>CAVTRX010000001.1:3012500-4950000 GCA_963737305.1 uncultured Actinomycetota bacterium | reverse complement strand
CATATCCGGTATTAGACCCCGTTTCCAGGGCTTGTCCCAGAGTGCAGGGCAGATTGCCCACGTGTTACTCACCCGTTCGCCACTAATCCACCCCGAAAGGCTTCATCGTTCGACTTGCATGTGTTAAGCACGCCGCCAGCGTTCGTCCTGAGCCAGGATCAAACTCTCCGTGAATGCTTGATTCGCGGAAGAGCGGCACAATCAGAGAGGAATAGTCCCCGATCGTGCACAGCGTCCTCGCTGTATATTTTTTCTTCAAAGGAACCACATCCACGAACCACATCGGAGAATTCCGATGCCATCCGCAGACGGGGTATCAACATATCTGGCGTTGACTTTTGGCACGCTGTTGAGTTCTCAAGGAACGGAAGCTTCCTTCAGTGCCGTTTCCGGCCCCTCCGGGCTTTCCCTTCGTTTTCACCAGCTTACCAGATCGTTTCCGGCCCGATTCCCGCTGGCGGGGTTTTGTCTTTCCGGCCCTGCGGCCGTTCCGACGAGTGAAACTTTAGCGGATCCTCGTCGCCCGGTCTAATCGAGCGAATTCGGTTCCTCATTTCGAAAACACGCACACCAAAGCTACGACAGCTAGTCGATTGTGTTCTCGGAATGGCTACCCGCGGACCGACCGGAATCGGCGCTCACGCCGGGCAACTCGGAGAACACTACGGACGGCGGTAGGGCGTGTCAACTCGCGTCGGGGTCGACCCGGCGCAGCACACACGCCAGCATCTCGCCGAGCGTGCCGAGCTGTTCGCCGGACAGGTCCTGGAGCAGTTCCGCCTCGAAGCCGGCGGCCATGCGCATGGCCTCCAGCCACTTGCCGCGGCCCTCGGCGGTCAGCTCGACGATGACGCGTACCCGGTTGGCCTCGTCGCGCTCCCGGGTGACCAGACCCTCGGTGACCATGCGGTCGATGCGGTGGGTCATGGCGGCCGGCGTCAGGCCCAGCCGCTTGGCGAGGTCGCCGGGGCCGAGTTGGTAGGGCTTGCCGACCAGGACGAGCGCCTTGAGCACCTCCCACTCGGCGTTGCTGATGCCCAGCTCGGCGACCTGGCGGCCGTAGGCCACGTTCATGCGCCGGTTGAGGCGCTGCAACGCGGAGACGACCTTCTCGATCTGCGGGTCCACCTCGGGGAACTCGCGCTGGTAGATGGCGATCTGCTCGTCCAGCTCGAGCTCCGTCGCCTGGGGGGCCGGTTGGTCGGCTTCGGTCATGTGTCGAGTATCGCACGATAATCGTTCGTACTTAAGTCTTCGGATGTGTATATTTTAGATTCGAACTTTAGACTTCAACTCTTCGGATCCGTACGACTGGCTCGTACAACCATCCGCACGACCAGAGGTAGGTGAGTGTGACCACGGCCATGGGCGCGGCGCTGCGCCGGATTCAGCTGGGTAACGCGCTGAGCGCGTTCGGCAACGGCTTCACGGTCCCGTTCCTGTTCGTCTACGTGGCGCAGGTACGGGGTCTTGGTGCGGGCACCGCGGGGGTGGTGCTGTCGGCGTTCGCCGTCAGCGCGCTCGTCGTGCTGCCGTTCACCGGTCGGATGATCGACCAACGCGGGCCGCTGCCCGTGGTGGTCGCCGGGTCGGTGGTCGCCGCGGCGGGATCGTTCGGACTCGGGGTGTCGACCGACGCCATGGTGGCGATCTTGTCGTCCGCCGTCCTGGGCGCCGGGATATCGGTCATCCAGCCCGCGCTGGCCACCCTGATCGTGTGGTGCTCGTCCCCCGCGACCCGGTCGCGCGCCTTCGCCACGCAGTTCTTCCTGCAGAACCTCGGGCTCGGCATCGGCGGGCTGATCGGCGGGCTGCTGGTGGACACCGCGCACCCCGCGTCGTTCACCCGGCTCTTCGTCATCGAGGGCGCGATGTTCCTGGTGCTGGCCGCGATCGTGCTGACCGTACGGCTGCCGCGCACGGCGCGGATCGAGGACGCGCCCGGCGGCGAGGTGCCCGGCGGGTGGCGGGCGGTGCTCGCGAACCGGTCGATGGTGCAGTTGTGCGTGCTCGGCGCGGTGATGTTCTTCGCGTGCTACGGGCAGTTCGAGTCGGGACTGTCGGCGTTCGCCACCCAGGTCACCCACATCCGGCCCGCCACGCTCGGCGTCGCGCTCGCCGCCAACACGGCGGTCATCGTGATCGCGCAGTTCCTGGTGCTGCGGCCGGTGGAACGCCGGCGCCGCAGCCGGGTGATCGCCGCAGTGGGGCTGATCTGGACGGTCGCGTGGGTCATGGCCGGCGTCTCCGGGCTGATCCACGGCCACCAGGCCTGGGCGACCGGGGCGATCATCTCCACGTACGCGCTGTTCGGGCTGGGTGAGGCGATGCTGTCGCCGACGCTCTCGCCGCTGGTGGCCGATCTGGCGCCGGAACGGATGGTCGGGCAGTACAACTCGGCGTTCGCGCTGGTGAAGCAGCTCGCACTGGCGATCGGGCCGGCGGTCGGAGGCGCGCTGGCGGGCGGCGGGATGTACGGCGTGTACATCCTGACGCTGGTCGTCTTCTCGCTGGGCATCACCGCGCTGGCGCTCTGGCTCGGCCGACGGCTCACCGCCGCGCAGGACCGGCCGACTCGCTTCACCCCGACGAGTCACTCGGCGACCGAAGAGTTGACGATCGCGTCGTAGCGGGCGTGTCCCGGGAGCACAGCGGCCCGCCCGTGGAGGCGGCCGAAGGCTCAGCCCATCGGCAGGGCGAACTCGCACCAGACGGTCTTGCCGCCGCCCAGGGTGCGGCGCGACCCCCAGCCGGAGGCGATGGTGGCGATGATCGCGATGCCGCGCCCGGCCTCGTCGGCGGGGTCGGCGCGGCGGCGGCGCGGCAGGTGGTCGTCGCCGTCGGTCACCTCGACGATCAGGCGGCGGTCGGTACGGCGCAGCCGCAGCCGCATGGGCGGGGTGCCGTGCTGGAGGGAGTTGGCGACCAGTTCGCTGACCGCCAGCACGCCGAGGTCACGCAGTTCGACGGGGAAGCGCCAGGAGGCCAGCACCCCCGTGGCGAAGGCACGGGCGCGCGGGGCGGCCTCGACGCCGCCGAGCAGGTCGAGCGAGGCGTTGCGGAACAGCTCCGCGTCCGTGCCGGAACGCTCGGGGTGCTGGAGCACCAGGACGGCGACGTCGTCGTCGTGGTCGGAACTGACCCCCAGCGCGCGCAGCATCCGGTCGCAGATGACCTGCGGGGATCCGGTCGCGCCGGCCAGGGCGCGCTCCAGCGCCTCGACACCTTCGTCGATGTCGGCGTCGCGGCGTTCGACGAGGCCGTCGGTGTAGAGCACCGCGGTGGAGCCGGGTTCGAGCGCCACCGACCTGGAGGTGTGCAGCCAGCCGCCGGTGCCGAGCGGCGGCCCGGTGGGCCCCTCCGCCCGCTGGATCGTGCCGTCGGGGTTCCGTACGACGATCGGAAGATGGCCTGCCGAGGCGTAGGTGAGGCGGGCCTCGCTGGGGTCGTGGACGGCGTAGACGCAGGTGGCGATCTGCGTCGCGTCGATCTCGGCGGCGAGGCCGTCGAGCAGTTGGATCACCTCGTGCGGCGGCAGGTCGAGCCGGGCGTACGCCCGTACGGCGGTACGCAGCTGTCCCATCACGGCGGCGGCGCGCACCCCGCGGCCCATGACGTCGCCGATGACCAGCGCCGTGCGGCCGGCGCCGAGGGTGATCACGTCGTACCAGTCACCGCCGACGGCGGCCTCCGTGCCGCCGGGCTGGTAGGTGGCGGCGACGCGCAGGTCGTCGGGCTGTTCGAGTTCCTGCGGGAGCAGGCTGCGTTGCAGGGTGACCGCGGCCTCGCGCTGGAGGCGTTCGCTGGTGCGCAGGCGTTCGGCCGAGCGCACCTGGTCGGTGACGTCGGCGGCGAAGACGACGACCCCGCCCTCCGCGGTGTTGCGCAGCGGTGTGCAGGTGAACGTGAAGTAGCCGTGCCGCGGCCCGTCCCCGGAAGCGGCGGAATTCCCTGAGCCGCTCTGACCGCCGGAGACGCCCGAGGCGACGGCGCCGCCCAGCACGGCCAGCGCGCTCAACGGGCCGGAGGGGCCCGTGCCGCCCTTCTCGCCGGGGGTGTCGGATTCCGCCGGGCAGACCCAGGTGACCTTGCGGGCCTTGACGGTACGGGGCTTGCCGCTGCGGAAGACCTGGTCCATCAGGGGCAGCAGGCCGAGCGAGGCGAGCTCCGGGAGCGCTTCACGGGCCGGCTCACCGGTTCTGCGCGGGCCGAAGACCTGCCGGTAGGCGTCGTTGACGTAGCCGGTGCGGTGCTGGGGGCCGTAGGTGACGGCGATCAACGCCGGGACCTGGCCGAGCAGTTCGTGCACGGAGAGCTGGTCGAGGACCGCGTGCGGTTCGGTCCCGGCCGGCTCGGCACCGCGGGCGGCGGGCACGGCGGCGGAGCCCACGGGGGGCTTGGCCGCGGTGCGGCGTTGTGTTCCGGAGAGGCGGGCGCTCCAGCGCGTCAGATTCACAGGATGGTTGCCTCGTGCTGTCGTACCGGAGTAGGTCGGACCCCGATGACCCGATATTCGGATGTGTACGGATATGCGCCGAAGTGCCATGGCACTTCGACTACCAGAGTGCCGGAACACCCCGGGCCGGCGCGGCGGGGCGTGCCGATTCGGCCCTACCCGATGGAGCCTAGTTGCCAGTCGGTGCCGCGCCCAGCCTGCGTTACGCGTCCGGGTGTCCGCCGCGACCCGCGGCGAACTCGAACTCCGCACGTGGGTTCTCCAGCGAACCGAGGGCGGCGATCTCCCGTTTGAACAGTGCGGCGAGTATCCAGTCGGCGATCACCCCGGCCTTGCGGTTGAAGGTGGGGACCCGGCTGAGATGGAACGCGCGGTGCATGAGCCAGGCAGGGTAGCCCTTGAGCTTGCGCCCGTACAGGTGGGCCACGCCCTTGTGCAGGCCGAGCGGGGCGACCGATCCGACGTAGGCGTGCCGGTACTCGGCCGGCTGCCCACCGCGAAGGCAGGCCAGCAGGTTGTCGGCGAGCAGCGTGGCCTGGCGCACCGCGTGCTGGGCGTTCGGCGCGCAGTGGGTGCCGGGCGTGTCGGCGGTCAGGTCCGGTACCGCGGCGGCGTCACCGGCGGCCCAGGCGTGTTCTGTGCCCTCCAGCTGGAGGGTGGCCTTCACCCGCAGGCGCCCGCGTTCGGTGCGGGGCAGGTCGGTGGCGGCCACCACCGGATGCGGTTTGACGCCCGCGGTCCACACCACCGTGCGGGTCGGCAGCCGGGTGCCGTCGTCGAAGACGGCGATGCGCTGCTCGCAGCTGTCCAGCCGGGTCCGCAGGCGGACGTCGATGTTGCGGCCGCGCAGTTCGCGCACGACGTAGCGGCTCATCTCCTCGCCGACCTCCGGCAGGATCCGCTCCGACGCCTCGACCAGCACCCAGCGCATGTCGTCGGGCGTGACGTTGTGGAAGTAGCGGGTGGCGTAGCGGGCCATGTCCTCCAGCTCGGCCAGCGCGCCGACGCCCGCGAAGCCGCCGCCGACGAAGACGAAGGTCAGCGCCGCCTCCCTGACCTCCACGTCGCGGGTGGAGGAGGCTATGTCGAGCTGCTGGAGTACGTGGTTGCGCAGCCCGACGGCCTCCTCCATGGTCTTGAATCCGATGCCCGCCTCGGCGAGTCCCGGCACCGGCAGGGTCCGCGAGACCGAGCCGGGGGCCATGACCAGCTCGTCGTACGGCAGCTCGATGTCACCGCCGCCCTCGTGCCGGGTGGCGAGGGTGGACGCGGTCACGGTGCGCTTCGCGTGGTCGACGCGGTGCACCTCCCCGACGATCACCGTGCATTTGTCCAGTACGCGGCGTAGCGGGACGACGACATGGGCGGGGGCGATCGACCCGGCCGCCGCCTCGGGCAGGAACGGCTGGTAGGTCATGTACGGGTCGGGCGAGATGACGACCACCTCGGCCTCACCGGGCTTGAGTTTCCGCTGCAGACGCAGCGCCGTGTACATGCCGACGTAGCCACCGCCGACCACGAGAATCCGTACGGGCTCCTTCACCCTCCCATGACGCACCGACACCCTCGCGTTTGTCCACAGGTCGGCAGGACCGAGCATGATCGCTCGTCGCATCGAAGGCGTCCGCGTACCCCGATCGGGGGTGGTCTGGGTGGAACGGCCCCCTTCATTCTTGACCGGGGGTCAACTATCTTCGTACCGCTATACGTAGCCGGAGGCGGCACCGTGCTCCGGCCGTCATGTGGGGCGGGGAGTCTCCGGGGGGAGACGTGACATCCGGGGGATACACATATGCATATTCAGGAATCTCAGTTGGCGGTGGCGATCGGCGCCGACGGCGGCGGAAAGCGGCTCATGATGCCGTCCGCGGGCCGGGCCACTCCGCTGCGTGTGGACGCACAGCGCAATCTGGAACATGTACTGCGGGCCGCCCGTGAGGTCTTCGGGGAGCTCGGCTACGGGGCACCCATGGAGGACGTCGCCCGGCGCGCCCGGGTCGGCGTCGGCACCGTCTACCGGCGGTTCCCCAGCAAGGACGTCCTCGTACGGCGCATCGCCGAGGAGGAGACCGCCCGGCTGACCGAGCAGGCACGCACCGCGCTCGGCCAGGAGGAGGACCCGTGGGCGGCGCTGTCGCGCTTCCTGCGCACCTCGGTGGCGTCGGGCGCCGGGCGGCTGCTGCCGCCGCAGGTGCTGCGGGTGCAACCGGAACCGGACCTGGCGGCCGCGGTCGGCGGGGTACGGGTGCCGTCACAGCGCGAGTCACGCGTCGTCGAACCGCTGTCCGCCGGACCCCGTCCGGTCGTGGCCGACAGCGAGGACACCGGCGTGGTGGCGCTGCTGTCGGTGGTCGGGGAACTGGTGGAACGGGCACGGGCGGCCGGCGAGCTGCGGCAGGACGTGTCCGTGGCCGACGTACTGCTGGTCATCGCCACCGCGGCTCCCTCACTGCCCGACGCCGCACAGCAGGCGGCCGCCTCCGCGCGGCTGCTGGAGATCCTGCTGGAGGGCCTGCGTCCGCGCCCGGCCATCCGCAGGGTGTAGCCCGACGGGAGGCGCGCCGCACCAGCGGCGCGCCTCTCCCGCGGTCCGGCTGCCAAACCGGGAAGCCTTCCCCGTACGAGTGAAAACCTCGCCCGGGAAAGGGAATTGGCCACGGACGAGTGGTTTCCCCACACGGGCGGGTCGTGGATCACCGCTGTGTGCCACCCTTTGCCGAGTGGGGCGTATCGGTGGGTTCTGGGGCTGTGGCGATGGGTGCTGAGGGATCGGGCGCACCGCGGGAGAGCGGCGGTCGGCGCCATGGCCGGGTGCCGGAACAGGGCACGGCGGGCCGCGGCGGCCGAGGCGCCGACGCGCCACCCGGTGGCTTACGCACGCCACCGCCCCGGACCGCCCGGCCCGGCAAACCGCCGAGCGACCACGTACCCCAGCAGCGCGAACGCCCCGGCCGGTCCGAGCAGCCCGTGTCCGACGCCGAGTTGGTGGCCCTGGTACGCGGCGGCGACGACAGCGCCTACGAAGAGCTCTACCGCCGGCACGCCGCATCCGTCCGACGCTACGCACGCACCTGCTGCCGGGACGCCTACACCGCGGAGGACCTCACCGGTGAGGTGTTCGCCCGCACGCTCCAGGCGGTACGCGGCGGCAGCGGGCCCGAGTCCGCGGTGCGGGCCTATCTGCTGACGACGGTGCGCCGGGTGGCCGCCGCCTGGGGCAACACCGCCCGGCGCGAACAGCTCGTCGAGGACTTCGCCGTCTTCGCCGCCTCCGCGGCCGGCGCGTCCGCCCGCGGGGAGACCACGGATCCGGGCGCCGACGTGACCGCCATGCACGAGGCCGACCAGTCGCTGGCCGTCCAGGCCTTCAAGACGCTCCCGGAGCGCTGGCAGGCAGTGCTGTGGCACACGGCCGTCGAGGAGGAGTCGCCCAGCGAGGTCGCGCCGCTGCTGGGACTGACCGCCAACGCCACCGCCGTTCTGGCGCACCGGGCGCGCGAGGGGCTGCGGCAGGCGTACTTACAGGCGCACGTCAACGCGGCGCTGGCCTCCGACGGGGAATGCGCCCGCTACGCGGACCGGCTCGGCGCGCACGCGCGGGGCGGTCTGCGGCTGCGCGCCGACCGGGAGCTGCGCAAGCACCTCGACGAATGCGCCCGGTGCCGGGCGGCGGCGGCCGATCTCGCGGACGTCAACGCCTGCCTGAAGGGTCTGCTGCCGGTTGCCACCATCGGGTGGTTCGCGGCCGCGTACGTGGCGAAGGTCGCGGGAATCGCCGCCGCGGGGGCCGCGGCCGGTGCCGCCGCGGGAGCGTCTGCCAGCTCCTCGGGGACGGCGGCAAGCGGGGCCGCGCTCTCCGAGGGGCTGGGCCTGCCCGCGAAGGTCGCCTTGGCCACCGGTGTGGTCCTGGCGGGCACCGGGGTGGCGCTGGCCGCCACCTTGATGGGCAACGGCCACCACACCCCCAAGGTGGTGGCGAGGCCGTCCACCTCCCCCGCGCCCACTCCACGCCGTCCCGCACCGACCATCACACCGGCCCCGTCGCCGCGGCCCACCCCCCGAGCGCCCGCACCGCACAAGGCGGCGCCACCCGCGCCCCGGCCGACCCCCACGCCGCCCACCAAGCCCACGCCCACCCGCACACCACCGCAGCAGCAGCCGACACCGCCCGTCTCCTCCCCGCCCCCACCGTCGAAGGTCTACCGGGTCAACACCCTGCCGTGGGCCTTTCCCGGCGACGGCACCGAGCCCACCGGACCGACCCTGCGACCGTCGGTACTCAGCTGGTTCTGGCCGCGCCACCATCAGGTCATCGACGGCACCGCCTACGACAACGGCGTCACCGTGCACAGCCCGTCCGCCGTCACCGTCGACCTCAACGTCACCTGCTCCTCCTTCGACGCGACGGCCGGGCTGGACGACCTGTCGATCGGCTCCGGCGCGGTGCGGTTCCTCGTCTACGGGGACGGGTCGCTGCTGTACGAGTCGAAGGAGATCGGGGCGGCGGACGGGGGGGTGCGGGTGCACGCGGATCTTTCGGGGCGGCGGACGGTGCGGTTGGTCGTCCGACGGGTCGGTTCCGGGGCGTTGTTCGGTCTCGCGGACTGGGCGGAGTCCCGCGTCCGCTGCGGTTGACCGGCCGGCGTTCGGAGGTCGTGGGTCGGGGCGCGCCGGGGTGGGTCCTTGTGGACCGTATATTTTCGAGCCCCGCCGAACCTGACATGCCCTGCCTGGTAGGACACGGGGCTCGCAAATACACGTAAGTGTCCACAAGAACCCACCCCGGCACGCCCCCTCCGGTCCATCCGCCTCAGCCGCGTGAGGGTCGCGGGAGGGGGTGGGGCTGCCCGCCCCTCCGGTCCATCCACGTGAGGGGGGCTGCCCACCCCCGCCCGTTCGCGTGAGGGGGCGGGGTGGGGTGGGTTCTTGTGGACTTGTCGAGTATTTGTGAGCCCCGTATCAGACCAGGCAGGGCATGTCTCCGGAAGCAGGGCTCGTAAATACGTTGTCCACAAGAACCCACCCCACCCCGCCCCCGACCCCGCCCCGACCCCCAGGACAGACCCCCGCGTCACCCGCGGAGCGGCAGCCTCGGGGTGACCCCGGCCGCGACGGCCCGCTCGCGGGGGGCTTCGGAGCCCGTCCAGCACGAGCCCCGGCGGGCGAGAAGGCGGCGGAGCCAGATCTCGGTGGAGACGAGTTCGCCCAGCCCGTCCAACGGAACGGCCGCCCCGTCCGCCGCCGCGCGCACCGCGTCGCGCACCACGCGGGCCTCGATCAGCCCCGCGTCGGCGAGAAGCGGGGCGCTCGAACAGGTCGCAGGACGTCGTCGACGGAGGAGCGCAGGCCCGCCCGGAAGGCGACCGCGGAAGCCGCCTGGGTGGTGGCACCCCAGCCGGGGGGAAGGTCGCGGATGCCGGAGCCGGCGAGCACGGCACGCAGGACGGAGGCCCGGGCACCCGGCCGGACCCGCAGGGTCTCGGGCAGTGCCTGGCAGGCGCGGACGACCTGGTTGTCGAGGAAGGGAGCGTGCAGGCGCTGGCCGCGTACCTCGACCGCCTGCTCGAAGACGCGGGCGTCCGCCGCGTGCGCGGGCCAGGGCCGCCCGGGCCCGGCGTTCACCGGGACGGCCGACACCGCCGGGGCGGCCGGCCGCGTCCTGAAGACGGACCGACACCTCCGCCAGCGCCTCGCCGGTGAGCCAGCGGGCGGCCGGTCCCGGCCTGCACCAGGTGAGCGCGGCGAGCCCGGCTTCGAGGTCGCTCGTGCCGACGTCGTCGAAGCGGCCCTCGCAGCAGGCGGCGCCGCCGCGTCCTCCACACCCTGTTGATAAGGCGTGCGGGCCAGCCGTCGCGCCGCGCGGTAGACCGTCAGCGGTACGAAGGCGGAGCGTGCCGAGGCGCCCTCCGCCTTGGCCAGCGCGGTGGCGGGGCCCAGCAGGTGGCGCCGGTTGCGGTCGATCAGCAGGTCGGCCAGGCGCGCGGGGTGCGCGTCGAGCACCTGGCGCGCCCCGATCCCGATGAGGTGGTCGGCGCCGCCGGCCGCGAGCCGTCTGCGGTGGCGTTCGGCGGAGACGAGCGAGGGCCCGGGCTCGTCGGTGAGGGGGCCGCCGTCCAGGAGGTCGGCGAAGGGCAGGGACTCGGCGCCGCCGGGCACGACGACGTGGCGCAGTCTGGGGTCGGCGGCGATCCGGCGGGCGCGGTCCAGTTCGGCGTCGCGGGCCTGTTCCGCGCCGGTGGCGAGGTCGTTGAAGGTGACGGCGAGCAGTCGCTGGCCGGCCTCGGTGCCGTGTCCGAGCGGGGTGCCCGGCATGCCGGGCAGGCCGGCGGCGAGCAGCGCGAGGGTGGAGGAGGCGCTGCCACCGGACAGGTCGGCGCCGACCCCGGCGGCGGGCGTGTCGCCGGGGTCGGGGACGTAGCGGGGCTGCGTGAGCCGGGTGCGTACCGACTCCACCAGCGCGTCCCGTACGCCCGCGACGGCCTTGTCGGCGTCGGTGTCGGAGCGGGAGCCGCCGACGGCCAGCGAGGTGCCCTGTTCGTAGCCGGTGATCTCGGGGGCGCCCTCGCGCAGGATGAGCGCGTGTCCCGGCGGGAGCCGGTGGACGTCCTGGTACGGCGTGCCGCGCCCAGGGCCTCGGGTGAGTCGGGGCAGGCGAGGCGGGCGGCGAGGTGGGTGACGTCGAGGCCGGCTTCGATGAGGTCGGCGAGGGGGAGGGCGGCGGTGGCGTAGGCGGTGCCGCCGGCCCAGCGGGTGTGGAAGACCGGTCGGGCTCCGGCCAGGTCGCCGACGACGGTGATCCGGCGGCCTATCTGGAGCACCGCGGTGTAGCTGCCGGGCCACATGCCCAGGTGGCGCAGGGCGCCGCCGCGGGCCGCGTACAGGCCGATGCGCAGTTCGTCGTCGGTGGCGCGGCACCGCCCGAGCACCGCGAGCCGGGCGGGGTCGGTGGCGCCGCCGCGCGGCGAACGCCCTTCGCGGGAGCGGGAGTCGGCGCCGGCTGAGCGCGCCCGGGAGGGGTCGGCGTGGACCAGGCGGATCTCGTCCGCCCGCCAGTCGCCCACCGCCCACAGCGGATCGGGGTCACCCCACAACAGCTGGGCGCCCAGGGGGAGTACGGTCCGCCCCGAGACGGCCGACGACCGCGCCGCGGCACTGCTCCATCCGACCAACCACCGCATCGCAGCCTCCACCGGCTGTGGACAACTGGACTCGCGGCACCACGAACCGCCGCTCCATATGAGGGACATGCTGCCACGGAGCGGGGCATGAGGGGGCGTACGGAGGCGCGCGGAAGCATCAGACCGCGCCGGGCGCACTACCCGGCAGGTACTTTGCGAGCTATGTCGCGAGTGACCTATGCCGTATGACCTATGCCAATTGTCACTTGCCGATTGGCGTGGGAAAGGCCGGTGCCGGCAGTGGCCGGGACGGTGTGAGTGCGTTTTGACGAAGTGTCATGAGTGGTCACACAAACCGCAGTTGTTCGCCCCGGGCCTTCCCCTCCATGGTCCGGGGCGGGCGGGGAGTCCGGTCTCCCGACTCGCGCGGTCGGCCCACTCTCGGCCAACTTCCCGCTCGGCCGACGTCGACCACCGGCTTCAAACAGTCGTTTTTCGGCCAACTTTGTCTGGAGTGACAACGGTTCCCGACCGGCCCCGCACGCCGGTCCGGGAGGCGTCGGCACGCCTCCCGGACCGGTTCCGTCACCCGCGGGGAATGAGGCGACGGTGTCTCCCGGCCCGCCGCCGAGTGTCCGAAGCCGCAGTTTCGACGGCAGGCCGACCCACGTGTCCATGCAATCGCGCCCGGGCGGACGGGCACAGAGCGCACGGCCGGGCGCACGGCACCACGTGCATGGAGCACGTACATCCGTGCGGTGCCGGAATCTCGCCATCCGACATCGGACCCCTTAACGGTCGGGATGCGGCGAACTACGCTGGGTGTACCCGTGGAGCGGACGTCCGGCGGCTCGGGGCTCGGCGTAGGCCCTGCGACAGGCAACGGCGCCAGGCGGCCCTCCGTAGTCGGGCGGCGAGCGCGACGAGGAGTGCGCATGACGAGGGAACACCGCGGGCCGAACGAGAAACTCGGCACCATTCTCGCCCTGGCCGGCATCAGCAACGCGGGACTCGCCCGCAGAGTCAACGACCTCGGAGCACAACGGGGTCTGACCCTCCGCTACGACAAGACATCGGTGGCCCGGTGGGTCGCCAAGGGCATGGTGCCGCAGGGCGCCGCGCCCCATCTGATCGCGGCGGCGATCGGCACCAAGCTCGGCCGCCCGGTGCCGCTGCACGAGATCGGTCTGGCGGACGCCGACCCGGCCCCCGAGGTCGGGCTCGCCTTCCCCCGGGACGTCGGCGAGGCCGTGCAGTCGGCGACCGATCTGTGGCGGCTCGATCTCGCGGGCCGCGGGCCGGCGGTGACATCTGGCAGTCCTGGCCGGCTCGTTCGCAGTGAGCGCGTACGCGACGCCCGCGTCGCGCTGGCTGATCACCCCGGCGGACGGCTCGGTGGCCCGCGGGCTGACCGACACCGGCGACCCGGGCGCGATCAAGGTCGGCCACACCGACGTCGGCAAGCTGCGCGAGGCGGCCGAGGACGCGCGCCGCTGGGACTCCAAGTACGGCGGCGGCGACTGGCGTTCCGGCATGGTGCCCGAGTGCCTGCGGGTCGAGGCGGCGCCGCTGCTGCTCGGCTCGTACAGCGACGACGTGGGCCGCGCCCTGTTCGGCGCCACCGCCGAACTGACCCGGCTCGCCGGCTGGATGGCCTTCGACACCGGCCAGCAGGAGGCCGCCCAGCGCTACTACATCCAGGCGCTGCGGCTCGCCCGCGCCGCGGCCGACGTGCCGCTCGGCGGCTACGTGCTGGCCTCGATGTCGCCTTCAGGCCACCTACCGGGGCTTCGCCGACGAGGGCGTCGACCTCGCGCAGGCCGCCCTGGAGCGCAACCGCGGACTGGCGACCGCCCGCACGATGAGCTTCTTCCACCTGGTGGAGGCCCGCGCACACGCCAAGGCGGGCGACGCGCACGGCGTGCGCCGCGGCGCTGTCCGCCGCCGAGGGCTGGCTGGAGCGGGCCCGTGACGGCGACCCGGACCCGTCCTGGCTCGGCTTCTACTCCTACGACCGGCTCGCCGCGGACGCCGCCGAGTGCTACCGCGACCTGCGTCTGCCCCGTCAGGTGCGGCGCTTCACCGAGCACGGCGCTGTCCCAGCCCACCGAGGAGTTCGTCCGCTCGCACGGACTGCGGCTCGTGGTGTCCGCCGTCGCCGAACTGGAGTCCGGCAACCTCGACGCCGCCTGCGCCGCCGGCACCCGCGCCGTCGAGGTCGCCGGGCGCATCTCCTCGGCCCGCACCACGGAGTACGTGCGCGACCTGCTGCACCGCCTGGAGCCGTACGGCGACGAGCCCCGGGTGGTCGAACTGCGCGAGCGGGCGAAGCCGCTGCTGGCGGCGCCCGCGTAGGGCGGCCGGCCTGCGGGCGGGCCCGGATCACCGGGCGAGCCCGGAGGAAACGGACGGACGGCCGGGAAGATCGACTCCCGGCCGCCCGTGGACCGGTTTGGGCGCGCTGTCAGTGGGTCAGTCCATGATGGGGAGGTAGGACCGGGCCCCACGACCGACCCCGGGAGGTGGCGCATATGGCGAACGCCCATGACGTAGTCGTGATCGGCGGCGGAATCGTCGGCATGTCTACGGCGTACGCCATCACCCGCGCCGCGCCCGGCACCCGGGTCGCGGTGCTGGAGAAGGAGCAGGGCCCCGCCCGCCACCAGACCGGCCGCAACAGCGGCGTGATCCACAGCGGCATCTACTACCGTCCCGGCTCCCTCAAGGCGCGCTACGCGGTGGAGGGTGCCGCCGAGATGGTCAAGTTCTGCGCTGCGCACGACCTGCCGCACGAGGTCACCGGCAAGCTGATCGTCGCCACCGGCCGCGAGGAACTGCCCCGGCTGCACGCCCTGGTCCAGCGCGGCCGGGAGAACGGCATCCCCGTCCGCGAACTGGGCCCCGGCCAGATCGCGGAGTACGAGCCGCACGTGCGGGGCCTGGCCGCCATCCACGTCGGCACCACCGGCATCTGCCGACTACAGCGCGGTGACCGCGACGATGGCGCGGCTGGCCGTCGACGCCGGGGCCGAGGTGCGCTACGGCGCCGAGGTGCGCGCCATCGACCCGGCGGCCCGACGGCGTGGTCGCTCGGCGTCACGGGCGACGACGACCGCGAGGTGCGGGCGTCAGGTCCTGGTGAACTGCGCCGGTCTGCACTGCGACCGCATCGCCCGGCTCGCGGGCGACGACCCGGGCATGCGGATCGTGCCGTTCCGCGGTGAGTACTACGAGCTGGCTCCCGCCCGCGCCGAGCTGGTGCGCGGGCTGGTCTATCCGGTGCCCGACCCGGCGTTCCCCTTCCTCGGCGTGCATCTGACCCGGGGCGTGCACGGCGGCGTCCACCTCGGTCCGAACGCGGTCCCGGCGCTGGCCCGCGAGGGCTACCGGCGGCGCACCGTCCGGCCTGGCCGACGTGGCCGGCGACCGCGGCCTTCCCCGGCACCTGGCGGATAGCGCGCCGCCACTGGCGCTACGAGGTCGGGCGAGGTCCGGCGCTCGTTGTCCAGGCGCGCCTTCACCGCAGGCGGTGCGCCGGCTGCTGCCCGACGTGCGCCCAGAGGATCTGATACCCGCCCCCGCCGGAGTGCGCGCCCAGGCGGTCCTGCGGGACGGCACGCTCGTCGACGACTTCCTCCTGGCGGGCTCGGGAAGCTGCGTCCACGTGCTGAACGCCCCCTCACCGGCGGCCACCGCGTCGCTGCCGATCGGGCGCGAGGTGGCGCGCCGGGCGCTGGCCGCGCTGTAGGCGGTGTCCTGGCCGCGCTTCGGGCCGTGTCCTGGCCGCGCTTCAGGCCGTGCCCTGGGTGCGCGGGCCCGGCCCGCTCTCGTGGTCGACGGGACGCCGGGGCCGCCCCCGTAGGATTGGATGCCATGTCCACCTCCCGCGCGGCCGGCTCCGCGACCGATCCGATCACCGACCCCGCGACCGGGCACCCGGACGACCACGCGACCGCCCGCTCCTACGACCGCGGCCCGATGTTCCCCGACGGTCCGGCGGCCCACCCGCATCCCGAGGCGCACCGGGAGCGGCGCATCCGCACCTTCCATCCGCGCCGGGGCCGGGTGACCGAGGCGCAGGGCGGTGCCATCACCCGGCTGTGGCGGCGCTGGGGGCTGGACATCGACGGCGGCGCGCTCGACCTGCCGACGCTGTTCGGCAGCGCGGAGGCGCCTTCCGCGCTGCCCGTCGTGCTGGAGATCGGCTTCGGCATGGGGGACGCGACCGCCCGGATGGCCGCCGCCGACCCGGGCACCGGCATCCTGGCCGTCGACGTCCACACCCCCGGCCAGGGCAATCTCCTGCACCTCGCGGAGCGCGACGGCCTGGAGAACATACGGGTGGGCAACGGTGACGCCGTCGTCCTGCTGCGCGACATGCTGCCGTCCGCGTCCCTGTCGGGGCTGCGCGTCTACTTCCCCGACCCGTGGCCCAAGGCCCGCCACCACAAGCGGCGCATGATCCAGCCGGACTTCGTGCGCCTCGCGGTCTCCCGTCTGCGGCCCGGCGCCGTCGTCCACTGCGCGACCGACTGGGAGCCGTACGCCGAGCAGATGCTCGAAGTCCTCACCGCCGAGCCCGCCTTGGCCAACACCTGCGGGGCCGGTTACGCACCCCGCCCGGACTTCCGCCCGCTGACCAAGTTCGAACGCCAGGGTCTGGCGAAGGGCCACGTCGTCCGCGACCTGATCTTCCGGCGCACCGCCGAGGAGTGACCGAGGGCCCTCGAAACGGCCCGTGACCGGCGCCGCCCGTCCTCCGTCGGCCCACGCACCGTCGCGCGTACACAGGCCACGGCCTTACTCTCGATGAGTGCACTCGTACCCGCATTCGCCTGGTCCTTCGGGCGGCCACCCAGGACCCCAGCACAGCGGACAGCAAGGGTACGGAGCCGCTCCCGGCTCGTACGGCGGCATGCCGGTGCCCGACTACCAGCACCAGCCGCAGTTCTCGCTGCCCGCGCGCTGGCACTACAAGCCGCGCCGGGCGTTCTGGGAGAGCAAGGCGCTGCGGGCCGGTGCGCTGATCACCCTGCTGGCGCTGTGCGGGCTGGTGATCCTGGCGATAGTCCGGCAGCAGACCGGCACCGAGGGGTTCCTGGTCGGGCTGGCGCTCGCGGTGCTGCCGGTGCCGTTGCTCGCCGGGACCTTCCTGTGGATCGACCGCGTGGAGCCGCAGCCGCGCCGCAACCTGGTCTTCGCGTTCGCGTGGGGGGCGTGCGCGGCGACGCTGGTGGCGATCCTCGCCAACGGCTACGCGACCCATGTGCTGGCGACGACGTTCACCGCGACCCGGTCGCAGAGCGACTCGTGGGGCGCGACGTTCGCGGCGCCGTTCATCGAGGAGAGTTGCAAGGGCACCGCCGTGCTGCTGCTCTTCCTCTTCCGGCGCCGGCACTTCCAGGGCATCGTCGACGGCGTGGTGATCGCGGGCTTCACCGCGACGGGCTTCGCGTTCACCGAGAACATCCTGTACATCGGCTCGGCCTTCGGCCAGGACCAGGTCCTGGGCTCCTCGGGCTTCGACTCGGCGACGCTGGCGACGTTCTTCATCCGGGTGATCATGTCGCCGTTCGCGCATCCGCTCTTCACCTGCATGACCGGTGTCGGCTTCGGCATCGCGGCGATGAGCCGCCCCGGCCAGGCCCGCCGCTGGCTGGCTCCGGTGGGCGGCTGGCTGGTGGCGATGACGCTGCACGGCATATGGAACGGCTCGTCGTCGCTGGGCACGTTCGGCTTCCTGCTGGTCTACGCGGCCTTCATGCTCCCGGTCTTCAGCCTGCTGACCTGGCTGGTGGTCTGGTCGCGCGGCAACGAGCTGCGGACGATCAGGGCGCACCTGCCGGTGTACGCGGCGGCCGGCTGGCTGTCCCCGCTGGAGCCGCTGGCGCTGTCCTCGATGAAGGCCAGGAAGCTGGCGCGCGACCTGACCCGGCGCTCTCGCGGGGCGGCGGACGCGCGGACGGTGCGGGAGTACCAGTCGTTCGCCACGTCGCTGGCCTTCCTGCGCGCCCGGGCGGCCCGTGGCACGCCGGACCCGGACTTCACCCAGCGCGAGCAGGAGTTGCTGCACCACATGTGGCACCGCAAGGCGCTGGCCCAGCCGGTCCTGGCCCAGGCCGCCTACGCCGTGACGCCCCCCAGACCCCCGCAGTGGGGCCCGCCCATGGGGCCGCCGTACTACGGCCCCGGACCGCAGGGCCCGTACGGGCGGTGACCGCGCCGCGGGCTTCGGTACGAACCGGTGAGCTCTGGCGGGGGCCCGCGCATAATGAGCGCGAGCGAGGCTTCGGGATGGATCGGGAGGGGTCGGTGTGAGCAGCGGGACCTGGTGGGCGATCGGGTGGGGCGTGCTGGTCTTCGGCGGGTGGGCCGGCAACAACGTGCGGAGCGCGTTGCGGACCCGGCACCAGCGGCGGCTGGAGCGGCTGGAGGTCGAGGACCGCCGGCAGAAGGCGCTGGAGGCGGCGAACCGGCCTCCGGAACCGGTGTGCGGGTGCACCCACCATCTGGCCAAGCACGACAAGCAGGGCAAGTGCCACGAGACCGTCGAGGCCCCGGTGGCCTGGGACGAGGACAAGAAGCCGGTGCAGTACGAGTCGCGGCCGTGCAACTGCCAGCAGTACGTCGGCCCGCAGCCGCTCACCACGCTGTACGCCCAGGAGCTCACCGACCTCGCGTGATCGAACTGCCCCGGCGGCGTTATAGCCTCTGGGGCACAGATCGTTCGACGTGGAGGTACATCAGGATGGCGAGGATTCCGGGGTCCGTCGTGGCGGCGGGCGGGCTCATCGGAGGCTACGGGCTGGCGCGGGTGACCAAGAAGCGCCCGCTGGGTGGCGTGGCGCTGGCCGCGGCCGGCACCTTCGCGGCGCGTGAGTGGCACCGCAGGGCAGGTGTTGGCGCGGCAGCCGCGCTGACCGGGCTGTACACCGCCGCGTTCGCCGGGTCGCACCCGCTCGCGAAGAAGGTCGGCGCCTGGCCCGCGGTGATCGGCGTGGCCGGTGCGGTCGCCGTCACCTCCTGGGTGGTCGCGGACCGCCGCGGCTAGGCCGTGTCTTGTGGATCAGGGTGGATCAGGGAGCGGCGTCCGGTGCGGTGTATCGCAAGGCGCCGAAGCATCCCGATAGTCGGTGTTATCGGGGTGTTTCGGCAACGCCGCGAGGCGCCGTGCCGGGCGTCGCGAGCCCGCCAAGATCCGCAAGACACGGCCTAACCGCGTAGGCGCAGACCGAAGGCCCTGGTGTCGGGGGATGGCACCAGGGCCTTCGGCGTTCGAGGGGCCCGTCGGGGGCCGTTTGCAGGCTACATCTGTTGAACGTTATACGGAACTGTTGAACGTCATACGGCCACGCCCTGCGCCCTCAGCCACTCCAGCGGGTCGACCGGCTCGCCGCCCCCGGGGCGTACCTCCAGGTGCAGGTGCGGCCCGGCGGTGTTGCCGGTGGCGCCGACCCGGCCGATCACGTCACCGGTGACGACCCGCCCGGCGGTCTTCACCATGGACGACAGGTGGCAATACCAAAGCTGGGTGCCGCAGTCGAGGGTGAGCACCACGCGGTAGCCGAACGAGCCCGCCCAGCCGGCCGAGGTGACCGTGCCGGAGTGGATCGCCATCGCGGGCGTACCCGTCGGCACGGCGAAGTCCTGGCCGGTGTTGGTGGTGGTCCAGGGGGAGTTGCCGCCCCCGAAGTCCGAGGCCAGGCTGTAGGACGTGACGGGCTTGACGTAGCTGAGGGCGAGTCGCGCGCGGCGCTCCTCCTCGGCCCGCTCGGCGGCCGCCGCCTCGGCCTGGCGACGGGTGGCCTCCTCGGTCTTCTTGCGGGCCGCCTCGTCGCGTACCCGCTGCGCGGCGGTCTCCTTGGCGCGGGCCACCGCCTCCTGGGCCGCCCGCTCCTGCTCGGCGGCCGCCTTGGTCTGCCTGACCTGCTCCAGGATGCGGGTGCGCAGGCACTCACCCGGGTCCATGACCGCCGGCGCGGTCGGTCCCGGCATGCCGAGGATGGTGGAATCCACCGCTACGGAACGCTGTTTGGGCAGCCACTGCCCGTGTACGTCATCGGAGGGGACCGCCGTGAAGGCTTCCGCGACCGCGGAGCCGGACTGGTTCGACGCCACTGGTGGCGTACTCCTTTCCTTCCCTGAGGCCGACCGGGTTAGCTGACGGGTTCGGAGTAGGAAGGTCTCCTACGAGCGGTCCGACGTGCAGGAACGCCCGATTCACCCCATGAAGACGGGTCCCCGGTTCCCGCGACACGCGGGATTAGGCCTTGCGTTATCGAAAGGTAATAGAGGTCGGGGCCAGTTTCCAAGCCGTTCGGTCAAATTTCCCTCCCGCGCGCGGTGTCGCCTATCTCACTCCGCCCCCCGCGAGTCCGCCTGCGACTCCAACTCGCCCTCCGTCTCCAGGAAGGTGCGCCGCAGTCCCTCCAGCACCTTCGGGTCGGGCTCGGCCCACATCCCGCGCGACTCCGCCTCCAGCAGCCGCTCCGTCATGCCGTGCAGCGCCCAGGGGTTGGCGTCCCGCAGGAAGGCGCGGTTCTCCGGGTCGAGCACGTAGGTGCGGGCCAGCCGGTCGTACATCCAGTCGGGGACGACACCGGTTGTCGCGTCGTAGCCGAACAAGTAGTCGACGGTGGCGGCGAGTTCGAAAGCGCCCTTGTAGCCGTGCCGGCGCATCGCCGCGATCCAGCGCGGGTTGACCACCCTGGCCCGGAAGACCCGGGCGGTCTCCTCCGACAGGGTGCGGGTGCGCACCGTCTCCGGGCGGGTGCTGTCACCGATGTACGCCTGCGGAGCACGGCCGGTCAGCGCGCGGACGGTGGCGACCATGCCGCCGTGGTACTGGAAGTAGTCGTCGGAGTCGGCGATGTCGTGCTCGCGGGTGTCGGTGTTCTTCGCGGCGACCGCGATCCTGCGGTAGGCGGTCTCCATCTCCTCGCGCGCCGGGCGCCCGTCCAGCCCGCGGCCGTACGCGTAGCCGCCCCACGCGGTGTACACCTCGGCCAGGTCGGCGTCACTGCGCCAGTCACGGCTGTCGATCAACTGAAGCAGCCCGGCGCCGTACGTCCCCGGGCGGGAGCCGAAGATCCGTACCGTGGAACGGCGTTCGTCACCGTGCGCGGCGAAGTCGGCGCTCGCGTGCGCCCGTACGTAGTTGACCGCCTCGTCCTCCTCCAGGGACGCCGCCAGCCGCACCGCGTCGTCCAGCAGCGCGATGACGTGCGGGAAGGCGTCCCGGAAGAACCCGCTGACCCGCAGCGTCACATCGATCCTCGGCCGCCCCAACTCGGCCGCGGCGACCGGCTCGACGCCCGTCACCCGGCGCGACGCGTCGTCCCACACCGGCCGCACCCCCAGCAGCGCGAGAGCCTCGGCCACGTCGTCGCCCGAGGTGCGCATCGCGCTCGTCCCCCACAGCGACAGGCCCACCGACTCCGGCCAACTCCCATTGTCGTCCCGGTAGCGCCGCAGCAGCGAGTCCGCGAGCGCCTGCCCGGTCTCCCAGGCCAGCCTGCTGGGCACGGCCTTGGGGTCCACGGAGTAGAAGTTGCGGCCGGTCGGCAGCACGTTGACCAGCCCGCGCAGCGGCGACCCTGACGGGCCCGGCGCGACGAAGCCGCCGCCCAGCGCCCGTACCACCGCCTCGATCTCGTCGGTGGTGCGCCCGAGCCGCGGGACGACCTGCCGGGCGGCGAAGTCCAGTACCGCGCCCACCGGTTCGGGCCGGCCGGCCGCCACCCGGGCCACCGCGGACGGGTCCCAGCCGGCCTTCTCCATGGCCTCCACCAGCGCGCGGGCCTCCTCCTCCACCCGGTCGGCGTCGGTGCGCACCGCGGCCGACTCGTCCAGGCCGAGCGCCTCGCGCAGGCCCGGCAGCGCGCCGGTGCCGCCCCAGATCTGCCGGGCGCGCAGGATGGCCAGCACCAGGTTGACGCGCTCCGGGCCGGTGGGGGCGCCGCCCAGCACATGCAGCCCGTCGCGGATCTGGGCGTCCTTGATCTCGCACAGCCAGCCGTCGACGTGCAGCAGGAAGTCGTCGAACTCCGCGTCGTGCGGCCGGTCCCGCAGACCCAGGTCGTGGTCGAGGCGGGCGGCCTGGATGAGCGTCCAGATCTGCGCCCGTACCGCGGGCAGTTTGGCCGGGTCCATCGAGGCGATGGCGGCGTGCTCGTCGAGGAGTTGCTCAAGGCGGGCGATGTCGCCGTAGGACTCGGCGCGGGCCATCGGCGGTACGAGGTGGTCGACCAGGGTGGCGTGCGCCCGGCGCTTGGCCTGGGTGCCCTCGCCGGGGTCGTTGACCAGGAACGGGTAGATCAGCGGCAGGTCGCCGAGCGCCGCGTCCGGGCCGCAGGCGGCCGACAGTCCGGCGTTCTTGCCCGGCAGCCACTCGAGGTTGCCGTGCTTGCCCAGGTGGACCATGGCGTCGGCGCCGAAGCCGCCGGACGCCCGGTCGGCCGCGATCCAGCGGTAGGCGGCCAGGTAGTGGTGCGAGGGTGGCAGGTCGGGGTCGTGGTAGATGGCGATCGGGTTCTCGCCGAACCCGCGCGGCGGCTGGATGAGGATCAGCAGGTTGCCGCGCCGCAGCGCCGCCAGCACGATCTCGCCCTCGGGGTCGCGGCTGGTGTCGACGAACATCGTGCCGGGCGGCGGCCCCCAGTGCCCGTTGACCTTCTCCCGCAGTTCGGCGGGGAGCAGGTCGAACCAGCGCCGGTAGTCGGCGGCCGGGATCCGCACCGGGTTGTTCGACAACTGCTCCTCGGTCAGCCAGTCCTGGTCGTGGCCGCCGGCCGCGATCAGCGCGCGGATCAACTCGTCGCCGTCGCCGGACTCCAGCCCCGGAACGGCCTCGCCCCCGCCGAAGTCGTAGCCCTCGGCGCGCAGCCGCCGCAGCAGGGCGACCGCGCTCGCCGGGGTGTCCAGGCCCACCGCGTTGCCGATCCGCGAGTGCTTGGTCGGGTACGCGGACAGCACCAGGGCCAACCGGCGCTCCCCCACCGGGATGTGGCGCAGCCGGGCGTGGCGTACCGCGATCCCGGCCACCCGCGCGGCGCGTTCGGGATCGGCGACGTAGACCGGCAGCCCGTCACGGTCGAGTTCCTTGAAGGAGAACGGCACGGTGATCAGCCGCCCGTCGAACTCCGGGACCGCCACCTGCGTCGCGGAGTCCAGCGGCGAGAGCCCCTCGTCACCGGCCAGCCAGGTCTCCCGGCTGCCGGTCAGGCACAGCGCCTGAAGGATCGGCACGTCGAGCGCGGCCAGCGCCCCGGCGTCCCAGGCGTCCTCGTCGCCGCCCGCGGAGGCGTCGGCGGGCCGGGTGCCGCCGGCCGCCAGCACGGTGGTCACCACGGCGTCGGCGGCGCGCAACGCGTTCAGCAACTCCGGTTCAGGGGCCCGCAGCGAGGCCACGTACAACGGCAGCGCCCGCCCGCCCGCGTTCTCGATCGCGTCGCACAACGCGTGCACGAAACCGGTGTTGCCGCTCATGTGGTGCGCCCGGTAGTACAGCACCGCCACCACCGGTCCGCCGTCCGCCACTTCGCCCCCGGCGCGCTCCAGGGGGCCCCACGAGGGCGCGGATCGCGGGGAGTCGAAGCCGGTACCGGTCAACAGCACGGTGTCGGACAGGAATCGGCCCAACTGCGCCAGGTTGTGCGGGCCGCCGTGCGCGAGGTAGGCGTGCGCCTCGGCGGCGATGCCGACCGGCACCGTCGACAGTTCCATCAGCGCGGCGTCCGGCGCCTGTTCACCGGTGAGCACCACCACCGGCCGCGGTCCGGCCAGCAGCGTGTCCAGGCCGTCCTGCCAGGCGCGGCGCCCGCCCAGCAGCCGTACGACGACCAGGTCCGTCCCGTCGAGCAGCGCGGGCAGGTCCTCGACCGCCAGTCGCGCGGGGTTCGCCCAGCGGTACGGCACCGGGCCGTCGGCCGCGCGAGCGCTGAGCAGATCGGTGTCCGAGGTGGACAGCAGCAGGATCACGTCGTCGTGCCTTCCTCGGGGTCCGCGCCCCGGGCTGGTGTGTGGACGGCGGGAGTTCCTGGCTCCCGGGACAGCCGGCCGCAAGGCCGTCCATCCCGGTGACAGTGGCGGGACCGCACCGGAATCGCACCGGTTTCCTCCCCTGTCGCCGTCACGCGAAGGGACGCGTCGAGGTGGCGCGCCCGTCGGTCATGGTAGGCGCGGCGAGGGGCGCGCCCGGTGGCCGGACCCAGGTGTTGCCACCGTCACAGGCCCCCTGGAATCCGGAAACCGGCCGGTATGCTCGCCGCCATGCCCTCGACTTCCCGCACTGCGGTGACCAGCGCCTTTGGCCCGGCCGCCCGGGACCGCGGGCGGCAGGACGCCTGTCCGGGGGCGCTGCGGCTGCATGTGGCGGACGACGGTTCGCTGGCCCGCGTCCGGCTGCCCGGCGGCCTGCTGACCGCCGGACAGACCGACGAACTCGCCGTCCTCGCCGAGGAGTTGGCGGACGGTCGACTCGACCTCACCTCTCGCGGCAACGTCCAACTGCGCGGGCTGTCACCGGGGTCGGGGACCGAGCTTGCCGAACGGCTCGGCGCCGTCGGCCTGTTGCCGTCCGTCCGCCACGAACGGGCGCGCAACATCGTCGCCTCACCGCTGTCCGGGCTGGACGGCGCCGGCCACGCCGACGTACGGGCCTGGACCCGCGAACTGGACGCGCTGCTGTGCGCCAGCGAAGCCGCCGCCGGGCTGTCGGGCCGTTTTCTGTTCGCCCTGGACGACGGGCGCGGCGACGTGGCCGCGTTGGGCGCCGACGTGACCGCCATCGCCCGGCCGGACGGCACCGCCGGCCTGTACGTCGGCGCTCACGCCGTGACGGTGCCGGCGGCGCAAGTCCCGGCCCGCGCGCTGCTGGCGGCCGAGGAGTTCCTGGCCCGGGCGGAGGCGAGCGGCGCCCAGGCCTGGCGCGTGCGGGACCTGTCCCCCGAAGGTGACGCGGTGGGCGCCGCGGTGCCCGTGCCCTGCGGGCCGCCCGAACTCGGCGTCGTCGGCCGCGGTCTGTCGGTCGGTGCCCGCCTGGGACGGGTGACCGCCGCGCGGTGGCGCGCCCTCGCCCGGGCCGCGGCCGAAGCGGACGGCGAACTGCGGGTCACACCCTGGCGCGGGATCGTGATCCCCGGCGGGCAGGCGGCACTTCAGGCGCTGCGGGACGCCGGTTTCGTCACCGGGCAAGGCTCCCCGTGGCGGGGCGCGAGCGCCTGCGCCGGCCGGCCCGGCTGCGCGAAGGCGCTGGCGGACGTGCACACCGACGCCGCCCGGTCCCTGGCGGCGGACGCCCCTGCCGACGGCCTGCTGCCGGTGCACTGGTCGGGCTGCGAACGCCGCTGTGGGCACCCCGGCACCGGCCGGTGGGTCGACGTGCTCGCCACCCCGGACGGCTACCGGATCGCCGTCCACGGCGATCTCGGCGGCCCCGCACCGACCACCGTGGCGGAAGCCCGCCGCACCACCTGGACGAGGACGACGTGATCGAGTACGAGAAGGACGGGCCGGCGATCTACCGCCAGTCGTTCGCCATGATCCGCGCCGAGGCCGACCTCGACGGCCTGCCCGCGGACATCGCCCAGGTCGCGGTGCGCATGATCCACGCCTGCGGGATGGTCGACCTGGTCGACGACCTCCTGTACAGCCCGGCCGTCGTCCGCGACGCGCGGGCCGCGCTACGGGCGGGCGCGCCGGTCCTGTGCGACGTGTCCATGGTCGCCAGCGGCGTGACCAGAAGGCGCCTGCCGGCCGGCAACGACGTGGTGTGCACCCTGTCCGACCCCCAAGTCCCCGCGCTGGCCGCCCGGTTGGGCACCACCCGGTCGGCCGCCGCGATGGAGTTGTGGCGCGACCGCCTCGACGGCGCGGTCGTCGCCGTCGGCAACGCGCCGACCTCCCTGTTCCGGCTGCTGGAGATGGTCGAGGCCGGAGCGCCCCGTCCGGCGGCCGTCATCGGCGTCCCCGTCGGCTTCGTCGGGGCCGCCGAGTCCAAGGACGCCCTGGCCCGGCATCCGGCGGCGCTCGAACACCTGGTGGTACGGGGACGGCGCGGGGGCAGCGCGATCGCCGCCGCCGCGATCAACGCGATAGCGAGCGAGGAAGAGTGAGCACACCGACCGAGCACCCCGGCACGCCCGGCCCTGGAACGTCTGACCCTGCCACGCCCGGCTCTGGCACGTCTGACCCTGGCGCCCCCGACGCTGGCACCCCCGACCCCGGCACGCCCGACCCTCGCACGCCCGATCCCGGCACGCCCGGCCCTGACACCCGGCCCGTCGGCCGCCTCTACGGGGTCGGACTGGGCCCAGGCGACCCCTCCTTGATGACGCTGCGGGCCGTCGAGGTGATCGGCGCCGCCGACGTGATCGCCTACCACAGCGCCCGGCACGGCCGCAGCATCGCGCGCTCCATCGCGGAACGCCACCTGCGCCCCGGCCACATCGAGGTCCCGCTGGTCTACCCGGTGACCACCGAGGACACCGACCACCCCGGCGGCTACCGCGGCGCCCTGGAGGACTTCTACGCCGAGGCCTCGGCCCAGCTCGCCGCACACCTCGACGAAGGCCGCACGGTCGCGGTGCTCGCCGAGGGCGACCCGCTCTTCTACGGCTCCTACATGCACCTGCACAAACGGCTCGCGGACCGCTACCCGGCCGAAGTCGTCCCCGGCGTGACCTCGGTCAGCGCGGCGGCGGCCCGCCTCGGCCGCCCGCTGGTGGAAGGCGAGGAGACACTGACCGTCCTGCCGGGCACCCTCCCCGAGGACGAACTCGCCGCCCGACTGGCCACCGCCGACTCCGCCGTCGTCCTCAAGCTCGGCCGCACCTTCCCCACGGTGCGCCGCGCCCTGGCCACGGCCGGCCGGCTGGCGGACGCCCGGTACGTGGAGCGCGCCACGATGGGCGGCGAGCGCACCGCCGCGCTAGCCGGGATCGACCCGGCCACCGTGCCGTACTTCTCGATGGCCGTCCTGCCCAGCCGCGTCGGCCGCCCCGCCGTCGCGCGACCGGACGGCGGCGAGGTCACCGTCGTGGGCTTGGGACCCGCCGGGCCCATGTGGCTGACCCCGCAGGCCCGTTCCGCCCTGTCGGCGGCCGAGGACGTGGTCGGCTACACCACCTACCTGGCCCGCGTACCGGTGCGCCCCGGGCAGCGCAGGCACGGTTCCGACAACCGCGTCGAGGCCGAACGCGCCGAGTTCGCCCTGGAGTTGGCCCGGCGCGGGCGCCGGGTCGCGGTGGTCTCCTCCGGCGACCCCGGGGTGTTCGCCATGGCCACCGCGGTCCTTGAGGCGGCCTGCGGCGAGCCGAACCTCGGCGTGCGCGTCGAGGTCCTGCCCGGGGTCACCGCGGCGCAGTCCGCGGCGGCGCTCGCGGGCGCGCCGCTCGGCCACGACTACGCGGTGGTCTCGCTCTCCGACCGCCTCAAGCCCTGGCCGGTCATCGAGGAGCGGCTGCGGGCCGCCTCGGCGGCCGACCTCGTCCTCGCCCTCTACAACCCGGCGTCCAACAGCCGCAAGGTCCAGTTGGAGACCGCCCGCAAGGTCCTGCTGGAAGCGCGCGAGCCGGGGACCCCCGTCGTCGTCGCCCGGGACGTCGGCGGCCCCCAACAGGAGGTCCGGGTCACCACCTTGGACGACCTCGATCCGGCGACCGTCGACATGCGGTGCGTCCTGCTCGTCGGGTCGTCGCAGACGAGGGCGGTACGCAGGGGGGACGGGACGACGGTGGTGTGGACGCCACGGCGGTATCCGGCCTGAGGCGGGCGGCGCGCGGGTCGGAAGGGGGCGGCTTACGAATTCAGAGGGCAACCCCGCCCCGTGATCCCCCTCAGCCAGTCGACGGCCGCCGCCGCGTCGGCCACCACGGGCACCCCTTCCGGCGCCGCGGGCCTGCGGACCACCACCACCGGGATCCCCGCCCACCGCGCCGCCGTCAGCTTGGCGGCCGTCGCGGTGCCGCCGCTGTCCTTGGTGACCAGGACGTCGACGCGGTGCCGCCGCAGTAGTTCTGCCTCGCCCTCGACGGTGAACGGACCGCGATCCAGCAGCACCCGCATCCGCGCGGGGAACGGCGGCTCGGGCGGATCGACCGAGCGGACCAGGAACCACAGCCCGGCCAGTTCGGACCCGGCGAAGGCGGCCAGACCGGTGCGGCCGGTGGTGAGGAAGACCCGTCTGCCGAGCCCCGGGAGCAGCCGGGCGGCGTCCGGCAGCGACCCGGCGTCGTACCGGCGGTCGCCCGGCCCCGCCGCCCAGCCGGGCCGGCGCAGGGCCAGCAGGGGGACACCGGCGACGTCGGCCGCCAGCGCCGCGTTGAAACTGATCGTGCCGGCGAAGGGATGGGTGGCGTCGATCAGGGCGTCCACCCGGTGCTCCACCAGCCAGCGCGCCAGCCCCTCGGCCCCGCCGAAGCCGCCGACGCGCACCTCGCCGACGGGCAGCCGGGGTCGAGCCACCCGCCCGGCCAGCGAACTGGTCACCCGCGGTCCCGCCCCGGCCAGCCGCTCCGCCAACTCCCGGGCCTCGGTGGTGCCCCCGAGGATCAGCACATGCCGCACGCCGTCCACGTCAGCAGGGGTGCGGCCGGTCGCGGTCGGGCGAGTAGAGGTGGCTGTCGCGGAAGTGCTCCGCGCCGAGCACGCGCCCGACCAGGATGACGGCGGTGCGCACGACGCCCGCCGCCTTCACCTGGCCGGCGATGTCGTCGAGGGTGCCGCGCAGGACGAGTTCGTCGGGGCGGCTGGCCATCGCGACGACGGCGGCGGGGCAGTCGGCGCCGTAGTGCGGGAGCAACTCGGCCACCACCTCGTCGACGTACCGCGCCGCGAGGTGCAGTACGAGGAGGGCGCGGCTGCGGCCGAGGGTGGTCAGGTCCTCGCCGTCCGGCATGGGGGTGGCCCGGCGGGCGATCCGGGTCAGCACGACCGTCTGGCCGACGGTCGGCACCGTCAACTCCCGCTTGAGCGCCGCCGCCGCCGCGGCGAACGCGGGCACCCCGGGCACGACCTCGTAGGGGATGCCCAACGCGTCGAGCCGCCGCATCTGTTCGGCGACCGCGCTGAAGACCGACGGGTCACCGGAGTGCAGGCGGGCGACGTCGTGCCCGCTTTCGTGGGCGGAGCGCAGTTCGGCGGTGATCCGGTCGAGATCCAGCCGCGCGGTGTCGACCAGCCGGGCGTCCGGTGGGCAGTCGGCGAGCAGTTCGGGCGGCACGAGGCTCCCCGCGTACAGGCAGACCTCACACCGCGCGAGAATCCGCTGCCCGCGCACGGTGATCAGATCAGCGGCTCCGGGGCCGGCACCGATGAAGTAGACCGTCACTGTGCGTACTTTACTGACCAGGACGTGCGGGAGTTCATCCGGAGGGGAAAAGGACTGACGTGAGCGTCAAAGGCATAGACGTCAGTTCCTACCAGGCCACCGACTACTCAACGTCAGGACTGTCCTTCGTCTTCATCAAGATCACCGAAGGCCTGTCCTACGTGAACCCCAAGTGGCCGGCCCAGCGCACCACAGCCCGCAAGGCGGGGCTCGCGACCGGCTTCTACCACTATCCGCACATCGCCAACTCGCCCACCGCGGAGGCCGATCACTTCCTGGCGCAGATCGCCCTGGCCAAGGGCGACATCATCGCGCTGGACTGGGAGTGGTACGGCCAGTCGGTCACCGCCGCGCAGGCCCGCGCGTACAAGAAGACGTGGCTCGCCCACGTCAAGGCGAAGGCGCCGGGACACCGGGTCGGGTTGTACGTGGACCGGACCAACTGGACCACGGTGGACACCGACTCCAACTGCGGCGACTTCCTGTGGATCGCCGACGTGACCACCGCGGGGAAGCCTCGGGTGAAGCACCCGTGGACCTTCCACCAGTACTCCAGCAGCGGCGGTCTCGACCACGACGTCGCCAACTTCCCGTCCGCCGCCGCCCTGCACACCTGGGCGGGCGCGGGCACCGCATCCCCCACCCCGCCCCCTGAGGAGGACGACATGCCCCAGTGGCACGAGGGCCGCGTGCCCGCAGGACCCGACGCGATCACCGTCCCGGTGCCCAACGGCGACAGCTGGAAGGCCTACCCCAACCGCAGGCTGCACCTGACCTTCGACAAGGTCGGCCAGAAGGAGGCGGTGGCCGTGGTGCGGGTCGCCGTCCACAACGGCACGGCGTGGAGCGACCCCACGGACGTCAACGTGCCCGCCAAGACGGGGAGCGTCTCCGTCACCCTCACCAACTCCGATGTGAAGGTCAGCCTGCAGACCAGCGATCCGAGCGTCAGCTACGCGATGGAGACCTGGTGATCGGGTGATCGGTGATCGGGTGATCGGGTGATCGACCTGTAGGCCGATCCGCCGGGCCACCCCGGCACCGGCACCGAAGCCGAAGGGGGCCACGGCGTGGGTGACACCTCACTTGCCACCCACGCCGTGGCCCCCTCAGCACTGCCCGATGCCTGGCCGGTCGGCGGCTAGAGCAGGCCCCCCATCAGATCCCCCAGCAGGGGGCCGACGAGGGGGATGTTACCCAGCAGATCGCCGAAGATCGGCGAGGCCGCGGCTGTCACCGGGGCGGCGGTCGGGACCGCGGGCGCGGCCGACGCCACGCCCATGGCGAGAATCGTGGACGAAACGGCCAGAGCTGTCACAGTGAGTGTTCGCTTGATCATGTAGAGATGATGATGCTACTGACCGACCGCGCGCAGTCCCCCTAACGGGTGAAACACCAGCCCCACCAAGACTCACCAACCCCACAGTCATAGCCCGCTGTTGACGAAGACACCCATTTAGGCCTCGGTCGATTGTTTCGACCGAAAATGGTGCATCCGGGTGCGGGGGCACGACGTCGTTGTGGTCAGCCCGCCGGAAAGCCCGAGCGGGCGAGGGGGAAACGACATGCTCATCAAATTGGCCGCCGTGACAACCGCCTTGGCCGCGGCGCTCGGCGCCGGAACACTGACCGCCGCCTCGACCGCGTCCGCCGCACCGAGCCACGGCGCCGTGCGCGCGGCCCACGCCACCGCCCCGGCGGCGGTGGCGCCCAGAGCCGCCTACAACAACGCCTGCGGGGCCGGATACAGCGTGATCGACCAGAAGGCCATCGCGTCGAAGGGCACGGTCTACCTGACCTACAACAGCTCGAACGGCTACAACTGCGTGGTCACCATCCGCAACACCCCGGGCGCCGCCACGTACATGTACGCGTACGTGGCGATCACCGCGGACCCGACGAAGGAAGCGCACCAAGGAGGGGAGTTCACCACCTACGCCGGCCCGGTGTACCTGTACGCGCGGGGACAGTGCATCGACTGGGAGGGCCAGATCTACGGGTCGGCCGCCGGCACCACGATGTCCCACTGCGGATAGCCCCACACCCGAACACCGCGCCCCACCGCGTCGGCGGTGGGGGCGCTTTCGTGCGTGTTCGTTCATGCGTTGGGGCCTACGAGGCGGCCCCCTGCGCGGCGCGCCGGAGCATGACGCCCTGCCAGAGTTCAAGGGCCAGCTTGCGGGGTTTCGGCAGGCCGGCGTCCTCGACGCGTTCGATCATCGACGTGGCGGTGTACTCGGCGACGCTCCACGCCACCGCCCGCATCTGATCGGCGTCGAGGCCCTGGACCAGCTTGGCGTAGCCGTCAGCGTCCTTGCGGAGGGCGCAGGCGATGGCGGCGTCGGCAACGGCTTCGAGATCAACGTTCATGCCCCCATCGTCACTGCCCTGGTGACCGCCACGCCAGAGCCGCCGTGTGCACAACCACAAGTGTGCACAGCGCTACCGCCCCAGTCCCGCCCTGTGAAAAGCCCCCTCGGACTTTGTGACCCGCTGCCGCTACCGTCAGATGCCGTCGCGTGGACGGAACGACGCCACGGTGCTCGCGGCCACCGCGGCGTTGATGACCCCCGGTACGCGGACGGGCTCGGGGCCCACCGTGCGGCTCAGGCCCAGCACCGCTACCAGCGCCCCTCCGACAAGACTGGTTGACCCCCCATGCCGCTGCCGGAGCAGCGGGCCCGGGGGGCCGCGAAACGGTGGGCCATCAGGGGCTCGAACCCTGAACCAACGGATTAAAAGTCCGCTGCTCTGCCGATTGAGCTAATGGCCCGCACCCCGCAGCATAGCCGGGCGGGGGCACCGGGTTCGATCTCATATGCGCTGCGGGTCACGCTCCGGCGGAACGGCCGACGGGGTGAGGAACCAGCGGCGGGCCGACAGCAGCCACCAGGCCGCGGCGAAGCCCAGGACGGCCAGTACGGCCACCGGGGCGTAGTTGAACGTCCCCGCGGTGACCGGGCTGGACTGCGGCAGCATGAACAGCACCGTGATCAAGGTCACCCAGATGACCGCCAGGATCCCGACCGGCCGGCTCCAACGACCCAGGTGCCACGGCCCGCGCTCGAAGCGGTCCCCCTGCCGCAGCCGCAGGAACGTGGGGATGACGTACGCGATGTACAGCCCGATCGTCGCGATCGAGGTGACCGCGGCGTAGGCGGTGGTGTTGATCAGGTAGGGCAGCCCCAGGACGAGCGCCCCACAGGCGGCCAGCCAGACCGCGTTGGTGGGGGTACGCGTGTTCGCGTTGATGCGGTGCCACACCCGGGAGAACGGCAGCGCCCCGTCGCGCGAGAAGGCGTAGATCATGCGGCTGTTGGCGGTCACCGACGCCATCCCGCAGAACAGCTGGGCTCCGATGACGACCAGCAGCAGGAGCTTCCCGCCGGTCGCACCGACCGCGTCCAGCAGGATCTGCGCGGGCGGCACACCCGTCTTCGTCGCCAGCGTGCCGTCGTAGGACTGGATGGCGAACGTGAAGCCGAGCAGCAGCACCAGACCGGCGATCCACGACAGCCAGATCGACCGCACGATGCCCCGCGGCCCGGCCGTGGCGGCCGACCTGGTCTCCTCCGTCATGTGGGCGGAGGCGTCGTACCCGGTGAAGGTGTACTGCGCCACCAGCAGGCTCAGCAGCCCCACGTACAGCGAGCTGTGCCAGCCGGTGTTGTTGACGAAGTGGGTGAAGACGAAGGACGCCGACTGGTGCCGGTCAGGCGCGAAGGTGAGCGCCCCGACGATCAGCGCGACCCCGATGACGTGCCACCACACGCTGACCGAGTTCAAGATGGCCACTATCCGCACGCCGAAGGTGTTCAGCAGCGCGTGGACGACCAGGATGACCGCGAACAGCCCGATCGTGCGGGGCGCGGTCACGGTGAACCCGAACTGGAGGTTCAGGTAGGCCCCCAGGAAGCTGGCCGCCCCGAAGTCCACGCCCGCGGTCACCGCGACCTGCCCCAGCACGTTGAACCACCCGGTGAACCACGCCCACGCGGCCGCCGAACGGCGCGGGGCCATCCGGTGCGCCCAGAAGTACAGTCCGGCCGAGGTCGGGTACGCCGAGCAGACCTCCGCCATCGCCAGCCCGACGACCAGCGTCATCAGCCCGACGCCGACCCAGCCCCAGATCAGCATGGCCGGACCGCCCGTGTTGAGCCCGAACCCGTAGAGGGTCAGGCAGCCGGACAGGATCGAGATGATGGTGAAGGAGACGGCGAAGTTGGAGAACGCGCTCATCCGCCGGGCGAGCACCTGCGTGTAGCCGAGCTGTGCGAGTCGTTCCTCGTCGGAGACACCGGTCCTGGGGGCGGTGTCCGCTCGTTCATCGGGTCGACCGTCGCTGTTCGCCATGCCCCCAGCGATTCCCCCGCCGGGTGCGGCGCAACCGCCGTACACCGCACGGGATACGCGAACGGCCGATACGCGAACGGCCCGGACGACACGAGGTCGTCCGGGCCGTCACCGCTCGCACGCGGCGGGCGGTCAGTACTCAGCCGTTGCGCTTCCAGCGGGGCTTGTCGGCGCGGCGGTCGAAGGTACGGGCGCCGGTGCCCGAGTTGGTGGCCGAGGTGGAGGTGGAGCCACGGTGGTCGTCGTGCCGGCCCTGGGGGCGACGGTCGTCACGGTCCCGGTTGAAGGCCGGCCGCTCGTCACGGCGGTCACGGTTGAACGGCCGGTCGCCGGCGCGGTGGTCCCGCGGGTCGCGGTGGTCGCGACGTTCCCGGTGGTCGCGGTTGAAGCCACCGCGGTCGTCGCGCGGCCGCTCGTCACGGCTGTAGGGACGACGGTCGTCACGGGGACGGTCGTCACGGGGACGGTCGTCACGGCGGTCGCCGTTGAAGGGACGGCGCTCGTCACGGTTGTACGGACGGCGGTCGTCACGACGGTCGTCACGCGGACGGTCATCGCGGCGGTCGCCGTTGAAGGGGCGCCGCTCGTCACGGTTGTACGGACGGCGGTCGTCACGACGGTCGTCACGCGGACGGTCGTCCCGACGGTCCCGGTTGAAGGGGGGACGGCGGTCGTCACGGCGCTCGTAGCCGCCGCGGCGCTCGTAGTTGCCACGCTCGTCGCGCCGCTCCTCGCGCTCGGCGGTGACCTGCGCGGGGATGACCGCGGCCACCGGAGCGGGCTGCTCGGTGGTGGCGGCCTCTCCCTCGGCGGCGGTCTCGTCGCCGGACGGGGAGGCGGCGACCGGCACCGGCTCGCCACGCTCACGGGCGGCACGGGCGGTGAGGCGGTCGGCCTCCTCACGCAGTTCGACCGCGCGGCGCTGGACCTTGTCCAACTCCCGCGTGAGGTCGACCACATCGCGCTCGGCCTGCTGGGCGGCGTTGGCGGCGGCGTCGGCCTGGACCTCGGTCAGCGAGCGCGCCCCGGTGATCTTGGCGACGTCCTCGTCGAAGGCGCCGGCGCCACCGACGATGTGCCGGGAGGCGTCGACCCCCGCGTCCTCCATCAGCCGGAAGATGGTCTTGCGCTGGTGCGGCAGGGCGAGCGAGACGACGGTGCCGCTCTGGCCCGCGCGGGCGGTACGGCCGCTGCGGTGCAGGTAGTCCTTGTGGTCACCGGCCGGGTCCACGTTCAGGACCAGGTCGATGCCGTCCACGTGGATGCCGCGCGCGGCGACGTCGGTGGCTACCAGGACGTTGACGTAACCGTCCTTGAAGTCGGCGAGGGTGCGGGTACGGGCGCCCTGCGTCATGCCGCCGTGCAGCGCGTCCGCCTTCACGCCCGCGTCGCGCAGCTGCTCGGCGACCCGGTCCGCGCCCATCTGGGTGCGGACGAAGACGATGGTGCGGCCCTTGCGCGCCGCGATGGCGGCGGTGACCGGCGCCTTGTCCTTGGGCTTCACCACGAGCACGTGGTGGGTCATCGTGGTGACCGCGCCCTGGGCCGCGTCCACCTCGTGGGTGACCGGGTCGACCAGGTAGCGCTTGACCAGGGTGTCGATCTCGTTCTCCAGCGTGGCGGAGAACAGCAGACGCTGGCCGCCGGCCGGGACCAGGTCGAGGATCTCGGTGACCTCGGGCAGGAAGCCCATGTCGGCCATCTGGTCGGCCTCGTCCAGCACCGCGATCTGCACCCGGTCCAGGGCGCAGGCGCCGCGATCGATCAGGTCACGCAGCCGGCCGGGGGTGGCGACCAGGATGTCCACGCCGCGTTCCAGGGCGTAGATCTGATTGGCCATCGAGGTACCGCCGCAGACCACCTTGAGCTTCAGCCCGAGCAGGTCGCCGTACGGCTGGAGCGCGTCGGAGACCTGCATGGCCAGCTCGCGGGTCGGGGTGAGGATCACGCCGCGCGGGCGGTGCTTCTCGGTGCTCGCGCCGGACAGCGTGGTCAGCAGCGGCAGACCGAAGGCCAGCGTCTTGCCGGAGCCGGTGCGGCCACGGCCCAGGATGTCCTTGCCGACCAGCGCGTCCGGGATGGTGGCGGCCTGGATGGGGAACGGCGTGGTCACACCGTTCTGGGCGAGCTTGCGCACGATGCCCTCGGAAAGACCGAGGTCGGCGAAGGTCACCGTAGGAGTGGTGTCGGCCTCGTCCGCGGGCAGGGCGGAACGGTCGGCAGTGTCAGCAGGCATGCGAAAACTGAACCTCTCGGAGACTCGGCACGCGCCAGCTCCGCGGATTCGCATACAACCGCCTCAATGCGGTCAGCCACAGGAGAAAAGGAACGCGCCACGCGGCGCGCTTCGGTAGTGGCGCCGGGCATTGGGTCAAACGATCTATTAGCATACGCACCCTCCGACCGGACCAGCAAATCCCCTGGCCGGAAGGGTCCCGCGGGCGCATGGCCTCGGTGAACACGCCGACCGACGCCCCCCGTCACGCCCCGCCGCCCCGCAGCTCTCGCACCGCCGAATCGACGCCCGATCGACGCCGGATCAGCGTCGGATCAACGCCGCCGCGCGCCCTGCGGCACCCCGCCCGACGGTCCCGGGTCCCCCGCACCCGGCGGCGGGGTCGGCTCCGTGGTGGGCGGCTCGGTGGCGGGCGGGGTCGGCGCGGCCGGGGCGCTGGGGTCGACGGTCGGGGGCGGCGGGGTGACCGGCGGATGCGGCAGCGCGGGCGGGTTCGGAGAGGCGGAGGCCGCCGGCCGGGCAGGCGCGCCGGGGACCGGGCGGGCCGGCGCGGTGCCGCTGGCCGACGCACCCGGTACGGCCGCGGGCACGACCCGCCGGCCGGGCAGCGGCCCGCCGAGCGGACCGGCGTGGCCCCGGTTCCGGACGCCGCCGTGGGTGGGTCCGACGGTGGCCGGGCCGTGCGAGGAGGGGCGGTCGGATTCGGTGAACCGCATGCAGCCGGCGACGCCCGCGGCCAGCAGTACGACCAGCGGACCCGCGAGGGCGGCCCTGCGCAGGCGGCGGACAGCCGGGGCCGGGGCGGAAGGCGAGGACGGGGAGGACGGGGAAGGGGCTGTCATGGTCTGCCCAACGCCGCCGGACCCGCCCAGGACACGCCGCCCGGTCGGTGAGGGCGGTCACGTAAGGTGGTCCCGGACACGGTGGAGCGCCCCGCGAAGGGCGGTCCGCGCGGCGGTGGGGCCCGCCGTTCCCCAACCGCGGCACTCGCCGCCAACGGTCCCTACTTGTGACGGAACGCGCCCGGACGATCTGCCGATCCGACGTGGGCGCCGCGCGAGTAGGAGGCATACGTGGACACACCGGCGGACAACATCGGCACCCGGCCGCCCGACGGCCCCGCCGCACCGGACCCCGCCGCACCGGCCACCCCGGCGGCACCGGACACCAGCACGGCCCCGGACAGCGCCCCCGGCGCGCCCGCCGTCCCCCTCCCCGGTCACCGCGTCGGCCCCGGCCGCGCTCAGTGGCCGGTGCTCGCGGTGATCTCGCTGGGCGGCGCGATCGGCGCCACCGCCCGCTACGGTGCCGCCCTGCTGTGGCCGACCGCCTCCGGCGCCTTCCCGTGGACGACCCTGCTGGTCAACGCCGTGGGGTGCGCGGTGATCGGGGCCTTCCTGGTGACCGTCACCGAAGGACGCCCGGCGCACCCGCTGCTGCGGCCGTTCTTCGGCACCGGGGTGCTCGGCGGGTTCACCACGTTCTCCACCTACGTGGTCGACGCGCAGCGCCTGCTGACCGGCGGTCAGGCCGGGACCGCGCTGGTGTACCTGGTGGCGACCCTCGCGGCGGCGCTCACCTCGGTATGGGCCGCGGCCAAGCTCACCCGCCGCCTGCTGGAACGGAGGACCATCCGATGACGAGCGACGACCCCGGCCGGCTGGCCGGACCCACACTGCGGTTGACGGTGATCGTCGGCGAGAGCGACCGCGTGCGCCACCGGCCGCTCTCCAGCGAGATCGTGCACCGGGCACACCGGGCGGGGCTGGCCGGTGCATCGGTCTTCCACGGGGTGGAGGGCTTCGGCGCCTCCTCCCTGGTCCACACCTCGCGGCTGCTGTCGCTGAGCGAGGACCTGCCGGTGGCGGTGGTCGTGGTGGACACCGAGGAGCGGGTGCGCGCCTTCCTGCCGCAGCTGGAGGAACTGGCGGTGGAGGGACTGGTGATGCTGGACGCCTGCGAGGTCGTGCACTACGCGGGACGGGAGACTCGTCGGTGAACTGGCTGCTGGTGATCGCCGGCGCGGTGGTCGGCGCGCCGCTGCGCTATCTGACCGACCGGGGCGTCCAGGCCCGGCACGACACCGTCTTCCCCTGGGGGACGTTCACGGTCAACGTGGTCGGCTGCCTGGTGCTGGGGTTCCTCACCGGCGCGGTGACGGCCGGGGCGGCCTCCGCGCGGATGCAACTGCTGGTCGGCACCGGGCTGTGCGGCGCGCTGACGACGTACTCCACCTTCGGCTACGAGACGCTGCGGCTGGCCGAGCGGGGGTCGGGCCTGGCGGCGGTGGCCAACGTGGTCGGGAGCGTGGCGGCCGGGCTGGGCGCGGCCTTCGCGGGCGGCGCGCTGGCCCACCTGCTCTGGGCCTGACGCGGGCGGCGCGGGCCGGGAGCGGCGGCGCGGCGGATCAGCCGTAGCCGAGGGCGTGCAGGCGGTCGTCGTCGATGCCGAAGTGGTGGGCGACCTCGTGGACGACGGTCACCTCGATCTCGCCGGCGGCGCGCTCGCGGGTGTCGCACATCCGCAGGATGGGACCGCGGTAGACCGTGATGCGGTCGGGCAGCACCCCCGCGTACCACTCGCCGCGCTCGGTCAGCGGGGTGCCTTCGTACAGGCCGAGGATCTCGGGTCCCGCCGGGTCGGGCTCGTCCTCGGCGAACACCGCCACGTTGTCCATCAGGCTCGCCAGTTCGGGTGGGATGCGGTCCAGCGCCTGGCCCACCAGTTCCTCGAACTCCTCGCGCGTCATCTCCAGCACACCGCCATTGTTCCCCGCCCGGCGCGGTGGCGGCGGGACGCCGTACCCGGACGTGGAAACCGTTTTGGCGATCCCCCGTGCGATCCCATATGCTTCTCACGTCCCCGACGGCGGCAAACGCCAAGGCGGGCCATTCAGCCCTCATCGTCTAGTGGCCCAGGACGCCGCCCTTTCAAGGCGGTAGCACGGGTTCGAATCCCGTTGGGGGCACGCACCACCATGTGCGAGACTTGTCTCGCACAAGCTTGGTCCTGTGGAGCAGTTTGGAGTGCTCGCCACCCTGTCAAGGTGGAGGCCGCGGGTTCAAATCCCGTCAGGACCGCTGCGGCTGGGTAGCTCAGTTGGTACGAGCGACCGCCTGAAAAGCGGTAGGTCGCCGGTTCGACCCCGGCCCCAGCCACCGCACGAAGTAGGCCCCGTCTCCGGACGGGGCCTACTTCGTTGTGTGCACGGACCACCATCGACCAGCGTCCGCGGCGCCCGCGCCGGCCGGACGGCCCTTAAACCCGTTCGCCGTGCCGGCGGGCGGGGTGAGACCCTGGGTGCCGTATGTCCACTCCGCCTGCTTCCTCCGCCCTGGCCGACCTGCTGAAGCGGCTGCCCGAGCTGACGCTCCGCGACCAGCAGCGGCTCGGCCGCCGCCTTGAGGGCGCCCGGAAGATCCGAAAGCCCGAGGCCCGCCAGGCCGTCTACTCCGAGATCGGCGCGCAGCTCGACGAGGCCGAGGCCAAGGTCGCCCTGCGCCGGTCCGGCGTGCCCGCGATCTCCTATCCCGAGGCGCTGCCGGTCAGCCAGAAGAAGGACGACATCCTCGCGGCGATCCGCGACCACCAGGTGGTGATCGTCGCGGGCGAGACCGGCTCGGGCAAGACGACCCAGATCCCGAAGATCTGCCTGGAGCTGGGCCGCGGGGTCAAAGGCCTGATCGGCCACACCCAGCCGCGCCGGATCGCCGCCCGCACGGTGGCCGAGCGGGTCGCCGAAGAGCTGCGCACCCCGCTGGGCGAGGCCGTCGGCTGGAAGGTGCGGTTCACCGACCAGGTGGGCGAGGGCACCCTGGTCAAGCTGATGACCGACGGCATCATGCTCGCCGAGATCCAGACCGACCGCGAGCTGCGGCAGTACGACACGATCATCATCGACGAGGCGCACGAACGCAGCCTCAACATCGACTTCATCCTCGGCTACCTGGCCCAACTGCTGCCGCGCCGGCCGGACCTGAAGGTCGTCATCACCTCGGCGACCATCGACCCCCAGCGGTTCTCCCGGCACTTCGGGGACGCCCCGATCGTGGAGGTCAGCGGCCGCACCTACCCGGTCGAGGTGCGCTACCGCCCGCTGCTGGAGGAGGGCGGCGCGGACCCCGACCGCGACCAGGTCACCGCGATCTGCGACGCGGTCGACGAACTGCAGGCCGAGGGCCCCGGCGACATCCTGGTCTTCCTGTCAGGCGAGCGGGAGATCCGTGACACCGCGGACGCGCTGGCGAAGAAGAACCTGCGGCTGACCGAGATCCTCCCGCTGTACGCGCGGCTGTCGCACGCCGAGCAGCACCGGGTCTTCCAGCAGCACGCCGGGCGCCGGGTGGTGCTGGCCACCAACGTGGCCGAGACCTCGCTGACCGTGCCCGGCATCCGCTACGTGATCGACCCGGGCACCGCCCGCATCTCCCGCTACAGCCATCGCACCAAGGTCCAGCGGCTGCCCATCGAGCCGGTCAGCCAGGCCAGCGCCAACCAGCGCAAGGGCCGCTGCGGGCGTACCTCGGACGGCATCTGCGTGCGGCTGTACTCCGAGGACGACTTCCTGGGCAGGCCGGAGTTCACCGACGCGGAGATCCTGCGTACCAACCTGGCCTCGGTGATCCTGCAGATGACCGCGGCGGGGCTGGGCGACATCGCGCGCTTCCCGTTCATCGACCCGCCCGACAGCCGCAACATCAAGGACGGTGTGCAGCTGCTGGAGGAGCTCGGCGCGCTGGACACCGAGCACAAGGACGTCCGCAAGCGGCTGACCCCGGTCGGCCGCAAGCTGGCCCAGTTGCCCGTCGACCCGCGGCTGGCCCGGATGGTGCTGGAGGCGGACCGCAACAACTGTGTCCGCGAAGTCATGGTCATCGCCGCGGCGTTGTCCATCCAGGACCCGCGGGAGCGTCCCTCCGACAAGCAGCAGCAGGCCGACCAGAGCCATGCCCGCTTCAAGGACGAGAACAGCGACTTCCTGGCCTTCCTGAACCTGTGGCGCTATGTCCGCGACCAGCAGAAGGCGCTGTCCTCCTCGGCGTTCCGCCGCATGTGCCGCAGTGAGTACCTCAACTACCTGCGGATACGCGAATGGCAGGACATCTTCAGCCAGTTGCGCACGGTGGCGAAGTCGATGGACATCCACGTCAACGACGAGGACGCGGACCCCGGCAGGGTCCATGTCTCGCTGCTGGTGGGGCTGTTGTCGCACATCGGGCTCAAGGAGACCGAGAAGAACGAGTACGCGGGCGCCCGCAACGCCAGGTTCGCGGTCTTCCCCGGGTCCTCGCTGTTCAAGAAGCCGCCGCGCTGGATCATGTCGGCCGAGCTGGTGGAGACCTCCCGGCTGTGGGCGAGGGTCAACGCCCGGATCGAGCCGGAGTGGGTGGAGCCGCTCGCCCAGCACCTGGTCAAGCGCACCTACAGCGAGCCGCACTGGGAGCAGAAGCAGGCCGCGGTGATGGCCTACGAGAAGGTCACCCTGTACGGGGTGCCGATCGTCGCCCAGCGCAAGGTGAACTACGGCCGCATCGACCCCGAGGTCTCCCGCGAGCTGTTCATCCGCAACGCGCTGGTCGAGGGCGACTGGCGCACCCATCACCAGTTCTTCCACGACAACCGCAAACTCCTCGGCGAGGTCGAGGAGTTGGAGCAGCGGGCCCGGCGCCGGGACATCCTGGTGGACGACGAGGCGCTGTTCGACTTCTACGACGAGCGGTTGCCGCAACACGTCGTCTCCGGGGCGCACTTCGACTCCTGGTGGAAGCACAAACGCGACGAGGAACCGGAGTTGCTCAACTTCGAGCACTCCATGCTGATCAACGAGTCGGCGGAGGCGGTCAGCAAGGACGACTACCCGGACTCCTGGCGGCAGGGCCGGCTGCGGTTCAAGGTGACCTACCAGTTCGAGCCGGGGGCCGACGCGGACGGCGTGACCGTCCACATCCCGCTCCAGGTGCTCAACCAGGTCTCCCCCGACGGCTTCGACTGGCAGATCCCGGGCCTGCGCGAGGATCTGGTGACCGAGCTGATCCGCGCGCTGCCCAAGCCGATCCGGCGCAACTACGTGCCCGCGCCCAACCACGCCAGGGCGTTCCTTCAGCGGGCGGTGGCCGGTCCCGAGCCGCTGCCCGCGGTGCTGGCGCGTGAGCTGCACCGGGCGGGCGGGGTGGCGGTGCACGCGGAGGACTTCGACCTGTCGAAGGTCCCTGACCATCTGAAGATGACCTTCCGGGTGATCGACGAACGCGGCCGCAAGATCGCCGAGGACAAGGACCTCGAAGCGCTGGGGATCAGGCTCAAGCCGAAGACCCGGGAGGCGATCTCCAAGGCGGCCGGCAGCTTCGGTATCGAGCAGCGCGGCGGGCTGACCGAGTGGTCGATCGGCACGCTGCCGCGCACCTTCGAGATGCGGCGTGGCGGGCAGCCGGTCAAGGCGTACCCGGCGCTGGTCGACGAGGGGGCGTCGGTGGCCGTGCGGCTGTTCGACACCGAGGCGGAGCAGGCCGAGGCGATGTGGCGGGGGACGCGGCGGCTGATCCTGCTGGGGTTGCCCTCGAATCCGGCCAAGTTCGCCCAGGGGAAGCTGTCGAACGCCGCGAAGCTCGCCCTGGCGCGCAGCCCGCACGGCAGCGTGCAGGCGCTGTTCGACGACTGTGTGACGGCGGCGGCCGACAAGCTCGTCGCGGACCACGGTGGGCCGGCGTGGGACGAGGAGGGCTTCCGCAAGCTGTTCGACACCGTGCGGGCCGACATCACCGACGCGACGGTGGCCACTGTCGCCCGGGTGCAGCAGGTGCTGGCCGCCTGGCATTCGTGCGAGCGGCGGCTGAAGGCGACGACCAGCCTGGTGCTGGTGGCGAACCTCACCGACGTCAAGGAGCAGTTGGCGGGCTTGGTCCACCCCGGTTTCGTCACCGCCTCGGGGGTCGGCCGACTGCCGGATCTGCTGCGCTACCTGGTCGCCGTGGACCGCCGCCTCCAGCAGATGCCGGCCGGTCCCCAGCGGGACCGGGTGCGGATGGACAAGGTCCACGAGATGCGTGCCGAGTACGCCGAACTGCTCGCCGCCCTCAAGCCCGGCAGGCCGGTGCCGGCCGAGGTGAAGGAGATCCGCTGGATGCTGGAGGAGCTGCGGGTCAGCTACTTCGCGCACGCCCTGGGCACCGCCTATCCGGTCTCCGACAAGCGGGTTCTGAAGGCCATCGACGCCGCCTGGCCGTAGGCGGCCGCCCGCCGGGCCGTGAGTTCGACCGGCGGGCCTGACCTGCTGTACAGTCATTCACGCAACGAAGCGAACGCCGAAGGCGCCGCCGAGAAGCCTGGTCCTGTGGAGCAGTTTGGAGTGCTCGCCACCCTGTCAAGGTGGAGGCCGCGGGTTCAAATCCCGTCAGGACCGCAAGAATCGAAGAAGGCCCGCATCCGTCTCCCGGATGCGGGCCTTCTTCGTTCCCTGTTGCGGGGGCGGCCTCCCGGGTGGGGCGAGGCGTCCGCCCGCGGGCCGGTGGAGCCGTCCGAAACGACCAAGGCGCGGATCATGCGGTCCTGGCACGCGGTGTCTTGACGCATCCGTCCATGGCGGGTACCCCTGGCATGGGGGAGGGCGCAGCCGGAAGGCGGTGGGGCACAGATGTCTGCGACTTCGGAACGACCTCCGCAGGACACCTCGTGGCACGAGACACGGGCGTTACTACGGGCTCATCTGTCCGCGGCGGCGAGCCGCGGGCATCTCACGCGGCACTGCGCGATATGCCATCGCCTGCTCAGACTGGCGATGGAGTCCCGCGAGACCCGCTGATCCTCATTACCGCATACCCTCGACGCACCACAAGAGGGCGAGACGTGACGGGCGTCACGTAAAGACTTCGGCAGGGTGCGGAACTTCCGGCTCCCCGAAGACCCGTCAATTTAATATGTGAAATTGCACTCTTCGGCACACAAAAAGATCGCGTCGGACCCGGCGGAGTCCGACGCGATCAAGTGGCGACCCTGATGGGGACAGGGGCCAGGAGGTGCGGTGGGTGACGCCCCGGGCTGGGGGACCCGGAACCACCCGACAGTGGGGCGTTGGTGGAACGTTGTGAGCTTTCTCAGCTCTCGGTGCGCTGCTGCGGGATACCCGCGAGCAGAGCCCTGACCTCCGCCTCACGGTAACGGCGGTGGCCACCGAGCGTGCGGATCGACGTGAGCTTGCCTGCCTTGGCCCAGCGAGTGACCGTCTTCGGGTCCACGCGGAACATGGTGGCGACCTCAGCGGGCGTCAGCAGCGGCTCGGCATCAGGGGTGCGAGCGGTCATGAGCGGCCTCCTCGGGAGAACCGAACCATCACGGTTCATTCCTCTAAATTCTGCACCTTGACCCGCGTTGCCCGAAATGGCGTACGCGAGCCGAGTCGGTAATAGGACGAACGGCTTGTCCTCGGCACTACAACTACACCATCTGTCCAGCCTCAGCGGCCAAACCGATGGAATTGCCCTCTCAGGTGTTCAAGCTCGGCGGAAGCCGATGGACCATGCCATAACGGACAGTCACCCGGGCGTAACGATCAGTCACAGCGCGATCAAGGTGGTGTAGCCGCCCCAAGAGCACGCGAGTTGTCCTATTTTGGCATGAGGGTTGGGTATAAGCGCAAGAGTGCTAAACGTGCTCTCCGTCACGCTTGAACCCTTTGGCCGGGAACGGGACGTTGAGGCTGTCTCGAACCAGGCCAAGGCTTACCCCCGGGATAAGCGTTGGGTAAGGGTACACATCGCCCGCCCCGCGGACGAACCACAGTTCAACTCGCGAACTGAAGGTCGCGCACCCCGCGCCACCGCTCGGAGAGCCGCCCGTAGGCCTCGCCGGCCTTCGTCGCGTCGCCCTCGCGCAGAGCCGCCAGGCCCTCCGCCACGTCCGCCGCGCTGCGGTCCTCCACGAGACGACTCTCCGGGATCGCGTGGACCAAACCACCGTAATCCAGCTCAACCAGGGACCTGGGGTGGAATTCCTCCAGCCATCGCCCGACGTCCACCAGGCCGTCGATGAGCGGACTCTCCTCCAGGCTGTCGCGCAGCACCCGCAGCCCTCGCGCCACTCTGCGGCGCGCCTGCACCATCGCGGTGCGGTAGCCCATCACCGGCGCGGTGCGCTGTTTCTTGTCTCCTTCACCTGAGCTATCCGGAACCGGTCCCTCTTCGCCGCCGGGCTCGAAGTGTCGCTCCGAGTCGTCGAAGAGCACGAACCAGCGCACCGGCACATGCCAGGTCGCCGAGCGGATCCACGGCCGCGCGTCGGGGTTGTGCGCTCGCCAGCGCTCGAAGTCCGCAGCGGCCTGGCGCCGTACGACGGGCGGCAGCACCGCGTCGAGCACCGGGGCGGGCAACTGGTCGGTCAGCTCCTCCAGGGCCAGCCAGCCGCGCAGCCGGGTCCGCCAGGGGCAGACGTGGACAACGTCGTCAACCACCGTGACGAACGCGTCCCTGCTCTCGTGCACCGGAACCGGGACCGGCGGAACCGGCACCAGATCGGCCAGAGACTGCCGCAACTCGTCCTGCGCGGTGCGTGTTCCACCGGCGGCCGCGTAGCGCTTCCAGTGGGTGCGCTCCGGCTCCGGGAAGGCCGCGAGCGGCTCGTAGACCCGCAGGTACGACGCGTACGGGACCGCAACCGCTGACAAGCCCACTCACGCTCCCTCGTCGCTGTCCGTATGCCGCATGGTCCCACGACCGCCACCACGGCGGGGGTGATCCCCGACACTGCGTGGGTCGCATCCGGCCACTGGGCCTACGCTGTGGGCAACCAGCCCTCCCCACCCACTCGGAGGGCGCTTCACCTCCTCGGGAGTCACCACCGTGACCGACGTACTTCCACGGAATTCCGTGGTCTCCAAACTGTTCCGATCGGACCAGGGCGGACACGAGCAGGTCGTGCTCTGCCAGGACCGCGACAGCGGCCTGAAGGCGGTCATCGCCCTCCACTCGACCGCGCTGGGCCCCGCCCTCGGCGGCACCCGCTTCTTCCCCTACGCGAGCGACGACGACGCCGTCGAGGACGCGCTGAACCTCGCCCGCGGGATGAGCTACAAGAACGCGCTCGCCGGGCTCGACCACGGCGGCGGCAAGGCCGTGATCATCGGTGACCCGGTCGTCGCCAAGACCCCCGAACTGCTGCGCGCCTACGGCCGCTTCATCGCCGCGCTGGGCGGCCGCTACGTGACCGCCTGCGACGTCGGCACCTACGTCGCCGACATGGACGTGGTCGCCACCGAGAACCCCTGGACCACCGGCCGCTCCCCCGAGAACGGCGGCGCCGGCGACTCCTCGGTGCTCACCGCCTTCGGCGTCTTCCAGGGCATGCGCGCCAGCGCGAGCGTCCGCTGGGGCGAACCGACGCTGCGCGGACGCCGGGTGGGCGTCGCGGGTGTCGGCAAGGTCGGCCACTACCTCGTGGCGCACCTGCTGGAGGAGGGCGCGCGGGTCGTGGTGACCGACGTGCGCAAGGACGCCGTGGAGACGCTCCAGGGCCGCCACCCCGAGATCGAGGTGGTCCCGGACACCGACGCGCTCATCCGCGCGGACCTCGACGTGTACGCCCCCTGCGCGCTCGGCGGCGCGCTCGACGACACCACCGTCGCCGCCCTGACCGCCTCGGTGGTCTGCGGCGCGGCCAACAACCAGCTGGCCCACCCGGGCGTCGAGAAGGACCTCGCCGACCGCGGGATCCTCTACGCCCCGGACTACGTGGTGAACGCCGGCGGCGTCATCCAGGTCGCCGACGAGCTGCACGGCTTCGACTTCGACCGGGCCAAGGCCAAGGCTTCGAAGATCTTCGAGACCACCTTGGCCATTTTCGAACGGGCCTCGGCCGACGGCATCCCGCCGGCCGCCGCCGCGGACCGGCTGGCCGAGCAGCGGATGGCCGATCGCACCCCTGCCGAGAGCTGGTTGCGCCCGACGGTCGGGTGACGCGGGTGACCCGTACCACGCCCCGCACGCGAGCTGCTGGCAGAAGAAGGTAAAATCGCAGTTGACCAGCCAGGACAGGGTCTTCGATGGTTTATGCCTCGACGCGCGTCGTGTGGGCGACGTACCGTGCGAGCGCGGAAGCAGGTACCGTTGAAGCCCTACGGACCGGTCTTCGCCATGAAGACCGATTCTGATCAGATACGCGTGTCAAGACTCGGGGCCATCGAGCCCCGCCGTTGAGGGGGTCGAGCCATGGGGCGCGGCCGGGCCAAGGCCAAGCAGACAAAGGTCGCCCGCCAGCTGAAGTACAACAGCGGCGGAACGGATCTCTCACGTCTGGCCGAAGAGCTGGGCGCATCGTCGAGCCGACCGGCGAAGCCGGAACCGGTGGAGGACGATGAGCTGGACAATGACCCGTACGCACAGTACGCGGATCTCTACAACGACGAGGACGACGACGACGAGGGCTCCGAACCCTCGTCCCAACGCCGTCGCGCTTGACGCTCAGTCTTGCTCACCCGGTCCGGGCCTCCCCGGACCGGGTTTCGTCGCGCCCCTCCACGGGCGATTACCCGGCGTAGTCACCGGTCAGCGTGACGGCGTCGGCAGCGGCGTCGCCCCGCTCGGCCACGTCGCCCGCCACCCAGCAGTCGATCCCGCGGTCGGCGAGGGTCGCCAGTGCCACGTCCACGGACTCCTCCGGGACCACGGCGACCATTCCCACGCCCATGTTCAGCGTCTTCTCCAGCTCCGGGCGGGTCACCCCACCGGCCTCGCCGACCAGTGCGAAGACCGGGTCCGGGGTCCAGGTCGAGCGGTCGACGACCACGGCGAGGTGGTCGGGGACCACCCGGGCCAGGTTCGCGGCCAGCCCGCCACCGGTGATGTGTGAGAAGGCGTGCACCTCACTCGTACGGGTGAGCGCGAGGCAGTCGAGCGAGTAGATGCGGGTCGGCTCCAGCAGCTCCTCGCCCAGCGTCCGGCCGAGCTCCGGGACCTCGCGGTCCAGCGACCAGCCGACCCGGTCGAAGAGCACATGCCGCACCAGCGAGTACCCGTTCGAGTGAAGTCCGGACGACGCCATGGCGATCACCACGTCCCCGGCGCGGACCCGGTCGGCGCCCAGCAGCCGGTCCGCCTCCACCACACCGGTGCCGGCGCCCGCCACGTCGAACTCGTCCGGGCCCAGCAGCCCCGGGTGCTCGGCGGTCTCCCCGCCGACCAGGGCGCAGCCGGCCAGCGTGCAGCCCTCGGCGATGCCCTTGACCAGCTCGGCCACCCGCTCGGGGTACACCTTGCCGACGCAGATGTAGTCGGTCATGAACAGCGGTTCCGCGCCGCACACCACCAGGTCGTCCACCACCATGCCGACCAGGTCGTGGCCGATGGTGTCGTACACGCCCATCCGCCGCGCGATGTCGACCTTGGTGCCGACCCCGTCGGTCGCCGAGGCCAGCAGCGGCCGCTCGTAGCCCTTGAGGGCGGAGGCGTCGAAGAGCCCGGCGAACCCGCCGATGCCGCCGACGACCTCCGGGCGGGAGGCCTTGCGCACCCACTCCTTCATCAGCCGCACGGCGCGGTCGCCCGCTTCGATGTCGACGCCCGCGGCCGCGTAGGAGGCACCGGCAGTTGTCTCAGGCATGGCGTGGAACCTTCATGTCGTCGATACGGGACGCGGTCACGGACGACGCAGTGCGTCGGCCGCCGACGAGCCGCCCGCCAGCTCGGTCTCCAGCAGCTGCTTGCCCAGCAGTTCCGGGTCGGGCAGCTCCATCGGGTACTCGCCGTCGAAGCAGGCACGGCACAGGTCCGGCTTGGCGATCGTGGTCGCCTCGACCATCGCGTCGATCGAGATGTACGCCAGCGAGTCCGCGCCCATCGACCGGCCGATCTCCTCGACCGTCATGCCGTTGGCGATCAGCTCGGCGCGGGTCGCGAAGTCGATCCCGAAGAAGCACGGCCACTTCACCGGCGGCGAGGAGATCCGCACGTGCACCTCGGCGGCGCCCGCCTCGCGCAGCATCCGCACCAGCGCGCGCTGGGTGTTGCCGCGCACGATCGAGTCGTCCACCACCACCAGGCGCTTGCCCTGGATGACTTCCTTGAGCGGGTTGAGCTTGAGCCGGATGCCGAGCTGCCGGATGGTCTGCGACGGCTGGATGAAGGTCCGGCCGACGTAGGAGTTCTTCACCAGCCCGGAGCCGTAGGGGATCCCGCTGGCCTCCGCGTAGCCGACCGCGGCCGGCGTGCCGGACTCGGGAGTCGGTATCACCAGATCGGCGTCCGCGGGCGCCTCCTTGGCCAGCCGGCGGCCCATCTCGACCCGCGAGAGGTAGACGTTGCGCCCGGCGATCTCGGTGTCGGGGCGGGCCAGGTAGACGTACTCGAAGACGCAGCCCTTGGGCCGGGCGTCGGCGAACCGGCTGGAGCGCAGGCCGTTCTGGTCGATGGCCAGCAGCTCGCCCGGCTCCACCTCGCGCACGAAGCTCGCGCCGACGATGTCCAGCGCGGCCGTCTCGGAGGCGACCACCCAGCCGCGCTCCAGGCGGCCCAGCACCAGCGGCCGGATCCCCTGTGGGTCGCGGGCCGCGTAGAGCGTGTGCTCGTCCATGTAGACCAGGCAGAACGCGCCCTTGACCTGGGGCAGCACCCGGCGTGCGGCGTCCTCCAGGGGCAGCGGATTGCCGTCCTCGTCACTCTGGCCGGCGAGCAACGCGGTCACCAGGTCGGTGTCGTTGGTCGCCGCGACCCTGGTCGCCCGGCCGTCGCCCCGGGGCAGGTCGGCGACCATCCCGGCGAGTTCGGCGGTGTTGACCAGGTTGCCGTTGTGACCGAGGGCGATGGAGCCCTGGGCGGTGGCCCGGAAGGTCGGCTGGGCGTTCTCCCACACCGACGCACCGGTGGTGGAGTAGCGGGCGTGTCCGACCGCGATGTGGCCCTGGAGCGAGCCGAGGGAAGTCTCGTCGAAGACCTGGGACACCAGGCCCATGTCCTTGAAGACCAGAATCTGGGAGCCGTTGCTCACTGCTATCCCGGCTGACTCCTGACCCCGGTGTTGCAGCGCGTACAGCCCGAAATAGGTCAGCTTCGCGACCTCTTCACCCGGGGCCCAGACACCGAAGACGCCGCAAGCGTCCTGGGGTCCCTTCTCGCCGGGGAGGAGATCGTGGCTTAGTCGTCCGTCACCACGTGGCACGTCATCGAGTCTATGGCAGGTCATCCGGGCCCATAACCCCGCTGCCCCCGGCCCGCGGCCCCCGCTCGGGCCGCTGTGCCCGCCCCCACGCAGGCGACGAGCGGTCCGAGGCGTGCCTGACCGGGGTCCGGATGAGGCGAGAATCACGTCATCGGGTGCAAATCCGCGAGGCCCTCGCAGGCCGTCACGCGGTCGCCGGCGGCCGGATCGGTCTCAGCCGAGGACCGGCAGATACCCCGACAGGTCCGCCCGCTCGCCGCTCGCCGAGACCGCCGCGTCCTCCAGCGCCTGCCGCCAGCCGGTCCGCCCGCAGGCCAGCCGCAGCCAGGTCAGCGGATCGGTCTCGACGACGTTGGGCGGGGTGCCGCGGGTGTGCCGGGGGCCGGGGACGCACTGTACGGCCGCGTAGGGCGGAATCCGCAGTTCGACCGAATTGCCGGGTACGCTCTCGGCGAACGCGTCGGCCAGCAGCCGGACGACCGCGGCCAGGGCGTGCCGGTCCAGGGGGATCGCGACCCCGGTGGCGGCGGTCAGGTCGTCGGCGTGCACGACCAGTTCGACCAGCCGCGTCACGGCGAAGTCGGCGGCCGTCAGCGTGCCGGGCCGGATGCGCACCAGGCGGTCGGGGAGCGGCCCGGCGAGGTCCCGCTCCAGCGTCTCGACCGCGGCGGCCAGCCGGCCGGCCGGGTCCGCGGCGCCGGCCGTCTCCTGCCCGGTGTCGGTGTCGTTGTCGAGGTGGTCGGTGGAGCCGGCCGTGGAGCGCACCCAGCGGGTCAACGTCAGGTCGGCCGCCGCCGCGGGCTCCTCCCCCAGCGCCCGGGACATCGCCTCGATCTGCCGCGCGACGTGGCCGACCAGTTCGCCCACCGTCCGGTCGCCGAGCCGGGTCGGCAGGGCGTACGAGGACGGCTCAAGGCCCCGCACGGCGTCCAGGACGGCCCGGGACTGGGTGAGCAGCGCGGTGCGGGTCCTTGCGGGGTCGTAGGAGCGGGTCCTGCGGGTACGCGGCGGCATGGGGGCGAGCGTACGCAAGGGGACCGACAGCGGACGGCCCGGCGGACCGGGTGGTCCACCGGGCCGCCGAGCCGGGTCCGGGAGCGTTACGCGACGGCCGCCGGGATCGTCGCCTCGTGTGCCGCCCGCAGTTCCGCCAGCGGGATCTCGAACTCGCCCCTGGACGTCCAGGGTGTCGCCGTCCACCACGCCCATCCGGGTGGCGGGCAGACCGCGGGCACCGCACATGTCGGTGAAGCGCAGCTCCTCGCTGCGCGGGACCGCCACGACCGCGCGGCCGGCCGACTCGGAGAACAGCAGCACGAACGGGTCGAGACCGTCGGGCACGACGATCCGCGCGCCGTGCTCGCCGCGCAGGCACGACTCGGCCAGCGCCTGGACCAGGCCACCGTCCGACAGGTCGTGCGCCGCGTCGATCATGCCGTCGCGGGAGCCGGAGATCAGGATCTCCGCCAGCAGCTTCTCGCGCTCCAGGTCCACCGTGGGCGGCAGCCCGCCGAGGTGGTCGTGGACCACCTGCGCCCAGGCCGAGCCGCCCAGCTCGTCGCGGGTGTCGCCGAGCAGGTAGAGCAGCTGGCCCTCTTCGGCGAACGCCATCGGCGTGCGGCGGGTGACGTCGTCGATGACCCCGAGGACGGCGACCACCGGCGTCGGGTGGATCGCGGTCTCGCCGGTCTGGTTGTACAGCGAGACGTTGCCGCCGGTGACCGGGGTGCCCAGCGCCAGGCAGCCGTCGGCCAGCCCGCGGGTGGCCTCGGCGAACTGCCACATGACCGCCGGGTCCTCCGGCGAGCCGAAGTTCAGGCAGTCGGAGACCGCCAGCGGGCGTGGCACCGGTGGCCGCCACGTTGCGGTACGCCTCGGCGAGCGCGAGCTGCGCGCCGGTGTACGGGTCGAGCTTGGCGTAGCGGCCGTTGCCGTCGGTGGCGATGGCGACGCCGAGGTTGGTCTCCTCGTCGATGCGGACCATGCCGGAGTCCTCCGGCTGGGCGAGCACCGTGTTGCCCAGGACGTAGCGGTCGTACTGCGACGGTGATCCAGGACTTCGACGCCTGGTTCGGGGAGCCGACCAGCCGCAGGACCTGCGCGCGCAGCTCGGCGCCGCCGGCCGGCCGGGGCAGCTTGCCGGGGTCGTCGGCCTGGAGGGCGTCCTGCCAGTCGGGACGGCCGTAGGGGCGGTGGTAGACCGGGCCCTCGTGGGCGACGGTGCGCGGCGGGACGTCGACGATCTGCTCGCCGTGCCAGAAGATCTCCAGCCGGTCGCCGTCGGTGACCTCACCGATGACGGTGGCGATGACGTCCCACTTCTCGCAGATCTCCATGAACCGGTCGACTTGGCCCGGCTCGACGATCGCGCACATCCGCTCCTGCGACTCGCTCATGAGGATCTCCTCGGGCGAGAGCGAGGAGTCGCGCAGCGGGACGCTGTCCAGTTCGACGCGCATGCCGCCGGAGCCGGCGGACGCCAGCTCGCTGGTGGCGCAGGACAGCCCGGCGCCGCCGAGGTCCTGGATGCCGACGACCAGCTTCTCGGCGAAGACCTCCAGGGTGCACTCGATGAGCAGCTTCTCCTGGAAGGGGTCGCCGACCTGGACGGCGGGCCGCTTGGCGGGACCGGTCGAGTCGAAGGTCTCCGACGCGAGCACCGAGACGCCGCCGATGCCGTCGCCACCGGTGCGCGCGCCGTACAGGATGACCTTGTTGCCGGTGCCGGAGGCCTTGGCGAGGTGGATGTCCTCGTGCCGCATGACGCCGACGCACAACGCGTTGACCAGCGGGTTGCCCTGGTAGCAGGGGTCGAAGACCACCTCGCCGCCGATGTTGGGCAGGCCGAGGCAGTTGCCGTAGCCGCCGACGCCGGCGACCACGCCGGGCAGCACGCGCTTGGTGTCCGGGTGGTCGGCGGCGCCGAAGCGCAGCGGGTCCATGACGGCGACCGGCCGGGCGCCCATCGCCAGGATGTCGCGGACGATGCCGCCGACGCCGGTGGCCGCGCCCTGGTAGGGCTCGATGTACGAGGGGTGGTTGTGCGACTCGATCTTGAAGGTGACCGCGTAGCCCTGGCCGACGTCGACGACGCCCGCGTTCTCGCCGATGCCGACCAGCATCGCGTCGCTGGCCGGGGCCTTCTCGCCGAACTGCCGCAGGTGGACCTTGCTGGACTTGTACGAGCAGTGCTCGGACCACATGACCGAGTACATCGCGAGTTCGGCGCCGGTGGGCCGGCGGCCCAGGATCTCGACGATGCGGTCGTACTCGTCCTCCTTCAGGCCGAGTTCGGCCCAGGGCAGCGCGGCGTCGGGTGTCTCGGCGGCGTGCTTGACGGTGTCGAGAGTCATCAGGTGTTCACCAACTTCTTGAGGATCGAGGTGAAGAACCCGAGGCCCTCGGTCGGCGGGCCGGTCAGCGACTCGACGGCGTGCTCGGGGTGCGGCATGAGGCCGACGACGTTGCCGGCCGCGTTGCTGATGCCGGCGATGTCGCGGCAGCGAGCCGTTGGGGTTGCCGTCGAGGTAGCGGAAGACCACGCGGCCCTCGGCCTCCAGCTGTCCAGCGTGCGCTCGTCGGCGACGTAGCCGCCCGTCGCTGTTCTTCAGCGGGACGGTGATCTCCTGGCCTGCTCGTAGTCGGAGGTCCAGGCGGTCGACGGCGTTCTCGACGCGCAGCTTCTGGTCGCGGCAGATGAAGTGCAGATGGTCGTTCCGGAGCATCGCGCCGGGCAGGAGATGCGATTCGCACAGGATCTGGAATCCGTTGCAGATCCCGAGAACCGGCAGGCCTGCCTTCGCCTGCTCGATGATCGTCTCCATCACCGGCGAGAACCGGGAGATCGCGCCGGCAGCGCAGATAGTCGCCGTAGGAGAAGCCACCCGGCAGAACGACGCGCGTCGACCTGCTGCAGGTCCTTGTCGCGATGCCACAGCGAGACCGGCTTCCGCGCCGGCGAGGCGCACCGCGCGCAGCGCGTCACGGTCGTCGAGCGATGCCGGGGAAGGTGACGACCCCGATCCGAGCCGTCACGTCGCGGCGCCCTTCGCGACCTGCGTGTTCTCCACCTTTACGGTGAAGTCCTCGATCAGACGGTGTTGGCGAGGAAGCGTTTCCGCGATCTCGTGAATGCGGGCGAGGGCGGCGTCGTCGACCGGGCCCTCGACCTCCAGTTCAAAGCGCTTTCCCTGACGGACGTCGGAGATCCCGTCGAACCCCAGGCGCAGCAGCGCGCGCTGCACGGCCTGGCCCTGCGGGTCGAGGATCTCCGGCTTGAGCATGACGTCGACTACGACGCGTGCCACTGGCACTCCCGGTGGTGTGGTGCTGCGTGAAGTGCCCTCAGCGTACCTGGCCACAGAATCTACACGCGTAGATATAGCTGTCGCCCCATCACGGTTATGCATCGACCAGGGTAACCTCTAGGGGATAACCTCGGGAAAACCGTATGGTCCCGATTGCGGCGCGTCGGGCCGGGGAAATATCCCACTGCTTCGCACGCAATACTTTGCGGCTTCACACGAAAACGCATTGACACACCAACCAACCGACTTCGGCGTATACCCGCACGTCATGCGGGTACCGACGGTCGGGCGAACACGCCCTCGGCAGGCCGTTGCCGGGCGAAAGGACAGATATCCATGGCGCAGCGCGTGGTGGTCACGCTCTCCGACGACATCGACGGCGGCGAGGCCGCGGAAACGGTCGCGTTCGGCCTTGACGGCAAGGCTTACGAGATCGATCTGTCCGCTGCCAATGCGGACAAGTTGCGCAATGCGCTGATCCCTTACCTGGAGGCCGGCCGGCGCCGCAGCCGCTCGGGTAAGACCTACCAGCGCACCTCCGTCGCGCCCGACCCGGCCGCGGTCCGCGCCTGGGCGCAGTCCAACGGCATGGAGGTGCCGCCCCGCGGGCGCATCCCCAAGAAGGTCTACGAGGCGTTCGACGCCGCCAGTTGAGATCGGTGCGGTCGAGTCGATTGGACAGCTGCCCCCGGTGATCCGCTAGAGTCTGGAACACGCCGGGGGCAAGGCCAAGGGCCAAGCCGAAGGACCGCGCGGGTGTAGCTCAGTAGCAGAGCGCCCCCTTTCCAAAGGGGAGGCGCAGTGTGCGATTCCTGTCACCCGCTCGACTGACAGCTCCGGCTGGTCCGATGGATCAGGTAGAGTGGTCAGCGCGCCGGGCGGTGAAAGCCGCTCGGAGGCTCACGCGGACGTGGCTCAGTTGGTAGAGCATCACCTTGCCAAGGTGAGGGTCGCGAGTTCGAATCCCGTCGTCCGCTCCACGCATCGAAGGACCTGACACCGGGTTTCCCGGAGTCAGGTCCTTCTGCGTATCGGTTTTTTGCCAAAAACCCGGTCGATGCGACGGCCCCTCGATGGCTATGATGGGGACGTTGCTTCATCGCACGCGGACGTGGCTCAGTTGGTAGAGCATCACCTTGCCAAGGTGAGGGTCGCGGGTTCGAATCCCGTCGTCCGCTCCAAATGAGGGCATCGCACGAAGCCCTCGTAGAGCTTCCGCGCAGATCGCCCAAACCAACCTCCACGTATGGGGACGAATCCGGAGTCCGGTACTCCGGAGGCTTGATCCAACCGTTGACATGGGGCGGAACCGGACATAGTTTCCGCAGATGCTGACTACGGTACGGGAGCAAGCGCGTGGCCTGACCAAGGACCAGCGCAACGCGTTCTTCGCCGCCTATTTGGGCTGGACGATGGACGCCTTCGACTATTTCCTCGTCGTGCTCGTCTACAGCGAGATCGCCGACGACTTCCATGTCTCACTGACCGATATGGCGTTCCTGACCACCGTGACGCTGGTGATGCGTCCGGTCGGTGCGTTCATATTCGGCCTGTGGGCGGACAAACGCGGACGACGCGTGCCACTCATGGTGGACGTGCTCTTCTACTCCGTCGTGGGCTTCGCCTGCGCCTTCGCCCCCAACTACGCCGTCCTGCTGGTGCTCCGGCTGCTGTACGGCATCGGAATGGGCGGCGAGTGGGGGCTGGGCGCGGCACTCGCCATGGAGAAGATTCCGGCATCCAAACGTGGCTTCTGGTCCGGCATGCTGCAGGGCGGCTACTCCTTCGGCTATCTGCTCGCCGCGCTGGCCTTCTTGTTCATCGAGCCGGCCTTCGGCTGGCGCGGGCTGTTCGCCTTCAGCCTGCTGCCGGCGCTGGTGGCGCTGTACGTGCGGAGCAAGGTGGCGGAGAGCGAGGTCTGGGAGCGCACCGTGCGGCTCAACACCACGCCCGCGCGGGAGGTCTTCCGCAACCCCGTGGTGCTGCGCAGGTTCGTCTACCTGGTGGCCCTGATGACCGCGTTCAACCTCATGTCGCACGGCACGCAGGACGTCTATCCGACCTTCATCAAGAAGGGCCTGGGGATGACGCCGGACACGGCGATCGCGATCGCGATCGTCTACAACATCGGCGCGATCATCGCCGGCCCGATCGTGGGCGCGTACTCCGAACGCTTCGGCCGCCGGCGCATGATCATCATCATGGGCCTGGCGGGGCTGCCGATCGTCCCGCTCTTCGCGATGTCGACGGTGGCGGGGTGGCTGGCGTTCAGCTCGTTCCTGATGCAGTTGGCCGTCCAGGGCGCGTGGGGTGTCATTCCGGCCCACCTGACGGAGATGAGCCCGGACTCCATCCGCGGGTTCTATCCGGGTGTGACCTACCAACTGGGCAATCTCATCGCCGCGTTGAACCTTCCGCTCCAGGAGTTCCTGGCGAAGCGGTACAGCTATCCGACGGCGCTCATGGTGACGGTCATCCCGACGCTGGTCCTGATGGTCGTGCTGACGTCGATCGGGCGCGAGGCGCGGGGTGTGCGGTTCGGGGCGTCGGCGGATCCGGGGGCGGCGGAGGTCGCCGCGTCGGGGGGCTGAGGTCTGCGACGGGTCGGGGGCGGGGTGGGGCGGGTCCTTGTGGACAACGTATTTACGAGCCCCGCCCCCGGCGACATGCCCTACCTGGTCTGATACGGGGCTCACAAATACTCGACAATGTCCACAAGAACCCACCCCACCCCACCCCGCCCCCTCCGGTCCCACCTCAGCCCCCGCCTCGTCGATGGATGGGGCAACAGGGGGCAACAGGGGCGACAGGTGGGGCGGGGTCGGACCCCGTTGAGGGGGTGGGGCGGGGTGGGGGGTTGTGGACTTTGTCGAGTATTTGTGAGCCCCGTATCTGGCCAGGCAGGGCATGTCCGGTTCGGCGGGGCTCGTAAATACGTTGTCCACAACCCCCCACCCCGCCCCACCCCCGGCCCCAGTACAGACCGAGCCGATCAGCCCCAGGCCTCGCCGGTGAGGCGTTCGTAGGCCTCGGCGTACTTGGCCCGGGTCTGCTCGACGACCTCGTCGGGCAGCGGCGGCGGCGGCACGTCCGCCGCCCGGTCCCAGCCGGAGGCCGGCGAGGTGAGCCAGTCCCGCACGAACTGCTTGTCGTACGAGGGCTGCGGATGACCCGGGTCCCACGCCTCGCCGGGCCAGAAGCGGGAGGAGTCCGGGGTGAGCACCTCGTCCGCGAGCACCAGCCGGTCCCCGTCGAAGCCGAACTCGAACTTGGTGTCGGCCAGCACGAGCCCCCGCCCGCGGGCCAGGTCGCGGGCCCGGCCGTAGACGTCGAGCGTCAGCCGGCGCAGTTCGGCCGCGGTCTCGGCGCCGACCTGGTGGACGACGTGCTCGTAGGAGACGTTCTCGTCGTGCTCGCCGACCTCCGCCTTGGTCGCCGGGGTGAAGATGGCCGCGGGGAGTTCGGAGCCGTCCACCAGGCCCTCGGGGAGGGCGAGTCCGCAGACGGTGCGGTGCTGCTCGTACTCGGCGAGGCCGGAGCCGGCGAGGTAGCCGCGGGCGACGCATTCGACCGGGACCATGCGCAGTGACTTCACCACGGTGGTGCGACCCTCCCAGTCGGCGGGGGCGCCGGCCGGCACGTCGGTGGACAGCACGTGGTTGGGGCACAGGTCGGCCAGTTGCCCGAACCACCACAGGGACAGCCGGGTGAGGATGCGGCCCTTGTCGGGGATGTCGGTGGGCAGCACCCAGTCGTAGGCGGAGATGCGGTCGCTGGCGACCATCACCAGGTGGCCTTCGGCGTCCTGGTAGAGGTCGCGCACCTTGCCGGTGTGCAGATGGACCAGGCCCGGTACCTGGACGGGCTCGGGTTTCTCCACGAATCCGGACACGCTTCCTCCTTGTGCGTTGGTCCAAACGCCTTCGATTCTCGCTTATCGGATGGAGGGGACCGCACGCCGGGTCAGTCGCGTTTGCAGATACGGTCCAGCAGATTCGCGGTGGCGCGCTCCACGCGGGCGTCCAGGTGGCCGGGGCGGTCCAGGGCCGGGGACCAGGCGAACGTGCCGGAGGCGAAGACGTAGGCGCCGCTGGGGGCCCGGTACAGCGAGGTCTCCTGGTGGGTGAGGGCGCCGGCGGAGTCCTCGTACGGGGAGTGCGCGAGCAGGATGCGGTCGGTGTACTCGGGCAGCGGGGTCCGCGGGAAGTAGCGGTCGGCCTCGCCGGCCACCAGGCCCGGCAGTTCGTCGCCCTCGCCGGCGCCGGTGGACTGCCACAGCCAGTGGTCCGCGTTGCGCACCACCAGCGGGGACGGCTCGGGGACCCGGCCCGCGTACTGCACGCCGAGCAGCAGTTGTTCCGGCTCGCCGAAGTCCCGCCACAGCGCGGTGCGGCCGCGGGCGTCGCGGCGGCGCTTGCGGCAGGTCAGCAGGCGGTCGGGCGCGCCGCTGGGCGAGCCGGCCAACCCGACCTGCCAGTACATGGTGTTGGCGGACAGGAAGACCAGCGAGGTGCCGTGCGAGCGGGCGCGCTCGGCGGCGCGGCGCATGGCGACGGTCCAGTACTCGTCGTGGCCGGGGAAGACCAGGCCGCGGTAGCGGGTGGGGTCGACGCGTCCGGAGTGCAGGTCGCGGGCGTCGGCGTAGGCGAGGTCGTAGCCGTAGCGTTCCGCCCAGCGGATGAAGTCGTAGGCGTGGCCGACGTGCAGGGGCAGTCCTGCGCCCGCGTAGGGGCGGTCGAAGGAGACGGTTTCGGCGGCGGACTCCTCGCCGACGAGGCGGCCGTCGCCGTCCCAGGCGTGGTAGAGGCTGGCGCCGGTGTGGCCGTCCTCGGGGTAGAGGTTGTACGCCTGCCAGGTCACGTCGGGCAGTACGAGCAGCAGGTCGGCGGCTCTGGTGTCCCGCACGGTGAACGGCACGTGGCTGCGGTAGCCGTCGGCGGTGGTCAGGACGGCGACGTAGGCGCCGCTGTTCCACAGTGAGGGGACCTGGAGCCGCCAGGACATCCACCAGTGGTGGCAGGAGACGGTGCGCCCGGCGGCGAGCGGGGCGGACTGGATGATGCCGGACAGCCGGGGGCTGGTGGTCATGTGGGCCGCGCCGTGGCCGTTGTAGTGGCCGATGCGGTAGATGTCGACGCTGAACTGCTGCGGCGGGTCGACGGTGACGTGGAAGTCCACGCATCCGCCGGGCTCGACGGAGGAGCAGGAGGCGAAGCCCTTGATCTGCAGGCCGACGTCGTCCGCGTTGTGCGGTCCGGAACTGCGGCGGCCGCGGGTGGCGCGCTGGGCGGGCAGCCCCTGTGCGCCGGGCACCGGGCCGGTGGCGCAGCCGTCGATGGCGGCCAGGTCCACGTACCAGGGCAGCAGTTGGCCCGAGCCGTCGAGGTAGCGCTCGCGCTCGCGCAGCCATGGCAGTGGCCCTTGGCCGAAGGGGTCGGTCACCCCGTGTGCCAGCGCTCCGGAGTCCCAACGCCGGATTTGATCCGTGTTCACAATGTCCCCCTCCTTCGGCCACAGGTAATCCCCTAAACCCGCCGCTGAACCCCAGCAGATCACAGAAAGCACTCCCCCGGTCACCCTTCGTGGCTAATTATCGGAACAAATTCGCGATGAGCGGTCCATTACCGCCATTCACTCCGATGTCGTGACGAGGCTCACATACCGAACGCGGCCGTGGCGGCGGGAGCCGTCGCGGCCGCACCGCCGGTGGTTCACACCAGACGGACCGGCTTCTCCAGACGCACGCCCACCGCCGCCAGCCAGGCACGCAGCGGTGCGGGGTCGCCGTTCTCCACCAGCAGCAGGACCGGCTGGGCGAGGTCGGAGCGGCGCGCTCCGCCGACCATCAGGGCCGGGCCGTCCAGCCAGTCCAGGCCCGGCGTCGCGCCCGCGGTGTCCACGGCGGCGCAGCAGACCATCGCCATGACGTGGTCGGCCAGCAGTTCGCGCCCGGTGCGGGGCGGCAGCAGCTGGTAGACGGGGGTGGGCGGTTCGCCCTCGGGGCCGACGGCGGGCACCGGGGCGGTGCCGGGCGCGGCGGTGCCGGCGAGTGAGGACTCACGCGCCGCGTCCAGCCGCTGCCGCTCCTCGCGCTGCCGTTCCTCACGTTGCTGGTGGACGCCGATCCGGGCGGCCAGTTCCTCGCTGCCGCCCTGGGCGAGCCGGTCGAGCACCCGCGCGAGGGTCGCCTTCCCTGCGCCGGAGCCCTCGGGCAGGACGGCCGCCCCGACGGCCGGCGACAGCTCGTCGAGTACCCGGTGCAGCCGGGCGGCGTCGCTGCGCCATATCCGGTCGACGACCTCTTCCGGGTACGACTCCCAGCTCACCGGCGACCAGTCCCGGCCGGGGCGGGCCGGGCCGCCGTGGAAGAGCCGGGCGGCCAGCAGTGAGGCGGCCTGGTCGACGGCTCCCGGCTCTTCGAGCAGATCGCAGGCGGGACGTTCGCCCAGCCGGGTCTCGAAGCCCTCCGCCAGCCGGTCGCGGCGGGACAGTTCGGTGAGGGCGGCGACCACGCCGGCGTCCAGCCGGGACGGCCAGCGGCCCATCCGCCAGGCGGGCAGTGCCACCCGGGTCAGCAGCCGGTCCCAGCCCGCGTAGGCGAGGCCCACCTGTTCCTGGGCGACGATCCGCAGGCCGTAGTCGACCACCTGGGCGGTCTCCGAGGCGACGGCGGCGACCGCCCGTTCCATCTCGGCGATGTGCGCGCGGCAGCCGCGCAGCAGCGTGCGGACCACCCAGCCGACCGGGGCGAGCACCGGGCGCAGCGCCAGGCCCGCCGCCCCGGGGCCGCCGGCGCCCGGCGCGCAGACCGCGACGGCGGCGTCGAGGCCGCGGACGAAGCGGCGGGCCGCGGCTATGTCGGGGTCCGCGGACGGCCCGGTCCCGGCGACCACCGGGGCCAGCAGCGCCCGCAGCTCGGCGACCCGCATCCACCACATGAACGGCGACCCGATCACCAGCACCGGCGCCGGCGTGACCCCGGCCCGGCGCCGCGCCCGCGCGGTCCCCGCGGGACCGCGGACGGCGCTCGGATGGCTGCGGTCCTCCAGCCAGCTGTCGCAGTCCGGGGTCAGGGCTATCGCGGAGGGCGCGGGGACGTCGAGCCGGCCCGCGAGGTCGCGGACCATGCGGTAGAGCTCCGGGGCGATCTCCTCGGAGACCGGGACGGTGGGGCTGACCGCGGGCGCGGCACGGGTGATCACCGCCGCGGCGCAGGCCGCCAGGATCAGCACCGCCAGGGCCAGACCGGTCATGACCCAGCACACCGCCGCCCACGCGTCGCCGCCGGTGTGACCGGTGACGGCAGAAGCCACCAGCACCACCGTGACAGCCGCGGGCAGCAGGGCGGCCGCCAGCGCGGCGCTCCGGATGCGGAGCACCGCGAGGGCGCGGGCGCGGGCTGCGTCTTCACCGGCCACCGAGCTGTTCACCCCCAAACTGGTACAGCTGAGACGGCAGCGGACGCCGAGGGCGTTGCTTCATCCCCCCACTGTGGCACCGCTCGCGCACATCGCAATGTCGTACGCCCGGTTGCCACAGCGGTCACACCACGACCGTCCGGGTCGTTGGAGTCCGCCTGCCGGGCACCATAGTTGGGGTGGCTGCCCGCGTCAGCCCGATAGCCCAAGGCCTCACTCGATGGAATGGCTTGGGGCATAACCGGGAACCGGGCCGCTTTGGTCTGCGTTCCCTTGCCTGCCAGGTGTTTTGTGTCCGCCGGCCGGTTTTCCCGTCACCCCCGCGCGGCGTCCTGTGCGATGTCCGTTCGGTGGTGCGAGCCGTCCAGTCTCAGGTGGTCGACGCCGGTGTAGGCGCGTGCCCTGGCGGTGGCCAGATCCGGTCCGGTGGCGGTGACGGACAGTACCCGTCCGCCCGCGCTGACCACCCGGCCGTCCGCGTCCAGGCGGGTGCCCGCGTGCAGGACGTAGGCGTGCGGTTCGACGGTGGTCACCTCGTCGAGGCCGTCGATCGGGTCGCCGGTGCGCGGCGTGCCCGGGTAGTTGTGCGAGGCGATGACCACGGTCACCGCGGCGCCGTCGCTCCAGCGCAGCCGGTGCTGTTCGGCCAGCCGGCCGGTGGCGGCGTTCAGCAGCACGCCGGCCAGCGGGGTCTTCAGCCGGGCGAGCACCACCTGGGTCTCCGGGTCGCCGAAGCGGGCGTTGAACTCGATGACCCGCACTCCGCGCGAGGTGAGCGCGAGACCGGCGTACAGCAGTCCGGAGAACGGCGTGCCGCGGCGGCGCAGCTCGTCGACGGTGGGCTGCAGGACGGTCTCCAGGACCTCGTCGGCCAGCTTGGGGTCGGCCCACGGCAGCGGGGAGTAGGCGCCCATGCCGCCGGTGTTCGGGCCTTCGTCGGCGTCGTAGGCGCGCTTGAAGTCCTGGGCGGGTTGCAGCGGCAGGACGGTCTCGCCGTCGGTGACGGCGAACAGTGAGACCTCGGGGCCGTCGAGGAACTCCTCGATCACCACCCGGCCGCAGGACAGCGCGTGTTCGCGCGCGGTGGCCAGGTCGGCGGTGACGACGACGCCCTTGCCGGCGGCCAGGCCGTCGTCCTTGACGACGTAGGGCGGTCCGAAGGCGTCGAGCGCGGTGTCGACCTGCTCGGGGGTGGTGCAGACGTAGGAGCGGGCGGTGGGCACGCCGGCCGCGGCCATCACCTCCTTGGCGAACGCCTTGGAGCCTTCGAGCCGGGCGGCGGGGGCGGAGGGGCCGAAGCAGGGGATGCCGCGGTCGCGCACCGCGTCGGCGACTCCGGCGACCAGCGGGGCCTCCGGGCCGACGATGACCAGGTCGGCGCCGAGCCGCTCGGCGAGCGCGGCCACCGCGTCGCCGTCGAGGGCGTCCACGGCGTGCGACTCGGCGATCCCGGCCGTGCCGGCGTTGCCGGGGGCGCAGTGCAGGGACGTGACGTCGGGGTCGAGGGACAGGGCGTGGCACAGGGCGTGTTCACGGGCGCCACCACCGATTACGAGGACCTTCACGCAGGCCAGGGTAGTGGGCCGCGGCGCGGGCCCTCCGGCCGCGGTCGTGGGCCCGGGCCCCGGGGCAGCCGGTGGCGGACCGCTCGCCGCCTCACTCTTTCGAGTGCAACGGGGGTGGGCGCTCGCCTGACCACACGGCAGATCCTGTTGGCTTTCGCCTGATCGCGTCGAACCGGTAACGCCCCGCGACGGTAAGAAGGGAACTTCGGAGCGTGAGTTCCGGCCGGACGCCGGCGGTGGGTGGGCGTGGCCGGTGGTGTCGATCGGCAAGGGTGAGGGAGTTCGCGGGTGAGCCAACCGGACAAGCACCCCGAGGGGGTCCCTCAGGAGGGCGGCCCCGACGGGCCGGATGACGGGCGGTCCTGGCCGCCGGGCCGGGGGGCCGACGGACCGGTGTCGTTCGGCTGGGCCGTGCCGGGCGGTGCGGCGGACGGCGCGTTCCGCCGGAGCCGTCAGCAGCGGGTCGGGCCGCTCGACCCGCGTGGGGTGCCGTTCCCGTTGGGCGACTGGGGTGATCCGGCGGCCCGCCTGGACGAGTTGTACCGCTGGGCGGAGGAGGGCGCGCTGCGCACCGTGGAGTGGTATCTGGCCGACCGGTTGTGGAAGCGGCGCGGGGCGCGGGCGGCGCGGATCATCGGGGTGCTGGGCGCCGGTGTGGCGGTGGTGCTGCCGTTGCTCCAGGTCACCGGTGGTGTCGTCCGGGGGCCGGGCGGGCCCGCGGTGTGGGGGTACCTGGGGTTGTTCGTGGCGGGGGTGGGGGTGGGTCTTGACCGGTGGTTCGGGCTGACCTCGGGGTGGATGCGCGATGTCGCGGCGGCGCAGGCGGTGCAGCGGCGGCTGGAGACGCTGCGGTTCGACTGGGCGTCGGAGAGCGTGCGGGAGGTGCTGGGGCCGACGGAGGGCACCGCGAGTGAGGCGGCCGAGCGCTGTCTCGCGGTGTTGCGGCGGTTCTGCGAGGACGTCTCGGAGTTGGTGCGCGGGGAGACCGCGGAGTGGATGGTGGAGTTCCGTGCCGGGTCCGCCCCGCTGCGGACCCAGTCGCTGGTCTTCTGGGGGCGGCGGGACGGTGTCCAGCCGCAGGCCCGCCTCCCGTTGGCCCCCGGCCACCGGCCGAGCATGCCCCGGCAGCGTCCGCCGGAGGGCGGCCCGGCCGGGCGCTGACCGGCCCGCCGGGGCCGGGCGGCGCCGGGGGCCGGGCGGCGCGGGTCAGCTGAAGACGATCATCGAACTCTGGGCCAGGCTGCGGGTCACCGCCGCGTGCAGGCCCAGCCACACGTGCCGCTCGCGGGCGAACGGGCTGTCGTCGTGCGGCGCGGGCGGGGCGGGTTCGTCCAGCCCGGTGGGGCGTTCCGGCGGGGTGGGGGCGAGCGGCGGGTTGGCGGGGTCGATGCCGATGGCCGGGGCGACCGCCTCCAGTTCCCGCAGCAGTCCGTGGCTGGAGCCCAACGGGCCGCCGCCGGCCAGCAGTTCCTCGTTGGCGACCGGCGCGGCGAAGTCCAACGGGACGTAGGCGCCCGCGTGGTCGTAGTGCCACACCAGGTGGGACTGCTGGGCGGCGGACTCGAACATCTCCATCAACTGCTCGTAGTCACCGCCGAGTTCACCGACCGGGGTGACCTCAAGGCCGCACAGCCGCAGCATGTGGGCTCGGCGCAGGAAGTGCAGCGCCTCGTAGTCGAACCCGGCGACCGGGGCCACGTCGCCGGACAGTCCCGGCATGTAGCTGTGGACCGGCACCGGCGGGAGACCGGCCTCGCCGAGCGCCTTGTCGTACGCGGCGATCTCCTCGGCGAAGGGGTTGTCAGGACTGTGGCACAGCACGTCCACCAGGGGGACCAGCCACAGGTCGCAGGCCACATGCGCTCCAGATGTCCAACGGCGGGGTGGAACAGCCCAGAGTAGCCGTAGCGGCCCCTCCCGTCAGGTGTGCCGTTCGCGCCGCCGCGTCCGGCCACCCGCGGTCACGTTCCGCGTTCGACCAGCTCACGCATTCCGGCCAGCGAGTGGGTGTTGTACTCCTCCACGATGCGCCGGGCGCCGCAGGCGTCCCCGTCGCGCACCGCGTCCGCGAGGGCGACGTGCTCGGTCCACAGGACGCCCGCGAGTGTCGGCTCGCGGCGCAGGTAGGGCACGGCGAACACCCAGGACTGCACGCGCAGCCGGTCGAGGAACTCGGTGACGTGGCTGTTGCCGGTGAGCACCGCGAGTTCGCGCCAGAAGCGCAGGTCGCAGCCGATGAGCACATCGAGCGATCCGGCCCGCGCGGCGCTCGCGGCGGCCTCGGCGCGGCGGCGTACCGAGGCCATCGAGGCGTCGGGGAAGACCGGGCCGAGATCCGCCATCCGGCGCAGCAGGCCGTCGGTGACCAGGATGCGGGCCTCGACCATGCTGCGGTAGTCGGTCTCGGTGAACTGCCGTACCTGGAAGCCCCGGTGGTGTTCGACGTCCAGCAGTCCCTGGGCCGCCAGGTCGACCAGCGCCTCGCGTACCGGGGTGGCGGACACCTCGTACAGCTCGGCTATCTCCTTGACGGTGAAATGGCGTCCGGCGGCCAGTCGCCCGGTCAGCACCTCGTCGCGCAGCGCGTCGGCGATCTGCTGTCGCAGACTGCTGCGTCGCACCGGCGTGCTGCCGGACATTCCGCCTCCTGGGGGCCTTGCCTCGTACGGGTCCTCGCACAAGATACCTATGTGTGAACCCACCGGTGCCCCAAGGAGGCGGTGCCCGCCCGCGACGGCTCAGCCGTTGGTGGTGAAGCCGTCAGCGACTGTCAGGGCTTCGTCGAGGATGGCGAGGCCTTCCTTGGCCTCCGCCTCGGTGACGGTGCACGGCGGAACGACGTGGGTGCGGTTCATGTTGACGAACGGCCACAGGCCGCGCTGCTTGCACGCGGCGGCGAACGCGGCCATGGGCGCGTTGTCGGCGCCGGAGGCGTTGTAGGGCACCAGCGGTTCGCGGGTGGTCTTGTCCTTGACCAGGTCAAGCGCCCAGAAGACGCCCATGCCGCGTACCTCGCCGACGCTGGGGTGGCGGTCCGCCAGGTCGTGCAGGGCGGGGCCGATGACCTTCTCGCCGATGGCCGCGGCGTTCTCCACGATCTGCTCGTCGCGCATCAGCGTTGATGGTGGCGACGGCGGAGGCGCACGCCAGCGGGTGCCCGGAGTAGGTGAGGCCGCCGGGGTAGGGGCGGGTGGCGAAGGTGGCCGCGATCGCTTCGGAGATGGCGACGCCGCCCAGCGGCACGTAGCCGGAGTTGACGCCCTTGGCGAAGGTCAGCAGGTCGGGGGTGACGCCCCAGTGGTCGGCGGCGAACCACTTGCCGGTGCGGCCGAAGCCCGCCATCACCTCGTCGAGGATGAAGACGATGCCGTACCGGTCGCAGATCTCCCGTACGCCGGCGAGGTATCCGTCCGGCGGGACCAGCACGCCGGCGGTGCCGACGATGGTCTCCAGGATGATCGCCGCGATGGTCTGCGGCCCCTCGAAGGCGATGAGGTCCTCCAGGTGGGCCAGCGCCCGCTCGCACTCCTGCTGCGCGGAGTCGGAGTGGAACGGCGAGCGGTAGGGGTAGGGCCCCCAGAAGTGCACGACGCCGGCCGAGGCGGTGTCGGAGGCCCAGCGGCGCGGGTCACCGGTGAGGTTGATCGCGGTGGAGGTGGAGCCGTGGTAGGAGCGGTAGGCGGACAGCAGCTTGGTGCGGCCGGTGTGCAGCCGGGCCATCCGGACGGCGTTCTCCACCGCTTCGGCGCCGCCGTTGGTGAAGAAGATCTTGTTCAGGTCGCCGGGGGTGCGCTCGGCGACCAGCCGGGCGGCCTCGGACCGCACATCGATGGCGAACGCGGGCGCGAAGGTCGCCATCCGCCCGGCCTGTTCCTGGATGGCGGCGACCACCTTGGGGTGCTGGTGGCCGATGTTGGCGTTCACCAGCCCGGAGGAGAAGTCCAGGTAGGTGTTGCCGTCGTAGTCCCAGAAGTACGAGCCGTCCGCGCCGGCGACCGCCAGCGGGTCGAGGAGTTCCTGGGCTGACCAGGAGTGGAAGACGTGGGCACGGTCGGCGGCCTTCACGGCGGCGCCCTTGGCGGGGTCCGGCGTGGGCGAGGGAGCTACGCGAGGCGTGGTCATGCCGCTCAGCCTAGGGAGCCGCCCCGCCGTCCCGGAACGGTCACTGTGTATGGGCCGGACCACTCCCGGCGACAGTCTGTCAGCGGGAGCGGCCCGGCCCATCCGGGGACCGCGGTCACAGGAAGGAGTTGATCTCGATCGTCTCGTCCCGGCCGGGGCCGACGCCGATGGCGGAGATCGGGGCGCCGGACATCTCCTCCAGCGCCTTCACGTACGCCTTGGCGTTCTTCGGCAGTTCGTCGAAGGACTTCGCCCTGGTGATGTCCTCGCTCCAGCCGGGCAGCGTTTCGTAGACCGGCGTGGCGTGGTGGAAGTCGGTCTGGCTGTACGGCAGTTCCTCGACCCGGGTGCCGTCGATGTCGTAGGCGACGCAGACCGGGATGCGCTCCCAGCCGGTGAGCACGTCCAGCTTGGTCAGGAAGAAGTCGGTCAGGCCGTTGACCCGGGTCGCGTAGCGGGCGATGACCGCGTCGAACCAGCCGCAGCGCCGGTCGCGGCCGGTGGTCACCCCGCGCTCGCCGCCGATCCGGCGCAGCGCGTCGCCGTCCTCGTCGAGCAGTTCGGTGGGGAAGGGCCCCGAGCCCACCCGGGTGGTGTAGGCCTTGAGGATGCCGATGGTGCGGGTGATCCGGGTCGGGCCGATGCCCGAGCCGGTGCAGGCGCCGCCCGCGGTGGGGTTGGAGGAGGTCACGAAGGGATATGTGCCGTGGTCGACGTCGAGCAGGGTGCCCTGGCCGCCTTCGAGCAGGACGACCTTGCCCTCGTCCAGCGCCTGGTTGAGGAGCAGCGTGGTGTCGGCGACGAAGTCGCGGATCTGGTCGGCGTAGCCCAGGTACTCCTCGACGACCTGTTCGGCGCCGAGATGGCGCGCCGGTTGAAGATCTTGACCAGGATCTGGTTCTTGTCGCGCGAGCGCGGCCTCGACCTTCTGCCGCAGGATCGACTCGTCGAACAGGTCCTGCACCCGCACGCCGACCCGGTTGATCTTGTCCGCGTAGGCCGGGCCGATGCCGCGGCCCGTGGTGCCGATCTGGCGCTTGCCGAGGAAGCGCTCGGTCACCTTGTCGATGGTCTGGTGGTACGGCGTGATCAGGTGGGCGTTACCGCTGATCAGCAGCTTGGAGGTGTCGACACCGCGCGCCGTGCAGCCCGCTCAGCTCGGAGAGCAGGACCGCGGGGTCGACGACGACCCCGTTGCCGATGACCGGCGTGCAGCCGGGCGAGAGGATCCCGGAGGGGAGCAGGTGCAGTGCGTACTTCTGGTCGCCGACGACGACCGTGTGGCCGGCGTTGTTGCCGCCCTGGTAGCGGACCACGTAGTCCACGGAGCCACCGAGCAGGTCGGTGGCCTTCCCCTTGCCCTCGTCACCCCACTGAGCACCGAGCAGCACAAGTGCGGGCACAGGCGTACACCCCTTCCGGGCGGGGCATGTCCAACGTGCGTAAGAGCCGTCGAACCGGTGCCCCGGAATAGACGAAGCCCCTGGCGCAAAGGCGCAAGGGGCTCTTGCACCGAGATTTTACCTGAGAGGACCAAGGTGTCGGCTCATGCCTCGGCCGGGCAACCTCCCCCGGTCTCGCGGGGGTGCCCGTTGCTTGTCGTCATCGATCCGCTGGCCCGCACATCGGACGGCGAATCGGTGCGCATCGCGAAGGACGTCCTGCGAGCGGGGGCGGGGGCGGTGAAAATCTGTTTCCCGGAATCCGCCGCGGAATTGGAACGCGTACTGGCGCACCGCGGCCGCCGGCGACCTGTGGTGGTCGGCGACGACGCGGCGCTGCTGCGCACGGTGCGCATCCTGCACCGCGAGGGCGGGCTGGACGACTCGGCGCTGTCCTTCGTGCCGGTGGGACCGCGTCCCGCGCTCGGTCTGGCCAGACTCTTCGGCGTACCGCAGTCCGCGGTGACGGCCGCGCGCGCCGCGCTGGACGGGGTCGAGCGGGTGCTCGACCTCCTGGTGGACGACACCGGGGGGATAGTGCTCGGCGCGTTGCGCATCCCGGGCGCGGGGCCGGTCAGGACGCCCGCCGCGCCCGCCGCGCCGGCCCCGGCGGACGTCGACGACCACGACAAACGGCACTGGCTGGAGCGCGGCGCGCGGTCCCTGGTCAGAACGCTCACCGCGCCGCTGCCGGGGGTGGCGGCCCACGTCCACCACGCGGCGCACCGGCTGCGGGTGGAGGCGGACGGGGTGCTGCTGGCCGATCTGGACCGCCCGGTGCACGAGGTCTCCGTGCGGGCCCCGGCCGGCGGGCTCGCCGAGGTCTACGTCCGCCATCCGCACGACCACGGCGCCGATCCGCTGCACGTGCGCGCCCAGGAGGTCACCGTCTCCGGGCACGACTTCCGCTACCGCGCGGACGAGGCGGTCACCGGTCCGGTGCGCAGCCGTACCTGGACGGTCGAGCCCAAGGCGTGGCGGCTGACGGTGCCGCGCTGAGTCGATCGCGCCGCGGCGTCGTACCCTGTGCGGCATGCTGCGCGTACTGGCGGTGGACGACGAGGCGCCCCAGTTGGAGGAACTGCTCTTCCTGCTGCGGCGGGACGCCCGGGTGGCGAGCGCGGTCGGTGCCACCAACGCCGCCGAGGCGCTGCGGATGCTGCGCCGGGCGGCGGACGAGGGGCCGTGGGGCGAGGCCGCGATCGACGTGGTGTTCCTCGACATCCACATGCCGGGGCTGACCGGTCTTGATCTGGCCCGGCGGCTGGCGGACGGTGACGCCGACACCGAGATCCCGCCGCCGCTGGTGGTGTTCGTCACCGCGCACGAGGACTTCGCGGTACGGGCCTTCGACCTGGAGGCGGTCGACTACGTGCTCAAGCCGGTGCGCGCCGACCGGCTGGCGGAGGCGGTGCGGCGGGCCGCGGAACTCCGGGACGCCCGGTTGGGCGGCGGCGCCGACCAGCCGGGCGGGGTGGCCGACCACGTTCCGGTGGAACTCGGCGGGGTGACCCGCTTCGTGGCGGTCGCCGACATCACCTACGTCGAGGCGCAGGGCGACTACGCGCGGCTGCACACCGGCCACACCAGCCATCTGGTGCGCATCCCGCTGGCGACCCTGGAGGACCGCTGGCGCTCGCGCGGCTTCGTACGGATACACCGCAGCCACCTCGTCGCGCTGGGCCGCATCGACGAACTGCGGCTGGACGCCGGCAGCATGAGCGTACGAGTCGGCGACGCGGTCCTCGCGGTCAGCCGGCGGCACGCCAAGGAACTGAGAGACCGCCTGGTCCGCCACGCCCGCGGCTGATCCCTGGCGGGCGGCCGGACGGGGTTCGGGCGGTCCGCCCAACGGCGGGCGCGCCGACGCGCGCGACGCGGGAGCCGGACTCCCCGGCGCGGGAGCCGGACTCCCCGGCGCGGGAGCGGGCGGCCCGGCGCGGAGCCCTGGCGGGCGGCGGCAGCCAGACGCCAGCCGGGCAGCGGCTTACGCCCGCGGGCGTACCGCCGGGGGTCGCCCCGGCGCGGTCTGGCGGGCCGGCGGGGGGCTTGGGCCGGTGGCCCGGCGGCGGCGGGCTGCCTGCCCGGCTGGAGCTCGGGCGGTGGCCCGGCGGCGGCGTGCCGACGCTCGCGGCGCGGCCCGGGCAGGCGGTCCGGGGCTGGGCGCCCGGCGGCTCACGCCCGCGGAGTCCCCCGCCCGGTGGGCGCCCCGGCGCAGCGGCCGGGTGGCGGCCTGCCGACGCTCGCCGCGCGAACCGGCGGCAGCCCGGGCAGGCGACCCGGCGCCGGGCGGGCTGCGGCCCAAGGCCCCCGCAGGGGGCGCGCCCCGCGACGGGGGCCGCGGCGGCGCGGGAGCCGGGGGCGCCGGCGCCCTCGTACCGTTAGCGCCCCGCGCGGGTCTGGCTTCGGGATGTCAACGCTGCGTACACTCCAGGCTCGAATCCGTGATCGCGAGGGGGCCGAAGGGAGCCGCGCCATGGGCGTCGATCCTCCTGGCCGGCGGGAGGTCGTCACCGGCAGTCCGCGGCGTGCCCGGCCGCCCGCCGGGTACACCCCGCACACCGAGATCGACGAGCAGACCGCGCTGGGCGGCACCTACGTGCGCTCGTTGACCCGCAGCCAGTTCAAGGCGGCGCTCGTGGTGCTCGCCTCGCTCGGCGTGCCCGCTCTGACGTTGCCGATCCTGTTCGCCAACCTGCCGTCGCGCCCCGGGAGTTGGCTGTCCGGGCCGACCGTGGTGTGGGGGGTGCTCGGCTTCACCGTCTACCCGCTGCTGGTCTGGCTCGCCTGGCGCTACGTCCGCCGGGCCGAGCGCAACGAGCGGGACTTCGCACGGCTGCTGGGGGGCGGCTCCGGGGCCGGCGGGTGAACCAGGCGTACACGGTCCCCGCGGTGGCGGTGGTGGTGGTCGCCACCGTGCTGATCGGCGCGCTGGGCCTGCGCGTCTCCCGTACCACCTCGGACTTCTACGTGGCCTCGCGCACGGTGCGCCCGGGGCTGAACGCGGCGGCCATCAGCGGGGAGTACCTGTCGGCGGCGTCCTTCCTGGGCATCGCGGGCCTGGTGCTGGTGCAGGGGCCCGGCATGCTGTGGTACCCGGTGGGCTACACCGCCGGCTACCTGGTGCTGCTGGTGCTGGTCGCCGCGCCGCTGCGCAGGTCGGGCGCGTACACCCTGCCGGACTTCGCCGAGGGGCGGCTGGAGTCGCATCTCACCCGGCGGATCGCCAGCGCCTTCGTGGTGACCGTCGGCTGGCTCTACCTGGTCCCCCAACTCCAGGGCGCGGGGCTGACGTTGGCGGTGCTCACCAAGGCGCCGCACTGGTTCGGCGGGCTGCTGGTGGCCCTGGTGGTGACCCTGATCGTCTCGGCCGGCGGCATGCGCAGCATCACCTTCGTGCAGGCCTTCCAGTACTGGCTCAAGCTCACCGCGCTGTTCGTCCCCGTGATCTTCCTGGTCATCGCCTGGCAGGCGCACGGCGCGCAGCGCATCGCCTTCGACCAGCCCGCGGTCTTCCGCCAGCAGACCCGCGTCGAGCTGAAGGCTCCGCTGCGGGTGGACCTGCGCGCCCCGCTGCGGGTGACGGTGACCGGCACCGTCGATTCGCGGCACTACGCCGACCGCTCGGTGCGGTTGGCGGCGGGTGCCCATCTGATCGGCCAGGGCGCCGAGTTGGACTTCCCGGCCGGCGCCCGGGTGCCGTGGAACGGCGTGGATCCCAGCGGCGGCGTGTCGGGCTCCCCCGTCGCCGGAGGCGAACAGCACCCGCTGTACTCCACCTACGGGCTGATCGTCGCCACCTTGCTGGGCACGATGGGGCTGCCGCACGTGGTCGTGCGCTTCTACAGCTCCCCCAACGGGCAGGCCGCGCGCCGCACCACGGTCGCCGTGCTGGCGCTGATCGGCGCGTTCTACCTGCTGCCGCCCATATACGGCGCCCTGGCCCGGCTGTTCACGCCGGAGTTGTCGATGACCGGGGACACCGACGCCGCGGTGCTGGTGCTGCCCGCGCGGATGATCGGCGGAGTCGGCGGGGAGTTGCTGGGCGCGCTGCTGGCGGGCGGGGCGTTCGCCGCGTTCCTGGCCACCGCGTCGGGGGTGACGATGGCGGTGGCCGGGGTGCTGACCCAGGACGTGCTGCCGTGGCGCGCCGGTGGTCCCGCGCCGCGCGGCGGGACGCGCGTCACCCCCAGGGCGCGCAACGTGCGGCGCTTCCGGCTGGCGACCGTGCTGGCGATGGGTGTGCCGCTGGTCGCCCAGGCGGTGGTCGGCGACATCCCGGTGGCCGACTCGGTGGGCATGGCGTTCGCGGTGTCGGCGTCGGCGTTCTGCCCGTTGCTGGTGCTGGGCATCTGGTGGCGGCGGCTGACCCCGCCGGGCGCGGTGGCGGGGCTGCTGGCGGGCGGCGGTTCCGCGCTGACGGCGGTGGCGCTGACCATCGGGGGCCGGGCGGGCACCGGTTGGGGGCAGTCGCTGCTCGCGTGGCCCGCGGTGTGGTCGGTGCCGGTGGGGTTCCTGACGATGGTCCTGGTCTCGCTGGCGACCCCGGGCCGGGTGCCGGGCGGCACCGGCGCGACGATGGCCCGGCTGCACGTGCCGGAGGGCCTGCGGCGCGACGGGCCGCGGGGGGTCGCGGGATGAGCGCGTACGTAGTGGCCGGCGGCGGGCTGTTGGTGGGCGCGGGATGAGCGCGTACGCGGTGGTGGGACTGCTGGCCGGCGGCGGGCTACTGGTGGGCGCGGGGGTGCTGGTGGGCCGGTGGTCGGCGCGCCGGGAGGGCGGCGGGGACCTCGGCACGCCGACCGAGGTGGCCACCTTCCACGCCCTGCACAGCGCCTCGCTCGCCGCGCCGCCGCTGCGGGCCGGGCTCACCGAGGACACCGCGCGCAAGGCGGCCCGCCGGCTGCGTTCGCTGCTGGGCACGCCCGCGTTGTGCCTGACCGACCGGGACGCGGTGCTGGCCTGGGACGGGTCCGGCGACCACCACAGGGAGCAGGTGATGGAACGGGCGGCGCAGGTGCTGGCGACCGGGCGCGGGCAGGCGTTCCGCATCGCCTGCCCGGACGACGGCTGCGCGTCTGCGGTGGGCGGTGGTCGCCCCGCTGACGGTGGACGCCGGCACGCTCGGCACGCTGGTCGCCTACGGCTCGCGGGAGTCGGCTGTGCTGGCCAGGGCGACCGGCGAGGTGGCCCGTTGGGTGTCGGTGCAGTTGGAACTCGCCGAGCTCGACCGCTCGCGTACGGCGCTGATCGAGGCGGAGATCCGGGCCCTGCGCGCCCAGATCTCCCCGCACTTCATCTTCAACTCCCTCGCCGCGATCGCCTCGTTCGTCCGCACCGATCCGGACCGGGCCCGCGAACTGCTGCTGGAGTTCGCCGACTTCACCCGCTACTCGTTCCGCCGGCACGGTGACTTCACCACGCTCGCGGAGGAACTGCACTCCGTGGAGCAGTACTTGGCGCTGGTCCGCGCCCGCTTCGGCGACCGGCTCCGGGTGACCCTGCAGATCGCCCCGGAGGTCCTGCCGGTCGCTCTGCCGTTCCTGTGCGTGCAGCCGCTGGTGGAGAACGCGGTCAAGCACGGGCTGGAGAACTCCGTCGACGACAGTCTGCATCACCATCACCGCGCTGGACGCGGGCGCGGAGGCGGTCGTCGCCATCGAGGACAACGGCGTCGGGATGGACCCCGAGACGCTGCGGCGGATCCTGAACGGCGAGGTGGGCCCCTCCACCGGCATCGGCCTGTCCAACGTCGACGAGCGGCTCCGCCAGGTCTACGGCGACGACTACGGGCTGGTAGCGGAGACCGCCGTGGGGGCGGGCATGAAAGTCACCCTCCGCGTCCCCAAGTACCACAAAGGCGTCCACCCCGCCCCGAACTCATCCCTGAACCAGTAGCGGTGCCGGGAGACGGGCGCCCGCCGGGGGCATATCAGGAGCTTGTGACACCTACGAGGTTTCGCCGGCCAGCCGCTTCATGAATTCCACGGAATCCTTTGGCGCCAGTGCGTGGCTGCGAATCATCGTGTGCCGCTCGTGAAGAGAGCTGACTTCGCCGGCTTCAGTGATCAGGTGGCCTTTATGGTGCATTTCAAGGTATCCGAGCCAGATGTGATGCGCGGTCTGCAAGATGGTCATGGGCCCGTCGACACCTGCGTGAGCGCCGTGCCCGGCCGGCATGACCTGAACGGTGATGTTCCGCTGCTCAGCCAGTTGGATCAGATGCTTCAACTGCCCGCGCATCACTTCCGGACCACCTGCGCATCGCCGCAGCGCCCACTCCTCGATGATGAAGGACAGTGCGCAGGCCGGCTGTCGGTCCAACAGCGCACGACGGTCCGTTCGGGCTGCCAGAAGATCTTCGATCTCCTTCTCGCTCAGCATCGGGCGCCGGGCGTTGAGAGTTGCCCGGGCATAGTCTTCGATCTGGAGCAGATCATGGAGCACATGGGTGTCGTAGGTCCACAGCGTGCGCGCCCGCTTTTCTTCTTCCGCATATTCTTCGGCCCACGTCAGGAAACGCTGGCGTGACAGGTGTTTTGCCGCCTCCACCAGCAACCCGTTGGCCCCGAGGCACTCGTCAGACTTGACGATGAACTCCGGGCTCGGCATCCGCGTTCCCCGCTCGATGCCGACAATCAACGACTTCGAGTAACTCACGTAGGTGGCCAACTGCTCGTACGTGATCCCTGCCGCGATACGCAGGAATCGCAACAGCAATCCCCACATCCGCATACTGTCGGAGCCTTGGTCTTTCTGCACCGAACGGCACCTTTCTCGATGGGGGTCCATTCCGCGGCTTCTCACCCGGCTTCCGGCCATCCGTCCGCGGCCACTCCCGCACGCACCTTGCCCACCTGGGCACACATGGTGTCCACTGCCCATTGACCCGGATTCGGCACCCCGGCACCCCGGCACCCTGGTTCGACTTGCCCTGACGAGTAGTCAACGCCGTCGGACCAAGATCAGTTGACACAACGTTTGCACAATGGCACCCGGTCTTCGCGGAGTTGCGGTGGGTCAAGGCCGCGGAGTGGGAGGGTGTTTCCATGGAGAGCACCCCCGCCCCCGGTGAGAACATCGCCGTCTTGCGCAAGGCCCGTCAGATGGGCCAGGCCAAGCTCGCGCGTGAAGCCGGGATCAGCGTGTCCTACCTGAGCAAGATCGAGGTGGGACTTCGGCCGACCACCCCGCCCGTGGCCGCAGCAGTCGCCAAGGCGCTGCACGTCACGACCGCACGCATCTACGGACCGCCGTTTCTCGGCCCGTCCGAACAGGCGGACTTGCTCAACGATCTACGAGGCGCGGTGCGGCGCCATACCCTCCCCAGGGAGGACCAGCCGTCCCGGGAAGCGTTGGCCGCCTCACTGGGGCGAGTTGCTCTTCTTCGCTCGGAGACTCGGTACGTGGAGCTTTTGAGAATGCTCCCGAGGCTGTTGGGTGAGGTGACCGTCGATGCCATGGCCTCTGACGGGGAGTCCGCCGCTTGGGGGCAGGTAGCCGACGTGTACGGCTGCGCCTACGCCGTCGCCCACCGGCTCGGGCAGCCGGACCTCGCGGACATGATCGTCTCCCGGCAGATCTGGGCAGCCCAGCAAACGTGGAATCCGACGGCCGAGGCAGCGGCTGCCTGGAACGAGGCCGGCACCTACCAAAGTGCCGGACAGTACGAAGACGGTCTGGCGATCGTCGAGCGGGCGATTTCCAAGTTCGAACGTGCTCCGGGGAGCGATCGCCACAAAATCGTTCCGCTGGGTTCTCTGCATCTCCGTGGGCTGGTCCTGGCATCACGGAACAAGGACAAGAACGCGACCAAGGACCACCTCCTACGAGCCAAGTCGTTGGCGGAGCACGTTCCCACGGATCTGCTTCAGCACAACCTGACGTTCGGCGGCGGGAACACCGCGCTGTACGAGCTGGCGGCACACGTCGAGTTGGGCAGTCCGAACAAGGCGGCGGAGATGGCGCCGGCGCTGATGCGGACTCCTCCCGTCGGCCTCAAGCCCAATCGTGTCGGGCGGCTCTACATCGACGTCGCCCGAGCACGGTTGGCCGTCAAGGACTACAACGGCGCCGAAGAGGCTCTGAAGGCGGCGTTCACGGTGGCCCCCCAGATGACGGAGATCCACCCCATGAGCCGCGAGGTCATCAGGGTGCTGTTCGTACTGAACCAGAGGGCCCGACCTCAGCTCCTGGCCATGGCCAAGAAAGCCGGACTCGCCGCCTAGGCCGTGTCTTGTGGATCAGGGTGGATCAGGGAGCGGCGTCCGGTGCGGTGGCTCGCAAGGCGCCGGATAGTCGGTGTTATCGGGGCGTTTCGGCAACGCCGCGAGGTGCCGTACCGGGCGTCGCGAGCCCGCCAAGATCCGCAAGACACGGCCTAGGTGTGTTGTCCCGGGACGTTGGCGATGCGCTGTGGATCGCCGAGTGCCGGAATCAGACGACCATGTGGTCGGGCACCATCAGGTCCTCGTGGGCGTACAGGCGGGCCAGTGCATGCGGGTCGGCTGTGGAGCAGACGACGGCGACTTCATCGATGAGCTGGTCGTAGTCAGGGTCCGTGCTGCCTTCATAGGCCGCGGTCATACGGCCCCACTCGTCCCAGGGCAGCATTTCGTGCTTGCAGAGCGCTGCCAGGTCACGGACTGCGTTGCCACTGATCTCCGCCGGTCCCCAAGCGTGGTCCGTTCCGGGCACCCCGAACAGCTGAGGGTCGATGAGGCCCTTGCGGTACTGAACCCACGCCTCGCCGCCCGTAAGAAACTCGTCCGCGGCCAGATCCTGTGGGCACCTTTCGTATCCGTGACCGAGGTGCTCGGTGTCCACGCGCACCCAGCGCCGCTCGTCGGCCCGCCAGTACTCAGTGATCCAGTGGTCGGCACCGCGTCCGTCGAGGAAGCACATGCCGAAGCCGCACCGTGCCCTGGCTGCGATCCCACGCAGTCTCAACAGTGCACAGGAGAGGGTGGCGAAGTGACGGCAAGTGCCCACGACCCTCTCCTCGGGTTCCCGGGCTTGGTGCAGCGGGGCGGGATTGACGGCGGTCAGTGCTGAGATCAGGTTGCCGACCGACCGCAGGTCCTTCTCAGCGAGTCGATGTTCCGCGACTCCCAGCGCCGATGCGTCACCCGGTTGGATGATCAGGTTCTGCACCGCGGAGCAGATACCGACCGGGTCGTCTGGCAGCCCCTCCGTGAGCCTGACCTGAGCGGGCGTCAAGCCGGTGAGCGGGCCGGCCCAGGCGTAGTCGAGCGAGTCAGTGGCCATGGTCGCGAATGTTAGGGGCTGCGTTGATTCCGCGGCTCCGATCGGCAACACCCGCACGGGGGGAACCGCGCCGCGGGCGGCCTCCCCGGGTCAGGGGCCCGTGGGGGCGGGGGTTTCTCGGTCGGGCTGGGACGCGTCGTCGGCGCGCGGCGCGTCCTCGTTCGCGGGCTCGGGGTCCCAGTGGAGCAGGTCGCCGGGCTGGCAGTCGAGCGCCTCGCAGAGCGCGGCGAGCGTCGCGAACCGCACCGCCTTCGCGCGGCCGTTCTTGAGTACCGCCAGGTTGGCCGGCGTGATCCCCACCCGGTCCGCGAGCTCGCCCACGGACATCTTCCGCCGGGCCAGCATCACGTCGATGTCGACGACGATCGGCATCAGACCACCTCGTCCAACTCGGCCTGCATCTGCGAGGCTTCGACGTCGCGCGCGACGGCCTGGGCGAGCAGCATCCGCAGCACCAGCACGATGAGCGCGACCCCCAGGATGGCCAACCCGATCCCGCCCATGATGACGGTGACGCCCGGATCGGCCCGCTGGCCCGGCGCGTTGAGGATCGTGACCGCGAACCACAGCAGGGCGATCACCACGATCGCCCCGATCACCGCGTCCACGTACCGGAACGCGGCGTCGGAGAAGACGGTTCCGCGTCGCACCATCGCCACCAGCCGCCATACGCAGACCCCGGCGACCTGGACCGACACCATGCCCAGGATCGTGATCACGCGGAACGCGGTCAACGGCAGCGAACCATCCTCCGGGTCACTCCCGCTGACCAACGTCCACACCATCCCGGCCTGTACGAGCACGGTGCCGGTGAGCACCACCACGAGCACGGCGCGCAAGGCGCCCACTGTCAGCTTTCCCATGACCCATCCTTCAATCGAGCTACGATGGGAATCTATCGAAACTCGATAGATGAGGCAAGGGCTGGGACACCGGGCGCCGGCGTGCGGGCCGCCCAGGGGTCAGGTCTCGACCAGCAGCCGGGTCAGGCCGCGGATGACATAGCCGGGCTTCCAGCTCGGGGGTTGCGCCAGCCGCAGACCGGGCGCGCGGCGCAGCAGGGTGGCGAAGGTGGCGGTGAGCTCCAGCCGGGCCAGGGGCGCGCCCAGGCAGTAGTGGATGCCGGCGCCGAAGCCGACGTGCGGGTTGTCCTCGCGGGTGAGGTCGAGCCGGTCGGGGTCGGCGAAGCGGGCCGGGTCGCGGTTGGCGGAGCCGAACAGCAGGGCGACCTCGCTGCCGCGCGGGATGGTGGTGCCGCCGACCTCGATGTCGTCCAGCACCCAGCGTTCGAACATCTGCAACGGGGTGTCGTACCGCAGCAGTTCCTCGATGGCCGTCGGCAGCGTCTCCGGCCGACGGCGCAGCGCCTGGAGTTCCTCGGGGTGGCGCAGGAGCGTCCACCACCCGTTGGCGGTGGTGTTGACGGTGGCCTCGTGGCCGGCGTTGAGCAGCAGGACGCAGGTGGAGACCATCTCCTGCTCCGACAGCCGGTCGCCCTCGTCGTGGGCGGCGATCAGCGCGCTGATCAGGTCCTCGCCCGGCTCCGCCCGCCGCTGGGCGATCAGCCCCCGCAGGTAGTCGGAGAACTCCAGGGCGGCCCGGACCGCCTCGGTGGCGGTGCGCTCGTCCGGGTTGAGTTCGAACATCCCGCAGATCGCCGCCGACCAGGGCCGCAGCGGAGCCCGGTCGGCGGGCGGTATGCCCAGCATCTCGGCGATCACCGCGACCGGCAGCGGCTCGGCGACCCGGGCCAGCAGGTCGCCGCCGCCGTCCGCGCACAGCCCCTCGACCAGTTCGGCCGCCAGGCGTTCCACGGTCGGCGCCAGCCGCCGCACGGTGGCCGGGGTGAACGCCTTGGAGACCAGCCGGCGGATCCGGGTGTGGTCGGGCGCCTCCAGGTCGAGCAGCCCGTTGCCGTTGAGCGTGTGGAAGGGCTCGTGCGCGGGCGGCGGCGGGGTGCGGCCGAACTCCTCGTGGCTGAAGCGGTGCAGATAGCTGCGGCCCAGCCGCCGGTCGCGCAGCAGCGCGCTGACGTCGTCGTGGTGCGGGATCAGCCACTGCCGGCTCGGCTCGAACCAGATCGCCCTGCCACGCTCGCGCAGCCGGGCGTAGGCGGGGTAGGGGTCGGCGACGAACCGCGCCGACCACGGGTCGAACCCCTCGGCCGTCGAAACGGCCACCGAATCGGCCGTCGAAGCGGCCACCGGATCGTTCACCGGCCCTCCCCGATCGCCGTCAGCACCACCGTGAAGGCCGCGGAACCCGGGGTGAGGGGCGCGTAGTGCCCGGTCCCCGGCACCTCCCGCAGGACGGTCCCGGCGGTCTCGCCGCCCGCCGCCCGCGCCGCGGCCGCGTACCGGCGCGACACCTCCACCGGCACGTCCGCGTCCTCGACGCCGTGCACGATCACCGCGGGCCGCACCGCGGGCAGCAGCCGTATCGGATCGGTCATCTCCAACTCACCTTCCCTGCCGAGCAGTTCGTCGACCGCCCCGCCGCTGAGCCCGAGCCGCCGGGCGTACCCGAGATCGGCGACCGGCGCGACGGCCACCACCCGCTCGACGCGCTCCGGCGCCCGGTGCGCCGCCCACAGCGCGAGGTGTCCGCCCGCCGAGTGGCCCAGCAGGACCTGCCGTTCGCCGTCCCAGGCCGCCTCGACGACCCGCGCCACGTCCTCGAACGTCCCCGGCCAGCCGCCGCCGGCGCCGACCCTGCGGTACTCCGCCAGCGCCACCGCGAAGCCGCGCCGGGCCAGTTCTGCGGCGGTGGCGCTCAGGTGGCGGCGGTCGTACGCCTGCCGCCAGAAGCCGCCGTGCAGCACGGTGATCCTGGGCCCGCCGGCGCCGTAGTAGTCGATGACCTGGGAGGGATGCGGGCCGTAGCCGAGCGAGCGGTCCGGCGGAACGTAGGGCAGCCCGAGGAGCGCTGCCTCCTCCGCGGCTGCCGCCTCCGCACGGCCGGCGGCCTCCTCAGCACGGCCCGCGGCCGGGTGCCCGGCGCCCCGGGGTGCGCGCGTCATCGGCCGACGTCCCGCAGCACGTCCGCCAGCACCGCCGCCGCCTTCAGCGCGTCGGCGAACCGGGTGTACAGCGGCGTGAACCCGAACCGCAGCACGTCGGGCGGCCGGTGGTCGCCCACCACACCGCGCTCCATCAGCTCGGCCATCACCTCGTCCGCCCGCTCGCAGCGCAGGCTGACCTGGCTGCCGCGCGCGGCGTGCTCGGCCGGGGTCATCGAGACGGCCAGGCCCGCCGGGACCAGCCGCGCCACGCACTCCAGGAAGAAGTCGGTCAGCGCCAGGCTCTTGGCCCGCACGTCCGCGATCGTCACCTGGTCCCAGACTGCCAGCGACTCCTCCAGCGCCAGCAGCGAAAGGATCTCCGGGGTGCCGACCCGGCCGCGCACCGCGCCGTCGGCGGGCGCGTACTCCGGCGTCATGCCGAACGGGTCGGTGTGCGAGTTCCAGCCGGGCAGCGGCGAGTCGAAGCGCGGTTGCAGATCCCGGCGCACGTACAGGTAGGCGGGCGCGCCCGGGCCGCCGTTGAGGTACTTGTAGGTGCACCCGACGGCGAAGTCCACCTCGTGCGCGTCGAGTGCGACCGGCAGTGCGCCGGCGCTGTGGCACAGGTCCCACACCACCGTCGAGCCCGCCGCGTGCGCCGCCGCCGTGATGCCGGGCAGGTCGAAGAGCCGTCCGGTGCGGAAGTCCACGTGGTTGACCAGCGCGACCGCGGTGCGCGGCCCGATCTCGGCGGCCATCTCGTCGGCGGCGACCGCCCGCACGGTGCGGCCGGTCAGCCGGGCGGCGGAGCGGGCGAGGTAGCCGTCGGTGGGGAAGGTCGCCGCGTCCACCAGGACCTCGTCGCGTTCCTCGCCCGCCAGCCGGACGGCGGCGACCACCGCCTTGAAGACGTTCACGCTGGTGGAGTCGCCGACCACGATCTGCCCGGGCGCCGCGCCGACCAGCGGGGCGATCCGGTCGCCGATCCGCTCGGGCGCGGTCCACCAGCCGCTCTCCCGCCAGGAACGGATCCGCAGGGCACCCCACTCGTGCTCGACGACGTGGGCGAGCCGGGCGGCCACCCCGGCGGGCAGCGCGCCCAGCGAGTTGCCGTCCAGGTAGACGACCTCGTCCAGGACGAAGCGGTCGCGGACGGCGGCCAGCGGGTCGGCCGCGTCGAGTGCGGCGGCCGTGCGGCCGAGGGCGTCGGGTTCGCGGGTGTCCGCGGGGTCGAATCGCGTGTCAGACATGGCTGCGGGCCGTCCACAGTTCGGGGAAGACGCTCTTGGTGGCACGTTTCTCCAGCCAGGCGACGCCCGCGGAGCCGCCGGTGCCGGTCTTGGCGCCCATCGCCCGCCGGGTGGCGACCAGGTGGTCGTTGCGCCACCGCCACACCAGTTCGGCGACCTCGGTGAGCGCCTCGCCCAGCCGCAGCTCCGGGCTGTCCTGCGGGCCGGCGTAGATCCGCTGCCAGACCTGTTCGACGTCGGGGTCGCCCTCGTGGTGGGCGGCCAGGTCGCGGCCCAGTACGGCGGCGGGGACGGCGTGCCCGCGGCGGGCGAGGAAGGCCAGCACCTCGTCGTAGAGGCCGGGTTCCTGGAGGGCCTTCTCCAGTTCGGCGTGGGCGCGCGGCGCGCCGCGGTGCGGGACCAGCATGGAGGCGGACTTCTCGCCGAGCAGGAACTCCATCCGCCGGTACATCGCCGACTGGAAGCCGGAGCCCTCGCCCAGCACGGACCGGTAGGAGTTGAACTGCGCGGGCGTCAGGTGCGCCAGGGGTTCCCAGGAGGCGTTGAGCGAGGCGAGTTCGTAGGTGCTGCGGCGCAGCGCGGCCAGGGCGGCGGTCAGGTCGTCGCGTCTCAGGGCGCCGGCCGCGGTCTGCCATTCGTGGACCAGGACGGTGAACCACAACTCCATGACCTGGGTGGTGACCAGGAAGACCATCTCTCCGGGATCGTCCGAGAGGGGGTGCTGGAGGTGGGTGAGGGCGTCGGCCTGGACGTAGTCCTCGTAGGGCGTGGTGCCTTCGAAGTCGAGGTTCGGGGTCTCCGGCGCGGCTTCTTTCGGGGCGTCGTGCGGTACGGACATCGGTGGCTCCGTTCACATTCTTCGCGGACCCGGGATAACCGGGCCACGCAGAGATCCTCTGCGTGGCCCGGCGGGACCGCAAGGTGCCCGGTGGTGACGGGGGCCTCAGTGAGGCCTCAGGTGAGGGTGTCGGCCGCGGTGGGTGAGGAGTCCCGCAGGAAGGTGGTGCAGCGCTCGTACTCCTCGTTCTCCCCGATCGCCTGGGCGGCGCGGGCCAGCGCGTGCAGCGCCCGCAGGAAGCCCCGGTTGGGCTCGTGCTCGAACGGCACCGGGCCGTGTCCCTTCCAGCCGCTGCGGCGCAGCACGTCCAGGCCCCGGTGGTAGCCGGTCCTGGCGTACGCGTAGGACTCCACGACGTTGCCCGCTTCGTACGCGTCGTCGGCGAGCTGGGCCCAGGCGAGGGAGGAGGCCGGGTACTTCGCGGCGACATCGGCCGGGGCCGCGCCGGAGGCGAGCAGTTCGCGCGGCTCGGGGTCTTCGGGCAGATGGGTCGGGGCGGGTCCCCCGAGCAGGTTCTCGTGATTGGCCATGGGTTCCAGTCTGCCGCCTCCGGGGCCCCTCGTGCGGCACGGCCCCGGCGATCGGTGTCACCGGGGCCGTGCGGGGCGGTTCTGCGGGGTCGCCGGGGGCCGTGCGGCCGGGGGCGATCCGCGCCGGAGGTTACTTCAGCTTCCGGCCGGCCGACCGCAGGTTCTCGGTGGCCAGGACGACGCGGGCGGCCATGCCCGCCTCGGCGGCCTTGCCCCACACGCGCGGGTCGTAGGCCTTCTTGTTGCCGACCTCGCCGTCGACCTTGAGCACGCCGTCGTAGTTGGCGAACATGTGCCCGGCGACGGGACGGGTGAAGGCGTACTGGGTGTCGGTGTCGATGTTCATCTTGACGACGCCGTACTCCAGGGCCTCGTTGATCTCCTCGATCGTCGAGCCGGAGCCGCCGTGGAAGACGAAGTCGAAGGGGTTGGACCGGCCGTACTTCTCGCCGACCGCGTCCTGGAGCTCTTTCAGGATCGACGGGCGCAGCACGACGTTGCCGGGCTTGTAGACGCCGTGCACGTTGCCGAACGAGGCGGCCAGCAGGTAGCGGCCCTTCTCGCCCAGGCCGACGGCCTCGGCGGTGCGGAAGCCGTCGTCGACGGAGGTGTAGAGGGAGTCGTTGATCTCGTGGGAGACGCCGTCCTCCTCACCGCCGGTGGGGGTGATCTCCATCTCCAGGACGATCTTCGCCTTGGCGGCCTCGGCCAGCAGTTCCCTGGCGATGTCGAGGTTGTCGGCCAGGTTCTCCGCCGAGCCGTCCCACATGTGGGACTGGAAGAGCGGGTTGCGGCCGGCCGCGACGCGCTCCCGGGAGATCGCCAGCAGCGGCCGCACGTAGCCGTCCAGCTTGTCCTTGGGGCAGTGGTCGGTGTGCAGCGCGACGTTGACCGGGTACTTCTCGGCGACGATGTGCGCGAACTCGGCGAGCGCCACCGCGCCGGTGACCATGTCCTTGCTGTACTGCCCGCCCAGGAACTCCGCACCGCCGGTCGAGACCTGGACGATGCCGTCGCTCTCCGCCTCGGCGAGACCACGCAGCGCGGCGTGCAGCGTCTGCGACGAGGTCACGTTGATGGCCGGGTAGGCGAACTTGCCTGCCTTCGCCCGGTCGAGCATCTCGTTGTAGACCTCGGGGGTTGCGATGGGCATGTGTCCGCTCCTTGAGATGTGCGGGTTTCGTGCTTCAGGATCGGGAGACGTCGTTGTCGCCCACATCTTCCCAGACTCTCGCCCGGGTCCATACACCGGTTTGTACCCTTATGCACGCCGACAACGCCGGGCGTGCCGGTTTCACGTGAAACAGCCGTTCGGTGCCCGGGAACGGGCCGGCGGTCAGCCGATGCCGAGGTCTTCCACGCCGTAGGCCTGGTGGTACGGCAGGCCGGCCTCGGCGATCGCCGCCGCGGCGCCGCGCTCGACGATGACGGCGACGGCGACGACCTCGGCGCCCGCCTCCCTCAGCGCCTCGACCGCGGTCAGCACGGAACCGCCGGTCGTGGAGGTGTCCTCGACCGCCAGCACCCGGCGGCCCTTGACGTCCGGGCCCTCGATCCGGCGCTGGAGCCCGTGCGCCTTGCCTGCCTTGCGCACCACGAAGGCGTCGAGGCGGCGGCCCCGAGCGGCGGCGGCGTGCACCATGGCGGCGGCGACCGGGTCGGCGCCCAGCGTCAGCCCGCCGACGGCGTCGTACTCGACGTCCGCGGTCAGATCCAGCATGACCTCGCCGACCAGCGGCGCGGCTTCACCGTCAAGGGTGATCCGGCGCAGGTCGACGTAGCAGTCCGCCTCCTTGCCCGAGGAGAGCGTCACCTTGCCGTGCACCACGGCCTTGTCCTTGATCTGCCGTAGCAGCGCGTCACGGGCGTCAGTCATGGTGACGAGGTTAGACGAGGCCGGGATCAGGCCTGCCGCTCCCACCGCCAGTGGGTCGAGACCTCCAGCGGGTCGATGGCGGTCACCAGCCGGGGCGCGGTGTTGAGCCCGTTGGGCGGGCCGGACTGCGGCTCGACGCAGACGGCCTCGGGCTGCTCGTCGTAGACCACGACCCACTTCGCGTCGCTGGTCACCCGCAAGGTCAGCTCACCGGGCCAGGTCAAGGTGGCGTCCACGCCGTCCGGCATGCCGAAGCAGTCGTCCCAGGGGCCGGGGCGCGGGGAGATCCGGCGGCCGGTGGGCAGGTGGTCCTCGCCGCGCTCCTCCTGCCACCCGGGGTGGAAGTCCACGGTGACGTCGCCGCCGCCGTTGCCGAGGTTGCGGCGGAACCACGGGTGCCAGCCGGCCTGCGCGGGGAAGGAGTCGCCGTGGGTCTCCACGCACATCGTGATGCGCAAGCCATCGGCCGACAGCTCGAAGGCCTGCGTGACGCGCCCGGGATACGGCCATGGGTCGGCCAGGTCGAAGATGAAGGCGGCGGTGTCCTCGGTGCCGCCGGGGGCCTGGCGCCACACCTCCTGCCGGCCGGTGCCGTGGATGGCGTGCGGTGCGGAGTTGATCGGCAGTTGGTGCGTCACCGCGCCGTTGCGGAAGCGCCCCAGCGCGGTCCGGCCGCACCACGGCACCATGGGGAACGCCCCGTAGTGCGCGCCCTGCCGCAGCAGTTCGGTCCCGGCGACGCGCAGGCTGCCGATGCGGCAGCCCGCATCCGGACGGACCGTCAGTTCGACGTCGCCCACGGCCAGGCGGACGGAGTGCGACTGGGCGTCGGACGCCTCGGGTGTCTCGGTCATGCCCCGAATCTACCGGCGCTTGCGCAGTGCCCGGCCGACCACGACCGCGGAGGCCAGCAGCGCCGCGGCCGCCGGGGCGGCCCAGCGCAGGGTGTCGCCCGCCGAGCCGGTGTCGGGCGCCGCCACCGGCGCGTACCGGCCGCGCGGCGGGGCGTGGTCGACCTCCTCGGCGCTGCGGCCGATCATCGTGCGGCGGGCGTGCGCGGCCTCGGCGGGCGGCTCGTCGTTCTGGTCGCCCTCCAGTCCTGCGACCGTCTCGGGCACCTCGACCTCGACGACGTCCGCCTCCTCGTCGGGGTCGGCGCTCTCCTCGTCGGCCCGGGCGCCCTCGTCCACCTCGTCCTCGTCGCGGGGCTCGGCCTCGTCGGCGGCGTCCTCGGTCTCCTGGTCGCCGGTGGCGTCCTCGGTCCCCGTCAGGCGGGCGCTCGGCGGTTCGGCGACCGGTTCGGCCTCCAGGTCGGTGGTCAGATCGGCGACGAACCGCTCCAGCAGCCGCCGGCCGGCCGTCTCGACGGTCGCGTCGTCGTACTCGGTGAGCCGCCCGTCGGCCTGCACGGCGCCGGAGAACCCGAGCCGGGTCCCGCCGTCCTCCGCGTCCAGGCCGATGACCAGGGCGAGCTTCACCGTCCCGCTGCCGCGTGACTCGCTGCCCTCGCCCTCGATCTCGAAGCCGCCGTCACAGGGGGCGATCCGCAGGCTCCCGCGGTAGGTGATGCTGGAGTTGCCGATGCGCAGCCTCAGCCGCCCGGTCAGGGTCCCGGCGGGCGAGGCCGCGTCCCGCTGCACAGCGGAAACACAGCGTGCCACCCGGTCCGGCTCACTCAGAGCCAGCCGCACGACCTCCACCGGGAACGGAACGAACGCCTCATGCTCCATACCGTACGAGCCTACTCATCACGCAGCGTCGGCGGCAGGCGTGACGACCCGCTTTCTGTTGGGTGAATCACGAGGTGCCGCATTGCGCCACGGTTCGGCCCACTCCCCCGCAATCCGCCGCGCCGCCGTGATCAGCCGGGATACCGCGGCTGCAGCAGCGTCGACGGCGGCAGCCCGGGTATCCGGGTGCGCCGCGCCGCGCGTGCCGCGGCCCGCAGCCGGGCCTGGGTCAGCGAGCGCAGCGGCGGCCGGTCCGGCGCCAGGCGCAGCACCGGCGGCGTGCGGGCGGCGAGGACGAAGCCGCACCCCCGGCACCCGCCGATCCGGTAGTCCGCGGTCCGCAGCCCGGCGGCGCGCACGCTCGCGTCGACCGTCCAGAACCGGCGCGGGCCGTCGGCGGGGGAGCCCGCGTGCACCGCGAGCCGCCCGCCGGGGGCCAGCGCGGTGGACGCCAGCCCGTAGAACTCCTGGGAGTACAGCTTGGCGCTGCGCGAGGTGCCGGGGTCGGGCAGATCGGCCAGGACGACGTCGTAGGAGCCCAGCGGCGCGCGGGTGCGCAGCCAGTCGAAGGCGTCCGCGGTGACGCGGTGTACCCGCCGGTCGGCGAAGGCGTGCCGGTTGAGCGCGGTCAGCCCGGGATCGCCGCTCGCCAGCCGGACCAGTCCGCGGTCGGGTTCGACGAGGGTCACCCGGGCCACGTCGCAGTAGCGCAGCACCTCGCGCAGCGCGAGGCCGTCGCCGCCGCCCAGGATGAGCACCCTGGCGTGCGGGCCGGCCATCGCGGGGTGGGTCAGCGCCTCGGGATAGCGGTACTCGTCGCCGGCCCGCACCAGCAGCCTGCCGTCCAGGAAGAGCCGTAACGGCCGGCCGGAGGCCGCTCCGGTCAGCACGACCTCCTGCACCCCGGTGCGCTCGGTGCGGCGTACGTCGCCGCCGTAGACCGCCTGCTGCGCGGCCCGCTCGAAGGGGGTGGCGCAGGCCGCGGCCCCGGCCAGCAGGGCCAGGACGGCCGCCTCCACGGCCAGCAGCCGGCCGCGGGTGGGCCGGTTGAGGTCGCCGCGGAACAGGGCGAGCACCATCGCGCCCGCCACCATGTTGACCGCGCCGGTCAGCAGGGTGCCCGTCAACTGCCCGAGGAACGGCAGCAGTACGAAGGGGAAGGCCAGCCCGCCGACCAGCGCGCCCACGTAGTCGACGGCGAACAGGTCGGCCACCGCGCCGCCCGCGTCCTGCCGCCTGATGCGCTGGATGAGCGTCATCAGCAACGGCACCTCGGCGCCGATCAGCAGCCCGATGGCGAAGGCGAAGACGGCCATCGCTCCGCCCGACTGCCCGAGCCAGGCGAAGCTCGCGTACAGCGCCATCGCGGACAGGCCGCCGGTCAGCGCGAGCAGCGCCTCGATCACCGCGAAGCCGACCGCCGCCCGGCAGCGCAGCCGCTTGGCCAGCAGTGAGCCGACGCCCATCGCGAAGACCATGACGGACAGCACGACGGACGCCTGGGTGACCGAGTCGCCCTCCAGGTACGAGGCCATGGCGACGAGTTCGAGTTCGTAGACCAGCCCGCAGGCCGCGCACACGAACACCGCGCCCAGCACCAGCGCCCGCCCGAGCGCCGCCGGTACTGGCGGCCGGGCGGCGGGCGGGCGCAGGTCGACCATGCAGGGCACGCTACGTCACGGTGTGCGGCGGACCGGCCACCCACGGATGGCAGTTCGCGGCATTACGCGGTGGGCGGATACCCGGCGCGATATGCCGCGTCCACCGGTCCCGTGACCGCCGGATCACACCAGTCCCGACACCCGGGTACGGGTCACCACCAGCCGCCCTTCCTGCGGGTACGCGTGCCAGGTGCGCCACACCACCTCCCCGCCTCCTTCCTCCCGGCCCTCGCGGCCACCGGTGTCGCGCTGGACGAGCATGGCGGTGAAGGCGTTCGGGTCGCCGGGGAACCGCCCGGCGAGCCCGTTGGGATGGTCGGCGACCAGGGCCAGCAACTCCTGGGCGCGGCCCGCGAACGAGCGCTGGGACAGCGTCTCGACGCGCGCCGCGAACTCGTAGTCCCAGTCCCCGACGCGCTCGGCCACGCCGAACGGCAGCGGTGTCGGGCTTCCGGGCATGCAGGCGACGGTCTCGGAGCAGTCCCCGGCCTCGGTGGTCAGCAGCACCTGGTGCGAGGCGCCGAGCAGGCGCATCTGCACCTGGGCCTTGGGGAATCGTGAACTGCCGCGCCCCGGCCGCAGTTCGAGGTCGAGATCGACCACGGCGAGCGCGGGCAACGGTTCCTTGCCCAGGCGCCAGGCCAGGTCTCCGGCACGGGTATCGGTGTAGGCGGTCTGGAGTGTGGTGAGCATGGGTCGGCTCCGCAAGCACGCAGTGCAGTGGATGGGTGGGCCGGCCCGCCCCCTGATCCCTTCGTCGGTCTGTGAAGGGAGGCTGTGTGGAGGACGGACCCAAAGGAACGTCCGCCGGCTCGTGTCCACGGGGGTCCGGGAATACGGAATCACGAAATACGCTGCCCCCACAGCGTTTTTACCCATTCGCACCCGCTTTACATCCCCACGGGCACGTACCAGATCAGGTGTTCACCCCGGCGGAGGGACGGACGAAGGTCGCGTCAGTGATGTCCGCCGGGGATTCCGCCGCCGAAGTCGTGGCCGCCGGAGAAACCGGAGTGATGGCCACCACCGGAGTCCGGCACTCCGGAAAAGCCGGAGTGGTCGTGGTGCCCGCTCGAATGCGGCACCGGCCCGGCGTCGTCGGAACCCCCGTCGATCCCCTTGGCGCGAGGCCGCGAGGCCAGCGCGATCCCCAGGAGGGCGACAACCACCATGCAGGCGAAGATGATGAATCCAAGGGTGGACATGCCACCCACCTCACTCTCTACGTCCCCCGAAACGTCCCCCGTAGCGAGGCGCTTTCGCGTGTACTCGGGTCATTCCCACCACCTGCGGCCGATATGGCGGAGTTGAGGAAGTCCAGAGGTTCGCCGCAGGATGGCAGTCATGACGACGAGGCGTACCACCCGCCCCCTGCTCAACCGCCGCCTGGCCGGCTTCGGCACGACGATCTTCGCCGAGATGTCCGCGCTGGCCCTGCGTACCGGCTCCATCAACCTGGGCCAGGGCGCCCCGGACACCGACGGCCCCGAGGAGGTGCGCGAGGCCGCGGTGCGGGCGCTGCGCGACGGGCGCGGCAACCAGTACCCGCCAGGCCCCGGCGTGCCGGAACTGCGCACCGCGATCGCCGAGCACCAGTCGGCCCGCTACGGGATGGAGCTGGACCCCGACACCGAGGTGCTGGTCACCGCCGGGGCGACCGAGGCGATCGCCGCCGCGCTGCTCGCCCTGGTCGAGCCGGGCGACGAGGTCATCTCCCTGGAGCCGTACTACGACTCCTACGCCGCCTGCATCGCGATGGCCGGCGGGGTCCGGGTACCGGTCACCCTGCGTCCGGCGCAGGACCGGTTCGTACTGGATCTGGACGAACTGCGTGACGCGGTCACCGACCGCACCCGGCTGATCCTGCTCAACACCCCGCACAACCCGACCGGCACCGTGCTGACCCGCGCCGAGCTCACCGCGATCGCGGAACTGGCCGTGGAACGCGATCTGCTGGTGATCACCGACGAGGTCTACGAGCACCTGGTCTTCGAGGGCGAACACCTGCCGCTGGCCACCTTCCCCGGAATGCGGGAACGGACGGTGACGATTTCCTCCGCCGGAAAGACCTTTTCCTTCACGGGCTGGAAGGTCGGCTGGGTAACCGGAACTCCGGATCTGGTGAACGCGGTGCGCACCACCAAGCAATTCCTGACGTTCGTGTCGTCCGGGCCATTCCAGTACGCGGTCGCCGAGGCACTGCGACTGCCTCTGACATATTTCCGGGATCTGGCCGACGATCTGCGCCGCAAGAGAGACCTGCTGACCGCCGGGCTCACCGAGGCGGGATTCGGTGTCTACCGCCCCGCGGGCACCTACTTCGTGACCACCGACATCCGCCCGCTGGGCGGCACGGACGGCTTCGACTTCTGCCGCTCGCTGCCCGAGCGCTGCGGTGTGGTGGCCATCCCCAACGCGGTCTTCTACGACTCGGTGGAAAAGGGGACGCCCTTCGTGCGCTTCGCGTTCTGCAAGCGGACCGACGTGCTCACCGAGGCGATCGCGCGGCTGAAGAAGCTGTCCGGCTGAGCGGCCACCGCCCGGCGGGAACGACTCCGCGCGGCGCCCCGGGGCTCACCCGGGGCGCCGCGCGGTGGCGGGGCTCAGTCCTGCGGCGCGTCGCCGTCGCCGGGAGCGGCGTCCGGGTCGGCGTCCTTCTCCAGGCCCAGTTGCTCGGCGACCCACTTGTCGAAGTCGATCGAGGCGCGCACCCAGCTGACCGTGCTGGAGATGAAGTGCTCCATGCCCACGCCGAGGCCCAGCAGCAGCTGCGCCTCGCCGATCAGCCGCACCGAGCCGTCGTCGTGGGTGTGGGTGTAGACCTTGGGCCACAGGGTCTGACGGTTCCAGCCGTCGATGACCTCCAGCAGCTTGCCCTTCTCGTCCAGGCTGTAGGGCCGGTCGTAGAAGGTGCGGACCGCGTAGACCTCCTGCTCCCCCTCGCCACGGAACATGAAGTACGTCCGGAATTGCTCCCACGGCGCTGCGAGGTCACCCTCGTCGTCGACCACGTACTTCAGTTCCATCTGGTCGAGCAACTGCTTGACCAGGTCCTGGTCCGGTCGGATCACGCCTCCTCCGGGTGGTCCGGCGGGCGGCTCATTGGCGGGCCGGCCGCCGAAGTTCGGAATCGAGGACGGGTCGATAGTCACCGCGGGTTCCCTTCGTACGGTATTCCGTCATCCTCCCGCATTCCGGCGGGGGTCTGGCAACCCCCGCCGGGACCGGGCTGTGATCTTCTCGCCGTCCGGCGGCCGCGCCGGCACACGGGTCACCGCGCGGGCGACACGTCCAAGTGTCCCTCCGCCTCGTCCGCGACGACGGTGACCTTGACGGTGTCCCCGTCGCGCACCTCGCCGCCGAGGATGGCACGGGCCAGCCGGTCGCCGATCGCGGTCTGCACCAGGCGGCGCAGCGGCCGGGCGCCGTAGGCCGGGTCGTTGCCCTCGTGGGCCAGCCAGGCCAGCGCCTCGGGGGTGACGTCCAGCTCCAGGCGGCGGTCCCGCAGCCGGTCGCGCAGCCGCTCCAGCTGGAGTCCGGCGATCTCCTTCAGCTCCGCCTCGCCCAGCGCGCCGAAGACCACGACGTCGTCGAGCCGGTTGAGGAACTCCGGCTTGAAGGACTGCCGGACGGTCTCCAGCACCGCGTCGCGCTTCTGCCCCTCGGTCAGCTCGGCGTTGACCAGGTACTGCGAGCCGAGGTTGGAGGTGAGGATGAGGATGGTGTTGCGGAAGTCGACCGTGCGGCCCTGCCCGTCGGTGAGCCGGCCGTCGTCGAGCACCTGGAGCAGCACGTCGAAGACCTCCGGGTGGGCCTTCTCCACCTCGTCCAGCAGCACCACGGTGTACGGGCGCCGCCGCACCGCCTCGGTCAGCTGGCCGCCCTCCTCGTAACCGATGTAGCCGGGCGGGGCGCCGACCAGCCGGGCCACCGAGTGCTTCTCGCCGTACTCGCTCATGTCGATGCGCACCATCGCGCGCTCGTCGTCGAACAGGAAGTCGGCCAGCGCCTTGGCCAGCTCGGTCTTGCCGACGCCGGTCGGGCCGAGGAACAGGAAGGACCCGGTGGGCCGGTCGGGGTCGGCGATGCCGCTGCGCGACCTGCGGACCGCGTCCGAGACCGCCCGGACCGCCTCGCGCTGGCCGATGAGCCGGTGTCCCAGCTCATCCTCCATGCGCAGCAGCTTGCGGGTCTCGCCCTCCAGCATGCGGCCGGCCGGGATGCCGGTCCAGGCGGCGACGACCTGGGCGATGTCGTCGGGGGTGACCTCCTCGCCGACCATGCCCTCCAGGTCGCGCTGCGCCTCGATGGCCTCGGCCAGCGCCTTCTCGGTGGCCGGGATCTCCTCGGTCCTGATCCGGCCGGGGGTCACCCAGTCGCCGGTCTCGGGAGCCTTGAGCTCGGCACGCTGGAACTCGCTCTGCAGCTCGTCCAGCCGCTTCTTCAGCTCGCCGACCCGGTTGTGGACCTCGCGTTCCTTGTTCCAGCGCGCGGTCAGCCCGCGCAGCTCCTCCTCCTTCTCCTCGCGTCCCCTGCGCAGCGCCTCCAGGCGTTCGCGGGACTCGGGCGCGAGGGCCTCCTCCTTCTCGTGCTGCTTCTTGAGCTTCTTGTCCTTCGCCCCGGAGGTGGCCAGCAGCGACTCCTCCTCCATGCGCAGCCGGTCGACGGCGCGCTGGAGTTCGTCGATCTCCACCGGCGAGGAGTCGATCTCCATGTGCAGCCGGGACGCCGCCTCGTCGACCAGGTCGATGGCCTTGTCGGGCAGGAAGCGGGAGGTGATGTAGCGGTGCGACAGGTTGGCCGCGGCCACCAGCGCGGAGTCGGCGATCCGCACCTCGTGGTGCGCCTCGTAGCGCGGCTTGAGACCGCGCAGGATCGCCACGGTGTCCGGCACGCTGGGCTCGGCGACCAGCACCTGTTGGAAACGCCGCTCCAGGGCCGGGTCCTTCTCGATCCGCTCGCGGTACTCGTCCAGGGTGGTCGCGCCGACCATCCGCAGCTCGCCGCGGGCCAGCATCGGCTTGAGCATGTTGCCCGCGTCCATCGAGGAGTCGCCGCCGGCGCCCGCGCCGACGACGGTGTGCAGCTCGTCGATGAAGGTGATGATGCGGCCGTCGCTCTCCTTGATCTCGGCGAGCACCGCCTTGAGGCGTTCCTCGAACTCACCGCGGTACTTCGCGCCGGCGACCATCGCGCCCAGGTCCAGGGCGACCAGCCGCTTGTCCTTCAGCGAGCCGGGCACGTCCCCCTTGACGATCCGCTGGGCGAGCCCTTCGACCACGGCGGTCTTGCCGACGCCGGGCTCGCCGATGAGCACCGGGTTGTTCTTGGTGCGGCGGGAGAGCACCTGCACCACGCGCCGGATCTCGTTGTCCCGGCCGATGACCGGGTCGAGCTTGCCCTCCCGGGCGATGGCGGTGAAGTCGGTGCCGTACTTCTCCAGCGCCTTGTAGGTGGCCTCGGGATCGGGGGTGGTCACGCGTGTGCCTCCGCGGGCGGTCTCGAAGGCGTCAAGCAGCTTGGCGGCCGTTGCGCCCTGGCGGTCCAGCGATTCGGCGACCGTACCGCCCTTGGCCGCGAGCCCGATGAGCAGGTGCTCGGTGGAGACGTAGGCATCGCCCAGCTCCTTGGCCCGGGTGGAGGCGTCCGCGATGACGGCCAGCAGCTCGCGGGAGGCCTGCGGCGGGGCGACGGTGGCGCCGTGCACGCTGGGCTGGGTGGCCAGCTGTGACTCGGCGCCCTTGAGCAGCAGTCCGGGATCGGCGCCGACCGCGGTCAGCAGGTCCCTGAGGTTGTCGTTCTCGGCCGCCTCCAGCAGCGCGGCCAGCAGGTGGGCCGGAGTGAGGTCCGCGTGGCCCGCGGAAACCGCCCGGCTGTTGGCGGCGCTGAGCGCCTCCTGGCTCTTGTTGGTCAGCTCTGCGTTCACGTGCGCGCGGACCTCCTCCTCGCTCGTCCCCTGCCAGATCCACCATAAGACAAGTTGAGTCTACCTCGCTCAATATTGGAGCGGTAGCCGACCCGGTACGTTGTGACATATGGCGATCGATCCATTCCGGCCCGACCAGGACTTCCTCAGCTTCTGGCAGGAGCACCACTTCGGCACCCTGACCACACTGCGCCGCGACGGCACCCCGCACGTCGTACCGGTCGGCGTCACCTACGACCCGGAATCCGGCCTCGCCCGGGTGACCGCGCGCAACGGCAGCGTCAAGGTCCGCAACGTCCTGGCGGCGGGCCCTTCGGGCGCCCCCGTCGCCGTCTGCCAGTCGGACGGCCCGCGGTGGGCGACGCTGGAGGGGGTGGCCACCGTCCGCACCGACCCGGCGGCCGTGGCGGAGGCGGTGCGGCGCTACGAGGCGCGCTACCGCAGGCCCACCCGCCCCAGCCCGGACCGGGTGGTCATCGAGATCGCGCTGACCCGGGCGATGGGAAACCTGCGGCGCCGCACCGGCTAGACCGTTGTCACCGGCAACGACGAGACAACGAATTCCGAAACAGCACACCTACTCCCGGACGGCCGTCCCGACCGCCTCAGTCGTGGCGCTTGGGCCGCCACACGACCAGCGCGCTGGTCTGCTGGACGTCCTCGTACCGCACCAGGTCCCGGCGGTAGGAGGCGTGCACCGCCGCCTCGCGCTGGCGCATGGCCGCGGCGGCGGTGTCGAGGCCTGCCTGGAGTTCCGCGACGCGGGCCTGAAGGGCGGCGACCTGGTTCTCCAGCTCGATGATGCGCTTGATCCCGGCGAGGTTGATGCCCTCGTCCTGGCTCAGCTGCTGCACCTGACGCAGCAGTTCGATGTCCCTGGCCGAGTAGCGACGACCGCGACCGGCGGTACGGTCCGGCGAGACCAGGCCCAGCCGGTCGTACTGCCGAAGCGTCTGCGGGTGCAGTCCGGACAGCTGCGCCGCGATGGAGATCACGTACACCGGTGACTCGTCGGTCAGCTCATACGGATTGCGGCGTGCTCCCCGGCCGTCCATCTCAAGCTCCCTTCGCGGCCTTGAACAGCTCCTCCCGTGGGTCACTGCCCACGGTCGCCTCGCGATAGGACTCCAGCGCGTCCAGCGCCTTGCCCTCCACCACCGGCGGTACGGCGACCTCCACGGTGACCAGCAGGTCGCCGCGGGAACCGTCCTTGCGCACGGCGCCCTTGCCACGGGCCCGCAGGGTGCGGCCGTTGGGGGTACCGGGCGGCAGCTTCAGGGTGACCGCCGGGCCGCCGAGCGTGGGGACCTTGATGTCGCCGCCCAGCGCCGCCTCCGGGAAGGAGACCGGCACCGTGACGGTGAGGTTGTCGCCCTTGCGCCCGAAGACCGGGTGCGTGCCGACGTGCACCACCACGTACAGGTCGCCGGCCGGGCCGCCGCGCTCGCCCGGTGCGCCCTTGCCGCGCAGCCGGATCCGCTGGCCGTCGCTGACGCCGGCCGGGATCCGCACCTGCATGGTGCGGGCGCTACGGGCCCGCCCACTGCCCTTGCAGACCTCGCAGGGGTCCTGGGCGATCATGCCGCGGCCCTTGCACTCCATGCACGGGTCGGTCAGCGAGAATCCGCCGCCGCCCCCGCGCGAGACCTGGCCGGTGCCCACGCAGGTCGGGCAGACCCGCGGCGTGCCGTGCTTGTCGCCGGTGCCGGCGCACGCCTTGCACGGCGCCGAGGACGACATGCGCAGCGGGACCGTCGCGCCGTCGACCGCCTCGTTGAAGCTCAGCGTGACCTCGGACTCGATGTCCTGCCCGCGCCGCGGCTGGGTACGGGTGGTACCACCGCCACGGTTGAACAGGCCGCCGAAGACGTCGCCGAGTCCGCCGCCGAAGCCGCCTCCCGCACCGCCACCGGTGCCGGGGCCGCCCTGGCCGCCGCCGAACAGGTCACCCAGGTCGAAGCCGAACCCGCCGGCGCCGCCCGCACCGCCCGGCGTACGGAAGCCTCCGTTGCCGAACAGGGTGCGCGCCTCGTCGTACTCCTTGCGGCGCTTGGCGTCGGACAGGATGTCGTTGGCCTCGGAGATCTCCTTGAAGCGCTCCTCGGCCTTGGCGTCGCCCTTGTTGGCGTCCGGGTGGAACTCGCGGGCGAGCTTCCGGTACGCCTTCTTGATCTCGGCCTCTGTGGCGTCCTTGGGGACGCCGAGGACCTTGTAGTAGTCCTTCTCCACGAAGTCCTTGGTGCTCATACCCGGCGTCCCTCCTCTCGTACGACCGGTACGGACCGCCGGGTCCGTGGTACGGGTACCACGGACCCGGTCGTCTCGATCACGTCAGCCCTCGTCCGGGCCACCGCTCTCCTCGTCCGATGCGTCCGCCGCGTCGCTTCCCTCGTCGGTCCTGCCCTGAGCGCCGGGCTGCGGTTCGGCGACCGCCACCCGCGCCGGGCGGATCGTACGTTCGCCGATTCGATACCCCGGCTGAAGGATCCGCACGCACGTCGTTTCGCTGACGTCCGGCGAGTAACTGTGCATCAGGGCCTCGTGCACCAGCGGGTCGAAGGGCTCGCCCTCCTTGCCGAACTGCTGGAGACCCAGCTTCGCGACCACGGTCTCCACCGACTCGCCGACCGACTTGAAGCCGCCGACCAGCTCGCCGTGCTCCCGGGCGCGCCCGATGTCGTCGAGCACCGGGAGCAGTTCGGTCAGCAGGTTGGCGATCGCGACCTCGCGGACCGCGATGCGGTCCCGCTCCACCCGGCGGCGGTAGTTCTGGTACTCCGCCTGGACGCGCTGGAGGTCCGCGGTGCGCTCGGCGAGCTGGACGCGAACGGCCTCCAGCTCCTTGGCGGTGCCTTGCGTGTCCCCGGCCGGGGCGCCCGGGCCCGCCTGTTCGGCGGACCCGGCACCCTGCTCCGTGGCATCGACGGGGACGTCAGCGGCCTCCTGCTGGAAGCCCTGCGACTCCTCCGTCACGCGGCACCACCCTCACGCTTTCCGTTGTCCTCGTCCACGATCTCGGCGTCGACCACGTCGTCGGCGGCCTCGTCCTTGGTCATGTTGATCCGCTCGTCGCCCTCGGCGCCGGCCTCCGCGCCGGCCGCGCCCGCGCCGTCGGCCTGGGCGTTGGCGTACATCGCCTGGCCGAGCTTCTGGCTGGTGGCGGCGACCTTCTCGGTGGCCTCGCGGATCGCGGCGGTGCTATCCGGGCCCTCGCCCTTGAGCTTCTCCTTCAGGTCCGCCACCGCGGCCTCGACCTCGGTCTTGATCTCGCCGGGGACCTTGTCCTCGTTGTCCTTGAGGAACTTCTCGGTCTGGTAGACGAGCTGCTCGGCCTGGTTGCGGGTCTCGGCGGACTCGCGGCGCTTGTGGTCCTCGTCCGCGTACTGCTCGGCCTCGCGCATCATGCGGTCGATGTCGTCCTTCGGCAGCGCGGAGCCGCCGGTGACGGTCATCCGCTGCTCCTTGCCGGTGCCGAGGTCCTTGGCGGCCACGTGCATGATGCCGTTGGCGTCGATGTCGAAGGTGACCTCGACCTGCGGGACGCCGCGCGGCGCCGGCGGCAGGCCGGTCAGCTCGAACATCCCGAGCTTCTTGTTGTACGCGGCGATCTCGCGCTCGCCCTGGTAGACCTGGATCTGCACCGACGGCTGGTTGTCCTCGGCGGTGGTGAAGATCTCCGAGCGCTTGGTCGGGATCGTGGTGTTGCGCTCGATGAGCTTGGTCATGATGCCGCCCTTGGTCTCGATACCGAGGGACAGCGGGGTGACGTCCAGCAGCAGGACGTCCTTGACCTCACCCTTGAGCACACCGGCCTGCAGCGAGGCACCGATGGCGACGACCTCGTCGGGGTTGACGCCCTTGTTGGCGTCCTTGCCACCGGTCAGCTCGCGCACCAGCTCGGCGACGGCGGGCATCCGGGTGGAGCCACCGACGAGCACGACGTGGTCGATCTCGCCCAGCTGGATGCCGGCGTCCTTGATCACGTTGTGGAACGGGGTCTTGCAGCGGTCCAGCAGGTCGGAGGTCAGCTGCTGGAACTGCGCCCGGGTGAGCTTCTCGTCCAGGTGCAGCGGGCCCTCGGCGGACGCCGTGATGTAGGGCAGGTTGATCGTGGTCTCGGTGGACGAGGACAGCTCGATCTTGGCCTTCTCCGCCGCCTCACGCAGCCGCTGGAGCGCCATCTTGTCCTTGGACAGGTCCACGCCGTGGCCGGAGTGGAACTGCTTGACCAGGAAGTCGACGACCCGCTGGTCCCAGTCGTCGCCACCGAGGTGGTTGTCACCGTTGGTGGCCTTCACCTCGACCACGCCGTCGCCGATCTCCAGCAGCGAGACGTCGAAGGTGCCGCCGCCGAGGTCGAAGACGAGGATGGTCTGGTCGTCCTTGTCGAGCCCGTACGCGAGCGCCGCGGCGGTCGGCTCGTTGACGATGCGCAGGACGTTGAGGCCCGCGATCTCACCGGCCTCCTTGGTGGCCTGGCGCTCGGAGTCGTTGAAGTACGCCGGAACGGTGATCACCGCGTCCGCGACCTTCTCGCCCAGGTACGACTCCGCGTCGCGCTTGAGCTTTTGAAGGATGAAGGCGGAGATCTGCTGCGGCGTGAAGTCCTTGCCGTCGACGCCGATCTTCCAGTCGGTGCCCATGTGACGCTTGACCGACCGGATGGTGCGCTCGACGTTGGTCACCGCCTGGCGCTTGGCGACCTCACCGACGAGCACTTCGCCGTTCTTCGCGAAGGCGACAACGGACGGCGTGGTCCTGGCGCCCTCGGCGTTGGTGATGACGGTGGGCTCACCGCCTTCGAGAACACAGACGACGGAGTTCGTCGTGCCCAGGTCGATGCCGACCGCACGTGCCATGGTGAAATCCTCCAGCTGACTTGAGTGGAACTGGCTCAAGAGTGCCGCAAGGCTTCGACCCTGTCAACAGAGGTGAGCCATGGGGGCTCAAGTCTTCTGTACGTAAGGAACGCATAAGCAACAACGTCGCAGGTCAACGACGGGCGCAAGGCTGCGCGGGAGATGATGGAACCCCTCGACACGACCGGGCGGACCCCTCGGGCGGCCAGCGACGTAGATCACCGGCCGAGGCGGCTGCGTACGACCGTGATTACCGGGTAATCTCGGAAGACCGGGTAAGTTACTGCTTAGTAAGTCTGTCCATCCGCGCAGGGATGAGGAGCCCACATGCAACTCGCCGCGATCATCGTGTCGCTGGTCCTCACGGCGGTCGGCGTCGCCCTCATCGGCCGCGCGGTCGCGCAGATCTACCGCTTCGTCCGGCTCGGCTCCGCGGTGCCGGAAGGCGCCCGCACCGGCGACCCGGTGGCCCGCACCAAAACCCTGACGAAGGAGTTCGTCGGCCACACCCGGATGAACCGCTGGGGGGTCGTCGGGGTCGCGCACTGGTTCGTGGCGGTCGGCTTCCTCACCCTCGGCCTGACCATCGTCAACGCCTACGGGCAGTTGTTCAAGGCCGACTGGATCCTGCCGGTGATCGGGACCTGGCTTCCGTACGAGGTGTACGTGGAGTTCATCGCCCTGTTCACCACCCTGGGAATCCTGGTGCTGATGGGCATCCGGCTGCTGAACCTGCCCTCGCGGGCCGGCCGCAAGTCCCGGTTCGCCGGCTCGGTGGCCTGGCAGGCGTACTTCGTCGAGTACGTGATCCTCGTCATCGGCCTGGCCATCCTCATGCTGCGCGGCCTGGAGGGCGCGCTGCACGGGGTCGGCCACTACACCGCCGAGTACTGGGTCTCCTATCCGCTGGTCGCCGCGTTCCACGGGATGAGCGGCGCGACGCTGCAGAACCTCGTCTACCTGATCGCGATGATCAAGCTCGGCGTCACCATGGTCTGGGCGATCACCGTCGGGCTGAACACCAACATGGGCGTCGCCTGGCACCGCTTCCTGGCCTTCTTCAACATCTGGTTCAAGCGCGAGGAGTCCGGCGCGGTCGCGCTGGGCGCGTTGCAGCCGATGGTCTCCGACGGCAAGCCGATCGACTTCGAGGACCCGGGCGAGGACGACCAGTTCGGCGTCTCGCAGATCGAGCACTTCTCCTGGAAGGGCATCCTCGACTTCTCCACCTGCACCGAGTGCGGCCGTTGCCAGTCGCAGTGCCCCGCGTGGAACACCGGCAAGCCGCTGTCGCCCAAGCTGATGATCATGAGCCTGCGCGAGCACGCCCACGCCAAGGCCCCCTACCTGCTGGCCGGCGGCGGCAAGAACGCCGAGGGCGAGGAAAAGGCGTCCGCCGAGCAGTTGGCCTCGGTGCCCGCTGCCGCGCTGGCCGAGGCGGAGCGCCCGCTGATCGGCACCGCCGAGGAGAACGGCGTCATCGACCCGGACGTGCTGTGGTCGTGCACCACCTGCGGCGCCTGCGTCGAGCAGTGCCCGGTGGACATCGAGCACGTCGACCACATCGTCGACATGCGGCGCTACCAGGTGATGATCGAGTCCTCGTTCCCCTCCGAGGCCGGCACGATGCTCAAGAACCTGGAGAAGAAGGGCAACCCGTGGGGGCTGCCGAAGAAGCAGCGCCTGGCGTGGACCAAGGAGGTCGACTTCGAGGTCCCCATCGTCGGCGAGGACGTGGAAGACCTCACCGAGACCGAGTACCTGTACTGGGTCGGCTGCGCGGGCGCCCTGGAGGACCGGGCGAAGAAGACCACCAAGGCCTTCGCCGAACTCCTGCACATCGCCGGAGTGAAGTTCGCGATCATGGGCGGCGACGAGAACTGCACCGGCGACTCGGCCCGCCGGCTGGGCAACGAGTTCCTCTTCCAGCAGCTCGGCGCGGAGAACGTCGCCACCTTGAACATGGCGTTCGGTGAGGACGACGAGGACGAGTCGACCAGGCTGCCCGCCTCGCGCAAGAAGATCGTGGCGACCTGCCCGCACTGCTTCAACACGATCGCCAACGAGTACCCGCAACTGGGCGGCCACTACGAGGTCATCCACCACACCCAGCTGCTCCAGCACCTCGTCGACGAGGGCAAGCTGCTCCCGGTCACCCCGGTCGAGGGGCTGATCACCTACCACGACCCGTGCTACCTGGGCCGGCACAACAAGGTCTACACCCCGCCGCGCGAGATCATCGCCAAGGTGCCGGGGCTGCGCAACGAGGAGATGCACCGCCACAAGGAGCGCGGCTTCTGCTGCGGCGCGGGCGGCGCCCGCATGTGGATGGAAGAGCGGATCGGCAAGCGCATCAACAACGAGCGCGTCGACGAGGCCCTCTCCCTCAACCCGGACATCATCTCCACCGCCTGCCCCTTCTGCCTCGTCATGCTCACCGACTCGGTCAACGGCAAGAAGAACGACGGCCAGGCCAAGGAGTCCGTCCAGGTCGTCGACGTGGCGCAACTGCTGCTGGACTCGGTCAGGACCCCGGCCGGCGACGGCAACGGCGAGGCGGAGGACACGCCCGCACCGGAGCCGGAACCGGCGAAGTAGCCGGCAACGAAAAGGGGTGTGGGCGCGGACCTCGCGAGGTCCGCGCCCACACCTTTGCTCGGTCCAGGCGGTCAGCCGTTGGACTCCGTGAGCCTCTCCTGCCGCGCCCCGGCCCGCGCCGCCTCGGCCGCACCCGCCCTCCGGGGGCGTACCGTGCCCGCCAGTACGACCATGATCACGGCCAGCACCGCCGGGATGAGCAGGGCACCGCGCAGTCCGGCCGCCTCGGCGGTGAACCCGATCGCGGGCGGCCCGACCAGCAGGCCCAGGTAGCCGATCCCGGTCACGTAGGAGATCGCGGCACCCGACGCGATGCCCGGCAGGTTGCCCGCGGCGCTGAACGTCACCGGTGCCACCAGCGCCACCCCCGCGCCGAACGCGGTGAACCCGACGATGCCGGCCCACGTGCTGTCCAGCGCCAGCCCCGCGCCGAGACCGAACGCGGACACCAACGCCCCGACCCGCAGCACCGCGACCGGCCCGAACCGCTCGACCAGCCGGTCCCCGCTCAGCCGGATGACCATCATCGCCCCGGCGCACCCCGCGAAGCCGAGCCCCGCGATGCCGGCGCCCACACCGAGTCCGTCGTGCAGGTAGACCGAGCTCCAGTTCTCCACCGCGCCCTCGCCGACGAACGAGCACAGTCCGATCACCCCGAGCAGCAGCACCGCGGCAGACCACCGGCCGTGCGACACGCCACCGGGCTCCTGCTCGTTCGGCGCCCCCTCGTCGTGCAGCAGGGAGCGCGACCCGAACGCCGCGACACCGACCAGCACGACGGCCATCACGGCGAAGTGCGTCAGCGGCGGGATCCGCAGGTGTGCCGCGGCCGAGCCCAGCAGCGCGCCGAGCACACCGCCGAGGCTGTACGCGCCGTGCAACCCGGACATGATCGGCCGCCCCAGCCCGCGTTCGATGGCGACCCCCTGGGAGTTCATCGCCACGTCGGTGAGGCCGAGCGCCGCGCCCAGCACCCCCATGGCGACCGCCAGCGCGCCCAGGTCCCAGGCCAGCGCGGGCAGTATCAGCGCCCCGGCCATCACCAGCACGCCGCATCTGGTCACCCGGCGGCTGCCCCACCGCCCGATCGCCCACCCCGCGAACCGCACCGCGAGCACCGTGCCCACCGGCGCCCCGAGCAGCGCGATGCCGAGCGCGCCGTCGCTGAGCGCGAGAGTGTGCTTGATCTGCGGAATGCGCGGCACGAGGTTCGCGTAGCACGCTCCGAAACAAAGGAAGACCACGAACACGGCTCGGCGTGCCGCCCGATGAGCTTCTCCGTATGACCGATCGTCTGACACGTGTCACAGCTTCGCAGCAAACCCGCCCCGAAAACCGGGCTCCGGCTCGTTGATCCACCGATACGGGTACGTTCGAAGGCGTGGCAGGATTCAGGAGCGGACGCGGACGCCAGGCACAACAACAGCAGCCGCACCCGCAGCAGCAGCCCGTGCAGTGGCCCGCACCACCGCCCGGTGGCGTACCGGCCGACTTCGACGACGCCCCGGGCCACACCCGGTCCTTCACGGTGAACGAGTCGCCGGGCGGCTACGCGTACCAGGGGGGCGGCGGTTACCAGGGGTATCCGGGCGGTCCCGAGGGCGGGTACCAGGGTGGACATCAGGATGACTACCCCGGCGGGCAGCCGGACGCGGACGGCGCGGGGACCACCTACCGGGCGGGTCAGTCGAGCGCGCCGCCGGCCGGACCCCGGTTGCGCTGGCAGGAGCTGCTGAGCGGCATCGTGCTGCGGCCCGGCCGTACGTTCTGGCAGATGCGCGACCACCAGGTGTGGGGTCCGGCGCTGCTGGTGACGTTCGTCTACGGGCTGGCGGCGGTCTTCGGTTTCGACAGCGCGCGGCAGGACGTGCTGAGCGCCAGCACCTCCAACAGCATTCCGTGGGTGCTGAGCACGGCGCTGGCGGTGGTGGCCAGCGGTCTGGTGATGGGTGCGGTCACCCACACGCTGGCCAGGCAGTTCGGCGGGGACGGCAGTTGGGCGCCGACGATCGGGCTGGCCATGCTGATCACGTCGCTCACCGACGCGCCGCGGCTGCTGTTCGCGATCTTCCTGGGTGGCGCGAACGGCTTCGTGGAGATCGTCGGCTGGCTGACCTGGCTGGGGTGCGCGGCGCTGCTCACCTCGATGGTCGGAAAGTCCCATGACCTGCCGTGGCTGAAGGCCCTGGGCGCGTCGTCGATCCAGTTGATCGCGCTGCTGGTGCTTTTCAAGCTGCCGACGCTTTAGGCCGCCGGCGGTTTTGGGGGGCCGGCGTCTTTGGGCGGTGGGTGCTGTTGGGGGCGGCGCCGTTTTCGGCGGTCGGTGCTGTTGGGGGCGGCGACGTTTTCGGCAGCGGCGCCGTTGGGGGGCGGCGACGTTCAGACGCTGGTGCGGTGGAAGTTGAGGTAGGAGCGGGAGGGCGTGGGGCCGCGCTGCCCTTGGTAGCGGGAGCCGCAGCGATCGGACCCGTAGGGGAACTCCGCCGGCGAGGAGAGCCGGAACAGGCAGAGCTGGCCGATCTTCATCCCGGGCCACAGCTTTATGGGCAGGGTCGCCACGTTGGACAGCTCAAGGGTGACGTGCCCGGAGAAGCCGGGGTCGATGAAACCGGCGGTGGAGTGGGTGAGCAGCCCGAGCCGCCCGAGGGAGCTCTTGCCCTCCAGCCGGGAGGCGACGTCGTCCGGCAGGGTGATCTCTTCGTAGGTCGACGCCAGCACGAACTCGCCGGGGTGCAGGATGAAGGCGTCATCGCCCTGCGGCTCCACGAGCCGTGTCAGGTCCGGCTGCTCGACGGCGGGGTCGATGTGCGGGTAGCGGTGGTTCTCGAAGACGCGGAAGAACCGGTCAAGTCGTACGTCGATACTGGACGGCTGCACCATCGATCCGTCGTACGGATCGATGCGCACCCGCCCGGAATCGATCTCGGCCCGGATGTCCTTGTCAGAGAGAAGCACCCGATGAGGATACGTCCCTTACCGCCTCAACGGTCTCCACCTGCACCGCATGCCTCATACGCGCACACCGCGGACACCGGATCAACCTCCCCGGTCCCAAACGCTCCACGCCCAGATTCTGCAACGGGAAGACCGCCGTACTGAAGACGTGTCCATCCGCACAACGAACGACGGTGCGCTCCATCGCTCCCCTTCACCCCATGGCCGGCCAGAACGAAAGCCACACTAGGGGATGAACCTCCCGCCCCCGCCACCTGCCACTCCGCCCAGCCTATGCCCCGCCCCGGCCACGACAGCACGCCACCGTGAAATGCACCGGGGGCAGGCGATGGGGTACAGTGAGCGACGAGTCAGATGGCCACGGGCCGTCTACGCGGGTGTAGTTTAATGGTAGAACATGAGCTTCCCAAGCTCAGAGCGCGGGTTCGATTCCCGTCACCCGCTCCATATGAAACCCCAGGCCAGATGGCCTGGGGTTGTTTGTTGCCCGGACGTCCGGGTGCGGGCACGGTGGTGGCCCTGCATGACATGTGTCATCCCAAGGACGTGCCTCAAGGCACTACGGGGGTCGCTGACGATCCTCCTAGACTCCATGTCATGTTCAAATCCCGTAAAGCCGGACGAGATGATTCCTGGGAAGGCGTCGTCACCGACAAGTCCCGGGGCATGCTCGATGGCTCGAATATGTATCACTCCGTTGAGGTTCGCCTTGCAGACGGCGAATCCCAGAAGGTCCGGATCGACCGTCGACTCTGGAAGTCAATCGCAGTAGGCGACCGGATCACCAAACGGCCGGACGCCGACCCGACCAAGGGCTAGCCCACCCTCTGGTGGCGTACTGACGACAACCGTTCGGTCCACTCAACCGTCGGCAGTGGCGGCTTCGTTGGGGTCGGCGGTCAGACAATACCCGGGCGCAGCGCGCGGGAGGCGGCAAGGCAGGAAGAAAGCCATGTCGCCTCCTCACGATCGATGACCAGGCCATCGACGGTGATCACATCCGCCACCAACCCGCCGACAAGCGAGCCGCCGGCTGCGCCGCCGATCCGTATCGAATGATCGCCAACGCGAAGCATTTCCCAGTCGGTGTCACTGTGCCAGAGCCGAGCGGTCTTCTCACCTCGGCATTGGGCGAAGACGAGTTCCTCGCCGTGCTCGTTCAGGAAGTAGCCGACGTAGTCCAAATCGCCAATCGCCCCACCGCACAGGCGGGCAAGGAGAGACGATATCGTCGGAGGAGCGTCGCTCATGCCGTGATGTCCTCGGTCTCGTCGAAGCCCTTCACCACCGAAGAGAGCGCCAACATCCGGGCAGCCGAATCGAGCAGCGTTTCGTAGGTGACCACTTCTATGCGTGTCGCGTGAGTGTTGTACGTGCGCAATGTCTCCGCGATCTCTTGAGGTGTGACGCTTCCCGTCACGTACTGCGGATGTCCGATCACGACCGTCGCCGACGCTCGGCGTGTGTCGACGCCGTAATCCCTGAGCACTGTCGTGCGGTTCTCGTCCATCGCACGAAGGTAGTTCTGCGCCTGGGAGACCGCGTGATGAACTGGGGCACCCAACATGAGGTGACCGCTGCGACGGATGACCAGGTCTTTGACATGCGCGCGTTTGAGCTCCACCACATGTAGCGATCCATCATGACGCAGGAGAGGAATGTCCAGGATGGTGTCCGGCGTGTACTGACGGCGCGCCAACTCGGCCACGAAGGCTCCGCCGAAGATCCACTCCTGGTTCTTCAGGCGGGCATGGAGGGCGCTCTCGGAGCTGTTCGGGTCATCCACTGCTTCACGCAGCGCCGCAAGCGCGACTCGCCTGGCCTTCAGCTCAAGCATCTGTGTCAACAACCCTGCGTCAGCGTCTTCCAGGGCGTCGTTCAGCATTCGCACTGTCTCAGCAGACACCGGTGTTGGCAGGTTCCGCAGAAGTATCTCCATGCGCCCCAACTGCTGGAGCCGTCTCACTTCCCGGATGGACAGCTTGACATCGCCATCGCCGCTTCCGAGACCTAGCTGATCGGTGGATTGCGCGATGCCGCGAAAGAGTTCACGGGCATCCGCTGCGGTCGCGTCGGGATTATCGCCGCACAGGACGTCCAGTGCCATGATTGCCTGGCCGGCACCCATGGCAACCAGTCTTCGCATGTACTCTTCGCTGCGCTGCCGCGCCTCCTCGTCGTAGTAGTTCTCGAGAACCTCGAGGAACAGTTCCCCTCCGGCATAGGCGGCGAACCTCTGAAAGCGCTGGGCGAGCTCGAAATCCTGATGCAGGATGGCCTCTCGGGCGACATCCTCCAAGGCGCTCACCAGGCGCTTACCCTTGCCGTGCGTCCTGCGCGGGTCCCCATTCATGATGCTCAATACTGCATCTATGTACTGCAGCACTCTTGGGTGCTCAGTGAGTTCACACGCCGCCTCAACCATGCGCTGCAGCGTGAAGCCTGATCGGAAGGTTGTCATGCGAGCCAACTTAGGGGCGGACACTGACATCCGGCCCCGGCTGACTGAGTGCCGCGAAGGCAGTCCACGGATTACAGCCCGTTGTTGAAGCGAGGCGCTGCGAACAACCATCATTGGCGAGGCGCGGTCCGTGCCAAGTTCCACACCGCCCACAGCACCCTCATACGCGACTACCGCGGCACCGGTGAAAGCGACAAGCCCGAAGACCCCCTACGGCAACGAGCTATTCACCCCGGACGTCATCGCGATACACGACGAACCCGGCACCAACCAAGCCGACACCTACGGCACGTCGACGGGAGGCCGTGTGGCCCAGCGATTCCGAGCCCGCCATCCGACCGGATGGGTGGGTGCCCTGGTAATCGGCTGCACCTCACCCGGCTGGCTGGCTTCCTACCCCGGCCCGCGCTACACCCCTCCGCGATCCCGGCATGCCCGACCACGCCCGGTGCCGCCACCTCACGGCCGGCAACCCAACTGGACCTGGTCCCCGAAGCCCGGCACGCCTACTTCGAGGAACCCGCACCCAAGCCAGTCCCTCGTACCGGACCTCCTCACCACCGCCCTTGCACCAGTGGTAAACAGCGGTGACCACAGGCACCGCACGGACGATCACCCGCTCCACAGAGAAACCCCAGGTCAGATGGCCTGGGGTTGTTTGTTGCCTGGACCACGCCAGGCGTCTTGCACCAGACGGCGCCGCGTCAGTCCTGCGGCAGGCGCTTCACATGGTCGAAGGGGTGCTGGTTGAAGCCGGTCCGCAGGTTGCGGCAGCCTGGTGCCGTACACACGAAGAAATTATCGACGTTCTTCCTGCCCGTGTCCTTCTTGAGCCAGTCCCTCTCTGAGCTGGTGAGGGGGCGGTGCTCTTCATCTGATTTACAGGTATAGCAGGGCATTATCCGGTCATCCATGACACTTCCTTTGATAGGGGTTTGGGCAACCGTGAGCCTACGGGGGAGTGTTGGACAGCGGATAGCGCCAAACAGGACAAGGCGCACGATCACCCCACTCTCGTCCGGATCCACCAGCGCGGGTTTGCCTCTTCCCAAGCTCAGAGCGCGGGTTCGATTCCCGTCACTCGCTCCAGCACAAAGACCCAGGTCGCGGACCTGGGCCCTGTTCGTTGTCGGGCTGCACCCCGGGCCGGATGTGGTGAGAGGGGGGTGGGGGCGATGGCTTGCGACGTGGTCCCGAGGTGGCTCCCGGGGACTGTTCGTGCCCACCCCCCTTGACCGCGGACCTCGAGGGTTCTCTGACCGGCCTGTCTCCACCCGCAAGCTAACAGGGCGCTCTGACAACAAGGCCGCGCGGCTGCCGGCGGCGGCGCTACTTCGCGCCCATGAGGGTCAGGACCTTGTTGACGGCCTCGATGACCGGGACGCCGAGCGAACCGATGGTCGTGGCGATGCCCGCGACGGCGAGCAGGGCGCGGTGGCGCTCCCGCGGTGGGACGTCCGCCTCGGCGCGCAGCGCCGGCAGCGAGTCGTCGAGGGCGCCGGCGCTGACCGGCGGCACCTGGGCACGCAGCGCCTGGACCAGGATGAGGACCTCGCGCAGCGCCTCCTGGACGTCCTGCGGCAACGCCTGGGCGGCGACGACCCGCTTGTCGATGCCGACGTTGCCCGAACCGCCGTGCATGGTGACGTGATCGCCACCGCCGAGGTAGAAGTGCTGGTCTCCGCCGCTCATCAACTCGCCATCCCCACATTGCCGGTGCCGCCGTACATGTTGACGTTGTCCCCGAAGTAGTAGTGCGTGGGACTGATCGTGATGGTGTCCACCCGAACCTCGAACTCGGCCGCCGGGTTCTCTATCGCGTCGGCGATCTGGTGGGCCAGCCGCCGCAGTTGGTCCGGGTGCGGGCTGGTCACCACCGCGGTGGAAAGACCGGAGGTCTCGACGGCCAGGACGAAGAGCGAGGGCGCGCCGAGTACCTTCGCCATCTCCACGACGGAGTAGATCAGCGCCGCGACACCGACGATCACCACGAGAGCGATGAGGCCACCGGAACCTCCACCGCCGCCATCGTCACCGAACGCGCCGATCATGGCGGCGAGCAGACCGAGGAACGTCGTCACCGTCCCGATGAGCAGCAGCCGCTTCACGAAGAGCACAACTGCCTCCTTGCGCCGCGGGTGAATGGTGAGCGTGTACACGCGGGCGACGTTCTGGAGCGGGTAATAGGCGTCGCCGACCCAGAGCAGTCGTTTGCCGACCCGCAGGTTGACCGCGCCGATCGGCTGCCGCGCCTGGGTCGGCGGCGGCACGTCGGGGTACGGATCGGCGAAGGGCCGCGGCCCGGTCGGTGGCCGGGGCGGAGTGGTGGGCGGCGGGCCTCCGACCCCGGGTACGTCGCCGTAAGGCGTGTTCCACGCCTGTCCCGCCGAGTCTGCTGACGTCATGTGAACCCCCCGCTGTCGCCCTGGCTTCGAGGTCAATTCACCTCGCCCTTCTTTGTCGGCGCAAGCGATTTGCCGTCATCAAATGCCGTACCACAGCCGGAAGTTGATGCCCTGTTACGTGAGTGATGGCGGGTACTTCCGAGTCCCCGCCTCGCTCCCCCGGCTCCGAACAGGCCAGTCCTTCGACAGCCTGGCAAGGTGAGTTCGTGATGACGCGCGAAGGGCTCATGGACGCGCTCGCCGGCCTGCGGCGAGCCCAGGTGGGAAGCCGACGGGCACCGCACAAACCCCTGCTGGTGCTGTGGCTGCTCGGGCGGTTCGCCTCCTTGGGGAGCACGGCGGTCACCTACGACGAGGCGGAGGAGCCGGTCAGCCGGCTGGTGAACGAGTTCGGGCCCGCGGTGGCCAGCCGCAGCCGTGCCCGGGAGCGGGCGGCGATGCCGTTCGTCCATCTGGAACGCGAGTTGTGGGAACTGCGGGACCGGGACGGCACTCCGATCGGTTCGGACGTGCCGGAACGCGGAGGTTGGCTGCGCACGCGGGGCGCGCACGGTCGACTGCGGCCGCATGTCGAGGCGTTGCTCGTCTCCCCGCCCGTACTCGCCTCGGCCGCCCGGTTGTTGCTGGAGCAGCACTTCACGCCTTCGCTGGAGGGCCTCATATCCGCCGCCGTCGGCCTGGACTTCGCGGCTCTGGACGACGCGGCCACCGAGGCGTCGCCCCGGCGACGGCGCGCACGGCGGGCCGGCTTCGCGGAGGAGGTCCTGCGCGCGTACGCCTACGCGTGCGCCTTCTGCGGTTTCGACGGGGCGCTCGGCCGTGACCCCGTCGGTCTGGAAGCCGCACACGTGCGGTGGCACAGTCAGGACGGTCCCGACGACCTGAGCAACGGCGTCGCGCTCTGCTCGTTGCATCACACCCTGTTCGACCTGGGTGTTCTCGGGCTCCGGCCCGACCTCCGCATCCAGGTCTCCCCGTTGTACGTGGCCCGCAACGCGGCCGGCCGGGCCGTGGACGACCTGGATGGCCGGCTGATCTCCACGCCCCGCCCCGGCCGGGCGAGCATCGATCCCGTCCATGTCGGTTGGCACGGGCGGCAGGTGTTCAAGAAGCTCGGCGCCGATGCGTCGTAGTCCGTCGAACGGCGTGGTCAGTCGGCGGTGTCGTCCCAGGGCGGGACGGCTGGGCGCCGGTGCCAGTACCAGGGGCGCGTCGTCATCTCCGCGGCGGAGACCTCGCCGGCCTCCACGAGCGCCGCTCCCCCGTCTTCGACGGTGAGTTCACGGAAGCGCGCGTCGATCTGCCGCAGGGCCTCACCGGCGTCGGCGCGGTCTTCTTGGGGGAGTTCGGGGATCAACGCCTCCAACTCGTCCCGCCGCCCCAAGGTTTCCCGGTACATCGGGGCGCCGTACCAGCCCAATGGCGGCCAGCCCTCCTCGATGCGGACGCACAGCCTCTCCCACATGACCAGGTCACCGCGCACCTCACGCAGCTGCCGGTGCCCACGATCGGCCGAGGCGTACCGATCGGCGATCGGACTCGGCAGTCGCAACGACAGCACGACATCCTCGAAGCGGGCCACCGCGGCATGAGGCAACTCCGGCACGGGCACGCTGACTTCGACGACTTCGTCCTCGCTGAGGTCCTCGTCCCACGACTCTTCCATTCGCGCGAGGTGAAACGCGCCGTCTTGGGTTACGAGTCTCCGGGTTCCAGGAATCCCGACTCCGGCAGGAAACAGCGTCACCGTGCTCAGTTCACGCGAAAGGCGATGAGAAAGATCCCGCTCGGATGGCTGTCCCGGGGCGTCCGGCTCGACCGTATAAATGGTGAGCGACCAAGCCAGATCGCCACGCATACGGGCGTACTGGCAATTCACCATCGCCTTGCCGAGCTCCATCCCAGTCCCAAGACTCCTGATCGGCCTCGTCCCCGACGAACACCAGACTCGCCGGAACCCCGAAAGCCCGAGAGAGAAAGGGGCCGACCTCCTCGGGGACATGCTCGCCGGAAACCAACAGGTTGTACATCATGAGTAGTACCTCTGGTAGAGCGCGATCGCCTTCTCGACCTGTTCGGGATTGTTCCTGAACTTGGGGACCTGCTGGAACCTAGGTATCCCCACCGGCCCCATCGTCTGACCTGCTGACCGGCCCATGACGTGTCGGCGAGCCGCCGGCCGGGCCTGGCGTCGGCGCGGACGAAAGTGGGTTGCGGGGGGCGATGGGGGCACGCGACGCTGCCGGGGTGGACATGCATGACGATCAGCTGAACGTGTCGCCGGAGACCGTGCGCCTGCTGGTGGACGAGCAGTTTCCCGAGTGGCGGAACCTGCCGGTCAGCGGCATCGCCTCGCAGGGGACGGTCAACGCCATCTTCCGTATCGGCGACCGGTTCGCGGCCCGGTTCCCGCTGCGACCGGGCGACGTCACCTCGACGCGTCAGGGGCTGGAGTCCGAGGCGGAAGCGGCCCGCGAGCTGGCGGGCCGCACGCCCTTCGCCACGCCCGAGCCGGTCGCGCTGGGCGAACCGGGACATGACTACCCGCTGCCCTGGTCGGTGCAGACGTGGCTGCCCGGCGTCGTGGCCACGGACGACGACCCGGGCGAATCGGTCGCGTTCGCGCACGACTTGGCCGAGTTCATCCTCGGTGTGCGCGCGATCGACACACGCGAGCGGACGTTCGGTGGGCGGGGGCGTGGCGGCGACCTGCGAACGCACGACGCGTGGATGGAGACCTGCTTCGAGCGCAGCGAAGGGCACCTGGAGGTTCCGCCGCTGCGCCGGATGTGGACCCGCCTGCGTGAACTGCCGGACGCCGCGGCGGGCCACGTGATGAACCACGGTGATCTCATCCCCGGCAACGTCCTCGTCTCCGAAGGACGACTGGCCGGGGTCATCGATGTCGGTGGCCTGGGCCCGGCCGACTCCGCGCTGGATCTCGTGGGCGCCTGGCATCTGCTGGAGAGTGCGCAACGGCAGGTGCTCAGGACCGACCTCGGCTGCGGCGACCTGGAGTGGGAGCGCGGCAAGGCGTGGGCTTTCGTCCAGGCCATGGGCGTTGTCTGGTACTACGTCGAAAGCAACCCCGCCATGAGCCGAATGGGCCGACGCACCCTGGAACGCATCACAGCGGACGAACGGCAGACTTGACCCACCAGGGCGCTGGTGCGGTCCGGCTCCTCGTACACACCGGCCCCCAGCCCCCCGGCTCCTCAGCCCCCTGCCCGTCAGGGCCTCGCCGCCACGGCCGACCGTTCTATCAGACCGTTGACCGGCTGGTCGCCGGACTCGTCCAGCGGCATGGAGTAGTCGCCGACGGCCCACACCGCGCCGGTGGTGTCGGCGGGTGCCAGGTCGTGGAAGGTGTACGACGGCCACTGGGTGTCGCCGTCGGGTGCGGTGGCCGCCGGCTGCTCGGTCCACGTGGTGCCGTCGTAATGCCACATGACCGGGCCCGCGTCGGCGGGCTGGGAGTCGTCCATGCCGCCGGCCCACAGACCGCCCGCGCCGTCCGTGCTGATCCCTTCGAGGACCAGGCCGGCCAGCGAACCGGTGACGTCCGTCCAGGCCGTGCCGTCCCAGTGCTCGACGTTCGGGACAGCGGGTCCCGCGTGTTGGCCCTGGGCCCATCCGGCCACGTAGACGCTGTTCGGGGACTCCTCGACGACCTTCCCGACATCCGTTCCCGCGGGCACCTCGGGCTGGGGCAGCAGGGTCCACGTGGTCCCGTCCCAGTGGTAGACCACCGGGTGGCCGCCGTCCACCGGGTACTGCATACCGACGGCGTAGGCGTCGTCCGCCGACCGGGCGTCGATGCCGTGGATGTCGACGAGGCTCGGCAACACGAAGCTCTGCCACCCGCCGTCCGCGTAGGTGTAGAGGGACTCGCCGCCCTTGAAGAGCCGTCCGGGGACCGCCTTGAGCGGGACCTGCGGCCAGGAGGAGTCGAAGGGGCCGGCCGTCGGGACGACGGTCCACCGCTCCCCGTCGTAGTGCGCCAGCGACTGGCCGCCGCCCGACGAGCCGTAGGCCCACACGTCGTCGGCGGAGACCGCGCTGACCGACGACCACTGCCACACGTCGGGCAGTCCGGGGGCCGGGTCCGTGTTCCACTCCTGGCCGTCCCAGCGCATGATGACGCCGTGGCCGTCCTTGCGGCCGCCCGCCCAGGCCAGTTGGCCGTCCACGGCGGAGACCGACATCACCGAGCCCATGGGGCTGTCCCCTGACAGGGACACCTGCCAGTCGGTCGACGCGGCGCCGGCGTCGGCCCCACCCGCGGTGATCAGGGCGGCGGCCAGAGCCAGCGCGGTGGCGCCGGTGCGCAGCGGGTGCCATGCGTGCATCGGTGGGCGTTCCTCACGACGAGGCCCCCGGCCCGGCGTTGTGCCGGTCGCGGAGGCGGTGATCTGCCGGACGGGAGCCAGACCACCGAAGTCGCCGGATGGTTGTAGGACCTGTCGCGCGGTGCGCGTGCTCGGACCCACAACCCACAACCCACAACGCATAGTTGGACGGCAGCTCCCAGCGCACCCTGGGAGCTGCCGCCCAACGACTGTGGCGACGCTGTTCGTTTACCGAGCTAGAGGGCTCAGTAGACGTTCACGCCGTAGTAGCTCAGCGCCTCGGTGATCGGCTGGAAGAACGTGGTGCCGCCGGAGGAGCAGTTGCCGCTGCCGCCGGAGGTGATGCCGACCGCGGAGCTGCCGGAGCGCAGCGAGCCGCCGCTGTCGCCGGGCTCGGCGCAGACGTTGGTCTGGATCATGCCCGAGACGACGTCGCCGCCGCCGTAGTTGACGGTGGCGTTCAGGCCGGTCACCGTGCCGCTGTGGCTGCCGGTGGTGCTGCCGGTGCGGGTGACGGTCATGCCCACGCTGGCGTTGACCGCGCCGGTGATGTCGACGCCGCCGGCGTTACCGGGGTGGCTCACCGCGGCGTTGTCGTAGCGCACGATGGCGAAGTCGTTGCCCGGGAAGTACGAGTCGACCGTCGGGCCGATGTAGTTGGTCTGGCCCGCGTCGGTGTACCAGCTGGCCGCCGCGTTGCCGCAGTGCCCGGCGGTGATGAAGTAGTACGTGCTGCCGCTGACGACGTTGAACCCGACCGAGCAGCGCACGCCGCCGCCGTAGATCGGGTCGCCACCCTGGAGCAGCTTGGAGAAGGTGCCGCTGGTGTGGTTGACCTTGATGGCCCCGGCGTTCGCCCCGGCCTCCTGCTTGATCTTGGCGATGTCGGCGTTGGAGACCCGGCTGTCGGCGGTGACGACGACGGTTCCGGTCTTCTGGTCGACGTACCACGCGGTGCCGGCGACATCGGCGGTCTTCACCGAGTCGCTGACCTTGGCGAGCGTCGCTTTGCTGAACGTCGTGGGCGTGGCCTGGGCGGTGGCCGTGGCCGCCGGGACAGTGAGAGCAGCGACAGCCGCCAGACCTGACGCGAGGGCCATAAGTCGAGCGCGGCGCGGGATGGAACGCAACGATCTCACTCGTACCTCCAGCTGGAAACCGGGAGTCCGCCCGGATGTGCGGACTCGGCAGGCGCCATCAGGATCTGCCATTGGCATGCACCTGACAGACACAGGAAGGAGTATCAGGCCCATGAGAGAGTTTCACAAGACCCCTGAATCAACCAAGGAAATGGATCAGTCTGGCAAAATATCACCTTGATCGCGGCTCGTTCGGCCTTGCCCCGCAGGTGATCGCGGGCCCGCGGGGGGCCAGCCGACCGTGGCCGGACAGCCTCCGCGGACGCCGACGGACGGTGGCCGGCCGGCCCCCGCGGGCACCGGCAGGCGGGCTCCGGCCGACCGTGGCCGGATGGCCCCCGCGAACGCCGGCCGGCGGAGGCCGAGCGGGAAGAACCAGCCGCCCCGCGGACTTGACCATCCCGATGGGATCGACGCCTTGACGATCCCGATGAGGATCGCGGCGACCCGGTTCGCCGAGCCGCCGTGATCAACCGGACCGCTCTTGGGGGGACTTGATGGCTAGCGCCTCGGTCAACGGCATACAGGTCGCGTACGAGGACGAAGGCGACGGCGCGGAAGCCGTGCTGTTGATCCACGGGCACCCCTTCGACCGCACGCTGTGGCAACCGCAGTCGGCCGGGTTCGCCGGGACGCGGTACCGGGTGATCACGCCGGATCTGCGCGGGTTCGGCGGCAGCACGGTCACCGCCGGGCAGCCCGAATGGGAGGTGTACGCACGGGACATGGCCGCGCTGCTCGACCACCTCGGGGTGGAGCGCGCGGTGATCGGCGGGATCTCGATGGGCGGGCAGATCGCCCTGGAGTTCCAGCGGCTCTTCCCCGAGCGGGTCCGCGCCCTGGTCATCGCGGACTCCTTCGCGGAGACCGACTCCGCCGAGCGGCGCGCCTGGCGGTACACGACCGCCGACCGGCTGGAGCGCGAGGGGATGGCCGGATACGCCGACGAGGTGCTGACCTCGATGGTGGCGCCCTACAACGTCGAGGCGCGGCCCGCGGTGGCCGGGCACGTACTGCGCATGATGCGTGAGGCTCCGGCCCAGGGCGCGGCGGCGGCGTTGCGCAGCCGGGCGGAACGGCCGGACTACACCGGGATGCTCGGCACGATCACCGCGCCCGCCCTGGTGGTGGTCGGCAGGGACGACGCGTTCACGACCATCGAGGAGGCCCGCTCCCTCGCGCGGCGGATCCCCGACGCGACCCTCGCGGTGATCGAGGGGGCCGGGCATCTGCCCAACCTGGAGCGCGCCGAGGAGTTCGACCAGGCGCTGCGGGAGTTCCTCGCAGCTCTGCCCCGACTGCCGTAGCGGCAAGGGCGGTCGGGCCGCCCGCCGCCTCTCCGGCCCCCGTCGGCCCCGGAGTTCGGCCGCGGGCCAGGCCCTGAGCCGATCGGTGGGACCGGTCCCACGGCGCGATACCTAGCATCCGGTGACGCACCGCCCGAGACCGGCATCTGGAGCCGTTATGGCCGCACCGCAGCTTGATCCTCCGCAGACCGCCCGCAAGGGGCGCGGCCCCCACCGGCTGGGAGACGTCCTCTACTGGCCGCCGTCCGTAGACCCGCGGCAACTCGTCGTGGCGCCCGGCGAGGTCGCGATGGTGTTCGCCGGACCTGGCCGGCGGCTGGTGGCGCGGATCCTCGACACGCTCGCCCTGGTGGCGGGGATCGCGCTGCTCATCGGGTTCCGGGCGGTGCTGGGCTGGCCGGGCTGGTCCCTGGCGCCGGTGACCGTCGCCGCCTTCGCGTGGCTGCTGCTCTACGAGCCGGTCCTCACCACGCTCTACGGCGGCGGGCTGGGCAAGCTGGCACTCGGGATCCGGGTCGTCCGGATCGCGGCGCCGCTGCGGAACCTCGCGTTCGGCTGGTCGCTGCTGCGCTGGGTGTGCGCCTTCCTCATCCGCTACGTGCCGGTGCTGGGTCTGCTCGACGCGTTCTGGCTGCTGTGGGACCGCCCGCTGCGCCAGTGCCTCCACGACAAGCCGCTCGACACGATCGTGGTCCTGGATCCGCGTCGTGCGGGGGTGCCGCTGCCCGCTTCGACGGGCGGAAAACCCCTGGCGGGTGGGTGAAAGGTCACAAGGGGGTGTTGGCGGCACAGGTGGGTCGGGAATACTGCGGATCCGTGGAGCAGAGTATTGGTCAAAACGTCCCGCCCGTGCACGCCGCCGGGACCGATCCGGCGTTCGTCCCCGGCCTGACCTTCCAGCCGCCTGCCGTGGCGAACGCGGCGGTCGCTGAACAGCCGACGGAGGAACCGACTCAGCCGCCGCCCGAGGCGGCCGTGGAAGAGGTGGAAGAGGAGGAGACGGCTGCCGCCGAGGCGGCGGAGTCCGCGGCGGAGCCGCCGCCGGACGGGCCGGTCTTCGAGGTCTCGGACCACCGTGGATCGATCGTCGCCGATCACACGGGCATCAACTACCGGCTGGACGGCGAGCGGGCAGAGTTCCCCTGGGACGAGGTCGGCGCGGTGGAGATCGACAACCCGCGGTTCGGGCGGCGGTTCGCGGTCGTGGTCCACACGATCGACGGCCGCCGGTACGACCACCACGTGGACGCCGCCGCCCGGAACCTGCTCGCCGAGTGGACGACCGGGCTCGACGCCGTGTTGGACGCCTACTTCGAGGAATCGGCGAGCTGACACCGGTCCGGCGCGGCCTCCTACCGCCGCGCCGGACCAGGTGGAGGCGGGTACCCGGACCGGTCAGCCGGCCAGCCGGGCCTTCAGGCCTGCCCCGTAGGCGGTCGGGGTTCCGTCGTAGTTGCTGATGAGCGCGGGGCCCGAGGAGCAGTCCCAGGTGTTCCAGGTCCAGCCGAGGTAGCTCAGGCCCTTGGCGTCGAGCCAGTTCATCAGCGTGTCGACGTAGCCGTGGCCGCAGTCGTTCTCGCCGATCTCGCCGACGACCAGCGGGTACCTGGCCGCGACCGGGGCGATCTGGGAGTCCCAACAGCTACTGGTGTTGCAGAAGTTGAAGTTGTACGAGTGCCAGGACGCCACCAGGTTGCCCGCGGAGTCGCTGGGCGCGTAGGTCAGCCACTGCGACAGGTCGTTGGAGTAGCTGATGCCGCCGACCATCACCGGGTTGGCCGCGCCGGTGGACCGCACCGCGTTCACCAGGCTCTGCATGCCGGACACCGGGTAGTTGAACCCGGTGCAGGACGCGCCGCCGTCCCGCCAGCACTTCCACGACGCGTTGTAGTCCGACATGACGCTGTTCGGGAACGGCTCGTTGAACAGGTCGAACAGGACCGAGGTGTCGGTCTTGAACTTGTTCGCCACCGAGGTCCAGAACGCCGGGGCGTGGTCCGCGTCCGGCATGGGCTTTTGGCAGTCGGCGTTGTAGGTCGAGCAGTTGGAGCCAGGACCGGTGTAGACGCCGTCGCTCCAGTGCAGGTCCAGGATCACGCTCTGCCCGTGCTGGCGCAGCAGGGAGACGTAGTTGGCGACGGCGTTGATGTAATTGGCGCCGCTGTAGGCGGGGTTCACCCCGTTGATCGCCAGCCAGCAGTCCTCGTTGAGGGGGACGCGCACCACGTTGGTCTTCCACGCGGCGATGGCCGACACGGAGGCGGCGTCGACGGGACCGTCGAAGATGCCGTTGTTCTGTACGCAGGCGAACTCCGCGCCTGACCGGTTCACCCCGCGCAGCCGGGTCGCCAGCGCCGCCGGATGCGTGGCGGTCGCGGCGTGTGGAGCGCCGGCGGTCGTCGCGGTGGCGGTCGTCGCGGTCGCGGTCGTCGCGCCGGAGGGGGCCGCGGGGGTGCCGGGGGCGGCCGTCGCGGGCAGGGTCAGGCCGGTCAGCAGGCCGAGCACCGCCACCGCCGTGGCGGCCGCGGCACGTAAGCGGATGCGTGCGGGTACGGGCGTTCTTTCCCTCTGTGGCATGAGCGGATTCCTGTCACTCGAAGGTGTTCAGGGCGCGCCCGTCGCGCCGTCCCGTGACACGACGGGGATCGAGCGGTCATGCCTGCGATGGGCTCGGGGACGTTCGCACCGGGCAGTCGACGCGCTCCCGGGGACGCCTGGGAGTCCGCGGACGACGGCTCGAAGCCCGGCCGCTCGACCACTGGCGATGGAAGCACCGACCGGGTCGGCGGTCAATGAGCCGGACGGGGAAGTGGTCCTCCCGGCCCGGCGGCCTGCCCGGGAGGGCATCTCCGGGAGGGCACGCTCAGTAGCCGCGGTCCGTCCGCACGGTCAGCCGGGGCAGGGATCCGGACCGCAGGGCCTGCCAACAGGCGGTGAAGTCGCCGATCACGTCCTCGTCGGCGGTGACACCCGAGGAGTGCGAGGTGACGACGGTGCGCGGCAGGGTCCAGCACCGCGCGTCCGGCCCGGCGGGCTCGTCGGCCAGCACGTCCAGGACCGCGGCCCGCACCCTTCCGTCCGCCAACGCGGCGGCCAGCGCGGGCAGTTCGACGGTGGCTCCGCGGCCGACGTCGATGAAGGTGGCTCCCGCCATGGCCGCGAACCGTTCCGCGTCGAAGAACCCCTCGGTGGCCGGGGTGAGCGGCAGGGCGGAGACCACCCAGCGCGCCGCGGGCAGGATGCCGGCCGCCTGGCCGGCGGCCACCACCTCGTCGAACCCGGCCACCTCACGCGCCCGTACGGCCACCCCCACCGTGCGGATCCCGCAGGCGCCCAGCGCCCGGCCGATCTCGGCGCCGATCGCGCCGACCCCGAAGACGACCGCCGTCTGCCCGCGGACGAGTTCGCCCGGCAGCCGCCGCCACACCCGGTCCCGGTGCTGGTCGAGGAAGGCCGGGACGTGCTGGCACTCGGCGAGCACCCAGCCCAGCACGTACTGGGCGATGCGCTCCCCCATCCGGCCGACGGTCCGGGTGAGCAGGGCGGTCGACGGCCATCGGACGCCGACCAGCAGGGCGTCGACGCCCGCGTTGGTGCTGTGCGCCCACAGCAGCCGGTCGTCGGGGAGCCCGGCGGGCAGCCGGGACCCGACGAACACCAGCGGCTCGCCGTCGTCGGGTCCCGGGTCGCGCTCGGCCCGGCGGCCGGTGACCTCCTCCAGGGCGGTCACCACGGCGGCGGACAGGTCCTCGCCGACCACCAGCCGGGCCCGCGATAGGGCCTGCGGCAGACCGGGGGGCACCCGCGTCGTCGTCTCCTCCTCGTCACGCGGCACCGGGGCCGCCCGCCTCGACGGCCAGGGCGGCGAAGGTGGGCAGCCAGTGGTCGGTGGTGAAGTCGCCCGTCGTGACGTGGGGCAGCGCGGCGGCCAGCTGGCGGGCGGCCGAGTCGGTCAGCGGCGGCACGCGCGGATCGCCGGCCGGGAGCGCGGCGGCCACCGAGCGCAGGGCCGCGGCCCGCGAGAGGCCGAGGCCGAGCAGGTGCCCGATCTGCGGATCAGCCGGGTCGGAGACGACCGGCGGCTGAAGCAGCGCGGCCGGCTCCCCGGCCGCCAGGCCCGGCAGGAAGCCGGTCAGCCAGTCGGCGAACTCCGCGCCCGGCAGGACGCGTCGCACGGTGTCCGCCTCGGTGAGCGTGGGGGACAGGAAGTCCTGGCCGGAGGGTTCCCAGGCGGCCGGGTAGTCGCGGTCGGCGAGATACCAGCGGCGGACCGCGGCGGTCGCGGCGGCCTCGGTGGATCGCGCGCCCAGCGCACCCGCCGCGTCCAGCACCAAGCCGAGCGAGAAGGCGCTGTTGGCGTGGACGCCGTGCCGTACCGGGTAGGTGGCCTTGGCCAGCCAGTCCTCGAACATCTCGCAGACCGCTTCGGCGGCCGGGCGCAGCGCCGCCGCCCAACTCCGGGCGCCGGGCAGCCCGTCGGCCTCGGCCGCGGCGCACTCCGCCGCGAGCGTGATCAGCCACGCCCAGCCGTACGGCCGCCCGAAGCCGGCGGAGCCGCGCAGCGTGGCCACCTCGGCGGCCAGGTTGTCCGCGGTCAGATGGGCGTCGAGGGTGTCGCGGACCGTGCCGGTGTCGATGCCGTACGGGTCCGTGCCGGGGGCGGTCGCGGGGTCGCGGTGGCCGGCCGCGCGGCGCAGCAGCCGCACCTGGAGCCAGTGCATGTGCACCGCGGAGTGCCAGTCGTACGAACCGTGGAAGGCGGGGTGGCGCTCCCGGGGCTCGGTCAGGTCCTGCGGGCCGCGCAGCAGCCGCGCCGGTGCGTAGGGGTAGGGGCGGCGGACGTTCGCCGCGGCGACGGCGGCCCACCGCGCGGCGTGGTCGGTGAGGGTCGGGGGGCCGGATTCCGGTGGTGACACTGCTGGGGGGCACCTCCTCGATGGTGTCGCCGAGCACACTCGGCAAACGTATTGAGTTCATATCATTCCCGACCTACGCTCGCGGCGTCCGGTGCCGCCGATGCCGCCGACGCCCCCATCCGTCGAGGAGTTCGCCGAGGAGCCACCATGACCGTGACCACCGGACAAGTCCCCTTCCGCGAACACCACACCTGGTACCGGATCACCGGTGACCTGGCGGCCGCGCGGCGGGACGGCGCCGTGCCCCTGGTGGTGCTGCACGGCGGGCCGGGCGCCACCCACAACTACCTGCTGAGCCTGACCGACCTGGCGGTCGACGGCCGTCCCGTCATCCACTACGACCAACTCGGCTGCGGCAACTCCACCCGGCTGCCGTGGGAGGACCCGGGCTATTGGACCGTGGGGCTCTTCCTCGAAGAGCTGGACAACCTGCTGGACCACCTCGGCGTCGCGGACCGCTACGACGTGCTCGGCCAGTCCTGGGGCGGCATGCTCGCCGCAGAACACGCGGTGCGCCGACCGGCCGGCCTGCGGCGGCTGGTGATCGCCGACTCCCCCGCCTCGATGGCCGACTGGCGGCGCGCCGCAGACCGGCTGCGGGCCGAACTGCCCGCCGGCGTGCGCGAGGCCCTGGAGCGCCACGAGGCCACCGGCGCGTACGACCATCCCGAATACCTGGCCGCGACCGAGGACTTCTACGCCCGCCACGTCTGCCGGGTGGTGCCGAACCCGCCGGAGGTGGAGGCCACCAACGCCCACCTCGCCCAGGACGCGACCGTCTACAACGCGATGAACGGGCCCACCGAGTTCCACGTCATCGGCAGCCTCAAGGAGTGGTCGGTCATCGACCGCCTCCACCGGATCGAGGTCCCCACCCTGGTCGTCAACGGGCGCCACGACGAGGCGACCGAGGAGTGCGTGCTGCCGTACGTCGAACGTGTCCCCGGCGCCCGCCGGCACGTCTTCGCCGACTCCTCCCACATGCCGCACGTCGAGGAGCGCGACCTGTACATGCGGGTCGTCGGCGACTTCCTCACCGCGACGCCGTAGGCCGTGTCTTGTGGATCAGGGTGGATCAGGGAGCGGCGTCCGGTGCGGTGGCTCGCAAGGCGCCGGAGCATCCCGATAGTCGGTGTTATCGGGATACTCCGGCAACGCCGCGAGGTGCCGTACCGGACGCCGCGAGCCCGCCAAGATCCGCAAGACACGGCCTAGCCCGGCGGGACCCGCCCTACGGGGTGGGCCGCGGGGTCGGCGAGCCGGGGACGGCGGTGGCCGCGCCGGGCAGCGGCCCACGGGTGGGGACGCGCCGGGTACGCGCCGCGCCGGCGGGAATCGACGCGGTCGGCGACGACGTGCGGATGCCGGAGGGGGACGGCACCGACGAGGGGTCCTGCCGCTGCCCGGGCGTCGGGGCCGAGGTCGGGGTGGGCGGCGTGGCGGTGTGGATCGCGGGGGGCGCGGCGGGCCGGGCGGGGGCCGGGTGCCCGGCGAGCCCGGTCAGGTACAGCGGCCCGGCGACGGCCGCGGCCAGCGCGGCGAGCGCCAGTCCGCCACCGGCCGCTCCGCGCAGCAGCCTGCGGCGGGTCGCCCGGGCCCGCAGGAGTTCGAACGATCCCGGCGGCGGCGTCAGCAGGACCGGGTCGGGCCGCAACAGCTCCGTCAGGTGGTCGTCGCGGTCGTCGTCGGGGCCATCAACGTGTGTGATCAAGATGTCTCCCGAGCTTGGAGCGCAGGTGTTCGCGGGCCGCGTGGAGATCGGCCTTGACGGTTCCTTCCTTGCGTCCCGTCAGCAGCGACACCTCCCGGACCGGCAGGTCCGCGTAGTAGTACAGCAGGACGGGAACGCGCAGGCGCTTGGGCAGCGACTGCACGAGCAGCCGCACCGAGGGGTCGGCGTACTCGCCCTGTCCGCCCACCAGGGCCTCCGAGGTGACGCGGCGGATCGCCCGGCGTTCGCGCTCGGCCTTGCGCCAGTGGTCCCGCACGAGGTTGGCCGCCGTGACGTAGAGGAATCCGCGCGGCTCCTCCACCTTCGCCCAGCGGGCCCACAGCCGGGTGAACGCCTCCGAGGCGATCTCGTGCGCGGTCCCGTCGTCGTCGACCAGGCGGCGGCACCACCCGGCGAGGCGTGGATAGAGGTCGGCGAACAGCTCGGAGGCTGCTTCGTCCTGGGACCGGCTCAATGCTCTCCATGGTCTCGGCGGGATCGGGGCGTCGGGGGCGTCCGGCGGGTGGGCCGGCCCGGCGCGCGGCCCGCCCACCCGTTCGCGGGACGTCACGGCGGGGTCGCCGACGTCAAGGACGCGTAGACCACGACGTTGTCGAGGTATCCACCACCTCCGGCGGAGCGCGGGCCGCCGCAGGTGATCAGCCGCAGTTCCGGCCGGTCGACGTCACCGTAGACCGACTCGGTGGGGAAGTGCGCCTTGGCGACCGTGCGGACCGCGTCGACCGTGAAGACGGCCGAGGCGCCGTCCCGCAGCCGCGCGAGCACCCGGTCGCCCGGCCGCAGTTCGGCCAGGTGCCGGAAGACGCCGTCGCCGTAGGCGCCCACCGTGACGTGGGCCAGGATCACCGAGGGCCCGACCTGCCCTGGAGTGGGCGAGGCCTGGTACCAGCCGGCCGGGGAGCCGGCCCGCACCGGCGGCACCTCGACGGTGCCGTCCGGCGCCAGACCGAGCCGCATGACCGGTGTGTCGACCCCGATGGCCGGGATCTCCAGCCGTTCGGGAACGGATCGGGCCAACGGTTTCGGCGCGGGCCGGCCGGTCGGCGGGGTCGAAGGAGACGCGGGGTCGCCGACGGCGGTCCGCACGGTGCCGGCCGGTGCGGCGGGCGGCGTGGGTGCCGTGCGGCCGGTGCCGCACCCCGAGGCCAGCGACACGGCGGCCAGCGCCGCCAGTGCCGCGGCCACGCGCTTGGCGGGCAACGATCAGCCCTGGACCCTGGACCGGCGGCGCATGACGAAGACACCCGCCGCGCCGACGAGGACCACCGCGCCCACGGCGGTGCCGGTCACGGTGCCGTCGAGGCCGTCGTGGGCCGCCACCGGCGGCACACCGGTGTCCGGCGCCCCGGCGGGCACGGCGCCGACCTGCCGGGAGGTGGGCGCGGGGGCCGGCGTCGAGACCCCGCGGCCCGAACTACGGCTGGGCGCAGGGGCGGCCGTCGGCACGGCGCTGGCGGTGGCGCCCGAATTCGGCGGCGTGGGCGCCGCGCTCGCCCCGTCGGCCAGTGCGGTCCCGGCCGCCATCAGCACCGCGGCGCAGGCCAGACCGGCGGCGGTCACAGCACTCTTGGCACTCTTACGCATGATCGACTTCTCTCTCCCCGGCCCGCCTGCCCCGACCGGAGTCGGCGGCGGCGGGCGTGGTGTTCCGGATCGAGCGGAGAGACGAAGCACCCGGGCACCGGGTTGCAAAGGATCGGCAAAGCCCTGCGGACCCCGGCGGGTTGGGGCCGGTACTGACCAGCCCGGACCGGATTCATGGGAGCGGTACCACTCGGACTGCCGATTCTTGATCATCCAGAGCGGCGTTCCGGTATCCGGCCATTCAAGAAGTGAACCCATTCCACCCTCTTGACGCTGCATCAGCGGGCTGGCTTTATGTGATACAGCGCTGGCGCGGTCAACCGACTAGGTAATTTGAACGAAGAGCGCCACTCTCCCGGGACCTTCGTCTCCTTGATCTCCTCTCTGCAAGGGCAAGGTGCGACATCGAGTGGAAGCGCTCCCAAAACGAGCACTTCCACTCCGCTCCTCGGCGCCGCGCCCACCGACTTCCCGACCGGCTTCACCCTCAACGGCACGACCCCGCGACGGAAAGGAACGATCATGCGACACCCAGCGCTCAAACGGCTCAGGACGGCGGCCTTCGCGGCCGCGCTGGGCGCGGCGACCCTGGTGCCCCTCATGAGTGCCCAGACCGCGCACGCGGCCGTCACCCATGTCGCCAACCCCTACGTGGGCGCGACGCCGTACCTCAACCCCGACTACGTCGCCGAGGTCAAGGCGCAGGCCGCGGCCGACGGTGGCAGCCTCGGCGCGGCGGAGACCCAGGTCGCCGGCTACCAGACCGGCATCTGGATGGACCGCATCGGGGCCATCGCAGGGGACAGCACCCACCTGGGGCTACAGGCGCACCTGGACAAGGCGCTCGCCCAGTCGCAGAGCAGCGGCTCCCCGGTGCTCGTCGAGGTCGTCGTCTACGACCTGCCCGGCCGGGACTGCGCCGCCCTCGCCTCCAACGGCGAGATCCCCGCCACCTCGGCGGGGCTGACCCAGTACGAGTCGCAGTACGTCGACCCGATCGTGGCCATCCTCGGCAACAGCAAGTACAGCGCCCTGCGCATCTCCACCGTCGTCGAGCCCGACTCGCTGCCCAACGCGGTCACCAACCAGAGCAAGCCGGCCTGCGCGACGGCCGCACCCTTCTACGAGCAGGGCATCGAGTACTCGCTGAACAAGCTGCACGCGATCCCCAACGTCTACACCTACATGGACATCGGGCACTCCGCGTGGCTCGGCTGGTCCAGCAACATGGGCCCGGCGGCGCAGGAGTACGCCAAGGTGGTCAACGCCACCACGGCCAGGTTCGACAGCGTCGACGGCTTCATCAGCGACACCGCCAACTACACGCCCGTCCAGGAGCCGTTCCTGACCAACCCGTCGCTGAACGTCGGCGGCCAGCAGGTCGAGTCGGCCAACTTCTTCCAGTTCAACCCCTACTTCGACGAGTTCGGCTACGACAACGCGATGTACTCGGCGATGGTCTCGGCCGGCTTCCCCAGCCGGGTCGGGTTCCTGATCGACACCTCGCGCGACGGCTGGGGCGGCTCGAGCCGGCCCACCCAGCTCAACTCCTCGCCGACCAACGTCAACGACTACGTGGCCGCCAACAAGATCGACCAGCGGCCGTTCCGCGGTGACTGGTGCAACATCAACGGGGCCGGCATCGGCTCCCGTCCGCAGGCCGAGCCCTTCGGATCGAGCAGCCACATCATCGGGTTCGTGTGGATCAAGCCGCCCGGTGAGTCGGACGGCGACTACCCCAGCGGCTCGCACTCGCACGGCGACCCGCACTGCGACCCGGCCGGCACCCAGACCGACGGCAACGGCGGCACCTACCCGACCGACGCCATCCCCGGCTTCGACGTACCCGCGGGCCAGTGGTTCGCCGCGCAGTTCCAGCAGCTGGTCCGCAACGCCTTCCCGGCGATCGGCAGCACCGGCGGCGGCGGAACCGACACCACCGCGCCCTCCGCGCCCAGCGGCCTGACCACCACCGCCACCACCGCCAGCAGCGTCTCGCTGTCGTGGACCGCCTCCACCGACAACGTCGGCGTCACCGGCTACTCCGTCTTCCGCGGCGGCACCCAGGTCGGCACGGCCACCGGCACCAGCTACACCGACACCGGCCTGACCGCCTCGACCTCCTACAACTACACCGTCAAGGCGTTCGACGCGGCCGGCAACCTGTCGGCGGCGTCCTCGGCGCACGCCGCGGCGACCAGCGCGAGCGGCGGGAGCGGCGGCAGCGCGGGCTGCACGGCGGCGTACTCGGTCGCCAACGACTGGGGCGCCGGCTTCACCGCCGACGTCACGGTCACCAACACCGGTACCGCGCCCACCAGTTCGTGGACGGTCAGCTGGAACTGGGCCGGCAACCAGGCCCTCACCAACAGCTGGAACGCCACCACCGCGCAGAGCTCCCAGGCGGTCACCGCCACCGGGCTCACCTTCAACAACGCCATCGCCCCCGGCGGCAACACCAGCTTCGGCTTCCAGGCGACCTACACGGGATCCAACGCCGCGCCGACCCTGACCTGCACCGCCTCCTGACCGACGACGACCGGGACCCGGCAGCCGCGTCGCCGTGACGCGGCCGCCGGGGCACCCGGCGGAAGGAGCAGCATCGTGGTACGGCACCTGCTGCGCTCACTGCGCGCGGCCGCCCTGGCCGCCGCACTGGGTGCGGCCTTCCTCATACCCGCGGCCGACGCGCACGCGGCGCCGGCCGACACCGGCTCGACCTGCGACCCGTTCGGCACCATGCCGTTGGAGGGCGGTGCGTACACCCTCCAGGCCAACGAGTGGAACTCCACCGCCACCCAGTGCCTGACCGCCACCGGCGGCACCGCCTGGTCGGTGAGCACCGCGGGCTTCAACCTGACGACCAACGGCGCCCCGGCCACCTACCCCTCGATCTACAAGGGCTGCCACTGGGGCGACTGCACCACCGGCAGCGGCCTGCCCGTCAAGGTGAGCGACCTGGGCAGCGCGACCAGTTCGTGGAGCACCACCCAGCCGGCCTCCGGCGCCTACGACGTGGCCTACGACCTGTGGACCAACTCCACGCCCACCACCATCGGGCAGCCGGACGGCAGCGAGATCATGATCTGGCTCAACAGCCGTGGCGGAGTACAGCCGTTCGGGTCGAGAACCGGCACCTCGACGGCCGCCGGGCACAGTTGGGACGTCTGGACCGGCCAGCAGACCTCGTGGAAGATCATCTCCTACGTCCTCCAGGGCGGCGGCACGTCCTTCAGCGGCCTGGACGTCAAGGCGCTGCTCGACGACGCGGTGGCCCGCGGCTCGGTCAACCCCGCGCACTACCTGCTCGACGCCGAGGCCGGGTTCGAGATCTGGCAGGGCGGCCAGGGGCTGGCCACCAACAGCTTCTCCTTCGACGCGACGACGGGCAGCGGCACCCCGGGCGGCGGCACCGGTGGCGATTCGGGCTGCACCGCGTCGTACTCGGTCGCGAACGACTGGGGCAACGGCTTCACCGCCGACGTCACCGTCACCAACACCGGCACCAAGCCCACCAGTTCGTGGACGGTGGGCTGGAACTGGCCCGGCAACCAGACCCTCACCAACGCCTGGAACGCCACCACCGCGCAGAGCGCCCGAACGCTCACCGCCACCGGCCAGGGCTTCAACAGCGTCATCGCCCCCGGCGGCAGCGCCACCTTCGGCCTCCAGGCCGGATACAGCGGCGCCAACGCGCCACCGACGCCGACCTGCACCGCCACCTGAGGGCGGCTGCCCCGACCCGCACCGCCATCTGAGGGCGGCTGTCCAAGCCCTGACCCCGGCCAGGAAGCGGAGGTGCCTCCCCGCTCCCTGGCCGGCTCACGTCACTCCGCCGCCGGGAGCCCGCCCGCCCTGGCGACCGCCGCGTACCAGCGGGCGCTGTCCTTGAGCACCCGCTCCTGCGTCTCGAAGTCCACGTAGACCGCCCCGAAGCGCTTGCTGTAGCCGTGCGCCCACTCGAAGTTGTCCAGCAGCGACCACAGGAAGTAGCCGCGCACGTCGGCGCCGTGCGCGATCGCCCGGTGCACCGCGTCCAGATGACCGTGCAGGTAGGCGACCCGCTCGGGGTCGTGGACCGCGCCGGAGGAGTCCGGCGCGTCCTCGAAGGCGGCGCCGTTCTCGGTGACCAGCACCGGCAGGTCGGGGTGCTCGCGCGACAGGCGGATCAGCATGTCGTACAGACCGGACGGATCGACCGCCCAGCCCATCTGGGTGCGCTCACCGGGCGGTTGGTGGAAGGTCACGTCCTCGGACCCTGGCCACGGCGAGTGCTCGCTCGCCCCGTGCCCGTCCGCCCGGGTCGGGACGCCGTCCGGCTCGGTCGCCGAAACGACGGTCGGCGTGTAGTAGTTGAAGCCCAGCAGGTCCAACGGCTGGTGGATCGCGTCCAGATCGCCGGAGGCCACGAAACCCCAGTCGGTGACCGGGCTGGTGTCCGCGATCAGGTCGGCCGGGTAGGTGCCCAGCAGCATCGGCCCGGTGAACACCCGTCCCCCCAGCGCGTCGATCCGCCGGGCGGCGTCCTTGTCCGCGGCCGAGGTTGAGGCGGGCCTGACCTGGTGCAGGTTGAGCGAGACCGCCACCTGCGCCCGGGCCGGCAGGGCGGAGCGCAGCGCGGACACCGCCAGCCCGTGGCCGAGGTTGAGGTGGTGGGCGGCGCGCAGGGCCGCGACCGGATCGGTGCGCCCGGGCGCGTGCACCCCGGACCCGTAGCCCAGAAAGGCGCTGCACCACGGCTCGTTGAGGGTGGTCCACATCGTCACGCGGTCGCCGAGCGCGTCGGCCACCAGGGCGGCGTAGTCGGCGAAGCGCCGCGCGGTGTCGCGGTGCGGCCAGCCGCCCGCGTCCTCCAACTCCTGTGGCAGGTCCCAGTGGTAGAGGGTGAGCGGCGGGTTCGATGCCGTGCTGGAGCAGGTCGTCGACGAGCGCCCGGTAGAAGTCCATCCCGCGCCGCACCGCGGGGCCCCGGCCGGTGGGCTGCACCCGCGACCAGGACACCGAGAACCGGTAGGCGTTCACCCCGAGCTCCGCCATCAGCGCCACGTCCGCGCCCGCGCGGTGGTAGTGGTCGACCGCGACGTCGCCGGTGGCGCCGTTGCGCACCTTGCCCGGCGTACGGCAGAAGGTGTCCCAGATGGACGGGGTACGGCCGTCCTCGGCGGCGGCGCCCTCGATCTGATAGGCGGAGGTGGCGGTACCCCACAGGAATCCGGTGGGGAACGGCCGTTCCGCGCTCGGGTGCTCACGCCGGAGCGCGGCGGGACCGGCGACGGATTCGGGGACTACGGACATGTGCGCTCCCAGATGAGTGGTGGAGGAACCGGAAGGAGAACGCGGGGACCCGACCGGGCGTGACGGCCGCGCCGGGCGGGGGCGGGGTGCGAGGCGGGTGAGGTGCGGGGCGCGGGGTGCGAGGCGGGGTGCGGGGCGGGGTGCCGGGGTGCGGGGTCTGCCGGGGAGGTCAGCCCTTGACGGCGCCCTGCATGACACCGCCGACGATCTGCTTGCCGAAGACGGCGAACGCGACCAGCAGCGGCACGGTCGCGATCACCGCGCCGGCCATGATCACCGACTCGTTGATGTTGTAGCCGCCGCCGATGCTCGCCAGCGCGACCTGGAGGGTCGGGTTGCCGGACGGGGTGAGCGCGATGAGCGGCCACAGGAAGTCGTTCCACGCCTGGACGAAGGTGAGCATCCCCAGCACCGCCATCGCCGGCCGGGCGACCGGGAAGACCACGTGCCACACGATCTGCCAGGAGTTGGCACCGTCCACCCGGGCGGCCTCCAGCAGTTCGGTGGGCAGCGCCTGCGAGAGGTACTGCCGCATGAAGAACACCCCGAACGCGGTCACCAGCCCCGGCAGGATCACCGCCTGCAACCGGTCGGTCCAGTGCAGCCCCGAGATGATCTGGAACAGCGGCAGCACGCTCAGCTGCGGCGGCACCGCGATGGTGGCCACCACGAAGACCAGCAGCACGTTGCGCCCGGTGAACTTCAGCTTGGCGAAGGCGAATCCGGCGAACGTGGAGAACAGCACCGTCGAGAGGGTCACCGCGCAGGCGACGAGGACCGAGTTGGCCATCGCCAGGCCGAGCGAGTGGCCGCCGGTCCCGTTGTAGTTCCACACCGCCCGCAGGTTCTGTATCAGGTTGCCGCCCGGCACCAACGGCGGCGGGGTCTGCGCGATCCTGGTCTGCGAGGTGGAGGCGGCGACCACCGAGAAGTACAGCGGGAACAGCGACGCGATCGCGACGAGCGTCAGGATCAGGTAGGTGACCGGCCCGCCGTGGTGCTGGCGTCCGGCACCGCCGCCCAGCAGCCGGCCAAGGCGCGGCGGCCGGCCGGAGGTGTCCGCGAGGGGCGCGGAGGCGATGGTCATGGTGGGCTCCCCGGTCACGTGGTCTTGCGCAGGCGGCGGACGATGGCGGCGTTGATCCCGCCCACGACGACGGCGATGAAGAAGATGACCCAGGCGACGGCCGCCGCCCGGCCCAGGTGCTCGGAGTTGAACGCGAGCCGGTAGACGTACAGCGCGAGCGTGGAGTACTGGCCGTCAGGACCGCCGTTGATGCCCTGGCCGCTGCCGCCGAACAGGTAGGGCTCACCGAACAGTTGGAGCGATCCGATGGCCGAGACGATCACCGTGAACAGGATGGTCGGGCGCAGCGCCGGGATCGTCACGTGCAGGAACTGCCGCCACCGGCTGGCCCCGTCGAGCGCGGCGGCCTCGTACAGCTCCCCCGGCACCGCCTGCATCGCGGCCAGGTAGATCAGCGTGTTGTAGCCGGTCCAGCGCCACATCACGATGGTGGCGACGGCCAGTTGGGCGCTCCAGGTGCCGGACTCCCAGCCGATCGGGCCGACCCCGAACAGGTGCAGCACCCAGTTGGCGAACCCGGCGTCGTTCTGCTGGAAGATGAACTGGAAGATCAACGCCGCGGCGGCCACCGAGGTCGCGTACGGGGCGAGCAGCGCGACCCGGAAGAACAGCCGCCCGCGCACCCGGTAGTTGAGCAGGTGCGCGAGTCCCATGGCGGCGAGCAGCTGCGGTACGGCGGACAGCGCTCCGATGGTGACCGTGTTGCGCAGCGACTTCCAGAAGACCGCGTCGTGGAAGAGCATCGTGTAGTTGCCGGTGCCGTTCCAGGTCATCTGATTGGGCGTCAGAGTGCTGACCGCGTGCAGCGACATCCATCCCGTGTACAGCAGCGGGAACAGGCCGAACGCGGCGAACAGCAGAAAGAACGGCGCGACGTACAGATACGGCGTTCCCTTGACGTCGAGCCGGTACAGCAGGCTGCGCCGCGCCGCGCGTCGGGTGGTGCTCGACGCGGCTGGTGTCCTGGGCGGTACGCGCGGTGGCCGCGCGGCGGTGGAGGTGGGCACGGGCGGGGGCCCTTCGTGACGGTTCGGACGGGACGCGGCAGGGCTGGGCGCCCCGGGCGGGGGCCGCCCGGGGCGCCCGTGGTGGGGCCGCGGGCGCGACCGCCGGTTCATGCGACCGCTTATGCGACCGCCGGTTGATGCGGCCGGCGGAGATGCGGCCGGTCAGCCGGTGACGTCGGTCTTGATCTGCTGCATCGTGGTCTTCCAGGCGTCGGAGGGGCTCTTGTGCTTCTGCTCCATCAACAGGACGCCGTTGCCCATGTCGTTGCGGATCACGCCGTCGTACTGCCCGATGGGCGCGGCCGGGATCCGCTGGGCGGCCGAGGAGAAGATCCGCCCGATCGGCGCGCCGGTCAGGAAGGAGTTCTTCGCGCCGGAGACCGCGGGGTCGTCGTAAGCCCGCACGTTGGAGGGGAAGTTGCCGACGTTGGGGGTGGCGAAGACCTTGGCCTCCTGCTTGGCCTCGGTCAGCCACTCGGCCAGCGCCTGCGCCTCCTTGACGTGCCGGCCCTGCGCGGGAACGGTCAGGTACGAGCCGCCCCAGTCGGACGCCTGCGGGGCGGCGGCCACGTTCCACACGCCGGCGTTCTTGGTGCCGGCGTCGTTGACGATGTTGGCCATCTGCCAGGCGGGGCAGATCGTGGTCGCGAAGGTGTTGTTGGCGAACCCGGAGGCCCACTGGGTGGAGAACTGCGCGATGCCGGGCGCCTCGCCGGCGGCCACCGCCTGCCCCGCGAGCGTCCAGGCCGCCCGCACCGAGGGGTTGGTGTCGTAGATCGGCTTGCCGCTCGCGTCGTAGTACTGCTGCGCGCCGCTGCCCACCACGCTGTTGAACAGCCCCTCGCCGCTGTCCAGGAAGTACGTGCCCTTCGGGGCGTGTTGCTGGTACCTCTTGCCGACGGTGTTGACGAAGGTGTCCCAACTGCCGTTCCACAGCTTCGCCACGGCGTCCGGATCGGCCGGCAGCCCGGCGGCCTTGAACAACTTGGCGTTGTAGCAGACCGCTTCGGGGCCGAGGTCGGTGCCCAGACCCACCACAGTGCCGTCCTTCGCCTTGCCCTGCGCCCACTTCACCGGGGCCCAGTTGGCCTGCGAGACCCCGGCCACCTTGGACAGGTCGGTGAAACGGCTCGCCAGCGTGGTGGTGACCTGTCCCATCCGCGAGATGTCGAACGCCTGGATGTCGTCGGCGCCGGAACCGGCCGCGAGGTGGGCCTGGGTGGCGTTCCAGTAGTTCTGCTCGTTGGCGTTGTTGTCCTCGACGATCTTGATGTTCGGATGCAGCTTCATGTACTGGGCGTAGAGGTCGGCGCCCTTGTCGTTGTACCCGAACGTCCCGAAGTCGCCGACCTTGAGCGTCACGGTGCCGCCGCCACCGGCGGCGTCGTCGGCGGTCGTCCCGCCGCTTGAGCACCCGGCGAGCATCCCTGCGGCGAGGCACACCGCCGAGGCGGCGGCGATACGTACGCGGTGGCGCGGTCTGGGCCTCAGGGGTGAATTACGCATGACGAACTCCCTTGCGAACGCGGCTCGTTGGCGAAGCGGGCGGAATTTCGGGTCTCGGGTGAGCGCAAGGCCGGTGAGCGTCCGATAGAATGGGAGCGCTCCCAGACAGGATGTCATGAGCGTCACCGTTCCGCCCGGCGATGTCAAGGGAGCAGGCAGGCCGGACGGGATCGCGGGGGGTGGTCGGTGGGGTCCGCGGGGTCGGCACGGGGACGATGTCGCCTGCGGCGGGCGGAAGCGCTCCCATTCGGCGTTTCCTGGCCTCCCGGGGGTGGGGGCCCTCGGGACGCGGAGGGGGCCGGGCTCGAACTCGGAGGGGCCAGGCTCCAAGCCGGAAGGGGCCGGGAGGGGGCCAGCTCGGAGTCGGAGGGGGCCAGGTGCGTGGCTCGGAGGGGGCGGCGCTCCGGACCCCGGGGCTGGGGAGCGTACGGGTACGGAACGGGACACGGCATGATGGCGGCAACAAGACCCTGGAGGCGACCATGCCAGCGAACGGACGACGGACCGGACGGCCCACGTTGGAACAGGTCGCCGCCCGCGCCGGGGTCGGGCGCGGCACCGTCTCGCGGGTCATCAACGCCTCACCGCTGGTCAGCCCGGAGACGAAGGCCGCGGTCGAACGCGCCATCGCCGACCTGGGCTACGTACCCAACCGCGCGGCCCGCGCCCTGGCCGGCAACCGCAATGACGCCATCGCCCTGGTCATCCCCGAGGCCGAAACCCGGCTGTTCGCGGAACCGTACTTCTCCGACATCATCCGCGGGGTCGACGCCGCGCTGGCCGACACCGAGATGCAGTTGCTGCTCACCCTCAGCCGCACCCCCAGGGAGCGGAAGCGGCTGACCCAGTTCCTCACCGCCCACCGGGTCGACGGCGTGCTGCTGGTCTCGGTCCACGAGGACGACCCGCTGCCCGACCTGCTGGAACACATCCACATGCCGGCCGTGCTGAGCGGGCGCCGCTTCGGCCGCGAGTCGGTGAGCTACGTGGACTCCGACAACACCGGCGGGGCGCGGGCGGCCACCGGCCACCTGCTGGGCCAGGGGCGGCGCGCGGTCGCCACAATCACCGGCCCGCTCGACATGTACGTCGCCCGCTGCCGGCTGGACGGCTACCGCGAGGCGCTGGACGACGCGCGGCGGGCGGCGGCGGGCGGTGCGACCGGGCACTCGGCCGGCGCGGACGAAGGACTCACCGCCTCCGGTGACTTCACCGAGGAGGGCGGGCTGCGGGCGATGCGGGAGATCCTGGAGCGGCGTCCCGACGTCGACGGGGTCTTCGCCGCCTCCGACGTGATGGCGGTCGGCGCCTTGCGCGCCCTGCGCCAGGCGGGGCGGCGCGTGCCGGACGACGTCGGGCTGATCGGTTTCGACGACTCCGTCATCGCGCGCCACACCGACCCGCCGCTGACCAGCGTCCGCCAACCCATTCAGGAGATGGGCCGCACGATGGCCCGCGTGCTGCTGGAACAGATCGGCGCGGGCTCGGCGACCCGTCGGCACGTCATCCTGGACACCGAGTTGGTCCGGCGGCAGTCGGCCTAGGGGGCGGCGAAGAGGGTGGGGAAGCGTGGGGCCAGCCAGGGTTTGCGGCCCCACGCGACGATCTTCCCGCGCCCGATGGCCCCCGCGGCGGTGCGCCGGCCCAGGGCGATCAGGAAGAACGTGACCGGTTCGGCCAGGATCGTGCAGTCCGGCCGCCGCGAGCCCGCCGCGTCCACGGTCAGGGCGCCGTCGGTGAACGTCACCGTGAAGCGGGAGCCGCCGCGCACCCGCAGTTCGTAGCAGGCGTTGTGCCCGGCGGCGGCCTGCGCGTCGACGACCCGGGGCATCGCGGTCGTCATGAACGGGAGCGTCAGACCGACCCGGTCGCGGTCGACCATGTGCGGCCGCTTCATGGCGAGGGCGATGTCGTAGCCGTGCCCGAGCATGTGCGCGAGGAAGTACGAGCCGAGGGTCGCCACGTCCATGGGCCCGAGCGGCGTCACCGTCGGCTCCCCGGGCGCCCGGGATGCGATCGCCTCGGTGAACTCCCCTGTGTGGCGCACGATCCGGTCGGCCAGAACGGACAGGTCACGCTCGGGAAAGGCGTCCAGCGAGGCCGCGTTGGCCGCGGCGAGGGAGCCGGCCGTACCGTCCCCGTAGGCCCGCGCGTCTCCCGCGCCGATCGCGGCCAGCAGGTCGTTCGCCAGCACCAGGTGCGCGGCGGCCTCGGCCACGGTCCACTCGGCCCCCGGTATCCGCACCGAGCCGTCCCCGCACTCCCGCAGCAACCCGGCGATCTCCGCGGCGACAGCCTGCGAAGCCTGCGCCCCCGGTCCCCACCACCCGTTCCCACCCTCAACCATCCCCCGAGCCTGCCGGACCCCGCCAAACCTGTCCAGACCCGCGCGACCACCCCCGGGCTCTCGCCGGCCCGACTACATGATTCCGGCCCAGTACCAGGGCCGGGCCCCAGCCCGGCCCCGCAGGCAGTCGACCCGGTGCCGCGCCTCCCGTACCCAGGCCGGATGGGTCGCCGCGTGCCGCGCGGCATACGTCGTCATCCGTAGCTCCCGAATGGCACGAAGCGTCGGGTAGCCGGCCCACGCGGTGACGTCGACGCCGTACGCGGTGCAGAACGCGGCGTATTCGGCCGCCGTGAACGCCCCCGTCGAAGTGAACTTCACGGCGGTGGAGGCGAGGTCCCATTCGGGAGGTCCGATCGCACAGCGTTCGAGGTCCAGCAGAAGGACTTCACCATCGACAGCGCGGACGACGTTGCCGCCCCAGGCGTCCCCGTGGACAACGCGGTGAGGCAAACCGTCGGGAAGTTCGTCCCATGCCCGCGCCACATCGCGGAGCAGGCCGCGCAACCACCGCCGGTCGTCGTCGGGCAGGGTGACCGCCGCATCGATGCGCTCCGCGAGACGGACGAATGGCGCCAGCCGACCCAAGGGGAAAGGTGGGAAAGGGAGTCCATGCAGCCGCTTGAGGGCCTCGGCGACATCCAGAACGTCACCGGGCTCATGGCGAGGCAGTTCACGCCAGAAGGTGACGGGGCGGCCGTCGGCTTCGACGGGCTGCGGGACGCCGCCCAACGGCTCGACCACGGGCACTCGTTGGTCGGCCAGCCATCGAGCCACCCGAACCTCACGGACGGCCGCATGCCACTGCCCGACGCCGGAGACCCGCACGACGACGCGACCCGGGAGCCGCCAGACCTCGTTCTCGGTCAGCCGGATCGGCACAGCACCGGTGGCGTTCAGACCGACCGAAGCGATGGCCTCGACCAACGCCGGTGACGGGCTCGTCGTCATGCCGGCACGGTAGCCGCCACCCGCGCGCGCAGCGCCGTCACCTCCGGGTCCTTCGGGTACCGGGTAGTGAGCCGGCCGAGTTCGCGGATCTCGTCCGCCACGCGCCGGGAATGGAGGCGTCCGACACCGCCCAGCGCGGCATTGCCGACCGCGGTGGCCTCCCGCGGATCCCCAGTGGCCATCAACAGCGAGGCCAGCTTCGTCTGGGAGAACGCCCTCGCCCGAGCGTAGGCATCGCCGTGCCCCGCCACAGCGTTTTGCAACCGACAACGAGCCCGGGTCGGATGGTGCCCTGCGGTCATGACAAGGTCGTACAGGGCGTGAGCGGTGTCTCCCTGGTGCTGGGGCTCGTCGTAGTAGGCCATCCACGGCGGGTCTTCGTCCGGCCGGGCGTGAGCGAAGGCTTCATCTGCCGCGCCAACCGCCGAGAGGGTGTCCTGGACCCGACCCATCTTCGCGAAGGCGCGAGCACGTGCCGTATGAAGCATCGCCCGCTCCGTAGCGGTGAGACGGTCAGCACGCGCCAGGCCGATTTCGGCGAAGGTCAGGCCTTCGTCCGGGTTGCCGGTCCAGATCTCCTGACGAGCGCGGAAGGAGAAAATCTTGGCCCGCAGATGCCAGTCACCAGCTTCGTCGGCGCACTGAGCCGCGAAACGAAAAGCGCGTCTCGCATCGGCGTGGCAGTAGGAGTCGAATGCCGAGGCGCCTACGACCATGCCGAGCCGTGCCACTGCCGCGAACAACGCCTTGCGAAGTGGTGCGGCGACGTCACACTCCAGCAAGGCTGCGGCCCACTGGAGTTGGACGACTGCCGTGTCACGGACCATCCCTCCACCGCCATAGTGATGGTCCCACCCGGCCATGACGCCTGCGGCGTGCTGAATCTGGTCGATGTCGCGAGCGTGGACAGTGGCCGGCAGTTGCGTCGGTTCCGTCGGTGCGACGAGTTGGGGGAGTCGGGCGGGCGCGAAGGCCGCGAGGCTGCTTACAGCGAGAAAGAGACGACGGTCCACAGGATCATGATTCCTGTCTGCGTGCGGTGATGTGATCCCTGCCAGCATGCGCTCTTCGCGCGGGTGTACGAGGTCCTGAGACGGGCCCTCCGCGCCTTTGTCCGCTTCAGCGCGCTGATTGTCCGCTTCCGCTCGGACCAGAATGAGCAGACGCTCGAACAAACCACCCGTCTCAAGCACGCCGTCCAGCCTTTTTGCCAGATCGGGTTGGCAAACGCGGTCTGCGGTCTCCACCTTCCTGACCACGTCCGTGCTGACGTGCAACTTCTCGGCCAACTCACGCTGCGTCCAGTGGCGTTGTTCGCGACGGGCGCGCAGTTCAGCACCGAGCCAGTCACGGACGGACTTTCCCGGCTGCAAGGGCTTCGGTGGCTGCGGCATACGTACTCCGTCCGGCCGGCCCAAGCGGACACGTCGGGCGCCCGCTTCAGCTACTGGCCGTATGTCGGCGGCTCGGCCTGAATGGTTACCGAGCTTGTTCATCCCAGTACACACCGCAACGAGAATCCGAGCAGCTGGTTTCGCAACACAAACGAGCCTGAGCTCCGGCTCTCGCCGTGGTCCGCCGAAGGAACCGTAACGATGACCTTCACCGCACACAGCCCCATGTGGCGTAGTGAGCCAGGAGCGTCAAGGCCGATGACCGCACTTCTGCTTCCCCGAGAACGCCCACCTGTCGCAGCCCTGTCCCAACTGACCATCCAGGCCCTGCCCCGGCCCGAAGAGGTACGCCGCGTTCGCCGGGCCGTCGATGAGGCCCTCGCGACCTGGAAGGTGGGGAGAGGCACTGCCGACGCACTGTTGGTGGTCAGTGAGTTGGTCACCAACGCCGTACGACACGCGCCCGACCATGAAATCACCATCACCGTCGCGTACGGCGACGGCCTGCTGCTGATCGAGGTCGACGACGGCTCGACCGCCCCGCCGATCCCTCGGCACAGGGCGGGAATCGGCGAGGAGGACAGCGGGCGCGGTCTGGAACTCGTCCGATCGATCGCCGTTGACTGGGGTTGGCACCCGCGAGACAGCCGTGCGAAGCGCGTCTGGGCTCTTCTCCGCTCCGCAGACCGAGGCACCCTGTCATGACGAAAGACGAAGGCTCCGACAGCATGCGCATGTGGGGCGCTCTGCTTCGCTACCTGCGCATCGCGGCAGGAATCACCTACGAGGCTCTGGCCGACTACGTGGGCTACTCCAAGTCCCTCGTAGTCGGCATCGAGCGCGGCACCCGCATGCCCAGTGAAGTGTTCATCGCCAAGTCCGACGAGTGCCTGCAAGCCGGAGGACTACTGATCGAAGCGGCGAAGCACCTGTCCCGGCAGCGGTTCCTCAGTTGGTTCGAGGAGTACGCGGAAGAAGAGCAACAGGCACGGATCCTGTGGACATATGACACCCATGTCCTGCATGACCTCCTCCAGACGGAAGCCTACGCACGGGCTGTTCTCGCCGCCCGCCGTCCGGCGATGGCGGACGAGGTGATCGAAGCCCACGTCGAAACCCGTCTGAACCGGCGTTCGCTGCTGACTCGTCAGCCCGCTTGCGCGCTCTCATTCATCATCGAGGAGAGAGTCCTCCACCGGTGTGTGGGCGGACCACCGACGGCGAAGGGTCAGTTGGAGCATCTGATTCACCTGTCCGAGCAACGCAACGTCACTCTTCAGGTCATGCCGACCGCCTGTGAGGCCCATGCCGGCATCGACGGCCCCATGACGCTCGTGCAGACCTCACGTCACACCTGGCTGGCCCATCTCGAAACCCACCACACCAGCCACTTCATCACTGATGCGTATGAGGTGAGTGCTTTGCACGAACGTCACACAACGATCCGTAGCCATGCTCTTACGCCAAGCGACTCCGCCCGATTGATCGAGCGCCTCTTGTAGGGCGAGGGCGATGTCCGGGGGTGGGGTGTGTTTTGGGAAATTCGTTGTCTGGTTGTTGTCCAGGACAACGAATCGAACCCCCACACTCGTTGCCGCCGACAACGACCAGACAACGAGTTTCCAAACAACCCCACCCCTCCCCGACCCCCACCCACCCTGCTCCGGGCGAACGGTTGGTGACATTCGGGGGCATCGCCGGGTGCCGCGTGGGGGATTGTGGGCGAACAGTCGGCTTACGGGGTGGTACGGCATGGTGAGGGTGGTGTGGGGGGATTAGCATCGCGTCGCCGGATGGGGAGTCGCGGCGGCCCGGGGGGCTATTCGCGCATGCGTCGGTCGCGCGCCCGTGCTCCGATCCGGGTCATCGGACGTCAAGGAATTCCGGAGTAACGCATGCAATCTGCTCAGCTTGGTCGGCGAAGACGCGTGATGCCCGCTGTCGTGTCCTCGGCCGCCCTCGCACTGGCGCTGGTGGGCGCCGGTGGCGCTTCGGCGCAGGACGCCCTTCCCGGGCCGTCGGCGACCGTCGCACCGCACACCTCGACCGTGAAGACCCCGGTCAAGGAACTGCGCCAGCGGCTGATCACGGCGGCCAAGGCCACCGCGACGCCCGCCACGGCGACCGCGAAACCCGGCGCCGCGACCCCGTTCATCATCGGCGGCAGTGCCACGACGATCGGCGCCGCGCCCTGGATGGTGCAGCTCGGCTACTCCGATCCCGCCACCGGGGACGGTTACTTCTGCGGTGGGGCGCTCGTCGCGCCGGACAAGGTCCTCACCGCCGCGCACTGCGTCGCCGGGCTGGACTGGGAGCACAACGGGGCCGTGCTGGCCGGTGCCACCGACGTGGAGGACGACAGCACCGGGACCGTCGCAGGGGTCGTCCGGCAGTGGAACCACCCGCACTTCAGCCCGGACACCCTGCAGAACGACGTCGCGGTCCTCACGCTGGACCGCCCGTTGACGCAGAGCTGGCTGCGGCTCGCGGCGTCCGGGGACTCCTCGCTGTACACCCCGGGCACCACCGGCACCGTCTACGGCTGGGGGCTGACCTCCGGCGCCGACGGTTCCGATCTGTCCAGCACCTTGAAGAAGGCCACCCTGCCGCTGGTCTCCGACGCCACCTGCGACTCGGCGATGGGGTCGGTGCTGGGCGAGGACGACTTCGTCGCCGGCTCGATGGTCTGCGCGGGCACCCCCGCCACCGGTGGCGACGCCGGGACCACCACGACCTGCAACGGTGACTCCGGCGGCCCCCTGGTGGTCGGCGGCAAGGTCGCCGGCATCGTCTCCTGGGGCGTGCAGGGCTGCACCGCGCAGGGCTCGTATCCGGTGTTCACCAAGGTGAGTTCCTACGCCTGGGCCGCCCAGCCGCGGGTCGACGACAGCGACCTGAGCGGGGACGGCAAGGCCGACCTGATGGGGCGCACGCCGTCCGGCGGGCTGTTCGAGATGGACAGCAAGGGCACTTCGCTGGCGCAGCGGGCGTTCGCCGGTTCCGGCTGGCAGAGCGCGAGTTGGATCGTCGAAGCGGACCTCGACCACGACGGCGTGCAGGACCTGATCAGCCGCGAGGCGGACGGCGCGCTGTACTGGGAGCACCCGGACTACTCCACGGGTGAGTTCGTCCAGACGAAAATCACCACGGTGTGGGGCGGTTACAAGTCCTATGCCATTCCTGGTGACTTCACCGGCGACGGCAAGGCCGACCTGATCGCGGTGGACTCCAACGGCGACACCTATCTCTACCCGGGCCGGGCGAACGGCGAGTTCAGCGCCAAGGTCAAGGTGGTGAGTGGTTCCTGGAAGGGCGTGAAGGTCTTCGGCGGGGGCGATCTGTCCGGCGACGGCAAGGCCGACCTGCTGGTCCGCGACTCCTCCAACACCCTGTGGCTGTACCGGAGTACGGGCGTCGCCGCCAAGCCGTTCGCCGCCCGGGTGAAGGCGGGCACCGGGTGGAGCTTCACCGCGGTGGTCTCCGACGGCGACGTGACCGGCGACGGTGTCGGCGACGTGTTCGCCCGCGCCTCCAACGGCACGCTGTACCTCTACCCCGGCACCGACAAGGCGGCCACCCCCTTCGGCGCGCGGATCAGCCTGGGCACCGGGTTCAACCAGTACAACCTGCTGTTCTGACGGCCGAAGGGCCTCCGCGGGTCCAAAGCCCGCACGGCGTCTGTCACCCCAGCAGCACACCGGGGTTGAGGACGCCGTGCGGGTCGAGGGCCCGTTTGGCGGCGCTCAGGGCGAGGGCGAACGGCTCGGGGCGCTGCCGGTCGTAGCCGGGGCGGTGGTCGCGGCCGACGGCGTGGTGGTGGGTGACGGTGGCCCGGTGCCGGCCGAGCAGTTCGGTCGCGGCGGCCTTGATCTCGTCCCACATGGCGAGTTCCGAGCCGCGCCGGCCGGCCGCGATCACGGTGAAGTACGGTGCCGCGCCGTCCGGGTAGACGTGGGTGAAGCGGCAGTTGACCAGGCCGGGGGATCCGGTCACCGCCTCGATGACGGCGCCGAGTTCGCGTCGTACCGCCTCGTAGAGCCCGGGTATCCGGTCCCAGGTGGCGGCGGTCTCGAAGGTCTCCACGACGGCGCTCATCCGGGCCAGCGCGTCGCGCTGGTAGGGCATGCGCAGGAACGCCGACCGCCAGGAGTCGACCGCGCCGTCCCCCGAACCGCCGGTATCGGCCGTGTCGTCGGCCGGCTCACCGCCGAACTCCCGTGCCAGGCCGACCGCCTGGGCCATCCGGTCGTCGACCGGGAAGGCGGCGGACTCGAAGCCGAGGACGAGCACGGCGCGCCCGCGGGAGTCCGCCGCGGACAGCGCCGCCTCGCCCGGGTCGAGCAGACGGCAGTTGGCCGGGTGGAGGCCGGACTGCGCGAGGGCGCGCAACGCGGTGAGCGCGGCGGTGACATCGGTGAACGCCACCGCGGCGGAGGCCTTGTGGACCGGTCGGTCCTGAAGTCGCATCCATGCCTCGGTGATCACCCCGAGGGTGCCCTCCGAGCCGAGGAAGAGGCGGTCGGGGGACGGTCCGGCGCCCGAACCGGGCAGCCGCCAGGACTCGTTGACGCCGACCGGGGTGACCACCCGCATGGACTCGGTGAGGTCGTCGATGTGGGTGTGCAGGGTGGCGAAGTGGCCGCCGGCCCGGGTGGCGAGCCAGCCGCCGAGGGTGGAGAACTCGAAGCTCTGCGGGAAGTGCCGCAAGGTGAGGCCGTGCGGGCGCAGTTGGGCTTCCAGGCTCGGGCCGAGGACACCGGCCTGGATGCGCGCTGCCCGGCTGACCGGGTCGACTTCGAGCACCTTGTCGAGCCCGGTGAGGTCCAGCGAGAGCACCGCCGGGTGGGCGTCACCGCGGTACTCGACGCCGCCGACCACAGAACTGCCGCCGCCGTAGGGGATGACGGCGGTGCCGGTCCGGCCGGCCCAGTCCAGCAGGTCCACCACGTCCTGCTCGCGGACCGGCCGGGCAACCAGGTCGGGGACCCGGCCGAGGTCACCGCGCAGCGCCCGTACGACGTCCCGGTAGGCCCGGCCGAGCGCGTGGCCGGCCCGGTCCGCGGGTGCGGCGGACATCAGGTGGGCGAGCGAGCCGGGCGGCGCGGACCGGGGCTCGGGCAGCGCCAGATCCCGGATGTCCGGCACCGGGAGGGGATCGGCGGGCAGACCGGGCAGCAGCGCGCCCAGCCCGGCGCATTCGGCGTCGGACAACGCCTCCCTCGTCCATCCCCAGCCCCACCACGACCTGGTCAGGTCCGTCATGTCCCGCCCTCCGACCCGTTGCGGAGGGCTGAGGTTACTCCCCGGTTCAGCGCAGCGTGATGACGTTGCCGGTGACCAGGGCGGCGGCGTCGGAGACCAGGAAGGCGATGGTCTCGGCGACCTCGGCGGGGTCGGCGACGTGGAAGTGGGTGGGGCTGGCGGCGACGAACTGCCGGACGGGGTCGGTGACCCAGCCGGTGTCGGTCACCGGGGGGCAGACCATGTTGGCGGTGATCCCGAGTTCGGCCAGCTCCAGGGCGGCGGACATCGTGTAGTTGGTCTGCGCGGCCTTCGCGGCCCCGTAGGAGACCTCCTCGGGGAAGCCGAGGTCGCCGCCGGAGGTGAGGCCCACGACGCGGCCCCAGGTGGCACCGCGATCGCGGTGCCGGCGGGCGAGTTCGCCGATGAGCAGGGCGGGGGCCATGGTGTCGACCGCGAACTGCCGCGACCAGGTCTCGGCGCTGACCGGCTGAAGTCGCCTGCCGTGCTTGTCGGCCGGCCGGGCGGCGAAGGAGTCCTGGACCCAGCCGGTGGCGTTGTTGACCAGGATGTCGACCGGGCCGAACCGCCGCTCGGCGTGGTCGAAGAGAGCGGCGGGCGCGGCCGGTTCACTCAGATCGGCCTCCAGCGCCTCCGCCAGGTGGCCGGCCGCGCGGATCTCCTCGGCCACCGCGTCGCCGCCGGTGGCCCGGTGCCGCCGGTAGCGCTCAGGCGTGCCCTCGTCCTCGGGGTCCCGTAGCCGCAGGTAGGTACAGAGCACGGCGGCCCCGCGGGCGGCCAGCAGCCTGGCGGTCGCCGCCCCGATGCCGTGGTTGGCGCCTGTCACGATGGCGACGTGTCCGGTGAGTGGTTGGTCTGGCACACCTCAGTGTCCAGCAGGAGACGGCCCGCCCGACAGTGGTTTTCCCTGCGGACCGGCCGGACCGGCCGGACCGGCCGGACCGGCCGGGTCTGCCGGGTCTGCCGGGTCCGCCGGGTCGGCCGGCGGCGGCTCGCCGTGGTTGGTGGACTCGACATGGGCGAGGTAGCGGCCCTTCAGCCGTTGCCAGCGGGCGAACAGGGCCGCGACGGCCCGGTGGTCGCCCCGGGTGACGGCGGCGGGGTCGGGCAGGGGCGGGGCGGTGGCGTCGAGGCGGTGCCAGGCGCCGGTGACGGTCGAGGCGGCGTGGTGCCGGGCCTGCTCGGGCAGGTGGGGGAGGAGCGCGATCAGCGGGGTCGTGGCCTGGAAGACCCCGTAGAGCCCGGTGGAGCGCCCGGCGAGGTCCGCCAGCGCGTCGAGCAGCCGGTCCTCGCCGCCGTCCGGGCAGCCGAGCACCGAGCACAGGCAGGCGCGCAGCAGGGCGGGCACGTCGCAGGGCACATGGCAGGGCACGTCGGACGCGCCGGACGAGCCGGAGGCGCCGGACGCACCGGACGCACCGGACGCGCCGGACGCACCGGAGGCGCCGAATGCGTCGGACCCGCCGGACGCGTCAGACGGGTAGCGGGACATCTCCCGCTGTTCCACCAGGGCGCGGACGAGTCCGGGTTCCGCGAGCCCGCTCACCGCCGGGTGTTCGCTGCGGCGGTGGAGTTCGCTGAACCGCCCGGTGGGTGGGCCGCCCGCGGAGGCGCCGGCCCGCAGCGCTTCGAGGCAGATCTTGTTGAGCCGGGCGGCGGGCACCCGGTGGAGGTCCCAGGGCGTGCCGCCGCCGAGCGGGGCGACCGTCTCCAGGAATTTGGACAGTTGGTGGACCGGCAACTCCAGCGGGGCGACGGCGTCCGGGGCGGGCGGCGGGAGGGGCGGGGCCGCGAAGGTCTGGATGAGCGGCCGGTGGTAGCCCATCCGCAGGTCGCGCCCGAACGCCGAGCCGACGTGCGGCAGCCGCGCGGCGCGGACGAACAGCACCGAGGTGTCGTAGCCGGGGCGGCGCGCGGCCATCGCGGAGCGCAGCGAGTGGATGGGGTGCCCGGCGGCGGGCGGTTCCGCGGTGACGGCCACGATGTCGAGGTCGGAGGCGAGCGCGTAGCCCTGCCCGGTCCGCTCCACGGCCGGTTCCTGGCGGGCGAGTGATCCGCCCATGTACAGGTTGACGTCGCTGATCCGGTGCCGGGCGAAGAACGCGGTGACGTCGTCGAGGTACCGGTGGATGTCGGCGCCCACCGCCTTGGCCACGTCCGGCGGGACGGTGGCGGAGTGGGCGAACCAGTCCGCGCCGTCCGCCGGGGCGCTCGCGTACGGATCCCGTCGGCGTTCTTGTGCCATGTCCGGCTCGTCCTTCGCTGCGGTCATCAGCTGCGGTCATCACAGGACCAACGCGTCCAAAGTTACCCGTGCGGATCAGGCCGCGGACCCGTCGCCGGGCGGTACGACCAGGCCCGGCATGGCGTACGCGGCCCTGCCCTGGGCCAGGGAGACGTGTTCGGTCTCCACCCCGGTGAGCAGGTACCGCCGCAGCGGCCGGCCGGTGTCGCGTTCCACGGGGGCGAGGTGGCGCGGGTCCAACTCCTCGACCAGGACGGCAGCTTCGGGCGCCGCCGGGTTCTTCCCGCCGGTCAGCGCGAGGGACAGCGGCCCGGCGACGGGATACGGCACGGGCGCGATACGCCAGACCGGGCCGCGGCCGCCGGAGACGCCGATGCTGCCGAAACCGCGTTCCTCACGCGGGGTCATCGGTTCGTCCGCGGTGGCCGCCAGCCCCCGGAAGAGTGCTCTGGCCCGGCCCTGGTTGACGATCTGCCCGGTGTCGATGGAGAACCTCGGGGAGAAGAAGTCGGCGGGGGCGAATTTGGCCAGCCGCAGGGCGTTGGCGTAGGTGGTCACCAGGGGGATGATCCGATCGTTCAAGTGACCGGCGCGCAGCGGGTCGGCCGCCGGTACGTGGTCGCGTCGTTCCCGCAGCCGGGCCAGGACGGCGTCGATGTCGTCGGCCGTCGCCGAGGGGAACTCCGCGCGGCGGCCGATGCCCCGGGCGGCCTTCTGGGCCAGCAGGGCGTTGAGGAACCAGCGCGTGGCGTCCGTGTAACCGGCGGCCGGGCGGCGCGCGGTGGCCGGGTAGACGTGCAGCGCGGCGAAGGTGCCGTCGGGCCGGAAGTCGGGATCGACGGCGTAGTAGTCGCCGTCCGCGTTGGCGAACCGGTGCACGGTCACCCGCCGCGCGGTGTGCGGGGCGGACAGCGTGCCGGCCAGCGCCGCGCGCACGAACTCCGCACCGGGGGCGGCCCCTTCGCACACCACGTGCAGGTAGCCGGCGCCCGGTCGCGAGTAGACCGGCCGGCTGCGCGCGTCCAGCCGTTCGACGGCGGTGTACGGCAGGCCGTCCGGCCCGGTCGGGTCGCCGATGAGCTTGTGCGGCCCGGCCGCGACGAGGTGCCGGCCGGCCACCTGGGCGTCGACGACCTCCCCGATGCCGACCAGCGGCGCGAACCGCAGTTCGACGGCGGCGGTCGACGGTCCGTGGCCGAGGCGGTCCATGACGGGACGGTAGGTGCGCAGGGCGGCGGCCAGATCGGCGGTGAAGGTCTCCCGGCTGGTCGCGGGGCCACGGCTGGACCAGCCGAGCGGATAGGGCGTCAGGGAGAACCGCACGCCGTCGATCACCTCGGGATATTCCCCGACGATGCGTTCGTGCATCCGCGTGAGTTCCCGCGAGGCGGCCGAATAGCCCACGGTGCACAATCGCAGCCGTACGCCCAGCACGTCGCGGGCCAGCGCGAAGTACTCGGCCAGATAGGGATAGGAGCCGATGTCGTTGTCGAGATACGGGAACAGCACGCCCGCCCGGTGCGCACGGCCGCCGGCGAGTGCGAGTCCGCGTTCGGCGGCGATTCCGGCCAGCGCGTGGGCCAGCGTGGAAAGTCCGGCCGACGTGAACTGCCATACGTCACGGCCCGCCGCCTGGGAGCACATGGCGCACTGGTTGAAGCAGCCTATTGCCGGAGCCAGGAACTGCAGCCGGGTGAACGCCTCGTCCGGCAGGGCGCGCAGCTGATCGGTGAGGTCTTTTCCGGGTAGGCGTAACGCGGTTTCCTTCGCCACCATCGCGAGCCTCCATTGACGTATTGGAGGAAGGGCAGGGGCCGATGACGCCCGCGACGTGAGGTGGCGGTTCCCACGGTGCCGGCGTCCGACGGGACGCAGTCGGCGTGGGGAACGGCTGCGGCTGGCCCCAGCCTGGACCGGGCGGCCGCTGGACGGAAGGGTTCCGGCGGGCGGCGGGGGAATCGCGGCCGTTTCGTCACCCGCCGGGCGAGGGCTCGTCCGCGGATTCCACGGGCTCCCCGGATGCGGATGCGGGTTGGGCGGATGCGAGTTGTTCGGATGCGGGTCGTTCGGAATCCTCCAGCCCGCGAAGACTGGCGGCGAGTCCGTATCGCGAGTACAGCGTGTGCGGGTGGTCCGCGCCCAGCACGCGCCGACGCCGCTCCAAAGTCTCCTCATCCAACCGACGAGCGCCGGTGAAATCCCCCAACCCCCGAAGACTGGCCGCCAGACCGTTCGCCGAATACAACGTATGCGGATGATCCACACCCAGAACCCGCCGACGCCGCTCCAAAGTCTCCTCATCCAACCGACGAGCGCCGGTGAAATCCCCCAACCCCCGAAGACTCGCCGCCAAACCATTCGCCGAATACAACGTATGCGGATGATCCACACCCAGAACCCGCCGACGCCGCTCCAAAGTCTCCTCATCCAACCGACACGCCCCCGCGAAATCCCCCAACCCCCGAAGACTCGCCGCCAAACCATTCGCCGAATACAACGTATGCGGATGATCCACACCCAGAACCCGCCGACGCCGCTCCAAAGTCTCCTCATCCAACCGGCGGGACCCCTCGAAGTCCTTCAGACCGCGCAGGGTGGCCGCCAGGTCGTGCGCGGAGACCAGGGTGAGCGGGTGGTCGGGACCCAGCACCCGCAGGCACCGCTCGCGGGTGTCCTCGCACAGGCTCCTGGCCTCCTCGTACCGGCCCAACGGCCGCAGCCCGGCGGCCAGGTCGTGGGCCGAGACCAGGGTGGACGGATGGTCTTCGCCGAACAGCAGCCGGCGGACCTGAAGGGTGTGGCGGTCGAGTTCGGCCGCCTGTTCGTGCAGGCCCAGTGGGCGCAGGCAGGCGGCGAGGGCCTGGGCGGCGGCCAGCGTGCCAGGGTCGTCGGCGCCGAGCAGGACGCGCCGCCGCTCCAGGATCGCCTCGTTGACCTCCTTCGCCTGCCGGTGGTGGCCCAACATGTGCATGGCGTGGCCGAGATGGAGTCCGAGGACCTGGGTGTCCTCGTGGTCAGGGCCGAGCACCGCGGTCCACCGGTGGTGGAGGCCATCGGTGAACTCCCGTGCGGCCGCGGCCTGTCCGCTGACCAGCAGATAGCGCGCGGCCCGGCAGGCGAGGCCGCGCAGGCTCGGCTCGTGGAGCACGGCGCCGGTGATCGCGGCCAGGTGCGGCAGCAGGCGTGCCCAACGCGGCCAGGTCGCGGGGGCGTCGGGGTCGCCGGGGTCGTTGGCGGTGAGCAGCGCCGCCAGGTCGGCGTGCACCAGGTCGGCGTGGTCGGGCGCGGTGCCGTCCCGCAGGACGGCCTGGGTGAGCCGGTGGACGGTGACCCCCCGCGCGTCCGAGACGGCCAGGCCCAGCCCGGTCAGGTCGGACAGGCTGCTCCACGGCCACAGCGGATCCTGGGTGGCCTTCACCCCGAGGGTGGTCAGCGCGCCGCGCGCACCGGTGAACCAGGTGGCCGGCACCGGTTCCGGGGCCAGGAAGGCGCACAGCAGCAGAAGGGACGCGGCGGCGGGCCGGGTGGACCGCAGCCGCGCCATGCCGATGCCGATCGCGGCGGACAGCGTCACCGGGTAGGAGCGCGGGCGGCCGGTGTCGAGTATGTGGGCGGCGTCGCCGGCGAGCAGATCGCGGTAGGTCGCCACCGGCATGCCGGTGCGCAGCGTGCCGGCCGCCTGGGCGAGGGCGAGCGGCAGGTCGCCGAGGTCGTCGGACAGGCCGTCCGCCTGGCCGACGTCCAACTCCGGCACCCGGCCGCGCAGCAGGGCCACCGACTCGGCGCGGCTGAGCACGCTCACGCCCAGCGGGGTGGCGGTGTCGGTCCAGTCGGGGTGGCGGGAGGTGATCAGCACATGCCCGGAGCCGGCCGCCGGCAGCCACCGCGAGACGTGGTCGGGGTCCTCGGCGTTGTCCATCACCAGCAGCCAGCCGGTGCGGTGGCGCAGCGCCTCCAGTGCGGAACGGGCCGCCCGGGTCAGGTCGGCGGCCGGGGGCGTGCCCAGCAACGCGGTGCCCAGGTCGGCCAGTTGGGTGGGGATGAGGTCGGGCTGCTCCGCGTCGACCCACCAGACGGTGTCGTACTGGGAGGCGAAGCGGTGCACGTACTCGATCGCCAGCTGTGTCTTGCCGATGCCGCTGAACCCGTGCAGGGCCTGGACGACCACGGCGCCGGGGTTGTCGCGCAACGTGGTGCGCAGTTCGGCCATGACGCCGTCGCGGCCCACGAAGTGCGGGTTGCGGCCGGGGGCTTGCCAGGTGCCGGGGCTGGCGACCGGCAGGCGGGGCGCGCTGCCGGAGTCGTGGTGGACGGCCGCCCGCGGGGCCGACCCGGGAAAGCCCGGCGCGGCCTGCGGGCGCCGCGGCCAGGCCAGCGCGTCGTTGAGCGCCCGCACGGCGGCGTCCTCGTCGAGGTCGTGCAGCCGGCAGGAGCGCAGGGGGCGCAGCAGCGCGGGGATCCGCTCGTCGGGCAGGGGTTCGAGGTAGGCGGGGACCAGCCGGGCGGAGTCCCCGTCGGCGCCGGCGAGCAGGGCGGTCCACGCGCCCCTGGTGTCCGTCCCGGTTTCCAGGTAGGACTCCGACACCAGCGCCAGGACCCGCTCGGCGCGGTCGAGCGCCTGGCTCAGCCGGAGCATCATGTCGGTGCCGGCCGGCCAGTCCCAGTCGGCCAACTCCACGCGGTATCCGGCCTCCTGGAGTTGCCAGGCCGCCCACTCCGCCCAGGCCAGGTCCTTGCCGGCATGGCTCACGAACACGTCCACCCGACGCCCCGCACGGTCCATACGCCCCTCCGGCATTTCGTGGCCTTCCAGGGTGCGTCCGCACCGGCCGTATCGGGAAGAGGTCGGCGGAAAAGGACAGTTGGGATTTTCCCCCGGTCGGCTGTCACACCCCGTGCGGCGCGCCCTGGGAAGGGTCGGGACGGCCGGAGTTTCCTGGCCCGGCCGCGAACACCGGGTTGCCGGGCAGCAGCCGGCGGGCCGTGAGGATCAGCAGCCGAGCCCCGTCCGGCATGGCGCCCAGCGCGACGGCCTCGGCGACCGCGCTCCAGAACTCCGCCGCGCTCACCCCGTACATCCCGGGAACGCGGCCGGCGTCGAACCCGGCCATCCGCAGCACCCGCGCGCAGGCCGGTCCTGGCGGGAACGCCCGGGCCAGCTCGTCTATATGACGTTGCGTCAGCTCGTACGGAACACCGTCGCCCACGCCACCCCCGTCGCTCTCTCCCCCCTGGCCGAGAACGCCCCCGCCGCCCTCGCAGACGTCGCCCACGTCACCCCGACCCGCCTCACCGCCGTCGCAGACCTCGCCCTCGCCGGGAAACCGCGGTGCCGGACCCGCCGCCTCCGACGCCGCACGACCGGGCCCCAGGCCGGGGAACGGCGGTCGCTCCACGGGCCGGACCGGGCCGTCGACCGCCGAGAGCAGGACCGCCCGGGCGTCGCTCTCGTCCCGCCCGGTCAGCTCACAGCTGATCAACGGCAGGAGCAGCGCCGGGAGTCGGGGGACCTCGGCCACCACCAGCGGCACGAACCGGCCGCGCCTGGCCAGCACCGCGGGCCAGTGGTCGCGGGTGGGCGCGGAGGCCGACAGATAGGCGGGGGACAGTAGCGCCAGCACGCAGTCGGAGTGCTCGATGGCGTCGCTCAGGGCGGCGACGCGGTTGTCACCGGCGGCCCAGTCCCACAGGTCGAGTTCCACCTGGTGGCCGGCCTCGGTCAGGTGCCAGTCCGCCCAGCGCGCCCAACCCTCCTCCGGGGGCGCGTAGCTGATGAAGACCCTGCGGGGATGCCAGCCGTCCGCCATGGTTCCCAGCATGCGGCACCGGCCGCCCTTCGGCCATGAGCGGCGCGAAGACGCCGGCCATGAGCGGCGCGGCGGCGCCCCATTCCCCGCTCACCCTTCGGCCGTCAGCGGCGCGACGGCGCTCCTCCCGCCCCGGACACGCCTCGGCCACACGGCGGCGCCCCATCCCCCGCGCAGGCGTCCGACCCGACGGCGGCCGGGCTCAGCCCGGACCCGTCAGCACCACGAGACCGTCCTCAAGTCCCGCGCACAGCGGGTCGGTGAGCGTGGTGTGCCGGGCGGCGATCACCGCGGCGTCCGCGATCCGGTCCGGCGTCCGACCCAACTCCCGGTAGAACCACTCCGCGAAGGCGATCGCGCACTGGTCGTCCAGCGGCCCGGTGTGGGCGATCACGGTGTCCGCCGCGCCCCGGAAGAGGGCGGCGGCCCGCTCGCTGTGGCACGAGCCGAGCAGTAGGGCGCGCAGCCGCACCCCGGCCCGCTCCCGGTACAGCAGCAGGGTCCTGGCGACCTCGGCCGCCGGTACGGTCGCCTGCTCGCCGAAGCCGTCCTCGAAGACCAGGTTCTCCCCGTCGCCGTGGCAGGCCAGGTGCAGGATGTCGGGGCGCAGGTCCAACAGCCGCCGCAGGTCGGTCACTTCGGCGGCGGGGCAGATCTCCACCCTCCGGCCTTCGCCGCCGGCCGCCCGCAGCACCGCCTTCGCCTCGCGGTCGGTGCGCAGCCGCCGCGCACCGACCGGGCTCGCGCCGACGAACAGCACGGCGACCGGTGCCGACTCCGGGGCCCGGACGCCGGCCCCGGCCGCCGGGAGGACCGGATCGGCCGGGAAGGCCCGATCGGCCAGGAAGACCGGATTGGCGGGGAAGCGCCGGGCGGCGGCGGCCAGCAGTTCGCGCCGGCCGTCCGCCAGCACTCCGTCCTCGACGGCCGCCGCCACCTGCGCCCAGAACTCGGTGGACGTGACGCCGAAGGCGCTCGGCAGGTGCTCGCCGGGGAAGCCGGCCGAGGACAGGACGGCCCGCGCCGCCGGCCCCGGCGGGAACGCCCGGGCCAGCGCGGTGAGTTCGGCCTCGGTCAGCCGCCCGCTCGTCGGCGACGCGGTCACAGCGTCGCGCTGAACCGGATCGGACCGCCCGAGGTGTGCGTGAAGCGGCGCAGGAACCGGCCCCGGGTGGTGACGTCCACCGAGACGGACATCCGCGTCGCCGCGCCCCGGGCGGCCCGCACCACCAGGACGAGGCGGTGGGTGCCGCGCAGCGGCGTGGAGGCGGTCCGGTACAGGTGCCAGGCCGGGTCGGAGCGCATCTCCCCCACCGCCTCGACGGTGACCTCGCGCCGGCCGCGCTTCGTGCCGCGCTCCAGTTCGCCGACGCTCACCTCGCCGAGCATGGCCAGCTTCACCTGGGGTGCCAGCCGTACCGAGGTGGTCACCTCGGTGGTGTCCGCCAGCAGCCTGGGCGCCATCGACCACGCGACGGGCTGCTGGAGGGCTTCAGGCGAGCTCAGCGCCAGGCCCACCCGGGCGTCCTCCAGCCGTGGGGTCTCCGGGGTCGGGGCGAAGCTGACGGACAGGTGGACCAGGTGGTAGGCGCTGTGCGCGGCCTCCCGCTCGATGAAGGTGCGCAGGTCCGGGTCGTCGGTGACGTCCTCGGCCCGCAGCGGGACCGCCATGGGGCCGCCGAGCGCGACCCGGCCGGTCAGTTGCGGCAGCCCGGTTCCTGACCAGCCGCCGGGGGGCGGAAAGGGGTCGCCCCCCGGCGGGGCGCCGTGCCGGGCCGCGTCGCCGGACTCCAGCGTCAGCGGCACCGGTGTCAGGTCGGGAAGGATCACATCGGTCATCGCAACTGCCCCCCGCGCGTCAGGCCGAAGGCCCGGACATCCCGCCCAGGATAGCCCGTAACCGGCGCGGTGCCGGGGGTCGTTCCGCCGCACCGGGGTACCGCGAAACGGATGACTGCGCCACACTCTACGCGCGTAATCGCATGCACATCGCTCAGAGGTTCGTGACAGGGAGTCGTGGTTGTCGATGGATCGCAGGACGTTCTTGAACCGTTCGGCCGCGACCGGCACGGGGGTCGCCCTCGCCGGGGGCGCGGGGGTCGCCGGCGCGGCATCGGCCAGTGCCGAACCGCAGGGCGCCGCGCACCGGCCGGGGCCCAAGCGCACCTCCCTGCGGGTGCTGGGCACCACCGACGTGCACGGACACGTGCTGAACTGGGACTACTTCACGAACGCGGAGTACGACGACGCCACCCACAACGACGTCGGCCTGGCCAAGATCGCCACGCTGGTGGAGCAGGCCCGCGAGGAGCACGGCCGGCACCGCACGCTGCTGGTCGACGCGGGCGACATCATCCAGGGCACCCAGTTGGCGTACTACTACGCGCGGGTCGACCCGATCACCGGGGGTGACGGCAAGCGCCCGCCGAAGCACCCGATGGCGCTGGCGATGAACCACATGAAGTACGACGCGGCGGCACTGGGCAACCACGAGTTCAACTACGGGATCCCGGTGCTGCGCGCCTTCCAGGAGCAGTGCGACTTCCCGCTGCTGGCGGCGAACGCGCTGGACGCCACCACGCTGAAGCCCGCCTTCCCGCCCTACCTCGTCAAGCGGATACAGGTGCCGGGCGCGCCGGACATCAAGGTCGGCATCCTGGGGCTGACCAACCCCGGGATCGCGATCTGGGACAAGGCCAACGTGCAGGGGAAGATGACCTTCCCCGGGCTGGTGGAGCAGGCGGCCGTCTACGTGCCGAAGCTGCGGTCGCTCGGCTGCGACGTGGTCTTCTGCACCGACCACTCCGGGCTCGACGGCGGCACGACCTACGGGGACGGCGTGCCCTACCCGGAGAACGCCTCGTCGCTGGTGGCCGAGCAGGTCCCGGGGATCGACGCGATCCTGGTGGGCCACACGCATGTGGAGCGGCCCTGCTCGATCGTGACGAACGAGGAGACCGGCAAGCAGGTCGTGCTCTCCGAGCCGTTGATGTGGGGCATGCGGCTGAGCGTCTTCGACTTCGAGCTGGAGCTGCGGCACGGCCGGTGGGAGGTCTGCTCGGTCACCGCCGAGGTGCGCAACGCCAACGCCGCGGAGCAGGACCCGCACATCGAGCGCCTGGTGAAGGCGGAGCACGCGGCGGTCGTGGACTACGTGAACCAGCCGGTCGGCACCTGCGCCGCGGCGATGTCGGCGACCGAGTCGACGTACAAGGACACCCCGATCATCGACTTCATCAACTACGTGCAGGCCGCGACGGTCACCGCGCAGCTGGCCGGCGGGCAGTACGCGTCGCTGCCGGTGCTGTCGCAGGCCTCCTGCTTCTCCCGGACCGCCGCGATCCCGGCGGGCCAGGTCTCGCTGCGCGACGTGGCGGGGCTGTACGTCTTCGAGAACACCCTGGACGCCCGCGTACTGACCGGGGCGCAGGTCAAGGACTACCTGGAGTGGTCCGCGCAGTACTTCGTGCAGACGCCGGCGGGAGCCCCGGTCGACCCGGCGAAGCTCACCAACGCCGACAACACGCCGGACTACAACTACGACGTGGTCGGCGGGGTGACGTACGACATCGACGTCTCGCAGCCGAACGGCTCGCGGATCGCCAACCTGTCCTTCCAGGGCGCACCGATCGACCCGGCCGCGCGGTTCGTGCTGGCGGTGAACAACTACCGGGCCAACGGCGGCGGCAACTTCCCCCATGTGGCGGCGGCGGAGTCGGTCTGGTCGAACTCGGACGAGATCCGCAACACGATCATCGCCTGGGTGCAGGCCAACGGGACCATCGACCCGTCGGTCTTCGGCACCGTGGACTGGCGGCTGACCCGTGCCGGGGTCCCGCTGTTCTGACGTGCCGCCCGGCGGGCGCGCGGGAAACCGCGCGCACGCCGGGGTGCGGAGCAGCGGACATCGTCATAATGCTTGTCATGTCGTATGAGGAGTTCAATCCGCTGCGGAAGCTCTCCCTCTCTGATCTACGGCTGCGAACGAGCGTGAAGTGGCGCGCCTATCCGCCCGACGTGCTCCCGCTGTGGGTGGCGGAGATGGACGTCCCGCTCGCCGAGCCGGTCGCACGGGCGATCGGGGACGCCGTCGCCCTCGGCGACACCGGCTATCCGGTCGGATCGACGTACACCGAGGCGCTGGCCGACTTCACCCGGCGGCGCTGGGGCTGGTCAGGGGTGACGGCCGAGTGCTCGGCGCTGGTGCCGGACGTGATGCTCGGCCTGATGGAGATCCTGAAACTGGTGACCTCCCCCGGGGACGCGGTGGTGGTCAACCCGCCGGTCTACCCGCCCTTCTACGCGTTCACCGAGCACCTGGACCGGCGGATCGTCGAGGCGCCGCTGGGCGGTGACGGGCGGCTCGACCTCGGCACGCTGGAGGAGACCTTCCGCCAGGTCACCGCGGGCGGGCGCACCGCCGTCCACCTGCTGTGCAACCCGCACAACCCGACCGGCGCGGTGCACACCGCCGAGGAGCTCGCCGCGGTCGCCGCGCTGGCCGGGCGCTACGGGGTGCGGGTGGTCTCCGACGAGATCCACGCGCCGGTGGTGCCGCCGGGCGCGACCTTCGTGCCGTACCTGTCGGTGCCGGGGTCGGAGAACGACTTCGCGCTGATGTCGGCCTCCAAGGGGTGGAACCTGTCCGGGCTGAAGGCCGCCGCGGCCGTCGCCGGGCCCGAGGCGGCCAAGGACCTGGCGCGGATGCCGGAGGAGGTCTCGCACGGCCCGAGCCATCTGGGCGTCATCGCGCACGCCGCCGCCTTCCGGCACGGCAGCGACTGGCTGGACGCGCTGCTGGCCGGGGTGGCGGAGAACCGGCAGTTGCTGGCGGACCTGCTCGCCGAGCACCTGCCGGAGGTCGGCTACCGGCAGCCGCAGGGCACCTACCTGGCCTGGCTGGACTGCCGGGCGCTCGGCCTGGACGACGACCCGGCCGCCGTCTTCCTGGAACGCGGCCGGGTCGCGCTGCACAGCGGCATCCCGTTCGGCACCGGCGGGGCGGGGCACGTACGGCTGAACCTGGCCACCTCCCCCGAGGTGATCACCGAGGCGGTACGGCGGATGCGGTCCGCCCTCTCCTAGGGAGATGTGACCGGGGTCACGGCGATGCGCGGCCGCGGCCGGACAGTCAGGGGTGTGGAACTTTCCCTGCGTGCCCGGCTGCGTGCCGGGGACCCGTCGGCCTTCGGCGAGATCTTCGACGACCACGCCGGTTCGGTCTACCGGTACGCGGTACGGGCCACCGGCGACCGGGCGGACGCCGAGGACGTGGTGTCGCTGACCTTTCTGGAGGCCTGGCGGCTGCGCAGGCGGCTGCGCCCGGACGGCGACGACCTGCGGCCGTGGCTGCTGGCCATCGCCACCAACGTGCTGCGCAACGTCCGCCGCGCGGCACGCCGCCACCACCGGGCGCTGACCCGGCTGCCGGCCCGCGACGTCGTCCCGGACTTCGCCGACGAGGTGGTGGGCCGGCTGGCCGACGGCGAGCAGCTGGCCGCGGCCCGGGCCGCCATGGAGCGGCTGCGCCCGGCCGACCGCGAGGTGGTCGCGCTGTGCGTGTGCTCGGGCCTGGAGCACACGGTGGCCGCCGAGGTGCTCGGCGTGACGGTGGGCACCCTGCGCTCCCGGCTGTCGCGGGCCCGCGCCCGGCTGCGGGACCTCACGGAAAAAGAACTGCGACGCCGTCCCGGCGGCGGACAGCTACGGGGTGACCGCGCATCAGCGGTCCGGTCGATCCAGGAGACGAATCGATGAACGAGACCATTCCGCCGCCGCGCGAGCCGCGGCCCGGCCGGCAGGGCGAGCCCTGGCGGCTGCCGGCGGAACCGGACCTCCCGGCCGACCGCCACCTTCTGCTGAAGGAAGCCCTGATGGACAACCTGGCGAACGCCCAGCGCACCAGCCGTCGCCGCCGGCTGGCGATCCGGGTGGCCACCCCGGTCGTGGTGGCCGCCGCGGCGGCCGGCTTCATGCTCACCCAGACGCCCTCCGCCACCGGCCACCCCGGCGGGTCGGCCACCGCCGCCGGCCACGCGCCCGCCACCGCCCCCGTCACCGCCGCCCCCACCCACATCCGCGACGTCGCCTACAGCCTGGACCGCACGGCCCACGGGGAGGTGAAGATCACCATCCGCGGCACCGGGGCCGGCAAGCCGGACGTGGCCGCGCTGGAGAAGAACCTGGCCGCCATGGGGGTGGACGGGCAGGTCTTCCAGGGGGACACCTGCGTCTACCACCCCGACCACTACGCCGACGGCTCGCCGGTGCCCAAGGGGTCGTACTACGCCGTGATGACCCTGGCCGACCGGAACGCCAAGGGCGACTTCGTGGTGACCGTCGACCCGCACCGGATCCCCGCCGGGATGCACCTGCGGATCGTCTTCCCCGTCGACTCGCTCAACACCGCCAAGCTGGCCCTGTCGTTCGGCACCCCGGGCAAGGGGGCGGCCTGCCTCCACCTGCCGGGTGACCGCGGCTGACAGGCGCCCGATCGAGGAGGCGGCCCGCACCGGGCGGGCCGCCTCCTGCCGGGGGCGCGGCGGTCAGCGGGTCGTGCCGGTGATCGTCGCGGAGTTCGGGCCCGGCACGGTGGTGATCGTGTCGGCGGCGACGGCCAGCTGGTAGTGGGTCTTCCCCTTCAGCCCGCGGATCGTGTACGTGGGGTTGTCGGAGCTGCCGTGGGCGACGCCGTCGACGTACCAGAGGTAGTGGTCGGCGAAGGGGACGGCGCCGGCCGCCACCACCAAGGTGGTGGCGGTGGCGGAGGTGACCTTCAGACCGGTCGGCGCGGCCAGTGTCACCGTCGCGGTGGTGGCCTTCACCGGGGCGGAGGCCTGACCGGTCGCCTCGGTGCCGATCTGGCCGGCCGCGACGGTGAAGGTGTAGCTCCGGTTGAACTGGAGGCCGCCGATGACGGCGGTGGTGTCCCAGGAGGAGCCGACGTTCGCGGCGACGCCGCCCTCGAAGACCTGGTAGTTGCCCGCGCCGGGCACCGCGTCCCACGACAGCGACACCGTGTTCGCCGAGGTGGCTGTCACCTTCAGTCCGCCCGGCGCCGCCAGTTGGCCCGGCGGGGTGACCGGGACGACCTTGTCCTTGCCGGTGAACTCGTACGTCGTGGTGCCCAGCGTCATCTTGTCGATGATGCCGGAGCCCCGGCCGCCGGAGCCCAGCGAGAAGCCCTCGGCCACCACCCGGGCGTCCGGGTAGAGCCCGCGCCAGCCGTCCAGCGTGCCGTGGCGCGCGGATCCGCTGCCGCCGGTGGTTGCGGGGGCGCCGTTGTCCAGCACCGCGGAGGCGGTGGCCCACCAGTCCGGGGTGCCGTTCTCGTCCCGGTAGACGTCCTCGCCGACCAGGATCGCGTCGGCGCCGCGGTAGGCGGTGTTGCCGTACATGCCGGTCGCCGGGTCGCCGTCCAGGTCGACGTAGAGGTTGACGCCCGGTTTGGTGTCGGTGCCCGACCAGTCCAGCGCGGGTTCGCCGGCGTCGGCCAGCGTGACGTCGGTGTCCCAGTACTCCGCCGCCTTGGACAGGCCGGAGGTGCCGGAGGTGAAGGCGTCGGTCACCACGGACAGCCCGTTGTCCGCGAACTGCACGTGTCCTTGGGCCCGGACGTCGGCGAGACCGGGCAGCAGGTCGGTGCCGCGCAGGGTCACGGTGGTGTCCGCGTGCGCCGCGGGGACCAGGGCCAGGGAGATGCCGGTGGCGGCCAGCGCCGCGGAGCAGATGCTTGCGATCAGCTTCTTGTTCAAGGGTGTTCTCCTGTGAGAGAAGCGACGTCAAGGCGTGCGAGGCCTGCCCTGGCGGGTCGCTGATGGCGGCTCAGCAGGAGTTCATCCGACCACATATGGAGACAATGTGTAGAGGTTGTTATCCTTTCGCGATGATTTAATGGTGAATCAAGCCATCCGTCCGCGCCGATCGGCTACCGTCCGGGACATGACGACTGCCGCGACCGGGGCGCGCGACCAGGTGACCGTGGGGACGCTGCTGCGCGGCTGGCGCACCCGGCGGCGGATCAGTCAGCTCGAACTCGCCCTGCGCGCGGACAGTTCGGCCCGGCACATCAGCTTCGTCGAGACCGGCCGCTCGCTCCCCAGCCAGGCGATGGTGCTGCGGCTCGCCGAGCACCTGGACGTCCCCGTACGCGACCGCAACACCCTGCTGGTCGCCGCCGGTTACGCGCCCGCCTACCCCGAGAGGCCGCTGCGGGACCCGGCGCTCGCCGCCCTGCGCACCGGGCTCGACCGGCTCCTGGCGGCGTACGAGCCGAATCCGGCGCTGCTGCTGGACGGCATGTACGACATCGTGGCCGCCAACCGCGGCGCCACCGCGCTGCTCGACGGGGTCGCGGAGGACCTGCTGCGCGCGCCGATGAACGCGATGCGGCTCACCCTGGATCCGCGGGGGCTCGCGCCGCGCATCCTCAACCTCGCCGAGTGGCGGGCGCACCTGCTGGAGCGGATGGAGCGGCAGATCGCGCTGCGCGCCTTCGCCCCGCTGCGCGAGTTGTACGAGGAGGTCGCCGCCCATCCGGTCCCGGGCGGGCGGCCGGTGCCGGTCCCCGCCGAGGCGGCGGCTCCGTTCGCGTTGCCGCTGCGGATCGAGGCCGGCGGTCAGGTGCTGTCGTTCATCTCGACGGTCACCACCTTCAACACCCCGATGGACGTGACCGTCTCGGAGCTGGCGGTGGAGACCTTCCTGCCCGCCGACGCCGAGACGGCGCTGGCGCTGCGGCAACACGCCGCTACGCGGGAAGCCGGTCCAGAAAGCCGCTGACGGTGCTGATGCGCCCGTCGTCCGCGAGGGTGATCACGTCGAATCCGGCGACCGGCGCAGAACCGTCGGCCACCGACACCAGCTCCCACCCGAACCGGGCGACCCCGTGGTGGGCGTCGACCGAGCCGAGGTGCCGGAACTCGAAGCCGGGGAACTGCTGGTGCGCGGCGGCCACCACCGCGGCGATCGCCTGGTGGCCGCTGACCTCGGCGAGCGGGTCGACGTAGGAGCCGTCCTCGCTCCAGGCGGCGGCGACCGCCTCGGCGATGTCCTCGGGGGTGGTGGCGTTCCAGGCGGCGAAGTAGCGCCGTACGGCGTCGTCATGCGTGGTCACGGTGGTGTCCTTCCGTCGGAGGGTGCTTCGGTCCGGCGGGAACCGGACGACCACCACTGTGCCGAGCGGCCGCGCCGGGGTCGATTACCTCCCGGGTAATCGACCCAGGACGCCCCCGGTCACCGGCGGCGGGGCTGGTTGAAGCGCAGCATGTTGCCGGCGGGGTCGCGGAAGGCGCAGTCGCGGACGCCGTAGGGCTGGTCGATCGGCTCCTGGAGCACCTCGGCGCCGGCGGCGCTGATGCGCTCGAAGGTGGCGTCGCAGTCGTCGGTGGTGAAGATGACCCCGCGCAGCATGCCCTTGGCCAGCAGTTCCAGCATCGCCTGCCGGTCGGCCGGGGAGGCGTTGGGGTTGGCGAGCGGTGGTTCGAGGACGATCTCCACGTCCGGCTGCGAGGGCGAGCCCACGGTCACCCAGCGCATCCCCTCGAACCCGACGTCGTTGCGTACTTCGAGGCCGAGCACGTCGCGGTAGAAGGCGAGCGCCCTGTCATGGTCGTCGACGGCGATGAAACACGCCGAGAGTTTGATGTCCATGCAGGTCACGCTACGTCCCGGTGGCGGGCGGCGCTTCCTTGTTCCTGACCGGTCTGGTGTGGATCTTGGCGACGCAGGCCGGGATGGCGGCGCCCTGGTCGTGGCGGCGGGCCCGGTAGGCGCTGGGGCTCTCGCCGACCAGTTCGGTGAAGCGGGTACTGAAGGAGCCGAGCGAGGTGCAGCCGACCGCGAAGCAGACCTCCGTCACGCTCAGGTCGCCGCGCCGCAGCAGTGCCTTCGCCCGCTCGATCCTGCGGGTCATGAGGTAGCTGTACGGCGTCTCGCCGAAGGCGGCCCGGAAGCTGCGGGAGAAGTGCCCCGGGGACATCAGGGCCACGGCGGCCAGCGCCGGGACGTCCAGCGGTTCCGCGTAGTCGCGGTCCATCAGGTCACGTACCCGGCGCAGTCGGACCAGGTCCGTCAGCAGCACCCGACCAGCATCGCACGGGCCCCGGGCGCCTCCCGCGGTGACATCCGCGGGACACCACCGGCGTGGGTGCTGCGCGAAAAATCGAACACATGCTTGAATATGAGGCGTGACTTCATACGCCTTCCCTGACGACCTCCTGGAGGCCCAGCGCGATTGGTACGCCGTGTACCACCGGCTCGCCGGAGCCAGGCACACGGCCCAGACGACGGTGCTGCGGCGGCAACTGCTGCGCCTGTCCGTCCAGATCTCCACCCATCCGTACTGGGCCGCCCTGTCCGGCGGCGCCCCGGCCGCCCGGATGGAGCTGAAGCAGGCCGCCTGGGCGGAGGTGGAGGAGTAACCGCCACCGGCCGGCCCGCGGCGTATCCCGCCCGCGCCGGATCCGCCCTTCACACCGCCCCCGCCGGGTCCCTCCCCGCGGGGGCGTTCGCCGTTCCGGTCCGACGCACCCCCGCGGGGGTCGGAAGACGGGCGACGGCATAGAGTTCCGGAACCGCACCTTCGACGGCCGGTCCGGACCAAAGGGCGTCAATACATAACCGGCCGCCCGGCTTTTATCCGGCCGCCCCCGGCGTACCCTCGAAGGTTTTCCGTGTAACCCGTGGTTACTACAAGTCTGCCCAACCGGGCGGTCGTTCGGTAAAACCACCGCGTTACCGCAGGTCGGTCCCGGATGCCGCACGGGAAAGGTAGAAAAGGAAGCACAGGCGGTGTCACTTTCGACCCGGTCGCCACGCCCTGAGAGGGATTAATAACTCAATTTTCCTCATTACTGTTGTCGCTTGCCGGGGTTCGCGCAATTCCCTCGGACCGGGTTAGCCGGAACTGACATTTCGTCGAATCCAAGGAGTAGTCATGAAGTTGCACAAGACCCTGTCCTGGCTGGGCGTTGTCGCGGCCGCAACCGTGACGCTGGGTGCGGCGGCGCCCGGCGCGATGGCCTGTGGACACCATCACCGGCAGCATCTTGCCCCCTCGCACGGTGACCGCGGAAGTGTGGACACCGTGGTGGCGACCTTCACCAACATCGCCCCCGAGCACCGCCAGGAGTTCCTGACGGCCGCCCAGAAGGAGGCGTACCTCTCCCTGAAGCTGGAGAAGGGCACTCTCAGCTACCACATCGTTCCCGACCCGACCGACAGCACCCGGGTCTTCTTCGAGGCCACCTTCGCCGACGCCGCTGCCTACGCCACCCACCGCGCCGACTTCCCCGCGGTCGACTTCCTCAAGATCGTCGCCAAGGACAACATCGTCGGCCCCGGCATCGTCTTCGACAACACCTCGATGCCGAACACGGACGGTAAGCACGTGCAGCCGTCGCGTGGCGACCGCGGAAGTGTGGACACCGTGGTGGCGACCTTCACCAACATCGCCCCCGAGCACCGCCAGGAGTTCCTGACGGCCGCCCAGAAGGAGGCGTACCTCTCCCTGAAGCTGGAGAAGGGCACCCTGAGCTACCACATCGTGCCGGACCCCAACGACAGCACCCGGGTCTTCTTCGAGGCCACCTTCGCCGACGCCGCTGCCTACGCCACCCACCGCGCCGACTTCCCCGCGGTCGACTTCCTCAAGATCGTCGCCAAGGACAACATCGTCGGCCCCGGCATCGTCTTCGACAACACCTCGGTGCCGAACGTCCTGTCCTGACCTGATCGAAGCACGTCGCAAGGCTCTCACCATGGTGTAGGGGCGCTGGGAAGCGGTCTGTTCCCAGCGCCCCTACACCATTCCGTTGCCGGATTCCCGGTTGCACGGTAACCGGAATGACGGTTACGGCGATTCAACTAGGTGTTCACAGAAATCCAACGGGGCGCCAGATGCCGACGGCTATGATCGGCTGGGATCGCTCCAGCCTGGCAGGGCGAGGCTGCTGGGCCCGGCGGAATGGGGGAAGGTGGCCAGGTGTTAGGGGATGGCACAGGCTCAGCGATACGTCGAGTTGGGGGTGACATGAGCGACGCTGCCGAGGGCACCACCGACCAGAGCCCGGCCGAGCGTCTGCTCAGCCGGGAACCGGAGATCATCCAGCGCTACCACCAGGGACTTTGCGCGATCAACAGCCCGCTCTCAAGCGACCCCGAAGCTTGGGAGCAGTGCGTCGTGCAGGCCCACCGCATCATCGTGGACTGCGCGGACAGCCTGGAACACGGTGTGGCCGTCATCTCCGGGACCCAGATTGCCGAGGTCGTCGATCTGGGTGGAGTGCGGGTGCGCCAGGGTGTGCATCTGACGCATTCGATCCGGGCCGGGATGATCTTGCTGGACGTCATTCTGGACGCCCTGTCAGAAGCGGACGGTGACGACTCCGAGTGGGGCACCGGATACACCGCGGCGGTACGCGCCCTCCAACAGGGCATCAGCCGCCGACTGGAAGCCGGCTCCATCGGTTATGACACCTTCGTACTGAATCGGGTGCGTGAGGTCCATGAGCAGGGCCGGCGCAGACTTGCCCGGGAGATCCACGACCAACTGGGCAATTCCCTCAGCCTGGCGATGCGTCAACTCGAAATGCACGAACTCCTGGTACGGGGCGCGAACCAGGAGATTTCACCACAGGTCCGTGCGGCGAAAGCCGCCATTCTGGAGACTTTAGACACCACTCGTCAGTTGGTCACCGAACTGCGTCGGTCCAACCTTTCCGGTTCGCTGGAGACCGCCCTCAAGGGATTCGCGGCCTCAATGGGCGAACTGAGCGAATCCGTACAACTGTGGGTACAGGGTTCGGAGGAGTGGATCCCCGGCCAGGTGTCGGAAGAGCTGTTCATCATCATCCGGGAGTGTCTGCGCAATACGTTCGCGCACGCCTCGGCGGGAAACATACTGGTCCACATCGACCTCGCACCGCACGAGATCCAGACCGAGATCATCGACGACGGCTGCGGGTTCGACCTCGACACCGTCCGGTCCTCGGGGCGCACCAACGGTCTCGACGGTCTTCAGGAACGGGTGCACCTGCTCGGCGGCACGGTCAATCTGGACACCGCGCCCGGCCGCGGCACACACGTCATGATCTGGATACCGATCGAGGGGCGCGTGAAGACATGACACACGACGACATGGTCCGCATCCTCGTCGCGGACGATCACACGCTGCTGCGCGAGGCACTGTGCGACCTGCTGCGCACCGAGCCGGGGTTCGAGATCGTGGCCCAGGCGGGCACCGGCACCGACGCGATCCGGATGGCCCGCCAGCACCGGCCGGACGTCATCCTGCTGGACATCGAGATGCCGGAGAACGACCCGCCGAACACGGTGCAGCGACTGCTGGAGCAGGACCCGGCCGTCCGCATCATCGTGCTGAGCATGGACGACGGCCAGCATCTGGTACAGGAGCTGCTCTCCTACGGGGTGCGCGGCTACCTGCACAAGAGCGTCAGCCGCGAGACGCTGGTCTCGGCGATCCGGCAGCGCGAGGACTCCAGTGGCCGCCGCACCGTGACCGTCTCGGTCTGCCCGGACAGCCTGCGCGGCCCCACCTCCGGCCTGGATGACCAGGGGAGCCTGTCCAGCCGCGAGGTGGAGGTGCTGACCTGCGCGGCGCAGGCGATGAGCAACCGGCAGATCGCCGGGCGGCTCGGCATCACCGAGGGCACCGTCAAGCGCCATCTGCGCAACATCTTCGGCAAGCTCGACGCGGTGTCGCGGATCGACGCGGTGAACAAGGCCGTGGAGCGGTCGCTGATCGTGGCACCCGCCGGACGCGGCAGCCAGGGCTACAGCCGGCGGTAGGAGGTGCCCGGCCGGCGGTTCGCCGGCCTGGCACTTCACCACTGCTGCTGTCACATCGGTCCGCCCGCCACGTGCAGCACCTGGCCCGAGATGAATCCGGCCGCCTCGGAGGCGAAGAACGCCACGGACTCCGCGACGTCCTCCGCGGTGCCGATCCGGCCGACCGGGATCCGCTGCACGGCCGAGTGCCGGGCGACCTCGAAGCTCAGGCCCAGGCGCTCGGCCGCGGAGCGTGCCGCCTCGGTGGCGATGAAGCCCGGGACGACGGCGTTGACCGTCACCCCGTACGGGCCCAACTCCATGGCCAGCGACCGGGTGAGGCCTTCCAGGCCGCGGGTGGCGGCGATGGTGTTGGCGCCGGGCGGCTGCCCGTTGGGCGACGGCGGACCGATGTTGACGATCCGCCCCCAGCCCCGCCGCACCATGTACCGCCGTGCGGCGACGCTGAGCAGGAACGGTGCCCGCAGACCGGCACGCTGCACGACGTCCCAGTCCTCCTCGGTCATGAGGCTGAACGGGCTGTCGCGCAGCACGGAGGAGTTGTTCACCAGCACGGCGGGCTCGCCGAGTTCCTCGACGACCCTGGTCATGACGGCCTCGGCCTCGTGCACCAGGCCGACGTCGCCGATGAAGACCTGGGCCTGCCCGCCGGCCGCCTCGATCGCTTCACGCAAGCGATATAGGTTCGCGCCTTTTTTGTCGACCACCGCGACCGCGTAGCCCTGAGCGGCGAGCCTGCGCGCGACGGACGCCCCGATGTCCGCTCCGGCACCCGTGACGACGGCGACCGGATATGGGTTCTCACGCATGGTGGGGACTCCAGAGGGAGAGTGATCGGTTCTGGGTCTGCGCCGTCGCAGCGCCCGGTCGGACCCGCCGCTGCGAATCTCCCCCGATTCCCACCGCACCCAGGTCCGGCCGACCCGTCTTTTCCCGGCCGTACCGGAACAGGACAGTTTTTCCCACAGGTCCTCGGCTGACGCCGAGTAATGGCCGGACCTTTCGCGGCGCTATTCCGCCGATGAGGAATTCACTCGCGTCAATTCCTCACACCCGGCTGGTCACTTCAGAACGTGAGGACCAGACCGCCTCGGGTACCACCCGCGGCGAGCCTGGTGTGCACGGCGGCCACCTCGGCGGCCGGGTAGCTGCCGGCCAGCCGCAGGGTGAGCTTGCCGGCCTCCACCATGCCGGACAGCTCGGCCAGCTGCGGACCGTCGCTGTGCACGCCGATGCTGTCGATCCGGATGCCGCGGTCGGCCTCCGGGGCGGCCGGCGGGAAGACGTTGACGAAGACGCCGTCGTCGTGCACGGCGGCCATCAGCGGCGTACCGATCAGGGCGGTGTCGAAGACCGCGTCCACGCCACCGGGGACCAGGGCGAGCACGGCCTCGGCGGCGCCGTCGCCCCGCTCGACGAACTCGGCGCCCAGCGAGGCGACGAACTCCTTGTCCTGCGACCCGGCGATGGCGATCACCTTCGCGCCGCGGCCCACCGCCAGTTCGGTGGCGAAGCCGCCGACGCCGCCGGCCGCGCCGGTGACGACCAGGGTCTGGCCCTCGGCCACCCCGATCATGTCGAGCGCCTGGAGGGCGGTGAGGCCGTTGAGCGGCAGGGTGGCGGCCTCGCTGGGCGAGACACCCTCGGGCACCGGGGCGAGCGCCACGGCCGGCAGCACCGCGAACTCGGCGTTGACGCCGGCCATCGTGGCGAACCAGTCGTTCAGCCCGATCACCAGGTCGCCGACGGCGCACGAGGTGACACCCTCGCCGAGCGCCTCGACGGTGCCGGCCAGGTCCCAGCCGAGGGCGTAGTGCGGTGCTTCCGGCAGCATCGCGGCCAGCGCGCCGGAGCGGATCAGCAGGTCGGCGGGGTGGACGCCGGAGGCGTGCACCTTGACCCGGACCTGTCCGGCGGAAGGCTCGGGGAGCTCGACCTCGGCGACCTCGGCGGCCTCCGGCTCTCCGAAAGACTTCACAATGACTGCACGCATGAGCTGTTCCCCTTCATTGGAACTCATCAGCAATGTCGTAAATGGTGCGGGGGGCTGATTCGACGGTAAACCGTCGATCTCGGCCGCAAGGCACGAATTCCCCCTAGGTGCCCCGCCACCTATTCCCAAAGTGGTAGCGGGTGGCGGGGCACCGGTGAGCGATGCGGCGGCGGGGCCCAGGAACCCGTGGCCCCGCCGCCGTACTGGGTGACGCCGGATCAGGCAGGCTGCTCCGCGGGCACCGCGGAGGACTCCTTCGCCATGGCGAAGAAGGCCGCGATGATCAGCGCGCCGACGACCAGGACGCCGCCGTTGACGACCAGCGCCAGTCGCACACCGCCGAGCACCGACTGCGCGGCCGTGTGGGTGGCCTGCATCGAGTTGAACCGGGCGGTGGTGATGGAGCTGAGCACCGGGATGCCCAGGGTCAGACCCACCAGCTGGGTGAGCGTGGTCAGGCCGGTGGCCAGACCCTGCTCACCGTCCGGCAGGGCGGACGTTCCCGTGACCATGTAGGCCACGACGGCGCTGATGTGGCCGAAGCCCGCGACCGCGGTACCGGCCAGCACCAGGACGATGAAGTTCCGCCCGTCGCCGACGAAGGCCAGCATGAAGCTCGCCACCGCCTGCACGATCAGACCGACCACCAGCGCCTTGGGGCCACCGAGCTTGCCGATGATCCGCGGGGCGAGCGTGCCGCCGAAGAAGGCGGCCAGACCCAGCAGACCGAACGACAGACCGGTGACCAGCGGGGAGTAGCCCAGCACCTTCTGAAGGTAGAGCGTCATCAGGAAGGTGACGCCACTGCCCATGGTGAAGGTGATGATGCCGCCGAAGTTGCCCCAGCGGACACTGCGCCGCTGGAGCACCCGCAGCGAGGCCAGCGGCTCCTCGGTGTGCAGCTCGATGAACCAGAAGGCCACCAGCAGCACCACGCCCGCCGCGAGCGGGATGAAGGTCTGCGGCGAGGACCAGCCGTGGATCTGGGCGGCGGTGATGCCGTAGACCAGAGCCAGCAGGCCCACGCTGACCGTGATGGCGCCCGGGATGTCGAGCTTCGCCTTCGACTCGGCTCGCGTCTCCTTGAGCACCGAGATCGCCATGACCAGCACGATGGCGCCCACGGGGACGTTGATGAAGAAGGCCCAGCGCCAGGACAGCAGGTCGGTGAGGACACCGCCGCCCACCGCGCCGGTGATGAAGCCCGCCGACAGCATGGCCCCGTTGAGCCCGAGCGCCTTGGCCCGCAGCGGACCCTCCGGGAAGGAGGTGGTCAGCAGGGACAGGGCGGCCGGGGTGACCATCGCGGTGGCCAGACCCTGGCAGACGCGGCCGGTCAGCAGGACGCCCGGCTGGTTCGCCAGACCTCCCACCAGCGAGGCGACGGTGAGCAGGGCCATCCCGATGAGGAACAGCTTGCGTCGGCCGAACAGGTCGGCGACGCGACCGAACAGCAGGGTGAAACCGGCCGCCGACAGGGCGAACGCGGTGGTCACCCACTGCAGGTTGGCCAGCGAGAAGTGCAGGCCCTTGCCGATGTCCGGCAGGGCGACGTTGAGGATGGAGAAGTCGGCGGCCAGCATGAACTGAGCGCCCAGCAGCAGTACCAGAATCAGCTTCTGACGGCCTGTCATGGTTGGCGCCGCACCATCTGGTGCGTCCGTGACTTCGGTGACTGTGGACATGTTTCTGCCTCCTGCGCCGTCAGGCGCTTGGTAGGGGTGGAAAACGGTGGTTAGGGCCTCGTCGAGGCGACCACCGGGCTTTCGGGCGCGACCGGCGTGGCAACAACCGGCCGCCGCGAGACGCTCAACCGTCGGACGAGCGGCATCTCGACCGCGTAGTAGAGCGCGGATGCAAGGACGAGCGCGATGGCCATGATCAGGGCGGTCACACCGATCGCGGCCGGGGTGTCGAAGGTCCGGGTGGCGCCCAGGGCGTAGTGCACCCAGCGGATCACCAACTGGTGGACCAGGTAGAACGCGAAGGAGACATTGCCGAGCCAGACCATGACACGACCGCGCCACGGCGACATCTTCGAGTTGATGTCAGCGGTGGCGGCGGCCGGGATCAGCAGTGCCAGCGGGATCAGTGCGCCCGCGTTGAGGCTGTAGACGTACGGCAGCCAGGAGGAGGCGATGTAGCCGGCGAGCGACAGAACGCTCGCAGCACCCAGGCTGATCCGGGGCCAGCGTCCCTCGGCGACGATGAGCGCCAGCACCATCCCGAGAAGGAACTCCAGCATCCGCACCGGCGGCAGGGTGTAGACGAACCACATGCGGTCCTCACTGACCGGCAGACCCGGTACCGGCGGGCCGTGGTGGAACAGCGTGTTGGCGAGCAGCGGCATCAACCAGACGGCGGCGGTCAGCACAGCGGCCGATGTCCACAGAAGTCGGCCGGGTATGCGCCGCAGCGCCCGCAGTGAGAGCGGGAAGAGCAGGTAGAAGAACGCCTCGCACCCCAGTGACCAGCTGGGGATGTTCATGCTGAAGAAGACGCCCCCGCGCGGGAACCAGTCCTGCAACAGGAAGAGGTTGGGCAGCGAGTCCAGACCGATCGGGGTGAAGCTGCCGGTCAGCGTCAGCCCGGAGATGGTGAGGAAGACCATCGCGACGACCCAGGTCACCAGATGGTTGGGGAAGATCTTGACGATGCGGCGGCGCCAGAACGCCGTCGCGGTGTCGTTGTTGCGCGCGGTCCAGGTCAACAGGAAGCCGCTGAGCAGGAAGAAGAAGGTCACCCCGACGCCACCCTGGCTGAAGGAGTGCGACATCCAGTGGTTGACGGTGGGTGAGACGAAGATGGCTGCGGCATAGATGTGGAAGCAGAAGACCATCAGTGCCGCGACGGTCCTGAGTCCGGTGAGAGATGGCAGCCGGCCCGGTCTGGGGGTGCTTGTTGTTGCGGACATCGTGATTCCTTAGGGAAGTGCGGTGCGGTGGCGGCGAGGGCGAGTGCGGGGGCCGGGCCCCCGCCGCCACCGCAGATAACTCAGGCCGTGAAGGCCACAGAGGCCGCGTGACTGTCCTCGAACATGTGGTACTGACGGATCTGGCCGTCTACCACCACGGCGTGCAGAGCGAAGTCCGACACGAACCGCTTGCCGGTGCTCTTCACCAGGTGCGTGAAACTGCCGTAGGCGAGCGCGTGCTCGCCGTCGGCGATGATCCCGTCGACCGCGAACGCCTCGGTGGTGACCTGCGTGTAGCAGCAGTTCAGGAAGGCTTCGATCTCCTCATGGGTGCTGCGACGGCCGGCCCAGGGGACGTTGGCGGCGCCGGGAACGTTCCAGTCCGTCTTCTCCGGGAACAGCTCCACCACCGACTTGGCGTCGCCGCTGCCGAAACGCTTGAAGAACTCCTGCACGGTGTCGGTCGTACTCATTTCTGCTTACTCCCTTGGTGAGATGCGGGCGGAGCTGGATTCGGGTCAGGCGGACGGCACCGGCTCGGCGGCCTCGACGGCCCCCGGGTCGGTGAATGGAGCGGCACTGGGTGCCAGGGAACGGATGAAACGGCTGGTCTCCTCGGGCTGCCCGATGGGGGCGAGGTGCGCGAGGTGACCGTCCGGGCGTACGACGGCCAGTACGGCGTCGCCACCCAGGTGTTTGCGGAGCTTTCGGTGCGCTCCGGAGGACAGCCCGCCCAGGTCCAGCACCTCCACCTGCTGCGCGAAGCGCGGCCGCAGGGTGCTGACCTGTCGCTGCCAGCCGGCCGAGGTACCGCGGCCGGGCCACAGCAGGACGGTGTAGTGGTACGGGTGCAGGGCCGGGGTGCCGTCGGGCAGGGCGTCGCCCGCGAAGAGCGGCAGCCGCTCCCCGATCGCGGCCTTGCGCTGGGTGCGCAGGACCAGCGGACGGTCGTCCAGTTGGCCGTAGTTGGTGTCGGTCTGGCTCAGCAGCGGCACCAGCACCCGCTGTAGGACGCCGACCATCCGGCCCGCCACGAAGATCGCGTCGCGGCGCGCCCGGCGCAGCGGGCTGCGCTGGAGGGCGAACTTGGCCTGGGCGGCCGAGGTGGCGCCCATCCGCTGGGCGCTGGCGGCGCGTTCGGGGGCGTAGGAGTCCAGCGCGCTCTCGTCGAGCCGACCCTTGACCACACCGGCCAGCTTCCAGGCGATGTTGGCGGCGTCCTGGAAGCCGACGTTCATGCCCTGGCCGCCGGCCGGGCTGATGGCGTGGGCGGAGTCGCCGGCCAGGAAGCAGCGGCCCTTGCGGTAGCTGGCGGCCAGCCCCAGCCGGGGCCGGAAGGACCGGGCCCACAGCGGCTCGCCCACCCTGATGTCGATCTTCGCCCGGCGCCGGACGATGGCCTCCAGCAGCTCACGCGGCGGGTCGCCCTCGTCCGCGCCCCGGTGCGGGATGTTGCCGGCGATCCGGTAGAAGCCGCCCTTGAGCGGGACCAGGGCGACCACGCCGTCCGGCGAGTAGTAGTAGGCGGTGTCGGTCGGCACGTCGCCGGTGATCGGTGCGTCACCGATGGCGTAGCTGACGTCGATGGGCTCACCGTCGAACTCGATGCCCAGCAGGTTGCGGGTCGTCGAGCCGGGACCGTCCGCGCCGACCAGCCAGGCCGGCGTGACGGTCTCCACGGTGCCGTCCGGGTGCTTGAGGGTGGCCACCGGGCGCTCCCCGCCGGTCTCCAGCTCGACCATCTCCACCCCGCGCTCGGCCACCCCGCCGAGTTCGGCGAGCCGGGCGCGCAGGATCCGCTCGCTCTCGCGCTGGGGCAGGGTCAGGACGAACGGGTAGGGCGAGTCGGGGTGCCGGTCGAGGTGGGCGCTGCCCAGCAGGCGTCCGTCGGAGTAGTAGCCGACCGCACCGCTGCGGTGGCCTTGGGCGACCAGTTGCTCACTCACCCCGATCCGGCGCAGCAGCTCAAGGCTGCGCGGCCAGACCAGAATGCCTTTCGAATGCGGGTCGGACTCGTCGACCGCGGGCTGGCGGTCGATCATCCGCACGGACACTCCCTGTTGCAGGAGCTCGCAGGTGATCACCATGCCGACCGGGCCGGCGCCGATCACCAGCACGTCGGGTGCCGCGGCGGTGGAGGGGATGTTCGCGTTCACGGTGCCTCTCCAGTTCGAAGGTCAAGGGGTCTCGGGTGGCGGCGGACAGATCGGAGGGGGTGCCGGGGGACGGGGCGGAAAGGGGGAAGTCGCCCCGTCCCCCGGCCGGGGGTGGATCAGGCAGCGGTCGCGGACGCCTTGTCGGCTATCAGTTCCGCTATCTGCCGGACCGACCTGGTCTCGGCCAACTCGTCTTCGGACAGGGGCACTTTGTAGGCGTTCTCCAACGCCACCGCGAGCTCCACGAAGACCAGGGAGTCGAATCCGAGCTCCTCGAAATCCGTGGTGTCACTGAGCTCCTCGGGGCTGTAGCCGTACTTCGTCCGCAGGGTCTCGATCAGCTGGCCGGCGATCACATCGATGGACATGGGTGGTACTCCTCCGCGTTTCGTCGTCGTGGGTCGGTTCGGGTTGGCGGTCGGTCAGCCGACCGCCACGTCGGGCCAGGTGAGGGCTGCCGACCCCCAGGTGAGACCGCCGCCGAAGGCGCTCATCGCGACCCGGTGACCCTTGACCAGATGACCGGTCTCGGCTGCGTGCACCAAGGCCAGCGGGATGGAGGCCGCCGATGTGTTGCCCACCTGGTCGAGGTGGACCACGGCCCGCTCGCGGGGAAGCCCGAGCAGGTCGGAGACCGAGTGCAGGATGCGGATGTTGGCCTGGTGGCCGACGAACCGGTCGACCGATTCCACCGGCCAGCCGATCTGTTCCAGCAGGGTCCTGGTGGACCCCGCCATCCGCGTCACCGCCTGGGTGAAGACCTCGCGGCCCTGCATGGTGAACCAGCCCTGGTCAGGGTCGGGCGGAAGTCCGCCCGACCGCTGCCTGGAGCCGCCGCCCTGGATCTTGATCAGGTCGGCCAGCGTGCCGTCGCTGCCCAGGTCGAACCCGGCCAGCGCACCGGGCTCGTCCTCCTTGCCGGCCCGCAGCACCACCGCGCCGGCGCCGTCGCCGAACAGGATCGTGGTGCCGCGGTCCTCCGGGTCGAGGATCGAGGTGAACGTCTCCGCCCCGATCACCAGCACCCGGTTGGCCAGCCCGGAGACGATCGCCCCGGCCCCGGAGGCCAGCGCGTAGACGAACCCCGCGCAGACCGCCGCGATGTCGAACGCCGGTACGTCCCGCAGCCCCAGCCGACTCGCCACGTCCGGCGCGGTGCCGGGCAGCGGGTGGTCGGGCGTCGCGGTGGCGAGCACCACCAGGTCGACCTCGTCGATGCCGGCCGACTTCATGGCTCTGCCACCGGCCTCGACGGCCAGGTCGCTGGTTGCGACCCCGACGTCGACGGCGTGACGTTTCTCGATCCCTGTCCTGCTTCTGATCCATTCATCACTGGTGGCCAGCCGTTCGGAGAGCATCTGGTTGGTCACCGCCCGGGGCGGCACGACCGCGCCGATTCCGGCGAGCACCGCCGCCCGGCTCATGACGTACCTCCCGGGCAACCGGTACTTGACGAAGTGGTGAGGCCTCTTGTTCCTGTGGTAGAAGACACGGTGTGGGCCCTTCGCTGGTCTGCGCGAGCGATCCGACGACCTGGCCCGGTACACGGCGCCAACTGTGAACACCGGTCAGCCGTCGGATCGCTCACATCCTTGGGGTTGTCAGGCGGCGTTCTGGAGGCGCTCCGACTCGCTACGGGTGTCGAGCCCCTGGTAGTCCCGCTCCGCCCGGGCGATCGCCTCGGCTGCGGTGGTCACCGGGGTGAAACCGAAGCGGTCGGCGATCGTCTCCAGTCGGGTGGCGAGGTCGCCGCCGATGACATGGACCGGCATTTCGAGCTCGTCAAGGACCCTCAGCAGCGTCTCGTCGGCCATCGTGCGGAACCGCTCGTTGACCGGACGGTGCCCGTCCTCGGTCAGCGGCAGTTCGTTGCGAAGGTGGACGAACGCGTCGTAGGTGCGCTTGACATGGATCTTGAGCGAAACGCCGATCCGTTCCATGACCTGCTCGAAGAAGTGCAGTTCCGCGGTCTTCTCGACCGACTCCCCCTCACCGAGGTGGACCGAGGCGTTGGGGTTGATACCGACCTGGACGCGAATGGACCCGTAGATCCACTCCTGCAGTGAGCAGCCGTCCGACAGGAAGCTCGCGGCTCCTAACTGCCGCTCGTGGGCGACCCGCTCGGTGTGCCGCACGATGATCATCTGGAGCAGTTCGGCGGCGGTGCACTCCTCAAGGGTCTTGCCGGGGGCCGCTTCCGGCAGGATCTCCCGCATGGTGCGCGCCTGGGTGCGCGGAATGCCGGTGAAGTGCGTCAGTGCCATCGAGGTCAGGGTCTTGCCGGAGGAGTAGGTGCCCGTTATTCCCAGCTTCATGGCTAGTGCCTTTCGTATGGGGATGGGTGGGGTCAGCCGACCTGGACCGGCTGGCGGGCGGGACTCGCTGCGGGGATCTTGTGGGTGACCGAGCAGCGCACCCGGACCCCTCCGCTCTCCGCGACGATGTCCGCGCTGCGCCAAGTCGATCCACGCGACTCGACAACCATGGCGTCGTCCAAGATCGCGCCCACCAACTCGTGCTGACCGAGGGGGCGTTGCGGCGCGTTCACCTCCAGGACCGTGCGTCGCATCCACAACGTGCTGGAGGCGGCGCGGGTCAGTCCGTCCAACTCGTAAAGCAGTACCTGTCCCATCTGCAGTGCGACGACGAAGGCGTCCACCATGGAGGTCGCCGGTTGGTAGGCGCCCTCCATCCCCTCGTCGCCCGACGATCCCTCCGCGCTGGTGACCACCGTCGCCGAGGCACGGGGGACGGCCCCCGTCACCTCGACAGCCATCGCGGTGATGGACTGGCGGTGTGTCTGGTAGCCGGTTCCGTACGGGCGTCGCTCGGCTGCGCCGAGCAGGCCCTCGGGCAACGGCCCGGTCGGCATCGGGTCGTTGTCCGAGCGGCCGTGCTCGACGACGCACCGCACCGTCATGTGCCCGACGTGGCAGACCACGGTGGACACCTGACCGAGCGCCGAGTCCGGTTCGTCGACCGGGGCGGAGAACTTCGCGTCGACCGGGAAGGCTTCCAGGCCCTGCTCGTCGGGTGTCGAGCCGGCCCGGATGTCCACCCGGCGCAGCCACATGGTGCGCCGCTGCTGTGCGGTCAGGCCCAGACTGGCGGTCAGGCCCGCATCGGCGAGTTGCGCGGCGAAGACCACCGCGTCGATGGTGCTCAGGTGGGGTGCGATGGGGTTCGTGGTCTGCTTGACGGACCAGTCGAACGGGAAGACCACCCCCGCGGTCGCCCGCAGGGTCCTCCGCTCCAGGTCCCAGGACATATCGGTCAGTCGTTCGGCGATCCTCCGGTAACCCTCGCCGAAGAAACGGGTGGCGCCCGGGCCCAGGTAGTCGTCGATCGACGCATGGGCTATCGGGTCCGTCATTTCTGGTTCACCATCCTCAAGTCTCTTGCGATCGAAATTCGTGCGTTGGTCCGGAACGAACTCGCGCATTCCCCGGGAATTCCCTGGGGTCGATCACGAGCAACATTGAGGCTAGTCAGCACGCAGGGGCGGAGATATTCCCCGTTTGACGTCGGACGGTCGGTTCGAAAGGAACATCGCAACCGTGTCGCCCGGTCGTCGGGATGCCTCCCCGGTTCAGCCCACCGGGACCTCCTGGCGGGCCAGCGCCGGGCGGGCGGCGACCAGCGCGTTGATGGTGCGCGGGATGCCGGCGTAGATGCTGACCTGCATCAGCGTCTCGACGACCTCCTGCGCGGTGGCACCCGCCTCCAGCGCGCCGGAGGCGTGGAACGCCAGTTGCGACTCGCAGTTGCCGAGCGCGGCCAGCAGCGCGACGGTGACCAACTCGCGGGTGCGCAAATCGAGTTCGGGTCGGGCGACCAGGCTGCCCAGTCCGTGCTTGATGTGTTCTCCCAGAGCCGGCGCGAAATCTCCCAGCGCCTCCCACGGAGCGGGCGTGCCCGAATCACCTGCCAGCGTGCGGAAGACCTGCTCGCCCAGACGGGCCGGGTCGGTCGCGGACTGGCCCCGTACGACGTCCTCACCCATGACTGTCCTCCTTTGACGACCGGCGATCGCCGGTGATGGCTCGGGACACAGGGCCGCGCACCGCCGGTCGGTCGGTGGTCCGCAGCCCTGCGCTCAAGCTAGTCAGAAGTCGGTCCCAGGCATTCCCCGATGGACCGAAGAGGGTGTCGGAATGTTTCTTTAGATAGCCCCGGATGTCCTTGACGGGCGCCTGATGCCTCCCCGGAGGTGTGATATACCCGGCGGGCATCGCAACTTACTGTTCTCCGCATGGAGACCAATGCCCCCGCGGTGTTGCTGCCCCGCGACCAGAATCAGGCTGTTCTGACCGGTTCAAAGGCGTTTCGGCACTTCGCGGAGGAATCCCGGGTTCCGGTACAGGTCGTCACTTTGCTCAGATTCGTCACCATGGCCGTACTGGCCGCGGGACCGTTATTCCGGCCAGGGCGCACAGTCGGTGCGGCCCTGGCCTGCCTCTTGGCGGCGGCCGCGGTCTACGTGTTCAACGGGGTGATGGACCGTGTCGAGGACCGGGCGAACGGCTCCGCCCGGCCGATAAGCAGCGGTCGGCTGCCGGTCTCCACCGCGGTACAGGGCATCCTGGCCGCCGGCTGCGCGGCGCTGCTGCTGGCCTGGTTCAGCGGCGGTCCGGCGCTCATCAGCGTCCTGGGTGCCTATCTGGCCTTCGGATACGCCTACTCCGGCGCCCCCTTCCACGGTAAACGCAGCGGGCGTGGCGCCTCCTTGCTGGTCCTGGGTCTCGGGATCTGCACCTACGCGGCCGGATGGTTGTCCTCCGGCCATCGCCATCCGATCGCCGCACTTCTTCTGACGGCCGCCATGTCCTTGTGGATGGCGGCCGTCGGCGCGTTGGTGAAGGACCTGTCCGACGTGCGCGGTGACATCGTCGCCGGCCGCCGCACCCCGCACATCGTGTGGGGCTCGACCCGTACCCGGCTGGTCGCCTCGCTCAACGGCTTCGCCATCGGCGGCGGTTACCTGGCCGCGGCCACCGCGTGGGCGCCGGTGCTGGTCCCCTCCGCGCTGGTGCTGCTGGCTGGCGCCTTCGTGGTCGCCGTCTTCGCCCGCACCACCCGGCACAGCGTCACCCGGGACGACCTGCGGCTGCCCTACCGCGCCTTCATGGTCACCCAGTACGGCGCGAACGCGGCGCTGCTGTTCTGGCTGCTCGTCAGATGACCCCCGCCGGACACAAGCCACGAAGGATCCCCAGATCGAAAGGCGTCGCCAGCCATGACCACCCATCCGTCCCCACCCCCGACGGCCACCGCGGCCACCGCCGCCCCGGCCGGCATATCGTCGGGACTGGCCACCTTGTGCGCCGTCACGGCGGGCTTCTCGGCCGCCAACATCTACTACGCGCAACCGCTGCTGACCGCGATCGCCTCCGAGTTCCACGTCGGTAGCGGCACCGTCTCGCTGGTGGTGACGGCCGGCACGGTGGGCTACACCCTGGGCATGTCGCTGCTGGTGCCGCTGGGTGACATCGTCGACCGGCGGCGCCTGGTGGTGCGGCTGCTGATGGTGGTCGCGGCCTTCCAGGTGGTCTCGGCGGTGTCCCCCACGCTGCCGGTGCTGGTGGGCGCGGCGCTGGTGGTGGCCACCGCCTCGGTGGTCTCCCCGCTGATGGTCTCCTTCGCCGCGACGCTCGCGGCACCGGAGGAGCGCGGCAGAGTCACCGGCAAGGTGATGAGCGGCGTGCTGATCGGCGTGCTGCTGGCCCGGATGGTCGGCGGCCTGATCGCCTCGCTGGCCGGCTGGCGCACCGTCTACCTGGTGGCCGCGGTCCTGGTGCTGGTGCTGTCCTTCGTGCTGCGCAGGGCGCTGCCCGTGGTGGCACCGCAGGCCAGCGTCTCCTACCCGCAACTGCTGCGCTCGGTACCGGCGTTGCTGCGCCAGGAGCCGACGCTGCGGCTGCGCTGCGCGTACGGGTTCGTCTCGCTGGCCGGCTTCAACGCGCTGTGGACCTCGATCTCGTTCCGGCTGGCCGCGCCGCCGTACTCCTACGGAGCGGCGCTGATCGGCCTGTTCGGACTGGCCGGCGCGGTCGGCGCGGTGGCCGCCCGGGTGACCGGACGGCTGGCGGACCGGCAGCTGGACCAGATGGCCACGGTGAGCCTGCTGCTGACGGTGGCGGCGAGTTGGGGTCTGATGGCGCTGCACGGCGGCGGGCTGCTGTGGACGCTGATCGTCGGCGTGGTGCTGCTCGACTTCGGCGTGCAGGGCATGCAGGTGGTCAACCTGAGCGTCATCTACCGACTGCGACCGGAGGCACGGAGCCGGATCACCACCGCCTACATGACGCTCTACTTCCTGGGCGGGGTGGCCGGCTCCGCGGCCTCCGGTGCTGTCTACCCGCACTACGGCTGGACCGGGGTGTGTCTCCTCGGTGCCTCGCTCGCGGGTGTCGCGCTGCTGATGTCGGTCGGCAATGCCGTGCTGCGGCGCAGTTCCTGAGCGGGTGTCAGGCAGCCGGGTCGTTGCGGTCGATGCGGCCCGGCAGCCAGACGTCCCGGCCGAGCGCCGGCTCGTCGAAGAGCTTGAACGAGGTGACGGCGACCGCGTACAGCCGCGGCAGGGTACCGGTCGGGTCATCGATCGCGGACGCCTCGGCCGCCTTGGCGAATCCGGGGAACCTGGCACTGAAAGCGGTGATCGCACGGTGTACCCGGGCATCGCGGGCCACCCGGCACAGTCCTTGGAACTGCACTCCGCGACGGGTTCCGGGAGTGCCTTCCTGCTGGGTGTCGGAAATGACGACGGACGTCCTGCCGCCACTGTTCGGGAGGTTGCGCGCATGCTGCGAGGCAGGGCTGGTCAGAAAGTAGAGGAAAAGATCTTCATCGAACGCGAAATAGGCGTTGTGCAGCCAGGGAGTTCCATCGTCCCCGACCGTTCCCATAGCCATGAGCCGCGTTCCGGAAAGAATCTCCCGGAACGACCTTTCCACGACCGGAGCCTGCTGGGCGCGGTCGGTCTGCGCGGCCGTCTCGGTGAATTCGAGAAGCATCGTCAGTCCTTTCTCGGGAAAGGGTCCGGCCGACGACGGAGTAACGGGGGGACTCCATCGTCGGCCGGTATCCGGGGGGGTGGATCAGGTGAGGAAGTGACCGCCGTCCACGGTGACGGTCGAGCCGGTGCTGAAGCCGTTCTCCATCAGGTAGACGTAGGTGCTCGCGACCTCCGAGACCTTGCCGACCCGGCCGACCAGCAGCTTCTGGCCGAGGTTGCGGTACAGCTCCTCCGGCTCGGGGATGCTGCCGTCCCACAGCTCGGAACGGGTCGGGCCGGGGCGCACGACGTTCACCCGGATCGGCGCCAGCTCCACGGCAAGTGCCCTGGCCAGAGCCTCGGAAGCACTGGTGATGCTGGCCGCGACCATCCAGCCCTTGGCCGGGCGGGCACCGGCGCTGCCGGAGCTGAGGGTGATCGAGCCGCCCTCGCGCAGACCGGCCGCACCGTAGCGGGCGGCGGTGAAGGCACCCCAGTAGCGGACGTTGAAGAAGCCCTTGGCCTGCTCGATGTCGGAGTCCTCGAAGGACTTGATCTGGAGCGGGTCGCCGGCGGTGTAGACCAGGTGGTCGTACTCGCCGATCTCCTCGAAGAACGTCTTGACCTGGCCCTCGTCCGTGACGTCCAGCCGACGACCCTCCACGTCGTCGGGCAGCCGCTTGAGCGCGCGATCGAGTTTGTCCTGGCCGCTGGAGGCGATCACGACCGAGGCACCCTGCGCGGCGGACTGGGTGGCGACCTCGAATCCGATCCCGGAGCTGCCGCCGAGAATGACGACCCGCTTGCCTGCAAGACTCATGAGTCTGCCTTTCCGTCAGGTTCCACTGAACGGTCACTAGCGATTTCTGAACCATCCCAGAATGCCCCGCGCGCGCGAGCCGCGTCCAATACTTTCTCTTTCCTCTGTGATACCGAGAAGACAACAGAGCGGCAGTACGGCACCGGCCGGGAAGAATGAGGTGAAGGAAATGGATCTCGATCTCAGAAAAGTCCGGTACTTCGTGGCGGTGGCCGAGCGGTTGCATTTCGGCAGGGCGGCCGACGAGTTGCACATCGCGCAGTCGGTGCTCAGCCGGCAGATCCGGGCACTCGAACAGGATCTCGGCACGCTGTTGCTCTTCCGGGACCGCCGTTCGGTGGAGTTGACCGACGCGGGACGCCAACTCCTGCACGACGCGAAGCCGTTGCTGTCCGCCGCCGCGGCGGCCAGGCACCGGGTGAACCGGGCGGCTGCGGCGGGACGGCAGTTGGTGGTCGGCTTCGGCTGGGGGATCACCGTGACCGACGTGGTCAGCGCCTTCACCGAGGCCCACCCCGCGGTCTGCGTGGAGGTACGCCATCTCGGCTGGTCGGAGCAGGCGTCCGCGGTGCTGGACGGCCGGGTCGATGTCGCACTGGTCCGCCCGCCGGTGGAGGAGGCGGGTCTGCGGCTTGACGTGCTGTGCACCGAGTCACGGATGGTCGCCCTGCCGACGGGGCACCGGCTGGCCGACCGCACCGTGGTCACCCGCGCCGACCTGGGCGGCGAGTCGTGGCTGCCGGAGCGCCGCGCGGGCGGCCCCGGCGCGCGGCCGGAGGAGTCCGCGGCGCGGGTCGGTCCCGGTTCGGTGGAGGAACGACTCGAACTGGTGGCCCGCGGCGACGGGTTGATCCTGGTCCCGGAGTCGGCCGCCGCCTGCTACGGCCGGCCCGGCATCGCCTACGTGCGGGTGGCGGACGTGGCGCCGGACGAGATCTGGCTGGCCAGGACGGTGACCGACCGCTCCCCCGCGGTCGCCGCCTTCGCCCGGATCGCCCAGGCGGTACGCGGTGACAACGCGCGGGTGGTCCCGGCGGATCCGGCGCACACGGTGTGCGGCGACGCGGCGCTGGTGCACTGAACACGCGTGGTCCGGACCCTGGCCGCCAGGGTCCGGACCACGCGGGGCGGGTGACCCGGTCAGGGGATCAGCACGATCTTGCCGGTGGTGTGCCCGGAGCCGATCAGCTCGTGGGCCTTGGCGGCGTCCTCCAGCGGGAGGCGGTGGCTGACGTGCGGCACCAGCAGACCGCGGTCGACCAGGTCGGCGAGCGCCTCCAGGCCGACCCGGTCCGGCTCCACGGAGATCCCGTCGAAGCGGACACCGGCCGCCTCGCACTTGGCGGTCAGCTCGGCGTCGCCGCGGCCCACCGCGGTGAAGAGCATCCCGCCGCGGCGCAGCGTCCTCAGGGACCGCTCGCCGTACTCGCCGCCGATGGTCTCGAAGACCACGTCGACGTCCTTGACGACCTCGGTGAAGTCCACCGTCCGGTAGTCGATCACCTCGTCCGCGCCGAGGCTCTTGACGAAGTCGTGCTTGGCGGCGCTGGCGGTGCCGATCACGTAGAGGCCCTTGGCCTTGGCGATCTGCGCGGCGAGGTGGCCGACGCCGCCGGCGATGCCCTGGATCAGGATGCGCTGGCCGGACTCGACGCCGATCACGTCGGTCAGTGCCTGCCAGGCGGTCAGTCCGGCGAGCGCCATCCCGGACGCCTGGGCGTGGTCGATGCCCTTGGGCTTGAGCGCGAACTGCCGTGCGGGGCCCGCCACGTACTCGGCGTAGGCGCTCGCCGCGCGCGGGAAGAGCGGCATCCCGAAGACCTCGTCGCCCACCTTGAAGCGCGACACCCCCGGCACGACCTCCTCGACCACCCCGGAGACGTCCCAGCCCATGGTGAAGGGCGGCTGTCCGATCATCGGGAAGATGCCGGACCGGATGATGGTCTCCACCGGGTTGACGCTGGCCGCCTTCACCCGGACCAGGATCTCCGTCGGCAGGGGCTGGGGGCGGTCGACCTCGGCGACCTCAAGGACCTCGGGTCCGCCGAAGCTGTGCTGGACGATCGCACGCATTGACTATGGCCTTCCGTAGCGTGAGCTGGTGCGCGAGCCGGCCCGCGCCTCCACACCAACTCCCGTGAGGGGAAGGTTATTTCGGCGTCCCGCGTCGGGGGACGAACTCTTCACGGTCCGTCAGGTTAGTGGGCCCGGCACCCGGCCCGCATGACCCGTTCGCGCAGGTCCGGCTACCTCGTTGGACACATGCCTCCCGTGGGCCCGGCCCGCCGCGGGGGAGCTCATCTGGCCACCGCCCAGGCGGCGAGGGCCACCCCGGGGACGGCGGCCACCAGTCCGCCCACCGCGTGGATCACCGTGACGGAGACGCCCCCGTGCCGCTCCGGGCGGCCGGCCAGCCGGATCGCGGCGCCGCTGAAGACGCAGTAGGTGAACAGCGCGGCGCCCAGCGCCACCCCGAGCGCCCCGCCGACGTCGCCCACCCGCCCGGTGGACAGCGACGCCCCGGTGACGGCGCCCAGCACGAAGGCACCCACCAGAGTCAGCGTCAGGGAGTTCAGCCAGGCGCCGTCGATCCTGGCGCTGTAGACCCGCTCCACGAACATACGCAGCAATACGCCGCACACCGCGCCGGCGAGTGTCGCCAGTGCGATCACCGGAAATTCACCCGAATGGCCTCTTGGCATTTCCTCATAACGAGCACCTCCTGACCGCCATGTATCCGCCGGATGCCCTGGATAACGCGTCGTCACCCGCTCGGCCCACCTATCTCGGCGACCCGGCGTCAGCCATATGGAGTGCGAGATCGCGCAGTGGTGCGGATCCGCTGTTTCAATGACGAAGGACGGCCGTTTCTCGCCGGGAATGGCTGCCTCCGTGGGCCTCGTGCGTGCGGATCACACGACCGGGCCCGTCCGATAGCAGGAGGAGCAATGGCAGACACGAGTACGCGCACTCCGCGGCGACGCGGTTACCGGGAAGGTCTCGGTGGCGAACTCCTCGCGGAAGTCCTCGGGACGTTCGTGCTGATCCTGCTGGGATGCGGATCGGTCGCCGTGGCCGTCGTCGGGCTCCCCGGCTCAGGACGCCAGGTCGACGCCTTCGGGGCGGCGAACTGGCTGATCATCTCGTTCGGCTGGGGTCTGGCCGTGGTCTTCGGCGTCTACGTCGCCGGCGGGGTCAGCGGCGCCCACCTCAATCCCGCGGTGACGCTCGCCTTCGCCGCCCGCCGGGGTTTCCCGTGGAAGAGAGTGCTGCCCTACTGGCTCGCGCAACTGGTGGGCGCTTTCCTGGCCGCCGCCGTGGTCTTCTCCGCGTACAGCTGGGCCATCAACGCGCTGAATGACAAGGCCGCGCTCGCCCGGGACAAATCGCTGGGCACCTTCTCCATCTTCGCCACGTTCCCCGCCCAGTACTTCGGCAATTCGTGGTGGGGCCCGCTGCTCGACCAGATCATCGGCACCGCGGTTCTGCTGATGCTGATCTGTGCGCTGATCGACACCCGCAACACCGCGCCCGGCAGCAATCTCGGCCCGTGGCTGATCGGCATGGTCGTTCTCGCGATCGGCCTGAGCATCGGCACGAACGCCGGATACGCGATCAACCCGGCCCGTGACTTCGGCCCGCGTCTGTGGACGTATTTCCTCGGCTGGGGACGCATCGCGCTACCGGGCAGTTTCATGTGGTTCAGCAACTACGTGTGGATCCCGATCGTCGGCCCGCTGATCGGCGGACTGGTCGGGGTCGGCGTCTACGACCTGTTCGTCGGACAGGTGCTGCACGCCCGCGGCAAGATGCCCGAGGAGGGCCCGGCCGTCGAGGAGTGACCGGCCGCGCAACCGACGAGACGGCCCCGCCCCGCCCGGCGTACCGGGTGGGGCGGGGCCGTCTCGTGGGGTCAGCTGAAGTCGAGGCTGCCGGTACGGGTCCGCTTCATCTCGAAGAAGTCCGGGTACGACGCCAGCGCGACCGCGCCGTCGAACATCCGCAGGGCGTCGTCGCCGCGCGGGATCGAGTTGAGGACCGGCCCGAAGAAGGCCACCCCGTCGATGTGCATCGTGGGGGTGCCGACGTCCTCGCCGACCGGGTCCATCCCCTCGTGGTGGCTGCGGCGGATCTCCTCGTCGTACTCCGTGCTCTCCGCGGCCGCCAGGAGTTCGGCCGGCAGTCCCAGCTCCGCCAGCGCCTCACCGGCCACCGCGAGGAAGTCCTTGTTGCCGCCGGGGTGGATGCGGGTGCCCAGCGCCGTGTAGAGGTCGCGCAGCACCTCCTCGCCGCCGTGCTCGCGGGCGGCGGCCACGATGCGGATCAGGCCGAGCGAGTTGTCGATCAGCTCGCGGTAGTGCTCCGGCAGGTCCCGCTTCTCATTGAGCACGTAGAGACTCATCATGCGGAATCGCAGATCGATGTCCCGCTGCTTCTCCACCTCGATGATCCAACGCGAGGTGATCCAGGCGAATGGGCAGATGGGGTCGAAGTAGAAATCCACCCGGGTCCGGTCGTTGTCGGTCACGGGGTGCCTCCCATTGGTCGGGTCGTGAAGAAGTGGACGGGATATGAGGAATCGTTGTCAGGAAGGAGCGGCCGTCAGGAAAGCGGAATCTCCGCCGCGGCGGAGTTCTCCCGCACTTCGCGGGCCAGCGCCTCGATCCAGCCGCTGTTGCGGGCGTGCAGCCCGCCGCCGAACGTCACCCGGCTCGCCCCGAGTTCGCCGAGCCCGGCGGGCGAGGGGCCGCCCGGCAGGGCGAGCATGTTGACCGGCACCGGGACCTCGGCGGCGAACCGCGGCAGCAGGTCCGCCGGCATCAGGATCGGGTAGACGCAGTCCGCGCCCGCCTCGGCGTACCGCACGGCCCGCTCGATCGCGGTGCCGAGGGTGCGGTCGCCGTACAGGAAGGTGTCGACGCGGGCGTTGAGCACCAGCCGGCCGGCCGCCGCCGCCACGAACCGCCGCAGGCTCTCCGCCTGCTCCTTCGGCTCCCGCACGAGCCCGCCGGGCCCGGTGTCCTCCAGGTTGCAGCCGACGGCGCCCGCCGCCAGCAGCCGGTCCACCACCTCTTCCGGAGCCAGGCCGTAGCCGTCCTCGATGTCGGCGGTGACCGGCACCTCGACGGCCGCCGCGATCCTGCGGAGCGCCGCGAACGCCTCGTCCGCCGGGGTGTCGCCGCCGTCCTCGTACCCCAGCGTGGCGGCCACCGCGGAGCTGGAGGTGGCGAGCGCGGTGAAGCCCGCGGCGGCGAACGCCCGGGCGCTGACCGCGTCCCAGACGTTGGGCAGCACCAGCGGGTCACCCGGCCGACGGCCCAGGTGGGAGCGCCTGAAGGCGTGCGCGGCAAGGTCGCCGGGATTTCCCGGTGTCGTGCTCGTCATGGTGCGTCCAATGAACTCGTCGGGAAACCGGGCAGGCGCCGCCGCCGGGCGTGTGACTCGCGTACATCGCCCGGGTCTGGCCGGAGATAAAGGCTCTGGAACTGTCGCTGGCGGATGAAAGAACCCAACTCCGAACCACGAAACGCTATTCCCACAATCCTTACGTGGCGTGCACACTACAGGCCAGCGCTCGCAAGGAGCGTCCAGCGCACGGCTTACCTCTGCCTACGCACCACTTCACGTTGGAGTCGTCATTACCGACATACAAAACCCCCGTGCCATGCGGGCCCGCATAGCCGTTGTCGCGGCGGCCTCGCTTGCCCTGGTGTCCGGCTCGCTGATGCTCGCCGTTCCGTCGCAGGCCTCCGGGCCCGCTCCCGCCGCCAAGACCATCGCGGGCAGCCACCCCGCGTGGGCCACGGCGTCCGCCGACACCGGCTCGGCGGCCGCGTCGGCGCAGTTCACCGCCACCGTCTACCTCGCCGGGCAGAACCCCGCGGGTCTTTCCGCGTACGCGCAGGCGGTCTCCGACCCGCACAACGCGAGCTACGGCAAGTACCTGAGCACCGCCGCCTTCCAGGCGAAGTACGGCACGACCAAGGCGCAGGCCGCGGCCGTGCGCGAGTGGCTGACCGGCGCCGGCCTCACCGTCGTCACCACCTCCCAGCACGCCATCACCGTCCAGGGCACCAACGCGGCGCTCACCAAGGCGTTCGGCACCGGCGTGCACCAGTACCGCGTCTCCGGCAAGGTGCGGCACGCGCCGGCCCGCGACGTGGTCGTGCCGGCCTCGGTCTCCTCCGCCGTCCTCGGCGTGACCGGCATGACCTCGGCCGGCGCCAACGTGGTCAAGCCCGACTCGGTCAAGGTCTCCAGCGCCACGGTCGCCAAGGCCACCAAGCCGGCCGACGGCCTGCCGACCACCGAGACCTGCTCGGACTACTACGGCGAGAAGCTGGCGACCGGCGCACCGGCCGGCTACACCGACTCCGCCGTGCCGTTCGACCAGTGCTCGTTCTACCCGGCGCAGCTGCGCAAGGCGTACGGCATCTCGGCCTCCGGTCTGACCGGCAAGGGCGCCACCGTCGCCATCGTGGACGCCTACGGCAGCCCCACCATGCTGGCGGACGCCAACCAGTACTCCACCAACCACGGTGACAAGCCGTTCAAGGCCGGCCAGTACACCGAGTACGTGGACCCGAGCCAGTGGCAGAACCAGGACCTGTGCGGCGGGCCCGACGGCTGGTCGCCCGAGGAGTCGCTGGACGTCGACATGGCGCACGGGCTCGCCCCGGACGCCAAGGTGGTCTACGTCGGGGCCAACTCGTGCACCGACGACGACCTGCTGGCCGCGATCACCAAGATCGTGGACAACCACCTCGCCGATGTCGTCTCCAACTCGTGGGGCGAGATCATGCACACCACGGACGACGCGGACGTGACCGCCTCGGAGATCGCCGCCTACGAGCAGATCTTCAAGCAGGCCGCGACCGAGGGCATCGGGGTCAACTTCTCCGCGGGCGACTGCGGCGACAGCAGCCCGGCGGCGGCCTCGACCGGCGCCAACTGCCAGCCCGACACCTCCCGCGCCCAGGCCAACTGGCCGGACTCCGACCCGTGGGTGACCTCGGTCGGCGGCACCGCGCTCGGCCTGGCCGACAAGAGCGGCAAGTACGGCTTCGAGACCGACATGGGCACCCTGCGCTCCGGCCTGTCCGCGGACGGCCTCAGCTGGACCCCGCTGCCCGGCGGCTTCTACTTCGGTGGCGGCGGCGGTACCAGCGAGGACTTCAAGCAGCCGTGGTACCAGGTCGGCACCGTGCCCAGCTCGCTGTCGCACACCCTGATGACGGGCGCCGCGAGCAAGAGCGCGCAGCGCGTCACCCCTGACGTCTCCATGAACGGCGACCTGTACACCTCGGTCCTGGTCGGTCAGACCGTCGACGGTGTGTACAGCGAGGCCGGCTACGGCGGCACCAGCGTCTCCGCCCCGGAGTGGACGGCCACCCAGGCCGACGCGATCCAGGGCCAGCACCACGCGCTGGGCTTCGCCAACCCGGAGATGTACCTGCGCGCCGCGCTGGGCACCTTCAAGGACGTCGTCGACCAGCAGGCCGCGCACCACGCGACCCCGCTGAGCAACGTCGCCGACTTCGGTGTCATCAACGGCACGCTGGCGGTCCGCCTGGTCGCCTTCGGCCAGGACACCAGCCTCAACGCGGTCAAGGGCTTCGACAACGCCACAGGCGTCGGCTCGCCCACCGTCTCCTACCTGCGCTCCTTCCGGTAGGCACTACCGCACGACACCGTGGGCCCCGGCGGGAGTTCGACAACTCCCGCCGGGGCCCACCGGCGTTTCCCGGTGCCCGGTACGGCAGTTGACCGGGGGGAAATCGAGGTGCCGGTGGTCTGCGCGGACTGCTAGGTTTCGGCACGTGCCCAAGCTGAATCAGATCATCGCCGTCGAGAAGGGCGTCAAGTCCAAGTCGCTTTCCGAGCTGACGCAGGCTCACCACGACGTCCAGAAGCCCGCTTTGCTGGCGGGTATCTCCCGCACCTACCAGCCGAAGGACGAGGAGGGCGAGCAACTGCCGCCCGAGTCCACCCGGGTGCAGATCCAGGTCGAGGACGTGCTGCGGACCACCGCCGCGACCCTCACCAGGCTCTTCGACGTCACCGCGACCAAGGACTGGGCGAACCGCACCGCGGCCGCCGACGTGGTGCTCGACGGCCGGGTGCTGCTGGCCCAGGTTCCGGTGCCCTACCTGCTGTTCCTTGAGAAGCAGCTCACCGACCTGCACACCTTCGTCCGCAAGCTCCCGGTGCTCGACGCGTCGGAGTCGTGGAACCTCGACCCGTCCACCGACGCCTGGAAGACCGACCCGGTGCGCACGATCCGCACCAAGAAGGTCCCGCGCAACCACGTGAAGGCCGAGGCCACCGAGAAGCACCCGGCGCAGGTCGAGGTGTACTACGAGGACGTGCCCGTCGGTTACTGGACCACGGTGAAGTTCTCCGGCGCGCTGCCGGCCCGCCGGGTCAACGAACTGGCCGACCGGGTGGAGAAGTTGCAGCAGGCCGTGAAGTTCGCCCGCGAGGAGGCGAACAGCGCGGAGGTCACCGACCAGCGGATCGGCGACGCGGTCTTCGGCTACCTGTTCGGGTAGCCGTCACGAACGCCCCTCGTGCGAGCGGGGGGTGGCGCGATGAGCGCAAGCTGAAACTGATGTTGAAGCTGACCCAGGGGTATCGGTTGGGGGTTCGAGTCCCTCCCCCGGCACACGTGCCGGGGTGGCCCAAACAGGTAGAGGCGGGCCCCTGTGAATCTCAGATTCTCGCTCCAGTCTCAGCATTCGCCGCCGAACACCGGATCGACCGGGCGCGGACGACCACTGACGGACGCGGGTTCAAGTCCCGTCCTGGCCTCTCATGGCCGGGTAGTTCAAAGGCAGAACACGTCGGTCTCAGAATGATCCGCAGTCCTTAAACGTGCCGGTGTGCGCAATTGGGCGGCCTCACAGGGGCCCGGGAGCTGGATACGCTCCCGGGTCCCGCTCATTTCCACCGCCGCGGCGGCCTTCCCGGACGGTATAAAGGCGTATGGATGAGGCTCTCGGTGACGCGGTCGACGACGTCACGGCGGCGGTGATGGCCGCCTCGCGGGTCTTCGTGGCCATCTCGGCGCGGGCGCTCGCGGACATCGACTCCACCTTGACGCTGGTGCAGTTGCGCACCCTGGTGGTGCTGGAGAGCCGCGGGCCGGTCAAGCTGGCGGTGCTGGCGGCGGCGCTGGCCGTCAATCCGTCCACCGCCATGCGCATGGTGGACAAGCTGGCGGCGGTCGGCCTGGTCGACCGCCAGGTCAACCCGGGCAACCGCCGCGAGGTCGTGCTGAGCCTGACCCCGGAGGGCCGCGGGCTGGTCGACGGGGTGATGGCCCGCCGGCACGAGGAGATCGGCACCCTGGTCGCCCGCCTCCCGGAGGACCAGCGCGCCGGTCTGGTGCGCGCCCTGCGGGCCCTCACCGACGCCGCGGGCGAACCGTCCACCGTGCCCGCCGACGCGGCGGCCCTCGACCCGGGCCGCCCGGTCTGACGGCGGACGCCCCACGCTCCCGACGACCGCGTCACACGTCCGCGGCGCTCCGCGACGGCCGTGCCTCGGCCCGGTCCGCCGACCGGGCCGGCCGCAGGGCGCGGGGCAGCAGCCGCTGGCGGTGGTGCTCCTCGGTGAGGTCGTGCAGCCGGGCGTGCAGCAGGTGCGGCAGGGTGAGGATCCCCGCGACCCGCGTCCCGGCCAGCCGGGTCCCCGCCACGCTCGTCCCACCGGTGCCGGTCCGCGCGGTGACCACCAGTGCCTCGGTCAGGCCGAGTTCCGCGAACAGGTAGGCGGCGTGCCGCAGGGTGTCCCCGGTGCGCAGCACGGCCACCGCGGGCCGGGCGACGTCGGCCACCGTGGCCCGGCCCCCCGAGGCCTCCGCGCCGGCCCGCAGCACGTCGCGGCTGACGACTCCGCACAGGTCCCCCGACTCGTCGGCGACCGGCAGCAGCGACCGGCCGTCGCCGGCCGTGCCGTCCGCGGGCCGGGTGACGCGCAGCGCCTCCGCCACGGTGGTCCGCGGCAGCAGGGTGATCACCTCGCGGTCCATCACCTCCTCGACGAAGAACGTCTCCAGCGGATCGGTGGAGTACTCCCGGGTCAGGTGCAGCCCGCGCCGGGCGATCTTCTCGGTGAGCACCGAGCGCTTCAGCAGCAGCACGGACAGCGCGTAGGCGGCGGTGGAGGAGATCAGCAGCGGCAGTCCTGCCGCCCAGACGTGGGTGAGTTCGAGGGTGAAGACCACCCCGGTCAGCGGTGAGCGCATCACCCCGCCGACCACCGCGGCCAGTCCGGTCATCGCCCAGAACCCCGGGATGACGTGCGGGAAGAGGTAGCCCTCCGCGGCACCCAGCGCACCGCCGATCATGAAGACCGGTGCCAGCACGCCGCCCGAGGTGCCCGAGCCGAGCGACACCGACCAGATCAGGGTCTTCACCACCAGTATCCCGACGACCAGGGAGACCGTCGCCCGGCCGGTGAGCAGTTGGCCGATGACGTCGTAGCCCACCCCCAGCGCCCGCGGTTCGACCAGCCCGCCGGCGCCGATGACCGCGCCGCCGATGGCCGGCCACCACATCCAGTGGAACGGCAGCCGGGCGAAGCCGTCCTCGGCCCGGTAGACCAGCCAGGTCGCGGCGACCGCGAGCGCGCCGCCGACCACGCCGGCCACCACGCACAGCGCGTCCACCCCGGCACCGGTGTGCAGCCCGGCGGCCGGCACCGGGAAGACCGGGGCGGTCCCCAGCAGGAAGCCGCGCACCACGGTGCTGACCGCGACCGCGCCGACCACCGGCACGAAGCTGCGCGGCCGCCATTCGAACAGCAGCAGTTCCACCGCCAGCAGCACCGCCGCCATGGGGGAGTTGAAGGTGGCCGCCATGCCGGCGGCGGCCCCGGCGACCAGCAGCGTCTTGCGTTCGTCCGCGGTCAGGTGCAGCGCCTGCGCCAGGATGGAACCGATCGCGCCGCCGGTCATGATGATCGGCCCCTCGGCGCCGAACGGGCCGCCGGTGCCGATGCTGATGGCGGCGGAGACCGGTTTGAGTACGGCGACCCGGGGGGCGACCCGGCTGCCGCCGGTCAGGATCGCCTCGATCGCCTCGGGCATGCCGTGGCCGCGGATCTTCTCGGAGCCGAAGCGGGCCATCAGCCCGATCACCAGCCCGCCGGCGACGGGCGCGCCGAGCACCAGCCACCAGGGGTGGTGGCGCAGTCCCGGGGCGACCAGTGAGGCCTGCCAGCGCTGGTAGAAGACCAGGTTGGTGACCAGGCCGATCAGCCGCAGCAGTGCGAGGGAGGCCACCGCCCCCGCTCCGCCGACCAGTAGCGCCCAGCCGCTGATCAGCAGCATGCGCGGCCGGACGGTGAAGTCCCCGAGGTGTGCCGCCTTCGTACGCCGTATCTGTTCCATAGAGAAAGTATTGCAGTACGCAAGATTCAACGTCCGGAGTGTCCACGAACCCTTCCCGGGCACCGTTGCGCCGTGCAATGCTTGGTGTTTGTCCGGAACGCACCGATCGGCGAGGGGAGGCTCCCGTGACGGACGGCGACGAAGAGGGTGGCGACCCGGCCTGCTGGCTGGACCGGGTGTGCGCCGAGTGCGGGCGGATCTCCGACACCGAGGTCACCGACACCTGCCCGTTCTGCCAGGCGCCCCGGCAGGCTTGAGGGCCGGGCGCCGGGATCCGGCGAAATGCCCGTGCGGACGTCTGTACGAGAGCTTTACGATCTTTGTGCCCACCGATGACATCGGCCGGGTAACGTGATCCTGCTTCACCCGGGCGAAGGCGCGGCGACGGAGGAACCGTCAGCCCCTTCGCCCCTCTCGTTCAGCAGAACCCGTGGGGGGTTTCATGCGTTTCCGAAAGGTCTCGGTCGCGGCTGCCATCGCCGTCCTGGCCGGGGTCACCAGCACGATCGGCACGGCGACGTCGGCATGGGCCGACACGGCCGTGCCGCTGTCCCTGTCGCACTACTCGCACATGGTGGTCGACGGGGGACACGACCACCTGTTCGTCAGCGGCGGCTCAGGCAGCACCGGCATCCTGGTCACCGACTTCTCCGGCAGCACGGTGGGCACCGTCGCCGAACCGGGAGCCACCTCGATGGCCCTGTCGCCGGACGGCGGCACGCTGTACGTGGCACTGCCCGGCAGCGACGCGGTCGCCGCGGTCGACACCGCCACGCTCACCGAGACCGCCCGCTACGACACCGGCGCCGGCACCGGACCGAGTTACGTGGCCTGCGCGGGGGGCCGGATCTGGTTCAGCTACGGCGACAGCGGCCAGGGGGGCATCGGGTCCATCGACCCGAGCGGCGACCAGCCGGTCGTGGCACTGCACCCCGGCGGCTGGTACGCCGCGCCCGCGCTGACCAGCAGCCCGAGCGCGCCGAACCTGCTCATCGGCGGTGAAACGGCCGTCGAGCCCTCGCAGTTGAAGGTCATCGACGTCTCCTCCGGCTCGCCGGTCGTCACCGCCTCCCGCAGCGACGCGGGGACCTTCGTCGCCGACATGGCGGTCACCCCGGACGGCAAGGACGTCGTCGTCGCCAGCGGATCGCCGTACTACCACCAGGTCTACAAGCTCTCCGACCTGTCCGAGGACGGGAAGTTCCAGACCACCACCTACCCCGACGCCGTGGCGATCGCCCCGGACGGCACGGTGGCGGCCGGGATCGACGGCGCCTACGAGCCGGACGTCTACGTCTTCGGCGCCGGGGACACCTCGGCCCGGCACACCTACGACTTCGGGGTGGTCGGCAACCCGGGGACTGCCACCGAACTCGCCCGGGCGGGGCTGGCCTGGGACCCCGACGGCAGCCGGATCTTCGCGGTCACCGCGGACGTCTACGGTGACGACCCGACGCTGCGGGTGCTGACGGACCCGGAGAAGGCCGGTACCCAACTGACCGTCTCCAAGCCGCAGTTCGGGGTCCCGCACACCCCGCTGACCATCACGGGGCAGCTGTCGTCCGCGGTGGCGTTCGCCGCCGGACAGGTCGTGCACGTCACCAGGACCGACCCGGCCGACCCGGACGGCGTCGCGCTGGCCGACGTGCCGGTCGCCGCCGACGGCACCTTCTCCTTCACCGACACGCCCACCTCGTCGGGCGACTTCGAGTACGCGGTCGGCTACGCCGGCGACGCCTCCCACGCGGCCGTCACGGCGACCGCGCAGGCCGTCGTCGACAAGGCCGCCGCCACCCTGCTGCTCGACGGGCCGGCCACCGCCACCCGCGGCTCCTCGGTGAAGCTCACCGGCTCGCTGACCTCCCCGACCCCCTTCGCCGCCGGTCAGGTGGTGCACGTCGGCAGGAAGGACGCCTCGGGCACGGTGAGCCTGCCGGACGCCCGGGTCGCCGCCGACGGCTCCTTCTCCTTCACCGACACCCCGCAGGTCGGCGGGGTCGACAACTACACGGTCTCCTTCGCCGGCGACGACGAGCACGTGGCGTCCACCGCCAACCACGAGGTCCAGGTCTCCCGGGCGGCCACCGCCGTCAGCGTCACCACCGGCGCGACCAACTACACCTACGACGCCACCGCGAAGGTCACCGCGCACCTGGGCACCACGTACAACAGCCGCACGGTCTCGCTGTACGCGCAGCCGTACGGTGGGGCGAAGGTGCTGATCAAGACCGGCACCGTCGACTCGCACGGCAACCTGGCCACCACCTACAAGGTGGCCCGCTACACCACCTTCACCGCCACCTTCGCCGGTGACTACCGCTACGCGGCGGCGAGTTCCGCCTCGCACGCGGTGCACGCCTACGCCCGGGTCACCGAGGCGCTCAAGGGCTACTACACCAGCACCACGACCGGCGGCATCACCTACCGCGTCTACCACCACACGACCGATCCGCTCCAGGGCACCACCATCTCGCCGGCCAAGAACGGCGAGTGCGCCGCCTTCACCGCGCAGGCGTACGTCAGCGGCGCCTGGCGCACCATCGCGAAGGCGAACTGCGTCACGATCGGCACCGGCAGCACCGCCTGGGCCAAGCTGACCGGCTCGCACCCCACCGGCTACCACTACCGGTTCCAGGCCGAGTTCGTGCACTCCAGCACCGACCAGGCCAACATGAACACCTACGGATCCTGGCTGTACTTCACCTTCCGCACCTGACGGGAGGGCACGGCGCTGTGCGGCGGGAGGCATCGCGAACCGGCGGTGCCTCCCGCCGCATGTCCGGGCCGCTGCGGGCCGCTCAGGTCAGCACCGGGTCGGTGATCCCGGACTCGCACTCGCGGTCGGCCGGCCAGTGGACGCGGTCGGCGCCGGCCCGGTAGGAGGAGCGGTAGAAGTCCTGGATCACCGAGTGCGGCGACTCCGAGCGGCGTACCACCTCATACGGCAGCACGGCGAGATTGGAGCCGCCCTGGGCGATCCAGTGGGCGGCGGACGGCTGGAGCGAGCTGTCGGTCAGGCCGTCGGGCGAGGGCGCGGTGTAGGAGTAGAACGCGGGCTCCGGCACGTTGTCGTCGCCGAACCAGAAGCCGGAGCTGATCACCTCGCGGGAGTACGCCTCGCGGGTCACCGGGTCGGTCGACGGGTCCGACATCGCGCCGGTGGCCGGGTCGCTCTCCACCCGGCGGTCGGAGAAGCGGGTGACCGCCACGTCGAAGGTGTGCCAGAAGTGGTTGACGTCGCTGGTCTTGCCGCTCCAGTCGGCGGAGAAGACCTCCAGCTCCCACCCGACCCGGCTCAGCACCCGCCAGTACGTGGTGACCGCGTGCTGGTCGTAGTGGCGGTGCTCGGTGTCCTCGGCGAACGGGCGGTCGCTGTCCGGCAGGTCGAAGGGGTGCGGCAGCCGGGGCCGGGTGCGGATGCCGAGGCGCTCCAGCGCGGAGACGACCGCCTCGTAGAAGCCCGCCACCGAGTGGTCGGGCAGCGGGAAGCTCACCTCGTCACCGTCGAGCGTGGTGATCACCAGGCGGTGCGCGACGAAGTCGAAGTCGATGGTGAACATCCGCCCGGTCGCGGTGTCCCGCATCGGGCGGGTGGTGATGCCGCGGCCGGTGATCTGGAACGGCACGTTCCACCAGTGGTTGCGCCGGGGACTGGCCTCCAGCCTGATCTTGCCGACGATCTGGGTGAACCGGTGCACGGTCTCCTTGGTGGACCGCCAGCCGGCCAGATCCAGCGCCGGGAACTCCTGCTCGTCGGATGTCAGAGCCATCGCCATCCCACTCCCGTGGCGTCGCGGACGCGCCCCCGCACCTCCACTGTGAAATCTCCGCCGCGCCGGGGCAACCGGGGGCGGCCGGCAGCCGCTGTCAGTGGCCCGCCCTAGGGTGCGGGCATGGCAATCGTGATCATCGTCGGCAGGACGGTTCGGGGGACGGGCGAGTGAGCGGCGACGGCAGCAGCGCCGGGCAGGCGGCGCAGGAGGAACTGGCCGAGTACGCCGGGCGCCACGTCGTCTGGAAGTCGGCCCGGCTGGTGGCGCTGGCCGAGGCGGAACTGGCCGCCGGCCGGCAGTTGGCGCCCGACGTCGTGGCGGTCATCCGGCGCTCCGCCATGGAGTCCTACCAGCGGCCGGCGTTCACCTCGCTGGTCAAACGGCTCACCGAACCGGTGCTCAACCCGGGCGAGGAGTGGTCGGACCAGGTCATCGGCGAACTTCCCGGCCTCGCGGCACCCTGGCGGGACCTGGTGGCGCACGCCTCGACCGCCGTCACGGCCAAGCCCGGCGACAAGTGGGACCGCACCGGGCGGGCGCTGCTGGCCATGCTCGACGCGGACGAGGTGCGCGAGCGGGTGCTGACCTGGCTCACCCCGGTGGGCCGCCCGCGCACCACGCCCTACGAGGAGGTCAAGTACCTGCCGGGGCTCAACCACGGCTACGACCCGTTCAACGCCGACGCGCTGCGCGGCCTGGCCTGGCTGCTGTCGCTGCTGCCGGCGCACCCGCGGACCACCCGCGCTCTCGGCGCCCTGGCGGAGACCTCGCTGCGCAAGGTGCCCGGGGTCGGCCCGCGCAACCCCAAGGTCGCCAACGCCTGCGTCATCGCGCTGTCCCGGATCGACGGCGAGTCCGCCCTGGCCGAACTGGCCCGGCTGTCCGCCAAGGTGACCTTCAAGGGCACCCTGAAGATCCTCGACGCCGTCCTGGACGCCCGCGCCGAGTCGCTGGGGCTGAGCCGCGAGGAGATCGAGGAACTGGCCGTCCCCGCCTACGGGTTGACCGAGGTCGGCGGCGCGGTGCGGCAACTGGGCGACGCCACCGCGCGGTTGCGGATCGAGGGCTCCCGCACGGCGGTCGAGTGGCGCACCGCGGTCGGCAAGGTGGTCAAGAGCCCGCCGGCCGGCGTCCGCCGCGACCACCCGGAGGAGCTGAAAGAGCTCAAGGCGGCGGTCAAGGACATCGACAAGATGCTCACCGCCCAGGTCGAGCGGCTGGACCGGCAGTTCCTGGCCCGGCGCGACTGGGGCTACGCCGCCTGGCGGGAGCGCTACCTCGACCATCCGCTGGTCGGCACCCTCGCCCGCCGTCTGCTGTGGACGGTCGACGGGCGTAGCTGCGGTTTCGCCGACGGTGAGCTGCGCACGCTGGCCGACGAGCCGGTGACCGAGGGCGGCACCGTCGAGCTGTGGCACCCCATCGGGCGTCCCGTGGAGGAGGTCGTCGCCTGGCGCGACTGGCTGGAGCGGCACGCGATCACCCAGCCGTTCAAGCAGGCGCACCGCGAGGTCTACCTGCTCACCGACGCGGAACGCGCCACCGGCACCTACTCCAACCGGTTCGCCGCGCACATCCTGCGCCAGTACCAGTTCCACTCACTGGCCGCGGTCCGCGGCTGGAGCGACCAGCTGCGCCTCGCGGTGGACGACAGCGTGCCGCCCGCCACCCGGGAGCTGCGGCGCTGGGGGCTGCGCGCGGAGTTCTGGGTCGGCGGCGACGGCGACGGGGAGCACGGGCCGGACGTCACCGACTCCGGCAGCTACGAGCGGCTGCGCACCGACCAGGTCCGTTTCTATCCGCTGGACGCCCCGATCAACTACGCGCACAGCTACGGCGGGGAGTACCGGATGTGGCCCGCCGCCGGGACCGCGGTGGTGGACCCGCTGCCGCTGTCGCAGATCCCCGAGCTGGTGCTGAGCGAGGTGCTGCGCGACGTCGACCTGTTCGTCGGCGTCTCCAGCGTGGGCAACGACCCGACCTGGCAGGACGGCGGTCCCGAGGGCCGGTTCCAGGGCTACTGGACCTCCTACGGCTTCGGCGAGCTGGGCCAGAGCGCCCTCACCCGCCGCGACCTGCTCACCCGGCTGCTGCCCCGGCTGGCGATCGGCGGGCGGTGCTCGATCGACGGGCGTTTCCTGCTGGTGCGCGGCACCCGCCACACCTACAAGATCCACCTCGGCTCGGGCAACATCCTGATCACCCCGGGCGACCGCTACCTGTGCATCGTGCCCACCTCCCGCCGCGGTGCGGGCGCCGAGACGGGCTACCTGCCGTTCGAGGGCGACCGTACCCTCGCGGTGATACTCAGCAAGGCGATGATGCTGGCCCACGACACCGCGATCACCGACCCGACGATCCTGAGCCAGTTGTGACGCCGCCGCCCAGAACACCGAGGAGACCACCCGCGTGATGCCCGCCGCCTCCGCCGCCATGGCCCGCCGTCCCCGCGCTCTGCTGCTGGACTTCGGCGGGGTACTGGTCGGGGTACGCAAACGCACCGAAGGGCCGGCCGACCTGGCCGCCCACGTCGTCGACCGGCTGCGGGCGGCGGGTGTGGAGGCCGACGCCGAGCGGATCGCCGAGTCGCTGCGCGCCGGGCTCGGCGCGCTCAAGGACTGGCGGAACGCGGCGGCCAGGCGGCGGGCGCCGCTGGAGCTGACCCACCGGGAGGTGTGGCAGGACTTCCTCGCCTCCGACCTGTCGGACCGGGCCCGCGAGGTGCTGGGCGCGCAGGCCGGACCGCTGTGCGAGGTGATGGTGCGCAGCCTGCTGGAGCACCGGGTGCGCGAGGGCGTGCCCGAACTGCTGCGCACCGCGCGGGCGTCGGGGGTGCGCGTCGGCGTGGTGAGCAACGCCCACTCCGGCGCCGCCCACCGCCGGGTGCTGGCGGAGACCGGGCTGGCGGAGCTGATCGACGTGCAGCTGTACTCCGACGAGGCGGGGCTGCGCAAACCCCATCCTGGTCTGATCGAATCGGCCGCGCTCGCCCTGGACGTCACCCCCGCCGAGTGCTGGTACGTCGGCGACACCCAGGACCGCGATCTGCTGGCCGGGCGGCGGGCCGGGGTCGGCGCGGTCGTGCTGGTCCGCCACGACCGCACCGACACCCCGCCCTACCCGGTGCGGGAGACCCCCGACGTCGTCCTGCCGGAGCCGTCCGGTCTGATCGCCCTGCTGGAGTCCTCCCGGCCCGGGCAGCCCCCCGCGCCGCCCGCCGCCACCCGGCCCGCGGCGTCCCGCCCGGCGGGCGCGCCGCCCGGCCGGCCCGCCGCCGTGCTGCTCGACTTCGGCGGGGTGGTGGTCACCACCGCCCGCGAACCGGGATCGACCGCCGCCTTCGCCGCCGAGATCGCCGCCTTCCTGGCCTCCTGTGGGCACGACGGACCGGACGCCGGCCGGATCGAGCGGGACCTGGAGCGGGCGGCCGAGGAGTACGACCGCTTCAAGCACGAGAACGACGGGGGCGGTGACGGCCGGGAGATCACCCACCGCGGCTGGTTCGGCGACCTGGTGGCCCGCGACTGGCCGGCCGGGCCCCGCGCGGCGCTGCTCGCCCACGCCACCCCGCTGGCCCGCCGCTACACCGCGCTGCGCTCCCGGCGCACCGTGCGGCCCGGGATCCTGGCGGTCATGAGGACCTGCGCGGACCACGGGGTGCCGGTCGCCATCGTCTCCAACACCCTCAGCGGGCAGGCGCTGCGCGACGCGTCGGAGGAACTGGGCGGCATCCTGCGGGACACCGCGGTGCGGCTGTTCTCCGACGAGGCCGGGTTCCGCAAGCCCGACCCGCGGCTGATCACGGCGGCGGTCACCGCGCTGGGGGTCGAGGCGGCCGACTGCTGGTTCGTCGGCGACACCCCGCGGCGCGACGTGGCCGGCGCGCGGCGGGCCGGGGTGGGCACCACCGTCCTGCTGGAGGTACCGGGCCGCACGCTGCCCTCCGACGGGAGCGATCCGGCCGCGGACCTGGTGCTGCCGGACGCGGTGGCGCTGCACGGGCTGCTGGAGAAGACACTGGCCGGGTAGCAGCCCCGGCCACCACCTGGAAGTCGGGATCCTCGGCCGCTGCGCGACTGGCTGCCGCGCGGTTGCCTGGACGGTGCCCACACCGCCGAGGACGCCGCCCGGTACGGCGGCGCGCTGGACGACCCGGCGGCGTTCGAGGCCCATGTGCGCGACGTCAGCGGGGATTCCGCTTAGCCAACCGGTGGGCCGGGTTCCGTTCCGTGGACGCCGGATGGTAGGTCACGGTTCACGCACCCGATGTCACAGATACGTAATGGCTCCGCCCCAACGGCCGGGCAAAACCGCGCAATCGGGTCGATCGTCACCATCGTCCCCCTGTACATGCCGGAGCGGATCGCGACATACTCAGCCGCCCGGTCATTGCGACCGTGGCCCTCTCACTTCCGGCGGCGACGCTTCAGCGGGCCGATGGGTACGAGCTTTTCCTGACGCGTGGAATCCTCACCCCGTCACGCCTGCGCACCTGACCTTCCCACCCCCGTGTTCCAGGGAGACATCCTCCGTGCAGCTGTCAAACGCAAGGCGTGTACTCGCAATTGTCGGCGCGGGCTCCGCAGCGGTCGCGCTGACCGCTTTCGGCGCCGGCTCCGCCCAGGCCGCGCCCCACCACAACTCGCAGTGCGGCCGGGTCAGCATCGAGCACTCGGTCGACGGCGGCTCGTCCTGGTCGGCCAACGGCCGGATGGACGGCGACCACATACCCGCGAGCGTCCAGGTGCGCCTGACCGGCGACGTGCAGGACGGCTGCTCCTACCCGGTCTCGCTGGCCTCCTACAGCGCCGAGGGCCCGACCTGGCAGAACTCCGGCACCCAGGCCTTCCTCGGCTGGGCGACGACCACGCTGGACAAGGACCACTCCTCCGCGACGCTGGACGTCAGCGCCCACGCGCCGAACTGCTTCGGCCAGATCGACCTGTACGGGAACGACACCAAGTACGACGGTGTCACCGGTGCGCTGCCGCACTACCCGGACTCGGCCACCCCGACCGACCTGATCACCGCCTGGAACGGTGGCAAGGCGTGTGACACCACGCCGACCCCGCCGGCCACCCCGACGCCGACCCAGAGCGCTCCGTCGACCCCGACGCCCACCGCGTCCGCGCCGGCCGCCTCGCCCACCCCGTCGGTCTCCGCCACCAGCACCGCGGCGCCGGTCGGCACCCCGCAGGTCCCGCCGACCTCCACCACCCCGACCGGCAACCTCGCCGAGACCGGTGGCAACAGCACTCAGACCACCGCCATCGCCGCCGCCGCGGCCGTCCTGGTGGTCATCGGCGCCGGTGCCGTGACGGTCACCCGCCGCCGCAAGCGCGCCGCCTCCAACTGATCTACCGCACCACCGCGTCCAACGCGAACGGCGCGTCCCCTTCTTGAGGGGACGCGCCGTTCGTCGTTTCGTCCAGCAGGGACAGCACCCGCCGGACCGACGGCGACGAGCCGTGCGCCTCGGCGGAGATGCGCTGTTTGATGGTCGGCGGCAGCGAGCGTTTGCGCGGCGGGGCCGGCGGCAGCGCGACGTAGCGGCGCGGGGCCGGCACGAAGATCCGGCCCGCCTCGGGCGCGGCGGGGGCGAGGGGGACCGCGGCCGGGACCCGCGGGGTCCGCCGGGCGTTCGGGACGCCCAGGACGGACAGCACGCGCAGGACGGCGTTGAGGAAGACGGTCCAGATGTTCGGGACGCTGATGGCGGCCACGGCCCCTCGCTCTCAGGTCATCGGTTCGGCAGGTCGGCGGTTCAACGGATCTGCATACATTCGACATGATGTGTCCGCAACGTCAGATTTGTCGGACCATCGCCGCGCGTCGCCGATCTTCCGATGAACACCACCCGGACGGAGCATGAACACCCCCTCGGGACAACGAGTGTCGACACTTACCGTCCAGTCTTCGAGATTTCAACAGCTTGGGTTTCACCGCGGAAACCCCGTCCCGACCGGACCCACACCCCCCACACCACCTCTGTACTCGACCGATAACAGCCCGGTACACAAGTTCGACCAATGACTGTTACCCCCTAGACATCCACTTTGGGCGCTGCTTCAATCCGAGTGTCGACACTTCGCGGCGGACCGCAGTGATCGGCTTCCCCGTGAGGAGGTACCTCCGTGAACCATTCGCGCCCCAAACTCGTCGTCGACGACCTGAAGCTCGGTCACTGGTCCCGGCGAAGCGGCTCGTTCGCCCTCGCCTGCGACGGGCTGTCCTTCGAGGTCACCGAGGGCGAGTTCATCGCCATCGTGGGCCCGAGCGGCTGCGGCAAGACGACGTTCCTCACCGCGTTGGCGGGACTGACGCCGGTGGCCTCCGGCGCTCTTGAGCTGGGCGGCGAGCAGATCAAGGGCCCGTCCCCCGACCGCTCGCTGGTCTTCCAGCAGGCCTCGCTCTTCCCCTGGGCCAACGTGGTGACCAACATCGAGTTCGGCCTGAAGGCGCAGAAACGTCTCGACGCCAAGGGCAAGGCCCGGGTCGCCGAGCTCGTCGACCTGGTCGGGCTCGCCGGCAAGGAGGGCAAGTACCCACGTGAGCTGTCCGGCGGCATGAGCCAGCGGGTCAACCTGGCCCGCGCACTGGCCACCGACCCGGACCTGCTGCTGCTGGACGAGCCGTTCTCCGCGCTGGACGCCCAGACCCGGGAGCTGATGCAGGAGGAGCTGACCCGCGTCTGGCAGGCCGATGCCGCCGGCTCCGGCAAGACCGCGGTCTTCGTCACCCACGACGTCCCCGAGGCCGTCTTCCTCGCCGACCGGGTGCTGGTCTTCTCCAGCGGCCCGGCGCACCTGGTCGAGGTCGTCGATGTGAACCTGCCGCGCCCGCGCGAAGCGGGCGTCAAGCGGTCGGCCGAGTTCCAGGCGATCACCGACCACATCCTCAGCCTCGTGATGAGCCAGACCCAACCCGGTCGAAGGACGGAGAACCATGACAGCAACACAACTGTCGCCGGATAAGGTGCGCGCCACGGCCACGACGGGGAAGCGATCCGGTCCCGGCCGGTCGCCCGGCCGTCATCTCAACCTGGTGCTGGGTGCCGTCGGCGTCGTGGTGGTGCTGGCCGCCTGGCAGGTCTGCGCGTCGGCCGGTCTGGTCGACCCCAAGTTCAGCAGTTCCCCGTTCGGCGCCGTCGACGCGCTGATCACCTCGATCCGCACCGGCACCCTGTGGTCGCCGCTCGGCTCGACGCTGTCGATCGTGGCGTGGGGCATGGTCATATCGGTGGTCGCCGGCATCCCGCTGGGCCTGCTGATCGGCCGCAACAAGATCCTCTTCGGCCTGACCGACCCGCTCATCAGCATCATGTACTCGGTCCCCTACGTGGTCTTCCTGCCGATCCTGATCTTCTGGTTCGGCATCGGGGCGGACGCCCGCGTGGTGATCGTCGTGTGGAGCGCGCTGTTCCCGCTCCTGATCAACGTCATCGCCGGCGCCCGCAACCTCGACGCGAGCCTGATGCAGGTCTCGCGGGTCTTCTGCGCCTCCCGGTGGCTGACGCTGCGCTCGGTCGCCTTCCCCGCGACCCTGCCCTACGTGCTGGCCGGCATCCGCCAGGCGGTGGGCCGCGCCCTGGTCGGCGCCATCGTCGCCGAGCTGTTCATGGGCTCGGCCGGACTCGGCTACGTCGTCCAGCTCAAGACGTCCAACTTCCAGATGGACGACGCCATGGCCTCCATCGCCGTCATCGCCGTCATCGCGATCGTGCTGAACCACAGCGTCGCGTACCTGGAACAGCGCCTGACCTTCTGGTCCGGCACGGACTGATCACCACTTATAGGTAAAGGGACCTTCATGAGAATCGCCAAGGTGGCTCCCCTTTCGCTGGGAGCCGCGATAGCCCTGCTCGCCACCGGCTGCAATCCGGCCGGATCCTCCACCCCGTCCGACAGCATGAAGATGACCATCGGCTACACCGCCATCGGTGCCGCCTACTCCGACCTGTACGTCTGCCAGGACCAGGGCGTCTTCAAGAAGAACGGCCTCCACGTCAACCTCCAGCTGCTCAACAGCAGCTCGCAGCTGGTCGCGGCGCTGGAGAGCAACAGCGTGCAGCTGGGTGCCGGCGCCGCGCGGACCACCGCCACCGGCATCATGAAGGGATTGGACATGCGCTACGTGGCGCTGCCGATCTCGCACTACTACCTGGAGATGTGGGGCAAGCCCTCCATCACCTCGCCCGACGCCGTCAAGGGCATGAAGATCGGGCTGAGCTCGCCCGGATCGCTCGGCGACGCCTCGCTGGACGCGATGCTCAAGGACAAGGGCTGGTCGCAGTCCGACGTCCACAAGACGTTCCTGAAGAGCTCGCCCGCCGAGGTCACCGCGCTGGAGAACGGCGCCGTGGACGCCATCATCACCCAGCCGCCGAACGGCACCCAGAGCCGGGCCAAGGGCTTCAAGAAGGTCATGGACTTCACCGGCTACCCGGCCGCGGCCAACGCCTACACGGTCAAGGGCGACTACCTGGCCAAGAACAAGAAGGCGGTCGCCGCCTTCGTGAAGTCCGAGACGCAGTGCCTGTCGATCCTGCACCACGACAAGGCCGCCACGCTCGCCAGCATCAAGAAGCACAGCGGCAACGACAACGAGGCGCTGGCCGAGTACTCGTACAACTTCTTCGAGCCGCTGTGGGCCAAGACCCCCTCGATCGCCCCGGCCCTCATCGAGGACGCCTTCACCGAGGCGGCGGCGAACGGCGCGGGCAAGAAGCCGGCGGACACCGCCAAGTACGTCGACAACTCCTTTGTCGACAGCCTGACGAAGTCCGGCTACATCGCGTCGCTCTACAAGAAGTGACGCGAGCGGTACCCGCAAGCGACTCGGCGTTGCCGTCGGAACGGATGAGGAGGTAGGTGGCGTGGGAGCCCTGGAGGATGTCAACGACCTGCGCGGCTGGCTGGAGCTCGCCCAGGAGATGGGCGAGGTCCGGACCATCACCGGTGCCCACTGGGACAAGGAGATCGGTGCCGCGTCCGAGGTGAACTACAAGCGGCCCTCCCCGCCGGCCCTGCTCTTCGACGACATCGTGGGGTACCGCACCGGTCAGCGGGTGCTGTCCGCCAGCATGGCCAACGCCCGCAGGCTGGGCATGACCCTGCGGCTCGGCACCGACCTCGACGACCGGTCGCTGGTCGAGGCGCTGCGCAGCCGGCCCAACGAATGGGTGGCGAACGCCTCGAAGTACCCGGCGCGCACCGTGGACTCCGGCCCGATCTGCCAGAACGTGATCAAGGCCGGCGACGCCAACCTGCTGGACTTCCCGGTGCCCAAGTGGCACGAGGGCGACGGCGGGCGCTACATCGGCACCGGCTGCGCGGTGTTCACCACCGACCCGGCCACCGGCACCCTGAACGCGGGCGCGTACCGCATGCAGGTGCAGAACGACGGCCGGGCCGCCAGCATCAACATCGAGGCGGGCAAGCACGGCGCGGCCCACGTGCGCGAGTGGTTCGCCCGGGAGGGCCGGGCACCGGTCACCGTCTCGCTGGGCCACGACCCGCTGCTGCTGGTGGTGGCGGGCACCGAGGTGCCGACCGGGGTCTCGGAGCTGGAGTACGCCGGCGCCGTGCTGGGCCGGCCGGTCGACGTCATCCGCGGCGAGGTGACCGGGCTGCCGGTCCCCGCGTTCGGGGAGATCGCCGTGGAGGGCTGGCTCTACCCGGACCGCCGGGAGCAGGAAGGCCCCTTCGGCGAGTGGACCGGCTACTACAGCGGCGGCACCGAGGCCGTGCTGACCATGGACGTCGAGCGGATCTACCACCGCGACGACCCCATCCAGCTCGGCGCGCCGCCCGGAAAGCCGCCGCACGACTACTCCTACATGCGCAGCGTCATGAAGTCGGCCATGATCCAGGACGGCCTGGTGCGGGCCGGACTGCCGGGCGTGGAGGGCGTGTGGGCCCACGAGGTGGGCGGTGGGCGCCAGCTGCTGGCGGTCGCCATCCACCAGGGCTACGCCGGCCACGCGCGCCAGGCCGGGTACCTGGCCGCCCAGCTGCCGTCGGCCGCGTACATGAACAAGTTCGTGATCGTGGTGGACGCCGACGTCGACCCGCGCAGCCTCAACGACGTGATGTGGGCGGTGTGCACCCGCACCGACCCGGCAGACGACATCGAGACGATGCGCCAGACGTGGGGCAGCCGGGTGGACCCGCTGCGTCCGCAGGGCGCGGCCCCCTTCAACACCCGCGCGGTCATCGACGCCTGCCGCCCCTGGAGCAGGCTGGCGGACTTCCCCACGGTGGCCGAGGCCAGCCGGGAACTGATCGACCACGTGGTGGCGCGCTGGCCCGAGGTCCTGGGCGGCAGCTGGTGACGGGCGGATCGGCGCCACCCGCCGGTCGCCCGACCACCGACCGGCCCGCCGGCTCCGGCTTCCCCTCGGTGAGCGAGGCGACCCGGCGCCGTGAGCTGCTGCGGATGCTCAAGCGCAGCGGGACCGGCACCAGCATCGCCGACGAGATCGCCGTCGCGGTCGCCACCGAGATCATCGAGGGCCGCCTCTCACCGGGCGACGACCTCAACTCCGTCGAGCTGGCGAAGACCTTCCACAGCAGCCGCACCCCGGTACGCGAGGCGCTGCTGGTGCTGGAGCGGGAGGGCTTCGTGGAGATCACCGCCCGGCGCAGGCCGCGGGTGGCGCGGCTGCGGCTGCGCGAGGTGCGCGAGCTGTACGACCTGCGCGCCGAGCTGTACGCGGTGGTCAGCCGCACGGTGGTCGAGGTGGCCGACGAGGATGACCTCACCGTGCTGCGCGACCACCACCACCAGCTGGAGGTGGCCGCCGCCGAGGGCGACGTCGACCAGTACTTCTGGGTCAACGTGCGGTTCCGCAACTCCGAGGCGGAGATCGCCAGGGACGAGACGCTGCGCCGGGTGCTGGACACCCTGGGGCTGCGCGCCCTGCAACTGCGGCACCTGAGCCTGTCGCTGCCCGGCCGGCTGGGCCCCTCGCTCGCCGACCACGCCCGGCTGCTGCGCGCCTACGAGGACCGGGACGCCAAGCTCGCCGCCGCCCTCACCCAGTCGCTGGTGCTCGCCGGGTTCTCCGCGATCGAGCGATCGGGCTGGACCGGAGATGAATGACCCGTCACGACCGGCCGGCGCGCCCGCCGTCCCGACCCGAAGGAAACCCATGGCAGTCCCCTTGCGCTTCCGGCTGAACCAGGAGGACGTGGAGGTCCACGTCACCGACCCGACCGCCACCCTGCTCGACGTGCTGCGCTTCGACCTCGGTCTGACCGGCACCAAGTCCGGCTGCGACATCGGCTACTGCGGCGCGTGCACGGTCATCGTGGACGGCGAGGCGGTGCCCTCCTGCCTGAAGATGGCCGCACTGGTCGACGGCTCGGACGTGCGCACCGTCGAGGGACTGCGCGAGCCCGAGGGGCTCGACCCGGTCCAGCAGGCGTTCGTCAACCGCGCCGGCCTGCAGTGCGGCTTCTGCACCCCGGGCCATGTGATGGCGTTGCGGGCGCTGCTCGACCAGGACCCGGAGCCCGGCGAGGAGCGGCTGCGGGAGACGGTGGACGGCAACTACTGCCGGTGCACCGGATACGTGAAGATCCTCGACTCCGCGCGTGAGGCGGTAGCCCTCCACAAGGCGCGGCGCGAGACGGCAGCCGAGGGGACCCGCTGATGTCGACCACCGAACTTCCCGTCACCGGGATGCCACTGGACCGCGCGGTGCTGCCGCCGGTCATCGGCCGCGCGGTGACCAGGATCGACGCCGAGGAGAAGGTCACCGGGGCGGCGGTCTACGCGGCCGACACCCGGCTGCCCAGGATGCTGTACGGCGCCGTGGTGCGCTCCCCGTACGCCAACGCCCGGATCCTGTCGGTCGACACCTCGCGGGCCCGCCGGGTCCCCGGGGTGCGGGCCGTCATCACCGGTGAGGACACCGCCGGCGTCAAGTGGGGCGCCTTCCGGCCCGACCTGTACCCGCTGGCGATCGGCCGGGTGCGCTACGTCGGCGACGAGGTGGCCGCGGTCGCCGCGACCGACCTGGAGACGGCGCGCCGCGCGGCCGAGCTGATCACCGTGGAGTACGAGCCGCTGCCCGCGGTGCTGAGCCTGGACGAGGCGATGGCCGAGGGCGCGCCGCTGGTGCACGACGACGCGCCGGGCAACCTGGCGCACGAGTTCTCCTTCGACCGCGGCGGCGCCGACGAGTGGTTCGAGCGCAGCGACGTGATCGTCGAGGGCACCTGGCAGAGCACCCGGCAGTGGCACGGCTCCATCGAGACGATCGGCGCCACGGCGCAGTGGTCGCAGGGCCGGGTCACGCTGTGGGTCAACACCCAGACCCCGTTCCTGTCCCGGCAGCGCTACGCGACCGCGCTGGGGGTGCCGCTGCGCAGCGTGCGGGTGGTGCAGACCGAGATCGGCGGCGGCTTCGGCGGCAAGTCGGGCGACGACAACACCTCCGTCATCTGCGCGATCCTGGCCCGCACGACCGGCCGGCCGGTGCAGTTGGTCAACACCCGCGAGGAGGAGTTCCTCGCCAGCCGCCCGCGCATCCCGATGCGCTACCGGGTGCGGCTCGGCTTCACCTCCGACGGGCTGGTCACCGCCAAGGACATCGACCTGATCGCCGACAACGGCGCGTACACCGGCAAGGCCCAGGCGGTGCTGGGCGCGGCCACCGTGCGGCACGACGCGCTGTTCAACTACCGCGCGGTCCGCGCCCGCTCCCGGCTCGTCTACACCAACCTGGTGCCCACCGGCGCGTTCCGCGGCTTCGGCAACCCCTCCGCCGACTGGGCGGTCGGGCAGGCCTGGGACCTGGCGGCGACGAAGCTGGGCATCGAGGTGCCCGACCTGTTCCTGCTCAACGCGGTGGAGTCCGGCGCCGTCTCGCCGCACAACCACATCATCAACAGCTGCGAGCTCAAGCAGTGCATCACCAAGGCCGCCAAGGCCATCGGCTGGTACGACAAGCGGGCCGCCGCCGTCCCGAACCGGGGGCTCGCGATGGGCGTCAGCGTCCACGTCTCGGGCCGCCGCAGCTTCGGTGACTACGACGGCAGCTCGGCGATCGTGCGGCTGACCGAGGACGGCCGCGCCGCGGTCATCGTCGGCGAGGGCGAGATCGGCACCGGCGCCCGCACCACCCTGGCCCAGATCGCCGCGGCCGAGTTGGGCCTGGCGGTCGAGGACATCACCGTCTCGCGGCCGGACACCGACCTGACCACCCACGCGCTGGGCGCGCTGGCCAGCCGGGTCACCTACGTCGCGGGCAACGCCGTCAAGCGGGCCGCGGAGGAGGCCTGCCGGCAGTTGCTGGACGCGGCCTCCCGGCAGCTCGGGCGCCCGGCGGCCGAGCTGTGGGTGGAGGACGGCATGGTGCGCGCCATGGAGACCGGCGAGGGCGACACCCCGGACGGGGTGCCGGTCGGCACGGTGGTGCGCGCGGAGCTGTACCGGCCCAACGGCGAGCCGATCGTGGGCCTGGGCTCCTTCGACAACCCCTCGGAGTTCCCCGACCAGTTGCGCTACGGCAACGAGTCCGGCGCCTACAACTTCGTCGCCGAGGCGGCCGAGGTGGAGGTCGACCCGGCCACCGGCGCCATCTCGGTGCTGGAGCTGGCGGCGGTGGTCGACTGCGGCACGGTGCTCAACCCGCCGCTCGCCGAGGGCCAGGTGGAGGGCGCCATCGCCCAGGGACTCGGGATGGCGATCACCGAGCGCTTCGACTGGGTGGACGGCGCGCCGACCAAGCCCAACTTCGTGGACTACAAGCTGCCGACCGCCGGTGTGATGCCCAAGCTGCACATCGAGTTCGCCGACTCCTACGAGCCGACCGGGCCGTTCGGCGCCAAGGGCGTCGGGGAGATCGCCCTGGACCCGGTGCCCTCCATCGTGGCCAGCGCGGTCGCCGACGCCGTCGGGGTCCGCGTCCACGAACTGCCGATCACCGCCGAGAAGGTCTTCTGGGGCATGCGGCCCGGCCAGGAACCGCCCGCCGCGCCCGCCACCACCGAGGACGAGGACGCCAGCCGATGACCACGCTCCACGACGGTCCCGTACCGATCGACGAATCCCCGCTGCCGGCAAGGGTGGTGACGCCCCGTCACCTCGATGAGGCGCTGCTCGCGCTGGCCGGTCCCGCGACGGCCGTGCTGGCCGGCGGCGTCGGCCACACCCTGCGCCGGCAGGCCCGGGTGCCCGCCGCCGCGACCACGCTGGTGTCGGTGGCAGCCCTCCCCGAGCTCGACGGCATCCGCTGGGAGCCCGACCGCGTCCGCATCGGCGCCGGGATGCTGCTGGACCGCGTCGCGGCCGACGAACGACTGGCGAAGGTGTGGCCGGCGGTGACCGAGGCGGCCGGCTCGGTGGCCACCGCCCGGATCCGGCGGCTGGTCACCCTGGGCGGCAACATCGCCGCCCGCGACGACAGCCACGACCCGCCGGTGGCACTGGCCGCCGTCGGCGCCACCTTGACCGTGGCAGGCCAGGACGGGCGCCGCGAGCTGCGCGTCGAGGAGTTGTCCGAGCTGCGCCCCGACGAGATCGTGCTGGACGTCTCGCTGCCGCTGCCCGCCGTCCCGGTCGGCTCGGCGTTCGAGAAGTTCCTGGTCCGCGGGGTGTGGGAGTACGCCTGCGTGAACGTCGCCGCGGTCGTCGGGCTCGACGACTCCGGCACGGTGCGCCGGCTCGCCCTCACCGTGGGCTCGGTGACCGGCGGCCCGGTGAACGTGGAGCTGTCCGGCCTGCTGGGCGGGGCGCCGGACGAGGCGCTGATCACCGAGGCCGCCCGTCGCGCGGCGGCCGGCACCCGGCCCTACGGCGACGTGCGCGGCTCTGCCGCGTACAAGACCCGCATGATCGACGAGTTCGCCCGCCGGGCCCTGACCCGGGCCGCCGACCGTGCCGCGAACCTCGTCCGAGGCAACCGAGGAGAGGACCGATGACCGCCACCCCCATCGACGGCGAGGCCACCACCAGGGACGGCGCACAGCTGTCGTTCACCCGGTACCCGGCCGCCGACGGCGCGCCCCGCATCGCCTTCGTCCACAGCCTGGCGCTGGACCGCTCGCTGTGGTCCCGGGTGGTGGAGTCGCTGCGCGGACAGGCCGAGTTGCTCACCTACGACTGCCGCGGCCACGGCAGGTCGGACCGCTCGGGCGGGCCGTTCGACACCGAGCAGTTCGCCGACGACCTGGCCGACCTGCTCGACCACGTCGGCTGGCGCACGACCGCGGTCGCCGGTTGCTCGATGGGCGGCTGCGTCGCCCAGCACTTCGCCGCCCGGCACCGCGACCGGGTGCGCGCGGCGCTGTTCGTGGACACCACCGCCTGGTACGGCCCCACCGCGCCGCAGGACTGGGCGGGCCGGGCCGAGGCGGCCAGGGCCAAGGGCTTGGAGGGGCTGATCCCCTTCCAGCTCACCCGCTGGTTCGGCGACGACTTCCGCGCCGAGCGGCCCGACCTGATGAGCCATCTCACCGAGGTCTTCACCGCCAACGACATCGACTGCTACGCGGCCACCTGCGCCATGCTGGGCGCCGCCGACCTGCGCGAGTCCGCCGCGCTCATCCCGCACCCGGCCGCCGTCATGGTCGGCGCCGACGACCAGGCCACCCCGCCGTCGATGGCGCAGGACCTGGCCGGCCGCATCGGCGAGAGCCCGGCCACCGTGGTCCCCGGCACCCGCCACCTGACCCCGCTGGAGAATCCCGCGGTCGTGGTGGAGGCGCTCACCGCGCTGCTGGCCCGTGCCGAGGAGGCCGCCCGATGAACCACCGGCTGATCGAGGACGGCAAGGTCGTCGACGTCCACGCCCACCACGTCGGCGCCCACGCCGTCGAGCGGATCCGCGAGGACGGCGCCGCGCACGGCGTGCGGCTGGTCTCCGCCGAGGTGGCCGGCAAGCCGGTCACCCGGGTCGAGGTGGCCGGGCGCCCGTCTGGCCTGCCGCTGATCCCGCCGCTCAACGACGTCGCCGCCCGGCTGGCGTGGATGGACGCCGCCGGTGTCGACGTGCAGTTGGTCGCCCCCTGGATGGACCTGGCGGGCTACGAACTGCCCGGCCAGGACGGGCTGTGGCTGGCCGAGGTGCAGAACGACTCGGCCGCCGCGCTGCGCGCCGCCCACCCCGACCGGTTCCGCACCGCGGCGGCCGTGCCGTTGCAGCAACCGGAGCTTGCGGTCAAGGAGTTGCGTCGCGCGGTCACCGAACTCGGCCACGACGCCGTGCAGATCGGTGCCCGAGTGGGCGAACTCGGCCTAGACGACCCGTCGCTGGACATCTTCTGGGACGCCGCCGAGGAGCTTGAGGTGCCGGTCATCGTGCACCCCGCGGAGCTCGACGTGCCGGAGCGCAGTCGGCGGCTGTTCCTGCACATCCTGGTCGGCAACCCGTCGGAGACCACGTTCGCCGCCGCCGCGCTGCTGCTGGGCGGGGTGCTGGAGAAGCACCCGTGGCTGCGGGTGCTGCTGGTGCACGGCGGAGGGTTCGTGCCGTACCAGATCGGCCGGCTGGAACGGGGCTTCACCACCGCGCCGCCCGCCTTCCGGGCCCGCGGCAGCCGCAGCCCGCGCCAGTTGCTGGACCGGCTCTTCTACGACACCGTGCTGCACGACGACGCCGCGCTGCGGCACCTGGTGGACTTCGCGGGCGCCGGACAGGTCGTGCTGGGCAGCGACTACCCGTTCCCGATGCGGGTCGACCAGCCGGTCGGCGCGCTGGACGCGGTGGACCTGCCGGACGGGCAGCGGGCCAAGCTGTTGGCTGCCAACGGGCTGCTGGGCGAGGTCACTCCGCGCCCGTCCACCCCGACTGCTCCACCGCCGCGAGACCACGCCTGACGATGGACTGGGTGAGCGCGGCCGCCAGTTCCGCGTCGCGGTCGCGGTACGCGCGCACCAGCCTGCTGTGGTCGTCAGCCGAGGTGTCCAGTCGCCCGGGCCGCGACAGGCTCAGGTGCCGCAGTTGGAGCGTGCGTATCCCGACCGAGTCCAGCACGTTGCGCACCGTCTCGTTCCCGGCCAGCCGCGCCTCGGCGTTGCGGAAGTCGACGACCAGCCAGAAGGACCGGTCCAGGTCGCCGTCGCGCGCCGCGTCCGCCAGCGCGCGCTGGATGGCGGCCAGCTCCTCGATGCCGGCGTCCGTGGCCCGCGCCACGATGCGCCGGCTGACCAGGCCGTACAGCTCGGAGCGCAGCTCGTATATCTCCCGGACCTCGGCGATCCCCAGCCGCCGCACCCGGGGGCGCTTGCGGGCCGCGATCTCGACCAGTCCCTCGCGCTCCAGGGTCAGCAGCGCCTCGCGCACCGGGGTGCGGCTGCTGTTGAACCGGCGGGCCAGCTCGACGGAGTTGAGGTCGTCACCGGGCTTGAGACGGGCCTCGATGATCGCGGTGCCGACCGCGACCAGGATCTGGGCTCCGACGCCGGCCACGTCCTGCTCGGAGCGGTGCAGCACCCGCAGGATCTCGCGCTCCCCGGCGGTCATCGGGGAGTCGTCGGCGCGCACCGGCACCCGGTCCGGCGCCGTGCGCCCGTCCTTCCCGTCCGTCGTCACCACGCGCCCGCCCCATCGCTCGTCGTCAACGTCTTCGCTGCTCGAAGGGTCTGTCATGGATCACCAAACCACACCCGTCACCTCCAGGGTGCCCTGGGTCGTCGGGATCACCGGGGCGAGCGGCACCCCCTACGCCTCGGCGGTGATCCGGGCGCTGCTGGACGCCGGAGAGCCGGTCGACCTCATCGTCAGCCAGGCGGCCCGGCTGACGATGCTGGACGAGACCGGGCTCACCTTCCGGGAGGCCAGCTGGCGCGCGGACGTCGAGGCGTTCCTGGGCCGCGACGCCGGTGACATGGTGGTGTGGAAGGCGGGTGACTTCACCGCGGGCCCGGCCAGCGGGACCTACCCGACCCGCGGCATGATCATCGTGCCGGCGACCACCGCGGTGGTGGCGGGGGTGGCGACCGGGATGAGCAAGGACTTGATCCAGCGCGCGGCCGACGTCACGCTCAAGGAGCGGCGCAAGCTGGTGATAGTGCCCCGGGAGACCCCGTTGCGCCAGGCCAGCCTGCGGCAGATGGCCGACCTGTCCGGCGAGGGGGCGGTCATCCTGCCCGCTTCGCCCGGGTTCTACGCCGGTGCGGACGACGTGCGCCAACTCGTGGATTTCGTCGCCGGGAAGATACTCGATGTGATCGGTGTTCCGCACACGCTGTACACCCGGTGGAGCGGCCGGCTCGGTTCAGGGCGCTCGGCCGGACCAGAACGCAAGGAGGATGCCGTCGATGCGTGAGATCCTGCCTACTCTGCGTGAGTGGCTGGCCGACGGGACGGCCTTCGCCATGGCGACCGTGGTCGGGGTGGAGGGCAGCGCCCCGCGCCACCCCGGCGCCGCGATGGCGGTGTCCGCGGACGGCCGGGTCATCGGCAGCGTCTCCGGCGGCTGCGTCGAGGGCGCGGTCTACGAGGCCGCCGCGGAGGCCCTGGAGACCGGCGAGCCCCGGCTGCACACCTACGGCATCAGCGACGGCGAGGCCTTCGAGGTCGGCCTGACCTGCGGCGGCACCCTGCGCGTGCTGGTCACCCCCTACGCGATCGAGGCCGACCGGGCCGCCCTGGACACCGTGGTGGCCGCCATCGACGCCCGCCGGGCGATCGCCACGGTCACCGTCACCGCGGGCCAGGCGCCGCTGGGCGCGCGACTCACCGTGTGGCCGGACCGGTACGAGGGCACCCTGGGCGATCCGGCGCTGGACGCGGCCGCCGCCGACGACACCCGGGGGCTGCTCGCGCAGGGCGCGACCGGCACCCACACCTATGGCGCGCACGGCCAGCGGCGGATGACGGAGGTGACGGTGCTCGTGCAGACCTTCACCCCGCCCGCCCGGATGCTGGTCTTCGGGGCGATCGACTACGCCGCCGCGACCGCGCGGATGGGCGCCTTCCTGGGCTACCGGGTGACGGTCTGCGACGCCCGGCCGGCGTTCGCCACCCCCGAGCGCTTCCCCGAGGCCCACGAGGTGGTCAGGGCCTGGCCGCACGACTACCTGGCGGACACCGAGGTCGACGACCGCACGGTGATCTGTGTGCTGACCCACGACCCCAAGTTCGACATCCCGCTGCTGCTGGCGGCGCTGCGCACCCCGGCCGCCTACATCGGCGTGATGGGCAGCCGGCGTACCCACGAGGACCGCACGGCGAGGCTGCGCGCGGAGGGAGCCGGGCAGGCGGACCTGGACCGGCTGGCCTCGCCGATCGGGCTGGACCTGGGGGCCCGCACCCCGGAGGAGACCGCCGTCTCGATCGCCGCCGAGATCATCCAGTCCCGCTGGGGCGGCACGGGCCGCCCGCTGACCGTCCTGACCGGCGACATCCACCGCCCGGTCCACCCCGCCGCCCCGAAGACCGAGGGAGCGTTGCCCCCAGCGTCGTAGCGGCGGGTCATCGAGCCCTCTACTCCACGCCGTCCTCGCCGTCCTCGGTGGCGGGGTCGAGTTGGTGCGCCCATGCCCGGGCCGCCGCGAGGTCGGGCGCCGTGCCGGCAGGGGCATAGGAGAAGCCATCCCACTCCTCCAGGGCCCTGGGCTCGTCGGGCCGGAGGTGGTTGGCGCCGCCGTGCAGCGGCCGGACACGGCGGTACTGATCCAAGGGCGGGCGGCGCCGTTTCTCGTACGGCGCGAAGGGATCGGCGGGGTCGACGTGCGCGGCGGCGCGGGACGGCTGGTTGGGTGGCCCAGGTCGGCGGTGCTTGCCCATGAATCGATGGTCCCAGCCCACGACGTACCCACCCCCGTCGCGACGTCACGGAAAGTGGTCACGGGATGCCCCGGCGTCGGCGGTCGGGGGTGGGCGGGCGGCGCCGGGGCGTTCGTGATGCCGGTGTGCGGTTACCGGAGGCGGGGGCCGGGGCGGTGGCCGTGGTGGGGGCGGCCGTGGCCTGGGCGGGCGTGGTGCGGGGGCTTGGGCTGCCGCTTCCTGTCGACGGTGGTGGTCGCGGAGGCGATGCCGCCGGTGGCGCCGCCGCCGGTGACGGTGGCGGTGTTGGTGACCTGCTTCGGCGCGTTGGGGGCGATCCGGACGGTGAGGGTGAGGGGCGGGTAACCGGCGCCGGGGGCGAGGATGTCACCGCGGGTGCAGGACAGCGGGGTGCGGGTGCAGGTCCATCCGGTGCCGGCGAAGCTGACCGGGGTCAGGCCGGTGGGGAGGGTGTCGGTGAGGGTGACGGTGCTGCCGTCGGTGGGCAGGTCACCGGTGTTGGTGACGGTGAGGATGTAGGTGCCCCGCCCGCCCTGGATGAACGTCCGGCCGGTGGCGGTCTTGAACAGCGTCAGCACCGGCGCCGGCCGCGGCACGACCCCGATCGCCACCCCGAACGGCAGGTCGTCGACGGGGACGGTGGCCACGACGGCGTCGGTGGCGGTGTCGATCACGGACACCGTGTCGTCGTTGGCGTTGGTGACGTAGGCGCGGGTGTCGTCCGGCGACACCGCCACCTCGCGAGGCGCGTCGCCGACGGCGATGGTGGCGACGACCGCGTTCGTCGCCGTGCGGATCACGGACACCGTGTCGGCGTCGGCGTTGATGACGTAGGCGCGGGTGCCGTCCCGCGACACCGCCACCCCCTGCGGCGCGTCGCCGACAGGGACGGTGGCGACAACCGCGTTCGTCGCCGTGCGGATCACGGAGACCGAGTCGGCGTTGAAGTTGGTGACGTAGGCGCGGGCGCCGCTCGGCGACACCGCCACCCCGAACGGGAAGTCGCCGACAGGGACTGTGGCCACGACCGCGTTCGTTTTCGTGTTGATCACGGACACCGTGTTGGCGCCGGAATCGGTGGTGTAGGCGCGGGTGCCGTTCGGCGACGCCGCCACCCCGAGGGGCTCAAGGCCGACGGGGATGGTGGCGATGACCGTGTTCGTCGCCGTGTCGATCACGGACACCGTGTCGGCGCCGAAGTCGGTGACGTAGGCGCGGGTGCCGTCCGGCGACACCGCCACCCCGAGGGGCTCAAGGCCGACGGGGACGGTGGCGACGACCGTGTCGGTCGCGGTGTCGATCACGGACACCGTGGCATCGGCGCGGTTGGTGACGTAGGCGCGGGTGCCGTCCGGCGACACCGCCACCCCCCACGGCGAATCGCCGACGGGGACCGTGACCACCACCGTGTTCGTCGCGGTGTCGATCACCGACACCGTGTCGTCGTTGAAGTTGGCGACGTAGGCGTAGGTGCCGGGCGGCACGGCCTGGGCGGACTGCGGGGCCACCATGGGCAGGGCCAGGCCGGCCACCAGGACGAGACCTGCCACCAGCGCCCGCAGCGACCCACCCCACCACGAGCGACGCGCTCGAAGACCAGGCGCCGACGACGGGAGGGCCTGCGCGCCCACCCGCCTCACGGTTTGACAGACAGTCACAGCAATCCTCCCGACCGAACCGACAGAATGCGACGTATTATGACAGTTCGCCATATTTATCACCGCAAGGACGCGACTGACCCGAGGACCCGGTGCACGGAGGGCGGGCGACCGCGGGCGCGTCACCGGATGGGGTCGGTGGCGGGGAGGGGGTCCGCTCGGCGAGGATCTGCGCATGCGCAGTGGCACCGGGATTCGTCTGATCGAGCTTGCCGACGCTGCCGCGATAGCGGCGCATCGGGGGCGGGACGTCGAGGCCTTCCGGCCGTGGGAGCCGGCCCAGCCGGCTGACTTCTTCACCCCGGAGGGCCAGGCGGAGCGGATCGACCGACTGCTGGCCGGACACCGGGCCGGCTCGGTCTGGCCGGGCGTGGTGCTCGCCGACGGCGAGGTGGTCGGGCAGGTCACCGTCGGAGGCATCCTGCCGCAGCCGCACCTGCGCCGCGGCTCCCTCGGATACTGGATCGCGAGCGTCGCCCAGAATCAGGGGCACGCCGGGCGCGCCGTCGGGCTCGCGCTCCGGGTGATGACCGACGAACTCGGGCTGCACCGCGCCGAAGCCTCCACCAACCTGGAGAACCTGCCGTCACAGCGTGTGCTGCGCCGCAACGGCTTCAGCCCGTACGGCGTCGCGCACTCCTCGATCTTCCTCAACGGCAACTGGCGTGACGCACTGCTGTGGGAACGAATCCTCGTTGACCAGGTATGACCACGAGTAGTCGAGGCCGCGGTGTGCCGGCCGCGGACATTTGAGCAGACCATGCGTCCTGTGCGGGCTCAGACGTCGCCGAACTCCTCGGCAGCCACCGCGCCGAGGAACGAGTGCCAAGCCATCTTCGTGAAGAGGAGGGCCGGGCCTTCGGGGTCCTTACTGTCGCGGACGGGGACGACCCCCTGAGCGGCCAGACTGCGGGTGAACTCGACACACGCCCCTCCTCCGCCGTTGCTGTACGAAGACTTCTCCCACCTCACACGGGAGAGGTCTGGGGTGGTGTTCATGTGGCCAGGGCCTCCATTGCTTCGAGTATGAGAGCCGTCGTCTCGCGTGGGCTCAGGGCATACGCCTTGAGACGATCGTAGGCCCGGCGGCGTGCGGTGACACTCTCGTTGTCCTCCAGCAAGGTGCCCGTATCGATGCTCTCTTCGTACGCGACTTCGGTTCCGTCATCCAGCGTGAGCAAGTTCAACGTTCCGCCCAGCAAGGCATGGCCGCCGTGCGTGAACGGTAAGACCTGGATGAGGCTGTTGGGTGCGTCTACAAGGTCCAGCAACGCGGCCAGTTGGGCACGCATGACGGTGGGGCCGGCGATGGGCCGACGTAGAACAGCTTCGTCCAAGATGCAGCCGAAGAAGGGAGCTGGCTCCCCCCTGAGCAGGTCCTTGCGACCCATCCGGACGAGGACTTTGTCTTCGATTTCTTCAGCCGTCGCGTTGGGGCTGTTGAGGCGGAACAGTTCCCGCGCGTATTCCTCGGTCTGGGCCAGACCAGGCACGACATGCCCCGCAAGTTCTTCGTACACCCGGGCGCGACGCTCCAACTCCATGCGTCGCCGGTAGCGGTCTGGGTGCACCTCGTTCTTGGCCAGCGCGTACAGCTTTTCGAAAAGTCCACCGGTGCTGAATGTTGCGTCCAGCCTGGCGGGAAGATCGGGCGGGATCATCGCATCTGCCGTCTCGACGCGTGAGAGCGCGCTCTTGCTGAACCCCACAATGCCGCCCAGCCGTTCGAGGCTCAGCCCTTCTTGCTCCCGACACATCCGCATTTCGGAGCCGAACAAGTCCCTCGCCGAACGGTCGGGTCTCAACTCCTTTGGCCTCGCTGGCATATGCCCTGATCTCCCCTCTCGTAGGTCGCAACATGCCGCCCTGGCAATCGTAAGTGCCGAACGCAACGCTTGAGATACACACGGTGAGCATCACGGCGAAGCAAGGAGTCTCGCAGTGCCGACTACCCCGGTCCCCAACGCCGTTACCCCGCCCGGGCGCTGGAGTCACCGGCCATAGGCCGACTCCTCACCCGTCACCGACAGACCGTGCGCCCGGACGCGAGAAGGGACAGAAATGACCGCGATCACCGAAGTGCCGCAAGCGGAGCAGACCAGGACGCAGCTTCTTTGGTTGGACCTGACGCGGAAGTGTCAGCTCGAATGTACGCACTGCTACAACGCATCGGGTCCCGACGGTACTCACGGGACCATGACTGGCCATGACTGGATCAACGTTCTTGACCAGGCCGCCGCTTGCGGCGTTTGCAACGTCCAGTTCATCGGTGGTGAGCCGACCATGCACCCGGAGTTCGCGGACCTGGTGGACCACGCTCTGACGATCGGCCTGAACGTCGAGGTCTACAGCAACCTGGTACACGTCTCGAAGGAGTGCTGGGCGCTGTTCCAGCGGAAGGGGTTCACACTCGCCACCTCCTACTACTCAGACCAGGGTGAAGAGCACGACGCGATCACCGGTCGCCGTAGCCACGCCCGGACCCGGACCAACATCGGACGGGCGGTAGAACTGGGCATCCCCTTGCGGGTTGGGATCGTTGACGCCCGTGCAGGGCAGCGGGTCGAGGCGACGCGGCGTGATCTTGAGGGCTTGGGTGTGACCAGGATCAGCGTGGATCATGTTCGACCCTTCGGGCGGGGTGCGCAGGCGCAGGCACCGAGCGTTGCTGGCCTCTGCGGCCGGTGCGGCGCAAGTAGGGCCGCCATCAGTCCCACGGGCGACGTCTCCCCATGCGTCTTCTCTGGGTGGATGGGCGTCGGCAACGTCAAGGTAAGTCCCCTGGCCGCTATCCTCGGTGGAAGTGCGATGGCCGACGCCAACGCCGCCATCCGCGCTGAGGCCGGCGACGATCCCTGCGAACCTGACTTTTGTGATCCCGCGTTTTGCGGTCCCGACGATGACAGCGAATGCAGTCCGGGAACCCCCGGCAGCGAGTGCATGCCCAGGAGGTGAATCGGCAATGGCCTGCGGCCTTCCCGGACCTGACTTCCGTGCATTGATCCGCCCGCACGCCGGGGACGTGACCGAGATTCAGCCCACCGCGCGTGGGTACAGTTCGGATCTCACGGCCTTGGTCAAATGCGAGAACGGGCCGATCTTTGTCAAGGCGATGCGGAATCGGCGGGGAGGGCGCCGCGCCTCGATTCTCCGGGAGAGGTTGATCAACCCTTTTGTGCAGCCGATCTCACCCGCCGTGCGATGGTGTGCGCAGGATGACGAGTGGATCGTCTTGGGGTTCGAAGTCGTGGATGGGAGGCGTTCGCATTTCGATCCCGGATCACCCGATTTGTCCACCATCGTGGAACTTCTTGACAGGATCGGTGGGGTGGATCTTCCCGAGGTTTCACGGGGCTGGCTGGAGACTCGGTGGGACCGGTTCGCTTCCGACGAAACGGAAGCGATGATGTTCCGAGGGAATGCGCTACTCCACGGGGACATCAATCCAAGCAATCTGCTCATTGGAGATCGGCGTTCGTGGGCCGTGGACTGGTCGTGGCCCACCCACGGCGCCGCGTTTATTGACCCGGCTTGTCTCGTCGTGCAGCTCGTAGCGGCGGGGCACAGCGCGGATTCCGCTGAATCATGGGCCGCCCGATGCCAAGCATGGGCGGGTGCGGAGACGAAGGCGGTCGATGCGTTCGCCGCCGCTACGGTGCGCATGCATCGTGCGTTCGCCGAGCGGAATCCCGACGCATTGTGGCGCAGGGCCATGACGGCGGCGGCTCAGACATGGGCTGACCACCGTGGCGTGAAGGTGTTTTGATTCGCCCGCACACCATCGGAGCGCGCAGCGCGCCCCCTTGGCACCCGGGATGTCACCGGCCGCCCGTTGACCCCGGGCGGCCGGCGGCGTCCGCCACCACCGCGTTCAGCTCGGCGGTTTGAAAGAGGCCAGGACCTTGCCCCCACCGTCCCAGACGGTGATCTCCACGTCGCCCACGAAGTTCCGTTGGCTCACCGACGGCGGCGCCCACACGTACGCGGTGGCGTAGTTCGGGTCTCCCGCGAGCGTGACCACCTGGGCCGGGTAGCGGTGGCCGTCGATGTCGACGGCGATGCGCGCCGGGTGCCCAGGGCCGACGTACAGCGGTGTGTAGAGCACGCTGTCCGCCCCGCCCTGGGTCTGAAGGCCCACGTTCCCCGACGGCTGGTTGCCGTCCACCACGGACTTGCAGGTCCACTCGGTCGTGACGTCGTCGTGCATGCAGCGCCCGTCGTGGTCCAGCCGCATCACCACCCCGTGGCCGAGCCGGATCATCCGGCCGGGTGCGACCACCCTCACCTCGGGCCAGCTGACGGCAGGACTCGCGCTGGCGCTCGGCACCGGCCGCGGCGCCGCGCTGGACGCCGCGGGAACCACCGGCGTCGCCCCGCGCGAGCCGAACGCACCGCCCGTCAGCAACCCCGCGCACACCGCGGCGGCGGCGGCCACCACCGGCAGCGTCACCGCGATCCGCCGGGCCCGCCGGCGCCGCGCGGCCCGCTCCCGGATCGCCCGGGCGGGCCAGACGGCCGGCTCGATGCCCGCCGCGGCCTCGCCCAGGGCGCGCCGCAGTGCTTCCTCGCCGTCCTCGTCCCCGCCGGTCTCTTCGAACGATCGCATGATCATCGTCTGTCACCTCCTTCGGCGGTCAGCCCGGCCAGTGCCGGATGCTCGCGCAGTTTGCGCAAGCCCCGGCTGGCCTGGCTCTTCACATTTCCGGCCGTGCAGCCCAGCACCTCGGCCACCTGGTGCTCGCTCAGGTCCTCCCAGTAGCGCAGCACGACGACCGCCCGCTGTCGGGGCGGCAGGGTGGCCAGTGCCTCAAGGAGTAAGGACCGCGCCTCCACCTGCGCGGCGGCGCCCTCCCGCGGCCGGTCCGGCAGCCGGGAGGTGAGCAGTTGTACGACCCGGCGCTTGCGGTGCCGGCTGATGTTGTTGTTGACCAGCGCACGGTGCACGTACGCGTCGGGCTCCTCCAGCCGCCTGACCCGCGACCAGCCGAGGTAGACCTTGGCCAGGGTGACCTGGACCAGGTCCTCGGCCTCGTGGTGGTCGCCGGTCAGCAGATACGCGGTCCGCAGCAGTCTCGACCACCGCGCGGCCGCGTAGGACTCGAAGTCCAAGCGGTCCTCAGTCGCCACCTCAGCACCCCCCGTGCCCGGCCCGGAGCCCCCCGGACTCCGGGCCGGAGCCATCAGTGACGGGGCGTCAGAGCTGGGCAAGAACCGTACCCGAGGCGTCGTAGACCGTGACATCCGGGATGTCGGACGGGTCGGTCGGCGGCTCGCTCTGCGCCGCGCCCCACACGTAGCCGGTCGCGTAGCCGGGGTGGCCGGCCAGGGTGACCACCTGGACGTCGTAGGTGACGCCGTCGGTGGTGACGGTCATCCGGGCGGCGCGGCCGTCCCCGATGTACAGCGGGGTGTACAGCGACCCGGTGGCGTCGCCCTGGGTTTGGAGGCCCACCGTGCCCTTGGGCTGGTTGCCGTCCACCACGCTCTTGCAGTTCCACAGCTCGGGGTCGCCGACACACTTCTGGCTGTGGGTGAGCTTGAGGTACACGCCGTGCCCGGCGTCCACCAACTGCCCGGACTTCACGACCTGGACCGAGCCGGCGGCCGGCGCGGTGGTGTGGTCCGCAGCGTGTGCGGTGACCGGGGTCAGCGCGGCGGCGGCGGTCAGGGTGGCGATCGAGAGGATCTTGCTCAGGGACATCGTGCTCCTAGTCGGCACTTGGTCGGCTCAGTCGGTGTCTCGTGCAGGAGGGCGCCCTCTCCACCCGTACTCACTCCGTCCGGCCCGGGCAGGTTGCACGGCTGCCGAAAATCCGCCGACCCCGTCAGTCGGAGGCGATGACCCGCACCGGCGCGCCGGCCAGGTAGCCGTTGACCGCCTCGACCGCGTCCCCGTAGGCCAGCGCGAAGTTCTCCGCCGTGACGTAGCCGATGTGCGGGGTCAGCACGGTGTTGGGGGCGTCGCGCAACGGGTGCCGGGCGGGCAGCGGTTCGGTGTCGAAGACGTCGAGCCCGGCGCCGGCGATCCAGCCCTCGGTCAGCGCGGTCAGCAGCGCGTCCTGGTCGACGATCGGCGCGCGCGAGGTGTTGACCAGGTAGGCGGTGCGCCGCATGGCACGCAGTTCCGGCTCGCCGACCAGGCCGGTGGTGGAGGGGGCCAGCTTCATGTGCACGGTGACCACGTCGGAACCGGCGAACAGCTCCCGCTTGTCCACCGCCCGCGCCCCCGCCCGCTCGGCCCGCTCCGGCGTCAGGTTCGGGCTCCACGCCAGCACGTCCATCCCGAACGCGGCGCCCACCGCGGCCACCCGGCTGCCGAGCCGGCCCAGGCCGATGACGCCGAGGACCGCGCCGTCCAGCCCGCCGCCCTGCCGGGTCTGCCACCGCCCGGCGCGCAGCGCGGCGTCCTCGGCGCCCGCGCCGCGCACGAGTTCGTGGATCAGCCCCCAGGTCAGCTCGGCCGCCGGGTAGGGGAGGATCCGCGTCCCGCACACCGTGACCCCCTGCCGGGTGGCGGCGGCCACGTCGATGGAGGCGTTGCGCGCCCCGAAGGTGACCAGCAGCTTCAGCCGCGGCAGCCGGGAGAGCACCTCGGCGGGGAACGCGGTGCGCTCGCGTACGCAGATCACCGCGTCGAAGTCCGCCAGCCGCGCGACGAGTTCGCCGGGGTCGGCCAGGTGGTCGGGGAAGAAGTGCGGCCGCGCGCCGGGCGACAGCCGCTGCCAGCACTCCTGCCCCACGGCGGCGTCGTTGTAGTCATCGATGACGGCGATACGCATCGCGCGGTCCCTTCGGTAAGGAATTCCAGGCGCTCCTGCCCGACCGCCAGTCTGCTGGGCCGGCTCCGCCACGACCTGCCCCGGGTCCCGCGGATCCCGGCGCGCCCGCCCCCGCCCCGACGCCCACACCCCCGACGCCGCGCCCCAACGCCCGGCCCCGCGCAAACGCCCCGCACCCCCGAGCCCGCGCCCCAACGCCCGACCGCACCCCAACACCCGCCCCCGCCCCAACACCCAACCGGACCCCAACGCCCGACCTGCGGGGTCAGCCCTCCTCACGCGCCGCCCGCGGTTCCAGCGGCGGTGCCTGCATCCCGCAGTTCACCGTGCACTGCGGGAGGCGGCCCGCGGGTTTCCGTTCGGGCTCGGGGTTGCGCACCGCCAGCCACGCCAGCACGCCACCGCAGGCCATCACCACCGCGCAGATCACCACCGCGGACTGGAAGGCCCGGTGGACGTCAGGACCTGAGGCGTACTCGGTGCCGGACAGCCCGACCGCCAGCGGCAGCGCGGCGACCGCGACCAGCCCGGCGGCCCGGGCGGCCGCGTTGTTGATCCCGCTGGCGATCCCCGCCCTGGCCACCGGCACGGCGGCCAGCACGGTCGAGGTCAGCGGCGCGACGAAGGCCGCCATCCCGAGCCCCTGCACCAGCAGCGCGGGCAGCAGCGCGCCGGCGTAGGAGCTGCCGGGGCCCACCCGGTGCAGCATCAGGATCCCGACCGCGGCGACCAGCGGCCCCACGGTCAGCGGCAGTCGCGGCCCGATCCGCCGGGCGAGCGCCGCCGAGCGCGCCGAGAGCGTCAGCATCGTCACGGTGATGGGCAGGATCGCGGTCCCCGCCTCCAGCGCGCTGTAGCCGCTGGAGACCTGCAACTGCACCGGCAGCAGGAAGAAGACCCCGGCCAGCGGCGCGTACAGGCACAGCGTGATCACGTTGACCGAGCTGAACAGCCGGGAGGAGTACAGGTCGAGCGGCATCATCGGGTCGGCGGCCCGCCGCTCGCGGGCGATGAACGCCACCGCCAGCACCACCGCGGCCAGCGCCGCGCCGATGATGTCGATCGAGGCCCCCCGCACGGGCGCGTCGACCAGCGCGTAGGTGAGGGCGGCCAGCGCGAGGGCGGCGAGCACCGCGCCGGAGACGTCGAAGGCGCCTTCCTCCTCCTCGTCGCTGCTCTCCGGCACGTACCGCACCGCGATGCCCACCGCGACCACCGCGACCGGGAGGTTGATCAGGAACACCCAGCGCCAGCCGGGCCCGTCGACGAGGTAGCCGCCGAGGAACGGGCCGACGGCCGCCGCCACCCCGCCGAGTCCCGACCAGGCGCCGATCGCCCGGGACCGGTCGCCCTCGCGGTAGGTGGCCTGGATCAGTGCCAGGGAACCGGGGGTCAGCAGCGCGCCGCCGATGCCCTGGAGGGCGCGGGCGGCGATCAGCACGGTCACGTTGGGCGCCAGCCCGCAGATCGCCGAGGCGATGGCGAACCAGATCGTGCCGATGACGAACAGCCGCCGCCGTCCGTAGCGGTCACCCAGCGAACCGCCGAGCAGGATCAGCCCCGCGAGGGTGAGCATGTAGGCGTTGAGCGTCCACTGCAACGCCGCCAGCGAGGCGTGCAGGTCCTCCCCGATCCGCGGCAGGGCGACGTTCACCACCGTGCCGTCCAGCTGGGCGATGCCCGACCCCAGCACCGCCGTGGTCAGCACCCATCGGCCCCGCCCGCTCTTGAGCCGAATGCCCCCGTCAGCCATCGCCTGCGCACTCATCCCTCGATGGTGCCGCCTCGGCGGCCCGGCCGGGGTCTCACCGCCGGATTGCGGGCCGTGCGTACCTCGCGTGGAGGAATGACCAACCCATTGCTACGCTGATCATGCTATATGCCTACAAACGTCCCATAACGGGAGGAAGACATGGCACAGGCAACCGGACGCTCGGCCACGATGACCCCACCGCCGCCGGCGTCCACCGGCCGCGGGCGCAGTCCCTGGGCGGCGGGATTCGTCCTGTTCGCCGGCGTGATGATGGTGGCCAACGGCATCCTCAGCATCTTCGAAGGTGCCGTCGGGGTCGCCAAGGACAAGGTCTACACGACGACGCCGAACTACGTGTACAAGTTCGACCTGACCTCGTGGGGCTGGATCCACATCGCGCTCGGCGCGGCGGTCGTCCTGGTCGGGCTCGGCGTCATAGCCGGCCAGACCTGGGCACGCTACCTGGGAATCTTCCTGGTCGCGCTGAGCCTCTTCGCCAACTTCATGTTCCTGCCCTACTTCCCGCTGTGGGCGCTGGTCGTGATCGCGATCGACGTGTTCGTGCTGTGGGCGCTGTGCGTCTACCGCCGAGAGCCCAGAACGACACGCTGACCGCGGCCTGGGCCGACGGGCGCGGCAGCCCGCCGTGGGCGACGATGAAGGCATGCTGTTGGCCGACATCGCCCGGATATCCCGTCAGGTAGCGGCCACCCCGGCCCGTACGGAGAAGATCGCCGCCCTCGCCCGGCTGCTGCGCACCGCGCGGCCGAGCGAGGCTCCGGTCGTCATCACCTACCTCGCGGGCCGGCTGCCGCAGCGGCGGATCGGCGTCGGCTGGAGCACGCTGAGCGAACGGCACACCCCCGCCGCCGAACCCCGGCTCACGGTGCTCGGCGTGCACGAGGCACTGGGCCGTATCGCCTCCGTCTCCGGCAAGGGCGCGCAGGCCACCCGCAGCCGGCTGGTCGGCGAGCTGATGAGCGCGGCCACCGAGCCCGAGCAGGCCTTCCTGCTCGGGCTGCTCGGCGGTGAACTGCGGCAGGGCGCGCTGGACGCCCTCGCGGTGGAGGGACTGGCCGCGGCCACCGGCGCGGCGCCCGAGGACGTCCGCAAGGCGGTCATGCTGGCCGGCTCGCTCGGCTCGGTCGCCGAGGCCCTGCTGGCCCGCGGCCCCGAGGCGCTCGCCGACTTCCGGCTGGAGGTCGGCAGGCCGGTGCTGCCGATGCTGGCGGACAGCGCGAAGGACGTGGACGAGGCGCTGGACCGGCTCGGCCCGTGCGTGCTGGAGGAGAAGCTGGACGGCATCCGCGTCCAGGTCCACCGGGCCGGCGAGACCGTGCGGGTCTTCACCCGCTCCCTGGAGGACATCACCGACCGGCTGCCCGAAGTGGTGGCCGCGGCCCGGGAACTGGCGGTGGACCAGGCCATCCTGGACGGCGAGGTCATCACCCTCGACGCGACGGGCCGCCCCCGGCCGTTCCAGGAGACCTCCTCGCGGGTCGGCTCCCGGCTGGAGACCGACAGCCGCCAGGCATCCATGCCGGTCTCGCCGGTCTTCTTCGACCTGCTGGCGGTCGACGGCCGCGACCTGCTGCAACTGCCCACCGGGGAGCGGCACTCCGAGCTGGCCCGCATCTCGCCGCAACCGCGCCGGGTACGCCGGCTGGAGGCCGTCGATCCGGCCGACGAGGACACCAGGGCCGCGGCCCGGCGGTTCGCGGCCGAGGTGCTGGAACGCGGCCACGAGGGCGTCGTGGTCAAGGCGCTCGACGCCCCCTACAGCGCGGGCCGGCGCGGTTCCTCATGGCTGAAGGTCAAACCGGTGCACACCCTCGACCTGGTGGTGCTGGCCGCCGAATGGGGCCACGGGCGGCGCACCGGCAAGCTGTCCAACCTCCACCTCGGCGCCCGCCGCGCGGACGGCAGCTTCGCCATGCTCGGCAAGACCTTCAAGGGCCTCACCGACGCGATGCTCGCCTGGCAGACCGACCACCTGCGCTCCATCGCGGTCAGCGACGACGGCTGGGTGGTGCGGGTACGCCCTGAGCTGGTGGTCGAGGTCGCCTTCGACGGGCTCCAGCGCTCCACCCGCTACCCGGCCGGGGTGACCCTGCGCTTCGCCCGGGTGGTCCGCTTCCGCCAGGACAAGCCCGCCGCCGAGGCCGACACCGTCGAAACGGTGCTGGCCCTGCGCGCCTGAGGCCGGTCAGCCGAAGCCGCCGCCGTCGAAGCCGCCACCGCCGCCGTCGCCACCGCCGAAGCCGCCACCGCCGAAGTCACCGGGGTCGAAGTCGGAGCCGGAGTAGTCGCCGCCGTCCGGTCCCCCGCCGTCGCCGCCGCCACCGTCGCCCCAGCCGCCGCCGTACCCCTCGTCGCCGTAGCCGTAGCCGAAGGGCCCGCCGAACGAGCTGCCCAGCAGGGTGCCGACCAGCAGGCCCGGCAGCAGGCCGCCGCCGAAGTAGCCGCCGGCCCAGGGCGCGTACATCGGCCCCGCGTTCCAGTACGGCTGCGGTCCCGAGGCGGTCTGCACGGTGCGCGACATCGGCTCTTCGCCGTCGTCCAGCCGGGCGGCGTCCGCCGCGCAGGCCGGCACCTCACGGGGGGCGCCGCCGGGCGGGGCCCAGGGCACGTCGCGCACCGAAGGGCCGTGCCGCGGGTCGAAGAAGCAGGGCAGCCGGCGCTCGGGCAGCGGGGTCCGCCTGCGCCGGGCGTCCAGCGTGGCCAGCGAGAAGCGGCCGTCCTCCAGCGCCTCGGTGACCGGCCGCACGTCGTCCGGCTTGCGGGCCGCGGCCATCCGCGACTTCGCGGTCTCGTAGGAGTCCAGCGCGCGGGAGTAGTCCTGGCGCATCGTGTCGTCGGCGGACGGGTCGGAGGGCTGGAAGTCCAGCCGGTCGAGCTCCTCGCCGAAGGCGGTGATGTCCTCGTCGACGACCGTGCGCAGGCTCTCCAGCTGCTCGCGCTCGCGCCGCTCACGCCGCGTGCGGTTGCGGCGGTACAGCGCGAAGCCGCCGCCCGCCGCGAGCACCACCACGACGCCCAGCACGATGGCGGTGGTCGCTCCGGCGCCGCCGGAGTCGGAGGAGACGCCGGTCCAGGAGTCGGGGGCGTGGCCGTGGGCCTGCTGGTCGGCCTGGTCGACGAAGCTGGTCAGCTCGCCGCTGGCGTCACCGGGGGAGCCCGCGGCGGAGCGCTGGAGCTGGCCGACCAGGTTGGTGACCGCGTCGTGCGGCATGACCTGCGGGTCGGCGCCGGCGTTGAACCGGTCGCCCAGCCGGACCGCGTAGACGCCGGTGATGCCGACCTCGGACCGCAGGTCCTGGAGGACGGTCTTGGCGGGGAAGTCGGCGTTGTCCGGGAGGACGGCGACGAAGATCGGCTTGTCGGCGTCCTTGATCTTCGACGACAGCGACTTGGCGTCGGCGGCCGACAGCTCGCCGGAGGCCCGCGGGTCGACGTAGACCGGGTCCTTCTTCAGTGCGGCGGCGACCGTGTCCACCCCGGTCGCGGCGTGCGCGGAGGGCGCCAGCGCGCCACCCGCGAAGCCCAGGGCACCGAGGGCTGCCAGAACGACGGCCATCAGCAGCAAAAGGGGTCGCCTGCTGGCCCACCCGGCTACGTGGCGCATGACGCGCTTCTCCTTGACCGTTGATTGACCATTACGTTGCCTACGTAATACGTCCCACGGTACTGGATGAATCGGACGCACGGTGGTGCGCGTGGTGGAGGAGTGGTGTGAGGGTGTGGCCCGGGCGGTGGTCGCGCCTGCCCGGGACCCCCGCGTCAGCTCTTGGTGCTGTCCGGCTCGGTCACCGGGACCTGGCGGGCACCGGTGGTCTCGCCCGGCGCGGCCTTGATCGTCTTGTGGGTGGCCGCCGAGGCGTCCGTGCCGGGGCGCTCGGTGCCCGAGACGCCGTCCTTGAAGTCCTCCTTCAGGGCCCGGGTCTCGCTCTTGAGGATCCGAAGCGACTTGCCCAGCGAGCGTGCGGTGTCCGGCATGCGTTTGGCGCCGAACAGCAGGAACACAACGACAACGACAATGATCAAGTGCCAGGGTTCCAGACCGTTGCGCAGCATCGGCGCCTCCCTCTCCCTCTCCCCGTACGACTCAGGTACAGGCAGTATCGCTGATAGCCCGCCGAATGGGGGAGCGGGGCCGCGGCGAGATGGCGGAGGGCCGGTGGTCCCGGTCCGGATTACCCGTGCGCCATCCGGCGAAATGCCCACGCGCGGGTGGGGTGGCTCACGTAACCTGCGCGATGTGCTGGTCCGACTATTGCGGGCTTATTTGAAGCCCTACACCTCATCCATCTCACTGATCGTGCTTCTCCAGCTGGTCTCGACGCTGGCGACGCTCTACCTGCCCACCCTGAACGCCGACATCATCGACAACGGCGTGGTCAAGGGGGACACCGGCTACATCGTCCGCATCGGCGGCTTCATGCTCGCCGTCACGCTGGTGCAGATCCTCTGCTCGATCGGTGCGGTGTACTACGGGGCCCGCACCTCGATGGCGCTCGGCCGCGACGTGCGCGGCGCGGTCTTCGAGCAGGTGCAGTCCTTCTCCTCACGCGAGGTGGGACGCTTCGGCGCGCCGTCGCTGATCACCCGGACCACCAACGACGTCCAGCAGGTCCAGATGCTGACCCTGATGACGTTCACCCTGATGGTGTCCGCGCCGATCATGTGCGTCGGCGGCATCGTGATGGCGCTCAACCAGGACGTGCCGCTGTCCGGGCTGCTGCTGGTCATCGTGCCGGTGCTGGGCATCGTCGTGTCGCTGATCGTGCGCCGGATGCGGCCGATCTTCCGCGGCATGCAGAAGCGCATCGACAACGTCAACCGAGTGCTGCGTGAGCAGATCACCGGTATCCGCGTCATCCGGGCGTTCGTCCGTGACACCCACGAGCGGGAGCGGTTCGACGGCGCCAACACCGAGTTGATGGACCTCTCGCTGCGCGCCGGGCGCCTGATGTCGATGATGTTCCCGCTGGTCATGCTGGTGGTGAACACCTCCAGCGTGGCCGTGCTGTGGTTCGGCGGGCAGCGGATCGACACCGGCGGCATGCAGGTCGGCGCGTTGACCGCGTTCCTCAGCTACCTGATGCAGATCCTGATGAGCGTGATGATGGCCACGTTCATGTTCATGATGATCCCGCGGGCCGAGGTGTGCGCCGAGCGCATCGAGGAGGTCCTGGACACCGACAGCAGCGTGGTCCCGCCGCTCAACCCGGTCCGCACCCTGACCGGGCGCGGTCTGCTGGAGCTGCGCGGCGCGGAGTTCCGCTACCCAGGCGCGGAGGAACCGGTCCTGCGGGACATCGAGCTGACCGCGCTGCCCGGCCGGACCACCGCCGTCATCGGCTCCACCGGCAGCGGCAAGTCCACCCTGCTGGGCCTGGTCCCCCGGCTGTTCGACGTCACCGGCGGACAGGTGCTGGTCAACGGCGTGGACGTGCGCGAGCTGGACCCGGCCCTGATGGCCGAGACCATAGGGCTCGTCCCGCAGAAGCCGTACCTGTTCAGCGGCACCGTCGCCTCCAACCTCCGCTACGGCCACCCCGACGCGACCGACGAGGAGCTGTGGAAGGCGCTGGAGATCGCGCAGGCCAGGGACTTCGTCGAGCGGATGGACGAGGGACTGGAAGCCCCGATCGCCCAGGGCGGCAGCAACGTCTCCGGCGGCCAGCGCCAACGGCTGGCGATCGCCCGGGCGTTGGTGCGCCGGCCGGAGATCTACCTGTTCGACGACTCCTTCTCCGCCCTGGACTACGCCACCGACGCCCGGCTGCGGGCTGCGCTGGCCCGCGAGACCCGGGAGGCCACCGTGGTCATCGTCGCGCAGCGGGTCAGCACCATCCGCGACGCCGACCGCATCGTGGTGCTGGACGCGGGCCGCGTGGTCGGCACCGGCACCCACACCGAGCTGATGGCGGGCAACGAGACGTACCGGGAGATCGTGCTGTCCCAGCTCACCGAGGAGGAGGCGGCATGACCACCCCCACGCCCCGCCGGGGTCCCGCCCCCGCCAGCGGCCCGATGCGCTTCATGGGCGGGCAGCCGACCGAGAAGTCGATGGACTTCAAGGGCTCCAGCCGCCGACTGCTGCGCACGCTGCGCCCGGAGCGCGGCATGCTGGTGATCGGCGTCGCCATGGCCGTGCTGAGCGTGGCGTTCAGCGTCGTCGGCCCGAAGATCCTGGGCCGGGCCACCGACCTGATCTTCGCCGGCGTCATCGGCCGCCGGCTGCACGTCGGCACCACCCAGGCCCAGGCCGTCGAGGGCATGCGCGCCCACGGCCAGGGCAAGGTCGCCGACATCGTCGCCTCGATGCACGGCATCCACCCGGGCCACGGCATCGACTTCGACGCGGTCGGCGTCGTGCTGCTGTGGGTGCTGCTGATCTACGTCGGCGCCGCGGTGTGCGGCTTCATCCAGGCCAGGATCGCCACCCGGGTCGTGCAGCGGTCGGTCTTCCGGTTGCGCGAGCAGGTGGAGGAGAAGCTGGGTCGGCTGCCGCTGAGCTACTTCGACAAGCAGCCGCGCGGCGAGGTGCTGTCCCGGGCGACCAACGACATCGACAACATCGCGCAGACCCTCCAGCAGACGCTCAGCCAGATCACGGCCTCGCTGCTGACCATCGTCGGCGTGCTGTCCATGATGTTCTGGATCTCCCCTCTGCTGGCGATCGTCGCGCTGCTGACCGTCCCGCTGTCGATCCTCGTCGCGGCGCGGATCGGCAAGCGCGCGCAGCCGCAGTTCATCGCCCAGTGGGGGACCACCGGCAAGCTCAACGCGCACATCGAGGAGATGTACACCGGCCACTCGCTGGTCAAGGTCTTCGGCCGGCAGAAGGAGTCGCAGGAGACCTTCCGCGAGCACAACGAGCAGCTCTACCAGGCCGGGTTCAAGGCGCAGTTCATCTCCGGCCTGATGCAGCCGGCGATGATGTTCATCGGGAACATCAACTACGTGCTGGTCGCCGTCATCGGTGGTCTGCGGGTCGCCAGCGGCGCGCTGTCCATCGGCGACGTGCAGGCGTTCGTGCAGTACTCCCGGCAGTTCAGCCAGCCGCTCACCCAGGTCGCCAGCATGGCGAACCTGGTGCAGTCCGGTGTCGCCTCCGCCGAGCGGGTCTTCGAACTGCTCGACGCCGAGGAGCAGAGCGCCGACCCGGCCGAGCCGCTGCGGCCCGAACGGGTGCATGGCAAGGTCGAGTTCGAGCACGTGGCGTTCTCCTACGAGCCCGACAAGCCGCTGATCGGCGACCTGTCGCTGTCGGTGAGCCCCGGGCAGACGGTCGCCATCGTCGGTCCGACCGGGGCGGGCAAGACCACCCTGGTCAACCTGCTCATGCGGTTCTACGAGGTCACCGGCGGCCGGATCACCTTGGACGGGGTGAACATCGCCGAGATGTCCCGGGAGGGCCTGCGCGCCAACATCGGCATGGTGCTCCAGGACACCTGGCTGTTCGGCGGCACCATCGCCGAGAACATCGCCTACGGTTCGCAGGGCGCCACCCAGGAACAGATCGTCGAGGCGGCCAAGGCCACCCACGTCGACCGGTTCGTGCGCACCCTGCCGGACGGCTACGAGACGGTCATCGACGACGAGGGCAACAACGTCTCCACGGGTGAGAAGCAGTTGATCACCATCGCCCGGGCGTTCCTGGCGGAGCCGGCCATCCTCGTCCTGGACGAGGCCACTAGTTCCGTCGACACCCGTACCGAGGTGCTCATCCAGCACGCGATGGCCCAACTGCGCACCGGGCGCACCAGTTTCGTCATCGCCCACCGGCTGTCCACCATCCGTGACGCGGACGTCATCCTCGTCATGGAGTCCGGCGACATCGTCGAACAGGGCACCCACGACGGGCTGTTGGCCGCCGAGGGCGCCTACGCGAAGCTGTACGCCGCGCAGTTCGCCGAACCGGTGGCCGAGACCGTCGAGTCCGCCTGACCGAAACGGCCCACCGGCTCACCCGTCCGCGCCCCGCCTCCCGAACGCCCAGGAGGCGGGGCGCGGCCGTTCGGGGCATGGCGCGGCCGTTCGGCCGAACCGGTTTTCCGACCCCGCCGTATTGACAGGAACATGCTCCCCCCACGACCCTCGTGAGAGCGCTCTCATCAAGTCCGGACCTTCACCTGGCAGCGTCCGCGAGCCCCGCGGCCGTCCACCCCCACCCAGGGAGAAACGATGTCCACCGCTCCAACGACGGCGCTCCGCCGCCGTCCGACCGCGTATCTCGTCGCCGTCCTCGCCCTCGCGTTCGCCGCGCTGTGCGCGCTCGCGAGTTCCGCCGTACCGGCCGGGGCGGCCGTGCCCGCGACCGGGCCGGCCGTGACCGTCTCCCCCGCGGGCGCCGCGCCGCCCGACTCGTTCTGGGGTGACACCAGCGGCATCCCGGCGGCCCAGAACGTGGTGATGGTCAAGGTGCTCAACCGCACCAACGGCCAGTACCCGGACAGCCAGGTGTACTGGCAGTTCAACGGCCAGACCCACTCGATCGCCGAGCAGCCCTACATCGACATGCCGGCCAACTCGGCCGGGCGGATGTACTTCTTCCTCGGCTCGCCCAACAGCCAGTACCAGGACTTCATCGAGTTCACCGTCGGCCCCGACGTCTTCAACGGCAACACCACCCGGGTCGACGGCTTCGGGCTGAAGCTGGCCATGCGGCTGCACTCGCACGACGGCACCGACCAGCAGGTCGGCGAGGACTACGCGACCTTCCAGCAGAGCAGGGACGCGACGTTCCAGCAGTTCAAGAACGAGGTGCCGACCGAGTTCAAGGGGCTGGCCGACATCCAGGCGCCGTTCCACATCCCCTCGCCCGGCAACTCCCCCGACTTCCGGTCCGGCGGGCAGTACGCCAACTACTTCACCGGCTACGCCCAGTCGGTCGGCGTGAACGCCTCGACCTCCGACATCACCGGCTGCGCGGGCTCGCTGGCCACCAACCCGGGTGAGTGCTCCGCGCTCAACCGCCACGTCGCCCAGCTCCCGCAGAGCCAGTGGTCCACGCCGAGCCTGTTCTACCAGGGCTCCCCGGCGAACTACTACGCCAAGTTCTGGCACGACCACGCCATCAACAACCTGGCCTACGGCTTCCCCTACGACGACTACGCGGGGCAGTCCTCCTTCATCTCGCACGGCGACCCGCAGTGGCTCGAGGTGGCCGTCGGCTGGTAGCCCCGACGGCCCGGCGGGGGAGCGAAACCGAACGGCGGGGGAGCGGTCTGGTGACCGCTCCCCCCTCCTATGATGGCCAGCCAGCAGCCGCAAGCTGTTGGCGAACGGGGGAGACGTTCATGGCCATCAATCTGCCGCACTGGCTCGTCGAGATCATGGGAGTGCTGGGCTTCAGCTGGCCGGAGATCGACGAGGACCAGCTGCGCGAGGCCGGAAAGCACCTGCGTATCTACGCGGAGGCGTGCGAGAAGTCGCACGACAAGACCCACGGCATCGTCACCTCCGACCTGCAACAGGTCTACGCCGCCCAGTCGTACACCGCGCTGGTGCAGGTGTGGGGCCAGCAGAGCTCCGGCCACATGAAGGCGCTGATAGAGGGGTGCCGCCTGCTGGCCGACGGCCTGGACGTGGCGGCGCTCGGCGTGGAGGGCATGAAGGGCGAGGTCATCGTCCAACTGGGCGTCGCCGCCGCCGAGTTCGTGGCGGACCAGGCGGCCGCGGTCGCCACCTTCGGCATCGCCGAGGCGGCCGAGCCGGTGCTCATCGAGGCGCAGAACCGGCTGCTGAACGCGATCATGCAGAAGTTCGAGTCGGAGGTGGTCGGCGCGCTGGTCAACGCGACCATCGGGCCGATCAAGGAGCGGATCGACCAGGCGGCGGAGAAGCTGCTGTTCACCGAGATCGCCGGTGCCATAACGGGTGGTCCGCCGCCCGGTCTGAAGCTGGACACCGGGGCGATGCGCACCCACGGCGACTCGATCAAGCGCGAGGCGGACGCCAACGTCAACGGCGGGCGCGACTTCGGCAACAAGGTCGGCGCCCTGACGTTCACCACCGGGGGCTGAGGCAGCACATGAGCGGCATCGCACAGAAGATCGCGAAACCGGCCGGCGAGATCCTCGACTACATCGCCAAGCGGATCCCGCAGGCCATGGCCAAGGCCCATCACCGGGTCGGGCAGATGGCGCACGACGCCGCCGACCACTTCGACAAGGTCGAGGAGGAGTTGGCGGCCAAGGCCAGGATCCACTCCCCGCACGGCGGCCGGGACCACGAACCCGGCGGCGGCGGGGGCGGCTTCGGCGGCGCCGGCCACGACCGGCACTCGGCAGGACACCAAGGCCACGACGGCGGATCCGACGGCGTCCCCGCCGGGCCGACGCCCGCCGAGCGGGCCCGCGAGGGCGCCAAGGACCCGGTCAGGAGCAGCAGGCCGCTGGCCGACCGCTGCACCGGCGGCGACCCGATCGACCTGGTCTCCGGCGAGATGATCATGCAGGAGGCGGACGCCGACCTGCCGGGCGTGCTGCCGCTGCTGCTCGCCCGCACCCATCTGTCCGGCTACCGGTCGGGCCGGCTGTTCGGCCCGGCCTGGGCCTCGACCCTGGACGAGCGGCTGGAGGCCGACACCGCGGGGCTCGTGCTGGCCACCGAGGACGGCCTGCTGCTGGTCTACCCGGTCCCGGATCCGAGCGGGCCTGTGCTGCCGGCCCACGGGCCGCGCTGGCCGCTGGAGTGGGACGGCACGGCCGAGGGCGACATACGCGTCACCGACCCGGCCACCGGCCGCACCCGGCACTTCAGCCCGCCCGCCGAAGGCTCCGCCAACCCCTTCGACCTCCACCTGTCCGCCGTCACCGACCGCCACGGCAACCGCGTCACCATCGACCGCGACGCCGACGGCACCCCGACCGCCGTCCACCACAGCGGCGGCTACCGGATCGCCGTCGACAGCCACGAGGGCCGGGTCACCGCGCTGCGGCTGCTCGGCGCGGACCCGGCGCAACCAGGCACCACGCTGCGGGAGTTCCGCTACGACCCGGTCGGCAACCTGTCCGGCATCGTCAACGGCACAGGACTGGCCACCCGTCTCGACCACGACGCGCACGGCCGCGTCATCCGGTGGACCGACCGCAACGGCTCCTGGTACCGGTTCGACTACGACGAGCAGGACCGCTGCACGGCCGGCACCGGCGCCGACGGCTTCCTGTCCTGCGTGCTCGCCTACGACACCGAGGCGCGCACCACCGCGTACACCGACTCCCTCGGCCACACCACCCTGCACGCCTACGACGAACTGCTGCGGCGCACCCGCGTCACCGACCCGCTCGGCAACGAGGCGCACACCACCTGGGACGCCCACGGCCGGGCGCTGTCGCACACCGACGCGCTGGGCAACACCAGCACCTACGGCTACGACGCGGCCGGCAACCTCCGGCTCATCGTCAACCCGGACGGCACACAGGCCCTCGCGGTCCACAACGAGCTCGGGCTGCCGGTCGAGACCACCGACCCGGGCGGCGCGACCTGGCGGCACACCTGGGACCCGTGCGGGAACCTGCTCGCCACGCAGGACCCGGTCGGCGCCGTGACCCGCTACGAGTACGGCGACCACGGCCACCTGCTCGGCGTCACCGACCCGCTCGGCGGCACCCGGCGCTTCACCCGCGACGCGGCCGGCCTGCCGGTGGCCGTCACCGACCCGACCGGCCTGACCACCACCCTGGAACGGGACGCCTTCGGCCGGATCACCGGTGTCACCGACGTCCTGGGCCGCACGGTCCGGCTGAGCTGGTCCACCGAGGGACGGCTGGAGCGGCGCGAGCAGGCCGACGGCACGCACGAGGCGTGGACCTGGGACGCCGAGGGCAACCCGCTCACCCACACCGACGCCGCCGGCCACCGCACCGACCGGTCGAGCACCCACTTCGACCTGCCGGCCACCCGTACCGACCCGGACGGCACCCGCTACGCCTTCTCCTACGACACCGAGTTGCGCCTGGTGGCGGTGACCAACCCCGAGGGACTGACCTGGTCCTACGGCTACGACCCGGCCGGCCGGCTCACCTCCGAGTCCGACTTCGACGGCCGGACCCTGCACTACGCGCACGACGCGGCGGGCCGCCTGGTGGCGCGCACCAACGGCGCGGGCGAGACCCACCGCTTCGAGCGCGACAACTGCGGTCTGATCACCCGGGTGACGAACGCCGAGGGCGAGGTCACCAGCTTCGAGTACGACGCGGCGGGCGAGATGGTGCGGGCGTTCAACGACGACGCCGACCTGACCGTGCTGCGCGACCCGCTGGGCCGCACCCTGAGCGAGACCGTCAACGGCCGGACCATCTCCTACTCCTACGACGCCGCCGGGCGCCGGGTCAGCCGCCACACCCCCTCGGGCGTGCGCTCCTCCTGGTCCTACGACGCGGCGGGCCGCCACACCGCGCTCGCCACCGGCGACCGGAGGCTGGAGTTCGGCTACGACGCGGCCGGGCGCGAGACCGAGCGCAGGCTGGGCGACGGCATCGTGCTGACCCAGAAGTGGGACGACCTCGACCGCCTCACCTCCCAGTCCCTCACCTCCCCGGTCCTCACCGGAACGGGACCGGCGACCCAGCCGCCGCGGCGCGACTACAGCTACCGGGCCGACGGCTTCGTCACCCGCGTCCGCGACCTGGACCACGGCACCGTCGGCTTCGGCCTGACCCGCACCGGCCGGATCAACACCGTGCGCGCCGAGGACTGGAGCGAGACCTACGCCTACGACGGCTCGGGGAACATCGTCCACGGCGACGACCCGGGCCACGAGGTGGGCCGCGAGCGGGAGTTCGCCGGCACCGTGCTGCGGCGGATCGGCCGCACCCACTACGAGCACGACGCGCAGGGCCGCACGATCCGCACCACCCGGCGGCTGCTCAACGGGCAGCACCGGGTGTGGGAGTACGCCTGGAACTCCGACGACCGCCTGGTCGGCTGCGTCACCCCGGACGGCACCCGCTGGCGCTACCTCCACGACCCCTCCGGGCGGCGGATCGCCAAGCAGCGCCTGGACTCCGACGGCCTGGTGACCCAGCGCATCGAGTTCACCTGGGACGGCACCGTCCTGGCCGAGCAGACCACGGACGGGGCGGCCGACTTCACCTGGGAGTACGTCCCCGGCACCCACCAGCCGCTCACCCAGACCGAGGTGGACGACCGCTTCCACGCCATCGTCACCGACCTCGTCGGCGCCCCGGCCGAACTCGTCTCCCCCGACGGGGAGATCGTCCGGCAGGGCCGGGCCTCGGTGTGGGGCGAGGGGCTCACCGGCACCCAGCAGTCGTGCCCGCTGCGCTTCCCCGGGCAGTACCACGACCCGGAGACCGGCTGGAACCACAACTTCTTCCGCCACTACGACCCGGGCGCCGGCCGCTACACCACCCCCGACCCGCTCGGACTGCTCGGCGGCCCGAACCCGTACGCCTACGTCCACAACCCGCTCCAGGGCTTCGACCCGCTGGGCCTCGCGGACTGCAAGACGGCCAGGAAGACCCATGAGGACACCCTGGCGCGGGCGGCCCAGGGGAAGCGGAAGCTGTCGGGGAAGTACCACGGGCACCTCACGCCGGAACGGGAACTGGAGATCATCAAGAACGCGGACGGCGTCTACCTCTCCGACGGCCAGAAGGGCCGGCTGATCTACCACCACGGCGAGGACGTCGTCGTGGTGGAGAGCGGCGGCAGCGGGCGCGGCAACATCATCACCAGCTACGGCCCCTCGGGACCGCGCAACGAGAGCGGCGCCAAGGCCCTGGGCGGCTCCCCCGACGACCCGGGGCTGCCGATCACGCGGGACATGATCGTGGGCGGCGGGATCCAGACGCCCAAGGGCGGCACCCTGCCGCCGGCCGCACCCCTCGACCTGTAGGAGTTGTCCGTGGCGCTCACCGTGCCCGACGGTTCGATGACCTTCTCGGTGACCGGTGGCCGGCTGGCCGCGCCGCCGCTCTACTCACCGGCCGGGCTGACCGTCTCCGTCGTCCCCTACACCGATCCCGCCGGGCGCGAGGCGCACATCGGCCGCACGTCCGGGAGCATGGACTTCCTGTGGTCGGACAACGACGAGATCCGCTTCCGCTCGGATGACCGGCTGCTGACCAGCGTCCTGCTCACCGTCCCCGAGTACCCGGCGCCGCCGGACGCGGATCCGGCGGCGTGGGCCAGGGTGGCGGTCACCGAGGGGCTGCTCGTCGCGGACCGGGCCGAGGAGTTCGGCCTCGCGGCGACCGCGACCCGCTGGGTCGGCGCGGACGGCGGCCTGCTGGTCTGCCTGTCCGAGGAGACCTCCGAGGAGACCTCCGAGGAGACCTCCGCCGCGCCGGAGCGGCTGCGGCTGCGGGTGGCCGACGACCTCGACCTGCTCTTTCGCGGCGGGGTGTTCGCCGGCTGGGCGCTGGAGTCCCCGGAACGCCACCTCACCGCCTCCGGCTCCGAACCCGAGCCCGACCCCGAACTCGGCGGGCTGCTCAAGCGGTACCTGGACATCGTCTCGTTCCCGCGGCTCGACGATCTCCAGGACGGGGACCCGGCGGTGCTGGCCGAGCTGCGGGAGATCGACGCCCGGCTGACGTCGGAGGGCGGGGCCGCCGACCGGCGCGAGGTGCTGCGGCGGGCGATCCGCGACCTGGTCGACGAGTGGTACGACGGGAGCTGACGGGGGCTGACCGGCCGGACGACAAGCGGCGCACCGGCCGGACGATAAACTGACCGCCCCATGTCGCAGCCCTTGCCGTCCGACCCGTTCGCCCTGCTGCTCTGCCCGTTGTGCGGGGAGCGGTTCGCGGCCGGGGAACGGGCGTTGCGGTGCGAGCGGGGCCACACCTTCGACGTGGCCAAGCAGGGCTACGTGAACCTGCTGCCCGGCGACGCGCGGCCGGGCACAGCGGACAGCGCGGAGATGGTCAGGGCCAGGGTGGAGTTCCTGGCGGCCGGCCACTACGCGCCGCTGGCCGGGGCGCTCGCCCGGGCCGTGCCGGACGACGCGGCGACCGTGCTGGACGCGGGCGCCGGCACCGGCTACTACCTGGCCCACGCCCTGGACCGGCTCCCGCCGGCCATCGGGCTCGCGCTGGACCTGTCGAAGTTCGCGCTGCGCCGGGCCGCCCGCGCCCACCCCAGGGCCCGGGCCGCCGTGTGGGACGTCTGGCAGCCGCTGCCGGTGCGCTCGGCCGCCGTGGACGTGGTGCTCAACGTCTTCGCCCCGCGCAACCCCGCCGAGTTCCACCGGGTGCTGCGCGACGGCGGCACCCTGCTGGTCGTCACGCCGGAGCCCGACCACCTCGCGGAGCTGCGGGCCGGCCGCGCGGGCATGCTCGACGTCGACGCCGACAAGGCGGAGCGGCTGGCCGAGGCGCTCACCGCCTCGGGGCTCTTCCACCCGGCCGAGTCCGTCGCGCTGTCGTACGAGATGTCCCTCACCGCCGGGGAGGCGGCCGACGCGATCGGCATGGGGCCCTCGGCCCGGCACCTGGCGGGCCCGCCCGAGATCCTTGCCGCGCCCCGGGTGACCGCGTCCTTCCGGGTCTCCGCCTACCGCCGCCGCTGACGCGTCGGCCTACCGGCGCCGCTGACGCAGGCCACGGCCGTCCGGGGTCACCGCGTAGCAGGCGTAGCCCAGCAGCAGTGCGGTGAAGTGGCCCAGGTCGGTGAAGGTGTGCCCGCGCAGCACCGGGTAGCCGAAGAATCCGGTGACCCCGGCGACGTACCCCCAGCGCAGCCGCCTGGGCACCCGGTACGCCAGCACCCCGACAACGCCCGCGAGCCCGTAGCTGACCCCTATGTCCACGGTGTGCGCCATCGACTGCGGCAGCCGTTCGTAGCGGATGCCCAGCAGCACGGCCTGCTGGCTGAACAAGGTGGCCCCGATGTGCGCCAGCGCGGCGGTCAGCAGCCAGCGCCCGGTGCCGAGCCAGCGTTCGGCGGGGGCGTGGACCAGCTCGAAGAAGACCACGTAGAACAGGAAGGCGGCCGGCGTCTCGATCCACAGCGCGCTGGCGACCAGCACCCGCACCGGGTGGTCGCGCAGCTCGAAGAGGTTGGTGCTGTTGTGGTGCAGCAGGAAGCTGCGCGCTTCGGGTGACACGAAGGCGATCACCCCGCTGGTCACCCCGAGCACCAGCAGCCAGACGTGGGTGCCGGGGGAGGCCCGGACCCAGTCGCGCACCGTGCGCAGGGCCTGCCGGCCGCGGACCGTGCGCAGCGCCTGCCGGGCCGCCGGGGGGAGCGTGGTGCGGCGACCGGCTTCCACGGGCTCGTACGACTCGGACTCTGCGGCCATCCACCCCATGATGCGGACACCGGCCGTACACCGCCACAGTGCCTCCCCGCCCCCGGCGGCCCCACGGCCCCCTCCCCTTACACCCCACGTTCACACCCGCCCACCCCGGACACCACACCCTCCGGGGTGGAGACGCCCGGGTGTGCGGGTGCCCGGGGGGGTGGGGGTCAGTAGCGGAGGTAGGGGGCTTCTGGTTCGGAGAACGTGCCTACGGACTCCGCCAGGCCCAGCCGCAGGCGGCCACGCATGGTGTTGATGGCGATGTACCGCTCCACCTCCTCGCGCGAAGCCCTCCGCCGCAGCGGCGCGAGCCCGACCATCAGCGCCGCCGGACCACCCGCCCCCACGAACTCCGCCCACACCCGGCCCACCTCGACCTGCACCATGTGATCGCAGCCGTCCAGCCGCACGGCCGCCAGCCTCCCGCCGATCACCGCGATCCGCCGACCGACGTCCGCCAGCCGCCGCGTCGGCCTGAGCAGCCGCAACGACAACGTCAGCGCCGCGAGCTGCGGTTGAACGGATTCGCTGCCCGCCTCCGGGTGCGCCAGCAGGAGGAACGCGACCGGACCGGCCGCCGTCCGCTCCAGCCAGGCCCACGACGCGAGTTCGTTGACGAAGTCCACCGACGGTTCGGGTGCGGCCCTCACGACGCCACCCCCTGACCGACGACCCCGCGGCCGGCCGCCCGGACGTCCCGCAACAGGACCCAGACCACCTTCCCGCCGTCCGGCTTCGTCAGCACACCCCAGTCGTCAGCCGTGGCCGCCAGCAGCAACATCCCGCGCCCGCATTCCATCGACCACGTCGGCCGAGTGATCACCGGCAACGCCGACGAGGTGTCACCGACGCACGCCCACACGCCTTCCGCTTCGTTGCGCAGCGTCAACTCGCAGTCAGGCAAGGGGACATGACGATGCACGTTCGTCAGCATCTCCGTCACGCACACCGCCGCCGCGTCGGCCAGCTCAGGCCGCCCCCACATGCGCAGATACGCACCGACGATCCGTCGCACAATGCCGAACCGCGCCGGTTCCGCCAGCAGTTGAAGGGTGAAGGACCCCGTTGTCGTCACCATGGGTGGAGATTCCGCCGTCATGGCATCCACCCTCGCGTCCCAGGTTTAACCTGACCAGACATCAACGCTACGCATGGAGCGGTGTGCGGTGAGTGACCGAGCCGTGTGACCAAAAAGTGAAAGGAGCTGAAGCCGATGGCCGGTAAGGACGAAGGCTCGGACAGCATGCGCATGTGGGGTGTGACGATGCGTATTCTACGGATCTCCGCCGGGGTCACCTACGAGGAATTGGCCAACTATGTCGGCTACTCCAAGTCACTCATCGTCGGCATCGAGCGCGGCACCCGCATGCCGAGCGAGTCGTTCGTACGCAAGGCCGACGAGTACCTGAAGGCCAACGGCATCCTCATCGAGGCGGCGAAGCACCTGTCGCGGCAGAAGTACCCGTCGTGGTTCGAGGAGTACGCGGCGGAGGAGCAGAAGGCGCTGAGTGTGTGGGCGTACGACACCCACGCGCTCAAAGGGCTGTTCCAGACGGCGGAGTATGCGCGAGCGGTACTCAGCGCCAGGTACCCCGTGCTGGACGACGATGAGATCGAGTCCCGTGTGAAAGCCCGCATGGAACGCCAGCTACTGCTGATTCGCAAGCCCTCGGCATCCATCTCCGCCGTGATCGAGGAGTCGGTCCTGCGACGTCCCGTCGGTGGCGAGGCTGCGCACAAGGGCCAGTTGGAGCGTCTGCTGGAGCTGTCGGAAATGCGGAGTGTCTCCATCCAGGTCATGCCGATGTCGTACGAATCGCATGCCGGATTCGATGGCCCGCTGACCCTGCTGGAGACGGCGGAGCACCAGTGGCTAGCATACGTAGAAGGCCAGGCTGGGGGTCTCCTCATCGAGGAGCGGGATCAGGTCAGCGAGTTGCAGCAGCGGTATGGCATGATCCGCACGCAGGCCCTCACCCCGGGCGACTCCGTCAGGTTGATCAAACAGCTGGTAGGGGAGCTATGACCGCCGATCTCGCATGGTTCAAGAGCAGTTACAGCGGCAGCAACGGCGGCGACTGCATCGAGGTAGCCACCGAGCCCGAGACGATCCACGTCCGCGACTCCAAGGACAAGAGCGGCCCCGCCCTCGCCTTCACGGCCGAGGCGTGGTCCGCGTTCGTGGCTTACGCAGCCACCGACGCCCAGATCTGAGCCCCACCCCAACCTGCCAAGCCGAGCAGCCCCGCCGCCTCGACTTGGCAGGTTGTCGCCTTTCGCCTGCTTTCACGCCGCCTTAGCGTGAGTGCCATGACGACCCACCTCACGTGGTTCAAGAGCAGTTACAGCGGCGACGCAGGCGGCCAGTGCATCGAGGTAGCCACCGAGCCCCGGACCATCCACGTCCGCGACTCAAAAGACAAGACCGGCCCCACCCTCACCTTCACCCCCGAGGCCTGGACCGCGTTCATCACCTACGCGGCCGACACGAACGCCTGAGGCTCATGACGACCCACCTTGCATGGTTCAAGAGCAGTTACAGCGGTAGCAACGGCGGCCAATGCATCGAGGTCGCCGCCCGCCCCGAGACCATCCACGTCCGCGACTCCAAAAGCCCGGACGGCCCTACCCTCACCTTCACCCCCGCCGCGTGGACCGCGTTCATCACCTACGCAGCCAGCGCGAACGTCTGAGCGCGAACGTCTGAGCCCGGACGGCGATCTTCACCCGTTCAGGGGACTGTCAGTCGTATGACCCGACGTCATGATGTGCCCATGATGAGAAACGTACTCGCCGCCGCCGGGCTGACCGTGGCCTCCATAGTCCTGGCCACGGGCACCGCGTCCGCCGCCACGCCTGCGACCGCACCCCACGCCGCCGCTGCGCCCCGAGGGATCACCGGCGACGTCTTGGGCGCCGCCGGGAACGCCGTCGGCTCGGCATTCGGCGCGATCGTGCCCGAGGCCATGAACACTGCCGCCATTACTGCGGCGCAAGGGGTCTTCCGACCGGCCAATTCGATCGCCGAAGCCGCCGGGAACATCATCGGCGGCCTGTGGGGGGCGATCATGCCGGACGCCGTCAACACCGCGTCCCAGGTCGGAGCCGCGGTAGTAGGCGGCTGGTGACTGCCCCCACGTTCTGACCCCCCGAGAGGCCCCGGCCGCAGAGCCCCATCACAACGGCCGGGCCCCCTCCCCCCGATACGCCGCCCAGGCCTCGGTGGCTTCGGCCATCGCCGCGAGCCATGGGGTGTTCGGATTCCGCAGGGCTCGGCGCCGATTCATCCGGGCGTAGGCGGTCGCGAAGGCGTCGACGGCTGCCCCGGAAGCGTTCGCCCACGCGTCGCAGTCAGCCGCCCACGACTCGGCACTCCGCGGAGTGTGACCGGCGGCGACGAGTTGCACCACGAGCATCCCGGCATCAATGAACGCGGCGCCCCACCCTGCCGTAAGGCCCGCCCGCGCGAGCGGATGGCTGAGGTCTGCGGGCTGAGCGGCGGCGTTAGGGTCGGGGGATGGAGCGGATCGATCTGGGCGAGGTGCCGTACGCCGAGGCCGTCGAGCGGATGGGGCAGTGGGTCGGCCAGCGCCAGGAAGGCCTGATCGAGGACCGCCTGGTCCTGCTGACGCACCCCGCGGTGATCACGTACGGCTCCCGGACCCCGCGCCATGAACTGCCGACGCACCCGTCGATCCCGTTGGTGGAGGTCGACCGGGGCGGCCAGGCCACGTACCACGGGCCGGGCCAGCTGATCGGCTACCTCGTGGTCGACCTGCGCCGACGCGGGCCCGGGGACGTCGTCCGCTGGCTGGAGAACGGGCTGATCGACGCGTTGGACACCCTGGGATTCCCCGCTGTCCGGCGCGACACCCCGCCGAAGTCGCAGAGCCTGGTGGGCGTGTGGACGCCGGAGCACGAGAAGCTCGCCTCGATCGGCATGCGGATCCGCGGCGGCGTGACCAGCCACGGCTTCGCCCTCAACATCGCCCCAGACCTGGCGGAGTTCTCCGCGTTCACCGCGTGCGGCCTGCCCGACGTGACCATGACCTCCCTCGCCCGCCTGGCCACCGCCCAAGGCCTCCCCACCCCCAAGGAGTCCGCCGTAAGAACCGCCGTCGCCCAGTCCCTGAAGGCAAGTTGACCCCCGCCGGGAGGATGCCAAACCGTCGCGCGAGCCACCGCGAGCGCCATGCGCCCACCCACCCGTCCCGGCTTGGCAGATTGTCGCCTTACGTCACCACTCCTTCCTCCGCGAACGTGGTGTTAGCTGAAGACGCCAGCAGCAGAGGGAGAGCGACAGTGATCGTCGATCCGGTCGACCGAGCCGCCGAAGGGGATGGGGAAGAAGACATGCTCCCCGGCCAGCCGTGGACTCCGGAAGAACCCAGCCCCGACGGTGGCATGCCAGAAGGTGATGGAGAACACCGCAAGTGACAAGCGCAACCGAGCCGGAACAACCGATCACCCCCGCGGAGTCGGACTGGCGATCGGCCTTCGCCGCCGTGCCTCGCTCCGCGTTCTTGCCCGACCTGATGTGGCCGCACGACATGGCGACCGGCCAGAGCGTCGTCGTGGACCGGGCCCAGGATCCGGACGCTTGGCAGCGGTACGCGGACGCCAATGTCCCCATCGTCACCCAATGGGATGACGGAGTTCACGAGGGCACCGAGCCGGGACGGGTGTTCACGTCCTCGTCATCCATGCCGAGTGTGGTGCGCTCGATGCTCACCGATCTGGAAGTCACCGCCGGGCAGCGCGCGTTGGAGATCGGCACCGGCACCGGGTGGAACGCGGCTCTGCTCGCCCACCGTCTCGGCCCCTCCAGCGTGGTCTCGGTGGAAATCGACGGAGCCGTCGCATCGGCCGCTCGCGGGGCGCTGGAACGCTTCGGCTCTCCGGTGAAGGTCGTCCACGGCGACGGCTTCGCCGGGCACCCCGAGGGAGCACCGTTCGACAGGGTCATCGCCACGTGCGGTTTTCGCGAGATCCCGCACGCGTGGGTGGAACAGACAGCACCGGGCGGAGTGATCCTCGTCCCGTGGGGGACGTACTACGGATTCACCGAGGCGACTGCCCGACTGGTCGTCGCCGAGGACGGTCGGAGCGCCTCCGGTAACTTCACCCGACCGGTCACCTTCATGAGGATGCGTTCGCAACGTCGCGGCTGGCCGCGCCACAGCGACTACGTCCCGGCCAAGGGCACCGGCGGCGCGGACAAGTCGTCCACGAAGGTCCCCGAGGCGGAGTTCCTGACAGGGAGCCTCGGAATCGTGGGCTTCGCGGTGGGTCTGCGCGTCCCTGACTGCACCCACGCCGCCGACCGCAAGGAGAACGGCAAACGGCCGGTCTGGTTCTACGGTCTGTCGGACCGGTCGTGGGCGGTGGTGATCTTCCGGGACGGCCCTGCCGAGTCCACCGTCTACCAGTCAGGTCCCCGGCGTCTGTGGGACGAAGCCGAATCCGCCTGGCACTGGTGGAACGCCCAGTCCCGCCCGGGCTTCAGCCGGTTCGGCCTCACCGTCACCCCCGACGGCCAGACCACCTGGCTGGACGAGCCCGCGAACGTACTCGCCCCCTGAGCGCCATGCGAAGGCCCCGCAGGGTGGGAGTACGATCTGATGCTCGGTCAGACGTAGGTCCGGGGGGACATATGACGGGTATCGAGATCGTCGCGGTCGGCTATCTGTTCGCGTGGCTCAAGCGCAAGGGCAAGCGCGTCGCGGAACGGCTCGACACCGAGGTCGACGCGGCGATGGACGCCGGCATGGACAAGCTGCACGCCCTCGTCGCCGGCAAGCTCGGCGCGGACCCGGGGCTGCTCAAGCTGGAGCAGGAAGCCGCGTCCGATCAGGAACAACCGGGCGACCGCACCGCCCAGCGGGTCCGACTCGCCCTGGAAGAAGCCACCGAGGAGGACTCCGACTTCGCCGACGCGCTGCGCGAACTCGTCGCCCGCCTCGAAGCCGCTCCTCGCGCGGGGGTGTCGGCCACCTCCGGAGGCGTCGCCGCCGGCGGCGACATCACCGTCAGCGCCGAGACCGGTTCCGTGGCCGCGGTCACCCTCTCCGGGGGAGTCACCCTCAACCCTTCGCCGCCGGTTCCGCCCCAGGGCTGAGCGGACCGGCGTTCACCAGCCCCCAAACCGGCCCCGGCTCAGAGCCCGGCTCCGGCTCAGTGCCCGGCTCAGGCTCAGGGCCCGGCTCCGGCTCAGTGCCCGGCTCAGGCTCAGGGCCAACGACCTGGCATGACCTGCACGTTCACGCCGAAGACCGCGGCATGGCCATCGGCCACGCCGAACACGTCGTCTACGCCGGCGCCGCATCCCCCGCAGCACCCCTCCCCGACGACGTCACCCGCGCCTGCGACGCGTACGCCACCGCCCTGCGCCGCCGCTACGGACGGCTCGACCTCGAAGTCCTCACCCCGCTCTCAGAGCAGGACGAGCACCCGGTGGTCGAACTGCGCGAGGTCTTCGTCGCGCAGTCCGTCCGCGCCGACCCGCCACCCGTGGAACTACCGCGCGAACTCCTGCGGAAGCTGACCGCCTCCGGCGAGGCCGACGTCCTCGACCTGCCGCCCGGCGTCGACCGCGAGACCGTGGAGCGCGTCAAGCAGGCCTACCAGCAACGTCCCGCCGAACCGGTGCTCGACGTGCTGTCGGCCGCCGAGCACGCGGTCGTCCTCGGCGACCCGGGCGCCGGAAAGTCGACGCTCGCCCGCTACCTCGCCCTCGCCCTGAACTCCCCCGAGCCCGTCCCCGGCCTGGAGACCCTGCACGGCTGGCTCCCCCTCGTGGTCGAACTGCGCAGCTACGCGGAGGCCGACTGGCGTGATCGGAACTTCGAGGCGTTCCTTGACCACCTGCACCGCACCGAGGGCCTCGGCCTGCCGCTCGCGATACTCGACGCCTGCCTCGAACCGTCCAGCCCACGGCCGGTGTTGGCGATCTTCGACGGTCTCGACGAACTCTTCGAGAACGAGACCCGCAACACCGTCGCCCGCCGCATCGCCGGATTCGCCGCCCGCCACCCGCACGTGCGGGTCCTGGTGACGTCCCGCCGGATCGGCTACCAGCGAGCCGTCCTGGACGGCGCCGGATTCACCCACTACATGCTCCAGGACCTCGACCGCGAGCAGATCACCGCGTTCACGAACCGCTGGTACGCCACGGCCTGCCCGAGCGACACCGCCCAGGCCCAACGCCTCACCCGCCGGGTCACCGCGGCCGTCGAGGGATCGGCGTCGGTACGCGACCTGGCGGGCAACCCGCTCATCCTGACCATCCTGGCGATCATCGGCCGCCGCCGCGAACTCCCCCAGGACCGCCGCACGGTCTACGAGCACGCCATCGCTGTCCTCGTGGAGCACTGGGACCCCAGCAAGTACCTCACCGACCGGCGCGTCGAGGAGCACCTGCCCTACCTGCGCTCCGACGACCGACTGGAACTCCTGCGGCTGGTCGCCCGCCGGATGCAGGAGGGCCACGGCGGCATCGCCGGCAACCACATCGCCGGCCCCGACCTGATCGACACCTTCCAGGACTACCTCAAGGACCGCTACTCCCTGCCGCCCGACCGCGCCTCGGTCGCCGCGCAGACCATGCTCCAGCAGTTCAGGGAACGCAACTTCATCCTCAGCCGGTTCGGCAGCGAGGTCTACGGCTTCGTCCACCGCACGTTCCTCGAATACCTCGCCGCCACCGACATCGCCCACCGCTTCCACGTCGAACGCACCCTGACAGAAGCCGAACTCCTCGACGGAGTCTTCGCCGCCCACTGGCGCGACCCGGCCTGGAACGAGGTCCTGCTGCTCCTCGTCGGCCAGATCTCCGAAACGGTCGCCGCCCGAGCCATCGACCACCTGCTCACCACGCTCCCGAAGGGGCTGGTGAGGGACGAGAAGGAGTACGACGGTCTGCTCCTGGCCGTGCGCTATCTGGGCGAAGTGCGGCGGCTGGGCGTCGTCGCGGAACAGAGTGTCGCGGTGGCCCGGCAGTTGACGGTGATGTTCGAGAGCCTCACCACGAACTCCGACCCGTTCTGGTCGTTCCTCAACTACTACGAGCGCGCCGAGTCGGTCACACCGGTCCTGACGTCACTGGGACCCCACTGGGCCGGCCGGGAGTGGTACCTCGACTGGTACGAGAAGCACGCCCGTCACTTCCCCAAAGGACCGAACAGCAACCTGCCGGCCTCGACCCCCGCGGAGTTCGCCGTCGCCCTCATAGCGTCGGGGGGAAAGCCGGCCCTGTGGGAGACGACCTGCCATCACGTCAACCCGAGGGCCCGCATGACCGCGTTGCGCGCGCTGTGCAGGGAATGGGCTCAGGACGACGACGTCCGCTCGCTCCTGTACGAACGGGTCCTCGACGACCCCGACCCGATCCCCCGCACCGTCGCCCTGGATCTCCTTGCGGCGACAGTGGGCCCCGAGGCCCAGGACTTCCTGCGGGACCGGGCGGTCATCGACCCTCACCCTGGCACCCGGGCCAATGCGCTGCGGTGCCTCGCTGTCCACTGGCCCGAACAGCCCCGGATCTCGGCCTTGATGCGCGCCCGGGTCACCGCCGACCCGGACCCTGGCCCGCGCGCCACCGCCCTGGACTTCATCGTGCGAACGCAGACCGGCGACGCCGAAAACCGCGCGCTGCTCCACGAACGGGCCCTCGCGGATCCCGATCCCCAGCCACGCAACCTGGCCCTGCATCTCCTTTGGGAGAAGTTCCCGGAGGACTCCGACCTCCCCGCACTGTTCCGCGACCGAGCGGTCGACGACCCTGATCCGGGCCCTCGCACCACCGCTCTGCAGACGCTGGCGACCTCATGGCGGGAGGATCCGGACGTCCGCCGCCTCCTGTTCGACCGCGCCACGAGCGACCCCGACCCGGGCCCCCGCGCCGCGGCACTGCGGGCCCTCCCCAGTTTGGAGGACAACTCACCCGAAGTCCTGGTGCTCCTGCGGGACCGGGCCACCGCCGACCCCGATCCCGGCCCCCGCTCCGTCGCACTGCAGAACCTCACTCGGCTGTGGTCGAAGGATCCCGATACCCGCGCTCTTCTCCACGCGTCCGCCGTCGGCGATCCCGCCCCCGAGCCCCGCGTCACGATCCTTCGGTACTTCTACCTTCCCTGGATCGGCAGCTCACCCGAGGACCGCCGCTCCTTCCTGCGCGACCGCGCCACCGCCGACCCTTTCCCCCAGGTGCGCGGCACCGCTCTACAGTTCCTGGTGGACGAGTGGAAGGAAGTCCCCGGTATCCGTGACCTGCTGCTCAACCGCGCCACCGCCGACCCCGATCCCGAGCCACGCACGACGGCTCTACGCGCCCTCGCGCAGAAGTGGCCCGAGGACCCCGACGTGCGGGCCCTCATGCTCGACCGTGCCGCTTCCGACCCCGATCCCGGCGTCCGTGAGTTCCTGGCCCTGTGCCACCGGATCCTCACCGCCTTGCAGGAGTAACACCCGTATCCCCCAGCCCCCGGGACCCCTCCCGAAGACCGTCCGCAGACTGGGCGGATGGCGGAGCACTTAGAGCGGCTGATCGAGGATCTGGCGCGGTGGCGGAGTGACGGGGTCGGCCTCGCCAGTGCGCGGGAGCGGGCGATCGACGAACTCGGGCGGCGCGGGCCGGGGGTGGTCGCGGTCCTCGTCGGAAAGCTCGACGCCCTGTTGACCGCCTCCGCACGCCACCACGAACGGGTCGACCGGCTCCTCACCGCGCCCGAGCGCATCGCCGAGTACGACGACGTGTGCCGCTACCAGGACCGCTACGACCTCAAGCAGGGGATCATCGAGGCCCTGCACCGGATCGGGGACCAGCGGGCCGGCGCGGTCGTCACCGCCGCGCTGGCCGATCCGCCCTGCGTGCGCGCCGCGGCCGCCGCCCTGCGCCGCATCCGCCACGAACCCGCCGTCGGCCCCCTGCTGGACGCGCTCGCCCGTACCGTCCCGAACGGCTCGATGATCCCCGACCTCATCGAGACCCTGCGCGGCTACGGCGTCTCACCCGCGGTCGTACGGGACCGGTTCCATGCCGAGGCGTCGTCGCGCGGCCGGGCGAACCTCATGAGCCTGCTCGCCCTGCTGGCCGGGGACGTCGCCCTGATGGCCGGGGACGTCGCCCTGCCGGCCGGGGACGACGAGGCGTCCTCGGCGACGACGGACTCCTCGGTGTCGACGGACTCCTCGGTACCGACGGCGTCCTCGGTGCCGACGGCGTCCTCGGTGCCGACCTTCCTCGGTGCGGTCGACGACGGGGACGTGGAGGTGCGCTGGGCCGTGGTGGAGGGGCTGGCGAACTCCTGGCGGGGGCCGGATCCGCGGATCGTGGAGGCGTTGCTCCTGCTCGCGTTGGACGAGGACGAGTCGGTGAGCTGGCGGGCGGTCCGCGCGCTCGGCGAGATCGGCCACGGGCCCAGCGGGCCGCGCGGCGGGGAGATCACCGCGTTCAACCGGTACCGGCTGACGACGGAGATCGTCTCGTCGGCGATCACCCGGGCGGCACGCGGCGGTTCCGCCGACGGTCAACTGCTGCCCCGGCTGCGGAGCGTCGTCCGTGATCGGCAGGTCGGTGTGCGGGCGGTGCAGGAACTGCTGGCATGCGGGAGTTCGGCACCGGTCGGGGAGTTGCGCGTCGCCCTGGAGCTGCTGTCCCGGCCCGGCAACGGGATCGGCGCTGCTCAGGCGATGCCGTTGGTCCGCGCGCTGCACGGGCTGTCGACGCACCCCGAACCGGACGTCGCCCGCCGGGCGTTGGCCATACTGCGCGGCGGTGACCTGCTGATCGACCAGATGCTGCACGGGGACCACGCGGTCCGCCGGGAGGCCGCGGCGATTTTCGGCGAGGTCGCTATGCCGGCGTCTTGAGGGTGGGGGTGCCGGCGGCGCGAGGCTGGCTGGGGTCCCCGGGGCGGCGCGAGGGTGGCGAGGTCCCCGGCGCGGTGGCCGGTGGGGCGAGGGCGGCGGGGTTCCCGGCGCGGTGGCCGGTGGGGCGAGGGTGGCGAGGTCCCCCGGAGGGTGCGGCGGGCGGCGAAGTCGGGGGGAGAATGGCGTTTCGTCCGGGGCGCGGCACAGAGTGGCGCCGGACGGGCGCGGCACAAGGCGGCGCTCACCTCGCGACAGGAGATCACGCACGTTGGCCGAGAAGCACGAAGCCCGTTCCACCGACGGCCACCGCCACGGCGACCGCACACCCCCCGACCGCGCGGACCTGCGGGCCGACTGCGCGAACTGCTTCGGGCTGTGCTGCGTGGCGTTGCCCTTCGCCGCCTCGGCCGACTTCGCGGTCGACAAGAAGGCCGGGCAGCCGTGCACCAACCTGCGAACGGACTTCCGCTGCGGCATCCACGCCGACCTGCGCGAACGGGGCTTCGCCGGCTGCACCGTCTTCGACTGCTTCGGCGCCGGGCAGAAGATCTCACAGACCACCTTCGGCGGCCGCGACTGGCGGCGTGAACCGCACACCGCCCGCCGGATGTTCGACGTCTTCCCCGTCATGCGCCAGTTGCACGAACTGCTCTGGTACGTCACCGAGGCGCTGGCCCTGCCCGCGGCGCGCCCGGTCCACGGCGACCTGCGCCGCGCGCTGGAGCGTACCGACGAACTCAGCCGCGGCAGCGCGGAATCCCTCACGGAGTTGGACGTGGCCGCCCACCGCGGCGAGGTCAACGCGCTGCTGCTGCGCGCCAGCGACCTCGTCCGCGCCGGTGTCCCCGGCCGCAAGCGGAACCACCGGGGAGCCGACCTCATCGGCGCCCGGCTCCACCGCGCCGACCTGCGGGGCGCCAACCTCCGCGGTGCCTACCTCATCGCCGCCGACCTGAGCGGAGCGGACCTCAGGACCGCCGACCTCATCGGCGCCGACCTGCGCGACGCCGATCTGACCGGCGCCGACCTCACCGACAGCATCTTCCTCACCCAGTCCCAGCTCAACGCGGCCAAGGGCGACCCCGCCACCAAGCTCCCCGACGGCCTGCACCACCCGACCCACTGGTGACCCGAGCCCCCTGGCAGCGCGAGGAGAACACCGTTTCCCCGCGAAGAGAACACCGTTCTCGAACGTGTGCGACAATCTCTGATATGTCAGCCGCGTCAGTAGGATCGTCAGACGGGTCAGGTTCGTCGGACGGGTCGTCGGCAGGATCCATCCGGGCCCGCGTCCGTGCCGAGATGATCGACGAGATCAAGGCCACCGCGCGCCGGCACCTCGCCAGCGACGGCGCGAACCTGTCGCTGCGCGCGGTCGCCCGTGACATGGGCATGGTCTCCTCGGCGCTCTACCGCTACTTCGCCAGCCGCGACGAGTTGCTGACCGCGCTGATCATCGACGCCTACAACGCGCTGGGCGACATAGCCGAATCCGCCGACGCCGCGATCACCGACCGCGCGGACCTGCGCGGCCGATGGCTCGCGGTCTGCGACGGCGTACGCCGCTGGGCGCTCGCCAACCCCGCCGAGTACGCCCTGGTGTTCGGCAGCCCGGTGCCGGGTTACGCCGCCCCGCCGGACACCATCGGCGCCGCGACCAGGACCCCCGCCACCCTGATCCGGGTGCTCGCCGACGGCGTCCACAGCGGCGCCATCCCCGATCCGGGCTCCGAGCGGCTGCCGGAAGTCGTCCGCGCCACCCTCGCCGACGTCCGCGAGATGATCTCCCCCGGCCTGCCCGAGGCGACCCTCGCCCACGCCATGCTCGGCTGGACCCAGCTCTTCGGCGCCGTCAGCTTCGAACTCTTCGGCCAGCTCAACAACACCATCGAAGCCCGCGACGCCTACTTCACCCACCAGATGAACCAGATCGCCGACCTCATCGGCATATAGCGCCGGCCCGTCGCCACACGTCGTCCTTCGAGGGCGACGGCGTCGCCGTCACCCTCGAAGGACCCCCCGTCCGGCCGCTGCGGCTACTCGTCCCCGGCCAGCGTCAGCGACCGCAACCGCTGGGTGGCGAACCAGGTGGCCACCACCGTGACCGCGATCAGCAGCACCACCGAGGTGGTCAGACCGACGTCGGAGGTGACACTGCCGCCGTCCGCGACCTTGGCCGCCAGCGCGAGCGCCCACTGCTGCACGCTGAGCGTGCGCGCGCCGGGCACCAGGTTGCCGATCAGGGACTCCCAGACCAGCGCGTACACCAGGCTGGCCACCACCGCGTGCCGGGTGACCACGCCCAGCAGCAGGAATATGGAGCTGTAGGCGAGCGACGCGACCGCCGCCGCGATCCCGTAGGCCACCGCCAGATGCCGGCTGTTGCCGTCGAGCACCAGGCCCGCGAGGAAGGTCGGAATCGCGGCGAAGCAGACCGAGACCGCCATCGCCACGAAGAGCTTGGTGAGGATGATCGTCGACCGCCGGACCGGCTTGGCCAGCAGATACACGATCGAACCGTCGTCGATCTCCGGACCGATCGCCCCGGTGCCCGCGATCACCCCGATCAGCGGCACCATCGTGGCGATCGCGAACCCCGACAGCAGGCCCCGCGCGATCCCGTCGTCGGCGCCGGTCAGCGCCCGCACCACGCCCGAGATGACGAGCAGCAGCGCCGGCAGGGCGAACAGGATCAGCGCCCGGCGGCGGCCGAGCAACGCGCGGTAGGTGAGCCGCGCGACGGTGGCGTTGTAGAGGGAGAACCCGGCGGACCCCGGGCCCCCGCGCGCTCCCGTCGGCCCGGCGGCACCGGGCACCGCGGGTGCGTCCGGTGAAGTGGGTGAACTGGGTGTGTTCATGGCGGACATGGTTGGTTCCCCTCAGGCCGCGACGAGGTAGGAGAAGACGCTTTCCAGCGACTCGTCGGAAGGCGACACCCGTAGAGCCGGATGCCGTGTTCACGGGCGACCCGCGGCAGCAGTTCCGTGAACCGCGCGAAGTCCACCGCCTGGATCCGCAACGCCTTCTCGCCCCAGTCCAGTTCGAGCCCGCTGGTCGACGCGTCCGCTATCAGCGCGGAGGCCAGCGCCCGGTCGTCGCTGGACCGGACGAGGTAGCGGTGCGGCCGGTCGGTCATCAGCCGGCGGATCTTGCGGAAGTCGCCGGAGGCGGCGTGCCGCCCCGCGACCACCACCTCGATGTGGTGCGCGAGCTGCTCGACCTCCTCCAGGATGTGCGAGGAGAACAGCACCGTGCGCCCCTCGGCGCCCATCCGCCGCAGCAGCTCCATCAGTTGCAGCCGCTGTCGCGGGTCCATGCCGTTGAACGGCTCGTCCAGCAGCAGCACCGACGGCTCGTGCACCAGCGCCGAGGCCATCTTGACGCGCTGCCGCATGCCCTTGCTGTACGTGCCGATCCGCCGGTCCTGCGCGTACTCCATCTCGACGGTGGCCAGCGCCCGGCGCGCCGCGGCCCCCGGGTCCGGCAGCCCGTGCAGTTCGGCGTTGGCCAGCACGAACTCCTGACCGGTCAGGAAGTCGTACATCGCCTCGCGCTCCGGCACGATCCCGATGTGCCGGTAGGCCTGCTCGTTGCGCCAGATCTGCGTCCCGTCCAGGGTGACCGAGCCGGTGGAGGGGGCGAGGAAGCCGCCCATCATGTTGATCAGCGTGGACTTGCCCGCGCCGTTCGGGCCGAGCAGCCCGGTCACGCCCGGGGCCGATGGTCATGGTCACGTCGTTGACGGCGACGACGTTGCCGAACCAGCGGGAGACGTTGTCGATCGACGAGCGTGGTCATCCCAGGCCCACCTTCCGGTAGCGGCGCATCAGCAGGCCGAACGAGCCGCCGATCAGACCGAGTACGACCAGCAGATACACGATGCCCGCGACGGCGTTGGGCGGCCCGTAGCCCCCGACGAAGGCCGACTTGGCCCCCAGGAACCACGTCTGCAACCCGTCGATCAGGGTGATCGGCGAGAACAGCCCGATCCAGCCGATCGTCGAGTAGTCGCCCTGCCCGTACGCCGACCCCCTGCACGCTGGACACCGCGCCGAAGGAGATCATCAGCACCGCGATCACCGCCGCCACGCCGAAGCCCCGGCGCGGCGTGAGCGCGGCGAGTACCAGGCCGATCCCGCCGAACAGCAACGACAGCAGCGCCGCCGCGAGCCAGCCCCTTGCCGAAGCCGAGCGTCTGGTCGCCGAAGTCCAGCTTGGCCAGCAGCGCCCCGACGTAGAGCACGATCAGCGGCACGCCGGTCAGCATGAACAGCGCGGCGGCCATCGCGCCGAACTTCGCCACGACGTAGTCGATCCGCTCGATGCGGCCGCGAGAAGTACAGCGGGACCGTCTTGAAGCGCAGGTCGCGCGAGACGGACTGCGGTGCCTGCGAGGCGAGGAAGAGCCCGATGACGCGCCTGCAGATAGATCGCGTAACGGGTGTACTCGAGCGGGAGCTTCGTCAGGTGGGTGTACGACCGCACCGCGACGATGATCGCCGCGGGCACGCACATCACGGCGAACAGGATCATCGGCAGCACCTTCGACTTCGCCGACCGGCCCAGGCCGTACGCGCCGCGCAGGCTCTGCGAGAACAGCGACCAGCCGGCGTAGCCGCGGCCGAGGCGGGGGCCGTCGTAGTGGCGGTAGCCGATGTTGTGGATGCGCGAGCCGTCGGCCGCGGCCGGCGGCGGACCGCGGTTGCTTGACTGTCAAGCGACAGTCGCGGTCACGCTCCTTCGAGATCCTGCTCCGCGGTGCTGAAGATCTCGGCGATGCGGTGGCGGCGCTGCTCCATGCGGACCAGGCCGAGGCCGAGGCCGGCGACGGCGTCCCGGACGGCGTCGTACGTCGCCTCGTCGCTGATGTCGACCAGCAGCAGATGGCCGGTCCGGCGCGGGCGGTGAGCCCGGCGGCCGTGAGCGCGTCGAGCGCGGCCCTGGTCCCGTCGGGACGCCGCTCCGTGTCGGTGACCTCGACCGCGAGCGAGGCGGTGGCCTGCGTGAAGTCGCTGGTGGAGGAGGAGCGCAGCAGCTTGCCGCCGTCGATCGACGACGATGTGGTCGCAGGTGCGCTCCAGCTCGCCCAGCAGGTGGGAGGTGACCAGCACCGAGATGCCGAAGTCGGTGTGGATCCGGCGGATCAGGCCCAGCATCTCGTCCCGGCCGACCGGGTCGAGGCCGTTGGTCGGCTCGTCGAGGAGGACCAGCTTCGGGTCGTGGACCAGCGCCTGGGCGAGCTTGACGCGCTGCTTCATGCCCGTCGAGTAGCCGCCGATCGGGCGGTACCGCTCCTCGTACAGGCCGACGTGACGCAGCGTGTCCGCGGTGCGCTCCCGGGCGGCGGTGGGCGGCAGGCCGGACATCCGGGCCATGTGCACGACGAACTCGGTGGCCGAGACGTCGGGCGGCAGGCAGTCGTGCTCGGGCATGTAGCCGACGTGCGCCCGGATCTGCGGCGCCTTCCTTCGCCACGTCGAGGCCCAGGACCGACGGCGGCTCGGCCCTCGGTCGCGGGCGACAGCCCCAGCAGGATCTTGATCAACGTGGACTTGCCGGCCCCGTTGGCACCCACGAGCCCGGTCACACCGGGCCCGATGTCCACGGTCAGCCGGTCCAGAGCGGTCACCCGTGGGTACCGCTTGGTCAGGCTCTCGGTCGCGATCACAGTCACGGTACGACGGTAGGCGCCCCCACCGACAGCCGCGTCACCCCGAAGTCGTGACCCGGAGTAGTCCTGGAGGCTGACCACCCGTAAGGGTCTCCCCCCGAGGAGCGAGGAGGTCTCCGCCCACGGGTTGAGACGGCGGCGGCCACCGGGTGGAGAGATACCGGCGAACGGGTGAAGCGGGCCCCGGCCCTTTGCCTGCGGGGTAAGCCGGGCCGCCTCCCGCGAGGAATCCGGGCCCCCGGCCTCGGAATTCCGGGCCGTCCGAGAGTTATCCACAGGCTCTGCGGATGGCTTGACTCGGCCATCGACCGTTGTCACATTCATTGATGTCAGATTCACTGAGGCAGATCACCGAAGGCCTGGGGGGTGACCGCATGAACGGCGTCCGTAGGCGCACCGTGACCAGCGGCGAGGTCGAGCTTTCGGTCGTGGAGTACGGCGATCCGGCGCGTCCACCCGTCGTCCTGGTCCACGGCTACCCGGACAGCAAGGAGGTCTGGTCGCTGGTCGCCGACCGGCTGGCCGACCGCTTCCACGTCGTGCTGTACGACGTGCGCGGCCACGGCGCCTCCAGCGCGCCGAGCCCGCTGCGCGGCGGCTTCCGCTGGAGCTGCTGACCGACGACTTCCTCGCCGTCATCGACGCGGTGAGTCCCGACCGGCCGGTCCACCTGGTCGGACACGACTGGGGATCCGTGCAGGGCTGGGAGTTCGCCACGGTGGACCGCACCGAGGGCAGGATCGCCTCCTTCACCTCGGTCTCCGGGCCGTCACTCGACCACTACGGCCACTGGGCCAAGGACCGGCTGCGCCGCCCCACCCCGCGCCGCGCCGCCCAACTCCTGGGCCAGACCGCCAAGTCCTGGTACGTCTACGCGCTGCACACACCGGTGCTGCCCGAGCTGGCCTGGCACGGCGTGCTGGGCAGGCGGTGGCCGAAGCTGCTGGCCCGCGCGGAGCGGCTGCCGTCCGGCGACTACCCGACGGCCTCCCTGCCGCGCGACGCCGCCAACGGCGCCTGGCTCTACCGTGACAACGTCCGGCGCCGCGTCGGCCACCCGCGCACCGACCCCTACGCCCACGTCCCCGTGCAGCTCGTCACCCCGACCGGCGACCCCTTCCTGTCCCCGCACGTCTACGACGACCTGGAGCGCTGGTCGCCGGGGCTGCGCCGCAGGACCCTGCCCGCCAAGCACTGGGTCCCGCGCACCCGGCCCGACCAACTCGCCCGCTGGATCACCGAGTTCGCGACCGAGTACGAGAGCCCCGGCAGCCCGCCCACGACCACCGGCGACCAGCCCGGCGCCGGGGAGGACGAGGGCGACCTGCCCCTGCCGGTGCCCGCGGTCCTCCCACGACGCTCCTCCTCTGGTGCCCGCCGGCCCGCCCGACAACCCGCCCGGCGGCTGGCGGAGCAGGCCGCCCAGCGGTTCGCCGGCCAGTTGACGGTCGTCACCGGCGCGGGCAGCGGTATCGGCCGGGCCACCGCGCTCGCCTTCGCCGACCGCCGGCGCCCGGGTCGTCGCCGTGGACCGCGACCGGCAAACCGCCACCGAGACGGCCAAGCTGTGCCTGCGGCGCGGCGCGCCCGGCGCCTGGGCCGAAGTGGTCGACGTCTCCGACGAGTTCGCCATGGACAAGCTCGCCGAGCGGGTCGCCGCGGAACACGGCGTGCCGGACGTGCTGGTGAACAACGCGGGCATCGGGCTGGCCGGCGCCTTCCTGGACACCACGCCGGAGGAGTGGCGTGCGGTGCTCGACGTCAATCTGTGGGGCGTCATCCACGGCTGCCGGCTGTTCGGCCGGCAGATGGCCGAGCGCGGTCAGGGCGGTCACATCGTCAACACCGCGTCGGCCGCCGCCTATCAGCCCTCCCGCACCCTGCCCGCGTACAGCACCTCCAAGGCGGCGGTGCTCATGCTCAGCGAATGCCTGCGCGCCGAACTCGCCCCGCGCGGCATCGGGGTCACCGCCGTCTGCCCCGGATTCGTCGACACCGGCATCACCACCGCCGCGCGGTTCACCGGGGTCTCCGACGAGGAGCAGGAGCGGCTGCGGGCCAGGACCGCCCGGCTGTACCGACTGCGCCGCTATCCGCCGGAGAAGGTCGCCCACGCCGTCCTGCGAGCCGTCCTGCTCGACGAGGCGGTGGTGCCGGTGACGCCGGAGGCCCGTGGTCTCCGTTTCCTCTCCCGGTTGTCGCCCTCAGCCAAACGAGCGATAGCCCGGATCGACCCGCCCCTGTAGCGCGGCGCCCCGCCACCCGTCCCGACCAGCGCAGCAGACCCAAGTCCGACGCCCTCAGCACCGTCCGCCGGAGGAACTCGCCCATGGACAACCCGCCCTACCGCTACGCCATCAAACCGCGCCGCGTCTCGTTCGACCTGGGGCGCACCCCGCTCCACTGGATCCCCGACGAGCCCGCCGCGACGCACCTGATCAACGTGCTGCACCTGCTCCTTCCGGCCGGGGAGCGCTGGTTCGTCAAGGTCCTCAAGGAGGCGCTGCCGCTGGTCACCGACGCCCAACTCCTACTGGACGCCAAGGGGTTCATGGGCCAGGAGACCAGCCACAGCGTCCAGCACTCCCGGGTCCTGGAGCACCTGGCGGAGCAGGGGCTCGACGCCCGGGCGTTCACCCGGCACATGGACCGGCTGTTCCACGCGGTGCTCGGCGACCGGCCGCCCGTCTGGCTGCCGTTGGGCCGCCGGGAGTGGCTGCGCCTGCGGTTGTCGCTGATCGCGGCGATGGAGCAGTTCACCGCCGTCCTCGGCGACTGGGCGCTGCACGCCGACACACTGGACCGGGCGCAGCCGGATCCGGTCATGCTCGACCTGCTGCGCTGGCACGGAGCGGAGGAGGTCGAACACCGCTCGGTCGCCTTCGACGTCTACGAGCACACCGGCGGCCGTCCGGTGACCCGCTACGCGCGCCGGGTCGAGGGGATGGCGATCACCGCGCCGCTGCTGCTGTGGCTGTGGACCTACGGCGCCGCCCAGCTGATACGCAATGACCCCAAGCTGCGGGGAGCGCTGCGCTACTCGCTGCGCGAACACAACAAAGTCATCCGCAAGGGCCTGCTGCCCACCTGGCGCGTGCTCGGCTCAGCCGTCCCCCGGTACCTGCGGCGGTCGTACCATCCCTCACAGGAGGGGTCGTTGTACACGGCCGTCCACTACCTCGCGACGTCGCCCGCCATCCGCGGTCCCGGCGGAGCGTCGGACCAGGCGGCCGCCTCGTAGGGTCGCGCGGACGAAGACGGAGCAGGCCATGGAGGCGTACCGCATCGAGGATCTGGCCCGCGAGAGCGGCACCACGGTCCGCACCATCCGCGCCTACCAGGACCGCGGCCTGCTGCCCAAGCCCGAGCGGCGCGGACGTGCCAACGTGTACGGCACCGTGCATCTGAGCAGGCTCCGGCAGATCGCCGGGCTTCTGGTGCGCGGCTACACCCTGGCCAGCATCAAGGAGTTGCTGGAGGCCTGGGACACCGGCACCGGACTCGGCGGGGTCCTCGGCCTGGTCAACGAGATGAACCGGCCCTGGTCGGACGAGCGTCCGGCCCGAATACGCCGCGCCGTCCTCACCGAGGCGTTCGGCGGCCGGGACGACGAGGCGATCGCGGAGGCGGTCTCGCTCGGCGTGCTGGAGCGGATCCCCGGCAGCGGTGACGCCGGGGACGGTGAGGAGGGCGACGAGGAGTTCCTGGTCCCCAGCCCGCAGGAGCTCGCGGTGGCGGCCGAGCTCCACCGGGCGGGCGTGCCGTTACTGGCGATCTCCGCCCATCTGCGGGAGCTGCGCGGCCAGGTCGAGCACATCGCCGCGCGGTTCATGGAGTTCACCATCGAGCACGTCTTCGCGCGGTTCCTGGAGCACCAGCCGACCGAGGCGGAGGCGACCGAGGCGGCGGATCTCGTACGGCGGTTGCGTCCGCTGGCGCAGCAGACCGTGGACGCCGAGCTGGCCCGGGCCATGCACGCGCTGGCCTCCGGCATGGTCCAGCAGTCCCCGGAGGCGTCCGCGCCGCCGTTCCTGACCAATCCGCTCGTCCCGACCGGCCTGCCCCGGCCGCGCAGCGGGCAGGACCCGGCGCCGGTGCCGGCGCTCGCCCGGGCCGTGGCCGCCGGAGAGCCGCACCAGGTCGACGTCCCCCTCCCGGCGGCCACCGTCGGCGCGGTCCGCTCACTCGTCGGCCCCCGCAACGTCGCCGCGTTCGTCACCGCCGCCGCCGAGCGCGAGGTGCAAGCCCGCACCATGGACGCCCTGGCCACCACCCCCCACCGCCACCCCGAAGCCCCCTGACCTCGGGCCGCGCCACGTCCACCCGCGCCGCTCACACCCCGATGAGCCGTACCCGCCCGCCGCACAGCCGGGTCATGTCATCGACGTCGGAGGTGAGAACGGCGACCGGACCGACCTGCCGTAGCGCCGTCTCCGCGACCGTCGCGTCGAGCGCGTACTTGTGCCCGTGCAGGCCGGCCGTCTTGAGCAGTTCCGCGGCGGCCTTGGCCGTCCGCTCCGTCACCGGTTCCACCTTGACCCTGGACAAGGCCCACTGGAGGCGGGGCATGTTCACGCGGGAGTGGCTCACCTCCACGATGGTGTTCGCGCTGATCACCAGATCCGCGCCCATCTCGTGGAACACCTTGAACAGGGCGAGGACCTTCCGGTCCTGCGCGATCCAGGCCGACAGGCCCTCGCTGTCCAGGACGACGGTCTCGATGTGCTGGTTCACGCGGCGCTCGCGCCGCCCGCGCTCTCCGCCGCGCCGAAGATCCGTGCCCGTGCCCGCGCCAGTTCTTCCTCGCTGAAGGCTCCGTGCTCGTCCTCGTGGTCACGCAGATCGGCACCGAGCAACTGGTGCCTGATCTGCCGGGCCACCGCTTCGGCGACGTAGCCGGAGACGTTGTCCGTGAGTTTCTTCAGCTCCGCGACCTGCTCGGTGGGGAGCGTCACCGTGATGCGGGTGGTGTCAGCCATACGGCAAGCATACTTCGGTATGCGCCAACCGGCCCCCTCTCCGACGCCCGGCCCCTCACCGATGCCCGGCCCCCTCACCGACGACCACCACCACCCCGAAGCCCCCTGACCTCGGCGACCGCCGGTTGACGGGCTGAACGTAGGCTCGGGCTCATGAACCTGCGCCTGAGCACCGTGATCCTGCCCGTGTACCGCTGGAGTGAGGGCCAGGAGGTGTGGCGGCGGGCGGAGGAACTCGGGTTCCACACCGCGTACACCTACGACCACCTCTCCTGGCGGGAGCCGTTCCGGGACGGCACGTGGTTCGGCGCGGTCCCGACGCTGACGGCCGCCGCGACGGCGACCCTGCGGATGCGACTGGGCACCCTGGTGACCTCGCCGAACTTCCGCCACCCGGTCACGCTGGCCAAGGACCTGATCACCCTGGACGACGTCAGCGGCGGCCGGATCACGCTGGGGATCGGCGCCGGCGGCTCGGGCTACGACGCCAGTGCGCTGCTGCGGGCCGACGAGGAGCCGTGGTCGGCGCGCGAGCGGGCGGACCGCTTCGGGGAGTTCGTGACCGTACTCGACCAGCTGCTCACCCGGGACACCCTGACCCACGAGGGCGACTTCTACTCCGCGCACGAGGTCCGCAACATCCCCGGCTGCCTCCAGCGTCCCCGGATCCCGTTCGCGGTGGCCGCCACCGGCCCGCGCGGCCTGCGGCTCGCCGCCCGCCACGGGCAGGGCTGGGTGACCACGGGGGACCCGAAGCTGTTCACGACGGGCACCCCGGACGAGTCGCTGGCGGCGGTGCGCGGGCAGATCGCCAGACTGGAGGCGGCCTGCGCGGAGGCCGGGCGGGACGCCGCCGAGCTGGACAAGATCATGCTCACCGGCTTCACCCCTGACCGCCCGCTCGACTCCTTCGAGGCGTTCACCGACTTCGCCGGGCGCCACGCGGAGGCGGGCATCGACGAGCTCGTCCTGCACTGGCCCATCCCGGGCACCCAGTTCGCCGCCGACCAGGACCTGTTCGAACGCATCGCGACGGAGTTCGTCTCCGGCGTCCGCCTCTGACGGCCGCCGGCGGCCTCCACCCACCTCTGACGGCCGCCGGCCGCCCGTCTCCGTCGAGCGCGCCGCCCACCCGCGACCACCCCCACCCGTCCACGACCACCCGCCTCCGCCAGCCGCCGACCGCCCCCCGATTCCCCTGTCCGGGGGAAATCCCGGCCTCCCGCGCCCGTCCTGACCGCTGTCGGGACGGTCGCTGGGACTGACTGGTGGCCGACGACGAACCGCGAGCGAAGGGCGGGACCGGATGGGGCCATCCGCGCAGGACGCCGACACCGCGCCGTTGTACCTGGTGGCCGGGGCCACCGGCTACATCGGCGGCCGGCTGGTACCCGAGCTGCTCGCCGCGGGCTACCGGGTGCGGTGCCTGGCCCGCGACCCCGGCAGGCTGCGCGACCAGCCCTGGGCGGACCGGGTGGAGACGGTGCGCGCCGACGTCACCGACCCCGGCACCCTCCCGGCCGCCTTCGAGGGCACCGCCGTCGCCTACTACCTGGTGCACGCCCTGGGCAGCGGACCCGACTTCGAGCGCACCGACCGGCTGGCGGCGCAGGCGTTCGCCGATGCGGCCGAGCGGGCGGGCACCCGGCGCGTCGTCTACCTGGGCGGGCTGGTTCCGGACGGCGTTCCGCGGCGGGAGCTGTCCCCGCACCTGCGCTCGCGCGCCGAGGTCGGGCGGATCCTGCTGGCCGGCGCGGTGCCGACCGCGCAGTTGCGGGCGGCGGTGATCCTGGGGTCCGGTTCCGCGTCCTTCGAGATGCTGCGCTACCTCACGGAACGGCTGCCGGTGATGGTGACCCCGCGGTGGGTCGACACCCGGATCCAGCCGATCGCGGTGCGCGACGTGCTGCGCTACCTGGTCGGCGCGGCGGAACTGCCGCCGGAGGTCGACCGCAGTTTCGACGTCGGCGGTCCCGACGTACTGACCTACCGCCAGATGATGTCCGGCTACGCGGCCGCCGCCGGCCTGCCGCGCCGGGTCATCGTGCCGGTGCCGGTGCTCACCCCCAGCCTGTCCAGCCACTGGGTCGGGCTGGTCACCCCGGTGCCGCGCGGCATCGCCCGCCCGCTGGTGGAGTCGCTGCGCCACGAGGTGGTCTGCGCGGAGCACGACATCGCCCGCTTCGTCCCCGATCCGGAAGGCGGACTGGTCGGCTTCCAGGACGCGGTGCGGCTCGCGCTCAAGCGGGTGCGGGACGCCGACGTGGCCACCCGCTGGTCGTCCGCCGCGCTGCCGGGGGCGCCCAGCGATCCGCTGCCCACCGATCCCGACTGGTCAGGCGGCAGCCTGTACGAGGACCGCCGTGAGGTGGAGGTGGACGCCGACGCGGCGGCGGTGTGGCGGGTCATCGAGGGCATCGGCGGCGAGAACGGCTGGTACTCCTTCCCTGCGGCCTGGGCGGTGCGCGGCTGGCTGGACCGGCTGGTCGGCGGGGTCGGGCTGCGCCGCGGGCGGCGGGACCCGCGACGGCTGCGGGTCGGCGACTCGCTGGACTTCTGGCGGGTCGAGGAGATCACCCCCGGCCGGCTGCTGCGGCTGCGCGCCGAGATGCGGCTGCCGGGTCTCGCCTGGCTGGAGCTGGCGGTGGCCGAGGCGGGTCCCGGCCGGGCCGTCTACCGGCAGCGCGCCCTGTTCCGCCCGCGCGGGCTGGCCGGGCACGCCTACTGGTGGATCATCGTGCCGTTCCATTCGGCCGTCTTCGGCGGCATGGCCCGCAACATCGCCCGCGGCGCCCTGGCCGGACCCGTCGGCGCGGCGGCACCGGGCGACGGTGTGCGGTGAGGACCTCGGTCGCCCTGTTCACCGCCGACCTGCGCGTGCACGACAACCCCGTGCTGCGTGCCGCACTGGCCGGGGCGGAGCGCGTGGTGCCGCTGTTCGTGGTCGACTCGGGGGTCGCCGGCAGCGGGTTCCTGGTGCCCAACCGGGCCGCCTTCCTGGCCGACTGCCTCGCCGATCTGGACGGCTCGCTGCGCTCCCGCGGCGGGCGCCTGGTGCTGCGGCACGGCGACGTCGTGGCCGAGACCTGCCGGATCGCCGAGGAGACCGGCGCGGACGTGGTGCACATCGCCGGCGGGGTGAGCGGATACGCGGCCCGGCGCGAGGAGCGGCTGCGTCAGGCGCTGGCGCGCTCCCGGCGCGAGCTGCGGGTCCACGACACGGTGCTGACCGTCGCCGTCCCCGGCGCCGTCGTGCCGTCCGGGTCCGCGGACAAGGACCACTTCGCCGTCTTCACCCCGTACTTCCGCCGCTGGGGCGAGCTCGCCCCGCGTGCCGTGCTCGCCGCGCCCCGCCGGATCACCGTGCCCGACGTGCCGTCCGACCCGCTGCCGACGGGCAAGGATCTGGTGGCCGGAGAGGTTTCGGCGGGCCTGCCGACAGGAGGCGAGGGTGAAGGACGCCGCAGGGCGCGCCGCTGGGAGTCCGGGCCGCTCGCGCGGTACGCCGACCGGCACGACGACCTCGCGGGCGACGCCACCTCCCGTCTGTCGCCGTATCTGCACTTCGGCTGCCTGTCCCCGACCGAACTGGTCCACCGGGCACGGCAGCACGGCGGCGAGGGAGCCGACGCCTTCGTACGGCAGCTGGCCTGGCGCGACTTCCACCACCAGGTGCTGGCCGCCCGCCCGCGGGCCGCGCAGCAGGACTACCGCCCGCGCGGCGACCGCTGGCGGCACGACGAACGCGAGATCACCGCCTGGCGGGACGGCAGGACCGGCTACCCGGTGGTGGACGCGGCGATGCGCCAACTGCGGTACGAGGGCTGGATGCACAACCGGGGCCGTCTGCTGACCGCGAGCTTCCTGACCAAGACGCTCTACGCCGACTGGCGCACCGGAGCCGCCCACTTCCTGGAGCTGCTCGTCGACGGCGACGTGGCCGACAACCAGCTCAACTGGCAGTGGGTGGCCGGCACCGGCACCGACACCCGCCCCAACCGGGTACTCAACCCGCTCGCCCAGGCGGCCAGGTTCGACCCCGAGGGCGACTACGTTCGCCGCTGGGTGCCGGAGCTCACCTCGATCCAGGGTGCGGCCGTGCACCGGCCCTGGCGGCTGCCCGGGCGGCTGCGGGCCGGGCTGGACTATCCCGATCCGCTGGTCGACCTGGGGGAGGCGCTCACCCGGTTCCGTGCCGCCCGCGGCCACTGACCGCCCGCCATCGCCCCCGGCGGCTGACGCCCGCCCCATCGCCCCCGCGGCCACTGACCGCGCCCCACCGCCCCCGCCGGGCGGGCCTTTCACGCCAACGAGCACCGTCGGCCCCTCGTGTCCCACCGGTCGCGCGCGGGCGTCCGAAGGCGCGGGAACGGGCGTGACAACGGCGGGGGGCGCGCGTGAACGGGCCGGGGCGCGCGGAGCACAGCCGCTCATATCAGGCCTTCTGCGCGCCCCTTCCGTACGCCATTGCACCGGGGTAGGCCAGTATGGAGCGGTGACCTCGACCTATCGGACCCCCTCCCGCCACCGGCCCCGGAACCCGCCCATGACGCCGCGCCTGATCGCCACCGACCTCGACGGCACACTGCTGCGGGACGACCGGACCGTCTCCGACCGCACGGTCGCCGCACTCGCCGCCGCCGAGGAGGCCGGCATCGAGGTCTTCTTCGTCACCGGTCGCCCGGCCCGCTGGATGGACGCCGTCGCCGCGCACACCGCCCGGCACGGCATAGCCATCTGCGCGAACGGTGCCGCCGTCTACGACCTGCACCGTGACGTGCTGCTGGCCTGCCGGCCGCTCGCGGAACCTGACGCCCGCGCGGTCGTCGAAGCGCTGCGCGCCGCCGTCCCCGGCACCTTCTTCGCGGTGGAGCGCACCGGCGGCTTCCACTTCGAGGACGGCTACCACGCGCCGTGGGCCGACGGCAGATCCCAGGTCGCCCCGATCGAGGAACTGCTGGAGCCCGACGCCGACCAGCCCGTCCTCAAGCTGCTCGCCCGGCACGACAGCGCCGACCCCGACGACTTCCTCGCCATGGCGCGGGACGCGGCGGGCGACCACGCGGAGTTCACCCGCTCCAGCCCGTCGGCCCTGCTGGAGATCAGCGGCAAGGGCGTGAGCAAGGCGACCACCCTGGCCCGCTGCTGCGCCGACCGCGGCATCACCGCCGACCAGGTCGTCGCCTTCGGCGACATGCCCAACGACCTCGCGATGCTCACCTGGGCCGGCACCTCCTACGCCGTCGCCAACGCCCACCCCGCCGTGCTGGCCGCCACCACCCACCGCACCGCCGCGAACGAGGACGACGGCGTCGCCCGCGTCATCGAACGCCTCCTCGCCGAGGACCGCCCAGGGCCGGTCTGAAGCGCCGTACGGCCGGTCAGCGGCCCGGTGACACCGCGAAAGGCTCCGCTGCCCGCTCGCGGTCCAGCAGCCGCCGGAACGGCCCCTGGACGGCCGCCAACTCCCCGTACGCGCCGCGCTGGACCACCCGCCCGGCGTCCAGCACCAGGATCTCGTCGACCGCGCCGGGATCCGCCAGGGCGGCCAGCCGGTGCGTGACGAGCACCGTCGTCCGCCCCTCGGTGGCCCGCAGCAGGTCGGCGGTGAGGGCGTCGGCAGTGGGCAGGTCGAGGTGTTCGGCCGGCTCGTCCAGCACGAGGACGGGGAAGTCGGCGAGCAGCGCGCGGGCCAGCGCCAGCCGCTGCCGCTGACCTGCCGGACATCCGGGCACCGTGTTCTGCGACGAGTGTGTCCAAACCCTCCGGCAGCGTGTTCACCCATTCGAGCAGCCGGGCGGCATCGAGCGCGGCGCGCAGGTCGTCGTCGCTCGCCCCGGTGCGTGCCAGGCGCAGGTTCTCCCGCAGGGAGCTGTCGAAGACGTGCGCGTCCTGGGCGCACAGCCCGACGAACCCGCGCACCGCGTCCCCCGCCAGCCCCGTCGCGTCCACACCGCCCAGCGTGTACGCGCCGGACGCCGGGTCCACGAACCGCAGCAGCGCCGACGCCAGCGTCGTCTTCCCGGCGCCTGAGGGTCCGACCACCGCGATCCGCCGCCCCCGGGTCAGCTCCAGGTCGACGCCGTCCAGCGCGGGCACCGTCCGGCCGGGGTGCCGGACGGTCAGCCCGCGCACGACGAGCGGGAAGGGGGACGCCGGCGGCACGCCCGCCACCTCGGGCTCGCGCACCGGCTCGGGGGCGTCCAGCACGTCCTGCACCCGTCGGGCCGCACGGCGGGCGCGCTGCCGGTGCTGGGCCGCGAGCGGGATCCCCGCGACCACCTCGAAGGCGGCGAGCGGGATCAGCACGACCACCGCAAGTTCGACCCCGCCCAGCCGTCCGCCGGCCAGCGCCGCCACCCCCAGGTACGCGCTCGCGGCGAGGGTCAGGCCGGTGAGCAGGGTGACCGCGGCGGACCCCAGCGCCCGTGTCGCGGCGGACGCGGCGGCCAGCCGGGTCAGCGCCCGGTCCGCCCGGGCAACCTCGGCCAGCCGGGCGGGCAGCGCGCCCGCCACCGTCAACTCGGCGGTCCCGGACAGCAGGTCGACCACCTCGGTCGACAACCGGCCACGCGAAGGAGCGAGTTTGGACTCGGTACGGCGGGAAAGCGCCGCCGACAGCGCCGGCACCCCCACGCCCGCCGCCAGCAGGCCCACGGCCAGCACGAGACCCGCCGACGGCAACAGCCATCCGGCGAAGCCCACCGCCGCCGCGCCCACCACGACCGCGCCGCCCACCGGCAGCAGCCAGCGCAGGAAGTAGTCCTGGAGCGAGTCGACGTCGGCGACCAGCCGGGACAGCAGGTCACCGCGGCGGGTGTCCCGCAGCCCGGCGGGCGCCAGCCGCTCCAGCCGCCGGAAGACCGCCGCCCGCAGGTCGGCCAGCGCGCGCAGCACCGCGTCGTGCGAGACCAGCCGCTCGGCGTACCGGAAGACCGCCCGCCCGATGCCGAACGCCCGGGTCGCCGTGATCGCCACCATCAGGTAGAGCACCGGCGGCTGTTGGGACGCCCGCGAGATCAGCCACCCGGAGACCCCCATCAGCCCGACCGCGCTCGCCGCCGCCAGGCTCCCCAGCAGCAGGGCCAGCACGAACCTGCCGCGCAACGGCCGCGCCATCCGGCGCACCCGCCGCAGCGGCGATCCGCCGCGCACCGGGGGTGTTCCGGTCCGGTCCGCGAGCACCCCGGTCCGGTCCGCGAGCACCCCGGTCCGCGACGAGGCCGACCCGGCGGGCGGGACGCCCCCTCCGCCGGACTCCGCGAATCCAGCCTGCGGCGACTCACACGGCGGCGGCTCGTGCGAGGGCGACTCGTGCGGCCCGCCCCCGGCGGCTTCCCCCACGCCGGGGAGGCCACCGTGCGCACTCCCCTGGTCGCCGACCTCCACCACCCGGTCCGCGACCGCCAGCAGGGCGGGCCGGTGCGCCACCATGATCACCGTGCGGCCGCGGGCCAGCCGCCGTACCGAATCCGCGACCGCCGCCTCCGTCGCGGCGTCGAGTCCCGCGGTCGGCTCGTCCATCAGCAGCAGCGGGCGGTCGGCGAGGAACGCGCGGGCCAGCGCGAGACGTTGCCGCTGCCCCGCGGACAGCCCCGCGCCGCCTTCGCCGAGCCGGGTGTCAGTGCCCCGTGGCAGTCTGTCGACGAAGGTGAGGGCGTCCGCGTCGCGGAGCGCCCGCACCACCTCGTCGTCCGTGGCGTCCGGGCGCGCGAGGCGGACGTTGTCCGCGACGGAACCAGCGAACAGGTACGGATGCTGGGGGACCCAGGCGATCCGGTCCCACAGGCTTCCGGGGTCGAGGGAGGTGAGATCGATGCCGCCGAGCCGAATACGCCCGCTCGCGGGCGCCACGAAGCCCAGCAGCGCCGCCAGCAGTGTCGTCTTGCCCGCGCCCGACGGGCCGACGAGGGCCACCGTCTCGCCGGGGGAGACGGTGAAGGTCACGGCCGGCAGGGACGGCCGCGTCCGCCCCTCGTGACGGACCGACAGCCCCTCGACCGACAAGGTCGCCGCACGCGGGTCGGGGGCCGCGAGGGCGCCCCGGGCGGGCGGTTCGCTCTCCAGGATCGCGAAGACCTCGTCGGCCGCCGCCAGTCCCTCGGCGGCCGCGTGGTACTGCGCGCCGACCTGGCGCAGCGGCAGATACGCCTCGGGCGCCAGCACCAGCACCAGCAGGCCGGTGAACAGGTCGAGCCGCCCGTCGACCAGCCGCAAGCCGATGCCGACCGCGACCAGGGCGACCGACAGGGTCGACAGCAGTTCCAGCGCGAAGGAGGACAGGAAGGCGATCCGCAGCGTGGCGAGCGTGGCCCGCCGGTATTCCTCGGTGATCCGGCGGATGGCGTCGGCCTGCGCCTTGGCCCGGCCGAAGACCTTGAGGGTGGGCAGTCCGGTCGACCACGTCGAGGAAGTGGCCGGACAGCCGGGACAGCAGCCGCCACTGGCGGTCCATCCGTGACTCGGTGGCCCAGCCGATGAGCACCATGAACACCGGGATCAGCGGCAGCGTCACCACGATGACCAGCGCCGACACCCAGTCGGCGGTGGCGATCCGGGCGAGCACCACGGCCGGCACCACGACGGCCAGCCGCGAGTTGCGGCAGGTAGCGGGCGAAGTAGTCGTCGAGCGCGTCCACGCCGCGGGTGGCCAGGGTGGTCAGCTCGCCGGTGCGCCGGCCGCGAGCCATTCCGGGCCCAGCCGGGTGGCCCGCTCCAGCAGCGCGCGCCGCAGCTCCGACTTCACGGCGGCGCTGGTGCGGTGGGCGGCGAGTTCGGTGAGCCAGCTGACGACCGCCCGGCCGGCGGACACCACGGCCAGCAGGCCGATGGCACCGGCGAGACGCGCGGGTCCCTCATGGTGCTGGAAGGCGCCCACGACGGTCTCGGCGACGAGCACCGCCTGTGCGACGAGCAGCCCGGCCCCGGCGAGGCTCAGGGCGGCCGTCGCGGCCAGGAAGACGCGGGTGGTCCGGGCGTAGCGCAGCAGCCGCGGGTCGACGGGTTGCACGGTCGGCTCCTCCCCCGCCGGTCAGTGTGCCGCCGGGCCGGGGATGTGCCCGGTCCCGATGCGCTTGCGGAAGACCCAGTAGGTCCAGGCCTGGTAGGCGACGACGAGCGGGGTCATGAATCCCGCGACCCACGTCATGATCCGCAGCGTGTAAGGACCGGAGGCGGCGTTGGAGACCGTCAGGCTCCAGGCGGGGTCGCTGGTCGAGGGCAGCACGTCGGGGAAGAGCGTCAGGAAGAGCATGGCCACGGTCGCCGCGACGGCCACCCCGGACAGCGCGAACGCCCAGCCCTCCCGGCCCCGGTGGTTGCAGGCCCAGGCCGCCGCCGAGGCCAGGACGGCCACGGCCAGCGCCGCCAGTCCGGCCGGGTGGCCGGCCCGCGCCTGGGTCCAGCCCAGGAACGCCGCCAGGACGGCCGTCGTGACCGGCCCGAGCCGGGCGGCCGTCCGGTGTGCCCTGACCCGCACGTCACCGAGGGTCTTCAAGGCGACGAAGACCGCGCCGTGGAAGGTGAACAGCGTCAGCGTCAGCACCCCACCCAGCAGGGTGTAGGGGCTCAGCAGGTCCGCCGGTCCACCGGTGAAGTCGTGGCCCGCGTTGATCGGCAGCCCGTGCACGAGGCCGGCGAAGACGACGCCCCACAAGAACGCGGGGAGCAGGGAGGCGTAGAAGATCGCGTTCTCCCAGTTGCGCTTCCAGCGGGCGTCGTCGCGCTTGGCGCGGTACTCGAAGGCCACCCCGCGCACGATCAGGCAGACCAGGATGGCCAGCGTCGGCAGGTAGAAGCCGCTGAAGAGGGTGGCGTACCAGTCGGGGAAGGCCGCGAAGGTGGCACCGACGGCGGTGAGCAGCCAGACCTCGTTGCCGTCCCAGACCGGGCCGATGGTGTTGATCAGTACCCGGCGCTCCCGCTCGTCGCGGGCCAGCAGCTTGGTCAGGACGCCGACGCCGAAGTCGAAGCCCTCCAGGAAGAAGTAGCCGGTCCACAGCACGGCGATCAGTGCGAACCAGAGGTCGTGCAAATGCATGGCGGTCTCCCTCCCGTCAGTAGGCGAAGATCATGGGCTTGTCGGATTCGGCGCTCTCGTCGCCGTCGTCGTCCTCTGAGGTCCCGTCGCCGGGCCCGGACCCGCGGAACGGGCTGCCCAGCCGCGGGTCCTGCGCGGGCGGCTGCTCCTCGGTCGCCGGTCCCGCCTTGGCGTACTGGGCCATCAGCCGCACCTCGACGACGGCGAGGATCACGTACAGCACGGTGAAGACCGTCATGGAGGCGAGCACCTCGCCGGTGCCAGACCGAGGGAGAGACCGCGTCGCGGGTCCGCATCAGGCCGTAGACCACCCAGGGCTGGCGGCCCATCTCGGTGAAGACCCAGCCCCAGGAGTTGGCGATCAGCGGGAAGCCCATGGTCAGGATGCCGATCCGCCAGGCCCAGGCGGTCAGCCTTCGGGCCCAGTTCCCGCCGCCGGGTGAGCATCAGCCGCGGCACCTCGTCGTCGCCGGTCCGCGCCTCGGGCGCGAGCATCAACCGCCTGCGGGTGGTCCACAGGCCGATGAACCCGACGGCGAGCGGACGTCATCCCGAAGCCGATCATCCAGCCGGAAGCCCCAGAAGGCGACGGAGATGTTGGGGCGTAGTCGCCGGGGCTGCCGCCGTACTTCGCCGCCTCGGCCCTGGCCACGTCGTTGATGCCGGGCACCGACCGGCTGAAGTCGTCGTGGGCGAGGAAGGACAGCAGTCCCGGGCACGGACACCTCGACGGTGTTGTGGCCCTTCGCCACGTCGCCGACCGCGAAGAGCGAGAAGGGGGCCGGCGTCCGGGTCGTCCCACAGCGCCTCGGCGGCGGCCATCTTCATCGGCTGCTGCTTGAACATCACCTTGCCCAGCGCGTCGCCGCTGACCGCGGTGACCGAGCCCCGCGACGACCGCGAGCACCAGGCCGAGTCCGCAGCGAAGCGCGCATCACCCCGATCCGCCTGGTGTCCGCCGCCGTCGCCGCCCGGCCGGCGCGCGCACGCGCGCGGCCCGCCACAGGTGGTAGGCGGCGATGCCGACCATGAAGGCGCGCGCCGGTCAGGAAGGAGGCGGCCAGCGTGTGCAGGACCTGCACCAGGGTGGTGTTCTGGGTCAGCACCGCGCCGATGTCGGTCAGCTCGGGCCTTGTGGGTGACGGGGTCGATCGAGTAGCCGCCGGGGTGCTGCATCCAGGAGTTGGCGGCGAGGATGAAGTAGGCCGACAGGACGGTGCCGAGCGAACCATCCACATGCAGGCGCAGTGGATCTTCTTCGGCAGCTTGTCCCAGCCGAAGATCCACAGCCCGATGAAGGTCGACTCGAAGAAGAAGGCGATCAGCGCCTCGAACGCGAGCGGGGCGCCGAAGACGTCACCGACGAACCGCGAGTAGTCCGACCAGTTCATGCCGAACTGGAACTCCTGCACGATGCCGGTGACCACGCCCATCGCGATGTTGATCAGGAAGAGCTTTCCCCAGAACTTGGTGGCGTGGAAGTACTGCTCCTTGCCGGTGCGCACCCAGGCGGTCTCCAGGCCGGCCGTGACGGCGGACGAGGGTGATCGTGAGGGGGACGAAGAGGAAGTGGTAGACGGTGGTGATGCCGAACTGCCAGCGCGCCAGGTTCTCCGGGGCCAGTGCCAGGTCCACGCCGCGCCTCCTTCTGCCGAGGGCTTGGGCGAGCTTGTGAATGCGTTCACATTCACAAGCATTATCACCCGCCGGTCGGTCCGGGTGGTACGAGGGGGTATGTGAGTCCTTTCACAGCCGCGCCCGCCCGGACATGCCGAAGGGGCACGCCCGGCAGGCGTGCCCCTTCGGTCCGATCACCGCTTCCGGAACGTGCTAGATCTCGCCGTGCTCCTCGCGGAAGGCGCCGGCCGCGCGCAGGAAGAGGTCGTTCGCCTCCGTCTCGCCGATCGTCACGCGCACGCCCTCGCCCGGCGAACGGCCGCACCACCACGCCCGCGCGCTCGCAGGCGGCGGCGAACTCCACGGTGCGCGCCCCGAGCCGCAGCCAGACGAAGTTCGCCTGCGGTCTCCGGAACCGTCCAGCCCTGCGCGGCCAGCGCGTCGCGGACCCGGGCGCGCTCGGCCACCAGCGCCTCCACCCGCACCAGCAGCGCGTCCTCGGCCCGCAGCGAGGCCACCGCCGCGTCCTGCGCGAGCTGGCTCACCCCGAACGGCACCGCCGTCTTGCGCAGCGCCGCGGCCACCGGCTCGTGCGCGACGGCGAACCCGACCCGCAGCCCGGCGAGGCCGTACGCCTTGGAGAAGGTCCGCAGCACGCACACGTTCGGGCGGTCCCGGTACACCTCGCACGCCGTCGGGCACGTCGGCGTCCCGGATGAACTCCCGGTACGCCTCGTCCAGCACCACCAGCACGTCGGACGGCACCCGGTCCAGGAACCGCTCCAGCGCGGCCCGCCGCGACCACCGTGCCGGTCGGGTTGTTGGGGTTGCAGACGAAGATCAGCCGGGTCCGGTCGGTGATCGCGTCGGCCATCGCGTCCAGGTCGTGCACCTCACCCGCGGTCAGCGGCACCTGCACCGGCGCCGCACCGGAGATCCGGGTGATGATCGGGTACGCCTCGAAGGAGCGCCAGGCGTAGATCACCTCGTCGCCGGGACCCGCCGTCGACTGGATGAGCTGCTGCGCCACGCCGACCGAGCCGGTGCCGGTGGCGATGTGCGTCTCGGGGACGCCGAACCGCTCCGCCAGCTCGCGCGGTCAGCTCCGAGCAGGCCAGGTCCGGGTAGCGGTTGAAGACGCCGGCCGCGGCGGTGACCGCCTCCAGCACGCCGGGCAGCGGCGGGTAGGGGTTCTCGTTGGAGGACAGCTTGTACGCGGGCGCGCCCTCCGCGCTCACCGCGGGCCGGCCCGGCTTGTAGGTGGGGATGCCGTCCAGCTCGGCACGCAGCCGCGGACCGGGCACCGCCGGGCTCCCTGTTGAATCCGTCACCGTAGGTCCTCCTCGACCTTCCCCTGCACTTCTCCGGGCAGTCACCCGGAAACCTCTTCGCGCGCCTCGGCGGAAGCGTCCGGCACACGGCGCACGTCAGACGCGCGGCACGCACGCCGCCTCGCTCCGGCGCACCCCGCGAGCCCTCCGCACCCACCGCCCGCGGACGCCACGGGCAGGCGCATCACGCAGGCGATCTCGTATACCGCCGCATGTATCGCGTTCGTGCTGCGAGCGCCGTGATCCGCCCACCTCTCGCACCGCGGAACCGGCCGGATCCCCTGGTACGCCTGGCTGGTCACACTTATGAGGGGCGCACACCGAGCGGGAGGGGTCGTGTCTACCCGCCTACGCCGGTGGCGCGCTCCGTGGTGCGCGTCCCTCGTACAGGTGAGGTGAAAGCTGTCCGTCATCTGACCCACACGTGAGCAGACCCGAGAGTAATGCTCACGACGGGGACGAAATCGCGTCATCCGCCTGGCATTTCAAGGGTGGAACGGCCTTGCGATCATGCAGAAACGTCCCTGCTCACAGCGGTGCATCGCGCGCCCGCCACCGGACCAGCCCGAGCCCTACTATCGGCCCGCCATGACAGCAGCAGGGAACCACCAGGCGAGCCGGCCCACCGGACGCCGGCTGGGGCGGGCGGGGATCCGGGACGTGGCCGCCGCCGCCGGAGTCTCGATCACGACTGTCTCCGACGCCCTCAACGGCAAGGGCCGACTTCCCGACGCCACCCGCCGCCATGTCCGCGAGGTCGCCGACCGGCTGGGCTACCGCCCCTCCGCCGCCGCCCGCACCCTGCGCACCGGCAAGTCCGGCCTGATCGGCCTGACCGTGACCACATACGGGGAAGAACCCTTCACCTTCACCGAGTTCGCCTACTTCGCCGAGATGGCGCAGCGCCGCCACCTCGGCCGCGCTGGCCCGCGGCTACGCCCTGGTGATCCTGCCCGCGTCCTCGCGCCACGACGTGTGGGGCAACGTCGCGCTGGACGGCACCGTGGTCATCGACCCCTCCGACCACGACCCGGTCGTCACCGAACTGGTCCGGCAGGGCGTGCCCGGTGGTCAGCGACGGCCGCCCGGCCGGCAACCTGCCCGGTGCACCGCCTGGGTCGACAACGACCACGAGGCAGGCCGTCCTCGGCATCCTCGACCACCTCGCCGAGGCCGGCGCCCGCCGGATCGGCCTGCTCACCGGCACCAGCACCGACACCTACACCCGGCTGTCCACCACGCGCGTACCTCGACTGGTGCGAACGCGTCGGCCAGGAACCGGTCTACGAGGCGTACCCGGCGCACGACCCGTGCGCGGGCGCGGTCGCCGCCGACCGGCTGCTGGCCCGGCCCGACCGCCCGGACGCCGTCTACGGCCTGTTCGACCCCAACGGCACCGACCTGCTCGCCGCCGCCCGCCGCTACGGCCTGCGGGTCCCCGACGACCTGCTGCTGGTCTGCTGCAGCGAGAGCGACGGTCTACGCCAGCACCGAGCCGCCGATCACCACGCTCTCGCTCAAGCCGCGGCCGGATCGGCACCGCGGTCGTGCAGTTGCTCATCGACGCGATCGAGGGGGTCGGCTCCGCACAGCCGGTGCGAGCAGGTGATGCCGACCGAGCTGATCGTGCGCACGTCCTCGCAGCGCCGCCCGCCCCGCACCACGGTCGAGCCCGCCGCGCACCCTCGGACGACCGAGCTGACCGCGCGGAGCACAACGGGAAACCGGCGTGATTTGACGCCGGTTCGAAGAGATTTGTCCACCCGGCCGCGATTGGCGGGCGGCGGGTGCGTCGCAACGCGCAGGCGTCATTCCTATGATGGGCGGATGACACCGCAGGACGCGTCGGCGCAGCCGCTCCAGGCGTGACGTGGTGGACGGCGGCGCGAAGGTGGAGGGGTCGATGACTCAGGGGGCCGGTCAGGAACCCGTAACGCCCGTGACGGCTGCGTCGGTGAGCTGGCGCCCGCCGGAGCCGCCGCTCGCCGGGCAGCCGGCGCACCCCGAGCAGCAGCCCGCGGCCGTGGGCGCGCCGCAGGCGTCGGTGACCCCGCAGGCGCCGCCTCCGCCGCCCGCGCCACCGGCCGCCCCGCCCGTGGTCGAGTACACCCCGACCGCGCACGACCTGCCGGTGATCAAGCCGGTGCCCGACGAGCCCACCGTGCGCCTCAGCGCCGTCCAGGAGGCCGACGACGGCCCGGCCGGGCCGCTGTTCGTCGTCGGCGACGTGCACGGCTACCTCGACGAACTGCTCGCCGCGCTGCGGGCCAACGGCCTGATCGACGACGAGGGCCACTGGTCCGCCGGCAACGGCCCGGCTGTGGTTCCTGGGCGACTTCACCGACCGCGGACCCGACGGCATCGGCGTCATCGACCTGGTGATGCAGCTGTCGGCGGAGGCCGCGGCGGCCGGCGGCTACTGCAAGGCGCTGATGGGCAACCACGAGCTGCTGCTGCTCGGCGCCAAGCGGTTCGAGCGACACCCCGGTCAACTCGGTGGCGGGCACCGCCTCCTTCCTCGCGGCCTGGCGGCTCAACGGCGGCCAGCCCAGCGACATGGAGCGGCTGCGCGGACCACCACATCGCCTGGATGTCCCGGCTCGACGCGGTGGCCCTGGAAGACGGGCACCTGCTGCTGCACTCCGACACCACGGCGTACCTCGAATACGGCACCACGATCGACGGTGTCAACGACGCGGTGACCGGCGTCATCCAACGGGGTGATGCTGATGAATGCTGGGACTTGTTCCGTAAGTTCACCAAGCGTTTCGCCTTCCGCGGCGATTCCGGCACCACCGCGGTACGCGAACTGCTCGACGCCTACGGCGGCCGCCAGGTCGTCCATGGTCACAGCCCCATTCCGTACCTGTTGGGCGAGGTCGGCGGCGAGGACGGCGGGGAGGCCACCGTCCGCACGGTGTCAGGACCGCACCTGTACGCGGAGGATCTCGCGGTGGCGATGGACGGCGGAGTGACGATGGACGGCACTCTGCTGGTAGCGCAACTCCCGCTTTCCGTATAGGAATACCGGAGCACTTCCACTCCGGACGGCCCCGAAGGAACCGCCCGAACGGAACCGGCATGAGGCCACCCGTGTGGTCGATTTACGGAGACACCCTGTCTCCGTATCAGTTCCGCGCTCTACCATCGGGTTATCCGTCACAGGCTCGCCTCCGCTTCCGGCCGGCCGTCCGGGGAGGACGACGTCCCCTGGCAGGTCGGAGGGGAGTGGGGCATCGGGGGATGTACATGAACAGCGCTCCGCACCTGCTGACCGAGGACCGCCCGGAGTTCGAACGAGTCCTCGACAAAGCCCTGCTGGTCGTCGCGGGTGATCCCGCCGCCCAGGGCCACAAACTGAATGCGCGGCAATTGCGGACCATGGCGATGAGCGCTTCGGCCGCGATATCCGCCTGCGCCGCCGGCGAGTACGACCACTACCAGCGGATGCGCGAGCAACAGCGCGCGACGCGGCCCAGCACCGGTCCTGTCGTCCTCGGGCCGGACGGCGAGCCGTTGGCGCCGGGCGCGGCGGAGGCCGCCGCGGCGGGCGGGGTCGGCGGGGCGCTGTCGGGCGCCGGGCTGTTCCCGGTGGTCGCCGTGCTCACCCCGCTGCTGGCCGGCACCGCCGCGCTGATCTTCCTGATCGTCGGCTACCTGCTGGCGGCGATGTCCCCGGAGCCGGCCATAGCCTCACCGCTGCGCACGGCGGGCTGGCTGTTCCTGGCGATCGCCGGGGCGGGCATCCTGTTCTGCACGGTCGGCATGGTCCTCACCGCGCTGCGGGACGGCTCCTCCGCGATACGCGCCTCCCACGAGCAGGCCCCCTCGGAGGTCTCGCAGGCGCGGGAGGCGTGGTCGGCGGCGCTGCTGGAGCGCGGCATGCTGCCGTTCCTCCAGGAGGCGCTGGCCTCGAACGACGCCGAGCAGGTCGTGGCGAGCGGTCCCGCGACCGGGCAGCTGCGTTCCCCGGCGGCCCGTGAGCCGGGTCCGGCTCGCAGACTCGGTTACTCCCGGCCCGGATTCTCCAGTCCTGGCGGCGACGAGCCGGGCTCGGGGCGCCCCAGCTTCTCCAGCCCCGACTTCTCCAGTCCGGACTTCTCCGGCCCTGAGTTCGGCGGCCCGCACGACGAGCGGATCTGAAGCCGATCGGGGTGCGCACACGGTCCCCGGAGCCGGGCGGCTCCGGGGACCACGCGTGTCGCGACCGGCGGACTCAGTCGGCGACCGGCAGGTAGACCCGGTGGCCGGACCGGGCGAACTCCGCGGACTTGCCCGCCATCGCGGCCTCGATCTCCTCGGCGGTGCCGCCGTGGTCACGGCGGATGTCGTGCGAGATCTTCATCGAGCAGAACTTCGGGCCGCACATGGAGCAGAAGTGCGCGGTCTTGGCGGGCTCGGCCGGCAGGGTCTCGTCATGGAAGGCGCGGGCGGTGTCCGGGTCGAGCGCCAGGTTGAACTGGTCCTCCCAGCGGAACTCGAAGCGCGCGTCGGACAGCGCGTCGTCCCACTCCTGGGCACCGGGGTGCCCCTTGGCCAGGTCCGCCGCGTGGGCGGCGATCTTGTACGTGATGACGCCGGTCTTCACGTCGTCGCGGTCGGGCAGCCCCAGGTGCTCCTTGGGGGTGACGTAGCAGAGCATGGCCGTGCCCCACCAGGCGATCATCGCCGCGCCGATCCCGGAGGTGATGTGGTCGTAGGCGGGCGCGACGTCCGTGGTCAGCGGGCCGAGGGTGTAGAACGGCGCCTCGTCGCAGATCTCCTGCTGGAGGTCGATGTTCTCCTTGATCTTGTGCATCGGGACGTGGCCCGGCCCCTCGATCATGGTCTGCACGTCATGGGCGCTTGGCGATCGTGTTGAGTTCGCCCAGCGTCCGCAACTCCGCGAACTGCGCCTCGTCGTTGGCGTCCGCGATCGAGCCGGGCCGCAGGCCGTCGCCGAGCGAGAAGGTGACGTCGTAGGCCGCGAGGATCTCGCACAGCTCCTCGAAGTTCTCGTAGAGGAAGCTCTCCTTGTGGTGCGCCAGGCACCAGGCCGCCATGATCGAGCCGCCGCGCGAGACGATGCCGGTCTTGCGGCGGGCGGTCAGCGGGACGTACCGCAGCAGCACCCCGGCGTGCACCGTCATGTAGTCGACGCCCTGCTCGGCCTGCTCGACGACGGTGTCCCGGTAGATCTCCCAGGTCAGCTCCTCGGCCCGGCCGTCCACCTTCTCCAGCGCCTGGTAGAGCGGCACGGTGCCGATCGGGACGGGGGAGTTGCGCAGCACCCACTCGCGGGTGGTGTGGATGTTGCGCCCGGTGGACAGGTCCATGACCGTGTCGGCGCCCCAGCGGGTGGCCCAGGTCATCTTCTCCACCTCCTCCTCGATGGAGGAGGTGACCGCGGAGTTGCCGATGTTGGCGTTGACCTTCACCAGGAACCGCTTGCCGATGATCATCGGCTCGATCTCCGGGTGGTTGACGTTCGCCGGCAGCACCGCCCGGCCGGCGGCGATCTCCTCGCGCACCACCTCGGGGTCGACGCCCTCGCGCAGCGCGACGTACTCCATCTCGGCGGTGACCTCGCCGCGCTTGGCGTACGCGAGCTGGGTGACCGCCCGGCCGTCCCGGCCGCGGCGCGGCAGCCGCGGGCGGCCGGGGAAGACGGCGTCCAGGTTGCGCAGGCCGCCGCGTGGCGCGGTGTGCTTGACCCCGTCGTCCTCGGGCCGCGACGGGCGCGGCCCGCGTACTCCTCGGTGTCGCCGCGGCCGATGATCCAGTTGTCGCGCAGCGGGGCGAGCCCGCGCCGCACGTCGGTGTCGATGTCGAGGTCGGTGTACGGGCCGGACGTGTCGTACAGCGTCACGTCACGGCCGTTGGTCAGGTGCACCCGCCGCACGGGCACCCTCAGGTCCGCGCGGGATCCTTCGAGGTAGCCCTTGTGCCATCCGATGTCCTGGCCCGCGGACGTTTCAGGCGTGCGCGCGTTCTGCGTGGTCATGAGACCCAACTCCCTACGCCGGCATTACCCGGTAACAGGTTCAGCGGTCGGCGCAGCGTCTTCCGTACGTCGGTACGGGGGTCAGCGCCCTCTCAGCCCGGTGCCCCGAGCTCCCGCGATTGCAAAGGTGCCCACCACGCTAGCCGGTGGCCGTTCGCAGACGTCAGCGGGGCCCGCGGCACGAAGTCCTTCGTGCCGCGGGCCCCACGGTGACCTGCGCGTTCTACCAGTTCTTGCGGGAGGAGGACGAGGAGGAGGTGAACTTCTTCACCACGAAGACCAGGCCGCCGACCAGGACCGCGAAGAGCAGCACCTTGAACAGCAGGCCGATCACGATGCCGATGACGCTCGCGATCAGGCCGCCGAAGATGAAAAGTGCGATCACCGGTACGACGACCCACTTGACCCACCACGGCAGGCCACTCAAGAAACCGTTCACAGTGCTGCTCCCTCCACCCCTGCCTTGGAATCCTTCTGCCCTGAGCTTACGGGCGCCGGCCACGCGAGCGGAGGGTTCGGATACCCCATCCGCCCCTGAACCGACCCCTACGGGTCACTTCTCCGGCGGCGAGAAGACCACCAGCACCCGCAGGTCCTCGGTGATGCGGTGGAACTTGTGCGGCACCCCGGCCGGCACGTAGACGACGCTGCCCCGCGCCACATAGGTCGTCTCCTCCCCGACGGTGATCGCCGCCCGGCCGCTCACCACCAGGTAGATCTCGTCCTGTTTGTGCGGACCTTGTGGATCCGTGCCCCCGGTCGGCAGCGCGTAGAGCCCGGCTGACATGTTGCGCTCGCGAAGAAACTGCAGATACGCCCCATCGTGTGCCGCCCGCTCGGCGTCGAGGTCGTCGAGCCGGAACAATTTCATACGCCTGTTCCCTTGTCCTGGGGATCACCCCGTCTGCGACGATCCCACCATGAAGAAATTCGTAGTCAAGACACTGGCCAATGCGGTCGCCCTGGGGGTGGCCGTATGGCTGATCAAGGGCATCACTCTGACCGGAAGCAACACCGGGCACAAGGCGCTCGCGCTGATCTTGGTCGCACTGGTATTCGGCGTCGTGAACTGGATCGTAAAGCCGATCGTCAAGCTGCTGTCATTCCCGCTCTTCCTGTTCACCTTGGGCCTGTTCACGCTGGTCGTGAATGCCCTGATGCTGCTGCTGACCTCTTATCTGTCCGGACGTCTCAAGATCGACTTTCATGTGGCGGGCTTCTGGGCCGCCGTGGTCGGCGGCCTGATCGTCAGCGTCGTGGCGTGGATCATGCACCTGATCCTGCCCGACGACGACGACTGAGACCGCCCGATGTTTCACGTGAAACACCGTGTTTCACGTGAAACATCCCCTTTTTCACAGGAGGCAACGATGACGGAACGACCCGTGGGGGAAGGCACCCGGAGCGTGCACGCCGGACGTCCCCCCGCCGATCCCCACACACCGTCGTTGCCGGGGCCGGTGTTCGTCTCGCACTACCACCTGCCGGGCGAGGCGAGCGGCCCTTACACCTACGGCCGGGACGAGAACCCCACCTGGAGCCGCCTGGAAGACGCCATCAGCGAACTGGAGTCACCGCGGGCCGACGCCGAGACGGTGGTCTTCTCCTCCGGCATGGGCGCCGTCTCCGCGGTACTGCTCTCCCAGGTGCGGGCCGGCGACACCGTCGTCCTGCCCTCCGACTGCTACCAGGCCACCCGGTCACTCCAGCAGCGCCTGGAGTCCTACGGCGCCACGGTGCGGCTGGCCCCCACCGCCGGGAACGGGCAGGAGGACGTGCTCGACGGCGCGAAGCTGCTGTGGCTGGAGACCCCCTCCAACCCCGGTCTGGACGTCTGCGACATCCGGCGGCTGGCGGACGCCGCCCACCGGCAGGGCGCGCTGGTCGCCGTGGACAACACCCTCGCCACCCCGCTCGGGCAGCGCCCGCTGGACCTCGGCGCCGACTTCTCCGTCGCCAGCGGCACCAAGGCGCTCACCGGCCACGGTGACCTGCTGCTCGGCTACGTGACCACCCGCGACCCGGCGTCGGCCGCCTCCGTGCGGTTGTGGCGCAAGACGGTCGGCGCGATACCGGGGCCGATGGAGGCGTGGCTGGCGCACCGCTCGCTGGCCACCCTCCAGCTGCGGGTCGAGCGGCAGGCGGCGAACGCCCTCGCGCTGGCCGTCGCGCTGAGCGCCCGCGACGAGGTGACCGGGCTGCGGCACCCGGGGCTGGCCACCGACCCGGCGCACCCGCTGGCCGCCGCCCAGATGCGCTGCTACGGCTCGGTGGTCTCGTTCGTCCTGCCGGACCAGGAGCACGCCGAGCGCTTCCTGGCCGCGCTGCGCCTGACCGGCGAGGCCACCAGCTTCGGCTCGGTGCTGAGCACCGCGGAGCGCCGGGCCCGCTGGGGTGGGGACGCGGTGCCCGCCGGTTTCATCCGCTTCTCGGTGGGTGTGGAGGACGCGCAGGACATCGTCGACGACGTCCTGCGGGCGCTCGACAGCGCGAAGTAGCCGGACCCCCGGGTTCCGATTCGCGCCGTCAGACGCGTTTCGCGACCCCCTCGGCGCGGCATGGTCCCACCATGCCAGTGCACCATCCCGATCCAGCGGCGCGGCCGGTGGTCAAACGCACGGCCCGCGCCATCCTTCTCGACGACGACCACATGCTGCTGATCAAGCGCACCAAGCCGGATCAGCCGCCCTACTGGATCACCCCCGGCGGCGGCGTGGAGCCGGAGGACGCCACCGTGGTGGACGCCCTGCACCGCGAGGTGGACGAGGAACTCGGCGCCAAGGTCTCCGACGTCGTCCCGGCCTTCGTGGACACCGTCGAGCACATCGACGACGAGGGCGTGGCGGGCGTGAAGGTCCAGCACTTCTTCGTCTGCCGTCTGGAGTCGATGGACCTCAGCCTACGGCACGGCCCCGAGGTCGACGAGCCCTGCGGGACCTATGACGTCGTGCGGGTGCCGTTCAGCCACGAAGGCCTCAACTCGGTCGAGGTCGTCCCCCGCTCACTGCGCGAGTACCTGGACGCCAACATCGAGGGCATCCGGTCGCTGCTCGCCCCCGACCTGGGCTGAACACCGCGCCACCGGTCAGCCGAACCAGCTGGGCGGCGCACCCTCCCGGCGGTCGGGCACCGGCTCCGGGATACCGCCCTGGCCGCGCTCGAACGCCCTGGCCAGCGCGCTCTCCGCGGCCCGGCGCCAGACCTCGGGGTCCGGCAGGCCGGCCCGCACCGCGCGGTCCGCCCGTTCGGTGCGCACCAGGAGTTCGACCCGCTGCACGGACCTGGCGGGCTCTAAGGCGGGTTCCGCGGGCTCGTCGGCGACCGCGGGCGCCGGCGCCGCGGCCTCGGCGGGTGCCGCCATCACGGTGCCGGACAGCCGGTCGGCCTGGGCGGGGATCAAAGGCACGGATGCCGAGGGGACGGGGGCCACCGGGACGGAGGTCGCGGAGGCGGCGGACGGGACGAACGCCGTGGGGATCGAGGCCGCGGAGGCCACGGGGGCGGGGATCGCCGGGGCGGCCGGGGCGGGGATCACCGGGGCGGCGGGCGGCGGTGCCGGTGTCGCCGGGGTCCGTCCGCGGGCAGCACGGCGTTCGGCCGCCGCGCCGAAGAAGTCGCCGCCCTTGCGCTTGACGTCGTCCGTGCCCCACGCGCGACCGCCGTCCGCCGCCAGGGAACGGGTGCTCGCCCCCGGCGGCGGTGCCTTGACCAGGTGCGGCAGATGCTTGGAGCAGTGGATGTAGGCCTCTTGGATGTTCACCTCGACCCAGATCTGCGGCCGCCGGCCAGGCACCGGGTCCACCGGCAGCTCCGGCCGCCAGATGCGCATCATCTCGTCGGACACCAGCCGGGCCCGCCCGTTGACGTGCAGGCCTATCCGGTCCCGGCCGAAGTCGACCATCAGGATCCCGACGTGCGGGTTCTCCTTGATGTTGCCGAGCGAGGCGTGCACACCGTTGCCGCGGTACTCCGGGTAGGCGATCGTGCGGTCGTCCAGCACCACCACGAACCCCGCGGGGCCGGCCCGGAAGGAGCTGTCGCACTCCCCGGCGGCGTCCGCCGTCGACAGGAAGAACATCTCCTGCCGGCCCACGAACTCCCGCATCCGCGGGTTGAGCCGGTCGCGCATCTGATCCTCGTAGAAGCGGGCGGCACGCTCGGTACTGCCCAGCTCCCCCTGTATCAGGCGTTCTCCGTCACTGCCGGGCGACCCGGTGCGGGACGGCGGGTCTGGGTGTCGCTGGTTCAACGGATCTCCGACGCGTCAGTCGCGGGCCGAGACAAGCTCTTCGAGGGAGTCGTGGCGGATGCGGTGCGTCGGCATCCCGATGCCGACGAGCGCGTCCACGCTGCTGCGTATCATCCCGGGCGGGCCGGACAGATACGCGTCGTAGGCCGGCCACGGCCCGTACCGCGCCACGATATCGGGCAGATGACCGGCCACCTGACTGTCGCTGGTCACCGGGCCGTCGGTGACCACCGAGCGGATCGACAGCCACGGGTGGCGCTGTTCCATCCGCTGCATGGTGTCGAGGTCGTACAGGTCGTGGTCGCTGCGCGCGGCGTAGAAGACGTCGACCGGCCGCCGGCGACCGTGCTCGGCGACGTCCTCCACCAGCGCCTTGATCGGCGCGATGCCGGTGCCGCCGCCCAGGCAGAGCAGGCCGTCGTCGCTGTCGTGGTCCACCGTCATCGAGCCCGCCGGCGGCCCGAGCCGGATCACGTCGCCGGGGCGGGCCCGGTTGACGATGGCCGAGCTGACCCAGCCGGCCGGCACCGCCCGCACGTGGAAGGAGAGCAGCCCGTCGGAACGCGGCGCGGAGGCGAAGGAGTAGTGCCGCCACACCCGCGGCCACCACGGGGTCTCCAGGCTGGTGTACTGCCCGGCCAGGAACGGGTACGGCTGGTCCGGGCGCACGGTGACGACCGCGATGTCGGAGGTGCGCCGCTCGTGCGAGACGATCTCGGCGTGCCACCAGGGCGGCGCGACCAGTTCGTCCTCGGCCGAGGCGTCGATCATGATCTGCGAGATCGCCGTGTAGGCCCGCACCCACGCGGCCTCCACCTCGTCGTTCCAGACCTCCGAGGCATAGCGGGTCAGCGCGCCGATCAGGCACTCGCCGACCGCCGGGTAGTGCTCGGGCTGGGTGCCGTACTTGCGGTGCCCGCGGCCGAGGTTGGCGAGGTAGGCGGTCAGCGTGTCGGCGTCGTCGACATGCTTGGCCGCGGTCAGCAGGGCCTTGAACAGCCGGTCGCGCTGGGAGTCCATCGCGGCGGGGAACAGGTCGCGCAGCTGGGGGTGCTGGAGGAAGAGCAGGGCGTAGAAGTACGAGGTCGTCTTGTCCGCGACGGGCTCGATGACGGCCATGGTGCGCCGGATGAGGATGGCGTCAGGCGAGGCGTCCCGCTCAGGTCCGAACGACGCCGTCCCGGTGACCGTCTCGGCCGCTTCCGGCTCCCGGGGCGCCTCGTACCGGGCGGGCTGCTGCCGGGCCGGCTCGTGGGAGGGCGCGGGGGAGTCGTAGGAGGGCTCGGGTCTCGACGGTCGCGGGGGACCCGAGGTCTCGCCCGACTGCGAGCCGAACCACGCGCCCTCCGGGCGCTGTCCGGCCGCCGGGGTCTCCCGGCCGCCGTCGGCCGGGGCCTGGCGCTGCGGCAGGCGCTGCTGGGGGACGGTGTCGGGACGGCGGTCGAAGGACGCCGGGCGCGGCGGCGAGGGGGCGGACCACTGGTCGGAGGACGGGCGGCCGGCCCACTCCGGCGGCCCGGGTTCGTATGCGGACTCACGCGAGTAGCCGGAGTCCCGGGAGTAGCCGCCCTCGCCGCGCGAGTACCGGTCGTCGCGGGGACGCTCCGGCTCGCGGGGGTAGCGGTCATCGCGCGAATAACGGTCGTCACGCGAGCGATCGGGCTCACGGTGGTCACGGGAGTAGCGGTCGTCCCGGGGGCGGTCCGCCTCGCGGGGGTAGCGGTCGTCACGCGGACGCTCCGGCTCGCGGAGGTAGCGGTCATCGCGCGGATAGCGGTCGTCACGCGAACGGTCCGGCTCGCGGTGGTCACGGGAGTACCGGTCGTCGCGGGGATACCGGTCGTCGCGGTAGCCGCTCTCCCAGCCCGGCTCGGGGGCGTACTCCCGGGCGCGGGAGGCCTCACGCGGCGGGTACGGGGCGGGCTCGGGCTCGGGGTACCTGTCCCGGCCCCGGTCGGCGTACGGGTCCGCGCGGTGCCGCTCGGCGCCGGTGCCCACCGGGCGTATCGCGGCCGGCGGGCGGGTGGGTATCGCGGAGTCCTCGGCGTCCGAGGGCCGTTCGTGCTCGGACTCCTCGGCCGAGGAGTCGGACGGCTTCACCTTGGTGAACCATCCCCAGCCGCCCTGGTTCTCCTCCTCCGGCCGCGAAGAGGCGTTCGCGCCGCCTGAACGGCCCGAGTCGGATCCGGAGTCCCGGTTGGCCGAACTGGTGGTCATGGCGTCCATCGTCTGCCTCGCCTCGAACATCTCCCGGTCGGTTTCCATGCATCCACAATCGGAACGTGTCGGTGGTACGGCCGCCGACGCCGCCCGGTTTCGCCGCCCCGGGTGAGGGGCACCGAGACCAAGAGCGTGTCACACGTGTCGGGAGAACGGACAAACGGCCGGAAGTCCGGGTAGCACGGGACCCGTTCACGTCAGGGTGAGCCGGCTCACAGCCTCGGCGTTGCTGTCACCCACCCATGCGATTCCACCTGACGGACTCTCCGGCTTCGCGGCACAAGCCACGAACGAACGGAGTCGACCATACCGGGCGGCCGTAATTCCACAACCCCCGATCCCCTACGCTGCGCCAGCGTTTCGGTTATTTCGGAGAATGTGATCACAGCAGCAGAGAATTCCCTTATGGGACGAAGACCTGGGGAAACAATGTGCCGCGCGACGGTCGCACCGATCACCGGAACCACCGCCGCACTCACCGACCGTAACAGGCCCTCACACCGCGAGCGTCAGCGCGTACGCCTCCCGAAGGTCGCGCCCCGCGTAGGAGAGCGTCGCGATGCCGCTGACATTGTGATCACCGTTGACCGCCACCGAGGTCGGCACGGCGGCGAACAGCAGCGAGTCCGACATCGAATCCCCGTATGCGACGCACTCCGCCCGGGTCACCCCGTACCGCGCGCACAGCCGGTCCGCGATCAGTACCTTCGACTCGGGCACCAGAATGCCGGAGACGTCCAGCGGCACTCCGCGGAAAGGGAGTTCGGGGAACTTTCCGCCGAACGCGTCGTGCGCGCCCCATGCGAGCAGCCGCCGTACGAAGAAGTCGGGTGACAGCGATATCACCGCGCAGTATTCACCTTTGGCCCGGATCTCCGCCCACACCTCGGGGATTCCGGCCAGCCACGGCGAGGCCTCGAACGCCGTGGCCACCTGCGCCTCGGTGAGATTCCGCCACAGCACATAGGCACGCCGCGCGTAGTCCCTGGAGTCGATCACTCCGGTCGCGAACTCCATGTCCAGCGCCTGGAACTCCTCGACCAGCCCGAGCTCGCGCGCCAGCTCCACATTGGCGGAACTGCCGTGCAGCAACGTGCCGTCCATGTCGAACAGATGAAGCTTCCCCACCACTTGATCCTCTCCATCGGCATCGGTCATCCCCGCCACCCCTCGAGCATGCGACGGACGGACCGTCACAAGCCACTACGCTGCTGCACCATGCCCGACCCGTCTGTTGATCAGACTGCGATCATCAACGCCATCATCAGCACCGCAGGCCGCTCCACGCTGCCCATCCGGCAGGCGCCTTCGGACCGGAACCCCGGTACCGCCTTCTGGTTCGACGATCCCGTCGGCGCCGGCGACGATCCGGACGAGGTCAGGCAGTACCTGGTGACCGCCGACGCGCTGACCAGATGCGACCTGGGTGAACTGCTGCTGCGGGCCGAGCTGTGCGAACCGGCCCTGAACACCGACGTGCTGCTCCTGCCCGGCTTCGCCGACCAGTGGAGCCGGCTGGACGAACTGGGTGTCGCCGTACTGCCGACCGCCGGACTGCACGCCCACGGCGAGCGCAAGGGCTGGCGGTGGACCGTCGACGAGATCACCGACGCCACGGCCGCCCGCGACGAGGACATCGCCCGGATCGGCACCCGGCCGGTGCCCGCCGTCGTCCTGGGCCACCAGGTCGACGGCCCGCTCAACGACCGCCCGCAGACCGTGCTGACCGGCCACGTCACCCGGTCCGCCGACGGCGTGGTGCGCTGGGACCGCGGCATACCGGAGGGCTGCGTCGGCGCCCCCGTCTTCATCCTCGCCCCCCGCACGGACGCCGACCGCACCGACGCCCCCCGCACAGACGGCCCCCGCACCGACGCCGACCGCACCGAAGGCGACCCCCGCCCGGGACAGCGCACCGAAGGCGACCCCCGCCCCGGCCACCGGGCCGCCGACGACCACCGCCCAGGGCAGCGCGCCCTCGACGACCACCGCCCCAGCGGCCATCCGAACGGGAGCGCACGCGGCGGTACGCCCGAGGTCCGGCGTACCGAGACCGACTCCCGGCTGCTGTGCGCCGGGGTGATCCTGCCCGGCCACTACGGCAACGAGGTCGCCACCTTCGACCGGGTGCGCGCGGCCGTGCGCGAGCTGTGCATCCCGGTACCCTCCCGGCGCCGCTGGCCGCGCCGGCCCTGACCGCAGGGGGAAGCCCGCCACGCGGTCCGGCCCCCGGTCAGCGCGGCGTCGGCAGCGCACCGCACCCCACCCGTTCGAACCCCACGCCCGGCAGGCCGGCCGCCCACGGGCCGGCGACGGCCGCCAGCCGGTCCGCGCCGGGTGGCGCGCCGCCCAGCCCCACCGCGTACCGCACCACGCCGGGCCCGGTCTCCACCGGCCGGGGCCAGGCGTGCGCGTCGGTGACGCCATGGCTCTCCAGGGCGGTGAGCAACGCGCGGACCCGGCCCCGGAATCGGCCCAGCGTGGTCGCGAACTCCTCGCCCGGCACCGTCCGGACGGTCAGCAGCGCCCAGGCGGCGTGCCGGCGGTGCAGCGGCGGCGGCGCGAGGAGCGCGGGCCACGGGTCGGTGCCGGCCGCCCCGGCCGCCTCCACGATCTCCCAGGCCCGGTAGAGCTCCTGGGCCAGCAGGTCCCGGCCGCCCTCCCCGACCTGCCGGGTGCACGGCCTGACCGGCTCGGTCGGTGTCAGGACGGACACGGCGAGGGGTTCCGCGCCGGGTTCGGGGCCGGCGGCGCCGGCCGGCCCGACCGGCTCCCGCCAGTCCCAGGCCGCCCAGCCACCGAAGAAGTGCCGCAGCAGCTCATCCGCCGTCAGGTCCCCGGCCTCGCGGACCGTCCGGGCCGCCAGCACGGCCCACGCCAGCCCCGGCAGGCCGCCGAACGGCGCCGCGTCGAGCCCCCGCGCCCTCGCCCACGCCTTGACCCCCCTGGCGAGTCCGGCGAACGCGGCGCGGCGGTCCTCGGTGGCGGCCCGCACCGCCTCCGCGTCGGCGACCGCGCTCAACGCCACCGCCGCCGCCTCGCCCAGTTCGGCACGCCTGGCCACCGCCTGGCCGGGGGCGATCCCCCCGGTGCCGACCACCACCAGGTCGACGCCCCGCTCCTCGCCGTCCGGGTCCGCCACGCGCAGCCGCAGACCCGGCACCCGGGCACCGGTCACCCGGCGCACCTCGGTCGCCTCCGGCAGCGCCCACGCCACCCGGTCCCGCAGCGCCGCGAGGTCGACCGTGCCCGGCAGCGCCACCACCAGGTCCAGGTCGGCGCCGGTCAGCTCACAGCCCATCCGCCGTGACCCGGCCAGGTGCACGACCCCCTCGTCCAGCGCCCGCGACAGCCGCCGGGTGACCTCCGCGGCCCACACCCCGCCGGCCGCGTCGCCTGGCCGGGTCGCGGTGGCGTCCGGCCCCGGCTCGTCCAGCCACCGGATCTCCCCGGTGCCCAGGGCGACCGTGGCGCGCGGCACCATCGGCTCACCGCCCCGCCGGGAGAGCAGGACCAGTTCGCCGACCCGCGCCGAGACGCCGGTCAGCCGCGCGGCGCACTCCCGGGCCGTGCGCTGCGGATCGGTGGTCCGGCCCAGCGTCAGATGCGGGGTGTACCCCTCGGCGCGGCCACGGCAGCCGGGGAACCGCCGCTCCAGCGCCTGCCGCAGCCCCTGCCAGGCCGCCGCGCCGTCCGGCGCCGGGTCCAGCCACACCGTGGCGTCCTCGCGGTGCCCGAAGGTGTGCACCCCCTCCAGCCGGGCGGTGAACGGCGCGACCCCGGACAGCGCCTCGGCCAGCAGCGGGGCCGCCCGCTCGAAGTCGCTCTCGGGGACGAACCCGAACAGCACGTTGACATGCGGCGGCCAGCGGTCGGCCTGCGGGTCGTGCTCCCGCCGGACGCGCTGGATGTCCGGCCACACCTCTTGCGGCGGGATCCACGCCAGCGCGGTACGTGCGGTCGGCGCGGCGTCCAGCACCCCGGCGCCGTCCGGCCCGGCCGGCCCCGCGCCGAGCGCCAACTCCACGTCGACGCCGTAGTGGTCGGACACGAACAGCCCGCCCGGCCCGGGCTCCGCGCCCCGCAGCACCGCCCCGGCGGCCCGCACCGCGGCGCCGCGCAGCAGCACCCGGTCCAGCCGGGACGCCCGGCCCGACAGCGAGGAGACCGCCGCCAGCGGATTGACCAGCGGGTCGAAGGTCGCCGTACGGTCACCGGGACCGCGCACCTCGCTCCACGCGTCCCGCATCCCCAGGCCCACCGCCGGGGCGTCACCGCCGTCGTTGAAGTCGCCCATCACCACCAGGTCGCCGTCCACCCCCGCCAGCCCCTCGGCCAGCCGGGCCAGTTCGGCCGCCCGCCGCGCCGCGCCGTCGGCGGAGTGGTCGCTGCTCAGATGAGTGGTCGCCACCACCAGCGGACCGGCCGCGCACTCCACAGTGACCGCCGCGACCGCCTTGTGCCGGCCCAGCACATGCCGCGCCACCTCCGTCACCGGCAGCCGGCTCAACAGCAGCAACCCGCACTCGTCCACCTCCCGGCCCGCCGGGTCACCGCCCAGGGTGTAGTGCTCCCGGACCCACGGCGCCGCCAGCAGCATCGCCAGCAGCCCCGCCTCGACCTCCTGCAACGCGATGACGTCCGCGTCGGCCCGCTCCAGGGCGGCCAGCAGCAGCGGCCTGCGCCGGGCGGTGTCGATCCGGTCGCTGTCGTAGCGGTCCCACAGCGTGTTCCAGGTCAGCACCCGCAACCCCGCCGTCGGCCGCGCCACCCGGCGGCAGCCCGGGCGCCAGCCGTCCACCGGGTCCCACGCGTGCGGCGTGCCGGCGGTGAAGAACGGCGCCCGCAGCCTGCGCGGGTCGGCGATCCGGCCGGCCGTCGAGGAGTCGATGGCGTCCAGCCCGGTGGAGCGGTCCCACACCAACTCGCCATCCGCCTCGACGAACAGCACCCGGTGCCACGGGATGTCACCGCCCGGCACGAACGCGGGCAACGGCAGCCGCTTGGGATCGGCCCCGCGCTGGTTGATCCCCAGCACGAACCGCGCCGGGTCGAACCGCGGGTCCCAGCGCACCCGGTGATAGAGCTCCTCGCTGGTCCGCATCACGCCTCCTCGCCGTCGAGCGTCCCGGCGACGTCGTCGACCGTGCCGTGCGGCCCGACGTACCAGGTGCGGTGCGCCTGGCCGGGGTAGGGCGGGGCGAAGCGGTCCAGTTGCGCCTGGAGCACCCCGGGCGGCACCGGGTGCGGTCGGCGCTCGTTGCGCCGGGCCAGCTCGCCGGGGTCGACCAGCAGGACGGCGTGGGTGACCAGCGCGTCCCGCCGCCGGGCCACCGCGTGCACCACGGAACGCTGCCGCTGGTGGAGGGAGGTGGCGTCCCACACCACCGTCCGCCCACCGCGCAGCGCCGCGTCCAGCCGGTCGAGCCCCGCCGCCAGCACCGCACCGTTCGCCCGCTGGTCGGCGCGCGATCCGCGGGCCTCGCGCAGGTCGTCCAGCGACACGACCTCGTCCACCCCAGGCAGCGCCGCGGCGAAGCCGCTCTTCCCGCTGCCCGAAGGACCCACCAGGTGCACCAGCCGCGGGAACTCCCCCGAGCGCCACCGCCAACTCGCCGCGACGGCCTCCTGCGAGGCGGTGATCCGGCCCGCGGCGAACGCCTCGCGGCTCTCCGCCCAGCAGCGGTCGGCCGCCTGCCGGTCCAGTCCCGCCAGCGCCGCGCGCAGCCCGGTGCGCAGCGGCTCCAACGGTGCCGGGCCGAGCAGCCCCGCCTCCTCGGCGTGCAGCGCGGACCACTCGACCTGCTCACGGGCGGCCGCCGCCTCCTGGCCGGTGCGATCGGCCAGGACCGCGGCGGCGACCACGTGCAGCACACCCAGATCTGCCGCGACCGCCATCCGCGCCAGCCCCGCCCGGCGTTCCTCCTCCGGATACGGGAGGTGCAGCCGGCCGTGCAGCCCGACCAGGTCGGCGACCCGCCGCGCGGTGCGCAGGCCCAGCGGCCCGGCCAGCCGGCCCGCCAGCCACCCCCGCCGCGCGCCGCCCGCCAGCGCCGCCAGCACCCCGGCCAGCCGCGCCTCCCCCGACCGACCCAGCAGGTCCAGCCCCGCCGTCACCTCGGCCACCACCGCACCGGCCCGGTCGCAGGCGGCGTCCCCGCCCAGATCGGACGGCGTCAGCCGCAGCGCGGCCAGCAGCGCCGGGACGTCAGGCGCCGCGCCGGAACGCACCTGCCACAGCGCGGCCCGCGAGCTCAGCCCGTTCGGCACGACGGGGGCCAGCATCCAGTGCGCGTCGGTCGTCACATGCCCGCGCCGCACCCACTTGGCCACCCGGCCGGCGAACTCCCCCCGGCCGAACCCCTCGACCGTCCGCACCACGTACCCCTCCTGCCGCGCGAGGTCCAACCGCAGCGCCCGCAGCGCCCGTTCGTCGAAGACCCCCCGCCACAGCACCGGCGGCACCGGGATCCCCAGGCCCCGGGTGAAGCGCACCGTGGCGTCCCAGTCCAGGCAGCGCTCGCCGTCCCAGACCGAGAAGCCGTAGAACCAGCTGTCCAACTCGCCGTACGCCAGGGAGTGCCGGGCGTACACGTTCTCCCCGCACACCCGCCACCCCGCCGGGATCCCGCGGCCGACGCGGCCCTGCAACGCCTTGACCCACGCCCGCGACGGATGGTGCGCGGAGTCCAGCGAACGGGCGTGCAGCCCGTCCGGGTACAGCGTGGTGTTCTCCCCGTCGAGCTTCTCGGTGACCACGACCTCCCGGCCGGCCAGCCCCGACAGGTCCCCGGTCCGTACGTCGTCCGAGGTCGCCCCCGGTGACCAGGGCAGATGCGGCGTACGCGGGTAGTGCGTCCGCATGATCAGCTCCCCCGTGACGACATCGCGCACCGCAGAGCCTAGGAGCCGTGCGGACCAGGAAACCAACGGTTTTCCGGGGCCTTCGGGACGGAGACGCCGGGCTCAGCGGGGTGCGGGGGCGGCCGGCCCGCCGGCGGGCCGCTCGCCGTGCCATGAGTTCCACAGCCGGGCGTAGGCCCCGCCGCTCGCCAGGAGTTCGTCATGGGTGCCGAGTTCGATGAGCCTGCCCTCCGCCATGACGGCCACCCGGTCCGCGTCCCGCGCCGTGTGCAGGCGGTGCGCGATGGCCACGACGGTGCGGCCTTGCAGGACGGCCGAGAGCGCCCGCTCGGTCCGGCGTGCTGTCGTCGGGTCCAGCATGGCGGTGGCCTCGTCGAGGACGACCGTGTGCGGGTCGGCCAGCACGACGCGGGACAGCGCGAGTTGCTGGGCCCGCGCGCTGTCGAGCCGGTGGCCGCCCGGGCTCACGTCGGTGTCCAGGCCGTCGGGCAGGTCGGCCACCCACCCCGCGCCGACGACCGCGAGCGCGGCGCGCAGTTCGTCGTCGGTGGCCGACGGCCTGGCGATCAGCAGGTTGTCGCGGATCGAGGCGTGGAAGACGTGGTGCTCCTGCGTGACCAGGACGATGTGGCGCCGCAACCGGTCGGGAGCCAGGCCCGCGACGGGGGTCCCGCCCACGGTCACCGAGCCGGTGCGCGGTTCGTCGATCCCGGCCAGCAGCCGGCCCAGCGTGGACTTGCCCGCGCCCGACGGGCCGACGACCGCGAGGCGTTCTCCCGGCCGCACCTCCAGGTCGACACCGCGCAGGACGTCGCGTCCGCCGTCGTAGGCGTACCTGACGTCATGGACGCCGATCCGCTCGTCCACCGGAAGCGCCGCGCCGGACGGCCGGGACCGCGGCAGCGCGCTCAGCCCCTCGAGTCTGGCGAACGAGGCCGCGCAGCTTTGCAGCTGGTCGATCCAGATCTCCATCGTCTCCAGCGGACCGGCGAGTTGCCGCAGGTACAGGGCGGACGTGACCACCGCCCCCAAGCTGATCATCTGGTGGTCGTACAGCGCGCCGCCGACCAGCAGCACGCCGACGAGCGGCAGGAAGTAGGAGAGGTCGATGGTCGGATACAGCACGCTGCGCAGCGCCAGCGTCCGCAGGCGGGCGCGCCGGGCCCGCTCGACCGCCACGGCTCCCGCTTCGATCCGGGACCTCTGCAGTCCCAGCGCCTCGACGGTCCGGGCGCCCGCGGCCGTGCTGACCAGCACCTCGGCGAGGGATGAGTTGGCGTCGCCCAGCGCGAGGTAGGCGGCGCGCACCCGCCGCAGATACCAGCGGGCCGCCACCACGATGCCGGACAGGCCGACCACGCCGCAGGCACCGAGCAGCGGATCGACGACGAAGACCGCGACGAGGACGAACAGCGCCTGGAGGAGAGCGATGAGCACGTCCGGAGCGGCGTCCCGCATCGTCGTGGCCACCGTCGCGACGTCACCGGCGCCCCGGGCGGCCAGGTCCCCGGTGTCGACCCGTTCCACCGCGGACGGCCGCAGGTCGAGAATCCGGTCGAGGAACTGCTCGCGCACGTGCGCGGAGAGCCGCTCCCCGAACCGGGCGCCCAGATACCGCGCGCGGCGGGTGACGGCGATCTGCGACAGCGCGCAGCACAGGATCAGCAGGGCCAGCCGGTCGACGCCGGCGGCACCGCCGCCGTTCTCGACGAGGTCGACGACCCGCCCCAGCAGCCACGGCCCGACCAGCCCGACGCCGGTGGCGCACGCGTTGAGCACGAGGATCCACGCGAAGGCGCCCCGCTCCCGGCCGATGAGGCGGAACGCCGCGCGGCGCGCCCCGGCCGGATCGGCGACGGGCAGCCGGCCGCCGTCCGGCCCGATGCCGGCGCTCACCGCGCGGTGTCCGGCGTCGCGGGGCCGCGGACACCGTCCGGCGGGGCGGCGGGGTGCGCGTCGCCCAAGTCACGCGCATCATCCTGGCCGCGCTTGTCATCCAAGCCACGCTCGTCATCCGGGCCGCGCTCGTCGTTCAGACCGGGCTCGTCGTCCAGACCGGGCTCGTCGTCCAAGCCGCGGGAGACCAGCCGCCGGTAGCCCGGCTGCCGGGCGAGCAGTTCGCGATGCGTCCCGGTGTCGGCGACCCGCCCGTCGACCAGGTAGTGCACGGTGTCCGCCCGGTCGAGCAGCACAGGGGAGGTGGTGGTCACCAGGGTCGTGCGGCCGGACCGCGCGGCGGCCAGCCGGGCCGCGATCGTCACCTCGGTGTGCGCGTCAACCGCGGACGTCGGCTCGGCGGCCAGCAGCACCTCGGGCTCGGCGAGCAACGCGCGGGCCAGTCGGACGCGTTGCCGCTGGCCGCCCGAGAGGTTGCGGGCCCGCGGCTCGACGGCCGACGACAGCCCGTCCGGCAGACCGGCCACGATGTCCTCGGCGGCGGCCGTACGCAGCGCCTGCCGTATCGCCTCGTCGTCGCGGCCCAGCCGTCCGGAGACGACGTCGCGCAACGTGCCGGCGAAGAGGTCCGCCTCGTTGTCGGCGACCAGGACGCGGTCGCGGACCCGCGCGGGCGTGACGGTGTCGAGGCGGATGCCGCCCCAGGTCGTCTCCGACGGCAGGAACCGGCCCAGCCGGTCGATGACGGCCTGCGCGTCCGCCGGCCGCGCGCTCACCAGGCCGGTCAGCAGACCGGGGGCGACCTCGACGCCGGACGCCGGATCACGCAGCGAGGCGGGACCGCTCGGCCCGTCGCCGGCCACCCGCGAACCCACCGCGTCCCTGCCCAGGCTCAGCAGCGTGATGACCCGCCGCGCGAACACCAGGGCCTGGGCGATCTGGGTACCGCTTTCGATCAACTCGGCCACCGGCACCACCAGGAACGCCACATAGCCGTAGACGGCGACGAGATCGCCGATGGAGATCCGGTGCTCGGCGGCCATCCGGGCGGCCGGCCAGGTCACCGCGGCGAGGAAGAGCAGCGGCAGGCCGGCGCCGAGGGTCGGGATCCAACTGGAGACCGACCCGACCCGGAACCCTTCGTCACGCAGGCTCCGCGACTGTGCCAGGTACCGGGACCCGAACAGCTCCTTGCCGCCGATCCCGTTGAGGAGCCGCAGTCCCTCGGCGATGTCGATCAGGCGGGTCGTCAAAGCGCCCTGCCGCTCGCGATAGGGCGCGCCCACCTTCCGCAGCCGCCCGAGCGGCGGTCCGACGGACACCGCGACCACCGGTGCCCCGAGCAGCACGATCAACGCGAGCAGCGGGGAGATGGACAGCAACAGCCCGGCCACCACGACGTAGGCGATGACGGCGCCGGCTCCGGGACCGACCACGGTCAGGCTGGTGCTGATCACCCACACGTCGCTGATCCCGATCAGGGCGACCTCGCCGACCGCGACCTCGGCGCTCAGCGCGCCGCCCAGCGCGGCGGACCGCTCGACCACCGCCTGGATCGTCCGGAAGGCGGCGTCCATGCGGACCTTGGTGAGCGTGCGGTGCCGCATAATGGCCACACCGGCGTTGAGCGCGCCGGTGGCCGACAGGACGAGGGCCCAGCCGGCCAGTGTCGGGAAGTGCCGGGGCCGCAGGCCGTCGTCGATCGCGCGGGAGAGCAGGTAGGGCGGCAGCGTCAGGCTGAGCATCCACACGGTGCCGAGCAGCGCCGCCAGCAGGACCCGCCCGCGCTGGCAGACCACCAGCCACCACAGATACCGCGGCGCACTGGACAGGTCGCCGTCACCGGGTGCCCTGGCCGCGCCGCTCATGGATCAGCCCCCGCCCCACCCCGAAACGGCCCCCCGGGCCACCGATCCTACCCACGCCGAACCCCGCGCCGACTGGCGATAACCCACTTGACCCCGCCGCGAGGCGGGGCTGCACTGTGGCGGGGCATCACGCGTCGTGGTGCCGGCGCCCCCGGGAAAGGCAGCGGTAGCGATGGAGATCCGTCCGACGACCGACCAGGACCTCGACGTCTTCGTCGACACGGTCCACGCCGCGTTCGGGCGCTTCCCGGAAACCCCGGTCGACGGCGGCGGCCTGTGGTGGTCGGCGTTCGAGATGGACCGCAACCTGCTCGCCATGACGGCGCACGGGCGGCCCGTCGGCACCGCCGGCGCCTACTCCTTCGAGCTCACCCTGCCCGGCGGGACCCTCCTGCCGGTCTCCGGGGTGAGTGCCGTCGGCGTCCTGCCCTCGCACCGGCGCCAGGGCGTGCTCACCGCGATGATGCGGCACCAGCTCACCGGATTCCGGGCCCGAGGCGAGTCCCTGTCCGTACTGCTGGCCTCCGAGGCGCTGATCTACCGCAGGTTCGGCTACGGACCCGCGACCTACACGCGGCGGCTGACAGTGCCGCGCCACCGGGCCACCCTCGCCCTCCCCCGGGCGCGCGCGGCGGCCGCCGGCCCGGACACCGGCACGGTCGAACTACTGCGGCGCGCCGAGTGCGGCGAGATCCTGGAGAAGGTCTACGACCGCTACCGCCGCGCACAGCCCGGCGCGCTGTCCCGACCGCACCGCTGGTGGGCCCTGGGCGCGGGACAGCCCCCGGTCACTCCCGCGCCGCGCTACGTCGCCGTCCACCGGGACGCCGACGGTGTTCCCGACGGGTACGCCAGCTACCGCGTCGACCTGCCCGACACCCTGACGGTCGACGAGACCATCGCCACCACCGACGCCGCCTCCACCGCCCTGGCCCGCTTCGTGCTCGGACACGACCTGGTCACCCAGGTCGTCTTCAAGCACGTCCCGCCCGAGCACCCGCTGCGCTGGCAACTCGCCGACTTCAACGCCGGCCAACCGGGCGACGACACCGACTGGCTCTGGGTGCGGTTGCTGGACGTCCCGCGCGCGCTGACCGCGCGGAGTTGGTTCGCCGACGGCGAGCTCGTCCTCGACGTCGACGACCCGTTCCTCGGCGAGCCCGCCCGCTACCTCCTGACCGTCAGGGACGGCCGGGCCACCTGCGTCCCCACGGACCGGGCGCCCGACCTGTCCCTGGACGTGAGCGACCTGGGCTCGGTCTACCTCGGCGGCACCACCCCGAGCACGCTCGTGCGCGCCGGGCACATCCACGCCCACCACCCGGGCGCCGCCGCCCTCGCCGACGCCCTCTTCCGCGCCGAGCGCCCCCCGCACTGTCTGCACTGGTTCTGACCGCGCGATGCCCACCGGGCGGGCCCGCACCCCGCGCCGTTCCGCCGACGGCGAAGACCGGCCCGCCCTGGCCAGGCGATCACTACCGTCCACTGGTATGACGATGGTCACCACACGCACGGTCGAGTACCCCGCCGACGGCCTGACGATGGTCGGGCACCTCGCACTCCCCGCCGGCACCGACCGCCGGCCCGCGGTCCTGGTCGGGCCCGAGGGGCCCGGCCTGAACGACTTCCAGCGCCGCCGGGCGGACGCCCTCGCCGAACTGGGGTACGTGGCGCTGGCCTTCGACATCAACGGCGGGCGCTGGTTCACCGACCCGCAGGAGATGCTGGCGCACGTCACCCCGCTGCTCGCCGACCCCGACCGGATGCGCGGCATAGGCCACGCGGCACTCGACGTGCTGCGCGCGGAACCGCGGACCGACCCCGACCGGATCGCCGCCATCGGCTACGGCACCGGAGGCGCGATCGCGCTGGAACTCGGGCGCGACGGCGTCGACCTGCGCGCGATCGGGACGGTCAACGCGACCATCACGGGCCGGCCGGGCGAGGCGGCGCGCATCCGCTGCCCCGTGTGGGCCGGGGTCGGCTCGGAGGACCCGATCATGCCGCCCGCGCAACGGGAGGCGTTCACCGCCGAGATGCAGGCCGCGGGCGTCGACTGGCGCCTCGTGGTCTACGGCGGCGCCGTGCACGCCTTCCACCACCCGTCGGTCGAACAAACCCAGACCGTGCTCCCCGGCGTCGCCTACCACGCCAAGCACGCCCAACGAGCCTGGCGCGACGTCATCGACCTGCTCACCGAGTGCCTGCCGCTGACGGACTGAGCCGACTCGGGACCGCCCTGTTCCGCGGTGCCCGGTCGCGCAGGACCAGCAGCGTCCAGCCGCGGCCACCCGGATCGAGTGGTCCGGTCGCGGCGGTGAAGAGCTCCGCGGCCCGGCGGTAGGAAAGCCGTCCCCGGCCGGTCACCGGGCAGCGGTCGACGGCCGGCGTGGAGGCGGGAGCGCGGCGGTCGGTGACGAACACAGGGCCCGCGGTGCGCCCGGCCAGCAGCATGGGCAGCAGGTGTGCCGTGCCCCGTCCCCAGCTCAGGGATGCCGCCGCGCGCGCCCTGGTGTATCGACCGACCAGGTCGAGGTGGTCGATGTCGAGGGCCAGCACGTGTTCGACGGGGGCTCTCGACTCATGGAGAAGGTGCCACAGCGTCAACTCCCTGAGCGGAGCCCGCAAGGCGAGAGCGGCACGGGCCCGATCCGGGTCGGCAGCGGTCGCGCTCACGGCCGTGGAAGCGTCGGAGTGGTTCGGTTCCGGTCCGGGACACGGCACCGGCGATGCCAGTCCGGCGGCCGGGTCCGCGGTGATCCAGCCTTCTGACAGCCACCATGCCGTAGCGGCTCGAAGGCAGGCCAGTTCGCGGGCCAGTGTGCGCGGCTCCGCGGCGGCGGCGCGGTCGGCCAGTCCCCGTCGCAGCCGCTCCGCGGCCTTCGGGTCGTCGAGCAGGGCAAGAGGAACGACGGGCGGGCGAGCCCCCCGGCGCTCGCGACCGGTCGGAGCCCGGCGGTCGACCAGCGGCCAGGACCACCCGACCAGCGAGATGCGGTAGACGCGGCGGGAGGCGCTGCCGAGATCGGCCGCGGCGAGATAGCGGTCGACGGCGTCGCCGTACTCCACCGGCGCCAGGCGAGGTGTGCCCGCACCATCGATTCGGTGTCGGCTCATGTCGGCCATCCGCAGTAAATGAACTCCATCGAGCCCACCCCATTCTTCCGCCGACGAGCCTACCACCAGGCATGTTGCAGTAAATGAGGGCCATTTACTGCGCCGATTCATCCGGAATGAAAATTACCCGCAAAGACTCGGATTTCTTTCCCTGAATCGCTTGAAGGAAATAGGTTGGCGGAGGAACAGTGCGGCGCCATGACCCTTCGCACCCACCCACCCGCTCCATCCGCGTCCCGGACAGCCACTCCCCGCCTGCGCACGCTGCGGTACTCCCGGTTCCGCCGCTTCCTCATCGGCCAGAGCACGTCGCTGCTCGGCACCGGAATGAACACCATCGGTACGACCTTCGCCGTGCTGCGGATGCCCGGCGGCGGGGTCGACGCCGTCGGCGTGGTGATGGCGGCGCGGATCCTCGCGGTGCTGGTCGTACTGCTGCTCGGTGGCGTGTTCACCGACCGGCTCGGCGCCCGGGCGGTCATGCTGACGGCGGATCTGCTCCGGTTCACCGCCCAGGGCACGCTGGCCGTACTGCTGCTCACCCATAGCGCGAGCGTCCGGGAAGTGGTCACGCTGGCCGTGGTCCTCGGAATCGGTGAGGGCGGGTTCAGCCCGGGCCTGCCGGCTCTGGTGCCCGGCCTCGTTCCCGCGGACGACCTTTCGGACGCCAACTCGCTGCTGCGGATCGCCCAGGCGGTGACCTCGGTCGCGGGTCCAGGTCTGGCCGGTCTGCTCATCGCCGTTTCCGACGCGGGCACCGTGGTCGCTGTCGACGCGGTCAGCTACGGCGTGAGCGTGCTGGCCCTGGCCGGGCTGCCCCTGTCGCAGTCGGCCACGCCCCGGCATGGGTTGTTCACCGACCTGGGACGCGGCTGGAAGGAGTTCACCTCCCGCACCTGGCTGTGGGTCACTACCCTCCACATCAGCCTCTTCAACTTCGTCCTGTGGGCACCGTTCCTGGTGCTGGGACCGACTCTTGCCCAGCAGCGGCTCGGCGGTGCCAGGGCCTGGGGGCTGGTGCTGGCCCTGTACGGCATCGGCTCGATCGGTAGCGGCCTGGCCCTGCTCGGCAGGAACCCCAGCCGGGCACTCGTCTGGTCCGTGGCCGCATCCGCGGGCTGGGCACTCCCGGCGGCAGCGTTGGCGGCGCGGTTGCCGCTGGGCTGGGTGGCCGCGTCCGCACTCCTCGCGGGGGCCGGTGCGGCGGTGTGCGGCACCCTCATGACGACCGTCATCCAGCGCGAGATCCCCGCCGAGGTCCGCGGACGTGTCAGTGCGTTCGACAGCCTGGGCGCCTTCGCCCTGGGGCCGCTCGGGCTGGCGCTGGCCGGGCCGGTGTCGGACGTCGTGGGGGCGGACCGGCTCCTCGGACTCGGTGTGTTGTGGCAGTTGACCGCGGTCGGGGTGGTACTGGCGTTCCCGTTCGTTCGACGGCACGGCGCGGGGTGACGAGTGGGGCTGTCCACTTCGCGTAGATCAGGCGGCTTGCCCGATTCGGCCGAATGCACCACGCTGAGCCCAAGCACGACCGGGCACCCACGGACGGAAGGCTGGGCCATGCGGAAACTGATCTACGGCATGAACCTGACCCTGGACGGCTACACCGCCGCGGCCGGCGACGACATCGGCTGGAGCGGACCGCCGAGCGACGAGTTGTTCCAGTGGTGGCTCGACCACGAGCGGGCGAGCGGCCTGTCGCTGTACGGGCGCAAGCTGTGGGAGGCGATGAGCTCCTATTGGCCGACCGGCGACCAGCAGCCCGACGCCACGCCGGCGGAGATCGAGTTCGCGCGGAACTGGCGGGACACGCCGAAGGTGGTGTTCTCCTCGACGATCGACAAGGTCGACTGGAACACCCGCCTGGTCACCGGCGACGCGGTCGCCGAGATCACCCGGCTCAAGGCCGAGGACGGCGCCCCGATGGACATCGGCGGCGCGACGCTCGCCGGAGCGGCCATGCGCGCCGGGCTGATCGACGAGTACGTGATCGCCACCCACCCGGTCCTGGTGGGCGGCGGCACGCCGTTCTTCACCGCGCTGGACAGCTGGGTCAACCTGAACCTGGTGGAGACCCGGACGTTCCCCGCCGGCGTGGTCCTGACCAGGTACGAGACGAGACGCTGAGCACGCCTCCCCGCCGAACCGGCGAGGGCGTGGCGGAGGACGACGGAACGTACGTCGTGTAGGATCTCGCGGCTCGTGTCATACGGCATCGCCGTGACCTGCGGGTTCTCCGGCTATCTCACGCCATGTCCAAGTGCTCGTGTCTCACGGACGGTGGCATTTCCTCACGGGCCTGCTGAGGGCACGGAGCCCGGCAGGTGATGCGTTGACGGAGGTGTGCCCGCGCATCCCTGAACCATCGCTGAGCCCTTCGCTCTCTTCCCTGACGGACACCCGTTCTCTGCACCGCTCACTGCCCCAGCGTTCATACCCGGCTTCTCCCTCGCCTCGCATGCTGAGGGAGCACACGGCCAGGTGAGCGGGCGACGGGAGTGGTGCGGTGAAGGCCACTCCGGAGACGTCCCCCGACAGCGACCGACCGCATCAGTCCCCACAGGACGCATCGCCGGAGCGGGGTTCTCCGGCTCCTGACCGTGCACCCGCGCCAGTTCCGCAGGCCCGGGCCCTGAGCCGACAGACCGTCCAACTGCTTCAGGGCGCGGCAGGGAATGCCGCGGTTGCCCGTTTGGTGGCGCAGCGATACGTGGCTCCGGTGTCGCCTCCGGCCTCGCAGGCGCCGGGGATGCGGCGGGTGAACGCCGATGTGGCTGCGAAGAAGGCGGCGTTGGCGCATCACCAGCCAGCCGCACACGAGTCGAAGTCCGCCCAGGACGCGGCCGTGGCCCCACCGGACGACAAGGAAGCACAAGGCAAGGTCGCCAACTCCGCGAAGATGGACGCTGCCAAGCCCGGGACGTTCGACAAGGCAGCCTTCATCAAGGCGGTCAACGACGCGATCGCGGCGCAGGCACCCAAGAACCTGGACGATGCCGACAAGTTCTCGAAGTCCGGTAAGGCGGAGAAGATCAAGGGTGCGGTGGACGGGAAGGTCACCGACGGCAAGAACGCCTCCGCCCACGCCATCACCTCGACGACAAACGCCCCGCCGGACACGTCTGCGGCGAAGCCCAAGCAGGTCACGCCGATGGTCCCGGACCACGCTCCGGGCAACCCGGGCGCTCCCAACGCGGCCGACGCCGCACCCGCCCCGCAGCCGGCCGCGGTCACGGACTTCTCCGGCGGTCCGAAGCAGACCGACCAGCAGATGGCCGCCGCCGACGTCACCGACCACCAACTCGCCTCCAGCAACGAACCTGCTTTCACAGGGGCGTTGAAGGAAAAGAAGACCGCCGACGCGCATTCGGCAGCCGCGCCCGGCCAGGCCCGGGCCGGGGAGAAGCAGCAGATCGCCGAAGCCAAGTCGGGAGCCGCGACCTCGGGTACGCAGGCGATGGCACACCTGACCGCGACGCGGGCAGCGGCGGGCAAGGCGGTCGACGGGGGCAAGGGGCACGCCAAGTCCCAGGACGAGCAGAAGCGGGCGGAGGTCACCGGTCGGCTTCAGAAGGTCTTCGACGCGACGAAGAAGGACGTCGAGGGGATCCTGTCGGGGCTGGACAAGAAGGTCGACCAGCAGTTCTCCGCGGGTGAGGGCAAGGCCCGCGCTGCCTTCGAGGCCGACCAGAAGCGGCGGATGGACGCGTACAAGTCCAAGCGGTACAGCGGCCTGACCGGCAAAAGCCGGTGGATCAAGGACAAGTTCGCCGGCCTGCCCAAGGAAGCCAACGATCTCTTCCAGATCTCCCGCCAGTTGTACGTGTCCCAGATGCAGGGGGTCATCTCTGCCATCGCCGACACCATCGGCACGGAACTGGGTCGGGCCAAGGCCCGTATCGCGCAGGGGCGCAAGGATCTGACCGCCGAGGTCAACAAGCTCCCCGCGGACCTACGCAAGTACGGGCAGGAGGCTGCGAAGGACTTCGCCGGCAAGTTCGACAGCCTGGAGATGGAGGTCAACGACAAGTCCAAGCAGCTGGTCCAGGACTTGGCGACCAAGTACACCCAGGCGCTGCACAAGATCGACGATGAGATCAAGCAGCTCCAGGACGCCAACAAGGGCCTGGTCGCCAAGGCCGTGGGCGCCATCGCCGGCGTCATCAAGACGATCATCGAGCTGAAGAACATGCTCATGGGCGTCCTGGCCAAGGCCGCCACCGCCATCAGCAAGATCATAAAGAACCCGATCGGGTTCCTGAACAACCTCGTCCACGCCGTCGGCGCGGGCTTGAAGCTCTTCCTGGCCAACATCGTCGACCATCTCAAGAAGGGCCTGGTCTCCTGGCTCCTGGGCACCGCGGTCCAGGCCGGGTTGAACCTACCCTCATCGTTCGACCTCAAGGGCATCCTCCAGCTCATCGCCGACCTGCTCGGCCTGACCTGGGCCAACATCCGCGCCCGCATCACCCGCAAGGGCATACCGGACCAGGCCGTCACCGCCGTCGAGAAATCCGTCCCCATCGCGGAGAAGCTCGCCAAGGAAGGCCCCGCCGGCGCCGAGAAGGAGATCGTCGCCGAGGTCGGCGACCTCAAAGCCACCATCCTCGGCAAACTCACCAGCTACCTCATCCCCACCGTCATCATCGCCGGCATCACCTGGATCCTGTCGCTCCTGAACCCGGCTTCGGCGTTCGTCCGCGCGGTCAAAGCCATCATCGACATCGTCACGTTCGTGGTGACCCAAGGCGCCCAAGTCCTCGAATTCGTCAACTCGGTCCTAGACGCCGTCATTGCCATCGCCAACGGAGGCGAAGCCGGCGTCCCGAAGTTGGTCGAGACCGCCCTCGCCGCCTCCATCCCCACCCTCCTCGGCCTCCTCGCTTCCCTCCTCGGCATCGAAAACCTCGCCTCCAAAGTCAAATCCGTCTTCCACGCCGTAGCCCGCCCCGTCAACAAGGTCATCGACAAGATCGTTGGCTTCATCGTAAAGAAGGGCAAGGCGCTCTGGAATAAGGTAAAAGACAAGGCGCGAGGCGGGGATGAATCCACGGAAGGAAAACAGCAACGTCTTAACAAAGCAATGAATGCGGCCATGAGCACGGCAAACAGGTTCACTGGTCGCCTCGTTGCCAAAGAGACCTTAAGTCCCGCCCTGGCTGCCATTCGCCGACGTTACGGCCTCAAGTCTCTGAGGGCAGTGGAGAGCGGCGGATATTGGCAGATCGACGGCCATGTTAATCCAGCCAGAACCGAACGCACCATGGCACAAGTCGTCGGAGAGATGAAGCGGTACAAGAGCAAAGATTCCGAGGACAATTTTGATGCCACCGAAAAGGCAGAGCTCGATCAGCTCATCTCTGATTCCAATGCAGGAAATTACACTTGGGAGATTGCTCGCAAGAAATACAATGACCTGATCGCCAAATCGAAAGCCCGCAGGGAGAATTACATTCCCGCCAAGCCAGGCCAGAAGGAGTCACATAGCGTCAAGGAGAAGATCGGGAAGGAAATGGACCGGGTGGAAATTACGCGGGAGAAACTGCGGACAGAAAGGAAAGGCATCGACACCGACAGGAGGCGGATTGCCAAGAAACTTGGCAAGGATGATCCCGACAAGATCGATGGAGAATTCTTGGAAGAGCAGAGACTCCTTGGCAAAAAGAAAGATGTAGATGAATTCATCGATAAGGATTCCAAGTATAAATCGCTCGGCGCCGATCTGACGAAGGAGTCAGAGAAACTCGGCATGAAGGCAGCGTTGGACTTCGGTGCCTCAAACGGAGCCAAAGAATTCTACCAGGGACCGCCGGGTGCTGCGGGGACATTCGACCTGGTCATGCTCAGGCCTGGACCTCCAAAGGTTCTCTTTGTGGTCGAAGCGAAGGGGGGTGGCAGCGAACTAGGAACGCGATCCATCAAGGGCACAGCATACCAGCAAGGACACCCGGAATACTTGCAATGGATGTTGCAGAACGATGCAGATTTTCGGAAGAAAGCGGACGGAGAAGGGCTACTCAAATTGCTTGATAGTGGGAGGATGGGAATCGAGTACCATCTGGTCATGGCCCCTGGAGGGCGCAAGGTAGTTACGCAAGAATTCGATCTTTCGAAGGACTAGACGCTCGGAGTTGGAGACCAGATGATTCGACACCTTACCGTTGAGCAGGCCACGGAATTGGCTCGACGTCTTGATGATCACGTGTGGACGTGGACCATGAGTGAAATCCAGCCCATCCTGCAGGCTGCACAATTGACGCCCCTGGAAACACTCACGGGTGCCTCGATTGCCATCAGCCACCCCGATCTTCCTGATGTTCAAGGTTTTGTCGTCAACTTGCAGCAGCATTCAATTGTTCTTGAATTGAATATCACTCTTACAGAACTTGTACAACGCGATGATGACCTTGCACAGCAACAGTTGAGCGCGGTCTTTTCAAATTACATGGAGGGGATTATTTCAATTTTCGGCGACCCCGATGACTACCCCAAGGAAACAGTGGTGGCCTGGGACCGCGGGGAAGAACTGGTCAAGCTGCGGCGACTGGGAATTGCCGTCGACCTTTCCCTGCAGAGCAAGGAAAGCAGACGCCTCTACGACGAAGGCTGATCGGGTGGCCGCTGGCTCCCTGATGGTCCTGCGCGGAGCCCTGCACCTAGCGAGTCTGTACAGTCTGTAGTGCAACTCCCGATCATGGAAGTAGCACCTCGCGGATGTCGCAGGCCACGGCGTCCGCGAGGACGTTGCGCAAGTTCTTCGCAAAGTCATTCAGTTGGCCGTTCAGTAGGCAACGTGTCCTGGTCGGCAGCCTCCATCGCAGCGATCGGCGCGAACGCTCTTGGCCACAGGCGGCTGATCCGCTCGGATTGCAACGTCTCCAGGTTCTGCTCGCAGAGGATGTGGTTCCGCACTGCGGCCAAGCTCAGGCTGCTGGCCTGCTTGGCAAGGATGACCGAGAGCAGGCTCATCCCGGACTGCTCTTGCAGGGCTTCGATCATCTCCAGTTCCTCGACGTCGAGGACCTCGACCGGTAGGACGTCATCGGCCTGGAGCAGTCCCCGCGCACGTGCGCGTTCGCGGATCATGGTCAGGCTCACCGGATTGACCGGGAAGCCCTCAGCGAGGAGCAGAAGCGGAAGGTAGCGCCTACGGATCGCGGATGAGACTCCGGTGAGTCTGCACTCTTCCCGGCGCAGTGCGTCGATCGTCCCCTGGATCTGGTCGAGTTCACCCGGGAGCTTGTCTATGTCCTCGACCTGCGATTCCTCGGTCACCGCGAGTGCGACGTCCCGGCGCAGTTGGGTGGTGGTGACCTCGACGACCACCCAGGTGTCGCCGTAGTCGACTGCGGCATCGGCAATCCTCTGGCCGGGCCGCTCGAAGGCTGCCTTGAGGTCGGCGTCGTCGTAGACACGGCCAGCCCCGCGATCACTGGAGATGCCGCGTAGCACCTCAGGTTCCCCTTGCGCAAGCAGACGCCTCATCGACTCGATCTGCTGCGCGACCCGCCCCCCGGCGTCCACGCACCCTCCCCACCACAACCGGACCAAGCCCACACAAGCCAGGCCTCCCCACCCCCTGCGCAAGCCCGTCCCGGGCCGGCGGCTCGAACGATGCCAGTCTCGCACCCGGCACGGACTCAATCAGTCCGAAACAGACCAATCCACATCCCGTCGGCGCGGCCCAGGGACGACCGACCCTGCCTCCCCCCTTTCCGGCCCACCCCAGATCGCTCCTTCGAAGCCGGCCAGCGACTCCTCGGCGGCGTCTTGCCCGCTCACCCACGCGGGCATCCGCGCCCCAGGCCGCTCCGCATCCCTCCGGGCCGGGGCGGCGATCGGGAAACGCCGGTTACTGACCCGCCCGGGTCAGGCCCGGACTGCCTTCATCCCGAGCCTGACTCGGAGCTCTGCGGCCAGAACTTGCGGGCGGCCTCGGCCAATTCCGTTCCGGTCGCTGTCAGCCTCATCGGGCTGCCGCGCTGGGCCCGCACGATCAGGGGCTGCCCGATGTCGCGTCCCAGGCGGCTGATCTGGTTGACGAGAGCGCCCGCGTGGATACCGAGTGCGCGCGCTGCCCCCGACAGCGTCCGGTAGGCGGAGGCAGCCACGAAACGGTCGATCCGCTGCCAGGCGTCGACGCCGGTAAGGGCTTTTTCCAGAACGGCCGGCATCTCGGCGCAGTGGTCGCGCGCTCGCAGGGCCGCGTTGTGGCTGGCTCCGCCCCGGGAGCGAAGGGGGATGTTGTGGGTGTGAGCCCACCTGGCCATGTTCGCCGGGCTCATGCCCTTCTCGTGCGCGAGGTCGACCAGGGTTCGGTGTCGGTTGACATACTGCTCCAACAGCCAGTCGCGGTCGACAGTGCCGCGCCGCAGGTAGTCGCCAGGTCCGGCGCGCAGCGGGATGTCGTACTCGTGGGCGAGGCGGGTGAGTGTGTTGCGGGTGGCGCCGGTGAGGGCGGCGATCTCGTAGAGCGACTTGTGCTCGTCCAGGTACAGGCGGACGAAGGTCTGCTTGGGCAGATGCCGACGTAGCTTGTGGCTGACCATGCCGGTAGCTCGGGCGACGGCCTCGGTGGGAGGCAGTGCCGGAGCGGGATGTTCATCGAGCACCAGGCGGACAACCTCGATGGTGGTGCCGAGGCTTCTGGCTGCGTGCTGGACGGTGGTTTGGTGCTGGCGGATGAGTTGGTGCAGGTGGGGGATGTCGATGCGGTCGGGATCGGATCCGGGCAGGTTAAGGCCGTCGAGGAGCGTGGTGGGTGGTTGCCAGGTCACCGGCTCGTTGCGGATGCGGTGGCGTGCGAGGAACTCGCGTGCCGCTTGGTCGAGTTCTTGAACCAGTTCCGGGGTGCGGAGGGCGGCTGTGCGGGCGGCTTCTGCTCTGAATGGGGCTTCGTCGGTGGTGGGGTATCCGGGTGCGGCCTCGGGTGGGAGGCCGCTGATGCGGTGGAAGAGTTGGCAGCGGATGATCTGTTCGCGGCGTTGGTGGCCGGGTGGGGTGCCGGTGCGGCGGCAGATGTCCAGCCATTGCTTGTGGGGTAGCAGGTCGGTGTAGTCGAGGCGCCGGCGCCGCTGGTAGTTGATGGGGATGTCGTCGGCATCGAGGTGGTCGGCCAGCCGGGTCAGGGCGGTGGTGATGTCGGGCCAGTTCGGGTGGTCGTGGAGCAGTTGCAGGACTCGTGAGATGTCGATGCCCTCTGTGATCGCGCCGAGGTGTCGGGCGGCGTCGTCGAGAGTGGTCTTGCTGCTGATGACCAGGAGTGTGCTGGCCAGGACGGGGGCGAGGACGCGGGGGTAAACGCCTTTGGCGGGTGTCAGTCGTACGGTCCAGGAGGGCCAGAACGTGCTGGGGACCTTCCGGGCCCGCTTGGTCACCTGCGTTTCCGTGAGGTGCGGCCTACTCGGTGTGGCGGTCGCGGTGCGGTGTCGTAGTTGTTCGCTGGGGCGTAGGGACGGTGCGAGTGCGGCGAGGTGTACGGCGTTGAGGGTGGGGCTCAGGCCGCGTCCCCAGCTGTCGATGCTGGTGGTGCTGATCTGCCAGAGGTCTTCGCGCATCGCTTCCAGCAGATCGCGCAGCAGGGCGCCGGCTTGGTGGACATCGGGCTGTTCCAGGACGCGTAGCGCGGCGGTCACCGCGATGGCGGTGCTGACGGCTCGGGGTGGGGCCATGAAGCCGGGTCTGTCGGCGGCTCGGGACGCCAGGCGCGAGGTGGGGTCTGGCGAGAGGTGCAGGCCGGTGAGTTCCGGCAGCGCCAGGCTCGCTAGGGCGTCCGCTGGCAGGTCTGCCAGGATGCGTCCGCCGACGGCCCGGATGTCCGCGAGGGCGCTGCGTACCGGTTGAGGGGTGGTGGAGTAAACGCCGAAGGCTGCTGTGCCGGATTCGATGATCTCCAGCAGCCGTTGCTGGGCTCTCAGCGCAGGATGCCCGGCGGGCAGGAGAAGCGTGCGGGTCTGGGTGAGGTCGAATCCGCAGCCTCCCGTCGGCGGTCCGCTGGTGTGTGTGCGCTGGTTGCCGCAGATGCTCGGTAGGGGAACGGCTTTCCCGGAGCGGGGACGTTCTCGCTGGACCTGGTCGCAGTTGGGGCAGTTGTCGGCGAGCAGGCGGTGGTGGAGGGGGCAGGCGAAGGCCCATCCCAGCCGCCAGGCCAGCTGCCACCTTCCTCCGCTGGTGGTGAGGCAGTCAGGGCAGAATCGTGATCCGCGGCCTCTGCCCCACAGCACGCGGCGGTTGACGTGCCGGCGTTCCACGTCGATGCTCAGGGCGCGCTGGTCGTAGAAGGCCAGGGTCATCGCGGTGATCGCTGCTGGGGCGACGCCGGTGGCGTGTGCGATGGCGGCGGTCTCGTGGTCGCGCAGTGCGATCGTCCAGTCCGGCGGGATGTCCCGCAGGTGGTTCCCGGACCGGCCCCTGGTCGGCAAGCCGAAGTGGGACAGGACACCGCCGAGCGGGGTGTTCATGCGCCGTGACAGGGCCTCCAGCCAGGAGTCCAGCGCCTCACCGGGCATGGGTGCCAGCCGGAGCGGGAGCGTTCGTGGTACGGCTGTCATGCCATCCGCTTGCGAGGCTTGCTTGTCAATCGTCGCCGTTCCAGGGCGGCTTCGAGTTCTTTGCGGGCTTGCTCGGAGGCTTCGTCGTTCTTCACGCCGTCCAGCAGGTCCCGGCTGAGGACTTCCTCGCCGCTGCGCACCGCCCGCTGGCAGCCGCGGTTGATCAGGGTCATCAGCGAGCCGATGTGGCCGGTGCTGCGGGCGAACAGGTAGTCGGACAGGTCTTCGGCGAGCATGCCGGGGTATTTGCCGGCCAGCGCCAGGCGCTGTTCCAGGGCCAGCAGCATCTGCCGCCATTCCCGGCGGCCCTTCTCGTTCTCGATGGTGAACGGTCGCATGCCCAGGCGCGTGGTGCGGCGCCCGGTCTGCGCCATGACCGCGTCACCGGTCGTGCCGCCCTCGCTGAACAGGCCCTTGTCCGCCAGGCCCACGCCGATCATCAGCAGGGTCACCGGGAACTCGTTGGCGATCCACTTCAGGTGGTTGCTGACCTCGACACCGTTGGTACGGCGCCATTTCAGGAAGTGCAGGTCGTCCAAGGCAAGCAGGCGGACCTCGCAGGACAGCATGCAGTCCAGGGCTCGCTGGCCGAGTTGGGCGGTGGTCCCGCGGTGCCGCCCGGGGTGGCCGAAGAACTCCAGCATGGCCCGGTTCAGGTCCTTCATGCCGGTGTTGCCGGTCAACCCGACCCGGCAGACCGGTAACCGCTCGTGTCCCTGGTCGGTGAACTCGCCTTTCTCGGCGATCTCTCTGCGGTGGAACTCCCGGGCGAACGCCAGGACCGAGGTGGTCTTGCCCAGGCCGGGGAAGGCGTCGACCGCGACCGCGCCCTTGGCCTTGTCGCCGTCCTGCAGGTTGCTGTCGACGATGTCCCACAAGTCCTCATGCAGTTCGGACAGCTGCGGGGTCTTGAGCGGACCGAGGTTGGCGTGCCACTCCCGCCGTAGCCGGTCGTGCTCGGCCTTCGCGCCCGAGCCGAGGGCGGCCAGTTGGGCCCGGGTCAGTGCTTCGGGCTGGGTGCGGCGCGGTCCGTCCGCGAACGCCTTGAAGTCCTCCTTTCGCGACAGCGCCAGATTCGCGGGCTGCGGCGGACTGGCCATGGTGGTCACACGTCCTCCAGAGCGTCCGCATAGAAGTCGTCCCCGTCCGCGAGGTCTTCCACGTCGGCGTCGTCGTCATCACCGGCCTCCATCGCCCCCGGCAGCTCAGACATCTCGGGCTCGGGGGTCGGCTGCTGTGTGCCGAGGGCTTTGCGGACCGAGGGAAGCGATACGACCACTTCTTCGTCGGTCTCGGGCAGTTCGATGGCCGCCTGCTCGCGGGAAAGCCGCAGGACCATGCGCCGCTCGGCCAGCGTCGTGCCCAGCCCGAGATTCCAGCGCTCCAGCAGATCCGCCACCGCGAGCCGGTCGTCGGGGTAGCGGTACTTCGACGCGGCCAGCTTCCGCGCGAAAGCCAGGGCATCCTCGCTCAGCGGCATACGGACCGACGGAGCGTGCTCCCACACCAGAGCGTGCCAGCGCCGGCTGTCAGGGTCCCGGAAATAGATCCGGGTGATGTCATCGGGGTCGACCTGGAACGGCCAGCCGTTCTTCACCGGAGCGTCGTAGGGGCTCTTGATGGTGCGGTAGGCGTTGAGCGCCGGCCCGTTGTAGCGGCGACGGTCGATCTCGACCCCGTAGTGCTGGATCGTGCGCCACTTCGTCCGCAGGAACTCGAAGGCAAGGTCGGGGTCTCGCGGTGCTTCGATGTAGCCGGCTCTGGCCACACCGTGCTCGAACATCTTCGCAGGCGACATCCGCAGCCCCGGCAGACCCGGATCGACCAGGCTCGCATGCGGCCTGTGGTGATACACCACCGCCGTCCACTCACGGATGATCGCCTCCAGCTCATCCAGGAAGAAGAACGCGTCGTCCTCGGGCCTCTCACCCCGCGAGTGGATGTCCGGGCCCTTGTAACCGGGCAGGGCCTGCAGCAGGTCTTCGCGCAGGGTACGGAAGAAGCGCTCGACCGGGCCCTTGTCACGGCCTGTCCGCAGCCGCGCGGGCTGGATCGATATGCCCATCCGGCGGCAGACGCTGGTCAGGTGCTCCGAGACGTAGACCTTGCCGTGATCGACTACCAGCGTCTCCGGCACCAAAGGCGGGGACGCCAGCCCCGGCCCTTCGGCCGCCTCCACATCGATCAGCACCGTCCGCGGGACGCCGTGCTCGGGCCAGACCGCGTGCCGCGGCCAGTCCCGCCCCGCCGGGCGAGGCCGGAAGGACTGGTAGAGCACCGCACTGACGTCCACAGCCTTCGTCGACACCGGCGTGACCCGGATCCCGGTGATGCAGCGGGTGTACCAGTCCACCCCGACTGAAAGCTCGGCTTGCACCCACTTGAGCGTCAGCGGATCGAAGGCGAACACGTCCAGGCGCGTGGAGTCCATCAACAGGTACTCACCCGGCCGCGTCGGCCGCAGCTTCCCGTAGACCCCATCCGGCCGGTCAGCGATGTCCCGATTCCGCTTCGTGCTCAACCGGAACAGCGGATGGCGCCGCTCCAGTTCCTCCAGCAATCGGAACGCTGTCGCACGACTTGGTTGAGGAACGACATCCGGGCCGAACCGCGCAACGACCCGTGCCCTTGTCCGGTCTATGACCATCGTCCGTGACGGCTTCGACTCACCCGTGTGCTCGACCATCACCTCTAAGGCGGTCTCCACCCACCGGTCGTCGACCCTGGCTTGCGAACTCCCAGCCGGGCTCTTCTTGGGTGCGAGCCCTGCCTCACCGCTCTCCCGGAAATCGGCGACCCACTGCTTGACGGTCCGGGGTGTGACGCCCAGCTCACGGGCCTTGGCCGCGTAGCGAGCCTCCCACGGGCCGTCCGGTACGTAGTCCGGACGGGGTTCGCCTTCCCGGGCGAGTTCCGGACTCCCCGATCGGTAGCCCGTCATGACCTCCCGCACGTGCTCGGCACGTTCGAGAATCCGTTCTCGTGCGACGGAGTCGAGTTGTCCCAGGACGACAGACGCGATCTCTGCGTCGTCATCCGCCGACGGGCCAGCGGTGTCCGGGATGATGACCGCGCGGTCGGAGAACAGCAACTCGGCCACCGACAAGCGCAGAAGACGCCCTCGGCCGTCCTTCAACACGACTTCATTGCCCGCCACGGTCGCGGTCATTTCCACGACCTCGACGGTCTCCCCGTCATAGCGGAAGCTGGTGCCAACTCCCACCCGCGCGCCAGCGCCACTCATACCGGCCTCCTCAGCACTGTGTGTGGACTCAGGGGCCGAGTGAGGTCAGCGAGAAGTTCGTGAGACCACAGCAGGTGGTGAAGCGCCGCCCGCACATGCGCCTCGGGCCAACTCGACGTTGAGCGAACCGCGTTACCCAGCAAGACCCCATCGAGCTCGGCCCTTCGCAGCTCGTCCAGGAGAGCAGGGCTGAACAACCAGTTACGCCTGTAGCCCGCGAGGAAGCGAACGTTCTCCGCCTCTACCTCCGGGGGCTCGCTCCACACTTCGTACCGCCACCCTCGGGACTCCACAGCGTCACGAGTCCACTCAAAGGTGATGGTGACCTCCGGCCGGGAAAGCCGCAGACGCGGCTTGACGTCCACGATCACCGGACCTTGCGCGGTGATCAGCAGGAAGTCCGGCACATGCGTGCGCACCCCACCGTCCACCGGTGCCTTCAGCAGGAACGGTTGAGCTCTGATGTCCTGAACAGACGGGTCGAAGTCGGCGGCTAGCAGCCGAGTCAGCTCCAGGCGAGACTCGTAGATCACATGGTCTTGGGTCGTCGCAGACCAATAGGTCCCGGAGTAATGCCTCTGGCCCTTGTACCAGCGGAAGGTTCGCCACGGCGCGACGGAACTCAGCATGTCGACGCTGGTGGCAGCCCACTCACGATCCTCTACCACCTGGCCGGTACTGCGGCGCAGGCTCACGGTCACCGCCGTACCAGCCATCAACACCCCCAGCATCGCGGGAACCTGCCCGCCAGAAGCCAAGGTGCCAGCAACGAGACCCTGGCAGGACGTGCTCCCGAGCTCATCACCCGAAGGGGTGAACGACCTGACCTGCGAGTCTCACGACCACTTCACAAGTGCAATCCATATGAAGTTCGATCTGAGATTATGAAGCGAGATTTGAGACCCTACACGTCGTCACGCGTTGCCCGCCATGTCGACGAAGCGGGAGTAGTGGCCCTGGAAGGCGACGGTGATGGTGGCGGTGGGGCCGTTGCGGTGCTTGGCGACGATCAGGTCGGCCTCGCCGGCCCGGGGGGACTCCTTCTCGTAGGCGTCCTCGCGGTGCAGCAGGATCACCATGTCGGCGTCCTGCTCGATGGAACCGGACTCACGCAGGTCGGAGACCATCGGCTTCTTGTCCGTGCGCTGTTCGGGACCACGGTTGAGCTGCGACAGGGCGATGACCGGGACTTCGAGCTCCTTGGCCAGCAGCTTGAGGTTACGGGACATCTCCGAGACCTCCTGCTGACGGCTCTCCGGGCGGCGCGAGCCACCGGTCGTCATCAGTTGCAGGTAGTCGATGACCACCAGCCGCAGGTCGTTGCGCTGCTTGAGGCGGCGGCACTTGGCGCGGATCTCCATCATCGACAGGTTCGGCGAGTCGTCGATGTAGAGCGGGCCCGCCGAGACCTCCGGCATCCGGCGCGCCAGCCGCGTCCAGTCGTCGTCGGTCATGTTGCCGGACCGCATGTGGTGCAGCGCCACCCGCGCCTCGGCCGACAGCAGACGCATCGCGATCTCGTTGCGCCCCATCTCCAGCGAGAAGAAGACGCTCGGCAGCCCGTACTGGATGGAGCACGAGCGGGCGAAGTCCAGCGCGAGGGTGGAGTTGTGCGTGGGGACCATCGAACGGGTGGCCAGGTACAGATGCGCCTCGTTGTCCACCTGCACGCAGCGCACCGGAACGCTGCCGACCTCCCGGACCTCGGTGATCAGGCGCCGCGCGGGCCCGACCGACGGCCCGTCAGGGGTGAACGTGACGCCGTACGAGACGCCCGGCTCCCCGGAGCCCGCCCCCCGCGCCGGCGTTTCGGACACCTCGTAGCGGTGGCCCAGGCTCGCGAGCAGTTCGCACAGATCTCCGGCGAGCGCCCGCCCGGCCACCACGAAGGTCACCGCACCGCGGCCGGCCTCCGCCGCACCGGCCCCCGTACCACCGGCCCCCGTTCCACCGGTCACCGGCTCTTCGGCCACCGTCCCACCGGGCCACCGGCCACCCGCCGCCAGGAATCCGGCCAGCAGTGCGCGCCGCGCCGCCGCGGAACCGCGCAGGTACTCCGGCGGGATCCGCTCGGGGCCCTTGTGGCAGGCCAGCCGCGCGCCCAACTCCCGCGGCGGGACGGGCAGGGCGCACTCGGGCAGCTCAAGGGGCGCGGTGGTGCGCACCGCGTGGTTCGGCAGCCCGTCGGCGACGGCGAGCAGCGTCTCCGCGATCTCCTTCGTGGTCCTGACCGAGGGGGCCTGCCGCCCCTGCGGCCCGCTCCCGCCGGACACCGCGAGGTCCTGACGGCTCTCGGTCAGCCACTGGTGGTCCGCGTCGGCCACCACCGTGGTGCCGTCGTCGAAGGTGATCTCGTAGCAGGGCCGCCCGGTCATGACCTCGGTGGCGGCGACGACGCGCGTCGGAACGCCGTCGGGACCGATCAGCAGGTCACCGACGCCGACCTCGCCCATGGTCGTCCAGCCGGACGGGGTGGGCAGCGGGGTGTCCAGCGCGAGGGCCTTACCCATGGCGGGGCGGGCGGCGACGACGATCATCTGGCCGGGGTGCAGGCCGTTGGTGAGCGAGTCGAGGTCGGTGAAGCCGGTCGGCACGCCGGTCATCTGACCGCTGCGGGAGCCGATCGCCTCGATCTCGTCGAGCGCGCCCTCCATGATGTCGCTCGAGCGGCAGGTAGTCCTCGCTGGTGCGCTGCTCGGTGACCGCGTAGATCTCCGCCTGCGCGGAGTTGACGATCTCGTCGACGTCGCCGTCGGCCGCGTAGCCCATCTGGGTGATGCGGGTGCCGGCCTCCACCAGGCGCCGCAGGACCGCGCGCTCGTGCACGATCTCGGCGTAGTACTCGGCGTTGGCCGCCGTGGGGACCGCGTTGACCAGGGTGTGCAGATAGGGGGCGCCGCCGACCCGGGTGATCTCGCCGCGCTTGGTCAGCTCGGCGGCGAGCGTGATCGGGTCGGCCGGCTCACCGCGGGCGTAGAGGTCGAGGATCGCGTTGTAGATCGTCTCGTGGGCCGGGCGGTAGAAGTCCTTGCCCTTGATGACCTCGACGACGTCGGCGATGGCGTCCTTCGACAGCAGCATGCCGCCGAGCACCGACTGCTCGGCGTCGAGGTCCTGCGGGGGGACCCGTTCGAAGCCGCCCTCGGCCCAGTTGCCCCGGTCCCGGCCGGAGTCGCGCCCGTTGTCGCGGCCACCGTCCCGTCCGCCGTCCCGGTCCTGGTCGCGGTCGGAACCGCGGCCCTTGCCACGGCTGTAGCGGGCCGTCGGCAGCCGGTCTCCGGCGCCCGCTCCGCCGTGGCCGCCCGGGTCGTCGGGAACGGCGGATCGATCGGTGGCGCGTCTCCCCAGTGGTCGTCCGCGGGCTCGGGTTGGCTCACCCCCGTCACCTCCTCCCGGTCCTCGCAGACCCCTGCCGTGCCCCTCTTTCTACGGCACGGGTCTGACAAACGAAGGCACCCGGCTCCGCTTCGGGCGCGTCGATTCGCAGGACCGTGACAGGCGGTCCCGAGCCCGAAAGCCAGGAGGGGTGCCGCACTACCGTAGGGCCGCGGCCCCCGTCAGCCAAGCTGGTTATCCACAGGCCATGTGGATGAACGTCGTCAGCCTGTGGAGAAGCCCGCCAAACCTGTGTACAGGGTGGGGGACAGCGCTGTGGACAAGCCCGGGATAGCGCCGGGTTACCCCATCTGACCTGCATATTCACCGTCCACCGGTTGTGCAGGAGAAAAACTTTCCCGGACGGGTTGAAGATCACAGCGAGCGCCACGGAGCCGATCACTCAGCGCCACCAAACGTAATAGTCACTAGGCCATTGCAACCGTTACCTGTGGACGATTACCCTGTGGCTGTGAAATCGGCCCCCGCGCCCTCCACCGCCCCTACCGGACCACCCCATCGACGCACCGCCCGGCTGCCCAAGGAAGCCCGCCGCCGACACGACCGCGAGATCATCGCGCTCGCCCTGCCCGCCTTCGGCGCGCTCGTCGCCGAGCCCCTGTTCGTGATGGCCGACAGCGCCATCGTCGGCCACCTCGGCACCCCGCAACTGGCCGGACTCGGCGTCGCCGCCGCCCTGCTGACCACCGCCGTCAACATCTTCGTCTTCCTCGCCTACGCGACCACGGCCGCCGTCGCCCGCCGGGTCGGCGCCGGCGACCTCCCGGCGGCGATCCGGCAGGGCATCGACGGCATCTGGCTGGCCCTGCTGCTCGGCGCCCTCGTCATCGCCGTCGCCGTCCCGGGCGCCCGCTGGCTGGCGGACGCTCTTCGGCGCCTCCGGGCAGCGCCACCGGGTACGCGGTCACCTACCTGCGGATCAGCGCCCTGGGCATTCCCGCGATGCTCGTGGTGCTGGCCGCCACCGGAGTGCTGCGCGGCCTCCAGGACACCCGTACGCCGCTGGTCGTCGCCGTCGCGGGCTTCACCGCCAACGCCGCGCTGAACATCACGCTGGTCTACGGCGCCGGGCTGGGCATCGCGGGCTCCGCCTGGGGCACCGTGATCGCGCAGAACGGCATGGCCGCCGCCTATCTGACCGTGGTCGTCCGCGGCGCCCGGCGGCACGGCGCCTCCCTGCGCCCGGACCTCGCCGGGATCCGGGCCTGCGCCACCGCCGGAGTGCCGCTGCTGGTACGCACCCTCAGCCTGCGTGCGGTGATCTGATCGCCACCGCGGTGGCCGCCCGGCTCGGGGACGCCGAGGTCGCCGCCCACCAGATCCTGATCACCCTGTGGAACCTGCTGGCCTTCGCGCTGGACGCCATCGCCATCGCGGGACAGGCGATCATCGGCCGCTACCTGGGCGCCGACGACGCGGAGGGGGCCCGGGCCGCCTGCCGCCGCATGGTGCAGTGGGGCATCGCGGCGGGTTTCGCGCTGGGCCTGCTGGTGGTGGTCACCCGGCCGCTGTTCATCCCCCTGTTCACCGACGACCACGCCGTTCACTCCGAACTGCTGCCCGCCCTGCTGGTGGTCGCGTTGACCCAGCCCGTCGGGGGAGTCGTCTTCGTCCTGGACGGCGTGCTGATGGGGGCGGGCGACGGTCTCTACCTGGCCTGGGCCATGCTCGGCACGCTGGCCGTCTTCGTCCCGGCCGCCCTGGCGGTGCCCGCGCTCGGCGGCACGCTCACCACCTTGTGGTGGACCATGACGCTGTTCATGCTCACCCGGCTGGCCTTCCTGTGGCTCCGGGCCCGGTCCGGGCGCTGGATCGTCACCGGGGCGGTTCGCTCCTGACGGCGCCGTGTTTCACGTGAAACATACGAAACGGGCATCGGGCGATGTTTCACGTGAAACGCCACATGTTTCACGTGAAACACGGCGCCCGGCGGACCGCTCCGACCGGAACCACGCGGGCCGCGCCACCCAGCACCACACGGGCCGACGAACGGCGGAACGGAACCGGCCGGCGAACGGAAAGGGCCGGTATCCCCCGCGGGGGATACCGGCCCTTCGTCAACCGGGCGCGGAGCGCTCAGGTCAGGCGCCGACGACCTCGAGGTCGAGGCGGACCGAGACCTCCGGGTGGAGGGCGACGGTCACCTGGTGCGAACCGACGGTCTTGATCGGCGAGACCAGCGCCACGCGGCGCTTGTCCACCGAGGGCCCGCCGGCGGCCTTGATCGCCGAGGCGATGTCGGCCGGAGTGACGGAGCCGAAGAGACGGCCGGTGTCACCCGCGCGGGTCGCGAGCTTGATCTTGACGTTCTCCAGCTGGCCCTTGACCTCGTTGGCCTGCTCCAGCGTGGCGATCTCACGGATCCGGCGCGCACGGCGGATCTGCTCGACGTCCTTCTCGCCGCCCTTGGTCCAGCGCAGCGCGAAGCCGCGGGGAACCAGGTAGTTGCGGGCGTAGCCGTCCTTGACCTCGACGACGTCGCCGGCGGCGCCGAGGCCGCTGACCTCGTTGGTGAGGATGATCTTCATGCTTCGGTCACCCTCTCTCAGCGAGCAGTCGAGGTGTAGGGCAGCAGCGCCATCTCACGGCTGTTCTTCACAGCCGTGGCGACGTCGCGCTGGTGCTGGGTGCAGTTACCGGTGACTCGGCGGGCACGGATCTTGCCGCGGTCGGAAATGAACTTCCGCAGCAGGTTGGTGTCCTTGTAGTCGACGTAGTTGACCTTGTCCTTGCAGAACGCGCAGACCTTCTTCTTCGGCTTGCGCGGAGGCGGCTTGGCCATTGTCTCTCTCCAGTGTGATCAAGAAGTTTGTTACGCCGCCCTAGAAGGGCGGCTCGTCCGAGTAGCCGCCGCCACCGGAGCTTCCGCCCCAGTTGCCACCGCCGCCGCCCTGGCCGCCGCCGGCCGGAGCGCTGGTCGCCCACGGGTCGTCGGCCGGAGCGGCGCCGCCGCCGGACGGCTGGCCGCCACCGGAGCTTCCGCCCCAGTTGCCACCGCCGCCGCCCTGGCCGCCGCCACCGCCGCTGTAACCACCCTGACCGCCACGGCCGGCGGTCTTGGTGACCTTGGCCGTCGCGCTGCGCAGGGAGGCGCCGACCTCTTCGACATCGAGTTCGTAGACCGTCCGCTTGACGCCTTCACGGTCCTCGTAGGACCGCTGCTTCAAGCGGCCCTGGACGATGACGCGCATACCGCGCTGCAGCGACTCGGCCACGTTCTCCGCCGCCTGCCGCCAGACCGAGCAGGTCAGGAACAGGCTCTCGCCGTCCTTCCACTCGTTGGTCTGCCGGTCGAAGGTGCGGGGAGTGGACGCGACACGGAACTTCGCGACCGCCGCACCGGAGGGGGTGAAGCGCAGCTCGGGATCGTCGACAAGGTTGCCGACGACCGTGATGACGGTCTCGCCTGCCATGGTGGGTGACCTCTCGGCGGGTTGTGCTCTGTGCTGCTTGGCTGCTCGGTTGCCGTACTCAGCCCTGGGCGCTCAGGCGCTCAGTGCATTTCCGGACGGAGGACCTTGGTCCGCAGAACCGACTCGTTCAGGTTGAGCTGACGATCCAGCTCCTTGACGACCTCGGGCGTGGCGTTGAGGTCGAGGACCGAGTAGATGCCCTCGGGCTTCTTGTTGATCTCGTAGGAGAGCCGACGACGGCCCCAGGTGTCGACCTTCTCGACCTTGCCACCGCCATTGCGGATCACGGCAAGGAAGCTCTCGATCAGGGGGGCGACAGCGCGCTCCTCAAGATCGGGGTCGAGGATGACCATCACCTCGTAGTGACGCATGTGGAACCCACCTCCTCTGGACTCAGCGGCCACGGCGTTTCCGTGACAGGAGGGTTTGCGTTTGCGTCGCACCGGCGAAAGGCGACACCGGTGCAGACGGTACACACTACCCGTACACGTCGGCCCGCTTGAAATCCCCCGGGGAGCGGGGACAATCTGTACACAAGGGTTTGCACGGCGCCACGGCGCGCCCACCCGCTCACGGAGGTGCCCCATGGCACAGTCCTTCCGGCCGCAGAACGTTCTCGCCCTCCTCAACTCCGACGGCAAGGCCCATCCGCGGGAGAACTCCCTGGTTCTCATCACCGCCGTGCTGGGCGCGGTCGCGATCATCTCCTCGATCTTCGTCAACCTGCACCTGCTGAGCTCCTGGACCGGACTGGTCGGAATCCTCACCGGGGGCTACGGACAGTTCATCTCCGCCACCACCGGTGAGCGGTTCGTGCTGATCCTCGGCCTCGGCGCGTCGGCGGTCGGCTTCTTCCTCGGCGTGGCGCACGGAGGGCTGTGGGGCGGACTGTGACCCGCCGTCCCGCCCGTCACCGGGCAGGATGTCCCAACAGGCCGCGAACCAGGCGCAGGACGGGGCGATCCCCTCGCGCAGTAGGCTTCGGCCGGTAGTCCGGTTGGAACCCGCAAGCGTGGGGAGCGCCACGAATGAGCCTGACCCTGAGGACCATCAGCCGAGAGCAGCATCTGGCGTACATCCAGAGCCTGCCCTCGGCGAGCCACATGCAGGTTCCCGCGTGGGCCGATGTGAAGGCCGAATGGCGTTCGGAGAACCTCGGCTGGTTTGACATCAACGACCAGCTGGTCGGCGCCGGTCTGGTGCTCTACCGCCAACTGCCCAAGGTCAAGCGCTACCTGGCCTACCTCCCCGAGGGCCCGGTCATCAACTGGTACGCGCCCAACCTGGAGGAGTGGCTCCAGCCGATGCTCACGCACCTGAAGCAGCAGGGCGCGTTCACGGTGAAGATGGGCCCCCCGGTGATCATCCGGCGCTGGGACGCGGGCGCCATCAAGAGCGGCATCGCCGACCCGGACGTCAAGCGGCTGCGCGACGTGGAGGCCACCGTCATCGAGCCGCGCGCCTTCGAGGTGGCCGACCGGCTGCGCCGCATGGGCTGGCAGCAGGGCGAGGACGGCGGCGCCGGCTTCGGCGACTTCCAGCCACGTTACGTCTTCCAGGTACCGCTGAAGGACCGCACGGTGGAGGAGGTCCTCAAGGGCTTCAACCAGCTGTGGCGGCGCAACATCAAGAAGGCGGAGAAGGCCGGCGTCGAGGTCGTCCAGGGCGGCTACGAGCAGCTCCCCCTGTGGCAGCAGCTCTACGAGATGACCGCCGAGCGCGACCAGTTCAGGCCCCGCCCCCTGTCGTACTTCCAGCGCATGTGGACCGCCCTCAACTCCGAGGACCCCAACCGCATGCGGCTGTATTTCGCCATGCACGAGGGCGAGGCGGTCGCGGCAGCCACCATGCTCGTTGTGGGTGGCCACGTCTGGTACTCCTACGGAGCCTCCGCCAACCACAAGCGCGAGGTACGGCCGAGCAACGCCATGCAGTGGCGGATGCTCCAGGACTCCTTCGCCATGGGCGCCTCCGTGTACGACCTGCGCGGCATCAGCGACTCCCTGGACGAGACCGACCACCTCTTCGGGCTCATCCAGTTCAAGGTGGGCACGGGAGGCCAGGCCGCCGAATACCTGGGCGAGTGGGATTTCCCGCTCAACAAGCTGCTGCACAAGGCTCTCGACATCTACATGTCCCGGCGCTGATCGCTCCCGTATCACCCGGCACAAGGAAGGTCCCGGCTCCGCCATGGCGCTCACTCTGTACGTCGACTCCGCGCGCTGGCGTGCGCACCACAAGTCCGTGGTGGATCAGTTCCCCGGCCTTGATCCCGGTCTGCAAGGGCAACGGATACGGCTTCGGCCACGAACGGCTGGCGGACGAGGCGACCCGGCTGGGGTCCGACATGCTCGCCGTCGGCACGACGTACGAGGCGGCCCGCATCAAGGACTGGTTCGGCGGTGACCTGCTGGTGCTGACCCCCTACCGGGTCGGCGAGGAGCCGGTGCCGCTGCCCGACCGGGTCATCCGTTCGGTCTCCTCGGTCGAGGGCGTGCGCGGCCTGGTCGGCGCGCGCGTCGTCATCGAGGTCATGAGCAGCATGCGGCGGCACGGGGTCAGCGAGGACGACCTCGCCAAGCTCAACAGCGCGATCGAGAACGTCCGGCTGGAGGGCTTCGCCATCCACCTGCCGCTGGACCGCGCCGACGGCTCCGACGCCGTCGAGGAGGTCTTCACCTGGATGGAGCGGCTGCGCGGCGCCCGGCTGCCGTTGCACACGATGTTCGTCAGCCACGTCAAGCCCCAGGAGCTCGCCCACCTCCAGCAGCAGTTCCCGCAGACCCGCTTCCGGGCCCGGATCGGCACCCGGCTGTGGCTGGGCGACCACGACGCGACCGAGTACCGCGGCGCGGTGCTGGACGTCACCAGGATCGCCAAGGGCGAGCGCTACGGCTACCGGCAGCAGCGGGCGGCCGGCGACGGCCACCTGGTCGTCGTGGCGGGCGGTACGTCGCACGGGGTGGGCCTGGAGGCCCCCAAGGCCGTGCACGGCGTCATGCCGCGCGCCAAGGGCGTCGCCAGAGCGGGCCTGGCGACCGTCAACCGCAATCTGTCGCCGTTCGTCTGGGCGGGCAAGCAGCGCTGGTTCGCCGAGCCGCCGCACATGCAGGTCTCGATCCTCTTCCTGCCCGGCGACGTGGCACCGCCCGCGGTCGGCGACGAGCTGGTGGCGCACCTGCGGCACACCACCACGCAGTTCGACCGCATCGTCGACCGCTGAGCGAGCCCGTCAGTGGCGGGGCCACCCGTCGCCGTCCGCCGCCGCGTACCGGTGCCGTGACGCGCCGGGACGCGGCGCCCGCCCCAGGGTGAAGACGTCGGGCGCGCCGTCCAGCACACCGCCGGAGGGGTCGTCCGTGCCGTCGAGGCGGACCGGGTCGTGGCCGGTGGCGAGCGCGTCCCGGACGACCACCGCGCACAGGTAGAGCGTGCCGAGCAGGTGCAGCGCGATGACGAAGTCGTAGCCGCCCTGGGGCAGCCCCTTGTTGTTGCCGCCGGTGGTGTAGGCGAGGTACATCCAGATGCCGAGGAAGTACATCACCTCGCAGGCCTGCCAGATCAGGAAGTCGCGCCAGCGCGGGCGGGCCAGCGCGGCCAGCGGGATCAGCCACAGGACGTACTGCGGCGAGTAGACCTTGTTGGTCAGGATGAACGCGGCGATCACCAGGAAGGCGACCTGGGCGAAGCGCGGGCGGCGCGGGGCGTACAGGATCAGCGCGGCGATCCCGGCGCACAGCAGCAGCATCAGGGCGGTCGCGTAGGAGTTCGCGCCGTCGATGGGGTTGCCGGTGCGCTGGGAGATCATCAGCCAGACCGATCCGAAGTCGATCCCCCGGGTGCTGGCTGTAGGAGTAGAACTGCTTCCAGCCCGGCATGGCGAAGGCCATCACCGGCAGGTTCACCACCAGCCAGGCCACCAGGGCGGCCGTGGTGGCCCGCCAGAAGGCCCGCATCCGCCCGGCCCGCAGGCACAGCACCAGCAGCGGCCCCAGCAGCAGCACCGGGTAGAGCTTGGCGGCGGTCGCCAGTCCGATCAGCACACCGGCGGCCACCGGGCGGCTACGGGCCCACAGCAACATCCCCACGGCGGTCAGCGCGACGGCCAGCAGGTCCCAGTTGATGGTGGCGGTGAGCGCCAGGGCGGGCGCCAGGGCGACCAGCAGGCCGTCCCAGGGGCGGCGGCGGTGGGTGCGGGCCACCGCGACCACGGTGACGGCGGCGCACACCAGCAGCATGCCCGCGTTGACCAGCCAGTAGATCTGCTCGCGGTGCACCAGGTCGGAGCCGTGCGGGGTGACCCAGGAGGCCACCTCCATGAACAGTCCCGTGAGCACCGGGTACTCCAGGTACCCCATGCCGCCGGAGACGGCGTCCGGGATGTGGCTGAAGTAGGGCACCTGGTCGTTCGCGAAGCCCCGGGCGTAGAACAGGTGCGGGATGTCGGAGTAGCAGGCGTGCGTGTACTGGTCGTTCGCGCCGAAGAACCACCCGTGGTCGTAGCAGGGCGCCTTCTGCATCATGCCGAGCGCGAACATCCCGATGGCGACCAGCACGATGATCCGCAGCGGGTTCCACCAGCCGAAGCGGTCGGCCACAGCCCGCCGCCCCGCGGGGCCGCCGATCAGTTCGCTGCCCGCTTGGGCCACCGGGTCCTCGGCGGTGGGCGGCACCGTTGCGTGCGGCACGGTGGCGGCGCTCTCGTCGTTCTCGCGCACGGTCGTCATGCCCGACATCCTGCCGTACGCGACTGGGCGGCCGGTCCCGGGCGGCCCCGGCCGGGCGTGGAAAGCCCGAAGGCCGCGGAGGGCTGTTCGCCGTCCGCGGCCTTCGGGGTGCTTCCCGGGGTTCTCAGTTGCCTGGCGGCCCGAAGATCCCCCCGTTGTTGTTCCCTCTGGTGTTGCCGCCCCCGTTGCCGCCGGTACCGGCGGTCGGGGTGGGGGAGGTGCCGGGACCACCGGTGCCACCGCCCGCCGCGCCACCGTCCTGGCAGCCGAAGAAGCCACAGGTGCTCGACGGGTTCGGGCCCGGGGTCGCCGACATGCTCGGCAGCCCGGAGGGGGTGGTCGACGGTGCCACCGAGGTCGACGCGGAGGGCAGTGCGGTCGGGCTGGCGCTCGCGCCGTGCCCGAAGACCACGGTGCCGATCTTGGCCGGCGGGTTGAACTGCTGGACCGGCAGATTCTGCATCGCCATCTTCATGTACGCGGTCCAGATCTGCGTCGGGAAGGACGCACCGAAGATCTTGGCGTTGCCGCCCAGGCCGTACATGGGCAGGAACTTCTGGACCTTCGCCTGGTCGTTCATCCGGTACATGCCGATCGAGGTGGACAGCTGCGGGGTGTAGCCGGTGAACCAGGCCGACTTGTTGCTGTCGGTGGTGCCGGTCTTGCCCGCCGCCGGCCGGCCCAGACCGCGCGCGACGGTACCGGTGCCCTCCTGGACGACGCCCTGGAGCACGCCGGTGACGTTGTCGGCCACCGACGCGTCGTAGGCCTTCACCAGGTTCGCCTGGTGCTGGAAGATCGGGCTGCCCTCGTACAGGACCTTGGTGACCGAGTACGGCTCGGCGTGCATGCCGCTGTCGGCGAAGGTCGCGTAGGCGTCGGCCATCCGGATCGCCGACGGCGAGGAGGTGCCGATGGAGAACGACGGCACGGTCGCGCTGGCCAGGCTGTCCTTGTTCACCCCGGCCGCCAGCGCGGACTGCTCGACCTTGTCCAGGCCGACGTCCATGCCGAGTTGCACGTAGGTGGAGTTGACGGACAGCTCCATCGCCTTCTTCAAGGTGATGGACTTGAAACTGTCCTTCTCGTCGTTGGCCTGCAACCACTCCTTGCCGTGGTCCATCCAGACGCTGCCGTCGTAGTTGAGCACCTTCCACAGGTTGACGCCCGGATACATGCTCAGCGGCGCCACTCTGGTGCGGTCGGCTTCGCTCTGCTCCTCGGCGCCTCTGGGGTTGCGCACCCCGTCCTGCATCGCCGCCGCCAGGACGAACGGCTTGAAGGTGGAGCCGACCTGCGCACCGGTGTAGTCGGCGTTGTCGGTGAAGTGCTTGAGGTAGTCCTCACCGCCGTATATCGCCTTGATCGCACCGTCGCCCGGCACCACGGAGGCACCGCCGAACTGCACATAGGTGTCGGTCTTCGGGCGCAGCTTCGGCTTGATACTGGCGGCGCTGACCTCGTTGACGGCCTTCCGCATGGCGAACACGTCCTTCTTGTCGAAGGTCGTGTAGATCTGGTAGCCGCCCTTGTCGAGCTGCTCCTTGGTGATCTTGGTGTTGGCCAGCACGTTGTTGTCCGCCAGGTCGGTCAGATAGCCGATCTGGCCCGCCTTGTCGGTGGACTTCTTGGGCTTCTGCGGCATGGGGAAGGTCGTGATCTTCGCCCGGTCGGCCGCCGTCATGTCGCCGGTGGCCACCTCACGGTCCAGGATCCAGCTCCAGCGCTCCGTGCCGCGCTTGAGGTTCTCCGGGCCCGTCGCGCCCGGTCCGACACCGCCGGCCGGGTCGTAGAGGTTCGGGCCGTTGAGCAGGGCCGCCAGGAAGGCGCTCTGCGACGGAGAGAGGTCCTGGCTGTCGATGCCGTAGTAGGCCTGCGCCGCCGCCTGGATCCCGTACGCCCCGCGGCCGTAGTAGCCGGTGTTGAGATAGCCCGCGAGGATGTCGTGCTTCTCGACCGTCGCGCCGACCTTGACCGAGATCAGCAGCTCCTTGAGCTTACGGGTCACGGTCTGGCCCTGGTCCAGGTACATGTTCTTCACGTACTGCTGGGTGATGGTGGAACCACTCTGGGTCTCACCGCCCTGCGCCATCTTCACGACCGCGCGCGCGATGCCCTGCGGGTCGACACCCGAGTCGGTCCAGAAGTTCGCGTTCTCGGCGGAGACCACGGCGTCCTGCATCGACTTGGGGATCTTGTCGAGTCCGACGATCTGCCGGTTGAGGTCGCCACCGCCGGAGACCACCATGCGGGTCCTGTCGGCCCAGTAGTAGACGTTCTTCTGCGCCTTGGCGGCCGTGTTGGGGTTCGGGATCGGCACGATCAGGTAGGCGATGGCGATCAGCCCGATCAGCGTGCCGCCGAAGGCGACGCAGATGCCCAGGGACTGCTTCCAGGACGGCACCCAGCGGCGCCAGCCGTACTTGCCCGAGCGCGGGTAGTCGATGAGGCGCTTCTTCTTGGGCCCGTTCGGCCCGCCGCCCGGCCCGGACCCGCCGGTACCGCGGCGTCCGCCGCCGTCCCCCGGCCCGCTGCCGGCCCCGCCCGCTCGGCGGCGCCCGGAGCGCTGCGCCGCGCGCCGCGCCTCCGCCCGCCCGCCGTAGGGGCGCTCAGGGGCGCCCTCGCTGCGGCCGGCCGCCGACGAGGGCCCACGGGCCCCGGACGAACCTCGGGCACCGGGCGTCACACCGGTCCCGTACGTGTTGCCGCTGCCGTAGGAACCCGAACCGTCCCGCGGTGGCGCGGGCCGCCGCCCGGACGAAGACGGCGGTGGCGGCTGTGCTCCTCGGCGGCCTGCGGCGCGCCCGCCGCCGTTCGATTGCGGCGGCTTCCGGCGGTGCTCGCTCATACTTCCAGCTACTCCTCGGGCAGGCGGTTTCGCCTGAAGGCGGCAGTTGTGTTCCGGTCCCCCCGGATTGCGGCCCCGCCGGGCCACACCACACCTAGGACCATGACGCCCGCTGGCGCCACATAGTTCCCGATGGTCTGCATGGCGAACAGAGTACGCACCGTCAAAACCCGCGGTACGCCAACCTTCGTCCCATAACGGACAGTTGGCCGGGGACAACTGCGGATGTGATGGCGAACACCGTGCCACACCTTGCGGGACGCCGATCACCGGCATATCGTCGCGATGTATCGAATCGATACATCAAGATGCCATAAGCAAGCAGCTGAGGGCAGGACGGCCGACACCCGGGAGCAAGTCGAGGAGGCGGCGATGAGCAGGCGTTCCGGCGTGCTCGAGTTCGCGGTCCTGGGCCTGCTCCGCGAGTCACCGATGCACGGTTACGAGTTGCGCAAGCGGCTCAACACCTCGCTCGGGGTCTTCCGTGCCTTCAGCTACGGAACCCTCTACCCATGCCTGAAGACGCTCGTCACCCAGGGATGGCTGGCCGAGGAGCCCGCGGTCGAGGATCCCCTCGGCACGGCGCCACTGGCCGGCCGCAGGGCGAAAATCGTCTACCGGCTCACCGCCGAAGGCAAGGAGCACTTCGAGGAACTGCTCGCCCAGACAGGCCCTGACGCCTGGGAGGACGAACAGTTCGGGGTGCGCTTCGCCTTCTTCGGGCACACCGAGCGCGATGTGCGCATGCGGGTGCTCGAAGGCCGCCGCAGCCGCTTGGAAGAGCGCCTGGAGCGGATGCGCGCCTCACTGGCCCGCACCCGCGAGCGGCTCGACGACTACACCCTCGAGCTGCAACGACACGGCATGGAGTCGGTGGAGCGCGAAGTCCGCTGGCTCAACGAGCTGATCGAGACGGAACGAACGGGCCGCGGCAGCACCGCGGACCGCTCCGCCGATGAAGGTCGCGACGATACGAATCCGACCGACACCGCCAACTGAAGCCCCGCGCACCGCAGGGGCGATCAAGTACCGAGTACAAGGAGCAACCGGAATGGGTTCGGTTCGCGTAGCCATTGTCGGCGTGGGAAACTGCGCCGCGTCGCTGGTTCAGGGCGTCGAGTACTACAAGGACGCCGACCCGGACAGCCGCGTGCCTGGCCTGATGCACGTGCAGTTCGGCGACTACCACGTCGGTGACGTGGAGTTCGTGGCCGCCTTCGATGTGGACGCCAAGAAGGTCGGTCTCGACCTCGCGGACGCCATCGGCGCCAGTGAGAACAACACCATCAAGATCGCCGATGTGCCGCAGACCGGCGTCACCGTGCAGCGCGGTCACACTCATGACGGGCTCGGCAAGTACTACCGCGAGACCATCGAGGAGTCCACCGAGACCCCGGTCGACATCGTCTCGATCCTCAAGGAGCAGCGGGTCGACGTCCTGGTCTGCTACCTGCCGGTGGGCTCCGAGAACGCCGCGAAGTTCTACGCCCAGTGCGCGATCGACGCCAAGGTCGGCTTCGTCAACGCCCTGCCGGTCTTCATCGCCGGCACCAAGGAGTGGGCCGACAAGTTCACCGCGGCCGGTGTGCCGATCGTCGGTGACGACATCAAGTCCCAGGTCGGCGCCACCATCACGCACCGCGTGCTGGCGAAGCTCTTCGAGGACCGCGGTGTCGTGCTGGACCGCACCATGCAGCTGAACGTCGGCGGCAACATGGACTTCAAGAACATGCTGGAGCGCGAGCGCCTGGAGTCGAAGAAGATCTCCAAGACGCAGGCCGTCACCTCCCAGATCCCCGACCGCGACCTGGGCGCCAAGAACGTCCACATCGGCCCCTCGGACTACGTGGCCTGGCTGGACGACCGCAAGTGGGCGTACGTGCGCCTTGAGGGCCGTGCCTTCGGCGACGTGCCGCTGAACCTGGAGTACAAGCTGGAGGTCTGGGACTCCCCGAACTCCGCGGGCGTCATCATCGACGCGCTGCGTGCGGCGAAGATCGCCAAGGACCGCGGCATCGGCGGCCCGATCCTCTCCGCGTCCTCGTACTTCATGAAGTCCCCGCCGGTGCAGTACTTCGACGACGAGGCGCGTGACAACGTCGAGAAGTTCATCCGGGGCGAGGTCGAGCGCTGACCTTCCGGAGCCTTTCCGGTTCGGCTGCGGGGTCCTGGGGCAATGCGCCCCCAGGACCCCGCACGCATGTGTGAGGCTGTGCGCATGGCCGTCGTGGGGGATCTTCGCGTACTGCTGCGGTTCCGGGATTTCCGGCGGCTGCTGGTGGTCCGCCTGCTGTCACAGCTGTCGGACGGCGTCTACCAGGTGGCGCTCGCCGCCTACGTGGTCTTCACCCCCGAGAAGCAGACCTCGGCCGCCAAGATCGCCGCCACCATGGCGGTGCTGCTGCTGCCCTACTCGGCTCTCGGGCCGTTCGTCGGCGTGCTCCTGGACCGCTGGCGGCGTCGCCAGGTACTGCTGTACTGCAACCTGCTGCGCGCGGTGTTCGCGGCCGGCACCGCGGTGCTGATCCTGGCCCGGGTGCCCGATTCGCTGTTCTACCTGTCCGCCCTGTCCGTGACGGCGGTGAACCGCTTCGTGCTGTCGGGGCTGTCCGCCGGGCTGCCGCGCGTGGTGGACGGGGAGCGGCTGGTGATCGCCAACTCCGTCTCCCCCACGGCCGGCACGATCGCGGCGACGGCGGGCGGCGGGGCGGCGTTCGTCGTGCGCCTGGTCATCGCACCCGGGGTGGGATCGGACGCGGTCGTGGTGGCGCTGGGGGCGGCGCTGTACCTGTGCGCCGGGCTGTCCGCGCGCACCATGCCCCCGGGGCTGCTGGGTCCTGACCCGGCGGTCCTGCAACCACGGCTCGGGGTCGCGCTGGCCAGTACGGCGCGCGGGCTGATGGACGGGCTGCGCCACCTCGGCCGGCGCCGCGCCGCGCTGTACGCGCTGCTCTCCATGACCGTGCTGCGCTTCTGCTACGGCGCGCTGACCGTCACGCTGCTCATGCTGTGCCGCTACGCCTGGTCGAGCCCGTCGGACACCTCCGGCGGCCTGGCGCTGCTGGGGCTCGCGGTCGGCATCTCCGGGGCCGGGTTCTTCGTGGCCGCCGTCGTCACCCCCTGGGGCACCGGGCGCTTCGGCACCGCGGGATGGATCACGGTGTGCGCCGCCGCCTCCGCGGTGCTGGAACCGGGACTGGCCCTGCCGTTCGCGCCGGCCCCCATGCTCATCGCCGCGTTCGCGCTCGGGATCACCACGCAGGGCGCCAAGATCGCGACGGACACCGTGGTGCAGCTGTCGGTCGACGACGCCTTCCGCGGCCGGGTCTTCTCGCTCTACGACGTCATGTTCAACGTCGCCTTCGTGGGCTCCGCCGCGGTCGCCGCGCTGATACTGCCCCCGGACGGCCGCTCGGCGGCGCTGGTCATCGTCATCGCGGTGCTCTACGCGGCGACCGCCACCGGGATGCACCGCATCCGAGCCGCCTGATGTTTCACGTGAAACATCCGACCCGACCGACCCCGGGCGATGTTTCACGTGAAACACGCTGTTTCACGTGAAACATCGCCGCACCGTCACTGCGGTCGCTGCTGGTCCGCCCACCACTGCCTGAGCGCGGCCACCGCCTCGTCGTACTCCATCGGCCCGTGCTCCAACCGCAGCTCCAGCAGGTGCTTGTACGCCTTGCCGATCTCCGGCCCGGCCGGCACGTCCAGGATCTCCATGATCTGGTTGCCGTCGAGGTCGGGACGGATGGCGTCCAGCTCCTCCTTCTCCTGCAACTGCGCGATCCGCTCCTCCAGCGAGTCGTAGGTCCGCGCCAGCGCCGCCGCCTTCTTCTTGTTGCGGGTCGTGCAGTCCGACCGGGTCAGCTTGTGCAGCCGCTCCAGCAGCGGACCCGCGTCCCGCACATAGCGCCGCACCGCCGAGTCGGTCCACTCACCGCTCCCGTAGCCGTGGAAGCGCAGGTGCAGCTCGACCAGCTTGGAGACGTCCTTGACCATGTCGTTGGGGTACTTCAGCTTGGTCATCCGCGCCTTGGTCATCTTCGCGCCCACCATCTCGTGGTGGTGGAAGGAGACCCGCCCGTCCGGCTCGGCGCGGCGCGTCCTGGGCTTGCCGATGTCGTGCAGCAGCGCGGAAAGCCGCAGCACCAGATCGGGATCGCCCCGCTCCAGGTCCATCGCCTGCTCCAGCACGGTCAACGAGTGCTCGTAGACGTCCTTGTGCCGGAAGTGCTCATCGCGCTCCAGACGCAGCGCGGGAAGCTCCGGCAGGACCCGCTCGGCCAGCCCCGTGGCGACCAGCAGCTCCAGACCCTTGCGCGGGAACTCGCCGAGCAGCAGCTTGTTCAGCTCGTCACGCACCCGCTCCGCCGAGACGATCCCGATGCGGTCGGCCATCTCCGTCATGGCGGCGACGACCTCGGGGGCCACCTCGAAGTCCAGCTGCGCGGCGAACCGCGCGGCACGCATCATCCGCAGCGGGTCGTCGGAGAAGGACTCCTGCGGGGTGCCCGGCGTCCGCAGCACCCGGCGGGCCAGATCCTCCAGACCGCCGTACGGATCGACGAACACCGTCCCCGGCAGCGCCACCGCCATCGCGTTCACCGTGAAGTCCCGGCGGACCAGGTCCTGCTCGATGGTGTCGCCGTAGGAGACCTCGGGCTTGCGGGAGGTGCGGTCGTACGCCTCGCTGCGGTAGGTCGTCACCTCGATCTGGAAGGAGTTGCCCTGCGAGTCCGCCTTGCGGCAACCGACGGTGCCGAAGGCGATGCCCACCTCCCACACCGCGTCCGCCCAGCCGCGGACCAGCTTCAGCACCTGCTCGGGGCGGGCGTCGGTGGTGAAGTCCAGATCGTTGCCGAGCCGGCCCAGCAGCGCGTCGCGGACCGAGCCGCCGACGAGCGCCAGCTTGAACCCGGCCTGCTGGAAACGTCCGGCGAGATCGTCGGCTACCGGCGAGACCCGCAGCAGCTCGCCCACGGCCCGGCGCTGCGCGTCGCTGAGCGCGGTCGTCGGCGAGGACGGCATGGAGTCGTTGTCATTGGTGGCGTTCGGCACAACAGAACAGAATACGGGTCCCCCGCGCACCGGTCTCCCCGGTTCCGGCGCCCCCGGACGATCTTGAGGCGACTCCGCAGCAACAAGTCTCAGCGGCCATCGTTACCATGCCAGGACGCACATCCGATGGCGACCAGAGACAGGCGGACGAGCGCGTGGGCGAGGCGGCACAGCACTTCGGAACCACCCCTGCTCGCGTATGGCTACGGCGGACCGTAGCCACCCTCGCGGGCGCCTTCGTGCTGACCGGCACCGTTCAGCTCCCGGCGGCCTCCGCCGCCCCCGCCGCGGCCCCCACCGGCTCGCGCGCGGCCACCGTGAACCTCAACTCGGTGACCCCGGCCGTCGCGCCCAAGAGCGGCACGCTGAAGATCACCGGCACGGTCACCAACAACGGCTCCGGCGCCATCACCGGCGCCCACGTCGGCGTCCGGCTCGGCGACGGCATCCCGCTGGGCAGCCGCAGCGCCATCGGCAACACGGCGTCCACCGGTGACTTCTCGCCCGCCGACGGGTTCGAGATCCCGAACCACACGGTCACCCTGGCCAATATCCCGTCGCACGGCACGCTCTCCTTCACCCTCGACATGCCGATCAAAGCGCTCGGACTACGCGGCGACGGGGTGTACGAACTCGGCGTCACCGCCTCCGGCACCACCCGCGACACCGGCTACGAGCACGTCGTCGGCATCAAGCGCACCTTCCTGCCCAGCTACGGCAAGGGCGGCGACAAGGCGACCAGGAGCACCTTCCTGTGGCCGCTGATCGACCGGCCGCACGTGGACATCCGCACGCCCGGCGGCGACGAGCAGCAGGCACCGCTGTTCCGCGACGACGACCTGGCCGCCGAGCTGGCACCGGGCGGCCGGCTGGAGCAGATGGTCGCGCTGGGCAAGAACCTGCCCGTCACCTGGGTGATCGACCCCGACCTGCTCGCCACCGTCGACGCGATGACCAAGCCCTACAAGGTCGTCGGCCGCGACGGTGACACCACCCACACCATCGACGGCACCGGCTCCGCGTACGCCACCCAGTGGCTCCACCGGCTCCACGACGCGGTCCAGGGCCGGCAGGTCGTGGCGCTGCCCTTCGGGGACCCCGACATCGCCTCCATCGCCCACGCGGGCCGCACCGTCCCCGGCACGATCGCCCACCTGAAGTCGGCCACCGACCTGGCCGCCACGACGCTCGACACGATCCTCCAGGTCACCGCGCGCACCGACTTCGCCTGGCCGGACGCCGGCGCGGTGGACCCCTCGATCGTGAACGCGGCCACCGCCGGGGGAGCGGACAAGATCATCGCCCGCAGCGACAGCTTCCACGAGACCGGGCTGCTGAACTACACCCCCACCGCGGCCCGGCCGATCGGCGGCGGCACCACCGCCGTCGTGGCCGACTCCTCGCTGTCCAACGCCTTCTCCGGCGAGCTCACCCGCGCCGGCGCCACCACCCTGGCCGTCCAGCGCTTCCTCGCCCAGTCGCTGATGATCTACGAGCAGGCCCCCGAGACCCAGCGCAGCATCCTGGTCGCCCCGCAGCGCATGCCCACCACCAGCCAGGCACGCGCCATGGCGACCGCCATCGCCACCGCGGTCTCCGGCGGCTGGACCCAGCCCATCGACCTGGGCGCCGCGGCCGCCCAGACCCCCGACCCCGGCGCGAACCAGACCGTGCCCGCCGCCCGCGCCTACCCGGCCGCCCTGCGCAGGCAGGAGCTGAGCACCGAAGCCTTCCGGCAGGTCCAGTCCGTCCAGGACTCCCTCAGCCGCTTCCTGGTGATCCTCTCCCGCAAGGACCGGGTCACCACGCCCTTCGGCAACGCGGTGCTCCGCTCGATGTCCACCCAGTGGCGCGGCGAGCGGCACAGCGCCCGCTCGTTCCGCGACGACATCCAGACCTACCTCGGTGACCTCACCGACGACGTGCACATCATCAACAAGCAGCCGATCACCCTGTCCGGCCGGTCGGCCACCATCCCGGTGACCGTGGAGAACAGCCTCGCCCAGGAGGTCTCCGGGCTGGAACTGCGGCTGACCTCCAACCAGGCCAACCGGCTCGACCCCGGCAGCGCGCAGCCGCTGGACATCGGCGGCGGGCACAACCGCTCCCTGAAGTTCCCGACCACCGCCAACGCCAACGGCCGGGCCTGGGTGACCGCCCAGCTCTACACCAGGGACGGCGTCCCCTACGGCAGCGCGATGGTCTTCCAGGTCTACGTCACCTCCATCACCGACACCGTGATGCTGGTCATCGCCGGCGGCCTGCTGCTGCTCGTCCTGGCCGGCGTGCGCATGTACCGGCAGCGCAAGCGCCTGGCACTGCGCGCGGCACAGGAGCCGGACACCGACCCCGAGGCCGCCGCCAAGGAAGAACCGCGGGAGACCGAGGAGCCGGCCGGCACCGAGGACGAGACCGACCAGGACGAGACGCCGGCCACCCGCCGGAACGCCACCGTGCCCGGGCAGCCGGGTGACCCGGTGCCGGACACCTCCACGGAAGACGCGGGCCCTCCCGCGCCGGGTGAGAAGGTGGACCGATAGCCAGGAACAGGTTCCGGTTCGCGGACAATAAGGTGGGGCAGTGATGAACGCGCCGTACGACGGGGAACGTGACCGGGCAGCGTCGTACGACGACGCGACGGCCGCCGGCCCGCCGCCCCCGCCCGAACCCCGGCCCGACCCGGACGCCTATCCGCCGCCGCGGCCCTACGCGCCGGCCGACCCGTACGCGCCGCGCGAACCGCAGCCGCGGTCCGAGCCCTACCGGCCCGACCCGTACGCGCCGCAGCAACCCGCCTACGACCAGCGGGCCTTCCCGCAGCCGGCCCAGCCCTACGGTGCCGACCCGTACGCCGCGCGGCAGCCGGCCGACCCGCGCGTCGGCCCCGGCCCGCACCACTCGGCCGACCAGGACCCCCAGCCGGACGAGGACCCGTACGCCCACCTCTTCCGCGACCAGCGCTCCGCGAGCACCGGCCCCCAGGACGGCTACGCCTTCCCCGACCACACCGACGAGCCGGACGAGCCCGCGCCGCAGCCGCCGCCCGCCGGGGCCTCCACCGCCGGCCGCGGCTCCAGCCTGCTGAAGTCCAGCGCGGTGATGGCCGCCGGCACCCTGGTCTCCCGCCTCACCGGCTTCGTACGCAACCTGGTCATCGGCGGCGCCATCGGCGTCTCCACCCTCAACGACAGCTACCAGGTGGCCAACACGCTGCCGACCATGATCTACATCCTGGTCGGCGGCGGCGCGCTCAACGCGGTGTTCATCCCGCAGCTGGTGCGCTCGATGAAGAACGACGAGGACGGCGGCGAGGCCTACGCCAACCGGCTGCTGACCCTCGTCGTGGTCGGCCTGGCCGCCGTCACCACCGTCATGGTGCTGTGCGCGCCGCTCCTGGTCCGGCTGATGTCGGGGGAGTTCGCCTCCAACGCGCGGACCCTGGAGGTGACGGTCGCCTTCACCCGCTACTGCCTGCCGACCATGTTCTTCATGGGCGTGCACGTCGTCCTGGGCCAGATCCTCAACGCCCGCGGCCGGTTCGGCGCGATGATGTGGACCCCGGTCCTGAACAACATCGTCGTCATCTCCACCTTCGGCGCCTTCATCTGGGTCTACGGACTCTCCGGCAACACCAAGATCGACCCCTCCACCATCACGCCCGAAGGCGTGCGGCTGCTGGGCATCGGCACCCTGCTCGGCCTGACCGTGCAGGCGCTGGCCATGATCCCGTACCTGCGGGAGTCGGGACTGCGCATCCGGCCGCGCTTCGACTGGCGCGGCCACGGCCTCGGGCACGCCGCCAAGCTCGCCAAGTGGACGTTCCTGTTCGTCCTCGCCAACCAGGCCGGCCTGATCGTCGTCACCCAGCTGGCCACCGCCGCCGGCGTCGCGGCCGTCAAGCAGGGCCACCCCGGTACCGGCATCACCGCGTACAACTACGCGCTCCAGCTGTGGCAGATGCCGCAGGCCATCATCACCGTCTCGGTGATGACCGCGGTCCTGCCGCGCATCTCCCGGGCCGCTGCCGACGGGGACGCATCCGCCGTGCGCGACGACCTGTCCTACGGACTGCGGACCTCCGCGGTGGCGATCGTGCCCTGCGCCTTCGCCTTCCTGGCGCTCGGGGTGCCGCTGTCGACGATGATGTACACCAGCGCGGGCGAGTCCGGCGCGCGCAACGTCGGCTTCGTCCTGATGGCCTTCGCGCTCGGCCTGATCCCCTATTCGGTGCAGTACGTGGTGCTGCGCGGGTTCTACGCCTACGAGGACACCAGGACCCCGTTCTACAACACGGTGATCGTCGCGATCGTCAACGCGGCCGCCTCCGGTGTGTGCTACCTCGTGCTGCCCGCCCGCTGGGCCGTCGTCGGCATGGCCGCCTCCTACGGCCTGGCCTACGTGGTCGGCGTCGGAGTGGCGGTACGAAGGCTGCGCGCCCGCATCGGCGGCGACCTGGACGGCCCGCACGTCATCCGCACCTACGCCCGCCTGATCGGCGCCAGCCTGCCCGCCGCCCTGGTCGGCGGAGTCGCCTCCTACGCGATCACCGCGTCGCTGGGGAACGGCTTCTTCGGCTCGCTGTGCGGCGTCATCGGCGGCGGCGTCCTCCTGCTGGCGGTGTTCTACGTGGCCGCGCGCCGGATGCGTATCGAGGAGATGACGGCGATGGTGGGCATGGTCCGCGGGCGTCTGGGGCGCTGACCGGCGCCGGGTGGGCAACCATCCCGCAGCGTCGCGTGTCGTGCATAGCGGCGGTCTGTGGGCACAATTGTCCTTGGCGCGAATTGTTTGAAGAGACACAGCGTGCAACGGATGGGGAGGCAGGAACGACGGTGGCGGAGCGGAGCACGGCTGCCGTCGACGTGGCCAAGGAGAGCGGCCCACCGCCGCTCGCCGCCGGAGCGGGCGGAGCCACGGACGACGGTGCGAAGGGCCAGAGCGGATCGCAGGACGCGAAAGCACCAGACGCGGAGCACGACAACGACACCACCGAGGAATCCGCGCCGACCAGACCGGCCACCCCCATCCCCGAGCCGCCGGAACTCCACAGCGGTCACAAGCTCGCCCGCCGCTACCGCCTGGAGGAGTGCGTCACCCGCCTCGACGGCTTCAGCAGCTGGCGCGCCGTCGACGAGAAGCTGCGCCGTGCCGTCGGGGTCGACCTGCTGCCCGTCGGCCACCCGCGGGCCCGCGCCGTGCTGTCAGCCGCCCGCTCCGCCGCACTGCTCGGCGACCCGCGCTTCGTCCAGGTCCTCGACGCCGTCGAGGAGAACGACCTGGCCTACGTCGTCCACGAATGGCTGCCCGACGCCACGGAGCTGACCGCGCTGCTCGCGTCCGGGCCGCTGGAGTCCCACGAGGCCTACCAGCTCGTCAGCCAGGTCTCCCAGGCCATGTCGGCCGCCCACCGCGAGGGCCTGGCCCACCTACGGCTGGGACTCAGCTCGGTGCTGCGCTCGGAGTCCGGCCAGTACCGCATCCGCGGGCTGGCCGTGGACGCCGCGCTGCGCGGCATCGAGTCCGACCGCCCCAAGCGCACCGACACCGAGGCGATCGGCGCCCTGCTCTACGCGGCGCTGACCGCCCGCTGGCCGTACCACGAGGACGCCTACGGGCTCACCGGGCTGCCCAAGGACCTCGGGCTGGTCGCCCCCGACCAGGTCAGGGCCGGTGTGCACCGCGGGCTGTCGGAACTGGCGATGCGGGCCCTGGTCAACGACGGCGCCACCCCCTCCCGGCACGAGCAGCCCTGCACGACCCCGGAAGAGCTGGCCAAGACCGTCGCCGCGCTGCCCCGGATCCGTCCCCCGGAGCCCGAGGCCCCCACCTTCGTCCAGAACGCCTACCGCCAGCCCCCGGCCCGGCCGGTCCCGCCCAGCGTCACCCGGCCGACCGCCGTCCCGCCGCCGCCACCTCCGCCCGCGCTGTCCGGCCGCACCGGCAAGATCCTCAAGTGGGGCGTCGCCGCCCTGCTGATCGCCGCGCTCGGCCTGGGCAGCTGGCAGGTCGCGGACACCTTGATGAACAGCGAGAACACGCCGAACTCCCCCGCCGAGCCGCAGAAGGGCAACGGCGGACTCGGCCTGTCCCATGGCGCCCCGCTGCGGATCACCGGCGCCGCCGAGTACGCGCCGGACGGCGACACCCAGCACCCGGACCAGGTCGGCCTCACCTACGACGGCAACCCCTCCACGTACTGGCGCACCCACTCCTTCACCGACGGCCCGGTCCTCGCCCCCTTCAAGAAGGGGATGGGGATCGTCTACGACCTGGGCGCCAGCCAGAAGGTCACCGGTGCCACGATCGGCCTCTTCTACGGGGGAGACCACACCACGGCCGCGATCTACGCGGCCGACTCGCTGACGACCACTACCGCGCCTTCCGGGTTGCGGCAGCTGGCCATGGGTACGACCAGCGGGAAAAGCCTGCGCATGGCGGTGCGGACCCCGATCACCACGCGGTACGTGGTGGTCTGGCTCACCGCACTGCCCAAAGCCGGCGCCGACGCCTACAGTGATGCAGGCTTCAAGCAGGCCATCACGGAAGTGTCGTTCACGGGTTGAGCAGACCGATCAGGAGGGGGCGTGACGTTGGGCGAGGGGCCGCGTGAGGAGGCCAGTGATCTGGAACTCCTCTCCCGCCACGTCGCGGGTGACCCGGACGCCTTCGGTGAACTGGTTCGCCGACACCGCGACCGCCTGTGGGCGGTCGCGGTCCGCACGCTGGGGGATCCGGAGGAAGCCGCCGACGCCGTCCAGGACGCGCTGGTCTCCGCCTTCCGGGCCGCCCACACCTTCCGGGGACAGTCCGCCGTCACCACCTGGCTGCACCGCATCACGGTGAACGCCTGCCTGGACCGGGCCCGCAAGGTGGCCTCCCGGCGCACCGCTCCCGTCCCGGACACCGAGCAGCTGGACACCCTCCTCGAACCGCACGAGGCCGCCGACGCCCCCGCCGAGCGGGGTGAGCTGCACAACGAGCTGATCGCGGCGCTCGCCACGCTGCCCGCCGACCAGCGGGCCGCGCTGGTCCTGGTGGACATGCAGGCCTACCCGGTCGCCGAGGCCGCCGAGATCCTCGACGTGCCGCTGGGGACCGTCAAGAGCAGATGTGCCCGCGGTCGCGCCCGGCTCCTGCCCCTGCTGAGCCACCTGCGGGTCAACAGCAGAGGCGGATCGTCCCGGGGCAAGGGACGGAACCGGTCGCAGACCTCGTCCGTCACAGAGACGACAGCCAATGAAGCGAAGGACGCCGTGAAGGGCGGAGGTGGGCAGCAGTGACGTCGACGGCTGGCACGGACGAGCATCCGGAGGTCGCCGAGATCTCGGCATTCGCCGAGGGCATCCTGCCGCCCGAGCGGTCGGCGGAGCTGCGCGGCCATCTCTCCCACTGCCTGCTCTGCACGGACGTGCACAACTCCCTGGAGGAGATCCGCGGCCTGCTCGGCACTCTGCCCGGGCCCGCCCGGATGCCGGAGGACGTCGCGAGCCGGATCGACGCCGCGCTCGCCGCCGAGGCCCTCATCAGCGCCACCACCCCGGAGCCCGACCCCGCGGCTGCCGGTGCGCCGCCGCGGACCCTGCGGCCGGGCACCACGGGCACCGGCCGTGTTTCACGTGAAACATCGACGCCCGCCGCGCGGCCCGGCGGCCACTCCGGTGCCGCCACCGGTCCTGGCCGCACCTCCCGCAGGAGCCGCAAGCGCTGGACGGTCGTCACCGCGGCAGGCGCCGTCGCCGTCCTCGGGCTCGGCGGACTGCTGATCCACTCCATGAGTGAGGACCAGCCCACCACCACCTCGGCGAGCGCCTTCTCCGGCGTGGAGCTGCCCCTACGGGTCCACCAGCTCCTGAACGGCGCCGGAGCCCCGACGACGCCCAGCAACGGCGCACAGGCCTCGCCGAAGACCGGCACGCAGGCCGGGACGAACACGCCCTTCATAGTGAAGACGCCCCCGCTGCCGAAGTGTGTCCTCAAAGCCACCGGCCACCCGGACCACCCACTGGCCTCCTCCCAGGGCACCTACCAGGGCCACTCCTCCTATCTGGTGGTGCTGCCCCACCCGTCCGACCCGAAGCGGGTGGACGCGTACGTCGTCGATGCCTCCTGCGTCACCGCACACCCCGCCACGGCGGGCACGGTGCTGACCCGGCAGACCTACGTCCGGCGCTGAGCCACGGGGTCCGTCACGCGGGAATGCGGGCGCCGTAGGATCCGTTAGGCGGGATGAGACTTCCCCGCAAGGGTTTCCACCAGCACTCGCCAGAGACGAGGAAGACAGCCGTGAGCGAAGTCCGTAACGTGATCGTCATCGGGTCAGGACCGGCGGGCTACACCGCAGCGCTCTACACCGCCCGTGCCTCCTTGAAGCCACTGGTCTTCGAGGGGGCCGTGACGGCCGGCGGCGCACTGATGAACACGACCGATGTCGAGAACTTCCCCGGCTTCCGTGACGGCATCATGGGCCCGGACCTCATGGACAACATGCGGGCCCAGGCCGAGCGCTTCGGTGCCGAGCTGATCCCGGACGACATCGTCGAGGTCGACCTCACCGGCGACATCAAGACCGTGACCGACTCGGCCGGCACCGTCCACCGTGCCAAGGCCGTCATCGTGACGACCGGCTCCCAGCACCGCAAGCTGGGCCTGCCCAACGAGGACGCCCTGTCGGGACGCGGAGTCTCGTGGTGTGCCACCTGTGACGGGTTCTTCTTCAAGGACCAGGACATCGCCGTGATCGGCGGCGGCGACACCGCGATGGAGGAGGCGACCTTCCTCTCCCGCTTCGCCAAGTCGGTCACCATCGTCCACCGCCGCGACACCCTGCGGGCCTCCAAGGCCATGCAGGACCGCGCGTTCGCCGACCCGAAGATCTCCTTCATCTGGGACAGCGAGATCGCCTCGGTCCAGGGCGAGGGGAAGCTGTCCGGGCTGACCCTGCGCAATGTCCGGACCGGGGAGACCTCGCAGCTTCCGGTGACGGGGCTGTTCATCGCGATCGGCCACGACCCGCGCACCGAACTGTTCAAGGGCCAGCTCGACCTCGACGACGAGGGCTACCTCACCGTCGAGGCGCCCAGCACCCGGACGAACCTGACCGGGGTCTTCGCGGCGGGCGACGTGGTCGACCACACCTACCGCCAAGCCATCACCGCCGCGGGCACCGGTTGCTCCGCCGCGCTGGACGCCGAGCGGTACCTGGCCGCCCTGAGCGACGCGGACAAGGACGCCGAGCCGGAGAAGACCACCGCCGGCGTCTGACCCGCCCCCATCAAAGACGACAGCAACAATCTGAGGAGACAGCCACCATGGCCGGTGCCGTCAAGCACGTGACCGACGCGACCTTCGATGCCGAGGTCCTCAAGAGCGACAAGCCCGTACTGGTCGACTTCTGGGCGGAGTGGTGCGGTCCCTGCCGTCAGGTCGCCCCGTCCCTGGAGGCCATCGCCGCCGAGCACGGCGACCAGATCGAGATCGTCAAGCTGAACATCGACGAGAACCCCAACACCGCCGTCAAGTACGGCGTCATGTCGATCCCCACCATGAACGTCTACAAGGGCGGCGAGGTCGTCAAGACCATCGTCGGTGCCAAGCCGAAGGCCGCCCTTGAGCGCGACCTGACCGAGTTCATCGGCTGACGTTCGCCGGTGCCGCGTCCAGCGGACCGAAAGCCATGAAGCGGGGCCGTCCAGCAGGCGGCCCCGCTTCATGTTTCACGTGAAACATGAAACTAGAGCGGTCGCAGTGCCGGCTCCTTCTGCACGGCACCCAGCAACCGGTCGAGCGCCATCTCGACGTCCTCCTTCCAGGAGAGCGTCGAACGCAGATCCAGCCGCAGCCTCGGATAGCGCGGATGCGGCCGCACCGTCTTGAAGCCCACCGCCGTCAGATGGTCGGCCGGCAGCATGCACCCGGGCTCCTCCCAACGGGCGTCACCGAACGCCTCGATGGCCTTGAAGCCACGCCGCACCAGATCCTTGGCCACCGTCTGCACCAGCACCCGGCCCAGGCCCTGCCCCTGGAACCCCGGCAGAATCCGCGAGGTCATCAACTGCACCGCGTCCGGCGACACCGGGCTGGTGGGAAACGCCGTCGAACGCGGAACGTAGGCGGGCGGCGCGTAGAGCACGAAACCCGCCGGCAGATCATCGACGTAGACGACCCGGCCGCACGACCCCCACTCCAGGAGCGCGGCGGAGATCCAGGCCTCCTTCTCCAACTCCGGCCTGCCGGCCCGCGTGGCGGCCTCACCACTGACCGGGTCCAGCTCCCAGAACACACAGGAGCGGCACCGCTTCGGCAGGTCCGAGAGGTTGTCCAAGGTGAGCGGCACCAATCGACGGCCCATGGCATCCCCTCATCATGGCTGCGCCATACCCACCGGCATCGTAACCGCGCGGCGGGTCGATCGACAGTGATCGCAGGCAAAGGGCGGGCCGCCTCCCTCGAAGGAAGCGGCCCGCCCTGCCCGGTCCACCGGGACCTCGGGATTCACCAGCTCACTCGGCGTCCTCATCCTCCGGATCGGCCGACAGCCCCTGCTCCAGGACGCGGCCCTCACCCGGGGCGATCGTCCCCAGGATGCGCTCCAGGTCATCCATCGAGGCGAACTCCACCACGATCTTGCCCTTGCGCTGCCCCAGGTCCACCTTCACCCGGGTGTCGAAGCGGTCCGAGAGCCGGGAGGCGAGGTCGGACAGCGCGGGGGACAGCAGCTTGCCGGCCCGCGGGCCCTTCGCCTTCTTCGCGGTGCCCGGCTCGGAAGCCATCAGCGTCACGATCTCCTCGACCGACCGCACCGACAGCCCCTCGGCCACGATGCGCTGCGCCAGGCGATCCTGCTCCTGGACGTCGTCGAGAGACAGCAGCGCCCGCGCGTGCCCCGCGGACAGCACGCCCGCGGCCACCCGGCGCTGCACCGGTGCGGACAGCTTCAACAGCCGCAGCGTGTTGGAGACCTGGGAACGCGAACGGCCGATCCGGTCCGCCAACTGCTCGTGCGTGCAGTTGAAGTCCTGGAGCAACTGGTCGTAGGCGGCGGCCTCTTCCAGCGGATTCAGCTGCGCGCGGTGCAGGTTCTCCAGCAGCGCGTCCAGCAGCAGCTTCTCGTCGTCCGTCGCCCGGACGATCGCCGGAATGCCCTCCAGACCCGCCTCCCGGCAGGCCCGCCAGCGGCGCTCACCCATGATGAGCTCATAGGCGGACGGCCCGGTCTGCCGCACCACGACCGGCTGCAGCAGCCCGACCTCCTTGATGGAGGTCACCAGCTCCGCGAGCGCGTCCTCGTCGAAGACCTCACGCGGCTGCCGCGGGTTGGGGACGATCGAGTCGATGGGCAGCTCGGCGAAGTGCGCCCCGGCCACACTCATCTGATCGGCGCTCGGCGCCATCGCGTCGGTTTCACGTGAAACCGGGATCTCCACCGAACCGGTGGCCTCCCGGTCGGTCAGCCCGGCGACCTTGGCCGCCGCGATCCCACGCTCCGATGTCAGCACCGGCACCGCCGTCGGGGACGTCGCCGCGACCCTCGCCGCCGCCGCCTTGTCCGCGCTTGAGGGCGCGGCGGGAATCAGCGCACCGAGTCCTCGTCCCAACCCCCTGCGTCGCTCGCTCACTGGATCCCCTCCGACATGCTGTGCTGGCCGTACTCATTGTTCTGGCGAGCGATGTTCGCTTCCTGAATGTCATACGAGACGCTGACCCCGCCCGGCTCACCGGCACCGCGCAACGCCATCTCCCGCGCGGCCTCCAGATAGGACAGGGCACCGCTGGACCCCGGATCGTAGGTGAGCACCGTCTGACCGTAGCTGGGGGCCTCGGAGATCCGGACCGAGCGCGGAATGCTGGTGCGCAGCACCTCCTTGCCGAAGTGGGTGCGCACCTCCTCCGCGACCTGGGACGCCAGCCGGGTACGGCCGTCGTACATGGTCAGCAGGATCGTCGAGACGTGGAGCTTGGGGTTGAGATGCCCGCGCACCAGGTCCACGTTGCGCAGCAGCTGGCCCAGCCCCTCCAGCGCGTAGTACTCGCACTGGATGGGGATCAGCACCTCGGCGCCGGCGACCATCGCGTTGACCGTCAGCAGACCCAGCGAGGGCGGACAGTCGATCAGGATGTAGTCCAGCGGCTGCTCATAGGCCTCGATGGCCCGTTGCAGCCGGCTCTCCCGGGCCACCAGCGAGACCAGTTCGATCTCGGCACCGGCCAGGTCGATCGTCGCCGGCGCGCAGAACAGCCCCTCGACATCGGGGACCGGCTGCACGACATCGGACAGCGCTCTGCCCTCGACCAGCACGTCATAGATCGACGGCACCTCGGCGTGGTGATCGATGCCCAGCGCGGTGGAGGCGTTGCCCTGCGGATCCAGGTCCACCACCAGCACCCGGCCACCGTGCAGTGCGAGGGAGGCCGCGAGGTTGACCGTCGTCGTGGTCTTCCCCACGCCACCCTTCTGGTTGGCGACCACGATCACTCGGGTCTGATCAGGCCGGGGAAGTCCCTCACCGGCGCGCCCCAAGGCCTCTACCGCCAGTTGGGCGGCCCGGCCGATCGGGGTGTCGTCCATGGGAGGCAGCGTTTCACGTGAAACATCCTCCCCTGTCGATTCACTACGGGGGCCGGGGACCGGGTCGGTCATCGGTCCCGCGGCATTGGCCTCGGACCGCAAGGATTCACTCTCCTCGACTGCAGACTCACGATGCAGAGAGCCTGCCATGCTTCCGGGGTTGTGAACCAGTGAGGCCCGCTCTCCTGTGGATGAATCTGTGGATGAACTCATCCTGTGGAGCGGTTTGTGCGGACGCGCCTCGGCCGCTGCGCGGCCGCGACTGAGGATTCCTGGCAGCAAGGAGCGACGTTTCACGTGAAACACGATGCACAGGACGACGTCCGCTTAGTACACGACACTCCGAAATATGTAGTTTTGACCGTTTGTATTGAGCACAACGGACGCCAGGACACCACTTCCGCGGCGCGTCACCGATGCCGGCGGCTGCCCCCGCGCACCGGACGATTGGCCCGGGCCGCCCGCGCCCTGCGGGTCGCCGCCCGAACACCACCCGGGCTCTCCCCGACCCGCACCCGCACCACCGTCGACGGCGGGTCCACCAGACCGGCACCCGCCAGCACCACCGAGGTCTCCACCGCACCGAGCCGGTCCAGCGCGGCCCGCGCCGCCTTCAGCTCCTCCTCCGCGGTGTCGCCCTTCAGGGCCAGCATCTCGCCGTACGGCCGCAGCAGCGGAAGCCCCCACCCGGCCAGCCGGTCCAGCGGTGCCACAGCGCGAGCCGTCACCACGTCGACCGGCGGCAGGTGGCCGATCATCTCCTCGGCCCGCCCGCGCACCACCGTCACGTTCTCCAGGCCGAGCAGCTCGACGACCTCCTCAAGGAAGGTCGTGCGCCGCAGCAACGGCTCCAGCAGCGTGATGCGCAGGTCGTCGCGGGCCAGCGCCAGCGGAATCCCCGGCAGGCCGGCCCCCGACCCCACATCGCACACCGACACGCCCTCCGGGACCACGTCGGACAGCACCGCGCAGTTGAGCAGATGCCGCTCCCACAACCGCGGAACCTCACGCGGGCCGATCAGACCCCGGCCGACCCCGACCTCGGCAAGCAGCTCGGCGTATCGCACGACGTCGGCGAACCGGTCGCCGAAGATCGCGTGCGCCTCCTCGGGCGCGGGGGGTAGCTCGGCAGCTGCCTCCGACACGGGACCGTCCCTTCAGTTACGGCGGATACGAACCGGGTTGACCACCCGTCACCCGGCTGGTTTACCACGCGAGGACAGGCTGACAGATCTCGGCCCCGCCTGCGTCATGTCCGGAGCTTGCCGGACCCCCAGGCGGGGCCGTGGTGGATCACTTGCGGGAGACCGCTCCCACCTCACACCGGGAGAACGACCACCCGGCGCTGCGGCTCCTCGCCCTCGGACTCGCTGCGCAGCCCGGCGGCGGCCACCGCGTCGTGCACGACCTTGCGCTCGAAGGGCGTCATCGGCCGCAGCTTGACCGGCTCACCGGAGCCCTTGGCCTCCTCGGCGGCCTTGGTGCCCAGCTCCGCCAGCTCCGCGCGCTTGCGCGCCCGGAAACCCGCGATGTCCAGCATCAGCCGGCTGCGGTCACCGGTCTCCCGGTGCACCGCCAGCCGCGTCAGCTCCTGGAGCGCCTCCAGCACCTCACCCTCGCGGCCGACCAGTTTCTGCAGGTCACGGCCGGAGTCACCGACGATCGAGACCGCGGCACGATCGCCTTCGACATCCATGTCGATGTCGCCGTCGAGGTCCGCGATGTCCAGCAGGCCCTCCAGGTAGTCGGCGGCGATCTCCCCTTCCTGCTCAAGGCGGGTCAGGACGTCTTCGCCCTCGACGACGGGGGTGTTGCCTTCGGTCACGGATGGACTCCTATCCAATTGCGCCACGTTCGCCTTGCGCTACTTCTTCGACGGGTGCTTGGACCGCTGCTGGCCCTTGCGCTGTGGTCCCGCCTTGGGCTGCCCACCGCGGGAGGACCGGCTCGAGCCACCGGATCCCGCCGCCGGCTTGGCGTCCTCCGGATCAGCCGCGGAGGTGTCGGCCGCCGGCTTGTCCGAGGGCTTGTCGGCCTTGCCCGCGGACGGCTTGCCCGCGGCGGGCTTGGCCGCCTCCGGGCCGCTCTCCTCGGCCGGGACCGCCTCGTCCGGCTCGCTGTCCTTGGCGGACGGCGTGGGCTGGCCCTGGACCGGTCCGCCGTGCTGGCGCTGCGACTTCGTCTGGCGCTTGGGCTGCTGGCGCTTGACCGGCTGGCCACTCTCGGTGGTGCGCGCCGCCGCCTTGGCAGCGGGCTCCTCCTCCAGCTTCCCCTTGGCCCGCAGCCGCTCCTCGCGCTGCTTGAAGGCGATGCTGCCGGGGGTGGGGTTGCGTCGGATGACGACCATCTGCTGGCCCATGGTCCACATGTTGGTGGTCAGCCAGTACACGAGCACACCGACGGGGAAGTTGATGCCGAAGACCGCGAACATCACGGGGAAGACGTACATCAGCATCTTCTGCTGCTGCATGAACGGCGTCTTCACCGTCATGTCGACGTTCTTGGTCATCAGCTGGCGCTGCGTGTAGAACTGCGACGCCGACATCAGGATGATCATGAGGATCGTGACGACCCTCACATCGGTCACCGACGCGTGCAGCGCGGCGATCTTGGCCGGACTGTCCAGGAACTTCGCCGACAGCGGGGCACCGAAGATGTGCGCCTGGCGAGCGCTGTTCAGCAGGTCGCTGTGGATCACACCGACCTGGTGGTTGGTGGCGATGTTGTGCAGCACGCCGTACAGGGACATGAAGAACGGCGACTGCACGATGATGGGCAGACAACTGGAGAGCGGGTTGGTACCCGTCTCCTTGTACAGCTTCATCATCTCTTCGGACTGGCGCTGCCGGTCGTTCTTGTAGCGCTCCTGGATCGCCTTCATCTTCGGCTGGAGCACCTGCATGTTGCGGGTCGCCTTGATCTGCTTCACGAAGAGCGGGATCAGGCAGATCCGGATCAGGACCACCAGCGAGACGATGGACAGACCCCATGCCCAGCCGCTGTTGGGGTCGAAGACCTGGCTGTACAGCGTGTGGAACTGGACGATGATCCACGAAACAGCGGTATAGAGGGGACTCAGAATCGTTCCCACAGATCAAGCTCCTTGGGCAGTGGGCTGGGTCTCGGCGGCCGTGTCGGCGTCGACAGTGGGCTGCTCGGCCGAGGACATGGCCGGGGACTTCCGCAGTGCCTGGCGTAGCCGAGCGTGCCATGTCGGGCGTTTGCGAGGCGGCACATGATCAACACCGCCGAGGGACCACGGGTTGCACCGCAGGACGCGCCAGGCGGTCAGGGCGCAGCCCTTCACCGCCCCGTGCACCGCGATGGCCTCGTACCCGTAGTGGGAACAGGAGGGGTAGTACTTGCAGACCGGCCCGAGAAGCGGGCTGATGGTCCACTGGTACACCTTGATGAGCCACAGCAATGGATACTTCATGTCACGCCCCTCCCCCCAGTAGCCGCCGAAGCGCGGCGTCCAGGTCGCGGGCCAGTTGGGCGTGATCCGCGGCACCGGCGCCGGGCAGTGCCCGTACGACCACCAGGCTACCTGGGGGCAGAAGCGACAGACGGTCACGGACCAGATGCCGCAGCCGGCGCTTGACGAGGTTCCGCTGCACCGCGCCGCCGACCGCCTTGCTCACGACGAAACCCGCACGCGCCGGGGGAGCACTCCCCCCCGCAGCGTGCGGGTCCGTGGTGACCGCCCCCGTCTCGGACGGGGAACAGGCATCTCGTAGGTGCACGACGAGCAACGGGCGTCCGGCCCGACGCCCTCGCCGTACCGCGGTCGCGAAGTCCTGGCGCCGCCTCAGCCGGTTCTCGGTGGGCAGCACAGCATGACCCGCGTACGAACTCAGGCGGACAGACTCGCGCGGCCCTTGCCACGGCGCGACGAGAGGATGGCGCGACCGGCACGGGTGCGCATGCGCAACCGGAAGCCGTGGGTCTTCGCGCGGCGGCGGTTGTTCGGCTGGAAGGTGCGCTTGCTCACTCGGGGGCTCCAGGAATGCTTGTCGTCTCGGGAAAGACGTGCGTGGGGCGTCGCTTGGCTGTCACCGTGCGCCCACGAAACTCGCGATACGCCATTAGGTGTACCGCTGATCCGGTCACCCCTGGTGACCTGAGCCCTTCGCAAGGCAGGCGGCAGCAGCCATCGACAACTCGACCTGGTCACGGTACGCGCGGCGCCGCCGTCCGGTCAAACCAGCTTTTCGGCGGCGACTCGCCGGTCCGACGGCCCGCCGGACCGCGGACCGGCCCGGCATGGCAGATTTGTACACACCCTGTGGACAACGACTTGAACCTCATACGCGGCGCTGACTACCGTGGCTGAACTCAGGTGTCTCCCGACCAACCCGGCATCCTTCCCGCACCTACCGGGAGCCACACATTCGTGGGACGTCGGCGCCCTCTCAACCCGAACGAGCGAGCCCGCCCCGCCCACCCACCGATCGACCCGAGAGAGCGTGCACTGTGGCTGATGTGACTGCCGATCTTGCCGCAGTGTGGCCACGCGTGCTCGAACAGCTCCTCGCCGACGACCAACGGGTGGAGGCCAAGGACCAGCGCTGGCTCAAGGCCTGCCAGGCACTCGCCCTGGTCGCCGACACCGCGCTGCTCGCCGCCCCCAACGAATACGCCAAGGGCGTACTCGAAGGCCGCCTGCTGCCGGTGATCACCGAAGGGCTGACCCGCGAGTTCGGCCGCACCATCCGGATCGCGATCACCGTCGACTCCAGCACCGACGCGCCGCCGCAGCACCGCCTGGCACCGCCCCCGCTGCCCGTCCAGCAGACGGCGCCCCCGCCCACCCTGTCGCCCTACGGGGAGCAGCGGCGCGACTACGACTCCTACGGCCGCCCGGCCGACGAGCCGACGATGCGCCGCGCCTACCCGAACTACGGCCGCGAGGCCCCGGGGGAGTGGCCGCGCGCCGCCGCCCAGGACCCGTACGCCGCCGTGCAGGGCCACGGATTCGGCGACCGCGATCCGTACCAGCCCGCGCCCCGCAAGGACTACGGCAAACCGGACGACTACGGGAAGCCCGACTACGGCCACCAGCAGCCGCCGGGCTACCCGCCGCCCCGGCACGCCGAGCGCCCCGGTGGCGGGGTCCGCCCCCTCGACCCGCAGCTGCCCGCGCCCAGCGGCGCCCCCGGCCCGCTCGCCGCGCAGCCCGCGCCGGCCACCGGCCCCGGCGAGCCGACCGCGCGGCTGAACCCGAAGTACCTCTTCGACACCTTCGTCATCGGAGCGTCCAACCGGTTCGCCCACGCGGCCGCGGTCGCCGTCGCCGAGGCGCCGGCCAAGGCGTACAACCCGCTGTTCATCTACGGGGAGTCCGGTCTGGGCAAGACGCACCTGCTGCACGCCATCGGCCACTACGCGCGCAGCCTGTACCCCGGCACCCGGGTGCGGTACGTCAGCTCGGAGGAGTTCACCAACGAGTTCATCAACTCCATCCGCGACGGCAAGGCGGACGCGTTCCGCAAGCGCTACCGCGACATGGACATCCTGCTCGTCGACGACATCCAGTTCCTGGCCAGCAAGGAGTCGACGCAGGAGGAGTTCTTCCACACGTTCAACACCCTGCACAACGCCAACAAGCAGATCGTGCTGTCCTCCGACCGGCCGCCCAAGCAGCTGGTGACCCTGGAGGACCGGCTGCGCAACCGCTTCGAGTGGGGTCTGATCACCGACGTCCAGCCGCCCGAGCTGGAGACGCGCATCGCGATCCTGCGCAAGAAGGCGGTCCAGGAGCAGCTCAACGCCCCGCCCGAGGTGCTGGAGTTCATCGCCTCCCGGATCTCCCGCAACATCCGGGAGCTGGAGGGTGCGCTGATCCGGGTGACCGCCTTCGCCAGCCTCAACCGGCAGCCGGTCGACCTCCAGCTCACCGAGATCGTCCTCAAGGACCTGATCCCGGGCGGCGAGGACGCCCTGCCGGAGATCACCGGCAACGCGATCATGGCCGAGACCGCCGCGTACTTCGGGCTCACCGTCGAAGACCTGTGCGGCTCCTCTCGCAGCCGGGTGCTGGTCACCGCGCGGCAGATCGCGATGTACCTGTGCCGTGAGCTGACGGACCTGTCGCTGCCCAAGATCGGCGCGCTGTTCGGCGGCCGCGACCACACGACCGTGATGCACGCCGACCGCAAGATCCGCGCCCTGATGGCCGAGCGCCGCTCGATCTACAACCAGGTCACCGAGCTCACCAACCGCATCAAGAGCTGACCGGTCGCTCCGCGGGTTCGCTCCGCTGGGTTGCGGCAGGCTGAGGGTGCGGCCCGCCCGGCGGGTTGCGCCGGCCAGGAGTGCGGCTGCGCCGCGGGCCCGCTCCGCGGGTTGGGCCGCCGGACTGAGGGTGCGACCTGCGCCGCGGGTTCGCTCCGTGGGGGTGCGGCGGGCTGAGGGTGCGACCTGCGCCGCAGGCAAGGGCGCGGCAGGGCGCCCGGTGCGCGCCGCGGGCAAGGGTGCGGCGCTCCGCGGCCCCGCACACGCCGCACCACGCACTGCCGGCGGGCCCGGGCACCCAGGCCGCGCCTCGACGACCGGCCCGCCGCGACGCCGTGCCCCAGGCCGCCCACCGGCAGTGGGCCCGCAACCTCGGCCGGCGCTCCGCCGCCGCGCCCCCGCACGGGTCGGGGCCGCGGCAAGGCACACTCCCCGACCACGACCCCGCACCAAGTACTGCCGGCGGGTGCGCGACCACCCAGGCCGCGCCTCGACAGCCGGCCCGCCGCGACGCCGTGCCCCAGGCCGCCCACCGGCAGTGGGCCTGCAACCTCGGCCGGCGCTCCGCCACCGCACCCCCGTACGGGGCACGCGACTGGGCCATCAGGCCGGGCCCCCAACCGCCGGCCCGCAGCAGACTCCCCGGTGCGCCCGGTGCCCGCCCCGCGTGCCGCGGCAAGGCACGCTCCCCGACCCCGCACTGCGGGCGGGCCCGCGCACCCAGGCCGCGCCTCGGCCGCCGCCCCACCCCGGCACCGTGCCCCGGGCCCGCCGACCGGCAGAAGGCCTCGCACCCTCGGCCGGCGCTCCGCCGCCCCGCCCCCACACGGCGCACGCTCCTGGGCCATCAGGCCGCGCCCCCGACCGCCGACCCGCGGCGACTCCCGCGACCCCGGTCCGCCCACCGGTAACAGACTCCCGCGTCCCCGCACGGGGCTCCGGGACCACGTGCCCTCACCGCGCCCCGGCCTCGCGCCCCACCACGCACCCGCACCGCATGCCGCGTCTCGGCCTACGCCGCACCACCTCATCCCCCGCGCCACGCACCCAGCCAGGCCCGCGTCGACCGCTCGCGCCGCACGGCGACCCCGCCCCCGCAGCGCGCAAGCGACCGGCGCAACCAAGCCACGTCTCAACCGTCGGCCCGCAGCAGACTCCCCGGTGCGCTCGGTTCCCGCCCCGCATGCCGCGGCAAGGCACGCTCCCCGACCCCATGCCACGCGGCCCACCCCGGCAGCGGGCCCCCTCGCAGGGCCGCACCACCTCATCCCCGCCCGCGGACGCGCCCAGCGCACCCGGCCGCCGCCCCGCAGCAGACTCCCCGGTGCGCTCGCTGCCCTGCGGCCTGCTTGCCACGGCAAGGCACGCCCCCACACCCCGCACCGGGCCCCGCGGCCCCGCAGCCCCGCACCCCCGCGGCAGCCCCCACCCCCCTCTCCGGCGGCCCCGGCGGAGCCACCCGCCGCCCCCAACCCAAGGCCCCGGCGGAGCCACACCGCCCCCACCGAACCGGCGGAGCCGCCCGCCCGAGCGCCCGCCCCACGCCCTCAAACCTGCGGAGTCCGTCCCGTCTGTTCGATTACGCAGGTCAGACGGCCTGTCCTCCACAGATTTCGGCCGAAGTTGCCGTCCACAGCCTGGGGAGAAGATAGTTGTCCCGATCCCATCCACAGGTGAGTCGGTCGTACTCTCATCCCACCTGGTCAGTGGGGTGTGGATTTGTGGCTAACTCTCTTCCACAGACTGTGGACAACGACTGGGCCCGGCAAAGCCGTTCGCGGTTGTCCACTGCGAACCCACAGGCTGGGGAGAGTTATGAACAGCTTCTCCACACCCCTGTCCACTGTTCGGCAACGAAACGGCAACCTTCGCCGGATCGAGTGAAAGGCGTCACACTGAGGGCCAGGGTTGGGCTGGGGAGAACCTGGGTATTCCTGGGGACGAGTCTGGGGAGAACCCTGGGTCCCCTGTGAATCGGATGTGCACAAGTTCCGTCCGTCCACAGAGAGGGCAGGTTGTCCACCGCCTCTACCCACAGGCTCGGTGGACAAAAAACGCGGCCTGACCAGCGCAGGAACCGGTTATCCACGGTATCCACACCCCCTATTACTACGACTACGTAGAGAACCCGGGGAAGCAAGCTCGAAGCGGGGGCTGTGCACAACTCGGGCCGAGCGGCCGTCGAGGCGCGACACCCGGCTTGACCCCGAGGGGCGGTTGTTGTCAGTGCCGTGCGTCAGACTGTGTGTCGGCAGACGGCACGGACGGTCGGCGCAGAAGCCGGCAGCGGCAGGAGCAGGAGGCGGTTCCGGTGAAGTTCCGGGTGGAGCGCGACGTACTCGCGGATGCAGTGGCCTGGGCAGCCCGGAGTCTCCCGGCCCGCCCGCCGGCCCCGGTCCTGGCCGGCCTGCTGCTGAAGGCCGAGAACAGCCAGCTGAGCCTGTCCGCCTTCGACTACGAGGTCTCCGCCCGGGTCTCCGTCGAGGCCGAGATCGAGGACGAGGGCACGGTCCTGGTCTCCGGCCGCCTGCTGGCCGACATCTCCCGCGCCCTGCCCAACCGGCCGGTGGAGATCTCCACCGACGGCGTGCGGGTCACCGTGGTGTGCGGCAGTTCGCGGTTCACCCTCCACACCCTGCCCGTGGAGGAGTACCCCGCACTGCCGCAGATGCCCACCGCGTCCGGCACCGTCCCCGGTGAGGTCTTCGCCGCCGCCGTCTCCCAGGTGGCCATCGCCGCCGGCCGTGACGACACCCTCCCGGTGCTGACTGGTGTGCGGATCGAGATCGAGGGCGACACGGTGACGCTGGCCGCCACCGACCGGTACCGCTTCGCGGTCCGCGAGTTCCTGTGGAAGCCGGAGGTCGCCGACATCTCCGCGGTCGCCCTGGTGCCCGCCAAGACCCTGCTGGACACCGCGAAGGCGCTCACCAACGGCGACACCGTCTCCCTGGCGCTGGCCGGCTCCGGCGCGGGCGAGGGCCTGATCGGCTTCGAGGGTGCCGGGCGGCGTACGACCACCCGGCTGCTGGAAGGCGACCTGCCGAAGTACCGCACGCTCTTCCCGACGGAGTTCGCCTCGGTCGCGGTGATCGAGACCCCGCCGTTCGTGGAGGCCGTCAAGCGCGTCGCGCTGGTCGCCGAGCGCAACACCCCGATCCGGCTGAGCTTCACCTCCGGTGTACTGACCCTGGAGGCGGGTTCCAGCGACGACGCACAGGCTGTGGAGCGCGTCGACGCCCAGCTGGAGGGCGACGACATCTCGATCGCCTTCAACCCGACCTTTCTGCTCGACGGGCTGAGCGCCATCGACTCCCCGGTCGCGCAGTTGTCGTTCACCACGTCGACCAAGCCGGCGCTGCTCAGCGGCAAGCCCGCGCTCGACGCGGAGGCCGTCGACGCCTACAAGTACCTCATCATGCCGGTGCGCCTGTCGGGCTGACGCCGCGTCCGATCCCGCGAGGCCCCCAAGTCCCGCACGGCCCGCACGCGGGGCGGCTTCACCCGCCGCCCCGCGCGCCGTACCGGCCGGGCACGGCCCCGGGCGCCGGGCATCCGGCGGAGACGTAGGCTCGGAGGCGGTCAGGTCAGGCACGCTTCTAACGAAGGATCTGTGATGGAGCTCGGTCTCATCGGTCTCGGCAAGATGGGCGGCAACATGCGCGAGCGCATCCGCCGCGCCGGCCACACCGTCGTCGGTTACGACCGCAACCCGGACCTCGCGGACGTCTCCAGCCTCAAGGACCTGGTGGACGGCCTCCAGGCGCCCCGCGTGGTGTGGGTGATGGTCCCGGCCGGTGAGCCCACCCAGGCCACCATCGACGAGCTCGGCGGGCTGTTGTCCCCCGGCGACGTCGTGGTCGACGGCGGCAACTCGCGCTGGACCGACGACGAGAAGCACGCCGGTGAGCTGGCCGACCGGGGCATCGGCTTCGTCGACTGCGGTGTCTCCGGCGGCGTGTGGGGCCTGCAGAACGGCTACGCGCTGATGTACGGCGGCGACGCCGAGCACGTGGCGAAGGTCCAGCCGATCTTCGACGCCCTCAAGCCGGAGGGCGAGTTCGGCGCGGTCCACGCGGGCAAGGTCGGCGCGGGCCACTTCGCCAAGATGGTTCACAACGGCATCGAGTACGCCATGATGCAGGCCTACGCCGAGGGCTGGGAGTTGCTGGAGGCCGTGGACTCGGTCACCGACGTGCGCGAGGTCTTCCGCTCCTGGCGGGAGGGCACCGTCATCCGCTCCTGGCTGCTCGACCTGGCCGTCAACGCCCTTGACGAGGACGAGCACCTGCACAAGCTGCGCGGCTTCGCCCAGGACTCCGGCGAGGGCCGCTGGACCGTCGAGGCGGCCATCGACCACGCGGTGCCGCTGCCGGCCATCACCGCGTCGCTGTTCGCCCGGTTCTCCTCCCGGCAGGACGACTCCCCCTCGATGAAGATGATCGCCGCGCTGCGCAACCAGTTCGGTGGCCACGCCGTCGAGTCGAGCAAGTAAGTCCGCCACCCGCACACCTTCAGCAGGGGAGGTCGGCGCGCAGAGCGCCACAGCACGCGATGCACGTAGCGCACCTGTCGCTGGCCGACTTCCGCTCCTACGCCCGGGTCGAGGTCCCGCTCGACCCGGGCGTCACCGCCTTCGTCGGCCCCAACGGCCAGGGCAAGACCAACCTCGTCGAGGCGGTCGGCTACCTGGCGACGCTCGGCAGTCACCGGGTCGCCTCGGACCTGCCGCTGGTGCGGCACGGGGCGGAGACCGCGATCGTGCGGGCGGCCGTCGAGCACGGCGACAGGCGGCAGACCGTCGAGCTGGAGATCAACCCGGGCAAGGCCAACCGGGCCAGGATCAACCGGTCCTCGCAGGTCAGGCCGCGTGACGTGCTGGGGATACTGCGGACCGTGCTTTTCGCGCCGGAGGATCTGGCGCTGGTCAAGGGCGATCCGGGTGAGCGGCGCCGGTTTCTCGACGAGCTGGTGACCGCCCGCTCGCCGCGGATGGCTGGGGTGCGGGCCGACTACGACCGGGTGCTCAGGCAGCGCAACACCCTGCTGAAGTCGGCCGCGCTGGCCCGCCGGCACGGTGGCCGGGCGATGGACCTGTCGACGCTGGACGTGTGGGACCAGCACCTGGCCGCCTCGGGGGCGGAACTGCTGGCGCACCGCCTGGACCTGGTCACCGGGCTCGAACCGCTGGCCGGCAAGGCGTACGGGCAACTGGCGCCGGGCGGCGGTGCGATCGGCGTCGAGTACCGCTCGGCCGCGCTGCCCGAGCCCGCGCAGGGGATCCGGCCGCGTGAGGAGCTGTACGAGCTGCTGCTGGCCGCCCTGGTGGAGGCCCGCAAGCAGGAGATCGAACGCGGTGTGACGCTGGTCGGGCCGCACCGCGACGACCTGTTGCTCAAGCTGGGCGACCTGCCCGCCAAGGGCTACGCGAGCCATGGTGAGTCCTGGTCGTACGCGCTGGCCCTGCGCCTGGCGTCGTACGAGCTGCTGCGGGCCGAGGGGCTGCGCGGCGGCGGTGATCCGGTGCTGATCCTGGACGACGTCTTCGCCGAGCTGGACGCCACCCGGCGCGACCGTCTCGCGGAGCTGGTGGCCCCCGGCGAGCAGGTCCTGGTGACCGCAGCCGTCGACGAGGACGTGCCCGGGGTGCTGGCCGGCGCCCGGTTCACGGTGACCGGCGGCACGGTGGAGCGGCGATGACCGGGGACGACAAGAAAAACGCCGGGACCGGGGAGAGCGCCGGGGCCCAGCCGTCCGGGGTGGACCTGGCGAGGGTGGCGCTGCGGGCCGCGAAGGAGCAGGCCAGGGCCCGGGGCGCCGCGGCCCAGCAGAAACGTGCGGCCCGCCGTGGCGGACTGCGCTCCGGGGCCCGCGCGGACGGCCGTGATCCGCTGCCGCTGGGCGCCGCGATCAACCGCCTGATCACCGAACGCGGCTGGGAGACCCCGGCGGCGGTCGGCGGGGTGATGGGGCGCTGGCCGCAGATCGTGGGTGCGGATCTGGCCAATCACTGCGTGCCGCAGACCTACGACGAGGAGGAGAAGATCCTCACCGTGCGCTGCGACTCGACGGCCTGGGCGACGCAGTTGCGGCTGCTGGCCCCGCAGCTGGTGGCCAGGCTCAACGCCGATCTCGGGCACGGCACCGTCCGGCTGCTGAAGGTGCTGGGTCCGACCGGTCCTTCGCCGAAGTACGGGCGGCTGCGCGCCCCGGGCAGCAAGGGCCCGGGGGACACCTACGGCTGACCTCGCGGGCCGGGCGCGGGGCTTCCCGGGCCGGGCGGCGCTCTTGGCACGGCCGCGCTGAAACATCCGGTGCGGCGGGTGTGACGAAAGAGACACCTCACGGTTGCGGAGGGTTGACTGCCGGAAGCCCTGAGCGCCCGCGTGAGCCGCTTAGAGCCCAGGTCCGCGTATGGGGAGTCGGCGCAAGCCCTTCTCGGGCGGCACATCGGAACTCAGGTACCGCCAAAGCCCCATCGATGTCACCGCTACCGGTAGACTGAACAGCAACCCGCCCACTTGCGGAACATGTCAACGACGCAGCCGCTCCGGCACGCCTGGAGACGGCTCGTGCTGTGCCAGAAAGGGCGCTTCGTGGCCGATTCCGGCAACCCCACCGAGAACCTCACATCTAAAGCCGGCTCCGGTACGCCGCCCCTTGGCGGGTCGTACGACGGCAGCGCGATCACCGTCCTCGAAGGCCTCGACGCGGTCCGCAAGCGCCCGGGTATGTACATCGGCTCGACCGGTGAGCGCGGACTGCACCACCTCGTCTACGAGGTCGTCGACAACTCGGTCGACGAGGCGCTGGCCGGGCACGCGGACACCATCGACGTGACGATCCTGCCGGACGGCGGGGTCCGCGTGGTCGACAACGGCCGCGGTATCCCGGTCGACGTCGTGCCGTCCGAGGGCAAGCCGGCCGTCGAGGTGGTGCTGACCGTGCTGCACGCGGGCGGCAAGTTCGGCGGTGGCGGCTACGCCGTCTCCGGCGGTCTGCACGGTGTGGGTGTCTCCGTGGTGAACGCGCTGTCCAGCAGGGTGTCCGTGGAGGTCAGGCGGGACGGATTCCGCTGGAGCCAGGACTACAAGCTCGGGGTGCCCACCGCGCCGCTGGCGAAGAACGAGGAGACCGCCGACACCGGTACCACGGTGACGTTCTGGTCGGACCCGGACATCTTCGAGACCACCGACTACTCCTTCGAGACGCTCTCGCGGCGCTTCCAGGAGATGGCCTTCCTCAACAAGGGCCTGACCATCGCGCTCACCGACGCGCGGGCGGACCACGTCGACGAGGAGGGCCGGCCGCTGTCGGTCAGGTACCACTACGAGGGCGGCATCGTCGACTTCGTGAAGTACCTCAACTCCCGCAAGGGCGAGGTCATCCACCCCTCGGTCATCGACATCGACGTCGAGGACAAGGAGCGGATGCTGTCGGTCGAGATCGCCATGCAGTGGAACTCCCAGTACACCGAGGGTGTCTACTCGTTCGCCAACACCATCCACACCCATGAGGGCGGCACCCACGAGGAGGGCTTCCGCGCCGCGCTGACCGGCCTGGTCAACCGCTACGCGCGCGAGAAGAAGCTGCTGCGTGAGAAGGACGACAACCTCAGCGGCGAGGACATCCGCGAGGGGCTGACCGCGATCATCTCGGTCAAGCTGGGCGAGCCGCAGTTCGAGGGCCAGACCAAGACCAAGCTGGGCAACACCGAGGCGAAGACCTTCGTGCAGAAGGTCGTGCACGAGCACATCACCGACTGGCTGGACCGCAACCCGAACGAGGCGGCGGACATCGTCCGCAAGTCGATCCAGGCGGCCACCGCCCGGGTCGCGGCCCGCAAGGCGCGCGACCTGACCCGGCGCAAGGGCCTGCTGGAGAGCGCGTCGCTGCCGGGCAAGCTCAGCGACTGCCAGTCCAACGACCCGACCAAGTGCGAGATCTTCATCGTCGAGGGTGACTCGGCGGGTGGCTCGGCCAAGTCCGGCCGTAACCCGCGAGTACCAGGCGATCCTGCCGATCCGCGGCAAGATCCTCAACGTGGAGAAGGCCAGGATCGACAAGATCCTGCAGAACAACGAGGTCCAGGCGCTGATCTCGGCCTTCGGCACCGGTGTGCACGAGGACTTCGACATCACCAAGCTGCGCTATCACAAGATCATCTTGATGGCGGACGCCGATGTCGACGGCCAGCACATCACCACCTTGCTGCTGACCTTCCTCTTCCGCTTCATGCGCCGGCTGGTCGAGGACGGCCACGTCTACCTGTCCCGCCCCCCGCTGTACAAGATCAAGTGGGGCCGGGACGACTTCGAGTACGCCTACTCCGACCGGGAGCGCGACGCGCTGATCGAGCTGGGGCGCCAGTCGGGCAAGCGGGTCCGCGAGGACTCCATCCAGCGCTTCAAGGGCCTCGGCGAGATGAACGCCGAGGAACTGCGGGTCACCACCATGGACGTCGACCACCGGGTACTCGGCCAGGTCACGCTGGACGACGCCGCGCAGGCCGACGACCTGTTCTCGGTGCTGATGGGTGAGGACGTCGAGGCACGGCGCTCGTTCATCCAGCGCAACGCCAAGGACGTCCGGTTCCTCGACATCTGAGTCGGCCTCACCGGCGCCGTACTTCGAAAGGACTTTGACCAGTAATGGCCGACGAGACTCCCATCACCCCCGACGGCTCCGCTACGCCCGTCACCCCCGAGGGCGGCCCGGCCGCCGTCGAGGGCGTCGGACTGCGGGTCGAGCCCGTCGGGCTCGAGACGGAGATGCAGCGCAGCTATCTCGACTACGCGATGAGCGTGATCGTCAGCCGCGCTCTGCCGGACGTGCGTGACGGCCTCAAGCCGGTGCACCGCCGGGTGCTGTACGCGATGTACGACGGCGGGTACCGGCCCGAGAAGGGCTTCTACAAGTGCGCCCGCGTCGTCGGCGACGTGATGGGTACCTACCACCCGCACGGCGACGCCTCCATCTACGACGCCCTGGTCCGGCTCGCGCAGTCGTGGGCGATGCGGATGCCGCTGGTCGACTCCAACGGCAACTTCGGCTCGCCGGGCAACGACCCGGCGGCGGCCATGCGCTACACCGAGTGCAAGATGGCGCCGCTGTCGATGGAGATGGTCCGGGACATCGACGAGGACACCGTCGACTTCCAGGACAACTACGACGGCCGCAACCAGGAGCCCACGGTCCTGCCGGCCCGGTTCCCGAACCTGCTGATCAACGGCTCCGCGGGCATCGCGGTCGGCATGGCCACCAACATCCCGCCGCACAACCTGCGCGAGGTCGCCGACGGCGCCCAGTGGTTCCTGGCCAATCCGGACGTGGGCAACGAGGAACTGCTCGACGCCCTGATGGAGCGCATCAAGGGCCCGGACTTCCCCACCGGTGCGCTGGTGGTCGGCCGGCGCGGCATCGAGGACGCGTACCGCACCGGGCGCGGCTCGATCACCATGCGGGCGGTCGTCGAGGTCGAGGAGATCCAGAACCGGCAGTGCCTGGTCGTCACCGAGCTGCCGTACCAGGTCAACCCGGACAACCTCGCGCAGAAGATCGCCGACCTGGTGAAGGACGGCCGGGTCGGCGGCATCGCCGACGTGCGCGACGAGACCTCCTCGCGCACCGGCCAGCGGCTGGTCATCGTCCTCAAGCGGGACGCCGTCGCCAAGGTCGTGCTGAACAACCTGTACAAGCACACCGACCTGCAGACCAACTTCGGCGCCAACATGCTGGCGCTGGTCGACGGCGTGCCGCGCACCCTGTCGCTGGACGCGTTCATCCGGCACTGGGTGACCCACCAGATCGAGGTCATCGTCCGGCGCACCCGCTTCCGGTTGCGCAAGGCGGAGGAGCGCGCCCACATCCTGCGCGGCCTGCTCAAGGCGCTGGACGCCATCGACGAGGTCATCGCGCTGATCCGGCGCAGTGACACCGTGGACACCGCGCGCGGCGGCCTGATGGACCTGCTGGAGATCGACGAGATCCAGGCGAACGCGATCCTGGAGATGCAGCTGCGCCGGCTGGCCGCCCTGGAGCGGCAGAAGATCGTGGCGGAGCACGACGAACTCCAGACGAAGATCAACGAGTACAACGCGATCCTGGCCTCCCCCGAGCGGCAGCGCGGCATCATCAGCGAGGAACTGACCGCCATCGTCGAGAAGTTCGGCGACGACCGGCGCAGCCAGCTGGTGCCTTTCGACGGCGACATGTCCATCGAGGACCTGATCGCCGAAGAGGACATCGTCGTCACCATCAGCCGTGGCGGCTACGTCAAGCGCACCAAGACCGAGCACTACCGCTCGCAGAAGCGCGGCGGAAAGGGCGTGCGCGGCACCCAGTTGAAGCAGGACGACATCGTCGACCACTTCTTCGTGACCACCACGCACAACTGGCTGCTGTTCTTCACCAACAAGGGCCGGGTCTACCGTGCCAAGGCGTACGAGCTCCCCGACGCCGGGCGGGACGCGCGCGGCCAGCACGTGGCGAACCTGCTCGCCTTCCAGCCGGACGAGCACATCGCGCGGATCATGGCGATCCGCAACTACGAGGCGGCGCCCTACCTGGTGCTGGCCACCAAGTCCGGCCTGGTGAAGAAGACCTCGCTCAAGGACTACGACTCCCCGCGGGCCGGCGGTGTCATCGCGATCAACCTGCGCGAGACCGAGGACGGCCACGAGGACGAGCTGATCGGCGCGGAACTGGTCTCCGCCGAGGACGACCTGCTGCTGATCAGCCGCAAGGCGCAGTCCATCCGGTTCACCGCGACCGACGACGCGCTGCGTCCGATGGGCCGGGCGACCTCGGGCGTGAAGGGCATGAGTTTCCGCGAGGGCGACGAACTGCTGTCGATGAACGTGGTGCGGGCGGGTACCTTCGTCTTCACCGCCACCGACGGCGGTTACGCCAAGCGCACCCCGGTCGACGAGTACCGGGTGCAGGGTCGCGGCGGCCTGGGCATCAAGGCGGCGAAGATCGTGGAGGACCGCGGTTCGCTGGTCGGCGCCCTGGTGGTCGAGGAGACCGACGAGATCCTGGCCATCACGCTCGGCGGTGGCGTGATCCGTACCCGGGTGAACGAGGTCAGGGAGACCGGCCGTGACACCATGGGCGTTCAACTGATCAACCTGGGCAAGCGCGATGCCGTCGTCGGTATCGCCCGCAACGCCGAAGCCGGTGCGGAGGCCGAAGAGGTCGAAGCCGACGGCGCGGCCGAGGGTACCGAAGGGGTCGTGGGCGTGCAGCCCGCGGCTGACGAGTCCGAGGAGTAAGACCGTGAACGGAGCCACGGGCGCCGCCGGTGGCGGCGCGGGGACCGGGTCCCCCCTGCCGGAGGCCAGAGACGGCCGACCGCCCCAGCCGCATCACCCCCCGCAGGCCTACGCGCCGCCCCCGCAGGCGGCTCTGCCCGGCCCCCAGCCGGGCCAGCAGCCGCCGGGCTACGGCCCGCCGACCACCGCGGGCGGCACCGCCCAAGGGGCGCGCCGTCAGCCGCGGCCGGCGGCCCGCACCGCGGCGCCGCACACCCGCAAGGCGAGGCTGCGGGTGTCCAAGGCGGACCCGTGGTCGGTGATGAAGGTCAGCTTCCTGCTGTCGATCGCGCTCGGTGTCTGCACGGTCGTGGCGGTGGCGGTGCTGTGGATGGTGCTGGACGCGCTCGGCGTGTTCGCCACCGTCGGCTCCACCATCAGCGACGCCACCGGCTCGGGTACGGGGGGCGGCTTCGATCTGCAGGGCTTCCTGTCGCTGCCGCGCGTCGTGATGTTCACGTCGGTGATCGCCGTGATCGACGTGGTGCTGGCGACCGCGCTGGCCACCTTGGCGTCGTTCCTCTACAACATGTCCGCGGGCTTCGTCGGCGGCATCGAGCTGACGCTCGCGGAGGACGAGTAGCCCGTCGGCTAACCGATTTGGGACAGCGGCCCACGTGCGCTAATCTTTCAACGCGGCGCGGGGCTATAGCTCAGACGGTTAGAGCGCTTCCCTGATAAGGAAGAGGCCACAGGTTCAAGTCCTGTTAGCCCCACCGAAGCGAAGGCCATCCGCTTGATCAAGCGGATGGCCTTTGTCTTGGTTTAAAGGGCCGTCAGTAGGTAACCGTTCGATATCGGCCGGTGTGTATCATCGGGCTCATCGGACGACTCCCAACGTAAGAAGGACGAGGTCGCGCGGTGAAGAAGTTTCTCCTGGTCGCACTGGCCGCCATCGGCGGGCTCCTCGTGTACCGCCAGATCCAGGCGGACCGCGCCGAGCAGGACCTGTGGACGGAGGCGACCGACTCCGTCCCGGCAGGTTCGGGCACGAGCGCCTAGATCCAAGTACTCCGGCTGAGGCCCCGACCGTCATGCGGTCGGGGCCTCGCTATTGAATTGGCACGAGCGCATCAATAGCTTCGCGGGGTGCGCGGAACGAGGGGCGGCACGTACGAAGAGGGGCGGGCGACGACGTGCGAGGGCGGCGGACGGGGTGCGTGAGGCGTCGAGGGGGCCCGCGCGGGGCCGCTGTGGCGGTGCTGACGGCGTTACTGGCCGCCGCCGCCCCCGCGGCCATGGCGGCGCCTGAGGGGGCCGTACAGGGATGGACACCGGCTGGCACCTCGGTGCGCGGCGCCCCGAGCGGCACCGGGGCCCCGGTGCTGGCCGCCGGATCCACCTACCGCGACACCCTCGCGAAGGGCGCGACCAAGTACTACGCCGTCCAGCTGGGCGCCGTCTCGAACCGGGGCGGGACCGCGGGCGGCGGGGCGTCGGACACCGGTGGCGCGCTGGGCGCGGTGACCAGCTATCTGTCCGCCTTCGCCGTTCCCCGCCCCGGCAGCCATGTGGGCTTCCTCGACGGGATCACCCTGCGCCTTCAGACCGCCGACGGCACGATCTGCGACTCCTACGACGCGCGGTTCGCCGGTGACGACGCGAGCGCCCCGGTGGGCGGCCTGGTGCGGCGTCCAGGGGCGGCCGACGACGTGTGCCGTACGGCGGGCCGCTACCTGCTGTCGGTGCGGCGGGAGAGCGCCGCCGGGTCGGACGGCGACGTGTGGCCGCTGGACGTGCGCTACATGGCGGAGCCGGGGCTGGCCACGCTGCCGGCCGTGCGGCCGGTGCCGACGTACTCCTCGGCGAGCCCCGCGCCGGGCGCGGGGGCGGGCGCTCCCGCCCGGGTGACCGGCGCGGCGGGGATGGACGGCACCGGGCTGCGGCTGCCGGGCAACGGGCTCTATCTGGACCACCTGGAGCCCGGCGTGACCCGCTACTACCGCGTTCCGGTCGACTGGGGCCAACGGCTGTCCGCCACCGCCGAGTTCGGGGACGCCACGGTGACCGGCAGCGGCGGGTTCAGCGTCAGCGGACTGCGGGTCGCGGTCTTCAGCCCGGCGCGCGGCTACGTCGACGGGCAGCCGGCCTCCTACACCGGACGCCACACCGCGGTGTCCGCCCAGACCCCCGAGGTCGACTACGACAACCGGCTCTCCAGCGACAGCAGGGTCAACGCCTCGGCCGTCGCGGGCTGGTACTACGTCCAGGTCAGCCTGCACCCGGCCGTCGCGCAGTTCACCACCGGCGGGGTGGACGTCACGCTGCGGCTGAAGGTCGCCGGCGCCGCGCGGCCCGGGCCGGACTACCGGGGGAGCCTGGCGGCGGCCGGGTTCGGGGTCTTCGGGCCCGCCCCGAAGGTCACCGGGCTCAGCCGGGTGATGCCGGTCACCGCGGGGACGGCGCCCGCCGGTCATCCGGTGCGCCGGGCGGGCTCCTACGTGGCCTTCGGGCTGGCCGCGGTCTTCCTGGTGTGGCCGACGCTCCTGTTGCGGCGGGCCCGGCGCGCCGTCGACGGGCACTGACGGGCGCCTGCGGCGTCTGCGGCGCCCCGGGACCGCGGACAGTGGGTGCCGGGGGCCCCGGGAGCCTGGTGAGCCGGGGTGACCGGGGCCCGGGAGCCTGGTGAGCCTTTGGGAGCCTGGGGAGTCGGCTCGCCGGGCTCCTCGGGCGTCAGGAGGTCGCCAGGGCCCACACGCCGATCGCCAGCAGCACCACGGCGGTCAGATACATGCCGATGATCGCCTTTCCCGGCGTCCGGGGACGGCGGCGTCGGCGGCGCGAGGAAGGCGCGGGCCCGGCGGGCCGGCGGGGCTCGGTCGTGGCCTCGGCGGGCACGGACGGCATCGTGGACGGCAGGGCGGGCGGCGCGGCCGGGGCGGTGTACTGCGCGGTCGGCGCGGTGCGCGGCTGCGGCGGGGCGAGCGGGAAACCCTCACCGGCGTTCGGCCGCTGCCATGGCTGCGGCTGTTGTTGCGGCTGGGGCAGGGGGTGCGGGGGCGGTGGTTGCCGAACGACGCGGGCGGGTGCCGAGGCGGCGGGCGCCAGCGGCCCCTCGGGACCGAACCCCTCGGGCAGCGGCCCGAGCTGGTCGAAGACCTCTATCGGCTCGTCGTCGATGCCCGGCTCGGGCAGCAGTTCGAATGCGGCGACCAGTGCCTTGCGGGCGCCGGTCGCCGAACGGAAGCGGGCCGTCGGAACGGGGTTGAGCAGGGTGGCCACCACCTGCCACAGCGGCTCAGGCACCCCCTGCGGCGCGTTGGGCATACCGCCGAACGCGTTGAACCGATCCACCAGCGCCTGGGCGTCCGGCTTGCGGCCGGTGAGCATGTAGAGGGCGACCAGGCCGACCGCGTACAGATCCGCGGGGAAGTCCGGTTCGGCGCCCTTGAGTTGCTCGGGCGCGAAGTAGCCGGGGGTGCCCACCACATGGTTGGTCTCGGTCAGCCGCGGCTCCCCCTTGCGCATGGCTATGCCGAAGTCGGACAGCCGCAGATGGGGGCGCCCGGTGCCGGTGGTCTCCAGCAGCACGTTGGCGGGCTTGATGTCCCGGTGCACCACCTCCTCGGCGTGCACCGCGGCCAGTCCCGAGAGCAACTGGTCCAGCAGCACCGCCACATAGCGCGGCGCCAGCGGTCCGTAGTCGCCTATCAGGCGGGCCAGTGATCCGCCGCTCACCAACTCCATGGTGAACAGCACCTTCTCGTCGTCCGCCGCCCAGCTCCTGGGCGCGAGGACGTGCGGATGGTCGATGCGCAGAGCCTGCTCCCTGACGAAGCGGATCAGTGCGTGCGCGTCGCTCTGCCGCAGCACCTTCGCCGCGACATAGGCCCGACGCCGGTGGTCCCAGGCCCGCCAGACCGCGCCCACCCCGCCGCGCCCGATCGGGTCGACCAGCTCGTAGCGCCCGGCGAACAGCTCACCCATGGAGCGTGCCCCTCGTCCGTCTGTGACTTCGTGAGTCGTGTTACGTCTTCGTGAGTCGTGGTGCGTCGTGGTGCTCGTGGTGCGTGTTCGTGCGGTGGTGCGTGTTCGGTGTCCCGGTGCCCGCCCGGGGTCAGTCCTGGTGCGCCTCGAAGTGGGCCACGGCCTCGTCGGTGCGGCCGGCTCCGTAGACCCGCAGGAACTCTGCCAGTTCGGGATGGCCGGGCGCGAGGGTGTCCGCCGCGGACGACAGCTCGTCCGCGGATCCGATGGACCGCAGCAACTGCTGGATCTCCCGCACCACCCGCCTGGCCGGCGGTGGCTGCCGGGCCGGTGCGCCCTGGCCGGTGATCTGCGAGCTGGCGGTGCCCAGCAGGCCGGACCCGGCCGACTCACGGATCTGGGCCATGCGGGACGCGGCCTCGGCGGACGTCACGGTGCCGTCGGCCACCTCCGCGGCCAGCTCGCGCAGCGACTGCAACCGCTGGACCACCGCCGGGTTGCCGATCTTCGCGCGCTGCCCGCTCATCAGCTGCGAGAGCATCGGCGCCGACAGGCCGAGTATCCCGGCCAGCCGTGCCTGGTTGAGCCCCAGACCGGCGATGACCCCGCCGAACAGCTCGCCCAGGGGCTCTCCGTACCAGCCGCGCTGTTGCTCCCGTGCCCGTCCGGCCGCGTCCTGCGAAGAGGTCTCCATGCCGGCTCCCGTCCACCCGTGCCTGCCTCGGCACCCCATGCTGCACGGATTCCGGCTTTGCGTCCGCGAATCCGCAAACCATCCTACGGAGCACCCCTGAAGCGGGCTCCACCGAATCCGAGTACAGATCCACCCCAACCAACCGGTACCCTGTTCTGCGGTGCGGCTCGGTCCGTACCGAGGGGCCTTAGCTCAGTTGGTAGAGCGCTGTCTTTGCATGGCAGATGTCAGGGGTTCGACTCCCCTAGGCTCCACCCCATCGATCCCCTCGTCCCACGTGGACGGGGGGATTTCGTGATTTCACCGGCGCTGGGTCGCCGGGTCCCCGGGTGGCGCTCGGGCGGCGCTGCGCTGGGGTGTGGGGCTGGGGAAGAATCGCGGGCGTGCGATTCGGGATTCTGGGGGAGACACGGGCGCTGCTCGCCGGTGGCGGGCCGGCCGCACTGGGCGGCCCGGGGCGGCGCGCCGTGCTCGCCCTGCTGCTGCTCGACGCGGGCCGGGTCGTTTCCGTCGACCGGATGATCGACGGCCTCTACGGGGAACGGCCGCCCGCCGGCGTGGTGAACGCCTTGCAGGCCCAGGTCTCCCGGTTGCGCGCGACGCTGGGGGAGGTCATCGAGAACCACCCCGCCGGATACCGCCTCCTGGTCGACCCGGACGAGGTGGACGCGCACCGCTTCGCGACGCTCGCCGCGGCCGGCCGTTCCGCGCTGGCCGCCCGGGAGCACAAACGGGCCGGCCGGCTGCTGGGCGAGGCGCTGGCGCTGTGGCGGGGCCCGGCGCTGGCCGACGTCCGGCAGGCGCCGTTCGCCGCGGCGCAGGTGGCGCGGCTGGAGGAGCTGCGTCTGGCGGCGGTGGAGGAGCGGATGACGGCCGGGCTGGCGCTCGGCGGCCATCGCGAACTCGTCCCCGAACTCACGGAACTGGTCGCCGCCCATCCGTTGCGCGAACGGCTGCGGGCCCAGCTGATGCGGGCGCTGCACGCCGGTGGCCGCCAGGCGGAGGCGCTGGGCGTCTACGAGGACGCCCGCCGGGAACTGGCGGAGAGCTTGGGGGCTGATCCGGGCGCGGAGTTGGCGCGGGCTCATCTGGAGGTGCTGCGCGGAGTTGTTTCACGTGAAACACCGGATCGCGAGGATGTTTCACGTGAAACACGAGTCGATGTTTCACGTGAAACAGCACCCTTGGCCCCGCGTGGCACGCCGCCGCCCGCCCAGCTGACCAGTTTCGTCGGTCGCACGGGCGAACTGCTGCACGTCGAGGAGCGGTTGGCCGCCTGCCGGCTGGTCACGCTGACCGGTCCTGGCGGGGCGGGCAAGACGCGGCTGTCCATCGAGGCGGTCGGCCGCCATCCGGGTGAGAGGTGCTTCGTCTCCCTCGCCGGGGTCACCGACGGCCTCGACGTGCCGCAGGCGGTGCTGGGCGCCCTCCGGCTGCGCGAGTCGGGACTGGTGCCCTCCGCGGCGCCCGTGCGGGACCCGCTGGACCGGCTGACGGCCGCGCTCGCCGACCGGTCGTTGCTGCTCGTCCTGGACAACTGCGAGCACGTGGTCGACGCGACCGCCGCGCTCGTCGCCGGACTGCTGGCCGGCTGCCCCGGGCTACGCGTCCTCGCCACCAGCCGGGAGGCGCTGGGCATCACCGGTGAGGCGCTCTGCCCGGTGCCGCCGTTGAGCGTGCCACCGCCGGGCACCTCCGTGGAACGGGCGGCGGACTATCCGGCGGTCCGGCTCTTCGCCGAGCGGGCCGGCGCGGTGCGGCCCGACTTCACCCTGACGGCCGAGTGGGAGGCAGTGCTGCGGATCTGCGCCGCGCTCGACGGACTCCCGCTCGCCATCGAACTGGCCGCGGCACGACTGCGCTCGCTGTCGGCCGGGCAGATCGCCGACCGGCTCGGCACTCCCCCGGACGACCGTGCGCCCACCGGCGAGCAGGTGCGGGACGACCAGCGCTTCCGGCTGCTGTCGCGCGGCAGCCGCACGGCGCAGCCACGCCAGCGCACCCTGCGCGCGGTCGTCGACTGGAGCTGGGACCTGCTGTCCGAGCCCGAACGCGCGGTGCTGCGCCGCGCCTCGGTCTTCGCCGGCGGCTGGACGCTGGAGGCCGCCGAGACGGTCTGCTCCGCTCCCGGGGACATCGAGCCGTACGAAGTGCTGGACCTGGTCGACTCGTTGGTGGACAAGTCGCTGGTGGTGGCCCATCGGCCGGACGGCGGGCCGCGGTTGCGCTACCGGATGCTGGAGACCATCCGCGCCTACGGTGCCGAACGGCTCGAAGAGGCCGGTGAGGCACGGCTCTCGCGCGGCGCCCACATCGGCTGCTTCCTCGACCTGGCGGCCGCCGCCGAGCCGGGTCTGCGCCGCGCGGAACAACTCGACTGGCTGCGGCGGCTGTCGGCCGACCACGACAACCTCACCGCCGCGCTGCACCGCGCCGTCGCGGACGGCGACCACGACCGGGGGATGCGGCTGGTCGCCGCGCTGGCCACCTACTGGACGCTACGCGGGGTGCGCCACGAAGGCGCCGTCCCGGCGCGGCGGTTGCTGGACGCGGTCGGTCCACGCCCGCCTCGGGGACTGGAGGAGGAGTACACCCTGTGCGTCATCGTGGCCGCGCCCGCCGCACCGGGCGAGGAGGAACTCGCAGCCCACCTCGCGGCCGCCACCGAGGTCATCGAGGCCGGCCCGGGACGCTACCCGGTGACCTTCCTGCTGTGGGCGCCGATCGCCGGGGTGCCGGACAACGCCACCTACATGCGCTACGAGGCGGCGCGGGCCCTGACGGAGGGCGACCCGTGGTTCGAGGGGCTCAACCAGCTCGGGGCCGGCTACCGGAACTGGATGGTCCTGGGCCTGGAGCGGGAGGCCGAGCAGGCGTTCACCGCGTCGCTGCGGCAGTTCCGCCTGCTGGGGGACCGCTGGGGAGCCGTCGTGGCCCTCACCCACCTGTCGTCGTTCGTCACCTGCCAGGGCGATCTGCCGCGCGCCGTGGCCCTCATCGACGAGGCACTGGCCCTCGCGGAGGAGCTGGGTGCCACCGAGAACCGCGCGGAACTGCTCTGCCAGCGCGGCTGGTGCGGACTGCGGGCGGCCGACCACGAGGCGTCCCACGCCGACTTCCTGCGGGCACTCGAACTGGCCCGCCGCTCCGCCACACCCGAGTTGCGGGCTTCGGCGCACCTGGGCCTGTCCGAGCGGGCCCGGCTGCTCGGCGACCTCGACGGGGCCCGCGAACTGTGCGAGCTGGCGATGTCGGAGTGCCTGCCCGTCTGGTTCTCCGGTGAGGGGACCCGCGCCGAGGCACTGGTCACCCTGGGCCGGATCCGGGCGGCGGACGGCGACCCGCGCGGGGCGCGCGGCCACTACCGGGAAGCACTGCACACCAGCAGCGTCCGCAACCGGCAGTTTGTGGCCACGGTGGCGGAGGCGGTCGCCGAACTCGCCCTGGACGCGGGCGATCCGGCCGGTGCCGCGGAGATCCTCGGCATGGCCCGCGCGGCGCGCGGCATGGACGCCGTCCCGGGACCCGACACCGCCCGAGCTCTGGCCGCCTGCCATGCCGCCCTGGGCGCCCCCGGCTACGCCACCGCCCACGCCCGGGGCGCCTCGCTCGACTTCGACCACGCCCTGCGGACGCTGCGGGAGCTGACGGCGCCCGGCTGACGACGCGGGAGCCGACGGCGTCCGGCCGGCTGACCGCGTCCGGCCGGACCGTCGGCGACTGTCAGCGGGCGGTCAGCGGGCGGTCAGGGCCGCCTTCGACGCTTGGCGCATGACGACCACAACCAACGCTCCGGCCGCCCAGGCGGCCGGATCCCGCCTGAAGTGGGCGACCCTCGCCGTCTGCGTTCTGGCGTCGACGCTGCTGGGCGTCGACAACAGCGTCCTCAACTACGCCATCCCCTCCCTCGTCCAGGACTTGAACCCTTCGGCCACGCAGGTGCTGTGGATCGCCGACATCTACGGCTTCGCCATGGGCGGCCTGCTGGTGGTGGCGGGCAACCTCGGCGACCGGTTCGGCCGCAAGCGGCTGATGCTGTGCGGCGCGGGCGCCTTCGCCCTCGCCTCGCTGGCCACCTCCTACGCCGACAGCGCCGCGATGCTCATCGGCGCGCGGGCGGTGCTCGGCGTGGCCGGGGCGATGATCCTGCCGTCCACCCTGTCGATCGTGCGGGCCACCTTCACCGATCCCAGGCAGCGGACCACCGCGATCGGGATCAGCAGCGGAGCCGCCGCGGCGGGCTTCGCACTGGGCCCGGTCGTGGGCGGCCTGCTGCTGGACCACTTCTGGTGGGGGTCGGTCTTCCTGATCAACGTGCCGGTGATGGCCGTGGTGACCGCGGTCGGCGTTCCGGTGCTCAGGGAGTCCCGCAACCCGCGTCCCGGCCGGCTGGACGGGCTCAGCGTGCCGCTGTCGGTGGTCGGCATGCTGGGGCTGGTCTACGCGGTCAAGACGGCGGCCCGGGAGGGCGCGCACGACCCGTGGGTGTGGATCGCCGCCGCGGTCGGAGCCTGCTGCGCGGTCGCGTTCGTCCGGCGCCAGACCCGGCTCGCGGAACCGCTGCTGGATGTCCGGCTCTTCCGGAACCCGGCCTTCTCCGGATCCATCGGCGCCAACCTGGTCGGCATCTTTGCCTCCTCCACCCTGTCACTGGCCTTCTCGCTCTACCTCCAGGTGGTGCGCGGCTGGTCGCCGCTGACCGCTGGTTTGGCGCTGCTGCCGGGACCGTTGTCGGCGGTCTTCGCCGCTCCGCTGGCCGCGGTGCTGATCCCGCGGATCGGCCGGGCGCGGGTGGTCGCGCTCGGGCTGGCGCTGATGGCGGTCAGCACCGGCGCGCTGGCCCTGGTCGCGGTGGACTCCCGCTACTGGGTGATGCTGCTGCCGCCGTTGCTGGTCAACGGCGCCGGAGTCGTACTGACCTTCTCGGTCACCTCCGACACCGTGCTGGCGAGCGCGCCCGGCGACCGCACCGGAGCGGCCGCGGCCATCGCGGAGAGCGCGCAGGAGATCGGCGGCGCGCTGGGCATCGCGATCCTCGGATCGGTGCTCAGCGCCGTCTACCGGGCCACTCTGCCGCTCCCGGCGGGTCTGCCGGCCTCCGCGGCGCACACCGCCCGCGAGTCGGTCAGCGGCGGCGTGCGGGTCGGGGCGGGCCTGCCGGGGCCGGCCGGGCGGGCCCTCGCGGCGGCGGCCCGGCACGCCTTCACCCACAGCATGCACATCACGGTGCTGGCCGGCGCCGCCCTGCTCGCCGCCGGCGCGGTGGCCGCGCTGTTCACCCTGCGCGGTGTCCCCGCGGTCATCGACGACCGGCAGCCCGGCGACGCGGCCCCCGGGAACGACGGCGGCGCCCAGGAACCCGCCGCGGCGGCCGGCATCGCGTGACGCCGGCCCGCCGGGTCACCCGCGGCTACCGCCGGGCGCACAGCCCCCGACCGCGAGGACGGTCCTCCTGGGAGCCGCCACAGCGCCGGGCGCACAGCCCCCGGGACCCGCCACCGCGCCGGGCGCGCAGCCCCGGGACCCGCCACAGCGCGCCGCACGGCGCACCGCGTGCCGCGCGGGTCGGTCAGCCGTGGCTGTCGCCGTTGGGGTTCTCCCGGCGGCGGCGGGAGGCCTCGGCGGCCTCCGCGGCGGCGGCCGCCTCGTCCTCGTCGCGCTTGGCGCGCACCTCGGGGTCGAGGGAGTCGTCGGAGCCGTCCACCTCTTCCAGGGTGGTGCGGGTGGGGGAGGCGACGCTGCTGCCGGGCGAGGAGCGCTCGTCCTCGACCGGTTCGGTGGCGGACGGCGCCTCGACCAGCCAGTCCGGGTTGGTCTGTCGGCTCCACCAGCGCCAGGCGGCGACCCCGGCACCGGCGACCAGGCCCAGCACCACCACCCGCTTGGTGAAGCGTCCGGTCCTGGAGCGGCGCTGGTTGCGGCGTACCAGCTTCTCGACGTCGGCGGCCGAGACCTGTCCGCGCAGCGCGGCCAGCGCGGCGCCGGCCCGGGCGGTGGCCTCGTCGCGTACCGGCTCGGCGGCGGCGCGGGCGGCTTCCATGGCCTGTCCGACCTTGGGCGCGGTGTAGTCGGCCGCCTGCCGGGCGGCGCGCCGGGCGGTGGTGCGGGTGCGCCGGGCAGCCTTCGCGGTGCTCGCGGCGACCTTCGGCGGTACGGCGTCCTGCATGGCGAGCATCGCGTGGGCGATCCGCGGCGCGAGGTAGGCGTCGTACTGCGCCATGGCGGTGTCCCTGGCCTGGTCGGCCGCTGCGGAGACCTTGGGGACCAGCACCCGCCGTGCCTCGTCCGCGTAATGGTTGGCGTACTGGGTAGCGGTGTCCTTCGCGGAGTCGGCGTACGGAGCCACCACCTCGGCCGCGTGCCGCACGCTGTCCTTCGTCGTCGTGGCTGCGTGGCGCACGCTGTCTGTGCGGGTCACGAGAACCTCCTCCTCGGTGGCGTACGACGGTGGCGTACGACATTTCGTCTTACCGCCCGAATAGAGATCATGCCTGTTGGCGCGGCTCACGGCATGTGTGCTCGGGCATCCGGGGCAACGGAGGCCGCCGGGCGGGCGCGAAGGGGCCAGGCGGGCGGGTGTCGCGGGGGGCGCCGGGAGGAGGGTGGGACCCGTGCGAGGATTTGAGTCGTCAGTGCTGTCTATGGAAGGTACGTCGTGGCTGAGCAGCTCTACGCCACCCTCAGGACCAACCACGGTGAGATCGTGATCCGGCTGCTGCCGAACCACGCTCCGAAGACCGTGAAGAACTTCGTCGAGCTCGCCGAGGGCACGCGCGAGTGGACCGACCCGCAGACCGGCAAGTCGAGCAACGCGCGGCTGTACGACGGTACGGTCTTCCACCGCGTCATCTCCGGCTTCATGCTCCAGGGCGGCGACCCGCTGGGCAACGGCACCGGTGGCCCCGGCTACAAGTTCGCCGACGAGTTCCACCCCGAACTGCGCTTCGACAAGCCCTACCTGCTGGCGATGGCCAACTCGGGCCCGGGCACCAACGGCTCGCAGTTCTTCATCACCGTCGCGCCGACGACCTGGCTGAACAACAAGCACACCATCTTCGGCGAGGTCACCGACCCGGCGAGCCAGCGTGTCGTCGACGCGATCGGGGGCACCGCGACCAACCCGCGCACCGACCGTCCGGTCAAGGACGTGGTCATCGAGTCCGTGGTGGTCGAGAAGCGCGAAGGCTGACCCCTTCCGGCAGCTTTCCGGGCACACTCTCCTGGACATGGTTGCCGGGCGCGTTTTCGCCGTCCCGGGAACTACCGCGCCCCGCCCGTCCGTCTGACGGGCGGGGCGACGCGACGGTGCGAGCCGTGCGTGACGAAGACGTGACGAAAGAGGAGCCATGGACCAGGCGGTCTGCTGCTACCGGCACCCTGACCGGGAGACCGGGGTCCGCTGCACACGCTGCGACCGGCCGATATGTCCGGACTGCATGGTCAGCGCCTCCGTCGGCTTCCAGTGCCCCGGCTGCATCAACGAGGGCCGTGCCACCGCCCCGCCCGCGCCGCGCACCATGGCGGGCGGCACGGTGACCGCCAACCCGCGGCTGGTCACCATCATCCTGATCGTGATCAACCTGGCGGTCTTCGTCGCCGTCCAGTCGAGCGGGACGCTGGTCTACCGGCTGGGGCTGTTCCCGCCGGAGATCGCCGACGGCCAGTGGTACCGGCTGCTGACCGCGGTCTTCCTGCACCAGGCGATCGCACACGTCGGGCTCAACATGCTGTCCCTGTGGTGGATCGGCCCCTCGGTGGAGGCGGCCCTGGGCAGACTGCGGTACCTGGCGCTCTACCTGCTGTCCGGGCTGGGCGGCAGCGCGCTGTCCTTCCTGCTGGCGCCGGCCAACGAGCTGGGACTCGGCGCCTCCGGGGCGATCTTCGGCCTGCTCGGCGCGATGTTCGTCCTGCTGCGCCGGGTGCGCGCGGACCTGAAGCCGATCGTGATCCTGATCGTGCTGAACCTGGTCTTCACCTTCACGATCAGCAACATCGACTGGCGTGCCCACATCGGCGGTCTGGTCACCGGTGGCGTCATCGCGTACGGCATGGTGCACGCACCGCGTGCCCGGCGTGCGCTCGTGCAGTGGGGGACCTGTGCCGGGATGCTCGTGGTGATCCTGGCGGTGATCGCGATGGGCGCGGCGCAGTACACGGGCTGACGTCGCCCGTCGTCGCTGGTGGGACCCCCGGTCACCCGGCACAGAGTGCACCGGGTGACCGTTCATATGACTTATCCACAGACTGCGTGGCACCCTGTGCATGGCCTGGCAGGCGTGGCGCCGCACGGGCAGGTTCCGGCCGAACCCTTGTCTGACACGCAAGATCACCGGACATCAGGGGAGATCAGCGGCTGTCGCCGATCACACCGGCGTCAATCCGACAGAGGTTATCCACAGATCTTCCGACCTTTTCCCCACTGTGGATGTTCCTGTGGATAACTCTGTGGACAACTGGGGAGTCATGTTGACGCCGGGTCCCGCCGCCGGGCGCCGGGAGTCCCGTCGCTGTCGGGCGGCCGAGCGGTGACCGGCGGCGTTTCCACCGCGCAGGCGCTATTTCCACTGCGTGGAGACGACGAACCCACCCGCGATGAAGCCGAAACCGATCACGATGTTCCAGTTGCCGATGGCCTCGATGGGCAGGCTCCCGGTCGTCACGTAGAAGATGACGATCCAGGCCAGCCCCAGGACGAAGAGCGCCAGCATCAGCGGCGCCACCCAGCGGCGGCCCGACCTCAGTTTGAACGTGGCGGTCTTCTCCGGCGGCGGAGTGAAGTCGGCCTTCTTGCGGATCCGTGACTTCGGCACGAGGGACTCTCCTGTCGATGCGCTGCGGGACCGGTACGCGCAGGCGGATGTGGTGGACGTCGCCGGGCGGGATGCGAACGGAGACCGCCCCTTGGGCGTCCGTTAGCGTAGTGGTTCATCGGGTGCGAAGGAGATAAGGGTCCCATGAGGAATTCGGCCGGTGTTCCCGCCGGCGCCTTCGCCGGCGACCCGACCCCGCCCGGCGGGGCGCGGGTGGTCCCCAAGGTACTCTCCGGCCAGGCAGTCTCCGGTGGGTCGGGGCGGATCACCCCGCCCGGGCAGCCAGGCCGTCGCGGCCGGTGATCCGATCCGGCCCGCGGCCCGCGCCGAGCGGTGCCCGTCCGTTGCCGAAGGGATGCCGAGAGCTTTGCCCGGCCGACCCTCAAGACCCGGCAGTCTCCCTTTACTCTTGTGCGGAACAGGAAGGAAGGCACCGTATGTACGGCTGGATCTGGCGGAACCTGCCGGGGAACGCGTTGGCGAAGGCGTTCTGCTCCCTCGTACTCGTCCTGGCGGTCGTGTTCGTCCTGTTCCAGTGGGTGTTCCCCTGGGCGGAGCCACTTCTTCCGTTCAACGACGTGACGGTCAACGGCGGAGGCAGCGCGGGCTGATGAGCGCAGGTATCGCACCAACGGCGCGCGGCGCCCGCATTCTCGTGGTCGACAACTACGACAGCTTCGTCTTCAACCTCGTGCAGTACCTCTACCAACTCGGGGCCGAGTGCGAGGTGCTGCGCAACGACGAGGTCTCCCTCGACCACGCGCTCGACGGCTTCGACGGGGTGCTGCTCTCCCCCGGACCCGGCACCCCCGAGGACGCCGGGGTCTGCGTCGAGATGGTCGGGACCTGCGCGCGGGCCGGCGTCCCGGTCTTCGGTGTCTGCCTCGGCCTGCAGTCCATCGCGGTCGCCTACGGGGCGGTGGTCAGCCGGGCCCCCGAACTGCTGCACGGCAAGACCTCGGCCGTGATGCACGAGGGCTCCGGCGTCTTCGCCGGGCTCCCCTCGCCCTACACCGCGACCCGCTACCACTCGCTGGCGGTCGAACGCGACACCGTACCCTCCGAGTTGGAGGTCACCGCCTGGACCGGGGGCGGTGTCGTCATGGGGCTGCGCCACCGGGACCTGCCGGTCGAGGGCGTCCAGTTCCACCCGGAGTCGGTACTGACCGAATGGGGGCACCGGATGCTCGCCAACTGGCTTGAGCAGTGCGGCGACGCGGGCGCGGTCGGCCGTTCCGCGGGTCTCGCGCCGGTGGTCGGCAAGGCCGGGGCGTGACAGCGGTACGCCCGGAGAGCTCGGCGGGGCGCCAGGCGGGGCCGCCGTCGTACGGGGACACCGCCGAGTTCGTCGCTGCCGTCGAGCAACTCGCCGACCCGCTGAGCGACCCGCTGCCCGGCGGCCACCAGCCGCAGCAGCCGTCGGGCTATCCCCCACAGGACCCCGGCTCCGGCTGGTACGCGGCCCCACCGGCGCATCCCCAGCAGCAACAGTCACACCACCAGCAACACCAGCAGCATCAGCAGTACGCCCAGCCCTATCCCCAGGCCCCCCAGCAGCCCCACCCGTCGTCCTCGGCCGGCCTGGGGTACCCGCAGCACGGCTACGAGCAGCCCTACGAGGGCTACCCGACCGGCTACGCCCCCCAAGCGCCCCACCAAGCGCCCCCCCAGGACCCCCACACGCCCCAACAGGCCCCGCAGGCCCCCGAGTCGCTGTACGAGCCCCAGCAGGGCCTCCAGCCGCCTCAGCGGCCCGCCGACGGCTACCAGCCCGAGCCCGGGTACGAGACGCCGGCCGAACCGCCGCGCGGCCGCAGGCGGCGCCCCGACGTCACCGCCGAACTCCCGGTGGCCGACGACCCGCGCGCCGCCGAGCGGCCCGGCGACGGCCAGGAGGCCGACTTCGAGGCGGACGGGGAGGCCCCCACCGGCGGTCGCGCTGAGCGCCGCAAGGCAGCCAGACGCGGCACAGGCACCGGCACCGGGCGCAGGCGCACCGGCGCACCGGAGGCCGCCGGCCCCGGCACCGCCCTCGCCGTGCCGGAGCAGGACGCCGACCGGCTGCCGGTCTCCCGCATGGAGGCCAAGCGCGCGGCCAAGGCGGCGAAGAGCAGCCCGGGGGTGGTCGTCAGCCAGGTGGTCGGTGAGCTGTTCATCAGTATGGGTGTTCTGATGCTGCTGTTCGTCGTCTACCAGCTCTGGTACACCAACGTGCTCGCCGACGAGGCCGCCAGCGGTGCCACCAACAGCCTCCAGCACGAGTGGGACAGCCAGAAGACGACGAACGACGACAACGAGCCCAACAGCTTCCCCGACGGCACGAACTTCGCGATCATCTACATCCCCAAGCTGGATGTGAAGGCCCCCATCGCCGAGGGCATCGAGAAGGACAAGATCCTCGACAAGGGCGAGGTCGGCCACTACTCGGGCAAGCAGGAGACCGCGATGCCGTGGAACTCCACGGGCAACTTCGCGCTGGCCGGCCACCGCAACACCCACGGTGAGCCGTTCCGCTACATCAACAAGCTGGTCCCCGGTGACAAGGTCGTCGTGGAGACGTCGGGTATGTACTACACGTACGCGATCACCAGCATGCTGCCGCAGACCCCGCCCTCCAACGTCAGCGTGATCGAGCCGGTTCCGGTTGGCTCCGGTTTCACCAAACCCGGCCGTTACATCACTTTGACCACCTGCACGCCGGAATTCACAAGTGAGTACCGGATGATCGTGTGGGGAAAGATGGTCGCCGAGCAGCCGCGAAGCAAGGGAACTCCCGCGGCGATGCTGGGCGGTTGAGGACGAGTCACGTAACGAAGAACGGGGTGACCGGTGGCGACCACCGAGCACGACCAGGACAGCGCCGGGTCCCGGGACGCCGGACCACGAACTCCGGGGCGCACCCGCGGCCGGATCGCCGCCACGGTCAGCTTCATCGGCGAAGTGCTCATCACCCTCGGCCTGATCCTCGCCCTGTTCGTCGTCTACTCGCTGTGGTGGACCAACGTGCTGGCCGACCGTCAGGAGAAGCACGAGGCCGACAGCGTCCGCCGGCACTGGGCGCAGCAGCCCGCCGGGCCGCCGGGAAAGCTCGACACCGAGAGCGGCATCGGCTTCCTGCACGTGCCGGCCATGGGCAGCGGCTACGAGGTCCTGGTCAAGAAGGGCACCGAGGTCCCGGTGCTCAACGAGGGCGTGGCGGGCTACTACACCTCGCCGCAGAAGTCCGCGATGCCGTGGGACAAGACCGGCAACTTCACCCTCGCCGCGCACCGGGACGGGCACGGCGCGAAGTTCCACGACATCGACAAGATCAAGAAGGGTGACGCGATCGTCTTCGAGACCCGCGACACCTGGTACGTCTACAAGGTCTACGCCGTACTCGACCAGACCTCGAAGTACAACGTGCACGTCATCGACCAGGTGCCCAAGGAGTCCGGCAAGACCACCCCGGGCCGCTACATCACCCTGACGACCTGCACCCCGGTCTTCACCTCGCGCTACCGCTACATCGTGTGGGGCGAGCTGACCGGCACCCAGAAGGTCGACGCCGAGCGCACCCCGCCCTCCGTGCTGCGCTGAGAAAGCCCGCGGAACGCCGGAAGGGGCGCGGACGACCAGGTCGTCCGCGCCCCTTATCGGTGGCCTGTCAGGTTCCGGGAGCTAGCCTTGGCCGCCTATGAAGCCCCCGCCCCCGTTTCCCGGGCCGTCGACGGTGCTCAGCGTGATGACCTGCCCCGGGGTGACCGCGGAGCCCGGCTGCGGGTCGCTGCCCATGACGTAGGCGTTGCCGTCGGCCGGGTTGCCGGGCGCGACCTGGGGGTTGAGTCCCATGCCGGTCAGCTCGGCCTGTACGTCACTGAGCTTCTTGCCCACGATGTCGCCCGGCAGGTTGCCACCGGCCTGGGGGGCGGCCACGCTCAGGGTGATCGTGGCGCCCTTGTTCGCCTGCTGGTTGGCGTTGGGCAACTGCGAGATGACGGTGCCGGGCGGGGAGGTGGACGGGGTGTCGCTCCTGGCCACCTGGAAGCCGATGCTCGTCAGCTGCTGGTTGGCCGCGTCGAAGGACATGCCCACCACGTTCGGCACGTTGAACTGCTGCGGGGTGGCCGCCACGGTCAGGACGATCTTCCCGGTCTTGGGAATCTGCGTGCCGGCCGTCGGGTTCTGCTTCAGGACCGTGCCGGGCTGCTTGCCCGAGGTGCCGTCGTCCTGCTTGGTGACGATGTTGGTGAAGCCCTTGCCCTGAAGGTCCTGCTTGGCGTCGTCCGCGTTCTTGCCGGACTCGTCGGGCACCGCGATCGGCTGCGCGCCCTTGGAGACGAAGACCGTGATGGTCTGGCCCTTGCCGACCTGGGTGTTGGCCTTGGGGTCCTGGGAGCAGATGTGGCCCTTGTCCTGGTCACAGAACTGGTCGGTGCCCCGGGTGATCTTCAGCCCGACGTTGTCGGCCGAGGTGCCGGCCTCGGTGACGGTCTGGCCGGTGAAGTCGGGCGCGGAGATCTGGTCGCCGCTGCCGTTGCCGGAGAAGAGCGACTTGCCGATGAAGATGGCGCCGACCAGCACCAGCACGCCCGCGACGACCAGCAGGATCGTCGAGGTGTGGCTCTTCTTCTGCTGACGGCGCCGGCCACCGCCGGGGCGGTCGTCGTCGTAGCCGCCGTAGTGGCCGTCGTCGTCGCGCATCGGCGGCATCATCGAGGTCTGCCCGCCGTCCTGCGGGGGCATCGCCGTCGTCGGGGCGCCGTCCCCGTAGCCGCTGTGCCCGTAGCCGTAGCCGACGGCACCCATGGCGGCGGTGGCGGCGACCGGCTGGCCGTCGAGGTAGGCCTCGATGTCGGCCCGCATCTCGTCGGCGCTCTGGTAGCGGTAGTCCGGGTCCTTGGTCAGCGCCTTGAGGACGATCGCGTCCATCTCGGGGGTGACCTCGGGGTCGTAGACGCTCGGCGGCTGCGGGTCCTCGCGGACGTGCTGGTACGCCACCGCGACCGGCGAGTCGCCGATGAACGGCGGTCGCACGGTGAGCAGTTCGTAGATCAGGCAGCCGGTCGAGTACAGGTCGGAACGCGCGTCGACGGTCTCGCCCTTGGCCTGCTCGGGCGAGAGGTACTGCGCGGTGCCGATGACGGCGGCCGTCTGCGTCATGGTCATGCCGGAGTCGCCCATCGCGCGGGCGATGCCGAAGTCCATGACCTTGACCTGGCCCGTCCGCGTGAGCATCACGTTGGCGGGCTTGATGTCCCGGTGCACGATGCCGTTGCGGTGCGAGTACTCCAGCGCCTGCAGGATGCCGACCGTCATCTCCAGCGAGCGTTCCGGCAGCAGCTTGCGACCACTGTGCAGCAGTTCGCGCAGGGTCGAGCCGTCCACGTACTCCATGACGATGTACGGGATCGAGACCCCGTCGACGTAGTCCTCGCCGGTGTCGTAGACCGCCACGATCGCGGGATGGTTGAGCGAGGCGGCCGACTGGGCCTCCCGGCGGAACCGGGCCTGGAACGACGGGTCGCGGGCGAGGTCCGCCCGCAGCGTCTTCACAGCGACGGTGCGTCCCAGGCGGGTGTCATGGGCGAGGTAGACCTCGGCCATGCCGCCTCGTCCGAGCACCGAGCCCAGCTCATACCGGCCGCCGAGGCGACGCGGCTCTTCCATGTGAGTCCAGCCTCTCCCTCTTCTGGAGGTTCTCGCCAGGTCCGAACGATCCCCGGCTGTTCTTCTGCGCTCTTGTCCCAGCTCTCGCAGCGCTCACCGAATCGCTACCGCTGCTCGGGCATACCGTACCGGGCACGTGTTCACGATCTGTGCCGCGACTGCGAGCCGATATCGGACCGGTACCCTGACGTGCGAAAACGGGTGGTTTACGAAATCTGGACGTGACCGGAGTCACGTCATGCGTGCCGGGCGGGCGCCACGCGCCGCCCGGGGCGAACCACCGTGGCCGGAGTCACTTGTTCAAGACGGCCTCCATGACGGACTTGGCTATCGGCGCGGCCAGGCCGCCGCCGGAGATGTCGTCGCGGTTGGCGTTGCCGTCCTCCACGACCACCGCGACCGCCACCGGCGAGCCCTGGTCGGTCTTGGCGTAGCAGATGAACCAGGCGTAGGGCAGCGCGCTGTTGTTCGCGCCGTGCTGCGCGGTGCCGGTCTTGCCGCCCACCGTGACGCCCGGGATCTGCGCCATGGTGCCGGTGCCGGAGGAGACGACCGCCTCCATCATCTCCTGGAGCTTCTGCGCGGTGTCGGGCGAGACCGCCTGGCCGAGCGACTGCGGCGAGGTCTCCTCGACCACGTTGAGGTTCGGCGCCCGCAGCTCGTCGACCATGTACGGCTGCATCAGCTTGCCGTTGTTGGCGACCGCGGAGGCCACCATCGCCATCTGGAGCGGGGTCGCGGCGGTGTCGAACTGGCCGATGGACGACAGCGCGGTCTGCGGCTTGTCCATCTCCTCGGGGAAGACGCTGGCCGCGGTGCGCACCGGGGTGTCGATGCTCTGGTCGAAGCCGAACTTCTTGGCCTGCTCCAGCATCTTGTCCTTGCCGAGCTGCGCGCCCATGTGGCCGAAGACGGTGTTGCACGAGACCTCGAGCGCCACCTTCAAGCGTCGCGTTCTCGCAGGGCAGGTTGCCCTCGTTCTTCAGCTCGGTGGTGGTGTCCGGCAGGGTGTACGGCAGCGGGGAGTCGGTCTTCTCGTCGACGTTCGTGTAGAGCTTGTTCTCCAGCGCCGCCGCCGCCGTGACGATCTTGAACGTCGAGCCGGGCGGGTAGGTCTGCCGCAGCGCCCGGTTGAGCATCGGCTGGTCCGGGTCGGCCTGAAGCTTGCTCCAGGCCTTCGCGTCCTTGTCGGAGTTGCCCGCGAAGGCGGCCGGGTTGTACGAGGGCGTGCTGGCCAGCGCCAGGATCGCGCCGGTCCGCGGGTCGAGCGCGGCGACGGCGCCCTTCTTGTCGCCCAGCCCCTTGAAGGCGGCCGCCTGCGCCTTGGCGTTCAGCGTGGTGACGACGTCGCCGCCCTGCTGCGCCTTGCCGGTGAACATGTCGATCGTGCGGTTGAAGAACAGCCGGTCGTCGTCACCGGTGAGGATCTTGTCGTCGACCCCCTCCAGCAGGCTGGTGCCGAACGCCTGCGAGGCGTAACCGGTGATCGGGGCCCACATCGGACCGTCGGCGTAGGTGCGCTTGTACTTGAAGTCGCTGCCGTTGGTCGTGGTGTGCCCGGTGATGGCCTTGCCGTCGACGACGATGTCGCCGCGCGGCTTGGCGTACTCGTTGATCTGCACCCGGCGGTTGTGCGGGTCGTTCTTGAGTGAGTCGGCCGCGACGAACTGGATCCAGTTGTCCCGCAGCAGCAGGGAGAAGATGAGCAGGCCACAGAATATGGCGACCCGGCGCAGTGGCTTGTTCACAGGTGGACCACCTGGGTGGGCTCGGAGTCGGTCGAGGGAGCGGGGGTGGGTGCCGGGCGGCGCGCGGTGTCGCTGATCCGCAGCAGGATCGCGACCAGCGCCCAGTTGGCGACCACGGAGGAGCCGCCCTGGGCCAGGAACGGCATGGTCATACCGGTCAGCGGGATCAGCCCGGTGACACCGCCGGCGACCACGAAGACCTGGAGCGCCAAGGCGCTGGACAGCCCGATGGCCAGCAGCTTGCCGAACGGGTCGCGGGCGGCGAGCGCGGTGCGCACACCGCGTTCGACCAGCAGGCCGTACAGCAGCAGGACGGCCATCAGACCGGCCAGTCCCAGCTCCTCGCCGACGGTGGCCAGGATGTAGTCGCTCTTGACGCCGATGCCGCCGATGAGCCGGGAGTAGCCCTGGCCCAGGCCGGTGCCCAGCACGCCGCCCGAGCCGAAGGACCACATCACCTGGGCCGCCTCGGTGGCGCCGTTCTGCGCGATGCCGGCGAACGGGTCGAGCCACTGCTGGACGCGGATCTGCACGTGGCTGGAGGTCATGCCGACCACCGTCGCGCCGCCGGAGGCCAGCAGCAGGCCGAAGATGATCCAGCTGGTGCGCTCGGTGGCGACGTAGAGCATCACCACGAACAGGCCGAAGAACAGCAGCGAGGTGCCCAGGTCGGTCTCGAAGACCAGGATCAGCATGCTCAGCGCCCAGATCACCAGGATCGGGCCGAGGTCACGGCCGCGCGGCAGGTACAGCCCCATGAAGCGGCGGCTGGCCAGCGCGAGCGCGTCCCGCTTGACCATCAGGTAGCCGGAGAAGAAGACCGCCAGGATGATCTTGGCGAACTCACCCGGCTGTATCGAGCCCAGGCCCGGGATGATGATCCAGAGCTTGGCGCCGTTGACCGAAGGGAAGAACATCGGCGCGATCAGCAGCAGCAGCGCCGCGACACCGGAGATGTAGGTGTAGCGCTGAAGGACCCGGTGGTCCTTGAGGAAGAACAGCACCGCGATGAACAGCGCGACGCCCATGCCGGACCACATCAGCTGCCCCGGCGCCCGCGGCCCGCCCAACTGCGGCGTGGTGACCGAGGGCTCCTGGTCGAGCCGCCAGATCAGCACCAGCCCCAGGCCGTTGAGCAGGGTGGAGATCGGCAGCATCAGCGGGTCGGCGTACGGCGCGAACTTGCGCACGACCAGGTGCGCGACGCCGGCGATCGCGCCGAGCCCGAGTCCGTAGCCGAACATCCCGGCCGGGACCGTGCCGTTCTTCGCCAGCCCGACGTTCGCGTACGCCAAGACCGGGATGGCGACCGCGAAGACGAGTAGGGCGAGCTCGGTGTTGCGCCGGTTCGGCGCACCTACCGACGAGATGGTGGTGGTGTTGCTGGCGCTCACTGCGGGCCGCCCCCTCCTACTGCTACTGCTGGCCGCTGCCGCACTGCTGGGCCAGTTTCTGCTCGTCGGCGGAGAGCGTGGGGCCGGGCGACGGGGTGGACGTGGGTTTGGCGGTGCCGGCGTCGGTGTGGGTGGTGCCGGCCTTCGGGCTCGGGGAGCCGCTGGGCTTGGCGCTCGCCTTGCCGCCGGGGGTGCCCGCCGCGCTGCCCGACGCGTCGCTGCGCGGGGGCTTGGCGTTCGCCTCGGCGACGAGCTTGCAGACCTGGGCCTGCTTGCCGAGCTCGTCGGTCTTGTCGTCGGCCTGCGAGAGGCTGTCCACCGCGATGGTGGTCTCGACCTGGTCGCGCTGGTAGGTCGGCAGGTACTTGAGCTCGATCTCGGGGTGGTCCTGGTGGACCTTGGAGAGGTCGACGCCCAGCAGGTTCTGGTCGATGCCCTGGTAGACGGCGACGTGGTCGCCGTTGGCCCCCACGAAGTACTGGGTCTGCGTCCAGCGGTAGCCCGCCGTACAGGCCGCCGCCGATGACCGCCAGGACCAGCACCGTGGTGCACGGTGCGCTTGAACCACCGGCGCCGCTGGCTTGGGCTTGGCGTGGTCGCCCTCGCCGGTGGGTGGCCCGAAGCTGCCCAGCGGCGCGCCGCCGGGAGCCTGGTCGCCGCCGTCCGCCGCGCTGCCGAACTCGTCCGGGGCGGGCGGGCTGCTGGGGGACGCCGCGGCCGAGTTCGGCGGCGCGGCCCGCGGGGGTCTGCAGGTGGCGCTGGTCGGCCAGGGTGTGCGGGTGCTCGGCGACGGCGCCGACCACCACCGGGTGCTCGTTGAGCCCGCCGGCGTGGGTGTCGCCGCCGTCGGTGTCCAGGACGTCCGCGACGATGCAGGTGATGTTGTCGGGGCCGCCGCCGCGCAGCGCGAGCTGGATCAGCTCCTGCACGGTCTCGTGGGGGCCCTGGTAGCTGGCGAGGGTCTCTTCGAGCGTCTGGTTGCTGACCACCCCGGACAGGCCGTCGGAGCAGATCAGATAGCGGTCGCCGGCCCGCACCTCACGGATGGACAGGTCGGGCTCGACCTGTCCGCCGCTGCCCAGCGCCCGCATCAGCAGGGAGCGCTGCGGGTGGGTGGTGGCCTCCTCCTCGGTGATCCGGCCCTCGTCCACCAGCCGCTGCACCCAGGTGTGGTCCTGGGTGATCTGGCGTGAGCACGCCGTCGCGCAGCAGGTAGCGCGCGGGAGTCGCCGATGTGCACCAGGCCGAGCCGCTGCCCGGTCCACAGCAGGGCGGTGAGCGTGGTGCCCATGCCCTCCAGCTGCGGGTCCTCCTCGACCATGACGCGCAACTGCTCGTTGGCCCGCTGCACCGCCGTCGCCGAGCGAGGTGAGGATGTCGGAGCCGGGTACGTCGTCGTCGAGCGTGACCAGCGTGGAGATGACCTCGGAGCAGGCGACCTCGCCGGCCGCCTGGCCGCCCATGCCGTCGGCGATCGCGAGCAGCCGGGGACCGGCGTAGCCGGAGTCCTCGTTGCCCTCCCGGATCATGCCCTTGTGCGATCCGGCGGCGAAGCGCAGGGACAGACTCATGCGCACCTCACCGGTCGGCTCGGGGTACATCCGCACGGTGCCCACCCTCTCGGTCGCGCGTCGCTCGCTCCGCTGCGCTCATTGTGCGACTACTTCCGCAGCTCGATGACGGTCTTGCCGATGCGGATCGGGGCACCCAGCGGGATCGGGGTCGGTGTGGTCAGCCGGGTCCGGTCCAGGTAGGTGCCGTTGGTGGATCCGAGGTCCTCGACGATCCACTGGCCGTCGCGGTCCGGGTAGATCCTGGCATGCCTGCTGGACGCGTAGTCGTCGTCCAGCACGATCGTCGAGTCGTGGGCCCGGCCCAGGGTGATGGTCTGGCCCTGTAGGGCCACCGTGGTGCCCGTCAGCGAGCCCTCGGAGACCACCAGCTTCGTGGGGGCGCCACGGCGCTGCCGGCTGCTCTGCTGGCGCTGGCTGCGCGGGCGCCTGCTGGCGCTGCTGCGGCGGCCGCTGGGCGGACTCCGCCCGCCGTCCGGAGCGCTGGGTCACCTTGGTTCCGAACAGATCGCTGCGGATGACCTGCACCGCGACGATGACGAACAGCCACAGCACGGCGAGAAAACCCAGCCGCATGACCGTCAGGGTCAGCTCTGACATTGCCCCCGCTTCACCCTTCGGCTTGCCGGTACACGATGGTGGTACTGCCCACGACGATGCGAGAGCCGTCGCGGAGCGTAGCGCGCTGGGTGTGCTGCCCGTCCACCACGATGCCGTTGGTGGACCCGAGGTCCTGGACCATCGGAGGGCGAACCGACCCGGATCTCGCAGTGCCGGCGGGAGACCCCGGGGTCGTCGATGCGCACGTCGGCCTCGGTGCTGCGGCCGAGGACGAGGGTGGCGCGGGAGATCTGGTGGCGGTTGCCGTTGATCTCGATCCAGCGCCGGGTGTTCGAGGAGGGGTCGCCGGTCCCGGGCAGCCGGGTGACCGGCGCGTATCCGGGCGGCCCCGAGGGCATGGGCGGCGGTGCGGCCGGCTGCGGGGGGTAGCCGTAGCCACCCGCTCCCGCGCCGCGGCGGCCGCCGGACTGCGCCCCGGGAGCCGGCCCCGCGGGCCGGGCGCCCGAGGAGTGCTGCTGCGACTCGCTGGAGGCCAGCGTGCGGCTGCGCACCCGGTACAGGCCGGTGTCGAGGTCGTCCGCATTGCTCCAGGTGGACCTTGATGGCGCCCATGAACGTGTAGCGCTGCTGCTTGGCGTAGTCCCTGACCATGCGGCCAGTTCCTCGCCGAGCTGGCCCGCGTACGGGCTGAGCCGCTCGTAGTCGGAGGTGCTCAGCTCCACGATGAAGTCGTTCGGGACGACGGTGCGGTCCCGGTTCCAGATGGTCGCGTTGTTGTCGCACTCCCGCTGGAGCGCGCCCGCGATCTCGACGGGCTGGACCTCGCGACTTGAACACCTTGGCGAAGGTGCCGTTGACGAGACCTTCGAGTCGCTGCTCGAAGCGCTTCAGTACTCCCACGGTGCACCTCCCTCCTCGGCTGCGTCCCGGTCGGCGCGGTGTCGCCCGCGTCCGTCGTGGTGTTGCTCGTACTGCTTACTGATCGTATCCACGCGACGGGAAATCACGTGGTTCCCCTAGGCCATCGACTACAACAGTGTCGACCCTCACATCCGGAACTCCGATCACCGGCCACTTCCGGAAGCCCTCCGTCCGCTTGTCGTACTGCTGTGCCCGCGCCTTCACAGGGATGGTAGATGGGCGCTCTGTCAGTGTCCCGCAAGAGCCCGTCGTTGCTCCGCGCCGGGTGGGGTCAACGAGCCTCGGGCCGCCGGAATCGGATGTGAACCCACCCCTTCCCGCGTGCTAGTGTTCTGCATGTCGGGAGGCGATCCCGCAAGCCCCGGAAGGCCGAAAAAAGCCCCAACGGAGCCTGTGGAAGAATCAAACGGCGACACCCATGCGCGGGTGGCGGAATAGGCAGACGCGCTGGATTCAGGTTCCAGTGCCCGAAAGGGCGTGGGGGTTCAACTCCCCCCTCGCGCACAAGAGACCCCCGCTCCGGATTCATCCGGAGCGGGGGTTCTTCGTTGTGCGGGGAAGTCGCCCGGGGTGGTGCCAGGGGGTCGCCCGGGCCCGTCCGTGCCCCTGGGTGCCAGGGACTCGCGGCCACCCCGGCGGGAACGCTTCGGCGCCGGTGGGCGTTGTAGGGGGTGGGCGAAGGAAATCGTCAAACGGTGTGGCCCGCGCCGGATTGCGCAGGGTGATTCCCATGGGCGTCAGTCTCAGCAAGGGTGGCAACGTCTCGCTCAGCAAGGAGGCCCCGGGCCTGACCGCGGTCACCGTCGGTCTGGGCTGGGACGTGCGCAGCACGACGGGTGCGGACTTCGACCTCGACGCGAGCGCGCTGCTGTTGGACTCGGCCGGCAAGGTGCTGTCCAACGGTCATTTCGTCTTCTTCAACAACCTCAAGAGCCCCGACGGTTCGGTCGAGCACACCGGCGACAACCTCACCGGCGAGGGCGAGGGCGACGACGAGATGATCAAGGTGAGTCTCTCCGGGGTGGCCGCCGAGGTCGACCGGGTCGTCTTCCCCGTCTCCATCTACGAGGCCGAGGGTCGCGGCCAGAGCTTCGGCCAGGTCAGGAACGCGTTCATCCGCGTGGTGAACCAGGCCGACGGCAAGGAACTGGCCCGCTACGACCTCACCGAGGACGCCTCGACCGAGACCGCGATGGTCTTCGGCGAGCTGTACCGCAACGCCGCGGAGTGGAAGTTCCGCGCCATAGGCCAGGGTTACGCCTCCGGGCTGGCCGGGATCGCCCGCGACTTCGGCGTCACGCTCTGAGTTTCCGCGTCACAGTGACCTGACGCCCCACCCGCCGTCCGCCCGCGGGACCGGATCCCCGACGGGCCGGTGCCGTGCGCCCATGGCCGGCGGCGGGAGCGCGGGCGGCGGTCAGGCGGCGAAGCGGGCGGCCAGTGCCTTGGCCTTGCTCGCCGCGTCCTCGTGGGCCCTGGCGCGTGAGGCGTCCGCCAGGTCGATCAGGTCGGCCATCGCCGGGGTGACCCGGGCCATGGTCAGCTCCGGGACGATGAACTCCACCTCCAGGCCGAGCATCCCGGTCAGCATCTTCTCCAGGTAGTTCTGCACGAACTCGAAGCCCTCGCGCGGGGTGCCCGGCGCGTAGGAGCCGCCCCGGCTGGCCACGACGACGGTCGGGGTGCCGGCCGCGGAGCGCTTGTCCCCGATGGTCCGGCCCGAGATGGCCACGTGGTCGATCCATGCCTTCAGGGTCGAGGGAATCGTGAAGTTGTACATCGGGGCCCCGATGAGAATCGCGTCGGCCCGCTCGATCTCCGCCGCCAGCCGGTCGCGCACCGCGTAGGCCGCCGCCTGCTCGGGGCTGTGCTCCTCGGGGGCGGCCAGCGCGGAGCTGAAGGCGACCTGGTCCAGGTGCGGCAGCGGTTCCTGGGCGAGATCCCGGTAGATGACGGTGCCGTTCGGGTGCTGGGCCTCCCATTCCTTGCGGAAGGTGGCGGTGACGGCGCGCGAGGCGGAGCTGTCGCCGTTCAGGGACGAGTCGAGGTGGAGCAGGGTGGCCATGACTTCCTCCGGAAACAGGGCAGGGCGGGGCAGAACGACAGCGGTGACGAGGCTCGTAAGCCGCTAATCTCTGTACAGCAACTATAGATAGCATACCTACTTACGAATCTATAGTGCCTAAGGACGGTGCAGTAGGATGGAGGCATGCGCGACGCCCATGAGTGCAACGCGGTCGATGCCGGGATAACCCGTGTTTTCACGCTGCTCGGCAAGCGGTGGACCGGGCTGATCATCGCTGTGCTCATGAGCCAGGGGCGCTCGCACTTCGCCGAGTTGAGACGTGCCACCCCCGGCATCAGCGAGCGGATGCTCTCCGACCGGCTGACCGAGCTGGTGGCGGCGGGCCTGGTGGTGCGCGAGGTGGACGAGGGGCCCCCGCTGCGGGTGACCTACCAGCTCACGCCGGCCGGCGACGCGCTGGCCCCCGCGATGAACGCGCTCGGGGACTGGGCGGGCAGGTACATGCCGGAGTCCGGCCCGTGCCCGAGCGTGCCGATGGCGCCTGCCGAGCCGGAGCCGCTGCCCTGACACCGCCCGCTCGCCGGGCGGTGAGCCTCTATCGGGTGGTGTCGCCCGAGGGGGTGACCGCCGGGTATCCGGCCGGGTCGACGGACGCCTCGTTGAAGCGGACCAGGTAGTCGGCGAAGCGGTCCAGATCGTCCTGCGGCCAGTCGGCGAACCTGCGGCGGAAGACCGCCTGGCGGCTGGCGTGGGCGGCGGACAGCACCGCGTCACCGGCCGGGGTGGGGTGCAGCGCCTGGACCCGCTGGTCGTCGGGGTCGGGCCGCCGCTCGACGAATCCCAACTGCTCCAGGGCCGCGACCTGCCGGCTGACCGTGGACTTGTCCAGCATGTAGTGCGCCGCCAGGTCGGTCGCGCGGCAGCCGCGCTGATCGGCGAGGTGGGCGAGCAGGGTGAAGGAGACCAGCGACAGCTCCGGGTGGATCCGGGCCGCCGCGGCACGTGCGCGGCGTGAGAAGGCGGTCAGCTCGCGGTGGATCGTCTCCACGGATTCTTCCCGCTCGTTACGGGGGGCTGGCACGGTGTTCCCCTTTCGCGTGGGTGCACCGTACAACGTGCGGCGGGGGCGGGGGTATGGCAACCATGCCGGTGAGCCGGATTGTTCGTGCTCCGGCCGTCCGCCCCCGACCGGCGGGGGCGGACGACCGGGGGCAGATCAGCCCTTGGGCAGCGGCAGTTCGAACCAGACGACCTTGCCGACCGGGCGGCGGCTGGTGCCCCAGCGCCGGGACAGGTTGCTGACCAGGGCCAGCCCCCGGCCGTGCTCGTCGTCCTGGTCGGCGCGGCGCAGTTGGGGCAGGTTGTGATCGTCGTCACTGACCTCGACCAGCAGTTTGCCGACCCGCATCAGCCGCAGGCTGACCTCGTGCGAGGCGACCCGCAGGGCGTTGGTCACCAGCTCGCTGACCAGCAGTTCCACCAGGTCCGAGAGCTGGCCGAGCCCCCACTGGTCCAACTGCCTGCGGGTGAGGGCCCGGGCGGTACGCACCTCGGAGGGGTCGAGCGACAGGCGCCACTCCGCGACGTCGGCCGCGTCGATGCCCTCGAAGCGGGCGACCAGCAGGGCCACGTCGTCACGCCGGTCCTCGGAGTGCACCCGGGACAGGATCTGGTCGCAGACGTCCTCCGGGGTCTGCTGCGGTTCGATGACGTTGGCACACAGGGCGGCCAGCCCCGCGTCTATGCCTTGTCCCCTCACCTCGACCAGTCCGTCGGTGCACAGCACCAGCCAACTGCCGTCCGGGACCTTGATCTCGACGGTCTCGAACGGCACACCGCCCACGCCGATGGGCGCGCCCTCGGGGATCCGCAGCAGTTCGCTGCGGCCGTCGTGGCGGGCGAGCACCGGCGGGATGTGGCCGGCGTTGGCGAGGGTCAGGGTGCGGTGGATCGCGTCGTAGACCACGTAGACGCAGGTGGCGAGGTGGTCGGGGCCGAGTCGGTGGGCGAGGTTGTCCAGGTGGCGCAGGAGTTGGGCGGGCGGCAGGTCGAGCGCCGCCATGGTCTGGACGGCGGTGCGGAACTGCCCCATCACGGCGGCGCTCAGCAGCCCGTGGCCCATCACGTCGCCGACGATCAGGGCGACGCGTCCACCGGGCAGCTGGATCGCGTCGAACCAGTCGCCGCCGACCTGGGCCTGCCGGTCGCCCGGCCGGTAGTGGTGGGCGATCCGCACCCCGGGGATGCGGGGTGGGGAGGTCGGCAGCATGCTGCGCTGCAAGGTGGCCGCGGCGCGCGACTCGAAGCGGTGCAGCCGTGCGTTGTCCAGATGCACCGCGCCGCGCGCGGCGAGTTCCACCGCGGTCGCCACGTCCTTGGCGGTGAACGGGCGGCGGTGCGGTTCGCGCACGAAGAACATCCGGCCCAGCACGGTGTCCCGCGCGGTGAGCGGGGTGACCAGGAGCGATCGCCCGGGCAGCAGCGGCCCGATGGCCGGGACCCCGAGGTCGGCGGCGAGGTCGTCGGCGAGCGCGGGGTCGACGACGGGAAGCAGTAACGGTTCTGTGAGCCCGGGAGAGTACTTGGCCGACAGGGTGAACAACTCCGACGCGGGCATCGCGCAGTCCCACGGGCTGTTCTTGTGCCGGTTGGCCACCGCGATGCGCCGCACGGTGAGGGCGTGCTCGCCGAGGGCGCGGTCGACCGGCTTGCGGATCCGGCTGCCGGCGCCGCCCTCCAACTCCTCGTCGGGGGAGCCGCCGTCGGAGAAGACGTCGTCGACGGTCAGCACGGTGGCGAAGTCGGCGAACCGCGGCACCGCCACCCGGCACAACTCGGCCGCGGTGGTCTCGAGTTCGAGCGTGGTGCCGACCCGGGTACCGGTCTCGCGCAGCAGCGCGAGCTGCTGCTGCACCAGGTGGCCGGGGGGCGCGGGCGGGAAGTCCTTCATCGGCGTCAGCGCGGCCGAGCCGATCGCGTTCGCCGGCACCGGGACGGTCGGCGACGGCACGGACGCCCGGGCCTGACCGGGTGCGCCGGCACCGTTTCCCGGGGCGGCGGGCAGCGGCTGGCCTGCCGATGGCGCGGTGCGCGCAGGAACGCTTCTCCGAGGGGGCGCCAGGCCCAGTGGCGCGGGCAGCAGTTCGGCCCGGCCACGGCGGGCGGGACGACCGGGGGCGAGCGCGCCGGGCTCGGCGGAAACGGCGGTCACGGGATGCGCGGGGCGCGGCGCGGCGGCCGCGGGTCTGCCGGGCGCGGTGGGCAGGCCGGTCAGCCCGGTGAGCCCGCCGGGCGCGGTCAGCTCGGTCAGGCCGCCGGGGGCGGGCGCGGCGCCTGCCTGGTCGGGGGTGATCGCCGCGTACGGCTGCACGGCCTCGTAGGGCAGCACCGGCAGCGGCGCGGTGCCCTCGATCTCGACGGCCGGATATCCCAGCCGGGCGACCTGGAGGATGGTCCGCTCCAGCCGTCCGCGGCTGACCCGCGGCAGCACGCTGCCCAGCCGGGCCGCCAGGGCCGCGGGGTCGGGTCCGGCGCCGGGAGCGGCCGTGCCGGGCTCGGCGGTGGTGGTGTCAGGGGACCCGAGGCGGGGCGCGATCCGCACACCGGCCGGTCCTGGGGCGCCGACCAGCGCGTAGGGCAGCATGCGGTCGCCCACCGCGATGCGCAGCGCGCCCGAGCGCGGCGGCCCGGCGTCGGCGGCCAGCACGAGCAGACCCCGTCCGGCGGGTCCGACGATCCGGTACGACCACCACAGCGCGTCCAGCGTCCGGCCGTCCCGGTCGGTCACCGGGAACGTCCCGGCCCAGCTCGGCCGGGTCAGGTCGTCCAGCAGGTCGAAGACGTCCCGCCGCGATCCGGCGCCCGCCACGGGGCGGCCGGCGGCCGGTATGTCCGGCGCCGCGGGGACGGGGGTGGAGCCGGCGGTGGGCGCCGGAGCGAGAGCTTGAGCCGGGGTGAGCGCCGGGGCCGGGGTGAGCGCCGGGGCGCTCAGCAGTCCGGCGGCCCGGTGTCCGAAAACCGCCTCCCAGCGGTGTCCGAACAGCTCTTCCGCCCCCCGGTTCCAGTAGGAGATCCGTCCGTCGGGGTCGACGGAGATCACCGCGAGGCGCAGCAGGGCCGCGACCCCGGTGGGGGGCAGTGGTGGCGGGAGGGGCTGGGGGGGAACCGCTGTGCTCATGGGGGCCGCCGGGATGGCAGGGACGATCGGGGTGGTGGTGGCCGTCGGGGCGCCGGTGGTCGCGGTGCCGCCGATCGGGGTGGCGGGGTGCCTGGTCATCTTGTCCAACGTCGTGCACCTGCGGTTCTCATCAGATCTCGTCCGAGGCGGCCGGAGGTAGCCGAAGAAATTATCCAGGGTCCAGGCAAGCATGAAACGTCATAGGTGGACGGGAAAATGATGAGATTGACCACCTCTGGTGGGTACTCGCGGTACCCGGCGCGCGCGGCCCGTCCGGGGAGCCCGGGCAGGCGGCGCGCCGGTCCTCGTAGGCTGGGTGGGTGACGAACCTGGACGCCCAACCGCCGGCCGAGCAACAGCACAGTGCGGAGGACCGCCTTGAGCAGGCGGTCCGCGTGGCTGAGCAGGCCCTGATCGAATTCGAGATCGCGGTGGAGACCTTCCGGGTCGAAGTGGAGAACTTCTCCCGGCTGCACCACCAGCGCCTGGGCCCGATGTACGCGCGCCTGGACGAACTCGACGCCCTGATCGCCGAGGCCGTCGCGGCGCACAGCGGGGAGCGCGACGACATCGAGCGCGCCTGGGAGGCCCGGGCCCTGGTGATGCCCATGCCCGGGGTCGAGGAACTCTTCGAGGGGCTGCTCGGCTCCGACGGCGTGCGGGAGACCGAGGACCCGCAGGTGCCCCGCCGGGTGCGGCCCGGCGACGAGGCGCGGCGGCTGTACCGGGACCTGGTCCGCAAGGCCCACCCCGACCTGGCCCAGGACGAGGCGGACGAGAAGCGCCGCGGTGAGTTCATCGCGCGGGTCAACGAGGCGTACGCGCAGGGCGACGAGGAGGCGTTGCGCACGCTCGCCGAGGAGTGGGCCGCCGGGCCGCCGTCGGAGCGGGCGCCGCTGAGCAAGGCCGAGGAGCTCTACGCCCGGCTGGAGTGGATGGCCGACCCGCAAGGAGTCGCTGGCGGCCGTCGCAGGCGAGCTGGAGTCCAGCGCCATCGGCCAGATGCTCAAGCTGGCCACCGACGACCCCGACGCCCTGCTCAACGAGATCGCCGAACAACTCCTCGCCCAGGTCGCCCAGCGCGAACGCCGGTTGCGCGGACTGCTCCGCCCCGACGCCGAGTGAGGCGATACTGGCAGCCGCGGATCCGCGCATCGTCACAAGGTCAGAAAGGCCGGCCCATGCCCTTCGCCCAGCTCCCCTCGGTCGACGTCAGCTCGCCTGCCGTCCGACGGATACCTGCTCGACGTCCGTGAGGACGACGAGTGGGGCGTCGGCCACGCGCCGGACGCCGTGCACATCCCGATGGGCGAGGTGGTGGCCCGGATCGCCGAGCTGCCGGACGACCGCCGGGTGCACGTGGTGTGCAAGGCCGGCGGCCGTTCCGCCCAGGTCACCCAGTACCTGCTCGGCCAGGGGATGGACGCCGTCAACGTCGAGGGCGGCATGATGGCCTGGCACAGGGCCGCCCGCCCCATGGTCAGCGAGAACGGCGGCCCGGCCGGGGTGCTCTGACCCCTCCGCGTCAGGCGTCGAAGTCCAACTCGACCTGTTCGGTGACCGGGTGGGACTGGCACGCCAGCACGTACCCGCCGTCCAGCTCCTCGGGCTCCAGCGCGAAGTTGCGGTCCATGCGGACCTCGCCGGACACCAGCCGTGCCCGGCAGGTGCCGCACACCCCGCCCTTGCACGCGTAGGGCGCGTCCGAGCGGTTGCGCAGCACGGTCTCCAGCACCGACTCGCCCTCCCGCGTCGGCCAGCTGCCGCTGCGGCCGTCCAGTGTGGCGCTCACCGTGCCACCGGTGGCCGCGGCGGTGGTCGTCACCGGGGCGGGGGTGGTGGCGTCGGCCACATGGAATATCTCCTGGTGGATGCGGGAGCGCGGTACACCCAGGCCGCGCAGCGCCCGCTCCGCGTCCTCGACCAGGCCGTGCGGCCCGCACAGGAACCAGCCGTCGATCCGGTCGACCGGCAGCAGCGCGGGCAGCATCCCGGTCAGCCGCTTCTCGTCGAGCCGGCCCGAGGGCAGGCCCGCCTGCTGCTCCTCCCGGGAGAGCACCTGCACCAGCTGGAACCGCTGCGGACAGCGGTCCTTGAGGTCGGCCACCTCGTCCAGGAACATCGTGGACGCCGCCGTCCGGTCGCTGCGTATCAGGCAGAACCGCGCCGTCGGCCGTCCCGCCAGCACCGTCGCGGCGATGGACAGCACCGGGGTGATGCCGCTGCCGCCCACGATCGCGGCGAACGTGCCCGGGCCGCGGCTCCAGCACGAATCGGCCCGCCGGCGTCATCACGTCCAGCTCGTCGCCCGCGGCGATCTCCTTGAGCGCGTAGGCCGAGAACTCGCCGCCCTCGACCAGCCGCACGCCCACCCGCAGCCGGGCGGGTCCCACGCCGTCCGGCCAGTCGCCGGTCCCGCCGCCGGGCACCGGGTCGCAGACCGAGTAGGTGCGGCGGATCTCCTCGCCGTCCGCGAACCGCCGCAGCGCGATGTGCTGCCCGGCGGTGAAGCGGTAGGCCTCACGCAGCCCGGGCGGGACCTCGAAGGCGATGCGACCGCGTCGTCGGTGAGCCGCTCGACCGCGGTCACCCGGAGCGGATGGAACATCTCACAACTCCTTGAAGTGGTCGAACGGTTCACGACAGCTCTCGCAGCGCCGCAGCGCCTTGCAGGCGGTGGACGAGAAGCGGCTGAGCAGCGGGTGTCCGGGAGCCGCAGTGCGGGCAGCGCACCGACAGCTCGACCGGCACAGGACCGCCCGCGCCGGCCGGGCGGGGCGGCGCGATCCCGGACTCGGCCAGCTTGCGACGGCCCTCGGCGCTGATGGCGTCGGTCGACCACGGCGGCGACAGCACGGTGCGCACCGAGACGTCCGCCATCCCGTGCTCCCGCAGCACCTCGGTGATGTCGGCGGCCATCGTCTCCACCGCGGGGCAGCCGGTGTACGTCGGCGTCAGCTCCACCTCGACCCGGCCGTGGCCCCAGGACGCGCACCCCGCGCAGCACGCCCAGCTCGGCCAGGGAGAGCACCGGCAGCTCCGGGTCGGGAACCGCGCCGGCCCGCCGGCGCAGCTCCTCCTCCAGGGCGGTGGCGGTCACCATGACGCCCCCGGGTGGGCGCGGTGCAGGTGCTGCATCTCGGCGAGCATCCGTCCGAACGGCTCGGTGTGGATGCCCTGCCGCCCGGCCCCGGCGGACCAGCCCGTGCGGTCCGGCCCGCTCGGCTGCGTCAGGGTGGCCCGGCCTATGACCTCGCCGACCGACGCCAGCCACGGCTCGCGCAGCGCCGCCGGTGTCCACCGCGAGCCCCTCGACCGGGTCGAAGAGCTCGCCGGTGTAGCGCCACAGGTCGTCCAGCGCCCGCTGCATCCGGGCGTGGCTCTCCGGCGGTGCCGTCGCCGAGCCGCAGCGTCCACTGCTCGGCGTGGTCGCGGTGGTAGGCGACCTCCTTGACCGCCTTGGCGGCGAGCGCGCGCCGGCTCGCCGCCGGAGGCGGCCAGCTCCAGGTACAGCAGCTCCTGGTAGGTGGAGAAGTACAGCTGCCGGGCGATGGTCGAGGCGAAGTCGCCGTTCGGCCGCTCGACCAACTGCACGTTGCGGAACGCGCGTTCCTCGCGCAGGTAGGCCAACTCGTCCTCGTCGCCCGCCAGCGAGTAGCAGGAAGCGGGCCTGGCCGAGCAGGTCGAGCGCGATGTTGGCGAGGGCCACCTCCTCCTCCAGCACCGGGGCGTGCCCGGCCCACTCGCCCAGCCGGTGGGAGAGCACCAGGGCGTCGTCGCCGAGCGCGACGGCGGCGGCCTTGGCGCTGTCGGTCATGTCGGTGGTCGGGTTCACAGGTGCTTCACCCCCTCCGGGATCTCGTAGAAGGTCGGGTGCCGGTAGGGCTTGTCGGCGGCCGGCTCGAAGAACGGGTCCTTCTCGTCGGGCGAGGAGGCGGTGATCGCGGCGGACGGGACCACCCAGATCGAGATGCCCTCGCCGCGCCGGGTGTACAGGTCGCGGGCGTTGCGCAGGGCCATCTCGGCGTCCGGGGCGTGCAGGCTGCCCGCGTGGCTGTGGCTCAGGCCGCGCCTGCTGCGGACGAAGACCTCCCACAGCGGCCAGTCGTCGCTCATCCCGCCATCGCTCCTTCGCCGTGTGCCGTCGTGTCCTTGGCGTGCTTGGCGGCGTAGGCGGCCGCCGCGTCCCGCACCCAGGCGCCGTCCTCGTGGGCGGTGCGCCGCTGGGTCAGCCGCTGTTCGTTGCACGGCCCGTTGCCCCGCAGCACCTGCTGGAACTCCGCCCAGTCGATGGCTCCGAAGTCGTGGGCGCCGCGCTCCTCGTTCCACCGCAGGTCGGGGTCGGGCAGCGCGCAGTCCCAGCGCCTCGGCCTGCGGGACGCAGATGTCCACGAAACGCTGGCGCAGCTCGTCGTTGGAGTGGCGCTTGATCTTCCAGGCCATCGACTGCGCGGAGTGCGCGGACTCGTCGTCCGGCGGGCCGAACATCATCAGCGACGGCCACCACCAGCGGTCCACCGCGTCCTGTGCCATCGCGTGCTGCTCCGGGGTGCCGCTGCGAGAGCGCGTAGCAGCAGCTCGTAGCCCTGCCGCTGGTGGAAGGACTCCTCCTTGCAGATCCGCACCATGGCGCGGGCGTACGGCCCGTAGGAGCAGCGGCACAGCGGCACCTGGTTGGTGATCGCGGCGCCGTCCACCAGCCAGCCGATGGCGCCGACGTCGGCCCAGGTCAGGGTGGGGTAGTTGAAGATCGAGCGAGTAGCGCTGGCGGCCCGCGTGCAGCTTGTCCAGCAGTTCGTCGCGGCCCACGCCGAGGGTCTCGGCGGCGCTGTAGAGATACAGGCCGTGTCCTGCCTCGTCCTGCACCTTGGCCATCAGGATGGCCTTGCGGCGCAGGCGAGGGCGCGCGGGTGATCCAGTTGGCCTCCGGCTGCATGCCGATGATCTCGGAGTGCGCGTGCTGCGCGATCTGCCGGATCAGGGTGGCCCGGTAGGCGTCCGGCATCCAGTCGCGCGGCTCGATGCGCCCTTCGGCGCTCACCACCGCGTCGAACTCTGCCTGCTGATCGACGGTGTCCGTCGCTTGTGCCGTGGCCACAGAAGCCTCCCATGCTCCCGACCGACCGTTCGGTTCAATGGTGTGTCGGTCGGGCGGGGGTGTCAAGGCCGATCTTCGGCCTGTGGATAACCTTCTACCGCTGTATTAGCGGCTGCCGCATGAGTAGTTTCGGTCCGTACGGCTCCGGCGCGACGCCGGAGCGGCTGCGTACGGGCCTGTCGGCCGGTGAGCCGGCCGTGACGCCCGGGAGCGGGCCAGAGGTAAGGAAACGGGGAACGACATGGAGCCACCCGAGGACAGGGCGGCGGACGGGACCGCGCCGGAGCCGGACGCCCCCGGCACCGCGCGGGGAACGGACACCGCGGGCGCGCCGGACGTGTCCGCGACACCGGGATCCACGGAAGCCTCCGGGCGGCCCGCCGAGCCTGCGGAAGCCGCCGAGTCCGCCGAGTCCGCCGAGTCCGCGGGGGCCTCCGGGCCCGGCGACGAGGGTGCCGGTCCCGGCGGGGCAGGCGACCCGGACGGCTTCGGCGGTATATCGAGGCTCTCGCTGCCTTCGCGCCTGGTGCTGGCCGTGGTGGTCGCGGCGGTCGCCGTGGGGGCGGTGTTCCACATCGGGATGGTCTTTCTGCACGTCGCGCCGTCCAACACCCTCTCCCAGCAGCACTCCGAGGCGGTGAGCGACTACATCTACCCGGAGTTCGAGCAGAACTGGAAACTCTTCGCGCCCAACCCGGTGCAGGAGAACACCGACACCCAGGCCCGTGCCGAGACACGCCGGCCGGACGGCACCCTGGAGACCACCGGCTGGGTCGACCTGACCGCGATGGACATCGACAAGATCCGCCACGATCCCCTCCCCAGCCACACCGTGCAGAACGAACTGCGCCGTGCCTGGGGCTTCTACACCGACACCCACGACGCGCAGGACCACCCCATCGGCCTGCGCGGCGACCTCTCGCAGGAGTACCTGCTGCACATCGTCGGCCACCGGTTCGGACCGCGGCTGAACGGCGGCCAGGTGGAGCGCGTCCAGGTGCGGGTGCGGACCAGCCCGATCGGCTCGCCCTCGTGGTCCGGCCAGAAGAACGACACCCGTATCAGCTACCGCGTACTGCCGTGGTGGGCCGTCACCGCCGAGGACTTCACGTGAGCGACCAGCGCCCCTCCACGCCCATCGCACCGCCGTCCCCGTTCGCCGGGCTGCTCGGCGAGATGGACGGCTTCGTCGCGCGCGGACTGGACCGGATCACCGGGTCTGTCGTCGCGCGGTACCAGTCGGCCGTCATCCGGATCGGCTTCTCGCTGACCTGGCTGCTGTTCCTGCTGCGCGAGTGGCCGCACCGCAGCGAGCTGTACGGGCCGGCCAGCCCGTGGAGCTGGGACATGGCGCATCCGCTGATCGCCACCAACCACGCCTTCACGGTGCTGATGTGGTCCGGCAGCGGCGCGTGGTTCCAGATCGTCTACGCTGGCCGCCATCGTCGTCTCAGCGTGATGCTGCTGCTCGGCTGGCGCACCCGAACCTCCGCGCTGTTGTTCATGATCGGCGTGCTCTCGCTGCAGAACCGCAGCGTCTTCGACGGTGACGGCGGCGACAACGTCGTGCACATCATGGCGATCTACCTGGTCTTCACCCGCTGCGGGCAGGTGTGGTCGCTGGACGCCCGCCGGGCGCGCCGGGCCCGGTCGCGGCAGGCCGCGGCGGGCTCGGAAACGGACTCCGGGGCCGGGGCGGACTCCGGCGCTGTGCCGGGCGCCGGGCGGGACGTCGTCGGCGTGGTGCTGTGGATCGCGTCCGCCGTGGCGCTGCTGACCGCCTCCGTCCTGGGTGACCTGAGCATGTTCTGGGCGTCCGCCTTCTACGTCGCCCTGGTGCTCCAGGCGGTGTGGTGGCTGCTGGGCCGCCACGCGCCGGGCGAGCCGCGCACCGTGATCGAGATGATCGCCAACCTGGTGCACGCCGGCGCGATGCTGGTGGTCGTCGTGGAGGTGTGCTTCATCTACGCGACCGCCGGCTGGTACAAGATCCAGGGCTCGCGGTGGGAGGACGGCAGCGCGCTGTACTACCCGCTGCACATCGACGACTTCACCCCGTGGCCCGGGCTCTCCCACGCCCTGGCCACCAGCGGCCTGATCGTCATGGTGATCACTTACGGAACGGTGATCGTGCAGGTCGCCTTCCCCTTCACCCTGCTCAACCGGCGGGCGAAGAACGTGCTGCTGGTGATGATGATGCTGCGAGCACGCGGGGATCGCGGTCACCCTCGGTCTGCCGTTCTTCTCCCTGGCGATGATCTCCGCCGACGCGGTCTTCCTTCCCACCGGCCTTCTGGTCTGGGTGAGCGCCAAACTCGCCCGTTCGGTGGACCGGGTGCTGCCGGGCGCCGGCCGCGCCGCCGACCTGCCCGGACCGCGGCGGACACCGGAGGGCAGCGCGTCTACCCTCGTGGGGTGAGTACCAGCGAGGAGCGGACGGCCCCTGACCGGGCGTCCGCGCACCCGGTGACCGGGCACGACGCGATTCCCTCCGGCGAGACCGCCCCGGACGCCACCTCGTCCGGGGCGGTCCCCGCGGGGGAACCGCTCCAGTACGACGAGGCGCCGGTGCACGAGGACCGCGGCGCCGTGACCGTCGGCGTCGGCCCGCATCCGCTGCCGTGGCCCGACGACCCGCGCTACGACCCGGAACTGCTCGCCCAGGGCGACCGGCGCAACGTCGTCGACGGCTACCGCTACTGGACCCGCGAGGCGATCGTCGCCGACCTGGACACCCGGCGCCACGACTTCCACGTCGCCGTGGAGAACTGGGGCCACGACTTCAACATCGGGTCCGTCGTGCGCACCGCCAACGCCTTCGCGGCCAAGGAGGTGCACATCGTCGGCCGCCGCCGCTGGAACCGCCGCGGCGCCATGGTCACCGACCGCTACCAGCACCTGCGCCACCACGAGGACGTCACGGCGCTCGCGCGCTGGGCGGCGGAGTGCGGCCTGCCGGTCATCGGCATAGACAACCTGCCGGGTGCCGTCCCGCTGGAGACCACCCCGCTGCCGCGCCACTGCGTCCTGCTCTTCGGGCAGGAGGGCCCGGGGCTGACCGAGGAGGCCTGGCGGCACGTGTCGGTGGTGTGCTCGATCGCCCAGTTCGGCTCGACCCGCTCGATCAACGCGGGCGCCGCCGCGGCGATCGCCATGCACGCCTGGATCCAGCGGCACGCCACGCTCTCCTGACCGATTCATCCGATTAATCCGGTATCCGGCGGCCCGGGACGGGTAGCTGATCCCTTTGTGGGGCATTAGTACGTTAAGCCACGTATTCAATCTGTCTGGAGGCATAGTCATGCCCGAGGTCAATGCTCCGTACCAGCCCGGAACGCCCTGCTGGATCGACCTGGTCGCCCCCGACCAGCAGGCGGCGCTGGACTTCTACGCCGAGTTCCTGGGCTGGACCGGGGAGATAGGCCCGCCGGAGAGCGGCGGGTATTCGGTGTGCACCTACAAGGGCCGGCCGGTCGCCGGGATCATGTCGTCGCAGTCGATGCCGGCCGACCAGCCGAAGCCGCCCACCATGTGGACCACCTACTTCAGCTCCGCGGACGCCGCCTCGACCGAGCGGGCGGTCACCCGGGCCGGCGGCAGCGTGCTGATGCCGGCCATGGACGTCATGAAGCTCGGGAAGATGATGATGGCCGCGGACCCGGCGGGCGCCGTCTTCGGGGTCTGGCAGCCGATGGACTTCGCCGGCGCCGGGATCGTCAACGAGCCGGGCGCGATGGTCTGGAACGAGCTCAACACCACCGACAAGGACGCGGCCTCCGCCTTCTACTCGGCGGCCCTGGGCATCGAGACGGCGCTGATGGAAGGCGCGAAGGACTACTTCTCGCTCAACGTCAAGGGCCGTACCATCGGCGGGCTCCAGGCCACCGACAAGCCGGAGACCCCCTCGCACTGGCTGGTGTACTTCTCGGTCGCCGACGCGGACGAGGCAGCGGCCAAGGTGACCTCGGCGGGCGGCACCGTGCTCCAGCCGCCGTTCGACATGGAGGCCGGCCGGATGGCGCTCGCCAAGGACTCGCAGGGCGCCCCGTTCGCGCTGATCGCCGTGCGGGAGCCGGCCGCGAGCTGAGGGTCCCGGTACCCGCGGGACGCGACCCACGACCGGCACGCCGCCGCCCGACCCCGACCGGCGGGGACGGGCGGCGGCGTGGTCGCGTCGCGGCGTACGCCGTTACGCGGGCCTGCGCACCTCGACCGTCCGGAAGCGGCTCGCCACGAACGCCCCGTCGCACAGCGCCGCGTTGGCCGCCGGGTTGCCGCCGGAGCCGTGGAAGTCGGAGAAGGCCGCGGTCTGGTTGACGTAGACGCCGCCGGTGAGGTTCAGCGACAGCTGCGCGCACTCCTCCTGGCAGACCTCCTCGAGCGGCCTGCTCGACCTCGGCCGACGTGGTGTAACCGCCGACCGTCATCGCGCCCTTCTCGCGGATGGTGCGCCGCAGCAGCTCCAGCGCGTCCTCGGTCGAGTCCACGGCCACCGCGAAGGAGACCGGCCCGAAGCACTCGGACATGTAGGCCGCCTCGGCGTCCGGCTCGCCGCCGTCCAGCTTCGACGATCGCCGGGGTGCGGACCACCGCGTCGGGGAACTCCGGGTGCGGCACCGCGCGGGAGGCCAGGGCCACCTCGCCCAGCGCCGGGCGCCGCCTCAAGGCGGCTCGCGCACCTCCGGGTTGACCAGCGCGCCCAGCAGCGCGTTGGCCCGGGTGTCGTCGCCGAGCAGCCCCTCGACGGCGCGCCGCGAGGTCGGCCACCACCTCGTCGTAGGACTTGTGGCCCGCGTCGGTGTCGATGCCCGTCGCGGGGGATCAGCAGGTTCTGCGGGGTGGTGCACATCTGGCCGCTGTACAGCGACAGCGAGAAGGCCAGGTTGGAGAGCATGCCGCGGTAGTCGTCGGTGGAGTCGACGACCACGGTGTTGACGCCGGCCTTCTCGGTGAAGACCTGCGCCTGGCGGGCGTTGGTCTCCAGCCAGTCGCCGAACGCGGTGGACCCGGTGTAGTCGATGATCCGGATCTCCGGCCGCAGCGCGAGCGTCTTGGCGAGCCCCTCGCCCGGCCGCTCGGCCGCCAGGCAGACCAGGTTCGGGTCGAAGCCGGCCTCGGCCAGCACCTCGCGGGCGATCCGCACGGTCAGCGCGAGCGGCAGCACCGCGCGCGGGTGCGGCTTGACCAGCACCGGGTTGCCGGTGGCCAGCGAGGCGAACAGGCCCGGGTAGCCGTTCCAGGTCGGGAAGGTGTTGCAGCCGACCAGCAGGGCGATGCCGCGCGGCACCGCCGTGAACGTCTTGCGCAGCCGCAGCGGGTCGCGCTTGCCCTGCGGCTTGACCCACTCGGCCGCGCCCGGCGTGCGGGCCTGCTCCGCGTACGCGTACGCCACCGCCTCCAGGCCGCGGTCCTGGGCGTGCGGGCCGCCCGCCTGGAAGGCCATGGCGAAGGCCTGGCCCGTGGTGTGCATCACCGCGTGGGCGAACTCGTGGCGTGCGCGCGTTGATCCGCGCCAGGATCTCCAGGCAGACCAGGGCCCGGTCTCGGCGTCCGGCGTCCCGCCAGGCGGGCATCGCCGCGCGCATCGCGGGCAGCAGCACGTCGACGTCGGGGTGCGGATAGCTCGACGCCCAGCTCGATGCCGTACGGCGAGACTTCGCCGCCGGTCCAGTCGTCGGTGCCGGGCTGCCCGGTCGTCGAGCGCGAAGCGGTGGCCCAAGCAGCGGCGTCGAAGGCGGCCTTGCCCTCGGCGGGACCCGTCCGGCGCCGTCCCCGTACGCCTTGGGGTGCTCGGGGTGCGGCGACCAGTATTCACGGGTGCGGATCGCCTCGAGCGCCTTGTCCAGCGTGGCTCGATGCCGTTCGATCAGCGGTGCAGCGGAAGTCTCAGCGGTCATGCGGGGCCAACTCCTCGTCGAGCTGGGTCGGGCAATGTGATGTCGCGAACGGTGTCGCGTTGGTGTCGCGCTCATAGTTTGACCGAATGGTCGGTCGGGACAAGAGGCCGAAGTCGGCCTGTGGACAACTGCGGGAAGCGAGCCGGGGAGATCCGGGGGCGGACCCGCGCGGTGAACGGGGAGTGGATCGGGGAGTGACACGATGACGGCACTCGACGCCGGCGACGTCACCGTGGCGGTCGTCGGCACCGGCACCATGGGCCAGGGCATCGCGCAGGTCGCGCTGGTCGGCGGGCCACCGGTGCGGCTGTACGACGCGGACCCCGGCCGGGCGCGGGAGGCCGTGCGGCGCCATCGGCGCCCGGCTGGACCGGCTGGTGGACAAGGGCCGGATGGACGCGGCGGCACCGGGACGCGGCCCGCGCCGGCGGTGACCGCGGTCGGCGACATCGCGGAGCTGGCTTCGGCGCGCTCTGGTCGTCGAGGCGGTCGTCGAGCGACTGGACGGTCAAGCGGGAGCTGTTCGCCGGCGCTGGAGGCGGTCGTCGCCGACGACTGCCTGCTGGCCACCAACACCTCCTCGCTGTCGGTGACCGCCGTCGGCGGGCGCGCTGCGCGGGCCGGGCCGCTTCGTCGGCCTGCACTTCTTCAACCCGGCGCCGCTGCTGCCGCTGGTCGAGGTGGTCCGCGGCCACGCCACCGACGCCGCGGTGGCCGATCTCGCGCCACGAGACCGCCGCTGGCCTGGGGCAAGACCCCGGTGCGCTGCACCGACACCCCCGGCTTCATCGTCAACCGGGTCGCCCGGCCGTTCTACGCGGAGGCGTTCGCGGCTGCTACGAGGAGCGCGCGGCCGACCCGGCGACCATCGACGCGGTGCTGCGCGAGTGCGGCGGCTTCCGGATGGGCCCGTTCGAACTGACCGACCTGATCGGCCAGGACGTCAACGAGGCGGTCACCCGGTCGGTGTGGGAGGCGTTCTTCCAGGACCCCAAGTTCACCCCCTCGCTCGCCCAGCACCGGCTGGTGGAGTCCGGGCGCTCGGCCGCAAGTCCGGCCAGGGCTGGTTCCGCTACCCGCAGCCCGCGGACGCCGCAGGCCAGGGGCGTCCCGAGCCGCACACCGCGCCGCCCTGCGCGCCCGCCGGAGTCGGTGGCTTCACCGACGGGCCGCGGCCCACCCGGGACCTGGTGCAGCTCATCGAGAAGGCCGGCATCGCGGTGCGCCGCTCGGGGGTCGGCCGCTACGGCTTCCTGACGCTGCCCAGGCGGCGGCCAGCTCTTCCTCGCGGACGGCACCCTGGCCGCGAGCCACGGCGGCAACGCCGTCCAGTTCGACCTGGCCCTGGACTACGCGGGCGCCACCCGGATCGCGCTGGGTCCGGCCGCCGGCGCCGAGACCGAGCCGCTCCAGGAGGCGATCGGCCTGTTCCAGGCGCTCGGCAAGCAGGTCAGCGTGGTCCGCGACACCCCGGGCATGATCGTCGCGCGGACCGTCGCGATGCTCGTCGACTTCGCCGCCGACGCGGTGGCACAAGGGCGTCGCCACCGCCGGCCGACATCGACACCGCCATGCGGCTGGGCGTCAACTACCCGCTGGGGCCCGTGGAGTGGGGCGAGCGGCTGCGGCCCGGCTGGGTGCGCGACCTCCTCGACCAGCTGCACGAGGTCCACCCCACCGGCCGCTACGCCCCGTCGCTGGGGCTGAACCGCTGGTACATGTCGCCAGAGGGTGCGCTCCATCATGACCATGGCCGAGCACGGACCCCCTCATGACCTGACCCGGAAGCGCGACACCTACACCCCCGAGTCGCTGCTCGCGGTCGCCGTCGAGGTGTTCAACGAGCGCGGTTACGACGGCACGTCCATGGAGCACCTGTCCCGGGCCGCCGGCATCTCCAAGTCGTCGATCTACCACCATGTGCGCGGCAAGGAGGAACTCCTGCGAGCGCGCCGTGGGCCGCGCGCTGGACGGGCTGTTCGGCATCCTGCGACGAGCCCGGCGCCTCCCGCGGCCGGGCCATCGAACGGCTCGAGCACGTCGTGCGCCGCACCGTCGAGGTCCTGATGGCGGAGCTGCCGTACGTGACGCTGCTGCTGCGGGTGCGCGGCAACACCCGCACCGAGCGGTGGGCGATGGAACGCCGCAGGGAGTTCGACCAGCGGGTGGCCGACCTGCTGAAGGCCGCGGTCGCGGAGGGCGACCTGCGCGTCGGACGTGGACGTGCGGCTGGCGACCCGGCTGCTGTTCGGCATGATCAACTCCGTGGTGGAGTGGTACCGGCCGTCCGGCGGCGGCGCGATCTCCAGCGCGGAGGTGGCCGACGCCGTGGTGCGGCTAGCCTTCGACGGCCTGCGCAGGTGAGCGGGCCCCACGGGCGCTGAACGCGACGGCGGCCCTCCCGCGCGATCGCCGCGGGGGCGCCGCCGTCAGTCGTGGGAGCGCCGCCGTCCGCCGCGGGGGCGCCGCCGTCAGTCGTCCACCACCAGGTCGGTCTCCTCGAAGACCAGCAGCGTGCGGCTGCTGAGCACCTCGGGGATCGCCTGGAGCCGGGTCAGCACCAGCTCCCGCAGACTGCGGTTGTCAGCCGTGTGGACCAGCAGCAGCACGTCGAAGTCCCCGCTGACCAGCGCGATGTGCGCCACGCCCGGAAGCGTGAGCAGTTGTTCGCGGACGGTCCGCCAGGAGTTCTGGACGATCTTCAGGGTGATGTACGCGGACGCGCCCTGACCTGCGCGCTCGTGGTCCACTCGGGCGGCGAAGCCACGGATTACTCCGTCCTCGATGAGCCGGTTGATCCGCGCGTAGGCGTTCGCCCGCGAGACGTGCACCCGCTCGGCCACGGAGCGTACCGAGGCGCGGCCGTCCTCCTGGAGCAGTCGCAGGATGGCGCGGTCTATCGGGTCCAGCGTGCGCGCCGGGATCTCCGGGCGGCCGGGCTGTTCCGGATCGGCCATCTGTTCACTCGCCATCCCCCGGGGCCTCCCTACCATGGACGTACTGCCTCCATCTCAGGCTGTGGAGAACCGTTTGTCCACAGGCTGATCGCGACTGTAGTCAAAATGCCGCCGACGACCGAACAATCGGTAGGTGAGCGGGGCCCGCCGCTCGACTGGAAAGCACTCGCACAAGGCGGGTGCGCGGACACCGCCCAAGAGGAGGTGCGCGATGGCCCAACCGTCCTGGCTTCCGGCAAGGGGAGCCGGAGCAGCCGGTCCACCAAGCGCTCCGCGCCGCGCGCCGCGGCGCGGCCGACGGAGCACAGCTCGGCCACACCCCGCCGCCCGGCTGGCATCCGCGGACCGACCCGGCGCCGCTGCTGCCCGACGCGGAGCCTTTCCGGCTGCTGGGCACCCCCGCGGCCGCGGGACCTGGACCCCGACCTGCTGCGTGAGCTGTACGAGGCAGCTGGTGCGCGGCCGGCGCTTCAACCGCCAGGCCACCGCCCTGACCCAGCAGGGCCGCCTCGCCGTCTACCCCTCCAGCACCGGCCAGGAGGCCTGCGAGGTCGCCGCCGCCCGCTGTCTGCGGGAGCAGGACTGGCTCTTCCCCAGCTACCGCGACACCCTCGCCGTCGTCGCCCGCGGCGTCGACCCGGTCGAGGCGCTGACCCTGCTGCGCGGCGACTGGCACAGCGGCTACGACCCGCACGCGCACCGGGTCGCCCCGCTCAGCACCCCGCTGGCCACCCAGCTGCCGCACGCGGTGGGCCTCGCGCACGCCGCCCGGCTGCGCGGCGACGACACCGTGGCGCTCGCCCTGGTCGGCGACGGCGGCACCAGCGAGGGCGACTTCCACGAGGCGCTCAACTTCGCCGCCGTCTGGCAGGCGCCGGTGGTCTTCCTGGTGCAGAACAACGGCTTCGCCATCTCCGTGCCGCTGGAGAAGCAGACCGCCGCGCCCTCCCTCGCCCACAAGGCGGTCGGCTACGGCATGCCGGGACGCCTGGTGGACGGCAACGACGCGGCCGCGGTGCACCGGGTGCTGACCGAGGCCGTGGAGCGGGCCAGAGCGGGCGGCGGCCCGACGCTCGTCGAGGCGATCACCTACCGGATCGACGCCCACACCAACGCCGACGACGCCACCCGCTACCGGGACGCCGCCGAGGTCGGAGCCCTGGCGTGCCCACGACCCGCTCGCACTGCTGGAGGCGCGAGCTGCGGACGCGCGGACTGCTCGACGAGGCGGGACTGCGGACGCGTGGAAGCCGGTGCGGAGGAGATGGCGGCGCGCCTGCGCGAGCGAGATGAACGCGGATCCGGTGCTGGACCCGATGCGGCTGTTCGAGCACGTCTACGCCGAGCGCACGTCCCAACTGCGAGAACAGGCCGCGCGGCTGCGGGCCGAGCTCGATGCCGAGGAGGAGTGATGGGCACCGCGACCGCGTCCGCCCCCGCCGCGCGCAAGCCGGCCACCATGGCGCAGGCCCTGCGCCAGGCGCTGCACGACGCCCTCACCGACGACCCGGCCGTCCACGTACTCGGTGAGGACGTCGGCACCCTCGGCGGGGTCTTCCGCATCACCGACGGACTGGCGGCGGAGTTCGGCGACGAGCGCGTGCACCGACACCCCGCTCGCCGAGGCCGGCATCCTCGGCACGCGCCGTCGGCATGGCGATGTACGGACTGCGGCCCGTCGTGGAGATGCAGTTCGACGCCTTCGCCTACCCGGCGATCGAGCAGCTGATCAGCCACGTCTCCCGGATGCGCAACCGCACCCGGCGGCGCGCGTGCCGATGCCGATCACCATCCGCATCCCCTACGGCGGCGGGATCGGCGGCGTCGAGCACCACAGCGACTCCTCCGAGGCGTACTACCTGCACACCCCGGGGCTGCACGTCGTCACCCCGGCCACCGTCGCGGACGCCTACGGACTGCTGCGCGCCTCGATCGCCTCGGACGACCCGGTGGTCTTCCTGGAGCCCAAGCGGCTCTACTGGGCGCAAGGCCGACTGGTCCCCCGACACCCCCGAGGCGGTGCCGCCGCTGGGGCAGGCCGTGGTGCGGCGCCCGGGCACCTCGGCCACCCTGATCACCTACGGCCCCTCGCTGCCGGTCTGCCTGGAGGCGGCCGAGGCGGCCAAGCAGGAGGGCTGGGACCTGGAGGTCGTCGACCTGCGCAGCCTGGTGCCGTTCGACGACGAGACGGTGTGCGCCTCGGTCCGCAGGACCGGGCGTGCGGTGGTCGTGCACGAGTCGACCGGCTTCGGCGGCGCGGGGGCGGAGATCGCCGCGCGGGTCACCGAGCGGTGCTTCCACCACCTGGAGGCGCCGGTGCTGCGGGTGGCGGGGTTCGACATCCCGTATCCGCCGCCGATGCTGGAGCGGCACCACCTGCCCGGAGTGGACCGGGTGCTGGACGCGGTGGCGCGGTTGCAGTGGGAGGCGGACTGATGGCCGTGGTGAAGGAGTTCGCCCTGCCCGACCTGGGGGAGGGCCTGACCGAGGCCGAGATCGTCCGCTGGCTGGTCGAGGTAGGCGACGTGGTCGCCGTCGACCAGCCGGTCGTCGAGGTCGAGACGGCCAAGGCCATGGTCGAGGTGCCGTGCCCCTACGCGGGCGTGGTCACCGCCCGCTACGGCGAGCCCGGCGACGAGGTCCCGGTGGGCCGTCCGCTGGTCACCGTGGCCGTCGGCGAACAGGACGGGGCCGGCTCGCCCGCCCCCGCGGACGGCGCGGCGGACGGCGCCGGGCGCAAGGCGGCCGAAGGCGCCGCCAAGGACACCGGCGCGGCGTCCGGCTCCGGCAGCGTGCTGGTCGGCTACGGGACGGGCGGCCCGCCGCCGCGCCGCCGCCGGGTGCGGCCGACGCTCAACGGCGACGCCCCGGCGCAGCGCACACAGGCCGTGGAGGCGGTCGTCAGCGGCGCGGGACCGGTGGCCGTCGTCTCCCCGCTGGTCCGCCGGCTGGCCCGCGAACACGGCCTGGACCTGCGGTCGTTGCGCGGCACGGGGACCAACGGGCTGATCCTGCGCAGCGACGTGGAGAAGGCGATAGCCGCGGTGTCCGCCGCGCCCGCCGGGCCCGCGCCGACCGCGGTCACCGCCGAGGGCACCCGGATCCCGCTGCGCGGCATGCGCGGCGCGGTCGCCGAGAAGCTGTCCCGCAGCCGCCGGGAGATCCCCGACGCCACCTGACTGGGTGGACGCCGACGCCACGGAACTGCTCGCCGCCCGCGCCGCGATGAACGCCGTGACGGGCGGACGCCGGCCGGAAGGTCTCGGTGCTGGCGCTGCTGGCCCGCGTCTGCACTGCGGCGCTCGCCCGGTTCCCCGATCTCAACGCGACGGTGGACACCGCGAGCAAGCGAGATAGTCCGGCTGCCCGCGGTGCACCTCGGCTTCGCGGCGCAGACCGATCGCGGGCTGGTCGTCCCGGTGGTGCGCGACGCCCACACCCTGTCCACCGAGGGGCTGGCGGCGGAGATCGCCCGCCTCACCGAGGCGGCCAGGGACGGCGCCCTGTCCCCTGCCGACCTCACCGGCGGCACCTTCACCCTCAACAACTACGGGGTCTTCGGGGTGGACGGCTCCACGCCGATCATCAACCACCCCGAGGCGGCGATGCTCGGGGTCGGCCGGATCGTGCCCCAAGCCGTGGGTGGTCGAGGGGAACTGGCGGTGCGGCAGGTGGTGCAGCTGTCGTTCACCTTCGACCACCGGGTGTGCGACGGCGGCACGGCGGGCGGCTTCCTGCGCTTCGTCGCCGACTGCGTCGAGCAACCGGCGGTGCTGCTGCGCTCGGTCTAGGGTCCGGACCCGTCCGGCCGGGACCGGCGGCGGCCATACTCACGTCATGAGCGGTGACGGCGGGGCCTACGACGCGATCGTGCTGGCCGGCGGGGCCGGGCGGCGGCTCGGCGGGGCGGACAAGCCCGCCCTGCGGGTCGGCGGCACGACCCTGCTCGACCGGGTGCTGGACGCCTGCGCGGGCGCGGGCACCACGGTGGTGGTCGGGCCGCACCGGCCCACCGCCCGGCCGGTCACCAGGACCGTCGAGGACCCGCCGGGCGGCGGCCCGGTGGCGGCGCTGGCGGCGGGGCTGCGGCGGACCACGGCGGACCTGGTGCTGCTGCTCGCCGCCGACCTGCCGTTCGTCACCGCGCGGACGGTCGCCGCGCTGCTGGCCGGCGTCGGGGAGGCCGACGGGGCGGTCATGGTCGATCCCGGCGGGCGCGACCAGCCGCTGCTGGCGGTCTACCGCGCCGGGGCGCTGCGCCGCGAACTGGCAAGGCTCACCGGGGCGCACGGCGGTCCTGCCGGGCTGCCGCTGCGGCTGCTGACCGGTGAGCTGGCACTGGTCAGGCTGTCCGACCCGGGCGGCGTGGCGACGTTCGACACCGACACCTGGGAGGCGCTGGCGACCGCGCGGGCCCGGATCAGGGAGCATGGACGCGTGCTGGACGAATGGATTGCCGCAGTCAAGGCCGACCTCGGGATCGATCTCGACGTCGACACCGCCACCCTCCTGGACCTGGCCCGCGATGCCGCGCACGGGGTCGCCCGCCCGGCCGCGCCGCTGACGACCTTCCTGGTCGGCTACGCCGCAGGACAGGCGGGTGGGGGCGCCCAAGCGGTCGCCCGGGCCGCCGAGTCGGCCGCCGCCCTGGCCAGGCGCTGGGAGGCCGAGGCCCAGGACCCGGACACCCCCCCGGCCCCCGCCGCAGGCTCAGGCACGCCCCCGGCCCCCGCCGCAGGGTCCGCCGTGCCTCCCGACCCCGCCGCGGGCTCCGGCACGCCTCCCGACCCCGCCGCGGGCCGGACGTCCTCCTCGCCCGAACCCGAATCCGAATCCGGCGCCGGCGCGCCGAAGTCCGCCCACCCCGGCGCATGACCACCCCCGCCGACCCCCGGGCCACCACGTCCGACGCCCGGCCGCCCGGCCCCCGCGAGCCCGCGCCATCCGGCCCCCGCGAGCCCGCCTCCCCCGGCCACTCCGCACCAGGTCACCGCGCCTCCCCCGCGCGACCGGCGGGACTCCCCCCCACCGACTGGCCGGACGCCCGCCGCATCGCGCGCGGGGTGGCCCGGCCGGTGGAGGCGGTGAGCCGGCCGCTGTCCGAGGCGCTGGGCCAGGTGCTGGCGGCGCCGCTGGAAGCGCTGACGGACCTGCCCGCGTTCGACACCTCGGCGATGGACGGCTGGGCGGTGGCCGGCCCCGGGCCCTGGCGGTTGGCGGGCGAACTGCTGGCCGGGCAGCCGTCCCGGACACCGCTGGCACCCGGCCGCGCGGTGGCCATCGCCACCGGCGCGCCGCTTCCGCCCGGCGCGAGCGCGGTACTGCGCCGAGAGCACGGTCTGGCCGACCCGGGCCTGCCGCACGGGCCGGCCGTGCTGCGCGCGCTCCCGGAGTACTCCACGCCGCCCGCCGGCCAGGACATCCGCCCGCGAGGCCAGGAGTGCCGGGCGGGGGAGCGGCTGCTGGCGCCCGGTGCCCTGGTGACCGCGCCCGTTCTCGCGCTGGCCGCCGCCGCGGGGTACGACACCGTTCCCGTCGTCCCGCGCCCGAGGGTCGAGGTCTTCGTGCTCGGCGACGAACTGCTGCGCGAAGGCCTGCCCAGGGACGGCCGGGTGCGTGACGCGCTCGGCCCGCTGCTCGCGCCGTGGCTGCGTGAGCTGGGCGCCGAGGTGGCCGACGCCCCGCACGGCACGCGGTGGCTGGGCGACGACGCGGAGGCGTTGCGCCAGGCCATCGGCCGCAGCACCGCGGACCTGGTCATCACCACCGGGGGCACCGCGGCCGGGCCGGTGGACTTCGTGCACCCGGTGCTGGCCAGGCTGAAGGCGTCGTTGCTGGTCGACGGGGTGGCGGTGCGCCCGGGGCATCCGATGCTGCTGGCCGTGCTGCCGGGCGGGCGGCCGGTCGTCGGGCTGCCGGGCAACCCGCTGGCGGCGGTCTGCGGTGTGCTGACCCTCGTCGCGCCGCTGCTGTCGGCGCTCGGCGGCCGGGCGGAGCCCGAGCGGCGCACCGCCCGCCTGACGGACGAGGTGCCGGCCCATCCCGGGGACACCCGGCTGGTGCCGGTGGTCTTCAGTGGGGCGCTGCGGGTGCGGCCGTTGCGGTTCCGCGGGCCTGCGATGCTGCGCGGCTTCGCCGAGGCCGAGGGCATGGCCGTGATCCCGCCCGGCAGCGTGCCGCACACCGGTGAGGTCGAGGTGGTCAGGGTCCCCGCTGGATGACGATGACCCGGTCGCCGGCCCGCAGGATCTCCGTCCCCGGGGTGCCGAAGTGCAGCAGGCGGCCGTCGCGGACCACGGCGACGACCAGGTCGGCGGACTCCCGCGGCGAGCGGCCGGTCTCGCCCTCGGTCACCGCGCGCTCCACGACGTCCAGCCCGTCGCCGAAGGTCAGCAGGTCCTCCAGGACCGCGCCCACGTAGGGGCTGATCGTGGACATCCCCAGCAGCCGGCCCGCCGAGCTGGAACTGGTCACCACCACGCCGGCGCCGCTCTGCCGCAGCAGCGGGACGTTCTCGTCCTCGCGCACCGCGACCACGATGGTCGCCCGGGGGTTGAGCTGCCGGGCGGTCAGCGTGGTCAGCACCGCGGTGTCGTCGCGTTGGGTGGTGATCACGATCCGTGCGGCCCGCCGGATCTCGGCGCGCAGCAGCGTCTCGGAGCGGGTGGCGTCGCCGACCACGCCCACCAGGCCGTCGTTGTTGGCGGCGTCCACCGCGCGCGGCTGCGGGTCGACCACCACGATGTCCTCCTTGGCCGTGCCCTGCCCGAGCAGGGTGCGCACCGCGTTGCGCCCCTTGGTCCCGTAGCCGATGACGACGGTGTGCTCGCGCATGCGGGACCTCCAGCGGCGGATGTGCAGTTGACGTCGGGTGCGCTCGGCCAGCACTTCGAGGGTGGTGCCGACCAGGATGATCAGGAAGAGCACCCGAAGCGGCGTCACCACCAGGATGTTCACCAGCCGGGCGCTCGTGCCGTACGGGACGATGTCGCCGTAGCCGGTGGTGGAGAGCGTGACGGTGGCGTAGTAGAAGGCGTCCAGCAGGGAGACCCGGCCGTCGGCGTTGTCGTGGTAGCCGTCGGCGTCCACGTAGACGATCACCGCGGTGGCCACCAGCACCAGGGCGGCGATCGAGAGCCTGCGGGCCACCCGCCACAGCGGCGGGGCGCCCATGTCGGTGGGCAGCATGATGTGCCGTCCGCCGTCCGGCGCGGTCTCCTCCTCCCGATCCAGCGCGGACTCCGTCCGGTCCAGCGCGGCGCGGTCCGCCCGGTCCGGTGAGCGGCCGGGGGCCGGACCGGCGTCTTCTGGCAGCTCCATGCGGGACACCTCGGGCGGTCGGCGACGGTGCGGGCGACGATCACCATGGTGTCCTATGTCCGCATTGTTCTCCTGGTCCGACGGAACCCGCGCGGTAGCCTCGCGGTCATGTACGCGATCACGATTCCCGAACCCGGCGGCCCCGAGGCACTGGTGTGGGCGGAGGTCCCCGACCCGGTACCCGGTGACGGCGACGTGCTGGTCGAGGTGGTGGCCGGCGCCGTCAACCGCGCCGACATCCTGCAACGGCAGGGTTTCTACCCCCCGCCGAAGGGCGCGCCGATCTACCCCGGTCTGGAGTGCTCGGGCCGGATCACCGCCATCGGGCCGGGCGTGACCGGCTGGTCGGTGGGCGACGAGGTCTGCGCGCTGCTGGCGGGCGGCGGCTACGCGCAGCAGGTCGTGGTGCCGCAGGGCCAACTGCTGCCCGCCCCGGCGGGGATCCCCCTGGTGGACGCCGCGGCGCTGCCCGAGGTCACCTGCACGGTGTGGTCCAACGTCTTCATGGTCTCCAACCTCCGACCCGGCGAGACCCTGTTGGTGCACGGCGGGGCAAGCGGCATCGGCACCATGGCGATCCAGCTCGCCAAGGCGGTCGGCGCGCGCGTCGCCGTCACGGCGGGCAGCGGGCCGAAGCTGGAGCGCTGCCGGGAACTCGGCGCGGACATCCTCATCGACTACCGCGAGCAGGACTTCGTCGAAGCCCTCGCGCAGGCCACCGACGGCGCCGGGGCGGACGTGATCCTCGACATCATCGGCGCCAAGTACCTGGCACGTAACGTCGAGGCCCTCGCGGTGAACGGCCGGCTGGCGATCATCGGTCTGCAGGGCGGCGCCAAGAGCGAGTTGGACCTGGGCAAACTGCTCTCCAAGCGGGCCGCGGTCGCCGCGACCTCGCTGCGCGGGCGGCCGCTCGCGGAGAAGGCGGCCATCGTCGCCGCGGTGCGCGAGCACGTCTGGCCGCTGGTGGAGAGCGGCCGGATCCGTCCGGTCATCGACCGCACGCTGCCGATGAGCCGGGCCTCCGAGGGGCACCGCGCGGTGGAGGCGAGCGAACACGTGGGCAAGATCGTCCTCACTACCTGAGGGGGTGCCTCCGGCCGCCTGACGACGACGCCCGCCCGGCAGACGCGTCCCGGCCGGCGCCGGTCGCGCGATGACCCCGGCTTCCCGAAACCGCCGGAGGCCTCCCCGCACCGGTCATCCCTTTCGCCATGATCACCCCTTCCCATGGATTTCATCCGATAAGCCCGGGATGCCGGTAACGTCGCCCCGTGTGACGCTGGATACACCGCACGACGCACCCGTACGGGAAGGGGTGACCGTGGTCTTCGTGTGCCGTATCCGGATCGCCGTGGCGGGACCCTCGTTGGCGCTGGCCGTACTGGGCGCCGCGGGTCCGAGCGCCTACGCGGCCGCCGACCAGCCACCGCGTGCCGCCGCCTCCCACTCCAGGCCCGCCCCGCCCACCGGCGCCGGGCTGGCCGGGAGCCGGGCGGGGGTCGGCCGGCCGCACCCGGGACGGGACGCCGACGAGCCGGAACTGCCCGGCGCCGGACGCTTCACCGGCCGGGAGGCGTTCCCCGGACACCGGCCGCACAGCCCGCCCGGCCTCGCCGACGCCCCGCGACTCCCGGTGGCCCCCGCGCACACCCCGGCCGCCGTCCCCCCGCCTTCGCAGGCCGCGGCCCCCGCGCGACCGACCCCGCACGGGACCGCGCCGAGCGGCGGCGTCCCTGGTGGGGGCGGGACATCCACCGTGGAGCGGGCCGCCGAACCGGCCGTGCGGGCGCCGTCCGGCCGGGTGCTCAGGGTACTGCCGCTGGGCACAGGACTGGCTCTGCTGGGGATGGGGATCGGAGTCATCGGGGTGCGGCTGCGCCGTCGCTGAACGGGGGGCGCGCCCTCGGTGTGCGTCACCTGTGCGAGACAATGGCGGCATGGAGATGCCGATGAACGAACGCTCACAGCAGGAGAGCCCGCACGTCCTGGTCGTGGGCCCGGACGGTATGCCCCTGACTGCCGCCGGCCGCGGCGGCGAGGACGGTGAGTCCCGGGAGATCCCGGTGACGGAGATGGTCGAGCAGCCGGCGAAGGTCATGCGCATCGGCAGCATGATCAAGCAGTTGCTGGAAGAGGTCCGCGCGGCGCCCCTGGACGAGGCGAGCCGGGTCCGGCTCAAGGAGATCCACCGCAGCTCGGTGAAGGAGCTCGAAGAGGGTCTGGCGCCGGAGCTCGTCGCCGAGTTGGACCGGCTCTCCCTCCCCTTCACCGACGACACCGTGCCCAGTGAGGCGGAACTGCGCATCGCCCAGGCGCAGTTGGTGGGCTGGCTGGAAGGGCTCTTCCACGGGATCCAGACCGCGCTGTTCGCCCAGCAGATGGCCGCGCGCGCCCAGCTGGAGCAGATGCGCCGCGCTTTGCCGCCCGGCGCGGGAGGCCAGGACGAATCCGAGGAGTTCGGCCACCCGGGTGCCACCCGCAGCGGTCCGTATCTGTGAGCCGCTGAACCCCGGAATTGCCGGTGCCCGTCACGCGGTATTCGCGTGACGGGCACTTCGCGTTATCGACGGCGATTGGCCGCCGGGTGACGCATTTCGGCGTAAGTGGCCGCCGAATTACTTCAGTTGCCGCTCCGGCCGGTGGAGACCACCAGGGTGATCCGGGTGTGCTTCGGGTCGAACTCGCTGTAGCGCTGCGGGTCCTGGCTCATGACGATGCCCTTGCCCCACACGTCCTCGTCCTCGGACTTCAGCGTGTAGCTCCACCCCGCCTGCTGGAGGCAGGACTTGACCGAGTCGATGTACTTGAACGACAGGTCGGGCATGATCACCTTGCCGCTCCCGTCGTCGGTGAAGCCACCGGTCGCCTGGGTGCAGGCGGTCGGGTCGATGGTGCGGCTCGGGTCGCCCTGCTTGACGTTCTGCCCGCCGCCGCCGGAGTCCGACGAGCCGGTGTTCTGCGGGCCGGTGGAGGTGTCGGTGCCCCCGGTGGTGTCCGGCTGGGTGGGCGACGGCGAGGTGGTGACGTCCGTGGTGGGCTTGCCGTCGTCGCTCATCGCGCCGATGACCCCCAGCAGGACCACCGCGACCACCGCGGCGATCGAGCCGAAGATGATCAGCGGCTTCCAGTTGCCGCCGCTCTTGCGCGGGGCGGGCGGCCGGGTGTTGTACCCGGGCCCGGGCATCGGCTGCGGATTGGGCGGAGGGGTCTGGTAGCCGACCGGCGCGTACTGCTGGGGGACCGTGTTGGGCGGCGGGGTGGGCGGGCCGTAGCTCATCTGCGGCGGGGTCTGCGCCGGGTAGGGCGTCGGGGTGTGCGGGTCGCCGGTCGCGTTGGGGAAGACGGCGAAGGAGTCGGGGTGCCCGGTGGCCGGGTAGTTGTGGTGCGCCTTGGGGCCCTCGCCGATCACCAGCGGGGTGGCCGCGCCCAGCACCGCGCCGCCGCCCGCGACCCGCTGGCACTCCTCCTGCATGGCGTCCGCGGTCGGGAAGCGGTCCGCCGGGTTCTTGCGCAGCGCCCGCGCGATCAGCGCGTCGACCGCCGGCGGCAGCGCCCGGTTGATCGAGGAGGGGACCGGCGGCTCCTCCTGCACGTGCTGGTACGCCACCGCCAGCGGCGAGTCGCCGTCGAACGGCAGCCGCCCGGTCAGCAGCTCGAAGAGCATGCAGCCCACCGAGTACAGGTCGGAGCGCTCGTCGACGCCGCGGCCCAGCGCCTGCTCGGGCGAGAGGTACTGCGGGGTGCCGACCACCATGCCGGTCTGGGTCATCGAGGTGACCCCGGACTGCAGCGCCCGGGCGATGCCGAAGTCCATGACCTTGACCACACCGCGCTTGGTCAGCATCACGTTGCCCGGCTTGATGTCCCGGTGGACCAGGCCCATCTCGTGGCTGGCGGCGAGCGCGGCGAGCACGTCGCCGGCGATCTTCAGCGCCTTGTCGGTCGGCATCGCGCCGAGCTGGGCCACGTCCTGGTCCAGCACGGTGCGCAGCGGGTCGCCGTCCACCAGCTCCATCACGATGTACGGGATCGAGCGGCCGTCGATCTCGTCCTCGCCGGAGTCGAAGACCGAGACGATGTTGGTGTGGTTGAGCTTGGCGACCGCCTGCGCCTCGCGGCGGAACCGCTCGCGGAAGGAGGCCTCACGGCCGAGTTCGCTGTGCAGCGTCTTGATCGCGACCGAACGTTCCAGCACGGTGTCGTAACCGAAGTGGACCGAGGCCATACCGCCCTCGCCGAGCAGGCTGCGCAATTGGTAGCGGCCGCCACCCACCGTGCTGCCGGAGAAGTCGCCCCGTGCGTCCCCGCTCATCTGACCGCTCCCCCTCGGCGCGCGAGAATCGCCCGCCCATACAGCAATCCCGATCCTTACCTGCTTGCCAAGTCTGCCGGAGAGCGCAAATGCGTCAAGCGGCTTGCCCGTTCCGTCACTGGATGCCCGGGAAACCGTTTCCGATTTGTGAAGCGGCCGAGATCAAGCCGCTCGGACAGTGATTTGCACAGGTGGAGGCTGTTACGCGGCAGGTTGTCCGACCACCGGCTTCCCAAGGCCACCCTTCGAGACGGTAGCGTTCATCCTCGAAGCACTCAGCACCACTCTGTACGAAGCACTTGTACGAGGCGATGAGCGACGGCGAGGACTGATGGACCAGACGCAGGCCTCCAGCGAACCCGAGCAGCCCATGGCTACCGGGTCCCACACGTACGACACACCGCAGATGTGGGGCGCCAACGGCCACATCGGCGATGGTCGCTACCGCCTCACCCGGCGCCTGGGCAGAGGCGGCATGGCCGAGGTGTTCGCGGCCGAGGACGTCCGGCTGGGCCGGACCGTGGCGGTCAAGCTGCTGCGCGGCGACCTCGCCGAGGACCCGACCGCCAAGGCCCGCTTCACCCGCGAGGCACAGTCCGTCGCGGGTCTGAACCACCACGCCGTCGTGGCGGTCTACGACTCAGGCGAGGACCAGATCGGGCGGGACACCGTCCCCTACATCGTGATGGAGCTCGTGCGAGGGCCTCACCATCCGTGAACTGCTGGTCGACGCCGAGGCGCCGCCGGTCGACCAGGCGCTGATCATCGTCTCCGGAGTGCTGGAGGCGCTGGCCTACAGCCACCAGCACGGGATCGTGCACCGCGACATCAAGCCGGCCAACGTGATCATCACCGACGCGGGCGCGGTCAAGGTCATGGACTTCGGCATCGCCCGCGCGCTGCACGGCGCGTCCACCACCATGACGCAGACCGGCATGGTCATGGGCACCCCGCAGTACCTCTCGCCCGAGCAGGCGCTGGGCAAGGCCGTCGACCACCGCAGCGACCTGTACGCCACCGGCTGCCTGCTCTACGAACTCCTCGCGCTGCGTCCGCCGTTCGTCGGCGAGACCCCGCTGTCGGTGGTCTACCAGCACGTGCAGGACGAGCCGAAGGTCCCGTCGCGGACCAGCGACCGGGTGCCGCCTGAGCTCGACGGCCTGGTGCTGCGGGCGCTCGCCAAGAACCCCGACGACCGCTACCAGAGCGCCGAGGAGATGCACGGCCTGGTCCAGTACTCGCTGCGCATGCTCCGTGAGCAGGGCGGCTGGACCGGCGGCGCCTGGGACACCGGGTACGCGGGCGCCGGCGGCCACGCCACCCCGCCCGGCGGGACCTCGGCGGCCACCACCGCGCTGCCGCGCCAGCAGGGCGGCCACCACACCGCCGAGTTCGGCGCGCCGCTGCTGCTGGGCCGCCCCGGCGACCCCGAGGGCGACGGCGGCTACGGCTACCCGGACGAGGGGCGGCGCTCGCACCGCGGGCGCAACACCGTGCTGGTGGTCATCGCCGCGCTCGTCGCGATCGGCCTCGGCGTGTTCTTCGCCGTCAACGCCGGCCACGACCACAACAAGCACAAGGAGCAGCCCGGCGGGGCGTCGCCCTCGGTGACCGACGGCGCGACAACCCCTGGCGCCCCCACCGGCACCACCTCGGAGACCGGCGGTCAGACCAGCGACTTCCCGTCGAACTCGCCGTCCAGTGTGCCCTCCAGGACCGCCACCTCGGCGCCGCCCACCTCGGCCCCGCCGACCACTCCGCCGCCGGCCACCACTCCGCCTCCGACGACCCCGCCGCCGACCACTCCGCCGCCGACCACCACCGGCGGTGCGACCGGTGGCTCGACCGCGGGCACGGCAGGGACGACCTCCGGCCAGGACGGCGGCTCCACCAACGGCATCACCGGCGCGCTCACCGACGGGGGCACCGGCGGCTGAACCGCCCTCACCCGGTGAAGGCGGCCAGCACGGCCTCGTACTCCCTGGTCCACCACACCGCGAGCCCGGCGGTGGCCGGGAACAGCGGGTCGGCCCGGTAGTCGTGCCGCTGGTAGCGCCAGCGCAGCGTCCAGAAGTCGTTGAGCCGCTCCCACCACACCCGCTGCACCGCCGCCGCCAGCTCGCCGGCCGGCACGCCCGCGGTGCGCCGGTAGGCCCGTGCGTAGGCCCGCACCTTGGCCAGGTCCAAGGTGCCGTCCGCGTCCCGTAAGAAGAAGATGGCCGCCGCCCGCACCGCCTCGTCGGTGCGCGGCTGGACGCCCAGCCGGTCCCAGTCGATGATCGCGGCGGGCTCGGCGCCGCGGTAGAGCAGGTTGAACGGGTGGAAGTCGCCGTGCACCCAGCCGGTGACGGAGGTGGCCGCCCGGTCGGGGCGCCGGTGCGCGTACCGCTCCAGCAGGGTGCGCCGCTCCAGCAGCCGGTACCGGGCCAGCTCGTCCAGCCCGCCGTAGGGGTGGTGGTGGCGCACCAGCCGCAGCAGGTCGTCGATGAGCGCGTAGGTGTCCTCCGGCAGCGCGCTGGGGCACGGAAGCACCGCGGTGGGCTCGCCCTCCTCGGCCAGTACCCGGTCCAAGGCGGTGTGGACGGCGCCCAGCAGCGCGCCGAGCCGCCGCGACTGCCCGCAGGTCAGCTCCGCGCCGCCGCGGTGCCGTCCCTCGACCCAGGGGTAGAGCGCGTAGGGCCGCCCCTCGACGACCGAGACGGTGGCGCCCCCGCGGTCCGCCAGCGGGGCCGCCACCGGCAGGCCGAGGGCGCCCAGCCGCAGGGTGACGCGGTGCTGGCGGGCGATGACCGCCGGATGGGTGCTGTCGCGGTCCGGACGGTCGACATCACGCAGGTAGTGCTTGAGGAAGAACCGCCCCCGAGTGGTGGAGATCCGGTAACCGCGGTTGAGCAGTCCCTGCGCCACCGGCTCGCACGACAGCAGGCCGCCGGCGCCTCGGTAGCCGCCCAGCAGCTCCCGGAGCGTGCGGTCGGAGGGCGGCGTCGGCGCCGTACTGCGGAGGGGCACCAGCCGAATGGTAGATCACTCAGCGTGTCCGTGTGATCACACCCCCGCATGGCCCTTACGCCATCGCCCGTCCCGGGATACCGTGCCGTTGTCCCGGTGGCCTGCGGGAACGGCACCTTCCCGGTGACATACTAGGAAATCCAAGCAAAACCGCAGGTAGATGCCCCTTCGCGCGATAGCGGCAGTAGTGGGTAACGTCTCTTTTGCAGGCCGCTCGCCGGGGCGTAAGTCACACCCGGCTCACAGCCCTGCCGCACACACCCCGTGCGCCGAGCCGCAACCGGGTGAGCCCGCACGGCCGCCGGCGGATCCCGGGGGCCGGCCAGACGGAGGAGCAAGACGTGAGCGTGAAAAGCACTGCCGCGCGCAGTAGTCGCGGTGGCGCGAAGCGCCGAGGGGGAGCTGGGGCGCAACCCGAGCTCGTACAGCTGCTGACCCCCGAGGGCGAGCGCGTGGAACACCCCGAGTACTCCATCGACCTGACCCCCGACGAGCTGCGTGGTCTGTACCGCGACATGGTGCTGACCCGCCGGTTCGACGCCGAGGCCATCACCTTGCAGCGGCAGGGCGAGCTGGGCCTGTGGGCCTCCCTGCTGGGCCAGGAGGCCGCACAGATCGGTTCCGGGCGCGCGACCCGGCCGGACGACTACGTGTTCCCCACGTACCGGGAGCACGGCGTGGCCTGGACCCGCGGCGTGGACCCGCTGAACCTGCTGGGCATGTTCCGCGGTGTGAACAACGGCGGCTGGGACCCCAACGAGAACAACTTCCAGCTCTACACGATCGTCATCGGCTCCCAGACCCTGCACGCCGCCGGGTACGCGATGGGCGTCGCCAAGGACGGCGCGGACTCCGCCGTGATCGCCTACTTCGGCGACGGCGCCTCCAGCCAGGGCGACGTGGCCGAGGCGTTCACCTTCTCGGCGGTCTACAACGCGCCCGTGGTGTTCTTCTGCCAGAACAACCAGTGGGCCATCTCCGAGCCCACCGAGAAGCAGTCCCGGGTGCCGATCTACCAGCGCGCCGACGGCTTCGGCTTCCCCGGCGTGCGGGTCGACGGCAACGACGTGCTGGCGGTGCCTCGCGGTCACCCGGGCGGCCCTGGAGCGGGCGCGCAACGGCGGCGGCCCGATGCTGGTCGAGGCGTTCACCTACCGGATGGGCGCGCACACCACCTCCGACGACCCGACGCCGCTACCGGATGGACGACGAGCGGGCGGAGTGGGAGGCCAAGGACCCCATCGCGCGGCTGCGGACCTACCTGGACCAACGAGGGCCTGGCCGACGAGGCGTTCTACGCCGAGGTCGACGCCGAGAGCGACGCGCTCGCCAAGCGGGTGCGCGAGGGCGTGCGCTCCATGCCCGACCCCGACCCGATGGTGATCTTCGAGAACGTCTACGCCGACGGGCACGCGCTGGTCGACGAGGAGCGCGCCCAGTTCGCCGCGTACCATGGCGTCCTTCGACGGACGCGGACCGGGAAGGTGGCACTGATCGATGACCGCCATGACTCTCGCCAAGGCGATCAACGAGTCGCTGCGCACGGCGCTGGAGTCCGACCCCAAGGTCCTCGATCATGGGCGAGGACGTCGGCAAGCTCGGCGGCGTCTTCCGGATCACCGACGGCCTGCAGAAGGACTTCGGCGAGGAGCGGGTGATCGACACCCCGCTGGCCGAGTCCGGCATCGTCGGCACCGCGATCGGGCTGGCCCTGCGCGGCTACCGTCCGGTGGTGGAGATCCAGTTCGACGGCTTCGTCTTCCCCGCGTACGACCAGATCGTCACCCAGCTCGCCAAGATGCACGCCCGCGCGCTCGGCAAGATCAAGCTGCCGGTCGTCGTCCGGATCCCCTACGGCGGCGGCATCGGCGCGGTCGAGCACCACAGCGAGTCGCCCGAGGCGCTGTTCGCGCACGTGGCCGGCCTGAAGGTGGTCTCCCCCGTCCAACGCGTCCGACGCGCTACTGGATGCTCCAGCAGGCCATCGAGTGCGACGACCCGGTGATCTTCTTCGAGCCCAAGCGGCGCTACTGGGACAAGGGCGAGGTCGACACCACCGCCGTCCCCGGCGCCGCTGCACCGCGCGAACGTGGCCAGGACCGGCACGGACGTGACGCTGGCCGCCTACGGGCCGATGGTCAAGGTCTGCCTGGAGGCGGCCGCGGCCGCCGCCGAGGAGGGCCGCGACCTGGAGGTCGCTGGACCTGCGCTCGATGTCGCCCGATCGACTTCGACACCATCCAGGCCTCGGTGGAGAAGACCCGCCGGCTGGTCGTCGTGCACGAGGCCCCGGTCTTCCTGCGGCACCGGCGCCGAGATCGCCGCCAGGATCACCGAGCGCTGCTTCTACCACCTGGAGGCCCCGGTGCTGCGGGTCGGCGGATTCCACGCCCCGTACCCGCCGGCCCGGGTGGAGGAGGACTACCTTCCCGGCCTGGACCGCGTGCTCGACGCCGTCGACCGCGCTCTGGCGTTCTGAGGAGCCGAGGAGAGCAGTGACCGTGAGTACTACTGCGCAGCGCTTCCGCGAGTTCAAGATGCCCGACGTGGGCGAGGGGCTCACCGAGGCCGAGATCCTCAAGTGGTTCGTCTCGGTCGGTGACTCCGTCACCGACGGGCAGGTGGTCTGCGAGGTGGAGACCGCCAAGGCCGCCGTCGAGCTGCCCATCCCGTTCGACGGTGTGGTCAGCGAGATCCGCTTCCCCGAGGGCGACACGGTCGACGTCGGCACCGCGATCATCGCGGTGGACGCCGACCCGGGCGCCGGCGCGCCGCAGGACGCGCCGAAGGCCGAGGCCGCGGCACCGGAGCCCGCCCCGGCCGCCGCGCCGGAGCCCGCCGACGAGCCCGCCCCCAAGCGGCAGGCGGTACTGGTCGGCTACGGCGTCGCCGCCTCGTCCACCAAGCGCCGGCCGCGCAAGCAGCCCGGCCACCGCGGTGCCCGGCCAGGCCCAGGAGCGGTCGCAGGCCGAGATGAACGGCTCCGCCACCCCGGCGCCCGCTCCGTCCGAGGCGTCCCGGCCGCTGGCCAAGCCGCCGGTACGCAAGCTGGCCAAGGAACTGGGCGTGGACCTCGCGACGCGTGGTCCCGACCGGCGCCGGCGGCGTGGTCACCCGCGAGGACATCCGCGCGGCGGTGGCCCCGGCCGTCGAGGAGGCGCCGCAGGCGGCCGCCCCGCGTCCGGAAGCGGTCCCGGCCGAGCCGGCGACGGCGGATGTTTCACGTGAAACACGCGTTCCGATCAAGGGCGTCCGCAAGGCGACCGCGCAGGCCATGGTGGCCAGCGCCTTCACCGCGCCGCACGTCACCGAGTTCGTGACGTTCGACATCACCCGCACGATGCAGCTGGTCCAGGAGCTCAAGCTGGACCCGGCCTTCGCCGGTCTCAAGGTCAGCCCGCTGCTGCTGGTGGCCAAGGCACTGCTGGTCGCCATCAAGCGCAACCCGCAGGTCAACGCCGCCTGGGACGAGGCCAACCAGGAGATCGTCCAGAAGGGTTACGTGAACCTGGGCATCGCCGCGGCCACCCCGCGCGGCCTGATCGTCCCGAACATCAAGGACGCGGACTCCCTGACCCTGCCCGGACTCGCCGCAGCGCTGGGCGAGCTGGTCGGCACCGCCCGGGAGGGCAAGACCTCCCCCGCCGCCATGCAGGGCGGGACGGTCACCATCACCAACGTCGGCGTCTTCGGCGTCGACACCGGCACGCCCATCCTGAACCCGGGTGAGTCCGCGATCCTCGCCTTCGGCGCGGTCAAGGACCAGCCCTGGGTGCACAAGGGCAAGGTCAAGCCCCGCAAGGTCACCACCCTCGCGCTCTCCTTCGACCACCGGCTGGTCGACGGCGAGCTGGGCTCCAAGGTCCTCGCCGACGTGGCGGCGGTCCTGGAGCAGCCCAAGCGCCTGATCACCTGGGCCTGATCCCCGTCGTACGCGGGCCCGGACGCCGGTGGCGTCCGGGCCCGCGTCGCGTTCAGCCGTGGTCGGCGAAGCGCCAGCGGGTCTGGCTGAAGCCGCCCTTGCCGAAGCCGAAGACCTTGGCCGGGGTGATCGCGAAGACGACGGCCTGACCGCGGTCGCCGTGCCGGAAGACGTCGCCGTCCACGTCGAAGTGCCACTCGCTGCCGTACTTGGCCTCGTAGGCGGCGGCCACCCGCGCCAGCCCGGCGCTGTCGGTCACCCGTTCGGCCTCGCCCTCGACGGTCAGGTCGAGACCGTGGTCGAAGTCGTTGGTCCCGGTGGTGAGCACGACGTGCGGGTTGTGCGCGAGGTTGCGGGCCTTGCGCTCGTCCGGTCCCGTGCAGAAGTAGAGCGACCCGTCCAGCAGGACGGAGATCAACGGGGTGACGTGCGGCCGGCCGTCCGGGCGGACGGTGGACAGCCAGAAGACCTGGGCCGCCTCCAGCCGTTCGGCGGCCTCGGCCCAGTCGGTGGGTACCGCCTCGGGGTCGCTGTAGCGGCCGTCCAGGTCGGCCACCGGTGTCGTGCGGGCCATCGGCCCTCCCCTCCTCGGGAGCGGGAAACGCAGGGTCTCCAGCCTCGCATCGCGCCGCCGGGCGGGCGGTGCGAGCGGGTCCGTCCGGGGGAGGCCGGGGCGCCCGGAAGGGGAGGCCGGGGCGGCGCGCGGGCCGGGCGGCGTGGCGCCGGAGCGCATCAGGAGCCGAGGGGGCGTTCGTCCGGATGACGGACGCGCTCTATGGATGCACCTCTGTTGTATCTATGCTGTGCGCATCATGAGTACGTCCAGCGCCCCGAGCGCCCCCGCAGTCAAGCAGCCACCCGCCGCCGAGCGGGTCTACACCCACGTCAAGCAGGCCGTCCTCGACCGGTCCTACGAGGGGGGAACGCTGCTGACCGAGGGCGATCTCGCCGAGGCGGTCGGCGTCTCGCGGACCCCGGTGCGCGAGGGGCTGCTGCGGCTGGAGGCCGAAGGGCTGATCAAGCTCTACCCCAAGAAGGGCGCCCTGGTGCTGCCGGTCTCCGCCCAGGAGATCGCGGACGTCGTCGAGACCCGGCTGCTGGTCGAGGAGCACGCGGTCCGCAAGGTGCTGCCCGCGCGCGACCAGCTGCTGCGCAGGCTGGAGGAGTTGCTGGACGCCCACGAGGAGCACCGCGAGACCGGTGACCTGGCGCGCGCCTCGGCCATCGACCGGTGCTTCCACGCCGAGATCGTGCGCGCGGCCGGCAACGCGATCCTCGCCCAGCTCTACGACCAACTGCGCGACCGCCAGCTGCGGATGGGCGTCCAGGTCATGCGCGCCGAGCCCGGCCGGATCGCCAGGAACATCGAGGAGCACGCCGAGATCCTGGCCGCGCTGCGGGCCGGCGACGGCGACGAGGCCGCCGCCGTGGTGCGCCGGCACGTCGGCCGGGTGCGGGCCCTGGTCCGCGGGGAGGAAGCATGAGTTGGACGGAGGCCGGAAGGCGTCCGTCGCGGCTGCCGGGGGATCCGCCCGGGGGGGTCCGCGCGGTGGCCGTCTGGGGCATCGGTGTCGTCGTCTACATGGTCGCGGTGGTGCACCGCTCCAGCCTGGGCGTGGCCGGGATCGACGCCGCCCGGCGCTTCCACATCGGCGACTCGGCCCTGTCGACGTTCTCCATACTCCAGGTGCTGGTCTACGCCGGGATGCAGATACCCGTCGGCGTGCTGGTCGACCGGTTCGGCACCAAGCGGGTGCTGACCTGCGGCATCGTCCTGCTGACCGCGGGTCAGCTGGGGTTCGCCTTCTCGCACGCGTACGCCGCGGCACTGGTCTCGCGCGCGGTGCTGGGCTGCGGGGACGCCATGACGTTCATCAGCGTGCTGCGGCTGGGGTCGCGCTGGTTCCCGGCCAGGCGCGGACCGCTGATAGCCCAGGGCGCGGCGCTGTTCGGCATGGCGGGCAACCTGGTCAGCACCGTGCTGCTGTCCCGGCTGCTGCACTCCGCGGGCTGGACGGCGACCTTCGTGGGGACCGCGGTGGGCGGCGCCGGCGTGCTGGTGCTCGTCCTGCTGTTCATGAAGGACCACCCCGAGGGCCACGCGCCGCCACCGGTGGAGCGGCGGGCGTCCGGCGCGGTGCGCCGGCAGTTGGCGGCGTCCTGGCGGGAGCCGGGCACCCGGCTGGGGATGTGGGTGCACTTCACCACGCAGTTCTCCGCGATGGTCTTCCTGCTGCTGTGGGGGATGCCCTTCCTGGTGCAGGGCGAGGGGCTCTCGCGCGGCGCCGCGGGCGGTCTGCTGACCCTGGTGGTGCTCTCCAACATGACGCTGGGCATGGTCTTCGGCCAGGTCATCTCCCGGCACCACGGCGCGCGGCTGCCGCTCGCGCTGGGCACGGTGACCGTGACGGCGGCCTGCTGGGCGACGGTGCTGGCCTGGCCAGGCCGCCCGGCGCCGCTGTGGCTGCTGGTCGTGCTGTGCGCGGTGCTCGGCGCCTGCGGCCCGGCCTCCATGATCGGCTTCGACTTCGCCCGCCCGGCCAATCCGCCCGAGCGCCTCGGCACCGCCTCGGGGATCGTCAACATGGGCGGCTTCACCGCGTCGATGATCGCCCTGCTGGCCATCGGCGTGCTGCTCGACGCCACCGGCGACGACTACTCCGTGGCGCTGTGCACCGTCTTCGTGCTCCAGGCGGTCGGACTCACCCAGATCCTGCGGTTGCGCGGCCCCGCCGCGCGGCGTGAGCGCGAACGGGTCTCGGTCAGCAGGGTCGAGGCGGTCCACACCGTCGAGGTCGGCGCCTGAGCGGGCCGGGAGGGCCCGCATCACAGGCGTCATGCCCGACCGGTCGTCAACTCATCCGGCGTCAGGCGACGCGGCCCGTCCCGGCGGGAGGGCCCGGACGGCGGTAGGGCCCGGACGGCGGTAGGCGCCCCGCCGGAATCGGCGAGACCCGCCCTGGGAGAGCCCTAGGAGACCACGGCCATGTTGGCCAGCAGCGAGGCGCTCAGTGCCTCGTCGCCCTCGATCTTCACCCGGTCGGCCACCGCCTCGCCGCGCACCCGCCCGGTCGTCAGCCGCAGGAAGGTCTCCCAGTCCATCGTCATCGTCACCGCGGGGCCGAGCGAGACGCTGCCGTCGACGCTGGCCTCACCCTCTCCACTGATCCGCACCGTGCGCATGAACTCCTGCTCGCCGTGGACGTCGAAGACCACCGCCAGATACGGCCGGGCGGCCGGGTCGGCGGCGAGCACCGCGGGCAGCCGGGACAGCAGCACGTCGCGCACCAGCGTGGAGCCGGGGGAGGCGAGGTTGCCGGGCTTGCCCAGCGCCCGGCGCAGATCCTGCTCGTGGATCCACACGTCGATCGCCCGCGCCGCGACCGAGTACAGCAGGGAGACCTCCTTGCCCATCATCCAGCGGATCATGGTCTCCGGGTCCCGCGTCTCGTTGCGAAGCTGCCGGCTCCGGCGGATGATCGTGTACTCCAGCTCGGAGGTCATCTCCGGCGCCGTGTGGCAGCGCCGCATGTCCACCTGGACCTCGGTGTAGCGGCTCGTCTCGTCCTTGACGTGGTAGAGGTCGCGCGGCAGCGAGTGGATGGGACGCGGGTCGCCCAGCGCCTCCGTCTCGAAGCCGATGACGTGCGAGACGACGTCGCGCACCGACCAGCCGGGGCACTCCGTGGGGCGGTTCCACTCGCTCTCCGCGAGGGGGGCGACCAACTCGGATATCGCTTCGATTGAGTGGGTCCAGGCATCGATGTAAGGCTGTAGTTGGCTGTGGACGGTCACGGGACCCCTCGACGGATCGGTGCGCGGTCGTGGTGAAGTGGTGGTGGCGTGTGCCCAAGTTACGCTGAGCGCTGGCACCATGGCAGTGCTTTCGTGTGACGATCGTAGGCCCGAACGGACACTCTCAACTCATGGGCGGTGGTACGGTGCGCGCTACTCTGCTCCAGATCGACGTCAAACCGGACGAGGCGGTCGAATCGCGGCGCTCCCGGGTCGCCGCGCTCGTGCGCGAGCAGGCCGGCTCCGACCTCGTGGTCCTGCCGGAGCTGTGGCCGATCGGCGCCTTCGCCTACGACGAATTCACCCCTTCGGCCGAGTCGTTGGACGGCCCCACCGCCCAGGCGATGAGCGCCGCCGCGCGGGACGCGGAGGTCTGGCTGCACGCCGGATCGATCGTGGAACGCGACCCGGAGGGCGCGCTCTACAACACCGCGCTGCTGTTCTCGCCGGACGGCGCGCTGCACCGCTCCTACCGCAAGATCCACCGGTTCGGCTTCGACCGTGGTGAGGCGGCCATGATGGCCCCTGGCAGCGACATCGTCACCGCCCGCCTGGCCGGACCGGACACCACGGTGGGCCTGGCGACCTGTTACGACCTGCGCTTCCCCGAGCAGTTCAGGCTGCTGGTGGACGCGGGCGCCGAGGTGCTGGTGATCGCGGCCGGCTGGCCGGCCCGCCGCCGCGCCCACTGGTCGCTGCTGGCCAGGGCCCGCGCCGTGGAGTCGCAGGCGTACGTCCTGGCCTGCGGCACGGCAGGTACCCACGCGGGCGTCGAGCAGGCCGGGTACAGCGTCGTGGTCGACCCGTGGGGCGAGGTGCTGGCGGAGGCCGGTCCCGACGAGCAGGTCCTCACCGTCGAGTTCGACCCGGCCCGGGTGGCCACCACCCGCGCCGAGTTCCCGGTGCTGCGCGACCGGCTGCTGGGCGTGCCGGAGCCCAAGGCATGAGCCGACCGGGTGCCCGGGCGCGGGACGCCCGGGCACCCGGCCGCTGACCGGCGGTCAGCCCAGGGCCGCCGTCAGCACCTGACCGGCCATCGCCGCCTCGCCGGCCGCGTTGGGGTGGAAGGGCGCCGCGGGGTTCACCGGCACCAGGGCCTCCGTCCAGCGCACCGCGTCCGCGCGGCAGAAGTCGTGGCCCGCGCTGACCGGGTGGTCGTCGACGAAGACCGCGTGGCCGGCCGCCGCGGTGCCGGCCAGCATGGCGTTCACCGAGTTCTCCAGGGCGTCGAGGAAGGCCAGGTCACCGGCGGCGAACAGCTCACGCGGCCGGCAGCCGCGGTGGTCGTCGGGCACGATGTTCAGGTAGCCGGCCAGCAGGATCCTGGCGTGCGGGGAGCGCTGGTGAATGGTGGTCAGCGCCGCGAGGACCTTCGGCGCGGTGTCGGCGACCCGCTGGTCGAGCGCGGTGCCGTAGTACGTCCGGCAGGGCGCCCCGGTGGCGTGCAGCGTGCCGAGCGTGGTGCACCGCAGGACGATCCCGGCGAAGTCGATGTCGTTGGCGCCGATGGTCAGGGTGACCAGCGAGGTGTCCGGGCGCAACGCGTCGAACTGGCCGTCGGCGAGGTCGGCGGTCTTCGCGCCGGAGCACGTGCGGTCGGCGAACTCGGCCGCGGGCAGCCGGGCGGCCACCAGCGAGGGGTAGTTGTGGTCGGACCGCAGGCAGCCGGGGTCGGTCTGCTCGGGCACTCCGGGGGCGGCGGCCGCCGAGTCCCCCAGCGCCACGTAGCGCACCGGGGCGGTGAGCCCGGCGCGGACCACCGGTGGGGCGGCCGGCGCGGCGGCGGACAGCGCGAGCACCCCGACGGCGCTCGCCAGGATCCTGCGGACGGTTCGGCTGCTACGGGCCACGGTGACTCCCTGCACGAGGCGATCGCTGTGGCGTGATGCTGCGATCACCGGTGGGGGAAGTCCAAGGGGCGCGCTCTGGAGTCACCCGTACGCGCCGAGCCGACGCGGAGTCATCCCTACGCGCCGCGGCGGCGGGGGCGGTTCGCGCCCGCCGGGCGGGGGAGCGCCGCGGGCGCGCCCCCACCCCGCGTCAGGCGTCAGTCGTTGGCGTGCCGCTCCCGCTCGTGCTTCTCGTGCTCGTGCTCCACCAGCCGGTCCACGCACACCGCGATCGCGATCAGCATCGTCGGGTCGGCGTCCTCGCGCTCGATGTGGATCGCGTAGGTGTCCCGCAGCCGGAACCACTTGCGGGAGATGCGGGCCAGCCGCTCGTCCCCCAGCTCGATGTCGTACTCCTTGTCCACGATGTCGCCGCGGATCTCCAGCTCCTCGCCGGAAGCGAGGTCCGCCTTGAACGCCTCGTGGAACGGGGTGAACATCTTCTTGCGCACCGACACCAGCGTCTCGCCGTCCCGCTCGACGGTCATGGTGTCCCGGACGCTGAGCAGCTTCTTGTGGATGACGGCCAGCTCCCGGCCCTGCGGGTCCTGCACGATCAGCGTCTCGCGGATCCGCAGCACCTTGCCGTCGATGTAGAAGGCCTTGTTGCCGTCCTCGTCCTCGATCCAGAAGTCGTCGCCGATCGAGAACATCTTCTCGCGCACCAGATACTTCATGACTCCAGCCCTTCCCCCGCGCCGGCCGCGGAATCCGCCCCCAGGCTAACCACGCCCTTGCGGCCTCACACCCGCGGCCCGCGAGTGCCGCGGGGGGCTCCGGGGGAAGACGGGGCGAGCGGATGGCGTTCAATAGCGCTATGGCTTCACGTGCTCGCGTTCGCGCTCCCGAGCTGGTCGGCAAGGGCGGCTGGCTCAACACCGGTGGCAAGGACCTGACCCTGCGGGATCTGCGGGGGTCGGTCGTGGTGCTGGACTTCTGGACGTTCTGCTGCATCAACTGCCTGCACGTCCTGGACGAGCTGCGGGAGCTGGAGGAGCGGCACCGCGACACCGTGGTGATCGTCGGCGTGCACTCCCCGAAGTTCGTGCACGAGGCGGAGCACGGCGCGGTGGTGGACGCCGTGGAGCGCTACGGGGTGCACCACCCGGTGCTGGACGACCCGGAGCTGGCGACCTGGAAGCAGTACGCGGTGCGCGCCTGGCCGACGCTGGTCGTCATCGACCCCGAGGGCTACGTGGTCGCCCAGCACGCCGGCGAGGGCCACGCGCACGCCATCGAGAAGCTGGTCGGGGAACTGGAGGCGGAGCACGCCGCCAAGGGCACCCTGCGCCGCGGCGACGGCCCCTACGTGCCGCCGGAGCCCCAGCCGACCGATCTGCGCTTCCCCGGCAAGGCGCTGCTGCTGCCCGGTGGCAACCTGCTGGTCTCCGACTCCACCCGGCACGCCCTGGTCGAGCTGGCCGCCGACGGCGAGAGCGGGTGGTGCGGCGGATCGGCAGCGGCGAGCGCGGCCTCGCCGACGGTCCGGCCGCCGCCGCGCGGTTCAGCGAGCCGCAGGGGCTGGCCCTGCTGCCGGACGGGCAGACCGTCGTGGTCGCCGACACCGTCAACCACGTCCTGCGCTCGGTCGACCTGGCCACCGGCGAGGTCGGCACGCTCGCCGGGACCGGGCGGCAGTGGATGCAGGGCTCGCCCACCTCCGGCGCGGCACGCGAGGTCGCGCTGTCGTCACCGTGGGACGTGGCGTGGTTCGAGGACCGGGTGTGGATCGCCATGGCCGGCGTCCACCAGCTGTGGGCCTACGACCCGGCGGACCGCGACCGTCGAGGTGACGGCCGGCACCACCAACGAGGGCCTGGTCGACGGCCCCGCGCCGCAGGCCTGGTTCGCCCAGCCGTCCGGGCTCGCCGCGGCGGGCGACCGGCTGTGGATCGCCGACTCGGAGACCTCCGCGCTGCGCTACGCCACCAGGAGCGGCGACGGCTACGAGATCGTGACCGCGGTCGGCACCGGGCTGTTCGACTTCGGCCACCGCGACGGCGCCGCCGATCAGGCGCTGCTTCAGCACCCGCTGGGCGTCACCGCGCTGCCCGACGGCTCGGTCGCCGTCTGCGACACCTACAACCACGCCCTGCGCCGCTTCGACCCGGCCGTCGGCGAGGTCAGCACGCTGGCGACCGACCTGCGCGAGCCGTCCGACGCGGTCGTCGTCGACGGCGACATCGTCGTGGTGGAGTCCGCCCGCCACCGGCTGACCCGGCTGCGCCTCCCGGAGGAGGCGGTACGGGTGGAGTCCGCCGCCCACCGCACCCGGCGGCCCGCCACCGACGTGGCGGCCGGGCTGCGGCTCGACGTGGTCTTCAGCGCGCCCGCCGGCCAGAAGCTCGACACCCGCTACGGCCCCTCGACCCGGCTGCTGGTCGGCTCGACCCCGCCGGAACTGCTGCTCGGCGGCGACGGCAAGGGCACCGACCTCTTCCGCGACCTGGTGCTCGACCCGGCGGTCGGCGAAGGCGTGCTGCACGTGTCCGCCATGGCCGCCTCCTGCGACGACGACCCGGCCAACGAGTACCCCGCCTGCCACGTCCACCAGCAGGACTGGGGTGTGCCGGTCCGCGTCACCGGGACCGGCGCGGACCGGCTCCCCCTGGTGCTGGCCGGACTCGACGTGCCGGCCGCCACGGAAGCGGAGGGCTGACGGCGGTCCGCCGCGTGGCGGACCCCGGGCGTCAGCCCTCCAGGAACGCGGTCAGCGCCCGGGCCAGCAGCAGCGGGTCGTCGGCGCCGCACAGTTCACGGGCGGAGTGCATCGACAGCACCGCCACGCCCACGTCGACCGTGGTGATGCCGTGCCGGGCGGCGGTGATCGGGCCGATCGTCGTGCCGCACGGCATGGAGTTGTTGGAGACGAAGGGCTGCCACGGCACGCCGCGCCCGGTCGCAGGCGGCGGCGAAGATGCGCGCGGCCGGTGCCGTCGGTGGCGTAGCGCTGGTTGACGTTGACCTTGAGGATCGGGCCGCCGTTGGGCATCGGGCGGTGGCGTCGGGTCGTGCCGCTCGGCGTAGTTGGGGTGCACCGCGTGGCCGCATGTCGGAGGACATGCAGACCGTGCCGGCGAAGGCGCGGGCCCGGTCCTCGTAGGAGCCGCCGCGGGCGAAGACCGAACGCTCCAGCACCGTGCCGAGCAGCGGTCCCTCGGCGCCGGTGTCGGACTGCGCTGCCGTTCTCCTCGTGGTCGAAGGCGGCCAGCACCGGGATGTACGGGCAGGTCGTCGCGGCCGGCGTCGACGGCGAGCGCCGCCGTGCCGGCGTGCACCGACAGCAGGTTGTCCAGCCGGGGGGCGGCCAGCAGTTCCTCGGTCGCGGCCCAGGTAGGCGGGCGGCTGGACGGCGTGGGTCATCAGGTCCCAGCCGACCACCTCGGCCGCGTCCAGGCCGGCCTCGTCGGCCAGGAAGGCGATCAGGTCGCCGTCCTGCTGGCGCGCCGAGGCCCCAGATCGGCTGCAGGTGCCGCTGCCGGTCCAGCGTCAGGCCGTCGTTGACCTGCCGGTCGAGGTGGATCGGCCAGTTGCGGTACGCGCAGCAGCGGGCGGTCGACGTTCACCAGGCGGGTCGAGCCGTCCCGCAGCGTGAGCCGTCCCGCGAGGCCCAGGTCCCGGTCGAGCCAGGAGTTGAGCAGCAGGCCGCCGTAGATCTCGACGGCCACCTGGCGCCAGCCGCGCCGAGCCGGTGTCGGGGCGGGGCTTGACCCGCAGGTTGGGGGAGTCGGTGTGGGCGCCGACGATCCGGAACGGCGTGTGCGGGCGTGGCGCCCTCGGGCACGTACCAGGCGATGATCGCGCCGCCGCGCAGCACGTACTTCCCGCCGAGCGAGTCGTCCCAGGCGTCGGTCTCCTCCACCTGGCGGAAGCCGGCCTTCTCCAGCCGCTCGGCCGCGCTCGCCACCGCGTGGTACGGGGTCGGGCTTGCCGCCAGGAAGGACATCAGGTCGTCGGTGTGGGCGCGGTCGAAGTATGAGGGGCTCATGACGCACCAGCATAGAAGCGGGCGGCGGCCCGTCCCGGGCGCTTCGGCAGGGACGGTTCACCGCGGGCGTGGACGGGGGGTAAACCGGCCGTACGCCCGCATTCCGGCCGGGTGGGACCCGGCCGGCCGCGGGCGTACGGAACGCTCGGTGCGGATGCTGCTAGAAGGCCTCTTCCGGCAGTTCCATCAGCTCGTTGGTGACCGACTCGGCGAGCGCGCGCTGCACCCCGACGCCGGGCAGGACGTTGTCGGCGAAGAACTTCGCCGCCGCGATCTTGCCGGGTAGAAGGCCTTGTCCTTGCCGCCGGTGGTCGGCGAGCTTGTCGGCCGCCACCGCCGCGCCGCGCAGCAGCAGGTAGCCGACGACCACGTCACCTGAGGCCAGCAGCAGGCGGGTGGTGTTCAGGCCCGACCTTGTAGATGGACTTGACGTCCTGCTCGGTGGCGGCCAGGTCGGTCAGCATCGCGCCGACGATCGCCTCCAGGTCGACCGCGGCCTTCGCCAGCTGCTCGCGGGCGCCGGCCAGCTCCGCGCCGCCGGTCGCCGGCGGCCAGGAACTTCTTGATCTCCTCGCGACAGCGCGGTGAGCGCCTGGCCCTGGTCGCGGACGATCTTGCGGAAGAAGAAGTCCTGGCCCTGGATCGCGGTGGTGCCCTCGTAGAGGGTGTCGATCTTGGCGTCCCGGATGTACTGCTCGATCGGGTACTCCTGCAGGTAGCCGGAGCCGCCGAAGGTCTGCAGCGACTGCGCCAGCTGCTCGTAGGACTTCTCCGAGCCGTAGCCCTTGACGATCGGCAGCAGCAGGTCGTTGAGCCGCGTGCGGCGGCCGTGGCGTCCTCGCCGGCGGCCTCCTTGACCTGGATCTCGTCCTGGACGGAGGCGGTGTAGAGCACCAGGGCGCGCATGCCCTCGGCGTACGCCTTCTGCGTCATCAGCGAGCGGCGCACGTCGGGGTGGTGGGTGATGGTGACCCGGGGCGCGGTCTTGTCCATGAACTGCGCGAGGTCCGCGCCCTGCACGCGCTCCTTGGCGTACTCCAGCGCGTTGAGGTAGCCGGTCGACAGCGTGGCGATGGCCTTGGTGCCGACCATCATCCGGGCGAACTCGATGATCCGGAACATCTGGCGGATGCCGTCGTGCTTGTCGCCGATCAGCCAGCCCTTGGCGGGGTGGCTGGTCGCCGAAGGTCATCTCGCAGGTGTTGGAGGCCTTCAGGCCCATCTTGTGCTCGACGTTGGTGGCGTAGACGCCGTTGCGCTCGCCCAGCTCGCCGGTCTCCCAGTCGAAGTCGTACTTCGGCACGATGAACAGCGACAGGCCCTTGGTGCCCGGGCCGGCGCCCTCGGGGCGGGCCAGCACGTAGTGGATGATGTTCTCCGACATGTCGTGCTCGCCGGAGGTGATGAAGCGCTTGACGCCCTCGATGTGCCAGGTGCCGTCCTCCTGCCGCACGGCCTTGGTGCGGCCGGCGCCCACGTCCGAGCCCGCGTCCGGCTCGGTGAGGACCATGGTGGAGCCCCACTGCTGGTCGATCATCAGCTGCGCGATCTTGTTCTGCTCCTCGGTGCCCTCGTCGTAGCAGGATGCCGGCGAAGGCCGGGCCGGAGGCGTACATCCACACCGCCGGGTTGGAGCCGAGGATCAGTCTCGGCGAAGCCCCAGATCAGGGAGCGCGGCGCGGTGGTGCCGCCGATCTCCTCCGGGCAGGCCGAGCCGCCAGTACTCGGCGTCCATGAAGGCCGGGTAGCTCTTCTTGAACGTTTCCGGCAGCGGCGCGGTGTTGGTCGCCGGGTCGAAGACCGGCGGGTTGCGGTCGGCGTCGGCGAAGGACTCGGCGAGCTCGTTCTCGGCGAGGCGGGCTATCTCGGCCAGGACGCTGCTTGGCGGTGTCCACGTCCATCTCGGCGAACGGCCCGGTGCCGTAGACCGCGTCGCGTCCGAGGACCTCGAAGAGGTTGAACTCGATGTCGCGCAGGTTCGACTTGTAGTGGCCCATGACGACGGCTTCTCCGTCTGCTCAGGAGGGAGGTCCCTCGCACATTACTGGTTGGTATCGCCTACCGATTCCATGATGCTACCCGTCGGTAATAAGAAGCAACCCCCTTGGCCCGCTATGACACTCGTTACTCTGTAGGACGTGTACGGCTATGACCAGAGCGCTGCCCACGGAACCGCCCCGCCCACCGGCATGCCCGGGATGTCGGGGATGCAGTCCGGCATGCCGCCGGGCGCCGGACCAGGCGGGTACGGGCCGCCGCAGCAGCCGCTGTACCCCGAGCCGTCCCCGCCCTCGCTGGCCGACGCGGTGCGCGCCTTCACCACCGGCTCGATGCCCGCCGAGGACTTCCAGAGCGTCTTCTCCACCTCCAAGGTCTACTGCCCGCGCGGTGACAACCCCGGCTTCCTCGCGCTGCACAACACCCAGCAGCCGGTGATCCCGATGTTCACCTCGCTCAAGGAGCTGCGCCGCTACGCCGGCAAGGAGTCCAAGTACTTCGTGATCACCGGCGCCGAGGTGCTGGACCTGCTGCCCACCGGCTACGGCTTCGTCCTGGACATGGAGGGCGACCACCGCATGGTCTTCGACGCGAAGGCCGTCGAGCAGATGGTCGACTTCGCGATGCGCCGGATGTACGGCTGATCCTCCGGGCGTGAGCACGCCCGTCGTGCGGTGCGTATGTGTGTGCGGGGGCAATCCGCATCCGGCACCGGCACGAGGAGCGACGATGAGCATCGCGGACCTGGAACTGACCGGCTACCGGCGATCGGTCACCGAGCTCTACGCCGCCGTGCGCGCCGAGCTCGATCCGGAGCGCGGTCACGCGCTGTGGCGGGCCGGCCGGGACGAGCTGTTCCGCACCCATCCCCAGTCCCCGCTGCCGCCGGGAGACCCACTGCGCGATACCGGCCTGCGGTACTGGCCCTACGACCCGGAGCTGCGCTTCGAGGTGCCGCTGCTGCCGGACTCCGGCACGACGGCGCTGTCCCTGCCCACCGGCGGTGACGGCACGACCACGATGCGGCCCGCCGGACGGGTGGAGCTGCCGTCGCCGATCGGGGCGACGGTGGACGTGTGGTGGCTGCGGCAGTACGCGGGCGGGCTGTTCCTGCCGCTGCGGGACGGCACCGCGGGAGAGACCAGCTACGGCGGCGGACGCTATCTGCTGGACACCGCCAAGGGCGCCGACCTCGGCGGTAAGGAGGGCACGCTCGTCCTCGACCTCAACTTCCTCTACCACCCCTCCTGCCGCTACGACGCGGCATGGCAGTGCCCGCTGGCGCCGCCCGGCAACATCATCCGGCAGCCGGTCAAGGGGGGCGAAATGCTCTGAAGCCCGTCCAGGGCGATCATCTCGCGGCCGGTGGGCCGCACTTGGCGACCGATGCTGCATGAACATGCCAGCATCGGGAATGCCGCAGGCCTTGCAGATCGTTCACTATTCAATTAAGTTGGACGGTGACTGATCGAGGAGGTCGTCATGCCTGCCGTGACTGTAGAGAACCCGTTGACCCTGCCGCGTGTAGCGGCGGCGGCGGACGCTGTCGCCCGCCCCGTGCTGGGTGTCGCCACCGCGCCCAGCGGGTTCGAGGGAGAGGGCTTCCCGGTGCGGCGCGCCTTCGCCGGCATCGACCACAAGCACCTCGACCCGTTCATCATGATGGACCAGATGGGCGAGGTGGAGTACGCGCCCGGCGAGGCCAAGGGGACCCCGTGGCACCCGCACCGGGGCTTCGAGACGGTCACCTACCTGATCGACGGCACCTTCGTGCACCAGGACTCGCACGGCGGCGGCGGCGTCATCAACGGCGGCGACACCCAGTGGATGACCGCCGGGTCCGGCCTGCTGCACATCGAGGCGCCGCCGGAGGACCTGGTCGTCGCCGGTGGCCTCTTCCACGGCCTGCAACTGTGGGTGAACCTGCCGAGCCGCGACAAGATGATGCCGCCGCGCTACCAGGACATCGGCGGCTCCCAGGTCAAACTGCTGACCTCGGAGGACGGCGGCGCGCTGGTGCGGCTGATCGCCGGTGACCTCGGCGGCCACCGCGGACCGGGCGTCACCCACACCCCGATCACCATGATCCACGCGACCGTCAACCCCGGCGCGCAGCTCACCCTGCCCTGGCGGTCCGACTTCAACGCCCTCGCCTACGGCCTCGCCGGACGCGGCGGCGCGGGTGCGGCCGGCCGGCCCTTCGGCGTCGGCCAGTCGGTGGTCTTCGGCGCGGGCGACAGCGTCACGGTGCGCGCGGACGCCGTCCAGGACTCGCACACCCCCAACCTGGAGGTCGTGCTGCTGGGCGGGCTGCCCATCCGGGAGCCGGTCTTCCACTACGGCCCGTTCGTGATGAACTCCCACGCCGAACTCGCCCAGGCCTTCGAGGACTTCCAGGCCGGCCGGCTCGGCACCATCCCGGCCGCGGCCGGCGACGCGGGCTGACGGACACCGCGGGGCCGCCCTACCTGGCCGGGGCGGCCTCGTACAGCTCGAACCAGATGGACTTGCCCTTGCCGCGCGGCTCGACGCCCCAGGCATCGGCGAGTTCGTCCATCAGGACCAGGCCGCGCCCGGAGGAGGCCATCTCCCCCGGGTGCCGCAGGTGCGGCATGTCGTCGCTGCGGTCGGCGACCTCCACGCGCAGCCGCCGGGTGCCGGGGCGGCCCAGCACCTCCACGCTGAGCAGCGCGTCCCCCTCGGTGTGCACCAGGACGTTGGTGATCACCTCGGAGACCAGCAGCACCGCGGAGTCGACCTGCTCCGGCTCGGCCCAGTCGTAGAGCACGGATCGCACCTCGTCGCGGGCGTTCCTGATCTGGCGCGGTTCGTTCTGGCCGATGGTCAGCACGGTGCGGCGCGGCGGGAAGGCCGGCCCTTCCTCCGCCTCACCGCGGCGCAGCAGGAGCAGGGCGACGTCGTCCTCGCGGCGGTCGGCCAGCGGGCCGGTGGTGTGGTGCGAGGACGGCCCGTGCACCGCGGTGATCAACGCGTCGGCCAGCGTCTCCAGGTCGTCGGCCGGGCCCTGGCAGAGCACGTCGATGAGCCGCTGCCAGCCGGTGTCGATGTCGTGGCCGCCGGTCTCGATCAGGCCGTCCGTGCACACCAGCATCACCTCACCGGTGTCCAGCGCCAGTGTGGTGGTCGGATAGTCGGAGTCCGGGTCCACCCCCAGCGGCGGCCCGCCCGGGGTGTGGCGCACGATCGTGGTCCCGTCGCCCAGCCGCACCGCGGGGTCGGGGTGGCCGGCCCGCGCGATGTCCAGCGTCCCGTTGACCGGGTCGACCTCCAGGTACAGGCAGGTCGCGAAGCGCTGGTCGCCGAGGTCCGGGTCGTCCTCCTCGCCGAGGCCGTCCTGCGACGCCGACAGGCCGGCCAGGAACCGCGAGGCCCGCGAGAGCACCGCGTCCGGCCGGTGCCCCTCGGAGGCGTAGGCGCGCAGCGCGATCCGCAACTGCCCCATCAGCCCGGCCGCCCGCACGTCGTGGCCCTGCACGTCGCCGATGACCAGCGCGGTACGGCCCGAGGGCAGGTCGATCACGTCGTACCAGTCGCCGCCCACCTGGAGCCCGCCACCGGTGGGCACATAGCGGGCGGCCAGCGTCATCCCGGCGATGTCCCGCTTGTGGGTGGGCATCATCGTGCGCTGGAGACCGTCGGACAGCTCCCGCTCCGACTCCTGGAGATGCGCCCGGGACAGCGCCTGCGCCAGCATCCGGGCGATCGTGGTCAGCACCGAGCGCTCGTCCGGGGTGAAGTCGACCGGCCCGTGGAAGGAGGCCAGCCAGGCCCCGATCGTGCGGCCGGCCACCACCAGCGGCAGGAAAGCCCACGCGGCGCGGTCCAGGGGTTCGATCAGCGGCCAGAACGCCGGGAAGCGGTCCCGGTAGGAGTCCGGCGTGGACAGGTACAGCGCCCGTCCGGTGCGGGTCACCACGGCCGCCGGGTAGTGGGTGTCCAGCGGCATCTCCAGGAACGGCTGCTCCACGCCCTCGCCGTAGCCGTGCTGCCCGATCATCCGCAGCCGCTCCCCGTCCACCGCGAAGACCGCCTGGCCCTCCGGCGAGAAGCCCGGCATCGACAGCGACGCGGCCACCCGCAGCACCTCGGTGGTGCTGCCCGCCTCGGCCAGCGCCCGGCCCGCGTCCAGCAGGAAGGCCTCCCGCGAGCGGCGCTCCCCCTCAGAGACCCGGCGGAAACGACCCGCCAGCGGTACCTCCACCAGCGTGCCGATGGCCACCGACGGCTCACCGTCGTCCGGGGTCAGCCAGCCCAGCCGGGTGTGCAGCAGCCGCACCACGTCGCCGGCGGGGCCCACCACCCGCATCCGCGCCTCGGCGACGGTGTGCTCGGCCAGGCCCAGCGACACCGCGGCGTTCAGGTCCACGTAGTCCTCGGGCCTGATGCAGGCCCGCACCACGGAGGAGTGCACGGTGCCGGCGCCGTCGGGGAGCCCGAGCAGCCCGGCCGCCCGCGCGTCGAGAGTGACGGTCCCCGAGGCGTTGTCCCAACGCCAAAGACCGGTGCCGACGGTCGCCAGTACGTCCTCGGCCCGGAGCGGCTGGGTGGCGCCATCCGTGTACATCGGTCCCTACTTTAATGAGCTATGGCCCAGTATGTCCCTCTGTGCAGTCACCGCGCGCTGCGGCCGCAGCCGAGCCATGTATATGCCAAGAGCGGCTGCGGGACGCCACGGTACCCTTGCCGGAGCTTGACAAAGGCCCTCCAGCGAGCGGCCCCCGCGATCCGACAAATTGGATGGACGATGCATCGGTACCGGTCCCACACCTGCGGCGAGCTCCGTGCCGCCGACGTCGGCGCCGCGTCCGCCTGTCGGGTTGGCTGCACAACCGGCGTAATCTGGGCGGCATCCTCTTCGTCGATCTGCGGGACCACTACGGGATCGTCCAGCTCGTCGCGCGCCCGGACACCCCGGCCTACGAGGCGCTGGAGCGGCAGTCCAAGGAGTCGGTGCTGTGCGTCGACGGCGTCGTGCTCGCCCGCAGCGAGGACAACGTCAACCCCGAGCTGCCGACCGGCGACCATCGAGGTCGAGGTCAGCGCGATCGAGGTGCTGGGCGCCGCCGACCCGCTGCCCTTCCCGGTCTTCCCCGAGGACAACGCCAACGAGGAGTCACGGCTGACCAACCGTTTCCTCGACCTGCGCCGCCAGCGCATGCACCGCAACATCCTGCTGCGGTCCGCCGTCATCAGCACCATCCGCAAGAAGATGACCGCGGCTCGGCTTCAACGAGATGGCCACCCCGATCCTGTCGGCCACCTCCCCCGAGGGCGCCCGCGACTTCCTGGTCCCCTCCCGGGTGCACGCCGGCAAGTTCTACGCGCTGCCGCAGGCCCCGCAGCAGTTCAAGCAGCTGCTGATGATCGCCGGCTTCGACCGCTACTTCCAGATCGCGCCGTGCTTCCGCGACGAGGACACGCCGCGCCGACCGCTCGCCCGGCGAGTTCTACCAGCTCGACGTCGAGATGAGCTTCGTCGAGCAGGAGGACGTCTTCGCGGTCATCGAGAAGATGATGACCGAACTGTTCGAGGAGCTCGGCGACGGACGGCACGTCACCTCGCCGTTCCCGCGCATCCCGTTCCGCGAGTCGATGCTGCAAGCTACGGCTCCGACAAGCCCGACCTGCGCGCCAAGCTGGAACTGACGGACGTCTCCGGCATCTTCGCCGACTCCGGCTTCAAGGCGTTCGCGGGCAAGCACGTCCGCGCGCTGGCCGTGCCCGACACCGCCGCCCAGCCGCGCAAGTTCTTCGACCAGCTCGGCGAGTTCGCCGTCGAGCAGGGCGCCAAGGGCCTGGCGTGGGTGCGGGTCGGCGAGGACTCCGCGCTGACCGGACCGATCGCCAAGTTCCTCACCGAGGAGGACGTCAAGGCGCTGCTCGGCACGCGCTCCAGCGCCGGCCCCGGCCACGCCGTCTTCTTCGGCGCGGGCGAGTTCGACGAGGTCTCCAAGATCATGGGCGCGGTCCGCGTCGAGGCCGCCAAGCGGGCCGGCCAGTTCGAGGAGAACGTCTTCCGCTTCTGCTGGATCGTCGACTTCCCGATGTTCGAGCGCAACGAGGACACCGGCGCGGTCGAGTTCTGCCACAACCCGTTCTCCATGCCGCAGGGCGGCCTGGAGGCGCTGGAGCACCCAGGACCCGCTGGACATCCTGGCCTGGCAGTACGACATCGTCTGCAACGGCGTCGAGCTGTCCTCCGGCGCCATCCGGAACCACGAACCCGACGTGATGTACAAGGCGTTCGAGATCGCCGGCTACTGACCGCGAGACGGTGGAGGCGGAGTTCGGCGGCATGCTGCGCGCCTTCCACTTCGGCGCCCCGCCGCACGGTGGCATCGCCCCCGGCGTCGACCGCATCGTGATGCTGCTGGCCGACGAGCCCAACATCCGCGAGACGATCGCCTTCCCGCTCAACCAGAACGCGCAGGACCTGCTGATGGGCGCGCCCAGCGAGGTCGACGAGGCACGGCTGCGAGAGTTGCACCTGAGCATCCGCAAGCCGGCCGTCAAGCCCGACGCCGCCAAGTAGCACCGCGTCACCGAGGCCCCGGAAGCGACGGCTTCCGGGGCCTCGTCGTTCACCGGATCGCCAGGGGCGCCGGCCCCGGAGCGGAGAGGTCGCCGATGGGAGCCGCGATGCGGGACGTCCCGCTGGCCGGGGGACCGGTCGCGATCCGTGGGGCACTGGACCTGGAGCGGACCGCCGCCGGAATCCTGCCGCGCCGGCTGCCCGCCTGGACCAGGGCGCAGTACCCGGGACCCTTCACCGACAGCGTGGCGATGCAGCCGTCCGGCGTGCGGCTGGCCTTCCGCACCACGGCGACCAGGCTGGAACTGCGGCTGCTGACCACGGTGTGGCGCATCGAAGGAAGGCCCGGGGCGATCGACACCGGCCTCGTCGACCTGCTGGTCGACGGCGAACTCACCGGGCAGACCCCGGCCCCGGTCGGCAACACCCTGTGGATGGACGACATCCGGCTCGGCGGCCGGCTGGAGGCGGGCGAGCCCGGCACCGTGACGTTCGACGGGCTGCCGGAGGCGGACAAGAACATCGAGCTGTGGCTGCCGCAGGCGACCCCCTGCGAACTCGTGGGCCTACGCGCCGACGCCGCCGTACGCCCACCACGCCCGGACGGCCGCCGCCGCTGGACCCACCACGGCAGCTCGATCAGCTCCTGCGCCGAGGCCGACTCCCCCACCGGCACCTGGCCGGCGGTCGCCGCCCGGGCCGCCGGGGTCGAGCTGACCAACCTCAGCCTGAGCGGCAACGCGGTGCTCGACCCGTTCACCGCCCGGACGATCCGCGACACCCCGGCCGACCTGATCAGCGTCAAGCTCGGCATCAACGTGGTCAACACCGCCGCGTTCCGGCTGCGCTCGTTCGGCCCGGCCGTCCACGGCTTCCTCGACACCGTCCGCGAGGGCCACCCGCGCACCCCGCTGCTGGTGGTCTCCCCGGTCAGCTGCCCGGCCGTCGAGGAGTGCCCCGGCCCGACCGGCGACGACGGCCACGGCCGGATCACCGCGCTCGGAGACGCCGCGGACATCGCCGCGGGCGCGCTGAGCCTGGGAGTGATCCGCGAGGAGCTGGCCCGCATCGTGCGCGAGCGCGCCGCGGCCGACCAGAACCTGCACCACCTCGACGGCCGCCTACTGCTCGGCCCGCGGGAGACCGGCTCCCTCGTCGACGGACTGCACCCGGACGCGGGCGCCTACCGCACGATGGGCGCCCGCTTCACGACGGCCGTCTTCGGGCCCGGCGGAGCGTTCCACCGGGCCGACGACTGAGTCCCGTACCTACCGGGGGGCGAGGATCTTGTCGCGCAGGGTGACCCACTCCAGGGAGTGGGCGATGCCCTCGGCGACGGTGAAGCGCGGACGCCATCCGAGGAGCTCGGCGGCCCGGTCGCTGCGGGTGTAGGCGCCCGCCACGTCACCTGGGCGGGCCTCGGCGTCGACCGCCTTGATCGGGGTGTCGGCGACGCTGTTGAACGCCTCGACCAGCTCCCGCACGGTGGTGCCGTTCCCGGTGCCGAGGTTGACCGCCATCGACCGGGCGGCGCCTTCCTCCTGCGGCAGCAGCGAGTCGAAGCGCTGCACCGCGGCGACATGCGCGGCGGCCAGGTCCCAGACGTGGATGTAGTCGCGGATGCCCGAGCCGTCGCGGGTGGGGTAGTCGCCGCCGGTGACGAGGAAGGGGACGCCCTCCTCGTGGGCCTCGATCATCTTGCCCAGCGCGTGGCTGGGGCGACGCAGTTGCAGCCCGGTGCGCATCCGCGGGTCGGCGCCGATGGGGTTGAAGTAGCGCAGCGACAGCACCCGGATCGGCTGGGTGGCGGCGATGTCCGCGAACATCTCCTCGCACACCGCCTTGGTCCGCCCGTACGGACTCTGCGGGTCGATCGGGGAGTCCTCGTCCACCGTCAGGTTCGCGTCCGCGCCGTAGATCGCGGCGGAGGAGGAGAAGAGCATCCGCGGGCAGCCGTTGCGGATCAGGTGCGCCACGAACTCCAGGCTCTTGGTGACGTTCGCCCGGTAGTAGCCCACCGGGTCGGCCACCGAGTCCGGGACCACGATCAGCGCCGCGCAGTGCACGACCGCCTCGATGTCCGGGTGCTCGGCGAACACCCGGTCCACCAGCTCGCCGTCGGCGATGTCGCCCTCGTAGAACGCCCGCCCGGCGGCGAACTCCCGCCGCCCGGTCACCAGGTTGTCCAGGATCACGGGCACGATGCCCGCGTCCGTGCACGCCGAAGCGATCGTGCTGCCGATGAACCCGGCACCGCCGGCGATCAGAACCTTCATGCCTACCTCTTCGTCCGACTCACAACCGCCCCGACCCTACGCCACCGCCTCCGGGGTGCCGCCGAAGCGCTCGCGGTAGGCGTCCAGGTCCTCGTCGGTGATCTTGGCGAAGAGCACCGGGGGAACGGTGAACGGCGTGCCGGCCGGGACCAGCGTCCAGGGCGCGGGCCTGCGTCGGCGGTGACCCAGGTCGCGGTGTCCCCCTCCAGGGAGAAGGCGGACCGCATGGCCCGCGCGGAGGCCGGGATGAACGGCTCGGAGACCACCGCGTACAGGTGGATGAGGTTCATCGCGGTGCGCAGCGTGAGGGCGGCGGCGTCCTGGTCGGTCTTGATCTCCAGCCAGGGGGCCTTCTCCTCCAGGTAGGATGTTGCCCGCGCTCCACAGCGCCCGCAGCGCCTGGGCGGCCTTGCGGAACTGGAGCGCCTCCATCTGCGCCTCGTACTCCGCCAGCAGCGCGGCGATCTGCTCGCCCAGCTTGCGCTCCGCCTCGCCCGCCGGCGCTGCCCGCCGGGACCGTCGTCGCCGAACCGCTTGCGGGAGAAGGACAGCACCCGGTTGACGAAGTTGCCGAGGGTGTCGGCCAGGTCCTTGTTCACCCCGGAGGCGAACAGCTCCCAGGTGAAGCTGGTGTCGTCCGACTCCGGCGCGTTGGCCATGCAGGAAGTAGCGCCAGTAGTCCGCGGGCAGCAGCTCCAGCGCGGCGTCGGTGAAGATCGCCGCGGCGCTGCGAGGTGGAGAACTTGCCGCCGTAGTAGTTCAGCCAGTTGAACGCCTTGACGAAGTCGACCTTCTTCCACGGCGCCGCGGGTGCCCAGCAGGGTGGCCGGGAACATCACCGTGTGGAAGGGGACGTTGTCCTTCGCCATGAACTCCGTGTAGCGGACGGTGTCGTCGGCCTGCGCACCACCACGACTTCCAGTCGCGCGCTCGCCGGCTCGCTGGTCGGCCCACTCCTTGGTCGCGCCGATGTACTCGATCGGGGCGTCGAACCAGACGTAGAAGACCTTGCCCGTCCGCGGCCAGCTCCGGCCAGGTGTCGGCCGGCACCGGCACGCCCCAGTCCAGGTCGCGGGTGATCGCGCGGTCCTGGAGGCCCTCGGTCAGCCACTTGCGGGCGATCGAGGAGGCCAGCGTCGGCCACTCCTTGCCGTGCTCGTCCACCCACGCCTCGACCTCGCCGGCCAGCTTGGACTGGAGCAGGAACAGGTGCTTGGTCTCGCGGACCTCCAGCCGGCTGCTGCCGCTGATCGCGGAGCGCGGGTCGATCAGGTCGGTCGGGTCCAGCACCCGGGTGCAGTTCTCGCACTGGTCGCCGCGCGCGCTTGTCGTAGCCGCAGTGCGGGCAGGTGCCCACGATGTAGCGGTCCGGCAGGAAGCGCTCGTCGTCCAGCGAGTAGACCTGGCGGATCGAGCGCTCCTCGATGAAGCCGTTGTCGCTGCAGCTCGCCGGGCGAACTGCTGGGTGATCTCGAAGTTCTGCGGCGAGGAGCTGCGGCCGAAGTGGTCGAAGGACAGCTGCGAAGCCCGCGTAGATCGCCTTCTGTGCCTCGTGCTGCTGCGGCGCAGAAGTCGGCGACCGGCAGCCCGGCGTCCTTGGCGGCCAGCTCGGCGGGCGTGCCGTGCTCGTCGGTCGCGCAGATGTAGAGCACCTCGTGGCCGCGCTGGCGCAGGTACCGCGCGTAGACGTCGGCCGGGAGCATGGACCCGACCATGTTGCCCAGGTGCTTGATGCCGTTGATGTACGGCAGGGCGCTGGTGATCAGGTGTCGGGCCATTGCTTGGTGCTCCCAAGTCGTTACGAAGCGTGATGAATCGGTCGGCGGTTCGGCTACGGAATGTAGACATCGTATCCGACCAACCCAGCCCGCCCGGCAGCCTTTTCCCCGCCCCCGCGGGCCCTCGCCGGGCTTCGGGGACGGGGTGGCGGCGGCCTGCGGCTACCCGGCGAGCAGCCGCTCCAGGACCAGGGCGATGCCGTCCTCGTCGTTGGAGGCGGTCACCTCGTGGGCCACCGCTTTGAGCTCCTCGTGGGCGTTGGCCATGGCCACCCCGTGGCCGGCCCAGCGGAACATCGGCAGGTCGTTGGGCATGTCACCGAAGGCGATGGTGCTCGCGCCGGCGACCCCCAGCCGCCGGGCGGCCAGCGTCAGTCCCGTCGCCTTGGTCACGCCGTACGGGTGCAGTTCCACCAGCCGCTTGCCGGACACCACGACCCCGACCAGGTCGCCCACCGCCGCGGCGGCGATCGCGGCCAGGTCGTCGTCGGCGAGCTCCGGGTGCTGGATGAAGACCTTGCACAGCGGCTCGGCCGCCAGCTCGTCCCGGTCGTGCGTCACGGTGACCGACTGCGCCCGGCCCAGCCGGAAGCCGGGCTCCACCAGGAAGTCGCCGTCCAGACCGTCGCGGACGAAGCCGATCGCCAGCGGCCCGGTCTCCTGCTCGATCTTGGCGAGCGCGACGGCGGCGAGCGCGCGGTCCAGCGTGATCGAGGTGAGGATCCGCTGCCCGCCCGCGTCGAAGACCTGCGCGCCCTCCGCGCAGACCGCCAGCCCCTGGTAGCCGAAGCCCGCCAGGATGTCCCGGCAGCGCGAGGCGGGCCGGCCGGTGACCACGATGTGGGCGGCGCCGGCCCGCGCGGCGTCCCGCAGCGCCGCCGCGGTGCGCTCGGAGACCACGTGGTCCGAGCGCAGCAGCGTGCCGTCCAGGTCGGTGGCTATCAGTCGGTACGGCAGCGGCGGCGAAGCGCTCACCCGGCCACCGGCTCCAGTACCTCACGACCGCCGAGGTAGGGGCGCAGCACCTCGGGCACCGCGACCGAGCCGTCGGCCTGCTGGTGGTTCTCCAGCAGGGCGACGATGGTCCGCGGCACCGCGCACAGCGTGCCGTTGAGGGTGGCCAGCGGCCGGGTGACCTGCTTGCCGTCGCCCTGTCCTGATGCCTCGCGCATCCGCACCGACAGCCGGCGGGCCTGGAACTCGGTGCAGTTGGACGCCGAGGTCAGCTCGCGGTACTTGCCCTGCGTCGGGATCCACGCCTCGCAGTCGAACTTGCGCGAGGCCGAGGAGCCCAGGTCGCCGGTGGCCACGTCGATCACCTGGTACGGCAGGCCCAGCGCGGACAGCCACTGCTTCTCCCACGCCAGCAGCCGGCCGTGCTCCGCCTCCGCGTCCTCCGGGACGACGTAGGAGAACATCTCGACCTTGTCGAACTGGTGCACCCGGAAGATGCCCCGGGTGTCCTTGCCGTAGGTGCCCGCCTCGCGGCGGAAGCACGGGCGAGAACCCGGCGTAGCGCAGCGGCAGCCGCTCCGCGTCGAGGATCTCGTCCATGTGGTACGCGGCGAGCGGGACCTCGGAGGTGCCGACCAGGTAGTAGTCGTCCTTTTCGAGGTGGTAGACGTTCTCCGCGGCCTGGCCGAGGAAACCGGTGCCCTCCATGGCCCGCGGCTTGACCAGCGCGGGCGTCAGCATCGGGATGAACCCGGCCGCGGAGGCCTGCGCGATGGCCGCGTTGACCAGCGCCAGCTCCAGCAGCGCGCCGACGCCGGTGAGGTAGTAGAAGCGCGAGCCGGACACCTTGGCGGCCGCGCTCGACGTCGATCGCGCCGAGCGCCTGGCCGAGCTCCAGATGGTCCTTGGGCTCGAAGCCCTCGGCCGCGAAGTCGCGCGGGGTGCCGACGGTCTCCAGGACGGTGAAGTCGTCCTCGCCGCCGATCGGCACGTCCTCGTGGACGACGTTGCCGAGCTGGAGCAGCAGGGCCTGTGCCTGTCCGGCCGCCTCGTCCTGCTCGGCGTCGGCGGCCTTCACGGCGCCGGCCAGTTCGGCGGCCTGCCGCAGCAGGTCGGCCTTCTCGTCGCCGGAGGCCTTGGGGATGCGCTTGCCGAGCGCCTTCTGTTCGGCGCGCAACTGGTCGAATCGGGAGCCGGACGACCTGCGCCGCTCGTCGGCGGAGAGAAGCGCGTCGACGAGGCCGACGTCCTCTCCACGGGCACGCTGCGACGCGCGCACACGGTCGGGGTCCTCACGGAGCAGACGAAGGTCAATCACGGCGACAGGCTACCGGGCGCCGCCCCGCGGTGCGACAAGTTAGGTGCTTTATGTGGTGATTTGTACCTTTTAAAGAAAAGGGTTGAGGGAAAGCCGCTGCTGGTCGAAAAAATGCATTGTCAACCGAATTCGTCGCATCCCTCGAACGGGTCATCTCGCCTGTGGGAAACGGGAGTTGACGGCCTCGCGGGAGGGGCTGGAACCCCCGTCGGGGGCTGGCTCCGGGCTGGTTATCCACAGGTCGCCTGGGGATTCTCTGCCGGTTTTCCACAGGGTGTGCGTAGAAACTGTGGAAGACGGAGCCGGCGGTTCCGGGTTGCCGATGTGCGCCGGATGATTCCCCCGTCAAACGCGGTTAACACTCACTTTGGAGTGAGAATCGCTAACTCCATCGAGTTGGTCGATGGAATTGGGGTGACAAATAGCCCCCTGCGTTATTGTGGGATGAATTGGGGGTTCTGGCCGGTTTCACCGACGGGATCACGTTCGTCAGGTGCCGCCATGTCGACTTGTCCCCAGGTTGCGCGGCGAGCCTGTGGATAACTCTGCTGGATACCCACAGGTACGGGCCCGGCTGGTCAGATCCGGCCGTCCAGCGCCCGGCCCAGCCAGTCCGACGCCTCGGTGAACTCCGCGTCGGTGGTGCCAGGACGCACCTGCGGGCGCACCTCGTCGGCGCGCGGGTACGACCCGAGGAAGCGCACCTTCGGGCAGATCCGCTTCAGGCCCATCAGCGCCTCGCCCACCCGGCGGTCGGTGATGTGACCCTCGGCGTCGACCGAGAAGCAGTAGCTGACCGAGCCCACCGCCGGTCGGACGCGACTCGATGCGCATCAGGTTGACCCCGCGCACCGCGAACTCCTGGAGCAGTTCCAGCAGCGCGCCCGGCTGGTCGTCGCCGAGCCAGACGACCGCGGAGGTCTTGTCCGCCCCGGTCGGCGCCGCCGGCCGCCCGGGCCGGCCGACCAGCACGAAGCGGGTCTGCGCGTTCGTCGGCGTCGTGGATCTCGGACACCAGCGGTTCGAGCCCGTAGCGCGCGGCGGCGAACTCACCGGCGAACGCGCCGTCGTAGCGGCCCTCCTGCACCAGCCGCGCGCCGTCCGCGTTGGAGGCGGCCGACTCCCACTGCGCGTCCGGCAGGTGCGCCGCCAGCCAGTTGCGCACCTGGGACTGCGCGACCGGGTGCCCGGTCACCGTCTTCACGTCCGACAGCGCGGTGCCCGGCCGCACCAGCAGCGCGAAGGCGATCGGCAGCAGCACCTCGCGGTAGATCATCAAGGGCGCGCCGGTGGCCAGTTCGTCCAGCGTGGCGTTGACCCCGCCCTCGACGGAGTTCTCGATGGCCGCGAAGGCACCGCCGGCCTCGCCGTTGCGCACCGCGTCGAACGCCGCCGGGACGGACACCATCGGCACCAGCTCCCGGGTCGCGGCCTCCGGCAGGGTCCGCAGCGCGGCTTCTGTGAAGGTCCCCTCAGGGCCGAGGTAGGTGTAACGGGCAGCCGAGGACGGTGTCATGTCGGCCAGCCTACGCGGCCCGGCGGCCCGTCCGCCCCGCGCCGGGATGCCCCGGACGGCCCCCGCCCGAGGGCGCCGCCGTGCCGCCGAAGGGGTGGCGGGGACGGCACCCGGCCCGCGGCGGGCTGCGCCGGACGGGTGACACCGGCTCGCGCGCGGGACGGTGGGTGGGTCAGGGCCGCGTCGGCCCTGTACCGCTGGGGTCAGGACTCCAGCAGGCGCTGCCCCACGTACTCCCCTGGCCGGGCGGCCGGCGGGCACGGCGAACAGCGCGCCGGCCTCGTGGCGGATGAAGCGCGACAGGGCGTCCGCGCTGTCGAGCTTGCGCTGCACGCGCACGAAGCCGTTCAGCGGCTCCGCCTGCCAGGCGACGAAGAGCAGCCCGGCGTCCGGCACCCCGTCCGCGTCGATGCCGTCGTGGTACGAGAACGCCCTGCGCAGCATCGCGGCGCCGCTCGTTGGACCGGGCGGCCGCGACCCTGATGTGGGCGTCGCCCGCGATGGCCAGCGAACCGTCGTGATTGATCCGGTCGAGGTCGACCGGGGTGGTCTCGGTGCCCCCGGACAGCGGGGCGCCGTCGGACTTGCGCCGGCCGATGACCTCCTCCTGGCGGTCCAGCGGCAGCGCGTCCCAGGGGTCGAGGAGCATGCGGATGCGCCGGACCACCGCGTAGGAGCCGCCGTTCATCCACGCCTCGGCGCCGGTCCGGCCGCTGACGAAGACGGTGGCGGCGAAGTCGTGGTCGGTTTGCTGGGGGTTGTTGGTGCCGTCGACCTGCCCCATGAGGTTGCGGCCCGTCATCGGCCGGCTGGTCGCCCCCGGGGTGCGGTTGAAGCCGTTCATCTGCCAGCGCGGCACGGCGGTGCCCGCGGCCTGCCGTTGCAGGACGCGCAGCGCGTGGAAGGCGACCAGCGGGTCGTCGGCGCCGATCTGGACCCACAGGTCGCCGTCGCTGCGGGCCGGGTCGAGCGCGTCCGCGCTGAAAGCCGGCACCGGCACGAAGTCCTCCGGGACCCGGTCGGTCAGCGAGGTCCGGTGGAAGAAGCCGTGCCCGAACCCGAAGGTCACCGTCAGCGAACAGGGCCCGGCGTCCAGGGCGACCTGGTCGTCCCCGTCCGGCGCCCGTCCGGCCGTCATCGCCTCCGCCGCCCGCGACCAGCGCCGCAGCAGCGCGACCGCCTCCTTGCGGCCCGCCCCCGGTGCCAGGTCGAAGGCGACCAGATGCGCCTTGGCCTGCACCGGCGTGGTGATGCCGGCCTGGTGGCCGCCGTCGCCGGAGCCGGTTCCGGTGCCGTGGAAGGGCAGCGTCGTCGCGCCGACCGAGGTCAGCGGCGCGCCGTCCGGCTCGGACGCCGCCTTCGCGTACGCCCCGCCCGCGCCGCCGGCCACCAGGCCCGCCGCGCCCGCCGCTCCGGCGGTGCCCAACAGCCGCCGCCGGGTGATGTTCGGATTGTCCATCAGTCGATCGCCACATTCTTGGTCACGGTCACCTCGTCGATCTCCGAGGTGCGTACGGTCACGGCCAGCTGCCATTCGCCCGCCATCGGCAGTTGCAGCCCGGTGGCGGCCCAGGAACCCGGCCCGGAGTGCGTCAGCCGCACCGGCAGCGGGCCGATGTTCCTGGCCTTGAGGGTGAAGGAGACCTCCACCTCGGGGACGTCCACCGCGTTGCCCACCGGGTCGGTGACGGTCAGGTGGAGTTCGTTGGCTCCGGTGCGGGCCGGCTCCAGGTGGATGTCCGCCTTGCCACGGCCCTTCGGCCCGCCGGTGTCGTAGGGCAGGTTCACGAACAGCTGGCCCGTGCCCGAGCCGGGCGCGGGAGCCGACACACCGGGCGCCCCGCCCGCCGACGCGGCGGCGGTCTCCTCGATCGTGCGGCCCGGTTCGCTGCCGCTGAGCACGGTGGTGACCGCCAGCAGCGCGACGGCGACGGCCGCCTCCACCAGCACGGAGCGGCGCAGTCCTGCGCGCGCCGGGTCGGCGTCCCGCCGCTTCCTGGCCACCGCGCCGGCCACCGCCGCCCGCTGCCGGGCGAGTTGGGCCGCGCGCACCGGGTCGTCGGCGGAACCGCCCGGGGCGCCGACGGGACCGCTCGGGGCACCGGCGGCCGCGACCGGCTCTCGGTCCGGCTCTCGGTCCGGCTCCCGGTCCGGCTCGGCGGGCTCGGGCGCCCCGGCAGGCTCGTGCGGCGCGGCGGGCTCGGGCGCCCCGGCAGCCGGATCGGCCAGCCGCCCGGTCCACCGCCGGGAGAACCACGCCGTGCCCACCAGCGAGGCCACCAGCGCGATCTTGACCAGCAGCAGCCGCCGTACGTCGTCGAGCCCAGCGCGTGCCAGGAGCCGACCTGCCGCCAGGCCTGGTAGACGCCGGTCGACACCAGCACGCACACGCAGCAGAACGCGATCCGGGAGAACCGCCGCACCGCCGCCGCCTCGATCCCGGAGGTCCGGTACAGCGCCGTCAGCAGCGCGGACAGTCCGCCGAGCCAGCCCGCCATGGCCAGCAGGTGCACCACGTCCACCGGCATCGCGACGGCGGGCTGGATACCGACCGAGGCGTGCTCGGCCATCGCCCAGGTCGCCGCGATCCCGACCGCGATCACCGCGCCGCCCGCCCCCAGTCCGAACGCCAGGTCCCGCCGTTCCTCCGGGTCCTCGCGCCGGGCGTAGGCGCCGAACAGCACCGACAGGAACACCGCGGCCGCCGCCAGCAGCAGCAGCCGGGCGGTCAGCGCCGCGCCCGACTTCGTCTCGACGGCCGCCTGGAGCGCGCCCAGGTCGAGGATCGAGCCGAGCCCGCTGCCGTTGACGTACGGGCCGCGCAGCAGCAGCAACGAGATCGTCGCCGCCGTCAGCAGTGCCCAGCCGCCGACCGTCAGCCGCTGCATCACCCGCTGCCGCGCGCCGCGCGGCCAGCAGACGGCCAGGAACGCCGCCGACCCGACCAGCAGCGCGTAGCCCAGGTAGGACAGGTAGCGGCCGACCCCGTACAGCGTCCCGGCCGGTCCGCCGCCCGCCGCCTGCTGCCTGGGCACCGCCGAGGTCTTCGACGGTGCCCCGACGGAGAACGTCCAGGCGCCCGAGACCGGGTGGGTGTCCGCCGAGACCGCCTTCCACGCCACGGTGTAGGTGCCGTTGCCCAGCCCCGGGCGCAGGTTGACCGTCGCGGTGTCCGGGGCGTTCGGCGCGTGGTGCGCGGTGCCCTGTTCCACCGGCCGGCCCGCCGGGTCGTAGACGGCCAGCGAGTCGTCGGACAGCAGCACGCTCTCCGAGAAGCGCAGGGTGATCCGTGCGGGCGCGGTGGCCACCACCGAGCCCTGGCCCGGGTCGGTGCCCAACAGCGCGGCGTGCGCCTCGGCGGGCACCGCGCCGCCCAGCACCAGCACGCCGAGCGCCGACAGCACCAGCAACACCCGTCGCGCGGTCGCGGTCATGCGATCAGTCCTTCGGTCGGTACGTCGCGGGCTCCACGGGGACGCGCACCGTGATGGGGGAGGACGTGGCGAAGTGCAGGACGAAGGAGACCCGCCGGCCGACGGCGGGCCTGCCGGTCAGGCCCATCAGCATCAGATGGTCGCCGCCGGCCCGCAGTTCGAGCGTGCCGCCGGCCGGGATGTCGAGCTCCTTCACGTCCCGCATCGCACCGTCGGACCCGGTGACCATCAGCGTCGCCTGCGAGGCCAGGCCGGTGGTGACCGAGGTGAGCCGGTCGGCGGCGGTACCGGTGTTGCGTACCGTGAAGTAGCCGGCGGCCATGTCGGCCAGCGGCGGCTGGGGCACGTAGGCGTCACTGACCGTCAGCCGCGGCGTGCCGCCGGACGCCGGTGTCGACGAGCAGCCGGTGAGCGCGGCGACGCCCGCGGCCGGCACGGCGACGGCCGCGACCAACCGCCTCACGGGGTCTCCCCCTCTGATCAGCTTCGGCAGGTCCTTGCGGTACTGGCCGACGCTCACGCCGGCGGTGTACAGGAAGTGCGCCTTGTCGTCCTTGGGGGAGAACGCGAAGACCTCGGCGCCGTGTTCCACGCTGAAGCTGCCGTCCTTCTCCTTGACGGGCTTGTCGACCATCACGCCCAGACCGCGGGCGGCGGCCTGGATGGCGTCGAAGTATCCGGTCAGCCCGACGAAGTCCCTGTCCTGGGCGCCGAGCCACGCCGCGAGCCGCTCGGGGGTGTCGCGGACCGGGTCGGTGGTGACGAATATGACCTGGAGCCGCTGCCGCTGGGCCGCCGGCAGCTTGCGCTTGGCGTCGGCGATGTCGGACATGGTCAGCGGGCAGACGTCGGGGCAGTGGGTGTAGCCGAAGTACAGCAGGGTGGGCTTGCCGGCCGTCTCCTTGACCAGGTCGTACGCCTTGCCGTGCGAGTCGGTCAGCACCAGGTGCGGCTTGGCGAACGGCCGGTCGAGGGTGACGGCGGCCTGCGTCGCGGAGGCGGAGACCTGGGCGAACGGGCTGTCGCTGTCGTCCGCTGCCGGACTTGAGCAGGCGGTCAGCGTGAGCGCCGCCGCGGCGAGCAGCGTCGCGCCGCTGATGAGTCGGGTGGTGCGCATGAACGGTTCCCCATGTGGCTGCGGGTACGGCCCCCGGCCCCCGCGTCGAACGCGTGGGGCCGGGCGGCCGTAGGAGGTCGGATCGTACGAGCCGCGGACGTCGCCGTCCGCGGTCGTACGGGTGGTGAGCTGCCGGGCGCCGGGCCCGGCGGGTCAGGTGGATCAGGCGGTGCCGGTGCCGCCGTCGGTGCCGGTGCTGCGGCGGCGGCCCGCGAAGACGCCGTACCCGACGCCCAGCGCGCCGAGCGCGATCCCGACGACCGCCAGCACCCGCGCGGTGTTGTCGCTGCCGTCGCCCGCCGCCGCGGCGTCCGAGGCGCCCGGGGTGGACACCCGGCCGGTGGCCGACGCCGTGGTGTCGGAGGCGTCGCCCTTCGCGGAGGTGAGGGTCAGCGTCGGCGCGGGGTGTTCCGGCTCGGCGCCGCCGGCCTGCGCGACGTCGATCCAGCGCACGACCTGGTCCTTGCCGTAGGTCTGCAGCGCCTTGAAGGTCAGCTTGGCCGCGTCGCTCGGCAGCGGGCCCAGGGAGACCGGGAACTGCTCGAACTCACCCGGCCTGATCCGCCCGCCCGACCAGGTGATCGACGCGACCGCCTCGGTGACCTGGCCGTCGTCGGTGGTGATGGGCTTGGCGAGCTTGACCTTGGCCACCGTCGCCGTCCAGCCGGGCACCGGCTGGGTCTCCACCGAGGCCAGCGGCTCGTCGGTGGGGAAGAAGACCTGGAGCTTGGTGGTGTCGCCGCTCTCCTGCTCGTTGGGGACCTTGAACGAGACCGTGCTGTAGCTGCCCTTGGCGGCCGACGCCGGCTGCACGGTGACGTGCGCGAAGGCGGGCCCCGCCAGCGACACGACGATGGCACCCGCCGCCGCGACGGCGGCGGGGCAACGCTTGAGCGCGACGGTGCGCGAGATGGTCATGGTGAACGGACTCCACGGTGATCTGCTGCGGAAAGGTCATGGATGACGTGAGCCGCGCCGGCGGCCGGTCCCCGTGACGTCGTGCAGTCCGCGGTGGAACGGTCGCTCAGGCCGCGAGGGCCACCTGTGGCGGACCGCGCCGGACCACCGAATGCCGCAGTGTCACCGACGGCGGCCGTCCGCCGCCGGGCTCCGCGCGCCGCGGGTACCTCGTGTGGCGGAGCGCGCCGACCTTCGCGCAGGTCAGCGCGAGGGCGCGCACGGCCGCGAGCGCGGCGCGCAACGGCAGGCACGACGCGATCCGGCTCGCGCCGCGCGCCGACAACCGCACGACCCGCCACAGCGCCGCCTCGCCGCGCCGCAGCAGCCAGCCCGCGGCCAGCGCGGCGGCCAGGTGGCAGCAGAGCATCGGCAGCGAGTAGCCCATCGGCCCGTGCATGCCGGAGGCGGTGGCGAGCGCCCCGCCGTGTCCGCCCGCCATGCCCGGCATCCCGGCCATCCCCTGCATGCCCGGCATGCCTGCCGTGGCCGGGGAGGGTACGGGCGGGGCGGAGGACGGGTCGATCCCCGCCTGCCGGAGCAGGTGCTCGGCGACCCCGGGGGTCAGCCGCAGCCGCCCGCCGCCCGCGCAGACCAGTCGTCCGGCCAGCGCCATCACCCGGTCGGCCCGGCCGCCACCGGCGGCACCGCCCGCCGGTGTGACGGCGGCCGCGCACCACTGGCCGGTACTGAACAGCAGGTGCAGCGCGATCTGGCCGCCGAGCATCAACGCCGCGATCCCGGGCAGCGACCGCTCCCGCCCGGCCAGCGGCGCGACCACGGCGAGGATCCCCGCCCAGCCCGTCAGCAGCGCCCACAGCGGTATCCGCGCTCCGGAGGCCATCGCATGGCCCGCCGCGGACAGCGTCGACGCAGACCGCGGCGAACACCGCGGCCCTCAGCAGTCGCAGGTCGGCGCCGGCGCGCGACGGGGGCAGTCATGGCGGCCGACATCATCCCACCCGGCGGTGCCGCGACACGCGGCAGGGTGCCCGGCTCGCGGAGGTGCGCGAAGCCTGCCCTTTTACTCCCGTACGCCCGGCCCGTACATCCGCCGAATGAGCGGCATCACGTCAACATCAGGCTTACGGAGTGTCCTTCGCGGCAATACGTAACCGTATGTCGAGCCGCAGCCAGGAGGCTGGGAGCATGAGCATCTGGTGGTCACTCCACTTGCGGCGCGAGGCTGCGAGTGTGCCGCTCGCGCGTCGGCTGCTCCTCGGCACCATGGAGACCGCGGGCGTCGATCCCGACATCTCCTACGACCTGTCCGTGGCACTGTCCGAGGCCTGCGCCAACGCCGTCGAGCACGCCGGTGAAACCGAGGCCGGCCATGGTGAGTACCGCGTCACCGCCCACATCGACGGCGACCGCTGCCGCATCGAGGTCACCGACTCCGGTCCCGGATTCGCACCCGTCCGCGCCCACCCTTCGGTGCGGACCCTGCACGCCAAGAACCATCACGCCGAACACGGCCGAGGACTGTTCCTCATCGAGGCGCTGATGGACCACGTCCAGGTCGACAGCCAGCCCGGCCACGGAGCCGTCGTCAGCTTCGACAAGATCCTCAAGTGGCGGACGGACGCCCTGCTGAAGGCGTCCTGACCCCACCTCCGAGGCGCACCGCTCCGTGACACCTCAGGGGTGCGCCGCACCGTGACACCTCAGGGGTGCACCGCCCCGTGAGGCCGTCGGGGCGCGCCGCCCCGTGAGCCGAGGCCCCGCCCCCCGCGGGCGGGCCGGTCATCCGGCTCCGGACCCGTGCCGCGGGGGGTTTCGACGGCTTCAGCCGCGCAGCGCCCGCATCCAGGCCTCGACCTCGTCGGAGCGCCGCGGCAGCCCGGCCGACAGGTTCCGGTTGCCGTCGGCGGTGACCAGGATGTCGTCCTCGATGCGCACGCCGATGCCGCGGTACTCCTCCGGGCACCGTCAGGTCGTCGGCCTGGAAGTACAGACCCGGCTCGACGGTGAGGCACCATGCCGGGCTCCAGGGTGCAGTCGACGTACGCCTCGGTGCGGGCGTGCGGCGCAGTCGTGGACGTCGAGGCCGAGCATGTGGCCGGTGCCGTGCAGCGTCCAGCGGCGCTGCAGGCCCAGCTCCAGCACCCGCTCCACCGGTCCCTCGACGCAGGCCCCACTCCACCAGCTTCTCGGCCAGCACCCGCTGGGCCGCGTCGTGGAAGTCGCGGTACTTCGCGCCCGGGCTGGACCGCGGCGATCCCGGCCTCCTGGGCCTCGTACACGGCGTCGTAGATCTTGCGCTGGAGCGTCGGTGAAGCGTGCCGTCGATCGGCAGCGTGCGGGTGACGTCCGCGGTGTAGAGGGTGGTGGGTCTCCACGCCCGCGTCCAGCAGCAGCAGGTCGCCGGAGCGGACCGGGCCGTCGTTGCGCACCCAGTGCAGGGTGGTGGCGTGCGGCCCGGCCGCGCAGATGCGAGCCGTAGCCGACGTCGTTGCCCTCGACGCGGGCGCGCAGGAAGAAGGTGCCCTCGATGTAGCGCTCGCGAGGTGGCCTCGGCCTTGTCGAGGACCTTCACGACGTCCTCGAAGCCGCGGACGGTGGAGTCGCAGGCCTTCTGCAGCTCGCCGATCTCGAACTCGTCCTTGACCAGGCGCAGCTCGGAGAGGAAGATCTCGCAGCTCCTCGTCGCGCTCGGCGGTGACCTTGTCGGTCAGCGCCGCCTCGATGGCCGCGTCGTAGCCGCGCACCACCCGGACCGGTCCGGTGGCCTCGCGCAGCGCGGTCGGCGAGCTCGCGCACGTCGGCGCACGGGATGCCGAGCAGCTGCTCGGCCCTCGCCGAGGCTGTTGCGGCGGCCGACCCACAGCTCGCCCTGGCCGTCCAGCCAGAACTCGCCGTTCTCCCGGTCGGAGCGGGGCAGCAGGTAGAGCGGTCGCCTTGTGGCCGTCCGCGGCGGGCTCCAGCACCAGGACGCGCGTCCTGCGGTCTGGTCGCCGGTGAGGTAGACGTACTCCGACGCGACGGCGCGGAAGGGGTACTCGGTGTCGTTGGACCGGGTCTTGAGGTTGCCGGCCGGGATCACCAGTCGCTCGCCGGGGAAGCGCGCGGACAGCGCGGCGCGGCGCCGGGCGGTGTGCTCGGCCTGCGGCGATGGGGGCCAGGTCGTGCAGCTCCGTGTCGGCCCAGCCGGACTTCATCGCCTCGGCCAGCTCGTCGGAGACGGCCGGGTACAGGCCGTTCTTGCGCTGCTTGATGGGCTCGTCGCCGTCGACGTCCTCCGGGGTGAGCTGCTCGGCCACGCCGCCTCCTTCACTAGACCGAAATCCGGGTACCGGACCGATGTCCCGGACCCGGTGCCCATCCTAGGCGGGTGGGGCGGACGGCAGAGCGGCCTGTGGAAAACCCTGGGTAACCCGTTCCCCGGCGGCCTTCCCACCCCACGGGCAACGGCGTTCGGCCGCCCGGCCGACGGCGGTCGGGACACGGTCTGGCGGCTGGCCGGCCGGGTGCGGCGTCAGGCGTCGCGCTCCCGCCACGATCCGCGGAGGCACGCCCCGGGATCCGCGGAGGCACGCCCGGTGCCGGCCGGGTCAGTCGAAGCGCGCGGCCAGCAGCACCACGTCCTCGTGTAGGCGCTGTGCGGTCCGTCGTGGCCGGGCGGCGGGGTCTCCGGAAGGCAGACCCGCAGCACGTGGTCGACCAGCGCCTCCGGGTCCTCGCGCAGCGGCCCGCGGGGCGCCCGCCGCCGCCGCGTGCAGCCGATCGCGAAGGCCCGGTCGGTGGGCTCGCCGGTGCGGTGCAGCAGCCCGTCGGTGTACAGCAGCAGGGTCTCGCCGCCGGCGCCTCGAACTCCACGCTCGGCGCCTCCCAGCAGACTGAGCATGCCCAGCGGCGCGGACAAGGTGGTCTCCACGTACTCGGCGCCGGTGCGCGCCCACCACCAGCGGCGGGCAGTGCCCGGCGCCGGCCAGCAGCAGTCTTGCGCTCGGCGGGTTCGACGTAGGCGAACAGCGCGGTGGCGGTGCGCGCCGGTTCGGTCAGCCTGAGCAGCAGTTCGAGGTCGGACAGGACGGCGACCGGGTCCTCGCCCTCCATCACCGCGTACGCCCGCAGGGAGGCGCGCAGCCGTCCCATCGCGGCGACGGCGCTCGGCCCTGAGCCGGTGACGCCGCCGACCGACAGGCCCAGCGCCCCCTCGGGCAGCGGCAGGGCGTCGTACCAGTCGCCGCCGCCGCGCGCGCCCGGCCGGTGCCGCACGGCCATCCGCATCCCCGGCACCCGCGGCAGCCTGCTGGGCAGCAGTTCCTCCGCGCAGGACGGCCACCGTGGCGCGGGCTCTGGCCAGCTCGATCTGCCGGGCGACGTGTTCGCCCGCGTACCGCGTGTACAGCCCGGCCAGGTGGCGTTGGCGGTCGGTGGGTTCGGCCGGTTCGTCGTACAGCCAGACCACCGCGCCGAGTCTGCCGCAGCCCTCGGTGGCCAGCCGCAGCCCGTAGCTGGCGCCGAAGCCGAGGTGGGCGGCGACCTCGCGGTGCCGCGGGTCGAGGCCCGCCTCGTTGGCCAGATCGGGGTGGACCATCTCGTCGCCGTCGTCGTCCGGCGTCCAGCAGGTGGCCGTGGACGGCGGAGGTCGCGCGGGACCGTCTCGATGGTGCCGAGGTCGGCGCGCGGCAGCCCGTAGCCGATCGAGGTGCGCGGGCCGAATCCGTCGGACGGGTCGAGCACGACCAGCCCCCGGCGGGCGCCGACCAGCGCGGCGCCGGTGCGCAGGAGTTCCTGGAGCGCGGTCTCCAGCGTGGCGGTGGACGTCAGCCGCTCGGTGAACTCGTGGAGGGTGGTGAGGTCGGAGATCCAGGAGGCCAACTGGTCCTGGATCGCGGCGAGCTTCTCGAACGGCCGGACGACCTCTTCGAGCGCGTCCGGCTCCCGGGTCACCGCGGTGTCCCGGGTGGTGACGGTGAGCGCGCCGTGCGTGGTCGTGGTGGCCGCCGTGGGAGCGGGCGTCGTGCAGCGAGGAGTGGCCGCGCCGTCCGCCGCGGTCTCGGTGGTCGTGCCTGACGGGGAGCTCTCATCGGTCCGCTGCGCCTTCGCACGCGCGTCAGTCTCTGCGACATCGCTAATGGCCTGGTCGATTCCAGCCACTTTCGGAAGGCGGGCCGCACTCATGAGCGGGGACTTCCTGCGTGAATCCGAGCAAGGGGTGGGATGCCCGGATTTCTTCGTCTTTCCGGGCATTTTCCAGCGCCGGCTGACTCCGCCGACGAACTGCCCTTTTCCGTCAATAGCATCGCAAACCCCCATGTCGTGTTGCGCCGCTATCAATACCTCCCTTGTACACGCATGGATGAGGACATGTCCAGGATTGCGCTGGTAGCCGCATCGGTGTCTTCCCGGGAGGCGGAGATCGCGCCGGTCAGCGGTAGGATGACTGAAAATAGTCTCCCCAGGCGTCAATTAGGGGTCGACTGAGGACATTCAACAGCGCGTCATATCCGCTCCGGCGGGTACGTTCGTGATGGGTAAGCCGGTGAGCGCGCGGCGTGACCGCGGTAAGACCCGGTACGGCAACACCCGGTAGGACCGGTTCCCGTACGGTGGCAACCCCGCCGCGACAGGAACCCGACACAAGGCTCGTGCGTCCTACAGACAACGGCCGAACACATCGGTGCGGCGGGGGACGCACCAAGCGGGACCGACATATTTTGGTCGGTACCACGGACGGCAAGCGCCACGGGAGTAGTGCTCCCAGTACCGGGTAGGGAGCCACCCCCCACGCCACGTCTCACGCTCGGTTCACGGCGTGACGCGCTGCCTCGCACAACGGTCGGCTGCCCTCACGGGGGAGCGGCGCTACTTGGTTGGTATGGGCAGATCCTCGAGCGTTTACGGAAAGGAACGAGCGCTGATGCGCGAGATCCTCGGAAGGCGGCGCAGGTTCACGTGGCCCCTGGGGTTGTTGAAGCCCATGGGGTTCAGAAGGAAGAGTGACCGGGGGCGGTCGGCGCTGCGTGCGGCGGCTGTGACCTGCTCCCAGGAATGGAACTGGCCTGTGGTGCCGGGCGTCGGACACGACACCCGGCGGGCCGACGTGGCCGCCGACGGCAGCCGGACCCGGGCCTGTGCCTGCCCGCGGCCGGACTGCGTGGTCCCGGGGGCGCACCCGTTCGACCCGGGGCTGCTCGCGGCCACCACGGACCGGCGGATGGTCGACTGGTGGTGGACTCGGCGCCCTGACGCGCCGTTGCTGCTGGCCACCGGCGGTCCGGTGTCCGCGGTCAGCCTTCCCGCAGAGGCGGGGACGCGGGCGGTGCGGGCGTTGGAGCGGATGGGCGTGCGGCTCGGTCCGGTCGTGGCGACGCCCACCCGGTGCGTGCTGCTCGTCGAGCCGTACTCACTGGAGGAGTTGGGCGAGCTGCTCGCCCGGCACGACTGGGTGCCCTCCTCGCTGCGCTACCACGGCCTCGGCGGCTACGTCGTCCTGCCGCCCTCGCGCACCGGCGCGGGGGGCGTGTGGTGGGAGCGCGAGCCGCAGCCGGGCGCCGAGGGCGCCGCACCGTGGCTGCCGCAGATCGGCGTCATCGTCGACATGCTGGTCGAGGTGGGCGTGAGCGCTCCGGACGGAAGCCGGCTCGCGTACTGAACGACCTCGGGGGCGTACGGCCCCCGATGGCGCGGAGGCGGGGGGCGCGTCGCGCCCCGCCGGACGCCGTGACGAACTCCGGCACGCGCCGGGCCATCGCCATTGGTTCAGACCAAAGTCACCAGGGCATGGAAAGGCCCGATCGCTGGCGACGGGGGATGCACCAGCGACCGGGCTCTATTAAACGGTAACAAGATTTGGGCCGTTCGCAAATTCGCTGGCGTAGATCAAAAGCCCTATTCACTGGCGAACTTGAAGAGTTGTGACGGGGATCACGTGATTGTCACCCGTTGATCATGCGCCGTTCACCCCGGCATGCCCTCACCTGGCATTTTCCGGCCCCACGGCCGGTTCCTCCGGTCGAACGACCGGAGGAACCGATTCCTCTCAACTCAAGGTGACTTGGCGGTTCGCCAGCCCGCTGCGGGCCTTGCGCTCGGCCGCAGTCAGCGGGCCTTCCGACGCCAAAGCCTCGGCCAGTCGCTCACCGAACGCCGCCGCCGGCTTCTCGATCTCGTCCGCCCGCACCGACACCGGAAGGTCCCACACCGGGACCACCAGTCCGTGCGCCCGGAACGAGCCGACCAACCGGGTGTCCTCGCCCAACGACGAGGCACCGGCCGCCTGGAGCCGCGCGAGCGCGTCCAGCAGCTTCTCCTCCGGGTGCGGCATGACCCACCGCAGGTGGTTCTTCTCCGGCGTCGAGCACCAGTACGCGGCGTCGACCCCGGTCAGCCGCTCGGTGGGCAGCGCGGCCTCGTTGGCCCGCTCCAGCGAGGCGGCCACCTCACCGCTGGCGTTCGCCGCCTCCTGCTCGCCGCCCAGCCAGAACTCGAACCCGGTGTGCACGACCGGGGTGAACGCCGCGCTCGGGTCCAGCAGATCCTGCAACCGCGGCGCCGCCGGGTCGGGACGTCCCGCCTCCACCGGATTGCCGGGCACCGCCTGGAGAGCGACGCGCAGCGTGCTCGCCAGGTCGCGGCTGATGTCGCCGGACGCGGTGTCGTTCTGCAGACCCAGCAGCACCGCGCCGTTCTCCCTGCGCAGCGCCGGCCACGCCATCGGCAGCACGGTCGCCAGCGTCACGGAGGGAACGCCCTCGGGCAGCCCGTCCTTGAGCGTCAGTTCGACGGTCGCCGCCGGAACCAGTTCGCGCAGCGCGACCCAGTCACACTCCCCCGGCAGCCCCTCGAACGGCCGGTGGACCAACTCGGTGACCGCGTCGGCGGCCTCGCGGCCGTGGCACGCCTTGTAGCGGCGGCCTGATCCGCACGGGCAGGGCTCGCGCGCCCCGACGACCGGGACCTGGCCCTCGTGCCGCACGGTCGTACCGCGGTCCTTGGTGGGGGTGCGCTTCTTCGCCATGACTGGTGTGTTCTCCCGCTCGGCCCTTACATTTCCGGCGTGAGCCTAGTGCCCCACCGCACACCACCGGTGCGAGGACGCGAGGAAGGGAGGAGCGCGGGTACGTCCTTCAGTCCAGGTCGTCGAAGATGCCGGTGTACCGCTGGAGCGATTCCGGCGTGATCGAGGGCCTGGCCAGGCCCAACCGCGCACCGACACCATTGCGCCGGGCATGCCGTCCGCGCACCGGGAGCACCGCCCATACGGTGACCGCACCGGGCCGGTCGCTGACACCCCAGTCGAGCGACAGGGTGCCGACGATGCCGAGACCCCGGCCGCCACGCGCGGTCAGTGAGGGGGACGACGTCGTGGGCCGGGTGGGGCCGCCTCCGTCGGTCACCTCCAGGGTCAACAGGCCGTCCTCGTCGATGTGCCAGCCGACACGTATGCCGATCTCACGGTCACCCTCGTCGAGCGGCCGGCCGTGTCGGTACGCGTTGCTGAGCAGTTCCGACAGCACCAGCACCGCGTCGTCGACCACGGTCTCCGGTGCTCCGCGCCTTCTCAGGTCCGTACGCAGCCGCCGCCTCGCTTCGCCCACGCCCGCCGGACCGTGTGGCAGGGCCATGGTCGAGGAAGTCGGGACCTCTTGGGCTACCACCAACGCCACCCCCGCTACCTCCTTCACCCCACGCCACGAGTTGGATGCCCCGCTGGACTGGACCGGAAACGGACCATCCACGTTCCCTTGGCGCACTCTTGGCGTTCGAACACCGTCCGAACGCGCCGGTGTACTCCGTCTGCGGCCCGAACGTCCGAACGAGCCTGTGCCACGGCTCCTGCCCGTCCGCTATCGGGATAGTCGTCCGAGTTGCTCCAGGACCTGTCCGGGTCGGTTCGTGATGATCGCGTCGACTCCGAGGCGCACGCACAACTCCACGTCACGCGGTTCGTCGACCGTCCAGACGTGCACCCGGTGGCCCGCGCGGTGCAGCCGCTCCACGTACCCCGGATTGGCCCGCAGGATGCGGATGCCGGGTCCCGCGACGCCGACGCCGGCCGGCAGCCGCCCGTCGCGGTGCCGGGGGGTGAGGTAACTCATCAGGTAGACCGTCGGCACCCGCGGCGCCTCCGCCCGCACCCTGCGCAGGGAACGGGCGGAGAAACTCATCACCCGCACGTCAGGCCGGCCGGGCCCTGGCCCGCCGAGCAGGTCGAAGCGGCGCAGCGACTCCAGCAGCCGCTCCTCCACCTGCCCCGCCCAACGCGTGGGGTGCTTGGTCTCGATGGCGAGGCCGACGCGGCGGTCGGCACTGGTGACGAGTTCGAGCAGCCGGTCCAGGGTCAGGACCGAACTGCGCTCCGCCGGGTCGGCGGCCGGCCCCTCCCGGCGGTCCGGTCCGGCGTCCGCTGTGGAGTCCGCTTCGGCGTCCGTCCCCGCCCCGGCCTCCCGGTCGGGCGCCTCGTACGGGTCCTTCCAGGAACCGAAGTCGAGCGCGGCCAGTTCGGCCAACTCCAGCGTGGAGACCGCACCGCGCCCGTTGGACGTACGGTTGACGCGGCGGTCGTGCACACAGACGAGATGACCGTCCGCGGTGAGTCTGACATCGCACTCCAGCGCGTCGGCACCGTCCTCGATGGCCTTGCGGTAGGCGGCGAGGGTGTGTTCCGGGGCATCCTGCGAGGCGCCTCGATGGGCGACGACCTGGATGGCGTGCGGGGCGGACGGACCGTACCCGGCGGCGGACGCATAGCTCACCGGGCTATCGTGCCATCGTCGGACAACAGTGCCCGTTTTGCCGGTGTTAAAGGAACTACCCCGTACGTGTGGGGACTGTTTACGGCGGTCCGACGCGCGGTGGGAAAAGCTGTCCTCAGCGATTCCGCCCGCACCGGACCCGGTTCCGCTACGGGCCCGTGCACCCGTCAACTCATCCACCGAACGCGCATCTTCGAGGAGACACAGCTGTGAGCACCGAGAACGAGGGCGACCTCCCCGCCTCCGGGCAGGACGGCGGCACCCGCCCTGCGGAGGGCGAGCCGGGCGTCTCGGAGCAGCCTCGCGAGACCGCTCAGATGCCCCCTGTCGAGCCCCCGCCGGCCATGCCTCCGGCCCCGGCCGCGCCTCCCACGGCGCAGCCCGCTGCTCAGGCCCCCGTCCAGCCATCCGCCTTCTCCGCCCCGCCGCCTCCCGGCTCGCTGCCCCCGCAGGGCCCGTACGACCAAGCTCCCTACGGCCAGGGCCCGCAGGGACCGCAAGGTCCGCAGGACCCCTACGGCCCGTACGCGATGGGCCTGCCGGCGCCCGCGCCCAAGCGGCGCGGTGTGGCCGGCGGCCTGGTCACCGCGGTGATCGTGGCCGCGCTGGTCGCCGGCGGTGTCGGCGGCGGCGTCGGCTACTGGGCGGCCAACCGCGACGACGGCGGTTCCACGACCGTCTCCACCGCGGCGAACCCCAAGGACCTCAACCGCTCGCCCACTTCGGTCGCCGGGATAGCCGACCGCGCGCTGCCGAGCGTCGTCACCATCAACGCAAGCGGCAGCCAGGAGAGCGGCACCGGCACCGGGTTCGTCTACGACACCCAGGGCCACATCCTGACCAACAACCACGTCGTGGCGCCCGCCGCCGACGGTGGCAAGCTCACCGTCACCTTCTCCAGCGGCAAGACGTACGACGCCGAGGTGGTCGGCCGCGCCCAGGGCTACGACGTGGCCGTCGTCAAGCTGAAGAACGCCAGCGGTCTGAAGCTGACCCCGCTGCCGCTCGGCGACTCCGACAAGGTCGCCGTCGGGGACGCCACGGTCGCCATCGGCGCGCCGTTCGGGCTGTCCGGCACGGTCACCACCGGCATCGTCAGCGCCAAGAACCGCCCGGTCGCCTCCAGCGACGGCCAGGGTTCGGCCGCCTCGTACATGAGCGCGCTCCAGACCGACGCGTCGATCAACCCGGGCAACTCCGGCGGCCCGCTGCTCGACGCGAGCGGCGCGGTGATCGGCATCAACTCCGCGATCCAGTCGGCGAACAACGGCGGCGGCGGGGACCCGTTCGGCGGCGGTGGCAGCACCGGCCAGGCGGGCAGCATCGGCCTGGGCTTCGCGATCCCGATCAACGAGGTCAAGTACGTCGCGGGGACGCTGATAAGGACCGGCAAGCCGGTGTACGCGGTGATGGGCCTGTCCGTCGACATGAACTACAACGGCCAGGGCGCGAAGATCGCCGACTCCGGGGCGAACGGCGGTGACCCGGTCACCACCGGCGGCCCGGGCGCCAAGGCGGGCCTGAAGCCGGGTGACGTGATCACCAGGTTCGACGGCATGGTGATCGACGCCGGCCCCACGCTGATCGGCGCGATCTGGCAGCACCGCCCAGGTGACCAGGTCCAGGTCACCTACCAGCGCGCCGGCAAGACCGCGACCACCACGGTCACCTTGGGCGAGCGCCAGGGAGACAGCGGCTGACCCCGGCGAACCCCGCCCCGACCCGCTAGGCTGTCCCCCGCGTCGCCCGACGCGAGGAGGGTTGCCCGAGCGGCCTAAGGGAACAGTCTTGAAAACTGTCGTGAGGTAACCCCTCACCGTGGGTTCAAATCCCACACCCTCCGCGGTGGTAGTTGTTTGCGCAGGTGGGCGGGGGTGCCGGAGCAATCCGGCACCCCCGCCCACTTCGTTGCTGTCTCACCCTGATCCACGTGAATCCCGCCGTGGCCCAGCACGTGTGGACGAGCCGTGGACGGGGATCGTCGGCATCCGGTCGATCCGGCGCAGTGTCATGCCGGTCGATGTGGTCACGCAGGGCCGCTTCGCGGGTTGCCGGGGACGGTCGGAGAAGCTGGTTGGGCGCCATGATTCGGGCATTGGTCACTCGTCGGCAATTCATGCGAGTTGGCCGGAGGGTGTGGAGGGGGGCAGTAGCCGTCCTTGTGCAACTGTCCGGCAGTGCCTGACTCATTGCGGATAATGGCATTTGTCGGTTCCGGTGGAAGTGGTGGAAACCGGCTTTGGCCGCTTGTAAATCTGCAGGTCATCGAGCGTGCTCCCCGCACCCGCGGGGATGGTCCCGGCCAGCCAGTCGGTACGGCCGGTCAGCTCTAGTGCTCCCCGCACCCGCGGGGATGGTCCCCCCTGACCGTCACCGGCCCTACGGTCCCGAAAGGTGCTCCCCGCACCCGCGGGGATGGTCCCAGCTTCTCCAGCTCCGTCGCACTCATGGCGGCGGTGCTCCCCGCACCCGCGGGGATGGTCCCGTCGCGAACAACACGTCCGGCGAGTTGGTCGAGTGCTCCCCGCACCCGCGGGGATGGTCCCATCCGCACCAGGGCCGCGTCGGCGCCCTCGGTGTGCTCCCCGCACCCGCGGGGATGGTCCCGTCTTGCTCGGGACCGGCGGAAGAGTTGTCCTGTGCTCCCCGCACCCGCGGGGATGGTCCCGGCTCCAGCGGCTCCAGTGCGGGCTCGCCCAGGTGCTCCCCGCACCCGCGGGGATGGTCCCTGCTCGTACGTCATTCGTCCTCCATCAGGGATGTGCTCCCCGCACCCGCGGGGATGGTCCCATCACAGCAGGTCAGGGGCCCGTAACCGCAGGGTGCTCCCCGCACCCGCGGGGATGGTCCCGCTCCGCATGGAACGACAAGCAGTGCTCACCAGGGCTCCCCGCACCCGCGGGGATGGTCCCGCGGCGGCCGTCAGGCAGACGATGACGCCTCCGTGCTCCCCGCACCCGCGGGGATGGTCCCGCTACGGCCAACAGCACCCACCACACCGCGTTGTGCTCCCCGCACTCGCGGGGATGGTCCCCACCATGCCTCTCGCCAGACGACATGTCCTCGGGCTCCCCGCACCCGCGGGATGGTCCCACGTTGCGGGCCCGCACCGGGCGGATGCCCATGTGCTCCCCGCACCCGCGGGGACGGTCGGCCGCCCTGCCGACCCGTGCTCCTCGCACCGAGTTGCGCACTTCCTTGGACGAGACCTGGACGATGCGGACCCGCTGCTGGTTGCTCGGCGCGGCTACGTCGAGGTCAGGGCACGGCCGGTACCCGCGAGAGCGTTGCGTGGGTTCACATCCCACACCCTCCGCGCAGGTAGTTGTTTGCACAGCTCAGAGCCGTTGCGGCGTCTCGCCCTGCGTCGCCCCCCTCCCCGTCTCGTCCACCGTGTGCGGCCAATCTGCGGCCAGGTTCCGGGGGCGGAGATCTCGCTGCGGGGGAGGCGCTACTCGCCTCCGAGCGCGTGCTGCCGGGCCTGCTCCGCGGCCCGTATCTCCTTCGGCTTGCCGCGGTACTCCGCGAGGTTGCAAGCCGCGACCAGTTCCTTCCGTACGTGACCGGTGTCCGGGTGGTCGGCTCCGAGCGCCCGCTCGGATCGGTCCAGCGTCTCCACCAGAGTGTCCAACGCCTTCACCACGCTGTAGCCGATCATCTGGGTCGAGCCCAGTTCACACGCCGTGCGCAGGGACTTCGGGTGGTCCGGCCCCAGGGCGCGTTCCATCGTGGCCAGTTCTGCCTCGAACGCCTTGATCTTGTCGCGGCCCAGGGGCAGTTGGCCGCGCGCGTTGGTCAGATCGTCGCTCGCCCGGAGGGTGTCCGGATGGCGCGGGCCCAGCACTCGGCCGAGATGGTCGTACGTCTGCGCGAAAAGCGCCGCTGCCGCCACCGGCAGCCCGACCGCCAGATACGCCTCCGCCACGCGCTGGCGGAGCTGGAGCGTCGCGGTGTCGTCAGCGGGCAGCACCGCCTCGTGCGCCGCGAGCACCTCCTCGTACACCGGGAGCGCACGGTCGGCGACGCCGAACTCCCAGTAGTCCTCGGCCTCCTCGTAGCGCTCGCCGCGCAGTTCGGGATGGTCGGCCAACTCGGACGGCGGCGGTTCGGGCCAGGACTTCGCGGCCTCCTCCGCCCGGGCATCCGCCTGCGCCATGAGGGCGGCGGTCTTCCTGCTCAGGCCGTACGGGTTCTCAGCGCTGACCGGGAACCGCCGACCGACGTAAGTGCCACGTGAGCCGAGCAGCGAAGTGCTGAGGGTGATGATGCGGAAGCGGCCCATCGGCCGGATGGGAATCCACAGGATGCAGAAATACAGCCGCTTGACGACGGAACCGCACCGCGAGCAGGGGTCGGCTGCCCCGTAGAAGAGGGTGCCGATCCCGCTGAAGGCCTCGGTGTCCGGGGCGCGCCACGCGATGGTTTCGTCCGTACACGGCCCGCAGAATGGATGGGCGCCCTGCCGGACGCCCCCGCTGGTCGGCTCCATGTCGCCCCCGTGGCTCGCCGCTCACTCACTCACTGACGACAACCAATCTGACACCCCGTCCGCACACCGCGAAAGGGGCCCGACGTCGGCCGCGGGTACGTCTGCACGGGACGTGGGCGGGGGTGCCGGAGCCGTCCGGTGCCCCCACCCCGCCCCGACCCGGCCAACGCGGCGCCCTGCCGCGCCCCGGCCACCACGCCGCCCCACCCGGTACGTCCTCATCCGCGCCGGGTGGGGGTGCCGGGGAGCCGTGGCCTTACCCCTCTTTCAGGATCACCAACTCGCCCTTCCCGATGGGGGAGAGGGAACTGAGGTAGCCGTCCGAGGCCTCGACCAGGCGGGTGAAGTCCGCCATCTGGTGGGCATGGGAGGTCGCGTTGTCGACGACGATCAGGCAGCCGTCCGCGAGGATCCGCCGCAACGTGGGCCACCACTCGACGTACTGCTCGCGATCGCTGTCCAGGAAGATCAGGTCGTACTCGCCGTCGTGGCACGAGGACATGAACTCGCCGGCCTCGCCGGCGATCTGCCGGACGCGGGGGACGAGCCCGGCGCGCTGGAAGTTCCGCTCGGCCATGGCGAGCTTGTGCGGCGCCTGCTCGATGGTGGTGACCGTGCCGTCCTTGCCCACGGCCTCGGCGAGCCACAACGTCGAGTAGCCGTTCGACGTGCCGATCTCCAGCACGTTCTTGGCCTTGGTGGCCTTGACGAGCAGTGTGAGGAACACGCCCGTGTCGTGCGTGATGTTCAGCAGCTTCCGGCTTCGGTCGTCCGTCGCCGCGTCGTTGACTCGGCCGAGCTCTTCCAGCTCCCTGAGTAGTTCGACGAGATCCTGGTCCACGGTTCCTCCTTCTCCCACCTCATGATGCTCCATCACATGGCAAGGCTCGTGATCGCGACGTACAACCCGAGGACCAGCAGGGCGACGTACAGCACCGTCCGGAACCTCTCCTCGGGGATGCTCCGGCGGATCCGGTTGCCGACCGCCATTCCGATGAACGCCGGGACCAGGGCGGCGGCCGACATGATGCCGAGGTTCGCGCTGAGCAGGTCCTGCGTCCGCAGCGACCAGGCCAGACCGACGCTGGAGAGCGTGAAGAGGATCCCCATGCTCTGGACCAGCTGCTCACGCAGCAGGCCGAGGGACTGCAGGTAGAAGACGCCCGGGACGGCCGACGAGCCGGTCATTCCGGTGAGGAACCCGTTGGTGGCTCCGAAGAGCACACCCACGGGGTGGTGCCACCACCGGTCCTTGATGTCCACCCGGAACTTGAACAGCCCGAGGATCCCGTACACCGAGAGCCCCAGGCCGAGCAGGGACGACATCAGATCCGCCCGGAAATAGCTGAGCGTGAAGGCGCCCGAGGCGGTGAAGGCCGTGGCCGCCAGCATGAACGGCCAGGTGAGCCGCACGACTTCCCGGCCATGACCGCCCTGCGTGGCCTGTAGGACGTTGGTCAGGAACGTCGGAACGAGGATCAGCGCCTTCGCGGGGTCGATCCCGACCGTCGCCGTGAGAATCCCCAGAACGACGGGCGGCAGACCGAGACCGGTCAGGCCCTTGACCAGTCCGCCGACGGCGAACGTCACAACGATCAGCGTGACGGTGACCGTGTCGAACGAGATCGGTCCCGAATGGCTCAAGAGGCGTGGCTCTCTTGTGGGTGCACGCTCTCCAGTCCGCGGGACGCGAAGCACCGCAGCGCCGCCACCACGTCGGCCTGCTCCTCCGGGTCCAGGACCTCGGGCTTCTCGCGTTCGAAGCGATCGGCGAGCTCGACGATGTCGCTCTTGCGGTCCTGGATGTAGACGGTGCCGCCCGTGACCTGCGTCGCCGCGCGGTCGGCGAACGTCACCGCGATGCTCTTGGCATCCGGGACGAAGTTGATGTCGAAGTCGCCGATCTGGAGGAGGACGTAGCGCGACGGCGTGCCGACCGGTGCCCCGTTGACGAACCTGTGCCGGTTCGGATGGACGACCTGGAAGACCTCACCCGGCGCGACGGTGAACATCTCGTCCGCGTCGGGGAGTTCGATCGTGATCTGCCCCCGGCAGCAGTACATCATGTCGGACACTTCATTATGGAAATGATAGGGAACGGCCTTGTGGTCGAGATTGAACAGGCTGACCCGCAGCCCGTCCTGATAGTGGAATTCCTTCATCTCCATTTGCTCATCTCCCTATCTCGGTGCCGACCAGTCCGGCACCGCCGACGGCGACGGACGGTGCGGTGTCCGCCGCGATGTCATGCCAGTCGTCGGCAACCCATTCGGCTGCCGCGACGAACGCACCGGCGAAGTTGTTTTCGTGCTGCCAGAACCTGACGGGCGAACCGTAGGAGGCCAGGTGCGGCGACGGAACGCTTGCGCCGTCCGTCCGTTTCATCACCCGGTATCCGCCGCGGGCGTCCAGTGCGATGCCGCCCGTGACATACCCGTCTTCCTCATGCGGGACGATCTCGCCGCGCTTGAGAAGGTTCCGTACGAACGCCGACGGGTGGTTTTCCAGGCGGAAGTCCTGCCCGCTGGCGCGGATCACGCAGTCCGCCCGCAGGGTCGACTGTTCGCCGTCGCCCGACCGGTGGGTTATCAGGAAACCACCGTCCTCGCCCGCCGCTACGGGTGGCGTGTCATAGCCCTGCTTCACGGTCGTCAGGATTCCGGCGTCCATCAGAGCGAGGAGTTTCTCCGCGTTCGCCGCCGGCATCGGAACGGCTGTGCGAATGAAGTGGGTGTCGAGCAGCCGGTCGTAGGTGGCCTTGTCGACCGGGTCGAGATGTTTGTAGAAGCGCATTCTGCGCGCTTTCAGAGCGATGGTGTAGACGATGTTCCCGGTGTACGAGTCCTGGAGGTCGCTCGCGAGCTTCTCCTTGGCGGAGGGGAAGCCGGGGTTCGCGATGTCGTTCCACCCCACAGCCCCCGCGGTCGCCCGGCGCAGATCCTTGTCCAGCAGCTCCAGAATGGGCTCGATCTTCAGGAACCCCTGGTGATCGCGCCGGACCCCGGCGAGGTTCTCCTCGGTGAGATGGTGCGGTTCGTACGGTACGAGCGGTCCGCGCACCGGAGAGAAGAACCCGCAGCGCGAGCCGGCGATGATGTGCAGCGGCTCCTCGCCGGCCTGCGCCGCGGGCCGGTACGACGCGATGTGGCCGTCGTCGGTGTACGTGAAATCGCCCTCAGCGCACAGGGTCATGATCGCGTCGATGCCGCTCGGGCCCATCCCCTGGACGAACACCCGAGGCCGCTCGCCGCGCGCCCGGCGCGACCGGACGCGCTCGGCGAGGGCGGCCTTCATCGCGTCCGGCCCATACGGCGACGCGACGTATCCGTCGTGCCCGGAAAGCGCGTCGGTCGCCGTGGACTGCCAGTGCCCGGTGCTCAGCAGTACGCGGTCGAGCCGGTCGACGGTGACCTGGTGACCGGTGTCGACCTCCCGGAGGGAAAGGGTGAAGCCCTTCTCCGTGGAATATCCGTCGACGGCCTCGTGGCGTACGTACTGCCGGACATCGATGCCGTGCGCGCGGGCCCGTTCGACGACCTCCTGGAACCTCTTCTCCAGGTATATCCCGAATAACGCGCGCGGATAGAACTCCCGGTCCTCGGGCTGCCATTCGCCGAGTTCGATCCCGGGGTGGGTCTCCAGGATCAGCTCCGGGTGCTCCTTGATGAGCCACGGTTTGCTCTCGGCCAGCCAGTCGACGAAGTCGTTGCCGTGGATCCCCATGGTGCTCGCCTCGTTGTTGCACCGGTGCGCGAGCTGGACGTTGCCTTTCGCGTAGGGATACCCCGGCCCGTTCACCGGGCCCCGCTCCACCGTGACGATCGTGACGGTGGAGGGGGCGAGCGAGGGTATGCGGTCCGGATCGGTGAGTCGCCGCACCAAATGCCACAGCGCGCATGTCCCTGCGAAACCGGTGCCGATGATGCAGTATCTGGCGATTCCGCTCATATTGGCATTCAGGTCAGGACTCCAAGCGGCTGAGGGCACGCCTGATGCGTGTGCCGGCTTCGCTCACGATGGAACCGTTCCGGCCGCAGTTGATCCGCACGAAATGGTTCAGGAGCTCGCCCTCCGCGAAATGGTTACCGCAGATCGTGGCGACCTTCGCCTCGGCCAGCAGAAACTCATCGGCGGTATCGTAGCCGAGCTTCCGGTAGGCGTCGGCGTAACTGGAGAAGTCGACGAACAGGAAGTAGCCCCCCTGCGGAGGGATGATCTTCAACGAGGGGACCGCGTCGAGTTCGCGCAGCATCTCCTGGAGATTCGTGCGCGCGGTCTGGGCCCTGGAGGAGGCCACCGCGTCCATCTCCGGCTGCAACGCGAGGTGCGTGGCCACCTGGCCGTAGGTGGACGCGAACGACGTGAGGTTGACCTGCGCGCGGGCCGCCGCCTCCACGATGTCCGTCGGCCCGGTGAGGTAGCCGATCCGGTCGCCGTGCATGCCGTACGTCTTGCCCGGTCCGGTCACCGAGACGGTCCACTGCCGCATCGAGCACCGGCTGCCGTCGGCGAGCGTGACATCGATGGCAGCGAACGTCTTGGCACGCTCGCCCACGATGTGGGCCTCGTAGGGAGAGTCGAACAGGACGTAGACCGGACTCTCACCGCGGGACTCGCGCCGCACGTTGTGCCGGGCGATGACCTCGGCCAGCTCCGACAGCTCCGCGGTCGAGTAGACCTTGCCCGTCGGGTTGATGCAGTCTCCCAGCACGACGATCTTGGTGCGCTCCGAGAGTGCCCCCTCCAGAGCCGGCGCCGTGAGGCCGTCCTCCGCCGTGACCAGGACGCCCCTCGGGACGGCCTCGTGCAGCCGTGCCATGTCCGCGTAGTGCGGCCAGTTCGGCACCGGGATGAGGAGCTCGTCGCCCGGGTTCAGCAGGGCGTGGAAGGTCACCGAGATCGAACCCTTCACGCCGCCCGGCGTGACCATGATCTCGCCGGCCGGGTCGTAGGTGATCCCGTGCAGCCGGGCCACCCGCGCGGCCACCGACTCGAGCAGGAACGGGAAGCCTCTGATCGGCGCGAACGCGTGGATCGTGTCCGACTGCCGCTCCACGAACTCGATGACACCGCGGTCGATCAAAGGAGAGGTCGGCGTGTCCAGCGCGCCGATGCTGAGGTCGATGATCTGGTCGTCCTCGGCGAGTCCACGGTTGAGCGCGGCTATCTTCGCCGCCGTTCCGTGAGTCGCCGATTCCGGAATGCTCAGGACGGCATCGGAAATGCCGCGGTTCTTCTGCACGATCGCCGGGCCCCCTGTCTTTGTCAGGAATTCAATGCGCGGACGGCCTTGTTCATCGCGTCCCACATGCCCTGCTGAATCTTCAGGGTCTCCTCCGCGCCGAAGCGAATCTCGGCGACGTCGGCCTCGGTCCTGCAGTTGTTCTGGACGCACTTCTTCGCGTCGGCGGCGTGACGTTCCTCGACACCCGCGTCGCCGACGTGGACGTTGAAGTAGATCTCGATGTTGTCGACGAAGTCGGAGTGCGGCCGCTTGTTGTTGGTGTTGCGGAACGCCGTGCGGCAGACCCGCAGCATCTTGTCGGCGTGGGACTCCAGGGCCATCGCGACGCCCAGCATGCGGTGGTAGTTGGCGGTCAGGAGCTCCCGGGTGCGCTCGCGGTACTCGAACGTCTCGGGGATCACCAGCTCGCTGGCCCCGGCCTCCTTCACGCGCAACGGCGGCAGGCCGAACTCGGACTCGCCGTGCAGGTTGTGGGCGTTCTCCATCAACACCTCGTGGCAGTGCGAGGCCTGGCCGTTGCCGGCTTCCTCGTTGAGGATGTAGGAGAACAGGACCAGCGTGTCCTGGTCGTCGTTGGCCGCCGCCTGCGCGCACACGTAGGCGATGCCCTTGACGGTGCCCGCGGTGCGCTGGAAGAAGTTCGCCCGGTGGAAGTCATAGGTCTCGCTCGTCCACAGCGAGTTCTTCAGTAACTTGAAGTACTCGTTTTCGTAGACGGGGTGGTGCTCCATCCCGTCCAGCAGCGAAGTAACCTGGTCGTCAAGTGCGGTTTCCATGCTTGCCGTCATCTTGCTCCACTCCATTTCGCGCAGGCCGAAATCGCGGCGAATAGGTGATCGAATGAGGTGACTGGATGGCCACTCTGGTGATGTCCTCGATCCGGACGCGGTCTGGAATCCGGCTCCGGTAGGACCACTGTAGATCTCCCCCGATGGTGGCGGATGGATTTCCTGGATATATCCATCCTCCAGAGGGGCCGCGAGAACCATCCCGCCGCCCAGTCGCACTCAATGATTGCCTAGAAGCCGTTAAGGGGAAGGGATTTTATCGGTCAACGTCTCGTCGACCCGATTCCGTCGGACTGGCCGGGAGAGGCCAAGGTCGGCGACGGCGGCGGGGAGTGGTGTGGCTGCGTTTCCCCAGTTGGAACCGGCCGGGCGCACATCGGAAGGCCGCTTTCGGCCACCGCGTGGCGGCGGACTGCCGCCGTCATGATGACGTGTTCGGCGTGACTGTGCGTGGCTCGAAGTGGGGGTTTTGAAATCGATGGTTTGAATGGGGGGTTGATGGGAAATGCCGGGCCGGCGAACCGGGCCGCAGGCGGAAGAGCTGGGACTTTCCGATGACGCGCGACCCTGGCGGCGATCCGGCGGAGCTCAGCGCGGGAGCGACGGAGGCGGTGCGATCTCGGACACGGGCCGCCCAACGCGGGGCCGCCCAACGCGGGGCCGTTCGGGGCGGGGCTGCCCGGGGCGGGGTCGCTCGGCGCGCGGCCGTCCAACGCGGGGCCGCGCGGCCGGGACGCCCCCTGAGTCTGGGCGGGCGGTCGTCAGCGGGACGCGTGGTGGTGGGTGAGTGCCGCGTGCGGATCGGTGTCCTGCGGTAGGTGGTCGATGTGGACGGTCGCCGCCGTCAGCCGGGGAACGGCGTGGATGAGGGCGTGTTCGGCGGCCAACGCCAGGCCGTGTGCCTCAACGACCGTCAGCCGCGGATCGACGACGATGTCCGCCTCGGCCCGGAGCGCGTGGCCGAGCCACCGCATACGGACCCGTCCGACCCCCAGCACGCCGTCGACGTCGCGCAGGGCGTGCTCCGCGGTGTCGACCAGACCGGGGTCGACGGAGTCCATCAGGCGGCGGTAGACCTCACGGGCCGCGTTCTTGAGGACCACGAGGATGGCCACCGTGATCAGGAGCCCGACGACCGGGTCGGCCCACCGCCAGCCGATGGCGACGCCGCCCGCGCCCAGGAGGACGGCCAGCGAGGTGAAGCCGTCGGTGCGGGCGTGCAGACCGTCGGCGACCAGGGCGGCGGAACCGATCCGGCGGCCGGTGCGGATGCGGTGCCGGGCCACCCACTCGTTGCCGGCGAAACCGACGAGCGCGGCGACCGCGACGGCCCACAGGTGGGTGACGCCACGGGGGTCGAGCATCCGGTCGACGGCTTCGTAGGCGGCCAGGGCGGACGAGGCGGCGACGGCCAGCACAATGGCGATTCCTGCCAGGTCCTCGGCGCGGCCGTAGCCGTAGGTGTACCGGCGGTCGGCCGCCCGGCGGCCGAGCACGAAGGCGACCGCGAGCGGAACCGCGGTCAGCGCGTCGGCCGCGTTGTGGACGGTGTCGCCCAACAGCGCGACGGAGCCGGACAGCACGACCACCGCCGCCTGGATCACGGTGGTCAGCCCGAGGACGGCCAGCGACACCCACAGGGCGCGCAGTCCCGCACGCGAGGTCTCCAGCGCGGAGTCGACCTTGTCCATCGCCTCGTGGCTGTGCGGGGTGACCGCGTGCGAGAGCCGGTGCCTCAGCGTCGCCCATCGGTGGCCGTTGTGGCGGTCGTGGCCGTTGTGGCCGGCCGGGGCCCGGTCATGGCCGTGCGGTTCGTGGGTGTGGGGCTGTTCGCTCACGGTTTCGCACCTCTCGCGGACCTCGGGCGGTCGGGACGGGCGTTGGGCTGCCGGGGCGGGCGTTGGGCGGTCGGGACGGGCGTCGGGCCGGGACGGACATCGGGCTGCCGGGGCGGACGTCGGGACGGGCGTTGGGCTGCCGGGGCGGGCGTCGGGACGGGCTGGACGTCGGCTGCCCTAGGAATCATTATGTGCATATGAACGCACGCATGCATCTATCAGGTGCGCATGCCTCGCAACAGCCGGAGGACGCGGAACGCCTCACCGTGGCCGTCGAGGTGCTCGGCCTGCTCGCCGACCGCACCCGGCTGGCCCTGCTGCGGCGGCTCGGCGAGGGGGAGGCCGACGTCACGACCCTGACCGAGGCGACCGGTGCGACACGGACCTCGGTGAGCCAGCACCTGGCCCGGCTGAGGCTCGCCGGGCTGGTGGCCACCCGCAAGGAGGGGCGCCGGGTCGTCTACGCCCTGCGCCACGGCCACCTGCGCCGCCTGGTCGACGAGGCGTTGAACGTGGCGGACCACCGGATCGGCCACCTGCCGCCGCACAACTAGCGAATCGGGCCGGGCGCCGTGGTGGGAACCGAGCGGGCGCCGTGGTGCGGGCGGAGCTCCCCGCGATCCCCCAAGGGGGAACACGGCGGCACCCAGGGGTGAATCCGGGAGAAATTGCTGGCGTTCGGCATGTTTAGCGGTGAATGTGACAAGAGCTGTGTCCGTCGGCGGCGAGAGCGAACCCGCTGAGCGCCGCTGTCCGCGGTCACCACCGCCCCGCACTTCCGCCCGCTGGAGGATCCCTTGGTGCCACTGCACTGCCTGAAGCTCGCCGAACCGGGGCCGCCGCGCCTTTCGGCCCTGCCCAACGGCACCTCGATCTGGCTGGTCACCCGGTACACGGAAGTCCAGCAGGTGCTGACGGACCCGCGGTTCAAGCGGTCCTTGCTGTACGCGCCGGACGCCCCGCCGCTGACCGACACCCCCAACATGGCCGACAACCCGGACGTGATGTTCAACCTGGACGACGACGAGCACCTGCGCGTGCGCCGCACCGTCCAGCGGGTCTTCACCCCTCGCGGGGTCAAGCGCCTGCGTCCGTGGATGGTCTCGGTGATCGACCAGCTGCTGGACGAGATGGTCGAGCGGGGTTCACCGGTGGATCTCGTCGCCGACTACGCCCTGCCGCTGCCGCTCGCGGTGACGAGACGGCTGATGAGGGTGGAGGACCTGCCGTACGACCGGCTGCGCCACTGGGCGGAACACGCGCTGTCCGACACCTCCCGGGCGAGCGGTGAGGTGGCCGACGCGATGCGGGAGTGCGCCGAGTTCGCGGCCGGTCTGCTGGTCGAGAGGCGGCGGACGCCGGGCGACGACCTGGTCAGCACCCTGGTGCAGGCGGCCGACCAGGAGGGCGGCGTGCCCGAGCGGCAACTGGCCCACCTCGTCGGCGGGCTGCTGGTCGGTGGCTTCGACAGCACGAAGACGATGCTGGGCAACTGCCTGCTCTACCTCCTGGGCGAACGCAAGGACGTCTGGGCCAGGCTGGGGTCCGACGAGGATGCGGCGGCCCCGCTGGCCGAACGGCTGCTGCATCTGATCCCGCTCGGCAGGAGCGCGGAGAAGCCCGGCAGCATCCGGCGGGCGGCCGAGGACGTCGAGATCGGGGGCGTGACCATCCAGGCGGGTGCGGTGGTCGCCGCCGACACCATCGCCGCCAACCGCGACCCGGCGGTCTTCTCCGGCGATCCGTTCGCCGACCTGTTCGCCCCGCTGGAGAGTCCGACCCTGTCGCTGGGGGCCGGCCGGCACTACTGCATGGGTTCCTGGCTGGCCCGCGCGGAGCTCCAACTGGCCCTGCACAAGCTGGCCGCCCGGCTCCCCGGCCTCCGCCTCACCATTGCGACGTCGGACGTCGAATGGCGCCCGGGCACCACCCTGCGCGGCCCCTCGCGCCTGCCCGCCGCCTGGTGACCCCGGTGGGCTGCCGCCCGGTCACCCCGGTGGGCTGCCGTCTGGTGATCCGGCGGGCCGTCGCCCCCGAGACTGTCTATATGTCGATCTTCTTCGCGAAAGGGTTTATCGACACATCGTCACGCTTGTGAGCTAAATGAGCCGTCTGGAGTGGTTTTCGGCGGTTCTCATGAGCAAGTCTGGGTTCGCGACGCCGCAGAGCTTGCGGGGTGGTCGGCCAACCGCCTCGCGACGACATCCTGACTTCCGGTTCCTGTGAGGAATTGACATATGACCAGCATCCGTACCGCCCGCACTCTGGCCGCTCTCGCCGCGCTGCCCCTCGCGGTGGCGCTCTTCGCCGGTACCGCGTCGGCGGACAACGGTTCGCTCGCGGACCACCAGTCCATCTCCAGTGCGAACGGCACCGATCAGGCGGCGGTGGGCGACCACGCCACCACCCAGGGCAATACGGCGAGCGCTAACGGTTCCGGGTTCACGGACATCGACCAGAACAATGTGAAGGTCAACTTCACCCCGCTGTGGTGACCCGGTGAGCGGCGCGCGCGTGCTCCGGATCCTCCCGGCGGACCGCGCCCGCGTGTGACAGGCCAAAGGTGACAAAGGCTGTGCGACGGTGTGATCAGCGCCGACGCACAGCCTTTGACCTGTTCGGCGGCGGGGGCGGTGGTGGTGCGTCCGTTGTCCACAGGGTGTGGACAACGAATTCCGGCGCGTGGAGAAGCCACCGGCGAGTCGTCGCCGCAGGACGAGGAAGGCCGGCGGACTCCCGGCAGACGGCTGAACCCCAGGCGGTGCCGGGCGTGCCTGCCGAGTGTCGGCGGCCGAGCCCCTTTGACTCTGATCATGCGTAATAAGAACTGTATGATCAGATTTGCCCTTGCGCTGATGACCGCGACCCTCTGCCTGATCACCGGCAGCGTCCCGGCCCAGGCGATGATCCCCCGCCACGCTACGGGTGCCGATGAGGGCAAGACCGTGCGTGGGTCGCGCGCGAGTGCGGGGAGTACGGCCCGGCGCACCCATGGCCCGGCCGGTGCCGCGGCGCTGCTGAACGGCCGGCGCGGGGCGGCCGCCGACGGTCGGCCCCACCCCGGCCGAGCCCAGGGCGACGGTCTGCCGGCCCCCGTGAACGGTCGCTCGGACGGCCTCCCGCCCGCCTCCGCCGACGCCCCCTCACCGGCTCGTCCCGGTCCTGACGGTCCCGGCGCGGACGACTCCCTGGGCACCCCCTCATCCGGCGACCCGGCCGCCCCGACGGCCGCCCCAACCGCCGACCCGGCCGCCCCGACCGCCGCCCCGACCGCCGCCCCGACCACCGACCCAGGCGGCGGACCCAACGGCGTGTCCCCCGGCGGCGATCCCTCCGACGCCGGCACCGCGCCGGCTGGCGACCGCTCCCACCAGGTGCCCCCGGCGTCCCCCGGCGCCGACCCGCGCGGCACGGTCACCCAGGTGACCGTCGACCCCCGCACGCTCGGCGCCCACGTCTTCCGCGGCCTGGGGTTCGACGCCTGCACCGCGCCCGACCTGGACACCATGGCGGCGTGGCGGAGCTCGCCGTACGGCGCCGTCGGCGTCTACATCGGCGGCCGGGCCCGCAGTTGCGCCCAGCCACGACTGAGCCGCTCGTGGGTCCACTCGGTGAGCGGCATGGGCTGGCGCATCCTCCCGATCTTCGTCGGCTCGCAGTCCCCCTGCGCCAGCAGCGCGCACCAGCGGCTGTTCCCGATCAGCGCGGACCGCGCCGACTCCCAGGGCGCGTCCGAGGCCGCCGACGCCGCGAAGGCCGCCGCCTCGCTCGGCATCGAACCCGCCAGCCCCATCTACCTGGACATGGAGTCGTACGACACCCGGTCAGGACGCTGCACGAATCCCGTCATCACCTTTACGCGGTCCTGGAGCCGAAACCTGCGGACCCGCGGTTATCTGCCCGGTTTCTACAGCAGCGCCGACTCGGGGATCGCCCGGATCGAGGCTGCCCGGGCCGCCGGCCTCCCGGACCTGCCGGACCTGATCTGGTTCGCCCGCTGGGGCGTGGAGCCGGACATCTACGGTGAGCCGGTGCTGCCCGGCAGCGTCTGGCGTCCGTCCCGCCGCATCCACCAGTACGTCGGGGACACCCGGGAGAGCTACGGCGGCTACTCCCTGGCCATCGACCGCGATCTCATCGACTCCCCGGTCGCGATCATCGCCCCCTGACATCCGTCCGTCCCGGAGTCGGCGGCCCGGGACGGACGGCCCTGAGGACCCCGGGCACGACGAGTCGGCAGGCCCGCCGCCGGTCGGTGCGCCCCGGGGGTACCGCGACCCCAACACCTCCCCCCGGGGGGAACCCTGAGCCGGCTCCACCCTCGGGAGGTCGGGACACCCCCACCCCTACGACTTGAGGGTGACTCCGCTTCGGGACCTGCGGCCGATCCCCCGGCACCGTTCGCGCTCATAGCGTTAGGGCATGACCACGTCTGTGTGCACCAGCGCTCAGCAGCAGTTCACCGCCTACGTACGGGACCGGGGGCCGGTGCTGCTTCGCACCGCGCGTTCCCTGACCGCGAATCCGTGCGATGCCGAGGACCTGCTGCAGACCGCGCTGACCAAGACCTACCTGGCGTGGGACCGAATATCCGACCGCGGCGCGCTGGACGGCTACGTGCGGCGCACTCTCGTCAACACGCGGACCTCGCAGTGGCGCAAGCGCCGGATCGACGAGTTCGCCTGCGAGGACCTGCCGGAGCAGGACACCGGCACCGAGCCGGACCCCGCAGAACAGCAGGCACAGCGTGACGCGCTCTGGCACGCCGTCGCGCGGCTGCCCACCCGCCAGCGCGCGATGCTGGTGCTGCGCTACTACGAGGACCTGACCGAGGTGCAGACGGCCGAGGTGCTCGGGGTGTCGGTGGGCACGGTGAAGAGCGCGGTCTCCCGCGCACTGGTCAAGCTGCGCACCGATCCCGACCTGACCGGGGTCGTCGCGGACGGCGAGGCCGAGGAGTCGTCGGTCGCCTGACGCACCCCGGGGCCCTCGTACGAGTGCTTCGGACGGCCTGGTCGGCAGGGTCCCGCTCCGGCCGTTCGTTCGGCCGCCTGCGAGGCCCCGCGCGGGCCGTCGTGCGGTCGGTCGGGCACCGGGAAGCGGACCGACGGGGGTAGTGACATACCGCCTGGTACGCCAGGAGAATCGCCGGGACTTACCCTCGCGTAAAGGCGCGCGCTACTCGGGAGGCAACCGGTGCAGAGCACAATGCAGGACGTCCCGCTTCTGCTGTCACGGATCCTGACCCACGGATCGACCGTTCACGGCCGCTCCCGGGTGTCCACCTGGACCGGTACCGGTGAACCCCGACGCCGCAGTTTTGCCGAGATCGGCCGCCGCGCAGCCCAACTCGCCCACGCACTGCGGGAGTTGGGCGTCCAGGAGGGTGACCCGACCGGCACCCTCATGTGGAACAACACCGAGCACGTCGAGGCGTACTTCGCGATCCCCTGCTCCGGCGCGGTGCTGCACACCCTCAACCTGCGACTGCCGACCGGCCAGTTGACGTGGATCATCAACCACGCGGCGGAGCGGGTGATCCTGGTCAGCGGCTCCCTGCTGCCGCTGCTCGCGCCGTTGCTGCCGGAACTGCACGCGGTGGAGCACCTGGTGGTCGTGGGACCGGGGGACACCTCGGTGCTGGACGGCTGCCGCCCGGCGGTCCACGAGTACGAGGCGCTGATCGCGGACCGGCCGACCACCTACGACTGGCCCGACCTGGACGAACGGCACCCCGCCGCGATGTGCTACACCTCCGGCACGACCGGTGACCCCAAGGGCGTGGTCTACAGCCACCGCTCGGTCTACCTGCACTCGATGCAGGTCAACATGGCCGAGTCCTTCTCGCTCACCGACCGCGACACCACGTTGCCGATCGTCCCGATGTTCCACGTCAACGCGTGGGGCATCCCGCACGCCGCCTTCATGACCGGCATCAACATGCTGATGACCGACCGCTTCATGCAACCGGCCGTCGTCGCCGAGATGATCGAGACCGAGCGCCCGACGCACGCCGCCGCGGTGCCCACCATCTGGCAGGGCCTGCTCGCCGAACTCGCCGTCAACAAGCGGGACATCAGCTGTCTGCGCAACGTGGTCATCGGGGGTTCCGCCTGCCCGCCGTCGCTGATGCGGGCGTTCCAGGACGAGCACGGCGTGACGCTGTGCCACGCCTGGGGCATGACGGAGATGTCCCCGCTGGGCACCATCTCGCACCCGCCGGCCGGAACGGCGGACGAGGAGGCGTGGGAGTACCGCTACACCCAGGGCCGTTTCCCGGCCGGCGTCGAGGCCCGGCTGGTCGGTCCCGACGGCGAGGTCATGCCGTGGGACAACGAGAGCGCCGGCGAGCTGGAGGTCCGCGGACCGTGGTGCGCGTCCGCGTACTACGGCGGGGCGGGCGAGGAGCCGATGACCCCGGAGGACAAGTTCCGCGACGGGTGGCTGCGCACCGGCGACGTGGGTGTCATCTCCCCCGACGGCTACCTGACGCTGACCGACCGGGCCAAGGACGTCATCAAGTCGGGCGGTGAGTGGATCTCCTCGGTGGAGTTGGAGAACCACCTGATGGCCCACCCGGACGTCGCGGAGGCGGCCGTCGTCGCCGTGCCGGACGACAAGTGGGGCGAACGCCCGCTGGCCACCGTCGTGTTGAAGGAGGGCGCCGACGCCGACTACGCCGCGTTGCGGGCGTTCCTCGCCGAACGGGTCGCCCGCTGGCAGGTCCCCGAGCGCTGGGCGATCATCGACGCCGTGCCGAAGACCTCCGTCGGCAAGTTCGACAAGAAGGTCATCCGCCGCCAGTACGCCACCGGCGACCTGGACGTCACCAACCTGTAGCCACCGCCGGTCCCCGACGGCGGGCGCACCCCGGTCACGCGACAGAGGCAAAACGGTCGCGTGACCGCGGGGAAATCGAGTCGTTGATCGATATGCGCGGAGGCAACTGGAGTTCGAGGCGTCGAGAGTCAGCGGTGGAGGATAGCCGGACCAAGTTCCGGTCATAGGGTTCGTGGCTACGTGAGCAGCTTCCGCTCCTGGTCCCTGGATACGGGCGACGAAAAGTCCTGCAATCCACCAACCGGAAGCGGAGGCATCTGCATGCCACCAGAAACCGCCCTGTTCGAATCGCCCTCGCTGCGCGCCAGCATGATCGGGCACACCCGAGTCCTCGACAAGGTCAAGGCACTCACCCTCCTGCCCGACGGAGTACATGTCACGACGCAGGGCGTCGCGGACTACTTCGAGGTCCACGAGCGAGTGCTGAACAAGGTCCTCCAACGGCACCGTGCCGAGCTGGAACTCAACGGCTTCACGGTGCTCAGGGGCTCTGACCTGGCAAAATTTAAGGGAGACAGGATGTCTCTCTTTCCGTCGAGTTATCCACAGGCTCGATCCGGCCTCGCGTTGTTCACTCGGCGGGCCGTCCTCAACGTCGCGATGCTGCTGCGTGACAGCGAGGTCGCCCGCCGGGTGCGCACCCATCTCCTCGATGCCGAGGAGAGCCATCGGCGAGGTGGTGAGGGAGCGTTCGGCTGGGGCTCCGCGTTCGAATCACTGGTCACCGAAGCGGCCGCGAAGGCGGCTGTCATGGTGCTCGAAGGGCCGATCGGCGCACGGCTGGACGCCGTGGACCGGCGGCTGGACGCGCACGGCCGGGTCATCTGCGCGATGAGCGACCGGCTGTGCAGGATGGGGGAGGACATGACGGAGGTACGGCGCGACATCGCGCGGATCAACGTCAGGCTCGACCAGTTCGCCGACGTCCTGCGGACGAGGCAGCCGCGGCGCCGGCGCAAGTGAGGGCCGGCTGAGGTGAGGCCGGTTGGCGTGACATCCGGTCACGCCCACCGGCGTCACTGCAGTTCGGTGCCGATCTTGCTGAGTAGGTCGACGATGCGACCCTGGACCTCGGCACTGGTGGAGCGCTCGGCGAGGAAGAGGACCGTCTCGCCGGAGGAGAGGCGGGGGAGTTCCGCGGCGTCGATGTCGACCGAGGTGTAGACGACCAACGGGGTGCGGTTGAGCAGCCCGTTGGCGCGCAGCCAGTCGACGATGCCGACCCGGCGCCGACGGATCAGCATCAGGTCCATCACCACGAGGTTCGGACGCATCTGGGAGGCGAGGTTGGCCGCGTCGCCCTCGGAGGCGGCGTGCGCCACCTGCATCCCGCGCCGTTCCAGGGTCGCGGTGAACGCCGCCGCGATGTCGTGGTGGCTCTCCACCAGCAGCACTCGCGGCGGATGCTGTTCGCTGTCGCGCGGGGCGAGCGCCTTCAGCAGCACGGCCGGATCGGCACCGTAGGCCGCCTCCCGGGTGGCCTGCCCGAGCCCCGCCGTCACCAGCACCGGGACCTCCGCGGCCACCGCCGCCGCCCGCAGCGACTGCAGCGCGGTCCTGGTGATCGGCCCGGTGAGCGGGTCGACGAAGAGCGCGGCCGGATACTCCGCGACCTGGGCGTCGACCTCCTCGCGGGACCGTACCGTCACCGGCCGGTAGCCGCGGTCCGTCAGCGCCTGCCGGGTCGAGACGTCGGGCTCCGGCCAGACCAGCAGCCGGCGCGGCCCGCTGAACTCGTCGTCCATGTCGTCGGCTTCGACCTGCGCCACCGCCGCCTGCCCGACCCGGGCGACCACGCCCGCGTGCGCCCCGGCGGCCGCGCCGGAACCGCCGGTGACCTCGATCGCCCCACCGGGACCGTCGAGCATCTCCGGGCCCTCGGCACCTTCGGCGGGCGCGCCTATGGTGAACGCCTGCCCATGGCCATGGGTGTCGCTGGGGTGGAACGCCGGGTTGACCGGGTGGCCGCCGGAAGAACCGGCGGCCGGATGCGGACGGGCGTTGTCGGCCGTGGCCTGCCCGCCCCCCGCGGTCTGCGGCGCGGCCAGCCTGCGGCGGCGGCCCGAACCGTTGGACGGCCCGGCCTGCTGGGGGTGGTGCGGCTGCGCCTGGAGAGGCTGGTGCGCCTGGTGCTGCTGGGGCGGGGCCATCGTCTCCGGTGCCGCCTGCGCGGCGAAGGCGACCCCCTGCCCCAGCGTCCTGACGCTTATGGCGCGCGCCTCGGCCTCGTGCGCTTCGTGCTGTCCCTGGCCGGCGTGGCCCGTGTGGTCGACAGCCGGAGGCATCGCGCCCGGGTGCTGCGGCCCGTTCGGTGGCCGTTTGGCGCGGCGGCCGCTCGGCTCGGCGCCGGACATGGCGGCCGGTCCACCGGTCGGTGCCATGGCCTGGTTCGACGACATGGCGGGCGGCAACTCGGGGCGCCCGGTGGGGCGTCCGGGCTGTTCCTGCTGGCCGCCGTGGGTCGCGTGTGCGCCGTGCGCGCCGTGTGCGCCCTGCGTGGCGGACTGCGCGCCGGAGCGCGGATCGCCGGGCGCGCCGGCATACGGGCCGGACTGCCCGGCCCCCTGCGGCGCCGGCCAGCCCTGCGGGTCGGGCCAGTCCTCGGTGCGCGGCCTCGGGCCCTGCCGGTGCGCCGGGTCGGGACCGCCGGTCGCCTGCTCGGGCAGGGCCGCCCGGCCCTGCTGTTGTGCGGGCAGAGCCGCGGCTGCGGTCATCGGCCGGCCCTCGCCCTGGCCGCCGGGGGGCAGGGCGTGCGCACTGGAGCGGGCGGGGAGTTCGTGCTGCTGTCCGTCCGACAACGCGCGCCGGGCCCTGCGGCCGTTCGACGGTCCGCCGCCCTGCGACGGCCCGCCGGGGCCGCCCTGCGACTGCGGGCCAGGACCGGGCATGGCGTGCGCCTGCGGGCCCTGACCCTGTCCCTGGACCGGACCCGGGCCCTGGTTCTGGCCGGGCAGGCCCGGCGGGCGCATGCCCTGACCTTGCCCCTGACCCTGCCCCTGGCTCGGCCCGCCTTGGCCTTGGCCCGGCCCTTGACCTGCTACGACGGGGCCCTGGCCGGGGCTCTGCTGCCCGCTGCCGAGTTCCGGCATGCCGCCGGGACGTCCACCGCCCTGCGGCATCCCACCCTGCGGCACCCCGCCCTGCGAACCCTGCGACATCGAACCCGGCGGCAGCGCGTTCTGCGGCATCCCGCCCTGCGCGGAAGCAGCGGAAGCGTTCGGCATTCCGCCCTGCGCGGAAGCGTTCGGCGCGCCGTCGGGGTCCATCCGGCGCAGCGCCCGGCGGCGTCCGGTCGGGTGCTGGTCCTGGCCGCCCGCGGCACCCGGGCCCGGCGGAAGGGCGAGGGCGGAACCGGGGCCGCCCTGGCCGCCGGCACCCTGCTGCCCACCGCCGGTCTCGTCCATCGGGCGCCTGGGGTGCGGCGGCCTGGCCGTCGCCGGGCCGACCCCGTGCGAACCGGGCGCGCCGGCCTGCGTACCGCGTACCGGGTCCGACGGCATCGGCATGACCGTCATCCCCGAGTCGTTCTCGCGTCCGTCCCGCCCGCCGCCGGCCAGGTCGGTGCCGACGCCACCGGTGCCCTGGTCCGCGCCGGCGGTCTGCCCCGCGTCGTCGTCCGGCTCCTCGTCGAGCTCGTCCACGTCGCCGACCGGCACCTCCAGCACGTACGCGCTGCCGCCCTGGCCGCCGGGGACGTCGTGGGTCTGCAGCACACCGCCGTGCCGTTCCACGATCCCGCGCACGATCGGCAGGTGCACCGGGCTGCCGCCGCCGGCCGGCCCGCGCACGTCGATGCGTACGACGTCACCGCGCTGCACCACCGCGACCACGATGGTGGAGTCACCGGAGACGACGGCCGTCCTGCCGGTGGCGTCCACCCCCGCGACGTCCACGATCAGGTGGGCGATCGCCTGGGCCAGCCGGGCACCGTCGACCACCGCCCGCACGGGCGGCGCGTGCACCGCGTACTGCGCCCGGCCGGGACCCATCAGCTCGACCGCACCGTCGACACCCGCCGCGACGACCTCGTTGAGCGCCACCGTGCGGCGGTCGAGCCGTTCGGTGCCCGCGTCGAGCCGCTGGTAGGCCAGCACGTTGTCGATGAGGGAGGTCATCCGCGCGTAGCCGGCCGCCAGATGGTGCAGTATCTGGTTCGCCTCCGGCCACAACTGCGCCGCCGGGTCGGACACCAGGGTGGTCAGCTCGCCCCGCAACTCCTCCAGCGGCGCGCGCAGCGAGGCGTCCAGGACCGCGCGCAACTGCGCGTGCCGGGAGGCGAGCGAGTTGAGGCGGCTGCGGTCGGTGAACGTCATCACCGCGCCGACCAGAGCCTCGCCCTCGCGCACCGGTGCGGTGGTCAGGTCGACCGGGACCCCGCGTCCGTCCTTCGTCCACAGCACCTGCCCGCGCACCCGGTGCTTGCGCCCCGAGCGCAGGGTGTCGGACAGCGGCGTCTCCTCGTACGGCAACGGGCTGCCGTCCGGGCGCGAGTGGTGGATCAGCGGGTGCAGTTCCTGCCCGCCGAGGTCGCTGGCCCGGAAGCCGAGGATCTGCGCGGCCGCCGGGTTCACCAGTACGACCTTGCCCTCGGTGTCCACGCCGACCACGCCCTCGCTGGCGGCCCGCAGGATCATCTCGGTCTGCCGCTGCTGCCGGGCGAGTTCGGTCTCGGTGTCGAGCGTGCCGGTCAGGTCCCGCACGACCAGCATCAGCAGCTCGTCACCGGTGTACGGGGCGTACCCGTCGGCGTACGGGGTGCGCGCGTCCTCCAGGTTCGCGCTGGTCACCTCGACCGGGAACTCCGTGCCGTCGGTGCGCCGGGCGATCATCCTGGTCGGCTTGGTCCGCGGGCCCTCCGACGGGTCCGGGCGGCGCATCGAGCCGGGGATGCGCTTGGAGTCGAAACCCGGCAGCAGGTCGAGCAGACCGCGCCCGACCAGCGCGGTACCGGGGGCTTCGAAGGTCTCCAGGGCGATGGAGTTCGCGTTGACGATCGTGCCGTTGGCATTCACCAGCAGGAGCGCGTCGGGTAGCGCGTCGAGTATTGCCGCGAGGCGAGCAGCGCCTCGGGATGGCCTGCTGCTCACGTGACGCGTCCTCCCTGATACCGCACTTGCGCACTTGCTCGTGCCGCCTGGCCGCCCGATCCGCCTGGGATCGCTTCGCAGTGACGCGGCTATCGCTGGCGGCCCATCTTGCCGTTCCCCCCGTGGCGTGTCACTAGAGGGAGTGTACGGGGCGCGTTCAGGGGGTCGGTGGCGGTTGACGAAGAGGTACGGAGAGGTTCTGTGACGACGCACAGGTCACCGGCGGTGGCAGCGTCTTTGTCACCGGCGCGCCACCTTCGTGTCACCGTGGTGACACCCCGGTGTGACCGGTGGTTGACCATGCTGTGTCCCGAATTGCCCGACCCGATGCCTTTGTCGCGGTGCGGGGTGGTCGGCGCGACGGATGGCGGGGCGCGCGCCGGCGCGTGGCGTGGCCCTCGGGGTCAGGCCGTGGGGCCGTTGAGAGTGGGCGCGGGCAGCACCGGCAGCATGCGCTGCCAACGGGAGGTCTGGCAGCCGTTGCTCCGGCTGTACGACTCGTCGATCGCGCGGCCGCGCCAAGTGCCGGTGATCCGGGCGGTCTGCGGGCCGCCCCACAGCATCGAGCACATCTCCTGCCCGGCCGTCTGCGCCACCGGCCCGCCCAACTCGTCCAGCCGCCGGCACGCCTGCGCCGCCTCGGGCATCGTCCCGCCGGCCGGGTGACATCGCAGAGTCTGGTCGTTGACGGCGCCGTAGCCGTCCTTGTACGTGACGCGCAGCAGGTCGCCGGGGGCGCCGGCCGCGGCGTCGGTGGCGGTGGCCGTCGCCCCGGTGGCCGGGGAGGCGTTGGCGGTGGGGCTCGCGGCGGAGGCGGGCAGGGTGGTGGCGGGCACGGTGGCGGTCGTGGGGGCCGCGGGCGCGGTGGCGGACGTGGGGGCCGCGGTCGTGTCGGCGGTGCCGGTGGCGGCGAACGCGGTCGTGGTCCCGGTCGCGATCGCGGTCGCGCAGAGGACGAGCCCGGTGACGGCGGTGAGTGCGAGGCGGATACGGATCATGGGTGGCTCCCGGAGGGCGGTGGTGGATGGTGTTGCCGCCTTCACTACTCCGCGATGCCTCTGAAGTGCGGCAAGTCACCCGATCGTGGGCAAGTCGCCCCGGGGCCCGGTTTACTGTTTTGCCCTCCCGACCGGCAGCCTTGTACCGTAAGCTGCGATTGGAAACAGCCCCTCCGGCTGTGCCATCATCATCACGCGCCCAGCACGTTCGGGCGTGTGTGCTGGAGGCTTCGCCTAGTCTGGTCTATGGCGCCGCACTGCTAATGCGGTTTGGGTTAACCGCCCATCCCGGGTTCAAATCCCGGAGCCTCCGCTCCATCCGACAGCCCCGTCCCTCACCGGACGGGGCTGTCGCACTTTCCGCTCCCTCCGGCCTTCCCTCACTCGTCCGTGTGTTCCGGCGCGCGCCGCCGCCCGCGGTGGGCCCCGAGCGCCCCCGAAGCCCGTTTCCGCAGGTCACGCCGGGTGAGCCAAACGGATTTCACCTCACGCCGCAGGTCATGTAATGTTGTTCCCGCAACGCAGACCGGCAAGAAACAGCCGAGAAGCACCCGCACTCGTAGCTCAACGGATAGAGCATCTGACTACGGATCAGAAGGTTGCAGGTTCGAATCCTGCCGAGTGCACAGCAGGTCAGAGGCCCCTTCGATTGTTCGAGAGGGCCTCTGCTGTTGAGCATGACGACCGTCGTTGACGACAACCGTTCCTAGATCGCTGCTGGCACTTCGGCGGGACCGTCACTGTCGTCAGGCCCGTTGTCGTCACCCGCGGCCAGGGCGTCACCAACGCGGTCGAAGGCCGCTCGTTGGGTGTCCAGCCGGACGAAGGTGTAGATGTCCATCGTGACCCGGATCGAGCTGTGTCCGAGTACTTCCATGATCGTTCGGGCATCGGCTCCTTGTTCGTGGAGCAGCGAGGCGCAGGTGTGCCGCAGATCGTGGAATCGGACTTGCCGGATGCCCGCCTGCTTGCTCAGGGTCTCGAACGCCCGGTTCAGGTTGCGCGGCTCTATCGGTGTCCCGTTACGAGTCGTGAACACGAGATCCGAAGCTGCCCACTTCTCGCCGGCCGCCAGACGGTCGGCGTTCTGCTGTGCACGTCGAGCCCGCAATGCGGTTACGCATTCGGCGGGAAGTGCTAGGCGCCGGGTCGACCGCCGAGTCTTGGTGGCGGTCAACGCCAGTACCCCGCCCGAGCGCTGAAGGCTCTGCCTGATGCTGATCTCCCCATCGGCAAGGTTCACGTCCTGCCAGCTCAGGCCGAGGACTTCACCACGGCGCAGGCCGAGCCGTATGGCCAGCTCGTACACGGCCCAGATCCGATCACCCCGAGCGGCGGCAAGGAGCTTCCGACCCTCCTGTACCGTCAATGGTTCGATCTCTCGTTGCGTGCCGGTGCTCAGCTCGACGTTCCGGGCCACGTTTCGGGGTAGGTCGTCTTCCCGTACAGCGTGCTGGAGTGCACTGCGCAGGAGTACGAGCAGAAACCGCACAGTCCGGTCCGAGGGGTATTTTTCACAGCAGTTCCCGATGGCGCAGCACCGGCGCTTCTTCTCCGAACGAATCTTGTCCTTGCCCTGGGCGCAACACTGACAGGTACGCGCGACCTTGACGAGGAAAGCCCGTATGTCCCGGGCGGCTAGGCGCGCCACCTTTTTCTTTCCCAATCCCGGTATCACGTAATTGCGCACCAACGATTCGTAGTTCACCCACGTAACCCGGCGAACCTTCGGACGGGACACGTCCTCAAGCCAGTACCTCATATACTCGTCCACGGTCGAGGTCATCACCGAAACGGGTACGCCGCTCTGCGAATCTGCCTTGAGCCGGGTCAGCTTCTCGTGCGCCTCATCCCAAGTGTCTCCATAGACGCTCCGCCGCTTGTACGTCCCGTCGGAGGTAAGCACATAGGCTTTCCCCTCCCAACGCCCGTCTTTGCGGTGATAGATGTTTCCTTCCCCGTTGGTGTTCTTCTTCGCCATCAGGCGGTCCCTTTCTTGGAGAGGCGTGATATGTAATCGTGCACGGCCGCTTCGCTGATACGCCGGGATCGGCCAATGGTCACGGAGGCCAGTTCCCGCGAACGAATCAGGTTGTAGACCGTCCAGCGGCTCACCTGGAGGCGAGCGGCCACCTGATCCACGGTGAGCAGGATCGGCGGCACGGTGTGATTTGTCTTCGCCACTAGATCCACTCCTCCTCTGTGGCCTTGAGTTCCGCAAGCGCGGCGCGGGCCTCGATGCGGTTTTCTTCGATGGCATCGCGAATCCCTTCGGCGATCTTTTCTTCGGTCCTGTTTTCGTATCCTGCACGCCAGAAGGCGAGGTTTGAGTCTGCGATCAATTCGCCTTTAATGCCGAGGCGAGCACCGGTCTGTTGATTTCTGAACTGTGTACGTGCCGCTCGGAGCGCTGTCATGGTCGTGCTGTAACCACGACTCTTGGTCGAGAAGTGCCCGCCGTAGCCGAATTGGTGAGCCCAGTACCGGAGGTTGGATGCGCGATATTCAGAAAGTCCGCCGAGCCGGAATGCTGTGCAGATCAACGTCCGGACGTGCGGGGGTACACGAAGGCCGTTGAGGGATTCTCGAAGTCCCGATCCGCTGCATCGGTGGCACGCGCCTGCGAAGCCGGTTCCACGGCACGATTTGCAGTACAAGGGGTGGTCAACCGTCCCCGTGCATTCGGCACCCTTGGTCACGTACTTGGCGACATAGGAGGCCACTCGGTCGGCATGCAGTATGCCCTGAGCTGACTCGTTGGGGCGGGCAGTCGGTATGGCTTGGACGTCTACTTGAGGGCCAAAGCCCAGTTCCCACTGCCCGGCGACGCTATACGGGGTCAGCAGCCGTGCGAGGCAGGCAGCTCGGGTTGTCGCCTCCGCGATGGCTTCATGATTGGCCCGAACTGGGAGCGTGTCCCCCTCCACTATGGGATCGAGACGCACGACCGCATGGAAGTGGACCAGGCCGCGCCGTTGGAACTCCGCGACCTTGATGAACGAGACCCGGACGGACTGGGCGAACTCGGACCGGGTGAGGTTGGTAGCCCGAGGGAGCTCTTGACGCCTCATCAGGTCGGTGAAGCGGTGCCACAGGTGCCCAGCGTTCGCGTTCCACAACACCGCGCCTGGATAGTCGTAGCAGGCGGGACAAAGCGGTTGTCCGATCAGTGTTGATTCTGCGGAATGCCGTTCCCAGCAGGCCAACGGTTGGCCGTGATCACAGAGGCCCGCACGGCGCCGAGGGTGACAGGCGCTCTCCGGAGACGACGCGTGAACCGAACCGAATGACGGGGCGGTAAGAGTCACAAAGGCCCGAGGGTGCAGGGCGATTGACTCCGGTACTCCTTTCCCGCCGACGAGTCCGGCTTTCACCAGGTGCCAGGTGTCCCACTGGTAGACCCGTGAGCACGGAGCGCACCAGGCCCGCCGGCGGTTGCCGCACGGCACCATCAGTCGGGCCCGTCCGCCGTCGCCGAGTTCGCAGACGACATGGCCGGTGGCCGAGTCGATCAGCCGGACCGAACCCGTGAGGTGGATCGGATGCGCGCACCCACCGATCCGCCGAACTGCTTCCTCCCATTGCCTGTAGTCCGGCGACGTTGCCCGTTCGAACCACAAGCCGAACTCGGTCCACTCCTTGGCTGTCATCCCGGCCGGGCGTGGTCCCAGATCAACACGTAGTACGTCTTGAAGCACGTGTGCACGGTAGCACGAGACGTGCTACATGTTGCAGGACGTTTGGTTGACTCCTAGGAGGACCCATGACCAAGGCCACAGGAGACGGCCCGGCTTGGCGATTGATCGCGGACGCGCTGCGTTCCGACGTTGCCGACGAGGTGTATCCGCCAGGCAGCCCGTTGCCGGGAGAGAGCCAACTGGCTGAGCGTCATGGCGTGTCTCGCCCCACGGTTCGCCGGGCCATCAACGTCCTCGTGGGCGAAGGATTGCTCACCGCATCCCACGGACGCGGGACGTTCGTACGCCCTCGTCCGGACCGCCGCGTGATCCTCATCAACTCACCTGAGCCGGTGGACCTCTTGCGGGACGGATACGACCCCGCTGTGCAGGGATGGTTGCCCTGGGAGCACGCCAAGGCCGAGGAGATGAGGCGGCAAGGCACCAAGGCCCCCGATGGTGTGGTGACCTCGATCGGTCGAACCGAAGCCGAAGTGCTGGGGGCGCGCGCCGGAACGTTCGCCTTCTACCGATACCGAAACTGGCGGCATCGCACCATGCATCAGAGTGTCGCCGTCATGTCCGTCATCCCCGCGTACCTCCTTGGCATCTTGTCCGGACCCCAGCCGGAGGAGCCCGCAGACCTTGAAGACTCGGCAGAGCTGTACCGCAGGGACAGCGATGACGATCGGTACGCCCCCGACGACAGCGTCTTGGATGAGGCTGAGGAACCGGAGGACGCCACCGCTCCGGGAATGCCGGAGTACGAGAGGCTGGCAACCGAGTGGGGGCCGGTCCGATACATCAGCACTGTCGCCGCTCGGATGCCGGTGGGAGACGAATCCGCCGATCTCGACGTCCCCATCGGCACAGCTGTCTTGGAGATCCGGCGCGTGATGATCGACGCCAGTGGCCGGGCACTGGAACTAACGACGATCACCGCTCCCGCGGATCGATTCGAAGTAGCCAGCGCCACGGAGTGGCTATCGGCGACTCGATCCACCGGGGCCGACGCTGCCGCGGTGCTCTGGCTTTAGGGTTCCGCAAACTTTCTCTACAGGATCAAGGGCGCGCCTGCGGCGCGCCGGGCGGCTTCGGCCGCCAACGCCGGGCATGCGGCCTCCGGCCGGTCCCGGCGAGCGGCCACCGCCCGGAACGGCGAAGCCGCCACGATCGCGACAATGCGGCGCTCCGTAGACCGTGAACGCACCTTGCGCGGCTACAGCGGGGCAGGCAGCCGGCCGCGCTGCACCGCTGAACCCGATCGCGACCTCCGGCGATTCGACAACTGACGTTCAGTCATATACGGCGTTAGTATCGACAGATGACCGGACCAGAAGCGGCCCTTTGGGCGCTGCTCGGAGGTGCCGTCGCCGAGGCCGTGAGCCTGTCAGCGATGATGCGGCCGACTAGCGCTGACCAGCGCTGGCGATGGCCCTGGAAACAGGGTGAACGCCCCTTGGTGCTGTTCGCCATCGCGCTGCGGTTGTTCATCGGTGTGGGGCTCGCCGCGCCACTGGGGGCCTCGGGAGAGTGCCCGACTGCCTTCAGTGCCTTCATTGCCGGCCTAGCCGCGCCCCTACTGATCGCAAGGATCTTTCAGAGCATTCCGGTTGAGACCGACCCCACTCTTCCGACGACCCCCGCCCCGCTCGTCAACGGCACTCAGAACCCGATTCCTGGAATCGGGCCGGAGGTGAGGTCCCCCGATGCTACGAGCTGACCGTCCCCTGGGCCGTTTTGTCCTGGCAATGGCTGCTGCCCCAGCCCCGCCGCGCTCTCGCCCGGCCACGGTTGGCGGGCGCCTGGTCGAGTCCCTCGCCGCATATCCGGTGCGACCCGACGACGCCAGGCAAGTCGCCGAACGCCCTCGCCGTCGCGTCCGTATGTCCGGATCTTTGGCGTCCGTCTTCATTCTGTTGCTCCGAAGCGACCGTTGGCGATGGGCGCCACGACCGGCCGAGCTCCGGGCACGCAAACGCTCACGCTGGGTCGTGTCCACGCTGTTGGCCATTGTCATCATCGTTGCTGCTGGATACCTCGTCCAGCACATCCTCACCGCACCGAATCCGCCTGTAGAGATGCCTTGAGTCAAAGTCGCGTGATGCATGGTGACTAGTGCTACGCCGCGCTAGTTCGTGGAGGGTCTATGGCCACGGTCGGCAGTCGCTACCGGGACGTCTACTCGCCTCTGCGGGGTGCTTCCGGACGCTCCCGCGATGGCCGAGTCCCCCTCCACGAACTTACGGTGCAGCACTAGGGTCTGCAGTCATGGACTTTCGAGCGACCACCGACCCCGCTACCTTCCCTGCCCCGCTGCGCGAGCAGTTCGACTCGTTCCTCGATGAGCACCGGGCCGCCCTCCACGCCAGTCTGGACGGGCTGACCGAGGAGCAGGCCCGGCGGTCGCTGGTGGCGTCGAAGACCACGCTGCTGGGGCTCGTCAAGCACGTCACGTTCGTGGAGAAGGTCTGGTTCGACGAGGCAATCGCCTGCCGGCCGCGTGCCGAGATCGGTATTCCGGACACGCCCGACGAGTCCTTCGACCTGGACTACGGCGATACCGTCGCCTCGGTCCAGCTCGCCTACAGGGAAACCTGCGAGGCGTCGCGGAAGGCCGCTGCGGAGCTGTCGCTGGACGATGTCGTACGGGGAAACCGGCGCGGCCCGCTGCCGATGCGCTGGATCTACCTCCACATGCTGCGCGAACTGGCCCAGCACTGCGGCCACGCGGACATCCTGCGCGAGCAGATCCAAGCCGCCTAGGGCTGCGCTGCGGAAGTTGGTGGAGGGTCAGTCGGGCTGCGTGGTGAGGTAGAGGCCTGCGGCGCAGTCGAGGCATTCTTCGGGGCTGCCCATGGGGAGCCCCGAAGGCAGCTTGCTGTCGCGGTAGGCGTCCCGGCTGGCCAGGTAAAGAGCAAAGCCCCAGGTGTGCAGGACGCCACCGAAGCGCAGACGGCACAGTGAGAGCGTTTCTCCGGTAGTCAACTCTCCGTCGATGTAGGCGTATTGACCGCGGAAACGGAGGTGGACACGGGCCAGCTGTGGCCACCTGCCGGAGGCGTGTGCGGCGAGCCGCTGGCCGAGGTGATGTTGCATGGACGCGGGCGGTGTCTTGGGCACCGTCTCATCCTGCCCTCTTCACCCCACACGGCATGATCGCTTCTCGTGATGCGGCAGGGGCGGATCCGGGCAAGGGTCGTGGTACTCGATGAGGACATACGCACAGGGCTGGAACGGATCGCGGCGGCAGCCACGAGTCAGGCCCGGCAGATACTGCGGGCGAAGGTCGTGCTGGCGGCGGCCGGGGGTGCGAGCAATGGCTCCATCGCCCGCACCCTGTCGATCGGCGTGAACACGGTACGCAAATGGCGGACCCGCTTCGTGGACGGCGGCCTGGACGGGCTCAAGGACGCACCCCGGTCCGGCCGCCCGCGCCACTACGGCGATCTGGTCCGCGTCGCCCTGGTCGCCGCGGCCACCAGCCTGCCGCCCGCCCCGGCCGCACTGTGGACCCACGCGGCAATCGCCGCGCACCTGGCCGCCGAGCACACCGCGCCGATCTCCACCTCCCAAGTGGGGCGGATCCTGGCCGATCTGGACCTCAAGCCGCACAAGGTCACCGGCTGGCTGACCCGCCGCGACACCCCCGACTTCTGGGACCGTGTCCGCGACATCTGCGCCCTCTACCGCACCCCGCCCGCCGGGGCGATCGTGTTGTCCATCGACGAGAAGACCGCCATCCAGGCCAGGTCGCGCAGTCATCCCTCCCAGCCGCCCGTACCGGGCCGAGGGACCCGCCGCGAGTTCGAATACCGCCGCCACGGCACCGCCTCGATCGTCGCCGCCCTCGACATCACCACCGGGCAGACCCTGATCGAGACGATCCAGCGCAACGACGCCGCGACCTTCACCACGTTCCTGGACCGACTCGACCGTCTCCTGCCACGCGACAAGGACATCCACGTCGTCCTCGACAACGGCTCCTCGCACACCGCCCGGCACACCAAACAATGGCTCGTTACCCACCCACGCTGGCACGTCCACTGGACCCCACCCCACGCCTCCTGGCTCAACCAGGTCGAACTCGTCTTCTCCGCACTCACTCGTGCCATCCTGCGTCACGGCGACTTCACCAGCCGCGACGACCTGATCGACAAGATGGACACCTGGATGATCCAGCGAAACAAACACGCCCGCCCATTCCGCTGGACCTACCAGGGCACCCCGCTCAAAGAGGCAGCCTGACCCCTCCACGAACTTCTGCGGCGCAGCACTAGTACTCGATGCCGGTCGATCGGTACGAGTAGAGGGTGGAGACAAAAACGCGTCTGTGTGTGTCGGCTGCGGAGCCGCGGGTTGCGCAGGACGAGGTGGGCAGCGGTGGCTAGGCGCTGCGGGTGTATCTAGGACTGGCCCGTTTCCGCCTGCGGCCCCCTCTCGATCGGCCGTGAGGGGGCCATGGCGTGGTTGCGTCAGTTTCAGACTCCGCCGAACTCCCCGTTGGCGAGAGCGCCGACGAACGCTGTCCACTGTTCGACGGCGAAGGCCAGGGAGGGGCCGGTCTTGTTCTTGCTGTCCCGAACGAGCACAAAACCAGAAGCAACGAAGTCCGACGTGCACTCGATGCAGTTACCGCCGCCCCCGTTGGAGTACGAGGACTTGCGCCACCGCGCGTGGGACAGGTCCGGGGTGGTGGTCATGGACGTAGGGCCTCCCGTATTTCGAGGATCAGAGCTGCCGTCTCGCGCGGGCTCAGGGCATATGCCTTGAGACGATCGTAGGCCCGGCGGCGCTTGCTCACACTCTCGTTGTCTTCCAGCAAGGTCCCGGTGTCGATGCTCTCTTCATAGGCGACTTCGGTTCCATCGTCCAGGGTGAGCAGTGTCAACGATCCGCCCAGGAAGGCGTACGCCCCATGGGCAAATGGGATCGCCTGCACAAGGGTGCTACCGGTGTCCACCATCCCTAACAGCGCGGACAACTGCTCGTACATGACCTCATCGCCGCCGATCGGTCGGCGAAGGGCCGCCTCATCCAAGATCATGCTCAAAAATGGGGATGTATCACCCTGAAGTAAGTCTTTTCGGCCCATCCGAACGAGAACCTTGTCCTCGATCTCTTCGGCTGTGGCACCTGGGTCGTTCTCGCGGAACAACGCCCGCGCGTACCCGTCGATCTGGGCAAGCCCAGGCACGACCTGGCCGGCTACCTCGTCAATCACCCTTGCGCGACGTTCCAATTCCATCCGGCGCCGGTAACGGTCCGGGTGCACCTCGTTCTTGGCCAGGGCATACAGCTTCTCGAACAGTCCGGCCGTGCCGAATGTTGCATCCAGCTTGGCGGGAAGGTCGGGCGGGATCATCGAGTCTGCGGTCTCGACCCGTGAGACCTGACTCTTGCTGAACCCCACGATGCCCCCGAGCCGTTCAAGACTCATCCCCTCTTGGTCCCGATGCGCTCGCATTTCGGAACCGAATAGGTCCCTCGCTGAGCGATCGGGCCTCAACTGGCGTGGGCGCGCTGGCATATGCGGTCTTTCCCCTCCTGCGCTTCGCAACATCACTCCCTGGCGATCGTAGGTGCCGAGGGCAACTCTTGACGTACGCACGGTGAACGCCGACGACGAAGGTAGGGAGTCCCGCAGTGCTAGTTACCCCGGTTCGCAACGCCGCTACCCCGGCCGCCCGGCTGGGAGTACGGGGCATAGGCGGACTCTTCACCCGGCGCTGGCTGTTGGTGTGCATGGCCGCGTACACCATCGTGGTTCTGGACGAAGGACGCGAGTCGTTCCCCAAGAGTTGCGCCTTGTCCGTGGTGCGCGGCATGCCGTCACTGTGGGGAGTCGTGCGGTGAGCGCGCCGGGCGTTCCGGCGCTGAGGGCGGGGAACGCACCGCCTTCGGCATGGGTGAGGCATGGACTGGCCAAGGAATCCGACCCTCGTCAAGGGTGGGCTCGCTGGCCTCGCTGCAAGTGTGGAGCGCCGATCTGCCCGGACCGACCCAGCCTGAGAGAACGGCTCGCCGACGTGAACGCACAATCCAGGGGGAAGCGGGGATGACGCCTACTACCGATCAGCCCGTCAAGTGGGTGCTCCGACACAACGGAACCCGCGCAATTGCATTCGAGGCTGACTGTCTGGAGTGCAGTGAGGACGTGTTGAGGAAGCCGACACTGGGTGCCGTTGATGAATGGATCATGGCGCATTTCGACAAAACCGGGCACGCGACGTACTACCGCATGCAAGGGGGCTACGTCGAAGTCGCGCCAAATGAGAAAGTCATGGATGGAAAGGCCCCAAGATCTGTGCTGAAACTTGTGAAGGAAGAACCGCCGTGAAGTGGATAGGTCGCTACGCAGGACCAGTCTTCGCGTACACCGTGGTTCTATCGGTCTGCGGGGTCGTCTATGTGCTCTGGACGGGCAATATCTGATTTCGAGGAGAAACAAGAAAGATGCCGGGTTCAACTGGAGGACCGGTGGGGGATTCCGCATATACTCCCGAGGTGCGGCGCGAGGATCGTCAATCCGACCCACACGGAAATCGCGCCCAGCGTCGAGCTTACGAACAAGAAGCGAAGCGGGCAGCAAAGAAGGGCAAGAAGGGATGAGTACCAGCAAGCCCCGCCCTATCCCTGAGTCGATTCCGGTTCGGATACCCGCCCCTCAGAAACCCCCGCCGACAGCGCGCCCAGGCGGCCGAAAAGGTTCGGGCGTTTAACACCAATTCTCCCGCTCGGTCGATCGGTTGACATGACCAAGCCTCGGTCAGGGAATCCCATTTCTCACAGCCGGCTCGTCCTCCCGATTCATCGGGCGGGTTCCAACCCCCTTACGGCTGAATGACGTGGCCGTTCGGGTGCCGGGTGTCGTGCTCACAGCGAAACTCGGTGGCGGTGCAATTGGCCGCCAGAGAAATAGTCTGATCTCAACTGGAGGAACGATGGAACAGCAGGCCAACGCTGCGCCCATGTCCGGGCTCGTGCGAGGCGTCCGGCAGATCAACGCCGCCCGTGAGCGGGGCGTCACCCCGTCCGACGGTGGCAGCACCGGCCGCACCGACGGCAACGACTGACCCGGGGGTCACACGTTGTCGCCGCTGAATCTGGCGGCGCGCCTGGGCAAGGACGAGTTCCTTGCCCAGGCGTTTCACCGTCAATACCGCTACGTCCCCCGCGCCGTTGAGAACCCGTCGGCCTTGCTGGCATGGGACGCGCTTAACACGATCCTGGCCACTCAACGACTGGAACCGCCGAGACTCCGCCTGTCCGTGGACGGACAGATGTTGCCGCAGTACCGGTACACCTCTCCGGTGGCAACGCGCCGACACACCGTCTGGCAGCGCATGTACCCGGCCGAACTGCACGCCCGACTTGCGGAAGGCGCCTCACTCGTCATCGATGCTGCGGACGAGCTGCACCCGCCCATCGGGGATGCCGCCATGGAGCTTGAACAGTGGCTCAAGACGGGCGTACAGGCCAACATCTACGCCTCTTGGACTCCGCGTGAGGGGTTCGGCGTGCACTGGGACGATCACGATGTGGTGGTGGTCCAAGTGGATGGTGCGAAGCGCTGGAAGCTGTACGGGCAAACCCGCGTCGCCCCGATGTACAAGGACACCTCCGAGCCCGAGGCACCCCCGGAAACGCCCGTGGCCGAACTCGTGATGTGTCCCGGGGACGTGCTCTACCTCCCCCGTGGGTGGTGGCACAGCGTCTCGGCGTCCGTGGGCGAACGCTCCCTTCACGTCACGTTCGGAATCCAGACCATCACAGGTGCCCAACTGATTTCGTGGCTGGCGGACCACCTTCGGAGCAACGAAGCATTGCGGACAGACCTGCCCGTGTTCGCCTCGCCGGAGGAACAGACCGCCTATCTCAAGCACCTCGGCCAAGTCCTCATGCCCGCGCTTGAGAACCCGGCCACGATCAGCCGCTACGTCTCCCACCGGAACGGGGAAGACCTGACCCGGATACGGCCCAGCCTGCCCTACGTGACAGGTGTACCCGCCGACCCGACGCTGAGGGTTCGGCTGGCCACCGCACGGGCGGAGCTGGCCACTGCGGACGATGGTTCAGCGGTGGTTCTGCGTGCCACCGGCAAGGAATGGGACATGGCGCCAGAAGCCGGCCCTTTGCTGCGCCGGCTGATCGATGCCGTCCCTGGAGCAGTGTCCCTCGCTGAGCTTGCCAACGCTGCCGGTGTCTCGTTGGACGATGCCGCCGCAGTGGTCTGGGCGTTGGTCGACGGCCAGGCAGTCACGACCGAGGGGAGTTCGTCGTGAACGTCGCTGCCCTCGGATTGGGCACCTACCGGATAAGCTCCGAGGCGCTTCCCGACGCGGTACGGCGGGCGGGCCGTGACCTTGAAACCGCGTGGGTGGACACAGCACCGAACTACCTTCACGGGCGTGCCCATGCCTTACTCGCCCCGCTCTTGGCGGAGCACCCTGCGTCGGTGCTGGTGTCCACGAAAGTGGGCTTCATGTCGGGGGCAACGGCCGATGCAGCCGAGGCGGCCGGCGCGCTGTCACCGGAAGACGCGAAGTACGGCCACAGCCTGAGTGCGGACTACGTGCGGTGGCAGTGTGCCCGCAACCGCGCCGAGCTTGGCCGTAGCCCGAGCGTGGTCTTTGCACACAACCCGGAACAGGTACGGGGTGACCTGTACGCGGTCTTGCGCGACGCGTTCGCGGTCTTGGAAGCGGAAGCGATGGCCGGAAAGCTGGGCAACTACGGTGTTGCGACGTGGGACGGGTTCGACTCCGGACGGCTCAGTGTGCCGGAGCTTGACCGCCTGGCCGCGGAAGCGGCGGGGACGGAGAGACACCACTTGCGGGCTGTTCAGCTCCCGGTGTCGCTCGTGACCGCCACCGCCTTTTCCCAAGCCCTTTCCGGACAAGGCCCGATCGCCGAGGCGTCGGCACGTGGTTGGGGCGTGTTCGCCTCGGCCCCGTTGTTCGGCGGGGAACTGCCGGAACTGGCGACGCGCGAACTTGCCGATTTGCTCAGCTCGGATCTCGGCATCGCTCAAGCCTGTTTGTTGGCGGTGGCGTCGTGTCCCGGAGTCACACGAGTTCTACTCTCCGCATCCGGACCGGCACACTGGTCGGAAGCGCGGGCGGCACTGGCCCAACCCCTGATCCCGCTTCCGATCCTGCGAAAGGTCTTAGATGTACTCTCCGCCGACTGATCCAGCCGACGAGAGGCGCATGCGTTCTGCGTTCGCCCGGCACACGGCCGTTTTACACGTGACACCGGACGGCCCCGCGGTTTGGGGTTGGTTCGGGCGCACGCTAAGCCGTCGCGTCCGGCACCATGCGCACGGGGAGTGCTGGTTACGTCTTGCTGATGCCCCGCAGGACAAGGCATCAGGGAAGATTTGGGAGGGCAACCGTCGGGCGGCAGAACTCTTCGACGGAAGTGTTCGAAAGCCGGTCCTGTACTCGGCTCATGAGGACAGCTCGGAAGGCTACGCGTACCTCGCGGAGCTGACCGAGTTCGTGAGCGAGCCTGCATTGTGCTCAAGCCCGGTCTTGCTGACCGATCCCGAACTACCGCAAAGCTGGTGGGATTCGCTCCGCGCCGATCTGGGCCGGGTTGCCGGCTCGTCAACCGCTCGTGTGGCCGTTCGGCAGGAGTGGGCAGACCGATGCGTTCCGCGCTTCCTGGGGATACCCGCACCTCGGATTGCGGAATGGGAGACCGCGCATGGTGACCTGCATGCTGCAAATCTGACCCGGAAAACTCCTTACTTGCTGGACTGGGAAGGGTTCGGGCGGGCGCCCGTCGGCTACGACGCTGCGATGTTGCTTGCCTACTCGGCGCTCAGCCCACGATTTACCGGACGCGTTCGTGAGAACTTCCCGATCCTTCGCACCGAAGCTGGCCGGGTCGCACAACTCGTCGTCGTGACAGAGCTGATGCAGTCTGCGGAGCGCGGAGACTATCCGGAGCTGGTCCCCGCACTCCGCGCCCTGGTGGCTTGCGTCTGATCCGTGAACGGCGGGATCCGGTCGGTGTCCCCGCCTGTGCAGACCGAAACGCACGGGCGGGGCATCCTTAGCCTCGCGCTTTCATGGGCGTACTCGTCCACGTCTTGATCAAATAAGCGGAAAGTGCTCCTGACCTGCAACGATGGGACTTGTCTAGGGTCCTGTTGGCTGCACGGAAAGAAGCACTCTCCAGGTGAGCAAGCGTATCGGGTTGTACCCGCGTGTCCGCGTCGAGGGCGGGGGCCGCGGGGCTGTCTCGCAGGCCGGGGCCGTGCTGCTCGTCGAGACGGTCCACAAGGTGGGTCTGGACACCGCGATATCGGCGGCAATGGCGCCGTGGCGCAAGCCGCGGACGGTGCACGATCCGGGCAAGGTCCTGCTGGATGTCGGGCTCGCAACAGCTCTGGGCGGGGACTGCCTCGCCGACGTCGCCATGCTGCGGGCCGAGCCCGACATGTTCGGCCGGGTGGCATCCGATCCCACGGTCTCCCGGCTCATCGACGCCCTCGCCGCAGCCGGACCGAAGGCCCTCACCGCGATCCGCACGGCCCGAGCCGAAGTACGCACGCGGGTCTGGGAGCTGGCCGAGACGAACGGCCCGGCCGCCGACGGCAGCGTGATCGTGGGCATCGACGGCGTGCTCGTCCTCGCGCATTCCGACAAGCAGGACGCCACCGTGACCTGGAAGAAGACCTTGCCCCTGCACGACACCGCGCAGAACCGGATCTGGCTGGAGATCATCTCCCTCGCACTCGACCTCCTCGCCTGGATGCCCATGCTCGCTCTGACCGGCCAAACCCGCCGCTGGGAACCCAAGAAGCTCCGCCTGCGGCTGTTCTCCGGCGCCGCTCATTTCGTGAACACCGGCCGCCGCCACTGGCTGCGCTTCACGGCCCGATGGCCCTGGACCGACGTCATCACCCACGCGATCGACAGGCTCCACATCCTCCCTAACCCCGGCTGACCAGCCACTTCAACCATCCCGACAACCCCCACCACCACACCGGCGAAGTGGAACCCGGCGCCAACCCGACGCGAGAGCCGGGCCCTCAGCCTGCCCCAACCCCGAAAAGACCCCCCGCACAGACACAAAGCCACCGTCAGCAAGCTGACGGGGACTCATGAACGATCGAGGTTAACTCATGGCCATTGGGGGCGGGGTGGGGTGGGCAGCCAGCCACAACTGCAATTCATGGTGGCGGAACTGGTAGACGGAACCGCTGTAGCGCATCAGACCGACGGTGCATGCCCAGTCCAGGAAGCGAGTCAGCCGAAACGGCACCTTTCGCCGGGCACAGATCAGAAACACGGTATACCTCCGCGACGCCCGGTTCACCAGCCCGCTCATCAGCCCGAACGCCAGCCCGTACCTCAGCCCGTGCGCCAGCCCGTGCGCCAGTTCGCCTGCCAGTCCGCCCAGCAGTATGCCTAGCAGTGCGCTTAGCAGTGCGAATTGTATGTCCTTGCGAATGGTGGAACCTGGTGTGGCCGCAGAACTCGGGTCTGCTGAAGCGCCAGTCGTCAGCCCGTAGGTCAGCTTCCCCGCCAGCCCGTACGTCAGCCCGGCTGGCAGCCTGTTCGTCAGTCCGGCCGGCAGCCTGTTCGCCAGCCAGTGCCTCAGCTGGTCTTTCAGCCAGCCCATCGGCCAGTCCATCAGCCCGGCCATCAACCCGGCTGGCAGGCTGGTCTTCAGTCTGCTCGCCAGGCGGCGGACTCCGTGAGGGGTGACGAGTTGCGGCGCATTGATACGGACAGGGTTTGTATCGCGACTGATTCCAGCGACGATGCCGGTGAAGGCAGCCATAGCGCTGATCGACGAAATGTATAGCCACCTGTTGCCTGTTGCCGGGGCGAGGAGAAGCAGGGGGAGGAAGGCGAGAGTGGTGAGGAGAGCGTCGGTGATGCGAACGAGTGTGCGGCCGGCCATGGGCCACAGTCGGTGGAGGACGATGTCGGTGCGCGCGGGGGTGTGTGGGGTGGTGGGGGCGAGGTGAGTGGCGAGGTGGTGGAGTGCGCGGTGGACGTCCTGGGGGGTGTATCCGTGGGGGTTGGCGTTGATTTCGACGGCATTGGTGATGTAGTGGGCGAGGAGGTGGTTGTCGAGGTCGGCCGGGGTGAGGTGGAGCAGGAGTTCGGCGGGGTCGCCTTTGCGGGCGTAAACGGTGACGGCCAGGCACAGTCGCCAGGGCGTGGACAGCAGGCGGGCGAAGGAGCCGGCGGGGTGGGCGGTCAGGTGGTCCTGGAGGGATTTCCAGCGGACGCAGTCACGGCCGCGCCGGGCCAGGTAGAGACTGATCTCGTCCACGCTGACGGGGGCGATGGTGATGCGGGCGGCGTCGACGAGGGTGTCGACGGCCGCGAGGGCGTCGTAGTGCTCGGTACGGCAGATCAGCACCAGGGGTGCCGGATCGCCGCATTCCTGGTAGATGTCGAGGGCGTTGAGGGCTGCACGGGCGCGGGGGGCTTTCGGGTCCGGGGTGCCATCGGCCTGGAGGCGGTCCATCTCGTCCAGCCCGTCCAGTACCGGCAGGATCAGGCGGCGGTCGACAAGGTTCGCCGCCTCCGCGGCCGTCAGCTTTGGGTAGGCGGTTACCAGGTGCTGTATCAGGTGGTCGCGGAGTGGAATGTCGGTGTCCCACTGGGCCAGCGATACCCGCACCGGCACCCGCTCATTCTCCGCACGGTCCTCGATCAGTGCGATCATCAAATCCAGCGCCAGCACGGTCTTGCCCGCGCCCGCGGCGCCGGTGACGACCAGGCGGGCCGGCTCGGTCTTCCGGTAGAACGCGGCGATATCCGGCAGCGACACGTCGCCGTCCGTGGACTGCACACCCTTCTTCGTGGACTGCACACCTTTCTCCGGAGCCCGAGCCGCCCGGGCAGACCTGGCCACCAGGGTGTACCGCAGGTTGATCCGAGACGTATCCAGCCCCGATAACTGCGTCAACACCTGCGCCTCACCGTTGGCGACCCAGCAGGCAAGCTTCCCCGCCAGACTCGCTGACTGCGGTGTGGCCAGGCCTCGCCGCTCTGGGGCGGTGGGGTTGATGTTGTACTGGATGTTGTAGTCGCCGCTCTGATTCCCGGTGGGTCCGTTGAAAATGTCGCCGCTCACCGGGTCAGGCTCCGAAGTGGTTGGTCTGCTGGTTGTGGTTGCCGCTTTGGACGGCGGTGGGCCCGTGGAAGCTGTTCCCGCTGACCACCCCGTCACTACCGGTCCCCACCCCCGGGGACAGCGCGACTTGAAGGTCGACCACCGCCTTGCGCAGGGCGGCGGCGAAGCCGGGGTCGTCCTCGATCGCGGCGGTCAACGAGGCCGTCACCAACGCGGTGGCGGTGGCACTGGGCTCCTCCACCCCGGCCTGTGCCTCCCGCTCCAGCCGATCCAGCCCCTGCGACCGATCACCCAGTTTGTCCGCCACCACCCGATGCACCCGATCCATCAACAACCCGACCGCGTCATCGACCTCCACCCCGACTCGCTCGGCGGCCTTCCCGCCCCGCCGCTTCGCCCAGGTGAACAGGTAGGTCGCTGCCGCGATCTCCAGGCCCGTCATCGTCTCCTCCAAGTACTGACTATGCATCAGGCTATAGCTGTCCAGCTCCGCACCCAGACGGGAGATCCTCTCGGCCTCCCCTGGCACGGCGGACTTCAAGCGGGATGCCGTCGCGTTGGCGTTGTCGTCGGAAAAGACGGTCACCGAGGTTGCCCGGGACCTGGGGGTGAGCCCGGAGAGTCTGCGTGGCTGGGTAAAGCAGGCCTGGGCGGACCGGGGCGAAGGGCCTGCCGGGGCTCTGGCCGGCGCCGAGCGGGAAGAACTCGCCCAGCTGCGGCGCAAGGTCCGTGAGCTGGAGAAGACGGTCGACGTCCTGGGAAAAGCGACCGCCTTCTTCGCGCAGGACAAGATGAGGTAGACACCGCCACGCGGTGCCGCTTCATCGACGCGGAGAAGGCATCGGACAGCAACCGGGCAGGTCACAGCGTTGCACTGCTGTGCCGCGCATTGGGAGTGACACGCTCTACCTACTACGCGCACCAGGCGGCGGCGTCCGCGCGCCGGTCCGCACGGCGCGCGGAGGAACGCCTGGTGGACGAAATCCGGGTGCTCCACGCCGGATCACGCGGCGCCTATGGAACCCCGCGCGTTCACGCCGCTCTGCGGCGTGATCGTGGGCATCGACGGCGTGCTCGTCCTCGCGCATTCCGACAAGCAGGACGCCACCGTGACCTGGAAGAAGACCTTGCCCCTGCACGACACCGCGCAGAACCGGATCTGGCTGGAGATCATCTCCCTCGCACTCGACCTCCTCGCCTGGATGCCCATGCTCGCTCTGACCGGCCAAACCCGCCGCTGGGAACCCAAGAAGCTCCGCCTGCGGCTGTTCTCCGGCGCCGCTCATTTCGTGAACACCGGCCGCCGCCACTGGCTGCGCTTCACGGCCCGATGGCCCTGGACCGACGTCATCACCCACGCGATCGACAGGCTCCGCCACCTCATGCGCGGCTTTGACCTCGCACAACGTCGAGGAGGTCTGTAGGCGCCAGCCTAGCCCCGTACAGCAGAACAACTGCAACAAGGCTAACGACGCCGACGACTTGGGTTGCTGCCGCGTCCGACAGACCGAGCATAGGCACCCCCACCGCTGCGCTGGTGACAACAACAGCAAGGACGACCAAGCGCACCCATTCGCGGTTGACTGCCCGAGGAACGTCGTTCAGATATTCAGGGTCCAACAACGCCAGAACTCGGCCCTGGGCATAGCGTTCGGCCATTGTCGACAGCATGCGAGCCATGTCTTCCAGCACCTGCGCCGTATCCGTATCCATATCCTGCCGTGCCTCTACCGCTCGTAGAGCGCCAACGACCTTTCCAGCATGCTCCTTGTACTGAGCGCGGTGAACGCGACGAACCGTCGTATGTCGCGTGCGCCACGCTGACCACACAATCCGTTCGGCATCGGCCAAATGCACCCGTGGAGCAGTCGTCGGGTGACCGTGGGACACCGATATTTGATAGTGCTGACGAGCGGCCCCCACTCGGGCCAGGCAATTCACCAGAACCACGACCGGCCGGTATCTCCGGTTTTTCCCCACCCTCAAACTCAGCAGCATCCGCATCAGAAGGAACCGTGGGGGAGGGGCAGAGTAGAGGGGCTCATTGGCCTGTTCGGGAGGAACGGGCAGGAAACGCAGGATCCCTGTCACGGCCACCCGCAACGCCAGTAGAGTCACCCCTATCAGCACGATTGCCACCGCCGCAGTAAGTGCCTGCGTTGGCCGGCTCAAGGGGTCAGCAAGCGCCGATAGGTACGGATCCGTCTTGTCCATGATCGCCCCGCCGAGCTTACGGAAATCCACGACCAAGGAAGAGAGTGGATCCAGATATTTGCCCTGACTATGATTGCTATCGCCATTCTGCCCGGCCCCGGCAGGATGTCCGCCGTGCTCTCTTGGTTCGGCTTGTTTCGCACCGCTTTCCCACAGGCGCACCGTTGCCTTCACCAGATTGGGTGTGATCGCGGCAGCGTTGATCGTCACAAGCAGGAAGGCGGCCGCCTTGACGATGTAGAGGGCGCCTTCATACGGCATGGAGGCGTACCAGGCCCGTACAGAGGCCCGTACGGTACCCGAGTCGGGGAAGACCCTGCTGCCAACAATCTGCCCAAAAGGTCGACGGGCCCATGCCAGGTGACGATCAGCCCGTCGCTCACTCCACTGCACGTAACGGGTCACAATCCGACTGTCCACCCAGCCGTAGATACGCACTGCCGCCGCCCAACACCGCCTCGCGAGCCGCTTCGCAGGGTTAGACAGCAGATATAGGGGGATCAGTGGCACGCTCAAGATGAGATCGGTGAAACGCGACAGAAACGATAAGAGAGTGGACTTCAGGTGCAACCGGTCACCAGGGTCCAGCTTCACCACGATCCGCTCCCCTACGGCGAGCAGCACCCGCCAAAGGATCAGGACGTATATGACACGGATTGGGAGGGGAATGATCGACCAAGCTTCAAGCATTCAGCAAGTCTGATCGAAGCAGCCCAAGCACGAAGCGAGTTACTGAGGCGTGTCTGAGATCTGCTGTTGCGGTGGCGGTGGTGGCTCGTTGGGCCCTGTATGAGTCCTGGCGGGGAGGGCCATCTGTCGGATCTGACGGATGAGCAGTGGGCGTTGGTCGAGCCGAGACTGCCGGCGCTGAGGACAGGCCGGAAGGGCGGACGGCGGGAGAAGCACCCGCGGCGCCGTGTCGTGGACGCGATCTTGTACCCGGCGCGCACAGGGTGCCAGTGGCGTTACCTGCCGACGCTGGGCTGTCGACCACACGTTTGCCTGGATCAGCATGCGCAGACGTCTCACCTGTGACTACGAACGCAGCCCGGCGCACGCAGAGACCACGATCCGTCAGGCCATGAGTGACCTTATGCTCTGACGCCTCACCCGAGGCAAACCAGCCACCCGCCAAGGCCCCCCGACCACTCCACCACCCCACCCGATAGCCGATCTCAAACACGCTCTTAGAACGAACGCCTTATCTACGGTGTAATCGCGTCGCGGATCGATAACCCGGCATCGGCTACGGAAGGCGCTTAACAAACGTCCCGACCGACGGGACTACCTCTAGTAGCCCATCGCTCACCAGGGCGGCAATGGCCTTGCGCACGGTGTTCCGCGACATGCCGAACTCTTGGGCAAGGGCTGGCTCGCTGGTAAAGCGACGATTCACTTCCCAATTTCCGTGTGCAAGACGGGCTTTGAGAATCCCCGCCAATTGTTCATTGACCGGCGTTGCGATATCCCGATCAATGGGGGTGTCCGGTCGGTAGGTCATGGCCATGAAGGTACCGGGTCGGGCGAGAGGGCGCAGGGCTGAACAGCTTGGAACAGGCATGGACAGGGGTGAACAGGATCGGCTACCGTTAGCGACTCAACAAAACAGAGACCCCGGCGGGTGCTGGTAACACCCCCGGGGCATGGCCGACAGCTAGGGGCTGACGACATGCGAAAGCTTATCGCTCGTTGGGTACGTCGCTTGGTGGAGTGGTCCGAAGAGACCTTCCCGTGCATCCCCGGGAGGCACAGCGCCGCCCACTGGGCGGGAGAGCCGGTTCTTTCCCTCTCTCCCGTGACAAGGAAGGTCCCCGGGAAGCACAGCGCCGCTTACCGGGCTGCCAGCCCGATAGATGCCGTGGCACCCGCGTCCATGATCCCGGTGAAGCGCGAACCCGAGGCGTACGGAAGGTGGTGGGACGCAAAGATAGATGGGGATGCGGTGCCCATGGTGCGTCCCTACGTCTGGCACGTCCAGGCGAAGCGTGAAGCTGCCGAGGTTGCCGTTCACACGGATGAGGCGCCGGACACGATCCTCTTGCGGCGCATAGCGGCGAGGCTCGCGGTGTACGGACAGGACTATCCCGAGCCGCTCAGGGGCGCTCCAGTGCCCGCCTGAGAACATCGCCCCGTTCGGCCTTCACGGCTGGGCGGGGCGTCTTGGTGCACCGCAGAGGCGGCATGCCTCTGGCTTGGCTCGCTTCGCGTGCGGCATCGTCATCAACCGCGCACCGTAGGCAGCACCAGCGGTGCTGAGTCTCGGGCGGCTGGCGGCCGTGACGTCTCAAAACATTGAAGAGTGGTTGCTACCGGCAGGGGTCGAGGTGGCCATGCGCCAACGTCGCCGGCCGCTGCACCCTCGAGGTCAACGTTCTATGCCTGAGGCTCTGAGGGGCAACTTTCAACTCAGGCAAGATGGCCGTCCGTCCGAGGCCATCGCAGGCAGGTGGGTGCGTGCGGGACCAGATGGCTTGACGACGACCGTGACGACAACGACCACGCACTACGACCGTCAATCACACACACTGACGCCCGACCCAGCTAGCGATCAAGGGCCCTGGCAGAGCTCTGCCTGAACCTACGGATCAGAAGGTTGCAGGTTCGAATCCTGCCGAGTGCACCACAGGTCAAGGCCCCCGCCGGGTAGTCCGGACGGGGGCTTTGTCGTGCCATCGGCAACGAGGTTCGTGGCAGGGAGATCGGGCTCAGCCCGTGCCGCCCTCGCCTCGAACAGCCTGCGGATTGCCTCCCGCACCTCCTCACCACCGACGCCGGGAGGCCGACCGTCGACCAGTACACGGCCGGGTACCGGGCCCGGAGGTAGGCGGTCCCACCGCCGAGCGCGACAGCCGGGCCGCCCACCTCCATCCTGGGTGGTCCGGTGGCGCCGCCGGGGTTGGCCCGGCTGTGGGAGTCCACGTTCAACGGCCGGCAGCGGCACGGCATTGCCTTCCGGGCGGCTGCGATCACCCCGGCGGCCTTCCCGGCCGAGGTGGGGGCCTGATCATGTCGGATCTTGTGCGCCCACCTCATTGGCCAGGGAACGCAACTGATCCGACGGAGGCTGGCTCATCGTCAGCAAGTCCGACACAAGCTGCTTCACCAGCGGCATGGCGCGCAGCATCTCCGGCGACAGTTCCCGTGCCGCCATCAACGCCGATACGGCGTCGCCGACCTGGCGGCGCTGGGTGTGGGCCCTGGCGACATCGATCCGGAAGCGTGTCTGACGTTCCGGGGAGAGCCCGGAGGCGTCGACCGCATCGGCGGCGCGCAGGGCCAACCCGGCATCGCCCAGGTCGACGGCGACGGCGACCTCGTGCAGGCCGACGTTCGTCGGGCCGAACTCGGTGTTGTAGTCGTTGCGGCCTGCCCCGACCTGTTCGGCCATCTCGCGGGCGTCGCGCAGGAAGCCGTAGGCGTCCTCGGCCTGGTTGGCACGGGCGGCGGCGACCGCCCGTTGCAGGGTGAGGGCGCCGCGTAGGGCTACGGCTTCGGTCTGGCCGGTGTCCGACAGCGGGCGCAGGGCGTCGGCCGCACTGCCGGAGGTCTGTGCGGCCTGGTCGTAGTGGCGGGCGCCGAGGAAGACGATGGACAGCCGGAACTCACCGGCCGCCATCAACAACGGATCGCCGGCGCGTTCAGCCGCGACCACCGCCCGGTCGACCGCGATCCAGGCGGCTTCGGGCTCGCCCATGTTCGCCAGGGCCGCACCGCACGTGTGATAGGTCGCCGCCAGCAGCCGGAACAGCTCCGGCCGGTCCGCCTCGGGGCCTGAGCGGGTGGCGGATTCCAGAGCGGGGATGAGCTGTTCCAGCAGTTCGGACAGGTCGGCGTAGTCGCCCTCGTGGGTGAGCTCCCACGCGCGGTCCACCCGGGCCCGAAGCGCCGGTACGTCCGGTGGCTCGGCCTGGCCGAGGACCGCCTTCAAGGAGTGGGCGGCGCTGAGGACCAGGCGCAGCCGACCGGCGCCCCGCGGTTTGCCGTCGGTGACCGAGGCGACGATGGGTGCGTCGGCGGCGAGTTCGGCGACGGGGATGTCCAGGACGTCGGCGACCTTCTCCAGCACGGTCATCCGATCGACGCGGCGAACCCCCCTCTCCACCTGTGACACCCATGCCTCGGAACGGTCCAGGAGCCCGGCGAACTCCTTCTGCGACAGGCCGCGCCGCTTGCGGTTGAAGGCGATCTTGCGGCCGAGCGACTTCTCGTAGTCAGCGCTCACTGTCCACACCCTTGCCGGACATGAAGTCCAGCCGGTCGACCTCGGTCGAGGCCAGATATTGGTTGCGCTCGGCCAGGAAGGCCTTCACATGGTCCTGGGATTCGTGGGTCTCGAACGCGTTCTTGTCGCGGTAGAGCTCGTAGAAGATGCGCTCCAGCGGCCGGCCGTCAACACGGTGCACCGTGTAGATCACCGTTCCGGGTTCGTTGACCCGGATCTGCTCACCGGTCCGCGTCACCAGGGCATCGAATCCGGCCGCCGCCGACTCGTCCATGCACGTGAAGCGCACCATCAGCCCGAACATGCCGTCCACCTCTCCATCGGTATCCCGGTCCCGTACCTCATCACGGTGTGCACGCTATGCGGCAAGCGACCCGCACGAAAAATGCGATCCCGCACACGGAGTACTCGCATACTCGGTACGGTGCTAGTACTAATTGTACGTACGAGCTTGCTCCGCGTCAGCCCAAGGCTGAGATCCCACGGAAAAGCGCAGGTCATCGTGCTGGAGGCACACCATGCCGACGTACCAACGCACCTTCCCCGGTCGCCCGAGGAAATCCACCACGCCCGCAACCTCCTTCCACGTCACCCTCACCCGCTCCCGAACCGGACGCACCATCGCCATCTCCATCACCGACCTCGGCGGCACCACGAACGCCCCACACGTGAAATACACCGACCAAGACGACCAACACGGCCGCGGCCTGCACCTCGTGGCGGCCCTCGCAGCCCGGCTGGAAGTCCATCGCGAGCACCAAGGCGGCCGAACCATCACCGCGCACCTGCGAGGCGGGTTGTGAACGTGACGCCAACCGCCCGGTTCATCAGCAGCCTCGCGTCCTGGGCCTGGCTGGAAGAAACAGCAGCCGGACCGGTCGCTCTTCTTCTCGGACTCGCCTCACTGCCCCGGTGCGCCGACCGCGACGAGGTGAAGGCCTATCTCGGCGTCTGCGCCCTCAACGGCCAACTCCGCCTGGGCACCGCCCTCACACTCCACAACAACCCACTCCGGCAAGGGATGCGGCAGCCATGAGTAAGGACCAGGGTTCGGACAGCTTGCGGATGTGGGGCCTTCTCCTGCGATTCTTCCGCCTGGCCGCCGGCATCAGCCACGAGCAACTGGCCCACTACGTCGGCTACTCGAAGTCGTTGGTCATCGGCATCGAACGCGGCACCCGCAGGCCCAGTCCCCAGTTCATCACCCAAGCCGACGCATGCGTCAAGGCCGACGGCTGGCTGATCGCACTGGCACAGCACATCTCCCGGGAGCGATTCCCCACCTGGGGGGAGGAAGCCGTCGAGGCGGAGAAACGGGCACGAGCACTGTGGTCCTACGACACCCACGTCCTGCACAGCCTGCTCCGTACCCAGGACTACACCCGAGCCGTTCTGACCACCCGCCGACCCGTCATGAGCGAAGCAGAAATCGAAGCGCTTGTTGAAGGCGAGGCGCAACGCCAGGAGCTACTGACCCGGCAGCCGGCCTGCGCGCTGTCGTTCATCATCGAGGAAGCCATCCTCCACCGCCCCACCGGCGGGCGCGCGGTGATGAAGGCCCAACTCGACCACCTGATCGCCCTGTCGGATTTGCGCAGCGTCACGATCCAGGTCATGCCGACCAGCCACCAAGCGCACGCCGGTTCCGACGGCCCCATGACCCTGCTCCAAACAACCGACTACACCTGGCTCGCCCACCTCCACATTCACGACATCGACCACCTCATCGACGACCCCCAACACCGCAGCACCCTCCACGACCGCTACACCACCCTCACCAGCCACGCCCTCACACCAGCAGACTCCACGGCGTTCATCCAGCAGCTGGCTGAGGACCAGCCACCACAGGCACGTGAGTAACAACCTTTTCTACGGTTCAAGTACCCGGCTGCGCTCCGCTCCGCCGGGCGGGCTTCTCGGCTTCGCTCGGGGCGCCGCTCCTGCCTTCGGCCCGTTCCGCCCCGGCTGTGCCGACGACGTCGGCGGACGGGCGCATACGGAGGACCTCGTCGTCGGTGTGGGCGCCGAACTCGGCTACGCGTACCTCCGTCGAGCGTTCGTAGCGGTTGACGCGGTCGGTCCATTCCGCGTCGATGCCGAACGCGGCCTGCGCGAAGCCCACCTGCCGGATGGCTTCGGGCAGGGCCGGATCGCCGGGGGCCAACAGCCGCACCGGCGCGTCGAGCGCCACGGTGTGCGGTGGCACGAAGAACTCGTCCGGCAGGACGGTGCGCGCATGGACGAGCGCGCCCACCGCGGCCACCGATCCGGCGCCCAGCCGTGCCCCTTGCAGGATGGTCGCCGCCGTCGCCACGTACACGCACCTGCCGACCTGACAGCCCAGCAGTGTGGCCTGCGGTCCCACGAAGGCGTGGTCGCCGACAAGCACCGGCTGATCGCCCGCGACCGCCGACCCGCGCAGCACCGCGTTCTCGCAGATGACCGCCGCCTCCCCCACCTCGATCCTGGCTCCCTCGGCGTCGAGCACCGCGCCGTACATCACCCGTGCTCTCGGCCCCACGCGGACATCGCCCACGAGCGTGGCCGTCGGGGCGATGAAGGCGGCGGGATGGACCTGCGGTTCATGCCCGCGATGCCGGATGCGGATCCCCTGCGTTTCAGCGGTCATGAACGCATGCTCACCCGATGCCCGCGAGCCCGCTGGCGGATATCGGACGTCGCGGTCGCCGCCACCCGCGCTCACCGAGGTACCAAGGGGCGAAGGCCTGACGCGGGTCTACACCTCGCGGAAGCGGTCGGTGGCTTTCAGGACGGCGCTCGTCGTGGTGTCGCCTGACAGCCCGTGGCCTTCCTCGCCGATCAGGACGAGTTCCGCGTCCGGCCACACCTGCGCGAGCCGCCACGCGATGTCCGGCGGACTGCTGATGTCCAGCCGGCCGTGGACCAGCACGCCGGGGATGCCGGCGAGCTTCCCCGCCTCGCGCAGCAGGGCGCCGTCCGCCAGGAAGCCGGCGTGCCGCCAGTAGTGGGTGACCAGGCGGGCGAAGCGCAGCCTGAAGTGCGGGTCCCGGTAACGGGGATTGGGCTGGTGCCCGCTGTAGGTGGACACGTGCACGTCCTCCCAACGGCACCACTCCCGCGCCGCCCGCTCCCGCACCGCCGGGTCGGGGTCGGCCAGCATCCGCGCGTACGCCGCCACCAGGCTGCCGTCGCGCTCCCCCTCCGGCACCGCGTCGCGGAACCGGGCCCACTCCTCGGGGAAGACCCGCCCCATGTCCCGGGTGATCCACTCCACCTCGCGGCGGGTGGTGTTGGTGACGCTGAACAGCACCAGCTCCGACACCCGCCCCGGGTGCTGCTCGGCGTACGCCAGCGCGAGGGTCACGCCCCAGGAGCCGCCGATGACCAGCCACTTGTCGATGCCGAGGTGCTGCCGCAGCAGTTCGGTGTCGGCGATCAGCCGCGAGGTGGTGTTGGTGTCGAGCGAGGTGCGCGGATCGGCGGCGTCGGGCGTGCTGCGCCCGCATCCGCGCTGGTCGAACAGCACGATGCGGTACGCCTCGGGGTCGAACAGCCGCCGCCAGGACGGCCCCGCGCCGGACCCCGGCCCGCCGTGCAGGACGAGGGCGGGCTTGCCCGCCGGGTTCCCGCAGGTCTCCCAGTACACGTGGTTGCCGTCGCCGACGTCGAGCATGCCGTGCTCGTACGGCTCGACAGGGGGATAGAGCTCGGTCATGTGAGACGTACCCTCCGAATATCTGACAGCACTGTTAGATTAACAGCATGAGGAATCATCCGGACCCGGCCGCCGTCGGCACCCTGCTGCGCCACGTCCTCGAACTGCTCGACGGCGACGTGGCCAAGGTCTACGAGGAGCAGGGCCTCGCCGAGTACCGGCCGCGCTTCTCCCCGGTCGTCAAGGCTCTGCTGGCCGAAGGCCCGCTCCCGGTCCGCGACCTGGCCGCGGCGGTGGGCGTCACGCACTCGGCCGCGAGTCAGACGGCGGCCGAGATGGCCCGCGCGGGCCTGGTCACCCATACCCCCGACCCACGGGACGCCCGCCGCCGGTTGATCGAGCTCACGCCGAAGGCCCACGCCCTGCTGCCGCGGATCGAGGCGGAGTGGAACGCGACGGTGGCGGCGATGGCGGAACTCGACACGGAGTTGCCGATGCCGCTGGCGGAACTGCTGACGAAGGTGGCGGACGCGGTACGCCACCGCCCGTTCCGCGACCGGATCACGGCGGCGTACCGCCTCTGACCGAGGACGGCCTCCTGGGCGCTGCCGTCAGCCGAGGAGCCGCGTGCGCTCTCTTCGGGGGAGGCGGAGGCGGCCTTGGCTTACGGCGATGCCGGCTATGACGATCAGTGCGCCGAGGGGTTCGTTCCAGGTGACGACCTCGCCGAGCACGGCTATCCCGAGGGCCACCCCCACGACCGGGGTGAGGTAGGTGACGGTCGAGGCGTTGGTGGCGCCCCAGCCGGAGACGACGTTGGTGTTCCACACGTAGGCCACCCCGGTGCCCAGCATGCCCAGCGCCACCACGCAGAGCACCACGCGGTACGACAGATAGACCGGTGCGGTCGCGGTGAAGGGGGCCAACGCCAGCATGACGACCGCGCCGAGGCCGACCTGGAGCGTCGCCACCGTCAGGGCCGGCAGCCCTCGGGGGGAGACGAAGCGGCGCAGGTAGACGAACGCCATCCCGTAGCAGAACGTCGCCAGCAGGCACGCGGCCTGCGCGGTGCCGCCGCCTCCGGCGATCCCGCGCCACGGGCCCAGCACGACCAGGACACCCACGAACCCCACGGCCAGGCCGGTGAGTTTGGTGCGGTTCGGGCGTTCACCGGGCAGCGCCGCCAGCGCGACCACCGTCGTCATCAGCGGTGTGGTGGCGTTGTAGATGCTGGCCAGCCCGGACGAGACGTGCTGCTCGGCCCAGGCGAACAGCAGGAACGGCGCCGCGCACAGCAGCACTCCGACGACGGCCAGGTGCCCCCACACCGCCGCGTCCCTGGGCAGCCGTTGCCGGGTCACCACCGTGACGGCCAGCAGCGCCACCGCACCGGTCACCATGCGGCCCAGCACCACCTGCGCGGGTGACAGGCCCTCCAGGCCGACCTTGATGAACAGGAAGCTCGCGCCCCAGGTCAGCGCCAGCATCACGAACTGGCCGAGCACCGTCCGGGAGTTGCCCGGCCGCGCCGACCCGCCACCGGCCGGCGCCCCCGACTCCGAACGCGGCGCCCCCGAACGTCCCGGCTCCGAACGCGGCGCCCCCGAACGTCCCGGCTCCGAACTCGGCGCCCCCGACTCCGGCGTCCCCGAACGTCCCGGCTCCGCCAGCGATCCGTCGGCGCCCACCGGCGATCCGGCGGTCTCCGCCCGTGCGCCCTCTGCGGTCACCCCAAGCCCTCCCGCCATCCGCTCGCCCACCTCGTCCGTTCGACCGCTCCAGCGTGCCACGCCGGCCGGCACGGTCACCGGCGGAGATCGGCCATGGCGTTCGGGGAGCCCGCGGCGCGCGGGTCAGGCGTCGTGAGCCCGCCACGATCCGCGAGACACACCCTTACGCGTCCTTGCGCTCCTTGAGCTTGCGCCAGACGGACCGCAGGGCTTCCAGGTCCGCCTCGTCGAGGGCGTCGGTGAAGACGGGGGCCAGGCACTCGCGCCGGGTGGCGTCGGCCTGTTGGAAGAGGGCGTGGCCCTCCGGGGTGAGAGCGACCTCGATCGAGCGGGCGTCGCGGGGGGAGGCGGTGCGGGCGATGAGGCCGCGGTCCTGGAGGGCGTCGAGTACGCGGGAGACCTGGCTGCGGCTGAGCATCGTGCTGTTGCCGAGCACCGAGGCGGGGACGGGTTCGCTCTGCGCGGAGAGCCAGAGCATCACCTCGAACCAGGAGACCGGCAGTCCGTGGGCCTTGTTGAGGGCGCGGTCCACCCGTTCGGTGAGCACCGTGCCGGCCCAGACCAGCCCGTAGAAGGCGTGGTCGGCCAGGGACATCTCCGCCTGGGTGAGCTTGCCGGTCGCCATGGGGCGATTCTAGCGGTTGCGTGTACGCGCACATAGAATTAATGTGTGTGCACACGCACGCAAGTGGGGGCGATGACCGCCCCGCGTCCCGCCTGGCGATCGCCTCGCGTTCCGCCCAGCGGTCGTTCCGCGTCCCGCCTCGACCCTCCCGACCCTCCCGACCTTTCCCACTCTCCGGATCGACGAAGGAACTCCCATGGCTGACAAGGTTGTTGTGATCACCGGTACCTCCTCCGGCATCGGGCTGGATGCCGCCGTCGGCGCCGCGCGGGCCGGCTGGCACACGGTGGCGACGATGCGGGACACCAGCCGGTCGGACGCCCTGCGCAAGGCCGCCGAGCAGGCCGGCGTCGAGCTGGACATCCGGCAGCTCGACGTCACCGACGCCTCCTCGGTCGCCGCCGCCGTCGAGGGAGTCGTCGCCGACCACGGACGGCTGGACGCGCTGGTCAACAACGCGGGCGCGGGCCACGTCGGCACCATCGAACTGGAGACGGTCGAGGACGTCCGGGCCGTGATGGAGGTCAACTTCTTCGGCGTCGTCCAGGCCACCAAGGCCGCGCTGCCCCATCTGCGGGCCTCCGGGGGCCGGTTGATCACGGTCACCAGCGTCGGTGGTGTCGTGGGGCAGCCGTTCAACGAGGCGTACAGCGCGGCCAAGTTCGCCGTCGAGGGCTTCATGGAGAGCCTGGCGCCGGTGGCGGCACGGCAGGGTGTCTCGGTCTGCGTGGTCGAACCGGGCCCGGTGGCAACGGAGTTCGTCAACAACATCGGGATCGATCCGGCCGCGCTGATCGCCGCCGCGGGCCCGTACAGCGGATCGGTCGAGGCGTACGCCTCCTACGCGCTGGGGCACTTCGCCTCCTCGGCGCAGACCTCGGGGGAGGCCGCGGCGACGGTGCTGGAGGCGCTCACCGCGCAGCGCCCCGCCTTCCGTCTCCAGACCTCGGACTGGGCCCGCGAGTTCTGCGGCCTGAAGACCTCCGACCTCGACGGCTCCGCGACCCTGGCTTTCACCGGCGCCTGGCTCGACTGACGGCGCCGCCGGCCCGGCTCGCGTAACGTCGGGGCTGCTCGCGGAACGGGCGGGACGCTACCCGGAGGTGTGGTGTGCGGGACGAGGACGTGAAGGTGCTCGCGGCGCGGACGGGTGTGGCGCTGCCGGTGGCCGCCGGGTCCACGGTCGAGATCATCAACCCCGGCGGCAGCCAGGTGGTGGACACCTGGGCGCTGTGCCTGCCGCGCGGGGACGGGCACCTGTCGGTGGACCACACCCGCGCGATGCTGGGGCGGTTGGTCCCGCGGGTCGGCGACACCCTCTACAGCGACCACCGCGAGCCGGTGCTGACGCTGACCTCGGACACCGGTCCCGGCGTGCACGACATGCTGATCCCGGCGTGCGACCCCGCGCGGTACCGGCTGCTGGGGGCGGCGGGCCACCACGGCAACTGCCGGGAGAACTTCCTGGGCGCCGTGGCGGAGGCCGGGTTCCCCGCCGAGGCGGTCCCCGGGCCGCTGAACCTGTTCATGAACGTCCCGGTGGCCGAGGACGGCACGCTCACCTTCGCCGCGCCCCGCGGCCGGCCGGGGGACAGCGTGCGGTTGCGGGCCGACCGGGACGTCCTGCTGGTCATGTCGGCCTGCCCGCAGGACATGCTGCCGGTCAACGGGCAGCTGCGGCAGCCGTCCGACGTGCACTACCGCGTCCTCACGCCGGAGAGTTCAGCATGAGGCGGGCGGCCCGCACCAGGGCGGCGTTGCCCGGCGCGGGCGTGCCGTCGGGCAGGTGAAGGACGTCCTCCAGGCCGATGCGGGTGTCGAGCCGGAGGATGGCGGCGGTGTGCAGCACCGGCCAGGCGGCGGAGCTCTCGCCGTGCAGCAGGACCGGCAGCGTGGTGCTGGTGGTCAGCCGGTCCAGCAGGGCGTGCGCGGCACCCGGCGCGGTGAGCGGGTCGGGGTCGGTGACCTCGGCCAGCACCCGTAGCGCGCGGTCGGCGTGCGGCCAGGCGAGGAAGTGGTCGAGGGCGTCGGTCGCGGAGTAGAGCCCGGCCTCGACCCCGATGTCCCGGTCGAGCAGCGCGCGGGCGACCGTGGCGGCGCCGGGCTCGTGCCAGTTGACCGACGCGTGGTCGGGCCGCACGGTCCAGGAACTGATCAGCCGGGCGCGGTGGTCGGGGTCGGGGTGGGCCCAGGCGCCGGTGGTGACGCCGACCGGGATGCCGGGGACCGCGGCGCGGACGGCGGAGACGGCCGCGTCGACGTACCGGGGTTCGAGGCTGTCGGTGCCGTCGTCGTCCTTGGGGTGCAGGTGGACGTCCTCGGCGCCGGCCGCGACCGCGTCGCGGGCGGCGTTCGCCAGTTCGTCGGCGGTGATGGGCAGCAGGGGGTATTCGGCCCGGACCCGGGCACCGTTCAGGCATACCTGGAGCATGCGGATGATCATCCCAAACCGGCGCACGCCTGCCGCGCGGACCCGCGAGGGCGCGCCGGGCCTCCCGCGCATGCCGCAGTCACCGTGACCTCCCGAGAGCCGGCCGGGACGACCGCGCCCGCCCGGGGAACGTGCCCGCCCGGGCCGACCGCGCCCGCCCGGGCCGACCGCCTCCGCCCGGGCCGACCGCCTCCGCCCGGGCCGACCCCTGATGAACGTGCTACCGCGGGGTTGCGCTTCGACCGGATGAGGTGCAACCTGTAGGTAGCACGTTGGTGCCCGTGAGGCGTACCGGCACACGAGAGGCACCAAGCACCGAGGCACGTGAACGGAACAGAGGAGAAGGCCATGACCACACCGGACAGGATCGAACGCGAGATCACCATCAACGCCCCGGTCGAGCGGGTGTGGCCGCTGGTCTGCGAACCGGGGTGGTGGATCGGCGACGGTGACGACGACGGCCGGCGGCGCTACCAGGAGGACGGCCTGGAGATCGTCGAGCACCCGAAGTACGGGAAGTTCCCGCTGCGGGTGGAGGGGTCGGTGCCCAACCGCTACGTCTCCTTCCGCTGGATGAGCGGCTCCACCGGTGAGGCGCCCGCGGCGGGCGGCGCGACGCTCGTGGAGTTCTGGCTCAGCGAACTGACCGGCGGCAACACCCTGGTGCGCGTCATGGAGAGCGGTTTCGCCGCGCTGGACGTCGCCGAGGAGGAACGCACGCGGTCGTTCGAGGGCAACACCCAGGGCTGGAAGGAGCAGTTGGACAACCTCAAGAGGCGCGCGGAGCATGTCTCGGTATGAACGCGGACCAGCGCGGCATAGACGAGGTCCTGACCGCACTGGCCGATCCGACCCGGCGCCGGCTGCTGGACGTGCTCGCCCAGCAGGGCCGGGCCAGCGCGACCACGATGGCCGGCCGGCTGCCGGTGTCGCGGCAGGCGGTCGTCAAGCATCTGCGGGTACTGGAGGAGGCCGGTCTGGTCTCCGGGACGCGGGTGGGGCGCGAGGTGCTCTACCGGGTACGCCCGCAGCGCCTGGACGCCTCGGCGCGCTGGCTGTCGGAACTGGCCGCCACGTGGGACCGCCGGCTGGGCGCGCTCAAGCGGGCCGCCGAAGGGCCGATGGGCGCGGAGCCCGCTGTTGTCGTTGAAGGTTCTACGGCTTCGGAGGGGTCGGGTATCGCCGACGGGCCCGCGGGGCGGCGGGCCGGGCCTCCGGCGCCCTGACACCCACCGGGGTGCCGGGGGTTGTCATGGGCCGGGTGTCACGATGCCGCCGTCAGAGCGCTTCGTGGCGCTCGGCACGGTCCAGCACGTCAACGAAGCGCTGCCACTGCCGGGCGGATTCCTCGCCGTCGGAGATGGTGAACTCGTCGGGGGACAAGAAGGCCACGCGTTCGCGGGTCTCAGGATCCAGTGCGTCCCACGCCGCTCTGGCCTGCTGTGACCGCTCCGCACCTTTCGCACTGCCAGTTTCCATTGTTGAGTTGCCTGCCATCCGTCGAGCCGCACATCGGACAGGTCACATTTCCTCCTGAGGGTGAATGATGGCAGGACGTGGGTCGTGTCCGGTAGGGCACTGTGTGTATCCGATGTTCTGTTCACGTGCGCCGGAGCTGTACCGGCGTGCGGAAGCGCGCCCCGCGCGCCCCCTGTGCGCCGTGGCCCGTGGACGGTGGTCTTCGCCGCTCTCAGGATGCCGTAGGATGGTGTTTACCGACGCGGGGTGGAGCAGCTCGGTAGCTCGCTGGGCTCATAACCCAGAGGTCGCAGGTTCAAATCCTGTCCCCGCTACGCAATGATCACGGGCCCGGCGCCTTCAGGCGCCGGGCCCGTGGTGTTATCGGTCGCGGTTGACGCCGGCGGGTGTCGTGACCATCCGCGCCGTGGGAGGAACCATGCTGCCGGAACCGCCGTACTACGCGGTCGTGTTCACCTCCCACCGGCGTCCCGGCGACCACGGCTACGCCGAGGCGGCCGACCGCATGGAGGAACTGGTGCGCGCCCAGCCCGGCTTCCTCGGGATGGACTCGGCGCGCGACCCCGGCGGACTGGGGATAACGGTCGGCTACTTCAAGGACGAGCGGTCCATCCGCGCCTGGCGGGAACACGTCGAGCACGCCGCCGCCCGCGAGCGCGGCCGTGCCAGGTGGTACGAGGACTACACCGTGCACGTCGCCAGGGTCGAGCGCAGCTACGCCTTCACGCGCTCAGTCCCCGCCGAGCCCGAGGGCCCCACCTCCGCCTGACCGCCTGACCGCCTGACCGCCCGCCGCCCCGCCATCCGCCGGGCCGCCCTCGCAACCCGCGGGCCGGGGCCGGTCGGTGAGCGGAACGCGCGAGTCCGTGAATCCGGTTCCAGCCCTTGACGCGGCGCCGACGGCGATGCTTAATGAGGCGCAATTCTGTTAGAACGTGTTTGTTGCTGATCGGTAATGTGCGATGCGATGGCGAGGGTCATCGACCGTCCGTGCCGACACCGCACGGGTCAGGCCCCGCCGAGTTCGCCCCCAGGAATCCGGTGCCCTCCAGCCCGCCATGACTCCCGCCACCGCTTTTCCCGGGGCCGGGAGGCCACTTCCTTCCTAGGAGAGCGCATGCGGAAGTCCCTCGCCGCATTGAGTGCGGGGCTGCTCGTACTCGGTGCGGCGCCCGCGATGGCCCTGGTCACCGCAGCCCCGGCGACGGCGGAGAGCAACGGGCTCGCGGCCACGCCACCGATGGGGTTCAACGACTGGAACGCCTTCGGCTGCAACACCAGCGAGGAGCTGATCGAGCAGACCGCCGACACCTTCGTCAGTTCAGGGCTGAAGGCGGCCGGCTACGACTACGTGAACATCGACGACTGCTGGCAGACCAAGCAGCGGGACGCCGACGGCAACCTCGTCCCCGACCCGGCCAAGTTCCCCGACGGGATGAAGGCGGTCGCCGACTACGTCCACGCCAAGGGCCTCAAGCTCGGCATCTACGAGGACGCCGGGACCACGACCTGCGGCGGCTACCCCGGCAGCCTCGGCCACGAGCAGCAGGACGCCGCGCTGTTCGCCTCGTGGGGCGCGGACTACCTCAAGTACGACCAGTGCAACATCCCGTTCACGAACTGGCCGGGCCTGACCCACCAGCAGATCGACACCCAGCTCTACACCACGATGTCCGACGCGCTGAAGGCCACCGGGCGGCCCATCGTCTTCAGCATGTGCAACGGCACCGACGCGGCGGCCCTGCCGTGGCTGTGGGGTGCGCCCGTCTCCAACCTGTGGCGCACCACGACCGACATCCAGGACAACTTCGGCAGCATGCTCGGCATCGTGCGGCAGAACGCGCAACTGGCCGCATCCGCGGGCCCTGGCGCGTGGAACGACCCGGACATGCTGGAGATCGGCAACGGCGGGATGTCCGCCACCGAGTACGAGTCGGAGTTCTCCCTGTGGTCGGAGATGGCCGCACCGCTGATCATCGGCACCGACCTGCGCAAGGCCACCGCGCAGACGCTGGCGATCTACTCCAACCCGGACGTCATCGCCGTCGACCAGGACCCCCTCGGCAAGCAGGGCACGCTGGTCTCCTCCGTCGGCGGCCACGACGTGTTCGCCAAGCCGCTGGCGGGCGGGGACGTGGCGGTCGCGCTGTTCAACGAGACCGACGCGGCGGCGACCGTCTCCACCACCGCCAAGGCGGCCGGCCTCACGAGGGCACCGCTCGGCTACCGGCTGAAGGACCTGTGGTCGAAGAAGACCACCGACTCCGCGGGCACCCTCAGCGCCTTCGTGCCGGCCCACGGCACGGTGATGTACCGGGTCTCGGCGCTGAAGAACCCGCTGGCCGTGCTGTCGACGGCGCCGAGCACCACGCTGTCGGTGCGCTCGGACGCCGCCCGGGTGGCCCCCGGCGGCAGCGTCACCGCGACCGTCTCGCTGACCGACGACGGGCTGCTGCCGGTCGGCGCCGTGCGGCTGGCGCTCACCGCGCCGAGCGGCTGGACGGTGCGCCCGGTCACCACTCAGGGGCGCTCCGGCGTCCTGGTGCCCGGCGGGCGGAGCACAACGGCGACCTACCGGCTCACCGCGCCGGGGTCCGCGCCGCCGATCTCCACCGCTGACCTCACCGCCACCGACACCCATGTCTCGCTCGCCGGGTCGGCCGCCGACACCTCGGTGCTCGGCCTGCCGCTCGTCTCCCCGGTGACGTCGCCGTACCTGACCGCCGACACGACCGGCGCGTCCGCGCTCTTCGGCGGCTCGGGGAAGGACTTCGCGATCTCGGCGGCCGGAGCGGGGGTCGCCGCGGCCACCACCAGGTCCGCCGCGACCGACCAGTACGGCGCGATCTACCTGCCGGGCGCGACCGCGAACAGCACCGTCACGACCACCGTCACCGCGCAGTCCGGCACCGCCCGCGGCGCCAAGGCCGGGCTGATCATGCGCGACGACGCGACCGCCGCGGGCGGATCACCCGAGGGCGTCGTCCTGTTCGTCACGGGCAGCGGCAGTGTGGGGATGGCCTGGAACGCCTCGGGCGGCGCGACCGTCGACACCACCTCCCCGACCGCCGGCGCGCCCGTCCCCGGCCTGCCGGTCCACCTGAAGCTGGTCAGGGACGGCGCCGTCTACACCGGCTACTGGTCCACCGACGGCGCCACCTGGACCCAGGTCGGCACGGCCACCGTCGCGGCCTCGGCCGCCGCACCGGCCCAGGACGCCGGCCTCTTCCACACCGCGGCCTCCGCCTCGGCGACCGAGGCCGACTTCACCGGCCTCGACCTGACCTGACCCGAAGGGAGTAAGGACCGACCGGAGGGCGAAGCGATCCCGCTTCGCCCTCCGCCGGTGTCCAGGGTCGCGGACGGCGGCCCAGCCGACCCGGCGGCTGAGAAGTTCTCAGAGAACTCACAGACTGGGAAAAGGGAGCTCTTACACACCGGTCGCAGGCTTGGTCCATGCCTTCCATACCAACCCCTGTGCCGGGCGGTCGTACCGAACTGCTCCGGCCGGACGGATCGCCCGTCCGCGTACTGGTCGTCGACGACGAGACCGCGCTGTCCGACCTGCTGTCCATGGCCCTGCGCTACGAGGGCTGGGAGGTGCGCACCGAGACCGACGGTGCCGCCGCGCTGCGCGCCGCCCGGGACTTCGAGCCGGACGCCGTCGTGCTGGACATCCTGCTGCCCGACTACGACGGCCTGGAGGTGCTGTCCCGGCTGCGGCGCGACCTGCGGGACGTGCCGGTGCTCTTCCTGACCGCCAAGGACGCGGTGGAGGACCGGATCGCCGGGCTCACGGCAGGCGGTGACGACTACGTGACCAAGCCGTTCGGCCTGGAGGAGGTGGTGGCCCGGCTCCGCGGGCTGCTGCGCAGATCGGGCGCGGCGGCGGTGCGTACCGGGTCACTGCTGGTGGTCGGCGACCTCACGCTGGACGAGGACAGCCACGAGGTGACCCGGTCGGGGGTCTCCATCCATCTGACGGCGACCGAGTTCGAACTGCTGCGCTACCTCATGCGCAACCCGCGCCGCGTGCTCAGCAAGGCGCAGATCCTCGACCGGGTCTGGAGCTACGACTTCGGCGGCCAGGCCAACGTCGTGGAGCTGTACATCAGCTACCTGCGCAAGAAGATCGACGCCGGCCGGACCCCGATGATCCACACCAGGCGCGGCGCCGGTTATCTGATCAAGCCCGCGGAGGCCGCCTGACCCCGGTCGGGGCCCGGCGGGGCGGTGTCAGGGAAGTTGACGCGACTAGGGAGGTGACGAGAGGGCACACAGGACCAAGCGGCCGCATAGCATCGGCAACGAGATGTGCCGTCGCAGCTGTGAACGCCCGTCCCCGAGGAGACCCCGCCCATGTCTACCGGCTCCCGCGCCGTAAAGCCGCAGGCCAGCGTCTGGTTGAACGACCGGGCGCCGGGAGTCAGACGGAAAAAGGCGCTGTACGAGGCGAACGACGCGGGCGACCCCAACGACCCGCCGGACCGCTCCGGCCGACGGCTCCCGCAGCCCGAGCAGCCCGCGGGCCTCGACCGCGACCGGATCGTGCGGACCACGATCAGGATGCTCGACAAGGGCGGCCTGGCGATGTTCTCCATGCGCCGGCTCGCGGCGGAGCTCGGCGTCACCCCGATGTCGGTCTACTGGTACGTCGACAACAAGGACGATCTGCTGGAGATCGCCCTGGACGAGATCGGCGGCGAGCTGCCGGTGCCGCACGACGGCCCGGACGCCGACTGGCGGGCCCAGCTGCGCGAGGTCGCCACCGGCTACCGCACGGTGCTGGTCGCCCACCCGTGGGTCTCCCGGCTGATGGGCGAGTACATGAACGTCGGCCCGAAGGCGGCCGCGTTCTCCACCGCCGTGTACGAGATCATGCGCCGCACCGGTCTGCCGGACGAGATGATCTCCGGCGCGCTGTCCACGGTCTACCAGTTCACCTACGGGTTCGGCACCGTCGAGGGCCGCTGGGGCGAGCGGTGCAGGGCCGCGGGGATCAGCGAGGACGAGCTGTTCCAGGAGATGTCCGGCGCGGTGCGCGACCACCCCGGCTTCCACGGGCTGTCCGACCTGATCGACCGGCGGGCCCGCACCCGCCTCGGCGAACTGCGGGAACGCGACTTCGCCTTCGCCCTCGACTGCATCATCGCCGGGATCGAGGCCATGCGGGACCGCGCCGGCCGCTGACCGGGTCCGGGGGGTGGCCTGTCAGCCCTGCGGCGCGCGGTCCGCGGGGAAGCCGCCGGTGGCGATCGGGCCCCAGCGCCGCGGGGTGATCCGCAGCAGGGACTTGCCCTGCCTGAGCATGGCGGCGCGGTACTCGTCCCAGTCCGGGTGCTCGCCGGAGATGCAGCGGAAGTACTCCACCAGCGGCTCGACGGACTCCGGCGGGTCGATGACCTCGGCGGTGCCGTCGATCTGGACCCACGGCCCGTTCCAGTCGTCGGACAGCACGATGATCGACGCGCGGTCGTCCCGCCGGGCGTTGCGGGCCTTGGCGCGGTCGGGGTAGGTGGAGACGACCAGCCGGCCCGATTCGTCCACCCCGCAGGCCACCGGTGACCCCTGCGGGCCGCCGTCGGCGCGGGTGGTCAGCACGATCGCCCGGTGACGGGGGCGTACGAAGTCCAGCAGCTGGGCGAGGTCGACAGCGGTGTTCGTAGCGATCTGAGGTGCCATGCCCCGAGCCTACGGGGTGCCCCCGCCGCAGGGCCCGCGGCGCCGTGACGTTCTCCGGCGGCACGGCCCCCGCGGCGCCGTGACGTTCCCGCCCGCGCGGCCCCCGCGTGCCGTCGCGGCGCCCCTGGCCGGCCGGGGTCAACTCGGGGTCAAATATCCGCGCATCACCGCATGCGCGTGCGAGCGCGGGTGCTTGACTCCTCAGCGTGTTCGATCTTGTCGACCGGCATCAGTACCCTCTGGCGGATGACGGGGGATCCGGCGACATCCTGATGGGGGAATCACCATGGCCCGGCCGGCCGATTGGCAACCGTTGGCGGACCACGATCCGGTGCCGGGCGACGTGCGGGCGGTACGCGACGAGGCCGGCCGCCTGGAGAGCGTGGCGCGGACCATCAAGGACCAGGTGGCCCGGCTGAAGGCGATCGGCGCCGACACCACGGCACCGGCACCGGCACCCCAGGAGCCTGACACCGGTGAACTGCGCTCGGCCGCCCGGGACCTGGCCGACCGGCTGGAGGAGGCCCACGGCCGCTACTCCCGGGTCTCCGGGCACCTGAGCGGCTGGGCCGACGACCTGGAGGCCTGCCAGGAGGAGTCGGTCGCCGTGCTGCACGACGCCAGGGACGCCCAGCGCCGGATCGAGTCGGACCGGGCGGCCGGCGTCGAGGAGTCCTTCCAAGGCGCGCGGGAAGACCTGCGGGCGGCCCGCGGCCGGCTCGCCGAGATCGTCCGGCGCCGCGACGAACGGGCCATGTACTGGGGCGCGCGCATCGAACGGGACGACGGCCCGGACCCGTCCCCCGACCTGGCCTCCGGCCCGTCCCACGACCTAACCCACGACCTGGCCCACGCGGCGACCCCCGACCCGTCCCATGAAACGGCAGGCGACCAGGCCCCCGACCTGGCCCGCCGCGACCCCGCCCCAGACCCCGCCCGCGACCCCGCCGGGGACCTCGTCGACCGCGACGTGCGCCGGCTCGGTGAACTGGCCGGCGCCCTCGGCGCGATCGCCACCTCCTGCGCGTTGCTCTCCCTGGTCCCTGGGCTGCGGATCCTGGCCGTGATGGCGGCCGTGCTGTCCGGGGTCGACCTGCTGACCCGGCTCGCCCTGGCCCTCGCCGGGGACGGCGACCGGGCCGATGTGAGCCTGGACGTCCGGTCGTTGCTGGTGTTCGGCACCGGCGCGCCGCCGTCCCGCCGCCCAGACACCGCGCCCGCCGACGACATCCCCGCGCCCGCCGGGACGGCGAGCGTCGCATCGGAGAGCGCCGCCGCGGCCATGACCGCCGCTGCGACGAACGCGCTGTGGGCCGGCCGCGCGAGCGCCGTGCGGCAGGCCCCCGACCGGGCCGAGCCGGCCGGTGGGCGGCCGGGTTTCCTGCGGATCCCCGACGCCGGTGACGCCGACGGCGCCGAGGCGGTGGCGTACTTCAAGGCGGTCGGCGAGCGGTTCCCGCAGGCGTCCGACGTCACGGCGCGGATCGCGAAGGTCACCCCGAGCCTGGCCGCTCTCCAGGCCGCCTTCCGGCTGGGCGAGGGCGCCGACCTGATCGGCAGGAGCTTCGGTCCGGCCTTTCCGGTCTTCGGGGTGGACAGCCCCTGGTCCGAGTTCAAGGAGTCGTGTACCAAACAGGCCGTCGGCACCTCGTGGTGAGCCGGCCCGACCCCCCGAAGCCGAAGAAGACCTCACGATGACCACTGCGCCGCCCAACACCTACACCATCGTCATGCCGCCCGACTGGGCCCGGATACCGCTGCGTTCGGGCACCGAGCCGGTGGTGAGACGGATCGTGCGCCGCACGTTCTCGCCGTACCCGCGCGACGAGGTCACCGTCTACCGGCGGGAGTTCGAGCAGCGGCTGATGCGGCAGATCCGGCGGGCGCGGGAAGCCTGCGGCCTCGACCTGTTCATGCCCTCCGGGCCGATGCACGGGATCCCGGTCGCCGCGTCCGTGCTGGTCTCCGAAGTCGCCCCGCACGCCGCTGAGTCGGCGGTCGACCCCGAGGCCACCGCGGCGCGGCTGGCGACCGCCGAGGACGGCGAGCGGGTCCCGGTGGACGGCGCACTCGCGGTGCGCACCGCTCGTCTGGTGCCCGCGGATCCGGCGGGCGGCAGCGAGTTCGCCGCCCGGCGGGTGGACTACACGGTGCCGGTGCCCGGCGACCCGGGCCGCTGGCTGTGCCTCGCGTTCTCCACGCTCTGCTCCGACGAGCCGGACCGCGACATCTCCGCGCTGCTGGTGGAGTTGTTCGACGCGATGATGACGACGTTCCGATGGGACCACCGATGACGGTCACCTGGTCGATGCGGCCGAGCGACAACTGGGCGGCATCCGACCTGAGTTCACCGGACTGGATCCCGTTGCCGCGTGACTTCGCCGGCACGGTGTGGGCGGACCGGGAGGGGTACGTCAGCTTCTGCGCACGGGCGGTCACCCTGGGGCACGCGGACGAGGACCGGCCGGAGGGCGACCGGTTGCGCGAGCGGGCGGCGGCCACCGTGCGGGACGCCTACGACCGGCTGGTCGGGCGGGTCCCGGCCCATCTGCACTTCCTGTACTGGCCGGACGGGCGCAAGCCGCCGCTGCCGGTGTTCGTGGGGTTGTGGAAGGCCGAGCACGACCGCGAACCGGCGCTCGCGCACTACTCGGGCGCGGCCGACCGGGACGCGCTGGAGCCGCCCGTCGTCGAGCCGTTCGCCGGTGACCATCTCGGCGAGGGACTGCGGGTGTTGCGGTTCGACCGCTGGGAGGAGGAAGAGGGCGACAGCGATCCGCGGCTGCTGCGGGCCACCGTCGCCTACGCCTGGCGAAGCGACGCGTACGCGACCGACGTCCAGTTGTGGGCGACGACCCCGGACGTGTCCCAACTGTTCGACGCGCTGCCCGCGTTGGACGTCTTCGCCCGCTCGATCAGGCCCGTCCCCGACCCCGGGACCTGACGGAGTGTCCGGGGCGCCCGCCGTCCCGCGGCGCCCCGTCTCCTCTCCGCCGCGCTCACCCCGTCGGAAGCGTGTCGCCCCGTACGGCCTGGATGTCGAGCTCGATGCGCATCGTGGTGCCGACCATGGAGATGCCCGCCTGGAGCACCGGGTTGTAGTTCATCGCGAAGTCCTCGCGCTGGAGTTCGGCGGTGGCGCGGAAGGCGGCGCGGGTGCCGCCCCAGGCGTCGGGGCCGGTGCCCAGGTAGGTGAGGTCGAGGTCGACCGGGCGGGTGTGGTCGCGCATGGTCAACTCGCCGTGCACCGTCCAGCGGTCGGGCCCGGCCGGGCTGAGCCCGTCGGTGCTGCGGTAGGTGATCTCCGGGTAGGAGTCCACCTCCAGGAAGTCCGCGGAGCGCAGGTGGTCGTCGCGCATCTTGTTGGCGGTGTCGAGGCTGGCGGTGACGATGGTCGCCGTCACCGATGACTCCTCCACCCGCGCGGCGATCCGCAACTGGCCCTGGAACTGCGCGAAGTGCCCTCGGACACTGGAGATCCCCAGGTGCTGGGCGACCGCGACGACCGAGGAGTGCGTCGGGTCGATGGTCCACCGCCCGGGCGCCGGGAGCTCCACGCCGCCCTGTCTGGCCAGCACCAGGTTGCCCAGGTCGGCCCGCCCCGAGGAGCCGACGATCGCGGTGGAGGCGCTGGGCTGGTAGCCGACCGCCGTCACGATCACGGTGTACGCGCCGGCGGGCAGTGGTTGCGTCCGCACGATGCCCGCGTCGTCGGCAGTCACCCGCAGAATCTGACTCCCCGTCATATCCGTGACGGTCAGCGCCGCGTGCTGCACCGCCCAGCCGTCCTTGGTCCGTACCCGGGCCCGCAGGCCACCGTCCGTCATCGCCGCTCCTGGAGTCGCATGGTTGGCGCGGGGTCCGGCGGACGGCCTGTGCCGTCGCCTGTTTCCGGTTGCCGACCGGAACCCGCTCTCCCCCGAGAACTGGCCTGTACGTCTGCGCTGTCACGTGCGGGCCAGTCGATGTGGCAAGGCCTTCTGGCCTCGACTACTCGTCCGGGTGGCCGAGTTCCACGTCGTATGCTGCCTCGCCCCGGCCGCCGGTACTCAGCTGTGAGGCCGCCGGCGGATACCCACCGGCGATGAGGGTGTACTCGCCCGCCTCCAGATCGGTGAAGGCGTACCGCCCGTCGTCGCCGGTGGTCGCGGTGGCCACCACGTCGCCGTGCACGTCGACCAGCGTGACCCGCGCGTCGCCCAGCGGCCGGCGGTACTCACCGCCGCGCACGACACCCTGGAGATGGGTACCGGAGGACAGCGAGACCTCGATCCGGCTGACGGCGTGGCCGACGATCTCCACCGGCAGCGCCGCCGGCCGGTAGGACGCCGCGTTGACCGCCAACGTGAAGGTGCCGGAGGGCAGTTCGTCGAAGTCGAAGGTGCCGTCCCCGCCGGTCTTGGCGGTCGCCAGCACCTCGCCGCGCAGGTCGGTCACCACCACCATGGCGTCCGCCACCGGCCCTCCCCCCGCGCCGGCCCGCACCACGCCGGTCAGGCCGCTGCTGCCGAACAGCGCGATGTCGTGGTCCAGCGGGCCGTCTCCGGTGATCACACTGGTGGCCTGCGGCTGGTGTCCGTCGGCCGCCGCGATCAGCACGTACACCCCCGCGGTCGGCGCGGCCACCTCGTAGCGGCCGTCCGGGCCGGTCCTGGCCCGGCTCAACTGCCGTCCCTGGGGCGAGATCAAGGTCAAGGTGGCGGAGCCGACCGGCTCCCCCTCGGGGCCGCTCACGGTGCCGTGAATGGTGATGTCGTTCATGGTGACCTCCTCGCCGGACGGGGCCCGCCGAAGCGTACGCGGTACCTGGCCGGATGACGCAGGGCGGGATAGCTGTGCGCCGGACGCCGTGACCAGCCGGGCATCCGTGGCCGACCTGCCCTCACGCGAGCACGGACGCATTCTGCTGGAGCCCTGGCCAGTACTTCAACGCCCAAGCAGGGTCCGTCTGATGAAGGCGGTCGCCCGAACGTCCCGCGAAAGGGGCCGCCCGGCCCTCCGCGGGGCCGGGCGGCCCGGGGTTCTCAGGCCGAAGCGGCCGTCAGCGCGGTGATCTCGGCGGGCGTCAGAGCGAGATCCGCCACCGCCGTCAGCGCGGCCAGCTGATCGGTGTCACGGGCGCTGGCGATCGGTGCCGCGACGGTCGGCTGGGCCGCCAGCCACGCCAGCGCCACCGTGGTGACCTCGGTGCCGTGTGCCGCCGCGATCTCGTCCAGCACCGACAGGACACCCAGGTTGCGCTCGCTGTCCAGATACGCCGACGCCTTGCCCGCGCGGGGGCTGTCCACCTGGCTGCCCGGGCGGTACTTGCCGGTCAGGAAGCCGGAGGCGAGCGCGGAATAGGGGAGGGTGGACAGCCCGTGCTTGGCGACCACCTCGGCCAGCGGACCCTCGTAGGCCGTGCGGTTCACCAGGTTGTACAGCGGCTGAAGTGCCACGTACTTCGCCAGCCCCTCGCGGTCCGAGGCCTCCAGCGCCTCGGTCAGCCGCTCGGGGGCGATGTTGGAGGCGCCGATCTCGCGCACCTTGCCGTCCTTGACCAACTGGTCCAGCGCGCCCAGGAACTCCTCGACCGGGACCGAGGTGTCGTCGGTATGGGTGTAATAGAGGTCGATCCGGTCGGTTCCCAGCCGGCGTAGCGACTCCTCGACGGCCGCCTTGATGTTGGCCGCGGCCAGCCCCCGGTACTTGGCGTACGCGCCGACCTTGGTGGCGATCACCACCTGGTCGCGGTTGCCGCGCGCAGCCATCCAGCGCCCGATGATCGCCTCGGACTCGCCGCCGGAATTGCCGGGCGCCCAGGCGGAGTAGGCGTCCGCGGTGTCGATGAAGTTGCCGCCGGCCGCGACGAAGGCGTCCAGTACCGCGAAGGACTGCCGCTCGTCCGCGGTCCATCCGAAGACGTTGCCGCCCAGGGAGAGTGGGTAGACATCCAGGTCAGAGTTTCCGATACGTGACATGTGCAAGCACAGCGCGCGTGGGGTCCCTGGTATTCCGCTTCCTGACTTCGCTAGGGTCCAGTGCCATGGCCGACTACCAGAACCCCCAGCAGAACCCCGACAACGCGGGCAGCACCCAGATGTTCCGCGCCTTCGTGGACGACGGCAGCACCACCGCCCGCCAGCAGCCCCAGCCGACGGCCGGAGCTGCGACCACCTACGGATCCTCGCGCGGCGGTTCGCGCGGCGGCCTGATCATCGGCATCGTCGTCGCCGTCGTGGTCATCGCCGCGGTCGTCTACTTCGCGGTGGCGTAACTCCCGCCCCGATCTTCCGCTTGCCCACAGCGTCGTGGGCAGGCACATCGGGCACGCCGGGGATCCGTTACCCCTGGAGCACGACGCGGCGGGTCTCCATGTGCGTGCCGGGCAGCACCTGCCAGGCACGCAGACAGACGCCGTAGGTCCGGCGCACCCGTTCGCCGCGGGCGATTGGTACCGGTACGACCAGCGTCGTGCGGTATGTCGCCCAGTCGATCCCGAGCAGGTCGACGACGTGGGTGACCAGCGTCGCCCGGCCCGAAGTGACCGGCAGCCCACCGGAGTTGCCGAAGACCACGGTGACGGTCTGGCACCACCGCCGGTCGCTCGCGGTGCTTCGCGGGGCGCTGACGGTCAGGTGCGCGGGACGGGTCGCGGTGGACCGCGCCGAGGACTTCCTCGCGGGCGCCGGTCGCGCGGGCGGCATTCCGGTTCGCGGTGCGCCGGGTGAGGCGCCGCCCGCTGCCCGCACGAGCGGCCCGGGGTGGGTGGCGGTCGCCGTCACGGATTCCACCGGTGCGCTGACGATGGTGTCCGGCACGTTGGCCGGCGGCGTCGTGGCGGACGGGGCCGGCGGGAGCAGCGTCACCGTGCCGTCAGGGGTGCGCTGCCCGGGGTCCGCGGCGCCCACGACGACGTAGGTGCCGCCGACCGGGCGGTCGGCGGGGACGGCGCTCGTGCCCGTCAGCGACCAGGCCAGTGCGGCCAGGCACACCACGGAGGCTGAGGCGACGGCGGCAGCGCCGCCGCGACCGGCTGTCCGAAACATCGCGCCAGTCTAGTGACGGGCTATCACGATGCGACCGGGCCCCGGTGGTTCCCGTCCGGAAGATCCTGAACGGCGCCCGGATTACGCCGAGTTGCCGTTCCCGAGCGGTGGCCGCCGTGGTGGCCGGCCCGTTGCTGCCCGGTTGTGGGCCGTCGGCCGCAGCCGTCGGCCCGGGTGACCGGTGCCGGTGATCGGGGTGGTGCCCGGTGGTCTACTCCGCGGTCAGACCCACCCGCAGCTGCGCAAGGGTGCGGGTCAGCAGCCGCGAGACGTGCATCTGGGAGATGCCGACCTCCTCGCCGATCTGTGACTGCGTCATGTTGGCGAAGAACCGCAGCATGATGATCCGCCGCTCGCGCGGCGGGAGTTGGGCCAGCAGCGGCTTGAGGGACTCGCGGTACTCCACGCCCTCCAGCGCGGTGTCCTCGTAGCCGAGCCGGTCGGCCAGCGACCCCTCGGAGCCGTCGTCCTCCGGCGGCGGGGAGTCCAGCGAGCTCGCGGTGTACGCGTTGCCGACCGCCAGGCCGTCGACCACGTCCTCCTCCGACACCCCGAGGGCGTCGGCGAGTTCGGCGACGGTGGGCGAGCGGTCCAGCTCGCTGGGAGAGCTCGTCGCTGGCCTTGGTGAGCGCCAGCCGCAGCTCCTGGAGCCTGCGCGGCACCCGCACCGACCAGGAGGTGTCCCGGAAGAAGCGCTTGATCTCACCCACCACGGTGGGCATCGCGAAGGTGGGGAACTCCACCCCGCGGTTGCAGTCGAAGCGGTCGATCGCCTTGATCAGGCCGATCGTGCCGACCTGGACGATGTCCTCCATCGGCTCGTTGCGGCTGCGGAAGCGCGCCGAGGCGTACCGGACCAGCGGGAGGTTGAGCTCGATGAGCGTGTCACGCACGTAACCGCGCTCGGGGCTGTCGTCCGGCAACTCGGCGAGCCGCAGGAACAGCGAGCGGGAGAGCGTACGGGTGTTGATGGCCTCGCCGTTGTCGGCGTCGACCGGCGCCTCGAACTCAAGCACCTTCGGACTGCCCACTTCTACGGACATGCCACCCCCTTGAGGTCGCGGTCGGGTCGCGAGCGACGGTTCCTCCGTCTCAATACCGGCGGCCGGGTCGCGGCAAACGCGGTACCCGCAGAATGTCACATGTCGGCAACGCGCTGTAGCGCCATGTCGACTTATTTGCCCGGGAACGGTTCGTCCCCGCGGGTTACGCTTCGAGCTGATTTGCGGAACGCAGCCGGGCGAAGCTGCGCGACAGCAAACGCGACACGTGCATCTGGGAAACGCCCAGCTCAGCGCTGATCTGGGACTGCGTCAGGTTCCCGAAGTACCGCAGCAACAGGATCCGGCGCTCCCGCTCGGGCAGTTGAACGAGAAGATGCCGGACGAGTTCACGGTGTTCGACCCCGGCGAGCTCCGGATCCTCGTAGCCGAGCCGGTCCAGCAGTCCTGGCGCCCCGTCACCCTCCTGCGCCGCCTCCAGCGAGGTCGCGTGGTACGCCCGGCCGGCCTCCAGGCAGGCCAGCACCTCCTCCTCGGTCAGCCGCAGCCGGTCGGCGATCTCCGCGGTGGTGGGCGAGCGCCCGTGCAGCACCGTGAGGTCCTCGATCGCCCCGCTGACCTGTACCCACAGCTCGTGCAGCCGCCGCGGCACGTGGACGGTGCGCACATTGTCCCTGAAGTAACGTTTGATCTCCCCGACGACCGTGGGCATCGCGAAGGTCGGGAACTGCACCCCGCGCTCGGGGTCGAACCGGTCGATGGCGTTGATCAGCCCGATGGTGCCGACCTGGACCACGTCCTCCATCGGCTCGTTGCGGCTGCGGAAGCGCGCGGCGGCGTAGCGGACCAGGGGCAGGTTGATCTCGATCAGCGCGGTCCGCACCCGCCGGTGTTCCGACGTGCCGGGCTCCAGCCCGGTCATCTCGTCGAACAGCACCTGGGTGAGCGCCCGGGCGTCAGCGGCCCGCCCGCTGCGGGCCGAGCGCGCGGTGGCCTCGGGGGTGGGCTCGGCGGCGGGTTCGGCGGCGGCGGGGGGCCCGGAGGCGGCGGACAGGGGCCCGGTGGGGCCGGGAGGGGCGGCAGGGGTGGCAGGCGGGTGGACGGGGCCGGGAGGGGCGCAGGGGGCGGTGGCGGCGGGGAGGGGGTCATCGGGGGGCGCGTCGGGGGCGGGCGCGGTACCGGCCGGCAAAGCCACACACCACCCCTCGTCGATCAACCCATCCGTCAAAAGCGGTCATAGCATCACAAGACATGTCCGTCATGCGCAAGCACCGTAAAACGCCGTGTTGACGCCCCAGGAACGGCGAAAGCCCCCGCCGGTCGGGCGGGGGCTGGACGCACGTGACGTGACGGGCACGACGCGGTCGCTCGTAAGTCGTTCAGGAGACGGCCGTAAATCGCTCAGATCTCGTAATCGGCGATCACCCAGGTGGCGAACTCACGCCACAGCGCGGCTCCCGCCTGATGCGTGGGGTTGTCCTGGTACCGCTGGAGCGCGGCGCCGTCGGCGACGACACCGTTCACCGCGTAGTCGTACGCGATCGGCCGGTCGCTGATGTTCCAGGCGCACTCCCACGAGACGATCTCGGGGATCACGTCCCCCAGCTCCTCCCACGCCTTGACGCCGGCGACGACCCGCGGGTCGTCGCGCGTCACGCCGTCGTTGAGCTTGAACAGGACCAGGTGGCGGATCATCGGTCGGGGCTCCTCACGGGTACGGCCGGTTGCTCGGTCACCCGGGAGGGCAGGCCGGACCCGGGTGTGAAGGTCACTTGATCAGCTGGGTCATGAACTGCCCGATGCCCTTGGCGGCGTTCGATATGCCCTGGAACCCGACCTGGACCAGCTCGGCGGCGCGCGCGGGCGAGGTGATGATCGTATACAGCACGAATATGACCAGGAGGTACATCACGATCTTCCGTGCCTGCGCCATGACCCGCCCCTGCCTCCCAGCCGTAGCCCCCGGCCACGGTCATGCGCCCGGTGACGTACACAGTCCAGTGCGGGTGAGTCTAACCACCGTGCAGACACGGCCTGGGGGCACCGTGAAATTGCCCGCCGATCACCGCCGTGACCATGCCGTTCGCCCGCCGGGGCAACGCGAAAGGACCCGACCGCGATGGTCGGGTCCCTCGTCGTCCTGCTCACAGCGGTAGCGGTGGGATTTGAACCCACGGAGGAGTTGCCCCCTCACACGCTTTCGAGGCGTGCTCCTTAGGCCGCTCGGACACGCTACCGGGAGAGAGCTTAGCGGACGCCGGGCCGTGCTCCGAATCGGTTTGACCGCACCGGATGCTCAGCCTCGGAAGAACGCGGTCAAAAGCCGCGCGCAGTCGTCCTCCAGCACTCCGGAGACCACCTCCGGGCGGTGGTTGAGGCGGCGGTCGCGCACCACGTCCCACAACGAGCCCGCCGCGCCCGCCTTGGCGTCCAGCGCGCCGTAGACCACCCGGTCGACCCGGGAGAGCACGATCGCGCCCGCGCACATCGTGCACGGCTCCAGCGTGACGACCAGCGTGCAGCCCGACAGCCGCCACTCCCCGGCCGTCCGCGCCGCCGCGCGAATCGCCAGTACCTCGGCGTGCGCGGTCGGATCGCCGGTCGCCTCCCGCTCGTTGTGCCCACGGCCGATCACCGTGCCGTCCGCGGCCAGCACGACCGCCCCCACCGGCACATCACCGGTGAGGGGCGCCCGTTCCGCCTCGTCGAGCGCGAGCCGCATGGCCGAGGCCCACGGATCCCGCAGCGGGTCCGGGCCCGGCCCGGCTTTCCGGTCCGGGCCGAGTCCCTGTCGCGGATCGTTCAGCGGACCGACTCCAGCAGCTCGCCGCAGCCGAGTGCCTCGGCGATCTCAGCGAGCGCCTCGCCGGGGACACCGTCGTTGCTCAACGACAGCAGCTGCCGTTCGCTGACCCCGAAGTCGGCCAGCAGACCCGCCTCGCCGACCGGACCCGAGGGAATCGGGCCCGCGTCCTCCGGCGCGTCGTCGGCGCCCTCGCCGTCCTCCGTACCGTCGAGGTCGAGGGCGTCGAGGTCCTCCAACTCGTCGTCCGGATCGCGGCCGAGCAGTTCGTCGGTGAGCAGGATCTCCCCGTACGAACTGCGGGCCGCGGCGGACGCGTCCGACACGTAGATGCGCGGGTCCTCCTCGCCGTCCACCCGGACGACGCCGAACCAGGCGTCCTCCTGCTCGATCAGAACGAGCACGGTCTCCTCATCGGCCGTGGCCTCGCGAGCGAGGTCCGTGAGGTCGGTGAGGGTCTCAACATCGTCAAGCTCCGTGTCGCTCGCTTCCCACCCGTCCTCGGTGCGCGCGAGCAGTGCGGCGAAGTACACCGTGACTCTCCCACTGGTCTTAGGTGTGCCGGGACGGACGGGACGACGCCCCGCCCACTCGGCATCGTGGCAGAAACCTAAGCTCTGCGAGAGCTCTTCCGCACTGCGTCGTGCCAGGCTGTACACGTTTTTTCGGGTTTTTTGGGGTCGAGGACCGTTCAGGGTGCTATCCACGGCCGGTCGTAAGCCGCTGTTCCCGGCCCGGCCCCCTACCGCGAGCCCGCCGGGCGAGTCCTTCCGACGACTCGCCGTCCGTGCCTCTTTCGGGGGGCACGCGCCGGCGTGATGACCTGACGCCGGAACGGGGTCATCAACGGAACGGGGTCGCCGGCGGAACCGGGATCTCCAGCGGAACCGGGATCGGCGGCGGAACGGGATCGGCGGCAGAACGGGGTCACCAGCGGAAGGTGCGCATCCGCATCTGCTGGCGCATCCGTGCCGCCCGGGCCCGCCGGGGCTGGACCCTGGCCCGCAGCTCCTTCGCCTCCGTCAGCTCCCGCAGGAACTTCGCGCGCCGCCTTCTGCGCTCGGCGTCCCGCGCGGGGTCCCGGACGGGGGTCCGCCGGGGAGTCGTCTTGTCGGGGTCGGACGTCCTGGACGGCGACCCCGAGCCTGGTGAGGGCTCCGTGGGCTGCGCTGTGGGCTCGGCCATGGTTACCACCTTCAGATACGGCTGGTTACGCACGGTGCGACCTCACACCTTCCCCGGCAGCCACGATTGATGCGGCTACGTGGCGCGCCGGGCTCTCAGTTACTGTCGTGGGCATGCGGATCCATGTCGTCGACCACCCGCTGGTGGCGCACAAACTCACCACGCTGCGCGATCAGCGCACCGACTCGCCGACCTTCCGGCGGCTCGCCGACGAGCTGGTCACCCTGCTCGCGTACGAGGCCACCCGGGACGTACGGATCGAACAGGTGGACATCACCACGCCGGTCAGCCGTACCAACGGTGTGCGGCTGTCCCACCCGCGGCCGCTGGTCGTGCCGATCCTGCGCGCCGGGCTCGGGATGCTGGACGGGATGGTCCGGCTGCTGCCGACCGCCGAGGTCGGCTTCCTCGGCATGGTCCGGGACGAGGACACCCTCAAGGCCTCCACGTACGCGAACCGGATGCCGGACGACCTGTCCGGCCGGCAGGTCTACGTGCTCGACCCGATGCTGGCGACCGGCGGCACCCTGGTCGCCGCGATCAACACGCTGATCGAGCGCGGCGCCGACGACGTGACCGCGCTGTGCCTGCTCGCCGCGCCCGAGGGCGTGGAGTTCATGGAGCGTGAGCTGGCGGGCCGCCCGGTCACCGTCGTCACCGCCGCGGTGGACGAGCGGCTCAACGAGAACGGCTACATCGTCCCCGGCCTCGGTGACGCGGGCGACCGGATGTACGGGACGGTCGGCTGATCTCCCGTCCGCACGCGTCCGCACCCGTTCGGGCCGTGGGCTCCGTCGGCGTCGGTGGGCTCGCGCCGGTGCTGTGGGGCTTGGGCGTGGGCGGAGGGGCGCGTTGAGGTGCGTGGGGGCGTACGGGTCACGGTGGGCGTGAGCGCGGGCGCGGCGGGGCGGTGGGGCGGCTTTCGGCGGGTGGGGTGCCGGGTCAGCCCGCTACGGTCTGGCGGACCTTGCAGTCCTTGCCGGTGGCGGCGGGGACGGGCCGGTTGAGGGCCGCGAGGGCGTGGGTCGCGATCTGCGCGGGGTCGAGCGAGGCGAACCCCGTACCGATGATCAGATCGACGTTGGCCGCCCCGGCCCGGGTCGGGTCGGTCTTGAGGTCACCGGCGGACAACTGCGTGCCGAGCACCTTGAGCGCGCCCTGGGCCTTCGGGCCGCCGAGCAGTAGCGCGGTGCCGTTGACCTTCTTGTCGTACGTGGCGGAGGCGTTGCCGACCTTGCCGATGAGGAAGCCGCGCTTCTTCAGCTCGTCCGCGGTGGTCTTGGCGAGCCCGGTGCGCGGGGTCGCGTTGTAGACGTTGACGGTGACGGCGGACGGTTTGGGCAGGTCGGCGGGTGCGCTGCCGACCTTGGTGCCGACCGCCGAGGCGGGGCAGTGCCCGGCCGCGGAGTCATGGGCCGAGCCCTTGCCGTCGAAGACGTCCACGAGCTGCACAGTCCCCCAGCCGATCAACCCGAGCACGGCGACGCCGGCCACGGCGGACAGCACGATCCGGCGGCGGTTGCTGGGGCGGCGCATGCGCGGGTAGGTGGTCCCGGTGATGCGGTATTTGCCGCCCATGCCGTTGGGAGTGAGCATGCTCATAGTGGCAGCGTAGTGCGGGATCCGGCCAAGGCGTACTAGATGATCAACCAATGGCCTAACGGCCAACCCGAAAGGGCCAAAGATCACGGCGCCCGCGGGGCCCGGGGCAGGCGCCGACCGGGGTGCGGTGGGGGTGCCGGGGCGGGGGCCGGTCCGTCTCGGGGACGGGTCAGTCCATCTCCAGGACGCGGGCGTGCAGGACCTGGCGCTGCTGGAGGGCGGCCCGGACGGCGCGGTGGAGGCCGTCCTCCAGGTAGAGGTCGCCGCGCCATTTCACGACGTGTGCGAACAGGTCACCGTAGAACGTGGAGTCCTCGGCCAGGAGTGTCTCCAGGTCGAGCTGGCCCTTTGTGGTGACCAACTGGTCGAGGCGTACCGGGCGCGGTGCGACGTCCGCCCATTCGCGGGTGCTCGTGCGGCCGTGGTCCGGATACGGCCGGCTGCTGCCGATGCGCTTGAAGATCACACGGAAAGCCTACCGGGCAAGCCTGTCCGGGCGCAGCCATGCGGCAGGGGGCATCCGCCGGGGACCGGGTAGGACGACATGGCCGAAAACGATCGGCGTCCGTGAGAACCCGGTGAGGTGGGCTCGGGAGACAACTGGCCGGTGCGGACGCCGTGTTGCCGCTGTGGGAGGCTCGCGGATGGCCCCGGGCGTGCGAAGACCCCTCACGCACCCGCCAGAGCCCGCCTACCCTTGCTGCCTTCCGGCCCTGGGGGGTTTCAGCGAGATAGCGCCACGTGAGGGGCTGCGCCCACCCTACCCGATCGAGACCCGCACATCGAGTTCGCACGGACGCCCTCCGGTCTTGTAGTGTTCTCCCCGGAGGATTCGCCTAGAGGCCTAGGGCGCACGCTTGGAAAGCGTGTTGGGGGCAACCCCTCACGAGTTCGAATCTCGTATCCTCCGCCATTGCTCTCACCGGGCAATACGTCGAAGGGCCCCACCGGTCGCGGTGGGGCCCTTCTGCGTTGGATGGTCTCAGTTCTGGTCTCATTCGGCCTCTCGCACACGTGGGCGTACCTGCGTGAATGATCTCGGACCGTACTCGTCTCGGCTTGCCTCATCCCTCGTTCGAGTGGCGCACAGCGGAAAGTCTGTGCGTTGGAATCGGCCGCCGGTACGAACGAACCATGCAGCGTTGGTCACGCCTCAACGAACGCCAGGTCGCCCTTCTGACTCGCATCGGAGACGGAAGCGACCCGGTCACATCCGACAACTCCGATCTGGCGCTGACCGCCCGCGCCTTGAAGGAGCGGGGCCTGATCACCATGCCGAAGGCCGGCGGAAAGAAGTGGCAGGCCGAGATCACGGACGCGGGCACGTTCTATCTGGAACAGGGCCACCACCCCGACCTGCCCGCGAAGGGGCGACGGGTCGCCACTCCGGTCAGCGTCTCGACCTCACCAGCAAGGGAAGCTAAAGCCCTCTCCCCTTCCGGGGAGGCCGACGGCCAGGTGGAAGGCCCGGCGACAGCCTCCGACGCGAGCACTCCGCGGAAGCCTGCTCGGTCGGCTCGGGGCAAGGGCGAGATCGGAGGGCCCGCCTTGATCGAGCAAGTACTGGCAGCCGGGCGCTTTCTCAGGATTCCGGACCCGGAGCCCATGGAACGGGCCCGCTACAGAAGGGCGTTCGACGCGGCCCGCACATGCGCGCCGACCGGCTATGACCTGAAGTACAGCGGCCGTGCTAAGGGCGATTTCTTCCTGGGGTTGCTCAGGGCCACCGGCGAGGACGACACCGAATGGAACCGGATCCGCCTTCAGCGCAGCAGGACGATCACCGACATCGACGAGGTGATCACAGCCGTGCGTGCGGACCACAGCGCCTTCGAGGTCTCCGACGACGTGCTCCCCCGCGTGCTGTCCCTGATCCGGCTTCTGGCGGAGGGGGCCCTGAGCCGCCATGGCGACATGACCGTGTCCAAGAAGCGCAGGCGGCCGCGGCCGATGCTCAGCGTCCACGGCAGAACGTACGAACTGGGCTTCCTGGAGAAGGAAAAGCAGGTCCGCTATGTTCCGCCTCAAAAAGGTCAGCGCCGGACGTACGACTGGCAGCGGGCAACCCCGACGTTCCGGTCGGAGCCATCCGGCGAACTGGAGCTTCACCTCTCAGAGGGTCACAGCTCGAAGCTGAACTGGGCCGACACCTCCGTGAAGCAGCTGGAGGCGCAGATCGACACGATCTTCCGCGCCTTGAAGAAGCATGCAGAGGAGCAGGAGCGGGCCCGACTCGAACGAGAGGCCGCGTATCAGCGGCAGCGAGCGGAGTGGGAACGGCAGGAAACCGAGCGGAAACAGGCGGAGGCCGAAGAACGGGAACGCCGGCAACGAGAATGGGAGTCCGCGCTCGCGGAAGCCAGAACTGCCGCGACCCACGCGGCGAGAGGCGACCGATTCGCCACGGCGCTTGATGCCTGGCGATCGGCAGCCGAGATCCGTACGTTCTGCACGGCACTGGACGAGGCCGGAGCCGGCACCACCGGACCAGCGGAAGCCGAACGGCTACGGCAGTGGTCTCAGTGGGGCAAGGAGCAGGCGGACAACCTTGATCTGACCGCTGAACGTGGCCTCGCCGAGGCGGAGTTCGACAGCGACCCCTCCGGTGATCAGTTGCGCCCCTACCTGAACGGCTGGAACCCGCACCGGCCGGTGAAGGAGGAGCCGCCACATCAGTCGCTTTCCCAGCGCGACGAGCCGGAGCCGCGGCGAGACTTCACCGACGTACGTCTGGACCAAGGCTGGAGATATGGACGCCCAGGTCGCGCTCAATGGTGGAGGCGATGACTCCGTGCCCCCGGTCGCGCAGCGACCGAACGGCACGCTCGACCAGCTCGCCGAGGCGCTGCACCTCCGCTCGCAGGGCGACCAGCTCGTCGTAGCGGTCGGCCCGTTCCTCGCCACACCACTCCCGAACCATGCGCAGGACAGCCTGCTCGGCGTCCAGCTTGCGGTCGTCCCTGCGCTGCCATGAATGCCACGCTGACTGCGCTCGCTGTTCCTCAAGGGCCCGCTGGCGGTTGTCCGTCTCCGGAAGGATCACATCCGCGAACCTCTCGGCAGCGCGGCGGGCGATGCGCTCGGTGACCGGCCAGCCGGTCAGGCACAGCCCGTTGCGGTCCTCATGGAGCATCGGATCCGCACGCAGCTCGGCGGGGTCCAGGCCAAGGAGTTTCGCGGTGTCGTCGAGGCGAGCGACCTCCAGCACTCCCGCGTCAGCGACTCCCCGGCGCAGGCGCACGTTATTCCTTGGCCGGACGAAGCCCAGGACCAGACGAGCGGCCTCGAAGGCTGCCGTGCCGCGAACCTCTCGTGACGCCTGCGCCAGAGCCAACTCTGCGGCGTCATCGGCCCGGAACACCCCGACATCGGCCCAGGAGGCCAGCAAACAGTCGGCCGCCACCCACTCCTGCAGCCCGGTCTCCTCGCCTTCCAGGAACCGCACATGCACCCGGCCGGAACTACGGGGCCCGCCTACCCGGACGATCTCCACCTGGCGCACCGCACCGCCCCAGTCCTTGGCCCGTGCCCGGTAGGCCCAGATCTCACCAATCTCCATGTCGCCCATTCAGCCAGCCGGCACAAGCCTCTGGACGAGATTCACCGGGATCTGTACCCGGTCGGGTTACACAGCCGCCGACTGCTGGCGGCATGCGCAGAGCCTGGCCGTCCGGGTCCGCAGACAAAGCACTTGGACCCCTCGTCACTGCCGATGTATGACATTTGACGTGACGTCGACCCCCCCCGCAATATGCCGAGGCCGAGGCCACTCGGTTGTCACGTCCTCTTCCTGCCCGCATCAACCGCGAGCTCGTGCCAGAGCAAGCCGTCAACCTTCTCGGTCGTCTCCCGCAGCAGCGGATCGGTCAGGTGCTGGTAGCGCTTCACCCTGGATGCCGACGACCAGCCCATGATCGCCATGACGATGAGCTCGGGCACGCAGAGGAGCAGGAAGACCGTTGAGGCGGTGTAGCGGGTGTCGTGGAGGCGGGCGTCACGGACACCGGCCGCCTGAAGTGACTCCCTCCAGTGGTGGTAGTCGGCGTTCGGGTTGAGCGGCTCGCCGGTCGGTGAGGTGAAGACGTAGCCCATTTCCACCCAGAACTGCTGGGCGGCTGTATGTTCCTTTGCTCGCCAGCTGGACTACCAGCGCCTGCTGTAGATCGCCTACGCGAACATCGACTGCGCGATCACCACTGTCCTCGCCGCCCTTCGTCTCCAAGCCAGCGATCCCTGGTGGATGCGGCGCCTGATCAACCGGTGCGAAGTACGCGGCGTCGCCGTCACTGTCGTCTGGATCCAGCGCGACCTCGACACGATGCACGAATGCGTCAGCTTCCCCGGTCCGGGGCCGGATCGCGATGGTGTCGTAGAAATCCAGCCCTGCCTTGCTGAGGCAGTTCAGGGTGGTCGATCCAGGGCGCACGTTCCAGGGCCCGGATGACCTGCGGCGGCGAGCGAGTTAGCGGCGATGGGACGGGTGAGCCCGGAAGCGGAGATCGGCAGGGGCCTGGCCGCCGGGGCCGCCGGGGGCAGCCATCATCCGTTGTGGCAAGCGGAGGAGGGCGTGCGACAGGAAGTGCCGCTCACACAATTATCGCCGTGCAAAGCCGAGTTGGGATCTGCGAAGGCACCTTCGCATGCGTCGAGCGTGTACAGTGGTGCAACCGAAGCTCGATCAACGAGCTTCGCCTGTGGTGCTAGGTGACGGGTAGCCATCTCCACTGCGGCATCGCAGGTAAGCAGAGTCCAGTTGACAAGCCGCACCGCCCGACCAGGGGCCAACCAAGCAAGGCGGTGCGGCCCAACCGTCCCCATTCGGGGACAGGAGGACAATCCCCCATGAGAATTGCCAACGTCCATCATGCCTGGACCTGGCCTTCCCGGGCCAGGAAGAAGATGGTGACGCTCGTCGTGATCACTGTCGTCGCCTCGACCGCCGCTACCTTCGCCGGATGTGGCCGGGCTGCTCTGACCACGGTCATCATGACCACACTGGCTGGGGTCGCCGAGCGACTCCTGCGTGCGGTGCTGCGGCACCAGTCGCGCGCCGTCTGATCTACGACAACAGAGGAAAGGACGGGTCCAAGCCGTGCGAGGAAGCCATGAGGCAAGTGCCCCGCATCGGGCTGGGGAAGTTCCCCAGGGCGAGCGGATCCCCTTGGGGCATCTGAGTAGTGTGACGGCCGGCCCGTCCGGTTCCTTGTTGGACGAGTTGCACGACGGCCCCGACGGTGTACCGGTCATCGCACCACCGGACCTCACGGAATATCTCACGGTGGACGCCCGCCGGCTGCGCAGGGTGCCGATGAGTTTGGCCGAGCGGCTCGCGAGGTTCGCGCTGCGGGAGGGCGACCTCCTCCTCGTGCGGCAGGGGACGCTCGGTCGTCTGGCGTTGATTGGGTCCGAGCAGGCGAACTGGTTCTACAGCTCTTCGCTGTTGCGCATCCGCCCGGACCGCGCGACCGTGCTGCCTGAGTATCTCGCCGCGTACCTGACGCATCCCCCGGTACGCGGCGAGTTGCTCGGGCAGGCTCTCCCGGGGACCGTTCCATCACTTAATTCGGCGATGTTGAACCAGCTACCGGTCGTCATTGTGCCGATGGCACGCCAGCAGGCTGTGGTGGAGGCGCTCGCAGACATCGACGAGCAGATCAGGATTCAGCGGGAAATGGCCACCCGCCTGGAAGGACTACGACCGTCCGTCTTCGACCAGTTGACCGGCGGGTGGCTGGGCCGGTGAAGGACACGTATGACGGGCCCTTGACCGTCAAGCGGCTTGAGGAGTTCCTCACGCAGGCCGCCGACATCCTGCGCGGCGAGGTGAGGGCTTCTGACTACCACGAGGTAATCGCCCCGCTGCTCCTCCTGAAGCGAGCATCAGACCAGCCCGGGCTGTTCACGGTGCCGGAGCATGCTCGCTGGTCCGACATCGTGGCACAGTCTCCCGCCGAACTGGGGCATGCGCTCAACAAGGCGATGCGGGTCTTGGAGATCAGCAATCCAAGTAACCTGAACGGGCTGTTCATCGGGATTGATTTCAACAACAAGCCCGGTCGGCGCGCACTCAGTAGGTTGATCAGCCATTTCGGCCAGCTGTGTCTCAGTAATGACCACCTTGAGTTCGACGATGTCGTCGGTCGCTCCTACGACCGTTTCCTGGGCGCCGTATCCATGTCCGATAGGAGAAATGGGGAATTCTACACGCCCCGTGCCGTGTGCCAGCTTCTTGCGGAGTTGGTGCGGCCGCACGCGGGGCAGTCCGTCTACGATCCATGTGCGGGCTCTGGCGGCATGCTCCTCCAGGCGGCGCGCTACGTTGCCCAGCACGACGGGGGCGGGGCGGGTCTCGCGCTGTACGGGCAGGAGAAGAACCACTCCGCCTGGTCCATGGGCCTCTTGAACCTCCTGCTGCACAACGTCACGGAGGTGTCGGTATCCAGCAGCGACTCCCTGGCCGAACCGGTTCTTTCTTCTGAGGGGCGCATCAGCCAGTTCGACCGTGTGCTCACGGCGCCGCCGTTCTCGATGAACTACATCCAGGGCGAGATCAGGCACCCGGAGCGCATGAAGTACGGCTGGGCGCCGGAGAGCGGCAAGAAGGCCGACCTGATGTTCGTCCAACACGCGCTCGCAGTTCTGCGCCCCGATGGCATCGGCGCCGTGGTCACTCCGCACGGAGTGCTTTTCCGGGGTGGCGCAGAGGCCAAAATCCGCCGCGGGTTCATTGAGGACGGTCGACTGGAAGCAGTCATCGGCATCGGCCCGAACGTCTTCTACAACACCGCGCTACCCGCCTGCATCCTCGTATTGAGAGGGGCGCAAGGCCTGCCGAGGGAGCGGCGGGGAAGCGTTCTCTTCATCAACGCCGAGCATGAGGTCGCGGCAGCGCGCGCTCAGAACCGACTCGATCCGCAGCATGTGGAGAAGATCGCGGAAGCTTTCCTGGATTGGAAGGACATCCCTGGCTTCGCGACTGTTGTGCCACTGGACGAGATCGCGGCTCACGACTTCAACCTCAACATCCGTCGGTACCTGGGTGCTGGCCTGCCTGTCGAGCCCCTGCTGGATGTTCGAGCGGTGCTCACAGGAGGTGTCCCGAAAAGGGAGATCGACTCTGCCAGGCAGAAGTTTCATGCCTTCGGAATCGATCCTGACGATCTGTTCCTACCCGGTGATCACCAGTACCTGGACTTCCTCGAGGAGGGATACAGGGAAACCGCTGCCCGCATTCCGGAACTTGCGTCGGATCTGGAGCAGAGGTTCGTGCTGTGCTCCAGAGGTTGGTGGCGGCGACAGAGCCATCTGTTCTCCGACGTGGCCGGTACGAATCGCCTGTTCACGTCCGAGCTGCGCTCCCATCTGCGCTCATCGCTCCGTGCGGAGCTACTGCCGCTGGGGATCTTGGACGAATATCAGCTGACGGGTGTGCTCGCCTCGTGGTGGTCGGACCACGAGGACGACTTCAGAAGCCTCAACCATCGGGGCTTTACCAGTGTGGTCTACCGATGGGACGCCGTCCATCAGAGGCGGTCGACGAGCTCACCGACTTCATTCGACGACGTGCGCGATCGCGTACTCGACCTCCTGGGGGACGATCTCTGCGCTCGCTTGAAGCAACTCGTTGTCGCGGAGCGGCAGAAACTGGTCGCGAGGTACCTCACATGGGGCGACCGATACGCGACCTCGCTGGCGGACCTTGAGGAGCGGTACAAAGCCGCTGCGGCCCGGCTCAGGGCGCGGATGGCGGAGCTTGGCCATCGGTAACATGACCGGCATGGCGCAGGGTTCTGGTGCTCGGGGCGTGACGATCCGGGTCTTCCTGGTCGGTGGCATTCCACAGGGGCTCCGGGTCGTCGACCGGGCGGGCTGGACGGGTACATGCCTTGCCTTCGCACGTGCCGACTACGCGGAAGCCCCGCCAGCGGTCAGAGGTCAAGCGGACGGGTATCTACGTACTTGTCGGGCAGGACGAGAACGACCGCCCCCATTGACGGCGTTCTCACTGTGCACGCCCTACAGGCCCCGGGGAACGGTGGCTGGCTCCGCGCCGCTGCGAACTCTCCCGGTACTGGCCTGAACCACCAGGTGCATGAAGAGAACATCTTCCCGGGCATCCAACCTCCCCCCGAGGGCGACGAGACTCCGGACAAAGAGCCCGGCTACCACGTCCAGCAGGATCACTACCAGTGGTTCCAACAAGTCCTCGCCCGTACTGCCGCCGCCAGGCTCGGCGCGTTCGCCGGCGACGGGGACACCGCCAGCCAGTACCTTACGAAGCGCCAAGGACGCGACCGCTTCACCGGCTTCGCGCACGCGGCGGCCGGCAGCGTACGTGATGCCGACCAAACACTCATGGGCACCCAGTTCGTCGGCACCGACCACGTCTTTCGTCTGAACCGGACCCGTGTCGAGGCGTTCTCCGGAGTGGCGGAAGACCTCTTCGCTCACCTGTTGAAGGGGCAAGTAGAGCAGTACCGAACCGACGCGTATGCCCGACGGCTGAGCCTCCCTCGCGTCGGCTGGGACGAGAACTGGGGCGGTCCGGTATCGATCCGCCAGGACGGCTCGGTGCTGGCGATTCGCCTACTACCTTGAGGAGCGAGTGCGCTCAGGTGTAAGCGCTTCACGCAGGGCGACCGAGGGGGCAACTCCTCACCGGGCAATGCGTAGAAGGGCCCCACCGTTCGCGGTGGGGCCCTTCTCCGTGGGGGCAGGCTGTCGTGCGCCTTTGTCAGCGCGCGTTGGCGAGGGCGGCCGGGGCTCGCCAGACGTCGACCACGGTGCGGTGCTGCTGCGGGGCCACCGCCGGACCGAAGCCCGCGTAGTTCTGGTCTACCTCCGCCGCCTCTGCCGCGCTCGGCAGGGCGTTGGTGCACGACGTTCCGGGGCCGTGGCCCGACATCAGCTCCGAGCACGGCCCGCTGTAGTCGTCGAGCAGCCCCAGAATGTGCCCGGTCTCGTGCGCCGCGATCCGGGTCATGTCGTAGCCCTCGTCGACCGCTTCCTGGCCCAGGTCCACCTCACCCGTCCAGCTGCCCGGGACGACCGGCCCGAGCGTCGTCTCGGGCCAGCCACTGGTCGCCACGTAGACGAAGTCCGCCGTACTGGGCGAGCTCGCGGGCTGCATGTGCACGTTGTGCGTCGCCGCGTTCCAGTTCGCCACGCCCTTCGTGATCGCGCTCGCCCACTGGCCCGCCTGGCTGGCGTCGTAGGTCAGAGTGACCACCGCTTCGGGCGCCTTCGTTGCCTGGTGTGCCGAAGCCGCACCGGACGCAGCTCCCAGCATGGCCGGGATCAGCGCCACCACGGCTGCTATTCGCTTGATCATGAGACTTGTTCCCCTCCCTGACGTCGGTTGCTCGTGAGCCACAAGGGCACCACGTCATCAGTGGGTGCCACAAGTGTGCGGTTGCCAAGTGGAGTTGAGCGCATTCACGTTCAACAGTGATCATCAACGTTCAACAGTGATCATCTCCGCCGCGAAGGGGAGCCGCGGCGGCCCTGCCGGTGACGCCTCGACAGGGTCCAAGAGGTCCGGTCGGGCCCCGTGTGACGGATGATGGGACCGACGGCGGGGGCGGACGTGAGGGGCGGCGCGGTGGCAGACAGTGAATCCATCCTGGCGGGGTCGGACCGCCGGCCCTCCGGTGAGCGGCCGGAAAGCGGAACGGCCATGGCCCGGTCAGGGGACGGGGCGGAGCCCGCGCCGGGCGCCCGGTCCGAGGAAAGCCGCCCACGTCCCGCGCGCTCCCTGCGCCGGCGGCTGGGCGGGACCGTGGTCTTCCTCGTCCTCGCGATGCTGTTCTTCCTGCCCTGGTGGACGCTGTTCGCCTCCGGTGTCGACTGGCCGTTGCCGGTCTTCCTCGCCGGCACGGTCGTCTTCGCCGCCGGGCTGGTCTCCTTCCCCTTCCTCATGGCCGCGGGCCACGGGCGGCGGCGGTCCGACCGGGCGGCCCGCATCGCGGACAGCACCCTCGGGGTGGTCTGGGTGCTGTTCACCTGGTCGGTGCTGGGCGGCGTGGCGCACCTCGTGCTGATCGGGCTCGGCGTCGGCGCCGCCGACCGGGCCAGGTTCGTCGCCGTGGCCGTCGCCGTGGTCTCCGCCGGCCTGCTGGCGTGGGGACACCACGAGGCCATGCGGGTGCCCCGGGTCAAGCGGCTGGACGTCCACATCCCGCGGCTCGGCGGCGGTCTGGACGGAACCCGTGTCGTGGTGCTGGCCGACACCCACTTCGGGCCGATCGACCGGGCCGGCTGGTCGACGCGGGTCGCCGAGGCCGTCAACGCGCTCGACGCGGACGTCGTGATCCACGCGGGCGACATCGCCGACGGCACCCCCGCCCAGCGCCGGGAGCAGTCCGCGCCGCTCGGGACGATCAGGTCACGGCTGGCGAAGGTCTACGTCACGGGGAACCACGAGTACTTCGGCGAGGCGCAAGGCTGGCTGGACCGCATGGCGGAACTCGGCTGGGAACCGCTGCACAACCGCCATGTGATGGTGGAGCGCGGTGGTGACCTCCTCGTCCTGGCCGGTGTGGACGACGTGACCGCGGAGTCCTCCGGACTGGCCGGGCACCGCGCGAACCTGGTCGGCGCGCTGGCGGGGGCGGACCCGGAACGGCCGGTCCTGCTCGTCGCCCACCAGCCCAAGTACGTCGGGCAGGCCGCCGCGGCCGGCATCGACCTCCAGGTCTCCGGGCACACGCACGGCGGCCAGATCTGGCCGTTCAACTTCCTCGTCCGGATCGATCAGCCGGTGGTGCGCGGCCTGAGCCGGCACGGCGAGCGGACGCAGCTCTACACCAGCGGGGGCACCGGCTTCTGGGGGCCGCCCTTCCGGGTCTTCGCCCCGAGCGAGATCACGCTGCTCACCCTGCGGCCGAGCCCCGACGGCGACTGACCGGGCCGACGCCCCCTTCGAAGCGGCCCCCCTTCGAAGCGGCCCCCCTTCGAAGCGGCCCCCCTTCGAAGCGGCCGCTCCCCCTTCGCAGCGGCCGCCCCCCGCTTCGAAGCTCACGACCGGGCGACCGCCGGCGTGCTACACCATGGTCATGATCGACGATTCCGGGACGCTGTTGCCCCTTGCGGACGTGGCGGGTGTGGCCGGCCCGGCTGACGCGGATGACGAGCTTGAAGGATCCGGGCGGCGGGGGGTCACCTGCCGGCTGTGCGGGCGTCCGCTCACCGGCCGGGACGCGCGCCGGCGCGGGATCGGGGACGGCTGCCGGGCCAAGCTCCACGAACGCGTCGCGCCCAGACCACCGGCCCGCGACATCGAACAGGACACCCTCCCCGGCCTGTAGCCACGGCAGGCGGCGCCCGACGGCGCCCACCCCGTACGGCGACGCCCACGCCGAGAACGCGGGGACGCCCGTACGGGGAAACCCTTGCCAAGAACGCGGCGAGCGCCGGCCCGAGGCCCCACGGCCCGGGCGGCCCGAGGCCCCACGGCCCCGGCGGCGGGAGCCCCACGCCCGGGCGGCGGGAGCTCCACGGCCCAGGCGGCGGGACACCCGTGCGGGGAACAGTTATTCACCCGCGTCTTCTACGATGTCGCGCATGAACACTGGGGGGCCCGGCGCGCGGCTCATCGACGGGCGGTTCGAACTGCTGGAACCTCTCGGCGGCGGGGGCATGGGCCTCGTCTGGCGGGCCCGGGACAACGCCCTCGACCGTGAGGTCGCCCTCAAGGAGGTCCGGCCGCCCGACCACGCCGTCTCGGCCGCCGATCCGGCCGGCGCGCGGCAGATGCGGGAACGGGTGCTGCGCGAGGCCCGGGCGCTCGCCCGCCTCCAGCATCCCAACGTCGTGATCATCCATCACATCGTCGACGCCCCCGAACACCCCTACCCCTGGCTCGTGATGGAGCTGGTCGGCGGCGGCAGCCTCGCCGACCGCCTGGAGCGCGGCCCGCTCGCGGTTCCCGAGGCGGCCAGGATCGGCCGCGGCGTCCTGGGCGCGTTGCGGGCCGCCCACGCGGCCGGCGTACAGCACCGCGACGTCAAGCCCGGCAACGTCCTGCTGCGCACCGACGGCACCCCGGTGCTCACCGACTTCGGCATCGCCGCCATCCATGACGCGACGACCGCCCTCACCGCCACCGGCGCGCTGATCGGTTCGCCCGAGTACATCGCTCCCGAGCGGATCCGCGGTCACGAGGGCAATCCGTCCTCCGACCTGTGGTCGCTGGGCATGATGCTCTACGTCGCCGTAGAGGGGCACCACCCGCTGCGCCGGTCCAGCACGCTGGCCACCCTCGCCGCGGTGCTCGACGAACCCCTGCCGCAGCCGACCCGTTCCGGGCGGCTCGGCCCGTTGCTGGCCGCGCTCCTCGCCAAGGATCCGGCGGCCCGGCCGGACGCCGCACAACTCGACCGGCTGCTCGCCGAGGTCGCCGACCCGGTGGACGCGGGGCCGTCCGATCGGCCCACCCGGGCGCTCAACGGACCGTCGGCCGGCGCCTTCGCCGGATCCCCGGCCGGGACGGGTCCCGAAGGCTGGGCACCGGCGTTCACCGACACCCCGCCCGCCGGCGGCCACCCGACCGGCACCCCGCACCCCGGCACCCCGAACCCCGTCGCCCATCCGACCGGAACCCCCAACCCCGTCGGCCACGCGTCCGCCACCCCGTACCCCGGCATCGCCCCCACCGGCGCCCCGGCGCACCCCGCGCCGTCCTACCCCGTCGGCCACCCCGCGTTCCTCCAGGGGCAGCAGCCAGGCGGGCACCCGTACGCCGGCGCGACCGGGCCCGCCGGGTGGGGGCAGCAGGGCACCCGGCCGTCCCATCCGGCGCAGCCGGCCCGCGGTCGGCGTACCCCGGTGGTGGTCCTGTCCGCGATCGTGGTCGCCCTGGCCGGCGCCCTCACGTGGAACCTGCTCCCCGACGGCGCCCACGCCAACGGCAGCACGGCCGACGGCGGGACGCCGACCAGCAGGACGCCGACCAGCCACGCACCGGCGCTGACGGGCGGCGACGCGACGCCCGCCGGCGTGGACACCCCGGCGCCGGCCACCGTCGACGACCTGCTCACCCCCGCCGGGGTACGCGCCACCGTCAAGGCGATGAGCCCGTACATCGCCGGCAACAAGATCGAGGAACTGGTCGTCTACCCGACGTACGCGAGCGCCGAGGCGCCGACGGCTTCCAACCCGAAGCTGTACGACGAGATCGACTACCGGGACGGCACCGCCACCCACGAGCCGGGCGGCACGGTGATCGGCGACGAGAAGCCGGTGGACCTGCGGGTCTTCGACTGGGACGTCCTTCCCGGGCTGCTGGCCAAGGCCCAGAAGACCCTCAACGTCCCGCATCCGACGAGCCGTTACATCATCATCGGCCCGGACCTGTTCGACGGGACGCCGACCATCCGGGTCTATCTCTCCGACGCCTACGGCAGCGGCTACCTGTCCGCCGACGCCAAGGGCAAGGTGCGCCAGACCTATCCCCGCGGTTCCTGATCCTGACCCCGTCCAAGTGCGACGTGTCACAGACAACTGACAACGTGGCCGTGCCTGTGGCAGCTTCAACTGTGTTACTCGCCAGTAGAGTTGACTGACGCCGAAGGTGAGGTCCGGATGAGCACTGCGGAAGTCCTGACGCTTGACCAGGTGGTCGACACGACCCGCTACCCCCTGGCGGATCCCGGCGGCGTCTTAGGGCGGGAGGTGATCGCCCGGGCCCGGCACGAACTGGCGGAGCACGGCTGCACCGTGCTGCCGGACTTCGTCCGTCCGTCGCTGCGTGCGGCGTTGCGGCGGGAATGCGCGGCGATGGCCCCCCGGGCGCACTTCGACGTCGAGACGGTCAACGTCTACAACATCGCCGTGGACACCGTCCTGCCCGAGGACCACCCGGGCCGCACGACCTTCCGGCGGGGCAACGCGTTCGTCGCGCGGGACCGCGTCCCGGCCGGATCCCTCATCGGCCGGCTGTACGCCCACGAGGCCTTCCAGGACTTCCTGGCCCGCTGCTTCGAACTGCCGCGCCTGCACGAACTGGCCGATCCGCTCTCCGGGTTGGTCCTCAACGTGGTCGCGCCGGGCATGGAGCACCCCTGGCACTTCGACACCAACGAGTTCACGGTCAGCATGCTCACCCAGGAAGCGGACGACGGCGGCTCCTTCGAGTACTGCCCGAACATCAGGTCGGGGGAGGCGGAGAACTTCTCCGACGTCCGCGACGTGCTGGCGGGCCGGGGCGAGCGGCTGATCCGGCGGCTTCCGCTGCGGCCGGGCGACCTCCAGCTGTTCAAGGGCCGCTACTCGCTGCACCGGGTGAGCCCGGTGCGCGGCGAGGTCGCCCGGCACTCGGCGATCTTCGCCTACAGCGAGCGCCCCGGCGTCATCGGGAGCGTGGCGCGTACCCGGCAGCTCTTCGGCCGGGTGCTGCCCGAGCACCTGGCGGCCGAGGGCCGGGCCGTCCGTGGCGACGGGTTGCTGGACTAGGGCGCCCCCACAAGACCGCCCCCGCAGGTACCCGTTCGGCCCACGAACACCCCGCGATCCACGGAGGAGAACGCCCCGTGCGCTTCGACCCGACCGGAAAAGTCTCGCTCGACCACATCTACACCCGACCCGATCCACGCGCCTACTTCCAGGAGCTGCGACCCCTCGACTACCGCGTGCCCCAGCAGGCCAAGCCCTACTTCGAGAAGCTGATCGAGGAGTACCGGCAGGTCAGGCGGGTGCCGGTGCCGCAGGTGCTGGACATCGGCTGCTCGTACGGGATCAACGCGGCGCTGCTGAAGTACGACGCCACCATGGACGAGCTGTACGCGCGCTACGCGACCGCCGGGGCCGGTCAGGACGACCGCCGCACCCGCGCGGACCTGCTGGCCGCCGACCGGGAGCTGTCAGGCCCGGGCGGGTCCGCGAGACCCGTGCGCATCGTGGGCCTGGACGTCTCCGGCAGCGCGCTGTCCTACGGGCTCGACGCCGGCTTCCTCGACGACGCGGTCGACGCCGACCTGGAGGCGGGCGACCCGACACCCGGGCAGCGCGCCCGGCTCGCGGGGACCGACCTGGTGATCTCCACCGGCTGCCTCGGCTACGTCACCGAGCGAACCCTCGTGCGGGTGGTCGCCGCCCAGGACGGCCGGCTGCCCTGGATGGCCCACTTCGTGCTGCGGATGTTCCCGTTCGACCCGATCGAACAGGCCCTGGACGCGCTGGGGTACCGGACCGTCCGCGTCGAAGGGTCCTTCAGGCAGCGGAAGTTCGCCTCCCAGCAGGAACAGGCACTCGTGCTGGACACGATGTCGGCCGCCGGAGTGGATACCCGGGGCCTTGAGGCGGAAGGCTGGCTCCACGCACAGCTGTACATCTCCCGGCCGGCCGGCCGGGAGGCGACCGCAGGTCCCTACGAGCCGAATCGAGAACGGAATTGAGTGCCAGTCAGAGAGCGGCGGCAACCACGACCTTCGCACTGGAGGACAGCCTGCCGCGCGCACCGCTGCCCTCGCTCCAGGTGAGCTGCGAGCGGTTCCTCGCCTGGTGCGAGCCCTTGCTGACCGACGGGGAGCGGGCGGCGACCAGGGAAGAGGTGACCGAGTTCCTGCGGCCCGGCGGACCCGGCCAGGTGCTGCACGCGGCGCTCGAGGAGTACGACTCCACCGAAGGCGTGCACAGCTGGCTCGACACCTTCTGGCCGTACCGCTACCTGGGCCGCCGGGACCGGATCGCGCTCAACGCCAACTTCTTCTTCCTCTTCCAGGACTCCGACCAGTCACAGCTGGAGCGGGCGGCCGGGCTCATCGCCGGGGCCGTCAACTACAAGCGGCGACTGGACGAGGAGAGCATCGAACCGGTGGTGCTGCGCGGGCAGCCGCAGTCGATGGAGCAGAACAAGTTCCTCTTCTCCACCACCCGGATCCCCGGCGCCGTGCAGGACACCGTCCGCACCCCCTACTCCGAGCAGTGGCCGGGCCCGTCCGACGCCCGGCACATCGTGGTGTTCTTCCGGGGCGCCATGTACAAGATGGACGTGCTGGGCGCCGACGGGGTGCCGCACAGCCTGGACGACCTGGAGGCCGGGCTGGGCGCGGTGCTCAAGACCGGCGCCGGGGCGGCCGAGGCGGGCACCTCGGTGGGCCACCTCACCACGATGGCCCGCGCGGAGTGGGCGGCCACCCGCGAGTCCCTGCTGACCTGCCACCCCGGCAACCCGGCGGCGCTGGACGATGTCGAGACCGCGCTGTTCTGCGTGTGCCTGGAGGACTTCGCGCCGGCCGGCATCCAGCAGGCGTGCGACCACCTGCTGTACGGCGACGGCGGCAACCGCTGGTTCGACAAGGCCCTCTCGCTGATCGTCTACGCCGACGGTCGGGCCGGCATCAACGTGGAGCACTGCGGGCTGGACGGGACCACCATCCTCAGCTTCGTCGACGCCCTCCTGAACACCCCGGGCGACGAGCAGTCCCGGCAGTCCGGGGCCCGGGCCCAGGGGCTGCCGGCGATCGAGCCGCTCACCTTCGGGCTGGACGACGCCCTGCAGGAGCAGGCGCGGTCGGCCGCCGAGGCGTTCACCGCGTACGGGGAGGCCACCGCGACCCGCACCGTCTCCTTCGAGGACTTCGGCGCCAACACCGCGAAATCGCTGGGGGTCTCGCCGGACGCGTTCGTGCAACTCGCCTACCAGCTCGCGCACCAGCGGGCCAAGGGGCACCTGGGCGCCACCTACGAGTCGATCGCCACCCGGCAGTTCCGGCGCGGCAGGACCGAGGCGATGCGCGTCGTCACCCCGGAGATCGGCGAGTTCGTGGCGGCCATGACCGACCCGGCGGCGGACCAGGACACCCGGCTCGCCGCGTTGCGGGCCGCCGCGGCCGCGCACGTGGCCAGGGCGAAGGAGTGCCAGGCCGGTCAGGCGCCCGAACAGCACCTGTGGGAGCTGGAGTTGATCCAGCGGCGGCGCGGCGCGGAGCTCGGGGTGACCGAGCAGCCCGCGCTGTTCCGCACGCCGGGCTGGCTGACCATGCGGGACGACTACCTGAGCACCAGCTCCGCGCCGTCCGCCAACATCCAGTACTTCGGCTTCGGTTCGACGAGCAGCAAGTGCATCGGTATCGCCTATGTGTTGCTGCCCGAGCGGTTCAACCTCTACCTGAGCACGCCGCTGGCGGTCGCCGACCAGATGCGGGTCTTCGCCGAGCGGCTGCGTGAAGCGGTCGCCGAGATGCGGGAGTTGCTGGCCTAGGCCACGGCCTAGGCCGTGTCTTGCGGATCTTGGCGGGCTCGCGACGCCCGGCACGGCGCCTCGCGGCGTTGCCGAAACACCCCGATAACACCGACTATCGGGATGCTTCGGCGCCTTGCGATACACCGCACCGGACGCCGCTCCCTGATCCACCCTGATCCACAAGACACGGCCTAGGCCGGGAAGGACCGGCTGGTCCGCGGGGGTGTCCGCGGGCCGGCCGGTGGTCTTCTGGCCGCTCGCGGGACGGTTAGCATCGCCGTCACAGCCGCGAGGAACGGAGTTCATCTGTGCGTCAACCGCGCGTGGGCGTTGCCATCCTGACCATGGGCAACCGACCGCAGGAATTGCGCGCTCTGCTCGAATCGGTCGCCCGGCAGGACACCCCGGCCACCCGGATCGTGGTCGTCGGCAACGGGTCGCCGCTGCCGGAGCTCCCCGAGGGGGTGACGGGGATCGAGCTGCCGGAGAACCTGGGTGTCACCGGTGGCCGCAACGTCGCGATGGAACGGCTGCGGGAGTTCCGGGATGTGGACGTGCTGGTCGACCTGGACGACGACGGGCTGCTGATCTCCGACGACGTCTTCACCCGGCTCGCCGCGATGCACGCCGCCGACCGCAGGCTGGGCATCGTCAGTTTCCGGATCGCCGACGAGACCGGCTTCACCCAGCGCCGGCACGTGCCCCGGCTGCGCACGGTCGACCCGATGCGCGGCGGGGAGGTCACCACGTTCCTCGGCGGCGGACACAGCCTGTCGATGAGGATGCTGGAGCAGACCGGCGGCTGGCCGCAGGAGTTCTTCTTCGCCCACGAGGAGACCGACCTGGCCTGGCGGGCGTTGGACAAGGGCTGGCGGATCGTCTACGAGCCGACGCTGGTGCTACAGCATCCGCGCACCTCGCCGACCCGGCACGCGATCTTCTACCGGATGGTCGCCCGCAACCGCGTCTGGCTGGCCAGGCGGCATCTGCCCGCTGTGCTGGTGCCGGTCTACCTGGGCGTGTGGACGCTGCTGACGCTGGCGCGCACCCGGTCGGCGCGCGGTCTGCGCGCCTGGTTCGGCGGCTTCGCCGAGGGCCTGCGCACCGAGTGCGGGCTGCGGCGCCCGATGCGCTGGACCACGGTGGCCCGCATGACCCGCCTCGGCCGTCCGCCGGTGATCTAGGCCGGCGGGACCGTGCGGTACAGGCCCAACGTGCTGATGCGGGGGACGCCTCGGGAGCGCTGGACGCGCAGGCGCAGACGGCCGGTGGTGGTGGGGGCGGGGAGCGGGAGGATGCGGGTGTGGCCGATGGTGGTCGCGGTGGCGAGCGGGGTCCAGGCGGTGCCGGTCCAGCCGTCGACGGTGAACTGTTCGACCTGCTGGCCGTGGGTGATGTCCTCGCCGAGCACGATCTGGTCGAAGGTGGCCTCCGCCGCCAGCGCCAACTCCAGCGTGCCGGTGGTGGCCGCGCGCGGCGGTGACCAGGAGGAGTCCAGCCGTCCGTCGGTCAGGGTCGCCGCCAGGCCGGCCGGACGGGCGCCGGCCAGCAGGTCGACCGCGTAGGTCCGGCTGATCGACTCGCCGAACGCGGCCAGCGCGGCGGCGTCCGCGTCGTCGACCCGGCCCTCGCGGTTCGGGGGGACGTTGACCAGCAGCACCGCGTTGCGTCCCACCGAGGTGCGGTACAGCTCGGTCAACTCCTCGGCCGTCTTGGGGTGTTCGGCCGGATGCCAGAACCAGCCGGGCCTGATCGAGACGTCCGCCTCGGCCGGGAACCACTGGAGGAACTGCACGCCGGGCGCTGTGATCGCCGCGTCGGAGCCGATGTCCGCCGCCTGCGGCCCCTGCGGCAGCAGGGTCTCGCCGTGCGCGGTGGCCGGGTCGGCGGTCGCCGGGGTCACGCTCCACTCGGTGGTGCGGGCGGCGCCGTCCTCGTTGCCGACCCAGCGGGTGCCCTGCGGCCCGGCGAAGGTGACCGTGTCGGGGGACAGGGCGTGGACGAGTTCGAACCAGGCGGTGAAGTCGTAGGCCTCGGTGATGCCGCTGGACGTCCAGGGGTTCGCGCCGTCCAGCCACAGCTCATCGATCGGGCCGTACTCGGTGAACAGCTCGTACAACTGGTTGAGGTAGTAGGCGTTGTAGTCGTCGGCCATGAACCGGAACGTGGGCAGCCGGCCGGCCGCCACCGCCTCGGCGCGGTCGTCGTCCGGCACCAGGGAGGGGATGGTGCGGGCGGTGACCGGGCTGCCGCTGCCGTAGCGGCCCAGGCCCGCCGGGGCGCGGTCCCGGTCGTCGTAGGTGGACTGCTCCTCGGTGCTCAACTGCTGCCCGGCGTCGTGCTTGGCGACGATCTGCCGCACCCACCCGGCGTGCCAGTCCGGCGGCAGTTCGGAGCCGTCGGCGGGCGAGAGGTAGACCCCGACCTTCAACCCGGCCTCGCGGGCGGCGTGCAGGTAGCCGCCGAGGATGTCACCGGCCGGGTTGACGTTGCCCGTTCCGCGGATCCGCCAGAACGCCGAGCCGTCGTGGGCCCGCTCGGCGCTCGCGTGGGCCCGGGCCGTCGTTGCCGCCGGGTCGGGGGCGCCGCGGTACCACCAGGGGCTGGCGACGACCGAGTGGTTGGAGTAGCGGGTCGGATAGACCACGAAGCCGTCGTGGTGCTTGGCGGTGAGCATCACCTGCTTCATGCCGGCGGCCCGGTAGGCGCGCATCCACTGCCCGATGTCCACCGCCGACGGTGCGAAGACCGCCTCGTCCTCGCACCCCGAGCCCCACTCGCGGTCGGTGAAGGTGTTCATCCCGAAGTGGGTGAAGCCGGTCACCCGCCTTTCCTGCCAGGCCACTTGGGAGGGCCGCGGCACGACGGCCGCCGCCTTGGCCAGGATCCGCTCGGGGGCGTCGGAGGGATCGAGGGCGATGACGGGAGCCGGCCGGATCGCCCCGGCGGCGCCGGCCGCCGGGATCGCCGCGGCGGAGCGCCCGGTCATCGCCGTGGTGGCAGCGACGACCGCGGTCCCGGTGAGCAGAAAATCGCGTCGGCTGATCATGTCCCGCCCTCTCTCGGCCGGTCTCCCGGTGGATCTTTCTGTGGCATCCGCTCAGACGGCCGGTGTCACGGCCCAGACGTCGGCTCGGGCGGTGTCGCGCGGCTGCTGGACCACCGTGCCGTCGGCGCCGGAGGCGTCCAGCGCCTCCTGGGTGATGGCGTCGACGATCCGGTAGCCGCCGGCGACCGGTTCCAGCTGCCACTTCTGGGTTTCTGCGGCGCCGCAGGTCTCCGCGGTGGCCGTCGCGCCCTCCTGCTCGACGACGTGCATGTTGTTGGCCGGGCCGCGGCTGATCTCGGCACACAACCCGCTGTCGCCCAAGGCCAGTTGGTAATAGCCGTCGTCGGTCGGCCGCAGCTGCCAGGAGGCGGTGGCCGGGTCGGCCGCCGGATCGGCGACCAGCGCGGTCCCGGCGGCGGTGGTGCCCGGCGGCACGCTCAGCAGACCGCTGCCCGCCGTGGCGCTCAGCCGGTAGTCGCCGGCCGGCAGCGGCTGCGTCCAGCGCGGGCCCCAACCGGGGGCGTGCCCGAGGGAGTCGGCCAGCGCGGTGAAGCCGGCCCAGTCGTCGGCCGGACGGGGGCCGCCCCACACGGACTGCGCGAAGGCCCGCAGCGAGGTGGACATCCCCTGCTGGACCTGGTTCTCGGTCTCCTTGCCGTAGTCGTCCGGCCAGACCATGTACTCGGCGCCGGTCAGTGCGGGGCCGCCGGTGACCGTGCCGTCGGCGAAGTCCAGCGGGGTCCAGCCGGATTCGTACAGCTTCTTCGCGTCGGGCTGGTAGCCGCCGCGTACGTAGTACCAGGCGTCGGTGGCGTTCATGACCCGGTGGCCGGCGTCCAGGAGTTGCTGCGAGGTGACCGTCTCGGGCAGCCAGTGCTCGACGACGACGTCCTTGTTCAGCGGCACGGTGTTCTCGCCGGTCAGTCCGTCGTTCCAGATCCGCAGGGTGCGGCCTTTGGTGTGTACGTAGGCGTCGACCCGGTTGATGAAGTCGATGTAGGCGTCCTGCGGGGTGGCCTTCGGGCCGAACTTGGCCTGTGCGTAGGCCAGCAGTTGGGGGTAGTTGGAGTACGCCGAGTTGATCATGTACTCGTCCGCGCCCATGTGGAAGTACCGGCCGGGGAAGACACTCAGGTCGTTGTCGATCAGCCGGGTGTAGAAGGTGAAGGCCGCCGGGTCGGTGATGTCCAGCCGGGTCGGGTCCGGCGTGCCGGCGGCGTCGGTCAGTTGCAGGTCCGGGTAGGGCGTCAGGTAGGGGTCGACGTGCCCGGGTGAGTTGATCTCCGGGATGACGGCGATGTGGTATCGGGCGGCCAGCGCCACCAGCCGGGCCACTTCCGGCTTGGTGTAGTAGGAGAAGGTGTTCACCGCCGGGTACCGCTCGTCGCGGACCTTCAGCTCCAAGTGCAGCGTGTTGAGCTTCAGGTAGGCCATGTCCTTGATCAGGCGGCCGAACCAGGCGTCGGTGTCGTAGGTGTAGCAGGCGCACACCCCGACCGCCCGCTCACCGTAGGAGGGCACGTCGGTGGTGGCGCCGCGCGGCAGGTCGGTGGCCGTGGCGAGCAGTTGCAGGACGGTACGGGTGCCGTAGAAGACCCCGGCGCCGGTGCGGCCGGTGATCGCCACGTCGTCGCCGATCCGCAGCGTGTACCCCTCGGCGCCGAGCGGCGCGCGCCCCGGGTCGGTGCGCAGCACGATGTCGCCGGCCCGCGCGGGGCCGTGGACCACCGGGATGGTCCAGCCGTGCGCCGCGCGCAGCTCACCGGCGAGGGTGCGCGCGGTTCCCTGGCTCGCGGTGTCGGTGTTGATCCTGGCGCGCGGGCCGAGGCGCAACGACCCCTGGCCGGCGGTCCACCCGTGCGGTGCGGGGATCAGCGCCGGGGTGGCGGTGGACGCGGCGGTGGCGGCTCCGGCGCCCACCAGCGTCGCCGCGGTCAGGCCCACGCTCGCCAGTGCGGCCGCCGTCGTCCGGGCCATCCGGCGGGCGGCCCTGGTGACGGTGGCGCGGTGGCCGGTCTCGTCGGGGGATCTCATCAGTCGCGCTCCAGGTTCTGACGGGGAGGGGCGGTGGGCCGTCGGTCAGGCGCCGCGCCGGATGCGCCCGGCGTAGCGGTCCTCCAGCGACTGGTTGTGCTCGTCGCCGCCGGGCACGTTGGCCGACAGGTAGACCGGCGGGGTGAGGCCGGCGTCGATGAGGAGCTGGACGACCTCGGCGGTGATCATCTGGATCAGGTAGGCGGCGGTGATGGAGGAGACCGCGCAGACCGAGCCGCCCGAGGGCAGCGGGAGCAGTGAGTCGCCGAAGGGCGCGCCGTTGTCCAGCACGACGTCGGCGAAGTCCGACAGGCGCTTGCCCGACGGGTGGCGCGGGGGCGCCTGGTTGGTGTGCTCCACCGAGGTGACGGCGATCAGCGGGTGGCCGGCCTCCTTGACCAGCTTGGCCATCTCGACGACGCAGCCGTTGATGCCCGAGCTCGACCCGATGACGAAGACGTCGCGCGGGTGCGGCGCGGTCAGCTCGTACAGCTGGTGGGCGATGCGCGGATCGCGTTCCAGCTTGGGGTCGGTGAGCAACTCGGTGGGGGCGCCGCCGTACAGGACGAGGTCGCGCACCGCGATCTTGTTGGTGGGCACCAGCCCGCCGGCCCGGCCGGCCATCTCGTTCGCCAGCGACTCGGAGTGGCCGGTGCCGAAGGCCTGGACAATGCCGTCGTGCCGTAGCGCGTCCGCGATCAGCGCCGATGCGGCGGTGACGCCCTGGGCCTGACCGGCGACCACCCGGTCGACGACGGCCTGGGCGGCGGTGACGAACTGCTGGCTGTCCGGCATGCGTGACTGCCTCTCGTAGAGAAAAATTATTCTTCGCCGTCGAGAACTTTGCGCGCGGATTCGCGGATACGTCAATGGGGACGACGCCTCGTTGACAGTCTTCGCCCTGAGCGTGAAGAATAATTCTTCGCTCATGGGATCGGAGAGTTGCTGTCATGCGCACTGCCGCCGAGGCGACGGACGACGGGGTCGTCGACCGCATCCGTGAGCTGCTGCCCGGTCTGCCGGAGGCACAGCGGGCCGCCGCCACGCTGATCCTGGGCGACCCGGCCGCCGTCGCGCGGATGACCATCCTGGACCTGGCCGACGCCTGCAAGATCTCCACCGGGAGCATCACCCGGTTCTGCCGCTCGCTCGGCCTGCCCGGCTACGCGGCGCTGCGCATCGCCCTGGCCTCGGACACCGGCCGCTCGGAACGCGAGACCTGGCAGGCCAACATGGGCCGGGAGATCTCGGAGAGCGACGGGATCCGGCAGGTCGCGGACGCCATCTCCTCCGGGGTACGGCACGTGGTCGCCGAGACGCTCGGCCGGCTCGACCTGGCCGCCGTCGACCTCGCCGCCTCGGCGATCGCCGGGGCCCGCCGGGTGGAGATCTGCGGCGCCGGAGGCAGCGCGGGCATGGGAGCGGAGTTCCAGCACCGCATCTACCGGATCGGGGTGCCGGCCTGGTCGTGGAGCGACACCCAGGTCGCGCTCACCGGCGCCGCGCTGCTCGGTCCGCAGGACGTGCTGCTCGCCCTCTCGCACAGCGGGCGGACCCGCGAGGTCACCGACCTGGCCGTGGAGGCCGCCTCCCGGGGCGCGACCACCGTGGCCATCACCAACGACCCCGCCTCGCCGCTGGCCCGCCGGGTCGACCTGGCGCTGACCACCAGCGTGCGCACCGACGGCCCGAGCCACAACACCATCTTGAGCCGGCACGCCCAGATGGCGGTCCTGGACCTGCTGTACATCGCGGTGGCGCAGCGCACCTACGACCAGAGCACCGAGGCGATGGCCGCCACCACGGAGGCCGTTCGCCCGTACAAGCAGCAGCGACCGGGCAGTTGACGACCCGCCGGGAGCCAGCCATGACCGCCCACCCACCGGCCGGGGACGCCCTCGTCCTCGGCATCGACGCCGGAGGCACCCGCACCCGCGCCGCCCTCGCCCGGGCCGACGCCGCCACGGGTGGGTCCGCGATGCTGGCCACCGGAACCGCCGGTCCGGGCAACGCGGTGTCCGTCCCGGTCGACCGGCTGACCGAGCATCTGGCCCGGGCGGTCGAGCAGGTGGTGACCCCCGAGCGGCGGTCCCGGGTGGGTGCCGTGGTGGCCGGGATCTCCGGGTGCTCCGGCGGCCCCGACACCAACCGGCCCACGACGGCGGCGGAGACCGCGCTGGAGCGCGCGCTGCGGCGCCTCGGCATCGCCGCGGGCAGCGTGGCGGTGCGCAGCGACGCGGAGGTGGCCTTCGCGGGCGCGCCGGGCGCCCCGGCCGACGGGCTGATCCTGATCGCCGGGACGGGCGTGGTGGCCGCCCGGATCACCGACGGCCTGCAACGCGACGTGGTGGACGGCGACGGCTGGCTGCTCGGCGACGGCGGCAGCGGCTTCTGGATCGGGCGCCGGGCGGTGCGCAAGGTGCTGGCGGCGCTGGAGGACCGGGGGAGGCCGACCCTGCTGACCGCCGCGGTCACCGCGCACTACCTCGGCGAGCCGGTCGACGCCCGCCCCGCCGACCCCTACGCGGGACAGGAGTTGCGCGACCGGTTGGTGCGGGCGGTGCACGCCCGCCCGTCGGCCGACCTGGCTTCGGTGTGCCCGCTGGTGGTGGCGGCGGCCGGACACGGCGACGAGGTGGCCGGGCGGCTGCTGGCCGGCGCGGTCAAACGCCTGGCCGCGACGGTGGCGACGCTGGACCCCGGTCCGCGGGAGGTGCTCGTCACCACCGGAGGACTCCTCGGCCCGGACGGCGTGCTGCTGGAGCGGCTGACCCGGCGGCTGGCGCCGATGGGCCTGCGGCCGGTCCCGGTGCCCGACGGCCTCGCCGGCGCCGTCGCGCTGGCCCGACGGGCCCTGGTCCGGACGGAGTAGCCCCGGCCGGACCAAGGCGGCACGCGCGGCGAAGCCTCCCGCGGCCCTACAGCGCCCAGCACTTCTCCGGGTCGTCCAGCCAGGCCCGTTGTCCGGTGGGCGTGACGGTGAGGCCGAAGCGGGTCGGGTCGGGCCGGCCCCGGTCGGTCCACCATCGCCAGGCGGCCTCGGCCTCGTCCCACAGCCGGCGCGGCCCCGACTGGTGGACGGTGGAGACCGGCACCGAGTGCCGGAACAGCACGGCCGCCCAGGAGTGGTCGGTGAGGCTGTACCACCACACGCTGTGGTCCCCGTCGCGCTCGTCCGACGCCCACACGCAGCCGGGGATCCGCAGTCCTGCGGCGAAGGTGAACGCCCCGAAGCGGTCGGCGAAACCGTCGGCCGCGGTCAGCGACGTGCTGGTGGTCGTGGAGTCGCCGGGGAAACCGTCGGGCAGGTAGACGGAGTTCGCCGGGCGGACCAGCCGCTGGGCGCGGGCCTTCATGAACTCCACCGCCCGGGTGAAGCGGCCGCTCGCGCCGCGCCCGTCCGGGGCGACGGTCAGCCGCACCACGGTGTCGCGGTTGGCGTAGTGGGTGCCCCAGGGCGCGACGATCAGGCCGCCGGGCGCGGTCTGTTCGACCCAGGCGTACGGGATGCGCCGCATGCCGCAGGTGGCGACCACCCGGTCGTACGGCGCGCCGCCGGGGTGGCCGAGCAGGCCGTCCCCGGTCAGCACCCGGGGTCGCAGGCCCGCCCCCTCCAGCGCGGCCCTGGCCCGGTCCGCGACGGCCGGGTCGACCTCGATGCTGGTGACGGCCGTGTCCCCGAGCCGATGGGCCATCAGCCCCGCCGTCCAGCCGGTGCCGGTGCCGATCTCCAGCACCGACATGCCCTCGGCCAGGTCGAGGTCGGACAGCATGGCGAACACCACGCCGGGCATCGAGGACGAGGAGGTGGCGACCCGGCCGGGCCCGGGCCCTGGGTGGGCGCCGTCGTCCCACTGGGTGGTGAGCGGCTCGTCGCTGTCGGCGTGCCGGAACCAGGCGTCCGGGTCGGCGGCCCGGTCGACCGTGGTGCTGCGCGAGGTGGCCATGTCGTACGGCCACATCAGGTCGGGCAGGAACGCCGCCCGGTCGACAGCCTCGAACGCGGGCCGCCACTGCTGGGTCAGGGCGCCCGATCGGAGCAGGGCGCGGCCCAACTCGGTGCGAGCGGGCCGGCCCTCCTTCTGCGTACCGGATGTCACTTGCGGTGCTTCCCGTCCCCTTCAGGACTGCTGCCGTCCGGGCTCGGCGGTTCCTGTGGCGGCTGCCACGGCTGGCCGGGGGCGTCGTCGTCCCCTGTCCCGGTGTTGCGCGGGTGCGGATCGATCCTCACGTGCGTTCCCTCCTCGATCTCGCGGTCATCCGGCTCGGTCGACGCCGGATGCGACCCGCTCAGGTCCGGTCGGCCGCCGTGCGGCGCCCGCCGGGCCCGAGCGGGGGTCATGGCAGCTTGGCGACCTCGGCCCAGGCCACCCCCGCGGTGGGGGTGTGGTCGTGCCCGTAGCGGTCGCCGATGCCCAGGGCCGTGACGATGGCGATGAGCAACTCGGCCGTGATCTCGGCCGGGACGTCGACCTCGACGCGGATGGCGTCCGGGGTCTGCCGGGTGCGTGCCTCGGTGCCGGTCGCGGCCGTCAGTTGCTCGGCGATCTCACGGGCACGGGATTCGGGTGAACGCAACGGTGTCCCCAGGGTGGGCGGGTGATCACAGATCGTAAAGCTACTTAAGTAGGTTGGACCTGATGCAGTAGCTTTGTCAACGGAACTGGAGCACCAACCGGCAGTCGGGAGACCGCTGATGGCACGCGAGGCCCCCTACCTCGAAGTGGCCGACGACCTGCGCGATCGCATCAAACGCGGGGAATGGGCACAGGGCGATCGCATGCCGTCCAGGGCACAGCTCGCCAAGGAGTACGGGGTCGGGCGTAATGTCACTCAGCGTGCTGTCGACCGGTTGATCGTCGAGGGTCTGCTGGAGGGACGCGCGGGTTCCGGCACCTTCGTGACCCGACCGCGTGAACGCAGACGCATGGTCCGCTCCCGGCACCGCGAGAAGCCCGGGACCGGCCGGATCCGCACCGACGTCCTCGAACTGGGCAGAGCCGCCGACTGGGAGAGCCACACCGAGGCCCGCACCGCCGCCCCCGCCCGGATCGCCGAACGGCTCGGCATCGCCGAGGGCGACCTGTGCGTACGCACCAGCTACGAGTTCCTCGCCGACCGGCAGCCCGTGCAGCTGTCCGAGAGCTGGGAGCCGATGGCGATCACCGGGGGCACCCCCATCGTCCTGCCGGAGTTGGGGCCGCTGGCGGGCAAGGGCGTGCTGCGGCGGATGCTCAGCATCGGCATCGAGATCGACACCGCCGTGGAGGTGCCCCGCCCGGGGCGGGCCACGGTCGCGGAAGCCGCGCTGCTCGGCATCACCCCGGGCGACCTGCTGCTGCACATCGAGCGGACCTACTACGCCACCGACGGCCGCGCCGTCGAGACCGCCGACATCACCGTGCCCGACGTGCGCTGGGAGATCGCGTACGAGATCGGCCTGCACCACGGCTGACCGGCGCGCCACCCGGCAGGAGCCCCTGCCGGCCGCCGCGCGCTGCCGCGCCTACCGGCCGGTAGGCCTGGAGAGTGGTTCGCGGAAAGATTTCTGCCGCGAGGTGTCGAGAACGCCTTCGCGGCACCGACGTCCCCTGTGAGAGCCGCCCACCAGGGGTGGCCGTCCCGACCGAGGGAGCGCGAATCATGAAGTACCTGGTGATGGTGCAGGGCACGCAGGCCGACTACGACGCACAGGCCGGCAAGCCGTCCGAGCACAGCCCGGCGGCCTGGAGCGACGAGGACATCCAGACGATGTTCTCCTTCATGGGCAAGCTCAACGACGAGCTCGCCGAGTCCGGTGAACTCGTGGACGCCCAGGGCCTGACCGAGCCCGCCAAGGCCCGGCTGGTCAGCGCCGGCCCGGACGGCCGTCCGGTGATCACCGACGGCCCGTACAGCGAGACCAAGGAACTGATGGCCGGCTTCTGGGTGCTGGACTGCGAGAACCTGGAGCGGGTCACCGAGATCGCCGCGCGGGTCACCAGCTGCCCGGTCCCCAAGGGAGCGCCGGAGCACGCGGTGGTCATCCGTCCCATCCAGCAGGACGTCGGGGGCGACGTGTGAGGCCCGGTGCCCGAATCGAGGACCTGCTGCGCCGGCACGCGCCGCAGGTCCTCGGCGCTCTGGTGCGCCGCTACGGGCACTTCGGCCCGGCCGAGGAGTGCGTGCAGGAGGCGCTGCTGGCCGCCGCGCGCCAGTGGCCGGACCAGGGCGTGCCGGACAACCCGCGCGGCTGGCTGATCAAGGTCGCCTCCCGGCGGCTGACGGACGAGCTGCGCAGCGACGAGGCCCGGCGCAGGCGGGAGGAGAAGGTGGCCGCGCTCACCCCGCGGGACGCCTTCACCGCCCCGCCGCCCGGCGAGGGCCGCGCGCCCTCGAAGGACGACACCCTCACGCTGCTGTTCCTGTGCTGTCATCCCGACCTCACCCCGGCCGCGCAGCTCGCGCTGACCCTGCGGGCGGTCGGCGGTCTGACCACGGCCGAGATCGCCCGCGCGCACCTGGTGCCGGAGGCGACGATGGCACAGCGGATCAGCCGGGCCAAGGCGCGGATCAAGGGCGTGCCGTTCCGTCCGCCGGTGCCCGCCGACCGCGACCGGCGGCTGGCCGCCGTGCTCCAGGTGCTGTACCTGATCTTCAACGAGGGCTACACCGCGACCTCGGGATCCCGGCTGCACCGCGCCGACCTGGCCCGTGAGGCGATCCGGCTGACCCGGGCGGTACGCGAACTGCTGCCGCATGAGGGCGCGGTGACCGGGCTGCTGGCGCTGATGCTGCTCACCGAGGCGCGCAGCGCGGCACGCACCGGGCCGCACGGCGAACTCGTCCCGCTCGACGAACAGGACCGCGGCCGCTGGGACCGCGCGGCGATCACCGAGGGCGTCGCCCTGGTGGAGGAGGCACTGTCGGCAGGACCGGCGGGCGTCTACCAGTTGCAGGCGGCGATCGCCGCGCTGCACGACGAGGCGGCCCGCGCCGAGGACACCGACTGGCCGCAGATCCTGGCCCTGTACGACATCCTGGTGCGCCTCGCCCCCGAACCGATGGCCGAACTCGGCCGCGCCGTCGCCGTCGCCATGGTGCGCGGCCCCGAGTCCGGCCTCGCCGAGGTCGACGCGCTGCGGGACCGGCTGGCCGGCCACCACCGGCTGGACGCCGTGCGCGCCCATCTGCTGGAGCGGGCCGGGGACCTGGAGGCCGCCCGCGCCGCCTACGAGTCGGCCGCCGGACACACCCTGAGCGTGCCCGAGGCCCGGTACCTGCGTTCCCGTGCCGCTCGCCTGTTCCCCTGAGCGGGCCCGCCGAGATCCGAAACGCCGAGGTGGGAGGTGACGCGGTGCTCTGTTGCAGTGCCGTGACAGCCGCCGAATCGGCGCAGGACGTTCCGCGGGCACTCTTCCCCCAAGGCTTCGCACAGATCCAGGGGGAGACCACTCATGTCCGCTCGCACCCGCAGTAGTACCGCCGTCGCCCTCGCGCTCACCGCCACCCTCACCGCCGGCACCGCCGCGCTGCTGACCGCCTGCGGTCCGACGGACCCGACCGCGGCCACCACGACCCGGCCGGCCGGCGGCGCCGCGCCCGCCTCCACCGGCCCGGCCGCCGGGCACAAGACCGGCGCCGCGGCCCCGGCCGCCCTCAACGGCACCGCGCACAACGGCCTGACGATCAGCGATGGCAGCCGGTACGTGGTGATGAACGGCACGACCGTCGACTTCGGCACCGCCGTCCACGACCTCGCCTGGTCGCCCGACGGCCGCAAGGCGGCGTTCATCGACGGCGCCGGCGACCTGGCGGTGGCCCGGGCGGACGGCGGCGGCCGGGTGGTCGTCGCCCGTGACCCCGGCGGCCAGACCTGGTCCCGCCCGACCTGGCAGGTCGCCCCCGGCGACGCGCAGGTCCCCGCGCTGGACAACCTGATCTTCGCGGTGCGCGCCGCGGGGGTCTCCCGGCTGGAGGTCGTGCGCGCCGACGCGGTCGGCGCCACCCCGAAGACGCTGAGCCTGGGCGGCGAACCCGGCACGCCGCTGCCGCCGAAGACCGGCAACCAGTGGCCCAGCGCGGGCGGGACCCACGGCACCAGCGTCTACGCCCACCCGGCCGATGGCGAGGTCTACATCCGCGACGACTACCTGCGCCAGCAGGGCGGGCTGCTCACGCCCGGCTCCGAGCCCGCGATGTCGACCGGTGAGAACCAGGAGATCGTCTTCGTCCGCTCGGTCGGCGGCCACGACCACCTCTTCGGGCTGCGCGGCAACGGCCTGCCCGGCAGCGAGAAGGACCTGACCCCCGGCGCCACCACGGACTACACCGAGCCCGCGATCTCACCCGACGGAAAGACGGTGGCCGCCAGGACGTCGGCCGGAGTCGTCACCCTGCCGTTCGACGGCGGCCACGCCCCGGTGCTGGTCTCCACCCACCACGGGCTGCCCGCCTACCGGGACTGACCCTCCCGGCCCGGCTCCCCGGCGAGTTCGGCGCGCAGCTCGTCCAGGTGCGCGTCGGCGGTGTCGTGCGGCAGGAACTCCATGACGTCGAGGAAGCGGAACAGCACCTGGGTGCCGGTGATCGCGTACTCGTACGCGCCGAACCCCACCACCGCGCCCAGCGCGCCGCGCACCGCGCCCCGGACGACATGGCCGGTCAACTCGTCCGGGGCCACCGCCGACATCCCGCGCCGCGCGTTCGGCCGGGCCAGGTACGGGCACACCATCGAGGCGTAGAGCATGCACGCCCGGTGGCCCGGCCCCTCCAGGGTCGGCGCGAGATTGCGGTACGGCCGCCCCGCGGCCAGCGCCGCACCGATCGCGGTGCTCTCCGCGGCGCCCACCACCCGCCACACCGTCCCCGGCGGCATCACCGTGCCGCACACCGAACACAGCCGCCCGCGCGCGCACTCGGCGCTGCGGGTGTGGTCGGTGAGCGCGAACCGCGGCACGCCGTCCTCCCACGGGGTGATCGCGGGCACCGGGTAGCCGCGGGCATCGCGCGGTCTGCCGTCGACCGCGGCCGGCATCGGCACGGACTCACCAGGCATCGCGCACCCCTCTCATGTCGGTGCGCCGTCCAGCAGGGCCAGGTCCGGCGGTACGAGGGTGGTGGACAGCAGCAGCTCCCGCAGCAGATTGTCGTTGAGGGTGTTGCCGACCGGCTCACCGACCTCCTCGCGGGTCAGCCAGGGCACCCCGCCGCGCGAGAGCCGGACGCGCACCGCGGTGACCAGGTGCTCGACCCGCTTGGGACCCCAGGCCGCCGACGGTTGCAGCGAGGCGAGTTGGGCGGCGGTCTCCTTCCAGGTCAGCGGCTGCGGTCGCAGATCGTGCAGCAGATAGCGCTGGCCGAGCACCACCAGCGCCAGCCGCTCCTCGTCGGTGAGCAGCCAGGTCCTGGGCGGCCGGGTGATGTCCTGCGGCATCGGCACCGGGGTGCGGCCCTCAGGGCCGGTGACGAAGACCTCCAGCAGGTGCTCCCTGTGGTGCGAGCCGCGCACGAACAGCGGTGTGTAGCCGGTGTCGAGCGGGATCGCCTCCTCCTCGCGGAACAGCAGCCGGGCCCCGGCCAGCCGGATCGGCAGCCGCCCGTGGTTGCTGACCCACCACTGCCCGCCGCGGTGGGTGAGCGTGCCCTGGTGCCTGCTGACCAGCGGGTCGTCCTCGCCCAGGCAGACGTGCACGGCGGGCCGGTTGCGGCCGAAGATCACCTCGCGCCGCTCCCCTGGACCCAGCCGCATGCCGCCGGTGAGCGCCAGCGCGAACACCGTGCCCGGCACCGGCGCGGACACCCCGCGGGCCAGGCTGCCGTGGGTGGCGGGCAGTGGGCTTCCGTCGGCGGGCCTCATGCCGTCGGCAGTTTCGCCGCCGCGAAGACACCCAACTGCTGGGCGGTGTCGCACAGTTGGCCGACCTTGCCGGACCCGGCCACCGTCAGCTCCACCAGCTCGTCCGTGCGGTGGCCGGCGATGTCGGTGAAGACGCGGTTGACGATGATCGCGGTGCAGGTGCCGGGGTCGTCCCACTCGGGCGCGATCAGCCCCTGCCGGCCGCTGAGTTGGGTCGGCTGGCCGTCGCTGGTGTCCAGCGGCGCGCCGCTCCGGTCGAAGACCAGCCGCACGTCGGTGTCGTTCACGGTGCTCTCCCAACGGCAGCCCCAGTTGCCGAAGTCGGCCTCGGGGTGCGCCGCGTCGATGCCGGGGATACGGGACAGCGCGGCCGGCGACAGCAGCGAGCAGGCGTCGAGCCGGGCGAGCGAGCCGGCGTCCGGCGCCGCCGCCCGCGCCGGGACCGGGCCGCGGCGCAGCACCGCGACCGCGTGGTCGGTCGCCGCGTCCGCCATGGCACACAGGTCAGGTGAGGTCTCGTCGGTACGACGGGCCATGATCTGCGCGTAGTTGCCGTCCGGGAGCTTCAGCGTCCGGTCGCACTCGTCACCGCTGAGCGGCTCCCTGGCGATGGTCAGATCGCCCACCCTGGTGGTGGGCACCTGGCTGCCCTGCTCCACGTCGGTGCCCAGGAAGGTGACCGCGACATCCGCCTGCGACCCGCTGCCCTTGCCGGTCACCACCACGTCGCACCGGTCGAAGTTGCCGTAGTCGGTGGTCAGTTCGGTGTCGCCGAACCGGTCGAGGGGAGTGGTGGCGATCAGCGCGCAGGGGTCGGCCGCGCTGGGGTCGTCGCCGAGCCCGCCGGCCGCCGCCGGCCGCACCGGGTGCCGGGGATCCGCCGCGCCCGCCGACCCGCCGGACCCGCCCGAACCGCCGGCGATGCCCGGCACCAGCAGCGCTGCCGCCACCGCCGCCGCGGCCAGCGCCACCCCCGCCGCGCCCAGCAGGGCGCGCCGCCGCGGCCGCCACAGCGACAGCGGGAGCGGGGTGCGCCAGCCGGTGTCGCCGTGCAGCCGCAGCACCTCGTCGGAGGGCGGGGCGACCTCCTCCAGCAGCCGGCGGGTCTCCGCCGCGCTCGGCCGCGTCCCGGGGTCCCTGCGCAGCAGCGCGGTCAGCGGTTCCGTCAACTGCCCGGCGTGGCGCGGCTCCTCGATGTGCCCCTGCATGGCCCGCCCCAGATACGCCATGGGGCTGTCGGCCTCGCCGTAGGGGGAGTGGCCCTCGACCGCGGCGAACAGCGTCGCGCCGAGCGAGAAGCGGTCGGACTCCCGGCCGGCCGGCACACCGCGCGCCACCTCGGGCGCGATGTAGCGCGGTTTGCCCGGCGCCACGGCGGCCGCGCTGTGGGTGACGTCCGCCCACAGCGCGCGCGAGATGCCGAAGTCGGCGAGCTTGGCCACGCCCTCCTCGGTGACCAGGATGTTCTCCGGCGTGACGTCGCCGTGCACCACGCCCTTGGCGTGCGCCGCGGCCAGCGCGTCCGCGATCTGCCAGCCGATGGCCGCCGCCCGCTCCGGCCGCAGCGGCCCGCCCGCCGCCATGATCTGCGCCAGGCTGCGGGAAGGTACGTACTCCATGACGAGCCAGCAGCCGTCCCGGTCGTCGACGCAGTCGAAGACCGCGACGATGTGCGGGTGGTGCAGCCGGGCGGCGTTGCGCGCCTCGGCCCGCATCCGCTTGGCGGCGCGGTCGTCGTCCAGCCGCGCGCACTTGAGGGCCACCGGCCGGTCGAGTTTGGTGTCGTGGCCGCGCCACACGACGCCCATCCCGCCGGAACCGATCCGCTCTTCGAGGAGATACCGGCCGTCGACCGTGTGACCCTCGTCTGCCATTACCCGCACGGCGTTACTCCATTGTGCGCATCGTGCTCCAGCATCACCACGGAGCGTACCTTCCCGGTGACCCGGGCCGGAAGCGCCTGTACGGCCGTGCGGAAGCGGCTGTACGGCCGTGCGGAACCGGCCCCGGGCCGGGCGCGCGAGGCGGCCGTCGCCGTGCCGGTCGGATGAACGGCAGGCCGTTCGGACCACCCCGGACGGCCGTACGTAGGACAGCCACGGCGAAACCCAAGACCCAAGGAGGATGGGCCATGGCATTCCTGGGCGCTATCGTCGGATTCCGGAGTTCACAGTGGAAATTGAGGGGGCGGCGTCGATGGCGCCGGACGAGGCGGTGATCGGGCGTACCGGGGTGCTGGTGATCGGCACCCGGGGAGACGCTGGTCCCGGCGAGGTACTGGTTTCGGTGCGGGGCGGCAGGGAGACCTTCATGGCCTGGTCCGTCGAGCCCCTGCAGCGTGGGACGACCGTCTTGGTGGTCGAGTCCCGCGGCACCCGCCAGGTCGACGTGATCGAGTGGGCCGACCCCTTGGACGCGTTGGCCGGTGGCCCCGGCGACGCAGGTTGAGGAGTGAAGGATGTTCGGTTACCGCGTTCCTGCCCCAGATCAGGCGATGCTGATTTCCGGTGGCAGGCGTGGACAGGGGGGTGCGCCGTTCCGAGTGGTCACCGGGCACGGGAAGTTCGTGCTCCCGGTCTTCCGTAAGACCCGCTTCCTGACGCTGGCGATGTGCGAGTCGGAGGTGGCGGAGACCTGCGTGACCAAGCAGGGCATCGCGCTGACCGTGCGCGCGGTCATCGCCTTCAAGGTCGGCAACGACACCGAGTCCATCGTCAACGCCGGGCAGCGCTTCCTGTCGGACCAGGACCAGATGTCGATCCTGACCGGCCGGATCTTCGCCGGCCACCTGCGGTCGATCATCGGCTCGATGACGGTCGAGGAGATCGTCACCGAGCGGCAGAAGCTGGCCACCGAGGTGCTGGAGACCTCCAAGTCCGAGATGGCCAAGATCGGCCTGATCGTCGACTCGCTGCAGATCCAGTCCATCGACGACGGCGACACCGGCTACATCGACGCGATGTCAGCCCCGCACAAGGCGGCCATCCAGCGGCAGGCGCAGATCGCCCAGGCGCAGGCCACCCAGGCGTCCGTCGAGGCGCAGCAGGAGGCGGCCCGCAACCAGGCCGAGTACGCCCGGCAGACCGCCGTCGTCCAGGCCCAGTACTCCGCCGAGGTCGACCGCGCCCAGGCGCAGGCCGCCCAGGCGGGACCGCTCGCGCAGGCCCACGCCCAGCAGGAGGTGCTGGCCGCGCAGACCGAGCTGGCCGAGCGCCAGGCGAAGCTGCGCCAGCAGCAGCTGGTCGCGGAGGTCGTCAAGCCCGCCGAGGCGGAGGCCGAGCGCATCCGCGTGCTGGCGCTGGCCGAGGCGGAGCGGATGAAGATCCAGGCGGAGGCCGCCGCCTCCCACGACCGGGTCGCGCTGGACCGGATGCTCATCGACCAGCTGCCGCAGATCGTCAAGGAGGCCGCGGGCGGGCTGGCGGGTGCCAACGTCAACGTCCTCAACGGCGCCGACGGCCTGGGCGAGATCGCCGCAGGACTGGTCGGCCAGGGCCTGACCATCCTCGACTCGGTCCGGCGCAACATCGGCGCCCCGGACGGCCGCGACAAGGACGGCGAGCGCGGCGGCGAGATCCAGCGGTACGTCGACCCCGGCAAGGACAAGGGGAACGGCCCGATCGACATCAAGTGACCCGGGCATGAGTGGGCCCCGGCCGGGGGAAGGCGGATCGCGCCTTCCCCCGGCCGGGGCCCACGTTCGTCAGATCTCCCGCGGCACCCGGTGCGGCCGGCCCCGGCCACGGGTCGCGCAGTAGCCTGCGACACCCGCGAGCGCGGCCAGCACGCCGCCGGCGCCGGTCCACAGCCAGCGGCTCGACCACCAGGTGCCCGCCCAGCCGTCCGTCGGCTCGACGTCCGGGCCGGTCCGGGTGACCAGCGGGGTGACCGAGCCGTCCACCGCCTGTGAGCCGCCCGCGTCGTCCCCGGTGGCCTCGACCGCCGCCTGCACCGGCAGACCCAGATCGCTCGACGCCAGGTCGGTGACGGTCAGCCGGATGTAGAAGGCACCGCGCAGCGGGTCGTTGGACCACGGCTCCGCCCACGCGCGGACCGTCCGCAGGTGGCAGGACAACCGCACCGACGAGGCGTCGGCGGCGGCCTGCTGGGTGTTCGCGCCGAACCGGCACGCCTGACGGCGGCGCAGCCCGTCGTAGACGTCCAGCTGCCAGGTGGACGGGCCGTGCCGGACGGTGGACTGCGGGAAGGTCACGGTGGCGTCCACCGTGACGTTCTGGCCGCTGTCACCGGGGAAGGTCCAGTAGAGGTAGTCGCCGACCGAGGCGTCCGCGGTGGCCTGCTGGCCCTGCTGCATCACCGTGGCGGTGCGGAAGTTCGTGCCCGCCTCGGTGGGGGGCGCGTCCGACGCGCTCGCCGACGGGCTCGGGCTCGGGTCGGCGGAACCGTCCGCCACCGCCGTTCCCGCGCCCAGCGACAGCACGAAGCCCGTCAGCAGCGCTCCGGTGAGCACCGCCCCGGACAACATCCGTGTGGCACGCATCAGTTGGCCCTCCAGATCGCTACCCGCCAGCGCGAGATCCAGCCCCACAGCAGACCGGCCACCAGACCGGTGAGCGTCAGGAAGCCCAGCAGCCACCAGCCGTTCCCCAGGCCGAAGAAGGCCACGTCGGACGGCTGGTCGGGGGAGCGCACCAGGTCGAGGGAGAGCTCGACCGGCAGCCCCGGGGTGGTCTTGACGGACGGCGGCGCCGAGAAGGAGTTGCCGACCTGAAGGCACACCGTCTCCGGTGGCGGCGGGTTGTCGGAGTCGTCCGCCGGCGGCTTGGGATACCGCAGCCCGGCGGAGACGGCGTCGGTGCGCCCGGTGCCGCCCTCGGTGTCCCGGACGATCTCCCGGCCGCGCAGCGTCACCGCCCGCAGCAGCACGCCGTAGTCCGGATTCACCGCGCGGTCGTCCGCGACGCTCACCGAGGCCCGCAGCTCCCGGCCCGGCGGCACGTCCACCTTGTACCAGCGGTTCTCGGAGAACATCTCGCGGTCGGTGAACAGCCCGGCCTGCAGGGTCGGCGCGGTCGCGCAGCTGGAGCCGCCCTGCGTGGCTGTCGGGTTGACGGTGGGCGTGGTGCTGCGGTCCACCAACTGCTTGACCCGGCTGCTGAGTTGCTGGCGGTGCCGCACGGTGGTGTACGTCCCGCCGGTCGCCTCCGCGATGCAGCTGAGCTGGTTGCGGGTCGTGGCGTCCGGGATCAGGCCCAGGGTGTCGATGGTCATGTGGATGCCGTTGGCGGCCATGTCCCGCGCCACCTGGCAGGGGTCGAGCGGGCCGCAGGTGTCCTGGCCGTCCGTGATGAGCACGATGCGGCGGGTGATGTCACCGCCGCCGCGCAGGTCGGCGGCGGCCTTCTCCAGCGCGGGCCCGATCGGGGTCCAGCCGGTGGGGGTCAGTGTCGCGACCGCGGTCTTCGCCTCGGTGCGGTCCAACGGGCCCACGGGGTAGAGCTGTCGGGTGTCCTTGCAGCCGACCAGCCGGTTGTTGCCGGGGTAGTCGGCCCCCAGGGTGCGGATGCCGAGGTCCACGTCGGGTGGTACCGCGTCCAGCACCTCGTCGAACGCCTGCTTCGCCGCGGCCATCCGCGACTGTCCGTCGATGTCCGTGGCCCGCATCGAACCGCTGACGTCGAGCACCAACTCGACCTTGGGGTTTCCCTGCGACGCCGTCGGTTCGCCGGCGGACGCCTGAGTCGGCATCAGTCCGCTGGCCAGGACGGCGAGCAGACCGCAGCCCACCCAGGCCGTCAGTCGCCTTCTTGTGATCATCGCCGGATCGTATTGAAGTTCATCAGTCAACCCCAAAAGGCCCTCGCCCACCGCGAACGGGCTGCCCCGGGACCGCGCGGCGGGCCCGGCGCGCTCGACGCGGGCCTCGCCGACGCGCTCTGCCGGGGCTCTCTGGCATTCTCGCTGGTGGCGGCGTTCGTGGTGACGCTGCCACTGACCCGGCCGGCCACCTCGGCAGGCCGCCGCCGGAAGGACCGCACCCTGAACACCCCGATCGCCGAGGCGCTGTCCGCCGTACTGCTGCTGGTGGTGCTGGCGGGCGCGGTGGTGCGGCCGAAGGGCTGGCCTGAGGCGGTCTTCGCGGTCCCGGCGGCGGCCGTGGTGGTCGCCACCGGCGCGATCTCGCTGGACGGCGCCCGCGCGGAGGCGGCACGGCTCGGTCCTGTGGTGGGCTTCCTGGCGGCGGTGCTGGTGCTGGCCCGGCTGTGCGACGACGAGGGGCTGTTCCGGGCCTGCGGGGCGTGGACGGCCCGGGTGGCGGCGGGCCGGCCGCGCCGGCTGCTGGCCGCGATCTTCGTCCTGGCCTCGGTGATCACCGCGGTGCTCAGCCTGGACGCCACCGTCGTGCTGCTGACCCCGGTGGTCTTCGCCACCGCCGCCCGGCTCGGCGCCCGGGCCAAGCCGCATGTCTACGCCTGCACCCACCTGTCGAACACCGCCTCCCTGCTGCTGCCGGTCTCCAACCTGACCAACCTGCTGGCCTTCGCGGCGAGCGGGCTGGGCTTCACCCGGTTCGCCGCCTTGATGGCGCTGCCGTGGCTGGCCGCCATCGGCACCGAGTACCTGGTCTTCCGCCGGTTCTTCGCCACCGATCTCGACGCCGGCGCCGAGCCGCCCACCTCCCCCGCCGCCCCCGAACTCCCGGTGTTCGCCCTGGTGACCGTCGTGTGCACGCTGGCCGGCTTCGTGGTGGCCTCGGCGCTGGGCGTCAACCCCGCGTGGGCGGCCGCGGCGGGCGCCGCGGTGCTGGCGGTCCGGGCGCTGCTGCGTGGCCGCACCACCCCGGCCGCCGTGCTCGGCGCCGCCTCACTGCCGTTCCTGGCCTTCGTGCTCGCGCTGGGCATCGTGGTGCGCGCGGTGGTCGACAACGGGCTCGCGGACGCGCTCGGCCACCTCGTTCCCGACGGTGAGGGGCTGCCCGCCCTGCTGGCCGTCGCCGCGCTGGCCGCGGTGCTGGCCAACGTGATCAACAACCTGCCCGCGGTCCTCGTGCTGCTCCCGCTCACCGCCCCGGCCGGCCCCGGCGCGGTGCTCGCGGTCCTCATCGGCGTCAACATCGGTCCCAACCTCACCTACGCCGGCTCGCTGGCCACCCTGCTGTGGCGCCGGGTCGTCCACCGCCACTCCGACACCCCGGGCCTGGTCGGGCTGGCGGAGTTCACCCGCCTGGGGCTGCTGTGCGTACCGCCCGCCCTCGTGCTGGCGGTGCTGGGCCTGTGGGCCTCGTTGCGGGTGCTCGGCGGCTGAGCTGTGGCAGGGTGTTGGGCCTGCCGCGCGTCCACGCCGGACGCAGGAGGAGGTCGACGTCCAGTGACTGTGATCGCCTGGATCGTGGAAGGCACCTGGCCCGACTGTGTGGACGCGGTGCGCGCCTACGCCCGGGAGGACGACGAGGTGGTCCTGCTGCACGTCACCGGGCAGGACGTGGCGCAGGCCGCGCACGGCGCGTTCGCGGGGCTGTTCGGCCGCGGCCATCCGGAACGGGACCCGGGGGACCGGGTGGCGGACCTGGGAGCCGCGTCCGGCGCTCAGTTGCTGGGGGCGGCGGCGGACCGGCTGGGCCGGCCGTGCACCCGCACGGAACGGGCCGGGCAGCCGGAGCGGGAGGTGGTCGCCGCGGCGGAGGGCGCCGACCTGCTGGTGCTGGCCAGGGACGGGGACCGCGGACACCTGGGCCCGCACAGCCTCGGCCCGGCCGGCCGTTTCGTCGTCGACCACGCGCCTTGCCCGGTGCTGCTGGTCTGGCCCGAGCCCACCCCCGACCTCGGCACCCTGCCGCCCCCTCCCCCACCCCACCCGGAAGACGACGACTGATCCGCTCACTCCTGCGGGTGATTGCCGTCCGGGGTGGCCAGTTCGAACCAGACGGTCTTGCCGCGGCCGCTGGGGGAGTTGCCCCACGCGGAGGCCATCGCGGAGACGATGACCAGGCCGCGGCCGCCTTCCGACTCCTCGTCGCCCAGGGTCTCGGGGACCGGCAGGGCCAGGTGCGGATCGCTGTCGCGGACCTCGACGCGGACCCGCTCGGGGTAGCGGCGCACATGCATGTCGACGTCCGAGTCGCCGTGCACCAAGGCGTTGGTGACCACCTCGGACGCCAGCAGCTCCGCCTCCTCGGCCATCGGGTCCAGCTCCACGCTGCGCAGCCAGTCGCGCAGGAACTGCCGGGCGCGCCGGACGCCTTGCAGGTCGCGCCGGTGGATCGCCAGCCGCCTGACGTGCAGTTGGGCCTCGGCGGACGGGCCCTCGTAGCGCAGCAGCAGCAGCGCCGCGTCGTCCGCGCGGGCCGGGCGGTCCGAGATGCCGCCGATGATGCGGTCGCCCAGCGTCTCCAGCTCGTTGCCGGAGCCGATGAGGGCCGTCTCCAGCGCGGAGCGCATCGTCTGGTCGTCGGGGTTGTCCGCGCCGACCAGCCCGTCGGTGTAGAGGGCGACCAGCGCGCCCGACTCCAGCTGGACCTTGGTGGACCGGTAGCGGGCCGTCGGCTCGATCCCCATCGGGATGCCGATCTCCACGTTCTGCGCCTCGTAGTGCCCGTCGGCGTACCGGATCAGCGGCGGGTGGTGTCCGGCGCTGACGATCTCCGCGACACCGGTGTCCGGGTTGAGCCAGACCAGGCAGCAGGTCGCGAACCGGTCGGTGTCCAGCTCCACCAGCAGCCGGTTGGTCCGGCTCAGCACGGTGCCGGGGTCATGGCCCTCAGCCGCGTACGCCCTTACCGCGCTGCGCAGTTGACCCATGACGACGGCCGCCGAGATGTTGTGGCCCTGCACGTCGCCGATGACCGCCGCGATGCTCCCGTCGGGCAGGTTGATCAGGTCGTACCAGTCGCCGCCCAGCTCTATCCCGCCGCTGGTGGGCGCGTAGCGGGTGGTGGTCAGCACCCCGGCGAACTGCGGCAGCATGCGCGGCAGCAGCGCCTGTTGCAGCTTCTGGGCCAGCGCGTGCTGTGCGTCGTAGAGCCGGGTCCGCTCGAAGGTCTGGCCCAGCAGTGTGGCCAGCGCGATCAGCACCGAGTGCTCGGTGATGGCACTGGTCTGGTCGGGGCGGAAACCGATCGAGCAGCTGCCGATGGCGTGCCCGCCCGCCAGCAGCGGCAGCACCGCCCAGACGTGCTTGTCCCGTTCGTCCGGGGCGAGTTGGCCGCGTTCGTCGAGCAGGTCGGGCGCCTCGGACGGGCGCTCTCGTTCCGGCGGTCCGCCGGGCCGGCCGCGGGCCCGCTCACCGGGGACCTCGTCCGGCTGCCCCGGCTCCTGCCCGGTGAACGGCTCGTCCTCGTAGGGGCCCTGGATGATCTGCCGCCGCTGGGTGACCGCATCGGTCTCCAGCGAGGGGCGGCCCAGCGGCCGCCCGTTCAGATCCTGGAGGAACTCCCTCGAACAGCCCCGCGCGCCGATCACCCTCAATCGGTCGCCCTCGGTCAGGGTGATCGCCATCGCCTCCGCGTGGAAACCGTTCGTCACCCGTTCCAGCGCCATCTCGGCGGCTTCCTCGGTGCGGACCGTGCCGATCAGCGAGTTCGCCAGTTTGTGCAGGTGGTAGATGAGCGGTGTGGTCGACGAGAACCGCTCGGCGGGCCGGGCGCCCGCCACCGACGTCGCTATCCCCGCCGCGCTCGTGCTGGCCTCCGCGGTGATCACCTGCGGCACGGTCGGCGGGTTCATCGGGACGCCCTGGTCGGCGAATCGTTCCAGCGCCCTGGTGGTCGAGACGCTGGTCTCCCGCAGATAACCGCGCTCCTCCTGCGAGAGCCGGCGGAACATCTGCGGCCAGTACGTGGCGATCGCCCCGAACCACCGCTCCGGCGTGCCCAGCGGCACCGACGAGACGGTGAACGGGAACGGTGCGAAGACCGCGGTCTCCGGGTGGCTCCCCAGTTCCTGCACGGAGTGGGCGGTGATGATCTCACCGGTGTGGAAGGCGGTCGCCGACGCGTAGGCGAAGTCGTCCACCGGCACCCGTTCGACGGATCCGGTGCCCAGCGGGGTGACGGCCGCGATCACCGCGACCAGCTCACGGGAGACGGCGTTGTACAGATAGACGGAGACGGCCGACGCGCCCAGGTCGCCCAGTATCCGGGCGACGGTCGAGGTGAGCATGGCGTCACGGTCGGCTACCGTCGGTCCCTGTCCGTCGGACGACACCGCCGCCCCGTGCTCCCGGTCACCGGTGCCGCCGGCCGCGCCGGAAGCCCGCTGACCGGGGCGGTGATCACCGGGCGGGCCGTTGCCCGGGGGCAGCAGCGGAGTCGATCCATTGGCATTCATGTCGCGTGTTCCCCATCGCTTCGGCGGCCCCCTTCCCGTTCGCCCCCCGAGTCGTCGCCCGGCAACGCAAACAGCCGGGCCGACCGGAGTCGCCCTTAATACGTAGCGTTCCCTATGAAAGCGCGACAAATCCACCCCGCGCCGCTGATCTGGATCAAACGGATGGACCCGCCACCCCCGGGGTGACGGGTCCGTCAACGTCTTACAGGTTCCTTACGCACCACTGGTCTGATCAGCGGCGGAGATCCAGGCGTCGAGCTGTTCCTGGGTCGTGGCCGGGTCGGCGACGAGGTTCCCGAGTTCGTCGTCGGCCAGCATCATGGTCGACACCGCCGGGCAGCGGTGACAGGCGTCGACCCCCTTCTGCTGCCACCACTTGCACTTGGTCCGCAGATGGCACCGCGGGACCGCCGCCGCGTGCGGCGGCGCCGGGACCGCGGAGATCCGGTTGATCAGTCCGCACTCGCTGCCCACCCGGTTCGCGCACGTCGCCTCGCAGTGCGACGCGAACCGCAGGATGCGCCGCGGCTCGATCCCCTCCGGGACCATGCTCATCACCTCGGCGGCGGGCAGCGGCTCGTCGAGGTAGCTGACGCCGCCGTCCGCACCGGACCGCACGCCGAGCACCACCGACTCGGGACGGTCCGCCGCGCCGCTCGGGCACCAGCTCACCGTCTTCTCCTGCTCCGTGTCCTCCACGGTGCTCACCGGGCCGCCCGTCAGGCCTGGGCCGGGGTTCCGGCGGTGCGGGTGGAGAGCACGGCCCCGGGGGCATCGGCGGCGGCGGCCTTGAGGATGTTGGCGTGCAGTTCGGCACCGGTGATCCGGGCCGGGACGGAGCACTGCGGCGCGGCGGCGCTGGTGGAGGTGGCGGCGCCGGCCGGTCCGGCGGCGACGATGCCGGCGGCGAGCAGCGTGCCGGCGATGGCGGCGGCTCTGGTGCCCTTGGAGTGCTTCATGGTGTGCCCCTTTGACTCGATGCCCAGCGGATGACGTGGCGTGACGACGCGTACGCGGTGCGGGTGCGGGTGCGGGTGCGCGGTGCGCGGTGCGTGGGCGCGTACGCGTGCCTGACGTGCGCGTGTGCTTGTGCTTGTGCCGGAACGGGACGCGGGCCGCCGACCGGGCAGGCCGGATCAGCCCGCGGCCCGTGTCGGACCGGGTGGGACGCAGGCGGTCCTGGTCAGCCCTTGACGATGTCGGCCTGGATGCCCGCGGTGCGGGTCGCGATCACGGCGCCGGGGGTCTCGGCGGCGGCGGCCTTGAGGATCTGGCCCTGGAGCTCGGCGCTGGTGATGCGCGCGGAGCACTGCGGCGCGGCGGCGGTGGTGGAGGTGGCGGCGTTGGCCGGTCCGGCGGCGACGATGCCGGCGGCGAGCAGCGTGCCGGCGATGGCGGCGGCTCTGGTGCCCTTGGAGTGCTTCATGGCGATTCCCCTTCACATGCTCGGTGAATGACTCAGGAGGACGAACTGAGCTGGGCCCGGCGCAAGCCGGTCGAACATGAGCGCAGGCACCGTGAAACCGGTCGCCTGGCTGAGAACTGTAGAAGAGAAACTTCCGGCCGGGAGGGCTTTTTCCGGACGTGGTGGCGAGAATACGAGATCTCAACTCCCGCCCGACCAGGCTTGGTTGAAACCCCGACGGTCCAGGTCAGTCCGCGATCACACCTTCCCCGGCGATTTCGCGCGGCACGATGACCGACCGGCAAGATCAAGCCGTGCGCCCCGCGCCGCCCGCCACGATTGCCGAAACAGGGCCGATGAGCCTGTTCACCAGCTCCGATGCGACCGCGCACGCGGGAAACTGGCCGCATTTGGCGGATATTGGCACGATTTATTCGCACGGACGCCCATGGATCGTACGTAGAAACGGTTGCTACATTGCGGGTCCGTGGAACCGACCGCCATTCGGTGCGGTCATTCCTTTCGAACCGCTGAGGAGCCCTCGGGCTCGGCGTCCCCGGGGAAGTGGCCGTGACAAAGCCTTCAGCCGCACCGCAAGGTCGCGCCTCGTCGCGCCGTCGCGAGCCCGTGAGGGAGACCTCCGCGGGCGGCGCCCACTCGGGCGGCCGGGCCGCCGCACGCCGCAGCCGCAAGCGCGGAAAGAAACGGCCGCTGAAGATCATCTCCATGGTCGTCGGCTTCGTGGTGCTGATCGGCGGCCTGGGCGTCGCCTACGCGTGGAACAAGCTGAGCGGCAACATCAAGTCCTCCGACCTGTTCGCCGGAAGTTCGGGCGACGCGGGCAAGGAGAAGGCGGACGCCTTCGGCCGTACCCCGATCAACATCCTGATGATCGGCTCGGACTCCCGCGCCAGCGCGGCGGACTGCAAGCTCGGCGGCAGTTGCGGCAACAGCCCCGGCGAGCGGGCCGACGTGGAGATGGTCGTCCACATATCCGCCGACCGAAGCAACGCCACCGTGATGAGCATCCCGCGCGACCTGGAGACCAGCCTTCCGGCCTGCACGGACAAGGACAACCACACCAGCGTCGGCACCCGGCGGGACATGATCAACGCCGCGCTCAACTGGGGCCCCGGGTGCAGCGTCGCCGCCGTGCACGACCTCACCGGGATACCCATCGACCACTTCATGAAGATCGACTTCGGGGGCGTGGTCTCCATGTCCGACGCGGTGGGCGGTGTCCACGTCTGCGTGGACGACAACGTCTACGACCCCGACTCGCACCTGAAGCTGAAGAAGGGCGCGCACGTCCTCAAGGGCGTGGCGGCGCTGGAGTTCCTGCGCACCCGGCACGGCTTCGGCGACGGCAGCGACCTGTCGCGCACGTACACCCAGCACATCTTCATCACCAGCCTGATCAACAAGCTCAAGAGCGCGGGCACCCTCACCGACCCGACGGCGATCTGGGGCCTGGCCAACGCCGCCACCAAGGCACTCACCGTCGACAACGGCCTCGGCAGCATCCCCAAGTTGATCAACCTGGCCGACGACGTCAACAAGGTCCCCACCGACCGCATCACGTTCACCACCATGCAGAACGCCCCCGACCCGGATCCCGGCATGTCGGGCCGGGTGGTGATCGGGTCCGGTGCCCAGACGCTGTTCCACACCATCGCAGCCGACCAGGCGCTGACCAACGCCGCCGGCCACAAGGCGACGGCGGCCTCCGCCACGGCCACCGCCGTCCCGCGCTCGGACATCGCCGTCCAGGTCAACAACGGCACCGGCATCGGCGGCCGGGCCGGCACGGTCGCCGGCGCCCTGACCGACCAGGGCTTCAGCCGGAACACCAGCACCGGCAACGGCACCTCCGCCGCCACGACGACGCTCAGCTACCCGACGGGACAGCAGGCGCAGGCCAAGGCCGTCGCCTCCGCGCTGGGACTGCCGTCCTCGGCGCTCAAGCAGGTGAGCGGCTCCTCGCAACTGGTGCTGCTGATCGGCTCCGACTGGCCCAGCGGCGCTTCCTTCCCCGGCGGCAAGGCGGCCCCGGCCCCGGCCGACACCCAGGCGGCGCTCGGCGGCGCCCACGCCCAGACCGGCAACCAGAACAGCGGCTGTGCGCAGGTCAGCCACGCGTACACCTTGGTGGGCATGACGCCGGTCCAGGCGTACGACAGGTACCCGCAGATCAAGGACTCGGCGCCCTGACCCCAGCCGGGCACCTCGAGCCCGCGGCGCCGGCCCGGCATGTGGTGCCGGCGCGCTGAGCCCGTGGTGCGGGGCGTGGTCGGCGTGTCGCCGCGGCGGCGCGCGTAGCCTGCGGCGCGGGCGGTCAAGTCTGTGAACGGTAGACGGGCCCAGAACCGTTGCCCGCGGCAAACGTGTCATGTACCGTTCATCAGCTCGCCATGTCGGGGCAGGCGGCTCCACGTTCTACGCGCGGAGAATCGGTACCCGCACCGCCCACGGTCACCCCCACACGGAGGTAAGACGGATGCTCGGATCGTACAGACACCTGCGCGGCCTGATCGGCGGCGTCGCGGTCGTCACGGCAGTGACCGCGGGTGCGGCGGCGCAGATGCACGCCGCCCCCACCGCCTCGGCCACCCCCGCGGCCGCCACCACCCACCGGGTGTTGTTCGACAACACCAAGGCGGAGACGGCCGGCAACGCCGACTGGATCATCAGCACCAGCCAGCCGAACCCGCTGAACCAGGACGCCACCCCCTCGGCCGAGACCGACTGGACCGGCGCCCTGTCCTCGTGGGGCGTGGCGCTGCAGAAGACCGGCAGCTACACGCTGAACACCCTGCCCTCCGGCAGCAGCATCACCTACGGCACCTCCAGTGCCCAGGACCTCAAGAACTTCGACACCTTCGTGCTGCCCGAGCCGAACATCCTGCTCACCGCCGCGGAGAAGATCGGCGATCATGCAGTTCGTGCAGAACGGCGGCGGCCTGTTCCTGATCTCGGACCACAACAACAGCGACCGCAACAACGACGGCTGCGACTCGCCCAAGGTCATCAACGACCTGATGACCAACAACGGCGTCGACAACACCGACCCGTTCGGCTTCTCCGTCGACCTGCTGGACATCAGCGCCGACAACCCCACCGCGATCAGCGACTCGACCAACCCGGTGCTGAACGGCGCGTTCGGCAAGGTCACCACCAGCTCGATCAACGACGGCACCACCTTCACCCTCAAGCCCGGCGACAACTCGGCGGTCAAGGGCCTGGTGTACCGCTCCGGTTCCAGCGGGCAACACCGGCGCGTTCTTCGCCACCAGCACCTTCGGCAGCGGCCGGGTGGCGATCTGGGGCGACAGCTCCACCATCGACGACGGCACCGGCCAGTCCGGCAACACCCTCTTCGACGGCTGGAACGACCGCGGCACCAACGCGGCGCTCGCCCTGAACGCCACCGCGTGGCTGGCCGGCGACGGCTCCACCGGCGGCACGACGGCCGGCACGACCAGTGGCACGACCAGCGGCACCACCGGCGGGACCGGTTGCGCCGCCGGCCAGCTGCTGGCCAACCCCGGCTTCGAGTCCGGCGCCTCCTCCGGCTGGACCGCCACCAGCGGCATCATCAACACCAGCAGCAAGGAGCCGGCCCACTCCGGCTCGTACAAGCTCTGGCTCGACGGCTACGGCACCACCACCACGGACACCGCGACCCAGTCGGTCTCCATTCCGGCGGGCTGCTCGGCGAGCCTGAGCTACTGGCTGCACATCGACACGGCCGAGACCACCAAGACGACCGTGTACGACACCCTCAAGGTGCAGGTGCTCAACAGCTCCGGCACGGTGCTGGCCACCCTCGCCACGTACACCAACCTCAACGCGGCCACCGGCTACACCCAGCACACCGTCGACCTGAGCGCCTACGCGGGTCAGACGGTCACCCTGAAGTTCAACGGCACGGAGGACGCGCAGGACCAGACGTCCTTCGTGGTCGACGACACGGCGATCAGCGTCGGCTGATCACCCGCGGGTCGGTGGTCCCCGGTGGACCACCGGCCCGTTCTCCCCGTCGGCTGTCGTCAGCTTGGGATCTTCGGGTCGACGCCTTCGGGTGGTTTGGAAGATGAGCATTCAAGCCCCTCGTGGCACTTCTGGCATCGTCGTTCTCGCCGAAGTGCTTTCGCTGCGCTTCGCAGGTGAGAGGGGCTGTTCATATGCGCAAAATGGTGAGTGCCGTGCTGCTCGCGGTCTGTACGGCCGGCGTGGTGGTCTCCGTCGCCCCGACGGCCCAGGCGGCCGGGCAGGGATGCCGTTACTACTACACCAGCAGCATGGGTCGCGGCCCGAATGGCGAGACCAGCGGGTACGGGGATTACGCCCAAGGCGACCGGGACCCCGAGGGCCGCGTCTGTGAGAACGGCTGGTGGATCGAGACGAACGAAGACCAGGGGTCGTTCGACGCCTGATTCATATTGAACCCGGATTTCCTGTCGGACGTCACGGCTCCTTTATCGGCTCACCCCGCCGGTAAAGGAGCCGTTTCTCTGGGCGGGCGGGCGCGCTGGCGTGCGGGGTGGGGGGTCTGCGGGGATCATCGGTGGATGGACCACACGATCCGGCTCGCGCAGTCGCCCGAGGCCGACGAACTGCTCGGCCGCAGCCCCCTCGCGGCACTCGTCGGCATGCTGCTCGACCAGCAGGTTCCCATGGAATGGGCGTTCAGTGGACCCTTCACGATCGCCCAGCGGCTCGGCCGTGACGACCTCGACGCCGGTGAGATCGCGGCCTACGACCCCGACGCCTTCGCCACGCTGCTCTCCGCCAAACCGGCCGTCCACCGCTATCCGGGGTCCATGGCCAAGCGGATCCAACAGCTGTGCCAGTACCTCGTCGACCACCACGAGGGCGACGCGAGCGCGCTGTGGCGTGACGTGACCACCGGCACCGAACTGCTGAACCGCCTGCTCGCCCTCCCCGGCTTCGGCCGCCAGAAGGCGCAGATCTTCCTCGCCCTGCTGGGCAAACAACTGGACGTCACCCCCGAGGGCTGGCGCACCGCCGCCGGTGCCTACGGCGACGTCGGCTCCTTCCGTTCCGCCGCCGACATCACAGGACCGGAGTCCCTGGCCAAGGTCCGGGCCTTCAAGCAGGAGGCGAAGCGAGCGGCCAAGGCGGCCAAGTCCAACGGAGACGGCAAGGCCCCCTCCTGACCCCGCCAAGCGGCGGGCCCGCGCCGCCCCGGGGCCCACGCCCCGCGAGGCCCCGCAGGGAGGTGGTCAGGACACGCTCAGGGAGACCTCGGTGGACTTGACCAGGGCGAATACCGGGGTGCCGACCTCCAGGGCGAGCTCGGTGGCGGATTCGGTGGTGATGGCGGCGGTCAGCTCGCCGCCGTCCACGTTCACGCTCACCGCGGTCATCGCGTCGCCCCGGGCGATGCGCGAGACCGTGCCGGGGATCTGGTTGCGGATGGTGACGCGGTCCAGCCGCCCGGTGGACAGGGCGACCTCGGTGGACTTGATGAGGGCCCGCACGGCGGTGCCCTTGGCGATGCCCAGCTCGTCGACCGCCTCCCTGGTCACCGCGGCGGTGATCTCCTGGCCCCCCTCCAGCCGGGTCTTCACCACGGACATGGCCTCGCCGGAGGTGACGCCGGTGACGGTGCCGGGGATCTGGTTGCGGATGCTCAGGCTCATCGGGGAACGCCTCTCACTGCCCTGGTATGTGAGTTATCTCCCTGATCAGCCTGCCATGACCGGCCCGCTCGGGCGCGCGGGCGCGCCTGAGCCGGCCGGTCGTGGGCGTTGCGTCAGCCGCGTGGCGTCACCAGCGGGAACCGCGCCGCCGCCGTGCCCAGCCCGGTCGGGCCGGTGAACGACCGGCGGCCCGCGGTGGCCGCCGGGGCGTCGGTCCGAGCCGCCGCCGGCCGGTCACGCCGGGCGGGCCGATCGGCGCGGACCGCGCCGATCGGGAGCGAGGAGGTGCCCAGCCCGGTCGGCCCCGCGGGGAAGGCGGTCACGCCGATCGTGCGGGTGGGCGGGTCGCCCCGCTCGGGCAGCACCGGACGGCCGCCGGAGCCCGCCACCACGCGCAGTTCGTCCTCGCGGTAGCGGTCCACCTCCCGGTGCCAGTGGAGGATGCCGGCGATCCAGTTCCGCAGTTCCGCCACGTAGCCGTCGAGGATCTCCCGCACCTGCGGGCTGAGCGCCAGGTCGTCGTACAGGACCGGCAGTTCGTTCTCGCAGATGTGCTGGAACTCCCGCATCCGGGAGTTCATCAGGTCGTCCACGATGCGCAGCGCGGCCGGGTAGTCGCAGCCGAAGAAGTTCTGGACGACGACCAGCATGTTGTGGAACTCGCCCTCGAACTCGACCTCCTTCTGGTACGAGAAGACGTCGTTGATGAGGAAGGCGTAGTCCATCGCCGCCATCTCCAGCGACCGGACCGGTCCGCTCTCGTAGACCTCCTGCGGGACGGTCCTGCCGTGTCCCAGCCGGGCCAGGCTCGTGGTCAGCTCCGAGCCGAAGGTGGAGCGGCGCATCTCGATGTAGTCGACCGGCTCGGGGATGCGGTTCTGCGCCTGGTTGGTCAGCTCCCACAGCCAGCTGTCGAGCATCTTGTCGATGGTGGTGCGGAAGGTGCGCCGCGCGTCGGAATCCATCGGGGCGGCGGTGCGCTGCCACAGGTCGGCGAGCCCGCGCTCCAGCGCGTTCACCGGGACGGCCGGCTCGGCGGATTCCAGGTCGATCGGCAGGAACAGCCGCAGCCGGTCGGTGGCGGTCTTGGCGCCCACCAGGTCGCGGGGGCGGCCGAAGACCGCCGGGTAGTAGTCGTCGCCGTAGGTGCCCCAGGCCAGCCAGGCGGAGGAGATGTCGAGTTCGGCGAGGCTCGCGTCCGGGTGGATGCCGGCCGCGCACAGCGGCAGGTCGTGGGCGGCCAGCTTGTGCTCGTCCCAGACGTAGGAGTTGGGCACTCCCGGCTGCGGCTCCAGCAGGCCCATCTCCCGGCACCAGACCAGCAGGTTCTCCCGGGCGGCCGGCAGGTGGGGGCTGAGGGTGAGGGGGAACGGCATTTGGAAGTCGGGCAGTCGCGACGGTCCGACCCGTTGGTGGGGCACGAAGGAGAACGACCGGGCCCGCCGGGCCTCGATGCGGCCGGTGGTCACCTTCCAGTTGGCCGCCGACGTGCCGAGTCCCAGGGGGAGTTGGGAGAAGGCCGGGCCGGAGGAGGAGTCGAGGGCGCCCTTGTTCATGTACCGGCTGGAGCGCATGTGCCACTCGTGCCCGCCGGACTGCCAGTCCTGGAGCCCCTTCACGTACGCCGCGATGTCGGCGCAACTCGCCGGGTCGAGGCCGTACTCGACGCACAGCGCCGGGACCTCGACGATCGCGGTGTTCTCGAACTGGTGCAGCCGCGCGGTCAGCAGGTCGTTCACCGCCTCGGCGGCCTCCTGGGTGGTGCAGCCCAGGAAGGTCTCCAGCACCAGGATGCCGTTGGACAGCTCCCCTTCCTGCTGGATCTCCCGCTCGTAGGAGAAGATGTCGTTGCGCAGGTGGACGCCGTCGGAGAACGTGTCGCGCAGCACCCGCATCGGCCGCGACTCCGAGACGGGGGCCGGAACCTCGGCGTGCGCGGCGAATTCGATCAGCCCGGCCGACCAGGGCGCGCCGCCGACCTTGCGGCGCATCTCGATGTACTCGACCGGATTGGCGATACGTCCCGCATTGATGTTCGAAAGTTCCCAGAGGGATTCGTTCAGGAGATTGCGGGTGCTTTCCGCGAACCGCCTGCGCCAGTCCGCCGACATGGCCGGCACGGTACGGCTCCACAGGTCGGCGAGCCCGGCCTCGACTGGATTCGTCGGCTCGGGCACGGGTGTCGCGGAGTCCATCGGCATGAACATCGGCAACCGGTCCAGATAGGCCTTGCCGCCCACCCGGTCCTGCGAGCGCTTGAAGATCTCCAGGAAGTGGTCGTCGAAGAAGAAGACCCACACGTACCAGTCGGTGACCAGCGAGAGGTCAGGGCCGGTCGCGTCCGGATGCGTGTACGAACACAGCAGCGCGTAGTCGTGCGCGTCGAGGTCGGCCTCCTCCCAGACGCCCGACCCCTCCAGCATCCCCATGCCGCGGGCCCACTCCTTGGTGTGGGCCCTGGCCTCCTCCAGGTGGGGATTGAGCCGCGCGGGATACGGCATGTAGAAGTCCGGAAGTTGAAAAGGCTGTTCCATGAGCCGCCCGGCCTTTCTCGCAAACTCGCAACGAGGCGCGGGTCATTACGCGAGCTCCCCCTCAGAAGCCGCACCCACCCCTGGGCCCAGCATTACCCCTGCGCGGGGGTCTCCACCCAAGAACCGTAGATAGTCGTATAAGCGCACTTTGAATGTGCTAGTGAGGGGGCGGGGAGTACCACCCCGCCCCCTCACCTCACCGCGACCCGGCGTGGTCCTACACGTTGCGCCGTCGCCGGGCCAGCCACACCGCGCCCGAGCCCGCCACGAGCAGGGCACCGCCGGCCGCGAGGCCCACCACCGTGCCGTCGGAGCCCGTCGAGGCCAGCGAGCCGCCCCCGGTCGTGTCGCCGGTCGTGCCGCCGGCCCCCGACGTGCCGCCCGTCGCGGACCCGCCCGAACCGGTGGACGAACCGCCGGTGGACGAGCCGGTGGACGGGCTCGTGGACGGACCTGTGGACGGACCCGTGGACGGACCGGTGGACGCCGCCGGCTGGACGGTGACGGACAGCGCCTTGGAGCACATCGTCGTCCCCCGGAACGGCATCGTGCCCTCGTTGACGAACACGCACGGCCCCAACTCGGACGGCCCCGGCGGGGTGTCCGCCGCGTAGCGCACCCGCACCCGCGTGGTCGTCACACTCCCCGCGGCGGCCGAGGAGTTACGGCCCTGGAGGTAGAACCCGTCCGGATCGTCCGACGCGGGACCGTGCACCGCCGGCAGCGTGCGCCAGGTGCCGTCGGCGCCGCGTACCTGGAGGCTCGCGTGCCGGTCGGCGAACAGGACGTTGCCCAGGTTCACGTAGTCCGAGGGCGTGTTGTTGATCAGCTTGACGTCGAACTCCATCGGCGCGCCGCCCGCCCGCACGGTCTTGGAGCCGCCCGCGACCGCCGAGCGGATACCGGTGACCGCGATCTTGTCCTGGGAATCCGCGACCTTCCCGACCACGTCCTGCTCGCGCACCGCCGAGTCCAGATCGATGCTGTCCAGGCCGCCGTTGCTGTCCCCGTTGTGCGGGGAGCCCATCGGCGCCCCCAAACGCAGCCGCACGGTCAGCTTCCCGTGCGCCGGCACCGCGAGCGCGTGGATGGTGCCGTGCCAGGTGACCGGTCCGGTGCTCCCGGGGGGCGAACCCGCGCCGGTCAGCCGCAGCCACGTCCCCGAAACCGGGTCGAGGCGGTCGACGACGACCGCGTTCGACGGGGTGTTCTCGGCGGCGGAGGCCGTGATGTCCAGGCTGACGGTCCGGCCGGTCGCCCCGGAGTTGTCGATCGTCTCGGTGAACGCGACCGGTTGGCCCGCGAAGCCCACCGAGGTGGGCGGGTGCACGGTCAGCCCGATCGGCTGCCCGGCCGCGAACGAGGCGGGCGCGGTCCCCAGCGCCGCGCCTGCGAGCAGCAGTCCCCCCGCGGCGGTGATACCGGCACCGGTCACGGCGCGACGGCGTGTGGTGAATACGGAATACATCATTTCCCCCTGAATGGTCCGCCGTGGTCCACACCCGTTCATCTACCGCTCAGCGCGGGTGTTTCCGGCGTTCTCACCCAAGGACACCAACGGCCCGCGATCCGTTCCATCACCTGATGTCGTGATTTCGTCACAGCCGGTCGGCGGCGGCGCGGGCGGTCCACCGGCACGGTGCCCGGCGACGGTTGTCGGTCGGCCCCGATATCGTCGTAGGCGTGTCCCTCGCTCTGTACCGCCGCTACCGTCCCGAGTCCTTCGCCGAGGTCATCGGGCAGGAACACGTCACCGACCCGTTGCAGCAGGCGCTGCGCAACAACCGGGTCAATCACGCGTACCTGTTCAGCGGTCCGCGCGGCTGCGGGAAGACCACCAGCGCGCGGATCCTCGCCCGCTGCCTGAACTGCGAGCAGGGGCCCACGCCCACCCCGTGCGGCGAGTGCCAGTCCTGCCGGGACCTGGCGCGCAACGGGCCGGGGTCGATCGACGTCATCGAGATCGACGCGGCGTCGCACGGCGGCGTGGACGACGCCCGTGACCTGCGGGAGAAGGCGTTCTTCGGACCCGCCTCCAGCCGGTACAAGATCTACATCATCGACGAGGCCCACATGGTCACCTCGGCGGGCTTCAACGCCCTGCTGAAGGTGGTCGAGGAGCCGCCGGAGCACCTGAAGTTCATCTTCGCGACCACCGAGCCGGAGAAGGTCATCGGCACGATCCGGTCGCGTACCCACCACTACCCCTTCCGGCTGGTACCGCCCGGCACCCTGCGCGACTACCTGGCCGAGGTGTGCGGGCGCGAGTCGATCCCGGTCGAGGACGGCGTCTATCCGCTGGTCGTGCGGTCCGGCGCCGGCTCGGTCCGGGACTCGATGTCGGTGATGGACCAACTGCTCGCCGGGGCGGGCGAGTCCGGCGTGACGTACGCCATGGCCACCGCCCTGCTCGGCTACACCGACAGCGCGCTGCTCGACGAGGTCGTGGAGGCGTTCTCCTCGCCCGGGGACGGCGGCGTCGCGTTCGAGATCGTCGACCGGGTCATCGAGGGCGGCCACGACCCGCGCCGGTTCGTCGCCGACCTGCTGGAGCGGCTGCGTGACCTGGTCATCCTGGCCGCCGTGCCGGACGCCGCGGACAAGGGCCTGATCGACGCGCCCGCCGACGTGCTGGAGCGGATGCTGGCCCAGGCCGCGTCGTTCGGCGCCGCGGAGCTCAGCCGCGCCGCCGACCTGGTCAACACCGGGCTGACGGAGATGCGCGGTGCCACCTCGCCGCGCCTCCAGCTGGAACTGATCTGCGCCCGGGTGCTGCTGCCCGCCGCCTACGACGACGAGCGGGCCGTCCAGGCCCGGCTGGACCGGCTGGAACGGCAGGCGCTCGCGGGACCGGCCCAGGGCGGCGGCCTCGCGGTCGGCTATCCGCCGGACGGCGACGCGCTCCCCGGCGGCCCGGCGGCGGCCCGTGCCGCGGTGCGCCCGGGCGTCCCGCAGCCGGCGCCCGCTCCGCAAGGGAGCCAGGCCCCCGAGCCGCAGGCCGCGCCCGCGCCCCCGCCTCCCGCCGTTCCCGAGCCCCCCGCGGCCGGGCCGGGACCGGCCGCGCCCGCGCCGGGCGCCTGGCCGTCCGGCACCCGATCCCAGGGCGGCCCGGCACCCCAGGCACCCCAGGCACCCCAGGCGGGCCCGGTGGGCCCGGTGGGCGGCGAGCCGGCCCGCCGGCCGGGAGCGTGGCCCACCGCCGCAGCTCCGGGCGCGGGAGCCGCCCCCGCGCAGGCCACGCCGCCGGCGCAGGCCCCCGCACCGGCTCCGGCCGCCCCGCGGACGGCCGCGGCCCCCGGCATGGGCGGCGCCGACGCCTCGCGGGTACGGCAGATGTGGCCGGACATCCTCGAAGCCGTCAAGAACCGCCGCCGCTTCACCTGGATCCTGCTGAGCCAGAACGCGCAGGTCGTCGGGTTCGACGGGACCACGCTGCAACTCGGCTTCGCCAACCCCGGCGCCCGCGACAGCTTCGTCAGCGGCGGCAGCGACGAGGTGCTGCGGCAGGCGATCAGCGAGCAGTTCCACGTGGACTGGAAGATCGAGGCGATCGTCGACCCCTCGGGCGGTGCCGGTTACCCATCCGGCGGTCCTGGCCTGCCGCCGCACGGTGGCGGTGGGGCACCGCGTCCGCCGGCCCCGGCACCCGGCGGCGGCTCCGGGTTCGCCGCGCCCGCGCCCGCCGCGCCGCCGCCCGCGCGTCCCCAGCCGCCGCAGCCCTCCGCGCAGGCCCGCCCGGCCGAGCGCCCGGCCGCCTACCCCCCGCCGCGGGCCGAGTCCCAGGCGCCGTCCAGGGTCGCGCCGGAGGACGACATCCCGGAGGAGGACGACCCGGACCTCGACGAGAGCGTGCTGACCGGCTACGACCTCCTCATCCGCGAACTGGGCGCGACGGTGATCGAGGAGACCACCAACGAGTGAGCGCGGGTTCACCCCGGGCCACCTCGCCGACGGCCTGGCAGGCCCGGGGCACCCTGCGACAGGGGTGCGGTGACGCTGCGCACAACCGGATTTACGTCATCCGTTTCTGCCCTCCCGTTCCTCCTTACGGCGTAGCGCGCTCGGCCGTCCGAGCACGTAGGCTCGCTCTACCGCATAGGTTGAAAAGTTGTCGTACGGCAGGAGCGAACCCGTGAACCCCGGTGGTCAGCCAAACATGCAGCAGCTGCTCCAGCAGGCGCAGAAGATGCAGCAGGAACTCGCCGCCGCGCAGGCCGAACTGGCCGACGCGACGGTCGAGGGCAGTGCGGGCGGCGGCCTGGTGAAGGCCACGGTCAGCGGTGCCGGGGAGCTGCTCGGCCTGGTGATCGACCCGAAGGCGGTGGACCCGGATGACACCGAGACCCTGGCCGACCTGATCATGGCCGCCGTCCGGGACGGCAACGGCGCCGCCCAGAGCCTCCAGCAGCAAAAGCTCGGCCCGCTCGCGCAGGGGCTGGGCGGCGGCATCCCGGGCCTGCCCTTCTGACCGGTCACTGACGCGGTCGCTACGGGCGCCCGCGATATACCTGGCAGCGGCACCACCGAGCGAGCAAGACCGTAGAGAGAAGGCGTTCCGTGTACGAAGGCGTGGTCCAGGACCTCATCGACGAACTGGGCAGACTGCCCGGCGTGGGGCCCAAGAGCGCGCAGCGGATCGCCTTCCACGTCCTCCAGGCCGATCCGGCCGACGTCCGCCGGCTGGCGCACGCGCTCTTCGAGGTCAAGGACAAGGTCCGGTTCTGTGTGACCTGCGGCAACGTCGCCCAGGACGAGCAGTGCCGGGTCTGCCAGGACCCGCGTCGCGACCAGGCGGTCATCTGCGTGGTCGAGGAGCCGAAGGACGTCGTCGCGGTCGAGCGGACCCGGGAGTTCCGTGGGCGCTACCACGTGCTGGGCGGCGCCATCAGCCCGATCGAGGGCGTCGGCCCCGACGACCTGAGGATCAGGGAACTGCTCACCCGGCTCGCCGACGGCTCGGTGACGGAACTGATCCTCGCGACCGATCCGAATCTAGAGGGGGAGGCCACCGCCACCTATCTGGCGCGCATGGTGAAACCCATGGGCCTGAAGGTGACGCGCCTCGCCAGTGGTCTGCCGGTTGGCGGCGACCTGGAATACGCCGACGAGGTCACGCTGGGGCGTGCCTTCGAAGGGAGACGACTGCTCGATGTCTGACATCGCCGTGCCCACCTCGCGTCTGAACTCCTCGCGCCCCATACCGCGCGGTCCACAGCCCTCCGGCGCGCCGGACGACTTCGCGGTCCAGATCGCCGACCAGATCGAGAGTTTCATCGTCGCGGTGAGAGAGGTCGCCAAGGGCGACGAGCCCGACAGCGCCGTGCCGTTCCTGCTCCTTGAGGTCTCCCAACTGATGCTCGCCGGCGGTCGGTTGGGCGCCCACGAGGACATCGTCCCGGACGAGCGCTACGAGCCGGACGCCGGTCCCGAGCCGGACGCGGACGAGCTGCGGGAGCAACTGGCCGAGCTGCTGGAGCCGATCGACGTCTACTCCGAGGTCTTCGACCCCTACGTCCCGCGCAGCATGCCGGTGGCCTGCCGGATCTCCGACGACCTGGCCGACGTGGTCACCGACCTGACCCACGGCCTGGCCCACTACCGGGAGGGCCGGGTCAGCGAGGCGCTGTGGTGGTGGCAGTTCTCCTACCTGTCCAACTGGGGCCCGACCGCCAGCGCTTCGCTGCGCGCCCTGCAGTCCCTGGTCGCCCACGTGCGGCTCGACTCGCCGCTGGACGAGCTGAACGGCCTGGACACCGACGCGCCGACCCCGGACGACGACCTGGCCGAGGCGGCCGGCAAGGTGATGGCCGCCGAGATCGCCGAGCCGCTGGGACTGCGCCGCCAGCGCTGACCGCGTCGACGGCGCCGGTCGCCGTCAGTCGCTGATCCGGGCCTGCCGCGCCCGCTGGACGGCCTCCGGGCTGAATCCGGCGGGCGGCGGCGGGACCGGGTTGGTGACGAAGGTGAAGCCGTGCGGCCCGGGGAAGGCCACGACGGCGGCGAACCGCGGGTCACCGGCCAGCCGTATCTCGTCGGCCGCGTTCCGCCGCACGGCACGCTGCCAGCGGCGCCGCTCCGTCCAGGAGACCGGCAGCGCGATGCTCTGGCCGCGGTGCTCGGGGTGCGGGACCCGCACCCGCACCCGGCCCTCGTGGACGTGCACCACCGCGGTGAGGGTCTGCCAGGGGTAGACCGCCAGGACCCGGCCGATCTTCGCGGCGTCCGCGACCCGTTGCGACCACAGCGCCGCCCCGGCCAGTCCGACGACCGCCGCCGGTATCACCAGGCCGTCGGAGAACCGGCCGCCGAGTCCTTCGACCACGGCCGCCAGTGCCAGGGGCAGCAGGAAGACCGCCGCTCCCCACAGGCCGAACATGACGCGCGCCCGGCGTCTGGATCTGCGGAACGCCCGCTCGGTCACCGGCTCGTCGAGTGCCCGTTCCGCCTTGTCGTCCTGCACGGATTCCCCAGCTCTCGGTAGGTCTCGCCGCGGTCCGCGGCCGGGCCCGACCTTACTCGGCAAGGGGTGCGAAATAGGCCATCCGTGTGAGGTGGCTTACCTGCCCGTGTGCTCGCCCCGGGAGCGGGCAGGCTCACTCGCTGAGCGGCCGGAGCGGGTACGGAGAGCAGTCTGGCGGATCACACAGTGAACTCATCGTCTCACTATGTGATATGTCCATGTTGGATCCGTCCCGCTCGTTAGACTGAGCCGAACGCATTCCCCCTGGCGGGGGTCTGGGGGACTACTCCCAGAAGACACAGTTGCGAGGAGCGCACGTGGGCCTTGTCGTGCAGAAGTACGGCGGCTCCTCCGTTGCCGATGCCGAGGGCATCAAGCGCGTCGCCAAGCGGATCGTGGATGCCAAGAAGAGCGGCCACCAGGTGGTCGTCGTGGTGTCGGCGATGGGTGACACGACGGACGAGTTGATCGACCTCGCGCGAGCAGGTATCACCGATCCCTGCCGGGCGCGAATTCGACATGCTGTTGACCGCCGGAGAGCGGATCTCCATGGCCCTGCTGGCGATGGCGATCAAAAACCTCGGCCACGAGGCGCAGTCCTTCACCGGCAGCCAGGCCGGAGTCATCACCGACTCGGTCCACAACAAAGCGCGGATCATCGACGTCACCCCGGGCCGGATCCGTACCGCGCTCGACGAGGGCAACATCGCCATCGTCGCCGGATTCCAGGGGGTGTCCCAGGACAAGAAGGACATCACCACGCTGGGCAGAGGCGGTTCCGACACCACCGCGGTCGCCCTCGCGGCGGCCCTGGACGCCGAGGTGTGCGAGATCTACACCGACGTCGACGGGGTGTTCACCGCGGACCCGCGGGTGGTGAAGAAGGCCCGCAAGATCGACTGGATCTCCTTCGAGGACATGCTGGAGCTCGCCAGCTCCGGTTCCAAGGTGCTGCTCCACCGCTGTGTGGAGTACGCCCGCCGCTACAACATCCCGATCCACGTGCGCTCGTCCTTCTCCGGACTGCGCGGCACCTGGGTCAGCAACGATCAACAAGGGGACCAACCGATGGAGCAGGCCATCATCTCCGGGGTCGCCCACGACACGTCCGAGGCGAAGGTCACCGTCGTCGGGGTGCCCGACAAGCCGGGTGAGGCCGCGACGATCTTCCGCGCCATCGCGGACGCCCAGATCAACATCGACATGGTGGTGCAGAACGTCTCGGCCGCCTCCACCGGGCTGACCGACATCTCCTTCACCCTGCCCAAGGACGAGGGCCGCAAGGCCATCCAGGCCCTGGAGCGCGCCCAGCCCGTCCAGCGGCTTCGACTCGCTGCGCTACGACGACCAGATCGCCAAGATCTCGCTGGTCGGCGCGGGGATGAAGACCAATCCCGGCGTCACCGCGACCTTCTTCGAGGCGCTGTCCAACGCCGGGGTCAACATCGAGCTCATCTCCACCTCGGAGATCCGCATCTCGGTCGTCACCCGGGCCGACGACGTCAACGAGGCCGTCCGCGCCGTCCACACCGCCTTCGGGCTGGACACCGACAGCGACGAGGCCGTGGTCTACGGAGGTACCGGGCGATGACTTCCCGTTCCGCCGGCCGCAAGCCCACCCTCGCGGTCGTCGGCGCCACCGGCGCCGTCGGCACCGTGATGCTCGGCATCCTGTCCTCCCGCGAGGACGTCTGGGGCGAGATCCGGCTCATCGCCTCGGCGCGCTCGGCCGGCCGCCGACTGGTCGTCCGCGGCGAGGAGGTCGAGGTCGTCGCGCTGAGCGAGGAGGCCTTCGAGGGCGTCGACGTCGCGATGTTCGACGTCCCCGACGAGGTCTCGGCGCAGTGGGCGCCGATCGCGGCGGCCAAGGGCGCCGTCGCGGTGGACAACTCCGGCGCCTTCCGGATGGACGCCGACGTGCCGTTGGTCGTTCCGGAGGTCAACGCGCACGCCGCTCGAACACGTCCGCGCGGCATCATCGCCAACCCGAACTGCACCACGCTGTCGATGATCGTGGCGCTGGGCGCGCTGCACGCCGAGTTCGGGCTGACCGAACTGGTCGTCGCCTCCTACCAGGCGGCATCCGGCGCCGGGCAGCCCGGCATCGACACGCTGCGCGAACAACTGGCCAAAGTTGGTGGGACAAACCTGGGCACACAGCCGGGTGACGTCCGGCGCGCCGTCGGCGAGTTCGGGCCATTCCCGGCGCCGCTCGCGCTGAACGTCGTGCCGTGGGCCGGTTCGGTCAAGGACGACGGCTGGTCGTCGGAGGAACTCAAGGTCCGCAACGAGTCCCGCAAGATCCTCGGCCTGCCCGACCTGCGGGTGAACGCCACCTGCGTGCGGGTGCCGGTCATCACCACCCACTCGCTGTCGGTGCACGCGCGGTTCGAGAACGAGGTGTCGGTGGCCACCGCGCACGAGATCCTCAGCGGCGCGCCGGGCGTGGTGGTCTGTGACAACCCGGCCGCGGGAGAGTTCCCCACCCCCGCGGACGTGGTCGGCACCGACCCCACCTGGGTGGGCCGGGTACGCCGGTCGCTGGACGATCCCTACGCCCTTGAGCTGTTCCTGTGCGGCGACAACCTGCGCAAGGGGGCCGCGCTGAACACCGCGCAGATCGCCGAACTCGTCGCCGCGGAGCTGACGGCGGGCTGACGCCGGCTCAGGCATCGATCCGGGCTCGAACCGGCATCGAACCCGTCACGTCGGGGCTTTTGACGGGTCTCGAACTGGCCGAAAAGCAACGTTGTAGACGTTGTGAAGGTTCTGTGACGAAGTCGATGGTCTGAACCGCTTGATACCGGCCGCTTCCGCGTTCGACAATCGCTCCCCGCCTTGCTGCAACGGCAGTTGGGTGGGGAGAGTCGTTTTCGGGTGTGTCGGGGCAGACCGGGGCAGTGGGGATGAGTTGGTTCGGATGGGGATCTCGTACAACCCTGATGGGGGCGAGAGCGTCCAACAGACGTGGCAGACGCACTCGGCATCACAGCGACCCTGGGGGCACCCCTGGGCGCGGTCTTGGGCGCGCAGTTGGGCCGGTCCGGCTCGACAGGCGTCCTCCCAGGCCGCTCCTCACCGGCAGGCGGTCTGCCGGTGATCGCCCCCTGGCAGGTCGCCAAGCTTCCGTCGGACGCTCCCGCGAGCGCTGACGACACGATGACCGCGGGCACGACGGTCGATCACCTCACCGAGACCTACCGCGCCCACTACCGGTCGCTGCTGGGCCTCGCCGCACTGCTGCTGGACGACACCGCGTCATGCGAGGACGTCGTGCAGGAGGCGTTCATCCGGGTGCACTCCGCCCGGGGCCGGGTCCGCGAGGCAGACAAGACGCTCGCCTACCTGCGCCAGACGGTGGTCAACCTCTCCCGGTCCGCGCTGCGCCGCCGCATCCTGGGCCTCAAGCTCCTGTCGAAGCCGATGCCCGACATGGCCAGCGCCGAGGAAGGCGCCTACGAGCAGCTGGAGCGCGACCAGTTGATCCGCTCCATGCGCGGACTCCAGCGCCGCCAGCGCGAGGTGCTCGTCCTGCGGTACTTCGCCGACATGACGGAGGCCCAGGTCGCCGAGACCCTCGGCATATCCATAGGCTCCGTCAAGGCGTACGGATCGCGGGGCATCGCCGCCCTCCGTATCGCCATGGAGGCGCCCGTATGACCAACCCCCCCTTCGAGCCCCACGACGACATGCCCGAACTGAACGACGACAGTCACGACGACGCGCTCACGCCCCCGCCCCCGGCCGGCGCGTTCGACGAACTGGCCCTGCGCCGCCTGCTGCACGACGCCGTGCGGGAGATCGAGCCCGAGCCCGACTCGCTCAAGCGGCTCTGCCGGGAGGTGCCGGTCCGGCGCACCCGCAAGCGGCAGGCGATGGTCGGCGCCGCGGCGGGCGTGCTGCTGGTCGGCACCGCGGTGCCCGCGGTGCTGAACGTCACCGAGGTCGGCAGCTCCGATCCGGCCGGCAGCGTCAACGCCTCCAGCAGCCTCACCCCCGGCAGCAGCCCCGGCACCCTCGGCGGCGAGCAGCACGGCGACATAGGCGGTTCCTTCCCGTACCCCGGCGGCGGCACCTACGACGGCCCGCCCGGCAACAGCGGGGTCTCACCGCAGGCCAGCGCGCCCGGGATCATCGTCGGCGGCAGCCCGATGGCCAGCGGCACCGCGGTCGGCGACTCGCCCGCCTGCGCCCGTGTCCAGCTCGGCAACGGCACCGCCTACGCCGGCCCGCCGGACCAGGAGGGCCGCGTCTACGGGTCGTTCCGGGTGGTCAACGTCTCCACCAGCTCCTGCACCGTCTCCGGTGACGGCCGCATAGCGGTGACCGCGCAGGGCTCCACGGACCCGGCGAAGATACAGGTCGTCGACCACACGGTGGGCGACCCGGCCGCCGACCTGCCCGACCCGGCCACCGAGCCGGACGCGGTCTACCTGCCCCCCGGCAAGGCGTACCAGGTGCAGTTCGCCTGGATACCGGCCTCCGGCGGCGGCACCACCGGCTGTTCGGCCCCGACCCCGCCCGCGGACGGCGGTTCTGGCGGCTCCTCCGGCGGTTCCGGCGACAGCGCCAGCGACTCCGGCGGCACCAACGGGACGAACGTCGCCAACGCGCTGGACAGCGTCAGCCAGACCGACGACGGCGGCGGGTCCTCCGAGCCGCCGCCCGGCGGTGGTTCCGCCTCCCCGACGCCGACCGCCGACGGCATCACCCTGGCCCACGTCCCCTCCGAGGGCGACCCGGCCACCGCCTCCACCAGCATCAGCGGCGCCTGCGCCGGCACCGTCTACCAGTCGGCGCCCCTGCCGGTGTCGTGACCGCCCGGCCGGCCGTCCCCGCGCGCTTCGCCGGGGACCGGCCGGGGGTCGGGTCCCGATCGCGGCGGCGGGCGCCGTAACGTGGTCGTGTGTACCGGTTCCTGCTGACTCCCCGCTGGCTGGGGATCACCGCCATCGCGCTGCTCGCCATCCCCTTCTGCGTCTTCATGGGCACCTGGCAGCTGAGCCGGTTCGACGCGCGGGTGGCGGCCCATCGCGCCGCGGAACACACCGCCGCCCCGGGCAGCGCTCCCGCGATACCGCTGGCCAAGGCGCTGCCCCACCCCGACTCGCGGATCTCCCAGGACACCCAGGGCCGCGCGGTCACCGCCACAGGGCACTACGACACCGGTCGCCAACTGCTGGTGCCAGGCCGCTACCTGGGCGCTCGCTCCGGCTTCTACGTGCTGACCCCGTTGCGCACCGGCACCGCCGCGCTGGCGGTCGTGCGTGGCTGGCTGCCGGGCAGCGCCTCCCACCCGGGCGCGATCCCGCCCGCGCCGGCCGGCCTCGTCACCGTGACCGGCACCCTCCAGGCGTCCGAGGCGGTCGGCGACCCCGGGGTGAACACCTCCGGCGGACTGCCCGCCGGTCAACTGGGCATGATCAGCGCCGCGTCACTGGTCAACCTGCTCCCGTACCACGTCTACGACGGCTGGGTGACGCTCAGCACGGCCGCCGCACCGCTGCGGCCGGTGCCGCCCGCCTCGGCGCCCGGCAGCGGGCTGGACGCGCAGGCCTTCCAGAACCTCGGCTACACCGGCGAGTGGTTCGTCTTCGCGGGCTTCGTGGTCTTCAGCTGGATCCGGCTGGTCCGCCGGGAGGCCGAAACCGCCCGCGACCTCGCCCTCGGCCTGATCCCCGACCAGGACCCGGCCGCCAGCCCGGCGCCCACCCCGACCGCGTAGCCACCCCACAGCGACGGCCCTTCGTCCCGGATGCCGCGTTCGTCCGGTCACCATACGATCGTGCCATGCCGGACCAAGGGACGTCGGCCGACCCGGGCCTCGCCATCTCCACCCGCGGGCTGCGCAAGCGCTACGGCTCCCACGAGGCGGTACGCGGGATCGACCTGGAGGTGCGCACCGGCGAGGTCTTCGGTTTCCTCGGCGCCAACGGCGCGGGCAAGACCACCACCCTGGAGATCCTGGAGGGCTACCGCGGCCGCACCGCGGGCGAGGTGTCGGTGCTGGGTGTCGACCCCGCACGGCCGAACCGGCGATGGCGCGACCGCATCGGCCTGGTCCTCCAGGAATGCCGCCTCAACCCGGTGCTGACGGTCCGCGAGACCCTGGAGCTGTACGGGTCCTTCTACACCGCCCCGCGCCGACCCGACGAGGTGATCGAGCTGGTCGGGCTGAAGGAGAAGCGCGACGCCCGGCTGGGCACCCTCTCCGGCGGCCAGCAGCGTCGCGCGGACGTCGCCGTGGCACTGATCGGCGACCCCGAGCTGATCTTCCTCGACGAGCCCACCACCGGCTTCGACCCGGGCGCCCGCCGCGAGGCGTGGCGGATGATCGAGGGCCTGCGGGCGCTGGGCAGGACGGTCGTGCTGACCACCCACTACATGGACGAGGCACAGCACCTGTCCGACCGCGTGTCGATCATGCGCACCGGCGAGATCGTCGCCACCGGATCCCCCCGGGAGCTCGCCGACGACCTGGCCCGGGCCACCACCGTCAGCTTCCGCCTGCCGCACGGCACCCACAGCGACGGCCCGCCGCCGCTGCCCGCGGACGCCCTCGTCAGGGAGGGCGACCTGGTCACCGTGCGCACTTCCGAGCCGCAGCCGTTGTTGCACTCCGTCCTGGCCTGGGCGCACGACACCAAGGTGGAACTGACCGACCTGGAGGTGCGGCGCCCCTCGCTGGAGGACCTGTTCCTGGAACTCACCGAGGACGACGCCTCCACCGGTGCGAAGACGGCGGAGGGTGACGGTTCCTCCGGTGCGAAGGCGGCCAGGGAGGCCGGTGATGAGTGACCTCTCGCTGCTGCTGACCCAGACCCGCTACTCCCTGCTCAGCGCCACCCGCAACTCCCGGGTCATCGTCTTCGGCGTGCTCTTCCCGGTCGTACTGCTGGTGCTGTTCAACGCGGCCCTCACCTCCGGCGACGACAGCACCACCGAGTTCCCCGGCGGCACCATCTCCACCAAGGCGTACTTCACCGCGGGCATGGCCGCCTACGCCATCGCCATGCAGAGCTTCTCCTCCATGGTGGTCGGGCTCACCGAACAGCGGGAGAACGGCCAGCTCAAGCGGCTGCGCGGCACCCCGATGCCGGCGTGGACCTTCGTCGCCGCGACCGCCCTGCGCGCCCTGGCGCTCACCGTGCTGATGGTCCTGGTGCTCTACGTGATCTCCGGCCTGCTCTACGGCGTCCACCCGGGCGCCGCGGGCGTCGGCGGCATCGCCGTCTACGTGGTGCTGGGCACCGCCGCGCTGACCACCGTCGGCATGGCGGTGGCCTCGCTGGTCAGGACGACCGAGGCGGCGACCGTGATCGGGCCGTTCACCACGGTCGTCCTGTCCTTCGTCTCCGGCATCTTCATCCCGCTGGAGACCCTGCCGGAATGGCTCCGGACGGTCGGGCGGGTCTTCCCGCTCTACCACCTGGCGGAGGGCATGCAGCGGGCCACCATGACCGGCGGCGGCAGCGGGATCGACAGCGAGAACGTGCTGGTCCTGCTGGTGTGGGCGATCGGCGGCGCGATCGTGGCGGCCCGCCGGTTCCGCTGGGAGCCACAGGGCATCGGCGGATAGCCGCCTCCGCCACTCGCGGTGCTTGAGGTGCCTTCCCCTTGCCTGAGGTGCCTTCCCTTTGCTTCAGATGCTTCTCCGCGAACTACTTGAGGTGCTTCTCCGCGAACGCCAGCTCCAGCCGCAGCTGCTTGATCCGCTCCTCGACCACCAGGGAGCCGTGCCCGGCGTCGTACCGGTAGACCTCGTGGACCTTGCCCGACTCCGCCAGCCTCGCGACGTAGTTGTCGATCTGCCGTATCGGGCAGCGCGGGTCGTTCATGCCGGCCGAGATGTACACCGGTGCGGTCACCCGCTCGACGTAGTTGATCGGCGACGAGGCCGTGTACCGCTCCGGGACCTCCTGCGGGGAGCCGCCGAACAGCGTGCGGTCCAGCGCCTTGAGCGGTTCCATCTCGTCCTCGTAGGCGGCGAAGTAGTCCGCCACCGGCACCGCGGCGAGCCCCACCGCCCAGGCCTGCGGCTGGGTGCCGAGGCCGAGCAGGGTCAGGTATCCGCCCCAGGAGCCGCCCGACAGCACCAGCCGCTCGGGATCCGCCAGCCCCTCGGCCACCGCCCACTCCCGCACCGCGGTGATGTCCTCCAGCTCGATCAGCCCGACCCGGTGCTTGAGCGCGTCCGTCCACTCCCGCCCGTAGCCGGTGGAACCGCGGTAGTTGACCCGCACGACGGCGAACCCGTGGTCCACCCAGGCGGCCGGCGCCGCGGTGAAGGAGTCGCTGTCGTGCCAGGTCGGGCCGCCGTGGATCTCGAAGACGGTCGGGAACGGGCCCTGTCCGGACGGCCGTTGCACCAGCGCGTGCACCCGGCCGCCCGGCCCCTCCACCCACGCGTCCTCCACCGGCACCGAGGGCGGCGCGGTGAACCCCGGCGCCTCCAGCACGATCGCCCCGGTGCTGGAGCGCACCTGCGGCGGCAGCTCGGCCGAGGACCACAGGAACTCCACCGTCCCGTCCGGCCGTGCCGTCGCACCGCCGATGGACCCGCGCTCGGTGGGCACCCGCACCAGCTCACCGGCGGCGTCCCCGGCACCGAACTCGTACCGCCACAGCTCGCTGCGGCCCTGGAAGGTGTGCTCCACCAGCAGCGCGGGACCGCCGTCCACCGTGCCGTCGGCGCCCGGCGGGAACCACTCCGCCGCGACCTCGCCCGGCAGGTCGATCGCCAGCTCGGTCTCGGTCCCGGTGGCGGTGTCCCAGATCATCGGCTGCCAGCGCCCACGCCGCTGATGGCCCACGAGCATGCGCGGATCCCCGGCCACCGGGGCGAACCCCAGGCATTCCAGCCCCAGCTCCCGGCTGCCGCCCGCCGTGTCGTCCAGCTCCGCGACGGTGGTCCCGTCCAGCGTCACCACCCGCAGCGCCGAGTGCAGGGCGTCACCGTGCTCGGTGTGCTCGATCGCCAGCAGCCGGCCGTCCTCGCTCAGGTCGCCGACGTTGGCCGACTCCGCGTGCCGGTAGATCTCCACCGGCTCGGCGCCGGGCCGCACCACGTGGACGGTGGTGCCCTCCTCGTCCGTCGACCGGCCGACCACCGCGGTCCCGCTGCGGTCCAGCGCGACACCCGCCGGGTAGGAGGCCGCGAGCCCGGGCGTGGCGGGGGTGTCCTCCCCACCGGAGAAGGGCTGCCGCATCCACACCCCGAACTCGTCACCGTCGGTGTCGGAGAACCACCACACCCACTCGCCGTCCGGCGTCAGCGTCCCGTCCGTCGTCCCGTTCGGCCGGTCCGTGACCTGCCGTCGCGCCCCCGTCACGCGGTCCCAGGCATACAGCTCGTACGTTCCCGTCGCGTTCGAGACGAACAGCGACCGCTGCGGCGCGTCCTGCGCCCACTCCGGCAACCCCACCCGCGGCGCCCGGAATCTCTTCTCCCACTCCGGCATGCCGGCCAAGACATCACTACTCATACGTCAATCAAACCCGATGCCGCCGGACACCGGGAGGCGGCCCGGGGGACCGTTCAGCCGGGGCCGGGCGATCCCGGTCGGGGATCGGGGTCGTCCAGATGGGCGAGGACCGCGCGCACCCGGCGGTTGTCGTCGTCGGAAGGCGGCAGGTCGAGCTTGCCGAAGATGTTGTTGATGTGTTTGCTGACGGCCTTCTCGGTGATGAACAGACACCCGGCGATCGCGCTGTTCGACCGCCCCTCGGCCATCGCCGCGAGCACCTCGCGCTCCCGGGCGGTGAGCCGGTCCAGCGGACGCCCCGCCCCGCGCACCGCGGCCCGCCGGGTGAGCAACTGGGCGACCACCTCGGGGTCGAGCGCCGTGCCGCCCGCCGCGACCCGCCGGACCGCGTCCAGGAACTGCCGTACGTCCGAGACCCGGTTCTTCAGCAGATACCCCACCCCGCCCCGGCCGTCGGCCAGCAACTCCCGCGCGTAGAGCCGCTCCACGTGCTGGGACAGGATCACCACCGGCAGCCCCGGCGTCCCGGCCCGGGCCTCCACGGCGATCCGCAGCCCCTCGTCGCTGAAGGTCGGCGGCAGCCTCACGTCCACCACCGCGACGTCCGGGCGGTGCTCGGCCAGCGCCTGCCGCAACGAGGGACCGTCGTCCACCGCCGCCACCACCTCGAAGCCGTACGCCCCGAACAGCCGGGTCAGCCCGTCCCTCAGCAGTGCGAGGTCCTCGGCGATGACAACGCGCACGGCACCTCCATCGTCAACACGGTCGGGCCACCGGGCGGGCTCGCCACGGCCAGGGTCCCATCGTGCGCCCGCAACCGGCGCTCCACCCCGCGCAGCCCGGTCCCCCCGCGCGGATCCGCGCCCCCGCCGCCGTCGTCACCGACCTCCAGGACCAGCCGGCCGCCGTCATGGCGGACCCGCAGCCAGGCACGGGAGGCGCCGGAGTGCTTGACGACGTTCGCCAGCGCCTCGGCGCCGGCGAAGTACGCCGCCGTCTCGACCGGTGCCTCCGCCCGGCCAGCCAGGACGATGTCCACGGTCACCGGGACCGGCAGCGTCAGCGCGAGCGCGGCGAGCGCCCCCTCAAGACCGCGCTCGGCCAGCACCGGCGGATGGATACCGCGGACCAGGTCCCGTAGCTCCGCCAGCGCCTGGTCGCTCGCCTGCCGCGCCTCGGCCAGCAGCGCCCGCACGGCCTCGGGGTTGCTCGACAGCAGGTCCTCGGCCATCCCCAGGTTCATCCCCAGCGCCACGAGGCGGGCCTGGGCACCGTCGTGCAGATCGCGTTCGATCCGGCGCAGCTCCGCGGCCCGCGCGTCCACCACCTCGGTCCGCGAACTGGCCAGGTCCCGCACCCGCAGGGCGAGCCGCGCGGCGCCGGTGGGGGCGAGCAACGCCTGGTCGAACGCGGCCCGCAGCCGCAGGATCCGCCGCCCGGCCACCACGGCGACCACGGTCAGCGCCAGGCCCTGCGGCACCGCCAGCACGGCCATCAGCCACGGCGGCCCGGCGACCAGCCACCCCACGCCGTAGTGGTAGTCGGGCACGGACGCCGTCAGCACCGGCACCAGCACGACGCCCTCCGCGCCGTGTGCGAACAGCGCCGCCGGCAGTATCCCGAGCAGCAGCCCGACCGGTGCGAGCGCCAGCCACAGCAGGTCCCGCCAGGTCGCCGGGTCGGTCAGGACCTGGCGGCAGCGCGGCCGGCCGGGCACCGGGCGGTAGGGGACCGGGATCTCGACGCTGAACCACTCGCGCGCCAGGGCGCGTTCCTTGTTCGCCAGCGCCCGCACCCCCGAGGCGACCAGCGGGACCAGGAACACCCCGACCCCCAGCGGCACGAACACCACCGACAGCACGAACGCCACCAGCAACGCGATCCCGCCCGCGAATGACAGCACGGCGGCGAGCAACGCCCGTCCGGCATACGGCAGTTCCTCACGTATGCGGGACGGCAGGGCACGCAGCCGCGCCGCGAGATACCCGGTGGGATCGGTCATCCGCCCATTGTCCGCCACCGGTGGGCCGCATTTCGGTGGTGCTGGCACCACCTCTTGGAAGGGGAGTCAGCGCCCGTGCGCCGGACGGTGCCGGAGCAGCAGCATCGGTGGGGAGCGGGGGCCGGTGCGAGGCCCAGGACCGAAGGGAGGACCGGCATGACGGTGACGACGGGGGACGCGGGGGGCCACGGACACGGCGTCGTGGACGGATCGGGGGACGTCCCGGGAGCCGGGACTGGGGCCGGGGGCGGCGGAAGGGGGCGGGGGCGGCGTCGGCCGTGGGCGCTGGGGGTGCTCGCGGTGGCGACCGCGGCGATGGTGGTCTACCTGCTGTCGGCCTACGTGCCGCCCGCCATGGCCACCAGCCGCATCCCGCCGCGCGACACCACGCACTACGTGCTGCTGGTCGCCCACATCTTCACCGCGGCGGTGGCGGCGCTCACCGGGCCCGCGCAGTTCTGGCCGTGGTTGCGCCGCCGGTGTCCCGTCGTGCACCGGTGGACCGGGCGCGCGTACTTCTTCCTCGGGGTCTTCCCGTCGTCGCTGCTGGCGGTCCCGGTAACGGTCTACGCGCCCTTCGGCAGCGCCAACCAGGCGGCGCTGGGGCTGCTGGACGTGCTGTGGGCGGCCACCGCGGTCGCCGGATACCGGGCGGTGCGGCAGGGCCGCTACGCGGACCACCGCCGGTGGATGGTCCGCAACTTCGCGCTGACCCTGGGGGCGCTGGCGTCCCGGGTGTGGATCCCGATCATGGTGCTGATCGCGCTGCCGCAGACCAAGGACGCGACCGTGATGACCCACGACATCGCGAGCGGCAGCGCGTGGCTGGGCCTGACGGTCAATCTCCTGCTGGCGGAGCTTCACCTGAACCGCCGTCGGCGCGCTCCCCGCCGGGGGTCGGCCGCGGGAGGACGGAGGGCTCGACGGGGGGTGGTTCCTGCGGAGCCGGTCGGGCGGGGGTCGGTTTCTCCGGGTCGGCGGGGGCCGGTGCCTCCGGAGTCGGTTGAGCAGGGGCCGTGTCAGCCGGAGCGGCGGGAGCCGGGTCAGCCGGAGTCGGGTCGGCGGGGGTCGGCTCCTCCGGAGCGGCGGGGTTGCGGGGCCGACGGCGCCGCCACAGCGTGACGCCGTTCCACACGATGCCGGTGGCGCCGCAGGCGATCATCAAGGCGCCGATCCACAACTGGTGTTCCGCGTGCTGGACCTGGACGGCCTTCTGCTGCCGGTAGCTGCGGGCCGCGGCGCCCTTGGCGTCCAGGGGGCCCATGTCGCAGGAGTCACCGGGGCGCATGGGGCCGGGGACGGAGAGGTGGTCCCCGGGGCAGATGACATCGGCCGACCGCCCTCGCACCCCCTCCGCGGCTATCCCGAGTCCCACGAGGAGCAGGAGTACGAGCAACGGTAAGGGCACAGGCAGGCGGCGCACGCATGTCCTCAGGTCGGAAGATCCGTCAGGGGGGCAGGCTGGAAGGGCGGCCCGCCCGGCCGACCGGAAGACCGGGTGGGCAGGGCGGGCGGGGCGGGCGGTGGTGGGGCCGCGGAGGTTACGGCCGCTGGCGGGTGAAGTCGTCCTGGCTGTTGTCGGCCCAGTTGATGACGAGCTTCTGGCCGCCGTCGCTGACCACGGCGTTGCCGGCCATCGTCTGGCCGGCGCAGGTCATGGAGACCTTGAGGCCGTTGACGCTGCCGGTGCAGGTCAGGCCGGTGCCCTTCATGCTGAGGGAGCCGGCGGTGAAGGTCAGGGTGTAGACGTTGCCGGAGTCCTCGTCCTTGGAGTACCAGGCCCCCGAGACCCCGCCGGAGGTGTTGCCGGTCGCGGCGTGGTCGGCGGAGTTGTCGCCGGCAATGGCGGCGGTGGTGGACGGCGCGGGATCGGCACTGTCGTGCCCCCCGCAGCCACTCAACGCGAAGGCCGCGATGGCTATCACCGCGCCGGCTGTCGTCTTCTGGTAGCGCATGGTTCCCCCGGATCGATCGTGATCAAGAGAGTGCAAATTATCATCGCGTCAACCCCCCAAATCCCCCTGATCCCCGCCCAGTTGAACCCTTCACACCCCCCACACAGCCCCCGCCCCGACCACAGCCGGAGGGCCCGAGGATGCGGGGGTGCCGCTGCGCTGACCCTGGCGGAACGGTCCCTGGGCGTCGGTGGTTGTAGGCCGCTGGACGGGGTCGTTGCAGCGCAGCCGAAAGCACAGCGGCACCTGGGTGTTCGGTCGGGTCACTTCTTCCCGCGGAGCTTCTTCTTCTTGTCCGCTTCGGCCTTCTTCCGTTTCTTCTCGGCTCCGGCCCGCTTCTTCTTCTCCCTGAGCGCACGAATCTTTTCGGGTTGATGCGTTGCGCACCGCGCCTTGCCGTTCATGGCGGGATTCGTGCAGAGCCTGTCGCTGGTCGTCCTCCACCCACACGGGGGCCGTGTCATGTCATCCCCTTTGCTGGGCTGCGTCTCGCAGTCCTGCGGTAGGCCCCACCCTGGCCGAAGCGTCTTCGTGGGGGGAGGCGCACAACGGGGGGCAGTTGAAGCACATGCGCGTACACATGGCACGGCCGTCAGGGTGACTCGACCGGACGGCCGGACGGCCGGAAGGGCGGGAGACGTTCCTCAAAGCAGCGGTGGCGTATGACTACTGCGCTGTTTCGGGACTTGAGGGGAACACGGCGCGGCCCACGTCAGTGACCACACCGGCCGACCCTGCCCTGCAACGCCTTCGAGACGAGTCAGGCCCCGCTGGATTTCTCCGGCGGGGCCTGATCCTCTGTTCCAATCCTCATTCTCGCTGTTCAGAGGCGGTTTTCGCTTACCTGACCGCCGCCACGCGGGCCGTCGCCGTGGGCTCGGTCAGCCCGTTGCCTCGGACACCGGCCGCGTGGTCACCGTCAACCGCGCCACCGCCCCACGGATGTTCTCCTCGAGCGCTTCCGCCGTGTCCGCGCCGATCACCGCGAAGGCGCACCACTCGGACGCCGACTCCATGACAAGTTCGTCGCCGACGTCGCGAAAGAGGTAATGGGACACCAAACCCGGCGTGGCCGCGAAGTCATCCGGGCTGGGCATCGCGGTGATGACACCCGGCCGGCTCGCACGGATGTGCACCCCCGCGAGATGGCGTGCCACCGGATTCGCTGAAGCCATCTCGCCGTCCACGAGTGTGTCGGCCATCGCCGACCACACATCGCGGCCGAGCGCCGCGCTCATCAGCACCGGCCCCCAGCCTCCGGCGATCCTGGTGGCGATCTCGGAGAACACCACCTCGTTCGACGGAGTGCGGAACACCTCCATATGTGTCACCGTCCGCGTGCCTCGACCATGCCCCAACGCACGGTTGACGGTGCGATTCATCGCCAGCAGCTGGTCGTACAGCTCCGGTTCGTCCTCCGCGCGGATGAGGCGGCTGCCAGGGGTGATGGCGCCGTCGATCGTCGACAACAGGGGCAAGAAGTATTCCGATACAAAGAACGAAAGCGCAGTCTCACCGTTCCAGAACGCATCGACGTGCAGCTCCGCACCACCCACGAATTCTTCAGCCATGAACTGCGCCGAACTCGAACTATCCGCGCCTACGGCTTGGGCGAGGAATCTGTGCAGGGCGTCGGCATCGTCGACCCGGCTCGTGTTCACGGTCCCACCGCCGGCCACAGGTTTGACCACCATGGGGAATTTGGCCTCGCTCGCGATCTTGTCGATCGCCACGGTATCCGAGGGCGCTGCCACCGACCAGAACCGGGCCGTAGGCACGCCGGCTCGAGCGACGAGGCTCTTCATCAGTCGCTTGTCACGGGCCGCCAGATCGAGTCGAGGCGGGCTGTCGAGCCCCAGCATCGTCGCCATTACGGCCGCGCTCACCTGGCTGAACTCCACGAAGCTCAGCACATGGGCGATCGCCGGGTCGATCTCGATCAGATCGGCGGCAACGGCGGAGAGCTCGTCAAGCGAGGTGAAATCGTCGACGATATGGACGCTCGCCACCTGGTCGAGCAATTCGGGTTCGGCCACCACCTTGCTGCCGGCGTGCAGAATAACGTGCACGCGTGCCTTGGTGAGCAGACTTTCCACAAGCTCCCGACGCCAAAGGAAGAGAACCACCGATGGCTTGGCCAAAACCGCTGTGTCAGCATTCACGAGAACGACTCCCCCTGTTTTCCTCGCCCCTCGATCAGGCATGCCGCCGAGTTCCGCCTCAGCTCGATTCGCTCGCGATAGGCATGGCTGAGAGTGGCAGAGTCAACCGCATTGGGATCGTACACGCTGTACACACCAGAGCCAAAATCGCTGCCGTCGCCCACGTCACGAGACTGCCCTGCGACAACAGCCAGGCGTACGCGCCAGGGGCGACCACCATCGACAATGTAAACGCCAACTGGTATGCCGAGACGAAGCGTCCGCGCATCCGCGGCGGCGCCGATTCGGCGGACAACGCCTCCAAGACCGGCCCGGCGGTCATCTCCGCGAGGGTGTAGATGACCGCGCCCAGGACGACGGCGACGGCGGCCGCGATCCCGGAGAGCATCCCGCCCATGAGAAACAGGGCATAGGCGATGACCGCCATCGAACAGGCCGCGACGACGGCCGTCGCCCGGGCGGTCCCCGTCATTCGCCTGATCATCAGCCCTTGCCCGACGCCGATCATTCCCGTATTGATCGCGACGACGATCCCGAGGATCCAGCCCGGGAGCGCCAGCACATTCACGATATAGACCGGAAGGATGATGAGCAGGACCATACAGCTCATCCCGTAGCAGAAACCGCACACGATGAGGAGTCGATAGCCTCGGTCCTTCAGGACGGCTGTCCAGCCGCTCGGACCGGAGTCCACGTCGGTCGCCGAACAGGGTGCGGCAGCCGGCACATGATCAATGCGTACCCGCAACAGGATGAGATAGGACACCAGAAACGTTGCAGCATTGAAAAGGATGGTGGCCTGATAAACAGTCTGATTGTCGACGGCAGCCACGAAGCTCCCGATGAGCCCGCCAACGCCGAATCCGATATTGCGGATCGCGCCCAGAAATCCGAACCACCTCTCCCGCTCGCCCGGGGCGCTGAAGCTCGCCACGATCGGCCCGTAGGAACCCCAGAACGCCGCCCGCCCGAGCATGGTCATGCAGACCACGATGGCGACGGTGGCCAGCGATCCGGCCAGCGGATAGGCAAGGAAACCCACCAGCTGCAGAAGGTTCGATATCTGCATGACCTTCTTGGGGCCGTAGCGATCCACGGACTGGCCGGCGATCAGCACCATCGGGAGCGCAACGACCGACCCGATCGACACCGCCAGCCCGACTTCGGACAACGAGAGCTGCGTCGTACGAAGGAAGTAGATTATCGATACCGGCACCCAGATCCCGGTTCCGAGCGTATCGATGGCCGTCGCCGCAACGAAACCGCGATTGTTTCCTACTTTGGGAAAACCGAGTCTATCCAGCACGTTGGGAACGTAGGGGAAGGCGGCCGATTCGTCAAGATCGATTGAGCCGTTCAGGCCAGCCACCGAACGGGTGACGGCACGGTCGATGCGGCTGGCGGGGATATGACTGTCGGAAGTATACGCACCGCGTGCGCAGATGATTGCGATTTCGTCGGCCTGCTTGCAGGCCGACGCCGAGTTGGAGAAGGCGGCGTTTGAAGGAGATCGCGAAGGGAAACGTCTGAGCCCGGAGCGACGCCGGGCCGCTGTACGGCGTCCCGGCGCCCCCGGCGCCAACGCGATCCGGACGCGGCTTTCACGCCTCGACCTTGGCGAACGCGTAAGCCTGCTCGGCAAGATCGGCGAAGGAGATCTCAACCGCGAGCGTCTCCTTCGCCACCGTGTCCAGGAAGCTCTCCAGGTCGACGGCTGAGAGCGGCAGCGTCAAGCGGATGCGGTCGGTGATCTCCAGCCCGCTCTCCTTGCGGGCGGTGTTGATCGCCCGGACGAGATCGTTGGCCCGGCCTTCGAGGATCAACGCGTCGGTCAGCCGGACGTCAAGCCCGACCGCAACACCCTGACCCGCCGCGACCACCCATCCGTCGGGCGCGCTGCTCTCCCGGACCACGTCCTCGGGCTCGAGCCGCTCCCCCGCCACGAGCACCCCACCGTCGGGCAAGTCCTCGTACTCACCGCGCGCCATCGCCGCGGCCACCGTGCGCATCGCCGGTCCGAGCCTCTTGCCGAGCCGACGGAAGTTCGGCTTCGCCGCCGCCTTCCGGCTCGCGACCTCCCCGAACTCGACGGCCTTGACGCGCAGTTCGTCCCGGATCAGCTGCGCGAACCGTAGCGAAGTGCCTGTGCCCTCGACGACCACGCGCGCCAGTGGCTGACGTACCCGCTGCTTCGCGTCGGACCGTGCCTGCCTGCCCAGCTCGACCACGCGGCGTGTCGTTTCCATCTCCGTCAGCAGGGCCTGGTCCGGTTCCCGCGCCGCGGGCCAGCCGGCCAGGAACACGGAGGCGGGCGCGTCGGCCACGGCCTCGACGACGAGGCGTTGCCAGAGGTACTCGGCGAGGAAAGGCACGATCGGGCCGACCACGCGCACGAAGGTGGTGACCGCGGCGTACAGACAAGCGTGTGCCTGGTCGTCGCCGTTCCAGAACCGGCGCCGCGACAGCCGGATGTACCAGTTCGACAGGTCGTCGATGAAGGCCTCGGCCGCCGTGACGACGCGCGACGACGCGTAGGCCTCGTACGCGAAGCGGGCCTCCTCGACGAACGCGTGCGTCCGCTCGACCATCCAGCGGTCGAGATCGGCCTCCGTCGGGACCGCGTCGAGCGCGAGGTGCTCCGCCGCCGGCGGCAGCGAGTTCACAGCGGAGTTCTGCACGTAGAACAGCGCCGAGTTCCAGAGGGTGAGCAGCTTGCGCTGGACGTCCTTGCCCTTCGCGAAACCGAACGGCAGGTCCTGGTTGGAGGGCTGGGCGCAGTACAGCCACCGCATGACATCGGCGCCCATGACGGCGAAGGCCTCATCCGCCTGGATCATGTTGCCCCAGGAACCGTGCATCTCGCGGCCGTCCTCCGCGAGGAGCTTTTCGTAGCCAAGGACGCGCTTGTACGGAGCCTGCCCGACGAGCGTGACCGAGATGAACAGCTGGGCGTAGAACCAGAGCCGGATCTGCTCGCGCATCTCCGAGACCCAGTCGGCGGGGAACCACCGCTGCCAGGTCTCGTGATCGGGCAGGTCGGCGTGCGTGATGCCCGCCGCAGCGCCGGTCCCCAACCCGCCGGGGACGGTCTCGGGGTTCTCCCATCCGAGCGTCGAGAACGGGACGATGCCGGCGTCGAGCCATACGTCGCCGACCTCCTGGACGCGCCGGACCGGCTCGCCGCACTCCGGGCAGGCGATCGTGACGTCGTCGATCCACGGGCGGCGCAGCTCCTGAAGGCCGTCGAGGGAGCCGGTGGCCCGCTGGGCCAGCTCCTCCCGCGAACCGATCACGGTGAGGTGCCCGCACGAGCAGGGGTAGAACGGCAGCGGCAGCCCGTAGAAGCGGCGCCGCGAGATGTTCCAGTCGGCCATGTTGACCAGCCAGTCGTCCATCCGCTTGCCCATATACGCCGGCGTCCACTCGACCCCGGCGTTCGCGTCGCGCATCGGCTCCCGGATCTCCGCGACGCTGATGAACCAGTCCTCCGAGACCCGGTGGATGAGCGGCGTATGGCAGCGCCAGCACTCGGGATAGCGGTGCAGGAACGTGGTGTCGTCGACCAGCAGGCCGCGCTCGTCGAGGTACGCGAGGACGTCCCGCGTGACGTCGTCGTGCGCCCGCCCCGCGAGCCACCCGTACTCGGGATAGTAGGCGCCGGCCTCGTCGACGGGCGTCGGCATCGCGAGGCCCTCGCGCCGGCCGAACTCGAAGTCGCTGGTGCCGCAGCCGGGCGCGATGTGCACCAGACCGGTGCCTTCGTCGAGCTCGACCTCGTCCCAGGCCAACACCCGGTGCTCGACACCGGCCAGGGCGGGCAGCGAGTCGAACGGTCCGTCGTACCTCCAGCCCACCAGCTCGGAGCCGCGACGCACCTCGACGAACGGGGTGTCGGGCGCCGTCGTGACGGCGAGCCAGTCGCCGCTCGCCGTACGCCCGTACTCAGCCTCCGCGCTCACGGCGACCGCGACGTTGGCCGGCAGGGTCCACGGGGTGGTCGTCCAGATCACCAGGAACTCGCCCGGCCGCCCCGTGATGGGCAGGCGGACGCGCACCGACGGGCTCTCCAGGTCGACGTAGCTGCCGATCAGCTCATGCGCGGAGATCGAGGTACCGCACCTCGGGCACCACTCCGTGGCGCGGTGACCCTTGTAGAGCCAGCCGCGCTCGTGCACCACCTGTAGGAAGCGCCAGATGTAGACGATGTTGGTGTCGGCCGAGGTGACGTAGTCGTTGCCCCAGTCCATCCACTGGCCCAGGCGGACCGACCCCGCGACGAGTTCGTTCACCGACCACTCGACGACCTTGCGGCACTCGCGCGCGAAGTTCGCCAGCCCGTAGGTCTCGATCTCGCGCTTGGAGTCGAGCCCGAGGGCCTTCTCGACGCCGACCTCGATCCACAGGCCCTGCGCGTCGAAGCCGTTCTGGTACCGCAGGTGGTATCCCTGCTGCGCCCGGTAGCGCTGGAAGACGTCCTTCAGGGTCCTGCCCCAGGCAGTGTGCACGCCGAGCTTCTTGTTCGCCGTGACCGGACCGTCGATAAAGCTGAAAACAGGCCCGCGTTCGTTCTTCGAGCGCACCCGAGCGAAAATGCCCTTTTCGGCCCAGAGTTCCAGGATCTCGAGCTCAAGAGCCTCGTGATCGGGCTTGTCGGGGAGGGAGGACGCCATTCTGCCCACCGTACCGGACGGCTTCGCGGGAGATACCACGGCCGGGCCGGGTCGTAACGGATACGACACCCGCCCCGGCCGAGGTGATCATCACTCGATGAGGAAAGAATACGACTGCGTCAGACGCCCGTCCTCCAACGTCGAACCGAATCCATGCTCGACTCGGTGAAGCACGTTCTCCCGGAACAGTACCAACCGGTTGAACTTGTTCTCGACGGTCAGTACGTGACTGAACCGGGAATAGTCGTGAGTGAACCGTATGCCGTACGCCGCGACACATTTCCCCGTTGCATGCGACTTCCACAACGATGTGCCCGCGCTCGGCGGCGCGTCCGGCGACAGGTAGGCGATACCGCTCCAGCCCCGGCCCGGAAGGTCACCTTCCTTGTAGTGGTGATGGACCGCGCCGCGGCTCGGTCGCGTCGGCCATTCCGGATTCGTTATCGAGTGGAACGCGCCATGCCACCCGTCGCCGACGGTACCGACCTCGTCCTTGAGGATCTTCGCACCGACGACTTCGCCGAGCCGCTTGGTGACGTCGTCCGGGATCTCGTGCGGCGACGGCTGCGGGAAGTTGACGGGGACACCCTCGAACCTCAGCAGCGACGTTGCCACCCAGGTCGCGTCGGGATCCCTGTTGGCGGCGGCGATCTCTTCCCCGACCTGCTCTGCGGTCGGAGGGGAGAAGAGCACGAAATCCGAATCGAGTGCCGCCTTACGCACCGCGTAGGGGTCCGGGAAGAAGTCGTCCACGACCACGAAATAGGGACCGGGGTCCGTTTCGCGTTCTGGATCCACGAACAGATCGGCAGTGACCGTCTCGTCCGGGAGAACCATCACGGTCTTCATTGCGTACAACCCCCTAGGCCGTGTCTTGTGGATCAGGGTGGATCAGGGAGCGGCGTCCGGTGCGGTGTATCGCAAGGCGCCGAAGCATCTCGATAGTCGGTGTTATCGGGGTGTTTCGGCAACGCCGCGAGGCGCCGTGCCGGGCGTCGCGAGCCCGCCAAGATCCGCAAGACACGGCCTAGTTGGGCCCACTCCTTCGAAGCAGTTCCTACGTGCGAGGCGGCTCAGCGTTCCGCGAAGGAACACTTACGCGTGGGTCAGCTCCGGCTCGGTGTCCCAGAGGTTGCTGAGCGCCTTGACGTTGTGGCGCTTTCGGACCTCATCGATGGGCAGCCACAGCTCGGCGGCGAAGTTCCAGTCGTCGAGGAGCGGCTCGGCGGCGGCGCCGGACTCCCATGCCTCGCAGAGGTTCGCCGCCCGGAACAGCTGCACGGACCCGCCGGTGGTCGTGCTGTCCTTCAGGAGGATCTCGAGCTGGTCGAGCAGCAGCAACGGCGGCTTGCACCGCTGAAGCATCCCGCTCTCGAACGAGATGATCTGGAGCTCACCCTCCGGGTCGGCGGCGGCACCGAGCAGCACGTGGTGCGCGTCGTGAACCTGGATGTACTGCTTCGGGAAGAACGGGTTCGCGGAGATCGGCGGGATGCCGGAGTTCTCGTAGTAGTTGTGCAGCGCCGAGCCGAAGGATCCTCCCGGGCACGCGGCGTGGTCGGGCAGGTCCAGCTTCTCGGAACACGCCCAGAAGTACGAACGAAGCCCCCAGAGCTTCTCTTCGTCCGACATCGTATTGGCGACCGTGTCGCTGTACGCGTTGCCGAGAATGCAGATCGACCGCACAGCCTCGAACCGGATGCGGCTGAGGATCTCCCAACGCTTGTCCGCGGGGTAGTCCTCCTTCGTGATGCGAGCCAACTCCTCCTCGGTAGCACCCATGCTGTACGCCTCGGCTACCGGATCGTCGGCCTCGTTCAGGCGACGCACCATGTCTTCGTTTCGCAACATTTTCTCGAGAAAGGTCGCGGTCATCCGCAAACTCCCGTCATTGAGGTGGGCGTTACGAACCACGCTCGAAATTGCCATACGAGCGATATTGAAATAATATGAGCCCCGCTCCGGGAGGTCAAGGCTCCCGCCTTTTTCGAATATTCGATCATTTCCCTCCGTGCGCGCTGGACAGGGCTACGGCGGGATTAATCTCGATCTTGCATGACAGTCCGCTGGCGGGGTTAGTGGGCCGTTTCGCTTTCTGCGGCTGATGGTGGGCATGCGGGCGGCCCGAGTGTCGCGTCGGGTGGGCACCGGGTTCCACCGCTCAGCATGACAGAAGCCGGTATGGGGATCTATTATCGCGTCGCCGTATGGCCTGATATGCATCGCCCGGCGGCTTGTGCAAGGCCTCGAAGAGCAGCTCGAAACCGAGAGTGTCGACGACAAGCTCACCCACGCCCTCAGCTACCTCGGACACTCTCGGCCTGCTCCTGGCCGTCCACGTCGTGGCCGCCTCCGTCCAGGACCGCGACGGCGCGAAGCGCTCCCTGCTGTGGACCCGCCTTGACCATCCCTCAGTTTCGCCGGCCGCCTGGTCACCTGGACCGCGGACATCCTCCGCCGCGATCCGGACATCGTCCGCGAGCTCGAAGGCCGGCGCGGCTTCCTGGTCCAGCCGAAGCGATGGGCGGTGGAGCGTACGTTCGCCTGGATCACCAACCGCAGGCGTCTCGCCCACGACTACGAACGCGGTCCAGCGCATTCCGAGACCATGATCCGGTGGGCTGTGACCGACCTCATGCTCCGACGCCTCACCGGCGAAAACCAGCCACCTGCCAAGGTCCCCAACCACCGCGCCGCGGTCCAACGCAGCCTGAGAACCCGCCTGCCGCCCGCCCAGCTGTCCGGGCGGGCGGGGGATTCCCATCGAGCCCAGGCATGCTGGGTGCCGGTCGCACCGGGGTTGACTCCGCACGGGCTCCGTCAGACGCACAAGACCTTGATGCGCGAGGTGGGTACCCCGCCGAAGCTCATGGACCCGGAGCCCGCCTGGCATGACAGAGAGGGCCGGTCTTCCTGATCGGAAGACCGGCCCTCGCCTGCTGTTCCACTGGTCGGGGTGGCGGGATTTGAACCCACGGCCTCTTCGTCCCGAACGAAGCGCGCTACCAAGCTGCGCCACACCCCGGTGCAACGAGCTCTACTCTAGCGGACCGGTGACCAGAGGAGAAATCCGTTTCCGTGGAGGTCGGAGGGGCGGGGTCAGGCTCGGGGGATGAGGGTCAGCAGGGTCGCTTCCGGGGGGCAGGCGAAGCGGACCGGGGTGTAGCGGTTCGTGCCGCAACCGGCGGAAACGTGGAGGAAGGACTCGCGGCCGCCCGCGCGGTGGGTGGACAGGCCCTTCACCCGGTCGGTGTCCAGGTCGCAGTTGGTGACCAACGCGCCGTAGAACGGGACGCACAGCTGACCGCCATGCGTGTGGCCGGCCAGGATCAACGGATAGCGGTCCGCCGTGAAGGCGTCCAGCACCCGCAGGTACGGCGCGTGGACCACCGCCAGCGCCAGGTCCGCGTCGTCGGAGGGACCGCCCGCCACCCGGGCGTACCGGTCCCGCTTGATGTGCGGGTCGTCCAGCCCGGTCAGCGCGACCTGGGTGCCGTCCGACAACTTGAGCCGGCCCCGCGCGTTGTTCAGGCCCACCCAGCCCGCCGCGTCGAACGCGTCCCGCAGTTCGGGCCACGGATTGTGGATCGCGTGGACGGCGGGAGCGTTGCCGTTCAGACCGTGCTGCTTGCGGACCTTTTCGACCAGGTACCGGGCGGGGTTGCGCGGCTTGGGACCGTAGTAGTCGTTCGATCCGAAGACGTACGCGCCGGGGAAGTCCATCAGCGGGCCCAGCGCGTCCAGCGTCTCCGGTACGCCTTCCGGGTCGGAGAGGTTGTCACCGGTGTTGATCACGAAGTCGGGACGCAGCGCGGCCAGCGACTGCAGCCAGCGCCGCTTCTTGTTCTGACCGCTGACCATGTGGATGTCGGAGACCTGGAGCACGCGCATCGGGCGCATTCCCGGCGGAAGAACGGGCACCTCGACCCGGCGCAGCCGGAAGGAGCGGACTTCGAAGCAGGCGGCATATGCCACACCCGCCGCGCCGACTGCCGTAATTCCCAGGGGGATCCCATAACGAGCGCGCATACCTTCCATCGTCTCAGACGCGTCAGGCGGTAAGAAATCTTGACGCCCGCCCGTCGGCCGCGTGGCACACTCGCTGTCATGACCACCACGCTCAAGCAGCGGCTGCAGGACGACCTCACCGCTGCCATCAAGGGCCGCGACGAGCTGCGCTCCGCCACCCTCCGGCTCACCCTGTCGGCCGTGACCATGGAGGAGGTCGCGGGCAAGACCGCCCGTGAGCTCTCCGACGACGACGTGCAGAAGGTCATCGCCCGCGAGGCGAAGAAGCGCCGTGAGGCCGCGGAGGCGTTCGCCCAGGGCGGTCGCGCCGCGCAGGCCGAGCGCGAGCGGGCCGAGGGCGAAGTCCTCGCGGAGTACCTGCCCAAGCCGCTCACCGACGACGAGCTCAGCGCGATCGTCGGCACCGCGGTGAAGGAGGCCGCCGCCGGCGGTGCCGAGGGCCCGCGGGCGATGGGCGCCGTCATGAAGCTCGTCAACCCGAAGATCGCCGGCCGGGCCGACGGCGGCCGGGTCGCCGCCGAGGTCAAGCGGCTGCTCGGCACCTGACGGACCGCCCGCGCGGCGCCCGGCCGACCGGCGCGCCGCGCTCGGCAGCGCGACCGTCGGCGCCGGGGCCGCCCCGGCGCCCGGTCGCCCGCCGACCGCCCCGCTGAACCAGCGCAGGGCGCTGCCCCGGCTGCCCCGCTGAGTCGGTGAAAGGGCGGTCAGACGCGTTGGGCGCGCTCCAGGCGGCGGGAGGCTTCGAGCCGGTCGGCCGCGCGGGTGTCGGGGATCACTCCCGCTCCCGCTCCCGGGGTGGTGTTCCAGCGGTGGAGCTTGGCGACCAGGCGGGTCATCCGCTCGTCGCCGGGCGGGACGTCGATCTGGAAGTGCGCCTCGTCGGGGACGCGGAAGTCGCCTCCCCAGCGCACGACGCCCTCGCAGTCGGCCAGGATGTCGCGGATGACGGCCACTTCCAGGGGGAAGAAGCCGCCGCGGACGCCGCGCGGGTAGCTGCCGGGCCGGATGTCGATCGCGGTTCCGGAGGCGTGGTTCACCTCGTACGAGGACAGCCCGGCCGGCTCGCGGTAGCCGATCACGTCGCCCGGCCGCAGCTCGGCGAGCTCGTAGTGGAAGCGCCTGATGACGTGGACGAGGACGGTCTCCGCGGCGCCGATCGAGACGTCCACGTCGAATGCCGTGCCGGGTACCGGGCGGGTCCACACACTGCCACCCGCGTTGGCCGCCGTGTTGACCGACCAGCCGTTCGGCGATCTCTCCCCCGGCAGTACCCCGGCGCTCTCGTGCGCGGCCCGGGCGATCGTGGCCGCGTCCGGGTCGACGGGATCGGCACCGCTGACGGCCGGGGCGGCCGCGGCGGGCGTGGCCAGTGAGGCCGCGGCCCCGGCAGCCATGACGAGGCCGGCCGTGGTCCGCAGGAAGACGCGTCGTGATGAAGCCATCTGCATTCCTGACTCTCGGGTTCTCAGGTTCGCGGCTGGTCGCCGCACCGGCTGATCAATTGCCCTCCAGGGCCTGCCACGCGCCGGGGAACACCGCGAGGACGGTGGTGGGAGCGAGCAGTACGGCCACGCAGACCGGCCAGTAGCGGCGGCCGGGCAGCCCGCCGCGCCGGTTCAGTACGCGGTTGAGGCCCACCCACACCGGAACCAGGACCCCCAGGACGACGGCGAGGACCAGCAGCCAGGGCGTGATCCCGTCGTTGTCGGTCGGCTCGCGCGAGGTGAGCCCGGCGGCGGCCAGCGGATAGTCCGCGAGGAACGCCCAGACGAGGTTGAACGGCAGGACCGCCAGGCAGCCGAGCACCAGGTTTGCGGCGACGGGCGCCACCCATGACATCGCGGACGGTGCCGGCAGCCCCGGCGCTGTGGCGTCCTCGCCGTTGCCGGGGCCCGGGACCGTGCCGTACGTGGTGTCGCCGGGTGAGTCGTTCATGGTGTCGCCTCAGCTGTTTCGCAGGGGGGCCTCGTACTTCTCGAACACCTTGTAGAGACCGAGGAGTTGCTGACCGTACTCGTCGGCGTCCGGGCCCGTCCCGTTGAACCGGGCGAGGACCTCGCTCACGTAGTCGTCGGACACCGGGTCGAGGCCGGGGCGGGGGACGGTGATGTCGTCGGCGTCCCAGATGTGGACGTAGCCGACGGTGTTGACGGTGTACGTCCCCTCCTGGAGTTTCTGCCAGACGCTCCAGACGTCCGCGGGGTCGCCGGTGTCGAGGAGGGGTCCGTTGATGATGCCCTGCTGGACGGCGAAGTTGCGGGCGTTGATCGCGGTGCGGGCGAAGATCTGGGCCAGGCCGGTGCTGGAGTCGTCCTTGGAGCTGACGCCCGTGCCGTCGTAGTGGTCGCGGACGGCCGCGTCGGCGGGCGGGTCCAGCAGGTTGTACTTGCGGATCTCCCACAGGATCGGGCACTGGATCAGCGCTTTGCGCATCCTCAGTTCCCTGGCCACGCTGGTGATGATGCCGTCCCACGACATCGTCGCCTCGAAGGAGTCGGTGGTGGAGTTGAAGCCCAACGTGGCGTTGTCGCTGTCGAAGATGTCGCTGCCGCCGGTCTCGGGGACGCCGATGCCGGTCAGGTAGGTCTGGATGTCGGTGAGCAGGGCGCCCTTGAGGCTCATGTCGAAGTCGACGTCGAGGTTGGCGGGGAGGGACCCCGCGTCGAAGGCCGACTGGGCGGCATCCCGGCCCGAGGCGATGTCGTTGTCGATCTCGATCGCTCCGCTGCCCGAGCCGACGGAGATGGTGGATATCTGGTCGAACGCCCAGTCCTGCGGCATCGGGTAGCCGAGGTTCCCGGAGAAGCCGGTCGACATGTCGGAGACGAAGCTCGCCGAGGTGAGTCCCGCGCCGCCGACCCGGGAGCAGACGTTGCGCGGCCCGTAGATCCCGGTGACGTAGGCGCTGTGCTCGTCGAGGGTGTCCTTGATGCCGGTGAAGTGCGGAATGATGTTGGACGTCACGTCGGAGTCCAGCGCGTCGAAGTCGACCGCGAAGTAGATCCGGGTGCCGGGCCGGAAGCCGTGGTAGCGCGCCCACTCGATCGCGCTGAAGCCGTCCGCCGCCCCCTGGTCGTAGGTGAAGTAGCCCGCCGATCCGCCGAAGGTCTGGTAGATCGGGAAGACGTGCAGGCCCTTGGCCGCCAGGACGGACAGTTCGCCCGGCTGGATCATCTTGTTGAGGCTGGTGTTGGGCACGTTGGACAGGTATCTGCCGACCGTGGTGTACCCGGCCGCCTTCAGCGCGTCGGCGCGGTCGGCGGTGATCTCGGTGACGCAGTCCAGGGCGGTGCCCCTGCGGGTGGTGTCGCCGGTGGAGACCAGCAGTGACGCCCAGGTCGGGAAGTCGCCCTTGCCGGTGGCCGGCAGTTCGACGAAGTTCTGGAACTCGGTCACCCGCGAGGACAGTGCGGCGTCGAAGGCGCTGGTGAACGTGGTGCCGCTGCGCTGGTTGAAGATCATCGCGGCGGAGAACAACTGCACCCAGGTGCCGGCGGATCCGACGCTCAGGGTGTTGGCCTTGAGCCCCGCCTGGGTGGTCGGGCCGAAGGTGCCGGTCGCGGCGGAGTCGCTCAGGCCCAGCTCGAACTGGATGGCCAGCATCAGCGCCTTCTGCACGTCCCGCGAGAAATGCCCGTCGCATGGGATGACGAAGAAGTTCGCGCGGTTGACGTACCGGGCGTTCATCCACTGCTGGATGGAGCGGATCGTCTCGGTGCCGTCGGTCACCACGACGTACGCGTCCATGTTCAGCAGCGACTTGAACAGCTTGGGCACCATGGCGTCGCCCGGGAACGCGGCGGCCACCCCGGCGTCGGACTTGAGCTTCTCGACGGAGGCGGACACCCGCTCGTTGTAGAGGCCGTCGATCTCGCCGCCGTCATAGCCCTTGCAGTACAGGCCCGACTGGATGATCCGCACGACGTTCGCCGACGGCGCGGTGGCGGCGGTGATGGACGGCCAGCGGGACTGGAGCGTCGAGAGCGTGGTCGGGCCGAAGCTGTCGGACAGCGCCGAGATGCCGAGTTCGTACTGGAGGCACCGGGTCAGCGCGTACATCGTCGGCCAGCCGGTCTTGCCGTCCTCCTCGACCGGGGGGATGCCCGGCACGTTCTCGTAGGTGGTGTTGATGAACCGCTGTGCGGCCAGGACCATTTCGTCGGCCATTGCCGTTCCTCATCCTCGAAGCTCGATGGCGGGATCCGTCTTTTCGGGCGCGGCCCGTTCCGGACGTCTGATTTCCTGCCGGGGTGACCGGTTGAATTCCGCGAAACGGGTGCGGTCGCGAATGGCTGCGAGGGTCTGCCCGGCGAGCCTTTTCGGCGGAATGCGGAATGCCGGGCTGTCGAATTCCGGGTCGCCGAATTCCGGTGACGGGATCACCCGTGATGGGAATCGACGGTGCCGTCGGATGCCGGGGACGCCCTCCGGGGCGCTTCTAGCCGCTCAGCGGCGGCTCGGTGCTCCTGGTCCAGGGTCCTGCGGCGAGCGTGGCGTTCGTGAGCAACTGTCATCCCCCCACGTGACTGTTGGCGTCGACGATCCTACGGCCGGAAAGCCCGCGGCCACCAGGGAATTTCCGGACCGGATACGGATGTCGGAATTCCGGATCACTTTCATGGTTCGCGAAAAGTGAACGGTCAATTCCGTATCGGCGAAAGTGTCGCACGCCACATCAAAGCTCTCGGAAAATCACTTGTGCGGCATGAATCGATCAAAAGAACGGGTCGTGACCCGCCGGGCACCAACGGGAGCGCCCCGGAACCGATCGGTTCCGGGGCGCTCTATCACGGACGGCCCGCGTCGGACGCGGGGAGCGGTGGATCAGGGAAAGTTTCCGCCAATCGCGCCGCCGTTGCCGCCACCGCCGTTGCGACCGCCGCCGGCCGGGCCGACGCCGCCGTTGCCACCGCCGCCGTTACCGCCGCCCCCGTTGCCGCCACCGCCGAGCGCGCCGCCGTTCTGGCCGCCGGTGATCAGGCCGGGCGGGATCGAGGGGAAGCCGCCGGGGCCCTTGCCGCCGGGCGGCTTGGGCTTCTTGTCGGGCGCCAACGCGACGGTCGGCAGCGGGAGGGGCGGAGTGCCCGCCAGCGCCCCGGACATCGCGTCACGCCAGATGGGCCCGGGGGTGTCGGCACCGAAGACCTGGGTGTGGAAGACGCCGCCGACGGTGATGTTGTACATCTCCACGTTCTGGTTCGGGCTGCCCACCCACACCGCGCCGGCCAGGTCGGCGGTGTAGCCGACGAACCAGGCGTTCTTCAGGCTGTCGGTGGTGCCGGTCTTGCCCGCGCTGTCGCGGTCCTTCAGACCGGCCTGGCTACCGGTGCCGTCCTCGACGACGCCCTTGAGCAGGGTGTTGATCGTCTCGGCGGTCTTCTGCGCCATCGCGCGCGAGCAGGTGCCGCGCGGCACCGGAAGCGCCGTGCCCTTGGCGTCGGTGATCGACTCGATGGCGACCGGGGTGCAGTACATGCCGCCGTTCGCGAAGGTCGCGTAGGCGGAGGCCATCGTCAGCGGCGCCATGACCTGCGAGCCGAGGGTGATCGCCGGGCTCTGGTCGAGCGGCTGGCCGTTGGCCTGGTGGACGCCCATCTTGGTTTCCATCTGCGTCACCGGGCAGATGCCGATCTGGCTGATCAACTGCACGAAGTAGGTGTTGACCGACAGGGCCATCGCCTTCTTCATGTTCATCGGGCCGACCTCGGACTTGCTCTCGTTCTGACAGCGGCGGGTCGCCGGGCTGCCTGACCCAGTTGCCGTCGCAGGTGCTGACCGGGCTGGGGTAGTTCATCTTGAACGGCGCCGAGAGCACCTGGTTGGGGTTGCCGCCGCCGTCGATGTCGGCCGCCGCGGTGATCGGCTTGAACGTCGAGCCGGACGGGAAGCCGATGCCGCCGCCCATGTTCGAGTCGACGCTGTAGTTGATCTGCGTCTCGTTGGTGCCGAAGCCGTACGGGCGCGACTGGCCCATCGCCACGATCTTGCCGGTGCCGGGCTGGACCAGGGTGGCCGCGGTCGCCACCGAGTCGCTCTTGTAGACGTGCTGCTGTATCGAGGCCATGCACCGACTGCTGGGCCTTGGGGTCCAGCGTGGTCTTGATGGTCAGGCCGCCGGTGTTCCAGCGTTCGGCGCGCGCCTGGGCGGTCTTGCCGAAGACCGGGCTGTTCAGGAAGGTCTCGCGGACGTAGTCGCAGAAGAAGCCGGCACCCTTGACGGCCGTGATGCAGCCGTTCTTGGGGGTGCTGGGCCGAAGGCCGAGCGGCTTGGCCTCGGCGGCGGTGGCCTGGGCCTGGGTGATGTCGTGGAGCTGGGCCATGCGCATCAGCACGGTGTTGCGCCGGGCCAGCGCGTTCTTGCGGGTCGGCCAGCGGGTCGTAGCCGGATCGGCGACTGGACCAGGCCGGCCAGCATCGCGGACTGGTCGAGCGTGAGGTTGGCCGCGGTGGTGCTGAAGTAGCGCTGGGAGGCGGCCTCGATGCCGTAGGCCTGCTCACCGAAGAACGTGATGTTGAGGTAGTTCTCCAGGATCTGCGTCTTGCCCAGTTCCTTCTCGATCTGGATCGCGTACTTCAGTTCCTTGATCTTGCGGCCGATGGTCTGCTGGGTGGCCTCCTGGACCGCCTTGTGGGTCGTCGCCCGCCTCCTCGATGAAGACGTTCTTGACGTACTGCTGGGTGAGGGTGGACGCGCCCTGGGCGACGCCGCCGTCCTGCGCGTTGGTGCCCAGCGCGCGCAGGATGCCCTTGGGGTCGATGGGCGCCGTGCTGCCTAGAAGCGGGAGTCCTCGATGGCGACGACGGCCTTGCGCATGACCGGGTTGACCCGGTTGAGCGGGACGACCGTGCGGTCCCGGGAGTAGACGCTGGCGATGAGGTCGCCGTTGGCGTCCAGGATGTGCGACGCCTGGCTCAGCGGCGGACGCTTCAGCTCGCCGGGCAGGTCGTCGAAACCGGTGGCGGTGCCCTTCGCGGACAGCCCGATGGCGCCCGTGGCGGGCAGCGCGATCCCGGCGAGCACGACTCCGGCCAGCACGCTGACGCCGAGGAACTTGGCGGCCTGCGCGGTCACGGATGACGCCGGTGGCGCCTCACCCGTCGGCCCGGCCCCGCTCGAACGCTTGTGACCCATGGAGAGCAGCCTACGTTGCCATTCTGAGGACGTGCGGCCACCTGTTCGCCTACGCTGTGGACGGACGGACGCGTCCATGGGTACGCGCCTGCCGCTCCTCATCACTCTTGTGGGTGATGAGAACTGTCCCGAATTCCTGGCATATGCCAGGGGCCTCGGTCGGCGAAACATGCCAACTGCCCCTTATTGTCCCCATAAATACCCAACGAGATGCCCCAAGTGTCTACTCTGGGTCACGCTCACTCCGTTGGGTGATCTGCTGCGTACGCATAGTCCATTCGGGCCATTCAAGATTGGGCCTGAAAGGGCTGTTGCGCCGTGCCCTCCTTCCGTAACGTCCTCAACTGGCAGCGGTGAATATGCCGCTGCCGCCGTGGGGGAGCCTCGATTCGGGAGAGGACGGCGCCAGCATGAGCTGGGTTACCGACTGGAGCGCGCAGGCAGCGTGCCGCAGACTGATCCGGACGAACTGTTCGTCCAGGGAGCGGCGCAGAACAGGGCCAAGGCGGTGTGCACCGGCTGCCCGGTGCGGACCGAGTGCCTGGCCGACGCCCTCGACAACCGTGTCGAGTTCGGCGTCTGGGGTGGGATGACCGAGCGAGAGCGCAGGGCCCTGCTGCGCCGCAGACCAACCGTCACGTCCTGGCGCATGCTGCTGGAGACGGCACGTCACGAGTACGAGCGCAGCATGGGGTTGCTGACCGCCGACGTCGAAGAGGACTACGCGGCCGCGGGTTGACCGTCCGCCAGCCGCTCACCGACCGTACGGAGGCCTTCCAGGTCGTGCACGTCGCCGGGCAGCGCGGCCACTTCCGCCACGGGCACTTCGGGGTGCACCGAGGCGAAGCGGTCGCGGGTACGCCGCTCGCGCGCGACCACCTGCATACGTTCGGCGTGCAGTCGCAGCAGTCTTGCCGCAAGGGCTTCCGGCGACTCCGGAGCCGGGGAGTCCTCCTCCGACCAGGTCTTCCAGCTCCTCGGCCGCCGCCAGGGCCCGCTCCGCGGTGAGCTGGGCCGCGCCGCTGCCGTGCACCCGGTTGAGCACCAGCCCGGCCAGCGGCATGGTCTCCGCGGCCAGCCGTTCCACGAAGTACGCCGCCTCACGCAGCGCGTCCCGCTCCGGCGCCGCCACCACCAGGAACGCGGTGCCCGGCGCCTGGAGCAGCCGGTAGGTGGCGTCCGCGCGCTTGCGGAACCCGCCGAACATCGTGTCCATCGCGGCCACGAACGTCTGGACGTCCCGCAGCAGCTGAGCGCCCATCACCTTGCTGAGCGCGCCGGTCATCATCGACATCCCGACGTTGAGGAACTTCATCCCGGCCCGTCCGCCGACCTTCGCCGGGCGCCATCAGCAGCTTGATGAACTTGCCGTCCAGGAACGACCCGAGGCGCTTGGGCGCGTCCAGGAAGTCCAGCGCCGACGCGGCTCGGCGGGGTGTCGACGATGATCAGGTCCCACTCGTCCCGGGCCCGCAGCTGGCCCAGCTTCTCCATCGCCATGTACTCCTGCGTGCCGGCGAACCCCGCCGACAGCGACTGGTAGAACGGGTTCTCCAGGATCGCCTGCGCCCGCTCGCGGGTCGGCGTGCTGCAGCACGACCTCGTCGAACGTCCGCTTCATGTCCAGCATCATCGCGTGCAGCCGGCCGCCGCCGGACTCGTCGATGCCCTCCACCCGGCGCGGGGTGTTGTCCAGCTCGCGTCAGGCCCATCGACTGCGCGAGCCGGCGCGCCGGGTCGATGGTCAGCACGACCACCCTGCCGCCCGCGCTCGGCCGCCCGCAGCCCCAGCGCGGCGGCCGTCGTGGTCTTGCCGACCCCGCCCGAGCCGCAGCACACCACGATCCGGGTCGGCGGGGTCGTCCAGCAGCGGATCCACGCCGCAGCAGCGGCGTCCTGCTCCAGGCCATCAGCGTCAGCCGCCCTGCGTCCGCAGCTCCGCCTTCGCCAGTCCGGTAGAGCCCGCCGAGGTCCACGCCGTCGCCGAGCAGCGGCAACTCGTAGCGTGGGCAGCCCGAGTTCCTCGATCTCTGCCCGCTCTCGCGCTCCAGGGCGACCCGTTCCGCGTGCTCGCGGGCCTGCTCCAGCAGCGGGTCCACCAGCCGCTCCGCCAGACCACCGCGCCGCGCCCCGCCAAGACCGGCCTGCGACAGCGCCTTGGCCACCGCGGTACGGCGGCCGTTCGCCGCCGCGCTGACCGCCTCGTCGTCCAGCAGCACCGGGCGGACCATGTTCACGACCACGGCGCCGACCGGCAGCCCGGCGGCGCGCAGCTCGGCGACGCCGTCCACCGTCTCCTGGACCGGCATCTCCTCCAGCAGCGTCACCAGGTGCACGGCCGTCTCCGGGGACTTCAGCACCCGCATGACCGCCTGCGCCTGATTGTGTATCGGGCCGAACCTGGCCAGCCCGGCGACCTCGTCGTTGACGTTCAGGAAGCGGGTGATCCGCCCGGTCGGCGGGGCGTCCATCACCACCGCGTCGTAGACCGGCCGCCCGCCTTGTCCTTGCGGCGGACCGCCTCGCACGCCTTGCCGGTCAGCAGCACGTCCCGCAGCCCGGGCGCGATGGTCGTGGCGAAGTCGATCGCGCCGAGCTTCTTCAGCGCCCGGCCCGCGCGGCCCAGCTTGTAGAACATCTCCAGGTAGTCCAGCAGCGCCAGCTCGGGGTCGATGGCCAGCGCGAAGACCTCGCCGCCGCCCGGTGCCACCGCGATCTTCCGTTCCTCGTACGGCAGTGCCTCGGTCTCGAAGAGCTGCGCGATGCCCTGCCGCCCCTCGACCTCCACCAGCAGGGTGCGCCGTCCCTCGCGTCGCCAGGGCGAGCGCGAGTGCGGCGGCCACCGTGGTCTTGCCGGTGCCGCCCTTGCCCGTGACGATGTGGAACCGCGTCGGACCCGGTGTCGGGCCGGGCACGGCCGGCTGTTGGGCGCTCACCCTCACGAGCCTAACCAGTACCGCCCCGGTCCACGCACGGGGCCGCCGATCGAAGGCATTACAGTCGCACCCATGACCAAGTGGGAATACTCGACCGTGCCGCTGCTCGTGCACGCCACCAAGCAGATCCTGGACACCTGGGGCGAGGACGGCTGGGAGCTCGTCCAGGTCGTGCCCGGGCCCGAACAACCCCGAGCAGCTGGTGGCCTACCTCAAGCGGGAGAAGCAGGCATGAGCGCCCTGGAGGAGAGGCTGGCCGAGCTGGGGCTGACGCTGCCCGAGGTCGTCGCGCCGCTGGCCGCCTACCAGCCGGCCGTCGTCTCCGGCGTCCACGTGTACACCTCGGGCCAGCTGCCGATGGTCGAGGGCAAGCTCGCGGTCACCGGCAAGGTCGGTGCCGAGGTCAGCGCGGAGGAGGCCAAGGAGCTGGCGCGCGACCTGCGCGCTGAACGCCCTGGCCGCAGTGAAGTCCGTCGTCGGCGACCTTGACCGCATCGCCCGCGTGGTGAAGGTGGTCGGCTTCGTCGCCTCCGCCGCCGACTTCACCGGGCAGCCCGGCGTGGTCAACGGCGCCAGCGAACTGCTGGGCGAGGTGCTGGGCGACGCCGGTGTGCACGCCCGCAGCGCGGTCGGCGTGGCGGTGCTGCCGCTGGACGCACCGGTCGAGGTCGAGATCATCGTGGAGCTGAAGCCGTAACGGACATCCCGAGGCCGTAGCGGACCTCCCGAGGCCGTGGCGGATGGCCTGAGGCGCCCTCGGCCCCGACGGGGGTGGCGGCTTACCATCTGGCCATGACCATGACGCGCGGCGGGCAATGGTTCCCCGCCTCCTGGGGCGACCGTATCCGGGCTCTGGCCGACGGCCGGATGACTCCCGCCGACGCCCGCCAGGCGGCCACGGTGCTGCTGCTGCGCGATACGGCGGCTGCCGGACCCGAGGTGCACATGCTGCGCCGCCGGACCTCGATGGCGTTCGCCGGGGGCGTGTACGCGTACCCCGGCGGCGGCGTCGACCCGCGCGACGAACGGCCTGTCGCGCTGGGCCGGGCCGTCGCTCGACGCCTGGGCGGACCGGCTCGGGCTGCCGCGGCCGGACGCCGCGCAGGCCGTCGTGTGCGCCGCCGTGCGCGAGACGTTCGAGGAGGCCGGCGTCCTGCTCGCCGGGCCCGACGGCCGACTCCGTCGTCGCCGACACCACGGGCGACGACTGGGAGGCCGACCGCGCGCGCCCTGGTCGCCCAGGAACTCTCCTTCGCCGACTTCCTCGACCGGCGCGAGCTGGTCCTGCGCTCCGACCTGCTGGGCGCCGTGGGCCCGCTGGATCACCCCGGAGTTCGAGGAACGGCGCTACGACACCTGGTTCTTCCTGGCGGCCCTGCCCGAAGGCCAGCGCACCCGCGACGTCTCCGGCGAGGCCGACCGCACCGTCTGGACCACGCCCCGTCGCCGCGGCGGCCGGGGCTACGACCGGGGCGAACTGCTGATGATGCCGCCGACCATCTCGACCCTGCGGGCCCTCACCTCCGCACCGCAGCGTGGCGGACGCCTTCGCGGCGAGCGCGACGCGGGACCTGACGGCGGTGCTGGCCGGGCTGGAGATCGTCGGCGACGAGATCGAGGTGAGCTGGCCGGGGCATCCGGAGTTCACCGGACGGGTCCCCCTCTCTCCCCGAGGAGCGCAGTGATGACGCCGGCGATACTTCCCGGGGCTCCCCGCGCCGACTGTCGGCGGGCCCCGCCACCGCCCGGGCTGTCTGCGTCCTGGCACCGAACCCGTCGCCGATGACGCTGGACGGCACCAACACCTGGCTGCTGTCCGAACCGGACTCCGACCTCGCCGTCGTGATCGACCCGGGCCCGCTCGACGACGCGCACCTGCGCAACGTCATCGCCACCGCCGAGGGCGCCGGCAAGCGGATCGCGCTCACCCTGCTGACCCACGGCCACCCCGACCACGCGGAGGGCGCGGCCCGCTTCGCCGAACTGACCCGTACCCCGGTCAGGGCGCTCGATCCGGCGCTACGACTGGGCGAGGAGGGCCTGGCGGCCGGTGACGTGATCACCACCGGCGGGCTCGAACTGCGGGTCGTCGACACCCCTGGCCACACCTCCGACTCCCTGTGCTTCCAACTCACCGCCGACTCGGCTGTCCTGACCGGTGACACGGTGCTGGGCCGCGGCACCACCATGGTCGCCCACCCCGACGGGCGCCTCGGCGACTACCTGGACTCGCTGCGCCGCCTCCAGGCACTCACCGCCGACGGCGGCGTCAGCACCGTCCTGCCGGGGCACGGGCCGGTGCTCGCCGACGCCCGCGGCGCGGTCGAGTTCTACCTCGCTCACCGGGCCAGCCGGCTCGCGCAGGTCGAGACCGCGGTCGAGAAGGGGCTACACGACCGCCGAGCAGGTCGTCGCACATGTCTACGCGGACGTGAATCCGGCGCTGTGGCCGGCGGCGGAGCTGTCCGTGCGGGCGCAACTGGACTACCTGCGCGAGCACGGCCTGATCTGAGGCAGGGGTGGCGGGGGAGGGGGGATGTTTTGAAAATTCGTTGTCTGGTTGTTGTCTGCGACAACGAATTCGGCTCATCACCGCGATCCGCCCCCGGCCCCCGAGCACACCGGCGTGCGGTCAGCGGCTGCGCTTCGCCAGCCGCTCCACGTCCAGCAGGATGACCGCCCGCGCTTCGAGCCGGAGCCATCCGCGGCCGGCGAAGTCCGCCAGCGCCTTGTTGACCGTCTCGCGGGACGCGCCGACCAGCTGGGCCAGCTCCTCCTGCGTGAGGTCGTGGACGACGTGGATGCCCTCGTCGGACTGCACGCCGAAGCGCCGCGACAGGTCCAGCAGTGCCTTGGCCACCCGGCCGGGCACGTCGGAGAAGACCAGGTCGGACATGTTGTCGTTGGTGCGCCGCAGCCGGCGGGCGATCGCCCGCAGCAGCGCGACGGCGACCTCGGGTCGGGCGTTCATCCACGGCTGAAGGTCGCCGTGGCCCAGACCCAGCAGCTTGACCTCGGTCAGCGCGGTGGCCGTGGCGGTGCGCGGGCCCGGGTCGAACAGGGACAGCTCGCCGATCATCTCGGCGGGGCCCAGCACCGCGAGCATGTTCTCCCGGCCGTCGGCCGAGGTGCGGTGCAGCTTCACCTTGCCCTCGGTCACCACGTACAGCCGGTCGCCCGGGTCGCCTTCGTGGAAGAGCGAGTCGCCGCGGGCGAGCGTGACCTCCGTCATGGAGGCGCGCAGCTCAGCGGCCTGCTCGTCGTCGAGCGCCGCGAAGAGCGGCGCGCGCCGCAGAACGTCGTCCACGAGGTCTCTCCTTGTTGACTCCGCCGACCGGTACCGACCGGATCCAGCCCCATCATGCCGGACGGTAAAACAGTGCTATCGATCACAAGTGTGACCTATGCCGGAGTGCACGGAGTCCCTGGGGGTCGGATTGCCCGCCGAATCCCGAACTGCGGACGGTCGTCCTCCGCGGTTGACTCCGGCCGGGCTTAGGCTGGCCGGGTGCCTGATACGCCAAGTGCGCAGAAGAAGCGGCCAGGTGGCGGGTCCGAACGGGTGACCGCCGAGCCGGATTCCGCTGTGAGCGAACAAGCCTCCCCGTCGGCGACAGCGGAGAGCGAAGCCAAGCCCAGAGCCAAGCGTGAACCGAACCCGGAGCGGCAGCCGAAGCCCGCAGCCCGGAGCGGAGCCGCGAGATCCGGAGCCGCAAGATCCGCGAAAACCGGAACCGCCGGGACCACGGCCGCCAAACCGGCCACCGCCAAGACCGCCGCTGCCGCCAAGACCGCCGCCGTCGCCAAGCCGAAGACCCCTGCCAAGCCCGAGTCCCGCGTCGCCCTGGTCCGCCGCGCACGACGGATCAACCGTGAACTCGCCGAGACCTACCCGTACGCCCACCCGGAACTGGACTTCGAGAACCCCTTCCAGCTGCTGATCGCCACCGTCCTGTCGGCGCAGACGACGGACCTGCGGGTGAACCAGACGACGCCGCGCTGTTCGCCGCGTACCCGACCCCGGAGGAGATGGCCGCGGCCGACCCCGAGGAGATGGAGCGGATCCTGCGCCCGACCGGGTTCTTCCGGGCGAAGACGAAGTCGGTGATGGGCCTGTCGGCCGCGCTGCGCGACCGTTTCGGGGGTGAGGTGCCGGGGCGGCTGGAGGACCTGGTCACCCTGCCCGGCGTGGGACGCAAGACGGCGAACGTCGTGCTCGGCAACGCCTTCGGCGTCCCCGGACTGACCGTGGACACCCACTTCGGGCGGCTGGCGCGCCGGTTCCGCTGGACGGCGTCGCAGGAACCGGAGAAGGTCGAGCAGGACGTCGCGCGGGCTCTTCCCGAAGTCGGAGTGGACGATGCTCTCGCACCGGCTGATCTTCCACGGCCGCCGGATCTGCCACTCCCGCAAGCCCGCCTGCGGCGCCTGCCCGATCGCACCGCTGTGCCCGTCCTACGGGGAGGGCGAGACGGATCCGGAGAAGGCCGCAGAAGCTGCTGAAGTACGAGAAGGCGGGCGCACCGGGACAGCGGCTGAAGCCGCCGTCGGACTTCCCCGGACCGGCCGCGCCGCCGCTGGGGGCGGAGTGACGGCCCTGCCTGGCATGGACCTGCAAGGCCTGCCGGAATGGCTGGCCCCTGTCGCCGCGACGGTGGCATCCGTCCGACCGGAGCAACTGAGCCGGTTCCTGCCGCCGCCGACCGGCGGTCGGCCCTCCGCGGTGCTCATCCTGTTCGGCGAGGGCGGAACAGCGGCCCGGAGATCCTGCTGCTGGAGCGGGCGTCCAGCCTGCGCTCGCACGCCGGACAGCCCTCCTTCCCGGGCGGCGCCCTCGACCCGGAGGACGGCGACCCGAACGGGGACGGCGCCGCTGCGGGCCGCGCTGCGCGAGGCGGAGGAGGAGACCGGGCTCGACCCGGCGGGCGTCCAGCTCTTCGGCGTACTGCCGAAGCTCTACATCCCGGTCAGCGGATTCGTGGTGACCCCGGTGCTCGGCTGGTGGCGTGAGCCGAGCCCGGTGGGAGCGGTCGATCCGGCGGAGACCGCCCGGGTTTTCGCCGTTCCGGTGACCGATCTCACCGATCCGGCCAACCGCAGGACCGTCGCGCACCCGAGCGGCTACCGGGGCCCGGCGTTCCTGGTCGCGGACGTTCTGGTCTGGGGTTTCACGGCCGGACTGATCGACCGCATCCTGCACTTCGCGGGCTGGGAACGCCCCTGGGACCGAGGAAAGGAAGTCCCCCTCGAATGACCTTGCATGAGACGGTGTCCCGGTGAACGTGCTGGACATCCTGCTGCTGCTCGCCGCCGTGTGGTTCGCCGTCATCGGATACCGACAGGGATTCGTCGTCGGCATCCTGTCGGTCTTCGGTTTCCTCGGCGGTGGTCTGATCGCCATCTACGTGCTGCCGATGTTCTGGGACGAGGCGACTGGGGGCCGGTTCAAAACCGGGCACGTACACCGCCATCGCGGCGGTGGTCATCGTCATCGTCTTCGCCTCGATCGGGCAGGCCTTCACCACCCATCTGGGCAACAAGCTGCGCACCCGCATCACCTGCTCGCCCGCCCGGGCCATCGACGCCACCGGCGGCGCACTGGTCAACGTGCTGGCGATGCTGCTGGTGGCCTGGCTGATCGGCTCGGCGCTGGCCGGCACCGCGCTGCCGACCATCGGCCGCGAGGTGCGCGCCTCGAAGGTGCTGACCGGCGTGTCACGCATGATCCCGCAGCGAGCCGACGCGTGGTTCGCCGACTTCTCCTCCGTCCTGGCGCAGAACGGCTTCCCGCAGGTCTTCACGCCCTTCTCCAGCGAACCGATCACCACCGTCCCGCCGCCCGACCCGAAGCTGGTGTCCAACGGCACCGCGTCGCGAGCGCGAGGGCAGCATCGTCAAGGTCGTCGGCACGGCGAACAGCTGCAGCAAGGTGCTGGAGGGCTCCGGCTTCGTCTTCTCACCGCACCATGTGATGACCAACGCGCACGTGGTCGGCGGCGTGCACGACCCGACGGTCCAGATCGGCGGCACGGGCAGGCAGTATTCGCGCCAAGGTGGTGCTCTACGACTGGCAGCGCGACATCGCCGTGCTGGACGTGCCGGCCCTGACCGCGCCCGCGCTGAACTTCTACACCGAGCCCGCGCACACCGGCGACAGCGCCATCGTGGCCGGCTTCCCGGAGAACGGCGCCTACAACGTGCAGGCGGCCCGCATCCGCGGCCGCATCCAGGCCAACGGCCCGGACATCTACCGGCGCGGCAACGTCAGCCGCGACGTCTACTCGCTGTACACGGACGTACGCCAGGGCAACTCCGGCGGCCCGCTGCTCACCCCGGACGGCCGGGTCTACGGGGTCGTCTTCGCCAAGTCCCTCGACGACGACTCACACCGGCTACGCGCTGACCGACGAACGAGATGCACACCGACATCGTGGCGGGCCGCACCGCGGTCCGGCCGGTCAGCACCCAGGGATGCGCCCTGTAACACCGACGTCCGGCGCCTGTGGGTCGGCGCTCAACGGTGAACGGCGTGCGCCGCATGCCGCACGGCCGAGGCCGTGCGGTGAGCGGCGAGCCGTGAAACCCCTGAGCGACCGACCCTCAGCCGGCCCTGGTCGAGTGGCGCAGCCTGGCGCCGACCCAGCGGGCGCGTCGCCCGAGAATGCGCGGGATACCCAATAGCTGACCCCGGTCCTGGAGCACCCCGGAAGGCGCTGACCTGCCCGCTGAAGCGGTTCCGCGGTGATTGCGTGATACGTCACGGTAGTCGTGCGTCCAGCCCATACCGACCTACGTGCCCGCCTCACGAGGTCGGTAACCCCATTGCGACCGGTCAGTCGGTTTATGCTTCCGGCATAGCCCAGTGGCCCAGCCGCGCGGCGGCACCGTGAAGGCGGCCCGGCCTGGCCGGCAACCGCGTGGCCCTGGCGCGGGGCGCTCAGCGGTCGGGCTCGGGGTCCTTCAGCCAGTTGATCAGCTCGGTCGAGAAGGCCACCGGGTCCTCCTCGTGCGGGAAATGCCCCAGCCCGTCGAAGAGCCGCCAGCGGTACGGCGCCTCGACGTACTCCCCGGATCCCGCCGCGCTACGCGTCCGCATCACCGGGTCGAGCGAGCCGTGCAGATGCAGCGTCGGCACCCGCACCGGTCGCTTCATCCGGCGGTAGAACTGCACGCCGTCCGGCCGCGCCATCGACCGCACCAGCCAGCGGTACGGCTCGATCGAGCAGTGCGCCGTGGACGGGATCAGCATCGCCCTGCGGTAGACGTCCACCACCTCGTCACTCGGCGGTACGGGACCCGACCAGTCCCGCAGCAGTTCTCCCACGAGTGACGCGTCGTCCGCGACCAGCCGCCGCTCGGGCAGCCAGGGCTGCTGGAACCCCCAGATGTGCGAACTGTTCGCCGTCTGCCGGAAGTCCGCCAGCATCGCGGAACGCCAGCGCCGGGGGTGCGGCATCGAGCAGATCGCGAGCCGACGGACCAGTTTCGGCCGCATCACCGCCGCCGTCCACGCCAGATACCCGCCCAGATCATGGCCGACAAGCGCCGCGTCCGGCTCACCGAGGGAGCGGATCACCCCGGTCACGTCCAGCGCCAGATTCGGCGGGTCGTACCCGCGCGGGGTGCGGTCGCTGCCGCCGACGCCGCGCAGGTCCATCGCCACCGCCCGGTACCCGGCCTCGGCCAGCGCGGTCATCTGATGCCGCCAGGTCCACCAGAACTGCGGGAATCCGTGCAGCAACAGCACCAGCGGGCCGTCGCCCATCTCCGCGATGTGGAACCGGGCGCCGTTGGCTGCGACATCCCGGTTTGTCCAAGGACCGTCGGGGCGTACACCCGATGAATCTGCGACCGTCATGTCGCAGAGCGTGTCACATCTGGCGCGCGGGCGTGTGTTCCATGGGCTTGGCGTCCCCCGGTCCCACGGCGGTGCGCGGCACGGACGACACGGCGCGGGGGTGCGGCTTGACCCCCTGGAGCACGGCGGCACTCTGCTTGGCCGAGGCGATCGAACGCTCCGGCGGCTTCACCTTCTTGAACTTCGCCCGCGCGAAGATGCCCAGCAACCCCGCCAGCACCAGGAAGGCGCCGCCCACGATCAGGAACGACCACGCCAGGCCGAGCCCGAGGTTGTGGATGCCGTACGCCGCCGCGAAGCTCAGCACCGGCAGGGCGAACAACGCGAACACCCCGGCCGCGGCGATCGCCCCGCCGCCCGCTCCGGCCCGCTTGGCGTCCTGGCGGAGTTCGGCCTTCGCGAGCGCGATCTCCTCATGGACGAGTGCCGACAACTCCGCCGTCGCCGTGGCGACCAGTTGGCCAAGGCTTCGTTCGTCGGCCCGCTCGGCTGCGCTCATCGCGTCCTCCGTCTTTCCGGCCCGTACCGTTCAGGGACCGCTGCTGGGATCATGCTGGACCATCGTCCCCGGAACCGGCGTCTTGAGCCAGTTCCGCGAGTCGGCGGTGCTCGGCGGCCTGCGCTTCAAGGATGACGGCCATCCGCAGGTGGTACTCCGGCTTGCCCCGCTCGTAGACGTCCGGGATGCCGTCATGGTCGTCGTCGCGCTCCTCCTCGTCGCTGAGACGGCGGTATCGGGCGTTGCGCAGCTTCAGCAGCACACAGGCCACCGTCGCGGCCATCACCGACCCGACGAGGACCGCAGCCTTCACCTCGTCCGCCGTCCGAGGGGCACCGGGAAAGGCCAACTCGCCGATCAGCAGCGACACCGTGAAGCCGATGCCCCCGAGGAACGCCACCGCCAGCACGTCCGCCCAGGCCAGGTCGGGATTGAGCGCCGCCTTGGTGAACCGCGCCGCAAGCCACGCCCCGCCGAACACCCCGACCACCTTGCCGAGGAACAGCCCCAGCGCTACGCCCAGCGGCTCCGGAACGGTGAAGACTCCGCGCAGCGCGGCGGCCGACAGCGGCACCCCCGCCGCGCACAGGGCGAACAACGGCACCGCGAGCCCCGCCGACAGCGGCCGCACCAGGTGCTCGATGCGTTCGCCTTGTGAGCGCTGTGAGCGCTGTGAGCGCTGTGAGCGCTGGGCGTCCCGTGCGTTCTCGCGGCCTTCGGTCCTGGCGGCGTTGCCCGCATCGTCCGGCACACACCGCGGCATTAGCCCCATCGCGACGCCGGCGATCGTCGCGTGCACCCCACTCGCGTGCATGAACCCCCAGATCACCAGGGCCAACGGCACGTACACGTACCACCCGCGCACCCGTAGACGCAGCAGCAGCCAGAACACTGACAGACCCACAACGGCGAGGCCGAGCGCCACCAGGTCGACCGAGGCGGTGTAGAAGACCGCGATGATCAAGATGGCGAACAGGTCGTCCACGACCGCGAGCGTCAGCAGGAACGCCCGCAACCCCGACGGCAACGAACTGCCGATCACCGCGAGCACCGCCAGCGCGAACGCGATGTCGGTCGCCGTCGGCACCGCCCAGCCCTTCAGGTCGCCGCCCGCCGTGGCGTTCACCATGAAGTAGACCAGCGCCGGGATCGCCATCCCGCACATGGCGGCCACCACCGGCAGTGCCGCGGTCGAGAGGGACCGCAGCTCGCCCACCACCAGCTCGCGCTTGAGTTCGATACCGGCGACGAAGAAGAACACGGCCAGCAGCCCGTCCGACGCCCACTCGCCCACCGACAGATCCAGCCGCAATTCCGACGGCCCGAAATGGAAGCCTCGAACCGCCTCGTACCCCTCGTGCACCGGGCTGTTCGCCAGCACCAACGCGGCCACAGCGGCCATCAGCAGCAGCAACCCGCCGACGGTCTCGGTTCGCAACGCGTCGACCACGAAGTTTCGCTCGGGCAGCGGCATACGTCCGAGGAACACCGTGCGGTGTCTTGGCTGCGTCACGCGTGCGACCCCCATCACGGGGAGGACCTGGTGATCTTCACCGTAGACGTACCGGGGGCGCCCGGCGACATCGCCGAGCGCCCCTCGTACGCCTCATGTGCGGCCAGGGAAGGACCTTCACCCGGATGGACCGCTGAGCGGTGCGAACCGCTCAGCGGATCCTCCCGTGGATTCCGTCACAGGTATTCAGCCGGACCCTTGCCCAGAGCTCTTGACGGACCCCTTGGTGCTCTTCGGGCCGTCAGTCCTCGCTTGCCGCGGTGGGGAGTTTGGATTGGATGAGGTCCATGACGGTGGAGTCGGTGAGGGTGGTGACGTCGCCGAGGGTGCGGTTTTCTGCGACGTCGCGCAGGAGGCGTCGCATGATTTTCCCGGAGCGGGTTTTGGGGAGTTCGGCGACGGTGAGGATGCGCTTGGGTTTGGCGATGGCCCCAAGCGTTTTGCCGACATGGTCGCGGAGTTCCGCGACGAGGGCGTCACCGTCGTCCTGTGCGGTGCCGCGCAGAATGACGAAGGCGACGATGGCCTGGCCGGTGGTGGCATCGGTGGCCCCGACCACAGCGGATTCGGCGACCTTGGGATGGGAGACGAGAGCCGATTCCACCTCGGTGGTGGAAATATTGTGGCCGGAGACGAGCATCACGTCATCGACGCGGCCCAACAGCCAAATATCGCCGTCATCATCCTTCTTGGCACCATCCCCCGCGAAGTAGCGGCCGGGGAAACGCGACCAATACGTGTCGAGGTAGCGCTGGTCGTCACCCCAAATGGTGCGCAGCATCGACGGCCACGGCTCGGTCAACACCAGGTAGCCACCGGAACCATCCGGCACTTCCCGCGCCTCGTCATCCACCACAGTGGCGGCGATCCCCGGCAGGGGGGTTTGCGCGGAGCCCGGCTTGGTGGCCGTCACCCCCGGCAGCGGGCTGATCATCATCGCACCCGTCTCCGTCTGCCACCACGTGTCCACAATCGGGCACTGGTTGCGGCCGATGTGCTCCCGATACCACATCCACGCCTCAGGATTGATGGGCTCACCCACACTGCCCAACACCCGCAGGGACGACAAATCGAACCCCGCCGGAATGTCATCCCCCCACTTCATGAACGTACGAATCGCCGTAGGAGCCGTGTACAGCAGGGAAACCTTGTACTTTTGCACGATCTCCCAAAAACGGCCCTGATGCGGAGTATCAGGCGTCCCCTCATAAATCACTTGGGTGGCACCGTTCGACAACGGACCGTACACAATGTAGGAGTGCCCGGTCACCCACCCGATATCCGCCGTACACCAATACACATCCGCATCCGGCTTCAAATCGAACACCGCATGATGCGTGAAACTCGCCTGCGTCAGATAACCACCCGACGTGTGCAAAATGCCCTTCGGCTTACCCGTCGTCCCCGACGTGTACAGGATGAACAGCGGATGCTCCGCCTCCAACGCCGGCGCTACATGCACCGCCGACGCCGAATCCACCACATCGTGCCACCACACATCCCTGCCCTCAGCCCAGCCCACCTCCTGCCCGGTACGCCGCACCACCAACACGTGACGCACCCGCTCGGCACCGGGCCGGGTGAGTGCCTCATCGACAGCCGGCTTCAACGCGGCCGGCTTCCCCCGCCGGTATCCACCATCGGAGGTGATCACCACCCGGGCATCCGCATCATCGATCCGAGTGGCCAAAGCATCAGCGGAGAAACCACCGAAGACCACCGAATGCGGCGCACCGATGCGGGCACAGGCCAGCATGGAGATGACCGCCTCGGGGATCATCGGCAGATAGATCGCCACCCGATCACCCTCAGCCACACCCAGCGCGGTGAGGGCGTTGGCGGCCTTGCACACCTCATCCTTCAACTCGGCATAGGTGATCGTGCGGGAATCACCCGGCTCACCCTCGAAAAACAGGGCGACCCGATCACCGAGCCCTGCTTCGACATGCCGGTCGACACAGTTGTACGCCACGTTGAGCCGGCCGTCGGCGAACCACTTGGCGAACGGCGGGTTCGACCAGTCCAGCGTCTCAGTGGGCTCCGACACCCACGCCAGCCGCCGGGCCTGCTCAGCCCAGAAACCCAGCCGGTCCGCCTCCGCCCGCCCATACGCCTCAGCGGTCACATTGGCGGCTGCGGCCAGCTCCGCCGGAGGAGCGAAACGCCGCTCCTCCTTCAACAAGTTGGCCAGACTCTCGTTGCTCACGCCGTCTCCCTTGTCCGCTCGGCTGTCCGCTCGGCCGCAGATCGTTCCCAGGGGATGTCCCGATGTGTCCCCGCCGCATAGCTCATCAGCCAATGGGCCCTCTGACAAGGTCAAAGCGATTTTGGTTTAGACCTCTTGCTTCCCTGTGCATTTTTCAAGGTGCGGTTCCGCTCCGATGGTCCGGCCATGACCTGCGGTGACGACCCTCTCAACCGGCTGCCTGCATCTCCGGTCGGACCGCGCTGAACAGTCCTGACGCACTGTCGAGTAGGTACCCCTGTGCCTCGGCGACGTGGAAGTACATCCCTTGCAGCCGCAGTTCTCCCGTGGCCACCCGGTGAGCCACGCACGGGTGAGCCATCAGATGGTCGAGCTGCTGCACCACGTTCAGCAGGGACAACCGCTCCGCGTCGTCGGCCACCAGGCGGTCCGCGAGCGGCTGGTACGGGTCGCTGAGACAGGTGGATGTGGCCGATGCGCTTGGCGTGTGGTGGTTGGCGGATTTTGCGCGGTGGGGGCGGGGCAAGGGTGGCGCGGGGGGATGAGTGCCGGCGAGTGGGTGGCCGACGGGTCGGTGCGCTCCGGCCGCGAGTGCTCGGCCCGGTTGTGGTTCCGCAAGGGGCGCGTCGGGTGATCCCGGCGCGACCGCGAGTGGCGAACGGGCCTTTGCTGCCGTGAGCCGGATCAGGCTGGGATGGCCGTGCCGGAGCCAACGGGTGAGCGGAGTAGGTGTACTCGGGGCGGTGCGGTGGGCCGGTGCGAGTGAGGTGGCCGGTGTCGTCGGCGCGGAGGCTGTGAGCGAGGCCGTCGAATTGTCCGCCGGATCCTTGGGCCTGTGCGGTGTGGTGCGCGGCTGGACTGGCGGGGCATGTGGAGCGGACAGGCCGTCGTGGGGTGCGGGTGATCCGTCGGGTGGCGGAGGCGATGCCAGAAGGGCCTGCATCGCGCCGCAGCCGGAGTGTCCGCAGACGGTGATGGAGCTGACCCGCAGGACCTCGACCGCGTATTCGACCGCGGCGGCCACCGAATCGCAGGCGGCCTCGGTGCCAGGTGGCGGGGGCAGCGGAACCAGGTTGCCGATGTTCCGCACGGTGAACAGGTCGCCGGGCCTGCTCGAAGTGATCATGCTGGTGACCAGCCGGGAGTCCGCGCAGGCAATGAAGAGCTGCGACGGCCGCTGCCCGTCATGGGCGAGTCTGGCCAGCTCTTCACGTACCAGCGGTGCTGTTTCGCGCTGGAAGGTGGCGATCGCGGACGTCAGGTCGTGAGGCGGTGACTGGGACTGGTGCATGACTGCTCCTGCGGGCCGGCGGGGTGTCGGTCGCGGAGTGTGGCGACTCCGTTACTCTCAAGGTTTGGCAAATGAAGAGTAATGGGGCCTCAAGATCCTTGGGAAGACCAGAAGGGATGTTCGATGGATATTTACTCCTATCGAGTGAATTGAGCGGAAGAGATGCCTGGGTGGAACCGGGGTGGCGAACTTGTCGGTGCGGGGTGCGGGGTGCGGGGTGCGGGGTGCGGGGTGCAGGGCGGAGTGGGGCCGCGCGGGGCGCGGGGCGTCGGGATCAGGGTGGACACCCCGCGCCGTCGTTCGCTGTTGTTTCAGACGGTGGCCACGGATGGCGTGCCGGCTGTCCTCGCGAGGAGTGACTCGTCCAGCCTGAACGCGGGGTCGACCTGTCCGGCCAGGTCGGTGCCGGTCTTGTCGTTGCCCCAGCTCTCGGCGTTCTTCAGATGGAAGCGCACCATCTGACTGGTGTAGCGGCCCCAGTCGCGGTGTTCGTATTCGGCGTCGGCGGCCTCGTGGAGTGCCCGCAGCGCTCGGCGGTTGGGCTCCTCCAGCAGTTCGAAGCGGGGCGGGCGGCCCTTCTCCATCGCCCGGACCCAGTCGGAGTGGCCCACGGTGGCGAACAGGTCGTCGCCGACCTCGTCCCGTAGAAAAGCCAGATCGTCGGCACCCTGCACCTTGTTGCCGATCACCCGAAGGGCGACATCGAAGTCGCGGGCGTACTCCTTGTACTGGCGGTAGACCGCCACGCCCTTACGGGTCGGCTCCGCCACCAGGAACGTCATGTCGAACCGGGTGAACATGCCCGATGCGAAGGAGTCGCTGCCCGCGGTCATGTCGACCACCACGTACTCATCGCGACCGTCGACCAGGTGGTTGAGGCACAGCTCCACCGCTCCGACCTTGGAGTGGTAGCACGCCACGCCGAGATCCGACTCGTTGAAGGTGCCGGTGACCATCAGTCGCACCAGGCCGTCGTCGAGATGCACCGTGCGGGCGCAGGCCGCGTAGACGGGGTTGTCCTCGGCGATCCGCAGCAGCCGGGAGCCGGTACCCGGCGGGGTGGTCTTGATCATGGTCTCGGCGGAGGCGATGCGCGGGTTGGTCCCCCGCAGATATTCCTTGATCTCGGGCAGATGGGCACCAAGCGCCGGGAGTGTCGCGGCGGTGCTCTCGTCGAGGCCGAGAGCGGGGCCCAGATGCTGGTTGATGTCGGCGTCGATGGCGATCACAGGGATCTGCGAGGCAGCCAGATGCCGGATGAACAGTGAGGAGAGCGTGGTCTTGCCGCTCCCGCCTTTCCCAACGAAAGCGATCTTCATGTTCAATAGCGTAACCGTACGTTTGCCCGCGGCGCCTAACCGTGGTGATGAAAACCACTCCATCGAGGGGTGTGAACGGCTCCGTGAGGGCTTCGGCCGGACCACCAGGCCTTTGTCGGACCCGGAGGGGCTCCACAGGACCCCGGGAGAAGAGGAGAACCGGGTCAATTGGGGGCGCCGAGCGGGGGTGCGTAGTGTCGTAGCCATGAGTGCGTCCTCTACGGAAACCACCCACGGCCCGTCGGCGGCCCCTGATCCGCTCGCTGTGCTCGGCTCGCTGCCGGGCGTTGCGGAGTCCGTCGACTCCGTGCGCCAGGCCGTCGACCAGGTCTACGGCCACCGGGTGATGCGGCGGCGCTCCAACGAGGTCGCCTCCGAAGCAGCGCTGCGCGGAGCTCGTGGCTCGGCCGCCCTCGCCGGCGCGGACTGGCCGCTGGAGGAGGTGCGACGGCGCAGTGACTTCGGGGCAGATGCCGAGTCCCGCACGGTGGGTGCCGCGCTGCGTCTGACCGCCGAGGCCGGTCAACTCCTGAGCGTCTGGCGGCAGTCGCCGATCCGGGCGCTCGCCCGGCTGCACCTCGTCGCGGCGGGTGGGATCGCCCCGGACGACACGGTGGGGCGCCCCCGGCAGGTCGGCGAACCGGTGGACGGCGATCACATGACCACGTTGCCGTTGCCGGACGCGGCGGAGGTCGCGGCGAGGCTGGACGGCCTGGCAGGACTCCTGCTGGCCGGGACCGAGGCGCCGGCCCTGGTGGTGGCCGCGGTGGTGCACGGCGAACTGCTGGCGCTGCGGCCGTTCGGGTCCTTCAACGGACCGGTGGCGCGCGCGGCACAGCGGATCGTCCTGGTCGGCAGCGGGCTCGACCCGAAGTCCATCTGCCCAGCGGAAGTGGGCCACGCCGAACTGGGACGCGCCGGATATCTTCAGGCGCTCGAGGCTTACGCGTCCGGTACCCCGGAGGGCATGGCGTTCTGGATCGGGCACTGCGCGCAGTCGGTCGGTCTCGGTGTCCGGGAGAGCACGGCGGTCTGCGAGGCGCTGCAGCGCGGTGCGGCGTAGGAACTGTCACGGCGGTGCCGCGCCCGGGCGGACCATGGGTGGCGTTGCGCCTTCCGGCGTGGCGTCATGGTGCCCGGAGGCCCGGAGGCCCGGAGGCCCGGAGGCCCGGAGGCCCGGAGGCCCGGAGGCCCGGAGGCCCGGAGGCCCGGAGGCCCGGAGGCCCGGAAGCCGGAAGCCCGGAAACGAGGATGCGGCGGCACCCTTGGGGTGCCGCCGCTGGCGCGCCCGTCAAGTGACCATGCGTGCACTCATATTGCCCATCAGGTCGGGACTTCGCCCGTCACCTGGTGCGGCTTGCCCGGTCAGCGGGCTGGCTTCGCGTGGGTGCTCGACGCTCGCGCTCGGTCCGTGGGGCCTGATCGACGGGGCTCCTCTCGGATGTCCGTGGTCTCGCGGGCCGTTGACTCCTTTGTACTCCGCTGCCAGGTGAAGTGGAACCCCTGACTACGCTTCTTTACGTTATCCCCATTCAATAATTAAATAGTCTATTACCCTCACTTTGCGACAATCGGCCACTATTGCTGATGATTAGGACAGTAGGGGCCTGCGCCTGCGGGAGACATACCAGACCAGCCCCGCGGTGAGCGCGGCCCCGGCGGCCGCGACCGTGACGGCCAGCACGGGTCGGCTCGGCAGCGCCGGAATCCGCTGGCGCAGGCGCACCGGCCGGCTGAACGCCGAGCACCGGCCAACCCCGTGAGACGGCCTCCCGGCGCAGGGCGCGGTCCGGGTTGACGGCGAACGGGTGGCCGACGGCTTCCAGCATCGGGACGTCGGTCGCCGAGTCGCTGTAGGCGTAACTGCGGGCCAGGTCGTACCCCTCGGACTCGGCCAGGGCGGTGATCGCCTCCGCCTTCGTCTCGCCGTAGGCGTAGTACTCGACCTCGCCGGTGTAGCAGCCGTCCTTGACCACCATCCGGGTGGCCACTACATGATCCGCGCCGAGAATCGCGCCGATCGGCTCGACGACTTCGGCGCCCGAAGTGCTGACGATGACGACGTCACGGCCGGCCGCGTGATGTTCCTCGATGAGTGATGCGGCCTCGTCGTAGATGAGCGGATCGATCAGGTCGTGCAGTGTTTCCGCGACGATCTCCTGTACCTGCTGTACGTTCCAGCCACGACACAGTGCCGAAAGATACTCACGCATCCGCTCCATCTGATCGTGGTCGGCACCGCCGAGCAGATAGACGAACTGGGCGTAGGCGGTGCGAAGGACGGCCCGACGGTTGATCAGGCCTCCTTGATAGAAGGACTTGCTGAAGGCCAGCGTGCTCGACTTCGCGATGACCGTCTTGTCGAGATCAAAGAAGGCGGCGGTCCGCGGCAAGGAGTGGTTTTCCACGATGACGAGCATAGGCACCCACCATTCGGCGTAAGCTCAGGCGCGTGGGTTTGCCTGAGAAGGCCTTCGGGTACACCATGGAAGTCACGGATCGTTCGCGACCGTGCTAACCCGGTCCGACTCCTCCCCCCCCGAGTCGGCCGTGGGGACGACCCCCGCTCTCCCCCCCGGCGGGGGTCGTCGCATGTCCAGGGGCCTTTCCGACCGTCTGTCGGTCGAAGTGGATCTGTTTTCCTGATCATTCTCGCTCCCCTTCCTTGTCTTGCTACGGGTACGACGTGTGACCGTCCGTAATCGTTGCGCGGTTGTTGAGAAGTCACCTATCTGGGTGGCGAAGTTATCCACAACGACCGAGTTATCCACTGTTTTCCACCAAGATCCACACGATTCCAGAAGGTCCTTCACCGTGAAGAGCCGCGAGGTACGCGACTTGAACGGGAGAAGTGAGGGGCCATGGACGAATCCATCTCCGCCGGCGCGCCGGAACGCGTCGGGTGGAACGAACAGACGGGTCGAGAGCCGAAGTGGACGGGATCGGAAGCACCTCGACAAGAGCGGTCGCGAAGGGAACATACGAGGCACGGAGCAAAGCGAGGCCAGCGGGAAATCGAGGGAAGCGCGGGAAGTGGAAGCTTTGACGGGTGGCTGGATCAACACGACCACGGAAGTCAGGAAGTCCCCACGGACCGTGGCGATCGAGCCGAACCGATCCACCGGTTTGACCGGACTCCCCGGGCAGGCCGAACGACCGACGCGGAGTGGGAGGCCCACCTTGAAGGCGGAGCCCGAGCCCGGACGGGGGCCGAGGCCGGTTCCCGGGCAGGAGCCGGTGAAGGCCGGCCTCAGCCGGCCCGTGCGGGGAGCCCGGCTCGCGAAGCGTATGCGGGTGGAGGGCAGTTGCCCGCCCCGGAAGATCTTGAACGCGACGGACCGCGCTCGGCACCGGATGGTTCAGCGCTCCAGGACTGGCCGGCCGAGTGGACCGCCGCACCGCCCGGACGAGGCGAGCCACCCGGCGACGAGGGGGAACTGACAGGCCGATCGTGGCGTGCGGGGCAGCCGCTCGCGGCCCCGGAAGGACCCGGTGGCTCGGGGGTTCCCGTCGTGCCGGGGCGAAGTGGTCCGGGCGCCGTGGGTGGCTCGGGTGCCGGGCGTGGGCAGAGCGGTCAGGGTGATCCGGGTGGCGGGCGTGGCGCATTCGCCCGTAGTGGCCGGGGAACTGCCGGCGCTCAGCAGGATGCGGAGGGTTCGGGAACATCGGCCGGGCCGGGACCTGCGGCTGCTCCGGCCGGCTCGGGTGTTGCGGCCGGGCCTGGTGGTTCGAACGGTTCACGGGGTCCGGTTGCTCCAGGTGGGTCTGGCGGCACGTTCGCTGGGTCAGTGGCTCGCTCAGGCCGCGCGGCGCCGGACCGGCGCAGTGGCGCGCCACTGATCGTCACCGAGGACGAGGAACTGCTGGACGACCTGCTGCGGTTGTGCGCGGCGGCCGGTGCGGAGCCGGAAGTCTCCTTCGGCTCTCCGTCGCGGCCCGGTAGCTGGGAGTCGGCGCCCCTGGTGCTGGTGGGCGACGACTGCGCGAGCGGACTGCGCAGGGCCCAGCGCCGTCCCGGGGTGCTGCTCGTGGGACGTGACCTCGACAACCATGACGTCTGGCGGCGTGCCGTGGATATCGGCGCGGACCATGTGATCTTTCTGCCCGACGCCGAGCCATGGCTGGTCGACCGGATCGCCGACGCGGCGGAGGGCGTCGGTGAAACGGCCCTGACCATTGGTGTGATGGGCGGCCGTGGTGGCGCCGGGGCGAGCACTTTGGCCTGCGCGCTCGCGGTGACGGCCGCTCGTCGTGGGCAACGCACGATGCTCATCGACGGTGATCCGCTTGGCGGGGGCCTCGACGTGCTGCTCGGCGGCGAGCGCGCGAGTGGGCTTCGCTGGCCCGACCTCGCGGAGTCCCAAGGGCGGGTCAGCAGCGGGGCGCTGGAGGAATCGCTGCCGCGTTTGCACGACCTGAGCGTGCTGAGCTGGGATCGCGGCGACTCGGTCGTGATCACCCCGGAGGCGATGCGTTCGGTGCTCGGGGCCGCCCGGCGGCGTGGTGGCGTGGTCGTGGTGGATCTGCCCCGCAGGATGGACGACGCCGTGGTCGAGGCGCTGTCGCAGGTGGATGTCGGGCTACTGGTCGTACCCGCGGAACTGAGGGCCGTCGCCGCCGCCGATCGGGTGGCGTCCCGGATGGGCATGGTGCTGCGGGACCTACGCGTGGTGGCTCGGGGCCCGTTCCCCTCCGGTTTGGACGACGCGGAGATCGCCAGGCTGCTCGGGCTGCCTCTGGCAGGTGAACTGCCCCCGGAGAAGGGGCTGCTGGACGCCGTCGACTCCGGCGAGCCGCCGGGCGGCCAGCAGCGCGGACCGTTGGCCAGGTTCTGCACCGCCTTCCTCGGCGAGGCGCTGCGCAGCGGTGGAGGTGTGCCGGCATGAGCACCACCGACACAGGGCGTCCGCCTCCCGGCCCTCTCGGGGTCGACGGGATCGCGCTGCTCGACGCGGTTCGGCTCAAGCTCGCCGAGTCCGGCCAGGAACCCACACCGGCGCGCGTCGCAGCCGCCTTGCGGGCGCAGGGGCGGCTGCTGGGCGACACCGCGGTGCTGGGCGTCGTACGGGCATTGCGCTCCGAGATGGTCGGCGCGGGGCTGTTGGAGCCCCTGCTCGCTGAGCCGGGCGTCACCGATGTGCTGGTCAACGGCCCGGATGAGGTCTGGGTGGACCGCGGTGCGGGCCTTGAGCGGACCGGGATCCGATTTCGTGACGCGGCGGCGGTGCGACGGTTGGCCCAACGGCTGGCGACCGCGGCGGGACGGCGGTTGGACGACGCACGCCCGTGGGTCGATGCCCGGCTGCCCGACGGCACTCGGCTGCACGCGGTGCTGCCACCGGTGGCCGTCGACGCGCCGTGCCTGTCGCTGCGGGTGGTGCGCGCCCGCGCCTTCACCCTCGACGAACTGGTCGACGCGGGGACCGTGGACCTCGAATCCGCCCATCTGCTGCGTGCGGTGGTCGACGCCCGGTTGTCGTTCCTGGTCAGCGGGGGCACGGGTTGTGGAAAGACCACCTTGCTCAGCACTCTGCTCGGTCTGGTGGGGCCGGGCGAGCGGGTCGTGCTGGCCGAGGACTCGGCCGAACTGCGACCGGAACACCCGCACGTGGTGCGGCTGGAGACCCGGCCCGCCAACCAGGAGGGCGTGGGCCTGGTGACGTTGCGGGACCTCGTCCGGCAGGCGTTGCGGATGCGGCCCGACCGGCTGGTCGTCGGTGAGGTCAGGGGCGCCGAGGTGCTCGACCTGCTGGCCGCGTTGAACACGGGGCACGAGGGCGGTTGCGGCACCGTGCACGCCAACGCGGCGTGTGACGTGCCGGCCAGACTGGAGGCGCTGGCGTCCACAGCGGGGCTGGAGCGGGCCGCCCTGCACAGCCAACTCGCTGCCGCGTTGTCGGTCGTCGTCCATCTGGCCAAGGACCGTTCGGGGCATCGGCGGCTCGCACAGATCCACGTGCTGGAGCGCGATCCCGCGGGGCTTGTCTCGACCGTCCCGGCGGTCGTGCGCGGCGCCGACGGCCGTTTCGAGCGGGAGCGGGGCTGGCCGCGGTTCGCGACGCTGTGCGGACGGGGGACCGGACGATGAGCGTGCAGATGATCGCGGTGTGGTGCGCGGCACTGTGCGCGGTGGCCGCTGTGTGGTTGCTGCACCGCCAGGACGAGGGTCTGCGGCGCGCCCGGCTGATGTTCGCCGACGCGGGTCGACCGGCGGGGACACCGCAACGGGCGGCAGGCGGCTGGCGGGCGTACGGCGGGTTGGTTCGGCAGACACTGGTGTCCGGGCTGGAACGCGGCAGGGAGCGGTTGGAGGACCGGCTGGGCGCCCGTCTCGGAGCCGAGGTGCTCTGTGCTCCGGCAGGTCTGGTGTTGGCGTTCCTGGCGCATTCCCCGGTCCCGGTGGTGGCGGGTCTGGTCGCGCTGCCCTGTGTCGGCCGTCAGTTGCGGCTCAGAACACGGAGGTTGACGGCCGAAGGCCGCCAGGAGGCGGTGGCCGGTCTGTGCGCCGCGGTCGCCGGGGAGCTTCGAGCGGGCCGGCCGCCCGAGGCGGCGCTGGCGGAGGCGGTCGAACGGTCTCGCCGCGCGGAGGATCACGGGGATGCGGACGCGGCGCTGACCCGGTTGCTCGCGGCAGCCCGGTTCGGCGGTGACGTACCGGCGGCGCTCAGACGGGCGGCCCGTACACCCGGCGCGGAAGGACTGGCGGGCGCGGCCGCCTGCTGGGAGGTGGCGGTCGACGGGGGAGCGGGGCTGGCCGACGGCTTGGACCGGGTGGCCGCCGCGTTGCGGGCCGAGCGGGAGCAACGCGAAGACCTGCGCGCCCAGTTGGCGGGGCCGAGGTCGACCGCCGCGATGCTCGCGCTGCTTCCGGTCTTCGGAGTGGTGCTCGGCGCGACATTGGGCGCCGATCCCCTCAGGGTGCTGTTCCGCACTCCGGCGGGGCTGGGGTGCCTGCTGGCCTGCGCGGTGCTGGATTGGGCCGGACTGACGTGGACCGCTCGGATCGTGCGCTCCGCGGAGGGGGCGGCATGACCGGCGAGGTTGTCCACAGGCTGGGGATGACGCCGGTGATCTCCGCCGGTGTGGTGCTCGCCATCGCGGCGTCGGTGTTGCTGATGTCGGCGCGCCGCGGGCGGGCGGCGCGGCGCCGTCGTGAGGCGCTGCTCGGCGTCGAACGAGTGCGCCGCCGGCGTCTCGCCGGACGGCCGCGGCGTGCCGTCCGCGCGGGGTTCCGGCGCTGGGCCGCCCCGGCGGGCACCGGGATCGCCGTGGGCGTGCTGGTGGGCGGCGCGGTCGGCTGCCTGGTGGGTCCGGCCGCCGCGTACGGCATACGACGCTGGCAGCGGCGTCCCAGGACCTGTGCCGCGCCCGGTACGGATCAGGCGGCACGTCAACTGCCCGCGGCGGCCGATCTGCTGGCGGCCTGTCTTGCCGCGGGCGCGGCGCCCGGAGCGGCGGCGGACGCGGTGGGCCGCACCTTGGGCGGTCCGCTGGGCGGGGCGTTGCGCCGGGTGGCGGCGGAGGTGCGGCTCGGGGGCGATCCGGCGCAGTGCTGGGGGCGCCTGGGGGAGCTGCCCGGCGCCTACGACCTGGGGCGGTGGATGGCGCGGGCCTCCACCACCGGAGTGCCGCCGGTCGCCGCTGTCTCCCGGCTCGCGGCGGAGTACCGCGCGGAGCGGAGCCGATCGGCGGGCGCCCGGGCCCGACGGGCATCCGTCCTGGCCACCGCACCGCTGGGCCTGTGCTTCCTGCCGGCGTTCCTGGCGGTCGGTGTGGTGCCGGTGGTGATCGGCCTGGCGGAGGTGATGACGCGTACCGGATGACGTGCGGTTCATGGATCACGGCTGACATCCGTGGATCACGAATGCGGGTCCACGGGCGACGAAGCGACGACGAACTCAGGAAACGAACTCAGGAGGAGACATGGCCGGTTGGAACGGGACGACGAATCGGACGCGTTGGTCGAACGCGGTGGCGGCGCGGTGGAAGGCCGTGCGCGGAGCGGCGGCCGACGCCGGGATGAGCACCGCGGAATACGCCGTGGGCACTCTGGCGGCGTGTGCGTTCGCCGCGGTGCTGTACAAGGTCGTGACCAGTACGGCGGTCAGTTCCGCACTTGGCGCGATGATCAAGAAGGCGCTCAATGTGGCCTTCTGACGCCTGGCCGAGGCGGCACCGTACCGGCGACGCGGGCTATGTGACGGCGGAGGCCGCCGTGGTGCTGCCGGTGCTCGTGGTCTTCACCGCGATGTTGCTGTGGGGGCTGATGGCCGCGACCGCGCAGATCCGGTGCGTGGACGCGGCCAGGGCGGCGGCACGGGCGGCGGCGCGGGCGGAGCCGGAGCGCGTGGCCGTTGCCATGGGCGCGTCGGCGGCGCCGCGGGGCGCCCGGGTGGCCCTGCGGCGGGACGGCGATCTCGTACGGGTGCGGGTGACGGCGCGGTCGTTGGGGCCCGGACGGTTGGCGCGGCTGCTGTCGGTCACGGTCGGCGCGGACGCGGTGGCCCTCGCAGAGGACGTCGTCCGATGAGCCGGCCGGACCGCGGTCGTCGATTCCGCCGATGTCACCGCGATCGCGGGTCCGCGACGGTGTGGGCGACGGTGATGACGGGGGCGCTGTGCACGGTGTTCGCGGTGGTGCTGGCGCTGGGTCAGGCGGTCGCGGCCCGGCACCGGGCGGGCGGTGCCGCGGACCTGGCGGCGCTGGCCGCGGCGGACCACGCACTGGACGGCGCGGCGGTGGCCTGCCGGGACGCCGAGCGGGTCGCTGAGGCCCAGGGGACGCGGCTGGTGTCGTGTGTGCTGCGCGGTGAGGTGGCGGACGTCGTGGCGCGGGCACCGGGGAGCCGGTTGCTCTTCCCGCTCGGGCCGGTCAGCGTGCGGGCCCGGGCCGGACCACCACTGGGCAGTGGTCGGCAGTTGGCGTCCTCCGCCCGCGGGGCGGAAACCGCTGCCGGCGGTCCGGGTCGTGGGCCTGCCCGGACGGCCCTGGCGACTCGGCGAGCATGTCTGCCGGGCGTGGTGGGACGGCCGGCCCTTGCCGGACATGGCTCATGCCGGCTCTCCGGCCAGGACGTCTTCGCTCTCCTGCACCGCCAGCAGGCAGTCGAGAACGCGTACGGCGGCAGCCTTGTCCAGCGGGTCGTTGCCGTTGCCGCACTTGGGGGACTGGATGCACGAGGGGCAGCCGAGTTCGCACTCGCACGAGGCGATCGCCTCGCGGGTGGCGGTCAGCCAGGCCCGCGCCGTGTGGAAGGCCCGCTCGGCGAAGCCCGCGCCGCCGGGGTGGCCGTCGTAGACGAACACCGTCGGGAGTCCGGTGTCGGGGTGCAGCGGGAACGGACACCCCGCCGATGTCCCAGCGGTCGCAGGTGGCGAACAGCGGCAGGATGCCGATCGAGGCGTGCTCGGCGGCGTGCAGGGCGCCGGGAAGCTCCTCGGGGTGGACCCGAGCGGCGTCCAGCTGGTCGTCGGTCACCGTCCACCACACGGCGCGGGTGCGCAGGGTGCGTGGCGGCAGGTCGAGCTTGCTCTCGCCGAGTACCTCGCCGGTGATCAGTCTGCGGCGCAGGTAGGAGACGACCTGGTGGGTCACCTCGACCGAGCCGAAGCACAGGCGGGCCTGCCCCCAGGGCTGTTCGGTGTCGGTGCCCAGGACGGTGATGGCGGTGGTGTCGCGGGCCATCGTGGAGTACGGCGGGTCGGCCTCCTCGACCAGGGCGACGGAGTCCTCCAGGTCCAGGCGCTGGACCAGGTAGGTGCGGCCCTGGTGGAGGTGGACCGCGCCGTCGTGCACGGCGGTGTGCGCCGCGGAGGCGTCGACGGTGCCCAGCAGGCGGCCGGTCGCCGCCTCCACGACCTGGACCGGGTCGGCCGCCCTCGCCGCGGATGTCGGTGAGGTCGGCGGCCCGCTCCCGGCGGGTCCAGTACCAGCCCCCGGACCGGCGCCGCAGCAGCCCGCGCTTCTCCAGCTGCGGCAGCGAGACCGGCGCGCCTCGGGGCCGAAGAGGTCCAGGTCCTCCTCGGTGAGCGGGAGTTCCGCGGCGGCGGCGCACAGGTGCGGCGCCAGGACGTAGGGGTTGTCCGGGTCGAGGACGGTGGACTCCACCGGCTGCGGCGAACAGCGCCTCCGGGTGGTGGACGAGGTAGGTGTCCAGCGGGTCGTCGCGGGCCGACCAGGACCGCCAGCGCGCCCTGGCCGGCGCGCCCGGCCCGGCCCGCCTGCTGCCACAGCGAGGCGCGGGTGCCGGGGTAGCCGGCCAGCAGGACGGCGTCGAGCCCGGAGACGTCCATGCCGAGTTCCAGCGCGGTGGTGGAGGCGAGGCCGAGGAGGCGGCCGGAGTGCAGGTCGCGCTCCAGGGCGCGGCGTTCCTCGGGGAGGTAGCCGCCGCGGTAGGCGGCGACCCGCGTCGGGCAGCGAGCGGTCGACCTCGGCGAGGCGCTCCTGCGCGATGCAGCGCGACCAGCTCGGCGCCGCGCCGGGAGCGTACGAAGGCGACGGTGCGGACGCCCTGCACGGACGAGGTCGGTCAGCAGGTCGGCGGCCTCGGCGGTGGCGGTGCGGCGGACCGGGGCGCCGCGTCTCGCCGCGTCAGCTCGGTCAGCGGCGGCTCCCAGAGGGCGAAGACCAGCTCGCCGCGCGGTGAGGCGTCGTCGGTGACCTCGGCGACCGGCACGCCGGTGAGCCGGCCCGGCGGCGCGCGCGGGGTCGGCGGCCGTGGCGGAGGCCAGCAGGAAGACCGGGTGGGCGCCGTAGCGGGCGCAGATGCGCCGCAGCCGGCGCAGCACCTGGGCGACGTGCGAGCCGAAGACCCCGCGGTAGGTGTGGCACTCGTCGATCACGACGTAGCGCAGCTGGCGCAGGAAGGAGGCCCAGCGGGCGTGGCCGGGCAGGATGCCGCGGTGCAGCATGTCCGGGTTGGTGAGGACGTAGGTGGCGTACTGCCGGACCCATTCGCGTTCCTCGAAGGGGGTGTCGCCGTCGTAGACCGCCGGCCGGACAGCGGTGCCCAGCGGCGCGGCGAGTTCCGCCACGGCACGCCGCTGGTCGGCGGCGAGCGCCTTGGTGGGGGCCAGGTACAGCGCGGTCGCCCCTCGCCCGGTCACCCGCGCCTGGCGCCCGGCCACGGCGAAGGCGTTAGCCGCGACCGCATCCCCATCCACCACGGCCGCACCCGCCGCACCTCCCGCCCCCGGCGCCCCCGCCGCACCTCCCGCCCCTGGCTGGCCATCCGTCCCGCCGAGCCCCGTGCCGCCCAGTCCCGCGCCGCGAGGGTCCGCGCCGCCAGCGTCCACATCGGCCGTGGCCGGCCCCGTGTTCGTCGTGACCGTGTCGGCGCCCGTCCCGTCGCTTTCGGCGGCCGAAACGTTCCGCTTGGTGGGCACGGAAGGTTTGGTCCTGGCTGATGTGCGGCCTGGGCCCGCTTTGCGGGAGACCGCGTCGGCGCCGTCCAGCAGGGCGCTGAGGACGGGCGCCAGGTAGGCGAGGGACTTGCCGGATGCCGTGCCGGTGGCGATGACCACCGATTCGCCGCGCAGGGCGTGGGCCGCGGCGAGGGCCTGGTGCTCCCAGGGGTGGTCGATTCCGGCGGCTCGGACGGCCGCGACGACTTCCGGTCGGATCCGATCAGGCCAGATCGGCATGCCGCCCGCCACGCGGGGGCAGGTGCTCCGTATGAGTGATGCGCGCGGCCCGGCCTGCGCCCGCGGCGAGCCTTTCAGGACCGTTGCGAGGAGCGGGCTGACCGTGCGGACGTTGCGGAGCGGTGATTCGTGGCCATCGGCACTCAGTGTGTCACTGGCGTGACGGACAAACGCGGTAAGGCGTCGTGCTTGCCCGCTGGTAAGTGATTGAATGCCATCGCGGCTGCCGACCTCCCTGGCTCCGCCGGGGGACCCGGGGCGACCGCTCGATGCAAGGTGCTGGAGGATCCGTGGACCTGTCCCTGTCGACCCGGACCGTTGGCGACCGTACGGTCGTCGAGGTCGGTGGCGAGATTGATGTATATACCGCGCCCAAGCTGCGCGAGCAGCTGGTCGAGCTCGTGAACGACGGCAGTTACCACCTGGTCGTGGACATGGAGGGCGTGGACTTCCTCGACTCCACCGGCCTGGGTGTGCTCGTCGGCGGACTCAAGCGAGTGCGCGCCCACGAGGGCTCGCTGCGCCTGGTGTGCAACCAGGAGCGCATTCTGAAGATTTTCCGTATCACCGGTCTGACCAAGGTGTTCCCGATTCACACCTCGGTCGATGAGGCTGTCGCGGCCACCGACTGACGGCGGCGTGCCGTACGGCGACCGGCGCGAGCCGTCGGTCGCCGGTGTGCCGTTTCATGCCCGTCCGAGTACGGGGGCTCCGGGTCTGTCACCGTGACGCCCGGGCCCTTGTCGTGCACGCCCGAAGACCGAGGGGGAGCCGCCGATGGCCACCGTTGAACTGCTCTTCAGCGCCCTGCCCGAACACGTCCGCACCGCGCGTCTGGTGGCGGCGGCGGTGGCGCGCCGAGCGGGGGTGGACGAGGCCGTACTCGACGAGGTCCGGCTCGCGGTGGGCGAGGCCTGCACGCGTGCCGTCGGGCTGCACCGTATGAACGGCGTGGACCAGCCGGTGCGGGTGCGGCTGACCGAGGAGGAGAAGAAGTTCTCCATCGAGGTCGGCGACGAGGTGCCGGTGCCGTCCGCAGGCGCGTCGGGTGACGGCGACACCTCCTCCCTGTCCGAGGAGGCCGAGGACGAGAGCCGGATGGGCCTGGCGGTGATCAGCGGTCTGGTGGATGACGTCGAGGTCTCTTCGGGCCCGACCGGCGGCACCATTCGGATGAGCTGGCCGACCACGCAGGCGATCCGCCTGTCCTAGGGCCGACTCGTCCTAGGGCCGGCTCGCCGTTCTTCGGCGGGCTCACAGCGTCCGGGCTCAGGCGGCCCTCTCGGCCGGGTGACCGGAGAAACATCGCGACGGCGCCGGAAGGCCGTGACGGAACCCCCGTCGCGGCCTTCCGGCGCCTTGTGCTGCGCGCTGGGCGGCGGTGCATCCGTCGCGCGGACACCCGTCGTCCCGGCCTCCGCCCGACCCCGCCTCCCCCGCCCGCCCGCTCCCACGCCCGCCTGCCGCCCGCCTGCCGCCCGCCTGCCATCGCCAGGCGCCCCCACTCCGGCCCCCCAGCCCGCCCGCCTGCCGCCCACCCCCCATCGCTGGACGCGCCCCCACCCCCGCCTCCCAGCCCGCCGGCCCGGGCCCGCCCTCGCCGGACGCACCCGTCTCCCCGCCGCCGCACAGAGCGCCACACACCGCACACCGCCCCGCGCCCCGTACCCCGCCCGGGCAGGGCCACGTACCCGCTCTCAGACCGCCCAACCCGACCGAAACAGACCGCCCAGCCGGTATGTTTCGTCGCGCCGACGACGCTTTCCAGTCAGCGCTTGAGTCCGGTTCGGGACGAATGTTCCAGCGCGGGACGCGATTCGCGCGCCGGCGCATCCGCGTGCCGGGGGGAGGCGGTCGCCGAAGGGGAGTGGACGGCGGAGGTTTGGCGGGCGCCGCCGGGCATCCCGTTCACGCTTGCGTCACGCCTGTCGCGCGCCGGCGCTCGTCACACGCGCCCCTTTTACAACTCCCGGAACTTCCCGCGCTCCTGTGACGCTCCTTTTGCGCTCCGACACACTTCCGGCACATCGCAGAATGATCAATTTCAGGCGTCCACTCAGTGCACCTGACCTCACCTTAATCAGTGATTTCTTGATCGGCTTCGGAAAACGTGGGCCGGTGGGGGGCCCGGCCACCGGCGAATTCTCGTTCCCGCGCTCTGTTTTGATCCGTTCCCGCTACCTACAATCCGTCCATCTTTGCTCAGCTGACTCAGCACTGACAGCTCGGCGCTGATTCGGCTCGCCAGAGCGACGCTGCTCGCTGTCGCAGGAGCGGCGCGCCCATGTGCCAAACGTCAAGGAGGACGAATGGCGGGGCCTCTCACCCCTCATGTACATCAATCAATCGCAGCTGCTGCCGTACTGACCGGCGGCAACCGCACCCTTGTACTGGTCATCGGCGCGGTCGCGCTCATCGCCCTGGTCGTCGCGGTCGTCCTGGTCCGCCAGGTCCTCGCCGCGGACGAGGGCACCGACCGCATGAAGGAGATCGCGGCGGCGGTTCAGGAAGGTGCGAACGCCTACCTGAAGCGGCAGCTGCGGACTCTCGCGATCTTCGCGGTCATCGTCTTCTTCCTGCTGATGCTGCTGCCCGCGGACGACTGGTCGCAGCGGGCCGGCCGTTCGATCTTCTTCCTGATCGGCGCGGTGTTCTCGGCCGTGACCGGCTACGTCGGCATGTGGCTGGCGGTGCGCAGCAACGTCCGGGTCGCCGCGGCCGCGCGTGCCGCGACCCCCGGGCCCGGCGAGCCCCCCGCAGACCTGACGGCTGTCTCGCACCGCGGTATGAAGATCGCATTCCGCACCGGTGGTGTGGTCGGCATGTGCACCGTGGGTCTCGGTCTGCTCGGTGCCTCGGTCGTCGTCCTGGTCTACAAGGCCGACGCCCCCAAGGTGCTGGAGGGCTTCGGCTTCGGCGCGGCGCTGCTCGCGATGTTCATGCGTGTCGGCGGCGGCATCTTCACCAAGGCCGCCGACGTGGGCGCGGACCTGGTCGGCAAGGTCGAGCAGGGCATTCCTGAGGACGACCCGCGTAACGCCGCGACCATCGCGGACAACGTGGGCGACAACGTCGGCGACTGCGCGGGTATGGCCGCTGACCTGTTCGAGACTTACGCGGTCACCCTGGTGGCCGCATTGATCTTGGGTAAGGCCGCGTTCGGCAATTCGGGACTGGCATTTCCGCTGCTCGTACCGGCGATTGGTGTGATCACTGCGATGATCGGAATCTTCGCCGTGGCGCCGCGCCGGTCCGACCGGAGTGGAATGACGGCGATCAATCGCGGATTCTTCATCTCGGCGGGGATCTCCCTCGTCCTCGTGGTGGTCGCGGTATTCCTGTACCTGCCGTCGCGGTTCGCCGATCTCAAGGGCGTCCCGGCGTCGATCGCCGACCACAGCGGTAATCCGCGGGTGTTCGCACTGGTCGCGGTCGCCATCGGCATCGTGCTGGCGGCTCTCATCCAGCAGCTCACCGGGTACTTCACCGAGACGACCCGCCGCCCGGTCCGCGACGTCGGCAAGACCTCGCTCACCGGTCCGGCGACCGTCGTGCTGTCCGGTATCTCGCTCGGCCTGGAGTCCGCGGTCTACTCCGCGGTGCTGATCGGTCTGGCGGTCTACGGGGCGTTCCTGATCGGGTCCGGCTCGCTGACGCTGGCGCTGTTCGCGGTGGCGCTCGCCGGCACCGGTCTGCTGACCACGGTCGGTGTGATCGTCGCCATGGACACCTTCGGCCCGGTCTCCGACAACGCGCAGGGCATCGCCGAGATGTCCGGCGACGTGGAGGGCGCCGGCGCCCAGGTGCTCACCAACCTGGACGCGGTGGGCAACACCACCAAGGCCATCACCAAGGGCATCGCCATCGCCACCGCAGTCCTGGCGGCCACGGCGCTGTTCGGGTCGTTCACCGACGCGATCAACGGCCAGGTCAAGAGCGTCGGGGCGGCCGCGCACGGTCTGAACCTCAGCCTGGACATCGCACAACCCAACAACCTCGTCGGGCTGCTGCTCGGCGCGGCCGTCGTCTTCCTCTTCTCCGGCCTCGCGATCAACGCGGTGTCGCGGTCGGCGGGCGCGGTCGTCTTCGAGGTGCGCCGCCAGTTCCGGGAGCACCCCGGGATCATGGACTACTCCGAGAAGCCGGAGTACGGGCGTGTGGTGGACATCTGCACCAAGGACGCGCTGCGCGAGCTGGCCACCCCCGGCCTCCTCGCGGTGCTGGCGCCCATCGCGGTCGGGTTCTCGATGGGTGTGGGCGCGCTCGGCGCGTACCTGGCCGGCGCGATCGGCACCGGCACGCTGATGGCGGTCTTCCTCGCCAACTCGGGCGGTGCCTGGGACAACGCGAAGAAGCTCGTCGAGGACGGCCACCACGGCGGCAAGGGCAGCGAGGCGCACGCCGCCACGGTGATCGGCGACACGGTGGGCGACCCGTTCAAGGACACCGCGGGCCCGGCCATCAACCCGCTGCTCAAGGTGATGAACCTCGTCTCGTTGCTGATCGCACCCGCGATCGTCACGTACAGCTACGGCGACAAGGCGAGCCTCGGGCTGCGGGTCGGTGTGGCGGTGGCCGCGCTGGTCGTGATCATCGGGGCGGTCTACGTCTCCAAGCGGCGCGGTATCGCCGTGGGTGACGAAGACAACAATGAGACCGCGTCGCGGTCCGCCGACCCCGCCGACCCGGCGGTGGTGTAGCAGCTCGTGAGATCTGGCATGGCGTCAATACCGCGGCGGGCGGCACGCTTTGAGCGTGTCGCCCGCCGCTGTGCCGGGTCGCGACGCCGCCGGCCGATCTGACATGGCTGGGGCAAATAGCCCTAATATCGGTCTTAACGTCTGATCGGGTCATAGCAGGACTCTCTTTCGCCGTGTATGTTCCTCCGCCATAGACCACGGAAGGGATCCACCCGGTGAACACAAAGCTCACGGCCGCACTGTGCTGCGGCGCGACGGCGATGCTCGCGCTCGCGGGGTGCAGCAGTTCGGGCGATGAGGCGAACGCGTACGCGAAGAAGGTCTGCGAGCAGGTGCAGCCGCAGCAGCAGACCATCCAACGGGCCACCAGCAGCATCGCGGCCATCTCCAGCACGGACGCCAGCCCGGCCCAGGTGCAGAAGACCGACCTGGCGGCGTTCCAGGAGATCTCCACCGCGTACAAGAGCCTCGGCACGGCCGTTCAGAACGCCGGCGCCTCCCCCGTCGACAACGGGGCGGTGCTCCAGAAGAACGCCGTCAAGCAGCTCAACGGCATCTCCGTCGGGTACGCGAACCTGGCCAAGGCCGTCCAGGGCCTCGACACCGCCAACCAGGCGAAGTTCGCCTCGGGTCTGAAGACCGTGTCGGACCAGCTCAGCGTGCTCAGCAAGAGCAGTGGCGGCGCGCTGACCAAGCTCCAGGCCGGTGACATCGGCAAGGCCATGGCCAAGCAGCCCGGCTGCCAGAAGGCCACCGCCCCGGGTGCCGCCTCGACACAGAGCGCCGCGTAGCCCACGAGCCGCGCCCCACGCGGGGCGCGTGTTCGTCGCCGTAGGGGCGCGCGGAGCCCGGCATCCGGCTTCGCCCGCCCCGGCGCCCTCCGCCCGCCCCGGCGCCCTCCCCGCGCCTCCGAAAGCCCCCCGCGCCCCGCCCGCCCCTACGCGCACCCCCGCGCACCCCGGCACCCCCGCGCCGTCGGACGGCGGCCCCCACAAGCCCCTCGCGCCGCAGGCCACCGGCCCCGGCCCCGCAAGCCCCGCGCCGCAGGCCCCCGTCCCGCTTCCGGGACAATGGGACCGTGACCCAGCAGACGCTCCCCACGCCCGAACCCGCCCGCACCGCCCGCCTCCGCGAGGCGCTGCTGGCCGCCGACTTCACCGCTGACGGCTGTCTGGAACTGCTGGGAGCCACGGCCTACGCCGCGCTCTCCCGCAGCGAGACCGTCCCGGCACTGCGCGCCACGCGCGGGGCGAGCCCGCTGGAGACCCTGGTGCGGCTCTTCCTGCTCCAGGACGCCATGCCCCGGGAGCGGGCCGCCGCCGCGCTGCCGTTGCCGGACGCGCTGGCGGACGGATGGCTGCGCGAGGACCCGGCGGATCCCGCGATGGTCCGCGCCGCCGTCGACGTGCGGCCGTACTCGGGGGACGCGGGCGAGGACTGGTGGATCGTCTCGGACCTGGGCTGCGCCGTCGGGGGCGCGGGCGGCATCGGGTCGGCTCCCGGGGTGGACCGCTCGCAGTTGGTGCTGGGGGTGGGCGGGGCGTCCACCACGCTGGCCGGGATCACCGTCCACGGGCCGGCGGGCAGCGTCCTGGACGTGGGCACCGGTTCCGGGGTGCAGGCGCTGCACGCCGCCGGGCGGGGCCACCGGGTGACCGCCACCGACGTCAATCCGCGTGCCCTGGGATTCGCCCGGCTGACGCTGGCGTTGTCGGGCGTCGCGGCGGCGGACCTGCGGCAGGGCAGCCTGTTCGAGCCGGTCGGCGAGGAGCGTTTCGACCTGATCGTCTCCAATCCGCCCTTCGTGATCTCCCCGGGTGAGCGGTTCGTCTACCGCGATGGCGGGATGGCCGGCGACGAGTTGTGCCGCACTTTGGTGCGGCGATCGGCCGACCACCTCACCGACGGCGGGTACTGCCAACTGCTGGCCAACTGGCAGCATGTCGAGGGTGAGGACTGGCGTGAGCGCGTCACGTCGTGGCTGCCCGCCGGGTGCGACGCGTGGATCGTGCAGCGCGAGGTGCAGGACCCGGCGCAGTACGCGGAGCTGTGGCTGCGCGACGGCGGTGACCACCGCGCCGACCCCGACAGCTACGCGGCCCGCTACGACGAATGGCTGACGGAGTTCGAGCGCGGCAAGGTCAGGGGCGTCGGTTTCGGCTGGATCACGTTGCGCAGATCGGGTGCCGCGACGCCGTCGGTCACCGCGGAGGAATGGCCGCATCCGGTCGAACAACCGCTCGGTCCGGAGATCCGGAACTGGTTCGAGCGGCAGGACTTCCTGCGTGATCGCGACGACGCCGCGCTGCTGGAGACCCGCTTCCGGCTGGCCGACGAGGTGGTGCAGGAGCAGGTGGGACTGCCCGGCGCGGAGGATCCGGAGCACGTGGTGCTGCGCGGCAACCGCGGCATGCGGCGCGCCACGAAGGTCGACACGGTCGGCGCGGGGTTCGCCGGCGTGTGTGACGGATCGCTCACCGCGGGCCGCATCCTTGACGCCATCGCGCAATTGCTCGCACAGGATCCGGTGGTGCTGCGGGACCGGACTCCGGCGGCGATCCGGTCACTGGTCGAACAGGGCTTCATCGAGGCCGTCGACTGAGCCGTACACCCCGCCGGACCTCGGCGTACCGCCGCCGGAGGGTGATCGGCGGCCGTTGGATCCACCGCCCGGGACGGTGGCCGCGACAGGCCGGGTGATCGCGTCCGTGGGGCGGAAAGCACGACTGTCGGGTTACCGTTCGAGTGGCGTTGCGGACTTTTCCCGTTTGACACGGGGGGCTGGGTTACGGTCACACTCCGCAGCGTCACCCTTTCGACCCGGAGAGAAGAGCCGAAGTTGTCCCCGACCCCCGACACCGCGCAGGGCGGCCACCGCCTCGTCATCGTCGAGTCGCCCGCCAAGGCGAAGACGATCAAGGGCTACCTCGGCCCTGGTTACGTGGTCGAGGCGAGCGTCGGGCACATCCGAGACCTGCCCAACGGGGCGGCCGAGGTGCCCGAGAAGTACACGGGCGAGGTGCGCCGGCTCGGCGTCGACGTCGATCACGACTTCCAGCCGGTCTACGTCGTCAACAGCGACAAGAAGAACCAGGTCAAGAAGCTCAAGGAGTTGCTGGCCGGCGCCGACGAACTCCTGCTCGCCACCGATGAGGACCGCGAGGGCGAGGCCATCGCCTGGCACCTCCAGGAAGTCCTCAAGCCCAAGGTCCCGGTGCGCCGGATGGTCTTCCACGAGATCACCAAGGACGCCATCCAGGCCGCGGTGCGCAACCCCCGCGAGCTCAACCAGCGCCTGGTCGACGCCCAGGAGACCCGCCGCATCCTCGACCGGCTCTACGGCTACGAGGTCTCCCCGGTGCTGTGGAAGAAGGTCATGCCGCGGCTGTCGGCGGGCCGGGTGCAGTCGGTCGCGACACGGCTGGTGGTCGAGCGTGAGCGGGAGCGCATCGCGTTCCGCTCCGCCGAGTACTGGGACCTGACCGGCACCTTCTCCACCGGCCGCGCCGGTGACGTCTCCGACCCCGCGTCCTTCGTGGCGCGGCTGACGTCGGTCGACGGCCGCCGGGTGGCCCAGGGCCGCGACTTCGGCTCCACCGGGCGGCTCAAGGAGGGCTCGCAGGTCCTGCACCTGGACGAGAGCGCGGCCCGGGCGCTGGCCGCGGCGCTGGCCGACAGCCCGTTCGCGGTGCGCTCGGTCGAGTCCAAGCCGTACCGCCGCTCGCCGTACGCCCCGTTCCGCACCACCACGCTCCAGCAGGAGGCCTCGCGCAAGCTGGGCTTCGGCGCCAAGGCGACCATGCAGGTGGCCCAGAAGCTGTACGAGAACGGCTTCATCACCTATATGCGTACGGACTCCACCACCTTGTCGGAGACCGCGATCACCGCGGCCCGCGCCCAGGTCACCCAGCTCTACGGCGCCGACTACCTGCCGGACAAGCCCCGCACGTACACCGGCAAGGTGAAGAACGCCCAGGAGGCGCACGAGGCGATCCGTCCCTCGGGCGACCGCTTCCGTACCCCGGCCGAGACCCGGCTGACCGGCGACCAGTTCCGGCTCTACGAGCTGATCTGGATGCGCACCGTCGCCTCCCAGATGAAGGACGCCGTCGGCCAGTCGGTCACCGTCAAGGTGGCGGGCCGCTCCTCGGACGGACGGGACGCCGAGTTCTCCGCCTCCGGCAAGATCATCACCTTCCACGGCTTCATGAAGGCGTACGTCGAGGGCGCCGACGACCCGAACGCCGAGCTCGACGACCGTGAGCGCCGGCTGCCGCAGGTCACCGAGGGCGACGCGCTCGCCGCGCAGGACATCGGCGCCGACGGCCACGCCACCAAGCCGCCCGCCCGCTACACCGAGGCATCCCTGGTCAAGGAGCTGGAGGAGCGCGAGATCGGCCGCCCGTCGACGTACGCGACGATCCTGGGCACGATCCTGGACCGCGGCTACGTCTTCAAGAAGGGCACCGCGCTCGTCCCGTCGTTCCTGAGCTTCGCCGTCGTCGGACTGCTGGAGAAGCACTTCGGGCGGCTGGTGGACTACGACTTCACCGCGAAGATGGAGGACGACCTCGACCGCATCGCCCGCGGCGAGGCCAAGTCCGTGCCGTGGCTGCGGCGTTTCTACTTCGGTGAGGGCGGACCGGCCGCGGGCGGCGCCGCGGCGGCGGGCAACGGCGACGGCGACCACCTCGGCGGCCTGAAGGAACTCGTCACCGACCTCGGCGCGATCGACGCCCGCGAGGTCTCCTCCTTCCCGGTCGGCGACGGCATCATGCTGCGCGTCGGCCGCTACGGGCCGTACGTGGAGCGGGCGGTGGAGGGCGAGGAGACCAGCCAGCGCGCCGACATCCCCGACGACCTGCCGCCGGACGAGCTGACCGTGGACTACGCGAAGGAGGCGCTGGCCAAGCCCAGCGGCGACTTCGAGTTGGGCGCCGACCCGGAGACCGGCCGGCAGATCGTCGCCAAGGACGGCCGCTACGGGCCGTACGTCACCGAGGTGTTGCCCGACGACGTCCCCAAGTCGGGTAAGAACGCGGTCAAGCCGCGTACCGCCTCGCTCTTCAAGTCGATGACGCTGGACACGGTGACGTTGCAGGACGCGCTCAGGCTCATGTCGCTGCCGCGGGTCGTCGGCACGGAACCGGAGTCCGGCACCGAGATCACCGCGCAGAACGGCCGCTACGGCCCGTACCTGAAGAAGGGCACCGACTCGCGTTCCATCGAGTCGGAGGAGCAGTTGTTCACCATCACGCTCGACGAGGCGCTGGCGATCTACGCCCAGCCCAAGCAGCGTGGCCGGGCCGCCGCCAAGCCGCCGCTGAAGGAACTGGGCACCGACCCGGTGAGCGAGAAGCCGGTCGTGGTCAAGGACGGCCGCTTCGGCCCGTACGTCACCGACGGCGAGACCAACGCGACCCTGCGCCGGGACGACGACGTGGAGACCATCACCCCCGAGCGCGGCTACGAACTCCTCGCAGAGAAGCGCGCCAAGGGCCCGGTGAAGAAGACCGCCAAGAAGGCCCCGGCCCGCAAGAGCGCCGCCAAGGCCACCACCACCACCAAGAAGACCGCGGCGAAGAAGACCACCACGGCCAAGGCGACGGCGGCCAAGAAGACCACCACGGCGAAGAAGGCCACGGCGGCCAAGAAGACGGCGGCGAAGAAGACGACGGCCCCCTCCAGCTCCGAGCGGCCCGAGTAGCGCCGGTGCCCCCGGACGGGCACCCCGGCGGACCTGCGTGGTTGGACCGGCGTACCCGAACGGTTCATCCGGCGGACCCCCGGGGGGCCGTCCGCCGGACCCGCGCGGAGTGTTCGCGGCTTTATGACCGTCAGGTCACGTTCGGGTACTTGTCTCGTCCACTTGTTCGGGCGTGGCGAAGACCGGGTCCCGCGGTTGGTTAGGCTGGCAGGATGACGCGAGCCGAACAGCGGGCAGACCAGCCTGATGATTCCATCAACGCACTCGCTGTTGACTCCAGCGAGCGTGCCGTGACCGCGTTGCTGCGCGTCCCCACCCTGCGGAAACTGTGGACCGCCCACTTCACCGGTGCGGTGGGCGACCGCCTCGGGCTGCTGGCGCTGCTGGCGCTCACGGTCCAGGCGGCCGTGATACAGCACGCCCTGGGCGGCGGATACCGCGGCGTCGGCCTGGCCGTCGCCCTGGTCCTGGGACTGCGGGTGCTGGCCGCCGGGCTGTTCGGCGCGCTGCTCCTCGGACCGCTCTCGGCGCTGACGTCCCCACAGGGGCTGCTGGACCGCCGCTGGACGATGATCGGCTCCGACGCGGTGCGCCTCGCGCTGTTCGTCGTGGCGCCGCTGTGGATCGACTGGGTGCCGGACATCGCCCTGGCCTGGCTGCTGGTCACCGTCTTCGTGACCGGCGTCGCCGAACGGCTGTGGAACGTCGCCAAGGACGGCGCCGCGCCCGCCCTGCTGCCGGCCCGCACCGGTGACGGAGTGCGGCCCGGCCCCGACCACCTCGACGCGCTGCGCCGGCTGGACCTGCGCACCGGATTCGTCGCCCTGCCGGTCGCCGCCGCCGGACTGATCGCCGCCGCTCTGGTCAACAACCTCCTCGGGCTGTACTCGGTCTGGTTCGACCTGCACCACGTCGCCCTCGTGTCGTACGTGGCCGCCGGACTGTTCGCCGCGTCCATCGCCGTCGTGTACTTCCTCGAACTGCCCGGCGTCGTCACCCCGCGCCCCCGCTCCCCGCTGGAGGGCCTGCGGCGCCCCAAGGGCCCGGCCGGCTCCGAGCGCGGCCGCACCGGCGCGCTGCCGACCCTGGTGCTCTCCTGCGCGGCCGTCGCCGGTGCCATCGCCGCCGCGGTCTCCGTCGCCGTACTGCACGCCGCCGACCTGGGCGGCGGACCGGTCGGCTTCGGCCTGCTGGTGCTGGCGCTGACCGGCGGCACGGTGCTGGGCATCCGCACCGCCGGCCGGGTGCTGCCCGCGCTGTCCCGGCGCAGGCTGATGGGCCTGTCCATCGCGATCGCCGGGCTCGCCCTGCTGCTCAGCGGCCTGGTGCCGGACCCCACCACCGTGCTGCTGCTGTCCGCGCTGGCCGGCTACACCGCGGGCGTCGCCGCCAACACCGGCCACGTCCTGATCGACCAGGAGGCGGAGGAGCCGCGCCGCCCGCGCACCACGGCCCACCTGCGGGCGGTCGCCCGTACCGCCATCGGCCTCGCCGCGATCGGCGCGCCGGTGGCCGCCGCCGCGATCGGTCCGCACCGCGTGGTGGACGGCTCGTTCACCTTCGACCACGGCGGCGCCGCCTTCACCCTGATGCTGGTCGGCGCGCTCCTGCTGCCGGTCGCCGCCCTGGTGCTGGGCAAGCTCGACGACCGTGACGGCGTGCCGCTGCGGCGTGACCTGCGCGAGGCGATGCGCGGCGGCGAGCCGGTGACCACCACGGCAGCGAACGGCTTCTTCATCGTCGTCGAGGGCGGCGACGGAGCCGGCAAGTCCACCCAGGTCCAGGCGCTCGCCGATTGGATCAGGGCCAAGGGCCACGAGGTCGTCGTCACCCGCGAACCGGGCGCCACGGCCCTCGGCAAGCGGCTGCGCTCGATCCTGCTCGACGTCTCCAGCAGCGGCATCTCGCACCGCGCCGAGGCCCTGCTGTACGCGGCCGACCGCGCGGAGCACATCGACACCGTGGTGGCTCCCGCCCTCGACCGCGGTGCGATCGTCATCTCGGACCGCTACATCGACTCCTCGGTCGCCTACCAGGGCGCGGGCCGCGACCTGGCGCCCACCGAGATCGCCCGCATCTCCCGCTGGGCCACCGGCGGCCTCGTACCGCATCTGACGCTGCTGCTGGACATCTCGCCGCAGACCGCCAGGGAGCGCTTCACCGAGGCCCCGGACCGGCTGGAGTCCGAGCCGACCGAGTTCCACGACCGGGTACGCCGCGGCTTCCTGACGCTGGCCGCCGCCGACCCGGCCCGCTACCTGGTGATCGACGCGGGCCAGGACCAGGAGGCGGTCACCCGGCTGGCACGCCACCGGCTCGACCAGATGCTGCCGCTGTCCGGCCAGGAGATCGAGGCCCGCGCCGAGGCCGAGCGCAAGGCGGCGGAAGAGGTCCGCAAGCGCGCCGAGGAGGAGGCCGCGGCCAAGGCCGAGGTCGAACGCCAGGAGCGCGAGCGGCAGGAGCAGATCGCCCGCCTGCGCGCCGAGGAGGACGAGCGCAAGCGCCTCGTCGAGGAGGAGCGCCGGCGCGAGGAGGCCGAACGCGAGGCGGAGGAAGCCCGGGTGCGGGCCGAGGAGCAGCGCCGGATCACCGACGCGGAACGCGCCCGCCGCGAGGCCGAGGAGCGCGCCCACGCCGAGGAGCAGGACCGGCTGCGCCGCCAGAAGGACGAGCAGGACCGGCTGCGCGCCGAGGCCGAGGCCCGGCGCCTGGAGAAGCAGCGCAAGGCCGAGGAATCCCTGCTGCGTGCCGAACAGGCCCGCGAACAGGCCCGCCTGGCGGCCGAGTCGCAGTCCGGCTCCGAGCCGGGCGCGGATTCCGGTGCGGGCGGTTCTGGTGCGGCCGATTCAGGTGCGACCGGTTCGGAATCCGGTTCCGGAGCGGACTCCGGTCCGGCCGACGGGTCCGGCACCACCGGTTCCGCCACCGGTGACGACGAGACGCGCACGATCGAGACGCCGCAGCCGCGCCCCGAGCCGTCCGACGACCGGCCCGACGACGCCACCCAGACCCTGCGCACCCCGCTCCCGCCCACCCACGACACCCGCACCATGGAGGTCCCGCGCGTCCCGGACGCCGAGGAGACCACGGTGCTGCCGAGGTTCACCGAGCCGGAGAGCCCCGAGCGTCCCGAGGAGCGCACCACGGTGATGCCCCCGGTGCGCGACGACGACCCCCGCGCACAGGGCGACGCCCCGGCCGACCGGGTGCCGGAGTGGATGTTCCGCGAGGGTGGCGACACGGCGCAGACCCCGGCCGAGCGCACCCGTGAGCTGCCCGGCGTCGACCGGTCCACGCCGCCCGCGGCCCCGGCACCGGAACAGCGCAGGCGGCCCCGCCCCAGCTGGGCCGAGGAGACCCCGCTGGACGACCTGCCCTCGCTCGCCGACGAACTGCTCGGCCCGCACGACTCCTACGACAGCTTCGGCCCGCGCGACAGCTTCGGCTCGGGCGGCTCCTACGGCAGGGGTGACACCGACCCCGGCCAGGACGGCGGTGGGCGCCGCTGAGGCGGCCCTCGGCCCGATTGTCAGTGGGGTGGTCGATGATGGTCACCGACGGCGAACGTCGGTGACCGACGGTAGGCGTCGCACAGCGGTTGCCGTCAGGAAAGGGCGTGCGTCATGACGGTCTGGGACGAACTGATCGGGCAGGGGCCGGTCGTCGAGCAGTTGTCGGCCGCCGCCCGGGACGCCGACGCCTTCGTGACGGCCGTCTCGTCCGGCGGCGACACCAGCGCGCGGTCGGCGTCGAAGATGACGCACGCCTGGCTGTTCACCGGCCCGCCCGGCTCCGGACGGGCCACCGCCGCGCGGGCCTTCGCGGCGGCCCTGCAGTGCGTCAGCCCCGACCGCGCGCTCGGCGGGATGCCCGGCTGCGGGTTCTGCGACGGCTGCCACACGACCCTGGTCGGCACCCACGCCGACGTCGAGGTGGTCGCCACCGACCAGTTGTCGATCGGCGTGAAGGACACCCGCGACCTGGTGCGCCGCTCGTCGATGTCGCCCGCGGGCGGCCGGTGGCAGGTGATCATCCTCCAGGACGCCGACCGGCTCACGGAAGGCGCCGGGAACGTCCTGCTCAAGGCGGTCGAGGAGCCGGCGCCGCGCACCGTGTGGCTGCTGTGCGCGCCCTCCGTCGAGGACGCCCTGCCGACGATCCGGTCCCGCTGCCGCCATCTGAACCTGCGCACCCCGCCGGTGGACGCCGTCGCCGACGTGCTCGTCCGCCGCGACGGGATCGACGCCCGAACTGGCGGCCGCCGTCGCCGGGCCGACCCAGGGCCACATCGACCGCGCCCGGCGTCTCGCCACCGACGAGCGGGCCCGCGAGCGCAGAGCGGCGGTGCTGCGGCTGCCGCTGCAACTCGGCGACATCGGCGGTTGCCTGAAGGCGGCGCAGTCCCTGGTCGACTCCGCGACCGAGGACGCCAAGCAGGTCGCCGAGGAGGTCGACGCGAAGGAGACCGAGGAACTGCGGGCGGCGCTCGGCGCGGCGGCCGGAGCCGGCAGCCGCATGCCGCGCGGCACCGCGGGGATCATGAAGGACCTGGCGGACCGCCAGAAACGCCGTTCCACCCGCACCCAGCGCGACACCCTGGACCTGGCGCTCACCGACCTCGCCGGCTTCTACCGCGACGTCCTCGCGGTCCAGTTCGGCACCTCGGTGCCGATAGCCAACGCCGACCTGCGCGACAGCGTCCACCGGACAGCCGCCGCGGGCCGCCCGGAGAACACCCTGCGCCGGATCGAGGCGATCCTGGCCTGCCGCGAGGCGCTGGACGCCAACGTCGCCCCGCTGCTGGCCGTCGAGGCGATGACGATGGCGCTGCGGGCCGGCTGACCCGCCGCCCCAGGCGTCGTGAGCCCGCCGAGATCCACAAGACGAGCCCCGGCCCGCCGGTGTGCTTCCTTCGGGTGATCGGCGGCGCCTTCGGGTGATCATGGGGAGCCGGGCGGTTGGCCGGGGGCCGGGCGCGGGGAAGGCTTGCACGCCGGACGGGGTCCCGCGCACCCGGGCGGTGCCGTCCGCCACTGGCCCCCAAGGGGTGCATACCGTGTCAACGTCCTCCGTCGTCCTCAGCGCGGTCCTGCTCGCGGTGACCCTCGCCGTCGCGGTGCCGCTCGCCCGCTCGGCGGCGTACCGCTTCTCCGTCGAGCGCGCGGGCCGGCCCTACGAACTCGCCGAGGACTACCGCGCCGCCCGGCTGCGGGCAACCGCCTCCGTGGCCGTGCTGTGCACCGGTGCCGTGCTCGCCGCCACCCTGCCCGGGGTGCGGAGCGGCACGGTTCCCCAGGGCGCCGCCGTGGCCGCCCCCGCGCCGCCACCCGCCCACGCGGCCGGACGCGGGACCTGGACCGGCCTGCGCCGTCAGGCGCCGCGCCGCACCCCGGAGCCCGCCCCGCGCACGCTGGCCCTGCCCGCGGGCGGCATCCTGCGACTGCTGGCGGACGGCACCCGGGTCTGGCTGCCGCCCCAGTACACCTCGCCGAGCGGGCGCCATCGCACGTTTCCGCTGGTCGTGGCCTACCTGCCGGTCATCGCGGCGGACCGCGAGGAGCTGTATCCGGCGTTCGCGCGCTACACGGCGGCCGGGAAGGCGGATCCGTTCGTGGTCGTCGAGCCGCGCGACTGCTCGGCGGATCCGGCGCACGCGGTGGCGGCGGCCGTCCGCCACTACCGGGTCGTCCGCGGGCGGCAGGCGCGTGCCGTGCTCGGGGTGGGTGCCGCGGCACCGTGCGCCGTGCGGGTCGCGCTGGCCCACCCCGGCCTGTTCCGGGCCGCCGTCGGGATCTCCGGCAGGTACGCGTCCGAGGGCTATGGCGGGTTCGGCGCGAGCGGCTCCGGCGGGTATGGCGCGAGCGGCTCCGGCGGGTACGGGGCCGGGGTGGACGCGGGCCGTGCTCCCCGGCTCCGGGTGCTCCTGGTCGTCGGCGCCGGTGAACGCGGTCCGCGGGACTCCGCGCTGCGACTGCGTGCCGCGTTGCGCCACAAGGGTGTTCGCGTACGTATCGTTGACGGGGTCACCGCCGGGGACGGCCTCGGCGGCGGCGAGCGCCGCCATGAGCTGGCCCTGGCCGCCCAGTACCTCACCGAACAACTCGCCGGACCCGGTACGACGTCATTGCGCCGAGCCGGACCGGGTACGACGCCATCGCGCCGTTGACGCGGTGTCACCCGTAAGGGGAGGCCGTGGACGCGCACCCGGAGCCATCGTGCGGATACGCTCGCGGGAGCCGACAGGAGGACCAGTGGCACCCATGGAAACCGCGCGCCTGCTCCGTATCTCCGCGACCGTGCTCGCGGTGGCGGGTCTGACGCTCTCCGGCTGCTCGGCGGGCGGATCAGAGCACGGCGCCGCGGCCACCGCGTCCGCTTCCACCGACCGGCTCGCGGCCGCCGCCTCGGCCGGGGCGACCCTGGCACCGCTGCCCGCGGCGATCCCGGCCGCCCTCAAGGCGTACTACGGCCAGAAGCTCGGCTGGCGCTCCTGCGACGCCGGGTTCGAGTGCGCCACGATGCGGGTGCCGCTGGACTACGCGCACCCGGTCGCGGCCGACGACCTCAAGCTCGCGGTCTCCCGCCGGAAGGCCACCGGCCCCGGTGACCGCATCGGTTCGCTGCTGGTCAACCCGGGCGGTCCCGGCGGCTCGGCGATCGACTACCTGCACGCCGCCGCCCTCGGGTATCCGGCGCCGGTCAGGGCGCGCTACGACATGGTCGCCGTCGACCCGCGCGGGGTGGCCCGCAGTGAGCCCGTCCAGTGCCTCACCGACGGCCAGATGGACGCCTACACCCAGGTCGACACCACCCCGGAGAACACCTCCCAGGTCGATGACGTGGTCACCGCCGACCGGAAGTTCGGCGCCGGCTGCCGCGAGCGCTCCCGCGACCTGCTCGGCCACATCAGCACCAACGACTCGGCCCGTGACATGGACGTGCTGCGCGCCCTGCTCGGCGACGCGCGGCTCAACTACGTCGGCAAGTCGTACGGCACCATGCTGGGCGCCACCTACGCGGGCCTGTACCCGACCCGGGTGGGCAGGCTGGTGCTGGACGGCGCGATGGACCCCTCGCTGAGCGCGCTGCGGATGAGCCAGACGCAGGCGGGCGGTTTCGAGACCGCCTTCGAGGCCTTCACCAGGGACTGCGTCGAGCACACCGACTGCCCGCTGGGCGGCTCCACGGCCGCGGCGTACTCGTACATCGACACCTTCCTCAAGGGGCTCGACAAGCACCCGCTCGCCACCGGCCAGAGCCGCCGGCTGGTGGAGTCGCTGGGCACGACGGGCCTGATGGAGGCGATGTACTCCAAGGAGTTGTGGCCGGTGCTGCGGCAGGCGCTCACCGCCGCCAACCAGGGTGACGGCTCGCAGTTGCTCGCCCTGTCCGACCAGTACTACGAACGCGGCGCCGATGGCACGTACTCGAACCTCATGGCCGCCAACGCCGCCGTCAACTGCCTGGACCTGCCGCCGGCCGCGGCCACGCCGGCGCAGGTGAAGGCCGCGATGCCGGCCTTCCGCAAGGCGTCCCCGCACTTCGGCGCCGACTTCGCGTGGATGAGCCTGAGCTGCGCGTCGTGGCCGGTGAAGAACACCGGGCGGGCCGAGCGGATCCCGGCGAAGGGCGCGGCCCCGATCCTGGTGGTCGGCACGACCAGGGACCCGGCGACGCCGTACGAGTGGGCGCAGTCGCTGTCCCGTCAACTGGAGTCCGCGACGCTTCTCACCTACCAGGGTGACGGCCACACCGCGTACGCGAACGGCGACGACTGCGTGGACACCGCGGTGAACGCGTACCTCCTTCAGGGCAAGTCGCCCCAAGCGGGCAAGCGCTGCTCCTGACGGATACAGGCGTGCGGAGCACCCCCTCCAGCTGTGTAGACTTACCCCCGTTGCCGCCCAGGGCCCTCCGCCCGGGCCCGGCAACCCGCCGCCTTAGCTCAGTCGGCCAGAGCGACGCACTCGTAATGCGTAGGTCCCGGGTTCGATTCCCGGAGGCGGCTCCGAGAAGCCCCAGGACTCACTCGCCGTGACCTGGGGCTTTTCCCTTGCCCGGGATGTGGCGGGGCAGACGGCCGGGGGTCGGGGTGGGTCAGCCGCAGCGGATCAGGCCTGTTGTCAGGGTGTAGGTCACTCCGCCGCGGACCAGCGAGCCGCCCAGGTAGATGCACACACCCGACGCGTTGAACCAGGTGTAGAGCGGGCCCGCGTAGTAGTGGTAGTTGGCGGGGTGCTCCTGCGGGGGGTCGGAGGCGTAGTCGCCGCCTTCCTCGTAGAGGTACAGCTCGATGTGCGACGCCAGGCCGTCGTAGGGGCTGGACCAGAACTTCACGCAGTTCTTCTTGGTCGCGTTGTCCCAGTACGTGCGCGCGTAGCCGCCGCCGGCCTTCCCGGCGTGCGTGGCCCAGTACGTCTTGCCGTCCCAGGTGCCGCTGCACTCGGCGGCCTTCGGGGTGACGGCGGCCACTCTCGCCGGTGCCGCCTGCGCGGCGGGGGCGGTGACCAGGCCGAGCATCAACGCCATGACGCCGAGGCCCAGCAGCTGTGTTCTCCGTAGACGCTTCATTCACGACTCCTGTGGTGAGATGCCGTCAAATTCCGGTACAGAACGGGCTGTTCTCGGCATGCTCCTCTTTCCGCGATGCCGCCGACCGGTATTTCACGAAATCTCCGCCGGAAGAGGGCGGTCGCCTCCCCGTGGTTCGAACGCTCCGCAACCCGGGAAGCGGCCCGGGAAACGGGCCGTCCCGCCGTCGGCCGGGCCGCGGGCCCGGGACATTCAGTTGCCCCGGTGCTGAGTGTGTTCTCTTTCTTCTATTGGACGGCTGGGTGGGATGCGGGGAAAGGTGGAGTCGGGCCGTCGGGACCGGTGGCCCGGCAGATCGGGTCATCGAGGAGGACTGGCTGTGGAGTACCGCACACTCGGGCGCAGCGGGTGCGGCGTGTCGACGCTCGCGCTCGGGACCATGACGTTCGGCAACGAGACCGACGAGGCCACCGCACACGCTCAGCTCGACCGTTTCTTCGAGGTCGGCGGCACCCTGGTCGACACCGCCGACGTCTACAACGCCGGTGTGTCGGAGGAGATGATCGGACGCTGGCTCGCCAGCCGGCCGGCCGAGGTGCGCGACCAGGTCGTCCTGGCCACCAAGGGCCGCTTCCCCATGGGCGACGGGCCCAACGACGTCGGCCTGTCGCGCCGTCACCTCGACCGTGCCCTGGACGCCTCACTGCGCCGGCTCGGCGTCGAGGCGGTCGACCTCTACCAGGTGCACGCCTGGGACCCGCTGACGCCGATCGAGGAGACCCTGCGCTTCCTCGACGACGCGGTGCGCAAGGGCAAGGTCCACTACGTCGGCCTGTCGAACTTCACCGGCTGGCAGCTCCAGAAGACCGTCGACATCGCCGACTTCCGCGGCCTGAGCAGGCCGGTCACCCTGCAACCGCAGTACAACCTGCTGGCCCGCGAGATCGAATGGGAGATCATCCAGGCCTGCGCCTCCGAGGACATCGGCCTGCTGCCCTGGAGCCCGCTCGGTGGCGGATGGCTGACGGGGAAGTACCGCAAGGACGAGCGGCCCGTCGGCGCGACCCGCCTCGGCGAGAACCCCGAACGCGGTGTCGAGGCCTACGACCGGCGCAGCCGCGTCGAGCGCACCTGGGCCGTCGTCGACGAGGTGCGGGCCGTCGCCGACGCCCGCGGCGTGACGATGGCGCAGGTCGCCCTCGCCTGGCTGGTGGACCGTCCCACGGTCACCTCGGTGATCCTCGGCGCGCGCAGCCTGGAGCAGCTTGAGGACAACCTCGGCGCCGCCGACCTGCACCTGTCAGAGGAGGAGTACGCCCGCCTGGACAAGGTCAGCGACCCCGGCGCGGCCGACTACCCCTACGGCGTCCCCGGCCGGCAGCAGCGCGGCCGCTCCATCGAGGGCGGTCGCTGAGCACCAGCAGAAGACCCACCGGCCGGCCAGGCACCCCCTGGCCGGCCGTTGGCTGCCGGCCGCCGACCCGACCCCGGCACAGGCCCGACCCCGGCCGCCTGGCCGGTGGGCCCCAAGGCTCGCCCCCGCCCCCTTCAAACCCCCCCTTCAAACCGCCCGCCGCCCCCCCGCGCCCCCGTCCGCCCCCGGTGCCGCCGAATCCGCCGTCCGGCCGGGGGCGCCGGCGTCCGGTCGCCGCGTACCCTCCGGCGTGGGGGAACCAGTGGCCAAAGGTTGGAGGATCGATGGGCTACGACGTCGACGCGGTGCGTGGGGGCTTCTCGGCGCTGACGGAAGGCGCGGCGCACTTCGACGGTCCGGGCGGGTCGCAGACGCCGGATGTCGTCGGGGACGCGATACGCGACACCCTGCGCGGGTCGTTGTCGAACCGGGGCAGGACCACCGCGGCGGAACGGCACGCGGACGACGCCGTGTCGGGGGCCCGGCAGGCCATGGCGGACCTGTTGGGGGCCGACCCCCGAGGGATCGTTTTCGGCCGCAGCATGACCCAGCTGACGTACGACTTCGCCCGGACCCTCGCCAAGGGCTGGGGTGCGGGGGACGAGGTCGTGGTCTCCCGGCTGGACCACGACGCCAACGTCAGGCCGTGGGTGCAGGCGGCGCGGAGCGCGGGCGCGACCGTCCGCTGGGTGGATTTCGACACCGCCACGACCGAGCTGACGGTGGAGGACGTCACCGCCCAGCTGAGCGACCGCACCCGGCTGGTCGCGGTCACCGGTGCGTCGAACCTGGTGGGGACGATGCCGCCGCTTGAGGCGATCAGCGCCGCGGTGCACGACGCGGGCGCGCTGCTGTACGTGGACGGGGTGCATCTCACGCCGCACGAGCCGGTCGACGTGGCCGCGCTCGGGGCCGACCTGTTCGCCTGCTCGCCGTACAAGTTCCTCGGCCCGCACTGCGGAGTGGTGGCCGGCCGGCCGGAGTTCCTGGAGACGCTGGAGCCCGACAAGCTGCTGCCGTCCACCTGGGAGGTGCCGGAGCGGTTCGAACTCGGCACGCTGCCGTACGAGCTGCTGGCGGGCACCACGGCCGCCGTCGACTTCCTGGCCGGGATCGCGCCGTCGGCCGGTGCCGGCCGACGCGAACGGCTGGGCTCCGCGCTGGAACTGATCGGGGAGCACGAGGACCGGCTGCGGCTGCGCGTCGAGGAGGGGCTGGCCGGGCTGCCCGGGGTCACCGTGTGGTCGCGGGCCCGGCGCCGCACGCCGACGCTGCTGATGACGTTCGAGGGGCGCGCCGCGGATGACGCGTACCGCTTCCTCGCCGAGCGGGGGGTGAACGCGCCCGCCGGCTCCTTCTACGCCATCGAGGCGTCCCGTCGGCTGGGTCTCGGTGACGCCGGGGGCTTGCGCGTCGGTCTGGCGCCCTACTCCGACGACGACGACGTCACCCGTCTGCTCGACGGCCTGGCGGCGTTCCTGGCGGCGTGACCCTGCCGGCGTGACCCCCGGCGCCCGCCGGACCCGGGAACTGCCGGGCCCCGTCGCGGCATCCTTCCCCACAGCGCGAGCGACGGATTCGGACATCGGACAGGGGAGGGCCGCGTGCTTCACGCGATGGGTGCCATGGGGACGGTGTTCGGGCTGGTGGGGTCGGTCTTCGCGGTGGCGGGGGTGGGCATGGCCGTGGCCCTGGTGCGCCGGCTGGCGGGCCGCCGGCGGGCGTTGGCGCACGGGCTGCCGGCCGAGGCGCGCTGCCTGGAGACGTACACCACCCGCAACGGCGACGGGCCGAGCCACCGGCACACGATCCTCGGCTTCCGCACCCAGGACGGCCGGGAGGTGCGGATCGACGACACCACGTCGCGTACCGTCGTCGTGGGCGACGTCGTAACGGTGCGTTATCTGCCGGAGCGTCCGGAGCGGGCGGCCGTCGTCGGGAGTGGTGGGGCCGGTACCTGGGTGGGTGCGTTTTCGGCCATCGCGTTCTGTGCCGTCTTCACCGCGATGGGGCTGGTGTTCGCGGTGATGGGCTTCACGGCGGCGTCCTCCGGCATGTGATTCCCGCGACAGTCGCGCCCCCGCCGAGGCGTCGGCTCTCTGCTGCCCGGACCCCGTCCGTGGGGCCGTGGGCAGCCGCGCAGCCGTTCGCGGGGGCCCGGCCGCGGGGCCGGATGGGCGACTCGCCAGGCGGCCGAAACCCAATCCCGGCCGACCGGCCGGGACTAGGGTGATGGCCTCCACGAGGACCCCATGAGGAGACGCCTGGTGCCCGACAGCTTCGTTCACCTGCACAATCACACCGAGTACTCGATGCTGGACGGGGCGCAGAAGCTCAAGCCCATGTTCGCCGAGGTCGAGCGCCAGGGCATGCCGGCGGTCGCGATGAGCGACCACGGCAACATGTTCGGGGCGTATGAGTTCCAGCAGGTGGCCAAGGGCACCTCGGTGAAGCCGATCATCGGTATCGAGGCGTATGTGGCGCCCTCGACCCGGTTCAGCCGCAAGCAGGAGTTCTGGGGTCCGGGCGGCCAGCGGGCGATGTCGGACGACGGCGAGGGCAGCAAGGACGTCTCCGGCGGTGGCCGGTTCTGTCACATGACGATGTGGGCGCGGACGCCGCAGGGGCTGCGCAACCTCTTCCGGCTCTCCTCGCGGGCGAGTTTCGAGGGGCAGTTCCCGGCCGGCAAGCCCCGGATGGACCGCGAGCTGATCGCCGAGCACTCCGAGGGGATCATCGCGACGACCGGCTGCCCCTCCGGCGAGGTGCAGACCCGGCTGCGGCTCAACCAGTACGACGACGCGGTGAAGGCGGCCTCCGCCTGCCAGGACATCTTCGGGAAGGAGAACTACTTCCTCGAACTGATGGACCACGGCCTCGATCTGGAACGCAACGTCCGCGAAGGCCTGTTGCGGCTCGCCAAGGAGCTGGACATCCCGCTGCTGGCGACCAACGACGCGCACTACGTCACCGAGGACCAGGCCGACGCGCACGACAACCTGCTGTGCATCGGCGTGGGCAAGAACAAGGACGACCCGGCCCGGTTCCGGTTCAACGGCAGCGGTTACTACCTCAAGACGGCCGAGGAGATGCGCCGGCTGTTCTCCGAGCTGCCGGAGGCCTGCGACAACACGCTGCTGATCGCGGAGCGCATCGAGCCGTACGGCGAGGTCTTCGACTTCGTCGACCAGATGCCGCAGTTCGACGTGCCGCCGGGTGAGGACCAGGAGTCCTGGCTGCGCAAGGAGGTCATGATCGGCCTCAACGCGCGCTACGGCGACCCGATCCCGCCCGAGGTGCTGGACCGGTTCGAGACCGAGATGAAGGTCATCGGTCCGATGGGCTTCTCCAGCTACTTCCTCGTCGTCGCCGACATCTGCAAGTACGCGCGCGACAACGGCATTCCGGTCGGTCCCGGCCGTGGCTCCGCGACCGGTTCGATCGTCGCGTACGCCACCCGCATCACCGAGCTCGACCCGCTGGAGCACGGGCTGCTGTTCGAGCGGTTCCTCAACCCCGAGCGCATCAACCCCCCCGACGTCGACCTCGACTTCGACGACCGCCAGCGCGACCAGATGGTGCGCTACGTCACCGAGAAGTACGGCGACGCCTACACCGCGCAGGTCAACACCTTCGGCACGATCAAGGCGAAGGCCGCGGTCAAGGACTCCTCCCGGATCCTCGGCTACCCGTTCGCGATGGGTGACCGGATCACCAAGGCCATGCCGCCGGACGTGATGGGCAAGGGCATCCCGCTGGACGGCATCTTCAACCCGGAGCACCCGCGCTTCGGCGAGGCCGGCGAGATCCGGCAGATGTACGACAACGACCCGGACGTCAAGAAGGTCATCGACAACGCCCGGGGCATCGAGGGCCTGACCCGCGGCACCGGCGTGCACGCGGCGGCCGTCATCTTGTCCAAGACCCCGCTGCTGGACCTGATCCCGCTGCACATGCGGGCCAAGGACGGCGTCAAGATCACCGGTTTCGACGTACCCGCAGTGCGAGGAAATGGGCCTGATCAAGATGGACTTCCTGGGTCTGCGGAACCTGGGCATCATCGATCACGCCATCAAGGTCATCAAGGACAACCGCGGCGTCGACATCGAGACGGACAAGATCGCGCTCGACGACGCGAAGACCTACGAGTTGCTGGCCCGAGGCGACACCCTCGGGATCTTCCAACTCGACGGCGGCCCGATGCGCGAACTGCTCAAGCTGATGGAGCCGACCCGATTCGAGGACATCGCCGCCGTCCTCGCGCTCTACCGGCCGGGCCCGATGGCCGCCAACGCGCACACCAACTACGCGCACCGCAAGAACCACCGCCAGGAGATCGCCCCGATCCACCCGGAGCTGAGGGAGGCCCTGGAGCCGATCCTGGGCACCACCTTCCACCTGCTGGTCTACCAAGAGCAGATCATGGCCATCGCCCGGGAGCTGGCCGGCTACAGCCTGGGCGGCGCGGACCTGCTGCGCCGGGCGATGGGCAAGAAGAAGCCCGAGGTGCTGGCCAAGGAGTGGGACAAGTTCCACAACGGCATGGTGGACAACGGCTACTCGGAAGAGGCGATCAAGGCGCTGTGGGACGTCATGCTGCCGTTCTCCGGGTACGCGTTCAACAAGTCGCACACCGCCGGGTACGGACTGGTCTCCTACTGGACCGCCTACCTGAAGGCGAACTACCCCGCCGAGTACATGGCCGCGCTGCTGACCTCGGTGGACGACGACAAGGACAAGGCGGCCGTCTACCTGGCCGAGGCGCGCCGGATGGGCATCAAGGTGCTGTCGCCGGACGTCAACGAGTCGGTCGCCGACTTCTCCGCCGTCGGTGACGACGTGCGCTTCGGCCTGAAGTCCGTGCGCAACGTGGGCCTCAACGTCATCGACTCGATGGTCAAGACCCGCAAGGAGAAGGGGAAGTACAGCTCCTTCCCCGACTTCCTGGACAAGGCGGAGATCACCGCCTGCAACAAGCGCGTCATCGAGTCCCTCATCAAGGCGGGGGCGTTCGACTCGATGAACCACTCGCGCCGGGCGCTGTGCGAGGTCCACGAGACCGCGGTGGACGCCATTGTCCCGGTCAAGAAGCAGGCGGCCATAGGGCAGGACGACCTGTTCGGCGCGCTGGACACCGGGGAGGGCGGCGCGTCGATCGGGCTGGACTTCCAGATCGGCGATCAGGAGTGGCCGCGCAAGCAACTGCTGTCGCTGGAGCGGGAGATGCTCGGGCTCTACGTCTCGGCGCACCCGCTGGACGGCGCCGAGCACATCCTGTCGCGCAACCGTGACACCTCCATCGCGGAACTGCTCGGCTCCGGCCGCACCCAGGGCGACGTCAAGCTGGCCGGGCTGATCACCGGCGTCGAGCGGCGGATCACCAAGCAGGGCAACGCCTGGGCGATCGTCCATCTCGCCGACCGGGACGCCAGCATCGAGGTGTGCTTCTTCCCCGCGTCCTACCAGCTCGTCTCGCCGCAGCTGATCGAGGACAACGTGGTGTCGGTGCGCGGCCGGATCAACGCCCGCGACAGCGGGATCAACATCGCCGGGCAGGAGCTGACCACCATCGACATCGCCTCGGCGGAACACGGCGGGCGCCCGCCGGTCGTCGTGGTGCTGCCCGAGTACCGGGTCACCGAGGCGGTGGTGGGCGAGCTCAAGCGGGTGCTCACCGCGCACCCGGGCGACACCCCGATCCGCATCCGGATGGAGGGCAGGCGCCGCACGGTCGTCTTCGAGCTGGGCTACCTGGTCAACCCCGACCACATCGCCTCCGACATCAAGGGCTCCTTCGGCCCCACCGCCTGGGCGGGCGTGGCCTGACCGCCGCCCGCGACCCGGGCACCCCCCGCCACCCCCGCCCGCTTCGGCAGGCGGGGGTGGCGGTCTGTGGATACCCTCGCAAAAAGGGGTGAAGCAGACCAGGAGGGTCGTCGGGATGGACGGGACCATGACCGGTATCGATCTGGCGGCGCTGGCGGCGGACGCGTACATCTACGGATTTCCGCTGGTCCTGGACCTGTCGATGGTGAACCGGTTCGTCACGGAAGGCGTCGGGACGCTGCCGCCGACCCCGTTCAACCAGTTCGCGCACTCGGGCCGACTGGCCGATCCGGACGCCACGTTCGTCTCGGTGAACAACGACACCCTGTACTCGATCGCCCAACTCGACCTGTCCGCAGGGCCGTTGCTGCTGGATGTGCCGGACACCCAAGGCGCCTACTACGTCCTGCAGTTCGTCGACGCGTGGAGCAACAACTTCGGCTACATCGGCCGCCGGGCCACCGGCACCGCCCGGTCGCGGTGGCTCATCGTGCCGCCCGGCTGGCGCGGGAAGCCGCCCGACGGCGTGCAGGTCATCAGCTCGCCGACCACCGTCGCCACCATCATCGGGCGCAACGCCTGCGACGGCCCCGACGACATGCCCCGGGTCGCCGCGCTCCAGCGCCGGCTCACCCTGCGCCCCGCGGGCCCCTCGGGCGACGGCGAGCAGGAGACACCGGCGCCCGAGGGCGCGGGGCTTCCGCAGCCCGACTCGGCGGTCCCCGCGGCCCTGCGCTTCTTCGAGCGGCTACGGCTGTGGATGGCCCGCTTCCCGCCCGCCCCCGACGACATCGCCCACCAGCAGGCCTACCTCCCGCTGGGCCTGCTCCGCTCGACCGGGCCCTCGCCCTACGCCGACGCCGACCCGGCCCTCGCCTCGGCCCTGGAGCGCGGGCTCGCGGCGGGCAAGGAGCGGATCGAGGCGGTCAGCGACCCCTCGCAGGGCGATCTCGACCTGCTGCGGCCCGGCGGAGGGCAGGAGGACGCCGTGGGCACCGGCGTACCGCGCGGCGTGGCGCAGTACGGCGGCTGGGAGATGAACCTGCACCTGTTCGACTACAACCTCGACCACTTCGGCCCCGGCACCGTCGACTCCGCCCGGTGGCGGATGCCCGACCGGCTCGCCGCCTATCTGACCAGGGCGGTCGCCGCGCGCACCGCGCTGTGGGGCAACCACGCCTACGAGACGGCCTACGCGCACACCTACACCGACGCCGACGGCTCGCGGCTGACCGGGCGGCGCGACTACACCATGCGCTTCGAGACCCTGCCGCCGGTGGGGGCGTTCTGGTCGGTCACCATGTACGGCACGCCCGACTTCCTGCTGGTCCGCAACCCGATCGACCGCTACTCCATCGGTGACCGCACGCCGGGGCTGCGGATCGCCGCGGACGGCTCGCTGACGATCGCCATGCGGCACGAGCCGCCCGACGATCCCGAGGAGCGGGCCAACTGGCTGCCCACGCCGCAGGGCGGCTTCCGGCCGGTGCTGCGGATGTACGAACCCGAGGGGCCGGTGCTGGACGGCAGCTATCTGCCGCCGCCCATCAAGGCGGCGTAGGGCAGCGGTCCCCGCCGTCAGGCGGTGTGGGCCTTCGTCAGGCGGTGTGCTGCTCGTCCTTGACGGGCTCGGAGGCGGGGGCCGGCTTGTGGTCCAGCGCCTCACGCGAGTCCTGCTTCGGGGCGGCGGAGGACTCGGCGGAGTCCTTGTCCTTGTCGTGGCCCTCGTCGCGCAGCGCGCGGGTCTCCGACTTCAGGATGCGCAGCGACTTGCCCAGCCCGCGTGCCGCGTCGGGCAGCTTCTTGTAGCCGAAGAGCAGCACGAACACCACCACGACCAGGATCACGTGCCATGGTTCAAGCCCGTTCCTGAACATCTCGCAGCCTCGCTCTCACCAGGGGTGTCTCTGGCTCTTCTGAATGGCTCTGACACGGAGTATCACCCGTGGGGACCGGTATCCGGAAGCGTTCGAGGGAAAACCCCCGGAAAACATCATCCTGCGTGCGGGCTGCCGGTGCGCCCCCCGTCGGCTGCCGCCGGGCGGGCGACCCCGCCCGCCTGCGCGTTCGAGGGCCGGGCCGGTGGGGAACTCCCTCTTCGGGTTCGAGCGTTGAACGGGGCAAAGTGGCTTGGGAGGCACGGAATGGCTGGATTTCTGGACCGGGCGAAGGACGCTGCCCAGCGAGGGCTGGACGCCGGCAAGGAGAAGGTCGAGGAGGTGCAGGCCATGAGGGCGGGTCAGGACCTGCTCCGCAAGCTCGGGGCCGCCTACTACGCCGAGCAGCGCGGCTCGGGCACCCACGAGAGCGTCAACCACGCGCTGGAGGCCCTGGAGCGCCACATCCGCGAGCACGGCGACTCCTGCCTGCGCGGCACGAGCCCAGCCGCCTGAGGCGGCTTCCCGGGGCGGTGGGGCGCGGGGAGCCGCGCGCCCGGCCCCGGGGAGGCACCGCGTCCTGCTCCGGGAGGCGGCTCCCGTGACCGTTACGGCCGGTCGGCCGCGCCGCGGCGGGCGCGGCGGATCTCCAGGGCCACCGGGATCAGCGAGACGACGACCACCAGGGCGATGATCGGCAGCAGGTAGTGGTCGATGTTCGGGATGGACGAGCCCAGCGCGTGGCCCGCGAGGGTGACGCCCAGGCTCCACACCAGCCCGCCCAGCGCCTGCCAGCCGGTGAAGGTCTTCAGCGGCACGCCCAGGGCGCCGGCCATCGGGTTGAGCACGGTGCGCACCAACGGGATGAAGCGGGCCAGCACGATGGCCTTGCCGTAGCCGTACTTCTCCAGCATCTCCCCGGAGCGCTCCACCGCCTGGTGCAGCTTGGGGTTCTTGGACCTGGCGAGCAGCGCGGGCCCGCCGCGCCGGCCGATGAGGTAGCCGGTCTGCGCGCCGATCAGCGCACCGGCCGCGGCGGCCGCCAGCACCCAGCCCAGGTCGAGGTGGATCGCCGCCGTCGTGCCGGTCGTGGTGAACAGGCCCGCGGTGAACAGCAGCGAGTCGCCCGGCAGGAAGAAGCCCACCAGCAGTCCGGTCTCGGCGAAGAGCACCACCAGGATGCCCAGCGCGCCGAAGGAGGACAGCAGCGAGGTGGGATCCAGCACGTTGACGGCGAGCTGCGATCCGTGGGTCAGGGGGTACATGTGCGCCTCTCTGCGGCGTGGCGGCAGGCTCGGTGCGGGGCTTACCGGACACCTGCGGCGATGTGCGTCTACGTGAGTGTAGACGGACGGGGGCGCGGCACGCCCGTCGGCCGCGTACCGCCGGAGTGCCCGGCGCTGTCGCGGCGGCGCTCGCGGTCGTGATCGTAGCCGTGGCCTGCCGGCCGGGCATGACCGGAGGCGGCGCCGTGCGGGGAGAGCAGATCGCGCATGGTCTCGCCCTGCGCCCACTCGATGTTCGCGTGCAGGTCCTGCGCCGCGTCCAGCACGCCCACCCCGGAGACCAGCACGCAGCCGGCCAGCGCCACGGCCACCGCGGCGGTGGTCCGCGCCCGCGGTCTGGGCGGCGCCAGCAGCGCGGCCACCCGGCGCGGCACCGGCCCGGCCGCCGCGGCGGGCACCGCTGCCGGACGCAGCCCGGAGGGGGCCGCCGAGGTGGCGAGTGCGGCCCGCCCGATGGCCCGGGCCGTCAGCCGCCGGTCGCCGACCGCCCGTGCGGCGTCCTCGTCGGCCCAGCGCTCCAGGTGGAAGGAGAGCGGTCCGCGCAGCGCGCGCAGCGCCGGATGCAGGCACCCGGCCAGGTCGGCGCAGACCACCAGCAGATGGTGGCGGCCGGTCAGATGGGCGCGTTCATGGGCGAGCAGCGCGGCCCGCTCCCGCGCGTCCAGTTCCCGCAGCATCCCGGCGGTCACCACGATCCGGCCGGGCCGTCCCGGGCGCCCCGGCAGCGCGAAGGCGTCCGCCGTGTCGTCCGGCAGGATGGTCAGGTCGCCGGCGCCGCCGTAGCGCCGGACGGTGTCGCGGGCGCGGCGCAGTTCGCTCAGGTGCTGCCGTGCCGCCAGGCCCGCCGCCAGTGCCACGATGCCCAGCACCAGCGCCGCCAGCTCGCCCACCAGCAGATGGACCGGAACGGCCTGCCGGGCGAACAGCGCCGACATGTGCCCCATCGCCGCGATCACCGGCAGCCGTATCAACCCGGCCAGGGTCAGCAGGGTCAGCGATCCCACGCTGAGTGCCGCCAGCAGGACGGAGGTCACCGACAGCAGCAGGGCGGCCGCGCGGGGCGGCAGGATCTCCACCAGCCGCCGGCAGACCAGCACCCCGAGCCAGGGCACCACCAGCGGCGCCCAGACCGACCAGATCACGGGCCGTCCGCCTCCCGCCCCCGGCCGGACTCCGGGTCCTGCGAGAGCAGTGCGCGCAGCACCCGCTCGTCCTCGGGGGTGAGCCGGGAGACGAAGCGGGCCAGGACGCCGGAGCGGTCGTCGCCCTTCTCCAGTTCGGTGTGCATGCGGCGGGCGGCCAGCGCCGCCTCGTCCTCGACGGCCGGGGTGTAGGCGTACGCCCGGCCGGTGCGCGAGCGCACCACCGTGCCCTTGTCGTACAGCCGGGCCAGGATCGTCGCGACGGTGGTGCGGGCCAGGGCGCCCTCCAGCCGCTGCTGGACCTGCGGCGGGGTGAGCGGGGAGCCGGCGGCCCAGAGGGTGGCGAGGACGGCCGCCTCCAGCTCACCGGCCGGCCGGCGCGCGATGTCCGTCATGGAGTCCGACCCCTTTCCCGTCGACTACAGTTGTCCGACAGTCTACGAGCGTGTAGACGGATTGACGCTTGCACGTCACCTGGAAACGTCGGGTCCGCCACCCGAGGTGGTCGGCCGTCGCGTTGATTATCGGAGGAAAACCACCCTTGCTCGCCCCCCTCGCCATCGATGTGTCCCACGGCACTTCCCATCCCCTGCGTGAGCTCGCCTACAACGGCGCGCAGGTGGACGGCGGCCTGTTCACCACGGTCACCGACTGGGCGCGCGACGCGCCCGTGTGGCTGGACGATGTGATCAAGTACTGGTCCGCCTACGGGATCTTGATATTCGCGGTGCTGATGGTGGCGGGCTGGTGGCAGGCCCGCCGGCAGTCCCCCCGGAGCATGGCCAGGGTGCTGCTCGCGCCGGTCACGGTGGCGGTGGTCTACGTGGCCAACGACCTGCTGAAGTCGGTGGTGCGCGAGGTGCGCCCGTGCCGTCAGCTGCCGGCCACCTACCACCTGGAGTCCTGCGCCGCCCCGACGGACTGGGCCTTCCCCAGCAACCACACCGTGGTCGCCTTCTCCGCCGCGACCGCGCTGTTACTGGTGAACCGCAAGCTGGGCTCGATCGCCGTGCTGGCGGCCCTGGCGATGGGCGCCTCCCGGGTCTACGTCGGCGCGCACTACCCGCACGACGTGGCCGTCGGCGCCCTGGTCGGCATCGTGCTGGCGATCCCGCTGACCCTGCTGGCCGGGCGGGTCTGCCGGCCGGTGGTGGAACGGGCCCGCGCGGGCCGGCTGGCCGCCTTGCTGGTCGGCGCCTGAGCATCCCCCCAACGCCCCTCGGGCCGGTCCGCCGTTCGACGGCGGGCCGGCCCGAGGGCTTTTCTTCAGCGGGTCAGACCTCCAGGGTGGCCCCGTAGGCGCCCAGCCAGCGGTTCAGCGACAGCAGCAGTTCGGTGGGGTTGCGGTAGCCCTCGCCCTCGGCGGCGACGGCCTCCTTGGCCATCGCGCTGTCCATCAGCGGCTTGACCGGCGCGTCCTTGTCGGCCAGCACCTCCTTGAGCTCCTCGCGCAACGCCTCGGCGTAGCGCGGGTCCTGGGTGCTGGGGTAGGGGCTCTTGACCCGCTGGGCCACCGACTCCGGCAGCACGTCGCGGGTGGCGGCGCGCAGCAGCGACTTCTCCCGGCCGTCGAAGGTCTTCATCGACCAGGGGGTGTTGAAGACGTAGTCGACCAGCCGGTGGTCGCAGAACGGCACCCGCACCTCAAGGCCGACCGCCATGCTCATGCGGTCCTTGCGGTCCAGCAGGAACTGCACGAAGCGGGTCAGGTGCAGGTAGCAGATCTCCCGCATCCGCCGCTCGAAGGCGGAGTCGCCCTCGCGGTAGGGGACCTCGGTCAGCGCCTCTTGGTACCGCGCCCGCCGGTAGCCGGCCAGGTCGATCTTGCCCAGCAGCCCGCCGTCCAGCAGGATCTCCCGGCCGCCGGCCCGCGGACCGGCGAAGCTGTTGATGCCCATGGCCGCCAGCCACGGGAAGGCCTCGGTCCTGACCACCTCCGGGTCGTGGAACCACTTGTAGCCGCCGAACACCTCGTCCGCCGACTCGCCGGACAGCGCGACGGTCGACTGCGCGCGGATCGCCTTGAACAGCAGGTAGAGCGAGGTGTCGCCCTCCCCGAGCCCGTAGGGCAGGTCCCGGGCGGTCATCACCGCGTCGCGGTGGCCGGCGTTCATCAGCGTCGTGGTGTCCAGCACGATGTCGCTGTGGTCGGAGCGGACGTGCTCGGCCAGCGCGTGGGCGTAGGGGCCGTCGGGGGTGGGGCGCAGGTCGTCGGCCTTGAAGTTCTCCGTCTGCCCGACGAAGTCCACCGAGAAGGAGCGCACCGCGCCCTTGCCGCCGGCCGCCAGCCCGCGGGCGGCCAGCGCGGTGATCACCGAGGAGTCCAGGCCGCCGGACAGCAGCGTGCACAGCGGCACGTCGGATATCAGCTGGCGGGCGACGATGTCGTCCAGCAGCTCGCGCACCGTGTGGACGGTGGTGTCCAGGTCGTCGGTGTGCTCGCGGTTGTCCAGCGCCCAGTAGCGGCTGGTGGTCAGGCCCTGGCGGCGCACCCGTACGACGTGGCCGGGACGCACCTCCTTCATGCCCTTGTAGATCGCGTGCCCGGGGGTCTTGGTGAAGGCGATCAGCTCGGCCAGGCCCTCGGCGTCGACGACCGGCCGCACCGCGGGGTGGGCCAGGATCGCCTTGGGCTCGGAGCCGAACAGCACCCCGTCGGGCATCGGGTGGTAGTACAGCGGCTTGATGCCCATCCGGTCACGCACCAGCAGCAGTTCCTCGGTGCGCGGGTCCCACAGCGCGAAGGCGTACATGCCGTTGAGGCGCTCGGTGAAGGACTCGCCCCACTCCAGGTACGCGTGCAGCGCCACCTCGGTGTCGCTGTTGGTGCGGAAGTCGTGCCCGAGGGCGGCCAACTCGGCGCGCAGTTCCCGGTAGTTGTAGATCTCCCCGCTGTAGGTGGTCACCAGCAGGGTGCGGCCGTCCCGCTCGACCGACATCGGCTGCTTGCCGCCCTCGATGTCGATCACGGCCAGCCGCCGGTGGCCGAAGGCGGCGTGGGTGTCCAGCCAGACGCCTCCCGCGTCGGGGCCGCGGCAGGTCATGGTCGCGGTCATCGCGTCGAGCGTTCGGCGCTCCGCTGTCAGATCCCTGTCGTAGGAGATCCATCCGGTGATCCCGCACATAGGCGGTCTGCCTCCTCACGATTCGGCCGCCCCGGCCTGCCGGGGCATGGCTGGTCCCCCCGTGACAACTGCTCGTAATGCGGACGTAACGCATGCGAAACGAACCGTGATCACCGTACGCCGTCTAGTTGCATTTCGCATCTGTCGCCTTGAGCAACCGAAATTATCCGGCCAATCGGGATGCGCGCCGCCGCGCGGCGGCCGAGGATGGAAGCCGTACACGGATCGGCGTGCGCCGATGCGTGGCACGGCAGGTGCGCGTGCCGACGGCGGGAAGCACCACAGGGCACGGCAGGCACTGAGCACGAGGAGGAGGACGCCGGTGGGGTCACCCGACGTCTCGCAGCCGCAGGAGACCGATCTGATGCGCGCTGTGCTGTCCGGCACCGCGGCGGGCGTGGGGATCCTCGACGCCGAGCTGCGCTATGTCTACGTCAATCCGGCGCTGGCCCGGATGAACGGCGTGTCGGCCGAGGAGCACATCGGCCGCAGCATCCGGGAGATCCTGCCCACGGTCGACGCCCGCGAGGAGGTGCTGCACCAGGTGCTGGCCGACGGCCGGCCGCGCGAGACCACCTCCAGCGGCCACACCCGGGCCGCCTCAGGGCTGGACCAGCGCTACTGGCACGGCGCCTACCACCGCCTGGAGGAGGACGGCCGGGTCGTCGGCATCGCCGGCATCATCCTGGAGGTCAGCGCCTCCCGGCAGGAACAGAACGCGCTGGAGCGGGCCCGCGAGCGCCTCGCCCTGCTGGACACCGCCGTCACCCGCATCGGCACCACCCTGGAAGTGGACACCACCTGCGGCGAACTCGCCGACTTCCTGGTGCCGGTACTCGCCGACGTGGCCACCGTCGACGTCTTCCCCCCGGAGCGCACCGACGCAGCCCGCGTCGTCGGGTCCGCGATCCGGCTGCGGCTGCGGCGCGCCGCGCTGGCCACGGTGCCGCGGCTGCGGGAGGCGGCGAAGGAGTTCGGGCGAGCCGGGGGAGTACCTGGAGTTCCAGGAGGGCTCGCAGATCCCGCGCAGCATGGCGAGCGGCCGGCCCACCATCTTGAACCTGCCCTCCGACGAGCAGATGGCCCGCGCCGCGCCCGGCACCGACCGGGTCAGGATCTACCGCGGTCTCGGCCTGCACTCCGCCGTCGTCATCCCGCTGATCGCCCGCGGCGGATCGCTGGGCGCGCTCACCATGGCGCGGGCCGGCGGCTCGCCCGCCTTCACCGAGGAGGACATGGTGGCCGCCCAGGACCTCGCCGGGCGCGCCGCGATCAGCCTCGACAACGCCCGCCGCTACACCAGGGAGCACGGCATCGCGCTGGAGTTGCAGCGCGCCCTGCTGTCCGAGCCCAACTCGCCGCACCCCGGGATCGAGGTCGCCTCCCGCTACCTGCCGGCCGGCAGCAGCGCGCTGGTGGGCGGTGACTGGTTCGACACCATCCGGCTGCCGGGCGGACGCACCCTGCTGGCGATCGGCGACGTGATGGGACACGGCGTCGAGGCGGCGGTGGACATGAGCAACTACCGCTCCATGCTGCGCGTGGTGGGCGGCTCCGACCTGCCGCCGCACCGCGTCCTGCGGCAGCTCGACACCATGATCTCCGAGTCCCAGCAGGGCCGTCCCGCCACCTGTCTGCTGGCGCTCGCCGACCCCGCCCGCGGTGAGCTGTCCTACGCCCGCGCCGGGCACCTGCCGCCCGCCATCCTGCGCCCCGACGGCCGCACCGAACTGCTGGACGTGCCGGCCGGCCCGCCGCTGGGCACCGGCTTCGGCGGCTACGAACAGGCCACCGTCGCCTGGCAGCCGGACAACGTGCTGCTGCTGTACACCGACGGGCTGATCGAACACCGCGGTGAGGACATCGACGACTCCCTGGACCGGCTGCGCGCCCTGCGGCTGACCGCGGGCGCCGATCTGGACGACCTGGTCGACCGGATCCTGGAAGAGCTCGGCAGTGAGACCGCCGAGGACGACGTGGCCGTCATGGCCGCCCGGGTCCGCCCCGGCCCGTAGCGCCCGTCCCGTGGATCGTGGATCGGACTTGCGCCTCACGCGGCGTGAGGCCTCAGCGTGGAGCGCGCAAGGACACGTCCCGTCCACGGCGCCGAGCCGCGTCACGGGATCCAGGAGCGGGGAGCGATGAGTTACTCGGTGGGACAGGTCGCCGGATTCGCCGGGACCACGGTGCGCACGCTGCACCACTACGACGAGATCGGGCTGCTGCGGCCCGGCGGACGCAACCACGCGGGCCACCGGCGCTACGAGGACGCCGATCTCGACCGGTTGCAGCAGATCATGTTCTACCGCGAACTCGGCTTCCCCCTCGACGAGATCACGGCCCTGCTGGACGACCCGGCCACCGACCCGGTGGACCACCTGCGCCGGCGGCACGAGGTGCTGACCGGCCGGATCGAGGCGTTGCAGCGGATGGCCGCGGCCGTCGAACGAGCCATGGAGGCACGGAAGATGGGCATCGACCTCACGCCCGAGGAGAAGTTCGAGGTGTTCGGCGACCACGACCCGGACGTCCACCAGGACGAGGCGCGGCAGCGCTGGGGCGGCACCGACGCCTACCGGCAGTCGCAGCGCAGGGCGGCCGCGTACACCAAGGACGACTGGCTGGCGATCAGGGCCGAACAGGAGGACTGGGGTGCCCGGCTGGTCGCCCTGATGGACGGCGGGGCCCCGGCGGACGGCGAGTCGGCCATGGACCTGGCGGAGGAGCACCGGCAGCAGATCGTGCGGCACTTCTACGACTGCTCCTACGAGATCCATGTCGGACTGGCCGACATGTACATCGCCGACCCGCGCTTCACCGAGCAATACGAGCGGATGCGCCCCGGCACGGCCGGCTACCTGCGGGAGGCCATCCTGGCCAACGCGGTGCGCAACGTGTGATCCAAGAGGTGCCAGGCCGGACCGCCGCCGCGATCGCCGACGCCCATGGCGTCGAGCGGGCCCGGCGGCGGTCCGGCCGCATCCCGGAAACGGTCGTACCGGACCGAAGGTCATACTGGAGTCGCCCTTCGCCGCCCACCATCAGGAGCACGCCCGGCCGTGACGACCCTCGCTCTGGGCCCTACCTGGCTCACGCCTGACCAACTGATCCAGTCCTTCGGGCTGGTCGGCATCATGATCGTCGTCTTCGCCGAGTCCGGGCTGCTGATCGGTTTCTTCCTGCCGGGTGACTCCCTGCTGTTCACCAGCGGCCTGCTGGTCGCCGGTGACAAGTACCTGCACTACCCGCTGTGGGTGGTCTGCGTCGCGGTGGGGTTCGCCGCCGTCCTCGGCGACCAGGTGGGGTACCTGTTCGGCCGCAAGGTCGGGCCCTCGCTCTTCCGCCGCCCGGACTCCAAGATCTTCAAGCAGGAGAACGTCGAGAAGGCGCACGCCTTCTTCGAGCACCACGGCCCCAAGTCGATCATCCTCGCCCGCTTCGTGCCCATCGTGCGGACCTTCACCCCGATCATCGCCGGGGTCAGCCGCATGAACTACCGCAGCTTCTTCGTCTTCAACCTCATCGGCGGCACCCTGTGGGGCGCGGGCGTCACCGTGCTCGGCTACTTCCTCGGCCAGGTCGCCTTCGTCGGCGCGCACATCGAGGAGATCTTCGTCCTCATCGTGCTGCTCTCGGTGATCCCGGTCGTGATCGAGTTCCTGCGGGCCAAGCGCAGGGCCGACCGCACCCCGCCGCCCGGCGACGGCCCCGGCGGGCCCGCGGGACCGGCCGCACACCACCCCCACGGCAGCAGCGCGAGCCGTCCGGGCGCCCCGCAGCGCGGACGCCATCGCGCCGTGCGGCGATGACGGACCGCGAACCGCGCCGGGCGGTCGGTGAGCGGACCGGCGAGCGCACCGTGGAGCGCGACCCGGTCTCCGCGTTCACCCCGCCATTGGGCATCCCGCTGCCGCCCGTGCCGCAGGAGGTCGATCCGGAGGGCGACCTGGGGTCGGCCTTCACCCCGCCGCTCGGCGTGCCGCTGCCGCCGGTCCCGGAGGCGGAGGGCTCGGCGTTCCTGCCGCCGTCCCGCTCGGCGGGCTCCGCGTCCGGCAGCACCACCGGCACCCATCCGCTGCCACCGCTGCCCGCCGCGTTCACCCCGCCGGAGGGCGTGCCCGTGGTGCGGCTGGCCAGCGACGCGCCCTGGCAGGACCGGATGCGCGCGATGCTGCGGATGCCGGTCGCCGACCGTCCCACCCCGGAGTCCCCGGCCAAGCCGGAGGTGGACGGCCCGCCGGTGCCGCGCGTCCTCGACCTCACCCTGCGCATCGGCGAGCTGCTGCTGGCCGGCGGCGAGGGGGCGGAGGATGTGGAGGCGGCGATGTTCGGTGTCGCGCACGCCTTCGGGCTCGGCCGCGTCGAGCCGACCGTCACCTTCACCCTGCTGTCCATCAGCCACCAGCCGTCCCTGGTCGAGGACCCGGTCACCTCCAGCCGCACCGTCCGGCGCCGCGGCACCGACTACACCCGGCTGGCGGCCGTCTACCGGCTCATCGACGACATCAGCGCGCACGAGGCGACCCTGGAGGACGCCTACCGCCGCCTCGCCGAGATACGCCGCAACCGCCACCCGTATTCCGGCTGGCTGCTGACCGGCGCCGCGGGCTTCCTGGCCGGCGCGGGCAGCATCCTGGTCGGCGGTGGCCTCACCGTCTTCCTGGCCGCCGCGATCGGCGCGATGCTCGGCGACCGGCTGGCCTGGCTGTGCGCGGGGCGCGGGCTGCCGGAGTTCTACCAGTTCGTGGCCGCCGCCATGCCCGCCGCCGCGATGGGTCTGCTGCTGGAGCGCTACGGCGACCATCTGGGCGGGGTCGGCCATGTCCAGGCCTCCGCGGTGATCACCGGCGGGCTGTACGCGCTGCTGCCCGGGCGGGCGCTGGTCGCCGGTGTCCAGGACGGCCTGACCGGCTTCTACATCACCGCCTCCGCCCGGCTGCTGGAGGTCATGTACCTGATCGTCGGCATCGTCTTCGGCGTGACGATGATCCTCTACCTGGGAGTGGCCCTGCACGCCCGGCTCGACCCCGACGAGGCGCTGCGCGTCTACGACAACCCGCCCCTGCAACTGGTCGCGGCCATGGCGCTCACCCTGGCCTTCGCGGTGCTGCTCCAGTGCGAACGCGCCGTGCTGCCCGTCGTCACCCTCAACGGCGGCATCGCCTGGGTCGTCTACGCCACGCTGCACTACCGGGTCCCGATGTCCCCGATCGCCGCCACCGCCGTCGCCGCCGGTCTTGTGGGCCTGTTCGGCCAGCTGCTCGCCCGCTACCGGCACGCCTCCGCGCTGCCGTACGTCACCGCCGCGATCGGCCCGCTGCTGCCCGGCAGTGCCACCTACTTCGGGCTGCTGGCCTTCACCCAGGGGCGGCAGGACGTGGGCGTCGCCTCACTGGCCAAGGCGGTCGCCCTGGCGCTCGCGGTGGCCGTCGGCGTCAACCTCGGCGGTGAGATCACCCGCATGATGATCCGACTGCCGGCCGACCGCTCCCGCCGCCGCCGGGCCGCCAAGCGCACCCGCGGATTCTGACCCGCGAGGCCCTCACCAGCACCGGCCGGCGCGCACGGGTAGGGCCGGAAGGCGCCTACGCGTAGCACCGGCCGGCGCGCACGCGTACGGCCGGACGGCGCGCACGCGTAGGGGGCGGAGGGCGCCGACGCGCCTCCGCCCCCACGGGGAAACCACCCGAGGTGTCCGCGGTCCGAGACGCGCGGGCGCCACCGCGTCGATCAGCGGTGTCCTCCGCCGGAGGCCTCCAGGCGCTTTATGGACGCCTCGACCTCGGCCTCGGCCTCGGTCCTGCCCACCCAGTTGGCGCCCTCGACCGACTTGCCGGGCTCCAGGTCCTTGTAGACCTCGAAGAAGTGCTGGATCTCCAGCCGGTCGAACTCGCTGACGTGGTGGATGTCGCGCAGGTGCTCCACCCGCGGGTCGGACGCCGGGACGCACAGCAGCTTGTCGTCGCCGCCCGCCTCGTCGGTCATCCGGAACATCCCGATCGCCCGGCACTTGATCAGGCAGCCGGGGAAGGTCGGCTCGTCCAGGATCACCAGGGCGTCCAGCGGGTCGCCGTCCTCGCCCAGGGTGTTCTCCACGAAGCCGTAGTCGGCCGGGTAGCTGGTGGACGTGAAGAGCCTGCGGTCCAGGCGGATACGACCGGTCTCGTGGTCCACCTCGTACTTGTTGCGCGAACCCTTCGGGATCTCGATCGTGACGTCGAACTCCAAGGCTCTCCTCCATCTTCGTCGGCCGTGACCAGGCCGCACGTGCAGTGCTCCAAGTGTCGCTCACCCGGTTGGGTGCTCGCGAAAGGGGCCGGTGAACGGCGTCCGGCGCGGGCCGGACGCCGGGGCGCGCTGCGATGCGGCGCCGGCGGCTGATTAAGTGTGATCGATTTAGTGTGACTGGCGTTCAACGGATGATCACGACCGGGGCCGTCACGACGAAAGGGGCTGGTAGAGGGTGGGCGTTGCCGTGTCCGGGCCGGGCTGGAAGACACAGGCGAGAGCCGGATGGAAGCTCGCGGCGGGTTCCGCCGCCCTCGGGCTGGTCGTCGCACTGGTGTCGGTGGCCGCCGCGGGGCCCTGGCAGGGCGGCCAGCGCCGTGCCGAGCGGGGCTGGGCGGACACCCACGACGGGCTGGTGCGGGCCGCACAGGCGGCCGTGGCGGCCCCCGAGCCGCTCGCCCCCGCGGTGCTCACCGGGCTCGGCCCGAACCCCTCCGGCGGCGCGCCGCTGCCCACCTCGCGGGCGCTGGGCGACGCGCTGACCCCGCTCTTCGCCTCCCACGCCCTCGGCGCCCTGCGCACCGGCGTCGTGCTGGACGCCGGCACCGGGCGGCAGCTGTTCGGCCGGCAGGCGGCGACCCCGTCCGTGCCCGCCTCGACCACGAAGATCGCCACCGCGGTCGCCGCACTGGAGAGCCGCGGCGCCGACTACCGGATCCCCACCACCGTGGTGCCCGGCGCCGCCCGCGGCACCATCGTGCTGGTCGGCGGCGGCGACCCCACCCTGACCGCCGCGCCGACCCCCGCCCACGCCGACCCGGACGCCACCCCCGCCTCGCTGCCCACCCTGGCCGCCGCCACCGCCAAGGCGCTGCGCGAGCGCGGCCTGACCAAGGTGACGCTGGACTACGACACCTCCCGCTACACCGGCCCGGTCCTGCACCCCATCGGGGTCAACGGCAACCTCGCGCCCACCACCGCCCTCATGGCCGACGAGGCGCGGGTCGACCCGCGCTCCACCGAGGACGCCCCGCGCTACGCCGACCCCGCCGGGCAGGCCGCCGAGACCTTCGCGGCGCTGCTGCGCCGGCACGGCATCGGCGTGCGCGCGGTACGCGCGGGCACCGCGCCGCAGGGGCAGGAGGCCCAGCTCGCGGAGGTCGACTCGATGCCGCTGTCCGCACTGGTGGAGCGCATGCTCACCAACAGCGACAACGACATCGCCGAGGCGCTGTCCCGGCAGGCCGCCATCGGCACCGGCAAGCCGGTCAGCTTCACCGGATCCGGAGCGGCGGTGCGCTCGGTTCTGGCCAAACTCCGACTGCCGCTGGCCGGAACCGGCTTCCACGACGGCAGCGGCCTGGACCGCGCCGACCGGCTCAGCTCCGCGCTGCTCGCCCGGCTGCTGCTGACCGCCGCCTCGCCCGGCCACCCCGAACTGCGGGCCGTCCTGAGCGGCCTGCCGGTCGCCGGCTTCACCGGGACGCTCACCGACCGGTTCCGCGGATCCTCCGGATCGGGCACGCGCTCCGGCCACTCGCCGGGCGCGGCGGGCCTGGTGCGGGCCAAGACCGGCACCCTCACCGGCGTCAACACCCTCGCCGGCACCGTCGTGGACGCCGACGGGCGCCTGCTGGTCTTCGCCTTCATGACCTCCGGCACCACCGACCCGGCCGCCGCCATGGCCGCCCTGGACCGGCTGGCCACCGCCGTCACCGGCTGCGGATGCCGCTGAACACCGCCTCCCGCGTCGATCCAGGGGTGCCGGCGAACCCCTGGAAAACCCTGAAACCGCCGTCCGTCAGCCCGAATCCCGCGCATTCCACGTACGGTGAAGCCATGACGAGCATCGGTGGAGCGGAGATGGTCGACTGGAATCTCGCGGTGGCGACCGCGAGCAGGCTGGTGAGGCCCGGTCCCGAGGTCAGCCGGGACGAGGCGCGAGCCGTGGTGACCGAACTACGCCGGCACGCCAAGTCGGCGGAGGAACACGTCCGTTCCTTCACCGGGATGTACGGATCCGGCGGTCCTGACTCGACCGGGAACGGCACCCCGGTACTCGTGGTGGACCGGGTCGGCTGGATCAAGGCCAACGTCGCCGGGTTCCGCGAGGTGCTCAAGCCGCTGCTGGAGAAGATGCAGGCCCGCAGGGCGGCGGTGCCGGGCGGCGCGGTCCTGGGCACCGTCGGCGGCAAGGTCACCGGCGTCGAGGTCGGCGCGCTGCTGTCCTTCATGGCCTCCCGGGTGCTCGGGCAGTACGAGACCTTCGCCCCGGCGACCCGCGACATGCCCGCGGGACCCGCCACCCCCGGCCCCGGCGAGCCGCGCACCGGACGCCTGCTGCTCGTCGCGCCGAACATCGTGCACGTCGAGCGGGAACTCGAGGTCGACCCGCACGACTTCCGGCTGTGGGTGTGCCTGCACGAGGAGACCCACCGCACCCAGTTCACCGCCGTCCCCTGGCTGCGCGACCACATCGAGGCGGAGATCCAGGAGTTCCTCGCCCAGACCGAGGTCGACCCGGCCACCCTGCTGGAGCGCGTCACCAAAGCCGCCCAGTCGCTGGTCGGCAACGGGCGCACCGAGGAGAGCGAGGGCCCGGCGGAGAACCTGAGCATGCTGGAGGTCGTCCAGACCCCGGCCCAGCGCGAGATCCTCGGCCGCCTGACCGCGGTCATGTCACTGCTGGAGGGCCACGCCGACTACGTCATGGACGGGGTCGGCCCCGACGTGGTGCCCTCGGTCGGCGAGATCCGCGAGAAGTTCCAGCAGCGCCGGGCCAGCGGCGCCGGCCGGCTCGACCAGGCGCTGCGCCGCCTGCTGGGCCTGGACGCCAAGCTGCGCCAGTACCGCGACGGCGAGCGGTTCGTGCGGGCCGTGGTGGACGAGGTGGGGATGGACGGCTTCAACCGGATCTGGACCTCACCCAACACGCTCCCCACCAAGTCGGAGATCGCCAAACCGGCTGATTGGATCACAAGGGTGCACAGCCACACCGAAATGTGAACCCCGCACACCCCGGTTTTCACCCGTCCGAGGGACCAACACGGAGGGGTAGGCGTGCGATGCTCGGGTAACGCTCCGTATCTGTCACCATCCAGATACGCTCCGTCATCACATCAGCCTGCCCGCTTCCGCATGCTCCGGGAGCAGCAGGGTTCTCTCAGGAGGGAATGGACATGGGTCCCCATCCCGCGGTCGCCGCGATACGCCTGGCGGTTCGCCGCGTACTCCACGACGTGCTCCAGGACGCGTTCGCCGACGCCCCGCAGGCCGGCGTCGCGCGCGGCGCCGGTGCGCCGCGCGCCGGTGTGATCGGCATGCGGCAGCCCCGCGTGACCGCTCCCGCATGCGCGGAACGCCCCCTGGTACTCGCCGCGTGCAGCGGGGGCGCCGATTCCATGGCGCTCGCCTCCGCCCTCGCCTTCGAGGCCGGCAAGGCGGGCGTGCGCGCCGGCGCTGTCACCGTCGACCACGGACTGCAGACCGGCTCGACCGCCCGCGCCCTCGATGTCGTCGGCAAACTGCGTGACCTCGGCCTGGACCCGGTGGAGGCGGTCGGGGTGACCGTGGGCCGCCAGGGCGGCCCCGAGGCCGCCGCCCGTGACGCCCGCTACGCCGCGCTGGAGGCCACCGCCGCCTCGCTCGGCGCGGTGGCCGTACTGCTCGGACACACCCGCGACGACCAGGCGGAAACGGTGCTGCTCGGGCTGGCCCGCGGCTCAGGCACCCGCTCGCTGTCCGGCATGGCCGCCGTCTCCGGCCCCGGCGGCCGCTACCGCCGCCCCTTCCTGCTGCTCGACCGCGACACCACCCGCAAGGCCTGCGTGGTGCAGGGCATCGACGTGTGGGAGGACCCGCACAACGCCGACCCCGCCTACACCCGCGCCCGGGTCCGCCACGAGGCCCTGCCGGTGCTGGAGAAATCGCTCGGCCGCGGAGTGGTGGCCTCGCTGGCCCGTACCGCCCAGCTCTTCCGCGACGACGCCGACGCCCTCGACCAGTGGGCCGCCACCGCCCGCTGCGAGGCGCAGGTCGCCGGCGACCCGGACAACGCCCTCGCCGTCTCCCGGCTGTGCCCGCTGCCGCCCGCTGTCCGGCGCCGGGTGCTGCGCGCGGCGGCCGTCGAGGCGGGCAGCCCGGCCGGCTCGCTGTTCGCCCGCCATGTCGAGGAGACCGACCGGCTGGTCACCGACTGGCGAGGTCAGGGCCCGCTCAACCTGCCCGGGGGCGTCGAGGCCCTGCGGTCGGATGGCAAACTGGTCTTCCGGCGCGCCACCGCGGCCGATTGACCGAACGACGTTCCGAGCCGGCAGGCCTTGCAGGAAGTAGTGCGGGTGAACGAGACGGACATGGGCACCGACCTTGAGAAGGTGCTCATCACCAAGGAAGAGATCGACGCCAAGCTGGCGGAGCTGGCAGCCGAGATCGACCGGGACTACCAGGGCAAGGATCTGCTGATCGTCGGCGTGCTCAAGGGCGCGGTGATGGTGATGGCGGACCTGGCCCGTGCCCTGTCCGCCCCGGTCACCATGGACTGGATGGCGGTCTCCTCCTACGGGGCGGGCACCAAGTCCTCCGGTGTGGTGCGGATCCTCAAGGACCTCGACACCGACATCGCCGACCGCCACGTGCTGATCGTCGAGGACATCATCGACTCGGGCCTGACCCTGTCGTGGCTGCTGTCCAACCTCAGCTCCCGCCGTCCCGCCTCGATCCAGGTCTGCACCCTGCTGCGCAAGCCCGATGCCGCCAAGGTGCCCATCGACGTGAAGTACGTCGGCTTCGACATCCCCAACGAGTTCGTGGTCGGCTACGGACTCGACTACGCGGAGAAGTACCGCAACCTTCCCTTCGTCGGCACGCTCGCCCCGCACGTCTACGGCGGCTGACCGCTTCCCGGGCGGGCCGACCGCCATTCGGAGCCCCCTGGAACCGAACGCGGTTTCCTGCCGTTGGAGCAAGGGAAGAGGGGTTTGTTAACGGTCCTCGGCAGCTAGGAGTGACAATGCTGAGGTACCGTCCGAAGGTCGGGTCATACACCTAGCTAGCGCACAGCGGCCAAACGGGCCGATGTGCTCTCACTGTGGCAGGAGGGACGGGGCGGCAACGCCCCGCATGGATGGACGTCAAACGATACTTCCGTGGGCCGGTCATGTGGATCGTGCTGGCCGTCCTTGCCGTGGTCGTCTTGATGCAGGTCGTCGGTTCTTCTGGCGGCTACAAGACTGTGGACACCGGCCAGGTCATCACCGCGATCGACCAGGGACTGGCCCAGTCGGCCAAGATCTCCACTGGCGACGATCAGAGCATTTCGATCCAGCTCAAGCCGAACACCAAGGTCGATGGCAAGGACCTCGGTGACAAGATCAAGGCGAGCTACATCGGCACCCAGCAGGGCAACGCCATCGCCGAGAAGCTCCAGACCCAGGTCAACGACCACCAGCGCGGCGGCACCCAGCTGCCTGACGGTTACACCGTCTCGCCGTCGAAGCAGAACCCGTTCGTCGGGATCCTGCTGTCGCTGCTGCCGTTCGTCCTGATCGTGGTCGTCTTCCTGTTCCTGATGAATCAGATGCAGGGTGGCGGCTCCCGGGTCATGAACTTCGGCAAGTCCAAGGCGAAGCTCATCACCAAGGACACCCCGAAGACCACGTTCTCCGACGTGGCGGGCGCGGACGAGGCGGTGGAAGAGCTCCAGGAGATCAAGGAGTTCCTCCAGGAGCCCGCCAAGTTCCAGGCCGTCGGCGCCAAGATCCCCAAGGGTGTGCTGCTCTACGGCCCGCCCGGCACCGGCAAGACGCTGCTGGCGCGTGCCGTGGCCGGTGAGGCCGGGGTGCCGTTCTACTCGATCTCCGGTTCCGACTTCGTCGAGATGTTCGTCGGTGTCGGTGCCTCCCGGGTCCGCGACCTGTTCGAGCAGGCCAAGACGAACGCCCCGGCGATCGTCTTCGTCGACGAGATCGACGCCGTCGGCCGGCACCGCGGCGCGGGCCTCGGCGGCGGCCACGACGAGCGCGAGCAGACGCTGAACCAGCTGCTCGTCGAGATGGACGGCTTCGACGTGAAGGGCGGTGTGATCCTGATCGCCGCCACCAACCGGCCGGACATCCTGGACCCCGCGCTGCTGCGCCCGGGCCGTTTCGACCGGCAGATCGCCGTCGACCGTCCCGACCTGCTGGGCCGGCTGGAGATCCTCAAGGTCCACCAGAAGGGCAAGCCGGTCGCGCCGGACGTCGACCTGCACGCCGTCGCCCGCCGTACCCCCGGCTTCACCGGTGCGGACCTGGCCAACGTGCTCAACGAGGCCGCCCTGCTGACCGCCCGCAGCGACAAGAAGCTGGTCGACAACCACTTCCTCGACGAGGCGATCGACCGGGTGGTGGCCGGACCGCAGAAGCGGACCCGGATCATGAGCGAGAAGGAGAAGAAGATCACCGCGTACCACGAGGGCGGACACGCCCTGGTCGCGGCGGCTTCTCCGAACAGCGACCCGGTGCACAAGATCACCATCCTGTCGCGCGGCCGGGCCCTGGGCTACACCATGGTCCTGCCGGACGAGGACAAGTACTCCACCACGCGCAACGAGATGCTCGACCAGCTGGCGTACATGCTGGGCGGGCGTGCCGCGGAGGAGCTGGTCTTCCACGACCCGACCACCGGTGCCGCCAACGACATCGAGAAGGCCACCGCCACCGCGCGGGCGATGGTCACCCAGTACGGCATGACCGAGCGGCTGGGCGCGATCAAGTTCGGCTCGGACAACTCCGAGCCCTTCCTGGGCCGTGAGATGGGTCACCAGCGCGACTACTCGGAGGAGATCGCCGGGCTGGTCGACGAAGAGGTCAAGAAGCTGATCGAGACCGCGCACAACGAGGCGTGGGAGATCCTGGTCGAGAACCGCGACGTCCTCGACAACCTGGTTCTGCAGCTCCTGGAGAAGGAGACGCTGAACAAGGAGCAGATCGCCGAGATCTTCAAGCCGATCGTCCGGCGGCCGGCGCGTCCGGCGTGGACCGGCTCCTCGCGCCGTACCCCCTCCACCCGCCCGCCGGTGCTCTCGCCGCGCGAGCTGGCTCTCACCAACGGTGCCACCACCGCCAACGGCGTCACCCCGCCGTCGGTCTCCACGGTCAAGAAGCCGGTCGAGCCGGTGGACCTGCCCGAGGACCACGGCGGCTCCGACAGCTGAGGCGGCCGGCGCCGCCCCCAGGGGCGGACCGGAATGAATGCCGCGCTTACCAGGCTCTAGCCTGTAAGCGCGGCATTCCGCATTTCACGTGTTGTGCGTTCGGATGTTTTCGGCACAGGAACGAGGCCCACATGACCGACACGGTGACGCTGGCCGACCCCTCAGCCGGTGGTGAGTTCGACGCGGCAGCGGGCCGAGAAGGCTGTCCGTGAGCTGCTCATCGCGGTGGGGGAGGACCCCGACCGGGAGGGGCTGCGGGAGACCCCCGCCCGGGTGGCCCGTGCCTACCAGGAGATCTTCGCGGGTCTGCGGCAGAAGCCGGAGGACGTGCTGACCACCACCTTCGACCTGGGCCACGACGAGATGGTGCTGGTCAAGGACATCGAGGTGCTCTCCACCTGCGAGCACCACCTGGTGCCGTTCGTCGGCGTGGCGCACGTGGGATACATCCCGTCCTGCGACGGGAAGATCACCGGGCTGTCCAAGCTCGCCCGGCTGGTGGACGTCTACGCGCGCCGTCCCCAGGTCCAGGAGCGGCTGACCACCCAGATCGCCGACTCCCTGATGCGGATACTGGAGCCGCGCGGGGTCATCGTCGTGGTGGAGTGCGAGCACATGTGCATGACGATGCGCGGGGTGCGCAAGCCCGGGGCCAAGACCATCACCTCGGCGGTGCGCGGTCAGTTGCGTGATCCGGCGACCCGGGCCGAGGCGATGAGCCTGATCATGGCCCGCTGACCTACTGGCTCAGGTGGTGGCTCAACTGGTCGAGGGCGGTCGGCAGCTCGCGGTTCCAGGTGGTGAAGTTGTGGCCGCCGCTGGGCAGGATGATCGAGGAGATCCGCATCGGGGGCCGTACCGCCTTGATGAACGCCACCGTGCGGCTGTAGTTCCACTCGCCCTTGCGGCTGCTGGTGACCAGTACCCACACCGGCGGGGCCGACCGGTGCCGTAGCCACCACGTCATGTCGTTCTCGTTCTTCAGCTGCTCGCTGCCGCCGAACAGGCTGCCGGTGGTGGGGTCGTCATGGGTCGCGTAGTACCCGGACAGCGACACCGCGGCCGAGAAGGCGTCGGGGTGACGCATCGTCATCTTCACGGCGCAGTACCCGCCGGTCGAGTCGCCCATGATGCCCCAGTTCTGCGGACCGTCACCGACCCGGTAGTTGGCGGCGATCGCGCGGCGCAGGTCATGGGTGAAGAAGGTCTCCACCTGCGGGCCGTGCGGGATGTTCACGCACTCGGTGTCCCGCGGCGGCACGACGGAGGGCCGCATCATGATCAGTATCATCGGCTGCATCAGGCCGCGCTTGATGTGCTCGGTCGCCGTCTGGGGGTACTTCATCCGGGTGATCAGCGATTCGGCGGTGCCCGGATAGCCCGTCAGTATGACCGCCGCCGGAAAGTGCTGCTGATCGAATCCCTTCTGGAAGTATTGCGGTGGTAGGTAGACATATGCCGGGGTGGTGATACCGGTTGTCGCGCCCTTGATCTGTACCTTGTCGATCCGGCCCGCCTGGGCCGGGTCCGATCCGGTCGTGACGCCGACCGCCTGGTGGCCCATGTCCTCCAGCCCCTGCCGCCCGCCGTCACCGGCGGTGTAGTCCACCACCTGACCGGGTGCCTGGTCGGTGCCGAGCAGATCGGAGTAGGAGGCGTAGAAGCCGAAGTAGGAGTTGATGGCCAGTCCGAGCGCGGACAGGATCACCAACTGACCGCCCAACAGCAGTCCGACACGCCCCGCGACCGGTCTCAGCCCCCCTCGCGACAGACGCGGCCACAGCCAGATCGTCGCGACGAACATGGCCACCGCGAGGAAGATGACCATGACCAGGAGTTTCTTGCTGGTGAGACCCATGAGGCGCTTTCCGTTCGATGTATCGGCCGCGGGCGCTCCACAGGTGGAACCTCACGGCCCGTGTTCACGTCCTAGAGGGCGTCTATCGCACCGTCAGGAACGCTTTGGGCCGGAAGATCCGCTTATCGGGGCTTGGAGACCGATGTCTGCACACAAAGATGCCGATTGCCTCATCGTGGTTCCGTCAGGAGGCGGCATCGATGGCTGAGTCGTCCGACACACGGCAGTTGCTGCCGCGGTTCGCTCCGAGTTCGAAAGCGCCTTCCGCGGTCGGCTCCCTATGTGCGCTTATCGGACTTCTCGACCTGGCGACCGGGATCATTCCCCGGCTACGGCACAGTCGTATGCACACCCTGGCCGAGTACCTTCCGGGCACCGTGAGCAGCATCGCCGCCGCCGCGTCGGTCATCGTGGGCCTCCTGCTGCTGATGCTGGCCCACGGGCTGAAACGCCGCAAGCGGCGTGCCTGGCTGGCCGCGGTGGTGCTGCTGCCCGCGGGCGTGGTGGCGGAGGTGCTGCACCACCGGCTGTCGCTGGTGGACACCGCTCTTTCGGTGGGCCTCCTGGTGGTGCTTGTCACCCACAGGGGTGAATTCGCCGCGCTCTCCGACCACCGCAGCCGCTGGCGCGCGGTCTTCCACTTCGTGCTGATCGGCATCGTCAGCTTCGGGCTCGGCCTGGTCATCGTCAGCGCCCACCCGGCGGCCGAGATGGGCGACCCCGACTTCGCCGACCGCTGCCGCACCGTGCTGTACGGGCTCTTCGGCCTGGCCGGCCCGGTGCACTACCGCTCCGACCGCACCGCCGACCTGGTCGGCTACACCCTGGGCGGCCTGGGCTTCCTGATCCTGTTCACCACCGCCTACCTGGCGCTGCGCCCCGAACACCCGACGGCCGTCCTCGGAGCGGCGGACGAGGAGCGGCTGCGCGGACTGCTGGCCAAGCACGGCGGCCGCGACTCCCTGGGACACTTCGCGCTGCGCCGCGACAAGAGCGTGGTCTTCTCCGCCACCGGCAAGGCCGCGATCTCCTACCGGGTCATCTCCGGCGTCATGCTCGCCAGCGGCGACCCGATCGGCGACGTCGAGGCGTGGCCCGGCGCCATCGAGCGGTTCATGGAGGAGGCCAGGGCGCACGCCTGGATCCCCGCGGTCGTCGGATGCAGCGAGACCGGCGGCGAGGTGTGGACCCGCGAGACCGGCCTGGACGCGCTGGAGCTGGGCGACGAGGCGATCGTGGAGGTCGCGGGCTTCTCGCTGTCCGGCCGGGCGATGCGCAACGTGCGGCAGATGGTCAAACGGGTCGAGCGCAACGGCTACAGCTGCCGGATGCGCCGGGTGGGCGAACTCACCGAGCAGGAGCGGGCCGGCATCCGGGCCGCCGCCGCGGACTGGCGGGGCACCGACACGGAGCGCGGCTTCTCCATGGCGCTCGGCCGCTTCGGCGACCCGGAGGACGGCGACTGCGTGGTGGTCACCGCGCACCGCACCGTCGAGGACGACCCCTCGCCGCACGGCGACCTCAAGGCCGTCCTCCACTTCGTGCCGTGGGGCACCGACGGCATCTCGCTGGAGCTGATGCGCCGCGACCGCGGCGCGGACGCCGGCATGAACGAACTGCTGATCGTGCACGCCCTGACCAACGCCGCCGACCTGGGGATCTCCCGGGTGTCGCTCAACTTCGCGATGTTCCGCTCGGCGCTGGCCCGCGGGGAGCGGATCGGCGCGGGACCGGTGCTGCGGTTCTGGCGCGGGATCCTGGTCTTCCTCTCCCGCTGGTTCCAGATCGAGTCGCTGTACAAGTTCAACGCGAAGTTCCAGCCGGTGTGGGAGCCGCGTTTCATGGTCTTCCCCAACAGCCGCGACCTGCCCCGGATCGGCCTGGCGGTGATGCAGGCCGAGGCCTTCATCACCCTGGAGCTGCCCGCCCGGGTGCGGCGCTGGGTGCCGGGTGTCGGGCGCACCCCGCGCACCCGGGAGTGCGCGCACCGCAGGGCGGAGGACCAGCGGGTGACCGAGGTCAGGGACAGCGCCGCGTGACCGCCGCGGCGGTCGGGCACCTGCGCGGGCCCCGCAGCGCCTAGGCTTCTGGCATGGGTGCGTTGCGCGGCCGGGTGGCCGGACTGCCGGAGTGGGATCGGTGCGCGGTGATGGGTGTGGTGAACGTCACGCCCGACTCCTTCTCCGACGGCGGCCGGTGGTTCGATCCCGAGCTCGCCGTCAAGCACGGACTCGACCTGGTGGCCTCCGGCGCCGACCTGGTCGACGTGGGCGGCGAGTCGACCCGTCCCGGCGCCCGGCGCGTCGACGAGGCGGAGGAGTTGCGCCGGGTGATCCCGGTGGTCCGCGAACTGGCCGCGGCCGGCGCCGTGGTCAGCGTGGACACGATGCGCGCCTCGGTGGCCGAGCGGGCGCTGGCCGCCGGAGCCCGGCTGGTCAACGATGTCAGCGGCGGTCTGGCCGACCCGGCGATGGTGCCGACGGTGGCCGCGGCCGACGTGCCGTTCGTGGTGATGCACTGGCGCGGCGCGAGCATCGACATGAACAGCAAGGCGGTCTACACCGACGTCGTCGCGGAGGTCCTGGACGAACTCGGCAGACGGCTGGACGCGGTGATGGCGGCGGGCGTCGACCCGCAGCGGATAGTGCTCGACCCCGGGCTGGGCTTCGCCAAGGACGTCGAGCACGACCTGGCGCTGGTGGCCCATCTGGACCGGCTGCGCGGGCTGGGCCGCCCGCTGCTGGTGGCGGCCTCCCGCAAGCGGTTCCTCGGCCGGGTGCTGGCGGACGGCCGGGGCGCCCCGCCGCCGGCCAGGGAACGGGACGCGGCGACCGCGGCGGTCTCGGCCATCGCGGCCCGGGAGGGCGCCTGGGCGGTCCGGGTGCACGAGGTGCGGCCGACCGCCGACGCGGTGCGGGTGGCCCGCGCCATCGAGGGCGCGGCGTGACGCCCCGACCCCGGCGGATGCGGGAGCGCGAGGCGGTCGAGCGGGTCAACCAGGAGTTCTACGACGCCGTGGAGAACGGCGACCTGGAGGCGCTGGAGCGGCTGCTGCTGGACGGCCCGCTGGCGGACTCGGTCTGTGTGGTCCACCCCGGCTGGCCGGTGCTGCGCGGCCGCGGTCACGTGCTGCGCTCGTACGCGCTGATCATGGCGAACACCGACTACATGCAGTTCTTCCTGACCGACGTCGAGGTCGCGGTGGCCGGTGACACCGCCATGGTGACGTGCAGCGAGAACATCCTCAGCGGCGGTCCCGCCGAGCCGGACGGGTCGGCCGGCGAGCTGGTGGGCGGCCTGGTGGTGGCCACCAATGTGTTCCGTCGCACACCGGAGGGCTGGCGTATGTGGTCGCACCACGGCTCCCCGGTACTGTCCGAGGACGGCGACGAGGACGCGGACGAGGCCCCGGGTTACCCGGACGGCCCTGACGCGGCGGGTGACTCCCCGGCTCCGTGACGTCAGTGACGGGCGATCAGTTGTCGAATACTCCGCCACCCGTTCGAGCCAAGATTTGGTCTTGGCAGGCGTGGGGTGCGCGCGGGTCGGGTAGAGGCGGCTGCACCGGGCACCCCGTCGCAGGGGGTCGTTGGTGCTCGCAGGTAGATTCGACCCGTAGTTCTCGACAGGCAGGCCTTCATGACGGAGGCAGGACGACCCCGTAACGTCCGATGACCGGCAGGAGTGGTGTCTGGTGGATCGCGTCGCGCTGCGCGGCTTGAAGGCCCGCGGGCACCATGGTGTCTACCCGCGGGAGCGCGAGGAGGGCCAGACCTTCCTGATCGACCTGGTGCTCGGCCTGGACACCGCCCCCGCCGCCGCGGGAGACGACCTGACCAGGACCGTGCACTACGGTGTCGTGGCCGAGCAGGTCGTCGCCGTCGTCCAGGGCGAGCCGGTCAACCTGATCGAGACACTCGCCCAGCGCATCGCCGACCAGTGCTTCGAGCACGAGGCGGTGCTGGAGGCGGAGGTGACCGTGCACAAGCCGGACGCCCCCATCACCGTTCCGTTCGACGACGTGACCGTCACCATTCTTAGGAGGCGCCAGTGAGTTCCGACCCGACCGTTCAGCCGGTTCCCGCCTCCGTGGAGCAGCGGGTCGACGCCGCCGACACCACGCTGCACAACCCGCAGTGGGCGGTGGTCTCGCTCGGCAGCAACCTCGGCAACCGCCTGGAGACCCTGCAAGGCGCCGTCGACGCACTCGCCGACACCCCCGGGCTACGGGTCAAGGCCGTCTCCCCGGTGTACGAGACCGAGCCGTGGGGCGTGGAGCCCGGCAGCCAGCCCGACTACCTCAACGCGGTCGTGCTGATCAAGACCACCCTGCCGCCCTCCTCGCTGCTGGAGCGGGCGCAGGCGATCGAGGAGGCGTTCTTCCGGGTGCGCGAGAGCACCTGGGGACCGCGCACCATCGACGTGGACATCGTCTCCTACCAGGACGTGGTCTCCGCCGACCCGGCGCTGACCCTGCCGCACCCCAGGGCGCACGAGCGGGCCTTCGTTCTCGTACCGTGGCACGACGTGGATCCGCAGGCCGAGCTGCCGGGCCGCGGTCCGGTCGCCGAGCTGGTGGCGCTGATCGGACACGAGGACGTGCGGCCCAGCCAGGACGCGGAACTCCGGCTGCCGGAGTAGGCGTTGCACTCAGGGTGACGTCGTCCCCGCTGTCTGGCCGAAGAGGAGAGCTCGTTGAAGCAGCTGCGGTTCCGGGTGCTGGTCGGCCTGTTCGTGGTGGCCGGTGTGCTCGCCTGGGCCGGGGCCCGGCTGTGGCACGAGCTGGGCAGCCTGCCCGCCGTGCCGCTCGCCGCGCCCGTCGTCCTCGGGCTGATCGCCGTGGTGCTGGCGGCCACCGCGCTGTCGCTGCGCGGCCGGTTGCGGGCGCAGCGTGAGCGGCGCCCGGAGGCCAAGGGCGTCGATCCGCTGCTGGCCGCCCGCGCGGTGGTCTTCGGCCAGTCGAGCGCGCTGGTCGCCGCGCTGGTCGCCGGGGTGTACGGCGGGGTCTGCGTCTTCCTGGTCAGCTCGCAGCTCGACATCGCCCCCCGCCGCGACCAGGCCGTCTACTCCGGGTTCGCCGTGGTCGCCGGCATCGCCGTGGTCGCCGCCGCCCTCTTCCTGGAACGCGTCTGCCGCCTCCCAGAAGACGACGACCCCGACAAACCCAACCCCACAACCGCAGCCAAAGCCTGACGAGCCCCATCTGGCGGATCACGGGGGCGCGCCCCGTCAGGGGCGCGGGGAACTGCGCGACCAGCCCGCGCCGATCGGTGGCCGGACGACAACCGTGCCGACCACGGCGAGTGGCCGACGGCGCCCGCGGCGAACGCGCCCGCGGCGAACGCGCCCGGCGTCGTGGCCGCGCGGCGAGCGCACCGGCGGCGGGCGCGCCCCCCGACAAGCCCTCCGCTAGGAGCTGGGCACCATGTCCAGCTCCACCGCGTCCCGCGGCACGTCGCGCGCGTCGGCGTCGATCGACCGGCGCAGTGCCTCGTGCAGCCCCGCAGGGGTGAGCACGCCGCGGAAGCGGTCCGCGCCCTCGCCGTCCAGCACCGCGATCCAGCCCGCGTCATGCTGGAGCATCGCGCTGAAGGCCTGCTTGAGGGTGGAGCCCAGCGGCAGCCAGGCGTCCATCCGGCGGGCGTGGTCGCGTACCACGGAACCGTCGGTCAGGGACTCGGTCGCCACCCAGCCGTGCAGCCGCCCGTCGCCGTCCAGCACCACCGCCCACTGGGCGTCCTCGCCGCGCAGCCGGCGGGCGGCCTGCCCGGCCGGGTCGTCGAGCCGTACGACGGGCGGCTGTTCCAGGTCGCCGATCTCTATCGGGGTCACCGACAGCCGCTTGAGCCCGCGGTCGGAGCCGACGAAGTCCGCCACGTAAGCGCTGGCCGGGGCGCCCAGCACGGTCGCCGGGGTGTCGAACTGCTCGATGCGGCCGTCGCCGTAGACGGCGATGCGGTCGCCGAGGCGGACCGCCTCCTCGATGTCGTGCGTGACGAACAGCACCGTCTTGCGTACCTGCTCCTGCAGTCTCAGGAACTCCGACTGCAGGCGCTCGCGCACCACCGGGTCGACGGCGCCGAACGGCTCGTCCATCAGCAGCACCGGCGGGTCGGCGGCGAGCGCGCGGGCCACGCCGACCCGCTGGCGCTGTCCGCCGGAGAGCTGGTCGGGGTAGCGGTCGCCGTGCACGGACGGGTCCAGGCCGACCAGGTCGAGCAGTTCGGCCGCGCGCTCGCGGGCCTTGCGGCGCGGCCAGCCCAGCAGGCTCGGAACGGTCGCGGTGTTGTCCAGCACGGTCTTGTGCGGGAAGAGGCCCACCTGCTGGATGACGTAGCCGATCCGGCGGCGCAGCGTCACCGGGTCGAGCTTGGCGATGTCGTCGTCGCCCAGCAGGATCCGGCCCTCGGTGGGTTCGATGAGCCGGTTGACCATCTTCATGGTGGTGGTCTTGCCGCACCCGGACGGGCCGACGAGCGTGACCAGCTCACCCTCGGCGACCTCGAAGGAAAGATCGTCCACGGCCGTCGTGCCGTCCGGATAGCGCTTGGTGACGTGCTCGAATCGGATCATGTGTGCCTCATTGCTGGGATGGGTGACGACCGTACCCTGCCCCCTTCTTGTGAAGGCAGTGTTGCTGGAATGTGGCAGCGCGGCCGGATCCGCGGTGCCTCGGGTTAGGCTCTGCGGGATTTCGCAGGCATGCGACGTGTCGGACGGGGGAGGTGAGCGAAATGGCCGGTCAGAACTGCCTTGAGGCGAACGACTGGATCTGCGGGGAGTACGTGCGCTCGCGGGCCCAGGAGTTGACCGACGCCACGCTCCAGCACGTGTGGATCGCCGGGGTGTCGGTGGCCGTCGGACTGGTGGTGGCCTTCCCGCTGGCGCTGGCCGCCCGGCGCTGGAAGCCCGCCGCGGGCCCGGTGCTCGGCTTCACCACCGTGCTGTACACGGTGCCCTCGCTGGCGATGTTCTCCCTGCTGCTGCCGGTCTTCGGGCTGTCCGCCTCGGTGGTCGTCACCGGCCTGGTGCTCTACTCGCTGACCATCTTGGTCCGCAACATCCTGGCCGGTCTGGAATCGGTGCCGGAGGACGCCAGGGAGGCGGCCCGCGGGATGGGGTACGGCCCGGCCAGACTGCTGTTCGAGGTCGAGCTGCCGCTGGCGCTGCCGGCCCTGATGGCGGGGCTGCGGATCGCCACCGTCTCGGCCGTCTCGCTCACCACGGTCGGCGCGATCGTCGGCTACGGCGGACTGGGCAATCTGATCTACGAGGGCATGAACAGCCTGTTCAAGGCCCAGGTGCTGACCGCCTCCACGATCTGCGTGGCGATGGCGGTCGCCGCCGACCTGCTGCTGCTCGGCGTCCAGCGGCTGCTGACGCCCTGGACCCGCCGGCGGCGCCCGAACGCGCCCCGGCTCGGACGGCGCACCCCGCCGCTGACCGGGAAGGCGGCGCTTTGATGGACGCTGTGCCACAGGCGTGGATGTGGTTGACCACCGCCGGGAACTGGGACGGCGGTGACGGGATCCGCCACCGGCTGGCCGAGCACCTGTACCTCACCGTGGTCTGTCTGGCGATCAGCTGCCTGCTCGCGCTGCCGGTCGCCCTGGTCCTGGGGCACCTGGGCCGCGGCGGTGTGCTGGCGATCAACATCTCCAACGTCGGCCGCGCGGTGCCCACCTTCGCGGTGCTGGTGCTGCTGGTGCTCAGCCCGCTGGGGCAGGACGGGCAGTGGCCGACGATCATCGCGCTGGTGCTGTTCGCGATCCCGCCGCTGCTGACCAACGCCTACGTCGGCATGCGCGAGGTCGACCGGGACGTCGTGGAGTCCGCCCGCGGGATGGGCATGACCGGCAGCCAGTTGCTGCTGCGGGTCGAACTGCCGCTGGCCTTTCCGCTGATCATGACCGGGGTGCGCACAGCCGCCGTCCAGGTGGTCGCCACCGCGACGCTGGCCGCGCTGCCGGGCGGCGGCGGTCTCGGCCGGCTGATCACCGCCGGCTTCGCCCGCCAGCACACCCCCGAGGTGGTGGGCGGCGCGGTGCTGGTCGCCGTGCTGGCCCTGCTGGTCGAGGCCGTCTTCGTCGTCCTCCAGAGGTACACCGATCCGCTGCGCCACCGGCGCGGCACCCGCCGCAGAAACCACCACCCCGGTGGTCTGTCCAAGAAATGGGTAACCGAATGAGCAACGGTCTTCGCGGCATTCGTGCCGTAAGCGCGGCGGCTGCCGTGGTGCTGCTGGCCGGGGGCCTGTCCGCCTGCGGCGGCGGCAAGAGCCTGGAGAAGGGCGGATCGGGTTCCACCGCCTCCAGTGGTTCCGGTGCCAAGGGCTCCCTGGTCATAGGGTCCGCCGGCTTCACCGAGTCCACCGTGCTGGCCCAGTTGTACTCGCAGCTGCTGACCGCCGCCGGCTACCAGACCTCGATCAAGACGGTCAGCAACCGCGAGCTGTACGAACCGGCCCTGGAGAAGGGCCAGATCGACGTCGTTCCGGAGTACGCGGCGACCCTGGCGGAGTTTCTCAACCAGAAGGCCAACGGCGCGGACGCCAAGCCGGTCGCCTCCCCGGACGTCACCGCCACGGTGGCCGCGCTGAGCAAGCTCGCCACCCCGCGTGGCCTGAAGGTGCTGTCGGTCGGCGCGGCCGTCGACCAGAACGCCTTCGCCGTCTCCAAGTCCTTCGCCGACCAGCACCACCTCAAGACCCTCAGCGAACTGGGCAGCTCCAAGGCGAAGGTGAAGCTGGCGGCCGGCGACGAGTGCCCGGACCGCCCGTTCTGCGAACCCGGCCTGAAGAAGACCTACGGCATCGACGTCACCGGGATCGACCCGAAGGGCGTGGGCACCCCGCAGGCCAAGCAGGCGGTCAAGGACGGCTCCGACCAGCTGGTGCTGACCACCACCACGGACGCCACGCTCGATCAGTTCGGCCTGGTGCTGCTCCAGGACGACAAGAAGCTGCAGAACGCCGACTACGTGCTGCCGGTGGTCAACGCCAAGGACGCCGGGTCCGCCGCGGTCGCCGCCGCGCTGGGGAAGCTGACGAAGGTCCTCACCACCGCCGACCTGACCGAGCTGAACAAGCAGGTCGACGGCGAGCGGCAGAAGCCGGCCGACGTGGCGGCCGCCTACCTGAAGTCCAAGGGGCTGATCTCCGGCTGAGCCGTGACACGCGGGTCGGCGGTGATCATATGATCACCGCCGATCGGCGGTGTGTGTCGGAACGCGTGCCCAGTGTGCGCGTTCGTGCCCGCATTCCGGCATCTGCCAGAACAGGCCGTACGAAATCGGGCCGCCGACTCCCACCCGCCCGTCATCCACGCTAAGTTTCAAGCCATGCCCCGTGGACGACACCGTGTTTCACCACCACTGCACCGGCTGCTTCCCCCGTTGACGGTCGCCGGTTGTGCCACGGCTGTCGCCGTCCTCGCCTGGTTCGGTCCGGTGGGTGACAACGATCTCGTTCCGCGTGTGCTGGTCGCGGCGGCCGCTGCCGTCGCGTGCGTGAGCGCGGTCCTGCTGCGCCGGTGGGACCGCGCCGCGGGCAAGCAGGTCGCCGAACTCAAGGCGGCCCGGGTCCGCGACGAATGGCACACCGAGGAGAACATCGCCGAGCTGGAGAGCGACGCCGAGGAATCGCGCGCGATACGCCGGCGCCTGGAGGGCGAACTGCGGGCCAAGCGGGCCGAGCTGACCCGGCTGCGCGGCGAACACGCGGAACTGCTGCGCCGCTACGCCAACGCCGAGAGCGAGCGGGCCCGGGCGCTGGAAAGCCGCCGCCGGCTCTCGATCGAGGCGTCCGCCGCGCCCCGGGCCATCGCCGCCACCCCGGCCCTCGGCCCCGACGCCTACCGCAAGGCCGCCGAGGCACTGCGCGACCTGCCGCGCAACGCCGCCCGCCAGCAGGCGCTGCGCACCGTGGAGGCCGCCCGCCGCCGGGAGGCGGAGAGCACCGAGGGCGACGAGCCGCACGGCCGGCACGGCCGGCAGCCGGCCGGCAGTACCCGCGCCGCCGTCGAGCCGCGCGCCGCCCTGCCGGTCCGCGAGCACCGGCTGGTGCCCGCGGTCGCCGCCGCGGTGCTCCCGTACGCCCAGCCCAGGCGGCCGGTCGGCCGCACCCAGGGCGGCTTCGACTTCTTCGGCGTCCACAAGGTGCCCGCGACCCATGACATGGCCGACATGGCCGACGTGGTCGGCGAGGAGGCCTACGCGGCCGGCCGTCTGCGGCAGACCGACGAGGAGCCCGAGGTCATCGACCTGACGGCACACGACGACACCGAGCACCTGGACGTGCGGGAGCTGCGCGCCCGCTCCTGAGAGCCCCGCGCAGGACCGTTACTTGTCGATGTCGCCGACGACGAAGAACAGCGACCCCAAGATCGCCACCATGTCGGCGACCAGCGTGCCCGGCAGCAGCTCCACCAGCGCCTGGACGTTGTTGAACGACGCCGAGCGCAGCTTGAGGCGGTAGGGCGTCTTGTCGCCCTTGGACACCAGGTAGTAGCCGTTGACGCCCAGCGGGTTCTCGGTCCAGGCGTAGGTGCTGCCCTCGGGAGCCTTGAGGACCTTGGGCAGCCGCTGGTTGACCGGTCCCGGCGGCAACTGCGCGAGCCGGTCGAGGCAGGCGTCCGCCAGGTCCAGCGAGTTGTGCGACTGCTCCAGCAGGCACTCGAACCTCGCCAGGCAGTCCCCTTCGGTGCGGGTGACCACCCGCAGCGTGCCGGCCAGTTCCGGATAGGCCAGGTACGGCTCGTCGCGCCGCAGGTCGAAGTCGACGCCCGAGGCACGGGCGATCGGTCCGCTCACCCCGTACGCGTGCACGACGGCCGGGTCCAGCACGCCGACACCGCGGGTGCGGCCCCGGAAGATCTCGTTGCCCAGCACCAGCCGGTCGAAGACGTCCATCCGCGAGCGCACGTCGGCGACCACCTGGCGCACCCGGCCGGTCCAGCCGTTGGGCAGGTCCTCCTTCAGGCCGCCGACCCTGTTGAACATGTAGTGCATCCGGCCGCCGGAGACCTCCTCCATGACGCCCTGCAACTCCTCGCGCTCGCGGAAGGCGTGGAAGACCGGGGTGATGCCGCCCAGCTCCAGCGGATAGGAGCCGAGGAACATCAGGTGGTTGAGCACCCGGTTCAGCTCCGCCAGCAGGGTCCGTAGCCACACCGCGCGCTCCGGGACCTCCATCCCGAGCATCCGCTCCACCGCGAGCACCACGCCCAGCTCGTTGGAGAACGCCGACAGCCAGTCGTGCCGATTGGCCAGCATGATGATCTGCCGGTAGTCCCGCGCCTCGAACAGCTTCTCCGCGCCGCGGTGCATATAGCCGATGACGGGTTCTGCGTGGCTGATCCGCTCACCGTCGAGCACCAGCCGCAGTCTGAGCACACCATGCGTCGAGGGATGCTGCGGGCCGATGTTGAGCACCATGTCGGTGCCCTCCGCGGCGCCCCCGATCCCGACCGTCGTCTCCGTCATGCCCCAAGTCTCTCAGCCCGCCCCGGCGGCCCCGGCTCCCCCCAGACCCGCGGGCAGCGCGATCCCCACCGGCTCCGCCAGCCAGGTGAAGCCGCCCAGCCCCGGCACCGCGGTCAGCTCGGCGGCCTGCGAGGCCGCCGCCAGCGCCCTGACGTATCCCGCCGGGTCGGTGGCGGCCAGTGGGAGCGGCGGGCGGCGCCCGTCCACCCCCAGCGCCGCCAGCACCTCGCGCTGCGAGCGCCGCACCGCCCCGGGCCCCGCGCAGGAGTCCAGCGCGACATGCGAGGTCAGATCGCACGAGCCGTCCGGCACCGGCCTGACTTCCAGCCCGGAACGGAAGGCGGTGAGCGTGCCGAACGGGGGGCGCGCGCCGCGTTCGTGCGCGTAGTCGACGGCGACGGCAAGGCCCCCCGCCAGCGCGCCGACCGCCTCGGTCCAGGCGGCGTCCCTGGGCCGGCCGATCTCCGCGCGGGCCCCGGGGACACCGGCGATCGGCCACCACCGCTCCAGCCACCGCGCGTCGGCGCCGCCCACCGGATCGCCGAGCCGCTCGGCGCCGTCGGACGCCCGCACCAGCACCTGGCGCGGCACGCCGTCCTCGTCGGTCTCGGCCACCTCGACGGGCACGTTGTCCAGCCACTCGTTGGCGAACAGCAACCCGGTCATCCCGCGGGGCACGGTGGCGCTCCAGCGCACCTCCGTGTCCAGTCCGGCCGGGCGCGGGGCGAGCTCGACCGCGTGGCGGCGCAGCCGGGCGGCGAGCCGCGGCGCCCGGGCGTCCGGACCCTCCAGCTCCGCGAGTGCGCCCGCCACCCCGGTCAGCAGTTCGCCGCGCCCGGCGCCGACGTCGACCAGCGCGAGCTCGTCGGGGTACCCCAGCGCGGTGTCGACCCGCAGCAGCAGCCGCGCGACCGCCCGCGCGAACAGCGGCGACGCGTGCACCGAAGTGCGAAAGTGCCCCGCGGGGCCCGCCTGACCTGCGGAATCGCCCGGCCCGGCCGGCCCGTCAGCTCGTACGAAGAATCCGTCGGGCCCGTACAGCGCCCGCTCGGTGGCCTCGCGCCACCCGCACCACCGCGTCGTCACGCGTCCACGGTAGGGGCACGCCATCACCCCAGCGGCTCCACCCGGCATCCACCCTGCGGAGTAGACGGCCGGCGCAGGATCGCTCTATTGGTTGACCCCTTCATGTATCCGCCATGCCTACTCTGGGTGACGTGCAGCGTCTCTACGACTTCTTCCGCAGACACCCGACCGGGGTCGACACCTTCTGGGCCGTCGTCCTGTTCGGGATGTCGGCGCTGGAGGTCGCGGCGAACGGGGCCGGCGGGCACTACGGCCGGCCGCTCGGACTGGTGGTCTCGGTCACGATGTGCGTGGCGGTGGCGCTGCGCCGCCGGGCGCCGGAGCGGATGCTGCTGCTCGCCCTGGTGACCGGGGTGGCCCAACTCGCCACCAACGTCACGGTGATACCAGCCGACTTCGCGCTGCTGGTGATCGTCTACACCGTCGCCTCCAACGGGGCGCGCTGGGCGTCGCGACTCGCGCTGCTGTGCGCGCTGAGCGCCGCCGGGCTGTCGGAGGCGCGCTGGCCTGACGGCTCCTACGACACCGGCTGGACCCGGGTGGTCCAGGCGGTCTTCCTCACCATCCCCTTCGCGCTGGCCTGGGTGATCGGCGACAGCCTGCGCACCCGGCGGGCCTACTACGCGCAGTTGGAGGAGCGGGCCGAGCGGCTGCAACGCGAGCGCGAGGCGCAGTCCAAGGCCGCCGTCGCCGCCGAACGCGCCCGGATAGCCCGCGAACTGCACGACGTGGTCGCGCACAACGTCTCGGTGATGGTGGTCCAGGCCGATGGCGCCGCCTATGTGCTGGACGCCTCCCCCGACCAGGCCAAACAGGCACTGGGCACCATCTCGCAGACCGGGCGGCTGGCGTTGGCCGAGATGCGCCGCCTGCTGGGCCTGCTGCGCGAGTCCGACGACAGCGGCGGCGAGTACGTACCGCAGCCCGGGGTCGACCAGCTCGGCGAACTCGTCGAGCAGGTGCGCGGCGCGGGCCTGCCGGTGGACTTCGCCGTCGAGGGCCCGGCGCGCCCGCTGTCCAGCGGCGTCGAGCTGACCGCGTACCGCATCGTGCAGGAGGCGCTGACCAACACCCGCAAACACGGCGGCCCCGCCGCCAGCGCCACGGTGCGGCTCACCTACGGTGACAGCGAGTTGCGCATGCTCATAGAGGACGACGGGCGGGGGGCGGCCGCCGACGGCTACGAGGAAGGCGGCGCCGACGGCCTCGGGCAGGGGCTGATCGGCATGCGGGAGCGGATAGCCATGATCGGCGGCACGCTGGAGACCGGGCCGCGCCCCGGCGGCGGTTTCCGGATCAGGGCCGCGCTGCCGCTCAAGCCGGGCCGCTGACCGTCGACCGGGCACGTCGGCGAAGCAGGACACGCCCAAGGAACCAGGAGGGGACCACGACATGGCGATCCGCGTGATGCTCGTCGACGACCAGGTACTGCTGCGCACCGGCTTCCGGATGGTGCTCCAGGCACAGCCGGACATGGAGGTGGTCGCCGAGGCGGGGGACGGCGCCGAGGCGATCGAGGTGCTGCGCGCCACCCGGGTCGACGTGGTGCTGATGGACGTGCGCATGCCGCGGATGGACGGCGTCGAGGCCACCCGGCGGATCTGCGGCGGCCCGGAGCGGGCCACCGCGGAAGGGGTGCCCAGGGTGCTGATCCTGACCACCTTCGACCTGGACGAGTACGCCTTCGCCGCGCTCAAGGCGGGGGCCAGCGGCTTCATGCTCAAGGACGTGCCGCCGGCCGAACTGCTGGGCGCCATCCGCGCGGTGCACAGCGGCGACGCGGTGGTCGCCCCCAGCACCACCCGGCGGCTGCTCGACCGGTTCGCGCCGATGCTCCCGCAGGCCGCCAAGGAGCCCTCCAGCGCCGAGCTGAGCAGGCTGACCGAGCGGGAGCGCGAGGTCCTGCTGCTGGTCGCCCAGGGGCTGTCGAACGGCGAGATCGCGGCGCGGCTGGTGCTGTCGGAGGCGACGGTCAAGACCCATGTCGGCCGGATACTGACCAAGCTGGGGCTGCGCGACCGGGTGCAGGCGGTGGTGCTGGCCTACGAGACCGGCGTGGTCCGGGCGGGCGGCTCGTAAGCCCCGGTCCGCCACCCCGCCTCCCCGCCGCTCGCTCCGGCCGCTACGGCAGCCGCGCCAGGAAGCCGGCGACCGCCTCGCGTATCCGCTCCGCCGTCCACTCCAGCGCGTCGGAGTCCACGGTGACCTCGGTCATCGACAGCCCGGGCGGGCCGGAGGGGTACCAGCCGGAGAAGAGGAAGACCTTGTCCTCCTCCGCCTGCCGCAGCCCCGCCTCGTTCAGCACGTCCGCGGGATACGGCAGCCAGACCTGGAACTGGTGGGTGTGCGGCACCGCGGGGTGCACCCGGAAGAACGGCGCCGCCGCCAGCGCCTCGGTCAGGGCTTCGGCCACCGTCCTGGCGTGCGCGACGCAGGAGGGCAGCCGGGGCAGCGCGTTGTCCAGCCCGGCGAGCGCGGCGAGCGCGGCCGGCCACTGCTGGAAGATCTGCCCCCCGTAGCGGTGCCGCCAGGTCCTCGCCTCCTCGACGAAGTCCGCGGGGCCCGCCAGCGCGGCCCCCGACAGGCCGTCGAGCGACTTGTAGAACGACACGTAGACGCTGTCCGCCAGCTCCGCGATCTCCGCGAGCGGGCGCCCGAAGTGCGGCGGGCACTCCCACAGCCGGGCACCGTCGAAGTGCACCACCGCGTCCCGCTCCCGGGCGGCGGCCACCACCTCGGTCAGCTCCTGCCAGCTGGGCAGCACGAAACCGGCGTCCCGCAGCGGCAGTTCGAGCATCAGCGTGCCGAACGGCTCCTCGAAGTCGCGCACTTCGGCCGCAGTCGGCAGCCGTGGCGCGGTGGTGGGGTGCACCGGCCGCAGCCCGCTCAGTGCCGACAGCGCGCCGCGCTCGTGCACCTCGGGGTGGGCCAGCGGGTGCAGGGCGACCGCCGGGTTGCCGGTGCGGCCCGCCCAGCAGCGCAACGCGACCTGCTGCGCCATGGTGCCGGACGGGAAGAACGCCGCGTCGTCCGTCCCCAGCAGCCCGGCGACCCGCCGCTCCAGGTCGGCGACGACGCCGTCGCCGTAGTGATCGATCGGCCCGGACAGGTCGTAGGCGCCCGCCGCCTCGTCGGTCAGCCGGGCCAGCCGCTCGCCGAGGGTGGCGGCCCGCTGGTGCGACAGGATCCGGTCGCAGCCGGCCACCGCCGCCCGCCGCCGCGCCTTCGTACGGGCCGCCTCCCCGGCGGCGTCGGCCGGGTCCGCCGCGGCGGCCGGTGCCTCCACCGCCGCCTCCGGGTCAACCGCTGCCTCGAACCCGCCGTCGTCCCTGTCGCTCATGCGGGTGATCCTCGCGCACCGGCCCGGCCGGAGGCCATTGGATATCCCCCACAAGACCCGGAAATCGTTCGCGTAGCATTGACGAGAACGCGTCCGGTACCCCAGAGGACTGGAACGGAAGGCCGCCACAGCGTGAACCCAATCGACAATCCCGGACACCAGCCCGCAGGGGTGGAGGACCGTCCCGCCCGCCTGGCCGTAGGAGTCGTCGGCGCCGGACGGGTCGGCCCCGCGCTGGCCGCCGCGCTGCGCCTGGCAGGGCACCGGCCGGTCGCCGCCTCGGGCGTCTCCGACGCCTCCCTGCGCCGCGCCGCCGCCCTGCTGCCCGGCGTGCCGCTGGTCGAACCCGCCGAGGTGCTGGCCAGGGCCGACCTCGTCCTGCTCACGGTGCCGGACGACGCGCTGCCCGGCCTGGTCGCGGGGCTCGCGGAGACCGGCGCGGTGCGCCCGGGACAACTGCTGGCGCACACCTCGGGGCGGTTCGGCACCGGGGTGCTCGACCCCGCGCTGCGGGCCGGGGCGCTGCCGCTGGCGCTGCACCCGGCGATGACCTTCACCGGCACCACCGTCGACGTCCAGCGGCTGGCCGGGCTGCTCGTTCGGGGTCACCGCCCCTGGCCAGCTGCGGATGGCCGCCGAGGCGCTGGTGGTGGAGATGGGCGGCGAGCCGGAGTGGATCGAGGAGGCCGTCCGGCCGCTCTACCACGCGGCCCTGGCGATCGGCTCCAACCACCTGGTCACCCTGGTCGCGCAGGCCCGCGAACTGCTGGCCGCCGCCGGGGTCGAGCACCCGGGGCGGATGCTCGGCCCGCTGCTGGGCGCCGCCCTCGACAACGCGCTGCGCTCCGGCGACGCAGGCGCTGACCGGCCCGGTCGCCCGCGGCGACGCCGGCACCGTCGCCGCCCACCTGGGCGAACTGCGCGCCCACTCCCCGCAGACGGTCGCCAGCTACGTGGCCATGGCCCGCGCCACCGCCGACCGGGCGCTCACCAACGGCATGCTCAAACCCGAACTCGCCGAGGCCCTGCTCGACGTCCTCGCCGACCGCCCCGACGGAGAGGCGCGATGACCGAACTGCTGCACACCGCGGAGGAGTTGGACGCGGCGCTGGCCACCAGGACCGGGCAGCCCACGTCGTCATGACGATGGGCGCCCTCCACGAGGGCCACGCCGCGCTGATCCGCGCCGCGCGGGAGTTCCCCGGCGCCGGCTGCGTGGTGGTCACCGTCTTCGTCAACCCGCTCCAGTTCGGTCCCGGCGAGGACTTCGACCGCTACCCGCGCACCCTCGACGCCGACCTGGCGTTCGCCACCGAGGCCGGCGCCGACCTGGTGTTCGCGCCGCCGCCCGCCGAGGTCTACCCCGACGGCCGCCCGCTGGTGCGGATCGCGGCCGGACCGATGGGGGAGGGCTACGAAGGCGCGTCACGGCCCGGGCCACTTCGACGGCATGCTGACCGTCGTCGCCAAGCTGCTCCACCTCACCCACGCCGACGTCGCCTTCTTCGGCCAGAAGGACGCCCAGCAACTCGCCCTGATCCGCCGGATGGCCGCCGACCTGGACTTCCCCGTCCGGATCGTCGGCGTGCCCACCGTGCGCGAGCCGGACGGCCTGGCGCTGTCCAGCCGCAACCGCTACCTGTCCGACGCGGACCGCGCGCACCGCGCTCGCGCTGTCCGGCGCGCTGTTCGCCGGCCGGGACGCGGTGGAGGGCGGCCCGGCCGCCGTGCTGGACGCGGCCCGCGCGGTGCTGGAGAAGGCGGCCGGCGCGGATGCGGACCTGGACGTGGACTACCTCGCCCTCGTCGACCCGGCCGACTTCACCGGGCCGCCGAGGACCACACCGGCCCCGCCGTGCTCGCCGTGGCCGCGAAGGTGGGCGCCACCCGGCTGATCGACAACCTCCCCCTCCAGTTCGGAGACCACTCATGAGTGGCATACGCCTGCTCGCCCCCGCACCCGGCTGGGCGGTGGAGGCCGACGTCGTCGTCGTCGGCTCCGGGGTCGCCGGGCTCACCACCGCGCTGCGCTGCGCGGCGGGCGGCGCCAAGGTCATCGTGGTCACCAAGGCCAGGCTGGACGACGGCTCCACCCGCTGGGCGCAGGGCGGCATCGCCGCGGCGCTGGGCGACGGCGACACCCCAGAGCAGCACCTGGCCGACACCCTGGTCGCCGGGCGCCGGACTGTGCGACGAGGCGGCGGTACGCCTGCTGGTCACCGAGGGCCCGGACGCGGTGCGGCGGCTGATCGACGCCGGCGCGCACTTCGACACCGTCGGCGGCGACCGGCGAGATCCTGCTGACCCGCGAGGGCGGCCACCACCGCCGCCGGATCGCCCACGCCGGCGGCGACGCGACCGGCGCCGAGGTCTCCCGCGCCCTGGTCGAGGCGGTCCGTCGCCCGCGGCATCGAGACCGTGGAGAACGCGCTCGTGCTCGACCTGCTCACCGACGCCGCCGGCCGCGCCGCGGGCGTCACCCTGCACGTGATGGGCGAGGGCCGCCGCGACGGGGTCGGCGCGGTCCACGCCAGGGCCGTCGTGCTGGCCACCGGCGGCATGGGCCAGGTCTTCTCCGCCACCACCAACCCGGCCGTCTCCACCGGCGACGGCGTCGCCCTCGCGCTGCGGGCCGGCGCCGAGGTCAGCGACCTGGAGTTCGTCCAGTTCCATCCCGACCGTGCTGTGGCTCGGCCCGGACGCGCGAGGGCCAGCAGCCGCTGGTGTCCGAGGCGGTACGCGGCGAGGGCGCCCACCTGGTGGACGCCGACGGCGTCCGCTTCATGCTGGGCCAGCACGAACTCGCCGAGCTGGCGCCGCGCGACATCGTCGCCAAGGCGATCACGCGCCGGATGCGGGAGACCGGCACCGAGCACATGTACCTCGACGCCCGGCACTTCGGCGCCCGGATGTGGGCGGAGCGCTTCCCGACCATCCTGGCCGCCTGCCGCTCGCACGGCATCGACCCGGTGACCGCAGCCGATCCCGGTGGCGCCCGCCGCGCACTACGCCTCCGGCGGGGTCCGCACCGACCTGCGCGGCCGCACCACCGTCCCCGGCCTGTACGCCTGCGGCGAGGTCGCCTGCACCGGCGTGCACGGCGCGAACCGGCTGGCCTCCAACTCCCTGCTGGAAGGCCTGGTCTTCGCCGAGCGCATCGCGGACGACATCCTGGCCCACCCGGCCGCCCCCGGCGCCCCGCTGCCGCCCGCGCCCTCCCGGCGACCCGCTGCTGGCGCCGAGGCACCCGCTACGACATCCAGCGCGTGATGACCGACGGCGCCGGCGTGCTGCGCAGCGCCGCCGAGCCTGGCGTCCGCCGCCGAGAGCCTGGAGCGGATCCACACCGCGGCCGTCGAGGACCTCGACCGCGACCACAAGACCGCCGAGCCGTGCGTGGAGAGCTGGGAGGCGACCAACCTCGAACTGGTCGCCCGGGTCCTGGTGGCGGCCGCCGTGCCCGCGAGGAGACCCGCGGCTGCCACTGGCGGGAGGACCACCCCGAGCGGGACGAGGAGACCTGGCAGCGCCACCTCGTCGTGCGTCTCACCCCGGAGCGCACGCTCGCCGTCCGCACCACGCCCGACACGCAGTTCCCGCCCGTCACACCGTCCGCCCAGCACCCCGTGGAGCCACGTTCATGAGTACGTCCGACCTTCCCCTTCTCCAGATCGGCCGCCCCGGCCAGACCCCGGACGACTCGGCCGGCGGCTGCGGCGACAGCTGCGGTTGCGGCGCTGGTGACGGCGAGGGCTACGAACTCGATCCGCTGGAGTGCGGACTCGACCCCGACCTCGCGGAGCTGCTGGTGGACGCGGGACTCGACCCGGTGCTGGTCGAGGACGTCGCGCACATGGCGATCGAGGAGGACCTGGACAACGGGCGTCGACGTGACCACGGTCGCCACCGTCCCCGAGGACGCCTTCTCCATCGGCGACTTCGCCGCCCGCCAGCCGGGCGTGGTGGCCGGCCTGCGGGTCGCCGAGGCGGTCTTGTCGGTGGTGTGCACCGACGAGTTCGAGGTGGAGCGGCACGTCGAGGACGGCGACCGGGTCGAGGCCGGCCAGGTGCTGCTCACCGTGCGCACCCGCACCCGCGACCTGCTGACCGCCGAGCGCAGCGCGCTCAACCTGCTCGGCCGGCTGTCCGGCATCGCCACCGCCACCCGCGCCTGGGCCGACGCGCTCGAAGGCACCAAGGCCACGGTCCGCGACACCCGCAAGACCACCCCGGGGCTGCGCGCCCTGGAGAAGTACGCGGTGCGCTGCGGCGGCGGCGCCAACCACCGCATGTCGCTGTCGGACGCCGCCCTGGTCAAGGACAACCACGTGATCGCGGCCGGCGGGGTGGCCGCCGCCTTCCGCGCGGTGCGCGAGGAGTTCCCCGAACTGGACATCGAGGTCGAGGTGGACACCCTCGACCAGGTCGCGCGAGGTGCTCGACGCGGGCGCCGACCTGATCCTGCTGGACAACTTCACCCCGGCACAGACGGCCGAGGCCGTCGCCCTGGTCGCCGGCCGCGCGGCGCTGGAGTCCTCCGGCCGGCTCACCCTGGACAACGCCCGCGCCTACGCCGAGACCGGCGTGGACTACCTCTCCGTCGGCGCGCTCACCCACTCCTCGCCCGTCCTGGACATCGGCCTTGACCTGAGGGCGGACGCGTAGATGCTGCTCACCATCGACGTGGGCAACACCCACACCGTGCTGGGCCTGTTCGACGGGGAGGAGATCGTCGAGCACTGGCGGATCTCCACTGACGCCCGGCGCACCGCCGACGAACTGGCCGTCCTGCTCCAGGGCCTGATGGGCATGCACCCGCTGCTCGGCGATGAACTGGGCGACGGGATCGACGGCATCTCGATCTGCGCCACCGTCCCCTCCGTCCTGCACGAGCTGCGCGAGGTGACCCGGCGCTACTACGGCGACGTGCCCTCGGTCCTGGTGGAGCCCGGCATCAAGACCGGCGTGCCGATCCTGGCGGACAACCCCAAGGAGGTCGGCGCCGACCGCATCATCAACGCGCTGGCCGCCGTCCACCTGTACGGCGGCCCGTGCATCGTGGTCGACTTCGGCACCGCGACCACCTTCGACGCGGTCTCGGCCCGCGGTGAGTACCTCGGCGGCGCGATCGCCCCCGGCATCGAGATCTCGGTGGAGGCGCTCGGCGTCAAGGGCGCCCAACTGCGCAAGATCGAACTGGCCCGCCCGCGCAGCGTCGTCGGCAAGAACACCGTGGAGGCCATGCAGTCCGGCATCCTGTACGGGTTCGCCGGCCAGGTCGACGGCATCGGGGAGCGCATGGCCCGCGAACTCGCCGACGACCCCGACGACGTGACCGTCATCGCCACCGGCGGCCTGGCACCGCTGGTGCTGGGGGAGGCGTCGATCATCGACGAGCACGAACCGTGGCTGACCCTCATCGGCCTGCGGCTGGTCTACGAGCGGAACGTCTCGACGACCTGACGGCCCGGGGCGGGGCGTGATCTGACGGTACGTCGGTTACCAGCCGACATTCGGCGCACAATACGCGACATTTTTCCGTTTAGTACGTAAAGTCGGCTCATGCCCACGCCACACGGGTCCCGAGGCGGAATGGCGTTCAGCGCGGACGAACTGCGCGTCCTGCGGCGCGCCCTCGCCGAGGCCCTTCACCACGCGACACCCCCCGCGGCCGCCCGGCGTCCGGGACCGGTCGTCCCGGCCCCGGCGCGGGAGCCGGGCGGCGGCCAGGAGTTCCGGCGGCTCGCGGCGGCACTGGAGGAGGCGGTCCGCGAGAGCGACCGGCTGCGGGCCTTCGTGCTGGCCGACCTCGCCCGCTACCGCGACGCGCTGCCGGGGGCCGCTGACGGCTACCTGGAGCGCCTCTCGCAGGCACTGGACGGCGGCTACCGGCCCGCCGCCAAGGACCTGGCGGCGCTGCGCGGCCTCGGCAGGCTGCCGTACGGATCCGCAGGCCCCGGCCGCCGCGCCCGGCCGGCGGCCGTCCTCGCCGAGCGGATCCCGGTGCCGGCCGGCGGGTGCGAGGCCGGCCCGCCCCCGGTCGCGGAGCCGCCCGGCGGACCGTCGCCCGACCAGGAGCCGGACCGCAGGGTGCCCACCCCCGCCGAGCTGTGGCCGCCGCGGCGCCCGGAATCCCCGGGCGTTCCCGAACACCGGACGGCCGACTGAGCGGCCGGACCCGAAGACCACGGCGGAACGCGCCGACCGGCCGAATCGAATACGTCCGCTATCGCCGCACAGAATGCGCACAGCATTTCCACCCGCCCCGCCCTGATGCCGTACCTCACCGCGACCCGGGAAACCGGCGTGGCTACTCTGGACGCACCGAAAGTCGTCCGGACGGGCCCGAGAACTCGGGAGCCGGAGAAGGAGTGAGGCAACCGTGGGCTATGTATCCGCGCTCGTACCGCCCCTCGTGATGGCGGTGGCCTTCGCGTTCCTCGTGGTGACGATCATCAAGAACCAGGGCGGCGCCAACCGGGCCAAGGAGGACGCGGCCGCCGACGCCGCGATCGCACGCGAGGCGGCGCAGCGGACGGTGGCCGTGGTGTCCGTTCCGAACCAGTCGGGATCGCCGGCGGAGTCCGGATCCTAACCCTCTGCTCCGAAAAAATGCCGCATCCGTGACATTTGCCTCTACAATTCGAGGTGTGCCACGGCCATTGGGAGATCTCGAAGACACGGTCATGACCAGGGTGTGGCAGTGGAACCGCCCGGTCACCGTCCGCGAAGTCCTGGAAGACATGCAGCAGGAACGGTCCATCGCCTACACCACCGTCATGACCGTAATGGACAACCTCCATCAGAAGGGCTGGCTGCGCCGGGAACACGAAGGGCGCGCCTATCGGTACGAGGCGGTTTCCACCCGGCCCGCCTACGCGGCCGCGCTGATGCACGAGGCATGGGCGGCGAGTGACAACCCGGCGGCCGCACTTGTCCAGTTCTTCAGCATGATGTCACCGGAACAACGTGAAGCGTTGCGGGACGCTTCGCGCATCGTGCAGCCCGAAGCCGGGGCGGAAGAACCGGCCGAACCCGCCGACACGCCGGAAGAGCGCGGACGATAGCGTCGCGCTATGTCGTCCGTACCGTCCGAGCCTTCCGGGTCTTCTTCGCGTTCTCCGCAGTCGCCACTGGCGAAAGTCGTCACTGTCCGCCGTGCCAGGACCAGTGATGTGCCCGCGGTACGACAGTTGCTGGACGGCTATGTAGGTGACCGCATCCTGTTGGGCAAGCCGACCGTCACGCTTTACGAGGACATCCAGGAGTTCTGGGTCGCGGAACGCGACGAGGACGCCGAGGTGGTGGCTTGCGGCGCACTCCATGTCATGTGGGAGGACCTGGCGGAAGTCCGCACCCTGGCGGTACGGCCGGACCTGCATGGCAAAGGGCTCGGGCACCTGGTGCTCGGCAAGTTGTTGCAGACGGCACGCTGGCTGGGAGTGCGGCGAATTTTCTGTCTCACCTTCGAAGTCGACTTCTTCGCCAAGCACGGGTTCGTGGAGATCGGTGAGACGCCGGTCGACACAGACGTCTACAGCGAGCTCCTGCGTTCCTATGACGAGGGTGTCGCCGAGTTCCTGGACCTCGAACGAGTGAAGCCGAACACCCTCGGCAACAGTCGCATGCTCTTGCATCTGTGATCGGGTTTGTCCGAATCGCGCCCCACTGAAGGCCGTTCTCGTGCAACCATGCGCGCGCTCTCGTCGTCCAAGGGTTTGAGTTTTCCGTGGAAAAGGGGTTTGCTTTTACTCGTACTCCTTTATCCCCGGGGACTCCCCGGACCATATCGATGAAAGGGAAGCCCGTGGCACAGAAGGTCCAGGTCCTTCTCGTTGACGACATGACAGGTGGCGAGGCCGACGAGACCGTCACGTTCGCCCTCGACGGCGCGACGTACGAGATCGACCTCACCACGGACAACGCCGACAAGCTGCGCGGCCTGCTGGCCGATTACGTGGACGCCGGCCGTAAGACCGGTGGCCGAGCCTCCCGTGGGCGTGGCCGTGCCTCTCGCACAGCCGCCGCCGGCGGTTCGGGTCCGGACACCGCGAAGATCCGCGCGTGGGCGAAGGACAACGGCTACGAGGTCAACGACCGCGGCCGGGTCCCCGCCAGCATTCGTGAGGCGTACGAGAAGGCCCACGGCTGACCGGTTAGCCGCTCAGCCGGGCGGCGCTCGGTCGGCCGGGAATCGGTCGGCCGACCCGTTCGCGCAGGGAGGATCCGGGTCCGGTGGCACTCCGTGGCCACCGCCCCGACCAGACGCACCAGACCGACCACGCCCGTCCGCAGCCCGCTCTCGGTGAGGGCGACCGAGGGCAGCGTCGACTCCACTTCCCGCCCCGGCTCGGGAGGCCGTAGCCACAGCGCGACGTCCGGCCCGGCCGTGGCGGCGGTCCGCTCCCAGGGGATCCCGGGCGCCGGCATCCGGCCACCCGCTCCCCGTACCACCAGATCCAGCTCGATACCGCCCCAGTCGAGCCAGCCCAGCAGCCCCGGCAGTTCCTCCGCGGCGCCCGCCGCCACCAGCAGCAGTGCCCGGGTCCCGCACACGGCGGCCGGGCCGGTGCGCGGGAAGCGCCGCAGCACCTCCACAGCGGCCGCCACGGGCACGTCCAGCACGTCGAAGCGCACGCCGGTCTCCAGCGCCACTCCGGCCCTGTGCGGGCCTCCAGGGCCGTCAGGGCCGCACCGGCCGTCGGGGTCCGTGCGGTAGTCAGGGCGGCACAGGTCGTCAGGGCCCGGGGCCGCCGCGCAGGTGGCCCAGCCCAGCTCGCGCTCGTACCAGTCCCTCAGTCGGTCACTTCGGTCGCCCGGACACATGCCCTGGAAACTGCCGGGGGAGCCGGTGGTTACGGCGTGTCCCCGTACGGGTGCGGTCCGCCATCTCGGGTGGCGCGCGGACCCGCCGAGACGATTCCTTGTTCGCTGGTAGCAGACATGGAGGGGGTGCGCGGCATGGATTGTCCGTACGCGCGGGTAAGAAAGACCTAGTGAGACAGGGGCGACGAAGAAGTCGGCAGGGCGGGCGTTCGCCACGGGCGTACGCGATATCGGTTCATCCGCTTGGCCTGCGGGAACATCGTCTCGCACCATCAGGTTGGAGCTGTTGACGGCCTAGCGGGGGCAGAAGCTTTCCGCGGAGCTGGTCGGCGATTGAAGTGAGCTGTCCTGCTCGCCGGGACTAGCATGCGGAAGGACAGGGAGGGGACCGGCCCCGATCTGCCTGACCGCTCTGAGGAGCGATTAACGATGTTCGAGAGGTTCACCGACCGCGCGCGGCGGGTTGTCGTCCTGGCTCAGGAAGAAGCCCGGATGCTCAACCACAACTACATCGGCACCGAGCACATCCTCCTGGGCCTGATCCACGAGGGTGAGGGTGTCGCCGCTAAGGCCCTGGAGAGCCTCGGGATTTCGCTCGAGGCGGTCCGCCAGCAGGTGGAGGAGATCATCGGCCAGGGCCAGCAGGCCCCGTCCGGGCACATCCCCTTCACCCCTCGTGCCAAGAAGGTCCTGGAGCTGTCGCTCCGCGAGGCCCTCCAGCTCGGCCACAACTACATCGGCACGGAGCACATCCTGCTCGGCCTGATCCGCGAGGGCGAGGGCGTCGCCGCCCAGGTCCTGGTCAAGCTGGGCGCCGACCTCAACCGGGTGCGGCAGCAGGTCATCCAGCTGCTGTCCGGCTACCAGGGCGGCAAGGAGTCGGCCACGGCCGGCGGCCCCGCCGAGGGCACGCCCTCCACCTCGCTGGTCCTCGACCAGTTCGGCCGGAACCTGACCCAGGCCGCTCGTGAGACCAAGCTCGACCCGGTCATCGGGCGCGAGAAGGAGATCGAGCGGGTCATGCAGGTGCTGTCCCGCCGTACCAAGAACAACCCCGTCCTCATCGGCGAGCCCGGCGTCGGCAAGACCGCCGTCGTCGAGGGCCTGGCCCAGGCCATCGTCAAGGGCGAGGTGCCCGAGACGCTCAAGGACAAGCAGCTCTACACCCTCGACCTCGGCGCCCTGGTCGCCGGCTCCCGCTACCGCGGTGACTTCGAGGAGCGCCTGAAGAAGGTGCTCAAGGAGATCCGCACCCGCGGCGACATCATCCTGTTCATCGACGAGCTGCACACCCTGGTCGGCGCGGGCGCCGCCGAGGGTGCCATCGACGCCGCCAGCATCCTCAAGCCGATGCTGGCCCGCGGCGAGCTGCAGACCATCGGTGCCACCACGCTGGACGAGTACCGCAAGCACCTGGAGAAGGACGCGGCCCTCGAGCGCCGCTTCCAGCCCATCCAGGTCGCCGAGCCCTCGCTCCCGCACACCATCGAGATCCTCAAGGGTCTGCGCGACCGCTACGAGGCCCACCACCGGGTCTCCATCACCGACGCGGCCCTGGTCGCGGCGGCCACGCTGGCCGACCGCTACATCTCGGACCGCTTCCTGCCGGACAAGGCGATCGACCTGATCGACGAGGCCGGCTCCCGGATGCGCATCCGCCGGATGACCGCTCCGCCGGACCTGCGCGAGTTCGACGAGAAGATCGCCGACGTGCGCCGGGAGAAGGAGTCGGCCATCGACTCCCAGGACTTCGAGAAGGCAGCCTCGCTCCGCGACAAGGAGAAGCAGCTGCTGTCCGCGAAGACCAAGCGGGAGAAGGAGTGGAAGGCCGGCGACATGGACGTCGTCGCCGAGGTGGACGAGGACCTGATCGCCGAGGTCCTGGCCACCGCCACCGGCATCCCGGTCTTCAAGCTCACCGAGGAGGAGTCCTCCCGGCTGCTGCGCATGGAGGACGAGCTCCACAAGCGCGTCATCGGCCAGAAGGACGCCATCAAGGCGCTTTCCCAGGCCATCCGCCGTACCCGTGCGGGTCTGAAGGACCCGAAGCGTCCCGGCGGCTCGTTCATCTTCGCCGGTCCGTCCGGTGTCGGTAAGACCGAGCTGTCCAAGACGCTCGCCGAATTCCTCTTCGGCGACGAGGACGCGCTGATCCAGCTCGACATGTCGGAGTTCAGCGAGAAGCACACCGTCTCGCGGCTCTTCGGCTCCCCGCCCGGATACGTCGGCTACGAAGAGGGCGGCCAGCTCACCGAGAAGGTGCGCCGCAAGCCGTTCTCGGTGGTCCTGTTCGACGAGGTCGAGAAGGCCCACCCGGATATCTTCAACTCGCTGCTGCAGATCCTGGAGGACGGTCGGCTGACCGACTCCCAGGGCCGGGTCGTCGACTTCAAGAACACCGTCATCATCATGACGACCAACCTCGGAACCCGGGACATCTCCAAGGGCTTCAACCTCGGCTTCGCCGCCGCGGGTGACGTCAAGTCCGGGTACGAGCGGATGAAGGCGAAGGTCAGCGAAGAGCTGAAGCAGCACTTCCGGCCCGAGTTCCTCAACCGTGTCGACGACATCGTGGTCTTCCACCAGCTCAGCGAGGAAGACATCATCCAGATCGTCGACCTGATGGTCGCCAAGGTGGACGAGCGCCTCAAGGACCGCGACATGGGCATCGAGCTCAGCGCGGACGCGAAGTCGCTGCTGGCGAAGAAGGGCTACGACCCGGTGCTGGGCGCCCGGCCGCTGCGCCGGACGATCCAGCGCGAGATCGAGGACGCGCTCTCGGAGAAGATCCTCTTCAGCGAGCTGCGCCCCGGTCACATCGTGGTGGTCGGCACGGAGGGCGAGGGCGAGAACAAGACCTTCACCTTCCGCGGCGAGGAGAAGGTCACCGTCGCCGACACCCCGCCCATCGAGGCGGCGGGCAGCGGTGGCACGCCCAACCTGAGCAAGGACTGAGCCCCGGCGGGCTCGCAGTCCCAGGGACCGCCCTGGTCGGAACGGATCCGTTCCGACCAGGGCGGTTTCCTTTTCCGGACCCCATTAAGGGGAATTCTCCCTTTTGTCATATGACAGTGAGAGGCGAATCATCGATCTCCTCCGGATCGAGGATCGCGATCTCGGCACCGCCGGCCCGTACGCCGCCGGTGCGCACCGGCGTGGTGTTGTAGATCTCCAGCCGCCGCAGCTTCGGCAGCCCGGCCAGCGCGTCGATGTCGACCGGGGGCGTGCCCGGCTCGTAGACCAGGCGCAGGATCTCCAGCGCGCGGAAGGTGTAGGTCACCCAGCGCAGATCCAGGCCGGCGGCGGGGATGTCGTCCACCAGCAGGGCCTTGACGTGCGGCGCCTTCCCGGCCGGCAGCGCGTCGAGGTCGCCGGTGTTCTGCAGGTGCAGTCCCTCCAGCGAAGCGGGCAGCGAGGCGAGCGGCGAGGCCGGCCGGCTGCCCGGCGCGGGACTGAAGACCAGTGTTTTCAACGCGGTGCGGCGCAGCGCCGACAGATCGGTCAGCGAGGGGCAGCGCCGCAGGGACAGCATCCGCAGTTCCGGGAAGCCGGCCAGCACCTCCACATCGGTCAGCGCGGCGTTCCCCAGGATGTCGAGCTCGGTGAGCAGCCCCGGATCGAGGTGTTCGCGCATCTGCTCTGCCGTGAAGTCGCCGCGCAGACTCATCCTCGCCCGGCCGCCCGCCTCCCGGAGCATGCGCAGATGCGTCTGCGACTTGGCCACGTGGATCAGGTCGTCCTGGGACAGATGGGCGATCACCTCGTCGAAGTACTGCCGGTCGTCGAACCGGTCCCAGTTCCACACCAGCTGGGAGCGCACCAGCAGCGACGGATGCTCCCGGAAGCGCCGGAGCACCGGGATCGCGGCGTCGGTGCCGATGAGGGAGGCGGCGACCACCGTCGCCTGCGCGGTGGCGTCGTCCGGACAGCCCTCCGGACCCGGTAACAACTCCAGCACGATGGAGCCGACCCCGGACAGGGTCCTGGCCTCGGGGACATGGCGGGGCGGAATGAGGGAGGACCCCCGATCCTGGACCGCCTGCCGGACGGCGGGGTCGAGTTCGGTGGCGTGCTCCAGACAGGCCATCGCCAGCAGGCTGACCCGGGCCAGCGCCGCCTCGCTCTCGGCCGGCCGGGCGATCAGCGCCCGGAGGATCTCGGCCCGCTCCCGCGGCCGGGCGTGGGCGACGGCCATCCGCACCACGTCCTCCCACTGGGCGTCCGACGCCTTGTCCACCAGCAGGCCGATGTCCCACTCCTCGACCGCCCGCTTGGCGCCCAGGTAGTCCTGGAAGGTGCGGTGGACGAAGTCGACGGTGCCGCTGGTCGGCTCGCGGATCAGCCCGCTGCGCAGCAGCAGGTGCTTGAGGATCGCCTGGGCGTCGCCCTGCGCCGCGGCGGCCGGCACCGACGGCAGCGCCTCGGCGATGATGCGTTCCGCGTGGTCGCGGTCGAGTTCGGACCGGCCGTTGCGGATCAGCCAGTACGCCAGCCGTTGCAGCAGCTGGATCTGCGGCTCCGCGGTCAGTTCGATGCCGTCGAGGAAGCCGATGTCGCGCCGCTGGTCGCGGTCGGCGGTGAGCATGGCCAGCGCGGCGTCGTACAACTCCTTGCGGCCGTGCGGGAGATAGCCGCGCCGATCGCGGTGCAGCGCGCAGATCATGCCGCACATCAGGGGGTTGGTGGCCAGCCGTCCCAGGTCCTGCTTGGTGCGTATCGCGGTCAGCAGGGATTCCTCGTAGCCCGCCAGCCGGGCGCTCTCCTCCGGGTCCCGGCAGTCCGCCCGGGCCGCGTTGTGCCAGCGGGAGACGAAGGAGGCGCTGTCGTCGCGGCTCATCGGGGACAGCGTCAGCTCGGTGAACCCCTCCGACGCCAGCCAGGCGTCGTCCACCGCCGACGGGCGGGACGTCACCAGCCACAGGTTGTTCGGGTAGACCAGCAGCAGTTCGCGCAGCCACTGACGGACCCGGTCCCGCTCGCGCTCGCTGACCTCGTCCATCCCGTCGACCATCACCAGGGCGCGGCCCGCCTTCAGCACCCGCCGCGCCCACCCGTCGGGCTGCTCGGCGGCCAGCCCGCTGCCCACCGCGGCGAGGAAGTCGGCCGGCGACGCAGGCAGTTCACCGCGCCGGATCAAGGTGCGCAGCGGCAGGACGAAGGGGACCCTGCCGGCCAGATGGCCCAGCCCCTCGGGCAGCAGCCGGCGTGCCGCGCTCACCGCCAGCCACTGAACCAGCGTCGTCTTGCCCGACCCGGCCACCCCGCGCAGCAGCACCCGAGGCTGCCCGGCCAGCGCCTGGTCGGCCGGCAGGGTGCTGGGCGGATAGGACGTCGCGGCGGCGTCCGCCGCCACCGGGGTGCTCGCCTCCAGGCTCAGATAGGCGGCGTCCAGCGGCCAGTTGGCCACCGAACGATTGCGCAGGTCCAGGCCGAAGATGGTCAAGGTGCCGTGCTTGGCGCTGACGTAGTCCGCGTAACCCCGTTCGAACGCGGCGTCGTCGGGCTGGATGCTGTTGAGCACCGGCGGCGGCTGAGGCGACCCGAAGCGGCGGAACGCCTTGTGGAAGCGCGGGTTGTCGAAGATCGTCGCCGCCGGGGTGGCCTCGACCCGGCCGTGCTGCCAGCCGCCCGGGTCGGTGGTGGCGACCCCCACCAGCAGGTCCCCGGCGAACACCGCCGCGCCGGAGAACCCCGCCCACGGGGACCGCCCCTCGTCACGGGCGAGCGGCGGGGTGTGCAGGATGTCGAGCACGTAGCGCCCGCGCACCATCGAGGAGCCCGGCTTGAGGGTGCCGACGATCTGTTCGCTGTCCAGCGTGCCGTCACCGTCGCGCTGGACGTACGGGAAGCCGACAGCCTGGCAGTGGAAGACCGGCGCGAGGGAGGCGACGTCGCCCCACTCCTCCCCGCCGGGTGCGAACCGCGGCGCGCCACCCGCGGTGCCGCCCGCCGTGCCGCCCGCGGTGCCGCCCGTCGGGGCCGGGTCCGCGGCCGCGTACAGCAGCGCCGCGTCGCAGTGTGACGACAGCCCCAGCCACACCACCTCGCAACTGACCTGGCCCGGCCCGCCGGGGACCGCGACCCGCACGTCGCCATGGCTGTCGCGCACCACATGGGCCGCCGTCAGCACCAGCCGGGGCGCGATCAGGTAGCCGCTGCCCTGCCTGCCGTCCGCCCAGACCGCCGCGACGCGTTCTCTCACCGGTCCCACGGCCGGCCCTCACCGTCCGCCGCGATCTGCCAGTCGCCGCGTCCGTCGGCCCGGACCGGCCGGAGGGTGAAGGAGACGCGGTGGGTGCGCCCCCGGGACGCGCCCGCCTCCGCGCCGGCCTCCACGACCCACGCCCGCACGCCACCCTTCACCCGCGCGTCGCGGCGCACCTCGACGGTGAACTCCATCTGGATGTCGCCCAGTTCGAAGCGGAGCGGCAAGCCGTCCGCGCGGGCGGCAGCGTCGATCAGACCGACCCGCACCGCTTCCACCGCGTCGGCCAACTCCACACCCGTCACAGGGCCGTCCCGGCCCTCCTGGCCGTCCATATTCGCTCCCCCCGCCGTCGATTTGTGCTGTAGCCTGATGAAAACTCTATGCTAGCTGGGCGGCAAGTAAGCCGATCACTCACATCGATCAACCGCTGTTTCTCACGGGGGAGTTCCACCCATGCCACCAGTACCGACTCCAGCCGCGGACCAGGCCGAGCGGCCCCAGCGCAGCGTGCGCGTCGTACTGCTCGGGCTCATGATCGCGATGCTGCTCGCGATGCTCGACAACATGATCATCGGCACCGCCATGCCCACCATCGTCGGTGAACTGGGCGGCCTGGACCACCTGTCCTGGGTGGTGACCGCCTACACCCTGGCGACCGCCACCTCCACCCCGATCTGGGGCAAGCTCGGCGACATGTACGGTCGCAAGGGCATCTTCATGACCTCGATCGTGCTCTTCCTGGTCGGCTCCGCGTTGTCCGGCCTGTCGCAGTCGATGAACGAGCTCATCGCCTTCCGGGCCGTCCAGGGACTCGGCGCGGGCGGCCTGATGGTCGGCGTCATGGCGATCATCGGCGACCTGATCCCGCCGCGCGAGCGTGGCAAGTACCAGGGCATGATCGCCGGTGTCATGGCGCTCGCGATGATCGGCGGACCGCTGGTCGGCGGCTTCATCACCGACAACTGGGGCTGGCGCTGGAGCTTCTACATCAACCTGCCGCTCGGCGCCGTCGCCCTGTTCATGATCTCCGTCGTCCTGCACCTGCCGAAGAAGCGCGCCGCGGGCCGGACCGACTACCTCGGCGCGGCGCTGCTGACCATCGGCATCACCTCGCTGGTCCTGATCACCACCTGGGGCGGCAGCCAGTACGCCTGGGGCTCGACGACCATACTGTCGCTCCTGGCGCTCGGCGTGCTGGCGCTGGTGGCCTTCGTCCTCGTACAGACCCGCGCCGCCGAACCGGTCATGCCGCTGCGGATCTTCCGCAGCCGCAACTTCACCACTCATGTCGGTGATCGGCTTCATCGTCGGCTTCGTGATGTTCGGCGCCATGACCTTCCTGCCGCTCTACCAGCAGACCGTCCAGGGCGCCTCGGCCACCAACTCCGGCCTGCTGCTGATGCCGATGCTGCTGGGCATGATGGTCGTCTCGGTGATCGCCGGGCGGGCCACCAGCGCCACCGGCCGGTACAAGATCTTCCCCATCATCGGCTCGGCCCTCATGGTCGTCGGGCTCTACCTGCTGTCCACCCTCACCATCTCCACCTCCCGGGTCACCTCCGGGCTGTACATGGCGGTGCTCGGCGCCGGCATGGGCTTCCTGATGCAGATCACCATGCTCGTCGCGCAGAACAGCGTCGATATGAAGGACATGGGCGTCGCCAGCTCCTCGACCACCTTGTTCCGCACCATCGGCGGCTCGTTCGGCGTCTCCCTGTTCGGGGCGCTGTTCACCCACCAGGTGACGCACACCATGGTCGGCCGACTCGGCGCGCACGGCGCCGCCCTCGCCTCCGGCACCGCCCAGCAGTCGCCCAAGGCCGCCCAGCACATGCCCGCCGCGGTCAGGGACGCCTACTTCCAGGCGGTCACCGACGGGACCAACCTGGTCTTCTTCTGGGGCGCGGTCTTCGCCGTGATCTGCTTCGTCGCCGCCTGGCTGGTCAAGGAGATCCCGCTGCGCGGCGCCCAGCCGGCCGCCCCGGCCGAGTCCGGCGTCGAAGCGCCCGAGCCGCTGGCCCCCGTCGAGATCTGACGGCACGCGGCGGGCGGGCCGCCTCACTCCCGCGCGCCGCCTCGCTCCCGCTCGTCGCCCGGGCCCGCCGACTCCGGCAGCAGCAACTCGGCGATCGCCCCGCCGGGGCCGGCATCCCCGCTGGCCCCGGCGTCGTCGTCCGCGTTGCGGAACGACAACGTCGCGCCCAGCACCCGGGCCTGGCCCACCGCGATCGTCAGGCCCAGGCCGTGGCCCTGCCCCGCACGGTCACGGCTCCCGGTGCGGAACCTGCTCGGACCCTCCCGCAGCAACTCCTGCGGGAACCCCGGGCCGTGGTCCCGTATCCGCACCAGCGGGCCGTCCACCACCACCTCGACCGGGGCCCGGCCGTGCCGCTCGGCGTTGGCCAGCAGATTGCCCAGGATCCGCTCCAGACGGCGCGGATCGGTGTGCACCCAGGCATCCCGCACCACCCGCACCGTCGCCCCCGGCGCCAGCCCCCGCAGACGGTGCCGGACGAAATCCGGCAGCACGATCTCCTGGAGCTCGGCCCGCTCCTCCGCGCCGTCCAGCCGGGCGACCTCCAGCACCTCCTCCACCAGCGTGCGCAACGCCTGCACCCGATCGCGCACCATCTCCGACGGCCGCCCCGGCGGCAGCAACTCCGCCGCCGTCACCAACCCGGTCACCGGGGTACGCAACTCGTGCGCGATGTCGGCCGTCACTCGGCGCTCCGCCACCAGCCGGTCCTGCAACGCGTCCGCCATCGCGTCCACCGCGCGGGCCAGCTCATCCGTCTCGTCCCGCACCCGCCGCCCGATCGCGTCGCGCACCCGCACGTCCGGCGCGCCGTCCGCCACCTGCCGCGCCGCCACCGCCGCCTTGCGCAACCGGCGCGACAACTGACCGCCGACCAGCACGCTCAGCACCGAACCCGCCAGCACCACCGCCGTGCATCCCGCCACGAGCACCCCGTCGAGGTTGTCCAGGATCGCGGTGGGCTCGTTGAACCGGCTGCTGATCGACAGGATCTTGTTGTCCGGCATCGGGGTGGACGCCCACACCATCGGCTCGCCACCGGTCTCCTGGATGTCGGTGGCCCGCTGGCCGCGCGCGGCCGCGTCCCGCAGACCGTCCGGAAGCCTCGGGTCGTCGATCCGCGCCCCGAACATCAGCCGGTGGGTGGCCTCGTAGTTGCGGGACGCCACCTGCACCCGGTCGTCCTGCAGATTCCGCGAGTTGTTGAGCATGCTGACCCGGGCCGCGTTGTGCACCACGACCGCCATCGCCAGCGCCACCAGCGCCGACACCACCGCGAGCGCCGTCGTCAGCTTCCAGCGCAGACCCGGCAGCCCCGGCGGACGACGCAACGCGGCCACGACGTCAGGCCCTGAGCTTGTATCCGAAACCGCGCACGGTCTCTATGCGGTCCTGCCCGATCTTGCCGCGCAGCCGCTGCACATGGACGTCCACCACCCGGGTGTCGCCGCCCCACTCGTAGTCCCACACACTCGTCAGCAACCGGTCGCGGGAGAGCACCGAGCCGGGCGCGCCGGAGAACTCCAGCAGCAACCGCATCTCCGTCGGGGTGAGCGACACCGGCTCACCGGCCCGCCGCACCTCCATGCCGTCGGTGTCGATCTCCAGGTCGCCGAAGCGCAGCAACCCCTCGCCCGCACCCCCCGGCCCGGCCGCGTCCTGCCTCGCGTGCCCGAACCTGCGCAGCACCGCCCGGATCCGCGCCACCAGCACCGCGCCGTCGAACGGCTTGGTGACGTAGTCGTCGGCCCCCGCCTCCAGCCCCAGCACCACGTCGATCGAGTCCGCCCGCGCCGACAGCATGATGACCGGAACGGTCGACTCGTCGCGGATCCGGCGGCACAGACTCACCCCGTCCAGCCCCGGGACCATCACGTCCAGCAGCGCGATGTCCGGCCTGCGGGCCCGGAACGACTCCAGGCCCGCGACCCCGTCCGGCACCGCCGTCACCAGGAAGCCGTCCCGCTCCAGGGTGAGTTGGGTGGCCTCGCGGATCACGTCGTCGTCCTCGACGAACAGCACATGGGTGTCAGCCATCCGACGTCGTCCCGTAGTCGTTGTGGGTGTGGGAGGTCTCGGCGAACCGGCCGTCGGCCCAGCGGTACATGATCACGTCCTCGCCCGAAGGGCAGCACACCGCGTCGCTGTGGCTGTACACCTGACGGGTCAGCTCCAGCGCGCCCTGCTCTATGTCGACATAGACCGGGGGCTGATCGTCGCCGAAGACCTCCCTGTACCGGCCATTCTCCATACGGTAGACGTAACCGCCCAACCCCACCCCGTCGCCACAGGTGGAGACGTTTATCACCACATCGGGCACCGAATTGCCCGTCACGTTCCCGTACGAGGTGTCGATGGGGTACTCGTCGCCGCCGCACGGCTTGAGATCGGCCTTGATCTCCCGGCCGACCTTCGGATCACCGTTCAGCAGCGCCACCGGGTCGACCTTGGCCGCCGCGGACGAACGCGGGGTGGGCGAGGGGATGACGGAGGCGGGCGCGTCACCCTCCACCCGCACACCACCGCCCTCGCCGCAGCCGGTCATCACGACCAGCGGCACGAGCGCGGCGGCGCACCACACGCGTCGCGCGAGAGCTATGCGGCGCACACGCCCTCCCTCAGATCCTCCCGGCCACCCGTGTCGCGCCGGTAGGCGTTCCGCTCCAGTTCCTCGCGCAGCCGGGCCAGCGCCCGGTGCAGGGTGCTCTTGACGGTACCGGTGGACATCCCCAGAACCCTGGCGGTCTCCTCGGTGGTCATCTGCTCCCAGTGTCGCAGCACCACCACCTGCCGCTGCTTGGGTGCCAGCACCGCCAGCGCGCCCAGCAGCATCGCGCGGTCGGCGTGCCGCTCGGTGCCGTCGTCGACGCTCGCGTCCGGCAGATGCTCGGTGGGCACCTCCTCCAGCCTGCGCGACCGCCACCACTCGGTACGGGTATTGATCATCACGCGCCGCATGTAGGCGTCGGCGAGCCCCTTGTCGGCTATCAGCTCCCAGCGCGGGAAGGTGCGGCACAGCGCCGTCTGCACCAGATCCTGCGCGTCGACCGGATCCGGCACCAGACGCCGGGCGCTGCGCAGCAGCGACTCCTGCCTGGAGCGCACGTACTCCTCGAAGTCCAGTGCCGTGTTCCTGGTCGCCGGGCTCGCCGTCATGGCTGCCGCCTCCGTCCGTGCCACTGTCCCCGATACGGCCACAACCGATGTGGTCCGCAGCCGGCTGGTGAGGCCGACTTCTTGGACGGTAGGCAGCGGCTGTTTCGGATGACCGGCCGGAAGCACACAACTGGCTCACAGCGACCCGTCGGTTGTGTAACAACCGGAACCCGCGAGGCGTTACGTCACTCCATCGGGAGCCGGTAGACGCCCTGCGCGACCGGCTCCACCAGCCCGTCCGCGATCAGCCCGTCGAGCGCCCGGGCACGTTGCACCGGTTCGTCCCACACCTTGTCCATCTCCTCCTGCGTGACCGACCCGCTGGCCTCCCGCAGCACCGCCAGCAACTTGCCGCGTACCTGACGGTCGGTGCCCGCGTACGACTGGCCGCGCCGCGGCGGGCCGTCGTGCGCCGGGAACCCCGACAACCGCCACAGGCAACTCGCGGCGATCGGGCACCGCCCGCAGTCGGGGGTCCTGGCGGTGCACACCAGGGCGCCCAACTCCATCGTCGCGGCGGCCCAACGCGCCGCCGTCGCCTCGTCCGACGGCAGCAGCCGCTGCGCGAGCCGCCGTTCCGCCGCGGTGGTGGCGTTCGGCGGGAACTGGACCCCGGTCACCGCGCGGGCGAAGACCCGCCGCACGTTGGTGTCCATCACCGCGTGCCGCTGTCCGTACGCGAACGAGGCGACGGCGGCGGCGGTGTACTCCCCGACACCGGGCAACGCCAGCAACTCGGCGTGATCACTGGGCACCCGGCCGTCGTGCTGCCGGGTGACGGCGACCGCGGCGGCGTGCAGCCGAAGCGCCCGGCGCGGGTAGCCCAACCGGCCCCACGCGCGCACCGCCTCCCCCGGCGGCTCTGCTGCCAGGTCCGCGGGGCGCGGCCAACGGGCCAGCCACTGCTCGTAGACGGGCAGCACCCGGCTGACCGGCGTCTGCTGGAGCATGAACTCACTGACCATCACGCCCCACGCGCCGGCCTCGGGTTCACGCCACGGCAGATCACGGGCGTGGCCGGCGAACCAGACGTTGACGCTGGTGTGCAGGGCGGTGGTCTCGGAGACGGAGAGGCCGGTGGAGGGCTCTGGGGTGCTTTTCACGGGTGTCGCAGTCATGGCGGTGTCGATCCTGGCACAGGCGGCGGAGTGGGTGCCGTCTGTGGAGGTGGCGTCGGGGTGGGGTGGCGTCTGTGCGGTGGCGGAGTGTTGCTGCGCCGCTGCGCGGCTTGGGGGGCGGAGGGCGGGGGCTCCGGCGCTGCGCGCCCGCCAACGATGCCCATCCGCTTCGCGGCCGGGGGGTACGTGTGCCTTTCTGTGAATTCGTTGTCTGCTCGTTGTCACGGACAACAAGTTGTCAACCTAGACCGTTGTCGCTGACAACGACCAGACAACGAATTCACAAACACCCCCACCGGTCCCGCAGGCGCGCAGCGCCGGAGAACGCTGGGAGGCGCGCAGCGCCGGAGCCCCCGCGCTCCGGCCCCCAAGCCGCGCAGCGGCGCAGAGAAAACTCCGCCACCGAACAGACGCCAACCACCCCCCAACGGCGGCTGCGAGATGATGATCGGGAAAAGATCCGCCGGAGGCGGCGGGTAGTGCGCCGGGCCGGAGTCGATCTCCCCTAGAGTTTGGGCGTGGGCAACGTGCGCAACCCGGTGGGCCCCCTGCCCTCCTCCATTTACTGGCGGCGGCGGGCAGTTGTGCTGTGCCTGTTCGCGATTGTGGCCGCGATCGTGGTGTGGCTGGTGACCTCGGGCGGTGGTGGCGGTTCCGGCTCCGGCGGGAAGACCGGCGCCCACGGGCCCGGTGGCCACGGTCGTACGCCGCTGCCCTCCATCACTCCCGGGCCGACGAGCAGCCAGACCGGGATCACCACGGTGCCGGGCGGCCGTAGCGTCGGGGGTTCCTCCGACGGCGGCGGGACGGACGGCGGATCGTCGGGCGCGGCCGGTGCCTCGGACAACGGCGGTGCGACGGACGGCGGTTCGACCTCCGGCGCGACCTCCGGCGGTGCCGCGGGATCAGGCGGTGGGACCGGTGGCGGCTCCGGAGGACAGCGGTTGCCGGTGGGGACGGCGGTGCCCGACTGCGGCGGATCGCATGTCCGGCTGGTGCTGCACAGCGTCAAGAACTCCTACGAGCCCGGCGAGAAGCCCGTCTTCCAGGTCTCCGCGGTCAACTCCGGCGGCGCCGCCTGCAAGGTGAACTTCTCCGGGGTCTCCGCGGTGCTCACCGTCGTGGACTCCGGTGACCACCACGTCTGGTCCTCCGACGACTGCCCGGCCAGCCGGACGCCGTATCTGCTGGAGGTGCCGGCGGGCGGTTCCGCCGCACACGACGTGCCGTGGAACCTGGCGGTCAGCGCCCCGCACTGTGCCACCCCGGCGGGTTCGCGGACCGCGTCGTCCGGGACCTACCTGGCCAAGGTGACCGTCGCCGGGGTCGGCAGCGCGCAGACGTCGTTCGTGCTCAGCGCCGTGTGACCGGTCAGACGTAGCGTTCCAGGATCGAGGACTCCGCGAGCCGGGACAGCCCCTCGCGGACCGAGCGGGCCCGTGCCTCGCCGACGCCGTCCACCGCCTGGAGGTCGTCGACGCTGGCGGCGAGCAGCTTCTGCAGCCCGCCGAAGTGCTCGACCAGCCGCTCGATGACGGTGTTCGGCAGCCTCGGCACCTTCGCCAGCAGCCGGAAGCCGCGCGGGCTGACGGCCGCGTCCAGCGACTCGGGCGAACCGGTGTAGCCCAACGCGCGGGCGACCGTGGTCAGTTCGATCAGCTCGCTCTGCGGCAGCGCGTCCAGCTCGGCCAGCGCGTCGGCGACCGTGCGGGACCGCTTGGCCGTGGGCTCCGGAACGTAGTCGCGCACCACCAGCTCGCGCTCCGGCTCGACGCCCGCGATCAGTTCGTCGAGCTGGAGGGTGAGGAGACGGCCGTCGGTGCCCAACTCGACCACGTACTCGGCGATCTCGGTGGCGATGCGGCGTACCATCTCCAGCCGCTGGGCGACCGCGGTCACGTCGCGCACCGTGACCAGGTCCTCGATCTCCAGCGCGGACAGCGTGCCCGCCACCTCGTCCAGGCGCAGCTTGTAGCGCTCCAGCGTGGCCAGCGCCTGGTTGGCGCGGGACAGGATCGCGGCGGAGTCCTCCAGGACACGCCGGTGGCCGTCCACGTACAGGGCGATCAGCCGCATCGACTGGCTGACGGAGACGACCGGGAAGGCCGACCTGCTTGCTGACCCGGTCGGCGGTGCGGTGCCGGGTGCCGGTCTCCTCGGTGGGGATGGCCGGGTCGGGGACCAGCTGGACGCCGGCCCGCAGGATCTTGGTGATGTCCCGGTCGAGGATGAGCGCGCCGTCGAGCTTGCACAGCTCGCGCAGCCGGGTCGGGGTGAACTCCACGTCCAGGACGAAGCCGCCGGTGCACAGCGATTCGACGGTCCTGTCCATGCCGAGCACGATCAGACCGCCGGTGTTGCCGCGGAGGACCCGTTCCAGACCGTCGCGCAGCTCGGTGCCGGGCGCGACGGCGCTCAGCGCGGAACGCATCACGCTGTCGGCGCCGGGAGTCATCCCGGACTTGCCGGAAGCCGCTGCCCGGTCGTTGGCTGCCACTGCTCTCCTCCGGTCGTACGGGTGCCACAGTCTACCGGCGGGGGCTTGAACAACCGCTTGTGCGCCGTCCGCGCGCGCCCTAGGCCGTGTCTGGCAAATTCCGTCTGCCCCGCGGCGCCTGGCACGCACGCTCGCTGCGTTGTCGGATCATCCGAGTAGGCCCACTACGAGGACGACCCTCCGCCTTGCGATCGCACGCACCAGACGCCGCGGGGCCCGCCCTGCGGGCGGACGACGCCATTTGCCAGACACGGCCTAGCCGCGGCGCGGCAGCACCCGGAGCGCCTCGCCCATGTCGGAGACCTCCTTGACCTTCATGCCGGGCGGGAGCTTGCCCGGGTCAGGCGGTACGAGGGCGTGGGTGAAGCCCAGTCGGGCCGCCTCGGCGAGCCGGCGCTGGACTCCGGTGACCCGGCGGACCTCGCCGGCCAGTCCCACCTCGCCGATGGCGACGAGGTTCTTCGGCAGCGGGGTGTCGCTGGCCGCGCTGGCCAGCGCGAGCGCCACCGCGAGGTCGGCGGCGGGCTCGGACAGCTTCACGCCGCCCACCGTCGCGCTGTAGATGTCGCACTTGCCGATCTGCGTGGATCCGGCCGCGCTGTTCGAGCACCGCCAGCATCATCGAGACCCGGGAGGTCTCCAGACCCGAGGTGGTGCGGCGCGGTGAGGGGATCTGCGAGGCGACGGTGAGCGCCTGGACCTCGGCGACCAGGGGGCGGCGGCCCTCCAGGGTGACCGTGAGGCAGGTGCCGGGCACCGGTTCGTCGCGCCGGGTCAGGAACAGGCCGCTGGGGTCGGCGAGCCCGGTGATCCCCTCGTCGTGCAGTTCGAAGCAGCCGACCTCGTCCGTCGCGCCGTAGCGGTTCTTCACCCCGCGGATCAGCCGCAGCCGGGCGTGCCGGTCGCCCTCGAAGTGCAGCACCACGTCCACCAGGTGCTCGAGCAGCCGGGGGCCGGCGATCGCGCCGTCCTTGGTGACGTGGCCGACCAGGATGGTGGACATACCCGCGGTCCTTCGACGCGCGGATCAGCGCCCCCGCCACCTCGCGGACCTGCGCCATGCCGCCGGGCGCCCCGTCGATCTCCGGGGAGGCCACGGTCTGCACGGAGTCCAGCACCAGCAACGCGGGCTTGACGTCGTCGAGATGGCCGAGGACCGCGGCCAGGTCGGTCTCGGCCGCCAGGTACAGGTGGTCGCTGATCGCGCCGATGCGGTCGGCCCGCAGCCGTACCTGCCCGGCCGACTCCTCGCCCGTCACGTAGAGGGTGCGGCGCTCGCTCGCTCGCCGCCTTCGCCGCCACGTCCAGCAGCAGCGTGGACTTGCCGACCCCCGGCTCGCCCGCCATCAGCACCACCGCGCCCGGCACCAGACCGCCGCCCAGCACCCGGTCCAGCTCCGGCACGCCGGTGGGCCGCGCGGTCGCCTGGCGGCCGTCGACCTGCCCGATCGGCAGGGCGGGCGTGGTGACCCGGCCCGGCGCCGTGGTGCGCACCGCGGGCGCGCCGTACTCCTCGACGGTGCCCCAGGCCTGGCACTCGCCGCACCGGCCGAGCCACTTGACCGTCGTCCAGCCGCACTCGGTGCAGCGGTAGGACGGGCGGTCCTTGGAAGTCGTCGAACGCGAACGGGCAGCCATGGCAGCCACCGTAGCGGCGGAGTACGACACTCCACCTCACGCCGGGGGCGTGCGAAGCCGCGCCCGCCGGACGGTTCGGGCGCGGGACACGGGGTTTCACTCGTACGAATAGCGCATGTGTCCCCTTTTGGCCGTGAAATCCACCCGAAGGGATTAAACGTGTCGTTGCAGGGTGAGTGGGGGCACACCGTGAGCCTACGGTCACCCGCGTGATGAGCAGGTCTGAGCACACCCCGTCGCACCACCGCGTCACCGGAAGCCACCGGGCGGTCCCGCGCGCCCACCGGTGCGAGAACCCGGACACCCTTCCCGGCCGCCCGCCCGCGCAGTACGAGCCGCACCTGGACGGGCTGTTCACCTACTGCCTGTCCGTCCTGTGCGAACACGACGCGGCCATCGCCGCCCTCGGCGACACCCTCGCGATCGCCGAGCACTCCCACGGCCGGCTGCGCGACCCGGCGCTGCGCCGCCCGTGGCTGTACGCCCTCGCCCGCTGGGCCTGCCTGCGCCGCTATGCCGAGGGCCATCCCGGCGCCGCGCGGCTGCCCCGCCAGCAGACGGACGCGCGGCGCCGCGAACTCGCCTCGCTGGCCTGGCCGGAGGCCGCCGGCACCACCCCAGAACAGCGCGAGGCCCTCGAACTGGCGGTACGCCACCAGTTGACCGGGCCGGAGATCGCCGCCGTGCTCGGGGTGACCACGGACGTCGCGCGGGGACTGCTGTCACGGGCGGCCTGCGAGGTGGAGCGCACCCGCACCGCGCTCGCCGTCGTCGAACTCGGCCGCTGCCCGGTCGTCGCCCGGCTCGCCGGGGACACCCAGCTGCTGCTGGGCATCGCGCTGCGCCGCGAACTCGTCCGGCACGTCGACGAGTGCGAGGCCTGCCGCCGCACCGCGGAACGACCGTCGCCGAAGGGCCGTGGCCGGGCAACGCCACCTCCGACGTGCTGGCCGTCACCGAGGCGCCGCGCCAGGACGTCTTCGCCGCGATGCTCGACTCGGTGCGGCGCTTGCGGATCGGGGCGCGTGACCCCGGCGGCGGCCCCCGCACCCTGCCCTACTTCGACCGGCGCGGCTTCCCGATGGACGGCAAGCACCGCGCCGCCCGCCGCGCGCTGATCCGGCAGCGCGCGCTGACCACGACCGTCGTAGCCGCCGTGGTCGCCGCCCCGGCGCTCGCGCTGTGGGCCGCCTATCGTCACGCGCCGCAGACCGGCGAGGCACAGGGCGTCAACCCCGTCTCCGCCTCGGACCTGGCGGGCGCCGACACGTACGCCTACGACAAGGCCAGGGACTCAGGAGCGGTCGCCCCCGCCCGCCGGGGGCACGGCTCAGGCGCGATGCGGGCCGCCCCGGCACCGGCCGCCACCACCCCCGCCGCCGACCGGAAGGCGCATCCCGCGGCATCCGGTTCCGCGGCGCCCTCGGCGAGCACGACGGCCGGTGCGCCGAAGGCGGCCGAGCCGGGCCGGATCAAGGTCACCGCCGTGCAGCAGGGCACCATGACGCTGCTCACCATCGCCGGAGAAGGCGGCTCACCGGTGCGCTGGACCGCCTCGACGACCGCGTCCTGGCTGCGCTTCAGCATCGGCTCCGGCGAGGTCAGGCCCGGCGAGTCCGTCACCGTCACGGTCACCGTCGACCACGCCTCGGAGCCGCCCGGCCCATGGCATGCCAGGGTGGTGTTCGGATCGTCCGGCCAGGCGACCACGATCGAGGGCCAGGGCCCCACCGCGCCGCCGACCCTCCCCGCCGACCCCACCCCGCCCCCGGCCCCGAGGGCGTTCTAGTCGGGGTCCGCCGGGTGCGGGGCCATCGGGAGCAGGGCGGCCAGCCGTGCCTCGCACAGCTCGGCCAACTGCTCGTACGCCGCCGGGCCCATCAGTTCGACCAGCTCAGGGCGGTAGGAGACGTAGACCGGATCGCTCGCGCCGTGCGCGGAGACGGCGCCGGTGCACCACCAGTGCAGGTCGTGCCCGCCCGGACCCCAGCCCCGGCGGTCGTACTCGCCGATCGAGACCACCAGCACCCGGCTGTCGTCCGGCCGGTCCACCCAGTCGAAGGTCCGGCGGATCGGCAGCTGCCAGCACACGTCCGGCTTGGTCTCCAGCGGCTCCCGGCCCTCACTCAGCGCCAGGGTGTGCAGCGCGCACCCCTGGCCGGCCGGCGAAACCGGGACGGTTGAGGAAGACGCAGGCGCCGTCGACCCGCCGGGTCTGCCGGTCGCCGTCCTCGTTCACCTCGGCCCAGCCCTCCGGCCCGGTGCCGGTGCCGTGGTACTCCCACACCTCCGGGGTGAGCCGCGCCACGTGCCCGGCGACCCGCTCCTCGTCGTCCTCGTCGGAGAAGTGCGCGCCCAGCGTGCAGCAGCCGTCGGCCGCGCGGCCCGCCTCGATGCCCTGGCAGCCGCTGCCGAAGACGCAGTTCCAGCGCGAGGTCAGCCAGGTCAGGTCACAGCGGAAGACCTGCTCGTCGTCGGCCGGGTCGGGAAACTCCACCCAGGCCCGGGGGAAGTCGAGCGCGACCTCGTCCGTCACCTGGATCCGCTGGATCCGCTCCGGGCGCCGCTTCTTCTTGGACTTCGCCTTTTCCGCATTTGCCACGCCGCCCAGCGTAGGTCCTGGGTGCGCTCACCGCGGGGTACGGATCGCGCGTAGCGTTCATCCCTATGAGACTCGGAGTGCTCGACGTGGGATCCAACACCGTTCACCTGCTGGTGGTGGACGCGCACCCGGGTGCCGCGCCCGCTGCCCGCGCTACTCCCACAAGGCCGAGCTGCGGCTGGCCGAACTCCTCGACGAGGACGGCGCGATCGGTGACGGACGGCGTGGACCGGCTGGTCGCCACCGATCGCCGAGGCGCTCCAGGTCGCCGAGGACAAGGGCGTCGAGGAGGTCCTGCCCTTCGCCACCTCCGCCGTGCGCGAGGCCGCCAACGCCGAACAGGTGCTGGCCCGGGTCGCAGCGGAGACCGGCGTCGACGCTGCACGTGCTCTCCGGCGAGGACGAGGCCCGGCTCACCTTCCTCGCCGCCCGCCGCTGGTTCGGCTGGTCGGCGGGGCGGCTGCTGGTGCTCGACATCGGCGGCGGTTCCCTGGAGGTCGCCTACGGGCTCGACGAGAACCCGGACGCGGCCGTGTCGCTGCCGCTGGGCGCCGGCCGGCTGACCGCCAGCCGGCTGCCCGGCGACCCGCCGCAGCCGGAGGACGTACGGGCGCTGCGCCAGCGAGTCCGGGCCGAGATCGCCCGGACCGTCGCGGAGTTCAGCCGCCTGGGCACGCCCGACCACGCCGTCGGCACCTCCAAGACCTTCAAGCAGCTGGCCAGGATCGCCGGCGCGGCCCGCTCCACGGAGGGGCTGTACGTCCAGCGCACGCTTGACCCGGCGGTCGCTGGAGGAGTGGGTCCCGCGGCTGACCACGATGACGGCCGCCCAGCGCACCTCGCTGCCCGGGGTCTCGGTCGGCCGGGCCCCTCAGCTGCTGGCCGGAGCCCTGGTCGCCGAGGGCGCGATGGACCTGTTCGGGGTCGACGAGCTGGAGATCTGCCCCTGGGCGCTGCGTGAGGGCGTCATCCTGCGCAGGCTGGACCACCTGCGCTGATCCCTCGGCCCGCCGCCCGCCAAGCCGCGAGCTGCCGCCCGCCACCACTGCGAGCCACCGCCCGCCACAGACACGAGCCACCGCGCCCCCGAAGCCGCGAGCCGCCGCCCGCGAAAGCCCGCGTCGGCCCGTTCCGGTGCGGCGGCCCCGTAGGCTGTGGCGCGTGGCTGACGCATCCGAACCCCGAAAGCGCGACGCGTCACGCGGCCTTGCCGCCTCCCGTGGACCCGAGGCGAAGGTCGCGCTGTCCACCGCGTCGGTCTACCCGGAGTCGACCGCGAAGGCCTTCGAGATCGCGGCGAGCCTCGGGTACGACGGGGTCGAGGTCATGGTGTGGACCGACCCGGTCAGCCAGGACGTCGAAGCGCTGCGCCGGCTCTCGGACTACCACGGCGTGCCGATCCTCGCCGTGCACGCGCCCTGCCTGCTGATCACCCAGCGGGTGTGGTCGACCGACCCGTGGACCAAGCTCCAGCGGGCCCAGGCCGCCGCCGAGCGGCTGGGCGCGACCACGGTCGTGGTGCACCCGCCGTTCCGCTGGCAGCGCGGCTACGCGCGGGACTTCGTCCGCGGCATCTGGCGGATGGCCGACGAGACCGACGTGCGGTTCGCGGTCGAGAACATGTACCCGTGGCGCTACCGGGACCGCGAGATGCTGGCGTACGCGCCGGACTGGGACGCCACCGAGGAGGACTACCGGCACTTCACCGTCGACCTGTCGCACACCGCGACCTCGCGCACCGACGCGCTGGACATGGTCGACCGGATGGGCGACCGGCTGGCGCACGTCCACCTCGCGGACGGCACCGGCTCCGCCAAGGACGAGCACCTGGTCCCCGGCCGCGGCACGCAGCCGTGCGCGGAACTGCTGGAGCGGCTGGCGGTCTCCGGCTTCGACGGCCACGTCGTGGTGGAGGTCAACACCCGGCGGGCGATGTCCGCCGCGGAACGCGAGGCCGACCTCGCGGAGGCGCTGGCGTTCACCCGGCTGCACCTCGCCGCTCCGGCCCAGGTCCGCGGCTGATGCCCGAGCAGCCCCAGCCGTCCGATCCGGCGGGCCGTCCCCGGCGCCGGGGACGGCCCGCCGGATCGCGGGCCGGTGACCCCGGCACCCGCGAGCGGATCCTGGCCGCCGCCCGGACCGTCTTCGCCGAGCGCGGCTACGACAAGACCTCGGTCCGGGCGATCGCGAAGGCGGCCGAGGTGGACTCGGCGCTGGTGCACCACTACTTCGGTGCCAAGGAGCAGGTCTTCGAGTCGGCGATCGAGGTCTCCTTCGCGCCGGCGCTGAACGTGCCGGAGATCCTGGCCGCCGGGCCCGAGGACGTGGGGGAGCGGCTGGCGCGCTACTTCCTGTCGGTGTGGGAGAACCCGGTGACCCGCGCCTCGCTGCTGGCCGTGCTGCGCTCCGCGGTGACCAACGAGACGGCCGCCGCCGTGCTGCGCGGCTTCGTGCTGCGCAGGCTGCTGCTGCGGGTGGCCAACGAACTCGATCTTCCCGACGCCCCGCTGCGCGCCGAGCTCGCGGCCTCCCAGATGATCGGCATCGCGCTGCTGCGGTACGTGCTGAAGGTCGAACCGCTGGCCTCGGCGTCCGACGAGGAGATCATCGGACACGTCGCCCCGGCCCTCCAGCGCTACCTGACCGCACCGTGAGCGCCCCGTCCGCATGACGGACATCGTGTCCAGGCGCTGGGCGCGGAGGCGTACCCTCAAGAGGAATCACCGCCTGATTCGAGGAGCGTCGCCACCGTGCCCGAGCTGAGGTCACGTACGGTCACCCACGGCCGCAACATGGCGGGCGCCCGCGCGCTGCTGCGGGCCGCGGGCGTCGAGCGGGAGGACTTCGGCAAGCCGATCATCGCGGTCGCCAACAGCTTCACCGAGTTCGTCCCCGGCCACACCCACCTCCAGCCGGTCGGCCGGATCGTCTCCGAGGCGATCAAGCGCGGCCGGCGGCATCCCCCGCGAGTTCAACACCATCGCGGTGGACGACGGCATCGCCATGGGCCACGGCGGAATGCTCTACAGCCTGCCGTCCCGCGACCTGATCGCCGACTCGGTCGAGTACATGGTCGAGGCGCACTGCGCCGACGCGCTGATCTGCATCTCCAACTGCGACAAGATCACCCCCGGCATGCTGATGGCCGCCCTGCGGCTGAACATCCCCACCGTCTTCGTCTCCGGCGGCCCGATGGAGGCCGGCAAGGCGACGCTGGTCGACGGCACGGTCCGCAAGCTCGACCTGATCAACGCGATCGCGGACGCCGTCAACGACTCCGTCTCCGACGCAGGACATCGCCCGCATCGAGGAGAACGCCTGTCCGACCTGCGGCTCCTGCTCCGGCATGTTCACCGCCAACTCGATGAACTGCCTGACCGAGGCGATCGGCCTGTCCCTGCCGGGCAACGGCTCCGTGCTGGCCACCCACACCGCCCGCAAGGCGCTGTACGAGGACGCCGGCCGCACGGTCGTCGACATCACCCGGCGCTACTACGAGCAGGACGACGAGACCGTCCTGCCGCGCAGCGTCGCCATCGCGCGCCGCGTTCGAGAACGCCATGGCGCTCGACATCGCGATGGGCGGCTCCACCAACACCATCCTGCACCTGCTGGCCGCCGCCCAGGAGGCCGGGCTGGACGTTCGGCCTGGCCGACATCGACGCCGTCTCGCGCCGGGTGCCGTGCCTGTCGAAGGTCGCGCCGAACGTCGCTCGGCGGCACGTACTACATGGAGGACGTGCACCGCGCGGGCGGCATCCCGGCCATCCTCGGCGAGCTGTACCGCGGCGGGCTGCTGAACGAGGACGTGCACTCCGTGCACTCCGCCTCCCTCGCCGGACTGGCTGAAGACACTGGGACGTCCGCGGCGGCTCGCCGTCCCCCGAGGCGGTCGAACTCTGGCACGCGGCCCCCGGCTGCGTCCGCTCCGCCACCGCGTTCTCGCAGTCGGAGCGCTGGGAGTCGCTGGACGACGACGCCGCGGGCGGCTGCATCCGCGACGTCGAGCACGCCTACTCCAAGGACGGCGGCCTCGCCGTACTGCGCGGCAACCTCGCCGAGGACGGCTGCGTGGTGAAGACCGCGGGCGTCGACGAGTCGATCTGGACCTTCGAGGGCCCGGCGGTGGTCTGCGAGTCCCAGGAGGAGGCCGTCGAGAAGATCCTCGCCAAGCAGATCACCGAGGGCGACGTCGTGGTCATCCGCTACGAGGGCCCCAAGGGCGGCCCCGGCATGCAGGAGATGCTCTACCCGACCTCCTTCCTCAAGGGCCGCGGCCTGGGCAAGGCCTGCGCGCTGATCACCGACGGCCGCTTCTCCGGCGGCACCTCCGGCCTGTCCATCGGCCACGTCTCGCCCGGAGGCGGCGTCCGGCGGCACGATCGCGCTGGTCGAGGACGGCGACCGCATCCGCATCGACATCCCCAGCCGCTCCATCGAACTCCTCGTCCCCGACGAGGAGTTGGCGGCCCGCCGGGAGGCGCTCGGCGGCGTGTACCGCCCGGCCGCCCGCGAGCGCAAGGTCTCCGCCGCCCTGCGGGCGTACGCGGCCATGGCCACCAGCGCGGACCGCGGCGCCGTCCGCGACGTCAGCAAACTCGGCTGATCCCCGCCCCGGCCGGCCCGTCGACGTGATCGACGGGCCGGCCGCGGCACGTCCGAGCGGTGCGGGGTCCTCGCCGCGGCTACCCGCGCCGGTCGGCCGACACCGAGCCGACGACGCCGACCACGGCCGCCACCAGCGCCGCCCGCCACACCCCGTCCCACAGGCTGCCGAAGAAGCCCTGCGCGGTCAGTACCTGCCGCAGCACGAAGTCACTGACCAGCATCGCGCCGGCCGGCACCGCCGCCACCTGCCAGGGGTGCCGCCGCGCCCACCGCCGGATCCGCCGGTCGGTGCCGCCGCCCCGGCCCAGCACCGCGCCCGCGCCGCCGACCACGAAGAACAGCATCAACCCGACCGACAGCGCACTCGCCAGCATCCCGAGCCCGAAGTGGCCGCCGATCAGGCTCAGCCCGAACGACACACCGCCCCCGAGCGCCCCGACCGCGGCCGCCGCACGCCACGGTCCCAGCGTCGCCGAGGCCACGGCCAGGTGCCGTCCCTCCGCCTTGGAAACTTCGGTATCACGCCTCATACCGCCACGGTCCACCCGGCCGGCGCCGCGCACCATAGGGGTTCACCCTGATACGTCCCGCACTCCGCCCCGATGCCGGGCGGCCGGTCACGTCCCGTTGAGGTAGGCCAGCACCGCGAGCACCCGGCGGTTGTCGTCGTCCGAGGCGGCGAGCCCCAGCTTCCCGAAGATGCTGGTGGTGTGCTTACCCACGGCGCCCTCGCTGACGAACAGCCGCTGCGCCACCGCCGCGTTCGATCTGCCCTCCGCCATCAGCTCCAGCACCTCGCGCTCGCGCGGGGTGAGCGCCGCCAGCGGCGCGTCACGGGCGTTGCTGCTCATCAGCTTGGCGATGACGTCGGGATCCATGGCCGTCCCGCCGCCCGCCACCCGCCGCACCGCGTCGGTGAACTGCTCGGCGTTGAAGACCCGGTCCTTGAGCAGATAACCCACCCCGCCCGACCCGTCCGCCAGCAGCTCACGCGCGTACAACTGCTCGACGTGCTGCGACAGTACGAGGACCGGCAGACCCGGCACCGACCGCCGGGCGGCGAGCGCGGCCTGCAACCCCTCGTCGGTGAAGGTCGGCGGCAGCCGCACGTCGACCACCGCCACGTCCGGCCGCAGCTCCACCAGCGCGCTCAGCAACTCCGGCCCGCTCTCCACCGCCGCCGCGATCTCGAAACCATGAGCCTCCAGCAGCCGGATCAGGCCTTCCCTCAGGAGGTAGAGGTCCTCGGCGAGGACAACACGCACGGCAACTCCAAAGTGACGATGGTCGGTCCGCCCCGCGGACTGCTCAGGGCCAGTACGCCGTCGAACGTACCCAGTCGCCGCTCGATCCCGAGCAGCCCGCTGCCGCCGTCCGCCTCCCCGGGGGCCGCCGCGCCGCCGCGGCCGTCGTCGGTCACCTGGACCCGCAGCGCGTCGCCGGTGTGGTGGATGTCGATCCACACCCGCTGCGCCTCCGCGTGCCGGACAGCGTTGGTCAGCAATTCACTCACCGCGAAGTACACCGCGGACTCCACCGGTGGCTCGGCCCGGCCGGGGAGATCCTCGACCACCTCCACCGTCAGCGGGCTGTCCAGCGCCAGCGCCCTGATCGCGTCCGCCAGACCGCGTTCCGCCAGCACCGGCGGATGGATCCCGCGCACCAGACCGCGCAACTCCCGCAACGCCGTCGCCGAAGCCTCCCGCGACTGCGCCAACAGCGTCCTGGCCGCCTGCGGGTCGGCTTCCATCAGCTGCTCGACGGCGCCCAGGTTCAGCCCCATCGCCACCAGCCGGGCCTGGATACCGTCGTGCAGGTCCCGCTCGATGCGCCGCAACTCGGCCGCCTGGGCGTCCACCGCGTCGGCCCGCGTCTCGGTCAGCCGCCGCACCCGCTGCTCCAACCGGGCGTTCTTCGGCGGGGCCAGCAACGCGGTCGACCAGCGCCGATACGCCTCGACCACCCCGGGCGCCACCCCGAACCCGGCGACCGCCACCACCGCGAAGACCACCTGCGAGACGCCGCCGTGCCTCGGCCCCGGCAGATGCCCGCCCAGCAGCGGCAGCACCAGCCCGAGCTCCCCATAGGCCACCAGCGCCCCCGGGACCAGCGCCAACAGCCCCAGGAACGGCGCGCACGCCAGCCACCGCAGGTCCCGCAGGACCGCCGGGTCCCGCAACCGGGGCACCGGCGCCCCCTCCCCACCGCCGGGCACCGGCGTGCCGAACTCCGCTTCCAGCACCTCCCGTTGTCCCTCGGCCAGGGCACGAGCCGTCCGTGCGGCGAACGGGCGCAGCGCGGTCAGCCGCAGGCCGTACCCCAGCGCCAGCGTGGCGGACACGAACAACAAGGCGGGAAGAGCCCCCGCGGACCGGCCGAACAGCCGCAGCCCCCGCCGCATCGCCTTCGTCCGCTCCCGGTGTTCGCCGTCCCCGCGGTGCTCGTGCCGCATCCGCCGCGCCTCATGACGCAGCCGCACGATCTGCTCCCGCGCCTCGTGCCGCTGAGTGTGCGTCTCCCAACGGACTCTCCGGTGCTCCTGATGCCGCCGGTCTCGCTCTCTCATGCGCTCCAGTGTCCGTGCGCGGGGCGCAGTTGTCCCTGCCCGCAGCGCCCCGGTCGGGGTGGGGCTGGACCCACCCCCGCCTTGACGGCCCGGATCCGGAGGAGCAGTATTCATCATATGATGAATACTTACTCACCTCCTCCGGACCTCGCCCCCGCCGCGGGCTCCGGTACGCCGACCGGCACCACGGACGCCGTCCGGGCCGCCGCGCTCACCGTCACCCGCGGCACCCGGACCGTCATCGACGGCATCGACTTCACCGTCCCGCGTGGCCAGGTCACCGGACTGCTCGGCCCCAGCGGCTGCGGCAAGTCCACCCTCATGCGGGCCCTGGTCGGCGCACAGGCCAAGGTCGGCGGCACGCTCGACGTCCTCGGCCACCCGGCCGGCCACCCCGCACTACGCTCCCGGGTCGGCTACGTCACCCAGGCCCCCTCCGTCTACGCCGACCTGACGGCGCGGCAGAACCTGGACTACTTCGCCACCGTCCTCGACCCCCGTTCCGGCGGCGCCGCCCGCCGCACGACCGTCGAACGCGCGCTGACCGAAGTCGACCTCGCCGACCACGCCGACGACCTCGTCGCCCGCCTCTCCGGCGGCCAACGCTCCCGGGTGTCACTGGCGGTCGCCCTGCTCGGCGCCCCGGAACTCCTCGTCCTCGACGAGCCCACCGTCGGCCTCGACCCGGTGCTCCGGCGCGAACTGTGGACGCTCTTCCACCGCCTCACCGTCGAACGCGGTACCACCCTGCTCGTCTCCAGCCACGTCATGGACGAAGCCGAACGCTGCGACCGCCTGCTCCTCCTGCGCGACGGCCACCTCCTCGCCGACGACACCCCCGACGCCCTGCGGTCCCGCACCGGCACGGAAACCGTCGAAGACGCCTTCCTCCGCCTCGTCGACGAGGCGAGCGCCGCCCAGGAGACCGCCACCCAGGAGTCAGCACGATGACCGTCCAGCAGTCCTCCACCCAGCAGTCCTCCGCCCAGCACCCGGACACCCGGCAGTCGGTCAGCGCCCGCCGCGTCCTGGCCACCGCCCGGCGGGTACTGCGTCAGCTACGGCACGACCCGCGCACCATCGCCTTGATGCTCGTCGTCCCGGTCGTCCTGCTCACCCTGCTCTACTGGGCCTTCGACGCCACCCCGCGCACCTTCGACCGGGTCGGCCCCGCGCTGCTCGGGATCTTCCCGCTGATCGTGATGTTCCTGATCACCTCGATCGCCACCCTCCGCGAACGCACCTCGGGCACCCTCGAACGCCTGCTGTCCATGCCCCTGCACAAGGCCGACCTGATCCTCGGCTACGCGCTCGCCTTCGGCCTGCTGGCCATCGTCCAGGCCGCCGTCGCCACCGGCATCGCCGTGGGGCTGCTCGACCTCACCCTCGCCGGCTCGACCTGGCTGCTCCTGCTGGTCGCCGTGCTGGACGCCCTGCTGGGCACCGCCCTCGGCCTGTTCGTCAGCGCCTTCGCGGCCAGCGAGTTCCAGGCGGTGCAGTTCATGCCGGCCGTGATCTTCCCGCAGATCCTGCTGTGCGGGCTGTTCGTCCCACGCGGCCAGATGCAGACCGCGCTGTCCTACGTGTCCGACGTGCTGCCCATGTCGTACGCCGTCGACGCCATGACCCGGGTGTCCACCAGCGCCACCGTCAGCGGCGACCTGCTGCGCGACCTCGCCGTCGTCGCCGGCAGCGCGCTGCTCGTCCTGGCCCTCGGCGCGGCCACCCTGCGCCGGCGCACGCCCTGAGGAGCCACGCACCCCCGCCCGCCGTGAGACGCCCGCGCACGTGACCTCGCCCGATGCGAGGATGAGCCACAAGCAGGGCACGTACGCAGGCAGTCTTCGAGGTGAACCGCTCCATGACCCAGAAAGTCGCCGTCCTCGGCACCGGCAAGATCGGCGAAGCGCTGCTCTCCGGCATGATCCGCGCCGGCTGGGCGCCCGCCGACCTGCTCGTCACCACCCGCCGCGCGGAACGAGCCGCCGAACTGGCCGCCCGCCACGGGGTCGCCGCCGTCAGCAACCCCGAGGCCGCCAAGACCGCCGACACGCTCATCCTCGCCGTCAAACCGCAGGACATGGGCAACCTCCTCGACGAACTGGCCCCGCACCTGGCCCCCGACCGCCTCGTCATCACGGCCGCCGCGGGTGTCCCGACCTCCCTGTTCGAGCAGCGCCTCGCCGACGGCATCGCGGTCGTCCGCGTCATGCCCAACACTCCCGTCCTGGTCGACGAGGGCATGTCCGTCATCTCGGCGGGCAGCCACGCCACCGAGGCCCACCTCGCCCGCACCGAGGAGATCTTCAAGCCGGTCGGCAAGACCCTGCGGGTACCGGAGTCCCAGCAGGACGCGGCCACCGCGCTGTCCGGCTCCGGGCCCGCGTACTTCTACTACCTGGTCGAGGCCATGACCGACGCGGGGATCCTCCTCGGCCTGCCGCGCGCCCAGGCCCACGACCTCATCGTCCAGGCAGCCATCGGAGCGGCGGTCATGCTCCGTGACAGCGGCGAGCACCCGGTGAAGCTCCGCGAGGCGGTGACCTCTCCGGCCGGCACGACCATCAACGCCATCCGCGAGCTGGAGAACCACGGGGTGCGGGCCGCGCTGCTCGCCGCGCTTGAGGCGGCCCGGGACCGCAGCCGAGAGCTGGCCTCAGGAAACGGCTGAGCTCAGGTGGTTCGGGGGTGGCGTCTGTGCGGTGGCGGAGTGTTGCTGCGCCGCTGCGCGGCTTGGGGGGCGGAGGGCGGAGGGCTCCGGCGCTGCGCGCCCGCCAACGTTGCCCATCCGCTTCGCGGCCGGGGGGTACGTGTGCCTTTCTGTGAATTCGTTGTCTGGTCGTTGTCAGGGACAACAGGTTGTCAACCTAGATCGTTGTCACCGACAACGAGCAGACAACGAATTCACAAACACCCCCACCCGTCCCGGAGGCGCGCAGTGTCGGAGAACGTTGGGAGGCGCGCAGCGCCGAGGCCCCTGCCGCTCCGGCCTCCAAGCCGCGCAGCGGCGCAGAGAAAACTCCGCCACGCGACCAGACGCCCGCCCCGAACGCCCTAAGTCACCCCTCAGGCATCAGACCGATCGCCGCATACGCCGCGTCAACCGTCGGCCGTGCCAGCTCCCGCGCCCGTTCGGCTCCCGCCCGCAGCACGTCGGCCACGTGGCCCGGCTCGGCGGACAGTTCCGCGTGCCGTCTCTGCAACGGCCGCAGCAGTTCGACCACGGCTTCCGCGGTGTCCTTCTTGAGGTTTCCGTAGGAGTCGTAGCCCTCGGCCAGTTCCTGCGGGGTCCCGCCGGTGCAGGCGGCGAGGATGTCGAGGAGGTTGGCCACCCCGGGCCGTTCCTGCGGGTCGTAGAGCACTTCGCCCTCGCCGGCGCTGTCCGTGACCGCGCGGTTGATCTTCCGGCGGATCGCGTCGGGTTCGTCCAGCAGGTAGACGACCCCGGCCGTCGAGGCGTGGGACTTGCCCATCTTCGACCCCGGGTCCTGGAGGTCCATCACCCGGGAGGCGACCGCCGGATTCGTGGCCCGGGGAACGGTGAACGTCTGCCCGTACCGCTGGTTGAACCGCACCGCCAGGTCACGCGCCAGCTCGACGTGCTGCGTCTGGTCGTCCCCCACCGGCACCTCGTCGGCCTGGTAGGCCAGGATGTCCGCCGCCATCAGCGCCGGATACGTGAGCAGTGACAGCCGCACGCTCCCGCCCCTGGACTGTTCGAGAGCGGACTTCTCCTTGTACTGGATCATGCGGCGCATCTCGCCGTCGTTCGCCGTGCACTCCATCAGGTACGCCAGCCGGGTGTGTTCGTCCACGTGACTCTGGACGAACACCGTGCAGGTGCCGGGGTCGAGGCCGGCCGCCAGCAGCAGCGTCGCCGCCTGGCGGCTCAACCGCAGGACACGCCCGGGATCGTGGTCCACGGTCAGCGCGTGCAGATCGACCACGCAGAACAGCGCGTCCGCTCTGTGCTGGTCGACCTCGACCCACTGCCGCACGGCGCCCAGGTAGTTGCCCAGCGTCAGATGCCCTGTCGGCTTGACCCCGCTGAAGATCCGCGTCATCTGTTCGTCTCCTGAGCCAGTAGGGGCCGCTGTCTCCCGCGGCCGCCCTCCAGGAGTCCCGGATACGCGAACGGCCGCCGAGGCGGCGGCCGTTGGATCGCATGCGCAACGCGTCGGCCGCCCTCAGGCGGCCCACCACAGTCGGTACGGCGCATGCGAAGTCATGCGGAGCAGCATAGCGAGGGGCACGCCCGATGGGCATGGCTTGAACGGTCTCAAACCCGGGGTGTACAGTTCAACAGTTGCCGTCATCCAGGTTCGGACGACCGGCAGCCACCTCTGCCGCCCGGCGGCAAACCACTACCGCACGGCCCCTCCCGAGGGTCAATTTCGGCACGCCGAAATTGGATTCGACTCGCTCGATTAGGAGTCACCGGGAAGATCCGCTAAAGTAGTGGACACGCCGGAAGGCGCGAAACAAAAACCCCCGCCAGCGGGAATCGGGCCGGAAACGATCTGATAAGCTGGTGAAAACGAAGGGAAAGCCCGGAGGGGCCGGAAACGGCACTGAAGGAAGCTTCCGTTCCTTGAGAACTCAACAGTGTGCCAAAAGTCAACGCCAGATATGTTGATACCCCGTCTTCGGATGGCATCGGAATTCTCCGATGTGGTTCGTGGATGTGGTTCCTTTGAAGAAAAAATATACAGCGAGGACGCTGTGCACGATCGGGGACTATTCCTCTCTGATTGTGCCGCTCTTCCGCGAATCAAGCATTCACGGAGAGTTTGATCCTGGCTCAGGACGAACGCTGGCGGCGTGCTTAACACATGCAAGTCGAACGATGAAGCCTTTCGGGGTGGATTAGTGGCGAACGGGTGAGTAACACGTGGGCAATCTGCCCTGCACTCTGGGACAAGCCCTGGAAACGGGGTCTAATACCGGATATGACCTGCCATCGCATGGTGGTGGGTGTAAAGCTCCGGCGGTGCAGGATGAGCCCGCGGCCTATCAGCTTGTTGGTGGGGTGATGGCCTACCAAGGCGACGACGGGTAGCCGGCCTGAGAGGGCGACCGGCCACACTGGGACTGAGACACGGCCCAGACTCCTACGGGAGGCAGCAGTGGGGAATATTGCACAATGGGCGAAAGCCTGATGCAGCGACGCCGCGTGAGGGATGACGGCCTTCGGGTTGTAAACCTCTTTCAGCAGGGAAGAAGCGAAAGTGACGGTACCTGCAGAAGAAGCACCGGCTAACTACGTGCCAGCAGCCGCGGTAATACGTAGGGTGCGAGCGTTGTCCGGAATTATTGGGCGTAAAGAGCTCGTAGGCGGCTTGTCGCGTCGGATGTGAAAGCCCGGGGCTTAACTCCGGGTCTGCATTCGATACGGGCAGGCTAGAGTTCGGTAGGGGAGATCGGAATTCCTGGTGTAGCGGTGAAATGCGCAGATATCAGGAGGAACACCGGTGGCGAAGGCGGATCTCTGGGCCGATACTGACGCTGAGGAGCGAAAGCGTGGGGAGCGAACAGGATTAGATACCCTGGTAGTCCACGCCGTAAACGTTGGGAACTAGGTGTGGGCGACATTCCACGTTGTCCGTGCCGCAGCTAACGCATTAAGTTCCCCGCCTGGGGAGTACGGCCGCAAGGCTAAAACTCAAAGGAATTGACGGGGGCCCGCACAAGAGGCGGAGCATGTGGCTTAATTCGACGCAACGCGAAGAACCTTACCAAGGCTTGACATCGCCGGGAAAGCTCCAGAGATGGGGCCCCTTTTAGTCCGGTGACAGGTGGTGCATGGCTGTCGTCAGCTCGTGTCGTGAGATGTTGGGTTAAGTCCCGCAACGAGCGCAACCCCTATCCTGTGTTGCCAGCATGCCCTTCGGGGTGATGGGGACTCACGGGAGACTGCCGGGGTCAACTCGGAGGAAGGTGGGGACGACGTCAAGTCATCATGCCCCTTATGTCTTGGGCTGCACACGTGCTACAATGGCCGGTACAATGAGCTGCGATACCGCGAGGTGGAGCGAATCTCAAAAAGCCGGTCTCAGTTCGGATTGGGGTCTGCAACTCGACCCCATGAAGTCGGAGTCTCTAGTAATCGCAGATCAGCATTGCTGCGGTGAATACGTTCCCGGGCCTTGTACACACCGCCCGTCACGTCACGAAAGTCGGTAACACCCGAAGCCGGTGGCCCAACCCCTTGTGGGAGGGAGTCGTCGAAGGTGGGACTGGCGATTGGGACGAAGTCGTAACAAGGTAGCCGTACCGGAAGGTGCGGCTGGATCACCTCCTTTCTAAGGAGCGCATAGCCAGCCATGGACGAATGTTCCGTGGTGGTTGCTCATGGGTGGAACGTTGACTATTCGGCACGGCCAGTGAGGTCCGTTAGTACTACTCCTTCGGGAGCGTGGAAGACGGAATCGGACTGGTCGGGTCGGGCACACTGTTGGGTCCTGAGGGAATGAGAGTTGTTTCCTCGTGTTGGTGAACCAGTCTCGTTAACGCCTTGCTTTGTGGGGTGGTGGCGGGGGATGGGTCGTTGTTTGAGAACTGCATAGTGGACGCGAGCATCTGTGGCCAAGTTTTTAAGGGCGCACGGTGGATGCCTTGGCACCAGGAACCGATGAAGGACGTGGGAGGCCGCGATAGGCCCCGGGGAGCTGTCAACCGAGCTGTGATCCGGGGGTGTCCGAATGGGGAAACCCGGCAGTCGTCATGGGCTGTCACCCATGCCTGAACACATAGGGCATGTGGAGGGAACGCGGGGAAGTGAAACATCTCAGTACCCGCAGGAAGAGAAAACAACCGTGATTCCGGGAGTAGTGGCGAGCGAAACTGGATGAGGCTAAACCAGTCACGTGTGATACCCGGCAGGGGTTGCGTGGTTGGGGTTGTGGGAGTGCACTTCGATTGTCTGCCGGCAGTCGGGCGAGTCAGAAACCGTATGGATAGGCGAAGGGCATGCGAAAGGCCCGGCGTAGAGGGTAAGACCCCCGTAGCTGAAATCTGTACGGCTTGCTTGTGTATTTCCCAAGTAGCACGGGGCCCGAGAAATCCCGTGTGAATCTGGCGGGACCACCCGCTAAGCCTAAATATTCCCTGGTGACCGATAGCGGATAGTACCGTGAGGGAATGGTGAAAAGTACCGCGGGAGCGGAGTGAAATAGTACCTGAAACCGTGTGCCTACAAGCCGTGGGAGCGTCGCTACACAAGCTTGCTTGTGTGGTCGTGACTGCGTGCCTTTTGAAGAATGAGCCTGCGAGTTTGCGGTGTGTTGCGAGGTTAACCCGTGTGGGGTAGCCGTAGCGAAAGCGAGTCCGAATAGGGCGTTCAGTAGCATGCTCAAGACCCGAAGCGGAGTGATCTAGCCATGGGCAGGGTGAAGCGGAGGTAAGACTTCGTGGAGGCCCGAACCCACCAGGGTTGAAAACCTGGGGGATGACCTGTGGTTAGGGGTGAAAGGCCAATCAAACTCCGTGATAGCTGGTTCTCCCCGAAATGCATTTAGGTGCAGCGTCGTGTGTTTCTTGCCGGAGGTAGAGCACTGGATAGGCGATGGGCCCTGCCGGGTTACTGACCTTAGCCAAACTCCGAATGCCGGTAAGTGAGAGCGCGGCAGTGAGACTGTGGGGGATAAGCTCCATGGTCGAGAGGGAAACAGCCCAGAGCATCGACTAAGGCCCCTAAGCGTATGCTAAGTGGGAAAGGATGTGGAGTCGCAGAGACAACCAGGAGGTTGGCTTAGAAGCAGCCACCCTTGAAAGAGTGCGTAATAGCTCACTGGTCAAGTGATTCCGCGCCGACAATGTAGCGGGGCTCAAGTATACCGCCGAAGTCGTGTCACTCACACAATAGGTCCAACGACCGTGTGGGTGGGTAGGGGAGCGTCGTGTGCCGGGTGAAGCAGCCGCGGAAGCGAGTTGTGGACGGTTCACGAGTGAGAATGCAGGCATGAGTAGCGATTCACACGTGGGAAACGTGTGCGCCGATTGACTAAGGGTTCCTGGGTCAAGCTGATCTGCCCAGGGTAAGTCGGGACCTAAGGCGAGGCCGACAGGCGTAGTCGATGGATAACCGGTTGATATTCCGGTACCCGCTGTGAAGCGTCAAACATCGAATCTTCTGATGCTAAGCCCGTGAAGCCGCCTCTTGATTCTTCGGATGATGGGGGAGTGGTGGAGCCGGTGGCCCGAGGGGGTAGTAGGTGAGTGATGGGGTGACGCAGGAAGGTAGTCCAGCCCGGGCGGTGGTTGTCCCGGGGTAAGGGTGTAGCCCGAGAGATAGGCAAATCCGTCTCTCATTAAGGGTGAGACCTGATGCCGAGCCGATTGTGGTGAAGTGGATGATCCTATGCTGTCGAGAAAAGCCTCTAGCGAGTTTTACGGCGGCCCGTACCCTAAACCGACTCAGGTGGTCTGGTAGAGAATACCGAGGCGTTCGGGTGAACTATGGTTAAGGAACTCGGCAAAATGCCCCCGTAACTTCGGGAGAAGGGGGGCCATTTCTGGTGATGAGTCTTGCACTCTGAGCTGGGGGTGGCCGCAGAGACCAGCGAGAAGCGACTGTTTACTAAAAACACAGGTCCGTGCGAAGCCGTAAGGCGATGTATACGGACTGACGCCTGCCCGGTGCTGGAACGTTAAGGGGACCGGTTAGTCACATTTCGGTGTGGCGAAGCTGAGAACTTAAGCGCCAGTAAACGGCGGTGGTAACTATAACCATCCTAAGGTAGCGAAATTCCTTGTCGGGTAAGTTCCGACCTGCACGAATGGCGTAACGACTTCTCGACTGTCTCAACCATAGGCCCGGTGAAATTGCATTACGAGTAAAGATGCTCGTTTCGCGCAGCAGGACGGAAAGACCCCGGGACCTTTACTACAGTTTGATATTGGTGTTCGGTTCGGCTTGTGTAGGATAGGTGGGAGACTGTGAAGCGATCGCGCCAGCGGTTGTGGAGTCATTGTTGAAATACCACTCTGGTCGTGCTGGATGTCTAACCTGGGTCCGTGATCCGGATCAGGGACAGTGTCTGATGGGTAGTTTAACTGGGGCGGTTGCCTCCTAAAGAGTAACGGAGGCGCCCAAAGGTTCCCTCAGCCTGGTTGGCAATCAGGTGTTGAGTGTAAGTGCACAAGGGAGCTTGACTGTGAGACTGACGGGTCGAGCAGGAGCGAAAGCTGGGACTAGTGATCCGGCGGTGGCTTGTGGAAGCGCCGTCGCTCAACGGATAAAAGGTACCCCGGGGATAACAGGCTGATCTTCCCCAAGAGTCCATATCGACGGGATGGTTTGGCACCTCGATGTCGGCTCGTCGCATCCTGGGGCTGGAGTCGGTCCCAAGGGTTGGGCTGTTCGCCCATTAAAGCGGTACGCGAGCTGGGTTTAGAACGTCGTGAGACAGTTCGGTCCCTATCCGCTGTGCGCGTAGGAGTCTTGAGAAGGGCTGTCCCTAGTACGAGAGGACCGGGACGGACGAACCTCTGGTGTGCCAGTTGTTCTGCCAAGGGCATGGCTGGTTGGCTACGTTCGGGAGGGATAACCGCTGAAAGCATCTAAGCGGGAAGCCTGCTTCGAGATGAGGACTCCCACCCACTTGATGGGGTAAGGCTCCCAGTAGACGACTGGGTTGATAGGCCGGAGATGGAAGCACCGTGAGGTGTGGAGTTGACCGGTACTAATAGGCCGAGGGCTTGTCCTCAGTTGCTCGCGTCCACTGTGTGGTTCTGAAACCACGAACTGTCACCAGTTCACCGTACTGACAATGGTTTCATTGTGTTTCGGTGGTCATGGCGATTGGGAAACGCCCGGTTACATTCCGAACCCGGAAGCTAAGCCTTTCAGCGCCGATGGTACTGCAGGGGGGACCCTGTGGGAGAGTAGGACACCGCCGAACAATTATTAAGGGTTGTGGCCCTGGACAACGTATTCGTTGTCCAGGGCCACAACCCTTTTCTGCGTTCACCCCCGTTCACCCGTGCCCGATACAGTGGGCGAATGCGGTACGACCTGGTGATCTTCGACAATGATGGCGTTCTGGTGGACAGCGAGCCGTTGTCCAATCGGATCCTGGCCGACCAGCTCACGGAGTTGGGGCACCCCACCACCTACGAGGAGTCTGTCCGGGACTACTTGGGCGCCGCGCTCCACCGGGTTCACGATGTCGTGCTGGAGCGGTCGGGTCAGACGCTTCCGCCGGACTTCGACGCAGTCTTCCACGCCCGGGTCTTCGCCGCCTTCGAGCAGGAGTTGCGCCCGGTGGCCGGCGTCGCGGCCGTGCTGGAGAAGCTGTCCGCGGACGGGGTCGAGACCTGCGTGGCGTCCTCGGGCAGCCATGAGCGGATCCGGGTGGCGCTGCGGATGACGGGGCTGGCCGGCTACTTCGCCGAGGAACGGCTCTTCAGCGCCCAGGACGTTGGGCGGGGAAAGCCCGCACCGGACCTGTTCCTGCACGCGGCCCGGGTGATGGGCGTGACACCGGAGCGGTGCGCGGTGGTGGAGGACAGTCCGCTGGGTGTCCAGGCCGCGGTGGCCGCGGGGATGGACGTCTACGGGTTCGCGGCGATGACGCCGCGGGAGCGGCTGGCGGACGCTGCCACCGCCGTGTTCACCGATCCCGGGGAGCTGCCCGACCTGCTGCGCTGAAACGCTCCTGCGGGGCCCTCCCCTTCCCGTCGTTCTGGCCTTAACCTCCACGAGCATGGACGACGTGGACGCACGACTTCGGCGCGGGCGGGCCTCGTTGGCCGTCAGTTTCTTCGTGCAGGGAGCGGTCTTCGCTCTCCTGGTGACCCGGATACCCGCGCTTCAGGATCGATACGGCATATCCGATGCCCTGCTGCCGGTTTTCCTGGCCGCCGTGCCGGTGCTGGCGGGGGTCGGGAGCGTGTCCACCGAGTACGTGGTCAAACGGGTGCGGCCGACGGTGGTGCTGCGGTGTGTGCAGCCGGTGGTCTGCCTCGCGTTGCTGGCCGCCGGGTCGGGGACCGCGCTGTGGATGTGCGCGGCGGCCCTGGCGCTGTTCGGGGTCACGGTCGGCGCGTTGGACGCCTCGATGAACATGCTCGGGGTGAGCCTGCAACGTGCGTACGGGCGCAGCATCATGCTGGGGTTCCACGCCGCGTTCAGCCTGGGCGGGATCGCCGGGGCGTCGCTGGCGTGGGCGGGGGCGCACTGGAGTCTGTCGCTGGCGCGGCTGTACGGGCCGACGGTGGCGGTGCTGATCCCGGTCGCGGTGGTCGCCGGCTGGTGGTTCGTCGACCACCGCGACCATCCGCCGGCCGACGCCGACGCCGATGCCCACGCCGACGCCCACGCCGGGCTCGGCGGAACGTTGGCCACGGCCACCGTCGGGTTCCGGGCGCTGCTGCCGTTGTGCCTGGTGATGGCGTTCGCGTACATCGGGGACTCGACGGTCTCCAACTGGAGCGCGAAGTACTTGCAGGACATCCTGCACAGCTCGGAGCAGCTGTCGACGGTTCCCTACAACGTCTACATGGTGACGCTGCTGGTCGGGCGGTCCGTCGGGGACCTGGGAGTGCGGCGGTTCGGGCCGGCGGCGGTGGTGCGGTTCGGGGCGGTGGTGGCGGCGGGCGGGTTCGCGGTGGTGGCCGCCGCGCCGGGCGCGTGGGTGGGGATGCTGGGGTTCACGGTGCTGGGTCTTGGGCTGTGCGTGATCGTGCCGCAGACCTTCGCGGCGGCCGGGCGGTTGTTCCCCTCGGCGTCCGACACCGCCGTCGCGCGGCTGAACGTCTTCAACTACGTGGGGTTCCTGGTCGGATCGCCGCTGGTGGGGGCGTTGGGTGACGCCTGGAGCTATCGGGGGGCGATGCTGGTGCCCATGGTGCTGGTTCTCGCCGTGCTGCTGTACGCCGGATCGTTCGGCGGCAAAGCGGACCGATACGGTGTCGGACATGAGCGGCCGCGGGCAGTTGATGTGGGATGAGGCGGTTACCGGTTACGACTTCGGCGCCGGGCATCCGATGGACCCGGTGCGTCTGGCGCTGACCAGATCGCTGGTCGAGGCGTTCGGGCTGACGAAGGCGCCGGGGATGGCGGTGGTCTCGGCCCCCGCGGCCGGCGAGTCGACGCTGCGCCTGGTGCACCGGCCGGACTACGTCGACGCGGTGCGGCGGATCTCGGCGGATCCGCTGAGCGCCGACGGCTCGTACGGGATCGGCACCGAGGACGATCCGGCGTTCGCCGGGATGCACGAGGTCTCCGCGCTGATCGCCGGGCAGTCGGTGGGGGCGGCGGAAGCGGTGTGGCGGGGCGATGCGGACCACGCGGTGAACTTCGCGGGCGGGCTGCACCATGCCATGGCGGGGTCGGCGTCGGGGTTCTGCGTCTACAACGACGCGGCGCTGGCCGTCGCGCGGCTGCTGGAGCTCGGCGCCGAGCGGGTTGCGTACGTGGATGTGGACGTGCACCACGGCGACGGGGTGCAGGCGGCCTTCTGGGACGACCCGCGGGTGCTGACGGTCTCGCTGCACGAGCACCCCGGCACCCTCTTCCCGCAGACCGGCTGGCCGCAGGAGTGCGGCGGCGAGGGCGCGCAGGGCAGCGCGGTGAACATCGCGGTGCCGGCCGGCACCGGTGACCAGGGCTGGCTGCGGGCCTTTCACGCCATCGTGCCGGAGCTGGTGGCCGCCTTCCGGCCGCAGGTCCTGGTCACCCAGCACGGCGCGGACACCCACGCCGAGGATCCGTTGGCGCATCTCGCCGTGACGGTGGACGCGCAGCGGGTGGTGGCCGAGGAGTGCCACCGGCTCGCGCACGAGCACACCGGCGGGCGCTGGGTGGCGCTGGGCGGCGGGGGATACGCGGTGGTGGACGTGGTGCCGCGGACCTGGACCCATCTGGTCGCCCTGGTGGCCGGTGCCCCCGTTCCCCCGGAGGCGGAGACGCCCGAGGAGTGGCGGCGGGAGGTCTACCGCAGGACACGGATGAGCGCTCCGCCGCGGATGACCGACGGGCGGCCGGCCCGGTGGCGGTCCTTCGAGGACGGCTACGATCCGGGCGACCGGCTGGACCAGGCGGTGCTGGCGACCCGGCGGGCGGTCTTCCCTGCCCACGGCCTGCTCCCCTGACCACCGCGCACGGCCTGCTCCCCTGACGCCGGCCGATGACCGTGTCGCCAGCCGATGACCGTGACCCCGGTCGGTGACCGTGACCCGGCCGCCGCCCGCGTGGCCGTCGTCACCGTTCGTGGCCGGAATTGATGTGTCCGACGGTCGTTAGTGGGTGCGGGTTGTCACTGACGAGGGTCTGATTCCGCCGAGCAGGCCCGCCGGTGGCCTGACCTGGGCCATCATCGCGTGCATGGTAAGTGTCGGCGCGTTGCGCGCCCATCTGCTGGCGGCCCGGCTGGCGGGGTCGGTGGCGACGTTGCGGGAGGAGAGCCTGCGCAGCTACCGGTTGTTCGCCGAACGGGACCCCCGCTACCTCATCGGGCTTGATCCGGAGGGCAGTTGGACCACCTGTGAGCTGCTGCGACTGATGGCACTGCGCTGCGGGGTCTCCCCCGATCCACGGCACCGGGCGGGGCACGACGTGATCGATCCGGACCGTACGGTGGCGGCGCTGGACGCCTTCGCGCAACGGCTGGCCGCGGCGGCGCGGGGCCGGGCGCCGGTGCTGTTCGGGACCGGGCACCCGCAGCGGCTCCTGGGCTTCTACGCCGTTTTGGCGGGGGCGCTGTCGGCGGCCGGGTGCCGGGTGCTCACCCCCGCGTACGGTAGGCGCTTCGACATCTCGACCCGGTTCGGGCTACGCACCCACACCCTGGACTATGTACACGGAGTAGCGGTTGTCCGGCCGCAGGATGCCGGTGCGGACGGCGACCAGGCGGGTGCCCACTGCCATTCCCCCCTGCCGGTACGTACCGCGCTGGCGTCGGCGGCGGCCAACGGCGGGCCCATGCCGCAACTGGTGATCGGGGACCACGGATGGGTCTGCGGGGCAGGTCAGCTGGGTATCGAGGCGATCGGGCTGGCGGATGTGAACGATCCCGCGCTGTTCGTCGGGGAGGCGGAGGGGCGGGTTTCGGTTGCCGTGCCGCTGGATGACGCTGTGCGGTCCGATTACTACCGACCGCTTACTCGCTATGTACTCAATCGGGCGTGTCTGTCACAGTAGGCGACCGAACGTTACTCCTCTTCCCCACTTGCATCATCCGCACCTAATCTGGTGTAGAGCGCACGTGGCCGCAGGAGTCGCCGGAGGGGAAGCCGGCGGCCGTCATGTGCGGAAGGTTCAGGTGTTGTCATGGCGACAGACGAGAGCACTCTCGGCCAGATCCAGTTCCTGACCGTGGCCGAAGTAGCCGCAGTGATGCGAGTCTCCAAGATGACCGTGTACCGCTTGGTGCACAGCGGTCATCTGCCGGCGATCCGGGTGGGAAGGTCCTTCCGGGTGCCAGAACAGGCCGTTCACGACTATCTGAGGGAGTCCTACGTGGGGATGGAGTCGGCCTAGCCGACGCCTGGGTGCCGGTTCGCCGTCACCTTGGCGCACCCTGGATTACGCCAGCCGCGATCGTGCGGGTAGTCTTGCCCGACGTAGGTCGTGTGGGCTCGGACGCCCCGCACCGAGTGATCCCAATCGTGAGCGAGGGTAGTCGTGGGCTCTGTCATCAAGAAGCGCCGCAAGCGCATGGCCAAGAAGAAGCACCGCAAGCTGCTCAAGCGCACGCGAGTGCAGCGCCGTAACAAGAAGTAGACCAGCTCGCTTCGCTGCCCCCGGGCCACCGTGTGAACCGCGGTCCGGGGGCAGCGGCGTTCCCGCGCGGCTCACGGCACGCGCCCCGCGGCCGTTTGACGACCCGCCATTTGCCGCGTTCCCGTGACATCGCGGCGCAATGGTGAACCGATACGGTGGGTCGGAGAGCCGTGCGTGAAGGAAGGCTTCGATCTTGGGCAACGTCGTGCTCGTCACGGGAGTGGCCAGGCCGCTCGGCGGCCGGTTCGTCCGGAGCCTGCTGCGGGATCCGGGAGTCGACCGGGTGATCGGCGTGGACGCCATACCGCCGGAACACCTGCTGGACGAGGCCGACTTCGTGCGGGCCGACATCAGACATCCGATGATCGCCAAGGTGCTGGCGGAGCATCATGTGGACACCGTCGTCCACATGGACGTCAACCCCACTCCGCCCGGAAAGTCGCGCGGCGGCCGGTCGGCGGTCAAGGAGACCAACGTCATCGGCACGATGCAGCTGCTCGGCGCCTGTCAGAAGGCGCCCATGGTGCGGCGGCTCGTGGTCAAGTCGACGACCAACGTCTACGGTGCCGCGCCGCGCGATCCGGCGGTGCTGAGTGAGAACGCGCCGCCCAAGTCGCTGCCCAGTGGCGGGTTCGCCAAGGACGCCGTCGAGGTCGAGGGGTATGTGCGGGGGTTCGCCCGGCGGCGGCCCGACGTGGCGGTGGCGGTGCTGCGGTTCGCCAACATCCTCGGGCCGAGCGTCGACTCGCCGCTGGCCTCCTACTTCGCGCTGCCGGTGCTGCCGACCGTGCTGGGCTACGACCCGCGGTTGCAGTTCGTCCACGAGGACGACGTGATCGAGGTGTTGCGGCTGGCCTCGCGCGAGCCGGACCGCGGCACGTTGAACAGCGGCACGTTCAACATCGCCGGCGACGGTGTGCTGCTGCTCTCCCAGGCCGCCCGGCGGCTCGGCCGGCCGATGGTCCCGGTGCTGCTGCCCGCCGTCACGTGGATGAGTTCCGTGCTGCGCGGCGCCGGCCTGTCCGACTTCTCGCCCGAGCAGATCCGGCTGCTGACCCACGGCAGGGTGGTGAACACCGCGCAGATGCGTGAGACGCTCGGATTCACCCCGAGGTTCACGACCGCGGGGACGTTCCAGGCGTTCGTCGCGGCCCGCGGTTACGGCATGCTGCCGCCTGACCGGCTGGCCAGGGCCGTCGACCGGGTCGCCGCCGCTCTGCCGGACGACAGATGAACCGCCCACCGTCCGCTTCGAGTCCCACGTCCCCTTCGAGCCCTACCGGGAGGAACCGCGTCATGGCTGATGCCAAGGTCATCCCACTCCGCAAGCCGTCCGCTTCCCCTTCTGCCTCCTCGCCCGCGCCTTCGCCCACGGCGGGTGCCGGCGCCGACCACTCCGCCCTCGCGGCGGCGCGTGCGGCGGGTGAGCCGGACGGACCGGACGGCCCGGATGCGCCGGAAGCGGGAGGCGAGGCGGTGGACGCCGAGGCCGACGGGGGGACGGCGGACGCCGGGGCCCAGGAGACCGGGTCGCGGGAGACCAGTGCCGAGCCGGTCCCCGATGAGCTGCCCACCGCGCTGGCCGCGCTCAGCTACGCCCTCGGCGGGGCGGCCGACCGGCTGCTGGGCGGCCGGTGGGACCGCAAGGTCGCCGGCGGGCTGGCGTTCCTGCGCCGCAGGCTCACCGGCGACTACGAGGTCGACGACTTCGGCTACGACGAGGACCTCACCCAGCACGTCCTGATGTCGCTGGTGCGACCGCTGTACGACAAGTACTTCCGGGTCGAGGTCAAGGGCATCGAGAACATCCCGTCCGAGGGCGGGGCGCTGGTGGTCGCCAACCACTCGGGCACGCTGCCGCTGGACGCGTTGATGGCGCAGGTCGCGGTGCACGACCGGCATCCCGCCGGCCGGCATCTGCGGTTGCTCGCCGCGGACCTGGTGTTCGTGATGCCGGTCATCAACGAGCTGGCCCGCAAGGCCGGTCACACCCTGGCCTGCTCGGAGGACGCCCAGTTGCTGCTGGAGCGCGGCGAGGTGGTCGGCGTCATGCCGGAGGGTTTCAAGGGGCTGGGCAAGCCGTTCTCCGAGCGCTACAAGCTCCAGCGCTTCGGGCGCGGCGGTTTCGTGGCGACCGCGCTGAAGACCGGGGTGCCGATCGTGCCGTGTTCGATCGTGGGTGCCGAGGAGGTCTACCCGATGGTCGGCAACGCCAAGACGGTGGCCCGGCTGCTGGGCTTCCCGTACTTCCCGGTGACCCCGACGTTCCCGTGGCTGGGGCCGCTCGGCATGGTTCCGCTGCCCACCAAGTGGACCATCCAGTTCGGCGAGCCGATCCCCACCGACGCGTATCCCCCGGAGGCGGCGGACGACCCGATGCTGGTGTTCAACCTGACGGATCAGGTGCGCGAAACGATTCAGCACACGCTGTACAAGCTGCTCGTCCAGCGCAGGTCGGTCTTCTTCTGACTTCTTGCGATCTGTTTCGACTGCTTCTGAGTGAACGCGAGCGGCGCCCGGCCGTATCGACCGGGCGCCGCTTCGTCGTTCGTGCCCTACTTCCCGTCCTCGCCGCTGATCCCCAGACCCGGCAGCAGACCGGGCAGCAGCGGGGGCACGGTGACGCCCGGCTGGGAGCCGCCGCCTGCGCCCGAGTCGCCACCGGTGCCGGAGGCCGGGGGCCGGCTGCCGCTCGTGGCGGGCGGCGGGTTCAGCAGCCCTGAGCCGCCGAGGAGGCCCTGTCCCGAGGTGGTCGGGTCGGACGGGCCGGCGCTGTCCAAGCCGTGCCGACCTCCCCGCTCGGCGCCGCCGGACGAACTCGCCGACCCGGACGGTGTGCGCGAGCCCGTCACGCCACCGCCTCCCGGACCCTGGCCGCCGTGCCGTGCGCCCGGCGAGCCGGTGCCGTCCGGAGTGGGCAGCAGCCCTTCCAGCGGCGCGACTTCACGCTCTATGGCGTCCAGGACCGAGCTGACCTTGGCGCCCAGACCGGACAGTTGGGAGGGCAGTTGGTCGCGCAGCCGCGTCCAGGTCGTCCGCTGCCGGTGCGAGAAGTCGTTGAGCGCCTCCATCGGGTCGAGCGAGCCGTCCCGCCGGTAGACGGCGCTCAGCAGTTGATGGCCCTCGCTGGCCTCGTAGTGCATGCCCTGCAGCGCGCCGCGCACCTCCCGCACCGCGTCGTCGTCCAGCGGACCGGTGTGGCGGCGCTCCACCAGCCGGCGCGCCTCCTGCATGCGGGTGGAGGCCATGTCGAGCAGCAGCTTGCCGCGGTCCGCGTCACCGCCCGCCATGCCGAGCCGGAGGTCCTCCATGCCGCGTTTGAGCCCGTAGAGCGTGTCGCCGGGCAACGCGTTCGTGCTCGCGGCGGCCACCCCGCTGAAGGCCCCCGCCGCCACACCGACCGTCAGTCCCCCCACGGCCAGCCGCCGCGACCAGCGGGTCCGCGGCCGCAGCCGGCGCAGGCCAGGGACCGCGCGGTGCGTGCCCGCCGGACCGCGCTGCTCGGGCACCCGCCCGGAAGCCCCCGGCGAGTCCTCCGCCAGCGCGGCCTCCATGGCCGCGATGAGCCGGGCCCGCTGGACCGTCTTCACCTCAGGGTCCAGCTCGGGCTTGGGTACGTCGCCGAGCACACCGGCCACCGACAGCAACCGTCCCTGGTGGGGGTCGGCGTGCCGGTCGACGGGGTGTCCCGCGTGGTCCTCGGCGTGCTCACGCTCGCCTGCCGACCGCGTGCCTGTCGTCTCCAGGGCCTGGGCGAAGGCGTTCGCCCGCCGGTGCGCCGTTGCGTGTCCGATCACGGGCGGCACCTCCTCTCGTCATCACCATCGACTCCCCGCGGTCCACGAAAGGGCGGGCACCTTGAGTCGGATCACTCGATCGAGTGAGTGAAGCCGACCGATGCGCGACCATACGTGCGACCGTAGGGGGTCCGCACTCCATGCAACGAGTGGCGGGCCACCCGGGTTACGCGACCCGGATGTGATGACCGGTACATGCCTAAAATCCGTTATGCGGCCCTGTTGTGCGCGGTCCGGGGACCGCTCAGCGCGCGTCCTCCGGCAGCAGTCGGGCGAGGGTGCGCACCGCCCGGTACTGGAGGGTCTTGATCGCGCCCTCGTTCTTGCCCATGATCCGCGCGGTCTCGGCGACCGACAGGCCCTGGAGGAAGCGCAGCGTCACGCACTCCTGCTGCTGCGGGTTGAGCTTGCGCACCGCCTGCAACAGAGCCTCGTTGGACAGCGATTCGAGGACCGAGTCCTCCGGGCTGCGCTCGACCTCGTTGGCGTCGAGCATCTCGCCGGTGGTGACCTCCAACCGGAATCGGCTGGACTTGAAGTGGTCGGCCACCAGGTTGCGGGCGATGGTGACCAGCCAGGCGCCGAAGTCGCGGCCCTGCCAGGTGAACGTGCCGATCCGGCGCAGCGCGCGCAGGAACGTCTCGCTCGTCAGGTCCTCCGCCGTGGCCTTCCCGCCCACCCGGTAGTAGATGTAGCGGTACACGGTGTCGCAGTAGTGGTCGTAGAGGCGGCCGAACGCGTCCGTCTCGCCGGACTGGGCACGCTCCACCAACTCCATCATCCGCAGGCTGTCGCTGTCGGCCGGTGGGCGCCGGGCGGAGGCGCCGGCGCCCGCGCCGGGCGCCTGCGTGCCGGTGCGCCGCGCGGGGTCGCCGCCGCCGGTGCCGCGGCGGGAGGTGCGGGGGGCCGGTCTGCCGACCACGGGGGTGCCCAGGCCGGCGGCGAGTGGTGCGCCGCCGATGGCCAGGGCGTAAGCGGGTGCCGCGTACGCGGGGACTGCGTACGCGGAGATAGCCAGGTTCAGGCGGCGAACCGCCTGTGCGCGCAGCGCGGCCAGGCCTGAGGCGTCAACCCCGATGAGTGGGTACACGGGACTCCCAGAGGCAGAACTTCCATCACGTGCAGTACGGAACCGTTCACCCGCCGTAGGGACGTGTGGGTACCGGTGTGCGTCTGAGGAGAATAACGCTTCGTACAGACGACGCTACACCGAGTTGCTGAATTCGTCGGTTCCGGCCATTCCGCACCGAAATGACGACCGTTCAAGTGCGGGATCGGCAGCGGAAGTTGATCGATCCGATGCGACGAATGCCCGTGTCGGTGGCGTGTTGTGACGATCTGCCCGCGGTACGACTGGCGTGCGCCGGGAGGGGGTAAGAAGTCGGAATTGCGTCGGACGGCCTCTAGCGGCGTCGGCGTTGGAGGGCGACGGCCGCCGCCGCGCCGCCGGCCACCGCGCCGACCCCGGCCGCGGCGGGCAGCCCGATGCGGGCCGCCTTGCGCCCGGTGCGGTAGTCCCGCAGCCGCCAGTCGTGCCGGCGGGCGTGCTTGCGCAGCGCGCTGTCCGGGTTGATCGCGTACGGATGACCGACCAGCGACAGCATCGGGATGTCGTTGGCGGAGTCGCTGTACGCCGCGCAGCGCGACAGATCCAGGCCGCGCGCGGTGGCGAGCGCCTTGACCGCTTCGGCCTTGGCCGGGCCGTGCAGGGGTTCGCCGACCAGGCGGCCGGTGTAGACGCCGTTCACCGACTCGGCGACGGTGCCCAGGGCGCCGGTCAGCCCGAGGCGCCGGGCGATGATGGTGGCGGTCTCGACGGGGGCTGCGGTCACCAGCCAGACGCGCTGTCCCGCGTCCAGGTGGGCCTGGGCCAGCGCCCGGGTGCCCGGCCAGATCTTGCCGGCCATGTACTCGTCGTAGATCTCCTCGCCGATGGCCATGAGTTCCTCGACGCGGTGGCCCTTGACGATGGACAGCGCGCTGTCGCGGGCGTCCTCCATGTGCGCGGGGTCCTCGGAGCCGGCCAACCGGAACCAGGCCTGCTGCCACGCGAACCGCAGCAGGTCGCGCTTGTGGAAGAACTTGCGCTTGTACAGCCCGCGGCCGAAGTGGAAGATCGCCGCGCCCTGCATCACGGTGTTGTCCAGGTCGAAGAACGCGGCGGCCCGCGAGTCGCCGATGACCGGGAACTGCGAGCCCGCTTCGTCCCTGCGGGACGGCGTGGCGAGGGCGGCTTCCGCGGAGGCGGTGCCGGCCAGCACGCTGCGCGGGGTCGCGGGGCGGATGCGGGTGGGGAGCCAACCCCACCGGAGGGTCGTACCGAAGGGACCCGAACCGGATTGGTGGCGCGACGGATGGGCCATACGCCGAGCATAGCCATTGTGTCCGACACTTCCGGATCGGCCGGACGCCGCGGGCGTGAACTCCCGGCGTCCCGGGCGTGAAGCGGCCGGCCCCACCGGTGTCCTGGCGGGGGAGCACAATGTCTTGAATGAGCCCGCTTCTCGGCCGCCGCGCCCCCAAGAGTCCCGCCGACGGGACGATCACGCTGATCGGCAAACCCGACTGTCATCTGTGCGAGGACGCGCGGGCGGTCGTGCTGAAGGTGGCGGCGGAGTTGGGGACGGCGGTGGAGGAGCGCGACATCACCCAGGACCAGGAGCTGTACCGCAAGTACTGGGAGCAGATCCCGGTGGTGCTGGTGGACGGCGCGCAGCACGATTTCTGGCGGGTGGACGAGGGCCGGTTGCGGAAGGCGCTCGGCGCCTGAGGGCGGGTCCGGCTCCGCGGCGTACCATTGAGGGGTTTTGTTCGGACCGGGGGCAGACGTAGGGATGGTGTCCCCGTGCTCTCCGGGTATGCGGTGGTCGACGTGGAGGCCAGCGGGTCCAGTTCACGGCGGCACCGGATCGTCGAGTTGGCCGTGGTCCAGTTGGACCGGGAGCGCCGGGTGCAGGCCGAGTTCAGCACGCTGGTCGACCCCGAGGGGCCGGTGGGGCCGACGTACATCCATGGGATCGAGCCGTGCGACGTGGCGCCCGCGCCGCGGTTCGGGCAGGTCGCCGGCCGGCTGCTGGGACTGCTGGCCGGCCGGGTGCTGGTCGGGCACAACGTCGGCGGCGACCGGGCCTTCCTGGTGGCGGAGTACGCCCGGCTCGGGGTGGAGCTGCCCCGGGTGCCGCAGGTGTGCACCATGCGGCTGGCGGAGCGGTGTTTCGGTTCGCCGCACGGGCTGTCGCTGCGGGCCTGCGCGGAACTGGCCGGTATCGCGGGGTGGCCGCAGCACACCGCGCTGGGGGACGCCCGGGCGACGGCGGCGCTGTTCGGGCGGTGCGCGCCGGTGGACGGTTCCGTACTGGCCCGGGCGGCGGCGCTGGAGTGGCCCCGACCGGCGCGAACGGACGGTACGGGGGCGGCGTGGGTGGGGCGCCGGGGCGTGCGCGCCGGCGGGTGCGGGGCGCGCGAGGGGAACGAAGTACGCCGTTCGATGGTTTCCGTCGTACGTCACGGGAGTGCGTGATGCCGGTCACTTCCGACAGACAAATCGGACACCATCTTTGTGCACACGTTCACAAAGACATAGCCTGGCCGCTACAGGGCCACACCAGTGACGGTGTCCGCCCGCAGCCCAGCTCTACCCGCAGGAGCATCGTGGCAACTGGCCGAACTCACCGACCGGCGACCCGGAGCCGAGGGATTCCCGAGGCCACCGTCGCCAGGCTTCCGCTGTACCTGCGGGCGCTCACCGCTCTGTCGGAGCGTTCCGTACCCACCGTCTCGTCCGAGGAACTGGCCGCCGCGGCCGGCGTGAACTCCGCCAAGCTGCGCAAGGATTTCAGCTACCTCGGCTCGTACGGCACCCGGGGGGTCGGTTACGACGTCGAGTACCTCGTCTACCAGATCTCCCGTGAGCTCGGTCTCACCCAGGACTGGCCGGTCGTCATCGTCGGCATCGGAAACCTCGGGGCGGCGCTCGCCAACTACGGCGGCTTCGCCTCTCGTGGTTTCCGGGTGGCGGCGCTGATAGACGCCGACCCCGCGCAGACCGGCAAGCAGGTGGCCGGGTTGCCGATCCGGCACACCGAGGAGCTGGAGGCGATCATCGCCGGCAACCAGGTGTCCATCGGGGTGATCGCGACACCGGCCGGAGCGGCCCAGGAGGTCTGCGACCGCCTGGTGGCGGCCGGGGTGACCTCGATCCTGAACTTCGCGCCGACCGTGCTGTCGGTGCCGGAGGGCGTCGACGTACGCAAGGTCGACCTCTCCATCGAACTGCAGATCCTGGCCTTCCACGAGCAGCGCAAGGCCGGCGAGGAAGCGGTCGAGCCGGTCGACGCCGCGGTGGCGGCCGGGAAGCGGCCTGGATCCGACGGGGACGTCCCCGCCGTGATGCCCGCATGACCGATCGGGGCGACCGGACAGACGACGCGCCGGCCCGCCGTGCCGGCCGGCCCGAGCGAGGTGAGGGCCGGGTATGAGTCTTCTCGTCGTAGGGCTGAGCCATCGCAGCGCGCCGGTGAGCGTGCTGGAGCGCGCCGCGCTGACCGAGGACGCCAAGGCGAAGCTGCTGCAGGACACCCTGGCCGCCGAGCCGGCCACCGAGGCGGTGGTGCTAGGCACCTGCAACCGCATCGAGCTGTACGCGGACGTGGACAAGTTCCACGCGGGCGTCGCGGAGCTGTCGACCCTGCTGGCGGTGCACAGCGGGGTCGGGCTGGACGAGCTCACCCCGTACCTGTACGTGCACTACGAGGACCGGGCGGTGCACCACCTGTTCTCGGTGGCCTGCGGGCTGGACTCGATGGTGGTCGGCGAGGGGCAGATCCTCGGCCAGATCAAGGACGCGCTCGGCCTCGGCCAGGAGTCGCACACCACCGGGCGGTCGCTCAACGACCTGTTCCAGCAGGCGCTGCGGGTCGGCAAGCGCGCGCACAGCGAGACCGGCATCGACAAGGCGGGCCAGTCCCTGGTCACCTTCGGTCTGGACCGGCTCACCGGTGACATCGGCCGGCTGGCGGGCAAGCGGGCGCTGGTGGTGGGCGCGGGCTCGATGTCCTCGCTGGCCGCGGCGACGCTCTCGCGGGCCGGGGTGGCCCGGCTGGTGGTGGCCAACCGCACGCTGGAGCGCGCCGAGCGGCTGGCCGCGTCGCTGGGCGGGCAGGCGGTGCCGTTCGCCCAGGTGCCGGCCGAGCTGGCCGCGACCGACGTGCTGGTCTCGTGCACCGGGGCTACCGGGCTGGTGCTGGACCGGGAGACGGTGGCCACGGCGGTGGCGGCCCGCGGGGCCGGCGAACCACTGGCCCTGCTGGACCTGGCCATGCCGCGGGACATCGACGGCGCGGTGCACGAACTGGCCGGCGCCCGGCTGGTCGACATCGAGGACCTGGCCGCCGCGTCGGCCGACGCGCCGATGGCGGCGGACGTGGACGCCGTACGGCGTATAGTCTCGGCCGAGGTCGCCGCGTTCGGGGCCGCCCAGCGGGCGGAACGCATCACCCCCACGGTCGTCGCGCTGCGCACCATGGCCGCCGATGTGGTCAGCGCGGAGCTCGCCCGCCTCGACGGGCGGCTGCCGGACCTGGACGACAGGCAGCGCGCGGAGGTCACCCAGACCGTGCGCCGCGTCGTCGACAAGCTTCTGCACGCGCCCACCGTGCGGGTCAAGCAGCTCGCGGGCGAGCCCGGCGGCGCCGGGTACGCGGACGCGCTGCGTGAACTGTTCGACCTCGACCCGCAAGCGGTCGCCGCCGTCAGCCAGGCGGATTCCCTGGGCATGAACGACTCGAATCGAGGGCGGGGATGACAGGCCCCACGAACAACACCGGAGCCCCCCGGGCACGCCCCCTGCGGCTCGGCACCCGTCGCAGCCGGCTCGCACTGGCCCAGTCGGGGCAAGTGGCGGACGCTGTGCGGGAGTCCACCGGCCGGGCGGTCGAACTGGTGGAGATCACCACCTACGGCGACACCTCACGCGAGGCACTCGCGCAGATCGGCGGGACCGGGGTGTTCGTCTCCGCGTTGCGCGAGGCGCTGATCGCCGGGGACATCGACTTCGCGGTGCACTCCCTGAAGGATCTGCCGACCGCCGCGCCCGAGGGCCTGGCACTGGCGGCGATCCCGGTCAGGGAGGACGCCAGGGACGTGCTGGTGGCCCGGGACGGACTGACCTTCGCGCGGCTGCCGGACGGCTCCAGAGTCGGCACCGGCTCACCGCGCCGGGCGTCCCAGCTGAACGCCTGGGCGCGGTCGCTGGGCCGGGACATCGAGACCGTGCCGATCCGCGGCAACGTCGACACCCGTATCGGGTACGTCACCTCGGGCGAGTTGGACGCCGTGGTGCTGGCCGCCGCCGGGTTGAGCCGGCTGGGACGGCTGGACGACGGTGACCGAGTTCATCGACACCGACGCGGTACTGCCCGCCCCCGGCCAGGGGGCACTGGCCATCGAGTGCGCGGCGTCCGACACCGCGCTGGCCGCACAGCTCGCCCGGCTCGACGACCCGCACACCCGGGCCGCCGTGACCGCCGAGCGCGCCCTGCTCGCCGCCCTGGAGGCCGGCTGTTCCGCGCCGGTGGGCGCGCTGGCCGAGCCGATTTCGGTACGGGTCGGCACGCAGTGGCTAACCGAGCTGCGTCTGCGCGGGATCGTCGGCACGACCGACGGTGTCACGCTGATGCAGATGTCCGCCACCGGCACCCTGCCGGCGTCCCATGGCGAAGCGACCGCCCTCGGCCGCGAACTCGCCGAGGAGATGCTGGTCAAGGGCGCGGCCGGTCTGATGGGGGAGCGAGTACTTTGAGCCCCACCGCCACGCACAAGCCCCCCGTCGGGCACGTCACCTTCCTCGGTGCCGGGCCCGGTGACCCCGGGCTGCTGACACTGCGCGCCGTCGAGGCGCTCGCCGACGCGGATGTACTCGTCGCCGACCCGCAGGTGCTCGACGTCGTACGCCGGCACGCGCGTTCCGCCGCGGAGACACCCGAGCTGGCCGCACTCGACGGTGCGCTGGGCACCGCCGGGTACGTCTCCAAGCTTGTCATGGCGTCCGCGAGCAACGGCAAGCGGGTGGTACGTGCCGTCGCGGGCGACCCGGGACTCGACGGTGACGCCGCCGAGGAGATGCTGGCCTGCGCGCAGGCGGGCATTCCGTTCGAGGTGGTGCCCGGGGTGGCCACCGCGGTGGGCGTGCCCGCGTACGCCGGTGTGCCGATCGGCCGCGACGTGCGGTTCATCGACGCGGTGAGCGCCGATCCGCGCTGCTGGAGCGAGTCGGGGGTCAGCGACTCCACGATCGTGGTCAGCACGGTCCTGGAGTCGGTGGCGGGCATCGCCGCGGAGTTGGTCGCGGCGGGCCGCAAGCCGGAGACCACGCTGACGGTCACGGTGGCCGGCACCACCACCCGGCAGCGCAGCTGGAACGCCACGCTGGGCACGATCGCCGCCGAGCTGAAGGCCACCAAGGCGCTGCCGGCCGCCGAGCCCGGGCAGGCCGCGATAGCCGTCGTCGGCGAGCGCGGCAGCGGGCAGCCGGGGCAGTTGTCGTGGTTCGAGACCAAGCCGCTGTTCGGCTGGCGGGTGCTGGTGCCGCGCACCAAGGAACAGGCCGCCTCGCTGTCGGAGCAGTTGCGCTCCTACGGCGCGGTGCCGCACGAGGTGCCGACGATCGCGGTGGAGCCGCCGCGTACCCCGCAGCAGATGGAACGTGCCGTCAAGGGCCTGGTCACCGGGCGCTACGAGTGGATCGCGTTCACCTCGGTCAACGCGGTCAAGGCGGTCCGGGAGAAGTTCGAGGAGTACGGGCTCGACGCCCGCGCGTTCGCCGGGATAAAGGTGGCCGCGGTCGGCGAGCAGACCGCGCGGTCGCTGGTGGAGTTCGGGGTCAAGCCCGATCTGGTGCCCTCGGGTGAGCAGTCGGCGGCCGGGCTGCTGGACGACTGGCCGCCCTACGACCCGGTGTTCGACCCGATCGACCGGGTGTTCCTGCCGCGGGCCGACATCGCCACCGAGACGCTGGTGGCCGGGCTGATCGAGCTGGGCTGGGAGGTCGACGACGTGACCGCGTACCGCACGGTGCGCGCCTCGCCGCCGCCGGCCGACACGCGGGAGGCGATCAAGGGCGGCGGGTTCGACGCCGTGTTGTTCACCTCCTCCAGCACGGTGCGCAACCTGGTCGGCATCGCCGGCAAGCCGCACAACGTCACGGTCATCGCCTGCATCGGCCCGGCCACCGCCAAGACCGCGGAGGAGCACGGGCTGCGGGTGGACGTGATGGCGCCGGAGCCGTCGGTGCACGCGCTGGCGGAGGCGCTGGCGGACTTCGGCCGGGCACGCAGGGCCGCGGCGGTCGAGGCCGGCGACCCGGTCACCCGGCCGAGTGAGCGGCGTCCAGGATCTCGCAGGAGGGCTCGCGGATGAGCGACCGTGGTTCGTACGGGTTCCCGCTGGTGCGGCCGCGCCGGCTGCGCAGCACGCCGGCGGTGCGCCGGATGGTGGCCGAAACCCGTTTGCACCCGGCCGAGTTGATCCTGCCGGCGTTCGTGCGGGAGGGCATCACCGAGCCGGTGGCGGTCTCCTCGATGCCGGGGGTCGTGCAGCACACCCGCGACACCCTGCGCAAGGCGGCGGCCGAGGCCGCGGCGGCCGGGGTCGGCGGGATCATGCTGTTCGGCGTGCCGTCGCACAAGGACGCGGTCGGTTCGGCGGGCACCGATCCCGAGGGGATCCTCCAGGTCGCGATCCGTGACGTGAAGGCGGAGGTCGGGGACGCGCTGGTGATCATGTCCGACCTGTGCCTTGACGAGTTCACCGATCACGGTCACTGCGGGGTGCTGGACGCGCGCGGCCGGGTCGACAACGACGCCACGCTGGAACGTTACGCCGAGATGGCCCGGGTGCAGGCCGACGCCGGGGTGGACTTCGTCGGGCCCAGCGGAATGATGGACGGGCAGGTGCGGGTGGTCCGCGAGGCGCTGGACGCCGCGGGTCACCAGGAGGTGTCGGTGCTGGCCTACACGGTCAAGTACGCCTCCGCCTTCTTCGGTCCCTTCCGCGAGGCGGTCGACTCCTCGTTGCAGGGTGACCGCAAGACCTACCAGCAAGATCCGGCCAATGCTCGCGAGTCGATGCGGGAGCTGGCCCTGGACCTGGCAGAAGGCGCCGACCTGGTCATGGTCAAGCCGGCGTTGCCCTACCTCGACATCGTGCGCCAGGTCGCGGACGCGGTGGACGTGCCCGTCGCCGCCTACCAGGTCTCCGGCGAGTACGCCATGGTCGAGGCGGCGGCGGCCAACGGCTGGGTCGACCGGGACCGGATGATCATGGAGATGCTGCTGGGCGTGCGGCGGGCCGGGGCGGGGATTGTCCTGACGTATTGGGCAACGGAGGTCGCGCAGCGCCTGCGTGCCGAGGGCTGACGCCCGGCCCCGGGACGGCCGCGGACCGGATCCGGGCCGCCGCCGGGAAGGGCCGAAAGAGAGCTGTTCGCCACCCGTGTTCCCCGGTACCCAGGGGGCCACGGGTGGCGGCTGTTTCTGGTCATCAGTGCGAGTGCCAGCCGGGGGAGACGGGGTGGTCGGGATGGGCCATATCCGGTCACCGCGTTAACGGTTAGCGTCAACTCCCCCTTAAGGTACGGGAGTTGTAAGGACGTTCGACGCTTAAGCGCGTAACGCGCACAAGGAGCGCACTCCGATGACGACGACGGCTAACTCGCCCGCCATGGCTGGTGGGCCGGTGACGACCCTTGGCGCCGGCCGACGGTGCGGTCGCTGCGGGTGCCTGCTGAGCGCGTACAACACGGACGAGTTGTGCGCCGCCTGCACCCGTGCCGCGCTGCCGCCCGTCGAGGAGACACCGCGGGTGCCGGTGCGGGTCTGGGCGGACCCGGAGATCCGCGAGGCGCTCGCCGCCTGGAACTTCGGCCAGGTCAGTCGTCTGGTGCGGCAGCGCGGGTCGATACGGCAGGAGGACGTGGCCCAGCTGACCGGCCTCAGCCAGGGGTTCTTGTCGATGCTGGAGTCCGGGGCCCGCCGTCTGACGAGTATCGACCGCATCGTGGACTTCCTGGACGGCCTGTCGGTCCCCGCCGACCTGGTACGGGTGCCGCGCCGCCGTCCGGTGCCGCGCACCGCCCCCGCGCCGCGCGCCGCGAGCTCCCCGGCCGTCTCGCTGCCCGCCCAGCGGGTCTCCGCGCCGGTGGACGCCCCGGCCCTGCCGGACTCCCGGCGGCTGGAACTGGACCTGCCGTGGACCGCGGAGGCCGCGGTCGCCGCGCTGACGGAGGCGTCGGCGGGGCTGACGTCGAGCGCGGTGGGAACGGTGGCGCGACTGCCGGACCTGACCGCCTACGCCCACCAGTGGGCCACCGCCGGCCCCTACACCCTGGCCCGCACCCAGCGCTCCGGCGCGGACATCCCCGTCGACCTGCTGGACCAGTTGCAGGCCACCACGGACCTGCTGCGCCGGATGGACTCCGAGCACGGCGGCGGCTCCCTCGCCCCGGCCGGCACCGCCCATCTCGCGGTCGCCGTGGGGCTGCTGCGCGGCGGGCGCTACGACGAGCCGACCGGCCGGCGGCTGGCCGCGATAGCCGCCGACGCGGCCGGACAGGCCGCCTGGTACCAGTTGGAGTGCGGACGCCCGGCCGCGGCGCCGCAGCGGCTGATGTTCGCCGCCCTGCGGGCCGCCCACGCCTCCGGTGACACCCGCGCGGGCGCCGGGATACTCGTGCACCTGGCCATCGGCGCGTTCCGCGCCTGCCGCCCGCTCGCCACCGTCGACGCGATCCGCGCCGCGCAGGAACGCACCCGGGCCTACGACGCGCCCGCGCTGCACTCGATGCTGCTGACCTGGGAGGCGCGCGGCCACGCCAAGCTCGGCCGCCGCCGCGAGGCGCTGCGGGCCATGGGGCTGGCCGCCGAACTGTGCGGCCGCGGCCGGGGCAAGGACGAGCCCGCGTGGCTCGCCGGACTCGGTGAGGGCGACATCCACTCCCAGGCGGGCTGCTGCCACCTGGACCTGGGCGACCACCGGCAGGCCGCGTCGCTGCTGGACCTGGCCGCCGAGACGCTCCGCCCCGAGCAGGTGCGCAGCCGCGGCCTGGCGCTGGCCAGGGCGGCCGCCGCGCGGTTGCGGCTGGGGGACCCCACGGGCGCCTACGAGACCGGCGGGCGGGCCGTCGAGGTGGCGGCGCGGATCCGCTCCGCGTGCCTGGACGAGCAGATCCGCTTCCTGACCGACGCGCTGCCGGGCCTGGCCCGCAGCGGCAGGACCGGCGGCAGGACCGGCGCGTAGCGCGGTACCGCGACAGTCAGCCCCGATCCCGGCCTCACCGGCGGGATCGGGGCTGACGCGTTTGAGGCGGCGGGGTGGCGGGCGGTCAGCCGCCGGCGCCGTAGGTGAGCTTGGCGCAGGGGTTGTCGGCCGCGGAACGGGCCTGGTCGGCGACCTGCTTGGACAGCGCGGGCGGCGCCGAGGGGGTGTTCGAGGCGCCCGCGTAGTCCTGGCCGAGCACCAGGTTGATCCCGGAGGTGGCGGTGGGCACCAGTTGCGAGCCGGGGAAGAGCTTGGCGAGCGCCTCCGCGCCCTGCTGGTGCTGCGAGCCGTACTCGATGAGCGTGGTGGCGTGGTCCTGCGTGGAGGCCGTCGCGGTCCCGGTGACGTTGAAGCCGTCCGTCTGGAGGGTCTGCGCCGCCTTGGCGGCGAGACCGCCGCTGGTGGTGCCGTTGTAGACGGCGACGCTGATTCCGGAGCCGTCTACGGACGGCGGGGCGGAGACGGTCGGGGTGGGCTTGGCGGTGACCTTGCCGCCGGCGTTCTGGCCGGACAGCGTGCGGTCGGCCTTCATGGTGGCCCACAGCGCGTCGACATCCGGGTGCACCAGGGCCACACGGGATCCGTCGAATTTCCACGGTGTGGTGATGAACTGGATGTTCTTCAGGTCGATGCCCTTGAGCGACATCGCGAACGACAGCAGCTTCGGCGCCGAGTCGAGCCCGGGGTCCACGGTCAGCGACTTGGTGGCCGCCTCCGCCAGCGGCAGCAGGGTGGTCGGGCTGAAGCCCTCCCCCTGCACCTTCTTGATCAGGCTGGACAGGAACGCCTGCTGCCGCTGCATGCGGCCGATGTCGGAACCGTCGCCTATGCCGTGCCGCAGCCGCACGTAGTCGAGCGCCTTGGTGCCGGAGACGTCCTGGAGGCCCTTGGCGAAGACCAGTTTGCCCTTGCTGGACTGGTTGGGGTTCAGGTCGCCCTGGTAGATGTCCTGCGGAACGCAGACCTGCACGCCGTCGACGGCGGAGGTCATGGCGGCGAACCCGGCGAAGTTGATGACCATGGTGTGGTCGACGCGCAGCCCGGTCAGTTGCTCGACGGTGTTCTGGGTGCAGGCCGGGTTGCCCTTCTGGGTGTCGCCCACCGAGAAGGCCGCGTTGAACATGGTGTTGTACTGCGTCGGCGACCACTGCCCGCTGGGCAGCAGGCAGGGTGGGATGTTGACCAGGGAGTCACGGGGTATCGAGACGCCGACCGCGTGTTTGTGGTCGGCGTAGACGTGCAGCAGCATCGTGGTGTCGGAGCGTCCGATGTCGCCGGTGCCGCCCGCGAACTCGCTGTTGTCGCCGGCCCGCGAGTCCGATCCGATCAGCAGGACGTTCTCGCCCTTGGTGCTGGCCGGCGGGCGGTTCTTGCTCAGGCCGTCGGCGTCGAAGCTGGAGATGTTGCCGCTGATCTTGAAGTAGATGTACCCCGCGGTGCCGACCACCAGCACGACCACCGAGGCGACGACGGCGAGCAGGAACTTCTTGCGGCTCTTCTGGCGCTTGCGGCCGCGGCCCTGGGGCTGGTTGTCGCGGTGACCGCCGCCGTGACCGCCCGCGGGACCCTGGCCGCCGCCACGTCGTCCGCCCTGCCGTGCGGCCTGCCGGGCTGCCTGGCGGCCGCCGGGACGTGGCTCGCGCGCGCCGGTGGTTCCTGGGTGGCTGCTTGTCATCCTCACACCATTCATCTGCGCGACTTCCGGAAGAAAGACGCCGGTCCCGAGGGTTCGGTTGCCCCGACCGCGCAAAGTAGCAACTATGCGGCCCAGCGGGTTCCCGGCGGATCGCGGATCCCGCGACCGTGGGCCCGTTGGCCTGGAACGATGCTCAAAGACTCGGCGTGATGAAACCATTGACAGTTTAAGGAGCCGAAGTCGCAGGCCGCACCGGACCGCTCGCCGTTGTGAAGGAACGTGGGGAGTCGGTGAACGGGGTCCGGGGCGCGATCCGCCACCGATCGGCCGCTCTGTAGCGTGCCCGTGACACGCCCGCGCTGGTTGGCATTCCGGCCACGGGACTACGATGGTTGGCCACGCTGTCCTGATGTCCACGCGCCCGCGGCCAAGGCCGCGCCGGCGGGGACGTGCCGGGCAGTGACGAACGATGGTTGTCGGCCACACCGAGCGATGGGTTACGGGGATGACGGACCTCAAGGTCTCCTACGACAAGCTTGAGGAATCGAACAAGAACCTCAAGGCGATCAACCAGGAGCTGGACACCACCGGTGACCACCAGGGCGACATCAAGGGTTCCCTGGGCTCCGGCGACATCGCCGACGCCATGGACGACTTCGCCAACAACTGGGACTACCACCGTCACAAGTTGCAGGACAAGGTGAAGGCCATGGGCGAGATGACCGAAGAGACCATGCAGAAGTTCCGGGAGGTCGACAGCAAGCTCGGTCAGGCCTTCGACCACGGTAAGAAGTAGCAGACAATTCGCTGGGGGTCCTTGGCAACCGGGGGCCTGTGACACAGATGGGGGAGCCAGCAGCATGGGTAGGCCGCCGGACTACGAATGGGCTGTGCTTGACGAGGGCGAGGACCCGATACCCGGGGACCCGCACGAGGTGCGTCTCGAGTCGACTCGGCTGGGCAAGATGGCCCAGACGATCCGCGACCAGATCAACCTGCTGAAGGACATCGCGGGCGACGAGAACGTCGGCAAGTTCGCCGACAAGCTGCGTGACGCCGCGGAGGAACTCAAGGGCGACCTGGGCAAGGTCGCGACCCGCTACGAGTCGGTGTCGAGCTACCTGGGCAGTTGGGCCGGCGACCTGGAGCACTGCCAGTCGGAGTCCATCAAGGCTCTGACCAAGGCCCAGCACGCCGCGCCGGCCGCCAAGGGCCCGCCGCCCGCCCACGCCTCCGGCGTGGGCGACAAGCCCACCCCCGCCGAGCAGCACCAGCAGCAGGCCGAGGCCAAGGCCCGGCACGCCGCGCAGGGCGAGATCGACGCCGCCAAGCAGCAGTTGGCGAAGGCCAAGCACCACCGCGACGAGCGGGGTGGCTACTGGAAGGGCAAGATCGAGGACAGCGACCACGACGACCTGAAGGACGGCTTCTGGGACGGGGTCAAGGACTTCATCCACGAGCACGCCGGATGGATCAAGATCCTCGCGGACGCCTGCACCTGGATCGTCACCGCGCTCGTCATCATCTCCTTGTTCATCCCCGGCCTCGACATCGCCACCGGCATCCTCGCGGGCTTCATGCTCGCGGCCCTGCTGGGCCATACCGCGCTGGCCGTCACGGGTGACGGCTCATGGGTGGACGTCGGCATGGACGTCTTCGCGCTCGCCACCCTGGGCGTCGGCGTCTGGGCCAAGAGCGCGCTGGGCGCCTCGGCCAAGGTCGCCGAGGACCTGGGCAACACGCTGCGCGAGGGGGCCGACGCCGAAGAGGTCGACGCCGCGGTGGCCAAGGGCGTCGGTGACGGCGCGGACGCCGCCGAGGGTGCCAACCAGGGCGCTCTGGCGAAGAGCTGGACGGCCGTCTCCGACTGGGGCAAGGGAGTCGGCACGAAGTTCATGGCGGGCGGCGAGAAGGAGGTCGTCGAGAACATGAACAAGATCAGCGAGTTCTGCGAGGAGTTCCCCAACACCCGGCTCGCTCCCACCGTGCTCAACAACGGCATCGGCTTCCTCAACACCGTCCGGATGGCCAACGGCGCCGCCAACGTGGTGGACGAGTTCGGCCACTGGGCGGGCGGCAGCGACGACATCAACTTCGTCAGCAACGTCTTCCACGGCACCGCCTTCGAGGACGGCGCGGGCAACCCGAACGTCGAGGGTGACACCTCGCCCAAGTGGGACCAGTTCGGCAAGTTCAAGGAGCTGACCACCGCGGAGATCGGCTCGTGACGGAAACGCAGGACAGCGGCGCGAGCCGGACGGTACCCGGGAAGGTCGACGGGTACCGTCTGGTCGTGCCGCGCGAGTGGCAGAAGATACCGGTCCAGCGCGGGACGGACCGGGCGATCGCCGCTCTGCTCGACCGGGCCTTCGCCAAGCACGGGCGCGACGAGATCGCGCAGTACCGGCGGGAGCTGGAAGCCCGGCTGAAGAAGGTCATCCGGCAGGCCCGCATGAACGCCGGCGTCGACATGTATCTGCCGTTGGGTGAGCGCGAGCGGAACCTGCCGGCCTCCTTCCTCGTCTCCTTCGTGGAGTTCGGCAGCGCGAACGCCCCCAACAAGGACCTGGTCCTGGCCCAGGTGCTGTCGACCACCTCCGGCGGCAAGGCCGTCGAGATCGACGGGACCGCGGGGCTGCGCACCGAGCGGACCTACGACGCGGACCCGGGGCGTGACATCGAGCACGCGTCCCGCCGGGTCGAGTACATCCTGCCGGTGCCCGGCACCGCCGACAGCTGGCTGGTCTCCTCGTTCTCCACCTTCGGCGCGGGCGACCCGGACGACGGCATGGCCAAGCTGCTGTGCACGCTGTTCGACGCGATCATGAGCACCTTCCGGTGGAAGTACAAGCAGGAGGACGCGTGAACTTCGACCAGCGCAAAGCCACCGACAACTGGGCCACGGTCGACTGGAACCGCGAGGTCTGGATCCCGGTCCCGTTCGCCTTCAAGAACCTCAAGTGGGCGGACGCGGCCGAATGGGCCCTGGACTACGCGGGCGACCGCTTCCTGCGCGGCGGGCGGGAGGTGAACCGCGGGGTGATGAAGAAGGAGGTCGGGCCCTTCGCCCAGGGACTGGTGCAGGGGCGTAGCGAACTGGTCGGCAAGACGGCCGCCCACAAGATCTACTACCACTGCCCCGACTACACCAAGACCCCGGTGGCCGCCGCGATCGGCCTGTGGAAGTGCCAGGGCACCCGCGAGGAGGCCTTCCAGTTCTACAGCTACTGGGGTGCCAAGACCGCCACCTCGACGCCCGAGGCCGAGTGGATCGAGACCGAGTCGCTGGGCATGGGGGTACGGGCCAAGTGGACCGGCGTCACCGGTCCCGGCCGCTACTGGCAGGTCAACTACATCTTCCGGGACGAGGAGTTCGACACCGACGTCCAGGTGTGGACCATGTCCTGGAACTACCAGCGCTACGAGGACATCCAGCCCGACCTGGAGACCCTCGTGCGCGGCATCCGCTGCGTGCCCGACCCGGCGAACAAGCCCGCTCAGCACCCCAAGGGGTCCTGAGCGGGTCCGCGGGCGACCCGGCTACAGGCGCTCGGGCGTCTCGATGCCCAGCAGGTTCATGCCCTGCCGCAGCGTGCGGCCGGTCAGTTCGCACAGGAACAGCCGGTTCTCCACGACCGCCGGGTCCTCGGCCTTCAGCACCGGGCACTGGTCGTAGAACGTGGTGTACGCCGACGCCAGGCCGTACAGGTACGAGGCCAGCTTGTGCGGCTCGTAGGACTCGGTGACGGTGGCCACCGTGTCCGCGAAGTCGTCCAGGTGCAGGCCCAGCGCGCGCTCGGCGGGCGCCAGCGACAGCTCGGGGTGCGCCTTGGGCGAGGCGCCGGCGGCCTTGCGCAGGATCGAGCGGATCCGGGCGTGGGCGTACTGGAGGTAGACGCTGGTGTCGCCGTTGAGCGAGACCATCCGGTCGAGGTCGAAGATGTAGTCCCGGCCCAGCGAGGTCGACAGGTCCGCGTACTTGATGGCCCCGATGCCCACCTGGTGGGCCCGCTCCGCCACCTCCTGGCCGGTCAGCTCGGGCCCCTTGTCGGCGACGACGGCCGCCGCCCGCTCGACCGCCTCGTCCAGCAGGTCCACCAGCCGGAAGGTGTCGCCCTCCCGGGTCTTGAACGGCTTGCCGTCCTTGCCCAGCACGGTGCCGAACGGCAGGTGGCGCACCGTGACGTCGTCGGTGAGCCAGCCGGCCCGCCGGGCCGCCGCGAAGACCATCCGGAAGTGCAGCGCCTGCCGGGCGTCCACCACGTACAGCAGCGTGCTGGCGTGCAGCACCGCCGTGCGGTCCCGGACCGCGGACAGGTCGGTGGCCGCGTAGCCGAAGCCGCCGTCGGCCTTGCGGACGATGAGCGGGACCGGCTCGCCGTCCTTGCCCTTGATGTCGTCGAAGAACACGCACAGCGCGCCGTTGGAGCGCACCGCCACGCCGGACTCCTCCAGCAGCCGGCAGGTCTCCACCAGCATGTCGTTGTAGGCGCTCTCGCCGACCACGTCGGCGTCCCGGACCTCGACGTCGAGCTTGTCGAAGACCGAGTTGAAGTAGATCTTCGACTCGTCGACGATCTTGTGCCAGAGCGCCAGCGTCTCCTCGTCGCCCGCCTGGAGGTCCACCACCCGGCGCCGGGCCCGGTCCTTGAACTCCTCGTCGGAGTCGAAGACGGTCCGGGACGCCTTGTACAGCCGGTTCAGCCGGGACATCGCGCCCTCGCCGCCGTCGCCGTCCAAGGGGTGGTCCAGCTCGGTCGGGTGCTCGATCAGGTACTGGATGAGCATGCCGAACTGGGTGCCCCAGTCGCCGATGTGGTGCCGCCGCACGACCTTCTCGCCGCCGAACTCCAGGATCCGCACGATCGCGTCGCCGATGACCGTCGAGCGCAGGTGGCCGACGTGCATCTCCTTCGCCACGTTCGGCTGCGCGTAGTCGATCACCGTGGTGCCCGGCGCGGGGGAGAGCGGCACGCCGAGCCGGTCGTCGGCGGCGCGGTCGGCGAGGGTGCGCACGATCGCCGCGTCCGTCACCGTCAGGTTCAGGAAGCCCGGGCCGGAGACCTCCACCTCGGCCAGCAGGTCGTCGGCCGGCAGGTGGGCCGCCACCTCGGCGGCCAGCTCGCGCGGGTTGGCCTTGTTCCGTTTGGCGAGGCCCAGGACGCCGTTCGCCTGGAAGTCCGCCCGGTCGCTGCGTCGCAGCAGCGGGTCGGCACCGGCGGCCGACGGCACGGCTGCCGCGAGGGCGGCCGTCACACGCTGCTGGATCGAGGCGGAGAGCGAAGGGACCGAAGCCATGGGGATGGGGCCGTTTCGATAGACGGTTTGGAGTGGGACCCAGTATCCCAGACAATTGGCTCAGCCAGAGTTGAATAAGGCGCGTGCAAAAGGAAGGACCAAGGACCGTGGCGCAGAGCACCGAGGCCGACTGGGTCGCCCGTTTCGCGGACGACGTCATCGCGGAAGCCGACCGGCGGGCCCCGGGCGAGAAAATCGTCGTTGCCTCCGGGATCAGCCCGTCCGGCCCGATCCACCTGGGCAACCTGCGCGAGATCATGGTCCCGCACCTGGTCGCCGACGAGATCAAGCGGCGGGGGGTGGCCTGCGAGCACATCCTGTCCTGGGACGACTTCGACCGCTTCCGCAAGGTCCCGCACGGCTACGACAGCTCCTACGCGGAGCACATCGGCAAGCCGCTGACCGCCGTGCCCGCCCCGCCCGGCAGCGCCTTCGACAGCTGGTCGGACCACTTCAAGGCGCCGTTCCGCACCGCGCTTGAGCAGCTGGGCGTCGAGGTCACCGAGATCAGCCAGACGCACGAGTACACCTCGGGCACCTACCGCGACAGCGTCCTGCTGGCCATGCGCGAGCGCCGGGCGATCGACGAGGTGCTGGGCCGCTACCGCACCAAGAAGAAGACCGCCGAGGCGCAGGACGACGAGGAGACCGGCACCGCCGCCGACTACTACCCGTACAAGCCGTACTGCGGGCAGTGCGGGCGGGACGTCACCACTGTGGTGGGCTACGACGACGCGACCACCGAGCTGACGTACACCTGCCAGTGCGGGCACACCGAGACGGTGCTGCTGTCGGAGTTCGACCACGGCAAGCTGGTCTGGAAGGTCGACTGGCCGATGCGCTGGGCCCTCAAGGGCGTGATGTTCGAGCCGTCCGGGGTGGACCACCAGTCGCCGGGCTCCTCCTTCATGGTCGGCCGCCAGCTGGTCAGGGAGATCTTCGGCGCCGAGCCGCCCATCGGCCCGATGTACGCGTTCGTGGGCATCAGCGGCATGGCGAAGATGAGCAGTTCCAAGGGCGGGGTGCCGACCGCGGAGGACGCGCTGCGGATCATGGAGCCGCAGCTGCTGCGCTGGCTGTACGCGCGCCGCCAGCCCAAGCAGGCCTTCAACATCTCCTTCGACCAGGAGATCCAGCGCACCTACGACGAGTGGGACGCCCTGGAGCGCCGGGTCGCCTCGGAGGAGGCCGGTCCGGTCGACCGCGCCGTGCACGCGCGCGCCGCGGGCACCGCCGCCGGCGAACTGCCCACCACCCCGCGCGCGCTGCCGTTCCGCACGCTGGCCTCGGTGGTCGACATCACCACAGGCGACGAGAGCCAGACCCTGCGCATCCTGCGGGACTTCACCATCGACGACCCGATCGGCTCGCTGGCCGAGACCCGGCCGCGGCTGGACCGGGCCGAGGCGTGGGTGACCACCCACGTCGAGGACGACCAGCGCACCCGGGTGCGTGCCACGCCCGACACCGAGACCCTGGCGGCGCTGGACGGCCGGGACCGCGAGGCGCTCAAGCTGCTGGCCGACGGACTGGCGGACCACTGGTCGCTCGACGGGCTGACGACGCTGGTCTACGCGGTGCCGAAGATCCAGGCGGGTCTCGACGCCGACGCCAAGCCGACGCCGGAGCTGAAGGTCGCTCAGCGGTCCTTCTTCGCCCTGCTCTACCAGCTGCTGGTCGGCCGGGACACCGGTCCCCGGCTGCCCACCCTGCTGCTCGCGGTGGGTGCCGAGCGGGTGCGGGAGTTGCTGGGCGAGGGCTGAACCGCCCTGCCGGGAGCGGCCGGAGGGGTCAGCCGACCTCTTCGAGCCGCTTCTGCTCGATCAGTTCGTGCAGCAGGGGCCGCAGGTACGCCTCGCTGAGCGGACCCCCGGTCAGTTCGTTCACGATGCCGTAGGTGTCCATCAGGATGAGCCCGAACTGCCGGGCGTTGGGCGCCTGGCCGTGGTTGGTCGTGAAGTTGTGGAAGACGGAGAACAGCGCCTCTTCCAGGACGACCGGGTCCGGCACGTACGGGATCTCCGGCTCGGGCGGCGGCGGGGTCATGTTCCGGCGGCGCCCGTTCGGCCCGGCCGGCACCGTCAAGGTGGGCTCGGCTTCCGGCTGCTGCTCGTAGTAGACGGGCTCGGGCTCCGGTTGCGGCTGCGGCTCGGGTACCGGCTCGCGCCGCTGCGCGGGAACGACGGGGACCGGCGCGGGGGCGACAGCCGCCTCGATCGCGACCGGGGCCGGTTCGGCCGCCGGGACGGCCGGGGACGCGGGCCCGGCCGCGGGCACGGCCTCCACGACCTCGATGCCGGCCGCCGCCAGCCCCGCGGGGGCGGTCTCCGCCAGCGGCACGCCGTAGCGGGCGAGCCGCAGCGGCATCAGGGACTCCACCGGTGCCTTGCGGCGCCAGGCGCGGCCGTACTTGGCGCGCAGCCGCGCCCGGTAGACCAGCCGGTCCTGCTCCAGCCGGATGACCTCGTCGTAGGAGCGCAGCTCCCACAGCTTCATGCGGCGCCACAGCCGGAAGGTGGACGGGAAGGCCAGCAGCCAGCGGGCGATGCGCACCGACTCCATGTGCCGGTCGGCGGTGATGTCCGCGATCCGGCCGATGGCGTGCCGGGCGGCCTCCACACACACGACGAACAGGATGGGGATGACGGCGTGCATGCCGACGCCGAGCGGGTCAGGCCAGGCGGCCGCGCCGTTGAAGGCGATGGTCGCCGCGGTCAGCAGCCACGCGGTCTGCCGCAGCAGCGGGAACGGGATCCGGAACCACGTCAGCAGCAGGTCCAGCGCGAGCAGCACGACGATGCCGGCGTCGATGCCGATCGGGAAGACGTTGGCGAACCAGCCGAATCCCTTGTGGATGGCCAGGTCCCGCACCGCCGCGTAGGAACCGGCGAAGCCGATCGCGGCGATGACCACTGCGCCCGCCACGACGATGCCGACCAATATCCGATGTGTACGGCCTATGCGTATCGCGGACATTTCCGCGACCCCTCCCGCCCTCGGTGCCTGGACGCGTCAGCTTGTCATACGAGTCAACGTCCATGAACGGGCGTCACCCTGTCTTCACGAGACCGCGGCCGGCCAAACCACCCCATTCGGGCGGCCGGTGGGTCAGCGCAGCGCGCCGAGGGCTTCCTTCGCGGCGAGTTGCACGGCGGTCTCCATGGAGCCGGGCTTCGGCGCGTGGTCGCCCTGCAACCCGGCGCCGGTGTAGTCGACGGTCACCAGGGCGTTGCCGCTGCGGGCCACCACGGTGGTGTTGTGGTACGTCGCCTTGTCCTTGGTGGTGTCCCAGGTGATCAGCGCCGCCTCGTCGCCGACCCCGGCCAGCGGCTCGCTCTTCGCGCCGGTGGCGGACTTCGCGACCGCCTGGACGGCGGCGTGGTAGGCGGTCTTGGCCTGGTCCTCGGCGGTCTCGGTGTCCGCGATGCTGTCGAAGCGCTGGAAGGCGTCGTCGACGTAGCGGTACTGGTAGCCGTCCAGGCCGCTCCACGAGCAGCCGGCGCTGTCCTTGGGCTCGCCGGATCCGGCGGCGGTGCCCTTGAGGTTCTTGCTGCCGGGCACCATCGACTTCACGGTGTCCTGCGGTATCGCCGCGCAGGCGTCCGGCAGCGTGGTGTACCTCACCGCGGCGGAGGCCGAGGCGGACGGCGTGCCCGCGCCGGCGTCCGAGTCCGAGGAACCGGAGGAGCAGCCGGCGACGAGCGTCACCGGCACGGCCGCGCAGGCGAGCAGGCGGGCGAGGCGCGTGGCTGATCTGTGCATGGTTCGTACGGTCCTTCTCGGTCGCGGGTAGGGCAGCCCGCCACGATACGGGGTGGGCGGATGGCGGTCCGGAGGCGGTGGGCCGGGGGCGGGGCGGGCGATTATCCGCTGATCTTCTTCGCCAGTTCCTGGGCGAGTCCGTGCGCGCCCAGTTGCAGCTCGAAACTGCCCGGCGGGGTGGTCTTGTCGGCGGAGACCTGCGAGAAGTCGACGGTGACCAGGACGTTGGCGGTACGGAACAGGATCGTGACCTGCCGCTGGGCCCCGTCGCCCTCGGTGACCACCGAGTCGTCGAGGTACGCCTCGTCGCCGATGCCGCCGACCCGGCGCGGCGAGGTGTCGCCGGCGGAGCCGGTGGCGGGCGCCCCGGAGGGGCCGGTCACCGCGAAGGCGGTGTCGTTGGGGTCGGGGGCGTGGTCGGGGATGTGCGCGGCGGCGGCCTTGCCGGCGAACACCTGCTGGGCCCGGGTCTCGTCGCTGACCTCGGGGTCGTAGGAGACGACGCGTTCGAAGTCGATGACCAACTCGCGGTTGGCGCCCTGGGCCGTGCCGCTCCACTTGCAGCCGACCCGGCGGTCGGTGTCGTACGTGAGGGTGGCGTCGCCCGCGTAGTTCGGCGAGGCGGCCAGCAGCGCGCGCAGGGTGGCGCGGCTCACGCTTCCGCACGCCTCGGGGAGCGTCTGGTACTTGCCCGGCGGCGGGGCGCTGGCGGTGCCGCTGCTGGCGGTCACGCCCGGCTCGCCGGAGCCGCCGTTCCCGTCACCCGAGCCGCTGCACCCGGCGAGGGTGACGAGGGAGGCGGCGCACAGCAGCGCCGCGAGTGAGCGAGAAGTCCCGGCCCGCGCGGCACCGGCCGTCGTCGGGTCCCCCGTGGGCTCTCCCCTTGCCATCACCTGAGCTGGCCCCTTCCGGGAAAACGTGTTGCCGCCGATGGGCGGCCGATGGAGACAATGTGTACCGCAGACCACTGTGCCACCGCCGGTTCCGTGCGGTGATTGAGTCGCTTCACACTTGATTCTCGTTGTGGCACGGTTTGATCGCTTTGAGGCCATATCTGCCAATTCATTGCGTGGCCGGGAGAAGAACCCAGGGGGAAATCATGACGTACACGCAGGTGCCCGGTGTCCGGGTCCCGATCCGGATGTGGACCGATCCGGCGAGCGTCGAGGACGCCGCGATGCAGCAGCTGCGCAACGTCTCCTCGCTGCCGTGGATCAAGGGCCTCGCGGTGATGCCGGACGTCCACTTCGGCAAGGGCGCCACGGTCGGTTCCGTCATCGCCATGCACGGCGCGGTCTGCCCGGCCGCGGTCGGGGTGGACATCGGCTGCGGGATGAGCGCGGTGCGCACCTCGCTGACGGCGAACGACCTGCCGGGCGACCTGTCGCGGCTGCGCACCCGGATCGAGCAGGCGATCCCGGTCGGCCGCGGTATGCACGAGGAGCCGGTCGACCCGGACCGGCTGCCCGGGCTGCCGGGGTCCACGGCGGGTGGCTGGGACGGCTTCTGGACGCGGTTCGACGGACTGGCCGAATCGGTCAGATTCCGTCAGGAACGGGCGATGAAGCAGATGGGAACGCTCGGAAGCGGTAACCACTTCGTCGAGGTCTGCCTCGACACCGACGACTCGGTCTGGCTGATGCTGCATTCCGGTTCCCGCAACATCGGCAAGGAACTCGCCGACCACCACATCGGCCGGGCCCGTGACCTCCCGCACAACCAGGACCTGGTCGACCGCGACCTCGCCGTCTTCATGGCCGGCACCCCGGAGATGGCCGAGTACCGCCGCGACCTGTTCTGGGCCCAGGAGTACGCCAAGCACAACCGGGCGATCATGATGGCGCTCTTCCAGGACGTGCTGAGCAAGGAGTTCAAGAAGGCGAAGGTCACCTTCGACCAGGTGATCAGCTGCCACCACAACTACGTGAGCGAGGAGCGGTACGACGGGATGGACCTGCTGGTGACCCGCAAGGGGGCGATCCGGGCCGGGGCGGGGGACTACGGGATCATTCCCGGTTCGATGGGCACCGGTTCGTACATCGTGCGCGGTCTGGGCAACACGGCCGCGTTCAACTCCGCCTCGCACGGCGCGGGTCGCCGGATGAGCCGCAACGCGGCCCGCAAGCGGTTCTCCACGCGGGATCTGGAGGAGCAGACCCGGGGCGTGGAGTGCCGCAAGGACTCCGGCGTGGTGGACGAGATCCCCGGCGCGTACAAGCCGATCGAGAAGGTCATCGACCAGCAGAAGGACCTCGTAGAGGTCGTCGCCAAACTCAAGCAGGTCGTCTGCGTGAAGGGCTGACCCCCGGCCTCACACCGGCAGGTGTCAGGTGGGGCCGTGGCGGCGGTCTGGGGGGAGGGCGCAGACCGCTGTGGCGCCCGGCAGTCGGCCGCGGTGGTCGGCGACGACGCGGTACAGGCCGTCGGCGACCCACCGCACGCCCGGCAGGGTCAGCAGGGCGCCCAGCGGTGCCCACGGCCCGCCCGCCCGCATCAGCAACCGGGCGACGGCCTGCGCGCCGCCGTGCACCCGCCCGGTCGGCGTGACCCACAGCACCTCGTGGCAGGCGCGCTCCCGGGTCACGCCGAGCGCGTCGAGGTCGGCCTCCTGCCAGGCGATCGTCGCCGCGGCCGGCCGCACCCGGCGCCGTACGAAGCGCACGCACGCGGTGCAGAAGCCGCAGTCGCCGTCGTAGACCAGCACCGGCAGGGCCGGGCGCCGCGGCATGTCAGCCTTCCCGGTGCGTCTTGTGCTGGGCGGCCTGGGCGCGCGGGCGGACGACGAGCAGGTCGATGTTGACGTGCGAGGGACGGGTGACCGCCCATTCGACGGTGTCGGCGATGTCCTCGGCGGTCAGCGGCTCGGGCACGCCCGCGTAGACGGCGGCGGCCTTCGCCTCGTCGCCGTGGAAGCGGTTCACCGCGAACTCGTCGGTGCGCACCATGCCCGGGGCGATCTCGATGACCCGCACCGGGTCGCCGCACAGCTCCAGCCGCAGCGTGCCGGCGACGGCGTGCGAGCCGTGCTTGGCGGCCACGTAGCCACCGCCGCCCTCGTAGGCCACCAGGCCGGCGGTCGAGGACATCACGACGATGGTGGCGTCGCCGCTCGCCCGCAGGGCGGGCAGCAGGGCCTGGGTGACGTTGAGCATGCCGAGGACGTTGACCTCGTACATCGTCCGCCACTCGGCCGGGTCGGAGGTCTCCACCGGGTCCGCGCCCAGCGCGCCGCCGGCGTTGTTGACCAGCACGTCGCAGCGGTCGAGCCCGGCGGCGAAGGCGTCCACGGCCGGGCGGTCGGTGACGTCGAGGGTGTGGGAGAGCGCGTCCGCGCCGCCCGCGCGCAGTTCGGCGGCGAGCCGCTCGATGCGGTCGCTTCGGCGCGCGGTCAGGACCACCCGGTAGCCGGCCGCGGCCAGCCTGCGGGCGGTGGCCGCCCCGATACCGCTGCTCGCTCCGGTGACCACTGCTGTGCGGACCATCGCGTGTCTCCTCCGGCGGTCGGTCTGTTCGCGGTGGGCGGCCTCGCACGCCGCCGTGCCAACCCTATCGCCGTGCCGAACTCAGCAGGTGGGAACGCCTGTCAGCCAGGCCGGGCCCTGGATGTGGATGGTGGTCAGCCAGGATCCGTCGGACAGTTTCGACCAGGCGTCGTTGGTGTAGCCGTCGGCGGTGACGAGTTCGGCGTGCTCCTGGCAGCGGACCGAGACCGTGGTCGGGCCGGGGAAGGTGTCGACGATCGCGGCGGCGGTGCTCGGCGCGCTGTGGGTGCGCACCGAGCTCCCCCAGGTCCGCACGGTGCCGGGACCGCTGGGCGGCGGGGTGCCCGCGGTGGCCGCGAGCCGCACGGCGCCGGCGTAGTCGCCGCCGGTGCGCACCGGGGCCACCCGGATGCGGGTGCCGGATGCGTAGGCCTCGACCATCTGCCCGGCGCCCAGGTACATCGCGACGTGGTGGATCGGCCCGTCGCCCCAGAACATCAGGTCGCCGGGGAGCAGCGGCGCGCTGCCCTGGGCGGCGGTGAAGCGGGCGGCGGCGTGCGAGGTGCGGAACTGGTCGTCGGAGGTGCCGTTGAGGATGTCGGTGCCGGTGGCCTGGTAGTAGGCGTAGCGCACCAGGCCTGAGCAGTCGAAGCCGAAGCGGCCGGCGTCGTCCTTGCTGGCCGGGTCCGAGCCGTCGTAGTGCCCGTAGCTCGGGCCGGGGACGGCTTCGTGGCCGCCGCCCCAGGTGTACCGGACGCCGACCTGCGCGCAGGCGGTGCCGACGGCCTGCCGGGCGGCCGGGGAGGCGCCGGGGGCGAGTACCGCGCAGGAGTGCGCGGCCGGTGCGGCGCCGGCGTGGCCGGGCAGCGAGGCGGCCAGGATCCCGGCGCCGCATGCCAGCGTCACGGCGACCGCCAGTATCCTCGGGCGCGTCCCGCGTACCGGCTTCGTCGCGTTCGTCGGCTCCATCGGCGTGCCGCTCCCCGTTCCCGTGCGTGTCCGGTGGCCCGTCGTCGTCTCCGGCTCCCCCGCGGGCGAAGACACCGACGGGCCATGCCGATTGAGCCTTCCCGGTGGAGGAACGGTGAGGCAAGCCCGATCCGCGTTGACGGGATTTTTTGACGGCGCCTACGTTCGTGACCTGCCAGGAGACGGACCGGGGGACAGGGTGAAGCACGACATGGGACAGACATGAAGCAGCCGGAGCCAGACGAGTCCCGGACGGCGCGGCAGGCGCTGGGCCTCGCCCTGCGCACCATGCACCAGTTGTCGGGGCGCACGCTTCGCGCCGTGGAGCGCGACGTCTCGGTCAGCGACTCCACCCTTTCGCGGTACTTCCGCGGCCAGGCGGTGCCGCCGTGGCCGACGGTGGAGACGATCTGCGGGGCGCTGGGCAGTGATCCGGCGTCGGTGCGGCGGTTGTGGACGGCCGCCACCGCCGAGAAGAGCGGCGCGCAGCCGGAGCAGGCCGCGACGGTGGCGGGCGAATCGGTTCTCCGGCCGCCGGCCGGTCGCGGCCGGTGGGCCGTCCTGGCCGGTGACCGGCGGGTGTGGCTGGCGGCCGGTCTGCTGGCCGGTCTCGCCGTGGGGCTGCCGCTGGGCGCGCTGCTGACCGACCGTGACCCGGCGCAGGCCGCCGCGGACCGGCCGCCGACGGCGTCCGCGGTCGTTCCGGCGCCGCACGCCGACGGCACCGACTGCCCGTGGAAGTACGTGGTCACCGACGGCGAACCCAACGACGTGCTGGTCTTCGACAATCCGCGGCGCGCCAGCATCATCGCCCGCTACGCGCCCCGCCAGGTCTTCTACGCGCCCTCGCCGCCGGTCGTGGTCGACCACATGATGCGCACCGCCGACGGCTGGGTGGCCCAGGGTGAATGGCTGCGCCGCTACACCGGTGCCCCCTGCCACCGCGGCGGGAGCTGATCGGTGTCGACCCGAACGGGGAACTCGACGCGGCACGCACCGCGTTGACGGTGACCGACCGGGCGGAACCTGCGGTCAGGGCCAGACCAGGCAGTACAGCTGGTGGCCCGCCTCGTACAGGCGGTGGGCGAAGTCCTGCCATTCGTGGAGCATTTGGTAGATGACGAAGGCGTCCCGGGGGCCGCGGCGGTCCGGGACCGTGGACCAGATGAACGCGGCGGCGCCGAGTTCCTCCTCGCCGGCCTTGCGCAGCGGTTCGACCACGTTGATGGGCAGCTTGACGACCGCGTAGTCCGGGTGCAGGACGACGAGTTCGAGCGGCGGGACCTTGGCGAGCGGTATGCCTTCGATGCCGGTCAGCACCATCGCCGACATGGTCTCCGGCTTGACCTTGGTGAACATCCCGTTGCCGAGTTCGTCGCCGCCGAGTTCCTCCGGGCGCATGGAGATCGGCACCCGGGCCGCGGTGGCGCCGTCGGGCGCGCCGAAGTACTTGTAGGTCACCCCCACTCGGCCACCCCTGCTTCCACCCTCCGCGGCTCGCGGGCGCCCCGCTCCGGCTGGTCGGCGCCTCTTGCCGGTGGGTCGGGCGTGCTCGGGTTCGCGGTCGCCCGCCCCTTCGCCCAGTTCGCCACCTGGCTGCATTTCACTACCCGACCATTCACATGCCCAACCGCGCAACCCGATCATCGTGTCAGATACACGGTCGAGACCTGATCACACGACGGATCGGGCCTCTGAGACCATGGGTATGTGAACAATCCCTACGACTACCAAGCCCCAGTCTCGCAGACCCTCTACGACCGGGCTGCCGTCGTCACCCCCGGTGGCGTGAACTCTCCGGTGCGTGCTTTCCGCGCCGTGGGAGGTACTCCCCGGTTCATGGTGTCCGGAAAAGGACCGTATCTGACCGACGCGGACGGCCGGGAATATGTGGACCTGGTGTGTTCGTGGGGGCCGATGATCCTCGGCCACGCCCATCCGGCGGTGATCGGGGCGGCGCTGGAGGCGGTCGCCCGCGGCACCTCGTTCGGCACGCCCGGTGAGGGCGAGGTCGAACTCGCCGAGGAGATCGTGGCCCGGGTCGGGCCGGTGGGCCAGGTGCGCCTGGTCTCCTCCGGGACCGAGGCGACCATGTCGGCGATCCGGTTGGCTCGCGGGTTCACCGGACGGGCCAAGGTGGTCAAGTTCGCCGGGTGTTACCACGGTCACGTGGACGCGCTGCTGGCGGCGGCCGGCTCCGGGGTGGCCACCTTCGGGTTGCCTGACACCCCCGGGGTGACCGGTGCGCAGGCGGGCGAGACGATCGTGCTGCCGTACAACGACCTCGAAGCGGTGCGGGCGGCGTTCGCGAGCCACCCGGACGAGATCGCGTGCGTGATCACGGAGGCGTCGCCCGGCAACATGGGGGTGGTTCCGCCGCTTCCGGGCTTCAACCAAGGTTTGGCCGATTTGTGCCGTGACAACGGCGCGTTGTACATCTCCGACGAGGTGATGACCGGCTTCCGGGTCTCCCGGTCCGGGTGGTTCGGCATCGACGCGGTCACCCCCGATCTGATGACCTTCGGCAAGGTGATGGGCGGCGGCTTCCCGGCCGCGGCCTTCGGCGGGCGCGCCGACGTGATGGCGCTGCTGGCCCCGGCCGGGCCGGTCTACCAGGCGGGGACGCTGTCGGGTAACCCGGTGGCGACCGCGGCGGGCGTCGCCCAGCTGCGGCTGCTGGACGACGCGGCGTACGCGGCCGTCGACCGCGCCGCGGAGCGGGTGTCGGCCCTGGTCGACGAGGCGCTGGCCAAGGAGGGCGTGCCGCACCGGGTACAGCGGGCCGGCAACATGTTCTCGGTCTTCTTCACCGACGAGCCGGTCACCGACTACGCGGGGGCGCGGGCCCAGCAGGCGTACCGCTTCACGCCGTTCTTCCACTCGATGCTGTCGCAGGGCGTGTATCTGCCGCCGTCCGCCTTCGAGTCGTGGTTCGTCTCCACCACGCACGACGACGAGGCGATCGACCGCATCGCCACCGCACTGCCCGCGGCGGCCCGCGCCGCGGCCGAGGCCACGGAGGGGGACCGGTGACCGCCGGAGACCAGGAGATCACCGTCGTCCACCTGATGCGGCACGGCGAGGTGGAGAACCCCGGCGGCGTGCTGTACGGACGGCTGCCCGGCTACCACCTGTCCGAGCTGGGCCGCAAGATGGCCGACCGGGTGGGCAGCCACCTCGCCGACCGCGACATCCGCCACGTGGTCGCCTCGCCGCTGGAGCGCGCCCAGGAGACCGCGGGCCCGATCGCCGCGGCGCACGACCTGCCGATCGCGGTGGACGAACGGCTCATCGAGGCCGACAACGTCTTCCAGGGCAAGACCTTCGGCATCGGTGACGGCGCGCTGCGCAAGCCCGCCAACTGGAAGCACCTGACCAATCCGTTCCGGCCGAGCTGGGGCGAGCCGTACGTCGACCAGGTGGTGCGGATGATGGCGGCGCTGGGCGCGGCCCGGGACGCCGCCCGCGGGCACGAGGCGGTCTGCGTCAGCCACCAGCTGCCGATCTGGGTGGTGCGCAGCTACGTGGAGCGCCGCCGGCTGTGGCACGACCCGCGCAGGCGGCAGTGCACCCTGGCCAGCCTGACCAGCTTCACCTTCCGGGGCGAGAAGATCATCGCGGTGGGCTACAGCGAGCCCGCCCGTGACCTGGTCCCCGCGCACCTGCTGGCGGGCGCCAAGCCCAAGCCGGGAGCGAAGGGCTTCGGAGCGTAGCCCCGCGCGGCGCATCGGCCCCCGTGGCGCGGGGGCCGGCTCACCCGGTCGCCGTAACCCCCGCCTCACCCGGACGTCGGTCCCCGTCCCCGGCACGGCGGATCCGGCGGTCCGAGTTGTCCGCGACCGCGTGACCTGAGCGTTCGTCAGATTTATGGGCCTTTGTGGCCTATGCCCAGGTAGATTGACATATAAGTTCAGCCGTTTGCCGAGGAACCGACCTTCATAACATCGCGTCTAATGAAATATGCGCCCCCCAGGGTGCCCGCAGATGTGCAGGTGGGACGGCATCTGCGGTCTCGGAAGACGACCGCGGACGGCGGGACAGTATGCGATCGATGACCCGAAGGGGCTTGCTCACTCTCTCGGCGGGGGCCGCCGTGGGCGCTGCCACGGGGTGCTCGACCGGAAGCCGCTTCAACCGGCCGATCGCCGCCGCGCCGCCCGCCGGCCGCAAGGCGCACCCGGCGACCAAGCCCACCAACGTCAAGCTGATCGGGGACGGCTCGACCGCCTACACCGGCGCGCAGCCGTTCCAGCCGGTGGCCGAGCGGCTGGAGCCGGGCCAGACGCCGCCGCAGTTCGTGATCTTCTCCTGGGACGGCGCGGGCGAACTGGACAACGGGCTGTTCGCGCGGTTCCGCAAGCTCGCCCAGGACCACGACGCCAAGATGACCTTCTTCCTGTCCGGGCTGTACTGCCTGCCGGAGTCGAAGAAGGACCTGTACCGGCCGCCGAACAACCCGGTCGGCGCCTCGGCGATCGGGTACTTCAAGGACGAGCACATCAAGATGACCCTGGAGCAGGTCCGGCTGGCCTGGCAGGAGGGCCACGAGATCGGCACCCACTTCAACGGGCACTTCTGCGACGGCACCGGCTCGGTCGGCCGCTGGTCGCCCGCCCAGTGGGAGAGCGAGGTCGAGCAGGCCGTCGACTTCGTCACCAGCTGGAAGACCAACACCGGCTTCGGCGACGTGGACTACCTGCCGTTCGACTACCGCAAGGAACTGGTCGGCGCCCGCACCCCGTGCCTGCTGGGCCAGGACAGCTGGCTGCCCACCGCCCGCAAGCTCGGCTTCCGCTACGACGCGAGCGGCCCGGGCGGCAACCAGGTCTGGCCGTCCAAGCGCCACGACCTGTGGGACCTGCCGCTCCAGCTGATCCCCTTCCCCGGCCACCGGTTCGAGGTCCTGTCGATGGACTACAACATGCTGGCCAACCAGTCGCACGCCGCGACCAGTTCCGACCCGCGCAACTACCCCGGCTGGCGCCGGCAGGCCACCGCCTCCTACGTCGCCGGCTTCCGGCGGGCGTACGAGACCAACCGGGCGCCGATGTACATCGGCAACCACTTCGAGCAGTGGAACGGCGGCATCTACATGGACGCCGTCGAGGAGGCGTTCAAGCAGATCGCGGGCAGCGGCGCCAAGGACGTGCGGGTGGTGTCGTTCAAGCAGTACGTCAACTGGCTGGACGCCCAGGACCCCCAGCTGCTGGCCAAGCTGCGCACCCTGGACGTCGGTCAGCGCCCCACCGAGGGCTGGAGCGAGTTCACCCGCTCGGTGTGACCGCCCGGGCGCGGCGGAGTTCTTCCTGGTGAACAGGGCTTGAGAAGGAACGGCGGGGGGTGCTAAAAGGCGCCAGAAGCCCCATGCGAAACTTTTCACATGAGTGAGACACCCGCCCCCCGCCCGCGCACCCGCCCGCGCCGCGGCCGCCGCGCCGCCGCCGCGCCCGCGGCGGCGATCGCACTCGCGCTGGCTCTCGCGGGGTGCGGTTCGATGTCCGGGGGGTCCTCCTCCGGCTCCGCGGACACCAAGTTCGTCCAGGGCACCGGGGAGATCACCACCCTGGCCCGCGGCCACCGCCCCGCCGCGCCGGACATCTCCGGCAAGAGCGTCGAGGGCAAGCCGCTGTCGTTCGCCGACTACCCGGGCAAGATCATCGTCCTCAACGTCTGGGGCTCGTGGTGCGACCCGTGCCGGGCCGAGGCGCCCAACCTGGAGAAGGTCTCCGAGCAGACCGCGGGCAAGGGCGTGCAGTTCATCGGCGTCAACATCCGTGACGAGGACCCCGCGCAGTCGCGCAGCTTCGAGCGCGGCTTCAAGATCGACTATCCCAGCCTCTACGACCCGGACGGCAGGCTGCTGCTGAAGTTCCCGCGCGGCAGCGTGCCCCCGCAATCCATCCCCACCACGCTGATCCTCGACCGGCAGCACAAGATCGCGGTCCGCGCGCTCAAGGCGCTCACCACCGACGAACTGCGCAAGGCGCTCGACCCGATCATCGCGGAGAAGTGACATGAGCGCGCTGGCCGCCGCCACCGACCCCAATCAGACGGTGCTGTCCGGGGCACTGCTGCTGGCGGTGCCGGTCGCGCTCATCGGCGGCCTGGTGTCGTTCTTCTCCCCCTGTGTCCTGCCGCTGGTGCCCGGCTACCTGTCCTATGTGACCGGGGTCTCCGGCGCCGACCTCGGCAGCGCCCGGCGCGGCCGGATGGCGGCCGGCGCGTCGCTGTTCGTGCTGGGCTTCACCGCCGTGTTCGTCTCCGGCGGGGCGCTGTTCGGCGGTTTCGGCTACACCTTGCAGGAGTACAAGGACCCGCTGACCAGGATCCTGGGCGTGGTGACGATCGTGCTCGGGGTGGCGTTCATGGGAGTGGTGCCGGGGCTGTTCCAGCGGGAGTTCCGGCTGCACAAGCGCCCCACCGTCGGCCTGGCCGGCGCGCCGGTGCTCGGGGTGCTGTTCGGTCTCGGCTGGACGCCGTGCCTGGGCCCGACGCTGTCCGCGGTCAACGCGCTGTCGATCAACCAGGCGAGCGCCGGGCGCGGCGCCCTGCTGACGGCGGCGTACTGCCTCGGTCTCGGGTTGCCGTTCATCGCCGCCGCGATAGCGTTCCGGCGGGCGCTGGGCGCCTTCGCCTTCGTCAAGCGGCACTACGCCTGGGTGATGCGGATCGGCGGCGGCATGCTGGTGGTCGTCGGCGTGCTGCTGGTCACCGGCGCCTGGGACCGGATCGTCTACCAGATGCAGATCTGGTCCACCGGCTTCAATGTGGGGATCTGACCAATGAGCAGCACGGACACCGGAACCGGCCCGGCCGCCTCCGCGGACGCGGGCGAGCGGGACGCCGAGGCGCTGAGCACCGCGCCCCGCGAGGAGGAGCGGCCCGAGCCGGGCGCCGAGGACGGGCCGAGCCTGCCGCGGCTGGGCGTGGTGGGCTGGATCCGCTGGTTCTGGCGGCAGCTGACCTCGATGCGGGTCGCTCTGCTGCTGCTGTTCCTGCTGTCGCTGGCGGCCGTCCCCGGCTCCCTGGTGCCGCAGGAGGGCCCCGCCCCGGTCAAGGTCACCGACTTCCTGGCCAAGCACCCCACCCTCGGCCCGGTCTACCAGGACCTCGGGCTCTTCCACGTCTACAGCTCGGTGTGGTTCTCCGCGATCTACATCCTGCTGTTCGTCTCGCTGGCCGGCTGCATCGTGCCGCGCGCCTGGCAGTTCGTCGGCCAGTTGCGCTCGCTGCCGCCGCGCGCCCCGCGCCGGCTGGACCGGATGCCCGCCTACGCGACCTGGACCACCCGGGCGGAGCCGGAAGCGGTGCTTGAGGCGGCCCGCGAGGGTCTGCGCGGGCGGCGCTTCCGGGTGGCGCCCGGCACCGACTCGCTCGCCGCCGAGCGCGGCTATCTGCGCGAGGCCGGCAACCTGCTGTTCCACATCGCGCTGTTCGGCCTGCTGATCGCCTTCGCGGTCGGCACCCTGTGGAAGTCGGACGGCAACAAGCTGGTCGTGGCCGGCGGCGGGTTCACCAACAACCAGACGCAGTACGACGACCTCCAGCACGGCGCGTGGTTCGACCCCGACGAGATGGCGCAGTTCGGCTTCACCCTGGACCGCTTCCACGTCTCGTACGCGGCGTCCGGACCGCAGAAGGGCACCCCGCGCACCTTCTCCGCCGACCTCACCTACTTCGGCGCCGACGGGGTGGACCACCGGCGCACCGTGGAGGTCAACCACCCCCTCGAACTGGAGGGGAACAAGGTCTACCTGACCTCGCACGGCTACTCGGTGATCGTCACCGTCCGGGACGGCGAGGGCAATGTCGCCTACCACGGCCCGGTGCCGTTCCTGCCGATGGACGGCAACCTGACCTCGCAGGGCGTCATCAAGGTCCCGGACGCCGTCGGCCCGGACGGCAAGCGCGAGCAGCTGGGATTCGCCGGCCTGTTCACCCCGACGACGGCCCTCGACCCGGTCCTCGGTCCGCACTCCACCTTCCCGGCGCTGCAGCGGCCCGACCTGTTCCTGACCGCGTACTACGGCGACCTGGGCATGGACGCCGGGCTGCCGCAGAACGTCTACCAGCTCGACACCACCAACAAGAACCTCCACCAGTTCAAGAGCCCCGGCGGCCAGCCGCTGCGGGCCCAGATGGCACCCGGGGACACCCTGCGGCTGCCGAACGGCGCGGGGTCGATCACCTTCGGCTCGGTCGACCAGTGGGCCAACTTCGAGGTCGTCCACCAGCCGGGCATACCGCTGGCGCTGGGCAGCGCGGTGGCCATGCTGGTGGGCTTGGCCGGGTCGCTGTTCATCCAGCGCCGCCGGGTGTGGGTGCGGGCCAGGACCGCGGCCGACGGCCGCACCGTGGTCGAACTGGCGGGGCTGGGCCGCAGTGAGTCGCCCCGGGTCGCCGAGGAACTGTCCGCCCTGGTGGCGGTGGTGCACGACCGGGCCCCCACGGCACCCGAGGACCCCCCGGTGTCCGACGCGCAGGACGCTTCCGACGACGTGCAGGACGCAAAGGAGCACGCGTGAACATCGCCGCCGCGGTGAACGAGACGTTCGCCCACTACAGCAACTACCTGATCTATTCGGCGATGGGCGTCTACACGCTGGCGTTCCTCGCGCACGTCGCCGAGTGGACCTTCGGCAGCCGCAGCAAGGTCGCCCGTACCTCGGCGGCCGTCTCCGCGCCGGGTGCCAAGACCGCGCCCCCCGCGGTCCGCACCACCGCGCGGGCCGGCGGTACGGCGGTGCTGGAGCGGCCGAAGGTCGTCACCCGTGACGCCTCCGACGACCGCGGCGCCGGCGACGGCAAGGGCGCGGCGGGCGAGGACGAGCAGGGCGAGCTGTACGGGCGGATCGCGATCTCGCTGACCGTGCTGGCCTTCGCGCTGCACCTGGCCGGGGTCGCGGCCCGCGGGCTGTCCGTCGAGCGGGCGCCGTGGGGCAACATGTACGAGTTCTCCGTCACCCTCGGCCTGGTCGCGGTCGGCGCCTACCTGATCCTGCTGGCGTTCGGCCGCAACGTGCGCTGGATCGGGCTGTTCCTGGTCACCGCGGTCCTGCTGGACCTGGGCCTGGCCGTCTCGGTGCTCTACACCTCCTCCGACCAGCTGGTGCCCGCGCTGCACTCGTACTGGCTGTGGATCCACGTCAGCTGCGCCATCGTGTGCGGCGCGGTCTTCCACCTGGGCGCGGTCGCGACGCTGCTGTACCTGTTCCGGGACCGCTACGAGCTGGCCGTCGCGGCGGGCGGCAAGGGCGGGCGGCTGGCCTCGGTGATGGAACGGCTGCCGGCCGCGGCCACCCTGGACAAGTTCGCGTACCGCATCAACGCTGCGGTCTTCCCGCTGTGGACCTTCACGATCATGGCCGGCTCCATCTGGGCCGAGTCCGCGTGGGGCCGCTACTGGGGCTGGGACCCGACCGAGACCTGGTCGTTCATCACCTGGGTCGCCTACGCCTGCTACCTGCACGCCAGGGCCACCGCGGGCTGGAAGGGCCGCAAGGCCGCCTACCTGGCCCTGATCGGCTTCGCCTGCTTCCTGTTCAACTACTACGGCGTCAACGTCTTCATCGTCGGCAAGCACAGCTACGCCGGGGTCTGAGCACACGGAAGGGGGCCGGGGCACATCGCCCCGGCCCCCTTCGCGTCGTGCGGGCCCGGATGGTCAGCGGCGCGGGCGGGAGCCGTGCTCCTGGTGGGGCGGGGTCTGGTCGGCGCCGGGCAGCGTCGGCTTGGGCAGGTTGGCGACCTCCCACTTGGCCTCGGCGAGCTGGTCGGCGGTGTCCTCGGGCAGCCGGGGCGCGCGGTGGGCGGCCTGGTGGAAGCCGAACGCGGAGGTCAGGTCGCCGAAGGTACGCCGGCGCCACTGGCTGATGTTGCTCTCCTTCACGCCGGTGAAGCGCTCCAGGAACTGCAGCACCGAGGTGTGGTCGAAGGCCTCGCCGGCCGCCCAGCCGCCCACCGTCCACGGCGAGATGATGATGCAGGGCACCCGGAAGCCGCCGCCGATCGGTAGCCCCTGGATGAACTCGTCCGCGGTGCCGGCCCGCGGGTTCGGCGGCACGACGTGGTCGAACAGGCCGTCGTTCTCGTCGTAGTTGAGGATGAAGGCGGTCTTCGCCCACACCTTCGGGTTGGCGGCGATCGCCTCGATCTTGGCGGCGACGAAGTCGGCGCCGGCCGCGGGCAGGTAGTTCGGGTGCTCGGACTGGAAGCTGGTCGGCAGGATCCAGGAGACGGCCGGCAGCCGGTCGTTGCGGGCGTCGTCCTCGAAGGTGCCCTCGGGCTGCATGACCATGCCGTTGTCGTACAGCGGGTCGCCCGGCTCGGCGTTCTGGAAGGTGGCGAACTCCGCCAGCATGTTGGTGCCGTAGTTGTCGCTCTGCTGGTAGACCTTCCAGCTGACCCCGGCGTCCTGGAGCCGCTCGGCGTAGGTGGTCCACTGGTAGCCGCCGGGGATGGCGGTGTTGGAGATGACCGGCCCGCCCCCGGTGCCGTTCGGGTCGACGGTCCCGGTCATCCAGTACATGCGGTTGGGCCAGGTCGGGCCCATGATCGAGCAGAAGTAGTTGTCGCAGATGGTGAAGTTCTCCGCCAGCGCGAACTGGAACGGGATGTCCTCACGGGTGTAGTAGCCCATGACGTACGGGCCGTTGGCGCCGTCGGCCTTGCGGTGCGCGGGCAGCCAGTTGTCCATCGCGCCGTCGTTCCAGGCCGAGTGCTGGACGGACCAGGCGTGGCTGGTGGACGGGATCGCCTGGGCGCTGGAGGTCTTGGTGTCGAGGTGGAACGGCAGCGTGTAGCCGTCCGGGTTCTCCGCGTCCGGCTGGTAGAAGACGGAACGGCCGGTGCTCAGCCGCTTGGCGTGCGGGTCGTTGAAGCCCCGGACGCCCTTCATCGTGCCGAAGTAGTGGTCGAACGAACGGTTCTCCTGCATGAGCAGCACGACGTGCTCGATGTCGTCGAGCGAACCGTGCCGCGCGGGGCCGGCGGCGACCGCCTGCTGGATGCTGGGCGGAAGCAGCGACAGCGCGGCGGCGCCACCGACCGCCCCCGCCGCCGAGCCCAGAAGTCTGCGCCGGGTCATATCGGCCATGGAAATCCCTCTCCCTGGATTCGCGTGTGCCTTTGAGCCGCAGATGACTCTGCGCGCGGCGCACGGTGGGAGGAGGTGGGATTTCGTGAACGCTACATCAATTGCTCGCCAACGGTTGGGAATTGGGATAATCGGGGGGCTGTCGTCATATGTTGACCGGGTTCATGGGGAGTAATCGCGTGGCGTCAGGTTGACGCCAGGACGCCCTCGCCCCGTCCCCAGCCCCCGTCCAGCCCCTGCTCCGGCCCGCGCCCCTCGCCCCGGTTCGGCCCGCCGGTCACAGCGCCAGCGGGCCCACGACGTCGCTGACCGGGTCGTCGTCCGCGGCGGTCCGCATGTCGGCGAAGAAGACGTGCCGCGGCGGCCCCGCCGGGCTCTCCCCGTGCTCCGCCGCCCAGCGCTGCAAGGTGGCGAACGCCCGCCCCCCGTCCACAGGACCGAGCTGAGCCTTGGTCAGCCTGACGTACGCCTCGCGGTGCGCGGGGTCCAGCCGTGTCGTCAGGTGTTCGAAGCGGGCGGCGATCTCCTCGGCCCGGTCGGCCGGCACCGCGCGGCAGTACTCCACCGGGCCGTCGCTGTCCGGGCCGACCTCGCCGTGGTAGACGAGGAACGGTGCCCCCTCGATGCCCGGCAGCCCCGGCACGCTGCCGTCGCCGAGCAGCAGTGCCTGCCGGGAGGCGAACTCGGTCAGCTCCCCGATGGTCAGATGGCGCAGAACGGACAGCACGATGCGGTCCGGCACGGTGCGAACGGCGACGTCGAGCATGGCGGGTTGCCTCCCGGAGAGCTGGTCGAGCAGGAGGGCGGTCAGGGCACGGCGTACCGAGACGTCCGTCTCGACCTCGTCCCAGTAGGCGGTGACCGCCTCGACGGCGGCGTCCGGCGCCAGGTCGCACACGTCCCGGATCCGGGCCAGCGGCATGCCGATCCGCCGCAGCGCGGCGATCAGCCGGGCCCGGCCCAGTTGTGCCCGGTCGTAGAACCGGTAGCCGTTGGCCGGATCGGTGCGCGCCGGGACCAGCAGTCCCGACTCGGCGTAGATCCGCAGTGCCTTGGGCGACAGCCGCGACACCGCCGCGAACGCGCCGGACGTCAACTCCTCCATCACCACTCCTCCCGCGGCCGCGGCTGATCGCCCGGCCTGGGAGACGATGCTGGTCCCGGCCCCAGGGGCGAGGTCAACCGCCGCCACGCCCGGGCGCTCAGCTGTGCGGGGAGCCGTCCTGGTCGTCCTCGCGGCGCGCCCGGTTGGCCGCGTCGAGCGAGCGCAGGAACTCGGGGTTGTCGTCCGGCGCGATCCAGCCGACGGGTGAGGCGGCGGCGCCGAGCGGGGTGCCGGGGCCGCCGAGGCGGACCGGGTCCAGCAGCCTCGGGCGGCGCGGACGCCCCGCGGCGAACCAGGCCACCGGGCCGACCAGCACCTCTCCGAACAGCAGGATGACCAGCACCCAGACCACCTTGGGCAGATGGCGGACCTGGTTCTCCGGGGTGTTGAGACAGTCGACGAAGGCATGGATCCACAGTGCGAGCAGCAGCAGGAATGGCAGGTACTCGATCACGCTGACGCTCCCTGGGGGTTCGGCCGCCGGCCCACGGGCGAACCCCGTGACGGACGCAGCCTAGTGCGTACCCGATACTGGAACGCATGGCTTATGACGATCTTCGCTCGTTCCTGCGGGCGCTGGAGAGGGACGGTGACCTCAAGCGCGTCAGGGCCGAGGTCGACCCGTACCTGGAGGTCGGCGAGATCGTCGACCGCGTCAACAGGGCGGGCGGGCCCGCGCTGCTCTTCGAGAACGTGCGCGGCAGCGCGATGCCGCTGGCGATGAACGTCTTCGGGACCGACCGGCGGATGCTCAAGGCGCTCGGGCTCTCCTCGTACGACGACATCAGCGGCAAGATCGCCGGGCTGCTCAAGCCGGAACTCCCGCACGGCTTCACCGGGGTGCGCGAGGCGTTCGGCAAGCTCGCCGGGATGACCCACGTGCCGCCGAAGAAGGTGAAGGACGCCCCCGTGCAGGAGGTGGTCCTCACGGGTGAGGACGTGGACCTGGAGGCGCTGCCGGCGCTGTTCACCTGGCCGCAGGACGGCGGTTCCTTCTTCAACCTGGGCCTGACCCACACCAAGGACCCGGCCACCGGGGTGCGCAACCTCGGGCTCTACCGGCTCCAGCGGCACGACCGCAAGACCATCGGCATGCACTGGCAGATCCACAAGGACAGCCGCAACCACTACCAGGAGGCCCTGCGGCGCGGCGAACGGCTGCCGGTGGCCATCGCCTTCGGCTGCCCGCCCGCCGTCACCTACGCGGCCACCGCTCCGCTGCCCGGCGACATCGACGAGTACCTGTTCGCCGGATTCGTGCAGGGCAAGCGGGTCGAGATGGTGGACTGCCGCACCGTGCCGCTCCAGGTACCGGCCGCCGCCGAGGTGGTGCTGGAGGGCTGGCTGGAGCCGGGCAAGACGCTGCCGGAGGGGCCGTTCGGCGACCACACCGGTTTCTACACCCCGCAGGAGCCGTTCCCCGCGCTGACGATCGACTGCGTGACGATGCGCCGGCGGCCGGTGCTCCAGTCGATCGTGGTCGGCCGCCCGCCGACCGAGGACGGTCCGCTGGGCAAGGCGACCGAGCGGTTCTTCCTGCCGCTGCTGAAGATCATCATTCCGGACATCGTCGACTACGACCTGCCGGAGGCGGGCGGCTTCCACAACTGCGCGATCGTCTCCATCGACAAGAAGTACCCCAAGCACGCGCAGAAGGTGATGCACGCCATCTGGGGTGCCCACATGATGTCGCTCACCAAGCTGATCATCGTGGTGGACGCGGACTGCGATGTGCACGACTACCACGAGGTCGCCTGGCGGGCGTTCGGCAACACCGACTACAGCCGCGACCTGACCGTCGTCGAGGGGCCCGTCGACCACCTCGACCACGCCTCGTACCAGCAGTTCTGGGGCGGCAAGGCGGGCATCGACGCGACCAGGAAACTGCCCGAGGAGGGCTACACCCGCGACGGCGGCTGGCCGGAGATGGTCGTCTCCGATCCCGAGACGGCCCGCACGGTCGACCGCCGCTGGAAGGAGTACGGCCTGTGACGTCCGCAGCGACAGGAATCCTCGGCCCGGGTGAGGGCCGCGAACCCCGCGACAGCGGGAGCGCGCCGGTCCGGGCCTTCCTGCGCCTGGTGATGATCGAGCACTCGATCTTCGCGCTGCCCTTCGCCTACATCGCGGCGCTCACCGCCATGCGGCGCGCGAGCTCCTCCGTCCACTGGTGGCAACTGCTCCTGGTCACCGTGGCGATGGTCGGCCTGCGCACGTTCGCGATGGCCGCCAACCGGATCATCGACCGCGAGATCGACGCCCGCAACCCGCGCACCGCCGGCCGCGAACTGGTCACCGGCGCGGTCTCGGTGCGTTCGGCGTGGACCGGCGCCCTGCTGGCCGTCGTGGTCTTCCTGGGCGCGGCGGCGCTGCTGAACCCGCTGTGCCTGGCGCTGGCGCCGATCGCCGTGGTGCCGATGGTGGTCTATCCGTACGGCAAGCGCTTCACCCACTTCCCGCATGCCATCCTGGGGCTGGCCCAGGCGATGGGCCCGATCGGCGCCTGGCTGGCGGTCACCGGGACCTGGTCGTGGGACGCGGTGATCCTGGGACTGGCCGTCGGGGTGTGGATCGGCGGCTTCGACCTGATCTTCGCCTGCCAGGACGTGGCGGCCGACCGCGCGCACGGCGTGAAGTCGGTGCCGGCCCGCTTCGGCATCGCCGCCGCGCTGTACGGCGCCCGCGCCAGCCACCTGGTGACGACCGCGCTGCTGGTCTGGTACGGGCTGGCCACCGGGGCGGGCGTGCTGTGGTGGGTCGGGCTGGTCGTGGTGGCCGTCGCCTTCCTCTACGAGCACTCCATCGTCAAGCCGGGCGACCTCAGCAGGCTGAACCGGGCGTTCTTCACCGTGAACGGCGTGATCGGGATCACGTTGTTCGCCTTCGCGCTGATGGACCTGCTGGGACGCGGGCTCAGGCCGTGAACTCGCCGGTGTGCCGCCGTCGGAAGGCGAAGGCGGCGAGCACCCCGCCGATCAGCCCGAACAGGTGGCCCTGCCAGGAGACGTGGCCGTTGTCGGGCAGCACGCCCCACAGGATGGAGCCGTAGACCACCGCCACCAGCGCGCCCAGCGCGATGTCCAGCGGGCGGCGGTCGACGAAGCCGCGGATCAGCAGATAGGCGAAGAGTCCGAAGATCAGGCCGGAGGCGCCCGCGGTGTTGGAGTGGGCCGGGGCGATGAACCACACGCCCAGCCCGCTCACCACGATGATCAGCAGCGACACGCTGAGGAACCGGGCTATCCCGCCCAGCGCCGCGAAGAACCCCAGGACCAGCAGCGGCAGGCTGTTGGCGGCCACGTGCGCGAAGCCGAAGTGCACGAAGGCGGCCGGCACCACGTCCCACAGCTGACCCGGCTGGCGCGGCACGATGCCCAGGCTGTCCAGCGAGCCGTGGCTGACCACGTCGACCGCCTCCAGCACCCACAGCAGCCCCACCCAGGCCACCATGAGCACCCCGGCGGCCAGCGCCTGGCTCAGCGCCTCGCCCCGTTCGACCCTGGTCGGCGTGCTCATCCCCTCGACCCTTCCCATGTGGTGCCCTCACCGTAGACAACGCCTCCGACGTCCGTACGGGTTCCGCACGGATGGGTGAAACGGGACCCGGCTAGGCTCGACCGCGTGCAGACCAGATCGTTGCCCGGTGCCCCGCGGCGCCCCTGGATCGTCGGCGTCTCGGGCGCGTCCGGCACGCCGTACGCCGCCTCCGTGATCCGCGCCCTGCTGGCGGCCGGGGAGGCGGTGGACCTGGTGGTCAGCCGGGCCGCCCGATTGACGCTGCTGGACGAGACCGGCCACCCGTTCCGCGACGCGCACTGGCAGGCCGACCTGGCCCGCTGGCTGGCGCGCGGCGCTGACGGGGACCCGGCCGCCTTCCGGCCCGGCCTGGACGGGGTGCGCCACTGGACGGCCGGCGACCTGGCCGCCGGCCCCTCGTCCGGCTCGTACCCGGCGAAGGGGATGCTGGTGGTCCCGGCGAGCACCGCCAGCGTCGCCGGGGTGGCGCTCGGGCTCTCGAAGGACCTGCTCCAGCGGGCCGCGGCCGTCACCCTCAAGGAGCGCCGCCCGCTGGTCGTCGTGGTCCGCGAGACCCCGCTGGGCGGCCCGGTGCTGCGGCAGCTGGTCGACCTCGACGCCGCCGGGGCGATCGTGCTGCCCGCCTCGCCCGCCTTCTACGCGGGGGCCGTCACCGCCCAGGAGATGGTCGACTTCGTGGCGGGCCGGGTACTGGACGCGGTCGGGGTGCCGCACGGGCTCTACCGCAGGTGGGAGGGCACGCTCGGCGGCGCCCGGGCGTCAGGCGGCTGAGGCCGTGAAGGCGGGCACCGGGGTTCGGCCATCGGCTGATTGGGTTAACAGCACCGCGTGCCTTAGATTCAAACCGTAATCGGCGATTCGCAGAAGGAATGGAAGGCTCCAGTACATGGACGCGGTGGACAGGCAGCTCATCCAGGCCCTGCGGGAGAACGGCAGGGCCTCCTACGCCGAGCTCGGCAGGTTGGTCGGACTCTCCGGCCCCAGCGTCACCGACCGCATCAACCGCCTGGAGCAGGCCGGGGTGATCACCGGTTACCGGGCCACCGTCGCGCCGGCCGCCCTCGGGCTCGGCGCCACCGCGCTGATCGGCATCCAGCTCAGTGACGCCGCCGACCACGAGGACGTGGCGCGCCGGATGCACGATCTGGAGGAGATCGAGGACTGCTGGTTCATCGCGGGCGACGACTCCTTCATGATCAGGGTGCGGGTCGCCGACGTCGACGGTCTCGAACACACGATCAGACGACTGTCGGGGCTGCGCGGGGTCGCCAGGACCCGAACGACCGTGGTGCTCTCCACCAAGTGGGAGAACCGGGTCGGGGAGTTGCCGGGCGGCGCGCAGGCGTAGGCTCGACCGGGCCGATTCATGATGGATCCACAAGGAGGCTGACGCGGCATGGACGCTGGGCTCAAGCGCGAGCTGGAGGAGAAGGTCTACGCGGGGGAGCGGTTGTCCCGTGAGGACGGCATCGCGCTCTACGAGTCCGACGACCTGGCCTGGCTGGGCGGCCTCGCGCACCACGTGCGGACGCGCAAGAACGGCGACGTCGTCCACTTCAACGTCAACCGGCACCTGAACATGACCAACGTGTGCACCGCGTCCTGCGCGTACTGCTCCTTCCAGCGCAAGCCGGGGGAGAAGGACGCGTACACGATGCGCATCGAGGAGGCGGTCCGGCTCGCCAAGGCGATGGAGGGCGACAACCTCACCGAGCTGCACATCGTCAACGGGCTGCACCCCACCCTGCCGTGGCGCTACTACCCGCGCTCGCTGCGGGCGCTGAAGGAAGCGCTGCCGTCGGTCTCGCTGAAGGCGTTCACCGCCACCGAGATCCACCACTTCGAGACCATCTCGGGGCTGTCGGCCTCGGAGATCCTGGACGAGCTGATCGACGCGGGCCTGGAGTCGCTGACCGGCGGCGGCGCGGAGATCTTCGACTGGGAGGTCCGCCAGCACATCGTGGACCACCGCACCCACTGGGAGGACTGGTCGCGCATCCACCGGCTGGCGCACTCCAAGGGCCTCAAGACCCCGGCCACGATGCTCTACGGCCACATCGAGGAGCCCCGGCACCGGGTCGACCACGTGCTGCGGCTGCGCGAGTTGCAGGACGAGACCGGCGGGTTCCAGGTCTTCATCCCACTGCGCTACCAGCACGACTTCGTGGACATGAAGGACGGCAAGGTACGCAACCGCCTCCAGGCCCGCACCACCATGGCCTCCGGGGCCGAGGCGCTGAAGACCTTCGCGGTCTCCCGGCTGCTGTTCGACAACGTGCCGCACGTGAAGGTCTTCTGGGTGATGCACGGGCTGTCCACCGCCCAACTCGCCCTCAACCACGGCGCCGACGACATGGACGGCTCGGTCGTGGAGTACAAGATCACCCACGACGCGGACGACTTCGGCACCCCGAACAAGCTGACCCGCGACGACATCCTCGACCTGATCCGCGACGCGGGCTTCCGGCCGGTGGAGCGCAACACCCGCTACGAGATCATCCGCGAGTACCCCGGCCCGGACGCCGACCGCCGCGAGTCGCCGCAGGCCATGCGGGTGTGACACCGGCGCGATGACCATCACCTTCGTACGGGACCCCGAGCCCTCCGCGCGTCTGCGCGGGGGGATCGCCCGGCTGTGGAACGACGTCAACAACGCGGGCGGGGCGGTGGGCTTCGTGCCGCCGACCACCGTCGAGGACGTGGCGCCCGACCTGGACCACCACCTGGCCTGCGTCGCCGCCGGCGCGATGCGGCTGATCGCCGGACTGGACGACTTCGGCGACCCGGTCGCGGTGGTCTTCCTGGCCTCCAACGGCCACCGGCTGATGCGCCACTGGGCCTGGCTCAACACCGTCATGGTCGATCCGGTGGTGCAGGGCAAGGGGGTCGGCGCCCGGCTGCTGCGCCAGGCCGAACTGCTCGGCCGGGACCTCGGCCTGGAGGGGCTGCGGCTGTCCTGCCGGGACGGGCTGGGGCTGGAGCGCTTCTACGCCTCGGTGGGCTACCGGGAGATAGGCAGAGTTCCCGGCGCCCTGCGGGTCGGTGCGGGCGACGACCGCGACAGCGTGGAGATGTGGCTCCCGCTGGGCTGATCCACAACGCGGCGTGCTTCACTGGTGGGTGCGAGAAATCTTCGGTGACGAAAGAGTGGTACCGCAGTGAGCTGGAAGCCGAGTGCCATGCTCCGCTACACCGCGATGCGGGCGGGCCTGTTCGCGGCCTGCTTCGTGGTGATCTGGGGCCTGGTCTATCTGCATGTCCTGCCGGCCGGTCTCGGCCGGGCCAACCTGCTGTGGGTGCTGCTGCTCGCCCTGGTGATCTCCGCGCCGCTGAGCTACGTGCTGCTGCGCGGCGCCCGGGACGCGGCCTCCGTGCAGATCTCGCAGCGGGTGGAGCGCAGTCGGGCCGCCTTCGACGCCAGGACCCGGGACGAGGACGCGGCCGACGACGCCGCGCGACGTGAACAGGCCGGCGCCCAGGGCTGACGCCCCGCGGACGGCGGATCAGCGAAAGGCAGGAGCCCCGCGCACGGCGCGGGGCTCCTTCGTGGTGCTCTCAGACAATGCGAAATGACGTGCTCGCGGACGTCAGACGGTGCTGACGTTCTCCGCCTGCGGGCCCTTGGGGCCCTGGGTCACGTCGAACGTCACCTGCTGGTTCTCCTCAAGGGAGCGGAAGCCGGAGGCGTTGATCGCGGAGTAGTGGACGAAGACATCGGGGCCCCCGCCGTCCTGGGCGATGAAGCCGAAGCCCTTTTCAGCGTTGAACCACTTCACGGTTCCGGTAGCCATAAAGCCCTCCTTGGGCCGAGGGTCGCCCTGCTCCAGAACCTGCAAAGAAGTCTGAAAACTACAAAAGCCTGCGGCGTCACATGCTCCGCAGGCTCTGTACTGCAAGGGAAACCAAACTGCAACTTGCGCCGAGCGTAGCACGCGTGGGTCGAGTGCGGAAGAGTCCGAAGATCTTTGTGTCGTCGCAGCTCAGAGGGTTGCGGAGGCTTCGGTGAGCCGTTCGGGGGGTACCCGTGGAGCCCTTGGGCCCGACCCGCCGGGAGATCGTCCCCGGACAGGGCTAGCCTCCTGATGTGGACAATTCTGTGCCTACGGCAACCAAGGACAGCAGGCCGCCCAACCGCCCCCGGGTCGGACACATCCAGTTCCTGAACTGCCTCCCGCTGTACTGGGGGCTCGCCCGAACGGGGACACTCCTCGACCTGGAGTTGACCAAGGACACCCCTGACCAGCTCAACGAGCAGTTGGTCGCCGGCCGACTGGACATCGCCCCGATCTCCCTCGTGGAGTTCCTGCGCCACGCCGACCAGCTCGTCGCGCTGCCCGACATCGCGGTGGGCTGCGACGGCCCGGTGATGTCCTGCGTCATCGTCAGCCAGGTGCCCCTGGACCAGCTGGACGGCCAGCGGGTCGCGCTGGGCTCCACCTCGCGCACCTCGGTGCGGTTGGCCCAGCTGCTGCTGGCCGAGCGCCACCACGTCGAGCCGGAGTACTTCACCTGCCCGCCCGACCTGGGGCTGATGATGCAGGAGGCCCAGGCCGCCGTGCTGATCGGGGACGCCGCGCTGCGCGCCTCGCTGCACGACGCGCCGCGCCTCGGACTGGAGGTGCACGACCTCGGGCTGATGTGGAAGGAGTGGACCGGGCTGCCGTTCGTCTTCGCCGTCTGGGCGGCCCGCCGCGACTACCTGGCCGCCCGGCCGGAGGCGGTCTACGAGGTGCACAAGGCCTTCCTGGCCTCCCGCGACCTGTCCCTGGAGGAGGTGGAGAAGGCCGCGGAGCAGGCGGCCCGCTGGGAGCAGTTCGACGCCGCGCTGCTGCGGCGCTACTTCACCACGCTCGACTTCTCCCTGGGCCGCGACCAGCTCACCGGCATCGCGGAGTTCGCCCGCCGGGTCGGAGCGACCACCGGCTTCGAGCCCGACGTCCGGGTGGAGCTCTACCAGCCGCAGGCCCCCGCCACGACGCCGGCCTAGCGAGGGGGCGGCGCGCCGCGCGGGTCCGGCTACAGCGCGGTCAGCGGCACCTGGACGCTGCGTACTTCGCCGTCGCCCAGGTGCAGCAGGCCGCGGCCGGGCTGGACGGCGTTGCCGATCGAGCCGCGCTGCAGGCGCACCCCGATCAGGTCGGAGTCGGAGAGGTTCTGCGGGGAGAGCAGCAGGCCGCTGCGGGCCTTCTTCATCTCCACCTGCCAGCCGGAGAAGCCGCCGCAGATGTCGTCCGCGTCACCGGCGATGACGATGCCGATGTCCTTGCCGGTGGAGCGCCGCACCACGGAGGTGAGGGCGTCCCCGGCGTCGCACTGGCGCAGCAACTCCGCGTCGTCCATCAGGATCACCGCGGGGCCCACCACCCGGCCGATCGCCTCGCGCATCTCGTCCTCGGTGATGTCCTCACCGGCGAAGTAGCCGACGACGCCCGGCGCGTTCTTCAGCCGGCGCAGCGGTGACTGGCGGCGCGGCGCGGCCAGGATGACCTGGGTGCCGACCGACAGCAGCGAGCGGGTGATGGTCAGCAGCGCGGTGCTGCGCCCGGAGCGCGGCGGGCCGGCGATCACGAAGGCGGGGCTGGCGGACGACAGGTTCGGCCCGAGCGCCAGCAACTGGTCGCCGCCGACCGCGGTCAGCGCCCACAGCGGACTCATCGTGTTGCGGTCCGCGGTGTCGCGCAGCTCCCAGGCCTCCTCGAAGCTGATGCGGCTCGGCAGCACGTCCACCCGGAAGGGCCGCCGCGAGCGCGGCACGTCGGCCCAGCGGCCGTTCGCCCACCGGCCGATGGTGTGCAGGGCGGCCGACTGCGCCTGGCCGCTGGGGTCCTCGGCCAGCAGCGCCACATGCGTCTCGACGGCGCCCTGCGCCCGGAAACCGCGCCCGGGCGGCATGCTCGCCGGGACCTTGCGGGGGTTGAGCCCGACCAGGGTGAGGTCGGAGGGGTCGCTGAGCTGGAAGGCCATCTTGTTCTCGGTGAGCGTGGAGATCCGGCCCAGCAGCACCGTGCGGTCGCCGGAGAGGATCACATGGATGCCGACCGAGGCGCCCTCGCGCATCAGCTGGTAGATCGCGTCGGTCAGCGAGCCGGAGTTGAGCTCGCCGAGCGAGGGCATGAAGCCCTCCCAGCGGTCCAGGAACAAAACGATGTGCGACAGCCGCTCGGCCTCGGGGACCCCGGTGCGCTGCTCGTTGATGTCGGTGAAGCCGCGCTCGCCCAGCGCCGCCATGCGGCGCTGCACCTCGGCGGAGAGGTTCTCGATCAGCCGGACCGCGCGGTCCGCCTCGTTGGCCCGGACCACCGCGCCGCAGTGCGGCAGCGCGGTCAGCGCCAGCAGCGCGCCGTTGCCGCAGTCCAGCGCGTACATGTGCACGTCCGCCGGGGAGTTGGCGCGGGCCAGTGAGCCGGCGATGGTGCGCAGCGTCTGCGACCGGCCGCTGCGCGGGGCACCGGCGATCATCATGTGGCCGAAGGTCGGCAGCTCGATCGAGGAGGTGCGGCGGGCCTGCTGGGCCGGCAGGTCCTCGATGGCGTACGGGGCGGGCAGCAGCCCGTCGCGCGACAGCCGGCGCGGCGGCTCCAGGTCGTCCAGGGTCATCGAGTCGGTCAGCGCGGGCAGCCACGGGCTGTGCTGCGCGGGGATGCCCAGCTGCTGGTTGGCCTCGATGATCGCGTCGACCAGCACGGCCAGGTCGGTCAGCAGGTCGTCGTCGTTGCTCCTGCCACCGGAGGGGCGCTCCGGCGCGGGGCGGCCCAGCGCCTCCCAGCCGACGGCCGCGGTGAACGGCGCCGGGGCCTTGGTGGCGACCTGGCCGGGCCGCCGTCCGCCGACCCGGCCGGACTGGAACGGCAGCAGCGAGGAGGCGCCGAGGCGCACGTAGGCGCGTCCCGGGGTGGACTTGGCGATGTGGCCGGCGTCGGGGGCGTCGATGACGTCGGAGGACTCGGCGGCGTCGGTGACCCGCAGCGCGATCCGCAGGTTGGTGTTGGCGCGGATCTCCGGGGAGACCACGCCGGAGGGGCGCTGGGTGGCCAGGATCAGGTGGATGCCCAGCGAGCGGCCTCGCTGGGCGACGTTGACCAGGCCGGTGACGAAGTCGGGCAGTTCGCGGGCCATCGAGGCGAACTCGTCGATGACGATGAGCAGGCGGGGCATCGGCGCGAGTGCGGGGTTGGTCCGCATCGCGATGATGTAGTCCTCCAGGTCCTTGGTGCCCGCGGCGGCCAGGATGTGCTCACGGCGCCGCAGTTCGGCGCCCAGGGACTCCAGGGCGCGCTCCACCAGGTGGGTGTCCAGGTCGGTCACCATGCCGACGGTGTGCGGCAGCCGGTTGCAGTCCTTGAAGGCCGAACCGCCCTTGTAGTCGACCAGCACGAAGGTCATGGCGTCCGGGCGGTTGGCCACCGCGAGCGAGGCCACGATGGTCTGGAGCAGCTCCGACTTGCCGGAACCGGTGGTGCCCGCGACCAGGCCGTGCGGCCCGTCGCGCACCAGGTCGATGGCGAACGCGCCGTCGAAGGAGGCGCCGACGACCGCGCTGGTGCTGCGGCCGCCCAGCGCCCAGCGGGCCACCAGGCCCTGCGAGGTGGGCGGTTCCAGGTCGATGACGTCCAGCAGCCGGCAGGCGTCCGGCAGGGCGGCGCCGTCGTCGCCGCTGATGTCGCGGATCGGGGCGATCGAGCGGGCCACCTGCTCGCACCACTGCGGGGTCACGCAGTCCGGGCGGACGCCGGTCACCGGCTCCTGCCCGGCCATGGAGACCTGCAGCATCCCGTAGTAGTCCTCCTCGACCAGCGCGCGGCACTCCTCGGGCAGCAGCCGCCGGTCGGCGTCCAGGCAGACCAGGTGGATGCCGACCTTGGGGCCGTCCCGCAGGATCTGGGTCAGGCCGGGCAGCGCGCGCAGCCGCCGCGAGCCGTCGAGCACCACCAGGGTGGTCGGGCCGCCCCACATCTGGTTGGCCGCCAGACCGGCGTCCCTGGCGGCGTCCTGACGGGCGGTGACCTGGGAGAGCAGTTCGCTGATCCGCCGGGCCACGCTGTCGGCGTCGGTGCCGATCAGGCAGAGCGCGGACTGCCCGTCGCGGGCGCGGGCGTGCGGCAGCCAGCGCACCCACTCCCAGCTCTCGCGCCCGCTGGGGTCGGTGAGCACGTAGACGGTCAGGTCGGCCGGCGAGTGCAGCACCGCGGCCTGCGCGATCAGCCAGCGGCCGATGGAACGCGGCAGCTCGCCGCGGCCGGCGATGCCCAGCACGCCGTGCACGGGCATGGGCACCGAGACGGGCACGTCGGCCAGGTCGCGCGGCGCGCTGCGCTTGTGCTCCTCCAGGCCGGGGTCGGAGACCCCGACCTCGGAGCGCTGGGTGCCGGTGCCGACCCGCAGCAGGGTGTAGTCGTTGTCCGCGCGCCGCCGCTCCCACAGCCGCTGGCCCGGGCCGGTCGCGGTGACCAGCACCTCGGCCGGGTCGGGGCAGGCGTCCCTGCGGTGCCCGGTCTCGGCGGCCGCGGCCTTGCGGGCCTGCCGCTCGATGGAGTCCTTCTGCTTCTCGTAGTCGGCGAGTGTCTGGCGGAACGACTTCTTGCCGTGCTTACGGTCGTTGAAGTAGTTGGCCAGCATCGTCATCGGGCTGAGCACGGCCATGAACAGGAACGAGGACTGGTGCATCATCGAGGCCATCGCCACCGAGCCGACCAGCGGCACGCCCGCCATGACCCACGGCAGCGGCCGCGCGTCGCCCTGCTTGGGCTTGGAGGGCAGGTTGAACTGGGTGGCTCTGGGCGGCGGGGTGATGCGTGGCGGCCGGTTGTAGTCCAGGCCGGTGCCGTCCTCGGAGGGCTTGAGCGCGGCGTCGGGGAAGCTCGGGTGCTGGACCTCCAGCAGGGTCTGGCCCACCGCGATCACGCTGCGCCGCCGCCACGGCTTGGGGCCGGTCAGCGGCTCGTTGTCGAGGGTGGCCGTGGCGCCGAAGGAGGGGTGGACGGTCACCGTGCCGTCGATGGCCACGTCCACCTCGACGGCGGCGTGCGGCAGCGTGGGGTCGGCGAGCCGTATCCAGGCGTCCGGGCCGCTGCCGACGACGGCGACGCCGGGGCCGAGCCGGTGCACGCCGCCGGAGTCGGGGCCGCCCACCACCCTGACCTCGACCGTGCCCTGCGCGTCGGGCACCGGGCCGCCGGGGGCGGCGAGGGAGACCAGGGCGCCGTCGCGCACCGGGGAGGCGTCCAGGCTGACCGCGGGGTCCAGGCGGAAGCCGTTGATGTGCAGTCCGGGCGGCCCCTGGCCGTCGTCCGGGCGGCCGAGCTGGCGGGCGATCTCCAGGGCGAGTGAGCCCACCGGAGCCGCCGGATCGGCGTCGACCAGCACGTCCGCGCGGTCGTCGCGGACCGGGTCGATGACGCTGAGCTGGAGTTCCACGGCCGTCCCCCTGGGCACTGGATGCGTACGCGCACGAAACGCCACACCACGCGCTCGTGCGTCCCCGGCGCGCGGATGGTGTCCGCGATCGCCTGTGTTGTGGAAACCATGATGCATCAGCCCCCTGACGACGGCCCAGGCGAGGGCGCTGGGTGGGGGTGTGGGATCGGTGAAGACCGGTTTGCCGGGGTCGTGCGCTTGAATGGGGAGGTGGTGAACGGGAAGACCGTCTCCGTAGGGGGCGGTTGCGCCGCTGGTGCGAAGGGGGAACGCCATGGCAGCGGACAAGCTGGCGATGGATCTGACCGGTCTCGAGTCGTTCGCGTCCCAGTTGCGGGCGATCAAGGACACGATGGACGGCACGCGCACGTTGTTCGACCACCATGAGAGCCAGTTGGGCTCGGGCACGGTGGCGAACGCGCTGGACAGCTTCGAGCACAACTGGAAGGACGGCCGGTCCGAGATCGACAAGCAGCTCGACGGACTGGCGAAGATGGCGGACCTGGCGGTCGACCAGATTCGCAAGGCGGACCACGATCTGGGTGACCAGCTGGACAAGTCGGTCACCGGTGACGGCAAGGGCGGCGCACGCCCCCGGAGCGCGGAATGAGCGCACGGGTGCGGGTGATGCCGGTAGAGCGGGAGGGCTTCTCGATCGGTGTGCCGATGTCCTGGTGGGAGTTCGACCTGCACCCGGCGACCCGGGACGAGTCGATCCGCCGGATGGTGGAGCGCCGGGCGAAGGCCGAACCTGAACTGGAGCCGCACCGCGGCGCGCTGACGAAGTTCCTGCGCCGCTCGGCCCGTGAGGCGCACGACAGCGGCGCCGTCTACTGCGGCTGCATGGCGCAGAACTTCGGTGGCGTGCCGTTGACCGCCTCGGTGACCGTCTCGCTGATCACCGCGCGGACCGCGGACGGCCGGCCGCTGAGCACCGATCCGCTGGCCATCGCCGAGGGGCTGCGGGAGAAGGTCGCGCGCCGGGAGAACGACACCTGGCGCCGGGTGACCGCGGTGGAGATCCCCGAGGTCGGCACCGCGGCACGCACGTTCGGCGTCGAGGACGTGGAGATCCCCGGCGACACCCGCACGATGCGCGCCGTCCTGATGCAGACGTTCATCCCGGTGCCCGGTTCCGCGGACCGGGTGGCGCTGGTGGCCGGAAGCAGTCAGGTGCTCGATCTGGCGGACTCCTTCTTCGACGTCTTCGACGCGGTCACGTCGACGTTCCGCTTCAGGGAACCGGGGGATGCGTCTCCCGCGTCCCCACCCGTAAGCTGACTGACCGCGCGGGTTTGAACGCCGCTTGCGGTGTTTCGCGCATGCAAGAACCAGGGAGCCACGGGGGTCGGCCCTGAGGCGAGCTTCGAAAGGTGGGCCGAAATGGCCTCGAACGTAAACGTTACATACCAGGACATGCGGGACGCGGCGACCAAGCTGCGCACCGGCCAGCACGACATTCAGCAGAAGCTGAGTGACATGCAGAAGTACGTCAACCAGCTGGTGAACGGCGGCTACGTCACGGACCGCTCCTCGAAGCAGTTCGACCAGTCGTACACCGAGTTCAACACCGGTGCCACCAAGACCGTCGAGGGCATCGACGGTATGGCGAAGTTCCTGGAGCAGGCCGCTCAGACCTTCGAGCAGGCTGACGAGCAGCTGGCCAAGGGCCTCGGCCACTGACACGGGCTGGGCATTGCCCGTAGTGCCGGAGAATCGATGCGCCGCCGCGGTGTCCCACCGCGGCGGCGCGTTTCGTTCGGTGAATCTTTGGTGAGGGATGTGCCGGGCGAACCGGCGGAACTCAGCCCTTCGCCGGGGTGCAGGACGGCTCGGCCGGGGCGTACTGCACCTGGCCGTGCGGCGCTATGAGCGTCACCACGACGAAGCACACGCCCGGCTTGAGCGTCGCGGGCCCGGTGAAGACCACCTGCGTCTCGGTCTTGGCGGACGGCGTCTCCAGACCGACCTGCTGGCTGCCCTGCACCGCCTCCACCGCGTACCCGGTCACCGCGGCGGCGTTCTGCGGCGCCTGCCAGGAGACCTGGACGCTGGAGTCGGCCTTGGCCACCGACACACCGCGCGGCACCAGGGCGGCCCGCTGGGCGGCGGGCACCTCGCTGGTCGCGGGCAACTTCGCGGACGGCGAGGCGACCGGCTTGGGATGCGCCTTCTTCTTGTTGTGCAGCACCAGCGTCATCGCGGTCGCCGCGCCCGCGAAGACCACCAGCGCGGCGACGGCGGCGATCACCCGGCGCCGGTTGCGCCGCTTGAGCTCCGCCTCGGCCTCCTTGCCGATCCGCTCCGCCTCGGCCTGCTCCTCAGGCGTCACGTCGTCGGCCGGGTCCCAGCCGGGCAGCATCGGCTCGGGCGCGGGCTCCGGGTCCAGCGCCGGCACCCGGGTCCCGTACGCGGCCGGCAGCATCAGCCGCAGCTCGCGGTGCACCTCGGTCAGCGGCGGCCGGCCCTCGGGGTTGACCGACATCATCCGGCGCACCAGGCCGAACAGCTGCGGCGGCACGTCCATCCGGTTCAGCGGCGGCAACTCGCCGTGCAGCACCTCGTTGTAGAGCGCCGACCAGCTGGTGCTGCCCGCCTCCGCGTACGCCGGCAGGCCGTTGAGCAGCGCGTACAGGCTCGCCCCGAGGCTGTAGACGTCCGCGGAGGGGCCCGGCTTCTCCCAGCCGAACATCTCCCGCGAGGCGTACATCGGGTCGAAGACCGCGCCGAGTTGCGGCGCGGAACGCTGGATGACCCGGGCCACGCCGTGGTCGGTCAGCAGCGCGTCGCCCGACTCGTCGAACAGGATGTTCGCCGGCCGCACGTCCAGGTGCAGCACGCCGCGGCGGTGCGCGGAGGCGATCGACAGCGCGGCCCTTATCCCGATCACGATGACCTCGTCGACCGGGAACGGCCCCGAATTGGCCAGCTTCGCCTGGGCGTTGCCGCCGCGGCAGAACTGCTTGACCAGGTACGGGTGGTTGTCGGGGGTGAACCCGGCGTCCTCGACCAGTACCGAGCACGGGTGCTTGGCCGCAGCCCCCGCCGACAGCAGTTCCGAGTGCGCCGCCAGCCGGGTGCCCTCGTCGTCGACGCTCAGATGCAGCAGCTTGACCGCGACTTCCTGGCCGGACGCCTCCTCACGGCACAGCACCACCGTGCCGTGCCGTCCCGTGCCGACCCGGCGCAGCATCCGGTAGCCCTCCGGCAGCCGGGCGGGCAGCGCCTCGGCCTCCGCGGCCAGCCCGCTGAACGACCCCCCGCCCGAGGAGGCGGTGCCGGGCTCGGCCTGCTCGATCCAGGAGCCGATGGAGGCGCCGTGGCTCGCGTCCGCACCGGAGCCCCCGCCGCCGGCCGCGTCGTTACGGCCCCATCCCGGTGTACGGTCCACTGACCCCTCCCGTGGCTTGCGTTCTCCCGTTGAATCACCAACGTACCGTGCGCTGACCGGGCCATGCCCAACCCGGGCCGACCCGCGCCGCCCTTCGGTACGAGATCGGGACCCGGCACCACGTCACCCCCGATCGACGCCCCGTCCGGCACGCCGCAGCGCCGCCGGACGCAAGCCCCGGCGCAGCCGCTCGCGGCGTGGCACCGACCGCAGCACCACCCGTTCCACCGCGTCGCAGTGCTGCCACGCGGCGGTGGCCGACGCGGCGTCCGGCGTACGGCCCGCGTAGCCCACCTGGTTGACCAGATCGGCCAGCGCGGGCAGATGCTCACCCGCCGCGCCGCCCACCCGCGCCGCGCCGAACGCGGCGACCTCGGCGGCGGTGTGGGCGCCGGTGGCCGGCAGCCCGATCTCCGTCAGCCGCTCCACGATCTGCTGCCAGGCGCCCAGCACCCGGCGCCCCGGGTCGGGATCACCGCGCCGGCGCGCCCGGCGCCGCCAGGGCAGCCACGCCGCGTACAGCGCGTACAGCAGCGCGAGCACGACCACCGCGACCGGCGCCCACGCCCACCACGGCAGGCCGGCCGGGCCGGGGACGGCGGTGGCCCGGTGGGCCGGGGCGCGGTGCGGCGGGGTGGCGGACCGGGTCTGACGGCTGATCTGCTGGTCGGCCTGCCGGCGCTCGGTGGGCTGTCCGGCCGGCGCGACCGAGGAACCGGACGCGGAGGCCGCGTCGGGCGTCGGGTAGAACGGCACCCAGCCGATCCCCTTGAACTCCACCTCGGGCCAGGCCAGTACGTCCTGGCCGCGTACCTGCCAGGTGCCGTCGCCGGCCGGAGTGCCGTGCCGGAAGCCGACCACCACCCGCGAGGGCAGGCCCAGGGTGCGGGCCATGACCGCGAAGGAGGCGGCGAACTGCTCGCTGGTGCCGCGCTTGCCGGTGGTGAGGAAGAACTCCAACTGCCGGTAGGAGTGGCCGGGCAGCGCCCGGGGGTCGAAGTGGTGCCCGGCGCGCAGCCAGTCCGCCAGCCGGACCGCCTGCTCGTACGGGAAGCTGCTGCCCGCCGTCGCCGCGGCGGCCGTCCTGGTGAAGGTGGCGACCGCGGGGATGGGCCGCCCGGCCGGGTCGGTGCGCGGCAGCACGGTCATCGCGGGGTCGTCGGCCGCGGGCGCGTACTGCAACCGCCGCACGTCGTAGACCGGCAGCAGCGAGGTCGCGGTGTAGCGGAAGCCGGAGCGCACGCCGCCCTCGCCGGTGACGTCCCGGCCGCCCAGCACCAACTCGCCGCTGCGCTGGTCGACGAACAGGTCGTCGTCGGCGGACGGCAGCGCGACCCGGGTCGGGCGGTCGGCGGCCGGCAGCCACAGGCCGGGCAGCGAGGCGATGGTGAACGTCTGGGTGATCGCGGCCGTGCCGCCGGGGTCGGCCGCCTTCTCCGGCGGCACCCGGCCACCCGAACGGGCGAGGGGCGCGTGGTGGGACCAGCTGACGCCGTCATAGGAGTCGAGGACCGCGAGCCGGTAGTTCTGCTGCCCGTCGCCACCGTGGACGCGGACGGTGAAGACCGGGGCGGCGCCCTGCCGCATCCACACCGCCACCTCGTCCAGCGGCGAGGTGGTCCGCGGCCGGGCGGTCGGCGGCGTCACCGCGTCCCGCGGGTCGTAGGGCGCCGGCATCCCCGGCAGGTGCGGCGCCAGCAGCCCGCCGGCCACCGTCAGCACCACGACGATGGGCAGCGCCGCCGGGAGCGAGCGCCAGGAGGGCGCCACCCGGCCGCGCACCAGCACCAGCGCCGCAGCGCAGGCCACCAGCGCGGCCAGTACCGGCAGTTGGGAGCCCGGGCCGTCCACTCCCAGCACCAGCGGCACGCCGAAGGCGGCCACCACCGGCAGCACCGGCAGCAGCGGCGCCCGGGTCCGCAGGGCCAACTCCGCCGCCAGGAACGACGCCGCCCACAGCACCGCGGACGGCAGCACCAGCAAAGCCGGCACCCCCGGCGCCGGCAGGATGGTGGCCAGGATCGTGTGCGGGGCGTCCAGCAGCGCCGACCACGCGGCCCGCACCGCCTGCGGCGCGGGCAGCCCGCCCGACACCCGGCGGAACAGCGTCGCGCACGCCACCACGACCCACGCCACCACCGTCAGCAGCACCGAGGGCCACAGCGCGGCGAGCGCGCCGCGCGAGCGCGCCCCGGCCGACCAGACCCCCGACACCAGCACCGACAGCGCGACCGGCGCCACCACCGCGACCGCCACCACCGGCAGCAGGTCGCCCGCCGCGAACACCCGGTGGAATCCGCAGCCGGCCGCGCCCGCCGCCGCCATGAGCGGCAGCAGCGACCACAGCCGGCGGCCGAACGGCAGACCCGAGGCCGCCCGCTCGGTGGGCGACGGCGGCCGTGACCCGCCGGCCCGCGGCGCGCTGGGCGCCGGCGCCGCCCACTCCCAGTCGGGTCCGCCGCCCGGCCCGGCCGCCGCCGCGGCGCGCACCGGCCGGGTCGCCGCCCCGGTTCCCCGGACGCTCATCGCACCGCCTCCCAACGCCAGTTCGCCAGCAGGTCGTTGAGCGAGCCGATATGCAGCTGCGGCACGTCGGCGGCCACCTCGCGCAACTGCGCGGAGTTTCCCTCGTCGCCGACCCGCAGCATCGTCACCCGGTCGAACCGCCGCCGTACCCGCCCCAACGCGCCCAGCCCCTCGGTGTCCCCGGTGCCGGTGACCACGATCAGCGAGCCGCCGCCGCGGTGGGTCTCCAGACCCTCGAACGCGCCGGACGCCGACCGCAGCGCCGAGCGCCGCACCAGCGCCAGCCGGTCAAGCAGCGCCTCCGCGTCGTTGCCGGAACCGTCGGTGCGCAGCACCGGGCCGGTTTCGCTCAGCAGGTCGACGGGGAAGTTGGAGCGCGCCGCCGCGTAGCCGATCGACGCCGCGCAGTCCACCGCCAGCTCGAAGTCGTCCTCGGTGCGGTAGGCGGCCGGCCGGGTGTCGAGCACAAGCGTGGTGTGCGGCAGCGAGACGTCCACCATCTGCCGGACCATCAACGTCCCCGTGCGCGCCGTGGACCGCCAGTGCACCCGGCGCAGGTCGTCGCCGAGCACGTACTCGCGCAGCGCGTGGAAGGTCAGCGACCCGTCGTCCGCGGTGTCCGAGGTCGGGCCCTCCAGGTGGTGCGCGGTGCCGGACGGCAGCACCGGCAGCAGGCAGATCCGCGGCCGCACCGTGAGGGTGTCCGCCTCGCCGTAGCCGATGACCCGCCGGGACAGGCCCAGCGGATCCGTGCGGTGCAGCCGCAACGGTCCCACCGGGATCCGCCCGCGCCGGGTGGTGGGCAGCGCGTAGTGCACCTCGTGCTCCTGACCGGGCGCCAGCACCGGCACCTCCACCGACAGTGGCCGGTCCCCGCACACGTCGGTGGCCCGCAGCCCGCGCCGGGTCCGCGAGCCGCGGTTGGCGAGCGTCACGATCCCGTCCGCCGGATCACCCCGGCCCACCTTGCGCGGCGCGATCCGCCGGGCCGCCGCCAACCGCGGCTTCGGCCAGGTCCACACCAGGGCCAGCGCCACCGCCAGCAGCGCCACCACCCCGAGCGCCGCGGCCTCGGCGTACCCGAACCCGTAGCCCACGCCGGTCAGCACCGCGCCGGCCACCGCCACACCCCACCCCGTCGGGGACAGCATCACACCCGGGTCCCGCCGCTCTGCGGCACCGGCACGGTGGCCAGCACCTCCGCGACCACGTCCGCGCCGGTGCGCCCGCTCAGCTCCGCCTCGGGCGTCAGGATCAGCCGGTGCGCCAGCACCGGCTGCGCCAGGGCCTTCACGTCCTCCGGCAGCGCGTACGGCCGGCCCTGCGAGGCGGCGCGCACCCGCACCGCCCGCATCAGCGCCACGCTGCCGCGCGGTGAGGCGCCCAGCCGCACGTCGGGCAGCGTCCGGGTGGCGGCGACGATCCGCACCACGTAGTCGAACAGCGCCTCGGCCACCTGCACCTGGGCCGCCACCTGGATGAACTCCGCGATGTGGTGGGCGGACGCGATCGTGGAGAGCCCCTCGGGACTCGTGCCGGCCGCCGACCCGTTGAGCACCGCGACCTCGGCCGCGTGGTCGGGGTAGCCGACGGTCACCCGCATCAGGAACCGGTCCAACTGCGCCTCGGGCAGCGGGTAGGTGCCGCCCATGTCCACCGAGTTCTGCGTCGCGATCACCATGAAGGGCCGCGGGACCGGATGGGTCTTGCCGTCGGCGGTGACCCGCCGCTCCTCCATGACCTCCAGCATCGCCGACTGGGTCTTCGGCGAGGCGCGGTTGACCTCGTCCCCCAGCACGATGTTGGCGAAGACCGGTCCCGGCAGGAAGTCGAAGGTGCCGGTGTTCTGGCGGTAGACGGTCACCCCGGTGATGTCGGAGGGCAGCAGGTCGGGGGTGAACTGCACCCGCGCGAAGTTCGCCTCAAGCGAGGCGGCCATGCAGCGCGCGAGCGTCGTCTTGCCGGTGCCGGGCACGTCCTCGATCAGCAGGTGGCCCTCGGAGAACAGGCAGGTCAGCGCGAGTTCCACGGTCTCGCGCTTGCCCTTGACGACCCGCTCGATGTTGTCACCGAGGGCGTGGAAGCACTGGGCGAACAAGGTGACGGCGTCGTTCGGCCCCGGCTGGGCGTACTGGTGGGGAACGGTCATCGGGCACTCGCTCGGGTCGGGGGCGGTACGGGGATCAGGTGCATTGCCACACGTCCTGCGGCGAGTACTGACCTGTGCGGTGGTTGGCGGTGGAGACCCACAGGTCGCTGATGTAGTCGGTGTGGCCGTTCCAGCTGATGCGGTCCCAGATGGCGCTGGTGTAGTCGCCGTTGTCGTTGGTCACCTGGGAGCCGGTCACCTGGCACTCCACCGTCAGCATCGTGGAGTTGTTGCCCGCCGGGATGTTGCCGTCCCGGGTGCCGGAAGTCGTGCTCGGCTGGGTGCGGATGTAGAGCGGGTCGCCGTTGTTGGAGTTGTCGGTGTCGCTCAGCCGCTTCGACGGCGGACGCAGGTCGATCGTCCCGCTCTGCGTGGCGGACCCGGCCGGGTTGGTGGTGGTCAGCGTCCACGGGTAGGTCGTGCCGTTCGGCACCTGGTCCACCGAGTCGTCGGTGCCGGTGCCGCCGGAGGTGCCGCCGCGGAAGAGCAGCGAGTACGAGGTGGTGCTCTGCGGGCCGACCGCGTTCCACTTCCAGTCGGCGCCGTGCCCGCCCTGCGGGATGGTGACGGTGACCGTCGGGTTGGGCGGCGCCACGCACGGCCGGGCCGCCACCGAGGACTGCGAGGCCTTGTCGCCCGCCCCGCCCGAGTAGTGGGCCACCACGGTGAAGGTGTAGGTCTTCGAGCAGGAACCGCCGGTGACCTGGAAGGTGAACGGCCCCTTCGGGCCCACCGACTTCGGGGCCACGGTCAGCCCCGCCACGTCGCCGCCGAGCGTGTAGCTCTTGGGGGTCGTACCGGACGCGGCGGCGAACGTCACGGTGATCGAGCCGTCCCCTGACTCCACCTGCGGGGTGCCGGGGGCCAGCGGCTGCGGGCAGCCCGCCTGCCAGTTGATCCCGCAGTTCACCGTCGGCGTGCCGGACGGCCGGCGCGCGGGCGGCGGGGCGGAGTGCCGGGGCGGCGCGGGCGCCGTGGCCGGTGCGGTGGGGACGTGCGCCACGACCGGGTTGTGCTCACGCGGCTTGCGCGCGGAGGGCACGTCGGTGGCGTACTTGCCGAAGCGCCGCGCGGTGCCCGAGGCGTTGACCACCGCGGCGGCGGCGTTGCGCTGGTCGTTGGCCCACAGCAGCCCGTCGCGCACGAAGACGTCCAGCGTGCCGGGGCGGCCGGTGACGCGCACCGCGTTCTCGAAGGCGGAGGTGTCGGTGTTGTAGACCAGCAGCGAGCCGGTGGTCTGGTCCGGGATGTAGATCCGCACGCCCAGCGTCTGCGGCGCGCCGAGCCGGTGGCCCTCGATGGGGACGCGGATGCTGGACTGCTGCCCGGCCTGGGTGTCGATCAGGGTCAGCGACCCGGTGCCGGTGGCCAGCACGGGCACCACGTGGCCGTCGGTGCGGGCCGGGACCAGGATGCCCGCGCCGCTCATCCCGCCGAGGTTGAAGGAGCTGAGCGCACCGGTGGCCGACAGCAGCCTGGTCACCGAGGTGGTGGTGTCGGTCACCACGGGCCGGCCCGCGGCGAGGGTGAGCAGCAACGCGTCCCCCGGCCGGCCGGCGTCGACCGCCGCCCCGCGCCGCCCCGCCGTCACCGGCACCACCTGGCCGCGGCCGGGCACCGGCACCCACAGCGTGCCGTCCGGGTCGACCTGCGCGGTGCCCAGCCGCGCGCCCAGCGAGACCTTCTCCCCGATCGGGGTGGTGCGCACCGGGTCGATCCGCTGGACCGTGCCGTGCGCCGGGTCGACCAGGTAGGACAGCGCGCCGCCCGCCACGATCTGCAGGCCGCTCGCGCCGTAGTCGGAGGACTCCTGCGCGGTCAGCTGCGCCGGGTCGATCCGCACCACCCGCCCGGTGGCGGCGTCCAGCACCAGGACCGACTTGCCGTCCTGGGAGATCTGCACCGGGTGGCCGGTCATACCGGGCAGCGTGACCTTGCCGTCCACGTCACCGGTCAGGCCGTCGGCGTGTGCGACCTCCCCCTTCTGGGCGCTGCCCAGCCAGGCGCCGATGTCGGCCAGTTGCGGCAGCGATCCGGAGGCGCCGACGCCGACCACCACGGAGGTGCCGATCAGGGCGCCGATCGCGCCGACGGCGACATATCCGGTCGTGCGGTTGCGGGTCGGCCTGAGGTGGGCCCAGGCGACCCGTCCCAGCCGGGCCGCGCCGCGCCGGACGGCGTCCATGCGGCCCGGCTCCGGCTCCCCTTGGCCGCCGGCCGTCTCCTCGGTCAGTTTGCGCAACCGCAGACCTGGACGTGGCCCGTTGCCCGACGATGAACCTGCCCCCGACATCACGGCTCCCCATAGCTACCCGACCGCTCAGGGTCAAGAGCGTAGTCGCACGGGTTGCGCAGTGTCAGCGCGCCTGCCCGCGTTGTGACGATGGCGTGACGGTCGGCCGACGGGGCGGGGAGGGCCGGCGGGCAAGGACGGGGGGATAGGCTGATCCGGTCCGCCTACCAACTCCCCGGAGGGACGACGTGACCGAGGTATCCGACCTCCAGACCGTGCTGGACCGCGCTGCCGGCGGGGGGCGGGTCACTCCGGAAGAGGCCCTCGACCTGTACCGCTCGGCGCCGCTGCACGCGCTGGGTGCCGCCGCCGACGCGATCCGCCGCAGGCGTTACGCGGACACCGCGCACATCGCCACGTACATCATCGAACGCAACATCAACTACACCAACGTGTGCGTCACCGCGTGCAAGTTCTGCGCCTTCTACGCCGCGCCCAAGGACACCGCCAAGGGCTGGAGTCGCGATCTGGACGACATCCTGCGGCGCTGCGAGGAGACCGTCCGGCTGGGCGGCACGCAGATCATGTTCCAGGGCGGGCACCACCCGGACTACGGCGTCGAGTACTACGAGCGGCACTTCTCCGCCATCAAGCGGGACTTCCCGCAACTGGTCATCCACTCGCTGGGCGCCTCCGAGGTCGAGCACATGGCGCGGATCTCCGGGGTGGGCGTCGAGGAGGCGATCCGCCGCATCCACGCCGCCGGCCTCGACTCGTTCGCCGGCGCCGGCGCGGAACTGCTGCCGGAGCGCCCGCGCAAGGCGATCGCCCCGCTGAAGGAGTCCGGCGAGCGCTGGCTGGAGATCATGGAGACCGCGCACGGACTGGGCGTGGAATCGACCTCGACCATGCTGATGGGCACCGGCGAGACCAACGCGGAGCGCATCGAGCACCTGCGCATGATCCGTGACGTGCAGGACCGCACCGGAGGGTTCCGGGCGTTCATCCCGTACACCTACCAGCCGGAGAACAACCACCTCAAGGGACAGACGCAGGCCACCCTCTTCGAGTACCTGCGCATGATCGCCATCGCGCGGATCTTCCTGGACAACGTCGCCCACATCCAGGGCTCCTGGCTGACCACCGGCAAGGAGGTCGGCCAGCTGTCGCTGCACTACGGCGCCGACGACCTCGGCTCGGTGATGCTGGAGGAGAACGTGGTCTCCTCCGCGGGCGCCAAGCACCGCTCCAACCGCATGGAGCTGATCCACCTCATCCGCACCGCCGGCCGGGTGCCCGCGCAGCGCGCGACCACCTACGAACACCTGGTGGTGCACGACGACCCGGCGAACGACCCGGTGGACGACCAGGTCGTCTCCCACCTGTCCTCGACCGCGATCGAGGGCGGCACCGCGCACCCCGAACTCAAGCTCATCGACGCGGGCTGAGTCGCGAAGGTGCTGACCATCCACGCGGGAGCGCCGGGCGAGGACGGCGCCGCGACCGCGGTCGCGGTCAGCGGCGACCGGATCGAGGCGGTCGGACCGCGGGCGGAACTCCTCGCCCGCTACCCGGCCGCCCGGGTGCGCGACTGGCCGGGCCGGCTGCGCGCGGCGCTGGTGCACGACGCCCCGGTACCGCTCGCGCCCAGTCCGCGCGAGCGGGTCCACGCGCTGCTGCGGCTCGGCGCGACCGCGGTGTCCGCCGAGCACGTCACCGACCCCGCCCTACAGGCCGCCGTCACCCGGTCGGGACTGCGGACGCCGGTCGCGCCGCTGACCCTCGGGCTGATCCCCACCGCCCGCGCCGACCTCGCCGTCTTCGACGCCGAGGGGGAGTGCGTCGTCACCGTGCTGGCCGGCCGACTGGTCCACCGGCGCGCCTGACGTAACGCCAACTTCCCTTCCCGGCAAGGCTTTTGGCCACCCCCGGACATCAACAACGCGTCAAGACCGGCCGATCGGCCGTCAGTGAGCCGTCAAGACACCGTCCGCCGCCCCTCACACGTCTCATCGTGAACATCCTGGGGGCGGCTGCTTCGCCGTTCCCGGTGGGGGCGGGGAGGCGCACGCGGTATGGCCGGGATCATCACTGCCGGGGACGGACGGGTGGCCGAGGGGACACAGCCGCCGGGCGCCGTGCCGCCGCCGCTCCCCGCGCCCGACCCGGACCCCGATCCGGACCCCCTCCCAGCCGGGCGGGCCCGCGCGGCCCTGCTCCGCCTCCGCTCCCCGCTCCGGCCGCGGCACCGGTGGAGCACACCGGTCCTGCTGCGGGCCGGGACGGCCGGCTGCCTGCTGGCGACCCTCGCCCTGGGGGTGGTGAGCGCCGTGGTGCCGTTGCGCACCGCGAGCGGCTGGGACGGCATCGGGACGCGGATGGCGCCGCAGGTCGAGCACTCCACCGGGCTGTACCTCGCGCTGACCGACATGGACGCGCAGACCGCCAACATCCTGGAGTTCGGCGGCACCCCCGCCCTGGCCGCCGACCGCGCCCGGGCCGTCAAGGTCTACGGCCAGGACCGCGACCAGGTCAGCGTCCAGCTCCAGGGCGCCACCGAGGCCGCCGGGAGTGACCGGGCCACCCGCACCGCCCTGCTGCGGATCCTGGACGGGCTCGGGCGCTACGAGGAGTCCGCGGCCCGGGCGACCGCGCTCAACGACCAGGCGCACGCCACCGAAGGGCACCCGGCGCCGTCCGCCCTGACCGCCTACCGGCAGGCCACCGACCTGATGCGGACCTCGCTGCTGCCCGCCGCCGAGAACCTGGTCACCGTGGATGACACCGCGTACACCGCCACCTACCAGGACGACCGGGCGATCCTGTCCGCACTGCGGTGGGCGGGCCTGGGGACCGCCCTCGCCGCTCTCGCCCTGCTGACCGTGCTGCAACTGCTGCTCGCCCGCCGCTTCCGCCGCCGGATCAACCCCGGCGTCGCCGCGGCCACCTTGCTGTGCGTCACGCTGCTCGGCACCGTCTGGACGGTCTGCGGCGACGAGCGGGAGTACCTGCGTCAGACCCGGCATGACGCCTTCGACTCCGTGGTGGCGCTGTCGGTGGCCCGCGCGGTGGGCTACGACGCCAACGCCGACGAGAGCCGCGCCCTGCTCGACCCGGCCCGCTACGGCCGGTACGCCGACGCCTTCCTGGCCGCCTCCCAGCGCGTCGCCCGCCTCGACGGCGCCCACCTGGACACCTACGCCGCCCGGGTCACGGCGGCCGACGCCCACCCGGGCGGCGCCGCGTTCGGCGGTTACCTGGGCGCGGAGTTCCGCAACATCACCTTCCCCGGTGAGCGGGCCGCCGCGACCCGGGCGCTGGACGGCTGGGCCGGCTACCAAAGGGAGGACCACCTCACCCGCCAGGACCTGGCCGCGGGCCGGCTCACCGCGGCGATCGCCCTCAACACCAGCTACGCGCCGGGCGGCTCCAACTACGAGTTCGGCCGGTGGGACCGGGCCATGACCGCCGACGTGGAGATCAACGAGCGGGCCTTCGAGACGGGGGTGGGCCATGGCCGCGCCGAACTGCGCGACGCCCTCGTGGTGACCGCGACCGCCTGCGCCCTCGCGCTCGCCGCGACCGCCGCGGGCGTCCGGCGAAGGCTCGCCGAATTCCGCTGAGTGGCACCCCTGCACACGACCACCCGTTCACGCGGTGAAGAATGGACCTGTGACCCGAGCATCCCTGGACAAGCAGCCGCAGGAAGTCGCCGCCATGTTCGACGGCGTGGCGCGGAACTACGACCTGACCAACGACGTGCTCTCGCTCGGGCAGACCCGGCTGTGGCGCAAGGCCGTCGCGCGCGCCGTGGACGCCCGCGCCGGGGAACGGGTGCTGGACCTGGCCGCCGGGACCGCCACCTCCTCGCTGCCGTACGCGGCCACCGGGGCGCGGGTGGTCCCGTGCGACTTCTCCCTCGGCATGCTGCGCGAGGGCAAGAAGCGCCACCCCGAACTGCCGCTGACCGCGGGCGACGCGACCCGGCTGCCGTTCCGGGACGGGGTCTTCGACGCGGTGACCATCTCCTTCGGCCTGCGCAACGTCCATGACACCTCCGCGGCACTGGCCGAGATGCTGCGGGTGACGCGGCCCGGCGGGCGCGTGGTGATCTGCGAGTTCAGCCAGCCGACCTGGGCGCCGCTGCGCACCGTCTACACCGAGTACCTGATGCGTGCCCTGCCGCCGGTCGCCACCGCGGTCAGCAGCAACCCGGACGCCTACGTCTACCTCGCCGAGTCCATCCGCGCCTGGCCGGACCAGCGGGGGCTGGCCGCCCTGATGGGCCGGGCCGGCTGGCGCCGGGTCGCCTGGCGCGACCTGACCGGCGGCATCGTCGCCCTGCACCGCGCCACCAAGGCCTGACCAGCCACCTAGGCCGTGTCTTGTGGATCTTGGCGGGCTCGCGACGCCCGGCACGGCGCCTCGCGGCGTTGCCGGAGCATCCCGATAACACCGACTATCGGGATACTCCGGCGCCTTGCGAGCCACCGCACCGGACGCCGCTCCCTGATCCACCCTGATCCACAAGACACGGCCTAAACTTCTTCCACCCCTGCCATCCACACCTGCCACGACCGACCCGAACGACTGGAGAACCGACCGTGACAGAGACGACCGTCGCCTCCGAGCGCAGTGCCGACGTGATCGTCGTCGGAGCCGGTCCGGCCGGCTCCACGACCGCGTACTACCTGGCCAAGTCGGGCCTGGACGTGCTGCTGTTGGAGAAGACCGCCTTCCCGCGCGAGAAGGTCTGCGGCGACGGGCTCACCCCGCGGGCCGTCAAGGAACTCGTCGGGATGGGCATCGACATCTCAGAAGAGGCCGGCTGGCTGCGCAACAAGGGCCTGCGGATCATCGGCGGCGGCGTCCGGCTGGAGATGGACTGGCCCGACCTGGCCACCTACCCGGACTACGGACTGGTCCGCAAGCGCGACGACTTCGACGAGCAACTGGCCCGGCAGGCGCAGAAGGCCGGCGCGCGGCTGCACGAGCGGTGCAACGTCGGCGCCCCGATCATCGACCCGCGCACCGGCCGGATCACCGGCGTGCACGCCAAGCTCGGCGAGGAGAAGACCCCGGTCACCTTCCACGCCCCGCTGGTGGTCGCCGCCGACGGCAACTCCACCCGGCTCTCGCTCGCGATGGGTCTGCACCGCCGCGAGGACCGCCCGATGGGCGTCGCGGTCCGCACCTACTTCACCTCCCCCCGGCACGAGGACGACTACCTGGAGTCCTGGCTGGAGCTGTGGGACCGGCGCGGCGGCCAGGAGCGGCTGCTGCCCGGCTACGGCTGGATCTTCGGCATGGGTGACGGCACCTCCAACGTCGGGCTCGGGGTGCTCAACACCTCCGCCGACTTCAAGGAACTCGACTGGCGCGAGATCCTCAAGGCCTGGTGCGCCTCGATGCCGCAGGACTGGGGCTACACCCCGGAGAACATGACCGGCCCGATCCGCGGCGCCGCGCTGCCGATGGCCTTCAACCGGCAGCCGCACTACACCCGCGGCCTGCTGCTGGTCGGCGACGCGGGCGGTCTGGTCAACCCGTTCAACGGCGAGGGCATCGCCTACGCGATGGAGTCCGGGCACCTGGTCGCCGACGTCATCGTCCAGGCGGTCGCCCGGGCCACCCCCGCGCAGCGCGAACTGGCCTTGCAGCGCTACCCGAAGATCCTCAAGGACACCTACGGCGGCTACTACACCCTGGGCCGCGGGTTCGTCCGGCTGATCGGCAACCCGAAGATCATGAAGCTGGCGGCGCAGCGCGGACTGACCCACCCGATGCTGATGCGGTTCACCCTCAAGCTGCTCGCCAACCTCACCGACCCGACCGGCGGCGACGCGATGGACCGGATCATCAACGGTCTGTCGAAGATCACCCCGAGGTCCTGAACCGGGGCGCATGCGTGGCGTGCGGTGCCGATCCGGTGCTGATCCGGTAGCGATTGTCGTGAACACGGTCAGGCCATGCCACAGCCACGTAACAGGTGGTGACGAAAGCGGTTCCCGGGCCGCAAGGTCGGAAAGCAGAAGGGTGCAGGCACTCCGGCCCCCACGACCTTACGGAGGAAACCGCGATGCGAAGCAGGCCAGTGCGCATGGTGATACCGGCCGTCGTCCTCGCGACGGCGGCCCTGACTCTGACCGCGTGCTCGTCCCACGACTCGTCGGCCGGCTCGACGGGTAACGCGGGCAACGCGGCGGCGGTGCCGTCCGATCCCACCACCGGGTCGATGCCGGCCTCGTCGGGAGACGACGGCAGCACCGGCGCCCCCGCCACGGGCGAGTCCTCGGCCACCTCCTCGGGCACCACCGTCCAGAGCCGGTCGGGCAACGCGAGCTCCACCTCGCACGCGTGCGCCAGCAGCCAGCTGAAGGTGGCCCAGGCCGACCAGAGCGTGGGTGCCGGGCAGCGCTACGCGAAGATCGTCTTCACCAACACCGCGAGCACCTCGTGCACCCTGACCGGCTACCCGGGCGTGTCCTACGTCGCCGCGGCCGGCGCCCAGTCCGGCAACCCGGCCACCCGCACCGGGGCCACCGTGCACACCATCACGCTGGCCGCGCACGGCAGCGCCTCCGCCACGATGCACGACAGTGACGGCATGGGCGGCTACACCCCGGGCCAGTGCAAGCTGACCTCCGTCCAGGGGCTGCGCATCTACCCGCCCAACCAGAAGGCGGCCCTGTTCATCCCCTGGAAGACCCAGCACTGCGCCGGCACCACCATCCACCCCCTCACCATCGGCCCGGTGCACAGCTGACCCTCCGGACACCCCCGGTCCCGCCCCACCGGGACCGGAGTGTCCGGTCGGCGACTGTGGCCTTGCCCGCTCCCCGACTAAGATGATCATGGCCGTGGACGGCGGCCGGAGCGCCGTTCACAGGAGGGGACATGTTCGTCTTTCCCGTCGACCCCGGGGAGCTGCTCCGGGAGCGCACCGCGCAGTTCACCGGCTCCGGCATACCCGCGGCGGTCCTCGCCCGGGTGACCGCCACGGTGGACGAGATGTGGGGTGACGGCCCGACCTCGTGGTTACCGGTGTGGTCCCGCGAGGCGGAGGCGGCCGAGGCGGCCGGCCGGCACCTGACCGCGGCCCTGTGCTGGGGGGCCGCCCGGTTCCCGGCGCTGGCCGCGCCCGGCCGGGTGGCGGCCCAGGAGCGGCAGGTGGCCGCCTACCTCACCGCGTCCGCGCGGTTCCCGGTGCGCTTCACCCGCACCGTGCTGGACGTCGGCTACCGCGGCGGCCGGACCGCCGTCCCCGTCCACCTCTTCCAGCGGCGCAGCGCCTTCCGCCACACCCCGCGTGCCGTGCTGCTGTTCCTCGGTGGGGTGGACACCTGGAAGATGGACCTGCACCGGCTGGCGGTGGCGTCCGCGCTGACCACCGGCTACCTGGTGGCCGCCGTCGACATGCCCGGCACCGGTGAGTCCGCCGTGCCGCTGGCCACCGACGCGGACGAGATCCTCGCCGGGGTGGCCGACCGGCTGCGGGAGATCCACGACTGCCCGGTCGGCGCGCTCGGCATCAGCTTCGGCGGGCACTGGACCGCCAAACTCGCGCTGCTCGGCCGGGTCGACGCCGCCGTCGACATCGGCGGCCCCACCGGCATCGGCGTACGCACCGCCGACGACCTGCTGGCGATGCCGTGCGGCATGCCGGGCATCGTCGGCAACGCGCTCGGCCTGGACGCCCCGCCCACCGAGGCGGACGCCCTGCGGATGCTCGGCGGGTTCGACCTGGCCGCACAGGGACTGCTGGCCGCCCCCGGCGCACCGCCGCCGTCCGGCGCCGCCCCGCTGCTGGCGGTCAACGGCGCCGACGACCCGTACATCCCGCGCGAGGACGTGGCGGGGCTGGCCACCCGGGCGGGCGCCACGGTGTGGATCCTGCGGGACGCCGGACACTGCGCGCCGGAACGCTTCCGCGTGATGATGCCCGCCGTGTGGACCTGGCTGCGCTCGCGTCTGACGCCCACCGCGGCGACCCGGCTCGCCGAGGAGGCCTACCGGCTGCCGCTGCGCCCACTGCTGCTGGGCGGCTGACCACCCGTCAACGCGCCGGGGCCGGGAAGGACGGCTGACGCGTCCCTCCCGGCCCCGGCGATCGCCTCACACCCCGGCGGTCACCGGAGCGCCGTCGAACGCGGTCAGCGCGTCGGCCAGGTACAGCTCCCGCATCCGGGCGCGCTGGATCTTGCCGCTGGTGGTGCGCTCCACGGTGCCGGGCGCCACCAGGACGGTCGAGGCGCGCGGCACCTGGTAGGCGTGGCGGACGTGGCTGGTGACCGCGTCGGCCAGTTCGGCCGGGTCGGCGCCCGCCAACTGCCGGGGACGGATCTCCTGGACGACCACCACCTGCTCGGGGTGGGTGCCCAGGGCGAAGACCGCCGCAGCGCCCGGAGTGAGCGCCGGGTGCACGGTGGCCACCGACTGCTCGATGTCCTGCGGGTAGAGGTTGCGGCCGTGCACGATGACCAGGTCCTTGATCCGCCCGGTCACATACAGCTCCCCGTCCAGCAGGCAGCCGAGGTCGCCGGTGCGCAGGAAGTCCTCCTGCCCGCAGGCGGTGCGGGCGCCGAAGGTCTCGGCGGTGCGCGCGGGATCGCGCCAGTAGCCGGCGGCGACGCCCGGCCCGCTCACCCACACCTCGCCGACCGTGCCGTCGGGCAGCACCTCGCCGGTGGCCGGGTCCACCACCCGCACCGTGGTGCCGGCCGCCGTCCTGCCGCTGCTGACCAGGTGCCGCACGGCGTCCCCCGGCCGCGCCGCCCGCACCTCGCCGCGCTCCACGCCGTCCGCGTCGGCCGCGAAGGTGAGCGGGCCGCGGGTCTGCGGGGTGCCGGTGACCAGCAAGGTCGCCTCGGCCAGCCCGTAGCAGGGGCTGACCGCCTCCGGCCGCAGCCCGGCGGCGGCGAACCGGCGGGTGAACGCCTCCATCACCGGCACGCTGACCGGCTCGGCGCCGTTCAGCGCGACCCGCAGGGACGACAGGTCCAGCTCGGCCAGCTGCGCCTCGGAGACCCGGCGGGTGACCAGCTCGTACGCGAAGTTGGGCGCCGCGGTGGCCCCCGCCTGGTAGTGCCCCACCGCCCGCAGCCAGTTGACCGGCCGCTTGAGGAAGGAGAACGGCGACATGTACACCAGCGTGCCGACCTGGTAGAGCGGTTGCAGCAACTGGCCGATCAGGCCCATGTCGTGGAAGTGCGGCAGCCAGCCGAGCGCGCGCACCCCGGGACCGCTGCCGACCGCGTCGGCGATCGCCCGCTGGTTGGCGACGATGTTCCCGTGGGTGACCATCACGCCCTTCGGGGTGCTGGTCGACCCCGAGGTGTACTGGAGGAACGCCACCGTCCGCGCGGTGCGCGGCACCTCCCGCCAGGCGTCCGGATCGGCCTCGGCGGTGTCGGAGGCGGCGTACGGCAGGGCGGTGTCGGCCACCCAGTCGGCCATCAGCGGCATCGTGGCCTCGTCGGTGAGCACGCAGGCGGCCCTGGCGTCCGCGACGATGCCCGACAGCCGGTCCAGGCTGCGGCGGCGTCCGTCCGGCGGCGGCGCCGGCACCGCCACCACGCCCGCGTACAGGCAGCCGAGGAACGCGTCGAGGAAGGCCGGGCCCGGCAGGTGGGCCAGCAGCACCCGGTCGCCTGGGGCGGTGCGTTCCTGGAGCCAGGCGGCCACCCGGCGCGCCTCGCGGTCCAGCAGGCGGTAGCTGGAGACCACCTCGTCCACGCCGGGCGTGCCGTCCGGCAGGAAGACGGTGGCGGTCTCCTCGCCCCGGGTCGCGGCCGCCTGCCGCAGGACGTCGACGAGGTCGAGGTGGTCGTCGTTCGGCTCACACATGGTTGCTCCCCTGTCCCCGGCCCGCCGGCTCCCGCCATCCACTGGTGATGGGCGGGCGCCGGTCGGGGCCGGAGTCGTTCGTGGTGATCTTGGGACCCGGCGGATACGGGCGGCGCTGGTACTCGGCGCGGTCCACCAGCCGGATCACCCGGTCGGTCAGCAGTGGGCCGTGGCCGGCCGCCGACGGCGCCTCGGGCCCGAAGTCCTGCGCCGCGAAGTCCTCCGGCACCTCGCCGGAGGCCGGCTGCCGTTCGCCGGAGGACGGCTCGTCGATGACCGCCTCGGGCACCGGCGGCACGCCGAACGGATGCAGCAGGCCGCCCATCGGCCCGGTGCGGGCGTTGCGCCAGCGGCACAGCCGCCGCACCAGCGCCCCGGGCACGTCTTTCAGCGGCGCGTAGCCGCCCGCCGAGTCGCCGTAGGGGGTGGAGCGGCCGGCGGCGATCTCGCTCTTGTTGCCGGTGGCGAGCACCAGGTGCCCGTCCTCGTCGGCCAGCGCCGTCCACACGGTGCCGCGCACCCGGGCCTGGAGGTCGTCCACCGCCAGGCCGTGCAGGTCGAGTTCCGCCTCGAAGGCGTCGACGATGCCGTGGATCGGCACCGTGCGGGCCCGCAGGCCCTGGCGCCGCACGAGCTCGTCGGCGTCGGTGGCGCAGTGCTCGCCGCGCGAGCGGCTCGGCAGCAGCACCGCGTGCACCCGGTCAGGGCCGAGCGCGTCGGCGGCCACGGTGGCCACCAGGGCGCAGTCCGCCCCGCCGAACAGACCCAGCACGGCGCCGCGGAAACCGTTCTTGCCCGCGTAGTCGCGCACCCCCAGCACCAGCGCCGCGTACACCTCGCCCAGCGGGTCCAGCGGGCGGGCCGCCCGGCGCCGCGCGGGGCGGGCCACCGGCGGCGCGGGGTCGAGCGACAGCACGGTGGCGGGCGTGGCGAGGCGGGTCGGCTTCGGGGCGAACTCCGCGAGCCCCGGCATCAGCAGCCACGGCAGCACCGGCGCCTGCTCCCCGCGGGCCACCCGGGCTGCCAGGTCGAGGTCGGCGACCAGCAGTTCCTCCTCGAACTGCGCGGCGCGGGCGAGCAGTTCGCCGTTCGGCCCGACGATCAGCGACCCGCCGTCGAAGACCGACTCGTCCTGCCCGCCGACCAGGTTGCAGTGGGCCACGACCGCGCCGGACTCCTGGGCCCGCCGCTCGCACAACCGGCGGCGCACCACGTGCCTGCCGCGTTCGTACGGCGTGGCGTCGAGCGTCACCAGCAGCCCCGCCCGGCTCTCCCTGACCCGGGCCGCCGAGCCGCCCTCGCCGCACAGGTCCGCGCCGACCGCGACCGCGACGTCCACGCCGTGCAGCCGGAAGACCGGCAGGTCGGGCCCGGCGGGGCGCACCACGACCCGGCCGTCGTGCAGCACCGCCGCGGCGCTCGGCGCCCGCTGGTCGTCCGGCCCGTCGCCGTCCGCCGGGTGCGGGCAACCGGTCAGGACCGGCAGGCCGCCCAGGCCCTCGGCCGCCAGCCGCCGCGCGGTCCGCTCCAGCTTCTCCCGCGCCGCGACCGCCGCGGTCAGGGGCGCGGCGGGCTCCTCCACCAGGTGACCGGTGAGCGCCGCCTCCGGCAGCACGACGAGATGAGCCTGGGCGCCGGCCGCCCGGCGGGCCCAGGCCACGATGCGGTCGGCGTTGCCGTCCAGGTCACCGGCCGTGGTGTTGAGCTGGGCGAGCGCGACGCGCAACACGATCACGGAGCCGTCTCCGAGGAGGCGGCGGCCGGGTGCGGCGGCGCGGGGGAGTGCGGCGCGCCGAGCGCGTGGGCGCCGCCGTCGACGTGCACGATCTCGCCGGTGGTGGCCGGGAACCAGTCGGACAGCAGGGCGGCCACCGCCCGGGCGGCCGGCTCCGGGTCGCGCAGGTCCCAGCCGAGCGGCGCGCCCGCCGCCCAGCCGGTCGCCAGCTCGGTGAACCCGGGGATGGACCGGGCCGCGGTGGTGGCCAGCGGCCCGGCGGCCACCAGGTTGACCCGCAGACCGTGCGGTCCCAGGTGCGCGGCCAGGTAGCGCGCGCAGCTCTCCAGCCCGGCCTTGGCCACACCCATCCAGTCGTACGACGGCCACGCGCGCGAGGCGTCGAAGTCCAGGCCCACCACGGAACCGCCGCCCTTCATCAGCGGCAGGCACGCGGTGGTGAGCGCGACCAGCGAGTACGCCGAGACGTGGAAGCCGGTCGCCACGTCCGGCCAGTCGGCGGTCAGGAAGCCGCCGCCGAGCGCGGCGCGCGGCGCGTAGCCGACGGCGTGCACCACGCCGTCCAGCCCGTCGACGTGCTCGGCCACCCGGTCGGCCAGCGACTCCAGTTGCCCGGTGTCGGTGACGTCCAGCGGCAGCACCGGCGGCGGGTCCTGCTTGCCGTCCGGCAGCCGCTGCGCGAACAGCCGGGTCATCCGCGGCCGCGGATGGGCGGTCAGCACCACCTTCGCGCCTTCCAGCCGGGCCAGCCGTGCCACGTGGAAGGCGATCGAGTCGTCGGTCAGCACCCCGGTGATCAGGAGGCGCTTGCCGGCCAGCAGCCCTGCCATCTGTCTCCTTCGTCAGCTCTCGTCGCGGCCGGACCGGCCGTCAGGCCGGGGTGAACGCCAGCGCCACGTTGTGCCCGCCGAAGCCGAACGAGTCGCTGACCGCGGCCGTCGGCCCGATGGGGCGGGGCGCGCCCGTGACGACCTCCAGGTCGAGCCGCGGGTCGGGGCGTTCCAGGTTTGCGGTGGGCGGCACGAGTCCGTGGCGCAGCGTCAGCACGGTGGCCACCGCCTCCACCGCGCCGGCCGCGCCCAGCAGATGGCCGAGCCCGCCCTTCGGCGCGGTCAGCACCGGGTGGTCGCCGAGGGCGGCCCGCACCGCGATGGCCTCCGGCAGGTCGCCGGCCTTCGTGGAGGTGGCGTGCGCGTTGACGTGTCCGACGTCCGCCGGGGACAGTCCGGCGCTGCGCACCGCCGCCGTGATGGCCCGGGTCTGGCCGCGGCCGGTCGGGTCGGGGGCGGTGATGTGGTGGCCGTCGGAGCTCGTGCCGACCCCGGCCAGCCTGGCCAGCGCGCGGGCGCCGCGGGCCCTGGCGTGCTCGGCGCGCTCCAGCACCAGCATCCCGGCGCCCTCGCCGAGCACGAACCCGTCCCGGTCGACGTCGAACGGGCGGGAGGCCCGCTCCGGTTCGTCGTTGCGCAGACTCAGGGTGCGGGCCCGGGCGAACGCGGCCAGGGTGACCGCGGTGATGCTGGCCTCGGCCCCGCCGGCCAGCACCATGTCCGCGTCGCCCGACCGCAGCATGCGCCAGGCCCACACCAGGGCCTCGGCGCCGGAGGCGCAGGCGGACACCGGCGCGTGCACGCCGGCCCGGGCCGAGATCAGCAGGCCGATGTGCGCGGCCGGGCCGTTGGGCATCATCATCGGCACCGTCAGCGGGTTCATGTGCCGCAGTCCGGGGCCGGCCAGCGTCTCGGCCTGCTCCAGGATCGTGCGCACCCCGCCGACCCCGGTTCCGACGACCACGCCGAGGCGGTCGGGGTCCACCTGCCCGGCGGCGCCCGCGTGTTCCCAGGCCTCCTGCGCGGCGACGACCGCCACCTGCTCCGCCCGGTCCATCCGGCGTGCCTGGGCCGGCCGCAGCCGGCCGGCCGGGTCGACCGGCAGCCGTGCGGCGATGGTCACCGGCAGCCGGTGGGCGGCGTACTCCCCGTCCAGCGTCCGGGTCCCGCTGCGCCCGGCCAGCAGGCCGTCCCAGGTGGCGTCGACGTCGCCACCGAGCGGGGTGCAGGCACCCAGCCCGGTGACGACGATGTCGTTGTCGCTCATGGTCTCCTCGGCGATGCGGACTGGGGCCTGGGTCAGACCGCCCGGTGACTGCGGATCAGGGCGACCGCGTCACGCACCGCGAGCAGGTCGGCCAGCGCCTCGGGGGCGATGTCCATCTCGAAGGCCGCCTCGGTCTGCGCGGCGATCTCGATCATCGACAGCGAGTCGATGTCGAGGTCGTCCACGAACCGCTTGTCCAGCTCCACCGTGGCGGCCGGGACCTCGGCCACCTCCTCGACGATGGCGGCGAGCGCCCGCAGGATCTCCCGGGTCTCCTCGTCGTCCGGCAGTTCGACCGGCACCGGCGCGGCCGCGGCCTCGGATGCCTCGGCCGCCTGCGGCGCCTCGGTGGCTTCGGCGCCTTCCGGCAGGTCCGCGGTCTGCGGCGGTCCGGCGGTCTCCATCGTGTTCGTGCTCATCGAGTCGTCGTCCTTTCGTGGTGATTCGGCTGGGGGCAGGAGGCTCGGTCAGGAGGCGGAGACGGCTTCTTCCGCGATGTCCTCGGCCGGCTCCCCGGCGGGCTCCTCGGCTGCCTCCTCGGCGGGCCGGCCGCTCGCGGCGGCCGGACCGAGGGTGGCGCGGAAGAACTCGGCGCCGTCCACCCGGATCTGAGCGCCGTGACCGGTGCAGCAGTGGTCGCCGTCGGGGTAGGTCAGCAGCGTGACGTCCTGGCCGGGGTGCAGCTCCAGCAGGGTGTCGCGCAGCCACTCCTTGTCCCGCACCTTCACCAGCGGGTCCTTGCCGCCGTGCACGATGCGCACCGGCACGGTGATCCCGTTCAGGATGTCGCGGTCGGTGATGGAGAAGATCGACTGGTAGTCCGGCAGGTCGTCGGCGGAGTCGATGCCCAGCACCTGGCCGTACTTGCTCTTGAGGAAGTACGGCAGCTTCTTCCAGCGCCCGGCGTCCACCGGCCCGCCCAGGTCGTAGACGGCGGCCACCCGCGGGTCGGCGGAGGCGGCCTTCAGGGCCCACAGGCCGCCCCAGCTGATGCCGATCACGCCGACCCGCTGCGGGTCGATGCCGTGGGGGACCATCGCGTCGATCGCCGCCGGCACGATCATGTGGAAGTCGGCCGGCCAGGTGCGGTTCTCCAGGATCAGGCTCTCGCCCTGCCCGGGACCGTCGATGTTCAGCACGGCGAACCCGGCCCGGCACAGGTCGCCCTCGGTGGCGAGGTGCTCCTCCTTGGTGTCGTCCATGCCGTGCAGGATCACGATCAGCGGCAGGTCGCGCGCCGGGCCCTCGGGCAGGTGCAGGTTGGCCGCGTACTCGTGGCCGTCGAACGGGACGCGGACCGCCTTGTACCGCTCGCCCCACTCCAGCGTCTCGGCCTCGATGTAGTAGTCGCGCGACTTGGTGTACCCGGTCCGCTTCAGATCGGTCATGGGCAGACTGCCCCACTGCGCCATGTGCGCCAGGTAGGACAGCCGGCGCAGCAGCTCGATGCGCTCCTCGCGGTGCGTGGCGACCGGCACCGACTCCAGCGCCAGCTCCTCCTCCGCCAGCAACTGCATGGCCGCCTCCGGCCACTGGTCGATGCTGTCGATCCGCGACAGGAAGTTCATCAGCGTCGCGTCGTCGATGCCGGAGGCCCGCCAGCGGTTCCAGAACGGCCGCGTGACGTTCTTGACCCCGATCACGTGCGACAGCGAGCTGACCGCGCGCCGTGCCATGTGGTCGATCAGCCGGTAGCCGCCGATGTCCGCCCGGTTGCCGGTGTCGGTGTTGACCGCGCTCATCGCTCCACTCCGAATGCCTCGATCTCGGCCGGGGACAGGCCGATGAGTTTCGCCCCGCGCCGCACCGCGTCCTCGTCCAGCGGGGCCACCGTCCGCGGCTCCGGGCGCTGCGCCAGGCGCGCCTCGTTGGCGTCGATGATCTGGTAGAGGTCGAACCCGTACTGGTTGCGCATGATCTTGCGGCCCAGCTCGTTCATCATGCAGTTGGTGCTGCACGCGCCGGTGTTCTTCGGCATGTGCCAGCCGGCCCGCTCCAGGTCGGCGATCTGCTCGCCGAACGGCGGCTTCTCGACGAACTCGTAGAACGGGATCAGCACGCTGCGGCACTCCGCGGTCTCCAGCAGCTTCGCGGAGTCCGGCGCGTTGGCGCGGGCGTGGTCGCGCATCGGGGCGACGAACCGGTCCAGCAGGCTCATCACCGGCGGCAGCGCGCCACCGGACAGCGCCGGCGAGCCGGCCAGGTCCATCCGGTTCTGGCCCTTCTGGGTGCCGATGAAGCAGAACGCGACGTCGTTGTCCCGGCAGAAGAGCGTGGCCTGCGCGGCGATGGTGGCGAAGCACGGCCAGCACGCCGAGCCGTAGGTCATCGCCGACCGGATCAGCGTCGGGTCGTCGCTGCCGTTGACCGTGAAGCCCAGCCGGAACAGGGTGTCCATCGGGTCGCGGTCCGGCTTGGCGATGACCAGCCGCACACCGAGGCTGTCGCACAGCTCCTGGGCGTTGCGGATGGCGGCCGGCGACTGGTAGCCCTGGTCGAGCATCCAGGCCACGGTGTTGAGGCCCTGGCGCTTGGCCAGGTCGATCAGCATCCAGCTGGAGTCCTTGCCACCGCTGTAGAGCACCATGGCGTCGACCGTGTCGGGCTTCTTCTCCGGCACGCTGTTGACCAGGTTGGTCAGCGACCGCACACCGGACGGCAGCGCGGCCGGGATCTTGCCGAGCGCCGAGGCGATCTTGCGGCCCCCGGTGCCGCTGCCCTGGTAGGTGCGCAGCACCAGGTCGAGGATCCACGCGTTGTCCTGCGACTGCCCGGTGCGGTCCACCACCTTGGCGCCCTCGACGCAGTGCTTGCACCGCTCCGGGTCGGGGGAGGGGGACTGGCCCTCGGCGCGCAGCAGGTACGCGTCGTAGGCGAGCGGCATGCCGCACTGGCGGCACATCGAGGTGTCGGGAGTCACGGGCAGGGTGTCAGAGGTCGTCACTGACTGCTCCGTTCTGTCGTTCGCGGATAGGGCGTCGCGGGAGAGTGCGGGTGGGCGGCCGGCGGGAGGGGACCGGTCACCGGCCGGCGGTGGCCGCGCGGATGGCGTCCAGCGGCAGCGGGTTGGGCCCGCACTGAAGGGCGGGGATCCCCAGGCCGTTGCGGGTGAACGCGTCCTGGTAGGCGAGGATCGTCTCGATCGGCGGCTCGCCGATGGTGCGCGGCAGGCTGTCGTCGAGCGCCAGCAGCATGCCTTCGGTCTGGCAGGTCCACGCCGTGCTGGAGGCGCCCTCGGCGTCGGTGCCGGCGAAGTCGAACGGGAAGCGCGACCGGTAGCCGATGCTCGCGCAGTCCACGAGCCCGGCGTCGCACGGCACGATGTCGGCCTGCTCCTCGACCCGGCGCCACGCCTTGGCCCGGTCCCAGCAGTACGGCTGGCTGTCGTCGATCAGCACCGTGCCGGGCGCGACCTGGTCGACGTCCACCACGTAGGCGGTGGAGACCGCGCTGACCAGCACGTCGGTGGCGTAGCAGGCGCTGCCCGGGGCGAGTTGGCCCAGACCGTCGGTGACCTCGAAGGACGTCGGCACGCCGGTGCGCGCGGACAGCTCCTCGGCCAGTTGCGCCAGCTTGCCGACCGCCTGCGGCCGGTCGACCAGCACCATCTCGCGCGGCAGGTCGTCGCCGGCCGCCACCAGTTCGGTGAACGCCCGCCCGATGCTCCCCATGCCCAGCACCGTCAGCCGCTGCGTCCCCGGCTCGCGCTCCAGGCGGGTGAGCGCCTCGCGGTAGATGCGGTGCACGCCGACCGCGGTGAGCGCGTGACCGGTCGTCAGCGTCATCCCCAACTGCCCGGCGGGCTCCACGAGCTTGCGCCCGTACAGCGACAGCGCGCCGGTCAGCCCGCCCAGGCACAGCACGCGCGCGCCGGCCGCCGAGGCCATCCGGATCGCGTCGTCCCGCAGGATCTCCTGCGCCCGGCGGCGGCCCTCCGGCATCATCAGGTCGTTGGCGAAGAACGGCAGGAACATGATGCCGACGGACACCGAGCCGGTCTCCACGATCTCGCCGAACATCGGCTTCAGGTGCCGCTGAAGGTCGCGGACCTCGAAGTGCTCCAACCGCTCCAGGAAGGGGAAGAGCCGCGGCGCGTCCCCCTCGTCACGCGGGTGGGTCAGCAGGACGACGTCGAGCGAGCCGCCGCCGTTCGCCTCCTGCCAGTCGAAGAAGGCGTTCGGGCCGAGATGGCTGGTGGGTCCGGACACAGAAGTCCTTCCTGGTAGTGCGGAACGTTCGGTGAACCGGGGCGGGGGCCCGGGGCGTCGCCGGATGCCATGGCGGCGACCGGGGCCGACGGGACGGGGGCGGCTGCCGGCACGGCCGGCCCGCCGCCGCGAGGACCGGGGTGTCCGGGTCCGCCGTCGCACCGACCGACTCAGCTTCGCCGCTACGCGGGCGCGCGGACAATGGCACGGATGCCCAGAGACGGGCCGCTGGTTTCTTCCCTCCGCACACCGTCGTCGCAGGTCGGGACGGGTGAATCGGCGTGTCCGCCGTCGCGGCCGGGCGACGGCGGGGGTTTGACACCTGACGTGCCGTAAGGTGAATATGAACCCAGGTACGAATTCGGATTCATATTTTTCCGGAGGTCGGATGAGCGCGCTGGACGGCAGCCTGCCGCTGGGCCGGGGCCGGCCGCGGCAACGGCGCAGCCAGGAGACGCACGACGCCCTGCTGCGCGCCGCCGACGCCGGGTTCAGCGCGGACGGCTGGCGCGGCACGTCCGTGGAGCGGATCGCGGCGGCGGCCGGCACCTCGGTGGGGAGCGTCTACACCCGGTTCGGCAGCAAGCGGGACCTGCTGCTGGCCGTGGTGGCCGAACGGCTGGAGGAGATCACCGGGATCGTCGAGGGCGCCGGCCCCGCCGACCTGCTCGACGACCCGGTCGGGGCGCTGCGCGCCACCGTGGCGGTCGCGGTGGCCCGGCGCCGGGGCGCGGCCGGGCTGCTCACCGCGTGGGCCGACGCCTGCATCGACCACCCGGAGATGCGCGAGCTGGAAGCCGGGATCCGGGAGAGCGTGATCCACCAACTGCGCGACCGGCTGGCCCCGTTGACCGCTCTGCCGGGGGCCCGCCCGGACGCCGATCCGGACCGGCTGGCGGTCGCGGTCTGCGGCCTGATCGAGGGGCTGCACCAGCCGCCGTGGACGCGGCTCGGGGACGAGGAGACCGCCGAGGAGTGCACCCGGCTGATCGTGCACGCCTGCCTCAGGGACGACGCCCTGCCGTCGTCCTGACGCCCGGGCGCCGCCCGGCGAACCCGGCTCGTCCGGCCCACCGGGGGCGGCGCGGGCGCGGTCGACCCTGCGAGGAGCGCCCCCGGCAATCCACATCCGTCGGATGAAGGTGACCCATGACCGAGAAACTGATGGACCCGCCGGCGGACGCCGGCACCAAGGACGAGTCCGGCGGTGCGCCCGCCGCGTCCGAACCGCCGACCGGCGGCGGGGACGGCGGCGGCAGCAAGCCGCCCGGCGGCTCCGGCTCGGACTCGGGCCGCACCAAGGGGAAGGACAAGGAGAAGGCGTCCGGCGGCTTACCGTCCAAGCGGCTGCTGTTCATCGCGCCGATCCTCTACCTCGGCGTGCTGAGCGTCCTGCAGTTCAACTTCTCCCGCATGCACGACTCACTGGAGCACATCGACGGAAAACTCGACGGAGTCACCACCGGACTGGCCACCACCAACCGCCAGTTGGGTGAAACGAACCGCCAACTGCGCACGACCAACAAGCAGTTGGCCGCCACCAACAAGCAACTGGTCATCCTCGGCGACGTCAAGCAGGAGATGATCCAGTTCAACAGCAAGCTGACGAACATGCAGCGGCTGATGAAGCCGCTGCCCGGCATGGCGGCCACCATCGAGCTGCTCAACGACCAGATGACCGACCTGAACGGCAGCATCGCGGGCCTGAAGACGGACACCTCCGCGCTGCCGCAGACCATCAAGGACGTCGAGGCGATGAACAAGACCCTCGGCCAGATGTCGACCCAGTTCGGTGACACCAACAGCTCGCTCACCGACATGCAGACCGAGCTGCACGACATGGACACCCGGCTGCACATCATCCCCAAGCTCTGACGGGGACCGCCCGCCCGGCCCGGCCCGGGACCAGCGCGTCCCGGGCCGGGCTCCCCTCACCCACGTCACGCACACAAGGCCCAGAGGACGAAGTGTTACGTAAGGCCACGACCCCGTGGACCGTCGGCCGGCGGTCACATCCCGAGGGCGCCGTCCCCGGATCCGTCCGCCGTGACCACGGCGAGGCGGCCGGCGGTGAACCGTGGACGGACCCGGCCGGACGCCCAGGGCACGACGCCTGCCACGGCCGCACCCACTGCTGCGGCTGCGGCGGGCGCGCCGCGGACGACCCGGTCGGCCACCGAGAACCGCACCGGGAGCCGGCCGGTGCCCGCCAGGACCAGGCCGAGGACCCGCGGTGGCCGGAGCGCCGCGTCGACCGCGAACGGATCGGCCTGCTGGCCGAGGCCGTCGCACCGCGGGTCGCCGCGCTGGCCGGCGCGCTGTTCGACCGGGACAGGCCCAGCGGCCCCGAACTCGTCGAGCGGGCCGCCCGCTGTCTGGCCCTGGCGCTCGCCGCCTGCGTCCAGGACCGCCCGCTCACCGACCGGGACTCGGCCGAACTTGCCTTGATCGGGCGGCAGTTGGCCGAGTCCGGTGGCCGCTCGCCGTCGCTGGTCGGCATGCACAGCGTGCTGCTGCTGGGCCACAGCGAGGCCCTGCGGCAGTGCCAGTACAACGCCGTCGATCCGCACTTCGCCGCCCGGCTGGAGGCAGGGGCCGAGCGCCTGCTGACCATCAGCGAGGCGATGACCGCGGACATCGCGGCCGGCTGGGCCGCCGGAACCGGCGCCCGGGGTGCCGGGGCGGGCGGCCGGTGTCCCGTCGAGGCGCTGTGCGCCCTGGTCACCGAGCCGATGAACACCTGGCGGCAGCCGTACCTGCTGCGGATGGTCCGCGACGGCGGCCTCGACACGATCTTCCCCGCCGTCCTGGCGGTGGCCGGCCGGGCACCGCGCGGGTGGCGGGGCGGCGCGTCGATCGTGCGGTTCGGCCGCCGGGTCGAGGGGCTGGTCGCCGTGGTGGGGGAGGACGAGCACGCGTTGATGCTCTGCCCCGCCGACGGGATCGACGCCTTCCGCTCCTGGATCCGCCGCAGTGTGGACGGCCCGGTGGTGCTCACCCGCGCCGTCGGTCTGGAGGAGGTGGCCGACCGCTACCGCTCCACCTTGGACGTGCTGCCGCTGAGCGGCGCGGGGATGGCGGCCGAGAGCATGACCGACGCCCGGCACCTGCTGTGGCACCGGATGCTGGCCAGCCAGCGGACCGGCCTGGTCACCGAGTACATCGACGAGGTGATCGGCCCGGTGCTGCGGCTGCCCGCCGGCCAGCGCGACGACCTGCTGGAGACGCTGACGGCCCTGGAGCGGCACAGCGGTTCGGTGCGCGCAGCGGCCGACTCCCTCGCCGTCCACGAGAAGACGGTCCGCCACCGCCTGCACCGCGTCGAGGCGCTGACCGGACTCAACGCCCTCAACCGCACGGACTGGCCGCCGCTGAACCAGGCCGTCCAACTCGCCGCGATGTTCCCGGTGACCGGCGATCCGGCGAACCGCGGGGCGGGCGTCCCCGTGGGGTGAGAAAACCGGTGGCGGGGCGCACGGGACGGCTTTCCGTGTACCCCGCCACCGGGCGGTGTGTTTCGGGCGGCCTTCCCGGTGGGCGGGAAAGCGGGCCGGAAACGTAATGCAGAAAGCTTTCTTCGAACAAGGCCGCGGTACCGCCCCGAGTGAGTGTAAAGACGATTCCAATGGGTGCGGGAGGTTACGCGTGGACATGGTGATTGTTTGGTGATGTGATCATTTTTAGGATCGCAGGTCCGGGACAATAGGAATTGCCCGGACCAGCAACCCCGGGCACCTTGGGGGATGGAAATGTCACGCAAGACGCGTACGGCGGCGACCCGCCGGCGTCGCTCCGCAGCACGCCATACGATCGGCGACGGGTCGCTCGACCTGCGGACACCGCAGGTCGCGGGGCGTTGCCAGGGCTGAGCCCGGCACCCCCCTTTTCTCTTTCACCGATTCATTCCACGCTTTCGCCGTCCCGGGAAGCGCGCTGCACACTGCGCACCGAAAGTCCGCCCCACACGGACGCATTCCTGCACCTTGACGCCGCCCGCGCGGGACCGGAAGTCCCGCGCGCCCAGCGCAGGACGGTCCACGCGATCTCCCGGCAACAGGAGACCGCCGCTTCGTCCTTCCCGCACACCGGGCCGCGGCCGTGCCGTAGGAGACCCTCGTGCGTTCCGATCTCACCCCGCCGTTATACGGCCGCCTGCGCCTGCGGGACCGTCGCCGGCCCGAGCAGGCCCACCGCCCGTACCGCCCCGCCCCCGACCGCCCCGCGGCGCCCGGGATGCCCGACGAGCCGGGGCCGGTCGGCGACGACCTGGCCGACTGGCTGTCCGAGGCCGTCACACCCCGGGTCGCGGCCCTGGCAGGACCGGTCTTCGACCCCTCGGGCGCCGGCGGCCCGCGGATGTCCGAGCGCATCCGGTGCTGCCTGCGGATCGCGCTGGGCGCGCTGGCCGCCGACCGCGGGCCGACGGACCACGAGTACGCGGAACTGCTCGCCATCGGACGGGCGCTGGCCGAGGCGGGCGACCCGCCGCCGTCGCTGGTCGGCATGCACAGCGTGCTGCTGCTGGGCCACAGCGAGAGCCTGCGGCTGTGCCACTGCGACACCCGGGTCGCCGCGAGCGCCGGCCACCTGGGGGCCGGCGGGCGCCGGGTGCTGGAGATCAGCGAGCAACTGACCACGGGCATCGGCGAGGGCTACGCCGACGAGCGGTTCGCCCGGCGCGGCGGCGCGGAACGCCTGCGCCCGGTCGACGCGCTCGCCGCGCTGATCACCGGCTCGGTCGACTCCTGGCAGCAGGCCTACCTCACCCGGGTGGTGCGCGAGGGCCGGCTCAACGACGTCTTCCCCGCGGTGCTGGCGGTCGGCGAGGGCTCTGCGCGCGAGCGGCCGGGCTCGGCGGCGGCCGTGCGGTTCGCCCGCGGCGGCGAGGGCGTCGTGGCCCGCGTCCAGCCGCCCGGCGGCGCCCCGCACACCCTGGTCCTGGGCCCGGCCGACGGTCTGCCGGACCTGCGCGCCTGGGTGACCCGGTCGATGGCCGGCCCCGTCGTGCTCTCCCGCGCCGTCGGCCTGGACGAGGCCCCCGCCCGCTACCGCGCCACCCTCGACCTGCTGCCGCTGTGCTCCAGGGCCGAGCCGGCGGAGCGCGTCGTCGACGCCCGCCGCCTGCTGTGGCACAAGATGCTCGCCAGCCAGCGCACCGAGTTCGTCGGCGACTACGTGGACGAGGTCATCGGGCCCCTGCTGCGGCTTCCGGAGACCCAGCGGGCCCCGCTGATGGAGACCCTGGAGGCGCTCGACCGGCACGGCGGCTCGGTCCGCGCCGCCGCGGAGGATCTGTTCGTCCACGAGAAGACCATCCGCTACCGCATCCGCCGCATCGAGTCCCTCACCGGGCTCAACGCCCTCTCCCGCCCGGACTGGCCGGCGCTCCACCGGGCGGTCCAACTCACCGCGCTGTTCCCGGCGGTGGTGGCGCCCTGACCGCTCCGGCCGTCGGCCGACCGGTTTCGGTCGCCGCACCGCCGCTGCCGACTGTGCTGTTCATGTCATCACAGGCCACAGAGGTAACTCCGGCCCCTCGCCTTCCTGCCTATTACCTGATCTTCGCAGAAATGCAGTCCGGATTCGCTTCGGAGCGGATCGGAAGCCGCCCAATGGCGAGTTGCCGCGTGGCTTGGATATTCGGTATGAGCCCCCGGGAGCGAGGCACGGGTAATACAGTTCTGTGCAGCGAATCCAGATATGAACGGGGGTGGGTTACGTGGAAAGTAATCGCAAAGCGGTATCCGACACGGAAGCCGCGGGGGCGTACCCGAGGAAGCCGGGCCGGCGCGCGGCGGCGTGCCTGGTGGTGATCGCGTCCGTCGGGGCGGTCGGAGTGGCGGGCGCCTTTCCCGCCGCGGCGGGAACGGTACAGCGTGAATTGCACTTCACATGTTCGTCCTCATACGGCCCCACGCCGATGACAGCCGTGATCAAGGCGAACGCGCCGGATTCGGCGGTGGCCGGCCGGAAGGTGCCGGGCATCATCCTCAACCTCACGGCGACGGTTCCAACCTTCGTCACCAACGGGCTCCACCTGGGCGCCGCGACGGAGGTCAGGGGGACGGCGAAGGCCACCGCCTCGGTGTCGGAGGGGCAGGACGTCACCGTCGTCACCATGCCGGTGACCGTCTCGGACGCCCACGTCCCGGAGTCCGGCCCGATGACGGTCAACGCGGCGGGAGTCACGCCTGGCTTCCGTTTCAGCCACCCGGGCACCGCGACGATCTCGTTCCGCGGCCTCACCGTCCGGATGACCCCGTTGCGGAGCGACGGGACACCGGTGGTGGATCCGGTCGACGCGACCTGCGCGCTCGACGATGACGGGCAGAGCAGCGTGCTGGACACGCTCACCGTCAGGTCGGCCGGCGGTGGGGGCACGACCCCGCCGCCCCCCGTCCACACGACGTCCGCGCCGGCCACCGGCACACCCAGCAGGTCCGTGGGCCCCACGGGCCCGACGCCGTTGGTCTCGGGGTCCGGGAGCGCCACCTCGACGGCGAGCACGGCGACGTCCGTGACGCCCGCGAGTTCCGTCCCCGGTGACGCGGCCGACATCGCCGCCTCCGGCACGGCCGTTCCTTCCGCCGCCGCGAGCAGCGGTTCCTCGACCCCGCTGCTGGCAGGCCTGGGCGCAGTGGTGGCATGCGCCGCCGTCGGGACCCTCGTCTGGCTCAGGCGCCGCTCGGGCCGGGCGGGAGGAGACGGCGGGTGAGCGGCCGCCGCCCCGCTGCCGGCAGTCAGCAGCGGGGCGGCTCGGCCATCGACGGCTCGACGAACCGGGACCACACCGACGCGGGCGGCAGACCGAACGCGCCGCACAGATAGCGGTCCGGGTGCGTCTGCCGGAAGACGTCGATCAACGTCGTCGACCCGTTGCCGTTCGCCGTGGCCAAGAGCGTGCCCCGGGGGTTGAACGCCACCTTGAAGACGGCGCCGACGCCCATGGCCGGGGCCTCGGCCCCGGCGCTGAGGGCCTTGCGGCTGACCGGATCCCAGAACTGGACGCTCCCGTCGACCCGGGCGAGGGCGAGCAGGGAACCGGTCGGGCCGAACGCGACATCCGAGATGAGGCTTCCACCGGTGGGTGTGATGGGGGCGCCCACCTGCCGACCGGTGCTCGTGTCCCACAGACGCACCTTCACGTCGGCGCCCGCGGTGGCCAGCAGCGCGCCCGACGGGCTGAACGCGATACCCGATATGGCGGCGCCCGCGTTGATGGCGTCGCCCACCTGTACCGGTGCGCTCAGGTTCCACTGGCGCACGAGCCCGTCGCCGCCCGCGGTGGCCAGCAGGGCGCTCGTCGGACTGAACACGAGCCCCGTGACACCGTTGCCGTAACTGGTGGCGGTGACGTCGCCACCACTGCGACGGTGGGTGGCCGGCTCCCACGAGCGGACGATCCCGTGGCCGTCGCCGGCCACCAGCACCGTGCCGCCGCGATCGAACGCGACACTCGTGGCCTCGCCCTCCTTGGTGACGGTGATCGGCTCACCGGACGGCGCCTGCGTCCTGGTCTCCCACAGCCGGACCTTCCCGTCCCGGCCCGCGGCGGCCAGCAGCGCGCCCGACGGGCTGAACGCGAGATCCGAGACGGCGGCGCCCGCGTCCATGGCGGCGCCCACCTGCTGCTCGGTGGCCGGGTCCCACAGCCGCACGACCCCGTCGGCGCCGCCGGTGGCCAGCAGCGCGCCCGATGGGCTGAAGGTCACGTCCGACAGCGCACCGCCCTTGCCGACGGCCGGGATGCCGGAGCCGATCCGGTGCTGGGTGGCCGGGTTCCACAGCCGGATGATCCCGTCGGCGCCCGCGGTGGCCAGCCGTTTGCCGGACGGGTCGAACGACATGTCCCAGACGTTGCTCTTCTTGTCGGTGATGGTGATGGTGGTGCCGGACTGCCGATGGTTCGCCGGATTCCACAGGTGCACGGTTCCGTCGACACCGCCGGTCGCCAGCAGGGTGCCGGACGGGTTGAAGGTCATTCCGAGGGCGGTGGATCCCGGCGCGGTGGCGTCGATGGGCTTGCCGGCCGGCTGTTGCGTCGTCGTCTCCCACAGCCGGACCTTCCCGTCCCGGCCGGCGGTGGCCAGCCGCCTGCTGTCGGGAGCGAAGGCCAGGCCGACCGTGCCCTGGGCGGTGGCGGGGATGTCGTCGCCCACCCGCTTGAAGTGGGCCGTGTCCCACAGGCGCACGCGTCCGTCGCCATCACCGGTCGCCAGCAGGGCACCGTTCGGACTGAAGGCGACGCTCGACCCGGCGGCGCTGCCCGCGGCGGGGACGACGGTGCCGGACTGCCGCTGGGTCGCTGGATCCCACAGGCGCACGCTCCCGTCGCTGCCGGCCGACGCCAGCCGCGTGCCGGACCGGTTGAACGCCAGCCCCAGCACCGCCGTGTGGTTGCCGGTGGCGGCCATGGCGGCCCCGTGCTGCCGGTGGGTGGCCGTGCTCCACAGCCGGACGGTCCCGTCGTCGCCGGCGGTGGCCAGCAGGGTGCCGGTGCGGTCGAAGACGACCTTCGAGACGGAGGCACCGCCGGCGGCGGTGATGGCGGAGCCGACCTGTTGCTGGGTGGCCGGGTTCCACCACCGCACCGTCCCGCCGCCCGCGGTGGCCACCGTCTTGCCGTCCGGGCTGAACGCGACCGAATGGATCTCGTGATCAGGCGTGATGATCGCGCCGTTCTGCTCGTTCAGCAAAGCGGCCTCCGCCTTCTTCGCCTGCTCGGTCCCGTACACCGCCCTGGCGGCGACGGCCAACTGGCGGGCGGTGTACGGGTCCGTCGCGTCCTGCGTCAACGCCTCGACCGCCAGCTGCCGTGAGACGGCGACGGCCTTCTCGGTCCGCAACTCGGCTTCGTCCTGCCGGGCCCGCTGCGCGGCGATCCCGGCGCCGGTCGCCGCGGCCACGGCGAGCACCGTCAGCGCGACGCATCCCGCGATCACCCGGCGGTGCCTGCTGATCCGGGCGCGCTCCGCCCGGTGGCCGGCGGCGAGGAAGCCGGTGATCTCCTTCGGCAGGGCGCGTTGCCGCTCCCAGTCGCGGCCCTCGGTCAGGTCGGTGCTCCGCAGGAGGTCGCTGGGGTCGCGGGAGTCCTTCCACCGCTTGTGCTGCTCGGTCGTGCGGCGCAGCCAGTCGTTGAACCGATGGTCCTGGGCCACCCAGTGCCGCAGTTCGGGCCAGTCGCGGATGAGGGCGTCGTGGATGAGTTCGGCCACCGGCCGCTCGGCGCTGTCCGGGTCGTCGGCGGCCTCGGCCCTGCTGGTGATGATCCGGTGGCGGATGAGGACGGCCAGGACGTCGTCAACATCGCTCCCCGGTGGCTGATCGCCCTGTGCGGTGCCGGCGCGGTCGGCCGCCAGGTCCCGAAGGGTGTCCAGAGGCACCTGCTGCCGCATGGCGGGGATCAGGTGGGTGTCGTCGGCGGGGCGTACCAGGGCGGTGAGGGCGCGCTGCGCGATGGGCCGCTGCCGGGCGGGCAGCCGGCCGAGCACGGTGTCGCACCAGGTGGCGAGGGACCCGGTGACCGCTCCTATGGCGCGGTAGGCCCGGTGGGTGAGGTGGCCGTCGCTGCGGCGCTCCCACAACTGGTGGAGCGCGAGCTCCAGCGGCGGCAGCAGGGTGACCGGTGTGCGCCGGGTGCCGGGGCGTTCGCCGGCGATCAGGTCGGCGATGATCTGGTCGGGCAGGCCGTGCTCGAAGCGGGCGCCGGCGCTTTTCGCCGGGCTGATGATGATGTCCCGCAGGTCATCCACGCTCAGGGTGGCCGGCACGTTGACCGGTCGGGGCGCGGCCTGGAGCAGTTCGGGGGCGAAGGCGGCGAGCCGCGGGTAGAAGTCGTCGCGCATGACCAGCAGCACGGCGACCGGTTCCGGTGTGCGCATCGCGGCGGTGACCTGCTCGACCGCGGTCTGGAAGTCGTCCGGCGGCTGCCCGTCGGTGCCGGGTCCGGTGAGCAGTTCCTCGAACTGGTCGATGACCAGCAGCAGCCGTTCGCGGCCCGGTTCCGCGGCCAGCCTGCTGCGGGCCGCCGCGACGACGCCTTCGGCGCCCGTGCCGGGCAGTACGTGTTCCAGCGCGGTCATCAGGTCCCGCCCTGGGCGGGTGTGCACCGGCAGCCAGCGGTCGCTGCCCGCCAGGCCGCCTGCCGCCAGCGCGGGCAGCACCCCGGCCTGGACCAGGGAGGACTTGCCCGATCCGGAGGGTCCCAGCAGCAGCGCCCCGCGATGTTCGGCCAGGCTGTCCAGCACCAGGCGCACCGCGGCGTCGCGACCGTGGAACCAGCGGGCGTCCTCGACGGTGAACGGATCCAGGTGGCGGTAGGGCGAGACCTCCCGCACCTTCAGGTCGGGATGTACCTCCCGCAGCACCTCGGTGGGCGTCGCGTACGCGATTTCCACGCCCCGCCCGCGCTCGTCGGCGCCGGCGATGGAGTTCACCATCCCGATCACCCGGCCGGTGACATCGTCCACCACCGGCCCGCCGCTGAAGCCGGTGGTCAGATCGTTGGCATCGGTCAGTTGCAGCATCAGGCCGGCACCCGCGACGTTCAGCAGGTCGCCGGCCACGCCGGAACCGAAGTGCCCGTCGACCGGCGCCTGCCGGGGGAAGCCGAAGCAGCGCACCGGGTGCCGGCGGCAGCCCGCCGCGGCACCGAACGGCACCGAGGCGACACCGTCGGGAACGCGATCCAGCCGCACCACGGCGACGTCCTGGCCCTCCGGGGGCCGCCAGGAGGCGGCGAGGACCTCGCCGTCGATCCGCGGGGCTCCCGGTGCGTGGGGGAAGGCGAGCCGGATTCTCGAACCGGGTCCGCCCCCGGCGTGGGTCACCACATGCGCACAGGTGAGCAGCACGTCCCCGCCGGCGAGGAAGCCCGCCCCCGCCACCTCGCCGCCCGCACCCAACACCTGGGCGACCACCGTGTCCAACCCCGGCCCCGACGCGTCACGGGGAGCAGCAGCATCCATCGCCCGGCCTCAGTCCTGGTGCCCTGGCCCCGGCGATCGCCGTTCCGACCTGTGCGGCCGGATCAGGGCCTGCTTCGCCGATCCAACGTAACCCACCTGACGTGACGACGCATCAGAAACCGGGAGGTCGGTACGAGTTGCCCCCGACCGCCGGGCTCGCGGCGATCGGGGGCGGACGGTGCGCGGGAAGGCGGCACCACACCTGGCAGGCGTCAGGCGACGCGGACGGCGCCGGTGGGCTCGTCGTAGCTCAGCGGGTGTTCCACCACACCGCTGCCGGGGTTCTGCGCGCCGATGAAGTTGCCGCCGCCGACGTAGACGGCCACGTGGTAGGCGGAACCGGCCCCGCCCCAGTAGAGGATGTCGCCGGGCCGCAGGTTGTCGAGGGAGACCTGGGTGCCGGCGGTGGACTGCGACTCGGAGACCCGCGGCAGGTCCACGCCGATGGTGCGGAACGCGGCCTGCACCAGGCCCGAGCAGTCGTAGGCGTCGGGGCCGGTGGCCCCCATCACGTACGCCTTGCCCAACTGCGCCTTGACGAAGCTCAGTACGGTCGCGACGCTGCCGCTCGCCGGGGACGAGGAGGCGGACAGCGAGACCGAAAGGGACGCGGACGCCTCGGCCTTCTTCGCGGCGGCTGCCTTCGCCGCCCGAGCCTTCGCGGCCGCCTTGGCCGCCGCCTTCTTGCGGGCGGCCTCCTTGTGGCGCTGCGCGGTCTTCGCCGCGTCGGCGGCGGCCTGCGCCTGGGACGCCTGGAGTTGGTAGCTGACGGCCGCTTGGGCGGTCGCGTCGGCGGCGCGCAGTTGCGAGAGGTCGAGCGTGCGGCTGACCTCGTTGAGAGGTGTGCGGTCGAGCGTGTTGTGGGCGGATGCCGGAGCAGCTCCGGCGGTCAGGACGGCCGCGCCTATGACGCCGCCGGTAACTCCGGCGCGCCTGACCCAGTTTGGCTCGGTATGTCGGGCATGCCGCCGTCTGCGTGTGCGGGGATCGGACAGCGGGATCCGGTTCTGCGTAGGGGACATGAGAGATATGGCTATCAGGAATTCAGCGTTCCATACAAGAAACGTTAGATGCGCCACACTTGTCGCCCCAGCGGTGCATTGCCCCAATTTGGATCTTGGTTCAGGCGTCGCGGGCGCTGCGGAGTGATGCGCTCCGGCAGTTCGTGCGCGCGTTCACAACGGGTCACCCGACGTCATTCGACGGGGTCAGCACGGCGAGTCGGCCGTCACCCGACTGTTACCGAAAGACACCCCGCACCGTGCTTGATCGCGCTATATCACGCGGTCTTGTCCGGAACCAATTTGGCGGCGTGCGACCGGCGTTGATAGTGAACCGAACGCTGTGACCTGCGGTTACCCAAGGGGTGCTGACAGAAGGTGATCGAAGATGTGCGATGTGTGCCCGGTCCGTAACGGGTCGCTCCTGATGATTCTTCGTCAGGTGGTGGAGATCACAAGCTCAGGGGACCACCCCGTGTCGCAGATCACAGACCTGGAGGCATAGGATGCTGGCGGTTCGGGCTTGTGAACTGCCTCACATGAACGTGATCTTCGTGAGGCGGACCGTGGTCCGGGATCGGTCCGACATTGTCAGTCAACGCCGACTGGAAGGAGCGGGGGAACGGTGAACGCCTACGCGCCCATCCTGGTGCTCGGGGGCCTCGGAGCGGGGTTCGCGATCTTCTCCGTGTTCATGGCCTCGCTCACCGGGCCGAAGCGGTACAACCGGGCGAAGCTGGACGCCTACGAGTGCGGTATCGAGCCGACGCCGCAGCCCGTCGGCGGTGGACGCTTCCCGATCAAGTACTACCTGACGGCGATGCTCTTCATCGTCTTCGACATCGAGATCGTCTTCCTCTACCCCTGGGCGGTCACCTTCGACTCCCTGGGGCTCTTCGGCCTCGTCGAGATGCTGCTTTTCGTCGCTCACCGTCTTCGTCGCCTACGCCTACGTCTGGCGGCGCGGGGGCCTGGAATGGGACTGAGTGACCGAGTGACAATGGACACGAATCCGGGCATTTAAGACAGGGGCATAGCAAATGGGTATCGAGGAGAAGCTGCCCAGCGGCTTTCTGCTCACGACGGTCGAGCAGGCCGCGGGCTGGGTGCGCAAGGCGTCGGTCTTCCCGGCGACCTTCGGCCTGGCCTGCTGCGCCATCGAGATGATGACCACCGGAGCCGGCCGCTACGACATGGCCCGCTTCGGCATGGAGGTCTTCCGCGGATCACCGCGGCAGGCGGACCTGATGATCGTCGCCGGCCGGGTCAGCCAGAAGATGGCCCCGGTCCTGCGGCAGGTCTACGACCAGATGCCGAACCCCAAGTGGGTCATCTCGATGGGGGTCTGCGCCTCCTCCGGCGGCATGTTCAACAACTACGCGATCGTGCAGGGCGTCGACCACATCGTCCCGGTCGACATCTACCTGCCCGGCTGCCCGCCGCGTCCGGAGATGCTGCTCGACGCGATCCTCAAGCTGCACGAGAAGATCCAGGGCGAGAAGCTCGGCGTCAACCGCGAGCAGGCCGCCCGTGAGGCGGAGGAAGCGGCCCTCAAGGCGCTCCCGACGATCGAGATGAAGGGGCTGCTGCGGTGAGCACTCCCCAGGACAAGGGAAACGGTGTGAACCCGGACCGGGACGGCAACGCCTCCAACCTGCCGGGCAACCGCGGGGACCAGGGCGAGGTCATCGGCACCCGGCACGGGCATGTTCGGCGCCGACGGCCGGCGGCGACACCTCCGGCTACGGCGGCCTGGTCCGCACCGTGCGGCTGCCCGGCGCCTCCAGCCGGCCGTACGGCGGCTGGTTCGACGAGGTCGCCGACGAACTCGAAGGCGCGCTGGAGGAGCAGGGCCTCGCTGCCGGCAGAACGCCATCGAGAAGACCGTCGTGGACCGCGGCGAGCTCACCTTCCACATCGCGCGCGAGCACCTGCTGCGCGTGGCGCGGACCCTGCGCGACGACCCGGCGCTGCGCTTCGAGCTGTGCACCGGCGTCAGCGGGGTGCACTACCCCGGCGACAAGGGCCGCGAGCTGCACGCCGTCTACCACCTGCGCTCGATCACCCACAACCGGCTGATCCGGCTGGAGGTCGTCGGCCCCCGACAGCGACCCGCACATCCCGTCGCTCGTCGCCGTCTACCCGACCAACGACTGGCACGAGCGCGAGACGTACGACTTCTTCGGCATCGTCTTCGACGGCCACCCGGCGCTGACCCGGATCATGATGCCCGACGACTGGCAGGGCCACCCGCAGCGCAAGGACTACCCGCTCGGCGGCATCCCCGTCGAGTACAAGGGCGCCCAGATCCCGGCTCCCGACCAGCGGAGGTCGTACTCATGAGTTACGCGTCCCCCCAGCAAGCCGAAGAGCGTGAGACCACCGAGGGCACGCGTCTTCACCGTCACCGGCGGCGACTGGGACGAGCTCGCCGAGACCGTCGGCAAGGCCGACGACGAGCGCATCGTCGTCAACATGGGCCCGCAGCACCCGTCCACCCACGGCGTGCTCCGGCTGATCCTGGAGATCGACGGCGAGACGGTCACCGAGGCCCGCTGCGGCATCGGCTACCTGCACACCGGCATCGAGAAGAACATGGAATTCCGTACGTGGACCCAGGGCACCACGTTCGTGACGCGCATGGACTACCTGACGCCGCTGTTCAACGAGACCGCCTACTGCCTGGCGGTCGAGAAGCTGCTCGGCATCACCGACCACATCCCGGACCGGGCCAGCGTCATCCGCGTGATGATGATGGAGCTCAACCGGATCTCCTCGCACCTGGTGGCCATCGCCACCGGCGGCATGGAGCTGGGCGCCACCACGATCATGATCTACGGATTCCGGGACCGCGAACTCATCCTCGACGTCTTCGAGCTGATCACCGGCCTGCGGATGAACCACGCCTACGTCCGCCCCGGCGGCCTCGCCCAGGACCTGCCGCCCGGCGCCGTGGACCAGCATCCGCGAGTTCGTCAAGACGTTCCGCAAGAACCTCCCGGAGTACGACAAGCTCGCCACCGGCAACCCGGTCTTCAAGGGCCGCATGCAGGACGTCGGCTACCTCGACCTGGCCGGCTGCATGGCGCTCGGCGCCACCGGGCCGATCCTGCGCTCCGCCGGCCTGCCGCACGACCTGCGCAAGGCGCAGCCGTACTGCGGCTACGAGAACTACGACTTCGAGATCCCGACCGCCGACACCTGCGACTCCTACGGGCGGTTCCTGGTCCGGCTGGAGGAGATGCGGCAGAGCCTGCGCATCGTCGAGCAGTGCCTGGACCGGCTGGAGCCGGGCCCGGTCATGGTCGCCGACAAGAAGATCGCCTGGCCCGCGCAGCTCGCGCTGGGCCCCGACGGTCTGGGCAACTCCCTCGACCACATCAAGAAGATCATGGGCACCTCGATGGAGGCCCTGATCCACCACTTCAAGCTGGTCACCGAGGGCTTCCGGGTCCCGGCCGGACAGGCGTACGCGGCGGTGGAGTCCGCCAAGGGCGAACTCGGCGTGCACGTGGTCAGCGACGGCGGCACCCGCCCGCTACCGCGTCCACTTCCGCGACCCGTCCTTCACCAACCTTCAGACCATGGCGGCGATGTGCGAGGGCGGCCAGGTCGCCGACGTCATCGTCGCGGTGGCGTCCATCGACCCCGTGATGGGAGGCGTCGACCGGTGACCAACACCTCTGACCAGGCGGTCGGGCTCGGCATGCCGCAGATGCCGGCCCCGGAGTACCCGGCCGACGTCCGCGCCCGGCTGGAAGCCGACGCCAAGGAGCTCATCGCCCGCTACCCCGACTCACGCTCCGCGCTGCTGCCGCTGCTGCACCTGGTGCAGGCCGAGGAGGGCCACGTCACCAGGACCGGTGTGCGGTTCTGCGCCGAGACCGCTCGGCCTGACCACGGCCGAGGTCACCGCGGTCGTCGACCTTCTACACGATGTACCGGCGCAAGCCCTCGCGGCGACTACCAGGTCGGGGTGTGCACCAACACCCTGTGCGCGGTCATGGGCGGCGACGCGATCTTCGAGACCCTCCAGGAGCACCTCGGCGTCGGCAACGACGAGACCACCGAGGACGGCAAGGTCACCCTGGAGCACATCGAGTGCAACGCGGCCTGCGACTTCGCCCCGGTGGTGATGGTCAACTGGGAGTTCTTCGACAACCAGACCCCCGCAGTCGGCCAAGCAGCTCGTCGACGACCTGCGGGCCGGCCGCACCGTCGAGCCGACCCGCGGCGCCCCGCTGTGCACCTACAAGGAGACCGCCCGCATCCTGGCCGGGTTCCCCGACGAGCGCCCCGGCGCCGTCGAGGCGACCGGCGGCGCGGGCCCCGCCTCGCTGGTGGGCCTGCGGCTGGCCAAGGGCGAGTCCCCGGCCGGCCGGGTCGTCTCCCCGAGGTCCTCGTCCGCCTCCGCCTCCGACCCGTCCTCCGCGAGGCACCTCAGCTCGCACGACGCACCGCAGAAGACCTCGGCGTCCGACCCCGACCACCCGGCCGGACCCGTCACCGAGGAGGGTGAGGGATGAGCATGGTGACCGAACCAGGTGGCACCTCCCAGCCGCAGGTAGGGGAGACCAGCCCCGAGAAGCTGCTCTCGCCGGTGCTGTCCGCGTTCTGGGACCAGCCGGACGCCTGGACGCTGGAGACCTACCGGCGCCACGAGGGCTACCAGGGCCTGACCAAGGCGCTGGCCATGCCGCCGGACGACGTGATCGCCCTGGTGAAGGACTCCGGGCTGCGCGGTCGTGGCGGCGCGGGCTTCCCCACCGGCATGAAGTGGCAGTTCATCCCGCAGGGCGACGGCAAGCCGCACTACCTCGTCGTCAACGCCGACGAGTCGGAGCCCGGCACCTGCAAGGACATCCCGCTCCTGTTCGCCAACCCGCACTCGCTCATCGAGGGCATGGTGATCGCCTGTCACGCGATCCGCTCCAACCACGCCTTCATCTACCTGCGCGGCGAGGTCGTCCCGGTACTGCGACGGCTGCACGACGCCGTCGCCGAGGCGTACGCGGCCGGCTACCTCGGCAAGAACATCCAGGGCTCCGGATTCGACCTGGACATCACCGTTCACGCCGGGGCGGGCGCGTACATCTGCGGTGAGGAGACCGCGCTGCTCGACTCGCTCGAAGGGCCGCCGCGGCCAGCCCCGCCTGCGGCCGCCCTTCCCCGCGGTGGCCGGCCTGTACGCGTGCCCCACTGTGGTGAACAACGTCGAATCCATCGCCTCGGTTCCCGCCATCCTCAACAAGGGCAAGGACTGGTTCCGTTCGATGGGCAGCGAGAAGTCCCCGGGCTTCACGCTCTACTCGCTCTCCGGCCACGTCACCAGCCCCGGCCAGTACGAGGCGCCGCTGGGCGTCACGCTGCGCCAGCTGCTGGACATCAGCGGCGGCATGCGGCGCGGGCACCGGCTGAAGTTCTGGACCCCGGGCGGCTCCTCGACCCCGATGTTCACCGACGAGCACCTCGACGTCCCGCTGGACTACGAGGGCGTCGCCGGCGCCGGATCGATGCTCGGCACCAAGGCGCTCCAGTGCTTCGACGAGACGACCTGCGTGGTGCGGGCGGTGACCCGGTGGACCGAGTTCTACGCCCACGAGTCCTGCGGCAAGTGCACCCCCTGCCGTGAGGGCACCTACTGGCTGGTGCAGTTGCTGCGCGACATCGAGGCCGGCAAGGGCGCGATGAGCGACCTGGACAAGCTCCAGGACATCGCCGACAACATCAACGGCAAGTCGTTCTGCGCCCTGGGCGACGGCGCGGCGAGCCCGATCTTCTCCTCGCTCCAGTACTTCCGCGAGGAGTACGAGCAGCACATCACCGGCCAGGGCTGCCCCTTCGACCCAGCCCTGTCCACCGTTTGGGCCGACAAGTCTCACCTGGAGGTGAACGCGTGACCGTCACTACAAACGCACCCTCCGGAGGCGGGGAGGCGGCGGTGCCACCAGAAGATCTGGTCGCCGTCACGATCGACGGCATCGAGGTGTCCGTACCCAAGGGCACCCTGGTGATCCGGGCCGCCGAACTGGTCGGCGTCGAGATCCCGCGGTTCTGCGACCACCCGCTGCTCGACCCGGTCGGCGCCTGCCGCCAGTGCATCGTCGAGATCGAGGGCCAGCGCAAGCCGATGGCCTCCTGCACCATCACCTGCACCGACGGCATGGTGGTACAAGACCCAGCTGTCCTCGCCGGTGGCCGAGAAGGCGCAGCGCGGTGTGATGGAGCTGCTGCTCATCAACCACCCGCTGGACTGCCCGGTCTGCGACAAGGGCGGCGAGTGCCCGCTGCAGAACCAGGCGATGAGCGCCGGCCAGGCCGACACCCGGTTCGAGGGCGTCAAGCGCACCTACGCCAAGCCGGTGCCGATCTCCACCCAGGTGCTGCTGGACCGCGAGCGGTGCGTGCTGTGCGCGCGCTGCACCCGCTTCTCCCAGCAGATCGCCGGCGACCCGATGATCGAGCTGCTGGAGCGCGGCGCGCTGGAGCAGGTCGGCACCGGCGAGGGCGACCCCTTCCAGTCGTACTTCTCCGGCAACACCATCCAGATCTGCCCGGTCGGCGCGCTCACCTCGTCCGCCTACCGCTTCCGCTCCCGCCCCTTCGACCTGGTCTCCACGCCCCAGCGTGTGCGAGCACTGCGCGGGCGGCTGCGCCACCAGGACCGACCACCGGCGCGGCAAGGTCATGCGGCGGCTGGCCGCCGACGACCCCGAGGTCAACGAGGAGTGGATCTGCGACAAGGGACGCTTCGCGCTTCCGCTACGCGCAGACCCGCGACCGGCTGACCCACCCGCTGGTCCGCGACACCGAGACCGGTGAACTGCGCGCCGCCAGCTGGCCCGAGGCGCTGGAGGTCGCGGCCCGCGGCCTGGCCGCGCGCCCGCGGCCGGGCCGGCGTGCTGACCGGCGGCCGGCTGACCGTCGAGGACGCCTACGCCTACGCCAAGTTCGCCCGCGTCGCACTCGGACACCAACGACGTGGACTTCCGCGCCCGGGTGCACAGCGCCGAGGAGGCCGAGTTCCTGGCCGCCAAGGTGGCAGGACACGGCCGCGACCTGGACGGCAGCGGCATCACCTACACCTCGCTGGAGAACGCGCCGGCCGTGCTGCTGGCCGGACTCGAGGCCGAGGAGGAGGCGCCCGGCGTCTTCCTGCGGCTGCGCAAGGCGCACCGCAAGCACGCCCAGCGCACCTGGGCCGTCGCCACCCACGCCACCCGCGGCCTGACCAAGGCGGGCGGCACGCTGCTGCCGGCCGCCCCCGGCACCGAGCCGGAGTGGCTGGACGCGCTGGCCTCCGGCGTCGGCCTGGACGCGCTGGGACAGCAGGCGTCCGAGGCGCTGCGCGCCAAGGGCGCGGTGATCCTGGTCGGCGAGCGGCTGGCCGGCGTGCCCGGCGCGCTGACCGCGGCCGTGCGCTGCGCCACCGCCACCGGAGCCCGGCTGGCGTGGATCCCGCGCCGGGCCGGCGAACGCGGCGCGGTCGAGGCCGGCGCCATGCCGGGCCTGCTGCCCGGCGGACGCCCGCTGACCGACCCGCGGGCCAGGGACGAGGTCGCCGACGTCTGGGGCGTCGCCACCCTGCCGTCCGGTTTCGGCCGGGACACCGGACAGATGATCCAGGCGGTCGACGAACGGCGCGCTGGCCGCGCTGGTGGTCGCCGGTGTCGAACTGGCAGACCTGCCCGACCCGGTCCGCGCCCGCGAGGCGCTGGACGAGGTCGGCTTCCTGGTCAGCCTGGAGCAGCGGCCCACCGAGGTCACCGAGCGCGCCGACGTGGTGCTGCCGGTGGCCGCGGTCGCCGAGAAGGCCGGCACCTTCCTGGACTGGGAGGGCCGCGCCCGCCCGTTCGAGGCCGCGCTCAAGCCCGACCAGCAGACCACCCGCCACCTCCAGACGGACGCGCCGGGTGCTGAACATGCTCGCCGACGCGATGGACATCCACCTCGCGCCTGCCCGACGTGCGGTCCGTCCGCGCCGAGCTGCGACCGGCTCGCCGCCTGGGACGGCCCGCGCGCCGCCGAGCTGAAGCAGACCGGCGGCGGCCTGCCGCGGCCGGGCAGCGGCGAGGCGGTACTCGCCGGACACCGGCTGCTGCTCGACCAGGGCATGCTGCAGGAGCGGCGACGAGGCGCTGGCCGGCACCCGGCACGCCGCGGTCGCCCGGCTGTCGGCGGCCACCGCGGACGAGACCGGGGTCAAGGACGGCGACCTGATCGCCGTCACCGGCCCGGCCGGCACGCTCACCCTGCCGCTGATGGTCACCCCGATGCCCGACCGCGTGGTGTGGCTGCCGCTCAACTCCACCCCCGGTGGGGCCTACCAGGGCCTCGGCGCGGTCCCCGGTCAGGTCGTCACGATCGGCGCCGCACCCGCGGAGGTGGCCAAGTGATCACCACAGCCGCCGAGAGACCTCTCGGTTTTCGGGCGCGACCCGTGGTGGCTGGTCGTCATCAAGGCGGTCTTCTGCTTCGCGTTCGCGATGGTGACCGTGCTGTTCTCCATCGTGTGGGAGCGCAAGGTCGTCGCCTGGATGCAGCTGCGCATCGGCCCGAACCGGCACGGCCCCTGGGGCATGCTCCAGTCGCTCGCCGACGGCATCAAGCTGATGCTCAAGGAAGACGTGGTCGTCAAGCGGCGCCGACAAGGTCGTCTACATCCTGGCGCCGATCGTCGCGGCCATCCCGGCCTTCATGGCGTTCGCGGTGATCCCGTTCGGCCCCGCGGACAACGAGATCTCGATCTTCGGCCACCGCACCCCGATGCAGCTCACCGACCTGCCGGTCGGCGTGCTGTTACATCCTGGCCACCGCGTCGGTCGGCATCTACGGCATCGTGCTGGCCGGCTGGTCGTCCGGGTCGACGTACCCGCTGCTCGGCGGCCTGCGGTCGACCGCGCAGATGATCTGCTACGAGATCGCCATGGGCATCTCGTTCGCGGCGGTCTTCCTCTACTCGCGGCTCGATGTCGACCTCGCAGATCGTGGCCAGCCAGCAGAACAAGCTGGTACGTGGTGCTGCTGCCGGTCTCCTTCCTGGTCTACATCGTGGCGATGGTCGGCGAGACCAACCGGGCGCCCTTCGACCTCCCGGAGGCCGAGGGCGACCTGGTCGGCGGCTTCAACACCGAGTACTCCTCGATCAAGTTCGCGCTGTTCATGCTCGCCGAGTACGTCAACATGGTCACCGTCTCGGCGGTCGCCACCACGCTCTTCCTCGGCGGCTGGCGCGCTCCGTGGCCGATCAGCACCTTCTGGGCGGGCGCCAACCACGGCTGGTGGCCGCTGCTCTGGTTCATCATCAAGATCCAGCTGCTGCTGTTCCTCTTCATCTGGCTGCGCGGCACGCTGCCCCGGATGCGCTACGACCAGTTCATGAAGCTGGGCTGGAAGGTCCTCATCCCGGTCTCCATGGTGTGGCTGATGCTGGTGGCCGCCGTGCGGGCGCTGCGCAACGAGAACTACGACTTCCAGTCGATCGCCCTGTACGTCGGCGGCGCGGTGCTGGCGGTGCTGCTGCTCTCGCTGGTCGCCGACGTCTTCCGGGACCGCGGCCGCAAGCGGGCCGAGGCGGAGGCGACGGACGGCGGCGAGCCGTTCGACCCGATGGCGGGCGGCTATCCCGGTGCCGCCGCTGCCCGGGCAGACACTTCCATCGGTGCCCAGGCGGCAGCCGCGCGGTGCGCGGCAGCTGGTGGGCACCGCGGACTCGTCCACGGAGAGCACGAATGGTGAGGAGGCCAACGATGCCCATGACTCGTCCCGGGAGAGCACCTCCCGGACCCCCTTCGAGAATCCGGTGGCCGGCTTCGGCGTGACCTTCAAGGCCATGTTCAAGAAGCGGCTGACCGAGCAGTACCCGGAGGAGAAGAAGCCCACCGCGCCCCGCTTCCACGGCCGCCACCAGCTCAACCGGCACCCGGACGGCCTGGAGAAGTGCATCGGCTGCGAGCTGTGCGCCTGGGCCTGCCCGGCGGACGCGATCTACGTCGAGGGCGCGGACAACACCGACGAGGAGCGCTACTCGCCCGGGTGAGCGGTACGGCCGCGTCTACCAGATCAACTACGCGCGCTGCATCCTGTGCGGGCTGTGCATCGAGGCCTGCCCGACCCGGGCGCTGACGATGACCAACGAGTACGAACTCGCCGACCGCACCCGCGCAGTCGCTGATCTACACCAAGGAGCAGCTGCTCGCGGGTCTGGACGGAGGGCATGGTCGAGTCGCCGCACTCGATCTTCCCCGGCACGGACGAACAGGACTACTACCGGGGCCTGGTCACCGAGGCCGCGCCCGGCACGGTCCGTCAGGTCGCCGTCAGCAAGGGCGAGACGGCCGAGGAGGCCGACGGCGAGGACGAGCCGGCGGAGGTGACGCGATGAGCGTGCCGCTCGCCGCCGCCACCTCCACCGGCGAGGCCGTCCAGTTCTGGGTGCTCGGCATCGTCGCCGTCATCGGCGCGCTCGGCACGGTCCCCATGAAGAAGGCCGTGCACAGCGCGCTCTGCCTCGCCGGGCACCATGATCATCCTGGCGGTCTTCTACCTGGCCACAGGGCGCGTACTTCCTGGGCATCGTGCAGATCGTCGTCTACACCGGCGCGATCATGATGCTGTTCCTGTTCGTGGTCATGCTGGTCGGCATCACCGCCGCCGACTCGCTCAAGGAGACGCATCAAGGGCCAGCGGCTGGCTGGCCGTGCTGAGCGGGCTGGGCTTCGGCATCCTGCTGATCGCGGGCATCGGCAACGCCTCGCTGCACACAGTTCACCGGCCTGACCGCGGCCAACGCCGGCGGCAACGTCGAGGGCCTGGCCAAGCTGATCTTCACCAAGTACGTGTGGGCCTTCGAGATCACCGGCGCGCTGCTGATCACCGCGGCCGTCGGCGCGATGGTGCTCACCCACCGCGAGCGCACCGAGCGGGCCTCGCACCCAGCGCGAGCTGGCCGAGCAGCGGGTGCGCGACGGCAGTCCAGGTCCCGCCGCTGCCGGCGCCCGGCGTCTACGCCCGGCACAACGCGGTGGACATCCCCGGCCTGCTGCCCGACGGCACCCCGTCGGAGCTCACCGTCAACCCGACCCTGCGGGCGCGCGGCCAGATCCGCGACGTCAGCGGCGAACGCCCTCACCAAGGCTGCGGGAGCTGGAGCAGCGGTCCGACGAGTACCTGGGCCGCAGACCACCTGGGCCGGTCGAAGGACAGCGGTGAAGGGGACCGTGACGGGGCCGACCACGCCGAGGGAGCCAGCAAGTGAATCCGGCCAACTACCTGTATCTCGCGGCGCTGTTGTTCACGATCGGCGCCGCCGGCGTACTGATCCGGCGCGAACGCGATCGTCGTCTTCATGTGCGTCGAGCTGATGCTCAACGCCTGCAACCTGGCGTTCGTCACCTTCTCCCGGCTGCACGGCAACCTCGACGGCCAGATCATCGCGTTCTTCACGATGGTGGTCGCGGCGGCCGAGGTCGTGGTCGGGTCTCGCGATCATCGTGTCGTTCTTCCGCTCCCGCCACTCGGCCTCGGTCGACGACGCCAATCTGATGAAGCTGTAGACGGGAGCAGTTGACGTGGATACCCTGATCGGAGCTGCTGATCGCGGCGCCATTGCTCGGCGCGGGCGTCCTGCTCGTGCGGCGGGCGGCGGCTGGACCGGATCGGCCACTTGATCGGCACGCTGCTGGCTGCCGTCTCCTTCGCGCTCGGCGTCGTGTTCTTCGTGGACATGCTCGGCAAGAGCGCCGGACTCGCGGACCTTCACCTCTGCACCTGTTCACCTGGGTGCCGGTCGGCGGGTTCCGGGCGGACGTCGCCTTCCAGCTCGACCAGTTGTCGATGACCTTCGTGCTGCTGATCACCGGTGTGGGCACGCTGATCCACATCTACTCGATCGGCTACATGGAGCACGACGAGCGCAGGCGCCGGTTCTTCGGCTACCTCAACCTCTTCCTCGCCGCGATGCTGCTGCTGGTCCTGGCCAACAACTACCTGCTGCTGTACGTCGGCTGGGAGGGCGTGGGCCTGGCCTCCTACCTGCTGATCGGCTTCTGGCAGCACAAGCCCTCGCGCGGCCACCGCGGCGAAGAAGGCGTTCATCGTCAACCGGGTCGGCGACATGGGCCTGTCCATCGCGATCATGCTGATGTTCACCACCTTCGGCAGCTTCGCCTTCGGCCCGGTCTTCTGCCAACGTCGGCGGCGCCTCGCAGGACCGGCTCACCGCGATCGGGCTGCATGCTGCTGCTCGGCCGCCTGCGGCAAGTCGGCCCAGGTGCCGCTGCAGTCCTGGCTCGGCGACGCGATGGAGGGCCCGACCCCGGTCTCGGCCCTCATCCACGCGGCGACCATGGTGACCGCGGGCGTGTACCTGATCACCCGGTCCGGCGCGATCTTCAACGCGGCCCCCGACCGCGCAGCTCGCGGTGTGCGTGGTCGGCGCGGTGACCCTGATCTTCGGTGCGATCGTCGGTTGCGCCAAGGACGACATCAAGAAGGCGCTGGCCGGCTCGACGATGTCGCAGATCGGCTACATGATGCTGGCCGCCGGGCTCGGCCCGATCGGCTACGTCTTCGCGATCATGCACCTGGTCACCCACGGCTTCTTCAAGGCGGGCCTCTTCCTCGGCGCCGGTTCCGTGATGCACGGCATGAACGACGAGGTCGACATGCGCAAGTTACGGCGGCCTGCGCAAGTACATGCCGATCACCTTCGTCACCTTCGGCCTCGGCTACCTGGCGATCATCGGCTTCCCGGGTCTGTCCGGCTTCTTCTCCAAGGACAAGATCATCGAGGCCGCCTTCGCCAAGGGCGGCACCGAGGGCTGGATCCTGGGCGTGGTGGCCCTGCTCGGCGCGGGCATCACCGCGTTCTACATGTCGCGCGTCATGCTGATGACGTTCTTCGGCGAGAAGCGCTGGGAGAAGGACGCGGCCGGCCACGAGCCGCACCCGCACGAGTCGCCCAAGACCATGACCATCCCGATGATCGTGCTGGCCTTCGGCTCGGTCTTCGCGGGCGGTCTGTTCAGCCTCAACTCGTCCTTCCTGCACTGGCTGGAGCCGGTCACCGGTCACAGCGAGGGCAACTCCCCGCTCAGCACCTGGCGAGGTCACCGCGGCCACGTTCGTCGTGCTGGTCGTCGGCGTCGGCGCTCGCCTGGGCTGATGTACGGGCGCCGTCCGGTGCCCGCGACCGCCCCGCGCGGATCGCTGCTCACCCGGGCCGCCCGCCGCGACCTGCTCCAGGACGACTTCAACCACGTCGTGCTGGTCCGCGGCGGCGAGCACCTCACCCGCACCCTGGTCTACCTCGACCACTCCCTGGTCGACGGCGTCGGTCAACGGCACGGCGGCCGGCGTCGGCGGGCTGTCCGGCGCGGCTGCGGCGGGTGCAGAACGGCTTCGTCCGGTCCTACGCGGTCTCGATGCTCGGCGGCACAGCGGTGCTGGTCGCCGCGACCCTGCTGATGAGGGCGTATCTGATCATGTCCTTCCCCCTCCTCACCGCCACGGCGGCGGTACCCGCGGTCGGCGCCATCGCCACCGCCGCGGTGCCGGCCGCCCAGCGGACCGCCGCCAAGTGGGTGGCGCTCGCCTTCTCGCTGGTCACGCTGGTGCTGGCGGCCGTCGTCACCGGCCGCTTCGCCCGGGCGGCGCCCGCTACCAGCTGACCGAGTCGCACGCCTGGATCACGGACTTCGGGGTCCGCTACGAACTCGGCGTCGACGGCATCGCGGTGGTGCTGATCCTGCTCACCGCGCTGCTGATGCCGTTCGTGATGCTGGCGGGCTGGCACGACGCCGACCCGCTGGCCAAGCCCACGGCGCTGGACTCGGTCAAGTCCGGCCGGTGGCGCCCGACGCAGGGCTTCTTCGCCCTGATCCTGCTGGTCGAGGCGATGGTGGTCATCTCCTTCGAGGCCACCGACGTCTTCCTCTTCTACATCTTCTTCGAAGCCATGCTCATCCCGATGTACTTCCTCATCGGCGGCTTCGGGGACCGGGCCGGCGCGCACGGCGAGGACGAGGACGCCAAGCAGCGCTCCTACGCGGCCGTGAAGTTCCTGCTGTACAACCTGGTCGGCGGCCTGATCATGCTGGCCGCGGTGATCGGCCTGTACGCGGCCACCGCGCACCAGTTGGGCACCGGCACCTTCTCGCTGACCGAGATCCTCCAGGCGCGGGCCGACGGCCGGCTCCAGCTGTCGACGTCCACCGAGCGCTGGCTCTTCCTCGGCTTCTTCTTCGCCTTCGCGGTGAAGGCGCCGCTGTGGCCGCTGCACACCTGGCTGCCCAACGCGATGGGCGAGTCCACCGCGCCGGTCGCCGTCCTGATCACCGCGGTCGTCGACAAGGTCGGCACCTTCGCGATGCTGCGCTTCTGCCTCCAGCTGTTCCCTGAGGCCTCCAAGTGGGCGACCCCGGTGATCCTGGTGCTGGCCGTGATCGGCATCATCTACGGCGCGCTGCTGGCCGTCGGCCAGCGCGACATCAAGCGGCTGATCGCCTACGCGTCGATCTCGCACTTCGGCTTCATCATCCTGGGCATCTTCGCGATGACCACCCAGGGCCAGTCGCGGCGCGACGCTGTACATGGTCAACCACGGCATCTCCACCGCCGCGCTGATGCTGGTCGCCGGGTTCCTGATCACCCGCCGCGGCTCGCGGCTGATCGCCGACTACGGCGGCGTGCAGAAGGTCGCCCCGCTGCTGGCCGGCACCTTCATGATCGGCGGTCTGGCCACCCTGTCGCTGCCCGGTCTCGCGCCGTTCGTCAGCGAGTTCCTGGTCCTGGTCGGCACCTTCACCCGCTACCCGGTGCTCGGCATCATCGCCACCGTGGGCATCGTGCTGGCCGCGCTGTACGTGCTGGTGCTCTACCAGCGCACCATGACCGGCCCGGTCAAGGCCGGCATCGAGGGCATGAAGGACCTCAAGGTCCGTGAACTCGTCGTGGTCGCGCCGCTGATCGCGCTGCTGCTGTTCCTGGGCGTCTACCCCAAGCCGCTCACCGACGTCGATCAACCCCGCGGTCAAGGACACGCTCTCCGACGTCCACAAGACCGACCCCGCACCGCAGATCAACGCCGTAGCGAAGGAGAACGCGAAGTGAGCGCCACGGCCCACGTCCACGACCTGTTGGCCACAGGGGTGACGGTGCCAATGGCGGCCGGCACGATCCCCACCCCGAAGATCGAGTACGCCCAGCTGTCGCCGGTGCTGATCGTCTTCGGCGCCGCCATCATCGGCATCCTGGCCGAGGCGTTCCTGCCCCGCGCGCTCCCGCTACGCCGCCCAGCTCGGGCGTGACCGTGCTGGGGCTGGCCGCCGCGTTCGCGGCGGTCGTCGCGCTCGCGGCGGACGGCTACGCCAACGCCAAGGCGCACGTCGCCGCGATGGGCGCCGTCGCCGTCGACGGTCCCGCGCTCTTCCTGCAGGGCACCATCCTGCTGATCGCCCTGGTCGCCGCCTTCACCTTCGCCGAGCGCAGGCTCGACCCGGTCGCCCACGGCAACCGGGTCGACTCCTTCGCCGCGCAGGGCTCGGCGGTGCCCGGCAGCGAGCAGGAGAAGAAGGCGGTCAAGGCCGGCTTCACCACCACCGAGGTCTTCCCGCTGCTGCTGTTCGCGGTCGCCGGCATGCTGATCTTCCCGGCCGCCAACGACCTGCTGACGCTCTTCGTCGCGCTGGAGGTCTTCTCCCTCCCGCTGTACCTGCTGTGCGCGCTGGCCCGCCGCCGCCGTCTGCTCTCGCAGGAGGCGGCCGTCAAGTACTTCCTGCTCGGCGCCTTCTCCTCGGCGTTCCTGCTGTTCGGCGTCGCCCTGCTGTACGGCTACGCGGGCACCGTGACCTACGGCGGCATCGCCGACGTGATCGGCGGCACCGCGAAGCTCACCCCGGCGCTGGCCAACACCACGGGCAACGACGCGCTGCTGCTGATCGGCGGCGCGATGGTGGTGATGGGCCTGCTGTTCAAGGTCGGCGCGGTCCCGTTCCACATGTGGACCCCGGACGTCTACCAGGGCGCGCCCGACCCCGGTCACCGGCTTCATGGCCGCCGCCACCAAGGTCGCCGCCTTCGGCGCGCTGCTGCGCCTGCTGTACGTGGTGCTGCCGGGGCTGCGCTGGGACTGGCGCCCGGTGATGTGGGGCGTGGCGATCGTGACGATGATCATCGGCGCGATCGTCGCCGTCACGCAGACCGACGTGAAGCGGCTGCTGGCCTACTCCTCGATCGCGCACGCGGGCTTCCTGCTCGCCGGTGTGATCGCGATGTCCCCCAACGGCGTCTCCTCGGTGCTGTTCTACCTCGTCGCCTACTCCTTCGTGACCCTCGGCGCCTTCGCCGTCGTCACGCTGGTGCGCGACGCGGGCGGCGAGGCGACCCACCTGTCGAAGTGGGCGGGCCTGGGCCGCCGCTCCCCGCTGGTGGCCGCGGTGTTCGCGGTCTTCCTGCTGGCCTTCGCCGGCATCCCGCTGACCTCCGGTTTCGCGGGGAAGTTCGCGGTCTTCAAGGCCGCGGCCCAGGGCGGCGCGGTTCCGCTGGTGGTCGTCGGTGTGATCGCCTCGGCCATCGCCGCGTTCTTCTACATCCGGGTGATCGTGCTGATGTTCTTCAGCGAGCCGCAGGCCGACGGTCCGACCGTCGCCATCCCCAGCCCGCTGACCTCCACCGCCATCGCCCTGGGCGTGGCCGTCACCCTCGTGCTGGGTGTCGCCCCGCAGTACTTCCTGGACCTGGCCGGCAAGGCGGGCGTCTTCGTGCGCTGACGCCCCCGCCACACCACGCCGCGGCCCGGCGACCCCGAACGGGGTCGCCGGGCCGCGGCGCGTGCCGGACCGCTCAGCCCTCGACCTGCGGGGGTTGCAGGTCCCGCACCCGGCGGCCGTCGTCCGGGTCGGCGGTGCGTGCCTCGGTGCGGTGGCCGCGCTCCAGGTAGTCGCGGACGATGAGTTCGACGGCGTCCTGGGGGTTCTTGGTGCCGGACAGCAGCATGACGTCGATGGCGAGGTTCGCGTCGAGGCTGATGGTGACCTTGGCCATGTCGGGGCTTCCTTTCGCTCCTCCTGGCACAGCATGCCCGGCCGCGATCGGAATGACCATCCGGTCCGGACCGGACATTGAACTCCAAAGAGCTTGCAATATGCCCAAACAGGTTGCCGAGTCGGTCATTTCGGAAGTAGCGTCCTTGCTCGGTGCCGCGACAGGGAGGGAGACCCTTGCGCGTGGCCCAGGGGGGACATGTGGCGAGGATGCCGTTGGCGCTGGACAGGTCCGTCCCGGGCCTGATTGTGAAGATCGGGAACTACCCGCTGCACCACGGCGGCGTCGGCGCCATCCGGAGTCTCGGCAGGCTCGGCGTGCCGATGTACGCGGTCACCGAGGACCGCTTCACCCCCGCGGGTTCGTCGAGATACCTGACCCGGGGCTTCGTCTGGCCGACCACCGGACTGGAGAGCCCCGAGCGGCTCGTCGACGGGCTGTTACGGATCGGCCGGCGAATAGGCCGGCCCACCGTGCTGATACCCACCGACGAGGAAGCCGCGGTGCTCATCGCCGAGCACGCCGACGTCCTGGCGGACCGCTTCCTGCTCCCGCCGGTCGAGCCGGGCCTGCCGCGCCGGCTGGCCAGCAAACAGGGCCTGCACGAGCTGTGCGTCGAGCACGGCGTGCCCTCGCCGCGGGCCGCGTTCCCGGAAAGCCGGGCGGACATCAAGGAGTTCGCCGCCACCGCCCGTTTCCCGGTGGTCGCCAAGAACCGTGAGGCGTTCGAGCGGCGCAGCAGGCCGGCGGTGCGCGGCACCACCAGGATCGCCTCCCCGGCCGAACTGCTCGCGCTGGCCGCGCAGTGGGGCGAGCGGCCCGGGGTCATCCTCCAGGAGTACCTGCCGCGCGAGCAGGCCGAGGACTGGATCGTGCACGGCTACTTCGGCGCCGACCACGCCCCGCGCGCGATGTTCACCGGCGTCAAGGTGCGCTCCTGGCCGCCGCACGCCGGGATGACCGCCTGCGCCTACGTGGTGCCCAACCCCGAGCTCGCCCGGATGGCCGCCGAGTTCGTCGCCCGGATCGGCTTCACCGGCATCGTCGACCTGGACGTGCGCCACGACCGGCGTGACGGCCGCTACAAGCTGCTGGACTTCAACCCGCGGATGGGCGCGCAGTTCCGGCTCTTCGAGAACACCGCGGGGATCGACGTGGTCCGCGCGATGCACCTGGACCTGACGAACCGGCGGATCCCGCCGGGGCGTCAGCTCGACGGGCGGCGGCTGCTGGTGGAGAACATCGACCTGCCCGCCCTGCTGGCGTACCGCCGCAGCGGCTACACCACCCCGCACGCGCCGCGCCGGGCGGCCGGCACCGAGCTGGCCTGGCTGGCCGGGGACGACCCGGGGCCGTTCGTCACCATGCTGGCCCGCTTCGTGGGGCCGGGCGTGCGACACCTGCACCAGATGTGGCGGGACCGCGGGCGGGGGCTCGCGCGGACCGCTGAACCGACGACCAAGCTCTCTGGAGGGGAACCCACATGAAGCCCGTGGTGGTGATCGGTGCCGGGCCGTACGGTCTGTCGACCGCCGCGCACTTGAAGGGCCGCGGGGTCGCCGTGCGCGTCTTCGGCACCCCGCTGTCCAGCTGGAGCGACACCATGCCCGCCGGCATGATCCTCAAGTCCACCCCGGACGCCTCCACCATCTCCGCGCCCGCGCCCGGCCACACCCTGCGCGACTTCTGCGACGCGATGGGCGAGCGGCGGCTGGTCACCGAGCGGGACCTGGTGTCGCTGGAGTTCTTCCTGCGGTACGGGCGGTGGTTCGCCGAGCGGCTGGTACCGGAGGTCGAGCAGGTCCAGGTGACCTCCGTCGACCGGGGGGAGGGGGAGTTCCACCTCAAGCTGGACTCCGGCGAGGAGTTGACCGCGCCCGCCGTGGTGGTGGCCAGCGGACTGAGCGGCTTCGCCTACGTGCCGCGCACGCTGCGCGACGCGGTGCCCGACGGCCCCTCGGGCACGGGGGCGATCTCGCACTCCTCGCAGCACACCGACCTGACCCGCTTCGCGGGCCGTGAGGTGGTCGTGGTGGGCGCCGGGCAGTCCGCGCTGGAGAGCGCCGCCCTGCTGGCCGAGGCGGGCGCCACGGCGCGGGTGCTGGCACGGCGCGGCGGCGCCGTCGGATTCGGCGCGCCGCCGCGCGACGGCCTGCAGTGGAAGCCGGACTCGCCGGTCGGCCGGGCCTGGTCGCTGTACGCCTTCAGCAATGTGCCGGGGCCCGCGGCGTTCCGCCTTCTGCCGGAGCCGAGCCGGCTGTGGCTGGTGCGCAGGGTGCTCGGGCCGCGCGGCGCCTGGTGGCTGCGGGAGCGGTTCGACGGCCGGGTGGCGGTCACCCAGGGGCACCGGCTGACCGGCGCGCGTGTGGAGGGCGGCCAGGTGGTGCTGCGGACCGCCACCGCGGGCGGCCGCACCGGTGAACTCGCCGCCGACCACGTGATGGCGGCCACCGGCTACCGGGCGGACCTGGGCGCGCTGGGCTTCCTCAGCCCCGAACTGCGGGCCCGGCTGACCCGCACCGGCGGATCGCCGTGGCTGGATTCCGGTTACGCGGCCTCCGTACCGGGGCTGTACTTCACCGGCCTGCCCTCGGCGGCGATCTTCGGGCCGCTGATGCGGTTCGTGTGCGGCACGCAGTTCGCCTCGCCGCGGATCGCCCGTGCGGTGGCGGCCGGGCCGGCCCGGCGCGGCTGACCGGCGGCGGGGCCCCGTGGCCCCGCCGCCCGGGCTCGGCGGGAGGGGAACGACTGTCGCGACAGGGTCGTCTCGGCATGGGCGCGGCGAACCGGCCATCTGTGATCCCCGATGGACCGGATACGCTGCAACCAATGGCACTGAGGCCACGACCGAATCAGCGACAGGAGTTCCCCTCGTGACCGTCGTCGGGCCCTTCGGGTTGAGCGTGCGCGACCAGGCCCTTGATACCGACATCCGCGCCGGGCTGGCGGACGTCGAGGAGGGCTTGCTGGAAGCGACCAAGAGCGACGTGCCGTTCATCACAGGGGCGGCCCGCCACCTCCTGGACGCGGGCGGCAAACGATTCCGGCCGCTGCTGGTGCTGCTGGCGGCGCAGTTCGGCGACCCGCACGCGCCCGGCGTCGTCCCCTCGGCCGTCGTGGTGGAGCTCACCCATCTGGCCACGCTCTACCACGACGACGTCATGGACGAGGCCGAGGTGCGGCGCGGGGTGCCCAGCGCCAACTCCCGCTGGGACAACTCGGTGGCGGTGCTCACCGGTGACTTCCTGTTCGCCCGCGCCTCCCGCGTGCTGGCCGACCTGGGGCCGGAGGCGGTCCGCGTCCAGGCCGAGGCGTTCGAACGGCTGGTCACCGGCCAGATCCTGGAGACGGCGGGCCCGCAGCCCGGCCGCGACCCGATCGACCACTACCTGGACGTCATCGCGGGCAAGACCGGCTCGCTGATCGCCGTCTCCGGGCGCTTCGGGGCGATGATGGCCGGTGCGGACGAGTCGGTGGTCGACATCCTCACCCAGTACGGCGAGCGCATCGGCACCGCCTTCCAGCTCGCCGACGACGTCCTGGACATCGCCAGCGACAGCCACGAGTCGGGCAAGACCCCCGGCACCGACCTGCGGGAGGGCATCCCCACCCTCCCGGTGCTCCACCTGCGCTCCAACCGGTTCACCGCGCCCGAGGACCGCCGGCTGGCCGCGCTGCTGGACGGCGACCTGACCGACGAGGGGCGGCACACCGAGGCCCTGCGGCTGATGCGCGCCCACCCCGCGATGGAGCAGGCGCGGCTGGACACCATCCGCTACGCCGACGGCGCCCGCGCGGTGCTGCGGCCGCTGCCGGAGTGCCCGGCGAAGGCGGCCCTGGAGGGCCTGTGCGACGCGGTGGTGCACCGGGCGGGCTAGGGCCCGCCGCGGTGCCCGGGCCGGGCGCTCAGGCCCTGACCCGCACCAGCATGCGCCCGTCCAGGGTGCGCACCTCGAAGTGGTCGATGCGGTCGCGCGGGATGCCGGTGCCGCCGCGGACGGTGAGCGGCCGCGGATGGTCCGGCACGCCGTAGCCCTCGTCGGGCACCGACCAGGTCGCGACGGTCTGCCGGTCACCGCCGGTGGAGACGGCCACCAGGTCGCACACCTGCGGCCCCTCCACCCCGGTCAGGGTGAGTCCGATGTCGGTGCCCCACGCCTTGTCGGTCATCGCCACCGCCGCCTTGGTGCCGGTGCCCGGGTCGGTGGCGGAGACGGTGGCCGCGACGGCGACCGGCGCGGTGCCGCCGCCGGAGGTGACGACGCCGGTGACGACCGGGCCGGCGATGATCAGCGCGACGGCCGCCGCGACCAGGTAGAGCCGCCGCCTGCGGGTGGTGCGGCGGGTGGCGCGCACCTCGCCGATCAGCCGGTCCAGCAGTTCCGGGCTCGGGCCGGCCAGCAGGTCCTCGACGCTGCGCCCGGGCGGGGTGGCGGCGGCGAACTCGGCCAGCAGCGGTTCGACGGCCATCAGGGAGTCGAGTTCGCGGGAACACCGCTCGCACCCGGCGAGGTGCTCCTCGAAGCGGGCGGCCTCCGCGTCGTCCAGGGCGCCCAGTACGTAGGCCCCGACGTCCATGTGCTGATCGCGGGAGGTCACGACGTCACCCCTCGTTCTTCGAGAGCGATCCTCAGCGACCGCAGTGCGTAGAAGGCCCGGGATCTGACCGTTCCGGCCGGGATGCCCAGTTCCTGTGCCGCCTCGTTGACCGTACGCCCCGCGAAGTAGGTGGCGACCAGCACCTCGCGGTGTGCGTCGGTCAAGTCTGCCATGGCGTCGGAGATGGTCATCAGCCGAAGGGTGCGGTCCAGCTCGTCGGCCGCGGGCATCAGCTCCAGCGGCGCGTCGTCGACCTCCTGGGGCCGGGAGCTGCGGCTGCGGTGCCCGTCGATCACGATGCGGCGGGCCACCGTCACCAGCCACGGCCGCAGCGAACCGGTGCCCCGGTTCAGCTGCTCGGTGCTGCGCCAGGCCCGCAGCAAGGTCTCCTGCACCACGTCCTCCGCGCGGTGCCGGTCCCCTGCCACCAGGCGCAGTACGTACCCGAGGAGGGGGCCGGCATGCTCCTGGTAGAGCGTGCGCATCAATTCCTCGTCCGGCTCCATGTCCGGGCCGCCGGAACCGAGGTCCTGGCCCCGAATGGTTCGGTCGTCGGTCACCCCCGAATCCTGTCGCATGGATTCTTGTCGGTCGAGGCCGTGATCGGACCTTCGCGGAGATTCTCCGTGTTCGCGCGCGGGTCAGTACGAATATCCGCCGGAAGAACCGGAACCGGAGGGATTGTCGTCGCCCTTGTCGTCACCCACGTCGTGGCTCTTGTCGTCGGAGGGGTGGGCGCTCGCCATGGCTGGCGCCTTGTCACCCTGCGGGGTGGCGGCGAACCAGATGCCGCCGACGCCCTGGCCGTGGGTGTCACCGGCCCCCGAGTCGCCGGAGAAGGTGTACAGCGGCCAGCCGTGCAGGGTGAGCTGCTTGGTGCCGTCGGGGCGGGTGATGGTGCCCACCAGGCTCTTGTCGACGCCCTTGAGGCTCACCGTGCCGTTCGCCGTGGCGGCCGGCCACAGCGTCGCGCACTTGCCGGAGCAGTTGGACTTCGACGGGCTCGCGGTGTCCTTGTCGAACCGGTAGAGGGTCATGCCCTTGCTGTCGGTGACGATGGAGCCGAGCTTGGAGTCGTCGGCCACCGCCAGGGTGGCCCCGGTCCCGGCCGCGGCCCCGCCGGTGGCCGAAGGACTGGCGGCGCCGGTGGTGGCCGGAGTGCTCGGCGCGGCGGAACCGGAAGACCCGCCGGAACCGCAGGCGGTGACCGAGAACGCGAGGATCGCCACCCCGGAGACGGCGAGAACACTGAGACGGTCGGATTTACGCATGACGGATTCCCCCTACGCGAGAGCAGGCTTGCGTATGAGTCGTGGAATTCCCGGCGATTCGCCGGACGTGCCCAGTAGTACGCGGATCGCGGGGGGTTGATTCAACGGTAAGCCGGATGTTTTCGGACAGTGTCATCGGCCGGCCCCGGGGTACCCGTCCGGGTGGCGCTCAGGGTTCGTCAGGGTCCGTCATACCGCGGGTGTACATCCGGTTGATCCCGTGGGCTGATGTGACCGGACCGGCCCCTTGATGGAATGAGATGCAGCATTCAGGGGGGCTCGGGTGACAATGGGGTCGAGCCCGGAACCGCCGCCGACGACGGAGGTAACAATGGCACGGATCCAACCACCGCGACCCGAAGAGGACTTCGGGGGCTACGCGGGGTTCGAAGGAGAGGGCGCCGGTCACGGACGGCGTCGCAAACTCGCGCGCTACGGGGTGCCGGTCGCCGTCGCCGGACTGGCCGCGGCCACCATAGGTCTGGGCACCGCGCTGGCCACCACCGGCGGCGGCCCCTCGCTGCCCCACCTGACCGCACAGCAGCTGCTGACCAAGATGGCCACCTCCAAGGTGGCGACGGTCTCCGGCTCGGTGAGCGTCACCACCGACCTCGGCCTGCCCAGCGCCCTGGTCGGCGGGATGAGCGGCGCCGCCGGCACGTTCGGCGGAGCGGGCGCGGACGCCCGCGGCGGACACGACGGCAAGGCCGGCTCCGGCGCAGCCGACCCGCGCGCCAAGCTGACCGAACTGCTGGCCGGCAGCCACACGCTGCGGGTGGCCGCCGACGGCCAGGACCGCGAGCGCGTCTCCCTGGTGGACAGCACCTCCGAGTACACCGTGGTCCACAACGGCGACCAGGTGTGGGCGTACGACAGCGCCAGCAACTCCGTCTTCCACGCCACCGCGCCGGCCGGCACCCGGCCGGGCGCCGGCGAGCACGCCAAGGGCGGCGGCGAGGACCGGACCGGCCTCACCCCGGCGGACGCCGTGGCACAGGCCCTCAAGGCGGTCGGCCCGACCACCTCGGTGACCGTGGACGGCACCGCCGAGGTCGCCGGCCAGGACGCCTACCAACTGGTCATCAAGCCCAAGCAGTCCGGATCCACGGTCGGGGCGATCCGCGTCGCGGTCGACGCGGCCAACGGCGCGCCCCTGAGCTTCGCGCTCGACCCGGCGGGCGGTGGCAAGGCGGTGGTCGACATCGCCTACACCAAGGTCGACTTCGGCCGGCCCGCGGCGAGCGACTTCACCTTCACGGTGCCCAAGGGCGCCCATGTGACACAGGCCAAGCCGGGCGAGAGCCACGGGCCCGCCGGACTGCCGGGGCTCTCGGGTCCTGGCGGCCTGCCCTCGCTGGGCGGCCTGGCCGGTGAGAGCGGCCACGCCGGCCACGCCGGCGCCCGGGTCATCGGCCAGGGCTGGACCGCGATCGCCGAACTGAAGGCCCCCACCGGCCACGCCGCGGGCGGCAAGGACGACGCCACCGGCCTGCTGGGCAGCCTCGGCAAGCCGGTCAGCGGCTCGTTCGGGTCGGGTACGGTGATCAGCACCCGGCTGGTCAACGTGCTGATCACCCGGGACGGCGCCGTCTTCGCGGGCGCGGTCACCCCTGACGCCCTGGTCAAGGCGGCCGACTCGGCCGCCGGCTGACCACGGGACGCCGCGTCCCACCCTGAGGAGCCCCGGATGGCCCAACTGCCCGCCGCGATCGACACGCGTGGTCTGACCAAGCGTTATCGCGGCGGGCAGTTGGCCGTCGACGGTCTGGACCTGTCGGTGCCCAGCGGCAGCGTCTTCGGCTTCCTCGGCCCGAACGGCTCCGGCAAGACCACCACCATCCGCATGCTGATGGGCCTGATCGAGCCGACCGCCGGGACGGCGCGGGTGCTCGGCGAGCCGATGCCCAAGGCCGCCCGGCGCGTCCTGCCGTCCGTCGGCGCGCTGATCGAGGGCCCGGCGCTGTACGGGTTCCTGACCGGGCGGGACAATCTGACCCGCTTCGACGCCGCCGACCCCAGCGCCGATCCGGGCACCCGGGCCGCCCGGGTGACCGCCGCGCTGGAGCGGGTGGGCCTGGCCGGGGCCGCGGGCCGCAAGGCGCGGACGTACTCCCTGGGCATGAAGCAGCGGCTCGGGCTCGCCTCCGCCCTGCTGCGCCCCCGCGAACTGCTGGTGCTGGACGAGCCGACCAACGGCCTGGACCCGCAGGGCATGCGGGAGATCCGGTCGCTGGTGCGGGAGCTGGCCGCCGACGGCACGACGGTCTTCCTCTCCTCCCACCTGCTGGACGAGATCGAGCAGGTCTGCACCCATGCCGCCGTGATGGCGCGCGGGCGGCTGATCGCGCAGGGCCCAGTGGCCGAGCTGTCGGCCGGGGCGCGCGGCCGGCTGACGGTCACCACGCCGGACACCGCCGAGGCGCTGCGGGTGCTGGCGGAGCACCGGGTGGAGGCGCTGGCCGCCGACGCGGACACCGTCTCGGGCGAACTGCCGCAGGACGACCCGCCCGACCTGGCGGATCTCAACGCCGCCCTGGTGACCGCCGGGGTGCGGGTGCGCGGTTTCGGCACCCGGCGCGCCTCGCTGGAGGACGCCTTCGTCGCGCTGACCGGGGAGGGCTTCGATGTCGCGGGTTGAGACCGAGGCCGGCGCCCGGCCGGCTCCCGTCCGCACCGGCGTGCTGTGGACCTTCGGGTTGCTGCGCAACGAGCTGGCCACCACCTTCCGCCGCTGGCGCACCCTGGCGCTGCTGGGGGTGCTGGCCGCGGTGCCGGTGCTGGTGGGTGTCGCGGTGAAGGCGCAGACCCATGGCGACCGGGGCGACGGCGGCGGTCCCGCCTTCATCGCGGAGGTCACCAACAACGGGCTGTTCCTGGTCTTCACCTCACTCGCCGTCACGCTGCCGGTCTTCCTGCCGATGGCGGTGGGCGTGGTCGCCGGGGACGCGGTCGCCGGCGAGGCGAGCTCGGGGACGCTGCGGTATCTCCTGGTCGCCCCGGCGGGACGCACCCGGCTGCTGGTGACCAAGTACGCCTCGGTGCTGGTCTTCTGTCTGGCCGCCACGCTGGCGGTGGCGCTCGCGGCGCTGCTGGCCGGGGCGGCGCTGTTCCCCTTCGGCGGGGTCACCCTGATCTCGGGGCAGACGGTGTCGCTGTCCGACGGGCTGCTGCGGGCGCTGGCGATCGCGGTGCTGGTGGCCGCGTCGCTGACCGGGGTGGCGGCGCTGGGGCTGTTCATCTCCACGCTGACCGACAGCGGTATCGCGGCGATGGCCACCACGGTCGGGGTGCTGGTCACCGTTCAGATCCTGGACACGATTCCGCAGTTGCACGCCATCGGCCCGTATCTGTTCCCGCACTACTGGCTGAGCTTCGCCGACCTGCTGCGCTCGCCGGTCGTCCTGGACGGCGTGCTGCGCGACCTGGGTCTGCAAGCGCTGTACGTGGCGGTGTTCGGCTCGGCGGCCTGGGCCCGGCTGACCACCCGTGACGTGACCGCCTGACCCGGATCGGCACGGGTCAGGCGGTCAGCTCATGGAGGTGGGGGGCGTCAGTCGTTGTCGTTGTGGAAGGCCAGCCCGCGCCAGTCGGTGACGCAGCTGAGGCTCATGAAGCCCCAGCCCAGGTTCGGGTCGTCGACGACCATGGCCTGGTTGTCGTTGGTGGTGTAGCGGTAGCCGACGGTGGAGGAGGCGGGCGTGCCGCCCGCGTCGCGCAGGGTGCCGGTGGTGAAGCTGCTGCTGTTGAAGTAGTTGTAGTACTCCGTGCAGGCCGGGTTGACCGTGATGGCGGTGGCACCGTTGACGGTGTGGGCGACGGCGTTGAAGTTCTTGCCGAAGCTCAGCCGGTGGCTCATGGTGTCCGAGGTCGCGGTGGAGCACGAGGAGTCGGCGGTGCCGGTGGGGTTGGCGCTCAGGGCGCCCGGCGGGATCCAGCCGCAGATGTCGTTGTCGCCGTGGTCGCGGCCGTAGTGGTAGTTCGACGAGGCCGTCGACTCCACGTCGAAGGACGAGCCGGCCATCGCCGTGGCGATGAAGTAACCGCACACCTTGTTCTGGATCCAGGTCCCCGGCGGTACGGTGCCGCTGTTGTTGCAGACCGCGGGCTTGGGGGAGTTCGCCAGCACGGTGTAGCGGTTGATGGCGTGCGCCGGAGACTGGCTCACGGCCAGCGCGGTCAGCGCCGCGGCGGCCATGGCGATCCCTTGTACTGAACGCTTCACGGGTACTCCATTCGTCGGTCCGTTTGGTGAAGCTGTAAGGTGGGCAGGCACATTTCGTGATGATTAAGTACGATTGATCGCGAACTACCGTGGATCGTACGGCCGTTGGCCCCGGCTATCACGTGGGGGTGTGCTGCCGAGCGGTGCGACGTTACCGCCGAACAGAGTTTCTGTACAGGTGTCCATTAAGTTGAACAGTGGGCGTGCCGAACGCTGCTGGACGAGGAGTGAACCGATGAGCGTCTCGGCCCGGCGGCCCGCATGACGGCGAGCGGCGATCCGCGCACGGTGCGTACCCGCGCCAAGCTGCGGGAGGCGCTGTTGGCCGCCTGCGACCGGCACCCGCTGGAAGAGGTCAGCGTCACCGAGGTCATCCACCTCGCCGGCATCGGCCGTGCCACCTTCTACCTGCACTACGACAACCTGCGCGAGCTGGCCGTGGACGCCTGCGCCGCCTTCGTGCGCGTCGCCGTCGAGGCCCTGCACGCCTGGGACCCGCTGCCCGACGTGGACAAGCCGCCGGCCGCGCTGGTCGACCTGTTCGGCGCCATCGCCGAGCGGGCCCCGCTCTACCGCGGGCTGCTCGGCCCGTACGGTGGCGGCCCGCTCGGCGAACTCCTGCACGCCGAGCTCATGGCCCGCTCGCTGGCCGAACGCCGCCGCCGCTACCCCGACGGCGGCAACCACGAGGCGGCGTCCTCCGCGGTCGCCTCCGCCTTCACCGGTCTGCTGGCCGACTGGCTCAACGACCGCGTCCCGGCCGACCCCACCCAACTGGCCGCGCAGGCCTGGCGGGTGCTCTGGTCGATCCACGCGGCCTTCCGCTGAGGAGACCCCGGGCCCGGGACACCCGGGCCCTGGGACGCCCCGGCGCGGTGACGCTCAGACGGCCGGCTGGGGCCGCAGCGACATGCCCAGCAGCGTCTCCATCGCGGTGATGGTCGACTCCGGGTCGGTCGCCAGCACGGTGGCCACCCCCAGCGCCTCGGCGGGCGGCAGGTTGTGGGCGGTGTCGTCGACGAACAGGCAGGCCTCGCCGGGCAGCCCCATCAGGCCCAGCATCGCCTCGTACAACTCCGGGTCGGGCTTGCGCTTCTTGTACTCCTCGGAGATGAGCACCGCGTCGTAGGAGTTCGCGAAGTCGTGGCCGTCGTAGGGGTTGAAGGGCGTCATCCCGACGCTGTTGGAGAAGATCCCCACCCGGACCCCGGCCGCGCGGGCCGCCCGCGCCGCGGCGATGACCGACGGCTGCGGACGCAGGTCCGCCAGCACCCGGCCCAGCAGGTTCTCCGGGTCCACCCCGAGCAGCGCGGCGGTCCCCTCGTTCCACTGGGTCTGGGTGATCGCCCCGCGCTCCAGGTCCGCGTACAGGGCCATGCCGTCCGGGTTCTTGCCGATCGCCGACAGGAAGGTGCCCTCGGCGAAGCCGCTGCGCCGGTCGAAGCCGAGCGTGCAGGCCGGGATGCTGGTGGTCAGCACCCCGCCGAAGTCGAGGATCAGGCCCGTGCGGGGTCGGCTCATACGTCGCTCCTGGCGATCGAGGGGGAGGTGTGCTGCTGATCGTACGGCTCGACTCGGGTGCGTACGGAGGCCCGTAGCGCGTCATATGTCAGCAGCAACAGCGCCACCCACACCAGTGCGAAGCCGATCCAGCGCTCCGTGGGCATGGACTCGTGGAAGTACAGCAGCCCGATCAGGAACTGCGAGACCGGTGTCAGGTACTGCAGCAGCCCGATCGTGGTCAGCGGGATCCGCACCGCCGCCGCCCCGAAGAAGGCCAGCGGGATCGCGGTCACCACCCCCGCGCTGGCCAGGATCGCGGCGTGCGAGGCGCCGTGCGTGGTGAAGGTGCCGTCCCCGCGGGCGCCGAGGAAGCACAGGAAGCCGAGCGCGGGCAGGAACTGCACCGCGGTCTCCGCGCCCAGCGACTCGATGCCGCCCAGCCCGATCTTCTTCTTCACCAGACTGTAGGAGCCGAAGGAGAACGCCAGCGTCAACGCCAGCCACGGCAGCCGCCCGTAACCCACCGTCAGCACCCCGACGGCCAGCGCCCCGACGCCCACCGCGACCCACTGGGCGACCCGCAGCCGCTCACGCAGCACCAGGACGCCGAAGCATATGGTCACCAGCGGATTGATGAAGTAGCCCAGCGAGGACTCCACCACCCGGCCGGAGTTGACGCCCCAGATGTAGAAGCCCCAGTTCACCGAGATCAGCACCGCCGCCAGCGCGACCAGCGCCAACCGGCGGGGATCGCGCACCAGTTCGCGCACCCAGCCCCAGCGGCGCAGCACCACCAGCGCCGCCCCCACCACGACCAGCGACCAGACCATCCGGTGGGCGAGTATCTCCGGGGCGGAGGCCGGCTCCAACAGCGGCCAGTACAACGGGACCAGACCCCACATCGCATAGGCCGCCATGCCGCACAGTAATCCACCGCGCCGGCTGTCCACGGGCCACCTCCGGGTCGTCGGCCGACCCTCGACCGCCCTGCCCCGACGGTAACCAGCGAACGGGCCGCCTGTCATGTCCGTTTCGGATGACGGTCATGACAGGCGGCCCTGGAGCGCCCCGCGCGCCCCGGCGCTCACTCCCGGTGCTCCCGGCGGCGTGCGGCGAGCATCTCGACCGCCCGCTCCACGTCGAACGGCAGGATCGTCACCGCCACGCTCGGCAGGTCCTCCACCGCCCGGGCCATCCCCTCACCCGTGCCGCGGTGCAGGATGCGGCCGATGACCGGCGCGTAGGTGCGGCGCGGCAGCAGCAGGGTCAGCGCGGTCTGCCCGTCGGCGGTCGAGCGGGTGGCCAGCTCCGTGACGGCCCGCCGCAGCCGGCGGTCCGGGCACTCGACGACCTCCAGCGGGACCGTGGTGCCCGCCGTCGCCTCCCAGCTGTCCATCAACTGCCGGGCGTGCTTGTCGTCGACCATGAAGTGCACCGCGCGGATCTCGTCGGGGCCGAGCCGGTGGGCGTAGCGCAACGCCTTGAGGGTGGCCAGGTCCAGGCCGTCGACCAGCACGTAGACGATGTGCCGGCGCCACGGCGGCCGGTCGGCGCCCGGCGCGGGCAGCGTCTCCATGGCGTTGGCCTCGGCCCGGTACTGCCGGTTGATGCGGATCAGCGCCCACACCCCCAGCGGGAAGACGATCACCACCAGCCAGGCGCCCTCGGTGAACTTGGTGACCGCGAAGATCACCACCACCAGCGCCGAGGCGATCGCGGCGGCGATGTTGACCACCAGCTTCCAGGTGCGCCCCCGCTCCTGGCGGCGCCAGTGGTACGCCGTCAGACCGGCCGCCGCCATGGTGAACCCGGTGAACACCCCGATCGCGTACAGCGCCACCAGCCGGTCGACGTTGCCGCCGGTGACCAGCAGCAGTACCAGCGCCAGCGCGGTCAGCGCGATGATCCCGTTGGAGAACGCCAGCCGGTGCCCGCGCCGGGTCAGCTGCCGGGGCAGGAAGCTGTCCTCGGCCACGAAGCTGGCCAGGAACGGGAACCCGGTGAACGGCGTGTTGGCCCCGGTGTACAGGATCAGCGCGGTCGCCAGCTGCACGAAGACCAGCCCCACCGTGCCGGCCACCCCGCTGCCGAACAGCAGGTGGGCCTCCTGCGCGATGACCGTCGGGTTGCCGTCCTCGTAGGGCGTCGCGTGGGTGAGGTGGGCGAGGGTGGAGACCCCCAGCACCATGACGCCCAGGATGCAGCTCATCGTCACCAGCGTGCGGCGGGCGTTGACCCCCTGCGGCGGGCGGAACGCGGACACCCCGTTGGAGATCGCCTCAAGACCGGTCAGGGACGAGCCGCCGTTGGCGAAGGCGCGCAGCACGATGAAGAGCGTCGCGCCGTACAGCAGTCCGCCGCCCTGGTGGCCCGGCGTCAGCGCGCCCGCGGCGTGCAGGTTCGCGTGCGGTAGCGTGCCGTCGGCCACGAACCGGATCACCCCGACGACCAGCATCAGCGCCACCGCCGCCATGAACAGGTACGCGGGCGTGGCGAACGCCCGGCCCGCCTCCCGGATGCCGCGCAGGTTCCCGTACATCAGCACCAGCACCACGGCGACGCTCAGCGGCGTCTTGAGGTGGTCGATGCCGGTGAAGTCGTCGCCGACCAAATGGGCCAGCGAGATGATCGCGTCGGTGCCGGCCGCGGTCTGCACCGCCACCGTCACGATGTAGTCGATGAGCAGCGCCACCGCCGCGATCTGCGCGACGTTCGGCCCGAAGTTCTCCCGGGCCACCACATAGGAGCCGCCGGCCCTGGTGTAGACGGTCACCACGTCGCGGTAGGACAGGGTGAGCAACAGCAGCACGAAGATGATCACGCCGGTCAGCGGCAGCACCAGCGAGAAGGCCGCCACCCCGATCACCGGCACCAGGATCCGCAGCATCTCCTCCGTGCCGTACGCGGTGGAGGAGATGCAGTCCGAGGCGAGCACCCCGAGCGCCAGCGGGTTGCTCAGCTTCTCGTCCCGCAGCGCTTCGGTGATCAGCGGCGGCCCGAGCAGCAGCCGTTTGACGCGGTACATCGGTCGGTCGTGCGGCACGGGCTGCGGCTCGGTCGTCATGGACATAGACATACGGCCGCCCGGCCACCGAGTCGCGCAGACTCGGCGGCCGGGCGGAAAACCGGTGCCCTCGGGGTGCGGTCAGCCCACGACGGTCCAGGTGTCGTTCCCGCTGAGCAGCGCGGCCAGGTCGCCCTTGCCCTTCTGCTCTATGGCCGCGTCCAGCTGGTCGGCCATCGCGGTGTCGTAGACCGGGCGCTGCACGTTGCGCAGCACGCCGATCGGGGTGTGGTGCAAGGTGTCGGCGTCCGCCAGCCGGGTCAACGCGAACGCGGTGGTCGGCGAGGTGGAGTGGGCGTCGTGGATCACGATCTGGTGCTCGTTGTCCGGTGTGACGTCCACCACCACCAGGTCGCCGGTGAGCGGGTCGCGCACCACGCCCTTGGCGTCGTTCGTGCCGAAGCGGATCGGGCGGCCGTGCTCCAGCCGGATCAGCGCCTCGGTGGCGCTCTCGCGGTCCTTGAGGACCTCGAAGGCGCCGTCGTTGAAGATGTTGCAGTTCTGGTAGACCTCCACCAGCGCGGTGCCCGGGTGGGCGGCCGCCTCCCGCAGCACCGAGGTGAGGTGCTTGCGGTCGGAGTCGATGGTGCGCGCCACGAACCCGGCCTCGGCGCCGATCGCCAGCGACAGCGGGTTGAACGGCGCGTCCAGCGAACCCATCGGGGTCGACTTGGTGATCTTGCCGACCTCGGAGGTGGGCGAGTACTGGCCCTTGGTCAGCCCGTAGATCCGGTTGTTGAACAGCAGGATCTTGAGGTTGACGTTGCGCCGCAGCGCGTGGATGAGGTGGTTGCCGCCGATGGACAGCGCGTCACCGTCACCGGTGACCACCCAGACCGACAGGTCGCGGCGGGAGCTGGCCAGGCCGGTGGCGATGGCCGGGGCACGCCCGTGGATGGAGTGCATCCCGTAGGTGTTCATGTAGTACGGGAACCGGCTGGAGCAGCCGATCCCGGAGATGAAGACCACGTTCTCCTTCGCCAGCCCCAGCTCCGGCAGGAACCCCTGGACGGCGGCCAGGATCGCGTAGTCACCGCAACCCGGGCACCAGCGCACCTCCTGGTCGGACTTGAAGTCCTTGGCTGACTGCTTGCCGTCGGCTTTCGGGACCAGAGTCAACGCCGGCAGCCCCGGGGCCGGCTGCTGTTCGATCACGGGTGCCTCAGACATCTGCGCTCTCCTGCTCCTGCTTCTGCTCGATCTCCTGGGTGATGGCGTTCGCCAGCTGCTCGGCCTTGAACGGCAGGCCGGTGACCTGGTTGTACGAGCGGGCGTCGACCAGGTACTTCGCCCGCAGCAGGTGGGCGAGCTGGCCGAGGTTCATCTCCGGCACGATCACTTTGTCGTAACCGGTGAGCACCTGTTCCAGGTTGGCCGGGAACGGGTTGAGGTGGCGCAGGTGGGCCTGGGCGACGTGACCGCCGGCCCGCCGCACGCGGCGCACCGCGGCGGTGATCGGCCCGTAGGTCGAGCCCCAGCCGATGACCAGCGTGCGTGCCTGGCCGTCCGGGTCGTCGACCTCGACGTCCGGTACCTGGATGCCGTCGATCTTGGCCTGCCGGGTGCGGACCATCAGGTCGTGGTTGGCCGGGTCGTAGGAGATGTTGCCGCTGCCGTCCTGCTTCTCGATGCCGCCGATGCGGTGTTCGAGACCGGGGGTGCCGGGCACCGCCCAGGGCCGGGCCAGGGTCTGCGGGTCGCGCAGGTAGGGCCAGAACTCCTCGGTGCCGTCCTCCTTGCGGTGGTTCGCGGTGGTCGCGAACTGCACGCGCAGGTCCGGCAGTTCGCTGACCTCCGGGACCCGCCACGGCTCGGAGCCGTTGGCCAGGTAGCCGTCGGAGAGCAGGAAGACCGGGGTGCGGTAGGTCAGGGCGATCCGCGCGGCCTCCAGGGCGGCGGTGAAGCAGTCGCCGGGGGTGGCCGGGGCGACGATCGGCACCGGCGCCTCGCCGTTCCTGCCGTACATCGCCTGGAGCAGGTCGGCCTGCTCGGTCTTGGTGGGCAGGCCGGTGGACGGGCCGCCGCGCTGGATGTCGATCACCAGCAGCGGCAGCTCCAGCGAGACGGCGAGCCCGATGGTCTCCGACTTGAGCGCCACACCCGGCCCGGAGGTGGTGGTCACCGCCAGTGAACCGCCGAACGCCGCGCCCAGTGCCGCGCCGATCCCGGCGATCTCGTCCTCCGCCTGGAAGGAGCGCACACCGAAGTTCTTGTGCTTGCTCAGCTCGTGCAGGATGTCGGAGGCCGGGGTGATCGGGTAGGAGCCCAGGAACAGCGGCAGGTCCGCCTGCTCGGCGGCGGCGATCAGACCGTAGGACAACGCCAGGTTGCCGGAGATGTTGCGGTACGTCCCGGCGGGGAACGCCGAGGACGCGGGCGCGACCTCGTAGGCCACCGCGAAGTCCTCGGTGGTCTCGCCGAAGTTCCAGCCCGCGCGGTAGGCGGCGATGTTCGCCTCGGCGATCTGCGGCTTCTTGGCGAACTTCGCCCGCAGGAACCCCTCCGTGCCGGTCGTGGGACGGTGGTACATCCACGACAGCAGCCCGAGGGCGAACATGTTCTTGCTGCGCTCGGACTCCTTGCGGCTGAGTCCGAAGTCGGCCAGCGCCTCCACCGTGAGCGTGGTCAGCGGCACCGGGTGGATGTTGAAGGCGTCCAGCGAGCCGTCCTGGAGCGGGTCGCTGTCGTAGCCGACCTTGGCCATCGCCCGCTTGGTGAACTCGTCGGTGTTGACGATGATCTCGGCGCCGTGCGGCAGGTCGCCGACGTTCGCCTTCAGCGCCGCCGGGTTCATGGCGACCAGCACGTTGGGCGCGTCACCCGGAGTGAGGATGTCGTGGTCCGCGAAGTGCAGCTGGAACGAGGACACCCCGGGCAGGGTCCCGGCAGGCGCGCGGATCTCGGCGGGGAAGTTCGGCAGGGTGGACAAGTCGTTGCCGAAGGAAGCCGTCTCCGAGGTGAACCGGTCACCGGTCAGCTGCATACCGTCGCCGGAGTCCCCGGCGAACCGGATGATCACCCGGTCCAGGCGCCGGATCTCCTTGCCTGGCACGCGCTGAGCGCCGAGCACCGCAAGCTCGGCTGGGCTACTGACCTGGCTGGTCACTGATGTGAACCTCCTTCGAGGCGGCGGCTTCGCGGGCGAGTGCTCGACCGCTGGGACCCCGGGTCATGGTACGAGGTAAGGGTGTCCTTGGTTGACACGCGGCATGGCCGACGCCTTGCTGTTCGCAACGCTCCCCCCACCTCTCTTTAGTCCCTGTCCGGTCACCATGGACCCGGCTCGCTGGCATGGTGTCAGGAAAATCTCGACGTTGACGGGCGTGGCTAGGAATTCAGATAAGTCAATACAGCCAGCACGCGGCGATGGTCACCCACGCTGGGCGCCAGCCCCAACTTCAGGAAAATGTTGCTGACGTGCTTCTCCACCGCACCGTCGGAGACCACCAGTTCCTTCGCGATCGCGGAGTTCGTCCGGCCCTCCGCCATCAGCCCCAGCACCTCCCGCTCGCGCGGGGTCAGCCCGGCCAGGACGTCCTGTTTGCGGCTGCGGCCCAGCAGCTGCGCGACCACCTCGGGGTCCAGCGCCGTGCCACCGCAGGCCACCCGCACCACCGCGTCCACGAACTCGCGCACATCGGCCACCCGGTCCTTGAGCAGATAGCCCACCCCGCGAGTCGAGCCGGCCAGCAGCTCCGTCGCGTACCGCTCCTCCACATACTGCGACAGCACCAGTACCCCCACCGACGGATGGTCCTTGCGCAGCCGCACCGCCGCGCGCACCCCCTCGTCGGTGTGGGTGGGCGGCATCCGCACGTCCGCCACCACCACGTCCGGCAGCGCCCCCTCGTCCGCCATCTCGTCGATCACCTTGATCAGCGCCACCGCGTCCCCGACCCCCGCGACCACCTCGTGCCCCCGGTCGGTCAGCAGCCGGGTCAGGCCCTCCCGAAGCAGCACCGAATCCTCGGCGATGACCACCCGAACCCTGTCCACCACGACTCGCATCCCCCACGTTCATCGGCAACCCCGCTGTGTCCACCTCCAGCATCGCAGCAAACGGCGCGCCCGGAAGGGCCGGGCGGTGGCCAGCCCGGGCCAGGGCCGAACAGGGCCCGCTCCCGGACCGGCCGGCCGGTCCGGTCGGCGGGTCCGGTCAGCCGCGCCAGGGCAGTTCGGCGGTGATCCGCGTCGGGCCGCCGACCGGGGAGTCGACGACCAGCAGGCCGTCGACCGCGTCGAGCCGTTCGGCCAGCCCCGCCAGCCCGCTGCCCGCCCCGGCCGCCGCCCCGCCGCGCCCGTCGTCGCCGACCTGGAGCAGGATGCGGTCCTCCGACTTCCAGATCTCCACGCTCGCCCGGCTGGCGCCGCTGTGCTTGCTGATGTTGGTCAGCAGCTCGGAGGCCGTGAAGTAGGCGATCCCCTCGATCGCCGGCACCGGCCGCCCCGGCAGGTCCACGGTCACGTTCACCGGCACCGTGCAGCGGGCCGCCACCGAGGACAGCGCGGAGTCCAGACCGCGGTCGGTGAGGATCGCCGGATGGATGCCGCGGGCCAGGTCCCGCAGCTCCTGCAGGGCCGTCTTCACCTCGCCGTGCGCCTCGTCCACCATCCGGGCCGCGGCCTGTGGGTCCTCCAGCAGCTTCTCCTTGGCCAGGCCCAGGTCCATCGCCAAAGCCACCAGCCGGGCCTGCGCGCCGTCGTGCAGGTCACGCTCGATCCGCCGCAGGTCGGCGGCGGCGGTGTCCACCACCACACCGCGGTCCGACTCCAGCTCGTGGACCCTGCTCGCCAGCCGCGAGGGACCCAGCAGCCCGGAGACCATCAGCCCGTTCACCCCCGCCATGCCCCGGATCAGCCACGGGGTGACCAGCACCAGCAGCAGACCGGCCCCCGCGGTCACCGAGACCTCGAAGGGGGAGTCCAGGTACCAGCGGGTGCCGTGGCGATCCCCGTGGATCTGGAGGCCGGGCTGGTGGACGTAGGTCGGCAGGACCCAGCGCCACAGCGGATACGTCAGCAGCGACCAGCCGGTCGTGAGGAATGTCACCGACACGACGAAGGAGAAGACCCCCCACGGGAAGATCAAGAACGCGTACAGCAGATGACGCCAGGACGTGCCCGACTTGAACAGGGCGGCCACCCACGCCAGCACCCCGCGGCGTTGCGGCCGCACCGGCTCCGGCTCCGCCACGTCCACCCTCAGCAGCGCCCGCGCCCTGGCCCGCTCCAGCACACCCAGCCCCCGGCACCCGGCCAGCGCCGCCGCCAGTACCGGGATGCCCAGGAAGGTCACCAGCAGACCCGCGCTCGCCGAGACCATCGCCACCGTGTACACGAACCAGACGATCCCCATCGGCAGACTCAGCAGCAGATAGGAGAACTCCCGCCATGTCCGCCCCTCCACCGGGGCCCGCAGCACCGCCGGGACCCGTGGCCCGCGCCTGTCCGGGGTGATTCCGCTCGCCATCGCCGACCGCCCGTCACTCATACGATTCCGTCGTGATCGATCGTCCCGGACCCAGGGCGCCGCGCCCATGGTGCGGATCGGCGTTCACGGGTGGGGATATCCCCACCCGGTGAGCAGGTCATCCGGCCTGCGGGCCCCGGCCTCAGCCGGCGACGCCGGCCTCCCTGTGCCGCCACGGCAGCTCCGCGGTCACCGCGGTCGGGCCGCCGACCGGGGAGTCGACGACCAGCAGGCCGTCGACCGCGTCGAGCCGTTCGGCCAGCCCCGCCAGCCCGCTGCCCGCCCCGGCCGCCGCCCCGCCGCGCCCGTCGTCGCGCACCTGGACCAGCAGACGGTCCTGCGCCCGCCACACCTCCACCGCCGCCGTCCGGGCACCGCTGTGCTTGCTGACGTTGGTCAGCAGCTCCGAGGCGGTGAAGTACGCGATGCCCTCGATCGCGGCGGCGGGCCGCTCCGGCAGATCCGTGACCACCTGCACCGGGACCGTGCAGCGGGCGGCCACCGAGGAGAGCGCCGCGTCCAGACCGCGGTCGGTCAGCACGGCGGGGTGGATGCCGCGGGCCAGGTCGCGCAGCTCCTGCAAGGCCAGCTTGACCTCGCCGTGCGCCTCGCCGACCATCCGGGCCGCCGCCTCCGGGTCCTCCAGCAGCTTCTCCTTGGCCAGCCCCAGGTCCATCGCCAAAGCCACCAGCCGGGCCTGCGCGCCGTCGTGCAGATCACGCTCGATCCGCCGCAGATCGGCGGCGGCGGTGTCCACCACCGTGCCGCGGTCCGACTCCAGCTCCTCGATCCGGCGCTCCAACTCGTCCGAGGGCGACAGCAACCCGCGGGCCATCGCCCGATCGGCGTTGGCCAGGGCCCGGGCCACCCACGGCAGCACCGGCCAGCCCACGAAGAACATCACCAGCATCAGCACGAAGGTGAAGATCCCCCACGGCAGCCGGATGAAGAAGTACAGCGCGTGCCGCCACGCCACCGGGTCCTTGATCGCGGTCCACAGCCAGCCGAAGAACCCCGACCCGCGGCGCCGGCGCAACGGCCTCGGCTCGTCGATCCGCACCCCCAGCAGCGCCCGCACCCGCCGGCGCTCCAGGGCGCCCAGCCCCCGGCAGCCGCCCAGCCCGCCCGCCAGCAGCGGCAGCCCGATGACGGTGACCGCCAGCCCCGCGCCCAGCGACAGCATGACGACCACGTAGACGAACCCCACCAGGGCCACCGGGAAGTTCGACACGAGGTGCGCGATCTCCCGCCACGTCGTCGCGCCGAGCACCGGCCCGGGCGACGGCAGCGGTTCCTCGGCCTCGTCCGCCTCACCGGCGGGCGCGTAGGGGGCGTGGTTGCTCATGGCACCAGCCTGCCCGTCGGGGGAGGGACGGCGCCATGGGGTGCGTTGGGGTGCGGGGGTGGGGTTTTCCCCACCAGTGCGCCTGGCGCGCGACGCGGCGCGGGGGCGCCCGCCTCGGCCTCCTCCGCCGCCGATCAGGCCAGGCCCTAGACTCCCGTGCGTACGGAGTCGTCCAAGGAAACGTCCGGATCGCCGGGCGGACCGGGGACGAGCGCGACGATGAGGGGTGGACGTGCCGGTGTCGAACGTGGCGACCGTGCACGCGGCGAGCTACTTCCACACCTACTCGGTGGTGGGCCTGGTCGCTGTCGTCGGAGTGCTCTTCGTGGCCGTCGCCTTCGGCGCCGGGCACCTGCTTCGACCCGTGGTGCCGACCCGGGAGAAGATGCTGACGTACGAATGCGGTGTGGACCCGGTGGGCGAGGGCTGGGCACACACCCAGATCCGCTACTACGTCTACTCCTTCCTGTACGTGATCTTCGCCGTGGACGCGATCTATCTCTTCCCGTGGGCGACCGTCTTCGCCGCCCCCGGCTTCGGGGGCACCACCTTGGTGGAGATGTTCGTCTTCCTCGGCTTCCTCGCCGTCGGTCTGCTGTACGCATGGAAGAAGGGCGTCCTGGAATGGACGTGACCCACGAGTCCCACCGGGCCGCACAGCCCCAGGACCCGGCCGAACCGCAACCGACGTTCCTGCCCGAGCCCAAACGGCTCGGCACGCTCGCCCGGCTGGCCCCGGAACCGATGAAGGTCGTCCTGAACTGGGGACGCCGCTACAGCCTGTGGGTCTTCAACTTCGGCCTCGCCTGCTGCGCGATCGAGTTCATCGCCGCCTCCATGGCCCGCCACGACTTCATCCGGCTCGGCGTGATCCCGTTCGCCCCCGGCCCCCGGCAGGCCGACCTGATGATCGTCTCGGGCACCGTCACCGACAAGATGGCCCCGGCCGTCAAGCGGCTGTACGAGCAGATGCCGGAACCGAAGTACGTGATCTCCTTCGGCGCCTGTAGCAACTGCGGCGGCCCGTACTGGGACTCCTACGCCGTCACCAAGGGCGTCGACCAGATCATCCCGGTCGACGTCTACGTCCCCGGCTGCCCGCCGCGCCCCGAGGCGCTGCTGCAGGGCATCCTCAAGCTCCAGGAGAAGATCGCCCGCGAGTCGCTGGGCGAGCGCTACGCGAACGACGCCGCGCCCCGGCCGTCCGCCGCCGCGCTGGGCAGCTCCTTGGTGGCCGCCCCGCCGACGCCGGGGGAGGACGAGCGTTGAACCCGTTCGACCGGCTGCCGCAGGCCGCCGCCGAGCTCTTCGGCGCCGAGGCGACCGCCCAGGAGGCGTACAGCCTGCTGACCGTGGACGTGCCCGCCGCCTCGTGGACCGACGCGCTGCGCACCGCCCGCGACGAGCTGGGCTGCCGCTACTTCGACTGGCTGAGCGCGGTCGACGAGCCGGGCACCGGATTCCAGGTCTGCGCCCACCTGGCCGACCCGCGCCCCGGCCGCGTGCGCCACCTGGTGCTGCGCACCACCGTCCCGCACGACCAGCCGAGGCTGCCGACCGCCACCGACCTGTTCGCGGGCGCCGCCTGGCACGAGCGCGAGACCCACGAGATGTTCGGCATCGACTTCACCGGCCACCCCCACCTGGTCCCGCTGCTGCTCCCGGAGGGCTTCGAGGGCCACCCGCTGCGCAAGGACTTCGTGCTGGCGGCCCGGGTCGCCAAGGCCTGGCCCGGCGCGAAGGAGCCGGAGGAGACCGGCGCCGCCGCCGAGCACGCCGGCGCCCGGCGCCGCCAGATGCTGCCCCCCGGCGTGCCCGACCCCAACGAGTGGGGACCGCTCAAGGGCCAGTTGCCGCCCGCCCCGACCCGCCCGGCCCGCGCCGCGGCGGGCCGCGCCACCCCCGGCGAACGCCCCGCCCGCCGCTCCCGCAGCGTCAGCGAGGGCTCGGCCAGCCAGCAGCCCGACCGGCCCAGGCCGCGCTCGGACGCCCCCTGGAACCAGCCCCCGGCCGGCGGACCGCGGCCCCCCGCCGAGGACGAGCCCCCGCAGCCCCAGGAGCGGCCCCAGGACCCCGGCACGGGAGGAGAGGACCGGTGAACGACACCCTCGCGCACGTCCTGCTGCGACTGGTCGCCGTCCTGGTCGTCTTCCTGGTGCTGCCGCTGCTGGTCGGCCAGACCGAGCACAAGGTGATGGCCCACATGCAGGGCCGGCTCGGCCCGATGTACGCGGGCGGCTTCCACGGCTGGGCCCAACTCGTCGCCGACGGCGTGAAGTTCGCCCAGAAGGAGGACGTGGTCCCGGCCGGTGCCGACCGCCGGGTCTTCCAGCTCGCCCCCGCCGTCGCCCTGCTGCCCTACCTGCTGGTGCTGATCGCCATCCCGGTCGGCCCGCACGGCTTCGTCGGCGAGTCCGTCGACGCCGGGCTGTTCTTCGTGCTCGCCGTGATGGGCGTCGGCGTGCTCGGCTCGATGATGGCCGGCTGGGCCTCCGCCAACAAGTTCTCCCTGCTGGGGGCGTTGCGCAGCGCCGCCCAGCTGATGGCCTACGAACTGCCCATGCTGCTGACCGCCGCCTCGGTGGCGATGGCCGCGGGGACGGTCTCGCTGACCGGCGTGCTGGCCGCCTTCCACTGGTGGTGGATCCCGTGGCAGGCCGTCGGCGGCCTGGTCTTCTTCACCGCGGGCCTCGCCGAACTGCAACGCCCGCCGTTCGACATGCCGGTGGCCGACTCCGAGATCATCTTCGGCGCCTACACCGAGTACACCGGACTGCGGTTCGCGCTGTTCCTGCTCGCCGAGTACGCGGGCATCGTCGTGCTGTGCGCGCTGACCAGCGTGCTGTTCCTGGGCGGCTGGCACGGGCCGTGGTCCGGCAGCGCCGGCTGGGTGTGGACGCTGGTCAAGACCGGCCTGCTCGCCTTCGTCGTCATCTGGCTGCGGGTCAGCTACCCGCGGCTTCGCGAGGACCAGTTGCAAAAGCTCGCCTGGACGGTGCTCATCCCCCTCTCCCTCGCCCAGATCGCGCTCACCGGAATCGTCAAGGTGGTGATCTCATGAGCCCGCTGCCCGGCCACGGCCTGGCCAAGGGCCTGGCCGTCACCCTGCGGACGATGACCCGCCGCACCGTCACCGCAGCAGTACCCGGACGCCTCCCCCGAACTCCCGCCGCGCTCCCGCGGGGTGATCGGGCTGTTCGAGGAGAACTGCACGGTCTGCATGCTGTGCGCCCGCGAGTGCCCCGACTGGTGCATCTACATCGACTCCCACAAGGAGACGGTCCCGGCCGCCGTGCCCGGCGGCCGCGAGCGCAGCCGCAACGTCCTCGACCGCTTCGCCATCGACTTCGCCCTGTGCATGTACTGCGGTATCTGCATCGAGGTGTGTCCTTTCGACGCGCTGTTCTGGTCCCCGGAGTTCGAGTACGCGGAGACCGACATCCACGAACTCACCCACGAGCGCGACAAGCTGCGCGAGTGGATGTGGACGGTGCCCGCGCCGCCCGCCCTGGACCCCGGTGCCGAGGAGCCCAAGGAGATCGCCGCCGCCCGCAAGAGCGCCGCCCGCCCGCCCGCCGGTGGTGACGCCGCGTGAACCCCGCGACCGTGCACCCCGGATTCCTGTCCCCGACCGGGGTCGAGATCGCCTTCGTGCTGACCGCCTGGTGACCCTGGGCGCCGCGCTCGTCACGGTGACCACCAGGCAACTGGTGCACGCCGCGCTGTGGCTGGTCGTCACGCTCGGCGGCCTCGCCGTGGAGTACCTGCTGCTCACCGCGGAGTTCATCGCCTGGGTGCAGGTGCTGGTCTATGTCGGTGCCGTCGTCGTCCTCCTTCTGTTCGGGCTGATGCTCACCAAGGCCCCCATCGGCCGCTCCCCGGACGCCGATTCGGGCAACCGCCCGGCCGCGTTGGCGGTGGCCGTCGCCGCCGCGGCCACCTTGGTCTGGGTGGTCGTGGACGCCTTCCGCTCGACCTGGATCGACCTGGGCGGTGCCGCACAGGGGTCGACCAAGGTCACCGGGGCTATCCTCTTCCGGCACTGGGTACTGCCGTTCGAAGCGCTCTCGGTGCTGCTGCTCGCCGCGCTCGTCGGCGCGATCGTCCTCTCCAGGCGCGAGTCCGGGCGCGAGAACAAGGAGCGCTGATGCACCTCGCCTATCCCGCCGTCCTCGCCGTCCTCCTGTTCTGCGTCGGCCTGTACGGCGTCCTCGCCAGGCGCAACGCGATCCTCGTCCTGATGTCCGTCGAGCTGATGCTCAACGCCGTCAACCTCAACCTCGTCGCGTTCGACGTCTGGCTCCGCGACACCCTGCACGCCGGCCAGGCGCTCACGCTCTTCACCGTCACCATCGCCGCCGCCGAGATCGGCATCGGTCTGGCGATCGTGCTGCTCGTCCACCGCAACCGCGGCACCTCGGACGTGGACAAGCTCACCGATCTCGCGGACCCCGGCGACCGACCGGGCTTCGACTCTGGCTCCGCGAGCATCGCACCCACCACTGACAATTCCCCCGAAAACGCTACTGACCAGGCATTTCACGCCGAAGGGCAGACCGCGTGACCCTGACGACCCTCGCTGTCCTCGTCCTCGCGCTGCCCTTTCTCGGCGCCGTCGCGGGCCTGCTGCTCGGCCGGACCGCACCCGGATTCACCCGGCCGCTGGCCGTCCTGCCGACGCTGACCGCCCTCGCCCTCACCGTGCTGATCGCGGTGCGGCAGGGCACCGGGCCGGCCACCGACGCGGGCACCCGGCTGACCCCCACCGGCTCGGTGCCGGTCGACCTCGCGCTGCACCTCGACGGCTTCTCGGTGCTCGTCGCGGTCCTCGTCGCCCTGGTCGCCTCCTGCGTGCAGATCTACTCCACCGGCTACCTGCGCGACGACCCGCGCTACGCCTCCTACAGCGCGCTGGTGTCGCTGTTCACCTCCGCCATGCTGCTGGTCGTCTACTCCGGCGACCTGATCGTGCTGCTGGTCGGCTGGGAGGTGATGGGCATCTGTTCGTACTTCCTGGTCGGCCACTACTGGGAGACCTCCGAGGCCCGCGACGCCTCCCTCAAGGCGTTCCTGGTCACCAAGCTCGGCGACGTGCCGTTCCTGATCGGCATCTTCGCGCTCGCCGCCGACACCGGGACGTTCCGCATCAACGGGATCCTGACCGCGGTGGTCTCCGGCGAGATCCACCACCCCACGCTGATCACCCTGCTGCTGCTCGCCGGGGTGGCCGGCAAGTCGGCCCAGTTCCCGCTGCACACCTGGCTGCCGGACGCCATGGCGGGCCCCACCCCGGTCTCCGCGCTGATCCACGCGGCCACCATGGTCGCCGCCGGCGTCTACTTCGTCGCCCGGCTGCTGCCGCTGTTCGAACTGTCGGCCGCCGCCCTCGCGGTGCTGGCCGTCATGGCCGCGGTCACCATGACCGGCTCCGCGCTCGCCGCCCTCGCGCAGGACGACATCAAGCGGGTCCTGGCGTACTCCACCATCGGCCAACTCGGCTACATGACCGGCGCGCTGGCCGTCGGGGACCGCGACCTCCGCCCTGTTCCACCTGCTGACCCACGGCGCGTTCAAGGCCCTGCTCTTCCTCGGCGCGGGCGTGCTGATCCATGCCGCCGGCACCAACTCGCTGGCCGCCATGTCCCGCATGCGCGACCTGCGCGCCCGCGTCCCGGACGCGATGTGGACGATGGCCATCGCGCTCGCCGCCCTCGCCGCGCTGCCCCCGGTCTCCGGCTTCTTCTCCAAGGAGTCGGTCCTGCGCGCCGCAGAACGCGCGGCCGACGGCCACCAGGCCGCCGTGCCCTCCGCGGTCGGCTGGACGGTGCTGGTCGCGGCGCTGGCCACCGCGCCGCTCACCGCCGCGTACGCGACCCGGCTGTTCCTGCTCGCCTTCCGCGGCTCCGGCAGCGCCCGGCCGTCGGAACGCCGGGTGCCCGTCGTGATGAACGTCGTGCTGTGGGTGCTGGCCATCCCCACCCTCGCCCTCGGCGTGACCGTCGGCAGACTGCCCAAGTGGTTCGACGGCACCGCGCTCACCCCGACCCTGGCCACCTCGGTGCTGGGCGCCGGACTCGCCCTCATCGGCGTCCTGGTCACCTACGCCGCCTGGCGGGTCGCCGCCACCCGCAGCGTGCCCATCACGACGGTCGCCACCCACCCCGAAGCGCTCCCCGCGGCGGAGAACCCGGACGGCGCGACCGCGGCCCCGCCGGCTGACGAGGCCTCTGCGGCCGAGCCCGCCGCTGCCGAGCCCGCCGGTGACGAGGCCGCGGCCGAGACGGCCAAGGAAGCCGCCGTGGTCGCCGCCGCCGAAAACGAGGCGAAGGAGCCCGCGGCCGTCGAGGCCGCGGCCATCGCCGCCCACCCGGTGGTCTACGGCGACATCGCGGACGCCGAGGACCTCGCCGACCCCGGCCGGCTGCTGCTCGGCCCGCTGCACCGGCACGCCGCGCACGGCTTCCACCTCGACGCCCTCTACTCGGCGCTGTTCGTCCGCCCGGTGCTCGCCGCCGCCGGCCTGGTGCGGTTCCTGGACCGCGAGGTCATCGAGGGCTACGTCGGCGCCGCGGGCGGCCTGCCCCGCACGCTCGGCGCGCTGGTGCGCCGCGCGCAGACCGGCAACGTGCAGACCTACCTGAGCGTGCTGCTCGCCGGCTCCGTGGTGCTGGCAGCCCTCGCCGTCCTCGTCGCCGCCGGAGTGTGAGCCGTGAACGACACCGTCCTTGAGATCCTCCTCGCGGCCCTGGTCGTCCTGCCCCTGCTCGGCGCGCTCGGCGCACTGCTGCCCGCCCCGCCAGGACTGCGCGGCCGCAGCCCGGAACAGGCCGTGCTGCGGCACGGCGTGACCGTCACCGGGCTGGTGCTGGTGCTGGCGGTCGCGCTGGCGATCGGCTTCGACCACGGCCACCCGGCGCGCATGCAGGCCACCACCGACATCAGCTGGATCCCGGCCCTGGACATCCGCCTCCACCTGGGTGTCGACGGCGTCTCGCTCCCGCTGATCGTGCTCACCGCGCTGCTGACCTTCCTGTGCGCGCTGCACGCCTACTTCAAGAGCCCCCAGGGTCCGACCCCCAAGGCGTTCGTCGCCCTCCTGCTCGTCCTCGAAGCGGGCACGCTGGGCACCTTCGCCGCGCTCGACCTGATCCTGTTCTTCCTGATGTTCGAGATGGTGCTCATCCCGATGTACTTCCTCATCGCCCGCTGGGGCGGCGAGGGCCGGGACCGCGCCGCCTTCCGGTTCATCCTCTACACGCTGCTCGGCTCCGTCGTCATGCTGCTCGGCCTCCTGCTGATCGGTTTCAAGGCGGGCACCTTCGACATGGTGGCACTCGCCACCGACAACGGCTCGAAGCTCAGCCACTCCACGCAGATCATCGCCGCGCTGGCCGTCGGCGTCGGACTGGCCGTCAAGGCGCCCATGTGGCCGCTGCACAGCTGGCTGCCGGACGCCCACACCGCCGCGCCCACCACCGGCTCGGTGCTGCTGGCCGGCGTCCTGCTGAAGATGGGCACCTACGGGTTCGTCCGCATCGTGCTGCCCGTCACCCCACAGGGCGCCCACACCTTCGCCCCCTACCTCGCCGCCTTCGCGGTGATCGGGATCATCTACGGGTCGCTCGCCTGCATCGCGCTGGCCAAACGCGGCGCGGGCGGCGACCTGAAGCGGCTCATCGCCTACTCCTCGGTGGGCCACATGGGCTTCGTCCTGCTGGGCATCGCCACCCTCACCCCCACCGGCGTCAACGGCGCGCTGTTCGCCAACGTCGCCCACGGACTGATCACCGGCCTGCTGTTCTTCCTGGTCGGCGGGGTCAAGGACCGCTACGGCAGCACCGACCTGGACGCCCTGTCCGGCGGCGCCCAGGGCACCGGCGGCGCGCTGTACGGCACCGTGCCACGGCTGGGCGGACTGCTGGCCTTCGGCGCGGTCGCCTCGCTCGGCCTGCCGGGACTCGCCGGGTTCTGGGGCGAGATGCTCACCATGTTCGGCGCCTTCCACCCGGCGGCCGGCCTGAGCCGCCCCGCCTATCTGACCTTCATGTCCCTTGCCGCCTTCGGCACCCTGCTCACCGCCGCCTACCTGCTGGTCGTCGTGCGCCGGGTGTGCATGGGCGACCGCCGCGACAAGACGGTCACCCTGGCCGACGTACGCGGGTACGAGTTCGCCGCCTGGACCCCACTGGTCGCCCTGACCGTCCTGGCCGGACTCTGGCCGGCCGCACTGCTCGGCCTGACCGACCCGGCCGTACGCACCCTCCTCGGAGGCAGTTGATGACCGACCTCGCCTCGGGCGTCGTCCAGTCCGTCGACTGGATCGCGATCGCCCCGCCCGCGGTCATCGCCGTCGTGGGACTGGCCGTGCTCATCACCGACCTCTTCCTGCCGGCCGCGCGCAAACCCCTGCTCGGGGTGGTGTGCGCCGTCGGCCTCGTACTGGCGGGTCTGTCACTGCTGCCGCTGCTGCAAGGAGACCGGTCAACCTTCTGCGCCCTGGGCCGCCCCGACCGGTGCAGCTACGTCGCCGACCACTTCACCCTCGTCATCCAGCTCCTGGTGATCGGCGGCGCGCTGCTGACCGTGCTGCTGTCCCTGCACAACCAGGACGACCTGCCGGCCGGCGAGTTCTGGTTCCTGCTGATGTCCTCGGCCGCGGGCGCCGCCCTGCTGCCCGCCTCCCGCGACCTGGCCACCCTGGTCGTCGCCCTGGAGGTCGTCTCGCTGCCCTCCTTCGCCCTGGTGGGCCTCAGGCGCGGCGACCGGCTCTCCAGCGAGGCCGCCCTGAAGTTCTTCCTGTCCTCGGTCACCGCGACGGCCGTGACGCTGCTCGGGGTGAGCTTCGTGTACGCGGCCACCGGGACGCTGCACCTGGGCGCGATCGCCGAGGGGCTGAGCCACGGCACCGGGCCGCTCACCACGCTGGCGCGCACCGGGGCGGTGCTGACGCTGGTCGGCTTCGCCTTCAAGCTGGCCGTCGCCCCCTTCCACTTCTGGGTCCCCGACACCTACGCCGGCGCGCCGGTGCCGGTCGCCGCCTACCTGTCGGTCGTCGGCAAGGCGGCGGGCTTCTCCGGGCTGATCCTGCTGGCGGTGGTCGCCTTCCGGCCGTACGCGCACGTGTGGGGCCCGGCCCTCGCCGTGCTGGCCGCGCTCACCATGACGGTCGGCAACGTCGCCGCCCTGCGCCAGCGCCTCGGCACCCCGCGCGGCGCGGTACGGCTGCTGGCCTGGTCCTCCATCGCCCAGGCCGGCTACCTGCTGGTGCCGCTGGCGGCGGCGGGCTACGTGACCGACCCCGGGCGCGAGATCGGCACCACGGTCTCCTACGCCCTGATGTACGCGGTGGTGAACCTCGGCGCCTTCGCCGTCGTCGTCCTGGTCTCCGGCGCCCGGCACGCCAACCGTCTGGAGGACTACCGGGGCCTTTCCGCCTCCCGGCCGCTGCCGGCGCTGGCGCTGGCGTTCTTCCTGCTCTGCCTGGCCGGACTGCCGCCCGGTGTCATCGGGCTGTTCGCCAAGGTCGCGGTCTTCTCCACCGCCGTGGACGCGGGGCTCGGCTGGCTCGCCGTGGTCATGGCCGTCAATGTGGTGATCGCGCTGTATTACTACCTGCGGTGGACGACGCTGCTGTTCACCCGGTCCGCGGCGGCCCCGGCGGCCCTCACCCGTACGGAGGAGTTTGCCGGGGGGAGCGCGACAGAGACCGCGATCCGCGTCCCGGCCGGTCCGGGCACCGCCATCGCCCTCGCGGCGGCGGCGGGCATCGCCCTGTCCGGCGCCCCGCAACTGGTCCTCCGCTTCGTGACCTCCGCACTCCTGTAGGACCGCGGAGCCCCGCCCGCCCCAGAAGCCCCCGGCCGCACCCGGCCGGGGGCTCCGCCGTGCCGGACCGCCGGCCACCGCACGGCGCCGGTGCCGCCCGCCCGGGGAACCGGAACCTCCCGCGTTCCGTTGTCCGATACGGGAGGTTCCACCGGACCGTGGGAAGGTCCACACCGCACGTCTTGGAGGACGACCGTGCACCGCCGGCACAACGGGTTGAAGACCGCCGTACTGATCGGAGGGCTGTCCGCGATCATTCTGGTCGTCGGCAGCTTCTTCGGCCGTACCGGTCTGATCGTCGCCCTGGTCATCGCGCTCGGCACCAACGCGTACGCGTACTGGCACAGTGACACGCTCGCTCTACGCGCGATGCGTGCCCGTCCGGTCAGCGAGATCGAGGCGCCGGGCCTCTACCGGGTGGTCCGCGAGCTGTCCACGGCCGCCCGCCAGCCCATGCCCCGGCTCTACATCTCGCCCACCGAGGCCCCCAACGCCTTCGCCACCGGACGCAATCCGCGCAACGCGGCGGTCTGCTGCACCGAGGGCATCCTGCGGATACTCGACGAGCGGGAGCTGCGCGGGGTGATCGGCCACGAACTGAGCCACGTCTACAACCGCGACATCCTCATCTCCTCGGTGGCCGGCGCGCTCGCCTCCGTGGTGATCTTCATGGTGAACTTCGCCTGGCTGATCCCCATCGGCCGCTCCGAGGACGACGACGGCCCGGGGCTGCCCGGCCTGCTGCTGATGATGCTGCTCGGCCCACTCGCCGCCTCGCTCATCCAGCTCGCCGTCAGCCGCTCCCGCGAGTACGAGGCGGACGCCTCCGGCGCCCGGCTGACCGGCGACCCGCTCGCGCTCGCCTCGGCACTACGGAAACTGGAAGCCGGGACCAGGCAGCTTCCGCTGCCGCCCGAGCCGCGGCTGGAGACCACCAGCCATCTGATGATCGCCAACCCCTTCCGGGCCGGAGACGCCTCGAAGCTCTTCGCCACCCACCCGCCGATGGCCGAGCGCATCGCCCGCCTGGAGGAAATGGCAGGTCACCGACCATGACCGAGGGGCTTCGGCGGGCAGCTCAGCGGGCACCATAACCAAGGGCCCCGCGCACGAACTGAGGAGGCGGGCGACCGTGCGAGTGATCGATCTGGTACTGAACGTCATATGGCTGATCTTCTGCGGGATCTGGATGGCGCTGGGCTACCTGGTGGCCGCCGTCATCTGCTTCGTGTTGATCATCACGATCCCGTTCGGCGTCGCCTCCCTGCGGATCGCCGGCTTCGTGCTGTGGCCGTTCGGACGCACCGCGGTGCAGCGCCCTGACGCGGGGACGGCGTCCATGGTGGGCAACGTCCTGTGGGTGATCTTCGCCGGCTGGTGGCTCGCCCTGGCCCACCTGATCACCAGCATCCCCCTCCTGCTGTCGATCATCGGCATCCCCTTCGGCTGGGCGAACCTCAAGCTCATCCCCGTGTCGCTGATGCCGCTCGGCCGGGAGATCGTCGACACCGACGAGGGCTTCGGAGCCCGCCTCCCCCGATGACGGCACCCCGGCCGCATGGCCGGTGAGCGGCGTGCATGGGTGACTGAGCGGCGGGCGAGGGCGCTGAGCGGCGCGGGGCCGCTGGGCGGCGCGGGGCTGAAAATCCCAGGCTCGGGCCGGAGTCAGGTCGTTAGTGTCATCGGATGACTCATATCAACGTCCTTGCCGACCATACGGAATGGCGGCAGGACTTCGAGCGACGGCTCCGCGCCGCGTACCTCGCCGCCGGACTCGGCGCGGCGGCGGAGCACCTGCTGGAGGAGGTAACCGGCGGCATCGGCGAGTGGACGGTCGCCGAGATAACGGACGCCGGGAGCCGGGTGGGACACGTCGCCGTGGTCGTGAAGGACGACAACGGCACGCCCGCGGGCCATATCGGCGATCTGCGGGTCGACGCGCCCCACGCGGGCCGGGGGCACGAGGGGGCCGCCCGCGCGTGGGCGGAGGAGTGGTGCGCGGAGCGCGGCGCACGCCGGCTGAGCGTGCGGCTCACCGAGCCCGCGGGCGACCTGTACGACGGATACTCCCTGCGGGGCCAGACCAGGGTGCGCCCCCTCGGCTCCCCGCCCCAGCCGCCCGACGGCGTCACCGCCCGGCCGATGACCGAGGCCGAGTTTCCGGAGTGGCTCGCCGCCGAGAAGGGCGCCTACGTCCGCGACATCGTCAGGGCGGGCGCCCTGAGCCCGCAGGAAGCCGAGCGCAAGTCCGACCGGGACTTCGCGAAGCTGATCCCGCAGGGGCTCACGACGCCCGACAACACGTTCCTGGTGCTGGAGGCGGCGGGAGCACCGATCGGTACCGGCTGGTTGAAGCACCGCCATCTGCCGGGCGTGACGTTCGGCTACTCGCTGCACGTCGACGAAGAGCACCGCGGCAAGGGGTACGGGCGGGCCGCGATGGCGGTCGGCGAGCGAGCCACCCTGGCGGCCGGCGACGCGGCGCTGATGTTCAACGTGTGGGGCGGCAACGAGGTGGCGATGAGCCTGTACACGAGCGCCGGCTATCGGATCGCCGAAGAACACCGCTCCACCGACCTCCCCGGCACGGACCTCTCCGGCAGCGACCTCTCCGGCGCCGACCTCTCCGGCACCACCGACCGGGACCCGTCCGGCGGGTGACCGCTCCCGACGCCCCGGTGCCGCCGGCCCGGAAGGGCCGGCGGACGGTCTCCGTGTCCGTCAGCGGTAGTTGACGTACTGCAGCGCGAAGTCGAGGTCCTTGCCGCGCAGCAGGGCCTGCACGGTCTGCAGGTCGTCACGGCTCTTGGAGCTGACGCGCAGTTCGTCACCCTGGACCTGGGCCTTCACGCCCTTGGGGCCCTCGTCGCGGATGATCTTCGCGACCTTCTTGGCGTTGTCCTGCGAGATGCCCTCCTCCAGGGAGGCGAAGATCTTGTACTCCTTGCCTGAGGCCTGCGGCTCGCCTGCGTCCAGCGCCTTCAGCGAGATGCCACGCTTGACGAGCTTGGTCTCGAAGACGTCGAGGATCGCCTTGACCCGCTCCTCGGAGTTGGCCCGCATCTCGATCTTCTCGCCCGACCATTCGATCGAGGCGCCCACGTTCTTGAAGTCGTAGCGCTGCGAGATCTCGCGCGCCGCCTGGTTGAGGGCGTTGTCGACCTCTTGCCGCTCGACCTTCGAGACGATGTCGAAACTGGAGTCGGCCATGTTCAGTTGGCTCCTTGCGTCGGGTTGCGTCGGCTACGTCCTGGCACGGCTCGGCGGCCGGACCGTCACCGCAAGCGTAGCCACCACGGACGCCCACCAGGCTGATCAACCGGGTGGCGGACCACCCCCCCGGATCAGGTATCGTTTACGTCGTTGCCACGGGGCTCCGCACCAGCGGAAACCCAGGTAACGACCCGGCGGTGTGCCCGAGTGGCCAAAGGGAGCAGACTGTAAATCTGCCGGCTCAGCCTACCCAGGTTCGAACCCTGGCGCCGCCACAGGATCAGAAGGGCCCGTGACCAGCTAAAACGCTGGACACGGGCCCTTCTGGCATGACCGGGCCACGTGGACGGTTCGTGGCCGGAATCCCGGTCTGTCTCACTGGATCCCACGTGCTGACCATCGCTTGTGGGGCAGGTGTGGGGCACGCCCCACGGTCATTCCCAGGTCTCCAGCGCCTTGTCGATCCGGTCGTTCGCCATGCTCGTCGCGCCGTCCAGACACTTCGCGTAGACCTTCAGCAGCACCGCCACGGAGTGGCCGGCGCGCCGGGCGACGAGCTGAGGTTCCACACCTGAGCTGAGCCACGTCGACACTGACGGCGGCACGGCTGGCTGGGCCGTCTTGACTGTTGGCGGCCAGTTCGCATCTGCTAGCGATTGGTCGCTCAATGCCGAACCAGAGCCTTGGATGGTCGCAACAAGAAGTTTAGCTCGGGTCAACTCTGAACAATTGATCTTGACCTGGAATTTGTTGCCCAGCCTTGAGGTCTGTGGGCGCACGTCGGAACAATTCGATCGGCCCTAGTGTTTCCACCACTGCCGCATTGTAAAGCCAACTGAGTGTACCTTCGCGCTCAAGATTTCCGCTCACGCGAATTGCTAGATCCTCTTCGTGTGCGCGAACGGCCTCGTGGTAATCATCTTCGGATGAGAGGCGCACTCGGACCTTTTTGGGTTGCCCGCCGCTTATTGACTCAACGCCGAAGACCCCCGGGCTCCCGGCCTCCTTTTTGGCGAGCAGGTGCACTCTGCCGACGATCGTAGCTCGCGTTGACTCGCTCTGTTCTGCAAGCTTTTGGGCTGCTCTTTCCAATACGGGCGCATCGCTCCCGCGCAAGTCGAAGCTCGTGGAAGCGTTCTCTCCAACAATTGGTAGCGCGGGATCCCACTCAACTGCGATATCTGCACCGTCTGAGTTCGAAGCTATTCCAAGCAGGGCGTTAGTCATCTCGTAGGAGATGCCGTTGCGGACTCCATCCTCGAAGCCCGTCATGGAGTGGTGCTGCCTGTAGTGATCCAGCGCCTCGACCGTGGCTTCTACTGCGCGCACAACCGCAATGCTGATTGCTCGTGACTGAGCCATATTCGAGCTGGTTAGGTCAGGCGTGTGTGCACCCGAGCCTCCCCGTAGGGGAACCATTGCATCAGCCGGTGCGTATGCAGTAACGATGTAACTACCAGGAGCCGTCTGGCCCATCAATACGCTTTCCAGGTATCTGTTCGCAAACTGGCCGAACTTATTACTGAAATGCCGAACGGGTTCGATGAAGGACTTGGCTCCAGCCAGAAGCGTTCTCCTGGCCGAGGAGATGAGCAATTCGCCATCCCGCCAGGAGATCATCCCAGAAGGGGCCGATGACTCCTTGCGAAACCTGAACTCATCCGAAATCTTGACGGCAAGCTTCGGAGTGATAGTCCTATCCCAAAGATCCCGATCCTCCGACAGCTGATTGAGGACGGCTTCCATGAGATAGGCAAATTCCGGCGCATCCTCGTCTAGAGGAATTAGCAAACTGCTGGCGAGAATGGAACTTTCCCGTGGTGGAGAAAGGCGGCTATATGCGCCTGGGCGGCCTCCGACCGTGATCCACCCTGCTTCTTCAAGCAGAGTTGATAGCCGCCTAGGGTTGACGCTCTGCGGGGCGAGCTGGATGGTCTTACCGGGCATTGAGCGCTTCACCCCTATCGAGCTTATCGAGGATTGTGGTCAGTGCGACTGCGTCGAATATATTGGAAGTTGGAATGCGTACGCTGGGACTCTCAACCCCCTCGCGCGCGGTTACTCCCTTGAGAGATACCCAATAACAGCAGTGCCTCACCTCGAGTCGAGCGTGGCTAGCATCCGTCCAATCAGCCTGCCGATAGGATGTCGCCATCACAATCAAGATCGCCTGCGGATCCTTCCGATCCATCGCCAGGCGGTCGAAGTACTCTCGCTTCTTGAGCTGGTAGCTGAAGGTGTCCTTGTCGGGGTCGGGCAGAACGGTCGTCGTGTTCTTGAGTTGGGCGAACACGCTCACCTCCTGCTTGCCGGGCTCCGCTGCAGGACGAACGAGCAGCGCATCCATACCATAGATGTCCCTACGGACATGCTCCATGGCGCAGCCAGCCGTAGCGGCGACACTTGCGACGTAGCCCTCTTGGAGCTGCTCCATGCAGGCTGTGAACGTGTCGTCGTTCACAGCCTCTATCCGGCTCACCCGCGTCACGTATGCCTGTCCTCCACTGCCCCACGCAGACTGGGCCGCACGTGGCACCCCTCCTGGCGCTCAGGCTAGGTCATGACATGCGCAGCAACCACCCAAAGTGAGTATTTTGAGGCCAACTCCTTGACGTGGACGGGGGCGCGGGCGCTGGTCGGCTGGAAGACGCCATCGCTTCTGCTTGGTTCGTACCCCGGCTGGCCGTGCAGACGGGCTTCGGGTCTTGAACGCTGCCTCGATCGATTCATCTCTGTGGACGAGGTATGGACACGCAAAGCAACTGGATGGTGGTCGCGGCACTTTGTGCAGCTCAGGGACGTAGTCCACCAGTGTCAGGGAGGTGCCTTGAAAACTGGCCCCGATCCGGCCAGTGGCCTAGCTCAGAAGCTCTTGCAGGAAGAGGGTCTCCGAGGGCCGCCAAGACTCATACCAAGGCTTGCCCGCAGCCGGGAGCGTCCCCATATCCGGGGTGCCGCTTCCACCGGGCGATGGGCATCCTGCCGGTCAGCGTGGGCGCTCAGATGACCTCCTGCTGACCCTGCTGGGGTTGATCGAGTTGCTGTTCGCGCATTCGCTGCTCCGCCCGTAGCGCCTCTACAGTGGTCGCGAATGACCGGAGATTCGCATCTTCACTGCCATCGCCATATGGGGAGATTCCCAATTCGATCGCAGTGGCATGCTGTTCGATGTTGTCAGCTGTTTGTTGCAAATTAAAAGCCCTCTCGCGGGGCTTGAAGTAGCCGGATGCGGCGGTGACTATTGTGACTGTGAAGCCGAGAACGATCAGAATGCCACTTGCGGGTTGAGGGGGGTTGAACCACGCGGTCACCGCAGTGATAGAGGATGAAGTGATAAACAAGATCCACTGCATCGTCAGATGGATGCGGCGGTAGTGGCGCGAGTCGCTTCGAAGGCGGGCGATTTCTGCCGGGAGCCGCTCCTTGTATGAGGCCTGCCGTTCTGACGCGGGGGGCGTCAGGCGCCTGGCCTCAAGGATTCGTTTTTCCTCGGTTAATTCGAGTTCAAGCCTTAAGTCTTTGACCGGAGTGCCATCATCCCTCCAGGGGGAATTTCTGCTGAATTCGATCGCAAATTGAACGATGGTACCTAAGCAAAAGAATGCAGAACACGCGAACATTCCCCCGTTGATTGCGCCTGGCGTGTCTGCGTGCAAGTAGAGAAATACCTTGATGCATATCCATGAGAGAATGGCGAAGATGAGGGCAATTGGGGTTGCGAATAGACCGAAAACCTGCAATCTTCGATTGTTGATGCGCTGCTCAAGGTCGGCAATATCGCGCCGGTGTTGAATTAATTCATTGGTGGTGTTGCTGGCTCGTGCTGTCATTTGTGCGCAGCTCCCAAGCGTCAGACCGTTGGAGAAGAGACGACCCGAGGGTCCCTCGCGCCGCGCGCTCGTCGCGATGGCGCTCATGGATTCTGCCAGTCGATGCCGTTGCCAGCGCGCGGTTCCACGGTGGTTTGCAGGCGGTGCCGACAGCCAGGCGACCGGGATGCGATCCCTGCGAGTCCATACGGACTCGGGGCCTGCCGGAGGGGGATGGGCTGAGAGGGTGCAGGTGTTTCCAACGGTCCCGCGCCGACCCGAGGGGAGCCACATTTGATGGAACGGAGAAGTGCGACTCACGTTGGTTGACAACGATCACCGACGTCCGTCAGTTGCAGGACGGATTTCCATGATCAGGACTAGGCGTGGACGGGAACGGACCACCATGCCCCGGCGTCGCCAAAAGCAGCAGCTCAGAGAGGTTGGCATGTGGCGATCTTGGGAGGGCTGTAAATCTGCCGACTCAGCCTATCCAGGTTCGAACCCTGGCGCCGCCACCAGCCAAGAAGGGCCCGTGACCAGCTGATGCGCCGGGGTACGGGCCCTTCTACGGTCCGGTAATCCACTTCAGGGGACCATCTGTCGCCTCAGAACTCCACGAGGGCCGTGGTGCGCAGCCAGCCTTGCGACGAGGGCGAACAGGGTGTCGTCGATCCCGGCGAACTCACAGACCGACGCGCCGACTCTGTCGCTGGCCCGTTTGGCCTTGACGACGACGCTATTTGGGGTTCGGGTCCTCGTACACGCCGGCCGTCGGCCACACGACCACGAACGGCGGCCCCCCCGCCCCACCGCCGTCCGCTCAGCTGCCCACTACCGCCTTCACCGCTTCCATCACTGCCACCTGACCGCCGGTCAACTCCAGCGTGCGGCCTGCTGTGCTCGGGGTGTCGAGAAGTGCCACCAGCACCGCGGCGACGTCGTCCCGCGTGACCTGGCCCCGGCCGGTGTGCTCGGCGAGGAAGACCTGCCCGGTGCCGGGTTCGTCGGTGAGGCCACCAGGACGCAGCACCGTCCAGTCCAGCCCCGGCCTGGCCCGCACGTCCTCGTCGGCCGCGCGCTTGGCCCGCAGGTACTCGGCGAAGACCGGGTCGGTACCGGACGGCGGCTCGCCACCCGCGCCCATGGAGGAGACGATCACATAGCGGCGCACCCCCGCCGCCTCCGCGGCGTCCGCGAACAGCACGGCGGCCGCGTGGTCCACGGTGTGCTTGCGCTCCACCCCGCTTCCCGGGCCCGCGCCGGCCGCGAAGACCACGGCGTCGGCACCACGCAGATGCCCCGCGACCTGGTCGACCGGCGCCGACTCCAGGTCGCACACGATCGGGTCCGCCCCCACCGCGCCCAGATCCTCTGCCTGCCCCGGGTCGCGGATGATGCCCGCCACCTCGTCGCCGCGCGCGGTCAGCAACCGCTCCAGCCGCCGCGCGATCTTCCCGTGTCCGCCTGCGATGACTATGCGCATACGAATGACCGTACGCCGCACCGACGGCCGCCGCGTCCGGGCCGCCGGGGCCGCCGGGGCCGGCGCGGGACCGTCAGGCGAATCCGGTGCCGCCGTTGCGGGACTGGCGGGGCAGGTCGAGCGCGGCGGTCGCCTCGCAGTCCGCGTACTCACGCACCGCGCTGGTCCGCGAGACCACCCGCCCCCGGTGCACCACGATCCGGCTGTACCCGAGCGAGAGCACGCCCTCGACCTGCCGGCCGCGCACCGCCAGCAACTCGGCGGGGAAGCCCGCCTCGACCCGTACCTCGGGAAGGCCCAGCACCTCCCGGGCCCGCCCGGCCACCGCGTCGTACGCCGTCCTGGCACCGCACTCGCCGTACGAGGCCAGCAGGAAGGCCGCCTCCAGCGGGTCGCCGCGGCCCACCGGGTTCGCGGCGTCCCGCAGCGCGCCGCTGCCCGCCGCGATCCGCACGCCCGCCGCGCGCAGGGTCCGGAACAACCCGGGGCCGTATCCGCCGCGGCCCAGCGCGCCGCAGCCGCCCTGCGGCAGGCAGACCACCGAGGCACCGGCCGCCGCCAGCTGGCCGGCGGCCCGGCGCAGTGCCTCGGGACGCAGCCCGGTCAGCCCCGCGCAGCCCGAGAGCGTCACGCCCGGCCGAAGTCCGCCCGCCATCGCCGCCAGCCTGGCCAGCCGGGCCGGGTCGGCGGCTTCGGTGTGCAGGTCGACCGGGCAGCCGAACTCACCGGCCACACCGAGGGCCGCCTCCACGTAGCCGGTGGGGTCGGGGTCCAGGTCGGGGCAGCCGCCGACCACGTCCGCGCCCATCTTCACCGCCTCGCGCAGCATCACCAGCCCGTCGGCGCCCGCCGCGCCCGTCAGCACCCGCGGCATCGCGACCGTGGTCAGCTCGACCAGCCCGCGCAGCGCCCGGCGCGCCTTGAGGACCGCTTCCAGCGCGTGCAGGCCCTGGACGTCGCCGATGCGTACGTGGGTGCGCAACGCGGTCGCCCCGTGCCCGAGTTGCAGCAGGGCCGCCTCGGTGACCCGGCGCTGCACTTCCTGGGCCGCGTCGCTGGGTGGGCCGCCGGGGTCGGCGGTCAGGGCGGTGTCCAGATGGGCGTGCGGTTCCGCGGGGGCCGGCAGCAGCAGGTATCCGCCCAGGTCGACGCGGGTGCCGGCGCCGGGCAGGGCCGGGCCGCGGCCGGCGGGGGCGTCGTCGGGGACGGCAGCCAGGCAGCCCGTGGTGCCGACCGCCTCGATGCGGCCGCCGCCCAGCCGCACGTCCACCACGCGTCCGTCGCTCAGCCGGGCACCGGTCAGCAGGAGGGCGGGGGCGGGGCCCGGGTCGCCGTCGTCGGGGCCGGACCGGCCCGGCTGGTGCGGTTGCGGGGGAACACTCTCGGTCATCGTGTTCCCGCGGTCCTGGCTGGCGGCGGGTCGGTGCGCGGGGTCACGCTGCCTGAGCCTAGGGCGAGGTGGGCGGCCGATCGCGCAGGAGGGCAATAGTCGTACCGGAGCCGTCGGCTGACCTGCTGTTTCCCGGCTCCGCGACCGGGGCTGCGGCGGGGCCGGGCGAAGCCCCAGGGGCGGTCGGGGGAGGGGGAGTTGCACCGGTGGGGCCCGGTGTCCCGGCGGTGTCCGGGCGACGTCCGTACGGCGCCGATTCGGATTTCACGTATGGCGGCGGAGCGTGTAATGTCTTCCTCGCTCGCCCCAATAGCTCAGTCGGTAGAGCGTCTCCATGGTAAGGAGAAGGTCTACGGTTCGATTCCGTATTGGGGCTCAGATGGGATGGGAACCTCGTCCTCGTAACGTCCTGGAACCACTCAGGACTTGACGAAGCGGGGTTCTCGCTCATCAAGGCGGTGTAGCTCAGTCGGTAGAGCAAGCGGCTCATAATCGCTGTGTCACCGGTTCAAGTCCGGTCACCGCTACTCCGTGTAGCCGATTGTGGGATCGGTCCTTCGATCGGCTACTCTTGCTGCGTTTCATCCGTCTGTCCGTCAAGGAGCACTTCACGTGGCTGCCACCGACGTCCGCCCGAAGATCACGCTGGCATGCGTGGAGTGCAAGGAGCGGAACTACATCACCAAGAAGAACCGGCGCAACGACCCGGATCGTCTTGAGATGAAGAAGCACTGCCCGCGCTGCAACGCGCACACCGCGCACCGCGAGACCCGCTGACCCAGGTCAGCCACTCAAGCCCGCCGTAAGGCCGTCCCCGTCTCGGGGGCGGCCTTACGTCGTTTCCCGGCGGCCCGAGCCGCCACCCGCCGCGCCCTGCCAAGCGCCCTGCCAGCCAATCGGAGGTGCCGATGCCGCTCGACCAGTCCTTCGTCGGGCGTACGTACCCGCCCACTTCGCCGTACGAGGTGGGTCGGGAGAAGATCCGCGAGTTCGCCGAGGCGGTGGGCGACCCCGATCCGGCGTACACCGACCCCGGCGCGGCCAAGGCGCTCGGCCATCCGGATGTGATCGCACCGCCGACCTTCCCGTTCGCGCTGACCTACCGGGCCGCCGCCCAGGTCGTGCAGGACCCGGAGCTGGGCCTGGACTTCAGCCGGGTGGTGCACGGCGACCAGAAGTTCAGCTACACCCGCCCGGTGGTGGCCGGTGACCGGCTCGCGGTGACGGTGGTGATAGACGCCATCAAGTCCATGGCGGGCAACGACGTGATGACCATCCGCGGCGAGGTGCACGACGCGGACGGTGAGCACGTGGTGACGTCGCTGATGATGCTGGTCGCACGCTCGGCCGAGGAGGGATGACGATGGCCGCCAAGGTGAGTTACGACGAGGTCGAGGTGGGCACCGAACTGCCCGCCGGCTCCTTCCCGGTGACCCGGGCGACCCTGGTGCGCTACGCGGGGGCCTCCGGCGACTTCAACCCCATCCACTGGAACGAGAAGTTCGCCAAGGAGGTGGGCCTGCCGGACGTGATCGCGCACGGCATGTTCACCATGGCGTCGGCGGTCCGCGTGGTGACCGCCTGGGCCGGCGACCCGGCGGCCGTGGTCGAGTACGGGGTGCGCTTCACCAAGCCGGTCGTGGTGCCCAACGACGACAAGGGCGCCCTCGTCGAGGTCGTCGGCAAGGTCGCCGCGAAGCTCGACGACGAGGCACGCACGGTGCGGGTCGACCTGACGGCGACGTCGGCCGGGCAGAAGGTGCTCGGCATGGCCCGCGCGGTGGTCCGGCTGTCCTGACGACGGTGTCCGCCGGCCGCGCGGGGCCCGTATCCGTGCGGCCGGCCGGTTGACAGAGTTGGTTAGTGAGTAATAACTTACTGCCATGGCGAACAAGACACCCCGGATGTCGGCCGACGAGCGGCGCGAGAGCGTCGTCCGCGCGTCGTACACCGAATTCGCCCGAACCGGCTACCACGGCACGTCGACCGAGGCGATCGCCCGGCGGGTCGGGGTGTCGCAGCCCTACCTCTTCCGGCTCTTCCCCGGCAAGCAGGCGCTCTTCCGCGCCGCGGCGGAGCGCTGCTTCGACGTCACGCTCGGCGCGTTCGAGAAGGCGTCGGAGGGACTCGAGGGCAAGGAGGCCATGGAGGCGATGGGGGAGGGCTACGCCAACCTCATCCTCGACCGTGACGTCCTGCTGATGCAGATGCAACTGTATGTGGCCGCGGCCTCCGCCGAGAACCCCGAGCTGTCCGCCTTCATCCGGCGGCGCTGGACCGACCTGTGGGACTTCGTCCGCGGGCGCACCGGTGCCACCGACGAGGAGCTGACCGGGTTCTTCGGCTCCGGCATGCTGATCAACACCCTGGTGGCGCTCGGCATCCCGGCCGAGGACCGCTGCTGGAACGGACTCGACGGGCCGTGCAAGGTCGCGGCGCGGGCGCTGTCCCGGATGGCCGACTGACTCACCCTGCCCCTGGGCGGGGTGCGTTCATGGCCTGGAAACTTAGTGACCAATAACTAATCCACTGGGGACGTCATGCAACCAACCGAATCCATACCGTCTGCCGCCACGCCACCGAGGAGCCGGGGCACGGTCGTCTGGGCGCTGATCGTCACCAGCGTCGCCGGATTCATGGCCTCGCTGGACAACCTCGTGGTCACCACCGCGCTGCCGTCCATCCGCAAGGACCTCGGCGGTGCGCTGGAAGACCTCGAATGGACCGTCAGCGCCTACACCCTCACCTTCGCCGTCCTGCTGATGTTCGGTGCCGCGCTGGGCGACCGCTTCGGCCGCCGGCGGATGTTCATCGGCGGGCTCGCGGTCTTCAGCGCCGCCTCGGCCGCCGCGGCCCTGGCACCGGGCATGAGCGAACTGATCGCCGCCCGGGCCGTGCAGGGCGTCGGTGCGGCGATCATGATGCCGCTCACCTTGACCCTGCTGTCGGCAGCGGTGCCGGCCGCCCGCCGGGGCATGGCCTTCGGCATCTGGGGAGCGGTCAACGGCCTCGCCGTCGCCGCCGGACCCCTGATCGGCGGCACCCTGACCGAACACCTCTCCTGGCACTGGATCTTCTGGCTGAACGTGCCCATCGGCCTGCTGCTGATCCCGTTCGCCCGCCTGCGCCTCAACGAGAGCCGCGGCCCCAACCCGCGCATCGACATCCCCGGTACCGCCCTGGTCAGCGCCGGTCTGTTCGGCATCGTCTACGCCCTGGTACGCGGCAACGCCGACGGCTGGGGAAGCCCGCTCATCCTCGCCTCGCTGGTGGCCGGCGCCCTGCTCATGGTCGGCTTCGTCGGCTACGAGCTGCGGGCGGCCAACCCGATGCTGCCGATGCGGCTCTTCCGCATCCGCGCCTTCACCGCGATCAACACGGCCAGCATGCTGATGTTCCTGGGCATGTTCGGCTCGGTCTTCCTGCTCAGCCAGTTCTTCCAGGGCGTGCAGGGCTACAGCCCGATCGAGGCCGGGGTGCGCATGCTGCCGTGGACCGCCATGCCGATGGTCGTCGCGCCCATCGCCGGCGCCGTCTCCGACCGCATCGGCGGCCGTCCGGTCATCGCGCTCGGCCTGGTCTTCCAGGCGGTCGGGCTCGCCTACTTCGCCCTGATCATCTCGACGACCGTCTCCTACGCGGCCCAGATCCCGCCGCTGGTCATCAGCGGCGTGGGCATGGCCATGTTCTTCGCGCCCAGCTCCAACGTCGTCATGGGCAGCGTCACCCCGGAGGAACAAGGCATCGCCTCCGGCGCCAACAACGCCATGCGTGAGGTCGGCGGAGCGCTCGGAGTGGCCGTCATGGCCGCCGTCTTCTCGGCCAACGGCAGCTACCTGTCCGGCCAGTCCTTCGTCAACGGCCTCACCCCCGCGCTGTGGACCGGCTCCGGGGCGATCGCCGTCGGTGCGGCGGCCGCGATGCTCATCCCCGGCATCAAGCGCGCCGCCGCCCGCCGCGAGGAACCCGTCCGGGTCAGCGTTCCGGCGTAGTCCCGGGGTCGGGGGCGGGCCGGGGCAGGTCCTCGCGGACCGTATATTTACGGGCCCCCTGAACCGGACATGCCCTGCGACGCCTGATACGGGGCTCACAAATACTCGACAGCGTCCGCGAGAACCTGCCCCGGCCCGCCCCCTCACGTTCGTACGGATGTGAGGGGCCGGACCGGGGTGGTTTCTTGTGGACGCTTACGTGTATTTGCGGGCCCCGGATATGGCGTGATGGGCATGTCCGGTTCGGCGGGGCCCGTAAATATGCGGTCCACAAGGAGCCGCCCCGGGCCGGCCCCGACCGCGCCCAGGGCCCGGCAGTGAAGCGCCCCGTAGGCTGGCACGGTGCACGTAGACCACGACGCGCCGCTCGCGCCCCTCACGACGTTCCGCCTCGGCGGCCCCGCCGCCCGCCTCGTCACGGCGACCACCGACGCCGACGTCGTCGCCGTCGTCCGGGAGGCGGACGCCGCCGGCGAACCGCTGCTGGTGATCGGCGGCGGAAGCAACCTGGTCATCGGGGACGACGGCTTCAGCGGCACCGCCCTGCGGATCGCCACCCGCGGCGTCACCCTCGACGGCCCAAGGCTGGAACTGGCCGCCGGCGAGCCCTGGACGGACGCCGTCACCCGCACCGTCGAGGCAGGACTGGCCGGCATCGAGTGCCTGGCCGGCATCCCCGGATCGGCCGGCGCCACCCCGATCCAGAACGTCGGCGCGTACGGCCAGGAGGTCTCCTCCACCGTCGACGAGGTGGTCGCGTACGACAGGACGGCCGGCGAGACCGTGACCCTGTCCGCGCAGGAGTGCGCGTTCGGCTACCGGGACAGCCGGTTCAAGCGGGAGCCGCAGCGGTTCGTGATCCTGCGGGTGCGCTACCGGCTGGAGGACGCCGACGGGCTGTCCGCACCGGTGAAGTACGCCGAGGTGGCCCGCACGCTGGGCGTGGAGCCGGGGGAGCGGGTCCCCGCCGAGCTCGCCCGGCGCACCGTGCTGCGGCTGCGGGCGGGCAAGGGCATGGTGCTGGACGAGGACGACCACGACACCTGGTCGGCCGGTTCGTTCTTCACCAACCCGATCCTGGAGGCGGCCGGCCACACGAACTTCCTCGCCCGGGTCAGCGACCGGCTCGGCCCCGATGTGCGGCCGCCGGGCTGGCCGGCCGGGGAGAGCGGGGTGAAGGTGCCCGCGGCCTGGCTCATCGAGCAGGCCGGGTTCACCAAGGGCTACGGCACCGGGCCGGCCGCGATCTCCACCAAGCACACCCTCGCCCTCACCAACCGCGGCACGGCGAAGACCGAGGACCTGCTCGCGCTGGCCCGCGAGGTCAGGGACGGGGTGTACGAGGCGTTCGGGGTGACCCTGGTCAACGAGCCGGTGATGGTCGGCGCCCGCCTGTAGGACCGGGTGCTCAGGCGGCCAGCCAGGCGTCGATACCGGTCAGCAGCCGGTCCCGGACGTCCGCGGGGGCGCGGGAGCCACGTACCGACTGGCGGGCGAGTTCGGCCAGTTCCGCGTCGGTGAAGTCGTGCGACTCACGGGCGAGGGTGTATTGGGCGGCGAGCCGGGAGCCGAACAGCAGCGGGTCGTCGGCGCCCAGCGCCATCGGCACACCGGCCTCGAACAGGGTGCGCAGGGGGACGCACTCGGGCTTCTCGTAGACGCCCAGCGCGACGTTGGACGCCGGGCAGACCTCGCAGGTGATCTGGCGGTCGGCCAGCAGCGCCAGCAGTTGCGGGTCCTCCGCGGCCCGCACCCCGTGGCCGATGCGCCCGGCGTGCAGGTCGTCCAGGCAGTCGCGGACGCTGCGCGGGCCGGCCAGCTCACCGCCGTGCGGGGCGGCCAGCAGCCCGGCCTCGGCGGCGATGGCGAAGGCCCGGTCGAAGTCCCGGGCCAGCCCGCGGCGTTCGTCGTTGGACAGCCCGAAGCCGATCACCCCCTGGTCGGCGTAGCGGACGGCGAGCCGGGCCAGGGTGCGGGCGTCCAGTGGGTGCTTGGTGCGGTTGGCGGCGACCACGACGGCCATGCCGACGCCGGTCTCACGCGACGCGGTGCGCACCGCGTCCAGGATGATCTCCATGGCCGGAATGAGACCGCCCAGCCGTGGTGCGTAGGACGTCGGGTCGACCTGGATCTCCAGCCAGCCGGAGCCGTCCTTGACCTCCTCCTCGGCGGCCTCCAGGACCAGCCGGCGGATGTCCTCCGGGCTGCGCAGCACCGAGCGGGCGATGTCGTAGAGCCGCTGGAAGCGGAACCAGCCGCGCTCGTCGGTGGCCCGAAGCCGCGGCGGCTCGCCGGAGGTCAGCGCCTCCGGGAGGTGGACCCCGTACCGGTCGGCGAGTTCAAGCAGTGTGCTCGGCCGCATGGAACCGGTGAAGTGCAGATGGAGGTGGGCCTTGGGAAGCAGGGTGACATCGCGCGACATCCCAAGATCCTGCTATACGCAAGCCCCCGTCCGGAACCGTTTCGGCCAATCACGGTTCCCGGACGGGGGCTTTTCGAACACCGGAGCGAACCGGAGGGTCAGTCGACCGCCTCGGCCAGCAGCTTCTGCATCCGGGAGATGCCCTCGACGAGGTCCTCGTCGCCGAGCGCGTAGGACAGCCGCAGGTAGCCGGGGGTGCCGAAGGCCTCACCGGGAACGACGGCGCACTCGACCTCCTCCAGGATCAGCGCGGACAGCTCGACCGAGGACTGCGGACGCCGGCCGCGGATCTCCTTGCCGAGCACCCCCTTGACCGAGGGGTAGACGTAGAACGCGCCCTCGGGCTCCGGGCACACCACGCCGTCGATCTCGTTGAGCATCCGCACCATCGTGCGCCTGCGGCGGTCGAAGGCGGTCCGCGTGGCGGCGACCGCGTCCAGGTCACCGGAGACCGCGGCGAGCGCGGCCATCTGGGAGACGTTGCCGACGTTGGAGGTGGCGTGCGACTGGAGGTTGGTCGCCGCCTGCACCACGTCCTTGGGGCCGATCAGCCAGCCGACCCGCCAGCCGGTCATCGCGTAGGTCTTGGCGACGCCGTTGACCACGATGCAGCGATCCCGCAGCTCGGGAACGACGACCGGCATCGAGGTGAAGGTGGCGTCCCCGTAGACCAGGTGCTCGTAGATCTCGTCGGTCAGCACCCACAGGCCCTTTTCGGCGGCCCAGCGGCCGATCGCCTCGACCTGCTCGCGCGGGTAGACCGAGCCGGTGGGGTTGGAGGGCGAGACGAACAGCAGCACCTTGGTGTGCTCGGTGCGGGCCGCCTCCAGCTGCTCGACGGTGACCCGGTAGCCGGTGGTCTCGTCGGCGACGACGTCGACCGGGACGCCGCCGGCCAGCCGGATGGACTCGGGGTAGGTGGTCCAGTACGGCGCCGGGACGAGCACCTCGTCGCCCGGGTCGAGGATGGCGGCGAACGCCTCGTAGATCGCCTGCTTGCCGCCGTTGGTGACCACGATCTGCGAGGGGTCCACCTCGTAGCCGGAGTCGCGCAGCGTCTTGGCGGCGATGGCCTGCTTGAGTTCCGGCAGGCCGCCGGAGGGGGTGTAGCGGTGGAATCGCGGCTCGCGGCAGGCGCGCACCGCGGCTTCGACGACGTAGTCGGGGGTCGGGAAGTCCGGCTCGCCGGCGCCGAAGCCGATGACCGGGCGGCCGGCGGCCTTGAGCGCCTTCGCCTTCGCGTCCACGGCCAGGGTCGCGGACTCTGAGATCGAGCCGATACGGGCGGAGACCCGTCGGTCGGTGGGTGACGTCACGGGAGGTGTGGCTGCGGTCATGACCGCCATCGTCGCAGATTGGCGGGGGCGACCGGAATGTGGGGCCCGGGCGCCGCGCCGGTGCGCAGAGGTCGCGCGGCGGTGTGCGAAGCGGGTCGAACGGGTCAACTGGGCCTGCCGGGAGCCCTGATGCGACGCGTCCGGCCGTTCACGTTCGACGGCTGGCCCATCAACCCGTACACTCATCCCTCGTGGTCCTCGGCGAGGCGGTCCGTGCTGCGCACTCTGTGCGCCGTCGCGAATGCGCTACGTTGGGGGCGGCAAAGGGTCGTAGCTCAATTGGTAGAGCACTGGTCTCCAAAACCAGCGGTTGGGGGTTCAAGTCCCTCCGGCCCTGCAACACGCATTCTTCGGCTGGATGCGTGCACGCGTACGTTAGTAAGTGCACCGCCGTGCAGCCGGACAGGCACGGCATGGCCCCGATCCGGATTCAGGTGAGGACGAGTGACGGAAGCCCTGGGCTCCACCGCGACGCCTGAAAGTGGTCGGCCGGAAGACCAGACCGACGATGAGGTCTTCGACTCCAAGGCGAAGAAGAAGCGCGGCGGCAAGCGCGGCAAGAAGGGTCCGTTCGCGCGGATGGGCCTGTTCTACCGCCAGGTCATCGCGGAACTTCGCAAGGTCGTCTGGCCCAATCGCGGCGACTTGATGTCGTACACCTCCGTGGTGATCGTCTTCGTCGCGGTCATGATCGGTATCGTGACCGTGGTTGACTGGGGCTTCTCCGCGCTCGTCAAGTACGTCTTCGGCTGAGGATCCCGCGGGGAGCGCCCTAGCTGGCGCCCGTACGCCTGTTCCACTCTTTGAAAAGTCAGGAAGAAGCAGCCATCGTGTCCGACCCGAACCTGTATGACGCCGACCAGCCCGTCGAGGCCGATGTGGCCGAAGAGGCTGAGGCGACGGCCGCCACGGCCGAGGTCGAGGACACCGATACCGGCACGGACGCCGCAGAGGCCGCTGAAACCGACGAGAGTGCCGAGTCCGACGAGACCACCGACGAGGTCGACGAGGCCGGGGACGACGCCGAGGACGGCGAGCCCGTCGAGGAAGAGCCCGCCGTCGACCCGGTGGCCGCCTTCCGCGAGGAACTGCGCACCCTTCCCGGCGAGTGGTACGTCATCCACACCTACGCGGGCTACGAGAACCGGGTGAAGGCCAACCTGGAGCAGCGCGCCGTCTCGCTCAACGTCGAGGACTACATCTACCAGGCCGAGGTGCCGCAGGAAGAGGTCGTCCAGATCAAGAACGGCGACCGCCGCACCGTCCGCCAGAACAAGCTCCCCGGCTACGTGCTGGTGCGCATGGACCTGACGAACGAGTCCTGGGGCGTGGTGCGCAACACCCCCGGTGTCACCGGCTTCGTCGGCAACGCCTACGACCCCTACCCGCTGACCCTGGACGAGATCGTCAAGATGCTCGCCCCGGAGGTCGAGGAGCAGGCGGCCGGCTCCGGCGAGGGCGGCGGCGCGCCGAAGAAGAAGGTCGAGGTCCAGGTGCTGGACTTCGAGGTCGGCGACTCGGTGACGGTGACCGACGGTCCGTTCGCCACCCTCCAGGCGACGATCAACGAGATCAACGCGGACTCCAAGAAGGTCAAGGGCCTGGTGGAGATCTTCGGCCGGGAGACCCCGGTCGAGCTGTCCTTCGACCAGATCCAGAAGAACTAGCACCGCCCGCGCGGACCCGGTCCGCGCCCAGCACTTCCGTCCAGGTCAGACGCCCCTCGCGGGCGGTCTGACCTGCTCGGTTTCAAGCCGTGCCTGGATACCCGTTATCGTGGTGCGGTATGCCTGCCCGCAGGCATAGATCACTCTCGATTAGGACCCGGAGAGAGCAATGCCTCCCAAGAAGAAGAAGGTCACGGGGCTCATCAAGCTCCAGATCAAGGCCGGCGCCGCCAACCCGGCTCCGCCGGTCGGCCCGGCGCTGGGCCAGCACGGCGTCAACATCATGGAGTTCTGCAAGGCCTACAACGCCGCGACCGAGTCGCAGCGCGGAATGGTCGTGCCGGTGGAGATCACGGTCTACGAGGACCGCTCCTTCACCTTCGTCACCAAGACCCCGCCGGCCGCCAAGCTGATCCTCAAGGCCGCGGGCATCGAGAAGGGCTCCGGCGAGCCGCACGTCAAGAAGGTCGCCAAGATCACCCGCGACCAGGTCCGTGACATCGCCACCACCAAGATGCCCGACCTGAACGCCAACGACCTCGACGCCGCCGAGAAGATCATCGCCGGCACCGCCCGTTCCATGGGCGTCACGGTCGAGGGCTGAGCACCACCTCAGGCAAGCGGTACCCCCGTGGAAGGGCCACGCGCCGGTCCGGACCACGACTCCGATCGAGTTTCCAGGAGCAGCAGTGAAGCGCAGCAAGAACCTCCGCGCGGCGGAGGCCAAGGTCGACCGCGAGCGGCTGTACGGCCCGCTCGAGGCGGTCCGCCTCGCCAAGGAGACCTCCAGCACCAAGTTCGACTCGACCGTCGAGGTCGCCATGCGTCTGGGTGTCGACCCGCGCAAGGCCGACCAGATGGTCCGCGGCACCGTCAACCTTCCGCACGGCACCGGCAAGACCGCCCGGGTCCTGGTCTTCGCGACCGGTGACCGTGCTGCGGCGGCGGAGGCCGCGGGCGCCGACATCGTCGGCTCCGACGAACTGATCGACGAGGTCGCCAAGGGGCGTCTGGACTTCGACGCCGTCGTCGCCACCCCGGACCTGATGGGCAAGGTCGGCCGACTGGGCCGGGTGCTCGGTCCGCGTGGCCTGATGCCGAACCCGAAGACCGGCACCGTGACCCCGGACGTGGCCAAGGCCGTGACCGAGATCAAGGGCGGCAAGATCGAGTTCCGCGTCGACAAGCACTCCAACCTGCACTTCATCATCGGCAAGTCGTCGTTCGGTGAGGAGCAGCTGGTCGAGAACTACGCCGCGGCGCTCGACGAGGTCATGCGCCTCAAGCCGTCGGCCGCCAAGGGTCGTTACATCAAGAAGGCCGCCATCAGCACCACGATGGGCCCCGGCATTCCGATCGACCCGAACCGCACCCGCAACCTCATGGTCGAGGAAGACCCCGCGGCCGTCTGACGGTCGGGTGATCGGCTTCCGGCCGAAGGATGGCCGGAACCGAACCACTGATCACGTTGTACGAAAGGGACCCGGAACGCTGTTTCGGGTCCCTTTCGCATGCGCTAGCGTGCTGGTGACGGCTTTCTAGGGGGATGCTCGATATGACGTACGCACAGATCCGCAAGGCCGCAGTGGGCGTCGCCGTCGTGACGGCACTCGGCACGATCGCCGCCTGCGGGCCCAGCGGGGGCGGCAAGGCGACCCACGACGACCACGGGACAACGGCCGACAACGGCAGTGGCACGGGCGTGACGGGCGCGCTCACCGCCCTGCGGACGGCGGCCACCAAGACCGACCAGGCCAACTCGGCCAAGGTGGACGGGACCACGGTCTTCGGCCAGGTCTCGATGACCATGAACGGCGAACTCGCCTGGCAGCACGGCATGACCGGCGACGTGGACATCAAGATGAGCGGCGGCCAGGCGGCCACGGCCATGAAGCAGCTCGGCGGCGACGGCTCGTACCGGGTGCGCTACCTGACGGACGCCATGTACGTGGACATGGGCCAGGCCATCTCCGGCGCCGATGGCGGCAAGCCCTGGCTGAAGTACGACTACGCCGTGCTGTCCAAGCTGATGGGCGCCTCGGGCAACGCGCTCCAGGACGAGTTGCAGAACAACAACCCGACCCGCTCGGTGCAGATGCTGATCGGCTCCGGCGACGTGAAGTCGGTCGGCTCCGAGACGGTGCGCGGGGTCTCGGCCACCCACTACACGGGCACCGTCGCGGTCTCCAAGATCGTCGCCTCGCAGTCCGGTCTGGACGCGGCCACCGCCAAGGAGATCCAGTCGCAGCTCAAGGCGCAGGGCATGACCACCGACCACGTCGACGTCTGGGTGGACGGCCACGGTCTGCTGGTCAAGAAGGTCGAGCGGGCCACCATGAACTCCGGGCCCTTCACCTCGACCTCGTACTACTCCGACTACGGGACCAAGGTCGACGTGGCCCCGCCGCCGGCCGCCCAGACCATGGACATCTCCCAGCTGGTGGAGCAGTCCCAGGGGAAGACCTCCTGACCTGGGCCTGATCCCGATTTGCCCCGTCGCAGGCCGCTCGCGTATCCTCCTTGCGAAGCCAAAGACCGCTGGTCGCTGCCGTGTCCGCAAGTTCGGGGACGGGGTAGCCGAAGGATCCGCTAGGTGCGGGCGGCCCGCGTAGGTGTTCCGAGGATGAGTTCCCGGATTTGCGTCCGGTCGAGCCCACGCCCCTGTGCGCCTGCGCCGGGGCGTTTCGTTTTGCCCCCAAGCCTCCTCCTTCAGTCCGCGCGGTCAGCAACCACCCGGAAGGAGGCCGAGGCTCATGGCGAGGCCCGACAAGGCTGCCGCGGTTGCCGAGCTGACGGACAAGTTCCGCAGCTCCAACGCCGCTGTGCTGACCGAGTACACCGGTCTCACCGTGGCGCAGCTCAAGACGCTGCGCCGTTCGCTCGGTGAGAACGCCCATTACCGCGTGGCGAAGAACACGCTGTCCAAGATCGCGGCCAACGAGGCCGGGATCACCCAGCTCGACGACCTGTTCGCGGGTTCGACGGCGATCGCCTTCGTCACCGGTGACCCGGTGTCCTCGGCGAAGGGGCTGCGCGACTTCGCCAAGGACAACCCCGCCCTGGTCATCAAGGGCGGCGTCATGGACGGCAAGATGCTGTCCGCCGACGAGATCAAGAAGCTCGCGGACCTCGAGTCCCGCGAGGTGCTGCTCGCCAAGCTGGCCGGTGGCATGAAGGCGTCCATGGCGAAGGCCGCGGCCACCTTCCAGGCCCCGCTGTCGAAGTTCGTCCGCACCGCGGACGCGCTGCGCAGCAAGGTCGAGGGCGGTGCCGGTACGCCGGCTCCCGCCGCAGAGGACGCCGCGGCCGAGTAATCGGCCCCGACCGCCTCGCAGCGGGCGTCCGCGTAAGTCGTGCGGCAAGGCACCCGCCCGCCGAAATGAACCCCCGGCACCAGCCGAAATAGTGGAAGGACCGCCATCATGGCGAAGCTCAGCCAGGACGAGTTGCTCGAGCAGTTCGAGACGATGACCCTCATCGAGCTCTCCGACTTCGTGAAGAAGTTCGAGGAGAAGTTCGACGTCGAGGCCGCCGCTCCGGTCGCCATCGCCGCCGCCGGTGGCGCGGCCCCGGCCGCCGAGGCCGCCGAGGAGCAGGACGAGTTCGACGTCGTCCTCACCGGCGCCGGCGAGAAGAAGATCCAGGTCATCAAGGTCGTGCGTGAGCTGACCTCGCTGGGTCTGAAGGAGGCCAAGGACCTGGTCGACGGCACCCCGAAGCCGGTCCTGGAGAAGGTCAACAAGGAGGCCGCCGAGAAGGCTGCCGAGTCCCTCAAGGCCGCCGGCGCCTCCGTCGAGGTCAAGTGACACCCATCACGACGATGAGTCGTGGATAGCCCCTCCGAGGGCTGATCAGCCGCAGGGCGGCCACCCGAACGGGTGGCCGCCCTGCGGTGTTCCGGTGCCGCGCCACCGGCTTGACCTTCGTTGTCGGTGCACCCGGGTATGGTGATCTTCGATGGTTGGCCGGGCCCCGCTCGAACGCCGTTCGGAGGATCTCCGGGAGGTGGGGCCTTGACGAACCGCACGCAGCGCGCAATTCTCAGGACGCGTCGCGAAGCTGATCCGACTGTCGAGGCATGGATCGAGCGCGATGAGGGAAGAACTGAGGTCGAAGCGCAGGACATGACTGTAGGAGCCGGTCAGGGCCGGTCCTACCGGATGACGAGGGGGAGATGATTCGGTCTCCGAATCACTGCTCTGGACATCAGTGTGCCGAGTGGCTACACTGACCCTTTGCGCTGCCTGTTAGCTGTCGCCTGGCCCGTCACCAGGGGCAAGCATTCGTCTGAGCATCAAAGACACGGAGAAGTCCTTCATCGGGACGACGCCATGTGTGCTCAGGGGGGACCGGTACGCGCGTAGTGAGTCCGAGCCCTCGGAAGGACCCCCTCTTGGCCGCCTCGCGCAACGCCTCGACTGCCCAAACGAACAACGGCGCAAGCACTGCCCCGCTGCGCATCTCCTTTGCGAAGATCAAGGAGCCGCTTGAGGTTCCGAACCTCCTCGCGCTCCAAACCGAGAGCTTCGACTGGCTGCTCGGCAATGCCGCGTGGAAGGCTCGTGTCGAGGCGGCTCTCGACAGCGGGCAGGACGTCCCGACCAAGTCCGGTCTTGAGGAGATCTTCGAGGAGATCTCCCCGATCGAGGACTTCTCCGGGTCGATGTCGCTGACCTTCCGCGACCACCGCTTCGAGCCCCCCAAGAACTCGATCGACGAGTGCAAGGAGCGCGACTTCACCTACGCGGCTCCGCTCTTCGTCACCGCCGAGTTCACCAACAACGAGACCGGCGAGATCAAGTCGCAGACGGTCTTCATGGGCGACTTCCCGCTCATGACCAACAAGGGCACCTTCTGCATCAACGGCACCGAGCGTGTCGTGGTCTCGCAGCTGGTCCGTTCCCCCGGTGTCTACTTCGACAGCTCGATCGACAAGACGTCCGACAAGGACATCTTCTCCGCCAAGGTCATCCCCTCCCGTGGTGCCTGGCTGGAGCTGGAGATCGACAAGCGCGACATGGTCGGCGTCCGCATCGACCGCAAGCGCAAGCAGTCGGTCACGGTGCTGCTGAAGGCCCTCGGCTGGACGACGGACCAGATCCTCGAGGAGTTCGGCGAGTACGAGTCGATGCGCGCCACCCTGGAGAAGGACCACACCCAGGGCCAGGACGACGCACTGCTCGACATCTACCGCAAGCTGCGCCCGGGCGAGCCCCCCACCCGTGAGGCCGCGCAGACCCTGCTGGAGAACCTCTACTTCAACCCCAAGCGCTACGACCTGGCGAAGGTCGGCCGTTACAAGGTCAACAAGAAGCTCGGCAGCGACGCGCCGCTGGACGCCGGCGTGCTCACCGTCGAGGACGTCATCGCGACGATCAAGTACCTGGTCAAGCTGCACGCCGGCGAGACCGAGACGCTCGCGGGCAACGGCGAGAACGTCGTGGTCGAGGTCGACGACATCGACCACTTCGGCAACCGCCGCCTGCGCAACGTCGGCGAGCTCATCCAGAACCAGGTCCGCACCGGCCTGGCCCGTATGGAGCGCGTCGTCCGTGAGCGGATGACCACCCAGGACGTCGAGGCGATCACGCCGCAGACCCTGATCAACATCCGGCCGGTCGTCGCCTCCATCAAGGAGTTCTTCGGCACCAGCCAGCTGTCCCAGTTCATGGACCAGACGAACCCGCTGTCCGGGCTGACCCACAAGCGCCGCCTGTCGGCGCTCGGCCCCGGCGGTCTGTCCCGTGAGCGGGCCGGCCTGGACGTGCGTGACGTGCACCCCTCGCACTACGGCCGCATGTGCCCGATCGAGACGCCGGAAGGCCCGAACATCGGTCTGATCGGCTCGCTGGCCTCCTACGGCCGGGTCAACGCGTTCGGCTTCATCGAGACCCCCTACCGCCGCGTCATCGACGGCCGGGTCACCGAAGAGGTCAACTACCTGACCGCCGACGAGGAGGACCGCTTCCTCATCGCGCAGGCCAACGCCGGCCTGTCGGAGGACAACACCTTCACCGAGGCCCGTGTGCTGGTCCGCCGCCGTGGCGGCGAGGTCGACCTGGTGCCCGGCTCGGACGTGGACTACATGGACGTCTCGCCGCGCCAGATGGTGTCGGTCGCGACCGCGATGATCCCCTTCCTGGAGCACGACGACGCCAACCGCGCGCTCATGGGCTCCAACATGATGCGCCAGGCGGTGCCGCTGCTGAAGTCGGAGTCGCCGCTGGTCGGCACCGGCATCGAGTACCGCGCCGCGGTCGACGCCGGTGACGTCATCACCGCCGAGAAGGACGGCGTCGTCCAGGAGGTCTCCGCCGACTACGTCACGGTGACCAACGACGACGGCACCTACACCACCTACCGGGTGGCGAAGTTCTCCCGCTCCAACCAGGGCACCTCCTTCAACCAGAAGGTCGTCGTCGACGAGGGCGCCCGGGTGGAGGCCGGCCAGGTGCTGGCCGACGGCCCGTCCACCGAGCAGGGCGAGATGGCGCTCGGCAAGAACCTGCTGGTCGCGTTCATGCCGTGGGAAGGCCACAACTACGAGGACGCGATCATCCTGTCGCAGCGCCTCGTCCAGGACGACGTGCTCTCCTCGATCCACATCGAGGAGCACGAGGTCGACGCCCGGGACACCAAGCTGGGCCCCGAGGAGATCACCCGGGACATCCCGAACGTCTCCGAGGAGGTGCTGGCCGACCTCGACGAGCGCGGCATCATCCGCATCGGCGCCGAGGTCGTGGCCGGCGACATCCTGGTCGGCAAGGTCACCCCGAAGGGCGAGACCGAGCTGACCCCGGAGGAGCGCCTGCTGCGCGCGATCTTCGGTGAGAAGGCCCGCGAGGTCCGTGACACCTCCCTGAAGGTGCCGCACGGCGAGACCGGCAAGGTCATCGGCGTGCGCGTCTTCGACCGCGAGGAGGGCGACGAGCTGCCGCCCGGCGTCAACCAGCTGGTCCGGGTCTACGTCGCCCAGAAGCGCAAGATCACCGACGGTGACAAGCTGGCCGGCCGGCACGGCAACAAGGGCGTCATCTCCAAGATCCTCCCCGTCGAGGACATGCCGTTCCTGGAGGACGGCAGCCCGGTCGACATCATCCTCAACCCGCTGGGCGTCCCGTCCCGGATGAACCCGGGACAGGTCCTGGAGATCCACCTGGGCTGGCTCGCCAAGCAGGGCTGGGACGTCTCCGGGATCGGCGAGGAGTGGGCGCGCCGCCTGCAGGTCATCGGCGCCGACGTGGTCGAGCCCGACACCAACGTCGCCACCCCGGTCTTCGACGGTGCCCGCGAGGACGAGATCACCGGTCTCTTCGAGGCCACGATCCCCAACCGCGACGGCGACCGCATGGTGCTGCCGTCCGGCAAGGCCCGGCTCTTCGACGGCCGCTCCGGCGAGCCGTTCCCGGAGCCGATCTCGGTCGGCTACATGTACATCCTCAAGCTGCACCACCTGGTGGACGACAAGCTCCACGCCCGCTCCACCGGTCCGTACTCCATGATCACCCAGCAGCCGCTGGGTGGTAAGGCGCAGTTCGGTGGCCAGCGGTTCGGCGAGATGGAGGTGTGGGCGCTGGAGGCGTACGGCGCCGCCTACGCCCTCCAGGAGCTGCTGACCATCAAGTCCGACGACGTCCTCGGCCGCGTGAAGGTCTACGAGGCCATCGTCAAGGGCGAGAACATTCCGGAGCCCGGCATCCCCGAGTCCTTCAAGGTGCTCATCAAGGAGATGCAGTCGCTCTGCCTGAATGTGGAGGTGCTGTCCAGCGACGGTATGTCCATCGAGATGCGCGACACCGACGAGGACGTCTTCCGCGCGGCGGAGGAACTCGGTATCGACCTGTCCCGGCGCGAGCCGAGCAGCGTCGAAGAGGTCTGACGGGTTGCCGTCCGGTCCGCCAGGGCCGGACGGCGATCCAGGACCCGTTCAGACCATGATTGAGACACGACCCCGGCTGCATCACCTGGCCGGGTAACCCCGAAGGTGGGATTGACGAACAGTGCTCGACGTCAACTTCTTCGACGAGCTGCGGATCGGCCTGGCCACCGCGGACGACATCCGTCAGTGGTCGCACGGTGAGGTCAAGAAGCCGGAGACCATCAACTACCGAACCCTCAAGCCCGAAAAGGACGGACTCTTCTGCGAGAAGATCTTCGGTCCGACCCGGGACTGGGAGTGCTACTGCGGCAAGTACAAGCGCGTCCGCTTCAAGGGCATCATCTGTGAGCGCTGCGGTGTCGAGGTCACCCGCGCCAAGGTGCGCCGTGAGCGGATGGGCCACATCGAGCTGGCCGCACCCGTCACCCACATCTGGTACTTCAAGGGTGTCCCGAGCCGGCTGGGCTACCTGCTCGACCTGGCTCCGAAGGACCTCGAGAAGGTCATCTACTTCGCGGCCTACATGATCACCTGGGTCGACGAGGAGCGCCGCACCCGCGATCTGCCGTCGCTGGAGGCCCAGGTCTCCGTCGAGCGCCAGCAGGTCGAGCAGCGCCGGGACGCCGACGTCGAGGCCCGCCAGAAGAAGCTGGAGGCCGACCTCGGCGAGCTGGAGGCCGAGGGCGCCAAGGCGGACGTGCGCCGCAAGGTGCGCGAGGGCGCCGAGCGTGAGATGAAGCAGCTGCGCGACCGCGCCCAGCGCGAGATCGACCGGCTGGACGAGGTGTGGAGCCGGTTCAAGTCCCTCAAGGTCCAGGACCTGGAGGGTGACGAGCTGCTCTACCGCGAGCTGCGCGACCGCTTCGGCACCTACTTCATGGGCGGCATGGGCGCCGCGGCGCTGCAGAAGCGCCTGGAGTCCTTCGACCTGGAGGAGGAGGCCGAGAAGCTTCGCGAGATCATCCGTACCGGCAAGGGCCAGAAGAAGACCCGGGCGCTCAAGCGCCTCAAGGTCGTCTCCGCGTTCCTGCAGACCCGCAACAGCCCCAACGGGATGGTGCTGGACTGCGTGCCGGTGATCCCGCCGGACCTGCGCCCGATGGTGCAGCTGGACGGTGGCCGTTTCGCGACCTCCGACCTGAACGACCTGTACCGCCGGGTCATCAACCGCAACAACCGCCTCAAGCGCCTCCTCGACCTCGGTGCCCCCGAGATCATCGTGAACAACGAGAAGCGGATGCTTCAGGAGGCCGTGGACGCGCTGTTCGACAACGGCCGTCGTGGCCGTCCGGTCACCGGTCCCGGTAACCGCCCGCTCAAGTCGCTCTCCGACATGCTCAAGGGCAAGCAGGGCCGCTTCCGGCAGAACCTGCTGGGCAAGCGCGTCGACTACTCGGCCCGTTCCGTGATCGTCGTCGGCCCGCAGCTGAAGCTGCACCAGTGCGGTCTGCCGAAGGCGATGGCGCTGGAGCTGTTCAAGCCGTTCGTGATGAAGCGCCTGGTGGACCTCAACCACGCGCAGAACATCAAGTCGGCCAAGCGCATGGTCGAGCGCGGCCGCACGGTCGTGTACGACGTGCTGGAAGAGGTCATCGCCGAGCACCCGGTGCTGCTCAACCGCGCGCCGACCCTGCACCGTCTGGGCATCCAGGCCTTCGAGCCGCAGCTGGTCGAGGGCAAGGCCATCCAGATCCACCCGCTGGTGTGCACCGCGTTCAACGCGGACTTCGACGGTGACCAGATGGCCGTGCACCTTCCGCTGTCCGCGGAGGCGCAGGCCGAGGCCCGCATCCTGATGCTGTCCTCGAACAACATCCTCAAGCCCGCCGACGGCCGTCCGGTGACGATGCCGACGCAGGACATGGTCCTGGGTCTGTTCTTCCTCACCACGGACGCCGAGGAGCGCGAGATCAAGGGCGAGGGCCGGGCGTTCGGCTCGGTCGCCGAGGCGATCATGGCCTTCGACGCCCGTGAGCTGTCGCTCCAGGCGAAGGTGGACATCCGCTTCCCGGTCGGCACCATGCCGCCGCGCGGCTGGATCCCGCCGGCCAAGGAGGAGGGCGAGGAGCCCTGGCAGCAGGGCGACCCGTTCCGGCTGCGCACCTCGCTGGGCCGCGCGCTCTTCAACGAGCTGCTGCCCGAGGACTACCCGTTCGTCGACTACTCGGTGGGCAAGAAGCAGCTCTCCGAGATCGTCAACGACCTGGCGGAGCGCTACCCGAAGGTGGTCGTCGCCGCGACGCTGGACAACCTCAAGGCGGCCGGCTTCTTCTGGGCCACCCGTTCCGGCGTCACCGTCGCCATCTCCGACATCGTCGTCCCGGAGGCCAAGAAGGGCATCCTGGAGGGCTACGAGGCGCAGGACGAGAAGGTCCAGAAGCAGTACGAGCGCGGCCTGATCACGAAGGAAGAGCGGTCCCAGGAACTGATCGCGATCTGGACCAAGGCGACGAACGAGGTCGCCGAGGCCATGAACGCGAACTTCCCGAAGACCAACCCGATCTTCATGATGGTCGACTCGGGTGCCCGTGGAAACATGATGCAGATGCGTCAGATCGCGGGTATGCGTGGTCTGGTGTCCAACGCGAAGAACGAGACCATCCCGCGGCCCATCAAGGCGTCGTTCCGTGAGGGCCTCACCGTGCTGGAGTACTTCATCTCCACCCACGGTGCCCGTAAGGGCCTCGCGGACACCGCGCTGCGTACCGCCGACTCGGGTTACCTGACCCGTCGTCTGGTCGACGTCTCGCAGGACGTGATCATCCGTGAGGAGGACTGCGGCACCGACCGCGGTCTGAAGCTGGCGATCGCCGAGCGGGCCGCCGACGGTTCGCTGCGCAAGGGGTCCGGGGTCGAGACCAGCGTGTACGCGCGCAGTCTGGCCGAGGACATCGTGGTGGACGGCCGCGTGCTGGCTCCGGCCGGCACCGACCTGGGCGACGTGCTCATCGACCAGCTGGTCGCGCACGGCGTGGAGTCGGTCAAGACCCGCTCCATCCTCACATGTGAGTCCTCGGTCGGCACCTGCGCCATGTGCTACGGGCGTTCGCTGGCCACCGGCAAGCTGGTGGACATCGGCGAGGCGGTCGGCATCATCGCCGCCCAGTCGATCGGTGAGCCCGGCACCCAGCTGACGATGCGTACCTTCCACACCGGTGGTGTGGCCGGTGACGACATCACCAAGGGTCTGCCGCGTGTCGTCGAGCTGTTCGAGGCCCGTACCCCCAAGGGTCTGGCGCCGATCAGCGAGGCGGCCGGCCGGGTCCGCATCGAGGAGACCGAGAAGACCCGCAAGATCGTCGTCACTCCGGACGACGGCAGCGACGAGATCGCCTACGGCGTCTCCAAGCGCGCGCGTCTGGAGGTCGGCGAGGGCGACCACGTCGAGGTCGGCCAGAAGCTGATGGCCGGTACCGAGAACCCGCACGACGTGCTGCGGATCCTCGGCCAGCGCGCGGTCCAGATCCACCTGCTCGGCGAGGTCCAGAAGGTCTTCACCTCGCAGGGTGTGTCGATCCACGACAAGCACATCGAGATCATCATCCGGCAGATGCTGCGCCGGGTGACGATCATCGAGTCCGGCGACGCGGAGCTGCTGCCGGGCGAGCTGGTCGAGCGTGGCCGCTTCGAGACCGAGAACCGTCGTGTGGTCGCCGAGAGCGGGCACCCCGCCTCCGGCCGTCCGCAGCTGATGGGTATCACCAAGGCCTCGCTGGCGACCGAGTCCTGGCTGTCGGCCGCCTCCTTCCAGGAGACGACCCGGGTGCTCACCGACGCGGCGATCCACGCCAAGTCGGACTCGCTGCTGGGCCTGAAGGAGAACGTCATCCTCGGCAAGCTCATCCCGGCCGGTACGGGTCTGGCCCGTTACCGCAACATCCGGGTGGAGCCGACCGAGGAGGCCAAGGCCGCGATGTACTCGGCCGTCGGCTACGACGACATCGACTACTCGCCGTTCGGCACCGGCTCCGGCCAGGCCGTCCCGCTGGAGGACTACGACTACGGGCCGTACAACGCCTGAGTCGCTCCTGAGTAGCACGCGGTAACGAGGCGGCCGCCCCCGGAGAACCGGGGGCGGTCGCCTCGCGTGGTTTCGGTGTGGAACTCGCCGGGGCGGGTGGGCGTCCATCACAATGGGATCGGGTCCCTACGGCGGGGAGGCAGTGGCTCGGATGGCGAACTACGGAGGGCTGGGGTCCTGGGGTGGTGATCCCTCGGCGGGCATGCGGGCCTCCGACGCGGACCGCGAGCGGGCCATCGACGTGCTCAAGGCCGGGTTCTCCGAGGGGCGGCTGGGCCGCGAGGAGTACGAGCAGCGGGTGGAGCTGGCCTACCGGGCGCGCACCTACGGTGAGTTGACCGCGGTGGTGGCGGATCTGCCGCAGGGGCCGGTCCCGATGCAGATGCGGGCACCGCAGGCGATGCCGATGGCTCCCATGATGCCGGTGGTGCCGACCTTCCTGCCGGCCCCGCAGAAGCCCTCCAACGGCCTCGCGGTGGCCTCGCTGCTGTGCGGGATCGCCGGGACGATCCTGGTGGTCCCCACGGTCGCCGCGGTGGTGCTGGGGCACCGGGCCCGCGGCCAGATCCGGCGCAGCGGGGAGACCGGCGAGGCCGCCGCCACCACCGGCGCGGTGCTGGGCTACCTCGGGTTGATCTTCTGGACCCTGGTGCTGGTCCTGACCCTCTCCAGCTGATCGGCCGCCGCCCGCGGGGACGTTGGCCCCGTATCCGGTGGAAACCGTCTTCCCAGGCGCGTTCGCGGCCGTTACCGTGGCGGCAGCGTGCCCGCCGGCCCGGCGTGTCCTTCGCGTGTGCATTTGTTTTGACCGGAGCCGATGCGCTAGGTACGCTCTGACCTTGTGCCTGGGGTGTCCCCGGGTTCTTGTGCGTGCACTCGACCGCACGGAACACCGAGACTGCGGCATCCCGACGATGTGAGCCAACCCGCCTCGCGGGTACCCGCAAAGTCACCGACACACCCGACCGCGTGGGTCGGGCAATGTGCCGATGACCTGCGTGAACGGCCAAGCGCAGACCCCAGGTTAGCTTTAACGAGATCGGCACACAGAAACCGGAGAAGTAGTGCCTACGATCCAGCAGCTGGTCCGCAAGGGCCGGCAGGACAAGGTGGAGAAGAACAAGACGCCCGCACTGAAGGGTTCCCCTCAGCGCCGTGGCGTCTGCACGCGTGTTTACACGACCACCCCGAAGAAGCCGAACTCGGCCCTGCGTAAGGTCGCGCGTGTGCGTCTGACCAGCGGGATCGAGGTCACCGCTTACATTCCGGGTGAGGGCCACAACCTGCAGGAGCACTCCATCGTGCTCGTGCGCGGCGGTCGTGTGAAGGACCTGCCGGGTGTCCGCTACAAGATCATCCGCGGTTCGCTCGACACCCAGGGTGTCAAGAACCGCAAGCAGGCCCGCAGCCGCTACGGCGCCAAGAAGGAGAAGTAAGACATGCCTCGTAAGGGCCCTGCCCCGAAGCGGCCGGTCATCATCGACCCGGTCTACAGCTCTCCGCTTGTCACCTCGCTGGTCAACAAGGTCCTGCTGAACGGCAAGCGCTCCACCGCCGAGCGGATCGTCTACGGCGCCCTCGAGGGCCTGCGCGAGAAGACCGGCAACGACCCGGTCATCACGCTCAAGCGCGCCCTGGAGAACATCAAGCCGACCCTTGAGGTCAAGTCCCGCCGTGTCGGTGGCGCGACCTACCAGGTCCCGGTCGAGGTCCGCCCGGCCCGTGCCTCCACGCTGGCGCTGCGCTGGCTGGTCGGTTACTCCCGTGCCCGTCGTGAGAAGACCATGACCGAGCGCCTCATGAACGAGCTGCTCGACGCGTCCAACGGTCTTGGCGCCTCCGTCAAGCGCCGCGAGGACACCCACAAGATGGCCGAATCCAACAAGGCCTTCGCGCACTACCGCTGGTAGTCGCTACCCACATCGAGACCGAGAGAAGACTGAGCCAGATGGCCACCACTTCACTTGACCTGGCCAGGGTCCGCAACATCGGGATCATGGCCCACATCGACGCGGGCAAGACGACCACCACCGAGCGGATCCTGTTCTACACCGGTGTCAGCTACAAGATCGGTGAGGTCCACGACGGCGCTGCCACCATGGACTGGATGGAGCAGGAGCAGGAACGCGGCATCACCATCACGTCCGCCGCGACGACCTGCCACTGGACGGTCGACGGCGTCGACCACACCATCAACATCATCGACACCCCGGGCCACGTCGACTTCACGGTCGAGGTGGAGCGCTCGCTGCGCGTCCTCGACGGTGCCGTCACGGTGTTCGACGGTGTCGCCGGCGTCGAGCCGCAGTCCGAGACGGTGTGGCGTCAGGCCGACCGCTACAACGTGCCCCGCATCTGCTTCGTCAACAAGCTGGACCGCGTGGGTGCCGAGTTCCACCGCTGCGTCGACATGATCGTCGACCGCCTCGGTGCGGTGCCGCTGGTCATGCAGCTGCCGATCGGCGCCGAGGCGGACTTCCGCGGCGTGATCGACCTCGTTCGGATGAAGGCCCTGGTGTGGTCCGAAGAGGCCGCCAAGGGTGAGATGTACGACACCATCGACATCCCCGACACCCACCGCGAGGCCGCGGAGGAGTACCGCGGCAAGCTGCTGGAGACGGCCTCGGAGTCCGACGACGAGCTGATGGAGCTGTACCTGGAGGGCCAGGAGCCCACCGAGGAGCAGCTGATCGCCGGCATCCGCCGCGCGACCATCGCCTCGAAGCTGACCCCGGTCTTCTGCGGAACCGCGTTCAAGAACAAGGGCGTCCAGCCCCTGCTCGACGCGGTCGTGAAGTACCTGCCGTCCCCGACCGACGTCGACGGCGTCACCGGCCACAAGGTCGGCGACGAGGAGACCGAGATCTTCCGCAAGGCCTCGCAGGACGAGCCGTTCTCCGGCCTGGCGTTCAAGATCATGAGCGACCCGCACCTGGGCAAGCTCACCTTCATCCGGGTCTACTCGGGCCGCATGGACTCCGGCACCCAGGTGCTGAACTCCGTGAAGGGCAAGAAGGAGCGGATCGGCAAGATCTACCGGATGCACGCCAACAAGCGTGAGGAGATCCCCACGGTCGGTGCCGGCGACATCGTCGCCGTCATGGGCCTGAAGGACACCACCACCGGTGAGACCCTGTGCGACGCGCAGAACCCGGTCATCCTGGAGTCGATGAACTTCCCCGCTCCGGTCATCCAGGTGGCCATCGAGCCGAAGTCCAAGGGCGACCAGGAGAAGCTGGGCATCGCGATCCAGCGGCTGGCCGAGGAAGACCCCTCCTTCCAGGTGCACACCGACGAGGAGACCGGCCAGACGATCATCGCGGGCATGGGTGAACTCCACCTCGACGTGCTGGTCGACCGCATGAAGCGCGAGTTCCGCGTCGAGGCGAACGTCGGCAAGCCGCAGGTCGCCTACCGCGAGACGATCCGCAAGGCCGTCGAGCGCATCGACTACACGCACAAGAAGCAGACTGGTGGTTCCGGCCAGTTCGCGAAGGTGCAGATCGCCATCGAGCCGCTCGAGGGCGACGGGTACGAGTTCGAGAACAAGGTCACCGGTGGCCGCATCCCGCGGGAGTACATCCCGTCCGTGGACGCCGGCTGCCAGGAGGCCATGGAGTTCGGTGTACTGGCCGGCTACCCGCTGACCGGTGTCAAGGTAACGCTGCTCGACGGCGCCTACCACGACGTCGACTCCTCCGAGCTCGCGTTCAAGATCGCCGGTTCGATGGCGTTCAAGGACGGTGCCCGCAAGGCCAGCCCGGCTCTGCTCGAGCCGATGATGGCCGTCGAGGTGACCACGCCCGAGGACTACATGGGCGATGTCATCGGTGACATCAACTCGCGCCGTGGCCAGATCCAGGCCATGGAGGAGCGCAGTGGAGCTCGGGTCGTCAAGGCCCTCGTCCCGCTGTCGGAGATGTTCGGCTACGTCGGCGACCTGCGGAGCAAGACCTCCGGCCGGGCCAGCTACTCCATGCAGTTCGACTCCTACGCCGAGGTTCCGCGGAACGTCGCAGAGGAGATCATCGCGAAGGCCAAGGGCGAATAGCTCCGGCGTTTCAGGAGCGTCACACAAGCCTTAGGCTTGACGGCAGGCAGTCCGGGGCAATCCGCCGCAAACCACCTCGTTCGCGGCGGGTGTCCCGGCAGTCGGCAACCAATCCGCGGGTTGGCTCCGCGAGGCCCCTCGGGGTCCTCACCAACCCGGCAACGATCACCTGGCGGCATACGGCGTATGGCGCACAGAACCAGTCCACAGGAGGGCCCCAGTGGCGAAGGCGAAGTTCGAGCGGACTAAGCCGCACGTCAACATCGGCACCATCGGTCACATCGACCACGGTAAGACCACTCTTACCGCGGCGATCACCAAGGTGCTGCATGACGCGTACCCGGACCTGAACCAGGCTTCGGCTTTCGACCAGATCGACAAGGCTCCTGAAGAGCGTCAGCGCGGTATCACCATCTCCATCGCGCACGTCGAGTACCAGACGGAAAGCCGTCACTACGCCCACGTCGACTGCCCGGGTCACGCGGACTACATCAAGAACATGATCACCGGTGCGGCCCAGATGGACGGCGCGATCCTCGTGGTCGCGGCGACCGACGGCCCGATGCCGCAGACCAAGGAGCACGTGCTCCTGGCCCGCCAGGTCGGCGTGCCGTACATCGTCGTCGCGCTGAACAAGGCCGACATGGTGGACGACGAGGAGATCCTGGAGCTCGTCGAGCTCGAGGTCCGCGAGCTGCTCTCGGACTACGAGTTCCCGGGCGACGACGTTCCGGTCGTCCAGGTCTCCGCGCTGAAGGCGCTCGAGGGCGACAAGGAGTGGGGCGAGAAGCTCCTCGGCCTCATGAAGGCCGTGGACGAGGCGATCCCGACTCCGGACCGCGACGTCGACAAGCCCTTCCTGATGCCGATCGAGGACGTCTTCACGATCACCGGCCGCGGCACCGTGGTGACCGGTCGTATCGAGCGTGGTGTCCTCAAGGTCAACGAGACCGTCGACATCATCGGCATCAAGCAGGACAAGACCACCACCACGGTCACCGGTATCGAGATGTTCCGCAAGCTGCTCGACGAGGGCCAGGCCGGTGAGAACGTCGGTCTGCTGCTCCGCGGCATCAAGCGCGAGGACGTCGAGCGCGGCCAGGTCATCATCAAGCCGGGCTCGGTCACCCCGCACACGGAGTTCGAGGCGCAGGCGTACATCCTGTCGAAGGACGAGGGTGGTCGTCACACCCCGTTCTTCAACAACTACCGCCCGCAGTTCTACTTCCGTACCACCGACGTGACCGGCGTGGTGACCCTCCCCGAGGGCACCGAGATGGTCATGCCGGGCGACAACACCGCCATGACGGTCTCGCTGATTCAGCCGGTCGCCATGGAGGAGGGCCTGAAGTTCGCCATCCGTGAGGGTGGCCGGACCGTCGGCGCCGGCCAGGTCACCAAGATCAACAAGTGACCTCGCACTGACGTTGAGTCGGGACCCCGTTCACCCTTTGTGGTGGGCGGGGTCTCTGCTTTGCGGGTGGGCGGGGTCTCCGCGTCGCGCAACCGCCGTACCCGTCGCGGGCGTTGCTCGGTCGCCGGCCGGTGGCCGGTCGCGCGCGCGGCTCCTCGCGCCCCCGGCGGAGCGTCCCGATTGGCCCCACGGGGAGCCGTTGTGGCACACTGTCCAGGTTGCTCGGTTGAGTGCCGATGCTGCGCGCCTCCCGTCGGGAGGACCGGAAGCGAGTCCCACAGTACTCGTCGTCCCAGGCGATACATCGTCAAGGTGTAGGGGCGGACGTACGGGAATCTTCCGGGAAGCGCATGCGCGGAGCTCGCCAGGCACCCGGTGGATATCCTCCCCAACCCCCTGACCAGGGATCCCTCATGGGGATTTTCATTAAGGGGTGGGCGACACGCCCGACCGCGTGGGTCGGACACCGGGTACCGGAGCGTTACGAGAGACAGGACTACGGAGTAGCCATGGCGGGACAGAAGATCCGCATCCGGCTCAAGGCCTACGACCACGAGGTCATCGACTCTTCGGCGAAGAAGATCGTCGAGACGGTGACCCGTACTGGTGCGCAGGTCGCGGGCCCGGTGCCGCTGCCCACTGAGAAGAACGTGTACTGCGTCATCAAGTCGCCGCACAAGTACAAGGACGCGCGCGAGCACTTCGAGATGCGCACGCACAAGCGCCTCATCGACATCCTCGACCCCACGCCGAAGACGGTTGACTCGCTCATGCGTCTCGACCTGCCGGCTGGCGTCGACATCGAGATCAAGCTCTGAGGTGACGCGCGAGATGGCTAAGCAGATTAAGGGCGTCCTGGGCGAGAAGCTCGGCATGACCCAGGTCTGGGACGAGAACAACCGCATCGTGCCGGTGACCGTCGTCAAGGCCGGGCCCTGCGTCGTCACCCAGGTCCGCACCGCAGGCAACGACGGCTACGAAGCCGTGCAGATCGCCTTCGGCGAGATCGACCCGCGCAAGGTGAACAAGCCCCTCAAGGGCCACTTCGCCAAGGCCGATGTGACCCCGCGCCGCCACCTGGTGGAACTGCGGACCTCCGACGCCAGCGAGTACACGCTCGGCCAGGAGATCACCGCTGAGGCCTTCGAGGCCGGCGTCAAGGTCGACGTGACCGGCAAGAGCAAGGGCAAGGGCTTCGCCGGTGTCATGAAGCGTCACAACTTCAAGGGCCTCGGCGCCGGACACGGCACCCAGCGCAAGCACCGCTCGCCCGGCTCCATCGGCGGCTGCGCCACCCCGGGTCGCGTGTTCAAGGGCCTGCGCATGGCGGGCCGCATGGGCAACGAGCGGGTCACCACCCAGAACCTGACCGTCCACGCCGTTGACGCGGAGAAGGGCCTGCTGCTCATCAAGGGCGCGGTTCCTGGTCCGAACGGCGGCCTCGTCCTGGTCCGTACCGCGGCCAAGGGGGCCTGAGGTAACGATGAGCACCATTGACATCCTTTCGCCGGCAGGCGACAAGGCCGGGACCGTCGAGCTCCCCGAGGAGATCTTCGACGCCAAGGTCAGCATTCCGCTGATCCACCAGGTCGTCGTCGCCCAGCTGGCCGCTGCCCGACAGGGCACGCACAAGACCAAGACCCGTGGCGAGGTCCGCGGCGGCGGCAAGAAGCCGTACCGCCAGAAGGGCACCGGCCGCGCCCGTCAGGGCTCGACCCGTGCGCCGCAGTTCGCCGGCGGTGGCGTCGTGCACGGCCCGGTGCCGCGCGACTACTCGCAGCGGACCCCGAAGAAGATGGTCAAGGCCGCCCTGCGTGGCGCCCTGACCGACCGCGCGCGTCACAACCGCATCCACGTCGTGTCCGGCGTCGTCGAGGGCTCCGCCCCGTCGACCAAGTCGGCCAAGACCCTGCTGGGCAAGATCAGCGAGCGCAAGCACGTGCTGCTGATCGTCGAGCGGGCCGACGAGGTCGCGTGGCTGTCCGCCCGCAACCTGCCCCAGGTGCACATCCTGGAGGCCGGTCAGCTGAACACGTACGACGTGCTGATCTCGGACGACGTGGTCTTCACGAAGGACGCCTTCGACCGCTTCACCGGTAACGGCGCCGCCGAGACCGAAGGGAGCGACGTCTGATGAGCGAGACCGCCAGCACGGTGGTTGCCACCAGCAAGACCTTCACGGACCCCCGTGACATTCTGTTCAAGCCGGTGGTTTCCGAGAAGAGCTACGCACTGCTCGACGAGAACAAGTACACGTTCGTCGTCGACCCGCGTGCCAACAAGACCCAGATCAAGCAGGCCGTCGAGGCGGTCTTCTCGGTCAAGGTCACCGGGGTCAACACGATCAACCGGCAGGGCAAGCGCAAGCGCACCCGCACCGGTTTCGGCAAGCGCAAGGACACCAAGCGCGCCATCGTGACCCTTGCCGAGGGCGACCGCATCGACATCTTCGGCGGTCCGGTCTCCTAACGGAGGCCGGAGCGTCCAGAAGTCCGGAATCTTCCGAGGACTGAGAAATGGGTATCCGCAAGTACAAGCCGACGACTCCGGGCCGTCGTGGGTCCAGCGTCGCCGACTTCGTCGAGATCACGCGGTCCACGCCGGAGAAGTCGCTGGTCCGCCCGCTGCACAGCAAGGGCGGCCGTAACAACGCCGGTCGTGTGACCGTTCGCCACCAGGGTGGTGGCCACAAGCGCGCCTACCGTCTGATCGACTTCCGTCGTCACGACAAGGACGGCGTGCCGGCCAAGGTCGCGCACATCGAGTACGACCCCAACCGCACCGCTCGCATCGCGCTGCTGCACTACGCGGACGGCGAGAAGCGCTACATCCTGGCGCCGTCGAAGCTGTCGCAGGGCGACCGGGTGGAGAACGGCGCCAACGCCGACATCAAGCCCGGCAACAACCTGCCGCTGCGCAACATCCCGGTGGGTACGACGCTGCACGCCATCGAGCTGCGTCCCGGTGGCGGCGCGAAGCTGGCCCGTTCCGCGGGCACTTCGGTGCAGCTGCTGGCGAAGGAGGGCACCATGGCCACCCTTCGCATGCCGTCCGGTGAAGTTCGCATGGTCGACGTCCGCTGCCGCGCCACCGTTGGCGAGGTCGGCAACGCCGAGCAGTCGAACATCAACTGGGGCAAGGCCGGCCGTATGCGCTGGAAGGGCGTTCGCCCGACTGTTCGTGGTGTGGCGATGAACCCTGTCGACCACCCGCACGGTGGTGGTGAGGGCAAGACCTCCGGTGGCCGTCACCCGGTTTCGCCGTGGGGCCAGAAGGAGGGCCGTACTCGCTCGCCGAAGAAGGCCAGCAACAAGTACATCGTCCGCCGCCGCAAGACGAACAAGAAGCGCTAGGAGCAGGTCAGATGCCGCGCAGTCTCAAGAAGGGGCCCTTCGTTGACGACCACCTGAGCAAGAAGGTGGACGTACAGAACGAGGCAGGTACCCACAACGTCATCAAGACCTGGTCCCGCCGCTCGATGATCATCCCGGCGATGCTGGGCCACACGATCGCGGTGCACGACGGCCGTAAGCACGTCCCGGTGTTCGTCACCGAGTCGATGGTCGGCCACAAGCTCGGCGAGTTCGCGCCGACCCGCACCTTCCGCGGCCACGAGAAGGACGACCGTAAGTCACGTCGTCGCTGATCGGCGGAGTGCGAAGACCAATGACTGACACCGAAGGGACAACCATGGAAGCCAGGGCCCAGGCGCGGTACATCCGCGTCACGCCCATGAAGGCCCGCCGCGTGGTGGACCTCATCCGTGGCATGAACGCCACGGAGGCTCAGGCGGTCCTGCGATTCGCTCCGCAGGCCGCGAGCTTGCCGGTGGGCAAGGTGCTGGACAGCGCCATCGCCAACGCCGCGCACAACTACGACCACACCGACGCGGGCTCGCTGTTCATCAGCGAGGCGTTTGTCGACGAGGGCCCGACCCTGAAGCGGTTCCGGCCGCGTGCCCAGGGCCGCGCCTACCGGATCCGCAAGCGGACCAGCCACATCACCGTGGTCGTCGCCAGCAAGGAAGGGACCCGGTAATGGGCCAGAAGGTTAACCCGTACGGGTTCCGGCTCGGCATCACCACGGACTTCAAGTCCCGGTGGTACGCCGACAAGCTGTACAAGGACTACGTCAAGGAAGACGTCGCCATCCGCCGGATGATGACGCAGGGCATGGAGCGGGCCGGCATCTCCAAGGTGGAGATCGAGCGCACCCGTGACCGCGTCCGCGTCGACATCCACACCGCCCGGCCGGGCATCGTCATCGGCCGTCGCGGCGCGGAGGCCGACCGTATCCGCGGCGACCTGGAGAAGCTCACCGGCAAGCAGGTGCAGCTGAACATCCTCGAGGTCAAGAACCCGGAGACCGACGCTCAGCTGGTGGCCCAGGCCGTCGCCGAGCAGCTGGCCTCGCGTGTGTCCTTCCGTCGTGCCATGCGCAAGTCGATGCAGGGCACCATGAAGGCCGGCGCCAAGGGCATCAAGATCCAGTGCGGTGGCCGTCTCGGCGGCGCCGAGATGTCCCGCTCTGAGTTCTACCGCGAGGGCCGCGTTCCGCTGCACACCCTGCGCGCCAACGTGGACTACGGCTTCTTCGAGGCCAAGACCACCTTCGGCCGGATCGGTGTGAAGGTCTGGATCTACAAGGGCGACGTCAAGAACATCGCCGAGGTCCGCGCCGACAACGCCGCCGCCCGCGCCGGCAACCGTCCCTCGCGTGGCCCCGGTGGCCCCGGCGGCGACCGCCCGCAGCGTCGTGGTGGCGAGCGTGGCGGCCGTGGCCGTCGGCCGCAGCAGGGTGGAGAGGGCCAGGCCCCCAAGGCTGACGCCCCCGCCGCCGAGGCTGCTGCCGCGGCTCCCGAGAGCAGCGGCTCCACCGGAACGGAGGCCTGACCCCCATGCTGATCCCCCGTAGGGTCAAGCACCGCAAGCAGCACCACCCGACGCGCCGTGGCATGGCCAAGGGCGGCACCGAGCTGGCGTTCGGTGAGTACGGCATCCAGGCCGTCACCCCGGCCTACGTGACGAACCGGCAGATCGAGTCCGCTCGTATCGCCATCACCCGTCACATCCGCCGTGGCGGCAAGGTCTGGATCAACATCTACCCGGACCGTCCCCTCACCAAGAAGCCGGCGGAAACCCGCATGGGTTCCGGTAAGGGTTCGCCGGAGTGGTGGATCGCGAACGTCAAGCCGGGCCGGGTGATGTTCGAGCTGTCCTTCCCGAACGAGAAGGTTGCCAAGGAGGCGCTGACCCGCGCCGCCCACAAGCTTCCGATGAAGTGCCGGATCGTCCGGCGCGAGGCAGGTGAGTCGTGATGGCGGCCGGTACCACGGCGTCGGAGCTGCGCGAGCTGAACGCAGAGGACCTCCTCGGCAAGCTCCGCGAAGCCAAGGAGGAGCTGTTCAACCTCCGTTTCCAGGCGGCCACCGGGCAGCTCGAGAACAACAACCGGCTCAAGGTTGTCCGCAAGGACATCGCCCGGATCTACACCCTCATGCGTGAGCGTGAGCTCGGCATCGAGACGGTGGAGAGCGCCTGATGAGCGAGATGAATGTGACTACTGAATCCACTGGCGGCGCCGCCGCCGGTAACAAGAACGAGCGCGGTTTCCGCAAGGTCCGCGAGGGCCTGGTCGTCAGCGACAAGATGGACAAGACCGTCGTCGTCGCCGTCGAGGACCGTGTCAAGCACGCGCTGTACGGCAAGGTCATCCGTCGTACGAACAAGCTCAAGGCGCACGACGAGCAGAACGCGGCCGGCATCGGCGACCGTGTCCTGCTCATGGAGACCCGGCCGACGTCCGCGACCAAGCGCTGGCGCGTCGTCGAGATCCTCGAGAAGGCCAAGTAATCGCCTGAGGGCTTTCCCTCAGGACCGTTCCGTCAGGCTCGGTCGGGGGCCGCGAGAGTGGCCCCCGCACCGGGAACCGACGCGACAATCAGGAGATAGACGTGATCCAGCAGGAGTCGCGACTGCGTGTCGCCGACAACACTGGTGCCAAGGAGATCCTTTGCATCCGTGTTCTCGGCGGCTCGGGTCGCCGCTACGCGGGAATCGGTGACGTCATCGTCGCCACCGTCAAGGACGCGATCCCCGGTGGCAACGTGAAGAAGGGCGAGGTCGTCAAGGCGGTCGTCGTCCGTACCGTCAAGGAGCGGCGCCGTCCCGACGGCTCGTACATCCGCTTCGACGAGAACGCCGCCGTCATCCTCAAGAACGACGGTGACCCCCGCGGTACTCGCATCTTCGGCCCGGTGGGCCGCGAGCTGCGCGAGAAGAAGTTCATGAAGATCGTTTCTCTCGCGCCGGAGGTGCTGTAACCGATGAAGATCAAGAAGGGCGACCTGGTCCAGGTCATCACCGGTAAGGACAAGGGCAAGCAGGGCAAGGTCATCCAGGCCTACCCCCGCGAGGACCGCGTCCTGGTCGAGGGTGTCAACCGGGTCAAGAAGCACACCAAGGTCGGCCAGACGGCTCGTGGGTCGAAGACCGGCGGCATCGTGACCACCGAGGCTCCCGTCCACATCAGCAACGTTCAGCTGGTGGTGGAGCAGGGCGGCAAGAAGGTGGTCACCCGCGTCGGCTACCGCTTCGATGACGAGGGCAACAAGATCCGCGTTGCCAAGCGGACCGGTGAGGACATCTGATGACTGCCACCACCACTTCCCCGCGCCTCAAGCAGCGCTACCGCGAGGAGATCGCGGGCAAGCTGCGTGACGAGTTCAGCTACGCCAACGTCATGCAGATCCCCGGTCTGACCAAGATCGTGGTCAACATGGGTGTGGGCGACGCCGCCCGCGACTCCAAGCTGATCGAGGGCGCCATCCGCGACCTCGGCACGATCACCGGCCAGAAGCCGGCCGTGACCAAGGCCCGCAAGTCCATCGCGCAGTTCAAGCTGCGTGAGGGCCAGCCGATCGGCGCCCACGTCACCCTTCGCGGTGACCGCATGTGGGAGTTCCTGGACCGCCTGCTGTCGCTCGCGCTGCCGCGTATCCGCGACTTCCGCGGTCTGTCGCCGAAGCAGTTCGACGGCCGGGGCAACTACACCTTCGGTCTCACGGAGCAGGTCATGTTCCACGAGATCGACCAGGACAAGATCGACCGGGTCCGGGGCATGGACATCACCGTGGTGACCACGGCGACCAACGACGACGAGGGCCGTGCCCTGCTTCGTCACCTCGGCTTCCCGTTCAAGGAGAACTGACCGTGGCGAAGAAGTCTCTGATCGCTAAGGCCGCCCGCAAGCCCAAGTTCGCTGTGCGCGCGTACACCCGCTGCCAGCGCTGCGGTCGTCCGCACTCCGTCTACCGCAAGTTCGGCCTGTGCCGTGTGTGCCTCCGTGAGATGGCGCACCGCGGCGAGTTGCCGGGTGTCACCAAGAGTTCCTGGTAGTCCCTCCGTAGGGTTACCGGACTCTCGGTAAGCAGGCGGACGGCGGGAGCCCAGCCCTTTGTGCCGTAAGGTGGAAGGGTTGGGCGCCCGCCGCCCGAAATCGACCGCGGGCTGCGCCCGCAAAGGAATGCTTACTACGCCGAAGGTCCCCGCGCCCACCCGCCTCCACATTGTTGGGGGAGAGGGACGCGCAGACAGGAAACCGCGGCGAGAGAGGCCTAAGGCCATCATGACCATGACCGACCCCATCGCAGACATGCTCACGCGTCTGCGGAATGCGAACTCGGCCTACCACGACGACGTCGTGATGCCGTTCAGCAAGATCAAGTCGCACATCGCGGAGATCCTCCAGCAGGAGGGTTACATCACCGGCTGGAAGGTCGCGGACGCCGAGGTCGGCAAGAACCTCGTCCTCGACCTGAAGTTCGGACCCAACCGCGAGCGCTCGATCGCCGGCATCAAGCGGATCAGCAAGCCGGGTCTGCGGGTCTACGCAAAGTCCACCAACCTGCCGAAGGTGCTCGGCGGCCTGGGCGTGGCGATCATCTCCACGTCCCAGGGCCTGCTCACCGGCCAGCAGGCCGCCAAGAAGGGTGTAGGCGGGGAAGTCCTCGCCTACGTCTGGTAACTCGGGAAACGGAGGTTCAGCAATGTCGCGTATTGGACGGCTGCCCATCCCGGTTCCCGCCGGCGTGGACGTCACCATCGATGGCCGTACGGTCCAGGTGAAGGGGCCCAAGGGCGCCCTCTCCCACACCGTTGCCGCGCCCATCGAGATCGCCAAGGGCGAGGACGGCACCCTCTCGGTGACGCGCCCGAATGATGAGCGTCAGTCGAAGGCCCTGCATGGCCTGTCGCGCACGCTGGTGGCGAACATGATCACCGGCGTGACCCAGGGCTACAGCAAGGCGCTGGAGATCAGCGGTGTCGGCTACCGCGTCCAGGCGAAGGGCTCCAACCTGGAGTTCTCGCTGGGCTACAGCCACCCGATCCTCGTGGAGGCGCCCGACGGCATCTCCTTCAAGGTCGACTCGCCCACGAAGCTCAGCGTCGAGGGCATCGACAAGCAGAAGGTCGGCGAGGTCGCCGCGAACATCCGCAAGCTGCGCAAGCCCGACCCGTACAAGGCCAAGGGCGTGAAGTACGCGGGCGAGGTCATCCGCCGCAAGGTCGGAAAGGCTGGTAAGTAAGCCATGGCATACGGTGTCAAGATTGCCAAGGGCAACGCGTACAAGGAGACCGCTCGCAAGCGTCGCCACATCCGGGTGCGCAAGCGCGTCACCGGTTCGGCGGAGCGGCCTCGTCTGGTCGTGACCCGGTCCAACCGGGGCATCACCGCGCAGGTCATCGACGACAACGTGGGCCACACGCTGGCCTCCGCGTCGACGCTGGACTCGTCCATCCGCGGGGCCGAGGGCGACAAGAGCGCCAAGGCCAAGCAGGTGGGCGCGCTCGTGGCCGAGCGTGCCAAGGCCGCGGGTATCGAGTCCGTCGTGTTCGACCGTGGCGGTAACCGGTACGCCGGGCGCATCGCCGCCCTGGCGGACGCGGCCCGCGAAGCTGGGCTCAAATTCTGAGCCGCCCGTCGCGTGTGCGACGAGATGTCGCAGCGTAGCTAGCGGAAGCAACGAAGAGAGGTAATTCCAATGGCTGGACCCCAGCGCCGCGGTGGCGGCGCCGGTGGCGGCGAGCGGCGGGACCGGAAGGACCGGCGCGACGGCGGCGCCGCGGCTGAGAAGACCGCGTACGTCGAGCGCGTCGTCGCGATCAACCGCGTCGCCAAGGTTGTCAAGGGTGGTCGTCGCTTCAGCTTCACCGCGCTGGTCGTGGTGGGCGACGGTGACGGTCAGGTAGGTGTCGGTTACGGCAAGGCGAAGGAGGTGCCGGCCGCCATCGCCAAGGGTGTTGAGGAGGCCAAGAAGCACTTCTTCCGGGTCCCCCGTATCCAGGGCACCATCCCGCACCCGATCCAGGGCGAGAAGGCGGCAGGCGTCGTTCTGCTCAAGCCGGCTTCTCCCGGTACCGGTGTGATCGCCGGTGGACCGGTGCGCGCCGTTCTGGAGTGCGCCGGCATCCACGACGTGCTGAGCAAGTCGCTCGGCTCGTCCAACCCGATCAACATCGTGCACGCCACGGTGGCCGCGCTCCAGGGGCTTCAGCGCCCCGAGGAGATCGCCGCCCGTCGTGGTCTGCCCCTGGAGGACGTGGCTCCCGCGGCTCTGCTGCGGGCGCGTGCCGGGGCGGGTGTCTGACATGGCCCGTCTGAAGATCACGCAGACCAAGTCCTACATCGGCAGCAAGCAGAACCACCGTGACACCCTGCGTTCGCTCGGGCTCAAGCGCCTGCACGACGTGGTCGTCAAGGAGGACCGCCCGGAGATCCGCGGCATGGCGCACTGCGTGCGTCACCTCGTCACGGTCGAGGAGGTCGACTGACATGGCGGACGCTAAGCCGCTGAAGCTCCACAACCTCCGTCCGGCTCCCGGCGCCAAGACCGAAAAGATCCGTGTGGGTCGCGGTGAGGGCTCCAAGGGCAAGACGGCCGGTCGTGGTACCAAGGGCACCAAGGCCCGTTACCAGGTTCCGGAGCGCTTCGAGGGCGGGCAGATGCCCCTCCACATGCGTCTCCCGAAGCTCAAGGGCTTCAAGAACCCCGCCCACAAGCAGTTCCAGGTCGTCAACCTGGAGAAGCTGGCCGAGCTCTACCCGCAGGGTGGCGAGGTCACGGTGACCGATCTGGTCGCCAAGGGCGCTGTGCGCAAGAACGAACTCGTCAAGGTGCTGGGCGCCGGCGAGGTCTCCGTGGCGCTGCAGGTGACGGTTGACGCCGTCTCCGGCTCCGCCAAGGAGAAGATCGCCGCTGCCGGCGGCACCGTCACCGAGCTGCTCTGAGCTCGCGTGGCGTGACCGGATGACAGCCGGGGGTGTCCCAATTAACTGGGGCATCCCCGGTTGGTCATTCCTCGGGGGGCCACCTCGCCGGTAAGGTGGCGAGGACCGCCGGTTCCAGCAGTGGTACGCGCGCGTACATCACGCGTACCACCAGTGGTTCCGGTACCACCCGCATCCGTCGACCTCACGACCGTCACCTTCCGTGCTGAGCGGAAGGCGCAGGAGGCACCGTGCTCACCGCGTTCGCCCGAGCGTTCAAGACGCCCGACCTGCGCAAGAAGCTGCTGTTCACGTTGGGCATTCTGGTGTTGTTCCGGCTCGGTGCGCACATTCCTGTGCCCGGGGTGGACTACCAGAGCGTCAACCAGTGCATCAAGGAGGCCGGCGGCAACGGCGGCCTCTTCGGCATGATCAACATGTTCAGTGGTGGTGCGCTCCTGCAGCTGACCATCTTCGCTCTCGGGATCATGCCGTACATCACGGCGAGCATCATCCTTCAGCTGCTGACCGTGGTGATTCCGCGCCTGGAAGCCCTCAAGAAGGAGGGTCAGGCCGGCACCACGAAGATCACCCAGTACACCCGTTACCTGACGTTGGCGCTCGCCGTGCTCCAGGGCACCGGCCTGGTGGCGACCGCGCAGAGCGGTGCGCTGTTCCAGACCTGCCAGGTCAACAACCAGATCGTGCCGGACACGTCGATCTTCCGGACGATGATCATGGTCATCACCATGACCGCCGGCACCGTGATGATCATGTGGCTCGGTGAGTTGATCACCGACCGCGGCATCGGCAACGGCATGTCCATCCTGATGTTCACCTCCATCGCCGCCGGTTTCCCCGGTTCGCTGTGGGCCATCAAGAAGTCCGGCAAGATCATCGGTGGCTGGGGCGAGTTCGCCGTGGTCATCGCGGTCGGCCTGGCGATGGTCTGCCTGGTGGTCTTCGTCGAGCAGGCCCAGCGCCGGGTCCCGGTGCAGTACGCCAAGCGCATGATCGGCCGCCGGTCCTACGGCGGCACCTCGACGTACATCCCGCTGAAGGTGAACCAGGCCGGTGTGATTCCGGTCATCTTCGCTTCGTCGCTGCTCTACATCCCGGCCTTGATCGTCCAGTTCAGCGGTAACACCACCGCCGGGTGGGCCCAGTGGATCAGTACCAACCTGACCAAGGGCGACCACCCGATGTACCTCGCGATGTACTTCCTGCTCATCGTGTTCTTCGCCTTCTTCTACGTGGCAATCACGTTCAACCCCGAAGAAGTTGCAGACAACATGAAGAAGTATGGTGGGTTCATCCCGGGTATCCGGGCCGGTCGACCCACAGCTGAGTACCTGGGTTACGTGCTCAACCGCATCACCTGGCCGGGCTCGCTCTACCTGGGTCTGATCGCCCTCGTTCCCACGGTGGCGATCGCGCTGTTCAACGGCAGCCAGAACTTCCCGTTCGGCGGCACCAGCATCCTGATCATCGTCGGTGTCGGCCTGGAGACCGTGAAGCAGATCGAGAGTCAGCTCCAGCAGCGCAACTACGAAGGGTTCCTCCGCTGATGCGAATCGTCCTCGTCGGACCGCCTGGCGCTGGTAAGGGCACTCAGGCCCAATACCTGGCCAAGAACCTGTCGATCCCGCACATCTCCACGGGTGACCTCTTTCGCGGCAACATCAGCCAGGGCACTCCGCTGGGCAAGCAGGCGCAGGAATACATGAACGCCGGCCAGCTGGTCCCCGACGAGGTCACCATCGGTATGGCGCAGGACCGCCTCGAGCAGTCCGACGCCACCGACGGTTTCCTGCTGGACGGATTTCCCCGCAACCTCGGCCAGGCCCAGGCGCTGGACGCCTTCCTGGCCGAGCGTGGCGTCTCCCTCGACGGCGTGCTCGACCTGGAGGTCCCCGAGGACGAGGTCGTCAAGCGCATCGCGGGCCGCCGCATCTGCCGCAAGGACAGCAACCACGTCTTCCACGTCACCTACAGCCCGCCCAAGACCGAGGGCGTGTGCGACAAGTGCGGTGGCGAGCTGTACCTGCGCGGTGACGACAGCGAGGAGACCGTCCGCAAGCGGCTGGAGGTCTACCACAGCGAGACCGAGCCGATCATCGACTACTACAAGGCGCAGGATCTCGTGGTGACGATCTCCGCGCTCGGTACGGTCGAGGACGTCACCCGGCGGGCGATGGACGCGCTGGGCGTGTCCGAGGCCGCCTGACCCCTCACGACGCGTAGGCAGGCCGCGGTGCCCCCAGGGGGCACCGCGGCCTTGCCGCTAGCCAGCCAGAGCAGACGGCCAGCCGTCTGGAAGAACAGGAAAGGGCGCACGGCCATGGTGGAGATCAAGACCCCGGAGCAGATCGCGAAGATGCGTGAGGCGGGGCTGGTCGTCGCGGCGATCCACAAGGCGTGCGCGGAGGCGGCACAGCCGGGCGTCTCCACCAAGGAGCTCGACGAGATCGCCGCCAAGGTGCTCGCCGACCACGGCGCCAAGCCGAACTTCCTGGGGTACGGCGGCTTCCCCGGCAACATCTGCACCTCGGTCAACGACATCGTCGTGCACGGCATCCCCGACCGGGCGACCGTGCTGAAGTCCGGCGACATCATCTCCGTGGACGCCGGCGCGATCGTCGACGGCTGGCACGGGGACGCGGCGGTCACCGTCTTCGTGGGCGCCGGCCACGCCGCGGAGCTGGTGGAGCTCAGCAGGGTGACCGAGGAGTCGATGTGGGCCGGCATCGCCGCGTTCCGCAACGGCGACCGGCTGGTGGACATCTCCCGGGCCATCGAGTCCTACATCCGCCGCCAGCCGCGGCCCTCCTCCGGCAAGTACGGGATCATCGAGGAGTACGGCGGCCACGGCATCGGCACCCAGATGCACATGGACCCGCACCTGCTCAACTACGTCTCCCGCAAGCGCGGCCGCGGCGTGAAGCTGGTGCCGGGGCTGTGCCTGGCCATCGAGCCGATGGTCTCGCTGGGCACCGCGCGCACCCACGTCCTGGAAGACGAGTGGACGGTCAAGACCGACGACGGCTCCTTCGCCTGCCACTGGGAGCACTCGATCGCGCTGACCGAGCAGGGGCCCCTGGTGCTCACCGCGGTGGACGGCGGGCGGGCGAAACTGGCCGCCATGGGCATCACCGCGGCACCCGATCCGCTGGCGTGACCCCCGAATTCGTGTTTCCGGAGGGGCTGACGTAGACTGACACGTCGGCTCACGTGTGCTATCAGGCATGTCCCATTCAATGTCGGTTCAGCGCGGCGCGGGCCGACCAAGGTAGCCGATCCCGAAAGCAGGACATGGCCAAGAAGCAAGGCGCCATCGAAATCGAGGGCACCGTGATCGAGTCTCTGCCGAACGCGATGTTCAAGGTGGAGCTGCAGAACGGTCACAAGGTCCTCGCGCACATCAGCGGGAAGATGCGTATGCACTACATCCGCATCCTGCCCGATGACCGGGTCGTCGTGGAACTGTCTCCCTACGACCTGACGCGCGGACGGATCGTCTACCGCTACAAGTAGCAGAACTGTAGATCTCACGACCCGGAGAACCTCGATCCCATGAAGGTCAAGCCGAGCGTCAAGAAGATCTGCGACAAGTGCAAGGTGATCCGCCGTCACGGCCGGGTCATGGTCATCTGCGACAACCTGCGCCACAAGCAGCGCCAGGGCTGACGCACGAGCACCTGCACTTTCGCAGTTCTTCGCGCGACGCACAGCGAACCAGACATACGCAGACACCCGACCCCTCGCGCAAGCGCGGGGACGACACCCCCGGTGGAGGCCGGGGACCCGGCTCGTATCACTTACGGGAACGGTGCTGCGGAAGACCTCCGACACATCCACAGGAGCCAGATCCATGGCACGCCTCGCAGGCGTTGACCTCCCGCGCGAAAAGCGCATCGAGGTCGCTCTGACCTACGTCTTCGGCATCGGTCGCACCCGTGCCCAGGAGACCCTGAAGAACACCGGTGTGAACCCGGACATCCGCGTGCGTGATCTTGCCGAGGACGACCTCGTCAAGATCAACAAGTGGGTGGACGAGAACTACAAGTGCGAGGGTGACCTCCGCCGCGAGATCCAGGCGGACATTCGCCGCAAGGTCGAGATCGGCTGCTACCAGGGTCTGCGGCACCGCCGTGGCCTGCCGGTGCACGGTCAGCGCACCCACACCAACGCCCGCACCCGCAAGGGCCCGCGTCGCGCCATCGCCGGTAAGAAGAAGCCGGGCAAGAAGTAGTCCTCAGCGGACGCAAGCGGTCGTCCGGGGAAGCACCACACCCCCCGGACCCCTAGAAGCGGTCTTCGCTGTAGGACCGACCACCTCCACGGGAGTTTGAAGAACTTATGCCTCCGAAGGGCCGTCAAGGCGCTGCCAAGAAGGTGCGGCGCAAGGAAAAGAAGAACGTCGCTCACGGGCACGCCCACATCAAGAGCACGTTCAACAACACCATCGTCTCGATCACCGACCCGACCGGGAACGTGATCTCCTGGGCCTCCGCCGGCCACGTCGGCTTCAAGGGCTCGCGCAAGTCCACCCCTTTCGCCGCGCAGATGGCCGCCGAGTCGGCCGCCCGCCGGGCGCAGGAGCACGGCATGCGCAAGGTCGATGTGTTCGTCAAGGGTCCCGGCTCCGGCCGTGAGACCGCGATCCGCTCCCTCCAGGCCACCGGCCTCGAGGTCGGCTCGATCCAGGACGTCACCCCGACCCCGCACAACGGCTGCCGCCCGCCGAAGCGCCGCCGCGTCTGACCAGCGAAGTAGGAGAACTTAGACAATGGCGCGTTACACCGGGGCCGACTGCAAGCGATGCCGTCGGGAGAAGCAGAAGCTCTTCCTCAAGGGGAGCAAGTGCGAGAGCGCGAAGTGCCCGATCGAGATCCGTCCTTACCCCCCGGGTGAGCACGGTCGCGGGCGCACCAAGGACAGCGAGTACCTGCTCCAGAAGCGTGAGAAGCAGAAGTGCGCGCGCATCTACGGTGTCCTTGAGAAGCAGTTCCGCGGGTACTACGAGGAGGCGAACAAGAAGTCCGGCAAGACCGGCGAGAACTTGCTCCGCATCCTGGAGTCCCGTCTCGACAACGTGGTCTACCGGGCCGGCTTCGCCAAGTCCCGCGACCACGCCCGTCAGCTGGTCCGCCACGGTCACATCACCGTGAACGGCCGCAAGACGGACATCCCGTCGGCTCGGGTCGCCCCGAACGACATCATCGAGGTCCGGCAGTCCTCGCGTCAGATGACCCCCTTCGTGGTCGCTGCCGCCGAGGCCGCTGACAAGACCGTGCCGGCGTGGCTGGAGTCCAGCCCCGCCAAGCTGCGGATCCTCGTGCACTCGCTGCCCGAGCGCCAGGTGATCGACACCCAGGTGCAGGAGCAGCTGATCGTCGAGCTCTACTCGAAGTAGTAGGTCTCACGAGTCCACGCGGTCGGGGGTCCGGGGAGCGCCCCGGACCCCCGACCGCGTGGGCCTGACGGACGGCGGGCGCGTATGCGCCGCGCCGCCCGTACCATGGAGCCGTCGGCGTCAAATAGCGGGCGCCGGAGACTGGAGGCAATACCTCATGCTGATCGCTCAGCGACCCTCATTGACCGAAGAGGTCGTCGACGAGTACCGCTCCCGGTTCGTCATCGAGCCGCTGGAGCCGGGCTTCGGTTACACCCTCGGCAACTCCCTGCGTCGTACTCTCCTGTCCTCGATCCCCGGTGCCGCGGTCACCAGCATCCGGATCGACGGCGTTCTGCACGAGTTCACCACCGTGCCGGGCGTCAAGGAGGACGTGACCGACCTCATCCTCAACATCAAGCAGCTGGTCGTCTCCTCGGAGCACGACGAGCCGGTCGTGATGTACCTGCGCAAGCAGGGTCCCGGCCTGGTCACCGCGGCGGACATCGCGCCGCCGGCCGGTGTCGAGGTGCACAACCCGGACCTGGTCCTGGCCACGCTCAACGGCAAGGGCAAGCTGGAGATGGAGCTGACCGTCGAGCGCGGTCGCGGCTACGTCTCCGCGGTGCAGAACAAGCAGCAGGGCCAGGAGATCGGCCGGATCCCGGTCGACTCCATCTACAGCCCGGTGCTCAAGGTCACCTACAAGGTCGAGGCGACCCGTGTCGAGCAGCGCACCGACTTCGACAAGCTGATCGTCGACGTCGAGACCAAGCAGGCCATGCGGCCGCGTGACGCCATGGCGTCGGCCGGCAAGACCCTGGTCGAGCTGTTCGGGCTGGCCCGCGAGCTGAACGTCGACGCCGAGGGCATCGACATGGGCCCGTCCCCGACGGACGCCGCGCTCGCCGCCGATCTGGCGCTGCCGATCGAGGAGCTGGAACTGACCGTCCGCTCCTACAACTGCCTCAAGCGTGAGGGCATCCACTCGGTGGGTGAACTGGTCGCGCGCTCCGAGGCCGACCTGCTCGACATCCGCAACTTCGGTGCCAAGTCGATCGACGAGGTCAAGGCGAAGCTGGCCGGCATGGGCCTGGCCCTCAAGGACAGCCCGCCCGGATTCGACCCGACCGCCGCCGCCGACGCCTTCGGCGCCGACGACGACGACACCGGTTTCGTGGAGACCGAGCAGTACTGATCCCCCCGCCGGGGCGACCGCCCCGGAGGTACTGACACCGGTACCTGATACGGCCGGTGCAGGAACGAAGGAGTAACACCATGCCGAAGCCCGCCAAGGGTGCTCGTCTCGGCGGCGGTGCCGCGCACGAGAAGCTGCTGCTGACCAACCTGGCCCGCCAGCTGTTCGAGCACGGCCGGATCACCACCACCGAGGCGAAGGCGCGCCGGCTGCGCCCCGTCGCGGAGCGGCTGATCACCAAGGCGAAGAAGGGCGACCTGCACAACCGTCGCCTGGTGCTCAAGACGTTCAACAACCGTGACGACGTCTACCGACTGTTCTCGGAGATCGCTCCGCGCTACGAGAACCGTCCGGGCGGCTACACCCGCATCACCAAGATCGGCCCCCGTCGTGGCGACAACGCCCCGATGGCGGTCATCGAGCTGGTGGAGGCGCTGACCGTGGCCCAGCAGGCCACCGGTGAGGCCGAGGCCGCGACCAAGCGCGCGGTCAAGGAGGACACGGCGAAGAAGGCCGAGTCCACCGAGGCTGCCGAGGTCGTCGAGGACGCCAAGCCCGACGAGGCCTGAGTCGTCCCGCACGTTCGCGGACGGGCCCGCCCCCAGATCCTGGGGGCGGGCCCGTCCGGTTTGAGAGGAACTCAACCGTGAGTGATGAGGTGGCACCCGGCCGGGTTCGGGTGCGGCTGGACCTGGCCTATGACGGCAAGGACTTCTCCGGCTGGGCGCGGCAGCGCGAGCGGCGCACGGTGCAGGGCGAGCTGGAGTCGGCGGTCACCACGGTGCTGCGCCTCCCCGAGCCGGTCGAGCTGACGGTGGCCGGCCGCACCGACTCCGGGGTGCACGCCCGCGGCCAGGTCGCGCACGTGGACCTGCCGGCCGAGGCCTGGGAGCAGGAGGGCGGCAGGCTGCTGCGCCGGCTCGCCGGGCGGCTGCCGCACGACGTGCGGGTCTTCCGGGTGACACGGGCGGCGGAAGGATTCAACGCGCGGTTCTCCGCCGTGTGGCGCCGCTACGCCTACCGGGTGGGCGACCACCAGGGCGGCGTCGACCCGCTGCGGCGCGGGCACGTGCTCTGGCACGACCGGCCGGTGGACGTCGGTCTGATGAACGAGGCGGCCCGGCTGCTGCTGGGGGAGCACGACTTCGCCGCGTACTGCAAGAAACGCGAGGGCGCCACGACCATCCGCACCCTGCTGGACCTCAGCTGGGAGCGCGACGCCGAGGGCCTGGCGGTGGCCACGGTGCGGGCCGACGCCTTCTGCCACAACATGGTGCGGGCGCTGGTCGGCGCGATGATCCTGGTCGGCGACGGGCACCGCCCGGTCGGCTTCCCCGGCCAGGTGCTGGCGGGCCGGGTACGGCACTCCGCGGTCAACGTGGTGCGGCCGCACGGGCTCACGCTGGAGGAGGTCGGCTACCCGGCGGACGCGCTGTTGGCCCGGCGGGCCGCCGAGGCGCGCAACCGGCGCACGCTGCCCGGCTGCCTGTGACCGGCGGGGGCGCGCTGCTCGGCTGTCTGTGACCGGCGGGGGCGCGCCGGGGTGGGTCCTCGTGGACCGTATATTTACGCGCCCCGCCTCCCCTGACATGCCCTGCCTGGTAGGACACGGGGCTCGCAAATACACGTAGGTGTCCACGAGGACCCACCCCGGCGCACCCCCGCCGGTCAGCTCGCCGGGGTGGCGGTGGCTGCCTCGTCCTGGCCGCGCTTGATGATGCTGGCGAAGACGAACGAGGCCACGTCCTCGGCGCTGCGCAGGGTCTGCGGTTCGTCGGCGGACACCGGCGCGCCGCCGATCTTCCCGCCGATGGTGAAGTAGGCGTACCGGCCGACCGAGTTGGCGGAGGTCTGGCAGCTCGTGGCGTGGCAGAAGGATCCGACGCCGCCGCCGGACAGCGGCAGGACATAGGGCTCGGCGTCGGCCTTGGCGTGGTCGGCGTCGGCCTTGGTGTCGAAGACGGCGACGCCGACGGTGACCGCTATGCCGTCGCGGTAGTAGGTGGCGCGCAGCATCCGGTGGCAGCCGTAGCGGGCCAGCACACCGCCCAGTCCGCCGCCGGTCACCGCGGAGCAGCTGGTGGAGGTGGAGGTGGTCGCCTTGACGTACTTGCGGCCGCTGTAGTTGAGCTGGTGGCGGGGGAAGAGCCCCTGCGTGGTCAGCGGCGCGGTGTCGGTCTTCGAGCTGGACAGCACGACCCGCGGGTCCGGCGGGGGCGGCGGGGTGATGTCGGAGAAGCTGGGCGAGGGCTGCTGCGGGGTGTCGGTGGGGCTCGTGGTGGGCTGGGCGACGGTGTGCTTGTGGTGGCCGTTGACGACCACCGCGGTGGCCACGATGGCGGCGACGACGACCGCGGCGAGCACGCCGCCGCCGATCAGGAACAGCTTGCGGCGCCGGTTGCCCTCCTCGGCGCGGTCGGCCAGCGCCGACCAGTCCGGCTCGCCCCCGCCGGAGCTCTGCCGGGGGAGGCCGCCCTCGCCGATGTGGGCGGCGGGCGGTGCCCACGCGGGGGCGTGCGGCTCACCGCTGTCGGGCTGCGGCTGCGGCTGCTGCTGTTGCGGGTAGCCGTACCCGGACTGCTGCGGCGGTTGCTGCTGGGGATATCCGTACCCCGACTGCTGCTGGGGGTAGCCGTAGCCGGAAGGGGGCTGCTGCTCCCCGGCGGGCGGCGGTGTGACGCCGCGGAACGGCACGGTCGGCTGGCCGGGCTTCGGCCTGAACTCCTCGTCGGATCCCTGGGGTTCGTTCGACTGCTGCGGCCCATCCGTCATGCGGTGAATCCTATGGGAGGCCCGGCGGTGGCACTACGGCCTTCCGCCCCGCGGTCCGCCCGGCGGCCGGGTGCGGGGGAAAACCGGTTTGGGCGTGGACTGGGCGGGGGTGAGAATCCCTCTCATGGGACATGTGGAAGCGGCACACCTGGAGTACTACCTGCCCGACGGCCGGGTGCTGCTCGGCGATGTCTCCTTCCGGGTCGGTGAGGGCGCCGCGGTGGCCCTGGTCGGCGCGAACGGCGCCGGCAAGACCACGCTGCTGCGGTTGATCGCGGGGGAGCTGAAGCCGACGGCGGCGTGGTGACGGTGGGCGGCGGGCTTGGGGTGATGCCGCAGTTCGTCGGCTCGGTGCGCGACGACCGCACCGTGCGCGACCTGCTGGTCTCGGTGGCCAGGCCGCGGATCAGGCAGGCGGCCCGCGCGGTGGACGCCGCGGAACTGGCGATCATGGCGCAGGACGACGAGCCGGCCCAGATGGCCTACGCGCAGGCGCTCAGTGACTGGGCGGAGGCGGGCGGCTACGAGGCCGAGACGGTATGGGACATGTGCACGACGGCGGCGATCGGCGTCCCCTACGAGCGGGCCCAGTGGCGCGAGGTGCGCACCCTGTCCGGCGGCGAGCAGAAGCGCCTGGTGCTGGAGGCGCTGCTGCGCGGCACGGACGAGGTGCTGCTGCTGGACGAGCCGGACAACTACCTGGACGTGCCCGGCAAGCGCTGGCTGGAGGAGCAGCTGGGGCTGACCCGCAAGACGGTGCTGTTCGTCAGCCACGACCGCGAGCTGCTGGCGCGGGCGGCGGACCGGATCATCAGCGTGGAGCCGGGGCCGGCCGGCAGCGACGTGTGGGTGCACGGCGGCGGCTTCGGCACCTACCACCAGGCGCGCAAGGAACGGTTCGCCCGTTTCGAGGAGTTGCGCCGCCGGTGGGACGAACAGCACGCCAAGCTCAGGCAGTTGGTCTTCACCTACCGCCAGAAGGCGGCGTACAACGCGGACATGGCCTCGCGGCTGCAGGCCGCGGTCACCCGGCTGCGGAAGTTCGAGGAGGCCGGGCCGCCGCAGGAGCCGCCGCGTGAGCAGGACATCAGGATGCGGCTGCGCGGCGGCCGCACCGGGGTGCGGGCGTTCACCGCGCAGCGGCTGGAGCTGACCGGTCTGATGCGGCCGTTCGACCTGGAGGTCTTCTACGGCGAGCGGGTGGCGGTGCTGGGGTCCAACGGCTCGGGCAAGTCGCACTTCCTGCGGCTGCTGGCCGGTGAGGAGGTGGCGCACACCGGTGACTGGAAGCTGGGGGCGCGGGTCGTGCCCGGCCACTTCGCGCAGACCCACGCCCATCCGGAACTGCTGGGCCGCACACTGGTCGACATCCTGTGGACCGAGCACGCCCGCGACCGCGGCAAGGCGATGAGCGCGCTGCGCCGCTACGAGCTGGAGCGCCAGGGCGACCAGCGCTTCGAGAACCTCTCCGGCGGCCAGCAGGCCCGTTTCCAGATCCTGCTGCTGGAGCTGTCGGGCACCACGGCGCTGCTGCTGGACGAGCCGACCGACAACCTGGACCTGGAGAGCGCGGACGCGCTCCAGGAGGGGCTGGAGGCCTACGAGGGCACGGTGCTGGCGGTCACCCACGACCGCTGGTTCGCCCGCTCCTTCGACCGCTATCTGGTCTTCGGTTCCGACGGGGTGGTGCGCGAGGTGCCGGAGCCGGTGTGGGACGAGGCGCGGGTGGAGCGCCGTAGATAGGGCCGCGTTTTGACCCTCACCGCCCGGGGCGGCTATCCTTCAACTTCGAAACAAATAAGCTCGCGCGTATTGGCTTGCTCGTTCTCACGTGAGAGGCCGTTACGCCGGTCCACCAGGCCGATGACCAGCGTTCGCCTCCGGGTTGCGTCGCCCGTGGGCGTTCTGGGCTGTCGTGGTCGTCCCGGTGGCCTGTCAGGACCCACTCACTGAAGAAGCGAAGGCTACGACCGTGCGTACGTACAGCCCCAAGCCCGGCGACGTCCAGCGCCAGTGGCACGTCATCGACGCGCAGGACGTTGTCCTGGGCCGTCTGGCCTCTCAGGCCGCGTCCCTCCTGCGGGGCAAGCACAAGCCCGTGTACGCGCCTCACGTCGACACCGGTGACTTCGTCATCATCATCAACGCCGACAAGGTGCACCTGTCCGGCAACAAGCGGACCCAGAAGATGGCCTACCGCCACTCCGGCTACCCGGGTGGTCTGCGGTCGGTCCGCTACGACGAGCTGCTTGCCAAGAGCCCGGAGAAGGCCGTCGAGAAGGCCGTCAAGGGCATGCTCCCCAAGAACACCCTGGGCCGCCAGATGCTCACCAAGCTGAAGGTCTACGCGGGTGACGCAGCACCCGCACGCAGCTCAGCAGCCTGTTCCGTTCGAGATCACCCAGGTTGCGCAGCTAGTCCCGGCCACCGGCTACCAGCAGAAAGCATCTGAGGAGAATCGTGGCTGAGACCACCCCTGAGGCCCCCCTCGCCGAGGAAGGCGAGATCACCGAGTACACCTCCGAGTCGGAGAGCCGTCGAGGAGTACACCTCCGAGTCGCTCGCTTCCCGCTTCGGCGACCCGCAGCCGGCCGCCGGCACCGGACGCCGCAAGGAGTCCGTCGCCCGCGTGCGCATCATCCCGGGCAGCGGCAAGTGGAAGATCAACGGTCGCACCCTGGAGAACTACTTCCCCAACAAGGTGCACCAGCAGGAAGTCAACGAGCCGTTCAAGGTTCTGGAGCTGGACGGTCGCTACGACGTCGTCGCGCGCATCAGCGGCGGCGGCATCTCCGGCCAGGCCGGTGCCCTGCGGCTGGGCGTGGCCCGTGCCCTGAACGAGGCCGACGTGGACAACAACCGCGCCGCGCTGAAGAAGGCCGGCTTCCTGACCCGCGACGCCCGTGAGATCGAGCGGAAGAAGGCCGGTCTGAAGAAGGCCCGCAAGGCTCCGCAGTACAGCAAGCGCTGACCTGCGCTTCTCTCACAGTTTTTCGCAACGCCCCGGAGGCACGATGTGCGCCTCCGGGGCGTTCGCTTACGGATAGCGGTATACGGGGGCGTATACGGGCACCACATTCCCGTAACCCCGTCACCTCGCAATTTCGGAGGAACCACAGTGGGACGACTCTTCGGCACCGACGGCGTACGCGGCGTCGCGAACGCCGACCTGACCGCTGAGCTGGCGCTCGGCCTGTCGGTAGCGGCGGCGCACGTACTGGCCGAGGTGGGCACGTTCGAGGGCCATCGGCCGGTCGCGGTGGTCGGCCGTGATCCGCGGGCGTCGGGCGAGTTCCTGGAGGCCGCCGTGGTCGCGGGTCTCGCGAGCGCCGGTGTGGACGTCCTGCGAGTCGGTGTGCTGCCCACCCCCGCGGTGGCGTATCTCACCGGCTCGCTGGGCGCCGACCTCGGCGTGATGCTCTCCGCGAGCCACAACCCGATGCCGGACAACGGGGTCAAGTTCTTCGCCCGCGGCGGCCACAAGCTCGCCGACGACCTGGAGGACCGGATCGAGGAGACCTACCGCGGTCACTGCCTCGGGGGAGCCGTGGGACCGGCCGACCGGCGCCGGAGTGGGCCGGGTCCGCGACTACGACCAGGGCCTCGAGTCCTACGTCGCCCATCTGGTCGGCGTGCTGCCCAACCGGCTCGACGGGCTGAAGGTCGTCATCGACGCCGCGCACGGCGCCGCCTCCCGGGTCTCGCCGGAGGCGTTCGCCCGGGCGGGTGCCGAGGTCGTCACGATCGGCGCCGAGCCGGACGGCCTGAACATCAACGACGGCTGCGGCTCCACCCACCTGGACGTGTTGCGCGCCGCCGTCGTGGAGCACGGCGCGGACCTCGGCGTCGCGCACGACGGCGACGCCGACCGCTGCCTCGCGGTGGACGGCGCGGGCGAGGAGGTGGACGGCGACCAGATCCTCGCGGTCCTCGCGCTGGCCATGCGGGAGAACGGCACGCTGCGCAGCGGCACGGTCGTCGGCACGGTGATGTCCAACCTGGGCTTCAAGCTCGCCATGGAGCGCGAGGGCATCCAGCTGGTGCAGACCGGGGTCGGCGACCGCTATGTGCTGGAGTCGATGAAGGTCAACGACTACGCCCTGGGCGGCGAGCAGTCGGGGCACGTCATCGTCCTGGACCACGCCACCACCGGCGACGGCACGCTGACCGGGCTGCTGCTGGCCGCCCGCGTCGCCGCGACCGGCCGCACCCTGGCCGATCTGGCCGGCGTGATGGAGCGGCTGCCGCAGGTGCTGGTCAACGTCCCCGACGTGGACAAGACCCGGGTCGGCTCCGAGCCCGAACTCCAGCGCGCCGTCGACGCCGCCGAGCAGGAGCTGGGCACCACGGGACGCGTGCTGCTGCGCTCCTCCGGCACCGAGCCCCTGGTGCGCGTCATGGTCGAGGCCGCCGATCTGGAGCACGCCCGCACCGTGGCCGCCCGGCTCGCCGACGTCGTCAAGTCCACCCTGGGCTGATCCACGGCACGCTTCGAGCCGCCCGGCCGACCGGGCGGCTCAGAGTTTGCGCAGCGACAGCCGCTGGGCCTTGTGGTCGGGGCCCTTGCGCAGCACCAGGGTGGCGCGGCCGCGGGTGGGGGCCACGTTCTGTTCGAGGTTGGGCTTGTTGATCGTGCGCCACAGCTCGCGGGCGTAGTCGAGCGCCTCGTCCTCGGAGACCTGGGTGAACTTGCGGAAGTAGGAGTTCGGGTCCTGGAAGGCGGTCTCGCGCAGCATGCGGAAGCGGCTGAGGTACCAGTTCTCGATGTCCTCGCCGCGGGCGTCCACGTAGACGCTGAAGTCGAAGTAGTCGGCCAGGCCGACCCGGGTGCGGCCGTCCTTGCCGGGCAGCGCGGGCTGTAGGACGTTGAGGCCCTCGACGATGAGGATGTCGGGCCGCCGCACCACCAGGCGCTCGCCGGGCACGATGTCGTAGATCAGGTGGGAGTAGACCGGCGCGCTGACCTCCTCCTTGCCGGCCTTGACGTCCGCGACGAACCGGGTCAGCGCGCGGCGGTCGTAGGACTCGGGGAAGCCCTTGCGGGACATCAGGCCGCGCCGGGTGAGCTCGGTGTTGGGCAGCAGGAAGCCGTCCGTGGTCACCAGCTCGACCCGCGGATGCTCCGGCCAGCGGGCCAGCAGGGCCTGGAGCACGCGCGCGGTGGTGGACTTGCCCACCGCCACGCTTCCGGCGACCCCGATGACGAAGGGCGTGCCGCTCTGCGCGCCGTTGCGGCCGGCGGCGCCGCCCAGGAAGGTGTTGAGCGCCCCGCGCAGCCCCATCGTGGCCCCGACGTAGAGGTTGAGCAGCCTCGACAGCGGCAGGTAGACGTCCCGTACCTCGTCCAGGTCCATCAGGTCGCCGAGCCCCCGCAGTCTCTCCACCTCCTCGGCGGTCAGCGGTAGCGGCGTCCGCTCACGCAGCGCGCTCCACTCGGCGCGGGTGAGATCCACATACGGGGTCGCCTCGCGGCGGCGCGGTTCGGTCGTCAAAGACACGCCGTCCATTGTGGGGCCCGGGCCCCCGGCCGTCATACGGGGGGTGACGCGAGTCTCAGGGCCGTACCCGGGGGATCTCGTCGGCGAGTTCGTGCGCGCCGAAGGGCACCGGCGCCGCCCGGCCGGCCAGTCCGTGCAGATACGCGCCGACCGACGCCGCGTCCCGGCCCGGCAGGCCGGTCGCCAGCAGCGAGCCGATCAGCCCCGACAGCACGTCGCCGCTGCCGGCCGTCGACAGCCACGCGGTGCCGGTGGGATTGACCCGCACGGGGTGGCCCGACTCGGCGACCAGCGTGGTCGACCCCTTCAGCAGCACGACCGCCTGGTACTCCTCGGCGAGCCGCCGCACGTGCTCCAGCCGGCGCGCCTCGACGTCCGCGCGGTCGGCGTCCAGCAGCGCGGCGGCCTCGCCGGCGTGCGGGGTCAGCACGGTCGGCGCGGTGCGGGCCAGGATCGCGTCCCGGTCGGCGAGCCGCAGTCCGTCGGCGTCGATGAGCACCGGCACGTCGGCGGCGAGCACCTCCGCGACGGCCTCCCGGCCCCGCGGGTCGTCGCCCAGGCCAGGGCCGGCCACCCACGCCTGCACCCGGCCGGCCTTCGCCGGCCCGCCGGCCGTCACCAGCGTCTCCGGGTAGCGGGCGATCACCGCGTCCGCGGCGGGACCGGCGTAGCGCACCGCCCCCGCGCCGCCGCGCAGCGCACCGCCGACCGCCAGCACCGCGGCGCCCGGATAGCGCTCGGAGCCCGCGACGATCCCGACCACCCCGCGCCGGTACTTGTCGCTCTCGCCGCCGGGCACCGGCAGCAGCGCCGCGACGTCCGCGTCCTGCAAGGCTTCGAACTCCGGTGCGGGCAGCCGCGGGTCGAGCCCGATGTCGATCAGCCGCAGGGCACCGGCGTACCCGGCGCCCGGGTCGATGAGCAGACCGGGCTTGTAGGTGCCGAACGTCACGGTGGCGTCCGCCCGGACCGCCTCGCCTGTCACCTCGCCGGTGTCCGCGTCGACGCCGCTGGGCAGGTCGACGGCGACGATCGCGGCGCGTGCGGTGTGCGCCGCCCGGGCGAGCCGGGCGGCCTCGGGGCGCAGACCGCCCTTGCCGCCGATGCCCACGATCCCGTCCAGCACCAGGTCGGCCCGGTCGATGACCGCAGCGGCGTCCTGCGGGGTGAGGGTGCGGCCGCCGGCCCGGCGCAGGGCGGCGAGCCCGCCGGGGTGCGCGCGGTCGGGGGTGAGCAGGACCGCGGCGACGCCCGCGCCGCGCCGGGCCAGCAGGGCGGCGGCGTACAGCGCGTCCCCGCCGTTGTCGCCGCTGCCCACCAAAGCCACGATCCGGCGCCCGTACGCCCCGCCCAGCAGGTCCACGCAGACCGCGGCGAGCCCGCCCGCGGCGCGGCGCATCAAGGCACCGTCCGGTACCCGGGCCATCACCTCGCGCTCCGCCGCGCGCACCGTCTCGACTCCGTACGCGTGCCGCATCGCCGTACCCCTTCCTCCGCTGGGTCAGTATGACCCGCTCGGCTGCCCGGGGGAGGGCGGCGCGGAGGAGGTGGCGGCGGCGACGTCGCGCTGGGTGGCCTGGGCGCAGAACGGCGTCCAGGCCGGGGTCCCGTCGGCGTCGTCGGGCTCGGCGCAGGCCGTGAGGTGGAAGGCCCCGGTCGCGGGGACCATCGGGGTGTAGACGTCGAAGTAGGTCGCGACGTCCGCGGCGGCGGCGTGGCCGTCGGCCGTGCTGATGCGGACCCCGTCACCCACCGTGGCTTCCCTGATCCGGGCCCAGGCCGCCTGGCAGTGCGGGCTGTAGCGGATGTCCAGTCGCACCCCGTGGCGCACGTCGTGGTGCACGTCGACAAGCGAGACCACATCGCTGTTGCAGCCGCGCTTCTTGGGGTCGATGTTCGAGCAGCTCGCGCCCGAGCACGAGGTCGGCTGCGCGGTGGGGGTGGCGGTGGGGGCGGGCGGGTCGGACGGCCACACCTGCTGGGCCAGGATGGGGACGCCGGTGCTCAGCGCGGCGATCAGGAGCGCGCCGACCAGGGTCTCCGGGCCGTGGTGGCGGCACCAGCGGGCCGCCGCGCCGGGTAATCGCAGGATCCGGCGGGTCAGTGACGACGGTCCCGGACCGGGGCCGGGCGGTACGGGCGGGGTGCCGCCGGGCGGGTCCGTGCCGTTCGGGCCGCCGTTGTGTCCGGTGTCCGGGTTTCCGGCCATCGCGCTCACCCCTTCGCGCGGTCCGCTACGCCGCGACGCACCGTCCATTGTCCCGGTGCGCCACGGCGTACGACAGCCGTCCCTGAGCCAAGTACGACCGCGATCGACCCTGGGGCCTCAGCCCTCCGCGATGACCACCGCGGAGGCGATCCCCGCGTCGTGGCTGAGCGAGACGTGCCAGCCGGTGACGCCGAGCGCGGCGGCGCGGGCGGCCACCGTGCCGGAGACGACGAGCCGGGGACGGCCGGAGTCCTCGGTGATGATCTCGGCGTCGGTCCAGCGCAGCCCGCCGGGGGCGCCCAGGGCCTTGGCCAGCGCCTCCTTGGCGGCGAACCGGGCGGCCAGCGAGGCGACGCCCCGCGGCTGTCCGTCGGGCAGCAGGAGCTCACCGGTGACGAAGAGGCGTTCCGCCATCACGGGGGTGCGCTCCAGCGCTTGGGCGAAGCGCGCGATCTCGGCCACGTCGATGCCGACGCCGATGATCACCCGGTCACTCCACCGTCACGGACTTGGCCAGGTTCCGCGGCTGGTCGACCTCGTTGCCGCGGGCGGTGGCCAGTTCGCAGGCGAAGACCTGCAACGGGACGGTGGCGACCAGCGGTTGCAGCAGCGTGGGGGTGGCGGGGATGCGGATGAGGTGGTCGGCGTACGGCACGACGGCCTCGTCGCCCTCCTCGGCGATGACGATGGTGCGGGCGCCGCGGGCGCGGATCTCCTGGATGTTGGAGACGATCTTGTCGTGCAGCACGGACCGCCCGCGCGGCGAGGGCACCACCACCACGACCGGCAGGTCCTGCTCGATCAGCGCGATCGGACCGTGCTTGAGCTCGCCGGCGGCGAAGCCCTCGGCGTGCATGTAGGCGAGTTCCTTGAGCTTCAGCGCGCCCTCCAGGGCCACCGGGTAGCCCACGTGGCGGCCGAGGAAGAGCACGGTGTTCTTGTCCTTCAAGGAGCGCGCCAGCTCCCGCACCGGCTCCATGGTCTCCAGGACCTGGTCGACCTGCTTGGCGATGTCGGACAGCTCGTGGACCAGGCTGTGGATCTCGTCGCCCCACTTGGTGCCGCGCACCTGGCCGAGGTAGAGCGCCACCAGGTAGCAGGCGACCAGCTGGGTCAGGAACGCCTTGGTGGAGGCGACCGCCACCTCGGGTCCTGCGTGGGTGTAGAGCACCGCGTCGGACTCACGGGGGATGGTGGAGCCGTTGGTGTTGCAGATGGCGAGCACCTTGGAGCCCTGTTCCCTGGCGTGCCGCAGGGCCATCAGGGTGTCCATCGTCTCGCCGGACTGGCTGATGGCGATGACCAGGGTGCGCGGGTCGAGGATGGGGTCGCGGTAGCGGAACTCGCTGGCCAGTTCCGTCTCGCAGGGGATACGCGTCCAGTGCTCGATGGCGTACTTGGCGATCATCCCGGCGTGGAAGGCGGTGCCGCAGGCGATGATGACGACCTTGTCGATCTCGCGCAGCGTGGAGGCGTCGATCCGCACCTCGTCGAGGGTCAGCCGGCCGGTGCCGTCGATGCGGCCCAGCAGGGTGTCGGCGACCGCCTTCGGCTGCTCGGCGATCTCCTTGAGCATGAAGTAGTCGTAGCCGCCCTTCTCGGCGGCCGAGGCGTCCCAGTCGACGTGGTACTCGCGCACCTCGCCCGGGGTGCCGTCGAAGCCGGTGACGGTCACGCCCTCCCGGCGCAGTTCGACGACCTGGTCCTGGCCCAGCTCGATGGCGTCGCGGGTGTGCGCGATGAAGGCGGCGACGTCGGAAGCGAGGAAGTTCTCCCCGTCGCCGACCCCGACCACCAGGGGGGAGTTGCGGCGCGCGCCGACCACCACGTCGGGCGCGTCGGCGTGCACGGCCACCAGGGTGAAAGCGCCCTGCAGCCGGCGGCAGACCTGGCGCATCGCCTCGGCGAGGTCGCCGGCGGAGGAGTAGGTCTCGGCCAGCAGGTGCGCGACGACCTCGGTGTCGGTCTCGGACAGCAGATGGTGGCCGCGTTCGGCCAGTTCGGCCCGCAGTTCGGCGAAGTTCTCGATGATGCCGTTGTGCACGACGGCGACCCGGCCGGAGTTGTCCAGGTGCGGGTGGGCGTTGGCGTCGGTGGGACCGCCGTGGGTGGCCCACCGGGTGTGGCCCAGGCCCGTGGGGCCGCCCGGCAGCGGGTGGTCGGCCAGCTCCTTCTCCAGGTTGGCCAGCTTGCCCGCCTTCTTGGCGGCGGCCAGCCCACCGTCGGCGAGCACGGCCACCCCGGCCGAGTCGTACCCGCGGTACTCCAGCCGTTTGAGACCTGCGATGACGACGTCGAGGGCGTTCTGGGCGCCCACGTACCCAACGATTCCGCACATGGGAGTCAGCTTAAGGGGCACGGCCGGACGTGGGTTCGAGGTGGGGAGCCGGGGCCGGTGACCGGTGCGGGCAGGCGTCCGTGCCCTGGGCACATACCGGGTCGGGCCTGAGAGACTGTGGGGGATGTACGAACACGACACACCCCGCACCACCGGCCCCGCGGCTTCGGCCGCCGCCCCGGGGCCGGCGCCCCGGGCCTGGGCGCGGATCGACCTGGCCGCCCTGCGCTCCAACGTCCGGGCGCTGCGCGAACACGCCCGCAAGGCCGAGGTGATGGCCGTGGTCAAGGCCGACGCCTACGGCCACGGCATGGTGCCGTGCGCCCGTGCTGCCCGGGAGGCGGGAGCCACCTGGCTGGGCACCGCCACGCCGCAGGAGGCGCTGGACCTGCGGGCCGCCGGGATCGACGGGCCCGTGCTGTGCTGGCTGTGGACGCCCGGTGGACCGTGGCGGGAGGCCGTCGAGGCGGACGTGGACGTCTCGGTGGGCGGGATGTGGGCGTTGCGCGAGGTGATCGCCGCCGCGCGGGAGGCCCGCCGCCCGGCCCGGGTCCAGCTCAAGGCAGACACCGGACTGGGCCGCAACGGCTGCCCGACCGCCGAGTGGCCGACGCTGACCGCCGCCGCCCGGGCCGCCGAGGTGGACGGCCTGGTCGAGGTCACCGGGGTGTGGTCGCACTTCGCCTGCGCCGACGAACCCGGCCACCCCTCGATCGCGCTGCAACTCGCCCAGTTCCGGGACGCGCTGGCGACCGCGCGCGCCGCCGGGCTCACGCCGCGGGTGCGGCACATCGCCAACTCCCCGGCCACGCTCACCCTGCCCGAGTCGCACTTCGACCTGGTGCGCACCGGCATCGCGATGTACGGCGTCTCCCCGGTGCCGCAGACCGGCGGCCCGGCCGACTTCGGGCTGCGCCCGGTGATGACGCTGGGCGCCAGCCTCGCGCTGGTCAAGCGGGTGCCCGGCGGCCATGGCGTCTCCTACGGCCACAGCTACACCACGCCGGGCGAGACCACCTTGGCGCTCGTCCCGGTGGGTTACGCCGACGGTGTCCCGCGGCACGCCTCGGGCACCGGTCCTGTCATGGTGGCCGGCAAGTGGCGGACGGTCGCAGGCCGGGTGGCGATGGACCAGTTCGTGGTCGACCTCGGCGGTGACAGCGCGCACGCCGGCGACGAGGCGGTGCTCTTCGGCAGCGGCGAGCGCGGTGAGCCGACCGCGGAGGACTGGGCCCGGGCGGCGGGCACCATCGCCTACGAGATCGTCACCCGGGTCGGCTCCCGGGTGCCCCGGCTGTACCAGGACGGCGGGTCGGGTGGCGACGGTGCGGCGGGTCACGGATGACGGACGGCGGCAAGGCGGTGGGCCGCACCGCCGGGTTGGTCGGCGCCGCGATCGGCGTCCTCGCGGCGGGCGCGGCGGCGGGGGTCGCGATAGAACGAGTGACCGTGGGACGTGGCATGCGGCGTGAGGCCCGGCTCGCGCTGGACGCGGCCGGTCCCTTCGGCACGCTGCGCGGTGAACCGGGCAGCGTGACCGCCGAGGACGGCACAGAACTGCTCTACGAGATCGAGGACCCGCACCCGGCCGGTCAGCCCCCGGGGGACGGCCGCGGCGCGCCGCTGACGGTGGTGTTCTGCCACGGCTACTGCCTCAACCAGGACTCCTGGCACTTCCAGCGGGCCGCTGCTGCGCGGCAACGTGCGGGCGGTCTACTGGGACCAGCGCAGCCACGGCCGCTCCGCCCGCGGCCGGGACCAGCTGGCCGGGAAGCCGGCCACCATCGACCAGCTCGGCCGGGACCTCAAGGCGGTCATCGACGCCACCGCGCCCGAGGGGCCGCTGGTGCTCGCCGGTCACTCGATGGGCGGAATGACGGTGATGGCGTTCGCCGAGCAGTTCCCCGAACTGGTCAGGGAGCGGGTCGCGGGGGTCGTTCTTGACCAGCACCTCCGCGGGCAAGCTGGCCGCGGTGACGCTGGGGCTGCCCGCGATGGGCGCCAAGGCGTTCCGGGCGCTGGCACCGGCGATGCTGCGGGCCCTGGGCTCGCAGGCAGGCCTGGTGGAGCGCGGGCGGCGGGCGACCGCCGACCTGTTCGCCGGGGTCGTCAAGCGGTACTCCTTCGCCTCCGAGGTGGACCCGGCGATCGCCCGGTTCGCCGAGCGGCATGATCGAGTCGACGCCCGATCGACGTGGTCGCCGAGTTCTACCCGACCTTCACCACCCACGAGAAGGCCAAGTCGCTGGCGCTGCTGCGCGGCGTCCCGGCCCTGGTGATGACGGGCGACAAGGACCTGCTGACCCCCGCCGAGCACAGCGCCGCCATCGCCGAGCGGCTGCCAGGCTCTGAGCTGGTCGTGGTGCCGAACGCTGGCCATCTGGTGCTGCTGGAGTACCCCGAGCTCGTCAACGACCGCTTCGCCGCCCTGCTGACGCGGGCCGCCGAGCGCTCCGGCGCGCCGCTGCCGCCCACGCTCCGGCGGCCGGCCGCCGATCCGGGGCAGGTCGCCGATCCGGGGCCGGGCGGCGGGTAGCGGGCGGCGGATCCGTCGGCGGGTGCCGCGTAGCATCCGATGGCATGGGGACAACGCAGGACCTGGACGTGACGGTGCGGATGACCGTGGAGACCGCGGACGGCATGCGGGAGCTGGGCCGGCGCCTGGCGACGCGGCTGCGCGCCGGTGACCTGGTGCTGCTCAGCGGTGAGCTGGGCGCGGGCAAGACCACGCTGACCCGCGGGCTCGGCGCGGGGCTGGGGGTGCGCGGGGCGGTCACCTCGCCGACGTTCGTGATCGCCCGGGTGCACCCGCTCGCTGTCCGACGGGCCCGCGCTGGTGCACGTGGACGCCTACCGGCTGGGCGGCGGGCTGGAGGAGATGGAGGACCTCGACCTGGACGTCTCGCTGGCCGAGTCGGTGGTCGTCGTGGAGTGGGGCGAGGGCAAGGTCGAGGAGCTGTCGCAGGACCGGCTGCACGTGACCATCCACCGCGGTCTGGGCACCGGCGCGGACGATGTGCGCGAGGTCACGCTGGCCGGGATCGGGGGGCGCTGGGGTGAAGATGACCTGACGGGGCTCACGGGGTGAATCTTTCCGACAGGGTTCCGACAGGCTGTCGGGAAGATGTTGCGCGGACGGCGCCGTGCGTGGTCTGCTGGAACTCACGGGCTGGTTAGGGCTGCCTAATTTTGCCTGCTCGGAGCATGGCCCTCGGACGAGCACTGAAGGAGGGGCACATGACGGCCGACCCCGGCGCCGAATCGGCGCCCGACCTCACCCGGGCGGCGACGCCCTCGATGCGCACCCTGCTCGCCGCCGGCGCGGCGGCCGAGGCCGTCTGCACGCCACCGCGGCCACCGGCCGTGCCGGACCACTCGGAGCGCTCGCAGCAGCCGTCCGGCCGCCGCACAGGGGACCGGCGGGACGCCGCCTGACGGACCGGCACCGCGCGTCCGGGCCGATCAACGGACCGGCCGGCGTCCGGGCCGATCAACGCCACGTCACCACGCCGATTCACCCGAACGGCGTAATCGGCACGACGGGCCGTCAGGGGACGACGACGACCTTCGAGCCCTTGGGCGCGAACGCGTACATCGCCTGGCCGTCCGCCACGTGCTCACGGATGCCGCCGGTCTTCCTCGCCGGGTCCGGGGTGGGCAACGAGCCGTCGACGGCGGCGCTGAAACCGATCGGCGTGCCCTGGTGGATGGCGAACAGCACGTCGTTCTCGATCGGGACGCCGTCGGTGCCCTTGAGCTGGTCCTTGGTGAACGTCACCGCGTACGTGCCGGGGTCGGGCGAGACCGTGCCGGGGAAGACCTGGTAGGTGCGGGCCACCTTGCCGTCGGCGCCGACCAGCCACACCCGGTGGCGCGCCACGGCGTAGACGACGCGCTTGCCGAGACCGGAGTGCGCGGGCAGGGCGAGGGCGGCCTTCTGCGCGGCGGTCTGCGACGGCGGCGCCTTGTGTCCGGCTCCCGGCGTCGAGCCGGCCCGCGGCTTGCCGACGTGGTCCGGCGCGGCGTTCGCCTGCCAGGCCAGCACGCCGACCGCGGCGAGCGCGGCGGCGGTGAGCGCGGTGACGATGCTTCCGGAGCCGACCTTAGCCATAGCGCTGACGCTAGCATCGCTCTGCGTGAGCGTGCCTCTCACCGCCCGCCGTCCGCCCGGCGGCCCGGCACGGGCGGTGACCGCGAGGTCGTAGGCTGGGCGGCGTGTTGCTGCTCGCGTTGGACACCGCCACCCCCGCCGTCACCGTCGCCCTGCACGACGGGAGGACCGTCGTCGCCGAGTCGACCACCGTGGACGCCCGCAGGCACGGGGAGCTGCTGCTGCCGGCCGTCGACCGGGTGCTCGCCGAGCGCCGGGCCGCGCGCTCGGCGAGCTCACCGGCGTCGTGGTCGGCGTCGGCCCGGGCCCGTACACCGGGCTGCGGGTCGGGCTGGTGACCGCCGCCGTCCTTCGGCGACGCGCTCGGCGTGCCCGTGCACGGGTCTGCACGCCTGGACGGGCTCGCCTACGCGGCCGGTCTCCAAGGGCTGACCGGACCGTTCGCGGTGGCCACCGACGCCCGCCGCAAGGAGGTCTACTGGGCGCGCTACGACAGCCCGCGCCTCCGCACCACGGAACCGGCCGTCGACCGCCCCGCCGACATCGCCGAGCGGGTCGCCGGGCTCCCGGCCGTCGGCGCGGGCGCCGCGCTCTACCCGGAGGTCTTCACCGACCTGCGCGCCGCCGGAGCACCAGTCGCGCCGCCGCGCTGGCCGCGCTGGCCGCCGGCGAAGCTGGCGGCGGGCGAGGAGTTCCTGCCGCCGCTCCCGCTGTACCTGCGGCGCCCCGACGCCCAGGTGCCGGCCGGCTACAAGGCGGTACTGCCGCGGTGACCGACGGTGGACGGCCCCGGACCTGCGCGAGATGCGCTGGTGGGACATCGACCAGGTGCTGGACCTGGAGGGGGAGCTGTTCCCCGACGACGCCTGGTCGCGCGGGATGTTCTGGTCGGAGCTGGCCGGCGCCCGGCACCCGGCGGCCACCCGGCACTACGTGGTCGCCGGCAGGGGGAGGCCGCGTCGGTCGGCTACGGCGGGCTCGCCGCGGTCGCCGGCACCGGCGACGTACAGACCATCGGGGTGCCCGGCGACCACCGGGGCACCGGCCTCGGCGCACGGCTGCTGACCGAACTGCTGCGGCAGGCGACCGGCGTTCGAGTGCCGCGAGGTGCTGCTGGAGGTGCGGGTGGACAACACCCGCGCCCAGCGGCTCTACGAGCGCTTCGGCTTCGAACCGATCGGCGTGCGGCGCGGCTACTACCAGCCCGGCAACGTGGACGCCCTCGTGATGCGACTGACGGACCCAACCAACGTACCCGCGCAAGGACTTACCCATGGCTGACGAACCGCTCGTCCTCGGCATCGAGACCTCCTGCGACGAGACCGGGGTCGGCATCGTGCGCGGCCACACGCTGCTCGCCGACGCCATCGCCTCCAGCGTGGACGAGCACGCCCGGTTCGGCGGCGTGGTGCCAGAGGTCGCCAGCCGGGCGCACCTGGAGGCGATGGTCCCCACCATCCGGCGGGCGCTGAAGGACGCCGGGGTCAAGCCGGCCGACCTGGACGGCATCGCGGTCACCGCGGGCCCGGGACTGGCCGGCGCGCTGCTGGTCGGCGTCTCGGCGGCGAAGGCCTACGCGTACGCGCTGGGCAAGCCGCTGTACGGCGTCAACCACCTCGCCTCGCACATCTGCGTGGACCAGCTGGAGCACGGCGCCGCTGCCCGAGCCGACGATGGCGCTGCTGGTCTCCGGCGGCCACTCCTCGCTGCTGCTGGCGCCCGACATCACCTCCGACGTGCGTCCGCTGGGCTCGACCATCGACGACGCGGCGGGCGAGGCGTTCGACAAGGTGGCCCGGGTGCTGGGGCTCGGCTTCCCTGGCGGCCCGATCGTCGACCGCTACGCGCGCGAGGGCGACCCGGCGCGCGATCCGCTTCCCGCGCGGGCTGACCGGACCGCGCGACCCGGTCTACGACTTCTCCTTCTCCGGCCTGAAGACCGCTGTCGCCCGCTGGGTCGAGGAGCGGCGCCGCGAAGGCCGGCCGGTGCCGGTGGCCGACGTGGCCGCGTCCTTCCAGGAGGCGGTGACCGACGTGCTGACCCGCAAGGCGATCCGGGCCTGCAAGGACAACGGCGTGGACCACCTGATGATCGGCGGCGGTGTCGCGGCCAACTCCCGGCTGCGCTCGATGGCCGCCGAGCGCTGCGCCGACGCCGGTATCGCCTGCGGGTGCCCAGGCCGAAGTTGTGCACCGACAACGGCGCGATGGTCGCCGCGCTCGGCGCGGAGATGGTCGCCCGCGGCCGTCCGGCCTCCGACTGGGACCTGCCCGCCGACTCCTCGCTGCCGGTCACGGAACCGCATGTGCCGGGGGGAGTCCACTGATGGCGGTCGCCCTGATGTGGGAGGCGCGGGCGGTGGAGGGCCGCGGCGCCGAACTGCTGGCCTGGGCCCGCGGCCGTACCCTCGCCGCGCAACCGGCACGCCGCGAGGTGTTCGCCGCCCCCGGCGACCGGGTGCTGGTGATCACCTGGTGGCCGGGGACCTACGACTCCGAGGTGCCCGAACTCCCCGACCCCCCGCAGGAGTTGGCGCGCCGGGCGGTGCATCGCTGGCGTTTCGAGTCGGTGGAGGTCTCGGGCGCGGACGTCCCGCCGCCGACGCCGGGCCAGCCGGCCGGGTGAGCGGGCCACCGGGTGAGTGGGCCGCGGGGCTGGTGAGTGGGCCGCCTGCCTGGTGAGGGCGCTCGGGGTCTTCACATTCCCATCACACGATCACCGCGATAGAGTTACCTGGGCTGTCGTCTCGACAAGCGGCCACGCGTGGGTTGTCCGCGTGCGCCGGAGCAGGGGACTCAACGGGAGTGCGACGCGACAGCGCCCAAGACACTTTCTCGTGGGGGGACAAGTGAAGGATTTTGCGCGCCGCCCTTGGGCGGGGCTCTCCGTGGTGGTGCTGGTCGCCGCGGGCACACTGCTGGCCGTGACGTACGACGCCTCCGCGGGCGACGGCCGCCGGACGGCGGAACCGTCGCGATGGACGGCCCCGAGCCCGGGCGGGGCTGATCCGCGGCATGTCGCCGGTCCGCGTGAGGGTCAGCAGCACCCGGCGCGCACGCCGGCGCACGCGGGCCGCTGACGCCTCGTCATATCCAGCGCATCGTCACACCGGGGCCGGAGCCGGGGCGGTGTCCGAGGCGGGGGCTGAGGCGGGGGCGCCGATCAGCATGGTGGGCGCCCCGGCCACCCGGGTCAGCAGCACGGTGGCCGAATTCGGACCCTGCGGCTTGACCCTGCGGCGCACCTCCTCCGGCTCGACCGCGGAGCCGCGCTTCTTCACCGTCAGGACGCCGACCCCGCGCTCCCGCAGCAGCGCCTTGAGCCGCTTGAGGTTGAACGGCAGCACGTCGCTGATCTCGTAGGCCGTCGCGTACGGGACCGCGCTGAGGGTGTCGGAGGTGACGTAGGCGATGGTCTCGTCGATCAGCGTGCCGCCGACCGCCCGCGCCGCCTCCGCCACCAGATGCGCCCTGATCACCGCGCCGTCCGGCTCGTAGACGTAGCGGCCGACCGGGCCGACGGGCGGGTCGGGCAGACCCGCGCCGGCCAGCGTGGTGCCGCCGGGCAGCAGCGTGGCGCACCGCGCGCCGGGCCGGGTGCCGAACCACAGCACGGCCTCCTTCACGTCCCCGTGGTCCGAGACCCACTCCGCCTCCGCGTCGGGCGGCACCGCCTCGTGCGGGATGCCGGGCGCCACCTTCAAGGCGGCGTGCGGAGCCGTCCGCGCGGCGGCCACCGCCCAGGACAGCGGGGGAGAGTACGCCTCGGGGTCGAAGATCCGGCCACGTCCGCCCCGCCGGGCCGGGTCCACGAAGACGGCGTCGTACCCGGTGGTCGCCACCTCGGCCACGTCGGCGCACCGCACCTCGATGCGGTCGCCGAGACCCAGCGCCGCCGCGTTGGCCCGTGCCACCGCGCAGGTCGCCGGTGAGCTGTCGACCGCCAGCACCTCGATCCCGGCCCGCGCCAGCGCGATGGCGTCCCCGCCGATGCCCCCGCACAGGTCCGCGAGCCGGCGCACGCCCAGCGCGCGGAAGCGCTCCGCGCGATGGGCCGCCACCGTGCTCCTGGTCGCCTGCTCGACGCCGTCGGGCGTGAAGTACATCCGGTGCGCGTCCTGGCCGAACTTGGCGACCGCGCGCCGGCGCAGCCCGGCCTGGCCGATGGCGGCGGACACCACCTGCGCGGGGTGCTCGCGGCGCAACCGGGTCGCCGTCGTCAACTCCTCGCCCGGCTGGTAATCCCGCAACGACGCCAGCAGCGCCTGGCCTTCGGCGGTCAGCAGGAAGGAGAACGCGTCAAGATCCACGCCCCCCATTGTCGGTGACGGGAGCGCCGGCCGGGACCGCCACCGGCCGGTCAGCGGGCGTCGAAGGGTGCCGGGCGGGAGCGCGGACGGGCGGCGCGCTGGCACTCAGCTTGACCGAGTGCTAAGAGCGTCCTAGTCTCGGCGTTGGCACTCTCCATCAAGGAGTGCCAACAGCGATGAGGCAGGTCCGGCACCCGCGACGACGGGCCTACCAGGTCGCCACCCAAGACACACACTCCCGTGAGCTCTCCGAAGGGGGAGGTCGGATCGTGACGACCGCCAGCACCAAGGTTGCCATCAAGCCGCTTGAGGACCGCATTGTGGTCCAGCCGCTCGAGGCCGAGCAGACCACGGCCTCGGGCCTGGTCATCCCGGACACCGCGAAGGAGAAGCCCCAGGAGGGCGTCGTCCTCGCGGTCGGTCCCGGCCGCTTCGAGGACGGCAACCGTCTTCCGCTCGACGTCAAGGTCGGCGACGTCGTGCTCTACAGCAAGTACGGCGGCACCGAGGTGAAGTACAACGGCGAGGAGTACCTCGTCCTCTCGGCTCGCGACGTTCTCGCGATCGTCGAGAAGTAATTACGGCGTGCTCCCCGCTCCGGCGGGGCCACCCGTAGTTCGGCTCCACACTCAGCGCAGCCGTGACCCCGCCCCGGGCTTTCCGCGTCTACGGACCGGGGAGGTCGGGGCGCGGTCTTTGACGAGGAAATGACGAGGTAGTACGCAGGCATGGCCAAGATCCTGAAGTTCGACGAGGACGCCCGTCGCGCCCTTGAGCGCGGCGTCAACAAGCTTGCCGACACGGTCAAGGTGACGATCGGCCCCAAGGGCCGCAACGTCGTCATCGACAAGAAGTTCGGCGCCCCGACCATCACCAACGACGGCGTGACCATCGCCCGTGAGGTCGAGCTCGACGACCCCTACGAGAACCTGGGCGCCCAGCTCGTCAAGGAGGTGGCGACCAAGACCAACGACATCGCGGGTGACGGCACCACCACCGCGACCGTGCTGGCCCAGGCGCTGGTCCGCGAGGGTCTGCGCAACGTCGCCGCCGGCGCCTCCCCGGCCGCCCTGAAGAAGGGCATCGACGCCGCGGTCAAGGCGGTCTCCGACGAACTCGCTCGCCACCGCCCGCCCGATCGACGCCAAGGACGACATCGCCGCCGTGGCCGGCCTGTCCGCCCAGGACACGCAGGTCGGCGAGCTGATCGCCGAGGCGATGGACAAGGTCGGCAAGGACGGTGTCATCACCGTCGAGGAGTCCAACACCTTCGGCCTGGAGCTGGACTTCACCGAGGGCATGGCCTTCGACAAGGGCTACCTGTCGCCGTACTTCGTCACCGACCAGGAGCGCATGGAAGCGGTCCTGGAAGACCCGTACATCCTCATCCACCAGGGCAAGATCTCCGCCATCGCGGACATGCTGCCGCTGCTGGAGAAGATCATCCAGGCCAACTCCAGCAAGCCGCTGCTGATCATCGCCGAGGACGTCGAGGGCGAGGCGCTCTCCACCCTCGTCGTCAACAAGATCCGCGGCACCTTCAACGCGGTCGCGGTCAAGGCCCCCGGCTTCGGCGACCGCCGCAAGGCGATGCTCGGCGACATGGCCACCCTCACCGGTGCCACCGTCGTCGCCGAGGAGGTCGGCCTCAAGCTCGACCAGGTCGGTCTCGACGTGCTGGGCACCGCCCGCCGGGTCACCGTCACCAAGGACGACACCACCCTCGTCGACGGTGCCGGCGACAAGAGCCGAGCTCGACGGCCGCATCGCCCAGATCAAGGCCGAGATCTACACCACCGACTCCGACTGGGACCGCGAGAAGCTCCAGGAGCGCCTCGCGAAGCTGGCCGGCGGCGTCTGCGTCATCAAGGTCGGCGCGGCCACCGAGGTCGAGCTGAAGGAGAAGAAGCACCGTCTGGAGGACGCCATCTCCGCGACCCGCGCCGCGGTCGAGGAGGGCATCGTCTCCGGTGGTGGCTCCGCTCTGGTGCACGCCGCCAAGGTGCTGGAAGGCAGCCTCGGCAAGGAAGGCGACGAGGCCACCGGTGTCGCGGTCGTGCGCCGCGCCGTCGTCGAGCCGCTGCGCTGGATCGCCGAGAACGCCGGCCTCGAGGGCTACGTCATCACCTCCAAGGTCGCCGAGCTCGACAAGGGCCACGGCTTCAACGCGGCCACCGGCGAGTACGGCGACCTGGTCAAGGCCGGCGTCATCGACCCGGTGAAGGTCACTCGCTCCGCCCTGGAGAACGCGGCCTCCATCGCCTCGCTGCTGCTCACCACCGAGACGCTGGTCGTCGAGAAGCCCGCCGAGGAGGAGCCCGCCGCCGGTGGTCACAGCCACGGCGGTCACGGCCACTCGCACTGACGGGTCGCTCCGCGCAGGTGATACCGCTTGAGGCCCGGCACCCCTTCGGGGGGTGCCGGGCCTCAGCCGTCGTGCGTCCTGACGCGCGCGGGCTCGAAGGGGGCTCGCGCGGGACTTGCAGGGGCTCTCGCGGGCTCGAAGGGGCTCGCGGGGCCTCGCGGGGGAGGGGTCAGCGGGGGCCGTAGTTGCGGCCGAGGTGGGTGGAGACGGCGCCGAACGCTCCGCTGGGCACGAGCTTCGCCAGCGCGACGGCGACCTTGTAACGGACGTCCGGCACACTGACCACCCGGCCGCGGGCCAGGTCACGGACCGCCTCCGCGACCACCTTGTCCGCGTCCAGCCAGGCCCACCCCGGAATGGAACCGGTGTCCATCCCGGCCCGGCCATGGAACTCCGTCCGCACGAACCCCGGGCACAGCGCCATCAACCGCACACCACTGCCGTTCAGCTCCCGCGCGGCCCCCTCGGTGAAGCGCAGCACCCACGCCTTGCTCGCCGCATACGTCCCGCGCGGCATGAACGCCGCCACCGACGCCACGTTGACCACGAACCCCCTTCCCCGCTCGCGCATCGCCCCCGCCGCGGCATGCGTCAACCGCAACACCGCCTCGCAGTGCACCTTCAGCATCACCGACTCGTCCGCCGCCGACACGTCAGGGAACATCCCGCGGTTGCCGAACCCCGCGTTGTTCACCAGCACGTCGACCGGCCTGCCCCGGTCCGCCAGCCTCTCCTCGACCGCCGCGATCCCCTCATCCGTCGACAGGTCCGCCGACAGCACCTCCACACCCACCCCGTACCGCTCCGCCAACTCCCGCGCGCTCTCCTCCAGCCGCTTCCCGTCCCGCGCGACCAGCACCAGCGCATGCCCGTCCCCCGCCAGCCGCCGCGCGAACGCAGCCCCCAGCCCCGCCGTCGCTCCCGTGATCAATGAGGTCGTCATGCGGGAAGGCTAGGCGATCAGCAACGCAACCCGACGCGCCACCGTGCGTCCGCCGACGGCAGGGTGGGGGCCGCGGTGGCGTCGGCCGCGGGGTCGCTGGCGCGGGGCGGGGCGGGGGGAGACGGTGCGGGGGTGGCCGCGGGTGTGGGTGGCGCGGGGGTGCGGCCGCGGGTGCCGGGGCTGAGGCGGTGCGGGACGGTGCGGGTCTGCCGTTGGGGGGTGCCGGGGTGGGCGGTGTCGGCACGTCGGGTGCCGGGCGGAGGCCGTGAGGGGTGCGGGTCTGCCGCCGGGCGGGCGGCGGCCGTAGACGGTGCCGGCCCGGCGTCGCGGCTGGGCTGGGCGTCCCCGGGCCGGGGCAGGCCGCACCGCCCGCACCGGCACCCCCGGCGGGGCGCCGCACCGTCTTCCGGCCCGCACCCCCGTAGGCCGGCGCGGGCCCGCGCAGCGTTGGGTGCCCGTCAGTCCCGCAGACGGCCCGTGGCGGCTGAGGGCTGGCGGAGGCGTCTCTGGACCGCCTCGGCGAAGTCGGGGTTGAGCGCGTCGCCGGCCGCGACGACTCGGGGCAGGTGTTCCGATTCCGTGGTCATGGCCCGGAACAGCAGTCCGACCGTCACGTCGTGGTCGGGCCGGGAGACAACCTCGATCGCGTCGCCGGAACGCACTTCCCCCGGCTCGATGACCCGCAGGTACGCACCGGGCCTGGCCTCCCTGGTGAACCGCTTCATCCACCCCATCTCCCCGAGCCACCCCGCGAACGTCCGGCACGGAATACGGCACGAGGTCACCTCGAACAGCGCCGCACCCCCGACCCGCCACCGCTCACCGATCAGCGCACCGGTGACGTCCAGATCGCGAGTCGAGAAGTTCTCGCCGAACGTGCCGTTGGACAGTTCCCGGCCCAACTCCTGCCCCCAGACATCCAGGTCCTCCCTCGCATAGGCGTAGACCGCCTGGTGATCCCCGCCGTGGAACCTCCGGTCCCCGATCTCGTCCCCGGCGACACCGCTGCCACCGCTGCTTCCGACATCACGCGGCCCGGGCGCGGCCACTGCCACCGGGCCGTCGGTAGGACGCTTGTCGATACCGGTGAAGGAGGCGTCCGTGTAGTCGACGACCCGGGGATAGGCAAGGTTGACGGAGAGCAATCGCGGCATACCACGCACCTTATGGCCGCCGGGATCCTCACGCGACGCGACCCGGCCACACCCCCAGCCACTCACCTCCCACCACTCACTCGCAACCGCCCGCCCCCGCCCTCCCCGCGCAGCCACCCGACGGCGTTCCCCCAACGCCCCGGCCGGCTCCGCCACCACCCCGCCGCTTCACCCGGCCGCAGCCGCCGCGTCGTCCGCGGATGTCGCCTCGGCCGGACCGCCGCCCATCGTCCGGCGGAAAGCATGCGCCACCGTCACGCCGTGCTCCGGCCGGGCCACGACCTCGATCGCGTCGCCCGCCTGGATCTCGCCGGGTTCGACGACCCGCAGATACGCTCCGGGCCGCCCCGCCCGAGCGAACCGCTTGAGCCAGCCGGGCAGGCCCAGCCATCCGCTGAACGTGACGCAGGGGATACGAGGGCCCGACACTTCGAGCACCACGTCCCGCCCGATCCGCCACCGCTCCCCGATGAGTGCCCCGTTGACGTCGAGCCCGCTGGTGGTGAGGTTCTCGCCGAACGTGCCGTTGGGCAGTTCTCGGCTCAATTCCTTCGCCCAGTCGTCCAGGTCCTCCCTCGCGTAGGCATAGACGGCTTGGTCGTCACCGCCGTGGTGGCGCACGTCATGCGCCTGATCGCCGGCCAGCCCAAGGGCACCGGTGCCCTTGGGACCCGGTGCGCTGACGGACACCGGACCCTCCACGGGCCGCTTGTCGATCCCGGTGGCGGCCAGCTTCTTCCACGGGTTCGGACGAGGGACACCGACGTTCACGGACAGCAGCCTCATGCTGCGACGGTAGGGTCCGCCTGCCCCTGGCGCGACGGGATTACCGCACGTTCGGGACTGCACACCGGAGCCGCCGACGCCTCCCGCTCGACGGGATCACCGTCGCTCGGCCAGCGCCTTCAGCAAGAGATCGACGTGGGCGGTGGAGTTGTACAGGTGGAAGGAAGCCCGCAGGTACCCGGCAGGCGCCGAAACCGATATCCCGGCCTTCCGCAAGTCCGCAGCCGCGTCCCCGAGACCGGGCACCGAGACGATCGGCGACTCGCCGTTGCCCACCGGGTCGTAGCCCAACTCGGACAGCCCGACCACGAACCGCTCAGCCAGCGCCAGGTCGTGGGCCGCGATCGTCTCGACCCCGATCTCCTCGATCATCGCCAGCGACTGGGCGGCGCCGATGTACGGGATGTAGGCCGGGGAGGCGTCGAACCGCCTTGCCGACGAGGCGAGTTCGGCGACCGGACCGTACAAGGACAGCACCGGATCCTCGCCGGACGACCATCCGGCGAAGATCGGGGGCAGTTCGGCGGCGGCCGATTCCCCAACGGTCAGGAACGACACTCCACGCGGAGACAGGAGCCATTTGAAGGCCGCGCAGACGACATAGTCGAACTCACCGGCGTTCAGCGGCAGCGCGCCCACCATCTGGGTCGCGTCGATGAGCGTGCGGGTGCCGTGCCTGGCGGCCGCCTCGCGGATCGAGGTGAGGTCCGCCACCCGCCCGTCCGCCGACTGCACGCCGCTGACGGCGATCATCGCGGTGCCCGGCCGTATCTCCTCGGCGATGCCCTCCAGCGGCACGGAGCGCGGCTTCAGGTCGCGGCGTATCGCGAAGGGGTTCACCAGCGAGCTGAAGTCTCCCTCGGCCACCAGAACCTCGGCCCCGGAGGGCAGGGCGGAGGCGATCAGCCCGGCCTGCACGCTGACGGCAGAACCGACCGCGACCCGGTCGGGAGGGACCCCGACCAGTCGTGCGAAGGACGCGCGCGCCGCGCCGACCGCAGGCCCCTGGGCGGAGAGATCCCCTGCAGCCCACTCCTCGACGCCGCGGTGCAGCGCGGCGACCGTGCGGGTCGGAGCCAGCCCCGTGGACGCGGTGTTGAGGTGGATGGTGCGGCTGGTGAACTCGGTACTCCACAGACTTTCCATGTCCCTCAGCGTGCACCTGCCCGGTCTCAAAGTCTATGGGTGATAACTGGCTTTCACCCCAAAGGAGTGCTTATGGTTGGTCCATGATCGAGGCGCGGCATCTACGGGTACTACGTGCGGTTTCCAGGACGGGGTCGTTCTCCGCGGCGGCCCGGGAGCTGGGCTGCACGCAGCCCGCTGTGAGCCAGCAGATGAAGGCGCTGGAGGTGTCCGCCGGCACGCCGCTGGTGGTCAGAGCGGGCCGTGAGATGCGGCTGACGGAAGCGGGCGAGGCGCTCACCCGGCACGCGGCCGGGATTCTCGCCGGGCTCACCGCCGCGGAGGAGGAGGTCGCCGCGATCGCGGGGCTGCGTGCGGGGCGGGTGCGGTTGGTGTCGTTCCCCTCAGGCAGTTCGGCCATTGTCCCGGCGGCTGCCGCCCGCATGCGCGCCGACCATCCGGGCACGAACGTCTCTTTGGAGGAGGCAGAACCATCTCGATCGGTGGCGATGCTCCGTTCGGGTGAATGCGAGGTCGTCCTGGCCTTCCGCTATCTCGGCGGGCCCCACACGGCGCGCTCCGGTTCTGATTCCCGCGCTGGTTCCGATTCCGGATCCCGTTCGGATCCAGGCGCCCGCCGAGGACGGGGCTTCGTCCACGACGAGGGCGGCGGCTCAGAGGCTGCTGGCGGTCATGGCCCTGAGCTGGCTGCCGGCAGCGGCTCCGACGTCAGCGGAAGGCGTGGTTCCGATCCAGGTGTGGGTTCCGGCGCGAGGCCCGTTTTCGGCACTGGCCGGGGTTTCGGTTACGTGGGTGGTCATGGTTCCGGTTCGGGTTCCGGTGCGGGCTCCGGCGGTGAGTGGGACGACCTCGTGGTCAGGCCGCTGCTCACGGACCGTCTGGTCGGGCTTGTCCCCGTCGGCCACCGGCTGGCCGGGGCGGCACCGTGGCCGGGCGCGGAGCCCGGGCAGGTGACCGGGGTGGCCGGGTCGGCAGCGGCCTCCGGGACGGCGACTGGCGGCGGCCCGCAGCAGCCCGTGCGGATGGCCGACTTGGCGGAGGAACCATGGATCGCCGGCTGTCCGAGTTGCCGCCGTCATCTGGTCGACGTCTGTGAGGCCGAGGGCTTCACCCCGCGCGTCGATTTCGCGACCGACGACTACCCGGCGGTGGCGGGCCTGGTCGGCGCGGGGCTGGGCGTCGCCATGCTGCCGGAGCTGGCCCTGCGCTCGATGCGGCCCGAAGGCGTCGCGTTCGTCGATGTGTCTCCGGCGGTGCGGCGTGAGGTGGTGGCGCTCACGTTGCCCGACCTGGCACATGTGCCCGTTGTGGAGGAGATGCTCGCCCGCCTGGTCGAAGCGGCGGCCCGACGCTGATGCCAGGACACCGCTCAAGAACCCCGGACCCCCGCAGATGTGTCCGCGCCACCCTGCCGAGGGTCGGCCCGCACCATTCCGCCGACAGCCGCCCAGGATGCGCCCGCTCCGCCGCGTCGGCGGCCCCCTGGGCGCGTCCGCACGATCCCCGCTAGCGAAGACCCCGCCCCGCCAGCCATGTCCCCCGTGAGCCCCGCAGGTCACCCGCGGGAACCACCAGACACCCCGTCCCGTCCCACCGCCCCAGGAGGGCGCCGGCCTGCGAAACCCGTCGGAGAAACCCGTCGCGCCCCACCCACGCGCCGCCCGCGGACAGCCTCACGGGGGCAGCGTCACGGATGGTGGCGCGATGGTTGCAGAAACGATTCTTCAGTTACTGGTCGCCGGACTGCTGATCAGCCGGTTCCGCGAGCGGCCCATCATCTCCTCGCGCTCGTCCTCGGTCAGTCCGCCCCATACGCCGTACGGCTCTCGGACCGCCAGTGCGTGCGCGGCGCAGGCCGCGCGGACCGGGCAGCGCATGCACACCTCCTTCGCCGCTGCCTCCCGTGAACTTCGAGCGGCTCCGCGTTCCCCCTCGGGGTGGAAGAACAGCGAGCTGTCGACGCCACGGCAGGCGGCCACGAGTTGCCAGTCCCAGAGGTCGGCGTTGGGGCCAGGGAGACGGGAGAAATCTGCCATTGCTCATCCCCTCGGAAGGTCTTCCTGAGGTCCGGTCCGGCCACGGGCCCATGAGGTCCGCAGTCGCACACATTCGGTGTGTAACTGGATGTAAATATGACTCATTGCCAATCTAGCCTCAATATCCCTACATGCGAAAAAATGCGACCAAACAGTTCAAGGTCGGGCAAGGGTTCGCGTCAAGGGAGTGCGGGCGGCCGAGTGGATGTCCCGCGAGTGGGCGCGGCCGTTCGCGCCCGGCCCTCTGTCCGGTCGAGGGCGCGCCGGGTCTGATCGGCGCCGATCCGGCCAGGAAGGGGCCGAATGGCGTGTTCTCGTGCGCCGGGCGTGCTCCGGTTTAGGGGCGATGCACCAGTCGGCGGTGCGGTGTAGCTGATTCGTGTCGGGGTGATCACGTAGAGTGTCGGCGACGGCTGCCAAACTCCGTAACTCTTTCGAGTGAGCGTCGTTGAGAGTACGGAGGTGGTTGCACGGCGTGGCTGTTGGGCGCAAGCCCGGCGCCGTCAGCCCCACCGGTGACGATTCGTACCAGCCTGGAGGCTCAACGTGACGCGGATCAGCTGCGGAGGGCGGTCATGACATCCGTCCTCGTATGCGACGACTCCCCGCTTGCCCGAGAGGCGCTTCGCCGTGCGGTCGCGACCGTGCCCGGCGTCGAGCGCGTGACGACGGCGGCCAACGGCGAGGAAGTCCTCCGCCGCTGGGGTGCCGACCGATCCGACCTCATCCTGATGGACGTCCGGATGCCCGGCCTCGGCGGCGTCGAGACCGTCCGGAGACTGCTGTCCGCCGACCCCGGCGCACGCATCATCATGCTCACTGTGGCCGAGGACCTCGACGGCGTGGCGCTCGCCGTGGCCGCCGGTGCCCGCGGCTATCTGCACAAGGACGCCTCACGAGCGGAACTGCGGGCCACGGTCACGCAGGCTCTCGCCGACCCCACCTGGCGGCTCGCGCCGCGCAGGCTCCGATCCGCCGAGATGGGTGCCGCACCGACCCTGACCGCTCGCGAGATCCAGGTGCTCGAAGGCATGAGCCACGGCCGGTCCAACGCGGAGATCGGCCGTGAACTCTTCCTCTCCGAGGACACGGTCAAGACCCACGCGCGGCGGCTGTTCAAGAAGCTGGGGGCCTCGGACCGGGCGCACGCGGTGGCGCTCGGCTTCCGCTGGGGCCTGGTGCGCTGAGGAGCGCGTCATGCGCCGTCGTGGACGGGGGCGGTTGGCTGCCGCCCCCGGCTGTTCCCCGACCGGCGTGTCCGGCGGCGCGAAAACGGTCCCGGAGCCGCGGTGCGCGGGTTCGACGGCCGTTCGGCGGCATGATCGCTACGGATTTCGTATCGAATCCCTTACGGAGTCGCCTGTTGGGCCTCGTCGTCCGTCCACCGCCCGGACCTGCTGTTTTTCCCGTGCGACGCCCTTCGAGGGGCCGTTCGGGCGGGCGTCGGCCCGGGATCGGCGCGACGCGGACATTCGCTTGAAGTTCCGGATGCCCGCGCGAGGACGCATGCTTGAGGTATGGACTTCCTCGGGGAACGACGAGAGCTGTGCCGCGCAGCGTCTGCGTCAGGGGCGGTGTCGGTCGGGTCGGCCAGGTCGGACTCCGTCGGGGCGACCGGGCCGGAGAAGTTGCGGGGGACAGAGATGACGGCAGCAAGCGCTCCGCCCCATAACGCTTCGGTGCACAACTCCGGACGCGGTGCGACGGATTCCATGGCGACGGGGCACCATGGACCGATGCGGGACGACGAGACACCGGGGGCCCCCGCGGCCGGAGGCACCGGAACCATCCGGGCCCTTGTTCGTCGCGCCGCCGAAGGCGACGAACAGGCCACGCACGACCTGCTCGCCCACGTCCATCCACTCGCGCTGCGCTATTGCCGCACCCGGCTGTCCCGGCTGCCCGGGGACGCCCGGCACTTCGTGGACGACCTCGCACAGGAGGTCTGCCTGGCCGTGCTGTGCGCGCTGCCGCGCTACCGCGACCAGGGACGCCCGTTCGAGGCGTTCGTCTTCGCCATCGCCTCCCACAAGGTCGCCGATCTCCAGCGGTCCGCGATGCGCGGCCCCGGATCCACCGCCGTGCCGTCGGAGGATCTGCCGGAGAAGCCGGACGACTCCCTCGGCCCCGAGGAGCGCGCGCTGCTCAGCAGCGACGCCGAGTGGGCCAAGGCACTTCTGGCCAACCTGCCCGCGACCCAGCGCGAACTGGTGCTGCTCCGGGTCGCGGTGGGCTTCACCGCCGAGGAGACCGGCCAGATGCTCGGCATGTCGCCCGGCGCGGTCAGAGTGGCCCAGCACCGCGCGCTGAGCCGGTTGCGTGCGCTCGCCGAGCAGGCGGAGGCCATCCGTGCGGACGGCGCGCAGGGCCTGTCGGCGTAGGTGTCCCGACGCGGAGCTGCCTGCGGGCGCGCCCGTCATAGCTGTGACCTCGGTTCGCCGAGGGCGTCCGGGGCGATCCGGATGCCCTCGGCGTGTCGGGGTTTACGGCGTCTCCGGCAGGTAAGCCGCGAGGATTCATGGTTCGGTTACGCCGGATGGGTGAACCGTGCCCGGCGGAGGTTTGCCGCCGCACCGCTCTGAGAGCGAGTGGCAAGAATCACTTCGCCCGGCCGCCCACGTCACAGGCCGCGCCCCGCGGTCCCGCCGTTCGTCACCGGTGCCGAGCGCGTTGGCCGGAGTGATTCGGGTGCGGAAAGGTAACCCGTCTGGCCCAGTAGCATGGGTTGCCACGCCGGGCAAGAGCATTGGGGAAGGTGTCATGACCGCAAACGCCGACGGAGTGGCCGAGAAGTTCGCCGAGAAATTCGGGTTCCTCGGGCTCACCTACGACGACGTGCTGCTGCTGCCCGGCGCGTCCGAGGTGCTGCCGAACCAGGTGGACACCGCGTCCCGCATCACCCGCAACATCAAGGTCAACATCCCGCTGGTGTCCGCCGCCATGGACAAGGTCACCGAGGCGCGGATGGCCATCGCGATGGCCCGTCAGGGCGGCGTGGGCGTCCTGCACCGCAATCTGTCGGTCGAGGACCAGGTCAACCAGGTCGACCTCGTCAAGCGCTCCGAGTCCGGCATGGTCACCGACCCGATCACGGTGCGCCCCGACGCCACGCTGGGCGAGGCGGACGCGCTGTGCGCCAAGTTCCGCATCAGCGGCGTTCCGGTCACCGACGCCGTCGGGCCGGCTGCTCGGCATCGTCACCAACCGCGACATGGCCTTCGAGCTGGACCGCGGCCGCCAGGTCCGCGAGGTCATGACCCCGATGCCGCTGGTCACCGGCAAGGTGGGCATCTCCGGCGAGGACGCGATGGAGCTGCTGCGCCGGCACAAGATCGAGAAGCTGCCGCTGGTCGACGACGAGGGCCGTCTCAAGGGCCTGATCACCGTCAAGGACTTCGTCAAGGCGGAGAAGTACCCGCGCGCCGCCAAGGACGCCGAGGGCCGGCTGCTGGTCGGCGCCGCGGTGGGCGTCGGCGACGAGGCGTTCCTGCGCGCCCAGGCGCTGGTCGAGGCCGGTGTCGACTTCCTGGTCATCGACAGCGCGCACGGCCACAGCCGCAGCGATCCTCGACATGGTCTCCAAGGTCAAGGCCAACCTCAAGGTCGAGGTCGTCGGCGGCAACGTCGCCACCCGCGACGGCGCGCAGGCCCTGATCGACGCCGGCGTCGACGGCATCAAGGTCGGCGTCGGCCCCGGCTCCATCTGTACGACGCGGGTGGTCGCCGGCGTCGGCGTCGCCGCAGGTCACCGCGATCTACGAGGCGTCGCTCGCGGCCGGTCGCTGCCGGCGTCCCGCTGATCGGCGACGGCGGCCTGCAGTACTCCGGCGACATCGCCAAGGCGCTCGCGGCCGGCGCGGACACGGTGATGCTGGGCAGCCTGCTCGCGGGCTGCGAGGAGTCGCCCGGCGAGCTGCTGTTCATCAACGGCAAGCAGTTCAAGTCGTACCGCGGCATGGGGTCGCTGGGCGCGATGCAGTCGCCGCGGCCAGGGCAAGTCGTACTCCAAGGACCGCTACTTCCAGGACGACGTGCTCTCCGACGACAAGCTCGTCCCCGAGGGCATCGAGGGCCAGGTGCCCTACCGCGGCCCGCTGTCCGCCGTCGCTGCACCAGCTCATCGGCGGGCTGCGCCAGACTCGATGGGCTACGTGGGCGTCGGCCACCGATTCCGGAGATGGAGGAGAAGGGCCGCTTCGTGCGGATCACCTCCGCCGGCCTCAAGGAGAGCCACCCGCACGACATCCAGATGACCATCGAGGCGCCGAACTACCACGGGCGCTGACGGGGCCGGTCGCGTAAGGCATGCCAGGGGGGTGCGCACCGACGCGTACCGCCCCTCACGCATGCCCTCGGGATACTGGACGGGCAGACGCACGAAGGAAAGGCGAACACGTGACTGAGATCGAGATCGGGCGCGGCAAGCGCGGCCGCAGGGCGTACGCATTCGACGACATCGCCGTCGTCCCGAGCCGGCGCACCCGGGACCCGAAGGAGGTCTCGATCGCCTGGCAGATCGACGCCTACCGCTTCGAGCTGCCCTTCCTCGCCGCCCCCATGGACTCCGTCGTCTCGCCGGAGACCGCGATCCGCATCGGCAACCTCGGCGGCCTGGGCGTGCTCAACCTCGAAGGCCTGTGGACGCGTTACGACGACCCGGAGCCGCTGCTCGACGAGATCGCCGAGCTGGACGACCTGTCCGCGACCGCACCGGCTCCAGGAGATCTACGCGGCGCCCATCCGGAGGAGCTGATCGGCCAGCGCATCAAGGAGGTGCGCGACGCGGGCGTGGTCACCGCCGCCGCGCTCTCCCCGCAGCGCACCGCGCAGTTCTCCAAGGCCGTCGTCGACGCCGGGCGTGGACCTGTTCGTCATCCGCGGCACGACGGTCTCCGCCGAGCACGTCTCCGGCTCGCACGAGCCGCTCAACCTCAAGCAGTTCATCTACGAGCTCGACGTCCCGGTGATCGTCGGCGGCTGCGCCACGCTACACCGCGGCGCTGCACCTGATGCGCACCGGCGCGGCGGGCGTCCTGGTCGGCTTCGGCGGCGGCGCGGCGCACACCACCCGCAACGTGCTGGGCATCCAGGTGCCGATGGCGACGGCCGTCGCCGACGTCGCGGCCGCCCGCCGCGACTACATGGACGAGTCCGGCGGCCGGTACGTGCACGTCATCGCCGACGGCGGCTTCGGCTGCCAGCGGCGACCTGCCGAAGGCCATCGCCTGCGGCGCCGACGCGGTGATGATGGGCTCGCCGCTGGCCCGCGCCACCGACGCGCCGGGCCGCGGCTTCCACTGGGGCATGGAGGCGGTCCACGAGGAGCTGCCGCGCGGCAAGCGGATGAACCTCGGCACCGCCGGCACGACCGAGGAGATCCTGCTCGGCCCGTCCCACGCCCCCGACGGTTCGATGAACTTCTTCGGCGCGCTGCGCCGCGCGATGGCCACCACCGGCTACTCCGACCTCAAGGAGTTCCAGCGGGTCGAGGTCACGGTCGCCCCCTCGGTTCCCCACCACTGAGACGTCGCCGGTCGGCGCCGCCGATGGCTGAGCCGACCGGTGGGACAGGGCGGCCGGGACTCCCGCGGGAGTCCCGGCCGCCCTGTGGTGTTCACGGGTTCAGCGCTGGGCCATCCGGCGGGTGACGACGAAGCCTTCGACACCGGCTATCGCGAAGAACAGGATGTCCTTGGCGTCGATGAAGTTGTCCTTCCAGGACTTCACCAGGTCACTGAAGTGATCGAAGAACACCTGGCCGAACGACAGCTCGGGGACGTGGTGCGTGATCATCCACGCGATGCCGACCAGCTGGCCGAACCAGACGGCGAGCAGTGAGATCACCGCGGCCAGGATCGGCAGCGCGGCGTTGCGGCCGCCCGCCTTGCCCGCCGCGGCACCCACGAGCAGACCCACCGCCAGCGCCACGTAACCGATCTCGTGGTCGGTGTAGCGCAGGATGGCCGCGTAGATGAACACGGCGGCCAGCGCGGCTCCGACGGCGGCCATCAGGCCGGCGCCGAAGCGGCTCGGGACCACGGCGGGCGCGGGCACCACGTAGCCCGCCGGCGGCGGGTAGGCGCCGGGCTGGCCGGGCTGCTGGGGGTAGCCCGCGGGCGGCGGATAGGCGGCGCCCGGCTGCTGGCCCATGGGCTGCGGCGGCTGGGCGTACGGGTTGGGCGGCGCGGGTTGCTGTGGTGGCTGCGGGTACGGCTGGCTCATAAGTCCCCCCGAGAGTGATGTTTTGGCCCGATGTCAAGTCGGCGTTCGAAGGCTAGCAGCCACCTCTGACAGCGCTTCAAGAGTTGTTTCGCCACGAGACGGTGAGGGTTGCGCCATTTGCCCTTCAACAGGCGCCTGCGGCATGTCGGCCGAATAATCAGGATGTATGGCGCACAGGAAGTCGTTTTCCGGACGAGATCTGGGCATAGACCTCGGCACGGCCAACACCCTGGTCTACGTACGGGGCGAGGGAGTCGTGCTCAACGAGCCGTCCGTGGTGGCTGTCAACGCCATCGGAGGCGAGGTCATCAGTGTCGGCGCCGAGGCGAAGTCCACCATGGGGCGCACGCCGTCCCACGTGGTGGCCATCCGCCCCCTGCGCGACGGGGTGATCGCCGACTTCGAGATGGCCGAACGGATACTGGCCCATTTCATGCGCAAGGTGACGGCTGGGCGGCGCTTCACCAAGCCCCGGGTGGTGATCTGCGTACCGTCCGGGATCACCAGTGTCGAACGGCGCGCCGTCATCGAGGCGGCCACCACGGCGGGCGCCCGGCAGGTCTACCTGATCGACGAGCCGATCGCCGCCGCCATCGGCGCCGGTCTGCCGGTCAGCGAACCGCTGTGCTCCATGGTGGTGGACATCGGCGGCGGCACCACGGAGGTGGCGGCCATCTCGCTGGGCGGGATCGTCACCGCACGGTCGGTGCGGATCGCGGGCGACGCCATCGACGCGGCGATCGCCAACTACGTCAAGCGCGAGCACTCGGTCCTGATCGGCGAGCAGACGGCGGAGGAGATCAAGCTGGCCATCGGCTCGGCGGCGCCCACCGGGTACTGGCCGGACGGCTTGGGCGTGCTGGACCGGGAGTTCGAGGACAAGGACCGGGAAGGCGTCCATGAGCCTGGCCCGGCAGACGGCAGCAATCCGGAGGACGACACCGACCCCGCCAGGCCGCCGCAGGCCGCCCGCCGCATCACGGAGGCCACCGTGGGCGTCGTGATCGCGGCCGGCGCCCAGGGAGACGCCGCACGGCGCTGCCGGATCCGTGGCCGGGACCAGGCCAGCGGTCTGCCCAAGACCCTCGAACTCGACGCGGCCCAGGTGCGGCACGCCATCGACGACCCGGTGCACGGGATCATCGAGGCGGTACGCCAGACGCTCGACGCCTGCCCGCCGGAAGCGGCCGGCGACATCATGGAACGCGGAATCGTGCTCACCGGCGGCGGCGCGCTGCTGCCCGGTCTCGACGTGCGCCTCAGCGGTGCTTTCGACATCCCGGTCATGGTCGCCGCGTCACCGTTGGACTGCGTTGTGAACGGCACCGGCAAGTGCGTGGAGAACTACGAATCGCTGCGGACGGTGCTGGACGCCACCCCCGGCGACTATCTGGCGTACAAGGCATGACACCGGCTCCCCACCGCCGCGGGCGGGCCGTGCTGCGGCCGGCCGAGGGGTGGAGACCCACCGGCCGGTACCGGGTTTGTCCGTCGGGCGGCGCAGAAGCGCGGTAGGGGGAACGGTGGCGCTCTGCACGGGGTGCGCGACGGGGTCGGGCCGTCGTGTGCCGCGGGCGGTGCTGTGCCTGCTGGTCTCCGGTGTGCTGTTGGTACTCGGGCTGCCGCGATCGGTGGCCGTCGCGACGACGTATCCGGTACGGATCACCATCGGCTCGCTGACGCCCGTGCTGCCGGGGCCGGACGACACCCTCACGGTGACCGGGGCGCTCACCGACGCGGCCGACCGCCAGATCATCGGCGCTCACCTCGGTGTTCGAGTGGACGGCGGAGGCGACATCGCCGACCACACGGAACAGGTCGCGCCGCTGTCACCGGGCGAGAGGTTGCCGTTCGCGCTCCGGGTCCCGGTCGACGCGCTGGACCTGGGCGACGCCGGCGACCGCCTGCTCGAAGTGGCCCTGACCGGCGGTGACGATATGCCGCTGGGGCTGGCGCGTGTCCACCTCGCCTGGGCACCACCGGATACCGACGGCAAGCCGCTGAACGTCGCCGTGTTCTGGCCGCTCACCGACATTCCGCACATGGAGGCGGTTTCCCTCGGCTCGGGCGGTTCGGCACGGCCTGTCTTCCGGGACGACGACCTGGCCGCGGAGCTCGACCGGGGCGGCCGACTGCGGCGGATCGTGGAGGCGGGCGCCGGACTGCCCGTCACCTGGACGGTCGATCCCGGTCTGTTGGACGAGGCGAAGGCCATGGCCGGTGGCTACCGGGTCGCCGCCGCTCTGGACAGCGGTGATCCGCAGCAGAGCCGAGGAGGGGCCGGCGGGGTCTCCGCGTCCGCGTGGCTCGCCGCGCTCCGGGAGGCCGTCAAAGGCGGCACGGTGGCCGTGCTGCCCTATGCGGACCCCGATCTGGCCGCCCTTGCCCACGGCGGCGTGACGGCCGGTCCGCTCGGCGCCGTCCTACGGCAGTCCGTGCGGTGGGGCGGATCGGCGGCTGTGAGCGCGCTGGGGGCCTCGGGACCCGACCTCCCCGTCCGCGACGACCTGGCGTGGCCCTATGGCGGCGCGCTGGACGGGGGAATCATCGCGCTGGCCCGGTCGCTCGGCCCCACCACCCTCATCGCTTCAGGGCAGGGCCTGAGCACCGGGGCCTCGAAGCCGAGCGTGTCGTTGGGCGACGGGACGACCGTGCTGGTCGCCGATCCGGCGATCGGTGGCACGCTGTCGCGTCCGCTCGCCGACGGAAACGACGTGCTGGCCGCTCGCCAGGAGATCCTCGGCGCCTTGCTCGATGCCCAACAGCGTTCATCGGATGATCCAGACGAGCCGGGCGGTCTGGTTGTCGTACCGCCGCGCCAGATGTCGGCACCGACGGCTGGCGCTCTGGCCGACGCGCTCAGGATCGCCCGTTCGGCCGGCTGGGTGAAGTTGGTCGACCCCGACGAGATCGCCCAGCCGCGGGGGGATCTGCCTTCGGCCCGGGTGGGGACGGTGGCGGAGAAGGGGAGAACGGGCGGGGATTCGGTCGGGGGGCGCAGGCGGGAGCCGCAGTCGGTTGCGGGGGCCGGGTGGGTCCGGGGGCCGGGGGTCGGCCGGGGGGAACGGGCTCTGAGTTCCGGTGCGGCATCGGCGGAACGCCGGTCCGGGGCTGGGCCCGGGGTCGGGGCCGGGGCCGGGACGGAGGCCTGGACGGGAGCCGGCACCGACTTCGGGGCTGGCGCCGACGCCGGTGCCGGGGCTCGGACCGGGGCCGGGGCCAAGGCCTGGACAGCAGCCGGCGCCGGCGCCGGGGTCGACTCCCGGGCCGGGGGCCGGGTCGAACCGGTCGGACGCGGCGCAAGCCCCCGCGTCAGGCCAGCGGGGTGGGCCACCCGTTCGGGCGATGCGCGAACTCCCTTGAAACGGTCATCGCCGCAGGTGGCAAAGGGTTTTTCGGGGCGATCGATGATCGGCGACGCTGGGCAGGGTGAAAGTTATCCACAGGCCTTGCGGGCAAGCGAGCTTCCGGCGGACGATCTCACTGCGGTCGCCGCGATCCAGCCGGACCTGGGCAGGTTGAGCCGGGTGCTGTCCGACTCCGGCCGGACCACGGACGCCGTGCACCGGGCGATGCTGCGCGCGGTCTCCACCGGGTGGCGGGTGGAGGCGGCGGTCGGCAACGCCGACGATCGGAAGTCCTACACAGGGGGAGTGCGAGCTTATGTCGACAATTCGATCACCTCCGTGCATCTGCTGCCCAAGCACGGCACGGTCACGATGGCGGGCGACTCCGCGTCCATCCCGGTCACGGTCGCCAACGGTCTGCAGCAGCCGCTCGGCGGACTGGAACTGCGCGTCGTCTCCTCGGCACCCAACCGGGTGAGAATCGACAACCCGACCACCGTCGTCCGTGCTCCGGCAGCCGCCAACCACACCGGGCAGGTCAAGGTCAGCGCCCATGCCAACGGTCCCGTGGAGATCACCGCCCAGCTGTTCACCACCGCCAACGGCCGTCCCTGGGGCGCCCCGACCACCTTCCAGGTCAAGGTCAGCAGGGTCTCGCCCCTCGTGGTGGCCGTCATCGCGGCCGGCGTCCTGCTGGTCCTGCTGGCAGGGGCATTCCGGATGCGCCGAAGCGCCCGCCGCCGGAACGCGGGCCGAGCCGACGCCGACGGACCCAGCCCCACCGACCCGCACCCCTGACCACCCCGGCGCCCCTGTCCCCGGCCACCCGGCCACCCGGCCACGGCCACCCGGCTACGGCCACCCGGCCACGCCACCCCACTGACCCCCAGCCCCGACTACCCCTGCCCCCGACCCCTCACCGATCCCGGCGTCCCCGGCACCCCGGCGCCCCTGTCCCCGGCACCCCACCGACCCCCGACCCCGACCACCCCGGCGCCCACGGCCCTGTCCCGGGCACTCCGGCGCCCCGACGCCCCCATCACCCCGCGCCGTCCCCGTCACCCCGGCGCCAGACACCCCCAACCGCCTACAACCGTGCCGCCGCGCCCGCCGGCGTCGCGCCCCTGGTGTCGAGGAGAAGCTGCGCCTTGACTGCCAGACCCTGCAAGTCGTACGTGCGGTGGTGCTGGAGAAGGAGGGTGAGGTCCGCGTCGCTGGCTGCCTCCCACAGGGAGTCGGCACGTGGGATGGGACGGTCCTGGACCTGCCATTCGGGGACGTAGGGGTCGTGGTAGCTCAACGCCGCGCCCAGTTCCATCAGCCGGGAGCCGATCTCCCGGGCGGGGGAGCCGGCCTGGTCGCCGATGTCGGCCTTGTAGGTGACCCCGAGCAGCAGGACGCGGGCACCGCGTACCGACTTGCCGTGCTCGTTCAGCAGGGTGGCGCAACGCTGCACCACGTACCGCGGCATGCGGGCGTTGACCTCCTGCGCGAGTTCGACCATGCGCAGGGGATGCCCGAGGGTGCGGGTGCGGTACGAGAGGTAGTTCGGGTCGAGGGCCACGTCGTGGCCGCCGACGCCGGGCCCGGGCCGGAACGGCTGGAAGCCGAACGGCTTGGTCTCGGCGCAGCGGATCACGTCCCACAGGTCGATGCCGGCGTCGTGGCAGAAGACGGCCATCTCGTTGACCAGCGCGATGTTGACGTGGCGGAAGTTGGTCTCCAGCAGTTTGACCGCCTCCGCCTCGCGGGGGCCGCGGGCCCTGACCACCCGTTCGGCCAGTCGGCCGTAGAACGCGGCGGCCGCCTCGGTACAGGCCGGGGTGAGACCGCCGATGACCTTGGGGGTGTTGGCGATGCCATGACGGTTGTTGCCCGGATCGATGCGATTGGGGGAGTAGGCGAGATGGAAATCACGTCCCGCTCGCAGGCCTGAACCGGTCTCCAGGATGGGGCGCAGGTATTCCTCGGTGGTTCCTGGGTAAGCCGTTGATTCGAGTACGACGGTGGTGTGCGGGCGCAGATGTGCGGCGAGGGTTCTGGCGGCCTCGGCGATGTCCGTGAGGTCGAGGGCGTGGTCCTCGCCGAGTGCGGTCGGCACGCAGATCACCGCGGTACGGACCCGGCCGAGTACCGCGGGGTCTCCGGTGGCGCGGAAGCCGGCGGCCAGCATCCGGCGGACCTCGGCGGCGGTGAGGCTGTCGCCGGGGGAGCGGCCGGTGTTCAGCCCGTCGACGACGGCGGGGTCGGTGTCGTAGCCGATGACGCCGATACCGGCGGAGGTGGCGGCTTGGGCGAGGGGCAGGCCGAGGTGGCGGAGTCCGATGACGGCGAGGTCGGCGGGCATGGAGTTCAGTTCCCCTCCCTGGGGCCGGAGCGCCCGCATGTCCGGTATTCCCGGATGGAGCTTTTTAAGGCTAAGCGGAAATATGACTGACATTCAGTATTGAGGCCGTTGGACGCCTCGTGTGGCGCGAGACCTGTCACCCGGTCACCATCGGAGGGACGGGCGGCGCGACCGGGCCGGGATCAGGAGGCACACGTGAGGACGGCACAACTTGGGCCGCAGGAACGCGCGCACGCGTTGGCCCGGATGGCGGAGCAGGAGCTGGACGTCCTGGTGGTCGGCGGCGGGGTGGTCGGCGCGGGGACGGCCCTGGACGCGGCCACCCGCGGCCTGCTCACCGGGCTGGTCGAGGCGCGTGACTGGGCGTCCGGGACCTCCAGCCGCTCCAGCAAGCTGATCCACGGCGGCCTGCGCTATCTGGAGATGCTGGACTTCGCACTCGTGCGCGAGGCGCTCAAGGAGCGCGGGCTGCTGACCCACCGGCTGGCCCCGCACCTGGTCAAGCCGGTCCCCTTCCTGTATCCGTTGCAGCACCGCGGCTGGGAGCGCTTCTACGCGGGTTCGGGCGTGGCGCTGTACGACGCGATGAGCATCTCCTCCGGGCACAGCCGTGGGCTGCCGCACCACCGGCACCTGAGCCGGCGGCACGCCCTCCAGGTGGCTCCGTGCCTGAAGAAGGACGCCCTGGTGGGCGCGCTTCAGTACTACGACGCCCAGATGGATGACGCGCGCTATGTGGCGACCCTGGTGCGCACCGCCAGCGCCTACGGGGCACTGGTCGCCAACCGGGCGCGGGTGGTGGGCTTCCTCCGCGAGGGGGAACGCGTTGTCGGTGCCCGGGTGCAGGATGGTGAGCCAGGGCGGGGAGTACGAGGTCCGGGCCCGCCAGGTCGTCAACGCGACCGGGGTGTGGACGGACGACACGCAGGCGCTGGTGGGGGAGAGGGGGCAGTTCCACGTCAGGGCGTCCAAGGGCATCCATCTGGTCGTACCGAAGGACCGGATCCATTCGTCGACCGGGCTGATCCTGCGGACCGAGAAGAGCGTGCTGTTCGTGATCCCGTGGGGGCGGCACTGGATCGTGGGCACCACCGACACCGACTGGGACCTGGACAAGGCGCATCCGGCCGCGTCCAGCGCCGACATCGACTACCTGCTGGAGCACGTCAACTCGGTGCTGGCGGTGCCGTTGACCCGGGACGACGTGCAGGGGGTGTACGCGGGGCTGCGCCCGTTGCTGGCCGGTGAGTCGGAGGCGACCAGCAAGCTGTCGCGCGAGCACACGGTGGCCCATCCGGTGCCGGGGCTGGTGGTGGTGGCGGGCGGCAAGTACACCACGTACCGGGTGATGGCCAAGGACGCGGTGGACGCGGCGGTGCACGGTCTGGACCGCCGGGTCGCGGAGTGCTGCACGGAGGACGTGCAGCTCGCCGGAGCGGAGGGTTACCACGCGTTGTGGAACGCCCGGGCGCGCATCGCCGCCCGCACCGGGCTGCACGTCGCGCGGATCGAACACCTGCTGAACCGCTACGGTTCCATGACGCAGGAGGTGCTGGAGCTGATCGCCGACGACCCCACGCTCGGCGAGCCGCTGGCCGCGGCCGACGACTATCTTCGGGCCGAGGTGGTCTACGCGGCCTCCGCACGAGGGTGCCCGGCACCTGGACGACGTCATGACCAGGCGCACCCGCATCTCGATCGAGACCTTCGACCGGGGCACTCGAAGCGCCCGGGAGATGGCGGAGTTGATGGCACCCGTGCTCGGATGGGGCGAGGAGCAGATCCGGCGCGAGGTCGAGCACTACGAGAAGCGGGTGGAGGCCGAGCGCGAGTCGCAGCGGCAGCCCGACGACCTGACCGCGGACGCGGCGCGTTTGGGGGCGCCGGATATCGTGCCCCTCTGAAATAACGAATGGTCACACGTCCGGCGGACGTGGCGGGGGAGCGAGAGGGGCGGAGGGTGTCCGACCAAGGGCGGCTGGTGGCTGGGAGATACCGCCTGGCCGAATCCATAGGCCGCGGCGGCATGGGCACCGTCTGGCGCGCCGAGGACGAGTTGCTGGGCCGTCAGGTCGCCGTCAAGAAGCTGCGGGTGCCACCCCAGTTGCACGACGACGAACGTGAGCGGCTCTACGAGCGCACCCGGCGGGAGGCCCGCAGCGCGGCGCGGATCGCGCATCCCAACGTGGTCGTGGTGCACGACGTGGTGGAGGACGAGGGCCTGCCCTGCGTGGTGATGGAGTACGTGCGGTCGCGCACGCTGTCCGACGTGCTCAAGAACGACGGCCCGATCTCCCCCCGGGAGGCGGCGCGCATCGGCCGGGGCATGGTCGCCGCGTTGCGGGCGGCGCACCGCGCCGGGGTGCTGCACCGGGACGTCAAGCCGGCCAACGTGCTGCTGGGGTTCGACGGTCCGGAGGGCGACGAGGGCTGGCCCGGCGGGCGGGTGGTGCTGACCGACTTCGGGATCGCCACCACCACCGGCACCTCCACGCTGACCCGCACCGGTGAACTGATCGGTTCCTTCGACTACCTGGCGCCCGAGCGGATCACCGGTGGCACTCCGGGTCCGGCCTCCGACCTGTGGGCGTTGGGCGCGACGCTGTACCAGGCGGTGGAGGGGGTCGCCCCGTTCCACCGGGACACCCCGATCGAGACCGCGTACGCCATCGCCTCGGAACCGGTGGCCGCGCCGCGCAACGCCGGCCCGCTCGCCCCGCTCATAGAGTCGTTGCTGGCCAAGGAGCCCGAGCGGCGGATGTCGGCCGAGCAGGTCGAGCGGCTGCTGGTCTCCTCGGTGGAGACGGTCGTGGCGTACGACACCGGAACCGGCACCGGCGCCGGAACTGGGACCGGCACCGGGCGGCGGCAGGGGCCACCGGACTGGGCGGCCCGCGACGTCACCGACGGCGCCTCGCGGCAGGGCGCGCTCGAACCGCCGACCGCCCACTTCCCGGCGCAGTCCGCCGCGTCGGATCCCGGCGTCACCGGCCCCACCACGGTCAACCGCGACCTGTCAGGGCACCGGGGCCGGCAGACCGGCCAGGGGCCGACGGGGCAGCATCCCGCGGAACCTCCCGCCGACCGGACTTCCGGCCATGTCGCCGCGCCACCGCGCCGCCGGGGCCGGCGCGTCGCGGGCGTGCTGGCCGTCCTCGTGGTGGTGGCCGCGGCCGCCGTCACCGCGGGCGTCCTGATGGCCCATCACGGCGGCGGCCAAGCCAAGCCGTCGCCGCACCAGTCGTCGGGCGGCGGGGGCGGCGCCACCGTGACTCCGTCGAACAGCCCGCCGCCGGAGCCCACTTGGCCGCCCGGCTACCACCTGGTGAACGACCCGAAGGGGTTCACCATGGCGGTGCCCGACGGCTGGATCCGGCAGACCCAGCCGAACGGTGACGTCGACTACATCGACCCCGAGACCAGGACCGTCGACCTCAAGATCAGCATCGAGGACTACGCAGGACCCAGTCCGATCCAGCACTGGCGTGATCTGGAGAAGGTCCTCATCGGCGACAACAACGGCTACGACCTGTTGCGGATGAACGCCACCACCACCCTGGTCGGGGGCGTCAAGGAGCCCGCGGCGATCTGGGAATGGACCTGGCAGGGCAAGCTGCGTCCGTATCACGCCATCGATCTGGGCTTCGGCAAGGAGGGCGGCACCGAGTACGCGCTCTATCTGTCCGCCCCCGACGCCCGGTGGCAGGAGGAACGTCCGGTCTTCGACGTGGCGACCAGGACCTTCCGTCCCTGAGCCCGCGGCCGGCGACTCCCCGCCCGCCCCGTGGCCGTCCCCCTCCGTTCCGCGGCCGGACCCGCCGTCAACCGGACACGGTCCGGGGCGGAATCGGGGGTAGGCGTGGTGTTGTCCCGGTGTCGGGAGACAATGACACCGGGCGCACGCGTCACACCCGCTTCGGGGGGTGCGTCGCCCAACGCATCGTCATATCGATTCGCGAAGGACGTCGATGACCCAGCAAGGCACCACCGGCCGTCTCCTCGCCGACCGCTACCGCCTCGGCGAGGTCCTCGGCAAGGGCGGGATGGGCACGGTGTGGCGGGCGGTCGACGAGACCCTGGGACGGACCGTCGCCGTCAAGGAGTTGCGCTTCCCGGGGGACGTCGACGAGGACGAGAAGCGCCGCCTGATCACCCGGACCCTGCGTGAGGCGAAGGCGACCGCCCGGATCCGCACCACCGGCGCGGTCACCGTCTTCGACGTGGTCGAGGAGGACGGCCGGCCCTGGATCGTGATGGAGTTGGTCGAGGGCCGGTCCCTGTCGGACGCGATCCGCGCCGATGGGCCGCTGTCGCACCGGCGGGCGGCCGAGGTCGGGCTCGCCGTGCTGGACGTGCTGCGGGCCGCGCACCGCGAGGGCATCCTGCACCGCGATGTGAAGCCGTCGAACGTGCTGATCGCGCGGGACGGCCGGGTGGTGCTCACCGACTTCGGCATCGCGCAGGTCGAGGGCGACCCGTCGGTGACCTCGACCGGCATGCTGGTCGGCGCGCCGTCCTACATCTCCCCGGAGCGCGCCCGCGGCCAGCGGCCGGGACCGCCCGCGGACCTGTGGTCGCTGGGCGTCCTGCTGTACGCGGCGATCGAGGGCCGTCCGCCGTACGACAAGGGTTCGGCGATCGCCACGCTGACGGCGGTGATGACCGAGCCGTTCGAACCGCCGCAGGTGCCGGGGCCGTTGTCCGACGCCATCCACGGACTGCTGATCAAGGACCCCGCCAAGCGGCTCGACGAGGCGGGCGTGCGCGGGCTGTTGGTCCGGGCCCAGGACGCGCCGGAGGTGCCGGAGGTCGAGCAGACCCGGGCCATGGCGATCCCGGCCGACCCGCAGCCGCTGCCCACCGACGCGCCCGCGGCGGCCCGCCCGGACCGCACGGCGGCCGGCCGCCCGCCGGCCGAACCGAAGCTGAAGCCGGTGGCCGCCACCGCGCCGCTGAGTTCCTCGGGCATCCAGCGGGCTGGCTCCGGGTCCCGGCGGGCGCTGGTGGTCGTGGTGGCGGTGGTCGTGCTGGCCGTGGTCGGCGCGGTCATCGCGATGGCGCTCTCCGGCGGCGACAACAAGGGCAAGGGTTCCGGCGACTCCGGCACCTCGCCGGGCGGCAAGCACGCCACCTCGGCCTCCGGGGCCCCGTCCACCTCGCACGACTCCGCCGCCGCGCCCGGCTCCTCGCCCTCCTCCGCGCCATCCGCGTCGAAGACGGCGTCCGGATCGGGCGGTCCGTCCGGCGGCGCGCTGCCGGCCGGGTACACCGTCCACCACGACGGTGAGTTCCACTTCTCGATCGCGCTGCCCCACGGCTGGCACCAGGTGGCCGTCTCCGGCGACCACTCGGGCGCGGTCTTCGCCGCCTCCGCGCACTCGTACCCGCGCGTCCAGGTGGACTACAACTCCAAGCCCGGCAAGGACGCGGCGGCCGCCTGGCGGGCACAGCAGCCCGCGGTCAGGTCCGCCAGCAGCGACTACCACGGCCTGGGCATCCACGCGATCTCCTACCAGAGCTACCGCACCGCCGCCGACTGGGAGTTCACCCGCGCCGAGGACGGCGGCACCGTGCACGTGGTGGACCGCGGATTCGCCAGCTCACGGGCGGGTTACGCCATCATGTTCAGCTGCCCGGCGTCCCAGTGGGACTCCTCCTCCTGCCGGCGGATGCGCGAGACCTTTTTCGGGACGTTCAAACCGGTCAACTGACCGGGGTTCAGCACGTATCGTAAAAGTACGCAGACTGTCCGCAGCCGACCTGCGGCCGATCGAGCTCGACCGAGGGTTGAGCGACCGCGCTCATGGGAGGAGCCGTGGACGAGTACGCCGGACGAGTGCTGGCCGGCCGCTACCGGCTGCCCCGGCCACCCGCCGACGAGTTCGAGCCGGTGGAGACCCGAGCGTTCGACACCTACAGCGGACAGGAAGTGCTGGTACGCCAGTTGCTGCTGCCCGAGATCGTGCACGCCGACGGGGACGATGACGGGCCCGGCGGCGGCACGCACGCCGGGGACCCGGCGCAGCGGGCCCTTCAGGCCGCACAGGCCGCGGCGGCGGTTCCCGACCATCCCCGGCTGGTGCAGGTCTTCGATGTGCTGATCGAGGGCGGCAGCCTGTGGGTCGTCTCCGAACTGGTGCCCGGCAGCCCGGTCGCCGCGCTGCTGGTGGAGGCCCGGTTCAGCCCCTACCGGGCGGCCGAGATCGCCTCCGACCTGCTCGCCGGCCTGCGCGCCCTGCACGCCTACGGCTGGGCACACCGCAACGTCACCGTCCACACCGTGCTGGTCTGCGACGACGGCCGGGCGATGCTGGACGGTCTGGCGTTCGGCGCCGCGCAGGAGGCGCTGTGCGGCTACGACCCGGTGCCGGAAGAGGTGCTGGCGGCCTCCGGCGGCAACGGCGGCGCCGAGCAGCGCGGTTGGGGCGGGCCGGACTCCGCGCTCACCATGGAGCGCGCCCGGCAGACCAGGATCGGCGTCGTCGGCCCGGTCACCGAGCGCTGGGCGCCCGAGCAGGCGGCCGGTCCCGTGCCGGGCAACTGGCAGCTCGCGCCGCCGGTCGGCCCGACCGCCGACCTGTGGGCGCTGGGCGCGCTGCTGTTCCGCTGCGTGCAGGGCCACGCCGCCTTCCCCGAGGAGAGCTCCGGCGAACTCGTGCGGCTGGTGTGCGCCGAGCCGCCCGCGTACGCCGAGGACTGCGGGCCGCTGCGGCCGGTGGTGGAGTCGCTGCTGCGCCAGGACCCGCAGGAACGTCCCGGTACCGAGGAACTCCAGGGCTGGCTGCGCTCGTTGGTGCGCTCCGCGCCCGAGCCCGGCATCGGCATCCGCACCATAGCGATGCCCAGCGGCTACCCGACCGATCCGCACGGCCTGCCCGTCGTGCGGCGCAAGGGTGAACTGGTCAAGCAGCGCAAGCGCCGGGAGAAGGCCGCGCGGGCCGCGCAGGCGGCGCAGGCCGCCGAAGCCAGGGCCGCCGAGAGCAGCCACCGCCGCCATGCCAGGGCCCGCAGTGTTGCGCCGTCCGGTGAGCGGCCCCGCGCGCTCGCCCCGGCCGCCCCGCCCTCGTCGCTGGACGCGGTCGGGCTGCGCGCCAAGGCGGCCGATCCGCGCGGCACCGGTCGCGGCGGGCAGTCGCAGCGCGACGCCACGCCGCCCCAGCGGCGCGGACCGCGCAGGCTCGGGCTGCTGCTGGTCGTGTTGATCTTCGTGGCGCTGGTCGCGCTGGTGCTCTACGCGATGCTGCTCATGCCGCACCAGAAGACCGGCGCCCATTCGCTCCCCGCGTCGGTCTCCTCCGGGGACTCCGGCGGCACCGGCACGGCGGCCTCGCCGTCGACGACCGCCACCGCGCCGGCCTCCGGCGGCCACACCAGCCCGCCCGCCTCCGCCTCGCCGCCCGCCAAGCCGCCGACGGCCGCCCTGGGCGCGGACTTCGCGGTGCGGCACGACCCGGCCGGCTTCTCCGTCGCCGTCCACAAGGGGTGGACCCGCTCGGCGGGCCCCAAGGGCGAGACCGTCTTCTCCTCCTCCGGCGGCGTCTTCCGGCTGATCGTGGTGCGCGGCCGTGACGCGGCGGCCTCCTTCGGTGGCGACCCGGTCGGCTACGAGACGCTCCAGGAGCCGGAGCTGTCCGGTTTCTACGCCAGCACCTGGACGTCCTCCAGCACCAAGACCCTCGTGGTGAACGGCGATCCCGCCGCGGAGGGCGGGTTCAGCTGGCGCGACCCGCACTCGGGCACCGAGCTGTACGCGAGCAATCTCGCGGTGCTGCGCGGCGGGCGGTACGACATCGTCATGCTCGTCGGCCCGTACAGCCAACGCCAGGTGACGGCGGACTACTTCGCCAAGTCCGCTGAAACGTTCCGCGTCGGCGGCTGAAACCGGCCGCACCACTGCGGCGTCTCCCGGCTCACACCGGGCGCCGCCGGGGCCGGGCGCGTACCGTGGGGACGGGACAGTGACTCCAGACGTGGCTCGCGCGAGGAGGGCACCATGGCTGCGGTCCCGGTGGACCACGCGGATGTGATCGTCGTCGGGCTCGGCCCGGGCGGGGAGGATGCTGCGGGCCGGCTCGCGGAAGCCGGGCTGGACGTGCTCGGGGTGGACGAGCGGCTGGTGGGCGGCGAGTGCCCCTACTACGGCTGTATCCCCTCCAAGGCGATGGTGCGCGCCGCCGACCTGCTGGCCGAGGGGCGGCGGGTGCCGGGCCACGCGGGCACCGCGATGGTGCACGCCGACTGGCGCCCGGTCGCCCGCACGGTGCGCCGGGTGACCGCGGACTGGGACGACAAGATCGCGGTCGACCGGCTGACCGGCCGAGGCGCCCGCTTCCTGCGCGGCACCGGCCGGGTGACCTCCCGCGACGAGGTGACCGTCACCGACCCGGAGGGCAACGAGACGGCGGTGCGGGCGCGCCGCGCGATCGTGCTGGCCGTCGGGTCGCAACCGGCGATCCCGCCGATCCCGGGGCTGGCCAGGTCGCCGTACTGGACCTCCCGCGACATGATCCGCGCCGAGCACCTGCCGCGGTCGGTGGTGGTGCTGGGCGGCGGTTCTGTGGGGCTCGAACTCGGCCAGGCCTTCAACCGGTTCGGCACCGCGGTGACCGTCGTCGAGGGCGCGCCGCGGCTGCTGCCGAGGGAGGAGCCGGAGGCGCACGAACTGCTGCTGCGGGTGCTGACCGAGGACGGCCTCGGCGTGCACACCGGGGCCGAGGTCTCCTCGGTGGAGCACGGCGAGAGCGGCTTCACCGTGCGGTGCGAGCGCGGTGAGCGGTTCGTGGCGGAGCGGCTGCTGGTGGCGACCGGGCGGCGCAGCGACCTGGCCAGGCTCGGGGTGGCCGCCGTCGGGCTCGACCCCGACGCGCCCGTCCTGCCGGTCGACGAGCGCCTGCGGGTGATCGCGCCCTCGGGTGGCCGGCCGGGGATCTGGGCGCTGGGCGACGTGACAGGCAAGGGCGCGTTCACCCACATGTCGATGTACCAGGCGGGCATCGTGGTGAGCGGCGTCCTCGGCGAGGGCGGTCCGCCGGCCTCGTACCACGCCGTCCCCCGCGTCACCTTCACCGATCCGGAGATCGGCGCGGTCGGCCTGACCGAGGCGCAGGCCCGCGAGCGCGGTCTGTCGGTGCGCACCGGATACGTGGACCTGGCCGGCACCAGCCGGGGCCTGGTCCACCAGGTCGGCAACCAGGGCTTCGTCAAGGTCGTCGCGGACATGCTCAGCGGGGTGCTGGTCGGCGCCACCGCCGCCGGGCCCTACGGCGGCGAGATCCTGGGCGCGCTGTCGGTCGCGGTGCACGCCCGGTTGCCGCTTTCGGTGCTGCGGCAGCAGATCTGGGCGTACCCGACCTTCCACCGGGCGATCGGTGAGGCTCTCGCCGCGCTGCGGTGACGGATCCGGCCACCGCGCCAGCGATCGCTGGCGTATTTGTGGACGACCGGTGAAATGCGGTTACCGACGGGTATCCAAATCCGGCCGATCGCCGTAATCTCGCGCCATGACGGACGCGCAGGTCACCTCAAGCAACAGCGCGGGCGACCAGGTCGCCCCGGTCACCGCCCCGGCCCCCGAGGGCGGCAACCCGGTCGCCCCGGCCGGGACGCGCACCGCGGCCGACGTGGTCACCCCGGAGCTGGTCGCCCGGCTCACCCGTGGGCGTGGCGGGCAGCGGCAGCACCGCCAACCACACGCCCTTCACCGGCGAGCAAGCTCGCCGACCTGCCCGAGTCGACGCCCGACGACGTGGCCGCCGCCTTCGAGCGGGCCCGGGCGGCGCAGCGCGGCCTGGGCGGCCACCCCGGTACGGCAGCGGGCCGCGGTGCTGCTGCGCTTCCACGACCTGGTCCTGCGCCGGCAGGCCGAGGTGCTCGACCTGATCCAGCTGGAGACCGGCAAGGCGCGGCTGCACGCCCACGAGGAGGTGCAGGCCGTCGCCGTCGCCGCCCGGCACTACGGCGCGCAAGGCGCCCTCCTACCTTCGGCCCAAGCGGCACACCGGGGCCATCCCGGCGCTGACCAAGGTCACGGAACTGCGCCAGCCGCGCGGGGTCGTCGGCCAGATCGCGCCCTGGAACTACCCGCTGGAGCTGTCGATCGGCGACGCGCTGCCCGCCTTCGTGGCCGGCAACGCGGTGGTGATGAAGCCGGACACCGAGACCGCGCTGACCGCGCTGTGGGCCCGCGAGCAGATGATCGAGGCCGGACTGCCCGACGGCGGTCTGGCAGGTCGTGATCGGCGAGGGCCCCGTCGTCGGCCCCGCGGTCGTCGAGCACGCCGACTACGTCTCCTTCACCGGCTCCACCCGCACCGGCCGCGAGGTGGCGACCGCGCGCCGCCGCCCGGCTGATCGGCGCCTCCCTCGAACTCGGCGGCAAGAACGCCATGCTGGTCCTGCGGGACGCCGACCTCGACAAGGCCGCCGACGGGCGCGGTGCGCGCCTGCTTCTCCTCGGCCGGCCAACTGTGCATCTCCATCGAGCGGTTGTACGTGGACGAGTCGGTCGCCGACGCCTTCCTGGAGCGCTTCGCCGCCCGCACCAAGGCGCTGCGGCTCGGCACCGCGCTGGCCTACGGCGCCGGCATGGGCTCGCTGGCCGGGGAACGCCAGCTGGACGCCGTCACCCGGCACGTGGACGAGGCCGTCGCCAAGGGCGCCACCGTGCTGGCCGGCGGCCGGGCCCGGCCGGACGTCGGCCCGTACTTCTACGAGCCGACCATCCTGGACGGCGTCGCGCGCGCCGATGGCGGTGTGCACCGAGGAGACCTTCGGCCCGGTGGTGTCCGTCTACCGCTTCCGCGACGAGGACGAGGCGGTCGAGCAGGCCAACGCGACGCCGTACGGCCTCAATTCGAGCGTGTGGACCAAGGACGCCCGGCGCGGTGCCCGGATCGCCGCCCGCGCTGCGCACCGGCACGGTCAACGTCAACGAGGGCTACGCGGCGGCCTACGGCAGCGTGCAGTCGCCGATGGGCGGCATGAAGGACTCAGGGCTCGGCCGCCGGCACGGCTCCGAGGGCATCCTGAAGTACACCGAGGCGCAGACGGTCGCCGCCCAGCGGCTGCTGCCGATGGCCCCGTCGATGGGCATGGACGACGAGAGCTACGCGGCCTTGATGAGCCGCAGCCTGAAGGCCATGAAGTCCCTGCGGCTGCGCTGAGCACCTTCGCTGATGGACCGTCATATCGCTTCGTGGAAAGGCTGAGCACGTGTCCGAGGAGTCCGCGTCCAACGCGTCCCAGGAGTACGACTACGACGTGGTCGTCATCGGCTCCGGCTTCGGCGGCTCGGTGGCGGCGCTGCGGCTGACCGAGAAGGGCTACCGGGTCGGCGTGCTGGAAGCCGGCCGGCGCTTCACCCGCGAGACCCTGCCGAAGAACTCCTGGGACATCCGCAACTACCTGTGGGCGCCCGCCCTCGGCCTGTACGGCATCCAGCGCATCCACCTGCTCGGCAACGTGCTGGTGCTGGCCGGCGCGGGCGTCGGCGGCGGTTCGCTGAACTACGCCAACACCCTCTACGTGCCGCCGGAGGCCTTCTTCAACGACCGCCAGTGGGGTGGGATCACCGACTGGCAGGAGGAGTTGGCGCCCTACTACGACCAGGCCCAGCGGATGCTGGGGGTGCGGCTCAACCCGACGATGACGCCCTCCGACGTCCATCTGAAGGCGGCGGCCGACAAGATGGGCGTCGGCGGAACCTTCCACCTGGCACCGGTCGGGGTCTTCTTCGGCGACGGCGAGGACGCCGACGGCACGGTCCAGGGCGGAGCCGGGCAGCCGACGTCCCCGACCCCTACTTCGGCGGCGCCGGCCCCGCGCGCCGGGCCTGCACCGAGTGCGGGGAGTGCATGACCGGCTGCCGGCACGGCGCCAAGAACACCCTCACCGAGAACTACCTGCACCTCGCCGAGAAGGCCGGCGCCGTCATCCTCCCGATGACCACCGTCGTCGACCTCGCCGAGGACGCCGCGGACGGCGGCTACCGGGTCTCCGCCGTGCCCACCGACAAGCGCAAGTCGGCCCCGCGGGTGCTGCGCGCCCGCGCAGGTCGTCGTCGCGGCGGGCACCTACGGCACCCAGACCCTGCTGCACACCATGCGCGACAAGGGCCGGACTGCCGCGGATGTCGGCCACGGCTGGGGGAGCTGACCCGCACCAACTCCGAGGCCCTGGTGGGCGCCCAGACCGACGACCGCCGCTACCGCAGGAAGCACGGCACCGGCAGCCGGACTTCACCCGCGGCGTCGCCATCACCTCCTCCGTCCACCCCAACGACCACACCCACATCGAGCCGGTCCGCTACGGCAAGGGCTCCAACGCGATGGGCGCGATGTCCGTCCTCCAGGTGCCCTACGGCGGGCGGGCACCGCGCTGGCTGTCCTCCTGGTCAACAGCGTCCGGCACCCGGCGCTGACGGCCCGCTCGCTGTCCAACCGCCGCTGGTCGGAGCGGACCATCATCGGCCTGGTGATGCAGACCTGCGACAACTCGCTGACCACCTACCGCAAGAAGAAGGGCCTCGGCAAGGGCCTGCTGACCGCGCGGCAGGGGCACGGCGCGCCCAACCCGACGCACATCCCCGAGGGCGCGCGAGGCGGCCCGGATGATCGCCGAGGAGATCAACGGCTTCGCGGGCAGCAGCATCGGCGAGATCGTGGACACCCCGATGACCGCGCACTTCCTGGGCGGCTGCCCGATCGGCGCCCGACGCCGAGCACGGCGTCATCGACCCCTACCACCGGCTCTACGGCCACCCCGGCATCCACGTCGTCGACGGCTCGGCGGTCTCGGCGAACCTGGGCGTCAACCCGTCGCTGACGATCACCGCGCAGGCGGAACGGGCGATGTCGCTGTGGCCGAACAAGGGCGACGCGGACCCCCGGCCGGCCCAGGGCGCGGAGTACGTGCGGCTGTCCCCGGTGGCGCCGCGCGAGCCCGTGGTGCCCGAGAAGGCCTTCGGGGCGCTGCTGCTGCCGGTGCCCGAGGTCCCGCCGAAGTCCTGAACACCCACCGCCCGCCGGGCCCGACTCACCCGATCGGGGGGCGTGGACCCGGTACGGGCGGGTGGATGGGTAGGGTGCGTCGTGTGTGGTTCGCAGAGCGGCCGGCCCCTGGCGTCCCCGGGACCGACCGCCTCTTTCTCAGGCGGTGACCGGGCTGCTGTCCCCTGCCGACCGGTCACCATCGACCGGGGCGAGGTCCCACGACGCGCAACCCAGGCACGCCTCATCGCCCCGGCGAATCCACCCAGCTGCGTCTGGGCGGTCTCCACGCGTGGTTCATCAGAACTGACCGCCCCTGGCTGGAACGGACACCGGGTCCAACGAGGCCCGCGGCGCCCGGGTCACGTGCCGTACGGGTGATCCGCTCGAACACGGTGCCTAACGCCGACGGACGTGTCTGACGCCGGTGACCGGGTCAGACCCGGCCGCGGCACAGTTCCAGCAGGGTCATCGCCAGCGCGGTGCCCGGCCGGCCGAGCGCGCTCGCTGTAGCGGGCGAGGACCTCCTCTCGCGGGCCAGGTTCACCCGCCGGCCGCCGGAGGCGATCCGGGCGTCCTGGATCCCCGCCGAGACCGCCATCCGCTCCCGCACCAGGGCGATGATGCGGCCGTCGAGATCGTCGATGCGGGCCCGGTCGCCGGTGATCGAGGCCGCCGCCTCCTCGGTGTGGGCGCCGGTCTCCGGGCGCCTGGCGGGCGCGGAGGCCGGGGCGGCGGTGGTGGCGGGGGTCTGAGTGGTGGTCATGTCCGTGCTCCTGGTGGCTGGGCGGCTGCCACCGGACGTCGGCCCCGGACCGGGAGACGACAACGGCGCCCCGGGCCGAGCCGGTCCGGGGCGCCTGGAAGGTCGTCTGTGGTTCGTTCAGACAGCTCGACCATGGCAGCCGGACCAGCCGGTGCCATAGGTAAACGACGCGAAGCGCGTGCCGCTGAACATGGCGCCATTATGCCCCACAGCGGACCGCAGGCCGACGACCCCCGCGGCGCCGGTAGAATCGGGGGCCAACCTCCTGAAAGCACCGCCGGAAGGCCGTTCGTGTCATCAGCGACCCCCGCTGCCCCTCGACACCGTCCTGGTCGTCGACTTCGGCGCGCAGTACGCCCAGCTCATCGCCCGCCGCGTCCGCGAGGCCCGGGTCTACAGCGAGATCGTGCCCAGCACCATGCCGGTCGCCGAGATGCTGGCGAAGAACCCGAAGGCGATCATCCTGTCCGGCGGCCCCTCGTCGGTCTACGCGGACGGGCGCGCCCTCCCTGGACCGCGCGCTGTTCGAGGCCGGCGTCCCGGTCTTCGGCATGTGCTACGGCTTCCAGCTGATGGCCGATCGCGCTCGGCGGCACCGTCGACAACAACGGCGCGCCGCGAGTACGGCCGCACCCCGCTGACCGTCTCCCAGCCCGGCTCGACGCTGTTCGAGGGCACCCCGGCCGAGCAGTCGGTGTGGATGTCGCACGGCGACGCCTGCTCCGCCGCGCCCGAGGGCTTCACGGTCACCGCCGTCCACCGACGGGCGTCCCGGTCGCCGCCTTCGAGGACGACGAGCGCCGGCTCTACGGCGTGCAGTACCACCCCGAGGTCATGCACTCCACGCACGGCCAGCAGGTGCTTGAGCACTTCCTGTACCGCGGCGCCGGGCTCGAGCCGACCTGGACCACCCACAACGTGGTGGAGGAGCAGGTCGCCGCGATCCGCGGCAGGTCGGCGACAAGCGGGCGATCTGCGGGCTGTCCGGCGGAGTGGACTCCGCGGTCGCCGCCGCCCTGGTCAAGAAGGCCATCGGCTGACCAGCTGACCTGCGTCTTCGTCGACCACGGCCTGATGCGCAAGGGCGAGGCCGAGCAGGTCGAGAAGGACTTCGTGGCCGCCACCGGCGTCCAGCTGAAGGTCGTCGACGCCCAGGAGCGGTTCCTGAACGCGCTCGCCGGGCTCTCGCGACCCGGAGGAGAAGCGCAAGATCATCGGCCGGGAGTTCATCCGGGTCTTCGAGCAGGCCGCCGGCCGAGATCGTCGCCGAGGCCGGCGCGCACGGCGAGGCGGTCGAGTTCCTGGTCCAGGGCACCCTCTACCCGGACGTCGTCGAGTCCGGCGGCGGCACCGGCACCGCCAACATCAAGTCCCACCACAACGTCGGCGGTCTGCCCGAGGACCTGCAGTTCCAGCTGGTCGAGCCGCTGCGCCAGCTGTTCAAGGACGAGGTGCGCATGGTCGGCGAGGAGCTCGGCCTGCCCGAGGAGATCGTCCAGCGCCAGCCGTTCCCCGGCCCGGGCCTCGGCATCCGCATCGTCGGCGAGGTCACCCGCGAGCGGCTCGACCTGCTGCGCGACGCCGACGCCATCGCCCGCGAGGAGCTGACGGCGGCCGGCCTCGACCGGGACATCTGGCAGTGCCCGGTGGTGCTGCTCGCCGACGTCCGCTCGGTGGGCGTGCAGGGCGACGGCCGCACCTACGGCCACCCGATCGTGCTGCGCCCGGTCTCCTCCGAGGACGCGATGACCGCCGACTGGTCCCGGCTGCCCTACGACGTGCTGGCGCCGCATCTCGACCCGGATCACCAACGAGGTCGCCGAGGTCAACCGGGTGGTGCTCGACGTGACGAGCAAGCCGCCGGGCACCATCGAGTGGGAGTAGTCCCCACCCGCGCCGCCCGGCGGCCCTCCTGAGGGTCAGACCGCGTTCAGCCGTTCGACCTCGTCCGCGGTGAGGGTGAGCCCCGCCGCGGACACCGAGTCGCGGATGGTCTCCGGGCGGCTGGAGCCGGGGATCGGCACGACCACCGGCGATTTGGCGAGCATCCAGGCCAGGCAGACCTGCTGCGGGCTGACGCCGTGCGCCTCGGCGATCCGGGCGAAGGGCGCGTAGCGCGAGCCGAGGGCGGCCGCGTTGCTGATGCCGCCCAGCGGGCTCCAGGGCAGGAAGGCGATGCCCAGCTTGTCGCACAGCGCCAGCTCCGGCTCGCTGGAGCGGAACGAGGGCGAGAACTGGTTCTGCACCGAGACCAGCCGGCCGCCGAGGATGTCGTTGGCCAGCGCGATCTGCTCGGGGTCGGCGTTGGAGATGCCGGCCATCCGGATCTTGCCGGCGTCCAGCAGGTCGCGGATCGCGCCGACCGACTCCTCGTAGGGCACCCGCGGGTCGGGGCGGTGGAACTGGTACAGCCCGATCGCCTCCACCCCGAGCCGGGCCAGCGAGGCGTCGCAGGCCCGCTTGAGGTGCTCGGGCGAGCCGTCCAGCGTCCAACTGCCGTCACCGGGGCGCAGATGGCCGCCCTTGGTGGCCACCAGCACCCGCGAGCCGTCCGGGTGGGAGGCGAGGGCCCTGGCGATCAGCGATTCGTTGTGACCGACGTCGTCGGCGTCCCGGTGGTAGGCGTCGGCGGTGTCGATCAGTGTCACCCCGGCGTCCAGGGCCGCGTGGATCGTGGCGATCGAACGGGCCTCGTCCGGCCGTCCCTCGATCGACATGGGCATCCCGCCCAGTCCGATCGCGCCGACCTCGACGTCACCGATGCGACGAGTCTGCATGGTTGCCTGCACCCTTCCCCTTGGCTGCCGTGGTGGCGTGCCGCTCCGGACGCGGTACGCCGCACGTTTCCCACCAGCCTCGCGCTCCCCGCGGTCAGCCGTCCAATAGAAGAAAGCGAACACATTGAGCGGTTAGCATGCTCAATCGTGGAGCTACGGCATCTGGAGTACTTCGTCGCGGTCGCCGAGGAGCGGCATTTCACCCGTGCCGCGCAACGGCTGATGGTCTCCCAGTCCGGGCTGTCGGCCTCGGTGCGGGCGCTGGAGCGGGAGCTGGGCGCCCGGCTGTTCGTCCGCAGCACCCGCAGCGTGGAGCTGACCGGCGCCGGGCGGGCGCTGCTGACCGAGGCGTCCCGCGCGCTGGCGGTGGTGCGGGCCGCCCGGGAGGCGGTGGCCGCCGTCCAGGGGCTGCTGCGCGGCACCTTGTCGGTCGGCACCGAGCAGTGCGTGACCGGGGTGCACGTGCCGGCCCTGCTGGCCCGGTTCCGCTCGGCGCATCCGCAGGTGGAGGTCAGGCTGCGGCAGGCCGGCTCCGCCGCGCTGCTGGACGACGTGGTCGGCGGCCGGCTCGACCTGGCCTTCGTGGCGCCGGCCGGGGCGGTCCCTGACGACATCCGGCTGCTGCCGCTGGCCCGCGAGCCGATGGTGCTGCTGTGCCACCCCGACCACCCGCTGGCCGGCGCGGAGCGGGTGGGGTGGGCGGACCTGGGCGCGGAGGTGTTCGTGGACTTCCACCGCGACTGGGGCGCCCGCGGCGTCACCGACCGGGCGTTCGCCGCCGCGGGCGTGGAGCGCCGGGTCGCGCTGGAGGTCAACGACGTGCACACGCTGATCGACCTGGTCGGGCACGGGCTCGGGGTCGCCGTCGTGCCGCGGCCGGTCGCCCGCAAGGAGCAGGCCGCCGTCCTGTGCGCCCTGCCGCTGGACGGCGAGCAGCAGATCTGGCAGGTCTCGGTCGCCGTACCGCACGAGGAGCGCACCGGCCCGGCCGCCCGCGAGCTGCTGTCCTACCTCACCCCGGACTGACCCTCCCGCAGCCAGACCGCGGTGTCCGGCGGCACCACCCGGTCCGCCGACGGGCCGCTGGCCAGCACCACTTCGCCGCACCCATCGGGCAGCACCAGGCAGTCGGGGCCGAAGTTGACCACGCAGCTCATCGCCGGATCCCGCATCCGCAGGCCCAGCCACGATCCGTCGGCCGGGCCGCGCACCGCCAAGGGGCCCCGCGCGGGCGGCATCCGGCGGCGCAGCCGCAGCGCCGCCCGGTACAGCGTCAGCATCGAGTCCGGATCGCCGGTCTGCGCCCGCACGGTCAGCGGACCCCAGCCAGGCGGCTGGGGGAACCAGCACCGCGAGGGCTCTGCGGTGCTGAATCCGTAGGGCGGCCGGTCCCCCTCCCACGGCAGCGGCACCCGGCAGCCGTCCCGCCCGCGTTCGGTGTGCCCGGAGCGCTCCCACAGCGGGTCGCGCAACCGGTCGTCGGGCAACCAGGCCTGCGGCAGCCCGAGTTCCTCCCCCTGGTAGAGGTACGCCCCGCCGGGCAGCGCCAGCATCAGCAGTGCGGCGGCCCTCGCCCGGCGCCGGCCGGCGGGTCCGCCGCCGTAGCGGGTGACCGGGCGGACGGCGTCATGGCTGGAGAGCACCCAGGTGACCGGCGCGCCGACCGCGGCCATCGCGGCGACCGACTCCTCGATCACCCGGCGCATCGCCGCGCCGTCCCAAGGACACTCCAGGAAGCCGAAGTTGAAGCACTGCCCCATCTCGCCTGGGCGCACGTAGCGGGCCAGCCGCTCGGCGTCGAAGACCGCCGCCTCGGCCACCATCAGCCGGCTCGCCGGCGGCACCGCGCCGGGCGGGGCGGGGTGCCGGTCCAGCAGTGCCCGCCAGGTGCGGAAGAGCGGGTGCAGTTCGTCCAGGTCGTAGTAGGGCATCAGGTGGTTGCGGGCGATGTCGCGGTGCTGGCCGGGCCCCGCGTCCGGCAGGTCCGGCTCCTTGAACAGGGTGTGCGCCACGTCGATCCGGAAGCCGTCCACCCCGCGGTCCAGCCAGTGCCGCAGGGTCGCCTCGAAGTCGGCGGTCACCTCGGGATCGCGCCACTGCAGGTCAGGCTGCTCGGGTGCGTGCAGGTGCAGGTACCACTGCTCGGGCCGGCCGTGGGCGTCGGTGACCCGGGTCCAGGCCGGTCCGCCGAAGGCCGACCGCCAGTCGTTGGGCGGCAGCGCGCCGTCCGCGCCGCGCCCGGTGCGGAAGACGTACCGCTCGCGGGCCCGGGAGCCGGGCGGCGCGGCCAGCGCCTCGCGGAACCAGGGGTGGTGGTGCGAGGTGTGGTTGGGCACCAGGTCGATCAGCACCTTCAGCCCCAACTCGTGGGCGCGCGTCACCAGCCGGCCGAAGGCCGCGGGACCGCCCAGTTCCGGCGCGACCCCCCGGTGATCGGCGATGTCGTACCCGGCGTCGGCCAGCGGGGAGGGGTAGAACGGCGTGACCCACACCGCGTCCACCCCCAGCCACGCCAGGTGCTCAAGACGTGCCGTGGCGCCGGTCAGGTCCCCGACGCCGTCACCGTCGCCGTCCGCGAAGGCCCGCGGGTACAGCTCGTAGCAGACGGCGTCCCGCCACCACTCGCTCACGCCGGTGCCCCCGCGGCGGGGATCTCGACCGGCAGGGTGCGTCCGCACTCCGCCGAGCGGGTCGCGGCCTGCGCCACCGCCACCGCGGACAGCCCGCGGTGGACGTCGGCGACCGGGGTGCCGCCGTCGCGGGCGCAGCGCAGCAGGTCGGCGAAGGCGGCCCGGACGCTGCCCGCGTACACCAGCGGTTTGCGCTCCTCGCCGCCCAGGTCGATCACGCAGTCGATGCGGTGCGGCACCGACCGGCGCACCCCGCGCCCGGCGGCCGGCGCGGCGGAACCGGCGTCGCGGTGCACCGCGACGGTGACCCGTTCGGCGTCGTTCGGCGGTGTGCCGGGTACCGCCAGCAACTCGGCGGCGCGGCCCGGCAGTTCCAGCCAGCGGGCGGCCCCCGCGTCGTCGGTCCAGGCGGTGACCACCGCGTGCGTCGGGATCCAGCCGGTGACCCTCGCCTCGGCGAACCCGTAGTCCAGCCGCATCAGTTGCCGCTCGGCGCGGTGGGCGTGGGTGAAGGAGTGGGTGTGGGTGGCCACCGCGCCGCCGGGATGGGTGGCGGTGGCGACCACGATGTCCACAGGACCGCCCTCGCGCCGCACCGCCGTGCCGTGCACGCTGAGCGGCCCACTGCCCATCAACTCCCGGGCCGCGTCGAAGAAGTGGACGCCGTGCTCGACGAAGATGCCGCCGCTGTGCGCCGGGTCCCAGAACCAGTGGTCGGGCCCGAGCGCCTCGTCCGCGGCGTCGTTCTCGAAGGCGAAGCGCCGCAGGTCCTCCAGCAGACCCTCGTCGGCCAGCCGCCGCAGCATCCGCAGCAGCGGGTTGTAGCGCAGCACATGGTCGACGACCAGGACACCGGCGGCGCCGGCCGCCTCGTCGCGCACCCGTGCCGCGTCGGCGACGGTGGTCGCCAGCGGCTTCTCACAGAAGACGTGGCGGCCGGCCCGCAGCGCGGCCACGCAACCGTCGGCGTGCGTCGCCGGGGGAGTGGCCAGCGCCACGACGTCGACGTCCGGCCGGGCCAGCAGCGCGTCGATCCCGCCGGTCACGGCGGCGCAGCCGTGCGCCCCGGCGAGCGCCGCCGCCCGGCCGGGGTCCGGATCCGCGCAGGCGGTGATACGGATCCCCGGCAGGCCGGCGACGGCGTCCAGCAGGTATCCGCCGAACGCTCCGCAGCCCAGCAGCCCCAGGCCCAGCGGCGGTTCGCCTCCGTTCACACCCGGTCCAGACGGGCGACCCCGATGTGTGCGTCGGCCATCCCGTAGAAGACGTACCGCACGCCTTCGACCTCCTCGATCGCGGTCGGGAAGACGACGTTCGGCACGGTGCCGGAACGCTCCTGTTCGGTCTCCGGTGCCATCAGCGGCTCGGTGGAGCGGGTCAGCACCCTGGCCGGGTCGGCCGGGTCGAGGATCATCGCGCCGGCCGCGTAGGAGACCTTCTGCTGCGGGGAGAAGGGGTCGTCGATGCTGCCGGAGACGCCGTGGTGGATGAGCAGCCAGCCCTCCTCGACGCGGATCGGGGCGGGCCCGGCGCCGATCTTCAGCTCCTCCCAGGGGTGCTCGGACAGCGCGACCAGCCGGTGGTGGCGCGGGCGGGCCAGCGCCGTGATGTCCGCCTCGACCTCGGCGGCCGGCACATAGGAGATCCAGATGCCGGGCCGCTCGTCGGTGACGCCCTTCGGGCAGGTGCACGCCCTCGCCGGGGCGGAACCAGCCCAGGTCCCACATCGGCCGGTGCAGCATGGCGTAGCTCGGCTCGCCGTCCGGTCCCGGCACGGGCTCGGGGAAGTGGACGACGTCCTTGTTGGGGAACAGGTTGAGGTCGGTGTCCAGATCCGGCTGGTAGGCGAACTGGACCGGGCCCGAGCCGCCGCCATTCGGTCAGGTCGGCGGAGACGGCCAGCGCCGGCTTGGGCCCGAGCGGTCCGTAGGCGACGTAACTCATCACGTACAGGCCGAGCGAGCCGACCCAGGTGACCCGCGGGTCCTCCACGCCCGCGTTGTTCTTGCCGCGCTCCCAGCCCTCGTCGGGGGCCAGGACCACGCCGCGCCGCTCGACGCCGACCGGCACGCCGTCGCGCAGCACGACCTCGGCGAGGCCGACGCGCGAGACGTTGCCGTCGGAGACCAGGCGCGGCAGCAGGTGCAGCGTGCCGTCGGGGGTGCGCCCGGAGGCGGGGTTGAGTACCCCCTCGGTCTCCAGCTCCTCCCCGGGCAGCGGGGACATCACCACGCCGAGGCGCGTGAGGCGGAACGGGATGGGGCCGGTCGAGGTGGGGTCGCTCAGGGTGCTGTCGTTCAAGGAAATCAGCCTTTGACTCCGGCGTCGATGTGGGTGCTGGTGAAGTGGCGTTGGAAGAGCAGGAACAGGGCGACCGCCGGGGCGGCCAGGATGACGGCGGCGGCCATGACGCCGCCGGTGGGGTTGGCGACCAGGGTGGCCTGGAGGTTGCTGGTGAAGTTGGCCAGCGAGACCGCCAGCGGCTCCATGCCGGACTGCTTGGTGACCAGGAACGGCCACAGGAACTCGTTCCACGGCCCGATGAAGGTCAGCAGGATGCCGGTGAGGATGGCCGGGCGGGCGATGGGGATGGCGACCCGCCACAGGATGCCCAGCTCGCTCGCGCCGTCGATCCTGGCCGCCTCGAACAGCTCGCCCGGGATCTGGAGGAAGAACTGCCGGAAGACGAAGACCGCGGTGGAGTTGACGGCGAACGGGATGATCATGCCCAGGTAGCTGTCGCCGAGCCCGTAGTCGCGGACCACCAGGACGTACAGCGGCAGCACCAGCAGTTGGAAGGGCACCGCCTGCACCAGGATCAGCGAGGTCAGCACGGTGGCCCGGCCGGTGAACTTCAGCCGCGCCAGGGCGTATCCGGCCAGCAGCCCGAAGACCAGGGTGCACAGCAGCACGCCGATGGTGAAGATGCCGGAGTTGACCAGCGAGCGGCCCAGGTGGATGGCGTCGTCGATCTGCGAGTAGTCGGCCCCGGTCATGTTGCCCGGCCGGGGGACGGCGCCGGAGATCGTGGTGTCGGGCGTCTTCTGCAGCGAGCCGACGATCATGTAGTAGAAGGGGAACAGGAACGCCAGCGCGGCGAGCAGCAGGAGCAGCAGCCGGACCGGCCGCAGCGCTGCGCGGCCCCGGCGGGCGGCCGGGGCGGCGTCCGGCGCGACGGTGGGCTCCAGGACGGATGCGGTCATGGTCAGTCTCCCTTCTCGGTGAACTTGCGGGCGATCAGCGACAGCGCGAGCACGACGACGACCAGCACGACGCCCAGCGCGGCGGCGAAGTCGGGGTGGGCCTGCTCGATGCCCTTCTGGTACATCACCAGCACCGGTGAGACCGAGGCGCCGGCCGGACCGCCGCCACCGGTGAGCAGATAGGGCTCGGTGAACAGGTTCGAGCCGGTGATGATGGCGAAGATCGTCACCACCGTGGTGGCCGGCCGCACCCCAGGCACGGTCACGCTGGTGAACTTGCGGAACGTCCCCGCGCCGTCCACCGCCGCCGCGTCGTACAGCTCGCCGGAGACGTTCTGGAGCGCGGCGAGGTAGAGCATCACGAAGAAGCCGAGCTGCTTCCAGGTGACGAAGATCGCCACCACCGGCATCGCCCAGGCGGAGTTGACCAGCCAGGAGGGGTCGGGGGCCAGCGGGCCGAGCAGCCGGGAGGCCAGCCCGTCCGAGCCGAACAGGAAGGACCACACCGCCACCAGCGCCACGCTCGCGGTGACGTAGGGCAGGTAGTAGGCGGCCCGGAAGAACGGGCGGAACGGCAGCTTGGCGTTGAGCGCGCTCGCCAGCACCAGGGAGAGCACCACGGTCAGCGGGACGTTGATGACCAGGAAGATGCCGATGTTGACGAACGACCTGCGCACCACCGGGTCGGCGAAGACGTCCGCGTAGTTGGACAGCCCCACCCAGGGGGAGTCGACGTGGGCGCCGGGGGCGGTGAAGTAGAAGCGGTGGAAGGAGATCCACAGGTTGTACAGCAGCGGATAGGCGAAGACGGCCAGCAGGAACAGCACGTAGGGGGTGACGAACCAGGTCCCCACTCGGGGTATCGGCAGACGGCGGCGGCGCGCGGGGGAGCCCGGCGCGGCGGCGGTGGCGGTGGACATCAGGCGTACCTCAGTATTCTGCGAGGATCTTGGAGATCTTCACGGAGGCCTGCTTGAGCGCCGCGTCCGGCGACTGCTTCCCGAAGATCACTGAACGGCTGTAGTCGTCGCGGAACTCCTGCCACATGTCGATGGAGCCGGCGACGTCGGGGACCTCGACCGTGCGCGAGGCCGCGTCGGCGAAGGGCTTGTAGCCCGAGTTCTTGGCGAACCACGAGGCGTAGGTGCCCAGCAGGTCGGTGCGCATCGGCATCTGGCCGGTGGCGGCGAGCAGTTTGCCGTCCTGCTCCGGCGAGGTGGCGAACTTCAGCACGTCCCAGGCGGTGGCCCGGTTGCGGCAGGCGGTGAACATGTCGACCGACTTCTCGTCGCTGAAGGTGTGCACCTGGTCGGCGGGCATGCCGTCGCGGGTCGGCACCGGCACCACGCCCCAGTCGATGTTCGCCTTGTACGCGGCGATCGCCCAGGGGCCGACGGTGGCCATGGCGGTCTTGCCCTCGGACACCGCGTCGCCGGGGTAGGCCTCCTGCGGGGCGAGCTTGTCGCGGTAGACGGTGTTCCAGAAGTCCATCGCCGCGCGGCCGGCCGGCGAGTCGAACTGCGGCCTGCCGTTCTCCACCAGTTGGTCGCCGCCGGACTGGGCGATGAAGGCGGGGTAGAAGTCGAACCAGGGCTGGAAGAAGTCCGAGGTCGGCGACGGCCAGATGGCGGCCGGTGCGGCGCCGCTGCGGACGATCTTCTTCGCGGCGGCGATGAACTCGCTGTAGGTGGCCAGTTTCGGGTGGTCCGGGTCCAGGCCCGCCTTGGCGAAGATCTTCTTGTTGTAGAGCACCATGACCGGGTTGGTCTTCCACGGCATCTGGTAGTACTTGCCGTCGCTGGAGCGGTACTGGTGGGCGCGTGCCCCGGTGCGCTGCTCGATGTACCGCGCCCCGCCGGGGAAGTCGTCCAGCGGGACGAGCCCCGCCTGCTTCTGGAACTGCGGCACCGAGGCGGGGGAGCCGTTGAAGACCAGGCAGGCGCTGTTGCCGGCGATGATCGACGCCGACTCCGCCTCCTCGGAGGTCTTGCCCGCGGGTATCTGCTGCGCGGTGATCCGCTGGTCGGGGTGGAGCCGGTTCCAGGCGGCCACCATGCTGTTGCCCCACGCCACTTCCTGGGCGTTGTTGGACAGCCAGATGGTGATCGGACCCCGGGAGGTGGTCGCGACCGCGGGATCGGGTCCCGACCGGGCGCAGGAGGTGGTCGCACCGACCAGCCCCAGCGCCACGAGCGCCAGTGCGGTTTTCCGGAACAAGGGGACTCTCCAAACTCTCATCCGCCCGGCTCCGTTGCCGGACGGGGTATGCGCCCGAGCCGGGCGGCGCCGCGGGGCGCCGTCCGCCGCTCGGTGGGGCGGCCGGGGGCCGGGTCAGGTCTGCCGGACGGGGGCGGGCCCGGTCGACTCCCTGGTGCGCAGCGCGGCCGGCTCCAGCGCCACGTGCTCGGCGGTGCCGCGCTCGATGACCGTGTCCAAGGTGCGCGCCGCCACCGCGCCCCAGCGGCGGATGTCGGCGCCCGCCGTGGTCAGCGTCGGGTGGGTGTGGGCGGCCAGCGGGGTGTCGTCGTAGCCGACGACCGACAGGTCGCCGGGGACGGACCAGCCGCCCTCCTGCGCGACGGCGATCCCGGCGATGGCCGACAGGTCGTTGGCGTAGACCGCGGCGGTCGGGCGCGGACGCAGGGCCAGCAGTTCCCGGGTGGCCCGGGCACCGCCCTCCGCCGTGAAGCCGCCCGCTAACACCGGCCCCGGCGGCAGTCCGGCCTCGGCCAGCGCCGCCGCCCACGCCTCCTGCCGCCGCTGGGCGTGCCGGAACTCCTGCGGCCCCGCGACGTGGGCGATCCGGCGGTGGCCGAGCCGTACCAGGTGGCGCACCGCCTCGGTGAAGGCCGGCCGGTCGTCGAGGTCGACCGAGCACAGGCCGTCGGCGTACCGGCGGTCGCCGACCACCACGGCGGGCAGCCGCAGCCTGGCCACCATCGCCGGGCGGGGGTCGGCCACCCGCAGGTCGGTCAGCAGTACCCCGTCGACCCGTTGGTCGGCCGCCAGCCGCCGGTAGGTCTCGGCTTCGGCGGCGGGGGTGGTGACGTTGAGCATCAGGCCGTCGCCGCGCTCGGCCAGCACGGATTCCACGCCGGCGATGAAGGTGGAGAAGAAGGGGTCGGCGCCGATGAGTTCCGGCTCGCGGGTCAGGACGAGCCCGAGGGCCATCGCGCGGCCGCGGGACAGCGCGCGGGCGGTGCGACTGGGCTGCCAGCCGACCTCCTCGGCGGCCGCCAGGATGCGCTCGCGGGTCTCCTGCGACAACCCGGGGCGGTTGTTGAACACGAAGGACACCGCGCTGGGCGAGACCCCGGCCAGCCGTGCCACATCCGAGATCGTGGGTCGCTTGCCCATGTCACCTCCCTCGTACGTCCCCTTGACCACCGCCCTCCGGCGGTGCTTAGCCGCCGACTAAAGCGGTTTAACAGACCGCCGTCAAGCGGTCGGTACGAATGATCCGCGGTGACTTTCTGGCTGAAAAGCATCGTTCAGGGACGAAGGGGAAGGCGGGATTCCGCGAGAAACCGGCCGGTCGGCCCATCCGGTAACGAGGAGGAAACATTTGCCGCCCGAGGTCTTTACAACCAGCGGGGCTGTCGTCAGGATCCCGTGTACGCGCTTACGTAAGCGCATACATGAGGAGGGTCGCCCCGGCGTGCGAGAGATGCCGACGGTCTACGAGGTCGCCGAACTGGCAGGTGTGTCAACGGCGTCCGTGTCACGCGTGCTGGCCGGAAACGATCGGGTGCGCCCGGAGACCAGGGCCAAGGTACTGGCCGCCGTCTCCGAACTCGGATACGTACCCAGCGGCGCGGCGCAGAACCTCGCCAACCGGCGCACCGGCGTGCTGGGTCTGTGCTTCCCCGATCTCGTCGGCGACCAGGACATCGTCGAGAGCGACGCGATGTACTGGTACGACGAAGTCATCCGGGGCATGGAACGGGCCGCCCGGCGCTCCGGGTTCGCGGTGCTGATCGCGGCGAGCCACGAGAGCGACGACGAGAACATGGTCACCATGGTGGCCAGCCGCTGCGACGGGCTCGCGGTGCTCGCCCACACCGTGCCCTCCGAGGCCCTGCAACGGCTGGCCCAGCGGATGCCGGTCGTCATGCTGGCCGCCCCCCAGGAACCCGCCGAGGGCGACAGCCGACTCGACCACCTGTCGGTGGCCAGCCGGGCGGGCGCCTACGAACTGACCGGTCACCTGCTGGACGTCCACGGCTACCGTGACGTGCGGTTCGTGGCCGGACCCGACTCACCGGACTCCGCGAGCCGCTTCCTCGGCTTTCGCACCGCGCTGGCCGAGCGCGGCCTGCCGGCGCCCGAACAGCCCGACCTGGTCGGCGACTTCACCACCGCCGGCGGCCACCGGGTGGTCTCCCGGCTGCTGGAGAGCGGCAGCGTGCCGCGGGCGCTGGTGTGCGTCAACGACCAGACCGCGGTCGGCGCGATGGCGGCGCTGCGGCAGGCCGGGGTCACGGTGCCCGACCAGGTCGCGGTGACCGGTTTCGACGGCATCCAACTCGGCCGGCACCTGCGGCCGAGCCTGACCACCGTCGTGCAGCCGATGCACGCCTTCGGCGCCGAGGCGGTCCGGCTGCTGCGCGACCGGATCGCCGACCGCTCGCTGCCGGGACGTGACGTGGAACTCCCGGTCCGCCTCGATCCGCGCGCCAGTTGCGGATGCCCGGAACGTGAATAGCACAAGGACGAACGCGACCGCAGGCCTCCCCCCGCGACCGCGACGCTGCCCACCATCAACTCCATCGAAAGGCCAACCCATGAGCAGTCCGACACTGCGCTCCCGCACGGTGGCCGCCATGGCCGCGGCGAGTGCCGCGCTGCTGGTGCTGTCCGGTTGCCAGGGCGGCAAGGCGTCCCAGTCGGCGGCCGGCACCCTCACCATCGGCGTCGACAACGGGTCCCCCACGCTGCAGAACAACTTCAACCCGTTCTCCGCCAACCAGCGCTCCGGCACCCCCTACATGTACGAGCCGCTGGAGTACGTCAACTCGCTCGACGGCTCGTACACGCCGTTCCTGGCCACCTCGCACGCCTTCACCGACAACTCCACGCTGACCTTCACCATGCGTTCCGGCGCCAAGTGGAGCGACGGCAAGCCGATCACCGCGCAGGACGTGGTGTTCACCTTCAACCTGATGAAGTCCCACCCGGCGCTGGACGCCGCGGGCGTGTGGAAGCACCTGAAGTCGGTGACCGCCGCCGGCTCCACCGTCACCTTCGCCTTCAGCTCACCGGACGTGCCGTTCGCCGGCACCCTGGCGCAGACCCTGATCGTGCCGCAGCACATCTGGTCCAAGGTCGCCGACCCGGTGACCTTCACCAACACCAAGCCGGTCACCTCGGGCCCGTACGTGGTGGACAACTTCACCCCCAACCAGTACTCGCTCAAGAAGAACGCCGACTGCTGGCAGGTCGGCCAGGTCCAGGTCGACCGGCTGGTCTTCCCCGCCCTGACCGGCAACCAGACCTCCCAGCTTGAGCTGTCCAAGGGCGGCTACGACTGGGCGACGCTGTTCATGCCCGACGTGAAGAAGACCTGGGTCGACCAGGACTCGGCGAACAACAAGTACTGGTTCCCGGCCGGCGGCGTGATCGCCCTGTACATGAACCTGACCAAGGCGCCGTTCAACTCGACCGCCTTCCGGCAGGCGCTGTCCACCGGCCTGGACCGCGCCCAGGTCGCCGACCGGGCCGAGAACGGCTACGTCCAGCCGGCCACCCAGGACGGTCTGCTGCCCGCGCTGTCCAGTTGGCGCGACCCGTCGCTGGCCGGCGGCGGCAAGGTCACCTACGACGCGGGCCTGGCCCAGGCGATGTTCGTCAAGGCCGGCTACCACCGCAGCGGCAACAAGCTGGTCGGCCCGGACGGCAAGCAGGTCAAGTTCTCCGTCGACGTGCCCAACGGCTTCAGCGACTGGCTCCAGGGCGCGCAGGTGCTCCAGCAGCAGATGGCCAAGCTCGGCATAGCCCTGAGCATCCAGACCCCGGAGTACGCGGCCTACACCAGCGCCACCCAGTCCGGTCAGTTCGACACCGCGCTCGGCGGGTTCGGCGGCAACGGCAACCCCTACACCGACCTGGACTCGTTGCTCGACAGCAAGCTGAGCGCCCCGGTCGGCAAGAGCGCGGCCACCAACTACGAGCGCTGGCAGGACCCCAAGACCCAGGCACTGCTCCAGTCGCTGGAGACCAGCACCTCGCCCGACCAGCAGAAGAAGGCGGTCTACGGGCTGGAGAAGATCATGCTCACCCAGGTGCCGGTCGTCTCGCTGTTCTACGGCGCCACCTGGGGCGAGTACACCGCCAAGGACTTCACCGGCTGGCCCGACGCCACCCACCCGTACGCGCCCCCGGCGCCCTACGGCTCCCCGGCGCCGGACAAGTCCACGCCGCTGATGATCATCACCCACCTGCGCAAGAAGTGACCGTGAGCCGGCGGACCAAGGGAGGTGACCGGTGCATTACCTGATACGCCGCACGGTGACGCTGGTCGTCACGCTGTGGGCGGCGATCACGCTCAACTTCGTGCTGCCCCGGCTCATGCCCGGCTCGCCGGCCGACGCGGCACTGGCGAAGTTCACCGGGCAGGGGGCCATCACCCCCGAGCAGCGGCGGGCGGTCGAGCTCACCCTCGGCCTGCCGCACGGCAGCCTGTGGAGCCAGTACGTCTCCTACCTCGGTGAGATCGGCCACGCCCGGTTCGGGGTCTCCTACACCTACTTCCCCGAACCGGTCAGCCAGGTCATCGGGCAGGCGCTGCCGTGGACCCTGCTGCTGGTGGGCATGGTCACCGTGATCTCCTTCGTCGGCGGCACGCTGCTGGGCGTGCTGGCCGCCTGGCGGCGCGGCCGGAAGCTGGACGCGATCGCCACCGTGGGCTCCTCGTTCACCTCGGCGTTCCCGTACTTCTGGACCGCGCTGCTGCTGCTGTTCGTCTTCGGGTTCACCCTCGGGTGGTTCCCGATCAAGGGCGGCTACGGATCGGACGCGACGCCCCAGTGGAGCTTCGCCTTCGCCTCGGACGCCGTCTACCACAGCGTGCTGCCCGCGTTGACGATCCTCGTCTCCGGTCTGGGCGGCTGGGTGCTGAGCATGCGCAACAACATGATCAACACCCTGGGCGACGACTACGTCACCTTCGCCGAGGCCAACGGACTGCGCACCCGCACGGTCGCCCTGCGGTACGCGGCCCGCAACGCGCTGCTGCCCAACATGACCCTCTTCGGGCTCGCGCTGGGCACCGTGGTCGGCGGCTCGATCCTCACCGAGGTGGTCTACGGCTACCCCGGCGTCGGCTACCTGCTCTCCAACGCGGTCGGCAACCACGACTATCCGCTGATGCAGGCGCTGTTCCTGGTCATCACGATCACCGTGCTGCTGGCCAACTTCCTCGTCGACCTGCTCTACACCACGCTCGACCCCAGGGTGCGCAGATGACAGACACCTCTCCGGTCCCCCTGACCCCCGACCCCGGTACCCCCACGGCCGGGGTCGGGCCCGGCACCCCCGCACCCCGGGTGCCGGATCCCGCGGCGGTGCGCAAGGCGCCCGGCCCGGTGCGGTTCGCCGCCCGCGCGCTGGCCACCTTGTGGGCCGACCGCAAGGCCCGCATCGGCCTGACGCTGCTGGCCCTCCTGGTGCTGATGGCGCTGTCCGCCCCGCTGGCGGCGCCCTACCAGCCGACCCGCAACGACTTCGCCCGCTCGCTGCCGCCGGGCGGCGCCCACCTGCTGGGCACCACCGGCTCGGGACAGGACGTGCTGTCCCAACTGCTGTACGGCGGACGGGTCTCGCTGCTGGTGGCCCTGGTGGCGGGCGCGCTGGCCACCATCGTGGCCATGGTGGTCGGCCTGATCGGCGGCTACCTGCAAGGACTGCCCGACGAGGTGCTGGGCTTCGTGACCAACCTGGCGCTGGTCATCCCCTCGCTGCCGCTGATGGTCCTGCTGGCCACCTATCTGGCCGGCGGCGGCGTCTCCGTCATCATCCTGGTCGTGGTGATCACCGGCTGGGCCACCGGCGCCCGAGTGATCCGCAGCCAGACCAACACGCTGCGCGGCCGCGACTTCGTGGCCATGGCGCAGTTCTCCGGCGAACGCCTCACCCGCATCGTCTTCCGGGAGATCCTGCCCAACATGACCTCGCTGGTCGCGGCGAACTTCTTCGCCGCCGCCACCGCGGCCGTACTGGGCGAGGCGAGCCTGGAGTTCATCGGGCTCGGCGACCCCTCCACGGTCAGCTGGGGAACGATGCTCTTCTGGGCGCAGAACAACAACGCGCTGCTCACCGGCGACTGGACGCTCATCTTCGCGCCCGGTCTGTGCGTCGCGCTGCTCGCCACCTCCCTGTCACTGGTCAACTTCGGCGTCGATGCGCTGTCCAACCCACGGTTGCGGGAGAAATGATGCCGCTGCTCGAAGCCCGAGGGCTCAACGTCGTCTACCGGCCGTCCCGCGGCGCTCACGTGTGGTCGGTGCGCGACGTCGACCTGACGCTGCGGCAGGGCGAGTTCGTCGGCCTGGTCGGCGAGTCCGGCTGCGGCAAGTCGACCCTCGGCTACGCCCTGACCCGCATGCTGCGCCCGCCGGCCGTGCTGACCTCCGGGCAGATCCACTTCGACGGCGAGGACGTGACCGCCCTGGAGGGCGAGGCGCTGCGCCGCCACCGGCACCGCGGCTTCTCGCTGGTCCTGCAGAGCGGCATGAACGCCCTCAACCCGGTGCGCAGCGTCGAGGACCACTTCGGCGACGTGCTGCGCGCCCACAGCCGGGTCTCCGGATCCCAGGTGCGCGCCCGGGCCGCCGAACTCCTCGACCAGGTCCACCTGCCGGCCGGCACCCTGCGCCGCTACCCGCACGAGCTGTCCGGCGGCATGCGCCAGCGCATCGCCATCGCGGTGGCACTCGCCCTCGACCCCAAGCTGATGGTCTTCGACGAGCCCACCACCGCGCTGGACGTCATCGTGCAGGACGCGGTCATGAAGACCATCAGGGAACTCCAGCGCGAGGCCGGCTTCACCGCGCTGCTCATCAGCCACGACCTGGGCACGGTGGTCGACTCCACCGACCGGCTGCTGGTGATGTACGCGGGCCGGGTGGTGGAGGACCGCCCCTCCGACACGGTGCTGCGCGAGGCGTCGCACCCCTACACCCAGGCCCTGCTGCGCTGTTACGCAGACCCGCGCGCGGAGGAGGTCCACCTGGAGGGCATCCCCGGCGCACCGCCCGACCTGTCCCTGGACCAGACCGCCTGCCCGTTCGCGCCCCGGTGCGTGCGGCGCGAGGAGGTCTGCATGGACGGCGTCCCCCCGCTCACCGCGATCGGCGGCGCCCACGTGGCCTGCCGGGTCGCCGCCCGCAGTGCCGAGGAGGCCGGCCGTGCCCGCTGAAACGCGCCCCGCAGCCAGGGACGTCCCGCCGCTCGTGGTGGACGGCGTGACCCGCGTCTACCGCTCCCGGCGGCGCGGCGAACCGGACACCACGGCGGTCGGCGGGGTGTCGTTCACCATCGCGCCCGGCAGCTCCGTCGGCCTGGTCGGCGCCAGCGGCAGCGGCAAGAGCACGCTCGCCAAGCTGATCACCGGGATGGAGAAGCCGACCGCCGGCACCGTCAGCTTCGGCGACCTGCGGGTCGACACCCTGCGCTCCGGCGGGCTGCGCGCCTACCGCAAGCGGGTGCAGATGGTCTTCCAGGACCCCTACGGCGCCCTCAACCCGGTGCACACCGTCGGCTACGTCCTGAGCCGGCCGGTCGTCAACCACCTGGGCCTGGACGCGGCGAGCACCGAGGCCAGGGTCCAGGAACTGCTGGAGACCGTCGGGCTCACCCCGGCCGCCCAGTTCGTCGACAAGCTGCCCCACCAGCTGTCCGGCGGCCAGCGCCAGCGGGTGGTCATCGCCCGCGCGCTGGCCGGCGAACCGGACCTGATCGTCGCCGACGAACCGGTCTCCATGCTGGACGTCTCACTGCGCGCCGGGATCCTGCGGCTGCTGGAGCGGTTGCGCCGCGAGCAGGGCGTCAGCCTGCTGTACATCACCCACGACCTGCTGAGCGCCCGCGTCGTTACGGACGAGTTGATCGTGCTGAACAAGGGCCTGGTCGCCGAGAGCGGCCCCACCGTCCAGGTCCTGCGCGACCCGCAGGACGACTACACCCGCCAACTGCTGGCCGCACTGCCCAACCCGTTCGCCACGGCGGCCCCGGGCACGGCCGGCGACTGATCCTCACCGGAAGGAACACAGCATGCGGACACCCCTGTCCAGCGGCACGGCGAAGGTCACCGCCCTCGCGGCCGTCGCCGCGCTCGCGCTGACCGGCGGCACCATCCAGGCGGCCACCGCCGCGCCCACCGCTGCCGCGAAGACGCCCGCCGCGTCCGGCAAGACCACCGCGCCGCTCACCGCGGCCCAGCGGGCCAAGCTCTTCGCGATCGCCGCCGACACCTGGAAGTTCTCCAAGGCCGACGTCGACCCCGCCACCCACCTGCCGATGGACAACATCACGCTCGGCAGCTCACCGGCCAAGGGCACCTACACCTCGCCCACCAACGTCGGCGTCAACCTGTGGAGCATCATCGACGCCGCCGACCTGCACCTGATATCCCGGGCCGAGCGGGACCGGCGGCTGGCCGACGCGCTCGGCGCGGTGGAGAAGCTGCAGAAGTGGAACGGCTTCCTGCTGTCCTGGTACGACACGACCACCGGCGACCCCATCACCGGCCCCGGCGGCACCAGCCTGGTCGGCAAGGACCTGACCGGGCAGCTCATCTCCACCGTCGACAACGGCTGGTACGCCGCAGGACTGATCGAACTGCGCGAGGCGGCACCGCAGTTCGCCGACCGGGCCACCAAGTTGCTCAACGCGATGGACTTCGGCCTGTTCTACGACAAGCGCGATCAGGCCACCAACATCAACGGCGGCCAGATGTACGGCGGTTACCTGGTCAACCAGGGCCCGACCTCCTTCGACTACGGCTCGCTCAACACCGAGACCCGCATCACCGGTTACGTCGGCATGGGCACCAAGACCCTGCCGGGCGACGTGTGGTGGCGCACCTGGCGCACCGAGCCGGCCGACCTCGGGCAGAAGCAGGTGCCCAGCGGTCCCACCGTGGATGTCACCGACCCGCTGAGCGGTAAGCACTTCCCGGTCACCGAGGGCCACTACAGCTCCAACGGCATCGACTACGCGCCCAGTTGGGGCGGCAGCATGTTCGAGGCGCTGATGCCCAACCTGGTGGTGCCCGAGGTCGCCGAGGCCCCGCAGGGATTCGGCGCCAACGACCAGGACTACCTGGACGCCACCATCGCGTACGACACGAAGACCCTCGGCTACAAGGTCTGGGGCCTGTCGCCGTCCAGCACCCCGGACGACACCGGCGGCTACTCGGCCTACGGATCCCAGCAGTTGGGCATGGACCCCTCGACCACCGACTACCAGCAGGGCGCGGTCACCCCGCACGCCTCCTTCCTGGCGCTGGACGTCGAGCCGCAGGCCGCCTACGCCAACATCGGCACGCTGCTGTCGGACTACCCGCAGGTCTACGGCCCGTACGGCTTCTACGACGCCCTCGACCCGACCACCGGCGCGGTCGGCCACCGCTACCTGGTGCTCGACCAGGCGATGGTGCTCACCGCGCTGAACAACGCGCTGGCCGGGAACCCGATGCAGCACCGCTGGGCGGCCGACCCGGTCGGCAAGGTCGACTCGCTCTACCTGCGGGCCGAGAAGTTCTCCGTCGCGCCCGAGCGCCGCTGACGGCGGCCCAGGCCGGTCCCAGAAAACCCTGTCCCGCGGCCCGCGGAATCGTTCCATGAAAGGACACCCCATGACGACCTCCCCCCACGGTTTCACCGCCGCTCGCGCGGACTGGGAGGAACGCATCGGAGTGCGCAGCGGCCAGGTGGAGGGCGGCACGTCGATCGACCTCGCCGCCCCCACCGGGGTGCGCGCCACCGCGGGCCGCGGACAGGTGACCTTGACCTGGGAGGAGGTGCCCGGCGCCGCCGGCTACCTGGTCCACCGCGCCGACCGGCAGGACGGCCCCTTCGAACCCCTCGACCACCAGGGCGGCGACCTGCTGTCGGTGCCGGAGAACGGCTACGCGGACACCACCTGCGAGGCCGGCACGATCCACTGGTACGCGGTGGCCGCGGTCGTCGACGCCGTCCTGGTCGGACCACTGTCCGCCTCCGTGCCCGCCACCGCGCTGTCCGACGGGCACGCCTCGGTCACCGTCGAGGCCGACGCCTCGCGGGTGGTCCGCGAACTGCCCCGCCCCTGGCGGCCGATGATCGGCTCGGAGCACCTGAGCCACCTGCTCAGCGAGGACCTGACCGGCGGCCGGGTCATCGGGGAGGAACTGCGCGAGGCGCTGCGGCTGTCGAAGGAGACCTTCGGCGTCCGGACGGTGCGCGCGCACGCCATCCTCTGCGACGACCTGGGCGTCTACCGCGAGGTCGACGGCGAGCCGGTGCACGACTTCTCCGGCGTCGACCGGGTCTACGACGAGATCCTCGCGATGGGCCTGCGGCCGGTCGTCGAGCTGTCGTTCATGCCGCGCGACCTGGCGTCCGACCCGGACAAGACGGTCTTCGGCTACCACGCCATCATCTCGCCGCCCAAGGACTGGGACCGCTGGGAGGCGCTGGTCCGCGACCTGACCGCACACCTGGTGGAGCGCTACGGCCTGGCGGAGGTGCGCGACCACTGGAGCTTCGAGGTGTGGAACGAGGCCAACCTGGAGGTCTTCTGGTCCGGCACCCCGCAGGAGTACTTCCGCCTCTACGACGCCTCGGTGCGCGCGGTGCGCTCCGTCGATGCCGCGCTGGTCGTCGGCGGTCCGTCGTCGGCCGCCGCGGGCTGGGTCGACGAACTGCTGACCCACCTGGACTCCTCCGGCCAGCCGATCGACTTCGTCTCCACCCACGTCTACGGCAACGCCCCGCTGGACCTGCGGCCGATCCTGGCCCGCCACGGCCGCGAGGACCTGGCGATCTGGTGGACCGAGTGGGGACCCACCCCCACCCACTTCAACGAGGTCGGCGACAGCGTCTTCGCCGCCTGCTTCCTGCTGCGCGGCATGAAGTCCGCCGCCGGTCGCATCGAGGCCCTGTCGCACTGGGTCGCCTCCGACCACTTCGAGGAACTCGGCCGGCCGGCCCGGCTCTTCCACGGCGGCTTCGGCCTGCTGTCCGTCGGCAACCTGCGCAAGCCGCGGTTCTGGGCGCTCCAGCTGGCCGAGCGCCTCGGTGAGCAGGAACTGGCGGTCGAGGTCACCGGGGACGGCGCCGAGAGCATGGTGCAGTCGCTCGCCGCCAGGAGCGCCGACGGCCGCGTCGGCGTCCTGGTGTGGAACGGCACGCTCGACCAGTCCCGGATCGGCGGCGCCCCGCTGCTGGACCGCCGGGTGCGGCTGCGCGTGGGCGGTCTGGACGCCGCCGGGTACACCCTCACCCACCACCGGGTCGACGAGAGCCACTCCAACATCCGTGCCGTCTGGCAGGAGACCGGGGCGGGCGCCGACTGGCCGGCCGGCGAGGGTCAGTGGGAGGCGCTGCGCGCCGCCAACAGGTTGGAGACGCTGGAGGACGGCGTGCCGGTCGAGCTCGCGGACGGGTCCGCGACGCTCGACTTCGAGCTGCCGATGCCCGGTGTCTCCTACCTCGAATTCGTGCCGCGGGGCTGACGGCCTGGCCGAGGGGCAGCCTCGCGGCGCGCGGTGGGCGGCGTGGTGGACGGGTCCCGTGACCCGTTCACCCGCCGCCCCTGTTCACACCCTCTACCCGGCGGTAGCTTCGGATGCCATGAGCGAGATCGTCCCCACCGAGTCCGCGGAACCCGCGAACGTACCGCCCCCGCCCGTCCCCCTCGACCAGTTGCGGCTCGCCCTGCCACCGGTCTTCGAGGACCCGGCGGCCGAACGCCGGCACCGCCAGGAACGGCTGGCCGCCGCACTGCGGCTGTTCGGCCGCTTCGGCTACGAGGAGGGGGTGGCCGGCCACATCACGGTGCGCGACCCGGAGTTCACCGACCATTTCTGGGTCAACCCGTTCGGGATGTCCTTCGGGCAGGTCACCGTCAGCGACCTGATCCTGGTCAACCAGGCGGGCCAGGTCGTCGAGGGCCGCTACCACGTCAACCAGGCGGCGTTCGCCATCCACTCCCAGGTCCACCGGGCCCGCCCTGACGTGGTCGCCGTGGCGCACAGCCACTCCACCTACGGCCGCGCCCTGGCCGCGCTCGGCGAACCGCTGGAGCCGATCACCCAGGACGTGTGCGCCTTCTACCAGGACCACGCGCTGTTCGACGAGTACACCGGCGTGGTGGTCGACGAGGACGAGAGCCGCGCGATAGCCGAGACGCTCGGCGCGCACAAGGCGGTCATCCTGCGCAACCACGGCCTGCTGACCGTCGGGGAGTCGGTGGACGCTGCCGCCTGGTGGTTCATCACCATGGAGCGCTGCTGCGAGATCCAGCTCACCGCCAAGGCGGCGGGCAAGCCGGTGCCGATCGACCACGAGGACGCGCTGCGCACCCACGAGCAACTGGGCAACGACCTGGTGGCGTGGATCAACTACCAGTCGCTGCACCAGCGGATCACCCGCGACGAGCCGGATCTCCTCGATTGAGCACAGCCCGCCCGGCCTACGTACACCCTGGCGCACAGGTCGGTCCGTAAGACTCGGTCCGGCAGGGACGACAGCGACGTACGGTGCCCGAGAGGCAGGCGCGATGACTGGGATCGACAGGTCGTGGGGAACAACCGGAGCGGGCGGGACGCGGGAGCCGGCCGGGCTGAAGGCCTGGGCCGTCCGCCACTGCCTGCTCCCCTTGCGGATCTTCCTCGGCGTGACGTTCATCTACGCCGGACTCGACAAACTCACCGACTCCTCGTTCTTCGCGAGCAGCGGTCCGAACTCACTGGTCACCACGTTGCACGCGGTGCGTGACTCCTCCGCGATCCCGGCCATGGTCGACCTCGCGCTGAAGAACCCCGGCGGCTTCGGCTACGCGATCGCCTTCGGCGAGCTGGCCGTGGGCCTGGGCACCCTGTTCGGGCTGCTGGCCCGGATCGCGGCCACCGGCGGCGCGCTGATCTCGCTGAGCCTGTGGCTGACCGTGAGCTGGTCGAGCACCCCGTACTACTACGGCAACGACCTGGCGTACCTGATGGCCTGGCTCCCGCTGGTGCTCCAGGGCGCGCCCTACCTGTCCCTGGACGCGGCCCTCACGAAGCGCCGTCGCCGCTGACCGGATCCGCGGCGCCCGGCCGGGCCGCGCGCCGCCGCCGGGCGGAGGTGGCGGCCCGGGTCAGGCCGGTGAGCACCAGCCCGCCGACCACCACTGGGACCAGCAGCATCGGCGCGGGGTGCCACCGCCCGGCCGCGTCGCACGCCGCACCGGCCGCGACGGCCAGGAACAGCAGCCCCGCGACCAGCCCCGAGGGCTCGAACCTACGACGCCTGGTCACGCAGCACCTCCACCTGTCCCGCGCCGAGCTTGAGCGTCAGCATGATCGTCCCGCCGGAGTGGACGCCGGCCGGCGGCGGGAAGGTCCCCGTGCGGTCCAGGCCTGGGGAGACGTTCACCTCGTGATGTCCCGGCTCGGGCAGCCAGATGTCGCCCAGTCCCACTTTCGCCTCCACCGTCACCGTCGCGTCGCGCGGCACCCGTACCATCAGCCGTCCCGCGCCCATCTCGACGCGGGTGGTGGTCTCGCCGCCGCGCAGTGACAGTTCGGCGAGATCCAGTGTCCCCTGGCCGGAGCCGAGCCGGTAGACCGGCCGGACCTGGGCGACCGAGGCGGGCCGCCAGGTGGCCCGTTGCCAGTCGGTGCCCACCGACCGCGGCAGCGTGGCGGAGGCGCCCAGCAGGAAGCAGGCGAGCACCGCCCAGCGGATCAGCGCCCGCCCCCGCCGCCCGGTGAACGAACCGATCACCAGGCCGAGTCCGAGCACCCCGAGTGTCGCGGTCAGCCCGGTCTCCAGCACGAAGCGCAAGGGGCGGCCGTGCCAGGTGGCCGAGATCCCGATCGCCCCGGCGCCCAGCGCCAGCACGAACACGATCAGGCCGAACAGCGAGCGCTCCCGGTCCTCGCCCTCCGCCCGCCGCGGCGGGCGGGGCGTGCTGGGCCGGCGGGTGTCCTCAGGGCCGGGTCCCGAGTCGTCCGGACCCCACATGTACCCCGGGTAACGGCCGTCCGCCCCACCGCCACCGGTGGCGGCGCCGCTCTTCTGGAAGGACACCGGCCCGCTCGGGCCGCGCCACCACGACACGTTGTCGGTCGGCGGCGGCTGCGCGGCGGGCGGCGCGTCCGGCACCGCGGCGTCCGGCGGCGCGGGCTGCGCGGCGGCCGCCGCCAGATAGGCCCGGCGGCGCTGCGACCAGTGGACCGCGCCGACCACCGCGCCCACCAGGCAGACGGAGAACGCCTGGTTGCGGCCGTTGTCCATGGTGGACAGGAACAGCCCCGAGCCGACCAGCGCGCAGAACACCGCGGTCATCGAGGTGCCCTCGATCCGCCCTGACAGCAGCCGCCGCAGTTCGGTCTCCTCCTCGCCGTCCGCCGGGATCAGCAGCCAGCCGATCCCGTACGAGATCAGGCCGACGCCGCCGGTCAGCGCGAGAAGGGCCAGTACCACCCGGAAGATCACCGGGTCGATGCCGAAGTAGCGGCCGAGACCGCCGCAGACACCGCCGATGGCCTTCTGGCGGCGGCTGCGGGTCAGCAGCTTGCGAGGCGCTGCCCCGGCGTCCGGTCCGGGGTCCGGCCCGGGGTTGTCGTCCGTCATGCCCACCATGGTGACGGTCACCGGCCCCTGCGCGGTACCGGTGACGACCCTGGTTGGTCCCTGAACCCGGCGGGCCGGCGCCCCGAGGCGCCCCTGAGGGCAGCCGGCGGTTATTCGGGGGGCAACCCTGATGCCGTACCCCGCCCCGGCATGTGACGATCGGACCCATGCCAGTCACGTCAGCGCCCGCGGGGCCACCGGGCGCCGGGTCCGCCGGATCCGGCAGGACCGCAGGACCGAACCGCGAAGCCCCCGACGACAACCTGCCGCCCCGGCTCTACCGCAGCTCCGAGGGCCGGATGATCGGCGGCGTGGCCCGCGGACTCGCCGGCCACCTGGGGCTGCCGGTCTCCTGGGTGCGCATCGTCTTCATCGCGCTGTCGACCTTCGGCGGCCTGGGCATCGTGCTGTACGCCCTGTTCTGGTTCTTCGTGCCGCTGGGCATCGGCGGCGTCGACGCGGCCAGGGAACCGCAGGGGCCGCGCGCCTGGCTGACCGGCCGAAGACTGGAACGCGGCCAGATCGTGGCCGGCACCGCCATGGTGGGCGGACTGGCCATCCTGGTCAAGAACCTCAACCTCGGCGCCGCCAACAGCTACATATGGCCGATGCTGCTGATCGGCGCGGGTGTGGCGCTGGTGTGGCGGCAGGCCGACAACGCCCGGCGCGCCCGCTGGGTGGAGATGAGCCGCGGCAAGCGGTTCCTGCCGATCGCCCGCGGCGCGGCGGGGGTCATCCTGGTCGCGGCGGGCGTCACCGCCTTCCTGGTGCTCCAGGGCTCGGCCCGGCACCTGGGCGCGATAACCCAGGCGGCGCTCGCCGTGCTGGTCGGCATCGCGCTGCTGGCCGGGCCGTACGTGATCCGGATGACCCAGGACCTGTCCGAGGAGCGCATGATGCGCATCCGGGCCCAGGAACGCGCCGAGGTGGCCGCCCATGTGCACGACTCCGTCCTGCACACCCTGACCCTCATCCAGCGCAACGCCGACGACCCCCGCGAGGTCGCCCGGCTCGCCCGCGCCCAGGAACGGGAGTTGCGGGCCTGGCTCTACCGCCCGGAGGGCACCGGCAAGCAGGACGAGCCCACCACCTTCGCGGACGCGGTGCGGCGTACCGCCGCCGAGGTGGAGGACCTGCACGGCGTGGCGGTGGAGGTGGTGTGCGTCGGCGACTGCGAACTCGACCCGCCGCTCACCGCGATGACCCAGGCCGCGCGTGAGGCGATGGTCAACGCGGCCAAGTACGGTGGCAGTGCGATGGGGGATTCGGTGCAGGTCTACGCCGAGGTCGAGGAGGGCAGGGTCTTCGTGTCGGTACGCGACCGCGGCCCGGGCTTCGACCCCGACCGGGTGCCCGGCGACCGGATGGGCGTGCGGGAGTCGATCATCGGCCGCATGGAGCGCAACGGCGGCACCGCGAGACTGCACCCGGCCCCCGGCGGCGGCACCGAAGTGGAACTGGCGATGGAGAGGTCGGCGGCATGAGCGATTCGGGCACGGCAACGCGGCGGCGGGTACGGGTCGTTCTCGTCGACGACCACCGGATGTTCCGTACCGGGGTCCAGGCGGAGATCGGCGACACCGAGCAGACCGGCGTCGACGTGGTCGGCGAGGCGGCGGACGTCGACCAGGCGGTCACCGTGGTCAACGCCACCCGGCCCGACGTCGTGCTGCTCGACGTGCACCTGCCCGGCGGCGGCGGTGTCGAGGTGCTGCGCCGCTGCGCCCCGCTGTCCGCCGACCCCGAACACCCGGTGCGCTTCCTGGCGTTGTCGGTCTCGGACGCCGCCGACGACGTGATCGGCGTCATCCGCGGCGGGGCGCGCGGCTACGTCACCAAGACCATCACCGGGCCCGACCTGGTCAACTCCATCTTCCGGGTGGCCGACGGCGACGCGGTCTTCTCCCCCCGGCTGGCCGGGTTCGTGCTGGACGCCTTCGCCTCCACCGACGCGCCGCCGGTCGACGAGGACCTGGACCGCCTCACCCAGCGCGAACGCGAGGTGCTGCGGCTGATCGCCCGCGGCTACGCCTACAAGGAGATCGCCAAGCAGCTGTTCATCTCCGTCAAGACCGTGGAGTCCCACGTCTCCGCGGTGCTGCGCAAGCTCCAGCTGTCCAACCGCCACGAACTCACCCGCTGGGCGACGGCCCGCCGGCTGGTGTGACCCCCCGGGGGCCCGCCGCCCCCGGTCATCCGCCCCCGGGGTCAGCCGGCCTCGGCGGCGAGCCGGGCGCGGGCCTCCATCAGCGCGAAGCCCAGCAGGTTGCGCCCCCGCCAGCGCGCCGGGTCGGTGGCCCGCTCGTCGGCGGCGGACAGCCCGATGCCCCATATCCGGTCCCGCGGGCTCGCCTCGACCAGCACCCGCGACCCGGTGCCCAGCAGGTACTCCCGCAGCGCCGGATCCTGCCCGAACTTGGCGGCGTTGCCCTCCACCACCAACTCCGCGCACCGCTCGGTCCAGGTCGGCTCGTCGAAACCGCGGACCTGGCGGCCCAGCTTCTTCGCCTCCGCCGGGCTCCCGGCGGCCAGGATCCGGCCCAGGGCGTCCTCGTCGCCGAACAGCCGCGCCTTGCCGGCCATCATCCAGTGCTCGGCGGTGGCGTAGTGGACCCCCTCGACGGTGAAGCCGCCCGGCCACCACTGGCTCAGGCAGCCGGCGCCCACCCGGCCGTCGGCTTGCGGGCGGTGTCCCCAGAACAGCAGGTACTCCACCGGCACCCCCCGCTCCACCAGCGCCGTAAGTGCCTCCCGGTCCCGTACGCCCTCGATCTCGCTCATGCCCCCGATCCTGGCAGGGGGGTGTGACAACCGGCATCCGGTTTCCCGCCGCCCGCCTCAGGCCGGGCGCGCCGCCCCCGCGAACGGCATCCCGCCGACCGGCGCCAGGCCCACCGGGTCACCGGGGCGCGGGGCGTGGATGACCAGGCCGTCGCCGACGTAGAGGGCGACATGGCTGAGGCCCGCGTAGTAGAAGACCAGGTCGCCGGGGGCCAGCCGGTCGCGCGGCACCCGGGTGCCGGCGTCGATCTGGGTGTAGGTGGTGCGCGGCAGGGCGACGCCGGCGGCGGCCCAGGCGGCCTGCGTCAGACCGGAACAGTCGTAGCCGGCCGGCCCGGTGGCGCCCCAGACGTAGGGCTTGCCCAACTGCGCGTAGGCGAAGGCCACCGCCCGCGCCGCGCGGGTGTCCGGGGCGCGGGCGGCCCCGGGCGATCCGCCCCCGATGCCGTCGGCGGCACCGGGGGCGTCGGTCGCGGCGGGCCGGCGGGACGTCAGCCGGGCCAGCAGCCGCCGGATCACGCCCGGCCCGCGGTCCACCACCGGTCGGCCGACGGCTTCGCGCGCCCCCGCGGTCGGCTCGGAGCGCGTGGGCGCCGCCTCGTCGCGGGCGGTGGCGCGCCGGGTGAGTTGGTCCCGGAGGCTCTCCGACTGCCTGCGCGGCCGGTCGGTTCGCGACCCGGCGCCGTCCGGCTCGGGGGCGTCCAAGCGCGCTTGCCGATACGCCTCGTCGACCTGCTCGCTGACCTTCTCGGGGGCCGGCCGGGCGGCGGCCTGGCCGGGCTCGGTGAGCGCTGTCGCCGAGACCGCGCTCGCCACCGCCAGGGTGACCGCGGTGCGCGCGGTGGCCGCGGTGACGGCGGGACGTCTGGGTTTTCGGTGCGACGAGAGCTTCTTGTGGAATGACACGGGGGTCCACCGCTCCAATCCGGTCCGGGCCGAAGCCGCTTCGGTCGTCGGGGAGTTCCCCTCCCGCCGAAGCACGCTAGGCCCGGCCCGCCCCGGACCGGGCGGCCCGACCGGGACTGACGGGAAGCGACCGGATCAGGCCGCAGGGCGATCGCGCGGGCACCGCGATGGCGTCCGGGGGCGCACGACCGCGACCGATGACCCCGATCGGCCGCCCCGGCGCGAGCGCCGGTGCTACGCGCGCGGCAGCAGACCGCGGAGCAGGATGACGATCTGGCGGACGACTTCTACGTGCGGCCCACCGTCTTCGCCGACGTGCGAAACGACATGCGGATCGCCAACGACTCCACCTACGGCCTGAGCGGCGGGGTGTGGACGGCCGGCCTCGACTCCTACGTCGAGTACAAGTCCATCGGCACCGGCCCGATCGCCGCCTAGGGCTGTGGCGGCCACCGGAACGGCGGCCCGGGGTCAGGCGGGGCGGGTGGCGCCGTAGATGGGCATCTCGGTGACCGGCTGGATGTCGATCACCGCGCCGGTGTGCGGCGCCTGGATCATCTGGCCGTTGCCGATGTACATGGCCACGTGGCTGATGTCGCTGTAGTAGAAGACCAGGTCCCCCGGCTTCAGGTCGGAGATCGCGACCCGGGTGCCGACGTCGACCTGGTCCCAGGTGGTGCGCGGCAGGGTGACCCCGGCGGCGGCCCAGGCGGCCTGGGTCAGCCCCGAGCAGTCGAAGGAGTTGGGCCCGGTGGCGCCCCACACGTAGGGCTTGCCCAACTGCGCCCGGGCGAACGCGATGGCCTTGGCGGCCTTGGCCGAATAGCTGCCGGAGGAGTGGTCGGCGGCGGCCAGCCTGGCGGCGGAGGCCCGCGCCGCGGCCTCCTTGCGCGCCTGCAACTGCGCGAGCTTCGCCTTCTGCTGGGCGTTGAGGCTGTTGAGCAGGGACTGCGCGGCGCGCAGCTTGCTCTGCACCGTTCGTCTGTCGGTGGCGAGCCGCTGCTGGGAGGAGGTCAGCGTCTGGAGGCTGCGGGCGGCCTGGGTGCGCTTGCGGGCGGCGGACGCCTGCTGGGTCTCGTACTGGGTGAGGACCTTGTCCTGCTGGGCCGTCGCGCGCTTCATGACGTGCGCCTGCTCGAAGAACCCCTCCGGGTTGGCGGTCAGCAGGAAGGTCGCCGTCTGGCCGAGCCCGCCGGAGCGGTACTGCTCGGCGGCGTACTGGCCCAGCACCCGCCGGGTGTCGTTGAGCCGCTGCGCGCCGCTCGCCACCTGGTCGAGCAGCCCGTCGGCCTTCCTGCGCGCGGTGTCGGTGTCCACCTTCGCCTGGTTGAAGCGCTGGGTGGCCACCTCGGCCTGGTGGTTGAGGGAGTCGACCTTCGCCTGCACCTCACTGATCGTCGGCTGGGGCGTGGCCGGTGCCGCCGAGGCGCTCTCGCTCAACAGGGTGACGGTCGCCAGCGCGGCGGACGTCAGACCTATCGCGGTGCGCGGTCCTGGCACGACCGCGGTACGGGGACGCGGCTTGCGGTGCGACGCCATCGACGGCGCTCCTTCCGTTACCGCTTACCGGGTTAGCTGTCGGGTTCGGGCGTCGGAAGGCTGCCCTACGGCCCGCCCGCGCCGGATACGCGCGTACGGCCCGATTCACCCCAGGGTGTGGCGGGTGGGTCCCCGGTTCCGGCCAGGCCGGATTCAGCGGTGGCAGTCCGTTTCGGCACGTCACCGAGCGGGGACGGACGCCTGGTCGAGCACGCTAGCGAAGGCGTGTGGCTCCTGTGAAGCCCGGGGCGTGACTTGTCCGCAATCATTCCGTGATCTGCGAGGGTTCGGTGTGCGGTACGTGACGAGTGGTGCGCACGGGGTGAAAGGGACCGGGGGTTCGTCCACCCGACGCCCCCCGAAACGATGCCGCGTCCCGACTGTCCGTCCCGCGGCCTAGACTCGTTCGACGATGAGCAGCCTCTTCGACGACAACTTCCTGGCCGCGCTGGAGCCGACCGGGGACGGTCCCGCACCGCCGCCCGACGAGCACGGCGACGCCTTCGGTGACCACCACCCGGCGGAGGAGGTCCCGCACGACCTGTTCGGCGGGCGGTTCGACGCACCGGTGCCCCGCGAGGCGTACTACCGCGACGGTGCCGCACGGCCCGCCGCCGACCCCGCCGCGCTGCTCGAAGGGCTCAACGAGCAGCAGCGCGCCGCCGTCGTGCACGCCGGCTCCGCGCTGCTCATCGTGGCCGGCGCGGGCTCCGGCAAGACCCGGGTGCTCACCCACCGCATCGCGTACCTGCTGGCCGCCCGTCAGGTGCACCCCGGTCAGATCCTGGCGATCACCTTCACCAACAAGGCCGCCGGCGAGATGAAGGAGCGCGTCGACCAACTCGTCGGCCCCCGCGCCAACGCGATGTGGGTCTCCACCTTCCACAGCGCGTGCGTGCGGATCCTGCGCCGGGAGAGCAAGCAGCTGGGCTTCACCTCTCAGCTTCTCCATCTACGACGCGGCCGACTCCAAGCGGCTGATGGCCCTGGTCTGCCGCGATCTGGACCTCGACCCGAAGACCGTTCCCGCCGAAGTCCTTCAGCGCCAAGGTCTCCAACCTCAAGAACGAACTGATCGACGAGGAGACCTTCGCCGGCCAGGCGGAGAACGCGTTCGAGAAGAAGCTCGCCGAGGCCTACGCGCTCTACCAGGCCCGGCTGCGCGAGGCCAACGCCCTCGACTTCGACGACATCATCATGACCACGGTCAACCTGCTCCAGGCGTTCCCCGACGTCGCCGAGCACTACCGGCGGCGCTTCCGGCACGTGCTGGTCGACGAGTACCAGGACACCAACCACGCGCAGTACACCCTGGTGCGCGAACTGGTCGGCACCGGGGTGGAGCCCGACCCCGCGGTGCCGCCGCAGGCCGCCGACCCGGCCGACGAGATGGCCGAGTTGTGCGTGGTCGGTGACGCGGACCAGTCGATCTACGCCTTCCGCGGCGCCACCATCCGCAACATCCTCCAGTTCGAGGAGGACTACCCGGACGCCACCACGATCCTGCTGGAGCAGAACTACCGCTCCACCCAGAACATCCTCACCGCCGCCAACGCCGTCATCGAGCGCAACGCGAGCCGGCGGCCGAAGAACCTGTGGACCCAGGCCGGCGCCGGCGCGATCATCACCGGCTACGTCGCCGACACCGAGCACGACGAGGCGGCCGTACGTCGCCGAGGAGATAGACCGCCTGCACGACGCGGGCGACGCCAAACCCGCCGACGTCGCGGTCTTCTACCGGACCAACGCCCAGTCCCGGGTCTTCGAGGAGATCTTCATCCGGGTCGGCCTGCCCTACAAGGTCGTCGGCGGCGTGCGCTTCTACGAGCGCAAGGAGGTCCGCGACGTCCTCGCGTACCTGCGCGTGCTGGCCAACCCCGAGGACACCGTCCCGCTGCGCCGCATCCTCAACGTCCCCAAGCGCGGCATCGGCGACCGCGCCGAGGCGATGATCGACGCTCTCGGCGCTGCGCGAGAAGATCTCCTTCGCCGCAGGCGCTGCGCCGCGTCGACGAGGCGTACGGCATGGCCGCCCGGTCGGCCAACGCGGTGCGCCGCTTCAACGAACTGCTCGAAGAACTGCGCACCGTCGTCGAGTCCGGCGCGGGACCCGCCGTCGTGCTGGAGGCCGTGCTGGAGCGGACCGGCTATCTCGCCGAACTCCAGGCGTCCACCGACCCGCAGGACGAGACCCGGATCGAGAACCTCCAGGAACTCGCCGCCGTCGCCCTGGAGTTCGAGCAGGAACAGCCGCGAGGGCGGTCGCTCTCCGACTTCCTCGAGCAGGTCGCGCTGGTCGCCGACTCCGACCAGATCCCGGACGACGACGAAGGCGGCGGCGTCATCACCCTGATGACGCTGCACACCGCCAAGGGGCTGGAATTCCCCGTGGTGTTCCTGACCGGCATGGAGGACGGCGTCTTCCCGCACATGCGCGCCCTCGGCCAGACCAAGGAGCTGGAGGAGGAGCGGCGGCTCGCCTACGTCGGCATCACCCGGGCCCGCGAACGCCTCTACGTCACGCGGTCCTCGATGCGCAGCGCCTGGGGGCAGCCCGCCTACAACCCGCCCTCGCGCTTCCTCGAGGAGATCCCGGAGACCCTCATCGAGTGGAAGCGCAAGGGCGGCTCGGCCGCTCCGCCCTCCCTCGGCTCCTCCTCGTCGGCCGCCGGCTCCTCCGTGCTGTCCACCGGCCGGGGCGGCGGGGCCAACCGGTTCGCCACCCGGCGCGGGGTACGGGAACGCGAGGTGGTCGCCCTCACGGTCGGCGACCGGGTCACCCACGACTCCTTCGGCCTCGGCACGGTCGTCGCGGTCAAGGGAAGCGGGGACAACGCGGAGGCCACGGTCGACTTCGGCGAGGAGAAGCCCAAGCGCCTGCTGCTGCGGTACGCGCCGGTGGAGAAGCTCTAGGCAGCTCCGGGGCTCCGGAGCTCGGGGGCTCGGGGGCTCGGGGGCTCGGGGAAAGCTCCACCGCGTGTCCGGCGTGTGATTTCCCCCTCGCTCCGCGTCGCGAAACTGCCGTGAGTGGGACGTGGGGGATAACGTTCGTTCACAGGGCAGCACGATGGCGACGCAGGCATGGAGGCAGTGATGGATGTGTCCGGTCCGATCCGCGTGGTGGTGGCCAAGCCTGGGCTCGACGGCCACGACCGGGGGGCAAAGGTCATCGCGCGAGCGCTGCGTGACGCGGGCATGGAGGTCATCTACACCGGCCTGCACCAGACCCCCGAGCAGATCGTCGACACCGCGATCCAGGAGGACGCCGACGCGATCGGCCTGTCCATCCTGTCCGGCGCGCACATGACGCTGTTCGCCAAGGTCATAGAGCTGCTCGGCGAACGTGACGCCCTCGACATCCAGGTCTTCGGCGGCGGCATCATCCCCGAGGCAGACATCCCGCCGCTGCGTGAGCTCGGCGTGTCCGCCATCTTCACCCCCGGCACCACCACCACCGACGTGGTCAGCTGGGTGCGCGAGAACGTCCGCCAGACCGCAGAGGCGTCCTGATCCCGCGGCGGGCGGCGGCCTGAGGGCCGCCGCCCGCCGGGTCAGCGTGGGTCCGGCGCCAGTTCCGCGTGCATCGCGGCCCGCAGCCGAAGGGTGCCGACCAGCCGCTGGAACGCCTCCGACCAGTAGCCGCCGGCGCCGGGAGAGCTGTCCGGCGGTTCCTCAGGGGCGGCGGTGAGCGGTTCGAGACGGTCGGCGTCTCCGGGGTCCAGGCAGCGTTCCGCCAGGCCCATCACGCCGCTGAAGCTCCACGGGTAGCTGCCCGCCTCCCTGGCTATCTCCAGCGCGTCGACCACCGCCCGGCCCAGCGGACGCGCCCACGGCACCCCGCAGGCGCCGAGCATCTGGAACCCCTCCGACAGTCCGTTGGCCGCGATGAAGTCGGTCACCCACCCGGCCCGCTCGTCCTCGGGCAGCACCGACAGCAGCTTGGCCGGATCCCCCACCGCCCCGCCGGCCCCGGCCGACGCGGGCGGCGGACCCAGCAGCGCCCGTGCCCACACAGCGTTCCGCTGCCGCACCGCGGCCCGGCACCAGGCGGCGTGCAGGTCGGGCTGCCAGTCGTCGGCCACCGGCAGGGTGACGATCTCCCGCGCCGCCAGCCCGCCGAGCCGCCGCGGCCAGTCGTCCAGCGGCGTGGACTCCACCAGCTGCCCGAGCCACCAGGCGCGCTGACCACGGCCCGACGGCGGGGTGGCGACCACGCCGTCGCGCTCCATCGCCGCGTCGCATTCGCGCGGCGCGGTGACCGCGATCGCCGGACCGACCCCCGTACGGTCCAGCGAGACGCAGGCCAGCGCCCGGGCACCCATCCGGCCGCAGAGCGCCGAGTCGGGCAGCGCGGACAGCAACTCGGCGGCGGTGGCCCGGACGTTGCGGCTGCGGTCGCTGAGCGCCTGCTCCAGGAACGGCTCGTCGTCCGGGCCCAGCCCGGCCCGCAGCGAGTCCAGGAACAGCAGCCGGTCCTCGGCCCGCTCCCGCGCCCAGGTGGAGCGCAGCAGCTCCAGGCCCGCCGCGGGCTCCCGCATCCGCAGCCCGGACAGCAGTGAGACCCGCTCGGCGAACAGCCCCTCCTCCCACAGCCGGCGCGCCGCCCCCGGGTCGCGCGCCGCGTCCCCGGCCGCACCGCGGCTGCCAGCCCGCAGCGCGAACCGCCAGTCCGGGTTGAGCTCGGCGAGCCACAGCCCGCGCGGCCCGGCCAGCGCGACCGCGTCGGACCGCAGATCGGTCCGCGCCCGGGCCGCGTCCAGCAGCGCGGGCAGCAGCGAGGCGGGCGCCCGGTACCCGTACGAGCCGGCCGCCGCCAGCCACTGCGGCAGCAACTCGGCCAGGCTCGGCGCGGACCCCCGCCGCCCGCCGCCGGACGACCCGCTCACCGCCCGGTCGTCCAGCAACTGCTCCAGCCGCCGCGCCGCCGCCCGCGGCAGTGGCGGACGCGGGTCCACCGGCGCCGCGGTCGGCCGCGGCGCGCTGTCCGCCGCCCGCAGCCCGGCCCGCCGCCGGACGGTGGCCACCGCCGCGGCGTCCAGCAGCGCGACCGCCGGGTCCACGCCGCCCGCCGCCCCCCGCGGCGTCCGCCGGTCGGTCCCCAGCAGCGCGGTGGAGACCAGCTCCTCCCACCTCGTGGTCCCGGTGAGCGTCATGCCCTTCCTCCCCCTCGCGTGCTGCCCATGGGTCTCACAGCGGAACCGCCTGCGACGGCTCCGCGGCCTCCGCCGACCAGGTCGTCAGCGGGGTGAACCCGCGGTGGCCCAGGGAACCGAAGACGGTGACCGGCCCCCCGCCGGAGACCGCCGCCAGCCGCCACAGGCCGGGACGGCCCAGCCGCCGCGGATCGACCGGCAGCGCCGAGCCCCCTTCGGCGTCCGCCAGTTGCCAGCCGGCGGCCGTCGGTATCGGCAGCACACCGGCCAGCACGACCGGGTAGTCGTCCAGCCACGGATCGGCCCGCAGCGCCTGCCCGTAGGCGGACAGCGCCTCGCCGACCGCCACCCCCGGCGGCACCCGCCCGGGCCCCGGCGCCCCGTGCCGTTCGCCCAGCGCGGCCCGCAGCGGCAGCGCGCCGGGGTGGTAGGCCAGCTCGGCGTCGAGCGTGTGGCCGACCGGCAGCGTCAGCTCCGGCACGCGGCCGGCCGCACCGAAGGACAGCAGCAGCGCCGGCCGCCCCGACTCCGTGCCGCGTAGCCATATCCGGCGGGTCGTCAGCGACCCCTCGGCGCTGTCCTGCTGGGAGAGCACCAGCCAGCGGTCGCGCACCCTCGGCCCGGCCAGCAGACCGGCGGTGTCGGTGGTGAAGCCGACCCGCGACCGGACGGTGGCGGCCAGGCCCGCCGGCAGACCGTCATGCGCCAGATAACCCCTCGCCAGCAGATGCAGCAGCCCCTGCTCCTCCAGCAGCCGAGACGGCCAGTCGCCGCCGGACCCCGGGATCGCCGCCAACTCCCGCACCCGGGAGGCGAGCCCGGGCGCCTGCGCGTCGACCATCCGGGCGGCCACCTCGTCCCACACCCCGTCCGCTCGGCCGGTCCGCCCGCCGCCAGACCCGAGCGCAGCAGGTCCGCCAGCCGCTGCTCCAACTCCTCCGCCCCGGCCCGCACCCGTTCCGCCCGCCGCTCCGCCCGCCGCCGCGCGGCCCGCGGATCGGCCGTGCGGCCCGCGCCGCCCGGCGGCCCGGGGGATCCGCGATCTGCTGTCCGCCGTCCGGTCCGCCACCCCCGCACCCACTCCGGTGCCTCGCCCAGCGGCACACCGGCCACCGACTCGCCTTGGCGCGCCCACAGCAGCATCAGGCCGAGCACGTGCTTGCACGGGAAGGCGGCGCTCGGGCAACTGCACCGGAACGCGGGCCCGGACAGGTCGACCACCGTCCGGTACGCGGTGCCGCCGCTCCCCGGCACTGCCCCCACAGCAGCGGACCGGCCCCGCCGGCCCCGCGCGAGCGGCCCGTGCCGGACCACGGCCCGGGCACGCCCAGTGCGGTGCCCGCCTTGCGTGACGCGGCGTCAGGAGCGAGTGCCAGCACGCGCTCGGGCGACCACCGCTCTTCGGTGTCCTCCATGCCCGCAACGCTACGAGCCCCCTCTGACAGTCGACCCCGCACCCATTCCGGCCTGCGGTTTCCTCGCTGTCGGACGGATTGTCAGTGGGGTGGTGCAGGGTGGATTCCGCGGGGGTCGAGCGGGGCGCCCGCCCGGTTCGAGCACGGCCTTTGTCCACCGTGGCCGCGCACACGTCTCGTGGGGGGCAACCATGACCGAACAGGTCCTTCGGCCGCACGCCGAGGACGCCTTCGCGCAGGAGCTGACGGCACTCGCGGCGGCCGACGACCGCCCGCGCCCGGCCCGCTGGAACCTCTCGCCCTGGGCGGTCGCCACCTACCTGCTGGGCGGCGTGCTGCCCGACGGCACCGTGATCACCCCCAAGTACGTCGGGCCGCGCCGGATCGTCGAGGTCGCCGTCACCACCTTGGCCACCGACCGCGCGCTGCTCCTGCTCGGGGTGCCGGGCACCGCCAAGACCTGGATGTCGGAGCATCTGGCGGCGGCGGTCAGCGGCGACTCCACCCTGCTCGTCCAGGGCACCGCGGGCACCCCTGAGGAGGCGATCCGCTACGGCTGGAACTACGCCCAGCTGCTCGCCCACGGCCCCAGCCGCGCGGCCCTGGTGTCAGGCCCGGTGATGCGGGCCATGGCGGGCGGCACGATCGCCCGCGTGGAGGAGCTGACCCGGATCCCGGCAGACGTGCAGGACACCCTGATCACCATCCTGTCGGAGAAGACCCTGCCGATTCCGGAGCTGGGGGAGGAGGTGCATGGCGGTGCGCGGCTTCAACCTGATCGCCACCGCCAACGACCGCGACCGCGGGGTCAACGACCTGTCCAGCGCGCTGCGCCGCCGCTTCAACACCGTCGTGCTGCCGCTGCCCGCCACGCGTCGAGGAGGAGGTCGACATCGTCGCCCGCCGCGTCGACCAGATCGGCCGCGCCCTCGACCTGCCGCCCGCGCCGCCCGGCGCCGACGAGATCCGCCGGGTGGTCACCGTCTTCCGCGAACTGCGCGACGGCATCACCGCCGACGGTCGCACCAAGGTCAAGTCGCCGTCCGGCACGCTGTCCACCGCCGAGGCGATCTCCGTGGTCACCGGCGGCCTGGCCCTGGCCGCCCACTTCGGCGACGGCGTGCTGCGCGCCGGCGACGTGGCGGCCGGCATCCTCGGCGCCGTCGTCCGCGACCCGGCGGCGGACCGGGTGATCTGGCAGGAGTACCTGGAGTCGGTCGTGCGCGAGCGGGAGGGCTGGAAGGACTTCTACCGCGCCTGCCGTGAGGTGGACGCGTGACCGCCGCCCCCGCCGCGGCCCCGGACCCGCCCGCCGCCGCGCCCCCCGCCGCCGATCGGCTCGCGCTGCTCGGCGTACGCCACCACGGCCCCGGCTCCGCGCGGGCGGTGCGCGCCGCCCTGGACCACTACCGGCCGCAGGCGGTCCTGATCGAGGGCCCGCCGGAGGCCGACGGGATCGTCGCGTTCGCCGCCGACGAGGCGATGCGGCCCCCGGTGGCGCTGCTGGCGCACGTGGCCGGACGATCCGGCGCGGGCCGCCTTCTGGCCGTTCGCGCGAGTTCTCGCCGGAGTGGGTGGCGGTCCGCTGGGCGCTGGAGCACCGGGCGGACGTGCGCTTCATCGACCTGCCCGCCGCCAACTCCCTTGCCCCGCGGGCCGACCGCGAGGTGCCGCCCGCCGCCGGCCAGGACCCGCCGCCCGCCGAGTCGCCCGCCGAGTCGCCCGCCGAGCCGTCGCCCGCCGAGCCGTCGCCCGCCGAGCCGTCGCCCGCCGAGCCGCCGCCAGGCGAGCCGTGGGAGGCGGCGGACCCGGATCCGGTGCGGGTCGACCCGCTCGCCGTCCTCGCCGGGCCGCCGGCCACGACGACCCCGAGCGCTGGTGGGAGGACGCCGTCGAACACCGCGGCACCGAGGACGGCGACGCGCTCGCGCCGTTCACCGCGCTCGCCGAGGCGATGGGGGCGCTGCGCGAGACCTACGGCGACGGCGGGCACCCGGACGACGAGGTCCGCGAGGCCCACATGCGGCTGCGGATCAAGGAGAGCGTGCGGGTCCACGAGCGCACCGCCGTGGTGTGCGGCGCCTGGCACGTACCGGCGCTGGCCGCACCCGGCCACCGTCGCCGCGGACCGCGCGGCCCTCAAGGGGCTGCCCAAGGTCAAGGCGGAGATCACCTGGGTGCCCTGGACACACCGCCGGCTCGCCCGTGCGCAGCGGCTACGGCGCGGGCATCGACTCGCCCGGGCTGGTACGACCATCTGTTCACCGCCCCCGACCGCCCGGTCACCCGCTGGATGACCAAGGTCGCCGGGCTGCTGCGCGACGAGGACCGCCCGGTCTCCTCGGCGCACGTCATCGAGGCGGTGCGGCTCGCCGAGTCGCTGGCCGCCATGCGCGGCCGGCCGCTGGCCGGGACTCGGCGAGGCGACGGACGCGGTCCGCGCGGTGATGTGCGACGGGTCGCGACGTGCCGCTCGCCCTGATCCACGACCGGCTGGTGGTCGGCGACGACCTGGGCGAGGTGCCGGACGGCGCCCCCGCGGTGCCGCTCGCCCGCGACCTCGCCCGTGAGCAGCGGGCGCTGCGGCTCAGACCCGAGGCCGCCGAGCGCGAGCTCGAACTCGACCTGCGCAAGGACAACGACGCCGCCCGCAGCAGGCTGCTGCACCGGCTGCGGCTGCTCGGCGTCGGTGGGGCGAGCCGGCCCGCCACCGGGTGGAGGGCACCGGCACCTTCCGGGAGACCTGGCGGCTGTGCTGGGAGCCGGAGCTGGCCGTGCGGGTCGCCGAGGCCGGGGTGTGGGGGACCACGGTGCGATCGGCGGCCGCCGCCAAGGCCGAGGACAGCGCGCTCGCCGCCACGGCACTCGCCGAGGTCACCGCGTCTGGCCGAACGCTGCCTGCTCGCCGCGCTGCCCGAGGCGCTGCCGGTGGTCATGCGGGTGCTCGCCGACCGGGCCGCCCTCGACGCGGACGTGCGGCCACCTGGCCGGGCGCTGCCCGCCCTGGTGCGGTCGGTGCGCTACGGGGACGTGCGCGGCACCGACTCGGCCGCGCTGCGCGAGGTCGCGGAGGGGCTGGCCGCCGCGGATCTGCGTGGGTCTGCCGCCGGCCTGCGCCGGGCTCGACGCGGACGCCGCGGCGGAACTGCGCGAGGCAGCTCGACGCCGTCCACTGCGCGGTCGCCGCTGCTCGCCGGGCCGGACCATCCGCTGCGCGAACGCTGGGCGGCGACGCTGCGCGGCCTGGCCGAACGGGACGGCGGGACACCGGGGTCGATCCGCGGCCGGGCGGCCCGGCTGCTGCTGGACGACGGGCGCCTCGACCCCGAGCGAGGCCGCCCGGCTGATGGGTCTGGCCCTGTCGCCCGGCACCGAGCCGCGGCAGGCGGCGGCCTGGATCGAGGGCTTCCTGTCCGGCGGCGGCATGCTCCTGGTGCACGACGAGCGGCTGCTGCGCTGGTGGACGGCTGGCTGACGGCCGTACCGGAGGAGGCGTTCACCGACGTACTGCCGCTGCTGCGCCGGACGTTCGCCGAGTTCGAACCCGGAGTGCGGCGCACGCGTCGGCGAGTTGGTCCGCCGCGGACCGGCCGCCGGCCGGGCCGGTCGAGGCGGGCGGACGCCGGCGCCCCCGGGTTCGGCGCCGGGCTCGACCAGGACCGCGCGCCGACGCCGTCTGCCCACGCTCAGGCTGCTGCTGGGCACTGCCCGCCGACCCGCGGGACGGCCAGGAACGGAGACCCGGCATGACCACCGGCACGACGGACGACGCAGTGGATGACCCCGGCGGCCGAGGAGCGGCTGCGCCGCTGGCGGCTGGTGCTGGGCGGCGGCGAGGCCGACGGCACCGGCCACGCTGCTCGGCGGCCGGGACGCCGCCATGGACCGCACGCTCGCCGCGCTCTACGGGGGCGGCCCGGCCGGCGGCCCGCGACCGGGCGCCCGCGGCGGCGCGGGCAGCGGCCGGGGCGCGGGCCTCGGCGGCTCCGCACCGCAGGTCGCCCGCTGGCTCGGCGACATCCGCACGTACTTCCCGACCTCCGTGGTCCAGGTGATGCAGCGCGACGCGATCGACCGGCTCGGGCTGTCCGCGCTGCTGCTGGAGCCGGAGATGCTGGAGGCCGTCGAGGCCGACGTCCATCTGGTCGGCACCCTGCTCTCGCTGCAACCAGGCGATGCCCGAGACGACCGAGGAGACCGCCCGCGCCGTGGTCGGCAAGGTCGTCGAGGACCTGGAGGCGCGCATCGCCGACCCGCACCCGGGCCACCGCTGACCGGGGCGCTCGACCGCTCCGCCCGCGTCACCCGGCCGCGCCACCGCGACATCGACTGGGACCGCACCATCCGCGCCAACCTCAGGAACTACCTGCCCGAGTACCGCACGGTCGTGCCCGAGCGGCTGGTCGGCTACGGCCGGGCCGCGCAGGGGGTGCAGCAAGGACGTCGTGCTGTGCGTCGACCAGTCGGGGTCGATGGCCGCGTCCGTGGTCTACGCCTCGGTCTTCGGCGCGGTGCTGGCCTCGATGCGGTCGCTGGACACCAGGCTCGTGGTCTTCGACACCGCGGTCGTCGACCTGACCGACCAGCTCGACGACCCGGTGGACGTGCTGTTCGGCACGCAGCTCGGCGGCGGCACCGACATCAACCGCGCGCTGGCGTACTGCCAGTCGCTGATCACCCGCCCCGCCGAGACGGTCGTCGTGCTGATCAGCGACCTGTACGAGGGCGGCATCCGCGACGAGATGCTCAAGCGGGTCGCCGCGATGAAGGCGTCCGGCGCCCAGTTCGTGGCGCTGCTCGCGCTGTCCGACGAAGGCGCGCCCGAGCTACGACCGCGAACACGCCGCCGCGCTGGCCGCACTCGGCGCGCCCGCCTTCGCCTGCACCCCCGACCTGTTCCCCGACGTGATGGCGGCGGCCATCGAGAAGCGCCCGCTGCCGATACCCGAGACCGGGTGACCGGCGTCGTGCCGGCCGGCGGCGGTGCGGCGAAGTGGGCCGGAAACCGGCCCCGCGACCGGATGGCAAAGGGTGCTTAGCGGACATGACGGTGCATCAGTAGGCAAGCGGGAGACGGGGGTTGCGCGCCCCCCTGCCTCACGTGCAAGGATCAGTGCGTCACGGAACGTGTCTGATCCGTACGGGAAAGGTCCCCTGTCTTGCTGCCTGTTTCGCCTGCCTTGGCTGCTGCCGTCGTGCGTCCGCGCACCACGGTCGCCGGGCGTGCGCTGCGGGTCGCACTGCTGCTCGGGGGATTCCTGGTGCTCGCCTTCGTTCTCAGTGGCAAGGCGCACGCGGATTCGCCGGACCTCCAGTCCGTGGGATCCGTGTCGAGCGTTTCGCCGGTGGCGGTCGATTCCGTCACCAGCGGCGCCGAGCGGAGCGTGACGACCGGTACGGCACAGGCCGGCCGGAGTGTCCAGGACGTGGTGGCGGCGGCCACCGGCAGCGATACCGTCAAGCCGGTCACCGGCCTGATCGGTACCGTCCAGGACACGGCTCACCAGGCAACCGCTCCCGTCGTCTCGGTGATCCACACCGTCACGCCGGGGTCCGGGGGCTCCCATCACGGGGGTGCCGGGCAGGTTTCCGTACGACGGACGAGTGGGCGTACCCACGCCGACCAGCGTTCCGTCGTCAACGCGCCGCGGGCGGCCGGGCTTCGGCCGTCGCGTTCGGCGCACCGGTCCGCCTCCGCGGGCCGGGCGACCCACCAGCGGGTCCCGGGACATCTCCCGGCACCCGTGCAGCACCCTGAGCACCCCGTCGACAGCGACGGCTCGGCTCACCACACGGGTGGCGCGGACGCCGCGTTCTTCGCGGTCGGTACGCGGATCCACCTGAGCGCGACGGCGATGCCCGCCGCGCACGGTTCGGCGCCGCTCCAGCGGCCGTCGGACGTCTCCGTACAGCCGGACTAGGCGGTTCGGGCTCTCGGCCCGGCTGCTGACGGCTTGATCTTTCGATCACCTCACGACCCTCCGGTCGATGCCGCCTCCTCACCGAGCGCCCGCGCATTCCCCCCACGGCCCCCGTCGCCGCGCGACCCCCGCGATCCCGGGAGCGGCCGGCTGTCCCCATCGATCGGCAGTGGTGTCCCTCGACACCGGCTCCGTGAATCCGATGGATCGTCAGATCAGCACATCAGCTTGTTCCTTCGCTTCGCCATCTCGCACAACAATCCCCGCTAGGAGCTGTTTCCCCATGCGTCAGACCATCAGCCGTGCCGTCATCGTCGCCGCCGCCGCCACCGGGATCTGGGCGCTCGGCAGCGCCGCCGCCAACGCCGCCACGCTGCCCTCGCTGCCCGACACCGGCAACCCGGTCGGCACCGTCACCGGCACGCTGACCGGCGCCGCGAGCGGTGTGACCGGGCAGATGCCCGCCACCGGCTCGCTCACCCGCACCGTCACCGGCGAGGTCACGACCACCGCGGCCAAGGCCACCGGCACCGTCGGCAGCACACTGAACACCGTCAAGGCGGCCCTCGGTGGCGGCCAGATCGCCCACCCGGGCAAGGTCTCCACGAACGCCGCGGCCAACAAGGGCCTGCCCGGCAAGGGGCTGCCCACCGACGGGCTGACCAACAACCTGCCGGTCGACGGTGTCACCGGCGCGCTCCCGGCCGACCCGACCGGCGCGCTGTCCACCGTCACCGACACCGCCAAGGGCCTGGCCGGCAAGGGCCTGCCCACCGACGCGGTGACCGGCCTGCTCGGGCAGACCGGCGGCCTGCCCACGCTGCCCGCGGTTCCCGGCGGTGCCGGCGACCTGACCAACGGTGTGCTGGCGGCCGGCACCCGGCTGGACGCGCTGACCCGCCTCGCCAAGACCGCGACCCTGCCCACCGGCCTCCCCGGCCTCCCCGGCCTGCCCTCCGTCCCCGGCGTCCCGAGCCTGCCGGGTGTGCCCTCCGTCCCGGGTGTGCCGACCCTGCCGGGCGTTCCCACCGTTCCGGGCGTCCCGACCCTGCCGGGCGTTCCTTCCGTCCCGGGCGTTCCCACCCTGCCGGGCGTTCCGTCCGTCTCCTCGGTGACCGCGATCGTCGCCACCGTCCAGACCACTGTCCAGACCACCGCCTGCGGTGCGGTGACGACCGCGACCACCACGCTCGCCGGCGTCACCCACGTGATCACCGTCCCGGGCGTCCCGACCCTGCCGGGCGTCCCCACCGTCCCCGGTGTGCCGACCCTGCCGGGCGTCCCCACCGTCCCCGGTGTGCCGACCCTGCCGGGCGTCCCCACCGTCCCCGGTGTCCCGACCCTGCCGACCCTGCCCACCGTCCCCGGCGTTCCCACCGTCCCGGGCGTTCCCACCCTGCCGGGCCTGCCCACCGTCTGAGACCGGTGACCGGCCGGGGATGACCCGGCCACCCTCCACTGCCGGGCGGTCCGGGTGCGTTCCCTTCCCCTTTACGCACCCGGGGCCGCCCGGCTCCCGCATGCCCGGGCGGCCCGGCCGCCCGTCACCCCTGTGACCGTTCTCACCGCTGTCGGGTGAGACGGAATTTAGTCCGCCGCTACCGGCAGGGATAACCTGCGATGCGGACATGCCGCGTATTTGGACGACGTGTGCGCCCTCTCAACGATCGCGTAGTCACGCTGCCCCGTCACGGCACGCCCACGCAGACATCAATACCCGCGATCACCAGACTGAGATTCGAAGAAGCAAAGGGACGGACGCGCGTGGACCTGTTCGAGTACCAAGCGAGGGATCTCTTCGCCAAGCACGGTGTGCCCGTGCTCAACGGTGAAGTGATCGACACCCCCGAGGCCGCGCGCGAGGTGACCGAGCGTCTCGGTGGCCGTGCGGTGGTCAAGGCTCAGGTCAAGACCGGTGGCCGGGGCAAGGCCGGCGGCGTGAAGCTCGCCGCGGACCCGGACGACGCCGTCGTCAAGGCCGGGGCCATCCTCGGGATGGACATCAAGGGCCACACCGTCCACAAGGTGATGCTGGCCGAGACCGCGGACATCGCGGAGGAGTACTACGTCTCCTTCCTGCTGGACCGCACCAACCGCACCTTCCTCGCCATGGCCTCGGTCGAGGGTGGCGTGGAGATCGAGGAGATCGCGGTCTCCAAGCCCGAGGCGCTCGCCAAGGTCCCGGTCGACGCCATCGAGGGCGTGACCGACGCGAAGGCCCGCGAGATCGTCGAGGCCGCCAAGTTCCCGGCCGAGATCGCCGACCAGGTGGCCGAGGTCCTCAAGGGCCTGTGGACGGTCTTCATCAAGGAGGACGCCCTCCTGGTCGAGGTCAACCCGCTGATCAAGTCGGGTGACGGCAAGATCATCGCGCTGGACGGCAAGATCTCGCTGGACGAGAACGCCTCCTTCCGGCAGCCGGAGCACGAGGCGCTGGAGGACAAGGCCGCGGCCGACCCGCTGGAGGCGGCGGCCAAGGCCAAGGACCTCAACTACGTCAAGCTCGACGGCGAGGTCGGCATCATCGGCAACGGCGCGGGTCTCGTCATGAGCACCCTGGACGTCGTGGCGTACGCCGGTGAGAACCACGGTGGCGTCAAGCCCGCCAACTTCCTCGACATCGGTGGCGGCGCCTCGGCCGAGGTGATGGCCAACGGTCTGGAGATCATTCTGGGCGACCCGGCCGTCAAGTCGGTGTTCGTCAACGTCTTCGGTGGCATCACCGCGTGCGACGCGGTCGCCAACGGCATCGTCCAGGCGCTCGAACTGCTCAAGGCCAAGGGCGAGGACGTCAACAAGCCGCTGGTCGTGCGGCTCGACGGCAACAACGCGGAGCTGGGTCGCAAGATCCTCACCGACGCCAACCACCCGCTCGTGGAGCGCGTGGACACCATGGACGGCGCCGCCGAGCGGGCCGCCGAGCTGGCTGCGAAGTAAGGGACGAGGGTTTCACACACCATGGCTATCTTCCTGACCAAGGACAGCAAGGTCATCGTCCAGGGCATGACCGGCTCCACCGGCATGAAGCACACCAAGCTCATGCTGGCCGACGGCACCGACATCGTCGGCGGCGTCAACCCCCGCAAGGCCGGCACCACCGTCGACTTCGACGGCACCGAGGTCCCGGTCTTCGGGACCGTCGCCGAGGCCATGGAGAAGACCGGCGCGGACGTCACGGTCATCTTCGTGCCGGAGAAGTTCACCAAGGACGCGGTCGTCGAGGCCATCGACGCCGAGATCCCGCTGGCCGTCGTGATCACCGAGGGCATCGCGGTGCACGACAGCGCCGTCCTTCTGGGCGCACGCCGGCGCCAAGGGCAACAAGACCCGCATCGTCGGCCCGAACTGCCCCGGCCTGATCACGCCCGGCCAGTCCAACGTCGGCATCATCCCGGGCGACATCACCAAGGCCGGCCGCATCGGCCTGGTCTCCAAGTCCGGCACGCTGACGTACCAGATGATGTACGAGCTGCGGGACATCGGCTTCTCCACCGCGATCGGCATCGGCGGTGACCCGGTCATCGGCACCACCCACATCGACGCCCTCAAGGCGTTCCAGGACGACCCCGACACCGACCTGATCGTCATGATCGGCGAGATCGGCGGCGACGCCGAGGAGCGGGCCGCGGCCTTCATCAAGGAGAACGTGACCAAGCCGGTCGTCGGCTACGTCGCGGGCTTCACCGCCCCCGAGGGCAAGACCATGGGCCACGCCGGCGCCATCGTGTCCGGTTCGTCCGGCACCGCGCAGGCGAAGAAGGAGGCCCTGGAGGCCGCGGGCGTCAAGGTCGGCAAGACGCCGTCCGAGACCGCCCGCCTGGCGCGCGCCGCGCTGGCCTCCTGACCCTCGCGGTCTGACGCTCCTCCTGCGGGGAGCAGGCACGTTCGACGGGCGCGGGCCCGCCCCCGGTCAGGGGGCGGGCCCGCGCCCGTCGCCGTACCCGGGTGGGGGTCGTGGGCGACACGTCGACAATTCGCCCGCTACCGGGGCGAAAGGTGCGTTATTGGCATCATAGGTCGATGTGACTCAACTCACCGACCACCCCGCCCCGTCGTCGGATCGGGACCAGGCCGGGCGGCGTTCGCCCGAGGTGTTCGCGGCGGTGCTCGGCGGCGTGGTCGCCGCCGGCCTGGGGTTCGGCGTCATCGCGGTCCTGGTGTTGTTCATGTGGATCACCTCGCCGTTCCCTGACAGCGGTCCCGACGGCGCCCTGCGGCTCGCCGCCGCGCTGTGGCTGCTGGCGCACGGCGCGAACCTGCTGCGCACCGACGGGCTCACCGGCGCCGCCGTGCCGGTCGGGGTCACCCCGCTGCTGCTGTTCGCCCTGCCGTGCTGGCTGGTCCACCGGGCCGCCGCCCACGCGCTCGCCCCGCGGGAGGAGGAGCCCGCGCCCGGCGCCGCCGCGCTCCCCGGCGAACGCGACCGGCAACTCGGCCCGGTCGTCACCACCGCGTGGCTGATCGGCGGGTATCTGCTGGTCGGGACCGTGATCGCGGCCTTCACCCGGCACGGCGCGCTGCGCGGGGTGCCGCTGTCCGCGCTGCTCGACGTGCCACTGGTCGCGGTCTGCGCGGCGGCCTGCGGTGCCTGGAGCGCCTGTGGCTGGCATCCGCTGCGGCCCTCGCCACCGGTGCGGCGGGCCATGACGCGGCTGGCGCTGCCCTACGGCGGTGTGGCGGTCGCGCTGCGCGCCGCGGTGGCCGGCTGTGTGGTGCTGGTCGGTGGCGGCGCGCTGCTGGCCGGCGGCTCGCTGCTCTGGCACGCGCCGGCGGCCGTGGCGGATCTCACCAGGCTGACGAACTCGCTGTCCGGGCGCTGCGCGGTGCTGCTGCTGACCATCGCCCTGGTGCCCAACGCCGCCGTGTGGGCCGCCTCGTACGCGATGGGTCCCGGCTTCGTGCTCGGCACCGGCAGCCGGTTCGGCCCCGGCGGGGTGCACGGCTACCCGGTGGTGCTGCCGGACTTCCCGCTGCTCGCCGCGCTGCCCGGGCCGACCGGCCGCGCCGGGGTGTCGGCGCTGGTGTGGCTGGTGGCGGCGGTGCCGGTGGCGGCGGGCGCCGCGGTGGCCTGGTACGTGAGCCGCACGGCGGCCCGGCGTGGCTGGTCGGCGGGGCGCACGACGGCCGTCGTGCTGGTCGCCTGCGTGCTGCACGGCACCCTGGTCGCGGTCGCGGCGGCGTGCTCGGGCGGCCCGATGGGGACCGGCACGCTTTCCGCCTTCGGGCCGGACGGAGCACGTGCCGGTGCCGCCGCGATGGCCTGGGCCGCCGCGGCCGGGCTGCCGGTGGCGCTGGCGGCGCGATGGTGGCTGATGCGGGAGCCGGACATCAAGGCGCTCGGCCGGCCCGACCAGGTCGAAGGACCCGTCACGGATTCAGCCGCCGTGGTCACCGCCGCCGAACCGGCGCCGATTCAGCCCTGATTGCCGATCACATGCCGCAGCGTCGGCGGCAGCATGTCGTTGCACGCGTTGCGGGCGGGCTGGGTGAGCGCGTTGTTGACGCAGTCGAAGTAGTCCTTGTAGGCGAGCTGGAAGGAGAACGTCACCGCGACGATCGCCAACGCCAGGCTGCCCGCGATCGTCCCGCACACCGCGGCCGTCGTCTGCGGCTTGTGCTGACCGGGCCCGTACGGCGAGGCGCCACCGGGTCCACCGGGAGCGGCCTGGCCGGGACGAGCACCGGAGCCGGGGGCGGAATCCGCGGCCCCCTTCGGCGACTGCCACGCGGACAGCGCCTCGTCACGGGTCGGCGCGGCGGCGGCCGGCGGCTTGGCCTTGCCCCGCAGTGAACTGATGCCCCAGTACAGCGCCAGCGCGCCCATCAGCAGCGCCACCTCCGGCATCCCGTACAGCCCGAAGAACAGCCCCCACATGCCGGTGAGCAGGGCGTACCGGGCGCGGCGCTGCACCGGGTCGGTCACGTCGAACCGCGGGCCCGCGCCCTGCGGCCGGCCGGGGCCGCCGGGACCCTGCTCGGGGCGCCGGGCCGGACCCCCGCCCTGGCCGGGGCCGTACGGGCCGGGACCCTGTCCGGGACCGCCCGCGCCGGGCGGGGTGCCGCCCGGACGGGTGCCGAAGGGGCCGGGTGTGCCGGTGCCGCCGTTGTGCGCCTCGGGCTGCTCGCTGCTCCAGCGGTCGCCGTTGGCCGGGCGGGCGTCGCGCGGCCCGGAGGGCTCCTCGCCGCTGCCGCCCTCGTCCCCCTCGCCCGTCTCCCGGCCGGGGTCCGCCGGACCGCCGCCGGGACCCGCCGCGGTGTGGTGGCGCGGCTGCCAGGGCCGGTCGGGCGCGCCCTTGGGCGGCGGGGCGAACGGATTGCCGTTCCCGGGCGCGTCCCGGGAATCGTCGGGAGACGACGGCGCTCGCCGCTCACGCAGCGCGGAAACCGCGACGGGGATGCCCCCCGCGCCGCGGATGATGGTGATGCGGCCGCTGCTCATGGTTGGTTACGCCATCCCCTTGCCGTCTGCTCCTCGTAACGTCCCTGCGTGGTACGTCCCGGCGTCCTGCCTACGTGACGCTACCGGTCACCGCCTTCCCGGCGCCTGCGGGGGCCGGTCGCCGTGCCGGTATCGTTGCTGACGGTCGGCGCCTTCGTAGGGTTCCCCGTACCGGGTGGTCCCTTCGGTTCGTACGACCACACAAACAAACGGTCCCACGAGAAAGAACCACGCCGTGGCCTCCGCCGCTTCCCGTCCGTCCGCACGAATCGTCGTCCTTGTCTCGGGCTCCGGCACCAACCTCCAGGCGCTGCTCGACGCCATCGCCGCCGACCCGGACGGCTACGGCGCGCGCGTCGTCGCGGTCGGGGCGGACCGGGAGGGCATCGAAGGGCTGGCGCGGGCCGGGCGGGCCGGGCTGCCGACCTTCGTGTGCCGGGTGAAGGACCACGAGAGCCGGTCCGCCTGGGACGCGGCGCTCACCGGGGCCGTCGCCGCGTACCAGCCCGACCTGGTGGTCTCCGCCGGCTTCATGAAGATCGTCGGCGAGGAGTTCCTGGCCCGGTTCGGCGGTCGCGTCGTCAACACCCATCCCGCTCTTCTGCCCAGTTTTGCCGGTGCCCATGGCGTGCGCGACGCACTCGCGTACGGCGCGAAGGTCACCGGCTGCACCGTCCACTTCGTCGACGACGGCGTCGACACCGGTCCGATCATCGCCCAGGGGGTGGTCGAGATCCGGGATGAGGACGACGAATCAGCGCTGCACGAGCGCATCAAGGAAGTCGAGCGACGGCTGCTCGTCGAGGTCGTGGGCCGTCTCGCCCGCGACGGTACCGCATCGAGGGAAGAAGGGTCATCCTTCCGTGAGTACCGAAGCCACCCGCAACGACCGGCGCCCGATCCGCCGGGCACTGGTCAGCGTCTACGACAAGACCGGTCTGGAGGAGTTGGCTCGCGGGCTGCACGCGGCCGGCGTCGAACTGGTCTCCACCGGCTCCACCGCCGCGCGCATCGCCGACGCCGGGGTGCCGGTCACCCCGGTCCAGGAGGTCACCGGCTTCCCTGAGTGCCTGGACGGCCGGGTCAAGACCCTGCATCCGAAGATCCACGCCGGGATCCTGGCCGACCTGCGCCTGGAGTCGCACCGCGGACAGCTGGCCGACCTGGACGTCGAACCGTTCGGGCTGGTCGTGGTGAACCTCTACCCGTTCCGCGAGACGGTCGCCTCCGGCGCCTCCGCCGACGAGTGCGTCGAGCAGATCGACATCGGCGGCCCCTCGATGGTCCGCGCCGCCGCCAAGAACCACCCCTCGGTCGCCGTCGTGGTCAACCCGGGCCGCTACGCGCGACGTGCTCGACGCGGTCGGCGAAGGCGGCTTCGACCTGGCCGCCCGCAAGCGGCTGGCCGCCGAGGCGTTCCAGCACACGGCCGCCTACGACGTCGCAGTCGCCGGCTGGTTCACCGAGGTCTACGCGCCGTCGGCCACCGAGGCGGCGGCGCTGCCGGAGTTCGTGGGCGCCGCCTACGAGCGCGAGAACGTGCTGCGCTACGGGGAGAACCCGCACCAGAGCGCCGCGCTGTACACCGACGGGCAGCCGGGCGGCCTGGCCAACGCCGAGCAACTGCACGGCAAGGAGATGTCCTTCAACAACTACGTGGACACCGAGGCCGCCCGCCGCGCCGCCCACGACCAGGACGAGCCCTGCGTCGCGATCATCAAGCACGCCAACCCGTGCGGCATCGCGATCGGCGCGGACGTCGCCGAGGCGCACCGCAAGGCGCACGCCTGCGACCCGCTGTCCGCGTTCGGCGGTGTCATCGCGGTGAACCGGCCGGTGAGCGTGGCCATGGCCGAGCAGGTCGCGGAGATCTTCACCGAGGTCATCGCGGCGCCCGGCTACGAGGAGGGCGCGCTGGAGGTGCTGGCCCGCAAGAAGAACATCCGGGTGCTGCGCGTCGAGGGCACCCCCGCGCAGCCGACCGACCTCAAGCGGATCTCCGGCGGCGCGGTCGTGCAGTACACCGACGTCTTCCAGTCCGAGGGCGACGACCCCGCCAACTGGACGCTCGCCACCGGCGATCCGCTGTCCCAGGAGGAACTGCGGGAGCTGTCCTTCGCCTGGCGGGCCTGCCGCGCGGTGAAGTCCAACGCGATCCTGCTGGCCAAGGACGGCGCCACCGTCGGCGTCGGGATGGGCCAGGTCAACCGGGTCGACTCCGCCCGGCTGGCCGTCCAGCGGGCCGGCGCCGAGCGGGCGGCCGGCTCCTACGCCGCCTCCGACGCGTTCTTCCCGTTCCCCGACGGCCTTGAGGTGCTCACCGAGGCCGGGGTCAAGGCGGTGGCGCAGCCGGGCGGCTCGCTCCGCGACGAGCAGGTGCTCCAGGCGGCGAAGGCGGCCGGGGTGACGATGTACTTCACCGGCACCCGGCACTTCTTCCACTGACCCGCGCGCTACGGCGAAGGCCGCGGTCCCGTCCCCGAAAGGGGAGGAGGACCGCGGCCTTCGGCACGCGTTCACCGGTCCGCGGACCGGCACCGCCGTCAGTAGCGCGGGCGGTTGAACCAGGCGCTCGCGTCCTTGCGCACCACGGAGGCGAGCAGGACGCCGCCTATGGCCAGCCCGATCACGGCGCTGAGGACGCCGACGCCGCCGCGTGCCAGGTTGGCGAGCCCGCCCAGCAGCAGGAAGGCGGAGTAGATGATGATGCCCACCCGGACACCGCCGGCGCCCTTGGACAGCCGGACGCCCATGATGATCGCCAGCGCGGCGAGGCCGAGGATCAGCACCACGACGATCACCACGACCGGCGCGGCGTTGAACTCGGAGTTGGAGTCGTTCGCGATCGAGGCCAGCGCGAGGCCGGCGATGATCCCGCCGAGGATCTGGAGACCGGCCATCACGAACAGGATGACGCGGGCGGCCTTGAGCATGCCCGGCATCTCCTGCGGCATGCCGGGGTAGCCGGCCTGGCCCGGGTAGGCCGGGTATCCGCTTCCGTAGCCGTAGGGCGAGGCAGGCGGCTGCTGCTGCGGGTAGCCGTACTGCTGCGGCGGCTGCTGCTGCGGCGGTTGCCCGTAGGGGTTGTTGGGATCCGGGGGATAGCTCATGGTGGCTTCTCTCTGCTGTTGTCGGTGCGCTTCGCGGCTTGGCTACTTCTTGATGACCAAGGTCCCGGCGGCCCGGTCGTGCCAGCCCTGGAGCTTTCCGGTGTTGTCGAAGAACGGTGACAGGTAGACCAGCAGCGCGCCGATGTAGCAGAGGAAGACGCCGACGACCGGGATGATGTAGCGGACGAAACCGGCGCCGAGGCCGGGGGGCTGGCCGGTGGACTCACGAACGACCTTCAGGCCGAGCGCCATCTTGCCCAGCGTCGCGCCGAGGAAGGAGATCATCAGCCACTCGTAGAGCAGGGCGAAGACCGCGAAGGCGCCCATGAAGGCGAACATGGTCGCCACCACGCTCGAACTCGCGTTGACCTGGTCGTTGAGGCACTGGCTGTAGGCGGCCGACGGGTAGGCGTACACCGTGCAGTCCTTGGCGTGCTTGGCGATGCCCAGCGCGCTGGCGAGCCCGCCGAACATGGCGATGCTCAGTACGATGCTCGCCACCACGGCGTCCAGCAGCCTGGCCAGGAAGCGCTGGCCCATCGTCGCGACCTGGACGGTGCCCAGGTAGGCGATGTTGATGAAGCCGTTGTTCGCCTGGATGGTTCCCGGCGCCTGCTGCGGGTAGCCATACGGCGCGGCGTTCGGGTCGTAGCCCTGCTGCTGGTATCCGCCCTGCTGCGGGTAGCCGTACTGAGGCTGCGGAGGCTGCTGCTGCGGGTAGCCGTACTGCGGCTGGCCCTGTTGCGGTTGGCCCTGCTGCGGGTAGCCGTACTGCGGCGGCTGCTGCGGCTGCTGCTGGCCGTACGGATCCTGAGGGCCGGGCGGGTAACTCACTGTCTGACGTCCTTCGAGCCGTGATGCGGAGAAGTGGGGACGAGCCGGACACCAGAAGATTCCAGGACTCGCACCGCCCCCGCACCCCCGTGGCCCAGCCTGTCCATCGTCCTGGTAGCACAGGTGTGATGTCCAGATAGATCCGTGTACCAAGGCGGTTAAGCTGCCCTTTGGGTGCTATGCCCGCACCTCAGCTGTCCTGATTGGTCCACCGCCGGTGCTATCGGAGAGTATGTATTCATGACCGCCCAGATTCTCGATGGCAAGGCCACCGCGGCCGCGATCAAGTCCGAACTCGCCGTGCGCGTCGAGGCGCTCAGGGCCAAGGGCGTCACGCCAGGCCTGGGCACCGTCCTGGTCGGCGACGACCCGGGCAGCCACATCTACGTGGCCGGCAAGCACCGCGACTGCGCCCAGGTCGGCATCGCCTCCATCCAACGTGAGCTGCCACAGGACGCCACCCAGGAGCAGATCGAGGCGGTCGTCCGCGAGCTCAACGACGACCCCGCCTGCACCGGCTACATCGTGCAACTCCCGCTGCCCCGCGGCATCGACGCCAACCGGGTCCTTGAGCTGATGGACCCGGACAAGGACGCCGACGGCCTGCACCCGATGAGCCTGGGCCGCCTCGTGCTGGGCCAGTCCGGGCCGCTGCCGTGCACCCCCAACGGCATCGTCGAACTGCTGCGCCGCCACGACGTGACGATCAACGGTGCGAACGTCGCCGTCGTCGGCCGGGGCATCACCGTCGGCCGCTCCATCGGCCTGCTGCTGACCCGCCGGTCGGAGAACGCCACCGTCACGCTGTGCCACACCGGCACCCGCGACCTGGCCGCGGTGCTGCGGCAGGCCGACATCGTCGTCGCCGCGGCCGGGGTACCGCACCTGGTCAAGCCGGAGGACGTCAAGCCCGGCGCCGCCGTGCTGGACGTGGGCGTCAGCCGCGACGAGGACGGCCGCATCGTCGGTGACGTCCACCCGGGGGTTCGCGAGGTGGCGGGCTGGATCTCGCCGAACCCGGGCGGAGTCGGCCCGATGACCCGCGCCCTGCTGCTGCAGAACGTGGTCGAGGCCGCCGAGCGCGCCGCCGGGGCGGACCATGTCGGTTGAGCCGGCCGGCGGCAACCGCCGGTTTCCTTCGGCCACCGCCGACACCGCCCGTCCCGAGGGCGGCGGCCGGGCGGCCGGTCCCGATCTGCCCGCTCCCGCCCGCCAGTGGCCGCTGCTGGCCGTGGTCTCCGGGGTCGCGCTGGGCCTGCTGATCACCGCGGCCGGGGCGTTCCGGGTCGGGCTGATCATGGTCGGCGCCGCGCTGCTGCTCGGCGCCGCGCTGCGCTGGCTGGTGCCCTCGGTCGGCATGCTCGCGGTGCGCAGCCGTTTCACCGACCTGATCACCTACGCCTTCCCCGGCGCGGTGATCGTCGTGCTGACCTTGATGGCACAGCCCGATCCGATCCTCCACCTGCCGTTCCTCGACCACGTGATGCGGTTCGCCGTCAGACGGTGACGGGTCTCACGGCCGGGGCGGCGGTCACGGACGCCCGGTCGTCGCCCCCGGCGAGTATCTTGACGACGAGATAACCGCCGGTCCCGAACCGCGAGAGGACGAGCGACACCCATGGCGAAGATCAAGGTGGCCGAACCCGTCGTCGAACTCGACGGCGACGAGATGACCCGCGTCATCTGGCGGTTCATCAAGGACCGGCTGATCCTGCCGTACCTCGATGTCGACCTGAAGTACTTCGACCTCGGCATAGCCAACCGCGACGCCACGGACGACCAGGTCACCGTGGAGGCCGCCGAGGCGGTCAAGCGGTACGGCGTCGGCGTCAAGTGCGCGACCATCACCCCGGACGAGGCCCGCGTCCGGGAGTTCGGCCTCAAGCGGATGTACCGCTCGCCCAACGGCACCATCCGCAACATCCTCGGCGGCGTGATCTTCCGCGAGCCGATCATCCTGGCGAACGTGCCCCGGCTGGTCCCCGGCTGGACCAAGCCGATCGTCGTGGGCCGGCACGCCTTCGGCGACCAGTACCGCGCCACCGACCTCAAGGTCCCCGGCGAGGGCACCCTGACCATGACCTTCACCCCGAAGGACGGCTCCGAGCCGATCGAGTTGGAGGTCTACGAGTTCCCCAGCGCCGGGGTGGCGATGGCGATGTACAACGTCGACGCCTCGATCCGGGACTTCGCCCGCACCTCGTTCCGGTACGGCCTGGACCGCCACTACCCGGTCTACATGTCCACCAAGAACACGATCCTCAAGACGTACGACGGTCGGTTCAAGGACATCTTCCAGGAGGTCTTCGACACCGAGTTCAGGGCCGACTTCGAGGCCGCCGGGCTGACCTACGAGCACCGGCTGATCGACGACATGGTCGCCTCCGCCCTCAAGTGGGAGGGCGGCTACCTGTGGGCCTGCAAGAACTACGACGGCGACGTCCAGTCCGACGTCGTCGCGCAGGGCTTCGGCTCGCCCGGACTGATGACCTCGGTGCTGATGACCCCCGACGGCCGGACCGTCGAGGCCGAGGCCGCGCACGGCACCGTCGCCCGGCACTACCGCCGCCACGTGCGCGGCGAGCCCACCTCCACCAACCCGATCGCCCTGATCTTCGCCTGGACCTGCGCCCTCGCCCACCGCGGCAAGCTCGACGGCACCCCCGAGGTGACCGCCTTCGCACGCGCCCTGGAGCGGGTCTGCGTCGAGACCGTGGAGAGCGGATCGATGACCAAGGACCTGGCGGGGCTGATCTCACAGGACCAGCCGTGGCTGACCACCGAGGGGTTCCTCGCCGCGGTCGAGGAGAACCTGCGGAAGATGTCGGCCTGAACGCGCCCTGCCCGAGACCGCTTTCCCCGTCCCCCCGAAGGGCCCGCGACCCTCGCCGCGGTGGCTGGATCAGTGCCACCGGACGGGCCCCGCGCGAGAGACCCGACCAGGAACCCATCGCCATGGGTAGTCATACGGCGACAACGGGGAGCTTCTCGCAACGGGGAGAACCATGGCTCGCTGCCTTCAGTCACGGCAGGCGTCACGCGGACCGTCGATCGGCACCGACCCGGTCCTGGCCGAACGCCGCAGCCGTCGGCGCCGCGCCGTCATCGCGGGACTCGTCGCCGTCCTGCTGCTCGGCGGAGCCATGGTGAGCCTCCAGCACCCCGATCCGCCGCCGCCCCCCGCCTCCCGGCAGCCGGTCGGCTCCCTGCCGTAGCCGGCCGCGGCGCGGGATCGCGGGGGTGGCGGACGAATACCGCCCGGTGGCGTGAACCGTTCCCCACGGGTGCGGGGTGGGGCGTACCACACCACTCCAGGGGCTGCCGGGCGTCCGGGGTCCGATAGCCTGACGGCGGTTCTCTCGGCGTCGAGAGATTGAGGTCGCGGGAGCCGGACAAGGGGCCGAACAGGGCCGGGAACGCCCACCGTCCCGTGATCGGGGGCTGTCCCCCCGTCAACACAGCGCAGGAGATCGCAATGACCCGCACTCCCGTCAACGTCACCGTCACCGGTGCGGCCGGCCAGATCGGCTACGCACTGCTCTTCCGCATCGCCTCCGGGCACCTGCTCGGCGCGGACGTCCCGGTGAGGCTGCGCCTGCTGGAGATCCCGCAGGCGCTCAAGGCCGCCGAGGGCACGGCCATGGAACTGGACGACTGCGCCTTCCCGTTGCTGCGCGGCATCGACATCTGCGACGACCCGAACGCCGCCTTCGACGGCACGAACGTCGCCCTGCTGGTCGGTGCCCGCCCGCGGACCAAGGGCATGGAGCGCGGCGACCTGCTGGAGGCGAACGGCGGCATCTTCAAGCCCCAGGGCAAGGCGATCAACGACCACGCGGCCGACGACGTCAAGATCCTGGTCGTCGGCAACCCGGCCAACACCAACGCGCTGATCGCCCAGGCGGCGGCGCCCGACGTGCCGGCCGAGCGCTTCACCGCGATGACCCGCCTGGACCACAACCGCGCCATGAGCCAGCTGGCCGGGAAGCTCGGCGTGACCGTCGAGGACATCAAGAAGCTGACGATCTGGGGCAACCACTCCGCCACCCAGTACCCGGACATCTTCCACGCCGAGGTAGGCGGCCGTAACGCCGCCGAGGCCGTCAACGACGAGAAGTGGCTGGCCGAGGAGTTCATCCCGACCGTCGCCAAGCGCGGCGCCGCCATCATCGAGGCCCGCGGCGCCTCCTCCGCGGCTTCCGCGGCCAACGCCGCCATCGACCACGTCCACACCTGGGTCAACGGCACCGCGGACGGCGACTGGGCCTCTATGGGCATTGTCTCGGACGGCTCCTACGGCGTCCCGGCGGGTCTCATCTCCTCCTTCCCGGTCACCACCAAGGACGGCTCGTTCGAGATCGTCCAGGGCCTGGAGATCAACGAGTTCTCCCGTGGCCGCATCGACGCCTCCGTCAAGGAGCTGGAGGAGGAGCGCGACGCGGTGCGCGCGCTCGGCCTCATCTGATCCCACCCCTGCCGCCAGGCAGAACGGCCCGCTGCCCGGTCCACCCGACCCGGCGGCGGGCCGCGCGCGTCTCTCGCGCGTGCGTCGTCACGTCACCGCCGCCAGGAGCTCGCACAACTGGTCCAGGGCGCCGTTGAAGGCGTGTTCGGGCGGCCGGCCGAAGCCGATGACGAGCATGCCGCCGGATCCGGCGTCGGCCCGGTCGGCCTCGCCGGTCTCGTCGGGGCGAACCGGGCCGCCGCCCGGCCCCACCGCGCCGTAGAACGCCGTCCCGCTGAGCGCCAGGCCCAGCGCGGCGGCCCGCCGGACCAGCTCCGCCTCCGGCGGGGCGCCCGGCGGTAGTTCGACGATCGCGTGCAGCCCCGCCGCGATCCCCGACACCCGCACGCCGGGCGCCCGCGCCGCCAGCGCCTCGACCAACCGGTCCCGTCTGCGCCGGTAGTGCGCCCGCATCCGCCGCACATGCCGGTCGTACGCCCCCGAGCCGATCAGTTCGGCGAGCGTCAACTGGTCCAGCACGGGGGAGTGGTGGTCGGCCAGCCGCTTTTGCAGCATCACGTCCTCCAGCAGCCGCTCCGGCAGCACCGCCCACGCCAGCCGCAGCCCGGGCATCAGGCTCTTGCTTGCGGTGCCCGCGTAGACCACCGACGACGGATCGAGGCCCTGGAGCGCGCCCACCGGCTGGCGGTCGTAGCGGAACTCGCCGTCGTAGTCGTCCTCGATCACCACACCGCCGCTCTCCCGCGCCCACGCCACGACCTGTGTGCGCCGCCGCGGCGAGAGCGGAACGCCGATCGGGTACTGGTGGGAGGGGGTGAGCAGCACGGCGTCGGCGCCCAGCGGGCGCAGCGCGTCGACGCGGGCGCCCGCCTCGTCCACCGGGATCTCGTGCGTGGCCAGACCGGTCGACCGCAGCACCGCCCTGGTGTCGGGGAACCCCAGGGCCTCCACCGCGATCCGGCGTGCGCCCGCCCCCGCGAGCGCCCGCCCCACCACCCCGACCACCTGCACGAACCCGGTGCACACCACCAGCAGTTCGGGGTCTGCCCGCACGCCCCGGGCGCGCGCCAGGTACTCCGCGAGCGCCTCGCGCAACTCCGGGCGCCCGCGCGGATCGGTGTAGCCGAACGCCTCGTGCGGCGCGCGGTTGAGGGCCACCCGCGCGGCCGAGAGCCAGGCGTTGCGCGGGAACGACGACAGATCGGGCGAGCCGGGCCGCAGGTCGTAGGGCAGCCGCGGCCGGTCGGAATCCGACTCGGCGAGTCCGGCCGCGGCGATCAGGGTCGGGCCGCGGCGGTCGGACCTGCCCCGCTCCCGGCCCGCCCGCCACGCCGGCGCACCACCTTGGCCCCCCGCCGCCCCCCACGTCCCCAGCAGCCCCCGCGCCCCACCGGGCACGGTCCGACCCGCCGCTTCCGTGCGGTCCGCCACCCTCGTCCCCGATCCCTGCCGGGCGGTGAGCCAGCCCTCGGCGACCAGCTGCCCGTAGGCGTCCGCGACCGTGTTGCGGGCGACGCCCAGATCCCGGGCCAGCGCCCGCGACGACGGCAGCCGGGTCCCGGGCGGCAGCCGTCCCTCGCGCACCGCGTCCCGCAGCGCCGCCTCCAGCCCGGCCCGCACCCCCAGACCGGCACCGGAGAGCGGCTCAAGGTGCAGATCGACTCCGGAAGCCTTCGAATTGGCCCGCTCATCCATGCCACAAGTGGACCACGATCGAGGTCCACTACCGACGTACCGTGAGGTCATGACGATGACGGAACACTCGACGGCACCACACGAAGGACAGCAGACGGTCGCCCCCGCGGCACAGCGGATGAGCATGCCGGGGCTGGCCCCCGACGTCCACGAGGCGATGATCGCGCTCGACCGGGCCGCGGCCGACGGACTCGACCCGGTCGTCAGCGAACTCGTGCGCATCCGCGCCTCCCAGATCAACGGCTGCGCGTTCTGCGTGGACATGCACATCCGGGACGCCCGCAGGATCGGGCTGTCCGAGCAGAAGGTGCACGGCCTCACCGTCTGGCGGGAGACCCCCTTCTACACCGCCAGGGAACGCGCCGCCCTCGCCCTGGCCGAGGCCGTCACCAAGCTCGGTGACCACGGCGTCCCCGACGAGGTCTACGACGAGGCCGCCCGGCTGTTCGACCGGCACGAACTCGCCCGGCTCGTCGCCATGGCGGTCACCATCAACGCCTGGAACCGCATCGGTGTGACCACCCGCCTGCACCCCGCGCGGCACGACGCCTGACGCCGTACCTGACGGTGCGTCAGTGACGGCGCGAGGAAGCACCGCGGCCCGCGCCCCGGGGCCCCCGGTCGCCACAACGGGCGAGTGTCAGTGGTCGCTGCGATGCTGGGAGAACCAGGCGGCTCCGCCCGGAGCGGCAAGGACCGCGACTGCCCCACAGCGCGACGACCTCGGAGGACCAGCGCCATGCTCACCACTGACTTCCTTCCCGGCACCCCCAACTGGACCGACCTCGGCACGCCCGACGTCGAGGCGGCGAGCGCCTTCTACGGAGCCCTGTTCGGCTGGTCGTTCCAGTCCGCGGGCCCGGACGCCGGCGGCTACGGCATGTTCACCCTGGAGGGCAACACGGTCGGCGCCGTAGGCCCGTTGGGCGAGGACGGCGCCGAGGCGGCCTGGACGCTCTACTTCCACACCACCGACGCGGACGCCACCGCCAAGGCGGTCGAGCAGGCCGGCGGCACGGTGCGCCTCGCCCCGCTCGACGTCTTCTCCGCGGGCCGGATGGCCGCGTTCACCGACCCCACGGGCGGCAAGTTCGCCGTCTGGCAGCCCGGCGAGACCATCGGCCTGCAAGCCGTCACCGACGTCAACACCCTGTGCTGGACCGAGCTGCTCACCGACGAGCCCGACAAGGCGAAGGCCTTCTACACCTCCGTCTTCGACTGGCAGATCCAGGACATGCCGATGGAGGGCATGACCTACTCGATCATCAGCCCCAGCGGCGGCGGGGAGAGCTCCGGGCAGGGCGGGATCATGGGCATAGGCGACGAGATGCGCGCCGCGGGTTTCACCACCCAGTGGGGTCCCTACTTCGAGGTCGCCGACTGCGACGGCGTGGTCGCGCTGGCGGCGGCCAAGGGCGGCACGGTGATCGTGGCCCCGATGACCATGGAGGGCGTCGGGCGCATGGCGCTGGTCACCGACCCGTTCGGTGCCCGGTTCTCGGTGATCACCAGCGCCTCGGGGAGCTGACCGCAGCGGCGCGGCGGGCGTGAGCACGGGAGACGTCCCGGCACTTCACGGGGGTGCCGGGGCTCCTCAGCCGTCCGCCGGTTCCGCCGCCGCGGTGCCGTGCGCCGCCGGGGTCCGCCGCGCAGCGGGCTCCGGCGGCGCGTCGCCGACCTCGCCGAACCGGGCCAGCGCCAGCGCCCCGAGCACGGCGAGGGCGTATCCGGCGACCGCCAGGCCGCCCAGACCCGGGCGGGTGCGGTCGCCCAGCGCCAGGACGCCGACCAGGGCGGGCAGGATCGTCTCGCCGACCACCATGCCCGCGGTGGCCACGGTGATCGACCCGTGCCGCATCGCCGTGGTCAGCAGCAGGAAGCCGGTGCCGCCGCCGACCAGCACCGCGTAGAGCGCCGGGTCGGTGAGCATCGCGCCCGGCGACAGCGAGGGCACCAGCCGCACCGCCACCGTCAGCACGCCGAACCCGAGCCCGGCGCCGAGACCCAGGGCCGCCGACCGCACCCGGACCGGCAGTCGCGCGGCCGGCACCCCCACCACCGGCACCAGCAGCGCCGCGCCCAGCGTGCCCCAGCGCAGCGCCGCGGACCCCGAGCCGTGCCCCTCGGCGCCGGAGGCCACCGCCAGCAGCCCAAGACCGGCGCACACCACCGCGACCGCGCCCCACTCGGCGCGGCCCAGCGACACCCTCAGCAGCCACGACGCCACCAGCGCCGTCACCGCGAGACTGGCCGCCAGCGCCGCCCCGACCGCGTAGATCGGCACGCTGCGCAACGCCACCAGTTCCAGCGCGAACCCGCCCGCGTCGAGCACCAGCCCGAGGACGTACCAGCCCTGCCGCACCGCCCGCAGCACCAGCCGCGGATCGACCCCCGCGCCGTCCCCCGCCGCGTCCGGTCCCGAAACCGTCCGGCGGGCGGCGACCGCCTGGAAGACCGACGCGGTGCCGAAGCAGACCGCGGACCCGAACGCGCACAACAGACCAAGAAGCACCCGAGGACTCTACGTCCGCCGCGGCCCCCGCCCGTCCCCCCGCGCCGCCCGCGGACGCCCGAGCCGCCCGGGGAGGCCGCCCACGGATCGGGACGGTCCCCGTCACCCCTTGCGTCCGCCGCCGCCCCCAACGATGGTGGGAACTTGTGACAAGAGGTTCATCCGGCACCGGGAGTGCGGCGAGGGCATGGCGCTACTGACACAGCGGGCCGGCCGTGGGGTGTGGGACCGGTTCGTGGCCTCCGACCCCGGGCTGCTGCGGTTCATGGCGGGACTGCGCACCGTCGCCTCGATCCTGCTGACCCTCGGCGTGCTGGCCGCCTTCCGCGCCCCGGCACCGCTGCTGGTGGCCGGCGCCATGGCCTCGATGGTGGCCACCTTCGCGATCAGCGAGCCACGGCCGCGCGACCAGGCGGTGACGCTGGCGTTCGGCCTGCCGACCGCGATCGCGGCGATGTCGCTGGGCGCGCTGCTCAACCGGTTCGTCGTCGCCGGCGACCTGTTCTTCATCGCGCTGATCTTCGGTGCCGTCTACGCCCGCAGATTCGGCGACCGCGGCACCGCGCTCGGGCTGATCGGCTTTCAGATCTACTTCGTCTCCCTGTTCGTGCACGCCCGCACCCCCATGCTGCCCCAGCTGTGCGGGGTGCTGGCCGCCGCCTTCTGCGGCGCGGCGGCGGGCCGCTTCGCGCTGGTGCGGGCCACCCCGGAAGGGATCCTGGACCGGCTGCGCCGGGCGTTTCGGGCGCGGCTCGCGCAGGTCGTCACCACGGCGGAGAAACTGGCCGGCGAGGCGTCGGACGAGCGTCTGGAAGGGCTCGTGGACGACCTGCGGCGCGACACCGCCCGGCTGCACGAGTGCGCCTTGATGATCCAGGGACGGCTGGAGGACGGCACTCGGGACGCGGCCACCGCCGCACTGCTGCAACGCCGGATCGCCGACGCCGAGATCGCCGCGGAACGGCTCGGGCTGCTGCTGCTCAAGGCCAGGGACCACGACGGCGCCGACACCATCACCCTGCACCTGCCGGACCCCGCCGTGCTCCAGGCGCAGGGCGAGCGCCCGCGGCCGGGCACCGGACGGGAGCGCCCCGGCGAGTTCGCGGGCGCCGACCGCGAGGTGACCGCGCGGCTGCGCCGTGACCTGGCCGGGCTGCACCTGCTGGTCACCCGCCTCGCGCCGGACGACCGCGGCACCGCGCTCGCCGTGATCCGCAACCGGCTGCTGGACTACCGCGACGAGGAGAACCTGCCGGCCGCGCCGCCCGCCGTGCAGGACGCCTTCCGCGCCGTCGGCGAGGCGGCCCGCACCGTGCTGGGGCTGCGGCTGCCCTCCGACGGTCCGCAGGACGAGTCGGACGACACCCCCGAGGCCACCCGCTCGCGGGAGGAACTCGACGCGGAGGAGCTGTCCATGGGGGAGGAGCAGGGCGACGACGCCGGCCCCTCCGGGCTGAGCCGGCCGACCACCCGCGCCGCCTTCCAGGTCGGCGTCGGCTCGGCGCTGGCCATCGCCGGCGGCGAACTGCTGTCCCCGCAACGCTGGTACTGGGCGGTGCTGACCTGCTGGGTGGTCTTCCTCAACACCTCCTCCACCGGCGAGATCCTGGTCAAGGGCTACCGGCGGCTGATCGGCACGGTGGCGGGCGTGGTCGCCGGTGTCGGGCTCGCGGGCACCGTCGGCCACCACACCTGGACGGCGTTCGCGTTCGTCCTGCTGTGCATCTTCGGCATGTTCTTCACCGCGCCGCTGTCCTACGCGCTGATGTCCTTCTTCGTCACCGCGATGGTCGGACTGCTGTACACGCTGCTCAACACCTACAGCCTCGCCGTGCTCGTGCTGCGGATCGAGGAGACGGCGCTGGGCGCGGCGTGCGGGATGGCCGCCGCGCTGCTGGTCCTGCCGGTACGCACCGACGACCGCACCGACCAGCAGTTGCGCACCGTGCTGGAGCGGCTGCGGGAGGTCGCCGCGGCCGCTGTGCAGCAGCTCAGCGGCGGACCGCAGACCGATCTGGTCGATCTGGCACGCGACTTGGACACCGCGCTGGACGACCTGCGGCGCTCCACCCGCCCGTTGACCCATCCGATCACGCCGCTGCGGGTCCGCCGGCGCACCGTGCGCTACCTGGTGGGGATGCTGGAGACCTGCGCGTACCACGCCCGGGGCCTGGCGGCGACCGCCGAACTGGTGCCCAGCAGCAACCGGATCGCCGCCGACCCGCGGCTGGCCAGGGCCGGCCGGCGCATCGACGACAACCTCGCGGTACTCATCGGGCACCTGACCGAGGGGAGTGCGACCGGCGAGGTCGAGGCCGGCGCGAGCGTCGCCGCCATGCTGGAGGGACCCAAGCCGGACGTGCCGCGCCCCGGCACGGTGACCTTCCGGGTGCTGCGGCACCTCCAGCGGCTCGACGAGGGCGTGGTCGGCCTGGCCCGCCCGCTGGAGGTGCCGGTGGCGGCCGGCCGCAGGAAGCAGACGCCCGCCCAGGACACCGCCCGGCGGGACTCGGTTCCGGGGCCCGTCTGAACCGCCCCCGGCCGCCCGGCACCCCCGGGTCTCACGCCCCCAGCACGTCGCGCAACTGGGCGAGACCCCAGTCCAGGTCCTCCTTGGAGATCACCAGCGGCGGCGCGAGCCGGATCGTCGAGCCGTGGGTGTCCTTGGCGAGCACCCCGCGCTCCATCAGCTTCTCGGAGATCTGCCGGCCGGTGCCGTGCGACGGGTTGATGTCCACCCCCGCCCACAGGCCGCGCCCGCGCACCGCGTCCACCGTGCCGCCGCCGACCAGCGAACCCAGCTCGGCGTGCAGGTGGTCGCCCAACTCGGCGGCCCGCTGCTGGAACTCACCGGTGCGCAGCATCGCCAGCACCTCCAGGGCGACCGCGCAGGCCAGCGGGTTGCCGCCGAACGTCGAACCGTGCTCGCCCGGCCGGAAGACCCCCAGCACCGCGTTGGAGGAGACCACCGCGGAGACCGGGACCACGCCGCCGCCCAGCGCCTTGCCGAGCACGTACATGTCGGGCACGACACCCTCGTGCTCACAGGCGAAGGTCCGCCCGGTGCGCCCCAGCCCGGACTGGATCTCGTCGGCGATGAACAGCACCCCGCGCTCCGCGGTGATCCGCCGCACGCCCGCCAGGTAGCCGGCCGGCGGGACCAGCACGCCCGCCTCACCCTGGATCGGCTCCATCAGCACGGCGACCGTGTTGTCGTCGACCGCCGCCGCCAGGGCGTCCAGGTCCCCGTACGGGACGACCTCGAAGCCGGGCGTGTAGGGGCCGAAGTCGGCGCGGGCCTCGGGGTCGGTGGAGAAGCTGATGATCGTGGTGGTGCGGCCGTGGAAGTTGTCCGCCGCGACGACGATCTTCGCCTGCCCGGCCGGCACGCCCTTGACCTGGTAGCCCCACTTGCGGGCGGTCTTGACCGCCGTCTCGACCGCCTCGGCGCCGGTGTTCATCGGCAGCACGGCCTCCATGCCGCACAGCTCAGCCAGCTCCTGGCAGAACGCCGGGAACCGGTCGTGGTGGAAGGCCCGCGAGGTGAGGGTGAGCCGGTCCAGCTGAGCCTTGGCGACCTCGATCAGCCGCTCGTTGTGGTGACCGAAGTTCAGTGCGGAGTAGCCGGCCAGCATGTCGAGGTAGCGGCGGCCCTCCACGTCCGTCATCCAGGCGCCCTCCGCGGTGGCCACGACGATCGGCAGCGGGTGGTAGTTGTGGGCGCTGTGTGCCTCGGCCTGGCTGATCAGGGCGTTGGATCGGGCCTGCGTGGTCACCGGGACTCCGTTCGTCGTACGTCGGGAGGCGTCGCCCGAGGCGGGGTACCGCCTCAGGGCCGTGTCCGATTTCTATCCTCCGGCGCCACTCGGGGGGAAGCATCCGGGTATTCCGGTTTCCCGATAGCACCACCAGAAAATCTCGAATGGTTAAAGTGTTCAGGTGAGCCGTGACTGGCGCGCTGGGATGGGATCGACCATCGGGGAGCGGCTCATCGAAGCAGCGCCGTGCGCCTGGGCCATCAGTGACGACCGTACGCACGACCATCGGGAGGATCACATGGCGCCACAGCCGAACGCCCCCACCGCAGCCCCCACCACCGAGTCCACCGCCTTCCGCAGCGGCCTGGACGTCATCCGCGCCGTCGAGCCGCGGATCGCCGACGCCATCGGCGCCGAGGTCGAGGACCAGCGCGCCTCGCTCAAGCTGATCGCCAGCGAGAACTACGCCTCGCCCGCCGTGCTGTTGGCGATGGGCAACTGGCTCAGCGACAAGTACGCGGAAGGCACCATCGGCCGCCGCTTCTACGCGGGCTGCCGCAACGTCGACACCGTGGAGACGATCGCCGCCGAGCACGCCCGCGAGGTCTTCGGCGCCTCCCACGCCTACGTCCAGCCGCACTCGGGCATCGACGCCAACCTGGTCGCCTTCTGGGCGGTGCTCTCCCAGCGGGTCGAGAGCCCCGCGCTGCACAAGGCGGGCGTCCGCCAGGTCAACGACCTCAGCGAGGCCGACTGGGCCGAACTGCGCCGCGCGCTGGGCGACCAGCGGATGCTCGGGATGTCCCTCGACGCCGGCGGCCACCTCACCCACGGCTTCCGCCCCAACATCTCCGGCAAGATGTTCGACCAGCGCTCCTACGGCACCGACCCGGAGACCGGGCTGCTGGACTACGACAAGGTGCGCGCCAGCGCGCGGGAGTTCCGGCCGCTGATCATCGTCGCCGGCTACTCGGCCTACCCCCGGCTGGTCGACTTCCGCGTCATGCGGGAGATCGCCGACGAGGTCGGGGCGACGCTGATGGTCGACATGGCGCACTTCGCCGGGCTCGTCGCGGGCAAGGTGCTCACCGGCGACTTCGACCCCGTACCGCACGCGCAGATCGTCACCACCACCACCCACAAGTCGCTGCGCGGACCGCGCGGCGGAATGGTGCTGTGCGACGACGAACTCGCCGAACACGTCGACCGCGGCTGCCCGATGGTGCTCGGCGGCCCGCTGCCGCACGTGATGGCGGCCAAGGCGGTCGCGCTCGCCGAGGCCCGGCAGCCCTCCTTCCACGACTACGCGCAGCGCATCGTCGACAACTCCCGGGCACTGGCCGAGGGGCTGCTGCGGCGCGGCGCCCGCCTGGTCACCGGCGGCACCGACAACCACATCGTGCTGCTGGACGTCTCCGGCTACGGGCTCACCGGCCGCCAGGCGGAGGCCGCCCTGCTGGAGAGCGGCATCGTCACCAACCGCAACTCCGTGCCCCAGGACCCCAACGGTGCCTGGTACACCTCCGGCATCCGGCTGGGCACCCCGGCACTGACCACCCGCGGCCTGGGCACCGCGCAGATGGACGAGATCGCCGCGCTCATCGACACCGTGCTCACCGCCACCACCCCGGGGACCACCGCGTCGGGCAAGCCCTCCAAGGCCCAGCACGTCCTGGCGGCGTCGGTCTCCGCCCGGGTCGCCGAAGCCGCCTCCGACCTGGTGTCCGGCTTCCCGCTCTACCCCGGGATCGACCTGAGCTGATCCCAGGCCGTGCTGCCGTGCGCCCCTCGCGCGACAGCACGGCACCGCCGGAGAGCCCACGGCCGTACCGACCGGTCACGAAGACCTGAGAGAATGAACCCATGGCCTTCGACCGACTTCGTGTGCTCTCCGGCATCCAGCCCACCGCGGGCTCGTTCCATCTCGGCAACTACCTCGGCGCGGTGCGCCAGTGGGTGGAGCTCCAGGAGAACCACGACGCGTTCTACATGGTGGTGGACCTGCACGCGATCACCGTGCCGCAGGACCCCGCCGCGCTGCGCCACAACACCCGGCTCGCCGCCGCCCAGCTGCTGGCCGCCGGGCTCGACCTGGAGCGCTGCACCCTGTTCATCCAGAGCCAGGTGCCCGAGCACGCGCAACTCGCCTGGGTGATGAACTGCCTGACCGGCTTCGGCGAGGCGTCCCGGATGACGCAGTTCAAGGACAAGTCGGCCAAGCAGGGTGCCGATCGCGCGTCGGTCGGCCTGTTCACCTACCCGATCCTCCAGGTCGCCGACATCCTGCTCTACCAGGCGGACGCCGTGCCGGTCGGCGAGGACCAGCGCCAGCACGTCGAGCTCACCCGCGACCTCGCGGAGCGCTTCAACGGCCGGTTCGACAAGGACGCGGTCGCCCCGACCTTCACCGTCCCCAAGCCGTACATCGTCAAGGAGACGGCGAAGATCTACGACCTCCAGGACCCGGCGATCAAGATGAGCAAGTCGGCCTCCTCGCCCAAGGGCCTGGTCAACCTGCTGGATGAGCCGAAGGTGTCGGCGAAGAAGTTCAAGAGCGCCGTCACCGACACCGGCACCGAGGTCCGCTACGACGCGGTCGGCAAGCCCGGCATCAGCAACCTGCTGACCATCTACGCGACCTTGACCGGGACCGGCATCCCGCAGCTGGAGGAGAAGTACGCCGGCAAGGGCTACGGCGCGCTCAAGACCGACCTGTCGGAGGTCTTCGTCGAGTGGGTGACCCCCTTCCGCGAGCGCACCCAGGAGTACCTGGAGGACCCGGAGTCGCTGGACTCCGTGCTGGCCAAGGGCGCCGAGAAGGCCCGTTCGGTCGCGGCGGAGACCCTGGCCACCGTCTACGAACGAGTGGGTTTCGTTCCCGCCAAGCACTGAAGGCACCGGTCACACGCGACGACGCGACCGGTACCCTCGGCGGCTCGGTGGCGTCACGCGCCACGCCCTGACCCTCGACGGCCTCGGAAGGGGGGAAACGCAGTGGGGACCCGGATGACCGGAGTGTCGATCGCGGTCCCGGAGCCGTACGGCAGCCTGCTCCAGCGGCGCCGCGCCGGCTTCGGGGACCAGGCCGCCCATGCCATCCCCAGCCACATCACCCTGCTGCCCCCCACCGAGGTCGACGCCGAGGCGCTGCGGCCGTTCTCCGAGCACCTGGCCGCGGTCGCCGAGGCGGGGCGGGCCTTCCCGCTGCGTCTGGAGAGCACCGGCACCTTCCGTCCGCTGTCGCCGGTGGTGTTCGTCACGCTCGCCGAAGGCGCCGGGGAATGCGCCGCGTTGCAGGAGCACGTCCGGTCAGGCCCGGTCACCCGGGAGCTGGACTTCCCCTACCACCCCCATGTCACGGTCGCCCACGGCATCGCCGAGGAGGCGTTGGACCGTGCTCAGCGCGACCTGGCCGGCTTCACGGCCGCCTGGACGGTGGCCGGCTTCTCCCTCTACGAGCGCGGCGCCGACGGCGTGTGGCGCACCCTGCGCGACTACCCCTTCGGCCGCTCGCCCGGCGCGCCCCCCGGCGTCCCGCAGCAGGGCGCCCGCCTCGACACTCTCGGCCGCATCCCGTAGCTCCGCCCCCACCCGCGCCCTAACACAACCGCTCGCGGGGCGCCTGCCGGGCCCGGGCGGCAGCGGGCGGCAAGATGGCCCCGATGGTCGAATTGTGTCGATCGGTCAGCGGATCGACCGGATCAGGTGTGCGTCCGGCGACGGAGGGTACGCGGCGATCATGGACTGGTTGACCCGGCTGCCGTGGATCGGGCCGTGGATCGAGCGTGGGACGCGCACCCACGGCTGGCGGGCCTTCGAGCACGCCCAGCGGGTCCAGTGGTCCCGGCTGGCCGCCGCCGTCACCTTCACCAGCTTCATCGCGCTCTTCCCGCTGATCACCGTCGGCGCGGCGATCGGCGCCGCCTTCCTCAGCCAGGGCCGGCTCGACACCATCGAGCACAAGATCAACCAGCAGATCCCCGGCCTGTCCGAGCGGGTCGACATCGGGACGCTGGCCGCCAACGCCGGCACCGTGGGCCTGATCGCCGGCGCCGCCCTGCTGCTCACCGGGATCGGCTGGATCGCCCAGCTGCGCGGCTGTCTGCGGGCGGTCTGGGAGCTGGAGGACAGCCCAGGCAACCCGGTGGTGCGCAAGCTGCTGGACGGCGGCGTGCTGGCCGGGCTCGGCGGAGTGGGTCTGGCGTCGCTGGCCTGTTCGGCGTTCGCCACCACCGCCGTGGGGTGGACCGCGCGGCAGATAGGCCTGGTCGCGGGCGGCGTCGGCAGCGTCGCGCTGACCGTCGGCGGGTACTGCGTCGCGGTGCTGGCCGACTTCCTGCTGCTGGCCTACGTGCTGACCCTGCTGCCCGGGGTGCGGCCGGGGCGGCGTGCGGTCGTGGAGGCGGGACTGCTGGGGGCGGTCGGCTTCGAGGTGCTGAAGATCGTGCTGTCCGGCTACCTCCAGGACGTCGCCGGACGCAGCATCTACGGCGCCTTCGGCACCCCGGTGGCGCTCCTGCTGTGGATCAACTTCATGGCCAAGCTCCTGATGCTGTGCGCCGCGTGGACGGTCACCGGCTCACCACGGCACGAGCGGGGCGGCGGGGACTAGGGCTTTTTCTTGCGGCCCGCCCCCGCCCGTCGCGGCTACTCCTTCGGTCGGCGGTCGGCCGTCGCCGGGCTGGGCCAGCGCCGCCGGACCACCAGCGCCACCGCCGCCAGCACCACCAGCGACCCCGCGGTGATCCCGGCCGCGGTCCACATCCCGCCGGCACCCGAGCCGGCCGCCGCCACCGTGGTGGTCGCCGCCCCGGTGCCCTTGGCGGCCTTGGCCCGCGCGGCGGCCTCGGCCTTGGCCTTCTCCACGCTCCTGGGCGCCACCAGGGAGCCGACCGGCTTGACCTTGCCGGCCGCCTTGAAGCCCCAGTCGAACAGCGAGGCGGCCTCCTCGTAGACCCGGTCGCCGCCCGCGTACGGGTGCATCAAGGTGACCAGCAGCTTCACCCCGTCATGGTCCGCGACCCCGGTGTAGGTGTTGCCGGCGTTCGTCGTGTAGCCGTTCTTGACGCCCGCGATCCCCGGATACGGCTTGAGGCCGCCGGCCGGGTCGCCGGCCAGCAGCCGGTCGGTGTTCTGGATGCCGAAGCTGTCGCGGGCCTTCGAGCCCTTCTTGTAGTCCCCGGGGAACTGCGCGCTCACCGTCGAGCAGTACTCCCGGAAGTCCGGGTTCTGCAGCCCGGCCCGGGCGAACAGCGACAGGTCGTAGGCCGAGGAGACCTGGCCCGGCTCGTCGTAGCCGTCGGGGGTGACCACATGGGTGTCGTCGGCCTGTAGGTCGACCGCCTTGGCGCGCATCTGCGTCACCGTCTGCGCCACGCCGCCGTTCATCGCGGCCAGCACGTGCACCGCGTCGTTGCCGGACCGCAGGAAGACCCCGCGCCACAGGTCCTGGACGCTGTAGGGAAGGCGCTCCATCACGCCGACCAGGCTGCTGCCCTCGCCCATGCCCGCCAGGTCCTCCGGCTTGACGATGTGGGTCTCGGTCTTGGGGAACTTGGTGATCAGGGTGTCGGCGAACAGCATCTTCAAGGTGCTGGCCGGCGGCATCGGCCAGTGCGCGTTGTGCGACGCCAGCACTTCGCCGGTCTCCGCGTCGGAGATGATCCACGACCGTGAGGTGAGCGCCGGCAGCGCGGGCACCCCGTCCGCCATCTCCACCTGGGTGCCGGTCTGCCCCAGCCGGTCGCCGCCCACCGTCGACATGTGCTCGGGCGGCGCGGGCTCACCGGGCGCCGCGTGCGCGGCGGGGGATGCCTGCAACACCGTGGCGGCGGCCAGCGCGGCGGCGCACAACGTCAGAGCGGGGCGGCCTCGTAGAGCCGTACGAATCCTGGACACGCATCGAACGTACAGGGCGCTCCCAAACGAGGCAGCGGCCCCCCCGATGGCCCGAGGGAGTGAGCGGGGCCCGGGCACCCAGCGCCTGCCGCGCCGGGCCGGCCTGACCCCGGCTCAGGACGCTCCCCGGCTCAGGACGCTCCCCGGTGCGAGCCGCCCGCGACGGCGTCCCATACTGGACGGCATGAAGCTCAGCCGACGCGTGAGCTGGTTCCTGGTCGCCTTCGGCGTGTGGAGCTGGTTCATCTGGATCACCTTCGTGAAAAACCTCTGGGCCGACGCCAGCGGTCTCGCCTTCCACCATGGTTCTCCCACCGCCTACTTCTGGGTGCACCTGCTGCTCGCCATCGCCTCGTTCCTGCTCGGCACCGTGATCGGCCTGCTGGGGCTGCGGAGCCTGCGGGCGCTACGAGCGCAGACCGTGACCGGATAGCGGCAGGGCCCGGATCCCGTGGTGGGATCCGGGCCCTGACCGGGCGGCGGACGGCGTCAGACGCGACGCGTCAGCAGCGCCCGCTTGACCTCCTGGATCGCCTTGGTGACCTCAATGCCGCGCGGGCAGGCGTCCGTGCAGTTGAACGTGGTGCGGCAACGCCACACGCCGTCCCGGTCGTTGAGGATCTCCAGCCGCTGCTCGCCGGCCTCGTCGCGCGAGTCGAAGATGAACCGGTGGGCGTTGACGATCGCCGCCGGGCCGAAGTACTGCCCGTCGTTCCAGAACACCGGGCACGACGAGGTGCACGCGGCGCACAGGATGCACTTGGTGGTGTCGTCGAACCGCTCCCGCTGCTCCGCGGACTGCAGGCGCTCACGGGTCGGCTCGTTGCCCTTGGTGACCAGGAACGGCATGACGTCCCGGTACGCCTGGAAGAACGGGTCCATGTCGACCACGAGGTCTTTGAGGACCGTCAGCCCCTTGATCGGCTCGACCGTGATCGGCTTGTCGGGGTTGATGTCCTTCAGCAGCGTCTTGCAGGCCAGCCGGTTGCGGCCGTTGATCCGCATGGCGTCGGAACCGCAGATGCCGTGGGCGCAGGAGCGGCGGAAGGTCAGCGTCCCGTCGATCTCCCACTTGATCTTGTGGAGGGCGTCCAGGACGCGCTCCTTGGGGTCCATCTCCAGCAGGTAGTCCACCCACTGGACCTGGTCGGAGACCTCGGAGTTGAAGCGCCGCACGCGCAAGGTGACCGTGATCAGGTGCGAGGCGGCGCTCTCGGCCGCGTCCAGCGCGGCGGAGTGGTGGCTCTCGACCGTTGTGGTGCTCATCAGTACTTACGCTCCATCGGCTGGTAGCGGGTCTGCACGACGGGCTTGTAGTCGAGCCGGATCGACTCGGTGCCGTCGGCGGAGACCTCGCGGTACGCCATGGTGTGGCGCATGAAGTTGACGTCGTCGCGGTTGGGGTAGTCCTCGCGGTAGTGGCCGCCGCGCGACTCCTTGCGGGCCAGCGCGGAGACGGCCAGCACCTCCGCCAGGTCGAGCAGGTTGCCCAGCTCGACGGCCTCCAGCAGGTCGGTGTTGTACCGCTTGCCCTTGTCCTGGACGCTGATGTGCTTGTAGCGCCGCTTGAGCTCGGCGATGTCCTCGACGGCCTGCTTGAGGGTCTGCTCGGTACGGAAGACCATGGAGTTGGTGTCCATCGACTCCTGGAGCGTCTTGCGGATGTCGGACATCCGCTCGCCGCCGTCGGCGGCGCGCAGCGACTCCACCTGCTCGATCACCTGCGCGGCCGGGTCCTCGGGCAGCTCCACGAAGTCGTGGGTCGCCGAGTACTCCGCCGCGGCGATGCCCGCCCGGCGGCCGAAGACGTTGATGTCCAGCAGCGAGTTGGTGCCCAGCCGGTTGGCGCCGTGCACCGACACGCAGGCCACCTCGCCCGCCGCGTACAGCCCGGGGACGACGTCGGTGTTGTTGGACAGCACCTCGCCCTGGACGTTGGTCGGGATGCCGCCCATCGCGTAGTGCGCCGTCGGCTGGATCGGCACCGGGTCGGTGTACGGCTCGATGCCCAGGTAGGTGCGGGCGAACTCGGTGATGTCCGGCAGCTTGGCGTCCAGCTGCTCCGGCGGCAGGTGGGTCAGGTCGAGGTAGACGTGGTCGCCCTCGGGACCGCAGCCGCGGCCCTCGCGGATCTCGGTGTAGATCGCGCGGGAGACCACGTCGCGCGAGGCGAGGTCCTTCATGACCGGCGCGTACTTCTCCATGAAGCGCTCGCCGTCCTTGTTGCGCAGGATGCCGCCCTCACCGCGGGCGCCCTCGGTGAGCAGGATGCCCATGCGCCAGATGCCGGTCGGGTGGAACTGGAAGAACTCCATGTCCTCCAGCGGCAGCCCGCGCCGGAACGCGGCCGCCTGGCCGTCACCGGTCAGGGTGTGGGCGTTGGAGGTCACCTTGAAGAACTTGCCGTTGCCGCCGGAGGCGAAGATGACGGCCTTGGCCTGGAAGACGTGGATCTCACCGGTGGCCAGCTCGTAGGCGACGACGCCCGAGGTGTGCTTGGCCCCGTCGACCTCGGTCAGCAGCAGGTCCAGGACGTAGAACTCGTTGAAGAACTCCACGCCCTCCTTGACGCAGTTCTGGTACAGCGTCTGGAGGATCATGTGACCGGTGCGGTCGGCCGCGTAGCAGGAGCGGCGGACGGCGGCCTCGCCGTGGTTGCGGGTGTGGCCGCCGAAGCGGCGCTGGTCGATCCGGCCCTCGGGCGTCCGGTTGAACGGCAGGCCCATCTTCTCCAGGTCCAGGACCGCGTCGATGGCCTCCTTCGCCAGGATCTCCGCGGCGTCCTGGTCGACCAGGTAGTCGCCGCCCTTGATCGTGTCGAAGGTGTGCCACTCCCAGTTGTCGTCCTCGACGTTGGCCAGCGCGGCGGCCATGCCGCCCTGCGCCGCGCCGGTGTGGGAGCGGGTCGGGTACAGCTTGGTCAGCACCGCGGTCCGGCTGCGCTTCGTCGACTCGATGGCCGCGCGCATGCCGGCGCCGCCCGCGCCGACGATGACGGTGTCGTACTTGTGGATCTGCATGATCGCGTCAGCCTCGGGTCTACTGGATGTTCGGGTCGAAGGTGAAGATCACCAGCGTGCCGAGGAACACGGTGAACACGGTGGCCGTGTACAGCAGCCACTTCAGCCAGGTCCGGGTGACGTCCCGCTCGGCGTAGTCGTTGATGACCGTCCGCAGCCCGTTGGCGCCGTGCAGCATGGCCAGCCACAGCATGCACAGGTCCCACAGCTGCCAGAACGGGTTGGCCCACCGACCGGCCACGAAGGCGAAGCCGATCTTGCTCACCCCGCCGTCCAGCACCAGCTGGATCAGCAGGTGGCCCAGGACCAGCACCACCAGGACGATGCCCGACAGCCGCATGAACAGCCAGCCGTACATCTCGAAATTGGTGCGGGTGGCCCGCGGGGTGCGCTTGGTCCGGGCCCGCGGCGGCTCGATCACCGGGGCCGGATTGTCCGGGCTGAACGTTCCCGCGCTGGTGGAGGTCAACTCCACGGCGTCGACAGAGGTCGTCTCGGCAGACATTCTCAGCTCCCGAACAGCAAGCGCAGGGAGTGCTCGAGAACCGGGTAGAACGCCCCGGCCATCAGCACGATCCAGATTCCGACAACGGACCACAGCATCTGCCGCTGGTACTTCGGGCCCTTGGACCAGAAATCGACCGCGATGACGCGCAGGCCGTTCAGAGCGTGGAAGAGAATGGCCGCGACCAAGCCGTACTCCAGCAGGTTCACGACAGGGTTCTTGTAGGTGGCAACAACCTTGTCGTAGTCCTGCGGGGAGACTCGGACGAGTGCGGTGTCGAGCACATGCACGAACAGGAAGAAGAAAATGAGGACGCCGGTGACTCGATGAGCCACCCAGGACCACATGCCTTCCCGGCCGCGGTACAGCGTTCCAGCCGGCACGGAAAACCCTCCGGTAACGGGATCAGGGGACCTGCCGGCTTGACTGTCGGTCGGGCCCGGCCGGGTACGGTCCACCGGCCCTGGCCATCGTAGCGACGGGTTGGGGGTGCCAGGACGCCGGGGCGGCCAGGTGTGATCGAACTAGCACGAGATCGGATGAGCCGAAATACCGGAAACCGCGATCGGGAATGCCGGAAACCGCGCGGCGGAATACCCGGCGGCGGGAGTCGCGACGACCCGGGATTGTGTGGCAGGGGCGCGTCAACGACCGGCGGGCGGGGGTTCTTCCGGGGCGAGGCGCGGGCGTTCCTCGGCGCGGGGACGCGGGGATTCCTCGGCGGTGAGGTGCCGGGCGAGCCGGGCGCGGGCGAGGGCGCGCAGTTCGTCCGAGGCGATCGCGCGTTCCTCCTCCTCGTGGTTGCCCAGCCGGGTGCGGATGCCGGCGAGGATGTGGTCGATCCGCTCGTCGGAGTCGACCCCGTCCAGGCAGATGACGAAGGCGCGGCCGAAGCGGCGTTCGTACTCGGCGTGCGCGGCGCTCAGCGCGGTCTGCGCGGCCGGTCCGCCGCCGGGCGGCAGCGGGATCGCGCTCTCCTCGGCCAGCGCCTCGGCCACGTCGTTCGGCCCGAGGTCGAAGGCCGCCTCGTCGGCGGCGGCCAGCAGCACGCCGAGATCCGGGTAGGGGCGGTGGGCCGCCATCCGCCGGGCCCAGCGTCGGCTTCCGTAGCAGGCGAGGAACTCGGCTTCGGCCTCAGCGGGAGACGCGGAGTTGAGCCGCAGGAGCCCGGACGCCCCCGTGAGGGGGACTGTGGTTGACCCGGCCACTCCTCGGCATTGCGCGGGGAGCGGGGCCGCCGTGCTCCGGGGAACGTGCGGGGCCGCCGGGAAGTCGCTGGCCAGCTTGGGGCTCCTTCGTCACCTGGAACGGAGCGTTGCCGTTGGGTGAGCAACGGGGATGCCCGGCACCAGAGTCGGGCAACGAGAATTGTCGGGCAACAACATCATGGTTGAGCAACAACAACGTGAGCGTTGAACAACCGTGTTGAACAACGTGAGCGTTGAACAACGTATCGGCAGATGACGGGCACCGACCGACACATGCGCGAATTTCACTCGTACGGCAGAGGATTCAGGCGTGAAGTGGACGATTGCCGTCATCTCCCGACCCGCCTCCCGTTGCCTCCCGTCGCTCGCACCGCGGGTGGTTTCAAGCCAGGGCGGTGGAGAAGAAGAGAGGCGGCCGAGGTCGCCTCCCCCCACAGGAGCTGCCCCGGCCGCCATCTCGCGTCGCGTGCCGTTCGTGCGCGCCGCTTACCCAAGACAGCGCCGGACACCTCGAAAACGTCACACCAGTCGTGTTCGAGCCCTCGGCGCAAGCGTTCGGATCAGGCATGATGAAGCACGTGGCGGGGGCGGACCAGGACACCGGTGAAGCGTGGCTGACGGCTGCCGTCGACGCCGCGCAGCGCGGTGACGAGGCGGCCTTCCGTGAGGTCTACCGCGGTGTGCAGCCGCGGCTGCTGGCCTATGTGCGCACCCTCGTCGGGGACACCGACGCGGAGGACGTCGCCTCGGAGGCCTGGCTTCAGATAGCGCGGGATCTGGGGCGGTTCGCCGGTGACGCGGACCGGTTCCGCGGCTGGACGGCGACCATCGCCCGCAACCGCGCGCTCGACCACATACGCAGACTCGGCCGGCGCCCGGTCGTCGGCGGTGACGAGACGGTGCTGTACGCGATGCCGGATCCCTCCGACACCGCCGACCAGGCGCTGGACGCGCTGGCCACCGGGCGGGCCATGCGACTGATAGCCCGTCTCCCGCTGGACCAGGCGGAGGCCATCATGCTGCGGGCGGTCATCGGGCTCGACGCGAAAGGCGCGGCACAGGTGCTGGGCAAACGACCGGGCGCGGTACGAACGGCCGCGCACCGCGGACTTCGCCGGCTGGCGGAACTGCTGGAGGGTGAGTCCGCGTCGGATGGTGTGACGTTTGCGGGCGCGCCGACGCAGAAGGACGTGAGATGAGCGGAAGCCGCCATGACTGGCTGGACGACGAGACCGCCGAGCGTCTGCTGCGCGGTGAACCGGCCGACGCCGGAAACACCGGAAATGCCGCGTTCGACTCCGAGGAGTCGCGCAAGCTCCACAGCCGTCGCCTGGACGCCCTGACCGATCTGCTGCACGCGGCCTCGACCGCCGCGGACGTCGTGATCGAACCCGACCGTGAGGAAACGGCGCTGGCCGCCTTCCGCGCCGCGCGCTCCGGGCCGGCCGCGATCGCCGACCCCGACCCCGCTGATGGTGGCCGGACGGTGGTGCCGGCCGGCCGGATGAGCCGGCTGCGCGCCCGGCGGGGATCGGCGAAGGTGGCGCTGGCGGCGGTCGTCGCCGCGACGGCGCTGGCCAGCGGGGTGGCCGCGGCGGCCGTGGGCGTGATCCCCTCGCCGTTCACCGGCCTCGACCCGGCGCCGCACACCGGCCCGCACAGACCCACCGGATCGACCGAGGCCCCGCAACTGCCCGAGCCCGCGGGCTCGGCGTCGAAGGCGCCGGACCACGGCACGGCGAGCGGACCGGCGACCGCGCCGCCGCACAGCCCCACCCCAGGGCCGGGCGCCGCTCCCGGACACCGCGGCAGCAGCCTGCTGGGAAGCGGTGGCCACCACGGGCCCGACCCGGCCGACCTGTGCCGCGCCTACGTCGCCGCCGAGTCCGGGCACGGCGGCGTCCAGCCGGACGTCCTGCGGTGGCTGACCGGCGAGGCCGGCACCGGCACGTCCGTGGACAGCTACTGCCACAAGCACTACGGCACCAAAGCCTCCCCGCCGACCGCCGCCACCGGCAAGAGCGTCATCACCAACGGCGCGTTCGACCCCGGTGAGTGCCAGCCGTCCGGCGGCCGGACGCCCGGTGCGGGGACGCCCGGCACCGGGACGACCGGTGCGGGCACGCCCGGTGCGGGGGCAGCCGCGCCCGCCGCCACCGCGAGTCCCGCCCCCGCCGCTACCGCGAGTCCCGCTCCGAGCCCCACCGCGGGCGCCGCGTCCGGCCAGAGCGGTGCCGCGGGACCGGCCGGCCCCGCGCCCGCCGGATCCGGTACGCCGGGGCCCGGCGTGAAGAAGCCGGCCCCGAAGGCGACGGTCCCCAAGAACCCGGGGCACCCCGGCTGCCGCGCCGGCGCGGCGGGCGACGACGGGCCCGGTGGTCACTCCGGCGACCGGGGCCCCGGGCACGGCCGTGGCAGCGGCGGCCCGCGCGTCCCCCTCGTGCCCTACGCCGCCAAGCTCATCGCGCCGTCGGTCGGTCCACGACCGCTCTCCTCGATCGACCTGGCATGACGCGCGGGTGGCCTGTAACACTTTCAGGCCACCCGGCGCAGAGAAGATTGGATCGACTGGTCATCGGTCCGCGGGCATGCCGGTTCCCCCGTTACCGGCCTGAAGTCCGCGCCTGACGCGGGCGGGGCGTCTTTCCCCCCGCCCCGCCCGCGTCGACGGCCCACCCCGCCACCCCTGTCGAGACGGTGGCTGGAATCATGCCTTCCGGTGGTTCGGCGGGACGCCCCACGCGGCTACCCGCCGGTCGGCGCCTTGCGATCCGCCGCCGTGAGCGCGCGCCTGATCCGCGGGGTCAGCGGCCGCTCGACGGCCAGGTGCAGCACCCAGGCCAGCGCGAGCATCAGCGCGGGACAGCAGACCAGCACCACCGGCGCGGGCAGCCGCGCGCCGTGGCGCAGGGCGTCGATCACCACCCAGCCGAGGTGCTCGTGGACCAGGTAGAAGGGATACGTCAACGCGCCGGCGGTGGTCAGCCAGCGCCAGTCGATCCGGCCGAGCGGGGTCAGTGTGACCAGGGCTACGGCGGCGAACGCCAGCGTCACCACCGCGATGACCGTCAGCGGTGAGCGGTGGTGGAAGACCACGGAGTGCTTCGGCGCCACCATCTCGGCCACCGCGTAGTGCTGCCCGAGCAGCCAGCCCACGGCCACCACCGACCAGGCGGTCGCGTCGTGCCCGTAGCGGTGCACGAGGTACAGGCCCACGCCGCCGACGAAGAACGGGGCGTAGTTGGGCATCAGCACCAGTTGCAGCAGCGGCTCGTGGGCGGCGTCCGCCAGCACCGCGCCCGCGGTCCACAGCACGCAGAACATCAGCACCCGGCCGCGGGTGGCCCCCCGCCACAGCACGAACAGCGCGAACAGCAGGTAGAAGCGCAGCTCAGCCCAGAGCGTCCAGCACACCCCCAGTACCCGCTTCGCGCCGACCGGCATCTGGAGCATCGTCAGATTGGTCAGCAGGTCGCTGGGCGAGACCGGGTGGAAGGAGGTGACCCACGGCAGGGCGAAGACCGCGGTGACCACCAGGATCGCCGCCCAGTAGGCGGGCATCAGCCGGGCCGCCCGGGACGCCGCGAACGCCCGCATCGGCCGCCCCCAGCCGCTCATGCAGATCACGAAGCCGCTGATGACGAAGAAGAGCTGGACCCCCAGGCAGCCGTAGGAGAACGGCCCGGCCAGCGCGGGGAAGAGCGTGTGCGGCGAGGTGCCCCAGGCGTGCGAGATGTCGCCGCCGCGCCCCGCGTAGTGGTACGCGGCGACCGCCAGCGCGGCGACCAGCCGCAGCCCGTCCAGCGCCCGTAGCCGCTGCGGTCGGCGCGCGGGGGCCGGGGTCGGCAGGGGCGCCGCGGTGATCGGGGTGGCGGGCGCGGCGGTGGCCGGCCCGGCCGGTCCCCGGACCGGCACGGTCGTCATCGGCGCCCCGCCCCGCCCCGCGGCGTCCCGCGGGCCGCGGTGCGCGCCCGCAGCACCCGCCGTGCCCGGCGCGCGACCCGGCGCACGGTGGGGTTGCGCGGCAGGAAGGCGAGTTGGGCGGGGACCGCGCCGGGCAGCGCCAGCGAGGTGAGGCGGCGGCGCTTGAAGTACCGCCAGGTGTGGGCGTCCAGGTGCTGGGACAGGTAGGCCACCGCGTCCCCGCGCAGATGCGGATAGGTCTTGGACTGCATGCAGTAGCCCAGCGTCCGCAGCAGCGCGGTCAGTCCGGGCACCGACAGCGGCGCGAAGGCCCGGCCCTCGGCACTGTCCTCCTCCAGCGGCGGCACGAGCGCGTCGACGATGGTGACCGGTACCCGGTTGCTGTTCTGGTACGGGGTGAGCCGCTCCAGCAGCAGGTCGGTGCCGGTCCTGGCGACCGGCAGCCCGTACAGCGCGGAGGCGGTGAACAGCGCGGTGGAGAAGCAGCCGACGACCAGGGCGGGGCGCAGCCGCTGGAAGAGGACCTCGGCGAGCGCGGGGGTCTCGTGGCAGGTCAGCTCGACGCCCAGGTCGGCCGCTTCCTTCTCCATCAGCCGCGACCAGCGGGCCGGCGCGGTGGGGTGCGGCTTGAAGACGATCCGCCGGTGGCCGCGGGCGGCGGTGCCGCGCAGCATGCGCAGGTGGAGCTGTTCCTCCTCCTCGGCGGTCAGGATGCCGAGCGCGGCGAGGTACTGGCCCAGCAGCAGCGCGGGCCCCGGCTGTGCGGAGGTCGCCTCGGACTCGGGGGCGTCCTGGCCCGCTTCGTCGTCGGCGGCGAGCCGCTGGAGGACGGCGGTGAACGCGGCGGTGGGGATCACCTCGCAGGGCACCCCGCTCTCCGACAGCAGAAGGGGGGTCAGGCCGGGGACCAGGTCCAGGTGGAGCAGCCGCCGCACCCGGGTGGTGACCAGCAGCTCCAGCTTGTTGCGGGTGGGCCCGTAGCTCATCAGGCCGTCGGCGTAGACGTGCACCGGCGCGGCGGGGAAGAGCTGGACCAGGGCGAGCGCCGGCTCGACCTGGATGGACTCCACGACGAGTTCGACCTCGTCGTCGCCCAGGTCCCACAGCAGCCGCAGGTGGCGCTCCCACATCGGCACGTCGTCCGGGCGCGGGGACCAGCCGCCGGGGTGGAAGGGGAAGATGGTCTCGTTCCAGGAGAGCAACTGGTCGAACCGGTCGCGCAGGGCCTCGAACCCCGGCATCCGGTCCAGCGGTTCGGTGGTCTCCGGGATCGCGGCGTTGTTGCTGACCAGCAGGACGCGGCGGCCGGCCGGAGCGAAGGCACCGCTGTCCAGCGCGGCGGCGATGGTCGCGGCGCCGTACAGGGTGGACGCCAGGAAGATCTGCGTGCGGGCGCCGCCCGGCTCACGGGGCGTACCGGCGAAGGCCATCACGCGGCCACCCCTCGGCCGCCGGGACCGCGCCGGTCCCCCGAGCCGCCGGTCGGCCGCAGTCTGTCCAGGATGCGCAGCCTGCGCAGTCGCAGCGAGCGGTCCAGGTCCATGGAGTCGAGTGCCTCCGTCAGCAGGTCTTCCGGCATCCGCTTCATGGCCGCCGCGCTCATCACCCGCAGCCGGCGGGCGACGTGCGGCTCGAAGCGGTCGATGTTGGTCAGGTGGTGGCTGATGATCGCGCAGTAGGTGCGCACCGCCTTGGGCAGGAACTCCGCCGCCCGCGCGTCGCCCGCGGTCTCTTCGAGCACCTGGTCGAAGGAGCGGATGAAGTCCAGTTGGCGCACGTCGCCGATCTGGGTCAGGGAGTTGGCCACGCCGCGCCGGTAGAAGACGCCGAGCAGCCCCAGTACGGCGAACGACTCGGCCTCGCGGTGCAGCCGCCAGATCCACGGCCGGTCCTCGGCGGTGCGCATCCCGTCGGGGAAGTGCAGCAGCCCCGCGTCGCGCAGCCTGCGGTGGTACATCCCGGCCCAGGCGTACGGGTAGTCCACCGAAGTGGAGGTGTGCGCGGGCAGGATCGCGTCGCGCGGGTCGAGCACCTCGCCGCGGCGGCCGTGCGGGACCCGGTGGATGGTGCGGTCCCGGCCGGTGCACTGCACATGGTCGGTGCGCACGAAGTCGCAGCCCAGCTTCTCCATGGCGGCGAGCAACTGGGGCAGGTAGTCAGGGGCCAGCCAGTCGTCGCCGTCCAGGAAGGTGAGGTACTCGCCCTCGGCGGCGTCCAGCCCGGTGTTGCGGGCGGTGGCGAGCCCGCCGTTGCGTTCGTGCCGCACCACCCGGGCGCCCGGCAGCCCGCCGCGCGCGGCGCGGTCCAGGATCTCCGGGGTCCGGTCGGTCGAGCAATCGTCGACCAGGATGAATTCATATTCAGGTCGCGCATTCGATGACAGGCTTCTCAGCATGTCGGGCGCGAATGACTGCACGTTGTAGAACGGCACGATGACGGAGAGCTTGACCACCCCGAGAACGTTAGGCGGCGGTTGGCCATTTGGGATTGCCGGACGCGAACCGATAGGTGAACGACGCGTGTCGGGGCAATGAATCAGCCGCGTGATCGGCCGGATCTGCCTTTCGTCGACTTCCTGTTAACCATTTGTTGCGGCTTCGTACGCCCGCCGCTCCCATTGGATTCCTACGGTCGGCGTCGTGCCTGTAAGTCCCCTCCGGAACGAGAAGATCATCAAGACGGTCACCGTGCTCGCCGACTCGGACACCCGCTGGAAGTGGGGAGCCCTGACCGCCCGGCGGATCGCCCCCGAGGCTCGTCTCGAGGCGTGTCTGCTGCGTGGCCGCGCGACGCCCACCGCGCGTCAACTCGGCGAACTCGGTATTTCCGCCGACTCGATGCGCGAGATGACCGCGGCCGAATTCCTGGCGCACGCCGACCTCGGCCGTGCCGACCTGCCGAGCGGTGACCGAGAGCGCACCGACGTCATCGTGCTGGCCTGTGTCGGCGGCACCGTGCAGGCGATGCTGCACGGTCTGGCGCGCGTGTGGCGCGGCCGTTCCGACCGGCCGGTGATCGTCACCGGATACGTCGGGGTGGTCTACGAGAAGCTCGCCGACGGCCTGCTGCTGCGGCACGGCGCGGACGTGGTGCTGGCCAACAGCGCCTACGACGCCGAGCGTTTCCGCGCGGTGTACGAAGGAGTGGGCGCCGATCCGTCCTGCGTGGTGGAGAGCGCGCTGCCGTTCCTGGACGGCGAGGCGTACGAGCCCTCAGGCAACCGGCCGTTCACCGTGGTCTTCGCCGTGCAGCCGTCGGTGCCGGACGGCCGGGGCGACCGCGAGTACCTGCTGCGCAGGATCGGCCAGCACGCCGAGCGGCACCCCGACCGCCGGGTACTGGTCAAGCTGCGCAGCCGGCCGGGCGAGCACACCACGCACATCGAGGAGAGCCCCTACCCCAAGCTCGCCGCCAAACTGTCGCTGCCCGCCAACGTCGAGTTGGTCTACGGCCACATGGGCGAGGTGCTGGACGCCACCGACCTGCTGGTGACGGTCAGTTCGACCGCCGCCCTGGAGGCCATGCACCGCCGGATCCCGACCGCGGTGCTGACCGACTTCGGGGTGCGCGAGGCGCTGGGCAACCACCACTTCCTCGGCTCCGGCGCGCTGGCCTCCTGGGACGAGCTGGACGACGGGCTGCTGCCGCGCGCCGACGAGTACTGGCTGCGCCGGCAGGGCGTGGCCGGCGAGGACCCCTTCCGCGCGGTACGCGACCGGGTCACCGCGCTGGCCGCCCGCGCGGACGAGGGACACCTGCCGCCCCCGCAGCCGTACTACACCCGGCGCACCGCGCCCGGATACCTGCCCGGTGTGCTGGCCCGGCACGGCCTGGACCCCGAGGGGGTGCCGACCGCCACCGTGCCGCAGCGCGAACCGAGCGCCCCGCGCCGCGCGGTCCGCGAGCTGAGCCGCAACGCCGCGCGCGCCGCCTACCGGCACGGCGTCCAGCGCGTCGCCCCCGTGATCCGCCGCTGGGGGCAGGTGTGACCGTCCCCGCCCCGCGCATCGCCCCGGACGCCCTCGCCCCGGACGCCCTCGCCACGGCGACCCCCACCCCGCAGGCCGAACAGGCAGAAGCAGGTGACAGGAACGTGACACCCAACGTGCTGGCCGTCATACCCGCCCGCGGCGGCTCCAAGGGAGTGCCCGGCAAGAACCTGGCGGCGGTCGGCGGTGTGCCGCTGGTCGGCCGGGCCGCCGGCGCCTGCAAGGCCGCCCGCCGGGTCACCGAGGTCGTGGTCTCCACCGACGACGCCGCCATCGCCGAGGCCGGGCGCGCCGCGGGCGCGCTGGTCGTGCCCAGGCCGCCGGCGATCGCCGGGGACACCGCCACCAGCGAGGCCGCGGTACTGCACGCCCTCGACGCCTACGAGGCGATGAGCGGCGAACTCGTCGACGTGGTGCTGCTGGTGCAGTGCACCAGCCCGTTCATCACCACCGCCGAGATCGACGGCGTGGTCTCCGCGATCCTCGACGAGGGCGCCGACAGCGCGCTGACCGCCGTCCCGTTCCACGGCTTCGTGTGGCGCCAGGAGGTCGACGGCCTCGGCGTCAACCACGACAAGACCTTCCGGCCGCGCCGTCAGGACCGCCCGGAGGAACTCCTGGAGACCGGCGCCGCCTACGCGATGCGGGTCGACGGATTCCGCAAGTCGGCACACCGCTTCTTCGGCCGTACCGCCCTGGTGCGCACCGATCCCGCCCGGGTGCTGGAGATCGACGAGCCGGACGACCTGAGCCGCGCATGCGCTCTGGCCCCGCTGCTCGACGCATGACCCCCACCCCGCCCGGGCACCCTGCCCCACCGAAAGGAACCTCCCCCGTGACCACCAACTCCTCGCGCCGCCGCAGCCTCGGCAACCGCCTGGTCGGTACCGGCCACCCCGTGTACGTCACCGGCGAGATCGGCATCAACCACAACGGTGAGCTGGAGAACGCCTACCGGCTGATCGACGCGGCCGTGGCCGCGGGCTGCGACGCGGTGAAGTTCCAGAAGCGCACCCCCGAGATCTGCACCCCGCGCGACCAGTGGGAGATCGAGCGGGACACCCCGTGGGGCCGGATGACCTACATCGACTACCGGCACCGCGTGGAGTTCGGCGAGGACGACTACCGCGCCATCGACGCGTACTGCCGCAAGCGCGGCATCGACTGGTTCGCCTCCCCGTGGGACGTGCCCAGCGTGGAGTTCCTGGAGAACTTCGACCTGCCCGCCCACAAGGTCGCCTCCGCCTGCCTGACCGACGACGAACTGCTGCGCGCCCTGCGGGCCACCGGCCGCACGGTCATCCTGTCCACCGGGATGTCCACCCCCAAGCAGATCCGGCACGCCGTGGAGGTGCTGGGCAGCGACAACATCCTGCTGTGCCACGCCACGTCCACGTACCCGGCCAAGCACGAGGAGCTCAACCTGCGGATGATCCACACCCTGCAGGCCGAGTTCCCCAACGTGCCGATCGGCTACTCGGGCCACGAGGTCGGCCTGCAGACCACGCTGGCCGCCGTCGCCCTCGGCGCGGTCTTCGTCGAGCGCCACATCACCCTGGACCGCGCGATGTGGGGCTCGGACCAGGCCGCCTCGGTGGAGACCCAGGGCCTGGAGCGCCTGGTGCGCGACATCCGCATCATCGAGGACGCGCTCGGTGACGGCGTCAAGAAGGTCTACGACGGCGAACTGGGCCCGATGAAGAAGCTGCGCCGGGTCGCGGGCGTCGTCGCCGAGGCGGAGGCCCGCGCCGAGGCGGTCGGCCGAGAGCCGGTCTCCGCGTGACACCACTGCGATCGCCGCAGGCGCCGGACCCCGACCCGGCGCCCGCGGCGGCCCCTGCCGCCCTCCCGGCGGAGCCCTCGGCCGCCGCCGGGCGGGCCGTCGCGACCACCCTCGCGCTCGTCGAGTCGCCGGTGCAGATGCTCAACCTGCTGGAGTGGGTGCACGCCGAGCGGGCCACCGACCCGGACCTGACGGCGGAGCCCGGCCGCTGCACGGTCGTCGTGCTGCCGCCGCGCGACCCGATGAGCCGCGGCCAGCTGCGGCGCATGACGGAACTGGCCCGCGACGAGGGGATCGCCCTGCGCTGGTGCGAGCCGCGCACCGCCACCGCCGGGCCGATCCGCACCCTCGCCGGGCTGGCCCCGGCGCTGCGGCGGGCCCGGCGGCTGGTGCTGGGCGACCCGTTCTCCCGCTTCGTGCAGGCGCTGCTGCCGCTGAGCCCGGCCCGCGACCTGGTGGTCATCGACGACGGCACGGCGACCATGGAGTTCGTCGCGCTGATCACCGAGGGCCGGCGGCTGGTGCGCTGGCACCGGGCGGGCGCGGGCTTCCGGCCGCGCGAGGCCGCCTTCGCCTTCGTCGCCGCGCACGCCGGACGCCGGCTGACCCCGGGACCCCGCCGCCGGGTGGAGCTGTTCACCTCGCTGCCGGTCACCCCGCCGGCCGGCACCGTGCTGCGCGCCAACCGGCTGGAGTGGACCCGGGCCCGCTTCGGGCCGCCCGCCGTGCGCCAGGGCGCCGACCTGATCGGCACCTCGCTGGTGGAGACCGGGGTGGTCGACCTCGGCCAGTACCTGGCCGCCGTCACCTCCATCGCCCGCTCCGGCGGTGCCACCCGCTACTTCGCGCACCGCCGCGAGCGCGAGGACAAACTGCGCGAGCTGTCCGCGCGCACCGGACTGGAGATCGTCCGGCCCGACCTGCCGCTCGAACTGGTCGCCCGGCGCGGCCCGATCGGCTCCCGGCTGCTGAGCTTCCCCTCCACCGTCGTGCACACCCTGCCGCTCGCGCTGGCCGGCACCGGGGTCGAGGTCGCGATCTGCGACGTGGACCCCTCCTGGCTGACCGCCGGCGCCTCGCCGCGGGCCCACGGCTTCCTGTCCGGCATCACCGCGGCCGCCCGCGGCAGCCACGGCCTGCGCGCCTTGCGCACCCCCCTCCCCGACCCAGCCATCACGGCGGTGACTTCGTGACCGTAATGCTCGAACCGGCGCACATCCCGGAGAAGTTGACTGATCGTCAGGTCGACGAACTGGTGAAACGGTACGGGCTCACCCCCGCGGTGGAGCGGCCGACGCTCCCCGCCTACGTCGGGCAGATCTGGTCGAGAAGGCACTTCATCCTCGCCTACTCGCGCGCCCGGCTGACCGCACTGTACGCCAGCGCCCGGCTCGGCCAGGTCTGGCACGTGCTCACCCCGCTGCTCAACGTGGCCGTCTACTGGCTGATCTTCGGCTACCTGCTGCAACGCACCGACGGCACCGGCGACAACTACATCGCGTTCCTGACCGTCGGGGTGTTCGTCTTCACCTACACCCGCGAGTCCATCGCCACCGGCACCTGGTCGATCTCCAACCGCATCGAGATGGTGCGGGCCCTGCACTTCCCGCGCGCCTGCCTGCCGATCTCCTCCACGCTGATCCAGCTCCAGCAACTGCTGCTGTCCATGGGCGTGGTGGGCGCCATCGTGCTGGCCACCGGCGAACCGCTGACCATGCGCTGGCTGCTGCTGGTGCCCGCGCTGCTGCTCCAGACGGTCTTCAACCTCGGCTTCAGCATGCTGATGGCCCGGGTCGGCGCCCGCAACCACGACATCGGCGAGCTGGTGCCGTTCATCCTGCGCACCTGGATGTACCTGTGCGGCGTCTTCTACAGCGTCTCCAAGGTCGCCGACCACGCCCCGGGCCCCATCCGGATCCTGATGGAGGCCAACCCCGGCGCGCTCTACATCGAACTCGCCCGGCACGCCCTGCTCCAGGGCTTCGGCCACACCACCCCGCACATCTGGATCCTGTCCGCCGCGTGGGCCGGGCTCGCGCTGGTCGCCGGACTGACCGTGTGCTGGCAGGCCGAGCACACCTACGGCCGCGGCTGACCGGCGCGCGCGGCCGGGCCGGCAACCGCCCGCATAGCCGCGGATATGTGAGCTGACGCCACGTCAAACACCTCTCGTACGCGCCTCGTTCAGTCCCGTTCCACCCGCAGGAAACCAATTGATCATCGACGTGGTGTTACCTCGGAGTATGGGGAGCGCACCGCGGAACACCGCGCGCATCGCGGTACTCGCGGACAGCCCGCTCGGCGACGACTCGCGGGCACACCGCGTCGCCCGCGCTGCCGCGACGGCCGGATACGAGGTCACACTGATCGGCCGGGCCGACGGCACCGGCCGACCGGTACCCGCCGTACCGGGGGTCGGCGTCCGCACCGTCGAGATCCCCGAGACCCTGCGCCGCCACCGGCTGCGCCGCCCCAGACCCGGACTGCGCTGGCCGCTGGCCTACCGCTGCTCGGAGGCCCACCGCTACCGCACCACCCAACTGGCCGTACGCGGACGGCTGCTGGAGACCCGGGAGGCGGAGCTGGCCGTCCTGTACCGGCCGCTGGCCCGGCTGGCCGCCGCCCGCCTGGTGCACGCCGCCGCCCGCGCCCGGTTCGCGGTACGCCGGGTGTGGACCGAGACCCGGGCCGCCCAGTACCGCGCCGCGGTGCGCCGCAGAGCGGCCCCTGACCGCTTCCTGGACGACCTCGCCACCGCCGCGGCCCGGCTGCTGCTGGGCAAGCGGGCCTGGCGCCGGCTCGACCCGCTCACCCTCGACCTGGAGGCCGCCCTCGGCCCCGCGCTCGACGAGAGCCGCCCGCACCTCATCCACGCCCGCGGCCGGCGCTCCCTGGGGGTCGCCCTGAGGGCCGCGGTGCGCGCCGAGGCGGCCGGCCGCACCGTGAAGGTGGTCTGGGACACCGACGAGTGCGCGGGGCTGACCCCCGCCGCCTCCCGGCGCGCCGCCGCGGCCCAGGACGCCGACGAACGCTCCCACGCCGACGTCGCCGACGCGGTGATCACCGTCTGCGACGCCTACGCCGACCACCTGCACACCCGCCACAAGCTCCCCGTGCCGCCCGCCGTCGTCCTCAACACCCCGCCCTACGAGGCCCGTTCCGCCCAGGGCCGGGAGGCCGGCGGCGTGCGGGCCGCCTGCCGGCTCGGCGCCGACGTCCCCCTGCTGGTGCACAGCGGCGCCCCCGCCCCGGAACGCGGTCTGATGACGGCGGTGGAGGCGCTGCCCAAGCTGTACGACCTGCACGCCGCCTTCCTGGTCCCCGACCCCGGCGCGCCCTACGTCACCCGGCTGACCGAGCGGGCCGGCGAGCTGGGGGTGGCCTCCCGGCTGCACGTGCTGCCCTACGTGACTCCCGCCGAGCTGCCCGCCTACCTGGCCTCCGCCGACATCGGCGTGGTCCCGGTGCACCACCTGCCGCACCACGAAGTCACCCTGGCCGTGCGCTACCTGGAGTACGCGCACGCCCGGCTGCCGGTCGTCGTCAGCGACGTGCGGGCGATGGCCGCCGCCACCTTGGAGCTCGGCAACGGCGAGGTCTTCCGGGCCTGCGACACCGCCGACTTCGTCCGCGCGGTCGGCGCCGTGCTGACCAACCGCCCCCGCTACCGGCGGGCCTACGAGCGCACCGACATGCTGCGCCAGTGGTCCTGGCAGCGGCAGTCCGCCGCCCTGCTGGATGTGTACGGGCGTTTACTGGCCGCCGGGAGCTGACCGGGCGGGCCACGTACGGTGGAAGGGTGGACACCGGGCCCACGGCCTCCGCCATCCGGCCCCGTTGCCGCGCGGTGACTCGCTCGTTGGTCCACGATGAAGGAGATAGGCTTGTTGCGGGCCTAAAAGGGTGTTAGTACCCGGACCGTGGCCGAGGTATGCGCCGTGGAGGTGCCTTTTCTCTGCTCGAAGGCCGGAAATTTTCGCCGACGACACACCGGGAGTGGTCATGAGTCCTACGCTGTCGGGGGTGGACCATTCACTGCCCGCGTCCGGCGTTCTGTCCGACGAGCTCTTCGCCGAGCTTGTCCACTTCCGTCGTGACCTGCACATGCACCCCGAACTCTCCCGTCAGGAATTCCGCACCACGGCGGCGATCAAAGCCCGCCTGGAAAGCGCGGGACTCCACCCCAGAGAGCTGCCGACCGGAACCGGACTGATCTGCGACATCGGTCCCGAGGACGCCGGCCCCCGGCTGGCGATGCGCGCCGACATCGACGCGCTGCCCATCCCGGACACCAAGAACGTCCCCTACCGCTCCACCAACGAGGGCCGCGCCCACGCCTGCGGCCACGACGTGCACACCAGCGTCGTGCTGGGCGCCGGCATCGTGCTGGCCGACCTGGCCCGCGAAGGACGGCTGACCCGCCCGGTGCGGCTGGTCTTCCAGCCCGCCGAGGAGGTCATGCCCGGCGGCGCGCTCGACCTGATCAAGGCCCGGGTGCTCGACGGGGTGGACCGCATCCTCGCGGTGCACTGCGACCCCCGCGTCGAGGTCGGCCACATCGGCCTGCGCACCGGCCCCATCACCTCCGCCTGCGACCGGCTGGAGCTGTCCCTGGACGGCTCGGGCGGCCACACCGCCCGCCCGCACCTGACCACCGACCTGGTGACCGCGGTCGCCAAGATGGCCACCGAACTGCCGGCCGTGCTGGCCCGCCGCATCGACCCGCGCTCGGGTCTGTCCGTGGTGTGGGGACGTATCCAGTCCGGGCAGGCGGCCAACGTCATCCCGCAGCACGCCGAGTTGGAGGGCACCGTCCGCTGCCTGGACCTGTCCGCCTGGCGGGAGGCGCCCGACCTCATCCACGAGGTCATCGACCAGGTCGCGGCGATGTACCGGGCCAAGTGGGAGCTGACCTACCACCGCGGTGTGCCGCCGGTGGTCAACGAGGCCGACACCGTCAAGCTGCTCCGCGAGGCGATGACCGCCCGGCGCGGCACCCAGACCATAGAGAACACCGACCAGAGCCTGGGCGGCGAGGACTTCTCCTGGTACCTCGAACACGTCCCCGGCGCCCTGGCCCGGCTGGGGGTGCGCCCGGTCGGCGACTCCACCATCCGCGACCTGCACCGCGGTGACTTCGACGCCGACGAGGGCGCGATCCGGGTGGGCGTGGAGCTGTTCACGGGCGCGGCGCTGCTGGGGTGAGCGGCACGGCGAGGGGCGTCCCCCACAGGCGCCCCGGTGGACGCCGTGGCTGACCGGCCGGTCGCCGGCGCGCTGCACCACGTGGAGCTGTGGGTGCCGGACCTGGCCCGTGCCGTCGACAGCTTCGGCTGGCTGCTGGGGGAGTTGGGCTACACCCTCCACCAGGACTGGGCGGCCGGTCGCAGTTGGCGGCTGGGGGAGACGGGCACCTACCTCGTGGTCGAGCGGTCCCCGGCGCTCAGCGCGGACCGCCACGAGCGGACCCGCCCGGGCCTGAACCACCTGGCCTTCACGCTGCCCGACACCGCCGCGGTGGACGCCCTGGTGGCGCACGCGCCGCGACACGGCTGGCGCCTGCTGTTCGCCGACCGGCACCCCTTCGCGGGCGGCCCTGAGCACTATGCCGGTTATCTGGAGAACACGGACGGATTCGAAGTCGAACTGATAGCCGCCCGCCCCGCGGAATCCACCGCCGGGCACTGAACCGGGCAATGCGCGGAAGCCCTCGGCCGTAACGCAAATCGCCGGAGCGAAATCAATCCGTAGCGGCCCGGGGCTTGCGCCGGCCGGTAGTGCGGAGGACCCTCGAAGTCGCTGTCCGTGGCCGGCCGGGTGGGTTTGTGACATCTGCCCGCCACCTTTCGGTGATCGACTGGAAACCGCATGTTGGCGTCGATCCGATAACGGGTTCACACCCCCCCTTTACCTGACATCTACGCGCGTTAAGCTGCCGCAGAACCAGCGCCGGACGGGGCGCTAGATGGATGAAGGGGTACCCCTCGTGCGCCGGGTAACCACGCTTGCCGCCGCCGGTCTCGCCACCGCGGCTCTCGCGCTCACCGCTACCGCCTGCGGGTCGAGCTCGACACAGACCAGTGATTCGTCGTCCGGCTCGGCCGCCAAGGGCAGCCTGAAGGTCGGAATGGCATACGACGTCGGTGGCCGTGGCGACCACTCGTTCAACGACTCGGCCGCCCGCGGCCTGGACAAGGCGACCAAGCAGTTCGGCGGAACGCCGAAGGAACTGACCGCCAAGACCACCGACAGCGACGCGGACCGCCAGCAGTACCTGTCCGACCTCGCCACGGCCGGCTACAACCCGGTCGTCTCGATCGGCTTCGCCTACGCCAACGCGGTCGCGGCCGTCGCGCCGAAGTTCCCCAAGACCACCTTCGCCATCGTGGACTCCGTGGTGCCCGGCAAGAACGTCGACAGCATGACGTTCGCCACCCCGCAGAGCTCCTACCTGGCCGGCGTCGCCGCGGCGCTGAAGTCCAAGGCCGGTCACATCGGCTTCATCGGCGGCGTCAACAACGCACTGATCCAGGGCTTCCAGGCGGGCTTCCAGCAGGGCGTCAAGGACACCAAGCCGGCCGACAAGGTCACCGTGCAGTACCTGAGCACCGGTTCCGACCTGTCCGGCTTCTCCAGCCCCGACAAGGGCGCCAGCGCCGCCAGCGGCATGCTCTCCCAGGGCATCGACGTGATCTACGCGGCGGCCGGCAGCTCCGGCACCGGCTCCATCGAGACCGTCGCGGCCAAGAAGGGCACCTGGTCCATCGGCGTCGACTCCGACCAGTACCAGGACCCGTCGCTGGCCAAGTACAAGTCCACGATCCTGACCTCCGCGGTCAAGAACGTCGACGTCGCGGTCTTCGACCTCATCAAGAGCGTCAAGGACGGCAAGCCGCTCACCGGCAACAACACCTACGACCTGACCAACGGTGGCGTGAGCCTGGCGGCCAGCGGCGGCTTCATCGCGGACATCCAGGCCAAGCTCGACGCGGTCAAGCAGAAGATCATCGGCGGCCAGATCAAGGTCAAGTCGACTCCCTGATCCGTTGATCCGTTGAGCCGTACGGTCCGACACGCGGGGCCCGCCGGGGGAGTCCAACTCCTTCCCGCCGGGCCCCGACGGCTGACCGCACAGGAAGAGGAGTGCGCCATCAACGCGTCCAGCCCGCCCCCCGCCGTTCAGCTGACGGGAATCACCAAACGGTTCCCGGGAGTTGTCGCCAACCACGACATCGACATCACGGTCCGCCGCGGCATCGTGCACGCCCTGGTGGGCGAGAACGGCGCGGGCAAGTCCACCTTGATGAAGATCCTCTACGGCATGCAGAAGCCGGACGAGGGCACGATCGCCATCGACGGCGAGAAGGTCTCCTTCCACGACCCCGGTGACGCCATCGCCCGGGGGATCGGCATGGTCCACCAGCACTTCATGCTCGCGGACAACCTCACCGTGCTGGAGAACGTGGTCCTCGGCAGCGAGAAACTGCACGGCATCGGCGCCCGGGCGCGGGCCAGGATCGTGGAGATCTCCGACGCCTACAGCCTCAACGTGCGCCCCGACGCGCTGGTGGAGGACCTGGGCGTCGCCGACCGGCAGCGCGTGGAGATCCTCAAGGTCCTCTACCGCGGCGCCCGCACCCTGATCCTCGACGAACCCACCGCGGTCCTCGTCCCGCAGGAGGTCGACGCGCTCTTCGACAACCTGCGCGACCTGAAGGCCGAGGGGCTCACCGTCATCTTCATCTCCCACAAGCTGGGCGAGGTGCTGTCGGTCGCCGACGAGATCACCGTCATCCGGCGCGGCACCACGGTCGGCTCGGCCGACCCGAAGTCCACCACGACCAAACAACTGGCCGAACTGATGGTGGGCAGCGAACTGCCCTCGCCGGAGACCCGCGAGTCGACCGTCACCGACGTGCCGATGCTCACCGTCGCCGGGCTGCGGCTGACCGCGCCCGACCAGGACGGCGTGGACCGCACCGTGCTGGACGACATCTCCTTCACCATCCACAAGGGCGAGGTCCTGGGCCTGGCCGGCGTGGAGGGCAACGGCCAGGCCGAACTGGTCGAGGCCATCATGGGCATGCGCACCCCGGACAGCGGCACCGTGACCCTGGACTCCGGCGACATCTCGTTCGCCCCCACCCGCAGGCGCCGGGTCGGCGGCATCGGCTACATCCCGGAGGACCGCCACCGGCACGGGCTGCTGCTGGAGGCCCCGCTGTGGGAGAACCGCATCCTGGGCCACGTCACCGAGCGGCCCAACAGCAAGGGCGCGCTGCTCGACCCGGCCGCCGCCCGCCGTGACACCGAGCGCATCGTCGCCGAGTACGACGTGCGCACCCCCGGCATCGACGTGACCGCCGCCTCGCTGTCCGGCGGCAACCAGCAGAAGCTGATCGTCGGCCGGGAGATGAGCCACCACCCCAAGCTGCTGATCGCCGCCCACCCCACCCGCGGGGTGGACGTCGGCGCGCAGGCGCAGATCTGGGACCAGATACGGGAGGCCCGCCGCGAGGGGCTGGCCGTCCTGCTGATCTCCGCCGACCTCGACGAACTCATCGGACTGTCCGACACCCTGCGGGTGATGTTCCGCGGCCGCCTGGTCGCCGACGCCGACCCTGCCACGATCACCCCCGAGGAGCTGGGCTCCGCGATGACCGGCGCGTCTTCAGGACACCTTGAGCACAGTCCCTCCGAGCACGACGCGGGAGCGGACCGATGAAGATCTTCGCCCGGATCGACAAGGAGCGCCTCGCGCTCGGCATCGCCGCCCCGGTGGTCGCGGTCGTCGCCGCCCTCGTGGTGACCGCGCTGGTGCTGCTGGCCACCGGCAAAGAGCCGATGCACGCCTTCCAGATCATGGTCAGCTACGGCTTCAAGAGCGACAGCCAGGTCTACATCCTCAACAGGGCGACCACCTACTACCTGGCGGGTCTCGCGGTGGCCATCGGCTTCCGGATGAACCTGTTCAACATCGGGGTCGACGGCCAGTACCGGCTCGCCGCCTTCATCGCCGCCGTGGTCGGCGGCGCGGTCGCGCTGCCCGGCATCCTGGAGATCCCGCTGATCATCGTGGTCGCCATGCTGGTCGGCGCGATGTGGGCGGGCCTGGCCGGTCTGCTGAAGGTCAGCCGCGGGGTCAGCGAGGTCATCGCGACCATCATGCTCAACTCCATCGCCACCGCGGTGATCTCCTACCTGCTCCAGCCCGGGCGCCTCGCGCACCTCAACAGCAACACCAACAGCGTGTACACCACGACGCTGCCGAAGTCGGGATGGTTCTTCACCATGACCACCGACCCGGCGGCCGGCCCCATCGAGGGCTTCATCGTGGTCGCCGTGCTGGCCGGCATCGCCTACTGGTTCACCCTGTCGCGTACCCGGTTCGGCTTCGACCTGCGCACCGTCGGCCAGTCCGAGCCCGCCGCCGAGGCCAGCGGCGTCAACGTCAAGCGCATGATCGTCACCAGCATGCTGATCTCCGGCGCCATCGCCGGCCTGGTCGGCATGCCCGCGCTGCTCAACGAGGCGCACACCTACAGCACGCAGTTCCCCACCGGCATCGGCTTCATAGGCATCGCCGTCGCCCTGCTGGGCCGCAACCACCCGGTCGGCATCGCCATCGGCGCGCTGCTGTGGGCGTTCTTGGACCGCACCTCCAACTGGCTGGAGTTCAACGGCTACGACAAGGAGATCGTCGGCGTCATCCAGGGCGTCATCGTCCTGTGCGTGGTCATCGCCTACGAGCTGGTACGCCGCTTCGGTCTCGGCCGCCAGCAGCGCAAGGTGGGCGAGGAACTCGCCGCCGCGTCCCGTCAGACCGACGAGACCGACGAGACCGACCAGACGCAGGAGGCTGCGGTATGAGTGTCACGACAGCACCCGCCACGGCCCCCAAGGCGAGCGCCGGCGCCAAACGGCGCAGGATGTCCACCCCGGTGATCCTGCTGATCGTCGCCGGCGCGCTGCTGGCGGTCGCCGCGGTGCGGGCCATCACCGGCGCCCGCGACGTCACCTCCTCCGGGCAGGTGAGCGGCGCGCTCCAGATGGCGGTGCCGATCGGGCTCGCGGGCCTGGCCGGCCTGTGGTCGGAGCGGGCCGGCGTGGTCAACATCGGCCTTGAGGGCATGATGATCCTGGGCAGCTTCTTCGGCGCCTGGGCCGGCTGGCAGCACGGGCCGTGGATCGGCCTGGTCGCCGGCATCGTCGGCGGCATGCTCGGCGGCCTGGTGCACGCGATCGCCACCGTCACCTTCGGCGTCGACCACATCGTCTCCGGCGTCGCGGTCACCCTGCTCGCCCAGGGCGCCACCGAGTACCTCGCCAAGCTGTGGTTCAACACCGGCAAGGCGGTCACCCTCGGCGGCAACCCCAAGCAGTCCCCGCCCATCGACGACGTGCCCTCCATCACCATCCCCGGCCTGTCGCCATGGCTGGAGTCGGTCGAGAAGCACCACTGGTTCCTCGTCTCCGACCTCGCGGGCGTCGCCGGCGGCCTGGTCACCAACCTGTCGGTGTTCACCGTGCTGGCCGCACTGCTGTTCGTCGGCACCTTCTACGTGCTGTGGCGCACCCCGTTCGGCCTGCGGCTGCGCTCCTGCGGCGAGGCACCGGTGGCCGCCGAGTCGCTGGGCGTCGACGTCTACCGCTACAAGTACGCGGCCGTCATCATGTCCGGCGGCCTCGCGGGCTTCGGCGGCGCCTTCTTGGCCATGGTCCCGGCCCACACCTACGAGGACGGCCAGACCGGCGGGCGCGGCTACATCGGCCTCGCCGCGATGATCTTCGGCAACTGGCGGCCCGGCGGGCTGGCCATGGGCGCCGGCCTGTTCGGCTACACCGACAGCCTCCAGCTGCGCAACGGCGGCCCGGCCGCGCACGCGCTGCTGCTCCTGCTGGTCATCCTGCTGGCCCTGCTGGGCGCCTGGAAGATCTACCGGAAGAGCTACCCGCAGGGCGTGCTGAGCGTGGTGTCCGCCGTACTGCTGCTCTTCTGGTTCGTCATGACCGACACCATCCCCGACGAGTTCGTCTCCGCGACCCCCTACGTCGCGACCCTGCTGGTCCTCGCGCTGTCCGCACAACGACTGCGGATGCCCAAGGCCGACGGCAAGCCCTACCGCAAGGGCCAGGGCTCGTGACCGGGCAGACCCCGGCGGTCGACTGGCAGGCGCTGCGGGCGCAGGCACGGGCCGTGATGGCCCGCGCCTACGCGCCCTACTCGCACTTCCCGGTCGGCGCCGCGGCCCTGGCCGACGACGGCCGCACCGTCGTCGGCTGCAACGTGGAGAACGCCGCGTACGGCGTCGCCCTGTGCGCCGAATGCGGCCTGGTCTCCGCGCTGCACGCCTCAGGCGGCGGCCGGCTCACCGCCTTCACCTGCTGCGACGGCGAGGGCGAACTGCTCATGCCGTGCGGCCGGTGCCGGCAGTTGCTGTGGGAGAACGGCGGCCCGGACCTGCTGGTCGACACCGCCCGCGGCATCCGCCCTCTGCGCGACCTGCTGCCGGACGCCTTCGGCCCCGAGGATCTCAACCGCTAAGCGACGAAAGGCCACGATGGACGTCATCTCCGTCATCCGTACCAAGCGCGATCACGGCCGTCTCAGCGACGCCCAGATCGACTGGGTGATCGACGCCTACACCCGCGGCGAGGTCGCCGACGAGCAGATGTCCGCGCTCGCCATGGCGATCCTGCTCAACGGCATGGACCGGGCCGAGATCGCCCGCTGGACCGCGGCGATGATCGACAGCGGCGAGCGGATGGACTTCTCCTCGCTGCCCCGCCCCACCGCCGACAAGCACTCCACCGGCGGCGTCGGCGACAAGATCACCCTGCCGCTCGCCCCGCTGGTCGCCGCGTGCGGTGCCGCGGTGCCGCAGCTGTCCGGCCGTGGCCTCGGCCACACCGGCGGCACGCTCGACAAGCTGGAGTCCATCCCCGGCTGGCGCGCCCGGCTCGGCAACGACGAGATGATGGCCGTGCTGCGCGACGTCGGCGCGGTGGTCTGCGCGGCCGGCGACGGGCTGGCACCTGCCGACCGGAAGCTGTACGCGCTGCGGGACGTCACCGGCACGGTCGAGGCGATCCCGCTGATCGCCTCGTCCATCATGTCCAAGAAGATCGCCGAGGGCACCGGGTCGCTCGTGCTCGACGTCAAGGTCGGCTCCGGCGCGTTCATGAAGGAGATCGGCGACGCCCGGGAACTGGCGTCCACCATGGTGAGCCTCGGCAAGGACCACGGGGTGCGCACGGTGGCCCTGATCACCGGGATGTCCACCCCGCTCGGCCTGACCGCGGGTCACTCCCTGGAGGTGCGCGAGTCGCTGGAGGTGCTGGCCGGCGGCGGTCCGGCCGACGTCGTCGAACTCACCCTGGCGCTCGCCCGGGAGATGCTCGACGGTGCGGGCCTGAAGGACGCCGACCCCGAGCGCGCCCTCAAGGACGGCTCGGCGATGGACAGTTGGCGCCGGATGATCGCGGCGCAGGGCGGCGACCCGGCGGCGGACCTTCCCGTCGCCCGGGAGACCCACACGGTGACCGCGGCCGACTCCGGGGTGCTGACCGGACTGGACGCCTACGCCGTCGGCGTGGCCACCTGGCGGCTCGGGGCGGGGCGCACCCGCAAGGAGGACACCGTGCAGGCCGCCGCGGGCATCGAGATGCACGCCAAGCCCGGCGACCACGTCACGGCCGGCGAGCCGCTGCTCACCCTGCACACCGACACCCCCGAGCGCTTCCCCTACGCCCTGGAAGCCCTCACCGACGCGGCCGTCATCGCCCCCGCCGGCACCCCCTTCCAAGCCCCCCCGATCATCCTCGACCGCATCAGCTGACCCCACCCATCCGCCCGCCCCGCCCACCCAAACCACGAGACGGGGCGGGCGGATCCGGTGCGGCCCCGGGAACCCACCGTGGGAGCCGACCGCTCGTCCACCCGTTCGGATGAAAGAGTTCGGTAGCCGGGGAGCGGTCCCCTTCGGCATGCTGGAATCGGTGACGATTTGAGGAGGGGAACCACCATGAGCGCACTCACCACCGATTTCGCCGCCGACAGCGGCCACGGTTGGGACGAGCTCGTCCGGGTCTGGGAGCGCACCGACGCACCCGAGGGCTGGAAGGTGGAGATCATCGAGGGGATCGTCACCATGACTCCACCGCCGGCAGTCAACCACAACCGGACCGCGGCCAAGCTGCACCGCCTACTCGTCTCGGCGATCCCCCAGGACTGGGACGTCTACCAGACTCAAGGCCTCTCGGTGCCCGCGCGCAAGGGACTGTTCATCCCGGACCTGGTCGTGATGCCCGACTCGGTGCCGTCGGAATCCGACAACTACCTGCCGTGCCACGAGGCCAGACTGGTCGTGGAGATCACCTCGAAGAGCAACGCCCACACCGACCGGATCGTGAAGCTGCGCGGTTACGCGGAGGCGGGCGTCCCCCTCTATCTGCTGCTCGACCCATGGCGTTCCGAGCCCACCGCGACCCTCTACGGGAAGCCGGAAGCCGGGACGTACCGACTGCTCGAAGCGGTGGACTACGGCGACGCCATCCATCTCCCCGACCCCTTCGACCTCACGATCGACACGGGGGTCTTCCCCGTCAGCTGAGGCCGCCGATCTCAACTCGTCGTCGCCGTGCGGCGTTCCGCGGCGGCTTTGCGGGTGGCGTAGAAGGTGATCCCGGTCGCGGCGGCCATGGCCGCCAGACCGACCACAACACCGCCGGGCCAGCCGTCTGAGTGGTACGCGGCGGCGCCGGCCAGCCCGCCCAGGCTGTTGCCGACGTAGTACGCGGTGAGGTAGAGCGCCGAGGCCTGCGCCCGCGCCTGCGTCGCGGTCCGGCTGACGGCGCCCGAGGCGACCGCGTGACCGATGAAGAACCCCGCGGTGATCAGGACCAGCCCGCCCAGCACTGCCGCCAGCGACGTCGGCCAGACTCAGCAGCAGACCCGCAGTCACCGCGCCGATGCCCACGTACAGCGCCCCACGCCGCCCGAGCTGCCCCACCAGCCGCCCCGACCCGGCGGACGTCGCCGTGCCGACCAGGTAGACCAGGAACAGCGACCCGATGACCCCCTCCGGCAGATGGAAGGGCGCCGCGGTCAGCCGGTAGGCCGAGCACCGTGTAGACCGTGCCGAAGACCGCCATGAACAGCAGGCCCAGCAGATACAGCCGCACCAGCAGCGGATTGCCCAGATGCCCGCCGACCGTCCTGGCCAGCATGCGCGGTGAGACGCGGGCGGGCTCGAAGTTGCGGGCCCTGGGCGACAGCAGCACGAACACCACCGCGCAGCAGAGCGACAGCAGCCCCAGCACCCCCAGCGCCACCCGCCAGCCGGCCGCCTGCGCGACGAAGCCCGCGATCACCCGGGAGCACATCCCGCCCACGCTGTTGCCCGCGACGTACAGCCCGATCGCCGAGGCCACCGCCTTCTTCGACACCTCCTCCCCGAGGTAGGCCATCGCCGTGGCCGGCAGCCCGGCGAGCGCCACGCCCTGGAGCGTGCGCAGCACCACCAGCACCGCCAGGTTCGGGGAGAAGGGCACCGCCAGCCCGATCAGCGCGGCGCTGAAGACGGCCGCCGTCATCACCGGCGTACGCCCGAAGCGCTCCGAGAGCGCGGACAGCGGTATCAGCGACACCGCGAGCCCCGCGGTGGCCATCGCGACGGTGAGACTGGCCTGCGCCGGGGTGACGCCGAGGTCGCCGGAGATCGCCGGCAGCAGGCCCTGCGTCGAGTACAGCAGCAGGAAGGTCGCCGTCCCGGCGGCGAACAGCGCGAGGATCGCCCGCCGGTACGCCGGGCGTGCCGGGCTGGAGCTTGCTGTCGGTGGCGTCGGCGCAGCGGGGGGACGCCTCGGTACTGGGCGGTAGGCATGACAACGACGCTAGAAGCCGCCCGCTGATGCGTCCAATGCACAATGAGCCGATAATCGTTGCTGTGCGGCATGAGTACAGTTCACGCGAGGACCCGGCACGCGCGGGTGAGGTACGAGACATCGCGGGCCATCCGCCCTGGGCGGCGGTGCTGGCCCCGCGCCTCGCGCAGTTCGCCGCGGTGGCCCGGCACGAACACGTCACCCGCGCCGCGCAGGAACTCGGCATGCCGCAGTCCACCCTCAGCCGGGCCGTGGTCCGGCTCGAAGCCGACCTCGGCGTCGCCCTGTTCGCCCGGCACGGCCGCACCGTGTCCCTGACCCCGGCGGGCCGGCTCTTCCACCGTTCCGTCGAGCGGGCGCTGGACGGTGTGGAGCGCGCCGCCGAGGAGGTGCGCGCCGACGCCGACCCGGCGACCGGCCGGGTCGCCTTCGGCTTCATGCACACCCTGGGCGCGGAGGCGGTGCCCGGGCTGCTGCGGGAGTTCCGCGCGGACCATCCCGGGGTGCGGTTCCAACTCGTGCAGAACTACGGCGAGGCGATGCATGGAGAAACTGCGCGCGGGCGAACTCGACCTGTGCCTGATCTCGCCGCTCCCGGACGCGCCCGACCTGGTGGTGCACCGGCTCGACGAGCAGCGGCTGCGTCTGGTGGTGCCCGAGGGACCACCGGCTGGCCGCCCGCAGCCGGGTGCGGATCGCCGACGCCGCCGACGAGTGCGTTCGTCACCCTGGAGGCGGGCTACGGGTTGCGCCGCATCACCGACGCGCTGTGCGCGGAGGCGGGTTTCACCCCGAAGGTCGCCTTCGAGGGCGAGGAGGCCGAGACGCTGCGCGGCCTGGTCGCCGCCGGGCTGGGCGTCGCCCTGCTGCCGCCGCCGTCCTTTCCCCGTCCCGGGGTGGCCGAACTCGCGGTCACCGCCCGGCACGCGGCCCGCGAGATCGGCGTCACCTGGCTCGCCGGCCACCCCGCCACCGCCCCGGTGACCGCCTTCAAGGACTTCGTCCTGTCCCGCAAGGGCCGCCTGCTGCCCCGGTGAGGGGGGTGACCTCGGGTGCGGGCGCTCAGCCGCTGCCGTAACCCGAGGCCAGCGGCATCCGCAGGCCCAGCGGCGGCGGGGCGGCGAGCGCGTCGGTGACCGGGCGGGACAGCGGGCGGTCGCACAGCGTGCCGAGCACGAAGTCGGTCGCCAGGGCGAGGACTTCGGCGCGGTGGCTGTGCAGGGTGTGGCCGTCGGAGTGGACCTCGAAACGGCAGACGTCCGGGTTGATCTTCTTCGCCCGCTCCGCGTAACGGAAGGACAGCTCCGGATCGCAGTCCGAGTCCACCGTGCCGTGCGCGATCAGGACCTGGCGGTCGATCAACTGCTTGACCGGGTCGGGCTCAGGACCCTGCGGCAGCCACGGGGCGAGTGCGATCACCGAGCCGACCGCCGGATGGCCGGCCGCGTGCAGGGCGGCCCGGGCGCCCATGTCGAAGCCGGCCAGGCAGATCGGCACGTCACCGTAGCGCCGGACGACCTCGTCGGCCGCCCAGCCGGCGTCCTCGACGGGATGCGCGTGGCCGCCGTTCCAGCCGCGGAAGCGGTAGTGCACCACGTGCGCCACCACGCCCTCGGCGCGCCCGGCGCGCACCAGACGCCGCATCAGCGGCCGGGCGGCAGCCGTGGCGGCCAGCGAGGAACCGCGCCGGGTGCTCACCGGCCGGCCCGCGGGCAGCACCAGCACCGCCGCGCGCACGGTGGAGCCCGGGCCGGCGCCGAACGCTCGGCCCAACCGGGCCCCACGCACAGGTAAAGCTTGCGAAGCCATGGCAAAACCTTGGCAGAAGGATCAGCGCGCTCCACCTGGCCCGAAGGTCAATCTTCGGTATCGGATCGCCGTCCCGATGCCCATAGCGGGTGATCTACGCGCGTAGGCGTTAGCATCGGCCAATGGAGAGCCAGAACGAACACAAGAACGAGAACGAGAGCGCGCGCCACGAGACGAGAACCGGCTCGGCCACGAGCAACCCGTCCACCGGCACCCCGGCCGGCGCCGCCCCCAACGGCGCCACGCCCGACCGCATCCGGCGGGCGCCCAAGGTCCTGCTGCACGATCACCTCGACGGCGGACTGCGCCCCGCGACCGTCATCGAACTCGCCGACGCGGTCGGCTACCGCGGACTGCCGGAGAGCGACCCGGAACGCCTCGCCCTGTGGTTCCGCGAGGCCGCCGACTCGCCGGCCAAGGCCGAGCACGAGGGCGAGGGGCTGGAGCGGTACCTGGAGACCTTCGCCCACACCTGCGCGGTGATGCAGACCCGCGAGGCCCTGGTGCGCGTCGCCTCCGAGTGCGCGCAGGACCTCGCGGCCGACGGGGTCGTCTACGCCGAGGTCCGCTACGCCCCGGAACAGCACCTGGAGACCGGCCTCAGCCTCGAAGAGGTCGTCGAGGCGGTCAACGAGGGCTTCCGGGAGGGCGAACGCCTCGCCCAGGCCGCCGGCCACCGCATCCGGGTCGGCGCGCTGCTGACCGCCATGCGGCACGCCGCCCGGTCCCTGGAGATCGCCGAACTCGCCAACCGCTACCGCGACCTGGGCGTCGTCGGCTTCGACATCGCGGGCGCCGAGGCGGGTTTCCCGCCCACCCGCCACCTGGACGCCTTCGAGTACCTCAAGCGGGAGAACAACCACTTCACCATCCACGCCGGCGAGGCGTTCGGCCTGCCGTCGATCTGGCAGGCGCTGCAGTGGTGCGGCGCGGACCGGCTCGGGCACGGCGTGCGGCTCATCGACGACATCCAGGTGCTGCCCGACGGCACGGTCAAGCTGGGCCGGCTGGCGTCCTACGTACGGGACAAGCGCGTCCCGCTGGAGCTGTGCCCGACCTCCAACCTCCAGACGGGGGCCGCCGCCTCCTACCAGGAGCACCCGATCGGGCTGCTGCGGCGGCTGCATTTCCGGGTCACGGTGAATACCGACAACCGGTTGATGAGCGACACCGGCATGAGCCGCGAATTCGGCCACCTGGTGGACGCGTTCGGCTACACATTGGACGATCTTGAATGGATCACCGTCAACTCGATGAAGTCGGCGTTCATTCCTTTCGATGAACGTCTGGCCATGATCAACGACGTCATCAAGCCCGGATACGCCGAATTGAAGGCCGAATGGCTGTTCCGGCCGACGACCGGTTAACCGGCCGTGGCCAGCCGTTCCGTCCGATCCGGGCGGTGGCGGCCGGGCCGCGGCACATGGCATACGACAACGGGCCACCGGGGTCACGCGGCGGACGCGCGACCCCGGTGGCTTGTTTGCGCCCTGGAGTCCACGTGGTTAGCGTCTGGCGGGCGGTGATCGCTCCGTTATCCGGTGTGATCGGCGTGACCGCCATTCCGCGGCAATCGATCAGAACCCGTCGCGGGCCGACACCAGCCACGTTTCGAGGATGAATTCGATGAAGACCGGAACTCTCAGGACTCTCGGCGCCGCCGCGCTCGGCGCGGCCTTCGCCGCCGCCGCGGCGGGCTCCGCGAGCGCGGCCCCGGTGATCGCCGCCGCCAGCCCGGCGAAGGCCCTCGACACCGTCAGCAAGCAACTCCCGGTCGGGAAGGTGACCGGCCTGGTGCCCGGGACCTCGCAGGCCACCGACACCGTCAAGGGCACCCTGCGCGGCGCCCCGCAGTCGCTGGGCAGCACCGGCGCGCAGGGCCTGCTCGGTGGCGTGCCGGTCGGCGCGAAGCTGCCGGTCGGCTGACCTGGCACGACCGCCCGCGTCGACGGGCCCGGCCCCCCGCCAGGGGGACCGGGCCCGTTCGCCTTCCGGGACGCCCCCGGCTCAGGGAGCCACGCCCACCCTCGGCAGCGCCGGGGCGGTGGCGGTCTCCGCCGCGCAGTCCCGCCATCCCGCCTGGAGACGCCCGTAGCCGCGCCGCCGCAGGGCCGCCCGCGCCGCCGGGACCACCACCACGTGGGCCAGCGCGATCCCGGTCGCGTTGAGCAGCACCATGTCCACGTCGAAGGCCTGCCCCGCCATCCCGGTGCGCACCACCTCGGCGCCGAACGCCAGCATCAGCCCGCCGAACGCGGTCCGCGCGAAGGAACCCAGCGGCGAGACCTCCACCCGGCCGCCGACCAACGGCAGCAGCACCCCCAGCGGGGCGAGCAGCAACAGCGCGCCGCCCAGATGCCACGAGGCCGCCGAGGGGCCGAGCGCCAGATACGTCCTGATCGTGTGCAGCGGGGTCAGGCTGCCCGCCGCCACCCACAGGCCCGACATCGAACGCAGCGCGAACCAGTAGACGGCCGCGAGGTGCAGGGCGACGAGGACGGCGCCCGCCGGGCGCGTCCACACAAGGGTCCGCTGTCGCCGCCTGTCCCGTTCCGCGTTCGGCCGGCTGACAGGAAGCACATCTCGCTGCACATCGGGAAGGACGCCTTCCGCACGACGGCGGTTCCACACGCTGGCGGCGTACGCCCTAACGGACCAGCGCGCGCCGGCGCGCTTCACCGCACTTTCACCACCCGTTCACGGCACCGGGGTCCCCGCGCTCGGGCCCGCGTCCGGGTCGGTGCGCAGGTCGTCGTCGCACCGGTAGCGCCGGACCGCGGACCGCGGATCCGGGCCGCCCAGCACCACGGAATGGTCCGTCGAGCCGGCCTGGGTGTCGGCGAAGGTGCACACCAACTGGCCGACCGCGTACATCGGCAGCTCCTGCGGATCCTGGTCGAGCCGCAGCGCCTCCGGCGGATCGCCCACCGCCGGCCCTGAGACGATCAGATCGTCCGGCACCTCGGAGACGAAGCCGCCCCGGTCCTCGCTCCGGTCCGGCCTGCGCTGCAACTCGCCCAGCAGCAGCCTCGCCGTCTCCACCCGGTCCAGCCGCCGCTCGCGCACCGAACGCTGCACCGGCGACAGCCGCTGGCTGCACAGCAGGTAGACCTGCACGGTCATCATCCCGAGCGCGTCCGTCGACGCCCCGGAATCCGGCAGCGCGCACGAGACCCGGGTCGGCGCGGGACCGGCGTCCACCGGCACCGAGGTGGCCCGGATACCGCACCCGGACAGCGCGCAGCCCAGCACGAGCGCGGTGGCCGCCGCGGCCACCGTGTGACGGCGTCTCACCGCTGCTCCCCGCTGCCGTGGTCACCGGCGGCCCGCGGCCCGGGAGCGGCGGGCCCGTCGGCGGGCCCCGGCCCGCCCGGCTCGTCGGGATCCTCCGGCTCACCCGGCGGGATGGGCAGCCGCAGGGTGAAGACCGCGCCGCCCTCGGGGCGGTTGGCCGCGGTGATCGTGCCGTTGTGGATGTGGGCGTTCTCCATCGCGATCGACAACCCCAGCCCGCTGCCCTCCGACCGGGCCCGCGAGGCGTCCGCCTTGTAGAAGCGGTCGAAGACGTGCGGCAGGACGTCCTCCGGGATGCCGGGGCCGTTGTCGGCGACCTGGATGACCAGCACCTCGCCCTCCTCGCGCACGGTCACCCGCACCGGCGCGCCGCCGTGCTTGAGGGCGTTGCCGATCAGATTGGCCATCACCACGTCGAGGCGGCGCGGGTCGAGCCGGACCAGGATCCCCCGGGGAGCGTCCAGATCCACCGAGTCCAGCCAGGCGCGGGCGTCCATGCACGCGGTGACCATGTCGGCGACATCCACCTCGTCCGCGCGCAGCCGCGCGGTGCCGGCGTCGAAACGGGTCACCTCCATCAGGTTCTCCACCAGATCGCCCAGCCGGCGCGTCTCGGTCACCACCAGCCGGACCGCCGGGGCGATCATCGGGTCGAGCGAGTCGGCCTCGTCCTCCAGCACCTCGGTCACCGCGGTGATCGCGGTCAGCGGGGTACGCAGTTCGTGCGACATGTCCGCCACGAACCGCCGGGACGCCGACTCCCGGGCGCTCAACTCCTCCACCCGGCTCTGCAACGCCTCCGCCGCGCTGTTGAACGTCCGGGACAGCTCCGCCAACTCGTCCGTCCCCGACACCCGCAGCCGGGTGTCCAGCCGGCCCTCGCCGAGCCGGCGCGCCGCGTCACCGAGCCGCTGTACCGGCCGCAGCACCGTGGAGGCCGCCGCCTGCGCCAGCAGCGCGGCGCCCACCAGGGCGAGCGCGGTGGCGATGCCCAGCGACCAGGCGAGCGAGTTGAGGTCGGAGCGCTCCGCGTCCAGCGACTTGTACATGTAGCCGGTCGGCCCGTCGCCGATCATCTTGGCGCCGCCCACCAGGAAGGGCCGGTCGCCCACCGTGGTGCGCTGCCAGTACAGGTGGAACGTGGCCTGGTTGCCGTTCTTGAGCGGCCTGGCCTTCTCCACCGCCTTCTGAAGCGTGGCAGGCACCTGGCTGAGGGTGAACCGCTCCCGGTCCGAGGTCGCCGCGCACCGCACCCCGCCGCCGTCGTCGGCCAACAGCAGCACCGCGTAGTTCTGCGTGCTGGTCGCCATCCGGCGGGCCGCCTCCTGCAACTCGTCGCAGGGCGGATCGGTGGGCAGCGACCCGACGTTGCGGGTCATCGACGCCCGGAAGTCGTCCAGCGCGGCGTTCTGCGCACGGGTGAGCACCGCGTCGCGGTTGAGCCAGTAGGCGATGCCGGAGGCGGAGACGGCGGCGGTCAGGGCGACCGCGGCGAAGACGGCCACCAGGCGCAGCCGAAGACTCCCCAGCCGCAGCTTGGCCAGCCACGACAGGGCACGACGTATCCTCACGCGGTACTTCCGTCCGGCGTCGTGGCCGCACCGCGGCGGCCGGTGAGCGGGCCGCTCATGACGGCGGGTCCAGCCGGTAGCCCACCCCGCGCACCGTGCGGATCAGCTTCGGCGAGGACGGCACGTCCTCCACCTTCGCGCGCAACCGCTGCACACAGGCGTCCACCAGCCGCGAATCGCCCAGGTAGTCGTGCTCCCACACCAGCCGCAGCAACTGCTGGCGCGACAGGGCCTGCCCGGGGCGGCGGCTGAGCTCCAGCAGCAGCCGCAGCTCCGTGGGGGTCAGTTGGAGGTCCTGGCCGTCCTTGGTGACCGTCATGGCCGAGCGGTCGATCACGATCGACCCGAAGGCCGCCGCGTCGGTGCTGTCGCGCTCCCCCCGGCGCAGCACCGCCCGGATGCGGGCGTCCAGCACCCGTGGCTGGATCGGTTTGACCACGTAGTCGTCCGCACCCGACTCCAGGCCGACGACCACGTCGATGTCGTCGCTGCGGGCGGTGAGCAGGATGATCGGCAACTGGTCGGTACGCCGGATCCGGCGGCACACCTCGAACCCGTCGATGCCCGGCAGCATCACGTCCAGCACGATCAGGTCCGGGCGCTGCTCGCGCAGCCGCTCCAGACCCTCCTCGCCGGTCGCGGCGGCCACCACACGGTGGCCCTGCCGGGTGAGGGCCAGTTCGAGGCCCGTACGGATGGCGTCGTCGTCCTCGATGAGCAACAGGAAGGGCACGGGGGTCATTGTGGCCCAATGCCGCTGCCGGATCGACCTTCGTCGCCGACCCGTATCCGGCCGGAGGGCGACCGGGGCCTCGTCAACCGCCCGCCGTGCTGTGACGGTGCTGTGACACTCACCTGACAGGGCCATGAAACTGATCCGACAGTCTTTTCCTCACGACGGCGGCACCATCGCCGTAAAACCGTCAGAAGCTTGTTCCACCCACGGGGGTCTTTGAGATGAGCGCGAAGCACACCACCACCTCCGACTCGGCGTTGCGGACCCGTCCGCACCACGCCGCCGGGTGGAGCGAAGGGATGTCCGGTGCCGCAGGCGGGCGGGGGTGCGCGCGCGGCACCGGACGCAGCACGATCGCGCAGGGGACGCAGCGCCACAGGGCGCCGTTCATGACCGCGATCGAGGGCGGGGCCGCGGGGGTCACCGCCACCGCGTACAGGGAGGCCACGGAGGAGCGGAAGAGCCCGACGTCGGAGGCGGACTTCACCGCCTACGTCGCCGAGCGCCGCGCCTCCCTGTACGCGACCGCCTACCACCTGACCGGCGACCGGCACGAGGCGGAGGACCTGCTGCAGAGCGCGCTGTTCTCCACCTACCGCGCGTGGGACCGGATCAGCGACAAGGCGGCCGTCGGCGGATACCTGCGCCGCACCATGACCAACCTGCACATCAGCGCCTGGCGCCGCCGCAAGCTCAACGAGTACCCGACCGAGGAACTGCCCGAGACGCCCGGCGAGGGTGACGCGATGAGCGGCACCGAACTGCGCGCCGTGCTGTGGCAGGCGCTCGCCAAGCTGCCCGAGACCCAGCGCACCATGCTGGTCCTGCGCTACTACGAGGGCCGCACCGACCCGGAGATCGCCGACGTGCTCGGCATCAGCGTCGGCACCGTCAAGAGCAGCATCTGGCGGTCGCTGCGCCGGCTGCGCGAGGACCAGACACTGTCCCAGGGCCGTGACGAGAGCGAGGCGTTCGGCGAACTGGTCGCCTGACGGGCCTTGAGGGGGGCCCGCCGGGGAAACGGGGGAGCAGGGACAACGGGGGAGACACCAGGGGGCCGGGGCCGCCGGTCCGGGGAAAACCGGGCGGCCCCGCCCGCCTCTCGCGTCAGGCGATCACATCGGCGACCGGCACCGGGTCGATCAGCGCGGCCCGGATCCGCGCCAACGCCACCGCGTGCTCGCACGGTGTGGCGCCCAGGGCGGTCTGGCGCACCACGATGCCGCGTTCCGCCCGCATCAGCCGCCAACCGCGGCGCAGCAGATACGGCCAGGACTTGCGGCCCTCGCGCAGGTCACGCCGAAAGCGCCGCCAGGCCGTCACGGACGGTCTGCCGCGCAGGCACAGCGCGTCGGCCAGTAGTCCCGCGGCCCGGCAGCGCTCCACGATCTCGGCCGCGAAGATCCCCTCGGCGACGAACAGCGCGGCGCCGCCGAGCCGGAAGTCGCAGGATCCGACCACGGAGGACGAGGCGATGTCGTACACCGGCACGCGCGCGCTGCCGGTCTCGGCCAGTGAACCGATCGCGGCGAGTGCCGCGTCGGCGTCCCAGGAGCGCGGTGAGTCCCAGTCGGCCCCGGCGCCGTGCGGCAGCGGCGGCAGCGTCGGGTCGTCCGCGGACTTGTAGAAGTCGTCGAGGTTGAGCACCGGAAGGCCGGTGCGCTCGGCCAGCGAGGTCTTCCCTGAACCGGACGGCCCGGCGAGCAGGACGACGCGGGCGGCGGATGGCGCGGAGTCGGAATCGTCATCAGGGTTCACGGAAGACCAGTGTGACGTATCCGGCGCGCCAGAGCGCGTGTGGACCGTACGCAGTCGATCAATTACCCTGTGGAACCGTGGCGTTGTGTCCGCAATGCCCCGTTCATCGGATTGTTCGGCCAGTTCCCAGTCAGGTAGGTCGTCATGTCGCACCACGCAACTCCCGCCCCCCGCGCCCTGCTGCGCGCCGCGATCACCCTGTCGGCCGTCGGTGCCGCCCTGGCGGTGGGCGCGGGCGCCGCGCAGGCCGACCCGGTCGGGTGACGGACTCGGCGGCGCCCTCAAGGGCGTCGGCAGCGGTGCCGCCCCGGTCGAGCACCTCCAGCTCGACCCGCTGGCCAAGACCGGCGTCGACCCGCTGACCAACACGGTGGGCGTCAAGCCCGACGGCGCCTCCAGCCTGGGCACCGGGAACCTCACCAAGCCGCTCACCAACGGCGCATCGCTGTCCGACCTGCCCCTCGTCGGCCGCACCACCGCCCTCGCCCACAAGTGACGAGCCGGGCCCCGGCGTTCCGGGGCCCGTCCGGCGTCTCACACCCCGATCGGGTGCCAGACGGTCTTCGTCTCCAGGAACGCCAGCATCCGGTCCATGCCGGGCTCCGCGCTCCAGTCCTCACCGCGCGGCCGCAGCACCCGCTTGAGGTTCTCCGCGGCGGTGATCTCCAGGTCCTTGGCCAACTCGCCCTCGACGCCCGCGAGGTCGATCGCGTTGACGTCGGCGTGCGCGGCGAGGTGCGGACCGACCTCGGAGGCCTTGCCGGACAGGATGTTGACCACCCCACCCGGCACATCGGAGGTGGCCAGCACCTCGGCCAGTGAGAGCGCCGGCAGCGGACGCTCCTGCGAGGTGACCAGCACCGCGACGTTGCCCGTCGCGATGACCGGCGCCAGCACCGAGACCAGCCCCAGGAACGACGAGGCCTGCGGCGCCAGCACGGCCACCACCCCGGTCGGCTCCGGCGTCGAGAGGTTGAAGAACGGCCCGGCCACCGGGTTCGCCGACCCCGCGACCTGCCCGATCTTGTCGGTCCAGCCCGCGTACCAGACCCAGCGGTCGATCGCGGCGTCCACCGTCGCGGCGGCCTTCGCCTTGGACAGGCCCTCCGACTCCGCCACCTCGCGGACGAACTGCTCGCGCCGGCCCTCCAGCATCTCGGCGACCCGGTAGAGCACCTGGCCCCGGTTGTACGCGGTCGCGCCCGCCCAGCCGCCGAACGCCTTGCGGGCGGCGGAGACCGCGTCGCGCGCGTCCTTGCGGGAGGCGAGCGGCGCGTTGGCCAGCCAGTTGCCCTTGGAGTCGGCCACCTCGTACACCCGTCCGCTCTCGGACCGGGGGAACTTCCCCCCGACGAACAGCTTGTAGGTCTTGAAGACGCTCAGCCGTCCGTCGGACATCCTCCGCGCCGCGGTCACATCAGACATCGAGGTACGCCTCCAGACCGTGACGGCCGCCCTCGCGGCCGTAGCCCGACTCCTTGTAGCCGCCGAACGGCGAGGTCGGGTCGAACTTGTTGAACGTGTTGGCCCACACCACTCCGGCCCGGAGCTTGTCGGCCATCCACAGGATGCGCGAGCCCTTCTCCGTCCAGATGCCCGCCGACAGGCCGTAGGGGGTGTTGTTGGCCTTCTCCACCGCCTCGGCCGGCGTACGGAAGGTCAGCACCGACAGCACCGGGCCGAAGATCTCCTCGCGGGCGATCCGGTGCGCCTGGGAGACGCCGGTGAACAGCGTGGGCACGAACCAGTAGCCGGAGGAGGGCAGTTCGCAGGCGGGTGCCCAGCGCTCCGCGCCCTCGGCCTCGCCGGCCTGCGCCAGCTCGGTGATCCGGGCCAGCTGCTCGGCGGAGTTGATCGCGCCGACGTCGGTGTTCTTGTCCAGCGGGTCGCCGACCCGAAGGGTGCCCATCCGGCGCTTGAGGGCGTCCAGCACCTCCTCGTGGACCGACTCCTGGACCAGCAGCCGCGACCCCGCGCAGCACACATGGCCCTGGTTGAAGAAGATCCCGTTGACGATCCCCTCGACGGCCTGGTCGATGGGGGCGTCGTCGAAGACGATGTTCGCCGCCTTGCCGCCCAGCTCCAGGGTGACCTTCTTGCGGGTCCCGGCGACCGTGCGGGCGATGGCCCTGCCGACCCCCGTCGAGCCGGTGAACGCCACCTTGTTGACGTCCTCGTGCCCGACCAGCGCGGCGCCCGTGGCGCCGGCGCCGGTGAGGATGTTGACGACACCCTTGGGCAGTCCGGCCTGGCGGCAGATGTCCGCGAAGAACAGGGCGGACAGCGGGGTGGTCTCGGCGGGCTTGAGCACCACGGTGTTGCCGCAGGCCAGCGCGGGGGCGATCTTCCACGCCAGCATCAGCAGCGGGAAGTTCCACGGGATGACCTGGGCGGCCACCCCCAGCGGGCGCGGGTCGGGACCGAAGCCGGCGTGGCCGAGCTTGTCCGCCCAGCCCGCGTAGTAGAAGAAGTGCGCGGCGACCAGCGGCACGTCGATGTCCCGCGACTCGCGGATCGGCTTGCCGTTGTCCAGCGACTCCAGCACGGCCAGCTCGCGACTGCGCTCCTGGATGATCCGGGCGATCCGGAACAGGTACTTCGACCGCTCCGCCCCCGGCAGCGCCGACCAGGAGCCGAACGCCCTGCGGGCGGCCTTCACCGCGGCGTCCACGTCGGCCGCACCGGCCTCGGCGACCTCGGAGAGCACCTCCTCGCTGGAGGGCGAGACGGTCTTGAAGACCTTGCCGTCCTGCGCGTCGCGGAACTCACCGTCGATGAACAGACCGTAGGACGGCGCGATGTCGACGATCGCCCGGGACTCGGGCGCCGGGGCGTACTCGAACGCGGATGTCAGCTTTTCCGTTGCCATGGGTCTCAGTCCACCGTCACGTAGTCGGGACCGGAGTACCGGCCGGTGCTCAGCTTCTGGCGCTGCATCAGCAGGTCGTTGAGCAGGCTGGAGGCGCCGAACCGGAACCAGTCCGGGCTGAGCCACTCCTCGCCCACCGTCTCGTTGACCATCACCAGGTACTTGATGGCGTCCTTGGAGGTGCGGATGCCGCCCGCGGGCTTGACGCCCACCTGCACGCCGGTGGTCTCCCGGAAGTCGCGGACGGCCTCCAGCATGAGCAGCGTGTTGGGCGGGGTGGCGTTCACCGCGACCTTGCCGGTCGAGGTCTTGATGAAGTCGGCGCCGGCCAGCATCGCCAGCCACGAGCAGCGGCGGATGTTGTCGTACGTCGACAGCTCGCCGTTCTCGAAGATCACCTTCAGGTGCGCCGAGGTGCCGTCGGGGCGCACGCACGCCTGCTTGACGGCCTTGATCTCCTCGAAGACCTCCAGGTAGCGGCCCGACAGGAAGGCGCCGCGGTCGATGACCATGTCGATCTCGTCCGCGCCCGCGGCCACCGCGTCGGCGGTGTCGGCGAGCTTGACCGGGAGCGCCGCCCGGCCGGAGGGGAAGGCGGTGGCGACCGAGGCGACGTGGATGCCGGAACCGGCCAGCGCCTCCTTCGCGACGCCCGCCATGTCGGAGTAGACGCAGATGGCGGCGACCTTCGGCGTGGTGCGGTCCGAGGGGTCGGGGTTGATGCCCTTGACGCACAGCGACCGGACCTTGCCCGGGGTGTCTGCGCCTTCCAGGGTCGTCAGGTCGATCATCGAGATGGCCAGGTCGATGGCGTACGCCTTGGCCGTGGTCTTGATCGAACGGGTGCCGAGCATGGCGGCGCGGCCTTCGAGGCCGACCGCGTCAACCCCGGGCAACCCGTGCAGGAACCGGCGCAGCGCGGCGTCCGAGGCGGTCACGTCCGCCAGGGAGGCCAGCCGGGCCGCGGCGTCTGGGCCGTGGGCAGGAACGGTGGACAGCAATGACATGGTCACCAGGCGAGCATATCTACGCGCGTAGCGGCATGTCACCCCCGGAAATCGGTCGAAATGACCGATCGATGCGAGACCGAAATGTGTGCCACCGCCGGTCGCCGATGGCCCTTCGTGCAGAATCGGTCCCATGACGACCCCGACCCCGAGCCCCGACGCCCCCCAGCGGCCCAAGTACGCGGACCGGGCCTTCCGCTCCCCGATGGGGATCGCCGGTGGCGCCCTGCTGCTCGCCCTCGCCGTGTGGCTGGTCGTCGACGCCGGCCTGCGCGGCAGCGGCCGCACCCCGCTCATGGCGCTCGCCTGCCTGCTGTTCGGCGCGCCGCTGGTCTTCGCCTTCACCGTGCGGCCCGTGGTGTACGTCAGCGAACTGCGCATGCTGGTCCGCAACCCGTTCCGCACCATCACCGTCCCGTGGGGACAGGTCGAGTCCATCGAGGCCCGCTTCTCCACCGAACTCGTCGCCGACGGCAAGAAGTACCAGCTCTGGTCGGTGCCGGTGTCCATGCGGGCCCGCAAGCGCGCCAACCGGCGGACGATCAAGGCCGCGGAACCGGTCCCCTCGTCCGGCGGACTGTTCGGCCGCAACCGCGCCAGCGCCGACATGTTCGCGCCCGAGCAGTCCGCCCGCTCGGCCCGCCCGCAGCCCGAGGGACCGGTGCTCGCCCCCTTCGACCAGGCGGTCGAGGACCTGCTCGCGATGGCCCGCCGGCACGCCGACGACCCGGGAGCCAAGAACCCGATCGCCACCCGCTGGGCCTACGAGGTCATCACCCCCGCGGTCCTCGGAGCGCTCGCGATCGTGCTGGTAGCCGTCCTGTAGTGGCCGTCGGCCGGGGGTGGTTCAGGGCACCCCCGGCCGACGGTCAGATTCCGGCGGCGGCGGCCAGGTCCTTCTTCAGCGCGGCCAGGGTTTCGGCGGCGGTGGCGCGGGCTGCCGGGATCGCGTCGTGGGTGGCGACCGGGACCACCACTTCGAGGTAGCACTTGATCTTGGGCTCGGTCCCGCTCGGGCGGACGATCACCCGGGCGGCGGAGACCGAGCCGTTGCCCGCCAGGTGGTAGCGCAGGCCGTCGGTCGCCGGCAACGTCTCCGTGCCCTTGCTCAGATCCTCGGCCGAGGAGACCGCCAGGGACGCGAGGGAGACCGGCGGGCGCTCGCGCAGCCGGGCCATCGCGTCGGCGATCAGCGACAGGTCCGCCACCCGCGCCGACAGCTGATCGGTGGCGTGCAGCCCGTGGTCGACGGCGATGTCGTCCAGCAGCTCGGTCAGGAGCCGGCCCTGCGCCTTCAGCCCCGCGGCCAGCTCCGCGACCGCCAGCGCCGCGCTGATGCCGTCCTTGTCCCGCACGCCCTCCGGGTCGACGCAGTAGCCCAGCGCCTCCTCGTAGCCGTACCGCAGACCGGGGACCCGCGAGATCCACTTGAAGCCGGTGAGCGTGTCCTCGTAGGGCAGGTCGTTCGCCGCCGCGATCCGCGACAGCAGCGAGGAGGAGACGATCGACGCCGCGAGCGTGCCCGAGGCACCGCGTCCGACGAGGTACGCGGCCAGCAGCGTGCCCACCTCGTCGCCGCGCAGCATCCGCCAGCCCGCCTCCGTGGCGGCGTCCGGGACCGCCACCGCGCACCGGTCGGCGTCCGGGTCGTTGGCGATGACGATGTCCGGGCCGACCTTGCGCGCGTGCGCGAAGGCCAGGTCCATCGCCCCGGGCTCCTCCGGGTTCGGGAACGCGACCGTCGGGAAGTCCGGATCCGGCTCGGCCTGCTCGGGCACCGCCTCGGGCACCGGGAAACCGGCCCGCTCGAAGGCTGAGAGCAGGACGTCGCGGCCGACACCGTGCAGCGGGGTGTAGACGACCCGCAGGTCACGCGGTCCGCTGTCGGTCACCACGGACGCGGCACGGGCCAGGTACGCCTCGACCACCTCGTCCCCGAGCACCTCCCAGCCCTCCGGCGGCCGGGGTACGCCGGCCAGCGCGCCGACCGCCGCGATCCGCTCCGCGATGCCCGCGTCGGCGGGCGGCACGATCTGGGAGCCGTCACCGAGGTAGACCTTGTAGCCGTTGTCCTGAGGCGGATTGTGGCTCGCGGTGACCATGACACCCGCGACCGCGCCAAGGTGGCGGATGGCGAACGCCAGGACGGGCGTGGGCAGCGCACCGGGCAGGATCGCGGCGCGCAGCCCGGCACCCGTCATCACCGCGGCGGTGTCCACGGCGAAGTCGTACGACTTGTGGCGGGCGTCGTAGCCGATGACGACCAGCCCGCCGCCCTGCCCCTGCGCCGTGAGGTATGCGGCGAGTCCGGCGGCGGCGCGGATGACGACGGCGCGGTTCATCCGCATCGGGCCGGCGCCTAGCTCACCGCGGAGTCCCGCGGTGCCGAACTGCAGGGTGCCGGAGAAGCGGTCGGCGAGATCCTCGGCCGCCTGCGGCGTCCCCGCGTCGAGCAGCGCGGCCAACTCCTCCCGGGTCTGCGGGTCCGGGTCCTCCGCCAGCCAGGCGCGGGCCTGTGACAGCGTGTCGTTTCCCATCTGCGGCTCCTTGCGGATGGTTGCTGGCGGTCGGGTCAGATACGGCCGAGCACCTGTGCGAGCAGGCTACCCATCCGGGTCGCGGACTCACGGCCCGCTTCGAGGACTTCCTCGTGGTTGAGCGGCGCGCCCGTCATGCCCGCGGCGAGATTGGTCACCAGGGAGATGCCCAGCACCTCGGCGCCCGCCTCGCGTGCGGCGATCGCCTCCAAGGTGGTGGACATGCCGACCAGGTCGCCGCCGATCGCCCGGACCATGCCGATCTCGGCCGGCGTCTCGTAGTGCGGCCCGGGCAACTGCACGTACACGCCCTCGGACAGTGTGGGGTCGATCTGCTTGCACAACGCGCGTAGCCGCGGCGAGTACAGGTCCGTCAGGTCGATGAAGTTCGCGCCCGCGATCGGCGACGTCGCCGTCATGTTGATGTGGTCGCTGATCAGCACCGGCTGGCCCGGCCGGAACGTGGGTCGCAGCCCGCCGCATCCGTTGGTCAGGACGACCGTCTTGCAGCCCGCCGCCACCGCGGTACGGACACCGTGCACCACGGTGGCGACGCCGTGGCCTTCGTAGAGGTGGTTGCGTCCCAGGAAGACGAGTGCGCGCTTGCCCTCGATCACCACCGACCGGATCCTGCCGGAGTGACCGGCGACCGCGGGTGGCGGGAAGCCCGGCAGATCGGTGATCGCGAACTCGTGCTCGGGCACGCCCAGCGCGTCGGCCGCCGGGACCCAACCGGAACCCATGACCAGGGCGACGTCATGACTGTCCGCGCCGGTCATCTCACGCAGGCGAGCGGCGGCGGTATCAGCGGCGGCGTAGGGGTTTTCTGATGAGGTTGCGGATGCGGATGCGTTCACGCGGACGAGCGTAACGGAGGAATGCCTACGCGCGTAGACGCCCTCGCCGGTCTGCTACGGAGCGCGTCGGCCGTTTCACGGCGCAGGGGCGCGCGAGAGAGCGGACGCAAGGGGGCGGGGTGGGGTGGGTTCTTGTGGACATTGTCGAGTATTTGTGAGCCCCGTATCAGACCAGGCAGGGCATGTCCCCGGAAGCGGGGCTCGTGAATACGTAGTCCACAAGAACCCACCCCACCCCGCCCCCGACCAAGGAGAAGCAGCCGCACAAGAAAGAGCACCGCAGAAGGAAGAGAGACCCGGAGAAGAAGGAGCAGCCGGAGAAGCCGGAGAAGACCGACCCGGAGAAGCCGGGGAAGCCGGGGAAGCCGGCCAGCCGCACAAGAAAGGAGCAGCCGGAGAAGAACGAACCGAGCCCCGAGGGAAGGGGGGCGGGCGCGAACGAAGGAGAGTGGCCGGTGGACGGACAGTGCCGGATCAGCAGGGCCGTTTGCGCAGTTCCATGACGTAGTCGTGGGGTGCGCCCGCGGATTCCGCGGCGTCGGCGATCTCGCCGAGGTAGCGCGCGGAGGGGAGACCGCCCTCGTAGTCGTTGAGTACGTAGGTCCAGGCGGCGATGTCCCCGTCGAGGGTGTGGACGCGGACCTGTGGTGCGGCGGTAGATGCTCAAGGGGATGCCCTCCCAGCGGTCGAGGGACTCCTCGTCGCGGGCGGCGATGTCGTAGAGGCCGACGAAGACCTGGTGGAAGGGGTCCTCGACGAGGGTGGCGAGCGCGCCCTCCCAGCCCATCTGCTCGCCGCCGAAGGTCAGCCGCCAGCCGTCGAGCCATCCGGTGCCGCGCAGCGGGGAGTGCGGGGCGCGGCGGATCATCAGCCGCGCGTCGAGGTTGCCGGCGTACGCGGCGTAGAGCGACATGCCCGACAGAGTACGGGAGCGCCGCGCCCGGACGGTTCGGTCCGGGCAGACCGGGCGGACCAGGTGACCCGGAGACGGGCCGCCCGGCGGGTGCGGGACAATGGGGGACGTGACTCGGATCGTGATCATCGGTGGAGGACCTGGCGGATACGAGGCGGCGCTTGTCGCGGCCCAGGCGGGCGCGGAGGTGACCGTCGTCGACTGCGACGGCCTGGGCGGCGCGTCGGTGCTGACCGACTGCGTGCCGTCGAAGACGCTGATCGCCACAGCCGAGGTCATGACGTCCTTCGACTCCTCCTACGAGGAGTTGGGCATCATCGTCGCCGACGACACCCCGCCCGACAAGGAAGCCGCCCGGGTGCACGGCGTGGACCTGGGCAAGGTCAACCGCCGGGTCAAGCGGCTCGCGCTGGCGCAGTCGAACGACATCACGGCGTCCGTGACCCGGGCCGGCGGCCGGGTGGTGCGGGGCCGCGGCAGGCTGGAGGCGGCGCAGGTGCCGGGCGGCGCGCGCCAGGTGACGGTGACCGCGGCGGACGGTTCGGCGGAGACGCTGACCGCGGACGCGGTGCTGATCGCGACCGGCGGGCGGCCCACGGGAGATCCCGGACGCGCTGCCGGACGGCGAGCGGATCTTGAACTGGACGCAGGTGTACGACCTGGAGGAGCTTCCCGAGGAGCTCATCGTGGTCGGCTCGGGGGTGACCGGCGCGGAGTTCGCCGGCGCGTACCAGGCGCTGGGCTCGAAGGTGACGCTGGTCTCCAGCCGGGACCGGGTGCTGCCGGGCGAGGACCCCGACGCGGCCGCCGTGCTGGAGGACGTCTTCCGCCGCCGGGGGATGAACGTGATGGCCCGCTCCAGGGCCTCGGCCGCCAAGCGGGTCGGCGACCGGGTGGAGGTGACGCTGGCCGACGGCCGGGTCATCACCGGCACGCACTGCCTGATGGCGGTCGGCGTCGATCCCGAACACGGCCGGGATCGGTCTGGAGGAGGCCGGGGTCAAGCTCAAGGAGTCGGGCCACGTGTGGACCGACCGGGTGTCGCGGACCACGGCGCAGGGCGTGTACGCGGCGGGCGACTGCACGGGCGTGTTCGCGCTGGCGTCGGTGGCCGCGATGCAGGGCCGGATCGCGATGTACCACTTCCTGGGCGACGCGGTCGCGCCGCTGAACCTCAAGACGGTGTCCGCCAACGTCTTCACCGACCCGGAGATCGCCACGGTCGGCTACAGCCAGGCCGACGTGGACAACGGGAAGATCGACGCCCGGGTGTTCAAGCTGCCGCTGCTGCGCAACCCGCGGGCGAAGATGCAGGACATCAGGGACGGCTTCGTGAAGCTGTTCAGCCGTCCCGGCACGGGGATCGTGGTGGGCGGTGTGGTGGTCGCGCCGCGGGCGAGCGAGCTGATCCACCCCATCGCGATCGCGGTCGACAACAACCTGACGGTCGAGCAGATCGCCAACACCTTCACCGTCTACCCGTCGCTGTCGGGATCGGTCGCCGAGGTCGCCCGGCAGTTGCACACCCGCAGGACCGACTGACCCCACCCGCTCCCCGAGGCCCCGCGGGCCGCCCAGGCGCCGCCGCGGGGTCGGTCGAACCATGCCCGGTCTGCCTATAGCACTCGCTTGGCCCGTGCATGAACAACTTCTGTTATTTGGTGCAAACCGCTGAAAGTAGACGCTCGCTGGCGTTACTGTCAGTTTCGTGTTCGCAGCAGAACGTCGCCAGTTGATCCTCGAAATGGTGCGAGCGAACGGGGCCGTCTCGCTCCGTGAACTCGCCCGCGTCGTCCAGACCTCCGAAGTGACCGTACGGCGGGACGTGCGGGCGCTGGAGGCCGAAGGACTACTCGACCGCCGGCACGGCGGTGCGGTGCTGCCGGGCGGCTTCACCAGGGAGTCCGGCTTCCCGCAGAAATCCCATCTAGCGACCGCGGAGAAGACGGCCATCGCCGATCTCGCGGCCGGGCTCGTCGAGGAGGGCGAGGCCATCGTGGTCGGCGCCGGGACCACCACGCAGGAGCTGGCCCGCCGGCTCGCGCGGGTTCCCGGTCTGACCGTGGTCACCAACTCCCTCCTGGTGGCACAGGCACTGGCGCACGCGAACCGGGTCGAAGTGGTGATGACCGGGGGAACGCTGCGCGGATCCAACTACGCGCTGGTCGGCAGCGGCGCCGAGCAGTCCCTGCACGGGCTGCGGGTGTCGCGGGCGTTCCTGTCGGGGAGCGGGCTGACCGCGGAGCGCGGCCTGTCCACCTCCAACATGCTGTCGGCCAGCGTCGACCGGGCGCTGGTGCAGGCCGCCGCCGAAGTCGTGGTGCTGGCCGACCACGGCAAGCTCGGCACCGACACGATGTTCCAGACGGTGCCGTCCGACGTGATCACCCATCTGGTCACCGACGAACCGCCGGTCGGCGACGAGCGCGCCGCGACCGAACTCCAGGCGCTCGCCGACTGCGGGGTGCGGATAACGGTGGCGTCGGCCACCCCTTCCGACGGTGGTGATCCCGGTGGTGGCAGACCGCGCAGAGACGTTCCGGTCCCGGGTCCGCGCCGGCACTCCCGGCAGACCGCGGGGCCGTCCAGCGGGCCGTTGCGCAGCGCGCCCGCGCTGCCCCCGACGGACGGCCGGGTGGCCGACCTCGCGCCGCGCAGGCGGTAGCGCCGGTCAGCGGGTGCGCAGCCCGTCGATGATCAACGCGAGCAGGCGGTCGGCGAGTTCGGGGTCGCCGGGAGACTTCTCGGCGGCCAGGCCGATGGCGTGCGACAGCTTGAGCAGGTCCGGGGTGTTGGCGTCCGCGCGTACCTCGCCGGCCTGCTGGGCCCGCTTGAGCAGGGTGTCGCCGGCCGCGCGCAGCAGCTTCGTGCAGGCGGTCATGGAGGTCGCCCGGGTGGCCATCAGGGCCTGGCCGAGACCGCGGTAGGTCATGGTGTGGGCGATGACCGCCCGCAGCCAGTCGGCCAGCGCGCCGACGGGGGAGTCGGCGTCCGCGAGTTCGTCGGCGAGGGTGACCAGGGCTTCGAGTTCGCTCTGGAAGACGGCCGCCATCAGCGCGTCCCGTTCGGGGAAGTGCCGGTAGAGCGTGCCGATGCCGAGGTGGGCGCGGCGTGCGATGTCCTCCAGCGGGGCGTCGGCGCCGTTCTCCGCGAAGGTGGTCCTGGCGACGCCCACGAGCCGCTCGTAATTGCGTCGGGCGTCCGCCCTCATCGGCTTGGTCATCATGTGATCGCCTGCCTCTCCCGGCACACCTGGCTCCTGCTCAGCTCCCCCCGGAACTCATCGCCTCCAGAATCCCATTGCTGAAGCGGAGGTTGCCTCCGTATATTTGCGGAGGCAACCTCCGCTTCAATCGATTCTGCCTGGAGGCACTGACTGATGTCCACGCCCACGCGTGCCCGCCTCGGCGTGCCTTCCCCTGCGCCGAGACGACACCACCCGGTCCTCGCACTCACCGCGATCGTGATGACCCAGATGATGCTGCTGCTGGACGCCACGGTGGTGAACGTCGCGCTCCCGGAGTTGGGATCCGACCTGCACTTCTCCCGCACCGGGATGTCCTGGGTGCTGAACGTCTACACCCTGGCCTTTGGCGGACTGCTGTTACTCGGCAGCCGGATCGGCGACCTGATAGGCCGCCGCCGCGCCCTCGTGGTCGGCGTCCTGGCCTTCACTGCCGCCTCCGTGCTCGGCGGGCTGGCGCCCAACAGCACGCTCATGCTGGTCGCCCGCGCGGCGCAGGGACTGGCCGCCGCCCTCGCCGCGCCCAGCACCCTCGCGCTGATAGCCACCACGTTCACCGAGGGGACCGAGCGCATCCGCGCCCTCGGCGTCTTCTCCGCCGTCTCCGGGGTCGGCTCCGCGATCGGGCTGATGGTCGGCGGCGTGCTGACCGACCTGGCCTCCTGGCGCTGGGTCTTCTTCATCAACATCCCCGTAGGCGCCGTCATCACCCTGATCGCCCCGCGCTTCCTCGCCGAGACCGAACGGCAGCGCGGCCGCTTCGACATCGGGGGCGCGCTCACCGGCACGCTCGGCATGACCGGCTTGGTCTACGCGTTCATCCGGGTGGCCGAACAGGGCTGGGGAGACGCGCGGGCGATCGCCGCGTTCGTGGCGGCCGTCGTCCTGCTGACCGCGTTCCTGGTGATCGAACGCCGGGTGGACAGTCCGCTGGTGGTGCTGCGGTTGTTCGCCGACCGGAACCGGGCCATCGCCTACGGCTGCATGCTGCTGGTGCCGGCCGGGATGTTCGGCGTCTTCTACTTCACCACGCAGTACCTCCAGGGGCCGCTGGGCTACAGCCCGTTGCGCACCGGCCTCGCCTTCATGCCCATGGTCGGCCTGCTGTTCGCCGCCGCCCGGACGGCCCCGAAGGCGCTCGCCCGCTGGCACCCCAAGCGGGTGGTGACCGTCGGGGTGCTGCTGGTCGTCGTCGGCATGGCGTGGTTCTCGCGGATCGGTCCGGGCAGCGGCTACGAGGGGGCGCTGCTGGGGCCGATGCTGCTGATGGGGGCGGGGCTGGGCTGCACCATGATGCCGCTCAACACGCTGATCCTGTCCGGTGTCCGGCCGCAGGAGGCGGGGTCCGCGTCCGGCCTCATACAGTCCCTGCAACAGGTGGGCGGCAGCCTCGGGTTGTCCATCCTGGTCACCGTCTACGGGACGGCGTTCCGCCATGCCGCGGTGCGGGCCGACGCGTTCGTCACCGGCATCTCCACCGCGTTCATCGCCTCCACGGTCTTCGCCGGGCTCGCCTGGGTCCTCGTCCTGGCCATCCGGGTGGGGCGGGCGGAGCAGCTCTGACGTCGGGTCGGGGGCGGGGTGGGGCGGGGGGTCGTGGACCACGTATTTACGAGCCCCGCCGAACCGGACATGCCCCACCTGGCCTGATACGGGGCTCACAAATACTCGACACGGTCCACGACCCCCCACCCCACCCCGCCCCCTCACGTAGCCGAAGGACCCGGTCCAGGGGCCGGATACCGGCGCGAGGGGGTGGGAAGCCCACCCGGCCCAGGCCCGGATACCGGCAGGAGGGTGGGAAGCCCCACCCGCCCCAGGGTCCGGACACGGGCGTGAGGGGGTTGGGAAGCCCCCCGGTCCGGAGGCGGGGAACAGAGGTGAGGGGGTGGGGCGGGGTGGGTTCTTGTGGACTTTGTCGAGTATTTGTGAGCCCCGTATCAGGCGCTGCGGGGCATGTCAGGGGGAGGCGGGGCTCGTAAATACGTTGTCCACAAGGACCCGCCCCGCCCCACCCCCGACCCAGGGAACGGGCCGAGGACAGGACGGGGCGGGTAAGCGGACGTCAGTCCTTGATCTCGCAGATGAGCGCGCCGGAGGAGACGGACGAGCCGACCTCCGCGGTGAGACCCTTGATGGTTCCGGAGCGGTGGGCGTTCAGCGGCTGCTCCATCTTCATGGCCTCCAGGACCACGATCAGGTCGCCCTCGCTGACCTCCTGGCCCTCCTCGACCGCGATCTTGACGATGGTGCCCTGCATCGGTGAGGCCAGCGCGTCACCCGACGCGGCCGCCCCCGCCTTCTTCGCCGCCTTGCGCCGCGGCGCCTTCTTCGCGCCCGAGGGTGCCGCCACCATCCCCGCCCCGAAGGACGCCGGCAACGTCACCTCCAGCCGCTTGCCGCCGACCTCGACGACCACCGTCTCCCGGGCACCCTCGCCCTCCTCGTCGTCCGGCAGCAGGCCGGCGAACGGGGCGATGGTGTTGTCGAACTCGGTCTCGATCCACCGGGTGTGCACGGTGAACGGCTCGGCCGACCCGTCCAGCTCCGGCGCGAACGCCGGGTCGGTGACCACCGCACGGTGGAAGGGGATGGCGGTGGCCATGCCGTCGACGGTGAACTCGGCCAGCGCCCGGCGGGCCCGCTCCAGGGCCTGCTCGGCGGGTGGCGCCGGTGACGACCAGCTTGGCCAGCAGGGAGTCCCAGGCCGGGCCGATGACCGAGCCGGCCTCCACGCCCGCGTCCAGCCGCACGCCCGGCCCGGTCGGCGCGTCGAAACGCGTCACCGTGCCCGGCGCGGGCAGGAATCCGCGGCCCGGGTCCTCGCCGTTGATCCGGAACTCGAAGGAGTGGCCGCGCAGCGCCGGGTCGTCGTACCCCAGAGCCTCACCGTCGGCGATGCGGAACATCTCCCGCACCAGGTCGATCCCCGACACCTCCTCGGTGACCGGGTGCTCCACCTGGAGTCGGGTGTTGACCTCGAGGAAGGAGATCGTGCCGTCCTGGCCCACCAGGAACTCGCAGGTGCCGGCGCCCACGTAGCCGGCCTCCCGCAGGATCGCCTTCGACGCGGTGTACAGCTGCGCCGTCTGATCCTCGTTCAGGAAGGGCGCGGGGGCCTCCTCCACCAGCTTCTGGTGCCGGCGCTGCAGGGAGCAGTCACGCGTGGAGACGACCACGACGTTGCCGTGGGTGTCGGCCAGGCACTGGGTTTCCACGTGCCGCGGCCGGTCCAGATACCGCTCGACGAAGCACTCGCCACGCCCGAAGGCGGCGACCGCCTCCCGCACCGCGGACTCGTACAGCTCCGGGACCTCCTCCAGCGTGCGGGCCACCTTCAGGCCCCGCCCGCCGCCGCCGAAGGCCGCCTTGATGGCGATCGGCAGGCCGTGCTCCTTGGCGAACTCCACCACCTCGTCCGCCCCGCCGACCGGGTCGGGGGTGCCGGCCACCAGCGGCGCACCGGCGCGCTGCGCGATGTGACGCGCGGCCACCTTGTCGCCCAGATCCCGGATCGCCTGCGGCGGCGGCCCGATCCACACCAGACCAGCGTCCAGCACCGCCTGCGCGAACTCGGCGTTCTCCGACAGGAAGCCGTAACCGGGGTGGATCGAGTCCGCCCCCGAATCGGCCGCCGCCTTCAACACCTTCGCGATGTCCAGATAGCTGGTGGCCGGGGTGTCCCCGCCCAGCGCGAACGCCTCGTCGGCCGCGCGGACGTGCAGCGCATCCCGATCCGGGTCCGCGTAGACGGCTACGCTGGCGATCCCGGCGTCCTGGCAAGCGCGGGCGACGCGGACGGCGATTTCGCCGCGATTGGCGATGAGCACCTTGCGCACGATGGCTCCCTCCTTGAAACAAGCCGAGTTTAGGGAATGCCGACACGTGGTGCCGAGTCATCCCCACGGGTGAGCTTGCCCACACGCAGCGTGGTTCGGGTCTCTCGCGGGCCGCTGGAGACCGTGTTCGTCCACGGTACGCCGGTAGCGGCCGCTCGCCCGGCTGTTCGGCCCCCTTGGGTGAACGGAGTGTCCGGTTGGGGGTAATCGCTGTGTTTCTTTGTGGGAACCCTACGATTGACGGGCGGAAAGTTTGCGGCCCGAACGAGACAGCACGCGTCTTGTCCCCGGGTTTACCCATGAGTAGCGTCTGGGGTGAATCCGCTCGTAAGGGGTCGTCATGCGCAGACCGATAGCCGCGACCGCGGCGGTGGCTCTGGTCGTCGAGGCACTCGTCATCGCCTTTGTGAATCTGGTGCTGGGGTTGGCGGTCGAGCGGCAGAGCATGTCGCTCGGTGGTCTCGCCCCCGGTGCGATGTCCGCCGGCGCCTGGGTGGCAGGCGGTCTGTTCGGGCTCTATCTGCTGGTGTGCGCGGCGATCGCGGCCCGTACCGCGTTGCGCGACCGTGCCCCGGGTCGGCTGCCGCGGTTGGTGCTCGTCGTCTGCGCGGTGGTGCACGGTGTGCTGGGCGCGGTCGTCGTCGGGATGGTCGGCTGGGCGGCGTTCGCCGCGATGATGGTGATCCTCGCGGCGCTGGTGGCGACCTTGCTGCTGTACCCGGCCGCCACCGCCGACGGCGACGACCCGGCGGCGACCACCCCCGGGGGAGTGGCTAACCCCACAAGTCCGTGATGCGGAAGCCCAGTTCGGCCAGCATGCGGCGAAGCAGCGGCAGCGACAGGCCGATCACGTTGCCCGCGTCCCCGTCGATGCCGTCGATGAACGGCGCCGAGCGGCCGTCCAGGGTGAACGCGCCGGCCACCGCGAGCGGTTCGCCGCTCATCACGTAGGCCTCGATCTCCTCGTCGTCCGGCATGCCGAAGCGCACCGTGGTCGAGGCGGTCTGGCTGACCCGCCGGCCGGTCGTGGTGTCGATGACGCAGTGGCCGGTGCGCAGCTTCCCGCTGCGGCCGCGCATCGCCTGCCAGCGGGCGAACGCCTCGTCGGCGTCGCGCGGCTTGCCCAGCGCCAGTTCGTCGCCCATGTCCAGCACCGAGTCGCACCCGATGACCAGGGCGTCGAACGGCAGGTGCCCCGCGACAGCGGCGGCTTTCGCCTCGGCCAGTACCAGGGCCAGGTCGGCCGGTGTCGCAGCGGTGATGGCTTCCTCGTCCACGCCGCTGACGACGACTCGCGGATTGAGCCCCGCCTGCTGAAGGAGCCCGAGGCGGGCCGGTGAAGCGGAGGCGAGCACGAGAACGTGGTCAGTCATGCGGTCAGCGTAGTGACCCCCGCAACTCACCCGTTCAGGGCAGTCCTTCACGGCCGCCAGGCGACGATCAGCATCAACGCCGGCAGCAGCAGACCGATCACCACCCCGGCCCGGCGCAGCGTCTTCTGCGCCCGCCGGAACTCCTCCGGAGGCTCATCGGGCCGGTCGGACCACAGCATTCCTCGATGCTGCGGCCGACGGCCCTTCACGCGCCTGAGTACGGGTACTCAGAGGCGGATGATCAGTGCGGCCAGTAGGTGGTCCGCCAGGCACCCGGGCCCGGCTGCGGCATCCGGCTGCGCGCGACCCACGCCGGGTCCGCCCATCTCTCCAGCCGTCCGCCCGCCCCCGCCGCGGCCGGCTCGGCCGCGGCGCGCGCCTGGACCACCGCCAGCGCGGCGGCCAACTCCTCCGGTGTCGGGTTGCCCCGTACGACCTTGTACATGGCGGCCTCCTACAGGGGGATGTTGCCGTGCTTCTTGGGGGGCAGGGTCTCGCGCTTGTTGCGCAGCGTGCGCAGGGCCTTGACGATGTGGGCGCGGGTGTCGGAGGGGGCGATGACGGCGTCGACGTAGCCGCGTTCGGCCGCGATGTAGGGGTTGAGCAGGCGGTCCTCGTAGGCGGCGATCAACTCCGCGCGCAGCGTGTCCGGGTCCTCGGCGCCGGCCAGGGTGCGCCGGTGCAGGATGTTGACGGCACCCTGCGCGCCCATGACGGCGATCTGGGCGGTGGGCCAGGCGAGGTTGAGGTCGGCGCCCAGGTGCTTGGAGCCCATGACGTCGTAGGCGCCGCCGTAGGCCTTGCGGGTGATCACGGTGACCAGGGGCACGGTGGCCTCGGCGTAGGCGTAGATGAGCTTGGCGCCGCGGCGGATGATGCCGTTCCACTCCTGGTCGGTGCCGGGCAGGAAGCCGGGGACGTCGACGAAGGTCAGCACGGGGATGTTGAAGCTGTCGCAGGTGCGCACGAAGCGCGCGGCCTTCTCGGAGGCGTCGATGTCCAGGCAGCCGGCGAACTGGAGCGGCTGGTTGCCCACGACGCCGACCGGGTGGCCTTCGACCCGGCCGAAGCCGGTGAGGATGTTGGGGGCGAACAGCGGCTGGGTCTCCAGGAACTCGGCGTCGTCCAGGACGTGTTCGAAGACCTTGTGCATGTCGTACGGCTGGTTGGCCGAGTCGGGGACCAGGGTGTCGAGTTCCAGGTCCTCCTCGGTGACCGTCAGGTCGGCCTGCTCGGCGAAGGCCGGGGGCTCCTGGAGGTTGTTGCTCGGCAGGTAGGACAGCAGCGCCTTGACGTACTCGATGGCGTCCTTCTCGTCACCGGCCATGTGGTGGGCGTTGCCGGAGCGGCTGGAGTGGGTGCGCGCGCCGCCCAGGTCCTCCATGCCGACGTCCTCGCCGGTGACCGTCTTGATCACGTCGGGGCCGGTGATGAACATGTGCGAGGTCTGGTCGACCATGACCACGAAGTCGGTGATGGCCGGGGAGTAGACCGCGCCGCCCGCGCAGGGGCCGATGATCAGGGAGATCTGCGGGATCACCCCGGAGGCGTGGGTGTTGCGGCGGAAGATCTCCCCGTACATGCCCAGCGAGGCCACGCCCTCCTGGATCCGCGCGCCGCCGGAGTCGTTGATGCCGATGACCGGGCAGCCGTTCTTGAGCGCGAAGTCCATCACCTTGACGATCTTCTCGCCGAACACCTCGCCCAGCGCACCGCCGAAGACCGTGAAGTCCTGGGAGAAGACCGCCACCGGCCGGCCGTCGACCGTTCCGTAGCCGGTGACCACCCCGTCCCCGTAGGGCCGGGTCGCCTCCAGGCCGAAGTCGGTGGAGCGGTGCCGGGCGAACTCGTCGAGTTCGACGAACGACCCCTCGTCCAGCAGCAGTCAGCACCCGCTCGCGCGCGGTCAGCTTGCCCTTGGCGTGCTGCTTCTCCACCGCCCGCTGCGACCCCGCGTGCGTCGCCTCCTCGATACGGTGACGCAGGTCCGCGAGCTTGCCCGCGGTGGTGTGGATGTCGTACTCCGGCTCGGCCATGTCAGGCGGCTCTCCTGCTCTCGTCCGGATGGTGTCCGGACAAATGTGACGGGCGAGTAACTGATCAGTAAGCGTAGCCGCGGGACCATGGGGCGGGCACTGCGGCGTTGGCCACACCGCGCCGACCGTGCTCATAGGCTGCGGGTATGACGTCGAACCGCTGGTCGGACCTGGAACGCCCGCCGCTCAACGAGATCGCGCTGCGGCGCGCGCTGCTGCTCCCCGGCGCCCTGTGGACCGCGCTGGACGTGGTGGAGGCCACCGGGTCCACCAACACCGACCTGGTCGCCCGGGCGGCGGCGGGCGCCGCGGAGGGCGCCGTGCTGGTCGCCGAGGAGCAGGCGGCCGGCCGCGGCCGGCTGGACCGCCGCTGGTCGGCGCCCGCCCGCTCCGGGCTGTTCTTCTCGGTGCTGCTGCGGCCCGGTCTGGCGGCGGACGGGCACGCCCCGGTCGCCCCCGGCAGGTGGAGCTGGCTGCCGCTGCTCGCCGGGGTCGCCACCGCCGCGGCGGTCTCCCGCACCGCGGGAGTGGACACGGCGCTGAAGTGGCCGAACGACCTGCTGGTCACCGTCGGCGGCGAGCAGCGCAAGACCGCGGGGATCCTCGCCGAGCGCGCCGACGACACCGGCGTGGTGATCGGGATCGGCCTTAACGTCACGCTGCGTGACGACGAACTGCCGGTGCCCACCGCGGCCTCGCTGGCGCTGGCCGGTGCGCCGGCCGCCGACCGTGATCCGCTGCTGCGGGCGGTGCTGCGCTCGCTGGCCGAGTGGTACGCCGCCTGGCGGTCCGCGGACGGCGACCCGCACCTGTGCCGCCTTCAGGAGACCTACGCCGCGGGCTGCGCCACCCTGGGCCGCACCGTCCGCGCCGAGCTGCCCGGCGGCCGCGATCTGGTAGGCGAGGCGGTCGCGGTCGACTCCGACGGACGCCTGGTGATCACCACGCAGGGGCGGCGTGAGACGGTGGCCGCCGGAGACGTGGTCCACGTCAGGGCCTCGGGTGGTATGGAGAATGGTTGACGGTGGTGGTCTGCGGGTCTCGGGGACCTCGGGGGTCTCGGAGTGAGCGTGAGCTACGGCACACTGCCGTATCGTTGACCCGACGTTCTCCCGGGGCTTTCCCGGGGACCCCCAGGGTGATCGGAAGGGCAGTGGTCAGGAGCCGGGCAGGGGGCCGACGGTGACCGCGGAAGACGCGGGAACTCCGCCGCACGACGCGGGGGCCGAGGATCAGGGCGTGACGCGCGGGGAGGACCCGCTGGCGCTACGCCTGGAACAGTTGATCCTCGGCGCCGAGCGTCGCTACACGCCCTTCCAGGCGGCCCGCAGCGCGGGCGTCTCGATGGATCTGGCCTCGCGTTTCTGGCGGGCCATGGGCTTCGCCGACATCGGCCAGGCCAAGGCGCTCACCGAGGCCGACGTGCTGGCCCTGCGGCGGCTGGCCGGTCTCGTGGAGGCCGGACTGCTGAGCGAGTCGATGGCGATCCAGGTCGCCCGCTCCACCGGGCAGACCACCGCCCGGCTCGCCGACTGGCAGACCGACTCCTTCCTCGAGGGCCTCACCGAGCCGCCCGAGCCGGGGATGACCCGCGCCGAGGTCGCGTATCCGCTGGTCGAGCTGCTCCTGCCGGAGCTGGAGGAGTTCCTGATCTACGTCTGGCGCCGCCAGTTGTCGGCCGCCACCAGCCGGGTCGCCCAGGCCGACGACGAGGAGGCCGTGGACCGCCGGCTCGCCGTCGGCTTCGCCGACCTCGTCGGCTTCACCCGGCTGACCCGGCGCCTGGAGGAGGAGGAACTCGGCGAGCTGGTCGAGGCGTTCGAGACCACCTGCGCCGACCTGGTCGCCGCCCACGGCGGACGGCTGATCAAGACCCTCGGCGACGAGGTGCTGTTCGTCGCCGACGACCCCGGTATCGCCGCCGAGATCGCGCTGCGCCTCATCGAGACGATGACCGGCGACGACTCCATGCCCGCCCTGCGCGTCGGCATGTCCTTCGGCACCGTCACGACCCGGATGGGCGACGTCTTCGGCACCACCGTGAACCTCGCCAGCCGGCTGACCTCGATAGCGCCCAGGGACGCCGTCCTGGTGGACGGCGCGCTCGCCGAGGCGCTGGCAGCCTCGGGGGACGCCCCGAGGTCGGAGGCCGACGTCTCCGAGGAGGACAAGTACCGCTTCGCCCTCCAGCCGATGTGGCGACGGCCGGTGCGTGGCCTGGGCGTCGTCGAGCCCTGGCTGCTGACGCGCCGCGCCTGACATGCCATGATCCCGCTCATGACGGATCAGCGGGCACAGGAGCACAGGTACGGGGAATGGGTCGTCGTGCGGCGGCACGGCGCGCGCGGTCACGTGGCCGAACTGGTCCTGGACCGGGTCAAGGCGATGAACGCCATTTCCACAGAGATGGCGCGTCAACTCGCGCGCCGCGTGCGACGCGCTGGCCGCTCGACGACGGTGTACGGGTGGTCGTCCTCACCTCCAGCCATGAGCGCGCGTTCTGCGTCGGCGCCGACCTGAAGGAGCGCAACTCCTTCACCGACGCGGACTTCCTGCGGCAGCGCCCGCAGACCCGGGCCGCCTACACCGGGGTGCTGGAACTCCCGATGCCCACGATCGCGGCCGTCCACGGCTTCGCGCTGGGCGGCGGATTCGAACTCGCGCTGTCCTGCGATGTGATCGTCGCCGACCCGACGGCGGTCGTCGGCCTGCCCGAGGTCTCCGTCGGCGTCATCCCCGGCGGCGGCGGCACGCAGCTGCTGCCGCGCCGGGTGGGGGCCGCCAGGGCGGCGGAGCTGGTCTTCACCGCCCGCCGGGTGGAGGCCGCCGAGGCGCTCTCCCTCGGGCTGGTCGACGTCCTGGCCGCGGACGGGCAGGACCGGGCGGACGCGCTCGCCATGGCGGAGCGCATGGCCGCGAACTCTCCGGTCGGGCTGCGCGCCGCCAAGCGGGCGCTGCGGCTGGGCCAGGGGCTGGACCTGCGCGAGGGACTGGAGATCGAGGACGCCGCCTGGCGCACGATCGCCTTCTCCGCCGACCGGGCGGAGGGCATCGCCGCCTTCAACGCCAAGCGCAAGCCGGACTGGCCCGGGCTGTAGAAACACCGCCCGGCCGTCCCGCGGTCCGGGGGCGCGAAGTGGAGGACGGGCCGGGGGCGGGGTTCCGGGGGGCCGGGTGTTGCCGGCTCCGCGGCCCCGTGCATGCCCGTCACGGAAGTCGCGGCGCCCGCAAGCGCCCTCGAACAGCCCACCGGCCTGCCCTCGGCCCGTCCTGCCAGCTCGCGTACCCGGCGATTCCTCCCGTACGCCCGGGAAACCGAGGCGAACGTCACACGGGCACGAATGCCCGTATTGTCCGTAGCCTTGAGCCCAGTGGCGGCGGAGAGGCGGTAAGGGCGATGGGCGAGCGGGCGACGGGGTCCGACGGGCGGCTGGTGGCCGTCGTCGGGATCGCCCAGGCGGTCGCGGCGGCGCAGACCCCGCTCGACGCCGCGCGCTCCTCGGTGGACCGGGCCCGTATCGCGCTGGACGGCACGTTCGCCGCGGTCTCGGTGTGGGAGCGCGAGCACGGCCGGCTGCGGGTGCTGGTCAACGCCGGCGACCTGGTCGACGGCGAGGAGCCGCTGCCGGGCGACGAGACCTATCCGGTGCACGACTTCCCCGAGGTCGTGGAGTACCTGCACGGCGAGTGGGCCGGCGGCGGCGAGCCGCACGCCTGGGTGGAGACCGCCGACGGCGTCGAGCAGCGGCCCGGTATCCGCATCAGCGGGTCGCCGCGCTGCGCCGCCGCGGCCGCGGCTCCTGCGTGGTCGCCCCGATCGTGCTGCACGGCCGGGCCTGGGGGGAGCTGTATGTCGCGCGGGGCGCCGGCCAGCCGGTGTTCCAGCGGGCGGACGCCGACTTCGCGACCGTGCTGGCGGCGGTGATCGCGGCCGGGATCGCGCAGACCGAGCGGCTGGAGGAGGTGCGCCGGCTGGCGTTCACCGATCCGCTGACCGGGCTCGCGCAACCGGCGGGCGGTCGACGCCCGGCTGGACGAGGCGCTGGAGCGGCACCGCGTCCGAGGGCACGCCGGTCAGCCTGGTGGTGTGCGACCTGAACGGGCTCAAGCGGGTCAACGACAGCCTCGGTCACGAGGTGGGCGACCGGTTGCTGGTGCGGCTTCGGCTCGGTGCTGTCGTTGTGCGGCGCGATGCTGCCGGGCAGCCTGGCGGCGCGGCTCGGCGGGGACGAGTTCTGCCTGCTGGCGGTGGGCAGCGCGGCCCGGGACGTGGTAGGCGGTCGCCGAGCAGCTGTGCGCGCGGGCCGGCTGGCTGGGGCTCGGCGAGGGGGTGGCCGTCGGGGTGGCGTCCACCGACGACCGGGGCCGGGCCGGTGCGGTCCGCCCGGCGGCTGTTCCGGCTGGCGGACGCGGCCCAGTACCGGGCCAAGGCGGAACGTTCCGCCAAACCGGTGATCGGCCGGGCCCGCGGTGGCGGAACTCGCCGACACCGTGCAGCGGACCCCCTCGGAGCGCCGCACCTTCCGGGGCCGTCCAGGACCGGCCGGGGACTGAGAGCCCGGCCGGGGAGCTCCCGGCGGATCCCCCTCGCCGCGGCTGTGAGGAACCCGGGTCGTGACAGCAAGCGATTCACTCTCTAGGGTGCGTGAATATGAGTATGCACAGTGTGGTGTTGGAGGCCTCCGGGACGAGTGCGGACGACGTGCTCGCCGTGGCGCGCGGCGCCGCGAGGGTCGAGCTGTCGGCCGGGGCGCTGGAGGGGGTCGCCGCCTCGCGGGCGGTCGTCGACGCGCTGGCCGCCGAGGCCAGGCCGGTCTACGGGGTGTCCACCGGGTTCGGCGCGCTGGCCGTCGTGCACATCGGCCCCGAACTGCGCGCGCAGCTGCAACGTTCCATCGTGCGCTCGCACGCGGCCGGCATGGGCCCGCGGGTGGAGCGCGAGGTGGTGCGGGCGCTGATGTTCCTGCGGCTGAAGACGCTGGCCTCGGGGCGTACCGGGGTACGCCCTGTGGTCGTGGAGACGATGGCCGCGATCCTGAACGCGGGCATCACCCCGGTGGTCCACGAGTACGGCTCGCTGGGCTGCTCGGGCGACCTGGCACCGCTGTCGCACTGTGCGCTGACGCTGATGGGCGAGGGGCGAGGCGCGAGGGCCCGGACGGCGTGGTGCGGCCCGCCGCCGAACTGCTCGCCGAGCACGGCATCGAGCCGGTCGAGCTGCGGGAGAAGGAGGGCCTCGCGCTGCTCAACGGCACCGACGGCATGCTCGGCATGCTGGTGATGGCCTGCGCCGACCTGGCCGCGCTGTTCACCGCCGCCGACATCACCGCCGCCCTGTCGCTGGAGGCGCTGCTGGGCACCGACCGGGTGCTCGCGCCCGAACTGCACGCCATCCGCCCGCATCCCGGGTCAGGCCGCCAGCGCGGAGAACATGCGCCGGGTGCTGGCGGGTTCCGCGCTGACCGGGCACCACCAGGACGAGGCGCCGCGGGTGCAGGACGCCTACTCGATCCGCTGCGCCCCGCAGGTGGCCGGCGCGGGCCGGGACACCCTGGCGCACGCCCGGCTGGTGGCCGACCGTGAACTGGCCGCCGCGGTCGACAACCCGGTGGTGCTGCCCGACGGGCGGGTGGAGTCCAACGGCAACTTCCACGGCGCACCGGTCGCCTACGTGCTGGACTTCCTGGCGATCGCCGCCGCCGACCTCGGGTCGATAGCGGAACGGCGTACCGACCGGCTGCTGGACAAGAACCGCTCGCACGGCCTGCCGCCGTTCCTCGCCGACGACCCGGGGGTCGACTCCGGCCTGATGATCGCCCAGTACACGCAGGCGGCCCTGGTCAGCGAGAACAAGCGGCTCGCGGTGCCGGCCTCGGCGGACTCCATCCCGTCCTCTGCCATGCAGGAGGACCACGTCTCCATGGGCTGGTCGGCGGCGCGCAAGCTGCGTCAGGCGGTGGACAACCTGACCCGGATCATCGCCGTGGAGCTGGTCGCCGCCACCCGCGCCATCGAACTGCGCGAGCAGGCCAGCACGGTGCTGGAAGCCGCGCCCGCGAGCCGCGCGGTCGTGCGCGCCGCGCGCGCCGCGGGTGTCGAGGGGCCGGGCCGGGACCGTTTCCTCGCGCCGGATCTCGCGGCGGCCGAGGAGTTCGTCCGCTCCGGCGCGCTGGTCGCGGCCGCCGAGTCGGTGACCGGGGCGCTGGCCTGAGGGACCCCGGGCCGAGGCGGGCGGTGGCCGGGCCGCTCAGCCGAGGATGAGGGCGCGGCGCCGGGCGATCAGCACGAGTGCCGCGCCCACCCCGAGGAATCCGGCGCCGCCCACCAGGTAAGGGGTGGTGTCGACCGCGCCGGTGTCGGCGAGGTTCGGCGTGCTCGCGGCGGCGGGCGCCACGGCGGGCGCGGCGCCGGCCGGCCCGGTCGCGGGGGCCACGGCGGGCGCGTGCTGGGGGTGCGCGGCCGTCGCGGAGGCGGAAGGGACGAAACACAGCGCGATCAGCACGGCTCCCGCAGCGGCGGTCGTGTTGGTCAGCGAGCGGCGCGATGCCATGGAACCCCCTTGCTCGGACGGCGACTTCACCGTTTCCCCGATGTTAGTGAGATGTATGGACCACAGGGAAGCCGATGGCGGATCCGGTGGCGATACGAGGGGCGGTTCCGCCGTGTCCGGACACGGCGGGTCGTGGGTACCCCTACTCTCCGTCGCATGAGTACGCACATCGACAGCGGCGAGACCGGCGACAACGGTGTCCGGGTCCGCCACCTACGGCTCCAGGTCGAGCTGGTCATGGAGATCACCGACGCGGACGAGCTGACCTCCGCCGCGCTGGACCAGATCGCCTCCGACGAGTACCTGCCGGACGAGGAGCGCGACCACGCCCGCGAGGCCGTCCGGCGCGACGAGGCGGAGGGCCTGGCCTATCTGGTCGACCCCTTCGACCTGGTCAGCTCGGTGCCCGGGGTCGAACTCGTCCAGGCGTCGTGGAACAGCGCGCACATCGAGTACGACCCGGACGACGAGGAATGGGACTTCTACGACGAGGACGGTGACGGGGCCGCGGGCCAGGAGGAGGACTGACGCGAGCGGCGCGCCGGGCGGCGGCCGGGCCCGTGCCAAGCGGCGGCCGGGCCCGTGCCAAGCGGCGGCCGCGGCGGCGGGGGGCGGGCGGTCCGCCGTGGTGGCGTGCCGCCCCCGCCGCCCTCGCGGCAGGGTGGGATTCCTCACATCCCCGTATCGGACATCACGGGCTTTTGGTCACCTATGTTCTTCATTGGTGCGTTTCATCGCACCGGACCGCCCAGGCCACCGTACGGATGGAGATGCAGGTGAAGGCGTCGTCGCGCAACGGGTCCGGCATACCCCCCGAGCACCGTCGCCGGCGGATGGCGCGGCGCGGGGCGGCCGTGGTGTCCGTCCTGCTGGGCGGCGCGCTGCTGGCCACCGCGTGCGGCAGTTCGGGAGCCGACGTGCCGTCCAAGGCGGCGATGGCCGACGCGGCGGTGGCCCAGCACGTCTCCGCCGCCCGGATCACCATCACGCCCAAGGACCGCGCCACCAACGTGGGCATCAACCACGGCACCCTCGTCTCGGTGACCGGCGGCACGCTGGTGAAGGTGTCGATGACCAAGGCGTCCGGCGGCGCGGCGGTCTCCGGCCGTATCTCCGCCGACGGCACGAACTGGCGGCCCGACCACCAACTGGCCAGGTCCACCGCCTACCGGATCTCGGCGACCGCACAGGACACCGCCGGCCGTCCCTCCCTCGCCCACTCGGCCTTCACCACGGTCTCCTCCGCGCACTCCTTCATCGGGTACTACACCCCGGAGAACGGCGCCACCGTCGGCGTGGGCATGCCGGTCTCCGTCAACTTCGACAAGGCCATCACCCACAAGGCGGCCGTCCAGTCGCACATCACGGTCACCTCCGACAGCGGTCAGCGGGTCGTCGGCCACTGGTTCGGCGGCAAGCGGCTGGACTTCCGCCCGCACGACTACTGGAAGGCCGGCTCCGACGTCACCCTCAAGCTGGACCTCGACGGCGTCACGGGCGCGGCGGGCGTCACCGGTGTGCAGGACAAGACGGTCGGCTTCCACGTCGGCCGCTCCCAGGTCTCCACGGTCGACGCCGCCACCCAGACCATGACGGTGGTCCGCGACGGCCGGACGCTGCGGACGATCCCGGTCTCCAGCGGCGGCCCCGACCACCCCACGTACGACGGCCGCATGGTGATCTCCGAGAAGTTCGACAAGACCAGGATGAACGGCTCGACGGTCGGGTTCGGCGGCGAGTACGACATCCCGGACGTGCCGCACGCGATGCGGCTGAGCACCTCCGGCACGTTCATCCACGGCAACTACTGGTCGCCCAGGAGCGTCTTCGGTGCCACGCCGACCAGCCACGGCTGCATCGGCATCAGCGACGTGCAGGGTGCCGGCGACCCGGACACCGACGCCGCCTGGTTCTACGACCACTCGCTCGCCGGTGACGTGGTCGTGGTGAAGGACTCCGGCGGCCGGACCGTGGCGCCCGACAACGGCCTCAACGGCTGGAACATGTCCTGGAGCCAGTGGATCGCGGGCAGCGCCACCGGGTGAGCCGCCCCGCCCACCGTGCGGCGCCCGCCGTGCCCCGCCCGCCGTGCCGCACCCGGCATGGCGGGCGCCGCATGGAGGGCGCCGCATGGCGTGCGGCGCTCGGGGGTGGCGGGCGCATTTTCATGCCCGTCTCATCCTTGCCTCACCCCGCCCTAACGGCGGCCTCCTACCGTTTCGCCGGCGGGGGAGGGCGTGCCGGAGCAACCCTTCCGCTTCCTCCCGCGCGCAGACACTTCCGTCTCCCGCCCCGCGTTCCGGGGCCGCCACCGGCGAGGATTCGCATGTTCTTCACCTACCTACGGCGCGAACTCCGCCGTCGCAGAAAGGCGGCGCTGGTCGTCGCCATGGGACTCGCCCTCGGCATCGCGCTGGTCATCACGGTGACCTCGGTGTCGGCCGGCATGAAGCAGGCCCAGGGCAGCGTGCTCCAGTCGCTCTACGGGCTCGGCACCGACATGACGGTGACCAAGGCGGCCACCCCGCCGACCGGCGCGAACGGCGGCCGGCCCTCGTTCGACTTCGGTTCGCGCGGCGACGGCTCCTCGCAGTCCAGCGACCGGGTGATGGTCGCGGGCTTCCAGTCCCTGGACTCCTCCGTGGTCTCCAAGGTCGGCGCGCAAAGCGGTGTCGCCGACGCGGTCGGCGGGCTCAGCCTGCGGGTCATCAAGATCAACGGTCAGTTCAAGCAGGGCCAGATCCACCAGGAGCCGGGCACCGGCGGCGGGCGCGGCGGCCGGGGAGGCGGCCAGAGCGGCGGCCGCTCCTACGTCTCCGGCGGCGGCGCGAACTTCAGCGTCGACAACTACAGCGCCTTCGGCGTCGACGTGGCGCACCTGACGCTCGGCCCGCTGACCTCCTCCAGGATCACCAGCGGTACGACCTTCACCGCCGCCCAGACGAACGCCAAGGTCGCGGTCGTCGACAGCGCCTACGCCCAGCAGAACAAGCTGACGGTCGGCAAGTCCCTGACCATCAGCGGCACCGGCTACAAGATCATCGGGGTGGCCACCGCGGACAGCGGTGACGCGGCCGCCAACGTCTACCTGCCGCTCCAGCAGGCCCAGACGCTCGCCGGTGCCAAGGGCAAGGTCACCACGGTCTACGTCAAGGCGACCGACTCCCAGCGGATCGGCGGCGTGAAGTCGGCGATCCAGCGGAACGTCTCCGGCACCACGGTGACGACCTCCGCCGACCTGGCCTCCACCGTCTCCGGTTCGCTGTCCACCGCCGCCAACCTGGCCGGCAACGTGGGCAGATGGCTGTCGATCGTGGTGCTGGTCGCCGCGTTCCTGGTGGCTGGTCTGCTCACCTCCTCGGCGGTCAGCCGCCGGGTGCGCGAGTTCGGCACGCTCAAGGCGCTCGGCTGGAAGAGCGGCCGGGTCACCCGGCAGGTCATGGGCGAGGCCCTGGTCAACGGCCTGCTCGGCGGCGTCCTGGGCATCGCGCTCGGGCTCGGCGCCGCCTACCTCGTCACCTCGGTCAGCCCGACCCTGACCGCCCAACTCGGCGGCACGGGTGGCGGGTTCGGCGGGCGCGGCGGGGCGGGCGGCGGTTTCGGCGGCTTCGGCGGGGGAGCGGGCGGCAGTGGCTTCGGCGGCCGGCAGGCCGCGGGCAAGGCGCTCCAGGTCGCGCTCACCGCACCGGTCAGCGTCTCCACCATCGTCGTCGCGGTCGCCCTGGCGATCGGCGGCGGCCTGGTCGCGGGCGCCTTCGGCGGCTGGCGGGCCTCCCGGCTGCGGCCGGCCGACGCGCTGCGCCGCGTCGAGTAGCCGCCACGCGTCGAGTAGCCGCGCCGCGTCGAGTAGTCGCGGCGCGCCCCTCCCCCGACCGCCCACACCCCACGGAGCCACGCCATGTACAAACTGAGCGGCGTCACCAAGCGCTACCAGCGCGGCCGCGACACCATCAACGCGCTGAGCGACGTCGACCTCGTCATCGAGGACGGCGACCAACTCGTCATCCAGGGCCCCACCGGCGGCGGCAAGTCCACGCTGCTGCAGATGCTCGGCTGCCTCGACCGCCCCTCGCAGGGCAGCGTCGAACTCGACGGCGTCGACCTCGCCCGGCTGAGCGAGGCCAAACTCACCAAGGTGCGCAGCGAGAACATCGGGTTCGTCTTCCAGAGCTTCAACCTCATCCCGACGCTCACCGCCCAGGAGAACGTCGAGACGGCCCTGGTGCCGCTGGGGGTGCGCGCCGCGGAACGCAGGCGGCGCGCCGCCGAGGCGCTGGAGTCGGTCGGCCTCGGCGAGCGGCTCGGCCACCTGCCGGGCGAGCTGTCCGGCGGCCAGCAGCAGCGCGTGGCGATCGCCCGCGCCCTGGTCAAGAAGCCCAAGGTGCTGCTGGCCGACGAGCCGACCGGCAACCTCGACGAGGAGACCCGCGACGAGATCATGACCCTGCTGGAAGGGCTGTGGAAGGAGCTCGGCCTGACGTTCGTCATGGTCACCCACGACTCCGCCATCGCCCGCCGGGCCCCTCGGCTGGCCACCATCAAGAAGGGCCGGGTCACCGTCACCGACCGCGCCTCGGCCTGAGACCGGGTCCGCGTGCCGGGCGTCTGCCGGGCGGCGGGCGGCGGCGGGCGGGCGGTTCAGAAATCGGCCGCCTTGCCGATGTACAGCTCGCAGAACGCGGTCGCGGCCACCGGTGATCCCAGCATCCGCAGTATCCGTGCCCGGGCGAGCCGGGCGCGGAACAGGTCGCTCGCGGCGCCCTCGGCGGTCTCCGCACCGCCGTCGGCGCCGCGCTCCTCGCGCCCTGCGGCGGTGCGGTCGTGGCCCGGGCCGTGCAGCAGTTCGGCGAACCACTGGGAGAACTCCTGGTACTGCCACACCCGGCGCAGCGCCTCGGCCGAGTACCGCGTCAGTGCCCTCCCATCGCCGTCCCGCAGGCGCGCGGTCAGCGCGTCGGCCAGCAGGAAGGCGTCGTGCAGCGCGAGGTTCATCCCCTTGGCGCCGATCGGGGCCACCAGGTGGGCGGACTCCCCGGCGAGATGGAGCCTGCCGTACGACATGGGCTCCATGACGTGGTTGTGCATGTCCAGCACCTGCTTGTCGATCACCCGTCCCTCCTTGATCGGGCCGCCCGGGACGGCCAGCCGGGTCCGCAGCTCCCGCCATATCCGCTCCTCGCTCCAGCGGCCGGCGTCGTCGCCGGGCGCGCACTGCAGGTAGAAGCGGGTGATCTCGGGGGTGCGGGCCATGTGGGCGGCGAAGCCGCGCGGGTGTATCCCGAAGATCACCCCGTCCGCGGACGGCGGCGTCTCGGCCAGCAGCGCCAGCCAGCCCACCCCGTAGTCGTGCCGGGCCACCACCGCCCGGTCGGCCGGGACATGGGAACTGGAGACGCCCCGGGCGCCGTCGCACCCGGCGACGAACGCGCAGTCCACCCGCCGCCGTTCACCGCTGTCGGGGTCGGTGTACGTGACGTGCGGGGCCGCCGACTCCAGGTCGTGCAGCTCCACGTCCCGCACACCGAACCGTATGTCGCCGCCCTGGTCGTCCGCGTAGCCGGCCACCAGGTCGGCGACCAGCTTCTGCTGGGGGTAGATGAAGTGGTGGTGCCCGGTCAGCTCCGCGTACCGCACGGTGTGCCGCTCGCCGTCGAAGCGGAACTCGAACTCCCCCTGCCGCTGGGCGGTCCCCAGTAAGCGGTCGGCCAGCCCGTGCCGGTCCAGCTCGCGGACCGCCCACTCCTCCAGGAACCCGGCCCGGGCGTAGGTCTCGATGTGCGTACGGCTCTGGGCCTCCAGCACGACACATCCGATGCCCCGCCGGGTCAGTATGTTCGCCAGCGTGAGTCCGGCGGGGCCGGCTCCCACGACGAGGACATCGGTCCTGCTGACGGCGTCATGTGACATGGGGACCCCTTGAGTTCGACGTTGATCATGTGGGCGTCAAGTATGTCGAGGGGTGATCGGATGCCGGCCGGGATGGGCGGAGCGGATCGGGCCGGGTACGCATCCTGAGGCAGCGCCCGGTGGCACCATGGGGGCACTCGGTGAAAATCTGACGGGCTGTTCGGTGGGGGACGGGTATGGACGCGATGACCATTGCCGGCGAGATCGCGCCTTACATCGCTTCGGCGGTGGGCGCGTACGGCAAGGGGGTGCTGACGAAGGCCGCGGACGCCGGTGCCGGCGCCACCGTCTCGCTCGGTCAGCGCATGCTGCAACGCATCTGGCATCGCTCCCGCGACAGCGCGGGTCTCGAACAGGCGGTCAGCGACGCGGTGGACGCACCCCAGGACGAGGACTTCCAGGCGGCGTTGCGGGCCCAGTTGAAGCGGGCGCTCCTCGCCGACCCGGACCTGGTCGCCGAACTCGCCGGCATGCTGCCCGCCTCGGGTGACGCCTTCACCGCCTCCGGTGAGCGTTCGGTGGCCGTCAAGGACAATTCCGGTGTCATCGTCACCGGGGACGACGCGTCCGTCCAGCGATGACCGACCCGACTCCCGAGGCACCGCGCATCCCGGCACCCGCGCCGCCATCACCGGTCACCGCGCCCCTTCCGCCGCCCGCCGTGCCCTCGTCGGCCAAGGACCCGCAGCGCTGGAGCGCCTCCGGCGAGCGTTCCGTGGTGGTGGAGGGCAACCGGGGGCTGATCATCACCGGGGACGGCGGCCGGGTCGTCCAACTGCCCCCCGAGGTGTTCACCCCGCCGGCCGAGGTCCCGGCGCCGCCCGGCCTGAACAACCTGCCCGAGACCCGCAGCGTCGTCTTCGTCGGCCGGGAGAAGGACATGGCCCGCCTGGAGTCCGCCCTGGCGGACGGCACGTGGGTGATCACCCAGATCATGAACGGGCTCGGCGGCATCGGCAAGACCACGCTCGCCCTGCACTACGCCCACAGCCGGCGCGCGACGCACAACCCCGTGTGGTGGATCCCGTCGGAGACGCCCGAGAGCATCACCACCGCCTTCGCGGACCTGGCCGCCCGCCTCAACCCCTACGCGGACTTCACCAACGCCACCAGCGCGCAGGCCGCCGCGTGGGCCGTGGGCTGGCTCCAGGCCCACACCGACTGGTTGCTCGTCTTCGACAACGCCCCCAACCCGCAGGCGCTCACCGCGGTGATCGGTCCGCTTCCCACCGGCCGGCACCTGATCACCAGCCGTTGGGCCACCGGCTGGCACCACCTCGGCCGCCCGCTCGCGCTCGACACCCTCACCCCGAGCGCCGCGGTGGCCATGCTGGAGGGCATCACCGAGCGGACCGACAAGACCGGCACCCTCGCCGAACTCGCCGTCGAACTCGGGAACTTCCCCCTGGCGCTGGAGCAGGCCGGTGCCTACATCAGGCACACCGCCATCTCCCCTGACCGCTATCTGGACCGCCTACGCCGCTACCCCGCCCGGATGTTCGCCACCCCGGCATCCGGCAGCGGGCAGGACCGCACCATCGCCCGCATCTGGCAGCTCACCCTGGCCGACGTCACCGCCACCGCACCGACGGCCGGCGACATCATGCGCGTCCTGGCCTGGCTCGCCCCCGACGGCATCCCGCGCGACCTGCTCTACGGCGTCCACGAGGACGAGATCGCGGTGGACGAGGCGCTGGGCTACCTGCGTGACTACAGCATGATCACGCTGGACGAGGAGGCCGTCACCGTCCACCGCCTCGTCCAGGCGGTCGCCAGGACCCCCGACCCCGCCGACCCGCACCGCACCCCTGAGGCCGTCGACGCGGCCCGGGACCGGACCACCGCCCTCCTGCTGGCCGCGCTGCCCGAGGACCCGGCCGGCAACCTCGCGGGCTGGCCGCGCTGGCGGGCCCTGCTGCCGCACATCGAGGCCGTCGTCCGGGCGACCGACCCCGCCGAGGACACCGCGAACACCGACCTGCTCCTGTTCCACACCAGCCACTACCTGCTCAGCCAGGGCCAGTACGCCCAGGCCATCGACTACAGCCGGCGCTCGGCGGAGACCTCGATCCGCCTCCACGGCGAGGACCACCCAGAAACCCTGGATTCCCTCCGCGGCCTGGCCGGCGCCTACGGATCAGCGGGCGACCACGACCGGGCCACCACCCTGTTCCAAGAGATCCTCTCGGAGCGTCTGCGCCTCTTCGGCCCGGACCACTCCGACACCCTGGCCGCCCGCAACAACCTCGCCAACGCGCTGGAGTCGGCGGGCGACTACCGCGCGGCCGTCGCCCTGCACGAGCAGAACCTCGCGGAACGGCTGCGCATCCTGGGCCCTGACCATCCCGACACCCTGTTCTCGCGGAACAACCTCGCCGACGCGTTCGAGTCGGCGGGCGACTACGCCCGGGCCATTCCGCTGTACGAGCAGGCCCTCGCCAGCCGTCTCCGGGTTCTCGGGCCTGACCATCTCGACACCCTGACGTCCCGCAACAACCTCGCCTACACCTACAACTCCGCGGGTGACCACGCCCGGGCCGCCACCTTGCACGAGCAGATCCTCGCCGACCGCGTCCGCATCCTCGGCGAGGCGCACCCGCACACCATCACCTCCCGCGGCAACCTCGCCGACTCCTACCGGTCGGCCGGTGACCACGCCCGGGCCATCCCGCTGTACGAGCGGAACGTCGCGGACTGCGTCGCCATCCTGAACGAGTACCACCCCGACACCCTGGCCTCCCGTAACAGCCTGGCCAACGCGTTCGAGATCTCGGGTGATTTCGCCCGTGCCATCGAGCTGCACGAACGCAACCTCGCGGATCGCGCCCGCGTCCTGGGCCCCGACGACCCGGACACCCTCACGTCGCGGAACAACCTCGCCGACGCGCTGGAATCGGCGGGTGAATTCGACCGGGCGATCGCGCTGTACGAGCGGAACCTGGCGGATCGCACCCGCGTGCTGGGCGCCGACCATCGCGACACCCTCACCTCCGGCAGCAACCTCGCGTACACGTACCACTCGGCAGGCCGGGTCCGCGAGGCCGTCGACCTGCACGAGCGGATCCTGGTGGACCGGATCCGCGTCATGGGCGCGGACCATCACGACACCTTCACCTCGCGCAACAACCTGATCGACGCGTACCAGTCGGCGGGCGCCTACGACAGCATGATCGCCCTGTGCGAGCGGACGCTGGAGGCCCGGATCCGCGTCTCGGGCGAGGAGGACCCCCGTACCCTCGACTGGCGCGGCACGCTCGCCGACGCGTCGGAGCTGTCGGGCGACTTCCGCCGTGCCATCGAGCTGCACGAGCGCAATCTCGCGGATCGCACCCGTGTCCTGGGGCGGGACCACCCGGACACCCTGGCGTCCCGGAACGGCCTCGCCAACGCCCGCGAGTCGGCGGGTGACTACGCCGAGGCGATCGCGCTGTACGAGCGGAACGTCGAGGACCGCACGCGGGTGCTGGGCGCGGACCACCCGGACACCCTCACATCGCGGAACAACCTGGCTTACGGCTACAACTCGGCGCGTGACCACGCCCGGGCCATCGCCCTTCACGAGCGGGTCCTCGCCGACCGCCTGCGGATTCTGGGCCCGGACCACATCGAAGTCCTCGACTCATGCGCCAACCTCGCCGAAGCCCACAGGTCGGCAGGCGACCACGCCCGGGCCGTCGCGTTGTACGAACAGACCGTCGCGCATGCCGCCCGGGTCCTCGGCGCGGACCACCGCGGCACGCTCACCTTCCGCGGCGGTCTCGCCAACGCGTTGGAGTCGTCGGGCGATTTCCGTCGCGCCGCCGAACTGCATGAGCGCAACCTCACGGATCGCACCCGCGTCCTGGGCGCGGACCACCCGGACACCCTCACATCGCGGAACAACCTCGCCGACGCGTTCGAGTCGGGGGGTGACTACGACCGGGCCATCGAGCTGTACGAGCGGAACCTGGTGGATCGCGCCCGCGTGCTGGGCGCCGACCATCCGGACACGCTGACATCGCGGAACAACCTGGCCTACGCGTGCAACGCGGCGGGTGACTTCGACCGGGCCATCGCGCTGTACGAGCGGAACCTCGCGGACCGCAGCCGGGTCCTCGGCCCGGACCACCCGCACGTCTTCAGCGCCCGCGGCAACCTCGCCGACGCGTACAGGTCGGCGGGCGACGAGGAACGCGCCGACGCGCTGGACGCGGAGAACCACGCGCGTCGCGACCGCCTGGCCCGGTCGCCTCGACGGCCGGACCTCACGGGTGACGCCCCCGAGTGAGGGGGCGGCCCCAGGATTACTGGGGTACCGCCTGGACGCTCTGGGCGACGTTGCCGGTGTTGCAGGTGGTGGTGGCGACGTCGGGGGCGTTGACCACCTGGGTGCCGTGCACGACGTAGTCCTCGCCGGTCTGCATGTTGTGGCAGAAGGTGTCGGCCTTGTACCGGCCGGTGTCGCACTGGAGCCGGCCGCGGCCGTAGTAGTAGTCGCTGCCTTCGGTGACCCACTCGATCCACGTCGCACAGCCGGTGACCCCGGCGGCGGGCGGGTCGTCCACCGCCAGCACGCTCTCCGCGACGTTGCCGGTGTGGCAGGTGACGGTGGCCGTCGCGGGGGCGTTGACCACCTGGGTCCCGTAGACGACGTATCCCTCGCCGGTCTGCAGGTTGTGGCAGACGTTCTTGGCCCGGTAGCGGCCGGTGGCGCACTGGATGTTGCCGCGGCCGTAGTAGTAGTCGCTGCCCTCGGTGACCCACTCGATCGAGGTCGTGCAGCCACTGGCCGTCGCCGGGGCGGCCGAGGTGACCGGGGAGGCGGGGGCGGCGGAGGCGGCCGGGGCCGCGTGAGCGGGGACGGCCAGGGCGGACAGCCCGAGGGTGGCGGCTGCCAGCGTCAGAAACGCACTCCTGATCAACACTGTCTCCTGGAGGCCGTGGAAGGGGGAGGAAGCCTGGCGCGGCATGGACCGTACCACCGGCGCGTCCCGCCGGAAGCGTCGTGAATCGGCCAGCCGCGGTGGCCACCGCCCGGTGCTCGCGCGGATCGCATGTCACAGATCGCGGCGCTGTTTCGTCGTGGGAGTGCAAGCAGTGACAACGAAACGGGAGTGCGTCATGAGTGCTCGGTTGGACCTCTTCGGCAACCAGGTGGCGGCCAGGTTCGCCAAACACATCATTCCGGCGGCCAGGGAGCTCGTGAACTCGACGCTGCCGGCCGCGACGCGGGAGCTGGTGATGCTTCGCGCCAGTCAGATCAACGGCTGCAGCTTCTGCGTCGACATGCACACGAAGGACGCCGCACACGAGGGGGAGACCTCGACACGGCTCAACCTGGTCGCGGCCTGGCGGGAGGCCACGGTCTTCACCGAGGCGGAGCGCGCCGCGCTGGAGTTGGCCGAACAGGGCACGCGTATCGCCGACGGGGCGGGCGGGGTCACGGACGAGGTGTGGGCGAACGCGGCCAAGCACTTCGACGAGGACCAACTCGCCGCGCTGGTCTGCGTCATCGCCCTGATCAACGCCTTCAACCGCAGCAACGTCATGGTCCAGCAACCGGCCGGCGCCTACCAACCGGGCCAGTTCGCCTGACGGTCCCACGCCAGACGCCACCCCGGCCGGTTGCAGCTTCCTTGGACTCCGGCCGGGGCCACGGCACGGGAGGGTCTGGGTCAGGGGAGTTGGGCTTTCCGGCCGTGCGCGGTGGTGTATTCGGTCGCCAGCCAGGGGCCGAGGTCGTCGAGCAGCATGCTGAGGACCGATGGGTCGGTTGAGGGCATGCGGCCGGTGGCCGCGGCGACGCGCATCTGGTGCACGCGCTCCGGGTAGTAGCGGCCGAAGAGTTCGGCGGAGTGGTCGAGGTCGCTGGTCCAGCCGCCCCACCACGGCATGACCAGGGTGAATCCGGTGCGGACGATCCGTCGGGCGACCAGTCGGCTGAGGGTTGTCCGGTCGGCGTGCGTGGCGGCCCCGGCGGCCGCGGAGCGCCAATGGGGAAGCTTGAGTGCGAGGTCGCCGTTGGTCTCGCGGGCGAGTAGCGCGGTGGGACGGTAACGGGGCAGGCGTTCGGCGAGGTCGGCGCCGAGTAGCGGGGTGCACAGACAGGCGATGAAGAATCCCGCGTCGTGGAGAGTCCGGTCGCTGAGCAGGGCGCCCATGCTGGTCAGCAGGATGCCGGCGCCGTCGATCTGGGGGAACGCGCGGTCGAGACTGCCCTCGATCGCTTCGGCATCGGACCGGTCGGCCTCGGTGGGCTCGTCGAGCAGGGCGAGCTGGAGGTCGAGATCGGAGACCCCGGGGACTGCGGAGCCGCGCGGGACGCTTCCGTAGAGGTAGGCGCTGTGCAGGCGCTCACCGCCGAACACTTCGGCGATGTGAGCGCGAGCAGCGTCGACAACGGGCCGGAACGTTGCCTGCACCCGGTCAAGGGCGCCTTCGCGTGCGATGGTTCCGTCGGGTTCCAGTCCTCGTTCGTCCATGGGGGAACTGTGCCGTGGCGGCTGCGTGCGGCCCAGCGGATTTCACGGCGTGCCGTCGGGCCACCGGACGCCCGCCCAGGTCAGCCCTGGGTCCGGGCGATGCCTACCGGGCAGCTCAGGCCCGTGCCGCCGATTCCGCAGTAGCCCGCGGGGTTCTTGTCCAGGTACTGCTGGTGGTACGCCTCCGCGGGGAAGAACGTGGCGGCCGGGGCGATCTCCGTGGTGATCGGGGCGCGGCCCGCGGCGGTGAGGACGGGCTGGAACGCGTCGCGGGACGCGGCCGCCGCCTCCGCCTGCTCGGGGGAGTGGGTGTAGATCGCGGAGCGATACTGCGTGCCCACGTCGTTGCCCTGCTGGAAGCCCTGCGTGGGGTCGTGCGCCTCCCAGAAGACCTTCAGCAGCTGCTCGTAGGGGAGCACCGCGGGGTCGTAGACGACCCGGACCGCCTCGGTGTGCCCGGTCTGCCCGCTGCACACCTCCTCGTACGTCGGATTCGGCGTCCGCCCGCCCTGGTAGCCGACCAGTGTGGTCCACACGCCCTCGGTCTGCCAGAAGATCCGCTCCGCTCCCCAGAAACAGCCCATGCCGAAGTCGGCGACGGCCAGCCCCTCGGGGTAGGGGCCGAGGAGCGGGTTGCCGAGGACCGTGTGCCGCTCGGGGACCGCGAAGGCGGGTTCGGCGCGGCCGGGCAGGGCTTCCTCGGGGGTGGGGAGCTTCGTGTTGAAGCGGCTGAACAGCATCAGGCGTCTCCTCCGGCGTGGGTCCTTTCGGGATAACGCGCACGGGCGGCGCGGGATTCCGTTCGGGGCCATTACCCTCGCCTCATGAGCGAGCAGCACACCCATCGACACCAGAACTTCGAGACCCTCGCCATCCACGCGGGTCAGCCTGCCGACGCCCGGACCGGTGCCGTCGTCACGCCGATCTACCAGGTGTCCACCTACAAGCAGGACGGCGTCGGCGGTCTGCGCGGCGGCTACGAGTACAGCAGGTCGGCGAACCCGACCAGGACCGCGCTGGAGCAGAACCTCGCCGCGCTGGAGGGCGGCCGGCGCGGGCTGGCGTTCGCCTCCGGTCTCGCGGCCGAGGACTGCCTGCTGCGCACCGTGCTGTCACCCGGCGACCACGTGGTGATCCCGAACGACGCCTACGGCGGCACCTTCCGGCTGTTCGCCAAGGTGGTCGACCGCTGGGGCGTGGAGTGGTCGGTGGCCGACACCTCCGACCCGGCGGCCGTCCGCGCCGCCATGCGGCCCGAGACCAAGGCGATCTGGGTGGAGACCCCCAGCAATCCGCTGCTCGGGATCACCGACATCGCCGCCCTCGCCGACGTCGCCCGCACCGCCGGCGCCCACCTGGTCGTCGACAACACCTTCGCCAGCCCCTACCTCCAGCAGCCGCTCGCGCTCGGCGCGGACGTCGTCGTGCACTCGACCGACGAAGTACATGGGCGGGCACTCCGACGTGGTCGGCGGCGCGCTGGTGACCTCCGACGAGGAGCTGGGCGAGCGAGCTCACCTACCACCAGAACGCGATGGGCGCCGTCGCCGGGCCCGTTCGACGCCTGGCTGGTGCATGCGGGGCATCAAGACGCTGGCGGTGCGCATGGACCGGCACAGCGCCAACGCCGCGCGGATCGCCGAGATGCTGGTCAGCCACCCCAAGGTGACCCAGGTGCTGCTACCCGGGCCTGCCCGAGCACCCCGGTCACGAGATCGCGGCCAAGCAGATGCGGTCGTTCGGCGGCATGGTCTCCTTCCGGGTCAGCGGCGGCGAGCAGGCGGCCGTGGAGGTCTGCAACCGCGCCCGGCTGTTCACCCTCGGCGAGTCGCTGGGCGGCGTCGAGTCGCTGATCGAGCACCCCGGTCGGATGACCCACGCCTCGGCCGCCGGTTCCGCGCTGGAGGTCCCGGCCGACCTGGTGCGGCTGTCGGTGGGCATCGAGTCCGTCGACGACCTGCTGGCGGATCTGACGCAGGCGCTGGCCTGAGGCGTACCCCGCCGGGACCGGGGTCACAGACCTCGCATCGGCGGGGTGACACCGAGCGGCCGCGGGGAGCGCAGGTAGACCGCCGCCACCACCGCGGCGGCCACCACTGCGCCGATCAGCAGCAGCCACAGCACGGTGTTCCGCACGCGCCGCCGGTGCAGTAGCCGGCGGCCCCGCACCATCGCGCGCTCCGCGAGATCGGCCGGGGCGGGCGCGTGGGAGGCGTCCAGCATCCGGCGGATCTCGGTCTCCTTGCGGTCCGGCAGCCGCTTGCCAGGCCCTTCGGCGGGCCGCACCGCGTAGGAGGCGTACGAGGAGGGCGGCGCGTACGAGGCGTCCGGCGCTCTCGGTGGTCGGCTCGTCACGTACGGCTCACCGCCGCGTGCTGTCTCATGCCCGGCTCCGCATGGTGGCGATGGCCCGCAGGCACAACGTGCGCAGGCGCTCGGTCGGCAGTCCCAACTGGGCGGCGGCCTGCTCCTCGGCCACCCCCTCGTACACCCGTATCACCAGAGCGAGGCGCTCCTGCGGCGGAAGCCGGTCGAGCAGCCCGCCGCGGGGCCGCCGATACCGCCAGGCCTGGCGGGCGAAACGATTGGCCAGATCCTGCTGGGTCCTGGCGTAGGGGTCCTCCCCGTGCAGCCGGAACCAGTCGGCGTAGGTCGCCGCCAGGGACGCGACCAGCAGCCGTTCGGCCGCGGCGCGCTCTCCGGTCAGCAGTGTCGCGGCGTGCAGCAGCCGCCCCGCCGCGCCCGCGGTGAACGTCTCGAACTCGCGGGCCCTGCGGCGCTCCTGAACCTCTCGGCGCGCACCCACCATGCCTCCCCGGCACAGTCTTTGGGGATATGGGACGGCACCGGGCGCGCCAGGTCAAGAGCCCTGGCACCGCGACGCGTCCCACCGCGGTGGCGGCGCCCCCGGGCATGCCGGTCCGCGGCCGGGCCATCGGCCGCGGACGCGGCCGGTGCCGCGGGCCGTCAGTCGCCCTGGGCGACTGTCGCGTGGTGTTCGGACAGGCCCACGTTGAACCGGGACAGCAGCTCGCAGAACGCCTCGCGCTCCGCGCTGTTCCAGTCCTCGGTGACGACGGCCATCAGGGCGCGCCGGGAGGCCCGGACCTCCGCCAGCCGTGCCTCGCCGCGCGGCGAGAGCGCGAGCACCACGGCACGCCCGTCCTCCGGGTGGGAGGTGCGCTTGACCAGGCCGGACTCGACCAGCGGCGCGACCTGCCGGGTGACGGTGGAGGAGTCGATGCCCATGCCTTCGGCGAGCGCCTTGACGCCCATCGGGCCTTCCCGGTCGAGCCGGTTGAGCAGCAGGTACGCGGCCCGGTCCATCGAGTTGCGGGCCTTGCCCACGCCACCGAGCCGGGTCTGCTCAGCGCGGCGGGCGAAGAGGGCGACCTCGTGCTGGAGGCGCTCGTAAAGTTCGATGGTTGTCATGTCAACAGAGGTCGGCATGTCGGAAGGGTACGCGGACGTGCGCTGCCCCGTACCCCTGCTGGGCAAACCCGGGGCGGGCGGGCCGGTTCGCTGTTGAAATGCCATGCTTGGCCGCATGGAAGACCAGCCTGATTCAGTCACGCTCGACACCGTGCGCAACGCTGCCAAAACGTTGTCCGGTGTGGCCCGGATGACCGCTCTGGAGGGCAGCCGCCATCTGTCTTCCCTGGTCGGAAGCCCGGTGCTCTTCAAGTGCGAGAACCTCCAGCGCACCGGATCCTTCAAGCTGCGTGGCGCATATGTGCGTATCGCCGGGCTGTCCGAGGGCGAGCGGGCGGCCGGGGTGGTGGCGGCCAGCGCGGGCAACCACGCCCAGGGCGTGGCGCTCGCCGCCTCGTTGCTGGGGGTGCGGGCCACCGTCTTCATGCCGGTCGGGCGCTCCGCTGCCGAAGATCGCGGCCACCCGGGAGTACGGCGCCGAGGTGCGGCTGAACGGCCAGGTGGTCGACGAGACGCTGCGGGCCGCGCAGGAGTACGCGGACCGCACCGGCGCGGTCTTCATCCATCCCTTCGACCATCCCGACGTGGTGGCCGGGCAGGGCACGGTGGGGCTGGAGATCCTCGAACAGTGCCCGGACGTGCGGACCGTGGTGGTGGGCGTCGGCGGTGGCGGCCTGGTGGCCGGGATCGCGGTGGCGATCAAGGGGCTGCGCCCTGACGTGCGGGTCATCGGGGTGCAGGCGGCCGGCGCCGCGGCGTATCCGCCGTCGCTGGCGGCCGGGCGGCCGGTGGTGCTGGACTCGGTGGCCACGATGGCGGACGGGATCAAGGTGGGCCGGCCGGGGGACGTGCCGTTCAAAATCATTGGCGAACTCGTCGACGAGGTCCGTACGGTGTCGGAGGACGCCCTGTCCAGCGCGTTGCTGCTGTGTCTCGAGCGGGCGAAGCTGGTCGTCGAGCCGGCCGGGGCCTGCCCGGTGGCGGCCCTGCTGTCGGATCCGGGTTCCTTCGAGGGGCCGGTGGTGGCGGTGCTGTCGGGCGGGAACGTCGACCCGCTGCTGATGCAGGGCATCCTGCGGCACGGCATGGCGGCGGCCGGCCGGTACCTGTCGCTGCGGCTGCGGCTGAACGACCGTCCGGGGGCGCTGGCACTCCTGCTGGGGGTGTTGTCAGAGGCGGACGCTAACGTCCTCGATGTGAGTCACGTGCGGACCGATCCGCGGCTCGGACTCGCGGAGGCGGAGGTGGAACTGCATCTGGAGACCAAGGGGCCGGAGCACTGCGCGCAGGTCGCCCGGACGCTCGACGACGCGGGTTACACCGTCATCCGTTGAGCGGGCCGGACGGATGACCGCGATAGGGTTGACGCGATATATCGCGTGATGCCATGCTCGCGACACACCGTCGCGCTGGAGTGCGGGGCCCTGGGCCACCACCCCGGCGTTCATGACGCATCGCAGCCGACGCCGCCCCACAGGTGTCACCCCCATACTTCACAACCCCATGCAGTCATCTCTTCGTTCAGCCATCCCTGGGAGAACCCAACATGCCAGGCGCCATCTATGCCGAAGGTCTGGTCAAGACCTTCGGTGACGTACGGGCTCTGGACGGCGTCGACCTCGACGTGCCGGAAGGCACCGTTCTCGGTCTGCTCGGGCCGAACGGCGCCGGGCAAGACCACCGCCGTACGCGTCCTGACCACCCTGCTGCAACCCGACAGCGGCCAGGCCGTCGTGGCCGGCATCGACGTGCTCAAGCAGCCCAACGAGGTACGCCGGTCGATCGGCCTGTCCGGCCAGTTCGCCGCCGTCGACGAGTACCTGACCGGCCGCGAGAACCTCCAGATGGTCGGCCAGCTCTACCAGATGCGGGGCCGCGAGGCGAAGAAGCGGGCGGTGGAACTGCTGGAGCGGTTCAACCTCACCGACGCCGCCGACCGCACCGCCAAGACCTACTCCGGCGGCATGCGGCGCCGGCTCGACCTGGCCGCGGCCCTGGTGGTCAGCCCGCCCGTGATGTTCATGGACGAGCCCACCACCGGCCTCGACCCGCGCAACCGCCAGCAGCTGTGGGAGGTCATCGAGGAACTGGTCGCCGGCGGCACCACGCTGCTGCTGACCACCCAGTACCTGGAGGAGGCCGACCGCCTCGCGCACGACATCTGCGTCATCGACCACGGCAAGGTCATCGCCCGCGGCACCTCCGACGAGCTCAAGGCCCGCACCGGCGGCGAGCGCGTCGAGGTCGTCGTGCACGACCGCGACCTGCTCGGCACCGCCACCGAGGTGCTGAACGGCTTCATGATCGAGGCCACCGCCGGCGAGGCCAAGGTCGAGCAGCACACCCGGCGCATCACCGTCCCGGTCACCGGCGGCGCGAAGCTGCTCGCCGAGGTCATCAGGGAACTGGACGCCCGCGGCATCGAGATCGACGACATCGGCCTGCGCCGCCCCACCCTCGACGACGTATTCCTCTCGCTCACCGGCCACTCCGCCGAGGACGCGGAGAGACGCCGAAGAGCGCCGAGGAGGCCGGCAAGTGACCGCGATGACCGAGACCATCGTCCGACGCGCGCGGCAGTTCGCCCGCCCAGGCGCATACGCGACTCGCTGGTCGTCGCCAAGCGCAACCTGATCCGCATGACGCGGATCCCCGAGGTCGTCATCTTCGGGCTCATCCAGCCGATCATGTTCGTGGTGCTGTTCAGCTACGTCTTCGGCGGCGCCATCCCGGTCCCCGGCGAGCACGGCAGCGACCCGGCCGTCTACCGCAACTTCCTGATGGCCGGCATCTTCGCGCAGACCGTCACCTTCGCCACGGCCGGCGCCGGCGCGGGCATCGCCGACGACATGCACAAGGGCCTGATCGACCGGTTCCGGTCGCTGCCGATGGCCCGCGGCGCGGTGCTGACCGGCCGGACCATCGCCGACCTGGTGCAGACCGCGCTGACGGTGGTCGTGCTGGCGGTCGTCGCGCGTGCTCGTCGGCTGGCGCATCCACAACGGCGTGCCCAAGATGCTCGCCGCCTTCGGGCTGCTGCTCCTGCTGGGGTACGCGTTCTCCTGGATCGGCGCGCTGATCGGCCTGTCGGTGCGCACGCCCGAAGCGGCCACCTCCGGCGGGCTGATCTGGCTGTTCCCGCTGACGTTCGTCTCGAACGCGTTCGTGCCGACCAGCCGGGATGCCGCGCGTGGCTGCGGACCGTCGCCGACTGGAACCCGTTCAGCGCCACGGTGCAGGCCTGCCGTCAGCTGTTCGGCAACCCGCAGGGCATCATCTCCGACGCCTGGCCCATGCAGCACCCGGTGCTGGCCTCGCTGATGTGGTCCGTGGTGATCATCGCTGCTCTTCCGCACCCTCGCGGTCCGCAAGTACCGCTCGGCGACGGCCTGACCGCCGCGGCGGACACGACTGAGGGGCGCGCCCCCGCCATCCGGCGGGACGCGCCCCTCAGCCATGCTGTGGCGGGGCTCAGCCCTGGTGGGGCTTGGCCTCCAGGATCTTCACCGACGCGCTCTTGCCGTTGGGCAGCTCGTAGCTCGCCTCGTCGCCGGCCTTCTTGCCGTTGAGCGCGGTCCCAGCGGGGACTGCGGCGAGTAGACGTCGAGGTCGGAGGAGACGTACTCGCGCGAGCCGAGCAGGAAGGTCATCGTGTCGTCGGGGTCGCCGTCGAAGGCGATCGTGACGACCATGCCGGGCGCGACCACACCGTTGTCGGCGGGTGCCTCCCCGACCTTCGCGTGCTGGAGCAACTGGGTCAGCTGGCGGATGCGCAGCTCCAGCTTGCCCTGGTCCTCACGGCCGCGTGGTAGCCGGCGTTCTCCTTGAGGTCGCCCTCCTGCGCGGGCTTCCTCGATCTTGGCCACGATCTCGGTGCGTGCGGGACCCGACAGATGCTCCAGCTCGGCCTTGAGCTGGTCGTACGCCTCCTGGGTCAGCCAGGTGACGCTCTCGCTGGTCTGGGTCACAGGTGCTCCTCGTCGGTACTCGGCTTGTTCGGTGATGCGGGGGTGCCGGGCTTCCGGCGCCAGATGTGCTGAACGCCCCTCCCACCAGCTTGCGCCGTGTCGGACGGGCGAAACCACGAGCGTAACAATTCCCGACGAAACGCGGGAGAAGGAAAACCGTCCGAACGGGGTCAGGATCCGTCCGATCCGGTCGTCAGCGGTGGATCAGCGCTGGTCAGCTGCTTTTCGCCGGGGTGCAGCCGATCAGTTCCGCGGTCGTGCCGCGGGCGGTGGTGCGGATGGTCACCACGGTGTCGACGGTCGAGCCGTGCTTGCCGACGATGACGTCCTTGCGGCCCACCTCGCCCTGGTCCGCGCCTTGCGAACGCAGCGTGCACACGACACTCTGGTCGGCGCCCTTGTAGACCTGCAACTGCGCGCGCACCTCGGAAGCGGAGACGACCTTGAAGCTGATCACGTCACCGCTGACGCTGTTGCCCGAGACGTACCACCAGCCGCCCAGGACCAGTCCGACCACCAGCACGGCCCCGGAGACCGCGGCCACCAGGCGCAGCCGCCGGTCGGCGGACGCGTCCGCGGAGCGGCCGTAGCGGCCCTCCGGCAGCGGTTCGCGCGCGGCGCTCATGATCCATCCTCCCGGGCGCGGGACCGCGGAATTATTCGGGCCCTCGCGTCGGTCACTATAGAGGGCGCCGGAAGGCACCCCGACAGCACACCCGTATCCCGTAAGGACCTTGCCTTGACCGATCAGCTGCGACTGATGGCCGTACACGCGCACCCCGACGACGAGTCCAGCAAGGGCGCGGCGACGATGGCCAAGTACGTGGCCGACGGGGTCGACGTGCTGGTCGCCACCTGCACCGGTGGCGAGCGCGGCTCCGTACTCAACCCCAAGCTCCAGGGCGACCCCTACATCGAGGCGAACATCCACGAGGTGCGGGCCAAGGAGATGGAGGAGGCCCGGCAGATCCTGGGCGTCAAGCAGTCCTGGCTCGGCTTCGTCGACTCCGGCCTGCCCGAGGGCGACCCGCTGCCGCCGCTGCCGGAGGGCTGCTTCGCGCTGCTGGACGTGGACGAGGCGGCCGGCGCGCTGGTCAAGCTGATCCGTGAGTTCCGGCCGCACGTGATCACCACGTACGACGAGAACGGCGGCTACCCGCACCCCGACCACATCATGACCCACAAGATCTCGATGGTGGCCTTCGAGGCGGCCGGCGACCCGGAGCGCTTCCCCGAGGCCGGCGAGCCGTGGACGCCGCTCAAGCTCTACTACAACCAGGGCTTCAACCGCGGCCGGACCGTCGCGCTGCACGAGGCGCTGCTGGCCCGCAACATGGAGTCGCCGTACGCGGAGTGGCTGGAGCGCTGGGAGAAGATCGAGCGCACCGAGCGGCAGATCACCACCTACGTGCCGTGCGGCGACTACTTCGAGATCCGGGACAAGGCGCTGATCGCGCACGCCACCCAGATCGACCCGGACGGCTTCTGGTTCCGGGTGCCGATGGACCTGCAGCGCGAGGTCTGGCCCACCGAGGAGTACGAGCTGGCGAAGTCCCGGGTGGACACCTCGCTGCCCGAGTCGGACCTCTTCGCGGGCGTCCGCGAGGCCGGGTAGACAATGGCCGGTGTGAACGCATCCCTCGCCCCCGCCATCCCGCACCTTCTCCAGCTCGCGGAGATCGACGACAACAAGGTCACCCCCGGCCTGCTCGGGTTCGTCGTCTTCGCGGCGCTCGGCACGGCGGTGTGGTTCCTGATGAAGAGCATGAACAAACAGTTCAAGAAGGTCGACTTCGAGGTCGAACCGGAACCTGACGCTAAGGCCCGCGCCGCGGCGGGGTCCGGCGCCGAGACCGAGGCCGACAGCACGGCGGACGCGGGCCGGTAGTCCTTCCGGCGTCGGGCCCGCCCACCGCGCAGTGGGCGGGCCGACGGTGCGGGGTGCCTCAGCGCACGTGGACCGTCACCGTGACGGTCTTGAGGACCGCGGGCAGCTTCGTGGTGTCGACCTTGAGGATCTCACCGTTGTCGCTTCGGCCGGTGGGCGGCAGGACCTTCTGGTGGACGGTCCACTTCCCGTCGGGGTCGACGACGATGGTGTCGATGCCGAAATCGTCGTCGTCGGACAGGTACAGCGTCCTGCCGCCGTCCGTGGTGGCGACGCCCTCGACCTTGTCATGGGCGAAGAACGCCCCGCTGGGGTCGAGCTGGCTCACCAGCGTCCCGACGTCGAGGTAGGGCTGCTTCTGCGCGACGTGGACGCCGGCACCGGTGAGCGCGGTGAGCGCGGCGTCGGTGCCGGCCGTCCCGACGAAGGCCTCGGGCGACTTGCCGCCGATCGTGAGGTCACTGACGTCGGTGGCGCCGTTGATGTCGAGCTCGTAGAGACTCTTCTTGGCGAACGGCTCGAAGCCGCCGTCGCGTTCGTCGACGAGGAACCTCGTGCCGGACAGCGCCGTGATCTCGCTGTTGGCGTCACCTGTGGTCGCCGGGTCGTCGAGCAGGTACAGGTACTGCTTGGACCGGTAGGTGCGCAGGTCGATCGTGACGATGCGGGTGGGGGAGACGTTGGCGGCCTTGGTACTGCCGAGGTCCGGCTGCTGCAGCGCGGACTGCATGACCCCCACCAGGGTCGAGCCGTCCGGCGTGACCGTCAGGCCCTCCATGCCCTTGTTCTTGACGCGGTGGGCGAGATCGGCCGGCAGGTAGCCGACGATCTTGTGGAAGGCGTTGTCCGGGCTGTCCTTGTACGGGGTCAGCCGGCCCAGCTCGTAGCCGTGCGCGTCGAAGTGGGTGAGGTAGGGGCCGTACTCGTCCGAGACCCAGAACGTGCCGTCCCGCAGCGCCACCAGGCCCTCGGAGTCGTAGCCGTAGGGATCCCTGGCGACGGGCGTGGGGGTGCCGCCGGCGGCGTTCGTCGCGGCGACGTCGTCGATCACCTCGCTCGTGTCGTGCGGGGGGCGACCGCTGTAGTTCACGCCGCCGAGGCTTTTGGGCCCCTTCAGGGTGACCTGCTCGATCAGCTCGGCCTTGCCGCCGACCAGCTTGAACTCCCCGATCTGGGGCGTGAACGCGGGGACCATCTCGGACTTGTTGCCGTCCGGGGCGTCGGCGTTCGGGCCGCGGTCGGTGAGGCCGTAGAAGTAGCCGGACCTGCCCGGCACCGGGGCGAGCGAGGAGCCGTAGCCCTCACCGGAGATCCGGGTGGTGGTGCCGCCCGGGCCGGTGACCTGGCCGAGCGGCGGCAGGGGCGCCCCGTTCGCCTGGGAGTCCTGGAACAGCCGTACCGCGTCGGTCGCCGTGTACGTGAAGGTGTCCGTGCCCTTGAAGCCGGACTTCGGCGTGTAGGTGAACGTGCCGTCGGCGGCGACCGTCACCGTGCCGTCGGACGGGTCGGTGTGCCGCACGACGGCGGTCGCGCCGACGTCGTTTCGCAGCACGTCGCCGGTCACCGTGCCGTGGCCGGAGAAGGCGTCGGCGACCGCGCCGAAGTCATGCGACGGGGCGGACGGACGGCCGAGGGTATGAGCCGTGGCCGTGCCGGTGCCCACCACCGCGACAGCGGCACCGATCGCCATGGCGATCCGGGTGCGCCTGCGAGAGAAGGGTCGTGAAGTCATACCCTTGAACCTGTCGGTCAGTGGTGAATTCCGAGTCGATCTCCGGTGAACATATCGGGCCCCGCCCCCGTCGACTCGCGTTCACCCCGATTCTTGTTCCGTGGTCCATCCGACATCCGCGCTTCATACGGACCATGCCGGATGACCATGTGGCGGCCATCGGTCTGTGGGATATTTTTGGCATGGACATTACTTCTCGGGCGCGTCGCTCGCTCACCGCGTCGGCGATCGGCCTGGCCGCGGCGCTCACCGCCTCCGTCGTCGTCCTCGCTCCCGCGACGCCGGCGTTCGCCGACCCCAACGCCGTGCCGACGTACGAGGTGAAGATCGACCTCACGACCGCGGCGCTCGACGCCTCGCACGCCCCGACGGCGGCGGTGAAGGCGGCCTTCGGGATCTCGGGTTCCGCCAAGTCGCGCTCCTACGAGTACTACGACACCGACGGGCTGGCCCTCAACGCCCAGGGCTGGGACGTCCGGCTCCGCCACAAGTCGGGATCGGACTTCGAGGAGTCCTACAAGAAGCGCTTCCCGGTGACCAACGGCGACATCGACGCCGCCCTGGACCAGGCGAACGCGGCGGGCTTCGACAGCAGCGACACCAACTACGACGCCGAGGTGGACTGGGGCTACTCCGGTCAGACGCTGAGCTTCAGCAACGAGAAGAGCCACAGCGGCGACGACTACTCCGGCACGTCGATGCCGTCCAGCGCCACCGGCCTCTCCTGGCTGGTCGGCGAGATCCCCGGCAAGCTCGACGACTGGTCCTCCAATGGCTGGGGTTCCGGCACCCTCAACGCCTCCCGCGCCCACGGCCCGGTGACCTCGCAGGTCTGGTCGGGCGCGTGGGAGTCGTCCGACGACGCCAGCATCGAGGTGGTCCCCGTGACGGGCGCCGGCGGGACGGGCACCGAGTACGTCGTCGAGTTGTCCCTCAAGACCGACGACTACGCCGACGCCGCACAACTCCACGCCGACGCGATCTCCGTCGCCAACACCAACGGCTGGCTCTACGCCGGCGACATCCTCAAGACCCAGCTGATCCTCGACCGCTACTGAGCGGTCCCTTGTCGATCGGGGTGGGGGCGGGGCGGGTCCGCGGTTCGGGCGTCGTTCGGGGGTGTCGGTGTGTGAGGGTGGGCGTATGGCGAATCGACTCAGCCGCTCCACGTCCCCCTATCTGCTCCAGCACGCCGACAACCCCGTCGACTGGTGGCCGTGGAGCGCCGAGGCGTTCGAGGAGGCGCGGCGCCGGGCGGTGCCGGTGCTGCTGAGCGTGGGGTACTCCAGCTGTCACTGGTGCCATGTGATGGCGGGGGAGTCCTTCGAGGACGACGCGACCGCCGCGTTGATCAACGACAACTTCGTGGCGGTGAAGGTCGACCGCGAGGAGCGGCCGGACGTGGACGCCGTCTACATGGAGGCGGTGCAGGCGGCGACCGGGCAGGGCGGCTGGCCGATGACGGTGTTCCTGACGCCGCGGGCCGAGCCGTTCTACTTCGGCACCTACTTCCCGCCCGCCCCGCGCTCCGGCATGCCGGCCTTCCGGCAGGTCCTGGACGGGGTGAGCACCGCGTGGCGGGACCGGCGCGACGAGGTCGACGAGGTCGCCGCGCGGATCACCGCCGATCTGGAGGAGCGCCGGCTCGCCGACCGGTTCAAGGGCGCTCTCCCGCCGGGGGCCGAGGAACTGGACGCGGCCTTGCAGGGGCTCACCCGTGACTTCGACCCGCGGGCCGGCGGGTTCGGCGGCGCCCCGAAGTTCCCGCCGTCGATGGCGCTGGAGTTCCTGCTGCGCTACCACGCGCGCACCGGCTCCCAGGGCGCGTTGGACATGGTGCGGACCACCTGCGAGGCGATGGCGCGCGGCGGGATCTACGACCAGCTCGGCGGCGGTTTCGCCCGCTACTCGGTGGACCGGGAGTGGGTGGTGCCGCACTTCGAGAAGATGCTCTACGACAACGCGCTGCTGTGCCGGGTCTACGCCCATCTGTGGCGGGCCACCGGCTCGGACCTCGCACGCCGGGTGGCGCTGGAGACCGCCGAGTTCATGGTGGGTGAACTGACCACGCCCGAGGGCGGGTTGGCCAGTGCGCTGGACGCGGACAGCGACCGGCCGGACGGCGGCCACGGCGAGGGCGCCTTCTACGTGTGGACGCCCGCCGAACTGCGCGAGGTGCTGGGCGAGGACGACGCGGCGCTGGCCGCCCGCTGCTTCGGGGTGACCGAGCACGGCACCTTCGAGGAGGGGGCGTCGGTCCTGCGGCTGCCCGACGGGGAGCCGGCCGACGACGGGCGGATGGCGGGGATCAGGCGGCGTCTGCTGGCCGCCCGCGCGACCCGGCCGCGGCCGGGCCGGGACGACAAGGTGGTGGCCGCGTTGAACGGGCTGGCCGTCGCCGCCCTCGCCGAGACGGGTGCGTACTTCGGGCGCGATGACCTGGTGCGGGCCGCGCTGGACGCCGCCGATCTGCTGGTCCGCGTCCACCTCGACGACCGCGGACGGCTGGCCCGCACCTCCCGGGACGGGGTCGCGGGCGACAACGCGGGCGTCCTGGAGGACTACGCGGACGTGGCCGAGGGTTTCCTGGCACTGGCGGGCGTGACCGGCGAGGGGGCGTGGCTGGAGTTGTCCGGTCTGCTGCTGGACACCGTGCTGCGGCACTTCGCCGCCGAGGACGGCACGTTCTACGACACGGCCGATGACGCCGAGGCGCTGATCCGCCGGCCGCAGGATCCCACCGACAACGCCACGCCCTCGGGCTGGACGGCCGCCGCGGGCGCGCTGCTGTCGTACGCCGCCCACACCGGTGACGCCCGGCACCGTACGGCCGCCGAGCAGGCGCTGGGCGTGGTGGGGGCGCTGGCCGGTCCGGCGCCGCGGTTCATCGGCTGGGGGCTGGCGGTGGCGGAGGCGCTGCTGGACGGTCCGCGCGAGGTGGCCGTGGTGGGCCCGGCGGACGACCCGGACACGGTGGCCCTGCACCGGGCGGCGTTGCTGGCGACCGCGCCCGGTGCGGTGGTGGCCGTCGGTGAGCCGGACGGTGACGGGTTTCCGCTGCTGCGGGACCGGGGGCTGCTCGCCGGGAGGCCCGGGGCGTACGTCTGCCGTGACTTCACGTGCGCCCTGCCGACGGCCGATGCGGAGGCGCTGGCGCGACAATTGCGGTGAGCCGGGCAACGGCCCGTGGTGGCCGGGGTGGGCGGCCGGGTGCGGGTGCGTGGGGGCCTGTCGCGCAGTTCCCCGCGCCCCTTCCGGGGCCCACGCCGCCGTCGTCCGGCCGCCGCCCCTTCCGGGGCCCACGCCGCCGTCGTCCGGCCGCCGCCCCTTTACGGGGCACACGCCGCCGTCGCCCGGCCGCTGCCCCTTACGGCGCACCCCAGCGGAAGCGCGCCCGTCAGCGGTGGGTGTAGGCGACCAAGGAGATGCCTACGTAGTGGACGATGAACGCGGCGAGGGTGAAGGAGTGGAAGACCTCGTGGAAGCCGAACCAGCGCGGTGACGGATTCGGCCGTTTTATGCCGTAGATCACGCCGCCCGCGCTGTAGAGCAGGCCGCCGAGCGTGACGCAGACCAGGACGGCGACGCCGCCGGTGCGCATGAAGTCGGGCAGGAAGAAGACCGCGGCCCAGCCGAGCGCCAGGTAGCACGGCAGGTACAGCCAGCGCGGCGCGCCGACCCAGAAGACCCGGAAGGCGATCCCGGCCAGCGCCCCGGCCCAGACGAACCCCAGCAGTGCTCGGGCGGTGCCGCTCGGCAGCAGGAGTATCGACAGCGGCGTGTAGGTGCCGGCGATGATCAGGAAGATGTTGGCGTGGTCCAGCCGCCGCAGCACCGCGGCCGCTCTGGGGCCCCAGTTCCCCCGGTGGTAGAGCGCGCTGACGCCGAACAGCAGGCAGGCGCTGACCGTGTACACGGCGCAGGCGATGCGGCCGCGCGGGCTGTCGGCCAGCGCGGTCAGTGCCACTCCGGCGAAGAGCGTTGCGGGGAACATCACGGTGTGCAGCCAGCCCCGGAGCTTCGGTTTGACGGCTGCCTGAAGGTGCGCGCCGACGGCCGAAGGGGCTGTCGCTGGTGTCTCTTCGACCGGGGTCATGGCGCTCATGCTACCTACGCCACCGTAGGTTACGAGCCGGTCAAGGTCGGGGCGAGAAGTGGCAATGCTCACCCTGCCAGGACTGGACAGATCCGGCTGTCGGCCCGGACACTCATATGAGTGCGGTCGGCACCGGATGAGCGCGCGTGGCATGCGTCCGGGTCGCAGCCCCCACGGGGCCACCTCAAACCCTCAACACATTGACGCCCGGAACAGTGCATTCCAGGCGGAACGGAGCGATCGTGGCGCGCGGCATTGCGGCTCCAACCAAACACCAGGACCTGATCGCCTGGGTCGGCGAGATCGCCGACCTGACGGAACCCGACGAGATCGTGTGGTGCGACGGCTCCGAGGAGGAGTACCAGCGCCTGGCGGACGAGCTGGTCGCCAAGGGGACCTTCAAGCGGCTCGACCCGGTCCAGCGCCCCAACTCCTTCTACGCCGCCTCCGACCCCAGCGACGTGGCGCGGGTGGAGGATCGGACCTTCATCTGCTCCGAGCGTGAGCAGGACGCCGGCCCCACCAACCACTGGATGGACCCCGCGAAGATGCGGGAGAAGTTCGCCGGTGACGATGGGCTGTTCAGGGGATCGATGCGGGGCCGCACGATGTACGTCGTGCCGTTCTGCATGGGCCCGCTCGGCTCGCCGCTCTCCGCGATCGGCGTGGAGATCACCGACTCCGCCTACGTGGCCGTCTCCATGCGGACCATGACGCGGATGGGCAGCCAGGTGCTCGACGAGCTCGGCGAGGACGGCTTCTTCGTCAAGGCCGTCCACACCCTCGGCGCCCCGCTGGAGCCCGGCCAGGCCGACGTGCCGTGGCCGTGCAACTCCACCAAGTACATCTCGCACTTCCCCGAAGACCGGGAGATCTGGTCCTACGGCTCCGGTTACGGCGGCAACGCGCTGCTGGGCAAGAAGTGCTACGCGCTGCGTATCGCCTCGGTCATGGCGCGCGACGAGGGCTGGCTCGCCGAGCACATGCTGATCCTCAAGCTGACCCCGCCCAAGGGCAGCCCCAAGTACGTCGCCGCCGCCTTCCCCTCCGCCTGCGGCAAGACCAACCTCGCCATGCTGGAGCCGACGACCCGCGGCTGGACCGTGGAGACCATCGGCGACGACATCGCCTGGATGCGGTTCGGCGCCGACGGCCAGCTGTACGCGATCAACCCGGAGGCCGGCTTCTTCGGCGTCGCCCCCGGCACCGGTGAGCACACCAACGCCAACGCGATGAAGACCATGTACGGCAACTCGGTCTTCACCAACGTCGCGCTCACCGACGACGGCGACGTGTGGTGGGAGGGCATGACCGAGGAGCCCCCGGCGCACCTGACGGACTGGAAGGGCAACTCCTGGACCCCGGAGTCCCAGACCCCGGCCGCCCACCCGAACGCCCGCTTCACCGTCCCCGCCTCGCAGTGCCCGATCATCGCGCCGGAGTGGGAGGACCCCAAGGGGGTGCCGATCTCCGCGATCCTGTTCGGCGGCCGGCGCGCCTCCGCGGTGCCGCTGGTCACCGAGTCCTTCGACTGGCAGCACGGTGTCTTCCTGGGCGCGAACGTCGCCTCGGAGAAGACCGCCGCCGCCGAGGGCAAGGTCGGCGAGCTGCGCCGCGACCCCTTCGCCATGCTGCCGTTCTGCGGCTACAACATGGGCGACTACTTCGGCCACTGGGTGAAGATCGGCCAGGAGGCCGTCGCCCGCGGCGACGCCGCCAAGCTGCCGAAGATCTACTACGTCAACTGGTTCCGCAAGGACGCCGGCGGCCGCTTCGTGTGGCCGGGCTTCGGCGAGAACAGCCGGGTGCTCAAGTGGATCGTGGAGCGCCTCAACGGTGAGACCGAGGGCGTGGAGACCCCGATCGGCGTGCTGCCGGCCGAGGGCGCGCTGGACACCGAGGGCCTCGCCATCGACCAGGCCGACCTCGACCTGCTGCTGACCGTCGACCACGACGTGTGGCGCGAGGAGGCCGCCTTGATCCCGCAGCACCTGGAGACCTTCGGCGACCACACCCCGAAGGAACTGTGGGACGAGTACCGCTCGCTCGTGCGGCGCCTGGGCTGATCTTCTCGTACGGTGCGGTGCGTGAGGCGGGACCTCGCGCACCGCGCCGGCGTCACGGCTGGCTGTAGCCGTCCAGGAAGCGCCCGATACGCCCTATGGCCTCGGTCAGGTCCTCGGCGCGCGGCAGGGTCACGATGCGGAAGTGGTCGGGCTCCGGCCAGTTGAAGCCGGTGCCGTGCACGATCATGATCTTCTCGGCTCGCAGCAGGTCCAGGACCATCTCCCGGTCGTCCTTGATCTTGTGGACGTTCGGGTCGAGCTTGGGGAAGGCGTACAGCGCGCCCTTGGGCTTCACGCACGTCACGCCGGGGATCGAGGTCAGCGCCTCGTAGGCGGCGTCCCGCTGGGCCAGCAGCCGGCCGCCGGGCAGCACCAGGGAGTTGATCGACTGGTGGCCGCCCAGCGCGGTGGCGATCGCGTGCTGGGCGGGCATGTTCGCGCACAGCCGCATGTTGGCCAGGATGGTCAGGCCCTCTATGTAGCTGGACGCGTGGCTCTTGGGGCCGCACACCGCCATCCAGCCGCTGCGGTAGCCCGCCACCCGGTAGGCCTTGGAGAGCCCGTTGAAGGTGAGGGTCAGCAGGTCGGGGGCGATCGCGGCGGTCGGGGTGTGGGTGGTGTCGTCGTAGAGGATCTTGTCGTAGATCTCGTCGGAGCAGATCACCAGCCGGTGCCGGCGCGCGATGTCGGTCAGCCCGCGCAGCAACTCGTCGTCGTAGACCGCGCCGGTCGGGTTGTTCGGGTTGATGATCACGATCGCCTTGGTGCGGTCGGTCACCTTGCGCTCGATGTCGGCCAGGTCCGGCATCCAGTCGGCCTGCTCGTCGCAGCGGTAGTGCACCGCGGTGCCGCCGGCCAGTGAGACCGAGGCCGTCCACAGCGGGTAGTCCGGCGCCGGGACCAGCACCTCGTCGCCGTCGTCCAGCATCGCCTGCATCGACATCTGGATCAGCTCGGAGACGCCGTTGCCCAGGTAGACGTCCTCGACGTCCAGCGGGATGCCCTTGGTCTGGTAGTGCTGCATCACCGCGCGCCGGGCGGACAGCAGCCCCTTGGCGTCGCCGTAGCCGTGCGCGTCGCGCAGCGTGCGCAGCATGTCCTCGAGGATCTCCGGCGGGCACTCGAACCCGAAGGGCGCGGGGTTGCCGGTGTTCAGCTTGAGGATGCGGTGCCCTGCCGCCTCCAGCCTCATCGCCTCTTCGAGAACCGGACCCCGGATCTCGTAACAGACGTTTGCGAGCTTTGTCGACTGGATGACGTGCATGTCCGACACCTTACGGGCGACCGCCGCGGACCGCCGAGTGTTTTTGACCACCCCGCCGCACCGACCGGCCCGCCAGCACGTCGGTGCGCCGCCCGTCCGCCACCACGAACCGGCCGTCGATCAGCACGTACGGGAGGCCCAGCGCGGTCCTGCGCGGCTCGGCATACGTCGACCCGGCGGCGACCGTCGCGGGGTCGAAGAGCACCAGGTCGGCGCGGTAGCCCTGGCGCACCAGACCCCGGTCGGCGAGCCCGAGGCGGGCGGCCGGGCGGCCGGTGAGGTGGGCGACGCACTCCGCCAGGCCCAGCACCCCCAGCTCCCGCACGTAGGTGCCCAGGTAGCGCGGGAAGGTGCCGTAGGCGCGCGGATGCGGCTTGTCGCCCATAAGGATTCCGTCGCTGCCGCCGGTGTGCGCCGGGTGCCGCATGATCGCCCGAACGTTCTCCTCGTGGCCGATGTGCTGGAGGATCGTCGGGCCGAGCCGGTCCTCGACCAGCAGCCGCCGCGCGGTTACGAATGGTGGCTCGCCCCGCTCCCGGGCGAGCGCCGCTACCGTGCGCCCGACGTGACCGGCAAGCCGCGCGGAGACCACCCCGGAGATCTCGATGGCCTCCCAGTCGATCGGCACGCCGTGGCCGCCGTCGGACCCGGTCACCTCCATCGCGTACCGGATCCGCTCGGCGTCCGCGTCGTCGCGCAGCCGCGCCAGCGTCGCCTCAGGACCGCCCTCCGCGGCCCAGCTCGGCAGCATCGCGGCCAGCGTGGTGCAGCCGGGCAGATAGGGATAGCTGTCCAGGGTGATGTCGGCGCCCTCCGCGATCGCGGCGTCGAGCAGCGCCAGCAACTGCGGCGCGCGGCCCTTGTTGACCTCGAAGTTCATGGTGGCGTGCGCCAGGTGCAGCGCGCAGCCCGCCTGCCGGGTGAGCGTCACCATCTCCTGGTACGCCTCCAGCGCGCCGGCGCCGTAACTGCGGTGGTGCGGGCAGTAGTAGCCGCCGTAGGAGGCCACGACCCGGCACAGTTCGGTCAGTTCCGCGGTCGGCGCGTACATCCCGGGGGTGTAGGTCAGCCCGGAGGACATGCCCAGCGCGCCCTGCGACAGACCCTCGGCCACCAGGCGCCGCATGCGGTCGAGTTCGGCGTCGGTGGCCGGGCGGTCCTGCCAGCCGACCGCCAGCATCCGCACCGTGCCCTGCGGCACCAGGTAGGCGGCGTTGACCGCGACGCCCCGGTCCAGGCGGTCCAGATAGCCGCCGACGTCGCGCCAGTCGAAGTCGATGCCGGTGCCGTCGCCGTTCCAGCCGGTGATCTGCGTCCTGACCTCGGCGAGCGTGCGGTCGTCCACCGGCGCGTAGGACAGCCCGTCCTGGCCGAGGACCTCCAAGGTGACGCCCTGGGTGGTCTTCGCCTCGTGCGCGGGGTCGCTCAGCAGGGCCAGGTCGCTGTGCGCGTGCATGTCGATGAACCCCGGCGCCAGCGCGAGCCCCGCGCACTCCAGGGCGCGCCGCCCGGTGGGCCGGTGCCCGGGGTCGCCCGGCCGGTGGATCAGCGCGATCCGGCCGGCGTCCACGGCGACGTCGGCCCGGTAGCCGGCGCCGCCGGTGCCGTCCAGCACGGTGGCGTCACGCAGCACGAGGTCCATCGGGCCACCCCGTCCTCTAGAAGAAGGTGCGCACCAGGTCGGTGACCGTGCCGTCCGCGGTCACCACCGGGATCAGCTGCCACTTGTCGAACGAGGTGCACGGGTGCGACAGCCCGAGGCCGACCCACTCGCCGACCTCCAGCGCCACCCCCTCCCCGACCCGGACGAAGGCGTGCTGGTCGGCGAGCGCGCTGACCGTCAGCCCGTCCGCCTCCCGCAGCGCCCCGGTGGCCGGGTCCCGCACGACCCGCGGCACGGGCAGGTCCATGTCGTAGGGGGCGTCGCGCTTGCCCGCGTTGAGCAGCGCGAGCCCCGGCTCGGGGCGGGAGACCACCTGGGCCCACAGCCGCAGCGCCGGGTGCAGTGACCCCTGGTCGGCGGCGCGTTCCCGGAACGGGGTGACCTCGCGGTAGTGGCCGTCGTCATGGGTGACGTAGGCGCCCGAGCGCAGCAGTTTGAGGGCCGGCCGGGACAACTCGCCGATCCCGGCGAACGCGTCGGCCACCGCGTCGAACCAGGCGCTGCCGCCGGCGCTGATCACGATCTGCCGGGCGTCGGCGAACCGGCCCGCCGCGTCGAAGGCGCGGGCCAGGGCGACCAGCCGGTCCAGCCAGTCGCGCACCCCCCGCTCGGTCTTGGCCGACAGCGCGCCCTCGTAGCCGGCCACCCCGACGAGCCGCAGGTTGCGCGAGGCGGCGACCGCGTCCGCGACGGCGGTGGCGGTCTCCTCGTCGCGTACGCCGGTGCGCCCGCCCGGGTCGCCCAGCTCCACGACGACGTCCAGCGGCGCGGTCAGGTGGGCGTCCATGATCTGCACGCCGCGCACCGAGTCGACGTAGGTGATCAGCGAGAAGTCCGGGTCGGCGGTCAGCTCGGCGGACAGCCAGCGCAGCGCGGCCGGGTCGACCACCTCGTTGGCCAGGAAGATCCGCCGGACCCCGAACGCTCGGAAGACCCGTACCTGGGAGGGGACCGCGGCGGTGATGCCCCAGGCGCCGTGGGCGAGTTGGGCGGTGAACAACTGCGGGGACATGGAGGTCTTGCCGTGCGGGGCGAAGGCCAGGCCGTGCCGGGCGGCGAAGGCGCCGAGTTCGGCGACGTTGTGCTCCAGGGCCGGCTCCAGCAGGGTCAGCACCGGGGTGGTGAACCCGCCGTCGAACAACGACCGGCGCTCGGCGGCCAGTTGACGCAGCGTCAGGCCCTCGGCGTCCGGCGGCAGGCCCTTGAAGCGGTGGTCGATCCGCTCCTCGTACAGCCCCTCGACACCGGCGGTGTCGATGCCGGGCCCGTCGTCGTCCACGCCGATCTCCATGGAGCCTCCCCGGCCGGATCGCGTTGCATCATGCGCAACGGTCATTGCGTCATGTGTTTCAAGCTGTCTAACATCCCCGCCATCGCCGGGTCAACGGTGTGCGGACGTGACAGGAGGGAGGGCCCATGGGGCTCTTCGACGTGGTGTGCCTCGGCGAGTCCATGGTCACCTTCGTGCCCGCCACGCCCGGTCCGCTGGCCGGTGTGGCCGCCTTCCACCGCGGGGTCGGCGGCGCGGAGTCCAACGTCGCCTGCCATCTGGCGGCCGCCGGCCACCGGGTGCGGTGGATCAGCCGGGTCGGCGCGGACGGCTTCGGCGACCACCTGCTGGATGCCCTCGCCGCCCGCGGGGTGGACGTGACCGCCGTGGTGCGCGACCCGGTCCGCCCCACCGGGATCTACTTCAAGGAACGGCTGGCGGACCGCACCGGGGCGCACTACTACCGGGCCGGATCGGCGGCCTCGGCCATGTCCCCCGGCGAGGTCGGCCCGGATGCCCCGCGCTCCGGGCGGATCCTGCACCTGTCGGGCATCACCGCGGCGCTCTCCGAGGGCTGTCTGGACCTGCTGCGCGGCCTGACCGCGCCGGGACGGGACCGGCCGCTGGTGTCCTTCGACGTCAACTACCGCCCGGCGCTGTGGCGTTCGGCCGATCCGGCGGTGCTGGCCGAGCTGGCCCGCGGCTGCGACCTGGTCTTCGTCGGCGAGGACGAGGCACAGGCCGCCTGGGGGCTGCCGGACGCCGACGCCGTGCGCGCCGCGCTGCCCGAGCCACCGGTGCTCGTCGTCAAACAGGGCGCGCACGGCGCCACCGTCTACACCGGGCGCGATTGCGTCTTCGAACCGGCGCCGCACGTCGAGGTGGCGGACCCGGTCGGCGCGGGCGACGCCTTCGCGGCCGGCTTCCTGTCCGCCACGCTGCGCGGGCTGCCGGTGCGCGACCGGCTGCGGCACGGCCACTGTGGCCGCCGCCGCGGCCCTGACCGTCCTGGACGACCTGGGCGTGCCGCCGGCCCGCGCGCACGCCGACGCGCTGGTCGCCCTGGACGCCGAGGCGTGGGCCGCGCTGCGGCTGACTCCCGGCTGGTCCGCCGGGCCCGTCCCGGGCGCCGCCGCCACGCCGAAGGAGGTACGCGGATGAGCCAGACCGTCGACCGGGCGCTGAGCATCCTGCCGTTGCTCGCCGAGGGGCCCGCCAACCTCGAACAGGTCGCCACCCACCTGGACGTCCACAAGTCGACCGCGCTGCGGCTGCTGCGCACCCTGCACGAACACGGCATGGTCTACCGGCAGTCCGACCAGCGCTACCGGCTCGGCGCCCGGCTGTTCGCCCTCGCCCAGCAGGCGATGGAGACGCTGGACGTGCGCGAGATCGCCCACCCGCATCTCGTCGCGCTCAACCAGGCATGCGGCCACACCGTTCACCTCGCGGTCCACGAGGAGGGCGAGGTGGTCTACATCGACAAGGTGGAGAGCCGCTACCCGGTGCGGATGTACTCGCGGATCGGCAAGCCGGTCGCCATCACGGTGGCCGCGGTGGCCAAGCTGCTGCTGGCCGACCTGCCGGAGGGCGAGCGGCGGGCGGTGGCGGAACGGCTGGAGTACCCCGCCTACACCGCGCGGTCCACGCCGGGGCCGGCCGCCTTCCTCACCGAGCTGGCCCGGGTCCGCGAACAGGGTTGGGCCAGCGATCTGGGTGGGCACGAAGAGTCCATCAACTGCGTCGCCGCCCCGATCCGGGGCGTGGACGGCCGGGTGGCGGCTGCCATGTCGGTCTCCGCGCCCAACGTCGTCGTCCCCGCCGGAGGAACTGCTGGCCCTTCGCCCCCTGGTCCTGCGCACCGCCGCGGCCGTCAGCCGTGAGTACTGCGGGACCGCCGTGATGTGAACCACCGACAGAAAGGCACCCATGAGCGACAAGACCGCGATCACCCCGGCCACCCACACCAAGCCGCCGGCCAAGTTCTCGCACGGCGTCAAGAAGGGCAACCTCCTCCAGGTCGCCGGCCAGGTGGGCTTCCTGCCGGCCGTCGAGGGCCAGCCCCCGGTGCCGGCCGGACCCGGACTGCGCGAACAGACCCTTCAGACCCTCGCCAACGTCCAGGCGGTGCTCCAGGAGGGCGGCGCGAGCTGGGAGGACGCCATGATGGTGCGGGTCTATCTCACCGACACCGCGCACTTCGCCGAGTTCAACGAGATCTACGACGGCTTCTTCGCCGGTCTGTCCGGCGCCCCCGCCGCCCGTACCACCGTCTACGTCGGACTGCCCAAGGGCCTGCTGGTGGAGATCGACGCGCTGGCGGTCCTCGGCTGACGGTCCACCGCTCCACCGCACCGCACCCCCCACGTCGTGCCGTGGTCCCCCGCAACCGTCCCCCTTGGAGCCCCTCATGGCCGCAAGCGCCACCACTCCACCCCACACCGGCGGACTGATCGCCCTGATACCCGGCACGCCCGGGCTGCTGACCGTGGCGGCACTGGGCATCGTGCTGCTGCTCGTCCTGATCATCAAACTGCGCATCCAGCCGTTCGTCGCGCTGCTGGCCGTCTCCATCGCGGTCGGGCTCGGGGCGGGGCTGAGCGTCACCGAGTTGTTCGGCACCGTGCAGAACTCCAGTGCCGTCAGCATCATCCAGTCCGGGATGGGCGGCATCCTCGGCCAGGTGGCCATCATCATCGGGCTGGGCACCATGCTCGGCGCGATCCTGGAGGTCTCCGGCGGCGCGGAGGTGCTCAGCGCCCGGCTGCTGAAGGCGTTCGGCGAGAAGCGGGCGCCGCTGGCGATGGGCCTGACCGGACTGATCTTCGGCATACCCGTCTTCTTCGACATCGGCATCTTCGTGCTGGCGCCGCTGGTGTACGCGGCGGCCAAGCGCGGCGGCAAGTCCGTGCTGCTGTACGCGCTGCCGCTGCTGGGCGCGCTGTCGATGACCCACGCCTTCCTGCCCCCGCACCCGGGACCGGTGGCCGCCGCCGCGCTGTTCCACGTGCAGTTGGGCTGGATGATCCTGATGGGCGCGATCTGCGGCATCCCCGCGGTGCTGGCGACCTGGGCGTTCGCCACCTGGATCGGCAACCGGATCTTCGTGCCGCTGCCGCAGGACATGGTGGACGCGGCGGCCGAGGCCAAGGAGGTGGTGGCCGAGGAGCAGCGGGCGGCCGGGACGCGTCCGATGGAGGAGCCGGTGAGCCTGGGCAGCGTGCTGGCCATCATCGGCACCCCGCTGGTGCTGATCCTGCTGGCCACCTTCTCCTCGGTGGCGATGGACCCGGGCACCGTGCGCTCGGTGCTGGAGTTCGTCGGCGACCCCTCGGTGGCGCTGACCGTCGCGCTGCTGCTGGCGTACTGGCTGCTGGGCATCCGGCGCGGCTGGTCGCGCAAGAGCCTGGAGCGGGTCTCGACCGCCTCGCTCAAGCCGATCGGCAACATCCTGCTGGTGGTCGGGGCGGGCGGCGTGTTCGGCGCGGTCCTCAAGGGCAGCGGGGTGGCCGCGGCGCTGGCCACCACCTTCCACAACGTCGGGCTGCCGGTGGTGGTGCTGGCGTACCTGATCAGTCTGGTGCTGCGGGTCGCGCAGGGGTCGGCCACCGTGGCGATCGTGACGACGGCGGGCATCGTGCAACCGGTGCTGGCGGGTGGTCACTACTCGCAGGCGCACCTGGCGCTGGTCATCATGGCCGTCTCGGCCGGGTCCATCTTCGCCTCGCACGTCAACGACGGCGGTTTCTGGATGGTGTCGAAGTATTTCGGGATAACCGAGCGGGACACGCTCAAGTCGTGGACCGTTCTGGAATCGGTGCTGTCGGTGGCGGGCTTCGCGGTGGCGGGTGTGCTGAGCCTGTTCATCTGATGACTCCGCGTATCGCGGGGGCCACCGTGGCGGTGGCCCCCGCATTGCGTGCCGGGGCTTACCGAATCGCAATGCTCAAGTAATGCTTAAGTCAGCGCAGATGAAATAACGATCATCGGATACGCAGGTAGGGTCCTCTCAATCGAGGAGGACGGAGCGTACAAGCCGATGAGTGGAGTGTCAGCGGCCACGGGCACCAAGGACGCCGTGCCGCCCACTGGTGACCTGGTGGTACTCAGCAACGTCAACAAGCACTTCGGCGAGCTGCATGTGCTTCAGGACATCAATCTGACCATCGCCCGCGGCGAGGTCGTGGCCGTCATCGGGCCTTCCGGGTCCGGCAAGTCCACCCTGTGCCGAGCCATCAACCGCCTGGAGACGATCGATTCCGGATCGATCTCGATCGACGGAGTGCCGCTGCCCGAGGAGGGCCGCAAGCTCTCGCAGTTGCGGGCGGACGTCGGGATGGTCTTCCAGTCGTTCAACCTCTTCGCGCACAAGACGGTGCTGGAGAACGTGACGCTGGGTCAGATAAAGGTGCGCAAGGTGGCCAAGGCGGCCGCGCAGGCCAGGGCTCGCGACCTTCTCGACCGGGTGGGGGTCGGCTCGCAGGCCGACAAGTACCCGGCCCAGTTGTCCGGCGGACAGCAGCAACGTGTCGCCATCGCACGGGCGTTGGCGATGGATCCCAAGGTCATGCTCTTCGACGAGCCCACCTCCGCCCTCGACCCCGAGAAGATCAACGAGGTCTTGGAGGTCATGCGCCTGCTGGCGCGGGAGGGGACGACGATGCTCGTCGTCACCCACGAGATGGGCTTCGCGCGCTCCGCGGCGAACCGGGTCGTCTTCATGGCGGACGGCGCGATCGTGGAGGAGGGCACGCCCGAGGACTTCTACAACAACCCGCGCAGCGACCGTGCCAAGGACTTCCTGTCGAAGATCCTCCACCACTGAACACCGCGCTGCGGCAGTTGTCCGGGCCCTTTCGGCATATCTCGCATCAGAGGAAGAAACATCCATGAAGCTTCACAAGGCCGGTGCGGCGCTCGCCGCGGTCGTCGTCCTGTCGCTGACCGCCACCGCGTGCGGCGGATCCAAGAGCGACAGCGGTGACGGCGCCAAGAAGATCACCATCGGGATCAAGTTCGACCAGCCTGGTGTCGGGCTCAAGACCCCGGACGGGAAGTTCACCGGCTTCGACGTCGACGTCGCCACCTACGTCGCCAAGCAACTGGGCTACGACGCGGGGGACATCGAGTGGAAAGAGGCGCCCAGCGCCGAGCGCGAGAACCTGATCGCCAACGGTGACGTCAAGTTCGTCGTCGCCAGCTACTCGATCACCGACGAGCGCAAGGAGAAGGTCGACTTCGCCGGCCCGTACCTGCTGGCCCACCAGGACCTGCTGGTGCGCGCCGACGACAGCTCCATCACCAAGGCGGCCGACCTCAACAGCAAGAAGCTGTGCTCGGTCACCGGCTCGACCTCGGCGCAGAACGTCAAGGACAAGCTGGCGCCCAAGGCCGACCTCCAGCAGTACGGCGGCTACTCCGAGTGCCTGACCGGCCTGGAGAACAAGGCAGTCGACGCGCTCACCACCGACGACGACATCCTGGCCGGCTACGCCTCGCAGAAGGAGAACCAGGGCAAGTTCAAGCTCGCGGGCCTGCGGCTCAGCGACGAGAACTACGGCATCGGCATCAAGAAGGGCGACACCGACCTTCAGAAGAAGATCAACGCCGCCCTGATGAAGATGGAGTCGGACGGCTCCTGGCAGAAGTTCGTGACCAAGAACTTCGGACCCTCCGGCTACAAGAACGAGCCGGCTCCGAAGATCGCCGCGAGCAGCTGAGACAGCGGTGACGCGCCGCCGGCCGGTCCGGCGGCGCGTCCCGGCCGGCCAACCTCGGGAGAGCGCGGGACATCGTGTTCGACTTTCTCTACTCCGGGCAGTACGACCTGCTCGGCGCTTTCTGGGTGACGGTACAGCTCACCCTCTACTCGGCGGTCGGGGCCCTGATATGGGGAACGCTGCTGGCCGGCATGCGGGTCTCACCCGTGCCGGTGATGCGCGGTTTCGCGACCGGCTACATCAACGTGGTGCGCAACACCCCGCTGACCGTGATCATCGTCGGCTGCTCGCTGGGCCTGAACCAGACCCTGCAGATCACCCTCGGCGGTCAGGACTTCAAGCAGATCGGCTTCCGGCTGGCGGTGCTGGGCCTGATCGCCTACACCGGCACCTACGTCTGCGAGGCGCTGCGCTCGGGCATCAACACGGTGCCGGTCGGCCAGGCTGAGGCGGCCCGCGCGCTGGGGCTCGGCTTCTTCCAGGTGCTGACCCTGATCGTGCTGCCGCAGGCGTTCCGCACGGTCATCGTGCCGCTCGCCAACGTCCTGATCGCGCTCACCAAGAACACCACGGTGGCCTCCGCGATCAGCGTGGCCGAGGCCGCCGCACTGATGCAGACCCTCGTCGAGAACGAGAGCAGCAAGCTGTTCGCCGTCTTCGCGGTGTTCGCCTTCGGCTTCGTCGTTCTCACCCTCCCGGCCGGCCTGCTGCTGGGCTGGGTGGCCAAGCGTGTGGCGGTGAAGCGATGAGCCCCTCCTCCGTCCTGTACGACGCGCCGGGCCCGCGGGCCAGACGGCGCAACGTCCTCTACACGGTCGTCTTCCTCGCGGTGCTGGCCCTGCTCGCGTGGTGGGTGGTGTCCGCGATGGCGGACAAGAACCAGCTGACCTCCGCCAAGTGGAGCCCGTTCGTCACCGACTCCAAGGTGTGGACGACCTATCTGCTGCCGGGGATCCTGGAGACCATCAAGGCGGCGGCGCTCAGCATCGTGATCGCGCTGCCGTTCGCCGCGCTGCTCGGGGTGGGCCGGCTGTCGGACCACGCCTGGATCAGGGTGCCGGTCGGCGTGGTGGTGGAGTTCCTGCGCGCCATCCCGGTCCTGCTGATGATGGCGTTCGCCGCCCAGCTGTACGTGCAGTTCTCCTCGGTCTCCTCCGACAACCGCCCGCTGTACGCCGTGGTGACCGGTCTGGTGCTGTACAACGCCTCGGTCATCGCGGAGATCCTGCGGGCCGGCATCCTGGCGCTGCCCTCCGGGCAGAGCGACGCCGCCAAGGCGATCGGCATGGGCAAGCGCCAGACGATGACCAACGTCCTGCTGCCGCAGGCGGTCACCGCGATGCTGCCCGGGCTGGTCAGCCAGCTGGTGGTGATCGTCAAGGACACCGCGCTGGGTGGCGCGATGCTGGGGCTGTCGGAACTGCTGTCGCAGAACCGCACGATCACCGCGAACTACGGCGCCAACACCATCGCGGCGTTCACCGTCATCGGCGTGATCTACATCCTGCTCAACTACCTGCTCAGCGTCATCGCCGGGCGGCTGGAGCGCCGGGCGCGCCGGGCGAAGAAGGGCACCGGCGCGGTGCTGGGCGCCGACACCGTGCTGGGGATCGACGCCGCCGGGCTGTCGAGCGAGTCGACCTGAGTGCCTCGGGCCGCATCGGACACGACCGCGGGGGCCGCCGGATCGGCGGCCCCCGCGGTTTCGTGTCTCCCGGTCGCTACGGGAGGGCGTGCACGTGGGTGCCGACCCCGTTGGCGAAGGAGTTGCCGGCCGAGGCGTCCCAGTTGGTCGACCAGGTCATCGCGCCGCGCAGCGCGGGCCAGGTCGTCGGCGGCTTGAAGGTGCCGCAACCGGTGCCCCTGGTCAGGCAGTCCAGGGCGTTGTTCACCACGGTGGGCGAGACGTAGCCGCTGCCGGCCGCGCTGGGCGAGGCGGGCACGCCCACGCCGACCTGCGAGGGGGCGAGTCCGGCCTGGATCGCGGTGCAGACCATCGAGGTGATGAAGTCGACGCCGCCCTCGGAGTAGACCCCGCCGTCACAGCCGTTCATCGAACCCGAGTTGTAGTACTGGGTGTTGACGACGGTGAGGATGTCCTTGATCTGCAGGGCGGTCGCCAGGTAGTCGCTGGAGGCGTTGAGCATGTCGATCGTCTGCGGTGCCATGGTGACGATCAGCCCCGAGCCCGCCTTGCCGGCCAGGCTGTGCAGCGACTGGCTCATGAAGGTCGGGTTGATGCCGTTCTCCAGGTCGATGTCGACCCCGTCGAACCCGTAGGTCTGCATCAGGGAGAAGACGCTGTTGGCGAAGTTGGCCGCCGAGGTGCTGTCGCTCACCGAGATCGTGCCGTTCTGGCCGCCGACCGAGATGATGACCTTCTTGCCCCGCGAGTGCTCGGTGGCGATGTCGGCCTTGAACTGGTCGGTGGTGTAGCCCAGGCAGGAGTCGAGGCTGAAGTCGACGGCGCCCGGTGTGGTGGTGGCGTTGGCGAAGGCGACCGCGAGGATGTCGTACTGGCTGTTGACGTCGGTGAGCTTCTGCACGGTCGCGCCGTTGCAGAAGTCCTGCCAGTATCCGGTCACCGCGTGGGTGGGCAGCCCGGAGGAGGCCGGCGGCGTGGTGGGCGGCGGTGAGGTGGGCGGGGGAGAGGTCGGCGGCTGGGTGGGGGTGCCGCCGCTGCCCGCCGGGCCGGTCAGGGCCAGGTCGTCGGCGAGGTAGGAGGGCTGCCCGTACCAGCCGTGCACGTAGACGGTGACCGAGGTGGTGGCCGAGCCGGTGGTGAAGGTGGTGCTCAGCTGCTGGTACGAGGACGCCGACGGGGTCCACACCGACGGGTCGGTGCCGCCGGTGCCGGTCGCGCCGAGGTAGACGTAGGAGCCCTGGACGTAGGCGCTCAGCGTGTAGGAGGAGCTGGGCTTGACGCTGACGACCTGGGAGCACTGGGCGTCGTCCGAGCCGCTCGGGGTGGCCTTGAGCGCGGAGGTGCCGGTGTGCACCGGGCTGCTCACGGTGGTGCCGCTGCCGCCGGTGCACGTCCAGCCGGACAGGCCGGATTCGAAGCCGGAGTTGGCGGCGAGGTTGGCGTCGGCGGCGTGCGCGGTGGACATGGTGACACCGAGTCCGAGCCCGGCGGCGGCCACCGCGGCGGCCGTCAGCAGGGGGAGGATCCGCCGGTCCCGGCGGATATGGCGTGGACCTGACATTCAAGCCTCCAGGGGGCGGCGGGGGGTACGCGTCGGAGGGCGGGATTAGTACGGACCAAAGTGGTCCAGACCAGTGTGGGTGTCAAGGGTTCGTGCAACTTCCCCTGGGCCCCACCCGCCACGCGCGGTTGCGGTCCGGCGCGTTTGGGTAGCAGAAGGCCCTGCTCATCCCGTAAATCCTGGATAGGCTGCGCAACCGGGAAAGGGAACAGCGCCGGCCGCACACGTCCGGGAACGGTGAGAAGCAGGGGGGTTGGATGTCGACTGTCATCGGTGTGACCAGCAAGGACATGCTGCTGCCCGCTCTCGACCAGCACACCCCCTCCGGAATCGTGCTCGGCTCGCCGGTCGAACAGCCGTTGGACGAGGCGCTGTTCGCCGCCTGGTCCGCGCTGGAGGCGGTCGGTCATCTGGTCGTCGTGGTGCCCGCAGGACTGCCCGCCGCGCACCGGGTGCGGCTGCACGCGGTGCGCTCGCTGCTGGAGAGCGACCGGACGGCGCTGGTCGAGGTGGACCTGCCGCCGCTGGCGGTCGCGCTGCTCGTCCAGCAACTGCGGCAGATCTCGCAGTACGACCTGGGACCCGGAGTGGTCGCCTCCGCCGCCCGGTTGCTCACCCACTACCTGCACGCCGGCGCCGTGCTGGGCAGCGTCGCACGGCTGGACCGGGTGGCGGTGGGCCTCGGCTCACACCTGAAGTCCTGGGTGCCCGGCGCGCGGTTCGCGGTCCTGGCCGCGCCCGCCCCGCACCTGACCCAGCTCGCCGAGGACACCCGGCTGCCCGGCCCGAACTACGCCACCCAACTCGCCTTCGCCACGGGCGGATTCGGTGATGAATGGGTCCGCGGCAGGCTCGGTCCCGACTGGAACTGCCACCATGTCCACCAGGTGCCGCTGCCCGAGGAGTCCGCCCGATGGTGGGGAACGACAAGGCTCGTCGAGTTCACCGCGTACCTCTCGGACGTCGGCGTGCTCTACCAACTGGTCAACTCCGCACACCGCGAGCCCTGCCGCTGGTGCGGACTGGAACTCGTCGGCGACCGCTGCGGGTTCTGCTCCACCCGGATCGAGCAGCACCCGCCACCCGCACAGCTCAACCGGCGGACCGGCTGAACCTCGGGTCCGGCCAAGTCCGACGAGTCCCCCGTCCACAGTGATTGGTCCCATCGATGAACTCACGTCAGCGGCGCGGCGTTCTCCTGCTCGCGCTGTCCGTCCTGTGCGCGGGCGCCGCCTTCTTCGGAGTCCTGTCGGTCGTCAACGACGTCGACTCCAAGGTGGGTCCCGAGACGACGGCGTACGAGCTCAACCAGGACGTCTCCGCCTACCAGGCGCTCACGCCCCAGCAGGTCACCAAGGTCTCGATGCCCAGCCGCTGGCTGCCGAGCACCGCCGTGACCGATCTGGCCGCCCTGGACGGCAAGATAGCCGCGACCCCGCTGTCCAAGGGTTCGCTGCTACAGACCGACATGATCTCCGGTCGCCCCGAACTCAAGCCGGGGCAGGAGGAGATCGCCATCATGGTGGACGCCGAGACCGGCGTCGCCGGCAGCATCGACCCCGGTGACCTGGTCAACATCTTCGCCACCTTCGCCGCCGGCGGGCAGGGCCAGCAGCCCCAGTCGCGGATCATCGTCAGCAACGCCCGCGTCATCCAGATCGGCCGGATCACCGAGGCGAGCCAGACCAGCGACCAGAGCGACAACCGCCAAGCGGGCAAGGAGGTCCCCATCACCTTCGCCCTGAGCACCGAGGACGCCCAGCGGGTCGCCTTCGCCGAGTCGTTCGCGACCCGGGTACGACTCGCCCTGGTCGCCCCCGGCAGCGCCGCCGTACCGCCGTCCAGCCGGACCTACACCCTCAACGGCGACAAGTGAGAGCCGCATGACCATCCGCATCCTCTCCGCGATCGGCGACCCGGACGCGGCACGGATCACCACCACCCTGCTCGGCCGGCTCCCCGACGCGGAGCCGGCCATGCCGGTGCCGGACTCCGGGGCGCTGCTCGACGCGCTCGCCCGGCTGGCCGCGGGCGGGGTGGAGGAACTGCCCGAGGTCGTCCTGGTCCACGAGCGGATCTCCCCGCTGCCGGCGCTGGAGCTCGTCCGGGAGGTCGCGCTGCGCTTCCCGGCCGTCGGCGTGGTCCTGCTCTGCGCCGACCAGGGCCCCGCGCTGTACTCCGCCGCGATGGACGCCGGCGCCCGCGGTCTGATCGGACTGCCGCTGTCCTACGAGGAGTTGGAGCAGCGGGTACGCACGGCGGCGGCCTGGGCCGCCGGGGTGCGCAGGCACCTGGGGGCCGGCGGCGAGCAGCCGGCCGGCCCGGGCGGCACCGTGGTGACCGTCTCCGGCGCCAAGGGCGGGGTCGGCACCACCGTGACCGCCGTCCAACTCGCCCTGGCGGCCCGGGCGTCGGGGGCGAGCGTGGCGCTGGCCGACATGGACCTGCAGACCGGCGACGTCGCCTCCTACCTCGACGTGCAGTTCCGCCGCTCGATCGCCGACCTCGCCGAGATCAGCGACATCTCCCCGCGGGTGCTGTCCGACGCGATGTTCACCCACGCCAGCGGCCTGGCCCTGCTGCTCAGCCCGGCCGACGGTGAACAGGGCGAGGCGGTCACCGAGCGCGCCGCCCGGCAGATCGTCGGCGCGCTGCGCTCCCGCTTCGACGTCGTGGTCATCGACTGCGGCAGCCAGCTCAACAACGCCAACGCGGTCGCCGTCGAGACGGCCGGCACCGCGCTGCTGGTCACCACCCCGGACGTGGTCGCGGTGCGGGCCGCCAAGCGCACCGTGCGGCTGTGGGACCGGCTGCGGGTGCGCAAACCGCAGGACATCCGCACGGTGGTCAACCGGCTCACCCGGCACACCGAGATCCAGCCGCCGCTCGTCGAGCGCATCACCGGCACCAAGGTCACCCGGGCCTCGGTGCCGGCCGCCTACAAGGAACTCCAGCCGGTCGTCGACAGCGGACGCATGGACGAACTCGACAACCGCAGTACCGTCAAGGCGGCCCTGTGGTCGCTGGCGGCCGAGATCGGCATCGTCGGCAAACCGGCCGCCCCGCCGGCCGACCGCACCCCGCACCGGCTCGGCCGGCGCGCCGAACGCCGGGCGATAGGCCCCGGCCCGGACAACACCACGCCCACCGGCGGGAGTTGATCGCGATGACGGCACGGGACCGAGGACGGGAGCGGCGAGGCGGACGGCGATCCCCGGCACGGTCGGCGGCGCGGGCACGGTCGGCGGCGCGGGCCGCGGTCACGGGCGAGAGCGGCCAGGTCAGCGTCGAACTGCTGGGGATCACCCCGCTGATCCTGCTGACCCTGCTGCTGGTCTGGCAGTTCGTGCTGCTGGGCTACACCTTCACGCTGGCCGGCGACGCCGCCGACCTGGCCGCCCGGGCCGCCGCCGTCGGGACCGACCCGGGCGCCGCCGCCCGCCGCGACCTGCCCTCCGCCTGGGCGTCCGGCGCCTCGGTGACCACCGGCTCCTCCGGTGACCTGGTCACCGCGCACGTGACGCTGCGGGTGCCGGTGCTGGTGCCCGGGTTCGTCTCCTTCCCGTTCACCGTGGACGGCGACGCGGGCGCGGCCCGGGAGACGCCGTGAGCCGCCGGCCGCCCGCCCGCCGGGCCGCGGAGCGCGGATCGGCCTCCGTGGAGTTCCTGGGCTTCCTGCCGATCCTGCTGCTCGTGGCGCTGGCCGGCGTGCAGTTGGGACTGGTCGCCTACGCGGCCACCCAGGCGGGCACCGCCGCCCGCACCGCCGCCCGCACCGACGATCCCGGCGCGGGCAGGGCGTCGATGAGCGGCTGGCTGCGCGGCGGCGCGGGCGTCGCGATGTCCGAGGCCCCCGACTCGGTGACCGCCACCGTCACCGTCCATGTGCCCTCCGTACTGCCCGGAATCTCCATCGTCGACCCGGTGACGCGCAGCGCCACCATGCCACGGGACTGATGACTGATGAGCAGCCTGCGTTCGCGTATCAACACCCCCGAGGAAGACTCGCAAGCGCACCAGGAGACCCGGCTGACCGCGGTCTACCGGGCGAAGTTGCTGGAGGAGATCGACCTCGCGGAGATGTCGGCCCTCGCCATGACCGAGCGGCGCTCCCGGCTGGAGCGGGTGCTCGGGCACATCATCAGCCGGGAGGGCCCGGTGCTGTCCACCCGGGAGCGCGCCTCGCTGATCCGCCGGGTCGTCGACGAGGCGCTCGGGCTCGGCGTGCTGGAGCCGCTGCTGGAGGACGCCTCCATCACCGAGATCATGGTCAACGGCCCCGACCAGGTCTACGTCGAGCGCGGCGGGCGGATGGAACTGCTGCCCGCCAGGTTCGCCAGCACCGAGCAGCTGATGCAGACCATCGAGCGGATCGTCTCCACCGTCAACCGCCGGGTGGACGAGTCCAATCCGATGGTCGACGCCCGCCTGCCGTCCGGCGAGCGGGTCAACGTCATCATCCCGCCGCTGTCGCTGACCGGCCCCACCCTGACCATCCGGCGCTTCCCGCGCTCCTACACCCTGGCCGAACTGCTCCAACTCGGCTCGCTCGACGAGCACATGCTGATGCTGCTGTCCGGGCTGGTGCGGGCCAAGTTCAACGTGATCGTCTCCGGGGCCACCGGCTCGGGCAAGACCACCCTGCTCAACGCGCTGTCCGGGCTGATCCCGGAGGGCGAGCGCATCATCACCGTCGAGGACGCCGCCGAACTGCAACTCCAGCAGAGCCACGTCATCCGGCTGGAGAGCCGGCCGGCCAACGTCGAGGGCAAGGGCCGCATCACCATCCGCGACCTGGTCCGCAACTCGCTGCGGATGCGCCCCGACCGGATCATCGTCGGCGAGGTCCGCGGCGGCGAGACCCTCGACATGCTCCAGGCGATGTCCACCGGACACGACGGCTCGCTGGCCACCGTGCACGCCAACTCGGCGGAGGACGCGCTGATGCGGTTGCAGACCCTGGCCTCGATGAGCGAGGTCAAGGTGCCCTTCGAGGCGCTGCGCGACCAGATCAACAGCGCCGTGGACGTCATCGTCCAGCTCACCCGCAGCGCCGACGGAACCCGCCGGATCACCGAGATCGCGGTGCTGTCCTCGCGAGGCCGGGAGGAGTTCCGGCTGGCGTCCGTCGGCACCTTCCGGGCCAACCCGCTGGGCGCCGACCGGGTGACCCGCGGCTTCTTCGAGCACCATCCGCTGCCGCGCCGGGTCGCGGACCGCCTGTACATGGCAGGCGAACCCGTACCGCCCGCCTTCGGCGTGGCCACGTCCAACGATCAACTCGCCCTGCGAAAGGCCGAATAGCGATGGAGACCATGGGCTGGGTGGCGCTGGGGGCGACCGCCGCCACCGGTGTGCTCGCCGTGTGGGGGGTCCGATCCTGGTCCGCCGGAGCCGCCCGGCGCCAGGCCCTGGTGGACCGGCTGACCGCCGCCGGAGGGCAGCAGCGGACCGGCCGGCACGAGCGGTTCTCCCGGTTCGACGTCACCGTGCGCCGTACCCGGTTCGGCCGGCGGCTGGAGTTGCGGCTGGCCGCCACCGGACTGGACGTCTCCCCGGGCGAGTTCACCGTCTACCTGGCGATCGTGGTCGCCGGGCTGTGGCTGGCGGCCGGCACCTTGATGGCACCGTTCTTCGGGCCCATCGCCGGTGCGGTCGGCGCCTGGTCCGCGTACGCCTTCCTCAACTGGCGGCGGCAAAAGCGCATCGAGCGCTTCATCGGCCAACTCCCGGAGCTGTCCCGGCTGCTGGCCAACAGCGCCTCGGCCGGCCTGGCCCTGCGCACCTCCATCGGCATGGCCGCCGACGAACTCGACGCCCCGGCGGGCCAGGAGCTGACCAAGGTCGCCGACGCGCTGTCGGTCGGGCACCCGCTGGAGGACGCGCTGGGCGACCTCAAGGAGCGGCTGCCCTCCAGGGAACTGGCGGTACTGGTCACCACGCTGGTGCTCTCCAGCCGGGCCGGCGGCACCCTCGTGCAGTCGCTGCGCAACCTCACCGAGACCCTGGAGGAGCGCAAGGAGACCCGGCGCGAGGTGCGCACCACCCTCTCGCAGGTCACCATCACCGCCTACGCGGTGCCCGCGATCGACCTGGGCGCGCTGCTGCTGCTCAACCGGATGGCCCCCGGTTCGCTGGCCGCCATGACCGGCTCCTTCGTCGGGCAGGCCGCCGTCGTGGTCTCGTTGGCCCTCTACGGGATCGGATTTCTGCTGATCCGCCGAATGGCGAAGATCGATGTGTGACGCTATGGGTTGCTCGCGTGTGCCGTACGGGCCGAGGGAGGCGTGATGGGACTGCTGCTCGCACTGGCGGCGGCGTTGTCCGTCGCGGGCTTCGGCTACGGCATCGCGCTGTACCGCCGGGAGGCCAAGCTCCCCGACGACCTCGCCCTCGCGCTGGAGGTCGGCGCCACCCGCACCACCGCGGTCGGCTCCCTCGTCGACCGGCTCGGCATGCGCTACGCGCCCGCGGTGCTGCGGTTGATGGGCCCGGCGCGGGTCAACAAGGTGCGCCGCAAACTCGACCTGGCCGGCAACCCCGGCGGCCTGACCGTCGACCGCTACGCGGCGCGCCGCGCGGTCTACGGGTTCCTGGGCTTCTTCGGCGCGGTCGTGATGCTGATGCGCGGCCAGTGGGTGCTGGCCCTGCTGCTGCTCGGGTTCGCCGGGTGGTGGACCGATCTGGGCATCCGGCTGGCGGTGCGGCAGCGCAAGTCGCAGATCGAGCGCACCCTGGCCGACTTCCTCGACGTGCTGGCCGTCGTGGTCAGCGCCGGACTCGGCTTCCGCCAGGCGCTGGAGCGGGTCGCCGACAGCTACCAGGGCCCGTGGGCGGACGAGGTGCGCATCACGCTGCGCCAGATGGACATGGGAGTCAGCCGCCGCCAGGCCTTCGACGAACTGCGCCGCCGCAACGACTCCGAACAGGTCGCCCAGTTCACCTCGGCCCTGCAACAGGGCGAGGAGCTCGGCGCCCCCATCGCCGACACCCTCATCCAGATCGCCAAGGACATGCGCCGCGCCGACGCCCAGGGCGCCCGGCGCCGCGCCGCCCGTGCCGTCCCGAAGTCCACTCTGGTCATCACCACGTTCATGGTTCCGGCGACGATGATCCTGCTGATCGCGGGCTTCTTCCTGGGCAACGACGTGAGCGTGGGCCAGGTCCTGGGCAAGTGAGCGGTTACGTGGCCGGGTCGCGGGCGAGGGCGGTCGACGCCAAGGCGGCGGCCCGGCGGAAGGCGGCGGCCGGCCGCGGGGACGCGCCGCGCCGGGAGCCGGCGATCGTCCTCCAGGTGGCGGCGTTGCAGGCGCTGTGCCGCCAGGTCTTCGGGTTCCGGCTGGCGATGCTGGTGGTGGCCTCCCCGATCGCGCTGGTCAAGGTGGCGCACGGGGCGGCCCGCTGGCCATCCGCGTGGGTCGTCGGGGCGGCGGTCGTGGTCACCTTCATGGGCTCCTACCTGCTCTTCCGCGACTGGGAGCGGTTCGGCCCGCTGCTGCTGCGGCACCCGGCGCTGCTGGCCTGCGACACCTTCTTCGCGGCGGTGCTGCTGGCCGTCGCCACCCCGCGCAGCCCGCTGGCGTTCGTCACCATCTGCACGCCGCTGCTGGCCGGCCTGGTCTACGGCTGGCGCGGCTCGGCGGTCTTCACCGGCATCCAGCTCCTGGTGGTCGGCGCGGCGATATCGGTGGACGACCGCGGGCACCCCGTACTGGTCGTCAACTCCCTGCTGCTGCCCGGCTTCTGCGTGATCGCCGGGGTCGTCGGGGTGAGTCTGCGGCGGCTGATGCTGCGCTTCGGCGAGGCGACCCGGGCGCTGGCCGAGACCCGGTCACGGCTCGCGGTCACCGAGGCGGTCGGCGCGGAACGCGCCCGGCTGGCCCGCGAGATGCACGACTCGGTGGCCAAGACGCTGCACGGCGCCACGATGACGGCCGAGGCGCTTGCCGCGGCGGCCGACACGCTGGAGCCCGAGGCGGTCCGCGAGCGGGCCGAGCTGGTCGCCCGCTCCGCGCGCCGCGCGGCGGCCGAATCCCGTGAGCTGCTGCGCGAGTTGCGCCGCGAGTCGGACGAGTTCGGTGACCCGGCGGGCGGCACACAGCTGCCGCTGGGCGACGAACTGGGCGCGCGGGTCGAGGAGTTCGTGCGGCGCACCGGGATGCCGGCCCGGTTCACCGTGGCGCCCGGCGCGCCGCTGCCCCTCGTGCCGCGGGCGGTGGCACGCCAGTTGACCTCGGTGGTCGTCGAGGCGCTGGAGAACGTCCACCGGCACGCAGGTGCGACCCGGGCCGAGGTCACCGCGGGGGTGGCGGACGGCGTGCTGCGGGTCGGTGTCACGGACGACGGCCGGGGCATGCCGCCGGACGCCACGTTGGAGACCCTGCGCGAGGGCGGCCACTTCGGGGTCGTCGGCATATTCGAGCGGGCCGCCGGCATCGGTGCCCGGGTCCGGCTGGGCACCGGCGCGGCCCGGGGCACCGGCACCGAGGTCAGCCTGGAGGTGCCGTTGTCGGCCCTGTCGCCGTCGGCGGCGCCGCGCTGCGGGTGTGAGGGGGACACCGGATGACCGCCCGTCCGCCGCGCACGCTGCGGGTGGTGGTGGCCGACGACAACCCGGTCGTGCGGGCCGGGCTCGCCGCGCTGCTGGACGCGATCCCCGACATCGAGGTGGTCGCCGAGGCCGCCGACGGTCACCAGGCGTACCAGGCCGCCGAGGCCCACCACCCGGACGTGGTGCTGCTGGACGTGCGGATGCCGGGCACCGACGGGCTGACCGCGCTGCCGTACCTGGTCAGGCTGGCACCGGTGCTGATGCTGACGTACAGCCAGGAGAGCGAGATCGTCCAGGAGGCGGTGCGGCTGGGGGCCGATGGCTACCTGGTGCACGGTGAGTTCACCGCCGACCAACTGGTCGCCGCCGTACGGGACATCACCTCCGGGCGGGCGGCCTTCAGCACGAGTGCCTCCACCGCGCTGCTGGCCCATGTGCGAGCCTTTACTTTGCAATCGCAATCACAGGCTTCGCAATCGCAATCGGATGTGGGACCCTCGTCGGACAGGGCGGTGGATCGCGCCCGCTTCGGGCTCAGTCAGCGCGAGGAAGAGGTGATGGAGTTGATCGCCGGCGGCATGTCGAACCAGCAGATCGCGGCGGCCTGCTTCATCAGCGAGAAGACCGTCAAGAACCACATCAACCGGATCTTCGGCAAGCTGCGCGCCGCCAGCCGCAGCCAGGCCATCGCCCTGTGGCTGGGCACCGCGAGGGGACCGGTGACCTGAGGTGATGCCGGTCCGCATGCGCCAGATCACTCCCTGGGTCCGCGATTGGGCCCTCGGACCCTCGAAATTCGCCCCATTCCTCCTCTACTCTCTGCGCGTCGTCCGCACCACGGTTTCGGGGGAACACCGCGGCGCGGGCGGCGACGAAGCGACTCAGCGCCCGGTCCGGCGTCCGACCACCGCCGCGGCGCCCACCGTAGGAGGGGTTCGTCGTGTCGAAGAACATCGCTCTCAAGGCAGCCACAGCCGCCCAGTTGCGCGTCACGGGCTGGAAGAACACCGCCGTCGCCCGGATCGACGCCCGCGGCGACCGTGGCCAGACCTCGGTCGAGTACCTGGGGATCATCGCGGTCGTCGTGCTGATCGTGGCGGCGATCCTCGGCACCAACATCGGGCAGACCATTTACAACGCGATCACCGCGCAGATCGCCAAGGTCGCCAAGTAGGGGTGGCTCCACGCGTATTCGGCACCTCCCGGCACCCGCACGGCGACCGAGGGCAGGCCCTGCCCGTCTACATCACGGTGATCGGGGCCCTGCTCTTCCTCGCGTTCGCCTACTTCGCGGTCGGCCAGGCCGCCGCCACCCGCAACGGCGCGCAGACGGCCGCCGACTCCGCGGCGCTGGCGGCCACCCAGGACAGCAGGGACCAACTGCGCGACGCGCTGCTGGGGTTGTTCCGCTCCGGTGCGCTGCGCACCGTCGACCAGGTGCTCGGCGGACGGCTGCCCGCCATGCTGGACTCGTGCGGCAAGGCGGACGAGTTCGCCGCCGACAACAAGGCGCACACCACCGACTGCCATCCGGTGCACGGACCCGACGGGTACGCCGTCTCGGTGGAGACCGACTACACCGTCGGCAAGTCGGTGGTCCCCGGCACCGAGAACAAGAGGGCGCACGCCGACGCCACCGCCGTCATCACCCCGTTGTGCCACTGGCGTGCCGACCCGAACGCCCCGCCCACCGGGCCGGGCGGCTCCCCCTCGCCCACGCCGAGCGCGAGTGAGAGCCCGAATCCCGGTGCGGGCGCCCCTTCTCCTGGAACACTTGAGTGCCAGGGCGGGAGTTGGACCGTGGACCCGTCGAATCTCGATGTCTTCCCGTCCGCGGCGGATCTGTTCTCCGTCCACCTGATCAGTTGAGCAGCGAAGGAACGGCATGAAGAGGACCCGGCACACACAGCGCACCGCCAGGGGCGCGGCCGCTGCCACGGTGGCCGCCGCACTGGCCTTCACCCTCGCGGCCTGCGGAAGCCGCGGCGCCGACGACACCACCGGTTCCAGAACAGCCTCCGCTCCCACCGACCCGGCACCGCGGACCGCCGGCGCGGTCGGCTCGCAGCCGGACCCCGGCGAGGTGCTCGCCACCATCAAGGGCCCGGACGGGGTGGTCCTGACGATCAACTCCGCCAAGCGGGAGACCGGCGGCTTCGTCACCGTCTCCGGCACCGTCAAGAACACCGGCACCGAGCCGTTCTCGCAGGCCGGGTCCTGGCGGGGCGACGAGGAGGCGCTGCAGAAGAACGGCGGCTCGCTCGCCGGCGCCACCCTGGTCGACCTCGCGGGCAAGAAGCGCTACTACGTGCTGCGCGACACCGACGGCAGGTGCCTGTGCTCCACCGGCCTGGACATCATCCAACCGGGCGCCACGATGCCGGTCTTCGCGCAGTTCCCCGCGCCGCCCGCCACCACCACCCAGGTCGACTTCAACCTGCCCACCCTGCCCACCGCGTCGATCGTGATCTCCCGGTGAGGCCGCCCGCCCCGGCGCCCCGCCCGCCGGCCGGGCCAGGACGGCCGCTCGCCCGGCTCGCCGCCGCGGCCTGCGTGGTGCTGCTCACCGCCGGCGCGCTCGACGCCCCGGCGACGGCCGACGACGGCCCGTCCGCCCCGCTGCCGGCCATCTCCTCCTCACCGTCCGCGCACGTCGACCCGAGCGCCGCGGGCCTCAAGCTCCAGGCCGGCGCCACCCTCGCGGCGCCCAAGGTGCTGGACATCGTGACCGTCGTGGAGGACTCCAACGGCGACGAGCGGCGCTCCGACACCCCGGTCGCCGTCACCTTCGACCTACAGTCCGAAGTGCTGTTCGGCAAGGACAGCTCGGCGCTGGGCGCCGACTCCCAGTCGCGCATCCAGGCCATCGCCGACGAGATCGTCCACCAGAACGCCAAGACCGTGCGGGTCTTCGGCTTCACCGACGACCTGGGCACCCACCCGCACGGCGTGCAGTTGTCCAAGCAGCGCGCCGAGGCCGTCTACACCGCGCTGGCCAAGGACCTGCCGTCGGACGGCACCATCCAGTTCCAGGTACGCGGCTACGCCGAGCAGTACCCGATCGCCGACAACTCCTCCGAGGGCGGCCGCCGGCAGAACCGCCGGGTCGAGATCACCTTCGCCAAGAGCGCCGCCGACGGCGGCTGACCGGGGCGGCTCACCCCGCCCCGGCCTCGATCTCCACCCGCACCCCGCGCCGCAGCCCCCACCCGGCCATCGCACCGGCCCGCGCCTCCAGGACGTGCCGGGAGCGCGGTCGCGGCGCTCCCATGCGGCCGGGACGCATCGTGCGCACCGCCAGCACCCGCAGCCCGCGGTCGAGATAGGCGACGTCGATGGCGAAGCCCATCCGGAAGGTGTGCACCCCGCTCGCCGGGGTCAACAGCAGGGCACCGTTGATCCCGTCCCTGCCCAGCAGCCCGCGGGTGCGGGCCCGGTAGGACGCGGCGATCTCCACCGGCACCCCGGCCTCCCGCTCCCGCCCGGCCACCCGCAGCGTCCCGTGGCCGTCGCTCCAGCGTCGCCCCATCGCCAAACCCCTCTCCGCCGTCATCGCCGCGATTCTCCGGCCACGTACCGGGCATTCGATGACGGACCGGATGCGTATCGGTGATACCGCGCTACAGTGAAAGTCCCCCCCTGGGCCGATCCGCATCCCACCCCGCGGATCGGCCCGTTCCTGTTTCGGGGGAGCCGAAAGCCACCGCCATCGGCCGCAGCCTCCCGTCCGCCTCCCCGTCTGTCCGGTCGCGCCGCGGTACCGGTAGCGTCGGCCGGGTGCATCCGCTCATTGTCGCCCTCGCCGCCGTGTGGGGGCTGGCCGGCGGCCTCGCCGTGGCCCGGGCGCCGTGGCGCAGGTGGTTCGGCGAGGAGACCCAGGAAGGCTCCGGCCCCGCGCCCCGGGCCGCCTCGTGGTGGCCGCCCGTCATCGGCGCGGTGGTCTGCGCGGGGCTGGCCCGGGTGACCGGCGGCCACCCGGAGACGGTGGTCTGGCTGCTGCTGGTCCCGCCGGCGCTGCTGCTGGCCCGCGTCGACCTGGCCGTGAAGCGGCTGCCCGACGCCGTGACGCTGCCCACCGCCGCCGGCACCGCCGCCGCGCTCGGCGGGGCGGCGCTGCTGCCCGGCCACGCGGGGTCCTGGCCGCGCGCGCTGCTGGGCGCGGCGGCACTGGGCGCGGCCTACTTCGTCCTGCTGCTGGTCAACCCGGCCGGGATGGGCTTCGGCGACGTGAAGCTGGCCCTCACCCTCGGCGCCGCGCTCGGCTGGTACGGCTGGCCGGCCGTCTTCACCGGGACGCTGCTGGCCTTCGTCCTCGGCGCGCTCACCGCGGTCGCGCTGCTGGCCGCCCGGCGCGCCGACCGCAAGACGGCCCTGCCGTTCGGGCCGTTCATGCTGGCGGGCGCGCTGGGCGGACTGCTGCTCGGCGCGCTGTAGCGGGCGGGATGTGGGTCCCGGTGCTCAGGAATCGCTGCTGGCCGACCAGATGTTGACGCCTTCCTCCCGCGCGCGGGAGTCGATCTCGGCCAGTTCGCCCTCGGTGAGCGGGGCGGCGCCCACCGCGGCGACGTTGGCCTCCAACTGCGCGACGCTGGAGGCGCCGATCAGCGCGGAGGTCATCCGCGGATCGCGCAGCACCCAGGTGAGGGCCAGTTGCGCGAGGGACTGGCCGCGGCGGCGGGCGATCTCGTCGAGCCCGCGCAGCCGGGTGACCATCTGCTCGGTCAGCACCGACGGGTCCAGGGACTTGCCCTGCGAGGCGCGCGAGCCCTCCGGGATGCCGCCCAGGTACTTGTCCGTCAACAGGCCCTGGGCCAGCGGCGCGAAGGCGATGCAGCCCATGCCGTGCTCCGCGAGGGTGTCCAGCAGGCCGTCCTCCTCGATCCAGCGGTTGATCATCGAGTACGACGGCTGGTGGATCAGGGCCGGCACGCCCATCTCGCGCAGCAACGCGGCGGCCTGCGCGGTGCGTTCCGCGTTGTAGGAGGAGACGCCGGCGTACAGCGCCTTGCCCGCCCGGACAGCGGACGCCAGCGCGCCCATCGTCTCCTCCAGCGGGGTGTCGGGGTCGAAGCGGTGCGAGTAGAAGATGTCGACGTACTCCAGCCCCATGCGCTTGAGCGACTGGTCGAGGCTGGCCGTCAGGTACTTGCGCGAACCCCATTCCCCGTACGGGCCGGGCCACATGTCGTAGCCGGCCTTGGTGGAGATGACCAACTCGTCGCGGTAGGGCCGGAAGTCCTGCGCCATCAGCCTGCCGAAGTTGGACTCCGCCGAGCCGTAGGGCGGCCCGTAGTTGTTGGCCAGGTCGAAGTGGGTGACCCCCAGGTCGAAGGCGCGCCGCAGGATGGCGCGTTGCGAGTCCAGCGTGCGGTCGTCACCGAAGTTGTGCCACAGGCCCAGCGAGATCGTCGGGCAGCTTCAGGCCGCTGCGCCCGGTGCGGCGGTACTGCATCGATGTCGTAGCGGTCGCCGTCGGCGCGGTAGAGCGTGGTTACGTTCATGGTCTACGCCTATCACGCCCTCCGCGTGCGCCCCGGCCGCCGGTGCGGGCCCCCTGAGCCCCCTCGGCCGGCTCGTTTCGGCCATCGGCCGCGCAGTAGGGTGACGGAGGGTGTCGTCATTCGAGGGGCTGGATGTACGGATGAGTCTGCGCGACCTGGTCTACCGGCTCTACGCACGCAGGGTCGAGTCACGCCTGGACAAAGCGCAGGGTCCCCAAGCACATCGGCGTCATCCTGGACGGCAACCGCCGCTGGGCGAAGGCGGCCGGCGGCACCACCGAGCAGGGCCACCGCGCGGGCGCGGACAAGATCGCCGAGATGCTGGGCTGGTGCGAGGAGACCGGTGTCGAGGTCGTCACCCTGTGGATGCTGTCCACCGACAATCTCCGACCGTCCCGCCGAGGAGCTCGACCCGCTGCTGCGGCATCATCGAGGGCGCGGTGACCGGTCTGGCCGAGACCGGCCGCTGGCGGGTGCACCACGTGGGCGCGCTCGACCTGCTGCCCGCGCGCACCCAGCGGGTACTCAAGGAGGCCGAACACACCACAGGCGAGGTCGGCGGCCTGCTGGTCAACGTCGCCATCGGTTACGGCGGCCGGCAGGAGATCGCCGACGCGGTGCGCTCGCTGTTGCTCGACCACGCCTCCCGTGGTACGTCCGTCGAGGACCTCGCCGAGATGCTGGACATCGACCACATCGCCGAGCACCTCTACACCCGCGGCCAGCCCGACCCCGACCTGATCATCCGCACCTCGGGCGAGCAGCGCCTGTCCGGTTTCATGCTCTGGCAGACCGCCCACTCGGAGTACTACTTCTGCGAGGTCTTCTGGCCCGCGTTCCGCAAGGTCGACTTCCTGCGCGCCCTGCGCGACTACGCCGCCCGCAACCGCCGCTACGGCAACTGATCCGGCGGCCCGGGCCGCCGCCGGGTCACTCCGACGGACCCCACCCCCGACGTGATCCGGATCACGTCATCCTTGTACCGGTCGGCCGGACTGTTTTACCGTCGTTTGGCGCAGCCCTTCCGAAAGGTTTTCCGGATCGGGTCGCCGGGCCATGAAAATCCCCGGTGGCAGGGGTCCCGCCGCCTCCCGCGCACCACCCGCCCGCATATGCGACCGGCTTCGCGGGAATACCCCCCTCAGGCCGACACCCGGGCCACGGGTGTCGGACGGCCGCAGGTGGCATGGTGCCACCAGCCCGGGAGGCCCATTGCACACGGACGTGCTGTCATCGGATTGCGTGGCCCGCGTCAAGCCGGAGGGCCGCGGTCCGGCCTCCGGGCTCGGGCCCTGGCCCTGTACCGCGCCACGAGCGCGAAACCTGCGACGCAGTCGCACCCTGACACCTCTCCCGAGGGGGTTCGTCCACCAGTGGTGACCAGCAAGAACCGCCGGGAGCACGACCGGCGCACCTACGTTCTCGACACCAGCGTGCTGCTGGCCGACCCCAACGCCATCACCCGGTTCGACGAGCACGAGGTCGTGCTTCCCGTCGTCGTGGTGACGGAGCTGGAGGCCAAGCGCCACCACCCCGAGCTCGGCTACTTCGCCCGCCAGGCGCTGCGGCTGCTCGACGAGTACCGGGTCAGGTTCGGGCGGCTCGACGCGCCCATCCCGATCGGTGACATCGGCGGATCGCTGCGCGTCGAACTGAACCACTCCGACCCGGGAGTGCTGCCGGCCGGTTTCCGGCTCGGTGACAACGACTCCCGCATCCTGGCCGTCGCCCGCAACCTGCAGGCCGAGGGGTACGACGTCACCGTCGTCTCCAAGGACCTGCCGCTGCGGATCAAGGCGTCGTCGGTCGGCCTGCTCGCCGAGGAGTACCGCGCCGAACTGGCGATCACCTCCGGCTGGACCGGACATGGAGGATCTCCAGGTCGACCGCCGACCGAGGTCGACGCGCTCTTCGCCGACGAGGTCACCGACATCGCCGAGGTCGCCGAACTGCCCGGTGCACACCGGGCTGGTCCTCCAGTCCGAGCGCGGCAAGGCGCTCGGCAGGGTCACCGAGGACGGCCGGGTCCGGCTGGTGCGCGGCGACCGGGAGGCGTTCGGCATGCACGGCCGCAGCGCCGAGCAGCGCATCGCGCTCGATCTGCTGCTCGACCAGGAGGTCGGGATCGTCTCGCTGGGCGGCCGGGCCGGCACCGGCAAGTCGGCGCTGGCGCTGTGCGCGGGTCTGGAGGCCGTGCTGGAGCGCCGTCAGCACCGCAAGGTGATGGTCTTCCGGCCGCTGTACGCGGTCGGCGGCCAGGAGCTGGGCTACCTGCCGGGCAACGAGTCGGAGAAGATGAGCCCTTGGGCTCAGGCGGTCTTCGACACGCTGTCCGCGGTGACCTCCGCCGAGGTCATCGAGGAGGTGGTGGAGCGCGGCATGCTGGAGGTGCTGCCGCTCACCCACATCCGCGGCCGGTCGCTGCACGACGCCTTCGTGATCGTCGACGAGGCGCAGTCGCTGGAACGGAACGTCCTGCTGACCGTTCTGTCCCGGATCGGCGCCGGATCCCGGGTGGTTCTGACCCACGATGTGGCGCAGCGTGACAATCTGCGGGTGGGCCGCTACGACGGAGTGGTCGCCGTCGTGGAGAAGCTGAAGGGCCATCCGCTGTTCGCCCATGTGACGCTGACCCGGTCCGAGCGCTCGCCGATCGCCGCACTGGTGACCGAGATGCTGGAGGACGTACAGCCCTGAGCCGGGCCCTGGGAAGGGCTCTGGCAAGGGAATTGGCGTGAACGGGCTGCTGCACCCCGCGAAGGGCGCAGCAGCCTAGCCGTGTGCGGATCCGACACGCCGGGGTTTCCGGAAAGAGCCCGGCTCAAACGCCATGTGACGTTCGCCACGCAACGGAGAATTGCCTTAGTGTGTCGCCGTCGGGCAGGGTGTGAGGCTGTCAGGCCCCGCTTACGGCACACCGGCACCCGCAAAGGTGCGAACACCACACAACTGAACAGCGTCACGCCGTAAGCCGCCCGAGCACCACGCGGACCTCGCACCCCGAGGATCGCACCGGGCCAGTACCTCCCGTGACCAAGCCGGACTCCGGTCCGGACCAAGGGGAGGTCAGCGTCAGGGGCACGATTGCGTCCGCGCGGTCACCACGCGGGCGATGCTGGAAGGAAAACGTGTGAGCCGGATCTCGGTCCGGGGTATCGCCGTGGCGTCAGCCACCGCGGTCACCACCGTCGGTGCCGTCGTGGGCGTCGCCTCAGGCAGCGAGCCGACCGCCGCAGCCACTCAGCCCGTCGCGGACGCGGCGGCGCTGGACAACATCGCCGGCACGCAGCAGGTCAGCGCTCAGATGACCTCGCTGACCGAGCAAGCGCAGACGCAGCAGGCGGCTGCCGAGACCGCGGCCAAGAAGGCCGCCGCGGAGGCGGCGCGCAAGCAGGCCGCCGCGGAAGCGGCCAAGAAGAAGGCGGCCGCGGAGGCCGCGGCCAAGGCCAAGGCAGAGCACGAGAAGGCCGAGAAGCTGGCCGCCCAGGCGGCGGCCACCGGCAACTACTCGGTGGCGGCCGTCCAGGCCATGGCCGAGCAGATCATCGGGAACAGCACCCAGTACCAGTGCTTCTCGTGAATCGTCAGCCGGGAGAGCGGCTGGAACTACCGGGCGAGCAACGCCTCCTCCGGCGCCTACGGCCTCGTCCAGGCGCTGCCCGGCTCCAAGATGGCCTCGGCCGGTGCCGACTGGCAGACCAACCCGGCCACCCAGATCAAGTGGGGCCTCGGCTACATGAACAACCGCTACGGCAGCCCGTGCGGCGCCTAGCAGTTCTGGGAAGCCAACGGCTGGTACTGACACACATGCTCCGTGAGACCCCCGCCGGGCATCGCCCGGCGGGGGTTTTTCGCGGAGGCAACCCTGGGCGGGGGTAACGTCGTCCTCATGACCAATCGCACGATGTGCGATGCGCACAACATGTCATGACGGGGATGGGACGCACATGCCGCAGCAGCGCCGATGGGGGGCCGGTTTCTCCGACGTGTTCACCAAAGCCACCGACCGCATCAACGAACGCCGGGCGGCAGCGGAGACCAAGGAGCGGGAACTGGCCGCCCAGGACGAACAGGGACGGCCCGACCCGCATGAGGACTATGTACCACCACCGCCTTCCTACGCGCCGGCCGTCGCCGCGCCCCGCGATCCGGTGACCGCCGTGCCGTGGGGGGTGCGGGTCGCGGCCGAGGCGGCCTGGCGTTTCCTGATCCTGGCCGGAACCCTGTACGTGCTGATGCGGGTCATCAGCGCGATAGCACTGGTGGTGCTGGCCTTCGTCGCCGCGCTGCTGATCACCGCGCTGCTCCAGCCGGTCGTCGGCCGCCTCCAGCGTGGCGGGGTGCCCCGCGGGCTCGCCACCTCCATCACCTTCATCGGCGGCTTCGTGCTGATGGGGCTGGTCGGCTGGTTCGTGGTGTGGCAGATGATCGAGAACATCGACCAGCTCGCCCAGCAGCTTCAGGACGGCATCGGCCAGTTGAAGCGGTGGCTGCTGCACTCCCCGTTCCATGTCACCGAACGGCAGATCAACCAGATCACCCAGAACCTCCAGCACGCCATCGGCACCAACGCCGAGCAGATCACCACGGTCGGCCTCCAGGGCGTCACGCTGGTCCTGGAGGTGCTTCACCAGCGTCCTCCTGGCGATGTTCTCCACGCTGTTCCTGCTCTACGACGGGAGCAACATCTGGAAGTGGTTGCTCAAGCTCTTCCCGCGCGACGCCCGCGAAGGCGTGGCCGGCGCCGGGCCGCGGGCCTGGCGCACGCTGACCCTGTACGTGCGCGGCACGGTGGTGGTCGCCTTCATCGACGCGATCTTCATCGGCGTCGGGATCTACTTCCTCGGGGTGCCGATGGCGGTGCCGCTGGCCGTGCTGATCTTCCTGGGGGCGTTCGTCCCGCTGGTCGGCGCGGTCGCCTCCGGTGCGGTGGCGATGATCGTCGCGCTGGTCACCCAGGGGCCGTTCACCATGCTGATGGTGCTGGTCGTGGTGCTGGCGGTGCAGCAGATCGAGGGCCATGTGCTCCAGCCGTTCATCCTCGGCCGCGCGGTGCGGGTGCACCCGCTGGCCGTGGTGCTGTCGGTGGCCGCCGGATCGCTGATCGCCGGGATCGGCGGCGCGGTGGTGGCGGTGCCGCTGGTCGCGGTCACCAACACCATCGTCGGCTATCTGCGCGCCCACGCCCGCGAGGCCGCGTTGCGCAAGTCGCCCGGGCCGCACGGCTCGACGGCGGTGGCCGTGGCCCCGGCCGAGCAGCGGCCGGAAGGCCCTCAGGGCGACTGATCCCCGCCGGTCAGTCGGCCGGAAGTACCGCTTCGGCCTCCAGGGTGGTGGCGACCGCCTGGAGGACCGCGGCGATCTTGAACGCCTCCTGGACGGTCTCCCGGGAGACCCCGGCCGCGCGCAGCGCCCGCTCGTGGGAGTCCAGGCACAGCCCGCAGCCGCCCACCGCGGAGACCGCCAGCGACCACAGCTCGTGGTCGGCCCGTGCCACCCCCGGATGACCGGTGACGTGCATCCGCAGCCCGGGGCGCAGTTCGCCGTAGCCGGGGTCGGACAGCAGGTGCCGGGTGCGGTGGAAGACGTTGTTCATCGTCGTCATGGCGGCGGTGGACCTGGCCGCGGTGTACGCCTGCGGGCTCAGCCGCGCCTTCGCCTCCGGCGCCAGCTCCCGCAGCAGGACGGGACTGCGCACCGCCATGGAGACGGCCAGCGCGGTGCCCCACAGCGCCTGTGCCGGGAGACGGGAGCCGTCCAGGACGGCGTCCAGGTTCCGGGCCAGGTCTCTCGCGTAGTCCGGCAGCGCGGACTTCAGGGCGTCCAGCACCCGCGGCACCTCCTGATGGTCGCGCCCGGCCGGCAACGGCCTCTAGGCCGTGTCTTGCGGATCTTGGCGGGCTCGCGACGCCCGGTACGGCACCTCGCGGCGTTGCCGGAGTATCCCGATAACACCGACTATCGGGATGCTCCGGCGCCTTGCGAGCCACCGCACCGGACGCCGCTCCCTGATCCACCCTGATCCACAAGACACGGCCTAGGCCGTGCCGCCGGGCGTGGTGGGCGCGTCCACCGTCTCATGACCCGGGGGAGCCGGGGGAGCGGGCGGATCAGCCCGCCCGCTGGCACCGGGTCATTCGGTCCGCAGTCCGTCCGGCCGCATCATGCGCCACAACGGCGGCAGGCTGAGCGCGGTCACCGCGAAGACCACCCCGGCGCCGATGCCGACCATGGCGGCGATGCTGCCCCAGTCGAAGCTGACCGGGGTGCGGACCATGGCCAGCAGCAGTCCGCCCAGGCCCAGCCCGCCCGCCACCGCCAGCACCAGCCCGAGGAAGACCGGGACCGCGGTCTGCCACAGCACCGAAAGACCGAGCGTGCCGCGCCGGGTGCCGAAGGCGACCAGCACCGCCAGCAGCTTCTTGCGTTCGCGCAGTTGCTCCAGCATCGACACCAGCAGGCTGGCGCCGATCATCACCAACGTCGCCGCCGCGCCGGCCATCAGACCCCGCTGGATGCTGGCGAAGCGGTTGGACTCCGTGGTGGAGACCAGTGCCATCGTCGGGTCGGTCGGGTCGTAGCGGACCCCGGTGTTGCGTGCCTGGTCGGCGGCGTCCGGGTTCTTCGGGTCGAGCCGCAGCAGGATCCGCACCGCCGGGTCGACCAGGGCCCGCGGGTCCAGCGCCTGCGGGGTGGCCAGGATCCCGGTGTGCTCGGAGCCGACGGCGTCCGCCAGCGGCCGGCCGGTGCGCGCGCCCGCCGGGATCGTCCACAGCCGCGGGGCGCCCCGCACGGTGCCGTAGTCGGTCAGGGCGTTGAGGTCGATCCGCTGCCCGGCCCGCACCCGCATGTTGCCGTCGTCGGGTGGCTGGACGAGGAAGACGCTGCCCGGCCCGCACCCGGTGATCCTGGCGATCCGAGTCAGGGTGTCGCAGTTCGCGACGGTGACCGAGGTGACCGGGATCCGGTAGATCGCCTCCGGGTCGGCGGACTTCGCGGCCTTGGCCATTTGGCCGACCGCGGTCGCCGTGGACTCCGTGGTGCCCTGTGTCGAGGTCACCCCCGGTGTGGTGGTGAAGTCATGGGTGATCCGGTCGGTCGCCGTGCCGTCGGTGTGGTGGATGTCGACCATCATCTGGGCGCGGATCGGGTCCTGGCCGGTGGTCGAGGTGAAGTGCCCCGTGACCCCGGCGAACAGCGTCTGCACCGCGATCGCCCCGGCCACCGCCACGGTGATGCCGCTGACCATACGGGCCGCCGAGCCGGAGTTCAGCTGGAGCCTGCGTCCGGCCAGCTGCCAGGCCAGCGGGCCGCCGCCGATCCGCCGCACCACCGATTCGACCAGCCACGGCAGCACCGCGGTGAGCCCGACGAGCAGCAGGACCGCGCCGGTGGCGATCTGGTACTTGTTCACCGTGCCGTTGGAGCCGCCGATCGTGCCGATCAGCGGGTAGAGCAGCGCCAGCCCGAGCAGGGGCACCAGCAGCCGCCACCACAGCCGGCGGCGGCGCGGGGCTGCGTTGCGCACCACGCCCAGCGGTTCGATGACCACCGCGCGCAGCGCCAGCAGCGTCACCGCGATCGCCGAGGCGGGCACCGCGAGGGCGATCAGCACGGTCAGCGTGGTGCCGGGGGTCACGTCGGAGGGGAAGACGCTCAGGTCCCACAGGTCGATCGCGGCGATGGACTGCCGGGCCACCATGAAGAAGACGGCGCCGACCAGCAGGCCGATCAGCGAGCCGAACAGCGCCTCACCGGCGGCGATCCTGCGGGCCATCCTGCTGTCGGCCCCGACCAGCCGCAGCGCGGCCAGCCTGCGGTCCCGCCGCTCGCCGCCGAAGCGCACCGCGGTGGCGATGAAGACGCCCACCGGCACCAGCAGCACCACGAAGACGATGACGACCAGCAGGAGCAGGATCGGATCGGTCTGCTCGGGAGCCCGGACGCGGCCGAAGTGGTCGATGCGCCAGCCCTGTCCGAGGCCGGGCTCCAGCGTGCTGTTCCCGGCGTAGTAGAAGAGCTCCGCGGGGCCGCTCAGGCCGGGCTGGCCGATGGTCGCGACGATCGGGTCCGACAGCCGCTCGCGCAGCAGCCGGTGGCCGGGGTCGGCCAGCATCCGGCCGAGCGCGGGGGAGACCGCCATCTCGCCGGGGCCGGGTATCGCGGTCAGGCCGGGGGGCGCGGGGGAGCGGGAACCCTCCCCCTTGATCAGGTAGCCGGTGATGTGGTCGGTGCGGAAGGTGGTGTTGGCCTGCTGGAGCACCACCGTGTGGCTGTTCTTCGGCTGGTTCTGGCCGATCGGGTTGGCGTCCCGGGCGGCGGTGCGGGCGTCGCGGGCGGCCAACATGGCCGGGACCGCGGCGGCCACCAGCAGCAGGGCCACGCCCAGGCCCACCCCGAACGCGGTGAGCAGGGTGCGGGCCCAGGACTCCTTGCCCCCGGTGACGGCGAACCGGATGCCGAGACCGAGGTCGCGGGTCCAGGTCCGCAGCGGGGTGCGGGTGCCGCTCACGCGGCCCGCTCCTGTTCCAGGTCGCGGGAGCGGCCGTCGCGCACGACGACCTCGCGGTCGGAGTAGGCGGCCACCCGGGCCTCGTGGGTGACCAGCACCACCGCGGCGCCGGTCTCCTTGGCGGCGGCCGACAGCAGCCGCATCACCCGCTCGCCGTTGAGGGAGTCCAGGGCGCCGGTCGGCTCGTCGGCGAAGACCACCCGCGGCTCGGTGACCAGGGCGCGGGCCACCGCGACCCGCTGGCCCTGGCCGCCGGAGACCTCGCCGGGGCGCTTGGCGGCCACCTCGGCGACCTCCAGCCGGCCCAGCCACTCGGTGGCCCGGCGCTCCGCGTCCTTGCGCTTGACGCCGTTGAGCCGCAGCGGCAGCGCCACGTTCTCCAGACAGGTCAGCTCCGGCACCAACTGGCCGAACTGGAAGACGAAGCCGAACTCGCCGCGGCGCAGCGCGCTGCGTTCGGCATCCGACATTCCCGACAGTTCCTGGTGCCGGTAGCGGATCTGGCCGCCGTCCGGGCGGACGATGCCGGCCAGGCAGTGCAGCAGGGTCGACTTTCCGGAACCGGAGGGTCCCATCACGGCGACCATCTCACCCGGCCGGATGGAGAAGTCCGCGTTGTCGAGCGCGGGGGTGGGTCCGTAGGTCTTCCGCAGGCCGGTGGCGACCAGTAGCAACTCACTCACGCCCGCACCTCCTTGGCGAGTTCGTCGAGCCGGGCGGCGGTGAGCTCCAGCCACCGCAGATCCGCCTCCAGGTGGAACAGGGCGTGGTCGCACACGAGTTGGTCGGCGAGGTCGCCGTTGGTCTTGCGGCGGGTCAACTCCCGCATCAGCCGGAGGTGTTCGGCGCGCTGGGTGTCCAGCAGGCTCGCCGCGCTGCGGCCGGTGAGCAGCGCGAGGACGACCTTGGTGTACAGCGTGCTGTGCAGATAGGGCTCGGGCTTCTCCGGCGCCTCCAGCCACTGCTCGACGTCGGTGACCCCGGCGTCGGTGATCGCGTAGCGCTTGCGCTCGGGACCGCCGCCCGGCTCGATGCCCTCGACCCGCACCAGTCCGTTCTTCAGCAGCCGGGCGAGGGTGGAGTACACCTGCCCGTAGGCGAGCGGGCGGTCCTGCCCGAAGCGGTCGTCGAAGGTCCTCTTGAGGTCGTAGCCGTGGCGCGGACCTGACTCCAGCAGTCCCAGAAAGGTATGGCCGATTGACATGCCGAGGACTCTACATCACGGGTATACATCGTGTGTATAGATGGGCGGGTGCTATCGCGAAACCCCTGGTGGGAGGCCGGTTGACCGGCTCAGTTCGGGTTCTGCGGCCGCGGCGGGCGGCCGCGCCGTGGGATCGGCTGGGCCGCCGACGGCAGCCGCCCGGCCTCCGCCAGCGCGCGGCGCAGCAGGAACTCGATCTGCGCGTTGGTGCTGCGCAACTCGTCCGCGGCCCAGCGCGCGATGGCGTCGTGGACCGCGGGGTCGAGCCGCAGCAGCACCTTCTTGCGTTCGCGCTCCCGCGCGGACTGAGGATCCGTCACTGGTACAGGGTGCCCGTGTTCAGCACCGGTTGTGCGGCACGGTCGCCGCAGAGCACCACCAGCAGGTTGCTGACCATGGTGGCCTTGCGCTCCTCGTCCAGCTCGACCAGGCCCTGTTCCGCGATCCGGTTGAGGGCGGACTCCACCATTCCCACCGCGCCGTCGACGATGGTCGCCCGGGCGGCGACGATCGCCCCGGCCTGCTGGCGCTGGAGCATCGCCGAGGCGATCTCGGGCGCGTAGGCGAGGTGGGTGAAGCGGGACTCCACGATCGTCACGCCGGCCGACTCCACCCGGGCGGCGATCTCCGCGGACAACTGCTCGGTGATGACCTCGGCGTTCTCCCGCAGGCTCAGCTCGTCGGCGCCGTGCGCGTCGTAGGCGTAGTGGGTGGCGATGTGCCGCACCGCGGTCTCGGTCTGGATGGAGACGAAGTCGACGAAGCTGTCCACCTCGAAGACCGCCTGGGCGGTGTCGGAGACCTGCCAGACCACGACGCAGGAGATCTCGATGGGGTTGCCGTAGGCGTCGTTGACCTTCAGCACCTCGGTCTGGTGGTTGCGCAGCCGGGTGGAGATCTTGCGGCGCGAGGTGAACGGGTTGACCCAGCGCAGCCCGTCCTGCCGGATGGTGCCCTGGTAGCGGCCGAACAGCTGGCAGACCCGGGCCTGGCCAGGGGCGACCTGGGTGAGCCCGCGCAGCATGATCAGGTCGGCCACGATCACCAGGGCACCGGCCACGTTCAGCGTGGTGGAGACGGCGGTGACCTGCTGGCCCGCCATGGTGCCGCCCACCGCCAGCAGGACGATGCCGCCCACCAGCACCACCAGGGCTATCACCAGGAAGGGCAGCCCCGGCATGCCCAGCGCGCGCCGCTCGGTGATCTGGGGCTTGGGCATCTCGGGGACCTCGGTGACCGTCGGTGCCGGGTTGCCCGCGGGGCGGTCGGAGGGCTCGGGGGAATCGGAGTGCGTGCTGTCCGGCATGGCTGTCTCGTTTCGCCGTTCGTCGGTGCGCTGTCATGTACCTAGCATTGTGATATCACAATTTTCGGTTCCGGGAACCATGCGTGGCACTTCTCACGTGTTACCGGTGTCGAAATCATGCGACTTTCGGTAAATAAGGCCAGGTGGCGGTGTTAGGTTCATCGGTCGCGTCGGCGTACGAGAAGACCGGCACAAGGGGAGGCGAAGCGTGGGTACCAGGGGCAAGTCCAAGGGCGACGGCGGGCCGGGCGGCGGTGGCAAACCGCGCCGCCGCTGGCTGCGCTGGACGCTGGGCGGCGCCCTGCTGATCGCCCTGGGCGGCATGGGCGGCTTCATCGCGCTCTACTACACCGTCCCGGTGCCCGACCCCAACGCCGCGGCCACCGCCCAGGCGAACGTCTACACCAACGCCGACGGCAAGGTCATCGCCCGCACCGGCCAGGTCAACCGGCAGAAGGTCCAGCTCAGCCAGATACCGCTGGACGTCCAGCACGCCTTCGTCGCCGCCGAGAACAAGACCTTCTACACCGACAGCGGCGTCGACCTGAAGGGCATGACCCGCGGCATCTACAACACGCTGGCCGGCAAGGGCCCCCAGGGCGGCTCGACCATCACCCAGCAGTACGTCAAGAACTACTACCTCGACCAGAACCAGACGGCCAGCCGCAAGGCCAAGGAACTGATCATCTCCCTCAAGGTCGACCAGGAGGTGAGCAAGGACGACATCCTCGACGGCTACCTCAACACCTGCTACTTCGGCCGCGGCGCCTACGGCATCGAGGCCGCCGCGCAGGCGTACTACGGCGTGGACGTCGGCAAGCTCACCGTCCCGCAGGGCGCCTACCTGGCCGCGCTGGTCCAGGCCCCCAGCCAGTACGACATGGCGACGGCCACCCCGACCGGAAAGAAGCTCGCGCTCAACCGGTGGAACTACGTGCTCGACAACATGGTCGGCATGCACTGGCTCGACCCGGCGGCCCGGCAGAAGGCCACCTTCCAGCAGCCGGTCCGGCTCAAGGGCACGCCGGGGCTGTCCGGGCAGACCGGCTACTTCGTGGACATGGCCGACCGCGAGCTGGTCCGCAGCGGGGCGGTCAGCGACCGGGATCTGGCGGCCGGCGGCTGGACCATCGCGCTGACCATCGACCCGGCCAAGCAGAAGGCCCTGGAGCAGGCCGTCAAGAGCCGGCTGACCAGCCAACTGCACCCGCACAGCCGCAAGGCCGACGGCAACGTCCAGGCGGGCGCCGTCTCGGTCGACCCGAAGACCGGCCACGTCGTGGCGCTGTACGGCGGGGTGGACTACACCCAGCACTACATCTCCAACGCCACCCGCGCCGACTACCAGGCCGCCTCCACGTTCAAGCCGATCGAGTTCGCCTCCGCGCTGCAGAACGGCTCCACCACCCAGTCCGGGCAGCCGATCAGCGCCGCCAGCATCTACGACGGCACCAGCGGCCGGACCGTCAAGGGCACCTCGCAGCCGTTCGCACCGGCCAACGAGGACCACGTCAACTACGGCCCGATCACCGTACAGAAGGCGATGAACGACTCCGTCAACTCGGTCTTCGCCCAACTCGCCGTCGACGTCGGCCTGGACAAGGTCGCCTCGACCGCGGTCGGCCTGGGCATGCCGTCCGGCACCGCGGGCCTGCACGACGGACCCTCGATCGCCCTGGGCGCGATGGGCGCGAGCCCGCTGACCATGGCCGGGATCTACGCCACCTTCGACGCCCACGGCCAGAAGGTCACCCCGACCATCGTGAAGTCCGCGGTGCGGGCCGGGCAGCACCTCCAGTTGAAGGACCCGCTCGGCCCCGAGGCGATCGACCGCTCCGCCGCCGACGCGGTCACCTCCGTGCTCACCGGCGTCGTCGACTCCGGAACCGGCACGGTGGCCCGCCAGGCCAGCCAGGTGGCGGGCAAGACCGGCACCTCCGACAGCAACAGGTCGGCCTGGTTCACCGGCTACACCCCGGACCTGGTCACCTCCGTCGGCCTGTTCGGCTCGGACCCCAAGACCGGCAACCAGGTGCCGCTGACCGGAGCCGGCGGCGTCGGCCGGGTCAACGGCGGTGGCTTCCCGGCACAGATCTGGAGCGCCTACACCCACGCCGCCCTCGGCGACGAGACACCGCAGAAGTTCGACCTGGAGACCGACCAGGGCGCCGCGGTGGCCCCGCCGCCCACTCCGTCCACCCCGCCCTCCAGCAGCGCGCCGCCGAGCACGCCGCCCTCCACGCCGCCGACCGGCCTGCCGTCCGGCCCCCCGCAGTCCCCGCCGGTCAGCCCGCCGCCGACCGCGCCCACCGGCGCACCGACGGTGCCCGGCCAGCCGTCGACCACCGGGCCGAGCGGGGCCCCCGGCTCCACCCAACTGCCGCAGACCGAACGGGGTCGCGCCAAGCGCTGAACCGCGGCGGACACGATGCAGCCCCGGGCACGGACGGTGGTCTCGTGCCACGGGGCTGCGCTTCGGGGGGCGGTCGCGGGCGGCGGTCAGCCGCCCTCGACCGCGCGGCCGACCAACCGGCCGCGGGCGGTGCGGGACACGGCGCCAGACTAGACCCGACATGCCCCGCCAACCCGGCATTTCGGGCCTACGGAAGTGGCAGCTCGAACCAGACCACCTTGCCGGCACTCAACCGCGTGGCCCCCCAGCGCTGGGCGAGCCGGTGGACGAGGAACAGCCCGCGGCCGTTCTCGTCCTGGATACCGGCGTGCCGCATCCGGGGCAACTGCGGGGCGTCGTCGCCGACCTCGCAACGCAGCACGTCGGTCCGCAGCAGCCGCAGCGTGATCGGCCGGCCCGCGTACCGCACCGCGTTCGTGACGATCTCGCTGACCAGCAGCTCCACCGAGTCCGACAGGTCACCCAGCTCCCAGCGGTCCAGCGCCCGCCGCACCAGCCGCCTGGCCCGCCCCGCGGTCTGCGGATGCGGCTCCAGGAACCAGTAGGCGACGTCGCTCGGCGCGATCCCGTCGAACCGGGCCGCCAGCAGCGCGATGTCGTCGTCGCGGTCGCCGGGGCCCAGGATGTCCAGCACCTCGTCGCACAACGGCTCCAGCGGCGGCGGGCACACGATCGAGCCGACCGCGCCCAGCCGTTCCCGCAGCCGTTCGATACCGGACCACACGTCGCGGGTGCGCGACTCCACCAGACCGTCGGTGTACAGCAGCAGCGTGGCACCCGCCGGGGCGGGCAACTCGACCGCCTCGAACGGCACCCCGCCCACCCCGATCGGCGCGCCCTCGGGCACCTTCAGCACCTCGGTGCGGCCGTCGGCGTGCAGCATCACGGGCGGCGGGTGCCCGGCGTTGGCCACCACCAGGCGGTGCGCGATCGGGTCGTAGACCGCGTACACGCACGTCGCCATGCGGTCGCTGCCGAGCCGCTGGGCCTGCTCGTCGAGGTGGTAGAGCACCTCCTGCGGCGGCAGGTCGAGTCCGGCCAGCGTCTGCACGGTGGTGCGCAGCTGGCCCATGATCGCGGCCGACTGCATGGAATGGCCCATCACGTCGCCGACCACCAGCGCCACCCGGCTGCCCGGCAGCGGGATCGCGTCGTACCAGTCACCGCCCACCCGGGCGGTCTCGGCGGCCGGCAGGTAACGGCTGGACAGCCGCACACCGGTCGGCTGCGGCAGCGAGTCGGGCAGCATCGCGCGCTGCAACTGGTCGGCGATGTACGCCTCGCGGCCGTAGAGCACGGCCTTGTCCACGCCCAGCGCGGTGTGGGTGGCCAGTTGGGCGGCGACCAGCAGGTCGTCCGCCTCGAAGGCCGGACGGTCGGTGCGCCGCAGCAGCACCGCGGCGCCGATCACCCGGCGCCGCCCGCGCAGCGGCGCGAGTATCGCGCGCCGCCCGCTGGGCATGTCGGTGTCCACCAACTCCGCGAGCGCGGCGGCCGCCAGCGGCACGTCGGCGAAGAGCGGGCGCACCCCGCGCAGCACCTCGGCCAGCGATCCGTCGATCCGCACCCGGGTCATCTCCGCCGCGCCGCTCACCTCGGGCGCCGGCATCAGCGGCAGCCGGGCCGCGCTGCCCGGCGCGTCGGGCACCGGGGTGTCGGTGAGGTCCTCGGGGATGCGGTCGGTCCTGCGCAGCCGCAGCACCAGCGGCTCGACCGGGCGTTCGTCGCCGACCGGCAGCGGATCACGCAGATAGACCAGGATCGCGTCGGCGAAGGTCGGCACCACAGACCGGCACAGCCCGAGCACGATCTCGTCCAGGTCGAGACCGCGCGCGATCCGCCGGGTGGCGGCACCGACGTACCGCAGTCTCGAACTCTCGTTCTCCGTACCACCGGAGTGCGCCCCGGGGCGCTTGGCGGCACCGGACGACGGGCGGACCCCCGCCGTGCCGTCGGCCACCGCGACGCCCGCCGCGGCCGTGGTGCCGGCGCTCTTGGCCCGCCGCTGCTTGGGGCGGGCCGCGGCCGCCGTCTCCGGGGTCGCCACGCGGTAGCCACCGCGCGGGTCCGGCAGTGGCGCCGCCGCGGGCACGGCCGTCTCCGCCGCCACGCCCGGCTCGTGCGGGCGCGCGCCGACGCCGTTCGGGGCGCTTATCTCCTCGGCCGCCCGCCTGGGGGCGCGGTGCTCCGTCACGCTAGGGGTTCCATCCGTATCCGTCCGTGCGCCGCAGGCAACCTGCGCAACCGGTCAGGTAAGCCGTCGGCAGTGCAGGAAGAGCTGCTCCTCCGGTGCCACTTGGGTGCTCGCCGGTGCGTACGCGTAACTGGACTCCTCCATCACCTCGAAGCCCGCGTCGATGACGACCAGGCGCAACTCGTCCCGCAAATATCCGGATACCCGGATCGATCTGCCGAGGAACGGAATCGGGAAATCATCCACATCCGCCTCGACCATGCCCAGGGCCAGCAGACCATCCGGAGCCAGGAGCTCACGCACCATACCGAGCGCGTGACCGATCTCCCGACGCGGCAGCATCAGCAGGGAGAAGAACGCCGCGGCGCCGTTGTACCGGCCCGCCCCGCCCGCGACCGGCTCGCCGGGACCGCCCGGCCGCAGATCGGCGAGATCCATCCGGTGGAAGGTGGCCTCGGGCACGTTCGCCCGGGCCAGCTCCACCATCCGGTGCGACTGGTCGACACCGACCACCTTGTGCCCGGCGTCGACCAGCTGGCGAGCGGTCGGTATGCCCGTACCGCAACCCAGTTCGAGCACCGGGGAGCCGGCCGGCAGCGCCGCCGCCAGCCACGCACCGGCCGCCAACTGGCCCGCCTTGTGCGGGAACGCCTCGTCGTACCGGTCGCCGATGGCGTCGAACGCCTCCGCTTGACCGGTGCGGTCGCGCTGCAACTCCTCGTAGCGGCCGGTTACTTCGGACTTCAACTTGCTCCTGACTCCTTGACGCAACGTCAACCGTTGCCGTCCGCTTGCTTTTTACCTGATGACGAATGTCGCGGAGGACGATCCTACGTAGGAAGGGGAGGGTGGCATCAAGAGGCTTACGTAATTAGTCGGTCCCAGTCCTCCGGAAGCGTTGGTACCGACCAGGCCGGATCGGGTCGCCAGTCCTGCCAGCGGTCCCGGAACGGCCAGCCCCACTCCTCGATCACCCGGACCGCACGGGCTCCGGCATCGCGTACCCGGTCGGCCAGTTCCGCGTCGACCAGACCGTCGGCCTGTGCCTGCGCGAACTCGTCCTCGTCCCGCCAGTCCCAACTGCGGTCCGGGTTCACGGTGATGTCGAGGAAGTGGTCCTCGGTGTCCACCCCGCCCGCCCAACGACGGCGCGGCTCCTCCAGATTGACGTACCAGTTCTTGAACCGCCACCCCGGTTCCCAGAACAACCACACCGACCACGGATCCTCCGGACGGGCGAGCTTGAGCACACCGGTGCCCCACCAGCGTTCCACCCGGGTCACCCGGGGCTTGAGATAGCGGGTGGCCAGCGGCTCGAGGTACACCGGGGTGCCGTCCGCCAGCACCGGCTTCACACACCGGGTCCCCGGCGCCATCCACACCGCCAGCAGTTCGGGATCGTCCCGGACCACCGTCACCGGTCTCGCGAGGTGCACCTCGTCCCTGTGGAGTGCTCCGTTGCCCCGGTACCGCCACAGCACGTGGTCACCGGGCGCCCAGTACTGCGGGCGACCGGCGTGGGGGTCGTGCGCGGTATGCGATTCGGCTGTCATGCACGGATCCTACGGACCGTCGGATCCCGGGGTGGCGACCTCGCGGATGTCACCCACGGGTCATCCGCAGGACGTCCAGCGCCTCGTCCAACTGCGCCTCGGTGAGCCTGCCCTGCTCGACGTAGCCGCGCTCCAGTACCACCTGACGGATCGTCTTGCGCTCCGCCAGCGACTGCTTGGCCACCTTCGCCGCCTCCTCGTAGCCGAGGTAGCGGTTGAGCGGGGTGACCACCGACGGCGAGGACTCCGCGTACTCGCGCAACCGCTCGGCGTTGGCGGTGATCCCGTCCACCGTGCGGTCCGCCAGCAGCCGGGAGACCGCCGCGAGCAGCCCCACCGAGCGCAGCACGTTGTCCGCGATCACCGGCAGCATCACGTTCAGCTCGAAGGTGCCGGCCGCGCCCGCCCACGCGATGGCCGCGTCGTTGCCGACCACCTGCGCGGCGACCATCGCCACCGCCTCCGGGATCACCGGGTTGACCTTCCCCGGCATGATCGAGGAACCCGGCTGGAGATCGGGCAGGTTGATCTCGGCCAGTCCGGCCCGCGGCCCGGAGCCCATCCAGCGCAGGTCGTTGGCGATCTTCGTGAACCCGACCGCGATCGTCCGCAACTGCCCGGAGACCTCCACGATCGCGTCCCGGGCGCCCTGCGCCTCGAAGTGGTCGCGCGCCTCGGTCAGCGGCAGCCCGGTGGTGCGGGCCAACTCCTCGATGACGGCCGGCGCGAAACCGGCCGGGGTGTTGATCCCGGTGCCCACCGCCGTGCCGCCCAGCGGCAGTTCCGCGAGCCGCGGCAGGGTGGAGCGCAGCCTCTCCACCCCGTAGCGCACCTGCGCCGCGTAGCCGCCGAACTCCTGCCCGAGCGTCACCGGGGTCGCGTCCATCAGGTGCGTCCGCCCGGCCTTGACGACCTGCGAGAACTCCGCCGCCTTGCGCTCCAGGGCCGACGCGAGGTGCTCCAGCGCCGGGATCAGGTCGCCCACGACGGCGGCGGTGGCGGCGATGTGGATCGAGGAGGGGAAGACGTCGTTCGAGGACTGGCTCGCGTTCACCTGGTCGTTGGGGTGTACCGCGCGGCCGAGCCGCTCACCGGCCAGCGTGGCGATCACCTCGTTGGCGTTCATGTTGGACGACGTGCCGGAACCGGTCTGGAAGACGTCGATCGGGAACTGGTCGTCCCAGCGCCCCTCGGCGACCTCCCCGGCCGCCTCGGCGATCGCCACCGCGACATCCGCCTCGACCACCCCGAGGGAGGCGTTCACCTTCGCCGCCGCCGCCTTGATCCGGCCCAGCGCCTCGATGTGGGTGCGCTGGATCCGCTGCCCCGAGATGGGGAAGTTCTCCACGGCCCGCTGGGTCTGCGCCCGCCACTTCGCCTCGGCCGGGACCTTGACCTCGCCCATCGAGTCGTGCTCGATCCGGTACTCCTTCTCGTCACTCATACCTATGACAGTGCCCCGGGAGACCGTTTGTGTTCCCCGCGGCCCGGCCGCGGGCCGGTCCGAACGGGTGAGGAACGGGCTCCGGCGGGCTCCGGGGGGCCCACGCGTGGCACGGATAGGGGGCCCGCGACGCGCCGCCGCGGGCCCGCGGCTTGTCCTGCCGCCGCCGTTCGATGGGAGTCCGAATCGCATGAAGCGCCTCACCGTGTCCGCCTCCGCCTCCGCCGCCGTACTGGCGGCGGGCGTGTCCCTGTTCTGTCCGGCCGCCCCGGCGTCCGCCGTCACGGTGCAGCGGGTCACGCCCGCGGACCTGGGCCCGGGCAGGTCCTGGATCCGGTTGCAGGACGACCCGAGCAACGCGGGGCGGCTCCCCGGCACCCAGGAGGTCTCGCCGTTCGCCGACCCGGTCCGCTTCAACGGCAGCCTCCACCTGGCCATCGGCCCCGGCCGGCAGTCCCAGGCCGCGCACCGCTTCCCCCGGCCCATCCCGTTGGCGACCATCGCGGCCGCCGAGCTGTCCTACGACTCCTACGTCGACAGCGCCCGGTCCACCGCGACCGGCACCGCCGCCAACCTCCAGCTCCCGATGGTCTGCCGGGGCGGGTTCACCACCCTCAGCTTCCAGCCGCAGCTGGCCACCGACAGCCACGGGCGCACCGGCGTCGTGCCGGACACCTGGCAGCACTTCGTCTCCAGCGCCGCCTCCCGGTGGCGCACCTCCCGCGCGGTGCCGGGCGTCCCGACCCTGCCGGCCGGCACCGACGCGCCACTGAGCACCTACCTGGCCACCTGCGTCTCGCCCGGTGACGGGGTGGCCGGGGTCATCGCCAACGTCGGCACCCTCGGGAGCCCCACCGCCACCCTCGACACCTTCGTCGACAACCTCACCGTGAACGGCACCGTCCACGACTTCACCGTCAACGGGCTCCCGAGCGGCCGTATCAGCCTGCGGGACGACCCCGCGGGGCCCACCTGCCGACCGCCCGCGCAGGGCTGCCAGGCGCCCATCAGGCGCGGCCACACCCCGATCGCCGGCCAGACCCCGGCCACGGGTGGCGCCCCGGCAGGGGGGAGCGTCACCGCGCGCGGTGCCGTCACCTTCACCGACCCGGCCAACGGGCCCGACTACCGCGACGTCGGCGTCCGGCTGGTCTTCACCGCCAGGTCGCTGGCCGCCGGCGACCTGCGGGTGACCGCGGCCGGCCGTCCCGTCCGACTCACCCACGGCCCGGACAACACCCTCACCGGCTCCTTCGCCCCCTCACCCAGCACCAACCTCCAGCCGGGCGGCACCTTCACGGTCCCGATCACCGTCACCGCCACCCGCCCCATCGCCCGCACCGGCCCCCTCACCCTCACCGCCCACCTCCTCGCCCGCGGCTACGACCCCCTCCAGCCCACCGGCGTCCAAACCCACCTCACCCAACGCGGCTGACGTCACAGTGGATCGCCCGGCCGGTCCAGCCACACCTCCTGGACCCCGGGCGCCACGGTGACGCCGAACCGCGTCAGCTCCGGCCGTCCGCGGCCCTCCCACCACGCGCGGGCCGCCGTGACCTCGTCCCACAGGTTCCTGGGACCGGCCTGCCGCACCGCGTCGGCCTCTTCCCACCCACTCAGGAACACGTCGGCCCGTGAACCGCCCGCGTCCCACAGAACGAGCCGGCGCGTCGCCTCCGGGTCCTTGGAATTCCACACCTCCCGGTATCTCACGTCGGGTACGCGCAGGCCGATCGCGAACGCCGCGTGGACGGACTCCAGAGCCAGCCGGGGACACATGGCCGAGGGGCCGAACCGCGGTTCGGCCCCTCGGCCCTCCTCCCTCCCGCCGTGCCTGGCAGCGAGAGGCCGCTGCCCGCGCACCCACATGAAGTTCACGCTGCCGACGAAGCGGCCGACCGCCCCGCCGCCCTCGCGAACACGCAACTTGAGCAGACCCGCGTTGCAGAACGGGGTGCCCCACGGGGTGACGACGATTCCGCCGGGCACACACTGGTCCGGCCACGCGTCCGGCACGCGCGCCACGGCTGCCGTGGAGATCACCCGGTCGTACGGCGCGCCCTTCGGCCAACCGCCGGTGCCGTCGCCCACGACGAGCGTCGGACGGTGCCCGGCCGCCTCCAAGGAGGCCCGTCCCCGCGCCGCCACACTCGCGTCGACCTCGATCGACACGACCCGGTGCCCGCCCAACCGCGCGCACAGCAGGGCGGTGGACCAACCTGTTCCCGTGCCGATCTCCAGCACGGAACCGCCAGGCCCCACCTCCAGTGCCTCCAGCATCCTCGCGACCAAGGTCGGCATGCTCGCCGAACTGGTGGCGATCCGGGGTCCGTCGTCCGCTCCGTCGTCGAGCTGGGTGACCACGACCCCGTCGGCGTCGACGGTCGTCTGCCATCGGCCGGGATCGGCAGCCCTGGTGACCGACCGGTATCCGTCGGGCCCCTCCTCGATCCAGATCCGCTCCGGGATGAACCTGCCGCGCGGGGTGCGCAGGAACGCCCCCCGCCAGCCTTCTCCCAGAGCGCCGGATTCGCCGAGCCGGGCGACGAGTCCCAGGTATCCGGAGTCGTCCGCAGCTGTCACTGATCCCCTTCGTCCTTCTTTTCCGGATCCGCTGCGGGAACGGGTTTGTTCCATTGCCCGTCCGACTCGCGCGGCGACTGCTGCTGGTCCCCTTCGGCTCCGCCCTTGCCGTCATCGTGCCTGCCCATCGCGAACCCCTCCCTTTTTCACGGAACGCCATGTCTCCATGAATCCCGAGACTAGCCATGCGTTGCCGGGTCGGGCCAGCCGCTTTCCCGTTCGCGCAAATATCCGTCCCGGATGCTCTCCATATGCGCCCGCGCATCGGTTCCGGAAAGGGCGGTCGCGGCGAAACTCTCGAATTTCTTGACATAGCGCATGACGTCGCGGGGGTCGGTGACCGACAATTCGGCGTGCACGGTTTCCACCGTCACGATCTTGTCGTCCCGTATGACAAAGGAATGGCTGGGGAAATCATGCTGTGCCGCGTCCAGCGGAACGACTCGTACGTCCACGTTCGGCAGCCGGGAGACGGAGATGATCCGGTCCAACTGGCCGGCCATCATGGCCGGGGCGAGGATCCGCCAGCGCAGGACGGACTCCGTGATCACGAAGCGCAGGTCTTTGCCCTGGTCGTACAGCACCCGCTGCCGCTCGATGCGCGTGCCGATGGTCCGCTCCAACTGCTCCTCGCCCAGGTCGTGCCGGGTGAGCACCGCGCGGATGTACTCCGGGGTCTGCAATAGCCCCGGAACGAGCGACGGCTGGAAGAGCCGCAGCAGTGCCATCCGGGCTTCCAGCCGCCTGGTCTGCTCCTGCTTGCGGTAGTGGCCCATCCTGCGTACGAGCCGCCAGGCCGTCGTCTCCGTGGCGTCCGCCCTGGCCACGGCGAGGTAGCCGGCCTTCACCTCGTCCGAGACACCGAGAGCGCTGAGGATGTGTTCCACATCGGCCACGCTCGGCGCGGTACGCCCGTTCTCGATCTTGCTGAGCTTGCTGGTCGACATGACGGCGCCGCGGGCCACGGTCTTGGCCTCCAATCCGGAGGCCTTCCGCAACGCCCGCAGCGCCGCACCCAGTTCGGCTCTGTTCACTCCGTGCCGTGTTCCTCCCACCACTCGGCGAACGGTCGTGCGTGCGCCAGGGCGGTGTCGCGGTACGCCACGAACTCGACGGCCCGGTCGGCGGGCAGCACGTCGGATCCGACGAACGCCGAGGAGTCGTCGTAACGCATGACGCTCACCGTCTCCTCGTCGAACATCCAGAAGTCCGGAACCCCCGCGACCGGGTCCTCCTGCTCGGTGGTGTCGAGAATGAAGAACTCCTCACCGGCAGCGGAATTCCGGTGGTACCCCCATGCGAGCTCATATCGCAGGTAGTCCGTCAACGGCCGGGACAGCACGTGTACCCGGTACATACGTCGCCCGCTCCCGGCGGCATTGCGCACCGTCGTCACCCACGGGCTGTTCCGGAAAGCCTCCGACTGCTGCCCGCCTTGGAGGAAGGTACGGAAGTCGTCGGCGGCCTGCGGGATGTCGTAGTGGTCCAGGGTTTCGAGACGGAATGCCTCGCGCTTGAAATCCCTGAAAAGATTCTCAGACGAGGCCATCGAGCATTGCCTTCTTCACGAATGTCCTCACGAGTGCGGCCGGGATTTCCACCAGACCTTCCCCGCCGGGAACGTCCAGGCCGTGGTCCCTGATGGCGTCCCCCTGGAACAGGTAGGTGTCTCGATCGGTGGTGAAAACACCCGGACAGTTGTTCTCGTCGCAGTCGCCGACGTACTTCGTCACCCGCATGGGTTCCCCTTACCCTGTGCCCGTCGGTGTCGCTTCCGATACTCCCCGTCATATCGGCGGGCGCGCAAGCCGCACGGCTTTCCGGAACGGGAAATCGCGCGGTGTTCTTGAAGGGGGACGGCGACGGGCCGCACCCCCTGGTGTGGGGGTGCGGCCCGTGGCGTGGGGTGGGTCAGGCGACGAAGACGCTGAGGCCGAGCGCGGTGGCGAGCTCGGACGACTGCTCCTGCGGGGCGAGGACCTGGAGGATCCGGCCGGTGCAGTTGGGGCCGCTGAAGATGAGCGCCTGCGAGTCCGTGTAGTTCTCGACGACCTGCGGGAGGTTCTGGCTGGTGTGGCAGCCGGCCGGGTCCATGATGACCTGCCCGGAGATGATGAGCGGGCCGTTGGCGGCGAAGGCGGGGGCGCTCACGCCCAGGGCCAGCGCTCCGGCGGCGGCCAGGGTACCGAGTGCGGCAGTGATACGACGCATGATGTGCGACTCCTTGCGAAGGATGACCGAAATGGACATTCCGGTCGATCGGAGATTACACATGATGACGACGTGAACACACTCGGTAGTCGACCGTTGGCGTGACACCCCTTGTGTAGGTTGGGCGGCGTGAGGGGAGCGCGATGAGCGGTGGCTGACTTGGACCTGCGCAAGCTGCGGTACTTCGTCGCGGTCGCGGAGCACCTGAACTTCGGCAGGGCCGCCGCGACCCTGCACATCGCGCAGCCGGTGCTGTCCCGGCAGATCCGGGCCCTGGAGGACGACCTGCACGTCCGGCTCTTCGAGCGCGACCAGCGCAGGGTGGAGCTCACCAAGGCGGGCCGGCAACTGCACGCCGACGCTCCCTCGCTCCTCGCCGACGCGGCTGCGGTGCGGCTGCGGACCACCCGTGCCAGCCGCGACCACGGCACGTTCGTCGTCGGGTTCATGCCCGGCCTGATCGTCACCGGTCCCGTCAGGGACCTTCGGACGGCCCATGCCGGGCTGGTGGTCGAGGTACGGCGGACCGGGTGGGACGACCAGGTCGAGGTGATCCTGGACGGGCGGGTCGACGTCGGCTACATCCGGCTGCCGGCGGACCGGCGCGGGCTGCACGTCGAACCGCTCTTCGACGAACCCCGGGTCGTCCTGCTGCCCGCCGACCACCGGCTGGCCGGCGCGTCCGAGGTCGCCATCGCCGACCTCGCCGACGACCACCTGCTCCAGGACCCCGACGCGGTCCCCGAGTGGCGGGACATCGCCACCGAGGCGCGCAACCGCCACGCCCACCGCGACCACCCGGTGCTGCGCACCGTCGAGGAGAAGCTGGAACACGTGGCGACCGGCCGCGGCATCGTCATCCTCCCGGCGTCCACGGCCGCCTTCTACCGCCGGCCCGACGTCGTGCGGGCCGCCGTCACCGGCATCGGTCCCAGCCGGGTCTGCCTGGCCTGGCGCGCCGGCCGCCACAGCCGGCTGATCGGCGAGTTCGCGGCGTTGGCCCGGGCCGCCGAGCGGGCCGCGGGCGGAAGCGACCGGACGGTTCCGGACCACATCGGCGGCACCGGTGCAGGCGATACCCGCAAGGTATCGCGCCCGACGCCATAGGTCTTGGACGCGGGCCACGCGCCGGGCGCACGGTGGATCCCGTGGACAACCCCCAGCGACACGGGAGCACTCGGTCATGAACCTGCACGGACAGCACGTCGTCATCCTCGGCGGAACCTCGGGCATCGGCCTCGCGGTCGCCCACGCGGCCCAGGAGACCGGCGCCCGGGTGAGCGTGGCGTCGAGCCGCCGCTCCAGCGTGGAGGCCGCGCTGCGGCAGCTGGGCGGGGCCGCCTCCGGCCGGGTCGTGGACGTGACGGACCTCCGATCGGCCGCCGCCTTCTTCCGGGAGACCGGCCCGTTCGACCACCTCGTCCACACCGCGGGCGAACCGCTGACGATGATGACGGTCGCCGACCTGGACCTCGACCGGGCCCGCGGCTTCTTCGAGGCCCGCTACTTCGGCGCGCTCAGCGCGGTCAACGCCGCGCTGCCGCACCTGAGCGAGGGCGGCTCGATCACCCTGACCTCCGGCACCGCCGCCATGCGCCCCGGCGCCGGCTGGTCGCTGGGGGCGAGCGTGTGCGGGGCGATGAACTCCCTCACCCGGGCCCTGGCCGTCGAACTCGCCCCCACCCGGGTCAACGCGGTCGCCCCCGGCGTCCTACGCAGCCCCATCTGGTCCGAGATGAGCGAGGCGGACCGCGACGCGATGTACGAGCAACTCGGCCGGACCCTTCCGGTCGGCCGGGTCGGCGAGGTCGAGGACGCCGCGCAGGCGTACCTGTACTGCCTCACCCAGTCCCACACCACCGGTACCGTCCTCACCGTCGACGGCGGCACCCTGCTGGTGTGACGGCGCCTCCCGGCGGCGTCACCGGGCGGGCTTGATCTGCGGCACGTCCCGGGTGAACTCGCGGAACCCGACACCCTCGTACAGCCCCCTGGCCGCCGGATGGGCCGCGCCGCCCAGACAACTGACGATCATCCGCGTGGCGCCGGCCTCCCTCGCACGGTGCATCCCGTGCAGCAACAGCGCCCTGCCCAGGCCCTGGCGCCGGAAGCCCTGATGGGTACCGACCGGCTCGAACTCGGCGGTCCTGTTGTGCGGATCAAGCCACATGGTGGCGGTCGACGCGAGGGTTCCGTCCGGCGCCTCGACGAGTACGTGCAGGTCCTCGCGGTACGGCCACATCGGGCGTACACCCGCGTAGCTCTGGACGGTGAAGCTCGACGGGTGCCAGGCGTCCACGTGCGCCTTGACGGTGGCCTCCGCGCCCACCTCGCCCGCGGTGCGGAACCGGAACCCGGCCGGCAGCACCGGCTCGGCCACATCCGTGAGGTCCCTGGCGTTCATCCGCTGCCAGTAGCCGTCATCGGCGGCGGTCCGCGCGTCGAGGTGATAGCCGTGCGCGGCCAGCCGGACCAGAGCGTCGCCGTCCGCCGCCCGGGCGGTCGTGCCGTGGTCCACGCCCGGCGCCAGCCCGTCGTACCACTCGATCACCTCGTCGAGCAGTTCCGGCCGGTCCGGGTGGACCTGCCACGCCAGATGGGCCGTCCTGATCTCGTTGAACAGGGCAGGAACGCCCAGCCCCACGCGGCCAGTTCACCCCCGTCGAACCACAACTCACGCCGCCACGTGTCGCCCTGCCTGGCGAAGTCCATGCCGTACACCCAGGCCAGTTCCCCGACCGTGGCCTCGTTGTTGATCCACTCCGGCCTCAGCGCGGCCACCTGCTGGGCGAGGCCCTGCATGAGCCGGACGTCCGCCGCGTCGAACTCCACCACGTCACCCATGAGCTGCCCTCGACTCCCGCCGGATCGCGCTGTGAAGTCGGCACTGTGGCACGGGAACGGCGACCGGCGCGACGGGATTTCTCCCGAGGGGGTGGGGGGTGTCTGTCCGGCAATTCGTTGTCGGGTCGTTGCCGGCGACAACGAATTGCCGACGAGGGAGTCAGACGTCGTGGTGGCGCGCGAAGTCGATGAACGCGGTCCACTGCTGGGGTGTGAACGTCAGGACGGGTCCGGTCTTGTCTTTGGAGTCCCGGACCGAGACAAGTTCCAACGACTCATTGATCTCTATGCAGTTCCCGCCGCCCCCGCCGCTGTAGCTGGACTTGCGCCATGTGTTCCCGTGAGGCATGCCAGGCTCCCTCGGCGGCTGGGTCAGGCGTTGTGGTGGCGCGCGAAGTCGATGAACGCGGCCCACTGCTGCGGGGTGAAGGCGAGGGTGGGTCCCGTCTTGTCCTTGGAGTCCCGGACGGAGATCAGCTCGGCCGTCTCGTTGATCTCTATGCATTCGCCCCCCTGACCGCCGCTGTAGCTGGACTTGCGCCAATCCGGGAAACGCGGCTCGCCGTGCTTCGGGCTCATGGGGTGTACTCCTTCAGGGCCGACTCGATGAACGAGAGGGATGCCTCTGGCGACAGCGCGGCAGCCCGCACGAGATCGTATCGCAGACAAAGCCCCTGGACTTTGGCCGAATTGGTCAATCCTTGGCCAGCGCTCGGGCTTTCAACGTATGCGATCTTCGGCAGGTCTGCGAACTCCATGAGCGTCAGCGAACCTTCGGTTAGAGCATGCGCACCGCATGTGTATGAAAGCACCTGAAGGACTATCCGCCGCGACTTCATCAGGCCTGCGAGGTGGGTCAGTTGAGCGCGCATCGTTTCCGGACCGCCGATGGGCCGCCGAAGTGCAGCTTCGTCCATGATGGCCCAAAGAAGGACCCCGTCGCCTCGTCGCCTTCCAGAATCGCGGCCCTACGCAAGCGGGCCGCAGCCTTCTCGGCGATCTCTTCTTCGGTCCATAGCGGATTGGTGGCGCGAAACAGGGCCTTCGCGTAGTCCGCTGTCTGGAGAAGTCCGTGGACGGTGCTGGCCGAGTACGCCTCGATCTTGGTGGCCAGTTGTTCCTTCCGCGCCTGGTCTGCGAAGAAGTCCGGATACTCGGGTGACCGGTCGCCCAGCTCCCAGACACGGACCAGGTGGCCGTCGGCGCCGAGGGCCTGGTCGATCGCCTCGGCCTGCTCACGCCGGCGGGGCCACCGCGTTCCGACTTCCAACTGCCCGATGTACGACCCGGAGACGAACATGCGTTGTCCCAACTCCGCCTGCGTCAGTCCGGCGGTCTCCCGCAGGCGGCGTACCTCGGAGCCGAAGAACGCTCGCGGATGGCTGGACCCGTCCAGTTCCTTGGGCAGCATCGTGGGGAACCTCCGTCTCAGGGTCGCGCACGCCGTGTTCGCGCCGCGATCACACTAGCCCGGCCCGTTCATGTTCGGGTAGTCACGTCGGCACACTCGGTAGTGGGCGAGCGCCGTTCCGCGGCTCGGTAACGTGTGCGCGGAGATCGGGGAGAGGGGACGGCACGATGACGGACGGCTTGGGGTGGATCGGCGAGCACTGGTACAGCGGTGCGATCGCCAAGGACGGGATGCTCTCGAACATCTCCCTCACGGCGGTGCGGGGTGTGGACCCGGTGGACTTCGTGGTCCGCCTCGGCGCTGATCGCCGCATGGCCGAACGGCCCACGCTGTTCAAGGACTTCGACAGGCTGAGCGTGGATCTGGGCGACAGCGTGGCGATGTTCGGCCGCAGTGGCGAGTGGGCGTACGTTCTGGAGGTCGAGCGGTCCACCTGGCACCTCGTCTTCCTCGACCGGCTGGGCCAGGACACCCTGGTGGAGCAGGGTGAGGAACTCGTCTGCCTGGATCGGTTCCTGCATGAGTCCCCACAGCTGTACTACGGCGACGCGGCCGGCGAAATGAGGTCCGTCCAGCCCGGGGACAGCCTGTTGGAGACCGCGTTCCCGCTCACGGACGGGCTAGGGGCGTTCGCCGCGCTGGATGGAGCCATGCGCCGGGCCGGGGCGGTGCGGGACACCTTCCCCGGCTGCGAGGACCCTGAGGACGAGGACGAGGAGTTGGCGGTGCGGTTGTTCGGGGCGGTGGGCGAGTATTTCGGGCTGTCGCTGCCGCGTCGGGAGATCGAGCAGGGGCTGCTGCCCGCGGTGCACCTGCCCTCGCCGGTGTGAACCGGTAGCAGCGGGGGCGCCCCGTCCTGTCGACGCGGCGCCCCCTGTGAGCGAGGTGGTGCTACTGGTTGTTCGCGGTCATGGTGCACTTCACGGTCGTGCTGTCGGCGGAGCACGCCGCGCTCATGTTCGTGTTCAGCCAGTACGGGTCCCGGTCCAGCAGACGCTGGTTCGCGTTGAAGGCTCCGAAGCCGGCCATCGAACCGCTGTTGTCGCTCCCGGAGATCGCGGACCGCCCGCAGACCTCGTTCCACGTCGGCACGAGGCCGTCGATGTTGAACAGGTGCACGGTGCTGCCCTGCTTGCTCGCAACGGTCTGCACACAGGCGTCCCCGCTGCCGACCGGGTTCAGGCCACCCGCCAGAGAGGGCATCCCACCGCTGTTGTAGGTGGAGTTGAACGCGAACTCATCGCAGTTCGGCTGGTCGGTCGCACCGTTGAGGGCACTGGTGTCGCCGTTGGCCGCCGCCCATCCGGTGGGGCAGATCACCGCCCGGTTTCCGCTGATGTCGCTGTCGGGCAGGAAGTACAGCGGCTTGCTGTCGACCTGGCTGCCGGGGTGGTTGGCCAGCTTGTGCTGGATCAGCCAGGCGTGCGACGAGGCCTGCGGGTACTTCGCCGCGTTGAAGGTGTAGGTCGGCACGTAGTTGTGGAACACACAGCCGATCGTCGGCACCTGGCTGACGATCTTGGTGTTGTCGCATCGGATCTGGTCGGGAGCTCCGCCGTTCTCCAGGTCGCCGCCCGCGACGTCCATGAAGAACGCGGGGGTCGTCTCCACCGTCTGGCCCGGGACCTCAGGGTTGCCCTGAAGGGCGACCGCGACGCCGAGCTTCATCACCTGCGGGTCGGTGGAGGACGGTCCGGTCAGGGTCGGCCCCCAGAGGTAGGACGCCTCCGCGGTCACGCTGTGGTGGTCGCCGGGCACCCACGCGGCCGCGCCCTGCCACCCGCCGATGTTCTGGTCGCCGCAGTTGCCTGAGGGCTCGCAGTCGATCGTCGGAGCATCCAGGGTGAAGGCGGGGATGGCGTCCGGCACGTCCACGTCGGTGACGGTGATCTGCTCGTGGATCGTCCCGGACTTCGGGTCGAGCTGGCGCTCGTTGACCACCAGCGCTTTCACGGTGCCCAAGGGGATCTGGTTGACGGACGCGTCCCACCCCAGGGTGAACGACGAGCACTCCTCGAAGCGCGTGGTCCACAGCCCCTTCGGCGGGTTGGCCGGGTCGCAGCCGCTGACCAGGGACGGGCTCACGGCGGCCTTCGCCTGCGCGCCGGTTTCACGGTGGCGGGTGAAGTTACGGCCGTTGTAGGGCTCGGCCTTGGCGCACACCTTCACCCCGTCCGAGGAGGTGGTGCAGTGGGTCGGGAACAGCCCGGGGGCGGTGGAGCGGGCACGGTTCGGACTGGGGGTGGTCGCCCACGGAGAGACCGGCGCCAAGGTGTCCGTGTACGGCTGGGCGGACTGGTCCGGGTTCACCGCCGAGGCGTTGGGGGCGGGCAGGGTGAGGTCGACCGGCATCGTGACGCGGAATCGTGCCCACGGTGACCACGATGTCTCGTACAGGCCGCTGGTCTTGGCGTAGGCGGAGGTATGGAAGACGTAGTCGACGTTCGGCTTCAGTTTTCCGGCCCCCACGGTCACGGAGGCGGTCGAACCGGATGCGACGAAGCCGGACACCAGGACGCCGTACTGGTCGTCGCTGATGGAAACCTGGGCCGTGGGATTCCACGAGGAGTCGGCGGCCCAGACCTCGAAGGTGAGGTCGGCCGTGCTGCCGTCGGCATCGGTCACGCTGTTGCTCAGTTTGACCCGGGGCGTGCTGACCTGCCAGACACCGGAGGCGTCCTTCGTGCCCGGCCCGGCCGAGGGGTTCTTGCCCGACACCGGCCGGGTCGCCGTGGCGGGCACGGCCTTCATCGCGGGCCCGGCGGCCGGCCGGGTCGACGGTGCGGCATTCGGATTCGGGTTGGGATCGAAGCCGCCGCTGTCCGCTGCGCTCGCGGTCGCCACCCCGGATCCCAGGAGCAACAGGGCCGCAGCGCCGATGGCTATTCGGCGAAGGACGGGCTTTTTCCTCGATCTACTGGACAAGACGTCTTCCTTCCGGCCCTGCCCTGCGGGTCTCTTGGGGCGGAGCTGGAGTTTTCCTAAGTTCATCCCAGACACGGGTGTTGGTCCTCTCGCGCTGCTCGTGCCCACCGGCAGCCGCTTGTAGATGGCTGCGACATGCGTTCGTTGCCGCGTCACCCTTCCTATGCGGGCCGGCACATGACACGCCACCAGATAAACAGCAACGAACCAGATGAAGAGCGCGCGATTCGACTGTGACCATCCCCATGGTTTGATCACGGTTGTGCGGAATTCTTGATGGTTCAACGGAGGTCACCCGGAAGCATCGTGCTTTCGCAGCGGCGGCAGACGCGATCGACAGCGCACCCAGGCCTCAACTCTTGAGGCCTCTGCGATCTGCGGGGCGGCCTGGCCGGGCGTCAGGTGCGCGGTGTCGACGACTTCGGCCTCGCCGTGGCGAGGGGGGCCGACGGCGGTCACCGCGTTGCGCAGGTTCGCGCAAGTTCCTCGCGGTGGACGGTCGATGGACGCGAGGCTGGCCATGGCGATCGTCGACTCGACAGCGGAGGGAACCATGGCTTTGATCAAGCTCGGCCAGGACCCGGAAAGTCCCGAAGGCAAGTCCCCGACCGTCTACGTCGATGACGCGACGGGCAACTATGTCCTCCAGGGCTGGAAGATCATCGATGCCGAGCGACTGGCACAGATGGACATCCCGGAGCATGAGACCGTGATCGAGTTTCCCAGGCGGATGATGCGGTTCTTCCCGGAGGTGAGCGGTGGCGGATCCGACGCTTGAGGAGCGACTGCGCGGGTGTCGGCGGTCCGCCGTCCATCTGGAGTTGCGTGACGGGTACATGCGATCCGACCCTCGGTTCGTCGCTTGGGCGAACGGAGTTCGGGAGGACCCGGCCGATACCCGGCGGCGGCCGTGGTCGGCCCTCATCGCGGACACGACCGGCAGGGGCATCGAGGTACGTCGTGCCCGTATCGTCTCGGAGCCGGTCAGCGACTACGTCCGGTTCGAGCACCACCTCACCTGCGCCAACGTCGAAGCGGGCGAGCAGGTCCGATGGCTGCCACGCCGGCAGGCGTCCGATCTCGCCCTGCCGGGAAACGACTTCTGGCTCTTCGACGAGGAACTCGTCGTCTTCCACCATTTCGACGGTGACGGTGAGCTGTCACCCGACGGAGACGAGGAGGTCACCACGGATCCGGCCGTGGTGAAGCTCGCCGCCACGGCCTTCGAGGCGGTCTGGACGCGAGCCGTCCCGCACGCGAGCTACCGGCTGACCTGAGCGGAACCGCAACCGCGTGCCGTCGCCATCCGCCCACCGCCCCGGCCCCGGCCGCCGGGGCCGGTTCGGTGGAGGAAAGAGAGGGGTCAGTCGGACTTGCGGATCGGGATGGAGGTGAAGGTGGGGGCGGGGGAGGGGTCCTGGAAGAAGTCGTTGCCCTTGTCGTCGACGACGATGAACGCCGGGAAGTCCTCGACCTCGATCTTCCAGACGGCCTCCATGCCGAGCTCCGCGTACTCGAGGACGTCGACCTTCTTGATGCAGTCCTGGGCGAGGCGGGCCGCCGGGCCGCCGATGGAGCCGAGGTAGAACCCGCCGTGCGCGGCGCACGCGTCGGTGACCTGCTGCGAGCGGTTGCCCTTGGCCAGCATCACCAGGGAGCCGCCGGCCGCCTGGAACTGCTCGACGTAGGCGTCCATCCGGCCCGCCGTGGTCGGGCCGAAGGAGCCGGACGCGTAGCCCTCCGGGGTCTTGGCGGGCCCCGCGTAGTAGACCGCGTGGTCGCGCAGGTACTGCCGGCATCTCCTCGCCCGCGTCGAGGCGTTCCTTGATCTTCGCGTGGGCGATGTCGCGGGCGACGACCAGCGGGCCGGTCAGCGACAGCCGGGTCTTGACCGGGTAGCTTCGACAGCTCCGCGCGGATCTCGCTCATCGGCCGGTTGAGGTCGACGCGCACGACGTCCTCGGCCAGGTGCTCGTCGGTGGTCTCCGGCAGGAACCGCGCCGGGTCGGTCTCCAGCTGCTCCAGGAAGACGCCCTCCGCGGTGATCTTCGCCAGCGCCTGCCGGTCGGCGGAGCAGGAGACCGCGATGGCGACCGGGCAGGACGCGCCGTGCCGGGGCAGCCGGACCACCCGCACGTCGTGGCAGAAGTACTTGCCGCCGAACTGGGCGCCGATGCCGATCTGCTGGGTCAGCTCGAAGACCTTCTCCTCCAGCTCCTTGTCGCGGAAGCCGTGCCCGGCCGGCGAGCCCTCGGTCGGGCAGCTCGTCCAGGTAGTGCGCGGAGGCGTACTTGGCGGTCTTCAGGGCGAACTCCGCGCGAGGTGCCGCCGACCACGATCGCCAGGTGGTACGGCGGGCAGGCCGCGGTGCCCAGCGAGCGGATCTTCTCCTCCAGGAAGCGTCATCATCGACGCCTCGTTCAGGACCGCCTTGGTCTCCTGGTAGAGGAAGGACTTGTTGGCCGAGCCGCCGCCCTTGGCCATGAACAGGAACTTGTACGCGCCGCCGTCGGTCGCGTAGAGCTCGATCTGCGCGGGCAGGTTGGAGCCGGTGTTCTTCTCCTCCCACATGGTCAGCGGGGCCATCTGCGAGTAGCGCAGGTTCAGCTTGGTGTACGCGTCGAAGACGCCGCGCGACAGCGCCTCCTCGTCGCCGCCGGCGGTCAGCACGTTCTGGCCGCGCTTGCCCATCACGATCGCGGTGCCGGTGTCCTGGCACATCGGCAGGACGCCCGCCGGCCGCGATGTTGGCGTTCTTCAGCAGGTCCAGCGCCACGAACCGGTCGTTGGCTGAGGCCTCGCGGGTCGTCCAGGATGCGCCGCAGCTGCGCGAGGTGGGTCGGGCGCAGGTAGTGCGAGATGTCGTGCATCGCCTCGGCGGCCAGCAGACGCAGCGCCTCCGGGCTCGACCTTGAGGAAGGTGCGCCCGTCGGCCTCGAAGGTGCTGACGCCCTCGGACGGTCACCAGGCGGTACGGAGTGTTGTCCGCGCCGGTCGGCAGCAGATCCGTGTAGACGAACTCAGGCATGGGATGTGGCGTTCCTCACTCGGCGTGGCTCGGCGGGCGTCGACAAAGCCCGTCCAGCGTAGGGGACGTCTTGCCGATCATGGCGGGCTCGCGGCGTCCGGCACGCACATCCGCGGCGTTGCCGAAACGCCCCGATGGCACCACTATCGGGGCATTCCGGCGCCTTGCGGCTGCACGCACCGGACGCCGCTCCCTGATCCACCCTGATCGACAAGACGTCCCCTGGAACGTCCGCCGCGCGGGCAGACCGCCGCGTGCCTGTCTGGTCACGATCTATCGCGTTTGGCTATCGTGGTTGTCGTGGACGAGTCACCGCTCCAGAAGCGAGAGCAGCAGCCCAAGCCCGCCCCCGCGCCGAAGCCCTCCGCGCAGGCGGACATCCGCGCGTCCGACGCCGACCGGGACCGTATCTCCGAGATCCTGCGGGACGCCCTCGCCGAGGGCCGCCTGACGCACGAAGAGCACTCCGAGCGCATCGACGCCGCCTACCGGGCCAAGACGCTGGGCGAACTGGAGCCGCTGGTACGCGACCTGCCGGGGGCGGGCACCGTGCCGCGACACGCGCCCTCCGCGGTCCCGGCCGGGGACTTCGGCGGTTCCGGCGCATCGGGCGGCGAGGGCGACACCCAGAACCTGGTCGCCGTCTTCGGCGGCGCCTCCCGCAAGGGCCGATGGCGAGTCGGGCGGCGCACCAACGCCTTCGCGTGCTTCGGCGGGGTGGACATCGACCTGACCGACGCGGTCTTCGTGCACCCGGAGACCGTGATCAACACGGTGTCGATCTTCGGCGGCACGGACATCAAGCTCCCGGAGAACGTCACCCTGCGCGGCACCGGGACCGGCATCTTCGGCGGCTTCGACGTCGACACCCACGAGTCGCCGGACCCCGGCGCGCCCGTGGTGGTGATCACCGGCCTCGCGCTGTTCGGCGGGACCAGCGCCAAGCGCAAGCGCGGCAAGCGCCTCAAGGCGTGGGGCAGGGACGAACTGGAGGGCTGACGGCGGCGGACCGGCGCCCGGCGAACGCGCCGGCCCCGGTCACGGGCGAGCGGATGTAAACGGAACGTGATCCGCAGGCGCGTACTCTCCGCATGAACGGGCGCACAACGGGTAAGCCTTCCGGCATCGTCTCTCGTACGGCTGGGCGGGGAACAAGTGGGATGAGGACAGCTGTGCGCAGCGACGGGCAAGGGTGACACAACGCCGAAGCCGTCGTCAGGAGTACCCCGTGCTGCAACCGATCGATCCCCCGAAGGACGCGACCACGTCCTCGCACCGTCACCCCCGGGATCTGGCAGGCCCGTGGCACGCCGAAGCGGCGTGCCGGCGTGACGAGGCGGGGATGTTCTTCGCGCCCTCGAAGGAGCCGACCGCGGCGCGGCTGGCCCGTGAGGAGGCCGCGAAGCGGGTCTGCGCGCGCTGTCCGGTGATGCTGGAATGCCGGGAGCACGCGCTGCTGCAGCCCGAACCGTACGGTGTGTGGGGCGGGTTGACCGCTGCCGAGCGCCGGGTCGTACTGGCCCGGCGGCGTCGTCGCGACGCCGAACTCCAACGCACCACGCGGATCGCCGCAGCCGGCTGACCCGTCCGTCGGACGGGTCGGCACAGCGCGTTCGGGACGGGAGCCCGCCGGAGACCACCGGCGAGGCTCCCGTTCCGTACCGGCGTGATCGCCGGGCGTCGTCGAGTCGGCGTTCAGCGGGCCCGGTCGAAGTTGATCGCGCTGTAGGCCCGCAGCTTCGACAGCCGGTGGGTGGAGTCGATCTGCCGGATGGTGCCGGACTTCGACCGCATCACCAGGGACGAGGTGGTCGCGGTCTCGGCGCGGTAGCGCACCCCGCGCAGCAGCTCGCCGTCGGTGATGCCGGTCGCCACGAAGAACACGTTCTCCCCGCTGACCAGGTCGTCGGTGAGCAGCACCCGGTCCAGGTCGTGCCCGGCGTCCAGCGCGCGCTGCCGCTCGGCGTCGTCCTTCGGCCACAGCTTGCCCTGGATGGTGCCGCCCAGGCACTTGATCGCGCAGGCCGCGATGATGCCCTCCGGGCGTGCCGCCGATGCCCATCAGCAGGTCGACGCCGGTCCCCTCGCGTACCGCCATGATCGCGCCGGCCACGTCGCCGTCCGAGATGAACTTGATGCGGGCGCCGGTCTCCCGGATCTCCTTGACCAGTCCGTCGTGCCGCGGGCGGTCGAGCACGACCACGGTGACGTCCTCGGGGGAGCCGCTCTTGGCCCTGGCGACACGGCGGATGTTGACCGCGGCGGGCGCGGTGATGTCGACGAAGTCGGCCGCCTCCGGGCCGGCGACCAGCTTGTCCATGTAGAAGACGGCCGACGGGTCGAACATCGTGCCGCGGTCGGCGACCGCCAGCACGGCGACCGCGTTCGGCATGCCCTTGGCGGTCAGCGTGGTGCCGTCCACCGGGTCCACGGCGACGTCGCACTCCGGCGCCGGTCCCGTCGCCGATCCGCTCGCCGTTGAAGAGCATGGGCGCCTCGTCCTTCTCGCCCTCGCCGATGACGACGACGCCGTTCATCGAGACGGTGTGGACCAGGGTGCGCATCGCGTTGACCGCGGCGCCGTCCGCGCCGTTCTTGTCGCCGCGGCCGACCCAGCGGCCGGCGGCCATGGCGGCGGCCTCGGTGACCCGGACCAGTTCCAGGGCGAGGTTGCGGTCGGGGGCCTCCGGGGCTCACTTCGAGCTGGGACGGCATGTTGTGTTCGGTCATCGGAGCGCACCTTTCTGTACGGCGACGGCCGGATATGAGGGTGCTGTGACTGTATCCGCCCACGGTCAGACTGAGCAGGGCGCCCATCACATGAGCGGCTATGACTATGGGCCTACCCCCGGCGCCCACCCCTGACGCGGGCGAGTTCCGGCATGGGGGACCATGGGGGAGTGGCGAACATGCGTGGCAAGCAGTCGGTGCGGGACATGGTGCTGTCGGTGGCGGTGATCGGGGTCGTCGTCGCGGGCATCTACCTGTTCGTGCCGCACTCCGGTGGCGAGTCGGTCAAGACGGTCAGCTACCGCGTGGAGCTGGGCCAGGCCCGGCGCGCGGCCCCCTACCCGGTGGCCGGCCCGGTCGGGCTGTCCCGCCAGTGGCGGGCGACCTCGGTGAACTACGACAGCTCCGACCCCAAGGCCGTCCACTGGCACCTGGGCTTCGTCGACCCGCAGGACCAGTACGCCTCGATCGAGCAGACCAACGACACCGACCCCGCGCAGTTCGTCTCCGACACCACCCAGAACTCCCACCACGCGGGCAGCCAGACGGTCGGCGCGACGACCTGGCAGCGCTACGAGGGCGGCCGCTACCGCGCCCTGGTGCGCACCGAACACGGCGTGACCACGATGGTCGACGGCACGGCCCCCTACGACCAGCTGGCACGACTGGCCGGATCACTGCGGACGTCCTGACGGCGCCGAGCGCGGGCGCCGCGCGGGCCGTATGGTCACGCGGGCGCCAGGTGGGTCACGTCTGAGGGCGCGGCGCCGTCCAAAGGGCGTGCGGGCGCCGCGAGGTCAGACGTTCGTGGCGGGCCGCGCCGTCAGTGCGCGTCCCCGTTCCCGGCGTCCGAGCCCCCGTCCCCCTCGTCGTCCGCGGTCGCGTCCTGGCCCTCCGCAAGCGCCGCGTCCAGTCGGGCGCGCGCCCCGTCCAGCCAGCGCCGGCACACCCGGGCCAGCTCCTCGCCGCGCTCCCACAGCGCCAGCGACTCCTCCAGCGTCGAACCGCCCGCCTCCAGCCGCCGCACGACGTCCACCAACTCGTCGCGCGCCTCTTCGTACCCCAGCGTGTCCTGATCTGCCATACCGCTCACCCTAGGGCTCCGCACCGACAGAGCCGGCGGCACCGGGCGGACCGTCCGCACCGACAGAACCGTCCGGGCCGACGGCGTCCGGGGCGGCGCTTCCGGGCGTACCGGTCACCCGGACCGCGAACTCGCCGTCCGCCACCCGCGCGCGCAGCGCCTCGTCGCCGGACACCTCACCCGCCGCCCGCACCACGGAACCGTCGGCGTGCTGGAGTACCGCGTACCCACGGCGCAGCGTCGCCGCGGGGGAGAGCGCGACGACCCGGGCCAGGGTGTGGGCGAGCTCACCGTCGGCCCGGTCCAGCAGATGCCGCAGGGTGCGCCGGGAACGGTCGGTCAGCGCGTCGACCTGGGCCTGGCGTTCCTCGACCATGCTGTGCGGCCGGGCCATCGACGGCCGGCTGGACGCGGCGGCCAGGCCGCGCTCCTCACGGTCCAGCAGATTGCGCAGCGTACGCAGCGAACGCTCCCTCAGATGCTGGATGCGCTGGGCCTCCTCGCCGACGTCCGGCACGATCTTCTTGGCGGCGTCGGTGGGCGTGGACGCCCGCAGGTCGGCCACCAGGTCCAGCAGTGGGGAGTCCGGCTCGTGGCCGATCGCGGAGACCACCGGGGTGCGGCAGGCGGCCACCGCGCGGACCAACTCCTCGTCGGAGAACGGCAGCAGGTCCTCCACGCTGCCGCCGCCGCGGGCCACCACGATCACGTCGACCCGCGGATGCGCGTCCAGTTCCCGTACCGCCTCGACCACCCTGGGCACCGCGTGGGCGCCCTGCACGGGGACGTTGCGCACCTCGAAGCGCACAGCGGGCCAGCGCAGCCGCGCGTTCTCCAGCACGTCGTGCTCGGCGGCCGAAGCGCGCCCGCACACCAGGCCGATCAACTGCGGAAGGAACGGCAGCGGCTTCTTGCGGTCCGGCGCGAACAGCCCCTCCGCACCCAGGGTCCGCTTCAACCGCTCCAGCCGCGCCAGCAGTTCGCCGACGCCCACCGGCCGTATCTCCACGGCACGCAGCGACAACTGCCCACGCGGCGCGTACCACTCGGGCTTGGCGTGCACCACGACCCGCGCGCCCTCGCTCACCACGTCCGCGACCTCGTCGAAGACCCCGCGGAAGCACGTCACCGCGATCGAGATGTCGTACGACGGGTCGCGCAGCGTCAGGAAGACCACCCCCGCCCCGGGCCGCCGCGACAACTGGGTGATCTGCCCCTCCACCCAGACCGCGCCGAGCCGGTCGACCCACCCCCCGATCAGCCGCGACACCTCGCCGACCGGGATCGGTGCTTCCGCTGACGTGCTGAGTGCCATACGGGGAGGTTAGCCGCCCGCACCGACAGCCCGGTCCCACGGGAGGACGGCCCTCAACGGGAGGACGGCCCCCCACGGGAGTACGGCCCGGCGGGGCCGGAACGGGGTCGGCGGGGCCGGGACAGGGCGAAACAGGGCCGGAACGGGCCCGGCGGGGCCCGCGGCGCGTGCGATCGGTCGAACGAAGTGCCAAGGAGGCCCCATGGGCGTGTCCAACGCCTGCTTACTCCCGCTCGCGCCCCTACGTTTGGGGGGTGGAGCAACCCCGCACGCGCGACCCGCGCCCGTCCCCCACCGATGCGCCCGGCGCGCGCCCCCGTCCGGCCCGTCCGGCCGGGGGCCGACCGCCCTCGGCCGGCCCCGGTACGACCGGCCCCGGCCGGCCGGCCACCAAGCTCACCGGGCTGGGCACCGGCGTGGTGGTCAGCGCGATCACCCTGGCGGGCGGACTGGTCAACCGGCTGTTCAGCGACGAGCTGGGGATCTTCTTCGGCGTCCTGTTCGTCGGCGCGAGCGTGCTGGGGGCGCTGTGGGTACGCCACGCCGACCTGGCCGCCGCCCCGGTCAGCGCCCCGATCGCCTTCGCGCTGACGATCGTGGTCGCCGGGAACGACGGCGGTGGCGGGGTACTCGGACGCCTGGCGGCCACCGTCACCGGACTCGCCACGCTGACCGGCTGGCTCTACGCGGGCACGCTGGTGGCCGCCGGGGTCGCCGCCGTCCGCAGATTCGGCCGCCGCCGGGCGGGCGGCGGCCCGCCCGGACAGTGAGGCGCCGACCCTGCGGGCGGCAGGAGGCGCTCAGGCCTTGGCCGCTGCCATCGCCGCGCCGACGATGCCGGCGTTGTTCTGCAGCTCGGCCGGGACGATCCGCGCCCTGACACCCTCGATCAGCGGCAGGAACTTCTCCGCCTTGCGGCTGACACCGCCGCCGATGACGAACAGGTCGGGCGAGAAGAGCATCTCCACGTGCGCGAGATACTCCTGCACCCGTTCGGCCCAGTGCTTCCAGCTCAGGTCGTGGTCCTCCTTGGCCTTGGAGGACGCCTTCTTCTCCGCGTCGTGGCCGTTGAGTTCGAGATGGCCCAGCTCGGTGTTGGGCAGCAGTCGCCCGTCGACGAAGACCGCGCTGCCGATGCCCGTACCGAAGGTCAGCAGCACCACGGTCCCGTCCTGGCCCTTGCCGGCGCCGAAGGTCATCTCGGCCATGCCCGCCGCGTCCGCGTCGTTGATCACGGTGACCGGCATGCCGAGGGTGTCCGTCAGCAGCTCGCCGGCGTCCAGCCCCACCCAGTCGTGGTCGCATGTTGGCCGCCGTGCGTGTCACACCGTCCGCGATCACCCCGGGAAAGGTCACCCCGACCGGCCCCGACCAGCCGAAATGCCCGACGACCTCTTTGACGGCCGACGCGACCTCATGCGGCTTGGCGGGGTGCGGGGTGAGCACCTTGTGCCGCTCCTGCGCCAGGTCACCGCGTTCCAGGTCCACCGGAGCGCCCTTGATGCCGGATCCACCGATGTCCACACCGAAGACATTCATGTCTCCAACGCTACGGCCCGGCGGCCCAGGACACCCCTCGTACGCCGTGATCGGGCGGCTCCCGGGGGTGCGGATCAGGCGGTCGGGGTCTGTTGCGCGCTCTCGGCGCGCAGGTCGCGGCGCAGCTCCTTGGGCAGCGAGAACTGGATGGACTCGCGCGCCGACGTGACCACCTCGACGTCGCCGAAGCCACGCTCGGCCAGCCACTCCAGCACGCCGTCGACCAGGATCTCGGGCACCGAGGCGCCCGAGGTGACGCCGACCGTGCCGACGCCCTCCAGCCAGGTCTCGTCCACCTCGTCGGCGAAGTCCACCAGGTGGGCGTCCTTGGCGCCGGCCTGGAGGGCGACCTCGACCAGCCGCACCGAGTTCGAGGAGTTCCTGGAGCCGACGACGATCACCAGGTCCGCCTCGGCGCCGATCTCCTTGACGGCGACCTGGCGGTTCTGGGTGGCGTAGCAGATGTCGTCGCTCGGCGGGCGTGACCAGCGTGGGGAAGCGCTCCTTGAGCTCGTCGACGGTCTCCATGGTCTCGTCCACCGACAGCGTGGTCTGCGACAGCCAGACGACCTTGTACTCGTCACGGACGGTGACGACCGGCGACGTCCTCGGGGCCGTCCACCAGGTGGATGCGGTCCGGCGCCTCGCCCATGGTGCCGATGACCTCCTCGTGGCCCTCGTGGCCGATGAGCAGGATGTCGTAGTCCTCGCTCGCGAAGCGCTGACGGCCTCCTTGTGGACCTTGGTCACCAGCGGGCAGGTGGCGTCGATGGAGGCCAGCCGGCGGCCGGCCGCCTCCTCGTGGACGACGGGGGCGACGCCGTGCGCGGAGAAGATGACGATGGCGCCCTCGGGCACCTCCTGCGTCTCGTCGACGAAGATCGCGCCCTTCTTCTCCAGGGTCTGGACGACGTACTTGTTGTGGACGATCTGCTTGCGGACGTAGATCGGCGACCCGTACTGCTCCAGGGCCTTCTCGACGGTGATCACGGCGCGGTCGACGCCCGCGCAGTAGCCACGCGGAGCGGCGAGCAGGACCCGGCGGGCTGTTGTAGCGGTCATGGGTCCATGGTACGGGCGGCCGGGTGGGGGCGGCTTAGACTGGGTGGTCGCTCCTTGCTCCGCAACTCCAAAAGCCGCCCAACGGGAAGTCGTCACGTGTCGCTCACGATCGGAATCGTCGGTCTGCCGAATGTCGGCAAGTCGACCCTGTTCAACGCCCTGACCAAGAACGACGTGCTGGCGGCCAACTACCCGTTCGCCACCATCGAGCCCAACGTGGGTGTCGTGGGGGTGCCCGACCCCCGTCTCGACAAGCTCGCGGAGATCTTCTCCTCGCAGCGAAAGCTGCCCGCCACGGTGGACTTCGTCGACATCGCGGGCATCGTGCGCGGCGCGAGCGAGGGCGAGGGGCTGGGCAACAAGTTCCTGGCGAACATCCGGGAGTCCGACGCGATCTGCCAGGTCATCCGGGCGTTCAAGGACGAGAACGTCGTGCACGTGGACGGCAAGGTCTCGCCCAAGGACGACATCGAGACGATCAACACCGAGCTGATCCTGGCGGACCTGCAGACCGTCGAGAAGGTGCTGCCGAGGCTGACCAAGGAGTCCCGGCTGCAGAAGGACAAGGTCGCGGTCCTGAACGCGGTCGTGGTGGCGCAGTCGATCCTGGAGCAGGGGCGCACGCTGTTCTCGGCGGGCATCACGGCGGGCACGGAGCAGGGCAGGCTGCTGCACGAGTTGCACCTGTTGACCACGAAGCCGTTCCTGTACGTGTTCAACGTCGACGAGGACGAGTTGGTCGACGAGGCGTTCAAGGACACGCAGCGGGCGTTGGTCGCCCCGGCGGAGGCGATCTTCCTGAACGCCAAGATCGAGTCGGAGCTCATCGAGCTCGACGACGAGGAGGCGCTGGAGCTTCTTCAGGCGATGGGCCAGGAGGAGCCCGGTCTGGTGAGGCTGGCCCATGTCGGCTTCGACACGCTGGGCCTGCAGACCTACCTGACCGCGGGCCCGAAGGAGGCCCGTGCGTGGACCATCAAGAAGGGCGCCACCGCTCCTGAGGCCGCGGGAGTCATCCACACCGACTTCCAGAAGGGCTTCATCAAGGCGGAGATCGTCTCCTACGAGGACCTCCTGGTCTGCGGCTCCATCCCCGAAGCCCGAGCCAAGGGCAAAGCCCGCATGGAAGGCAAGGACTACGTCATGCAGGACGGCGACGTGGTGGAGTTCAGGTTCAACGTCTGAATCCCGCCCGGTGCGCCAAACGCACAGCCCAGCAGGGGGCCCGACTCTCCGGAGTCGGGCCCCTGACCGTTTCGGCGGGGGCGCTGTGCGTGGCCGGGCGTGTCCCGAAGCCGTGGCTCCGCGGCTGGGGGAGTCGAAGCCGGAAGGGTGCATCGGCTCGGGAGGGGAACGCTCCCTGACGACTGAACCGTTGGGGCGCAACGAGTTCTGCGACGGATTGAACTGGGCGTGGTTGGCGGGGATACGCGGCTGCCGTGTGTCGCCGACGGCTGAAGAGCGGACCAGTATCGGCAGCGGCTCCCGTAGGCCGATTTATGGAGCACTTGAAAGTATCGATGTCTGCCAATGCACAGTCATCTCCATATCCAGTGGATTCGCCTTCGAAGCCATGGTCTGAAAGCGTCGAGGGTGGGGCATATCTTCACTAACTGCTCGGCTATGTAAATCGAATCTTGTCGTGTATTTCGGTAGTCGAATCTGAGATATTGATACTGCGCGACCTCGGCTATGCTGTCGGGCAGTTCGTTTGCATCGAATCGACTCGCACCAGAAAGCAGTACTGGAACTATGATCCGCCTTGCGTCAAGAGCCTCTCGGATTTCGCGCAGGACCCAATCTGAGGTGGGGTCCGAATGCAAGAAATTATTTGCCCACTCTTCGTCTATGAGGATCAGCATCGCCGTGCAGGAGCGTACTGCGTTCAAGAGCGACGTCGCGTAGTTTGCGCCCGCCTCTAATGACCTGCCTGCGCGGAAGATTCGATCTTCGCCGAACCGTCTCGACAGGAGATCGTCCAGTAACGCTGCCGCGTAGGCGCCATCCCTCCTGCGGTAGTTGATGAATATTTCAGATGCTTTGCCTTCTTTGTTAGCTTTTATGGATATTGCTGCTCTCCGATATGTCGGCGGTTGAGTGCGTCTTCCTCTATAGTAACGACCCTGAGTGCTGTTGGAGTTGCCCGGCGCGAAGGCGTGAGAAGGCCGGACTTGGGATGGCGGAGGGTTTGAATGGCCGAGAGTTTCTTAGGTGCGTCACGTCCGGGTTCGGATCCGGCGGCGTCTGAACCAGAGACGTCGCTGTCCGCAGCTGATCTGCTGGATTCCGTAAAGTGGCACATTGATAGATACGATCGACTTCGCGCTTCCACGTCGACCCGAGCGTCGGTGCTTCTTGGCGCTAATGCAATAATGACTACGGGTGCCCTGATTCTCATCAACTACCATCTGCAGATGGGATTCGATGGTCGAATCGTTTGGGTTGAGACAATTTTCTGTGCCTTGGTTGTGCTGGTTATTTCACTGATCGTGCGCAGTCTCTGGGGATGTATCAATTCCATAGCGGCGCGCAAGACGGTGCGTGCCATCAACCCCGCTGAGATCCCATCCAGGTTCCTTTTTAACTGGGGTGACACAATAAAGAGTGTCGACGGGTTCAGCGACTTTGCCCAAAAAACACGGAACTTGAGTTTGGACATGATTCTTGGGAATGCTCTGTCTGAGTTGTGGACGGATATTTTGCAGCACTCTCAGCGGCATCGGCACCTGCGGTCCGCGATCGGCACGTTTCGATACTGTGTAGTTTCCCTGCTCGCATTGGCGATCTTTGTGTTTGTCAATGGGTTCAGGTGATGGCTGGCCAGGCAGCCTGCGGCGACCGGCCAGGACTCGCGGACGCCGGATGACAAGGAGAACGTGATCTTCCTGAGGCCGTCCGGCGTCGGCAAGACCCAACTGGCCACCGGGCTCGGCATACGTGCCTGCCAGGCCGGCGGCCGGGTCGTGTTCGCCGCTGCCACTCAGCGGGTCAACCGCCTCGCCGAGGCCCACCGGGCCGGCCTCGGCCCCCTGCTTCCCGCGATCTGCCCAGTGCCGCACGGTCCCGTAAACGCCAGGCCCACGCCGCGTGACTATGGGTGTCAACGAGCGTAGTCGTGGACTAACGTTTATGTTAGTAACATCGATGTCAGTGTCATTTATGGAGGTCGGCGGGCGTGGTGGACTTTGTGGGCCGTCGGCAGGAGCTGGCGACGTTGGAGCGGGAGCTGCAGAAGGTGGCGGCAGGGGTTGGCGGGGAGCGGCCCGGACGGTGCGTGATGTTGCGCGGGCGGCGACGGGTGGGCAAGTCGCGACTGGTCGAGCGGTTCGCGGAGCGCTCCGGAGCCCCCTTCTTGTTCTACGCGGCGACCGGTGCGTCCCCCAGGGACGATCTGGCGCGGCTGGCCCGGGACGCCCAAGCATCGACGCTGCCCTCTGCGGGGCTGGTGGCCGCCGCGCGGCCGGAGAGCTGGGACGCCGCGTTCGATGTACTGGCCGCTGCGCTGCCCACCGACCGGGCGAGCGTGCTGGTCATCGACGAAGTGCCGTACCTGATGGACGCCGGTGGCGCCTTCGAGGGGATGCTGCAACGTGCCTGGGACCGGGTGTTGGAGACCAAGCCGGTGCTGCTGGTCCTCATCGGCTCCGACCTGTCGATGATGGAGGCTCTGAACAGCTACGGACGACCCTTCCATCAGCGCGGCCGGGAGATGGTGCTGGGACCGCTGAACCCCGCCGAGGTCGGGAGGATGCTCGGGCTGGATCCGGCGGACGCCTTCGACGCCGCGCTGGTCACCGGCGGGCTGCCGCTGATCTGCGCCGAGTGGCCGCGGGGCGCGGGGCTGTGGGACTTCCTCGGTGAGGCGCTGAGCGACCCCGTCTCGGCCCTGCTCGTGTCTGCTGAGCGTTCGCTGGCTGCCGAATTTCCCCCACAGGCTCAGGCGCGCACCGTACTGGCGGCCATCGGCAGTGGCGAGCGGACCTTCACCAACATCGCTCGCGCGGCGGGCGGAATCGGAGCCACACCGCTGCAGCGAGCGCTGGAACTGCTCACCGAGAAGCGAATCGTCGCCGCGGAGCTGCCCGTATCGCTGCGTCCCTCGAAGGATCGCCGTTACCGGGTGACAGATCCCTACCTGCGGTTCTGGCTGCACCTGCTCGGCCCGTCCATGGACGAGATCGAGCGTGGGCGCGGCGATCTGACCCTGGCGCGCATCCGGGAGAAGTGGACCAGCTGGCGCGGCCGGGCCGTCGAACCCCTTGTCCGCGAGGCCCTGGCGCGGATACTGCCCGACGACCGGCTGCCCGCGGCCCCAGCGGTGGGCGGCTACTGGACCCGCACCAACGACGTCGAAATCGACATCGTCGGGGCGGACCGCGCCCCCATCGCCAAGGAATTGCTCTTCGTGGGCTCCATCAAGTGGCTGGAGCAGTCACCCTTCGACCGGCACGACCTGGCAGCTCTCCATCGGCACCGGGCCGCACTCACCAGCGAACCCGTTCCGGTCGTGGCGGTCTCGCGCAGCGGCGTCGACTGCCCGGGCCTCGATGCCACCTACGGCCCCGGCGATCTGCTGACCGCTTGGCCGCTGTGAGGAGCGGAGCGCAGACGGACTACTTGCCGCTCGCCGTTGCGGCTGCGTCTGTGAAAGGGGGCTCGTTTTGGACGCAGGTCGTTCCGGGGCTTGGGAGGGCGCCGGATATCAGGTAGCGGGTCTCGTGTGACTGGATACAGCGGCTGGGGTTGAGCAGCGCTGTGTGTCCGTATCCGTTGTCGGTGAGCAGCCGTGCGTCGGCCGGCTCCTTCGCCATCGCCTGCGCGTCCGCGTACGGGGTGGAGGGGTCGTAGACCGTGCCGACCACCAGGATCGGGTGTGCCGTCGGGCGGTTCCACGGGCCCGTGTAGGGGCCGGCGGCCCTGCCCGGCCAGGTGGAGTACGCCTCCGCGGCCCGGGTCCAGAACCGTCGCGCGTCGCCCGCCCGGGCGGCGGCCGCCTCCTCCAGCGTGTGGAACACCTCCGGGTCCCTCGGGTTCGGGCTGTCGCCGCAGAGCACGGCCCCGGCCCGGACCGTAGGCAGCGGCGGGGCCAAGGGCGGCTTCGCCTCACGGCACCGCCGGGCCCGGGCGGCAGTCGGCGCGCATCCGCCTCAACGGCACCGCGGCCGGGCGTGAAGTGCCATCCGGCCGCGGCCGAACGGGCGGGGACGCGGGTGGCGTACGGCGCGAGCAGGAACCGCGCCGTCTCCGGACGGTGAACGGGCCACCGCCGCCCGCCGGCCGACGAGTCGTCACCGCCCACCGGGGTGCGGGCCGACGGGCCCCCCGCACGGGCCCCCGCACAGGACCCCCGCGCGGGACCGCCGCACAGGCCGCCGGCCAAAACCCCCGCGGCGCGGAACCGTCACCCCCCACCCGGTCAGCGCCTGCCTCAGGCGCTCTCCAGCCGCCGCAGCCGCTCCTCGTCCGTCGTGCGCGGGCAGGTGGCGCACGGGTCCTCTGGCGTGATGGCGTAGTGCAGGCAGCAGCCGAGGCGGGTGCGGGTCGGGTGCCGGCGGCCGTCCGTGGTGCGCAGCAGCCGGAAGTCCGCCGCGCCGGGGAACGGCGAGGTGGCCCCGGGCAGGACGGCGGCGGCCTCGCGGACGCCGCGCTCCTCCTCACCCAGGCAGCGGCCCAGCGTCCACAGCCCGGAGGCGAGGTCGTCGGTGACCATCCCCCACAGCGCCCGCGGCCCGCGCCTGACCAGCGGGGCGAACGCCTCCAGCAGCGGCCCGACGTGGGCGGCCACCGCCGCGCGCAGCGTGTCACCCCGCTCCGCCCCGGCCGGCCACCCGACCTGGTCCTCATCGAGCGTCAGGACCCCGGCGGCGGGGTCGATCGAGACGGCCTCCAACGGGATCGACGGCACCCGGCGCTCCAGGTACCAGGGCCCGCTGAACAGCAGGCAGACCGACCACAGGTAGTGGTGCAGCAGCCGGGACGCGGCGACGTCGTGGCGCGGGCGGCGGCCGTGGGCGGCCAGGATGCGGTCGGACTCGCCCCCGACGACCGCGGCCAGCGCGTCGGGGTCGGTGATCAGGTCGGCCGCCTTGATGCCGGGGGTGTACGCCGTTCGGCCGACTTTCTCCCTGGTGATGTTGACGTTCAGCGGCTCGCAGAGGCGGAGGAGGCGGTGGTGCGTCCCGGTCGGGGGCGGCGGGGGCTGCCCGGCCGCCGGGAAGGCCGGGAACTGCGGGAACGCCGGGTCGGCAGGCATCCGGTCTCCGTATCGATGGACGCGGGGAGCGCACGGGGATCGCTGGCAGGGACAGACGGTGCGCGCCGGGGCGCGGCCGTGATGCGGGGTGGTGCACCAAGTACACCGTAGCTTGACACAATTAGGTATAGCTAACCTAAGTTGAACAGGTGTCAACGGCACGGCCCGATCCGGCTACGGAAGGACCACCATCCGGGGCACGGCCGGGTCCACCCGCACGAACGGACTTCCATGCGGCTCTACCTGCTCGCCCTCAACCCCACGGACTCCGTGACCGAGGGTTTCCTCCCGGCCGCGGCCCGGCTCGGACTCGACGTCACCGTGCTGACCGAGCCGCGCCACGAGCGGGCCCACCGCGACGCCTACCACCAGGCAGGACGGGCCGGCGGTGCCGCGGCCCCGCGGATCGTCGGCTGCGACGTACGCGACTTCCGCGAGGTCGTCGGGGTGGTCTCGCGGCTGAACGGCGCCGGCTCGCCGGGTTCCGGTGACGGCTTCGCCGTGTTCAGCAACAGCGACCACCTCCAGACCCAGACCGCGCTGGCGGCCGACTACTTCGGACTGCCGGGCAAGGACTGGAGGGCGGCGCTGCGCGCCAAGAACAAGGCGCAGTTGCGCAGGCATCTTGCCGAGCACGGTGCCGACACCGTCCGGTCCGCCGAACTCGCCCCCGGACAGGACCCGTTGACGCTGGAGGAGGTCGGCTACCCCTGTGTCGTCAAGCCGCGCGAGGGGGTGGCGAGCGAGGACGTGGTGCTGGTGCGCGACGCCGCCGGACTGCGGCTGTGGTGCGAGCGGATCCAGGCCCGGCGGCCCGGTGAGGCGCTGGTCGTCGAGGAGTTCCTGACCGGCGGACTGCACACCCTGGAGACGTTGGGCGACGCGGCCGGCACCCTGCACGTGCTCGGCGGCTTCCGCACCGAACTGTCACCGCCGCCGTACTTCGTCGAGCAGCGGCTCGTCTTCGAGCCCGCGGTGCCCAGGACACCGGCGGTCGGCCAGGTGCTGGCCCAACTCGACGCGCTGGGGGTGGGGTTCGGGGCCTGCCACACGGAGTTCGTGGTCGACGACGCCGGTCGGGCGCGGCTCATAGAGGTCAACTACCGGGCCATCGGCGACCAGTGCGACCTGCTGCTCGCCGAACTGCTGGACGTCCCGCTCTTCGAGCACATCCTCCGCACCCACCTCGGCGAACCGCTCCCCGCCGACCTGGGCGCCCGCACCGACGGCCGGGCCCGGCAGGAGAGCCCCTGCGCCGACCGCGCCGGGACTCTCACCGCGGCCCCGTCGGCCGCCGAACTGACCGTGGACGGTGTGCGGTTGACCTACCGTCCGCTACGGGAGATCGGCGAGCGGCACGAGCTGTACCACACCAACCGGGACTACCTGGGGATCCTGCGGGCCACCGGCACCGACCAGCGGGCCGTCGACCGGGCGGCGGCCGGCTTCCTCGCCGCGCAGCGCTGGGAGATCACCCCGTGAATCCACCCGGTGCGCAACAGGCGTTGCTACTGCGGGTGTTGAGCGCGCTGCTGCGTGAGGACACGGTCGGGTTGCGCAGCCGCGGCACCGTGGTGAGGAGGGCAGACGGCCACTGGCTGCGGCTGCCGGCCGCCGACGGGGGCGCGCTGCTGCTGCCGGTCGCCGAGGACGGCTTCCAGGGCGAGTACCAGGCCCGGCTCCCGCTGCTGCGCCGGGAGCCGCCCGCGGGCTCCGGGGCCGAGCGGCCGCGGGACCTGGACACCTGCGACGCCGTCCTGGCGGCGCTGTGCGAACTGGCCGACCCCGAGGACCGCGCCGGGTTCGACGCCTTCGCCGAGGAGTGCCGCCAGACGTTGGCCACGATGCGGCTGCACGACGAGGTGCGACGCGCCGCGCACCGCAGGCTCGCCGACCTGCACGGCCCCGACCCCGCGCAGTGGGAGGGCCACCGCGGCACCCTCGCGCACGACACGCTGGCCGCCTATCTCGACCATCCCGTCTACCCGACCGCCCGGGGTCGCTCGGGGTTGGGTGAGCCCCAACTGCGGTCGTTCGCACCGGAGTTCCATCCCCGCTACCGGCCGCGCTGGGTCGCCCTGCCCCGCGCGGCGGTCACCATGAGCGGCCTCGAACCGCCCCCGTCGTCCGCGGCGGCCACCGTGAGCGGCGTCGAACCGCACCCGTTGTGGCCCTCGCCGTCCCGGCTGGGGCTGCCGCCCGCCCTGGACGAGACCCATGTCGCCCTGCCCGTGCACCCGTTGACGAAGGCCGGGACCCTGCACGACGCGCTGCGCGCGGTGGGGCTCGACGACGAGGCGGTCCTGGCCCGCCGACCACACCTCGACCTGATCCCCACCCTGTCCATGCGCACCGGCGCGATGGCGCGCGATCCGGCGGCGCATCTGAAACTCCCGCTCGCCACCGCCACGTTGGGCCTGCGCAACCGCCGCACCATCAAGCCGGGCACCCTGGTCGACGGCGCCGTCTGCCAGCGGCTGCTGGAGCGCGTCATCGCCCGCGAGCCGCGCTTCGCCGGCCGGGTACTGCTCGCCGACGAGACGCGGTACCTGCACGCCGGGCACGAACTCCTCGCCGCGCTGCTGCGCACCCTGCCGGCCGGTCTGGACGACTGCGCGGTCGTGCCGATGGCCGCGCTGCTCGCCGAGGCACCGGGCGGCCGGCTGGTGATCGACCACCTCGCCGACCGCTTCCACCGCGGTGACCCGCTGGCCCTGCTGGACGACGTGCTGCGGCTGCTGTTCGACTGGCAGACCACGCTGTTCGGCTACGGGATCGCCCTGGAATCGCACCAGCAGAACATCTCCCTGGTCCTGGACCGCCCGGCCGACGCCCGGGACGGCAGCCGGGTGAGGCTGCTGCTCAAGGACAACGACGGGCCTCGGATCGATCCGGTGCGGCTGCGCGACACCCTCGGCGGCCCGCCGCCACCCTTCGACGACCCGCGTGTGCTGACCGCGGCGGCGGGCGGGACCGGCCGGGGCGGAGAGCGCGGCGACGGTCCGTTGACCGACCTGTTCACCACCATCACCGTGCATCTGTGCGCCGGGGCCTACGCCTTCGGCCTCGCCCGGGCCGGACGTGCCCCGCTGGCCGCCGCGCTGGGCCTGGTGCGCGACCGGCTGACCGAGGCCGTCGACCGGCTGGAGGCCGGGCCGCGCGCCGTGCTGCGGGCCCGGGTGCTGACCGCGGACCGGCTGCCGGTCAAGGCCATGGTCACCGCGGGGACCCTGCTCAGCAAGGAACGCTCCGGCGCCGCCGACATCAACAAGCACTACACCGACGGCCCCAACTACCTTCTGATACCGGTAAGTCCGAAGTGACCGTCATTTCCGCCCCCGAGGCGTTATCCCCAAGCCTTCCCCCACTCCCGGACCGTTGGAGTCGTTGATGCCGACCAGCCCGGCGCCGTCCCGCCCGGCCTCCGCCCTGCCGACCGCCGACCACGTGGTCGCCCACACGCTGCTCAACTGCCTGCTGCGCGAGGTCTGCGGACCCGAGCACGGCACCGCCATCGACGACGGGCACCTGCTGCTGCGGCTGCCCGCCGGCGGGGTACGGCTGCGGGTCGCGGTGCGCCGCACCTCCCTGCTGGGCGCCCACCGCTTCACCGGTCCGGTGAGCGCCTGCGTGGACGGCCACTGGACGGTGGTGGACTGGCGAGCCCTGGGGGGTTACGTACGGCGGGAGTTGAACGCGCGCACCGGAGCGGCCAACGAGGAGTTCGCCGACCAACTGGCGTCCAGCCACGCCGGGGTCGCCGCCGGACTGACCGCGAGACGCACCCGGCCGCCCGGCGAGGACCGCTACCTGGACTCGGAGCGCTCGCTGGTCTTCGGCCACCGGTTCCACCCCACCCCCAAGGCCCGTTCGGCGGACCGCGCGCAGTGGGCGGCCTACGCGCCCGAGGCGTCCGCGGCCTTCCCGCTGCGCATGCTGGCGGTGCGCGAGGAACTGGTCGCGCAGGAGACCACCTCGCCCGGTGCGACGGCGCCGCTCGACCGGCTGCGTCCGGTGCCCGACGGCTACCGGCTGCTGCCCGCACACCCCTGGCAGTACGAACTGCTGCGCGGAACACCGTCGTTGCGGGCCGCCCTCGGACGCGGTGACGTGCTCGACCTGGGCACCGGCGGTCCGCGGTTCGCCCCCACCGCCTCGGTGCGCACGCTGTACGGCGACGGCGGGTTCCTGAAGTTCAGCCTCAACGTGCGGATCACCAACTGCCTGCGGAAGAACGCCAGTTACGAGCTGTCCGGGGCCGTCGCGCTGACCCGGCTGCTCGGGCCGGTGCTGGACGCGCTCTCGGCCCGCTACCCCGGCACCGGGACGCTGCGCGAGCCGGCGTTCCGCTCCGTGGCGCTGCCGGGGCCCGACGGGCGGCCCGACCGCGACCTGCTGGAGGGCTTCGGGGTCATCGTGCGCGACGGGCTGGCCGGCCGGCTGCGGCCCGGGGTGACGCCGTTGCTGGCGGCGGCGGTCGCCGACGAGTACCCGACCGGGCCGGCCCATCTGTCCCGGCTGCTGGCCGGGCGGGACGAGGCGGACGCCCTGCGCTGGTGGGCCGGATACCTGCGGCTGCTGCTCCCGCCGGTGCTGGCCGGCTACTTCGAGCACGGCGTCGTCCTGGAACCGCACTTGCAGAACGTGCTGATCGGCGTCGACGGCGAGGGCATGCCCCGGCAGGTGCTCTTCCGCGACATGGAGGGCACCAAACTGCTGACGACCCGTCATGAGGCCGCGCTCGCCGCACTGCCCGCCGAAGTGGCCGGGCCGATGGGGTACGACGAGGAGCGCGGCTGGGACCGCGTCGTGTACTGCCTGCTGGTCAACAACACCGCCGAGACGCTCGCCGCGCTCGCCGACCTCCACCCCGGTCTCGAAGCCGCGCTGTGGGCCGAAGTGCGCACCGTGCTGGAGGAGTTCGCCCAGGCGAGCGGCCGTCCCGACCGGCTCGCCGCGCTCATCGCCGGGGAGGCGCTGCCCGCCAAGGCCAACCTGCTCACCCGCTGGCGGCGCCGCGCCGACCGGGAGGCGGGCTACGTACGGCTGCCGTCACCGCTCGCCGACGACGTCCTGCCCCGGGCCGCCGACGGCGGTAGGGCGGCATGTGAGGTCGTGTCGCGGCGTCCCGTCCGGTGGTCCGCGTGATGCGCCGCGCGGTGCGCGACCTGGTCGCCGCCACGCCGGCCGGCGAACTGCCCGCCTACGTCTACGACCTGGCCGCGCTGCGCGAGCACGCCGCCGCGGTCCGCGCCGCGCTGCCGCCGCGGGTCGAGCTGTACTACGCGGCCAAGGCCAACCCGGAACCGGCGCTGCTGGCCGCCCTGCGGCCGTACGTCCAGGGCTACGAGGTCTCCAGCGGCGGCGAGTCGGCGCACGTGCGCGCGGCGGTCCCCGGCGCGCCGCTGGCCTTCGGCGGGCCGGGCAAGACCCCCGACGAGATCGAGCGGGCGCTCGGGTCGGGGGTGGAGCGGATCCATGTGGAGAGCGTGCACGAACTGCGGCAGCTCGCGGCGGTGGCCGGGCGGCTCGGGCGGGTGGCGGACATCCTGCTGCGCGTCAACCTGCCGTTGGCGGACGAGACCCTGAAGGGTGTTTCGCTGGCGATGGGCGGCGGCCCCAGCCCGTTCGGCCTCGATCCGTCCGGGGTGGCCGAGTGCCTGGCGGAACTCGCCGGCCCGTCGGCGGGCCGGCTGCGGCTGCGCGGCGTCCACGCCCATCTGGCCAGCGGCCTGGACGCGGCGGGCCAGGCGGCCGTGGCGCGGGCGGTCGTCGAGTACGCCGTGCGGCTGGGGGAGCGGCACGGGGTGGCGATCGAGGAGGTCGACGTCGGCGGCGGCATGGCGGTCGACTACGCGGATCCGCGGGCCCGCTTCGACTGGGCCGCCTACGGCCGGGCGCTCGGCGCGCTCGCGGCCCGGCACCCGGGGATCCGGCTGCGGATCGAGCCGGGCCGGGCGCTGACCGCGTACTGCGGCTGGTACGTGACCGAGGTGCTGGACGTCAAGCGCAGCCAGGGCGAGGACTTCGCGGTGCTGCGCGGCGGCACCCACCACCTGCGGACCCCGGTCACCAAGGGCCACGATCAGCCCTTCGAGGTAATGCCGGTGGACGGCTGGCCGTATCCCTGGCCGCGCCCGGCGGTGACGGACGGGCCGGTCACACTGGTCGGGCAACTGTGCACGCCCAAGGACGTGTTCGCCCGCCGGGTGCCGGCCGGTGCCCTGCGCGCCGCCGACCGGGTGGCCTTCTCGCTGGTCGGGGCCTACGCCTGGAACATCTCGCACCACGAGTTCCTGATGCATCCGCGCCCCGGGTTCCACTTCGTGGAGTGACGCCTATATCACACAACGGCGGATTCTGTACGTAATGCTTTGGCCTTGACTTGCGATTGGACACGTAACGTCGTCACTATGTTGCAGCCCGTCAACGTATCTGGAGGGTTCACGTGCCATTCGGTGAGCAGCCCGCATACCTCCGGGTCGCCGACGACCTGCGCAGCAAGATCCTTGAGGGCATCCTCGCCCCACACACCCGACTGCCCTCCCAGGCCCGCATCCGGCAGGAGTACGGCGTCTCCGACACCGTCGCGCTGGAGGCCCGCAAGGTCCTGATGGCGGAGGGGTTCGTGGAGGGCCGCTCCGGATCCGGCACCTATGTGCGCGAGCGGCCGGAGCCACGGCTGATCGCCCGCTCCGGCTACCGCCCGTCCTACGGGCCGACGCCCTTCCGCCAGGAGCAGTCCGACGAGAGCTGCAAGGGCACCTGGGAGTCGGTCAGCACGCAGGAGACGGCCACCCCGTGCGTCGCCGTCCGGCTGCGGATCCAGCCGGACGACCGGGTGATGTGCACCCGGTACCTGTTCCGCACCGAGGGGGAGGCGATGATGCTCTCCACCTCATGGGAGCCGCTCGCCGTCACCGGGCGCACCCCGGTCATGCTCCCCGAGGAGGGCCCGCTGGGCGGCCGGGGCGTGGTGGAGCGGATGGCCGGCATCGACCTCGTCGTGGACAACGTGGTGGAGGAGGTCTCCTCCCGCCCGGGGCTGGCCGCCGAGACCGCCGAGCTCGGAGGTGTCCCAGGTCACACCGTTCTCGTGGTCTCCAGGACCTTCTTCACCGGTGATCGGCCGGTCGAGACCGCCGACCTGGTGATTCCCGCCGACCGGTACCGCGTCGCCTATCACCTGCCGGTGAGATGACCCCGGCGCGCTCGGGGCGTGCGGCACCTGCGACACTGTCAACCGCTGGCAGAATCAGGCCTGTTCGGTCGTTATTCGGCCCGGCGGTCCACTTTCCGGCGTACGCTCCGGCATATGCGGATCGCCGTTTCCTCGGACCTGGACGAGCTGGTCACCCGGACCCTCGTCCATGAGTCACGTCAACGTGAGCACGAGCAGTCCAAGGTCTTCACCAGGCCGTCCACCGCCATGAGCCTCGTGGAGCGGTCCGATGGGTGATCTGATCTGGGCCGTCATACGCCAGGACGACAACGGCAACCGCTACCGCGTGGGCCGCTTCAAGACCCGTGAAGAGGCCGAGCAGGTCGCCGACCGCTTCGAGGAGAAGGGTCACAAGCAGCTCTACGTCGTGGAGAAGATCGGCTGACCGCTGCCCGTAGAGTTCGCCGCATGACGACGGACGAGCGCGTGGTGGTCGGTGGAGCCCTGCTGCACGAGGGCCGGCTGCTCGCCGCCCGGCGCAGCGCCCCGCCCGAACTGGCCGGTCGCTGGGAACTGCCCGGTGGCAAGGTCGAACCCGGTGAGACCCCCGACCAGGCGCTCGTGCGGGAACTGCGCGAGGAGCTCGGCATCGAGACCGTCGCGCTGGAGCGGCTGCCCGGCGCCTGGCCGCTGCGGCCCGGTCTGGTGCTGCACGTGTGGACCGTCGCCCTCGCCTCCGGCACCCCCCGCCCGCTCCAGGACCATGACGCGCTGGCCTGGCTCACCCCCGCGCAGGCCGACACCGTCGACTGGCTCGACCAGGACCGCCCCGCCGTGGCCGAGGCGATGCGCAGGCTCGCCTCCGTCCACCCCTGAGTGCCCTTCCCCGTCCCGCGCTGCATCGCCCGGGCGGCTCCCGGCGGCCGTCGCCCGGACGGCCCGGCCCGCCGGTCGTGGGCGACCGACTCGCACGTATACTCCATTGATCATGGGGTACGGGCATTTCGGCAGGTATGTCCAGTAGCGGGAGGTGCGCCGGATGAGCACCGGATCCGACACACCCCGCCCGGAGACGGCGCGCCCAGCCACCCCCCGGTCGGGCACCGACCGGCGCAGTCGGCAGGAGGCGCTGCCGTCCGCCGCCTCCGCGGGACTGCTGGACACCCTGCGGGTCGGCGTCGTGATGATGGACACCGCCGGCCGGGTGGTGCTGTGGTCACCGCTGGCCGAGGAGGTCCTGGGCTGGTCGAGCGAGCACATCGTGGGCCGCCGGATCGACTCCATCGTCAGCCCCTGGAGCGGCGGCCCGGCCGGGGCGACCGTCGAGCAGATCCTCACCAGGCTGCTGCGGGACGGGCGCTGGGGCGGCGTGCTGCCGCTGCTGCACCGCGACGGCCAGGTCGTCTCCGTCGAGGTGCGCGCCTCGCTGCTGCTGGACGGCGACGGCAGACCGTTCATCCTGGCCTCGCTGGCCGACACCTATCTGCTGCGCGGACTCGAACACGACCTCGCGGTCGTCGACGCCGTCTTCGACACCTCCGCGCTCGGCATCGCGATCTTCGACACCGAACTGCGCTATGTGCGGGTCAACAACGCGCTGGCCAGGATGAACGGCCGGGCCGGCGCCGACCACCTGGGCCGCACCGTCGACGAGGTCATCCCCGGCGCGACCGGTGAGGAGCTCGCCTCGGTACAGCGCGAGGTGCTGGAGACCGGCCGCACCGTGGTGGACCTGCTGACCCCGGGGCCGCACCGCGCCGGGTTCCGGTCCGCCTCGTACAGCAGGATCACCGACCGGGCCGGCCGGGTGATGGGCATCTCGGTGGTGGTCATGGACGTCACCGACCGCTTCATGGCCTCCGCCAAGGTCGAGCGGACCAGGACCCGGCTGGCGGTGCTCGGCGACGTCGGCGGGATGCTGTCGGAGCTGATGGACGTGGACCGCAGGGCCCGCTCACTGGCCGAGGCGCTGGTGCCGGGCTTCTGCGACTATGCCGGGGTGCTGGTGGTCCAGGACATCGCGGCCGGCGGCGAGCTGCCCCATGAGCCGCTGCCGGCCGGCACCGCGTTGACGCTGGCGGGCGTGGCCACCGCACGGGAGCAGGGCGAGATGGCGGGGATGCTGACGCCGGGGATGGAGATGAGCTTCCCGGCCGGCTCACCGCTGTCCGACGTGCTGGGCGGCGGCCCGGCGTGGTTCGCCGAGACGCCCGCCGACATCCGAGGCGCCGCCTACACCGAGCCGCTGGAACCCCGGATCAAGATCGCCCTGGACCTCGGCGTCGGCTCGCTGCTGGTGGTGCCGCTGCGCGCCCGGGACATGGTGCTGGGACTGCTGGTGGTCGGCCGCAGCGTGGAGCGCGAGCCGTTCGACGCCGACGACCTCGCGCTCGCCAACGAACTCGCCGACCGGGCGGGCGCCGCGCTGGACAACGCCCGGCTGTACGCCCGCGAGCGGGAGGGCGCCTTGATGCTCCAGCGCGCCCTGCTGCCGCAGTCGGTGCCGCAGCTGTCCGGGGTGACGGTCGCCCACCGCTACGTGCCGGGCAGCAGCGGCGCGGAGACCGGCGGCGACTGGTTCGACGTGGTGCCGCTGGCCGGCGGCCGGGTGGCGTTCGTGATTGGCGACGTGATGGGCCACGGGCTGAGCGCGGCGGCGACGATGGGCCGGCTGCGCACCGCCGTGCGTACCCTCGCCGGGCTCGACATGCCCCCCGACGAACTGCTGCGCCGCGTCAACGACTTGTCGGACGACTTCGCGATCGGCCCGGAGGAGCCGATGATGGCGACCTGTGTCTACGCGGTCTACGACCCGTCGAGCAGGCTGTGCGTGATCGCCAAGGCCGGCCACCTGCCGCCGCTGCTGGTCGTCCCCGGCATCCGGGCCGAGGACAGCGTCCGGGCGCTGGACCTGCCGGCCAACACCCCGCTCGGCGTCGGCAGCGGGCCGTTCGAGTCGGTGGAGCTGCTGGTGCCCGACGGCGCGGTGCTGGCGCTGTACACCGACGGTCTGATCGAACGGCGCGGCGAGGACATCACCACCGGCATCGACCGGCTCACCGAGATCCTGCGCCGCCCCTACGGATCGCTGGAGGACATCTGCGACGGCGTGCTGGCCGCGATGGTCCCCGACCGCGAGCCGGACGACGTGGCGGTGCTCATGGCGCGGCTCGGCGGGCTGCCGGAGGGCAGTTCGGCGGCCTGGACCTTCCCCGCCGAGGTGACCGCGGTGCGCGAGGCCCGCGCCCGGGTCCGCGAGACGCTGGCGGGCTGGGGGCTGCACGTCCTGATGGACGTGACCGTCCTGCTGGTCAGTGAACTGGTCACCAACTCGCTGCGGCACGCGCACGGCCCGATCGGGGTACGCATGGTGCGCGGCCAGTCGCTGCTGGTGGAGGTCTCCGACCCGCTGCCCGATCCGCCGCGGGCCAGGACCGCCGCGGACGACGACGAGGGCGGCCGGGGGATGCACCTGGTGGCCAGGGCCTCCAGACGCTGGGGGACCCGGCTGGGACCGCTCGGCAAGACGGTGTGGTTCGAGTTGACACTACCGGGTAGCTGACCTGGCTGAAGTCACCGAACCTGGAATGATGCTGTGATCGACAGGACCGTTTTCACGATGGCGGCGCTACCCAATACTTAATGGGTGCTGAATACTCGGATGCGGCCGGTCCGGGTCCCGTAATGCTCCGGGGATGCCCCCGGACCCCCAGAACGGAGGGGTCGTGCGCTGCATACGCTCCGGCGGAATGCGCTTCGCCGTACCGCACGGACGAGTCGAGCCTCGTGCGGGGGCGGCCGATGCCTGACCTGCCGCGACCACGGGACCCCGCTCCCGGCGCCCGCGACCAGGGACAAAAGGGATTCGACGACGTCTTCGAGATCGCCGCGTTCGAGGCGATATTCGGGCAGTCGTCGATGGGCCTGTTCCTCGCCGACACGCGACTGCAGCTGTTCAAGGTCAACGAGCGCTTCGCCAGGGTCTACGGCAAGCCGGTCGAGGAGTACCGCGGCCGCACGCCGCACGACTTCCTGCCGCGTGTCGAGGCCGACCGGCTGGCCGCCGCGCTGCGCCAGGTGCTCGACAGCGGCGACCCGGTGCTGGACATGCAGGTGGTCGGCAGCAGCCCGGTCGCCCCGGGCCGCCGGCGCTTCTCCATCTCGCTGTACCGGCTGCACGACGCCGACCGCACGCCGATCGGGATCGCCGGTGTGGCAACGGATGTGACGATACGGCAGCGGGCCGAGCGGGAGGCCGCGCACACCCGGCGCGACCTGGCGCTGCTCAACGAGGCGGGCGCCCGGATCGGCAACTCGCTCGATCTGGAGACCACCGCACGCCAGTTGCTCGACGTCGCCGTCCCGCACTTTTGCGACCTGGCCGCCGTCGACCTCTACCAGGCGCTGCTGGCCGGGGACGACGACCCGATCGGATCGGCCGACGGCAGCGCGGAGTTGCGCCGGGTCGCGGTGGCCAGCGCGGTCTCCGGCGGACCGGAGAGCCTGGGCGGCGAGTTCGCCGTGGTCGTCGGTGACGTGCACCGCTACCCGTTCGGCTCGACCGCCGCCAAGGCGCTGCGCACCGCCCAGGTGCAGACGATCAGGACCGCCGCCGCAGCCGACGAGCGCGGCCAGGATGCGGAAACCACCGGGCAGATACCCGCCCAGCAGGGCGCCGGGGCGGTGCCCAGCGGCGGGGTCGTGCAGTCCACGCTGGTGGTGCCGATGGTCGCCCGGGACACCGTGCTGGGCCTGGTGCACTTCTCGCGGGCCAAGGGCAGTGAACCGTTCGGCGAGCGCGACATCTCGCTGGCCGCCGAACTCGTGGCCCGCGCCGCCGTGTGCATCGACAACGCCAGGCTGTACCGCCGGGAGCACGAGCGGGCGCTGCTGCTCCAGCGCAGCCTGCTGCCGCCGGGCAACCCGGAGGCGGCCGGGCTGGACATCGCCTGCCGCTACCTGCCGGGCAACACCGCCGCCGAGGTGGGCGGCGACTGGTTCGACGTCATCGAACTGCCGGGCCACCGCACCGCGTTGGTGGTCGGCGACGTGATGGGCCGCGGGCTGCGCGCGGCGGTGGCGATGGGCGAACTGCGCACCGCGGTACGGACGCTGGCGCTGCTGGACCTGGAACCCGCCGAAGTACTCACCCAGTTGGACGAGATCGCCCGCGGGCTGTCCGATCCCTCGGTGGGCCGTACCCGGCGCCCGAAGGACCGCGACGCCGACGACCTCGCGGAGGTCTACCTCGCCACCTGCGTCTACGCGGTCTACGACGCCGTCACCCGCCGGGTGACCATCGCCAACGCGGGCCATCTGCCGCCGGTCGTCGTGCAGCCGGGCGACCCGGCGATGATGCTCGACGTGCCGCACGGCATCCCGCTGGGGGTGGGCGGCGAACCGTTCGAGGAGGTCGACGTCGACCTGCCGGACGGCGCCCTGCTCGCGCTGTACACCGACGGGCTGGTGGAGTCGCGCAGACACGGTCTCGACGAGGGGCTGGACGCGCTGCGGGACGCCTTCGACCAGGCGCCGCTGCCGCTGGAGGACGCCTGCGACCTGGTGCTGACCAGCCTGGACACCCATCACGGCGAGGACGACGTCGCGCTGCTGATGGCCCGGGTACGCGGGCTGGCGCAGGACGTGGTGGGGGACTGGACGCTGCCCCCGCAGGGCCAGTCGGTCTCCCGGGCCAGGGAGTTGTCCCGTGAGCAGTTGGAGGCCTGGGGTCTGGACGACCTGGTGGACACCACAGAACTGCTGGTCAGCGAGTTGGTGACCAACGCGCTGCGGCACGGCAAGGGTGACATCCGGGTGCGGCTGCTGCTGGACCGCACGCTGGTGTGCGAGGTGTGGGACTCCGACCTGGTGCAGCCGCGCCGCCGCCGCGCCCGGGACACCGACGAGGGCGGCCGGGGGCTGCAGTTGGTGACGCTGCTCAGCCAGAGCTGGGGCAGCCGGCGGACCCCGCGCGGCAAGACCGTGTGGTTCGAACTCGCCCTGCCCGACGGTGAGTCGAAGACCCCCGACCTGGCAGAGGCCTTCCTGAGCCTGTACTAGGGCTCGTCCGCGCGAGACAGGCCCTGGGCACCGCCGCCGGACGGCCCGGTGTGCCGGCCGCCGCGGCGGCCGGCACACCGGGCCCTGTCGTCAGCTGTTCTGGCGACGGCGGATCTTGCTGCCCAGCCACACCAACGGGTCGTACTTGCGGTCCGCGACCCGCTCCTTGAGCGGGATCAGCGCGTTGTCGGTGATCTTGATGTGCTCGGGGCACACCTCGGTGCAGCACTTGGTGATGTTGCAGTAGCCCAGGCCGTGCTCGTCCTGCGCGGTGCTCTGGCGGTCGAGCCCGTTCTCCTCGGCCGCGTCCAGCGGGTGCATGTCCAGCTCGGCGATCCGCATCAGGAACCGCGGGCCGGAGAAGGAGTTCTTGTTCTCCTCGTGGTCACGCACCACATGGCAGGTGTTCTGGCACAGGAAGCACTCGATGCACTTGCGGAACTCCTGCGAGCGCTCCACGTCCTCCTGCGCCATCCGGTACTCGCCCGGATTGAGGTCGGCCGGCGGCACGAACGAGGGGACCTCGCGTGCCTTGGCGTAGTTGAACGACACGTCGGTGACCAGGTCGCGGATCACGGGGAAGGTGCGCATCGGCGTCACCGTGACCGTCTCGTCCTCGGAGAAGACCGACATCCGCGTCATGCACAGCAGCCGCGGGCGGCCGTTGATCTCCGCGCTGCACGAACCGCACTTGCCTGCCTTGCAGTTCCACCGCACGGCCAGGTCGGTCGCCTGGGTCGCCTGGAGACGGTGGATGATGTCGAGGACCACCTCGCCCTCGTTCACCTCCACCTCGAAGTCCCGCAGCTCCCCGCCGTCGGTGTCCCCCCGCCAGACCCTGAAGTGCCCGGTGTACGTCATGCCGAAAGCTCCTCTTCGGTCAGGTACTTGACCAGTTCGTCCTTCTCGAAGAGGGCGAGCAGGTCGGACCGGATGGCGCGGCATCTCCCGCGGGTTGACGGCCGACCGCCGCGGAGTCGGTCGAGCGAGCAGACCAGGTTCACCTTGCGCCAGTCGCGGTCCATCACCGGATGGTCGTCGCGGGTGTGGCCGCCGCGCGACTCGGTGCGTTCCAGCGCCGCGCGGGCCACGCACTCGCTGACCAGCAGCATGTTCCGCAGGTCGATGGCCAGGTGCCAGCCGGGGTTGAACTGCCGGTGCCCCTCCACGCCGCCCGCCGCGGCCCGCACCCGCAGGGTGGCCAGCCGGCTCAGCGCCTCCTCCATCTCCGCCCTGCTTGCGGATGATGCCGACCAGGTCGTTCATCGTCTGCTGGAGTTCCTGGTGCACGGAGTACGGGTTCTCCGCGGTGCCGCTGCTCCGCGGCCGAACGGCAGCAGCGCCTCGGCGGCGGCCGAGTCGACCTCCGCCTCGCGCACCGCCGGGCGCTCCCCGGCCAGCTCCGCGGCGTACTTGGCCGCGTACAGGCCCGCCCTGCGGCCGAAGACCAGCAGGTCGGACAGGGAGTTGCCGCCCAGCCGGTTGGAGCCGTGCATGCCGCCGGCCACCTCGCCGGCCGCGAACAGCCCCGGCACGCCGGTGGCCGCCGCGGTGTCCGGGTCGACGTCCACGCCGCCCATCACGTAGTGGCAGGTCGGTCCGACCTCCATCGGCTCCGCGGTGATGTCGACGTCCGCCAGTTCCTTGAACTGGTGGTGCATGGACGGCAGCCGGCGCTGGATCTCCTCCGCGGGCAGCCGGGTGGAGACGTCCAGGAACACCCCGCCGTGCGGTGTGCCGCGGCCCGCCTTGACCTCGGAGTTGATGGCCCGCGCGACCTCGTCGCGGGGCAGCAGCTCGGGCGGGCGGCGGTGGTTGTCCGGGTCGGAGTACCAGCCGTCGGCCTCCTCCTCGCTCTGCGCGTACTTCTCCTTGAAGACGTCCGGGATGTAGTCGAACATGAAGCGCTTGCCGTCGGTGTTGCGCAGCACCCCGCCGTCGCCGCGGACCGACTCGGTGACCAGGATGCCCTTGACGGACGGCGGCCAGACCATGCCGGTCGGGTGGAACTGGACGAACTCCATGTTGATCAGCGGCGCGCCGGCCAGCAGCGCGAGCGCGTGGCCGTCGCCGGTGTACTCCCAGGAGTTCGAGGTGACCTTGAAGGACTTGCCGATGCCGCCGGTCGCCAGCACCACGGCGGGTGCCTCGATCACGAAGAAGCGGCCCGACTCGCGCACGTAGCCGAAGATGCCGCTGACCCGGCCGGACTCGTCGTCCTTGAGCACCCGGGTGACCGTGCACTCCTGGAAGACCTTCAGGCGGGCCTCGTAGTCGCCGTGTCGCGGCGAAGTCCTCCTGCTGGAGGGAGACGATCTTCTGCTGGAGGGTGCGGATCAGCTCCAGGCCGGTGCGGTCGCCGACGTGGGCCAGCCGCGGGTACTCGTGACCGCCGAAGTTGCGCTGGGAGATGCGGCCGTCCTTGGTGCGGTCGAAGAGCGCACCCCAGGTCTCCAGCTCCCAGACCCGGTCGGGGGCCTCCTGCGCGTGCAGTTCCGCCATCCGCCAGTGGTTGAGGAACTTGCCGCCGCGCATGGTGTCGCGGAAGTGCACCTGCCAGTTGTCATTCGAGTTGGCGTTGCCCATGCTCGCCGCGATGCCGCCCTCGGCCATCACCGTGTGTGCCTTGCCGAAGAGCGACTTGCAGATCACCGCGGTTCGCAGTCCCTGGCTCGCGGGCCTCGATGGCGGCTCGCAGTCCGGCGCCCCCCGCGCCGACCACGACCACGTCATACGTGTGACGTTCGACTTGCGTCATGCTGTGCGTATCCCCTTCCGGTCAGAAGAACCGCGGGTCGTCGAACGCACCGCTGGCGACCAGGTAGATGTAGAAGTCGGCGAGCGCCACGCTGACCAGCGAAGCCCAGGCCAGCAACATGTGGCGGGCGTTGAGCTTCCCGACCCACCCCCACATCCGGTAGCGCACCGGATGCTTGGAGAAGTGCTTGAGCCGGCCGCCGATGATGTGGCGGCAGGAGTGGCACGAAAGGGTGTACGCCCAGATCAGCGCGATGTTGACCAGCAACACCAGGGTGCCGAGACCCATGTGTCCCCAGGCGCCGGCGCGTCGCGGAAACCCAGCACCGCGTCGTAGGTGAGGATCACGGCGACAGATCACCGCGAAGTAGAAGAAGTAGCGGTGGAGGTTCTGCATGATCAGCGGGAACCGGGTCTCCCCGGTGTACTTCCCGTGCGGTTCGGCGACCGCGCAGGCCGGCGGCGAGGCCCAGAAGCCCCGGTAGTAGGCCTTGCGGTAGTAGTAGCAGGTCAGCCGGAAGCCCAGCGGGAAGATCAGCACGATCAGGGCGGGGGACAGCCCCCACCAGAGCCGAAGATCGCCAGGTCGGCGCCGCCCTTCGCGGGCACGCAGTTGCTGGCCAGGCACGGCGAGTAGAACGGCGAGACATAGGGCGCCGCGTAGTAGTCGTCGTTGGCGAACGCGCGCCAGGTCGAGTAGATGATGAACGCCGTCAGCGCGGCGGCGGTGACGGTCGGCGACAGCCACCAGCGGTCGGTTCGCAGATGGCGGGCGGCGATCGCGGCACGCCCGGGGGCGTGCACTCCGTTGCCGTTGGTAGGTCCGGGGGACTGGATGGTGGCCAAGGAAACTCCGGGTGGAGTGGGATAGGGGGACGAGGGGCCGTGCGCGGACGCGCACCGCTGCTCGCTAGGGCGCGCGGCGGTCCTTGGCCCCCAGACCTTCGTCCTCGGCGTCGTTCCACAGACTGCGGTCGTACGGGGTGTCGGGAACCGTCACCATCTCCACCTGATCACGGCCGCGGTAGGCCGCGCCGCAACTGCGCGCGGTCTCGCGCAGCAACGCGAGGCTTTCGCGCAGATGATCGGCGTCCGTACGCACCCGTCGCATCTCGAGGGTGCGGCCCACCTGCGGCTCCACGGCGGCCAAACTGCGGACCAGGTCGTCGAGGCGCCGTTGGATAGCCGTCAGATCGTCCTGAAGTGGCATGGTTTGCACCTTAGCGGGAGCCAACAAGAGCCAACGTTCACGCCCGGAAAGTGTTGCGCCTCACAGGCTCACTTGGGAAGAGGGCAACGATCATTCCTGTTCGGCGAGTGCTCCCGGGTGTCCGGCGGGGTGGCTGGGCCGCACGGGTGGCACGGGCGCGGAGGTACGCGTGTCGCCATCGAAAAGTGTCGTTTTGTCACTATCAGTAGATGCGATAAGCGACAAATACCGCGAGAAGCGGAACGCGATCAGCGGAGGTACCTCCCATGCACCGCACCCCCCGCGCCGGGCGGCGCACCGCCGGAGCCGCAGCCGTCGCGGGTGTGCTCGCGGCGACCACCCTGGCCGGCTGCTCCACCGCGTCCGACGCCGACCGGGAACCCGCAGCCGTCGACATCGCCTCGGCGTCCCGCAGCGCCGTCAAGGACGGCGGGACGATGCGCTGGGCCGTCGACGGCATCCCCGACACCCTCAACGCCTTCCAGGACGGCGCGGACGCGCAGACCCTGCAGATCGCCGCGGCCACCCTGCCGGCGATGTTCACCGTGGACGGGCACGGCCGCCCGCAGCGGGACGCCGACTACCTGCGCTCCGCCGACGTCACCGGGACCTCACCGCAGGTGGTGGTCTACCACCTCAACCCCGACGCGGTCTGGAGCAACGGCCGCGCGCTCGGAGCCGAGGACTTCATCGCCCAGTGGAAGGCGCTCAGCGGCGAGGACACCGACTTCTTCAGCGAGCACAACGCGGGCTACGACCGGATCGCGAAGATCCGGCGCGGCAAGGACGCGCACGAGGTCGAGGTGACCTTCGCCAAGCCGCTGGGCGCCTGGCAGTCGCTGTTCACCCCGCTGTACCCCAAGGAGATCACCGGCAGCCCCGCGGTCTTCAACGACGGCACCCGCGACACCCTCGCGGCCACGGCCGGCCCCTTCACCGTGCGTGACGTGGACGCCGACGGCGGCACCGCGACCCTGGTGCGCAACGCGAAATGGTGGGGGGACCGGGCCAAGCTCGACCGGCTGGTGCTCACCGCGGTGCCCGCCGACCGGCGCGCCGCGGCCCTCGCGGCCGGCACGGTGGACGTGGCCGGGATCGACCCCTCGGCGCTGCCCGCGGTCAAGAAGATGAGCGGCATCGCCGTGCGCCGGGCGCCGGACGCCTCGTACACCCAGCTGACCCTCAACGGGGGCGGCAGCGGACCGCTGGCCGACGAGCGGGTGCGCCGGGCGGTGGCCCGGGCCATCGACCGGCAGGCCATCGCCGACTACGTGCTGCGCCCGACCGGACTGCCCGCCAGGGCGCTCGGCAACCACCTGGTGCTCGGCTCGCAGTTCGGCTACCGCGACGACAGCTCGGCGGTCGGCAGGAAGGACGTGAAGTCCGCGCAGTCCCTGCTGGCCGACGCGGGCTGGGCGCCGGGCACCACCCACTCCACCCCGACCGCGGCCAAGGCGGCCGCTCCCCAGCAGGGCCGGGCCCGGCCCTCCGGCTCGGCCTCCGCCTCGTCGAGCGCGTCGGCGTCCCCGGCCGTCACCGAGGGCGTGGCCGCCACCGCCGGGGCGTCCGCCGGGGCCACCCCGGCCGCCGACGCCGCCGGGCGCAACGCGGTCGTCGAGCCGGCCGCGGTCCGGGTCAACAGCTCGGGCGAGCCGCTCACCCTGCGTTTCGTGCTGCCGACCGGCTCACCGACGCTGAACGCGGTCGGCGACCGCATCGCGCACATGCTGGCCGCGGTCGGGGTGCGCACCGAGATGGAGCGGGTCGATCCGGCCGGCTTCTTCCACGACCACGTGGCGACCGGCGACTTCGACCTGGCCCTGTACTCCTGGCCGGGCAGCGCCTTCCCGGCGGACGACGCGCGGTCGGTGTACTTCAAGCCGCAGCCGGCCGGTGACGGGTCGCTCAACATCCAGCAGAACTACTCCCGGGTGGGCACCGACCGCATCGACCAGCTGCTCGACCAGGCCGCCGGTGAACTCGACGCGGACAAGGCCCGCTCGCTGGCCATGAAGGCCGACGCCCGGATCTGGGCGGCGGCCGGCTCCATCCCGCTCTACCAGCCGCCGCAGCTGGTCGCGGAGCGGTCCACGGTCGCCAACGCCGGCGCCTTCGGCTTCCTCAGCCCCCGCTTCCAGGACGTCGGCTTCCGGCACTGAGCGGGCGCCCCGGGCGCTGTGGACCGGGCCGGGCGGCCGGTGGCCGCCCGGCCCCGTACCATGGAGGCACACAAGGCCGCGGCGTGATGTTGCCCGGCGGGCGCGCGTGCCGGACCGTACGTGCCGCCATCCACGAATCCGGGAGAAGCGCCGCAGTGCCCACGCGCCACGACATCCGCAACGTCGCCATCGTCGCCCACGTCGACCACGGCAAGACCACCCTGGTCGACGCCATGCTCAAGCAGGCCGGAGCCTTCGCCGCGCACCAGCATCTGGACGACCGGATGATGGACTCCAACGACCTGGAGCGCGAGAAGGGCATCACCATTCTCGCGAAGAACACGGCCGTCAAGTACCACCCCAAGGGTGGCGGCGACCCCGTCACCATCAACATCATCGACACCCCAGGCCACGCCGACTTCGGCGGTGAGGTCGAGCGCGGGCTGTCCATGGTCGACGCCGTCGTGCTGCTGGTGGACGCCTCCGAGGGCCCGCTGCCGCAGACCCGCTTCGTGCTGCGCAAGGCGCTGCAGGCCCGGCTGCCGGTCATCCTGTGCATCAACAAGACCGACCGCCCCGACTCCCGGATCGACGAGGTCGTCAACGAGACGTACGACCTCTTCCTCGACCTGGACGCCGACGAGGACCAGATCGAGTTCCCGATCGTCTACGCCTGCGCCCGGGACGGCATCGCCTCGCTGACCAAGCCGGCCAACGGCACGGTCCCGGCCGACAGCGACAGCCTGGAGCCGTTCTTCTCCACCCTGCTCTCGCACGTCCCGGCGCCCGGCTACGAGGAGGGCGCGCCGCTGCAGGCGCACGTCACCAACCTCGACGCCGACAACTTCCTCGGCCGCATCGCGCTGCTGCGGGTCGAGCAGGGCGCACCTGAAGAAGGGCCAGACGGTCGCCTGGATCAAGCGCGACGGCAGCATGTCACAACGTGCGCATCACCGAGCTGATGATGACCGAGGCGCTGACCCGCAAGGCCGCCGAGATCGCCGGTCCCGGCGACATCTGCGCGGTCGCCGGCATCCCGGACATCATGATCGGCGAGACGCTGGCCGACCCGGAGAACCCGATCGCCCTGCCGCTGATCACCGTCGACGAGCCGGCGATCTCGATGACCATCGGCACCAACACCTCCCCGCTGGTCGGCAAGGGCGGCAAGGGCCACAAGGTCACCGCCCGGCTGGTCAAGGACCGCCTGGAGCGCGAGCTGGTCGGCAACGTCTCGCTGCGCGTGCTGCCGACCGAGCGCCCGGACGCCTGGGAGGTGCAGGGCCGCGGTGAGCTGGCGCTGGCCATCCTGGTGGAGACCATGCGCCGGGAGGGCTTCGAGCTGACCGTCGGCAAGCCGCAGGTGGTCACCAAGGAGATCAACGGCAAGGTCCACGAGCCGGTCGAGCGGATGACCATCGACTCCCCCGAGGAGTACCTGGGCGCGATCACCCAGCTGATGGCGTCCCGCAAGGGCCGGATGGAGACCATGACCAACCACGGGTCCGGCTGGGTCCGCATGGAGTTCGTGGTGCCCTCCCGCGGTCTGATCGGCTTCCGCACCGAGTTCCTGACCGACACCCGCGGCACCGGCATCGCGCACTGCATCTTCGAGGGCCACGAGCCGTGGTTCGGCGAGCTGCGCACCCGCAACAACGGCTCGCTGGTCGCCGACCGTTCCGGTCCGGTCACCGCGTTCGCGATGACCAACCTCCAGGAGCGCGGCACGCTGTTCGTGGAGCCGACCACCGAGGTGTACGAGGGCATGATCGTCGGGGAGAACTCCCGCTCCGACGACATGGACGTCAACATCACCAAGGAGAAGAAGCTCACCAACATGCGGTCCTCGACCGCGGACGTCACCGAGTCGCTGGTCCCGCCGCGCAAGCTGTCGCTGGAGCAGTCGCTGGAGTTCTGCCGCGAGGACGAGTGCATCGAGGTGACCCCGGCGACGGTGCGCATCCGCAAGGTGGTCCTGGACCAGAAGGAGCGCGGTCGCGCGGCGGCGCGCGCCAAGCGCTGACCGTACCGACCACGAGCACGCCCGGGGGCCCGCACCGCGACGGTGCGGGCCCCCGGGCGTGCTGCTACTGCGATAGAGGGGTTTCCTCCGGCCGATCCATCGCCATCGGCCGTCGGTGGGTGCTTATTGCGGCAACAAGGTGTTATTTGGGGCTAACCAAGGCAGAGCCCCGAGGAGGCACACCCGATGCGCGGACCCACGCGTGCGAAGTGGACGGTCTGCGCGGTGGTCGTCGCGCTGGCGGCCACCGGCTGCGGGAGGAGCACCGGCGCGGGAGCGTCGCAGGGTGTCGTCCGGGCCTCCTGGGGCGACCCGCAGAACCCGCTGGAGCCCGCCAACACCAATGAGGTGCAGGGCGGCAAGGTGCTCGACATGGTCTTCCGGGGACTGAAGAAGTACAACCCGCGCACCGGCGCCGCCGAGGACTGGATCGCCGACTCCATCACCACCGACGACCAGCACGACTTCACGGTCAAGCTCAAGTCCGGCTGGAAGTTCTCCAACGGCGAACCGGTCGACGCCCATTCCTTCGTGGACGCCTGGAACTACGGCGCGCTGGTCACCAACAAGCAGGTGAACGCCAGCTTCTTCAGCTACATCGAGGGCTACGCCAAGGTGCACCCGAATTCCGGCGACCCGACCGCGAAGACGATGTCGGGACTTCAGGTCAAGGACGCGAACACCTTCACCGTCAAGCTCGGCCAGAAGTTCTCCACCTGGCCGGGAACCCTCGGCTACTCGGCCTTCTATCCGTTGCCCAAGACCTTCTTCTCCGACCACGACGGCTGGCTGAAGAAACCGGTCGGCAACGGCCCCTACGCCATCGACACCTATGCCAAGGGATCGATGATGAGGCTGCGCAAATGGGACGGCTACAACGGTCCCGACAAGGCGAAGAACGGCGGGGTGGACCTCCAGGTCTACACCGACAGCGAAACCGCCTACACCGACCTGCAGGCCGGCAACATCGACCTGGTCGACGACATTCCCGCCAACCAGCTCAAGAACGTCTCAGCGCGATCTGGGTTCGCGCTACATCAACCAGCCGGCCGGCATCAACCAGACCATCGCCTTTCCGCTCTACGACCCGAAATGGAACGGGAAGAACGCCGCGAAACTCCGGCAGGGCATCTCGATGGCCATCGACCGGAAGTCGATCACCAAGCAGATCTTCCGCGGCACCCGCACCCCCGCCACCGACTGGACCTCCCCGGTGCTCGGCGTCGAGGGCGGCTTCAAGGCCGGACTGTGCGGCAAGCCCTGCGAGTTCGACGCGGCGGCGGCGAAGCAGCGATCAAGGAGGGCGGCGGACTGCCCGGCGGCCAGATGAAGATCGTCTACAACGCCGACACCGGCAGCCACAAGGAATGGGTCGACGCGATCTGCAACAGCGTCAACAACAGCCTGGGCGACGACCAGGCGTGCGTCGGCGCGCCGGTCGGCACGTTCGCCGACTTCCGCACCCAGGTCGCCGCGAAACACCAGACCCAGCCGTTCCGGGCCGGCTGGCAGATGGACTACCCGCTGATCCAGGACTTCCTGCAGCCGCAGTACTACACCGGCGCCTCCTCCAACGACGCCGGATTCCACAACGCCCAGTTCGACAAGCTGGTCGACAAGGCGAACGCCGAATCCGACACCGCGAAGGCGGTCGCCGACTTCCAGGACGCGGAGCGGATCCTCGCCCAGCAGATGCCGTCCATTCCGCTGTGGTACCAGAACGGCAACGCCGGTTATTCGCAGCAACATCAACGATGTCTCCCTCAACCAGTTCAGCGTCCCGGTCTACGACGAGATCACCGTCAGCTGATCCACCCTCCGCCCGGCCAGCTCCGACCAGTGGGAAGGTCCCGTGGGACGTTATGTGATCCGGCGTCTGCTGCAGATGATCCCGGTCTTCCTCGGCAGCACGTTTCTGATCTTCGTCATGGTGTACGCGCTCGGCGACCCGGTGGCCGCCCTGTTCGGCGACCGCGCGCCGGACCCGGCGACCGCCGCGCAGATCCGCAAGGACCTGTATCTCGACCATCCGCTGTGGCAGCAGTACCTGCACTACATGGCGCAGCATCTTCCAGGGTGACTTCGGCACCGCCTTCAACGGGCAGCCGGTCACCGACGCTGATGGCCACCGCCTTCCCGGTCACCGTGCGGCTCACCCTCGTCGCGGTCGTCTTCGAGGTCGGTCATCGGGCTCGTGCTCGGCGCTGGTCACCGGGCTGCGCCGGGGCCGCGCGGTCGACACCGGGGTGCTGGCTGCTGACCCTGATCGTCGTCTCCGTGCCGACCTTCGTCACCGGCTACGTGCTCCAGTACGCCTTCGGCGTGCAGCTGGGACATCGTGGCAGCCCTCGGTCTCCCCGGACGCGCCGCTGAGCGAGCTGATCCTGCCCGGCATCGTGCTGGCGCTGGTCTCACTGGCCTACGTCACCCGGCTGACCCGCACCTCGGTCGCGGAGAACACCCGGGCCGACTACGTGCGCACCGCCGATCGCCAAGGGCCTGCCGCGGCGCCGGGTGGTCGTGCGCCACCTGCTGCGCAACTCGCTGATCCCGGTGGTCACCTTCATCGGCACCGACATCGGCGCCCTGATGGGCGGCGCCATCGTCACCGAGCGGATCTTCAACATCCACGGCGTCGGCTACCAGCTCTACCAGGGCATCGTGCGCCAGAACTCCCCGACCGTGGTCGGCTTCGTCACCATCCTGGTGATCGTCTTCCTGGTCGCCAACCTGCTCGTCGACCTGCTCTACGCGGTCCTGGACCCGAGGATCCGTTATGCCTGAACCGTCCGGCGCGCAGAACCCGGCGGAGGCGGTCGGCAACGCCGGCGCGGGCGGGGTGATGGACCTCGCCGCCCAGGAGGCAGGCACCCTGGCGGTGCCGCCGGGCACCGAACCGGAGGCCCCGGTCACCGACCGGCCGCGCAGCCTGTGGTCGGACGCCTGGCGCGACCTGCGCCGCAACCCGGTCTTCATCATCTCCGCCCTGGTCATCCTCGTTCCTGGTCTTCATCTCCATCTGGCCGCAGTCCATCGCCGGCGGCAACCCGCTCTCCTGCGACCTCGACCAAGCTCCCAGGCCGGCCCGGCCGCCCGGGCACCCCTTCGGCTTCGACAGCCAGGGCTGCGACGTCTACACCCGGACCGTCTACGGCGCCCGCGCCTCCATCACTGGTCGGCATCTGCGCCACCGCGGGGCGTCGCGCTGCTCGGCGGCGTGCTGGGCGGGCTGGCCGGCTTCTTCGGCGGCTGGTGGGACGCGCTGCTCTCCCGGATCAGCGACGTCTTCTTCGGCATCCCGATCATCCTCGGCGGCCTGGTCTTCCTCTCGGTGGTCACCGGCACCACGGTGTGGCCGGTCATCGGCTTCATCGTGCTGCTGGGCTGGCCGCAGATCGCCCGGATCGCCCGCGGCTCGGTCATCACCGCCAAGCAGAACGACTACGTGCAGGCCGCCCGGGCGCTCGGCGCGAGCAACTCCCGGATCCTGCTGCGGCACATCACGCCGAACGCGGTCGCCCCGGTGATCGTGGTCGCCACCATCGCGCTGGGCACCTACATCTCGCTGGAGGCGACGCTGTCCTACCTCGGCGTCGGCCTGCAAGCCGCCGACGGTGTCCTGGGGCATCGACATCTCCGAGGCCTCCACCCAGATCCGCAACGCCCCGCACATGCTGCTGTGGCCGGCCGGCGCGCTGAGCATCACCGTGCTGGCGTTCATCATGCTCGGCGACGCGGTGCGCGACGCCCTCGACCCGAAGCTGCGCTGAGGAGGAGCCGCGGATGAGCACCCTGCTCGAAGTACGCGACCTGCACGTGGAATTCCGCACCAGGGACGGGGTCGCCAAGGCCGTCAACGGGGTCAGCTACTCGGTGGCGCGGGGCGAGACCCTGGCCGTGCTCGGCGAGTCCGGCTCCGGCAAGTCGGTGACCGCGCAGGCCGTCATGGGCATCCTGGACACCCCGCCGGGGTTCGATCACCCGCGGCGAGATCCTCTTCCAGGGCGCGCGACCTGCTGACGATGACCAAGCGAGGCCAGCGGCGCAAGGTCCGCGGCGCCCGAGATCGCGATGATCTTCCAGGACGCGCTGTCCGTCGCTCAACCCGGTGCTGAGCGTGGGCCACCAGCTCGGCGAGATGTTCATCGTGCACCGCGGGATGTCCCGCAAGGACGCCAGGGCCAAGGCCGTCGAGCTGATGGACCGGGTACGGATCCCGGCCGCCAGGCAGCGGGTCGGCGACTACCCGCACCAGTTCTCCGGCGGCATGCGGCAGCGCGTCATGATCGCGATGGCGCATCGCCCTGGAGCCCGACGCTGATCATCGCCGACGAGCCCACCACCGCGCTGGACGTCACCGTGCAGGCCCAGGTGATGGACCTGCTCGCGGAGCTGCAGCGCGAGCTCAACATGGGCCTGATCCTGATCACCCACGACCTCGGGGTGGTCGCCGACGTCGCCGACAAGATCGCGGTGATGTACGCGGGCCGGATCGTGGAGACCGCCCCGGTGCACGACATCTACGCGGCGCCCGCCCACCCGTACACCAAGGGCCTGCTGCGAGTCGATCCCGCGGCTGGACCAGAAGGGCCAGGAGCTGTACGCGATCAAGGGCCTGCCGCCGAACCTGCAGCGCATCCCGCCCGGCTGCGCCTTCAACCCGCGCTGCCCGATGGCCCGGGACGTCTGCCGTACCGAGGTGCCGCCGCTGTACGAGGTGGACCCGGGCCGCGCCAGCGCCTGCCACTTCTGGCAGGAGTGCCTGGGCGACCTGGAAGGGGCCCGCGGATGACGGCGCGGCCCGCGGCGGAGAGCGGGACGGCGGACGAGCGGCCGTCCGAGCCGGTCCTGGAGGTCCGCGGCCTGGTCAAGCACTTCCCGCTCACCCAGGGCATCCTGTTCAGGCGGCAGGTCGGCGCCGTCCAGGCGGTCGACGGCGTCTCCTTCGACCTGTACCGGGGCGAGACGCTGGGCATCGTCGGCGAGTCCGGCTGCGGCAAGTCGACGGTGGCCAGGATGCTGATGAACCTGGAGCGGCCCACCGCGGGCCAGGTCCGCTACAAGGGCGAGGACATCACCAGGCTGTCCGGCCGGGCGCTGAAGGCGGTGCGGCGCAACATCCAGATGGTCTTCCAGGACCCCTACACCTCGCTCAACCCCCGCATGACGGTCGGCGACATCATCGGCGAGCCGTTCCGACATCCACCCGGAGGTGGCGCCCAAGGGCGACCGGCGCCGCAAGGTGCGGGACCTGCTGGACGTGGTCGGCCTCAACCCCGAGTACATCAACCGCTACCCGCACCAGTTCTCCGGCGGCCAGCGGCAGCGCATCGGCATCGCGCGCGGGCTGGCGCTCAACCCGGAGATCATCGTCTGCGACGAGCCGGTCTCCGCGCTGGACGTCTCGGTGCAGGCCCAGGTCGTCAACCTGATGGAGAAGCTCCAGGCCGAGTTCGGGCTGTCCTACCTGTTCATCGCGCACGACCTGTCGATCGTCCGGCACATCTCGGACCGGGTCGGGGTGATGTACCTGGGCCGGATGGTGGAGATCGGCGACGACGAGCGAGATCTACGAGCACCCCACCCACCCGTACACCCAGGCGCTGCTCTCCGCGGTGCCGGTGCCCGACCCGGCGGCCCGCGAGGAGCGCGAGCGCGATCATCCTGGCCGGGGACGTCCCCTCACCCGGCGGACTCCGCCGTCCGGCTGCCGGTTCCGTACCCGCTGCTGGAAGGCCCAGGAGCGCTGCGCGACCGAGGTTCCGGAGCTCGCCGTTCCGGCCGTCTTCCGGAACACCGCGACCCCCGCCGAGCACGACAGCGCCTGCCATTTCGCGGCGGAGCGGGAGGGCGTCGTGCCCGGGACGGGGGTCGCGGGATGAGCGGGCGGCGCGGAGTCAGCCCGCGTCGAGCTGGTCCTCGATGGCGGCGAGCGCCGGGTCGAGGATGACGTCCTCCTCGCGGGTGGTCGTCGGCTCCTCGGGGAAGTGGCACGCGGTCAGGTGGCCCTCGGCGTTGCCGTCGATGCGCACCAGCGGCGGCTCCTCGGAGGCGCACTTGTCCTGCGCCTTCCAGCACCGGGTGCGGAACCGGCAGCCGGAGGGCGGGCTGATCGGGGAGGGCACGTCGCCGGCGAGCCGGATGCGCTCGCTGCCGTCGTCGTCCGGGTCGGCCTCGGGCGCGGCGGACAGCAGGGCGTGGGTGTAGGGGTGCCGGGGCCGCTCGTAGATGGCGCTGCGGTCGCCGACCTCCACGATCTTGCCCAGGTACATCACCGCGACCCGCTGCGAGAAGTGCCGCACGATCGCCAGGTCGTGGGCGATGAACAAGAACGCGATGCCCATCTCGCGCTGCAACTGCTGGAGCAGGTTGACGACCTGGGCCTGGATGGAGACGTCCAGCGCGGAGACCGGCTCGTCGGCCACGATCAGCTTCGGTTGCAGGGCCAGCGCCCTGGCCACCCCGATGCGCTGCCGCTGGCCGCCGGAGAACTCGTGCGGGAAGCGGTTGTAGTGCTCGGGGTTGAGACCGACGATCTCCAGCAGTTCGCGGACCCGGCTCTCCAGGCCGCCGGGCGGCTTGATGCCGTTGATCTCCATCGGCCCGGAGATGATCGAGCCCACCGTCTGCCGCGGGTTGAGCGACGCGTACGGGTCCTGGAAGATCATCTGGATCTCGGAGCGCATCGGCGCCAGCTGCCTGCGCCCCGCGTGGGTGATGTCCGGTGCCGCGGTAGGTGATCCGCCCGGCGGTCGGCTCCAGCAGCCGGGTCACCAGCCGCCCGGTGGTCGACTTGCCGCAGCCGGACTCGCCGACCAGGCCGAGCGCCTCACCGGCGTGCACCGCGAAGTCCACGCCGTCGACCGCCTGCACGGCTCCGACCTGCCGCTTGAACAGGAAGCCGTCCATCACCGGGAAGTGCTTGGTGAGACCTGTCACCTCCAGCAGCGGTTCCCCCGGGCGCTGCGCGGGCACCTCGGCCTTGGTGAGGTTGGTCGGGGCGGCCGGCGCCGGTCCGCCGGTCTGCTCGTCGCTGCTCATCGATGCTTCCTCGACTCCTGATCAGCCCTTGCGGCCCAGCGACGGCTGGATCCGCTCGGCGAAGATGGTCCGCTTCTTGTCGACGTCCAGGTGGCAGGCGGAGCCCCGCCCGTCCTCCAGCGTCAGCAACGGCCGCTCGTCCTGGCAGCGGGTGCCGCCGACCTCGTCACGGAACGTGCAGCGCGGGTGGAACGGGCAGCCGGACGGCGGGCTCAGCAGGCTCGGCGGGGTGCCCGGGATGGGCTGCAACGGCACGTCGACCGACGCCTTCAGCCGCGGGATGGAGCTGAGCAGCCCCCACGCGTAGGGGTGCTCCGGCGTCTTGAGGATGTCGCGCACGGTCCCCCGCTCCACGCACCGGCCCGCGTACATCACCAGCACGTCGTCGCAGACGTTGGCGACCACGCCGAGGTCGTGGGTGATGAAGACGATCGAGGTGCCGGTCTCCTGCTGGAGATCCTTGAGCAGGTCGAGGATCTGCGCCTGCACGGTGACGTCGAGCGCGGTGGTCGGCTCGTCGGCGATGAGCAGTTCGGGGTCGCACACCAGCGCCAGCGCGATCATCGCGCGCTGCCGCATACCGCCGGAGAACTGGTGCGGGAAGTCGTCGACCCGGGTCTGCGGCTGCGGGATGCCGACCCGGCGCAGCATCTCCACCGCGCGGTCCCTGGCCTCCTTGCGGCTGGCGCCGGTGTGCTTGCGGAACGGCTCGGCGATCTGCCGGCCGACCGTGTAGTACGGCGAGAGCGCGGTCAGCGAGTCCTGGAAGATCATCGACATCTTGTTGCCGCGCAGCTTCTCCAGCGTGCGCTGCGACGCCCCGAGCAACTCCTGGCCGTCCAGCGTGATCTCGCCGGTGATGGTGGTGTTGCGCGGGTTGTGCAGGCCGAGGACGGCCAGGTTGGTCACCGACTTGCCGGAACCGGACTCGCCCACGATGCCCAGCGTCTTGCCGCGCTCCAGGTCGAAGGAGAGCCCGTCGACCGCCTTGACGGTGCCGTCCTCGGTGGCGAACTGCACGTACAGGTCCCGCACGGACAGGAAGGGAGCCTGATCCTGTGGTCCCCGCGGTGCGGACGCGGGTTCCGGCTCGGTCACGGTGGTCACTTGGGGGCTCTCCTCGGGTGCGGAGCCGGTGGAAGGACAGGGCGTGCGGCGGTCATGCGAGCCGGATCCGCGGGTCGATGAAGGCGTAGCAGGCGTCGATGAGGATGTTGAAGAAGACGATGGACGTGGCGCCCAGGAGCATCACGCCCATCTCCAGCGGCAGGTTGGTCTGTAGGACCGCGTCCACCGCGAGCCGCCCGAGGCCGTGCAGGTTGAAGGTGGTCTCGGTGATGATCGCGCCACCGAAGACCGAGCCGAGGTCGATGCCGAAGATGGTGATGATCGGCCCCATGGCACCGCGCAGCGCGTAGCGGAAGAAGACGTAGCGCCGGCCCATGCCCTTGGCGCGGGCGGTGCGCACGTGTTCCTCGGAGAGCTGCTCGACCATCAGCGAGCGGGTCTGCCGGCTGTAGTTGGACCAGAAGATCACCGACATCACCAGGCACGGCAGCAGGACGCCGCCGATGGCACCGCCCGGGTCGTGCGACCAGTCGGGGTCGGTGCCGGAGTCGAGCCAGCCGAGCTGGTAGGCGAAGACGTAGATGGCGAGCGGGCCGATGAAGTAGATCTGCACCGACTGGCCCATCAGCGAGATGGAGCTGGCGACACGGTCGAAGAGGGTGCCCTGCTTCGCCGCGGAGATCAGGCCCAGGCCGACACCGATGATGAGGAACACCGCGGCGCCGCCGATCGCCACCGTCAGCGTGGTGGGGTAGCGGTCCTTGAGGGTGTCCCAGATCGGGGTGTTGTTGTCGAAGGACAACCCGAAGCAGGGGGCCGGGCAGTCGCCCAGCGGCAGATGGCGTCCGGCGAAGATGCCGACGACGTAGTGCCACCACTGCACGGGGATCGGTTTGTCGAGTCCCAGGTTCTGGTGGATCAGCGCGATGTTCTGCGGCGAGCAGTTCTTGCCGCAGGACAGCAGGGCGGGGTCGGTGGGCAGCGCGAAGAACAGCACATAGGTGACGGCGCTGATCACGATGAGGATGACGACGGCGCCGAGCACCCGGCGTACGAGAAATCGGAGCATGGGTCGGGCTCTTCCGTGGGAATGCCGTCGGTCGGACGGCGCCGGTCGGGAGCGGTGGGTGGGTCCTGGTCGGCCGGCCCCACGCGGTGTGCGGGGCCGGCCGACCAGGGACGCGAACTACTTCACGTAGATCGTGTTCGGGTTGATGGTGCCCAGCGGCGTGTTGTAGGTGACGCCGCCCAGACCATCGCCGTAGACGTTGTAGTACTTGTCGTACATGTACGGGATCTGCGAGGTGTCGCTCTTCAGCACGTACTCGGCCAGCGTCTGCCACTCGGCGGACTGCTGCTTGAGGTCCGTGATCTTGTTGATCCGGTCGATCTCGGAGTTGACGTGCTTGTCGTTCAGGTGCGAGTAGTCCGGGTCGTCGTCGGTGAGCAGACGGCCGTCCAGGGTCGGCGGGATGACGGTGCCGGCCGACGGCCAGTCCGCGCCCCAACCGGTGCGGTACAGGTCGTAGGGGTTGTCGACCTTGCCGACCAGCGAGTAGTACGAGGTCGAGTCGATCGCCTTGGTCTGCAGGTTGATGCCCGCCTTGGCGAACGCGTTCTTCAGCGTGCCGGCCACCGTCACCCAGCGCGGCTGGTTGGAGTAGGCGTAGGTGAGCTTGAGGTTCTTCACCCCGGCCTGCTTCAGCAGCGCCTTGGCCTTCTCCGGGTCACCGCTGGGCTTGGTGAGCTTGCCGAACGGGTCGTACTTCACCGGGCCGTTGACCGTCGGGCCGATGAGGTTGGTGCCCAGGTCGCCCTGCGGCGCGCCGCCGAGCGCGATCTGCACCTGCTTCATCGGGAACGCGTACATGATCGCCTGGCGGACCCGGACGTCCTTGACGCGCGTAGTGTTGATGTCGAAGACATCGACGAACGGCTGGTAGTCGCTGATCAGGCGGGACTTGTACTTCGGGTCCGTGGCGATCAGCGAGGTCTGCGTCGGGTCGGCCGGCGCGACCAGCGCGACCGCGTCCTTGTTCTGCCCCACCTGCTGCATCAGGCTCGTCGTCAGGCTCGGCTGAGCCACCGCGAGCTTGATGTCCCACTTGTCGGGGTAGGCGTTGCGGATCGGGTCGGACTTGGGGTCCCAGAACTTGTTGCGGGTGAGGACCAGTTCCTTGCCCGGGTTGTTGCTCTGGACCTGGTAGGGGCCGTCGGAGAAGGGCGCCTGGTCGTACTTGACCTTGGTGTCCTTCGACTTCAGGATCGGGCCCGCGTCCGAGAGCGCCATGGCGTAGGGCGCGTCGGCGTGCGGCGCGAGGAAGTGGAAGACGATGGTCTTGCTGTCCGGGGTGCCGATCACCGAGTCCGGCAGCGACTTGCCGCCGTAGGGGCCCGGGTAGACCTTGCGGAAGTCCTGGCCGGACAGCCACGCCTGGACGTACTGCGGGCCGGCGGTCTCGAAGCTGGCGTACAGCCGCTCGAAGCCGTACTTGACCTGCTCAGAGGTGATCGCGGTGCCGTCCTGCCACTTCAAGCCGTCCTTGAGGTGGAAGGTCCAGGTCTTGCCGCCGTCCGACTGCTCGCCGGTGTCGGTGGCCAGGTCGCCGACCAGGACCGTCTTGCCGGTCTTGGCGTCGATCTTGTAGTTGGTCAGGCTGCGGCTGAACAGCTGCCCGATGACCTGTTCCTGGTTGACGTACGCCTGGGCGGGGTCGAGGTGGTTGATACCCGACGCCTCCAGGTCGTAGGCGGTGCCGCCCTTCTTGGCGCCGTCCACCGCGACCGCGGGGCCGGTGGAGTCCGCCTGGGTGCCCAGGGTGATGGTCTGCGTGGAGGCCTTGGCCCCCGTGTCGCCGCCACCGCCGGCCGGCCCCCCGCCGCCTCCGGCGCTGCACGCGCTCAGACTCAGTGCCCCCACCGCCAGTACGGCGGCGTAGTGCGTCTTACGCAATCTCATGGATTCCTGCCTGTCGCTTGGCTACGCGTGTCGACCGTGCCGGAAGCCGGCGGACGACCTGGACCACTGATCGGCTCAACGAATGGTCTTGGGATCGAGAGCGTCCCGGACCGAGTCCCCGAGCAGGTTGAACGCGACGACGAAGATGACCATCGCGATGCCGGGGAAGAACATGTACGTGATGTCGGACGCGTAGGTCCGCGCCGCGGCCTGGAAGAGCAGGCCCCAGTCGGGCGTCGGGTCCTGCATGCCGACGCCGAGGAAGGACAGACCCGCCTCCGCGGTGACGTTGACCGGGAGCAGCAGGGTTCCCTGCACCAGCACCGTGCTCCAGATGTTCGGCAGCAGCTCCTTGCGGATGATGCGCCCCGCCGAGGCCCCCGACAGCCGCGCCGCCTCGATGTACTCGCGCTCGCGCAGGCTGAGCACCTGGGCGCGCACCAGGCGGCCCAGCGACATCCACCCCAGCACGAACTGGACGAGCACCAGGGCGACGAAGCGGATCCAGGTCGGCTCCTGGTCGCTGGGCTTGACGAACATCGCGACGATGACCGGGGTGAAGGCGATGAAGAACAGCTGCTGCGGGAAGGACATCATCAGGTCGGAGGTCCGGCCCACGAAGTAGTCGGTCTTGCCGCCCAGGTAGCCCTGGATGAGGCCCACGGCGACGCCCAGCGCCACGGACAGCACCGTCACGCACACCGCGATGCCGAGCGAGGTGCGGATGCCGTAGATCAGCAGGGCGAAGATGTCGCGGCCCAGCCCCGGCTCGATGCCGAACCAGTGGGTGCCGTCCATGCCGCCGTTGGGCTTGATCGGCAGACCGAAGGAGTTGAGCAGGTTGTCGTCCTGCCCGTAGAGCGAGTAGGCGTTCTGGCCGTAGAGCTTGGTGATCAGCGGCGCGCAGATCGCGACCAGCACGTAGCCGAGCACGACGAAGGAGCAGATCACCCCGACGCGGTCACGCTTGAACCGGATCCAGGCCAGCTGTCTGGGGGAACGTCCCACGAATTCAGGAGCGATGGGCGCACCCTCGGCAGTTCCTGACGGACCGTCAGGAGCAGGCTCGGTCGCCGCCTGAGTAGGAGTGCTCATCCGCTTCCATCCCCGCACCGTGGTCGAATCGGCACCTGTGCAAGTGCCATGGGTTGAGCGGACTTTCGCAACCTATTAAGCATGCAGTCAAGAGGAATCGGGAAGCGGAACCAAGGTTGACCTGCATCTTGAGCGAAGAGTACGCGGATCGCAGTCGATGCGTGCTTGACATCGATCATCATGGTCGGACATTAGCTTCTAAAGCCGGATGAACTGCCTTAACATCGCGGCAACCTGGCCGTTGCCTCACCGCTATACGGACGCATCACCATGAACAACGTACGGCCGTGCGGGTGCCGTTGGCCGGCCGGGCTCCAGTATGGGGTTCCGGCCGGTTCCCGTCGGCCGGTTTTTCGCGCCCCAACACAACAGGCCCGCCTCCCCGTTGAAGGGGAGGCGGGCCTGCGAGCGGGATCGCCGGAAGCCGGGGTGGGGACGAATGCCCCCGTCCCGTCAGTTCTCCGGCGACTGGTCCTGGTGTGCGGTCTCCAGAGCGGCCAGCGCGGGGTCCAGCACGATGTCCTGCGCCCGGGGGCCGATGGACGGCTCCTCGGGGAAGTGGCAGGCCGTGAAGTGGTCCTCGCCGTTGCCCTTCAGACGCACCAGCGGCGGCTCCTCGGAGGCGCACTTGTCCTGGGCCTTCCAGCACCGCGTACGGAACCGGCAGCCGGACGGCGGGTTGATGGGCGAGGGCACGTCGCCGGCGAGCCTGATCCGCTCCCGGGAGGCGCCCTGCGGGTTGGCCTCGGGCACCGAGGACAGCAGCGCGTGGGTGTAGGGGTGCCGGGGCCGCTCGTAGATGGCGCTGCGGTCACCGACCTCCACGATCTTGCCCAGGTACATGACGGCGATGCGCTCGGAGAAGTGCCGCACCACCGCCAGGTCGTGCGCGATGAACAGGAACGCGATGCCCAGTTCCTGCTGGAGGTCCTGGAGCAGGTTGACGACCTGGGCCTGGATGGAGACGTCGAGCGCGGAGACCGGCTCGTCGGCCACGATCAGCTTCGGCCGCAGGGCCAGCGCCCGGGCGATCCCGATGCGCTGCCGCTGGCCCCCGGAGAACTCGTTGGGGTAGCGGTTGTAGTGCTCCGGGTTGAGACCGACGATCTCCAGCAGCTCCTGGGCGCGCTTCTTGTGCCCCTGCTCGGGATTGATCCCGTTGAGCTTCATCGGCGTCTCGATGATCGTGCCGACCGTGTGCCGCGGGTTGAGCGACGAGTACGGGTCCTGGAAGATCATCTGGAGGTTCTGCCGGGCCTCGCGCATCTTCGCGACCGGCTTGTGGGTGATGTCCTCACCGTCGAAATGGATCTGCCCGGCGGTCGGCTCCAGCAGCCGGGTCACCAGCCGTCCGGTGGTCGACTTGCCACAGCCCGACTCACCGACCAGGCCCAGCGACTCGCCGGCCTTCACCGCGAAGTCCAGTCCGTCGACGGCCCGGACCGAGCCGACCTGGCGCTGGAAGACGATCCCCTGGCGGATCGGGAAGTGCATCTGGAGGTCCTTGACCTCCAGCAGGTTCCCGCCGTCCGACCCGGCGGCGGGCGCGGGCCGCTGCTCGGCGATGGAGTTGGTGCTCACGACATGCTCCTGTTCGTCCGCCGCCGTCACTTCACGGCCTTGTCAGCGGTACCGCGGATTTCTGCCTTGTCGGTACCGTCGAGATGGCAGGCCGCGATGTGCTTGTCGCTGCCCAGCACGGACGACAGCTCCGGCCGCTCCGACATGCAGCGCCCGTCGGCGACGCGGTCCTTGAACGTGCACCGGGGGTGGAAGGCGCACCCGCCCGGCAGGTTGATCAGGCTCGGCGGGGAACCCTTGATCGGGTTCAGCCGCTCGTTGACGTCGCTGCCCAGGTGCGGCATCGACTGGAGCAGGCCCCAGGTGTAGGGGTGCTCGGGGTTGCGGAGCACGTCCTGGACGGTGCCGTACTCGATGCGGCGCCCGCCGTACATCACCAGGATGTCGTCGGAGATCTCGGCGACGACGCCCAGGTCGTGGGTGATGATGATGACCGCTGAGCCGAACTCCTGCTGGAGGTCGCGGATCAGGTCCAGGATCTGGGCCTGCACGGTCACGTCGAGCGCCGTGGTGGGCTCGTCGGCGATCAGCAGCTCCGGGTCGCACACCAGCGACATGGCGATCATGGCGCGCTGGCGCATACCGCCGGAGAACTGGTGCGGGTAGTCGCGGAACCGGCGCTCCGGCTGCGGGATGCCCACCCGCTTGAGCATCTCGATCGAGCGGTTTCTGGCCTCCGCCTTGGAGACCTTGTGGTGCACCCGGTACGCCTCGGCGATCTGGCTGCCGACGGTGAAGAAGGGGTGCAGCGCGGACAGCGGGTCCTGGAAGATCATGGACACCTTGCTGCCGCGCAGGTTGCGCATCTCCGGCTCGGAGAGGGCGACCAGGTCGTCGCCGTCCAGCCAGACCTCCCCCGAGACCTTGGCGCGGGTGTTCTTGTGCAGACCGAGCAGGGCGAGCGAGGTCACCGACTTGCCGGAGCCCGACTCACCGACGATGCCGAGAGTCTTCCCCTTCTCCAGCGCGAAGGAGACGCCGTCCACTGACTTGACGAGTCCGTCCTCGGTCGGGAAGTGCACACGCAGATCCCGCACATCGAGAAAGGAGGACGGCGATGTGCCGTCCGCGGACTGCGGCGAGATTTCGAGGGCCACTGGTACTTCCTTGGTCGACGGGGGGCCGGGGTCGCCGGCCCGCGCCGGACGGTTCTTCAGGAGAGACGGACGCGGGGGTCGATGAGGCCGTAGACCACATCGACGACGATGTTGGCGAGGACGATGACCACCGCGGCGAACAGCGTGGTCGCCATGATGACCGGCAGGTCTGAGTTGTCCACCGAGTCCACCGCCAGCTTGCCGATGCCGGCGATCCCGAAGACTGACTCGGTGATGACGGCGGCTCCACCCACCAGGGCGCCGAAGTCCATGCCGAAGATCGTCACGATGGGCGTGATCGCGGCACGCAGCGCGTGCTTGAAGATCACCTTGCGCTGGTTGAGGCCCTTGGCCCTGGCGGTGCGGATGTAGTCCTCACCGAGCACCTCCAGCATCGAGGAGCGGGTGAGCCGGGTGTAGAAGGCCAGGTAGAGCACGACCAGGGTGATCCACGGAAGGATCAGTCCCTGGAACCACTGCCCAGGGTCGTCGAACAGCGAGGTGTAGCCGGGGTTCGGCAGGATCTGCCACTTGTCCACGAAGACGAACAGCAGCAGCAGACCCACGAAGTACGGCTGAAGCGAGATACCCACCAGGGCGAAGCCGACGGCCGTCTTGTCCGCGGCCTTCCCCTTGCGGATCGCCGCCAGCATGCCGAGGCCGACACCGGTGGACAGGAAGATCACGGCAGAGCCGAGAGCCAGCGACAGGTCGGCCGGGAACCGGCCCATCAAGGTGGTGAAGACCGGGGTGTCGGTCGAGAACGAGATCCCCAGGCAGGGCGCGTTGCACTGGATGAGGATGCTGTTGTCGCCGAAGGTCCGCCCGACGAACACGCCCTTGAGGAACTCCCAGTACTGGATGGTGATGCTCTTGTCCAGTCCGAGGGCGTGCCTGATCTCGACGATGCGGGAAGGGCTGCAGGTCTTCCCGCAAGCGAGCAGCGCGGGGTTGGACGGCAGGGCGAAGAAGATGACGAAGGTGATCACGCTGATCACCAACAGGATGACTGCCGCACTGAGCAGTCGTCGGATCAGATAACGAAACATCTGGTGCTGGGACCTGGCCAGCGGCCTGGTCCGCCTCCCTCTCGCTATGGGCCGGCGGGTGGTGACCTGCGCTCGGGATGGTCGGTGATGGATACACCCGGCTGACCGGGTGCGTCCCGTCGGCGGCAACTGTTGCTGCCGCCGACGGGACGGGGTTCCGGCGAGTCGCTCACCGGAACGGGGCGACCGTCAGGTCACTGCTTGACGAACACGTGGGCCAGGTTCATCTCGGCCATGACCGGGTCGTCGACCAGGCCGCCGACCTTGGAGCCCTGCAGCTCGCTGAAGGTCATGTAGGCCAGCGGCACGACCGAGGCCTCCTTCATGATCTGCTGGTCCAGCGCGCCGTACGCGGTGATGGCCGCGTTCGCGTCGGGCATCGCCGCGATCTTGTCGATCTGGCTGTTGATCGCCGGGTCGTTCAGGTACGAGATGTCCTGGTTCGACTGGGGGAGCTTGGCGATCTGCCGGCCGTCGAAGAGCACCGGGAGGATGGTGCTGGCGTTCGGCCAGTCCGCGATCCAGTCCATCCACACCAGGTCGTAGCTGTTGCTGGTGTTGTCCACCGTGCTGAAGTAGTTCGCACGCTGGATCGGGGTGATGTTCGCGGTGATCCCGATCGGGGCCAGCGAGTTCTTGATCGCCTCGCCGACCTTCTCCTGGGTCGGGGTGTTCTCGACCGCGAGGGAGAGCTTCAGGTTCTTCACGCCGGACGACGCCATCAGTGCCTTGGCCTTGGCCATGTCACCGGCCGGGTTGCTGGCGTAGAGGTTGAAGTCCTTGTGGCCGCCCACGCCGGGCGGGATCATCGTGGTCGCGTAGTCACCGTAGGCCGCGCCACCGAAGGCACCGCGCACGGTCTGCTTGTTCATCGCGTACTGGATGGCCTGGCGGACCTTGATGTTCTTGATCGTCTTGACGTTGACGGCCAGGTAGTTGATGCCGGGCGCCGGGATCTGGTGGTAGCGCGACTTCAGCTGCGGGTCCGAGGAGTAGGACGCCAGGTCGGTACCCGCGATCGGGTCCTCCATGATGGCGTTCTGCGCCTGCGGGCCGTCGGCCTTCATCATCTGGTCGATCGCCGCCGGGTCCATGCCCATCTTGACGTCGATCTCGTCCACGTTCTGGTCCCGCAGCGGGTCGATGGACTTCGACCACTTCGGGTTCTTGACGAGGATGAGTTCCTTGTTCTTGGAGTAGGACTTCATCATGTACGGGCCGTCGGACCACAGGTGGGTGTCGTAGGTGGCACCCGTGTCGTGCGCCTTGGGCACCGCGGACCAGCCCGGCATGGCGGTGGTCTGGTTGAAGTCCGCCACCGGCTGGTTCAGCTTGAAGACGATGGTGTACTTGTCCGGCGTCTGGATCGAGTCCAGCTGCTTGCCGGTGTACGGGCCCTTGTACTTGTCGCCGCCGACCAGCCACTCGCTCGCGTAGGGCGGGCCGCCGTTGATGTCGGGGGAGAAGGTGCGCTCGACGCCGTACTTGACGTCCTGCGAGGTGACCTCGGCGCCGTCCTGGAACTTGACACCCTTGCGCAGGTGGAAGGTCCAGGTCTTGGCGCCGTCGGAGGGGGTGCCGATGTCGGTGGCCAGGTCGCCCATCAGCTTCGGCGTCTTGGAGCCGACCTTCTGGTCCCAGCCGGTCAGGGAGCGGACGATCTCCCGGTCCAGGTTCGAGCCCTGGGTGGTGTACGTACGCTGCGGGTCGAGGTGGTCGAAGTCGCTGGGTGCGTAGTAGACCAGCGTGCCGCCCTTGGTGGCCTTGCCGCCTGAGCCGCTTCCGGAGCCACCACACGCGGTGGCGCCCAGGGCTATCGAGATCGCAACCGCGACCATCGCGGTCGTGCGCGTCGAGCGCAACATGTGGGGTGCTCCTTCTTGTGTTCTCAGTTCCGCCGCACGTCGCGCTGTTCGCGCCGTCGGCTGCCGTTGGTGCGGGCCGGGAATCAGCTCCGGGCGGCTCGCGGATCCAGGGCGTCGCGTACGCCATCGCCGAGCAGGTTGAGGGCCAGCACGATGACGAAGAGCAGGATGCCCGGGATGAAGAGGTACATCGGGTCGGTGAGGAAGTACTGGGTGGCCGAGCTCAGCTCCGAACCCAGGTCGGGGTTCGGCGGCAGGGCGCCCACTCCGAGGTAGGACAGGGCCGCCTCGGTGGTGATGTTCTGCGGCACCAGGATGGCGAACGAGATCAGGATCGGCGCCCACAGGTTCGGCAGCAACTGCCGGAAGAGGATGTGGCCCCAACCGGCTCCCATGATCCGGGCCGCCTCGACGAACTCGCGCTCGCGCATCGACAGCACCTGGCCGCGCACCAGACGGCCGGTGTAGGCCCAGGCGAACGCCGAGATGTTGATGATGAGCACCACCAGGCGCAGGGTCTCGTTCTGCCCGCCGTGCGTGTCGGTGGTCAGGGCTGCCTGAAGCACCGGGGTCAGCGCGATGATGAACAGGATCTGGGGGAAGGCCAGAACGATGTCCATGATCCGGGAGAGCAGAGCGTCGATCTTGCCGCCGAAGTAGCCGGCCGCCAGCCCCACCACCACACCGAGGGTGGTGGAGATGATGGCCGCGATCAGGCCGACTGACAGCGATGTCCGCATGCCGTAGACGAGCCGGGCGAACAGGTCGTAGCCGGTTCCCGGCTCGACGCCGATCAGGTGGTTGAGGCTGATGCCGCCGAGGTGTCCGATCGGGAAGTTGCCGGTGTCGGGGTCGATCGCCTTGTTGTCATTGGTGATCGGTCCCCAGCCGCCGAGCTTGGACAACAGCGGAGCAAACGCCGCGATCAGGACGAAAAGGACCGACAGCACCAAGGAGATCATGGCTATCCGGTCGCGCTTGATGCGCTCCCAGGCTGCCCGGCCGGGTGAACGGCCGACGATCGTCGGTGCGCCGTCGGTCGGCGTGCCCTGTGGTGTTTCGGCCGAAGGGTCCGTCATGAGCGAGGTTTCGCCTGCGGTGCCGGTCGGCTGGGGTTGCATGGTCATCGTGCGGAATCCCCGGATTCAGTTCAGGAAGTTCTCGGCGCTGCGCGGTGAAGGGACTCTACGCAACGAGGTTTTCGCCTCTCAAGAGAGGGAAGCAGGCTGAGACCAGAATGAGATCATGCGAGATTGGTGATTTGCGGCTTAAGTCCGCCGATGCGACCTTTTGTAAACTCTGAGGCAGCCGTGGTGGGTTCGTTTTTCTGTCCGAAATGTCAGCATTGATCCAGACAAAAAGCTGCCACCCCGTTCAGTGGTGTCTTTACTTACTGTTTGCTTTAAGGGTGCGAGGTGTGAGACGGATGTGATGATGCGGTGTGAATTGACCCGGCGTCAGACGTCCCTGAATAGCTCTATACGGAGTTGTCGGGTCGCACTGAGTTATCTTTTTCCGGGGTGGATAGCCGCCGTTATGAGAACGCGATGAAGAGCGGCGCGGGCAGCCGACCTGCTGTTCGCCGACCAGTTCGATCGACCGCCCGCACGCATACCGAATTCACTCTCCGGAACGTCTCCCGGAAGTGGCAGACGCCACACCCAATGAACGTTTGAGGAATGCCACCTGGAGGAGCAGCAGGTTCTCCGCCACCTGTTCCTGCGGGGTCATGTGGGTCACCCCGGACAGCGGCAGCACCTCGTGCGGGTGGCCGGCCGCCAGCAGGGCCGAGGACAGCCGCAGCGTGTGGGCGGCGACCACGTTGTCGTCGGCCAGCCCGTGGATGACCATCAGCGGCCGCTGAGTGCCGGCCGCCCCGGGCAGCTCGGCGCCCACGACCAGTGAGTTCGCGTCATAGACGTCGGGCGCCTCGTCCGGGTGCCCCAGATAACGCTCCGTGTAGTGGGTGTCGTACAGCCGCCAGTCCGTCACCGGCGCCCCCGCCACCCCGGCGTGGAAGACGTCCGGCCGGCGCAGCACCGCCAGCGCCGCGAGATAACCGCCGTACGACCAGCCGCGGATGCCCACCCGCGTCAGGTCCAGCGGATACGAGGACGCGAGCGCCCGCAACGCCTCGATCTGGTCGTCCAGGGTCACCCCGGCGAAGTCGCCGGCCACCGCCTTCTCCCACCCGGGGGAGCGCCCAGGCGCGCCGCGGCCGTCCGCGACGATCACCGCGAAGCCCTGGTCGGCGAACCACTGCGAGGTCAGATAGGCGTTGTGCGAGGCGGTCACCCGCTGGCCGTGCGGACCGCCGTACGGGTCCATCAGCACCGGCAGCGGGCCGTCGCCCTCGTGGTGGCCGGAGGGCAGCAGGACGGCGGTCGGGATGCGCCGCTCGCCGGCCTCCACCAGCACAGGGCGGGCCGTCAGCACCGGCCGCTCGGCGTAGGAGGTGACCAGGGTGACCGGCGCCGGTCCTGACCCGGTCCGCCCGTCCTTCTCCTCGCGCACCACCCGCACCGCGGCGCCCGGCAGGTCCGGCGCGGCCGAGACCAGCACCGTCGTGCCGCCGCCCCGGGTCGCCGAGTGCACGCCCGGGATGTCGGAGACCCGCACCGCCCCCCGCTCGCCCACCCGGAAGACGTGCACCTCGCCGGTCTCCGGGACCCGGGCGCCCTTTCCGGCCGACGCCATCACCAGGACGTCCTCGTCGCCCACGTCCAGCACCGCGCGCACGTGCAGCGCGTCATCGGTCAGCACCCGGTCGCCGACCACCAGGACCCGCGCGTCGTCCTGGTCGGCGATCCGCACCAGACGGCCGTCCGGCGTCCAGGCCGGCACCCCGGTGAACAACTCCAGCCAGACCGGGTCCCGCTCGGTCAGCAGCGTGCTGGTGCGGCCGGTCGCGGTGTCGACCGTCAGGCACAGCTGGCTGCGCTGGTCGCGGGCCTGCACCAGCAGCAGCGGCGGACCGGCAGCGGACCAGTGGACCCGGGCCAGATAAGGGAAGCGCTCCCGGTCCCACTCCACCTCGGTCCGCGAACCGTCCAGGCCCAGCAGCGCCAGCGCGACGTGCGCGTTGGGGGTACCGGCCGCCGGATAGGCGACCTCGGCCGGCGCGGTCTGCGGATTGGCCGGATCGGCGATCCACCAGCGCCGCACCGGCGAGTCGTCGACCCGGGCGGCCAGCAGCCGGTCGCTGTCAGGCGACCACCAAAAACCGCGGGAGCGATCCATCTCCTCCGCCGCGACGAACTCCGCGAGCCCCCAGGTGACCCGGCCGGCCTCGTCCGGGTCCGGCTCGGCCAGCACCCGGTCGCCGGTGCCGTCGGCCGCCACCACCCGTAGCGCCGAGCCGGTGACGTAGGCGATCCACCGGCCGTCGGGGGAGGGGCGGGGACCGGCGACCGGTCCCGGGACGGGCAGTTCGCGCGCACCGCCCGCGCCGCCGCCGGGGGCCGGCTGCCCGCCCGCCCGCAGGTCCGTGGCGAACAACCGGCCGGACAGCGAGAAGGCGGCCATCTCGACCGCCGAGTCCACCGCGTAGCCGACCACCCCGGCCGAGCCCTCCCGGCTGCGCTCGCGACGCGCCTTCTCCTCGGCGGTCAGGTGCTCCACCGCGCCGCCGAGCAAGGTCGCCGGGTCCGCGGCGATCCGCTCCGTGCCGGAGGAGGCGTCCAGCACCCACAGCAGGTTGGCCCGGTCGGTACCGCCCGGGCTGCGCAGGAAGACGACGCGCTCCCCGTCGGGGGACACGGTGAACGTGCGTGGTGCGCCCAGGGTGAACCGCTGGGTCCTGGCGTGCTGCCGCGGAAAGGAGACGGGAACGCCGTCGCTGTCATCGCTCATGGCGCCGAGCGTAGGCGCGGCGCCGCGCGAAGCCGAGAGGCGGACGCCCACCCGATCGGCCGCGGCCGGGCCCCGCGATCGCCGGGAGACCGGGCGCGCCGGGGACGACGGGCCCCCGCCCGCCCTCACGACGGTCGCGTCAGCCGGACGGCCCAGCCCGGCAGGGCATCCACAGCGAGCCATGCACACCGCGCTGACCAGGCATTTCATCCGACGCGCCGGTCCGATCAGCGCACTACGCGGCCGAGCTGTCCCCGCTCACGCAAAGTTAGAGTCCGTAGCTGTAGGTATGGACGACGTCTTGGAGGTGAGTCTGCCGTGGCACTCTCGATCTCGCTGGCGATTCTGCTGCTGGTCATCGTGCTGATGCTGGTCAGGAAGGCCGGGCTGCGCTGCGGCCACGCGGTGGCCTGCGTGTTGCTGGGGTTCTACCTGGCCAGCACGTCGGTGGCGCCCAGCATCCATCAGTTGACCTCGAACGTGGCGGGCATGATCGGCAACTTCAAGATGTGAGGCGGACACCGGCGCCGCCCGCCGGACCCCGACCGCCCGCCGGGCACTCCGTCGCCCGGCGCTGGTGGAGGCAGCCGGGCGCGCGGGTAATACGCTGCCCGGTATGACCGAGCTTCCCGCGCGGCGCCTGCTGCTCGTCCACGCTCATCCCGACGACGAGTCGATCACCACCGGCGCCACCATGGCCAAGTACGCCGCACAGGGCGCCCACGTCACCCTGGTGACCTGCACCCTCGGCGAGGAGGGCGAGGTCATCCCGCCCGACCTCGCGCATCTGGCGTCCGACCGGGACGACACCCTGGGGCCGTTCAGAATCGGCGAACTGGCCGCCGCCATGGCCGAACTGGGCGTCACCGACCACCGCTTCCTCGGCGGCCCCGGCCGCTACCGCGACTCCGGGATGATGGGCGTCGCCCACAACGAACACCCCGGGTGCTTCTGGCAGGCGGACCTCGACGAGGCCGCCGCCCACCTGGCCGCGGTGGTACGCGAGGTGCGCCCGCAGGTGCTCATGACGTACGACCCGAACGGCGGCTACGGTCACCCCGACCACATCCAGGCCCACCGGGTCGCGATGCGCGCCGCCGACCTGGCGGCCGATCCCGGCTTCCGGCCCGACCTCGGGGCACCGCACACGATCGAGCGGATCCTGTGGATCTGCGTGCCGCGCTCGGTGGTCGAGGAGGGCTTCGCCCGGCTGCGGGCGACCGGGCGGGAGTTCGCGTTCGAGGGCATCGCCTCGGCCGACGACATCCCCGGCGTCGTCGAGGACGCCGACGTGGCGTTCGCGGTCGACGGGCGGGAGCAGGCCGGGCGGAAGGCCGCCGCCATGCGGGCCCACGCCTCCCAGATCGCCGTCGACGGCCCCTTCTTCGCGCTCTCCAACGACCTCGGCCAGCCGCTGTTCGTCACCGAGCACTTCCGCCTGGTGCGGGGAGCCGCTCCGCGGGCCGCCGGGGGGAGCGCGGACGGCGGCGGACCGGACTGGGCCGGCGACGTGTTCGCCGGAATCGCTGACGGCGGGAAGGTTTGAACGCGGTGCGCGTCGTAAGTTACGTGGTGCTGGCCGCCCTCGGGGTGGCCGTGGGAGTCGCCGGGGCACTGGTGCAGAACGGCTGGTTCCCCGGCGGGCTGCTGCTGGCGCTCGCGGGCAGCGCCGCGCTGTTCCATGGCGGCGGTAAACTGACCCGCAGCCGGCTGGGCGCGGTGGTACCGACCGTTTTGTGGTTCCTGACCGTGATGTATCTGACCGTCTCCCGACCCGAGGGGGATTTCCTCTTCGCGGCCGGTATCGGGCCCTACATCTACTTGTTGGGCGGTATGGCGGCGGGTGCGATCTGTGTCGGCCTGTCGCGTCACACGCCGACCGGCCGGCCGGACGCCCGTATTGGCCGGTGATGCGGCCTGTGTGACCATCTGACGGTCTGTCGGATCGGTGGTGACCGGGCCTTGCCGGACGTCGGCCAGTATGGTGGTGCGCGCTGGCGAGCCGCCTGCGGATGCGCGACGGGCGGCGATGCTAACCGGGAGAACCTGCCTTGAGTCGTGAAACTGACAGTTCGTCCTCCGGACCCCAGGGTCGTGGCGGTGCCGCCTACCCGTCCGGGACGCCGCCGTACGGCACCCGCCAGTATCCGTCGCTGCACCCACAGGAGGAGCAGTCCGGCGGAGACAGCGGCAACGCCCCCACGGGCGCCGACGACGAGCGCCCGCAGGCCCCGGCCGTCCGCGAGCCCAAGACCGAGACCACGCTGACCACTCGCGTCCGCATCAACATCCCCGGTTCCCGGCCGATTCCGCCGGTGGTGTTGCGCACCACGGTCACCGACAACGGCGGCGACAGCGCCGCCAAGGAGCGGGACAAGGGCCCGGCCGCGTCGGCCGCCGCCCCCGCGCCTCCGGCGGCCCCCTCCGGGCCGTCCGGTTCCCCGGCCTCCTCCGGCGCCCCGGGGCTCCCCTCGCGTCAGCGGCCGTCGAGCCCCTCCGCACCGGAGCCCTCCGGCGCGGAGGCCACGCAGGCGATGCCGCGCTGGACGCCACCCGGCCCCACGGGGGCCGCGGCGAGCGGCGACCCGGAGAAGCCGGCCACCAGCGACTGGTTCGCGCCGCGCAAGCCGCAGGCGCCGGGCGCACCCGGCGCAGGGCAGACAGCGCCCGGTGCGTCGGACCCGCTGGGGTCAGGGACGGCAGGCGGCGGCACGTCCGCCCCGCCGCCGCTGGCGAACATCCCCTACCTCACCGAGAACCCGCCGGCCGCCCGGCCTCCGGTGCCGGGTGACAGCCCGTACGCCGGTTCGGCCGACCCCGACCCGCTGGGCACCGGCCCGCTGAGTGCGGACCCGCTGGGTTCCGTTTCGCTCGGTTCCGGCCCGCTGGGGTCGGGACTGCCGATCTCCGACCCGCTCGGCCCCGGTCCGCTGGACCAGGATCCGCCGCGCTCCCGCCCGGACGGCACCGACCCGTTCGGGGCGCGTGCGCCGCAGGCGGACCCGTTCGGCACCGGCGGGCCGCGCACCGATCCGTTCGGCACGAGCGAACCCAGCGCCGACCCGTTCGGCGGCACCGGTGAGCTGCGCAGCGATCTGTTCGGCCCGGGTGAGGCGCGATCGGGCCAGGACGCCGGGCCGCAGGCAGGGCCCGCGCACGGCACCGTGCCCTTCCCCGGTTTCCACACCCCCGACCAGAACGCCCGCCCGCACTTCGGCGACACCGACACACCCGTCGGCCCCGGCGCGGGACCCGCCGCCGGGAGTGCCGCGGCCGGATCGGAGGCGCGTTCCGGTTACCGGCCGCCCCGGGTCGGTGCGGGCAGCACGCTCAACCCGGACGGCGGATCGGGCCACGTCTCGGGCGACACCCTGACCAGCGGCCTGCCGCCGCTCCCGCCGACCGGCCTGTCCGACGGATCCCCGGCGGGACCGCAGAAGCCGGCCGGGTCCGGCTCGGGTGGCGGCAAGCCCGCGCGCAAGGGCCGCTCCAAGTCGATGCTGGTCGTCGTGGGGCTGGTGACCCTCGCCGTCGTCGCCTACGGCGCCGGGCTGCTGATGGACCACGCCGACGTCCCCAACGGGACCGTCGTGCTGGGCGTCAACATCGGCGGCGACACCAAGGAGCAGGCCACCAAGGCCCTCGACACCGCGATCGGCGACCGTGCCACCGCGCCGCTGAAGGTCCGGGTCGGCGACCGGGACGAGGTCCTCAAGCCCGAGTTGGCCGGGCTGTCCATCGACACCGAGCAGACCGTCCACCAGGTGGCGCACCGCGACTACAACCCGGTGTCGGTGGTCGGCTCGCTCTTCGGCCGGACCAACCAGGTGGCACCCGCCGTCGACGTCGACCAGGAGAAGCTGCGCAGCCAGTTGCAGACCCTCACCTCGGGTGCGACGGGGGGCGCGACGGGCGGTTCCGACGGCATGGTGAAGTTCGTGGCCGGCACCCCGGTCGCCGTCCCCGGCAAGCCGTTCCAGGCGGTGGACGCCGACGCCTCCATGAAGAAGATCACCGACGCCTACGAGCAGCGTGCGCTGACCGGGGTCGACACCCCGGTCGACCTGCCCGTCACCACCCATCAGCCGATGGTCACCCAGGCCGCGCTGGACCAGGCGATCAAGACGATCGGCGACCCGGCGATGTCCGGCATGATCACCGTCCAGGCCGGCAGCCGGTCGATCCCCTTCAGCCCGCAGAAGTCGCTGAGCAAGATCCTCACGATCGTCCCGGTGCCCGGCACCGGCAAGCTCACGCTCCACATCGACCTTCAGGTCCTGCAGACCCTGTACGGGAACGCCTTCGACGGTGTGCTGCTCTCCCGCGGCAACGGGAGCAACACCCCGGTCACCCCGCAGGACGTCGCCTCCGCGATGCTGCCCGAACTGAGCAAGACGGCGGCCACCAAGACCGCCGTGATCTCCAACGTGGCCGGCTGACCGCTCCCCTGCGGGGGGCTTGAGGGGGCGTCCGGTGGCCCCTGCGTGCCTCTGGCGGAGGGCGGTTGGACGGGGCCGGGGCGGCCGGGCCGCCCCGCACCCCCTCCGCCTCATCGCCGAAGGCAACCGTCGGGAGCGTTTGTCATCCGGCCGGCATGACATCTGTCACCCCGATCTCACGCCCCGCGACACTGCCGCCGGGTCGTGCGATGGCTGAGACTTACCCGTATGAGTTCCACAAAGGCACGGGGTTCCGTGCACACGGGGGCGAGCGAGGCGACCGGACCAGTGGTCGCCTTCTCGCAGGTCAGCAAGTCGTTCGGGCAGGTCAAGGCGGTCAGCGAGCTGGATCTGACGCTGCACGCCGGAGAGACGGTGGCCCTTCTCGGGCCGAACGGGGCGGGCAAGTCCACCGCCCTGGACCTCCTCCTGGGCCTGCGCAACGCCGACAGCGGCTCCGTCAGAGGTCTTCGGCACCACACCGGCGCAAGGCGATCGCCAAGGGCCGGGTCGGCGCGATGCTGCAGAGCGGCGGCCTGATGGAGGAGGTCAAGGTCCGCGAGCTGGTCAAGCTCGCCTGCGACCTGCACCCCAGGGCCGTACCCGGTCGAGCAGGTGCTGGAGAGCGCCGGGATCACCGAGTTCGCCGACCGCATGGTCAACAAGCTCTCCGGCGGCCAGGAGCAGCGGGTGCGCTTCGCCCTCGCCACCGCCGGGGCCAACGACCTGATCGTCCTGGACGAGCCGACCACCGGCATGGACGTCACCGCCCGGCAGGCGTTCTGGGCGACCATGCGCGCCCAGGCCGACCAGGGACGCACGGTGCTGTTCGCCACCCACTACCTGGAAGAGGCCGACGCCATAGCCGACCGGGTGATCGTGCTGCACCGCGGCCGGTCCTGGCCGACGGCTCGGCGGCCGAGATCAAGGCCAAGGCCGGGCGCCCGCCGGATCGTCTTCGACCTGGAAGGCGGCATCGACGAGGCCGCGCTGCGCGGGCTGCCGTTCCTGACCGCCCTCGACGTCTCCGGGCACACCGTCCGCATCCAGTCCACCGACGCCGACGCCACCACCCACGCCATCTACGGCCTCGGCCTGTACCCGCGCAACCTGGAGGTCTCCGGTCTCGGCCTGGAGCAGGCCTTCATCGCCATCACCGATGCCGCGTCCGCCGAGGAGACCGTCTGATGTCCACGAGCTTCGCGTCCTCGACGCTGATCAAGCTGGAGATCGTCCGCACCCTGCGGAACAAGAAGTTCATGTTCTTCTCGGTGATCTACCCCGCGGTGCTCTTCCTGATCATCTCGGGCAGCAGCAGCAAGACCACCACCATGCCGCACACCCACCTGACCATGCAGCTGTACTACCTGGTGGCGATGGCCTCCTTCGGCGCGCTGACCGCGGTCCTGATGGGCAACAGCGAGCGGATCGCCAAGGAGCGGGAGAAGGGCTGGGTGCGCCAGTTGCGGCTCACCGCGCTGCCCGGCCACGGCTATGTGACGGCCAAGATCGCCTCCGCGGCCACCGTCACCCTCCCGGCGATCGTCTTCGTCGAGGTCATCGCCGCGGCGGTCAAGGGCGTGCGGCTGGAGCCTGGCAGTGGTTCGCGCTGACCGGTTCCATCTGGGCGGGCAGCCTGGTCTTCGCGGCGCTGGGCGTGGCGATCGGCTACATAGCCTCCGGTGACGCGGTCCGCCCCATCACGATGATCATCTACTTCGTGCTGTCGATCCTCGGCGGCCTGTGGATGCCCTTCACGGTCTTCCCGACCTGGCTCCAGAACATCGCCAAGTGGCTGCCCACCCACGCGTACGCCTCCCTCGGCCAGGCCATCGAGCTGGGCGGGGCCCCGCACGCCCAGGACATCATCGTGCTGTTCGGCTACCTGATCGTCTTCAGCGGCGGCGCGGCCTGGCTGTACCGCAAGGACACCAGGAAGGCCTGACCGTCATGGACCAGCATGGTGAGCACGCGTTCGACTTCGGGCGGATAGGGGAGGCACCGGACTCCCGCCGCCAGCAGTTGGTCAAGTTGTGCTGGACGCTCGTCTACCTGCTGTACATAGCGGGCGCGGTGGCCGATCTGCTCGACGGCAGCCACGCACTGCTGGCGACCGTGCTGGGGTGGCTCGGGCTGGTGGCCTTCGTGCTGCCCTACCTCTACCTGGTCCTGAACCGGCGGCAGCGCGACTCGGTCACGCCCGAGCAACTGGTCGTGATCGGCTGGCTGTACGTGCTGGCGGCCGTGCTGTCGTTCAGCCTGGGCGAGCAGTGGCTGGTGTTCTTCGTCTACGTGACGATCTGCACCGGGGTGATGCTGCCGTTGCGGCGCGCGGTGTGGGGGGTGCCGTTCGTCGCCCTTTCGATGCTGGCCATGGGTGAGCTGATCCACGCCGACGGGATGACGCTGGCCACGATGTTCCTGCCCGCGCTGATGGGTGGCGCCGCCATGATGGGCGTCGCCCAGATGGGCCGGACCATGCGGGAGTTGCGGGCCGCCCGCGAGACGATCGCGGAGCTGGCCGCCAACGAGGAACGACTGCGGCTCGCCCGCGACCTGCACGACCTGCTCGGCCACTCGCTCTCGCTGATCACGCTCAAGAGCGAGCTGACCGGCCGGATGCTGCCGGACAGACCCGAGGAGGCGGCCAAGCAGGTCGCCGACATCGAACAGGTCAGCCGGCAGGCCCTGGTGGACGTCCGGGAGGCGGTCAGCGGTTACCGGCGGCCCACCCTCGCGGTCGAACTCGCGGGTGTGCGCACCGCGTTGCGCACCGCCGGGGTGCGGGCGGATGTCTCCCCGTCGCTGGACGCGCCGCTGGCCCGGGCCTACCCGGGGCTCGGCCCCGAGGAGGAGGGCGCGCTGGCCTGGGCGTTGCGGGAGGCGGTCACCAACGTGGTGCGGCACAGCGGTGCCGAGCGGTGCGAACTGCTGCTGGACGAGATCTGGGACACCGACGAGACCCGCTACCTGCGCCTGGAGATCGCCGACGACGGTCGGGGCCCTGCCCGCGGCCACCACCCCGGCAACGGCCTGAGTGGGCTGGAGGAGCGGCTGGTCCTGTCCGGCGGCCGGCTGCTGACCGGCCGGTCCTCGCGGGGCGGTTTCTCCCTGCGGGCGATGGTTCCGCTGCGTTCGGTCAAGGAGCGGGAAGGGGCGGCGCCGAGTTATCCACAGGGCTGACCGGGTCTTGCGTGCTCTCGCTACGCTGCACGAATGATCAGGGTACTGCTCGCCGAAGACCAGTCCATGGTGCGTGAGGCACTGGCCACACTGCTCGGGCTGGAGGAGGACATAGAGGTCGTCGCGCAGGTCGCGCGCGGCGACGAGGTCCTGGCCGCCGCCCGCGAGCACGCGGTGGACGTCGCGGTGCTGGACATCGAGATGCCCGGGATGACCGGGATCGACGCCGCGCGGCGCCTGAGATCCGAGTTGCCGGCGGTGCGGGTCGTGATCGTCACCACCTTCGGCCGCCCCGGCTACCTGCGCCGCGCGATGGAGTACGGCGCGGACGCGTTCTTGGTCAAGGACGCCCCGGCGGCCCAACTCGCGGACGCGGTACGCCGGGTGCTCTCCGGTGAGAAGGTCATCGACCCCACGCTCGCAGCCGCCGCGCTGGCCGAGGGGGCGGATCCGCTGACCTCCCGGGAGCGCGACGTACTGCGTGCGGTGGCGGGCGGCTCGGTCAACGCGGAGATCGCGGTCACCTTGCACCTGTCCGAGGGCACGGTGCGCAACTACCTGTCCACGGCGATTCAGAAGACCGGTGCCCGCAACCGCTCGGAGGCGGTCCGCATCGCCCGTGAGAAAGGCTGGCTGTAGCCGGCCCAAGGGCCGCTCATGGGGCCGCTCAGCGCCGCGCGGGCGTCAGTTGAGCAGGGCGCGGGCCGAGCGGGCCTGGCGGCGCACCGCGTCGGCCGCCGCCGGGTCCACCGCGGCCAGCATCTCGGCGTAGGAGTCCATCTCGGCGGCGCCGCCGGTGAAGTCCCCGCGTTCGACGAGCAGTTGGGCCCGGTCCAGGCGCAGGCGGGCGGGGTGGCTGGGCAGCAGCAGCGACAGTTCGACCGCCCACAGCTGCACGGCGGTCTGATCGGGGCGGGCGGCGGCCCAGGACCGGATGTTGTTGAGCACCCGGGTGATGACGTCCAGCGGTTCGGCCGCCGGGAGCCGTAGCGGGGAGAGCGAGGCACCGGTGGCGCGGGCCACCAGTTCCTCGGCGTCGGCCAGGGTGAGCGCCCGGCCCGCGTGGAACGGATCGGCCAGCACATGGCGTCCGTCCGGATCCCCGATCCCGACCACGAAGTGACCCGGCAGCGCGACCCCGTAGACCGGAGCGCCGGCCCGTCGGCCCACCTCGATCCACACCACGGACAGCAGGATCGGCAGTCCGCGGCGGCGTCGTAACACCTCCGGCAGCAGCGAGGAGGAGAGCCGGTCGTAGTCGGGGGTCCGCCCCTGGAAGCCGTACCGGGTGGCCAGCACCTCCCGCAGCGCGTCCGCCCAGGCCTCCGGCGGCGTGCCGGCGCCGTGCCCGGCCCGCTCGGCGACCTCCGCGGCCAGCCGGTCGAGTTCGCGGCTCACACGGTCGGTGGCGGCCTCGTCGAGCGCCGGATCGGCCTCCGCGGCCACCAGCAGGCACAGCAGGCCCAGTTCGGGCCGTTCCGCACGCGCCTCCGCGGCGAATCTGTGGCGTCGGTCGTTCTGGTGCATCGCGGTCATCTGCTCCCCCGTTGTGTCAGGTGTTATCCGTCGGCCGTTCTGCCGGCGGATGCGTCGGTGGTCGGGTCGGTCGTCCCCGCGGCCGTCCGGTGGTCGGTGTGCCGGGCCTGCCGGTCGAGCCGGTGGTACTGGTAGCCCTCGACGACGGTGAAACCCATCCGGGTGTAGAGGGCGACCGCCACCGCGTTGTCCGCCTCCACCTGGAGGAACGCCCCCGAGGCGCCCTCGCCCGCCGCCTTGCCGGCCAGCGCCGCCATGACGGCGGTCGCCAGTCCGCGCCGCCGGTGCGCCGGATCCACCTCGACGGCGCCGAACAGCGCCCACCTGCCGTCGACCGCGCAGCGCCCGATGGCGGCGGGCACGTCCGGCCGGTCCGGGTCCGGCACCGTGGCGAACCACACGGAGGGTCCGCCGGACAGCACCGCGGCGGCCGCCTGCGACGACGGCCCGGTGCGGTGGTAACGCGCGGTCCACGCCTCGTCAACACTGCGTGAGACCGTCACCCGTTCCGCTCCCGGGGCGTCGGCGACCGGTGCCAGGGCGGAGGTCATCACCAGCACGCGGGCCTCGGTGGCCAGCCCGCGTTCCGTCAGCGCCGCGGCCAGTTCCGAGTCGCTGTCCACCTGGAGGTACGGCGGCAGCCCGCGGTCGCCGTACCAGTCGGCCACCCGGCGCAGCGCGTCCTCCAGCGGCAGCCCGGGATCGCCCAGTGCCAGCACGGAGTTGGCCCGGCGGGTGAATCCGGCGGCGGCGCGCAGCCGCCAGTCGCCGAGGGGTTCGGTCTCCTGGGCGGGCCAGCAGCGGTCGCCGGACAGTTGGAGTTCGCCGGGGGCGGCGGCGGGCGCGGCGAGCCGTCGGCGGACCGCGGCGGCGGGCACGACCTTGCCCGCCACCAGCGCGGATTCCGCGATGCGGACGATCACGCCATCCCGTCGTGTGATCATCAGCACATTATCGGCCCACGATGTGAGAACCCCAATGGTGTCGCTGAACACCGGGCGCCCCGCCTCGATCTCCGCTACCCTCCGCACCGAAACTCGTTTTCCCACGTCAGCGGGGGTAATGCGGATTTCGAGCCGTCCTTCGGCACGGTAATTCACAGTTACTCCCGCCCCTCTTGTTCGTATGCCGCCCGGAACCGGAGATACTAGAGGCGGGCATCGACGACGCCGCGCTCCCGCGCGAGATGAGCCCTATCGAGGAGGAACGACAGCGTGACCTACGTCATCGCGCAGCCTTGTGTCGACGTCAAGGACAAGGCATGCATCGAGGAGTGCCCCGTCGACTGCATCTACGAGGGCGCCCGGTCCTTGTACATCCACCCGGACGAATGTGTCGACTGCGGGGCCTGTGAGCCGGTCTGCCCGGTGGAGGCGATCTTCTACGAGGACGACACGCCGGACGAGTGGAAGGACTACTACAAGGCGAACGTCGAGTTCTTCGACGAGCTCGGCTCGCCCGGTGGTGCTTCGAAGCTCGGCCTGATCGAGCGTGACCACCCCTTCATCGCCGCCCTGCCGCCGCAGAACGGCTGACAGCGAGCGAGAACCGAGGCGGCCCCGTACGGCAGTGCGCTGTGCGGGGCCGCTTTGTTCCGTAACGGACCCACTCCGAAGTGCGTAGGGTCCGTACGACAGAACATGGCACCACCCGTACGACAGAAAGAGAACCACCGTGGCGCGCGTGACGGACCGCCTTCCCGTCTTCCCGTGGGACCGCCTGGAGCCCTACAAGACCGCGGCGGTCGCGCACCCCGACGGCGTGGTCGACCTGTCCGTCGGCACCCCGGTGGACCCGGTGCCCGACGTGGTCCGGCAGGCGCTGACCGCGGCGGCGGACAGCCCCGGCTACCCGCTCACCCACGGCACGGGCGAGCTGCGGTCGGCCGTCACGCGGTGGCTGGGCGAGCGGCTGGCGGTGACCGTCGCCCCGGCGGACGTGCTGCCGTTGATCGGCTCCAAGGAACTCGTCGGCTGGCTGCCGGCGCTGCTCGACCTCGGCCCCGGCGACCAGGTGGCCTACCCGCGGCTGGCCTACCCGACCTACGAGGTCGGCGCGCTGACCGCGCGGGCCGAGCCGGTCACCTACGACGACCCGGTCACCGACCTGGACCCGGCCCGGGCTGAAGCTGCTGTGGCTCAACACCCCGTCCAACCCGACCGGCCGCACCCTGGACGCCGGCGAACTGCGCCGGATCGTCGGCTGGGCGCGCGAGCACGCGATCCTGGTGGCCTCCGACGAGTGCTACGTCGAACTGGGCTGGGAGACCGAGCCGGTCTCCGTGCTGCACCCGGACGTCTGCGGTCCTGACCGCACGACGGTCTGCTCGCCGTCCACTCGCTCTCCAAGCGCTCCAACTTCGCGGGCTACCGCGGCGCGTTCCTGGCCGGTGACCCGGCGGTGGTCGCGGAACTGCTGGCGGTGCGCAAGCACTTGGGCCTGATCATGCCCGCGCCGGTGCAGAACGCGATGATCGCCGCGCTGCGGCGACCGCGACCACGTGCGGGAGCAGCGGGAGCGCTACGCCCGCCGCCGTGCGGCGCTGCGGAAGGCCTTCACCGGCGCGGGATTCCGCATCGACCACAGCGAGGCGAGCCTGTACCTGTGGGCCACCCGCGACGAGCCCTGCTGGGACACCGTCGCCGCGCTGGCCAAGCAGGGCATCCTGGTCGCGCCGGGCGAGTTCTACGGCCCCTCCGGCGACCGCCATCGTGCGGATCGCCTTCACCGCGACCGACGAGCGGGTGGCGGCGGCGGTCCGGCGGCTCGGCGCGCTGTAGACGCGCGGTCGACGCCTGACGTAGGCACGGGACCGACGGCCGCGGGGCCCGGGAAGCGACTGCTTCCCGGGCCCCGCGGTGGTGTGCGGCCGGTGCGGCCGCGTCCGTTGAGATCCTTCGGTGGGTTCAGACCCCCGGCAGGCCCTTGACCGGCACGCCGCCGGACAGGGCGCCGCCGGACTTGGCGGTGGAGCCGACCTGGCCGACCGCGTTCTTGGCGACCGGGGCGAGGGTCTTGCCCGTGCCGGCCACGGTCTGGCCGGCGGCCGGGACCAGGGTCTTGGCCGCCCCGCTGCCGGTCTTGTCGACCACGCCGACGGCCTGGTGGGCGGCGCCGTCGACGTTGCCGCCGACGTTGGAGGCCGCGTCAGTGGTGCTCAGTCCGCCCAGGTCGGACACCTGGGGCAGCCCGGCGGCCGACGCCGAGGCGGCGCCCATGCCGATCACGGGTGCGGCCGCCGCGACGAGCAGGGCGACACGGGCCATCCGGCGCTTGAGAGGGAGGGACATGATGCTCCTACGCAGAGAGATGGAATCGCGAAGTCCGCCGGAGCGGACGCCGTGACTACCGCGTGAGGAGCCGTAAGGTTGCGGGCGTTCGAAGTAAAGAGTTTGCAATGCGTCGCATAATAGCCTTTCGGGAGAATGGGGCATTCCGCACGGTTCGCCGCTGGCGGAAGAATCGTCACTTCCCTTACCGCTCAAGGGAAATCCCGACCGCGGTGGGAAAACCAGCAGATCGGTCAGTTATTTACCGGCAGGTGTCGTTGTTACCCCGTATGGGTTAACACTCGGCCTTCTGCCCGGCATGACCCGTCTCGCTTCGCTCGGTAATTCGAACACCCCGGGACGGCGGCCCCCGGCCGGGGGCCGCGACGCGGGAACCCCGGTGGCCGGGAGCCCGCGCCGCCCGGCGGTAGGGTCGCGGGCATGAGCACTTCCGCGACCGCGCCCGCCCTCGACCTCACCCGCGACGCGGTGGCCCTCACCGCGCAACTCGTCGACGTACCGTCGGTGAGCCGGGAGGAGAAGGCGCTCGCCGACGCGGTGGAGCTGGCCCTGCGCTCGGTGCCGCACCTGACCGTGGACCGGGACGGCGACGCGGTGGTGGCCAGAACCCGGCTCGGGCGCGCCGAGCGGGTCGTGCTGGCCGGGCACCTGGACACCGTGCCCGTCGCCGACAACCTGCCCGCCCGGCTGGAGGGCGGCCTGCTGCACGGCTGCGGGACCACCGACATGAAGTCCGGCGTGGCCGTCCAGCTGCGGCTGGCCGCCACCGTGCCGGATCCCAACCGTGATCTGACCTTCGTCTTCTACGACGCCGAGGAGATCGCCGCCGAGTTCAACGGGCTGCGCAGGCTGGTCGAGCGCCACCCCGACTGGCTGGCCGGCGACTTCGCCGTCCTGCTGGAGCCCACCGGCGCCGAGGTGCACGGCGGCTGCCAGGGCACCCTGCGGGTCCAGGTGCGCACCACGGGCCGGCGGGCGCACTCCGCGCGCAGCTGGCTCGGTGACAACGCCATCCACAAGGCCGCCCCGATCCTCGCCAGGCTCGCCGACTACCGGCCGCGCCGGGTGCTCATCGACGGGCTCACCTACCCCGAGGGCCTCAACGCGGTGATGATCGAGGGCGGCCACGCGGGCAACGTCATCCCCGACTCGTGCGCCGTCGTCGTCAACTACCGTTTCGCGCCCAACCGGACGGAGGCCGAGGCGCTGGACCACGTCCGCGAGGTCTTCGAGGGGTACGAGGTCGTGGTGACCGACTCGGCGCCCGGCGCCCTGCCGGGGCTGGAGCGGCCGGCCGCCGCCGCCTTCGTCGAGGCGATCGGCCGTGAGCCCTCCGCCAAGGAGGCGTGGACCGACGTCGCCCGCTTCGCCGCCCTGGGCGTCCCGGCCGTCAACTACGGTCCCGGTGACCCCACCCTGGCCCACACGCGCGAGGAGTACGTCGAGACCGCCGCGGTCCTGGAGTGCGAGGAGCGCCTCAGGCGCTGGCTCACCGCGTAGGGCAGGTTTTGACGGGGGTAGATGTACTTACCCCGTAAGCACGGCCCGGGACGACCGGGCAGGAGGGAGCGCGACGTGGGCAATCCCAGGGACGGGCACGACCGCCGGCCGGAGCAAGGCTCCGCGAACGGCGCCGGAGCCGCCCAGGAGGCCGCCGCGGCCGCCAACGCCGAGGCGGAGAGCACCGCCTACAGCCAGGACTGGCCCGAGCGGCACACCGGACCTGTGGTGCGGCGGCGCGGCCAGGTCCAGGCGGGCACCACCGACCAGCGGCTGCTGGACACCCAGGACTCCACCGACTGGCTGCACGGCGATCCGTGGCGGGTCATGCGCATCCAGTCCGAGTTCGTCGAGGGCTTCGGCGCGCTCGCCGAACTCGGACCCGCCGTCAGTGTGTTCGGCTCGGCGCGGACCGCGCTGGACTCCCCGGAGTACCAGGCCGGGGTGCGCATCGGCCGGGCGCTGGCCGAGGCCGGGTTCGCGGTGATCACCGGCGGCGGCCCCGGCGCGATGGAGGCCGCCAACCGCGGCGCCGGCGAGGCGGGCGGCGTCTCGGTCGGCCTCGGCATCGAGCTGCCCTTCGAACAGGGCCTCAACCGCTACGTCGACATAGGGGTCAACTTCCGCTACTTCTTCGTCCGCAAGACGATGTTCGTGAAGTACGCGCAGGGCTTCGTCGTGCTGCCGGGCGGCTTCGGCACCCTGGACGAGCTGTTCGAGGCGCTGACCCTCGTGCAGACCAAGAAGGTCACCCGCTTCCCGATCGTGCTGTTCGGCAGCGCGTACTGGAGCGGCCTGGTCGACTGGGTGCGCGGCACACTGGTCGCCGAGGGCAAGGCGTCCCGCGCCGACCTGGAGCTGTTCCACGTCACCGACGACGTGGACGAGGCGGTCGCGCTGGTCACCAAGGAGACCTGACCGGCCGCCGCCCGGCCCGCCGTCCCCGCGACCGCCCCCGTCCCCCTCCCGGCTCAGCCGAGGCCGCGCAGCGCCACGGCGGGGGGCCGGTGGCCCGCGATGGACGCCACCATGTCCAGCGCCTGCCGTGCCTGGGCGACCGCGCTCACCCGCAGCACCCGCACACCCAGCCAGGCTGCCACAGAACCGGTGGCCAGGGCGGCCCCCGCGAAGTCCGGCTCCGGCAGCGAGACCAGCACCGGCCGGCCGGTGGCCACCAGCTCGCCCAGCCGCCCCACGGTGGCCGTCCCCAGGGCGCTGCCCGGGTCCAGCAGGATGCCGTCGGGCCGTACGCCCAGGCCCACCGCGCGCTCCGCCAGCGCGGTGGTGACCCGCAGCACACCGGCCATCGCGTCGGGCTCCGGATCGCCGGTGAAGGCGCACACCAGTCCCGCGCCGTGCCGGGCGGCCACCCGGGCGAGCTCCGGGTCCGCGCCGCCCCACGCGTCGTCGATCAGACCGGCGCCCGCCGCGCACACCGCGTCGGCGACCTCGTGCCGCCCGGTGCGCACCGCGACGACCACCTCCGGGTGCCGGCCGCGCACCTCGCCGACCAGCGCGACCAGCTCCGCCACGTCGCCGAAGTCCGTGTCACCGGCGTCGAGGTCCACGATCGCGGCGCCGTCGGCGACCGCCCGCGCCACGTCGCGGAGCACGTCCCGCTCCGGCGCCGCGGCGCCCCAGCCGCCGCCGGCCGGCCCGACGATCGCCATCACCACCGGCTCGTGGTCCCCGAACTCACGCCCGCCCAGCCGCAGCATCCGCGCCCCGCCTTCCTCGTAACCGCTCGCGAGCGACCCTAACTCCTCGGCGTGGGGCGACCGGCTACCCCGGGGGCATGGCACGATCGTCATCTACAGCTACGGTCGGCCCCGGGAGATCGTCTTGTTCTGGTTCATGCTCGTCGCGCTGGTGGCGGTGGTCGCCGCGGTCGCCCTGGCGGTGCTGGGAAACGGCGGCTCGCTTCCCGACGCCGAGCCGGACCGGCTGGACGCCCCGCTGCCCACCGGCCGCCCGGTGCACCGCGGTGACCTGGAGAACCTGCGCATCGCGGTCACCCTGCGCGGCTACCGGATGTCGGACGTCGACGACGTGCTCGACCGGGTCGGCGCCGAACTCGCGGAGCGCGACGGGCGCATCGCCGAGTTGGAGGCCGCCCTGGCCGGTGCCCAGGACGCGGCGCTGGGCGGCCGGGCGCTGGGCGGACCCCAGCAGCCTCAGCCCTACGGCCACCCGCAGCGGCCCTACGACGGGCCTCCACAGCCCTACGAGGCCCCGCCGCGGCCCTTTGCCGCCCCATCCCAGCCCTTTGCCGCCCCGCCCCAGCCGTACGCCGCTCCGCCGGAGGGCTACGACGACCCGCCGCTGGGACGCCCGCGCTTCGGCGGCCGGCCCCAGGGCGGCGGGAGCGCGCCGGGGCAGGGACCGTCGCCGTCCGAGGGCGACCGCCCCGACGCCTGGGGGCGGCCCGGTGAGTGACCAGGGACTCGTGACCGGCGACGACGGACTGGCCCGCTGCCCGTGGGGGCTGTCCACCCCGGACTACGTCGCGTACCACGACACCGAGTGGGGCCGCCCGCTCCACGGCGACCAGGCCCTGTTCGAGCGGGTCTGCCTGGAGGCGTTCCAGTCCGGCCTGTCGTGGCTGACCATCCTGCGCCGCCGCGAGGGCTTCCGCAGCGCCTTCGCGGACTTCAGCATCGAACGGGTCGCGGAGTTCACCGACGCCGACCGTGAACGGCTGCTGGCCGACGCCGGGATCATCCGCAACCGCGCCAAGATCGACGCGGCCATCGGCAACGCCCGCGCCGCGCTGGAGCTCGCCGAGAGCCACGAGGGCGGCCTGGACGCGCTGATCTGGTCGCACGCGCCCGACCCTGACAACCGCCCGGCGCCGCTGACCACCGCGGACGTGCCCGCCGTCACCTCGGAGTCCACCGCGCTGGCCAAGGACCTCAAGAAGCGCGGCTTCCGGTTCGTCGGCCCCACCACCGCCTACGCGCTGATGCAGGCCTGCGGGCTGGTCAACGACCACCTCGCCGGCTGCCACGCCCGCTGACGGGGCGGGGCAGCCAGGCGGCGGCGCGGCCGGTCAGCGGCCGACGTACTTCGGCTTCTCCTTCTTCAAGAACGCCTCCACCGCGATCCGGTGGTCCTGCGAGGTGCCGGCGCGCTCCTGGAGTTCGGCCTCCTTGGCCAGCGTCTCGACCAGCGAGTGCCCCGCGCCGTAGGCCAGCGACTCCTTGATCGCCGCGTACGCCACCGTGGGGCCCTCCGCCAGCCGCCGGGCCACCTCCAGCGCCGCGCCGGGCAGTTCGGCGGCCGGCACGACCCGCTGGGCGATGCCCAGCTCCCGTGCCTCCTGGGCGCTGACCGACCGTGGGAACATCAGCAGGTCGGCGGCGCGGCCGTGCCCGATCAGCCGGGGCAGGGTCCACGAGACCGCCGAGTCCGCGGTGAGCGCGACCCCGGCGAAGGAGGTGTTGAACGACGCCTCCTCGGCCACCACCCGGTAGTCCGCGGCGAAGGCGAAGCCCGCGCCGGCGCCCGCCGCGACCCCGTTGACCCCGGCCACCACCGGCTTGGGCATGGTCGCGATGGCCGTCGCGATCGGGTTGTAGTGCTGCTCGACGGTGCTCATCAGCGGACCCTCGGAGGACTGCTCCGCGGTGAGCGTCGCCACATGCTCCTTGAGGTCCTGGCCCACGCAGAAGGCGCGTCCGTTGCCGGTCAGCAGCACCGCGCGCACCGCCTCGTCGGCGCCGGCCGTCCGCAGGGCGTCCCGCAGCGCGTCCTTGGTCGCCGTGTCGAGCGAGTTCATGGCCTCCGGACGGTTCAGGGTGATGGTGGCGAGGCCATCGGTCACCTCGTACAGCACGGTGTCGGCCATGGCATTCGGTCCCTTCGTCGCGGCTCGTGTGGGCCCAGGATGCCGGAGATCATCACCGGGGGACATGTGACCTGCGTCAAAGAATCTGATTCGCGGGAAAGTACGGCGGTGGCGAAGTATCGCAGGCCCCTTCCCGTATTGGGCTGATTTGCAAGGGGGGTGTCAGGCCGATGGCCAGCACGATCCGCCGAACGGCTGGCACCCGATGTTGGTCATCGGGGACCGCCATGCGGGATAATGGCTTGGAACCAATGTGTTCGAGTCCGGCGGCGCCTGTGTCGCCGGTTGCGAAGAGCTGGTTTCAGGAAGGGGAACGAGCATGGCGGCCATGAAGCCGCGGACGGGTGATGGCCCGCTCGAGGTGACCAAGGAGGGGCGGGGCATCGTCATGCGAGTTCCGCTCGAAGGCGGCGGACGGCTCGTCGTCGAGCTGACACCCGACGAGGCGGACGCCCTCGGCGAGGCCCTCAAGAAGGCATGCGGCTGAATCCCGCGCGGTGAGCCGATGGGCGGCTCTCGCACTGATTTCCCACGGCTCCGGGCTTGTCCGTACGTTGTCGCCGCGCACGGAAGAGCCCGGAGCCGTCGGCATGCCCGGCCGCCGGGCAGCCGGCGGTCAGGACCGCTTCACCGCGCACAGCAGCCCGTCGTCGGTCGGCAGCAGCACCGGGACCAGCATCTCGCTGTCACGCACCGCCCGCATCAGCTCACGCAGCTCGCTGCACCTCGGGATCCTGGAACGCCGCGTCCATCGACCGGCCGTTCGCGAAGACCCCCTCGAAACACACCAGACCGCCGGGCCGCAGCAGTCGCAACGATTCGGCCAGATATCCCACGTACTCATGCCGGTCGCCGTCGCAGAAGACCAGGTCGTACCCGCCGTCCGCGAGCCGCGGCAGCACGTCGACCGCCCGCCCGGGGATGAAGCGCACCCGGTTGCCGGTGAAGCCCGCCTCCCGGTACGCGTCACGGGCCAGCTGCTGCCGGTCGGGCTCGGTGTCCACGGTGGTCAGCACGCCGTCGGGGCGCATGCCGCGCAGCAGGTGGATGCCCGACACCCCCGCCCCGGTGCCGATCTCCACGACGACCTTGGCGTCCGCGGTGGCGGCCAGCGTCCGCAAGGCGGCGCCGGTGCCGGGCGACACCGCGCGCAGGCCGGCCCGCCGTGCGCGCTCCCGGGCCCGAAGCAGCGCTTCGTCCTCGGCGGCGAACGCGTCGGCGAACGCCCAGCTCGCCTGCCGGTTGCCGGTAATGATCCTCTCCTGTCCCCGTATGGCCTCTCGTCCGCGCAATGGCCTGGTGGCCCCGCGTGATATGCCGCTCGGCGACTGTATCCGCTGTGAGCGGGAACCCGTGGAGGGGTCCGCGCGTTGATGCTGGTGGGATCGGGTGGCGGAGGACGCGCAGGACTCCGCGGCCCGGGGACCGTCCCAACGGACCAGAGCCGGTGGAAAGTTGCTTATCCGGAGCTAACGGGCGAGGTGGATATGGTAGGGGCTCTACTGGACACCACCAGAGCCGACAGGGGAGGTGCGGCTGCCGACGGTGAACCGGGAGTGTTCAAACGCTTCCGCAGGCAGGTCGGCCAGCCGAGATCCGTGAACAATGACGCTGAGCGTGCCACCGACGACCCCTCCGGTTCCCAGGCCGTGGTCGTGCCCACGACCGCCTCGTTCGCCACCGACGGGGAAGACGTGGACGCCTCCCTCCTGGGAGGAGATCGTCAGCACGCACAGCGCCCGGGTCTACCGCCTCGCCTACCGGCTGACCGGCAACCAGCACGACGCGGAGGACCTCACCCAGGAGGTCTTCGTGCGCGTCTTCCGGTCGCTGTCCACCTACACCCCCGGCACCTTCGAGGGCTGGCTGCACCGCATCACCACCAATCTCTTCCTGGACATGGTGCGCCGCCGCCAGCGGATCCGCTTCGACGCCCTCGGTGACGACGCGGCGGAGCGGCTGGCCAGCCGTGAGCCGTCGCCCGCGCAGCACTTCAACGACACCCACTTCGACGCGGACGTCCAGCAGGCGCTGGACACCCTCGCGCCGGAGTTCCGGGCCGCCGTGGTGCTGTGCGACATCGAGGGGCTGTCGTACGAGGAGATCGCGGCGACGCTCGGGGTCAAGCTCGGTACCGTCCGCAGCCGCATCCACCGCGGCCGCTCCCACCTGCGCAGCGCCCTGCAACATCGCGCCCCCGCCGCCCGCCCCGGGCGCGCCATGGCCGAGGTCAGCACCGGCGCCGACGGCAGCGGCGGAACGGCGACGCGGGGGAGATCGTGAGCGGCACCGGCCAATTCCGCAACGTACGCAACGGAGCCTGGTCCCTGTCCGCCTCCGCCGCGGCCCGGGAGCATCTCGGCGACCGGCTCGCGGCGTTCGTCGACGGCGAGCTGGGGGACGACTCGCGGGAGCGTGTGCTGTCCCACCTGGCCACCTGCGACCTGTGCAAGGCGGAGGCGGAGGAGCAGCGGCGGCTGAAGAACGCGGTCGCCGACGCGCTGCCGCCCGCCCTGTCGGCCGGTCTGCTGGCCCGGCTCCAGGGGCTGCCCGGCTGCGATTCCGGCGGGCCCGGTGACGGCCAGGCGGCCGCGCGCGGCGCGTTCGGCAGGGGCGGTCTCGGCGGTGACGTCTTCGGTCCCCGCGGTGACGCCAAGTCCTACCTCACCCCGGGCGGCGAAGCGCTCGACGGCTTCCCGATCCACGACTTCAACCGGTCCTCCTCCCGGGGCCGGCGCCTGGTGTTCGCGGCGGCCGGGGCCTTCTCGCTGGCCGCGCTCGCGCTCGGCGGCGCCCTTCCGCTGGACGCCGCCTTCGACGGCGGCGGCCCGCCGGAGCCCGCCCCCGGCACGGCGTCCACCCCGCTGAACATGAACCAGGCCGACGGCCGGCGCACCGCCGACCCCGGGGTCACCCCGGTCTCGGCCACCGTCACCCAGACGCTGACCGGCGGTCCGGCCGGCGGCCGGCCCAAGGTGGCCTCCGCCGGGACCCAGGACATCGCGCTCAGCCCGAGCCCCAGCGCGCTGCCGGCCGCCGGGCCGCAGGCCGACGGGCAGTCGGCCGGGCGGGTTCCCGCCGTCACCCCGTCCGCCGTGTCACCGAGCCCTCCGGTGCTCACCGCCCGGTCCATCGCCCCGGAGCCCATGCCGCTGCTGGGCGACCTGGAGGGCACGCTGTCGGCACCGCTGCCCGGCGGGCACGCGCGCTGACCCTCGCGACGGGCACCTGGTTGAATCCTCCCCCGGGGGTCCGTCGCGTTGCGGCATCGGTCGCCGGAGTGTGGGCTTGGGGTCCCTGAAGGCGAAGCCGCCGAGGGGACGGGAGCGGCCCGCGGGTCCTGCCGTAGCGGAGGACAGCAGACATAGGGGAGCACATGAACGAGGGCAAGCGCGCCCGTCCGCGCTGGTGGAGCCGCCCGCAAGGGGAGCGCCTCACCCCGGGCGCGACACCGGGCGAGCCGCGGGACTGGCGTCCCGACGGCCTACCGGCCGACCCCACGGCACCCCCCGGACGGCCCAACGCCACCTCCCCGGTCTCCGAGCCCGCGCCCGGCGTCCGCGACGAGATGCCGGAATCCGCCCCGCCCGGCTCCGCGCCGCACGGCTCGGCCCCCGACGTGCCGCCCTCGGAGCCGGTGCCGGGAAACCCGTACGCCACGCCGCCGCACGGCACCGTGGTCGGCCCCGTCGTGCCGCCTCCGCCGCCCGCGCCGCACCCGCCCGCGCCGCACCCCAAGGACCCCTACGGCACGCCGCCCTACGGTGAGCCCGGCCCCTGGGCGGTGGCGCCCCCGGTGCAGCACCCGGCCGCCGCCCACCAGGCTCCGCCGCCGCCCCCGGCGCCGCCGGGTGTCTGGCATCCCTACGACCCGTGGGCGCCCCCGCCGCCGTATCCGCCGGTCCCGGCCGGCCGGCGGAAGGTCTCGCGCACCCTCACCGGAGCGCTGCTGATCGCGCTGCTGGCCGGCGGGGTCGGCGGGGTGACCGGAGCGCTGCTGGAGCGGGACGACGGCCACACCGACGTCAGCCTGCCGCAGGCACCGGCCGGCACCACCGCGCGGGCGCCGGGAACGGTGGCCGGAATCGCCCAGGCGACGCTGCCCGGGGTGGTGTACATACACGTCAAGGCGGGCGGCGAGGAGGCCACCGGCACCGGGATCATCCTGGACACCGCCGGCCACATCCTCACCAACAACCACGTGGTCCAGCCCGCGGCGGCGGGCGGCGACATCTCCGTGACGTTCAACGCGGGGGCCACCCGCCCGGCCGCCATCGTCGGCCGGGACAACGGCTACGACCTCGCCGTGATCAAGGTCGACGGGGTCTCCGGGCTCAGACCGCTCACCCTCGGCAACTCCGAGTCGGTGCGGGTCGGCGACCCGGTCATCGCCATCGGCGCCCCCTACGACCTGGAGGGCACGGTCACCTCCGGCATCGTCAGCGCCAAGGACCGGGCGATCACCGCGGGCGGCGAGTCCGGCGGCAGTAGCGACGTCTCCTACGTGGACGCCATCCAGACCGACGCCCCGATCAACCCCGGCAACTCCGGCGGCCCGCTGATGAACACCCAGGGCCAGGTGATCGGCATCAACAGCGCCATCCGCTCCGCGGACACCGGCGAGCCCGGCGGCCAGGGCGGCAGCATCGGACTGGGCTTCGCCATCCCGGTCAACCAGGCCAGGACCGTCGCCCAGGAACTGATCAACACCGGCCACGCCACGCATTCGGTCATCGGTGTCACCGTCGACATGCGCTACGGCGGCGACGGCGCCCGGATCGCCGACAAGGGCGCCGGCGGCGCCCCCGCCGTCACCCCGAACGGCCCCGGCGACCGGGCGGGGCTGCGGTCCGGCGACATCATCACCGAGGTCGACGGCGTGGCGGTGCACACCGGCGAGGAGTTGATCGTGCGCACCCGCAGCCACCAGCCGGGCGAGCACATCCGGCTGACCGTGCGGCGCGGCGCCGGCCGGCTGACCGCGGACCTCGTGCTGGGCAGCGCCACGAGCGGCTGACCCCGGGCCAGGTCCGGGCCGCCCCCCTCCGCGGGGGCGGCTACCGGACGTTCAGGGGCGTTAGACCGAACGTTGACCCGGCGCCCTCCCGCGACGCCTGAATCGCCAGGTACCGTGGTGCTCCCGGACATCCCAAGGAGCTGCAACGGTGTTCTTCGACATAGGGCCACTCGAGCTGGTCGCTATCGTGCTCCTGGCCGTGATCGTCTTCGGCCCGGACAAGCTGCCGAAGCTCATCCAGGACATCACGGGGATGATCCGCAAGCTCCGTGAGTTCTCCGACAGCGCCAAGGCGGACATCCGCAAGGAGCTGGGCCCGGAGTTCAAGGACTTCGAGTTCGAGGACCTCAACCCGAAGACCTTCGTGCGCAAGAACCTCCTGGAGAACGACAGTCTGGGCCTGAAGGAGATCCGCAACGGATTCGACCTACGGGACGAGATGTCGACCGTCACCGACGCGGTCCAGGAGAGCGGTTCCACGGTGCGCGGCGCGGGCGCCGACCACGGCCCGGCCGGCGGCGCCGCCAACGGCTCGGACCTGCTGCGCAAGCGCGAGCCGAAGGCCGGCCCGCTGCGCCCGGACGAGAACCCTCCGTTCGACGCCGACGCCACCTGAACGGCCCGCCGCGCGTTGCGGCGACCGGGTCCGGCACCCTCCTCTCCGGCCACCTGACCGGATCCTTGGGCACGGGTTGGCTATCCTCGTGAGGTTGGAGTCGCCCACGGGGTGGGGCGTGCAGGTCGGCGCACCAAGCGCGGACCGACGAGGCGTCAGGGCTACTAGGAGGCACCGCGCATTATGGAGACCACGAGCCGTGGCGGTGCGGTAGCGCCCAGCGATGAGCGCGACCGGCCGCGACAGGAACCGAAACCGATAGAGAACTACCTGCTGGCCCGCTTCCCCTGGTACGGACTGGACGAGGCGTTCCTGGGGCCGCGTTGGCTCACCCAGGTGGGGCTGAGCGCCGAGGGCAGCGTGGAGCACGGCTCGCTGGGCCACGGCGACGAGCCGAAGCTGCGGGCGACCCTGCCGATGGCCGAGCCGGAGCCGGAGGCCCAGCGGTTCGCGGTGGTGGTCACGCTCGCCGACCGCCCGGTGCGCCGCAGCCCGGACGGCACCGGCACGCTGGAGGCCACCTCGGTCTCCTCCGCGGCCTGGCTGGCCGGCTCGGGACTGCTGTCGAGCACCTGGCCGAGCCGGATGGACCGCGCGCTGCGCCAGGACTGGCTCGACCAGCAGACCGCGATCGCCTGGGAGCTGGCCGACGACCTGGAGGGCGACGCCTGGTCGGCGCTGACCCTGCCGGTCGACGGCACCCCGACGCCGTTCCGCTACCGGGAGTCCGAGTACGGCTGGGTGCTGGCGGGCTCGGTCGGCGGACGCCCACGTGGGGGCGTACGGACGCGGTATGAGCGCCTACGGCCTCGGCCTGGCCGTGGTCAAGGACATCAGGGCCTACGAGGGCTGAGCGGCCCCCGTAGCGCCCCGCGTGAGGCCCCGTCGGTCAGAACTTGTTGCGCGGGGTGATGCCGAGCGACATGCCCGCCAGACCGCGCTGACGGCCGCCGAGCTTGCCGGCGATGGCGCGCAGCGCGGCGCCCGGCCGGGGACTCGCGGGTCGCTGAGCACGACCGGCTGCCCGTCGTCGCCGCCCTCGCGCAGCCGGACGTCGATCGGGATGGAGCCGAGCACCGGGACGCTGGCGCCGGTGGTCCTGGTCAGCCCGTCGGCGACCCGCTGGCCGCCGCCGGTGCCGAAGACGTCGACCATCTCGCCGCAGTGCGGGCAGGGCAGCCCGGCCATGTTCTCGACCACCCCGACGATCTTCTGGTGGGTCTGCACCGCGATCGACCCGGCCCGCTCCGCGACCTCGGCGGCGGCCTGCTGCGGCGTCGTCACCACCAGGATCTCGGCGTTGGGCACCAGCTGGGCCACCGAGATCGCGATGTCGCCGGTGCCGGGCGGCAGGTCGAGCAGCAGCACGTCCAGGTCGCCCCAGTAGACGTCGGCCAGGAACTGCTGGAGCGCGCGGTGCAGCATCGGGCCGCGCCAGACCACCGGGGAGTTGCCCGGGGTGAACATGCCGATGGAGATGACCTTCACGCCGTGCGCGGACGGCGGCATGATCATGTTCTCGACCTGGGTGGGCCGGCCCTCGACGCCCGAGCATCCGCGGCACGCGAGTGGCCGTAGATGTCGGCGTCCACGACGCCGACCTTCAGCCCGTCGGCGGCCATCGCGGCGGCCAGGTTGACCGTCACCGACGACTTGCCGACCCCGCCCTTGCCGGAGGCGACCGCGTAGACCCGGGTCAGCGAGCCCGGCTTGGCGAACGGGATCTCCCGCTCGGCCTGGCCGCCGCGCAGCGACGTCGGCCAGCTCGCGGCGCTGCTCGTCGCTCATCACGTCGAGCTCGACCTCGACCGAGGTCACCCCCGCCACGGCGGCGACCGCGTCGGTCACCCGCTGGGTGATCGTGTCGCGCATCGGGCAGCCGGACACCGTCAGGTACACGCCGACCAGCGACCGTGCCGTCCTCGGCGATCTCCACGGACTTGACCATGCCGAGATCGGTGATCGGTTTGTGGATCTCGGGGTCGTTCACCGTCGCCAGCGCGGCACGCACCGCGTCGGCGTCGGGCACGGTCGGGGGTACCACCTGGGCGGAGTCCGGTGGGGTGTCGGTAGCCATACGGTCGATGGTACGGCGCCAGGACACGGCCTAGGGACGTGCCCGCCGGTCGCCTTCGTCACGCGGATCCCGGTGCCTGCGCTCCTCCAGATCCCTGCAGCATGTCCTGCAGCTCGGAGCGGATCCAGTCCCGGGTGGCGACCTCGCCGAGGTCCATCCGCAGCGCGGCGATCTCCCGGGTCAGGTACTCGGTGTCGGCGATGCTGCGCTCGTTCTGCCTGCGGTCCTGCTCCAGGTTGACCCGGTCCCGGTCGTCCTGCCGGTTCTGCGCCAGCAGGATCAGCGGGGCCGCGTAGGAGGCCTGGAGGGACAGCACCAGGGTCAGGAAGATGAACGGGTACTGGTCGAAGCGCAGGTCCAGCGGCGCGCCGACGTTCCAGATGACCCAGGCGATGATGACGACCGTCATCCACACGATGAAGCGCCCGGTGCCCAGGAACCGGGCGATCCGCTCGCGACAGCCGGCCGAACGCCTCCGGGTCCCAGGAGGGCAGCAGGTCTCGCCCCGGCTCGCGCGGCTCGTCCAGCCGCGCTCCTCGGCGCGGCGCGGGCGGCATGCCGGGCGCCGGCTGCTTGCCGCGCTCGGACCGGTCAACGGCCATCGGCGTCCTCCCCGATTCGCGGCACCGGTGAGAACTCGTCGTGCGCGGCGGAGTCCCGCCAGTCCTCCGGCAGCAGGTGGTCCAGCACGTCGTCCACCGTCACCGCGCCCAGCAGCGAACCGCTGTCGTCCACCACGGGCGCGGCGATCATGTTGTACGTGGCGAGGTAGCTGGTGACCGCGGGCAGCTGGGTGTCCGGCGCGCAGCGGCCGCAGATCGGTGTCGACGATCGCGCCGACCAGCGTGAACGGCGGGTCGCGCAGCAGCCGCTGGAAGTGCACCACGCCCAGGTACTTGCCGGTCGGCGTCTCGTCCGGCGGGCGGCAGACGTACACCTGCGCGGCCAGCGCGGGGGACAGGTCCGGGTTGCGCACCCGGGCCAGCGCCTCGGCGACGGTGGCGTCCGGCCGCAGCACGATCGGCTCGGTGGTCATCAGACCGCCCGCGGTGTGCTCCTCGTAGGTCAGCAGCCGCCGCAGCGGTGCCGCGTCCTGCGGCTGCATCAGCGCCAGCAGCCGCTCCTTCTCCTCCTCCGGCAGCTCGGACAGCAGGTCGGCCGCGTCGTCGGGGTCCATCGCCTCCAGGACGTCGGCCGCCCGCTCCTCCTGCGAGCTTGCCGAGGATCTCGACCTGGTCGTCCTCGGGCAGCTCCTCCAGCACGTCGGCGAGCCGGTCGTCGTCCAGCGCGGCGGCGACCTCGCCGCGGCGCTTCGCCGACAGGTGGTGCAGCACGTTCGCCAGGTCCGCGGGGCGCAGCTGCTCGAAGGTGGCCAGCAGACTCTCCGCGCCCTGCCCGTGCTCCACCGCCGGAAGCCGCTGACCGCCGACCACTCCACGGTCAGCGTCTCGCCGCGCCTGCGCAGCGCGCCGCCCTTGCCGCGCCGGACGAAGACCTTGTCGATCTCCCAGTCCCGGCGGGCCGGCAACTGGCTCATCGCCACGTCCAGGACGGTGACCTCGGTGTCCTTGGCGTCCCCGGTCTCCCCGTGCTCGGGGTCTTCCGTGTCGGGGCGGCCGGCTGGGTCGGCGCCGCTCAGCCACACCTTGCGGTCCAGCAGCTCGCCGAGCACCAGCGTCTCGGCCGCCCGCTGTTCGAAGCGCCGCAGATTGACCACGCCGGTGGTGATGACCTGGCCGGACTCCAGACCGATGACCCGGGTCATCGGCAGGAAGATCCGGTGCCGGCTGACCACCTCGACCACCAGGCCGAGCACCCGTGGCGGACGGCCGCCGACCCGCAGCACGACCACGACGTCGCGTACCCGGCCGACCTGGTCGCCGTCCGGGTCGAAGACCGCCACACCGGCCAGCTGGGAGATGAAGACCCGGGGGGCTCCTGCGACCATGCCGAGCCTCCAACCTGCCCGCGATGCGCGCTCAAGGGATCAAGGGAGCAAGGCAAGAGTAGTCGCCACCACCGGCCCGGTCGCGGTGGGTCGGGCCAAGGAACGATCAAGCTTCGCTATCCGCGGCCCTTGCGGCGCAGCAGCAGCCGCGGCAGCGCCGAGGGGATGGGCCGGCGGGTGGTGGCGGGGGTGGCGACCGGGACGGCCGCGCCGCTGCCCTCGGGCATCGTGCCGGGCGCCTCGGCGGGCGGCCCGCTGGGCGTCAGCCGCAGGACCCGGCACTCCCGGGCCCAGCGGTCGGCCATGACCGGCGCGTCGGGGGCGTTGAGCCGCTTGCCCTTCAGCTCCGCGACCGCCGCCTGCCACGCCTCGCCGTCCGGCGGCAGTTCGGCGACGGTGGCCGGGAAGGTGACCAGTCGGCCGCCCTTGTCCTTGCTGCGGGCGGTCACCAGGGCCGTGCCGCCGTCATCCAGGCCGCGCAACGGCTGCTCGCCGGGCCCACCGCCCACCAGGGTGACCGCGCCGTCGTGCCACACGTGCCACAGCCCGACCGCGGGAGCGCCGTCGCCGCTCACCCACAGCAGCCCGGACTTCTTCGCCGACTCCTCGATGAGCGCCCGGTCCAGCGACTCCCGCCCGCCCGTCTCCGCCTCCGCCATACGCGCCAGCCTATTGCCTGCCCCGCGGCGCCCGGGACCTGCGGTGGGCCCGCTCAATCCCCGCCGGGTTCCGCACCGCACGGCTTAACCTGAGGGGGTCCTCCCGGGTTCGTGCCCGGTACACCCACCCGTACCCCGGAAGGGAGCGCCCGTGCCAGGCACCTCGCGGGTCGGATCCGAGCGGCCCCAGCGCACCCCCGCCGCGCCGGGACCGGAATCGGGACCGGTGGCCGGCACCGCGGCGGTCGACCTGGTGCTGCTGGCCGTCGCGCTGTGCGGGGTCTCGCTGTCCGCGCCGCTGATAGCGGCGACGGTGGCGCCCGCCCTCGCCATCGCCTTCTGGCGGAACGCGATGGCCGTCGGCGCGCTGAGTCCCTTCGTGCTGCTGCGCGGGCGCGCGGAACTGCGCCGGATGGGCCGGCGCGAGGTGCTGCTGTCGGTGGCGGCGGGCGTCGTGCTCGCGCTGCACTTCGGGCTGTGGCTGCCGAGTCTGTCGATGACCTCGGTGGCGTCCTCCACCGCGATGGTGACCACCACCCCGATCTGGACCACGCTGATCATGTGGCTGCTCGGGCAGCGGCGGCCAGGACTGGTCTGGGCGGGCGCCGCGCTGGCCTTCGTCGGGGTGCTGCTGGTCTCCGGGGTGGACCTGTCGCTGTCGGCGCGGGCGGTGGCCGGTGACGCGCTGGCGCTCGGCGGCGGGATGGCGGCGGCCGGGTACGTGCTGCTGGGCGCCCGGGTGCGGAGCACCGTGAGCACCTCCGCGTACACCTTCGTGTGCTACTCGACGACCGCGGTCCTGCTGCTCGTCGCCTGCCTGGTCTCGGGTGCCTCGGTGGGCGCCGGGTACTCGGCTGACACCTGGTTCAAGCTGATCCTGCTGACCGCGACGGCGCAGTTGCTGGGGCACTCGCTGCTCAACCGGGTGGTGCGCGGCCTCGGCCCCTCCGTCACCTCCACCGCGATCCTGCTGGAGACCCCCGGCGCCGCGCTGATCGCCGCGCTCTGGCTCGGCCAGCGGCCGCCCGTGGGGGTCTACCCGGCGCTCGCGGTGATCCTGGCCGGGCTGACGCTGGTCATCCTGTCCGGGCGGCGCGACACCCTGGCCGAGCAGGTCGTGGAGACAGGCGTGTAGCGGCGGCCCGCCGCTACAGCCAGCCGTTGCGCCGGAAGCCGCGGTGGATGGTGTAGCAGACCACCACCATGGCGGCCAGCACCACGTAGTAGCCGTAGTGGGTGTGCAGCTCGGGCATGTGGTCGAAGTTCATCCCGTAGACGCCGGTGATCATCGTGGGGACGGCCAGGATCGCCGCCCAGGCGGTGATCTTGCGCATGTCCTCGTTCTGCGCGACGGTCGCCTGCGCGAGGTTGGCCTGGAGGATCGAGTTGAGCAGGTCGTCGAAGCCGACGACCTGTTCGTGCACCCGCACCAGGTGGTCGGCCACGTCCCGGAAGTACTTCTGGATGTCGGGGTCGACGACCCGCATCGGGCGCTCGCTCAGCAGCTGCATGGGGCGCATCAGCGGGGAGACGGCCCGCTTGAACTCCAGCACCTCCCGCTTGAGCTGGTAGATCCGCCCCGCGGTGTCGATGCCCGGCGACTTGGTGGCCTGCTGGGCGGAGAAGACGTCGATCTCCACCTCGTCGATGTCGTTCTGCACCGCGTCGGTGACCGTCAGGTAGTCGTCGACCACCCGGTCGGCGATGGCGTGCAGCACCGAACTCGGCCCCTTGGCCAGCAGCTCCGGCTCGGACTCCAGGCGGTGCCGTAGCGAGCGCAGCGAGCCGTGGCCGCCGTGCCGCACGGTGATGACGAAGTCCGGGGCGGTGAAGACCATCACCTCGCCGGTCTCCACCACCTCGCTGGTCGCGGTCAGCTCGGCGTGCTCGACGTAGCGGATGGTCTTGAAGACGGTGAAGAGCGATGTCGTCGTAGCGCTCCAGCTTGGGGCGCTGGTGGGCGTGGACCGCGTCCTCGACGGCCAGCGGGTGCAGCCCGAACTCCTGGGCCAGCCCGGCGAACTCCTGCTCGCCCGGCTCGTGCAGCCCGATCCACACGAAGCCCTCGCCGCTGTCGCGCACCTGCTGGAGCGCGGCCCGCGGCATGACGCTCTCGGTACAGCGGCGGCCGTCGCGGTAGACGGCGCAGTCGACGACCGAGTTCGGCAGCGTCTCGCGGGGTGTGATCGTGGTACCCGTACCGCCGAAGCCGGGTTCTGTGCCCTTGCGCAGGGCAGGGCGGACCGCGGCACGCAATTCGCGCATCATCGACATGGCAAGCTCCTTCGCGGACCGGCCGTGGGCACGAATGGACGCCGACGGCACAGCGGGACGAGTTCGAGGAGCTCTTCCGGACTTCGATACCGGCCGGACGCGGTGCGCGTGCGGCGTGACCCGGGTACCCGCGGTCGTGCCCGGACCCCCGCGGCCGCGTCGCTGGCGCGGACGAAACGAGGGGTTTCCCGGCACGAACAGCCGGGTAGTGGGGCAACGATCAGGCGGGAGTGTCCCGTTTACCGGAAGAGCTTTTGGTACTGCACGGTCGACTTGGATCCATTGCAGCCCCCACCTCCTCCGGTCGGTTCCCCTTGGGGAAACACCTGGCTGGTGCACGCCATTCCTGGCGGCCAGCGCTCCACCATACCAAGGCATGGCAGGCCCCCGCGCCCGCTCGCACGACTCGTTGCGCGATCTATGCTCGACGTCATGGCAGATGTGCTGGAGCTGGCCGAGGCGCGGCTGAGGGCGGCGCTGGGTGAGCCCGACGCGCGGGCCGCGGTGACCTTCGTGGGGACCGAGCGCATCGAGGTGCTCAGGTTCGACGACGACGTGCTCGTGCGGTACGCGACGCTGGGGATGTCGGCCCGGCCGATGAACGATCCGACCTCCCTCACCGCCGACCCGGTTCGCGGACCGCGCGCCGAACTGGTGCTGTCGGTGCGGGCCGGTCTCGCCGACACCGACCAGGCACTGCGTCCGCTCGCCGCGCTGGCGGCGTCTCCGCAGGTCGACGGGGTGGTCATCGCCCCCGGTGCCTCGCTGGACATCGGGGAGCCGCTGTGGCCGGGCGCGCCCTTCACCGCCGTCCTGGTCGCTGAGCCCGGCGGGCTGGTGCCCGACCTGCCGCTGGACCCGCCGATGGATCCGATCCGCTTCTACCCCCTGCTGCCGATGACCGCCAACGAGGCCGCCTGGAAGCGGGTGCACGGCGCGGGGGCGCTGCACGACCGCTGGCTGACGGCGGCCACCGACCTGCGCGATCCGCGTAGACGCTCGACGCCACTGGGGTGAAGCCGGCTCCGGCAGACGGTGGGAGCGCGGTTGATCGTCCTTGACGGACAGGCGCGCGGGAGAGGACCGTGGAGGGCTATGAGGGGTGAACCCAGTTGCCCGAAGTGCGGTGGCCGGGTCCGGGCGCCCGGGCTGTTCGCCGACACCTGGCAGTGTGACGCCCATGGCACCGTCTATCCGCTGCAACCCGTGGTGCCGCCGAGCATCGAGGCGCTCGGGGTGGTCGCGGACCGCTGCAGAGTGCCCGTGTGGATGCCGTGGCCGCTGCCGGTCGGCTGGCTGTTCACCGGTGCGGCGTCCGCGGGGGACGAGCGCAGCGGCGGACGGGCCAGCGCGGTGGCCTGCTCGGGCCCCGGGCCGCTGGGCGGCGCGGGCGAGCTGTTGCTGATCGCCGAGGAGCTCGGGGTCGGGCTCGGCGCCCGCTACGCCGGGATTCCGGGCCCCGATCCGGGACCGCGGATGTGCGTCGACCGCCCGCCGCACGCGAAGGTGCTGGCCGCCGGCCGGCCGACCGCCCTGTGGAACGTCCCCGACGCCCCCGACGACCGCGCGGTCTTCGCCGGTGAGGCCCGCGGACTGTGGCTGTGGGCGGTGGTCTGGCCCGAGCAGTCGGGGCTGATGCTGTACGACGAGGTGGTGCTCACCGACCTGCGCGAGGCGGGCGCCGAGGTCGACCTGCTGCCGTGCGGCGCGCTCTCCCCGCGGCTGCTGTCCGTCCCCTGAGGCGACCCTGCGAATCGGTGGGTTGCGGTGGCAGTTATCCTTTGTTTCGCAAGTTGCTACTCGTAGTCGTTTCCGTATCCGTGACCGAAAGCAGTGGGGAGCCCGCGAAGTGCGCATCGACCTGCACGCCCACTCCACCGCGTCGGACGGTACGGACACCCCCGCGGAGCTGGTGCGCAACGCGGCGGCCGCCGGACTCGGCGTCGTCGCGCTCACCGACCACGACACGGTCGCCGGGTACCAGGAGGCCGCCGACGCGCTGCGCACGCCGCAGTGCGCGGGACTGACGCTGGTCACCGGCGCCGAGCTGTCCTGCCGGCTGGGCGGCATCAGCATGCACATGCTGGCCTACCTGTTCGACCCGCAGGAGCCGGAGCTGGCCCGCGAGCGGGAGCTGGTGCGCGACGACCGGATCCCGCGTGCCAAGGCCATGGTCGGCAAGCTGCGCGACCTGGGCGTCCCGGTGACCTGGGAGCGGGTCGCCGCGATCGCCGGCCTGACGGGGGAGGCGGAGTCCGCCCAGGGCGTGTCGGTGGGCCGCCCGCACATCGCCACCGCGCTGGTGGAGCTGGGCCTGGTGCCGACCGTCTCCGACGCCTTCACCGAATGGCTCTCCGACGGCGGCCGGGCCTACGTCGGCAAGCACGAGCTCGACCCGTTCGACGCGATCCGGCTGGTCAAGGGCGCGGGCGGGGTCACCGTCTTCGCCCACCCGGCCGCCGCCAAGCGCGGCCGCACGGTGCCGGAGAGCGTCCTGGCCGAGCTGGCCTCCGCCGGGCTGGACGGTATCGAGGCCGACCACATGGACCACGACGAGCCGACCCGGGCCCGGTTGCGCTCTCTCGCGGGTGAGCTGGGACTGCTGGTCACCGGCTCAAGCGACTACCACGGCAGCCGCAAGACCTGCCGGCTCGGGGAGTTCACCACCGACCCGGAGGTCTACCGGGAGATCTCCCGCCGGGCCACCGGCGCGATGCCGATCAGCGCCATCTAGCGCACCGGCTCCGCCCCCCACCTCGCTCACCTACACCTTTTCCTGGTCGGCGTCCGGCTCTGCCCGGCGCCCTGTTTCCCTCACGCGGGTCCGCGACAGGACCGCGTCCTCACCCCTGAACCGCGAAAGTCCGTAACGCCATGTTCGACGTCACCCTGTTCGGGTCGGTCTTCGTCACGCTCTTCGTGATCATGGACCCGCCCGGTATCACCCCGATCTTCATCGCCCTGACCGGTGGGCGCGCCGCCAAGGTGCAGCGCCGGATGGCCTGGCAGGCGGTGCTGGTCGCCTTCGGCGTGATCGCCTGCTTCGCGCTGTGCGGGCAGGAGATCCTCGACTACCTGCACGTCTCGGTGCCCGCGCTGCGGATCTCCGGCGGGCTGCTCCTGCTGCTGATCGCGCTGGACCTGCTGACCGGCAAGGCCGACGAGCCCAGCCAGACCAAGGACGTCAACGTCGCCCTGGTGCCGCTGGGCATGCCGCTGCTGGCCGGACCCGGCGCGATCGTCACGGTGATCCTCGCCGTGCAGCACGCGGGCGGCGGCGGCCAACTGCTGTCGGTGTGGGCGGCGATCGTCATGATGCACGTCGTGCTGTGGGTGACCATGCGCTACTCGCTGGCGGTCATCCGGCTGATCAAGGACGGCGGTGTGGTGCTGGTGACCCGGCTGTCCGGCATGCTGCTGTCCGCGATCGCGGTCCAGCAGGTCGCCAACGGGGTGCTGGGCTTCGTCCACGGCGGCTGACCCGTGCTCAGCGGGCTGCCGACCGCCAGAAGTCGTCGAGGACGGTCGCGGTCGCCTCGGGACGCTCGGCGTTGGGGGAGTGCCCGGCGCCCGCGACGACCTCGCGCCTGGCGTCCAGCCGGACCGCCATCTCGTCCAGCCACGGCACCGGCCAGGCGTAGTCCACCTCGCCCGAGATCACCAGCTTGGGCAGCGCGACGGCCGCCAGTTCGGCCACCCGGTCCGGCTCACCGACCAGTTGGCGGCCGGTGGCGATCAACTGCTGCGGGGCGTTGGCCAGCCAGCGCTGGTGCAGGAACTCGTCCACACCGTCCGCGACGCCGGTCGTCGCGGCGGCGTCCTCGGCGTCCAGCTCGCGCATCGCCTGCCAGACGCCCTCCATGTCCATCGTGGCCAGCGCGTCGATCAGCAGCTTCGTCCGCACCTGCTGGGCCGGGTGGATGGCGGCCGGGCCCGAACTCATCAGCGTCAGCGACGCCCACTCCTGCCGTCCACCGCCGTCCAGCACCGCCGCGCGGGAGACCAGGCCGCCCATCGAGTGCCCGAGCAGATGCACCGGGCCACCACCCAGCGCCGTGGCCTGCGCGATCAGGTCGGCCGCCAACTCACCCTGCGCGTAGGCCTCCTCGGCCCGAGGGCCACCGCTCTCGTACTGCCCCCTGCCGTCCACCGCGACGACCCGCCAGCCGGCTTGGGCCAGCGGCCCGAGCAGCGCGATGAAGTCCTCCTTGCTGCCGGTGAACCCCGGCACCATCAGCGCGGTCCCGCGCCGGGCCGCTCCGGCGTCCAGCACGGCGAACGACCCGCGGACGGTCTCCAGGCGGTACGCCCGCGCGGTGTCGGGCAGTCGCAGCGATGGCGGTCGGCTCATGCGGGCCAGACTAACGCCGCCGGAATCGCGGCCCGCGAGGGACAGCCGGCTCACGGCAGCAGCCGGACGTGCCGCGGCCCGGCTCCCCTCCTCGGGTGCCGGGCCGCGTCACGTTCTGGTCCGTCCTCAGGCCTCCGGGCCCGCGGACGGTTTGGCCGCGGCGGCGCCGACGCGGGTGCGACGGCGGCGACGGGCCGGCTTGGCGGCATCGTCCGGGCCGCCGGCCTCGGCGGACTCCGCCGGGCGCGGGGCCTCGACGGTCTCCACGGTGGCCGTGGCGGTGGCGGCCGCCGCGCCGGACGGCGCGCCCGTGCGGGTGCGACGGCGGCGGCGCGGTGCCGGCCGGGTGGTGCCGCCGTCCTCCGCGACGGGGGCGGGGGCGGGCACGGTGACCTCGGCGGTCGTGCCGCCGGCCGCCTCGTCGAGCGGGGCGCCGCCACGGGTGCGGCGCCGCTGGCGCGGCGGGCGGGTGCGCTTGGGACGCTCCTCGGTGACCGCGACGGGGGCGGCGGCCGGCGCGGACTTGCGGCCCCGGCCTCCGGTCTCGCCCAGGTCCTCGACCTCTTCGGCCGCCAGGCCCGCCCGGGTCCGCTCGGCGCGCGGCAGCACACCGGTGGTGCCCTCGGGGATGCCCAGCAGTTCGTAGAGGTGCTCGGAGGTGGAGTAGGTCTCCTCCGGGTCGTTGAAGGACAGCTCCAGCGCCTTGTTGATCAGCTGCCAGCGCGGGATGTCGTCCCAGTCGACCAGGGTGATCGCGATCCCCGAGGCGCCGGCGCGGCCGGTGCGGCCGATCCGGTGCAGATAGGTCTTCTCGTCCTCGGGGGACTGGTAGTTGATGACGTGGGTGACGCCGTCGACGTCGATGCCGCGGGCCGCCACGTCCGTGCAGACCAGCACGTCGACCTTGCCGTTGCGGAACGCCCGCAGCGCCTGCTCGCGGGCGCCCTGGCCGAGGTCCCCGTGGACCGCGCCGGAGGCGAAACCGCGCCGGGCCAGCTGCTCGGCGATGTCGGCCGCGGTGCGCTTGGTGCGGCAGAAGATCATCGCCAGCCCGCGGCCGTCGGCCTGGAGGATGCGCGCGACCAGCTCGGGCTTGTCCAGCGAGTGGGCCCGGAAGACGTGCTGTGTGATGTTGGCCACAGTCGCGCCCTCGTCGTCCGGGGCGGTGGCCCGGATGTGGGTGGGCTGCGACATGTAGCGGCGGGCGAGGCGAGATGACCTGGCCCGGCATGGTCGCCGAGAACAGCATGGTCTGCCGCTTGCTCGGCAGCATCTCCATGATCTTCTCGACGTCCGGCAGGAAGCCCAGGTCGAGCATCTCGTCGGCCTCGTCGAGCACGAGCGCGCGGACCGAGGAGAGGTCGAGCTTGCGCTGCCCCGCCAGGTCCAGCAGCCGGCCGGGGGTGCCGACGACCACGTCGACGCCCTTGCTGGAGCGCCTCGACCTGCGGTTCGTAGGCCCGGCCGCCGTAGATCGCGAGGACCCGGACGTTGCGGACCTTGCCGGCTGTCAGCAGGTCGTTGGTGACCTGGGTGCACAGCTCGCGGGTGGGGACGACGACGAGCGCCTGGGGTCCGTCGGACAGCGCCTCGGGCTTGGCCCGTCCGGCCTCGACGTCGGCGGGCACGGTGACCCGCTCCAGCAGCGGCAGGCCGAAGCCCAGCGTCTTGCCGGTGCCGGTCTTGGCCTGGCCGATGACGTCGTTGCCGGCCAGTGCGACCGGGAGCGTCATCTCCTGGATGGGGAACGGGGTGGTGATGCCGACGGCGTCGAGCGCCTCGACGGTCTCGGGGAGGATCCCGAGATCACGGAAAGTCGTGGTGGACAGGATGCTTGCCTCTTCCATGAGCGCGGCACTGTGCGGGTGAGGGGGGTCGAGCATCCGTAGGTGGACGCTGACCGCGCCTTCTGTGGTACGGGCCGTGGGGATCCCTGGACCGAAAGAAGACCAGGGGCGGCCGTGGAGCGCGGGACCGCGGCCCTCACGCGTGCCGCGAGCGGGGCCACCGCTCACGGGGACGTGAGCGGGACAGTCGGGTCGGAGCCGATCGGGCCACCGACCGGGCATCCGCATTCGTGAACGAGTCCGCCGAGAATCGGCGGGCTCCCTTATCACTCTACCCCGGATGAACCCAGCCGCGGGGGATCGATTCTTTCGGGATTCGGCAAAGCGTTCGGAAGGCCGCCGTGGGCCCGGGCCGGCGAGCGGCTCGGGCGGCCGGGCGGCGGACTATTGTGCGCAGCATGGACACGCCTGACGAGAGCACCGCGACCGACCCGAGCGAGGCCCCCACCGCCGGTATCGCCGCCCAGGACTGGGCGACGGCCGCGGCAGAACCGCAGTACCGGGCCGCCGTCGTCGACCTGCTGGGCGCGCTGGCCTACGGAGAGCTGGCCGCGTTCGAACGGCTGGCGGACGACGCCAAGCTCGCGCCCTCCCTGGCGGACAAGGCGGAGCTGGCGAAGATGGCGTCGGCGGAATTCGGCCACTTCGAGCGGCTGCGCAACCGGCTCGCGGAGATCGGCGAGGAGCCGACCGCCGCCATGGAGCCGTTCGCCGCCGCGCTGGACGGCTTCCACCGGCAGACCGCGCCGTCGGACTGGCTGGAGGGCCTGGTCAAGGCGTATGTCGGCGACTCGATCGCCAGCGACTTCTACCGCGAGGTCGCGGCGCGGCTGGACTCCGACACCCGCGCCCTGGTGCTCGGGGTGCTGGATGACACCGGTCATGCGAGCTTCGCGGTGGAGAAGGTACGGGCGGCCATCGAGGCGGACCCGCGGGTCGGCGGCCGGCTGGCGCTGTGGGCCCGCCGGCTGATGGGCGAGGCGCTCTCCCAGGCGCAGCGGGTGGTCGCCGACCGCGACGCGCTGTCCACCATGCTGGTCGGCGGGGTGGCCGACGGGTTCGACCTGGCCGAGGTGGGCCGGATGTTCACCCGCATCACCGAGGCGCACACCAAGCGCATGTCGGCGCTGAGCCTGGCCTCCTAGGCCGGTCCGAAAAGTCTGAGACGAAGGGCGGCGTCCCACCCGTCACGGGTGGGACGCCGCCCTTCGTCTGCGGCGGTGCGGGGTCTCAGGCGGTGCGGGGGCCGGAGGACCTGCGGGTGCCCGGGTCGCGGACGAGCAGTGACAGGCCGGCGGCCGACACCAGCAGCGCGGCCAGCAGCGGGGCCGCCGGGTCGTGGAAGCCCATCACCCAGCCGGTGATCAGGCCGCCCAGCAGGGCGCCGGTCAGGCCGGTGAGCAGGACCATCCGCCGGAAGGGGAAGCGGTGGGGCAACAGTCGGAGCGCGGTCCAGGCCGTCACCAGGCCGATCAGCGCGCTACCGAGCAGATCCAAGGTCATGGCGTCCCTCCCCAGCCGTCCCTTACGTCCGGCACACCGTGGTAAATCAGGCGTGCGGTTACTACCCGGTTCGGTAGGGAGCGCAAACGAAAGGCGACCGCCCGGATTCCTCCGGACGGTCGCCTTGTGTCGCCGGCGTCAGCTCGCGCCGAAACCGACCTTGTGCTTGGCCGGCTCACCGATCTCCACGTAGGCCAGCCGATCGGCCGGCACCAGGACCTTCCGGCCGCGGTCGTCAGTGAGGCTGAAGCAGCTTCTCGGCGCCGGAGAGAGCCGCGGAAACGGCCTTCTGGATCTCCTCGGTCGACTGCTCGCTCTCGATGACGATCTCGCGCGGCGCGTGCTGCACGCCGATCTTGACCTCCACGGTTTTCCCTCCGAAGCTCAGGCGTCCTACGCCGTAAACAGTAGCGTTTGCCAACCGGGAGTGGGCGTCAGTGCGGTTGCCCGTCGGCGCCGTGCAGCGGGAAGCCCGCGATACCGCGCCAGGCCAGCGAGGTCAGCAGCTGTACCGCCTGGTCACGGCTGATGGCCCGGTCGCCCGCCAGCCAGTAGCGCGCGACCACCTGCGAGACGCCGCCCAGGCCCACGGCCAGCAGCATCGACTGCTCCCGGGCGAGCCCGGTGTCCTCCGCGATCACCTCGCTGATCGCCTCGGCGCACTGGAGGGCGACCTTGTCGACCCGCTCGCGCACCGCGGGCTCGTTGGTCAGGTCGGATTCGAAGACCAGGCGGAAGGCGCCGCCCTCGTCCTCGACGTAGGCGAAGTAGGCGTGCATCGTCGCCTCGACGCGCTGCTTGTTGTCCGTGGTCGAGGCCAGCGCCGTGCGGACCGCCTGGAGCAGCGATTCGCAGTGCTGGTCGAGCAGGGCCAGGTAGAGCTCGAGCTTGCCCGGAAAGTGCTGGTAGAGCACCGGTTTGCTGACCCCGGCGCGCTCCGCGATGTCGTCCATCGCCGCCGCGTGGTACCCCTGGGCGACGAAGACCTCCTGGGCAGCGCCCAGGAGCTGGTTGCGTCGGGCGCGGCGCGGCAGACGCGTCCCGCGCGGGCGCGCCTCTGTCTGCTCTATGGCTGTCACGCCGCCTCCCAAATCTTGCTCTGGCGTGTTGCGAATCGTGCGGACCGCCTGGCTGTGCTGTGCCGCGTTGGCCATCGTACGTTTGGGTAACGTTCCGCAGTGCCGCGCCGACGCAGAATCTCATGAGCCGAACGTTCCAAGCGTCCGCTCACCCGACCGATCGGTCCAGGTCTGTCAGCGATAGTCGTCTTCGTCCACCGGGACGACCCGCTGCTGTTCGGCCGCGTCGGCGGGGTCGACGTCGTCGCGGGGCGGTACGGCGGGGACCTCCTCGTCCTGCGGCACCCCGCGCCGCTGCTCGGCGGTGTCGGCCTCGTCGGCCTCCAGCTGCTCCTCGGACATGACACCTCCTGGTGCTGCTCGGCGGGTACTGCTTCGAGTCTGCTACTCATTCGCGCACATATGCGAGCGTAGGCGGATGGAGTGGCTGACGCGCGGGGTGGGCACGGCACCCGGTCACCCACGTGATCCGCTCGTAATATTGGGCCATGTCCTCGACCGAGTCGACCGAGCAGCCGGGAATCGTACCGGCCGGCCCGGTACCCACCGTGCCCCCCGTAGGACCGCCCCCGGCGGACAGTGACCGCGAGACGGTACGGACGGTGTCCCTGCGGGGGATGTCGGTGGTCGTACGCTCCCGGATCCCGGAGCGCGACGGGCTGGAGCCCGCGTTGTTCGTGCACGGGCTGGGCGGGTCCTCGCAGAACTGGTCCGTGCTGATGGAGCTGCTGGGCGGGGTGGTGGCCGGCCAGGCGATCGACCTGCCCGGCTTCGGGTTCTCCCCGCCGCCCGACGACGGCAACTACTCCATCAACGGCCACGCCCGCGCCGTCGTACGGCTGTTGGAGGCCGGCGGGGGCGGGCCGGTGCACCTGTTCGGCAACTCGCTGGGCGGCGCCGTCTCCACCAGGATCGCCGCGGTCCGCCCCGACCTGGTGCGCACCCTCACCCTGATCTCGCCCGCGCTGCCCGAGGTCCGCCCGCAGCGCAGCGCCTGGCCGACCGCGCTCGCCTCGGTGCCGGGGCTGCCGCGGCTGTACATGCGCTCCACCCGCGACTGGCCGGTCGAGCGCCGCACCCAGGCGCTGATCGCGCTGTGCTTCGGCGACCCCGCCTCCTTCGGCGGGCCGGAGTTCGAGGCGGCCAAGCGCGAGTACGAACGGCGCCTGGGGCTGCCGTACTTCTGGGACTCCATGGTGCGCTCGACGCGCGGGATCGTGAACGCCTACACGCTCGGCGGGCAGCACTCGCTGTGGCGGCAGGCCGAACAAGTGGTGGCGCCGACCCTGCTGGTGTACGGCGGGCGGGACAAGCTGGTGTCCTTCCGGATGGCCCGGCGGGCGGCGAAGGCGTTCCGTGACTCGCGTCTCGTGGCCATCCCCGACGGCGGCCACGTCTCGATGATGGAACACCCGCAGGTGGTCGAACGGGCCTTCAAGGACATGCTGTTGAGCCTGGAGGACGGCTGACCGCGCCCTGGCCGTGGTCTTCGGCCGGCGTGCGCATAGCACGCCGGCCGCCGCTTCGACTTTGACATTGCAGAAGAAATCCCTCAATCTTCTGCCGTGCCCACTCGTCATGCCTACGTCAGCGCCAGCTTCGAGCTCGCGCTCATCGGCGTGACCAGGCACAGCGTGGCCGACATCCACTGTCGCTGACCCGCCCGTCCCGGAACCCACTTCGCTGAGGCCCTCTTGCCGCCTCCGGCCGACTCCGGGACGCTTTCGCGCGGGCGCGGCGCCTTCTGGCCAAACGTTGTCATTCCGCTGCCGCCCGCGAACCACGCGCAGACCTCACCTTCTTGGCAGCGAAAGGCCCTCCCGATGTCTCCTCACCCCCTCATATCCCGCCGCGTCGCGGCGGCGGCCGTCAGCGTGGTCCTCGCCGGCGGGGCCGCGGCCTGCGGTCCGAAGAGCGGGGACTCGGCGACCGACGCCGCACCGCACCCGGGCGGCACCCTGACCGTCCTCGACCAGGTCCCGCAGTCCAAGTTCGACCCGGCGCGCGAGTACACCTCCGGCGGCGGCAACCTGCCCTCCCTGGTCTTCCGCACCCTGACCACCCGCAACAGGGCGGCCGGCGCGGCCGGCACCAAGGTGGTCCCGGACCTGGCCACCGACACCGGTGAGCCGTCGAAGAACGCCACGGTGTGGACGTACCACCTCAAGGACGGGCTGAAGTTCGAGGACGGCACGGCGATCACCAGCGCCGACGTCAAGTACGGCATCGAGCGCTCCTTCGCCCCCGAACTGTCCGGCGGCGCGCCCTACCTGCGGGACTGGCTGGTCGGCGCGGCGGACTACCAGGGGCCGTACAAGGACAGTAAGGGGCTCGCGGCGATCGGGACGCCGGACGCGAAGACCATCGTCTTCCACCTGGACAAGCCCGAGGGCGACTTCCCCTACCTCGCCACCCAGACGCAGTTCGCCCCGGTGCCCAAGGCCAAGGACACCGGCAGCAAGTACCAGGCGCACCCGATCTCCTCGGGCCCGTACGAGGTCGTCAAGAACGAGAACGACGGCATGCACCTGGTGCTCAGGCGCAACCCGTACTGGTCGGCGAAGACCGACCCGCAGCGGCACGCCTACCCCAGCCTCATCGACGTGCAGGCCGGGCTCGACCCCGCGGTCATCAACCAGCGGCTGTCGACCGGCTCCGGCCCGGACGCCGCGGCCATCACCATCGACACCGACCTGGGCCCCGCCGAACTGGCCAAGGTCACCGCAGACAAGGAACTCGCCTCGCGGGTGGGCACCGGGCACTTCGGCTACACCAACTACCTGGCCTTCGACCCGAAGGTGAAGCCGTTCGACAATCCCAAGGTGCGCCAGGCCATCGCCTACGCGGTCAACCGCACCTCGGTGGTCAACGCGGCCGGCGGCTCCTCGCTCGCCGAGCCGGCCACCACCTTCCTGCCCGACCAGCAGACCTTCGGCTACACGCCCTACGACCCGTTCCCGGCGGGCGCCGGCGGCAACCCGGCCAAGGCCAAGGAACTGCTGAAGGAGGCCGGCTACCCGCACGGCCTGACCGTCACCCTCACCCACTCCACCGCCGCGGGCACCGGGCGCGGCCCGGCCCTGGCCGCCGCGATCCAGGACGGGCTGAAGGCCTCCGGGATCACCGTCAAGCTCAACGGCTTCGAGGACGACAAGTACCAGCAGGTCGTCTACTCGGTGAAGACCGAGCCGGGCCTGTTCCTGGGCGGCTGGGGCGCCGACTGGCCGTCCGGCGGCCCGTTCCTCGCGCCGATCTTCGACGGCCGCCAGATCGTCAAGGACGGCTACAACTTCAACTCCGCCCTGCTGAACGACCCCAAGGTGAACGCCGAGATCGACCGGATCAACCAGATCACCGACCACGCCGCCGCCGCGAAGCGCTGGGGCGCGCTGGACAAGGAGATCGGCGGGCAGGCCCTGACCGTCCCGCTCTTCCACCCGGTCTACAAGCGGCTGTACGGCAAGGACATCCGCAACGTGGTGATCAGCGACTGGACCGGCGTCCTGGACATCTCCCAGGTCGCGGTCAAGTAGCGGAGCGCACGGACATGGCATCGGCCACCCACGGCCTGACGGCCGGGGAGAGCGTGTCGCTCTCGCCGGCCGCGGGCGCCCGGCAGGTCTGGCGGCGGCTGCGCTCACAGCGCGCCGCCGTCGTCGCCTGCGTCGTCATCGCCCTGCTCGTGCTGATCGCGGTCACCGCGCCGCTGCTCAGCGCGATCGAGGGACAGGACCCCACCACCTACCACGACTCACTGGTCAACTCCGCGTCCGGCGGCGTGCCCGTCGGCTCCTTCGGCGGGGTCAGCGGCACCCACTGGCTGGGCGTGGAGCCCGCCAGCGGCCGGGACCTGTTCGCCCGGCTGGTCTACGGTGCCCGGATCTCGCTGCTCGTCGCCCTCGGCTCGACCCTGGTGCAGGTGGTGACCGGGGTGTCGATCGGGCTGGCCGCCGGGCTCGGCAACCGGGTACTCGACCAGTTCCTCGGGCACAGCACCGACGTGATGCTGGCGCTGCCCCCGCTGGTCTTCGCCCTCGCGCTGATGGCCGTCGTGCCGAGCGGCTTCCCCCGCCCGCTGCTGCTGATGCTGGTCATCGGGCTGCTGGGCTGGGGCGGCACCGCGCGGTTGGTACGCGCCCAGACCCTCGCCCTGAAGGAACTCGACTACGTCGCCGCCGCCCGGCTCGGCGGCTCGACGCCGTGGCGGATCGCGCGCCGCGAGCTGATGCCGTCGCTGGCCGTGCCGGTCGCCACCTACGCGGCGCTGCTGCTGCCGTCGAACGTGGTGAGCGAGGCGGGACTGTCCTTCCTGGGCGTCGGGGTACGGCCGCCGACCTCCTCGTGGGGCCTGATGCTCTCCTCGGCGACCACCTGGTTCCAGGCCGACCCCACCTACGTCCTGCTGCCCGCGGCGCTGCTGTTCGCCACCACCTTGGCCTTCACCGTCTTCGCCGACGCGCTGCGCACCGCGCTCGACCCGCGGGCCGCCTCCCGGCTGCGGATCGGCATCAGGCGGAAGGAGAAGTCGTGAGGGGATACGTCCTGCGGCGGCTCGTCGGCATGGTCACCGTGCTGTTCGTGCTGTCCGTCGTCATCTACGCGGCCTTCTACGTCGCACCGGGCGACCCGGCGCAGATCGCCTGCGGGCTCAAGTGCAGCCCCGCCCAGGTGCACCAGGTACGCGAACAACTCGGCATCAGCGACCCCGTCCTGGTGCAGTACGGGCACTTCCTGCGGGGCATCCTCATCGGACGGGACTTCAGCACCGGCACCGGCGTCATGCACTGCCACGCGCCGTGCCTGGGCATCTCGTACCGCACCAACGAGCAGGTCACCGGGATGATCTGGAACCGGCTGCCGGTGACCGGCTCGCTCGCGCTGGGCGCGATGGCGCTGTGGCTGCTGCTCGGCGTCGGCACCGGCCTGGTCTCCGCGCTGCGCCGCGGCCGGCTCGCCGACCGGGCGCTGACCGCGCTGACCATGGCGGGCAACGCCATCCCGGTCTTCGTCATCGGGCTGGTGCTGCTCATCGTCTTCTGCTCCACCTTGCAGTGGCTGCCCTTCCCCACCTACGTCCCGCTCACCGCCGACCCGCAGTCGTGGTTCTGGGGGCTGCTGCTGCCGTGGGTGTCGCTGGCGATCATCGAGTCCGCCAAGTACGCCCGGCTGACCCGCTCATCGATGCTGGAGACCCTCTCCGAGGACCACATCAGGACCTTCCGCGCCTACGGGGTCAGCGAACGGCGGCTGGTGACCCGGCACGCGCTGCGCGGCGCGCTCACCCCGGTGATCGCGCTCAGTGCGCTGGACCTGGGCACGATGTTCGGCGCCGCGGTGCTCACCGAGAGCCTGTTCGGGCTGCCGGGGCTGGGCCGGCTGCTGGTCTACTCGGTCCAGGTCATCGACCTGCCGGTGGTCGTCGGCCTGGTCATGGTCACCGGCTTCTGCGTGGTTCTCGCCAATGCCGCCGCCGACGTGCTCTACGCGGTGGCCGACCGACGGGTGGTACTGCCATGAGCGCCGAGCAGACCGGGACCGCCGGGCCGCTGGTGGAGGTGGCCGGCCTGGTGGTCGAGTTCCCGGTGGACGGCGGGGTGGTGCGGGCCGTCGACGGCCTGGACTTCACCCTGGAGGCCGGGCAGGCGCTCGGCATCGTGGGCGAGTCGGGCTCCGGCAAGAGCACCGTCGCCTTCGGGCTGCTGGGCCTGCACCGCGGCACCGGCGCCCGGCTCGGCGGCACCGTGCGGGTCGCCGGGGTGGACGCGCTGACCGCGCAGGGCGACGAACTGCGGCGGCTGCGCGGCTCGCTGGCGGCCATGGTCTTCCAGGACCCGCTGTCCGCCCTGGACCCGTACTACGCGATCGGCGACCAGATCGCCGAGGTCTACCGGGTGCACCGGCAGGTCTCCAAGCGGGCCGCCCGAGCCCGTGCCGTGCAGGTCCTGGACCGGGTCGGCATCCCCGACGCGGCCCGGCGCGCCCGGTCGCGGCCGCACGAGTTCTCCGGCGGCATGCGGCAGCGCGCGATCATCGCGATGGCGCTGGCCTGCGAACCGCGGCTGCTGGTCGCCGACGAGCCGACGACCGCGCTGGACGTCACCGTGCAGGCGCAGATCCTCGACCTGCTGCACGAGTTGCGCGCCGAGACCGGCGCCGGGCTGATCCTGGTCACCCACGACCTCGGTGTGGTGGCCGGCACCGTGGACCGGGTGCTGGTGATGAAGGACGGCAAGGCGGTGGAGCGCGGCACGGTCGGCGAGGTGCTGACCGCGCCGAAGCAGCCGTACACCAGGGCGCTGCTGGCGGCCGTGCCGAGGATGGACGCCGAGCCGGCCGAGGTGCCGGCCGCCGAGCCGGAGACGGTCCTGCTCGAAGCGGACGGCCTGCGCCGCGACTTCGGGCGCGGCGGCGGGGTGGTGCGCGCGGTGGACGAGGTCTCGCTCACGGTGCGCAGGGGCGAGACCCTCGGCGTCGTCGGCGAGTCCGGCAGCGGCAAGACCACACTGGGCCGGATGCTGGTCCGGCTGCTGGAGCCCACCGCCGGCCGGCTCAGCTACGACGGACACGAGATCGGCTCGCTGGGCGAGAAGGCGCTGCGCCCGATCCGGCGCGAGTTGCAGATGGTCTTCCAGGACCCGGTCTCCTCGCTCAACCCGCGCCGCAGCATCGGCGAGTCGATAGCCGACCCGTTGCGCACCGCGCCCGACAGGCGCCTGACGGAAACTCAGATCACCGACCGGGTGCGGGAGTTGCTGGACCGGGTGGGACTCGATCCGCGGTGGTACCACCGCTATCCGCACGAGTTCAGCGGCGGACAGCGGCAGCGCGTCGGCATCGCCCGTGCGCTCGCCCCGCGGCCCAAGCTCATCGTCTGCGATGAGCCGGTCTCCGCGCTGGACGTCACCACCCAGGCCCAAGTGGTCGACCTGCTGCGGGAGTTGCAGGCCGATCTCGGCCTGTCGCTGGTCTTCATCGCCCACGACCTGGCGGTCGTCCGGCAGGTCAGCGACCGGGTCGCCGTCATGCGGGCCGGCCGGATCGTCGAATCGGGCCCCGTCTCCCGGATCTACGACGCACCCCAACACCCGTACACCAAGGACCTGCTGGCGGCCGTACCCGTGCTCGACCCGGCCGAGTCCGCCGAACGCCGGGCCGCCCGGCGGGCGTTGACCACCATGGAGAGCTGACCGAGCGACCCCGGCGGCGGATGCGCACCGCCGGGGAGGGTGTCCGGCGCACCCGGGCGACCCCTACGTCACCACTCGGCCCGTAGCGCCCGGAACGCGTCGATGCGGGGAAAGTTACGGGCGTTCACCCCTTTTGGTGGCGCGGCGGACAACCGTCCGTCGCGCCACCGTCATGTCGGCATAGCGTCAGCGCATCGTCTTGTCCCAGGTCACGAGGGGGTGCGTTGATGCGCATAGCGTTGCTCACCGAGGGTGTCATCACGAACCCGGAGCGCGACGGCCGGATGTGGTGCGACCGGCTCGTACGGCAGCTGCCCTGCCAGGACTTCACGGTGTACGCGCTGCCGCCGGCCGGCCTCGGCGCGCCCTCGGCGGACCGCGGGCCGCACGGCCGGGCCGCCCGGCACGCGGTGCTGGACGCCTACCGGGAGCTGACTGCCGGGCTCGCCGGGCGGGCGCCGGGCGCCGAGTCGCAGGAGGACCGTTTCGCCAGCGGGTTGCACCGGCTCGCCGAACTCTCCGCGGCGCACGGCGGCCTGTCCCGGGTGCTGCGCGCCGAGTCGGCCGTCCGCGCACTGGAGTCCGCCGTCCGGACTCCGGCCGCCGCCGCGACGGCCGGCCCGGTCCGGGCCCGGGACGTCGTGGTCGCCGCCGCATGGCTGGAGCGGGCGCTGCGCCCGCTGTCGGCGCCGTGGTGCGACGAACGCGCCCTGGGCCGGGCGGACCTGTGCCACGCCGCCTCGGGCGGCCCGGTGGCGCTGCCGGGGCTGCTGGCCGCGCGGCTGTGGGGCGTTCCGCTGCTGGTCAGCGAGTACACCGTGCCGTTGCGCGAACACCACCTCGGCGCGGCCGGCCACCGGCTGCCGCCGCTGCCGAGGGTGCTGGCGGCCCGCTTCCACCGGCTGCTGGCCACCGAGGTCTACCGGTGCGCCACCGCGCTGACCGCGAGCACCACCGGGGTGCGTCGCTGGCAGGAACGGCTGGGCGCCTGCCGCGCACGGACCACGACCGTCCCGCCGGTGGTGGACGCCGAAGCGCTCCGGCCGGCCGGCGAGGCCGCGGAGTCCGCCGCCCCCGACCCGGGCGACCTCACCCTGGTGTGGTCCGGCGCCGTCGAACCTGCCAAGGACCTCGCCTGCCTGCTGCACGCGTTCGCCCGGATACGCGAGGCGGTGCCGCACGCCCGGCTGCGGCTGGTCAGCCGGGGACCCTGCGACCCGGACTACCTGGCGCGCTGCCAGGCTCTGGCGCGGCGGCTCTTCCCCTGCGTCGAGGGCTCCGACGAGGGCTCCGCCGCGGGCTTCGTTGAGGGCAGCCCCGGTCCTGTCACCTTCGAGGGCATCGGCTCGGGCCCGCTGCCGACGGCGGCGGACGCCTTCGGGTCCGGCGGGATCGCCGTCCTGTCCAGCGCCGTCGAGGACTTCCCCGTCACCCTCGCCGAGGCGATGCTCTGCGGCCGGGCCACCGTCTCCACCGACACCGGCGCGGTGCGCGAGGTCGTCGGCGGCACCGGCCTGGTCGTCCCGCCGGGCGACCCCCGCGCGCTCGCCGAGGCGTGCGTCGACCTGCTGCGCGACCCGGCCCGCCGCGCGCGGCTGGGCGCCGCCGCCCGGGCCCGCGCGCTGGAGCTGTTCACCGCGGAGCGCGGCGCCGCCGCCTTCCACGGGATCTACCTCGACCTGACGGCCCACCGCCCGCCGTGGCGCGGCGCCACGGCCGTCCCCTTCGCCCGGTCCGCCGGGGATCGGCCGCCCGGTGAGTGGACCGGCCGTCCCGGGCAGCGCCACCTCCCGCGGTGGGCGGCCGGCGACCCGGACCACGCGCCGTTACCGGTTCCCGCCGCGAGCGGCAGCCGGAGCGAGCGCGCGTGACGGGCCGCCCGCACCAGGTGCGGAGGAAACGTATCGACACCCAGGAGGACACCACATGAGCGACACCCACGCGCACAGACCCGTGGCCCCGGCCGGGGGCATGGCGGACACGGTCCGCCGCAAGGGACCGGTCGACCCGGTGCTGGCCCTGCTGCACCGGCACTACGAACTGTGCGCCGGGGCGGTCGACCCGCTGGAGATCGCGGCCGGACTGGAGGCGCACGGGATCACCGACCGGGTGGCGGCGCGCTTCCGGCACCGGGACGTCTTCGCCCTGGCCGAGGAGCTGTTCGCCAGGGTGCCGCGGGAGTCGCCGGCCGCCCCAGGCGCGCCCGCGCCCGACGGCTCGCGCCCGACGGTCCGCCGCGCGCTGGCGCATCTGCTGCCGGGAGTGGTGTGCGCTGCGGGAGTCGCCGCCTCGCACCTGTCGAGAACGGCGCTCGCGCCGCTGGCCGGCGGGGCCACGCCGGTGGCGGTCGGGCTGACGGCGTGCGCCGTCGTGCGCCGCGGCCCGCTGAGCGTGCCCGGCCTGCGCGGCCCGGCCCTGTGGACGGGCTGGCTGGTGGCGTTCGCGCTGTACGGGCCGGGAGCGCTCGGCGCGCTGCTCGGCTCCTCCCACCGAACCTACGGGCTGCCCGCCCCGGCGGCGGCCGCCGGACTCCTGGCCCTGGCGTTCGCGCCGCTGCCCGCAGCGTGGTGCGTGAGCCGGTTCGGCCGCCGGGCGCGCGCCCGGCTCGCCGGGGCCCGCACGCTCCGGGAGTTCACCGCCGCCGTCCGGTTGAGCACCGCCGGCACGTTTGCGCTGTTCACCCTCGTGCTGCTCGCCCTGCTCGCCCTGCTCACCCCCGCCTGCCTGCTCCTCGACCGCGGTGCCCGGCCGGACCTGGTGACCTGCGGCGGTTTCGTGGCGCTCGGGCTGCTGCTGTTCACCGGCCGGCTGCTCGCCGTCCACGGGTTCCGCGCCGCGGCCGCCGCGAGCACCGGCGCCGCCTGCGCGGCCGAGGCGGCCGCCCTGGCGCTGGCCGGCTGCCCGCCGACCGCGGGCGCCGCGCGCGCCTTCGTGGCCGCCGCGGGCCCGGGCGCCGTCCAGGCCGCCGCCTGCGCCGCCGCCGCGCTCGCGCTGGCCTGCCACGCCTGCGTCGTGCTGGCCCGGTCCCGCGCCCACGGCGCGCCGGCCCGCCCGGACGCCCAGCCGTACGACCCGGCGTACGCCGCGGCTCTCTACGGCTCCCCGCACGCCCCGGACATCACCTCGGCCTACGTCCCCTGCCACACCTGCGGTGTCGGTGCCGCACCCCGCACCGACGCGGCCGCCCGGTGAATCCCGCGCGGAGCGTGATCGCGGTGCCCGTCGGGCGCCAGGACCGCTCCGCGCCGAGGTCCGTCTCCGGCGGCCCCCAGACCCCACCGCCCCCGGCCGTGCCGACCGGACGGCGAGACGGTGAACACCCCCTTCAGGAGAACTTCGTGAACACGCACCACCCCTTCAGCAACCACCCGTACCCGCACGGCGGCGCCCGATGAGAGTGCTGTTGCTCGGCGCCGACGGATTCCTCGGCCGCCACGTCGCCGAACGGCTGCTCGCCGACCCCGCCGTCCAGCTCACCGCGCTCGGCCGGCGTGACGACGCCGACGTGCGGTTCGACCTGGCGGGCGGCAGCCCCGGCGCGCTGGCCAGGTTCCTGGACGCCGTCCACCCCGGTGTCGTCGTCAACTGCGCCGGCACCACCCGGGGCACCGCGCGCGACCTGACCCGGCACAACACCGTGGCCGTCGCCACCGTCTGCGAGGCGTTGCGGCGCAGTTCGTGCGGGGCGCGGCTGGTGCACGTCGGCTGCGCGGCCGAGTATGGGCCGTCTCCCACCGGGTCCTCCACCGGCGAGGACGCGGTGCCCCGCCCCGGCGGCCCGTACGGCGTCAGCAAGCTCGCCGCCACCGAACTGGTGCTGGGCTCCGACCTGGACGCCATCGTGCTGCGGGTCTTCTCACCCGTCGGCCCCGGCACGCCGCTCGCCTCACCGCTGGGCCGGCTCGCGGAGGCCATGCGCCGCGCGATGCAGCACGGCGAGACGGAACTGAAGCTCGGCGGCCTGGCCCTGCAACGCGACTTCGTCGACGTGCGGGACGTGGCGCGGGCCGTGCACGCCGCCTCGCTGTCCGCCGCCCAGGGCGCGGTCAACATCGGCTCAGGCCGCGCGGTCCGGCTGCGGGACGTGGTCGCCGGGCTGGCCCGCGCCGCGGGCTTCGGCGGCACGCTGCACGAACTGGACGAGCACATCGTCTCCGGCGGCACCGTGCCCTACCCGGACGGCTGCGGCAACTGGCAGCAGGCCGACGTGCGCACCGCGCGCGACCGGCTCGGCTGGCGGCCGCGCATCGCGCTGGAGGAGTCGCTCGGCGACATCTGGATGGAGGCGGCATGCCGCGTCTGACCTCCGAGCTGCACCTGGCGGGGCTCGGAGTGCCCGCGCACGCCCATCCGCTGGTCGCCCCGGCCGAGTGGGCCGAGCTGGCCCGGCCGGGCACGCCGGTGCACTGGGTGGCGCTCAACGTCCACAACGGCCCCGGCGGGCGTCCCGACCCGCTGTACTGCGAGGCGGTCGCCCGGCTGCACGAGGCGGGGGTGCGGGTGCTGGGCCACCTGGACAGCGAGCGCGGCACCCGCCCGTACGGTGAACTGATGACCGACGCCCAGCACTTCACGGACTGGTATCGGGTCGACGGCTTCTACCTGGACCGCGCCCCCACCGACCGGGAGGGACTGGACGGGTGCCGGCGCGTCACGGCGGCGCTGGGCGGACTGCTGGACGGCGGCCGTGACAACGGTCACCTGGTGCTCGGCCACGGCACCCATCCGCACCCCGGGTACGCCGAGGTGGCCGACCAACTGGTCACCTATCTCGGTCCGTGGACGGAGTACCGCTGGTCGGAGACGCCCCAGTGGACGGCGACCCATCCGCCCCAGCGGTTCTGCCACCTGGTGCACGGCGTACCGCGTCCGCATCTTGAGACGGCGATGCGGATCGCCCGCTGGCAGGGCGCCGGAACCGTCTTCTTCACCGATCGCAACGACTTCGCGGGCGCCGATCCCTGGGAAGGACTGCCCGGCTATTGGGGCGAAGCATCGGAAATACTGAGTAACCGCCCCTGATCATGTCCGAGGCGACGTCTCGCGCTTCGGACCGGGTGTCTTGGAATGCCGACGGGCGTGGCAGTGTTACGAGTGGAACAACCCGTAACGAGACCGACCAACGGAGTCCCCGTGTCGCTGCCACCCCTGGTCGAGCCGGCCGCCGAACTCACCGTCGACGAGGTCCGCCGGTACTCCCGCCACCTGATCATCCCCGACGTGGGGATGGACGGACAGAAGCGGCTGAAGAACGCCAAGGTGCTGTGCGTCGGCGCCGGCGGGCTCGGCTCTCCGGCCCTGATGTATCTGGCCGCCGCGGGCGTGGGCACGCTCGGCATCGTCGAGTTCGACGAGGTCGACGAGTCGAACCTGCAGCGCCAGATCATCCACAGCCAGGCCGACATCGGCCGTTCCAAGGCGGAGTCCGCCCGGGACACCGTCAAGGGGATCAACCCCTACGTCGAGGTCGTCCTCCACCAGGAGCGCCTCGACTCCTCCAACGTGATGGAGATCTTCGCCGACTACGACCTGATCGTGGACGGCACCGACAACTTCGCCACCCGCTACCTGGTCAACGACGCGTGTGTGCTGCTGAACAAGCCGTACGTGTGGGGGTCGATCTACCGCTTCGACGGCCAGGCGTCGGTGTTCTGGAGCGAGCACGGCCCCTGCTACCGCTGCCTGTACCCGGAGCCCCCGCCCCCCGGCATGGTCCCCAGCTGCGCCGAGGGCGGCGTGCTGGGCGTGCTGTGCGCGTCCATCGGCTCCATCCAGGTCAACGAGGCGATCAAGCTCCTCACCGGCATCGGCGAGCCGCTGGTCGGCCGGCTGATGATCTATGACGCCCTGGAGATGCAGTACCGCCAGGTCAAGGTCCGAAAAGACCCCGAGTGCGCGGTCTGCGGCAAGAACCCGTCGGTCACCGAGCTGATCGACTACGAGGCCTTCTGCGGCGTCGTGAGCGAGGAGGCCCAGGAGGCCGCCGCCGGCTCCACCATCACCCCGCGCCAGCTCAAGGAGTGGATCGACGGCGGCGAGAACATCGAGATCATCGATGTCCGCGAGCCGAACGAGTACGAGATCGTCTCCATCCCCGGCGCCAAGCTGATCCCCAAGGACCAGTTCCTGATGGGCAGCGCGTTGCAGGACATGCCGCAGAACAAGCGCATCGTGCTGCACTGCAAGACCGGGGTGCGCTCCGCCGAGGTGCTGGCGGTGCTGAAGAACGCCGGATTCGCCGACGCGGTCCACGTGGGCGGCGGCGTCATCGGCTGGGTCAACCAGATCGAGCCCGACAAGCCGATCTACTGATCACCGCCGTCCGCCGACCGGACGGACAGGCAGGGACGAGGGCCGCCCCGCTCAGCGGATGAGCGGGACGGCCCTCGCGGCGGACGGGAACCCCCCATCAGCTCCCGTACGCCGTCGCCATGGCGTGGAAGGCCCGCTTGGGCTCCCATGCCATGGCGGGGTGCGTGGTCCCGGACCGGCCGGCGGGCAGCATCCTGACCACGCCGTAGGAGGCCAGGTCCAGGTCGTGCCGCGGGTCGTGCGGGTCGTGCGGCAGTTCGTAGCCGGCGAAGGTGAACCAGAAGGCGCTGTCCACCCCGGCCCGCTCGAAGACGTCGAGCAGTTCGGTCAGGTAGCCCGCCTGTTCCTCCTCGTCGCGTGTGTACTCCCCATCCAGCCGCGCTGGTTCCGCCGCGCGGTCCACGATCATCCAGCCCGAGCCGCCGCGCGCCGCCGCCCCCCGGTAGGAGCAGCAGCCGAACTCGGTGACCGCGACCGGCTTGCCGTGCCGAAACAGCCCGCGCACCTCGTCCTCGAAGCGGGCGGTGTTGTGCTCGGCGCGGTACGCGTCCCCCGCGACGATGTCGAACGGGGACCACTCGACGCGCTCCCAGGGCCCGGAGGCGTAGGTGATCCGGCCGCCGAAGCACTCGCGGGCGGCGGCGACCGCCTCAGCGAGGAAGGCGTTCATCCGGGAGACGGCGTCGGGCAGCGCCGCCCGGGTGCGCGGATCCGCGTGCACCAGTGCGTCGATCCGTTCGTGGACCGATGCGCCGGGCAGGAACCCCCGGGCGAACAGGCTCAGTTCGCAGCCGGTGACCAGCACCACCTCGGCGCCCGATATCCGCAGTTCCTCCGCCCGCCGCGCGCAGTCGGTGAACAGCGGCAGCATCTCCTCGGCCGTCAGTTCGCAGGGGAACGGCGCGAACCAGACCTCCAGACCGGCGGCCGCGGCCAGCCGCCCCGCCGTGGACAGCCGGTCGGGGTCGCCGCCGGATATCCGTACCGCCGTGCAGTGCAGTTCCTCGGCGATGACCCGCATCTCCGCCTCGACGACCCGCGGGTCGAAGTCGGTGCGTGACAGCCTGCCGCCGGGCAGGAAGCCGGTGTCGTAGTTGATGCCCCTGGCTCGCATCGGTGCCCTCGCAGACGTGGTGGTGGATCGGAGCGTCGGGTGACGTCGTGTCAGGCGGCGGTGGGGGTGGCGGCCTCGGCGCTGACCAGCTTCTCCATCGGGGAGGCCGCCGCTCCGCCGCCGACCAGGATGCCGACGCCGATGGCCGCGACGGTGAGCACCGTGCCGAGCCAGACCATGGTGGAGGGCGGCAGGGTAAAGGCACCGGCCAGCCGTATGACGCACTCGGCCAGCAGCGCGGTCCCCCAGATCACGCTGAAGCGCCGCTCCAGGCGCCGGAAGGCCGGCGATCCGGCGGCCAGCCGGTCCCACGCCGCCGCCTTCGCCGCGTCCCCCTTGGTGAGCATCGGCTTGAGGCCGGCCGTCATCAGCGGTCTGGCGCCGAACGCCGACACCAGGATCGCCACCCCGATCACACTGCTGACCCCGGAGTCCTTGGCGATCATGAGACGCGGGTCACCGGTGACGAAGCTCAGCGCGATCCCCACGGCGTTCACCGCGAGCATCAAGGCGGCCAGGGCGTTGACCCGGCGTTCGCGGACGAGCGCCAGCAGCGTGCGCACGGCCGGGACGACGCTGCTGAGGGCCAGCGAGAGCACCAGGCTCATCCCGAACCCGTCCCTCAGCAGGTAGTACGAGCCCAGTGGCAGCGCGATGTCCAGCAGCAACGGGCGCAGCGCGGTGCGCAGTTCGCGGCCCTGATCCTGGCCGCCGCGCTCCGGGCCGGTGCCGGAACCCGGCGCGGCGGCCGGTGGGTTCGTGGTGGTCTCGGACATCTGTGCCGCCTTCGCAGTCATGGCCTCGGTGAGCTCCATGACCACAGCTTCGCGAATCCGCCCCCCTCCCCGGCAGTGCCGCTTGTCCTCAACTCCGCAGTACAAATGTCACTGTCGCGGGGGTGCATCCACAGCGGGACCACGGTCACAGCGGGACCACGGTGATCTCGGTGGCCTTCACGCTCACCCACACAGGACCGCCCTCCGCCAGTGCGAGGTCGGCGGCGGCCGCGGTGGTGACCTCGGCGATGACGTCCAGCCCGGGAGACTCCGGCGGGGCGGCGACCAGCACCCGCATCCGCCCGCCGAGCGCGGTCAACTCCCGTACCCGGCCCTGCCAGACGTTGCGCGGACTGCCCGAGGGCTCCACCCGGTGCAGCGAGACCGCCTCCGGTCCGACGACGGCCAGCGCCGCGGTGCCGTCGGGGGAGTCCGCCGCGTCCGGATCGGCCGTCACCAGGACGGCGCCGCCCGGCAGTTCGAGGAGGCCGCCGCGCAGCACCCCGGTCCAGGCGTTGCGGCCCAGCATCCTGGCCACCCACGGCGAGCGCGGATGCCGGGCGACCTCGGCCGGCGGCGCGTACTGCACCTGGCGGCCGTCGTCGAGGACCAGGACCCGGTCGGCCAGCGAGACCGCCTCCACCGGGTCGTGGGTGACCATCAGGCAGACCCCGGGGAAGTCCGACAGGTGCTCACGCAGGGTGTGCCGGACGTGCGCGCGGGTCGTCTGGTCCAGCGCGGCCAGCGGTTCGTCGAGCAGCAGCAGCCGCGGCCGGGCCGCCAGCGCCCTGGCCAGCGCGACACGTTGGGCCTGCCCGCCGGACAGTCGGCCCGGCTTGCGGTGCGCCAGGTCGCCGACGCCCAGCCGGTCCAGCCAGCCGGCCGCCGCCGCCCGGGCCTCCTTGCGCCGCACCCCTTGCGCCCGCAGGCCGTACGCGGTGTTGGACAGCGCCGACAGGTGCGGGAAGAGCGCGCCGTCCTGCGGCACCCAGGCCACCCCGCGGCGGTGCGGTGGCTGGCGGGCGGCGTCCACCTCGCCCAGCCGCAGCGTCCGCGTCCGGGACAGCGGGGTCAGGCCCAGCAGGGCACGCAGCAAGGTGGTCTTGCCCGCGCCGTTCGGACCGACGACGGCGATCGTGGTGCCGGGCGCGGCGTCCAGGGTGAGATGGGTGTAGCCGGTGATCTCCGCGACCAGCGGCCAGCGCGGCCCGGGCACCGCGGGTGCGGCCGGCTTCGGCGGGTCGTCCGACACCGGACCCGGGCCGGGCGGCGGCGCGCTGTCGGTGTCGCGGCCGGCCGGGACGGGACCGAGCGGCTTGGCCCCGGTCCACCGGCCGCGCAGCACGACCAGCACCACCATGGCCACCACGAGCAGCAGCAGCGAGACGGCCGTGGCGCCCTCGGGGTCCTCCTGGAGCATCAGGTAGACCTGCAACGGCAGCGTCTGGGTCACCCCGGGCAGATTCCCCGCGAAGGTGATCGTCGCCCCGAACTCGCCCAGCGCCCGGGCCCAGCACAGCGCCGCCCCGGCCACCAGCCCCGGCGCCGTCATCGGCAGCGTCACGGTGAAGAACGCCCGTATCGGGCGCGCCCCGAGCGACGTCGCCGTCTCCTCGTAGCGTGGATGCAGCGCCGTCAGTGTGCCTTCGAGGCTGATGACCAGGAACGGCATCGCCACGAAGGCGGCGGCCACCACCGCGCCCTTGGTGGAGAACGGCAGGGTGACGCCGAACCAGTCCAGCAGCAGCGGACCCAGCAGTCCCCTGCGTCCGAAACCCAGCAGCAGCGCGACACCGCCCACCGTCGGCGGCAGCACCATCGGCAGCATCACCAGCGCCCGCACCAGCGTCTTGCCGGGGAAGCTCACCCGGGCCAGCACCCAGGCCAGCGGCACCCCGACCAGCAGCGACAGCGCAAGTGCCCAGAAGGAGACGGTCAGCGAGAGCCGGAACGCCTCGGTGACCTCCGGCGCGGTCAGCCGGCTGACCAGGTGCGACCACGGGGTGCGCACCAGCACCCCGGCCAGCGGCAGCGCCAGGAAGGCGACCGCCGCCAGCGCGGGCACCACGAGGGCGATCGGCGCCCGGCCGGTGCGCGCGGCCCGCCCGGGTCTGCCGGGGCGGACCGCTTCGGTCGGGCCGGCCGTCGGCCGGGTGCCGGTCACGGCTGCTGGAAGCCGGCCGCCCGCAGGATGGACTGGGCCTGCGCGGAGCTCAGCCAGGTGACGAAGTCCTGTGCGGCGGCCTCGTTCTTGGAGCCGTCGACGGTGGCCGCCGGGTAGGAGGCGATGGCGTTCTGCGCGTCGGGGATGGTCACCTGCTCGACCTTGCCGCCGGCGCCCTTGGCGTCGGTGACGTAGACGATGCCCGCGTCGGCCTCACCGAGTTCGACCTTGCTGAGCACCGCGGTGACGCTGGACTCCTGGGAGACCGGATGGACGTCCACGTGCTGGGCGGCCAGGACCTTGGCGCCGTAGTTGCCGACCGGGACGCTGGGGGCGGCGAGCACCACCTTGAGCTTGGTGTCCGCGAGGTCGGCCAGGGTCTTGACGTGGTCGGGGTTGCCGGGCGCGGTGACGATGGTCAGCCGGTTCTTGGCGATGATCGTCGGGGTGCCGGTGTCGCTCTTGACGCTGTCCATCGTCTTGGTGTCCGCGGTCACCAGCACGTCGGCCGGGTCGCCCGCCTTCACCTGGGCCACCAGGTCCTGCGACCCGGCGAAGGAGAACCGCAGCTTGGTGCCGGGGTGGGCCTTCTGGTACGCGGTCGCCTCGGTCTGGAAGACCTTGTTGAGCGAGGCGGCGGCCAGCACGGTGAGGGTGACGTTCTTGCCGCCGGCCGAGGCCGTGGGGCTGGACGACGACGTGCCGCCGGACTTGCTCCCACCGCAGGCGGCGAGCGGCAGCACCAGGGCGGCGGCGATCACCGGCAGGGCCGTCCGGCGGACGGCGGTACGGGCGCGGTTACGGGACATCACGGGGTCTCCCGGGGCTCGGTCGCGCTCAGGCGCGGTCGATGTGGACGTTGGTGGACTTCACACGCGCGACGGCCTCCATGCCGACTTCAAAACCCAGTTCCTCGACCGCCTCGCGGGTCAGGAGGGAGACGAGCCGGTGCGGCCCCGCCTGGATCTCCACCTGGGCGGCGACATCCCCGAGCTTGACCGCGGTGATGATGCCGGCGAACGCGTTGCGCACCGAGGTGTAGGGCACCTCACCGCCCTCGGAGCCCGCTTCCTCCGCCAGCGTGACGGAGAACGCGGCCAGGTCCCGGCCGTCGATCAGCCGCTTGCCCGACTCATCCCGATGGGTGGTGATCCGACCCGCGTCCGCCCAGCGGCGGGCGGTGTCGGGGCTGACGCCGAGCAGCCGAGCCGCCCGGCCGATGGAGTACGAACGCATATGCGGCACATTAGAACCGATCGCGCCGCATCTGCAAGCATGTTCGGCTGGTGAGACCAGTAAACGCGGCTTACCCGAGGGCGCGCCACCGGACGCGACGAGCCCACGGGTGTCTCACAGGGAGCCCTTGCGCGTCAGATGGGTGAAGCACAGCCAGCCGGGCAGCACCGGCAGCCAGAAGGTCACCAACCGGAAGAGCAGGACCGCAGACAGCGCCTTGTCACCCGGCATGCCCGCGATGGTCAGCGCCCCGGACAGCGCCGCCTCGATGGCGCCCACCCCGCCAGGCGACGGCACCGCGGACCCTGCCGCGTTCGCCACCAGGAAGACCACCGCGACACTGGCGAAGCTCATCGAGGTGAAGTCGAACGCCCGGATCGAGGCGTCCAGGCACGCCACGTTCACCACGGTCAGCAGCAGCACGCCGCCGATCCCGGTGACCAGCTTCCTGGGCCGTTGCAGCATGTCCAGCATGCGGGGCACGACCCCGGCGAACAGCGACCGCACCCGGGTGGAGACGAACTTGCGCAACGGCGGCACCGCCGTGACCACCAGCACCAGGACGGCCGCCGTCAGCAGCCCCGCGATCACCGTGCGGGACGGCGACAGGGAGGGGGCGTGCTGGGTTCCGGTCAGATAGCCGAAGGTCGCCAGCAGCAGGATGTGCCCGCCGAGCGAGGCCAGTTGCGCCGCGCCGACGCTCGCCACCGCCAGCCCGGGACGGACCCCGTTGCGTTGCAGGAAGCGGGTGTTGAGCGCCACCCCGCCCACCGCGGCGGGCGCCACCAGCTTGACGAAGTTGCCCGCCACCTGGGCCAGCACCGTGCGGCCGAACGGCACCTTCTCCGGCACGAAGCCCAGCAGGCTCATCGTCGCCGGGACATAGGTCAGCGCCGACAGCAGCAGCGCCGCCGTCACCCACGCCCAGTCCGCCTCGCCGATCAGCTCGCTCCACCTCAGCCGGGCGAACTGCGACAGCAGGAAGTAGGCGGCGATGGCACCGGCGATGAAACTGATCAGCGTGCGCGCCTTGAAACGCTCCAAGCGGACCGGCTGGACCGGCGCCTGCGGCCGGATCTGCAGCACCTGCTGCCTTATCTGCGACAGCAGGTCCTCCTCGCGGGCGGCGTCCAGCGCGTCCTCGATGGCGCGCTTCTCGGCCTCCTTCTCCGCCTTCAGCTGCGCCTTGGCGACCTTGTGGTCGGACGACAGTTCCTGCGGGTCGACGGTCTTCCTGATCTGGGTGGCCTCGATGACCGCCTCGCGCTCGCGTTCCGCCCGCTCCTTGGCCAGTTGGCGCAGCGTGGCGCGGGTGGAGCGGCTGAGCGCGATCGGCTGGAGCAGCGGCAGGCTGTCGGCGACCGCGTCCGGGCCCAGCACCCGTACCGCGGAGGCGACCGAGCGCTCCGGGCCGACCCGCAGCGCGAACGTCGTCATCAACTGCGCGATGTCCATCCGCAGCACGACGTCGCCCGCCGCGATCTCACCGCTGCGCAGGTCGGTGACGTAGAGCGTGCCGGCGGCGTCCACCAGCAGCGACTCGCCGACGAGTCTGCGGTGCGCGATGCGCCGCGACTGGAGGGCCTTGACCTGCTGCCAGGCGCCGTCCATCACCGCCTCGGTGACCTCCTCGTCCTCCAGCGCGTCGAAGGACCGGCCGTTGATGTGCTCGTAGACCAGCATGACCGCGTCAGGGCCGAGCTCGGAGGTGGCGATGAGCTTGGGGGCGTGCGCTCCGGCGGAGATGGCGGCGTAGGCGAGCAGCGCCTCCTGTTCGAGCGCCTGGCGCAGCGACTGGAGACTGCGGCGCTCGGTGACACCGCGCAGTTGCAGCCGCCGCCACACCCGGTAGAAGAAGCCGTGCGCCTGCTGTTCCCGGTCGACGACGGTGATGTCCAGCGGGGTGCCGTCCGCCAGTGTGACCAGGTAGCGCCGGCCGCGCTCGGAGTCGGCGGTCCCCGGCATGTCGTCGAAACGCTGCGCGGTGACCGGCGAGAACCCGACCCGCCGCAGCCCGGCCAGCAGGGTCTGCCCGGTCGGGCGCACGTTCGGCGAGCCGACCGCGTAGACCGTGCCGTAGGCGACCGTCCAGCCGATCAGCACCGTCACGATGATCGAGAACGGGGTGGTGAAGCCGCCGACCAGCACCGCGAAGGCGTCCAGCACCAGCACCACCCACAGCGCCACCCGCCAGCGCGGGCGGCGGGCCATGCCGACCGCGGTCATGTACGCGATGACCGGCGCCAGATAGCCGTGCACCGGGTCGGTGATGCCGCCGGTCGGCGCGGTCTGGGTGAGCGCCTCGCGGATGGTGCCCGGGGCGGCGTTGGTCACCCACAGGTCGCCGGCGAGCGAGACGCCGTGCGCCAGGACGGCGGCCAGCACGCCGTCGGCGACCCGCAGCCCGTCCCGTTTGATCAGCCGCTCGACGGCGAACGCCACCGGCACGATCAGCACGGCCATGCTCGCGGTGAAGCCCGCGAAGCTGATCAGGAAGTCGGGGGCGTAGTTGGTGCCGCGGGCGATGTCCTGCTCGACGCCGCTGGTGGTGCCGTGCGCGAATCCGGCGATGGCCAGCACCACCGCGAGGCCGAGGATGCCCAGCAGCAGCCGCAGCAGGTCGGCGGGCCGGTGGACCCGGGCCGCCAGCAGCGGCTCGTCGCCGGCCACCTCCTCGGTGTGGTCGCCGGCCGACGGCTCGCCCGAGGCGTGCGCGCCGCCGGGACGGCGGGTGACGGTGCCGCCCTTGCCGTCGGCGGCCTCGGTCGCGGCACGTACCGCCTTGGCCACCTCGGTGGCCGGCTCGTCCGGTGCGCGCTCCTGCGGCCGGGGTGCCCGGGTCGCGCCGGACGGCGGCGGTCCCGGCGGCGGCGCGGACGGCCGTGCGGGGACGGCGGGGGGGGTGTCCGGGGCGTGGCCGGGGTCCGGGGTGCCGGGGGTCTCCTTCGGCCCGTCGCCGCCCACCGGGCGGGGCGTGTCCGGGCGGTCGTCGCCCGCCGGGTCGTCGGCGCGTGCCACCACAGTCCCCTCAGGGCCGGTCGCGGGCACGCCGCCGGGAGCACGGAGCGTCCCGTCCGGCTCCGTGCCCTGCTCTCCGGTCGTCGAATTTTGATCTCGTATCACCAGTCACCGCCCCGGAAGATGGTGGCACGGACCGGCCGCGGATGAGGGCATCAGGGTGTATTTCGAGGACGTGGCCGCCGAACGGCCCATCGGGGCCCGCCGGTCCGGCCACCGGCCGGGTTGTCGGTGGGGTACGGCAGGATGGTCGGCGGGCGCAGCGGGCGCCTCGCAGGGCGACGACGGAGGGAGGCGGGCGTGACGGTGGCCGACGACCGGATCCCCGGGGACCTGCCCGGCGAGCTTCCCGCCTACGCGGAGCGGGTGCTCGGTGTCGCCGAGCGGATCCCGCCCGGCAAGGTGATGACCTACGGCGACGTCGCCGAGTGGCTCGAAGAGGGCGGACCCCGCCAGGTCGGCCGGGTCATGGCGCTGTACGGCGGCGCGGTGCCCTGGTGGCGGGTGGTCCGCTCGGACGGCGCCCTGCTGCCAGGACACGAGCCGGACGCCCTCGCGCGGTACCGCGAGGAGGGCACCCCACTGCGCGCCGCGGGCCGTTCGGCCCAGGGCCACATACCGCGTCTCGACATGGCGCGCGCCCGGTGGGACGGCGCGGGCGGCTGATGTCCGGCTGTTCACACCATCCAGCTTCCGCCATCCGGACCCCGCCCATGCGCCATGCCGCCCGTTCGGCGTAGACCGATCGTGGTGCGGACGACAGCGGGGGCCCGCGGAACCGGCGCACCGCACGGCTCGCACGCCGCGGCGCGCCACACCCCGCCGGGGCGTCGGGGGTGACCCGGGTGGCGTAGCGTCGGCACCCGGCCCCGCCCCGTCGCCCGGCTCCACCCGGCCACCGCCAGGAGCCGCGGCCCCGCGTCCACCGTCCGCACCACCCGTCCGCCCGCCGTATCCCGCACGCAACCGGAACCGCCGATCCACGTGACTTCCTCCGTCCAGTCCGCCCGCGCCCGGCAGACGTCCGCGTCGGCCGGTGGCTACCGGCTGGTCCGCGACGCCCCGGTCCCGGCGCCGCTCCCTGTTCTGGACGCCCGGCAGCGCGCGGTGGTTGACCACGCGACCGGACCGCTGCTGGTGCTGGGCGGACCCGGCACGGGCAAGACGACCACGCTGGTGGAGGCGGTCGCCGAACGGGTGCGGCGGGGCACGGAACCCGGGCGGATCCTGGTGCTCGCCTACCGCCGCAAGGCGGCGGCCCGGCTGCGGGACCGGCTCGCGGCGCGGCTCGGCACCCCGGTCGCGCCCCGGGTCACCACGTTCCACTCCTACTGCTACGCGCTGGTGCGCGCCCACCAGGACCCCGAGCTGTTCGCCCGTCCGCTGCGGCTGTTCTCCGGCCCCGAGCAGGACCTGGCCGTGCGGGAACTGCTGGCCGGCCAGGCCGAGCTGGCCCGCGCCGGCCTCGGCACCGTGCGCTGGCCCGACGAGCTGCGGGCCGCCCTGACCACCCGGGGCTTCGCCGACGAGGTGCGGGCGGTGCTGGCCCGCACCCGTGAACTGGGCCTGGGCCCCGACGCGCTGGCCGCGTTCGCCCGGCGCACCGGCCGCCCCGACTGGGCGGCGGCCGCCGGGTTCCTCGCAGGAGTACCTGGACGTCCTGGGACCTGCAAGGTGCCGTGGACTACGCGGAGCTGGTGCACCGCGCGGTGCTCGGTCGCCCGCGAGCACGCCGCCGACTTCGACGCGGTGTTCGTCGACGAGTACCAGGACACCGACCCGGCCCAGGTCCGCCTGTTGCGGGTGATCGCCGGCGGCGGGCGCACCCTCGTGGCCTTCGGCGACCCCGACCAGTCGATCTACGCGTTCCGGGGCGCCGACGTCGGCGGCATCCTGGACTTCCCCGAGGCGTTCCCGCGCGCCGACGGCCGGCCCGCACCGGTGGCGGTGCTGCGGACCGCGCACCGGGCGGGCGCCGGACTGCTGGCCGCCACCCGGCTGCCGGCCCAGCGCATGCCGCTCACTCGGCTGCCCGCCCGGACGGTCCGCGAGCACCGAGAGCCGATCCCGGCGGGCGGGCCGGGCGGCCGGGTCGAGGTGCTGACGTACCCGACGCCCGGCGCCGAGACCGACAACATCGCCGACCTGCTGCGCCGCGCCCACCTGGAGGACGGCCTGCCCTGGCGGGAGATGGCGGTGCTGGTCAAGGCCGGTGCCCGCTCGCTGCCCCTGCTGCGCCGGGCGTTCACCGCCGCCGGGGTGCCGGTGGAGATCGACGGTGACGACCTGCCGCTGCGTGAGGAGCCCGCCGTCGCCCCGCTGCTGCTCGCCCTGCGGGTGGCCGCCCGCGGCGCGCTGGCGGAGCGCGACGAGTCCGTGGAGGAGGCGCAGGACGCCCCGGAAGCCGGAGAGCCGGGGGAGCCTGACGCGGAAGCGGGGGAGCCGGGGGAGCCTGACGCGGAGGCCGGGGAGAGGGAGGAGCCGGCGCGGGTGGCCGGGCGGGCGGAGAGCGCGTGGCTGCCGGTGGAGGACGCCCTCACCCTGCTCGCCTCACCGCTGGGCGGCCTGGACGCCGCCGACCTGCGCCGCCTGGGACGGGCGCTGCGCGAGGAGGAGCGCGCCGCAGGCACGCCTGGTCCCGCCGCCCTCCGACGTGCTGTTCGACCGATGCCCTCGCCCACCCCGAGCGGCTGGTCGCCCACGACCGGTCGTACGCCGCGGGGCGCTCGCCGGCTGGGCGAGCTGCTGCGCGCGGCCCGCGAGCGTGCTGGCCGCGCGGCGGCACCGCCGAGGACGCGCTGTGGGAGCTGTGGCACGGCACGCCGTGGCCGGCCCGGCTGGAGCGCGCCGCGCAGCGCGGCGGCGCCGCGGCGCGCAACGCCGACCGGGACCTGGACGCGGTCTGCGCGCTGTTCGAGACCGCGGCCCGGGCCGAGGAGCGCACCGGGGGCCGCGGCGCGCTCAACTTCCTGGAGGAGCTGGACGCCCAGGACATCGCGGCCGACACCCTGACCCGGCGCACCGCCCGCCCGGACGCCGTCGCGCTGATCACCGCCCACCGCAGCCAAGGGCCTGGAGTGGCGGCTGGTGGTCGTCGCCGGGGTCCAGGAGGGCCTCTGGCCCGACCTGCGCCGCCGCGGCTCCCTGCTGGAGGCCGACCGCATCGGCCGCGACGGGCTGGCCGAACCGCTGCACGCCCGGCGCGCTGCTCGCCGAGGAGCGGCGGCTGTTCTACGTCGCGGCCACCCGCGCCAGGGACCGGCTGGTCGTCACCGCGGTCAAGGCGCGCCGCCGACGACGGCGACCAGCCCTCCCGGTTCCTGGACCGAACTCGGCGTCGAGCCCAGGGACATCACCCAGCGCCCGCGCCGCCCGCTGGCCGTCGCCGCGCTCGTCGCGGAACTGCGCGCCACCACCGTCGACCCGGCGCGCCTCCGCGCAGCTGCGCGAGGCGGCGGCCCGTGCGGCTCGCCCGGCTGGCCGCGCTCACCGACGACGAGGGCCACCCGCTCGTCCCGGCGGCGCATCCCGACCGCTGGTGGGGCCTGTACGAGCCGACCCGCTCGCCGGTGCCGCTGCGCGACCGCGAGCCAGCCGGTGGCGCTGTCCGGCAGCGCGCTGGACCAGCTGGTCAACGACCTGCGCCCTCCAGTGGTTCCTGGGCCGCGAGGTGAAGGCCGACGCACCCGTCCACCGCCGCCCAGGGCTTCGGCAACGTCGTGCACGTGCTGGCCGACGAGGTCGCCTCCGGACCGCACCCCGGCCGACCTGAGCGTGCTGATGGCCCGGCTGGACTCGGTCTGGGACGCGCTGGCCTTCGACGCGCCCTGGAAGTCGCGCCAGGAGAAGGACCAGGCCCGCGCCGCGCTGGAGCGCTTCCTGCGCTGGCACGTGATGGAACGCGGCCGCCACACCGGTCGCCACCGAGCACGGGTTCGACGTGACCCTGGAGGCCGGCCGCTACGCGGTGCGCATCCGCGGCAGCGTGGACCGCGTCGAGCGGGACGCCGAGGGCCGCGTCTACGTCGTCGACTTCAAGACCGGCAAGAGCGCGCCCACCGCCGCCGAGGTCGCCCACCACCCCCAGCTCGCCGTCTACCAGCTGGCGTCGTGAGGGCGCGGACGGGCTGAAGGGGCGGCCGCTGGGCGGCGCGGAGCTGGTCCAGCTGCGGCAGGGCGCGGCGAAGAAGGAGGGCGGCGACCGCTGCCCAAGGTCCAGGCGCAGGCCCCGATCGACACCTCCGCCGACGACTGGGCCGAAACCCTGCTCGCCACGGCCGCCGCCCGGGTGCTGGACGAACGCTTCACCCCCTCCCCGGGCCGCGGGTGCGACCACTGCGCCTTCCGCGGGTCGTGCAGCGCCAGACCCGAGGGCCGTCACGTGGTGGAGTGACCGGGCCCGGGGCGGGCGCCGGTTGTCGTACCCGGCGGTTAGCCTCACGGGGTGCCGCACCCATCAGCGATCCCGAGCAGCTCAAGGAGCTCCTCGGGATCCCGTTCACCCCCGAGCAGTTGAGCTGCGTCACCGCACCGCCGGCGCCCGGGGTGATCGTGGCCGGGCGCCGGTTCCGGCAAGACGACGGTGATGGCGGCCCGGGTGGTGTGGCTGGTCGGCACCGGACAGGTCGCGCCCGAGCAGGTGCTCGGGCTGACGTTCACCAACAAGGCGGCGGGGGAGCTGTCCGAGCGGGTGCGCAAGGCCCTGGTGCGGGCCGGGGTGACCGACCCCGACCCGGCCGACCCCGACACCGCGCCGGGCGAGCCGCGGATCTCCACCTACCACGCGTTCGCCGGGCAGCTGCTGAAGGACCACGGCCTGCGCATCGGCCTGGAGCCCAGCTCCCGGCTGCTCGCCGACGCCACCCGCTACCAGCTCGCCGCCCGCGTGCTGCGCGCAGCCCCCGGCCCCTACCCGTCGCTCACCAAGGGCCTGTCCGCGCCTCGTCGCCGACCTGCTCGCGCTCGACGGCGAGCTGTCCGAGCACCTGGTGGACCCGGCGCTGCTGCGCGCCCACGACGCCGCGCTCGCCGAGCGCCTCGGGCCGCTGGACCCCGCGCAACGCGGCTTCGCCTGGGTCCGCGAGTGACGGCCGCCGTCGCCGGGCGCACCGACCTCGCCGGCCTGGTGACCGCCTACCGCGAGCACAAGAAGCGCCGCGACCTGCTCGACTTCGGCGACCAGATCGCGCTGTCGGCGACGCTGGCCGGCACCCGCCCCGAGGTCGGCCGGATCCTGCGCGAGGAGTTCCGGCGTGGTGCTGCTCGACGAGTACCAGGACACCTCGGTCGCCCAACGCCTGCTGCTCGCCGGGCTGTTCGGCGCGCGGCACCGGCCACCCGGTCACCGCGGTCGGCGACCCCTGCCAGGCCATCTACGGCTGGCGCGGCGCCTCGGTCGCCAACCTCGACGACTTCCCCGTCCACTTCCCGCACGCGCGACGGCACCCCGGCGAGGCGCTACAGCGCTCAGCGAGAACCGCCGCAGCGGCGGCCGGCTGCTGGACCTCGCCAACGCGCCTGGCGGCGCCGCTGCGGGCGCGTCACGAGGGCGTCGAGGCGCTGCGGCCCGCGCCCGGCGCCGAGCGCGACGGCCTGGTCGCGCTGCGCGCTGCTGCCCACCGCAGGCCGAGGAGATCGCCTGGCTCGCCGACTCGATCGCGCCACCTGGTCGACACCGGCACCCCGCCCGGCGAGATCGCGGTGCTGTGCCGGACGGCCGGCGACTTCGCCGACATCCACGCGGCGCTGGTCGCGCGGGACGTGCCGGTCGAGGTGGTCGGCCTGTCGGGGCTGCTGCACCTGCCCGAGGTCGCCGACCTGGTCGCCACCTGCGAGGTGCTGCACGATCCCGACCGCCAACGCCGCCCTGGTCCGGCTGCTGACCGGCCCGCGCTGGCGGATCGGCCCGCGCGACCTGGCGCTGCTGGGCCGGCGGGCCCGGCTGCTGGTGCGCACCGGCACCGGGGCGCCGGACCAGGACGCGCTGGCGCCGGGCCGTCGAGGGCGTCGACCCGGCCGAGGTCGTCTCGCTCGCCGACGCGCTGGAGACCTTCCTCGACCCGGCCGCCCACGACGACGGGCTGCCGTTCTCCGCCGCAGGCGCGGGTGCGCTTCGCGCGCCTCGCCACCGAGATACGCGAACTGCGCCGCTCGCTGGCCGACCCGCTGATGGACGTGCTGCACCGGGTGCTCGCGGTGACCGGCCTCGAGGTCGAACTGTCGGCGTCCCCGCACGCGCTGGCCGCCCGCCGCCGCGAGACGCTGCGCAACTTCCTGGACATCGCCGCCGGCTTCGCCGCGCTGGACGGCGAGGCCACCCTGCTGGCCTTCCTGGCTTCCTGCGCACCGCCGACCAGTACGAGAAGGGGCTGGACAGCTCGCTGCCCGGCGGCGAGAACACCGTCAAGGTGCTCACCGCGCACAAGTCCAAGGGCCTGGAGTGGGACGTCGTCGCGGTCCCCGGCCTGGTCGCGCGAGGCGTTCCCCAGCGCGAAGGTGCGCGAACTGTGGCCCTGGCACGCCAAGGTGCTGCCGCACGGGCTGCGCGGCGACGCGGCCACCCTCCCGGACGTCGCCGACTGGACGCAAGCAGGGCCTGGAGGCGTTCCGCGACGGAGATGAAGGAGCACCAGCGCCACCGAGGAACTGCGGCTCGGCTACGTCACGTTCACCCGGCCCGCGGTCACTGCTGCTCGGCTCCGGCCACTGGTGGGGGCCGACCCAGAAGAAGCAGCGCGGCCCCTCGGACTTCCTCCAGCGGCTGCGCGGCCACTGCGAGGCCGGCCACGGCGAGATCGAGCACTGGGCGGACGAGCCGGACGACGAGGCGGTCAACCCGGCGCTGGAGAGCACCCGGGACCACGAGTGGCCGCTGCCGCTGGACCCCGTCGCGCTGGAGCGGCGCCGGGCGGCGGCGACGGCCGTCCTGAGGATGCTGGAGGAGCCGACCGTCCCGGACCAGGACCTGCCGCCCGAGGAGGCCAGGCTCGCCGAGTCCTGGGACCGCGACCTGGACGCGCTCGCCGGTGAACTGCGCCGGGCCAGGCGCAGCGTGCGCGACGTGCTGCTGCCGTCGTCGCTGACCGCCACCCAGTTGCTGCGGCTGGCCGAGGACCCGGAGCGGTTCGCCCGGGAGCTCGCCCGCCCCATGCCGCGACCGCCGCAGCCCGCGGCCCGCCGGGGCACCCGGTTCCACGCCTGGGTGGAGTCCCGCTTCGAGGAACTGCCGCTGATCGGCCTGGACGAGCTGCCCGGCATGGAGCCCGACCCCGGCGCCGAGATCACCGACGAGCGGGACCTGGCGGCCCTCAAGGAGGCCTTCCTGCGCACCCCCTACGCCCACCGCAGCCCGTACCGGGTGGAGGTGCCCTTCCAACTGGCGCTCGGCGGCCGGGTGATCCGCGGCCGGATCGACGCCGTCTACCGGACCGCCCCGGGGCCGGACGGGCTGCCCGGCTACGAGATCGTCGACTGGAAGACCCACCGCGCGCACACCGCGGACCCGCTCCAGCTCGCCGTCTACCGGCTGGCCTGGGCCGAACGGCACGGCCTGCCCCCCGAGCGGGTCGGCGCCGCCTTCGTCTACGTACGCGACGGGCAGGTGGTGCGCCCGTCGGGCCTGCCCGGCCGGGCCGCGCTGGAACGCCTGCTGCTGGAGGGGGCGGGGCCGCCGGAGCCGGACCTCCTGGGGGAGGGGGGTTGAGGTGGCCGGATAGGCTCGTCGTATGACCAGCATTCCGGACGACGCCGTCCGCGAGTACATCGCAGCCCACCGGGACGCCTTCCTGGCCGACCTCGCCGAGTGGCTGCGCATCCCGTCGGTCTCCGCAGACCCGGGCCAGGCGGGCGAGGTGGCCCGCAGCGCCGACTGGCTCGCCGCCCGGCTGGCCGCCACCGGGTTCCCGATCGCCGAGGTCTGGCCGACGCCGGGCGCGCCCACGGTCTACGCCGAGTGGCCGTCCGGTGACCCGGACGCGCCGACGGTACTGGTCTACGGCCACCACGACGTGCAGCCCGCCGCCCGCGAGGACGGCTGGGACAGCGACCCGTTCGAGCCGGAGGTGCGCGACGGCCGGATGTACGGGCGCGGCGCCGCCGACGACAAGGGCCAGGTCTTCTTCCACACCCTGGGAGTACGGGCCCACCTCGCGGCCACCGGGCGCACCGCGCCGGCCGTCAACCTCAAGCTGCTGATCGAGGGCGAGGAGGAGTCCGGCTCCACCCACTTCGAGGGGCTGCTGCGCGAGCGCGCCGACCGGCTGGCCTGCGACGTGGTGATCGTCTCCGACACCGGGATGTGGGCCGAGGACACCCCGACCGTCTGCACCGGCATGCGCGGGGTGGCCGACTGCCAGATCGCGCTGTACGGGCCCGACCAGGACATCCACTCCGGCTCGTTCGGCGGCGCGGTACCCAACCCGGCCACCGAGGCGGCCCGGCTGGCGGCGGCCCTGCACGACGGGGAGCGCCGGGTGGCGATCCCCGGGTTCTACGACGGCGTCCTGCCGCTGTCGGACCGCGAGCGCGAGCTGTTCGCCGAACTGCCCTTCGACGAGGACGCCTGGCTGCGCACGGCCAAGTCGTCCGCCACGCTGGGCGAGGCGGGGTACGGCACCCTGGAGCGGGTCTGGGCCCGGCCGACCGCCGAGGTCAACGGCATCCACGGCGGCTACGGCGGCCCGGGCGGCAAGACCATCGTGCCGGCCGGCGCCCAGCTGAAGCTGTCGTTCCGGCTGGTCGCGGGACAGGAGCCGGGCAAGGTCCAGCAGGCGGTGCGCGAGTGGGTGGCGGCCGCGCTGCCGTCCGGCATCCGGCACGAGATCACCTTCGGCGGCGCCACCCGGCCGTGCCTGACCCCGCTGGACCACCCGGCGCTGCGGTCGGTGGTCCGCGCGATGGAGCGGGCGTTCGGCAAGAAGGTGCTGTTCACCCGGGAGGGCGGCTCCGGTCCCGCGGCGGCCCTTCAGGACCTGCTGGACGTCCCGGTGCTGTTCCTGGGAATTTCCGTGCCGTCGGATGGTTGGCACTCGGTGAACGAGAAGGTCGAACTCGGCCTGCTGATCAAAGGCGTGGAGACCACCGCGTACCTGTGGGGTGATCTGGCGGACAATTGGCAGCGCTGACCCGCGCCGCGGGGCACAGCCCGCCGGTGGCGGGCCGCTGAACCTCACACGCTGAACGACAACCGTCCACGTATCACGGGGAGTTGGAAGCAGCCTTGTCCCTAGCAGAAGTACCCCTGCCCATGAGTCCGCTGGCCCTCACCCGGCCCGGTGTCGACCGGGCCGCCCATCACCGCATCGACGAGGCGTGGCTGGCGGCGGCCTGGAGCCACCCGACCACCCGCGTACTTGTGGTCTCCGGCGGGCAGGTGCTGGTCGAGGACACCGCGGACGGCGGTACCGAACTCGTCCTGGTCCAGCCCTTCGACGCTCCCGTCAGCGAGAACCACCGCTACTTCCTGGGCACCGACCCGGACGGCGCGCACTACTTCGCCCTCCAGCAGGACACCCTGCCGGGGCGGATGGACGGCGCCGCCCGCGCGGCCGGGCTGCGCGAGGTCGGCGGCCTGCTGTCGGCGAGCGCGACGCGGGGCTGATGGTGCACGCCGTGGCGCTGGAGAACTGGCAGCGCATGCACCGCTTCTGCTCCCGCTGCGGCGAACGCACCACCATCGCCGCCGCAGGACACGTGCGCCGCTGCCCGGCCTGCGCCGCCGAGCACTACCCGCGCACCGACCCCGCGGTGATCATGCTGGTCACCGACGACCAGGACCGGGCGCTGCTCGGCCGGCAGATGCACTGGCCGGCCGGCCGCTTCTCCACCCTGGCCGGGTTCGTCGAGCCCGGTGAGTCGATCGAGCAGGCGGTCGTCCGCGAGGTCGCGGAGGAGGCGGGCGTCGAGGTCTGCGAGGTCGAGCTACGTGGCCAGCCAGCCGTGGCCGTTCCCCTCCAGCCTGATGCTGGGCTTCATGGCCCGGGCCGGCCGGTGCGACATCCACGTGGACGGCGACGAGATCCACGAGGCCCGCTGGTTCTCCCGCGACGACCTGCGCGCCAGGGCATCGAGAGCGGCGACATGCTGCCGCCCAGCGGCATCTCCATCGCCGCCCGCCTCATCGAGCTCTGGTACGGCAAGCCGCTGCCCACGGCGCCGCACTAGTTTCCGTGGCGCACGGGCCCTGGGGCGGCCCGCGTGTCAGACCTCGATCTTCGACTTCACCTGGGCGAGTGACGGGTTGGTCATCGTCGAGCCGTCGGGGAACAGCACGGTGGGCACCGTCTGGTTGCCCCCGTTCGCCTTCTCCACGAACGCGGCCGACGCCGGGTCCTGCTCGATGTTGATCTCGGTGTACGCGATCCCCTCGCGGTCCATCTGGCTCTTCAGCCGACGGCAGTAGCCGCACCAGGTGGTGCTGTACATCGTCACAGTGTCCGGCATCTGTCCTCGTACTCCTTCGTAGGCGTGTCCCGGTCAGTCGTGGAACGTACGGCGGACCCCGGCAATTCCCCGGTGCCGGGTCAGCCGTCCGTGCGGTTTCCGACGGTCGGCGATGTCGCGCGCGCCGGGGGTGGGTGCCGCGCGGGGCCGGGGGTGGGTGCCGTTCGTAGGATGAGAATGTCCCGCCTGTGGACAACTTTCCCGGCCGTCCCGGCGGACCTGGCGAGCATGGCGGGGTGACCGCACCAACGGAAGCCACTCTCTTCCCACCCGTCCCGGAAACGGCCGACGCGGTGCTCGAAGGCCTCGACCCCGAGCAGCGCGCGGTGGCGACCGCGCTGCGCGGGCCGGTCTGCGTGCTGGCGGGCGCCGGTACCGGCAAGACCCGGGCGATCACCCACCGGATCGCCTACGGGGTGCGGGCCGGGATCCTCCAGCCCGCGCAGCGTGCTCGCGGTCACCTTCACCGCCCGCGCGGCCGGCGAGATGCGCGGCCGGCTGCGCCAGCTCGGCGCGGGCGGGGTGCAGGCGCGCACCTTCCACTCCGCGGCCCTGCGCCAGCTGCAGTTCTTCTGGCCGCGCGCGGTCGGCGGCGAGTTGCCCCGGCTGGTGGAGCGCAAGGTCCAGCTGGTCGCCGAGGCGGCGGCTCGCTGCCGGATCCGGCTGGACCGCACCGAACTGCGGGACGTCACCGGCGAGATCGAGTGGGCCAAGGTCACCCAGACCGTGCCCGACGACTACCCGGCTGCCGCGGCCAAGGCCGGCCGCGAGGTACCGCGCGACCCGGCCGAGATCGCCGCCGTCTACACCGCCTACGAGCAGCTCAAACGGGAGCGCTCGGTCATCGACTTCGAGGACGTGCTGCTGCTGACCGTCGGCGTGCTCCAGGAGCGGCCGGACGTGGCCGACCAGGTCCGCGCCCAGTACCAGCACTTCGTGGTCGACGAGTACCAGGACGTCAGCCCGCTCCAGCAGCGGCTGCTCGACCTGTGGCTCGGCGGCCGGGACAACCTGTGCGTGGTCGGCGACGCCAGCCAGACCATCTACTCCTTCACCGGCGCCACCCCCGACTACCTGCTGGGCTTCCGCACCGCGGCACCCGGGCGCCACCGTGGTGAAGCTGGTCCGCGACTACCGCTCCACCCCGCAGGTGGTGCACCTGGCCAACGGGCTGCTGGGCCAGGCGCGCGGCCAGGCCGCCGCGCACCGGCTGGAACTGGTCTCGCAGCGCGCGTCGGGCCCCGAGCCCGGCTTACACGGAGTACTCCGACGAGCCCGCCGAGGCCGAGGGCACCGCCCGCCGGATCAAGGCGCTCGTCGACTCCGGCGTGCGGCCCAGCGAGATCGCGGTGCTCTACCGGATCAACGCCCAGTCCGAGGTCTACGAGCAGGCGCTGGCCGACGCCGGGGTGCCCTACCAGCTGCGCGGCGCCGAGCGGTTCTTCGAACGCCCCGAGGTCCGCGAGGCCGGGATGCTGCTGCGCGGCGCGGCCCGCGCCGGCGGCACCTCGGATCCGCTGCTCGACGAGGCCGACCTGCCCGCGCAGGTGCGCGCGGTGCTGGGCTCACGCGGCTGGTCGCCGCAGCCGCCGGCCGGCTCCGGCGCGGTCGCGGGACCGCTGGGAGTCGCTGGCCGCGCTGGTGCGGCTGGCGGAGGACTTCGCCGCGGCGTCCGGCCGGGCGCCACGCTCGCCGACCTGGTCGCCGAACTCGACGAGCGGGCCGCCGCCCAGCACGCCCCGACCGTGGAGGGCGTCACGCTGGCCTCGCTGCACGCCGCCAAGGGCCTGGAGTGGGACGCGGTCTTCCTGGTCGGCCTGTCCGAGGGCATGATGCCGATCACCTACGCCAAGACCGACGAGCAGGTCGAGGAGGAGCGCCGGCTGCTCTACGTCGGCGTCACCCGGGCCCGCGAGCACCTCGCCCTGTCCTGGGCGCTGTCGCGCTCTCCCGGCGGCCGGGGCGGCCGCAGGCCCTCCCGCTTCCTCACCGGGCTGCGGACCGGCACCGCGTCCCGCGGCGGCTTCGGCGCGCCGGGTGGGGCCGGCGCCGCGGGCTCGGTGGAGCGCGGCGGCGCCGACCGGGGCGCGGCGGCGCGGCGGCGGCGCGGACCGGTGCACTGCCGGGTGTGCGGCCGGGCGCTGTCGGAGGCCGGCGAGATCAAGCTGATGCGTTGCGAGGACTGCCCCTCGGAGCTGGACGAGGGGCTCTACGAGCGGCTGCGGGAGTGGCGGGCCGGGCAGGCGGCGCTGCTGGGCCAGCCGGCCTACTGCGTCTTCACCGACAAGACGCTGCTGGCCATCGCCGAGACCACCCCGGACACCGAGGCCGCGCTCAGCCGCATCGCGGGGGTCGGGGCCCGCAAGCTCCGGCGGTTCGGCTCGGACGTCCTGGCGCTGTGCTCGGGGGCCGAGCCGGGACCAGCTGAGGGAGATTCGGCCGGAATCCCGGATTCCGTGGATACGGGTGCCGAGGAAGTTTCGGACTCCTCCATTAAATAGTTTGCGCACCCCGAGGTAATCCTCATAGCCTGCGTGAGCGCGGTCGCCCACGGCTCTTCCAGGAGCAGAGGAAGCCGTGATGTACTGGGTAAGCACAACCTCGCAGCATCTGGCAAGACCCTGTAAGACCCTGTCCCCATAAGCCCGCGATACGCCGAGAGGAGGCGAGTTCCATGGCCAGCATCATCGAGATCACCAAACTGACTTCCGTCGCCACCACGACCGAAGCCGGCCGTCCGGCCATCGCCTCCTGCCTGCTCGGCACTGGTGTCTCGCTGTCCCTCACCTCGACCCTGCGGGTCACCGGTGTCTTCGGTGCCGCACGTGTGTCCGGTGTCGTCAGTGAGCGACCGACCCAGGCACCGGTGGCGGAAGCGGCGCAGGCCTTCGGATATGCGTCCGCGGCCAACGGTGCCGGACTCCAGAACCAGGACCCCGGGGCCAATGGCGACACGACCGCACTGACGCAGCACCACAAGATGTGGGCCTTCCGCGGGCTCGAACCCTGGAGAGATCCAGCCTGATACCTCATCAGGTCGGCACCTTCCAGGGCCGCGGAACCCGCAAACCGGGATCCGCGGCCCTTCTGTTTGCCCCAGGCGAACAGTCGAAGGGGCCTCGGAAACAGACCGACCCGGTACCGACCACGACCGGCCCACCGGCCGGACCGACAGACGAGGAAGACCGCAACCGTGCATCCCGAGACGCACGCCCCGTCCGTACCGCCTTCCGAAACGATCGCCCCGCCCGCCCCACCCACGGAGGCCCCCGTGCTGCCCCTCACCGAGCTCGACGACGAGATCGAGCGCCTCGGCGTGCCCGTCCCGTGCCGGTCCTACGACCCGGAGGTCTTCTTCGCCGAGACCCCGGCCGACGTCGAGTACGCCAAGTCGCTCTGCCAGACCTGCCCGGTTCGTGAGGCCTGCCTCGCCGGCGCCAAGGAGCGTCGCGAGCCCTGGGGTGTCTGGGGCGGCGAGCTGTTCGTCCAGGGGTCGTCGTTCCCCGCAAGCGGCCGCGTGGCCGTCCGCGCAAGAACGCGGTCGCGGCATGAAACTGCGCGCCCCCCACGGATCCATCGACCACCCCATGACGCCGACCCTCAGAAGCAGGCCCCGATGACCCCGTCCCGTCCTCGACCCCACCTTTCCCACCTTCGACGCGAACTTCTCGCGTCAGAACAGGACCCGCGAGATGCAACTCATTCCAGAAGCCCTGGCCCGTGCCCATATGCACGAACGGCTGCACGAAGCCGAGCCGGAACGAAGGGCCCGCCGGCTGCTCGCTCAACCGCCGACTCCAGCGCAAGGCGGAACGCGCCTCGCGCGGGCGCGCCGCGCGCTCGCCACGGCGGTGATGCAGTAACGATGCGGTAACAACCACGGTCGCCACCGTGGCCGACACCGGGTGACAACACACCGCGGGGGCCAGTCCGAACAGGACTGGCCCCCGCGGTGCGTGGTGTCCGCCTCCCGGAGACGGGCGGAGGTATCGTCAGCTGGTGGATCGGACGACTCAAAGTCCCGCTTCTGAAGACTGTGAACCCGCCGGGCGGGTGGATCCCGCGGTGTGTGCCCGCTGCGGCGCCACCAGCGAGCGCCTGCCGGTGACCTGGACCTGTTCGGTGGAGGACGGCACCCGCCACTACTTCTGCGACGAGTGCGCCCGCTCCCATCTGCGCAGCATCGAGGCCCGGCTCCACTCGGCCTGGTGGTAGGGCCGGCGCGGCCGCGTCCGGGCGAGCAGGCGACGCGCCGTCAGGCCGACGCCGTCTCCTCCGGCTCGGCGAACCCCGGCAGCCAGTCCAGCAGTTCGTCGCGCAGCCGCACGGTGGCGCCCAGCTGGCACAGCACCCCGATGGTGCTCAGCGTCACCCGGTGGATCAGCAGGTAGGACGGCGGCAGGTTCAGCTGCTTGCCCAACTGGTGGGCGGGGGAGCGGGGATCGGCGATCCGGGCCGCCTGGGTGCGCATCCAGGCCCGGCCGAAGGTGAACTCCGTCGCGCCCTGGCCGGCTCGATGATCGGCAGCAGATAGTCGAGCACCGCCTCCGGGTCGAGGGTGATCGACGGCTTGACGAAGCCCTCCTGACGCAGCATCGCGTGCACCGACTCCGCGTCGCCGTCCAGCGCCAGCCGCAAGGCGGTGCCGATCGGCAGCGGCAGCCCCTCCGGCAGCCGGTCCACCGTGCCGAAGTCCAGCACGCCGAGCCGCCAGCCTTCCGCCGGGCCGTCGTCCACCAGCAGCCGGAAGTTGCCCGGGTGCGGGTCGGCGTGCAGCAGCCCGGTGCGGGCCGGGCCGGCGAACAGGAATCGCGCCAGCAGCTGCCCCGCGCGGTCCCGCTCGGTCCTCGTGCCCCGGGCGATCACCTCCGCCAGCGGCGTCCCGTCCATCCACTCGGTGACCAGCACCTGGTCGGCCTGGTGCACCACGTCGGGCACCACGCACGTCCGGGTCGCCGGCGAACTCCTCCGCGTGGGTGCGCTGGGCCTCGGCCTCCAGCGCGTAGTCCAGCTCCTCGGAGACCCGGTCGCGCAGCTCCGCGATCAGCGGCTTCATGTCCATGCCGGGGATCAGCGGCCCGAACAGCCTGGCCACCCGGCCCAGTTGGGTCAGGTCCGACAGCAGGGCCGTCGCCCGCCCCCGGATACTGCACCTTGACCGCGACCTCCCGCCCGTCGTGCCACACCGCGCGGTGCACCTGGCCGATCGAGGCCGCCGCAGACGGCTGCTCGTCGAACTTCTGGAACAGCTCCCGCCAGTCCGCGCCGAGCCGCTGGGCCAGCACCTGCTGCACCGTGCGGGCCGGCATCGGCGGGGCGGCGTCCTGGAGCTTGGTCAGCGCCGCCCGGTAGGGGCCCGCGACCTCCTCGGGCAGCGCGGCCTCGAAGACCGACATGGCCTGGCCGAACTTCATCGCCCCGCCCTTGAGCTCACCGAGGACCTTGAACAGCTGGTCGGCGGTGCGCTGCTGCAGCTCGCTCGCCACGACCTCCGGCGGCCGGCCCCCGATCCGCTTGCCGAGCCCCAGGGTCGCCCGGCCGGCGAAACCGAGGGGCAGCGCGGCCAGTTTGGCGGTGCGGGTCACTGCCTTGCGAGGAAGATCCGACATGCGCCCCTCTTTCGTCACTTCGGGGTCGCCGGCGTCGCCGCGCGGCGGTCACCCAGCCATTGTCGCGCGCCCCGCTTTCCGCGCGGCACCGCATCCGCAAACGGGATGCGGCGGGACGTCGGACACCCGCATGTCCAACCCGGTCAGCGAGAACTCCGTCCGGGTCCCGACCCCCGGCGACACCGGCGCGTCGTCCCGCGAATCCGCGTACCAGGCCCGCCGGTCCACGAAGGCCAGCGCCTGGGCCGCCGCGAGCCCGGCGACCAGCGTGGCCAGCGCCACATCACAGGCCTGCACCCCCGGCGGCCGGCCGGAACGCAGTTGGGCGACCATCCGCGGCCACGCCGGATCCGCCTCGGCCCGGCCCGCCTCAAGGCACCCCGCGCACCCCGACCTGCCCGGCACGACCAGGGGTCCCACGATGCCCATGCCCTCGATCACTCCGGCGTAAAGATGCGGGATCCCGGCCGCCAGCAACGCCTCCGCCTCCCGGACGTCGGGGGCGTACGCGCCCAGCCCGTCCCGGGGCGCCAGCACCACCAGCCCCAGCGGCGGCTCCACCCCGACCGGATCACCCGCGCAGGCGGTCCGCCGCACCGGCCGCGGGTCCGGCGAGGCCCGCCGTACCGCACCCCGGGCCGCGGCCTCCCGGCGCTCGCCGACCTGGGCCGCCGAGATCCCGCAGGGCGCGGTGTCCCACGGCTCGACCCGGCCGCCGTCCGCCACGTCGACCCGGCCCACCCCGGCCGCCGCCAGCACCGCGGCCACCGAGGCGCCCACTCGGCCCGCGCCGCGCACCCGTACCCGCACCGTGCGCCGGGCAGCCATCCGGACCGCTGCCGCGCCCGGTTCCGGATGGACCACCGACAGTGACGCCAGATCCGGTCTCAGCCGCTCGATCGCCGCGTCCCGGTGCCGTATCGCCTCGGCCAACTCCGTGGCACTGTCCGCGTCGTCCAGCACGCCGCCGTCCGCGAGCGAGGCCAGCAGCCGGTCCGCCCGGTCCGGGGCGAACCCCAGTGCCTCGGCCTCCTGGCGCAACAAGGCCGTGCCACGGGTGCCGTCGAGCAGGGTCAGGAACCGCGCGGCCGGATCGTCGAGCGGCGCGAGCACGACCGCGCGCGCCGGATCAACACCGAACTGAAGACTGCCGCGGTCCCGCCAGCTGCGGCGCATGGCGGGCTTGAGCATCGGATGCATGGCTACCCCCGTGGTTTTCCAGGTCCCCCGCCGGGCTCCTGCGGCCCGACCACCTCAGGATGCCCATCGGGGCGGAAGTCCGCAGAAAGTTATCCACAGGCCGGTGGATAAGTATTTCTGTCGTACCGGCCACGCCCCCCACCACCTTCGGGCGGGCCCCCGGCCCGCGCCCACCGCCGCCTGACGCCCGCCGCCCCCCGGGCCGCGCCCACGGGCCCCCCGGCCCGCGCCCACCGCCCCCTGTCGCCCTCCGCCGCCCCCGGGCGGCCCACGCCCCCTCGGCCCGGCGACTCACCCCGTACCCGGACCGACCCCCACCCCCAGGGCCGCCCCCACCCCCTGGAGTCGCCCCGGTTCCCACTCGCCCAGTCGCCGCCCGGCGGGTTGTCCGATGCCCAGTCGCCCGGCCCATTTCGTACGGGAATTCCTGTGTCCGTCCGTCGGTGGGGCTCCAGGCGGTGGGACGGCTCTTGGCCGGAACAGGTAACGTCGTCCCGTGTCAGCCGATCCGGCCTGTAATCCACCAGTCGCCGCCCTGTCCACCCGGACGGGCGAGGTTGAGGTGCGCAGAAGCGCACGTCGCAGGAGAACCGTTTCCGCCTACCGCGAGGGCGGTCGCACCATCGTGCTCATACCGGCGCGCATGTCGGCGGCCGAGGAGCAGCGCTGGGTGACCGTGATGCTCGACAAACTGGCCGCCCAGGAGAGCAAGCGCATGCTGGGCGACGGGGAGCTCGCCGAACGCGCGGAGCAGCTCTCGGAGCAGTACCTGGGCGGGCAGGCCCACCCGGACACCGTGCGCTGGGTGACCAACCAGAATTCCCGCTGGGGCTCGTGCACCCCGGCGGAAGGCACCATCAGGCTCTCGCACCGGTTGCAGGGAATGCCCGAGTACGTCATCGACTACGTGCTGCTGCACGAGTTGGCGCATCTGCTCGTGCCCGGTCATGGGCAGGGCTTCTGGAAGCTGCTGGAGGTGTACCCGCGCACCGAGCGGGCCCGCGGCTACCTGGAGGGCGTGGTCGCCGCCGGACGACTGCCGCACCCGCCGACCACCCGCGACGACGCCTGACCGGCAGGCCCGTAGCCGGACCGCCTTCACAGCCCCGCACCCCGAAAAACCGCAGCCCCCGCGCTCCCTCGCGGAGCCCCCCGCATCCCGAAAACCCGCAGACCCCCGCCTCGCGCGAACCCGCGGAGCCCCCCGCGCCCCCGCGAACCCGGGGAGCCCCCCAAACCCGCGGAGCGCCCCTCACAGGGACTGCCGGGTCCGCTCCATCAGCCGTAGGACCGAGTCGTCGGCGACGTCCGCCACCTCGTCGTAGGCGAACCACCGCAGGTCGAGGGACTCCTCGCTGATCGCCTCGACGGCGCCGGGCGGGGCCAGCGCCGCGTACTGCACGTCCAGGTGCTAGCGCGCAGGGCGTCTGGTGGCGGTCCAGCCGGACCGGGCCGCCCGGCAGCAGGGTGAGTCCCGCGATGCCGGACTCCTCGGTGGCCTCGCGCAGCGCCGCGTCAGCCAAGGTGGCGTCCTGCGGCTCGCAGTGGCCGCCCGTCTGGAGCCAGAGCTCGATCTTCTTGTGCAGGGTCAGCAGCACCCGCCCCTCGCGGGGGTCGACGACCAGCGCGCTCGCGGTGATGTGACCGGCGCGGCAGGGCTTCCACATCCCGTCCGGGTGGTCGGCGAGATGGTCCAGGTAGTCCAGGCGCAGCCGCTCCTGTTCCGGGCGGCCGGCGGCGCGGTCCATTCCTTCAGGACGCGCGCCGCGTCGGCGTGCAGACTCACTTGTCCTCGTCGTCCTTGTCGCGCTCCGAGCCGTCCCGCGGGCCGTCGCGGCGGTCGTCGGCCGCCCCCTCGCCGCTCCCCGAGCCGGAGCAGCATCCTCGGTCCCGGAGCCCGCATCCTCGCTCCCGGAGCCGGAGGCCGCACCCTTGTCACCGGCGTCCGCCGCGCCGCCGTCCGCCGTGCCGTCGCCGCCCTTGCCGCCGGCGTCCTTGCTGCCGGCGTTCTTGTCGAGGGTGTCCTTGACATGGCCGCTCGCGGCCTCGCCGAGCATCTTGTCCAGCGCGGCGAAGTCGAACTCCTCGTCGTCCGACTCGCGGTGCACGAAGCCGTCCGGGTCGTCCAGGTCGGCGGCCGTCGGCAGCATGTCCGGGTGCGCCCACAGGCCGTCGCGGCCGTCCACCCCGCGGGCGTCGGTCAGCGAGGCCCACAGCCGGGAGGCGTCCCGCAGCCGGCGCGGGCGCAGCTCCAGGCCGATCAGGGTGGCGAAGGTCTGCTCGGCGGGGCCGCCGGTGGCCCGGCGCCGGCGCAGCGTCTCGCGCAGCGCGCCCGCGGACGGCAGATGCGGCGTCGGCGGCCGCGTGCACCACCGCGTCCACCCAGCCCTCGACCAGCGCGAGCGCCGTCTCCAGCCGGGCCAGCGCCGCCTTCTGCTCCGGGGTGTCCTCCGGCTGGAACATGCCCTGCTGCAGCGCGTCCTGCAGCTGCCTCGGGTTGCGACGGGTCGAGCTGGCCGACCACGTCCTCCAGCCGGGAGGTGTCGACCTTGATGCCGCGCGCGTAGCCCTCGACGGCGCCGAACAGATGCGCCCGCAGCCACGGCACATGGGCGAAGAGCCGCTGGTGGGCGGCCTCGCGCAGGGCGAGGTACAGCCGCACCTCCTCCTGCGGCACGCCCAGGCCCGTGCCGAAGCGCCGCGATGTTCACCGGCAGCAGCGCCGCCTTGCCCGCGGGGCCGAGCGGCAGGCCGACGTCGGTGGAGCCGACCACCTCGCCCGCCAGCACGCCCAGCGCCTGCCCGATCTGCGTGCCGAACATGGCGCCGCCCATCGAGCGCATCATGCCGAGCAGCGGGCCGGCCATGGCCTGCATCTCCTCGGGCAGCACGCCGCCCATCGCGGCGCCGACCCGCTCGGCGACCGGGTCCACCAGCTCCTTCCACACCGGCAGGGTCGCCTCGACCCACTCGGCCCGGCTCCACGCCACCGCCGCGCCGGAGCCGGAGGGCAGCGAGGTGGCGCCGTCCAGCCACAGGTCGGCCAGCCGGACGCGCCTCCTCGACCGCGGCGCGCTCGGCTGGCGCCGACGCTGGCGTCCTTGGAGCCGTCCGCGGTGCCCTGGGCGACCGTCTGCCGGGCGATGTCCTTGGCCATGTCCCAGTTCACCGGGCCGCCCTCGAAGGAGAGCATCTGGCCGAGCTGCTGGAAGGCGGCGCCCAGGTCGTTGGGGTTCAGCGAGCCGAACATCGCCGCCAGCGGGTTGTCCCCACCGCCGGATCCGCCCGTGCCACCACCGGATCCGCCGCCGAACCCACCGAACCCGCCGAAACCGCCGAATCCGAAGGGATCACCGCCGCCGGGCGTGCTTCCGCCGGGCAGCCCCTTCTTCTTGCCCTCGTCGCCGTCCTCGGGCTCCTCAGGAGGGACGCCGAATCCGAATGGGGTGTCACTCACGGGCTTCCTCGGCTCTGTGTGATCGACGGTGTGCAGTTGGACGGTGCGTGGTCCTTGGGACCGCTACGGGCTGCGGACGCCCGATATCGTGCCGGTTTTCGGGTACGCGGCCCGCAAGCCTCTACCACCAGCCTAGACACCTCTCAGGCAGGATGGGACTCACGCACCTCGTACCGGAAACAACCGTGGGAGACACCCGGTGAGTTCCCCAGAACCGCACGTTCGCTCAGGGCGGAGCCGTCGCGCCTCGGGCGGTCGTCGCGGGCCCGTCGTCGCGATCACCGGCGCGGCATCCGGGGTCGGCTACCGGCTCGCCCTGCGCCTGGCCGCCTCCGACGAGGTCAAGAAGGTCGTGGCGATCGACGAGCGGCGGGCGACGTGCCCGGTGCGCAGTGGCGGGTGCTCGACGTACGGGACCCGGCCATCGCCGACCGGCTGCGCGGACGGCCGACGTCGGTGGTCGCACCTCGCGCTCGACCTGGACCTGGAGTCCGACCCGACCGCCCGCAGCGCCTACAACGTGCGCGGTACGCAGACCGTGCTGACCGCCGCCGCGGCCGCCGGTGTGCACCGCGTCGTGCTGTGCACCTCGGCGATGGTCTACGGGGCGCTGGCCGACAACGACGTCCCGCTGGCCGAGGACGCCCCGCTGCGCGCCACCGAGGAGGCCACCTGCGTCGGCGACCTGCTGGAGATCGAACGGCTGGGCCGCCGCGCGCCCCGGGCGCACCCCGGCCTCAACGTCACCGTGGTGCGCCCCGCGGTCCTGGTCGGCGGCACCGACACCGCGCTGACCCGCTACTTCGAGTCGCCGCGGCTGCTGGTGGTGGCCGGCAGCCGTCCCCGCTGGCAGTTCTGCCACGTCGAGGACCTGGTCGCGCGCGCTGGAGTACGCCGCTCTGGAGAAGGTCGAAGGGCGAGATGGCGGTCGGCTGCGACGGCTGGCTGGAGCAGGAGGAGGTCGAGGAGCTGACCGGGATCCGGCGGATGGAGCTGCCGCAGTCGGTCGCCATGGGCGCCGCGGCCCGGCTGCACCGCCTCGGGCTGACCCCGTCCCCGGCCGGTGACCTGGCGTACACGATGTACCCGTGGGTGGTCAGCGGCAGCCGGCTGCACGAGGCGGGCTGGCGACCGCGGTGGACCAACGAGGAGGTGCTGGCCGAGCTGCTGGAGGAGGTCTCAGGGCGGCACACGGTCGCCGGTCGGCGGCTGGGCCGCAAGGACGCCACCACGCTGGGCGCCGCCGGTGCCACCGTCGCCCTGGTGGGCACGGCCGCCCTGGTCCGCAGGGCGCGCAAGCGGCGCGGCGGCTGACCGCGCCACCTCCTGTGGCGCGGGACCGAAAAGCCGGACCGAAAAGCGGGACCGGACAGCGGGACGGAACAGGGGGGCGGTTTTCCTCCGGCCGCCGCGTGCGGCACGATGGCGGCATGGCGGATGACATGGCAACGGACGACCAGGGCGGCGGCCGGATCAGGCTGCTGGCCATCCGCGACACCCCGCTGTCCGTCGACGAGGTCCTCGCCGCGGTCGGCGACGGCGCCGCCGGCGGTACGGCGCTGTTCGTGGGCACAGTGCGCGACCACGACGGAGGGCGGCCGGCGGCCGTCACCGCGCTGTCCTACTCCGCGCACCCCACCGCGGAGGCGGAGATGCGGCGGATCGCCGAGAAGATCGCCGCGGACTTCCCCGTACGTGCGCTGGCCGCGGTGCACCGGGTGGGCGATCTCGCGGTGGGCGACCTGGCGGTCGTGGTCGCCGTCTCCTGCCCGCACCGGGGCGAGGCGTTCGCCGCCTGCCGCCGGTTGATCGACGACCTCAAGCGCGAGGTGCCGATCTGGAAGCACCAGGCGTTCGCCGACGGCACCGAGGAATGGGTGGGCGTGCAGACCGGGTCCGACCCCGCCTGCTGACCTCCCGACCGGCTCCCGGCGGCTGCCGCACCCGCCCCCTCGGGCGCCCGGCGCGCGGTCGGCGCCCCCCGGCGTGAACGGTCGGCCGCGCGCGCCGGTACGGCACCGTTCACCTGTGTGGACCTCCCGGCTTGCGTAACCGGGGACCCGGCCTGAGCGTTGGGTTCGTGGGCCGTTAATGTGCTCATAGGTCCTGCTTCGGTAGTGCGTGGTCGGGAGGCCGATGTGGCGGCTCTGTCGTGGTTGCTTATTCCGGTGGCGGGTGCCGTCGCCGCGACGTTGTGGGCGGGTTGGGCGGGCCGTAATCGCAAGCAGGCGGGGGACGTCGACTCGCTGGCCGGGTACGAACGCTTCCGCGAGGCGATGGCCAAGTCGCGCTCCGGCGGCCCCGAACTCTGAGCGTCCCGCGGCCCCGAACTCTGAGCCGCTCCCCGGCCCCGAACGGACCGGCCCCACGGGCGCCGTCACAGGCGGGTCCCGTAGGGTCAGGGCATGCCACGCCGCACCGTGACGATGCTCACCTCGACGCTGTTGCTGATAGCTCTGCTCTGCGTCGGGGTGCTGATCCCCGTGCCGTACTCCGAGATGTCACCGGGCCCCACGGTGAACACCCTCAGCGACAACGACGGCCGCCCGGTGCTGCAGATCTCCGGCCACGCCACGTACCCGACGACCGGTCATCTCAACATGACGACGGTCCGGGTGACGGGCTCGGACTACACGATGAACCTCATCGAGGCGGTCTCCGGATGGCTGTCGCACAACGACAGCGTGGTGCCGCACGACACGCTCTACCCCAAGGGGCAGACGGCGCAGCAGGTCGACCAGGAGAACGCCGAGGAGTTCAGCCAGTCGCAGGACAGCGCCAAGGTCGCGGCCCTGAAGGAACTGCACCTCCCGGTGGGCTCCAGCGTGGTGGTCGGATCGGTGGTCAAGGGCAGCCCCTCCGAGGGGAAGCTGCACGCCGGTGACGTCATCAAGAACGTGGACGGCTCCCGGGTCACCGAGCCCGGCGACGTCGCCAAGCTGGTCACCAAGCACAAGCCGGGCCAGGACGTGGTCTTCACCGTGGTGCCCGCCAAGAGCTCAGGCAAGGCGGGCGCGGCCACCAGCGCAGGTGACCATCCGCACCGAGAAGGCCGACGACGGCCGGGCCATCGTGGGCATCCAGGCCGGGACGGCGCACACCTTCCCGTTCAACATCGACATCCAGCTGGCCGACGTCGGCGGGCCGAGCGCGGGCATGATGTTCAGCCTCGGGCTCATCGACAAGATGACCCCGGACCGATCTGACCGGCGGCAAGTTCGTCGCGGGCACCGGCACGATCGAGGACGACGGCGCCGTCGGGCCGATCGGCGGGATCGCCCTGAAGATCGATCGCGGCCCGGGACGCGGGCGCCCAGCTACTTCCTGACCCCCGAGGACAACTGCGCGGCCGCCGCCAAGGACACCCCGTCCGGGCTGAGGCTGGTCAAGGTCGACACGCTGCACGACGCGCTCGCGGCGCTCACCGACATAAGGACCGGCAGGACGGCCGACCTGCCCAGTTGCCAGGCAGGCTGACCGCCCCTCCCGCGGGCCCGGGTCCCCCGCGACCCGGTACGGCTACTCCTCGAACGTCGACCGCAGCGCCTCCGCCAGCCCCGGCACCAGCTCGGCGCCGGTCAGCACCTCGGCCGTCGCGTCCTTCTCGCGCAGCCGCACCGCCGAGTCGCGGGTCGCCGTCGCGCAGCACCGCCGACCGTCATCCGCACCTCCTGGCGCTCCGGGTGCCGGGCGACCCAGTCGGCCAGCCCGCCGTCGTCCAGCCCCTGCGGGATGGACTGCCTCGGCGCTCGGCGGCAGCATCAGCCGCTCGACGGTGAGCGCGCAGCCGGCGACCACGTCCGGCCAGGCGATGGTGGCCAGGAACTCGTCCAGCGGGGTGCCGGCCGGGATCTCGTCCTGCTCGACCGGGGTCAGCGCCGCCGATGTCGTCGCCGTCCTCAAGACCGAGCTGTTCGGCTCAGGGACGGTTCCTGCGTACGCAGCTGTGCGGTGTCGACCAGCGCGAAGAGCCGGGCGGGCTGGTCCCAGCCGAGTCCGGACGCGTACTCGTCGATCTCCAGTACGGCTCGGGTCAGCGGGGTGGCGGCGACGGGTGTGCCGCCGGCGGGAGTGTTGGACATGGGCACCATCCTGCCGTTACCGGGCCCCGGGGCGGGAACCGAGACCCGCGTGAGTAAGTTGCATGGGTGGGTGTCCACCCGGGGACGCCGTACGGAAGCGACGTGATATACGCCGATCTGACGCGATATGCACGCGAATGTGACGCGGCGACGCCGCACTTGTGACGACGCGATTTTTTGAGGTGCGCACCTTGGCTTTCCAGATGCCGGACCGCGGAGAAGGCCCCAGCGGACCCCGGATCCACGTGGTCCGCCCGTCGGGGCGGATGCGCGCGCTGTTCGTGACGTTGGCGGTGCTGGCCATGCTGGGCATGGCGTTCGTGATGTTCTCCGGGTTCTGGACGGACTGGCTGTGGTACCGCTCGGTCCACTACTCGTCGGTCTTCGGCACCACCCTGCGGACCCGGATCGGCCTGTTCGCCGTCTTCGGTCTGGTGATGGTCGGTGGCCGTCGGGCTCAACGTCTACCTGGCGCACCGGCTGCGTCCGCCGCTGAGCGCGATGTCGCTGGAGCAGCAGAGCCTGGACCGCTACCGGATGGGCATCGCGCCGTTCCGCAAGTGGCTGCTGCTGGCGGTCTGCGTGCTGGTCGGGCTGATCGCCGGGTCGTCGGCGGCCGGCCAGTGGCGGGTGTGGCTCCAGTACGTCAACGCGGTCCCGTTCGGCACCAAGGACCCGCAGTTCGGGATGGACGTCTCGTTCTACACCTTCGACCTGCCCTGGTACCGCTTCCTGCTGAGCTTCGGCTTCGCCGCGGTGGTGCTCAGCCTGGTGGCCTCCGCGCTGGTGCACTACCTGTACGGCGGACTGCGGCTGACCAGCCCCGGGGCCCGGGCCACCTCGGCGGCGACCGGGCACCTGTCGGTGCTGCTGGGGGTCTTCGTCTCGCTCAAGGCGGTCGCCTACTGGCTGGACCGCTACGGGCTGGCCGTGAAGTCCAGCGGCTTCAAGGCGACCGACCGGCTGGACCGGCCTGCGCTATGTGGACGCCAACGCCTACCTGCCCGCCAAGACCATCCTGTTCTGCATCGCGATCATCTGCGCCCTGCTGTTCTTCGCCACCTTGTGGCGGCGCACCTGGAGCCTGCCGATGCTGGGGTTCGGGCTGATGGTGCTGTCCGCGATCCTCATCGGCGGGCTGTACCCGGCCATCGTGCAGAAGTTCCAGGTGCAGCCGAACGAGGCCGCCAAGGAAGCGCCGTACATCCAGAAGAACATCGACGCCACCCGGGCCGCCTACGGCATTTCCGGCACCAAGGTGACGGACTACTCCGGGACCAGCAAGGCGGCCGACGACACGCTGCGCTCGGACGTCGGCAGCGCGGCCAGCATCCGGTTGCTCGACCCGAACGTGGTCTCCCCGACCTTCCAGCAGCTCCAGCAGATCCGCGGCTACTACTCCTTCCCCTCGCCGCTGGACGTGGACCGCTACCGGATCGACGGCAAGGAGCAGGACAGCGTCGTGGGCCTGCGGGAGCTGAACGTCTCGGGCATCCCGCAGAACAACTGGATCAACGACCACTTCAAGTACACCCACGGCTACGGCATCGTGGCGGCGAACGGCACCACCACCACGTCGGGCGGCGCGCCGTCCTTCACCGAGTCCAGCCTGCCGCCCACCGGCGAGCTCGGCTCCTACCAGCAGCGGATCTACTACGGCGAGCAGACCAAGCAGTACTCGATCGTCGGCGGTCCCACCAAGGAGATCGACTACTCCGACGTCAACGGTGAGAAGAGCTACCGCTACACCGGCGACAGCGGGGTATCCCTGGAGAACCCGGTCACCAGGGCCGCCTACGCGGTGCAGTTCGGCGAGCCGCAGATCCTGTACTCGGGGGCGATCGGCAAGGGCTCGAAGATCCTCTACGACCGCACGCCCAAGGAGCGGGTGGAGGCGGTCGCGCCGTGGCTGACCATCGACGGCGACCCCTACCCGGCGGTGGTCGACGGTCACGTCGAGTGGATCGTGGACGCCTACACCACCACCAACGGCTATCCGTACGCCTCGCGCACCACGCTGGGCGAGACCACGACGGACTCGCTGACCGGCGGCGGGCGCTCGGTGATCGCCCAGCAGAACCAGGTCAACTACATCCGCAACTCGGTCAAGGCCACGGTCGACGCCTACGACGGCACGGTGAAGCTCTACCAGTGGGACGCCAAGGACCCGGTGCTCAAGACCTGGATGAAGGCGTTCCCCGGCACGGTGCTGCCCAAGTCGGCGATCTCCTCGCACCTGATGGCCCACCTGCGCTATCCGCAGGACCTGTTCAAGGTGCAGCGGCAGCTGCTCACCCGCTACCACGTCACCGATCCCGCGACGTTCTACAGCGGCAGCGAGGCCTGGCAGGTCCCCGACGACCCGACGAAGCGGGACAGCGGCGCCGTGCCGCCGTACTACCTGAGCATGACGATGCCCGGGCAGAAGAGTCAGGCCTTCTCGCTGACGACCACCCTCACCCCCAACCGGCGTGACAACCTCGGCGCCTTCATGGCGGTCGACGCGGACGCGCTCAGTCCGGACTACGGCACGCTCCGACTGCTGCAACTGCCCACCAGCAGCACGGTGTCGGGCCCGCAGCAGGTGCAGAGCAGGTTCAACTCCGATCCCGACGTCGCCAACAAGGTGAACATCCTGCAACGCGGCGACTCCGAGATCGAGTACGGCAACCTGCTGACCATCCCGCTGGACGGCGGTCTGGTCTACGTCGAGCCGGTCTATGTACGCGGCGCGGGCACCAACTACCCGCTGCTGAAGAAGGTGCTGGTGACCTACGGGGACAACACCGCCTTCGAGGACACCCTCGGCCAGGCCCTCGACAAGGTCTTCGACACCTCCACCGGCGCCGCGGCGCCGCCACCGCCCTCCACCGGCGGCGGGAGCGGGCCGGTCGACCAGACGGTCAAGCAGGCGCTGGCGGACGCCCAGAAGGCGTTCGACGCGGGCCAGACGGCGTTGAAGAACGGTGACTGGACGGCGTACGGCGCGGCCCAGCAGGACCTCAAGGCGGCCCTCCAGCGGGCCAAGGACGCCGAGGGCAAGCCGGCTTCGCGGCCCTGACCAGTGCGGATGGGGGAGCTCCCCGCGCGTCGTGGTACGGTTGCCACACAACGACGCGGGGTGGAGCAGCTCGGTAGCTCGCTGGGCTCATAACCCAGAGGTCGCAGGTTCAAATCCTGTCCCCGCTACGGATGAAGGAAGACCCGGAACCCGAGAAGGGTTCCGGGTCTTCCTGCTTTTCGTGTTCGAACGGTGGTGGCGGGGGGAAACCGTCAACCATTCGTGCCCGGAAGAGGTCAACCGTTTGTGCTCCCGCGTCGTCAACTTGTCCGTGGGGCAAAACCGTTCACCGGTCCGGGATGCCGGACCGTCGGCCGTCGTGGTTTGCCATGTCGTTGTGTCGGGAAGTCGACAAAACGCTGTAGAGACCTGTCGGGCTGCGATATACCGGATGTACGCCGGTTGCGGGTGGTGCGACGATGGATCCCATGGGGGATGGTGCAAATCTGCTGGAAACTCGCCCACCTGATGGGGAGGCGAGCGTAACGACCGTGTCGCACGAGCCTGTGGAGGCCGCGGTCGCGCTCGACGACGACATCCTGACGGCCCGTGAGGAAGCCGAGCTGGAGGCGCGGTACCGCCGTGCCGCCGAGAGTGGGGACACCGCGGCCCAGAGCATGCTCGGCACGCTGCTGCTGCGCCGCGGCGACCTGGACGGTGCCGAACCGTACCTGCGGGCCGCCACGGCCGCGGGCGACCGGGCCGCCGCCAACAACCTCGGCGTGCTGCTGCACCAGCGCGGCTACGGCGAGGAGGCGGCCGGCTGGTGGCGGATCGCCGCGGTCGCCGGCAGCGCCGCCGCCGCCCACGCGCTCGGCCGCCACCACCGCGAGCGCGGCGACGAGCCCGCCGCCGAGTACTGGCTGCGCCAGGCCGCCGAGAGCGGGCACGCGCTGGGCGCCTACGCGCTGGCCGACCTGCTGGAGCACCGCCGCGACCCCGGCGCCGAGCGCTGGTTCCGGGCCGCCGCGGAACACGGCCACCGCGAGGCCACCTACCGTGTCGCGCGCATCTGCGCGGAGCGCGGCCGGGACGCCGAGGCCGAGCAGTGGTACCGGCAGGCCGCCGCCCGCGGCCACCGGCGTGCCGCGCTGCGGCTGGCCACGCTGCTGGAGGACCGCGGCGAGGTCAAGGAGGCCGGCCGCTGGTACCTGACGGCCGCCAAGGACGGCGAGGCGAAGGCCGCCTGCGCGCTGGGCTTCCTGCTGCGTGACGCCGGTGACATCGATGGCGCCGCCGCGCTGGTGGCGCCAGGCCGCCGCAGGACGGTGACGGCCACGCCGCCAACGCGCTCGGCGCGCTGCACGCGCAGAACGGCGAGACGCAGACCGCGGAGCGCTGGTACCGGGCCGCGCTGGAGGCGGGCGACGACAACGGCGCCTACAACCTCGGCCTGCTGTGCGCCGCCCGCGGCCGCACCCCGCAGGCCGAGCAGTGGTACCGCAGAGCCGCCTACGCGGGACACCGGGAGGCGGCCAACGCGCTGGCCGTGCTGCTGCTCCAGCACGGCGACCCGGCCGGCGCGGAGCCGTGGTTCTCCAAGGCCGCGGAAGCGGGCAGCGTCGACGCCGCCTTCAACCTCGGCATCCTGTGCGCGGGCCGCGAGGACCACGCGGCGGCCCGGCGCTGGTACGAGCGGGCGGCGGCGGCCGGGCACACGGAGGCCGCGCTCCAGGTGGCCATCGCGCTCCAGCGGGATGGCGACGCGCCGGGGCGCCGAGACCCATCTGCGGTGCGCGGCGGGCGGCGGCAGCCCGGAGGCCGCCTTCCGGCTCGGTGCCGTGCTGGACCAGGAGACGTCCGAGGAGTGCGAGGAGTGGTACGAGCGGGCCGCCCGGCTGGGCCACCCCAGGGCGCAGGTCCGGCTCGGCATGCGCGCGGCCGGCCGCGGTGACTCGGTCGACGCCGCGCGCTGGTACCGGCTCGCCGCCGAGGCGGGCAGCCGCAACGGCGCCTTCAACCTCGGGCTGCTGCTGGCCCGTGAGGGCAGCGAGCCGGAGGCCGCGGTGTGGTGGCGGCGGGCCGCCGAGGACGGCCACGGGCGGGCCGCGCTGCGCCTCGCGGTGCTCGCGGCCCGGCGCGGCGCGCTCGGGGACGCCCGCCACTGGTGCGACCGTGCGGTGGAGTGCGGCCCTGAGGAGGTCGCCCAGCGGGCGGCCCGGCTGGCGGACGTGCTGCGGCAGGAACTGTCGGCCTGAGGGCCGCGCGGGGTAATGGATTTGCTCTGATCAGAACGCGTCGTTTAGAGTAACGACACAACGACGCGGGGTGGAGCAGCTCGGTAGCTCGCTGGGCTCATAACCCAGAGGTCGCAGGTTCAAATCCTGTCCCCGCTACCACGTGGGAAGGCCCGGAATCCAAGGATTCCGGGCCTTCTCGCATGTCCGGGCGCCGTCGCGGTCGCTGATCCCCGGTCAGTTTCCGCCGTCGTGGCCCCCGTCGCCGCGCACCGCCTGGTCGAACAGCGCCCGGGTCGCCTCGGTGAAGTAGGGGCTGTAGGAGATGGCGTCGGCGTGCGGGGTGCCGTCCGGCGGGCCTCCGCCGTTGAAGCCGCCGATGACGCCGACCAGGTCGCCGGTGGCCGCGCCGGGCGCCAGGAGCACCCAGGGTCCGCCGGAGACGCCCGCCGTGTAGCCGCCGCAGGTCATCTCGCGGTATCCCGGGTGCGCCGTGGCCTGGGAGGTCGCCATGGTGCAGGTCAGCTGCCGGCCGCCGGGGTCGCCCAGGTCCGGGTAGCCGGTGGCGGTGACGTCGGGCAGGTCGAAGGGCTGGTCGGTGCGGAGCGTGTCGGCCCCGGCGGCGTCCTCGATCCGCCGTCCGTCGGGCCGGGCGACGCGCAGGAAGGCGTAGTCGTACCTCTCGTCGTGGTCGTCGGTGTAGCGCGGGTCCACCCAGATCCGCCCGACCCGCCAGCCGCCGAACGGCCCGCTGTCGCCGGTGGCGCCGGGGAGCACCGACAGCCCGGTGGAGTAGGAGTGGTCCGCGTGGACGCAGTGCGCGGCGGTGATCACCAGGTCGCCGCCCGGGCTGTGGACCACGGCCCCGCTGCAGAACGGCGTGCCGTCCCGGCCGGTCAGCCGCACCACGGAGCGGTAGGCCCGTGCCGCGCTCAGGAAGGTGCCCTCGCGGTGCCAGTCGGGCCGCGAGGGGCCCGGCGCGTGCGCGGGCCGCGGGAGGTGGCGGTGGCCGCCCTTGGCCCGGGCGAGCCCGTGCGGCGCGGCCAGCAGGAGTCCGAGCAGCGCGAGGGCTGCGACGGCGGCGGGCAGGAGCGCCCGGACACGGCCTGTGTGACCCTCGCGGCGCACCCGGTACCCCCCGTCCGGGCGCCGTTCGGCGGCGACCCGCGAAGAACGGCGTCCACGATACGACGTGGGCGCGTGCCGTGGACTGTGACAGGAGGGGTTTGACGCGGGCAAGGGCAGGCAAAGTCGCTTGGTGGGGTCGGCCCTGCCGGGCGACCCTGGAAGTCGGGGAACGGCAGGAGAGGTGGCGGAGGCGGCATTGCTGCACAGGAGGCAGCCGCGATCGGTGCCACGTCGCCGTGGCGCGGATCGGCCAGGCTCCGGGTACGAATCGCGGCATGCGCTGTGCCAGGCCGCGGAGAGCGGCCGCAGGGCCCCGGCGGAGGCGCTGCTGGCGGAACTGCGGGCCCTCGCGGGCAGCGGCCCGGCCGCGGAGGCCGCCGCAGCCCTGGACGAACTGCTCGGCGCCGCGCCGCGGTTGTGGATCGGCCTCGACCGGTACGCGCGCGGCGGCGCGGTGACCGGGCCGCGCGACCCCGTGCGGCAGGTGCCGCGGGACGCCGGACCGCTGTCCTTGGTGCTGGCGTCGTTCGACGCCGACGGCCGACTCAGGCAGGCCGCCGTCGAGCGGCTCGCGGTACGCGGCGGGCGCTACGCGGCGACCGCGCTGGCGCTGCGCACCGACGACTGGGTCACCGTCGTCCGCGAGCGGGCCCGGGCGGCGCTGACGGAGCGCCTGGCCCCCGAAGAGGCCGTGGCGGCGGTGCGCGTGCTGGTCGCCCTGCGCGGCCGTGCGCGGGCGGGTGAGGCGCTGCGGGAGTACCGGGCGGCGCTGTGCGGGCCGGAGCGGCGGGACAGCGTCCGGCTCCTCGCGGCCGACCCGGACCCGCGCACCCGCCGCTTCGGGGTCGAACTCGCCCTGGAACTCGGCGAGTACGCCCGTGATGACCTGGCGCTCGCCGCGCTGCACGACCCCGACCAGGTCTGCCGCGCCCGGTGCGCGCAGGCGTTGCTCGACCTCGACCCTGACCAGGCGGGCCGTTTGATGTGGGCGGGCTCGGCGGCGGTGCGGGAGTTGGCGGTGGCCGCGCTGCCGGACGACATCGCGGCGCCGCGGCTGGTGTCGCCGTTGGCGGACCGGTCCCGGATGGTGCGGGCGCAGGCCCGGTGGAAGCTGTACAAGCGGGGCGAGCCGCCTGCCGAGGTCTACCGCAGGCAGTTGCGCCGCTGCGGTCGCGGCACGCCGGCCCGGCTGGTGGCCGGGCTCGCGACGGGGCTGGGCGAATGCGGTGAGGCGCGCGACGCGCCGATGCTCACCGTGCTGGCCGAGGATGCCTCCTGGCCGCCGGTCGCCCGGCGGGCCGCGGTGCGGGCGCTGGGCCGGCTGGCCGCGGGGGCGCTGCCGCCCGGCCGGGCGGCCGACGCGGCGGACCCCGCCGCGCGGGTGCTGGCCTCGCTCGCCGGGGACCCGCTGGGCTGTGTGGCCCGGGAGGCGCTGGACGCGCTGGTGGGGATCGGCGCCGCGCGGCCGCCGGTGCTGCGTGCGGCGCTTGAGCGCGCGGAGCCGGAGGTGCGCCGGGCGGCGGTGCGCGCGACGCGCACCGCGTCGTATTTCGACCGGCTGGAACTGCTGTTGGCCGCGGTCCGCGATCCGCGTGCGGACATCGCCGCGCGGGCCCGGGCCGGGATCCTCGAGTGGCGTCGCGCGCCGTTCGCGGGCGGTGGCGCCGATCAGGCGCAACTGCCGCGGATCCGTGGTCTGTTGCTACGCGCCGGACTGCCGGAGGCCGAACGGGCGATGGTGGAGCTGGTGCTGCGGTACGGGACCGGTGACGTGGCGTCAGGCGGTGGCGCACTCCGGGCACAGGCCGCGGTAGGTGACCTCGACCTGGCGGATGGCGAAGCCGAAGCGCTCGGTCTCGGGCAGGTCGCCCAGCGGATCGCCGGCGGGGTGGACGTCGCGGACGGCGCCGCAGCCGGTGCACACCAGGTGCTGGTGGGGGTGGTGGGCGTTGGGGTCGTAGCGCCGGGCGCGGCCGTCGGTGGCCACCTCGATGACCTCGCCGAGTGAGACCATCTCGCCGAGCGTGTTGTAGACCGTGGCCCGGGAGATCTCCGGCAGCCGGTGGGCGGCGCGGGAGTGCACCTCGTCGGCGGTCAGGTGGACGTGTTCCCCGTCGAGGACCTCGGCGACCACCCGGCGCTGCGCGGTCATCCGCCAGCCGTGTCCGCGTAGTCGTTCCAGCAGGTCGCTCATGTGAACCAGCCTAACAAAGCGGTATCCGGCCTCCGACTCCATATGGAAGTAGCCCTGCTCTTGACTTGGAAGTTGTCCAATGTAGGATTTGCTCGCGCGGTGCTGACGTCGAACGTTCGATCGACGACTGCCGCCGGGCCGACACCGACTACGGCAGGTGACGGAAGACCGCGATCCATGACCCTTCGCGGCCGGCCGGCGCTGCCGTACCCACCGAAGAGGCCGGACGCCATAGGGCTCCGGCCTCTTCGGATCGTCTCGCGGCGGTCTCACACCAGCGCCGCCTGCTCCGGGGTGGCCGTCCGGCGGGCCTGGGTCCAGCAGCGGATGATGTCGCGCACCGAGACCACCCCGATCGGCTCACGACCGTCCAGCACGATCAGGTGGCGGAATCCGCCGCGGACCATCGCCGCGGCGGCCTCGTCGAGTGTCCATTCCGGTGCCGCGAAGACGACATCGGTCGTGGTGTGCGATCCGGCCGCCTCGCGCTCGGGGGCGAGCCCCCGGCCGACGGCGTTGAGGATGTCTCGCTCGGTCAGTATGCCGAGGCCGATGTCGGAGTCGAGGACGATGGCCGCCCCGACCCGGCGCGCCGACATCAACTCTGCGGCCTGCCGCAGAGTGTGCGCCGGGCCGATGGTCAGGACCACTGTGCTCATCGCGTCGCGGACCAGCATGGAAAACCCCTTGGGAGAGCTGTGAGAAGGCTGTGAGACTTTTCACAAGTTCACAAGACTGGCTTCCATGTTCACATGCTCACAAGCCTGGGGCAAGGGGCGCACAAAGGTGAATGCGGGTCGCTGTGGTGTGCGTCAGGCGCCCGGGTTGAGATACCGCAGCAACCGCTCGTGCAGCAGTCCGTTGGAAGCCGCCGCGTTCGCGCCGTACGGGCCGGGGGCGCCGGTCAGATCGGTGAACCGGCCGCCCGCCTCGCGGACCACCACCGACGGCGCGGCCATGTCCCACACGCTCAGGTCCGGCTCCGCGCAGATGTCCACCGCCCCCTCGGCGACCATCATGTAGGACCAGAAGTCGCCGTAGGCGCGGGTCCGCCAGCAGGCCCTGGTCAGGTCGAGGAAGCGGTCCAGCAGCCCCAGCTCCTCCCAGTAGTCCAGCGAGGAGTACGAGAAGGAGGCGTCCGAGAGCCGGTCCACGCCGGAGACGCGCAGCCGGGTCGCCGACGACAGGCTGCGCCCGGTGTAGGCGCCGCCGCCCTTCGACGCCCACCAGCGGCGGCCCAGCGCCGGGGCGGAGACCAGGCCCACCACGCCGTCGTCGCCCTCGGGACCGCCCTCGCCGCGCACCGACAGCGCGATGAGCGTGGCCCACACCGGCACCCCGCGCACGTAGTTCTTGGTGCCGTCGATCGGGTCGATGATCCAGCGCCGGGCGCCGGCGCCCTCGCTGCCGAACTCCTCACCCAGCACCGCGTCCCGTGGCCGGGCCCGTTGCAGTTGACTGCGGATCAACTCCTCGGCGGCCTTGTCCGCCTCGCTGACCGGGGTCATGTCCGGCTTGGTCTCGACCTTGAGGTCGAGCGCCTTGAAGCGGTCCATCGTGATGGCGTCGGCGGCGTCGGCCAGGACGTGGGCGAGTCGAAGGTCGTCGAAGAATTCGGGCATGTGCGAACAGTAGCGACGCCACGTGTGGCCCGGCCACGCGGCATGCGCCCACCGGTACGCCCGGGTACGCCCCGACGCGCACCCTTGACACTGCCGGAAGCCGCGTCAATTCTGTGCCGACGGCCGCCGCACCGGCCATGGAGGCGAAGATGCCGACCGCTCGGGACGCCCTGCTGAACGCCGCGCTCACCGCGCTGGACACGCACCCGTGGACCCGGGTGCGGATGGTTGACGTGGCCGCGGTGGCGGGGGTGTCCCGGCAGACCCTCTACAACGAGTTCGGTACCAAGGACGGTCTGGCCCGCGCGCTGGTGCGGCGCGAGTCGGACGCCTACCTGGCCGGGGTGGCGCGCGTGCTGGACGCCGCCGGGCGCCATGGCGCCGACCCCGGCGACCGGTTCGCCGCCGCCACCGCCTGGACCCTGCACAGCGCCCGGCGCAGCCCGCTGGTGCGCGCCGCGCTCACCGGCTGCCGGGGCGAGCGGCTGCCCGCCGGGGCCGGGCGCGGTGAGCTGACGGCGGCGCTGCGCGAGGTGGTCGCCGGCACCCTGCACGGATCGCTGGTGTGCGAGGCGGCGGTGCGGCTGGCGGTCTCCTACGTGATGGTGCCCGCGGCCTCGGACGAGGACGCCTGCGCGCAGGTGGCGCGGCTCGTCCGAGGCCTGAGCACCGCCTCTTTCGCTACTTGACCCAGCCGACCTTGGTGTAGTCGCTGTCGGCGAACCCGGAGGCGCCGAAGTTGGCCAGCCCCTTGCGGACCGCGAGGATCTGCGGGCGCTGGTAGAGCTCGATGGAGTGACCCAGCTGCCACAGCAGGACGTCCGCCTGGTTGTACAGCGAGATGGCCTTGGCGCGGTCGGTGGAGGTGTCGGCCTCGTCCAGCAACTTGTCGACCTGCGGCGATCCCACAGAGCCGAAGTTCTGGAAGAGGTTCTTGCCCTTCGGCAACTGGAAGACCGGGTGCAGCTGGGACAGGAACGCCTCGTCCACGTTGCGGAAGCTGGTCAGGTCGAAGTCGCCGACGTTGACGTACTTGTTGAAGAAGTCGTTGGCGGGCACCTTCTGGATGTCCACCTTGATGCCGACCTGGCCCAGCATCTGCTGCACCAGCTCCGACTGGTCGACCGAGGACTGGGTGCTGCCGTCGCTCAGCACGTACTGGATCTCGAACGGCTTGCCGTCCTTGGTCCGCGGCTTGCCCGCGCCGTTGTCCTTCCAGCCCGCCGCGTCCAGCAGCTTGCCCGCGGCGGCCGGGTCGAACTTACCGAAGGTGCCGGAGTTGTCCTGGTAGCCCTTCTGGTTGGGCATGAAGAAGTGGTTGCCCAGCTCGCTGATCCGGTAGGGGATGCCGGACCCGTAGGCGTCGGTGATCGCCCGGCGGTTGACCGCCTCCTCGATCGCCTGCCGGACCCGGACGTCCTTGAGCGGGCCGCGGCCGCCGTTGAGGGTGATGTGCACCTCGTCCCAGCGGGCGCCGGTCTCGATCACCCCGTCCTTGTCCTTGACCAGCCGCGAGTAGTCCTGCGGCAGTTGGGCCGAGGCGAGGTCGATCTCGTTGTTGAGGAAGGCGTCGGTCTGCGCGGTCAGGTCCAGCACCCGGTAGATGATCGAGGACAGCTTGGGCTTGGCCCCCCACCAGCGGGGGTCCGGCACCAGGGTGATGACCTGGTCGGTCTTGTCGTACGTGGAGATCTTGAAGGCGCCGGCGCTGATCGGGACGTGGTCCACCCAGCCCTTGTTGAACTTCTCCGGGGTGGAGTAGGCGGCGGCCGGGAACAGCGGGTTGAACAGCCGCTGCCAGTCGGCGTAGGGGTGCTTGAAGGTGATCTTGGCCTGCTGGGCGTTCGCCCCCTGGGTGACGCCGCTGATCTCGTCGTAGCCGGAGGTGTCGGCCGCCTCGTAGGCGCTGTTCGTGCCGTTGAGCGCCGACCACTGGGCCTTGAAGTCCAGCCAGCTCAGCGGCTTTCCGTCCGACCACTTGGCCTTCGGGTTCAGGGTGTAGGTGACCACCTGCGGGGAGGTCGAGGTGACCTGCGCGGAGACCAGGTAGTCGGGGACCGGGTGCGAGACGCCCTGGGCGTCGGTGCGGAACAGCGTCGGCTCGACGTCGCGGGTCAGCTCCTGGGCGTCACCCTGCTGGCCGTCCACCGTGTTGGAGTTGTACTGGTTGATCCACTGGTCGATGGCCAGCTTGACCGAGCCGCCCTGCTTCAGGTCGCCGACGGGGTGCGGGTTGACCTCCGAGGTGCCGACCGGTGGCGCCTGCTTCTTCGCGGCGGGTTTGCTGTCGGAGGACCCGCAGGCCGTCACCACCAAGGAGGCCGTGACGGTGGCCGCGATGGCAAGGACTGTGGATCTGCGCATGTCGTGGGGTCCTTTGTCCGGGGTGTCCGGCCGGCAGGCGTGCCGCGGGATGCCTGTGCGGCCTGGTGGGCGTGGCTTGCGAACGGTAGAACGCCCCCCGGTGTGGCGGGAGGCGTGCCGGGTGCATTGTCATGGGCTCTTCACAGTGCCGCAATAGGGCGAGATCATCATGAGCGTCATGGCCTCCGCCGGGGGCGTCGGACGAACCGGGGAGGCACGAGACCCGTGGGGGCCTATCTGGCCAAGCGGCTCGGCTACTACGCCGTACTGCTGGTGGCCGCCGTCTTCCTGTCGTACGTACTGGCGTCCCTCTCGCTCGACCCGCGGGCCTACTTCGCCGGCCGCCAGCCGCCGATCTCGCCGTCCGCGGTCGACCACCACCTCACCGCCATCGGCATCAACGACCACCAGCCGCTGCTCGGCCGGTTCTTCCACTGGGGGCAGCGGGCGCTCCACGGCGACCTGGGCCGCACCATCGACGACGGTTCGGTCGACGCGGAGTTCGGGCGGCGGCTCGGGGTGAGCCTGCGGCTGCTGCTGGTCGGCACGCTGCTGGGCACCGCGCTCGGCGTGCTGGCCGGGGCGTGGACCGCGGTGCGCCAGTACAAGCCCTCCGACCGGCTGGTCACCCTGGCCTCCTTCGCGCTGCTGTCCACCCCGGTCTTCCTGCTCGCGGTGCTGCTCAAGACCGGCGCGATCTGGTTCAACACCACCACCGGGACGGATGCCATCCAGTTCACCGGCGAGGCGTCCCCCGGGCTGACCGGCGGGTTCTGGGCGATCCTGCGGGACCGCGGGGTGCACCTGCTGCTGCCCACCGTCTCCGTCGCGCTGTTCGCCATCGCGAGCTACAGCCGCTACCAGCGCAGCACCATGCTCGACGTCCTGGGCTCGGACTATCTACGCACCGCGCAGGCCAAGGGACTTCGGCGGCGCACCGCACTGCTCAAGCACGGCCTGCGCACCGCGCTGATCCCGATGTCGACCTACTTCTCCTACGGATTCCTCGCCCTGTTCACCGGCGCCACCTTCACCGAGACGATCTTCGGATGGCACGGCATGGGTGAGTGGTTCATCAGCTCGATCAACAAGGACGACGTCAACTCGGTCGTCGCCGTCAACATCTTCGCCGCCGTCGTGGTGCTGGCATCCGGCTTCCTCGCCGATCTGCTGCACGCCGCGCTCGACCCGCGCGTGCGGCACGCCTGAGGAGCCGGACCGCCATGACCACCGCTGTCGTCGCCGACGCCGACACCGTCGTAGAGAACCGCCCGGCCGGCCGGGCCACCGTCGTCCTGCGCCGCTTCCTGCGCAACCGGGGCGCGCTGGCCGGGGCCGTCGTCCTGGTGCTGCTGTTCGTGCTCGCCTTCGGGGGCCCGCTGCTGACGCACTGGGGCTACACCGACATCGACTACACCGCGCTGCGCCAGGGACCCTCGGCGCGGCACTGGTGGGGCACCAACGGGATCGGCCAGGACATCTTCGCCCAGACCGTGCACGGGCTGCAGAAGTCGCTGCTGATCGGCCTGCTGGTGGCGGTCTTCTCCACCGCGCTGGCCGCCCTGGTCGGCGCCTGCGCCGGGTACTTCGGCGGCTGGCCCGACCGGCTGTTGATGTTCCTGGTCGACCTGCTGCTGGTCTTCCCCTCCTTCCTGATCATCGCGATCGTCTCGCCGCGGCTCAAGGACGGCGGCTGGTTCGCCTTCGTCGGCCTGCTGGCGGTCTTCGCCTGGATGATCACCGCCCGGGTGGTCAGGTCGATGACGCTGTCGCTGCGCGAGCGCGAGTTCGTGCGCGCCGCGCGGTTCATGGGGGTCGGACCCTTCCGGATCATCTGGCGGCACATCCTGCCCAACGTCGCCTCCTTCCTGATCATCGACGCCACCATCGCGGTGGGCGGCGCGGTGATGAGCGAGACAGCCCTGTCCTACTTCGGCTTCGGCATCCAGCCGCCCGACGTCTCGCTGGGCACCCTGATCGCCAACGGGACCACGTCGGCGGTCAGTTACCCGTGGATGTTCTTCTACGCGGCCGGACTGCTGGTCGTCTTCGTCCTCGCGGTCAACCTGGTCGGCGACGGACTGCGGGACGCCTTCGACCCCACAGCGCGCCGGCGCAAGAACAAGCGCAAGGGAGAGGCCCGATGACCACGGCACGCGAGAGCGCCGCCACCGGCGCCCGGTCGGCCGGCACCGCGCTGGCGGTGCGTGACCTGCGCGTCGCGTTCGCCGGGGTGCCGGCCGTCGCCGGGGTGGACCTGACGCTGCGGCAGGGCGAGGTGCTGGGCCTGGTCGGCGAGTCCGGCTCCGGCAAGTCCTCGGTGGCGCTGGCGATGATGGGACTGCTGCCGGCCTCCGCGACCGTCAGCGGCTCGGTGACGCATGGCGGCGAGGAGCTGATCGGCGCCGACGACGCGACCTTGTCGCGGGTGCGCGGCAACCGGGTCGCGATGGTCTTCCAGGACCCGCTGTCCGCGTTCACCCCGGTCTACCGGATCGGCGACCAGATCGCCGAGGCGGTGCGCACCCACCGGGACGTCTCGCGCCGGGCCGCGGCCGAGCGGGCGGTCGAACTGCTGGACCTGGTCGGCATCCCCGAGCCCAGGACCCGCGCGATGTCCTTCCCGCACGAGTTCTCCGGCGGCATGCGGCAGCGCGCGATGATCGCCATGGCGGTCGCCAACGACCCGGACGTCATCATCGCCGACGAGCCGACCACCGCGCTGGACGTCACCATCCAGGCCCAGGTCCTCGACGTGCTGCGCACCGCGCAGCGCGAGAGCGACGCCGCCCTGCTGCTGGTCAGCCACGACCTGGGCGTCATCGCCGGCACCGCGGACCGGGTGGCGGTGATGTACGCGGGCCGCATCGTGGAGACGGCACCGGTGGAGGAGCTCTTCGCCCGCCCCCGCATGCCCTACACCCTGGCGCTGATCGGCGCGGTGCCCCGGCTGGACGCGGTGGACCCGGCCGACGGATCCACCGCGACCGGGGGCGCCCGCCGCGCCCTGGTGCCGATCCCGGGGACGCCGCCGTCCCCCGACGCGCTGCCGCCCGGGTGCGCGTTCGCCCCGCGCTGTCCGCTGGTCAGGCAGGAGTGCCGTACCGCGGTGCCGGCCCTGGCGCCGGTGGCGGACGGCCACCTCGCGGCCTGCGTCGCCTCCGCCGAACTGGCCGGCGCCGCACCCTCGGACGTCTTCCCGGTGCCCGAACTGCCCGAGCGGGAACTGCCCACCGACCGCGGCCGGCGCGCCATGGTGCTGCGGGTGGAGGGCCTGACGAAGACCTTCCCGCTGCTCAAGGGCGGTGCGTTCAAACGCCGGGTGGGCAGCGTGTACGCCGTCGACGGCGTCGACCTCGACATCCGGCGCGGCGAGACGCTGGCGCTGGTGGGGGAGTCGGGGTCCGGCAAGTCCACCGCGCTGTTCGAGATCCTAGGGCTGGCCGCGCCGGAGTCCGGCACCGTGGAACTGCTGGGCACCTCGGTGGCCGAGCTGACCAAGAGCGAGGTCAAGGCGCTGCGCCGCAGGGTGCAGATCGTCTTCCAGGACCCGATGGCCAGCCTCGACCCGCGCATGACGGTCGGCGACATCATCACCGAACCGCTGCGCGCCCAGGGCGCCGACCGGGCCGAGGCCGCCCGCAGGGTGCCGGAACTGCTGCGCCAGGTCGGGCTGGAGGCCGGGCACGCCGAGCGGTTCCCGCACGAGTTCTCCGGCGGCCAGCGGCAGCGCGTCGGCATCGCCCGTGCCCTGTCGGTGGAACCCGACCTGCTGGTGCTCGACGAACCCGTCTCCGCGCTGGACGTCTCCGTCCAGGCCGGGGTGCTCAACCTCCTGCAACGGCTGAAGGCCCAACTCGGCCTGGCCTACCTGTTCGTCTCGCACGACCTGTCGGTGGTGCGCAACATCGCCGACCGGGTCAGCGTCGTCTACCTGGGCCGGACGGTCGAGGCCGGCGAGGTCGCCGAGGTCTTCGAGCGCCCGCTGCACCCCTACACCCAGGCGCTGCTGTCCGCGGTGCCGCTGCCGGACCCGGTCGCCGAGCGCCGCCGCAGGTGCGTCCTGCTGGCCGGGGACCCGCCGAGCCCCACCCAGCGGCACACCGGCTGCCGCTTCCGGGCCCGCTGTCCGGTCTTCGCCCGGCTAGGGGAGGCGGACCGGCGCACCTGCGAACAGGACGTGCCGGCCCTGGACCCGCACGGCGACGACCATGTGGCCGCCTGCCACTTCCCGCGCGAGCGCGACGTCATCGCAGGCTGAGCTTGAACCCGACGTGGGTGGCCCGGAAGCCCAGCCGCTCGTAGAAGCGGTGGGCGTCCAGCCGGGTGGCGTCCGAGGTCAACTGGACGACGTAGCAGTCCTGTTCGCGGGCCCGCTCCACGCACCAGCCGATCAGCCGGGAGCCGAGCCCGCTGCCGCGCGCCGCGCCGCCGACGCGTACCGCCTCGATCTGCGCCCGGGTGCCGCCCCGGTGCGACAGGCCCGGCAGATACGTCAGCTGGGCCGTGCCGATGATCTCGCCGTCCCGCTCGGCGACCACCAGCAACTGCCGGGGATCGGCGTCGACCGCGGCGAAGGCGGTCCGGTAGGGGCCCAGGTCGTCCGGGGACTCCCGCAGGGCGCCCAGTGTGTCGTCGGCGAGCAGCGCGACGACGGCCGGCACGTCCGCCGGCCCCGCCCGCCGAATCCTGATCCCGTCATCCGTGATTGCGTCCATGCCGCCATCCCATCACCGCACCGCTCGCCGCGGGTCAGGAGGTCGCCCAAGGACCGTCCCGCGTTCCCCCGGCGCCTTCGACGGATCGTCCGCGAGGCTCGCAGCCAGCCGCCGGATCAGGGTCGCGGAGTCGGCGGGGGTGAGGGCCTGGCAGCGGATCATGGCGTAGCGCTCCAGGAGGCCGAGCACCCGGCCGGGCTCGTCGATCAGCAGCCCCGCCCCCGAAGCCTCCAGGCACGCGCGCCACTTGTGCTCGGGCATGCCCAGCAGCGTCATCGGCCCCTCGACCCCGGCATGGGCCTCGTACGACAGCGGCATCACCTGCACCGTGATGTGCCGCAGGTGCGACAGCGCGAGCAGGTGGTGTAACTGCTCCGCCATGGCCGCGCGTCCGCCGGTGGCCCGGCGCAGCACCCACTCCTCGACGACGAACGACAGTGCGGGTGCCGGCTGCCTGGCCAGCAGTTCCTGGCGTCGCAGCAGCGTGGACAACCGCTCCTCGATCTCCTCCTCCGGCACCGCGGGACAGCTGGCCGCCAGCACCGCCCGCGCGTAGGCCGGGGTGCGCAGCAGGGCGTGCAGCAGGTGACTGTCGTACGCCCACACCGTCCGCGCCCTGGCCTCTTCCTCCTCGTACTCCTCCGGCAGCGGTGCGAATCGCTGCCGTGTCAGGTGCGCCGCCAGGTCCACCAGCAGCCCCTTCGCCCCCACGCACTCGTCGGCCTTCACGACGAAGGTGGGGCTGGGCATCCGGGTGCCGTCCTCGATCCCCATCACCAGCGACGTCGAGTACCCCACGTGGTCGGCCAACTGCTCGTGGCTGATGCCGGCGGCGATCCGCAGATGCCGCAGCAGATGTCCCCACATCCGCAGGCTGTCGGTGCCCTGAATGATCATCACACCGCACCTTCCCTCGATGACTCTTACGGGTGGCGTGCGGACCTTCGGAACGCGCAGGGCAATTACCGTGCGCTACAACTCGATTGAGGATCCGCTGACGTCGCCTCAGTCACTTCAGCATGGTCCATTCTGTGCACATTCGCAAACTACGATCTTGCACATGTGCACTCTGGCATATGCCGACTTCGCGCGCTCGTGAATGCGGCAGACTGTGCCACCGACCACCGCAGCAAGGAGATGACAAGGTGTCGGCTCATCCCACTCCCACCGTCCGGCGCCGCCGCCTGGGTGCCGAACTCCGCCGTCTGCGCGAGGCCGCGGGCGTCAAGCCGGAGGCCGCCGCCGAGCGGATCGACAGCGACCGGACCAAGATGAGCCGGGTCGAGAACGGCCGGCAGGCCATCAAGCCGCTTGAGGTCGAGGCGCTTTTGAAGCTGTACGGCGTCGAGGACGAACGGCTCACGACGGCCCTGTGCACGCTGGCTCGCGAAGGCCGCAAGAAGAACTGGTGGCAGCAGTACAGCGACATCATGGTCGACAGCCTGCGTGAGCGACTCGCCATCGAATCCGACGTCGCGTCGATTTCCCAGTACAGCCAGATCCTGGTTCCGGGACTGCTCCAGACCAGGGAATACGCGACAGCCCTGATCCGCGGCGCCGGCAATTCCTCCGGCGAGGCGCAGATCGCCGCTTTCGTCGAACTCCGTATGCGGCGGCAGGAGGTGCTGAAGCGGGAGACGCCGGCGGCACCGCATTACACCTGCCTGCTGGAGGAGGCGGTCCTGCGCCGCCCGATCGGGGGAGCCAAGGTCCTCGCTCGGCAGTTGAGGGCGCTGATCGACATCAACGGACTTCCGGACCTGTCGATCCAGGTGATCCCCTCCGACCAAGGCTGGCACGCGGGCCTCGAAGGGTCGTACGAGATCTACTCCTACCCCGACCCGATGGACTTCGACGTGGTGTGCCTGGAGTATCTGAACGGGGCCATGTACCTGGAGGAGAACGGCCCCGTCGCGAAGTACCGCAAGTCCTTTGACCAATTGCGGGTGGCGGCCCTGTCGTCACGCCAGTCCATGGATTTGATCTCGCGTGTCGCGGATGATCTCGAAGGTCGGGAACAGGCGCCCGGATGATGCGGGGTCAGTGCTCCGCGCCGGAGAGCGGGAGGCCCACGATGCCGGCGATGACCAGGAGGATGGAGACGATCTTGAGGACGTTGGCGGTGTCGCCGAGGAAGATCATCCCGTAGATGGCGGTGCCGCTGGCGCCGATGCCGGTCCACACCGCGTAGGCCGGGCCGACGTCCAGCCGCTTCAGGGAGAGCGTCAGCAGCCCGAAGCTGCCCAGTGCGAACGCGCAGAACGCGATCGTCGGCCACATCCGGGTGAAGCCGTGGGAGAGCTTGAGGCAGACCGCGAAACCGGTTTCCAGCAACCCGGCCACGACAACGAGCAGCCATGCCATGAAATACGCCTCCCGATCCGTTCCGCGATCAGTGTTCGCCCTTCAGGACAGGACCTGGACGATCATCACACAGACCTTGGCGCCGTGGTGGGCAACTCGGCCGATCGGTCGCGGGGGTCAGTCCCCCTCGCGGCGCTCGCGCGCGGCCAGCAGTCGGCGCAGCGAGTACAGCCGGGCCGGGTCGGCGTGGCCGGCCTCCACCCAGGCGTCCAGCGCGCAGTCCGGCTCGTCGTGGCTGCACGCCCGCGGGCACTCCTCGGTGCCCGGCTCCAGGTCGGGGAAGGCCCGGATGACCCGGGAGGCGTCCACGTGGTGCAGCCCGAAGGACCGCACCCCCGGGGTGTCGATGACCCAGCCGCCGAGCTCGCCGGGCAGCGGGAGGGCGAGGGCGGAGGTCGTGGTGTGCCGGCCGCGTCCGGTGACCGCGTTGACATGCCCGGTGGCCCGCGCGTGCTCCGGGACCAGGGCGTTGACCAGGGTCGTCTTGCCGACGCCGCTGTGGCCGACGAAGACGGTGATCTGCCCGGACATCCGCTCGCGGACCTCGTCCAGCGCCGTGCCGGTGAGCTCCTCGCGATTGGTGACCACGTATCCGACGCCCAGCGGCGCGTAGGTCTCCAGCAGCGGCTCGGCCGGGGCCAGGTCGGACTTGGTCAGCACCAGCAGCGGCTTCAGGCCCGCGTCGAAGGCGGCGACCAGGCAGCGGTCGATCAACCGCGGCCGCGGCTCCGGGTCGGCCAGCGCGGTGACGATCGCCAGCTGGTCGGCGTTGGCCACCACCACCCGCTCGTAGGGGTCGTCGTCGTCGGCCGTGCGGCGCAGCACCGAGGTGCGCTCCTCGGACCCGCACGATCCGCGCCAGGGTGTCCTTCTCGCCGGACAGATCGCCGACGATGTCCACCTGGTCGCCGACCACGACGCCCTTGCGGCCCAGCTCACGGGCCTTCATCGCGGTGATGTCGCGGTCCTCGACCAGGCAGGTGACCCGCCCGCGGTCCACGGTGAGCACCAACCCCTCGGCGGCGTCCTCGTGCTTGGGGCGGATCCGGGTGCGCGGGCGGCTGCCCTGGCGTCCCGGGCGTACCCGCACGTCGTCCTCGTCGGCGTCCTTGCCGTAGCGCCGCATGACGGGGGTCAGTCTCCCCGCCGGGCCGGTGTCCCGCCGGGTCCGCCGACCATGCCGGTCCACAGCCCGGGGAAGTCCGGCAGGGTCTTGGCGGTGGTCGCCACGTTCTCCACCCGCACGTCCGGCACGGCCAGCCCCAGCACCGCGGCGGCGGTGGCCAGCCGGTGGTCCTCGTAGGTGTGGAACACCCCGCCGCGCAGCGGGCGCGGGCGGATCAGCAGCCCGTCCTCGGTCTCGGTGACATCGCCGCCCAGTTCGTTGATCTCCTTGGCGAGCGCCGCCAGCCGGTCGGTCTCGTGCAGCCGCAGATGCGCGATGCCCCGCAGCACCGACTCGGAGTCGGCCAGCGCGGCGACCGCCGCGATCACCGGGGTCAGCTCGCCGACCTCGTGCAGATCGACGTCGATCCCGCTGGATCCGGCCGGTGCCGGTGAAGGTCAGCCCCCGGTCGGTCGAGCTCGCACGCGCCGCCCATCAGGGTGAAGATCTCCCGCAGCGCGTCGCCGGGCTGCGTGGTGTGCTCCGGCCAGTCCGGCACCGTCACCCGGCCGCCGGTGACCAGCGCGGCGGCCAGGAAGGGCTGCCGCGTTGGACAGGTCGGGCTCCACGGTCACGTCCCGGCCCAGCAGCGCGCTCGGCGCCGACCCGCCAGACGTCGGGCGCGCCGCCGCCCTCCGGGGCGTCGACCTGGGCGCCGGCCCCCCGCAGCATGTCCACGGTCATCCGGATGTGCGGCAGGGACGGCAGGGTGTGGCCGGTGTGCCGCACCTCGACGCCCTGGTTGAAGCGCGGGGCGGACAGCAGCAGCGCGCTGACGAACTGGGAGGACGACGGAGGCGTCCACGCTCACCTGGCCGCCGGTCAGCGAACCGCCGCCGAGACGGTCAGCGGCAGCGAGCCGCGGCCGTCGTCGTCGATCCGGGCGCCCAGGGTGCGCAGCGCGTCGATGACGCCGTTCAGCGGGCGCTCGTGGCTGCGCGGGTCGCCGTCGAAGCGCACCGCGCCGTCGGCCAGCGCGGCCACCGGCGGCAGGAAGCGCATCACGGTGCCCGCGTTGCCCACGTCGATCCGCGGCGGGGCCGTGCAGCCCGGCCGGGATGACCCGCCACGCCTCGCCGCCCGACCGGGTCGACCTGCTCCTCGATGCCGACGCCCAGCGCCCGCAGCGCGTCGGCCATCAGCAGGGTGTCCCGGCTGCGCAGCGGGCGGCGCAGCCAGCCCGGCTCGGCGGCCAGCGCGGCCAGGACGAGGGCACGGTTGGTGACCGACTTGGACCCGGGCACGGTGACGGTCGCGTCGACTGCGCCGGATGCGGTCGGTGCGGGCCAAAGGTCGGTGTCCGCGCTGTGTTCGGTCATGGAACGCAACTCTAGTCGTTGCGGGAAGCGCGGGATCTTGATCGGGATGGTCGAAATCAGGGCGAAACGTGAGCCTGGTAGGACCACCGCCCGCCGCGCGCCGCCGCAGGTGGGACCAGCGGCGCTACAGGTTCAGCAGCCACCGGCCGCCGCCTATCAGCGAGCAGAAGGCGACCGCGTGGAAGAGGACCAGCCACACCGCGGCCGGCAGATGGGTCAGCCGGGCGAGCTGGTCGGCGTCGGAGTCACGCGCCCCGCCGCCGCGCCGCTTGCGCTGCAGCTCGAAGACCGGCCGGACCCCGCCCACCAGCAGGAACCACACCACCAGATATCGCGAACGCGGCCTGCATCTCGGCCCCGGTCAGCCAGGACACCAGGAAGAAGGCGCCGCCGGCTATCAGCACCGTGAGCACCCCGTAGGCGTTGCGGATCATCACCAGCATCGCCACGAGCAGCACCACCGCGCCCCACAGCAGCGCCGTGATGTGGCCGGCGGCCAGCAGCGCCGCGCCGGCCAGCCCGAGCAGCGAGGGCGCGGTGTACCCGGCGGCGGCCGTCAGCACCATGCCCAGGCCGTGCGGTTTGCCGCGCGAGACGGTCAGGCCCGAGGTGTCCGAATGCAGCCGGATGCCCTGGAGACGGCGGCCGCTCAGCAGCGCCACCAGCCCGTGGCCGCCCTCGTGGGCGATGGTCACCGCGTTGCGCGTGACGTGCCACACGCCGAACGGCAGGACGGCGGCCAGTGCGACCAGGCCGGTCACCGCGATCAGCCAGACCGGTGGATCGGGCTGCGTGCCGACCACTCGGTCCCATACATCCGTGATGCTCTTGATATCCATGGTTCCCCTGCAACGCGCGGGGCCGGGCCCTGGTGCCGCGACACGCCGTGGCGTGGCAGTGTTGCACTCATGTGCGGGCGATATGCAGCGAGCCGTAAACCCGAGGACCTGGTGGACCTCTTCGGCGTGGCGAAGTGGGACGTGACCGAGACCCTGGATCCCGACTGGAACGTGGCGCCGACCAAGAGCGTCCACGCCGTCCTGGAACGCCCCGACAAGGACTCCGGATCGCCTGAGCCGGTGCGCCAACTGCGCGTCCTGCGCTGGGGGCTGGTGCCGTCCTGGGCCAAGACCCCGCAGAGCGCGGCCAAGATGATCAACGCCCGCGCCGAGACCGTCCACGAGAAGCCCTCCTACCGGCGGCCGTTCGTCGCCCGGCGCTGCCTGCTGCCCGCCGACGGCTACTTCGAGTGGGTCACCGGCGCCGACGAGCGGCAGCTGGAGGAGCAGGGCAAGCGCAAACGGCCGCGCAAGCAGCCCTACTTCGTCACCCCGGCCGACGGTTCGGTGATGGCGATGGCCGGGCTGTACGAGTTCTGGCGGGACCGCACGCTGCCCGACGACCACCCGCATGGCGTGGTGGGCCACCTGCACGGTGATCACCACCGAGGCGGAGACGACCCCGCTGGCCGACGCCCCGCCGGACGGGCCCGGCGCGCTGGCCGACATCCACCCGCGGATGCCGCTGATGCTCACCCCGGACCGCTGGGACGCCTGGCTGGACCCGGCCCGCACCGACCCCGACGAGCTGCGCGAACTGCTGACCCCGCCGCCCGCCGGGCTGATGCGGGCCTTCCCGGTCACCACCGCGGTCAGCGACGTCCGCAACAACGGCGCCGACCTGCTGGAGCCGCTGCCCGCGCCGGAGGAGGCGACGCTGTTCTGACCGCCTCCCGTGAGCGAAGCGCTCCCGTCGCGCACGCCGTGACGGTCCCCACCCCCGCCGGTGACGCCCGGATCACCTGGCACCCGGCCGCCCGGCCGCGCCTGGTGCTGGCCCTCGGGCACGGCGCGGGCGGCGGGATCGAGGCGCGCGACCTGCGGGCGCTGGCGGTCGCCGGGCCGCCCGCCGGCGTGACGGTGGCGCTGGTCGAGCAGCCCTGGCGGGTGGCCGGCCGCAAGGTGGCGCCGGCGCCCAAGACGCTGGACACGGCATGGCGCGCGCTGTGGCCGAGGCTGGCCGAGCCGGGTGTTCCGGTGGTCGCCGGCGGGCGCAGCGCCGGTGCCCGGGTCGCCTGCCGCACCGCCGGGGAGCTGGGCGCGGCGGCGGTGCTGGCGCTGTCCTTCCCGCTGCACCCGCCGGGCCGGCCGGACAGATCCCGCGCGGCCGAGCTCCTCGCGGCGGCCGAGGCGGTCCCGCTGCTGGTCGTGCAGGGCGGCCGCGATCCGTTCGGACGGCCCGAGGAGTTCCCCGAGGGGCACCGCCCGGTGGAGGTCCCGCACGCCGACCACGGTTTCGCGGTGCCGAAGTCGGCGGGGGTCACCGAGGCGGAGACGATGGCCGCCGTCACCGGTGCGGCCATGGAATGGCTGGGGCGCGTCGGGCGGGAATGACTCGGGTGTGCCGGGTGTTGTGGAGGACGTCGTTCCAGGGCGCGGAGTTCGAATCCGTGTCCGTCCGCATCATCGAGGAAGGCAGCGCATGGGTTCACTGGCGTGCCACTCCCGCGCAACGTCACCGTATCTACCCTGGTCATCGTGGGCGACCACGCCGGGTGCCGGAATGGCGGCGGCCGGTGACGGATCCGGCATCCGTCAGCAGTCCGGGATATTCTCCGAATCGGGCGAAGCCGCACAGAGGATCGCCACGGTGTCGGAGGAGGTGGGTCCGGTCACAGGGACCGACAACGGTACGACGGGCGAATCGCCGCGTCCCGAGGAGAGCAGGTCGGAGCGCAGCGCGCGCTTCGAGCGGGACGCGCTCTGCCTTCCTCGATCAGATGTACTCGGCCGCGCTGCGCATGACGCGCAACCCGGCCGATGCCGAGGACCTGGTGCAGGAGATGTACGCGAAGGCGTACGCGTCCTTCCACCAGTTCCGCGAGGGCACCAATCTGAAGGCGTGGCTGTACCGCATCCTCACCAACACCTTCATCAACTCCTACCGCAAGAAGCAGCGTGAGCCCCAGCGCAGCGGCACCGAGGAGATCGAGGACTGGCAGCTGGCCCGGGCCGAGTCGCACATGTCGACCGGTCTGCGCTCCGCCGAGTCCCAGGCGCTCGACCACCTGCCCGACTCCGACGTGAAGACCGCCCTCCAGTCGATCCCGGAGGAGTTCCGGATAGCGGTCTACCTGGCGGACGTCGAGGGCTTCGCGTACAAGGAGATCGCCGACATCATGGGCACGCCCATCGGCACGGTGATGTCCCGTCTGCACCGCGGGCGCCGGCAGTTGCGCGGCCTGCTGGAGGACTACGCACGTGAGCGCGGGCTCGTTCCCGCGGGTGCCGGCGCTGTGAGCGGGGTCTCCCCGGCCGGCCCGGGTGACGAGTCGCACGACCGGAAGGGCTCGGACTCATGAGCTGCGGCAATCCGCACGAGACGGACTGCTCCGAGGTACTTCGACCACCTGTACGAGTACCTCGACCGGGAGATGTCCGACCAGGACAGGCACAAGTTCGAGGAACACTTCGGCGAGTGCAATCCCTGTCTGGAGAAATACGGTCTTGAGCAGGCCGTGAAGAAGCTGGTCAAGCGGTGCTGCGGACACGACGACGTCCCCGGCGACCTGCGTTCCAAGGTGCTGACCAGGATCCAGCTGATCCGCGCGGGCGATGTCGCGCCCGGTGAGGTGGCCCACGGAGCGGGCGATTCGGGCGCCGGAGCCTCCGGTGAGACACCGCCCGCCGCCGGTGCCACCACGGGACCCGAGCCTGCCTGAGTTCCGCCCACGGGCGCTGTCCTGCGCCGGCCGCCTTCACCGCGGCCGGGCCGGGCGGCGCCCGTCGTGCTGCCGCCGGCCTTCGCGTAAGGGGTGAAACCGGTCGGTAATGAGCACGGTCCGGTCCGGCCGTGGTTGGATGCGGCTAGCCGGGCAGGGTTGGCGCGCCCGCCGGATGGCAAGGAGGAGGGTGAGCATCGGAATCCGGGCGGAAATGACGGCCGATGTATGGCAGGTTGTCGCCCGGGACGCGGATGTCCCCGAGAAGTGACCAAGGCAGCTACCAGCGATCGGCAGCAGGCGGGAATCGTGAGGATCTTCGGCAGAGTGCGGCACCGGCCCTCCACCACGTGGCGGCAGGCCACCGACCGTGCCTTCACGCTGATCGACGACGGGCGCTACGAGGACGCGGGCGCCCTGCTGACCCGTGCCGCGGACCTGGAGCCCTGGCTGTCCGGAGTCCTGGTACAACCTCGCCCTGCTGCACAAGTTCCGGCACGACTGGGAGCAGGCCAGGGCCGCCGGGCTGCGCGCGGTCGCCCTGCTGGACCGGCACGGCGGCGCCCCCGACTGGTGGAACGTCGGCATCGCCGCCACCGCCCTTCAGGACTGGCCGCTGGCCCGCCGCGCCTGGCAGGCGTACGGGCTGCGGATGCCGGCCACCCAGTCCTCGGCGCCCGCGGACGCGCCGGTCAGCATGGCGCTGGGCAGCGCCGCGGTGCGGCTGTCCCCGGAAGGGCGAGGCCGAGGTGGTCTGGGGCCGCCGGCTGGACCCGGCCCGGCTGGAGGTGCTGTCCATCCCGCTGCCGTCCTCCGGGCGGCGCTGGGGCGAGGTGGTGCTGCACGACGGCGTCCCGCACGGCGAGCGGGTCGCGTCCGACGGCGGTGCCTTCCCGGTCTTCGACGAGATCGAGCTGTGGGCGCCGTCCCCCGTGCCGACCTGGCTGGTGCTGCTGGAGGCGGCCACCGAGGCGGACCGCGACGCGCTGGAGCGGCTGGCGGCCGACGCCGGCTACGCGGCCGAGGACTGGTCCTCGTCCGTGCGGCTGCTGTGCCGTACGTGCTCGGAGAGCCGGATGCCCACCGACGACGGTTCGCACGACTCCCGGGACCCGCACGACCACGGCGAGCCGGGCCATCCAGGCCACCTCTCGCACCGCAGCACCGGCTCCCTGTGGGTCCCGGAGCGCGAGTGCGGGATCGCCGCCCCGGCCGGGCTGGTCCGCGGGCTGCTGGACAGCTGGGTCGCCGACAGTCCGGAGAGCCGGGACTGGCGTGATCTGGAAGAGGTCTGCTGACCCCTCCTGGTGGGCCGTACCCTTGACTGGCAGATCTTCAGGTGCTCAGGAAGGCGTACGGCAGACCATGACCCAGCAGGACCAGACGGAGATTGCGGCCCCGCCGGAATTCCTCGACGACACGGTGGACGCTCAAGAGCGCGAGGCGGCGCACCGCGAGCGGGGTACCGTCCGCCCGATCACCGTCGTCGGCAACCCGGTGCTGCACCAGCCGTGCGCCGAGGTCACCGAGTTCGACGACGAGCTGGCGGCGCTCATCGACGACATGTTCGCCAGCCAGCGTGCCGCCGCGGGCGTGGGCCTGGCCGCCAACCAGGTCGGCGTGGACCTGCGGGTGTTCGTCTACGACTGCCCGGACGACGACGACGTCCGGCACGTCGGGCCATGTGGTCAACCCGGTGCTCGACGAACTCCCGGCGGGCCGGCGCACCCTCGACGACTCCAACGAGGGCTGCCTGTCGGTGCCCGGCGCCTACATGGAACTCGCCCGCCCCGACTACGCGGTGGTGCGCGGCCAGGACATGCACGGCAACCCGATCGCCGTCCGGGGCAGCGGCTACTTCGCCCGCTGCCTCCAGCACGAGACCGACCACCTCAACGGCTACCTGTACATCGACCGGCTCTCCAAGCGCGAGCGCAAGGACGTCCTCAAGCAGATGGCGGAGGGCACCCCGGCCTACGAGACCGTGCCCAACGACTGAGCGGTCCCGCGGTGACCGCCCGCCCGGGCGCCGGGCGGGCGGTCACCGAAGGTCAGCGGACGTGTTCGCGCAGGAATCCCAGCAGGGCGTCGTTGACCTCGCTCCAGTGGGTCCAGCAGATGTTGTGCGGGCCGCCGTGGATCTCGGTGAACCGCACGTCCTTGATCAGCGCGGGCAGCCGCCGCCCGGTGGCGTCGATCGGCAGGATGCGGTCCTCGTCGCCCTGCACGACCAGCGTCGGCACGTCGTTCTCCCGCAGGTCCTCGCGGAAGTCGGTCAGCCAGGTCGGTACGCACGCCAGCGTCGCGATGGCCGAGGCGCCGGCCGCGACGTTCCAACTCGCCTGCCACGCCTGGTCGCTGATCCGGGTGCCGCGCAGCTTGTCGACGTTGTCGAAGTCGTCGAGGAACGACTTGAGGAAGGCCGGCCGGTCCGCCTGGATCGCGGCCATGAGCTGGTCGAACACCGCGCGGTCGACGCCTTCGGGGTTGTCGGCCGCCTTCAGCAGGTACGGCGGGATCGGGCTGATCAACGCCGCGCAGCGGATCCGCTGCGATCCGTAGCGGGCCAGGTACCGGGTGACCTCGCCGGTGCCCATCGAGAACCCCACCAGTGAGATGTCCCGCAGGTCGAGCCGCTCCACCAGGGTGTGCAGGTCCGCCGCGAAGGTGTCGTAGTCGTAGCCGCCGGACGGCCGGCCGGAGCGGCCGAATCCGCGCCGGTCGTAGGTGATGACCCGGTGTCCGGCCGCCAGCAGGGCGGGGACCTGGTGCTCCCAGGACTGGCCGTCCAGCGGGAACCCGTGGATCAGCACCACCGGATCGCCCGCGCCATGATCCTCGTAATAGATGTCGATCTTGGCGGAGTTCTCCTTGCCGACAGTGACGTACGCCATGTGAGTCTCCGATCGTGGCTCTTCGCTGTACCTCCCATCCGAACGCGGCGGCCGAGTGATCGCATCTCGGCCGCCGCGCCTGCCCGCCAAGCCCCCAGGGCCGGGCTCAGAAGTCGTCGTCGAAGGAGACCGAACCCTCCACCGCCACCTGGTAGGCGGAGGCGCGGCGCTCGAAGAAGTTGGTCAGCTCCTGGACGCCCTGCAGCTCCATGAAGGAGAAGGGGTTCTCGCGAGCCGTAGCGGGCCGGCAAGCCCAGCCGGGCCAGCCGCTGGTCGGCGACGCACTCCAGGTACGTGCGCATGGAGTCGGTGTTCATCCCCGGCAGCCCCTCGCCGCACAGGTCGCGGGCGAACTGCAGCTCCGCCTCGACCGCCTCCTCCAGCATCGCGGTGACCTGCCGGCCCAGCTCCTCGTCGAAGAGGTCGGGCTCCTCCTCGCGCACGGTGTCCACCACCTGGAAGGCGAAGTCCATGTGCATCGACTCGTCCCGGAAGACCCAGTTGGTGCCGGTGGCCAGGCCGTGCAGCAGCCCGCGGGAGCGGAACCAGTAGACGTAGGCGAAGGCGCCGTAGAAGAACAGGCCCTCGATGCACGCGGCGAAGCAGATCAGGTTGAGCAGGAAGCGGCGCCGGTCGGCCCGGGACTCCAGCCGGTCCAGCTTCTCCACCGAGTCCATCCAGCGGAAGCAGAACTGCGCCTTCTCGCGGATCGAGGGGATGTTCTCCACCGCCGCGAAGGCCGCCGTGCGGTCGTCCGGATCGGGCAGGTAGGTGTCCAGCAGCGTCAGGTAGAACTGGACGTGCACCGCCTCCTCGAACAGCTGGCGGGAGAGGTAGAGCCGCGCCTCGGGGGAGTTGATGTGCTTGTAGAGGGTGAGCACCAGGTTGTTGGAGACGATCGAGTCGCCGGTGGCGAAGAACGCGACCAGCCGGCCGATCATGTGCTGCTCGCCCGGGGTGAGCTTGGCGAGGTCGGTGACGTCGGAGTGCAGGTCGACCTCCTCCACCGTCCAGGTGTTCTTGATCGCGTCGCGGTAGTGCTCGTAGAAGTCCGGGTAGCGCATCGGGCGCAGGGTCAGTTCGAAGCCCGGGTCGAGCAGGTTCTTCTTCGGCGTCGTGGTCATCACTGGCAGGCCTCGCAGGACTCGGGGTTCTCCAGGGAGCAGGCGACCGCCTCGGCCTCGGCGGTCTGCTGGGACGGGCACGGGCGCGGTGCGCGGACCGGCCGGCGCGGGCGATCCGGGTCGCCGGGCGGGAGCGCAGGTAGTACGTGGTCTTCAGGCCCTGCTTCCAGGCGTAGGCGTACATCGAGCTGAGCTTGCCGATGGTCGGCGTCTCCAGGAACAGGTTCAGCGACTGGCTCTGGTCGAGGTACGGCGGTCCGCGCGGCCGCCATGTCGATCAGCGCGCGCTGCGGCAGCTCCCAGGCGGTGCGGTACAGCTCCCGCAGCTCCGCCGGGATCCAGCTGAAGCTCCCGCACCGAGCCGTCTGGACTCGCGCAGCGCCTCGCGGGTCGGCGCTGTCCCACACCCCGAGCCGCTTGAGGTCGGCCACCAGGTAGGAGTTGACCTGGAGGAACTCCCCGCTGAGCGTCTCGCGCTTGAAGAGGTTGGAGACCTGCGGCTCGATGCACTCGTAGACGCCGGCGATGGAGGCGATGGTGGCGGTCGGGGCGATCGCCAGCAGCAGCGCGTTGCGCATCCCGGTGGCGGCGACCCGCTCGCGCAGCGCCGTCCAGCGCTCCGGCCAGTGCGGGGTCGACGCCGTAGTGGTCGGGGTGCAGCACCCCGCGGGCCGCGCGGGTCTGCTCCCAGGCGGGCAGCGGGCCGTGCCGCTCGGCCAGGTCGCAGGAGGCCTCGTAGGCGGCGAGCATGACCCGCTCGGCGATCCGGGTGGACAGCTCGCGCGCCTCGGCCGAGTCGAACGGCAGCCGCAGCTGGAAGAAGACGTCCTGCAGGCCCATCACGCCCAGACCGACCGGCCGCCAGCGGGAGTTGGACGGCCGCGGCCTGCTCGGTCGGGTAGAAGTTGATGTCCACGACCCGGTCCAGGAAGGTCACCGCGGTGCGCACGGTGGCGTCCAGCCGCTCCCAGTCCATCGCCTCGTGCCAGGGTGCGCCCTCGGTGCCCAGGTGGGCGGCGAGGTTGACCGACCCGAGGTTGCACACCGCGGTCTCGCCGTCGTCGGTCACCTCCAGGATCTCGGTGCACAGGTTGGAGGAGTGGACGACGCGGCCGGGCTCCGCGGTCTGGTTGGCGGTGCGGTTGGCGGCGTCCTTGAAGGTCATCCAGCCGTTGCCGGTCTGCGCGAGGGTGCGCATCATCCGGCCGTACAGCTCGCCGGGCCGGGATGCGTCTTGACGGCCAGGCCCGCGGCCTCGGCGCGGCGGTAGGCGGCGTCGAACTCCGCGCCCCACAGGTCGACCAGTTCGGGGACGTCGGCGGGGGAGAACAGCGACCAGTCGGTGTCCGCGTCGACCCGGCGCATGAACTCGTCCGGGATCCAGTGCGCGAGGTTGAGGTTGTGGGTGCGGCGGGCGTCCTCACCGGTGTTGTCCCGCAGCTCCAGGAACTCCTCGATGTCCGCGTGCCAGGTCTCCAGGTAGACGGCAGGCCGCGCCCTTGCGCCGGCCGCCCTGGTTGACGGCGGCGACCGAGGCGTCCAGGGTCCGCAGGAACGGCACGATGCCGTTGGAGTGCCCGTTGGTGCCGCGGATCAGCGAACCGCGGGCGCGGATGCGGGAGTACGGCAGGCCGATGCCGCCCGCGTGCTTGGAGAGCCGGGCCACCTGGTGGTAGCGCTCGTAGATCGAGTCCAGCTCGTCCAGCGGGGAGTCCAGCAGGTAGCAGGAGGACATCTGGGGGTGCCGGGTGCCGGAGTTGAAGAGGGTGGGGGAGACTGGGCAGGTAGTCCAGCCTGCTCATCAGCCCGTACAGCGTCGGCGACCTCGTCCACCGCGGCGGGAGAGTCGTCCTCGGCCAGCCCGCAGGCCACCCGAGCATGAAGTGCTGCGGGGTCTCGACGACCCTGCGGGTGATCGGGTGCCGCAGCAGGTAGCGGCTGTGCAGGGTGCGCAGCCCGAAGTAGCCGAAGCGGTCGTCGCCCGCCGGGTCGACCAGCGCGTCGAGCCGGGCGGCGTGCCGGGCCGACGAACGCGGCCGTGCGTGTCGGCGATCAGGCCCTCGCGGTGGCCGGTGGCGATGGAGTCGGAGAAGGACGACCACGCCCTGCGCCGCGGCCTCGTCGCGGATCGCGCGGGCCAGCAGCCGGGCGGCGAGCCGGCAGTACTGCCGGGTCCTCGGCGATCAGGCCGGCCGCCGCCTCGGTGGCCAGTCCCCGCAACTCCGCCGCGTCCGAGCCGGCGTGACGGCCGCGCAGCGCGGCGGCGGCCACCCTGCCCGGGTCGGTGTCCGGCAGGTCGGCGGTCGACTCCGTCAGGGTGCGCAGCAACGCGGTGCCGGGGTCGTCCCCGACGGGGGCACCGGGCGTGCTCGGCAGGACTGAGGCGGGGTCTGCGGGGGCGATGGTCAAGGCGGGTCCCTCTTCTCGTAGCCGGGGCCGGCGGGAGAGGGGCGTGCGAGCGCGCGCGGGCAGGCCGCGTCGCGTCCGCAGGCCCAACCCGCGAGGCCCGGACAGCTCGGGCACCCCTCGCGTGGACGGTCGCGAAAGGCGCGCTGCCGGCAGGTCGTCGGACTTCGGGCACGCGGGAGCGCGCCGGCATACCGTTGCGGGACAGTCCCGGATTCGCACCGGTGTTCCCCTACGGCGACAGCAGGATGAGCATACATCTAGTGCCGTGCTCCGTGAGTTCCCCTAGATGTTGTGTCGGGCACGTGTCGCGCGGGCCGCTACAGCTCCACCGAGAAGGTCAGCAGGCCCTTCCCCGGGCGCGGTTCCCAGTCCCGCTCCGGGATCCGGACGAAGCCGAGCCGGCCGTACAACCGGTGCGCGGAGTGCATCGCGCCGTCGCTGGAGATCACCACCCGGCGCAGCCCCAGCGCCCGCGAGCGCTCCAGGCAGGCGCGGACCAACGCCTCGGCGACCCCGCGGCGACGAGCCGCCGGGGCGACCGCGAGCATCCGGAACTCGCCCTCGTCCGGGCCCGCGAGCTCCGCCCAGGAACTGCCCGGCGGAGTGAACGCCACGGCGCCCAGCACCGCGTCGTCGGCGGTGTCCGCGGCCACCAGCAGTTGGGCGTTGCGGGCGCGGTCCGCCGCGTCGCGCAGCCGCTCCAGGTAGGGGTCTGCCGCCCCGAGAGTCAGCAGCCCGTCGTCCAGGTAGGCCGCGGCGGTCAGCTCCCCTATCGCGTCGAACTCCTCGGGGCGCGCGGTGCGGATCGTGATGTCCATACCGGCAGTCTGCACCCGGGGTACGACGACGGGCCGCCCCCCGGTGACGGGGGACGGCCCGTGGTCCGGCCGGCCGTGGCCGGTCGGGAGGGATCTACACCTCGGAGCCGGCGACCAGCGCCTCCTGGCGCGCTCCGGGCTCCTCGGCTTCGGTGGTGTAGTCCGACCGCTGGGTCTCGTCGACGCCCGCCGGGGCCTTGACGGCCTTGAAGACGAAGGTCAGCACCACGGATATCGCGACGTTCAGCACGAAGGCGGTCACGCCGATGTAGCCGAGCTGCCCGATGCCGGGGATGAGCTTCGACGAACCGCCGAAGTGCGCCTGCGTCGGGCCGGCCACCGTCCACGTCGCCCAGGTCCCGTAGACCATGCCGACCAGCCAGCCGACCAGCAGCGCCCAGCGGTGGAACCACCGGGTGAACAGGCCGGAGAACAGCGCCGGGAAGGTCTGGAGGATCCAGATGCCGCCCAGCAGCTGGAAGTTGATCGCCACCGTCTTGTCCATGCTCAGCACGAAGATCAGCGCGCCGATCTTCACCACCAGCGACACCAGCTTGGAGACCCGGGTCTCCTGCTCAGGCGTGGCGTTGGGCTTGATGAAGTCCTTGTAGATGTTGCGGGTGAACAGGTTGGCGGCCGCGATCGACATGATGGCGGCCGGGACCAGCGCGCCGATGCCGATGGCGGCGAACGCCACGCCCGCGAACCAGGACGGGAACATGTTCGAGAACAGCTGCGGGATCGCCAGCTGGGCGTTGTAGCCCTTGACGCCCTTGCCGACCCCGCTGACCAGCGCCATGAAGCCGAGCATCGCCAGCAGGCCGAGCATCAGCGAGTACAGCGGCAGCAGCGTGGTGTTGCGGCGCACCACCTTGCGGTTGCGGCTGGCCAGCGTCGCGGTGACCGAGTGCGGGTACATGAACAGCGCCATGGCCGAGCCGATGGCCAGCGTTCCGTAGGCCCACTGGCTCTTGGCACCGCTGACCAGCTCACCGCGTGGTTTGCCGGTGGCCGGGTTGACCGTGGAGTACGCCTGGCCGGCCTGGTGGAAGATGTGGCCGAAGCCGCCGAGCCGGATCGGGATGTAGATGATCGCCACCGCGATGACGATGTAGATCAGCCCGTCCTTGACGACGGCGATCAGCGCCGGCGCGCGCAGCCCGGAGGTGTAGGTGTAGGCCGCCAGCACCGCGAAGGCGATCAGCAGCGGCAGGTCCTTGACGAACCAGTTCGACGACGCCCCGCCGCCGATGCCCATCACGTCCAGCACCGCCTGGATGCCCACCAGTTGCAGCGCGATGTACGGCATCGTCGCCAGGATGCCGGTGATCGCGACCGCCAGCGACAGCCCCTTGGAGCCGTAGCGCCCGCGCACGAAGTCCGACGGCGTGACGTAGCCGTGCTTGCGCGAGACCGACCACAGTCGCGGCAGGAACAAGAACGCCAGCGGATAGACCAGGATGGTGTAGGGCACCGCGAAGAAGCCGGCCGCGCCGGCCGCGTAGATGGCCGCCGGGACGGCGACGAAGGTGTACGCGGTGTACAGGTCGCCGCCCAGCAGGAACCAGGTCACCCAGGTGCCGAAGCTGCGCCCGCCCAGTCCCCACTCGTCCAGGTTCAGCGCGTTCTCCGCACGCCGCCACCGGGCGGCGAAGAACCCGATCACGGTGACCGCGGCGAAGAAGAAGATGAATATGCCGAGGGCTACCGGATTGATGTGGTTGTTCATGCCGCGTCCCCTTCGACCGGCACCCCGGTCTGCCTGCGTGCCTTCTCGTCGCGGCTTATCAGCACGTATGCGATGGATGTGAGCACGGACGAACCCAGTACCCAGGCCATCTGGTACCAGTAGAAGAACGGGATTCCAATGAATTCGGGTGAGTTCTTCGCGTAGGAACTCACCCACAACATGGCGACGAACGGAATGACCAGGCATATGCCGGAGATCACCCGTGCTGCGTTGACAAGGGGTTTGGTCGGTGGTGGCGGAGAAGATTCAGTCATGGCGGCTCCCCGGGCTAAGCGTCTCCTGAGTAATGCGCAGGCAATCTAGGACAGTGCCCACGCCGGAGTCGATACCCGTCGGTGTATCGGAAAAGACACGGTTGGGTCAGTTGGGGCGACGCAATCTGGCCACGAACTTGTAGCGGTCGCCGCGGTACACCGAACGCACCCATTCCACCGGTTCGCCGGTGGTGTCGAGGGAGTGCCGGGACAGCAGCAGCATGGGCAGACCCACGTCGGTGCCCAGCAGCCCGGCCTCGCGCGGGGTGGCGAGCGAGGTCTCGATGGTCTCCTCGGCCTCCGCGAGATGGACGTCGTAGACCTCGGCGAGCGCCGTGTACAGCGAGGTGTGCTTGGCGAGATTGCGACGTAGCGCGGGGAAGCGCTTGGCCGACAGGTGGGTGGTCTCGATGGCCATCGGCTCGCTGTTGGCCAGCCGCAGCCGCTCGATGCGCAGCACCCGGCCGCCGGTTCTGATGTCCAGCAGGCCGGCCAGCCGGTCGTCGGCGGTGACGTAGCCGATGTCCAGCAGCTGCGAGGCCGGCTCCAGGCCCTGGGCGCGCATGTCCTCGGTGTAGGAGGTCAGTTGCAGCGCCTGGGCGACCTTGGGCTTGGCCACGAAGGTGCCCTTGCCCTGGATGCGCTCCAGCCGGCCCTCGACCACCAGCTCCTGGAGGGCCTGGCGGACCGTGGTGCGCGAGGTGTCGAACTCCGCGGCCAGCGTGCGCTCCGGCGGTACCGGGGTGCCGGGCGGCATGGTGTGGGTGATGTCGAGCAGGTGGCGCTTGAGGCGGTAGTACTTGGGCACCCGTGCGGTCCTGGTGCCGGCCGCTCCGTTGCCGCCGGTGCTCTCCCCCGGGTCCGCGGCCGGTGCGCCGGCTGCCGGTGCCCCGGCGCTGTGGTGAGTCTCCATGGACTGTGCTCCCGACTCCCTCTCGGCTGCCGTCACCGGCTCCTCCGTCCAATTCGCGGCTCACATCGTGACACGGCCGCCCCATCCAGGTGGACACCAGCAGTCCACCTGATCAGGTGTCGGTCAGGTAACGGACTCCGGCAGCCGTCTTATACACCCTTGACACCCCTATAGGTCTAGGCCAAGCTCCCGGTACTGGTCTAAACCATTTCAGGCCAGGGGGGTCTCGGGCACGCATCGGAGGGTGACGTGATGGTCAAGGGCAAAGCGGCGATCGCTGTTCTGGGGGCCGCGGTGATGGCCGTGGCGGTCGCGGGATGCGGATCGAGCACCGCGAAGAGTGACAAAGCGGCCGGACCTGGTGATTTCAAGGGCAAGACGCTCACCGTCTGGGTCATGAGCGGATCCAACCCGCCCGGCTGGACCAAGGACATCACCGCCGCCTTCGAGAAGCAGTACACCGGCGCCACGGTGGATATCAAGGTCCAGCAGTGGGACGGCATCCAGCAGAAGCTGACCACCGCGCTGTCCGAAAGCACACCGCCCGACGTCTTCGAGGTCGGCAACACCCAGACGCCCTCCTACGCCGCCACCGGCGGCCTGATGGACCTCACCGGTGACAAGTCCGCGCTGGGCGGCACCGACTGGGCCCCCTCGATGAACGCCTCCGCGGTCTACCAGGGCAAGCAGTTCGCGGCGCCGTGGTACTTCGCCAGCCGGGTCGTGATCTACAACAAGAAGCTCTGGGCCGCCGCCGGCATCACCTCGACCCCCAAGAGCCAGGACGAGCTGTTCAAGGACCTGACCGCCCTCAAGGCCAAGGGCACCAAGGACGCCTTCTACCTGCCCGGCCAGGACTGGTACGCCTTCGACGGGTTCCTGCTGGACGCGGGCGCCGACCTGGTCAAGAACTCCGGCGGCAAGCCCACCGCCAACCTCGACAGCCCGCAGGCCGCGACCGCCATCGACCTGTACAAGAAGCTCAACTCCTTCGGCACCGCGCCCAAGGACAAGGACGAGGCCACCCCGCAGCAGTCGGACGTCTTCGCCAAGGGCGACGTCGGCGCGTTCATCGGGCTGGGCTGGGAGGCGGCCGGCGCCATCGCCAAGAACCCGGCGCTCAAGGACCAGATCGGCTACTTCCCGATCCCCGGCACCACCGCGGGCAAGCCCGCCAAGGTCTTCATCGGCGGCTCCAACCTGGCCGTCGCGCAGAACAGCGCCAACCCCGAGCTCGCCAAGGACTTCCTGAAGCTGGCGATGTCGGACCGCTTCGAGGGCGAACTGGCGAAGGAGGGCGGCGTCATCCCGAACAAGATGTCGCTCAACGTCAACCTGGCAGGCAACGCCTACGGCACCGCCGCCGCCACCGCCGCCACCAACGGCGGCACCACTCCGCTGATCCCCGCCTGGGGCAACGTGGAGAACGCCCCGAACCCGATCACCACCCTCTTCATGACGCCGGTGCTCCAGGGCCAGGCTCCCGCCGCCGCGGCGAGCAAGGCCGACACGGAGGTCGACAAGCGGCTCAACCAGCAGTGACCCACCCGGGCGGGACGGCAGCAGGTGCCGTCCCGCCCGGCATGTGTGCGTCACACCGATGAACCGCGCGCCCAGCGGGAGGAAGAGGAAGGCATGGCTGCGCAATCCACCTGGACGCGGACGCGTCCCCCGCGCGACGAGATGCCTGTCGAGTCGCCCACCGTCACCAGACGCCCCGCAGGACGCGGGATCGGCGCCCGCAGCGTCCCGTACCTGCTGATCCTGCCCGCGCTGCTGGCCACCGCGGCGCTGCTGGCGTATCCGCTGGTGCGCAACGTCATGATCTCCTTCCAGGAGCTCAACGCCTTCCAGCTGATCCAGCACACCACCCAGTGGGCCGGCTTCGGCAACTACCGCGACCAGCTGACCAGTCCTGAGTTCTGGCACACCACGCTGCGCTCGCTGCTGTTCACCGTGGCCAACGTCGTGCTGATCATGCTGGCCGGCAGCCTGGTCGGACTGCTGCTGAACCGACTGGGCAAGCGGATGCGGCTGTTCCTCTCGCTCGGCCTGGTGCTGGCCTGGGCGATGCCGGTGGTCGCCGGCACCACCGTCTACCAGTGGCTGTTCGACACCCGGTACGGGGTCGTCAACTGGGGCCTGGCGAAGGTCGGCTGGCACTCGATGGCCGGCTACAACTGGTTCGGCCAGCAGTTCTCCACCTTCTCGGTCATCACCTTGATGATCGTCTGGCAGTCGGTGCCGTTCGTGGCGCTCAACCTGTACGCGGGCCTGACCACCGTCTCCGCCGAACTGTTCGAGGCGGCGCGGATGGACGGCGCGGGGGCGTGGCGGACGTTCCGCTCGGTGACCTTCCCGATTCTCAAGCCGTTCTTCCTGAGCACGACGTTCCTGGAGATCATCTGGGTGTTCAAGGCGTTCACCCAGGTCTACGCGCTCAACGCCGGCGGGCCCGAGGGCTCCACCGAGACCCTGCCCGTCTACGCCTTCATCCAGGGCGTCGGCAACCAGCACTACGGGACGGGCGCGGCCATCTCCACCCTGACCATCCTGATCCTGCTGGCGCTGATGTCGTACTACTTCCGGATCATTCTGAAGCAGGAGGACGACCTGTGAGGCGATCGCTCCTCGGACGCGCCTGGCCCAACGCCATCGCCGTCCTGCTGTTCCTCTTCTTCGTCTTCCCCGTCTACTGGATGACGACCACCGCCTTCAAGCCCGACCTGGACATCATCAGCACCACGCCGGTCTTCATCCCCTTCCACGGCACCGGCGCGCACTTCGCCAAGGCGGTGCAGGCGGCGGGCTTCTGGGGGCTGGTGCGCAACAGCTTCGTCGCCACCGTCGGGGCGGTGCTGGTGTCGCTGGTCGTCGCGCTGCTGGCGGCCTTCGCGGTGGCCCGGATGCGGTTCAGGGGCCGCAAGGCGTTCATCCTGGTCGTCATGGTCGCCCAGATGGCACCGTGGGAGGTCATGACGATCTCGGTCTACATGATCGTGCGCGACCAGGACATGCTCAACAGCCTGGTCCCGCTGGCCCTCTTCTACATGATGATGGTGCTGCCGTTCACCATCTGGACGCTGCGCGGCTTCGTCGCCGCGGTGCCGAAGGAGCTGGAGGAGTCGGCGCTGGTCGACGGGTGCACCCGCACCCAGGCCTTCGTCCGGATCGTCTTCCCGCTGCTGGCTCCGGGGCTGATGGCCACCTCGCTGTTCGGGTTCATCACCGCGTGGAACGAGTTCCCGCTGGTGCTGATCCTCAACAAGGAGAGCGCGCAGACCCTGCCGCTGTGGCTCACGCAGTTCCAGACCAATTTCGGCGACGACTGGGGGGCCACGATGGCGGCGTCCACCCTGTTCACCCTTCCCGTGGTGATCGTGTTCCTGATTCTGCAGCGCAAGGCCGTTGGTGGACTGACCGCAGGGGCGGTGAAGGGATGACCATGCTGACCACGGACACCGTGACCCGCGACGCGCTCGCGGTTCTCCAGCCCGGGTTCACCGGGACCTTTGTTCCCGACTGGCTGCTGCGGCGGCTGGGGGAGGGACTGAGCGCGGTAGCGCTCTTCTCCCGCAACATCTCCTCCCCGGAACAACTCGCCGACCTCACCGCGCGGTTGCGGTCCGAGGCGCCCGAGGTGATCGTCGCCGCCGACGAGGAGGGCGGTGACGTGACCCGGCTGGAGGCCCGGCGCGGCTCCTCCTTCCCCGGCAACCACGCCCTCGGCGCGGTCGACGACCCGGAGCTGACCCGGGCGGTCGCCGCCGAACTCGGCCGGCGGCTCGCCGCCTGCGGGGTCAACCTCAACTGGGCGCCCTCCGCGGACGTCAACTCCAACCCCGGCAACCCGGTCATCGGGGTGCGCTCCTTCGGCGCCGACCCCGCGCTGGTCGCCCGGCACACCGCCGCCTACGTCGAGGGACTCCAGCACTCCGGGGTCGCCGCCTGCGTCAAGCACTTCCCCGGGCACGGCGACACCGCGGTCGACTCCCACCACGACCTGCCGCGCATCGACGCCGACCTGACCACGCTCTACGCCCGCGAGCTGATCCCGTTCCGGGCGGCGCTGGCGGCCGGGACCAAGGCGGTGATGAGCGCGCACATCCTGCTGCCCGCCCTCGACCGCGCGCTGCCCGCCACCTTGAGCCCGGCCGCCCTCGGCGGGCTGCTGCGGGCACCGGAGACCGAGGGCGGCCTCGGCTTCGAAGGGCTCATCGTCACCGACGGCATCGAGATGCGGGCCATCTCGGCGACCTACGGCATCGAACGCGGCACCGCGCTCGCGCTGGCCGCCGGGGCGGACGCCATCTGCGTGGGCGGCGGCCTCGCGGACGAGGACACCGTGCTGCGGCTGCGCGACGCGCTGGTGAGCGCGGTGCGCTCCGGCGAACTGCCCGAGGAGCGGCTGGCCGACGCCGCGGCGAGGGTCCGGGCGCTGGGCGCCTGGGTCCGCGAGCGCGGCGCCACGGCCGGCCACGGGTCCGCCGGGCCGACCGACGGCGAGGACATCGGCCTGGTGGCCGCCCGGCGCGCGCTGCGCATCACCCGGGGCGGGCCCTACGAGGTGCCGCGCGGACCGCTGTTCGTGGCCGCCTTCACCCCGGTCGCCAACATCGCGGTCGGCGACGAGACCCCCTGGGGCGTCGCCGCCGAACTGGAGCGGCTGCTGCCCGGCACCGGAACCGACACCTACCGCGAGTCGGACGTGACGGATCGCGGCCTGCCCGCCGTGGTCGAAAATGTGCTCGATTCCGCGGTGGACCGTAGGATCGTCATCGTGGTTCGCGACGTCCACCGGCACCCCTGGATGGCCGACGCGCTGCACGCCCTGCTCGCGGCCCGGCCCGACGCGGTCGTGGTGGAGATGGGTGTGCCGCAGGCGCCGCCGAGCGGTGTGCTGCACATCGCGACCCACGGCGCGGCCCGCGTCTGCGGGCGGGCAGCCGCGGAGATCATCGCCGGCAAGGACGCCGGGCGCTGAACCGTGGGGAGCACCGGAACACCCTGGAGGACCGACGCATGACCGTCCACCGTCCCACCGAGCGGGACAGCGTGCCGGGCAGGATCATGGCCGGCGAGATGGCGGAGCAACCCGCGGTGCTGCGGCGCATCCTCGACGAGGGCGCGCCGCGCATCAAGGAGATCGCCGGGCGGATCGCGGAGCGCGGACCGCGCTTCGTGCTGCTCACCGCGCGCGGCACCTCCGACAACGCGGCCCTGTACGCGAAGTACCTGGTGGAGGTCCTGCTGGGCAAGCCCGCCGGGCTGACGTCGATGTCCACCACCACCGCCTACGGCGCCCGGCCGGACCTGACCGACGTGCTGGTGATCACCGTCAGCCAGTCCGGCGGCTCGCCCGACCTGGTGGCCTCCACCAAGGCGGCCCGCGAGGCCGGCGCGATCACCCTGGCGGTCACCAACAACGCCGACTCCCCGCTGGCCGAGGTCTCCGAGTTCCACATCGACGTGCTGGCCGGGCCGGAGAAGGCGCTGCCGGCCACCAAGACGTACACCGCGGAACTGCTGTGCCTCTACCTGTTCGTGGAGGGGCTGCGCGGCGGCGACGGCTCGGCGGCCAAGGCGCTGCCGGAGCTGGCCGAGCAGATCCTGGCGCGGCGCTCGGAGATCAGGGAACTGGCCGGCCGCTACCGGTTCGCCGAGCGGCTGGTCATCACCTCGCGCGGCTACGGCTACCCGACCGCGAAGGAGGCCGCGCTCAAGCTGATGGAGACCAGCTACATACCGGCGCTCTCCTTCTCCGGCGCGGACCTGCTGCACGGCCCGCTCGCCATGGTGGACAACGTCTCCCCGGTGATCGCCATCGTCACCGAGGGAAAGGGCGGCGAGGCCCTGCAACCGGTGCTCGACCGGCTGCGCGGCCGGGGCGCCGACCTGGTCGTCATCGGCGACCAGCGGCAGGTCGACGCGGCCTCCGCCGGATTCGTCCTGCCGACCGGGGGCGTGGCGGAGGAAGTCCAGCCGATCCTGGAGATCATCCCGCTGCAACTGCTGGCCTACGAGGTCACCATCGCCCGCGGCCAGGACCCGGACGCGCCGCGCGCGCTGGCGAAGGTCACCGAGACCCGCTGACCGGGGGAGGAAACGCCGCGGGCCACGGTGCCGGGGAGGGACCCTCAGCCCATCCGGCACCGCAGCCCTCAGCTGCCGTCGGCGCCGGATGCCCACGGGGTGTGCGGTCCCCGTGGCCGGAACTGCCGACCGGGTGGAGGCCACGAACGCAGTCAGGGCAGAGAGCGCCTGCGACCTCGCTCCGCCCTCCTGTGCGGGGAGGACGGAAGCCTTTGCGTCATTGTGGACTAGACCATTACCCGCTGTCCAGAGCCGGGTGGAAGTCCAGGTGAGCGGCCGTGACAAGGATGCCGGCCGTCGCGGGGGTACGCTCCCAAGGGTGCCTTCCATGAACGACCTCGTACGCCAGTACACCGCGCTCGACGACTCCGACCTCGAATGGCTCCACCTGCTGGTGTCCGAGTGGCAGCTGCTGTCCGACCTGTCCTTCGCCGACCTCGTGCTGTGGGTGCCGACCAAGGACGGGGCCCGCTACGTCTCCGTCGCGCAGATGCGGCCCAACACCGGGCCGACCTCCTACCAGGACGACATGGTCGGCCGTCTGGTGCCGCGCGGCCGCAGGCCGCTGCTGGACGCCGCGCTGGACGAGGGCCGCATCGTGCGCGAGGGCGACCCGGAATGGCGCGAGGAGGTCCCGGTCCGGGTGGAGTCCATCCCGGTGCGCCGGGAGAGCCGGGTGCTCGGGGTGATCGCCCGCAACACCAACCTGCTGACCGTGCGCACCCCCAGCCGGCTGGAGCTGACGTACCTGCAGAGCGCCTCCGACCTCGCCCAGATGATCGCCGCCGGATCGTTTCCCTTCCCCGCCGAGCAGGTCGACATGGACGCCTCGCCCCGCGCGGGCGACGGCCTGATCCGGCTCGACGCGGACGGTCTGGTGCAGTACGCCAGCCCCAACGCGCTGTCCGCCTACCACCGGCTGGGCCTGGCCACCGACCTGGTCGGGCTGCATCTGGGCCAGACCACCGCCGAGCTCGCCCCGGTCAAGGGGCCGGTCGACGAGTCGCTGGCCAAGCTCGCCAGCGGCTGGGCGCCCCGCGAGACCGAGGTCGAGGGCGGCGACGGCGTCATCCAGTTGCGCACCATCCCGCTCAAGCCCAAGGGCACCCGGGTCGGCTCGCTGGTCCTGCTCCGGGACGTCACAGAACTGCGCCGCCGCGAGCGGGAGCTGATGACCAAGGACGCCACCATCCGGGAGATCCACCACCGGGTGAAGAACAACCTCCAGACCGTCGCCGCGCTGCTGCGGCTCCAGGCCCGCCGGATGGACGACGACAAGGCTCGCGGCGCGCTGGACGAAGCGGTGCGCCGGGTCGGCTCGATCGCCATCGTGCACGAGACGCTGTCGCAGAACCTGGACGAGCGGGTGGAGTTCGACGAGATCGCCGACCGGGTCATCGCGATGGTCGCCGAGCTGTCTCCCGGCCGGGTCACCGCCGCGCGCAAGGGGCGCTTCGGCATCCTGACCGCCGAGACCGCCACCCCGCTGTCGATGGTGCTCACCGAACTGCTCCAGAACGCCCTGGAACACGGCTTCGGCCCCGGGCTGCACGGCACCGTGGAGGTCACCGCTGTGCGCGGCGAGGACCGGCTGGGGCTGACCATCGAGGACAACGGCTGCGGACTGCCCGCCGGGTTCGACCCGCAGCGGGCCGGCAACCTCGGGCTCCAGATCGTACGGACCCTGGTGGTGGGGGAGTTGGGTGGCACGTTCGACATGCTGGCCGGCGCGGGCGGCGGCACCCGGGTGGTGCTGGACATCCCGGTGGCCGCGCCGCCGGCCAAGTAGACAGCAAGAAGCCCCGGCCGACGAGTGGTCGGCCGGGGCTGCTGCCTACTTCCTTGTGCCCTGTGTCTGTCTGCTGCGCGAACGAGTTCTGCGCGCTGCGGCTCGGGGACGGGCATCGCGTTCCGTACGTGAGGTGTACGGCGGCGTGACGCCCGGCACTAGGGGGCGGCGGTCGTCAGGCGCTGACGTTGCGGGCCCGGTTGCGGGCGGCGCGGCGCTTCATCGCGCGGCGCTCGTCCTCGCTGAGGCCACCCCAGACGCCGGCGTCCTGTCCGGACTCCAGCGCCCACTGCAGGCACTGCTCCATTACGGGGCAGCGACGGCAAACGGCCTTGGCTTCCTCGATCTGCAGCAGCGCAGGACCGGTGTTGCCGATCGGGAAGAAGAGCTCGGGGTCTTCCTCGCGGCAAATGGCGCGATGACGCCAGTCCATGTCTGCTCCAACTCCTGGTGTGTTGCTGGCACTTTGCTTGTGAATGTGAACGCTTTCACGAATCCCCCAACAAACACAGCCCAACAACCAGTCTCCTGGCGCGGACGGCGTGGGTAAGAGGAAGATTCGGGCTCTCAAGGGGTCCCCTGTGAAGGGCCGTCCCGATCGCCAAGAAGAGCCTCGCAAACCTCGGCGACGGATACAACCCCTTCAAGAAAGTTTTTTTTGATTCCTCGGTGTCGCCTCGATCACAGCCGTACTTCCATGGGGTGCAGGTCAGGCTAAACGTTCGAGTGAAAGGACTTTGGCCCCTCCCACTCACACAATCACACGCAGTGCTCGACGAACACCTGTGAAGGTCGCACTCGTTCGCAGTCCCAGGTGGTCACCGTCCACCTGAAAGGGCAGTGGCGCCTGGGATTGCAAGGTGAAGTCCGTCAGGTCGTGCAGGCTCGTCACATGCCTGCCGCGCGGTCCGCGTTCCGGCGTCGACAGCAGCAGCTGGGCCGCGTGCAGCGCCATCGCCGACGGCGACAGCTTCGACAGGGCCAGCACGTCCAGGGCGGTGTCGAAGGACGCCCGGGGGGAGGCGTAGACCGGTCTGTTGCCGAAGAACGTCCAGGGCGAGGTGTTGCAGACTATGGCCAGCGCCAGGTCCCGCAGCGGCCGGCCGCCCGGCGCGCGCAAGGTGATCGTGCCGGACCGCCGGTGCTGCTCCCCGGCGAACTGCCGCATCATCTGGCGGACGTAGAGCGCGTGCGTGGAGCGTTTGCCCCGCACTCTTTGCTGTTCGACCCGGCCGACCACCCCGGCGTCGAAGCCGAAGCCCGCGCAGAAGGTGAACCATCGCGCCGGCACGCCCTCGTCCTCGGTGCCCGGCGTGCCGTTGACCAGACCGAGCCCGACCGTGCGCTCGCTGCCCTCGCGCAGCGCGTCCAGCAGTGCGCCGGTCGCCTCCACGGCGTCGTTGGGCAGCCCGAGGGCACGGGCGAAGACGTTGGTGCTGCCGCCGGGGACCACCGCCAGTGCGGGCAGGCCCTCGGCCGGGCCGTTGTGCAACAGCCCGTTGACGACCTCGTTGACCGTGCCGTCCCCGCCAAGCGCCACCACCAGCTCGACCTCGCCGCCGTCCGCCGCCCGCCGGGCCACATCTCTCGCGTGGCCGCGGAACTCGGTGCCGACGACCTCCAGCTTGAGGTCACTCGCCAGCGCGTGGATGAGAACGTCACGGGTCCGCGCACTGGTGGTGGTGGCTTTCGGATTGACCACGAGAAGCGCGCGCATGGAGTGAAGGGTACCCACGTCCGGCCCGGTCGATCTTCACCTACGAGTGACGTACGGCACCTGCGGCAGGCGAGGCCGCCCGCGGGGCTACGCTGCCGTTGTGAGCGCGACACGCAAGCCTTCCGACAACTCCACCGCCCCCACCGCCCCGGGCGGCCCCAGGCCGCGCAGGCTGACCGCGGCCGCGGTGCTGACCGGGCTCGAAGGGGTGGCGATCGCCGTCGCGGGCCTGTACCTGATGGGATACGGCCTCCTCGGCCACCCCGCGAGCCTCCAGGAGGCCGAGCTCGGCGGGCTGACCGTCCTGGTGCTGGCCGCGCTGCCGCTGGCCGCCGTGCACGGACTGCTGCACGCCCGCCGCTGGAGCCGCGGCCCGGCCGTCATCACCCAGCTGATAGCCCTGCCGGTCGGCTACGCCATGGCGCAGAACTCCGGCGGGCTGCTGGTGGCCGGCGCCGCCGTCATCGCGGTCGGGGTGGCCGTCGTCGTGCTGCTCGCACACCCCGCGGCCGCCGAGGCGCTCGGCATCCGCCGCACCGCGTAACGGCCGCGAGGGCGGTCCTACTCCTCCACCAGCAGCCGGTCGCGCAGCTGCGCCAGCGTGCGGGCCAGCAGCCGGGAGACGTGCATCTGGGAGATGCCGACCTCCTGGGCGATCTGCGACTGCGTCATGTTGCCGAAGAACCGCAGCAGCAGGATCTTCTTCTCCCGCGGCGGCAACTGCTCCAGCAGCGGCTTGAGCGACTCGCGGTACTCCACCCCTTCCAGGGCGTCGTCCTCGGCGCCCAGGGTGTCGGCCACCGCGGGCGACTCGTCGTCGGTGTCCGGCACGTCCAGCGACAGCGTGCTGTACGCGTTCGCCGACTCCAGCCCCTCCAGGACCTCCTCCTCGGAGATCTTCAGGTGCTCCGCCAGCTCGTGCACGGTCGGGGCCCGGCCGTGCGCCTGCGAGAGCTCGCCGGTGGCCGTGGTCAGCGCCAGCCGCAGTTCCTGGAGCCGGCGCGGCACCCGCACCGCCCAGCCCTTGTCACGGAAGTGCCGCTTGATCTCGCCGACAACCGTCGGGGTGGCGTAGGTGGAGAACTCCACCCCGCGCTCCGGGTCGAAGCGGTTGACCGACTTGATCAGGCCGATGGTGGCGACCTGCGTCAGGTCGTCCAGCGGCTCGCCGCGGTTGCGGAACCGGCGGGCGAGGTGCTCGACCAGCGGCAGGTGCATCTGCACCAGCCGGTTGCGCAGTTCGGCGCGCTCGGGCGAGCCGTCCGGGAGCTTGCTCAACTCCACGAACAGTGCCCTCGCGCCCGCCCGGTCGTGCGGGTCGTGCGCCTGGGGCACGTGCTCCTGCCCACCGCTGTCCGGCGCGGGCTGGTCCGGCACGGCGTGCTCGGGCCCGGAGTGCTCGCGCACACCGTGCCCGCCGTGCGGGTCGTGCTGCTGGTCCTGGTCCATGGGATCCGCCTGCTCCGCCACGTCCGGTCCGTCGGTACGCGGCACGGGGTGTTGTCGCGCCTGATGCCGCCGTGCCGCCGCGGCGGGCTGGGCCGGCACGGCGGCCGAGGGCGCGCCACGCCCGCCGGGAACGGCGGCCGGTGATCCGGCGGCACGATCCGGGCTGAACCCCCGGGGAGTCTCGGTGCTCACGACGATCGCCCCCTCATCTGCACGGCTGTGACCTCGTCGCGGCTACCGGCCGGTGCCGGGACGGCCGGATATCCGGCGGACGTCCGGCACGTGGCCCGGCCACGGCACCCGCGGAACCTGCGGACTTCCTGCATCTGGGGACCTCACGACTGTCCAGGGCCGGCGCCGCGCTTCTTGTGCAGGCTGATGCTGACCGTCTTGTCCTCGGCCACGGTGGACTCCACCTCGCCGGCCAGTGCGGACAGCACCGTCCAGGCGAAGGTGTCGCGTTCCGGGGCCCGGCCGTCGGTGGTGGGCGCCGAGACGGTCACCCACAAGGAGTCCCCGACCAGCCGGAAGACACAGGACAGCACGCTGCCGGGCACGGCCTGCTGCAGCAGGATCGCGCACGCCTCGTCCACGGCGATGCGCAGGTCTTCGATCTCGTCGAGGGTGAAGTCCAAGCGGGCCGCGAGTCCGGCCGTCGCCGTTCGCAACACCGAAAGGTAGGCACCCTCGGCGGGCAGCCGGACCTCCACGAAGTCCTTCGACCCGGGCTCGCCTGCGATCTGGGACACCCTCACCTCCAAGGTGGCGCACAGTGGTTGAGCTGGGAATCGCGGTCCGTACGCTCCGCACGGGCCGCACACGCCGGGTGATCGCACCCGGCGCATCCGTCCAGGGACGGTACCGCGATCTGTGCCCCGGTGTCGCCCGGACCCGGCACGGCGCTTCCCACGAGGTGGCGCCTGCGACACCTTGTCGTTGTGACTCATGGTAAGCATACGAGTACGGAAAGTGGCTAGGGGTTGCGAGGACTCAATTCGGGAGCGGTATGGCGTCGTTGCTCGCCTCCGCGGTCGCGGCGAGGGAGCGCAGCGACGCGCCGGACAGCCGGTGCGGCCGCCATTCGTCCATCGGTTCGGCGCCGAGCGAGCCGAAGAAGCCGACCGAGGGCTCGTTCCAGTCCAGGACGGACCACTCGAACCGCTGCCAGCCGCGCTCCACGCAGATCGCCGCCAGCGCCGCCAGCAGCGCTCTGCCATGCCCTCGACCGCGGCCGGCGGGCCGGACGAACAGGTCCTCCAGGTACATCCCGTGGGTGCCGGTCCAGGTCGAGTAGTTGCGGAACCACAGTGCGAAACCCACCGGCTCCGCGGAGCCGGCCTCCTCGGCCACCAGCGCGTAGACGCACCGGTCGGCACCGAAGAGCGCCTCCCGCAGCTGCTCGGGGGTGGACCGCACGTCCCGCAGGCCGCGCTCGTAGTCCGCCAGTTCGCGGACCATCGCGTGGATCACCGGCACGTCGGCGGTGGTCGCTGCTCGAATCATGCCCCAAGGCTAACCGGACGCCCCCGGGACGGCGTGGATCACGTGAGCTGCTGGTCGACGTAGCACCAGCGCCACGACTCACCCGGCTCGAACGAGCGCATCACCGGGTGACCGGTCTCCTGGAAGTGCCGGGTGGCGTGCTGGTACGTGGAGGACTCGCAGCAGGCCACGTACCCGCACTCCAGGCACAGCCGCAGCTGCACCGGTTCGGTGCCGGCGGCCAGGCAGTCCGGGCAGCTCCGGCGAGCTGGGCACCGGTTCGGGGCGCGGCAGCTTCGAAACATGTGCGCACGGCCTCATGATGTCCAGGTTAGGCCGCTTTGCGCGTGGACGGGCCACGCGGTACGGACGGGAGCGGGGGCTGAGGGCATGGGCGGGGCGATCGGCGGGGCGGGTGTGCTGCTCCTGGTGGCCGGAAGCGCGGCCGTCGCGGGCCTGGCCCGCCGGATCGGCGCCTCGGCACCGCTGCTGCTGCGTCCTGGCAGGACTCGCGGCCGGCTACCTGCCGGAGGTCCCCGCGCTACGGGCTCGACCCGCACTGGGTGCTGCCCTTCGTGCTCCCGCCCCTGCTGCACACCGCCGCGCTGGACAGCTCCTACCTGGGCCTGCGTGCCAACCTGCGCCCGGTGGCGCTGCTGTCGGTCGGGCACGTGCTGTTCGCGACGGTGGCCGTCGGCGCGGTCGCCTACGCGATCGTGCCCGGGCTGCCGCTGGCCGCGGCGCTGGTGCTGGGCGCGGTCGTCGCGCCGCCGGACGCGGTCGCGGCCACCTCGATCGCCCGCAAGGTGGGCCTGCCGGACCGGGTCGTGACCATCCTCCAGGGCGAGTCGCTGTTCAACGACGCCACCGCGATCACCGTCTACCGGGTGGCGCTGGCGGCGGCGGTCGGCGAGGGCGTGGGCTGGCCGGCAGGGCATCGGCGACTTCCTGCTGGCCGCGGTCGGCGGGGTCGGCGTCGGGCTGGTGCTGATGGTGCCGCTGCACTGGCTGCGCACCCGGCTGACCGAGCCGCTGCTGCAGAACACCATGTCGCTGCTGATCCCCTTCGTCGCCTACGCGGCCGCCGAGCGGGTCGGCGCCTCCGGGGTGCTGGCCGTCGTGGTCGTCGCGCTGCTACCTCGGCCACCGCAGCTACGAGGTCGACTTCGCCACCCGGCTGCAGGAGGCGGCGGTGTGGCGGATGGTCGCCTTCCTGCTGGAGTCCGCCGTCTTCGCGCTGATCGGGCTGCAACTGCCGGTCGTCCTGCGGCGGCCTCGGACCGCTACGGCGCCGGGCGGGCGTCCGGCTACGCGGCGGTGCTGCTGGTCACGCTGATCGTCGCGCGGTTCGTGTGGGTCTACCCGGCCACCTATCCTGCCGCGGCTGCGATCGATGCCCTCGCTGGCGCCGGCGCGACCCCTCGCCGCCGTGGACCCTGCCGTTCGTGATCTCGTGGGCCGGGATGCGCGGGGTGGTCTCGCTGGCCGTCGCCTTCTCCATCCCGCTCACCACTGCACGACGGCGTCCCCCTTCCCCTCCCGCAACCTGCTGCTCTTCCTGGCCTTCACGCTGCGTCATCGGCACCCTGGTCGTGCAGGGCCTCTCGCTGCCGCGGCTGGTGCGCCGGCTGCGTCTGCCCGGCCGTGACGAGCAGCGCGTCACGCTGATCGAGGCGCAGGCGCAGAGCGAGGCCTCCAGCGCGGCCGAGACCCGGCTGGACGATCTGCTGGCCGACCCGGAGAACGCCCTGCCCAGCGCCGCTGGAGGAGCGGCTGCGGGCGGTGCTGGACGCGGCGCCGCAACTCCGTCTGGGAGCGGCTGGGCGCGGTCAACGAGGTCACCGGCGAGTCCACCGACGCCACCTACCGGCGGCTGAGCCGGGCGATGATCGCGGCCGAACGCGACGTGTTCGTCGGCCTGCGCGACCGGCGCCGCATCGACGACGAGATGCTGCGCACCCTGCTGCGCCGGCTGGACCTGGAGGAGGCCGCGGCCGAGAGCGCGGAGGACTGACGGCGGCCGGGGACCCGGCGCCGTCTCAGCCCGTGACGACGGCGGCGACCACGGTGCCCGGGGCGAAGGCGCCCTCGGCGGCGAGCGTGTAGAGGCCCCGTGAGCATTTTCGCCACATACGTCGGATCGGGTGCCAGACCGTGCCGCCGCGGTGAAGTCCGCGGCGAATTCCAGCAGTTCCGGATCGGTCCGCGCGTATCCCCCGGAATGGAAACGCGAATCCAGCCGCCATTGCCCGCGGCGGCCCCCGAAGGCCTCGCACTGAAGGCGTTCCACGTCGCCGGCCAGGAATTCCCCGCCCTTGAGCACCGGGAAGCCCACCGCTCGCTGGCGCACCGGATCCAGTCCCGCCGCCAGCCCGGCCAGCGTTCCGCCCGGTGCCGCAGGCCACCGTCACCACGTCGGCCTGTCCGCGCAGCTCACGGCCCAGGTCGGCGCACCCGGTGGCGGCCGCCGCGTTGCTGCCGCCCTCCGGCAGCGGATGGAAACGCCCGAACCGCCGGACCAGCTCCGCCATCATCGGCGGCTCGTTCTTGCGGCGGTAGGCGGCTCGGTCGACGAAATGCAGCCGCATTCCGTCCGCGGCGGCCCGGGCCAGCGAGGCGTTCAGCGGGCGGTGGGCCAATTCGTCACCGCGGACGACCCCGACGGTGGCGAACCCCAGCAGCCGGCCCGCCGCGGCGGTGGCCCGAAGGTGATTCGAATACGCGCCGCCGAACGTCAGCAGCGTGTCGTGCCCGGCCTCTGCGGCGGCCACCAGATTCAGCCGCAGCTTGCGCCACTTGTTGCCCGGGACGTCCGGGTGGATCAGGTCGTCCCGCTTCAGGCGCAGCCGCACCCCGTACCGTGCGAGCCGGTCGTCCTCGACCGCCTCCAGCGGCGACGGCAGCCGCCCGGCCAGATCGTCGAGGGTCAGCGGCGCGGTCATGACCTCATTATCGGACCGGAGATCGGACCGTCCGTTCCCCGGCCGTCCGCCCCCTGCCCGTCCCCCGGCCGTCCGTTCCCCGGCCGTCCGTTCCCCGGCCGTCCGTCACCCGGGCCGCCCGGCACAGGCGGCGGCCCGGCGCAGCAGCAGGGCGCGTTCGCGTGCGTTGCGGGTGAGCGAGGCCGCCCGCTCGAACTGCTCGCGGGCCTGCTCGGCGCGGCCCAGCCGCTCCAGCAGGTCGCCGCGGACACTGGGCAGCAGGTGGTAGCCGCGCAGCGCCGGCTCGGCGGCGAGCGCGTCCAGCAGCGCCAGGCCCCGGTCCGGGCCGTAGGCCATCCCGTGCGCCACCGCGCGGTTGAGTTCCACCACCGGCGACGGCAGCCGGACGGCCAGCGCGTCGTACAGCTCCGCGATCCGCGGCCAGTCGGTCTCCTCGGTGGTGCGCGCCCGCGCGTGGCAGGCCGCCACGGCCGCCTGGAGGGCGTAAGGACCGGGTACCGCGCCCGTCGCCTCGGCCCGGGCCAGCGCCGCGAACCCGCGGCGGATCAGCAGCAGGTCCCAGCGCGAGCGGTCCTGCTCCGGCAGCAGCACCGGCTCGCCCGACGGCCCGGTGCGCGCCGCCGACCGCGACGCCTGGATCTCCATCAGCGCCACCAGCCCGTGGACCTCGGCCTCCCCGGGCATCAGGCCGGCCAGCAGCCGTCCCAGCCGCAGCGCGTCCTCACACAGCGCCGGGCGCATCCAGTCGTCGCCCGCCGTCGCGGAGTACCCCTCGTTGAAGATCAGATAGACGACCTCCAGCACGGACGACAGCCGCTCCGCCAGTTCCGGCTCCGCCGGCACCTCGAAGGGCACCCGCGCGGTGGCGAGGGTCTTCTTGGCCCGCACGATCCGCTGGGCGACGGTCGAGTCGGCCACCAGGAACGCCCGGGCGATCTCGTCGGTGCGCAGCCCGCCCAGCAGCCGCAGGGTCAGCGCCACCCGGGCCTCGGTGGACAGCACCGGATGGCAGGCGGTGAAGACCAGCCGCAGCAGATCGTCCTCGATGACGCCGTCCGCCGCCTCCTCCGCCCGCTCGAACTCCGCCGTCGCCCGCTCCCCGTCGCTCTCCAGGTCCCGGCCGAGTTCGTCCAGCTTGCGGGCCAGCCGCTCCTTGCGGCGCAGCGAGTCGATCGCGCGGTGTTTGGCGGTGGCCATCAGCCAGGCCCCGGGGTTGTCCGGCACGCCGGAGTCCGGCCACTGCTCCAGCGCGGCCACCAGTGCGTCCTGCGCGAGTTCCTCGGCCGTCCCGACGTCGCGCACCAGGGCGGCGAGCCCGGCGATGAGCCTCGCCGCCTCGATCCGCCACACCGCCTCGATCGCGCGGTGGGTCTCCTGCGAAGCGGTCACAAGTCCCCATCACAGCAGCAGCCGGGGGCGGGGGCAAACCGCCCCCGCCGGCCTAGCCCTCGTCCACCTGGCGTAGCTCGCAGGTGAGGATCCACTCCTCGCCGTGGATCTTGAGGAACCGCTTGGTCCACTCGACCGCCTCCTCCTTGGACTTCGCTTGTAGGAGGGCGTAGCCGCCGATGAACTCCTTGCTCTCGGCGAACGGCCCGTCGGTCACCGACAGCCTGCCGTGCTCCCACCGCAGCCTGGTGCCCTCCTCGACGGGGCGCAGACCGGCCGTGTCCAGCAGCACCCCCGCCTTGGTCATCTCCTCGATGAGCTCGCCCATCTCCCGCATCAGCTCGGGGCTGGGCCCGCCCTCGGGGACGTCGTCCTCGTGGATCCTGATCAGCGACATGAAACGCATGGCCGTGCCTTCTTCCCTCTCGCGGTGCGGGGTGTTCCCCGCCCTTCATCAACGCGTCGAACGGGAGGACGGCGGATCGACACGGTGGGGGGAAGTTTTTTCGCCGGTTCGGCGGGACGGGGACGGAAGCGGAAAAACGGACAGGGTCCGCGCTCGATGAGCGCGGACCCTGCCGGTGTGGCGTTACTACTGAGCGCGAAGGCGTCAGGCGGGAACGATGTTCTCCGCCTGCGGGCCCTTCTGGCCCTGGGTGACGTCGAAGGTCACCTTCTGGCCCTCGTGCAGCTCACGGAAGCCCTGGGCCGCGATGTTCGAGTAGTGAGCGAAAACGTCGGCGCCGCCGCCGTCCTGCTCGATGAAGCCGAAGCCCTTTTCCGCGTTGAACCACTTCACAGTGCCGGAAGCCATGTCGATCTCCTTCGGGATCAGTGCATCGGGCCCACACCGTGTGGACCCTGCCCGTCGCCGCAATGAACCCCATCCGGAGAGCATCCGGAAAAAGAAAAACGCCCCTGATGGTTACATACCGTCAGGCGCGCATGAAAAATCAATGGGTACCAAAACTGCAACGGGAACAACCTAACACACATCCGGGGCCGACAGGCGGACCGTTTCGCCGCCGGGCTCCCACCTGCGGTTTCGCCCGCCGGGGCGGCCCCGGAACGACCGCACCCGGTCGGCTCAGGCTCCCCAGGGGAGCCCGGTCCGACCGGGTGCGCGGGCGTCCGGACCGCGGCTGAGCTGCCACCGCGAGTCACGGGCTGATCCGTGATCAGGCCTTCTTGGTCTCCCAGAAGATCTTGTCGATCTCGGCGATGAGGTCGAGGGCCTTCTGGCCGGTGGCGGGGTCGTTGGAGCCCTTGGCGGCGCTGAGAGCCTTGAGGGTGTCGTTGACCAACTGGTGAAGCTGCGGGTACTTCTCGAAGTGCGGGGGCTTGAAGTAGTCGCTCCACAGCACCGAGACGTGGTGCTTCGCGAGCTCCGCGCGCTGCTCCTTGATCAGGACGGCGCGGGTACGGAAGTCAGCGTCTTCGTTGGCCTGGTACTTCTCCTGGACCGCCTTGACAGACTCGGCCTCGATACGGGCCTGGGCCGGGTCGTAGACGCCACAGGGCAGGTCGCAGTGGGCGCTGACCTTGACCTTCGGCGCGAACAGGCGAGAGAACATGGCTGTCCTTCCTCGTGATCGTCTTTGCAGGTGGGACATTACTCCCTGGGGAGCCCTATTTCTCGGGTGCCCCCTGGTGCCCGGGACAAAAGTCCGGTGCACTCTGGACCCGGCGGTGTACGACTCGGACATCAGGAGGGCGCATGCGCGAGCACGGGGGCCGGCTGCCGTTCGGACTGGCGGAGGTGACTGGTCCTTCGATGGTGCCCACGCTCTACCACGGCGACCAGTTGCTGGTCCGCTACGGGGCGCCGGTACGGCCGGGGGACGTGGTGGTGCTGCGCCATCCGCTCCAGCAGGATCTGCTGATCGTCAAGCGGGCGGCCGAGCGGCGGGACGGCGGCTGGTGGGTGCTCGGGGACAACCCGTTCGCCGAATCGGACAGCCGCACCTTCGGAACGGTGCCCGACGAGTTGGTGCTGGCCCGGGTGCTGGGCCGCTTCAGGCCGCCGCAGGGGCTGCGCGGCTCGGTGACCGCGGCCGTCGGCTGGGCGGTCTCCTCCGTCCGGCCGGTGCTGGCGCACCGGGTGCTGCCGCGCCGGTTGCGGGTGGGGGCCAGGCCGCGCTGAGGCGGCCGGCGGTACTGCCGGGGCGGGCGGCAGGTCAGCCACCCGCCTCCTGGCGCTTGCGGGCCCGGTAGGCGGCCACGTTCGCCCGGGTCGCGCAGCGGTCGGAGCAGTAGCGCCGCGAGCGGTTGGTCGAGGTGTCCAGGTAGGCGTTGCGGCAGGGCGCCGCCTGGCAGATGCCCAGCCGGTCCACGCCCAGGTCGGTGAGCTGGACGGCCAGCCCCATGCAGGCGGTCGCGGTGTAGGCGGCGGTGGCGTTGGTGGCGTGGTCGGCCAGGTGCATGTGCCACTGCGGACGGTCACCGGGGTCGCGGTCGCCGTGGTCGGCGATCTGCGGACTGACCGGGAACTCCAGCAGCAGGGCGTTCAGCAGGTCGACGGCGCGCACCTCCTCGCCCTCGGCTGCGGCCTCGAAGACGGCGCGCAGCCGGCCGCGTACCGCCCGTAGCCGGCTGAGGTCCGCGTCGGTGGCCCGGCGCGCGGTGCGGCGGTTGGCGCCGAACAGCTCACGGACGGCCTCGACGGAGGTGAGCGTGTCCTTCCTGCGGTCCGGTTCCTCGGTGTTGACCAGACGCACGGCGTAATCCGAGTAGTAACCCAATTCCACGGGTGAATCCTTACGAGGGATGGCCTGGGGTCGGCGCCGGACTCGCGTAATGCCTGAACATCTACCGAGGGTATTACGCGCGGCTGGAGCGCCCACGTTCCGAGCGATGACGGCACCGCCCTGGAGGGCCATGATGGCAGCGACTGACGCGACCGTGCGCGATCCCGGCCGGGCCGAGACGGCCTTGGCACGGCAAAGGCCGCGGGCGCCCGTGAGGGCACGCCCGCGGCCCGGCCGCGTACTCGACGTCAGCGCCGTGCGACGCCCTCGGCGCGGGCGGCGGCGGCGACCGCGGCCGTCACCGCGGGGGCGACCCGCTCGTCGAACGGCGAGGGGATCACGCACTCGGGGCTCAACTCGTCGGCCACCACCGCGGCGAGCGCCTCGGCGGCCGCGATCTTCATTCCTTCGGTGATCTGCGAGGCGCGCACCTGAAGGGCGCCGGCGAAGATCCCGGGGAAGGCGAGCACGTTGTTGATCTGGTTCGGGTAGTCGCTGCGCCCGGTGGCCACGACGCTGGCGTACTTGTGGGCGACGTCCGGGTGGATCTCCGGCGTCGGGTTGGCCATCGCGAAGACGAACGCGTTCTTGGCCATGGTGGCGACCGCGGACTCCGCGACGTTGCCCCCGGAGACCCCGACGAACACGTCGGCGCCGTCCAGCGCCTCCTCCAGCGAGCCGGTCAGCCCCGCCTTGTTGGTGAAGCCCGCCAACTCCCGCTTGACGTCGGTCAGGTCGGTGCGCCCGGCGTGCACGACGCCCTTGCGGTCGGTCACCGCCACGTCGCCGATGCCGGCCTCCACCAGGATCCTGGCGATGGCGACGCCCGCCGCGCCGGCGCCGGAGATCACCACCCGCAGCTCGCCCAGCGTCCGGCCGGTGAGGCGGGCGGCGTTGCGCAGGGCGGCCAGCGTGACGACCGCGGTGCCGTGCTGGTCGTCGTGGAAGACCGGAATGTCGAGGGCCTCTTTGAGGCGGCGCTCGATCTCGAAGCAGCGCGGCGCGGAGATGTCCTCGAGGTTGACGCCGCCGAAGGAGGGCGCGAGGCGCACCACGGACTCCACGATCTCGTCCGGATCGGTGGTGGCCAGCGCGATCGGGACCGCGTCCACCCCGCCGAACTGCTTGAAGAGGATCGCCTTGCCCTCCATCACCGGCATCGAGGCGTGCGGGCCGATGTCGCCGAGGCCGAGCACCGCGGTGCCGTCGGTGACCACGGCGACCACGTTCGAGGTCCAGGTGTAGTCATGGACGAGTTCGGGCTGTTCGGCGATCGCGGTGCAGACCTTGGCCACGCCCGGCGTGTACGCGAGGGACAGGTCGTCGCGGTCGCGCACCGGCACCGTCGCGGCGATCTCCATCTTTCCGCCTCGGTGCAGCGCGAATGCCGGATCGATGAATTCCTGATCCACATCCACGTCGGCCTCGCTCCGGGTATTGACGATCTCCGCTGCCACTTCTGACCCCTTTGTCCAAATTTGATAATGAGAGTACAGCCGCCTACATGTCGCACGCGTGTACAGAGCCCTGGTCAAGAGATAAGGGTCCGTTCTACCGGACAAGAATTGCCGCTGCTGCCGAGTTCACCAAGCACGAGGTTGAACAGCTTGATCGGTTGGTCGGCGCGTGCCCATGGCGGTCCAGCCGTGGAGGACCGGTCAGATGGGGCTCCGGGGGTCGCCCGTCATTCGATTTTGCCATACCCGGCCGGACGGCCGGAGGTGATCCGTGTCGCTCCCCGAGCGGCCCGTATTCGCCTACAGTCGCGTTATGTTCGCCGCCTACGCCGCACGCATCGACTCCGACCGGCCGCTGAACGGACTCGAACTCGGGGAGCGCCCCGAGCCGGACGTCCGGCCCGGCTGGACCACCGTCAACGTCCATGCCGCATCGCTCAACCACCACGACCTGTGGTCGCTGCGCGGGGTCGGGCTGGACGGCAAGAACCTGCCGATGATCCTCGGCTGCGACGCCGCCGGGACCGACGAGGACGGCAACGAGGTCGTCCTGCACTCGGTGATCGGCCAGACCGGCCACGGGGTCGGCGCGGGCGAGCCGCGCTCCATCCTGACCGAGCGCTACCAGGGCACCTTCGCCGAGCGGGTCACCGTGCCGGCCTGGAACGTGCTGCCCAAGCCGAAGGAGCTCTCCTTCGCCGAGGCCGCCTGCCTGCCCACCGCGTGGCTGACCGCCTACCGCATGCTGTTCACCAACGCCGGTGTCCGGCCAGGGGATTCGGTCCTGGTGCAGGGCGCGGGCGGCGGGGTCGCGACCGCCGCCATCGTGCTGGGCAGCGCGGCCGGCCTGCGGGTGTACGCCAGCAGCCGGGACGAGGCCAAGCGCCGGCGGGCGGTGGAACTGGGCGCGCTGGAGGCCGTCGAGCCGGGCGCGCGGCTGCCGCGGCGGGTCGACGCGGTGATCGAGACCGTGGGGGCCGCCACCTGGTCGCACTCGGTCAAGTCGCTGCGGCCCGGCGGCACGCTGGTCATCTCCGGTGCGACCAGCGGCCCCAACCCGAAGTCGGCCGAGCTCACCCGGATCTTCTTCCTGGAGCTGAAGGTCGTGGGCTCCACGATGGGCAGCAAGGAGGAGCTGGAGGGGCTGCTGAACTTCTGCGCCACCACCGGGGTCCGGCCGGTGATCGACTCCGTGCTGCCGCTGGACCGGGCCCGGGAGGGCTTCGAGAAGATGGCGGGCGGCGACCTGTTCGGCAAGGTGGTCCTCACCGTCTGAGGTCCGCGGCCGCCCGCCGTGCCGGCTTCAGTGCCCGGGCGGCTCCTTCGGCGGCCGCAGCACGGCGCCGACGTGGGCCGCCGCCGTCGACAGATGGCGGCGGATCTCGCGCAACTGGCCGACGTCCACCCCGTTGTCGCGGGCGGCGTCGCGGATGTCGTCGCGGAACCGGTCCAGCAGCCGCTCCAGGTCGCGGGCCGGGTCCCCGCTGGAGGACTCCTCCTCGGCCCAGTCCGGCAGGCTGCCCTCGGCGGGGTCGGGCCGGACGTACCCGGGCCAGGGGGTGGTGCGGCCGAAGCTGCCCATCTCCCGGGTGAACTCCGCCAGCCCCTCCTTGACCGCTCCCTGCCAGTCGCCGCGCCGCGCGTGCTCCTGCACCTCGTCCTGCACCTGGCGGACGATCCGCTGGACCTCGTCGCGGGCGAACGCCTGGGCGTCCTTGGCCTGCTGGCGGGCGGTGCGGGCCTCTTCCTTGGCGCGCCGGCTCTCTTCCTTGGCCCGCCGGGTCTGGTTCTTCCAGTCCTGCTTCCAGCGCCGGAACTCCTCGGCGCCCTCGGGCCCGCTGCCCGGGGCGTTGCGGGCCTGCTGGGCGGCCTCGCGGACCTCACGGCGCAGGTCGCCCGCCACCCCGCGGACGTCCTCGCGGATCTCGGCGGCCAACTCCGAGACCGAGTCGCGGATCTCCTGTTCCAGGTCGACCAGCTCGCCCTGTCGGGAGGCGAGTTCCTCGCGTCCGGCGTCGGTGAGGGAGTAGACCTTGCGGCCGCCCTCGGTGGTGTGGGTGACCAGTCCCTCCTTCTCCAGCTTGGCCAGCCGCGGGTAGACGGTGCCGGCGGACGGCGCGTACAGCCCCTGGAAACGCTCCTCCAGCAGCCGGATCACCTCGTAGCCGTGGCGGGGGGACTCGTCCAGCAGCTTGAGCAGGTACAGCCGCAGGCGGCCGTGGGCGAAGACGGGAGGCATGTCAGAGATCCTTCCGGAAGGCGCTGGACCCGGCCGGTTCCATGGGCGGCCGGCGCAGCAGGGCGATGGCGCCGGAGACGGTGGAGGCCTTCAAGGTCGCCTCCCCCTTGCCGATCCGCCCGGTGATCCGCTTGGTCCCCCACTGCCCGCGCACCCGCAACTCGTCGAAGGCACAGGAGACCGAGCCGCTGGTGGTGTTGGCATCGACCTTGGCGTCACCGGGCTCCGGGATGCGGATGGCGATCTCGCCGGAGACGGTGTTCAGCCGTACGTCGGCGCCGGCCGAGGGGTCCAGGTCGAGCACCATGTCGCCGCCGATGGAGTCGGCCTTCACCCGGGAGCCGGTGCCCTCCACGACCGTCAGGTCGCCGGAGATGGTGGAGACCCGCAGGTCGCCCGAGACGGCCTGCGCCTCGACGCTGCCGGAGACGCTGTTGGCGTCCACCGGCCCGGACAGCCGTACCAGCGTGGTGTCGCCGTTGACGCAGCGCACCGTGGTGCTGCCCTCCATCCCGGAGACGACCACGCTCGCGCTGACCGCGCCGACCTCCACTCTGGTGCCCACCGGGACGGCGAGCGATACCACCGCGTGGCGCCGCCACCCCTTGGGGTCGAGCCAGCTCAGCAGGCCCTTCCACGGCAGGTCCTCGTAGGCGACGGTCAGCGCGCCGTCCTGCTGCCCGACGATCAGCGGCGGGCCGTCGATCTCGGAGACCTCAAGGCGCGCCGGGCCACTCTCCACCCCGACGACGTTGACCGTGCCGCCGACGACCCGGACGTGCAGCTCGGTGACGGACTCCTCGAAGGTGATCTTCCGTGGTTCCGCCACGGTCCAGTTCTGCGCGGACATCCGGCCCTCCCGGCGACGACAGACGCAACATATCGCGTCCTCCCTTGGGAAGACGATATATCGCGTGTCGTGATTGTCAAGAAGCCCGCACCCGGCCGCACCTACCGCGGCCGGCGGCCTCCGGCGGCCGGGGACGCTCCGGGCGTCCGCCCCGCCGGGGTCACTCCTCGTCCTCGTCGTCCAACCGGGCCAGCCAGGTGGCCAGCCGCTCCACCGGGATCTCGAACTCCGGGTTCAGGTCGACGAACTCGCGCAGCCGCTCGGCCAGCCACTCGAAGCTGACCTCCTCGTCGCCACGCCGGTTCTCCAGCTCCTCGATGCCGCGGTCGGTGAAGTACAAGGCGTGCTCCGGACGGGTCTCGTTCAGGTCGGCGTTTTGTCACCGGCCAGGATAGGCGCGCCCATGGCCTCTCGCGTCGCGGCAGTCGGCGAGCTAGCCTGATCTTTCACCACGTCGCGTACGACGCAGCCGAGTTGCCGCGTCGGGGGGATCTGGAGGGCGCCCATGGGGGAGCAGGCGCAATTCATCGAGTTGCCGGACGGCACCCAGGTGTGGGCCCGGATCTCGCCCGTCGTGCTGTCCGGCGGGGACGGTGACGCATACGACGACTACGACGACGTGGGTGCGCTCGACGACGCGGTCGTGCGGGTGCGCCGGCTGCGCGACCTGATCACCGGGGTGGCCACCTCGGTGCGCGACGCCGCCTCGCAGGCCGCCCCCGACGAGGTGAGCGTCGAGTTCGGGATCGAGTTCGCGGTGAAGTCCGGCGCGGTCGTCAGCATGCTGGCCGGCGCGGAGTCCACCACCGGTCTGAAGGTCACCTTGACCTGGCGCGACCGCTTCGGCCCGAGCGACCGGGCTCCCCAAGTGCCCTCCCCGTCCGCCGCGCAGGCCCACGGCGGTGGGGATGCGTAGGCCCGGCCGGTGAGCACGGCCGCGCCGGGGGCGGGCGGCAGACTCAGGGAACTGGCGCGTGAGGCGGCCGTGGTGATCCAGGCGTCCCCGCGCGAGGGGGACGAGTTCTGGGGCTGCGGTCTGCTGGTGGCGCCGGGGTGGGTGCTGACCTGTGCCCATGTCCTGGTGCACCGGGACGGGCTGGGGCGCAAGCACTGGGCGGCGGGCGGTGAGGTGGGGGTCCGGGTCGGTGGCGTGCTGGTGCCGGGTGCGGTGGTCTACGCGTTGCCGTCGCCCGGGGAGATCACCCAGGGCTGGGACCGCAACGACGAGCGGGAGTACGAACTCACCCCCGACCTGGCGTTGATCAGACTGCTGGGCCCGGTCGAGCACGGCTGCGCCTGGCTCAGCGACCGGGCCATACCGCCCAGCGACGAGGTCGCGGCGCTGGGCTGGCGCAAGGCGCAGGAGAGAGTCTCGGAGTGGGACGGCACGTGCAAGGTCGTCGGCAACGACGGCACCCATGTCTTCCGGCTGGGTCCTGACACCGAGGTGCCCTCGGGGGTCTCCGGTTCGCTGGTGGTCGACCTTCCGCACGGCCGGGTGGTGGGGGTGGTCAAGGCGCGCCGGGGGCGGGGGCGGGACGGCGGCAAGGCGGTGCGGTTGACGGCGTTGCGGGCGCTGGCGGAGTCGGAGCCGCTGGTGCCGGGGCTGGCGCTGGGGGGTGATCCGTACCAGGAGTTGGTGCGGGCGCACGACCGGTGGCATTTCGCGCAGCAGCAGTTGCTGCGGGAGAGCCGCAGCACGTGGATCGACGTGCAGGGGCAGCTGTCCTCGGTGATCGGGGAGTGGACGCCGTTCGACCGGGCGGAGGCGCTGGGCCTGCTGGCGGAGTTGCCGCCGCCGTCCGGCCCGGGGGTGGTGCAGCGGCTGGTGGAGCGGGTGCTGGGGCGCGGCACGGTGCGTGATCCGCTGCCGGTGGCCTGGCGGGACGGCCACGGACTGCTGTACGAGCCGGACGACGGCAAGCAGTTGCTGGCCTTCGTCACCTACCTGCTGCTGGTCGCCGAGGAGGTAAGGCCCCAGGATCCGGCGGGCGCGGGCGAACTGCTCAAGTTCACGATCCGCCGGGCCATATCGCTGCCCGCCGCCGACCGGGCCCGGCTGGCCGGCCTGAGGTCGTCCGACCTGTCAGGGACGGCCGTCACCTCGGCCTCCTCGGTGCTGGTCGCGCTGGCCCCGGTGGTGTGGGAGAACAACCTCCCCATGCGGTTCCGCTGGGAGATCCAGCTGGTCCGCTCGCCGGACGACCGTCAGATCACCAAGGTCTGCGACCAGTTGGAGGGGGTGGCGTTCGACGAGGCGGTGGCCCAGGTCCAGGAGCCGCTGGCGCTCGCCCTGGACCGGGCGGACGAGTCCGGGCACCCGGCCATGGTCGAGATCGCCCTGCCGGTCCACCACTTCGACGTCGCCGCCCACCAGTGGACCCCCGGCGGCGACCGGCCTGGCCGCTCCTACCGCCCCTCCCGGCCGATGGGGATCCGCCGGCCGGTGGTGGTCAGGGACGTCGAACGCAGCCCGTCCGCGGCGGAATGGCACGAGCACTGGGGCCGGATGAGCCGGCACACCACGCTCACCGCGCTGCCGTTGTCCGCGATGGACCGCAGCCCCGGCTACGGGAGGCTGCGCGGCGCCGAAGGGGTGCCGGTGCTGTGCGGTCCTGTGGACCGCGGCGACGGGCTGCGCACGATGATCGACCTGCTGGACGCGGGCCACGGCGTCGCCCTGTGGCGCAGCGCCCCGCACCCGCCGAGCGCCTGCGGCCCCGAGTGCGCGGACTTCCGGCGCGAGGTGGACGACCTGCTGGCCAGGCTCACCGCCCCCGCGCAGCTTCCGGAGGCGGTCCGGGAGCTGCGGGCGATCGCCCACGACCAGGCCGGCTCCACCGGCGCGGCGGAACCGGGGTCCTGGGCGCGTCATCTGACGCTGCTGTACGACGACGCGGACGCGCCGCTCCCCGACTTCGGTGGCTGACGGGTTGACGGAATGTCACCCGGGGAATGTCAAGCACTGCGAGGGAGTGTCGCAGGGATACGTCCGGAAACCGACGTTGAGTCCGTCATCGGTGGGTAGTGTCTTAGGGGGGCGTCCGGTTCCTCTCAGCCGCGCGCGACAACCGCGACCACAATGTCTTCGTAAGCCGAGGCCCTCGCAAGCCGAGCCGCCCCGTGCCCGTCCTGCGACGAGGAGCGCGATGTGAACGACTGGCTGATCTACCGTGGCACCGGGCAGCCGCACGACGGCGTCGACCGGCTGCCCGGCCCGCCGCCCTGGCGCAATTTCGACGGGCACCCGGTCGTCGACGAGCCCGCCGCCATCGACACCGTCAGCACCCGTCGGCTCGGCCTCCAGCAGGACCTCGCCGAGCAGTACCGCCCCGGGCCCACCGAGCTCGAACTGGTCAACGCCGCGCTGTACCTGCGCCGGCCGCTGCTGGTCACCGGCGAGCCGGGCAGCGGCAAGAGCACCCTCGCGCACGCCGTCGCCCACGAGCTCAAGCTCGGCCGGGTGCTGCGCTGGCCCATCGTCAGCCGCACCGTGCTGCGCGACGGGCTCTACCAGTACGACGCCCTCGCCCGGCTCCAGGACCTGCAACTGGCCAGGACCGCCCATGTCGTGCCGCGCGGCCCGGACAGCACCGAGCAGGGCCCGCCCGCCGACGGCATCGGCCGCTACATCCGGCTCGGCCCGCTCGGCACCGCGCTGCTGCCCGCCGCCAAACCCCGCGTCCTGCTCGTCGACGAACTCGACAAGAGCGACATCGACCTGCCGAACGACCTGCTCAACGCCCTGGAAGAGGGCGAGTTCACCATCCCCGAGCTGGAGCGGATCGCCGATCTGCACCCCGAGGTCGAGGTGCAGGACGACGACGGCGGCCGGGTCCCGGTGCACGGCGGCCGGGTGCGCTGCCGGGCCTTCCCCTTCGTCGTCCTGACCAGCAACGGCGAACGCGACTTCCCGGCCCCGCTGTTGCGCCGCTGCATCCACCTGCGGCTCGACACGCCCGACGAGGAACGCCTCTCGGCGATGGTGCGGGCCCACTTCGGGCCGGCCGCGGCGGAGGCCAACCAGGCGATCATCCAGCAGTTCCTGGACCGCAGGCCCGGCGAACAGCGCTCCGCCGACCAACTGCTGAACGCCATCTACCTCACCCAGCGGGCCGGGGACGAGGACGCGGGCACCCGCGAGCGGCTGGCGGACGAACTCATGCAACCACTCAACAGGATGCGGTGAACCCTCGTGACCGCCCAGGCGGACCTGATCGCGCAGCTCGTCACAAGGCTGCGCGGCGCGGGTATCGCCACGGACGCGGAGTCGCTGGCCGACGCGCTGTGGCTCTCGGAACGGATGGGAGCCTCCGACGACATCGGACAGAACCCATCCGATGGGCATTTTCCGGTCAATTTCGACTCCGCTCCGCCCGCCGACCTCCCAGCCCCGCCCGGCACCCCCGATCCGCGGCCGTCCCCGGCCGGCCGGCCGGCCGGCGCGGAGCCCGTGCCACTGCACGCGGTGCGCGACGTCGACCCGATCGGCATGGAGGAGGCCCTCCAGATCCGCATCCCGGTGGCCAGCGCCTTCCCCGGACTGCTGCCACTGGAGCGCGCGCTGCGCCCCCTTCAGCGCTACCGTCCGAGAACCAGGCCGGTACGCGGCGAGCTCGACGAGGTGGCGACCGCCGAGACCAGCGCCCGTAGCGGCCACATCATCCCGGTCTTCCACGAGGTCAGGCGCCGTGAGGCGCAACTGCTCCTGGTGATGGACGACTCGCCGTCCATGGTGGTCTGGGACCAGATGCTGGAGGAGTTGCGCCTGGTCTGCCAGCAGGTCGGCGCCTTCCGCGACGTCGCGGTGCACTATCTGCGCCCGCGCCCCGACGGCGAGGCCGGCATCACCGCCGTGCCCGGCGGCGGCGAACCACTGGCCCCCGCCGACCGGTTGCGCGACCCCACAGGGCGCACCGTGATGCTGCTGCTCAGCGACTGCTCCGGCGCGCTGTGGCGGCGCGGCGCGGCCCAGCGGCTGCTGCACCGCTTCGCGCGCACCGGACCGGTGGCGGTGCTCCAGCCGCTGCCGCAGCGGATGTGGCAGCGCACCCTGCTGCCCGCAGAACCCGGCCTGCTGCGCGGCGCCGAGGGCCGCCCTGGCCGCCTGGAGTTCGTCCCGCGCCGCCGCCGCGGACAGACCCGCGAACCCGGCGCGCTGGCCGTCCCGGTGCTCTCGCCCACCCAGGGCGCGCTGGGCGCCTGGGCCCGCGCCGTCTCCGGGACCACCCCCTCCTCGCTGGACGCGGCCGCCGCCTGGGTGCACGCCGAACACACCGGCGCCGAACCGCAGACCTTCCAGGAACGCAATCCCGAACAACTCGTCCAGGACTTCCAGGCGGTCTCCTCGCCCGCCGCCCAGCACCTGTCGGTCTACCTGTCGGCGGCGCCGCTCGCCTACCCCGTGATGCAACTGGTGCAGCGGGCGATGATGCCGCAGACCGGCCCGATCGAGATGGCCGAGGTCCTGCTCAGCGGGCTGCTGCTGCGGCAGGACGACCCGGCCCCGCCCACCGTGCCGGCCCAGCGGGAGCACGACGTCACAGAAAGCCTCGCCATCCGCCGGGTCGGCCCCTGGTACGAGTTCGCCCCCGGGGTGCAGGACGTGCTGCTGCGCCGGCTGGGGCTGGGCGAGGCGTCGCTGGTCCTCAAGCACTGCTCGCTCTACGTGGAGCGGATGTTCGGCCGGCGGGCCCGCAACTTCCCCGCCATGGTCGTCGGTTACCTCTCCGGCTCCGGCCCCTTCGTCTCCGGGGGCACCGGACGCGGTGCGGAGAGCGGCACGACCGTCCCCACGCCGTTCGCCGAGGTGGCCCAGAAGGTGCTGCGCCGCTTCCAGCCCGGCGGCGTCGGCCCGGCGGACTTCGACGACACCGCGGAGCGCGGCGCGGCCGCCCCGCAGACCGGCGTGGTCATCGCCCACCGCGGACGAGTGGTCGACAACGCCCGCGAACGCCTGATCCGCTTCCAGGACCAGGGCACCATCCGTGACCTGTGGGAGGCCATCCGGCTGCTGCGCACCGCCCCCGCCGACGAACGCCAGCCGCTGCGCACCGTGCCGTTGCACAGCCTGCTCGCCGAGTGCCTGCTGGCCCTGTGGGAGGCCAGGCAGGGCGACGAGGTGCTGGCGGAGGCCGAGTCGACCGCCCGCGCCGCCACCGAACTCGCCGACCGTGGTGCTGTCCCCGGCACGCTCGCCGGGCGCGCCCACCTGGTGCACGGCCGGGTGCTGATGGCGCTGGCCGGCCAGGAGGAGCCGCGCTCCGCGGCCGGACAGACCCTCACCGAGGCGGCCGTCTGCCTGACGCGCGCCGAGGCGCTGCTGCGCGGTGCGCCCGCCGAACTGGTCACGGCGCGGATGTGCCTGGTCGAGGTGGCCAAGGAGCGGTACGCCATCACCGGTGACCGCTATCTGCTGCACGACGCCCAGGGCAGGCTCGACGCGGTCCTGGAGGCCTGGCCCGCCGACGACCCCGTCCCCTGGCGCGTGCTGTCGGCCCGCGGCGGTCTGCTGTACGCGCTCGCCGACGACGCGCTGCGCCGTGAAGCGCCCGACGAGGCGCGCTCGTTCGCGCTGCGCGCGGTCGCCGACTTCTCCTCGGTGGCCGCCGTCACCGGTGACCCCGAGCAGCCGTCCGCCGACCGCGCCAAGGTGCTGCTCGACCTGGCCGCGGCCCGTGCGACGGCGGCCGGCGACCCCGGCGCGACCGAGGTGCTGGCGGAGTTGGGCCGCGCCCTGGAGGCCGCCGGCACCGACCCCGACCTGCGGCTGCGCTGCCTGCGGCGGCTCGGCCAGGCACACCGGGCGCGCTACGCGCTCACCGCCGACCCCGCGGAGCTGTCCGAGGCCGACCGGGCGTTCGCCCAGGCACAACGCCTGGTCCCCACCGACGAGCCGGCCCGCGCCGAACTGCTGGTCGAGCGGGGCGCCGTACTCGTCGACTGGGCCGAGCAGGGCGGCGGGCCGGGCGCCGCCACCAACGCGGTGCGGGTGCTGCGCGAGGCGCTGTCGCAGACCCCGGAGTCCGATCCGCGGCTGGCCTGGCGCCGGCTGCTGTTCGGCCGGGCCCTGCGCGGCCGGCACGCCGCCGGCGGCGCGCTGACCGACCTGCACGAGGCGGAGTGGATCCTCGCCCGGGCGGCCCGCGGCGCCCGCGACAGCCGCACGGCGGCCGAGGCATGGCTGGAGCGCGGTGACGTCCTGACCCGCCTCGCCCACGGCGCCGGAGCGCGCGAACGGCTGGACGACGCCGCCACCTCCTACCGCCTGGCCGCCGAGGGCGCGACGCAGGCGCACGAATGGATGCTCGCCGCCCGCGCCCACCACCAGCGGGCCGCGGTGCTGGAGGAGACAGCGGGGCGGGAGAGCGCGCTGGCGGCATACCGCAGAGCCTGGGGGCTGTGGCAGCGCGCCGGGGCGGCCCAGGCGCCGCAGGCCCGCTCCACCCGGGAGCGCATGCGTCAACTGGAGGAAAACGCCTGAGGTTTCCCGGCGGCGGGTGCGGGTATGCGCTCAAATTGGCCGACGGGCAGTGATGAGGAGTGTGGTGTGGAGAACTCTGCGATCGACTGCCGAACCGGCCGGGACGAAATCCTGCCCGACTACACCGGTGTCGATCTCGACGACCTTTTGACCCGGGTGACCCATCCCGTGCTGTCGTCGGTGCTCACCGGTCTCGTCGGCCGGTCTCGCAGAACCCAGGACGCGGCGGCCTACTTCGACAGCGATCCGCACCCCGGAAGCGGGGGCGGCGGAAACGGCGTTCCCTGGCTGCCCGCCCAATAGCGCGAAGACCTGCGTTTCGGTCAATAACCACCGCGAATACGTCAGGTCCCCGTCGATCCGTGTTTTTCTTCGCGGGTACGGGGCCATTTCCGGGGAAGTCGGAGGAGGCGGTGCCGTGTCCGCGATTTCCCGTGATCAGGCCGACGGACCGATCGCATCGACCGCGCCCTGGCCGTCCACCGAACTCGACGTGCCGGGTTTACGCGGTGAAGGTCGGCAGGCCGTCGCGCTCCGCCAGTTCGTGCTCAAAGTCCGCAGCCGCTGCAATCTGTCGTGCACCTACTGCTGCGACTACCACGGCCAGGACAGGGCGTGGCGGGCCCGCCCCTCGTCCGTCCCCGGCCACACCATGCGGCGCACCGCCGAGCGGATCGCGGAACACGTCCGCGCGCACGGCCTGCGCGAGATCAGCATCAGCCTGCACGGCGGCGAACCCCTGATGACCGGACCCGACGCGGTCCTGGAGTACACCGCGGCCGTACGGGACGCGGTGCCGGACGGCTGCGTCGTGCACGCCGCCGTCCAGACCAACGGCGTCACCCTCACCGAGGAGACCCTTCGCCGGCTGTCGGCGGGCGGGATCCGCGTCGGCCTCAGCCTGGACGGCGGCACCGCGGCCCTCAACCACCGCCGGGTCGACCACCGCGGCCGCCCCTCCTGGCCCGCCGCCTCCCGCGCCGCGGCGCTGCTGGCCCGCCACCCCGACTCGTACGCGGGACTGCTGTGCGTCATCGACCTCGACGCCGACCCCACCGAGGTCTACGAATCCCTGAGCGCCATGCGCCCGCCACGGCTCGACCTGCTGCTCCCGCACGCCAACTGGTCCAACCCGCCGCCCGGCCTGCCGCCGCGCACCCCGGAGACCGCCCGCCGAGGAACCGGCGGCACGCCCTACGGCGACTGGCTGGCCGCGGTCTTCGACCTGTGGTGGAGCGGCGGCACCGACGGGCGGCCGCATCCGCCGGTCAGGCTGCTCGCCGAGATCATCGGCCTGCTGCTCGGGGTGCCCAGCGCCACCGAGTCGGTGGGTCTGTCGCCCACCGTCGCGCTGGTGGTGGACACCGACGGCTCCATGTCGCAGATCGACTCCCTCAAGCTCGCCTACGACGGCGCCACCGCCACCGGTCTGGACGTCGAGCGGCACTCCTTCGACGAAGCCCTCGACCATCCCGGGGTGGCGGCCCGTCAGCTCGGTCTGGCCGCCCTGAGCCCCATCTGCCGCGAATGCCCGGTCCACCGGGTGTGCGGCGGCGGGAACTACGGGCACCGATACCGCGCGGGCACCGGATTCCATCACCCGTCCGTGTACTGCGCGGACCTCGAACGGCTGATCCGCCACATCGCCGGCCACCTCCCGGCCGCGCTGCCCTCTCAGGTGCTGCCGACCGAACCGGCGGTCGGCGGACCCGACCATGGCGACTGAGCTGACGAAGCGTCACCGTACCGGGAAGTCATCGGCTATCGTGCCGGGCAACCAGCGGCACCGGCCTCTTCGTGTGAGGTGGAGGGACAGCGCATGGCGCAGCAGACGAGGGGCGTCGGGCCCAGCGAGCACTTCACCATCAGCAACGCGGGCTTCAACCGCCCGTGGGCGTACTGGATCGCCCACCAACTGGAGGAACTGGGCCACGAGACCTCCCTGCTGCGCTGGGACCCGCCGCTGAACCAGTCGCTGGCGGACGCGCTGCGCGGTCTGCTGGCGGCCCCCGGCCGGATCCTGCTGGTGCTGGACGACTGGTACTTCAGGGTCGGGCCGCGCACCGAGGACGAGTGGACGGAGGCGCTGCGCGAGGTGGTGCCGGAGCACGCCGACCGGTTCGCCACGGTCAGCGTCGCCACCCGTGCCCTGCCGTCCACCGCCGCGGCGCTGCGCCCGGTCGACCTGCGGGATCTGGACGAGCGCGAGGCCAGACGGCGGATCCTGCGCCGGCTCGGGCTGGATCCGGAGCCGCTGCCCGCGGCGGAGAACGGCGGGCCCGTCCCGCGGTTCCCCAACGATCCGCCCGCGGTGTGGAACACCCCGAGCCGCAACGCCCGCTTCACCGGCCGCGACCCGGTGCTGGAGGAGATCCACCGGCAGTTGGAGGAAGGCGGCCGGGAGGGTGCCCGGTGTGCGCTGCGCGGCATCTCGGGTGTCGGCAAGAGCCAGATCGCCTTGGAGTACGCGCATCGTTTCGCCTACAACTATGACGTGGTGTGGTGGGTGAACTCCGGCTACCGGGCCACCGCCCGTGAGCAGTTCGCCGATCTGGCCACCCGGCTCGACCTGCCGGTGGGCGACGAGTTGGGCGAGCGCATCCGGGTGGTCCAGGAGGCGCTGCGCACCGGTCGGCCGCACCGCCGCTGGCTGGTCATCTTCGACAGCGCGGACGACATGGCGCAGGTCGAGGACCTGCTGCCGGAGGGCCACGGGCATGTGCTGATCACCACGCTCACCCACGACTGGGCCGGCTCCGGCGGGGTCGGCGAGATCGAGGTGACGGCCTTCACCCGGGCGGAGAGCGTCGCCTATGTGCGGCGCCGGGCGAACCGGCTGACCGACGCGGAGGCCGACCAGCTCGCCGACGCCGTGCAGGACCTGCCGCTGCTGCTCGGGCAGACCGCCGCGTGGCTGGCCGCCAACCAGATGCCGGCCAAGGAGTACATCGCCATGATCCGGCGTGGCGAGGCCGGCATGATCGGGATCCGGATCTCCTCCGACTACCCGATGGGCTTCCAGACCAGTTGGTCGATAACCCTCAACACCCTCCAGGACAAGAACCCCGAGGCGGTCGAACTGCTCCACCTGTTCGGGCTGTTCTCCCCGGAGGCCATCCCGGTCAGGCTGATCCAGTCCACCCGCCACGACGGCCTCCCGGAGCACCTGTCGGCCCTGTCGGCCGACCCGATCCGCTGGCACACCGCGCTGCGGCGGCTGTCGGAGTCCACCGCGGTGCGCATGGAGTACCTGGAGGACGGCGACGAGGCGCCCTACGTGGAGCGGGTCAGCATGCACCGGCTGTACCACAGCTTCCTGCTCTCCACCCTCACCGAGGACCAGCGCGACGCGCTCAGCGCGGTCGCCGGCCGGGTGCTCGCCGACGCCGACCCGCGCAACCCGAGCGACACCCGGTTCTGGTCCGCGTACTCCGAGCTGATCCCGCACCTGGAGAACGCCGGGACCTTCAACGGGGCCGACCCCGCGGTGCGCAAGCTGGTCCTCAACTGCATCCAGTACCTGCGGCTGCGCGGTGAGACCCGCACCCCGATCAGGATCTGCGAGCAGGCGGTGGGCCGCTGGCGGCAGCGGCTGACGCTGGAAGACCCGGATCTGGCCACCCTGGTCCAGCACCACGCCAACCTGCTGCGGATCGCGGGCCGCTACCAGGAGGCGCAGGCGGTCGGTCAGGCGACCGTGGACCAGCTCACCGAGCTCCGGCCGCCCGAGGACCCCTACCTGCTGTCGGCCAGGATCGCCCTCGGCGGCACTCTGATGGCCCAGGCCAAGTACCAGGAGGCATACCGGATCTTCAGCGAAACGGTGGCCGTCAGCACCCGGATCTTCGGCGAGGAGGCGCCGCGCACCCTCCAGGACCGCAACAACCTGGCATCCATCCTGGGGCTGCTCGGCCGGTACGAGGAGTCACTCGGCCAGCAGCGTGCCATCCTCCAGATGCGGGAGCGGGTCTTCAAACCGCGCCACCACCTGACGCTGAGCACCGCCCAGCGCTACGCCCGCATGCTGCGGCTGCTCGGCCACTACACGGTCGCCACCTCCCGGCAGGACCTCAACGTGCAGATGGTGCGCCAGGTCATGGGCCGGTTCAACCCGCAGACGATGGTCGCCGAGCACAACCTGGCGATGTGCCTGCGCCGAGGCGGCGACGTGGTGGGCGCCGAGGCGCTGCTGCGCACCGTTCGGGACCGGTTCATACAGCACTCGGGTCCCATGGGACCCGACTGCCTGATGGTCCAGGCCGACTACGCCACGCTGGTGCGCCAGCGCGGCGACCTGGACCGGGCCAGGGAGCTCACCTCCGTCGTCGCGAGCCGCTACCGGACCCTGACCGGCCCCGACCACCCGTACGCGGTCGGCACCGCCGGCAACGTCGGGCTGGTCCTGTGGGAACTCGGCGAACGCGACGAGGCGCTCACCATCGCCGAGAAGGCGTGGCGCGGCATGGCCGCGGCGGTCGGCGAAGGACACCCGTGGACCGTGGGATGCGCGCTGAACGTCTCCGGCGCCCGGCATTTCGCCGGTGATGACGAGGGCGCGCTGGCGGCCGGCCAGGAAGCGCTGGCCGGCGCGCGGGCCATGCTGGGCGACACCCACCCGCTCACCCTGTCCTGCAAGGCGGCCGTCGCCGACGACCTGCGCACCCTGCGCCACGCACAGGACGGCGCCAAGCTGGAGGCCGAGACGCTCGCCCAGCTCTCGGAGACCCTGGGAGCCCAGCACGCGCACACCCTGGCGGTGCGCCGCAGGGAACGCCCGTACTGGGACTTCGAACCCCAGCCCATCTGAGCGGCGCGAAAAACGGGGGGTGCGGAGGCCTTCGGGCCTCCGCACCCCCCGTTCTTGTGGTCCTGCCTGTCAGATCTCGTAGACCTCGTTCACCAGATCGGCCTGCTGCTGCTGGTGCCGCTTGGCCGAGCCGACCGCCGGCGAGGACGAGGACGGACGCGACACGCGACGCAGCCGGTCGGCGTTGTCGGGCGCGGCGCCGAGCACCAGGTCGAGGTGGTCGATCAGGTTCAGGGCGATGAACGGCCAGGCACCCTGGTTGGCCGGCTCCTCCTGGGCCCAGACGAACTTCTGCGCCTTGGTGAACGGCGCCAGCGCGGCCTGGATCTCCTCACCGGGCAGCGGGTAGAGCCGCTCGATGCGGATCAGCGCCACGTCGTCCGCCTTGCGCGGCGGTCCGCTCCGCCAGCAGGTCGTAGTAGACCTTGCCGGAGCAGAAGACGACCTTGCGGACCGCCTCGGGGGCGACGCTGTCGTCCCCGATGACCGGCCGGAAGCCGCCGGAGGTGAACTCCTCCGCCTTCGAGGTGGCCGCCTTCAGCCGGAGCATCGACTTCGGGGTGAAGACGATCAGCGGCTTGTGGTGCGGGTTGTGCACCTGCCAGCGCAGCAGGTGGAAGTAGTTCGACGGCAGGGTGGGCATCGCCACCGTCATGTTGTTCTGCGCGCACAGCGCAGGAAGCGCTCCGGGCGGGCCGAGGAGTGGTCCGGGCCCTGGCCCTCGTAGCCGTGCGGCAGCAGCAGGGTGACGCCGGAGGTCTGGCCCCACTTCTGCTCCGCGGAGGAGATGAACTCGTCCACGACGCGTCTGCGCGCCGTTGACGAAGTCACCGAACTGCGCCTCCCACAGCACCAGCGCCTCGGGCCGGGCCAGCGAGTAGCCGTACTCGAAGCCCATCGCCGCGTACTCGCTCAGCAGCGAGTCGTAGACGTTGTAGCGCGCCTGGTCGTCCGACAGGTACAGCAGCGGGGTGTAGTCCTCGCCGGTCACCCGGTCGACCAGCACCGCGTGCCGCTGGCCGAAGGTGCCGCGCCGGGAGTCCTGGCCGGCCAGCCGGACCGGGGTGCCCTCCATCAGCAGCGAACCGAACGCCAGGGTCTCGCCCATGCGCCCAGTCGATCGTGCCGTCCTCGACACATGCGCCGCCCGGCGCTGCAGCTGCGGCAGCAGACGCGGGTGGACGGTGAACGCAGTCCGGGATGTTGACCTGGGACTCGGCGATCCGCTTGACGACCTCGGGGGAGACCCCGGTGTCCATCCGCGACCGGGAACTCCGGCGTGGTGCTGGGCGCCTCGTCCTCGGCGGGGGCGGCCGTGGTGGCCTCGCGGACCTCGGCGAAGACCTTCTCCAGCTGGCCCTGGTAGTCCTGAAGGGCCTGCTCGGCCTCTTCCAGGGTGATGTCGCCGCGGCCGATCAGCGACTCGGTGTACAGCTTGCGCACCGAGCGCTTCTTGTCGATCAGGTCGTACATCAGCGGCTGGGTGAACGACGGGGTTGTCGGCCTCGTTGTGCCCGCGGCGGCGGTAGCAGATCAGGTCGATGACGACGTCCTTGTTGAACGCCTGGCGGAACTCGAAGGCCAGCCGCGCCACGCGGACCACGGCCTCCGGGTCGTCGCCGTTGACGTGGAAGATCGGCGCCTCGATCATCCGGGCCACGTCGGTGGCAGTACATCGACGAGCGCGACGGACTCGGGCGCGGCGGTGAAGCCGACCTGGTTGTTGATGACGATGTGCACGGTGCCGCCGGTGCGGTAGCCGCGCAGCTGCGACATGTTCAGCGTCTCGGCCACCACGCCCTGGCCGGCGAAGGCCGCGTCGCCGTGCAGCTGCGACCGGCAGCACGGTGAAGTCGGTGCCGCGCCTTGTCGATGATGTCCTGCTTGGCGCGGGCGATGCCCTCCACCACCGGGTCGACGGTCTCCAGGTGCGAGGGGTTCGCGGCCAGCGAGACCTTGATCTGCTCGCCGTCCAGACCGGTGAAGGTGCCCTCGGCGCCCAGGTGGTACTTCACGTCGCCGGAGCCGTGCATCGACTTCGGGTCGAGGTTGCCCTCGAACTCCCGGAAGATCTGCGCGTACGACTTGCCGACGATGTTGGCCAGCACGTTCAGCCGGCCGCGGTGGGCCATGCCGATGACGACCTCGTCCAGCCGCGACTCGGCGGCCGAGTCGATCACCGCGTCGAGCAGCGGGATGACCGACTCGCCGCCCTCCAGCGAGAAGCGCTTCTGGCCGACGTACTTGGTCTGCAGGAACGTCTCGAACGCCTCGGCGGCGTTCAGCCGGCGCAGGATGCGCAGCTGCTCCTCGCGCTCCGGCTTGGAGTGCGGCGCGCTCGACCCGGTCCTGGATCCACTTGCGCTGCTTGGGGTCCTGGATGTGCATGAACTCGATGCCGACGGTGCGGCAGTACGAGTCGCGCAGCACGCCGAGGATGTCGCGCAGCCTCATCAGCGACTTGCCGGCGAAGCCGCCGACCGCGAACTCCCGCTCCAGGTCCCACAGCGTCAGCCCGTGCTCGGTGACGTCCAGGTCGGGGTGCTTGCGCTGGCGGTACTCCAGCGGGTCGGTGTCGGCCATCACGTGGCCGCGGACCCGGTAGGAGTGGATCAGCTCGAAGACCCGGGCGGCCTTGGTGACGTCGTCGTCGTGGCCGGCGTCGATGTCCTGTGCGCCAGCGCACCGGCTCGTAGGGGATGCGCAGCGACTCGAAGATGCTCGTCGTAGAAGTCGTTCTCGCCGAGCAGCAGCTGGTTGATGATCCGCAGGAACTCGCCGGACGCGGCGCCCTGGATCACCCGGTGGTCGTACGTCGAGGTGAGCGTCATGACCTTGGAGATGCCGAGCCGGTTCAGGGTGTCCTGCGAGGTGCCCTGGAACTCCGCCGGGTAGTCCATCGCGCCGACGCCCAGGATCAGGCCCTGACCGGGCATCAGGCGCGGCACCGAGTGGACGGTGCCGATGCCGCCGGGGTTGGTCAGCGAGGCGGTGACCCCGGTGAAGTCGTCCATCGTCAGCTTGTCGTCGCGGGCGCGCCGGACGATGTCCTCGTAGGCCTGCCAGAACTCGAAGAAGTTCAGCGTCTCGGCCTTCTTGATGGCCGCGACGACCAGCTGGCGGTCGCCGTTCGGCTTCACCAGGTCGATGGCCAGGCCCAGGTTGACGTGGGCCGGCTTGACCAGCGTCGGCTTGCCGTCGCTGCTCCGCGAAGGAGTGGTTCATCGACGGCATCGCCTTCAGCGCCTGCACCATGGCGAAGCCGATGAGGTGGGTGAAGGAGACCTTGCCGCCGCGGGCGCGCTTGAGGTGGTTGTTGATGACGATGCGGTTGTCGAACAGCAGCTTCACCGGGATGGCCCGGACGCTGGTGGCCGTCGGCAGTTCGAGACTAGGCGTTCATGTTCTTGGCGACCGCCGCGGACGGGCCGCGCAGCGCCACGTACTCGGGGCCGTCCGCGTCGCCCGGGGCTTCGGCGGGCTTCGGCGCCGCCTTCGCGGCGGGCGCCTGGGCCGGAGCCGGAGCGGGCTTCGCCGCGGGAGCCGGTGCCGGGGCCGGAGCCGCCGGTGCGACCGGGGCCGGCGCGGCGGGAGCCGGTGCGGCGGCGGTCGTGGCCGACGCGCCGTTGGTGGAAGGAGCCGCGGTGCCCGCGGGCGGCACGACAACCGGTGCCGGAGTGGTGGCCGGCACGGCCTGGGTGGGCGTCGTGGTCGCGGCGTCCGCTCCCGGCTTGTAGTCGGCGAAGAAATCCCACCAGGCCCGGTCTACCGAATTCGGGTCCTGGAGGTACTGCTGGTAGATCTCATCGACGAGCCACTCGTTCGGACCGAATCCCGCGGCGGGACCGGTGCCCTCCCCGTTGGGTTCGGTCGAGACACTCGATGTGTTGGGGGACTGTGACGACACGGCGGCAACCGCCCTCTTCCGCTTCACAAGGTGATGGACAGCGGGAATAAAGGCTACGCCTACCGGAAGGGTCAGCGCTTGCTACGAGGGTCACACGTCGCGTACGTCACACCGGAAGGCGGGTTTCGACCGCTGTCTTTGGCGGGAAATCGGCATCCTTTTGGGCGCCTGCCCGTCATCGCGACGGGCATCGGGTCATGAATACGGCCACTACCTGCCGGATCATGCTTTGTACCCGATCTCCCGTTCGAGAGCTTACGTCAATCCGCGGACGGACCCTTTCCCGGAAGAGTGAGATGCATCCGACATCCCCGTGTTGATTCGGCCACCCGGATCCGGCCACCGTGCAGTTCCACCGCCCAGCGGGCGATGGCCAGGCCCAGCCCGGTGCCGCCGTCGCTGCCCGAGCCGTGCGGAGCCGGGATCGCGCCGCGGCTGAACCGTTCGAAGACCTTCGACCACTGCGCCTGCGGAATGCCGGGACCCTCGTCCTGCACCTCCAGCTCCAGCGCGTCGGGACCCGTGCCGCGCCGTGCGCGGACGGTGACCCGGCCGCTCGGCGGGCTGTGCTTGACGGCGTTGTCGACCAGGTTGGCGATCACCTGGTGCAACCGCTCGGGGTCCGCGTAACCGGTCAGCTCCGGCGGCGAGACGTCCAGGTGCAGATGCACGTCGCTACGGGACCGCGAATGGCTGGCCATCGCCACCCCCGGCTTGATGCTGGCCGCCTTCAGCACCCCGGACAGGAACGGCCACACCTCGAACCGGTGGGCGTTCAGCGGCACCACCCCGCTGTCCAGCCGCGACAGGTCCAGCAGGTCCGCCACCAGCCGGCCGAGCCGCTCGGTCTGCGCCAGCGCGGCGCGCATGGTCTCCGGATCGGCCTCGGAGACGCCGTCCACCACGTTCTCCAGCACGGCGCGCAACCCGGCGATGGGGGTGCGCAGCTCGTGCGAGACGTTGGCCACCAGCTCCTTGCGGTGCCGGTCGGAACCGTGCAGGTCGGCGGCCATGCTGTTGAACGCCACCGCCAGGTCGCCCAGCTCGTCCCGCGCGGCCGGTGTGCACCCGGCGGCTGTAGTCGCCGTGCGCCATCGCCCGGGCGACCGCGGTCATCTCGCGCAGCGGCGAGGTGAGCCAGTTCGCCACGAACTGCATAACCACAGCGAGGTGATGATCGAGAAGACGGTGATCACCCGCAGCTCGGTGTCCGAGTGGATCGCCACCGTCACCAGCAGCGTCGTCACCACCACCGAAGTGATCACCAGCAGCCCGAGCGCCGCCTTGACGGAGCGGTACGGGTCGACCGGCCGCAGGGCGTCCCACACCCGCAGCCACACGCCCCGACGCTCACCCGGGCGCCGCTCCACCCGCTCCGCCCAACCGGAGAACGTCCGGAAACCGCGGGCCGAACCCGACGGCACCGGCACGCCCCGACCACGTGCCGAACGTGCCCGGCGCGCCCGGGGGAAACCCGCCCCGGCAACGTCATCGCGAGCCATGCCACGCAGCCTTTCGCCGAAGTTGCCGGTCCTTGAGCCACCCCCGGTCCCGGGGGAGTGTCGCCTACGGCGCCGGGGTCTCCAGCGCGTAGCCCACGCCGTGCACGGTGCGGATGCGCTCAGCGCCGATCTTCCGCCGCAGCGCCTTGATGTGGCTGTCGACCGTACGGGTACCGGAGGCGTCCGCCCAGTCCCACACCTCGGCCAGCAGCTGCTCCCGGGACAGCACCGCGCGCGGCGTGCTGCGCCAGGCAGGCCAGCAGGTCGAACTCGGTGGGCGTCAGGTGCACGTCGTCGCCGCGCACCCGCACCCGGCGCTGGGCGTGGTCGATCGCCAGGTCGCCGAGTTGCAGCGTGCCGCCGCGCGGGCTGCGGGCGGCCACCGTGGCGCGCTCGACCCGTCTGCAGCAGGACGTGCACCCGGGCGGCCAGCTCACGCATGGAGAACGGCTTCGTCATGTAGTCGTCGGCGCCGACCCCCAGACCGACCAGCATGTCGGTCTCGTCGTCGCGGGCGGTGAGCATCAGCACCGGAACCGGCCGCAACGCCTGGACCCGGCGGCACACCTCCAGGCCGTCGTAGCCGGGCAGCATCACGTCGAGCACCAGCAGGTCGGGCTGCCAGGCGTGCGCGGTGTCGACCGCGGCCGGGCCGTCACCCGCGGTGTGCACCTGGAATCCTTCGGCACGCAGCCGGGCGGCGATCGCGTCGGCGATCGTCGGATCGTCCTCGACGACGAGCACCCGGCGTTGGGTGCCGGGCAGCGGTGCTCCGCCCACGTTGTTCGCCGCCGTCGTCTGTGTGTTGTCCATTCGGGCCCGCCCCTAGCTGGTCGCGCTGCTTGGCATGCAGCGTAAGGGGCGGGCGCGGCCTGCGGCTACGTCGGGCCCGCCGCCCGTTCGGCGATATGCACCACATCCGGCACACCTCGGGCAACCGGCACCTCGACGGTGCGCACCCGGACGAACCCGGCGGACCGCAGCGCCTCCTCGAACCCGGACGAGGGTCGTGCGGACCACACCGCCAGTACTCCGCCGGGGACCAGCCGTGCCTTGCAGTGGGCGAGACCCGAGGGAGAGTACAGGGACTCGTTGGAGTCGGTCACCGTCCAGTCGGGGCCGTTGTCGATGTCCAGGCACAGTGCGTCATGACTGACATCGCTGTCGCGCACGTGGGCCACCAGATCACTCTCGATGACAGTCACCCTCGGATCGTCCAGCGCGTGGGCGGAGAAGGGTGCCAGATGGCCCTGGCGGTGCCAGTCCACGACGGCGCGCTCGCGCTCCACCACCGTGATCCGCCCCCAGCGCGGCTCGGCGGCGGCCCGGGCCAGCGAGAAGCCGACGCCCAGGCCGCCGATCAGCACCGACAGCCCTTCCCCGGTCAGGGCATCCAGCGCCACGTCCACCAGCAACCGCTCCGAGCGGCCGTCGGAGGTGTCCATCAGGAAGCACCCGTTCTCGATGATCTCGAAGATCCCGGGGTCTTCTCCGCGGCGGCGCAGCACCACTTCCCCGTACGGCCCGTCCCGGCGGTCAACGGTTACCGGGCCGGTCGTCCAATCCACCTGAGGCATGGCGACAGAGTAGGCGCGCGGGGGTCGTTCGTGGTTGGCGTCTGTTCGGGTGGCGGAGTGTTGCTGCGCCGCTGCGCGGCTTGGGGGGCGGAGGGCGGGGGCCTCGGCGCTGCGCGCCTCTCAGTGTTTCTCCGGCGCTACGCGCCTGCGGGGATGGGTGGGGGTGTTTGTGAATTCGTTGTCTGGTCGTTGTCGACGACAACAGGTTGTCAACCTCCGACCGTTGTCGCTGACAACGACCAGACAACGAATTCACAGAAAGGCACACGTACCCCCCCGGCCGCGAAGCGGATGGGCATCGTTGGCGGGCGCGCAGCGCCGGAGCCCCCGCCCTCCGGCCCCCAAGCCGCGCAGCGGCGCAGCGAAAACTCCGTCTCCAAGCCGCGCAGCGGCGGCGGACACGCTCCGGATCGCTGTGAGCGAACAACCCACTCTTTGGGGAACACCACGAGGGCCCGACGCATTGAGCCTATGAAGCTCAACTTGATTGCCTAGGGAGAGATCATGGCTACAGAGTCCTCGACGTCGTCGGCGCCGCTCACCCTGCCCGTGCTGCCGCTCGACGACGCGGTCGTGCTGCCGGGCATGGTCGTGCCGTTGGACCTGACCGACAGCGAGGTGCGGGCCGCCGTGGAGGCGGCACAGGCTGTGGAGGGCAACCGCGGTGACGGGGGACATGTTCCCGGCATCCGTTCCTCCTCCGCCGCGCGCAAGCCCCGGGTGCTGCTCGTTCCCCGGGTCGACGGCAAGTACGCGGCGGTCGGCACCCTCGGCGCCGTCGAGCAGGTCGGCCGGCTCGCCGACGGTGACCCCGGTGCCGTGATCCGCGGCATCGCACGGGTGCGGATCGGCGCCGGCACCACAGGGCCGGGCGCCGCGCTGTGGGTGGAGGGGACCGAGATCACCGAGCCGGAGCCGACCGAGGCCCCCGGTGTGGTCGCGGAACTGGTGAAGGAATACAAGGCGCTGGCCACCAGCTGGCTGCGCAAGCGCGGTGCCTGGCAGATCGTCGACCGGGTCCAGCAGATCGACGACCCCTCGCAGCTGGCCGACAACTCCGGCTACTCCCCGTTCCTCACCGGCGAGCAGCGGGTGCGGCTGCTGGAGACCGTCGACCCGGTGGCCCGGCTGAAGCTGGCCATCGGCCTGCTGCGCGACCACCTCGCCGAGCAGGACGTCGCCGAGACCATCCGCAAGGACGTCCAGGAGGGCATGGACAAGCAGCAGCGGGAGTTCCTGCTGCGCCGCCAGCTGGAGGCCGTCCGCAAGGAGCTGTCCGAGCTCAACGGCGACCCCGAGGACGAGGCCGACGACTACCGGGCCCGGGTGGAGTCCGCCGACCTGCCGGAGAAGGTGCGCGAGGCGGCCCTGAAGGAGGTCGAGAAGCTGGAGCGCTCCTCCGACGCCTCGCCCGAGGGCAGCTGGATCCGTACCTGGCTGGACACCGTCCTGGAACTGCCGTGGAACAACACGACCGAGGACGCCTACGACATCGCCGGCGGCCCGCGCGGTGCTGGACGCCGACCACGCGGGACTGGACGACGTGAAGGAGCGCATCACCGAGTACCTGGCGGTGCGCAAGCGCCGTGCCGATCGCGGGCTCGGGGTGGTCGGCGGGCGGCGCGGTGGCGCGGTGCTGGCGCTGGTCGGTCCGCCCGGTGTCGGCAAGACCTCGCTGGGTGAGAGCGTGGCGCGGGCGATGGGCCGTGAGTTCGTCCGGGTCGCGCTGGGCGGCGTGCGGGACGAGGCGGAGATCCGCGGGCACCGCAGGACCTACGTCGGCGCGATGGCGGGCCGGATCGTGCGGGCGATCAAGGAGGCCGGGTCGATGAACCCGGTGGTCCTGCTCGACGAGATCGACAAGGTCGGCTCCGACTACCGGGGCGACCCGGCGGCGGCACTGCTGGAAGTCCTCGACCCGGCGCAGAACCACACCTTCCGCGACCACTACCTGGAGGTCGAACTCGACCTGTCCGACGTGGTGTTCCTGGCCACCGCGAACGTGCTGGAGGCCATCCCGCGAGCCGCTGCTTGACCGTATGGAGCTGGTCCGGCTGGACGGCTACACCGAGGACGAGAAGGTCGTCATCGCGCGGGACCACCTGCTGCCGAGGCAGTTGGAGCGGGCGGGGCTGCGGGCGGAGGAGGTCGCGGTCGAGGACGGCTCGCTGCGCAAGCTCTCCGCCGAGTACACCCGTGAGGCGGGCGTGCGGAACCTGGAGCGGGCGATCGCCCGGATCCTGCGCAAGGTCGCGGCGGGTCATGAGCTGGGCGACGTCACGCTGCCGACGTCGGTGGGCCCGGACGACCTGCGCCGGTTGATCGGCAGGCCGCACCACCTTCCCGAGTCGGCGCAGGACCCGCAGGAGCGGCGTACCGCGGTTCCCGGGGTGGCGACGGGGTTGGCGGTGACCGGTGCGGGCGGCGACGTGCTGTTCGTCGAGGCGTCGTTGGCCGACCCGGAGACCGGCGGCACCGGGCTGACCCTCACCGGTCAGCTGGGTGACGTGATGAAGGAGTCGGCGCAGATCGCGCTGTCCTTCCTGCGGTCGCGCGGCGCGGAACTGGAGTTGCCGGTGGGCGACCTGAAGGAGCGCGGGGTGCACCTGCACGTGCCGGCCGGCGCGGTCCCCAAGGACGGGCCGAGCGCGGGCGTGACGATGGCGACGGCGCTGGCCTCGCTGTTGTCGGGCCGGCGGGTGCGGGATGACGTGGCGATGACCGGCGAGGTCTCGCTGACCGGGCGGGTGCTGCCGATCGGCGGCGTCAAGCAGAAGCTGCTGGCGGCGCACCGTGCCGGGGTCACCACGGTGATCATCCCCCGGCAGAACGAGGCCGACCTGGACGATGTCCCGGCCGAGGTGCTGGAGAAGCTGGAGGTGCACGCGGTCGCGGACGTGCGGCAGGCGCTCAAGCTGGCCCTGGAGCCGGCGAGGTCGTCGGCCGAGCGGGCGCGGATCGCACCGGCCGCCTGACCTGATGACGAAGGCCCCGCCTGCGCGCAGCAGGCGGGGCCTTCGTCATGCCGTAGGCAGGATCACACGTTGTTGGCGAGGTTCTGCACGCCGGTCAGCGGGCCGTTGAAGTAGTCCTGGTCACCGGGGAAGGTGCCGGAGTCGGCGTGCTGCCAGAAGGTCCACACACCCCAGCCGGCCGGCAGGGTGCCGACGGTGGAGGAGTAGCGGGCGATGAACAGCGGGTCGTTCGCCGCGTAGGCCGAGGTGTTGCCGGTGCAGGTGGTCCACCAGTCGGTGGTGGTGTAGATGGTCGCCCAGCGCGTGGTCTTGGCGTGCACCTCGTTGATGAACGAGGTGATCCAGGTGCGCATGGCGGCCTGGCTCAGGCCGTAGCAGGTGGAGGACGCCCCGTACTCGATGTCCAGCATGGGGGGCAGGGTCTTGCCGTCCTTCGACCAGCCGCCGCCGTGGGCGACGAAGTAGTCGGCCTGCGCGGCACCGGTGGAGGTGTCGGGGGTGGCGAAGTGGTACGAGCCGCGGATGAAGCCCGCGTTGTACGAACCGGTGTAGTTCGCCGAGAAGTTCGGGTCACGGAAGGTGGTGCCCTCGGTGGCCTTCATGTAGACGAAGCGGGCGCCGTTGTTGAAGGCGGTGGCCCAGTTGATTGTGCCCTGGTAGTGGCTGACGTCCATACCGAGGGTGGTGGTCTTCGGGGTGACGGTGCTGGGCGCCACCGCGCTGCTGCCCTCGTGGGCGGCGATGGTCGAACCCATGTAGTCCAGGTCGGGGTTGTGCGCGGCGGCGTGCACGCCCGCGCTGCCGCTGGTGGCGGCGGTGGCCGAACCGGGGAGGGCGACGACCAGGGCCAGCAGACCGACCAGCGTGCCGCCGGCTCCCGCGAGGGAACGACGAAGTACTGATCTGGGGCGGGAGGTGTTTGCGGCGACGTTCACTCTGGGTCTCCAAGGGCGAGGGGGTGGTTCCTTGGTGTGGCCATGACAGCGGCGAATGTACGCGCGTAGAACGGTCCGGTGGAAGAGGGGTCGGGCAGTGCCGTTGGTCTACTCCACTGACGTGGCTGAAGGGCTGCGACGATGCCGGGCTTTGGCGGAAACTTTCAGCCGACGGCGGGCTGTGACATGCCTTTTGACACGCCGAAGGCCCCCGCCACGGGGGCGGGGGCCTTCTCCCGGCTCGCCTGGGAGCCGTGGGGGGACCGGTCAGGTGTTGAGCGCCAGCGCCTGGAGGCGGTCGTACGCGCCGTTGAAGTAGTCCTGGTCACCGGGGAAGGTGCCCGCGTCGGCGAACTGCCAGAACGTGTAGAAGCCCCAGCCGGCCGGCAGCGTGCCGGCGCTGGAGGAGTAGCGCGCGATGAACAGCGGGTTGGTGGACCCGAAGGCGCCGCTGTTGCCGGTGCAGGTGCTCCACCAGTCGAGGGTGGAGTAGATGGTGGGGTAGCGCCCGGTGCGGGCCAGCACCTCGTTGCTGAAGTCGGCGACCCACTGGGTCATCCCGGCCTGGCTCATCCCGTAGCACTCGGCGCCGTAGGGGTTGTACTCGATGTCCAGCATGGGCGGCAGGGTCTTGCCGTCCGCGGACCAGCCGCCGCCGTGGCTGACGAAGTAGTCGGCCTGGGTGGCGCCGCTGGAGGTGTCGGGGGTGGCGAAGTGGTACGCGCCGCGGATCATGCCCACGTTGTACGAACCGTTGTACTGCTGCGTGAAGTACGGGTTCGTGTAGGTGGTGGACTCGGTGGCCTTGATGTAGACGAACTGGCCGCCGTTGGCCCAGGCGGAGGCCCAGTCGACGTTGCCCTGGTAGCTGCTGACGTCCATGCCGGGCGTCTGCGTGACGCGCGGGGAGACCGAGTGGGTCTTGGCCTGGCCCTCGTGAGCGGCCACGGTGGAACCCATCCAGTCGAGCTGCGGGTGGGTGATGTGGTTGTGCGACGCCACGGGGGCGGCGGTCGCGGCGTCGGGGACCGCCACGAACACGGCCATCAGCGCGACCAGCGTTCCGCCGACTCCGGTGAGGGAACGCCGGAGCACGGATCTGCGACGGGAGGTGGGACGGGTGACACGCATGGGATGCCTCCAAGGGCGAGGGGGGTGGTGCCTTGGTGTGGCCATGACAAGAAGGAAGGTACGCGCGTAGAAAGGTCTGGTGGAAGGGGGCCGACCACTGCCGTTGGTCTATTCCTGGGAAATACTGGAGGAGCTGCGGCGATGGCAGGCACTGGAAGAAATTTTCAGCTGCGGGAAAGGGCACTGAAGTGCGGAAGGTCGAAGAGGGGTACGGCGGACGGGGCGTACGGGAAAATGGTGTGGACCACTCCGCACCGTTGGGAGGGGCGGCGGCCCGGCGGACCGCCGGCGGGGGCGCGGGATCGGGCCAGGAGGACCGCGCCGACCCGGAAATGGAGGCGCTGGAACGCGAACTGACGGTTTTCTACCGGCGGGCCCGGGCCTCCTCGGGGGAGATGGCCCGGCTGGTGCACCCCGATCTCGAACCGTCCGCCTACGGGTTGCTGGTCCGGCTGGAGGAGACCGGCGCGGAGCGGGCCACCGACCTGGCCGCGTACTTCGGGGTCGGCAAGGCGACGATGAGCCGGCAACTGCGCGCCCTGGAGGAGTTGGGCCTGGTCAGCAGGGACCAGGATCCCGCCGACGGCCGGGCCTTCCTGGTCCGGCTCACCATCGAGGGACTGGCCCGCTTCCGCTGTGTGCGTGACGCCCGCCGCGCCGGCTACCGCAACCGGCTGGCCGCCTGGGAGCGGGCGGACGTGCGGGACCTGGCCCGCCTGCTGCGCAGGCTCAACTGCGACGAGCCGGTCCAGGGCTGACGCCGGGCCGGGCGGTCACAGGCGGACGAGCGCCGCCGTCGCGTCGTCGTGCGGCTTGCCACGGGGGAACCGCGTCCCGTCGGGATCGGCCAGTTCCGCCGCGCGGACGTCCGCGATCAGCTCCTCGCAGCCCGCCGCACGCAGCCGGGCGAAGGTCCGCGGCCAGTCGGACACGTGGAAGACCTCGACCAGCCGCGCCGCACCGTCGGTCAGCGCGGCCAGCGCGCGCACCTCGGAGCGCGGGGTGGTGCCGCGGACGGCGTGTCCGGCGGCCGCCGGGTCCGCGGCGGCGGTGAAGAAGCCGCCCTCGGCGTTGCGCAGCGCCTCGACGGCGCGAAAGTGCCGCAGGCGCGCGGCCGGGCGCTCGGCCGAGTCGGGTGGCAGGGCCCGCAGCGCGGCGCGTGTCGAGGGCACCGGCTCCGGCAGTCGGCGCAGGCTCTCGTCCTGCACCGCGCGCACCGCGCCCGTGCCGTCCTCGATCAGCAGGACCGAGTCGGACAGCACCAGGTGTTCCACCCAGAGCGCGTCCCAGCGGACCGCCACCACGGTTGACTGAGGGGTGTTTGGGTGAGAAAGGTCACACGTGTCACTGTGTGCCCGCGCCGTTCGGACCACGGCTTCCGCGAGACACTTCTCCAACGTCATGTCCCGCCGCGAAGCGGACAGTTCGAGCAGTGCGCCACCCAATCGGGTGACGTACCACGGCACGCCGTGCACACACCCCGTACCGTCAGGGTGTGGCGTCACGCCGTCCAGCAGCACCAGGGCGCCGCCCTGTCCGGACGCGGGCAGCGCCAAGGAGACGAAATCCTCGTTGGGGCGGTCCGGGGAGCCGGGTCGCGTGGCGGTCTCGATGCGCATACGGGTCAGTCTGCCCGAGTGCGGCGTTCGAACGACGGATACGTAATCCGCCCCGGAATGATCTGTGGAGATACTGTGGGTAATCCCCGCCGACCGGCTGCGGGTGGGCATCCTTCCAGGAGCCCGTCCGCTTCTCCAAACCGTGCCGGGTGTACGGGAAGGGTGAGTCGTGGACCCGAGTTGAAGGTCAACTTCCGCTTGATGTTCACTCTTTCGGGTGTCGCGGCGGAGATGCGTGTCACCCCTTCCCGCAAGGCTGCCAGGTTCGGAGCCCTGCCCGGGTGGGTTCGGACGCGGACCTGCGGTACCGCCGTAACCACACACGCATCGGGGGAAGCGCCGGACACGACGTCGAAGTCGTGCCCGACGCGGGTGCCCCACTGATTTGTCGTCACTTCGGCTGTACGGACGGCTGTACGACGGACGAGACAGAAATGCGAGAACCGGTGCGGACAACGCGGACAGGGCGCGGCGTGGCGCACACGCAGCCCATGCCAGCCAGCCAGCCCTCCCAGCCCAGGCGGCGGTTGAGGACACGGTTGCTGGCCGCCGTCGTGGTCACCGTCATCGCGGTGCCGGCGGCCGGCGGGCCCTCCATCGCCACCGCGGTGCGCGACCTGTCGGAGTCCCAGCGGCTGCTGCGGCTGACCCAGCTGAACACCTCGGCCATCGCGCTGTCCCACGCGCTGGCCGACGAACGCGACGACATGACCGCCTTCGTGGCGGCCGGCCGCTCCACCTCCTCCGGCCACCAGGTCAGCCAGGACGAGCGGCTCCGCGTCGACCGGCAGGCCGCCGACCTGGGCCGGGCCACCGCCGCGCTGGACACCGGGGGTTCGCCCGACCTGGTCCGCGTCACCGGTGACCTGCGCACCTCGCTGGCCGGTGTCGCCGGCATCCGGCAGTCCGCGCTCGGCGGGCACGGCTCCGCCAAGACCGTCTTCGACTCCTACAGCCCGGTCATCGACACCCTCGACACCGTCAGCGGCGCCCTGGCCCGCGCGCTGCCGGCCCGCGCCGCCGACCCCGACACCTCCGCCGGGCCCGCGCTCGCCGAGGCCGTCTCCCAGTCCTCCGCGGAACACGGCCTGCTGGTCGCCGCCCTGATCGCGGGCGGCTCCTCCGCCCCGCTGGTCGGTGGGGCGCAGTTGGCCCGGGTGCGTGAGGACGCGGCCTTCGCCGACTTCAGCGCCGCCGCGACCGCCGCCGCCCGCACCCAGTACGCGCAGACCGTCACCGGCAGCGACGTGACCGCCGGCGACGCCTATCTGCGCCGGCTCACCGCCAAGCCCTACCTCACCGGCAGCGACAACCTGCTGCGCACCGCGGACGTCGACGCCGCGCTGTCCGCCAGGATCGACCGGATGCGGGCCGTCCAGTCCTCGCTGGCCGGCGCCGACACCACCCGGCTCACCTCGCTGCGCGACGACGACGTCACCGCGCTGGAGATGCGGATCGCCCTGGTGGGGCTGTGCACCCTGCTCGCGCTGGGCATGAGCGTGCAGACCGCCCGCTCGGTCACCCGCCCGCTCGCCCGACTGCGCCGCTACGCCACCGAGCCGGTCGGCGCCCCGCCGGTCGCCAGCGGCGACGAGTTCGCGTCGGTCGCGCTCGCGGTGGAGCGGCTCGCCCAGGACCTGGCCGCACTGCGCGAGGAGACGGCCGGAGCGGACGCGGAACGCGCCCGGCTGGCCGACGTACGCGAGAGCGCGGCGGCCGAACGCGACGAACTGCGCAGGCGGCAGGCCGCGTTGCTCCAGGAGCGGGCCGAACTCGCCCAGGAGAAGGACGCCCTCGTCGCCCGGCTCGGCTCGCTGCAGGGCACTGTCAGCAGCACGTTCGTCAATCTGAGCCTGCGCACCCTGGCCCTGGTGGAACGGCAACTCGCGCTCATCGAGGGCCTGGAGAACCGCGAGCAGGACCCCGACGAGCTGGAGACGCTCTTCCGCCTCGACCACCTGGCCACCCGCATGCGGCGCAACAGCGAGAGCCTGCTGGTGCTGGCCGGCGCCGACACCGGCGGCGGCGCGATGGCCAAGCCGGTCCCGCTGGTCGACGTGGTGCGGGCCGGCATCTCCGAGATCGAGCGGTACGAGCGAGTCCGCATCCCCTTCCTGCCGCGCACCCAGCTGGTCGGCTTCGCCGCCGACGACGCGGCCCACCTGGTCGCCGAACTCCTGGAGAACGCCACCGCCTTCTCCCCGCCGCAGGCCGAGGTCCAGGTCTCCGGCTGGCTGCTGGAGAACGGCGAGGTCATGCTCTCGGTCGAGGACGCGGGCATCGGGATCCCCGAGGGCCGCCTGTCGGAGCTCAACCGGCTGCTCGCCGACCCGCGCCCCGACGAGTCCACCACGTCGGCCGGCCTCGGTCTCTACGTCGTCGCCCGCCTCGCCGGCCGGCACGGCATCCGCGTCCAACTGCGGGAGCAGAAGCAGGGCGGGGTGGCCGCGGTCGTGGTGCTGCCCCGCGCGCTGGTGACCGGCCCGCCCGAGACCGACTGGACGCCGGCCCCGGCCGCCACCTCCGCCGGCCCCTCGCCCTCCGTGGGCGCGGGACGGCGCCCACAGCGCCCGGAACGCACTCCCGACGGCGTCGGGGCCCCGGAAGGGCGCCCAGGCGCCGGGACGGGCCGTCCCACCGCGGCGGGCCAGCACGCCGCCGCGCCGGGGGCGGCCGAACACGCCCGCCCGCACACCGACGAGGCCGGCCCCGGCGGATCGTCGGCCCGGCCCCGCCACACCACCGGCCCCGACCAGGCACGCCCCGTGACCCCCGAGCAGGCCGAGGACCCGGCCGGCGACGGGCAGGACGCGGCGGCGGGTGGCAACCTCCCCAAGCGGGTCCCCAGGGCCAGCGGGCTCACCGGTGAGCCCGCCGCGCGCGGCCGGGGCGCCCCGGTGGACGCCGACGCGCTGCGCCGCAAGCTGGGCGGCTTCGCGCAGGGGCTGCGGGAGGGGCGCAGGGACGCGCAGGCGGAGGACGGCGAGCAGCCGCCGCTGCCGGGGCCACGAACACCGGGGGACCGCAGCGACAGTGAACCCTCCGAGGAGGCACGCGGGTGAACACGCGGGTGAACACGTCGAACACCGACAGCGGTGGCGTACGCGGCGGCGTGCGCGGACCGGCCGGATCGGGCGCGGGCAGCGCCGCCGCACGCAACCTGCAATGGCTGCTCGCCAACCTCGTCGAGGAGGTGCCCGGCGTCCGTTCGGTCGCGGTGATCTCCTCCGACGGCCTGATGCTGTGTTCCTCGGAGGCGGCCGAGGAGTCCGACACCAAGTCCGGCCGCAAGGCGGCCAGTCCGGCCCGGCTGCCCGGTGAGGCCAGAGCCACCGACCTGCCGTCTGGGCACGCCACCGGCAAGTCGGCCGGTGACCTGGCCACCGTGGTGTCCGGTCTGGCCTCCCTCACCGACGGCGCGGCCCGGCTGATGGACGCGGGCAACGTCAAGCAGTCGGTCGTCGCGATGGACAACGGCTGCCTGTTCGTGATGGCGATCAGCGACGGCTCCCTGCTGGGCGTGCACGCCTCACCCGAGTGCGACATGAGTGTGGTGGCGTACCACATGGCCTTGTTCGTGGGCCGGGCCGGACATGTCCTGACCCCGGAGCTGCGCCGCGAACTGGCCGGACCACCTGATCCGGACGCCAGCGACGATCCGTCGGAAAGCGAGCATTGATGCCCGCGAACGCCCTGCCGGTCCGCGGCTCGGACCGCAAACCCTCCCGCGTAAGGCCCTACGCGCTCACCGGCGGACGGACGAAGTTCGGCCATGTCCTGCTGGTCGAGACGTTCGTGGCCACCATCGAAGGACCGGAAGAGCGCGCGGAGCTGACCTCCGGGGGCGTCGCCGCCGGGGTGATGCCGGAGCTGCGGGCGATTGTCGAACTGTGCCGCCGGATGCGCTCGGTGGCCGAGATCTCGGCGCTGCTGCGCATGCCGCTCGGTGTCGTACGCGTACTGCTCAGTGACCTGGCAGACCAGGGACGGATTCGCGTCTACGGGACCGGCCAGGGGCCGGCACAGCCCGACCGCGCGCTGCTGGAAAGGGTACTCAGTGGACTACGCAGGCTCTGAGACGGCGAGCCCACCGGCCGCCGCGGCGGTGCGGGCGGCTCCCGAGGCGGAGGAGTTCATCCAGGACTGGCAGCGTGACACCAGCCGGGCTCCCGCCTCCGCCAAGATCGTCATAGCGGGCGGGTTCGGCGTCGGGAAGACCACCTTCGTCGGCGCGGTCTCGGAGATCTCTCCGCTGACCACCGAGGCCCTGATGACCAGGGCCAGCGAGGACGTCGACGACCTCGGCTCGACCCCGGACAAGATCACGACCACGGTCGCCATGGACTTCGGGCGGATCACCCTCGACCAGGAGCTGGTGCTCTACCTGTTCGGCACGCCCGGGCAGCAGCGCTTCTGGTTCATGTGGGACGACCTGGCCCGCGGTGCGATCGGCGGTATCGTCCTGGCGGACACCCGGCGGCTCGCCGAATGCTTCCCGGCGCTCGACTACTTCGAGACCTGCGGGCTGCCGTTCGTGGTCGCGGTCAACCATTTCGAGGGATCGCCCAAGTACGGGGAGGACGACGTGCGGGACGCGTTGTCCATCCCGTCGCACATCCCGGTCATGGTCTGCGACGCCCGCAAGCGGTACTCGGTGGTCGAGGCGCTTCTCGCGCTCTGCGGGCACGCCTTGGCGGCGCTGCCGGACTGATGTTCCGTCGGGGGCGAGCCTGGCGAGCCCCCCGCACCCCATTAAGGAAACTGCCATGCGCAAGATACTCATCGTGGGAGCCGGCCAGTCCGGTCTCCAGCTGGCGCTCGGCCTGCTGTCCCACGGCTACGAGGTCACCTTGATGACCAACCGCACGGCGGACGAGATCCGCGACGGCAAGGTGATGTCGACGCAGTGCATGTTCACCACCGCGCTGCAGCACGAACGTGACCTCGGCCTGAACTTCTGGGAGCCGCAGACCCCGCGCATCGAGGGCATCGGCGTCTCGGTCGCCGCCCCCGACGGCACCCGGCCGATCGACTGGGTCGGCCGCCTCAACGGCTACGCGCAGTCCGTCGACCAGCGGGTGAAGATGTCCGGCTGGCTGGAGACCTTCGCCGAGCGCGGCGGGCAACTGGTCATCCACGGCGCCGCCGTCTCCGACCTCGACTACTTCTCCCGCCGCTACGACCTGGTGCTGGTCGCGGCCGGCAAGGGCGAACTGGTCGGCATGTTCGGCCGGAACGCCGACCGCTCCCCGTACTCCACCCCGCAGCGGGCGCTCGCCGTCTCCTACGTGCACGGGCTGGGCCCGCGCCCGGAGCACCCGGACTACCACGCGGTGCGCTGCAACCTGGTGCCCACCGTCGGCGAGATGTTCATCATGCCGACGCTGACCACCTCGGGGCCGGCCGACATCCTGTTCTGGGAGGGCATCCCCGGCGGCCCGCTCGACGTCTTCGACGGGGTCAAGGACCCGGCCGAGCACCTGCGCATCACCCTGGAGCTGATGGAGAAGTTCCTGCCCTGGGAGTACGACCGGGCGCGTGCGGTCGAACTCACCGACGCCAACGGCACGCTGGCCGGCCGCTACGCCCCCACCGTGCGCAACCCGGTCGGCGAACTGCCCTCCGGCGGTCTGGTGCTGGGGGTGGCCGACGTGGTCGTGGCCAACGACCCGATCACCGGGCAGGGCTCCAACAACGCGGCCAAGTGCGCGGCCTCCTACCTCGACAGCATCCTCGAACACGGTGACAAGCCGTTCGACGGCGACTGGATGCGCGCCACCTTCGAGCGGTACTGGCAGTACGCGCAGCACGTCACCAAGTGGACCAACGCGATGCTCGGCCCGCCGCCCGAGCACGTCCTCGGCCTGATCGGCGCGGGCGGCCAGCTCCAGCCGGTCGCCGACCGGTTCGCCAACGGCTTCGACAACCCGGCCGACTTCGAGAACTGGTTCTACGACCCGGAGCTGGCCCAGGCCTACCTGGCAAGCGTCGGCTGACCCACCCGTCATGGGCGGCCGGGCCCCTCAGTGGTCCCGGCCGCCCAGCGGTGTGGTCGCGTCCGCCTTCGGCAGCCTTGGCGCCTTGGGGTCCTTCAGCGACGCGGCGCCGGTGTCCGGCCGGACCGCGCCGAGGATCGGACCGGCGGCCACCGGGGAGACCCTGACCACCGCCCCAGGCCTCGGTGCCTGGATGATCAGGCCGTCGCCGACGTAGAGCGCCACATGGGTGGCCCCCGGGTAGTAGACGATCAGGTCACCGGGGCGTATCCGGCCCAGCGTCACCTTCGGCAGCCGGGACCACTGCTCCTGGCTGGTGCGCGGGATGACCCGCCCGGCGTGGTCCCAGGCCTGCGAGGTCAGGCCCGAGCAGTCGAACGACCGGGGGCCCTGCGCGCCCCAGACGTAGGGCTTGCCCAACTGGGCGATGGCGTAGCCGATCGCGCGTTCCCCGGAGGCCGACGGCAGCGCGCCCCCGCCCAGCTTGCCCGAGGCCAGCAGGGCCTCCTGCGCCCGCTGGGTGTCCTGCGCCTCCAGCCGGGTCAGCGCGGTCAGCTGTCCGCCGGTCAGGGTGGCGACCGTCCGTTCCACGTCGTCGAGGTCGGCCTGGACCCGGTCGCTCTCCCGGCGGCGCTGCCCCGCCAGCCGTCGTACGGTCTCCAGCGACGTCCTGGCCTTGGCGGTGGTGGTGGTCAGCGCCCGCTCGCCGCTTTGCAGCCGGCGCGTCACCCCCGCCTGGTGGACCGCGGCCTGGCGCAGGATGTGGGCCTGCGACAGCGCCTCCGTCGGGTCGTCGCTGAGCAGCAGCCGCATGTACGGGGAGATGCCGCCGCTGCGGTACTGCTCGCGGGCCAGCGCCCCGGCCGCGTCCCGGGCGGCGCGCAGTTCGGCGCGGCGGTCGGTCAGCTGCCCGTCGAGCTTGGTGTACCGGGCCTGCTGGGTGGTCAGCTTCTCCTTGGTGCCGTCGTACGCCTCGGTGGCCTGCTCGGCCTTCAGGTACAGCGACTGGAGCCGGGTGAGCAGTCCGGACAGCCCGGTGACCGAGGCCGCCGGTCTCTCCGCGGGCAACGGTGGCGCGGTCGCGGCGACAGCCGGCATCGCGGGCTGGGCGAGCGCGGCCGCGGTGGCCAGACAGGCGCAGAGCAACGCACCGCTGCGTACCACTGACATCCCCTCACTTCCGGGGTGGGTGTCCGCTTCGCCCCCGATCGTGTCACGACGGGTCAGATCTGCCAGCGGAAGACGGAGTTCCGGAGGGAATTGGCGTAATGCCGTCACTCGTTGGTTGTCCCGTCTTCACTCGACCGGGTGAAGGCACGGCGTGCCGGGTGGGCGAAGCGCGTCGCCGGCTCCGGGTGGGAGTACCGGATGCGGGAGGCAGGCCGGCGACGCGCTCGGCACGCCGCAGCAAAGCGCCGGTGGGAGGGAGTGTCAATGCTCCTGACCGGTACCCGGCTGGTCCCCCGGTTTCCGGTCAGCCGTCCGCGGGCGGTGGGTCCGTGGCTTCCAGGGCCCAGGAGACCTCGGGCGGCCGGAGCGAGGCGCAGCGCGGACCGCCGTCGGCCGCGGTCAGGCTCAGCGTGGTGCGCAGCACCGCCCGGCCCCCGGCCGCCTCGCGGATCAGCTCCCCTGGGATGTCCGCCAGCCGCAACTTGGCCCGGCGGAACATCGCGAACTGCCCGCCCTGGGGGACGTCTCCCCAGGTCAGGTAGACGAAACGGTCACCACGGCGCCCCTGGACGTGGGGGCCGCGAAAGTCCGTCGTGCCGTCGTCGAGATCGATGACGCGCACCGGCATGGTGAAGACCGCCTCTTCGGCGTCCCCGGGCACCAGGTCGACCGGCTCACGGCCGCGTTGGGTCCCCAGGTGGATCCGCTCGTGGCAGCCCCAGCGCAGTCCCGGCAGGTCGCGGCCCACCACGCGCAGCACCAGCGGCGAGGCGGCGCCGGTCATGTCCCGCTTCCCTTCCAGGGCCAGCGCGGAGCGGCGGAGGCCGGGCCTTCCGGGTCGTAGTCGTACCGCCAGCGGGTGCGGCGCGGCCGTCCGGCGGGCGCCAGTCGGTACACCAGCACGGTCGGCGGCGATCCGTCGCCGGACGGGACGGGCACCCGGTAGAACTTCGGCGGCTTGCCGGTGGCCCCCACCAGCACCGCCATCACCCGTCCGTCCAGCGGACCGCCGTGGAACTGCGTCTGCTCGCTTCGCACGCCCTCAGCATCGCACCCGGCACCGACAGCCGTCCCGGGGCTGCCCTGTAACGCCCCGCACCGGCCTCAGCCGCCCTCAGCCGTCCAGCAGTCGGGCCGCGACGGCGGCGGTGTCCGGGTCGTCGGCCCCGGCGGCGGTGATGACGGCGACGAACTGGTTGACCAGCCAGCCGCGCAGCTCCCTGGCCGGCGGCCGGCGGCCCTCGTCCAGCCAGATCAGCGAGACGGCCTCCACCGCGGCGATCCAGGAGCGCACCGCCATCCGCAGCCGCAGGCCGGGGGCGGTGACGCCCAGGTGACGGAAGACCTGTTCGGTCGCGCCGCGCCGGACCTCGTCGATGATGGCGGTGGTGCGGGACGTCTCGGTGACGCAACCGCCGCGCACCAGGGCCGAGAAGCCCGCGTCGTGTTCGGCGACGAAGGCCAGATAGCGGTCCAGGACGGCGGACAGCCGCCCGGCCGGTGTGCCGGTCGGCGGTTCCACGAAGCAGGCCAGCAGTTGCTCGGCCGCACTGCCCAGGGCGGCCTCGTAGATCTGCTGACGGCCACCGGGGAAGTAGCGGTAGACCAGCGGCCGGGAGGCGCCCGCGGCGACGGCGATGTCGTCGACGGAGACGGTCTCCGGCGAGCGGTGGCTGAACAGGTCCAGGGCGGCGACCAGCAGTTGGCGCCGGCGCTCGGCCACCGGGAGCCTGCGGTAGGCGGCGGGGGTGGCCACCGCGGCGGGTGCGCTTCTTGGGGCGTCCGCGTTCCCGGCGGCCGCGCTTTCCGCGGCGTCTGCGTTCCCCGCGGCGGCCGCGCCTGGTGTGCCGGACGCGCCGTCCGCTGGGTTGCCCATACCGGGCAGCCTATGCGGACGCCGGCGCGCCCCGGGCCGGATCAGCCCAGCAGGCCGGATGAGACCCACAGTTTGCGGCCGGGGCCGCGCAGCACGGTGATCTCGTCGAGGAACTCCGTCAGCCGCTGCGCGGACAGCCGCATCACCTCGCGCCGGTGCGGGCTGTTCCTGGCCTGCTCCATCGCCTGCGCGGGGTTCAGGCCGACCGACTCGTAGACCTTCGGGCCGATCAGCGAGGCGGCCACCACCCGGGCGGTCTCACCGGACATCAGCCGGGTCAGCCCCTTCTCCCAGCGCGGCGCGGTGGCCATCTGGCGGCGCAGTTCCTCGCGGGCGTAGCGCACGTGCCGGGCCTCCTCGACGACGTGGATGCGGGTCACCCCGCGCACCAGCGGCTGGATCCGCTCGTCGGGGAAGGTCTGCCGCTGCATCCAGTCCAGGATCTCCTCCACCAGCAGCGTGGCGGTGAAGGAGCCGGGGGTGGTGGAGATCGTCTTCATCAGCCGGGCCAGGCCGTGGTGCAGGGGGCTGGGACGGTAGGCGGGGGTGCCGGACTTGCGGATCAGCCGGGCGAACATCATCGAGTGGCGGCATTCGTCGGCCACTTCGGTCAGCGCGTACCGCACGTGCCGGCTGGTCGGGTCGATGTCGTAGATGTGCCGGGCCAGCAACTGCATCAGGATGATCTCGAACCAGATGCCGATGGACGCCAGCGACGCCGACTCGTGCCTGCTCAGCTCGATCCGCTGCTCCTGCGACATGCTCTCCCACAGCGGGGTGTCGTAGAGCGAGCACAACTCCGGTGGCCAGAACCACATGCCGTCGACGAACGGCGCGTCCCAGTCGAGTTCGGTGTCCGGATCGTGCGAGTGCTTCGCCGAGGCGTCGAGCAGCCGTTCGGCCACCTGCTCGCGTTCCTTGAGCAGACCGAGGGCGTCATGGGTGGTGTTGAGCGTGGTCATCTGGCACTGCCCCCTTTGGGTTACCGGCGGTCACACGCTTATAAGACTCTTTGTCAGCAAGGACGTCAAGACCCTTCGCCCGACTTGTTGACTCCCCGACAACGGCCGTGTGAGGCTGCCGATAGCTGTATTTGCACGCGATGTGCAAGATCGTTTCACGAGGCCGAGGGAGACGTCGGTGCCCACGTACGAGCTCTACGCGAACGATCCCGAGCGGCCCGACTGGGCCGTGCAGTCCACCGGTCAGGCCCGGTTCACCTGGGAGTACGACGACGGCCGGGAGCGCCTGCTGTCCCTGTACCAAAAGGGCAAGGACAAGCAGTGGGACGGTGCCAAGCGCATCGACTGGGACCTGGAGGTCGACCCGTACGACCCGCTCGGCGTGCCCGACCAGAACCTCGCCCTGTACGGCACCCCGCACTGGGACGCCATGAGCGAGCGCGACCGCGACGAACTGCGGCGCCACTACGCCTCCTGGCAGTTCAGCCAGTTCCTGCACGGCGAGCAGGGCGCGATGGTGTGCGCGGCGCGCATCGTGGAGTCCGCGCCTGACCTGGACGCCAAGTTCTACTCCGCGACCCAGACCATGGACGAGGCGCGGCACGCCGAGATATACGCCCGCTTCCTGCACGAGAAGGTCGGGATGCTCTACCCGATCAACGACAACCTCCAGACGCTGCTCGGCGACACCCTGCGCGACTCCCGCTGGGACATGCCCTACCTGGGCATGCAGGTGCTCATCGAGGGCCTGGCGCTCGCCGCGTTCGGCATGCTGCGCGACACCACCCGAAAGCCGCTGCCCAAGCAGATCCTGGCCTACGTGATGCAGGACGAGGCGCGGCACGTCGCCTTCGGCCGGATGGCGCTGCGCGACTACTACCAGCAGCTCACCGACGTCGAACTGCGCGAGCGCGAGGAGTTCGTCATCGAGGGCTGCTACCTGATGCGCGACCGGCTGCGCGGCTCGGAGGTGCTGGAGAACTTCGGCATCCCGGCCAAGGAGGCCGAGGCGCTCAGCGAGCAGTCCGAGTACCTCGCGCTGTTCCGCAAACTCCTGTTCAGCCGCATCGTGCCGTGCGTGAAGGACATCGGCCTGTGGGGCCCGCGCCTGCAACGCGCCTACGTCGACATGGGCGTCTTCGACCTCGGCGACTCCAGCCTCGACCTGCTGATGGCCCAGGACGAGGAGGTGGCCGAGCAGTTGGACCGCGAGCGCTTCGCCACCGAGGAGGCGGCCCGTACCGAGGAGGTCGCCGACGCCATCCGGCAGGGCGAGCGGGACTCCTGAGCCGCTTCAGGGTCGGCCGCTGAGCACCGCCTCCATCACCGACCGGGCGATCGGCGCCGCGCTGCCGCCGCCGGAGATGTCGGCGCGGTCGGCGGAGGCGTCCTCGACGACCACGGCGACCGCGACCGGGGCGGTGGCCGCCCCGTCCGGGCGGGCCCAGGAGATGAACCAGGCGTACGGCGTGCCGCGGTTGTCCACGCCGTGCTGCGCGGTGCCGGTCTTGCCGCCGACCTGAACCCCGGGGATCGCGGCGTTGGTCCCGGTGCCCCTGTCGACGACGTCCGTCATCAAATCGCGCAGCACCGAGGCGGTGTGCGCGCTCATCGCCCGGTCCAGCGGCTTCGACCTGGTGGTGGAGACGGTCCCGCCGCGCGAGTCGGTCTCCTTGTCGATCAGGTACGGCGACATCACCGTCCCGCCGTCGGCCACCGCGCCCGCCACCATCGCCATCTGCAACGGCGTGGCCCGGGTGTCGAACTGCCCGATGGACGACAGCGCCAACTGCGCGTCGTCCATCGAGGTGTCGAAGCCGCTCTCGCTGACGTGCGAGGGGATGCCGATCCCCGGGTCGTCGAAGCCGAACCCGCGGGCGGCGCCGACCATCGCGGACAGCCCCACGTCCGCGCCGAGCTTGGCGAAGACGGTGTTGCACGAGACCCGGAAGGCGTACCGCAGCGACGCGTCGCGGCAGCCTCCCGCCTCGTTGCTCAGCTTCGTCGAGGTGCCCTTGAGGGTGTACGGATCGGGCGAGTCGGTGGCCGCGTCCACGTCGGTGACCTTGCCGGCGTCCAGCGCCGCGGCGGCGGTGACCACCTTGAACGTCGAGCCGGGCGGATAGGTCTGCCGGATCGCCCGGTTCAGCAGCGGCTGGCGCGGGTCGGTGGACAGCCGCTCCCAGGCGCGCACCGACGCCTGGCCGGTGCCGGTGAAGCTGCCCGGGTCGTAGGAGGGCGTGGAGACCAGCGCCAGGATCCTGCCGGTGGACGGCTCGATCGCGGCGACCGCGCCGGTCCGCCCGGCGAGCCCCTGGTAGGCGGCCAGTTGGGCGGCGGGCAGGATCGTGGAGTGCACCTGTCCGCCGGGGGTCTGCTCGCGGGCGATCTGGTTCCACACCGGGAAGGCCGCCAGCCGCGGGTCGGTGCCGGACAGCACGTCGTCCCCGGCGTTCTCCAGCAGCGTGGTGCCGTAGATCTGCGAGGCGTAGCCGGTCACCGGTGCGAACAGCGGCCCCTGGGCGTAGGTGCGCACCCAGGCCAGCTGCCCGCCGGAGTCCCGGGACCCGGTCAACCGGGTGTTCCCCGCGTAGATGTCGCCGCGCGGCTGGTCGTAGCGGGTGATCAGCTGCCGGCGGTTGGCCGAATTGCCGTTGTACGACGAGGAGTTGATGATCTGCACCCTGGTGGCGTTGACCAGCAGGGCGATCAGCAGCAGCAGGCAGAAGCCGGCCGCCTGCCGGATGAAGCGGGTCACGATTCCCCCTGTCCGCCGGAGCGGCCCGGCCCGTCCGGGCCGTTGCCCCCGTCCGGGCCCTTTGCCTCGTCCGGGCCCTTTGCCTCGTCCGGGTCCTTTGCCTTGTCCGGCCGCTTGGTCCCGTCCGGGCCCTTGGTCTCGTCCGGCCGCACGACGGCGATGATCCCGGTCTCGGCGTCCGTCGGGCGCGGGGCGCGGGCGGAGTCGCTGAGCCGGATGAGCAGCGCCACGATGATCCAGTTGGTGACGACCGACGAGCCGCCCTGGGCCAGGAACGGCATCGCCATCCCGGTCAGCGGGATCAGGTCGGTCACCCCGCCGACGATCACGAACACCTGCAAGGCCATGATCGTCGCAAGTCCGACCGCCAGCAGCCGCCCGAAGGGGTCGCGCACCGCGAGCCCGGCCCGGAAGCCGCGGGCCACCAGCAGCGCGTACAGCATGATCAGCACCATCACGCCGACCAGCCCCAGCTCCTCGCCCGCCGTCGCGACGATGAAGTCGGACTTGGCGGCGAAGCCGATCTGGACGGAGTGCCCCTGGCCCAGCCCGGTGCCCAGCAGCCCGCCCGCCCCGAAGGCGAACAGCGACTGGGCGAGCTGCCCGGCGCCCGCTCCCGCGTCGATGCTGGCGAACGGGTGCAGCCAGTCCTCGACCCTGCTGTGCACATGCGGCTCCAGCGAGCCGACGACCCCCGCGCCCGCCGCGGCGAGCATCAGGCCCACCGCGATCCAGCCGCGGCGGCCGGTGGCCACGTAGAGCATCACCACGAACAGGCCGAAGAACAGCAGCGAGGTGCCCAGGTCGGTCTCCAGCACCAGGACGCCGATGCTCATCGCCCAGATCACCAGGATCGGGCCGAGCACCCGGCCGGTGGGCAACTGGACCTTCCACAGGATCCGCCGGCCGGTGTAGGCGAGGCCGTTGCTGTTGGCGGCCAGGTAGGCGGCGAAGAAGACCGCCAGCAGGATCTTGGCGAACTCGCCGGGCTGAATGGAGAAGGACCCCAGCCTGATCCAGATCCGGGCGCCGTTTATCGGCCTGAAGAAGATCGGCACCACCAGCAGGGCCAGCGCCACCGCCATCGAGACGTACCCGTAGCGGGCCAGGATCCGGTGGTCCGCCAGTACCAGGACGACCCCGACGAACAGCGCCACCCCCAGTGTCGACCAGATCATCTGGGTCGGCGCGGCGGAATCGTGCGGGGTGGCCAGATCCAGCCGGTGGATCAGCATCAGCCCGATCCCGTTGAGCAGCACCGCGATGGGCAGCAGCAGCGGATCGGCGTACGGGGCCCGCAGCCGCACCGCGAGGTGGGCCAGCAGCGCCAGCACGGCGAGCCCCGCGCCGTAGGCGGCCGTGCCGGGCGGCACCGGGCCACCGCTCGCCAGGCCCACGTCCGCGTATCCGAACACCGAGATCGCCACGGCCGCGCCGAGCAGGCCCAGCTCGGTCCCGCGACGCCGCGGCAGCCTGACGGCGGGCAGCACGGCGGCGGCCCTGGGAGCGCTCATGGCGGCAACCTAGCAAGGCGGAGGCCCCGCACGTTGCGTGTGACGTTGGCCAGAGTTTTGATGGGGGAGGCGCCGAATGACTGTTTATTGGTTTTTCCGGCGTTCCGAAGCTTTCGTCCGGAAGGTCGCCACATGTCATCCGAGGCCAACGCATCCGGGGCCAACGCATCCGCGGCACCGCGCGGGACATCCGACGCCGATCCGCGGCGCTGGTGGGCGCTGACGATCATCGCGATCGCCCAGCTCATGATCGTGCTGGACGCCACGATCGTGAACATCGCCCTGCCCACCGCCCAGGCCGATCTCGGTATCTCGATCGGCAACCGCCAGTGGGTGATCACCGCCTACACCCTCGCCTTCGGCGGCCTGCTGCTGCTCGGCGGGCGGATCGGCGACCTGTTCGGCCGCAAACGGGTCTTCATCATCGGCCTGCTCGGCTTCGCGGTGGCCTCGGCGATCGGCGGCGCGGCGCAGGGCCAGGAGATGCTCTTCGCGGCCCGGGCGCTGCAAGGCGCCTTCGGCGCGCTCCTGGCGCCCGCGGCCCTGTCCCTGCTGTCCACCACCTTCACCAAGCCGTCCGAGCGCGGCAAGGCCTTCGGCGTCTACGGCGCCATCGCGGGCGGCGGCGCGGCGGTCGGCCTGGTGCTGGGCGGTCTGCTCACCGAGTACCTGAACTGGCGCTGGTGCCTGTTCGTCAACACCCCGATCGCGATCCTCACCGCGCTGGGCGCCACCCGCGTACTGCGCGACAACATCCGCCAGGCCCGGGTACGCCTGGACATCGTCGGCGTGGTCCTCGGCTGCGGCGGCCTGCTGGCCATCGTCTACGGCTGCGCGGAGGCGGAGTCGCGCGGCTGGAGCTCCACCCTGGTGCTGAGCATGCTGATCGGTGGTGCCGCACTGCTGGTGGTCTTCTGGTTCGTGGAGTCGCGGATCAAGAACCCGCTGCTGCCGATGCACATCGTGCGCGACCGCAACCGCGGCGGCTCGGCCATCGCCGTCGCCCTGTCGATCATCAGCCTCTTCGGCCTGTTCCTGTTCCTGACCTTCTACCTTCAGACGATCAAGGGCTATTCGCCGGTGGTGGCCGGGGTGTCCTTCCTGCCGATGACCGGCGGGATCATCCTCACCGCCACCCAGGTCGCCAGCCGTCTGATGACCCGGGTGCCGGCCCGCGCCCTGATGGTGCCGGGGCTGCTGCTGGCGGCCGGCGGGATGTTCCTGCTCACCTTCCTGAAGGCGGACAGCTCCTACGTCTCCATCGTGCTGCCGGCCGAGATACTGCTGGGGCTCGGGATGGGCCTGGTCTTCATGCCCTCGATGAGCGTCGCCACCTCCGGCGTCCCACAGCAGGAGGCCGGCGCGGCGTCCGCGGTGGTCAACACCGCCCAGCAGGTGGGCGGTTCGATCGGCACCGCACTGCTCAACACCATCGCCGCCAGCGCCACCTCCGCGTACATCGCCTCCCGGGTCACCGGCCCGGGGGTGAGCAACGCGCTGCGCGTCACCGGCACCGTGCACGGCTACAACGTCGCCTCGGCGTGGGCCGCCGCCATCATGCTCGCCGCCGCCGTCGTCACCGCGGTCATGGTCACCTTCCGCCCCGACCGGTACGTCACCGCCGCCCGCGAACAGCAGGAGTCCGAGCGGACGATCGCCTGACCCCGGGTCAGGGTTGCGAACGACGGGCGAGTGGGCAGTCTGGCCGGGTGACGAACATCGAGATCAGGGAGACCCGGCCGGGGGACGGCGAGGCCTGCGCCAGGATGTGGCGGGAGGTCGGCGGCCTCTTCGCCGAGAGGCAACCGGAGGTCTTCCGGGTGCCGGCGGCCGAGGGGCTGGAGGAGTGGTTCGAGGAGATCAGCGCCACGTTCCGGGACAGCGAGACCATGGTGCTCCTGGTCGCGGAGGTCGACGGCGTCCTGGTCGGCAACGTCTCCGCGACGCTCCACGAGCCGCTCGACACCGCTGCCCGGCAGCTCCAGTCCGACCTGGGCCGCCGGCGGCTGCACGTGGACAGTCTCGGCGTGACGGCGTCGCATCGGCGTGGTGGCGTCGGCTCCGCGCTGATGCGGGCGGTGGAGGAGTGGGGACGCTCCCGGGGCGCCGAAGTCGTCGTACTGGAGACGGATTTCGCCAATCCGATGTCCGTGCCGTTCTACCGGGAGCGGATGGGTTTCGCCGCCCAGGCCATCGTCTTCCGCAAGGAGATGGACCGGCCGTGATGTCCGGGACGGGGGCAGGGGCGGGGGCGGGGGTGGGGGCGGGGCACACTTTTTAAAAATTCGTTGTCGGGTCGTTGTCGGCGGCAATGACTTGTCAACATCAGTCCTTGCCGGAGACAACGACCCGACAACGAATTCTTGAACAGACCCCCAGGCAGCCAACCCTCGTCCGGTCCCGCAGCGCCCCGTCCGGGGACGGTCGGGGGAAGCGGGGTGGGGTTGTCGGACCCCTGGGCTACCGTCGGGGTATGGAAAAGCCCGCGACGCTCGCCCACCTCCCCTACGCGGATCTGCTCCAGCCGCACCGCGGCGCTCTGGCGACCGACGAGCGGTACGACACCGTGCACTTCGACGGCCTGGCGATACAGGCGCCACAAGCCCCCGGCGCCGGATTCCTGGAGTGCGCCGTCACCGGGTGCGTGGTCACCGACGGCACCCTGCGCGGCGCCGGGTTCAACGACGTCTGGGTGCACGGCACCAGCTTCACCGGCACCGCCCTGCCGGACACCGACTGGCAGGACTCCACCGTCGAGTCCTGCGTGCTGGCCGCGGTCGAGGCGTTCGGCTCCCGTCTGCGCAGGGTGGTCTTCCGGCGCTGCAAGTTCGACTCGGTGAACCTGCGCACCGCCGCGCTGCGCGAGGTGATCTTCGAGGACTGCGTGCTGCGGGACGTGGACTTCGGCGGCGCCAAGCTCGTCGACGTCACCTTCCCCGGCTCCACGATCGAACGCATGCGCCTGGGCCATGCCTCGCTCGCCCGCGTCGACCTGCGCCGCGCGGCCGCCCTCGACCTGGCCGACGGCTACGACGCACTGCGCGGCGCCATCGTCACCACCCCCCAACTCCTCACCCTGGCCCCCGCCCTGGCCCACTCCCTGGGCCTGAGAGTGGAGGACTGACCCAGGTCTATCCGCGGTTCACGGCGACCTGTCCGGTCACCGCGTCCAGGAAGACGGTCCCGACCGGCTCCGACTCGCCCGTCCGCAGGATGTCGACCGCCCAGCAGGGGCGCCATACGCCGCTCACCTTCTGGGCGAGCAGGAACGTGGTGCCGGCGCGTTCACCGTCGGCCTGATCCACCGCCAGCTTCCGGGCCCGCTCCTCGCTGATCTCGGGCTTCGGGAGCTGGGGGTCGGGGACGTCCTGGGACTGGACGGAGATGATCCGGCCCGAGGACGACACGGTGAGATCCAGACGCATCGGCATCATGATCCCGCTCCGGTACCGGCGGTATGTCAGGACCATCGCCCGGGTCGTCGAGGCGATGGGCCGGAAGCTCGCCCGGCTGCCCCTGACGTCCGCGGGGAACCAGTCGGACGCGAAGCGTTCTGCGACGGTGCGCATCCGCTCCTTCGAAAGGGTTCCGCCGTCGTCGTAGTTCGCGGTCGACATCGCGGACACCAACTCCCGTGACGGCCAGTTCAGCTGGATCCGCCCCTGGTTCGTGGTGACCCAGATCTGGGCCGGCGAGTCCGGGGTGGATTCCATGAGCTGCACGGCCGTGACGCGGACCGTGGGCCCGAACAACTTCGCGGCGACCGTGTGCGCCGCGTCGTTCTGGGCGGAGGTCGATCCGACCATTCCCCCCGCGTCACGTACCGGAGTGAGGGCGAAGTGGAACACCAAGGCCACGGCTGCCAGGCCGACCCCGAAGGCCCCGGTGCCACGGACCGCGGCCCGGGTGCCGAACCTGATTTTCCGCCTGCCGGCCAGTACGACTCCCATACCGAGAACGGTGCCGACCACCACCCCGAGGAAGTTGGCCACGAAATCCCCGGTGTCACAGGCGCGCCCCAGCGGTAGCGCCGACTGAGCCACCTCCACGGCCCCCGACAGCAGCGCTCCTCCCGCCAGAACGGTCAGCGGCTGCTTGAGCATCATGACGGCGAACAAGCAGACGGGAACGAAAAGCGCCACGTTGAACTGGCCTTGCTGCGTCGACAGGACAGCGCGCGCCGAGGCCCCCACCTCACAGACAAGGCCGACGGTGTGATCCGTCGCGTTCTTCGGCCAGAGAGTCGCCGCCAGCACGCCCGCCAGCGATATCCCACACAACGCCGCCAACACGGTCGGCCCCCGCCTCGCGCGAACCCTCAGCGCCCAGGGAACGGCAATCACCAGAGCGAGCACCACAAACGCAGGCACAAGCCCACTGAACGAAGAGAGAACGGCTGTGATCACCTTGGCGACTCTCGTGATCGGGGCTGGATGGTGCCGCGTCCCGCTGGGGTAGGGGAGAGGGGAACAGCCGTCGTGCGGGGAGGGCCGGGCCGGGCGTGTCCGGGGGATTGCACGCCCGGTCCGGGTGGCGGTCAATGTACTACACGTCTGTAGACGCAACTGAGGGAGCGACATGCCGGGCGAAGAGCGGGCCATGGCCGACCGGGTGACGGCGGACGTCGTCGTGGTCGGCGGCGGCGTCATCGGGCTGACCACCGCCGTCCAGCTGGCCGAGTCCGGTGCGCGGGTGCGGGTATGGACCCGCGAGCCCGCCCACCGCACCACCTCCGCCGTGGCCGGCGCGCTCTGGGAGCCGTACCGCGTCGCCCCGCGCGACCGGGTGGAGCGCTGGGCCCGGCGTTCCTTCGAGGTCTACACCGAACTGGCCACCCGGCCCGAGGAGACCGGCGTGCGGATGGTCGCCGGCCTCCAGGCGGCGCCCGCCACCCCCGACGGCGCCGAACTGCCCATCCCCTACTGGGCGTCCGACGTGCCCGGGCTACGCCGTGCCACCCCCGGCGAACTGCCGCCCGGCTACGCCTCCGGCTTCCGCGCCACCCTGCCGCTGATCGACATGCCCGCCCATCTCGACTACCTGACCCGCCGGCTGCTCGCGGCCGGCGGCACCGTCACCACCCGCACCGTCGGCTCGCTGGCCGAGGCCGCCGCGGGAAGGGCGACCGTCGTCAACTGCACCGGCCTCGCCGCCCGCGACCTCGTTCCTGACGAGCGGGTGCGCCCGGTGCGGGGTCAACTGGTCGTCGTGGAGAACCCGGGGGTGACCGAGTGGTTCGTCGACGCGGACGAGAACGACGCGAAGGCCGCCTACTTCTTCCCCCAGCCGTACGGACTGGTCCTCGGCGGCACCGCCCAGCAGGACTCCTGGGAGACCACGCCCGACCCGGCCACCGCGGCGGACATCATCCGCCGCTGCGCCCGTCTCGACCCCCGCATCGCCGACGCCGCCGTCCTCGGACACCGGGTCGGGCTGCGGCCGGTCCGCGACGTGGTCCGGCTGGAGCGCGAGGGGGACCGTGTCCACAACTACGGGCACGGTGGCGCGGGCGTCACCGTCGCATGGGGCTGCGCGCAGGAGGCCGCGGCGCTGGTCACCGGGTGAGCGTGGAGCATCGCCCGGCGGGCCGGGGACGGGAAGCCGTCAGCCCTCGACCCAGTTGTGGGTCTGCACCAGTTCCATGACGCGGCGCCGCACCTGGAGGATCTGCGCCGACGTCATGCTCGGCACCCCGTCCAGCAGCGCCTCGGTCAGCTCCTGGGAGAAGTCCGCGTACGACAGCACGTCACACATGATCTCGTCGTCATCGGCGCGCTTCTTCGGCTGCTCCAGGAGGTGGACGTCCGAGGCCTTCAGCCCGCGGTCCCCGTCCTCCACCTCGAATCCGACCCGCAGCCCGGCCCGGTACCGGTACTTCTCGTCCCGTAGGTCATTGGCGTGAACGAAGACGTCCTCGCCACCGTCGTCGGGAGAGATGAACCCGTACCCGCGAACGTCGTCGAACCGCACGATCCGGCCAGTTACCACCACAGCGACCCCTACCCCTGCAACATTCCACTCAGATCACGAATGAGCCTAGCGTCTGGTTCCCGAGGTGACCACGGTCGTGCTCACCGCGGGTGTCCGGCCTGCGAAGCGGGGTACGCGTCCCGCATGAAACGGCTGCTCAACTGGGACCGGACCCTCTTCCGGCAGGTCGCCGCCCGTGACTGGCCGGGGGCCGAAAGGGTGCTGCCGCGACTGAGCCGGTCGGCCAACCACGGTCTGCTGTGGTTCGGCGCGGCGGCCGGGATCGCGGTGCTCGGCGGCAAGCCGGGCCGCCGCGCCGCGCTGCGCGGACTGGGATCGCTGAGCCTGGCCTCGGCGACGGTCAACACCATCGGCAAACGCGGGGTGCGCCGCGCCCGTCCGGTGCTGGACGCGGTCCCGGTGATACGGCGGCTGAACCGCCAGCCGTTCACCACCTCCTTCCCGTCGGGGCACTCCGCCTCCGCGGCGGCCTTCGCGGCCGGGATCACCCTGGAGGACCCGCGGTGGGCGGCGCTGATCGTGCCGCTGGCCGCGTCGGTGGCCTTCTCCCGCGTCTACACCGGCGCGCACTACCCCAGCGACGTCCTGGCCGGTGCGGTGCTCGGGGCCGGTGCGGCGCTCGCCGTGCGCGGTCTGGTGCCGGAGCGCCGGGAGGCCGCCCTGCCACGGGCCAGCGCGCCGGCGCTGACGGCGGGCGAGGGGCTGACCATCGTCGTCAACACCGCCTCCGGCGTCCCCGACATCCTGGTCCCGGCCGCCGAACAACTGCGCGGCCTGCTGCCGATGGCCCGGGTCCTGGAGGCGTCGGAGGACGACGACATCACCGCCATGCTGCGGGACGCCGCCGAGCAGGCGGCGGCCACCGGTGGCGCACTCGGCGTGCACGGCGGCGACGGCACGGTCAACGCGGCGGCCGCCGCGGCCGCGGCGCACCGGGTGCCGCTGGCCGTCTTCCCCGGCGGTACGCGCAACCACCTCGCCCTGGACCTGGGGATCGAGCAGATGCGGGACACCGCCGACGCGGTGACCGCCGGGCACGCGGCCGCCATCGACCTGGCGACTTTCACCGGCCCCGACGGTGAGCCGGTGCTGTTCCTCAACACGTTCAGCATCGGCGCCTACCCGGAGATGGTGCGGGTCAGGGAGCGCTGGTCGCGGCGGCTGGGCAGTTGGCCGGCCAGTGTGCTGGCGGCGGTGCACGTGCTGCGGACCGCCGCGCCGGTCACCGTGACGCTGGGCGGGCGGACCCGCCGGGTGTGGCTGGTCTTCGCGGGCAACTGCGTCTACCGCAGTGTCGGGCTGGTGCCGGCCCGCCGCAACGACCTGGCGGACGGTTCCCTGGACGTACGGGTGGTGGACGCCGGGCCCTACCCCCGGTCACGGCTGATCGCCGCCGCGGTGACCGGCGGACTGGGCAGGCGCGAGCCGGCCGGGTCGCCGGTCTACACGACGGCCAGGTTGCGCAGCCTGCGCATCGACGGCCTGGAGCCGGGCACCCGGCTGGCCTTCGACGGCGAAGTCGCCCCGGCCCCCGAACGATTGACGATCAGCAAGGCAGAGCAGCCCCTCATCGTCTACCGCCCGTAGCCCGTAGCCCGTATCCCGCGCGCCGCAGGGATCAGCCGTCGGCCCGGGCGCGGTCCGGTCGCGAGGCCAGCCACACCAGCACCGCCGCCGCCCCGAGCGCCGCGCCCAGCACGCTCACTCCGCTCCAGCCGCCCGCGTCGTAGGCGATCGGCGCCAGCGTGGAGCCGAGCGCGCCGCCGAGGAAGTAGATCGTCATGTACGCGGAGTTCAGGCGGCTGCGCGCCTCGGACCGCAGGCGGTAGATCTGGCTCTGGTTGGTCACGTGCAGCCCCTGCACCGCCAGGTCCAGCAGCACGATCCCGGCCGCCAGCGAGACCGTCACGCGCGCGCCGAAGGCCAGCGGCAGCCAGGAGGCGGCGAGCAGCACGCAGGTGAGGGTCGTCACCAGTGCTGCCCGGCCCCGGTCCGCGATCCGCCCGGCCACGCTCGCGGTCAGCGCCCCGGCCACCCCCAGCAGCCCGAACAGCCCGATGGTGCCGGAGGAGTAGTGGTACGGGCCGGCCGACAGCAGGAAGGTCAGCGCGGTCCACAGCACCGAGAACACCGCGAACGCCAGCCCGCCCAGCACCGCCCGCAGCCGCAGCACCGGCTCCTCGCGCAGGATCCGCGCGGTGGAGGCGAGCAGCGCCGGATAGCGCAGGGTGGAGTTGGCGGGCAGGGCCGGCAGCCGCCACCACAGCGTTCCGGCGAGCAGCAGCATGACGGCGGCGGCGGTGACGTAGACCGTCCGCCAGCCGCCCAGTTCGGCCAGGTAGCCGGCGACGGTGCGGGCCAGCAGGATCCCCAGCAGCAGTCCGCTCATCACACTGCCGACGACCTTGCCGCGGTCCTGGTCACCGGCCAGATCGGCCGCGTACGGGACGAGGATCTGCGCGGTCGTCGCCCCGGCGCCGACCGCGAACGCGGCGCCCAGCAGCACCACGGCCGAGGACGCGGTCGCCATCGCCGCCAGCGCGAGCGCGGTGACCACCGCCGTCACCGGCACCAGCCGCCGGCGATCCAGCAGGTCGCCCAGCGGCAGCAGCAGCACCAGCGCCGCCGCGTACCCCAGCTGGCTCAAGGTGACCGTCAGCGCCGCGGTGCCGTGCGAGACGCCGAGCCCCGCGGCCATCTCGTCGAGCAGCGGCTGGCTGTAGTACAGGTTCGCCACGGACAGGCCGGTCGCGACCGCGAACAGGCCCACCGTGCCGGGCCCGATCCGCGACCGGTCGGCGGCGGCCCGGTCGCGACCGTGGCCGCGGACGCTGCGGGCGGTGCGTGGCATGGAACTCCCCGGGTCGGCGGGTGAAAAGCCTTGCGCGCGCCCGTGGTGTCCGCCACTTGGAACGGCCGGCCACGAGAACGCCTCCCACTATAAAGTGAACGGCACGTACAGAAACATGGAGGCGAAGGGGTGGGAAGCGATGGGGGAGACCTGTAGGACGCGGACGAAGGAGCCGCCCGCCTTCGGCGCGCCCGGCCCGGGAAGCACCGGCGCCTCGCCGGGCCCGGGAGGCATCGGCCCCGCGCCGGGCCCGGGAGGCATCGGCCCCGCGCCGGGCCCGGGAGACGCCGGCCCCGCGCCCGGCCCGGGAGACGCCACCGCCTCGCCCGGCCCGGGAGACACCGGCCCCGCGCCCGGCGCGATACCCGGGCCCGCGGCGGAGCCGCCCGCTCGGCTGCGGCGGGTGATCCTGGTGCTGGCGGTCGGCTGCGGGATGACGGTGGCCAACATCTACTACGCGCAGCCGCTGCTCGCCCCGATCGGCTCGGCCTTCGGCGTCAGCCAGGGCGGTGCGGAACTGGTGGTCACCCTCACCCAGCTCGGCTACGCCCTCGGCATGGTCGTCCTGCTGCCGCTCGGCGACCTGCTGGAGAACCGGGCGCTGGCCTCGCGCACCCTGCTGGTGACCGCGGCGGCGCTGGTCGCGGCGGGTCTGTCGCCGTACTTCGGGATGTTCCTGGCCATGTCGGTCCTGGTGGGCTCGACATCGGTGGTCGCCCAGATCCTCATCCCGCTCGCCGCGCACCTGGCGCCCGAGCGGGACCGCGGGCGGGTGGTGGGCACCGTGGTGACCGGACTGCTGCTGGGCATCCTGCTCGCGCGCACCGTCTCCAGCCTGGTGGCCGCCGCCTGGGGCTGGCGCACCATCTACCTGCTGTCCGGCGCCTTGATGCTGCTGCTGTCCGCGCTGCTGGTCCGCACCCTGCCCCGGCGCCAGCCGGAACACAGCAGTGGCTACCCGCGGTTGCTGTGGTCGGTGGTCCGACTGGCCCGCGAGGAGCCCGCGTTGCGGCGCCGCGCGGTGTGCCAGGCCACGCTGTTCGGCGCGTTCAGCTGCTTTTGGACCTCGGTGGCCTTCGAGCTGATCGGGCGCCACCATCTGGGCCAGGTCGGGATCGGGGTGTTCGCGCTGGTGGGCGCGGCGGGCGCGGCCGTGGCGCCGGTCGCGGGACGGCTCGGCGACCGCGGGCACGGCCGGCTGGGCAGCGGGATCGCCCTGGCGCTGGCCTCGGTCTCGATGCTGCTGGCCGACGTGTGGGCGGGCAACCTGGCGCTGCTCGCGCTGTCCGGGGTGCTGCTGGACGTGGCCGTCCAGAGCCACCAGGTCTTCAGCCAGCGGGAGATCTACGGGTTGCGGGCCGACGCCCGGGCCCGGATCAACACCGTCTTCATGACCTCGATCTTCCTGGGCGGCGCGCTGGCCACCGGTGCCGCCGGGGCCGTCCACGACCGCTACGGCTGGACCGGGGTGACCCTGCTGGGCGGGGCGCTGCCGCTGGCCGGGCTCGCGGTGTGGGCGGTCTCCACGATCCGCCAGCTGCGCGCCGAACGCGCGGGCTGAGACGTTCAGTCGCCGCCGGGCGCGAGCCACTCGGCCGCCGCCGGTAGTGGGCCGCTCACCCCGCCGGCGGGGTGAGGTTCAGCCCCCGGCGGGCAGCGGCCGCAGCCCGGTCAGCAACTGCCTGACCAAGGTGGCCGCCAGCGCGTCGTGCAGTGGTTCGTGGCCGAGCAGCAGCCGGTGGTAGACCGGCGCGAACAACTGGTCCGCGGCGGCGGCTACGTCGGTGTCCGGGGCCAGCTCGCCACTCTCCACACCGGCGCGCAGCAGCCGCACCGCCACCTGCCGGCGCGGGCGCAGCCACTGCTCCTCCAGCGCGGCGCGGATGTCGGGATCGGCCTGTCCTGCGGCCACCAGGTCACCCATCAGCGGGCCGGCCGCGCTGTCCCGGAACAGCCGGGCCAGCGCGCCGATCTGCGAGGTGAGCGCCTGGGCGAGGGTGGCGTCCTCGGCCACCTCGATGGTGGACCGGGTACGGCTGAACAGGCTCTCCAGCATCACGTGGGCCCGAGACGGCCACCACTTGTAGACGGTGGCCTTGCTGACCTGGGCACGGGCCGCGATGGCCTCCATGGTCACGGCGTCCATGCCGCCGGTCACCAGCAGGTCGGCCGCGGCCTCCAGCACCGCCGAGCGGGCGCGCTCGCTGCGCGGTCGGCCCCGCGGCGCGCGGGCGACGGGCGCGGTCCCCACCTGCTCGGCGGCCGGTGGCCCCGCCGCTTCCGCCTTCGCCGCCTTCGTCGTGCTCGTCGAAGTGTCCAACGGTGCCCTTCCACTCATCACCATATATTGGCCGCACCGTACAGTAATTCCGGACGAGCGGGGAGCGGGCGGCCGGATCGGGGCCGGAGGGTTTACCCGGGGGCCGGGACGCGCTACACCATCGGATGACAACAAGCTTCACCACGAATCAACGCTTCCGAACAGTTGCCCAAAATGCTACCTGTCGGGCGAAAACTGACCATTGGTGTCACTAAGTCCGGCAAAGGACGGCTCAGGTTCGATATCGCAACCGTTTGGAGTCTTGACAGCGGACCAGCATGTTGGTGACATCTGACGGGTCACGTTCGATTGTGTTCCTTTCGCACCCCGCGGGGAGGGGTCATGGATCTTTTTTCGGCCAGTGGCCGTACGCCGGTATCCGGCATAGCGGACACTGTCAGACCGTCAATGTCCCGACGGTCACTGCTCCGTGGCGCCGTCATGGGCGCCGGAGCCGTCGCGGTGGGCCCGCTGCTCAGTGCCTGTGGAGGCAAGAGCGGCGGTGGCTCCGGCAGCGGCAGCAAGACGGTCACCTTCGGCTCCAACGCCGCCGTGCCCCAGCCCAAGGGAGCGTACGAGACGCTCTTCGCGGCGGCCGGCAAGGCGACAGGTCTCACCATCAAGCCCAACTGGGTGGACCACAACACCTTCCAGCAGAACATCTCGACCTACCTCCAGGGCAACCCCGACGACGTCTTCAACTGGTTCGCCGGCGAGCGGATGCAGTTCTTCGCCGGCCAGGGCCTGGTCCACGAGGTCGACGACGTGTGGAGCGCGATCGGCGCCAACTACACCGACGCCATGAAGGCCCAGAGCAAGGGCAAGGACGGCCACTACTACCTGGTGCCGTTCGACTACTACCCGTGGGCGGTCTTCTACAGCAAGAGCCTGTGGAAGTCCAAGGGCTACACCGCCCCCACCACCTGGGACGAGTACATCGCGCTGGCCAAGAAGATGAAGGGCGACGGGCTCATCCCGATCTCCTTCACCGACAAGGACGGCTGGCCCGCGATGGGCACGTTCGACTACCTCAACATGCGCATGAACGGGTTCGACTTCCACATCAACCTGATGCGCAACGGCGACAAGTGGAACACCCCGCAGGTCAAGGCGGTGTTCGACCAGTGGCGGCAGCTGATCCCGTACTACTCGCCGGGATTCCTCGGCCTGACCTGGCAGGAGGGCGCGCAGCAACTGCTCAACGGCAAGGCCGGGATGATGGTCCTCGGGCTGGACCAGATCGGCACCATCTTCACCGGTGACAAGGCCGGCGACCTGGGCTTCTTCCCCTTCCCCGAGGTGAACTCCGCCTACGGCCAGGACGCGGTCGAGGCACCGATCGACGGCATGATGGTCGCCAAGTCCCCCAAGAACCAGGCGGGCGCCTTCAAGCTGCTGGAGTACCTGGGCACCGCCAAGGCGCAGCAGCTGTGGCTCGGCAACAACCCGGCCGACATCGCCACCGCCAACGGGGTGGACACCGCCAAGTACACCGACCCGCAGAACGCCGCGGTCAAGCTCATCACCGGGGCCAAGAGCCTGTCGCAGTTCATGGACCGCGACACCCGGCCGGACTTCGCCGACCCGGTGATGCTCCCGGCGATCCAGAAGTTCCTCAACAGTCCCGGAGACATCGCGGGCATCCTGTCCGATGTCGACAAGCAGGCCAAGTCCATCTGGGCGAGCGGCGGCTGACCCACGCGAGCGGAGCGCGGCACCCTGCGGGGACCGCCGCGCCCGCCGCGCGCGGCGTTGCCCGGAGCATGAAGACAACGAGGAAGGCATGACTGTTGTGGAAGGCGCGGCGCGGCCCGCGCCCCCAGCGCCGCGCAGGCGGCGGCTGAGGCAGCTCACCGGACGGGACCGGGTGACCCTCAGCCTCATGGCGGGGATCCCCACGCTGCTGACGGTGGCGTTCGTATGGGTGCCGGCCGTGGCCTCGATCGTCCTGTCGTTCTCCAGCTGGTCCGGATTCGGTGACTTCTCCACCATCCAGTGGGTCGGCACGGAGAACTACAAGAACATCTTCACCATCTACCCGCAGTTCCAGCCGGCCATCGAGCACAACCTGGCCTGGCTCGCGGTCTTCTTCTGCCTGCCGGCCCCGTTCGGTCTCTTCCTCGCGGTCCAGCTGGACAAGCAGATCCGCTTCTCCCGGATCTACCAGAGCATCCTGTTCATGCCCGTGGTGCTGTCGCTGGCGCTCGTCGGGTTCATGACCGAGCTGATCTTCTCGCCGACCCAGGGCCTGATCAACAACCTCACCGGGCACGCCGACCACCACGTCGTCGACTGGCTGGGCAACCCCCACCTGAACATCTGGGCCGTCATGGTGATGGCCTGCTGGCGGCAGACCGGCTACGTCATGGTGCTCTTCCTGGCCGGGCTCAAGAGCGTCGACCCCTCGCAGAAGGAGGCCGCCGCGCTGGACGGCGCGACCGGCTGGCAGACCTTCCGGCACGTGGTGTGGCCCGCGCTGCGGCCGATCAACGTCGTGGTGCTGGTCATCACCGTGATCGAGTCGCTGCGCGCCTTCGACATCGTCTACGTCATCAACAAGGGCACCAACGGCCTGGAACTGCTGTCCGTGCTGGTCACCGACAACATCATCGGTGAGGCCAGCCGGATCGGCTTCGGCTCGGCGCTGGCCACCATCCTGCTGGTCATCTCGCTGGCCTTCATCGTGCCGTATCTGATCAGCATGTTCCGGAAGGACGGGCGCGAATGACCGCGACGACGACCGAGCGCCCGCTGCCGCGGCCCACCGTGCCCGCCACCGGCCGCCCGCGATCGCCCGGCGCGAGCCGGATCGCCCTGCACGTCTTCCTCGTCGGCACCTGCCTGGTGTGGCTCGCGCCGCTGCTGTACGCCTTCTACACCGCGCTGCGCCCCTACGCCGACACCGCCACCCGCGGCTATGTGTCGGTGGGCGGCAGCTACAACGGCGGCAACTTCTCCACCGCCTGGAGCCAGGCCGAACTCCCGCACTACTTCTGGAACTCCGTGCTGATCACGGTGCCGGCCCTGGTGATCACGCTGGTGCTCTCCAGCATGGTCGCCTTCGTGGTGGCCCGGTTCAGCTTCCGGATCAACATCGCGCTGCTGGTGCTGTTCACCGCGGGCAACCTGCTGCCGCAACAGGCCATCATCACGCCGCTGTTCAAGATGTACCAGCTCATCCCGCTGCCCACCTGGCTGGCCGCCTCCGGCAAGCTCGACGACTCCTTCCTCGGGCTGATCCTGATCCACGTGGCCTTCCAGACCGGCTTCTGCGCCTTCGTGCTGTCCAACTACATGCGCACCATCCCCAAGGAGCTGGGCGAGGCGGCGCTGGTCGACGGCGCCTCCGCCTGGCGGCAGTACTGGCAGGTCGTCATGCCGCTGTGCCGTCCGGTGCTGGCCGCGCTGGCGACCTTGGAGTTCACCTGGATCTACAACGACTTCTTCTGGGCCACCGTGCTCATGCAGACCGGCAGCAACCGGCCGATCACGGCGGCGCTCAACAACCTCACCGGTGAGTTCTTCGTCAACAACAACCTGATCTCGGCCGCCGCGCTGATCGTCGCGGTGCCGACCCTCGTCGTCTTCTTCGCACTTCAGAAGCAGTTCGTCTCCGGGCTGACGCTCGGCGCGAACAAGGGCTGACCCGCCGCCGCCAGGGCCGGTCGGACCCCCGCGAGTACAGCGCAACCAGGGCTGCGACGCCCTCCCGGGCCTCAACGCGCCCGAAAACCCGTGCTGCCGTGCCGTCAGGGCGCGGTCCTTGAGGAGAGTTCCATGAGAAGAACCATGCGCGGCCTGCTGGCCGCGGTGACCGGCGGGCTGCTGCTCGCCGGCGGGCTGGCGGCCACCGGGGCACCGACCGCCACCGCCGAGGACAACCAAGTGGGCGCCAAGCCGGCGCTGGGCTGGAGCAGTTGGAGCTTCATCCGGCACAACCCGACCGCCGCCAACATCGAGGCCACCGCCAAGGCGATGAAGGACAGCGGCCTGGCCGAGGCCGGTTTCGCCTACGTCAACGTCGACGACTTCTGGTACCAGTGCCCGGGCAGCCAGGGCCCGAACGTCGACGACTTCGGCCGCTGGGTCACCGACGAGACCAAGTTCCCCGCGCGGGGCACCGAGAACGGCGTCCAGGTGGTCGCCGACTACGTGCACTCGCTGGGCCTGAAGTTCGGCCTGTACGTCACCCCCGGCATCTCCCACCAGGCGGTCGTGCGCGACACCGCGATCCAGGGCACGCCGTACCACGCCGCCGACATCGCCACCACGACCGCCGAGAAGAACTACAACTGCAAGGGCATGGTGGGCATCGACTACACCAAGCCGGGAGCGCAGGAGTTCGTCGACTCCTGGGCCGACCAGTTCGCCTCCTGGGGGGTGGACTACGTCAAGATTGACGGCGTCGGCACCCCGGACCTGCCCGACGTGCGGTCCTGGTCGGACGCGCTGCGGCAGACCGGGCGCCCCATCCATCTGGAGCTGTCCAACAGCCTGGACATCCACAACGCCCCGGCCTGGGCGACGCTGTCCAACGGCTGGCGCACCGGTGGCGACATCGAGTGCTACGGCTGCGAGTCGGGCGGCAGCAGCTACCCGCTGACCGCCTGGTCCTCGGTCGCCTCCCGGTTCGACCAGGTCGCCGCCTGGGCGCCGTACGGCGGACCGGGGGCCTTCAACGACTACGACTCGCTGGAGTTGGGCAACGGCACCGACGACGGCCTGACCGTGGACGAACGCAAGACCCAGATGAGCCTGTGGTCGCTGGCCTCCTCACCGCTGATCCTGGGCACCGACCTGACCCGTCTCGACTCGACCGACCTGTCGCTGCTGAAGAACCGCGACGTGCTCGCCGTCGACCAGGACGCCATCGACGCGAAGCGGATCGGCAGCGACGCGAACTCCCAGGTCTTCGCCAAGACCGAGAAGAACGGCGACGTGGTCGTCGGGCTGTTCAACACCTCATCCGACGAGCGGACCGTCAGCACCACGGCGTCCGCGCTGGGGCTGCCGGCCGCCGACTACGCGCTGGACGACCTGTGGAGCCACCGGACCACCGAGTCGGCCGGCACCGTCGCGGCCACCGTCCCCTCGCACGGCGTCGCGCTGCTGCGCGTCACCCCGCTGGGACACCTCGCCGCTCTCACCGCGCCCAGCACCACGGTGGCGCTGAGCGGCCTGTCAGGGGCGAGTGACGGTTCGAGCACCACCGTGACCGAGACGTTCACCGACAACGGCGCGCTGCCGGTCCGCGACGTGCGGCTGAGCCTGTCCGGTCCGTCCGGGACGACGGTCACCGCCACCTCGCCGACCCGGTTCGCCTCGGTGAAGGCGGGCGGCACCGCGCAGGCCACCTTCACGGTCGCCCTCCCGGCGTCCACCGCGCTGTTCGCCTCCGAGACCGTCCAGGCGGCCGCTGCCTACCGCTGGGCGCTGATCGTGCCGGCCAAGGCCACCACCAGCGGCACACTGACCGTCGACCGGCCGGTGGGCGCCCCGTACGAGACGTTCGCCTCCACCACGGCGAGCTTCAGCCGACTGGGCACCCGACTCGGCGTGCGGGCCCAGGGGTCCGACGTCTACGGCGGCACCAACCAGTACGGCGCGATCTACCAGGCCGGGGCCGAGCACGACGGTTCGACGACCGTGGTGAGGATCGACTCCCAGGGTGACACCAACGACTGGGCCAAGGCCGGGATCATGGTCCGCGACGACATCACCGCCACCGACACGGGACCCGGCTTCCTGATCCTGGCGGAGGCCCCCGGCAAGGGCTACGTCATCCAGTGGGACAGCGACGGTGACGGCCGGCTCGACTCCAACAGCGCGCCCTCCGACAGCGGTGTCGGCACCGCGACCTACCCCAGCTGGCTGAAACTGGTCCGCAGCGGCACCACCTACACCGGCTACTACTCCACCGACGGGACCACCTGGAACCTGGTCGCCACCGAGAACGTCCCGTCGGCCACCGCGGCCCAGGACGTCGGCGTTTTCGCCACCGCGCACCAGTCCGGCACCACCAGTGAAGTCGATTTCGACGACTTCACCACCGACTGATTCCGTCCGGCCGGTTCTTTTTCACCATTCCTCCCGCGTGCCCTGCCGGAATATCCGGCAGGGCACGCTTGTTTGCACAGGTTTTGCCGCAGGCCGGTTCTTTGCCCTCGCGACCCCTGGCGGACGCGCGTAGAAACGAGCATCATGGCCGTGCTCCAAAGCTCCACCCGCACTGCCGGGTTCATCCGGCGTGTCCGCTCGGGTGGTCAGTGTTGTCATGGCCATGGCAATCGTCGTGTATTCACGGAATGTCCCGCCCGGGTCCCCTACTCCCCGGCGTGAATGAACCCCGCGCCCGACGAAGGGAAAGCAAATGGCTTGCGGATCCACCAGCCTGTGGGCAGGTGAGACCTCCTGGTTCTGCTGCGGCAGCTCCTGGGGTCCCTGCGGCAGCACCGGCACCGGTGCCTGCGGCACCTGCCAGTCCAGCAAGAACATGGCTGCCTGGCCGAACGCCTCGGCCGCCTGCTTCAGCACCACCAACCCCGGCGCCTGCGGCGAGAACATGCCCAGACGAGGCTGCGGGTCGGTGATGAACGTCAAGCACCAGTGCTCCGGCGCCACCGTCTGCGTCACCATCGGCGACTGCGGCCCCAACGTGCAGGACTGGTGCAGCGAGCAGACCTGCTGCAACGGCGAGTGCCGTACCCACCGGGTCATCGACCTGACCCCCGCGGCCTTCTCGGTCATCGGCAACCTCAGCTCCGGCCTGCTGCCGGTCTTCATCTACGAGTAAGGAGGAAACCCATGAACGCACGCCAGAACGGCTTCGACCGCCGCCGGTTCCTGACCGCCGCCGCGGTGGGCGGTGCCACCATCGTGGGCGCCTCCGCGCTCGGTGGCATCGACGCGGACGCGGCCTTCGCCGCCCCGATGCCCTCGCTCGACCCGGCGATCGCCAAGTCCTCCTTCATCGAGGGCCGCGTCAGCCAGATCAAGGGCAGCGTCCTGGAGGTCGTCAACTCCCAGGGCGGCAAGCACCTGATCCAGCTCACCAACGCCACCAGCGTCTGGAAGCTGGAGACGGTCACCGCCGAGGCGATCCACGTCGGTGACGGCATGTACGCCCGGGGCGTCGACATGCCCGACGGCACCATGGCCGCCGACGCGGTCTGGGTGAACATCGTCAACCTCTACGTCACCGTCCGCGGCATCGAGAAGACCCGGCTGCACCTGAGCCACGGTCCGAACGCGGTCGTCGGCAACATCGTGGAGAAGAAGACCTCCGCCTCCTACCGCGGCGGCGCCCTCACCTCCAACCTGTCGCAGATCAAGATCGGCCAGCCGGCACAGGTGCTCGGCGCCTGGCGTCCGGAGGACGACAGCGTGGACATCGCCAGGATCACACTCGCGCACTGAGCCCTCGCGCGACTTGAGTCAAGGGGAACGTGATGGTCTCGCTCGTTACGAACTTCGCGCCTCTGGTGCTCGGCGTCCTGCTCGTCGCCACCGGCGTGAGCAAGACGTTCGGCCGCCAGGTCGCGCGTCAGGCGGCCGGCACCGTGCTGGTCCGCATCCTCAACGACGGCCGGCGCGCCACGCTGGTCCTGCGGTCGACCGGAGTCGCGGAACTGGTGATCGCCGCGGGCCTGCTGGCCGCGCCGACCACCGTGGTTCCCGCGGTGGCGGCGACCGCGCTCGGGGTCGGCTTCGTCGGATACCTCGGGTACGCCCGGGTCACCGCACCGGAGTCGTCCTGCGGATGCACCGCGAAGAACAACGGCCCGATCACCTGGCGGGCGTTCGTCCGCGCGGGCCTGGTCGTGGCGGGCGGGGCCGCGGCGATCGCTTCCGGGACGGCCTGGTGGAGCCAGGCGGCCCGCAGCCCGCTGTCCTCGATCGCGTTCCTGGTCGTCACCGTGGCCGTACTGGTCGCGGTCTCCAGCGACCTGGACCACCTGTGGCTGGTGCCGTTGCGCAAGGCACGGCTGAGCGTCTTCGGCCACCCGCTCATCGGCTTCGGCGAGGACGTGCCGGTGGCCGCCTCGGTGGAGCTGCTGGAGAGCTCGCTGGCCTGGCTGGCCGCCGCGCCCATCGTCCGCTCCTCGCTGATCGACCACTGGGAGGCCGACGGCTGGCGCTTCCTGCAGTTCGCCGGCGTCCACGAGACGGACGGCGGCGCCCGGCCGGTGACCGTGCTGTTCGCGGTCGACCCGCAGGCCACCAAGGACAGCGCGCCCAACCCGGCGGTCAGGGTCACCCTGATCGACGACATCAATGAGGAACCGGTGGACGTCGACCTGCTGAGCGACTTCCCCGAGCGCACCACCCTGCCGATGGCCTGACCGGCCCCCGGCTGCCTCGATCCCCGCGGCCCTGGAGGTCGCGGGGATCGAGGCGCCCTCCCACCGGTGGGAAAACGGCTTGTCCAGCCACCCGCGCGACCGGTAGGTCTGGTGCGTGACCCAGGACAGCGCGGCCCCGGCGGCCGTCCCCCAGCACGCCCCGCCCGGTGCCGCGTCACTGTGGCGGCACGGCCCGTTCCGACTGCTGTGGGCGGGCCAGACGGCGAGCGAGGTGGGGTCCGAGGTCTCCACCCTGGTACTGCCGCTGCTCGCGGTCTCCGCGCTGCACGCGACCACCTTCGAGATCGCCGTGCTCGGCACCCTGGGCCGGCTGCCGTTCCTGCTGTTCGCGCTGCCCGCAGGGGTCGTCGTCGACCGGGTGCGCCGCCGCCGGCTGATGCTGTGGTGCGACGCCACCCGCCTGCTGCTCACCGCCTCGGTGCCGGCCGCCGCCTGGTGGTGGCATGTGACGCTCGGCCAGTTGTACGTGGTGGCGGCCGGCGTCGGCGTACTGACGGTCTTCTTCGACGTCGCCTACCAGAGCCTGCTGCCCTCCCTGGTCGCGCCGGACCGACTGATGGACGCCAACGGCAAACTGGGCACCACCCAGTCCTTCGCGCAGTTCGCCGGGCCACCGCTCGGCGGCACACTGGCCGGGCTGGTGGGCGCGGCCCGTGCGGTCGCGGCCGACGCCGCGTCCTACGCGGTGAGCACCCTGACCCTGCTGCTGATACGGACCCCGGAGGCCCGGCCCCAGCGGGCCGAGGGCACTGAGCGGGTCGGCTTCCGGGCGGCGATGTCCCAGGGCCTGCGATTCGTCACTGACCACCCCATCCTGCGCAAGATCGTGGCCTGCACCGCCACCGCCAACTTCTTCTCCGGCGCGGTCGGCGCCCTCGAAGTGGTCTACCTGGTCCGCACGTTGCACGCCTCGCCCGCGGTGGTCGGCCTGGTGCTGGGCCTCGCCGCGATCGGCGGGGTGGCCGGCGGACTGTGCGCCGGCCGGCTCACCCGGTGGATCGGCTCGGCGCGGATCATCTGGGTGTCCCTGGCGGCCTCCGCCCCGCTGTCGGCGCTCATGCCGCTGTCCCGGCCGGGCTGGAGCGTGTGGCTGTACGCGGTGGGCCTGTCGGCGCTCTCGGCATCGGGCGTCGTCTACAACACCGCCCAGCTCTCCTACCGCCAGTCGATCTGCCCGCCGGGCCTGCTGGGCCGGCTCAACGCCTCGGTGCGCTGGATCGCCTGGGGCGCGCTGCCGCTCGGCTCCCTGGCCGGTGGCGCGGTGGCCAGCGGGCTGGGGGTGCGCGAGGCGCTGTGGATCTGTGTGCCCGGCACCTGCGCGGCCCCGCTGTGGGTGGTCTTCTCACCGCTGCGCCGGATGCGGGACGTGCCGGCCGCGGGGGTGGCGGTGGCGCCCGCGGGCTGACCGCGCTTCGTATCCACCTGATCGGGTGGTTTTCCCGGCAACTCGTCGAGAACCGGGGTGTCGTGGGCGAGATTGGACCACGGCCGCCGCGGGTAAGCCGGGTCTCCTGTTCGTCTCCGTCATCTCCCCGGGGAGGAAGTTTGGGTTCTCACCAGGCCGTCGCGGACGACGCGGCCGAGGCTCCGGCCGCCGAGCGGTCACACGAGGAGGAGCTGGGCTACCAGCTCGACGGCGACTCCCGGTTGCGGGCCGGCAAGTCGCTCACCACCCGCCGGATGGCCCGCAAGCTGCCCCAACTGGTCTTCAGGTCACTGTCCCTGGCCTGGCGCGCGGACCGGGCCTCGGTCGTCGGGCTGCTGCTGTGCCAGACGGTCTCCGGCCTGTCCCAGGCGCTGGGCCTGCTGGCCACCACCGGGACGATCACCGCGCTGATCTCCTCGGGGCAGATCACCCAGCGGCTGGCGGACGCGTGGCCTTCGGTGGTGGTGCTGGCCGGCGCCGCCGGGCTGCGGGCGGTGCTGGGCATCACGGTCAACTGGTTGTCGACCCGGCTGGCCCCGCTGCTGTCGCAGGAGACCGAGCTGATGCTGCTCGACGCGGTGGTCAACGCCGAGTTGGCGGCGTACGACAGCCCCGGCTACAACGACCGCAAGGAGGCCGCCGAGCGCGGCGCGCAGGTCTCCCAGGACCTCATCCAGGAGGGCCAGGACCTGCTGTCCGCGCTGGCCTCGCTCGCCGCGGGCGCCGCCGTGCTCACCGCGGTCCATCCGGCGCTGCTTCCGCTGCTGGTGCTCGCGGGGCTGCCGCAGGGGGTGGCGCAGGTGCGCGGCGCGCGGGTGACCTATCTGGCCGCCCTGGAGATGATGGGCCACCGCCGGATGCTGTCGGTGCTGCGCTGGCACATGTCGGACGACAACAACGCCGACCAGGTCAGGTCCGGCACGATGGCGGGCTTCCTGCTGGGCAAGTACCGCGCGATCACCGACCGGGTCAACGCCTCGGACCGCCGGGCGGCCGGGCGCAGCGCGTGGATGGCCCTGGTCGGCGCGGCGGCCGGCGGGCTGGCCTCCGGACTGGTGTGGGCGGCGCTGGTGTTCCTGCTGGCGACCGGCCGGCTGTCGGTGGCCTCCGCGGGCACCGGGATCTTCGCCCTGCGCACCGTCACCGCCGCGGTGCAGAGCCTGGTGGGCGGCGGGGCCCGGATGTTCCGCACCGGGCTGTACGTGGACGACTGGTCGCAGTTCCTGGTGGAGACCGGCGGATACCGCATGCGGCGCGGCACGGTCGTGCCCGGGAGACCGGGCGAGGTGCGGGTGACCGACCTGGTGTACCGCTACGAGGGCGCCGCCCGCGACGCGCTGGCCGGGGTGACCCTGGAGGTGCGGCGCGGCGAGGTGCTGGCGCTGGTCGGTGAGAACGGATCCGGCAAGACGACGCTGGCCAAGCTGCTCACCGGGCTGTATCTGCCGACGTCCGGCAGCGTGACGTGGGACGGCGTCGACACCCGGTCGATGGATCCGCAGGCGGCCTGGCGGCAGGTCGCCATGGTCCCGCAGGACTACGCCCGTTGGCCGCTGTCCGCCCGGCAGAACATCACGCTCGGCCAGCCGGCCCCCGGTGGTGACGCCGCGGTCCGTGCCGCGTGCGAGGCCAGCGGCGCCGCCGAGGTCGTCGACTCGCTGCGGTCCGGGCTGAGCACCCTGCTGGCCCGCGAGTGGCTGGGCGGCGAGGAGTTGTCCGGCGGGCAGTGGCAGCGCGTCGCCATCGCCCGGGCCTTCCACCGCCCGGCCGGCCTGCTGGTGATGGACGAGCCCACCGCCGCGCTCGACGCCCGCGCGGAGCACCGCATCTTCGCGGGGCTGCGTTCGACGGCGGCCGACCGCGCGGTCGTCCTCGTCACGCACCGGCTGACCAACGTCGCCATGGCCGACCGGATCGCCGTCCTGCACCACGGACGCGTCATCCAACTGGGCACATTCCCCGAACTGGTCGCCGCGGACGGTCTGTTCAAGGAACTATGGCAACTGCAGAACGACCGAGGCATTCCCGACTCCCTCACCGGAAGCACCACATGAACCACCCGAGGCCGACCGCCTGGCTCCCCCGCGACGAGTACCTGAGCACGCTGCCCAAAGCGACGTGCTACGCGTGCCTGTACTTCACCGACGAGCGCGGCCGCCCCCTGCAGTTGAAGTCCTGTTACGAAAGCACCGAGATCTGGCAGAACGCCGGCGGCAACCTGGATCCCGGGGAGACCCCCTGGCAGACCGCTGTCCGCGAGACGCGCGAGGAGACCGGCCTGGTCATCACCGGCGGCCCCCGCCCGTTGCTGCTCACCCACTTCATCCCCGAGGAGCCCTCCTGGCCGGTCAGCCGGGTGGGTTTCATCTTCGACGGCGGCATTCTCACCGACGACCAACTCGACCACATCGTCCTCGACCCCGAGGAGCACTCCGACTGGAGTGTGCGGACCCTGGACGAATGGCGCCAGGAGATGAACGCCGCCACCTACGACCGGCTCACCACCGCCGACACCGCCCGCCGCACCGGCACCGGCGCCTATCTGCACACGATGCTGTGAGGCCCGCGCCGGTCACTCCGTAGGACGGGGCCGTCCGCCCCACGGGACGGACGGCCCCCTCGGCGGGACCTCGTCCCGGCTCGCCTCACCGCGGGCGGCCGGCTCCCGGCCCGCCCAGATGGACGGCGTGGTCGGTGTGCCGGGGGGACGGTGGAGCCGCGGTGTCCTGCGGCGGTGCGTCGTTCCAGGACGCCGGCAGGACCGGGAGCTGCGGACCGCGCTCGCTCGGCGGGCGCAGCCGCCTGCCGAACCGGTGGGTCGCCATGCCCTCCCGCTGTTGCGCGCCGAGCCGGTGCAGCACCCACGTGCCGGCGGCGACCATGGCCAGAATCACGATCACGATGACCACTGCTGTCATGACGTGACCTCCTCCCACGGGTGGGTAACCCCGGAAGTCGATGTCCGACGACGACGCCAACGCGAATGCCAACGCACGAATTGCCTTCGGTCATTTCACCCTACTCCGGTCATACGTGGCTGAAGACGTACCGAAAGTGACCGAACGCCGAAACGCCGGTGGTGGGGGATCCGCTGTGTCGTCGCCGTTAGCAGGGGAGATGACGTGGTGATATTGGTTCATGACGGAGGGTGAATGGGCACGCGACAAAGTGACGGTCGATCGATCGGAAGGCTTCGGCGAGCGGTTGCTCGGAGTGCTGCTGGACCGCGCCCACGAGATGCCGCCCCAATTGATCGCCCCTTTGGTCGCGGAGGAGATGGGCAGGATCGGCGGCCGGGACGTCTCGGTGCTCCTACAGGACTACGAGCAGCTGAGACTGGTCCCGCTGCCGGGCAGACGGCTGGTGGTCGGCGAGTCGGAGCTGATCGCCGGCACGCCCGCCGGGGCGGCCTTCCTGCGGGCGGCCACCGTCGAGGTGGCGCAGGACGACGGGGTCCGGGTGTACCTGCCGCTGCTGGACGGCAGCGACCAGGTCGGGGTGCTGGCGGTGACGCTGGTCAGCGTCGACGACGACGACCGGCGGCTGCTGCGCCGGCTGGCCGGGCTGGTCGCCGACATGCTGGTGACCAAGGACAGCTACACCGACCAGTTCGTGAAGGCCAGACGGCTGGCACCGATGACCGTGGCCGCCGAGATCCAGTGGTCCCTGCTGCCGCCGCTGCAGATGGCGGTGCCGCAGGTCGAGGTGGCAGGCATCCTGGAGCCCGCCTACGAGGTGGCAGGCGACAGCTTCGACTACGCGCTCAACGACGACATCCTGCACGTGGCGATGATCGACGCGATGGGACACGGGCTGTCCGCCGCGGTGATGGCGACGGCGGCCATCGGCGCCTACCGGCACTCCCGGCGCGCGGATGTCGGGCTGTCGGAGATCTACGCGTTCATGGACAGCGTCATCGCCGAGCAGTTCGGCCCGGAACACTTCGTCACCGCGCAGATGATGCGGCTCAACACCGCCACCGGGCACCTGCAGTGGGTCAACGCCGGCCATCCGGATCCGCTGCTGATCCGCGACCGCCGGGTCATCGGGCGGCTGGGGAGCCGTACCACCCTGCCGGTCGGCTTCGGGGGCGAGGATCCCTTGATCAGCGAGACGGGCCTGCTGCCCGGCGACCGGGTGCTGTGCTTCACCGACGGCCTGGTGGAGGAGCACCAGGGCGGGGGAGCGGAGTTCGGGGTGGAGCAGCTCATCGACATCGTCGCTGAGGTCGAGAGCGCCCAGCACGGGGTGCGGGCGATGGTCCGTGCCCTCTCGCACACCCTCAAGCGCGCTCGTGGCGGCCTGACCAGCGACGACGCGACGATCTTCCTCATCGAATGGCGCGGCGGGACCGCGGACCACCTCGTCGAGATCCCCTGAGCCGGCCCCGCTCGATGCCCCCAGGGGTTACCGAAAGTAAGCCCCTATTTTTTGATCCTCCCAAATGCAGGTAACTGCCATCCGACAGTGCGAGGTATCGATTCCGGACACCGCCGCGAGCGGCGAAGGACCGCACAACCTGGCAGGTGGTGCGCTCGCGGCGGGGATTCCGCTCTGCTTCCGCCGAGGCCGCGGGCCGTTTTCCGCGCCGCGTTCCCCGCTCGCCGCGAAAGTATTCGCGCGCGTGAGCGGATGGCGGAAAGGGAAGGACGCGTACGGCTCGGCGCGGCCGAACGGGGGGTTCCCGCCCCCGCCCGCGGAGCTGCCGTGATCCACCAGGCAGGTCCTCGCAGAGGAGGCTCGACATGCTCACTCGTACGGGCGAAGTCGTCGTCACCGGGCTCGGCGCCACCACCCCTCTGGGAGGTGATGTGCCGTCCACCTGGCGGGGCCTGACCGGCGGTCGGTCGGCGACGCGGTTACTGACCGAGGAGTGGGCCGAGCCGCTGCCCATCCGGATCGCGGCCCCGGCCGCCGTCGACCCCGGCAGCGTCCTGGACCGGGTGGAGGCCAGACGGCTGGATCGGACCGTGCAGTTCGCCCAGGTCGCGCTGCGCGAGGCGTGGGCGGACGCCGGATTCACCGGCCGGGCCGGCGAGGAGGGCAACCCGGAGCCCGACCGGGTCGGCGTGGTGATGGGCAGCGGGATCGGCGGGGTGGGCGCGCTGCTGCACAGCAACGAGCTGATGACGACCGGCCGGACCCGTGCCATGTCGCCGCACGCGGTGACGATGGTGATGGCCAACGGTGCCGCGGCCCAGGCCAGCCTGACGATCAACGCGCGGGCCGGCGCCCACGCCCCGAACAGCGCCTGCGCCGCGGGCGCCGAGGCCGTCGCCATGGGCCTGGACATGATCCGGCTCGGCCGCGCCGACGTGGTCGCGGTCGGCGGCAGCGAGGCGATGATCCACCCGCTGGTGCTGACCGCGTTCGCCACGATGCACGCGATGTCCCGCAACCACGACGACCCGGAACACGCCTCACGCCCCTACGACAAGCACCGGGACGGATTCGTCCTCGGCGAGGGCGCCGGGGTCCTCGTACTGGAGTCGGCCGACCATGCCCGGGCCCGCGGGGCCCGGGCGTACTGCGAACTCGCCGGTGTCGGAGTGAGCGCGGACGCCCACCACCGCGTGCGGCCGGAGCCCGAGGGCCGCGGGCTGGCGCACGCGATGCGCAAGGCCCTGGACGACGCCGGCCTCAGCCCGCGCGACGTCGTCCACGTCAGCGCGCACGCGACCTCCACCACGCAGGGCGACGTCGCCGAGAGCCGCGCGATGGTCTCGGTGCTGGGCCGGGGCGGCTACGCGGTCTCCGCGGTGAAGTCCGCCGCCGGCCATCTGATAGGCGGCTCAGGCGCGTTGGGCGCGGTGGCGACGGTGCTCGCGCTGCGGGACCGGATGGCCCCGCCGATCGCCAACCTGGAGAACGTCGACGACGCCATCGACCTCGACCTCGTCCGCATCGGCCCGCGCCCGCTGCCCGGGGGACAGGTGGCCGCGTTGAGCAACTCCGCGGGCTTCGGCGGGCACAACGTCGTCCTCGCCTTCCGCGACGGCTCCTGAGACCGGCCGCGGGGGCGCGCGTCCTGAGGACCGGCCCGTGGCGGCACGCCGGGGCCGGCCCACCGCCGTCGCTACCCGGGGACCGGTACGCGCTCCAGGACCGCGGCGATCGTCGCCGCCGGATCGGTGTGCGGGAACATGTGCCCGCCGGGCATGACGGTCAGCGAGAACTCCCCGGCCGCGCAGCTCTTCCACGGATCGAGCAGATCGGGCGGCACGACCTGGTCCTCGGCGCCGCCGAAGACGTGCAACGGGCAGCGCAGCGGCGTCGGTTCGGCCACCAGGTACTGCGCCGCGAGCCGCAGGTCGCCGCGGACGGCGTTCACGACGAGCCGGACGAAGCCGGTGTACTTCAGCACGGCGGTCGGCAGCCCGCCGTTGTCGACCAGCCACTGCACCAGTTCGTCGTCCGGTCGCTGGGACATCGCGTGCGGGGTCCCGACCTGGGGAGCCCGCGAACCGGAGACGACGACGGCCAGCGGCGCCCGCGCCCCGGCCGCCTCGACCCGGCGGGCCACCTCGTAGGCCAGCGACCCGCCGAAGCTGTGTCCGAACAGCACGTAGGGCATGGTCAGTTCGTCGGCGAGGCCCTCGAACAGCGCGTCCGCCAGCACCTCGAAACGATCCGGTACCGGCTCGGACGACCGCTTGCCCCGGCCCGGTAACTCCACCGGGGCCAACTCCCAGCCGTCGGGGACGCTTTGACGCCACCCGGCGAAGGCCGAAGGACCCGCGCCGGCCTGCGGTACGCAGATCAGCCGCACCCGCGGCTCTCCGACGGCCAGCCGCCCGGCGACCCACCCCCGAGAGGCCGCCCCACCGCCCGTCACGACCGCACCAGCGCGGGCGAAACCCGGGTCGTCCCCGGAGAGTCGGCGCACTCCTGACCACAGGTGCGCCCCTGCGTGGCGTCCCGCCACAGGACGACTCCGTGAACCGCGTCGAGAACATCCACCATGATCTCCCTCGCGTACCCTCGGCTCGGCAACCCGCGCGGCACCGCGACGGCGCCGACCGGAAGTGTACGCAAGAGGGCGCAACCCGGACTCTGCTGTTGAACAGCGCGTCGGCCCCTTCATGCCCGTCACCGACCGCAAGACGGTCAAGAACCGCGGGACGCGGATCGCGGCCCCAACTGGCCCACGGCGCAGCCCAGTTGTCACGTTTTCGCAACTCCACCATGTTTCAATCACCTTGCTGCCATGCTCTCTTCACTCATCAACCACATGGAGGGCATGTATGTCCGATGCGCAAGTGCCGGAGTGGGCGCGGCAGATGCAAGGTCCCGGCCCGTGGCCGCCGAGACCGCAGCCGCCCGAGCCGCGGCGCGGCGGGCGGGGGAAGGCTGTCCTGAAGTACGGCGGTACAGCCGCCCTCGCCCTGTTCATCGGCGTGGGGATCGGCGCCTCCGGGAACAGCACCACCACCAGGACCGCCGCCGACGCCAAGGCCGCGCCGGCCGCCACCGCGACGGTGACAGCCCGCGCGACGGTCACCGCCGCGCCCGCGCCCGCGGTCACCGTCACCGAGACGGCCACCGCCACGGCCACGGCGACCGTCACCGCGGCGGCCCGGCACGCCTCCTCCTCAGGCGGCGGCAGCGGCGGCACGTCGGGCGGATCCGGCACCTCGGGCGGATCCGGCGGCTCGTCGGGCACGGACACCGGTGCCGCCACCGGGGCGACCGCGAAGTGCAACGACGGAACTTACTCGTATGCCGCCCATCACCAGGGCGCCTGCTCGCACCACGGTGGCGTCGAGGTCTTCTACCGCTGAGAACACCGCCCCCGTCACCGCGCGGTGGGTTGTCCTGGGCGCTTGACGGCTCGGCCGACGTGGAGCGTTTCCAGGTGGTCGACCCCGAGTCCGGCGATGTCGCGTGTGACGAACCGGGATCCGCAACTTCGGCCCGACCTCCTGGCAGATCGCCGACGTGGCCTCCGGCCGCCTTCACGCGTTCTGGCAGTACGGCCCCGACGCCGCGAACCTCGCCGCCGCGGCCCTGGTCGCCGAGGAGTCCTGCACCGTCGTGACCACCGCAGGGGGCGCCCCCTGGCGCGTCGGCGCGGACTCCTTCCTGGCCGCGGCACCCGCCCTGCACCCGCGACTGACCACCCTGCTGGCCGAGGCGGAACGGGAATGAGCGACGCCGCGCCGGGCTCGGGAGACGGTCACCCGTGGTCGGCGTCGGCTCCGGGGCCTGAGCCGGCTTCGGGGTCGGGCTCGGCGTCGGTGTCGGGGTTGAGCCGGCCGGCGAGGCGTTCGTAGCGCTGCCTGGCCGCCTGCTGGGTGCCGAGGCCGAGGCCGAAGGCGATCTCCTGCCAGGTCATGCCGCGCCCCCGCGCCATCTTGAGCAGACCGACCTCCAGTTCGTCCATCTCCGCGCGGGCCACCGGCAGGAGACTCAACGCGGCGGTGATGTCGGCGTGGTCCACCTCCGGCTCGGTGTCTTCGCGCTGCGCGGCACCGCTGAGCAGGAACGACACGATCCTGACGCCTTCGTGCGGTCCGAGGACGTAGGGCTGGACCTGCCGGCGTCGCTGCTCGTCGGTGGCCGCGTGCCGCTCGGCGATCCGGAAGAGCGACGCCGCCACCCGATGTGCCCGCGCCTCGTCAGGACGCGGAGCGGTGAAGGGATCGGCGGGCGGTCGGGAGTTCGATGGCATGCGCCCAGCCTGAACGATGCACAAGCCGATGTCAACGGATTGTTGTAAACGATCCGTTCACACCGCTCTGTCGCCGTCACCCTTTGCATATATCGATGGCACTTTAAACTGAAAAATGACATTGGCTGCATTGATCACTCAAGGGAGGGATGTGGGCGGCTTTGATCTGGTGGCCCGGTCGCGCTCGCCGGTCGAAGCGGCCCCGCCCGCGGAAGCGCAAGCTCTCCCGGCGCATCCTGCTGTTCCAGTTGCTGATCCTCATCGCGACGAGTGTGATCGGCTTCGTCCTGTTCGTCTTCGCCCAGCGTTCCGTGCTGGACTCGCAGTACGAACAGCGGGCCGTGGTGATCGCCCAGGTCGTGGCGGGCGACCCGCAGATCAAGGCGGCGCTGGTCGCCGGCGCGCCGCCCACGCCCACCGGGGTCGTGCAGACCACCGCCCACCGCATCGGCACCGACGCCGGGGCCTCCTACGTGGTCGTGGTCGACATGAACCGCGTCCGGCACGCCGGCATGGACCCCTCGCAGGTCGGCACCACGCTGATCAGGCCGATCCTGGTGCAGGACGGCAAGCCGCACGTGCGGATCCACGACAGCCCCACGGGGCGGTCCGCCGACGGCCTCGTCCCGATCTTCGGGCCAGGACACCGGCTGGTGGGCGAGGCCTCGGTCGGCATTCCCGAGACGAACGCGGGCAGCGACCTGCTGGGCGAGCTGCCGCTGTTCGGCCTGTACGCGGGGGCGGCGCTCGGCGTCGGCGCCGCGGCCTCCTTCCTGCTGGCCAACCGGCTCAAGCGCAGCACCTTCGGACTCGAACTCGAAGAGATCGCCGGCCTGCTCCAGGACAGGGAGGCGACGCTGTACGGCATCCGGGAGGGCGTCGTCGGGTTCACCGCGCAGGGCCGGGTCACCGTGATCAACGGCGAGGCGCGGCGCCTGCTCGGCCTGTCCGGTGCGCTGGAGGGCCGACTGCTGTCCGAGGTCGGTCTCGACCGCTCCGTCGTCGAGACGCTGGCACCGGGACGCATCGTCAACGACGAGGTGCTGACCGTCGGCGAACGGCTACTGGTGGTCAACAGCTGGCCGACCGGGCGCGACGGCGGCCCACCGGGCAGCGTGACCACGCTGCGGGACGCCACCGAGCTGCGGCTGCTGTCGGAGAAGGCCGAGGCGGCACGCCGGCGCCTGAAGCTCCTGTACGACGCCGGCGGGACCGTCGGCACCACACTCGACCTGACGCGGACCGCCGAGGAACTGGCCCGGGTCGGCGTGCCGACCTTCGCCGACTTCGTCGCCGTCGATCTGGTCGAGGGCGTCCTGCAAGGCGAGGAACCGCGGGCCGGCGGCACCGCGCGGATGCGCCGGCTGACCGTCGAGGGCATCCGTGCGGCCCATCCGTTCATCCCGGTCGGGGAGGTCTTCGACCTCGATCCGACCACACCCCAGGCATGGGCGTTCGGTCACGAGCAGGCCGTGCTCGAACCCGACCTGCGCACCTCGGACCCGTGGCGCGCACAGGATCCGGTCAAGGCGCGGCAGATCCTCGACTTCGGCGTCCACTCGCGCATCGTGGTGCCGCTGCGCGCCCGTGGCGTCCTGCTCGGTATGGCGTACTTCTGGCGCTCCCTGGAGAGCGAGCCGTTCGACGAGGAGGACCTGATCCTCGCCGAGCAGCTGGTCGCCCGTGGCGCGGTGTGCATCGACAACGCCCGCCGCTACACCCGTGAGCACACGACGGCCGTCGCGCTCCAGCGGAACCTGCTGCCGCGCGGACTGCCCGTGCAGAGCGCCCTGGAACTCGCCTACCGCTACCTGCCGGCCCAGTCGGTGGGCGGGGACTGGTTCGACGTCATTCCGCTGCCGGGCACCCGCGTCGCCCTGACGGTGGGCGACGTCGTCGGCCACGGCCTGCACGCGGCGGCCACCATGGGCCGGCTGCGGACGGCCGTGCGCAACTTCTCCGTCCTGGACCTGCCGCCGGACGAACTGCTGTGGCACATGGACCAACTGGTCGCCCGGATCGACCTGGAGGAAGGGGCCGAGGACGGCGCGGCGGCGGTCACCGGCGCCTCCTGCCTGTACGCGATCTACGACCCGGTCACCCGGATCTGCACGATGGCGCGGGCCGCCCACCTGCCGCCCGCGCTGGTCCTGCCCGACGGGCGGGTCGAGCTCCTGGACGTTCCGGCCGGCCCGCCCCTGGGACTCACCGGTCTGCCCTTCGAGACCGCGGAGTTCGAGCTGCCGGAGGGCAGCCGGCTGGTCCTGTACACCGACGGGCTCATCGAGGACCGCGGTCGCGACATCGACGACGGCGTGGCGATGCTGCGCGCGGCGCTCAGCGACGGTGAACGCTCGCCCGAGGAGACGTGTGTCGCGGTGCTGGAGGCGCTGCTGCCCGCCCGTCCCAGTGACGACGTCGCCCTGGTCGTGGCACGCACCCGCGCGCTGGCCGAGGACCGGGTCGCGGTGTGGGGGGAGGTGCCGTCCGATCCGGCGGCGGTGGGCGACGTACGGGCCTGGATCAGCAGGCAGTTGGCCGAGTGGGACCTGGAGGAGCTGGCCTTCACCACGGAGCTGATCCTGAGCGAACTGGTCACCAACGCCATTCGCTACGCCACCGGGCCGATCAAGGTACGGCTGTTGCGGGACCGCACGCTGATCTGCGAGGTCTGCGACGGCAGCAGCACCTCACCCCACCTGCGCTACGCGGCCGACACCGACGAGGGCGGCCGTGGGCTGTTCCTCGTCGCCCAACTGGCCGAGGGCTGGGGCACGCGCTACCTGCCCACCGGCAAGGTCATCTGGGCCGAACAGCCCCTCCCCGACTCGCCGGTGGACGCGGGGGAGTAGGGGGTCTGTCGCTTCGCGATCTGCTCGCCGCGGATGAGGGTGGTCGCCAGCGGACCGCGTCGGCCGGGAAAGCAGCGAAGCCTCGCGCACAAGCAAAGACCCCGCACTCAGCGTGGGCGCTGATGGCGGGGTCTTCCGGCACCTTCTGCAAGGTGCCCCCGGCAGGATTCGAACCTGCGCACACGGCTCCGGAGGCCGTTGCTCTATCCCCTGAGCTACGGGGGCTTGTCCGCCCTGGAGAGGCGGTGACGGGTAGAACACTACCAGCTCGGAGAGGGTGCACGTGTACAGGGTTTTCGGGGGCGTTGGGGGGAAGAGGAGGCGCCGTAGCACCTGCGGAGCACTCCCGTCCGGGCCTCCGAAGAAGCTCGCTCGCACGGGGAAGAAGTGGGTAAAACGCGGACGCAACAGTTGGGGCGGGCCTAGGCTGCGGGGTGTGGAGGACGCGGCCGGTCGGGTGCTTGTGGTCGACGACAACAAGGTCATCCGGCAGTTGATCAGGGTCAACCTTGAGCTGGAAGGCTTCGAGGTCGTGACCGCGGCGGACGGTGCGGAGTGCCTGGACGTGGTCCACCAGGTCAGGCCCGACGTCATCACCCTCGACGTCGTCATGCCCCGGGTCGACGGACTGCGGGCCGCCGCGCTCCTGCGTGCCGATCCGCGCACCCGCCACCTCCCCATCGCCATCGTCAGCGCCGGCGGTCGCTCCGACGCCGAGGGCTGCGAACGCGCCGGCGTCGACGCCTTCCTCGACAAGCCCTTCGAGCCCGCCGACCTCATCCAGATGGTCCGCCGCCTCATGCTGGTCGCCAGAAGGTCCCGCGAGCCCGGGCTCCTCCCGCCCCCCGCCGACCTCTCCCGCTGACCTAGGCCCGCCCTCCCCGGCCGGCGCCCCCGACGCTCACCGTTGACCCGGGCGGTCCCGGCACCCCCGCCGGCCCCCGCACCCCGACCAGCGGTCCCGACGCCCCCGCAGGCCCGCGCGGCCCCCGCGCCCCGACCGGCGCCCCCCGACGCCCCCGCCGGCCCCCGCGGCCCCGTCCCGCGCACCCGCGCCCCCCGTCCAGCAGTCGAAACACATTGGCCCCCGCACCCCCCACCTCACCTAGGCTTTCCCTCGTGACCCCCGCTGAGCTGTCCCGGACCGTCCTCGGTGCGGTCCGCCGTGCCGTCGAGGCGGGCGAGCTCACCGCGCCGGTTCCGCCGGACGCGGCCGTCGAGCGCCCCCGGCAGGCCGGGCGCGGGGACTACGCGACGGGCATAGCCATGCGGCTCGCCGGACCCGCCGGCCTGCGCCCGCGCCAGGTCGCCGAGATCCTCGCCCGCCGGCTCGCCGCCGCTCCCGGGATCGCCCGCGTCGACATCGCAGGGCCCGGCTTCCTCAACGTCACCCTCGCCGCCACCGCCCATGCCGACCTGGTGCGGGCCGTGCGGGAGCAGGGCCCGCGCTACGGCCACGCCGACACCCCTGACACCCCCGGCACCCCCCGCGTCCCCGCCGACCTGCTCGCCGACCCGTCCGTCCGGGCCGCCGCCTGCCGCCGCCTGCTGCGCGCCACCGGCGCGAAGCTCCCCGCCGGGCACCCCGAGCACCCCGTCGCCGTCGATCCCCGGCTCGGGGCCGACGCGACCGCCTGGGCCTACGCCCGGCCCGCCCCGGGGGACCGCCCGCGGCTCGATCCGACCGTGCACCTGTCGCAGCGCGAGGCCAACCCGCTCTTCCGGATCCGCTACGCCCACGCCCGCACCAGGGCGCTGTCGCGCAACGCCGCGGATCTCGGCTTCGGGCCCGCGGAGGGCGACTACCCGCACCCTGCCGAGGCCGCCCTGCTGGGGGCGGTGGCCGACTACCCGCGGGTCCTCGGGGCGGCCGCGCGGCACCGGGAGCCGGATCGGCTGGCGCGGGCGCTGGAGGGCCTGGCGGACGCGTTCTTCGACTTCCACGACAGCTGTCCTGTGCTGCCGCGCGGCGACGAGAAACCCTCGGCCGCCCACCGGGCCCGGTTGGCGCTCGCCGACGCGACCGGGACGGTGCTGGCCGGCGGCCTGACCCTGCTCGGCATCAGCGCACCGGACCATCTGTAAGGAGACCTCGCACCGTGCCTCAGCCGCCCGAGCCCACCCGCTCCACGACGACCGCCCAGCCCGGCCGCCCCGTCGCCCCGCGCGCCGCGCGTACCCACGAGGCGAGGACCGCATGAGCCGCTCTGCGCACCCCGCGGGCCCCCGGCACGCCGACGTGCTGACCGAGGGGCACTACGCCGCGCCGCCCTCCGACCTCAACGCACTCGACCCGCGGGTGTGGTCCCGTACCGTCACCCGCGACGAGGAGGGCGTGGCGATCGTCGGCGGGATCGACGTCAAGCGCCTCGCGCGGGAGTTCGGCACCCCCGCGTACATCATGGACGAGGCGGACTTCCGGGCTCGCTGCCGCGCGTGGCGGGACGCCTTCGGCGCACCCGCCCCGGCCACCGGCGCCCCGACCCCGGGTGCGGCCCCGCAACCGGCGCCGGGTCCCGGCGGGGACGACGCCGGGCTCTCCTTCGACGCCAACGCCCCTTACGGCGACGTCTTCTACGCGGGCAAGGCGTTCTTGTCCCGGGCGGTCGTGCGCTGGCTGCACGAGGAGGGGCTCAACCTCGACGTGTGCTCCGAGGGCGAGTTGGCGACCGCGTTGGCCGCGGGCATGCCGGCCGACCGGATCGCGCTGCACGGCAACAACAAGTCGGCGCGCGAGATCGAGCGCGCCGTGCGGGCGGGCGTCGGGCGGATCGTCCTGGACTCCTTCCACGAGATCGTCCGGGTGGCCGGGCATCGCCGAGCGGCTGGGCAAGCGGCAGCGGGTGCAGCTCCGGGTCACCGTCGGTGTGGAGGCACACACCCACGAGTTCATCGCGACCGCGCACGAGGACCAGAAGTTCGGCATCGCGCTCGCCGAGGGACAGGCCGCCGAGGCGGTACGGCGGACGCTGAAGCTCGACAGCCTCGAACTGGTCGGCATCCACTCGCACATCGGGTCGCAGATCTTCGACACCTCGGGGTTCGAGGTCGCCGCCCACCGGGTGGTCGGGCTGCTGCGCGAGGTGCGCGACGAGCACGGCGTCGAGCTGCCGGAGATCGACCTGGGCGGCGGGCTGGGCATCGCCTACACCCCCCAGGACGACCCGCGCGAGCCGCACGGAGATCGCCGACGGCGCTCACCGAGATCGTCACCCGGGAGTGCGCGGCGGCCGGGCTCGCGGTGCCGCGGCTGTCGGTCGAGCCGGGCCGCGCGATCGTCGGCCCGACCGCGTTCACGCTCTACGAGGTCGGCACGATCAAGCCGCTGCCGGGCCTGCGGACGTACGTCAGCGTCGACGGCGGGATGTCGGACAACATCCGCACCGCGCTGTACGACGCCGAGTACAGCGTGAGCCTGGTCTCCCGGACCTCGCGACGCCGAGCCGATGCTGTCGCGGGTGGTGGGCAAGCACTGCGAGTCTGGCGACATCGTGGTGCGCGACGCCTATCCTGCCGGCCGACCTGGCGCCGGGAGACCTGATCGCGGTGCCGGCCACCGGGGCGTACTGCCGGTCGATGGCCAGCAACTACAACCACGCGCTGCGCCCGCCGGTGGTCGTGGTCAACGACGGTGAGGCGCGGGTGATCGTGCGGCGGGAGACGGAGGAGGATCTCCTGCGACTGGATATCGGCTAGCAAGATCTTGGTCTCGACCCACTGGACCGAGGATAGAAACTTCCGTCCAGTGGGTGAGACTGGGTGCGATACCGGAGTGTTCCGGTGTCGCACCGGTGCCGGGCCGCGGTCTCGCGGGTGCGGCACCGCCTGGGAACCGGAGTGCGAGAAACGAGGGTCGCATGATGCGTACGCGTCCGTTGCGGGTGGCGCTGCTGGGCTGTGGAGTGGTCGGCTCAGAGGTGGCGCGCATCATGACGACGCAGGCGCACGACCTCGCCGCCCGGATCGGTGCCCCGGTGGAACTGGCCGGGATCGCGGTGCGCCGGCCGGGCACGGGTGCGCGAGGGCGTGCCCCAGGAGCTGATCACCACCGACGCGACCGCCCTGGTCAAGAGCGGCGACATCGACGTGGTGGTCGAGGTCATCGGCGGCATCGAGCCGGTCCGCACCCTGATCACCACCGCCTTCGAGCACGGCGCCAGCGTGGTGTCCGCCAACAAGGCGCTGCTGGCCGCCGACGGCGCCACGCTGCACGCCGCGGCCGCCGCGCGGCAGGTGGACCTGTACTACGAGGCCGCGGTGGCCGGCGCGATCCCGCTGATCAGGCCGCTGCGCGAGTCGCTGGCCGGGGACAAGGTCAACCGGGTCCTCGGCATCGTCAACGGCACCACCAACTTCATCCTCGACCGGATGGACTCCACCGGCGCCGGGTACTCCGAGGCGCTCGACGAGGCCACCGCGCTCGGCTACGCGGAGGCCGACCCGACAGCCGACGTCGAGGGCTTCGACGCCGCCGCGAAGGCCGCGATCCTGGCCGGGATCGCCTTCCACACCCGCGTCACCATCGACGACGTGCACCGCGAGGGCCTGACCGAGGTCACCGCGGCCGACATCGCGTCCGCGAAACGCATGGGCTGCACGGTCAAGCTGCTGGCCATCTGCGAGCGCAGCACCGACGGCAAGTCGGTCACCGCCCGCGTCCACCCGGCGATGATCCCGCTCTCCCACCCGCTGGCCTGCGTCCGCGAGGCGTACAACGCGGTCTTCGTCGAGGCCGACGCGGCCGGGCAGCTGATGTTCTACGGTCCCGGGGCCGGCGGCGCGCCCACCGCGTCCGCGGTACTCGGCGACCTGGTCGCCGCCTGCCGCAACAAACTGGCCGGCACCACAGGGGCGCGGCGAGTCGGCGTACACCCGGCTGCCGGTCAGCCCGATGGACGACGTGGTCACCCGCTACCACATCAGCCTCGACGTGGCCGACAAACCGGGTGTGCTGGCCCAGGTCGCCACCGTCTTCGCCGAGCACGAGGTGTCCATCGACACCGTCCGCCAGCAGGGCAAGGACGGGGAAGCCTCCCTCGTCGTCGTCACCCATCGCGCGCCCGACGCCGCCCTGTCGGCGACCGTCGAGGCCCTGCGGAAACTCGACACCGTACGCGGGGTCGCCAGCATCATGCGTGTGGAAGGGGAGTAACCGAGATGAACGCCGTCGTGGACCAGCCTCGAATGTCCGGCACCCACCAGTGGCGCGGGGTCATCGAGGAGTACCGGGACCGGCTCCCGGTGACGGCCTCGACCCCGGTGGTCACGCTGCTGGAGGGTGGCACCCCGCTCGTTCCCGCGCAGCTGCTGTCCGAGCGCACGGGCTGCGACGTCTACCTGAAGGTCGAGGGCGCCAACCCGACCGGTTCCTTCAAGGACCGCGGGATGACGATGGCCATCTCCCGGGCCAAGGAGGAGGGCGCGCAGGCGGTCATCTGCGCCTCCACCGGCAACACCTCGGCGTCCGCCGCGGCCTACGCGGTCCGGGCCGGCATGGTGTGCGCGGTGCTGGTGCCGCAGGGCAAGATCGCGCTGGGCAAGATGGGCCAGGCGCTGGTGCACGGCTCGCGGATCCTCCAGGTGGACGGCAACTTCGACGACTGCCTGGACCTCGCCAGGGGGCTGTCCGACAAGTACCCGGTGGCACTGGTCAACTCGGTCAACCCGGTGCGTATCGAAGGACAGAAGACCGCGGCGTTCGAGATCGTGGACGCGCTCGGCGACGCGCCGGACGTGCATGTCCTGCCGGTCGGCAACGCGGGCAACATCACGGCGTACTGGAAGGGCTACCGGGAGTACGCCGCGGACGGCTTCGCAACCGCGGACCCCGCGCATGTGGGGGTTCCAGGCGTTCGGTTCGGCGCCGATCGTCAACGGCGCGCCGGTGCGCAACCCGAAGACCATCGCGACCGCGATCCGGATCGGCAACCCGGCGTCCTGGAAGCTCGCGGAGGCGGCGCGGGACGAGTCGGGCGGTTTCATCGACGCGGTGACCGACCGTCAGATCCTGGCCGCCTACCGGCTGTTGGCCGCCCAGCGAGGGTGTCTTCGTCGAACCGGCGTCGGCCGCGTCGGTGGCAGGGCTGCTCAAGGCCGCCGATGAGGGCAAGGTCGACCCCGGCCAGCGCATCGTGTGCACCGTGACCGGCAACGGCCTCAAGGACCCCGACTGGGCGGTCGCCGGCGCGCCGCAGCCGATCACGGTCCCCGTCGACGCGGACGCCGCCGCCGAACGACTCGGCCTGGCCTGACGGTGTCCCTGCCGGGGGCCGGCAGCGCCGGTTCCGTGCCGGTCCGGCACGGCCTGCGGCCCCCGGACGGAGGTCCGCCCCGTCCCGCGAGGGTGTCCTGGCCGGGCGAGCCCCGCGACTGCCTCGGGGCCCGGGCACCCGGGCCCGTGCGGATGTCGACGTCGGACCCGCCCGGCCCCCGCACGGGACCCCGTGCCATGGCTCCGGACGGCACGTCGCACGGGCCGGCGAGCGAGGTCGGCGGGCCACGGCGCGCCGGCCCGGCACAGGTCCCGCCCCGGGCCTCGGCCGGGGGCCAGGGCCGAAGGCCCAGCGGGCGTCAGGCGTCGGGCCCGTGGCCCCGCCACCAGGCCCGGCCGGCAGGCCATGGCCCCGCCAGGGACACCGTCCGGAGGGCCTCCCCGGATCCCCCCGCAAGCCCCGCAGGGGTCCGGCGCACGGTCAGCGTGCGACACGCATCGCGCGCCGTGCGTGCGCCCTATGTCGCCAGTGAACCTTCCTTCGATAGGCTGGTGTCCATCGGCGTCGCAGCGCGCCGCATCGGGCCCGTGCCATTGGCCTCCCGTCACCGGCACTGGTCCCCCGTCCGCACCGCCGCTGCCCCCGGGGGCCGGACAATCCCTACGTGACGCCGGACGGCCTCAGTACGCCAAGGCCCCGGGGCAGAACCGCACTTGCCACACAAGGAGAGTCTTCGACCGATGGCCGGTCCCGCCTTCCGCGCCGCCGCCGTCCGGGTTCGGGTCCCCGCGACCAGCGCCAATCTCGGACCCGGCTTCGACGCCTTCGGCCTGGCGCTCGGGCTCTACGACGACGTCGTGGTCCGGGTGGCCGAAGCCGGGCTGCACGTCGACATCGCGGGCGAAGGCGCCGACACTCTCGCACGTGACGAGAAACACCTCGTCGTGCGGTCCCTGCGGACCGCCTTCGACCTGCTGGGTGGCCAGCCGCGCGGCCTGGAGGTGGTCTGCGCCAACCGCATCCCGCACGGCCGCGGCCTCGGCTCCTCCTCCGCCGCGATCTGCGCCGGGATCATCGCCGCCCGCGCCGTGACGATAGGCGGCCCGGAGAAGCTCGACGACGCCGCGCTGCTGGAACTCGCCACCGAGATCGAAGGCCACCCCGACAACGTCGCGGCGTGCCTGCTCGGCGGATTCACCCTCGCGTGGACCGAGTCGGGGGCCGCGCGCGCCATTCGGATGGACCCGGCGCCGTCCGTCGTACCGGTGGTCTTCGTCCCCGCCCGTCCGCTGCTCACCGAGACCGCCCGCGGCCTGCTGCCGCGCAGCGTCCCGCACGTCGACGCCGCCGCCAACGCGGGCCGGGCCGCACTGCTCGTGGAGGCCCTGACCAGGCGTCCCGAACTGCTGCTGGCCGCCACCGAGGACCGCCTGCACCAGGAGTACCGCTCACCCGCCATGCCGGACAGCGCGGAGTTGGTCAACCGTTTGCGGTCCGACGGCGTCCCCGCTGTCGTCTCGGGCGCCGGCCCGACGGTGCTGGCGCTGACCGAGGAGGGCTCGGCCGAGAAGGTCGCCGCGCTCGCGGGCGACGGATGGGCGGCCAACCGGCTGACCTTGGACAAGGCGGGCGCGGGGGTACTCCCGTTGACCAGCACGGGGCAGGCCGGTGAACGGGGAACGGTCGATTGATGACACGGGGGTTTGAGCCGGTGGGCGACAAGGGAAGAACTGCGCGCGGCAGCGCCGCGCCCGGGTGTGGCACTACCGGCGCCTTCGCCGACGGGGCCGCGAGGGGTGCCGGAACCGGCAGCAGTCCGTCGCACGATTGCCGGGCGTGGAGAGGGGGAATATTTGTTGGATCCGGTAGTGTTAATCTCAAGTCTGCACTCGGAGCCCTCTGGGCTCAGTGTTCAGTGTCCCGTCTCGGGACCACCATTCTTCCGGGAGCCTCCCACACTGCCTGAGCAGCCTGCCTTTGCAGTGCCGAGCACGCTCCGGAGTCGGTGCGAGCGCCTAGCCACCCCTGTGTGACGCGCTCTAGCCGGAACCACGCAGTAATTCCGCCGCCGCCAGGCGGCCCACCGCCCCGGGTCCGGGCGACACAAGCCCGAATCCGGACAGCACAACCGGTCGCCGAGCCGATCTGGCCGACGCCCGCTCCAGGGAAGGACCCTTCGTGAGCGACACCACCGATCTGATGGGCGTACGCGCAGACAACGCTGCCGCCGCGTCCGACGCCGCCGCGCCCGCCACCGGTGCTGCCACTGGTACTGCCACCCGGCGTCGCCGGTCCGGCACCGGCCTCGACGGCATGGTGCTGGCCGAACTCCAGCAGGTGGCCTCCGGCCTCGGCATCAAGGGCACCGCGCGGATGCGCAAGAGCCAGCTGATCGAGGTCATCAAGGAACGCCAGGCAGGCGACGGCGCTTCCGCCGCCCAGTCCGCCGAGCCCGCCGCCGAGAAGCCCAAGCGGCGCTCCACCTCGCGGGCCCGCACCGGCGATGCCGCGGCCGCCGAGACCGGCGCCGACGGCAGCAGCAGATCGACATCCCCGGCCAGCCCGCCGGTGAGAAGCCCGCCGAGCGCCGCGGCCGGCGTACCTCCGCCGACGCCGCACGAGACGCGGAGGGCGGCAAGTCCGCCAAGGACGAGTCCGCCGAACCGCGGGCCGCCCGGTCGGAGTCGGCCGACGGCCAGGGTGAGCGGGAGACCCGCCGGGAAGGACGCGGCCAGAAGGGGGACCGGGCCGAGCGCACCGACCGTGCCGACCGCACCGAGCGGGCCGAGCGGACCGACCGCACCGAGCGCGCGGACCGCACTGAGCGCGCCGACCGCACCGAGCGGCAGAGCCAGGGCGGCCAGGACCGTCAGGGCCAGGCCGCCGGCGGCGACCGCGGCGACCGCGGCGACCGGCAGCGTGACCGGCAGCGGGACCGCCGACGCGGCGAGGACGGCGGCGCCCAGAGCGCGGACAGCCAGCGCCAGGGCCGTCGCACCGACGAGAGCGCGGACGACGACTTCGAGGGCGGTCGCCGTGGCCGCCGCGGCCGTTACCGCGACCGCCGTGGCCGCCGTGGCCGTGAGGACTTCGGCAACGAGCCGCAGGTCGCCGACGACGACGTGCTGATCCCGGTCGCCGGCATCCTGGACATCCTCGACAACTACGCGTTCATCCGGACCTCCGGCTACCTGCCGGGCCCCAACGACGTGTACGTCTCGCTCGCCCAGGTCCGCAAGAACGGTCTGCGCAAGGGCGACCACGTCACCGGCGCCGTGCGGCAGCCCAAGGACGGCGAGCGCCGCGAGAAGTTCAACGCGCTGGTGCGCCTGGACTCGGTCAACGGCATGGCGCCCGAGACCGGCCGCGGACGCCCGGAGTTCGGCAAGCTGACCCCGCTGTACCCGCAGGACCGGCTGCGGCTGGAGAACGAGCCCGAGCCAGCTCACCCCGCGCATCATCGACCTGGTCGCGCCGATCGGCAAGGGCCAGCGCGGTCTGATCGTGGCCCCGCCGAAGACCGGTAAGACCATGATCATGCAGGCGATCGCCAACGCGATCACCCACAACAACCCCGAGTGCCACCTGATGGTCGTCCTGGTCGACGAGCGTCCGGAAGAGGTCACCGACATGCAGCGGTCGGTCAAGGGCGAGGTCATCTCCTCGACCTTCGACCGTCCGGCCGAGGACCACACCACCGTCGCCGAACTCGCCATCGAGCGGGCCAAGCGGCTGGTGGAGCTCGGCCACGACGTGGTCGTGCTGCTGGACTCCATCACCCGACTGGGCCGTGCCTACAACCTGGCCGCCCCGGCGTCCGGGCGCATCCTGTCCGGTGGTGTCGACTCCACCGCGCTCTACCCGCCGAAGCGGTTCTTCGGCGCCGCGCGCAACATCGAGGACGGCGGTTCGCTGACCATCCTGGCCACCGCGCTGGTCGAGACCGGTTCGCGGATGGACGAGGTGATCTTCGAGGAGTTCAAGGGCACCGGCAACATGGAGCTGCGGCTGGACCGCAAGCTCGCCGACAAGCGGATCTTCCCGGCGGTGGACGTGGACGCGTCCGGCACCCGTAAGGAGGAGATCCTGCTGGGTGGCGACGAGCTGGGCATCGTGTGGAAGCTGCGCCGGGTGCTGCACGCGCTCGACTCGCAGCAGGCCATCGAGCTGCTGCTGGACAAGATGAAGCAGACCAAGTCCAACGGCGAGTTCCTGATGCAGATCGCCAAGACGACCGCCGGGCAACGGCGACTGACCGTATCGCCCCGCGCGTCAGGGTCCGGTGGTTCATCGGCCCCAACTGTCCGCCCCCGTCACGTCTGTGACGGGGGCGGACGTTTTTACACCTCTGTGATGTAAGAGAGTGGTGAAGATTCATCACACGGCAGTAAGATCAACTGCTTGTCTTCATCAAACACTCACCAACTGGAGACCTGAGTGTCCTCTGCCCACAGAGGCGGGAAACATCGTCGGCGGGTGCGTGTCGCCCTTCCCACGGCCGCTGCCACCTTGCTGATCGGCGGCGCCGGCGCCTTCATGATGGCGCCCGCGCACGCCACGGGGGCCGCGTCCGAGCCGGCCAGGGCCGTCGAACACAGCCATGACGCCCCGAGCCGCGCCGAGTTGACGGCCCGCCTCGACGCCGTACTGAAGGACGTGCGCAAGGGCACCCCGACCTCCGCCGCCTCGCGCACCGTCGACCCGAAGATCATCGGCGGCACCCCGGCCGGTATCTCCAGCGCTCCGTGGATGGCGCAGCTGTGGTACAGCGACGGTGACGGCAGCGGCTTCTTCTGCGGTGGCGCCGTGATCGCGCCCACCAAGATCCTCACCGCGGCGCACTGCGTCGCCGGCGTCACCTGGAGCCGGAACAACGACGCCGTGGTCATCACCGGCACCGACCAACTGCTGAGCGCCGACGCACAGGGCCACGCCGACCTGCACGGCGGCACCCCCTCCGGGGTCTGGCGGCAGTGGAGCAACCCCTCGTTCGACCCGGCGACGACCGACAACGACGTCGCCGTGCTGACGCTCGCCAACCCGGTCAGCGCCCCGCCGCTGCGGATCACCACCGCCGGCGACACCGCCTCTTACAAGCCGGGCACTCAGGCCCAGCTGTACGGCTGGGGGCGCACCAGTTCCACGAACAACGACACCTCCCCGACGTTGCAGACCGCGACGATGCCGATCGACGCCGACTCCGCCTGCCAGGGCTACTACGGCAGCGACTTCGTGGCCGGCCACATGCTCTGCGTCGGCACCCCGGCCAGCGGTGCGGACGCCGGCACCGTCTCCGCCTGCAACGGCGACTCCGGCGGCCCGCTCGTGGTGGGCGGCCGACTGGTCGGCGTGGTCTCCTGGGGCGTCCAGGACTGCGTGGCGCAGGGCGCGTACAGCGTCTTCAGCAAGGTCAGCGCGTACGCCGGGGCGATCGACCAAAGGGTCGACGACACCGACATCAGCGGCGACGGGCTCGGCGACGTGTTCGCCAGGACACCGGCCGGCTCCGGCTACGAGTACGACTCCAAGGGCGGCACGCTGGGCGCCCGCCAGTCCATCGGGGGTTGGGGCGGCCTGACCCTGGTCCGCCAGGCCGACCTGGACCGGGACGGCTACCAGGACTTCCTGGAGCGCACCTCCTCCGGCGTGCTGTACCGGGAGTACTTCGACCCGGCCGCGGGCGGGGACCTGGTCACCTCCTACGGCGGCGGCTGGAACGCGATGAAGGTGATCGCGGTCCCCGGCGACCTGACCGGCGACGGACTGGCGGACCTGCTGACCGCCGACACCGGCGGCAAGCTCTACCTGTACGCCGGCAACGGCAAGGGCGGCTTCGGCGCCCGCAAGCAGGTCGGCTACGGCTGGAACACCTACGGCGCCAACATCTTCGGCCACGGGGACTTCACCGGTGACGGCCGCGCCGACGTGATCGGCCGCGACAGCGCGGGCAACCTGTGGCTGTACAAGGGCACCGGCTCGGCCACGACGCCGTTCTCCGCCCGGGTCAAGATCGGCTACGGCTACGCCTACACCGCCTACCTGGCGACCGGTGACACCACCGGTGACGGCCGCGCCGACCTGGTCACCCGGGACAGCGCGGGCAACCTGTGGCTCTACAAGGGCACCGGCTCCGCCACCAAGCCGCTGTCCGCCCGGGTCAAGATCGGCTACGGCTGGAACATCTACGACCTCTTCGGCTGATCGCCGGGGGCTCGGGACGGAAACGGGCCGGGCGGAATACTTCCCGGCCTCTCCCGGTTTTGGGAGTACGGCCCGGTCCTGGCAGACTGGTCCGTCGGCCCCGGTTCACGTTCCGCAAACCCGCGGTACGACCCGGTGCCCTCCAGAACTTAGGAGACGCCTTGAAGCGCGAGATTCACCCCCAGTACGTGGAGACCCAGGTCACCTGCACCTGCGGTGCCTCCTTCACCACCCGCAGCACCAAGACCGACGGTGCCATCCGCACCGACGTGTGCTCGGCCTGCCACCCCTTCTACACCGGCAAGCAGAAGATCCTCGACACCGGCGGCCGCGTCGCCCGCTTCGAGGCCCGCTTCGGCAAGAACGCCGGTGCCGCCAAGAAGTAGCGGTCCGCACGCCGGTTCCCGGCCGCTCCCCGGAGCGGCCGGACCGGCGTTTGTCTTCATCAGCGACCCGCTACAACGAGGGAACCGAAGATGTTCGAGGCGGTCGAGGAACTGATCGGCGAGCACGCCGACCTCGAGAAGCGAGCTGGCCGACCCGGCGGTCCACGCCGACCAGGCCGAGGCACGCAGGCTGGGCAAGCGCTACGCGGAACTGACGCCCGTCGTCAGCACCTACCGCTCCTGGCGCCGCACCGGCGAGGACATCGAAACGGCCCGCGAACTCGTCCGCGGAGGACCCGGAGTTCGCCGCCGAGGTCAAGGACCTGGAGCGGCAGCGCGAGGAGTTGACCGACCGGCTGCGGCTGCTGCTGGTCCCGCGCGACCCCAGCGACGACAAGGACGTCATCCTGGAGGTCAAGGCGGGCGAGGGCGGCGAGGAGTCCGCGCTGTTCGCCGGTGACCTGCTGCGGATGTACCTGCGCTACGCCGAGCGCGTCGGCTGGAAGACCGAGATCCTCGACGCCAACGCCTCCGACCTCGGCGGCTACAAGGACGTCCAGGTCGCCGTCAAGGCCCGCGGCGGCACCGAGCCCGGCCAGGGCGTGTGGGCCCGGCTGAAGTACGAGGGCGGGGTGCACCGCGTCCAGCGGGTGCCCGCCACCGAGTCCCAGGGCCGCATCCACACCTCCGCCGCCGGCGTGCTGGTCACCCCGGAGGCCGACGAGGTCGAGGTCGAGATCAGCGCCGACGACCTGCGCATCGACGTCTACCGCTCCTCGGGACCCGGCGGCCAGTCCGTCAACACCACCGACTCCGCGGTCCGCATCACCCACCTGCCGACCGGCGTCGTCGTCTCCTGCCAGAACGAGAAGAGCCAGCTGCAGAACAAGGAGCAGGCGATGCGCATCCTGCGCTCCCGGCTGCTGGCCGCCGCCCAGGAGGAGGCCGAGCGCGAGGCGTCCGACGCCCGCCGCAGCCAGGTGCGCACCGTCGACCGCTCCGAGCGCATCCGCACCTACAACTTCCCGGAGAACCGCATCTCCGACCACCGGGTCGGCTTCAAGGCGTACAACTTGGACCAGGTGCTCGACGGAGACCTCGACGCCGTCATCCAGGCGTGCGTCGACGCGGACTCCGCCGCCAAGCTCGCCGCCGCCCAGTAATCCCGCGCCAGCCGGAGGACGACAACTGTGCAGCCGTCAATCGGGGGACGCCCCCCGACCCCCCGCACGGTGCTGCTCGCCGAGGTGGCCCAGGCCACCCAGCGGCTGGCCGACGCAGGCGTGCCGTCCCCGCGCTTCGACGCCGAGGAGCTGGCCGCCTACGTCCACGGGGTCAAGCGCGGTGAGCTGCACAACGTCCAGGACGCCGACTTCGACGCCCGCTACTGGGAGGCCGTCGCCCGCCGGGAGAACCGCGAGCCCCTCCAGCACATCACCGGCCGGGCCTTCTTCCGCTACCTGGAACTCCAGGTCGGCCCCGGCGTCTTCGTGCCCCGCCCGGAGACCGAGTCGGTCGTCGGCTGGGCGATAGACGCGGTCCGCGCCATGGACGTCGCCGAACCGCTCGTGGTCGACCTGTGCACCGGATCCGGCGCCATCGCGCTGGCGCTCGCCCAGGAGGTGCCGCGCTCCCGGGTGCACGCCGTCGAACTGGACGAGGGCGCGCTGCGCTGGACCCGCAAGAACGTCGAGGGCTCCCGGGTCGGCGCTGCACCAGGGCGACGCCCTCACCGCGCTGCCGGAACTCAACGGCCAGGTCGACCTGGTGGTCAGCAACCCGCCGTACATCCCGCTCACCGAGTGGGAGTACGTGGCCCCCGAGGCCCGCGACCACGATCCCGGACTCGCGCTGTTCTCCGGCGAGGACGGCCTCGACACCATCCGCGGCATCGAGCGGGCCGCCACCGCCTGCTGCGGCCCGGCGGGGTCGTGGTGGTCGAGCACGCCGACACCCAGGGCGGCCAGGTCCCGTGGATCTTCAACGAGGAGACCGGCTGGACGGACGCCGCCGACCACCGGGACCTCAACAACCGCCCCCGCTTCACCACCGCCCGCAAGGCGCTGCCGTGACCAGGGCGTCCGCGGCTCCGGGCGTGCCCCGCCCGGCCGCCCCGCACATCCGCAACGCTCCACCGATGGAGGTCAGCTAATGGCACGGCGTTATGACTGCTCCGACGCGACCGACCGCGCCACCGGGCTGCGCGAAGCCACCTCCGCGGTCCGCCGCGGCGAGCTCGTGGTGCTGCCCACCGACACCGTCTACGGCATCGGCGCCGACGCCTTCTCCGCCGAGGCCGTCGGCGACCTGCTCCAGGCCAAGGGCCGCGGGCGCAACATGCCCTCACCCGTGCTGGTCGGCTCCCCGAACACGCTGCACGGCCTGGTCACCGACTTCTCCGAGCTCGCCTGGGACCTGGTGGACGCCTTCTGGCCCGGCGGCCTGACCCTGGTCGCCCGCACCAGCCCTCCCTCCAGTGGGACCTGGGCGACACCCGCGGCACGGTGGCGGTCCGCATGCCGCTGCACCCGGTCGCCATCGAGCTGCTCACCGAGACCGGCCCGATGGCCGTCTCCAGCGCCAACCTCACGGGCCACCCCTCACCGCAGGACTGCGACGCCGCGCAGAACATGCTCGGCGACGCGGTCTCCGTCTACCTCGACGGCGGCGCCACCCCGGCCGCGGTGCCCTCCTCCATCGTCGACGTCACCGGCAAGGTCCCGGTGCTGCTGCGCGCCGGCGTGCTGTCCGCGGAGGAACTGCGCAAGGTCGTCCCCGGCTTGGAGGAGTCGGCGTGACCCCGCTTCCGACGGCGGCGGCCCGCGCCGGGGTGAAGCGATGGCGGTAGCCGGCCCCGAGGAGAGTCGGGGCATACCCGCCTGTGCCGGCACACCCGAGGCGGACCGTTTCCGCGTGCTGTACGTGTGCACCGGCAGCGTCTGCCGCTCGCCCATCGCCGAGCGGCTGACCCGGCATGGAACTCGACCGCAGGCTCGGCGCCGGCGCCGAGCAGATCGCGGTGCGCAGCGCGGGCACCTGGGGCCATGAGGGCGCGCCCATGGAGGCGCACGCCGCCACCGTGCTGGCCGAGTACGGCGCGGACCCGGACGGCTTCCACGGCCGCGAGCTGCTGGACGAGTACGTCATCGAGGCGGACCTGGTGCTCACCGCCACCCGCGACCACCGCGCCCAGGTCATCTCGATGGGTCACGCGGCGGGCCTGCGTACCTTCACGCTCAAGGAGTTCACCCGCCTGGTGCGGGCCATAGACCCCGCCACGCTGCCGGACGGCGGTGTCATCGACCGGGCCCGCACCCTGGTGCGCGCCGCCGCCGCGCTGCGCGGCTGGCTGCTGGCGCCCAGCGCGGAGGCGGACGAGGTCTACGACCCCTACGGCGCCCCGGTGACCGTCTTCCGGCACATCGGCACCGAGATCCACGACGCCCTCGACCCGGTGGTCACCGCGTTGACCGGAGTCCCGGCGCCCACTCTTCGCTGAAGACCCCGCCTCATCCGCCCCACCCGTCCCTCAAGCCGCTCAGCGGGCCTGTGCGCCCCGTACGGCGCCGGACGGGCATCTGGGCGCCCGCCCGGGCCCGCGGGCGCCCAGACCGCCCGCGGGGGGCTTCCCGCGCGCGGTCGCGGCGGGGGGCGCGAGGAGTGCGCCAAGAGCCTGGGAACCATTCGGCGATCCTGTGTGTCCTCCCCTACGTTCACACTCCGCGCTCCGAGGCGAATAAGGTGTGGCGCTGTGCGCGAATACCTCCTGACTCTCTGCGTCGCTGCGGCCGTCACCTATCTGCTGACCGGGCCGGTGCGGAAGTTCGCCATCGCCGCGGGGGCGATGCCGGAGATCCGGGCGCGTGACGTGCACCGGGAGCCGACCCCGCGGCTGGGCGGCATCGCGCTGTTCGGCGGACTGTGCGCCGGACTGCTGGTCGCCTCGCGGCTGACCAACCTGGGCGATGTGTTCAAGCTCTCCAACGAGCCCCGGGCGCTGCTGTCGGGGGCCGGGCTGATCTGGCTGCTGGGGGTGCTGGACGACAAGTGGGGCGTGGACGCCCTCATCAAGCTCGGCGGCCAGATGATCGCCGCCGGCGTGATGGTGTGGCAGGGCCTGACCATCCTGTGGCTGCCGGTGCCCGGTGTCGGCACCGTCTCGCTCAGCCCCATGCAGTCCACGCTGCTGACGGTCGCGCTGGTCGTCATCACCATCAACGCGGTCAACTTCGTCGACGGACTGGACGGCCTGGCGGCCGGCATGGTCTGCATCGCCGCGATCGCGTTCTTCATGTACGCCTACCGGCTCTGGTACGGCTACGGCGTCGAAGCAGGCGGCTCCGGCGACACTGTTCAGCGCGATCCTGATCGGCATCTGCGTCGGCTTCCTGCCGCACAACATCCATCCCGCGCGCATCTTCATGGGTGACTCGGGGTCGATGCTGATCGGCCTGGTGATGGCGGCCTCCGCGATCTCGATCACCGGCCAGGTCGACCCCGACGTGATCACCAACACCACGGGTTCGGTCCGCAGCACGGTGCACGAGATGGTCCCGGTCTACATGCCGCTGCTGCTGCCGCTCACCCTGATCGCCATCCCGGCCGCCGACCTGGTGCTCGCCATCGTGCGCCGCACCTGGAACGGCCAGTCGCCGTTCGCCGCCGACCGCGGCCACCTGCACCACCGGCTGCTGGAGATCGGCCACTCGCACAGCCGCGCGGTGCTGATCATGTACTTCTGGTCGGCGCTGATCGCGTTCGGCACGGTGGCGTTCTCGGCCCGCTCCTCCAGCCTGTGGATCGTGCTGGTGGTGGTCGCCCTGAGCGCGGTCGGCCTGGTGGTCCTGCTGCTGCCGCGGTTCAAACCCCGTGCCCCGCGCTGGGCCGAGTCGTTCGTGCCGCCCCGCTACCGGCGCCGCGCACCGGTCGCCGGCACCCTGTCGTGCGAGGCCGGCGAGGCGGGGGACGACCAAACCGCAGCGATGCTCGGACTGCACGGCGCGACGGCGATCGGCGAACGCGCCAAGCTCCCGGAGCGACGCAGCGTGACCAGCGCCCGTTGAGAATCCGGCAATTCACCCCGGGGACAAGATCGAACGCGACCGTCAGTTGGGACCGCTCATCTGTCGCACCTGAGTGTGATGGTGAGCACACAAACTTGGTAAAGACCTCATCAAATAGTTTGTGATACCGTTCACGAGACCCGGGAAGAGAGCCGGGGACCAGGGCGGAGGGACGCTGCGCTGGTCCTGCGGCCGAGGCTCCCTCGCACCCGAGTAGGGGATACAGGGTGCCTTTCCCGGGGGTTGACCTCTGACGGCAACGGCCCCTTCGCGGGCCGGAGTTCGTCAAGGCACGCGCCACCCGCCCCCGACCCCCGCCGGAGCTGCCGCCCATGCAGTACAACGACGCCCGGATCCTCCGGGGCGCGGCGATCATCGCCGCCCCTGTGGGAATCGCCGCCACCGTTGTCAGCGCGATCGTCGTAGGCGAGAAGGGCCTGATCGGCGCGCTGGTGGCACTGGCCGTGGTCGCCGTCTTCTTCGCCGCAGGGTCCGCGGCGCTGATGCGCCTGACCCAGGACAAGCCGCAACTCGTGATGATGGCCGGGATGCTGGTCTACGCGGTGCAGATCCTGCTGATCGGTGTCTTCATCATCGTCTTCGGCAAGACCACCCTCTTCAACGGCCGCGCCTTCGCCCTCACCCTGCTGGTCACCGCGTTGGCCTGGGTGGGCGGGCAGGTGCGCCACAGCCTCACCGCCCGGATGCTCTACGTCGATCCGGAACCGTCCGTATCCGCCGGGCGCGAGTCGCGCGCGGTGAAGACGGGGCCCCGCGATGGGACATAAGGGCACGGTAAAGGGACTTGATCCCAATCTGCTATCGTCCGGAGTCGCATCCGGCCGTGGGGGTCCCTCTCGCCCGAGGAGAGTACCGCCCCCTCGGCCAGCGGTGTACTCGGATTCAGGACCGCGTCCGCGGTGCGGATCCCGCGTGCCCGGTCCTCGGTGCGGGCTCCGAGTGGACCGCGGTGGCACCACCACGCCAGGTCCCCTGTGCCGACCAGCGGTCCCACCAGCCGCGCTGACACACAAGGTTGCAGTTACTTATGCGTCACGACGAAGGAGTCACGGGTGAGTGCCCACACGCTGCTCGCTGAGAGCGGATGCCACATTCTCCAGAACTGTGGCTTCCCCGCGCCGGGCCTCAACTCGTTCCAGTTCAAGCCGATCTTCAGCATCGGCAGCTTCGACTTCACCAAGCCGATGCTGCTGGCGCATCATCTGCATGCTGCTGGTCGTCGGCTTCTTCTGGGCGGCGTTCGCCAAGCCGAAGCTGGTCCCGGGCAAGCTTCAGCTGGTCGGCGAGCTCGGCTACAACTTCGTCGCCAGGAGCATCGCGCGCGAGGTCATCGGCAAGAAGGGCGACAAGTACGTCCCCTTCCTCACGTCGATCTTCTTCTTCGTGTGGATCATGAACGTGATGTCGATCATCCCGCTCGCGCAGTTCCCGGTGGCGTCGCGCTTCGCCTTCCCGGTCGGGCTCGCGGCGCTGGTGTTCGTCACCTACATGTTCCTGACGTTCAAGACCCACGGCTTCCGCGGCGGCGTCAAGAACCTGGTCTGGATCGAGGGCCTGCCCAAGCCGCTGGTCCCGCTGATCGTGCTGCTGGAGTTCATCCAGAACGTGATCACCCGGCCGTTCACCCTCGCGGTGCGACTGTGGGCCAACATGTTCGCCGGTCACATGCTGATCGTCATGTTCAGCGTCGCCAGCTGGTACCTGCTGACCCCGTCCCTCTGTCACCGCCGTAGCGGGCGGGTCGTTCGTGCTGGCCGCCGGCATGACCGCCTTCGAGCTGCTGATCCAGTTCCTCCAGGCGTACGTCTTCACGCTCCTCGCCTCCATCTACATCAGTGGAGCGCTCGAAGAGGGCCACTGAGCCCGCGTCCGCCCCACCACCACACTTCCGCCGGGAAGCCCCCCGGTGGACCGCATCACACAGGAAGACAGGAAGATGTCTGCCGACCTCGTTAACCTCGCCGCCACCACCACCATCGTGGGTAACTGGGGCGCCCTTGCCTACGGTCTCGCCGCCATCGGCCCCGGCATCGGTATCGGTCTGGTCTTCGGCCACTCCATCGAGGCCATGGCCCGTCAGCCCGAAGCGATGCCGATCATCCGCACCAACATGTTCCTCGGCTTCGCCCTCTGTGAGGTCCTCGCCCTCCTCGGCCTGGTCGTCCCCTTCATCTTCAACGCCACCTGATCGACCCGGGCCAGCAGCCACACTCGACGAAAGGTTCAGACATGATGACCTTCCTGGCCGAGGGGGGAGCGCAGAACCCGCTCGTCCCCGACTTGGCGGAACTGGTTGTCGGCCTGCTCTGCTTCTTCCTCGTCTTCGGCATCCTCGGTAAGAAGCTCCTGCCGAACATCCAGAAGACTCTGGCTGAGCGGCACGACGCCATCGAGGGTGGCCTGGAACGGGCGGAGCAGGCTCAGGCCGAAGCCACCCGCACGCTTGAGGAGTACAAGGCGCAGCTCGCTGACGCCCGGCACGAGGCCGCCCGGATCACCGAGCAGGCCCGCGAGCAGGGTTCGGTGATCATCTCGGAGATGCGCGAGGAGGGTCAGCGTCAGCGCGACGCCATCATCGCGGCCGGCCACGCGCAGATCGAGGCGGACCGCCGCCAGGTGACCGTCGCGCTGCGCCAGGAAGTCGGCCGCATCGCCACCGACCTGGCCGGCCGGGTCGTCGGCGAGTCCCTTGAGGACAGCGCGCGGCAGAGCCGTGTCGTCGACCGCTTCCTCGACGAGCTCGAGGCCAAGGCGGAGCAGACGCAGGGTGCCGCCACGTGACCACCGCCACCCGTCAGTCGAACGCCGCGGCCCGTGAGCGCCTTGAGGCGCTGACGGACAGCACCTCGGTCGACGTGCGCACGCTCGCCGAGGAGCTGGCCGCCGTCACCGGGCTGCTGGACCGCGAGGTCTCGCTGCGCCGGACCCTGACCGACCCGGCGCAGGCCGGCGAGGCCAAGGCCCAGCTGGTGGATCGGCTGCTGACCGGCAAGGTCAGCGGCGTAACGCTCGACCTGGTCTCCGGCATGGTCAGGTCCCGCTGGTCCGCGCTCGCGCGACCTGGTCGACGCGGTGGAGGAGCTGGCGTCCGTCGCCGAGGTCATCGGCGCCGAGCGCTCCGGTGCGCTGGACGACGTCGAGGACGAGCTGTTCCGCTTCGGCGCGGATCGTCGCCTCCAACCCGAACCTGCGCTCCGCGCTGAGCGACCGGGCCGCCACCGGCGCCGCGAAGGCCGGACTGGTCCACGAGCTGCTGGACGGCCGTGCCCACGCGGTCACCGCCCGGCTGGTCGCCAGGCTCGTCGCCACAGCCGCGTGGTCGTAGCCTGGAGGCAGGGATCGATCCCTGTCCAAGCTGGCCGCGGCTCGCCGTGGCCGGGTGGTCGCGGTGGTCACGGCGGCGGTGCCGCTGTCCGACCAGCAGAAGCAGCGCCTCGGTGCGGCGCTCGCCAAGCTGTACGGCCGCCAGGTGCACCTGAACCTGGACGTGGACCCCGAGGTCCTCGGCGGAATCAGGGTGCGGGTCGGCGACGAGGTCATCGACGGCACGGTCGCCAGCCGCCTCGACGAGGCGGCACGGCGGCTGGCCGGCTGACGCAGCCACCAACCTAGATACGCACTGATGCGGCCCTGGTTGGGCCGTGCAGCGGAAGCTGCGGGGAGAGCCCCCGGCCCCCGCAAGTAAACTTCGGGCCCAACAAGGAGAGCAGGGAACCCAGATGGCGGAGCTCACGATCCGGCCGGAGGAGATCCGGGACGCGCTGGAGAACTTCGTCCAGTCGTACCAGCCGGACGCGGCCTCGCGCGAGGAGGTCGGCACGGTCAGCGTGGCCGGCGACGGCATCGCCAAGGTCGAGGGACTGCCCTCGGCCATGGCGAACGAACTGCTGAAGTTCGAGGACGGCACCCTCGGTCTCGCCCTGAACCTGGAGGAGCGCGAGATCGGCGCCGTCATCCTCGGCGAGTTCAGCGGTATCGAGGAAGGCCAGACCGTCCGCCGCACCGGCGAGGTGCTGTCCGTGGCCGTCGGCGAGGGCTACCTCGGCCGCGTCGTCGACCCGCTGGGCAACCCGATCGACGGCCTCGGCGAGATCGAGACCGACGGCCGCCGCGCCCTGGAACTGCAGGCCCCCACGGTCATGCAGCGCAAGTCGGTGCACGAGCCGATGCAGACCGGCCTGCAAGGCCGTCGACGCGATGACCCCGATCGGCCGCGGCCAGCGTCAGCTGATCATCGGCGACCGCCAGACCGGCAAGACCGCGCTGGCCGTCGACACGATCATCAACCAGCGCGACAACTGGCGCTCCGGCGACCCGAAGAAGCAGGTCCGCTGCATCTACGTCGCCATCGGCCAGAAGGGCTCCACCATCGCGTCCGTGCGCGGTGCGCTGGAGGAGGCCGGCGCGCTGGAGTACACGACCATCGTCGCCGCCCCGGCGTCCGACCCGGCCGGCTTCAAGTACCTGGCGCCCGTACACCGGTTCGGCCATCGGCCAGCACTGGATGTACCAGGGCAAGCACGTCCTGATCGTCTTCGACGACCTGTCGCAAGCAGGCCGACGCCTACCGCGCCGTCTCGCTGCTGCTGCGCCGCCCGCCGGGCCGCGAGGCCTACCCCGGCGACGTCTTCTACCTGCACTCCCGTCTGCTGGAGCGCTGCGCGAAGCTCTCCGACGAGCATGGGCGCACGGCTCGATGACCGGTCTGCCGATCGTCGAGACCAAGGCCAACGACGTCTCGGCGTTCATCCCGACCAACGTCATCTCCATCACCGACGGCCAGTGCTTCCTGGAGTCCGACCTGTTCAACGCGGGCCAGCGGCCCGGCGGTGAACGTCGGTATCTCGGTCTCCCGGGTCGGTGGCTCCGCCCAGCACAAGGCGATGCGCCAGGTGTCCGGCCGGCTCCGCGTGGACCTGGCCCAGTACCGTGAGCTGGAGGCGTTCGCCGCCTTCGGTTCCGACCTGGACGCCGCGTCCAAGGCCCAGCTGGAGCGCGGCCGCCGCATGGTCGAGCTGCTCAAGCAGGGCCAGTACGCGCCGTACCCGGTCGAGGACCAGGTCGTCTCCATCTGGGCCGGCACCAACGGCAAGCTGGACGACGTACCCGTCGCCGACATCCGCCGCTTCGAGCGTGAGCTGCTCGACTACCTGGACCGCGAGAAGCAAGGACCTCCTGACCACCATCGGCGAAGGCCAGCAAGATGCCCGACGAGACCATCCAGGCGATCTCCGAGGCTGTCGACACCTTCAAGAAGCAGTTCGAGACCTCGGACGGCAAGCTGCTGGGTCGAGGGCTGACGCATGGGCGCCCAACTCAGGGTCTACAAGCGCCGCATCCGCACCGTCACCGCCACCAAGAAGATCACCAAGGCGATGGAGATGATCGCCGCCTCGCGCATCGTCAAGGCGCAGCGCGCGGTGGCGGCCTCCTCTCCGTACGCCGATGAGCTGACCCGTGCGGTGGCCGCGGTGGCGACGGGCTCCAACGACCAAGCACCCGCTGACCACGGAGGCCGACAAGCCCGACCCGCGCCGCGGTCCTGCTGATCACCAGCGACCGCGGGCTGGCCGGCGGCTACTCGTCCAACGCCATCAAGGCGGCGGAGCGGCTGGGCGAGCGGCTGCGCGCCGAGGGCAAGGAGGTCGTCTCCTACGTCGTCGGGCGCAAGGGCGTGGCGTACTACAGCTTCCGCGACCGCGAGATCGCCGAGTCCTGGACCGGGTTCACCGAGAACCCGACCTACGCGGACGCCAAGCGGGTCTCGGCGCCGCTGATCGAGGCCATGGTCACCGGACACGGCCGAGGGCGGCGTGGACGAGCTCCACATCGTCTTCACCGAGTTCGTGTCGATGATGACGCAGACCCCGGTCGACGCCCGGCTGCTGCCGCTGAGCCTGAAGGAGGCGGCCGACGAGGCCGAGTCCGCGGGCAAGCTGCGGCCGCTGTACGAGTTCGAGCCGTCCGCCGAGGGCGTGCTGGACGCGCTGCTGCCGCGGTACGTCGAGAGCCGGATCTACAACGCGCTGCTGCAGGCGGCCGCGTCCAAGCACGCGGCCACCCGCCGGGCGATGAAGTCGGCGACCGACAACGCCGAGGAGACTCATCAAGTCGCTCTCGCGGCTTGCCAACGCGGCCCGACAGGCCGAAATCACCCAGGAAATCAGCGAGATCGTCGGTGGCGCCAGCGCCCTGGCCGACGCGAGCGCGGGGAGTGACTGACACCCATGACGACCACTGTTGAGACGACTGCCGTGCCACGGGCCGCGTCGCGCGGGTCATCGGCCCGGTCGTCGACGTGGAGTTCCCCGTCGACGCGATGCCGGAGATGTACAACGCGCTGCACGGTCGAGGTCGCCGACCCGGCCAACGCGGGCGAGCTGAAGATCGCTGACCCTCGAGGTCGCCCAGCACCTGGGCGACGGCCTGGTCCGCGCGATCTCCATGCAGCCCACCGACGGTCTGGTCCGCCAGGCCGCGGTGACCGACACCGGCGCCGGGCATCACCGTCCCGGTCGGCGACGTCACCAAGGGCAAGGTGTTCAACACCCTGGGCGAGGTCCTGAACGTGGACCCGAGGCCGAGTGTCGAGATCACCGAGCGCTGGCCCATCCACCGCAAGGCGCCCGCCTTCGACCAGCTCGAGTCCAAGACCGAGATGTTCGAGACCGGCGTCAAGGTCATCGACCTGCTGACCCCGTACGTCAAGGGCGGCAAGATCGGCCTGTTCGGCGGTGCGGGCGTCGGCAAGACGGTGCTCATCCAGGAGATGATCTACCGCGTCGCCAACAACCACGACGGTGTGTCGGTCTTCGCGGGCGTCGGTGAGCGCACCCGTGAGGGCAACGACCTCATCGAGGAGATGAGCGACTCCGGCGTCATCGACAAGACCGCGCTGGTCTTCGGCCAGATGGACGAGCCCCCGGGCACCCGTCTGCGGGTCGCGCTGGCCGGTCTGACCATGGCGGAGTACTTCCGCGATGTGCAGAAGCAGGACGTGCTGTTCTTCATCGACAACATCTTCCGCTTCACCCAGGCCGGTTCCGAGGTCTCCACGCTGCTCGGCCGGATGCCCTCCGCGGTGGGCTACCAGCCGAACCTGGCCGACGAGATGGGTCTGCTCCAGGAGCGCATCACCTCGACCCGTGGCCACTCGATCACCTCGATGCAGGCGATCTACGTCCCGGCGGACGACCTGACCGACCCGGCTCCGGCGACCACCTTCGCGCACCTCGACGCGACGACGGTGCTCTCCCGGCCGATCTCGGAGAAGGGCATCTACCCGGCGGTGGACCCGCTGGACTCCACGTCCCGCATCCTGGACCCGCGCTACATCGCGCAGGACCACTACGACGTGCGCGATGCGCGTCAAGGGGATCCTGCAGAAGTACAAGGACCTCCAGGACATCATCGCCATCCTCGGTATCGACGAGCTGGGCGAAGAGGACAAGACTCACCGTCTACCGCGCCCGCCGCATCGAGCGCTTCCTGTCGCAGAACACCCACGTGGCGAAGCAGTTCACCGGTGTCGACGGCTCGGACGTCTCGCTGGACGAGTCGATCACGGCGTTCAACGCGATCGCCGACGGTGAGTACGACCACTTCCCGGAGCAGGCCTTCTTCATGTGCGGTGGCCTGGACGACCTCAAGGCGAACGCCAAGGAGCTCGGCGTCTCCTGACGTCCCGCGTCGGTCAAGCGTGTGACGGGGGGCGGGCTGCGTCCCGCCCCCCACCCGCACCCCGTTATTCTGTGAACCGACACCCGCCGGGAGCGGTGGGTGGAGACCCGAGGAGCCATCTTGGCCGAGCTGCACGTCGAGCTGGTCGCCGCCGACCGCAAGGTCTGGTCCGGCGAAGCCACCATCGTCGTCGCGCGCACCGCGTCCGGCGACATCGGCATCATGCCGGGCCACACACCGCTTCTCAGTGTGCTGGAGTCGGGCCCGGTGACCATCCGTACGAGCTGAGGGCGGCACGGTCGTCGCCGCCGTGCACGGCGGATTCCTCTCGTTCGCCGACAACAAGCTCGTCGCTGCTCGCCGAGATCGCCGAGCTGGCCGACGAGATCGATGTGGCGCGCGCCGAGCGTGCGCTGGAGCGTGCCAAGTCGGACGACGACGCCGACGCCGAGCGGCGCGCCGATGTCCGGCTGCGTGCCGCGGCGGCGGCTACGGACTGACGAAGCGACCCGATGCCGCGGACCGCCGGAACCGGCCGGTCCGCGGCTCGGCCGCAGCAGGAGCGGTTTTCACAGCAGTCCGGTCACCCCGGGCGTGAGGCGAGGAGGTCGGTGGGCGTGGCCCTCGCCTTGGAGCTGTTCGCGGACGCTCCTCGCGGTCGTCGCGATCGGGCCTCTTCGTCTTCGGACTGCGCCGCCGGCTGATCCAGCGTCCCGGCGGCACCTTCGACTGCAGTCTGCGCGTTCCCACCGAGCCCGGACTCGAACCCGCCACCGGCCGTGAGCCCACCGGCAAGGGCTGGGTGTACGGCGTGGCCCGCTACAGCGGCGACCGCATCGAGTGGTTCCGGGTCTTCTCCTACGCGCCCCGGCCGCGCCGGGTCCTGGAGCGCGGCGCCATCGAGGTGGTCGACCGCCGCACTCCGCAGGGCGAGGAGGAGCTGGCGCTGCTCTCCGACGCCTTCGTGCTCGCCTGCCGGCACCGCGGCACCAGCTTGGAGCTGGCGATGAGCGAGGACGCGCTGACCGGCTTCCTGGCCTGGCTGGAGGCCGCCCCGCCCGGCCAGCGGGTCAACGTCGCCTGACGGCGGCCTCCGGGCCCGTCACGGCATGGGCAGGATGACCCGGGGGATCCCCGGCGGCTTGTTGCGGGCGCTCCACTCGCGCGGGTAGCCCACCGAGACCTCCTCGAAGCGCACCTCGTCGTAGGAGGTGCTGCGCGGGATGTGCAGGTGCCCGTAGACCGAGACGAGCGCGCGGTGGCGCAGGTGCCACTCGGCGGTCGCCTCGGTGCCGCACCACTGGGCGAACTGCGGGTAGCGCAGTACCCGGGTGGGCTGGCGCACCAGCGGCCAGTGGCTGACCAGCACGGTCGGCAGGTCGGCCGCGATGTCCATCAGCCGCTTCTCGGTGTACTCCAGTCGCGCCCGGCACCACTCGTCGATGCTGGGGTAGGGGTCCGGGTGCAGCAGGTACTCGTCGGTGCACACGATGCCGGCCTCGTAGGCGGCCTCCAGGCCCTCGGCCTTGGACCGTACGCCCGGCATCTGGAAGGTGTAGTCGTACAGTACGAACAACGGGGCGACGACGGCCGGGCCACCGGCGCCGTGCCACACCGGGAAGGGGTCCTCCGGGGTGGCGACCCCGAGGGACCGGCAGATCTCCACCAGGTGCCGGTAGCGCTCCTCCCCGCGCAGCGTCACCGGGTCGGCGGGCGTGGTCCACAACTCGTGGTTGCCCGGCGCCCAGATCACCGACTCGAAACGCTCCGCGAGCAGGCCCAGCGCCCACTCGATGTCCTCGACCTTCTCCCCGACGTCACCCGCCACGATCAGCCAGTCACCCGGTTTCCCCGGGCGCAGCGCCTTGACGATGTCTCGGTTCTTCGGGTGCGAGACGTGCAGGTCACTGATAGCCAGCAGCCGCCCGCCCCCACCGCTCTCCTGTTCGGCCATGGCCGGACCCTAACGCCTCAACGGTTCTCTCCGGGTACCCACAGCACATCCCCGGTTCCGCGGTTGGCGCTGCGGGCCAGGATGAACAGCAGATCGGAGAGCCGGTTGAGGTATTTGGCGGTCAGCGGGTTCATCGTCTCGCCGTGCGTCTCCAGGGCCGCCCAGGTGGAGCGTTCCGCCCGGCGCACCACCGTGCAGGCCTGGTGGAGCAGGGCCGCGCCCGCGGTGCCGCCGGGGAGGATGAAGCTGCGCAGCTTCTCCAGCGGTTCCAGGAAGCGGTCGCAGTCCGCTTCGAGCCGGTCGACGTAGGTCTGCTCGACGCGCAGCGGCGGATACTCGGGATCGGGGGTGACCGGGGTCGCCAGGTCGGCGCCGACGTCGAAGAGGTCGTTCTGCACGCGGGTCAGGACGGTGGTGACGTCCTGCGGGAGGCCGCCGAGGGCCAGCGCGACCCCGATCGCGGCGTTGGCCTCGTTGGCGTCCGCGTAGGCGGCGATCCGCGGATCGGTCTTCGGCGCCCGGCTCATGTCGCCCAGGGCCGTCGTACCGTCATCGCCGGTACGGGTGTAGATGCGCGTCAGATTGACCATGCGTCCGACTCTAGTGAGCCGCCGCCCGGCGTGGCTCGCGGTGTGTGTCGCGTCACTGGAACGGCCCTCATGTCCGGCGGCGCGCGACCTCGTTGGGGCCGGCCGGCGGCAACTGCGGGCCGGCGGTGCGGTGAAGAACACACCGTGACCCCGGCCTCTTCCTGCTGCGCCGAGTGGTGGTACGACGTTAAGGTCCGGCAAACAACGTCAACACAACGAGGTGTCTGTCGTGGCGAAGAAGCTCGCCGTCATCGGTGCCGGGCTGATGGGTGCCGGTATCGCCCAGGTCTCGGCCCAGGCCGGGTACGACGTGGTCCTGCGGGACATCACGGACGAGGCGCTGGCCAGGGGCATGGACGGCATCAGGGCTTCGTACGGGAAGTTCGTGGAGAAGGGCAAGCTGGAGTCGGCGGCGGCGCAGGAGGCGCTGGCCCGGATCACCACGACCACCGATCTGGACGCCGCGGCGGAGGCTGACATCGTCGTCGAGGCGGTCTTCGAGAAGATCGAGGTCAAGCAGGAGATCTTCCGCGTTCTGGACAAGATCACCCGGGACGGCACGGTGCTGGCCTCCAACACCTCCGCCATCCCGATCACGAAGATCGCCGCGGTGACGCGCCGCCCTGAGTCCGTGGTGGGCACCCACTTCTTCTCCCCGGTGCCGCTGATGCAGTTGTGCGAGCTGGTGCGCGGTCACAAGACCAGTGACGAGACGCTGGCCGCCGCGCGGACCTTCGCCGAGGAGGTCGGCAAGACCTGTGTGGTGGTCAACCGGGACGTGGCGGGGTTCGTCACCACCCGGCTGATCACCGCGCTGGTCGTCGAGGCGATCAAGCTCCGGGAGTCCGGGGTGGCCTCCGCCGAGGACATCGACATCGCCTGCAAGCTCGGCTTCGGCCACGCGATGGGTCCGCTGGCCACCAGCGACATGACCGGCATCGACATCCTGCTGCACGCCGCGCAGAACATCTACACCGAGTCGCAGGACGAGAAGTTCGCGCCGCCGGAGCTGATGCGGCGGATGGTTGACGCCGGCGACATCGGCCGCAAGAGCGGTCAGGGCTTCTACCGCTACTGACCTGCGGTCACCGATCCGGGTCGGGGCGGACTCGACCCGGTGGCGGTATTCGGTCATCCCATGGGGTGAATTCGGTCTCGGTTCGCTCACGGACGGCAACCCCGGGATGCGACGGATCGTCAGTTGCGTGAAGACTGAAGAAGACTGTTCAGGGAACCGCCGGCAGGGGAAGGCCGGCCGGGGGCCGCCAACGGGGAAGACCCAGACCATCTTGGGAGCACGCATGCATATCAGGGGCGACCACGCCCAGCTCGCCGTCGGGGGCCGCCTCGACGTCCGGAGCGCGGCGGACGCCCGAGCGATCCTGCACACCGCGGTGGACTCAGGCCACGGCGACCTGGTGCTGGACCTGACCGATCTCGACTCATGGGACGCCACCGGGCTCGGCGTGATCATGGGAGCGCACCGCCGTGCCGGCCGGGCGGGCCGCAGGCTCGTCCTGCGCGGGGTGCCGCCGCAGATGCAGCGACTGCTGGTCGCGACCCGTCTGCACCGCATCCTCACCATCGAGGGCGGTCCGGCGGGCGCGCCCGCGGGACCGGTGGGAGCCGTCGCCGAGGGCGTGCGCGCGGAGTGACCACCGCGCGACGGACATCGCTTCGGCATGCGCAGGAACGGTACATCCCGGGCGGTGTACCGCCCCGGGTTTCCATCGGTACTGTGTGAAGGTTTAGGGTTCGGTCTCGGCGTGTCCACACAGGCGCGTCGTGGAGGGGAGCCGGACCGCCGCGCGGCGGACGTACGGGCTTCCGTTTCGATGACGACATCCCGTACGCGAGCGCATATGGGGGGCGGAGACGATGGATCCACACAACCGCGGACCGGAAGACCACGACGGGTCCGGCGGCCGGCAGTTCCCGGCGCCGTCCCGCGCGGGTGGCGGCATCGCGCCGCGGCCCGTCACACCGGGCGTCGTCGTGCCGCCGCACGGCATCGCGACCCCCATCCCCGAGCACCACGACGTGCCCACCTCGGTGCAGGAGACGCCCGGCACCCCCCGCAGGCTCGCCCAGGTCGTCGCCGGTGACCTGCTGCTGACCGTCAACCCGGTGGACGGCAGCGAGGTGGCCGGCGTCCCGCGCGAGCGGATACCCGCCGCCGGACGCCGCAGCACGGAGCAGCGCGCCGCACGGGTACGTGCCGCGCGTCCCGCGCCGGTGGCCGGCCCGCCCGCCCCCGAGCTGCCGCTGCTGGAGCGCGCCGAGGAGAGCGAGCGCCTGATCCGGCTGGTCGCCCGCGGCCGCTCCGTGCGGGTGACCGGGCCCTCCGGTTCGGGGCGCACCGCGCTGCTGGCGGCGATAGCCGACCGGTGCGCGGGACTCGCGCCCGACGGGGTCATCCGGTTGTCCGGCTACCGCCGCACCCTCAGCGACCTGCTCCAGGAGCTGTACGCCGCGGTCTTCCACGCCGACGGCTACCGCCCTGACCGCGATCGGACGCTCGCCGGCATCAAGGGCATCGGCGCGATCGTGATCCTTGACGACATCGAGTTCGGCGGTGCGGCGCTGGAGGAGTTGCTCGGCGCCGCCTCCGAGTGCGCCTTCCTGGTCTCCGCCACCCCCGATGTCGCCGCCCCGGTGGCCGACTCGCACATCGAGGAGGTGTTCCTGCCGAGCCTGTCCAAGGGCGCCTGCGCCGAGTTGCTGGCCCGGGCGGCGGAACGCGACCTCACCGACGACGAGATCTCCTGGGCCGCGGACCTGTGGTTCGCCTCCGAGGGTCTGCCGTTGCGCTTCGTGCAGGCCGGCGCGCTGCTGCGGCAGCGCACCGGCGGCGCGTCGCGCCGGGCCGGCCAGGAGCCCAGGGCGCTCGACGCGGCGCCCTACGACACGCTGTCCCCGGTCCCCCTCGACGCCACGAGCCCGCTCCCGTCGGCTGCCGGCCGCTCCGCGCTGCCGTCGCTGGCGGAGAGCGCCGCTCCGGCGGAACTGCTGGCCGGCCGGCTGAGCCACAACGCCCAGGAGGCGCTGCGGGTCGCCGTCGCGCTCGGCGGCGAGTGCGTGCACCAGTCGCATCTGCCCGCGCTGGTCGGCGCGGAGGCGGCGGACGCCGCGCTCGGCGAGCTGATCGCCTGCGGTCTGGCCACCACCGTCGCGGGCCACCACCGGCTGGCGGCCGGGGTGCTGGCCCAGCTGACGGCGGACGGCCCGAGCACACCTGAGTACGCGGTCACCGCCGCGCGGCACTTCTCGTGGTGGGCCGGCCACCCCTCGGTCCCGGCGGTCCGGGTGGCCGCGGAGGCCGACGCGATCCTGGCGGCGATGGCCGCCTGCCGGGACGGCGGGCAGCCCGGCACCGCCGTGCGGCTGGCCAGGGTGGCGGCGCCGGAGTTCGCCGCCGGACTGAACTGGAGTGCCTGGGAGCGCGCGCTGCGCGTCGGCCAGGAGGCGGCCCGGCTGGCCGGGGAGGTCGGCGAGGAGGCCTACTTCCACCACGAGTTGGGTGTCCTGGCGCTGTGCACCGGCAACCTGGACCGGGCGCGCACCGAGCTGGAGGCGTCCATCGGCATGCGGGGCGCGGTCGGTGACCGGCAGGGCTCCGTGGTCGGCCGGCGCACCCTCGCGCTGGTCAACGACCGCGCCGACACCGGCAACCCGCTGCTTCCCGTGCCGGTGCGCAAGGCACCGGTGGCCCGGGTGGAGACCACCAAGAAGGCACCGGTGGTACCGCGCAGGGCGCACGCCCTGCCACCGGGCGCGACGTCGACCACGGTGACCATCAGCGCGGTCGACCGGGCGGAGGCCGGCCGGCACCGCCAGCACCGGCGGCGCTCCGCGGTCGTCGGGTCGCGCCGCAACCTGGCCGCGGCGGGCGCGGGCGCGATGATCGCCGCCGTGCTGGGCACCGTCGTCACCCTCGGCGCCACCTCCGACAGCAGACCGGTGACGGCCAAGCCGGGCGGGAGCGCGGCACAGAACGACGACAACACCGGCCTGCCCGCCGATCTGCCGACGCAGGCCGACAGCACCTCCCGGCCGCCGTCCGCCTCCGGATCCGCCTCGGCGTCCAAGTCGGTCGCCCCGGTGCCCACCGCCACCACCCACGCGCCGGCCACCACGGCCGCGGGGACACCCACCCGGCCCGCCGGCGGGACCCCGCATCCCACGCGTACGCCGCCGACGCACACGCCGACGTCGCCGCCCCCGGCGACGAGCCCGCCGCCCACCACCGCGCCGCCGACCTCGCCGCCCCCGACGTCGCCGCCTCCGACGACGCCTCCGCCGCCGACCGGCACGCCGACCAGTTCCACGTCGGTCCCGCCGCCGACCGGCCCGTCCGGGTCGCCCACCCCCTCGGCCCCCCCGACCGACCCCCCGTCCGCCCCGGCGTCCTAGGGGAGCACGGAAAGCTGAACCGCCCGGTCCCACGGTGAACTCGTGGGGCCGGGCGGTGCTTTCGTTGTCTTGCGGGGGTCAGAACAGCCGCAGCTTGTCGTCCTCGATGCCGCGCAGCGCGTCGTAGTCCAGCACCGCGCACGAGATGCCGCGGTCGGTGGCGAGCACCCGGGCCTGCGGCTTGATCTCCTGGGCCGCGAAGACGCCCTTGACCGGGGCGAGATGGGGATCGCGGTTGAGCAGTTCCAGGTAGCGGGTCAACTGCTCGACGCCGTCGATCTCACCGCGGCGCTTGATCTCCACCGCGACCGTGCCGCCGTTCGCGTCGCGGCACAGGATGTCCACCGGGCCGATGGCCGTGGGATATTCACGCCGAATAAGCGTCCACCCCTCGCCCAGCGCCTCGATGCGGTCCGCGAGCAGTTCCTGGAGGTGTGCCTCGACGCCGTCCTTGATCAGGCCGGGGTCCACGCCCAGTTCGTGCGAGGAGTCGTGCAGTATCTCCTCGATGGTGATGATCAGTTGTTCCCCCGCCTTGTTGACCACCGTCCAGACCTGGTCGTCGCCCTCCTTGAGGGTGCACGGCGGTGACATCCAGTTGAGGGGTTTGTAGGCCCGGTCGTCCGCATGGATCGACACGCTGCCGTCGGCCTTGATCAGGAGAAGTCGCGGGGCCGAGGGCAGATGGGCGGTGAGCCGCCCGGCGTAGTCCACGGAGCAGCGAGCAATGACGAGACGCACGATCGGCAACGCTACCCGTATCCCGGCCCGCTGCGCGATCCGGACCGGCCGGGGCGGTCGGGGCGGGCGTGACAGGCCGCGCATTCGGGGCGAAAGCGGGACGGTTCAGGTTTGGCCGGTTGTGGGCGCAACCTCCTGGTGCGGGTGAAGTCGTACGCCTACGGTGGGTAGCGGAGTCCGTCGAAACGGGAGATATTCAACGGATTGCCTCTGAAATCCGAAGGCTCCGAGCGCCAGGCGCGGAGCCGCGAGAGGAGAACCCATGTCGCTCGACGTCTCACCGGCCCTGTTGGAAAAGGCCGAGCGAGGCGAGGTCGACGAAGCCGAATTCGTCGACTGCGTCCGGACCTCCCTGCCTTACGCATGGGAGATGATCAGTTCTCTGGTGGCACAACTCAAGGTCGACGGGGGAGAGTTCGCCGACAACCAGGTTCCGCCGCCGGACGAGCAGTCGCGCGGCCAACTGCTGAGGGCGCTGGCCAGCGACGCCATACGTGGCACGCTGCAACGGCACTTCGGCGTACGGCTCGCCTTCCAGAACTGCCATCGGGTCGCCGTCTTCCCACTCGAAGGCGCTTCCGACGACAGGTACGCCCGCTTCACCTCGGTACGCGGCCAACTGCTCAACCAGTCCCCGACGTTGCGGGACTGCTGATCGTCCCGACCGCGTACCGCGTGCCGTTCCGGTGCTCCCGCCGCGCGCCACGAACCCCCAAAGGGTTCGTCACCTCAGCTGCGGGAGCACCTCGGCGCCGAGCCTGGCCAGGTTCTCCTCCGTCTCCGACAGGTCGCCGGTGCCCTCGGCCAGCAGCGCGAAGCGGGTGATCCCGGTCCGCTCGCTGGTCCGCGCCAACCGCTCCGCGCACAGCCGCGGGGACCCCACCGGATGCAGTTCGCACAGCAGGTCGGTGTACGCGTCGGCGTCCCGCATCGGGTGCGGCCGGTCGTCCACCGGTACATGGGCCGCCAGCCCCTGGCGCAGCCAGCCCGGCATCGTCTTGCGCAGCGACTCGGCCGCGTCCCGCTCGCCGTCCGCGATCCGCAGCACGCCCACCGACACATGGCGGGCCGCGACCTCGGCCACCTTTTCGGGTGAATGCCCGGCCGCCAGCGCGCAGTCGGCCCACAACGCGGTCAGCCGGGCCTTGTCCTCGTCCCCGCAGTGCATGCCCAGCAGCATCGGCAGCGCCCGCTCGGCGGCCAGCCGCACCGAGCCGTCCGAGGTGCAGGCCAGCAGCACCGGCGGCCCGTCCGGCGTCCCGTCGGCGTCGGACCGCGGCACCACCGGCACCTCGCGGAAGCGGTGGCGGCCCTGCGAGGAGCCCACCCGCGGCTCCCGCAGCCAGCGCAGCAACAGGTCGACGGAGTCGGGATAATCCCGGGTGTACGCCTCGATGCCGGTGCCGAAGACCTCCAGGTCCTGCCAGGGTCCGCCGCGCCCGACGCCGAGGGTGAACCGTCCGCCGGAGGTCAGATGCAGCAGCGCCGCCTGCTCGCCGAGCGCCACCGGGTGCGCGGTCGGCAGCACGCTGACCGCCGTGCCGACCCCGATCCGGCTGGTGCGGCCGAGCAGCAGCGCGGCCAGCGTCACCGCCGACGGGCACACCCCGTACGGCATGAAGTGGTGTTCCGCCAGCCATATCGAGTCCAGCCCCGCCCGCTCGACCGCCTCCGCGGTCCGCACCGTGCGGTGCAGCGCCTCAGCGTGTCCCTGGCCCGGGAACTGGGCCGAGAGCGCGAACGCCCCGAGGCGCACCGGCTCGCGCATGTCCTCACCTCTCCTCACCGTCGCCGCCCGAACGGAAGGCTCCTCATCGGCATTAACGCCTGACATGTGCCGACGGCACGGGCGGCGCCCTGATTTCGTGACTGCGTGATTGTCCGACGTCTCAGGCGGTGATGTCCGGCGGTTTCCGGACCTGCTTCACGTCGCCTAGGCTGGTGAACGGTCCGCCCAAAACGCCCTCACCCATGAGGTTTTCCGTGTCCCCTCGTCGAAACCGCCCCCACCGGGCCGACAAGCCGGAACCGCGGCCGGAGGATGACCGGCACGGTCTGGAGCGCACGGAGACCTGGCGCGACGAGGAATGGCAGATGCGCCCGGTCACCGGCAGCACCGGCAAGACCTACCGCTGTCCCGGCTGCGACCAGGAGATCCCGCCCGGTGTCGGGCACGTGGTGGCCTGGCCGCAGCACAGCGGCATCGACGAGCGCAGACACTGGCACCGCGCCTGCTGGAACGCGAAGGACCGCCGGAGCGCGAAGCTCCAGCGGTCCCGTAACGCGCCGCGGTACTGAGGTCCGCTACACGTCGCGCTTGTTGAGCACCGTGTACGCGCCGATCAGCGCGGCGGCGGTGATGGCCGCCAGGATCCACAGCGGCGCCCACACCTTCGGCCCGCTCTCCAGGAACGGGATGCCGTAGAGCGTGGCGATGGCGTTCGGCACCGAGTACTCGATCAGCGCGCGCTGGACCGAGCGCAGCGACTCGGTCTGCATGAACAGCGCGAGGATCAGCGGCAGCAGCACCAGGCCCAGCATCGTGGTGATGGCGCCCGCCGAGTGCCGCAGCAACGTGCCGACCGACAGCGCCAGCAGCCCGAGCAGCGCCACGTAGGCGCCGATCCCGACCGTGGCGCGCAGCCACTGGCTGCCGGACGGCTGCTCGGTGCCGGACTCGCTCAGCATCCCGGAGTCGGCCAACGCGATCAGCAGGCAGGCGGCGGTCGTCAGGACGAACGCCAGCGCGGTGAAGACGATCGCCTTGGCGGTGAGCATCCGCGACCGGCTGGGGCAGGCGGTGAGCGTGGTGCGGATCATCCCGGTGGTGTACTCCGAGGAGATCACCAGCACCCCGAGCGTGATCACGCACAGGCTGCCGAGCAGCACCCCGAAGAACCCGGCGCCCAGCACCGGGAAGCCGGACATGTCGTGTCCGCTCATGGTGCCCGCCACGAGCAGGCCGACACCGAGCACCAGCAGCAGCATGACGCCGAGCGTCCACATCGTGGAGCGCACGGTGCGGATCTTCGTCCACTCGGAACGCAGCGCCTGGCCCAACGTGGTGCTCTGCACCGGGATCGGCGAGGAGTACGTGCCGGGGGCCCCGCCCTGCCACGGTGCGGCGGGCGGCGCCTGGTGGGGAGTGGTCATCTCAAGCGTCCTCGGCGTCGGTCGGGGCGTGCGGGGCGGGGACCGGGGCGGCGGGCGCGGCCGGGGCCTCCTGCGGCGGCGGGGCGAGCACGGCCGGCGGCGCCCCGAAGGGCTGGGCCCCCGGCTGCTGCGCCGGGACGCCCGGGGCCGCGTACGGGTTCTGCGCCGGCCAGCCCTGCTGCGGCGCGGCGTACGGGTTCGGCCCGGCGGGCACCGGCGGCCCGGCGTACGGCTGCGGCTGACCGGCGAACGGCTGCTGTTGCGTCCCGGCGCGCGGGTCGTTGCTGGAGCGGTAGTCCACCGCGCCCTGGGTCAGGCGCATGTACGCCTCCTCCAGCGACGCCTGGTGCGGCGAGAGCTCCCACAGCCGCACGTCCGCCTGGTGCGCGATGTCGCTGATGCGCGGCAGGTCGAGACCGGTGACCCGCAGCGCGCCGTCCTGGTCGGCGGCGACCGCGCCGCCGGCCTCGCCCAGCGCGGCGGTCAGCTTCTCGCGCTGCCCGGCCTCCTCGGGGGTGCGCACCAGCGCGAAGCCCGTGGAGTTGCGGGCGATGAAGTCCTTGACGCTCATGTCGGACAGCAGTTGGCCGCGGCCGATCACGATCAGATGGTCCGCGGTCAGCGCCATCTCGCTCATCAGGTGACTGGAGACGAAGACCGTCCGGCCCTCGGAGGCCAGCCGCCGCATGAGGTTGCGGACCCAGTGGATGCCCTCGGGGTCCAGGCCGTTGACCGGCTCGTCGAACAGCAGCACCTGCGGGTCGCCGAGCAGCGCCGCCGCGATGCCCAGGCGCTGCCCCATGCCGAGCGAGAAGTCCTTGGAGCGCTTGCCCGCCACCTCGGACAGGCCGACCATCGCCAGCACCTCGTCGACCCGGCGGACCGGGATGCCGGACAACTGGGCCAGGCACAGCAGGTGCTGCCGGGCGCTGCGCCCGCCGTGCACCGCCTTGGCGTCCAGCAGCGCGCCGACATGCCGCGGCGCGTTGGGCAGTTGGCGGTAGGGACGGCCGCTGACCGTCACCTGGCCCTCGGAGGGCGCGTCGAGCCCGAGGATCATCCGCATCGTGGTGGACTTGCCCGAGCCGTTCGGCCCGAGGAACCCGGTGACGACGCCCGGGCGTACCTGGAACGACAGATTGTGGACGGCGGTCTTCGCCCCGTACCGCTTGGTGAGGCCGCGTGCCTCGATCATGCTCCGCCCCTCGAAGGAATGGCTGGGGCGTACAAATGCCCCCCGTGAGGTCTAGGAGGCTACCCCGCGCGGCTCACAGCCGTCCGTCCAGGGTCGCCGCCCACTCCTGGCGCAGCAGCCGGCCCTCCTCGGCGAACACCCGGTTCCCCTGGGCCCGCACCGCCGGGTCGCAGGCCGCCCTGGCCACCCAGGTCCTGGGCCCAGGACCCAGCAGGGCGCGCAACCGCGCCGAGGCGGCCAGCAGTTCGCGCAGCAGGGCGCGCTGCTCGCCGCCGGGCCGCGGGGTGAGCCCGTCCAGCGTCAGGACGCCGTGCCGGTTGACGTACAGCCATGCCTGGGGGAGTGGCCGTCCGCCGGGCAGCGTCAGTGGGAAGTCGGCCGCGGGCAGCCGTACCCGGTGGTAGTTGGGCTCGGTGGCGTCCACGGCGGTCAGCTGCGCCGGGTCGAGCCAGCTGACGACCGGCGTGGAGACGCACCCGGGATCGGCGAACGGGGAGGCGCTGACGTAGCCGGCGACGCTGATGTGCGCGGAGACGCCGATCGCCAGGCCGCCCGCGGTGACCGGGACCATCGGCAGAGCGACCGGCGTCCCGGCGAGCACCAGCTTGTGCCGCATCTGGCCCGGCGAGGCGTTCGACCCGACCGCGATCACCGGCTCCCGCCCGGCTACCCCGGCCAGCCCCGATCCCCGCAGCACGGCGTCCAGTTCGCGGCCGCTGTGCCGGCCCTGGCCGGGACCGACCCGCCAGCGCCCGAGGGGGGCGTCCGCCGGGAGCAGGGCGAGCAGTTCGTCACCCAGCAGCAGCGAGGGGCCCGGCACCGGCCGACCCGGATAGCTCAGCGGGTCGAGCGCCGGGACGCCGTCCAGGCCCAGCGCGCTCAGCCTGCGGTCCGCCGCCGGGGACGTCTGCCGCCTCACGCGTCCCGTCGCTTGATCATCAGATAGCCGCCGACCAGTGCGGCGGCCACCCACGCGACCATGATCAACAGACCCGCCCAGGGACCGTAGGGCCGGTCGTCACCACTGGTCACCACCATCATGACCTTCTGCCCGGCCTGGTCCGGCAGATAGCGGGCGACCTTCTGGGTGGCGCTGACGTTGCCCAGGATGTTGGAGATCAGGAAGAAGAACGGCATCAGGATCGCCAGCGACAGCAGCGGACTGCGCAGCATCGCCGCGCACCCCATGGCGAACATCGAGATCAGCGTCAGATACAGCCCGCCGCCCACCACCGCCCGCAGCACCCCGGGGTCGCCGATGCCGGTTGCGTGGCCGCCGAGCACCGACTGTCCGACGAAGAAGGTGGCGAAGGAGGTGATCATCCCCACCACGAGCGCCAGGGCGGTGGCCACGGCGATCTTGCCGAACAGGAAGACCCCGCGCTGCGGGACCGCCGCCAGCGAGGTGCGGATCATCCCGCTGCTGTACTCGTTGGAGACCACCAGCACCCCGAAGACGATCATCAGCAGCTGACCGAGGCTCATCCCGGCGAAGCTGGTGTACGTCGGGTCGAAGGTCGCCTGGTTGCGCGCCGACATGCGCCTGAAGCTGTCGTTGGCGAGGTAGGAGATCAGCAGACCGAGGCCGACGGTGATGATCGCCGCCAGCGAGAGCGTCCACACCGTGGAGCGCACCGACCTGATCTTGGTCCATTCCGAGGTGAGGACCGCGGGCACCACCGACATCTCATACCCCCTTGTTCTGCTTGCCGTGCCGGGAGCGGCGCGGGGCCGGCTCCGGCCGGCCCTGGCCCCAGCCGGTCGTCTGCGGCGGCTGACCGGGGACGGCCGCCGGCCCGGCCGGCCCGCCCTCGTGCGAGTGGTACTCCACCGTCCCCGCGGTCAGCCGCATGAACGCCTCCTCCAGCGAGGCGTGCTGCGGGCTCAGCTCGTGCAGCACGAGCCGGTGCCGGGCGGCCAGCTCGCCGAGGTCGGCGGCCTCCACCCCGGTGATCTCGAAACCGCCGTCCTCGGTGGTCCGCGCGGCGATCCCCGCCGTGGCCAGCGCGTCCCGCAGCCGCTCGGGCTCAGGGGTGCGCATGCGAACCAGTGACTTGGCGTTGTCCGCGATGAACTGGGCCATCGAGGTGTCGGCCAGCAGCCTGCCCTGCCCGATCACCACCAGATGCTCGGCGGTCAGCGCCATCTCGCTCATCAGGTGGCTGGAGACGAAGACCGTGCGCCCCTGGGCGGCCAGGCTCTTCATCAGGTTGCGGATCCAGTGGATGCCCTCGGGGTCGAGACCGTTGACCGGTTCGTCGAACATCAGGATCCGCGGGTCACCCAGCAGCGCGCCGGCGATGCCGAGCCGCTGTCCCATGCCGAGGGAGAAGCCCTTGGGCCGCTTGCCGGCCACCGAGGACAGGCCGACGGTGTCCAGCACCTCGCTGACCCGGGCCCGCGGGATGCGGTTGGCCTGCGCCATGCACAGCAGGTGGTTGTACGCGCTGCGCCCGCCGTGCACCGCCTTGGCGTCCAGCAGCGCGCCGATGTCCTTGAGCGGCTCACGCATCCGCTCGTACCGTCTGCCGTCGATCCGGACGTCGCCGGCCGTGGGGATGTCCAGGCCCAGCATCATCCGCATCGTCGTCGACTTGCCCGCGCCGTTGGGCCCGAGAAAGCCGGTGATCATGCCCGGTCGCACGGTGAAGGTCAGATTGTCGACCGCCACCTTGTCGCCGAAGCGTTTGGTCAGCCCCTGAAGCTCGATCACGCCGTCCACGCTAGGCGACTACCCAACCCTGCGCACGGCAAGGCCCCCCACCCGGGATGAGGATGGGGGGCCTGTTCGACCGATGGGCGTCAGCGGCTCTGCTGGGCCGGAACGCCGCGCGAGATCGGCTCGTCGTCCGGGGCACCGGCGGCGGCCACCGCGGCACCGGTCAGCGTCGCCAGCATCTCGCGGACGTTGGTCAGCTGGGCGTTGATGCTGTCGCGGCGGTTGGTGAGCGCCGCCAGCTCGCGCTCGGATTCGCTGCGGATCCGGTCGGCCTTGGCGTTGGCGTCGGCCACGATGTCCTCGGCCTGGCGCTGCGCGGTCTCCACCGTCTGGCGGGCGCGGCGCTCGGCGTCGGTGCGCAGCTTCTCGGCCTCGAGGCGCAGCTGCTCGGCGCGGTGCTCGATCTCGGCGAGACGCTTCTCCGCCTTGGCCTGACGGGAGGCCAGGTCACGCTCGGACTGCTCCCGGCGCTTGGCCAGGTTGGTCTCGAAGTCGGCGGCGGCCTGGGCGGCCTTGGCACGGGTCTCCTCGAAGAGGGCGTCCGCCTCCTCGCGCTTGGCCTGCGCGTCCTTGCTGGCCTCGGAGCGCAGCTGGGTCGCCTCGCCCTTGGCCTTGTCGACGATCCGCGCGCCGTCGTCCTCGGCCTTGGCCTTGCGCTCGGCCGCGAACGACTCGGCGTCCTGCCGCACCTGGTTGGCTGCCCCCTCAGCCAGCTCACGGTGCTGCTCGGCCGCCCGACGGGCCTCCTCGCGCAGGTCCTTGGCCTCCTCCTCGGCGAGACGGAGGATCTTCTCGACGCGGGCGCCGAGACCGGCGTACGACGGTTCCGCGTCGTTGATCTGTGCCTGGGCGTTCTGAGTTTCGAGGTGAAGCTCTTCGATGCGCTTTTCCAGCGCGGTGATCCGGGCCAACGCGCTGTCGCGGTCGGCGACGAGCTTGGTGATGCGGTCGTCCACCTGGCCGCGGTCGTAGCCACGCCGCACGAGCTCGAAGCCGAAGGGGGAGGATGTGTCGCTCATGGGGTTCCTGTCAATTCAGGCCGGTGAGGTGATAGGGGGAATCCTAGGGGTGCGGACGGCGTGTCATCGAGTCAATGTCCATTACAACTGCAGAATGTGCGCTCAATCGAGTGGAGCGTCATCGGAGCGTTTGCCACCCGAACGAGTGGCGCCCGCACCGGCGCCCGCCTTCACCCCACCCGGTCCGTCCCGGCGGTCACCTGGCTTCTTGCTGCCGCCACCGCCGGTCGCGTCGAACGATTCGAGAGCTTCCAACACATCCTGAACACGGGAGATTTCGGAATTGATGTCCTCGCGGCGCCGCTTGAGGACATCGAGTTCGCGGCGGGCCTCGTCCACGACGCGCTGGGCCTCCGCCCGTGCCTCGCTGACGACGCGCTCCGCGCTCCGCTCCGCCTCGGCCTTTTTCTGCTCGGCCTCCTTGATGAGACCCTCGGCCTTCTTCACCGCGGCGATGCGGACCTTGCCGGCCTCCGACGAGGCGTCGGATCGCAGCCCCGCCGCAGCCCTCTCGGCGTCGGCGACAAGCTTACGCGCCTTCTCCTCCGCCTCGCGCAATTGCTCGGTAGCGGCGGTAACCAGCTTGTCACACCGCTCGCCCGCGGACTTCATCGCCTCCGACGATTCCCGGCGGGCCCGCTCGTGCAGCGCGTCCACCTCGCCCTCGACCCGGGCGCGCATCTCCTCGGTCCGCTCCCTTATGGCCGTCGCGTCCCCGCGCGCCTCCGACAGCAGCGTGTCGGCGTCGGTACGGGACCGCTCCACAAGGGAGTTGGCCTGGGTGGTGGCCTCGGCCACCACCCGCTCGGCCTCCGCGCGGGCCGCGGCGACCATGGCGTCCGACTGCTCCTCGGCCACCGTCGCGGTGCGCATCGCCTCCGCCCGGGCGTCGGCGCCGATGCGCTCCGCCTCGGTGGTCGCCTCGCCGATCAACTCATCCGCCTGCTGGGCGGCTTCGGACCGCTTGCGGTTGGCCGCGACGCGCGCCTCGTCGACGGTCCGCTCGACCTCGGCCGCTGCGGCGGAGGCCACCCGGTCCGCCTCCACCCGGGTCAGCTCGGCGTGTTCCATCGCCGTGGTGCGGATCCGCTCGGCCTCGGTGGCAAGCCGCTCGGCCTCCGCGGCGGCCCGGGCGACCCGGTCGTCGGCGTCGGCCGCCAGCCGCTCCGCGTCCTGCACCGCGCCGGCCACCAGGTCGTCGGCCTGCTGGGCGGCCTCGGCGCGCTTGCGGTTGGCGTCCTCACGGGCCTCGTCGCGCAGCCGGTCCGCGTCGCTGATGGCGTCGGACATGGTGCGCTCGGCGAGCGCCTTGGCCAGCTCGGTCTCCTCGACGGACTCCCGCCGCATCCGGGCCGCGTCCGCCGCCGCCCGCTCACGCTCGGCGTTGGCGTCCGCGTGCAGCCGGTCGGCCTCGTCGCGGGCCTCGGTCCGCACCCGCTCGGCCGCGTGCTCGGCCGCCGACCGCAGCCCGGCGATCTCCTCCTCGGCCTGCTCGTGCAACCCGGCGACCGCGTCCCGCACCTGCTGGGCCGTCAGTTCGGCGGCGGCCACCAGATCGGCGGAGCGCCGCTCGGCCTCGGCCACCAGCCGGTCCGCCTCGACACCGGCGTCCTCCACCCGCTTGCGGGCCGACGCCAGCAACTCCTCGGTCTGCTCGCGGGCCTGGCCGCGCTCCTGCTCCGCCTCGCGACGGGCGTCCGCCAGCAACTCCTCGGCCTCGCGGCGGCGCCTGGCCGCCTCCTCGCGGGCCGCCGCCAGTGCCTCCGCGGCCTCCACGCCGATGCGCTCCGCCGCGGCGGCCGCCTCGGCCCGCAGCCGGTCGGCGGTCTCCCGCGCGTCGGCGCGCAACTGCTCGGCCTCCGCCGCCGCCTCGCCGCGCAGCCGGACCGCGACCGCCTCGCCCTCGGCACGAGCGGCCGAGGCGTCGGAGGTGGCCTCGGTCCGCAGCCGGTCGGCCTCCTCGTCGGCCTCGGCGAGCAGGGTGCGGATGCGCTCGGCGGCCTCGACGCGGATCCGCTCGGTCTCCTCGGCGGCCTCCCGGCGCAGCCGGCCCGCCTCGTCGTTGGCCGAGCGCAGCGCGTCCTCGGCGTCGGTCAGCCGCTGCTTGAGGTCGGCGCGCTGCCGGTCGAGGTCCTCACGGGCCTCCTCGCGCACCTTGCGGGCCGCCTGCTCGGCGTCCTCGCGGGACTTGCGGGCCGCGTCGGATGCCTCGGCCTTGACCTGGCCGGCGGCCTCCTGCGCCTCGGTGCGCAACTGCTCCGCCTCGGCCCGGGCCCGCTCCAGCGACTCCTCCGCCTGCCGACGCAGCGTCGCGGCGCGCTCGATGGCCTCGGTGCGCACCCGGTCAGACTCGGTGCTCGCGCCCTGCCGCAGCTCCTCCGCGTCGGTGCGGGCCTTGGTCAGCAGCTCCTCGGCGGTGCTGGCCGCCTCCTCGATCTGCTGGAGCGCCTCACGCCGCGCCTCACCGCGGATCCGCTCGCCCTCGGCGACCGCCTCGGCGCGCAACTGCTCGGCCTCGCCGCGCAGCCGACGCGCCTCCTCCTGGAGTTCGACGGTCTTGGCGCGGTACTCCTTGGTGTCGTCCTTGGCCGCGCCCTTGAGCTGCTCGGCGGCCTCCTCGGCCTCGGCGCGCAGCCGGTCGGCCTCCGCCTCGGCCTCCTTGCGGATCCGCTCGGCCTCCCCGGCCGCCGCCTTGGTGGCCGCCCGGGCGTCCTGCGAGGCCTTGGCCAGCACCTCCTCGGCGCTGCGGGCCGCCTTCGCCAGCTGCGCCGCCGCGTCCTCGGCCGCCGCGCTGCGGGCCGCCTCCTGGGCCTCGGCCAGCAGCCGGTCCGCCGCGGCGCGGGTGTCGTCGCGCTCCTGCTCGGCGTCGGCCCGGATCGCGTCGGCCTCCTTGGTGGCCTCGCTGACCAGCCGGGCGATCTCGGCCCGCGCGGTGCGCGTACGCTGCTCGACCGATGACTCCGCGTCCGAGAGCAGCTTGGCCGCCGCCTGCTCGGACTCGGTGCTCAGCCGCTCGGCCTCGGCCCGCGCCTCACGCAGCGAGCTCTCCGCCTCGGCCATCGCCGCCTCGGCGGCCACCGTCAGCTCGGAGGCCTCCCGGCGGGCGTCCTCGGACTCGCTGCGGGCACCGGTGCGCAGGCTCTCCGCGTGGTCGGTGGCCTCCTGCGCCTGGTTGGAGGCGGCGGTCAGCAGTCGCTCGGCGTCGGTGCGGGCCCGGCGCAGGATGGCCTCGGCCTCGGTGCGGGCCTCGGTGGCCGCCGACTCCAGGCGCTGGCGGGCCTGCTCGGCGACCCGGATCGCCTCGGCGCGGGCGGCGGACAGGGCGGCCTCGGACTCGGCGCGCGACTCGTCCATGAGCCGGCGGGCCTGCGACTCGCTGCGGGCGCGCAGTTGCTCGGCCCAGGCGACGTTCTCGTTGACGTGGGTCTCGACGGTGGCGCGGCGCTCCGCGAGTTCCTCGTCGAGCCGGCGGCGCCGGGCCACCGCCTCCGCGTGGAGTTCGGCTTCCAGCCGGGCCTGGCGCTCGGCCTGGTCCTGGAGCAGCCGCTGGGTGCCGGCTCGCGCCTCGCGCAGCTCCCGCTCGGCGTCGGCGCGCAGTTGGTCGGCCTGGACCTGGGCGTTGCGCAGGAGTTGCTCGGCCTGGTGGCTGATGTTGTCGTAGCCCCGCGGCTGGGCAAGCTGGCGCCGCGCCTCGTGCAGCTTGGCGCGCAGCACCTCGACCTGGTAGCCGAGATCGTCTGCGTGGTCGACGGCCTTGTCCCGCTCGGTCCGCAGCCGCTCCATCTCGGCTTCGAACTGAGAGAGGTGGTCGTCAGCCTCGTAGCGGTCGTAGCCCCGCACTCCGCGGTCCCATCCGTCTCCTGGACTGCTCACCCGCCAACCGGGTGAGCTCTCCGGTGAACATAGCCATTCGGGAGAATGGTGTCAGATTCTCACCGCAGTCCGGGCCGTCCCCCAGCCCCGGAGGACACAGTACCGGGGAGGGCGGGTGCGGGTCAGTGCTCAGGGGCCGCCGTGACGAGCTCGGTGAGGACCCCGTGGCAGTCCTTGGGGTGCAGGAAGGTGATGCGCGAACCCATGGAACCGGTGCGCGGCTGCTCGTAGAGCACCCGGACGCCCTTGGCGCGGATGTCCTCGGAATCGGTGTCGACGTCCGCCGTGCCGAAGGCGATGTGATGCACGCCCTCACCGTTCTTGGCCAGCCATTTTCCGACCGCGGAGTCCTCGCGCACCGGCTCCAGCAGTTGCAGGTAGGAGGCGCCGCCGTCGGAGGTCTCGTTGATTTTGAGCATGGCCTCGCGCACCCCCTGCTCCTCGTTGACCTCGGTGTGGAACACCTCGAAGCCGTAGGTCGCGCGGTAGAACTCGACGGTGGCGTCGAGATCGAAGCAGGCGATACCGATGTGGTCGATTCGAGTCAGCATGGTTCCAGTGCACCGTCCGCACGCATGGTCACGCAACGTGCGCGCCGTCACACCGCGCCCCGGGTGACCGGGCCAGTACCGGTCAGTACATTGGGGCTTAACCCTCGTTAACCTCCGACCTGACGGAACAACCCAGGCCGTCCGCGAGTTACGACGGCCATCCACCCTCCGTGCAAAGGGGCGCGACACATGACCAGCCAGGCCCGTACGTCCGTGATCGTCGCAGGCGCCCGTACGCCGATGGGACGACTGCTCGGCTCGCTCCGTGGTTTCTCCGGGGCGGACCTCGGCGCCTTCGCCATCAAGGCGGCGCTGGAGCGGGCGGGCGTCGCCGGTGACCAGGTGCAGTACGTGATCATGGGCCAGGTGCTCCAAGCCGGCACCGGCCAGATCCCGGCCCGCCAGGCGGCCGTCAAGGCGGGCATCCCGATGAGCGTGCCGGCCCTGACCGTCAACAAGGTCTGCCTGTCGGGACTCGACGCCATCGCGCTGGCCGACCAGCTCATCCGCGCCGGCGAGTTCGACGTGGTGGTGGCCGGCGGCCAGGAGTCGATGACCAACGCGCCGCACCTGCTGCCCAAGTCCCGTGAGGGCTACAAGTACGGCGCCGTGGAACTGCTGGACGCCATGGCCCACGACGGCCTCACCGACCCCTTCGAGCACATCGCGATGGGCGAGTCGACCGAGAACCACAACACCCGGCTGGGCATCGGCCGCGCCGAGCAGGACGAGATCGCCGCGCTGTCCCACCAGCGGGCCGCCGCCGCGCAGAAGAACGGCCTGTTCGACGCGGAGATCACCCCGGTGGAGATCCCGCAGCGCAAGGGCGAGCCGGTGGTCTTCAGCCAGGACGAGGGCATCCGTCCGGAGACCACCACCGAGTCGCTGGCCAAGCTGCGCCCGGCGTTCAGCGTGGAGGGCACCATCACGGCCGGCTCCGCGTCGCAGATCTCCGACGGCGCCGCCGCGGTCGTGGTGATGAGCAAGGAGAAGGCCGAGGAGCTGGGCCTGGAGTGGCTCGCCGAGATCGGCGCGCACGGCAACGTGGCCGGCCCGGACAACTCCCTTCAGTCCCAGCCGTCCAACGCGATCAACCACGCGCTGGGCAAGGAGGGCATCACCGTCGCCGACCTCGACCTCATCGAGATCAACGAGGCTTTCGCGGCGGTCGCCGTTCAGTCAATGAAGGACCTGGGAATCTCCACCGAAAGGGTGAATGTCAACGGCGGAGCGATCGCGCTCGGCCACCCGATCGGCATGTCCGGCGCCCGGCTGGTGCTGCACCTCGCGCTGGAGCTCAAGCGGCGCGGCGGCGGCACCGGCGCGGCGGCGCTGTGCGGTGGCGGCGGCCAGGGCGACGCCCTGATCATCCGGGTCCCCGGCGCGTGAGCGCCCGCCCGCGAAGGGCGGCCGAGGCACACCCCACCGAACCGAACCGAAGGAGTCACCGACGATGGCGGACGTCGCCACCCTGGTCGAGCAGGCACGGCAGGGCCGGCCGCGGTCCGTCGCGCGCCTGATCTCCCTGGTGGAGGGGGCGTCCCCGCAACTGCGTGAGGTGATGGCCGCCCTCGCGCCGCTGACCGGCGGGGCGTACGTGGTCGGGCTCACCGGTTCGCCCGGCGTGGGCAAGTCGACCTCGACGTCCGCCCTGGTGACCGCCTACCGCAAGCGCGGCAAGCGGGTCGGGGTGCTGGCGGTCGACCCGTCCTCGCCGTTCTCCGGCGGTGCGCTGCTGGGGGACCGGGTGCGGATGAGCGAGCACGCCTCCGACCCGGGGGTCTACATCCGGTCCATGGCCACCCGCGGTCACCTCGGCGGGCTCGCCTGGGCCGCGCCGCAGGCGATCCGGGTGCTGGACGCGGCCGGCTGCGAGGTGATCCTGGTCGAGACGGTCGGGGTCGGCCAGTCCGAGGTGGAGATCGCGGCCCAGGCGGACACCAGCGTCGTGCTGCTCGCCCCCGGCATGGGGGACGGGATCCAGGCGGCCAAGGCCGGGATCCTGGAGATCGGCGACATCTACGTGGTCAACAAGGCCGACCGGGACGGCGCCGACGCGACCGCCCGGGAGCTCAACCACATGCTGGGGCTCGGCGAGGCCCGCGGGGCCGGCGACTGGCGTCCGCCGATCGTCAAGACGGTCGCCGCCCGCGGCGAGGGCATCGACGAGGTCGTCGAGGCGCTGGAGAAGCACCGCGCCTGGATGGAGGAGCACGGGGCCCTGGCGGAGCGCCGTCGCCGGCGCGCCGCGAAGGAGATCGAGAACATCGCGGTCACCGCGCTGCGTGAGCGGATCGGCGACCTGCACGGCGACCACCGGCTGGAGGCGCTGGCGGAGCGCATCGTCGCCGGCGATCTCGACCCCTACGCGGCGGCGGACGACCTGATCGCCGGTCTGACGGCGCGGTAGCCGGCGCGGTGGTGCGCGGCCGGTCTCAGACCCGGCCGCGCACCTCGCGCAGGTGGTCGGCCACCGGGGCCAGCGCGTGGCGCAGCGCGGCGAGTTCGGCGGGCGGCAGCAGGTCGATGAAGTGCTCGCGGACGGCCGCCACATGGTGCGGCGCGACCTTGGTCATCGTCTCCCAGCCGTGGTCGGTCAGCACGGCGAACAGCCCGCGGCGGTCGGAGTCGCAGTTCTGCCGCCGTACCAGGCCGGCGTTCTCCATCCGGGTGATCTGGTGCGACAGCCGGCTCTTGGACTGCAGGGTGGCGCGGGCCAGGTCGCTCATCCGCATCTGCCGGTCCTCGGCCTCGGAGAGGTTGACCAGGATCTCGTAGTCGTTGAAGGTCAGGCCGAAGGGCTGCAGGTCACGTTCGAGCTGGTACGTGAGCAGCTTGGACACCTCAAGGTGGGTACGCCAGGCGAGCTGTTCGGTGTCGCTCAGCCATCGAGCGCCGTTTTCGGTCTCCATAACCTCAGTCTATCCAATTAAGTTGAAAAATGGATCAAGCGGGGAATTCTCAAAACGACAATCGTTCGACATTACACTCCGCAGGACGCGCCTCACAATCCAAGCCGACGTTGCAGATCACCCAACTGACCTTGCGGGTGCGGCTGTCCGCCGGCCGGGCCTGCCGGTGCTCCCGGCACCCCGGGACCCGCGGCGACGACGCCGACATCGAGTCCGGCCATCAGTGTTTCGCTCGACTGGAGCAGCACCTGCCCGGCGCCGACGAATTCGAATTGGTGCTCCTCGCCCGAGGTCCCGCCCAGCCCGGTGAGCATGCGCACCCCGCCCAGCACACCGCGCAGGTAGGCGTGGTCGTAGTGGTGGCACGGCGAAGGGCAGTCCGCCCAGCCCACCAGCGCCTGCGGGTCCACCCGGATCGGCGGTTCGACGAAGACCACGGCCCCGTTGGAGGCCGCGACGAATTTCCCGGTGCCGATGAGGGTGAGAAAACCCGGGATGATGGACTGCTTCAACGACAGCCCGGGTGAGAAGGCCAGCAGATTGCCGGAGCGAATGGTGAGATTTCCCGCTTCGAGGTCGTAGGAGTTGATGTCGTACGCACGGTCGGCGAGCAGCATCTTTCCGCTGCCCTGTGCCACCACCCAGTCGGCGGCGTGCAGCGGGGAATGGAAATTCGTCGCGACCAGCCGGTCCAGCGGCCCGTGACCGAGACCGTGAAACTCGATCTGCCCGTAGTACGCGATCATTTTCCCGCGCTGCAGGAACCACTCGCCCCGCAGGTCCACGCTGAAGGCGTACGGATTGACGTTGTCGTTCGACGGCAGGGTGTAGGGGTCGTGGATCACCGGGCCGTGCGGTGGCGTGCTCACAGCTTCTCCTCCGACGCCTGGACGTAGACCGCGCCCTCACCCGACAACTCCAGCTGGAACGCCTCGCCGGAGCTGCGGCCGACCATCTCGCGCCAGCCGATCGCCGCCGAGAGCTTGTTGCGGACATCACCTCGATGAGCGACATACGCCTGGGGATCGACGTGGACGGAGCGCCCCGAGGTGATCGGCAGCTCCAGCACACCGCCGTGCGCCAGCACCGCGACCGAGCCGTGGCCGGCCAGCGTGGTGGTGAACAGGCCCTGGCCGGTGACCTGGCCGCGGATGACGCCCATCACCCCGCCCTGCGAGCCCATGAACATCGTGCCCTGCCGCAGCGAGCCCTCGAAGGCCAGCAGCCGGTCGGACTCCACGTACAGCGTCTCGCCGGTCAGCTCGACGACGTGCGCGTGGTGGCCGCCGTGGCCGAACATCACGCTGCCCGAACCCTCCACCGTCATCAGCGGGGTGGCCTCGTTGGCCACCCGGCGGCCGATCATCGAGCCGATGCCGCCCTGCCCGCCGGTGATGCTGGGGGTGAAGCTGACCTGGCCGGTGTAGGCGAGCATCGCGCCGCGCTGGCTGAACAGCCGCGTGCCCGGCACCACCTCGGCCCGCACCATCTTCGACGTCAGTTGGGTGAACGGCACTAGATCTGACCTCCCACCGTGTTCCGCTCGCTGGGCTGGACGTAGACCAGACCGTCGCCCTCGAAGCGGATCTGGAAGGACTCGCCGGAGGCCTCGCCCACGAAGGTCCGCCAGCTGACGCCCGACTGGAAGTGCTGCTTGAGGTTGCCGGTGTGGGCGACGTAGGCGCCCGGGTCCACCGTCAGCGGCATGCCGGGCGCCACCCGCAGCACCACCGCGGGGCCGTCCGAGGTCAGCGCCGCCTGCCCGGTGCCCTCCACCGTGGTGGTGAACAGCCCGTGCCCCTCGCCGGCGCCGCGCAGCCCGGTGAAGGAGGTCCCGGTGCGCAAGGTGGCCTCGGTGCACAGCAGGTTGCTCGCCTCGACGTAGAGCTTCTCCCCGGTCAGTGCCACCAGGTTGATCTCGCTCGCGCGATCGGCGAAGTAGCAGGTGCCGTACCCCTTGACCTCCATCACGGTCATGCTCTCGCCGGCGATCCGCCGGGTGACCATGCCGCGCAGCCCCTCGCCGCCGCCGGTCAGCCGTTTGAAGGTCATCTTGCCGTCGTAGGCGACCATCGCGCCGTTCTTGGCCTTGACCGCGTCCTCGTCGAGATCCACGGCGAGCACCTTGCTGCCCTGGAGCCGGAACCGGGCCACTACACCACCGCCTTCGAGTCCTCCGTCGCCCCCGCCGCGTCCTCCACTTCGAGCAGTGAAGCACCACGGCGCTCCGCTTCGAAGGCCTTCGCCCCACCCCGCAGCCCGAACAGCCGCTTGGCGAACAGGATGTACAGCACCGCGAGCACGTTCAGGCCCAGCGTGCCGATCTTGAACGCGCTGACCTTCTCGGTGAGTTCGTAGACCTCAAGGGGCAGGAACGCGGCGGTCGCCACCACCGTCAGGTACTCCGCCCAGCGCTTGGCCAGCCACAGCCCGACGCCCTCGACCAGCTCGATCAGCGCGTACCCCAGCAGCGCGCCGGCCACGATCAGCAAGGTGGAGTGCTTGTAGGTGAACGTCTTGCGGATGGTGTCGACGACCGGGGAGTGGTCGACGTCGTAGTGGAAGTGGTCGGTCACAGGCCGGAAGATCGACAGATCCTTCTCGAACAACTCCCGCACCGCGTCCTGGGAGTTGCTGAACTTCCACACCGCGACCGCGGCCAGCACGATGAACACCCCGCGCAGCACCCGCTCCACCGACAGCACCCGCAGGATCAGCAGGTCCCGCAGCGCCCGGCCGCGCGGTACCTCAGGCGCCCGGTCGGCCGGCCCGGAACCGTGGGGCTCGCCCAGGGTGAAGTCCCCGCAGCGCAGACACCGCCACGCGTCGCCGTGCGGGGTCACCGCGTGCAGCCGCTCGCGCAGCGGCGCTTCCGCGGGGGCATAGGTGATGTGCCCGCGGCGGGCGCAGGCACGGCGATTCCAGTCCAGCTTCACTTCGATCCCCCGGTGGGCCGTCGATCACATCCTGTGAAGATGCTAGGGGAGGCGGCGCGCGGGCCCGCCCCTGTGCCGTCGAGCTGGGACCCGACTGCGACAATGGCGTCCGACCTGTGACCCTCCCAGGCGAAAAGGACTCCTGTGCACCCCAAGACCGCCGCCGCCCTGCGCCGTATGCGCGTCATCTCGATCGCCGAGGCCGCCTCCTTCCTGGTACTGCTGATCTTCGGCTCGCTGCTGAGCCGGATCTCCGACGTCAACCTGGTGATGCCGCTCGGCATGATCCACGGAGTGCTCTTCGTCCTGTACGTCGTGCTGCTCGCCGACGTGTGGCGCAAGGCCGGCTGGACCAAGGGCCGGGTCGGGCTGTTCCTGCTGTTCGCGATCCTGCCGACCGGCGGCTTCTTCGGTGACCGCAGGCTGCGCCGGGAGCAGGCCGAGGGCGCCGGGGAGCCGGCGGCCGGCGAGCGGGACCAGGTCAGCGCATGATCGTCGCGTTCTCGGTGACCCCGCTCGGAGTGGGCGAGGAGGTCGGCGCCTACGTCGCCGACGCGGTACGGGTGGTGCGCGAGTCCGGGCTGCCGAACCGCACGGACGCGATGTTCACCTCGATCGAGGGGGAGTGGGAGGAGGTGATGGACGTCGTCAGGCGGGCCGTCGCCGCGGTCGAGGCCAGGGCGCCGCGGGTCTCCCTGGTGCTCAAGGCGGACATCCGGCCGGGCGTCACGGACGGGCTGACCGCCAAGGTGGACGCGGTCGAGCGGCACCTGGCCGGCTGACCGGTCCGGATCGCGGACCCCGAAGACCAGCATGTGGGCGGCGGGTAGGCTCGGTGCGTGCCGAAGCCGCTCAGCCTTGCCTTTGATCCCATCGCCCGTGCCGACGTGCTGTGGCAGCGCCGCTGGGGCTCGGTGCCCTCGATGGGGGCCATCACCTCGATCATGCGCGCCCAGCAGATCCTGCTGGGGCAGGTGGACGCCGTCGTCAAGCCGTACGGGCTGACCTTCGCGCGCTACGAGGCGCTGGTGCTGCTCACCTTCAGCCAGGCCGGGGAACTGCCGATGTCCAAGATCGGCGAGCGGCTGATGGTCCACCCGACCTCGGTCACCAACACCGTCGACCGGCTGGTGCGCTCCGGGCTGGTCGACAAGCGCCCCAACCCCAACGACGGCCGCGGCACGCTGGCCGCCATCACCGACCGGGGCCGCGAGGTGGTCGAGGCGGCCACCCGTGACCTGGTGGCCATGGACTTCGGCCTCGGGGCGTACGACGAGGAGGAGTGCGGGGAGATCTTCGCGCTGCTGCGCCCGCTGCGGATAGCCGCCGGGGACTTCACCGAGAAGTGACCGCCCGCCGCGAGGCGCCCGGAATCCGGCGCGTACGCTCGTCTGCCATGAAGCAGAGTGTCCTGACCCGGTACCGCGTGATGGCGTATGTCACGGGTGTCCTGTTGATCCTGCTGACGATCGGCTGTATCGCGAAGTACGCGCTGGACATCCAGGGCGCGTCCGGTTTCGTGACCGTCGTCGGCATCGCGCACGGCTGGCTCTACGTGCTCTACCTGGCCTTCGCCTTCGACATGGGCAGCAAGGCGCGGATGCCGCTGCCGAGGCTGCTGTGGGTGCTGCTGGCCGGCACCATTCCCACGGCGGCGTTTTTCGTCGAGCGCCGGGTCACCCGGGAGCTGGAACCGCTGGTCAGGCCGTCCGCCGAGCCGGTAGGCGTCTGAGGGGAGCGCCCCGGCGCGCAAGCCGGGGCGCTCTCCCGTCGACATTTACTAGGACGTCCAAGTAAATTGGCTTCCATGGATGCCGAAGCCATTGAAGAGGGCCGGAGCCGATGGCAGGCCCGGTACGACAAAGCCGCCAAGCGCGAGGCCGATTTCTCCACGCTCTCCGGGGACCCGGTGGACCCGGTCTACGGGCCGCCGCAGGGCAGCAGCGTGCCCGGCTTCGAGCGGATCGGCTGGCCGGGGGAGTATCCGTTCACCCGCGGTCTGCACCCGACCGGCTACCGGGGCAGGACCTGGACCATCCGGCAGTTCGCGGGCTTCGGCAACGCCGAGCAGACCAACGAGCGCTACAAGATGATCCTGGAGGCCGGCGGCGGCGGCCTGAGCGTGGCGTTCGACATGCCGACGCTGATGGGCCGCGACTCCGACGACCCGCGCTCGCTCGGTGAGGTCGGCCACTGCGGGGTGGCGATCGACTCCGCGGCCGACATGGAGGTCCTGTTCAAGGACATCCCGCTGGGTGACGTGACCACCTCCATGACGATCAGCGGCCCGGCCGTGCCGGTCTTCTGCATGTACCTGGTGGCCGCCGAGCGCCAGGGGGTCGATCCCGGTGTGCTCAACGGCACCCTGCAGACCGACATCTTCAAGGAGTACATCGCCCAGAAGGAGTGGCTCTTCGAGCCCGCTCCGCATCTGCGGCTGATCGGCGACCTGATGGAGTACTGCGCCCGCGGCATCCCGGCCTACAAGCCGCTGTCCGTCTCCGGGTACCACATCAGGGAGGCCGGCTCCACCGCAGCGCAGGAGCTCGCGTACACCCTCGCCGACGGCTTCGGCTACGTGGAGCTGGGCCTGTCGCGCGGTCTGGACGTGAACGCCTTCGCACCGGGACTGTCCTTCTTCTTCGACGCCCACCTGGACTTCTTCGAGGAGATCGCCAAGTTCCGCGCCGCGCGCCGCATCTGGGCCCGCTGGATGCGCGAGGTGTACGGGGCCACCTCCGACAAGGCGCAGTGGCTGCGCTTCCACACCCAGACCGCCGGTGTCTCGCTCACCGCCCAGCAGCCCTACAACAACGTGGTGCGCACCGCGGTGGAGGCCCTGGCGGCGGTGCTGGGCGGCACCAACTCGCTGCACACCAACGCCCTGGACGAGACGCTGGCGCTGCCCAGCGCGCAGGCCGCGGAGATCGCGCTGCGCACCCAGCAGGTGCTGATGGAGGAGATGGGCGTCGGCAACGTGGCCGACCCGCTGGGCGGCTCCTGGTACGTCGAGGCGCTGACCGACCGCATCGAGGCGGACGCCGAGAAGATCTTCGACAAGATCAAGGAGCTGGGGGCCAAGGCGGTTCCCTCCGGGGAGCACGAGATAGGCCCGATGACCTCCGGCATCCTGCGCGGCATCGAGGACGGCTTCTTCACCGGCGAGATCGCCGAGTCCGCCTTCCGCTACCAGCGGTCCCTGGAGAAGGGCGACAAGCGGGTCGTCGGCGTCAACTGCAACACCGGCTCGGTCACCGGCGACCTGGAGATACTCCGGGTCAGCCACGAGGTGGAGCGCGACCAGGTCCAGGTGCTCGGCGCCCGCAAGGCGGCCCGCGACGACGCGGCGGTGCGCTCCTCGCTCGCCGCCCTGCTGGCCGCCGCCCGCGACGGCGGCAACATGATCGAGCCGATGCTCCAGGCGGTGCGCGTCGAGGCCACCTTGGGCGAGATCTGCGGGACCCTGCGCGACGAGTGGGGCGGCTACACCGAGCCCGCCCGCTTCTGAGGGCGGCCCGTGGGCCGGGCGGGCTCAGCGGTACGCCGCGAGCCCGCCCAGCACCACGGTGGACAGCGAGCCCGCCCACCGGGCGTCGACCGTCTCGCCGCTGACCAGGATGCGGTGGACGACCGCGCCGGCGATCAGGTCGAAGATCAGGTCGATCTGGGCCCGCGCCGAGGAGCCCTCGTCGACGGGCAGTTCGCCGCGGGCCTGCGCGCGGTGCCGGCCCAGCACCACCAGCCGCTTCTGCCGGTCCACGATCGCGGTGCGGATCCGGCGCCGCAGCCGTTCGTCGTGGGTGGACTCCGCGATCACCGCCATCAGCGCGGTCTTGGTCTCCGGACGCTCCAGCAGCCCGGCGAACTGCAGTACCACGTCCTGGATGTCGGCGGCCAGGCTTCCGTGGTCGGGCAGCCGCAGCTCGTCGAACAGCGCGGCCAGCGCGTCCACCACGAGTTCGTTCCGGTTCGCCCAGCGGCGGTACAGGGTGGTCTTGGCGACCCCCGCGCGGGCGGCCACGTCCGCCATGGTCAGCCCGCCCCAGCCCAGTTCGACCAGGGCCGCGCGGGTCGCGCCCAGGATCGCCGTGTCGGTCTCCGCGCTGCGGGGGCGTCCAGTTCTGGCCATTGACGGACCTTACCCCCTGGTAACGAGTGAGCCAGATCACGCATCGGGAATACCGCGTTCCGGTGATCCGTTGGATGTCCCGGACGATCACCAGTTACGCTACGACCCGTAGCGTAAGGCGATGACCACTCGTGGCCGACGGGTGCCGGTGGGGACCGGCACAACGGGCGGCCGCAGTACGGCGAAGCAGAGCGGACGGTTTCCGGATATCCCGCGTTCCGGTGGGGTATCGAGGGGCTGTTCACGCTTGTCCCGGCGAGGGGGGAGGATTGACCCATGCAGCCACGGAACATGTCCATGAGCGGAGTGGTCGACCTCGCCGCGGTGAAGGCGGCCGGTGAGGCCAAGCAGAAAGCGGAGCAGGCCCGCCGCGAGCAGGCCGCCCGCGGGGACGACGCGAGTGTCCCCCTTTCCCAACTGGTGATCGAGGTCACCGAGGAGAGCTTCGAGCGCGAGGTGCTCCAGCGCTCCTCCGAGGTACCGGTGGTCATCGACTTCTGGGCCGAGTGGTGCCAGCCGTGCAAGCAGCTCAGTCCGCTGCTGGAGCGGCTCACCGAGTCCTACGCCGGCCGGATCCTGCTCGCCAAGATCGACGTCGACGCCAACCAGCTCCTCTTCCAGCAGTTCGGCGTCCAGGGCATCCCGGCCGTCTTCGCGGTCATCGGCGGCCAGGCGATGCCGCTCTTCCAGGGCGCGGCGCCCGAGGACCAGGTCCGCGAGGTCTTCGACCAGCTGATCGCGGTCGCCGAGCAGCGGTTCGGCATCACCGGCCTGATGGTGGACGGGGAGCCGGCGCCCGCCGCGCCCGAGCCGGAGATCGACCCGGTGCTGGCCGCCGGGCACGACGCCCTGGACCGGGGCGACTTCGCCGGTGCCGTCCAGGCGTACAAGAACGTGCTGGCGGACCACCCCGGTGACACCGAGGCCAAGCTGGCCCTGGCACAGGCGGAGCTGCTCGGCAGGGTGCAGGATCTCGACCCGCAGGCGGTGCGCGAGGCGGCGGCCGGCGACCCGGCGGACGTGGACGCGCAGATCGCGGCGGCCGACCTCGACGTGGTCGGCGGTCATGTCGAGGACGCCTTCGGGCGGCTGGTCGACACCGTGCGGCGCAGCGCGGGCGAGGAGCGCGAGCGGGCGCGGGTGCGGTTGCTTGAGCTGTTCGAGGTGGTCGGCGCGGACGACCCGAGGGTGACCTCGGCGCGCGGCGCGCTGGCCCGGGTGCTGTTCTGACGGACCGCCTCGGCACGGCGCGTGGCCGCCCGGGAGCAGCGCTCCGATAACGGGCGAGCACGCGCCGTGAACGGTCCACGAAAGGACTGGCCGAACGATGGCCTCCTTTATCGAATCGTGATGGTTGGCGGCTGCCGTTACCCGCAGTAAGTCGGGCGTGGTCCTCTGTCCCGTTATGTCAATCGGTGCCGGGTTCCGCGAACCGGGTCGCGGGTACTCTCCGTGTCTCCCGTAAGCTGCTCGGTCGCACGGTGGTTATCCGTCCGTTACTCACTGGTAACGAGCCCCCTTGTGCCCCGGCTGGGAATGGACCACGATCGGCCAAGCTCGGTCCATTCACATAGTCCGGCAAGCCGGTCGGCGCCGTGTCGAAAGGGTCCCCACCGAGCAGGGTGTGCGACAACCGTCGCCGCCCTTGGACAGGGGGGTACCTGCCCCAGCAAGGCAGGGCCTGTCCAGTAGGTTGCGCGAGAGCGTGGCCAGTGGTTGTCGCTCGGGGGTGATCGCCGATTCTTCGGACACTGCCGTCCGCCACCGTGCGACGGCGCCTCCGACGGCGCGGCGCTCTCCTTCCCGAGGACGTAGCACTTCTCCCATCCCAGCCCGGATCCCGCGGATCCGGGCGGAGATGTACGTCCGAGAAGGAGGAAAGTCAGTCATGGAGTCAGAACCGACTCGTGGCGGAACCAGATGGAAGCGGTTCGCTGTCGTCATGGTGCCGAGCGTCGCGGCCACCGCCGCGATAGGCGTGGCGCTTGCGCAGGGCGCGCTTGCTGCATCGTTCAGTGTTTCAGGTCAGCAGTTCAAGGTCAGTGCCGAGAAGCTGGTGGGCACGGGCTTCCTGCAGTACGGGGCTCTCGACGCGCAGCACGGGGGCAAGGAGATCCCCGTCGCCGTCTCCGCGTTCAAGAGCGCTGACATCACCGGTCTGTGTCAGTCCGTCGTCGTCCCGGTGCCGGTCTTCGGCGACGTGACGATGAAGCTGAGCGCCGGTGGCAACGGGACGCCTGTGGAGGCCAAGAACCTCTACATCGACCTGGACAACCTGAACGCCGACGCCACGTTCACCAACATCAACATCGGTGTGGCGGCTGGGGACAGCACCAAGGGACCCGGCATGGCAGCCGGGGACAAGAACCCGTTCAGCGAAGGCTCCTTCGCCCAGGAAGCCGACAGTGCCACGCTCACCGGTGTCAAGCAGACCGCTTGGGCCACCAGTGCCGGCACGTTCAAGCTCAGCGGACTGTCCATGCATGTCAGCAAGGGCGCGAACGAGTGCTACTGAGGCACTACTAAGGCCGGGTGGGGGACGGTCCGCCGTCCCTCGCTCGACCTGTCCAACCGAAACACCGATCGCCGGTCGCAGGGAGCTGTTTTTCAATGAGCGCCGAGTCCCAAGGGCTGCGTGACCGTACCGGCAGTTGGCGCCGGTCCTTCCGCACGTGGCGCGGTCAGCGCCCGTTCTGGGCGGGCCTGCTCACGCTGCTGGGCGGACTGCCGATCATGTATTTCCCCTATGCCAACCTCACCGTCGGACAACTGACCGTCCGAATGGCCACCACGGCCGGCTCCGGCTCGCTGATCATCGGCGTGCTGCTGGTGGTACTGGGCTTCACCCTGTGGTTCCAGTCCACCGCGCGGGTCTTCGCCGGCGTCGCCGCGATCCTGCTGGGTCTGGTCTCGCTGGTGGTGTCCAACTTCGGCGGTTTCCTGGTCGGTTTCCTGCTGGCGCTCTTCGGCGGCGGCATGGCGGTCGCCTGGGTGCCCGGCGCAAAGGCGACCGGAGTCCCGGCCGCGCAGGCTCCCGCCGCATCGGGCGACGGGGACCAAAGCGTCCCCGAGCCCGCACCTGCCGGGATCTTCGCGGACGACGAGTCAACGAACGGGAGGCACAGTGCCGGGTGACGAGGCTCAGCCCGAGATCCAGGGCGGCACGCCTCAGCTGAGAACCGGGCCGCGGCACGCGGCGCCACGCAAGTCACTGCTCACCCGCGTCCACGTTCCGGCAGGCAAGGCGATAGCCCTGGCCGCCATGCCGACCGCGGTGCTGATGGGCATGGGGCTCACCCCGCGACTGGCGCAGGCGGCCGAGCCCAAGAACACCTTCTCCGGCGACCATTGCGTCAGCCAGACCGACACTCCGTCGCCGGGGGCTTCACCGTCCGTGTCGCCCTCCGCGTCACCGTCGGCGAAACCATCCGCCTCGCCCTCCGCGAGTCCGTCCGCGTCGTCCGGCACGTCCGCGACCGGCAAGCCGAAGACCGGTGCCCAGAACCGGAGCACCGCGCCGTCGGCGAGCCCGTCGTCCACGCCGAGCCCCTCGGCGTCCGGCGGCTCGTCGGACCCGCTGGGCCTCGGTGGTGTGCTGGGCGGTCTGCTCGGCGGCCTGACCGGATCGGGCGGCTCCGGCAGTGCGTCGGCCACCCCGACGCCGTCGGCGTCGGCGACCCCGAGCGCCTCGCCTTCGGCCGGTGCCAAGCCCAAGAGCCTGGACCCGGTCGGCACGGTCACCAAGACCGTGGGCGGTCTCACCAAGACCGTCACCGGCGCGGCCAAGGGCGTCACCGACACCGTCAAGAAGGCGGCCGACCCGGCGGCGAGCCCGTCGGTCACCCCGGGAATGCCCTACCCGTGTCCGACGTACGACGCCAAGGCCCTCGCCGCCGCCGGGCTGGAGCAGACCCCATCGCTCCTGCCCGACCAGCCGTGGATCCTCAAGAGCAGCATGCTGACTCTGACCGGTCTGAAGTACGACGGCATCGTGAAGGTGGAGACCGAGAGCGGCATCGTCAAGGATGTCCTGAAGTTCACCGCCAGCGGCGTGGACATCAAGGACCTGCACCAGATCGTCCAAGGCCCGGCCGGCACCCAGGACCACGTCCAGGCCGCCGCCGGATCCACCTCGACGATCCGCAACGGCACGGTGACGATGTACACCGAGGAGCTCAAGGGCAACCTCCTCGGGCTGATCCCGATCGACTTCACCCCCAAGAGCCCGCCCCCGGTGACCACGCCGGTGATCTTCTTCACCAACGTGACCGTCACCCAGGCCGGGCAGTTCGGTGGCACGCTCACCGTTCCCGGCATGCACGCCTACGGAACGCCCTGAGCACGGTCCGGGAGCCGCAACCCACCAGCGGTGGGCGCCATGTCCCCCCTTCCGGGGAACGGCGCCCACCGCTGTAGTTTGTCGCGGGTGAACACAAGGGCCGGCCGCGTCGCCGTCGTGGTGACCGGCCACGACGCCGCCGTCCGCACCGCAGCCGCCGTCCGCTCCGCCCTGGCCCAGGGGCCCGCGGTCGCCGAGGTGATCGCGGTCGACGACGCCTCCCTGGACGGCACCGAGCAGACCCTGCGGCGGCTGGCGGACGGCGATCCGCGGCTGCGCGTGCTGCGCCGCGAGGAGCGGGCCGGCGGCAGCGGCACCCCGCGCAACGACGGGCTGCGGGCGGCCTCCTGCCACTACCTGATGTTCCTCGACAGTGACGACCTGCTGCCCGAGGGCGCCGTCGACCTCCTGCTGGCCGCGGCCGACCGGCATGACGCGGACGTCACCGCTGGGTTGTGCGTCCACCGCGCACCGGCCGGGCGGCGCGACACCCCCTGGCGGCCCGAACTGCACACCCCGCCCGGCTTCGTCACCCGGCCCTGCGACGACCCGCGGCTGGCCGGCGACACGCTGGCGGTCAACAAGCTCTACCGGGCCGCCTTCCTGCGCGAGCACGGCATCACCTTCCCCGAGGGGGAGGTCTCCCACCCCGACCCCGTCTTCACCGCGCGGGTGCTCGCCGCCGCCCCCCGGGTGGCGGTCATCCCGCAGACGGTCTGCGTCCGGCAGACGCGCCTCGCCGCCGCCCGCCCGGCCGACCCGGCGGACCCCGCCGGGACCGCCGACTGGGCCGCCCGCATCGAGGCGCACCGCCAGGCGGTGGCCGTCCACACCGACGCCGGCGACAAGACCCTGGCGCGCGCCGCCCGGGCGGGCTTCCTGGACGGCCCGGTGCGCGACCAGGCCAGGCGACTGGGCGGCCGCAGACCGCGCTACCGGACCGAGTGGTGGCGGCTGACCCGGGAGTACCTGGCCGGCTTCGAGGACGACGACCTCACCGCGGCGCAACTGCCCGCCCGGGTGATCGCGGGCGTGGTGCTTGCCGCCGCCGAGCCGCGCGACCTGCCCCGGCTCGCCGCGCTGGCCGCCCGGCCGCCCCGGCTGCTGCCGCCGTACGCCGAAGGCGCCTGGAGCGAGGACCTGCCCCAGGTGGCCCTGGACGACCTGGCGTTCTGCCGGATCTCCGAACTCCCGCTCGCCGTCGAGGCGTTGCTGGAGACCGGTGTGCTGCGCGGCAGACTGCGGCTGCGCGTCCACGACCTGTGCGGACGGCTGGCCGCCGCCCGGCCGATCGCCGCCGGTGTGCGGGTGTACGACCGGGCCGGCGGCGAACCCCTCCAGAGCCGCACCGCCGCCCTCACCGCGGACGGCGGCTCGTGGACCGCCGAGACCCCGCTCGACCTGCCGGCGCTCGCGGCCGGCCGGCGGCCCGCCACCGCGGAACTGCGGGTGACCCTGCACTGCGCGGGCGGCGAACGCGTGGAGACCGTCCCGCAGGCCGTGCCCCGCGCACCGCGCCGCACCGTGCTGCTCACCTCCCGCGGGGCGCTGCTGGTGTGCCCGCACGCCACTGTGGACGGCGCCCTCGTGGTGCGGGTCACCCCCGCCCTGCGCGGCGCGGTGGCCGCCCTGCGGCGAAGACCCGGCCGCTAAGGTGTGATGATCCCGGTGCGCGGTCGCGGGCACGTGAGCGGCGCTCCGTGATACACCGGTGCGTAGGGTGATGACACTCTGCCGTAGAATTTCAGCAGTTAAATATTCACCGGGATCTCATCAAACGCCGATCAACAGTTACTCGTACTCGCCGCGTCTTATCAGGAACTGTCACTTCATGACCATGTTCAGCGTCATCGTCACGGCCCTCGACGCACAGGGCTACCTCCGGGAGTGCGTCGACAGCGTCTTGAGCGCGTCGGAGCTGGACGCCGAGGCCGTCGAGGTCGTCTGCGTCGACAACGGATCGGCGGACGCCACGCTCGCCATCATGGAGGAGTTCGCGGAGCGGGACGACCGGGTCGAGGTCGTGCACCTGCCGCACCGGCTCTCCCCGGGTGCCGCCCGGGACGCCGGCGCGAAGCAGGCGCTCGGCAAGTACCTGTTGTTCATCGAGGCCAGGGACACCCTGACGGCCGGCGCGCTGGACGCGCTGGCCCGCCGGATCGAGGAGACCGAGCGCCCCGACCTGGTGCTCTTCGACCACATCCGCACCCACTGGCGCGACGGCGAGACCGGCAGCGGCGACGGGCGGCTGTTCAACGTGCCCAGGACCGGGACCTACTCGCTGGCGACCCGCCCCGAACTGCTGAACGTCAGCTCCTACATCGCCAACCGGCTGCTGCGCGCCGACTTCTACGCCTCGCACCGCGAGCTGTTCACCGCCGACGAGTACGAAGAGGTGCTGCCGACCATCGGCAGCCTGCTGGTCGCCGAGCGGATCGCCGTCCTGGACCAGATCCTGCTGCGCCGCACCGACCCGGACATCCCGCCGCCCGAGGAAGGCCAGTTCAGCCTCTTCTCGCAGTACGAGGCGCTGTGGCAACTGATGAGCCGCCACCCGGTCCGGCCCGAGCAGCGCTCCAACATCTTCAACGCCATGGTGCGCCGCTACCTCAAGGTGCTGGCCGCCCCCGGCACCCTGTCCGACCGCGAGCAGGCCGAGTACTTCGAGCGGGCCTGCGAGCACTTCGCCCGCTACAAGCCGGCCGGCTACCAGCGCCCCGCCAACCTCAACGGCGTGCGGCACGCCATGCTGGAGCGCGGCTCCTACGCCAGCTACCGCGCCCTGCAGTCCGCCAACCGCAAGCGCCGCTCCCTGCGCACCCTCGCGGTCGCCGCCAAGAAGAAGGCCTCCGACGTCGCCAAGGAAGGCGCGTACCGCGAGCAGTTGCGCCACCCGGTCGAGGAGGACCTGGCGGTCTTCTCCGCGTACTGGGACCGCGGGGTCACCTGCAGCCCCGGCGCGATCTCCGCCAAGCTCGCCGAACTCGCCCCGCACATCCGCCAGGTGTGGCTGATCCGCCGCTCCGACGAACCGCTGGTGCCCGCAGGAGTGGACTACGTGATCCCCGGATCGCGCCGCTACTGGAGCGTGATGGCCCGCGCCAAGTACTTCGTCAACAACGTCAACTTCGCCGACTCGGTGATCAAGCGGCCCGGCCAGATCCACGTGCAGACCCACCACGGCACGCCGCTCAAGCGGATGGGCATCGACCAGATCCCCTTCCCCGCCACCTCGCGCGGGGTCGATTACGACGCGCTGCTGGAGCGCTGCGGCCGCTGGGACTTCTCCGTCGCCTCCAACCGCCACTCCAGCGAGACCTGGGAGCGCGCCTACCCGGTGCCCTTCACCTCGCTCGACTACGGCTACCCGCGCAACGACGTGTACTACACCGCCACCGCGCAGGACGTGCTGCGGGTGCGTGAGCGGCTGGGCATCGCGCCGGGCCGCAAGGCGGTGCTCTACGCCCCCACCCACCGCGACTACGAGGCCACCTGGACCCCGCGGCTCGAACTGGAGCGGCTGGCCAAGACCCTCGGCGACGACTTCGTGCTGCTGGTGCGCGGCCACTACTTCTACGACCGCGGCCCCTCCCCGCTGGAAGAGCTGCACCGGCGCGGCCTGATCATCGACGTCTCCAAGTACGAGTCCGTCGAGGAGCTGTCCCTGGCGGCCGACGTGCTGATCACCGACTACTCCTCGGTGATGTTCGACTACGCCAACCTCGACCGGCCGATAATCGTCTTCGCCGACGACTGGGAGACCTACTCGGTCACCCGCGGTGTCTACTTCGACATCACCGAACTCAACCCCGGCTCCATCGCCCGCAGTTCGGCCGAGGTCGAGGAACTCTTCACCTCCGGCGCCTGGAACAGCGAGGCGGCGCGGGTCCAGCGCAACGTGTTCCGCCGCAAGTTCTGCGACTTCGACGACGGCCACGCCGCGGAGCGGGTCGTGCGCCATGTCTTCCTCGGGCAGAAGGCCACGCCGCCGGTGATCCCGCTGGACCGGCGCACCCCGGCCCCGGACCCCGAGGCGGCCGCCTCGCTCATCCCCTCGGTGTAGGTGACGCCCGTGACCCTCCCCGTTTCCGCCGCAGTTCCCACCGGAGGACCCATGGCCAAGGCGGCCCCCGATGTCACCGTCACGGTGATCGTGTACAACGACGCCGACCGACTGCCGCGCGCTGTGGAGTCGTTGCGCCGGCAGAGCCTGCGCAACATCGAGATCATCATCAGCGACGACCACTCCACCGACCACACCCCGCAGGTGGCGCGGGAACTCGCGGCGCAGGACGACCGGATCGTCTACCACCGGCTGGCCGAGAACAGCGGCGGATGCAGCGCCCCGCGCAACGCCGCCATCGAGATCGCCCGGGCGCCGTACCTGATGTTCCTCGACAGCGACGACGAACTCCCCGAGCGGGCCTGCGAGATCCTGCTGGAGACGCTGCGCGCCGACGACAGCGTGGACTTCGCGATGGGCGCGGTCGAGCGGGTGCGCACCGACACCGGGTCGCTCTCCTACTGGTACCCCCAGCTGTTCGAGGAGAAGCGCACGGTGCGCGGCATACGGCGCAGTCCTGAGATGCTCTTCGAACACCTGTCGACCAACAAGATGTACCGCCGCCGCTTCATCGACCAGCACGCGCTGCGCTTCCCGCTGGGCATCCACTACGAGGACCAGCTCTTCTCGGCGCAGGCGTACTGCCTGGCGCAGGCCTTCACGATCGTGCCCGAGCCGGTCTACCGCTGGTACATCTCGCCCTTCGAGGCCGCCGACGCGCTGTCGATCTCCAACCAGCGCCACCGCATCGAGAACGTCCGCGACCGGGTCAACGTGGCCCGGCTCATCGACGACTTCCTGGTCGACAGCGGTCATGAGGACATCAAGACCGACAAGGACTTCAAGTTCCTCAACCACGACCTGCGGATGTACACCGGCGACCTGCCGTACCGCTCGCACGAGTGGATCAAGCAGTTCGCCGACGAGACCACCCCCTACCTGACGACGCTCTCCCCGGAGGCGTTCCAGCGGCTGCCGCGCGACCAGCGCGTCGTCATCCAGCTGGTGCGCGACGGACGGTGCGAGGAGGCGCAGCTGGCCGCCCGCGGCATGGGCCGGCAGGTCGCGCCGCGCGAGGTGATCGAGTCCGGCGGCCGGGTGTACTGGGGTTCCGAGGTGCCGGCCGACCCGGAGTCCGCCCAGGAACTGGAGATCTCCGACCTGGACCTGCGGACCCGGCCGTTCCGCGGCGCGCTGCTGCGGCACGAGATCCTGCGGGTCGCGCCCGCCGCCGGATCACGCGTCACGCTGGCGGTGCGCACCTACGACCCCGGCCACCACCTGCCGATGGGCCCGGTCATCGCCACCATCCACCTGGCACCCGGCCGCAAGCGGCTCAAGGCGGCCTTCCGCCTCGACCCGGTGCGGCCCGGCCTGTTCGAGGGCACGGTGACCATCGACCTGTCCGCGGTCCCGCTGCCGCCGCACGGCTTCTCCGGCCGCCGGCACCCGGTGCTGGTCATCACCCAGCACCGGCAGAACAACACCGGTCTGCTGCTGGCCCCGCTGGACTTCCCCCGGCTCAGCAAGAAGATCTCCTACCACGGCGGCATGGCCGAGCACGTCGTCACCGTCGAGCCCGAGGGCCACGGCGCCGGCCGCATCCAGGTGCGCTGGGAGCGGGCCGGACTGCTGGCCAGGGCCGAACCCCATCTGCCCGCACTGCGCCGCATCGCCGGGCCCGGGCTGCGGCAGACCCGGGCGCTGGTGCGCGGGCTCACCAAGTAGCAGCGGAACGCGAAAGGGGCGGGGAGCCCGGCTCCCCGCCCCTTTCGCGTACCGCTCAGCGGGTGCCGACCACCCGCAGCAGGATCTCGCCCTTCGGCCCGCGTGCCACCTCACGCAGCGCCGGGTCGGTCAGCGACAGCCCGCCGGAGTGCCGCCGCTGGATGATCCAGCGGGCGTCGTACTCCCGCAGCAGCGCGAGCCGCTCCACCCGGGAGGTCCCCGGCGCGAAGTAGCGCAGGGTGTCCGCGGTGCGCCGGTTCTGGTCCGGCAGGAAGAAGTCCGGGTAGCCCGGCGCGACGGTGTACCCGCCGTAGGCCGGAGCCTGGTGCAGCGGTGCGTAGTCCTTCGTCATGATCACGTCGCCGTAGCGCACGTAGGGCGTGATCCAGGTGTAGTACGTCCACGCCTTCTGGGCCGGCGCGCTGCGGGCCACCGGGGGGATGGCGGTCGGCCGCAGGACGTACTGGAGCGAGCCGGCCTGCGCCCAGCACCCCACCAGCAGCCCGACCGCGGTCAGCGGCACCAGCACCCGGCGCACCAGCCGCCCGCCCTCGGCCGCCTCCACGGCCAGTGCTATCTGCGCGGAGAAGAACACCGCAGGCAGCACCCGGCCCCAGGACCAGTGGCCGGTGACCCCGCCCGCCAGGTACACCACCGCTCCCATGGCGAACAGCAGCACCAGCGGGTCGCGCCGGTCCCGGCGGAAGCGCACCACGAGGGCCGCGACGCCGAGCAGCAGCAGCCCGAACCGCGAGCCGAGATGGGCGTAGAGCGGCTTGTGGATCTCCTCCAGCCCGCCGACCCCCAGCAGCGAGAAGAACGAGTAGTACGGCCAGACCAGCAGGATCGCCACGGTCAGCGCGATCGCCGCGCCGAGCCGCCACAGCACCGCCCGGTCGGGGAACGGCCGTTGACCCAGCACGATCGCCAGCAGCCCGAAGACGGTCACCACGCCGGTGAACTGGTGGCTGAGCAGGATCACCGCCAGCAGCAGGCCGAGCGCCAGGTACGCCGGCAGCCGCCAGTCGCGGACCAGCCCCTGGCGCACCAGCGCCCACAGGTGGAAGGCGGCGCCCATCGCGAAGGTGGAAGGGTAGGCCAGGCACAGCGCCAGCGAGGTCAGCCCGGGGAAGCCGCTCCAGGTGAACAGCTCCCAGCCGTAGAGCAGGGTGGTGGTCAAGATCGCCAGTGGTACGGCGGCCGGCCGCCTGCTGAGCGTGCGCACGAACCGCCGGATGCCGGTGATCAGCAGCACCAGGTCGGCGACGGCCGCCAGATGCAGCACCCCGAAGGTGCTCAGCCCGGTCATCTTGCCGACCAGGGCCAGCAGCACCATCCACGGCGAGTAGTAGGGGCTGTCGACGTTCGCGTCGACCAGCGGGTCGCCGGGGGCGGTCAGGTCGTGCCGCAGCCGCTCCAGCGTGGCGGCGTGGATGCCCAGGTCGCCGACCCAGGGAAGTTGCACCGCCATCAGCGCCAGCAGTCCGGCGACCAGCACCGCGGCGGTCCACGCCGTCCGGTAGACCAGGCCGGCCCGCCGCCAGCGGCGCCAGGTCACCCGGGGCGCCAGCGTCGCCTTGCGCGGTCCGCCGGGCCGTTCGTCGCCGCCCATGCCCGGGCGCGGCTTCTTGTCGGGTTCAGTGACGGCGGGCACGGGCGGAGTCCATTCGCAGTCGCCAGGGCAGGATCGCCGACTCGAGCTGCACGGCGACGGTCATCTTGGAGGTGCCGATCACGCGCTCCTCGAAGTGGATGGGGATCTCCACCCCGATGTAGCCGGCCCGCACCGCCTGGTACTTCAGCTCCACCTGGAAGCTGTAGCCGCTGCTGCGCACCGCTCCCAGCGCCATCGCGGTCACGGTGTCCGCCCGCCACATCGCGAAGCCCGCGGTCACGTCGCGCAGCCCGGTCCGCAGCACCGTGCTGACGTAGGCGTTGGCCCAGCGGGAGAGCAGTCTGCGGTGCAGGCCCCACTGGTCGGCGAGTCTGCCGCCGCTGACGTAGCGGCTGCCGACCACGAATCCGGCGCCGGTGGACAGCGCGGCCCCGAGCAGTTGCGGTACGTACTCCACCGGGTGGCTGCCGTCGGCGTCCATCTGGAGCACGTACTCGGCGCCCTCGGCGACCGCCTGGTCCATGCCCGCCGCGTACGCCCGGCCCAGGCCGTCCTTGACGGTGCGGTGCAGCACGGACACCCGGGTGCGGCCCGGCTCGTTGTACCGCTCGGCGAGCCCGTCGGCGATGTCACCGGTGCCGTCCGGGCTGTTGTCGTCGACCACCAGCAGCCGCAGGCCCGGCAGGCCGAGGTCCATCAGCGCGCGGGCCATCAGCGGCAGGTTCTCGGCCTCGTTGTAGGTGGGCATCACCACGGTCAGCGGGATGCCGCTCCATTCCCCCGGCAGTTGGCGGGGGGTGCGCAGGGTCGTGGCGGGTGTCGCCTTCGCGTCGTGGGGCGTCGTCACACTCATCAGGGTCTTCTCTGTCGGATGGATCGGTCCGCGCGCGGTCAGCAGTCGGAGGAGAAGCGGATGGCGGCGTCCGGGAGCGAGGTGTCGCACCACACCCGCGCGCCGTCCAGCAGTTCGTTGTCGGCGCCCACGTCGGCGTGGTCGCCCAGTACGGCACCGTTCAGCACCGTGCGGGCGCCGACCCGGGCCCGGGCGCCGACCATGCTGTGGCGTATCTGGGCGCCGGTCTCGATGACGGCGCCGTCCAGCACGATCGACCCGTCGACGACCGCGTCCCGCTCGACGCGCGCCCCGGCGCCGATCACCGTGCCGCCGGCCAGCTTGGCGCCCTCCGCGATCCGGGCGCCGGGCAGCACCAGGAACTCCCCGGTGCGGCCGGGCAGTGCGGGGGAGGGGACGACACCGCGCACCAGGTCGGCGGAGGCCTGGATCAGCGCCGCCGGCCGGCCCAGGTCCAGCCAGTAGGTGCGGTCCACCACCCCGTGCAGCAGCGCGCCGGCGGCCAGCAGACCGGGGAAGGTCTCCCGCTCCACGGAGACCGGCCGGCCCCGCGGGATCGTGTCGATGACCGAGCGGCGGAAGACGTAGCACCCGGCGTTGACCTGGTCGGTGACGATCTGGTCGGGGTGCTCGGGCTTCTCGGTGAAGGCCAGCACCCGGCCGTGCTCGTCGGTGGGCACCAGGCCGAAGGCGCTGGGGTCGTCGACCCGGGTCAGATGGAGCGAGACCTGCGCGTCCGCCTGCCGGTGCCGCTCGACCAGGGCGGCGATGTCGAGGCCGGTGAGGATGTCGCCGTTGAAGACCAGCACCGGCTCGTCGGGACCGCAGGTGAGCGCGGCGGCGGCGTTGCGGATCGCGCCGCCGGTGCCCAGCGGCTCGGTCTCGTGGACGTAGGTGATGCGCAGCCCGATCTCCGCGCCGTCGCCGAAGTAGGGCTCGAAGACCTCGGCGAGGTAGGAGGTGGCCAGCACCACGTGGCTGACGCCGGCGGCCCGGGCCCGGGTGAGCTGGTGGGCGAGGAAGGGCACTCCGGCGGTCGGGACCATCGGTTTCGGGGTGTATTCCGTGACCGGGCGCAGACGGGAACCCTTCCCGCCGACCAGGAGGATCGCTTCCACTGACTGTTACCTCGATTGTGACGACGGGTCCGGGCTAAATCATGTTCTCTGGGATGAAAATGGATGAATTCCCATAATAGCGTGGCCTCTTGGCCGCAAGCGCCCGGAACCGGGGCCGCGAGTTCCGGGTGTGGGCGATTCGCGACACTACGTAAGAGACGAAAGCCCGGCGGATGGTTCATCCGCCGGGTGAAAAACAGCCGGGAAAAAGGTTACGAAATGGATAACGGCGGCAGACCGCCGTCGCGTGGGACGGGTGGGGTCTGCCGCCGCTCCTGACCGGTCAGTCGCTGCGCCCGCCGCCCAGGTGGTGGACGCGGACCATGTTGGTGGTGCCGGGCACCCCGGGGGGCGAGCCGGCCGTGATGATCACGGTGTCGCCCCTGCCGTACTCGCTCAGCCGCAGCATGTGGCTGTCCACCAGGTCGACCATGGCGTCGGTGTGGTCGGCGTGCGGCACCAGGTGGGTCTGCACGCCCCAGGTCAGGGCCAGTTGGTTGCGGGTGGCGGCGTCGGTGGTGAACGCCAGCACCGGCACCGGGACGCGGTACCGGGCAAGGCGACGCGCCGTGTCACCCGATTTGGTGAACGCCACCAGGGTCTTGGCGTCCAGGAAGTCCGCGAGCTCGGCGGCGGCACGGGCCACCGCACCACCCTGGGTGCGCGGCTTCTTGCCCGGCGCCAGCGGTTCCAGACCGCGCTTGAGCAGTTCCTCCTCGGCGGCCACCACGATCCGCGACATCGTCTTGACGGTCTCTATCGGGTACTTGCCGACCGAGGACTCCGCCGACAGCATCACCGCGTCGGCGCCGTCCAGCACCGCGTTGGCCACGTCGGACGCCTCGGCGCGGGTCGGCCGGGAGGCGTTGATCATCGACTCCATCATCTGGGTCGCCACGATCACCGGCTTGGCGTTGCGGCGGCACAGCTCGATCAGCCGCTTCTGCACCACCGGCACCTTCTCCAGCGGGTACTCCACCGCCAGGTCGCCACGGGCCACCATCACCGCGTCGAAGGCGGCGACCACGTCGGCCATGTTGTCGACCGCCTGCGGCTTCTCCACCTTGGCGATGACCGGGACCCGGCGGCCCTCCTCGTCCATCACGCGGTGCACGTCGCGCACGTCCTTGGCGTCCCGCACGAAGGACAGCGCGACCATGTCGGCGCCCATCCGCAGGGCGAAGCGCAGGTCGTCGATGTCCTTCTCGGACAGCGCGGGGACGTTGACGGCGGCGCCGGGCAGGTTGATGCCCTTGTGGTCGGAGATGATCCCGCCCTCGACCACCAGGCAGCGCACCCGGGGACCCTCGACCTCGACCACCCGCAGCGCCACGTTGCCGTCGTTGATCAGCACCGGGTCGCCGGCCCGCACGTCGCCGGGCAGGCCCTTGTACGTGGTGCCGCAGATGCCGCGGTCGCCGGCGACGTCCTCGGTGGTGATCACGAACTCGTCGCCGGCCGTCAGCTCCACCGGCCCGTCGGCGAAGGTCTCCAGGCGGATCTTGGGACCCTGAAGGTCGGCCAGCACGCCGATGGCGCGGCCGGTCTCCTCGGCCACCTTGCGCACCCGGTGGTAGCGCTCCTCGTGCTCGGCGTGGCTGCCGTGGCTGAAGTTGAACCGGGCCACGTTCATGCCGGCCTCGACCAGTGACTTCAGCTGGTCGTAGGAGTCGACGGCGGGACCCAACGTGCAGACGATTTTCGCTCGGCGCATGTGGACGATCCTATCGATGATTTGTTCCCGCCCGGAATTTACCTGAGCGTACCGCTGCGCCCCACCATCCCCCATCGGCGGGGACCACAGCCACCGCTACCCCGCAGGCGCCGCCGGACACCTCGGGAAGCGATCAGCCCTTCACCGCGCCGCCGAGCGCGAAGCCGCCACCCAGCTTCCGCGAGATGGCGGCGTACAGGATCACCACCGGCGCCGAGTACAGCACCGAGAAGGCCGCCAACTGCCCGTAGGCCACCGTGCCGTAGGAGCCGAAGAAGGTGTACAGGCTGACGGAGGCCGGGAGTTGGTCGGGAGAGATCAGCAGCATGAAGGGGACGAAGAAGTTGCCCCACATCGCCACGAAGGTGAAGACGGTGACCACCGTGACCCCGGGACCCATCAGCGGCAGCACCACCCGGCGCAGGGTCTGCGGTCCTGAGGCGCCGTCCGTCCAGGCCGCCTCCTCCAGCACCATCGGCACGCCGTCCATGAAGTTCTTCATCAGCCAGATGGCGAACGGCAGTTGGGTGGTCGCCAGGAACAGCGAGGTGCCCCACATCGTGTCGATCAGGTTGACCTGGACGAACAGTCCGTAGACCGGGACCATGACCGCGGTGATCGGCAGGCAGGTGGCGAACAGCACCGTCAGCATGAACGGCCGGTTCAGCCGGGAGCGGTAGCGGGAGAGCGGATAGGCCGCCAGCGTCGCCGCCACCACCGTCACGATCGTCGCGCTGCCGCACAGCAGCAGCGAGTTGAGCATCGGGGTGAAGGTGATGTCGGGGGTCAGCACCGCGCGGAAGTTGCCCAGCGAGAAGGGGTGCGGCAGCGCGGTGCGCAAGGTGGCGTGCGGGTTGAAGGACCCCAGCACCAGCCACAGCAGCGGGGTGATGAACGTCAGGAGAACCACCAGCAGCACCGCGTCCGCGGCCAGCCTGGTCCGAACCGCCCTCTTCATATCTCCGTCCGCAGCAGTCGCAGGTACACCACGGAGAACAGCGCGCCCACCACCAGCAACAGCAGCGCCACCGCCGTCCCGTAGCCGATCAGGCTCTGCTGGAAGGCCTTCTCGTACATGAACAGCGGCAGCGTCTGGCTCTTGTCGCCGGGGCCGCCGCGGGTCATGGCCCACAACAGGCCGAAGACCGAGAGGGTCTGCAGGGTGTTGAGCATCAGGTTGGTGCCGATGGAGCGCCGGATCATCGGCAGCGTCACATGCCACATCCGCTGCGCCGCGTTGGCGCCGTCCACCGACGCCTGCTCGGTGACGTCGCGCGGCACGTCGGACAGCGCCGCGGAGTAGACCAGCATGGAGAACGCGGTGCCGCGCCAGACGTTGGCCAGCGAGACGGCCAGGATCGGCAGGGTGAACAGCCAGTTCTGCCGCGGCAGATGCAGCCAGGCCAGAATCACGTTCAAGCTGCCCTCGCGCCGGAAGAACGCGTACAGCAGGAAGCCCGCGACGATCTCCGGCAGCACCCAGGCGGCGATCACCACCGAGCCGGTGACGGTGCGCACCGGGCGGGAGGCCCGCCGCATCATGGCGGCGAGCCCCAGCCCGAGGGTGTTCTGGCCGACGATGGAGGACACCGCGGTGAAGACCAGGGTGAGCACCACCGCGTTGCGGAAGCCCGGGTCAGCGAAGGCGTGCCGGAAGTTGGCGAGCCCCACGAAGTGCGAGCCCGACGAGCCGGTCAACTGCATGTCGGTGAAGGCGATGTACACGCAGTACGCGATCGGGCCCGCCAGGAACAGCAGCAGCAGGACCACCGACGGCAGCACCGGCAGCCCGCGCAGCAGGCTCCGGCGCCCGCGGCTCACTGACCCGCCTTGTCTTCCACCGCGCCGGAGGTGATCGACGACAGTTCCTGGTCGTAGTTCTTCATGGCCGCCGCGGTGGTGGCCTGGCCGGTGCACACCGCCTCCATCGCCTCACCGATGGCCGTCGACACCTGCGGGTAGACCGGCAGCGTGGGCCGGTAGTGGGTGTACTTCACCAGGCTGGTGTTGTAGGCCACCCCGGGCATCGAGGTCAGGTAGCGGTGGTCGGCGGCGGTGTCCTTGCGCACCGCGATGTTGGCGCTGCGCAGGTCGTACTCGGCCGAATTGGGCTCGGTCTGCATGGCCTTGACGAAGTCCCAGGCGAGCGCCGGGTGCTGGGCCTTGGCCGGCACCGACCAGGTCCAGCCGCCGGACATGCTGACCGCGCCGGGCGCCTGCCCGTTCTCGGTCGGCATGGCCACGGTGCCCATCACCGAGGTCCACTGCGGCCACGGCTTGACGGCCGTCTTGATCCAGTTGTTGCCGAGCCAGGTGCCGTCCAGGTCGATGGCGAGCTTGCCCGAGGGGATCCACTCGGTGGCCGCGACGGTGGGGGCGTTGGGGTCGAGCGCGTCGGAGATGTCCGGGCCGAGCTTGTCGCGGTAGACCGTGCGCACGAAGTCGAGCGCGTGGGCGAAGCCCTTGCTGTTCTGCACCCACTTGCCGGTCGACGGGTCGTAGAGCGGGTTGTCGCCCGCGCCGTACGCCAGCATCTCGAAGCCCTGCATCACCGACGCCTCGCCGGGCGCCTTGCCGGTGTAGACGTTCATCGGGATGACGCCCGGCTCCTTGGCCTTGATGGTGCGGGCGGCCGACAGGATGTCGTTCCAGGTCTTGGGGTGCCAGTCGGTCGGCAGGCCGGCCTTCTTGAACAGGTCCTTGTTGAACCACAGCGCCCGGGTGTCGGTGCCGTCCGGCACGCCGTAGGTCTTGCCGTCCTGCCCCTTGGCGGCCGCCTTGGCGGTGGGCAGGAACTGGTCCCAGGTCTGCCAGTTCGCCAGGTAGTCGTCGATCGGCCGCAGATAACCGGCCTTGATGTCGGAGTTGATCAGGAAGGTGTCCTCGTAGACCAGGTCGGGCGCGGTCTTCGGGGAGCGCATCATCTGCTCGATCTTGGTGTAGTAGTCGTTCTCGGCGGCGGTGATCGGCACCAGGTCGATGTGCTTGCCGGGGTTCGCCTTCTCGAACTGCCGCTTCACCAGCGCCAGATAGTTGTCCATCGTGCGCACGTTGTTGTTCGGGATGCGCTCGTAGGCGACGGTGACGGTGTTCTTGTCCTCGCTCGAACCGCTGCAACCGCTCAGCGTGGCAAGGGCGGTGACCGCGAGCGCCGCGGCGCACAGCGCCGCCACGTTCCGGGTGCGGGGCATGGCAAGTCCTCCTTCGACGTGGAACGCAAAGGGATGTCGCTTGGATCTGCCCGGCCGGACATACCCCAGGTGCCCGAGACGGTAAGTGGCATGTCTGAGCATGGTCAATGCCCGTGCACGGTAAACGCGCCGAATGCTGACAACGTTGTTGCCCGTGGCCGCGGTTGCCCACCGGCGGGGGCCGGACAAGCCCTAGGCGGCCTTCGCGGCCAGTTCCTCGGCCGTGGCGGCCGGGATCCCGGAGGCGGTCAGCACCGTGACGGCGGCGGCGTGCGCCGCCCGCGAAGTGGGCAGGATGCCGTCGTTGACGGCCTGCATGAGGCCGAAGATGATCTGTTCATGGACCCCGGCCAGCGCGGCAGCGGGCAGCGGGGTGACGAACACGCCCTGGTCCAGGCCGCGTTGAAGGGTCGCGGTGCACGAGGCACGCACCGGTGCCAGCCGTTGCCTGATGCCCTCGACGGTGACACACCGTTGGGCGAGCCCGACCAGCAGCCGGTAGCGGTCGGCGACCTGCCACACCGCCAGGGTGCCGTGCGCCAGCGCCTCGGCCGGATCCGCCACGTCGCGCACCGCTTCGGCGTTCACCGCGGCGACCGCCTCCGCCGCGTCGTCGGTGAGCGCGCCGACCAGCGCGTCCCGGCTCGGGAAGTGGCCGTAGACGGTACGGCGCACCACCCCGGCGGCCCGGGCGATCTGGTCCATGCTCGCGTCCGGGTCGCGCAGCAGCTCGCCGAGCGCCACATCCAGGATGCGGCGGCGGTTGGTGTCGGCTCTGCCGGGCATCGGGCTCCTCCACAGGGTTCCGGGCACTCATTGTGCACGCCGCGGGCGCGGCGTGGCCGGAACCACCGGCCGGAGCGGGACGCCGCGGGTCAGCCGGCCTGTGCCGGGACCAGCCAGACGGTGGCCAGCGGCGGCAGGGTCAGCTCCACGCTCTCCGGCAGCCCGTTCCACGCGGTGGGTGTGGGGCTCGCGGTCCGCCCGGCGCCGCCCGGCCTGGTGGCGCCGACGCCGCTGCCGCCGTAGCGGGTCTCGTCGGTGTTGAGCACCTCGCTCCAGCCGCGCCACGAGCCGGGCACCCCGACCCGCCAGGAGTGCCGCACCACCGGGGAGAAGTTGCTGACGCACACCAGCGGCCGCTCCTTCGCGTCGTAGCGCACGAAGGACAGGATGTTCTCCTCGGCCGCGTCGGAGTCGATCCAGCCGAACCCGCCCGGATCGCTGTCGCGCTCCCACAGCGCCGGGGTCCGCGCGTACGCCAGGTTCAGCTCGCGCACCAGGTCGCGCACCCCGCGGTGGTCGGCCGCGGCGCCGTAGGTCTCGTCCAGCAGCCACCAGTCCGGGCCGTGGTCGTGCGACCACTCGGCGCCCTGGGCGAACTCCTGCCCCATGAACAGCAGTTGCTTGCCGGGGTGGGCCCACATGTAGGCCAGGTAGGCGCGGTGGTTGGCGCGCTGCTGCCACCAGTCGCCCGGCATCTTCGACACCAGCGACCCCTTGCCGTGCACCACCTCGTCGTGCGAGATGGGCAGCACGTAGTTCTCCGAGTAGGCGTAGACCATGGAGAAGGTCAGCTCGCCGTGGTGGTACTTGCGGTGGAACGGGTCGTGGGAGACGTAGCCCAGCGAGTCGTGCATCCAGCCCATGTTCCACTTCAGGCCGAAGCCCAGGCCCCCGAAGCCGGCCGGACCGCTGTGATGGGTGGCCCGGGTGACCCCGTCCCAGGCGGTCGACTCCTCCGCGATGGTGACCACCCCGGGGCAGCGGCGGTAGACGGTGGCGTTCATCTCCTGGAGGAAGGCCACCGACTCCAGGCTCTCGCGCCCGCCGTGGATGTTGGGCGTCCACTCGCCGTGTTCACGGGAGTAGTCCAGGTAGAGCATGGAGGCGACCGCGTCGACCCGCAGCCCGTCGATGTGGAACTCCTCGCACCAGTAGACAGCGTTGGCGACCAGGAAGTTGCGCACCTCGGGCCGCCCGGTGTCGAACTCCAGGGTGCCCCAGTCGGGATGCTCGGCCCGGCGCGGGTCGGCCGGCTCGTACAGCGCGGTGCCGTCGAACCGGGCCAGCGCCCAGTCGTCCTTGGGGAAGTGCGCCGGCACCCAGTCCATGATCACGCCGATCCCCGCCAGGTGCAGCGCGTCCACCAGGTACCGGAAGTCGTCGGGGGTGCCCATCCGGGCGGTCGGCGCGTAGTAGGAGGTGACCTGGTAGCCCCACGAGCCGCCGAAGGGGTGTTCGGCCACCGGCATCAGCTCGACATGGGTGAAGCCCAGGTCCGAGACGTAGTCGGTCAGCTGCACCGCCAGGTCGCGGTAGGTCAGCCCCGGCCGCCAGGACGGCAGATGGACCTCGTAGACCGACAACGGCGCCTGGTGGGCGGGGAGTCGGCCGCGCCCGCGCAGCCACTCGGCGTCCTGCCACTCGTGGTGGGCCTCGGTGACCACCGAGGCGGTCGCCGGCGGGGTCTCGGTCCTGCGGGCCATCGGGTCGGCCTTCACCCGGTGTTCGCCGTCCCCGGTCAGGATCTCGAACTTGTACAGCGCGCCCTCGCCGACCCCGGGCACGAACAGCTCCCACACCCCGGAAGAGCCCAGCGAGCGCATCGGATGCCCGGTGCCCTCCCAGTAGTTGAAGTCGCCGACCACCCGCACCCCGCGCGCGTTCGGCGCCCACACCGCGAACCGGGTGCCGGCCACCCCCTGGTGGGTCATCACCCGTGAGCCGAGCGCGGTCCACAACTGCTCGTGCCGGCCCTCGTTGATCAGGTGGAGGTCCAACTCGCCCAGCGACGGCAGGAAACGGTACGGGTCCTCGCCCTCGGTCTCCTCGCCCTGGTAGCCGACCACCAGCCGGTAGTCCGGCACCGTGCGCAGCGGCAGCACCCCGCTGAAGAACCCCTGTCCGTCGTCGTGCAGGTCCACCCGCAGCCCGGCCGCGATCACCGTGACCGCGCGGGCGTAGGGCCGCAGCACCCGCACCGCGGTGCCGCCCGGCACCGGGTGCGCGCCCAGCACCGCGTGCGGGTCGTGGTGGGTGCCCGCCAGCACGAGGTCGCGCTCCGCCGGCTCCGGCGCGGAGGCCGCCCGCACCCCGCCGGGGGCCCGCTCGCCGCTACCCCCGCCCGAGGAGCCGCTGTCCCGGGGCCGGTCCCGGCCGTTCGCCGGGGGAGTTCCGCCGGTGCCGGCGGCCGCGGCACGGGGAGCGGTACCGGAGGCGGGCGGCCGGTTCGAGGCGTCGTACCCGCGGGCGGCGGCCTCCGGCCGGGTGCCGGGAGTGGAATGCGAGGAGTGGCGCGCGGTCACGGTCGGTCCTCCTGGTTCACGGGCGGGCGGGGACGGCGGGGCGGGCGGTCCCGGGTCAGGGCACGGCGAGCCGCCGCACGGCCGCCATCGGTATCGGCAGCCACTCGGGCCGGTGCCGGGCCTCGTAGACCACTTCGTAGACGGCCTTGTCGGTCTCGTACGCCCGCAGCAGCACCGGGGCGTCCCGCGGATCGCGGCCGGCCCGCCGCGCGTAGCCGTCGCAGAAGGCGGCGCGCTGCCGGTCGGCCCAGCCCGCGGTGGCCGAGGAGGCCGGGTCACGGTGCCGGGCGGCGTAGTCGAAGGACCGCAGCATGCCCGCGACGTCCTGGGCGATCGGCTGCGGGCGGCGGCGCTCCGAGAGCGGCCGGGCCGGCTCGCCCTCGAAGTCGATCAGCACCCAGCCCTGGCTCGCCGTGCACAGCGCCTGGCCCAGGTGCAGGTCGCCGTGTATGCGCTGGGCGGCCAGCGGCGCGCCCCGCTCACCCAGCACGGCGAGGTCGGTGTAGGCGCCGCGCAGCCCGGCGGCGTACGGGGCGAGCTGAGGCACCGCCCGCACCGCGGCGTCCAGCCGGTCGGTCATCGCGGTGGCCAGCAGCCCGACCTGCGGGCGGCTGAGCGTCTCGCCGGGCAGCGCGTCGGCCAGCGCGGTGTGCACCTCGGCGGTGGCGGCGCCCAGCGCCAGCGCGTGCCGGGTGAAGTCCGCCGGGACCTCGCCCACCGCGCCGGCACCGCCGTCGTCGGCGTCCACCGCCCGCAGCGCCAGCCCCCAGCCGTCGGCCGCGTCGGGCATGAAGCGCTGGAGCACGCCGAGGGTGGCCGGCTCCTCGTGCAGACCGAGCGCCTCGAACCAGGCGACCGGCGCCGGCACCCGGGAACTCCCGGCGTGGGCGAGCGCGAGCGGCACTTCGAGGTCGGGGTTGGTGCCCGGGGAGATGCGCCGGAACACCTTGAGAATAAACGTATCTCCATAGATCACGGAGGAGTTGGACTGCTCCACGCCGGACGGCCGCGGCGGCAGTCCGGCCGGCACGGCGGCGTCCGGCTCGGCGGAGAACAGCAGCGGCCCGGTGCGCCCCGGCGCCCGCAGCCGGTCCAGCAGGACGGCGGACAGCAGCGGGTCGTACAGCGCCTCGTAGACCGCCAGCCCGGTCAGCGGACCGGCCGGGGCCCGGCCGACGAGCGCCCCGGCCAACTCGGGCGGCAGCACGGAGCGGGTGCCGAGCAGCAGTTGGTAGCAGTCGCTCACCCCGCCGGACTGGTTGACGTCCAGCAGCAGGTGCAGCAGCCCTGGCGAGCCGTCGGCGTTGACCGCGGGCAGCAGTTCGACCGCGCTGAGCAGCCCGAAGCCGGTGATCTCCCGGCCCTTCCCGGCGAACCAGCGCTGCCGCGGCAGCCACTCGCCCAGCAGCGGTCCGAGGCCGCGCAGCAGCCCGGGGCCGCTCATGACGGCGTCCGGCGCCCGGTCACGGCCGCTCATCGCGGCCGTCCGGTGCGCTTCGTCGTGGTCCGCGGCCGCGCTCTTGCCCGCGTCGCGGTGGAGCCGGGAGGTGTCAGGCATCTGATCCCTTCCTCGCAGAGCGCGCGCCTGATCGCTGCGGTGGCCAGCCCCGGCGCGGAGGTGGGCTCGATCGGGGAGGCGGCGCCGCGCGCGGCGGTCTTCCCGGCAGACGCCGGGGCCGGCGGACCGGGCAGGTCGCGCCGACGGCGGCGTACGAGGCGGAGCCCGCGGGCGTCAGCCGCTGCGTCGGGTCCGGCACCGGGGCTCCTGCCCGCGACCCGCGGGGTGAAACCGGGCCGGACCGGGGCGGCGCACCCCGTACCGCCCGCCCGCTCCACCCGGTCCGCGGCCATCGCTACGCGTCCTGCCGCAGCCGGAACCAGTAGAAGCCGTGGCCGGCCAGGGTCAGCAGATAGGGCAGCTCGCCGATGGCGGGGAACCTGACGCCGCCGATCAGCTCGACCGGGTGGCGGCCCTGCCAGGCGTGCAGGTCCAGCTCGGTGGGCTGCGGGAAGCGGGAGAAGTTGTGCACGCACAGCACCAGGTCGTCGCTCTGCCCGGGGACCGAGACCTCCCGCAGGAAGGCGAGCACCGCCGGGTTGCTGGACGGCAGCTCGGTGTAGGAGCCGAGCCCGAAGGCGAGGTTCTGCTTGCGGATCTCGATCATCCGGCGGGTCCAGTGCAGCAGCGAACTCGGGCTGCTCATCTGGGCCTCGACATTGGTGACCTGGTAGCCGTAGACCGGGTCCATGATGGCCGGCAGGAACAGCCGCCCCGGGTCGCAGGAGGAGAACCCGGCGTTGCGGTCCGGGGTCCACTGCATCGGGGTGCGCACCGCGTCGCGGTCGCCGAGCCAGATGTTGTCGCCCATGCCGATCTCGTCGCCGTAGTAGAGGATCGGCGACCCGGGCAGCGACAGCAGCAGGGCGGTGAACAGCTCGATCTGGTTGCGGTCGTTGTCCAGCAGGGTCGCCAGCCGCCGCCGGATGCCGATGTTGGCGCGCATCCGCGGGTCCTTGGCGTACTCCGCGTACATGTAGTCGCGCTCTTCGTCGGTGACCATCTCGAGGGTCAGCTCGTCGTGGTTGCGCAGGAAGATGCCCCACTGGCAGTTCGCCGGGATCGCCGGGGTCTTGGCCAGGATCTCCGAGACCGGGTAGCGCGACTCGCGGCGCACCGCCATGAAGATGCGCGGCATCACCGGGAAGTGGAACGCCATGTGGCACTCGTCGCCGCCCTTGGAGAAGTCGCCGAAGTAGTCGACCACGTCCTCCGGCCACTGGTTGGCCTCGGCCAGCACCACGGTGTCCGGGTACTGCGCGTCGATCTCGGCGCGCACCCGGCTTGCAGGAACTCGTGGGTGGCCGGCAGGTTCTCGCAGTTGGTGCCCTCCTCGGCGTACAGGTAGGGCACCGCGTCCAGCCGGAAGCCGTCGATGCCCAGGTCCAGCCAGAAGCGCAGCGCCGGCGATCATCTCCTCCTGCACCCGCGGGTTCTCGTAGTTGAGGTCCGGCTGGTGGGAGAAGAAGCGGTGCCAGTAGTACTGCTTGCGCACCGGGTCGAAGGTCCAGTTGGAGGTCTCGGTGTCGACGAAGATGATCCGCGCGTCCGGGTACTGCTTGTCGTCGTCGGCCCACACGTAGTAGTCGCCGTACGGCCCGTCGGGGTCGTTGCGCGCGACTCCTGCGAACCACGGGTGCTGGTCGCTGGTGTGGTTCATCACGAAGTCGATGATCACCCGCATCCCGCGGTGGTGCGCCGCGTCGACGAACTCCACGAAGTCCGCCAGGTCGCCGAAGTCGGGGAGCACCGCGGTGTAGTCGGAGACGTCGTAGCCGCCGTCCCGCAGCGGGCGAGGCGAAGAACGGCGGCAGCCACAGGCAGTCGACACCCAGCCACTGCAGGTAGTCCAGCTTCGCGGTGAGGCCTTTCAGGTCGCCGATTCCGTCGCCGTTGCTGTCCTGGAAGGAGCGGACCAGCACCTCGTAGAAGACCGCGCGTTTGAACCAGTCGGGATCGCGGTCCTTGGCGGGGGTGTCCTCGAAGGTGTCGTGGACGGGCTCGTTGACGATCAACTGGGTGACCCTCCGATCGGTGAGGACGGTCGCAGCGACAGGATGTGCGCGGGGCGGCCGCCCGGGTCGAGGCGCACGTAGTTGTCCCTGCCCCAGTGGTAGGTCTCGCCGGTGAGCTCGTCGCGCACCGGAAGGGAGTCGTGCCAGTCGAGGCCGAGCTCCGGCATGTCCAACGAGACGGTCGCCTCACGGGTGTGGTGCGGGTCGAGGTTGACCACCACCAGGACGGTGTCATGACCCGCCTCGGGATCGCGGATCCGCTTGGAGTAGGCGATCACCGCGTCGTTGTCCGTCGGGTGGAAGCGCAGGTTGCGCAGTTGCTGGAGCGCCGGATGGCGGCGCCGTATCCGGTTGAGCGAGGCTGAGCAGCGGGGCGAGCGAGCGGCCCTCCGCCTGCGCCCGCGCCCAGTCGCGCGGCCGCAGTTCGAACTTCTCCGAGTGGAGGTACTCCTCGCTGCCCTCCCGCAACGCGGTGCGCCTCGCACAGCTCGTAGCCCGCGTAGACCCCCCAGGACGGCGACAGCGTCGCCGCCAGCACCGCCCGTGCCTCGAACGCCGGACGGCCGCCGTGCTGGAGGTAGGCGTGCAGGATGTCGGGGGTGTTCACGAACAGGTTCGGCCGCATGACGTGCGCGGTCTCGCTGCTCAACTCCCGCAGGTAGTCGGTGAGTTCGTCCTTGCCGTTGCGCCAGGTGAAGTAGGTGTACGACTGCTGGAAGCCGACCGTGGCCAGGGTGCGCATCATCGCCGGGCGGGTGAACGCCTCGGCCAGGAAGATCACGTCGGGGTCGGTGCGGTTGATCTCGCCGAGCACCCGCTCCCAGAACAGGACCGGCTTGGTGTGCGGGTTGTCGACCCGGAAGATCCGCACCCCGTGGTCCATCCAGTGCCGCAGCAGCCGCAGGGTCTCGGTGACCAGGCCATCGAAGTCCGCGTCGAAGGCCAGCGGATAGATGTCCTGGTACTTCTTGGGCGGGTTCTCCGCGTAGGCGATCGAGCCGTCGGCGCGGTGCGCGAACCACTTCGGGTGGGCGGTGACCCACGGATGGTCCGGCGAGCACTGCAGCGCGAAGTCCAGCGCCACCTCCAGGCGCAGCTGCCGGGCCCGGGCCACGAAGTCGTCGAAGTCGGCCAGGGTGCCCAGATCGGGGTGGACCGCGTCGTGCCCGCCCTCGGCGGAGCCGATCGCCCACGGCGAGCCGACGTCGTCGCGGTCCGGCCGACAGCGCGTTGTTCGGGCCCTTGCGGAAGGCCCGCCCGATCGGGTGGACCGGCGGCAGGTAGACCACGTCGAACCCCATCGCCGCCACCGCGGGCAGCCGCTCCGCCGCGGTGCGCAGGGTCCCGGAGACCGGCGGTCGGCCGGGCTCGACGCCGGCCCCCTCGGACCGGGGGAAGAACTCGTACCAGGAGCCGTACAGCGCCCGCCGCCGCTCCACCAGCAACGGCAGCCGGCTCGGCGGCGGTCACCAGGTCGCGCAGCGGGGTGCGGTCCAGCAGTTCGACGACCCGCGGAGCCAGCGCCGCGGCCAGCCGGTCGGCCGGCGGCCGGGTCTCGTCACGCAGCGCGTCCACCACCTCCAGCACCACCGCGCGGTCCTCGCCCTTGGGTACTCCGGCGGCGGCCCGCTCGTGCAGCGCGGCGCCCTCGGCCATCACCAGATCGGTGTCGATCCCGGCCGGGATCTTCACCCCGGCGGTGTGCCGCCAGGTGGCTATCGGGTCCGACCAGGCCTCGACGGTGAAGGTCCAGTGCCCTTCGGCTGTCGGGGTGACCTCGGCGGCCCAGCGGTCGGTCCCGGCGGCCAGCTCGCGCATCGGGGTCCAGGGCCCGTCCCGGCCCGCCGGATCGCGCAGCACGACATTGGCCGCGACCGCGTCGTGCCCCTCGCGGAAGACGGTCGCCGACACCTCGAAGACCTCGCCCACCACGGCCTTCGCGGGCCGCCGCCCGCAGTCCACCAGCGGGGCCATGTCCACCACCGGGATGCGACCGATCATTGGCTCACCTGGGCTCGCGTCGTCTTCTCGTCTCGGGCCCCCAAGGCCCTTTCTAGCTGCTCCCCCGACTGAGCACTCGCCTGCATCGTCGCTCCCGCCCGCGTGCAATGGGTTTTTTTGGATGAAACGTGAAGGAGTTTTCAGATGAAACGTGAAAATGTTTCCGGCCGATGACGGCCCGTCCCGGTGCGGACAACAGCCCGCCATCCGCTCGCGGGAGGTCTTCTGCCCAGGGCCGCTTCGGGGACACCCCCCAGGTGGCGGAGGCCACGTCCAGCGCCGCCATCCGCCGCGCACGCCGTCGTGCGCCCCGGCGCCACCGGCGAGAGGCCGGGCGCCGCAGCGGCGCCGATCCGGGCACTTCGTACCCCGCGCCCGTTACGGTCGAAGGGTGAAGGCTATCCGTCGTTTCACTGTCCGCACCGTCCTCCCCGAACCCCTGCGCCCGCTCGGCGAGCTGGCACAGAACCTGCGCTGGTCCTGGCATCCGGAGACCCGGGAGCTGCTGCGGTCCGTCGACCCCGGCCGATGGCGGGCGGCGGGCGGCGATCCGGTCCGGCTGCTCGGGACGGTGCCGGCCGGCCGGCTGGCCGCGCTCGCCCGGGACCGCAAGTTCCTGCGCGCGCTGGGCACCGCCGCCGAGGACCTGGCCGACTACCTGGCCGCGCCGCGCTGGTACCAGAGCCAGGACACCTCCCGGCTGCCGTCCGCCATCGCCTACTTCTCGCCCGAGTACGGCATCACCGCCGCCCTGCCGCAGTACTCCGGCGGCCTGGGCATCCTGGCCGGCGACCACCTCAAGGCCGCGAGCGACCTGGGGGTGCCGCTCATCGGCGTGGGACTGCTCTACCGGCGCGGCTACTTCCGGCAGTCGCTCTCATCGGACGGCTGGCAGCTGGAGCGCTACCCGCTGCTCGACCCGGACGAACTGCCGCTGACCCTGCTGCGCGACGAGGAGGGCACCCCGGCCCGCGTCGCGCTCACCCTGCCGGGCGGCCGCACCCTGCGCGCCCAGATCTGGAAGGCCCAGGTCGGCCGAGTGCCGCTGCTGCTGCTCGACTCCGACGTCGAGGGCAACGACCACTCCGAGCGCGAGGTCACCGACCGGCTCTACGGCGGCGGCAGCGAGCACCGGCTGCTCCAGGAGATGCTGCTGGGCATCGGCGGGGTGCGCGCGGTGCGCGCCTACTGCGAGCTGACCGGCCACCCGCGGCCGGAGGTGTTCCACACCAACGAGGGCCACGCCGGATTCCTCGGCCTGGAGCGGATCAACGAACTCGCCGGACGACTCGACTTCGACTCCGCCCTGGAGACGGTCAGGGCCGGCACGGTGTTCACCACCCACACCCCCGTCCCGGCCGGCATCGACCGCTTCGGCCGCGACCTGATCACCCGGCACTTCGGCGACGAGGGCGAACTGCCGGGCGTGGACGTCGGCCAGGTGCTCGCGCTGGGCGCCGAGACCTACCCGGACGGCGATCCGTCGATGTTCAACATGGCGGTGATGGGCCTGCGGCTGGCCCAGCGCGCCAACGGCGTCAGCACGCTGCACGGTGACGTCAGCCGACGGATGTTCGCCGGACTGTGGCCCGGCTTCGACCCGGAGGAGGTGCCGATCGGCTCGATCACCAACGGGGTCCACGCGCCGACCTGGGTCGCCCCCGAGGTGCTGCGGGCCGGTGCCCGCCGGGCGGGCGCACAGCGCGCCGAGGACGCCCTGGCCGTGGGCGGTGCGGAACGCTGGGAGGCGGTCGCCGACATCCCCGACTCCGTGATCTGGGAAGCCCGCAGGACACTGCGCGAGCGGCTGGTCGCCGACGCCCGGGAACGGCTGCGCGCCTCCTGGCTGCAACGCGGCGCCGACGAACTCGAACTCGGCTGGACCGAGGAGGTGCTGGACCCCGACGTGCTGACCATCGGCTTCGCCCGCCGGGTCCCGTCCTACAAGCGGCTCACCTTGATGCTGCGCGACCGCGAGCGGCTCACCGCGCTGCTGCTGCACCCCAGCCACCCGGTGCAGATCGTGGTGGCCGGCAAGGCGCACCCCGCCGACGAGGGCGGCAAACGGCTGATCCAGGAACTCGTGCGGTTCGCCGACGACCCCGCCGTACGCCACCGCGTCGTCTTCCTGCCCGACTACGACATGGCGATGGCCCAGCGCATGGTGCCCGGCTGCGACGTCTGGCTGAACAACCCGCTGCGCCCGCTGGAGGCCTGCGGCACCTCGGGGATGAAGGCGGCGCTCAACGGCGGCCTCAACCTGTCGGTGCTGGACGGCTGGTGGGACGAGTGGTTCGACGGCGAGAACGGCTGGCCCATCCCCACCGCGGGCGGTGAGTCGACCCGGCGCGACAACCCCGGCGAGAACGACCGGCGCGACGACATCGAGGCCGCCGCGCTCTACGACCTGATCGAGACCCAGGTGGCGCCCCGGTTCTACGACACCGACCGCTCGGGGCTGCCCCGGCGCTGGATCGAGATGGTCCGCCACACCCTGGTCACCCTCGGCCCGAAGGTGCTCGCCAGCCGCATGGTGCGCGACTACGTCGAGGAGTTGTACGCGCCCGCCGCGAGCGCGCACCGCGCGGTCACCCCGCAGGCGGCGCGCGAGCTGAGCGGCTGGAAGGCCCGGGTCCGCCGGCAGTGGCCGGTGGTCGCCGTCGACCACGTGGACGCCGGATCGCCGGACGGCAAGCCCGAGTTGGGCACCGCGCTGGCGCTGCGGGTGCGGGTGGCGCTCGGAGAGCTGGAACCGGGCGACGTCGACGTGCAGGTCGTCTCCGGCCGGGTGGACGACGCCGACCGGATCACCGAACCGCGCACGGTCTCCCTCAAGCCCACCGGCCCCCGGTCCGACCAGGACGGCAGCCGGCTGTACGAGGGCTCGTTGACGCTGGACCGCAGCGGCCCCTTCGGCTACACCGTGCGGGTGCTGCCCGCGCACCCCCTGCTGGCCTCACCGGCCGAGCTCGGCCTGATCGCGGTGCCCGCGGGCCCGGCCGGCATGACGGCCGGGATGCTGCGTTAGGCGTCAGGTGTGACGCGTCTGGCGTCGGGCGAGCCGCCGCGGAGTCGGGCGAGCCCCGCGGACGCGCGGCGGCGGGGCGCGGTGCCGGGGCGATCCCGCCACGGCACCGCCGCGCGGCAGGTCACACCAGGCTGTCCCGCCAGGCGTTGTGCAGTCCCGCGAACTCCCCGTCGCCCAGGACGAGTTGCTCCGGCGAGCCGTCCTCCACGATGTGGCCGTCGGCCATCACCAGGACCCGGTCGGCGATCTCCACCGTGGACAGCCGGTGCGCGATGATCACCGCGGTCCGGCCGCTCAGCACGGTGCGCATCGCGTGCTGCACCGCCTGCTCGCCCGGCACGTCGAGCGAGGAGGTCGCCTCGTCGAGGATGAGCACCGCCGGGTCGGCCAGCAGCGCACGGGCGAACGCCACCAACTGCCGCTGCCCGGCGGAGATCCGGCCGCCGCGCTTGCGCACGTCGGTGTCGTACCCCTCGGGCAGCGCCGCGATGAACTCATGGGCGCCGATCGCCCGGGCCGCCGCCTCGATCTGGGCCTCGTCCGCGTCCGGATTGCCCAGCGCGATGTTCTCCGCGACGGTGCCGGAGAACAGGAACGACTCCTGGGTGACCATCACCACGCCGCGCCGCAGCTCCGGCATCGACAGCTCCCGCAGGTCGACCCCGTCCAGCGTCACGCTTCCCGAGGTCGGGTCGTAGAACCGCGACAGCAGCTTGGCCAGCGTGGACTTGCCCGCGCCGGTCGCCCCCACGACGGCCACCGTCTGCCCGGCGGGGATCGACAGGTCGAAGCGCGGCAGCACCTCACCGCCGGTGCGGTACGCGAAGCGCACCCCGTCGAACCGCACGGCGCGCCCGGGGTGGCCGTGGACCCGCTCGGGCAACTCCCGCGGCTCGCGCGGCTCGGGCACCGAGGGCCGCTGGGCCAGCAGACCGGCGATCTTCTCCAGCGACGCGGCCGCCGACTGCCAGGAGTTCAGGAACATCCCCAGCGGGTCGATCGGCGTCGTACAGCCGCCGCAGATACAGCACGAAGGCGGCGAGCACCCCGAGTTCGAGCGATCCGTCCGCCACCCGGTAGGCACCCCACAGCACCACCAGCGCCAGCGAGGTGTTGGCGATCAGCCAGGAGGAGACGGTGAAGCGGCCCATCTCCAGGATGGCGTCGCCGTTCGCCTTGCGGTGCCGGCGGTTCAGCTCGCCGAACTCCTCGTCGTTGGCCTCCTCGCGGCGGAACGCCTGCACCGGGCGGATGCCGTTCATCGTCTCGGAGAACCGCACGATCACCGCGGCGATCGCCGCCGAGCGCCGGGTGTAGACCGCCTTGGAGCGCCGCCGGAACCGCCGCACGGTGTACACCAGCGGCACCCCGGTGGCCAGCGAGAACAGCCCGAGCCGCCAGTCCAGCGCGAGCAGCACGCAGGCGATGTAGAGCACCGACAGGCCGACGTTGAGCAGTTCCTGCAGGCCCTCGGTGAGCAGCTCGCGGATCGACTCCACGTCCGAGGTGGCCCGGGCGATGATCCGGCCCGAGGTGTAGCGCTCGTGGAAGTCCAGGCCGAGCACCTGGGCGTGCCGGAAGATCCGGCCGCGCAGTTCCAGCAGCACGTCCTGGCTGATCGTGTGCCGAGCGCCGGATGAAGGTCCGCTGGAGCACGCCGCCGACCACCGCGCAGCCGATGTAGGCGATCGCGGTGCCGATCAGCGGTCCCCGGTCGTGGCCGCGCAGCGCCGGGATCGCCCGGTCTATCGCGTACGCCACGAGCAGCGGCCCGGCCTGCACCGCGGCCTGCTGCACCAGCAGCAGTACGGCCGCGAACCAGGCACGCGCCTTGTGCGGTCCGACCAGCTCGCGCAGCAGCGCCCGCGACGCCCCCGGTGGCGCGGGCAGCACATCGCGGTCGAACGGATCCTCCCCGCCGCCCCGAGCCGGAGCGTCCGGCTCGGCGGGGGACCCGGGATCGCCGCTTTCGCCGTCGGCCTGGTCGGCGGGCTGTTCGGTCAGGGACGTCATCAGGCGGCGCTCCTCTCGTCGGTGCCCCCGGACATCAGCCAGCGGTACTCGGCATTGGCCTCCAGCAGTTCCCGGTGGGTGCCGACGGCGGTGATCCGCCCCTGCGACAGCAGCGCCACCCGGTCGGCGAGTAGCACGGTCGACGGGCGGTGCGCCACCACCAGCGCGGTCGTGGTCGCCAGCACCTCGCGCAGCGCGGCCTCCACCAGCGCCTCGGTGTGCACGTCCAGCGCGGAGAGCGGGTCGTCGAGCACCAGGAAGCGCGGGCGTGCCGACCACCGCGCGGGCCAGCGCGAGCCGCTGGCGCTGGCCGCCGGACAGGCTCAGCCCCTGCTCGCCGACCTGGGTGTCCACCCCCTGCGGCAGGTCGTGCACGAAGCGAGCACTGCGCGGTCTCCAGCGCCCGCAGCAACTCCGCCTCGCCCGCCTGCGGCGCGCCCATCAGCACGTTCTCCCGCACGCTGGCCGAGAACAGCGTCGGGCTCCTCGAAGGCCACCGCGACCAGCGCGCGCAGCTGGGAGCGGGTGAGCTGCGCCGCGTCCGCGCCGTCCAGGGTGATCCGGCCGCCGCGTCGCCTCGTACAGCCGCGGTATCAGCGCGGTCAGCGTGGTCTTGCCGCAGCCCGTGGCGCCGACCAGCGCCATCGTCTCGCCGGGGCGGATGTGCAGGTCGATGCCGGTCAGCAGGTCGGGGGTGTCCGCCGGGGGCGTCGGGGTAGCGGAAGGAGACCTGGCTGAAGCGGATCCCGTCGGCCCGCTCACCGGTGACGGCCGGCAGCTCGATCCGGTGGGGCTCGGCGCGGCGCGGGGGTGTCCATCACCTCGAAGTAGCGGTCCGCCGCGGTGGCCGACTCGTTGCTGATCGCCAGCAGCCAGCCCATCGACTCCACCGGCCAGCGCAGCGCGAGCGCGGTGGAAAGGAAGGCGACCAGGGTGCCCGCCGACAGGTGGCCGTCGGCGACCTGCACCGAGCCGAGCACCAGCGCCGCGCCCAGCGCCACGTCGGGCAGGCCGGTGATCAGCGCCCACAGGTCGGCCAGCAGCCGGGCCTTGCGCAGTTCGGTGCCGCGCAGCTCGGCCGACTGGCGGCGGAAGGCCCGCGCCTGGCTGCGGTGCCTGCCGAACGCCTTGATGATGCGGATGCCCAGCACCGACTCCTCGACCAGGGTGGTCAGATCGCCGATCTGGTCCTGCGCGCGGCGGGCGGCCAGCGAGTACCGCGACTCGAAGTACGAGCAGAGCACCACCAGCGGGACGACCGGCACCAGCAGGACCAGGCCCAGCGTCCAGCGCTGGACCAGCAGGATGCCGAAGCCGACCAGGATGGTCGCGGAGTTGACCACCAGGAAGACCAGCGGGAAGGCGAGGAACATCCGGACGATCTGCAGGTCGTTGGTGCCGCGGGAGAGCAACTGGCCCGATCGCCCAGCGGTCGTGGAAGGCGACCGGGAGCCGCTGGAGCCGTTGGTACAGGTCGGCGCGCATCGCGCGCCTCCACCCCGCCAGCGGCCGGGCGACCAGCCAGCGCCGCACCCCGAACAGGCCGGCCTCCAGCAGCCCGAGCAGCAGCACCAGGCCACCGCCCAGCCACACGCCCGCCGGGTCGTGGTGCGCCACCGGGCCGTCCACCAGCCACTTGAGGACCAGCGGGATCAGCAGCGCGAGGCAGGAGGCGACCACCGCCACCCCCGCAGAACCGAACAACCGTACGCTCACCGGCCGCACATAGGGCCACAACCGCACCAGCGACCGCACCGCCGACCGGCGGTCCCCGCCCGCCCGACCGGCTTTCTCGCAGTCGTCCTCCCCGCCCGTCATCGAGGCCCCTCCGTCGTTCCCGGGCGCAGCGCGCCGCACGGTCGTCCTTGACCGTGCTACGAGACTAGAGGGGAGCACTGACAACGCCACCTGGTTTTCCGGTGGTGCGCCGCCGCGCCCGCCCCGCGCACCCCTGCGGCGCTACCGGCCGTCCCCGGTCCGCAGCAGCAGCAAGGTGTGCTCCGGCACGAGAACCTCACCGCCACCCGGGTGGTGTCTCCCGTGCGGCGCCGCCTCGCGGGAGGTGTCCACCAGCGTCTCGTACGCCGCCGCCCACGGCCGGCCCGGCAGGGTGAAGGGGACCGGCTCGTCCCCGGCGTGCAGGATCACCAGCAGACCGGCGCCGCCGACCGGCCGCCCTTCGGGGTCGCGCCGCGGGTTGCCCCGGCCGGACAGGTACATCCCCAGCGTGGTGGCCGGCGCGGACCAGTCCTCGTCGGTCATCGGGCGCCCGGCCGGCGTGAACCACGCCAGGTCCGGCGGACCGCCGGCGGCCGGCGGAAGACCGGAGAAGAACGCCGTCCTGCGCAGCACCGGATGCTCCCGGCGCACCGCGGTCAGCCGGGCCGCCAGATCGCACAGCGCGCGGTACCGCGGGACCTCCAGCAGCGACCAGTCCACCCAGGAGGTCTCGTTGTCCTGGCAGTAGGCGTTGTTGTTGCCGCCCTGGGTCCTGCCCATCTCGTCGCCGGCCAGCAGCATCGGCACCCCGGTGGACAGCAGCACGGTGGCCAGCAGGTTGCGTGCGGCGCGGGCCCTGGCCGCGCCGACCGCCGGGTCGGAGGACTCGCCCTCCACACCGTGGTTGGCCGAGCGGTTGTCGTCCGAGCCGTCCCGGTTGTCCTCGCCGTTGTCCTCGTTGTGCTTGCGCTCGTAGCTGACCAGGTCGCGCAGGGTGAAGCCGTCGTGGGCGGTGACGAAGTTGACGGAGGCGTGCGGGCGCCGGCCGCCCCAGCCGTACAGGTCGCTGGATCCGGACAGCCGGTAGCCGAGGTCGGCCAGGTCCGGGCTCGCGCCGCGCCAGAAGTCGCGCACCGCGTCGCGGAAGCGGTCGTTCCACTCCGACCACATCGGCGGGAACGCCCCCGCCCGGTAGCCGCCGGGACCCACGTCCCACGGCTCGGCGATGAGCTTGACCCGCCGCAGCACCGGGTCCTGGGCGAGCACGCTGAGGAACGGCGCGAGCATGTCCGGCTCCTCGGGCGCCGCGGGGGCGCGGGTGAGCGCCGAGGCCAGGTCGAAGCGGAAGCCGTCCACGCCCATCCGGTGACCCAGTACCGCAGGCAGTCGGTGATCAGCCGCAGGGCCCGCGGCTGCGTGGCGTCCAGGGTGTTGCCGCACCCGGTGAAGTCGGCGTAGCGGCGGGCGTCGGCCGGCAGCCGGTAGTAGGCGCGGTTGCCGATGCCGCGCAGCGACAGCGTGGGGCCGAGTTCGTCGCCCTCGGCGGTGTGGTTGTAGACCACGTCCAGGATGACCTCGATGCCCGCGGCGTGCAGCGCCCGCACCATGGCGCGGAACTCGGCCACCTGCCGGCCGCGGGTGCCGTGGGCGGCGTAGGCGGCGTGCGGCGCGAAGTACCCGATCGTGTTGTATCCCCAGTGGTTGCGCCGCCCTTGGCGCAGAAGGTGCTCCTCGTGCGCGAACTGCTGCACCGGCAGCAGTTCCACCGCGGTCACCCCCAGCCGCACCAGGTGCTCGACGGCGGCCGGGTGCGCGAGCCCCGCGTAGGTGCCGCGCAGCTCCGGCGGTATCCCGGGGTGGCGCATGGTGAAGCCGCGCACGTGCAGCTCGTACAGGACGGTGTCGGCCCACCCGGTGTCCGGCCGCCCGCCGGCCCCGTCCCGGTACGCCTCGTCCGCGACGACCACGCCCTTGGGGACGTGCGGCGCCGAGTCGCGGTTGTCGCGCACCGTGTCGGCGACCTCGCGGTCCGGCCAGTCCCGCACGTGCCCGTACACCGGTGCGGGCAGCCCGCCGCCGGCCGCGGGGTCGCCGAACTCGCCGTCCACCGCGCGGGCGTACGGGTCGAGCAGCAGCTTCGCCGGATTGAAGCGGGCACCGGTCCACGGGTCCCAGCGGCCGTGCACCCGGTAGCCGTACGCCTGGCCGGGGCGGACGCCGGGCAGGAAGCCGTGCCACACCCCGTCGGTGCACTCCGGCAGGGTGACGCGGGCCGTGGTCCGGGTGCCGGTCTCGTCGAACAGGCACAGCTCGACCGCCTCCGCGTCGCCCGCCCACAGGGCGAAATTGGTGCCGGCCGTGCCGTGCGGCCCGGGACGGAAGTCGGCGCCGAGCGGATCGGGACGACCCGGCCACACCGCGCCCGCGGTGCGCGGCCCGCCGCCGGGCACCACCTCCCGGCCCGGGTGGCCGTCGCCACCGGGCCCGCTGCCCGTCTGCTCCTGCTCGGGCGCCCTCGACACCTGCCGGCCTCCCCGTGGCTGCGCGGGATCCCGGGCCCGCCGGGGACCGGCGGGACGGGCCCGCTGCGCTGCCCGGGCCCGCCGCACGGCGTCCGGCGCCGTACGCGGATCCCGTCCTCCCTGTGTCTCCTTCCCTGTTCACGGACGGCCTCACCCGCGTTTCCCGAGGCGGTGGCCGTCGTTGTCCGGAACGTGAGGACCGAGGCGGTGTACCGGGCACGACGACGCAGGGTGGCGGCGGTCGTCGCGGGGCTCGCGGTGGCGGGCGTGGCGTGGTTCGGGAGCTGCGGCACCTCCCCGCCGCCGCGGGCGCCCGCGCACCTCGCGCCGCCCGCGCCTCGCCTGCGTTTCACCGGCTACTACACGCCGGAGGCCGGCAGCACCGTCGGCACCGGGATGATCATCTCCCTGGTCTTCGACCATCCGGTCGCCGACCGGGCCGCCGTGCGGCGGGCGGTCGAGGTCACCGCCCGGCCGGCCGTCCCGGTCGCCGGGCACTGGTTCGGCTCGCGGCGGCTGGACTTCCGCCCCCAGCGCTACTGGGCCCCCGGCACCGTGGTCGACCTGCGGCTGCGGCTGCGCGGCGTGCGGGGCGCGCCGGGCAGGTACGGCACCCAGAGCAAGGACGTGGTCTTCCGGGTGGGCCGGGCCCAGAGCTCACTGGTCGACGCCGCGCGGCACACCCTGACGGTGCGGCGGGCCGGGCGGATCGTGGCCAGGCTGCCGGTCAGCGCGGGGGATCGGGAACACGCCACGTACGACGGCCTGATGGTCATCTCGCAGAAACTGCGGGTGACCAGGATGAACGGCGCCACCGTGGGGTTCGGCGGGGCGTACGACATCGCCGACGTCCCGCACGCGATGCGGCTGACCGACTCGGGGACCTTCGTGCACGGCAACTACTGGTCGCCGCCTTCGGTGTTCGGCGCGGTCAACGTCAGCCACGGCTGCGTCGGCCTGCGGGACGTCCGTGGCGGCGAGCGGAGTTCACCCGCCGGGTGGTTCTTCGACCGGTCGCTGGTCGGCGACGTGATCGAGGTGGCCGGCTCGCGGGGACCCGCCCTCGCGCCGGACAACGGGCTCGGTGGCTGGAACATGTCGTGGGCGGCGTGGTCGGCGGCGGATGCGGCCGGTGGAGGCCACCGGGGGGTCTCTCGCTGACCGGCGCCGGGCGTTACGGTCACCCCATGACAGTTCACCTTGAGGTCGCCGAGGGCGTCGGCGTCATCCGCCTGGACCGCCCGCCGATGAACGCGCTGGACATCGAAACCCAGGACTCGCTGCGCGAGGTGGCGGCCGAGGCCGCCCGCCGCGACGACGTGCGCACCGTCGTCGTGTGGGGCGGCGAGAAGGTGTTCGCGGCCGGCGCGGACATCAAGGAAATGCAGGTCATGGGGTACGAGGAGATGGCCCTGCGGGCCAAGGACCTCCAGGACGCCTTCACCGCGGTGGCCCGGATCCCCAAGCCCGTGGTCGCCGCGGTGAACGGCTACGCGCTGGGCGGCGGTTGCGAGTTGGCGTTGTGCGCGGACGTGCGCATCGCGGCCGAGGACGCCAAGCTCGGGCAGCCGGAGATCCTGCTCGGGCTGATCCCGGGCGCGGGCGGCACCCAGCGGCTGGCCCGGCTGGTCGGCCCGGCCAAGGCGAAGGACCTGATCTTCACCGGCCGGATGGTCAAGGCCGACGAGGCCCTGGCCATCGGCCTGGTCGACCGGGTGGTACCGGCGGAGAAGGTCTACGAGGAGGCGCACGGCTGGGCGGCGCGGCTGGCGCGTGGTCCCGCGCTGGCGCTGCGGGCGGCCAAGGAGGCGGTCGACGGCGGTCTCGAAACCGACCTGGAGACCGGTCTGAGCATCGAACGCGGCTTGTTCGCCGGGCTGTTCGCCACCCGCGACAAGGAGATCGGCATGCGCAGCTTCGTCGAGGACGGTCCGGGCAAGGCCACCTTCTCCTGAGGTTCCGAGACGTGCGGGGACCGGCCGGCACCGGCCGGTCCCCGCACGTCCGGCGTTCCGGTTGAGTGGTGACGGGTCGGGCGTCCCGGGAAAAAGGCGCCAGAATGTCCTTAAGGCCGCCTTAAGGGCACCTTAAACGAGTGCGTTCGCAACGCCGTTGTCACCCGTGGTCCCGGATCGATCACGGCAGGTCAGTGAGATCATGGCGGCCGGATCGCTGCCGGTGGCATATGACCGCCCGGTGGCCGGTAAGTGCGCCCGCCCGGGCCCAATTCCGTCGGTTCCGGCCCCAACCCGCGGTCGAACGGCCATGATGAAGCCATGGCGGGACGAGGAGCATCGGAGGAATCGCAGCAGGCGGACGCCCCGGTGGCGGCGTTTTCGATCGGCCCGCGCGACCATCCGGACGCCAACTATCTGGAACTGCTCGGTGATCCCTCCGTCGCGGAGGTCTGCTTCACCTCCCGGCCGCAGTCCGCCGCCACCGCCCGCCGGCTCACCCTGGCGAAACTGCGGGCCTGGGGTCTGCCCTCGCTCGGCGAGACCTGCGAACTGCTGGTGTCCGAACTCGTCGGCAACGCCGTACGCCACACCGGGGCGCAGACGTTCGGGCTGCGGATGACCCGCCGCCGCGGCTGGATACGCGTGGAGGTCCGCGACCCCTCCCGGGCCCTGCCCTGTCTGCTGCCGGTGCACGAGACGGACGTCAGCGGCCGCGGGCTGATGCTGGTCGACAAGCTCTCCGACCGCTGGGGTGTCGACCTGCTGCCGCGCGGCAAGACCACCTGGTTCGAACTGCGAGTCATCGACCGTTGACGGGCGCCGGGCAGCCGGTGCGCCGGGTGACTCCCCGGTTGCGCCGGGCACGGATCGCGGTCGGCGCGGTCTTCTTCGTCCACGGCGCGGTCTTCGCCTCCTGGGCCGCCCGGGTGCCCGCCGTGCGCGACGGCCTCCACCTGTCCACCGGCCAGTTGGGCCTGGTGCTGGCCGGCCCCGGACTCGGCGCGCTGGCCGGCAGCCAGGCGGGCGGCCTGCTGACCGGCCGGTACGGCGGCCGGGCGGTCAGCGCTTCGGCGCCGCTGGTGCTGTGCCTGCCGCTCGCGCTGATCCCGCTCGCCACCTCCCCCTGGTCGCTGACCGGCCTGCTGCTCCTGCTCGGCGCCGCCGACGGGGCGACCTCGGTGGCGATGAACGCCCAGGCCGTCACCGTCCAGCACCACTACGGCCGTTCGGTGCTCAACGGCATGCACGCCGTACGCAGCCTCGGCGCGGTGGCCGGCGGTCTGGCGGGTGTCGCCACCACCGCCGCCGGCATGACGGTGCGCTGGCAGTTCCTCTCCAGCGCCGCGGTGCTCGCGGTGGTCTCCGCGGTGGCCGCCCGCGGGCTGCTGTCGGACGGCGCCGGGCGCGGACGGCCGCACCCCGCACCCGCACCCGGACTCGAACCGGCGCCGGAGGCGAGTCCGTCGGGCCGGGTCCTCGCGGTGGCGCTGCTGGCGCTGATGACCTTCCTGGCCGCCCTGGTCGAGGACGCGCCCGCGTCCTGGAGCGGGGTCTGGCTGCGGCAGACCGGCGCGGGACCGGCGACGGCCGCCGCGGGGTACGCCGCCTTCTGCGCCGGCCAGGTGCTGGCCAGGGGGGTCAACGACCGGCTGGTGAACCGGCTGGGGTGGACCTGGCTGATCCGCACCGGCGCGCTGGTCTGCGCCGCGGCGCTGACCGTGGCACTGCTCACCGGCCTGCCGTGGGTCACGCTGGCCGCCCTGGTGGTGGCCGGCGGCGGGATCAGCGTGGTCTTCCCCGGCGCCTTCGCCACCGCGGGCGCTCTGCCGGGCGCCGCGCGGGCGATGGGCCAGGTCGGCTTCGCAGGCAACCTCGGCTGGCTGCTGGTCTCGCCGCTGATCGGCGCGGCGGCCACCGCCTTCGGACTGCCGACCGCGCTCGGCCTGCTGGTGGTCGCCGCCGTGTCCATCGCCGCGCTGGCCGCCCCCGCCCGCCGCGGCACCGTCAGCCGAAGTCGTAGAGCCGTTCCGGATTCGTGACCAGGACCCGCCGCCGGGCCTCCTCGTCCGGGGCGAAGTCCGCCAGCAGGTCGGTCAGGTCGCCGTCGTCCGGCATGTGGCGCACGTTGGGGTGCGGCCAGTCGGTGCCCCACAGCACCCGGTCGGGCGCGGCGGCGATCAGCGCCCGGGCGAAGGGCACCACGTCGTCGTAGGGCGGCGGCCCCGCGGCGGTCAGCCGCTCGGCACCGGTGATCTTCACCCAGCACCGCTCGTCCCGCATCAGCGACAGCAGCTGCTGGAACGGCTCCTGGTCCAGGCCCAGTGTGGCGTCGATCCGGGCCATGTGGTCGATGACGTAGGGGACCGGCATCCGGTCGAGCACCTCGCCGTAGCGCGGCAGGTCCTTGGCGTCGAAGTGCAGCACGATGTGCCAGCCGAGCGGCACCACCCGGTCCACCAGACGCCGGAAGGTCTCCAGGTCGGGCGCGCCGCCCAGGTGGGCCACGAAGTTGAACCGGGTGCCGCGCACCCCCGCCTCGTGGAGCTCCCGAAGCTGGGCGTCGGTGGTCGAGTCGTCGATCATGGCGACCCCGGCGTACCGCCCCGCGCCGCGCCGCAGCGCGTCGAGCATCGCGGTGTTGTCGGTGCCGTGGCAGGACGCCTGCACGAAGACCGCCCGGGACAGGCCGAGACGTTCCTGCAACCGCTGAAACATCTCCAGGCTCGCGTCGGGCGGGGTGTAGGCCCGGCCGGGGGCGAACGGGAAGCGGGCCGCGGGGCCGAAGATGTGGCAGTGCGCGTCGCAGGCGCCGGCCGGCGGGACCAACTCGGTCGGGGCGTGCGGGTCGGGATGCGGCGGCGGGATGGTGCGGGTCACGGGGTTCTCTCCTCGGGGTCGGGCGGCGGGCCTGGACGCGGGCTCAGGCCGAGGTGGCGGGGACGGACGCGGGGGAGGAGCCGGCGGCCGGCAGGCGGTCGGCGGCCAGGTCGTTGTCCTTGGTCTCCGGGCCGAGCAGTGCCCCGGCCGCCAGCAGCGCGCCGCCGAGGACCAGCAGGACCACCGCCGTGTAGCCGACCGGCATCAGGTGGCCGAGCCAGTCCTGGTAGTAGGCGTAGAAGGAGGTCAGCACCAGCGGCATGCTGTAGCCGAGCCCGAAGCCGCTGCCGCGTACCGACGCGGGGAAGCGCTCGCACAGGTAGGCGGGGGTCACCGCGAAGGTGCTCGCGCCGCTCACCCGGACGACCAGCACGAGCAGCAGCACCGGCCCGAAGCCCGATATCCAGCCCTGCGCCAGGCAGACGAACGCCAGGGCGCACACCACACCGACACTGACGCCGTTCCAGAAGAAGAAGCGCCGTCGGCCGATCCGCTCGCTGAGCAGCCCGAGGAACGGGAAGAGCGCGGCGTGGATGGCCTGCACGATCACCAGGCAGCCGGTGACCTCGGTCGCCGAGATGTGGCCCTCGCTCTGCAGCCCGCCCGGCAGCCAGCCCGAGGCCATGTTCGAGGCGAACCAGATGCCGCTCATCAGCACGAACACCTGGACGAAGTCACGGCGTCCGCGGCCGGAGAAGATGTCGCGCACCGGGCTCTTGGACTTCTTCGCCGACTTCCAGGTGGCCGACTCCTCCACGGTGCGGGCGAAGTAGATGGTGAACACCAGGCACAGCAGCGCGCCGACCGCGAACGGGATGCGCCAGCCCCAGGTGGAGTACGCGGAGGTGGGCCCGCCCTCGGGGGCGATCCGCAGCACCAGCAGCGTCACCAGCGCGATCGCGCAGTACGACAGCGGGAAGCCCATGCCGACCAGACCGCCGTACCAGCCGCGGCGGCCCGGCGGGGTGGCCTCCATCGCCAGCGGGGTGGCGCCGGTGTACTCGCCGCCGAGGAAGATCCCGTCCACCAGCCGCAGCGCGATCATCAGGACGGCGCCGAGCAGGCCGCTGGCCGCGTAGCCGGGCAAGACGGCGATCAGCGCGGTGCACACGCCGCAGCCGGCCACCGCCCACAAGGTCACCCGGCGCCGTCCGACGCGGTCGGCGAGGCGGCCGAAGATCAGCGAGCCCAGCGGCCGGCCGACCAGGGTGGCCACGAAGATCATCGCGATGACGATCGCCCGGCTGCCCGGCGAGGCCGACTGGGGCAGGAAGTAGTTCATGGCCGGGGTGAGCGCGACGACCGGCAGATACACGTCGAACATGTCGACGAAGAACCCGAAGGACGCCCCGGTCACCGCCGCGCGCACCGACGATCGGGCGCTTCGGTCCTTGGCGTCTGTCCCATTTCGCTCGGACGTCATTGTCGTCGGCCTTTCTGGTCCGGTGCCGCGGGTGGCTCCCGCCTTCGTCCGGACCGGTGACAGCGAGAGATGCCGCTGCTGGGGGATTCGTAGGGACGACCGTAGACGGGTGGCGAAATTGTCACAAGAACCTGTCAGCAAAATTGTTGACGATTTGGTCGACGTAGACTTACGGTCACATCGCGACCGACAGGAGTGACGGATTTCGATCACACCGGAGTCCCCCCTCCCCCCGGTCGCGGCCGGAGCGCACACGTCGCGCCGCGCTCCGGCCGTCCTTCCCGCCGTGTCTGGAGAACCCCATGGACGACGTCACCACCGCCGGCTCACCGCAGACCGAGGGGCTGCGCTGCCTGCTGATGCGCGGCGGCACCTCCAAGGGCGCCTACTTCCTCGCCGGCGACCTGCCCGCCGACCCGGCGCTACGCGACGATCTGCTGCTGCGCGTGATGGGCACCCCCGACCGCCGGCAGATCGACGGCATCGGCGGCGCCCACCCGCTGACCAGCAAGGTCGCCCTCGTCTCGCGGTCCGCGGATCCGGCGGTGGACGTCGACTACCTCTTCCTTCAGGTGGGCGTCGAGGAGGCCACCGTCAGCGACCGGCAGAACTGCGGGAACCTGCTGGCCGGCGTCGGGCCGTTCGCCGTGGAGCGCGGCCTGGTCGAGCCCGGCCGGCAGAGCACCACGGTACGCATCCGGATGGTCAACTCCGGCAGCACGGCCACCGCCGTCTTCCCCACCCCCGGCGGCGTCGTCGACTACGCCGGCACGACCGCGCTGTCCGGGGTGCCCGGCACCGCGGCGGCCGTGGTGCTGGACTTCTCCGACACCGAGGGGTCGGCCGGCGGTGGCCTGCTGCCCACCGGCAACCTGCGGGACGTGGTCGACGGCATCGAGGTCACCTGCGTGGACAACGGCATGCCGGTCGTGGTCGCCCGCGCCGCGGACCTGGGGATCACCGGCTACGAGAGCGCCGCGGAACTGGCCGCCGACGAGGCGCTGCTGGAGCGGGTGCAGTCGCTGCGGCTCAAGGCCGGCACCCTGATGGGGCTGGGCGACACCAGCGGGACTTCGGTGCCCAAGACCACCCTGGTCGCCGCCCCCCGCGACGGCGGCACGATCTGCACCCGCACCTTCATCCCCGTCCGCCCGCACGAGTCGATCGGCGTGCTCGGCGCGGTCAGCGTGGTCACCGCGCTGGGCATCGAGGGGGCCGTCGGCCACGAACTCGCCGCGCCGCCGGCCACCGGTTCACGGCTGGACGTCGAGCACGCCTCGGGCCATCTGGAGGTGGAGGTCGAGATCGACACCGCCGCGCGGCCGCCGCGAGTGCGGCGCTCGGGCGTGGTGCGCACCGCGCGCAAGCTGTTCGACGGCGTGGTCTTCCCCCGCCCCGCCGCCTGAGCCCGGGACGCTCAGCCGCCGGCCTCGTCGATGATCCGCCGCGCCCGCTCCACGACCGGCCGGTCGATCATCCGGCCGTCCAGCCGCAGCGCGGCGCCGCGCGCGTCCGCGTCGGCGGCCACCACCCGGCGCGCCCAGGCCACTTCCCGTGCCGTGGGGGCGAACGCGGCGTTCACCGCGGCGACCTGCCGGGGATGGACACACTGCTTGCCGCCGAAGCCCAGCGCGCGGGCGTGCGCCGCGTCCGCCCCGGCCGCCGCCGGATCGTCCAGGTCGGTGGTCACCCCGTCGACCGGCGGCCCGATGCCGGCCGCCCGGGAGGCGATCACCAGCCGGGAGCGGGCGTAGAGCATGCTCTCGTCGCGCACCCCGGCCTCGACGCCGATGTCCAGTGCGAAGTCGGCGCCGCCGAAGACCAGCAGCGCCACCCGCGGCGCGGCGGCCAGCGCGTCCGCGTCGCGCACCCCCGCCGCGCTCTCCACCAGCGGCAGCACCGGCACCGCGGCCGGCAGCGCCGCCGCGGTGACCGCCACCTGCCGGGGTTCGGCGGCCTTGGCCAGCAGTACGCCCAGCAGCCCGGGCGCGGCGGCGAGCGCGGCCAGGTCCGCCTCGTGGTCGGCGCCGCCGGCCGCGTTGATCCGCACATGGGCGCGGTGCCCCGGTTCCGACAGCCAGCCGGCCACCGACCGCCGGGCGGCCTCCTTGGCCTCGGGGGCGACCGCGTCCTCCAGGTCGAGGACGACGGCGTGGGCGCCGCTGCCCGCCGCCTTGCCGAACCGGTCGGGCCGGTCGCCCGGCACGTACAGCCAGGAGCGGGTGGTCCGCCCGGTCAGCACCGCTCACCCTCCGAGCCGGCCAACTCCGCCAGGATGCGCTCACGGTGCTCGTCCAGCGCGGGCACCGCGCCCATCCGCGGCTCGCGGCCCGGCACGGTGACCGGCGGCAGCAGGGCGTCCAACGGGCCCACCGGGGAGTCGACCTCGCGCACCCGGTCCCGGGCGGCCAGTTGCGGATGGCCGGCGAACTCCCCGATGCCGCGCAGCCGTCCGCAGGCGATCCGGGCGGTCTCCAGGGCGCGTTCGACCTCGTCGCCGGTCATCGTCGCGAACCGCTCCTCGATCACCGCGCGCAGCGCGTCCCGGTGGGCCACCCGCAGCGGGTTGTCGCGGAAGCGCGGGTCCTCCGCCAGCCGCGGATCGCCCAGCACATCGGCGCAGAACGCCGACCACTCGCGCTCGTTCTGGATGCCGAGGAAGACCTGGGTGCCGTCCCCTGCCCGGTGCGGCCCGTAGGGGGCGATGGCCGCGTGGTCGGCGCCGGACCGCGGCGGCTGGGTGTCGCCGTACCGGGTGAAGTAGTAGGGATAGCCCGCCCACTCGCCGAGCGCTTCGAGCATGGAGACCTCGAAACTCCCGCCGATCCCGGTGCGTTCGCGCTCGTACAGCGCGGTGAGGATGCCGCTGTAGGCGTACATGCCCGCCGCGATGTCGGCCACCGGGATGCCGACCTTGGCGGGCGCCTGCTCGGTGCCGGTCAGCGACATCACCCCGGACTCGCACTGCACCAGCAGGTCGTAGGCCTTCCTGTCCTGGTAGGGGCCGCCCGAGCCGTAGCCGGAGATGCCGCAGACGATCAGCCGGGGGTGGCGCGCGGTCAGCTCTTCGGCGCCCAGCCCCAGCCGCTCGGCCGCGCCCGGGGCGAGGTTCGCCACGAACACGTCCGCGCGGGCGAGCAGTCGGCGCAGCACGGCGAGGTCCTGCGGGCTCTTCAGGTCCAGGGCGATGGATTCCTTGCCGCGGTTGAGCCAGACGAAGTGGCTCGACAGCCCGCGCACCGTCGTGTCGTAGGACCGGGCGAAGTCGCCGGTTCCCGGGCGTTCCACCTTGATCACCCGGGCGCCGAGGTCGGCGAGTTGCCGGGTGGCGAAGGGGGCGGCCACCGCCTGCTCGACGCAGACCACGGTGACGCCGTCCAAAGGGAGCATGCGAGCGGTCCTTCCGGGTGGTCGACCGCATCAGGTTGTTTAATCATTTATAAAATGTCAAGGAGCGGGGGGCTTGGGCGTACCCTGCACGCGTGGCTCTCGACCCCGTGCACGCCCCCACCAAAAGCCAGGTCGCCTACGAGGCGCTGGTGCGCGCCATCCGCGACGGACGGCTGCGGCCGGGGCAGCGGGTCACCCTGCAGGGGCTGGCCGGCGACTTCGGCATGAGCCTGACCCCGGTGCGCGAGGCGCTGCGGGAACTGGCGGCCCAGGGTCTGGTGGAGCACACCCCCAACCGCGGCACGGTCGTCGCCCAGTACACCCTGGAGCGGGCCGAGGAGGTCTACCGGCTGCGCCTCGCGCTGGAACCACTGGCCGCCCGGCTCGCCGCGGAGCACGCCGACGAGGCGGACCTGCGGCGCGTCACCGAGGCGCTGGACGCCCTGGACGCCGCGCTGGCGGACGGGCGCACCGACCGGATCCCGGCGCTCAACGCACGACTGCACCGCGACATCAACCTCGCGGCCCACTCACCCCGGCTGCTGGAGTTCATCGAGCAGCTGTGGAACGGCGTCCCCTTCCAGGCCATCAGCCTCGCGCACCGCCAGGAGCGGTCGGCGCTCCAGCACCACGCGATCGTCGCCGCGGTGCGCGAGGGCAGGGCGGAAGACGCCGCGCGCGCGATCGAGGAGCACATCACCGAAGCGGCGGCCGAGACCCTGCGCGTCCTGCGCCAGGACTCCGGCCCCGCGCCACTCGTGCCAAGGAGGACGGAATCGTGACCAGCACCCGGCCGGCTCAGGCGTCCGGCGTTTTCACCCTCGCCGGGAAGCTCCCGGTGACCCGGCTCGGCTTCGGCTCGATGCAACTGACCGGCCCCGGCGTCTGGGGGGATCCCGCCGACCCGGACGAGGCGGTGCGGGTCCTGCGCCGCGCGGTCGAGTTGGGCGTCGACTTCATCGACACCGCGGACTCCTACGGGCCGTTCGTCGCCGAGCAGCTCATCAGCAAGGCGCTCCGGCCGTACGGGGACGACCTGGTCATCGCGACCAAGGCGGGGCTGACCCGGCCGGGGCCGGGCGACTGGCGTCCGGTGGGCCGCCCCGAATACCTGCGCCAGCAGGCCGAGTTGAGCCTGCGCAACCTCGGCGTGGAGCGAATAGGCCTGTTCCAGTTGCACCGCGTCGACCCCCAGGTGCCGTTGGAGGACCAGGTCGGCGAGCTCAAACTGCTCCAGGACGAGGGCAAGATCGCCCACATCGGCCTGTCCGAGGTGGACGTCGCCCAGTTGGAGGCCGCCCGCGCCGTCGCGGACATCGCCTCGGTGCAGAACCTCTACAACCTCGCCGACCGCTCCGCGGAGGCGCTGCTGGACCACGCGGAGGCGGCCGGGATCGCCTTCATCCCCTGGTTCCCGCTGGCCACCGGCCAACTGGCCAAGCCCGGCGGCCCGTTGGACGGCCTCGCGGTCGACCACGGCGCGTCCCCCTCCCAACTGGCCCTGGCCTGGCTGCTGCGCCGCTCCCCGGTCATGCTGCCCATCCCCGGCACCTCCTCCGTCGAGCACCTGGAGGACAACGTCGCCGCCGCGCTGCTGAGCCTGACCGACCAGGAGTTCCAGGCCCTGAGCGACGCCGTCGGCTGACGCGGGCGCGCACCGCCGGTGCGGGCCGTCGTCAGGAGGGCTGGACCAGTCCGGCCTCGTAGGCGAAGACGACGGCCTGCACCCGGTCGCGCAGTTCGAGCTTGTCCAGGACCCGGCGCAGGTGGGTCTTGACCGTCGCCTCGGCCAGGTGGAGCCCGGCCGCGATCTCGGAGTTGGACCTGCCCTTGGCCACCTCGGTGAGGATCTCCAGCTCGCGGGCGGTGAGCCGGGCCAGCTTGCGGTCGGCCGGCCGGTCGCCGGTGGGCAGCCGGTGCGCGAAGGTGTTCAGGAGGCGCCGGGTGACGCGCGGCGAGACCACCGCGTTGCCCGCGACCACGGTGCGGATCGCGGCCAGCAGCTCGTGCGGCAGCGCGTTCTTCAGCAGGAACCCCGAAGCCCCGGCGCGCAGTCCGGCGAAGGCGTACTCGTCCAGGTCGAAGGTGGTCAGGATGAGCACCCGGGTGCCGGGGCAGGCCGCGACGATCTCACCGGTGGCCTCGATGCCGTCGACGCCCGGCATCCGCACGTCCATCAGCACGACGTCCGGCCGAAGGCGGCGGGCCAGCCGGATCGCCTCGGCGCCGTCGCCCGCCTCGCCGAGCACCGCCAGGTCCGGCTGCGACTGGAGCACCAGGGTGAACGCCATCCGGATCAGCGCCTGGTCGTCGACGAGCAGTACCCCGATGGTCATGACGGCTCCGACACCTCCCCCAGCCGCAGGCAGGTCGCCACCCGCCAGCCGCCGCCGGGCAGCGGCCCGGCCTCGATGCCGGCCCCGTACACCGCGACCCGGTCGCGCATCCCGGCGATGCCGTGGCCCGGCTCGCCCGCCGCCGGCGCCGGCCGCCCGTCGTCCAGGACCTCCACCTCGACCCGGTCGTCGCGGCAGCCTATCCGCACGCTCGCCCGCGCCCCGGGGACCGCGTGCCTGCGGGTGTTGGTCAGCGCCTCCTGGACCAGCCGGTAGACGGTGAGCTGGGCCGCTGCCGGGACCTCGGCCACCTCCCCGGTGACGGTCAGCCGGACCGGCAGGCCCACCGCCCGCACCTGGCCGGCCAGTTCCTCCAACTGCCCGATGCCCGGCTGGGGGTGCCGCAGCGCGTCGGGTTCGTCGGAGCGCAGCACACCCAGCAGCCGGCGCATGTCGGTCAGGGCCTGCCGACCGGTGGCGGAGACCTGCTCCATCGCGTCCCCGGCCTTGTCGGGAGCGAGCGGAACGGCGAACTTCGCACCGTCGGCGAGCGCGATCATCACCGACAGACTGTGGGTGACGATGTCATGCATCTCGCGGGCTATGCGGGACCGCTCCCGGGCGACGGCCAGCTGCGCGCGCTGGTCGCGTTCGCGCTCCAGCCGGGCGGCCCGGTCCTCCAGCGCCGCGAGATACGCCCGGCGGGTCCGCAGGTTGACGCCGATGACCCCGGCCGCCACCGCCATGCCGGACAGCGCGATGAACACCTTGACGGCGCCCTCCACGGTGCTGCTCCACCGGCCGGCCGCCAGGCCGTTGCCCAGCTCCAGCACCGCCGCAGCCCACAGCGTCCGGCCGCGTGAGCAGTGCGTGGCGACCGTGTACAGCGCGACCAGCAGCCCGACGTCCCCCGGCAGCACCGGCGCGAAGAGCCACTGGACGAACGCGACGGCCGCGAGCACGCCGAAGACGGTGTACGGCGCCCGGCGCCGCCAGACCAGCGGAAGCAGCAGTGCGACCTGGTACCACAGCAGTTCCGGGTCGTCCCGGAAGAACCACGGCACCGGCACGGTGCCGACCAGCAGCAGGAAGAGCGCGAGCGCGGTGTCCACCGCCATCGGATGGCGGCCCGCGGCCTCGCGCAGCAGCGACTCCCGGCGCGGCCGCCCCGCGCCGGGAAAGCGCTCGTCCTTCGGCCGTCGCGTCTCCCGGCCCGTGGTGGCTTCGATCATGCGGCTGTCCTTCGGGTACGGGAACCGGCCTGACGCAAGCCAACCGCTTCGGGGCGCGCGGCACGATCCCCACAGGTCGCAACCGCGCGGGCCCGGTGTGCGCCCCCAGGGTGACCACGCGTACACCTCAAGTCGTACACCGTGGTGAGAGCCGGGGGCGAGGGAGGATGGCACCATGTACGACGTGTTGACCACGGACGACCGGGGCCAGGCCTCGGCAAAGCCTCGTACCGCCGGCCCGGTGACCGTGGTGGTGATCGTCTACAACGACGCCACCCGGCTGGGCACCGCCGTCACCTCGGCACTCGCCCAGGGTGAGGCGGTCGGCGAGGTCGTGGTGGTCGACGACGCGTCCACCGACGGTTCCGGCGAGGTGGCGGACCGGCTCGCCGCGGCCAACCCTCGGGTCCGGGTCGTGCACCGCGCCGCCAACAGCGGCGGCTGCGGCACCCCGCGCAACGACGGGATGGACGCCGCCCACGGCGAGTGGGTGGCCTTCCTCGACAGCGACGACGTGCTGCCGGCCGGCGCCGTCGAGGCCCTGCTGACCACCGCGCGCCGCCACCGGGCCGACGTGGTGGCCGGCCTGTGCATGCGCCTGGAGCTGCCCGCCAACCGGCGGATGCCGTGGCAGCCCGAGCTGTTCGCCACCGAGTCCGTGCACGACGGACTCGCCGGCCGCCCGGAGACGGTCTACGACACCCTCTCGGTGAACAAGCTCTACCGGCGGGAGTTCCTCGTCGAGCGTGACCTGCGCTTCCCCGACGGCGCCGCGCACTACGAGGACTTCGTCTTCACCGGCAGGGTCTACGGCGCCGATCCGCGGTTCGTCGTCATCCCGGACACCGTCTACATCTGGTACGCCCGGCCGTCCGCGGTGAATCCGTCGATCTCGCTGCGGCGCGACCGGATCGACAACTGGCGCGACCGGCTGGCCGCGCACACCGGCGCGGTACAGGCGCTGCGCGCCAGCGGGCACGAAGGGCTGGCGGTCGCGGCGCAGACCAAGTTCCTCTCCTACGACCTGCCGATGTACCTGCGGGACCTGCACCGCCGCCCGGTCGCCTACCAGGAGGCCTGGTGGCAGGCCACCCGCGATCACCTGGACGGCTTCGCACCGATGGCGTTCGGCGCCGCGGCGTCCGCCGACCGCTGGCGGACCGCGGTGGTGCGGGCGCGTGAGGACGTGCGGACCGTCTCACTGGCCCGGCTCGCCGAACTGTCCGCGGACCCGCCGCGGCTGGCGCCGCCGTACGCCGGCAGCGACACCGTCCCCGAGTGGGACGAGGCGGCCCCCGCCGTGCCGCTGGACGGGATGGCGGAGGAGGACGCGGACCTGCTGCCGCTGTGCGTCACCGGGCAGGTCAGCACCGGCCGCCACGTCACCCTGCGGCTGGAACTCCTGGAGATGTACGGACGGGTGGCGCCCGCCGCGCCGTCCGAGGTCGACGTGGAACTGCGGCACCGCACGAGCGGCGCGGTGCTCAGGCAGCGCGCCGACCTCGACTGCGAGCTGCCCGGCCGCTGGCAGGCCAGCGTGGGCTTCGCGCCGGCCGACCTGGTGGAGTCCGGCCGGATGACGGCGTGGGACGTCCTGGCGACCGTGCACTTCGCCACCGGCGGGCGCTCCACGCGGGTCAAGGTGCGCGCGGCCGGTGGCCTGCGGCGCCGGGTCACGCTGCGCCGGGGCGGCAAGGTGGTGCTGGAGCAGCCCTACGCCACCACCGACGGATCGCTGGCGATCCGGATGGCCGGCGGTGCGACGGGTGCCCGGCAGGTGATGCGCGCCCGGCTGGCGGGACTGCGCCGCCGGTGACCCGCGGTGGGCGAGCCTAGGACTCGGTCACCGGGAAGATCCGCCGGACCACCCGCTCGGCGGCCTGTCCGTCGTCGTAGGGGGCGAACCGGTCGCGGAAGGCGGACCGCAGTTTGTCCGCCCGACCGCCGGTGACCCGGTCGCCGCGCAGCGCCTCGATCAGCCCGGGCATGTCGGTGGCCACCGCCCCCGGCGGCTCGGCCGGCAGGTCGAAGTAGACCCCCCTGGTGCGCCGGTACTGCTCCCAGTCGGGCGCGTAGATCACGATCGGCCGGTCCAGGACGGCGTAGTCGAACATCACCGAGGAGTAGTCGGTGACCAGCACGTCGGCGGCGATGCACAGGTCCTCGACCGACGGGTGGCCGGAGACGTCCAGCAGCCGGGCGCCGCCCTCCGGGCGCTCCGCGATCAACTCCGCGCGTACCGCGGGCTCGAAGTAGTGTGGGCGCATCAAGATGGTGTGATCCGGCCCCAGCTCGTCCGCAAGCGCGCTGAACTCGGCCAGGTCGGGGGCGGTCATGGAGCCTTCCCGGTGGGTCGGCGCGTAGAGGATCACCGTGTCGTTCTGCGGGATGCCCAGCCGGGCGCGGACCACGTCCTCCTCGTCGTCCGTCGCCTTCGCCAGCCGGTCGTTGCGCGGGTAGCCGGTCTCCAGCACCTCGTACTGCCCGGGGTAGACCCTGGTGAACACCTGGGTGGAGTGCGGATTGGGCGAGACGAGATAGTCCCAGCGCGCCACGTGTTCCGCCAGCCGCTCGAAATCCATCCCGACCGCCGCCTCCGGGCGGTCGCGCAGATCCATGCCCATGGTCTTGAGCGGGGTGCCGTGCTGGGTCTGCACATGCACGGTGCCGGGCCTTTTGACCATGGTGTGCGGGAAGTTGACGTTGTTCACCAGATACTTGGCGGTCGCCATGGCCTTGAAATACGACGGCGTGTTCTCGATCACGTACGGGACGCCGTCGGGCAGCGCCGCGGCCTGCCGTCGATTGGCGACGACCCACACCCCGCGCAGCGACGGGGCCAGCTCGCGGGCCTTCTCGTAGATGGCGGCCGGATTGCAGCCGTAACGGCTGTACCAGTAGGCGGCGTAGACGACCAGTTGCTCGTCGATCGGCAGGCGCATACAGGCCTGGTAGTAGGCGAAGCGCGCGGCTCCGCGCAGTTGGCGGACGCTGGGCACCGGCACGCCGGAGATGGTACGCCGGCTGCGCAGGCGCAGGTCGTTGACCCCCTGGAGCCGGTCGAAGGACGACAGCGAGCCGGACGCGACCATCCGGTACTGCAGACCGCGGGGCCCGCGCGAAAAACGGTAACCGGAGGGGACGTGCCCGTTGAAATGCTCCGTCATCCGCCGGAAGAAACTCGGGCGCAGGTCTTCGGGAATCAGCCGGGGGGTGGTGTAGACGGTGACGGCGTGTTTGACGGTGCGGTCGAATACCTGTCGCCGCAGGCCGGTCGGGATCGCCGGAAGCCCGCCCGAGCTGTCCCACCGGTCCATGAAGGAGAAAATCTCGTCGTACTGCGCGAATGCGTCGAGGTGTTTCGCCGACGTGCTGCCGGTGATCGCCCCCTCACGCATACGCCGGTAGAAGTAGCACGACTTGTCCAGATAGGTCAGCCGTTCCGCGGCGAGGAGTATCGGATAGGTCACCGAAATATCCTCGTAGTATCCGGCGCCGAAACCGACCTGGAGTTTCTCCAGGAATTCCCGGCGGATCACCTTGTTCCACACCGCCATGATCATCTGAAGCAGTGCGGGGCGCTGCGTCAGGGAGAACACCTCGGGGAGCGGCGGGTCGGTCATCAGCCGGCGCCAGGTGTTCGGCTCCGTCCCGCCGTCCGGGTAGCTGCGGGAGAAGTCGGTGATCAGCACGTCGGGCTTGGCGCTCGCCAGCCGTTCGGCGATCGCGGCCAGCGCGCCCTCGGCCAGCCAGTCGTCGCTGTCCACGAACCACACGTACTCCCCGGTGGCCTGCTCCAGCCCGGCCGCCCGGGCGCCGCCGAGCCCGCGGTTGGCCGGAAGGTGCAGCACCCGCAGGCGGGCGTCGTGGGCGGCGTACTCGTCAAGGATCCGCCCGCTGCCGTCCGGTGAGGCGTCGTCGACCGCGATGACCTCCAACTCCGCCCCGGTCTGTGACAGGACCGAGTCCAGACAGGCGGGCAGATACGCCTCGACGTTGTACACGGGCAGGATGATGCTCAGGCGGGTACCCACGGTGGCGCTCCATGAGGTGCTGTGACGAAGGACGCTGACCGAGGTCGCTCAGGGCTGCGGTACGGCAGCGGAACGGCTCATAAAGTTGATTGTAGCGACGGCACCGGCCGCCACCCGGCCGGAGGCCGCCCGAGTCCGGACGACCGCGGAATTGCACGAGCCGGCCGACCGGCCCGGTGAACCGGGAGAAATGCGATTCGGACCGCGGGTCTTCGACGCGAAATAGGTTGCTTTCGACGCACCCGCCGGAAGGAAGCGGCGATATACCCGCCCGGCGTCCGGACGGCGCTCGCACGGAGCGCCCCCGCGAACTCGGCGCATTCGCCCACCCACCTTTGCGGCGCCGGGTTCCGCGCTCCCGGCGCGGGCTACGGCGTCAGCACTCGATGACGTTGACCGCGAGGCCGCCGCGGGCGGTCTCCTTGTACTTGACCTTCATGTCGGCGCCGGTCTCCTTCATGGTCTTGATGACCTTGTCCAGGGAGACGTGGTGGCGGCCGTCGCCGCGCAGCGCCATACGGGCGGCGGTGACGGCCTTGACCGCGGCCATGCCGTTGCGCTCGATGCAGGGGATCTGGACCAGGCCGCCGACCGGGTCGCAGGTCAGGCCGAGGTTGTGCTCCATGCCGATCTCGGCGGCGTTCTCCACCTGCTCGGGGGTGCCGCCGAGCACCTCGGCCAGGCCGCCCGCCGCCATCGAGCAGGCGGAGCCGACCTCGCCCTGGCAGCCGACCTCGGCGCCGGAGATCGAGGCGTTCTCCTTGAAGAGCATGCCGATCGCGCCCGGCCGCCAGCAGGAAGCGGACCACGCCCTCGCCCTGGCCGCCGTCCGCGTCGCCGCCGGGCACGAAGTTGACGTAGTAGTGCAGGACGGCGGGGATGATGCCTGCGGCGCCGTTGGTCGGCGCGGTCACCACCCGGCCGCCCGCCGCGTTCTCCTCGTTGACCGCCATCGCGTAGAGCGTGACCCACTCCATCGCGTGCGCCAGCGGATCGCCCTCGGCTGCGCAGCTGGCGCGCGGAGTTGGCGGCCCGGCGGCGGACCTTCAGGCCGCCCGGCAGGATGCCCTCGCGGGTCATGCCCCGCGCTCGACGCAGCCACGCATCACCCGCCAGATCTCCAGCAGCCCGGCGCGGATCTCGGCCTCCGTGCGCCAGGCCTTCTCGTTCTCCAGCATCAGCGCCGGAGATCGACAGCCCGGTCTCCCGCGTCAGCCGCAGCAGTTCGTCGCCGGTGCGGAAGGGGTAGCGCAGCACGGTGTCGTCCAGCTTGATGCGGTCCTCGCCGACCGCGTCCTCGTCGACCACGAAGCCGCCGCCGACCGAGTAGTAGGTCTTCTCCAGCAGAACCGCTCCGTCGGCGTCGCGCGCCCACAGCGTCATCCCGTTGGCGTGGTACGGCAGGGAGCGGCGCCGGTGCAGCACCAGGTCGCGGTCGGCGTCGAAGGCGATCTCGTGCGCGCCGAGCAGCGACAGCCGGCCCGCGGCGCGGATCGCGGCGGCCTGCTCGTCGGCCTTCTCCACGTCGACCGTGCGCGGGGAGTGGCCCTCCAGGCCCAGCAGCACCGCCTTCGGCGTGCCGTGCCCGTGGCCGGTCGCGCCCAGCGAGCCGAACAGCTCGGCCCGGACGCGCGGTGACTGGGCCAGCAGACCCTCGTTCTTCAGCCGGCGCGGCGAACATCCGCGCCGCCCGCATCGGGCCGACGGTGTGCGAGCTGGAGGGGCCTATGCCGATCGAGAACAGGTCGAAGACCGAGATGGCCACGGTCTCAACTCCCTTCTGCTGGGGACCGCCGGAGCAGCCGCGAGGGGCGGTACTCCGGCGGCGGCGGTGCTGCGACCGTGGTGCTCAGACCCGGGTAGAGCGGGAACGCCTCGGCCAGCGCGGTCACCCGCGCGCGCAGCGCCGCCGCGTCGTGAGGCGGCGGTCAGCGCCAGCGCGATCACGTCGGCGACCTCGCGGAATCCTCGGCCGCCCCGAAGCCGCGGGTGGCCAGCGCCGGGGTGCCGATGCGCAGACCCGAGGTGACCATCGGTGGCCGGGGGTCGTTGGGAACGGCGTTGCGGTTGACGGTGATGCCGATCTCGTGGAGCCGGTCCTCGGCCTGCTGCCCGTCCAGTTCGCGAGTCGCGCAGGTCGACCAGGACCAGGTGGACGTCGGTGCCGCCGGACAGCACCGACACCCCGGCCTGCGCGACGTCCGGCTCGGTGAGCCGTTCGGCCAGGATCCGGGCGCCTTCGAGGGTGCGCAGCTGGCGGTCCTTGAACTCCTCGGAGGCGGCCACCTTGAAGGCCACCGCCTTGGCCGCGATCACGTGCTCCAGCGGGCCGCCCTGCTGGCCGGGGAAGACCGCGGAGTTGATCTTCTTGGCCAGCTCCGCGGTGGACAGGATCACGCCGCCGCGCGGACCGCCGAGCGTCTTGTGCGTGGTGGTGGTCACCACGTGCGCGTGCGGCACGGGCGAGGGGTGCAGCCCGGCGGCCACCAGACCGGCGAAGTGCGCCATGTCGACCATCAGGTACGCGCCGACCTCGTCGGCGATCCGCCGGAACGCGGCGAAGTCCAGCTGCCGCGGGTACGCCGACCAGCCCGCGATGATCAGCTGCGGGCGGTGCTCCTTGGCGAGCGCTCCACCTCGGCCATGTCGACCAGGCCGGTGTCGCCGTCCACGTGGTACGGCGACCACGTTGTAGAGCTTGCCGGAGAAGTTGATCTTCATGCCGTGGGTCAGGTGGCCGCCGTGCGCCAGGTTCAGGCCCAGGATGGTGTCGCCCGGCTTGAGCAGCGCGAACATCGCCGCCGCGTTGGCCTGCGCGCCCGAGTGCGGCTGCACGTTGGCGGCCTCGGCGCCGAACAGCTCCTTGACCCGGTCGATGGCGATCTGCTCGACCACGTCGACGTGCTCGCAGCCGCCGTAGTAGCGGCGGCCCGGGTAGCCCTCGGCGTACTTGTTGGTCAGGACCGAGCCCTGCGCCTCCATGACGGCGACCGGGGCGAAGTTCTCCGAGGCGATCATCTCCAGCGTGGACTGCTGGCGGTTCAGCTCGGCGTCGACGGCCGCGGCGATGTCCGGGTCGACCTCGTGCAGGGAGCTGTTGAGCAGCGACATGCGGTTCTCCAGGCTCTCTCGTGGGCTGATGGCTGCCGTCACTCGCCCGCGAAGGCGGTGTACTCGGCGGCCGACAGCAGGTCGGCGGGTTCCTCGGAGACCCGCACCTTGAACAGCCAGCCCGCTCTCGAACGGCGCGGTGTTGACCAGCGAGGGGTCGTCGACGACGTCCTGGTTGACCTCGGTCGACCTGCCGGTGACCGGCGAGTACAGGTCGCTGACCGACTTGGTGGACTCCAGCTCGCCGCAGGACTCGCCCGCGGTCAGCTCCTTGCCCTCCTCCGGGAGCTGGACGAAGACGACGTCACCGAGTGCGTGGGCCGCGTGTTCGGTGATGCCGACCGTGGCGACACCGTCCTCGACGGCCGACAGCCACTCGTGCTCCTTGCTGTAGCGCAGCTGCTCAGGGTTGTTCATGTGGGAATTCTCCTGGATACGGAAACGGTTCGCGAACAGAGTGACGGAGGACGGGTGCGCCGGGCCAGACGCGGGGGGCGGCCGGGGCCGGTCATCGCCGGGGACGGCCGTACCCGGTCAGCGGGCGCGCTTGTAGAACGGCAGCGCCACGACCTCGTGCGGCTCGCGGGCGCCGCGGATGTCCACCGCGACCCCCTCGGTGCCCGGCGCCGCGTGTCCGGCGTCCACGTAGGCCATGGCGATCGGGCGGCCCAGCGTCGGCGACGGCGCGCCGGAGGTCACCTCGCCGATCACGGTGCCGTCGGAGGCGAGCACCGGGTACCCGGCCCGCGGCACCCGGCGGCCGCTCGGCGAGCAGCCCGACCAGCTTGCGCGGCGGGGTGGCCTCGGCCTTGTCGGCGGCGGCCCGCAGCGCGTCCCGGCCGACGAAGTCGCCCGTCCTTCTCGAACTTCACGACCCGCCCGAGCCCGGCGTCGAAGGGCGTGGTCGCGGTGGTCAGCTCGTGCCCGTACAGCGGCATGCCCGCCTCCAGGCGCAGCGTGTCGCGGCAGGACAGCCCGCAGGGCACCAGCCCGTACGGCTGCCCGGCCGCGGTCAGCGCCGACCACAGCGTCTCGGCGTCGCCGGGGGCGACGAACAGCTCGAAGCCGTCCTCGCCGGTGTAGCCGGTGCGCGCGATCAGGGCCGGCACCCCCGCGACCGTGCCGGGCAGGCCCGCGTAGTACTTCAGGCCGTCGAGGTCGGCGTCGGTGAGCGAGGCCAGGATCGCCGGGGCGTGCGGGCCCTGCACGGCGATCAGCGAGTAGGCGTCCCGGTCGTCGCGCACCCGCGCCTCGAAGCCGGCCGCCCGCTCGCTGACGCGTCCAGCACGGTCTGCGCGTTGGAGGCGTTGGCGACGACCATGAACTCGTCCGCGCCGAGCCGGTAGACGATCAGGTCGTCCAGGATCCCGCCGTCCTCCTGGCAGATCATGGTGTAGCGGGCCCGGCCGACCGCCAGCGCGGACAGCTGCCCGACCAGCGCGTAGTCCAGCGCCTGCGCCGCCCCGGGGCCGGAGACGGTGATCTCGCCCATGTGGGAGAGGTCGAACAGCCCGGCCGCGCCGCGTACCGCGTTGTGCTCGTCGCGCTCGCTGCCGTACCGCAGCGGCATGTCCCAGCCGGCGAAGTCGGTCATGGTCGCGCCGAGCGCGCGGTGCACGGCGTCCAGCGCGGTGCGGCGCGGTTCCGCGGGGGCGGTGGTCATGTACGGCTCCCAGGTGCAGGCGGTTGAAGGTATGACGACGACATCCTCCCCATCTGTCATCGGAACCTGAGAGGTTCACCACGACCCCGCCGGGGAGTGGTTTGCACCTTGGGTGGGACAGCCGGGACTGTCCGCTTTTCAGATCTGCCTCGCCCGTGCGGTAACGGGGCCTGAGAGATTCAAGGGAGGGCTTGCTCCTTCGGCGCCCTGCCTCAGCTCGCGCTGACCAGGGACTCTCCCGCACGGATTCGAACGGCCGGTATGCAATTGGCGCGGTCATCATTGCATGGGCGATGCGCGGGGAGCCAGGGCAGTAGTGTTTCGGCGATCAGTACGACAGCGGTACGCACCGTGGCAGGTGGGTGGAGATGAGCATTCCGGCGCAGTTCGATCCCGAAGGGCACGAGCCGGGTCTGGCGAAGCACGGCAGAGCGGACCACGGCGGGCCGGACGCCGGTCCCGTGGAGCCCGCGCTGGCCCATATGGGTGGCTGGCCGGCCAACGAGCTGGAAGAGGTGCTGACCGCCGCGCTCGGCGATCCCGGCGCCACCCCGCGCGTCATCGAGGTGCTGGGCCGCTCGTCGCTGTGGGTGCCGCTGCCCGCCGGCGACGCGGACACCGGGCTGCCCGCCGTCGAGCTGGACGGCGGCGCCTACGTGCCGGTCTTCAGCTCCGAGAGCCAGCTCAAGCGGACCGCGCCCGGCATGGCCTTCGGCGTGCTGCCGGCCCGTGAGTTCGCCCGCGGCCTGCCGCCGCTGGTCGGCATCGCGGTCAACCCCGGCGGCGCGGTGGGCATCCCGCTGCCCGCGCTCGCCGTGGAGGAGCTGTGCCGGGGCGGGGCGAGCGGCGGCGCCCGGGTGCGGCTGTGGGAGCCGATGCCGGACGACGAACCGGTCGACTTCCTGGCCACCGCGGCCGGCGAGTTCGCGGTCACCCCGGTCGTGCTGTCCGCGCGCCGCGCGCTGGGCTCGGTGGAGGGCGAGCAGCCCACCTTGTTCATCGGCGTCGAGCTGGACCGCTGGCAGGAGGAGGACCGCACCGAGGCGATGACCGCGCTGGGCCGCGCGCTGGCCGTCGCCCCGCTGCCCTGGCCGGTCAACCTGCTGCTGCTGGACATCGCCCAGGACCCGCTCGGCGACTGGATGCACGAGCGGGTCAGCCCCTTCTTCTCGCGCGACTGACCCCACTCCCCGGGCGGTCGGCACCGAAACCCGGGCACCGGGCGGCCGGGGCGCTGTCAGACTCCGCGCTTAACCTGATTTGATAACGGGCGGACTCGGACCGACCGCCGAGAATGTTTGCCGGCAGGACGAAGCAGAAGGGGCTATCCGACAGTGAACGCGGGCGTGGAGGAGGCGTTGCGCCAAGTGGCGCCCGGACGGTACGACACCTACGAGACGCTGCTGCGCTCGCTGTCGGACGGTCAGGTGTGGATGCTGCTGTGGCAGGGGCAGCCGGGTGCGCCGGACGCGCAGTACGGCAACATGGACGTCGAGGGCTACGGCTACGCGCCGTGCGTGACGTCCGCCCAGGAGTTGATGGCCAGCGGCTGGAACCGGTCCCACGAGGTCGTCACCGGACGGGAGATCGCCGCGGAGCTGTACCGCGAGCGCTGGGGCCTGTGGCTCAACCCGCACGCCCCCGGCGGCGGTGTCGGCGTGCCCTGGCTCGACCTGCGCCGGATAGCCTCCGGCCTGGAGCGGTTGCCGGCCGGACCGCTGCAGATCGCCGAACCGGCCCAGCCGGCACCGCAGTTCTACGCGCTGCTGAGCCAGCACGCCCATCTCACCCCGGTCGTGCGCGCCCTGCGCGGCGCCTGGGTGCGCCCCGCGCTCGGCGAGCCGTATCTGGCGATAGGCCTTGACCTGTACGACAACGGCCCGCAGTCGGTGGAGGCGGTGCGGCTGATGATGGCGCAGTCGGTGGCCGGCGCGCCGGCCGGCATGCCGGTCTCCACCGTGGCGATGGCCGACGAGTACGACCAGGTGGCGATGTGGATGCGGGCCCACGCCCGGCCCTTCTTCGACCGCGACCTGTACGCCGCCACCCAGGCCATGCCGGCCCCCACCGGGGCCTGGGGCGCACCGCCGCCCACCGGCTACCCGGCCGGCGGCGCCCCCCAGCCGGGCTGGCCCCCGCGCCCCTACTGATCCCGCAGCGCCGAGCCGATCAACGCCAGCGGCGGGCTGCCCAGGTCCAGCAGCGCCCGGTGGAAGCGCTCCAGGCTGAAGCCGGCGCCCCAGGCGGCGCGGGCCTCCTCCCGTAGCCGCAGGAGTTCCAGTTTCCCCCAGGTGTAGCGCCCGTAGGCGGCGTCGAAGGTGCCGCGCCGGGCCTCGGAGGCGGCGCCGGCCCGGGCCAGATGGGCGTCGCGCATGAACCGCTCGGTCGCCTCCGCCACATCCATCGCGCCGGTGTGCAGGCCGATGGCGCAGGTCAGCCGGGTGACGCGGACCAGCGCCTCCAGCGCGACGCCGATCCCGAAGCGCGGGTCGTCGGCCCGGAAGCCCTCCTCCAGGCAGACCTCCTCCGCGTAGTGCGCCCAGCCCTCGCAGAACGCCAGGGAGTGCAGGGTGCGCCGCACCTCGGTCGGGGCGTGCCGCAGCGCCCGGCCGTGCGCGAAGTGGCCGGGGGCGACCTCGTGGGCGGTGACCGAGGGCAGCCCGGTGCGGCTGAAGAGGGTCAGCCACTCCTCGCGCTCGGCGGCCGGCCAGTCCTGCCCCGGCGGTGTCACGTGGTACCAGGAGGGCGCGTCCCTCTCATGCGGGGCCGCCCAGGCCATCATCGCCGACGACCAGCGCCGGGACGCCGGGGCCGGGCCGACCAGGCACTCCCCGTCCAGGTAGGGCACCAGCCGCCGATCGCGGGTGAACGCGATGACCTCCTCGGTCAGCCGGGCCGCCTCGTCGATCACCCCGTCCGCGTCCGGATGGTCGGCGAGCAGTTCCGGTACGAGGTCGGCCGCGGTCCGCCGCGGGTCCAGGCGCCGGCACGACTCCTCCAGCAGGGCCGCCATCCGCTCCCGTTCGCGCTCGGCGGCCGCGGCCAGCGCCGTCAGGTCGACCTTCACGCCCTCCTGGCCGCCCATCAGCGCCGCCAGCGCCGCGCCCCCGAGCCGCGCGTCGGGCTCCCCGGTCTCGGCCGCCCGCGCCACGTGCGTCACCAGCCGGGCGTGCGCCTGGCAGGCGGCGAGCTCCTCGGGCCCGTCCGCCGGGTCGAGGCCGTCGGCCAGCCCGCGGACCGCGGACAGCAGCGCGCCCGCGACCGGCGCGGTCAGCAGGTCGAGCGAGGCGATGGCGGCGTCCACCGCCTGCGGCCACTGCGCCAGATGGCGGCGCCTGGCCTGCTCGCGTTCCTCCCGCGGCGCGTACTCCCGGTCGTAGGAGGCGAGTTCGAGGTTGGACAGATGGGGATACGGGTCGCGCCTGTGCAGCTCCAACTCCCCGTACTGCACCCGCAGCGCCTCCTCGAAGACCGTCAGGTGCGCCTCGTCGTGCGGGTCCTGGAGCGGCGGGGTGTCCCGGCGGGCCCGGGCCAGCGCGGCGAGCGAGCGCCGTACCCCCTCGGGTGAGAGGTCCTGCACCACGCCGTCGTACTCGTGCAGTCCGGCCATCTCGCGGACTTCGGGGACCATGAGGTCGCAGACCGCGCGGATTCGGTTGTCCATACCGGGAACCGTACCGACAGCGGCCGAGCGTCCGGCGTCCGTTCACCTTCCCCTTACCCGTCGGTAACTTCACGGTGTACGGTACATCCCATGGCACAGGCGACCATCGGGGACAGCGAGTTCGACCGCGACAGCGAGGTCACCGCCCGTCCCGGCGAACCAGGCGTGTTCGACGCGCGGCTCTCGGCGGGCTGGACGATCGCCCGTGCCGTCAACGGCGGCTATCTGCTGGCCATCGCGGCCCGCGCGCTCACCCGCGAACTGCCGCACCCCGACCCGTTCACCGTCACCGCGCACTACCTCACCCCCTGCGACCCAGGACCCGCCGTCGTGCGCACCGAGGTGATCCGCACCGGCCGCACGATGTCCACCGGGACCGCCCGGCTGCTGCAACCCGGCGAGGACGGCCGCGAGGTGGAACGGCTGCGGATCACCGGCTGCTTCGGCGAGCTGTCCGCGCTGCCGGACGACGTGCGCACCAGCGCCAAGCCCTTCGACATCCCGCCCTACGAGCGGTGCGTGGGCGGCCGCGAGGCGCCCGGGGGCTGGCCGGTGATCCCCGGCAGCACGGAGATCCTCGACCGGCTCGACCTGCGGCTCGACCCGGCGACCGCCGGCTGGGCGGTCGGCCGGCCGAGCGGCGCGGGCGAGATGCGCGGCTGGTTCGCGCTCGCCGACGGCCGCGACGCCGACCCGCTCTCCCTGCTGCTGGCCGTCGACACCCTGCCGCCCACCGCCTTCGAACTCGGACTGCGCGGCTGGGTCCCCACCGTGGAACTCACCGTGCACGTCCGCGCCCGCCCGGCGCCCGGCCCGCTGCGGATCGGCATCACCACCCGGAACCTGGCCGGCGGCTTCCTGGAGGAGGACGCCGAGGTCTGGGACAGCGCCGACCGGCTGGTCGCCCAGTCCCGGCAACTGGCCCGCGTCCTGCTGGCCTGACCCGCTCACGACCCGCGGACACCGCCCGCCACAGCGCCGCACGGCCAGGGGTGCCCGGCCCCCGGCCGAGCGGGACGGGGCCGTAGAATCGGCGCATCATGGCCTACCTCGACCACGCCGCGACCACCCCGATGCTGCCGGAGGCCGTGCGGGCGATGACCGCGCAGCTGACCGTCACCGGGAACGCCTCGTCACTGCACGCCGCGGGCCGCAGGTCCCGGCGCGCCGTGGAGGAGTCCCGGGAGGCACTGGCCGCGGCCCTGGGCGCCCGGCCCAGCGAAGTGGTCTTCACCGGCGGCGGCACCGAGGCGGACAACCTCGCCGTCAAGGGGCTGTTCTGGGCGCGGCGGGCCGCCGATCCGGCGCGTACCCGGGTACTGGCCAGCCCGGTCGAGCACCACGCGGTGCTGGACGCGGTGCACTGGCTGGCCGACCACGAGGGCGCCCGGATCGACTGGCTGCCGGTCGACGGGTTCGGGCGGGTGCTGCCCGAGGCGTTGCGCGAGGCCATCGCCCGCGATCCCTCCGACGTCGCCCTGGCCACCGTGATGTGGGCCAACAACGAGGTCGGCACGATCTTCCCCGTCCACGAACTGGCTGCCGTGGCACGGGAGTTCGGCGTCCCGCTGCACTCCGACGCGGTGCAGGCGTTCGGCCAGGTCGCACTGGACTTCGCCGCCAGCGGCCTGGACGCCATGACGGTCAGCGGCCACAAGATCGGCGGCCCCTACGGCACCGGCGCGCTGCTGCTGCGCCGCGAGTGGGCACCGGTCCCGCTGCTGCACGGCGGCGGACAGGAACGCGACGTGCGCTCCGGGACCCTGGACGTTCCCTCGATCGTGGGGTTCGCCACCGCGGGCACGGCTGCCGAGCAGGACAGGCAGCGGTTCACCCGGGAGGTCGGCGCACTGCGCGACCGGCTGGTCGAGGCGGTCATGGACGCGGTGCCCGACGCGGTGCTCAACGGCGACCCCGACCCCGCAGGGCGGCTGCCGGCCAACGCCCACTTCTCCTTCCCCGGTTGCGAGGGCGACTCCCTGCTGCTGCTGCTCGACGCGCAGGGCATCGAGTGCTCCACGGGATCGGCCTGCACCGCGGGGGTGGCCCAGCCCAGCCACGTCCTGCTGGCGATGGGCGCCGACAGCGACCGCGCCCGCGGCACCCTGCGCTTCTCGCTCGGCCACACCTCCACAGAACGGGACGTGGCGGAGACCGCCAAGGCGATCGGCCCGGTCGTCGAGCGGGCCCGCAGCGCGGGCCTGGTCTGAGCGGACCCGTACCCTGGAGGGCGCTATGACTTATCCCGGTGCTCCCACAGGTCCCCGTGACGGCTCCCGGCTGCGCGTGCTGGCCGCCATGTCCGGCGGTGTCGACTCCGCCGTCGCCGCCGCCCGCGCCGCCGAGGCCGGTCACGACGTGACCGGCGTCCATCTCGCGCTGTCCGCCAACCCGCAGTCCTTCCGCACCGGCGCGCGGGGCTGCTGCACGATCGAGGACTCCCGCGACGCCCGCCGCGCCGCGGACGTGATCGGCATCCCGTTCTACGTGTGGGACCTGGCCGAGCGCTTCCGCGAGGACGTCGTCGAGGACTTCGTCGCGAGTACGCGGCCGGCCGCACCCCCAACCCGTGCCTGCGCTGCAACGAGAAGATCAAGTTCGCCGCGCTGCTGGACAAGGCGCTGGCGCTCGGCTTCGACGCGGTGTGCACCGGCCACTACGCGACGGTGCTGGTCCGCGAGGACGGCAGCCGCGAGATGCACCGCGCGGACGACGCCGCCAAGGACCAGTCCTACGTGCTCGGCGTGCTGGACGAACGGCAGCTCGCCCACGCGATGTTCCCGCTCGGCGACACCCGCACCACCAAGGACGAGATCCGCGCGGAGGCCGAGCGCCGCGGCCTGGCCGTCGCCCGCAAGCCCGACAGCCACGACATCTGCTTCATCGCCGACGGCGACACCCAGGGCTTCCTGGCCAAGCGGCTGGGCACCGCGCCCGGCGACATCGTCGACGAGGACGGCCGGCGGCTCGGCAGCCACGAGGGCGCCTACGGCTTCACCATCGGCCAGCGCAAGGGCATGCGGCTCGGCACCCCGGCCGCCGACGGCAAGCCCCGCTACGTGCTGGACATCTCGCCGGTGACCAACACCGTCACCGTCGGCCCGGCCGAGGCGCTCGACGTGACCGCGCTGACCGCCATCCGCCCGCGCTGGTGCGGCACCCCGCCGGCCGGCCCGGGCCGCTACACCGCCCAGCTGCGCGCCCACGGCGAGGACGTGCCCGTCACCGCCGACCTGGCGGACGGCGAACTGCGCGTCAGCTTCGACGCCCCGGTCCGCGGCATCGCCCCCGGCCAGGCGGTCGTGCTCTACGACGGCACCCGGGTCGTCGGCTCGGCCACCATCGCGGCCACCGAACGCCGCCGCGAGCAGGTCAGGGCGGGGGACGCGTGAACATCTGCGTCTTCCTGTCCGCCGCCGACCTCGACGAGCGGTACACCGCGCCCGCCCGGGAGTTCGGCGAACTGATCGGCCGGGGCGGCCACACCCTGGTGTGGGGCGGCTCCGACGTCGGGCTGATGAAGGTGGTCGCCGACGGCGTGCAGCGACGGCGGCGGCCGGCTGGTCGGCGTCTCGGTGGAGTTCCTGCACACGATGGCCAGGGCGGACGCCGACGAGATGGTGGTCGCCGCCGACCTCGCCCAGCGCAAGGCGGAACTGCTCGCCGCGGTGCGACGCGGTCGTCGTCATGGTCGGCGGCACCGGCACGCTGGACGAGGCCACCGAGATCCTGGAGCTGAAGAAGCACGGGATGCACGACAAACCGGTGGTGCTGCTCAACACCGCCGGCTTCTACGACGGCCTCAAGGAGCAGCTGCTGCGCATGGAGGCCGAGGGCTTCCTGCCGCTGCCGCTGACCGAACTGGTCTTCTTCGCCGAGGACGGCGTCGGCGCGATGGCCTACCTGGAGGAGACCGCCGGGATCCGGTGATGCGAGCATGGGCGCCATGCCCACTCATCTGATCACCGGCGCCGGATCCGGCATCGGCGCGGCCGTCGCCCACCGCCTGCTGGAGCGCGGCGACGACCTGTGGCTGCTGGCCCGCGACGCGGGACGCGCCAAGGAGCTGGCCGCCGCCTTCCCCGGCGCCCGCACCCTCGTCGGCGACCTGGCCGAACCCGACCGGCTGTCCTGGGCGCTCGGCCACCAGACGCTGCCCGACCGGCTGGACTCCCTGCTGCACGTCGCCGGCGTGGTCGACCTCGGCACCGTCGGCGACCTCACCCCCAAGGTCTGGCAGGCGACCCTGGCCGTCAACCTCGTCGCCCCCGCCGAGCTGACCCGGCTGCTGCTGCCCCAACTGCGGCTCGCCAGGGCCACGTGCTCTTCGTCAACTCCGGCGCGGGACTGTCCGCCAACGCCGAGTGGGGCGCCTACGCGGCCAGCAAGCACGGCCTAAGGCGCTCGCCGACGCCCTGCGCGCACGAGGAGCACGGCAACGGGGTCCGGGTCACCTCGGTCTACCCCGGCCGCACCGCCACCCCGATGCAGGAGAAGGTCCACCAGCAGGAGGGCAAGCCCTACGACCCCGCGCGCTGGATCGACCCGCGAGTCGGTCGCCACCACCGTCCTCATCGCCGCTCGACCTGCCGCGCGACGCCGAGATCACCGACCTGACGGTCCGCCCGGGCCGGTGAGCGCGGACCGGGCCTGACCGGCGACTACGCTTCCGTCGTGAGCACCCACACCGCACTTCGCCCAGCTCCCGGATCCGCGACCGGGGTCGGCTCGATGCCGGGAGCGGACGCCCGGGAGGCGGCCCGGACCGTCGCCGGCTCGGTGGAGGCGCTGCCCTTCCTGCCGGAACTGCCCGCCCGCGGCCCCGGCGCCGACATGATCGGCCGCACCCTGGGCATGCTGGTCGAGCTGTACGCCCGCGTCGAGCCCAGCGGCTGGCGGTTCGGCGACCGCCCGGGCCGCGACACCCGGCGGGCCAGGTCCTGGCTGGGCGAGGACCTGGACGCGCTGGAGGAGTTCACCCAGGGCTACCAGGGCCTGCTGAAGGTGCAGGCGGTGGGCCCGTGGACGCTGGCCGCCGACGTCGAACTGCGCGGCGGGGAGGCCGCGCTGTCCGACCCGGGCGCCCGCCGCGACCTGACCGCCTCCCTCGCCGAGGGCCTGCGCCAGCACGTGGCCGACGTCGCGCCGCCGGGTCCCCGGCGCGCAACTCGTCCTCCAGCTCGACGAGCCCTCGCTGACCGCCGTGCTGCTCGGCCGGGTCCGCACGGCCAGCGGCTACCGCACCCACCGGCCCGGTGGACCGCGCGGTGGTCGAGGGCGCGCTGCGCGACGTCGATCGAGGCGGTCGGCGTACCGGTCGATCGTCCACTCCTGCGCGCCCGGCGTGCCGTTCGCCCTGCTGCGGCGGGCCGGGACGAGCGGGATCTCCTTCGACTTCGGACTGCTCACGCGAGCGTGACTGGGACGCCATCGGCGAGGCCGTCGAAGCGGGCACCGTGCTGTTCGCCGGCGTGTGCCCGGCACCGACGCCGGGGCGGCGGCATTGTCAGACCCTGCCGGTAGCGTCAACGGTGTCCGGTCGCTGTGGCGCAGGGCTGGGGCTGGCACCGGAGACGCTGGGGGAGTCCGTGGTGGTCACTCCCGCGTGCGGTCTCGCGGGTGCCTCACCCGGCGTACGCCCGCGCGGCGCTCGCGCACTGCGCCAAGGCGGCCAGGATCACTCGTCGACAACCCTGAGTGACCGCTGCCCGGCGGACGCACCCGAGTGGCCGGCAGGCCGTAGAGAAAGACGGAGGACACGGCATGGACATCCCCGCGCAGGCACGCGAGCGGCACGCCCGGCTCGCCGAGCAGGTCGAGGAGCACCGCTTCCGCTACTACGTCAACGACGCCCCCGTCGTCAGCGACGCCGACTTCGACCGGCTGCTGCGGCGAGCTGGAGGCGATCGAGGAGGAGTACCCGCAGCTGCGCACCCCCGACTCGCCGACCCAGAAGGTCGCCGGCGCCTACGAGACGGAGTTCACCTCCGTCGCAGCACCGCGAGCGGATGCTGTCGCTGGACAACGCCTTCGACGACGAGGAGCTGTCCGCCTGGGCCGAGCGGGTCGCCGCCGACCTCAGCGGCCTGACGTACCACTTCCTGTGCGAGCTGAAGGTCGACGGCCTCGCGGTCAACCTCACCTACGAGCACGGCAGGCTGACCCGCGCCGCCACCCGCGGCGACGGCCGCACCGGCGAGGACATCACCCCCAACGTGCGCACCATCGCCGAGATCCCCGACCGGCTGGCCGGCGACCGCATCCCGGACCTGGTCGAGGTCCGCGGCGAGGTCTACTTCCCCATGGAGGAGTTCGAGGCGCTCAACGCCCGCCTGGTGGCGGCAGGGCGACAAGCCGTTCGCCAACCCGCGCAACGCCGCCGCCGGTTCACTGCGCCAGAAGGACCCGCGGATCACCGCCACCCGCCCGCTGCACATGGTGGTGCACGGCATCGGCGCCCGCGAGGGCTTCGACATCGACTGCCAGTCGCACGCCTACGACCTGCTGCGCGGCTGGGGCCTGCCGACCTCCCCGCACGTCGAAGGTGGTCGACTCCACTCGACGCCGTGCGGGAGTTCATCGCCCACTACGGCGAGCACCGGCACTCCGTCGAGCACGAGATCGACGGAGTGGTCGTCAAGGTCGACGAGATCCCGCTCCAGGGCCGGCTGGGCTCCACCTCCCGGGCGCCGCGCTGGGCGATCGCCTGGAAGTACGCGCCGGAGGAGGTCAACACCAAGCTGGTCGACATCAGGGTCGGCGTCGGCCGCACCGGCCGGGTCACCCCGTACGCGGTGGTCGAGCCGGTCACGGTGGCCGGCTCGGAGGTGGAGTTCGCCACCCTGCACAACCAGGAGGTCGTCAAGGCCAAGGGCGTGCTGATCGGCGACACCGTGGTGCTGCGCAAGGCGGGCGACGTCATCCCGGAGATCCTCGGCCCGGTGGCCGACCTGCGGGACGGCAGCGAGCGGGAGTTCGTGATGCCGGCCGCCTGCCCGGACTGCGGCACCGCGCTACAGCCCATGAAGGAGGGCGACATCGACCTGCGCTGCCCCAACGCCCGTTACTGCCCTGCCCAGTTGCGCGAGCGGATCTTCTACCTGGCCGGCCGCGCGCTGCCTGGACATCGAGAACTTCGGCTACGTGGCGGCCACCGCGCTCACCCAGCCGCTGGAGCCCGCCGAGCCGCCGCTGCGCGACGAGGGCGACCTGTTCGACCTGACCGTCGAGCAGCTGCTGCCCATCACGCTCCTACGTGCTGGACCAGGACAGCGGACTGCCCAAGCGCGACGCCGAAGACCGGCGAGGAGAAGATCGTCACGCTTCTTCGCCAACCAGAAGGGCGAGCCGAAGAAGAACGCCCTGGCCATGCTCGACCACATCGCCGCCGCCAAGGACCGGCCGCTGGCCCGGATCATCACCGGCCTGTCGATCCGTCACGTCGGCCCGGTCGCCGCGGAGGCGCTGGCCCGCGAGTTCCGCGACCTGGACCGCATCGCCGCCGCGGCCGAGGAGGAACTGGCCGCCGTCGAGGGGGTCGGGCCGACCATCGCCGCCTCGGTCAAGCAGTGGTTCGCCGAGGACTGGCACCGCGAGATCATCGAGAAGTGGCGGGCGGCCGGCGTCCGGTTCACCGAGGAGGGCTCCGACGAGCGGCCCCAGACCGCTGGAAGGGCTCACGGTGGTGGTAACCGGAACGCTTGTGTCATACACGCGGGATGGCGCGAAAGAGGCGCTCGTCAGCCGTGGAGCCAAGGTGACGGGCTCGGTTTCGAAGAAGACCGGATTCGTCGTGGTGGGCGACAACCCCGGCTCCAAGTACGACAAGGCGGTCCAGCTGAAGGTGCCGGTCCTGGACGAGGCGGGCTTCGGCGTGCTGCTCGAACAGGGTGCGGAGGCGGCTCGTGAGCTGGCGGTCAACCCCGCGGAGTAATGCCGTCGGCGTCACCCGTTCGGCGCATAGCAGACCCCTGAAGGAACAAGGGTTCCATTTGGGCAACCCCACAGGATCGGTGCCCCTGACGGCCTTTTGCGGCCTACTGTTGAGGGGCGCTCCTGCCGGGCATCAATCACATCGCCGGGCGTGGCTACCGACCCAGCGCAACCCGGCTGTGAGAGGGACGGGCATGAAACCGACGGACAAGGCCGGACCGCTGCCACGGGGGTGGCGGCCCGGCATACCGCCGGTGTCCCCGGCGGTGCTGCGCGCAGCAGTCGTGGCCGCCGCGGCACTGGCGCTGCTGGCGGGCGTCGCCCGGGTGGTGGCCGGGGGGCGCGCGCTGTTCCCCGGCGGCGCGCCCGGCTGGGCCTTCGCCGTACTGACCGGCGTCATCGTCGGCCACCTGGTCGCGCTCGGCCGCGACCGCTGGTGGGGCGGCACCGGCTCCGGCGCCGCGCTGACCCTCGCCGTACTGCTGCTGTACGGCTGGGTGTCCGCCGTCCTGGTCAGCCTGGCCGTGGTGCTGCTGGTCGGCACCGCCCGGCGCCACCGCTGGCGGCAGGCACTGCTGCACGGCGGCGTGGACATCCTCGGCATCGGCGCCGCCGGCCTGGTCCTCGCGCTGTGCGGGCACCACCCCTCGGTCGAGCACCCCTGGTGGCCCGACTCCTGGAGCTACGTCTCGGTGCCCGTGCTGGTCGCCGTCTCGCTGTGCTACCTCGCCGCCACCCGCGCCCTGCTGTGGTACGCCGTCGCCCCGCGCGGCGGCGGCCTGCCGACCGTGGCCCGCACCGCGCTGATGCGCCAGGGCCTGGTCGGCGTCGCGCTGCTGGGCATCTCCCCGCTGATCGTGGTGGTGGCCGGTCGGCCGCCCGGTGCTGCTGCCGCTGTTCGCGGTGCCGCTGATCGCGCTGGACTCCACGCTGTGGATCGCCCGCGCCCGCGCCGAGGAGCAGTTGCGCGACCCGCTGACCGGGCTGCCCAACCGCCAGTGGCTGCTGGAGCGCACCTGGACCGCCCTGGACCACGCCGAGCGCAACGGCGAGCGCGCCGCGCTGGTGCTGATCGACCTCGACCGGTTCCGCTCGGTCAACGACACCCTCGGGCCACCTCGCCGGCGACCGCCTGCTGCTCCAGGTCGCCGACCGGCTGCGGCTCGCCCTGCCGCGCGGCGCGGAGGCCGCCCGGCTCGGCGGCGACGAGTTCGCCGTGCTGCTGCCCGCCTGCGACTCGCCCACCCGGGCTCAACGGGTGGCCCGGTCCCTGGTCGGCGGCGCTCGGCTCACCGCTCGACCTCGACGGACTGACCCTGGTGCTGGAGGCCAGCGCCGGGGTCGCGGTCTTCCCCGACCACGCCGCTCGACGCCGAAGGCCTGCTGCGCCGCGCGGACGTGGCGATGTACGAGGCCAAGCAGGACCGCAGCGGCGTCGAGGTCTACGAGGCCACCCGGGACGGCAACACCCCCGACCGGCTCGGCCTGCTGGGCGACCTGCGGCGCGCCCTGGACCACGGCGACGTCGAACTCCACTACCAGCCCAAGGTGCGCTTCGACGGCCAGGTGGCCGGGCTGGAGGCGCTGCTGCGCTGGGAGCACCCCGAACGCGGCCGGGTCAGCCCGGAGGAGTTCATCGCGATCGCCGAGACCTCCGGCCTGATGCCGCAGCTGACCGAGTACGTGCTGGAGACCGCGCTCGCCCAGGTCGCCAAGTGGCGCACCATGGGCCTCGACGTCCCCGTCGCCGTCAACGTCTCGCCGCGCGACGTCCACACCCCCGGCTTCGCCGGCTCGGTGGCGGCCCGCCTCGCCCGGCACAACGTCCCGCCCGGGTCCCTGCAGCTGGAGATAACCGAACACGTCCTGCTGGAGGAGCCGCAGCGGGCCGCCGACACCCTGGCGGGCCTGACCGGGCACGGCGTGAAGATGTCGCTGGACGACTTCGGCACCGGCTACTCCTCGCTGGTCCACCTGCGGCGGCTGCCGGTCAGCGAGCTGAAGATCGACCGCTCGTTCGTCGCCCGGCTGGTCGTCGACAACGAGGACGCCGAGATCGTGCGGTGCACGATCGATCTCGCCCACTCGCTCGGCCTGCTGGTGGTCGCCGAGGGCGTCGAGGACGACGAGACCTGGGAGCGGCTGCGCGACCTGAGCTGCGACGCCATCCAGGGCTGGCTGGTGGCCGCCGCCATGCCGCCCGACGAGGCGACCGCCTGGCTGCGGATCCGCGCCAAGCACGGCTGGCACCGCGACACTCCGGCCGAGGACGCCGCGCCGGCCACCCCGGCCGACGAGGACCCGCAGCCCGGCGACGCCGACCGGGTCTCCCCCCGGCAGGCCGTCAACTGACCGGTACCCCTGTACACCGCCTGGTCAGGGCCTCCGGCCGGGCTCACGGGGGGCCGCGGGAGCGACCGTTTCGCGGCGGAGGCGGCGAGCGCCATAGGATTGGCGGCGAAACTCCCGACAACTCACCCCTGAGGATCGCCGCATGCCTGGCATCACGCGCGAGGAGGTCGCCCACCTCGGCCGGCTGTCGCGTCTGGAGCTGAAGGACGAAGAGCTCGACCACTTCGCCGGACAGCTCGACGAGATCATCGGCGCGGTAGCCCGCGTCTCCGAGGTGGCCGGCGAGGACGTACCCCCGACCTCGCACCCCCTGCCGCTCACCAACGTCATGCGGCCGGACGTCGTCCGGCCGTCGCTGACCCCGCAGCAGGCGCTGTCCGGCGCCCCCGCGCAGGAGCAGCAGCGGTTCAAGGTGCCGCAGATCCTTGGGGAGGACTGATCTCATGACGGAACTGACCAGGATGACCGCGGAACGCACCGCGGCCGCCATAGCGTCCGGCGAGACCTCCGCCGTCGAGGTGACCCAGGCCCATCTGGACCGGATCGGCGCCATCGACGAGAAGGTGCACGCCTTCCTGCACGTCGACACCGACGGCGCGCTGGCCGCCGCCCGCGCGGTGGACGACACCCGCGCCAAGGGCGAGCACGCTCGGCCCGCTGGCCGGCGTGCCCGCTCGCGGTGAAGGACATCTTCACCACCGAGGGCGTGCCCACCACCTGCGGCTCGAAGATCCTCGAAGGCTGGGTCCCGCAGTACGACGCGACGGTGACCCGCCGGCTCAAGGCAGGCCGGCGTGGTGATCCTCGGCAAGACCAACATGGACGAGTTCGCCATGGGGTCCTCCACCGAGAACAGCGCGTTCGGCACGACCGGCAACCCCTGGGACCTCACCCGGATCCCGGGCGGCTCCGGCGGCGGCTCCTCCGCGGCGCTGGCCTCCTTCCAGGCCGCCGCTGGCGCATCGGCACCGACACCGGCGGCTCCATCCGCCAGCCCGCCTCGGTCACCGGCACGGTCGGCGTCAAGCCCACGTACGGCGGCGTCTCGCGGTACGGCATGGTCGCCTTCTCCTCCTCGCTCGACCAGGGCGGGCCGTGCGCGCGCACCGTGCTGGACGCCGCGCTGCTGCACGAGGCCATCGCCGGCCACGACCCGCTGGACTCCACCTCCATCGACGCCCCGGTCCCGCCGGTCGTCGCCGCCGCACGCAACGGCGACGTCAAGGGGATGCGGATCGGCGTGGTCAAGGAGTTCGGCGGCGAGGGCTACCAGGACGGCGTGATGCAGCGCTTCCAGGAGTCGGTGGAGCTGCTGCGCGAACTGGGCGCGCGAGGTCGTCGAGGTCTCCTGCCCGGCGTTCGGCTACGCGCTGCCCGCCTACTACCTGATCGCGCCGTCCGAGTGCTCCTCGAACCTGGCCCGCTTCGACGCCATGCGCTACGGCCTGCGGGTCGGCGACGACGGCACGGCACAGCGCCGAGGAGGTCACCGCGCTCACCCGCGAGGCCGGCTTCGGCGCCGAGGTCAAGCGCCGGGTCATGCTCGGCACCTACGCGCTCAGCTCCGGCTACTACGACGCGTACTACGGCAGCGCCCAGAAGGTGCGCACCCTGATCACCCGCGACTTCGAGCGGGCCTTCGCCGACGTGGACGTGCTGGTCTCGCCGACCACGCCGACCACCGCCTTCCCGATCGGCGAGCGCGACGACGACCCGATGGCGATGTACCTGGCGGACCTGTGCACCATCCCGTCGAACCTGGCGGGCAACGCGGCCATGTCGCTGCCGTGCGGTCTGGCACCCGAGGACGGTCTCCCGGTCGGCCTGCAGATCATCGCGCCCGCGATGGCGGATGATCGTCTCTACCGGGTCGGTGCCGCGGTCGAGGCCGCGTACACCGCTCGCTGGGGGCACCCGCTGCTCGAGGAGGCACCGACGCTATGAGTGGAAAACTGGCGAAGGCCAAGAACTTCAAGAAGTCGAAGGCCGGCACCTACCTGTCCATCGGCACCACCGTGTTCGGCACGCTGGGCGTGGTCAAGCAGTTCCGCACCGCGCGCGACGAGAGCGACACGCTCAAGCTGGTCGACGCGGTCGTGCGGGCCGCCGTCATCGCCACCGGCGTGGCCGTCCTCCTGCGGGAGCTGCGCCACATGAACAGCGACGATGTCCTCGCCGACTGACGACGGCAGGGAGGGAAACTCACGTGACTGTCACTGACGACCTGGTCTCGTACGAGGACGCGCTGGCGTCGTACGACCCGGTCATGGGCCTTGAGGTCCATGTCGAGCTCGGCACCAGGACGAAGATGTTCTGCGGCTGCTCCACCGAGCTGGGCGCCGAGCCGAACTCGCAGACCTGCCCGACCTGCCTCGGCCTGCCCGGCTCGCTGCCGGTGGTCAACGAGGTCGGCGTGGAGTCGGCGATCAAGATCGGCCTGGCGCTCAACTGCGACATCGCCGAGTGGTGCCGCTTCGCCCGGAAGAACTACTTCTACCCGGACATGCCGAAGAACTTCCAGACCTCGCAGTACGACGAGCCGATCGCCTTCAACGGCTACCTGGACGTCGCGCTGGAGGACGGGGAGACCTTCCGGGTCGACATCGAGCGCGCCCACATGGAGGAGGACACCGGCAAGTCCACCCATGTGGGCGGTGCCACCGGCCGGATCCACGGCGCCTCGCACTCCCTGCTGGACTACAACCGGGCCGGCATCCCGCTGATCGAGATCGTCACCAAGCCGATCGACCGGGCGCCGGCGCCCGGGCGCCCGAGGTCGCGAAGGCGTACGTCGCCGAGCTGCGCGAGCTCATCAAGGCGCTCGGTGTCTCCGATGCCCGGATGGAGATGGGCCAGATGCGCTGCGACGTCAACCTGTCGCTGCGGCCCAACGGCGTGGAGAAGTTCGGCACCCGCAGCGAGACCAAGAACGTCAACTCGCTGCGCAGCGTGGAGCGCGCCGCCCGGTTCGAGATCCAGCGGCACGCCGCGGTGCTCTCCTCCGGCGGCACGATCGTGCAGGAGACCCGGCACTTCCACGAGGAGGACGGCTCCACCACCTCCGGCCGGATCAAGGAGGAGGCCGAGGACTACCGGTACTTCCCCGAGCCCGACCTGGTGCCGATCGCGCCGGCCCGCGAGTGGGTGGAGGAGCTGCGCGCCGGGCTGCCGGAGCTGCCGCGGGTCCGCCGCGAGCGGCTGCGCACCGAGTGGGGCATCTCCGACCACGAGATGCAGTCGGCGCTCAACGCCGGGGCGATCGACCTGATCGTGGCGACCACCGACGCCGGCGCCCCGGCCGACCAGGCCCGCAAGTGGTGGATGGGCGAGCTGGCCCGCCGCTCCAACGAGGACGGCGTGGACCTGGCGTCCCTGCCGATCACCCCGGAGCAGGTCGCGCGGGTCTGCGCGCTGGTCGCCGAGGGCGCGCTCAACGACAAGCTGGCCCGCCAGGTCATCGAGGGCGTGCTCGAGGGCGAGGGCGGTCCGGACGAGGTGGTGGCAGGCCGCGGTCTGGCGGTCGTCTCCGACGAGGGCGCGCTGGGCACCGCGGTGGACGAGGCGATCGCCGCCAACCCGGGCGTCGCCGACAAGATCCGCAGCGGCAAGGTCGCGGCGGCCGGCGCGCTGGTCGGCGCCGTGATGAAGGCGACCCGCGGCCAGGCGGACGCCGCCCGGGTGCGCGAGCTGATCCTGGAGAAGCTCGGCGCCGAAGGCTGACCCGCACAAGGTCGTTCGCACAGGCGAAGGGGCGGTCCTCCCACACGGGAGGGCCGCCCCTGACCAGGTCCGCCGCGGTCAGCTGACGGTGAGCCGCAGGATGCGGTCGTCACCGGCCTTGGGGTCCCCGCGGCCGTCGGTGTTGCTGGTGGCCAGGAACAACGTGCCGTCCGGCGCCACGGCCAGCGCGCGCAGTCGCCCGTAGTCACCGATCAGGAACGCCTGCGGGGCGGCCGCCGCGCGGGTGCCGTCCAGCGGGACGCGCCACAGCCGGGTGCCGCGCAGCCCGGCCAGCCAGATGCTGCCCTTGTCGTAGGCGATGCCGCTGGGGGAGGCGTCGGCCGGATGCCACTGGGCGACCGGGTCGGCGTAGCCGGGCTTGTGGGCCTGACCTTCGACGACCGGCCAGCCGTAGTTGGCGCCCGGCCGGATGTAGTTGAGCTCGTCCCAGGTGTCCTGGCCGAACTCCGAGGCCCACAGCCGCTTGTCCGGGTCCCAGGCGAGCCCCTGCACATTGCGGTGGCCGGGGGAGTAGACGATCGAGCCGGAGGTGGGATTGTCCGGCGCGGGCCGCCCGTCCGGCGTCATCCGCAGGATCTTGCCGCCCAGCGACTTGGGGTTCTGCGCCAGCGGCCGGTCGCCGGTCTCACCCGTGCCCGCGTAGAGCATCCGGTCAGGGCCGAAGGCGATCCGCCCGCCGTTGTGCAAGGTGCCCTTGGGGATGCCGCGCAGCACGGTGTCCGGCGCCCCCAACTGCTCGCCCGCGGGCATGCCCGGGGTGTACGTCATGCGGGCGATGCGGTTGTCGGACGCGGTGGTGAAGTACGCGTAGACCAGATGGTCGTCGCCGAACGACGGGGACAGCGCGATGCCCAGCAGTCCGCCCTCGCCGCTCGCCGCCACCCCGGGCACCGTCCCGACCTCGGTCTTCTTGCCGGTCTTGACCGCGACGTGCCACACGATCCCGGTGTCCCGGGAGGAGACCAGCAGGTCGCCGCCGGGCAGCACGGCCATTCCCCAGGGGCTCTTGATGCCCGTGGCGACCGTGCCCGTCACCCGCACCGAACCCTTCGCGGGGGCCGCCGCCGGAGCCGCCGGGCTCGCCGACGACGTGGCCGGCGCCGACGCCCCGGGCACCCGCGGCGAGGCGGACGGCAGCAGCCGCGGGCTGGGACCGGCCGACGAACAGGCGGCCAGCGCCATCAGCAGTACGGCGCATCCGGCCGCCACGCGGGCGCGGGACATCCTTCCCGCCCCTCGGGTCCGCTGGTCGCTGCGCATGCCAATCCTCCAAGACAGGCCCGGGCCCCCGCTCCACCCGCGAGAGATCCCCTCCAGCACACCACACCCGGCCGGGCGACGCCTCGTGGTTCAGTCCCACGAACCGAGCGCGGCGGGCAACGCGGCGATCTCCGACAGGTCCTGGTCCGAGAGCCGGACCGCCGCGGCGCCCGCGTTCTCCACCGCCCAGCCCTCGTGCTTCGTCCCCGGCACCGGCACGACCTGCGACCCCTGGGCGAGCACCCAGGCCAGCGCGACCTGCGCGGCGGTGGCGTCATGGCGCCCGGCGATCCGGCGCAGCCCCGCCACGATCGGCTGGTTGGCGGCCATCATCTCGGCCGTGAACCGCGGGTGCCGGGCCCGCAGGTCGTCCGGCTCGAACCCCTGGCCTGGGGTGAGAGTGCCGGTCAGGAAGCCGTTGCCCAACGGCATCGCGGCCATCAGACCCACCCCGTGCGCCGTGCACCACGGCAGCAGTTCCTCCAGCGCCTCGGTCGCCCACACCGACAACTCCGCCTGCACACAGGAGACCGGGAAGACCTGCTGGGCCCGCTCCAGCAGGCGCAGCGTCCTGGCGTGCAGCCCACGCCCGGAGCGCCGGTCCCCCCGCGCGCCGACCGCGCACAACCCCAGCGCCCGCACCTTGCCCGCCGCGACCAACTCCGCCATGGCGCCCCAGGTCTCCTCGATGGGCACCTCGGGGTCGGCCCGGTGCAGTTGGTACAGGTCGATCACATCGGTCTGAAGCCGGCGCAGCGACGCGTCGCAGGCCCGCCTGACGTAGCCGGGACTGCCGTTGGCGACGATGTGCTGCTCGCCCACCAGCAGCCCGCACTTGGTCGACACGAAGGCGTCCCGGCGGCGCTCCCTGAGCACCCTGCCCAGCAGCAGCTCGTTGGTGAACGGCCCGTACATGTCGGCGGTGTCCAGCAGCGAGGCCCCCGCGTCCAGCGCGGCGTGCACCGCGCGCAGCGAGCCCTCGCCGTCCTGCCGCGAGGTGGTGTACGCCCAGCTCATCGGCATGCAGCCCAGCCCCACCGCGCCCACTTCGAGCGGTGCCGCACCGATCGCCCTGCGCTCCACGTGTCCGGCCCTCCTCGCGTCCGGACACCAAGGTAGCCTCCCGCTCCGACACCCCGTCCAGGCCGTGTCCTGTGGATCAGGGTGATCCACAGGACACGGCCTAGCCTGCTGGGTATGGCTGACTCCACCGCTGACAACGCGAACCCGCCCCCCACCATCTGGCTGCCGATACCCGCGGCGGAGATCCCCGGACTGCCCGAGGGGCCCGACTACGTGCACTGGGACGGGTCGGCCGACTTCCCCGCCGATCCGGCCCGCGCCGACTTCTACGTACCGCCGTACATGGCGCCGGCCGAGGTCGTCTCCCGTCCGCTGCGGCACGGCGCGCGGCCCCGCGTGGTGCAGACCCTCAGCGCGGGCGTGGACACCGTGCTGCCGTACGTCCCGCCCGGCACGGTGCTGTGCAACGCCCGCGGGGTGCACGACGCCAGCACCGCGGAACTCGCCGTCGCGCTCGTCCTCGCCTCGCTGCGCGGCATCCCGGACTTCGTCCGCGACCAGGACGCCGGCCGTTGGAATTCGGGACCGCACCCCGCGCTCGTCGACCGCACGGTGCTCATCGTCGGATACGGCGAGGTCGGCACCGCGACGGAGGACCGGCTCACCCCGTTCGAGTGCGATGTGCTGCGGGTGGCCCGCAGCGCCCGCGACACCCACCGCGGCCCGGTGCACGCCCTGGCCGACCTGCCGGAACTCCTGCCGCGCGCCGACGTGGTGATCCTGTCGACCCCGCTCACCGACGCGACCCGGCAGTTGGCCGACGAGGCGTTCCTCGCCCGGATGAAGGACGGCGCGTTGCTGGTCAACGTGGCCCGCGGCCCGGTCGTGGCGACCGGCGCCTTGCTGGCCGAGTTGGAGTCGGGCCGGCTGCGCGCGGCGGTGGACGTCACCGACCCCGAGCCGCTCCCGCCCGAGCACCCGCTCTGGCACGCGCCCGGCCTGCTGATCAGCCCGCACGTGGGCGGCAACACCTCCGCCTTCATGCCGCGCGCCAAGCGCATGCTGCGCGCCCAACTCCACCGCTTCGTGGCGGGAGATCCGATGGAGCACGTCTTCCGGGCCGGATAGCCGCCGCCCCCGCACACCCCCGCGCGGCCGCCCCGTACCCCCCCGCGCGGCCGCCCGGCTCACCCACGGACGCCGTCCCGGCGCCCGGCGTAATCGTCAACCTCCCTGCGATTACGCTGAGTAGACAAACTATGTCCCTGAGTGACGAGTCTGGTGTATCGTCCCGATTGAGGACGCGAGGGGGATGACGGCGATGTGCGGTTCATGGAGACACACCCACGTAACTGACGGCCACCGCGCCCGGCTCGCCGTGCCCGCCGGCCGTCCTCGTCGACGACGGGCCGCGCCATGACCTCCCCGGGGACGGTGTTCCCCGGCCCCGCCGACGCCGGCGGCCGGCCGGGACTGCTGCCCCAACTCGCCGTCGCGCTGCTGTGCGGCGGATACGCCACCGGCTCCGCGCTCGACTGGGGTACGCCCGCGGTCGCGCTGTTCATGGGCGACTTCGGGCTCGCCGCCGCCGCGCTGACCGCCTCGCTGTCCTGCCTGTGGTACGCCCGCTCGGTGCCCGGACGAAACCGCCCCGCCTGGGGGCTGTTCGCGCTGTCGTCCGCGATGGTCGCGGCCGGCAACAGCGTCTGGGGCTGGTACGAGGTCGTGCTGCGTCGGCCGGTGCCGCACGCCTCGGTGGCCGACTTCTGCTTCCTGCTGTTCGCGCCGCCCGCCATCATCGGCCTGCTGGTGCTCGCCAAGCGGCCGGTCACCAAGGCGGGTTGGGTCTGCCTCGCGCTGGACGCCTGGCTGATCGGCGGCTCGCTGCTCACCCTCACCTGGAGCCTGGCGCTGGCCAGGGCGGCGAACTGGGACGGCCGCAGCACCGCCAGGATCGCCCTGTCGCTGGCCTATCCGGTGCTCGACATCATGCTGGTGTCGATGGTCCTGGCGCTGCACTTCCGGCGGTCGGCCGCCAACCGCTCCGCCGTCAACACCGCGATCGCCGCCCTCGCCTTGACGGTGCTGTGCGACGCGCTGTTCACCTCACCGCTGCTGCGCGAGCACTACCGCTCCGGACAGATCCTGGACGCCGGCTGGTTCGCCGGCAGCATGCTCCTGGCGTACGCCCCCTGGGTCGGCCACCGGGACCGGGCCGCGGCCCCGGCGCGCGGGACGACCCGGCCTGAGCGCAAGGGCACCGGCTCGCTCGGCGCCCTCACCCCCTACCTGGCCGCCGGGGTGTGCACGCTGGGCATCATCTACGACGTGCTGGGCGGCCGGAAGATCGACCGCGTCGTGCTGTTCACCGGCTGCACGGTCGCCCTCGTCCTGGTGGTCAGGCAGGGCATCATGCTGCTCGACAACATCGCCCTCACCCAGGAACTCGCCCAGAAGGAGAACCACTTCCGCTCCCTGGTGCAGGGATCGAGCGACGTCATCATGATCGCCGCGCCCTCCGGTGTGCTGCGCTACGTCAGCCCCGCGGCCCAAGGGGTCTACGGGCGGGACGCCGAGGACATGGTCGGCACCGAACTGGCCTCCCACATCCACCCCGAGGACCTGGGCAGAGTGCTGCACGAGGTGCGCCGCTTCCTGGCCGCCCAGCCCGCCGAGGAGCCGGCCACCCGTATCGAGTGCCGCATCCGCTCTGGGGACGGCGGCTGGCTCAACGTGGAGTCCTCCGTCAACCGCTACCAGGGCGGCCTGATCTTCAACAGCCGGGACGTCACCGAACGGGTGCGGCTACAGGCCCAGTTGCAGCACAACGCCTCCCACGACCCGCTCACCGACCTGCCCAACCGCGCCCTGTTCACCGAGCGGGTCGGCCAGGCACTGGGCGGCCGGCGGGCCGACGACGGCGACGCCGCGGTGCTCTACATCGACCTGGACGGCTTCAAGGCGGTCAACGACACCGTGGGCCACCAGGCGGGGGACGAACTCCTGGTCCAGGCGGCCGGCCGGCTGCGGGACGCCGTGCGTGCCGGTGACACGGCGGCACGGCTGGGCGGCGACGAGTTCGCCGCCCTCATCCGTGGCGGACCGGGCGACCGGGCGGTCCGCGAGCGGCAGATATGGGAGATCGCGGAGCGGCTGCGGCTGACCCTGTCCGAGCCGTACGTGGTCACCGGCGGCGCCCAGGTGCGCGTCGCGGCCAGCATCGGGGTCGCCTTCGCCACCCCCGCGGCCACCTCCGCCGAACTGATGCGCAACGCCGACCTCGCGATGTACCGGGCGAAGTCCGGCGGCAAGAACCGCGTGGAGTTGTACGTCCCGCAGATGCAGGCCGAGGTGGTGCGCCGCGCCGAGCTCGCCGCCCGGCTGCGCACCGCCTTGCGCGACGGGGAGTTCACCCTGGTCCACCAGCCCGTCGTCGACCTGCGCACCGGCGCTCTGGACGGCCTGCACGCGCAGGCCCGCTGGCGTTCCGCGCAGGGCGCGCTGTTCACCCCGGAGGAGTTCCTGCGGTTCGCCGACGGCCCGCCGGACGCCCGGGGCGGCTCCGCGACCGCCGACGTCACCGAGGTCGCCGACCCCGGGGGCCGGGAGCGCGCCGAGGTCAGCCGCTGGACGCTGGAGGAGGCCGTCGGACAGGCGGCCGCCCGGCACGCCCACGGCCACCGGGTGCCGGTGACCGTCCGGCTGCCGGTGCGTTCTCTGCTGGGCCGGGACCTGCCGCCCAAGAGCATGGAGGCACTGCTGGCCCGCCATGAACTGCCGCCGGAGACCGTGCTGCTCGAAGTCGCGGGACACGACCCGCGGATCCCGCTGGAGGAGCTGGAGCGGCGGCTGACCGCGCTGCGCGAGGCGGGGGTGCGCATCGCGCTGGGCGGCTTCGGCACCGGCTACGCCTCCATGGTCGCGCTGCGCCGGCTGCCGGTCGATGTGCTCACCTTGGAGCGCGCCTTCACCGAGGGCCTGGTGGAGTCCGCCAGACTGCACAAGATCACCTCCGGGCTGCTGCGTATCGCCCATGAACTCGGACTGCTCGTGGTCGCCGACGGGGTGGACCGGCCCGAGCAGGTGATGGCGTTGCGCGAGATCGGCTGCACCCACGGGCGGGGGACGGCGTTCTGCGGTCCGCTGGAGGGCAGCACGCTGCGCGGGGCCCTGGACTGCGGAGGCTTCCCGGTGCCGCTGCCGCACCACGCGGAGCTCGCGATCATCACCGGAGGCGGCGGTGTGCTGCCCATGCGCAAGGCGGTTACCGCAGGTCCGGAGCCTTTGACCGGTCCGCCCAAGCGTTCACATACTGAGACGTCCGTCCCACCGGCTTGACAGCCGAGCCGTGCCGGTAGGAGGGTCGGAGCCATGCGCACCCGAATTCTCGTACTTGGACGGCGCGTCGGCTGACTCCGGGGCCTTTCCTCCGCCCCGTTGAACCCACCGACGCGCTTCCCCTCGCTTGCCCTATGGCACGAGGGGTTTTTTGTTTGCAGTTGGCACCCCCGCCTCCCGGCACCCCGAGCCGGGCGGCCTCTCCGAGAAGAGAAACGCAGATGACCGAGCAGGCCACCGGCGCCGGCCACCACCATCCGCAGCCGCGCCGCAACGCGGCGCAGCAGCCCGTCACCGAACAGGTGACAGGTGCCCAGTCCCTCATCCGCTCTCTTGAAGAGGTCGGTGCCGACACCGTCTTCGGCATTCCCGGCGGGGCGATCCTTCCCGCGTACGACCCGATGTTCGACTCCAAGCGGGTGCGCCACATCCTGGTCCGCCACGAGCAGGGCGCGGGGCACGCCGCCACCGGCTACGCCCAGGCCACCGGCAAGGTCGGCGTGTGCATGGCGACCTCGGGCCCCGGCGCCACCAACCTGGTCACCCCGATCGCCGACGCCAACCTGGACTCGGTGCCGCATCGTGGCCATCACCGGCCAGGTCGCCTCGAAGTCCATCGGCACCGACGCCTTCCAGGAGGCGGACATCGTCGGCATCACCATGCCGATCACCAAGCACAACTTCCTGGTCACCAACGCCGACGACATCCCGCGCACCATCGCGGAGGCCTTCCACATCGCCGCCACCGGCCGCCCGGGACCTGTGCTGGTCGACATCGCCAAGGACGCCCTTCAGGCCAGGACCGTCTTCAGCTGGCCGCCAGCAGACCGACCTGCCCGGCTACCGCCCGGTCACCAAGCCGCACGCCAAGCAGATCCGCGAGGCGGCCAAGCTGATCGTGCAGTCCCGCCGCCCGGTGCTGTACGTCGGCGGCGGCGTGCTGAAGGCGCGGGCCACCGCGGAGCTGCGGATACTGGCCGAGCTGACCGGCGCGCCGGTGACCACCACGCTGATGGCGCTCGGCGCCTTCCCCGACAGCCACCCGCAGCACGTGGGCATGCCGGGCATGCACGGCTCGGTCTCCGCGGTGACCGCGCTGCAGAAGGCCGACCTGCTGGTCGCGCTCGGCGCCCGGTTCGACGACCGGGTCACCGGCCGGCTCGACACCTTCGCGCCGTCCGCCAAGATCGTGCACGCGGACATCGACCCCGCGGAGATCGGCAAGAACCGCGCCGCCGACGTGCCGATCGTCGGCGACGCCCGTGAGGTGCTGGCCGACCTGATCGTCGCCATCCAGGCCGAGCACGAGGCGGGCCGCCGCGGCGACTACGCCGACTGGTGGACGCAGATCGACTCCTGGCGGCAGACCTACCCGCTCGGCTACGACCTGCCCGAGGACGGCAGCCTCTCCCCGCAGCAGGTCATCCAGCGGATCGGCGAGCTCGCCCCGGAGGGCACCGTCTTCGCGGCCGGCGTCGGCCAGCACCAGATGTGGGCCTCGCAGTACATCACCTACGACAAGCCGTACACCTGGCTCAACTCCGGCGGCGCCGGGACGATGGGCTACGCGGTGCCGGCCGCGATGGGTGCCAAGGCGGGCCGCCCGGAGACCCCGGTGTGGGCGGTGGACGGCGACGGCTGCTTCCAGATGACCAACCAGGAACTGGTCACCTGCGCGCTCAACGACATCCCGATCAAGGTCGCCATCATCAACAACGGCGCTCTGGGCATGGTCCGCCAGTGGCAGACCCTCTTCTACAACGAGCGCTACTCCAACACCGTGCTGCACTCCGGCCGCGGCACCGACGGCAAGCCCGCCAACGGCACCCGGGTCCCGGACTTCGTCAAGCTGGCCGAGGCGATGGGCTGCGTCGGCATCCGCTGCGAGGACCCGGCCGATCTGGACGCGGTCATCGAGAAGGCCAACTCCATCAACGACCGCCCGGTCGTGGTGGACTTCATCTGCCATGAGGACGCCATGGTCTGGCCGATGGTCGCGGCCGGCACCTCCAACGACGAGGTCATGGCCGCCCGCGGGGTGCGCCCGGACTTCGGCGACATGGACGACTGAGGACCGAGGGACAAGGCAAAGGAACCCGGAAGATGTCCAAGCACACGCTCTCCGTCCTGGTCGAGAACAAGCCCGGCGTGCTCGCCCGGATCACCGCGCTCTTCTCGCGCCGCGGCTTCAACATCGACTCGCTCGCGGTGGGCACCACCGAGCACCCCGACATCTCGCGGATCACCATCGTGGTCAACGTGGTCGACGAACTCCCACTGGAACAGGTGACCAAGCAGCTCAACAAGCTGGTCAACGTGCTCAAGATCGTCGAGCTGGAACCGGCCTCCGCCGTCCAGCGGGAACTCGTCCTGGTGAAGGTCCGCGCCGACAACGAGACACGATCCCAGATCACCGAGATCGTCCAGCTCTTCCGCGCCAAGACGGTGGACGTCTCGCCCGAGGCGATCACCGTCGAGGCCACCGGCGGGGCGGAGAAGCTGGAAGCGCATGCTGAAGATGCTGGAGCCGTTCGGGATCAAGGAACTGGTCCAGTCCGGCACCATCGCGGTCGGCCGCGGCGCCCGTTCCATCACCGATCGCTCGCTGCGCGCCCTGGACCGTTCGGCGTGAGCCGACCGGCCGACCGCATGGCGAGACCATGAGTCCACCATTCGCCCGCCCGGCGTACGGTGGGCCGCACAACCCCAGAACCAAGGAGAAATCCCAAGTGGCCGAGCTGTTCTACGACGACGACGCCGACCTGTCCATCATCCAGGGCCGCAAGGTCGCGGTCCTGGGATACGGCAGCCAGGGCCACGCCCACGCGCTGTCGCTGCGCGACTCGGGTGTCGACGTGCGCGTCGGCCTGCCCGAGAGCTCCAAGTCCCGGGTCAAGGCCCAGGAGCAGGGCCTGCGCGTCGTCACCCCGGCCGAGGCGTCGGCCGAGGCCGACGTGATCATGATCCTGGTCCCGGACCCGATCCAGTCGAAGGTCTACGAGGAGTCCGTCAAGGAGCACCTCAAGGACGGCGACGCCATCTTCTTCGGACACGGCTTCAACATCCGGTTCGACCTGATCAAGCCGCCGGCGAACGTCGACGTCTGCATGGTCGCCCCGAAGGGCCCCGGCCACCTGGTCCGCCGCCAGTACGAGGAGGGCCGCGGCGTCCCGTGCATCGTCGCCGTCGAGCAGGACGCCAGCGGCGGCGCCTTCGCGCTGGCCCTGTCGTACGCCAAGGGCATCGGCGGCACCCGGGCGGGCGTCATCAAGACGACCTTCACCGAGGAGACCGAGACCGACCTGTTCGGTGAGCAGGCGGTGCTCTGCGGCGGTACCTCCGCGCTGGTCAAGGCGGGCTTCGAGACCCTGGTGGAGGCCGGCTACCAGCCGGAGATCGCCTACTTCGAGTGCCTGCACGAGCTGAAGCTCATCGTGGACCTGATGTACGAGGGCGGCCTGGAGAAGATGCGCTGGTCGATCTCCGAGACCGCCGAGTGGGGCGACTACGTCAGCGGCCCGCGGATCGTCAACGACGGCACCAAGGCCGAGATGAAGAAGATCCTCGGCGAGATCCAGGACGGCTCCTTCGCCCGCAACTGGATCGACGAGTACAACGCCGGTCTGCCGAAGTACAACGAGTACAAGAAGGCCGACGAGAACCACCAGCTGGAGACCACGGGCAAGAAGCTGCGCAAGCTGATGAGCTGGGTCGACGACCAGGCCTGAGGCTCGCGGTGGCTCCGGGGGCGGCGCGCGTCCCCGGAGCCACCGGCTGCCGGACCGCACGCGTGACCGGATCCCACCGCGGACGGGTGATCCTTTCGAAACACCGCGAGTGAGGGTGTCGGTCGCCGATACACTGCATTAACAAGCGCGTCAGGCTCACAGCGTCGTGCGTCTTCCACGCGGCATGCCATCCCTCCCTCCCTGGAGCGGCCCACGGGACCGGCCGCCCACGAAGGACAAGTGAGGTCACGTGAGCACTGCTTCTCTTCCCACAAACCTGTCGTTCTCATCGCCGAAGAACTGTCGCCGGCCACGGTCGACGCGCTCGGACCGGACTTCGAGATCCGGCACTGCAACGGCGCCGACCGCGCGGAGCTGCTGCCCGCCATCGCCGATGTCGACGCGATCCTGGTGCGCAGCGCCACCAAGGTCGACGCGGAGGCCATCGCGGCGGCGAGCAAGCTCAAGGTGGTGGCCCGGGCCGGGGTCGGCCTGGACAACGTGGACGTCTCGGCGGCCACCAAGGCCGGCGTCATGGTGGTCAACGCACCGACGTCCAACATCGTCACCGCCGCCGAGCTCGCCTGCGGTCTGCTGATCTCCTCCGCGCGCAACATCCCGCAGGCCAACGCCGCCCTCAAGCAGGGCGAGTGGAAGCGCAACAAGTACACCGGTGTCGAGCTCGCCGAGAAGACCCTCGGCGTCGTCGGCCTCGGCCGCATCGGTGTGCTGGTCGCCCAGCGGATGACCGCGTTCGGCATGAAGATCGTGGCCTACGACCCCTATGTGCAGCCCGCGCGGGCCGCCCAGATGGGCGTCAAGCTGCTCTCGCTGGACGAGCTGCTGGAGGTCTCCGACTTCATCACCGTCCACCTGCCCAAGACCCCCGAGACGTTGGGTCTGATCGGTGACGAGGCGCTGCACAAGGTCAAGCCGTCGGTCCGCATCGTCAACGCGGCGCGCGGCGGGATCGTCGACGAGGAGGCGCTGGCCAGCGCGCTGAAGGAGGGCCGGGTCGCGGGCGCGGGCCTGGACGTCTACTCCAACGAGCCGTGCACCGACTCCCCGCTCTTCGAGTTCGACAACGTGGTCGCCACCCCGCACCTGGGCGCCTCCACCGACGAGGCGCAGGAGAAGGCCGGCATCTCGGTCGCCAGGTCGGTGCGGCTCGCGCTCGCCGGCGAGCTGGTGCCCGACGCGGTCAACGTCCAGGGCGGCGTGATCGCCGAGGACGTGCGGCCCGCGCTGCCGCTGGCCGAGAAGCTCGGCCGGATCTTCACCGCGCTGGCCGGCGAGGTCGCCGTCCGGCTGGACGTGGAGGTGCGCGGCGAGATCACCCAGCACGACGTGAAGGTGCTCGAACTGTCCGCCCTCAAGGGTGTGTTCGAGGACGTCGTCGCCGAGACGGTCTCCTATGTCAACGCCCCGCTGTTCGCGCAGGAGCGCGGCGTCGAGGTCCGGCTGACCACCAGCTCCGAGTCGCCCGAGCACCGCAACGTCGTCACCGTCTCGCGGCACGCTGGCCGGCGGCGACGAGGTCTCGGTCTCCGGCACGCTGGCCGGGCCGAAGAACATCCAGAAGATCGTCGGCGTCGGCGAGTTCGACGTGGACCTGGTCCTCGCCGACCACATGGCCTTCCTGCGCTACGCGGACCGGCCCGGCGTGGTCGGCACCCTCGGGCGGATCCTCGGCGAGGCCGGGGTCAACATCGCCGGCATGCAGGTCTCGCGTACCGCTGAGGGCGGCGAGGCGCTGGTCGCCCTGACGGTGGACGACTCGATCCCGGCGCCGGTGCTCGCCGAGATCGCCCAGGAGATCGGTGCCACCTCGGCGCGCGCCGTCAACCTGGTGGACTGACCCGCCGTCACCCGGCCCACACCGGTGGCCCGCCGCGTCCGAGACGCGGCGGGCCACCGGTCGTTGTGCGCCGTTACGTCAGTTGACGGTGACGGGCAGGCCGCCGTCGGTCACCGGGCCGTAGGTGGCCGTGAAGTAGGCGTCGGCGAAGCACAGGCTGGAGCCCGACGACTTGGTGAAGTGCTGGCTGGCGAACGTGATGGTGGAGCCGGTGTTGCTGGCGTTCCCGGTCAGCGGGCCGCCGGTGTAGTTGCAGCTGGTGGTGCCGAGCAGGGTGTTGAGCACCACGGTGGTGGTGACCGTGCCGCCGACGACGACCGGGAAGCCGGAGGCGTCGCTGACCGTGGTGGCCATCGGCAGCGAGGTGACGGTGACGCTCTGTACCCCGGTGACGCCGACGACGTTGGCGGTGCAGTTGGAGAAGGTCTGGCCGGTGAGCGACTCACCGGCGACGCCGGGGCTGGTGGGGTTGCTGGTCACCTTGGCGGTGAACTGCGAGGTGGTGCAGGTGACACCGGTGGTGCCGCCGGGCGAGGAGTAGAAGGTGGCCTTGGAGGCCAGCGGCGCGGTCACCACGTCGCCCACCGCGACCGCGGCGCCGTTCTTGGTCAGCACGGGTCCGCCGGCGTGCGGCTGGGCGGAGGCGACGGCGGAGCCGGCACCGGCGAGGGCGAGAGCGGCGACGGCGGCCACGGCGGCCAGGCTTGAACGGGTACGCATGATTGCCTCATTCCGTTGGAGTTGACGGGCTGACGGGCATGGTGCGTTGACCTGTCGTGCGCACAGGAGGGTCCGAGGTACGTCGTGCGTGACGTGCGACCGCCGCCGACCTCGACGGCTTCTCCTCCGGCCAGGAGGCGGCGGCCGGTCCCCCGCGGCGCCGTTTCCGCCGGGAGCGCGGTTCCTGGAGCCCAGGTTCCTGGGGTTGGTTCCTGGAGCGTGGTTCCTGAAAGCCGGCTCCCAGGGGCTGGGAAGAGTCCACCGTGCCGGAGCCCGGCGCCACGTGCCCGGAACGGCGGTCCGGGACGACCGGCGGCTGCCACCGCCGGATCGCAACAGTCCCGAAACATTGGGAAACCTGCGAGAGTTGTAAACCCGTCGGGTATGCAGCGTCAAGCGCAGGAAAGAAGTCAGACATGAACGAAACCGGCCATCCGACGCCGCTCCCGCAGCTGCCCGGCACCCGTACCGGCCGCGACCCGGAACGCTCCATCCGGCCTGGTCCCAGGCGGTGTTCGCCCGAGGTGGTGGCCGCCACCCAGCGCGACCGGCTGTTGGACGGCATCGTGCGCACCGTCGCCGCCAAGGGCTACGCGCACGCCCGGGTCAGCGACATCTGCCAGGCGGCCGGCGTGACCCGGCCGGTCTTCTACGAGCTGTTCGAGGGCAAGGAGGACGCCTTCCTCGCCGCCCACCGGCACGGCACCAAACTGCTGTTGCGGGCCATGGAGGTCTCCTTCGGCACCGACCGGCCCTGGCCGGCGCAGGTGCGCGCCGCGCTCGCCACCATGCTGGGCATCCTCGCCGAGGCACCGGCCTTCGCCACCATGGCGATCGTGGAGATCGACGCGGTCGGTCCGGCCGGCCGGGCCGAGCGGGCCCGGCTGCTGGCCCGATTCCATCGGTTCTTCCGGCCCGCACCGGTGCGGGAACTACCGGTTCCGCAGGCCGAGTTGGTGGCCTCAGTGGTCGGCGGGGCGTACACCGCGCTGTACCGCTGGGTGAACGCCGGACGCACCCGGGAGCTGCCTGACCTGCTGCCGGTGCTCACCTTCTCGGTGCTGGCGCCGTTCCTGGGGCCGTCGCGGGCCTCGGCCGCGCTGGAAACCGGCCCGGCGACCGGCCACGTCACGCTGCCGTGTGCGACCCATGAGGCCGGTTCCACGATCGACTCATCGTCAACACCATTTATTCACAAGTGGGTTGACCCGACAGCTACCCCGGGGTAACACTGCGGTACGCGAACGTGACGACCAATCGGCCACGTCCTCCTCTGCCAGGGATCACAGGACCGTCGGGGCACACGTGAGCGAACGCTGTCCGCGCCAGGGCAACGCGCCGGAAGAGCTCGTTCATTGATCAGCCTCATCAGGGAGTCGCCATGGCACCGTCCACCTCGTCCGTTCCCGCCCTGAGAGGCAGGGTCCGGCTCCGCCGGGCCGTCTTGATGGGCGCGCCCGCCGCCGTGGCCGCCGTGACACTCGTGGTGCTCACCGCCCAGGGCGCGATCGCCGCGCAGTTCTCGATCTCGGGCATGCCGTTCACCGTCACCGCCACCCAGCTCAAGGGCACCGGCTTCGAGCAGTACGGCGGCCTGGACAACATGATCCCCAACAGCCCCAACGCCGGGACCACCGGCGGCCAGGAAGTGGTGATCGTCTCGGCCATCAAGGACGCCACGCTGACCAACCTGTGCCAGAGCGTGGACCTGGGCGGCATCAACCTGGTGATCAACGCCGGCCACGGCTCCACCCCGGTCAGCGCCCACGACCTGGTCACCGACTCCGACGTGATCTCCGGTGACGCCTCGTTCAAGAACATCGAGATCGGCGGCGACGCCAGCACCTTCACCAAGGGCGACTCCAAGGGCCCGGCGGGCGTCTTCGGCCAGCAGGCCGACACCGTCACCATCGACAACCTGCGGCAGCGCAACTACGCGACCACCGCGGCCGCCTTCAAGCTCCCCGGCCTCCACCTGGGCTTCAAGAGCAAGGGCTGCTGACGGTATGAACCCGCGCGATCCCGAACCGGGAGGCGCGCCGGAGGGGGAACCGGCCGACGGCCGGTTCCCCGCTCCGCCGTCCTCCCTCGAACCGTCCGCCGCTCACCTGGCGGAAACCGCGGCCGCGCCGGAGCCGGTGCCCGCCGCGGACAGCGCGCCCCCGGCGGCCCGGCGCGGCTCCTGGCGGGCCTGGCGCGGCAGGCGCCCCTTCCTGGGCGGGGTGCTGATGACCCTGGGCGGCCTGGAGATCCTGTTCACCGAGCGGGCCTCGATCGGCGTCGTGGTGCACATCGGCATGCAGGGACTGAGCGGTTACCTCATCCCCGCGGTGCTGGTCGTCTGCGGGGTGCTGACCGTCTTCAACCCGGCGCAGCGGCTCTTCTACTCCATCCTCGGAGTGCTGCTGTCCCTGGGCAGCTGGGCCACCTCCAACCTCGGCGGCTTCTTCGTCGGCCTGCTGCTCGGCGTGCTCGGCAGCTGCCTGGTCTTCGGCTGGCTCCCCGAGCAGCGGCCGCGCGAGGGACTGATCAGGAAGCTGCGCACCCGCCGCACGGCGCGCCTGTGACCGTTTGACCCCAGGATGGGTACTTCCCCGCATGTATGCGACGCTGAAGTCAGGGCGGATGCGGGAGGTGTCTGTGGTCTCCGTTCGACTGAGCGTGAAGCATGTCACCCTCTTGCTGCTCGCGTGGATCGGGCTGACCACGTTTCTCCAGGTGGATCTGGGTGACGAGGGACTGCTGCGGTGGTCGGGCTACTCCGTCCTGACACCCGTGGTGGCCGGCGCGCTGCTGCCCTTCCGGCAGACGCTGCTGGTGACCCTGGTCAACCTGGTGGTGGCGAGCTGCATCTACGGGTTCGTGGTCCGCGACCTGACCGGGGGCGCGCGGTGGGTGGTCCTGACGGCGATGCTCGTGGCGTCCGTCGTCGCGCTGGTGGTGTGCCGGCTCCGGCTGGAGCGGGAGGAACGGCTGGCCGGGCTGATGATCGCCCGGGACCGGCTGACACTGCTCAGTACCGCCAGCAGCCAGATCGGCACCACCTTGGACGTGGTGCGCACCGCGCGCCAACTCGCCGAGGTCGCGGTGCCGAGGTTCGCCGACTTCGTCACCGTGGACCTGTTCGACTCGGTGCTGCGCGGCGGGGAGCCGGAGACCGGCCCGTTCGAGGGCTCGCTCAGCCTGCGCCGGGTCGCCCACAAGTCGGTGATCGACACCTCACCGGAGGCGGTGCTCGACCTCGGGGAGTCCGACGTCTACCCGGCGATCTCGGTGCCGGCCCGCAGCCTGGCCGGCGGCGAGTCGATCAGGGCCGCCCACATCCTGCGCGACACCGAGGTCCTCGAATGGCTCGCCCAGGACCCGCGCCGGGCGGCGAAGGTCGAGGACTACGGTCTGCACTCCGGCATCACCATTCCGTTGCGGGCCCGCGGCGCTGCACTGGGGGTGGCGGTCTTCATACGCCACCAGCGTCCCGACCCCTTCGACTCCGACGACCTGCTGCTGTCCGAGGAGATCGCCGCCCGCGCCGCGGTGTGCCTGGACAACGCCCAGCGCTTCACCCGCGAGCAGCACAAGTCGCTGACCCTGCAACGCAGCCTGCTGCCGCGCGGACTCCAGCGCAATCCCGCGGTGGAGGTCGCCAGCCGCTATCTGCCGACCGGCTCGCGGGCGGGCGTGGGCGGGGACTGGTTCGACATCATCCCGCTGTCCGGCGCCCGGGTCGCCCTGGTCGTCGGCGACGTGGTCGGCCACGGCGTGCACGCCACCGCCACCATGGGCCGGCTGCGCGCCGCGGTGCGCACGCTGGCCGACATCGACCTGCCGCCCGACGAACTGCTCACCCACCTCGACGACGTCGTCACCCGGCTCGGCGGCGAGGCCGAGGCCGCGCAGGACGAACTCGGCGACCCGTCCGAGACCCTGCCGGGCAGCGAGATCGGGGCCACCTGCCTGTACGCGGTCTACGACCCGGTCTCCCGCAACTGCACCCTTGCCAGGGCCGGCCACCCCCCGCCCGCCCTGGTGAGGCCGGACGGCTCGGTGGAGTTCGTCGAGCTGCCCGCCTCGCCGCCGCTCGGCCTGGGCAGCCTGCCCTTCGAGTCCACCGAACTCGACCTGCCGGAGGGCAGTCTGCTGGCCCTGTACACCAACGGCCTGGTGGCCTCCCGGCGCCGTGACATGGACCGCGGGCTGGAGCAGTTGCGGCAGGCCCTGGCCGCCTCCGGTCCATCCCTTGAGACGACCTGTGACACGATCCTGAAGACCCTGCTCGACGACCACCAGACCGACGACATCGCGCTGCTGCTCGCCCGCACCCGCGTCCTGGACGCCCAGCACGTCGTCTCCTGGGACCTGTCCGCCGACCCCGCCGCCGTCGCCACCGCCCGGGAGCTGGCCACCGCCCAGCTCACCTCCTGGGGCCTGGAGGGCGCGGTCTTCACCACCGAACTCGTGGTCAGCGAACTGGTCACCAACGCCATCCGGCACGCCGCCGCCCCCATCCAACTGCGGTTGATCCGCGAGAAGGCCCTGATCTGCGAGGTCTCCGACTCCAGCGGCACCGCACCGCACCTGCGCCGCGCCCGCAACCTCGACGAGGGCGGCCGGGGACTGTTCATCGTCGCCCAGCTCACCGACCGCTGGGGCACCCGGCACGGACCGGCCGGCAAGACCATCTGGGCGGAGATCCCGCTGGCCGCGTCCGACTGAGCCGCCCGGCGGCGGTGCCGCGACTGTGGCAACCTCCCGCCGGGTAGGTGCGTCCTACCCAGGCGGATCCGGTACGCGCGGGAAGCTTCACGGTGAGGAGTCACGGCGATGCGAAAGTCGATGAGGGGCGGGGCCCTGGGGGCGGCGCTGATCGTGGCGCTGGCGGTGCCCGGGCTGGCGTCGTGCAGCAAGTCGCAGACCAGGGCGACGGTCGACTGCGGCAAGTCCTCGCTGCGGATCGCCGTGGACCTGCAGAACGTCAAGCGGCGGACCGGGAAGCCCGGCCCCCTGACGGACGCCACCCGCCGGCAGCAGGCCTCGGCGGCGGTGGTCGAACTCCAGGGTGACATCGGGGAGTTGTCCTCGAACAAGGACCAGCGGCAGGCCGCAGCGGACCTGAAGACGGGTGCGACCGACCTGAAGACCGCGATCGACCACGGCCGCAGCCCCGATCTCGGACCGGTGGGCGACGCATGGCAGCACTGGACGAAGGGCTGCGGCAAGACGCGCGACGAAAACGACGGGTGAATTCGCCTTTATTCCTTCGTTGACGCCGAAGCGACTATTGATGATATGACTTAGACAAGTCTTTACCGCCTCCTTTCCCTCTCTTGGTGTTTCTGTCACCATCGAAGGGGCGCCCGCTGATGCGCGGTTCGCGCCGTTCGCTTTGCCATGACAGAAAACCAGGGGAGCCTTCATGGAGTACGGCCACGCGCTGCGCGCGGACATTTCCTCGGCGAACACCACGCCGCTCATCGGAATTTATGACATGTATTCCGCGTCTATCGCGGCTCAGCACTACGACGGATTCTTCGTCTCCGGATTCGGATTCGCCGCCTCGCACTACGGCCTGCCCGACATCGGGTACATCGCCTGGCCGGACATGGTCGCCTTCGTGCAGCGGCTGCGGCTGGCCTTTCCCCAGCAGCACCTGCTCGTCGACATCGACGACGGCTACGTCGACCCGGAGGTCGCCTGCCACGTCGTGCAGCAGCTGGAGCGGGCCGGTGCCTCCGGGGTGATCCTGGAGGACCAGAAGCGCCCACGGCGCTGCGGCCACGCGGACGGAAAGCAGATCCTGCCCCTCCAGGAGTACCTGGAGAAGCTCGAACTCGTCCTGGCCACCCGCACCGACCTGCTCGTCGTCGCCCGCACCGACGCCACCGAGGAGTCGGAGATCCTGCGCCGCGCCGCCGCCCTCGCCGAGACCGACGCGGACGTCGTCCTGGTCGACGGGGTGCGCAGCCTGGAGTGGATCGGCAAGGTGCGAGCCGTCATCGGCGACAAGCCGCTGCTGTTCAACCAGATCGCCGGCGGCAAGTCGCCGCGCATCTCCCTCAGCGAACTGACCGAGCTCGGCGTCGACGTGGCGATCTACAGCACCCCTTGCCTGTTCGCCGCGCACACCGCCATCGACACCGCGCTGGCGGAGCTGAAGTTCGCCGACGGACGGCTGCCCGAGGTGGTCGACGGCGGTGTCGGGGTCAGGGCCTCCACCGAGTTGCTGGAGCGGAACATCAGCCGCCACCACGCCCCTCGCCCGGCCGTCCACGCGCAGGCCTCCTCACGTGTCGCGTCCTGACCGCGCGCGGCTCGGGACGCGCGCGCTGACCGGGGCGCTCCTGGCCGCCGGCGCCGCCGGGTTCCTGGTCTGCGAGACGTCCGGGCCCGCCGTCGCCGACGACTCCGCCTCCAAGGAGACCCGCGGCTCCGCCTTCTCGCTGATCGACAACTCGCACGCCGACTCCTGGCTGGAGGTCGACCGCACGGCCAACTCCCAGGTCGGCTCCGGCACCGCGGGCAGCGACCACGACGGCGGCACCGAGATCCGCAACAGCCGCTCGCGGGTGGACAGCTCTGGTTCGCACCTGAAGGGCACCCAGGTGAGCAACTCGCATCTGCGGGACTCGCGGACCGCCGGCTCGCAGGCCAAGCAGAAGGCGGGAGCGGGCACGCCGCAGGTGCAGGAGAGCGATTGACCGGCAGGTCCTACCGGGGGCCGGGGGTATCGACCCGCGGGTCAACGCACCCGGGCGGCGCGCCTCACAGGCGCGCCGCCTTCAGCGCCATGTGCAGCAGCAGCCGGTCCTCACCGTTGGCCAGGTCGAGCCCGGTCAGGGCCCGTACCCGGGAGAGCCGGTAGTACAGCGTCTGGCGGTGGATGGCCAGCGCCGCCGCGGCCCGTCCGGCCTGGCCGGCGCAGTCCAGGAACACCTCGGCGGTGTGCGCGAGTTCGGTGTGCGCGGGATCGAGCAGCGGGGCGACGGCCCGGTCGGCGGGTGACGGCGGCAGACCGGTCAGCAGACGGTAGGGGCCGACGGCCGACCAGTGGGCCACCGGCGCCAGCAGCGGCTGGGCCCGTGCCGCCCGCGCCGCGCCGTACGCCTCCCGCCAGGCACCGGGCAGCCGGGCGACACCGTGCCGCGGGTCGCTGACCCCCGCCGTGCCGCTCCTGGCCCGCACCGACCCCAGCAGCCGTCCCGCCACCTGGTCGGCGGAGCGCGTCCTGGCCAGCGCGGCCATCCCGGTCGGCGCCTCCGGCCCGCCGGCCGGCACCGAGCACACCGCGAAGGCGCCCGGCAGCGTGCGGGTGCCCGGCAGCACGTCGGAGTCGGGCGACTCGGACAGGTCCCACGGCGTCACGCACACCACCACCAGCTCCGCCTCCCCGGCCGGGCCGAGCGCCTCGCGCAACGCGTCAAGCGCCGACTCCCGGCGCACCCCGGACCCGGTGAGCACCGCCAGCAGCTCCCGTCCGGCGTCCGCCCCGGCCCGCGCGTCCGCCGCCAGCAGCGTGCCGATCCGGCCGGCCACCGCCATCGCCGCCTCCAGCGGGCGCTCGGCGCCGTCGTCCAGCAGCCACACGTAGCCGTAGACCACCCCCCGATGGCGCACCGGCAGGCAGATGCGGGCGTGTATCCCGGCCGCGCCGTCCGCCGGGACCCGGACCGGGCCCTGCGCGCGGGCGATGCCGAAGCCCTCGAACCAGGCGCGCACCTCGGCGGTGGAGCGTCGGGTCAGGATGGAGCGGGTCCTGATCGGGTCCATGGCGGCGCCGTCCTCGCTGTCGTGCGCGCCGAAGGCGATCAGCCGGAAGTCGCGGTCCTCCAGGGTCGCGGGGGCGCCCAGCAGCGCCGAGACCTCGTCCACCAGTTCCTGGTAGCCGCCGTAATCGCCGTAGTCCCCGTGGTCCCCGTATTCGCCGTAGCCGCGCACGGGATCCATTCTCCCTCATACAGATGTATGAGACTTCCTTCACGGATGCGTGACACCTGTCGATGGCCGACGGTGAGCGGGAAACCTACATTGCACGGCGTACCGCCGCGCAGTACCGCGCAGGCCACCGCTTCCCCAGGAGGAGCCCGTGCTGGGTCCCGTGTTGCTCGCCGCCGCGCGGAGCGACCGCATGCGTCGCGTCGTCGCGGGCGCTCCCGTCACCCGGCCGGTCGTGGACCGCTTCATCGCCGGGGACGACCTCGCGGGCGCCATGACCTGCGTCCGCACGCTCACCGACGGCGGCCTCGAAGTCACCTTGGACCACCTCGGTGAGGACGTCACCGACCGGGCCACGGCCGCCGCCACCCGGGACGCCTATCTGCGGCTGCTGGAGGCGCTGGCCGTGGAGGGGCTCGGCAAGAAGGCGGAGGTCTCGGTCAAGCTGTCCGCGTTCGGCCAGGCCCTGCCGGCCGGCGGCCACGACATCGCGCTGGAGAACGTGCGGCAGGTGGCCGAGGCGGCGGCCGCCGCCGGGACCACCGTCACCCTGGACATGGAGGACCACACCACGGTCGACTCCACGCTGGCGATCCTGGCCGCGCTGCGCGAGGAGCACCCGTGCACCGGTGCGGTCGTGCAGTCCTACCTCTTCCGCACCGAGGACGACTGCCACCGGCTGGCGGTGCCCGGCTCGCGCGTCCGGCTGGTCAAGGGCGCCTACAAGGAGCCCGCCTCGGTCGCCTTCCAGGACAGGCGCGAGGTCGACCGCTCCTATGTGCGCTGTCTGCGGATCCTGATGGCGGGCGGCGGCTACCCGATGATCGGATCGCACGACCCGCGCATGATCGCCATCGGCCGCCACCTCGCCCGGGAGAACGGCCGGGAGGCCGGCGACTACGAGTTCCAGATGCTCTACGGCATACGCGCCGCCGAACAGCGCAGGCTGGCCGCCGAGGGCGAGCGGATGCGTATCTACGTGCCGTACGGCGCAGACTGGTACGGGTACTTCATGCGGCGCCTGGCGGAGCGTCCGGCCAACCTCGCCTTCTTCCTCCGCTCGTTCGTCCCCGGCGGCGCCTGACCGGTGCCCGCCGTCCCCCGCAGGCAGATCACGCAAAAGGAGATCCTTTCCATGGACGCGGTGACCCAGGTCCCGACGCCGGTCAACGAGCCGGTGCACTCCTACGCCCCGGGCAGCCCGGAGCGCGCCCGGCTGGAGGCCAAGCTCAAGGAGCTCGCCGACAACCCGGTCGACCTGCCGATGACCATCGGCGGGGTCCGGCGGATGGGCGGCGGCGAGCGCGTTCGACGTCGTCCAGCCGCACAACCACGCCGCCCGGCTCGGCACCTGCGCGCAACGCCACCCGGCAGGACGCGCAGGACGCCGTCGACGCGGCGCTGGCCGCGGCCCCCGCCTGGCGGGCGATGTCCTTCGACGACCGCGCCGCGATCATCCTGCGCGCCGCCGACCTGCTGGCCGGCCCGTGGCGGGAGACGATCGCCGCCGCGACGATGCTGGGCCAGTCCAAGACCGTGCAGCAGGCCGAGATCGACTCGCCCGTGCGAGCTGGTCGACTTCTGGCGCTTCAACGTCTCCTACGCCCGGCAGATCCTCGCCGAGCAGCCGCCCGCCAACTCGCCCGGCGTGTGGAACCGGCTGGACCACCGCCCGCTGGAGGGCTTCGTCTACGCGATCACGCCGTTCAACTTCACCGCCATCGCGGCCAACCTGCCGACCGCGCCCGCGCTGATGGGCAACGTGGTGCGTGTGGAAGCCGTCGCCGACCCAGACCCGCGCCGCCGTCCTGCTGATGGAGCTGCTGGAGCGAGGCCGGACTGCCCAAGGGCGTCATCAACCTGCGTGACCGGTGACGGCATCGCGGTCTCCGAGGTCGCGCTGGCCCACCCGCGACCTGGCCGGCATCCACTTCACCGGCTCCACCAGGACCTTCCAGTACCTGTGGAAGACCGTCGGCGCCAACATCGAGAACTACCGCACCTACCCGCGGCTGGTCGGCGAGACCGGCGGCAAGGACTTCGTGGTCGCCCACCCGTCGGCCGACCCGGCGGTGCTGAAGACCGCGCTGACCCGCGGTGCCTTCGAGTACCAGGGCCAGAAGTGCTCGGCCACCTCCCGGGCGTACATCCCGCGCTCGATCTGGGAGGGCGGCTTCAAGGAGGAGTTCGCCGCCGAGGTCGACGGTCTGACCATGGGCGACGTGACCGACCTGGACAACTTCGTCGGCGCGGTCATCGACGAGCGGGCGTTCGCCAAGAACAAGGCGGCCATCGACCGCGCCAAGGCCGACCCCACCGTGGAGATCGTGGCGGGCGGCAGCTACGACGACTCGGTCGGCTACTTCGTCCGGCCCGACCGTGCTGACCTGCTCCGACCCGGAGAACGAGGTCTTCCGCGAGGAGTACTTCGGCCCGATCCTCGCCGTGCACGTCTACGAGGACGACGAGTACGAGGGCATGCTGCGGCAGATGGAGTCGGTCTCGGCCTACGCGCTGACCGGCGCGGTCGTCGCCGGTGACCGCGCCGCCGTCGCGCACACCATGCACGTGCTGCGCTACGCCGCCGGCAACTTCTACATCAACGACAAGTCCACCGGCGCGGTCGTCGGCCAGCAGCCGTTCGGCGGCGGCCGGGCCTCCGGCACCAACGACAAGGCGGGCGCCGCGCAGAACCTGATGCGCTGGACCTCCACCCGGTCCATCAAGGAAGCCCTGGTGCCGCCGACCGACTACCGGTACCCGCACATGGGCTGAGCCCCGCGACACGACGAAAAACGGCCGTCCGGCAATTGCCGGATGGCCGTTTTCGTATGCCCGGGAAAGGGCGCCCGTCTCAGATAGTAGGAAGTCAAAGTATTCGTAGAGACAGAACGCCACTCACCGCCTAACTTGGTAGTAGCCGAACGTCTCGCTGATCCGGCGATCGGCGGTTGCGAGCCGGTGCACCCACGCAGGCCACCCCTGCCGCACCCGCTCCCCGCCCCCTTCCGGCGCACCCCCTCACCTTCGTCTTGGTTGGAGTCGTGCACCCATGGATGAGACCGCCCGCAAGAACGCAGCCGAAGCACTCCAGCGCGCCCTCGACCGCCGTGACAACGGCGGAAGCACCGGCCACGAGGCCCGCTGACCACTGATCCCGGTAGCGACCCGACCGTCGCCGGCTTCGCGCGGGCCGGTACGACGGGCACGCGTCCGCCATGTGGACAGTACGTGTCATGTGGTGGACGCGGACGTACAGTCGGGTCATGTCTCGCAGCATCAGCCTCGCAGTGATCCCAGGTGACGGAATCGGCCAGGAGGTCGTGGCCGAAGGTCTGAAGGTGCTCGGTGCCGTGCTTCCGGCCGACGTGAAGCTGGAGACCCGCACCTACGACTTCGGCGCCGAACGATGGCACGCCACCGGTGAGACGCTGACCGACGCCGACCTGGCCTCGCTCAAGGAGCACGACGCGATCCTGCTCGGTGCCATCGGCGACCCGTCGGTGCCCTCGGGCGTGCTGGAGCGGGGTTTCCTGCTCAAGCTGCGCTTCGCCTTCGACCACCATGTGAACCTGCGGCCGGGCAAACTGCTGCCCGGGGTGCGGTCCCCGCTGGCCGGTGACCGGAAGATCGACTTCGTGGTGGTCCGCGAGGGCACCGAAGGCCCCTACGTCGGCAACGGCGGCAGCCTGCGGACCGGCACCCCGCACGAGGTGGCCACCGAGGTCAGCCTCAACACCGCCTTCGGCATCGAGCGCGTGGTCCGCGACGCCTACACCCGGGCGCAGGCCAGGCCGCGCAAGAAGCTCACCCTGGTACACAAGAACAACGTCCTGGTACACGCCGGACACCTGTGGAAGCGGGTCTTCGACCAGGTGGGCCGGGAGTTCCCGGACGTGACCACCGACTACCTGCACGTCGACGCGGCGACGATCTTCTTCGTCACCCAGCCCGAGCGGTTCGACGTGATCGTCACCGACAACCTCTTCGGTGACATCCTCACCGACCTGGCCGCCGCCATCACCGGCGGTATCGGCCTCGCCGCCAGCGGAAACATCAACCCCTCCGGCGAGTTCCCCTCGATGTTCGAGCCGGTGCACGGCTCCGCGCCGGACATCGCGGGCCAGGGCAAGGCCGACCCCACCGCCACCGTGCTGTCGGTCGCCCTGCTGCTCGACACCCTCGGCCACCCGGACGAGGCGGCCCGTATCGAGGCCGCCGTCGCCGCCGACCTGGCCGAGCGCGGCGGACGCCGTACGCTCCACGGAAGCGGTCGGCGACGCGCTGACCGCGCGGGTCTGCGGCTGACCGCCGCGCCCCGCCACCGCGGCCGGCCCCGCCCGTCATCCCGATCCGGCCCCTGCGCCCCGCGGCGCCGGGGCCGGGTGCGACCATCGAGCCGGGCCGCCGCCGGAGCAACACTCCGGCACACCCCTTCCCCACCCGCCGTCCGGTTCGGAGATAATCGGACATAGGGCCGCCGTGTGAGGGGGGAAGCCGGACGTCCTACTACCGTCGACGGACGGGGGGCATCGGCAGCGGTCCGGCAACGACCTCACGGTGAAGGACACGCAGACATGACGACGCCCACGACGATCGAGCTCAAGCCCTCCGCGCACCCGCTCTCCGAGGCGGAGCGCGCGGCGATCCTGGCGAATCCAGGGTTCGGCCGGCACTTCACCGACCACATGGTCACCATCCGCTGGACCGAGGGGCGCGGCTGGCACGACGCCCAGCTGGTGCCCTACGCGCCGCTGTCCATCGACCCGGCCAACATGACGCTGCACTACGCGCAGTCGATCTTCGAGGGGCTCAAGGCGTACCGCCAGCCGGACGGTTCCGTCGCCACCTTCCGCCCCGAGGCCAACGCCGAGCGCTTCCGCAACTCCGCGCGGCGGCTGGCCATGCCGCGAGCTGCCGGCCGAGACTGTTCGTGGCCGCCTGCGACGCGCTGGTCAGGCAGGACATCGACTGGGTGCCCCAGGAGGGCGAGAACTCCCTCTACCTGCGGCCGTTCATGTTCGCCACCGAGGTGGGCCTGGGGGTCAAGCCGGCCAACGAGTACCTGTTCATGGTCATCGCCTCCCCGGCCGGCTCCTACTTCCCCGGCGGCGTCAAGCCGGTCTCGGTGTGGCTGTCGCAGGAGTACGTGCGCGCGGCGCCCGGCGGCACCGGCGCGGCCAAGTGCGCGGGCAACTACGCCGCCTCGCTGATCGCGCAGGCCCAGGCCAACGGACGAGGGCTGCGACCAGGTGGTCTGGCTGGACGCGATCGAGCGCCGCTGGGTCGAGGAGATGGGCGGCATGAACCTCTACTTCGTGTACACCGGTCCCGACGGCACCCGGCGGATCGTCACCCCGGAACTGTCCGGCTCGCTGCTGCCCGGCATCACCCGTCGACTCGCTGCTGCGGATCGCCGGCCGACCTGGGCTATGAGGCGGGGGAGGGCCGGATCTCGGTCGAGGACTGGAAGGCCGCCACCGAGGACGGCTCGCTGACCGAGGTCTTCGCCTGCGGCACGGCCGCGGCCATCACCCCGGTCGGCTCGGTGAAGTCCACCCGGGAGAACTGGACGGTCGGTGACGGACAGCCCGGCGAGGTCACCATGCGACTGCGCGAGGCCCTGCTGGACATCCAGACCGGCCGCGCCGCCGACACCCACGGCTGGCTGCACCGACTGGGCTGACGCCACCCGACGAAGGGCCGGCCGCACCTCGGCCGGCCCTTTCGCGTGCGCCGGACCGGGGCGTTCCGCATCGTGAGACGGCAGTCCACGGATGGGGAAAGATGTGCCAGACTGCCCATCGTGTCCTCGTACGCCATGATTATCGGCAGCAGGCGCGCCGGTCCGCAGTGACCGCCGATACCGCAGACATCACCCAGCGGCGGCGAACACCGTGTCCCAGACCCGCGCGCAGACCTCTCGCACCCGCGAGAGGTTTTTTCGTTTCCTGGACCAACCGAACCGGGCGACGAGGCGCGAGGGACTCTCGGGGGCAAGTGGAATCGGGTCTTCCGACCACCACCCGACAGGAGCACCACCATGACGGCCACACCCGGCACACCCGGTGATGGTTTCCACGTCTTCGACACCACCCTGCGCGACGGCGCGCAGCGCGAGGGGATCAACCTCACCGTCGCCGACAAGCTCGCCATCGCCCGGCACCTCGACGACTTCGGGGTGGGCTTCATCGAGGGCGGCTGGCCGGGCGCCAACCCCCGGGACACCGAGTTCTTCGCCCGGGCCGCCCGGGAGATCGACTTCAGGCACGCCCAGCTGGTGGCGTTCGGCGCCACCCGCAAGGCGGCGCCAGGCCGCCGAGGACGACCCGCAGGTCGCGGCGCTGCTGGCCTCCGGCGCACCGGTGATCACCCTGGTCGCCAAGTCGCACGACCGGCATGTCGAGCTCGCGCTGCGCACCACGCTGGAGGAGAACCTGGCGATGGTCCGCGACACCGTCTCCTACCTGCGCGAGCAGGGCCGGCGGGTGTTCGTGGACTGCGAGCACTTCTTCGACGGCTACCGGGCCAACCCGGAGTACGCGAAGGCCGTGGTGCGCGCCGCGCACGAGGCGGGCGCCGACGTGGTCGTGCTGTGCGACACCAACGGCGGCATGCTGCCCGCCCAGGTCAGCGCCGTGGTCGCGGACCGTGCTGGCCGACACCGGCGCCCGGCTCGGCATCCACGCCCAGGACGACACCGGCTGCGCGGTGGCCAACACCCTGGCCGCGGTCGACGCGGGCGCCACCCATGTGCAGTGCACCGCCAACGGCTACGGCGAGCGCGTCGGCAACTCCAACCTCTTCCCGGTCGTCGCCGCGCTGGAGCTGAAGTACGGCGAAGAGGTCCTGCCCGACGGCTCGCTCGCCGAGATGACCCGCATCTCGCACGCCATCGCCGAGGTGGTCAACCTCACCCCTTCCACCCACCAGCCCTACGTCGGCGTGTCCGCGTTCGCGCACAAGGCCGGGCTGCACGCCTCCGCCATCAAGGTCGACCCGGACCTCTACCAGCACATCGACCCGCGAGCTGGTCGGCAACACCATGCGGATGCTGGTCTCCGACATGGCCGGCCGCGCCTCCATCGAGCTCAAGGGCAAGGAACTAGGCTACGACCTGTCCGGCGACCGGGAACTGGTCGGCCGGGTGGTGGAGCGCGTCAAGGAACGCGAACTGCGCGGCTACACCTACGAGGCGGCCGACGCCTCCTTCGAACTTCTGCTGCGCGACGAGGTGGACGGGCGGGTGACCCGCTACTTCCGCATCGAGTCCTGGCGGGCCATCGTCGAGCAGCGCCCGGACGGCGCGCAGGCCAACGAGGCCACCGTGAAGCTGTGGGCCAAGGGTGAGCGGATCGTCGCCACCGGCGAGGGCAACGGCCCGGTCGACGCGCTCGACCGCGCGCTGCGGCACGCCCTGGAGCGGATCTACCCGCAGCTGGCCCGGATGGAGCTGGTGGACTACAAGGTCCGCATCCTGGAGGGCCGGCACGGCACCGAGTCCACCACCCGGGTGCTGATCTCCACCAGCGACGGCAGCGGCGAGTGGTCCACGGTCGGCGTCGGCGAGAACGTCATCGCCGCCTCCTGGCAGGCGCTGGACGACGCCTACACCTACGGGCTCACCCAGGCGGGCGTCGAGCCGCAGGACTGAGGACTGGCCGCGCTACGCCAGGGTGGCCAGGTCGCCGGCGAGCACCGGCTCGGCGTACGGCAGGCCGCGCGCGTACCGCTCCAGCTCGTCGACCGCCGCGTGCGCCAGCCGGCCGAGTTCGTTGCCGAGCGAGCCGGCGATGTGCGGGGTGAGCAGCACGTTCGGCAGGTCGTACAGCGGTGAACCGGCGGGCAGCACCTCGGGCTCGGTGTGGTCGAGCACGGCGTGCAGCCTGCCGCTCACCAGCTCCTCGGTGAGCGCCCCGGTGTCCACCAAGCTGCCACGCGCGGTGTTCACCAGCGTCGCGCCGTCCCGCATCAGGGCCAGCAGGGAGCGGTCGAACAGCCCCCGGGTCTCGGGCAGTTGCGGTGCGTGCAGCGTCACCACATCGCTGCGCCGGGCGAGTTCGTCCAGCCCGACCGCCCGCACGCCGAGCCCGGCGGCGTCCGCCGCGCTCAGGTACGGGTCGTAGACCAGCACCGACAGGTCGAAGGGCCGCAGCAGTTCGACCACCCGGCGGCCGATCCGCGAGGCGCCGACCACCCCGACGGTACGGCGGTAGTTGCCGACCCCGGCGTAGTGCGCCAGGCCGCCGGCCGGCTTGTCGCGCCGCTCGCGGTAGTCGCGCGCGGCCTGCACGACCCGCTTCCCGGCGAACAGGATGGCTGCGACCGTGTACTCCGCGACCGGCAGCGCGTTGGCCGCCGCCGCGCTGGAGACCGTCAGACCGCGCTGCCAGCAGGCCTCGGTGACATGCCCCTTGACCGAGCCGGCGGTGTGCACCACGGTCCGCAGTCCGGGCATCCGCTCCAGCGCCGCCGCGGTCAGCGGCGGGCACCCCCAGCCGGTCAGCAGCACCTCGACGCGCGCGAGTTCACCGGCGAGCGCGGGATCGGCGAAGTCGGTGACCAGGACGTCGGCGGCGAAGTCGGCGACCCGGGCCAGCCGATCTCGCACATCGCCGGCCAGTACCTCCCGGCGTGCCTCGGCACTCATGGCCGGCAGGGTGCGCGGACGATGCGTCATAAGCCCCGGATTCTAGCCGCGGCAGGCGGCGGGGCGCCCGCGCGTGCGGTCAGGACGGGGTGACGGTGGCGACCGCGGTGATCTCCACGAGCTGCCCGGGATAGCCCAGGCAGGAGACGCCGAGCAGCGTCGAGGTGTGCGGCCCGTCCGAGAGCGCGGACTGCCTGACCACCTCCCACACGTCGGACATGGCGTCCGGCGCGGCGGCGACCACGTAGACCGTGCTGGCCACCACCCGGTCGAGCCCGCTGCCCGCCGCCCGCAGGGCCTCGGCCAGGTTCGCCACCACCTGCCGGGCCTGCGCGACCCGGTCCTGCCCGCCCACCAGCCGGCCCTCGGCGTCCAGCGGGACCGCCCCCGCCGTGAAGACCAGCCGCTCGCCCGCCTCCACCACCGCCGCGTGCCGGTAGCCCGGTGGCGGGAACAACGTCCCCACGGTCATCGCCTTCACCATCGCCGCCCGTCCTCTCACCGCGTCCCGCCGGACCCGCTCGGGCACGGCGGACCGATCGTGCCCGAGCCTCCCACCGGCCGCGACTGGTTTTCGCCCGGGGCGTGCGGTGCGGCGGGCAGCGGTGACCAAGGGCACAGGTACTCATCGGTAACGTGGCCTCCGCGCCCCCTCTAGAGTGAGGCGGATGCCGCCGGTCCCGCGTGCGGGCGGTGACGGCGGCCCGAACCCCCGATCCGACCAGGGAGTTGGCATGCGCTCTCCGAAGGACTTCTTCCGGCCGTTGGCCGTCGGGGCCCCGGCCCCGGTGCGCGAGGTCCCGTTCCGCCCGTCCCGGATGATCCACTTCTTCGACCCCGGCAACGAGAAGATGGCCGCGAAGGTGCCGGCCATCGCCCCCACCGTCGACGTGCTGCTGGGGAACCTGGAGGACGCGGTCGCCGCCGACCGCAAGGAGGCGGCCCGGGCCGGCCTGGTGGACATCGCCAGGAGGACCGACTTCGGCCCCACCCAGCTGTGGACCCGGATCAACAGCCTGGACTCGCCCTGGGCACTGGACGACCTGCTGACCCTGGTCACCGGGATCGGCGACAAGCTGGAGGTGATCATGGTGCCCAAGGTCGAGGGCGCCCAGGACATCCACTACGTCGACCGGCTGCTGGCCCAACTGGAGGCCAAGGCGGGCCTGAGCCGGCCGATCCTGGTGCACGCCATCCTGGAGACCGCCTCCGGGGTGGCCAACGTGGAGGAGATCGCCGGCGCCAGCCCGCGCATGCAGGGCATCTCGCTCGGCCCGGCCGACCTGGCCGCCTCCCGCCGGATGAAGACCACCCGGGTCGGCGGCGGGCACCCCGGCTACCTGGTCAGGGAGGATCCCAGGGACGACGGCGCGCCCCGGGCCGCCTTCCAGCAGGACCTGTGGCACTACACCGTCGCGCGGATGGTCGACGCCTGCGCGGCGCACGGGATCCTGCCGTACTACGGGCCCTTCGGCGACATCAAGGACACCCAGGCCTGCGAGGACCAGTTCCGCAACGCCTTCCTGCTGGGCTGCGTCGGCGCCTGGAGCCTGCACCCGGTGCAGATCGAGATCGCCGCGCGGGTCTTCTCCCCGGCCCCGCCGGAGGTGGCCTGGGCCCGCAGGGTCATCGCCGCGATGGGTGACGGCACCGGCGCGGTGATGATCGACGGCAAGATGCAGGACGACGCCACCTACAAGCAGTGCCGGGTCGTCGTCGAACTCGCCGACGCCCTCGCCGCCCGCGACCCGCGGCTGCGCGACGCCTACGAGGCCGCGAGCGGCCAGGACCACCAGGAGTGAGGCACCCGATGACATCCGACGCGACCCCGCGCCCGCGCCGCTCGGTGCTCTACATGCCGGGAGCCAACGAACGCGCCCTGGAGAAGGCCAGGTCCATCCCCGCCGACGCGCTCATCCTCGACCTGGAGGACGCCGTCGCCCCGGACGCCAAGCCCGCCGCCCGTGAGCGGGTGGCCGCCGCCGCGGCCTCCGGGGCCTACGGCACCCGCGAGGTGACGATCCGGGTCAACGGCCCCGGCACCCCCTGGCACGCCGACGACCTGCGGGCCGCGGCCCAGGCCGGGCCGGACGCGGTCGTGGTGCCCAAGGTCGAGGACGCCGCCACGGTGCGCGAGGTCGAGCGGGCCCTGGAGGCGGCCGGCGCCCCGGACCGTACCGCCATCTGGGCGATGGTCGAGACCCCGCGGGCGATGTTCGACGCCCGGCAGGTGGCCGCCGCCAGCGAGCGGCTCACCGTGCTGGTCATGGGCACCAACGACCTCGCCAAGGAACTGCGCGCCGAGCACGTCCCGGGCCGGGCACCGCTGCTGACCGGTCTGTCGCTGGCGCTGCTGGCGGCCCGCGAGAGCGGGCGGGCGATCCTGGACGGTGTCCACAACGACGTGAAGGACCTCGCGGGCTTCGAGGCCGAATGTGTACAGGGGCGACAGTTCGGGTTCGACGGCAAGACACTCATCCATCCGGCCCAGGTGGAGCCCTGCAATCGGGTTTTCACTCCTTCGGCCCAACAGGTCCAGCGATCCCGGACGATCATCGAGGCCTTCGAGGAGGCGGCCGGACAGGGCCGCGGCGTGGCCACCGTGGACGGACGCATGATTGAGAACCTGCACGTGGAAGAGGCCCGCCGCATCCTCGCGATCGCCGAGGCGGTGGCCGCCCGGTAGCCGCCCGTACGGGCCACGAGGGGGTCCAAGGAGGGAGTCTGTCGTTCGAATGGTACAAACAGCTTGACCCCATGAGCATCACAGGCGGCCCATTGGCTACAGCCAACTGTTGGGATCCTCCATGAAGTCGCCTCGGAGAGTGTGAGAAGTCAACGCCGAAATTGGCGGGCCTCCGCTCGTAAGGTCGATACATGACCGTTGTGGACGAGGTTCCGGCCGATGCGAGCGACGCCCGTGGGCGGGTGGCGGAGTTGCACGCCATCCGTGAGCAGGTGCGGCGTGGTCCGAGCGAGCGGGCCACCGAGGCGCAGCACGCCAAGGGCAAGCTGACCGCTCGCGAGCGGATCGACCTGCTGCTGGACGAGGGCATCGTTCCGCGAGGTCGAGCCGCTGCGCCGGCACCGGGCGACCGGCTTCGGCCTGGAGGCCAAGCGGCCCTACACCGACGGCGTGATCACCGGCTGGGGCACGGTCGCACGGGCCGGACGGTCTTCGTCTACGCCCACGACTTCCGGATCTTCGGCGGCGCGCTCGGCGAGGCGCACGCGCACGAAGATCCACAAGATCATGGACATGGCCATCGCCGGCCGGCGCCCCGCTGGTCTCGCCTCAACGACGGCGCCGGCGCCCGTATCCAGGAGGGCGTCTCCGCGCTCGCCGGCTACGGCGGCATCTTCCAGCGCAACACCAAGGCCTCCGGGGTCATCCCGCAGATCTGCGTGATGCTCGGCCCGTGCGCGGGCGGCGCCGCCTACAGCCCGGCGCTGACCGACTTCGTCTTCATGGTCCGCGAGACCTCGCAGATGTTCATCACCGGACCCGACGTGGTCCAGGCGGTGACCGGCGAGAAGATCACCCAGAACGGCCTGGGCGGCGCCGACGTGCACGCCGAGACCTCGGGCGTCGCCCACTTCGCGTACGACGACGAGGTGACCTGCATCGAGGAGGTCCGCTACCTGCTCTCGCTGCTCCCGCAGAACAACCGCGAGAACCCCCCGGTCGTCGCCACCGACGACCCGGCGGACCGGCGCGGCGACGCCCTGCTCGACCTGGTGCCCGGCCGACGGCAACCGCTCCTACGACATGCGCAAGGTGATCGAGGAGATCGTCGACGACGGCGACGTCCTGGAGGTCCACGAGCGCTGGGCGACCAACATCATCTGCGCGCTGGCCCGGCTGGACGGCCAGGTCGTCGGCATCGTCGCCAACCAGCCCGCCGTCGCTCGCCGGGGTGCTGGACATCGAGGCGTCGGAGAAGGCGGCGCGCTTCGTGCAGATGTGCGACGCCTTCAACATCCCGCTGGTCACCCTGCTGGACGTGCCGGGCTTCCTGCCGGGCGTCGACCAGGAGCACGGCGGGATCATCCGGCACGGCGCGAAGCTGCTGTACGCGTACTGCAACGCCACCGTGCCGCGGATCTCGCTGATCCTGCGCAAGGCGTACGGCGGCGCCTACATCGTGATGGACTCCCAGTCCATCGGCGCCGACCTCACCTACGCCTGGCCGACCAACGAGATCGCGGTGATGGGCGCGGAGGGCGCGGCCAACGTCATCTTCCGCCGGCAGATCGCCGAGGCCGACGACCCCGAGGCCATGCGGGCGCGCGATGGTCAAGGAGTACAAGTCCGAGCTGATGCACCCGTACTACGCGGCCGAGCGCGGCCTGGTGGACGACGTGATCGACCCGGCCGAGACCCGCGAGGTGCTGATCCGCTCCCTCGCGATGCTGCGCACCAAGCACGCCGATCTGCCCTCCCGCAAGCACGGCAACCCGCCGCAGTAACCGGACCAGGAGACCTGAATGAACAGCGACCTCGTCGTCCGCGTCGAACGGGCCACGCAGAACCCGAGGAACTGGCCGCCATCACCGCGGTCCTGCTGGCCCGTGCCGCCGCCGCGCGCACCGGGGCCGCCGGCGCCGAGCCGCGCACCGTCGCGCACTGGCGCCGCCTGGAGCGGGCTCCTGGCTTCTACGCCCCGCACAGCTGGCAGGCGGTCGCCTGATCCGGCGCCCGGCCCGCCCCGGCGAGAGCCGACAGCGAAAGACCCCCGCACCTCACGAGGTGCGGGGGTCTTCTCCGTGTCATGGTCCCTACGGTCAGCGAAGTCTCGCCATCAACGCGTGCTCCACCAGGGTGATCAGCGCGGTCTTGGCGTCCGCCGCGGTGCCGGGCGTCGGTGATGATGATCGGCGTGTCGGGGCCGATCTGCAGCGCCTCGCGCACCTCGTCGGGGGTGTACGGCTGGTGGCCGTCGAAGCCGTTGAGGGCGATGACGAACGGCAGCCCGCTGTTCTCGAAGTAGTCGACCGCGGGGAAGCAGTCGGCGAGCCGCCGGGTGTCGACCAGCACGACCGCGCCGATGGCGCCGCGCACCAGGTCGTCCCACATGAACCAGAAGCGGTCCTGGCCCGGGGTGCCGAACAGGTACAGGATCAGGTCCTGGTCGAGCGTGATGCGGCCGAAGTCCATCGCCACGGTGGTGGTGGTCTTGTCCGGCGCGTGCGTCAGGTCGTCGATCCCGGCCGAGGCGGAGGTCATCACGGCTTCGGTGCGCAGCGGGTTGATCTCCGAGACGGCACCGACGAACGTGGTCTTGCCCACGCCGAAGCCGCCCGCCACCACGATCTTCGCGGAGGTGGTGGAGCGGGCTGCACCGCTAGAGCTTGCGAAGTCCACTGAGCACCCTTTCGAGCAGTGTCACGTCTGGCTGTCCGCCGGCGGCCTCGTCGCCGCCGGGCTGGTGGATGGCGACGAGTCCGGCCTCGGCCAGGTCGGCGACGAGGATCCGGGCGACGCCGAGTGGGATGGAGAGCAGTGCCGAGATCTCCGCGACCGACTTGACCTCACGGCACAGATGGCAGATCCGCTGGTGCTCGGGCAACTGGCCGCGCATCCGGTCCGGGTCGGCGGTGGTGTGACACCAGCGCCTCGATGGCGAGCTGGTAGCGCGGCCGGGTCCGGCCGCCGGTCATGGCGTACGGCCGGACCAGCGGCTGCTGGTCGGAGCCGACCGGCGTGGAGCGGCCGCCGGGGCCGCCGGATCCGCCGCGGGAGGGGATGTGCGGCTGGATGCGCGGCGTCGGCATCTGCTGCTCGGGCGGCACGCCCTGCGGCTCCTGCGGCGCCGGCTGCATCTGCTGCGGCACGTGCGGCGGCGGCCCGGGCGCGGGCTCGGGTGCCGGCGCGGGCTCGGGCTGCAACCGGTGGCTGGGCGCTGAAGGGAAGTTGAATCGCTTCAGCGGCGCTTGCGGCTGCTGCTGCGGACTGCCGTACGGATGTCCGCCTGGGGGCGTTGCCACGTTTCCTCCTCCAGCTGGGCGGGATACCGGTCTCCGTCTGCCCGTCGGGCATCGAATGCGTCACCGAACCATACGGTCCGGCGACGCATCGGCGCATACCTGACCGGCAGTTGACGCCGGCCGCTCCGTCAGCTGAGGAGGCTTCCCTGGAGTTCGGCGCGCAGGTCGGGGGTGAGGACGGTGCCTGCGCGGTCGACGAGCAGTGCCATTTCGTATCCGACGAGGCCGATGTCGCATTCGGGGTGGGCGAGTACGGCGAGGGAGGATCCGTCGGACACGGACATGATGAACATGAAGCCGCGTTCCATCTCGACGACGGTCTGGTTGACGTTGCCGCCCTCGAAGATGCGGGAGGCGCCTGCGGTCAGTGAGGTCAGTCCGGAGGCGACGGCGGCGAGTTGGTCGGCGCGGTCGCGGGGGAAGCCGTCGGACATGGCCAGCAGCAGGCCGTCGGCGGAGACCACCACCGTGTGGGACACACCGGGGGTGTTGTCCACGAAGTTGGTGATCAACCAGTTCAGATTCTGTGCCGCCTGGCTCATCGGACTCAACTAACGCTCCTGGTGGTTGGGGCCGGGGCCCTGGCTGTCAGTCGGGGAGGAATACCCATCGGTTTCGGCGTCCGGTGCCCCACGTCCCTGCTGGACGCCGCGGCGCAGGCTGCTCAACCTGCCGCGGATGTCCTCCGGGGCGCGAGAGACCAGTGGACCGGTCTGCGGAGTCGGCTGTGCGGCACCGGGGACCAGGTTCGCCCGGGTACCCGCCGGGGCAGGCCGGAGGGGGTGACTCCGCCCGCCTGCGGCTCGCGGACCTGTTCGGCCCGCTGCCGGAATTCGTCGTTCGTGGACCGCCTCGCGGCGGCTTCATGGCCTCCCTGTTCCTGCGCGAGCTGTTCCTCCCCGTGGTCGGTCCGGGCGTCGCCCGGGGCCGGTCACGGCGCGGCAGTCCGGCGTCGGTCAGTGCGGCGGGGCCGCCCGGACCGCCGTCCGGCGGGTCGTAGCCTACGCGCTTCGGGCCGCCGGGCAACGGTCCGGGACCGGCCGCGAACGGCGCGGGCCGGGCCTGCCAGGTGTCCCGGGAAGCGCTTCGGTCCCACTGAGGGGGGTCGCCGACCGCCACTGGAGGAAAGTACTCCGCTTGTCCCCGACCTTGATCGGCGGGGGGAGGCGCGGCCTGTCCTGGCTGGTGGGAGGGGTCGGCGGGGCCTTGCGGAACGACCTGCGGCCAGGGCGTCGGGTCGATCGGCCGTCCGGAGCCGTCATAGCTATGGTCATAGCTTTGCTCATAGCGACCGTCAGCGGCGTTCTCACCACCGAACAGCGATTGGTCCGAACCGGAGGACGCCGGAGCGCCCGCGGTCGCTCCCAGGGCCGCTCTGTGCCCTTCCCGCGGGTACGGGCCGCCGACCGGGTCCAACGCCTGGGCCGCGCCGGGATTTTCGTAGGGCCGGTCGTCGAATCCGAGTTCCGCGGCGGTCAGTTGGGCGGGCTCCCCAGCGCCGCCGTGGTGCTCGGGGACGATCCGGGAGACGGTGAAGTCGTCCTCGGCCGCCTCGTCGCCCCCGCCGTGGGTGATCGGTTCCGGCAGCGTCACCAGGGAGGTGGTGCCGGCCGCCTCGCCGGAGGGACGCAACTGGACCCGGATGTCGTGCCGGTCGGCGAGCCGGCCGACCACGAACAGGCCCATCCGGCGGGAGACCACCGCGTCCACGGTGAGCGGGTCGGCCAGCTTGTGGTTGATGTCCGCGAAGTCCTCCGCGGTCAGCCCGATGCCCTTGTCGTGGATCTCCACCACGATCCGGCCGTCCGGCAGCCGGGTGGCGGTGACCTTCACCTTGGTCTGCGGCGAGGAGAACGACGTGGCGTTCTCCAGCAGCTCGGCCAGCAGATGGACCAGGTCGGTGACCGCCGCGCCGTGGATCTCGGTCTCCGGCACCCCGTGCATCTCGATGCGCTCGTAGGACTCCACCTCGGCGGCGGCCGCCCGCAGCACGTCCACCAGCGGCACCGGCTGCATCCAGCGGCGCCCCGGCTCCTCGCCGGCCAGGACCAGCAGGTTCTCGCCGTTGCGGCGCATCCGGGTGGCCAGGTGGTCGAGCTGGAAGAGGTGCGAGAGCTGGTCAGGATCGGCCTCGTGGTTCTCCAGGTCGGTGATCAGCGACAACTGCCGCTGGATGAGGCCCTGGTTGCGCAGGCTCAGGTTGGTGAAGATCGCGTTGACGTTGCCGCGCAGCAGCGCCTGCTCCGCGGCGAGCCGTACCGCCTCGCGGTGCACCTGGTCGAAGGCGCGGGCGACCTCGCCGATCTCGTCGCCCGAGGTAGATCGGGATCGGGACGACCCGGGTGTCGACCCGGCCAGGGTGCGCCCGGGAGAGCTGGTTGACCAGCGCCGGGAGCCGTTCTTGTGCCACCTCGAACGCGGCGCCGCGCAGCTTGCGCATACTGCGGCTCATCGAGCGGGCCATCAGCGCGGCGACCACGAAGGCGGCCAGCACGCCCAGCAGCACGACGGCGGAGTCCAGGATCGCGTCCCGCCGGGCGCCGGAGGCGATGACCGAGGCGTCGTGCTCCGCCCGGTCGGCCAGCTGCGACTCCACCGACCGGTAGGCGTCGAAGGCCGAGGTCGCGGCGGCCGACCAGGACTGCGGTGTGATGCCCGCGGCCTTCAGGGCCGACGGCGAGGCACCGGAGGCGATCATCTTGACCATCGCGACCCGGTCAGGCGGCGCCGTGAACCGCCCTCCCGCAGCGGCCGCGGCGCTGCGCGCGGCCGCCACCCGGGCGGTGTCGCGGCTGCGGGCGGTCGCCTCGGCCTTCGACAGCCGTGCCATGTCCGCGGGAGTGCCACCGCCCTGGTACTCCTGTAGCGCGATGTTCTCCAGATACGTGTAGGAGGCCAGCGCGGTCAGCTGGGAGGCGCGCTCGGCCGCCGGGACCGGGCGCTCGACCAGGATGTGGGTACCGATCGACCTGGTCAGCGACTCGGCGGCCTTGGTGAGCGAGATCGCGTACAGCGTGCGCCCGTAGGAGGTCAGGTTGTCGGTGCCGAAGCCGAGCTCGTTGGCGAACTCCATCAGCGGGTGCTGGATGCCGACGTACCCCTCCTCGGTGCGCACCCCGGGCAACGCACGGGTGTACGCCTGCCGCCGCAGGACGGCCAGTTGCGGCTCGACCTTGCGGAAGGAGGCCAGCCGGCGGGTGAGGTCGGGGGAGTCCGGCATCCGCCGCACGGCCGCGTCGAACTGCCGGGCCGCGGCGTCGGTCGCCGCCCGCGCCTTGGCGATCCCCGGGTCGTGCGGGTCGCCGGCCAGCAGCGGCGCCGCCGTCAGGTCACGCTCGTCGATCAGGGCGTTGCCGTAGGTGGCGGCGGCGCGCACCAGCCCCGCGGTGCGTACCGCGTCGTCGGCCTGCTGCCAGCGGTCCACCGAGTTCTTGACGTTGAAGCCGCCGACCACCAGCGCCACCAGCACCGGGATCAGCAGGATCGCGTTCAGCCGGGTGCGGACCCGCCAGCTGCCGGGGGACAGCCGACTGCGGGAGGGGGTGGTGGGCACAGCGGCGTCGGCCGGGGTCACACCGTCGCGCCCGGGCGGGGTGAAGTTCCCCCTGGCCGGGGCTGCGGGGCCGGGCCGCGCACGCGTCGTGTTCCTCACTCGACCAACAACCTCTCGACACCGGACACACCGGTGCTCCGGTTCTACTCGCTGGTTCACTGAATTCCAGCACGTCACAGCGGTGCTTTCAAAACCTCGGACGAAAGTTACCGATGCGGCATCACCCCACGCGCAAAAAGGGGCATAAGTGGATCCGGATGCCAAAACGCGAACGGAATTGAGCACTACGAAACTGCCCGTGCGCAAACGGTGTTCAGCGTGTGGAGATTGTCTGTCGAAACGTTATGAAGAAACGGACCGGCCGTGTGTCAAACGACACACAACCGGTCCGTTCCGGACGCGGCGCGACCCGCGTCACAACTGGCGAGAAAAGGTGGCTACTTCAGCCGGGCCAGCAAGGCGTGTTCCACCAAAGTGATCAAGGTGGTCTTGGCGTTCGCCCGGTGCCGGGCGTCGGTGATCATGATCGGCGTCTCGGGGCCGATCTGCAGCGCCTCGCGCACCTCGTCCGGGCTGTACGGCTGGTAGCCGTCGAACCCGTTCAGGCCGATGACGAACGGCAGCCCGCTGTTCTCGAAGTAGTCGACCGCCGGGAAGCAGTCCGCGAGACGGCGGGTGTCGACCAGCACGACCGCGCCGATCGCGCCGCGCACCAGGTCGTCCCACATGAACCAGAACCGGTCCTGGCCGGGCGTGCCGAACAGGTACAGGATCAGGTCGTCGTCGAGTGTGATGCGGCCGAAGTCCATCGCCACGGTGGTCGTGGTCTTGTCGGCGACCTTGCTCAGGTCGTCGATCCCCGCCGACGCCGCCGTCATGACGGCTTCGGTGCGCAGCGGATTGATCTCCGACACCGCACCGACGAACGTGGTCTTGCCCACGCCGAACCCGCCCGCCACCACGATCTTCGCCGATGTGGTGGAGCGGGTCGTTCCCTGTCCGTAAGCCGGCCCCGGTGGCGGGAAGCCCTGTGCGTACGGGTCTCCGGCCGCCTGCGGCCTAGAGCTTGCGAAGTCCACTGAGCACCCTCTCCAGCAAAGTCACGTCAGGCTGTCCGCCGGCCTCTCCGCCGCCCGGCTGGTGGATCGCCACCATCCCGGCCTCGGCCAGGTCCGCCACCAGAATCCGCGCCACGCCCAGCGGTATCGCCAGCAACGCGGAGATCTCCGCCACCGACTTGATCTCCCGGCACAGGTGGCAGATGCGCTGATGCTCCGGGAGCAACCCGCCGTACTGGGACGGGTCCGCCGAGGTACTGACCAACGCCTCTATGGCTAGCTGGTACCTCGGTCTGGTGCGGCCACCGGTCATGGCATAGGGCCGCACCAGCGGCTGATCGCCTTCTCCCCCGTACGGCGCGTGGTGAGTCGCGCCGTACGGGCTGGGCGAGGCGGGTGGCGGGGTCATGGGAGGGCCCTCCGTGCAGAGGCGGAAACAGCTGGACCGGTCGGTGGGTGGGGGGAGATGGTACGGCGGAATGACACCGGGTGGAGCCCCCTTCGGTAATACGGCTGTCAGCCGCCGAGCAGGCTTCCCTGGAGTTCGGCGCGCAGGTCGGGGGTGAGGACGGTGCCCGCGCGGTCGACGAGGAGTGCCATTTCGTATCCGACGAGGCCGATGTCGCATTCGGGGTGGGCGAGTACGGCGAGGGAGGATCCGTCGGACACGGACATGATGAACATGAAGCCGCGTTCCATCTCGACGACGGTCTGGTTGACGTGGCCACCCTCGAAGATGCGGGAGGCGCCTGCGGTCAGTGAGGTCAGTCCGGAGGCGACGGCGGCGAGTTGGTCGGCGCGGTCGCGGGGGAAGCCGTCGGACATGGCCAGCAGCAGGCCGTCGGCGGAGACGACCACCGTGTGGGACACACCGGGGGTGTTGTCCACGAAGTTGGTGATCAACCAGTTCAGATTCTGTGCCGCCTGGCTCATCGGACTCAACTAACGCTCCTGCTGGTGTGTGGTGCCGCTGCGGTAATCGTCGGGCTCAGGCCCGTCGGTCCTGGCGGAGCCGGCGTTCCGGCCCTGCTGGATGCCGCGGCGAAGGTTGGTCAACCGCCCACGCACGTCGTCGGGCGCGCGAGAGACCTGCGGACCGGTCTGCGGAGTCGACTGCGCGGTGCCGGGGACGAGGTTCGCCCGGGGTACCCGGCGCGGCAGACCCGAGGGGGTGATGCCACCGGCGGCCGGCTCGCGCACCTGCTCGGCACGGCGCCACCGCTCGTCGTTGGGAGACGCCCGCCATTCCTCGCCACCGCTCTCCGGCCGGGTCCGCTGCGGTCCTGACGGCTGCGGGGCACGCGCCTGCGGCCGCTGCGGCGCGGACCGCAGGTCACCGCCGCCGAAGCCCCCGCCGGAGGCCGGCGCGGAAGCGGGAGCGGAGTCGGAGCCCGCGCTCCCACCGAAGAAGGAGTCGGCACCCGGACCCGGCACGCCGGTCCCGGTGATGCCGCGGGCGGCGTCGCGCCGTTCGGCCTGCTGGCGGAACCAGTCCGACTCCAGCGACTCGAAGATCGGGGAGCGTCCGTCACCGGGAGAGGAGGCCGGCGGCAGCGCCATCGGCTCGCTCACCGGCGGCAGTTCGCCCCCGCCGCGGCGCGGGAAGGCGCCACGCGACGGAGCCTGCTCCAGGTCCTGCATCGGGTCGGTGAGGGGATCGCGCACCGGGGTGTCGTCGGCGCCCACCGCCGGGAACTGCCCGGTGGAGGAGGCACCGTCCTGGTAGCCGCCGGCCGACCGGTCGGCGTCCGGTATCCCGGCCGGAGCAGTGGCCTCCCGCTCGTCCTCCTGCGGCGCGGTACGCCCGCGCGGGCCGAAGACATCGGAACCGGAACCGGCGTGCAGCGGCGCCCTGAACTCGCCGGTGGGCGTGTCCTGCGGATACCCCGCGCCCTGCGCACCGCCTCGCCGCAGGCCCTGCGGCGGGGTGGGCTGCGGATCGCGCGGCGCCTGCGACTGGAAGAACTCGCCGGTCGGCGCGTCACCGCGGCCCGGCCCGCCCGCGTAGTCGGCGTAACCGGTGAACTCCGCGTCCATCGGCTGCTGTTGGTTGCGCTCCTGCGGCGCGGACGGCTGCCGCTGCGGGGTGAAGAACTCCCCGGCGCCCGGGGCGGCGCCACGGCCGTCCCGGTGGAAGTCGGGACGCTCGAACTGCCCGGTGGACTCCGCGCCGCGCACGTCGTCGTGGCCGCGCGGGGTATCCGTGCCGCCGCGCTCCTCGCGCTGCGCCCAACTCGGCGCGGGCCGCTCGCCCGCGGCCTGCGCGGGTTCCGGCGCCTGCGGGGTGGTGCGGGTCGGCCGGGTCGGCAGGCCGGAGGCGCGCGGCTGCGCGCGCTCGGAGGCGACAGGGCCGGAGTCGCGGTTGCCGGTCAGCGCCGGGCGGGCACCGGGCGCCGAGACCTGGCCGCGGCCCTGCGAGGCGGCGGCGCCCAACTGGGCGGAGCGGCCGACGGCCTGGCCGACCCCGCTGCCCGAGGGGCCCTGCGGCGGCGCGGCGCGCTTGCCCTGCGGCATGGGGGCGCCCTTGGCACCGCCCTGGGTGAGGTCCACCGGCAGCATGACCAGCGCGGTGGTGCCACCGGAGTCGGAGGGCCGCAGCTGGATGCGGATGCCGTGCCGCAGCGACAGCCGGCCGACCACGAACAGGCCCATCCGGCGGGAGACGGACACGTCCACCGTCGGCGGGTTGGCCAGCCGCTCGTTGATGTCGGCCAGGTCCTCGGGGGACAGGCCGATACCGGTGTCGTGGATCTCGATCAGCACCCGGCCGTCCGGCAGCGCGTGACCGGTGACCCGCACCTTGGTCTGCGGCGAGGAGAACGACGTGGCGTTCTCCAGCAGCTCGGCCAGCAGGTGGACCAGGTCGTTGACGACGCGTCCGGCGACCTCGGTCGGCGGGACCGAGGTCAGCTCGATGCGCTCGTACTGCTCCACCTCGGAGGCCGCGGCGCGCAGCACGTCGACCAGCGGCACCGGCCGGGTCCACCGGCGGCCCGGCTCCTCACCGGCGAGGACCAGCAGGTTCTCACCGTTGCGGCGCATACGGGTCGCGAGGTGGTCGAGCTTGAAGAGGTTGGACAGCTGGTCCGGGTCGGCCTCGCGGCTCTCCAGCTCGGAGATGAGCGAGAGCTGGCGCTGGATGAGGCCCTGGCTGCGGCGCGAGAGGTTGGTGAACATCGCGTTGACGTTGCCCCGCAGCAGCGCCTGCTCGGCGGCGAGCCGCACCGCCTCGCGGTGGACGTCGTCGAACGCGCGGGCCACCCGGCCGATCTCGTCGCGGGTGTTGATGCCGATCTCCGCGACGGAGGTGTCCACGTCCTGCGGGTCGGACTCCGACAACTGCTTGACCAGGTCGGGCAGCCGCTTCTGGGCGACCTCCTGCGCGGTGTCCTGCAGCCGCCGCAGCGAGCGGATCATGGAGCGGGCCACCACGAAGGCGCCGACCAGCGAGACACCCAGCACCAGCAGGATCAGCGCGCCGTTGATCAGCGCGTCCTGCTGGGCCGAGGAGCGCAGGGTCAGCGCCCGCTGCTCCATCTGGTCCAGCAGCGTCCGCCTCGATGCGGGACATCTCCTGCATCTTGGTGTCGGCCTGGTCGTACCAGTCCAGGTAGGACTTGGGCTGCTGGCTGATGCCGTTGGGCGTCTGGAGCACCCGGTCGCGGTAGTTGTCCGCCTGGGCGATCACCACGTTGCCGCCCTGCAGCGCCTTGAGCAGCTGCGAGGCGCCGGGGCCGTAGGTCTCGGTGAACCGCTTGGTCTCCGAGTCCTCCTCGGCCGAGGCGGTCTGCGCGTAGAGCCGGTCGCTCGCCGACAGCGAGGGGCCCGAGGGGTTGGCCAGCGCGGCGCTGATGACCGCGCGCTGGATCGACTCGTACTCCTTGGCGGAGGTGAACGCCGCCAGCGCGCGGGTGGAGCGGATCATGTCCGCGTTGCTGGTGGCCTGCGCCATGTCCTGGGACAGCGACAGCAGCGAGGTGATCAGCTGGTTGTAGCCGCCGACGGTCTGCGAGATGTAGGCGTTGTGCGAGTAGGCGTTCTGCCGGATCTGCTTGAGGCTCTGCAACTGCCGGGTGATGTCCAGCACCGTGCTGTGCACGCCGAGCAGGGACGGGTCGGAACTGGCGATGCCGTCGGTGGCGTTCTCGAAGGCCTGTTCCTCGCGGTCGGTCACCTGGCGCGAGGCGACCACCGAGTCGTCCGCGGGGTGCCCGAAGGTGATCGGGCCCGCCGAGCTGTCGCGTTCGTCCTGGAGGGCGTCGGCGAGCTTGGTGGCGTGGCCGGTGATCTCCGTCAGCAGCTTCATGTGGTCGAGCTGGTTGACGTTGTCCAGCGAGCTTTGGATGCGCAGGCCGCCCAGCGTGGTCGCGGCCACCACGGGCAGCGCCAGCAGCGAGACCAGCCGGGTGCGGATGCTCCAGTTGCGCAGCGCGATGCGGGAGGCGTGCTTGCCCTGCTGCCCACCGGTGGTGGGTGGCTGGACATCACCGCTCGCCGCCTTGCCGGCAGGCTTCGCCGCCCGGGCGCCGGTGGCGGAGTCGCCGACGGACAGCCCGCTCTTGGCGGCGGGGCCCGATTGGGCAGCGCTCACCACGTCGTCGGCCTGCGGCCGCGGCTCGGGGCCACGGCCTGCTCCGCCGCGCGGCTCCGGGTCTCCCGCGGCGCCGCCATCCCTCTTGAAACGTCCCTGCACTAGCGTCGCAACCTCTGGACCAGGCGTCCCCCGCGCGGGCGGCGGGACGGTGTCGAGTCTTGGGGCCCGCAGGCCCCGGGATACGGTCGACCGGCGAGTGCCCGTGCACCGCCGCTCGACGCGTCTGCGCGCCCCTGCGTGCCGGTCGGCTGTGGTCGCGGCGGTTCGAGGAATTCCAGCACAGGCACGGAACTCCAACAAGGTCCCTGTGCCGAGCTGTGACAAGGGTTACGCAATGCAACCGGAATATCACCCGCTGTCGATGATCATGTCGCAGATAACGGACTTTTGCCCGCGAGCCCGGTGTGCGGACCCCGTGTCCCGCTAGCGCCGTTCGGCTCCGAAAAACCACCCTTGGTCCGATGGTGCCGCTTTCCTCCCCAGGCGCCGCCCGGGTGATTTGGGGGAAATGCCGGGCTGCTCGTGAGTAAAATCACATGCCCAACGTCGTGTGAGTCACGGAAATCAAGGAATGACGCCGCCTAGCCTTCTGCTTTACAGAGCAAGGAACTTCGCCAACTGACACCACAACAGAAGAGGTCCGGACCGCCCGATGAAGACGACGATGCTGATGCGTCCGATAGCCAACCCGCGCCGCACGACTCTCGCGCACCTGAAGGACGCCGACGAGCCGACCACGGCACCGGTGGCCGACGAGGCACCGGCCCAGGTGGCCGCCCCGCTCCCGCGGCAGACCGCCAACCCGCGCCGCACGGTCCTGGACAAGCTTCCCACCGCCTGAACAGCGCGAACCGTCGGGCTGCGGCCCCCGCGATAGCCTGGAGCGTCAGTCTCCAGTAATACGCGGAGGGGCAGCAGCATCCCATGCGCATCGCCAGATTCTCCATCGACGGCAATGTCGCCTTCGGCGCGGTCGAGGGCGAGGAGTCGCAGCCCGACAGCCTCGTCCTCGACATCATCAAGGGCATTCCGTTCGCCGAGTTCGAACTCTCCGGCACCAAGGTGCCGCTGAACAAGGTCCGTCTGCTGCCACCCGTGCTGCCCAACAAGGTCGTGGCGATCGGCCGCAACTACGCCGCCCACGCCGCGGAACTGGGCAACGAGGTACCGGACACGCCCTTCGCCTTCTTCAAGCCGTCCACCTCGGTCATCGGCCCCGGCGACGCGATCGCCTACCCCTCGTTCACCCGCGAACTGCACCACGAGGCCGAACTCGCCGTGGTCATCGGCCGGTTGTGCCGCGAGGTGCCGCGCGAGCGGGTCCAGGAGGTGATCCTCGGATACACCTGCGCCAACGACCTGACCGCGCGCGACGTACAGCGCGCCGAGAAGCAGTGGGCCCGCGCCAAGGGCTTCGACGGCTCCTGCCCGCTCGGCCCGTGGGTGGAGACCGGCATCGGCCTCGAAGCCGCCGGCGACCTCGCCATCACCTGCACGGTCAACGGCGAACTGCGGCAGGCAGGCCGCACCGACCAGATGATCCACGGCATCGCCGATCTGATCGTCAACATCACCGAGGCCATGACCCTGCTTCCCGGGGACGTCATCCTCACCGGCACGCCCGGCCGGGGTCGGCCCGCTCAGCGTCGGCGACGAGGTCGCCGTCTCCATCGAAGGCATCGGCACTCTCACCAACAAGGTGATCAAGCGTGACTAGCGCAACGACTTCCCCGGCCGGCGACGCCCCCGTGCGCGTACGGTTCTGCCCCTCCCCGACCGGCAACCCCCATGTGGGCCTGGTCCGCACCGCCCTGTTCAACTGGGCCTTCGCCCGCCACCACAAGGGCACCCTGGTCTTCCGGATCGAGGACACCGACGCCGCCCGCGACTCCGAGGAGTCCTACGGGCAGCTGCTGGACGCGATGCGCTGGCTGGGCTTCGACTGGGACGAGGGCCCCGAGGTCGGCGGCCCGCACGAGCCCTACCGGCAGTCCCAGCGGATGGACATCTACGCGGACGTGGCCCGCAGGCTGCGGGAGGGCGGCTACGCCTACGACTGCTACTGCACCACCGAGGAGCTGGAGGAGCGCCGCGACGCCGCCCGCACGGCCGGCCGCCCCTCCGGCTACGACGGCCACTGCCGGGACCTGATCGCCCGAGCAGGTCGCCGGCTACCGCGCCGAGGGCCGCGAGCCGATCGTCCGCTTCCGGATGCCCGACCACCCGATCACCTTCACCGACCTGGTGCGCGGCGAGCTGACCTTCACCCCGGAGAACGTGCCGGACTACGGCATCGTGCGGGCCAACGGCGCACCGCTGTACACCCTGGTCAACCCGGTCGACGACGCGCTGATGGGCATCACCCACGTGCTGCGCGGCGAGGACCTGCTCTCCTCGACGCCGCGCCAGATCGCGCTGTACGCGGCGCTGGCCGAACTCGGCGTCGGCGAGGGCGGTATCCCGCTCTTCGGCCATCTGCCCTACGTCATGGGCGAGGGCAACAAGAAGCTGTCCAAGCGTGACCCGCAGGCCTCGCTCAACCTCTACCGGGAGCGCGGCTTCCTGCCCGAGGGGCTGCTCAACTACCTTTCGCTGCTGGGCTGGTCGCTCTCCGAGGACCGCGACATCTTCTCCATGGAGGAGATGGTCGCCGCCTTCGACATCGACGACGTCAACGCCAATCCGGCCCGCTTCGACCTCAAGAAGTGCGAGGCGATCAACGCCGACCACCTGCGGGCGCTTTCGCCGGAGGAATTCGTCACCCGGCTGGTGCCGTATCTGTTCGACGCGGAGCCCACCGCGGCGCAGCTGGAGTTGCTGGCCAAGGCGGCGCCGCTGGCGCAGGAGCGCATGGTGGTGCTCGGCGAGGCAAGGGGCATGTTCGGCTTCCTGTTCGCCACCTCGGAGGACTTCCGGCTGGACGAGGCGGACGCGGCCAAGGTGCTCACCGCGGACGCGGAGCCGGTGCTGCGGGCCAGTGTGAAGGCGCTGGAGGAGCTGGCGGACTTCACCCCGGAGCCGATCCAGGCGGCGCTGCGCGAGGTGCTGGTGGACGGTCTCGGGCTCAAGCCGAAGGTGGCGTTCACCCCGCTGCGGGTCGCCGTCACCGGGCGCCGGGTCTCCCTGCCGCTGTTCGAGTCGATGGAACTGCTGGGCCGCGAGGAGACGCTGCGCCGGCTGCGCGCCGCCCTCTGAGAGAGTCCGCCCAGTGGTCACATCGCGTTCACGCCGGGTCCACCCGGCGTGAACGCGAGGCGGCCCACGCGGGGTGGGAGTAATGGATTTTGGTGCCACGGCCCGGATCCGGTAATGTTCTTCATGCGCCGCCGGGAAGGCCAAAAGGGCCGGAACCGGAGGCGCAAGCCGAACGAAACTCCCTGACGGGAGTTGAGTTTTGGTGGGCTATGGTGTAATTGGCAGCACGACTGATTCTGGTTCAGTTAGTCTAGGTTCGAGTCCTGGTAGCCCAGCAGGTCGATAGAAGATTTTCGATCAAGCCCCCGTTGTGTAGCGGCCTAGCACGCTGCCCTCTCAAGGCAGTAGCGCCGGTTCGAATCCGGTCGGGGGTACAGATCCTTCCCGTCCCCGGGTCGCACCCGGTGACGATGCAGGATCGCCAGGCCCCCGTTGTGTAGCGGCCTAGCACGCTGCCCTCTCAAGGCAGTAGCGCCGGTTCGAATCCGGTCGGGGGTACAGATCGAACGAGACTCTCCGCTCACGCGGGGGGTCTTTTTGGTTTTCCGGCACAGCCACGGTGCCGGGTGGCCGCCGCCCGGCGGCGCCGCGGTCCGGCGTCGTGGCCGGTCAGCCCGCCGTTGCGGCGCAGCGCCTCCGACAGCCGGCCCGCCGCGTCGATCACCGCCTGGGCGTGCATCCGCCCGGGGTGCCGGGTCAGCCGCTCGATCGGACCGGAGACCGAGACCGCGGCGACCACGCGGTTGGAGGGCCCGCGCACCGGCGCGGAGACCGACGCCACGCCCGGCTCCCGCTCGCCGATCGACTGGGCCCAGCCGCGCCGCCGCACGCCCGACAGCGCGGTCGCGGTGAAGCGGGCGCCCTGCAGGCCGCGGTGCAGCCGCTCCGGCTCCTCCCAGGCCATCAGCACCTGCGCGGCCGAGCCGGCCTTCATCGGCAGCGTGGAGCCGACCGGCACGGTGTCCCGCAGCCCGGACAGCCGCTCGGCGGCGGCCACGCAGATCCGCATGTCGCCCTGGCGGCGGTAGAGCTGCGCGCTCTCGCCGGTGACGTCCCGCAGATGCGTGAGCACCGGCCCGGCGGTGGCCAGCAGCCGGTCCTCGCCGGCCGCGGCGGCCAGCTCCGCCAGCCGCGGGCCGAGGATGAAGCGGCCCTGCATGTCGCGGGCCACCATGCGGTGGTGCTCCAGGGCGACGGCGAGCCGGTGAGCGGTGGGGCGGGCGAGCCCGGTGGCGGCGACCAGGCCGGCCAGGGTGGCCGGGCCCGGACTCCAGTGCGCTCAGCACCAGAGCCGCCTTGTCGAGAACGCCGACGCCGCTAGAGTTGTCCATGCAACGATACTCACGTCTCACACTGTGAAACGCAAGTTCAATTTTCCGGGGAAGGCGTCAGGCTGGGGGCAACGCCGGTTCGGCATCCCGCGTGACCGCACGGCCAGCGGGGCATCCGGACGCCACCGCACTCGGACGAGTTGGCCGGCGACGATGCCGGCCGGAGGGAAAGCGATGGGAGGACACTCGCGGAGAAGGTCTGGGACGACCATGTCGTCCGGCGCGCCGAGGGCGAGCCCGACCTCCTCTTCATCGATCTGCACCTGCTGCACGAGGTGACCAGCCCGCAGGCCTTCGACGGCCTGCGCAAGAACGGCCGCCCGGTGCGCCGGCCCGACCTCACCATCGCCACCGAGGACCACAACACCCCGACCCTCGACATCGACAAGCCGATCGCCGACCCGGTCTCGCGCACCCAGCTGGAGACGCTGCGCAAGAACTGCGCCGAGTTCGGCGTACGGCTGCACCCGCTGGGCGACGTCGAGCAGGGCGTCGTGCACGTGGTCGGCCCGCAGCTGGGCCTGACCCAGCCCGGCACCACCGTGGTCTGCGGCGACAGCCACACCTCCACCCACGGCGCCTTCGGCGCGCTGGCGTTCGGCATCGGCACCAGCCAGGTCGAGCACGTGCTGGCCACCCAGACGCTGCCGCTGGCCCGTTCCAGCACCATGGCGATCACCGTCGACGGCGAACTGCCCGACGGCGTCACCGCCAAGGACCTGATCCTGGCGATCATCGCCCAGATCGGCACCGGCGGCGGCCAGGGCTACGTCATCGAGTACCGCGGCTCGGCCATCGAGAAGCTGTCGATGGAAGCCCGGATGACCATCTGCAACATGTCGATCGAGGCGGGCGCCCGGGCCGGCATGATCGCCCCCGACGAGACCACCTTCGCCTACCTGGAGGGCCGCGCCGCACGCCCCGAAGGGCGCGGACTGGGACGCCGCGGTCGCGTACTGGAAGACGCTGCGCACCGACGACGACGCCGTCTTCGACGCCGAGGTGCGTCATCGACGCCGCCGCGCTGGCGCCGTTCGTCACCTGGGGCACCAACCCCGGCCAGGGCGCGCCGCTGTCGCGCCACGGTGCCCGACCCGGCCTCCTACGCACGACGCCGCGGAGCGGCTCGCCGCCGAGAAGGCGCTGGAGTACATGGGCCTGGACCGCCGGGCAGCCGCTGCGCGACATCGCAGGTCGACACCGTCTTCGTCGGCTCGTGCACCAACGGCCGCATCGAGGACCTGCGCGCCGCCGCCTCCGTCGTCGAGGGCCGCAAGGTCGCCGACGGCGTGCGGATGCTGGTCGTACCCGGCTCGGTGCGGGTCGCGCTGCAGGCCGTCGAGGAGGGCCTGGACAAGGTCTTCACCGCGGCCGGCGCCGAATGGCGGCACGCGGGCTGCTCGATGTGCCTGGGCATGAACCCCGACCAACTCGCCCCCGGCGAGCGCTCCGCGTCCACCTCCAACCGCAACTTCGAGGGGCGGCAGGGCAAGGGCGGCCGCACCCACCTGGTCTCGCCCGCAGGTGGCCGCCGCCACCGCGGTGCTGGGCCACCTGGCCTCGCCCGCCGACCTGTCCGACGCCCGTACTCCCGTGGAGGCCTGAGCAGTCATGGAAGCGTTCACCACGCACACCGGCCGGGCCGTCCCGCTGCGCCGCAGCAACGTCGACACCGACCAGATCATCCCGGCGCACTGGCTGAAGAAGGTCACCCGCGACGGTTTCGAGGACGGGCTGTTCGAGGCCTGGCGCAAGGACCCGTCGTTCGTCCTCAACCAGCCCGAGCGCGCAGGGCGCCTCCGTGCTGGTCGCCGGGCCCGACTTCGGCACCGGCTCCTCCCGTGAGCACGCGGTCTGGGCGCTGCAGAACTACGGCTTCAAGGCCGTGCATCTCCTCCCGCTTCGCCGACATCTTCCGCGGCAACTCGCTCAAGAACGGCCTGCTCACGGTCGTGCTGCCGCAGGAGTCGTCGAGCGGCTGTGGAAGCTGACCGAGGCCGACCCGACGGCCGAGATCACCGTCGACCTGGAGGCCCGCGAGGTGCGCGCCGAGGGCGTCACCGCCTCCTTCGAGCTGGACGAGAACGCCCGCTGGCGGCTGCTGGAAGGGCTCGACGACATCAGCCTCACCCTCCGGCACGAGGACGACATCGCCACCTACGAGGCGGCCCGCGCCCGTCCTTCAAGCCCAGCACCGCGCAGGTCTGACCCGGCCCGCCACCCCGGCCGGGCAGACCTCCCCGGACCCCTCGCACCCGAACGCGCTTCCCGCCCTCACGGCGGGGAGCGCGTTCGGCGTGCCGGAGCCCCGGGCGGACTCGAGTTGCAGTCCTGCGGCAGGCGACAACTCGCCCGCAGATGGCACAATCGGCGCATGGACGCGACGGCCAACTCGAGCTCTACGGGGTCGTCGCGGCACGTCTCAAGCAGGCGCACGCCCGGCTGCGGGCAGCTGCAAGTCCCCGATGGACCTACGGGTGGCGTTGACCCGGAAGCTGCTCGTCATCACCGCCGCGGCCAAGCACGATCTCGCCGATGCGGCACGGCGTTGGAGCGCTTCATGACGGGACTTCGACGAGGGCCGACTCCCACGATCGCCTGAACTCGACGGAGCACCCGAGTTCGTTGCGGCACAAGGGTGATTCGCCCGTTTCGTATTTGATTTGCGGTATATATCTGCCTAACGTGCGAAAAAGCTTGAACTGCTTGGAACACTTTCGTTCCGGCAATGTTTCCGAAGGGGAAGACGTGAACAAGGCGCAGCTCGTAGAAGCGATTGCCGACAAGGTCGGCGGCCGCCAGCAGGCCGCCGACGCGGTCGACGCGGTGCTCGACGCGATCGTCCGCGCGGTCGTCGCCGGGCGACCGGGTCTCGGTCACCGGTTTCGGTTCGTTCGAGAAGGTCGACCGCCCGGCCCGCTACGCCCGCAACCCGCAGACCGGTGAGCGGGTCCGGGTCAAGAAGACCTCCGTGCCGCGGTTCCGCGCCGGCCAGGGCTTCAAGGACCTGGTCAGCGGCACAAGAAGCTGCCGCGCGGCGGCGAGGTCGCGGTCAAGAAGGCGCCCAAGGGCAGCCTGAGCGGCGGTGCGTCACGGCCAAGGCGGCGGCCAAGAAGGCCACCGCGAAGAAGGCCGCGGCCAAGAAGGCCGACCGCCGCGAAGAAGACCGGGCGAAGAAGACCGCCGCGGCCAAGAAGACGGCGGCCAAGAAGACCACCGCGAAGAAGGCCACCGCCAAGAAGACCACCGCGAAGAAGGCGACCGCCAAGAAGGCTCCGGCCAAGACGCGCCACCGCCAAGAAGGCCCCGGCCAAGCGTGCCAGCGCGCGCAAGACCGGCCAAGCGGCCGCCGCGAGGAAGTACAGCGGGCTTCAGCCGACCGCGGTCAGCGGCACCGCGCAGGGCCGGGCTCCCATACCGAGGGGAGCCCGGCCCGCGCGCGCTCCGGCGCCGGCCCGCGGTCACCCCGTCGGCCGGGTCGGGGAAGGTCTGAAGGGTCACGAAGACCACCCGGCCGCCGTGCGCCCTCGCCCTCGGTGCGGATCCGCACCCGCTGGCCGGGCCGCAGCAGCCGCAGGCCCCCCGCGTCGAACGCCGCCGCGTCGAAGGGCAGCGGCGTCCCGTCGTCCAGCAGCACGCTGCCGCACCGGGTCCCCGGGTCGTAGGTGTACGCAGTCGCCTGCATGGCGCCCAGCCTACCGGCGGTTCACTCGGCCGATCAGCAGCCCGGCGGCGGCCGCCGCCGTGTGCGGGCCCACCCCGAGCGCCAGCGCCGCCCGCAGGTCCTCGCCGGTGTCCACGTCCCGGCGCACCGAATCCACCCCGGCGAGCAGGATCTCCCGCGCGCCGCCGGCCGCGGTGCCGGGCCCGGGACGGGCCGCCGAACGCCGGGGCCAGCGCCGCACCGGGGGCCGCCGGCCAGCAGCGTCGTGCCCACGCCCGGCGGCGTCCGCCAGGAACGCCCGCGCGGCGGGCCCCGCGGCCGCGCGGCCAGCACCCGGGCCAGCTCGGCGGGGCGCAGCGCCGGCAGATCGGCGTTGAGCGCGGCCACCGCGGCGCCGTGGGCGCTCCCGGCGCAGCACGCCGCGCGCCGTGCGCCAGCGCGGCGTTGAGCCCGGCGGCCGGGGTGTCCGGCACGATCCGGGCGCCCAGCGCCGACAGTTCGGCCGCCGCCAGCGGATCGTCGGTGACCACCGCGACGTCGCGCACCAGCGGGCAGGCCAGCGCCGCGGCCACGGTGTCCTGCGCGAACGCCAGCGCCAGCTGCGGACGCAGCACCGTCACCCGCCGTACCGGCCAGCCGGCTCTTGGCCAGCCCCAGCGGCTTGAGCGGCACCACGGAGATCCCACACCGTCTTGCTACGCACCGGCTCATTCTGCACGTAGCCACCGGTTCCCCGTGCGCGGGCGGGCGTTACGGTGTCCGTACGCGCCGGGCGGAGGCTTCTCGACAGACCGCTGACCCGGGGCCACACTTGTGCGGCTGTCCGAATGCCGCCGTGCCCCGGTGAACCCGGTGACAGCGCCAATCGAGGAGGATGTCCTGGTGTCCCGCCGCAGAATCGGCTTCTGGTACCGCTTGGCCGCTGTCATCGCGAAGCCGCCGCTCATTGCCTGTCATCAAGCGGGACTGGCGCGGAATGGAGAACATTCCGGCCGAGGGCGGATTCATCACCGCCGTGAATCACAACTCGCACCTCGACCCGCTGTGCTACGCGCATTTCCAGTACAACACCGGACGCGTGCCGCGCTTCCTCGCGAAGGCCCTCTGTTCAAGCCCTTCTTCGTCGGTTCGTTCATGCGCGGCACCGGCCAGATTCCGGTTTTCCGCGAGCCACCGCGGACGCCGCCGACGCCTTCCGGGCCGCGGTGGAGGCCGTCGAACGAGGGCGAGTGCGTCGCCTTCTACCCGGAGGGCACCCTCACCCGGGACCCCGACCAGTGGCCGATGGTCGGCGGCAAGACCGGGGTGGCCCGGGTCGCGCTGCTGACCAAGGCGCCGGTCATCCCCGTCGCCCAGTGGGGCGCCAACGAACTGCTGCCGCCGTACGCCGACCCGGCTCAGGCTCTTCCCGCGCAAGACCCACCGGGTGCTGGTGGGCCGGCCGGTCGACCTGTCGCGAGTTCTACGGCGAGGAGCAGACCGCCGAGCTGCTGCGCAAGGTCACGGACGTCATCATGGACGCGGTCAGCCAACTGCTGGCCGAACTGCGCGGCGAACCGGCGCCGGCCGAGCGGTACGACCCGCGCAAGCACAAGGGGACCCGGCCCAAAGAGATGAACCAGAAATGAGGATCGTCAAGTGACGACGCGCTGCGCGGTGTACCCGGACCGGCTCCTGGGGGACGGCGTTCGCCATGGTGCTCGCCGACGCGGGGTGCGAGGTGACCCTGTGGGCCCGGCGGGCCGAGGTCGCGGAGTCGATCAACACCACCCGTACCAACCCGGACTACCTGCCCGGCGTCGAACTGCCCGCCCAACGTACGGGCCACCACCGACCCGGCGCGAGGCCGCCCGGGGCGCCGAACTCGGTGTCCTGGCCGTCCCGTCCCAGACCCTGCGCGCGCAACCTGGCCGAGTGGGCGGCGCTGCTGCCGCGTGACGCGGTGCTGGTCAGCCTGATGAAGGGCGTCGAACTCGGCACCGCCAAGCGGATGAGCGAGGTCATCGAGGAGGTCGCCAAGGCGGGCCCGGAACGGGTCGCGGTGCTCACCGGCCCCAACCTGGCCAAGGAGATCGCCGAACGCCAGCCCGCCGCCTGCGTCGTCGCCTGCCGCCGACGAGGCGGTCGCCGAGCGGCTCCAGGCCGCCTGCCACACCGCCGTACTTCCGCCCGTACACCAACACCGACGTGGTGGGCTGCGAACTCGGCGGCGCGGTCAAGAACGTCATCGGCCTCGCGGTCGGCATCGCCGACGGCATGGGGCTCGGCGACAACGCCAAGGCGTCGCTGATCACCCGGGGACTGGCCGAGACCACCCGGCTGGGCCTGGCGATGGGCGCCGACGCGCACACCTTCGCCGGACTCGCCGGCCTGGGCGACCTGGTGGCCACCTGCTCCTCGCCGCTGTCGCGCAACCACACCTTCGGCATCAACCTGGGCCGCGGGCATGACGCTCCAGCAGACCATCGCGGTCACCAAGCAGACCGCGGAAGGCGTCAAGTCCTGCGAGTCGGTGCTGGATCTGGCCCGCAGGCACGGGGTCGAGATGCCGATCACCGAGACGGTGGTGGACATCGTGCACGAGGGCAAACCACCCGCTCGTGGCGCTGAAGGAGCTGATGTCCCGCTCCGCCAAGGCCGAGCGTCGCTGATCCGGACGGAAGCAACAGGGTAGGGTCACCGCGACATGAGCGACATGCCATCACCCCACAGCCCTCAGCACCCCCGCGACCACGGGCGCCGCAAGCCGCGGGTCGCCGTCGTCTTCGGCGGGCGCAGCTCCGAGCACGCGATCTCCGTGGTCACCGCGGGCGCGGTGCTGCGCGCCATCGACCGGGACGAAGTACGACGTGCTGCCCATCGGCATCACCACCGACGGCCGCTGGGCGCTGACCGCCGACGACCCGGACCGCATGGCGATCACCGACCGCGCCCTGCCGAGCGTGGAGCAGTTCGCCGAGTCGCTGAGGGCGGCGTCGGTTCTGCTGCCGGTCGAACCCGCCAGCCGCGAGGTCGTCTACAGCGAGCCGGGCACGCGTGCCCAAGGCGCTCGGCGACGTCGACGTGGTCTTCCCCGTGCTGCACGGCCCCTACGGCGAGGACGGCACGCTCCAGGGCCTGCTGGAGCTGTCCGGCGTGCCGTACGTCGGGGCGGGCGTGCTGGCCTCGGCGGTCGGCATGGACAAGGAGTACATGAAGCGGGTCTTCACCTCCTTCGGCCTGCCGGTCGGCCCCTACGAGGTGATCAGGCCGCGCGAGTGGGAGCAGGACCAGGCGGGCGTGCGCAGGCGGATCACCGACTTCGCCGCCGAGCACGGCTGGCCGCTGTTCGTCAAGCCCGCCCGGGCCGGCTCCTCCATCGGCATCACCAAGGTCGACGGACGCGTCGGGACTGGACGAGGCGATCGAACGAGGCGCGGCGCCACGACCCGAAGGTGCTGGTCGAGGCGCTGCTGCGCGGCCGCGAGATCGAGTGCGGGGTGCTGGAGTTCGAGGACGGTCCGCGCGCCAGCGTGCCCGGCCGAGATCCCGCCGGTCACCGGCACGACTTCTACGACTTCGAGGCCAAGTACATCGACTCCGCCGAGGGGATCGTGCCCGCGCCGCTCACCGACCGAGGAGACCGCCGAGGTGCAGCGGCTCGCGGTCGCCGCGTTCGAGGCGGCGTCCTGCGAGGGCCTGGTGCGCGCCGACTTCTTCCTCGCCGACGACGGCGAGTTCGTGATCAACGAGATCAACACCATGCCGGGCTTCACCCCGATCTCGATGTACCCGCAGATGTGGCAGGCCAGCGGGGTGAGCTACCCGGAGCTGGTGGACCGGCTGATCCAGGCGGCGCTGCGCCGTCCCACCGGCCTGCGCTGAGACCCGCTGACCAGCGCTGGCCGGAACGGTCCTCGGCGATCGCGGAGGCGAAGTCGGTGAGACTGCCCAGTGCTGCCGTTGGGCCCGGCGTACTTCGCCGGGATGGTCACCTCGACATAGGCCTGCGCGCATGGTGGTGGTGCACCGCACCGTGCCGTCGGACAGCCGTCTGCGGCAGCCAGTCGACCCCGTCGATCTCCGCGGCGTCGGCCGTCGGGTTGTAATGTGCGTTACCAGGCGTGAGCACGTCAGGCGTGGGCACACCGCAGCGCAGCACGATCGCGGGAGACCCCCAGGCGGCCGTGAAGTCCGAGGCCGGGCGGGTGGATCTCCGCGCCAGCCCGTCGACCGTGCCGGGCAGGGCACGGTGCAGCGCGCGGCACAGCTTCGCCGCCGCGGCGGACGGCCGCGGCACACTCACCGCACCCGGCGCCCCGCCCTGGGAGCACCCCGCCAGCGCCAACAGGCACACGGCGGCGGACACCCGGCGAAGCGACCGGAGCGGTGGAGGAAACGAGGAGGCCCGACGGGAGGAAACATCACCGGCCGAGCATAGGCGCGAGCTAGAGATGCACTACGGGGCAGGTCAGGGTTCGGGTGATGCCGTCCACTTGCTGGACTTTGGCGACCACCATGTGGCCGAGTTCGTCGACCGTGTCGGCCTGCGCCCGCACGATCACGTCGTAGGGGCCCGTCACGTCCTCGGCCAGCAGGACACCGGGGATCTTGGAGATCACCTCCGCAACCGACGAGGCCTTACCGACCTCGGTCTGGATCAGGATGTACGCCTGTACCACGGAACCTCCAGGGCGGCTCTACGAGGATCATGTGGGAAAGGGACGGCCACGGTACCGCGTCGTCGCGCGGCGCGGGGAGACCCCGCGCGGTGGGTTGGGCGCGCCGGTGCCGAGGACGTGTGCTGTATTGACGCTGTATTGACGCGGTGCGGCCGGAACGGGCCGCCGGGTGAAGGGGACTGCGTTGCCGGGATTGCCGAAGGAGCGACTGGGATGAAGGGCACCGTGGGTGAGCTGGGGGAGTTCGGGCTCATCAGGGAGCTGACGTCCCGGCTCACCACCACCCCGGCCGTGCGGCTGGGACCCGGCGACGACGCCGCCGTGGTGGCCGCCCCCGACCGCCGGGTGGTGGCCAGCACCGACGTCCTGCTGGAGGGACGGCACTTCCGGCGCGACTGGTCCACCGCCTACGACGTCGGCCGCAAGTCGGCCGCCCAGAACCTCGCCGACATCGCCGCCATGGGCGCGGTGCCCACCGCCCTGCTGCTCGGCCTGGTGGTGCCCGCCGACCTGCCCGCCACCTGGCCGGTGGAGCTGATGGACGGCCTGCGCGACGAGTGCCAGGTGGCGGGGGCCGCGGTGGTCGGCGGCGACGTGGTGCGCGGCGACACCATCACCGTGGCCATCACCGCGCTCGGCGACCTGCGCAACCGGGCCCCCGTCACCCGCTCCGGCGCCAGGCCGGGCGACCTGGTCGCCGTCACCGGCTGGCTGGGCTGGTCGGCGGCCGGCTACGCGGTGCTCTCCCGCGGCTTCCGCACGCCCCCGGGCCTTCGTCGAGGCGCACCGCAGACCCGAGCCCCCGTACCACGCGGGCCCGGCCGCCGCCGACCTCGGCGCCACCGCGATGACCGACGTCAGCGACGGACTGGTCGCCGACCTCGGGCACATCGCGGCGGCCAGCGGGGTGCGTATCGACCTGAGGTCCGCGAGCATCGACCTGCCCGCGCAGATGCGCGACATCGGACAGGCGGTCGGCGTCGACCCCATGCAGTGGGTGCTCACCGGGGGCGAGGACCACGCCATCGTCGCCACCTTCCCGGCCGCGACGCAAACTTCCGGCCCGCTGGCGGGTCATCGGCCAGGTGCTGGCCGCGGGCGGCGCGCCGCAGGTGACCGTCGACGGCGCGCCGTGGGACAAGGCCGGCGGCTGGGAGCACTTCTCCGACTGACCGCCCGCCCGGACACCGCGACGTCCGCCACGGGTCCGGCGGCGTTCGCGACGCGTTCACCGATCACGGCGGGCGGAGCCGCTAGGTTGCCCGGTATGAGCAATCCTCCCCATGCGGCCGAGCCCGCCCGCGAGCCGGCCAGGCGGGTGCCGCCGACGGTGCTGACCATCGCCGGATCCGACTCCAGCGGCGGCGCCGGCATCCAGGCCGACCTGAAGACCATGCTGGCGCTCGGGGTGCACGGGATGAGCGTGGTCACCGCGGTCACCGCGCAGAACTCGCTCGGCGTGCAGGGTTCGTGGGAACTGCCCGCCGACGCGGTACGCGGCCAGTTCCGCGCGGTCGTCGACGACATCGGGGTGCGGCGGTCAAGACCGGGATGCTCGCCTCCGCCGAACTCGTCGGCACCGTCGCCGAACTGCTGGACGGCCTCCAGGTGCCGCTGGTCGTCGACCCGGTGGGGGTGTCCAAGCACGGTGACCCGCTGCTGGCCGGCGAGGCGCTGGAATCGCTGCGTGCCCTGCTGCTGCCCAAGGCGATCGTCGCCACCCCCAACCTCGACGAGGTCGAGCAGCTGACCGGGGTGCGGGTCACCGGGGAGGACGACATGCGCACGGCGGCCGGGGCGCTGCTGGAGTTCGGGCCGCGCTGGGCGCTGATCAAGGGCGGCCACCTGCACGGCGCGGCCACCGACCTGCTCTTCGACGGCACCGAGGAGCACTGGTACCGCTCGGTGCGCCACGACAACCGGCACACCCACGGCACCGGCTGCACACTCGCCAGCGCCATCGCCTCGTTCCTGGCCAGGGGCCAGACGGTCCCCGAGGCGGTCGGCTCCGCCAAGGCCTACGTCTCCGGCGCCATCGCCGCCGGCTTCCCGCTCGGCGAGGGCATCGGCCCGGTCGACCACGCCTGGAGATGGCGCTGACCACCCGGGAGCACGCGGGCATACGAAAGGCCGGTCCACCTCAGAGGTGGACCGGCCTTCGAATAGCCGCTTGGCCGCGCTACGACGACACGTGGGACGTCAGCGCGAGACCTTGCCGGCCTTGATGCACGAGGTGCAGACATTGAGGCGCTTCGGCGTCCGACCGACCACGGCACGAACCGTCTGGATGTTGGGGTTCCAACGACGGCGAGTACGGCGGTGCGAGTGCGAGATGTTGTTGCCGAAGCCCGGCCCCTTGCCGCAGACGTCGCAGTTGGCAGCCACGGGTCACTCCAAAGACTTCAGATGCACGTACGGTTGGGATCCCGAGCCGGTCAGGATGTCCGGGCCGGGAGTAAGGCCCGACCGGTGCCGGGCAACCGGAGCAGCATACAACGCCTGCTCCCGTACAACGAAACTACCATGACCACGGTCCTGCCCCGTCCCGGGCGGCCGGCCCCGAGGCACTAGGGTCGCGGGCAAGCCCTGGTCACGGGAACCGTCCCCGTTCCACCGCACGGGAGACGCTCCCGCCCCGCGCGGTCGCCCGCCGATCCGCAGGAGGAACCCGGTGCCGCACACGCTCGACGCCCCCGTGGTGCGCGTCTGGTGCCGGACGGCCCTGCACTCCCTCGGCCGGGCCCGCGAGGAGATCGACGCGATCAACGTCTACCCGGTGGCGGACGGCGACACCGGCACCAACCTGTACCTGACCCTCGAATCCGCGGTCCAGTCGCTCGACGCGGTCTTCGACGGCCACGCCGCCTCCGGCGGCCGGCCCGACCTGGCCGAGGCGGTACGCGCCCTGGCACACGGCGCGCTGATCGGCGCCCGCGGCAACTCCGGCACCATCCTGGCCCAACTGCTGCGCGGCATGAGCGAGGTGCTGGCCGACCGGGCGGATGCCGAGGGGCTGCGCCAGGCCCTGCGGCGGGCCGCCTCCTCCGCCTACCAGGCGGTCGCGCACCCGGTCGAGGGCACCATGCTCACCGTCGCAGCGGCGGCCGCCGACGCGGTGGCCGCCGCCGGCACCCTCGCCGCCGTCGCCACCGCCGCCTACGACGGCGGCACGCACCGCGCTCGCCGCCACCCCCGCGCAACTCGACGTGCTGGGCCGGGCCGGAGTGGTGGACGCCGGCGGCCGCGGGCTCGTCGTGGTGCTCGGCGCGCTCGCCGAGGCGGTGTGCGGCCGGGCACCGGACATCCGGCCCGCGGAACGCCATCCGGCGCACACCGCGCACCTGGCACCGGCCGGCTGCGGTGACCCGCACGCGGTGCCCGGCGGCCCGGCCTTCGAGGTGTCTACCTGCTGGAGGCGACCCGGGACGCCGTCGCCACCCTGCGCGGCCGGCTGGACGCGCTCGGCGACAGCCTGGTCGTGGTCGGCGGCGACGGACTGTGGAACGTCCACGTGCACGTCGACGACGCCGGCGCCGCCGTGGAGGCCGGAGTGGAGGCCGGCCGCCCGCACCGCATCCGCATCACCCACTTCGGGGACGCCGTCCGCCGGCAGACCCCCGCCCCCGGCCGGGCCGAACCGGTGCGCCGCGCGGTCGTCGCGGTCGTCGAGGGCGACGCGCTGGCCGGGCTGTACTCCGAGGCCGGCGCCACCGTCGTCGCGGTACGCCCGGGGGAGCCGCCGGCCAGCGGGGACATCGCGGAGGCGGTCCGTCGGGCCGGCGCCCGCGAGGTCGTGCTGCTGCCCAACGACGACGAACTGCGCGACATCGCCGCGGCCGCCGCCGAGCAGGCCCGCGCCGAGGGGGTACGGGTCGCCCTCATCCCCACCCGGTCAGCGGTCCAGGGCATCGCGGCGCTCGCCGTCCACGAGCCCACCCGGCGCTTCGACGAGGACGTGGTCTCCATGACGGCCGCGGCCGGCGCCACCCGCTACGCGCGAACTGGCCCTCGCCGAGCACGAGTCGTGGACCATGGCGGGCGTCTGCCAGGCGGGCGACGTCCTCGGCCTGATCGACGGCGACGTGGCCGTCATCGGCGGCAACCTGGTGGAGACCGGCATCATCGTGCTGGACCGGATGCTCGCCGCGGGCGGCGAGATGGTCACCCTGATCCTCGGCGAAGGCGCCCCCGCCGACCTCGCCGACCGCCTCCAGGCCCATGTGCAGTCCGGTCATCTGGCCGTCGACACCGTGGTCTACCCCGGCGGCCAGCACGGCTGCCCGCTGCTCATCGGCGTCGAGTAGCCACCGCCACCCGCGGGGCGGCGGCACGCCCCGGGCGGGGGTTCGGGCGGGCTGTCACAGCGTTGCGCCAAGATGGCCTTGATGGCTGCCCTGGACGAATCCCTGCGCAAGGTCGTCGGCGACCGCACCGCGAAGGTGCTCGCCGACCACCTCGACCTGCACACCGTCGGTGATCTGCTGCACCACTACCCGCGCAGGTACGCCGAGCGCGGTGAGCTGACCCGGCTGGCGGACCTGCCGCTCGACGAGCACGTGACGGTGGTCGCGCAGGTCGCCAAGGCGGAGAAGAAGACCTACAACCACGGCAAGGGCGTCCGCCTGGAGGTCGTCGTCACCGACGGCAGCGGCTCGCTCACGCTGGTCTTCTTCAACAAGGCGGCCCACTTCCACCACCAAAAGCTGCTCCCGGGCCGCCGCGGGATGTTCGCCGGCAAGGTCTACGTCTTCAACCGCACCCGCCAACTCGCCCACCCCGACTACCAGTTGCTCGACGCCGACGAGGGTCAGGAAGCCGTCGACGCGTTCGCGGGCCGGCTGCTGCCGCTCTACCCGGCGTGCAAGCAGATCGCCTCCTGGCAGATCGCCCAGTGCGTGGACACCGTGCTGGACTCCATCCAGTGGGACGACGTCGCCGACCCGCTCCCCGGCCACCTGCGTGCGGAGCGGGGACTGACCTCGCTGCCCGAGGCGCTGGAGCGGGTGCACCGGCCGGCCACCAAGGCGGACATCGCCGCCGCCCGCGACCGCCTCAAGTGGGACGAGGCGTTCGTGCTCCAGGTGGCGCTGGCCCGCCGCCGGGCCGCCGACGCCGAGCCTGCCCGCGGTCCGCCGGGTGCCGCGCGAGGACGGTCTGCTGACCGCCTTCGACGCGCGGCTGCCGTTCACCCTGACCGAGGGTCAGCAGCGGGTCTGCGGGGAGATCTTCGCCGACCTGGCCACCGAGCACCCGATGCACCGGCTGCTGCAGGGCGAGGTCGGCTCCGGCAAGACCCTGGTCGCGCTGCGGGCGATGCTCGCCGTCGTCGACGCCGGGGGACAGGCGGCGATGCTGGCGCCCACCGAGGTGCTGGCCCAGCAGCACCACCGCTCGGTCACCGAGATGATGGGCGACCTGGCGGAGGGCGGCATGCTCGGCGGGTCCGACCACGGCACCAAGGTCGTGCTGCTCACCGGCTCCATGGGAGCCGCCGCCCGCCGCAAGGCGCTGCTGGACCTGGTCACCGGCGAGGCGGGCATCGTCATCGGCACCCACGCGCTGATCGAGGACAAGGTGGCCAGTTCCACGACCTGGGCCTGGTCGTGGTGGACGAGCAGCACCGGTTCGGCGTCGAACAGCGGGACGCGCTGCGCGGCAAGGGCAAGCAGCCGCCGCACCTGCTGGTCATGACCGCCACCCCCATTCCCGCGCACGGTCGCCATGACGGTCTTCGGCGACCTGGAGACCTCCGTGCTGGACCAGTTGCCGGCCGGCCGCTCGCCCATCGCCACCCACGTGGTGCCCGCCAGGGACAAGCCGCACTTCCTCAGCCGCGCCTGGGAGCGGGTCCGCGAGGAGGTCGAGGGCGGCCACCAGGCCTACGTGGTCTGCCCGCGCATCGGCGACGAGGACGAGGAGACCGCCAAGCCGGGCGCCTCCCGCGGCGCGAAGACCGGCGGCGGGCAGCCGGACGCCGACGACTCCGCGGGGCAGGGCGAGCGCAGGCCGCCGCTCGCGGTGCTGGAGGTCGCCGAGCAACTGGCGAAGGGACCGCTGGCCGGGCTGCGAGTCGAGGTGCTGCACGGCCGGATGCACCCCGACGCCAAGGACGAGGTGATGCGCCGGTTCACCGCGGGGCAGGTCGACGTCCTGGTCGCCACCACGGTCATCGAGGTCGGCGTCAACGTGCCCAACGCCACCGCGATGGTGATCATGGACGCCGACCGGTTCGGCGTCTCGCAGCTGCACCAGCTGCGCGGCCGGGTCGGGCGCGGCAGCGCGCCCGGACTGTGCCTGCTGGTCACCGACGCGCCGGAGGCGAGCGCCGCCCGCGCCCGGCTGAACGCGGTCGCCGCCACGCTGGACGGCTTCGAGCTGTCCCGGATCGACCTGGAGCAGCGCCGGGAGGGCGACGTGCTGGGCCAGGCCCAGTCCGGCACCCGCTCCTCGCTGCGGATGCTCGCCGTCATCGACGACGTCGAGGTGATCGAGGCGGCCCGCGAGGAGGCCACCGCCCTGGTCGCCGCCGACCCCGGTCTGGACGCCCACCCCGATCTGCGCACCGCGCTGGACGCCCTGGTCGACGCCGCGCGCGAGGGCTATCTGGAGAAGGGCTGAGCGGTGCCGCGCGGCCGATCTGACGACCCGTCAGTGTCAGTGCCCCCTGGGAGAATGGACACCAGTTCAGCCGATCCGACCGAGGATCGGCCGACCTGAGCATCTGGGGGTTGAATCATGGCGTTCCGTCATCTCAACGAACTACCGCTCGGCGAGAAGGTCTTCAGGGTCGAGTTGGCCAGTGACGACGACACCACCGTCACCCTGGCCCTGACCGGCTGGAGCGAGACCGACCCCGACTCCCTGCTCGCCTCCGGCGAACTGCGGCTGCCGCTCCAGGACGTCGCCTCCCTGCGCATCGCCCTCAACCGCGCGCTGCGCGCCCTGGCCCTGGTGGCCGACGTGGCCGAGCCCATACCCGACCGCGACGTGCTGCGCGAACTGTTCCCCGGGCACGGCGCCCCCTGGATCCCGCAGCACGAGGAGGAACTGCTGCGCCGCTTCCACGACGGCGAGACCATCGCCCGCACCGCCGCCCGCTTCGGCCGCACCCCCGACTCGGTGCGCGCCAAGCTGCGTGAGCTCGGCCACGACCCGCGCCGGCCCGAGTACTGCCCGCCGGACGGCTGCCTGTCCTGGTCGCGCTACGCCTCCGCCGCGCTGGTCGGCTCGGTCGAGGAGGCCGCCGGCGAGTGAGGTCCGTATCGTGGTGGAACGGCGTCAACCAAGCGCCGTTCCACCACGTACGACCGCAACCGAGCACACCGACCATCCGTGGATCGAGGACGAGACCGACGTGACGCGCGTGATCGCCGGGGCGGCGGGCGGACGCCGCCTGGCCGTGCCGCCGGGGCAGGGCACCCGGCCCACTTCCGACCGGGCGCGGGAGGGCCTGTTCTCCACCTGGGAGTCGCTGCGCGGCACGCTGAGCGGCGCCAGGGTCCTGGACCTGTTCGGCGGTTCAGGGGCGGTGGGCCTGGAGGCGCTCTCCCGCGGGGCGGCACACGTCCTGCTGGCCGAGGCGGACGCCCGGGCCGCCCGCACCATCCGGGAGAACGTCCGCACCCTCGGGCTGCCCGGCGCCGAGGTGCGCCCCGGGAAGGCGGAGAAACTCATCGCCGGGCCGCCCCCGCAGGCCGGATACGATCTGGTCTTCCTCGACCCGCCCTACGCCGTCACCGACGAGGCGGTGCGGGAGATCCTCCTCACACTCCGTGCCCAGGGCTGGCTCACACGCCGGGCCGTCGCCACCGTGGAGAGGAGTACCAGGGGAGGGGAGTTCGACTGGCCCGAGGGTTTCGAGGGCCTGAGGTCCCGTCGCTACGGCGAAGGCACACTTTGGTACGGTCTGGCCGCCGTGCCAGGCGCCGACGCCGGCCTGACCGGCACGCCCGCGTGATGAACGCATCGGAGAGCGAGGAACCACTGTTGCGCCGCGCCGTCTGTCCGGGGTCCTTCGACCCCATCACCAACGGACACCTCGACATCATCGCCCGCGCCTCGCGCCTGTACGACGTGGTGCACGTCGCCGTGATGATCAACAAGTCCAAGCAGGGCCTGTTCACCGTCGAGGAGCGCATCGCGCTCATCGAGGAGGTCACCGCCGAGTTCGGCAACGTGCGGGTGGAGGCGTTCCACGGCCTGCTGGTCGACTTCTGCAAGCAGCGTGAGATCCCCGCCATCGTCAAGGGCCTGCGCGCCGTCAGCGACTTCGACTACGAACTCCAGATGGCCCAGATGAACAACGGCCTGTCCGGGGTGGAGACGCTCTTCGTCCCCACCAACCCCACCTACAGCTTCCTGTCCTCCAGCCTGGTCAAGGAGGTCGCCCAGTGGGGAGGCGACGTCTCCCACCTGGTGCCCGAGCAGGTTCTGGCGGCGCTGCGCGGCAAGCTGGCCAAGCGCTGAAGGGCGCGGGCGGGTCCTGACGGATCGTCAGCCACTGTGCCGGGCGAGCCAGGTGGTCGTAGAGTCTGCTTGACCCGCCCGGCTCCCGCCGGGGCACCGGGCTCCGCCGAGGTACACACCGAGGAAGACGGACGAAGCCATGGACGTGCAGAAGAAGCTCGACGAGATCGTCGCGGCCGTCGAAGGCGCGCGCTCCATGCCGATGTCCGCCTCCTGCGTGGTCAACCGCGCCGAACTGCTGGTGAAGCTGTCCGAGGTGCGTGACGCGCTGCCGGACTCGCTGTCCCAGGCGCAGGCGCTGCTCGGCGACCGCGAGCAGATGGTCGCCGAGGCCCGCGCCGAGGCGGACCGCATCATCGAGTCCGCGCACCAGCACCGCGGCTCGCTGGTCTCCGACACCGAGATCGCCCGGCGCTCCCAGGAGGAGTCCGACCGCATCCTGGGCGAGGCCCGCCGGGAGGCCGAGGAGATCCGGGCCGAGGCCGACGACTACGTCGACAGCAAGCTCGCCAACTTCGAGGTGGTGCTCACCAAGACGCTCGGCTCCGTCGACCGCGGCCGCGAGAAGCTGCTCGGCCGCGACCCAGGCGACGGCTACGCCGAGGGCGACGACGAGGCCCCCGAGCGCACCGCCGACCCCACGGAGCTGCGGCGCCGCGCGGACGCCTACGTGGACACCAAGCTCGGCGCCTTCGAGGCGGTGCTGGCCAAGACCCTGGAGGCGGTCGGCCGCGGCCGGCAGAAGCTCACCGGCCACCGCCCGATCGACGAGCTGGCCGCGCACATCGCGGCGCAGGACGCCCACGACGGCACCTCCCCGGCCCAGCAGTCCGACGCCGAGTACCTCGCGGGCCTGGCCGGCACCCCGATCCCGGCGGCCGTGCCCGTCCAGCCGGTCATCCCCGAGCAGCCCGCCGCCTACGGCTACCCGCCGCAGCAGCCGGACTACGCCCCGGCCGCGATGGGCTACCCGGCGCAGGAGGCGGGCGGCTACCCGCAGGACCCCTACCAGCAACAGCAGCAGCCCACCTACGACGGCTACGGCTACCCGCAGCAACCGCAGGAATACGCCGACCCGGCCGCCTACGGCTGGCAACAGCAGCAGGGCTACGAGCAGCCGCTGGTACCGCACCAGCAGCCGCACTACCCGCAGGCGCAGCCCGCGGGGCTGGACGAGACCAGCTTCTTCGACACCAGCATGATCGACCTGGAGAGCCTGCGTCAGCTGGAGCAAGGCCACTGACCTCAAGGCCCCGGCCGACCGGGGCCGAGAGGGTGAGTTGGGTCAGCGTCGCGAGTCCAGTATCCTGACACCTCCGGCCGGTGTATCCGCCCGGTTTCGGCTGCCCGCTTGCCGTGGGCCAGCGCCGTTCGGCGGGCCACCGCCGCACGGCAGACGCACCAAAGGAAAGCAGGAAGCCCTCAACGCCCGCCTCGACCACCGCGACCCGCTCGTGTTCGACACACGCGAGCTGGGGCGTCGTCCTGGCGCGATGAAGAAGGTCTCCCGCACGGTGCCGGCGCCCGAGGATCTCGGTCTCGCCGATGTGATCGGCGTCCCCGAGGGGGCTTCGGTCGAACTCGACCTGCGGCTGGAATCGGTCATGGAGGGTGTGCTCGTCACCGGCACCGCCCATGCGCCGACTCGCGGGTGAGTGCGTAAGGTGTCTGGAGCCGATCGGGCGCGAGCTCGACACCGACTTCCAGGAGTTGTACTCCTACCCGGACGCCGGTGAGAGGTTCGGCGGCGTCGCCGACGACACCGACGGCGACGAGGAGGAGGCACTCGTCCTCAACGACGAGATGTTCGACCTCGAACCCGTGCTGCGGGACGCGGTGGTGCTCGCACTGCCGCTGCAGCCGGTGTGCCAGGAGGACTGCCCTGGCCTGTGCTCCGAATGCGGTGCACGGCTGGTGAGTGACCCAGGTCACCACCACGACGCCTCCGACATCCGTTGGGCGGCATTGCAGGGACTCGCCGAATCCTTCAAGGAACAGGACGGCGAGAAGGACAACGTGAGCGGCGCCGAGCCCGGCGTCGATGAGAAGCAGGAGAAGTAGCCGTGGCTGTTCCGAAGCGGAAGATGTCGCGCAGCAACACGCGCCACCGCCGTTCGCAGTGGAAGGCTGCGCCCGTGACCCTGGTCGCGTGCGAGCGCTGCCACGAGCCGAAGCTCCAGCACATCGCGTGCCCGAGCTGCGGCACCTACAACCGCCGTCAGGTCCTCGAGGTCTGATCGGCAGGTGACAGGCTCCATGTCAGACGCCAAGTCGTCGGCAGACGCCAACGGCAGCCTCGTCCCACACGCTTCTGGAAGGGCGGCTCGGGTACACACTCGAGCCCGCCCTTCTGGTGCGTGCGCTGACCCACCGCTCGTTCGCGTACGAGAACGGCGGGCTGCCGACCAACGAGCGGCTGGAGTTCCTCGGGGACTCCGTGCTCGGCCTGGTCGTCACGGACACGCTCTACCGCACCCACCCCGACCTGCCGGAAGGCCAACTGGCCAAACTGCGGGCCGCGGTGGTCAACTCACGCGCCCTCGCGGAGGTGGCCCGGGGTCTCGACCTCGGTAGCTTCATCCGGCTCGGCCGAGGAGAGGAGGGCACCGGCGGCCGCAACAAGGCCTCGATCCTCGCCGACACCCTCGAAGCGGTGATCGGCGCGGTCTATCTCGACCAGGGACTCGAGGCCGCCGCCGAACTGGTGCACCGGCTCTTCGACCCGCTGATCGAGAAGTCCTCCAATCTCGGCGCGGGCCTGGACTGGAAGACCAGCCTCCAGGAACTCACCGCCACCGAGGCACTCGGGGTGCCCGAGTACCTGGTCACCGAGGCCGGACCCGACCACGAGAAGACCTTCACGGCTGCCGCCCGCGTCGGTGGTGTCACGTACGGCACCGGCACCGGCCACAGCAAGAAGGAAGCGGAACAGCAGGCAGCCGAGTCCGCCTGGCGCGAGATCCGTGCCAAGCGCGAAGCAGCCGACGCAGAATCCTCCGGCGACAGCGCGCAGAAGGCGGAACCCACCGCCTCCTGACCGCCCGCCGCCAACCGGGCCTGGCCCGTCGAGCCCTTCACCGGCCCGACGGACCAGGCCCGAAACCTTCGCCCCGGTCGGATCCGTCCGCCCCTCGTGTCACTGCGGAGTCTTCATGCCTGAACTGCCCGAGGTCGAGGTGGTCCGGCGCGGGCTGCAGCGCTGGGTGAGCGGCCGCACCGTCGAAGAGGTCGAGGTACTGCCACCCGCGTGCCGTGCGGCGCCACCTGGAAGGCGCCGGCCGACTTCGCCGACCGGCTGCGCGGCACCGCGATGGGCCCGGCGCGCCGCCGGGGCAAGTACCTGTGGCTGCCGCTGGGACCGGGCAAGCTGTCGCTGGGACCGGGCAAGGAGAGCACTCCGGACACCGGCCAGGACGGCTCCGGCACCTCGCTCCTCGGCCACCTCGGAATGAGCGGGCAACTCCTCGTACAGCCGCGCGACGCGCCCGACGAGACCCATCTGAGGGTCAGGATCCGCTTCGCCGACGACCTCGGCACCGAACTGCGCTTCGTCGACCAGCGCACCTTCGGCGGCCTGTCGGTCCACGAGTGGGTGCCCGACGGCCCGGACGCCGGCCTCGGCCTGCCGCTGCCGCTCGCCCACATCGCCCCCGACCCGCTGGAGGCGGCCTTCGACGAGGACGTCTTCCACACCGCGCTCACCCGCCGCCGCACCACCGTCAAGCGCGCGCTGCTGGACCAGTCGTTGATCAGCGGGGTCGGCAACATCTACGCCGACGAGGCGCTGTGGCGCGCCAAGCTCCACTACGAGCGCCCCACCGCCACCCTGACCCGCCCGCGCACCGCCGAACTGATCACCCACGTGCGGGCGGTGATGACCGCGGCCCTGGACGTCGGCGGCACCAGCTTCGACAGCCTGTACGTCAACGTCAACGGCGAATCCGGTTACTTCGACCGCTCGCTGGACGCCTACGGCCGTGAGGACGAGCCGTGCCGCCGCTGCGGTACCCCGATCCGGCGCCGCCCGTGGATGAACCGCTCCAGCTACTTCTGCCCCCGCTGCCAGCGCCCGCCCCGCCCGGAGTGACGGCGGGCGGCTACCTGGCGTGCTCGGCCGCGGCGGCACCGTGGCCGATCGCGGCACCGATGCGAGCCCGCACCTCGGCGGCCCGGCCGTGCCGCAGTTCCTCCAGGATCTCCAGGGCCGGCCTCCACCGCGCCAGCGCCGCGTCCCGATCACCGGACGCGGCGTAGGCCTCGCCCAGATTGATCAGCGAATCCGCCTCGTTGTACTGGTTGCCGAGCTGCCGGTAGTGGGTGAGGGCCTGCTCGTAGCAGTCGACGGCCCGCGCCGTCCGCCGCAGGGCGTGATGGGCGGCACCCAGGCTGTCCCAGACCGCGGCCTGCGAGGCCACGTCGGCGAACTCCTCGAAGATGGCGAGCGCGCGTTGGCAGTCGGCGAGAGCCTGGTCGGGGTTGCCGAGCACCAGGTGGTCGCAGCCGATCTGGTTGAGGGCCAGACCCTGCCCGTGCCGGTCACCCGTGGCGACGAACAGGTTGTACGCCTCGCGGTCGTAGCGCATCGCGTCCAGGTACCGGCCGCCGCGCTCGGCGGCCATGCTGAGGTTGAGACAGGTGCGCGCCTGCCCGCCGCGGTCGCCGGTCTCCCGGTACAGCTCCAGGGCCCGGCGCAGATGGGTGTGGGCCTCCTCGTCACGGCCGAGTCGGCCGTAGACCCGGGCGAGGCAGCGATGGGTGTGGGCCTGCCCCGAGCGGTCGCCCAGCCGTCCGGTCGCCGCGAGCGCGGCACGCTGGGTGTCCGCGTAGTCCTGCCAGTGGCCCCGCCGCTCGAAGAAGGTCAGCGTCGTCCACGCGAGTCTCCACGTGTACTCGTCGAGATCGGACCTGATCGCCAGGTTGATCGCCGCCAGCAGCGCGGGATGCTCGACGGTGAACCAGGCCATCGCCGCCGCGAACGACGGCATCCGCTCCGGGGCGACCGCGCGGACCCGCGGCACGGTGATGGGCAGCCGGTGCGGCTCCAGGCGCAGATCCGCGGCGTGCGCGGAGCGCAGGTAGTAGTTCAGCAGCCGCCGCACGGCCGCCCGGCGCTGCGGCGCCTTCTCCACGGCCTCCACCAGCTCCGACGCGTAGGCCCGCAGCAGGTCGTGCATCTGGTAGCGGTCGGAGTCCACCGGGTGGATCAGGTACGCCTGGCACAGCTGGTCGAGCAGCGCCCTGGCCTCGCCGGCCGGCAGCCCGGCCAGCGCCGCCGCCGCGCCCGTCCCGAAGGTGACCGGGCCGTGCAGACTCAGCAGCCGGAACAACCGCGCGGCCGGTGCGGGCAGCCGCCGGTACGACCAGGACAGCACACCGCGCATCGCGGTACGCCGGTCACCGCCCGCGTCGAGCGCGTCCAGGCGGCGCTGCTCGTCGGCGAGTTGGGCGACCAGGCTCGCCAGCGGCGTGTCGGGACGCCCGGCGACGAACTCGGCGGCCACCCGCAGCGCCAGCGGCAACCGCGCGCACTGCTCGGAGAGCGAGGCCACCGCGGCCGGGTCGGCGACCGCCCTGACGCCGATGAAGTCCTCCAGCAGCCCCGTGGCGTTGGCGGCCGGCAGCGGATCCAGCCGTACCCGGGCCGCACCCTCCCTGGCCACCAGCCCGGTCAGCCGGTCCCGGCTGGTCACGATGACGAACGACTCCTCGGTGCCGGGCAGCAGCGGCCTGACGTGCTCGACGGTGGCGGCGTTGTCGAGCACGACGAGTATCCGCCGCCGGTTCGTCACGGTGCGCAGGAGCGCGGTGCGCTCGTCGAGCGCGGACGGCATGGCGGTGTCGCTCACCCCCAGCGCGCGCAGCAGACTCGCCAGCGCGTCGGCGGTGGCCACCGGTGGGTCGGGATCGTAGCCGCGTAAGTCGATGTACAACTGGCCGTCGGGGAACGCCTCGCGCGCCCGGTGCGCCCAGCGCACCGCCAGCGCCGTCTTGCCCACCCCGGCCATGCCGCACAGCACCGCGGTCGCCGCGCCGGCGGCGCGGATCCGGCCGAGTTCGGCGAGCTCCGCGGCGCGTCCGACGAAACCGGGCGGGGTGGCGGGCAGTTGCGCCGGCACGGCTTCCGCGTCTTCGGGCGGGCTGTCGACCGCGCACCACCACAGCCGTTCCCACTCCGGGGTCCACGGCTGGCCGAGCTTTCCGACGAGGGCGACCAGTTCGTGGTAGTCGGGTGCGGTACGCCGGGATCCGATCATGTACTGCAACGTGCTCTTGGACATACCGGTGTGTTTGGCGAACTCCCGGAACGTCCAGCCGCGTTGCCGGCGCGCCGCGTCCAGGCGGCGCCCCAACACACGAACCGGATCGTCGTCGGACATGGCCGCCTCCGCGTCCCACGTTGTCCTAGCGGATTTCAGGGAAGCTATCAGCGATCAGGTTCGGATGCGACGGTCCAGGGCGTGAAGACTCCTGGCCGATTCGGGCGCGCCCGTACGGCCGCCCGGTGGACGGGCGCGAGCGCCGTCCGGGGCGCGTACCGGCCGCACGGCGCCTGCTAGAAGCCGAAGTCCTGGGTCCACCAGGGGCCGCCGGACTGCGAGCCGGTGGCGTAGTGCACTCCTATACCTATGGTGCGGTAGTCGCAGTTGAGGATGTTGGCGCGGTGGCCGGGGCTGTTCATCCACGCGTCCATCACCGCCTGGGCGTCGGGCTGCCCCTCGGCTATGTTCTCGCCCCCGAGATTGCTGATGCCCAGCGCCGACGCCCGGTCCCAGGGGCTCTTGCCGTCCGGGTCGGTGTGGTCGAAGAAGCCGCGCGCCGCCATCTCCGCGCTGTAGTTCGAGGCCAGTTCGGTGAGCTTGGAGTCGCCGGTCAGCGGCTGGCAGCCCGCCTGGGCCCGCTGCTGGTTGACCAGGGAGAGCACCTGGTCGGCGGCGGCCGTCATGGTGCCGCTCGGCGCGCCGGCCACCACGGTGGGTGCGGCGCTGACCGTCCGGCGGACCACCGTGGCCGGGCTGGTCGGCCGCCGGGTGACCGGCTTCGTCGGCCGGGCGGCCGTGCGGGTCGGCGAGGACGAGGGGGAGACAGAGGAGGAGGGCCGGCCGGATCCGGTGGTGCCCGCCGAGGAGGTGCCGGGGTCCATCAGGCCGCCCTGGGCGCCGTCGGTCGCCAGCGTGGTCGGAGTGCCGTCCGCCTGGGTGAGGTTGCCGGGCCCGTCCTCGTCGCCGAACAGGTAGTGGCCGCCCGCCGCGCTGCCCGGTGAGGGCACCAGCCCGGTCGCCACGGCGACCGCGCCGACCGCCATCGCGGCGGACGCTCCCAACAGGCCGGTACGCGCCCCGGTGTTGCGGCGCCGCCGGCCGCGGTGGCCACGGATCGGTGCGGCGGCTTCGGGGGAGTTGCGTCCATGTCGGCCCATCTGAGCGCCCTCGCTTCCGGGGAGTCGGCTTCCCGCTATCACTCGAACGGGTGAATTGGGTTGCGGCGTGACTGTACCGAAAGGACGGCGTGATGGATGTGAAGCATGTGACATTCCCGGGATAGCGTTCGGTGTATGAACGGCACTTTTCGCCCGGGTCACCCGAACGAATCCGGCGACCGGGACGATTCCGGCGAATGTCCGGCGACCGCCGGTTCCGGTGGTCCCGCCGCTTCCGTTTCGGATTCCGCTTCCGCTCCGGGAGGGGATCGCGCCCAGGGGTCGGAGGCGTCGGTCCGGCTCACCGCGTGGGTGCGCGGCCGGGTGCAGGGGGTGGGCTTCCGCTGGTGGACCCGGGCCGCCGCGCTGGAGATCGGCGGGCTGACCGGGTTCGCCTCGAACCTGGAGGACGGCCGGGTCCAGGTGGTGGCCGAAGGCACGCGTGAGCGGTGCGAACGTCTGCTGGACCGGTTGCGGCGGGGCGCCACGCCCGGGCGCGTGGACGGGGTGGCGGAGTTGTGGGGCGAGCCGCGCGGCGGCTACGAGGGCTTCCGGGAGCGGTGATCTCGCCCGGCCCGGAATTCGGGACCGTATGCACGGACTAGATACCCTATGTCCGTAGATGACCGCAGATACCGAGGGTAACCAGCGCGTTCACCTTCGGATCGGGTGTTGCCATTTCCGCTTCCCCGTGCCAGGCTGCCGCTTCAAGGATGATCCATAAAGCCCCCGCGGGTGTACTCCGCGACGTAATCATGCGTCGCGTGTGAGTTAGCACTCGGACTGGCGGGCTGTGATCGTGTTGACCGTCAAACCTTTTGGTGAGACGCTGGAAGCCCCGCGCACCTTAGTCGTTTGGCCGTGGAAATGACAACGGCAGCGGCGCAAACGGCGGGTGCGATAACCCCTCACGACCCACACCGCTCAGGTCGGTCACTCAGCGTGGAGGACCATCCATCATGGCAAAGGCGCTTCTCGGTTACGTCGGCGGCACCGATCCGCGACTCATCTCCGAGATGCGACGGCTTCAGCAGCGTGTCCAGGATCTGGAATCCGAGCTCGTCAGGATCCAGGCCGAAAACGACGCGCTCGCCTCGTCGCATGAAGAGTCGCTGCTCAGCAGCATCGACGTACCTCAAGCGGAGCCCGCGCTCGCCTGATCGCGGTCCGGTGAGTCAAGGACCGTGTCAGCACCGTCAGCACCGCAGATGATTCTGCAAGGGACGCTTCGGCGTCCCTTCGTCTTTTCCCGGCCCCTGCCTTCCTGCCGTTCGTCCGCGCTTCACCCAAAGTCTTACGTGTGGTGTGCCCTGCGCCCTCCCCGGTGAAACCGGACTCGAACTGTAGAGTCCGACTCCTCGGACAAAGCGGAGGAGGAGAGCCGGGGTGCACCTCAAGAGCCTGACCCTGCGGGGGTTCAAGTCCTTCGCCTCGGCCACCACACTGCGCTTCGAACCCGGCATCACCTGCGTGGTCGGCCCCAACGGTTCGGGCAAGTCCAACGTGGTGGACGGCCTGTCCTGGGTGATGGGAGAGCAGGGCGCGAAAAGTCGCTGCGCGGCGGCAAGATGGAGGACGTGATCTTCGCGGGCACCACCGGCCGCCCGCCGCTGGGCCGCGCCGAGGTCTCGCTCACCATCGACAACAGCGACGGCGCCCTGCCCATCGACTACGCCGAGGTCACCATCACGCGGACGATGTTCCGCAACGGCGGCAGCGAGTACCAGCTCAACGGCGACACCTGCCGGCTGCTGGACATCCAGGAACTGCTCTCCGACTCCGGCATCGGCCGCGAGATGCACGTCATCGTCGGCCAGGGCCAGCTCGACTCCGTACTGCACGCCGATCCGATGGGCCGCCGCGCCTTCATCGAGGAGGCGGCGGGCGTCCTGAAGCACCGCAAGCGCAAGGAGAAGGCGCTGCGCAAGCTGGACGCGATGCAGGCCAACCTCGCCCGGGTCAACGACCTCACCGCCGAACTGCGCCGCCAGCTCAAGCCGCTCGGCCGGCAGGCCGCCGTCGCCCGCCGGGCCGCCGTCATCCAGGCCGACCTGCGGGACGCCAGACTCCGGCTGCTCGCCGACGATCTGGTCACTCTGCGCGAAGCCCTACGCAGTGAAGTCGCCGACGAGGCGGCCCTGAAGGAACGGCGCGACACCGTCGAGGCCGAAGTGGCCACCGCCATCCGGCGCGAGGCCCAACTGGAGGAACAGGTCCGCCGCATCGGCCCGCGGCTGACCGAGGCCCAGCAGACCTGGTACGGACTCTCCCAACTCGCTCGAACGCGTCCGCGGCACCATAAGCCTCGCCGAACAGCGCGTCAGGCACGCCACCGGCCAGCAGTCCGAGGAACGCCGCGGCCGCGACCCGGAGGAGATGGAACGCGAGGCCGCCCGGGTCCGCGAACAGGAGGCGGAGCTGACCGCCGCGCTGGAGGCGGCCCAGTTCGCGCTGGACGACACCGTCACCCACCGTGCCGAACTGGAACGCGCCCTCGCCGCGGAGGAACAACGCCTCAAAGCGGCCGCCCGCGCCATCGCCGACCGCCGCGAGGGCCTCGCCCGGCTGCACGGCCAGGTCAACGCCGCCCGCAGCCGCGCCGGATCCGCCGAAGCGGAGATCGGGCGGCTGACCGCCGCTCAGCAGGAGGCCGCCGAGCGCGCGGTCGTCGCCCAGGAGGAGTACGAACGCCTCAAGGCCCAGGTCGACGGGCTCGACGCGGGCGACGCGGAACTCGAAGCCGCCTACGAGACCGCCCGGGCCGAACAGGCCGAAGCCGAGGAGGCGCTGGCCGCCGCCCGCGAGAGCGCCACCGCGGCGGAACGCGAACGCGCCGCGCTGTCCGCCCGGCACGACGCGCTCGCCCTCGGCCTGCGCCGCAAGGACGGCACCGGGATACTGCTCGGCGCCGCCGACCGGCTCAGCGGACTGCTGGGCCCGGCCGCCGAACTGCTCACCGTCGCCCCAGGCCACGAGGTGCCCGTCGCCGCCGCGCTGGGCGCCGCCGCCGACGCGGTCGCCGTCGCCACCCCCTCCGGCGCCGCCCAGGCACTGCGCCTGCTGCGCAAGGACGACGCCGGGCGGGCCGCCCTGCTCATCGGCGGCGCGCCAGAAGAACCCGGCGCGCCGGAGCAGGGAGCGCCGCAGGGACTGCCCCCCGGCGCCCGCTTCGCGGCCGGACTCGTACAGGGCCCCGCGGAACTGCTGCCCGCGGTACGCAGGCTGCTGCGGGGGGTCGTGGTCGTCGCCACCCTCGCCGAGGCCCAGGAACTCATCACCCGTCACCCCGGCCTGAGCGCGGTCACCGCCGACGGCGACCTGCTCGCGGCGCACTTCGCGCACGGCGGATCGGCCGGCGCGCCCAGCCTGCTGGAGGTCCAGGCGGCGGTGGACGAGGCGGCCGCCGGCATCGAGGCGCTGGCCGAGCGCTGCGCGGGGCTGTCCGACGCGCAGGCGGCCGCGAAGGAGCGGCGGGCGCAGTGCGCCCGCGAGGTCGACCAACTCGCCGCCCGCCGCCGCGCCGCGGAGAAGGAACGATCCGGCGTCGCCCAGCAACTGGGCCGGCTCGGCGGCCAGGCCCGTGGCGCCGCCGGGGAGGCGGAGCGCGGAGCGGCGGCCGTCGCCCGTGCCCAGGAGGCGCTGACCAGGGCGTCCGCCGAACTCGCCGACCTGATCGGACGGCTGGAGGAGGCCGAGGGAGAGCCGGCCGACGAGGAGCCGGACACCGCCGAACGCGACCGTCTCGCGGCGGACGGCGCCAACGCCCGGCAGACCGAGATGGAGGCGCGGCTGCAACTGCGCACCCACGAGGAGCGGGTCAAGGCGCTCGCCGGCCGCGCCGACGCGCTGGACCGCGGCGCCCGCATGGAGCGCGAGAGCCGGGCCCGGGCGGACCGCCGCAAGGCGCAGCTGGAGTACGAGGCCGCCACCGCCACCGCCGTGCTGGCCGGCGCCCGCGGACTGCTGGAGTACGTCTCGCGGTCGCTGACCCGGGCCGACCGGGAGCGCACGGCGGCCGAACGCGCCAAGGCGGATCGGGAGGCGGCGCTGGCCGCCGAGCGGGACGCGGCCCGCGGACTCAAGGGCGAGCTGGACAAACTCACCGACTCGGTGCACCGCGGCGAGGTGCTGGGCGCGGAGAAGCGGCTGCGCGTCGAGGCGCTGGAGACCAAGGCGCTGGAGGAGCACGGCATGGAGGCGGCCGGGCTGATCGCCGAGTACGGCCCCGCCCAGCCGGTGCCGCCCTCCCCGCCCGCCGAGGGCGAGGAGGCCGGGCCAGAGCCGGAACCGCGGCCCTACGTGCGCGCCGAGCAGGAGAAGCGGCTGCGCTCTGCGGAGCGGGCCTACCAGCAGCTCGGCAAGGTCAACCCGCTGGCTCTGGAGGAGTTCGCGGCGCTGGAGGAGCGGCACAACTTCCTCACCGAGCAGCTGGAGGACCTGCGAAAGACCCGTGCCGACCTGCTCCAGGTCGTCAAGGAGGTCGACGAGCGGGTCGAACAGGTCTTCACCGCCGCCTTCCACGACACCGCCCGGGAGTTCGAGGGCGTCTTCTCCCGGCTGTTCCCTGGCGGCGAGGGCAGGCTGCTGCTCACCGACCCGGACGACATGCTGACCACCGGGGTCGAGGTGGAGGCGCGCCCGCCCGGCAAGAAGGTCAAGCGGCTGTCCCTGCTGTCCGGCGGCGAGCGGTCGCTGACCGCGGTGGCCCTGCTGGTGTCGATCTTCAAGGCCCGGCCCAGCCCCTTCTACGTGATGGACGAGGTCGAGGCGGCGCTGGACGACACCAACCTCCAGCGGCTGATCGGGATCATGCGGGAGCTCCAGGAGAGCTCCCAGCTCATCGTGATCACCCATCAAAAGCGCACGATGGAGGTCGCCGACGCCCTCTACGGCGTCTCGATGCAGGGCGACGGGGTCTCCAAGGTGATCAGCCAGCGGCTGCGCGACAACCGCAGACAGTCAGCCTGACTGGACCGGGCCACGCGGTGGCCGCGCATGCCGGCCGCCGCGCAGGGCACACGCCCGAATGGCCCAACCCCTTCGATCGGCGAAAGCGTTGAGCCCGGAGAAGTCGGCTTGCGGACCTCGTGGCGGCCGAGTGGTGGCGGTCGGCGCACCGCCTGACACTGAGGGGTCCAGGCTCCGACGTCCCCGGGGCCCGGCGCAGCGCCCCGGGAGTTCACGTTGACCAGCACCGCGCAGGACAATCCGGCCGGACCCCAAGCGGGGTCCGAGCACCTCGCCCACGTCGTGTTCATCACCGCCGCGGCCGCCATGGGCGGCTTCCTGTTCGGCTACGACAGCTCCGTCATCAACGGCGCCGTGGTCGGTATCCAGGGCAGGTTCGACATGAGCAGCAGCCTGCTCGCCCAGGTGGTCGCCGCGGCCCTGCTCGGCTGCGCGGTCGGCGCCGCGAGCGCCGGGCGGCTGGCCGACCGGCTCGGACGCATCCGGGTGATGCGATCGCCGCGCTGCTCTTCACGATCAGCTCGGTCGGCTCCGCGCTGCCCTTCGCCGTCTGGGACCTGACCATGTGGCGGGTGATCGGCGGCTTCGGGATCGGCATGGCCTCGGTCATCGGCCCCGCCTACATCGCCGAGGTCTCGCCGCCCGCCTACCGCGGCCGGCTCGGCTCCTTCCAGCAGGCCGCGATCGTCATCGGCATCGCCCTCTCACAGCTGGTCAACTACGGCATCCTGCAGTGGGCGAACGGAAACCAGCGCGGCGACCTCGGCGGGCTGGAGGCCTGGCAGTGGATGCTGGGCGTGATGGTGGTGCCGGCCGTGCTGTACGGGGTGCTGACCTTCGTCATCCCCGAGTCGCCGCGCTTCCTGCTGTCGGTCGGCAAGGACCAGGCGGCCCGCAAGGTGCTCTCGGAGGTCGAGGGCGAGCGGACCGACCTGGACGCCAGGGTCACCGAGATCCGCCACGCGATGCGCCGCGAGCACAAGTCCACCTTCCGCGACCTGCTCGGCGGGCGGGGCGGCTTCCTGCCCATCGTCTGGATCGGTATCGGCCTGTCGCTCTTCCAGCAGCTGGTCGGCATCAACGTGATCTTCTACTACTCCTCGTCGCTGTGGCAGTCCGTCGGCATCGACCCGACCAGCTCCTTCCTGTACTCCTTCACCACCTCGATCGTGAACGTCATCGGCACCGTGATCGCGATGCTCTTCGTCGACCGGCTGGGCCGCAAACCGCTGCTGATCACCGGCTCGATCGGCATGACGCTGTCGCTGGGGCTCGCCGCCTGGGCCTTCTCCTTCAAGACCGGCAGCGGAAAGAACATCCATCTGCCGGACGCGCAGGGCACCACGGCGCTGATCGCCGCGCACTGCTTCGTGCTGTTCTTCGCGCTGTCGTGGGGCGTGGTGGTCTGGGTGCTGCTCGGCGAGATGTTCCCCAACAGGATCAGGGCCGCGGCGCTCGGGGTGGCCGCCTCCGCGCAGTGGATCGCCAACTGGGGCATCACGGTGAGCTTCCCGACCCTGTCGGACTGGGACCTTTCGGGCGCCTACGTGATCTACGCCTGCTTCGCGGTGCTGTCCATCCCCTTCGTGGCCTTCCTGGTCACGGAGACCAAGGGCAAGGCGCTGGAGGAGATGGGCTGACCCGGTCGCCGGGCTTCCTCGCGCGGCGCTTGTGCCGTGGCTGATACTGGGGGGCGTTATGGAAACCGTCATCCTTGCTGTAGTCATCGCCCTGGTCGTGATCGGCGCGCTGGGCGGCCTCGTGGTCGGCAGCCGTCGCAAGCGGGTGCCGCCCGCACCGCCGTCGTCGGCTGAGCCGAGGACCACCGCCCCACCGGCCGAGCCGCACGTCGGCGAGGACGCGGAGGTGCCGCGCGACGAACCGCGCCGCACCATCGAGGAGGTCGGGCTCCCCGAGGCCCCCGTGGTCACCCTGCCCCCCGAACCGGTCCCCCTCGAGGTCCCGGAACCCGCCGCGGGCCGCCTGGTGCGGCTGCGCTCCCGGCTGTCGCGCTCGCAGAACACCCTGGGCAAGGGACTGCTGGCGCTGCTGTCGCGCGAACGCCTCGACGACGAGACCTGGGAGGAGGTCGAGGACATCCTGCTCACCGCGGACGTCGGCGTCGCCCCCACCCAGGAGCTCGTCGAGCGGCTGCGCGAGCGGGTGAGGGTGCTCGGCACCCGTACCCCGGCCGACCTGCGCACCCTGCTGCGCGAGGAGCTCCTGACGCTGGTCGGCACCGACGCTGACCGCACCCTGCACACCGAGAGCGCGCTGGACCGCCCGGCCGTCCTGATGGTCGTCGGGGTCAACGGCACCGGCAAGACCACCACCACCGGCAAGATCGCCCGGGTCCTGGTGGCCGACGGGCGCAGCGTGGTGCTGGGCGCCGCCGACACCTTCCGGGCCGCCGCCGCCGACCAGCTGCAGACCTGGGGCGAGCGGGTCGGCGCCCGCACGGTGCGCGGCCCCGAGGCCGGCGACCCGGCGTCGGTGGCGTACGACGCGGTCAAGGAGGGCATCGCGGAGGGCGCGGACGTGGTGCTGATCGACACCGCGGGCCGGCTGCACACCAAGACCGGGCTGATGGACGAGCTCGGCAAGGTCAAGCGCGTCGTGGAAAAGCACGGCCCGCTCGACGAGGTCATCCTCGTGCTGGACGCCACCACCGGGCAGAACGGCCTGGTCCAGGCCCGGGTCTTCGCCGAGGTCGTCGACGTCACCGGCATCGCTTCTGACCAAGCTGGACGGCACGGCGAAGGGCGGCATCGTGATCGCCGTCCAGCGGGAGCTGGGTGTCCCGGTCAAGCTGGTCGGCCTGGGCGAGGGCCCGGACGACCTGGCACCCTTCGAGCCCGAGGCGTTCGTGGACGCGCTGATCGGCGACTGACCGCAGGACCATACCCGGCACACCTCACGGCACGACGCAGCGCGTAAGGGGCACCCGCCATGGCGGGTGCCCCTTACGCGCGGGTGGGTCCGCCGGCCCGCGGCGGCGCGGGGTCAGGAGCGCACGAGCGGCTGGTGGCGGTGGCAGACGTAGGCCAGCGTGCCCAGCAGCAGCCGGGCCTCGGGCGGCGGGCGGTCCGGTGAGGGCGGTCGCAGCCAGCGCACCGGCCCGTGGCCGCCCAGGTCGGACGGCGGGGCGGTGACGTGGTCGCCCCGGCCCAGACAGCGCAGGTCGAGCGCCGCGTCGTCCCAGCCCATCCGGTACATCAGCCGCGGCAGCTCGTCGGCGGCGCCGGGCGCGACGAAGAACAGCGCCCGGCCGGTCGGCGTGGCCAGCACCGGGCCCAGCCGCAGCCCCATGCGCTCCAGCCGCACCATGGCCCGGCAGCCCGCGTCCTCCACCACGTCCAGCACGTCGAAGGTGCGCCCGGCGGGCAGCAGCACCGAGGCGCCCGGGGTCGCGGCCCAGGCGGCCGCCACCTGCTCCCTGCCGGCCCCGGCCGGGATCTCGGCGGCCCACTCCAGCGGATGCGCGCCGGGCGCGTCGCAGCCGGGCATCCCGCAGTCGCACGATCCGCCACCGCGCGGGGCCCGAGCGCCGGGGACCACCGCCCAGCCGTAGGACCCGGTGTACTCCGCGACCGTGGAGCGGACCGAGGCGCGGGTGCGGCGGCGCGCACCGGGCGCGATGTCCCGGATCTCCCGGAAACTGCCGATCGTGAAGCCCATGCCACCTCCAACACTCAGCGGCCGATCGATGGTTACGCCGCGTCCTGCCGCCGGACGGGCGCCTTGCAGTGCTCGCGTTCCGCCCTTGTCCTGATGGTCACCTGTCAAGTGAATCGTGTGGCGCCACCAATGAGTTCATTCGAAGGGGTGGCGAATGGTGGCGTTTCCGGATGCGCACTCCCCGGATCAGTGATCGTAGGATTACTTTCGGTTCACACGCCTTCGGAAATCGCGTCGTCCGCGGGCGTGCCGGAAGTGCTCGACGAGCTGCCTGATCCGGTTCCGGGGGTGACGCTGCGGGACAGGGCGCCCCAACCGGCGGCATCCTGGGGACAGTTCGGCGAGACGATCGGGATGGGGGCGTTCCGGTGGGCGGCACCGTCACACACGACCAGGACGCGGGCAACGGCATGGGCATCGACATGGACGGCAGGGGCGACGGCCCGGCTGCCGCGGACGCCGGCGCGGAGAAACAGGCCAACGACCGGCTGGGGTCGTGGTTCGTGCGCAGCGGCTGGTCCAAGGGCGAGCTGGCCCGGCAGGTCAACCGCAGGGCCCGGCAGATCGGCGCCCACCACGTCAGCACCGACACCTCCAGGGTGCGGCGCTGGCTGGACGGCGAGCAACCCCGCGAACCCATCCCGCGGATCCTGTCCGAGCTGTTCTCCGAGCGGTTCGGCTCGGTCGTCGCCGTCGAGGACCTCGGGCTGCGCTCCGCGCACCAGCCGCCCGCCACTTCGGGGATCGACCTGCCGTGGGCGGCGCCGCAGACCGTCGAGCTGATCAGCGAGTTCTCCCGCAGCGACCTGATGCTCGGCCGGCGCGGGTTCCTCGGCGCGTCGCTGGCGCTGGCCGCGGGCCCCGCGCTGGTCGAGCCGATGCAGCGCTGGCTGGTGCCCAGCCCGCCGGGCGCCGCCGGGATGCCGCCGCCGTCCGCCGACCGCTCCCCGCACCTGACCAAGCTGTCCGTCCCGGAGCTGGAACTGCTGGAGAGCACCACGGTGATGTTCCGGCTGTGGGACGCGCAGTGCGGCGGCGGGCTGCGCCGCAAGGCGGTCGTCGGCCAACTTCACGAGGTCACCGACCTGCTGCAGGAGTCCCACCCCGAGCCGGTCGCCAGGCGGCTGTTCAAGGTCACCGCGGAACTCGCGGAACTGGCCGGCTGGATGAGCTACGACGTCGGGCTCCAGCCCACCGCCCAGAAGTACTTCGTCCTGGCCCTGCACGCCGCCAAGGAGGCCGGCGACCGCCCGCTGGGCGCCTACGTGCTGTCCAGCATGAGCCGCCAGATGATCCACCTCGGCCGGCCGGACGACGCCCTGGAGCTGATCCACCTCGCCCAGTACGGCAGCCGCGACAGCGCCACCGCCACCACCCAGGCCATGCTGCACGCCATGGAGGCCCGCGCCTACGCCAGCCTCGGCAACGCGCAGAAGTGCCATCGCGCGGTCCGGATGGCCGAGGACTCCTTCACCGACAGCCGGCCTGCCGAGGACCCCGACTGGATCCGGTTCTTCTCCGAGGCCGAGCTGAACGGGGAGAACGCCCACTCCTACCGTGACCTGGCCTATGTGGCCGGCCGCAGCCCCACCTACGCCTCGCTGGCCCGCCCGGCGATGGAGCGGGCCGTCGAGCTGCTTCGCCCGCGACACCGTCCACCAGCGCACCTACGCCCTGAACCTGGTCGGCATGGCCAGCGTCCACCTGCTGGAGCGGAACCCCGAGCAGGCCTCGGAGCTGGCCGCGCAGGCCATCGACGTCGCCCGGCGGGTGCGCTCAGAGCGGGTCAACACCCGCATCCGCCGCACCGCGCACACCGCCCTGCGCGACTACGCGGAGGTCGCCGAAGTCGTTGCGCTGCGTGACCGTCTGCGGGTCGATCTGCCGGACGACACCGAGGCCAGGAGCCGCGCGGCGGTCTGATCAGGGCAATTCACCTCCTCGTAACACAGGCGTCGTCTTCGTCACCGCGGTGAAACACCTTGCGGTGGCGACCGAAACCCGGCTGCGTAAGTCTCGTGGCGAAAACCGGCCCACACGCACACTTACCTCGCACGGGCCGCCCGACGACGAGGAGACGCCGATGCCAGCAGGCATCCTGACGACGCTTGCCGCCGACAAGCCGGTCCTGGACACGGGCCATACGGCCTTCATGCTGATCAGTGCCGCCCTGGTCATGGTGATGACCCCCGGCCTCGCCTTCTTCTACGGAGGCATGGTCCGGGTCAAGAGCGCGCTGAACATGCTGATGATGAGCTTCATCAGCCTGGCCGTCATCACCCTCCTGTGGACCCTCTACGGATTCTCCGAGGCGTTCGGAACCGACCACGGCGGCGTCATCGGCGGCACCGACTGGCTCGGGCATGCGCCACATCGGGATCGGCGAGCTGTGGCCCGGCTACGGCATCCCCATCTACGTCTTCGCCGCCTTCCAGCTGATGTTCGCGATCATCACCCCCGCGCTGATCAGCGGTGCGCTGGCGGACCGGGTGAAGTTCACCGCCTGGACGCTGTTCATCGCGCTGTGGGCCACCCTCGTCTACTTCCCGGTGGCCCACTGGGTGTGGGGCTCGGGCGGCTGGCTGTTCAAGTTCGGCGTCATCGACTTCGCCGGCGGCACCGCGGTCCACATCAACGCCGGCGCCGCGCGCGCTCGGCGCCATCCTGGTGATCGGCAAGCGCGATCGGCTTCAAGCAAGGACCCGATGCGCCCGCACAACCTGCCGCTGGTCATGCTCGGCGCCGGCCTGCTGTGGTTCGGCTGGTTCGGCTTCAACGCCGGCTCCTGGCTGGCCGCCGACGGCGTCGCCGGCGCCGCGTTCACCAACACCCAGGTCGCCACGGCCGCCGCGATGCTCGGCTGGCTCGGCTACGAGAAGCTGCGGCACGGCTCGTTCACCACCCTGGGCGCGGCCTCCGGCGCGGTCGCCGGGCTGGTCGCCATCACCCCGGCGTGCGGCTCGGTCTCCCCGCTCGGCGCCATCGCGGTCGGCGTGATCGCCGGCGTGCTGTGCGCCTGGGCCGTCGGACTGAAGTACAAGCTCGGCTTCGACGACTCGCTCGACGTCGTCGGCGTCCACATGGTCGGCGGTATCGTCGGCTCCCTGCTGATCGGCCTGTTCGCCACCGGCGGCGTCGGCCAGACCGCCAAGGGCCTGTTCTACGGCGGCGGATTCGCCCAGCTGGGCAAGCAGAGCGTCGGCGTGATCTGCGTCCTGCTGTACTCCCTGGTGGTCTCCGCGATCCTCGCCAAGGCTCATCGACCTGACGATGGGCTTCACGCGTGCACCGAGGACGAGGAGGTCTCCGGCATCGACCAGGCCCAGCACGCCGAGACCGCCTACGACTTCGCCGGCGTCGGTTCCGCGGTCCGCAGCGCTCTCAGCTCGGTTTCCGCCCCGAACGGCAGCACGGCACCGACCAAGACGCCCAAGGTGGACGCATGAAGCTCATCACCGCGGTCGTCAAGCCGCACCGGCTCGACGAGATCAAGGAAGCCCTGCAGGCCTTCGGCGTCCACGGCCTCACCGTCACCGAGGCCAGCGGCTACGGCCGCCAGCGCGGCCACACCGAGGTCTACCGGGGCGCCGAGTACACCGTCGACCTGGTGCCCAAGATCCGCATCGAGGTCCTGGTCGAGGACGCCGACGCCGACCAGCTGATCGACGTCGTGGTCAAGGCCGCCAGGACCGGCAAGATCGGCGACGGCAAGGTCTGGAGCGTGCCGGTCGACACCGCCGTCCGGGTCCGCACCGGCGAACGCGGACCGGACGCCCTCTGACCGGCGACCGCCACCACCTGACGTCCGACCAACACGCGTACCAGGCGCCGCAGGGCGCCGGCGATGGGGAGAACGGATGACCGACCGTGCCGGCCGCAACACCATGGAAGAACACCGGAACGGAGAACCCGGCGACCCGCCGCGCCCCGGCGCCACGCCCGGCGGGGCGCGCCCCTCGACCAGCGGCTACGCGGCGGCCCGGCTGCGCCTCCTCAACGAGGAGGACGCGGCCCGGGCCGCCGCGGCGTTCCGCCCTGGCCGCACTCACCGACAGCTGGCTCACCCGGCTGTTCACCGCCGCCGCCGGGCCCGCAGGGCACCGCGCTGGTCGCCGTCGGCGGCTACGGCCGCGGCGAACTCTCCCCGCGCAGCGACCTCGACCTGCTGCTGCTGCACGACGGCACCGCCGCCCCCGGCGATATCGCCGCGCTCGCCGACCGCCTCTGGTACCCGGTGTGGGACCTCGGCCTCGCCCTCGACCACTCGGTACGCACCCCCGCCGAGGCCCGCACGGCCGCCGCCGAGGACCTCAAGGTGCAGCTCGGCCTGCTGGACGCCCGGCACATCGCCGGCGACCCGGGGCTCACCGCCGCCCTGCGCACCGCCGTACTCGCCGACTGGCGCAACCAGGCGCCGCAAGACGGCTGCCCGAACTGCACGAACTCTGCCAGGAGCGGGCCGAGCGCCACGGCGAGCTGTCCTACCTGCTCGAACCCGACCTCAAGGAGGCCCGCGGCGGACTGCGGGACGCCACCGCGCTGCGCGCCGTCGCCGCCTCCTGGCTCGCCGACGCCCCCCGCGAAGGGCTCGACGACGCCCGCGCCCGGCTGCTCGACACCCGCGACGCCCTGCACCTGGTCACCGGCCGGGCCACCGACCGGCTCGCCCTCCAGGAACAGGACCAGGTCGCCGCCGCGGCTCGGCCTGCTGGACGCCGACACCCTGCTGCGCCAGGTCTACGAGGCCGCGCGCACCGTGGCGTACGCCTGCGACGTCACCTGGCGCGAGGTGGAGCGGGTACTGCGCTCCCGGGCCGCCCGCCCCCGCAGGCGCGGCCTGCTGGGCATCGGCGGCCGCGCCCCCGACCTGACGGCCGACCGCAGCCCGCTCGCCGAGGGCGTCGTCGAGCAGGACGGCGAGGCGGTGCTGGCCCGCAGCCGCGAAACCCGAGCGCCGACCCGGTGCTGCCGCTGCGGGCCGCCGCTGCCGCCGCCCAGGCCGGACTGCCGCTCTCGCTGCACGCGGTCCGCCGCGCTGGCCGCGGCGGCACCGCCCGCTGCCCGGTGCCCTGGCCCGCCGAGGCCCGCGAACAACTCGTCACCCTGCTCGGCGCGGGCGAGTCCACCGTGCCGGTCTGGGAGGCGCTGGAGGCCGAGGGGCTGATCACCCGCCTGCTGCCGGACTGGGAACGGGTGCGCTGCCGCCCGCAGCGCAACGCCGTGCACCGCTGGACCGTCGACCGCCACCTGGTCGAGACCGCCGTCCGAGCCGCCGGCCTCACCCGCCGGGTCGACCGCCCCGACCTGCTGCTGATCGCCGCCCTGCTGCACGACATCGGCAAGGGCTGGCCGGGCGACCACTGCGCGGCCGGCGAGGTGATCGCCCGCGACGTGGCCACCCGGCTCGGCTTCGGCCGCGCCGACGCCGACGTGCTGGCCCTGCTGGTCCGCCACCACCTGCTGCTCGTCGAGACCGCCACCCGCCGCGACCTGGACGACCCGGCCACCGTCGAGGCCGTCGCCACCACCGTGGGATCACGCGGCACCCTGGACCTGCTGCACGCCCTGACCGAGGCCGACGCGCTGGCCACCGGCCCCGCCGCCTGGAGCTCCTGGCGCGCCTCCCTCGTGGCCGACCTGGTGCACCGCGTCGGGCAGGCCCTGGCAGGCAACCCGCCCGCGGGGCCGGTCTCCCCGGTGCCCAGCGCCGAGCAGGAGCGGCTCGCCGTCGAGGCCGCCCGCACCCGGCGGACCGGTCCTGGCCCTGCACGCCGAGGCCGAACCCGCCCACCCCGGCGAACCGGACGACGGCACGGAACCGGTCGGCGTCGAACTGCTGCTGGCGGTGCCCGACCGGCCGGGACTGCTGCCGGCCGCCGCCGGAGTGCTGGCCCTGCACCGGCTGACCGTGCGGGCGGCCGACCTCCGCCGGATCGACCCGATCGGCGCGGGACCGGTCACCCTGCTGAGCTGGCGGGTCGCCGCCGAGTACGGCTCGCTGCCGGAGGCCGCCCGGCTGCGCGCCGACTTCACCCGCGCCTTCGACGGCTCCCTGGACATCGGGGCCAGGCTCGCCGAACGGGAGGCCGCCTACCCGCGCCGCCGGGGCGCGCCGGCGCCGCCGCCCCGGGTCACCGTCGCCTCCGTCGGATCGGAGTTGGCCACCGTCATCGAGGTGCGCGCCCACGACGCCCCCGGCCTGCTGCACCGCATCGGCCGCGCGCTGGAGGAGGCGCCGGACGTCTCCGTGCGCTCCGCGCGGATCTCCACCCTGGGCGCCAACGCGGTCGACGCCTTCTACGTCGTCGGGCCGGACGGCTCCCCGCTGGCCGACCTGCGGGCCCGCGAGGTCGCCAGGGGAGTGCAGAAGGCGCTGGGATGACCGCCCCGGACGCCTCCCGGCCGATAGCGAAGCGTGGCCCGACAGGGTGGAGACCGTAAGCGCACGGTACGGATACCCTTGAGGCGACTGTCTCCCGCCCCCGACACGAGGATCCGCGACCGCCGTGTTCGACACTCTTTCCGACCGCCTCGCAGCGACGTTCAAGAACCTCCGGGGCAAAGGCCGCCTTTCCGAGGCGGACATCGACGCCACCGCGCGCGAGATCCGTATCGCGCTGCTGGAGGCGGACGTCGCCCTGCCCGCGGTGCGCGCGTTCATCAAGCAGGTCAAGGAGCGGTCGCTCGGCGCCGAGGTCTCCCAGGCGCTGAACCCGGCCCAGCAGGTCATCAAGATCGTCAACGAGGAACTGATCGGCATCCTCGGCGGCGAGACCCGGCGGCTGCGGTTCGCCAAGAACCCGCCGACCGTGATCATGCTGGCCGGTCTCCAGGGCGCCGGTAAGACCACCCTCGCCGGAAAGCTCGGCCGTTGGCTCTACGCCCAGGGCCACACCCCGCTGCTGGTCGCCTGCGACCTCCAGCGCCCCAACGCCGTCAACCAGCTGTCGGTGGTCGCGGAGCGCGCGGGCGTCGCGGTCTTCGCCCCCGAGCCGGGCAACGGCGTCGGCGACCCGGTCAAGGTCGCCGAGGACTCCATCGCCTACGCCAAGTCCAAGCAGCACGACGTGGTCGTCGTCGACACCGCCGGCCGGCTGGGCATCGACGAGGAGCTGATGCGGCAGGCCGCCGACATCCGCGACGCGGTCCACCCCGACGAGATCCTGTTCGTCGTCGACGCCATGATCGGCCAGGACGCGGTCAACACCGCCCAGGCGTTCCTGGACGGCGTCGGCTTCGACGGCGTCGTGCTGTCCAAGCTCGACGGTGACGCCCGCGGTGGCGCGGCCCTGTCGGTGGCGCACGTCACCGGCAAGCAGATCATGTTCGCCTCCAACGGCGAGAAGCTGGACGACTTCGACGCGTTCCACCCGGACCGCATGGCCTCCCGCATCCTGGGCATGGGCGACGTGCTCAGCCTGATCGAGAAGGCCGAGCAGACCTTCAGCCAGGCCGAGGCCGAGAAGATGGCGGCCAAGCTGGCGAAGGGCCCCAAGGAGTTCACCCTCGACGACTTCCTCCAGCAGATGGAGCAGGTCCGCAAGATGGGCTCGATCTCCAAGCTGCTCGGGATGCTGCCGGGCATGGGCCAGATCAAGGACCAGATCAACAACCTCGACGAGCGCGACGTGGACCGCACCGCCGCCATCATCAAGTCGATGACCCCGGTCGAGCGGACCGACCCGACGATCATCAACGGCTCGCGCCGGGCCCGTATCGCCAGGGTTCCGGGGTCGAGGTCGGCGCCGTCAAGAACCTGGTGGAGCGCTTCTTCGAGGCCCGCAAGATGATGTCGCGGATGGCGCAGGGCGGCGGCATGCCCGGCATGCCGGGGATCCCCGGCATGGGCGGCGGCCGGTGCCCGCAAGAAGAAGCAGACCAAGCAGGCCAAGGGCAAGCAGCGCAGTGGCAACCCGATGAAGCGCAAGGCCGACGAGGCGGCCGCGGCCGCCCGCCGTGAGCAGGCGCAGAACGGCGCGTTCGGCGCGGCGGCCGAAGGACAGGACAGCCAGAAGTTCGAACTTCCCGACGAGTTCAAGAAGTTCATGGGCTGACGGCCCCGCCGTCCCGCCACGAGAAGACCGGCCGACAACACCATGACCGTCCACATCCGCGCGCCCAGGGCCTCCGACACCGGTCCCTACGCCGAGGCCGTCCTGCGCTCCGCCGAGCACATCGGTCCGTGGAACCCCGTCGAACCCGACGGGTTCCACGAACTGCTGAGCCGGCAGGGCCCGGGACTGCGCACGTTCCTGGTCATCGACGACGGCACCGAAGGCATCGTGGGCAAGTGCAACGTCACCAACATCGTGCGGGCCCGCTTCCGCAACGGTGTGCTCGGCTACGACTCCTACCTGCCCTTCGCGGGCACCGGCCGGATGACCGAGGGGATGCGGCAGGTGGTGGACCGCTGCTTCACCGCCTTCCCCGACGGCCTCGGCCTGCACCGGCTGGAGATCAACGTCCAGCCCGACAACGCCCGCTCCATCGCGCTGGCCCGCCGCCTCGGCTTCCGCCACGAGGGCTTCTCGCCGCGGCTGCTCTTCCTCAACGACGCCTGGCGCGACCACGAACGCTTCGCGATGACCTCGGAGGAGTGGCCGGGGCTGTGACCGGCGCCTTGATCGCCCGCGGTCAGCCGCGGGCGATCAGATAGCGGAAGACGTTGTCCATCCGCACCGACCCGTCCGGGCGGCGGAAGGGGAGCAGCGCCTCGGCGACGTCCCCGCCGACCCGATTGCGCCCGGCCGAAGCCACCGCCTGATCGAACAACCCGGTGGAGACCAGACCGCGCACCGCGCTGTCCAGATCCGGGTAGGCGAACGGACAGGCCACCCGGCCCGAGCCGGCCGGCCGCAGCCCGGCGGCCCCGGCCAGCAACTCCAGGTCGTCCCGTCCGCCGTCCGGCGCGCCGGCGGGGAGGACCGCCCGGCGCCCTCGCTCCGTGAGGCGTTCGGCCACCCGCAGCACCCCGGCGGTGGCGCACCGCTCCGGCGGACCCCAGCCCGCCAGCACCACCGGGCAACCGCGTTCCGCCAGCCCCACGACGGCCCCCAGCGACTCGGCGCCGGCCCGCTCGAAGGCGGTGACCAGGGTGAACGGCGGCCCGGACGGCTCCTTCGCCTCGGCCTCGCCACGCAGCAGCCGGACCGGGGCGCGCGGCAGCGGGGTCTCACCGAAGCGGGCCGACGGCAGCAGTCGCTCACGGGCCAGCGCCAGCCGCCGCTCGTCCCGCTCGACACCGGTGACGGCCGCACCCCGGGCCGCGGCCATCAGCAACGCCAGACCCGAACCGCAGCCCAGGCCCAGCAACCGGGTGTCGGCGCCGACCTCCAGCCGCTCGTACACCGCCTCGTACAGCGGCACCAGCATCCGCTCCTGGATCTCCGCCCAGTCCCGCGCCGCGCCGTCCGGCGCGAGGGCGCGCCACGCGGGTCCATGGGAGCGGAACGCCGCCGCGGGGTGTCCGGATACGAGCCCTGGTGCCATCGCGCCGCCTCATTCCACCGGGCCGTCCCTGTCGGCGGACGGCGCACGATTCGCGCCCGGCGCACAGGTCCGTACCGGATTACGCCGATTGCCACCCTGATGTCCCCCGCGAGACAGCCAACCCCGCAACCCGCCGGTAGTCCAGAGGTCGTACGGGGTCGATCCGACAAGCTCGTCGTGCGCCGGAGCGCGCGGCGGTCGCGGCCCGCCACCGCCGTCGCGGGAATACGGACCGCCTGCCGGGGAAGGCGCCCCATGAGATACCCGTCGCCTGGGGAGGGGCGGTGTCCGGGTGGGACGAAGCACCCGGTAACCTCACCGTGGTCGCGCGGGAACACAGCGCGCGATCCCCTGCCGCCGCCGGGCGTACGCCCGGCGCATCGGCAGGAGCACAGTCAGGGCGGGGGCGTACGCGCGCAGCGGTACGCCCCGGCTTGTTTTGGGTTGCCCTGACTTCTCCCGGGTCGTCCGCACCCGACCTCAGACGTCCGCACCCGCCCCCCGGTCGGATGTATGAGCAGTAACTGACGAGTACGTGCAAATTATTTGGGATGCCCGGAATCGGAACACCAGGGGCACTCCCCTCGTTGTCATTACGTGAGCACGACACCAACAGTCCTCGCCGCCGAGCTGGCAGTCGCGTGGGCCGATATTCAACGGCACCACCCGGAACTGCCGGATCTGGCCGCGCCCGAGTCCCTCATCGGAGAGTCGTCGTCCGCCTGTGGCACCGAGCTCTCCTTCGAAAGGCTGCTGCACGAAGCCGTCCACGGGATCGCCGCCGCGCGCGGCGTCCGTGACACCTCGCGCGCCGGCCGCTACCACAACCGCCGGTTCCTCGCGATCGCCGACGAACTGGGTCTGGACCACTCCGAGGAGCCGCATCCCAGCAGCGGCTTCTCGCTGGTCGTCCTGCGCCCGGAGACCAGAAAGCGCTATCGCCCGACCATCGAGCGACTTCAGCGTGCCCTGAAGGCACATGTCGTCGCGATCACCGCCGACAACACCAGCTCCTTCCGCGGACCGGCCGCCAGACACGGCTCCTCCGGCGGCGGCGTGCGGGTCAAGGCGGTCTGCGACTGCGGGCGCAACGTGCGCGTGGTCCCCTCCGTACTGGAGCAGGCGCCGATCATGTGCGGCGCGTGCGGACAGCCCTTCCGTATCCCGGAGGTGGCAGGAGCGGCGTGAACGGACCGGGTGCGACGGCGGCTTGACAGCCACCCGTCCTTGTGACCACCGGGTGCGAAGAGCCATGACGCCGTATGGCACAATGGTCAGCTGAGCACTCGGCAGCCGTGCAGGACCCCTCTCTCCTTCGGCTGACGCGTCCGTCGGGCATCCGGCCCTCACAACCCCACGTGCGGTCCCGGCGTGCCCAACCACGTCAACACCAGGAGAACCCACTCCCGTGGCAGTCAAGATCAAGCTGAAGCGTCTGGGCAAGATCCGTTCGCCTCACTACCGCATCGTCGTCGCCGACTCCCGTACCCGCCGTGACGGCCGGGCGATCGAGGAGATCGGCCTGTACCACCCGGTGCAGAACCCGTCGCGCATCGAGGTCGACAGGACCGCGCGCAGTACTGGCTGGGCGTCGGCGCGCAGCCGACCGAGCCGGTGCTCGCCATCCTGAAGAAGACCGGCGACTGGCAGAAGTTCAAGGGCGAGCCCGCTCCGGCCCCGCTGCTCCAGCCGGAGCCGAAGGCCGACCGGCGTGCCCTCTTCGAGGCCGCCGCCAAGGAGAGCGCCGACGAGCCGAAGGGTGAGGCCATCACCCCCAAGGCGAAGAAGAGCGAGAAGAAGGCGGACGAGGCGGCTGCCGACGCGGCGGGTGCCGAGTCCACCACTGAGTCGACCGAGTCCTGAGCATGCTTGAGGAGGCCCTTGAGCACCTCGTGAAGGGCATTGTCGACAACCCCGACGATGTGCAGGTCGCCTCGCGTACCCTGCGCCGCGGGCGGGTGCTGGAGGTCCGGGTACACCCGGACGACCTCGGCAAGGTGATCGGCCGCAACGGCCGCACCGCCCGCGCACTGCGCACCGTCGTCGGTGCCCTCGGTGGCCGCGGGATCCGGGTCGACCTCGTCGACGTGGACCAAGTGCACTGAGAAGTCTGACCAACCGGCGCGGGCCGGGGACGGCTCCGGCCGACCCCGGCCCGCGCCGTTGGGGCACCCCCGCACGGCCCGCGGCACCGGGCCATCGCATGCCAGACCGAAAGGCGAGACGCACGTGCAGCTAGTGGTAGGCCGGATCGGCCGCGCCCACGGCATCAAGGGCGAAGTCACGGTCGAGGTCCGCACCGACGAGCCGGAACTGCGGCTCGGCCCCGGCGCCGTGCTGGCCACCGACCCGGCCGCGACCGGACCGCTGACCATCGAGACCGGCCGGGTGCACAGCGGACGCCTGCTGCTGCGTTTCGAGGGGGTCCGCGACCGGACCGGCGCCGAGGCGCTGCGCAACACCCTGCTGATCGCCGAGGTCGACCCGTACGCGACCCCCGAGGACCCGGAGGAGTACTACGACCATCAGCTCGATCGACCTCGACGTGGTGACCACCGACGGCACCGAGATCGGCCGGATCGCCGAGATCTCCCACCTGCCCTACCAGGACCTGCTGATCGTCAGGCGGCCGGACGGCAGCGAGGTCATGGTCCCGTTCGTCGACCGAGATCGTGCCGGAGATCGACCTGGAGGAGCAGCGCGCGGTCATCGACCCGCCGCCCGGCCTCCTGCCCGACACGGACACGGACACGGACGCGGAAACGGACACGGACGGGGACCGGGACGCCTGATGCGCGTCGACGTCGTCACGATCTTCCCCGAGTACCTCGAACCGCTGAACGTCTCGCTGGTCGGCAAGGCCCGCGCCAACGGACTGCTCGACGTACGCGTCCACGACCTGCGCGAATGGACCCACGACCGGCACAACACGGTGGACGACACCCCTACGGCGGCGGCCCCGGCATGGTCATGAAGACCGAGCCGTGGGGCGAGGCGCTGGACGCGGTCCGCGCGGACGGCTACGACGGCGGGCAGGGCCATGCTCCGGTGCTGGTCGTCCCCACGCCCAGCGGCCGGCCCTTCACCCAGGAACTCGCCGTCGAACTGTCCGGCAGCCCGTGGCTGGTCTTCGCGCCCGCCCGCTACGAGGGCATCGACCGCCGGGTCATCGAGGAGTACGCGCTCACCTGGGCCGGTCCACGAGGTCTCCATCGGCGACTACGTGCTGGCCGGCGGAGAGGCCGCGGTGCTGGTGATCACCGAGGCGGTGGCCCGGCTGCTGCCCGGCGTCCTGGGCAACGCCGAGTCGCATCGGGACGACTCCTTCGCCCCGGGCGCCATGGCCGACCTGCTGGAAGGCCCGGTCTACACCAAGCCCCCGCTGTGGCGCGGAGCGCGGCATCCCCGAGGTGCTGCTCAGCGGCCACCACGGCCGCATCGCGCGCTGGCGCCGCGACGAGGCGTTCCGGCGCACCGCGGCCAACCGGCCCGACCTGATCGAGCGCTGCGACCCGTCCGCCTTCGACAAGAACGACCGCGGCGCTGCTCGACGATCCTGGGCTGGCGGCAGCGGCCCGGACGGGCGATTTGGGCGGGCGGCACAAGGCATGGAAGAATAGAACGCTGCTGTACGTCCGCCGTGCGCCCCTGCCACAGGGGGAACGACGCCGGCCAGGCGGGGCGGCACCCATCGGAATCCCACGACGACTTCCGCTGATGACCTGTGGCATCGGCGAAGAAAGCAGACGAAAATGTCCCAGCTGCTCGACATCGTCGACGCCGCTTCGCTGCGCGACGACATCCCGGCCTTCCGCCCCGGTGACACCGTCAACGTCCACGTCCGCGTCATCGAGGGCAACCGCTCCCGTGTCCAGCAGTTCAAGGGCGTCGTCATCCGCCGCCAGGGCGCCGGTGTCCGCGAGACCTTCACGGTCCGCAAGGTCAGCTTCTCCGTCGGCGTGGAGCGCACCTTCCCGGTGCACACCCCGATCGTCGAGAAGATCGAGGTCGTCACCCGCGGTGACGTCCGTCGCGCCAAGCTCTACTACCTGCGTGAGCTGCGCGGCAAGGCCGCGAAGATCAAGGAGAAGCGCGACCACTGAGCTTCCGCTCGGCCCCGAGTCCACCGGGCCCCGCCCGGGTGGACTCGTGCCAGGTGGCACAGAGTGTGCGGATAAGCTCTGCGCCCGATGGACACCGAAGCACGCGACATCGTGGAACGCGACCGCCCACCGGCCCTCGAAGGCCGGGTCGGGCGGTCGCGTTCCGCTGTGCGCCGTTGGTGGCTCGGGCTCGGTCTGTGGCAGGAGGCCGTGTTGCTGGCGGTCGTGTGCTGCACGGTGATCTGCCTGGTCAGCGCCTTCCTGGTGCAGCCGTTCCTGGTCCCCAGCGGATCGATGGAGAACACCCTGCGGATCGGCGACCGGGTCCTGGTCGACAAGCTGGCCTACCGCTTGGCGGTGGCCCGCAGCGTGGCGACGTGATCGTCTTCGACGGCACCGGTTCCTTCACCGAGGGGCCGCCGCCGGAGAATCCGGTGGCCCATCTGCTGCGTGAGGCCGGCAGCCTGGTCGGGCTGGCGCAGCCGGACGGGACGGACTACATCAAGCGTGTGGTGGGTGTCGGTGGGGACCACGTCGTCTGCTGCGACAAACGGGGCAGGATCACGGTGAACGGGCGACCGGTGCAGGAGGGCTACCTCTACCCGGCGGACGTCCCCTCACAGGTCAGGTTCGACATCCTGGTGCCCAGGGGACAGTTGTGGGTGATGGGCGACCACCGCAGCGATTCCAGCGACTCCCGTGACCACCTCGGCGACCCGGGTGGCGGAACCGTTCCGGTGGACAAGGTCATCGGCCGGGCCGACTGGATCGTCTGGCCACCGGACCGGATCCGGGCACTGCGCAGGCCGACGGGGATCGCCGCTGTGCCGTCGCCCGCCGCGGGGGGTACGCATGGGTAAGCGCGGCAGATCCAAGCACGGCCGCGGCGCCGGCGCCGGACGCGAACAGCAGTGGGAGCCGGAGGACGAGACCCGGCCCGAACCAGGCCCCGAACCGGACCCGGAGCCGTACTGGGAACCCGAACCGGAGCCCGCGCCCGTGCCGGAACCCGAGCCGGAGCAGGGCTCCGAGTACGGAGCCGGATCCGGGGACGACAGTTACGACCCCGACGACGACGAGGAGCCGGAGCACCTCGCCGGCCGCAGCCGGGCGGACCGGCGGCGCGCCGCGCAGCGGATCAAACGGCGGCGGCGCAGGTCGGCGGTGCGGGAGGTGCCGCTCCTGATCGGGGTCGCGCTGCTGATAGCGCTGGTCCTCAAGACCTTCCTCGTCCAGGCGTTCGTCATCCCCTCCGGGTCGATGGAGGCCACGATCAAGATCGGCGACCGGGTGCTCGTCGACAAGCTGACCCCCTGGTTCGGCGCCAAGCCGCACCGCGGCGACGTCGTGGTCTTCAAGGACCCCGGGCACTGGCTGGACGGTGAGCCGAAGGCCAAGCCCGACCCGGTCGGCCTGCGGCAGGTCAAGGACGTCCTCACCTTCATCGGCCTGCTCCCCTCCGCCGACGAACAGGACCTGATCAAGCGGGTCGTCGCGGTCGGCGGTGACGACGGTCAAGTGCTGCGACCCGCAGGGCCGGATCATGGTCAACGGCAAGGCGCTGGACGAGCCGTACGTGGACCCCGGCAACGCGCCGTCGGAGATCAAGTTCGACCTGAAGGTGCCGCCCGGACGGCTGTGGGTGATGGGTGACCACCGCGGCGACTCGGCCGACTCGCGCTACCACATGACCCAGCCCGGAGGCGGTACGGTCGCTGAGAGCCTCGTGGTGGGCAGGGCGTTCCTGATCGCCTGGCCGGTCGCGCACTGGAAGACGCTGCCGGAGCCCGCCACGTACGCGTCGGTGCCCGATGCGCGTGCGGGAGGGATCGCGGCTCAGGATACGGCCAACAATCGGCAAGGATTGATCCAACTCCCGACTCCTGCGGAACTTCCGCTCGTTATGGGAGTGGTGGGCCTGCGCCGGGTTCGGCGCAGGCTACGGCGGCGGAGTGAGGAGTGGAAGTGGGGGACCTGGTGGTCGGCTCACGGTCCGGACCCGGCGAGCCCGAGGGGCGCGAGGTCGGCCCATCGGTCAACGCTGTCGAGGATGATGCGGCGGTGAATTCCGGCGGGGTCCCCGACCAGGGCGGAAGCGCGGACGTCCCAGGGGACGGGGGTGCGGGGCCGCAGGAGGCGGAGTCGCAGGACGGGGACGCGAAGAAGCAGCGGTCCTTCTGGAAGGAGCTGCCGATCCTCATCGTCATCGCGCTCGTTCTGGCGCTCTCATCAAGACGTTCCTGGTCCAGGCGTTCTCGATCCCGTCGGACTCGATGCAGAACACCCTGCAGCGCGGTGACCGGGTCCTGGTCGACAAGCTGACCCCGTGGTTCGGCTCCAAGCCCTCGCGCGGCGAGGTCGTCGTCTTCCACGACCCGGGCGGCTGGCTGGAGGGCGCCCCGCCCGCCAGCACCAACCCGGTCGCGGAAGGACTGCAGAAGGCCCTCAGCTTCATCGGCCTGATGCCGTCCGCGGAGGAGAAGGACCTGATCAAGCGGGTCATCGCGGTCGGCGGCGACACGGTGGAGTGCAAGGGCACCGGCCCGGTCTACGTCAACGGCAAGGCGCTGAACGAGCCCTTCATCTACTCGGGCAACACCGCGTGCGGACGACAAGCCGTTCGGTCCCATCAAGGTCCAGCCGAACAAGATCTGGGTGATGGGCGACCACCGGCAGGACTCGCTGGACTCCCGCTACCACCAGGATCTCCCCGGTGGCGGGCAGGTCGACGACAAGCAGGTCGTCGGGCGGGCCTTCGTCATCGCCTGGCCCGTCACCCGGGTCGACAACCTGCCGATCCCGTCCACCTTCAACCAGCCGGGGATCAACGCGGCCGCCGGGGCGACCCCGGTCGCGGGCGGTCTGATCGGGGCGATCCCGCTGGTGCTGTGGCGCCGCCGGCGGCTGGCGAGCAGGGCCCGCCCCTGACGGAAAGCCGGGGGCGGAAGCGAAACCGGGACGGACGCACTACTGACCCTCGTGGTACCGACCGGTAGGGTGCCGCCCATGAACAGCAGCACGACACGCGGAAGCGGCGGCCGTGGCCGCCTGGGCAACGTTCTGTCCGGGCTGGCCGTGGCCGCCGGTTGCGTGTTGTTCCTGGGCGGCTTCGTCTGGGGAGCGATCGTCTACCAGCCCTACACCGTGCCCACCGACTCGATGCAGCCCACCGTCAACCCCGGTGACCGGGTCCTGGCGCAGCGCGTCGACGGCAGCGCGGTGCGCCGCGGGGACATCGTGGTCTTCAACGACCCCGAGTGGGGCGACGTGCCGCTGGTCAAGCGGGTCATCGGCGTGGGTGGCGACAAGATCGCCTGCTGCGACAGCCGCGGCCGCCTGACGGTGGACGGCAAACCGATCGCCGAGCCCTATCTCAACCAGCGCGGTCCGGCCTCGGCGACCGGCTTCTCCGCTACGGTCCCCGCCGGCCGACTGTTCCTGCTCGGTGACAACCGCAACGTCTCCGAGGACTCCCGCGTCCACCTCTCCGACTCCCAGGACGGCACGGTCCCGCGCGACGTGGTCTCCGGCCGGGTCGACGCGACGGTGTGGCCGCTGAGCCGGCTGGGCGAGGCGTCCCGCCCGTCGTCGTTCGCCGCCCTGCCCGGCGGGGTGAGCGCCCCGGGCCCGGTGACCCTGATCACCTCGTCGGTGGTGGCCGGCGCGGTGCTTATCTTCGGCGGCGCGGCCTACGGTCCCATCGCGGGCCGCCGCGCCAAGCGGCGGAGCGAGCGGCGCGTCCCGGTCCAGGCGTGAGCGGGCCCGGCGTCAGCGTGTGCGGGCTTGTGCACGGCGTGTGCGGGCTTGGCTCTGGCGTGAGTGGGCCTGGCTCTGGCGTGAGCGGGCGGCGATCGTGAGCGGCGCGGGGGAGAGCGCGACGGATGGGGAGGCGGGCGGCGGACGGGAGCGGCGCCGGGCGGCTCGGGTCGTCCTGTTGGACCCGCGGGACCGCATCCTGCTGCTGCACGGCTTCGAGGCCGCGGATCCGGCGACGACGTGGTGGTTCACACCCGGCGGCGGGGTCGAACCGGGGGAGAGCCTGGAGGCCGCGGCGCGGCGCGAGGTCGCCGAAGAGACGGGGATCACCTCGTTGACCCTCGGACCGGTGTTGTGGCAACGATCCTGCGCCTTCGACTTCGACGGGCGGCGCTGGGAACAGGACGAGTGGTACTACCTGGGACGTACCGGTGCCACCGACGTGGACACCAGCGGGCACACGGACCTGGAGCGACGTACGGTGTCGAGGACTGCGCTGGTGGACTTGCCAGGAACTGCTCTCCGCGCGTGAGACGGTGTATCCGACCAGGCTCGCCGGGCTGCTGCGTAGGCTGCTCGACGAGGGTCCCCCGCGATCGCCCTTGGTACTGGAGACTGAGGTCGACTGAACACGACGAATGCCGCCCGGGGGAACGTACGGCTGAAGGGGAACTGCCATGAGCGCCGAGGACCTCGAAAAGTACGAGACCGAGATGGAGCTGAAGCTCTACCGGGAGTACCGCGATGTCGTCGGTCTGTTCAAATACGTGATCGAGACCGAGCGGCGTTTCTACCTCACCAACGACTACGAGATGCAGGTGCACTCGGTCCAGGGCGAGGTGTTCTTCGAGGTCTCCATGGCAGACGCCTGGGTGTGGGACATGTACCGGCCGGCCCGCTTCGTCAAGCAGGTCCGCGTTCTCACGTTCAAGGACGTGAACATCGAGGAGCTCAACAAGAGCGATCTCGACCTGCCCTCGGACGACTCGGGCTTCAACGGGTAGCCGGGACGCGGCGCGGGCTGAGGCGACGCGCGGGCTGAGGCGACGCGCGGGCTGAGCGGGCGCGGGCCGGAGCGGGCTCGGCGTGGTCAGGGTCGCGGTGCGGGCTGGGCGGGCGCGGCGCGGGCCGGGGCGGGGTGTGGTGGCCGTCGGAAAGGTGGCCGCTGGGGGAGGCGGCGGGCGCGGCGTGGCGTCAGCTCGGCGCCGCGGATTCACCGCCAGGGGTGACGAAGTTTTCCACAATCCGCCGGTTATCCACCGGAATCGTCCATGATCATCTTCCCGGCCTCGGTAGCCGTCACAGTCGGTCACGGAGGTGGTCCGACATGAACGGAAAAGCGGCACTCGGCCGCTACGGGGAAGATCTGGCGGTCCGACGGCTGACCGCGACCGGATTCAGCATCCTGGCGCGCAACTGGCGACGCCGCGACGGCGAGATCGACATCGTCGCCGCTGACGGCGACGCCCTCGTGGTCTGCGAGGTCAAGACCCGCAGGTCGGGACGGTTCGAACATCCGATGGCGGCGGTCACCCCGCGCAAGGCGGCCCGGCTGCGCCGGCTCGCCGAGCGCTGGCTGGCCGAACACGAGGGCATGCCTCCCGGGCGGGGTACGTATCGACCTCGTCGGTGTGCTGCTGCCGGACCGCGGAGCCGCCCGCGTCGAGCACGTGCGGGGGGTGGCGTGATGGGGTTCGCCCGCACCTGCTCCGTCGCGCTGGTCGGCGTCGAGGGAGTCGTGGTCGAGGTCCAGGCCGACCTCGAACCGGGGGTGGCCGCCTTCACCCTCGTCGGGCTGCCGGACAAGAGCCTGTCGGAGAGCCGCGACCGGGTCCGAGCCGCCATCGTCAACAGCGGCGAGACCTGGCCGCAGAAGAAACTCACCGTCGGCCTCAGCCCGGCAGCCGTCCCGAAGTCGGGCAGTGGCTACGACCTGGCGGTCGCGTGCGCGATCCTCGCCGCCGAGGAGCGCATCGCGCCGGACTCCATCGCCGACCTGATGATGATCGGCGAACTGGGCCTGGACGGCCGGGTACGGCCGGTGCGCGGAGTGCTCCCCGCGGTGCTGGCCGCCGCCGACGCCGGTTACCGCCAGGTCGTGGTGGCCGAGCGGACCGCGGCCGAGGCCGCCCTGGTGCCGGACGTCTCCGTGCTCGGGGTGCGCAGCCTGCGGCAACTGATCGCCGTCCTCAACGACGAACCCGTGCCGGACGAACCGCCCGACGACGAGGACCGTCCCGACCCGCTGGGCGCCGGGCTCGCCCCGCCGGGAGGCGGCTTCGGCAGGGGCCTCGGCCATGCCGACGGCCGGCCCGACCTGGCCGACGTCGCGGGCCAGCTCCTGGCCCGCCAGGCCCTGGAGATCGCCGCGGCCGGCGGCCACCACCTGTATCTGTCCGGACCGCCAGGTGCCGGCAAGACCATGCTGGCCGAACGCCTGCCCGGCCTGCTGCCCGCGCTCACCCGACAGGAGTCCCTGGAGGTCACCGCCGTCCACTCGGTCGCCGGAATGCTGCCGCCTGGCAAGCCGCTGATCGACGTCGCGCCCTACTGCGCCCCGCACCACTCGGCCACCATGCCGTCGATCATCGGCGGCGGCAGCGGTCTGCCCAGACCCGGCGCCGTCTCTCTGGCACACCGGGGAGTGCTGTTCCTGGACGAGGCACCGGAGTTCAGCACCCAGGTACTGGAGGCGCTGCGGCAGCCGCTGGAGTCCGGCCATGTGGTGATCGCCAGAGCCGCAGGTGTGATGCGGCTGCCCGCCCGGTTCCTGCTGGTCTTCGCGGCCAACCCCTGCCCCTGCGGGCGGGCCGGCGCGGTCGGCGGGGGTTGCGAGTGCCCGCCCAGTGCCGTGCGGCGCTACCAGGCCAGGCTGTCGGGCCCGCTGCTCGACCGGGTCGACCTGAGGGTGGAGGTCGACGCCGTCAGCCGTTCCGATCTCGTCGGCCACGCCGGCCGCAGTGAGTCCACCGCGGTCGTGGCCGCCCGGGTGCGCATGGCCAGGGAACGGGCCGCCGCCCGCTTCCGGGACCTGCCCTGGCACACCAACAGCGAGGTACCCGGCCACGAACTGCGCACCCGCTGGCGGGTCGCCCCGGGCGCGCTGCGCGACGTGGAGCGCGAGATGGAACGCGGCCTGCTCACCGCCCGAGGCCTGGACCGGGTGCTCCGGGTCGCCTGGACGGTGGCCGACCTCGCCGGGCACGACCACCCCCACCTCGACGACGTCGGCCAGGCACTCCAACTGCGCACCGGCGTCTACCGCGGGGTTCCCGTCACCGTGGGGAGCCGGCCATGACAGGGGTGGGCGGCACCACGGAGCAGCGGCTGGCCCGGGCCGCGCTCACCCGGATCGCCGAACCGGGTGACGAGACGATCGGCCGCTGGCTGCGCCGGTACGGGCCGGTCGGAACGCTCGCCATGATCAACGAGGACCGGCCGTTGCCCGACATCGGCGAACGCCGTGCAGCCGGATACCGGGTCCGCCTTGAACGCGCCGACCCCGAGGCCGATCTGGCCGCCATCGCGGAGCTCGGCGGGCGGTTCGTGTGCCCAGGCGACGACGAGTGGCCGGCCCAGCTCGACGACCTGGGCGACCGGCGCCCCATCGGATTGTGGATCCGCGGCCGTCCCTCGCTGCGCGTGTGGTCGCTGCGGTCCGTCGCCCTGGTCGGTGCCCGCGCCTGCGGGGCCTACGGAGCGCATGTCGCCGCCACGCTGGCCGCCGATCTGGCCGAGGCGGGCTGGACGGTGGTCTCTGGCGCCGCGTCACTTCTCTAGCGAGTCCTGTGTTGTTGTAGATCCGTGTTGCTGGCAGCCATGGTCACCTGTTCGGGTGAACGGAAGTCGTTGAGGCTCTGGTGTGACGTGGGGCTATGCAGGATCTGTGATGTGAGATGAAAGTCTACTTTCGCGCAGAACGGGTTGATATTCCCCCTGAGTACGGCGATCCGGTCGTGTTGCAACACCGGGATGTTCTGTTGCAGGCCGCGGCGCGGCCTCGGAGGGATGGCGCCGTGAGGGCTTGCGGTGGCGCGGTGCGCGTCGGCCGCCGACGGGCAATGCGCTTTGGACGATCGGCTGGAGTGCGGAGGCTGTAGTGGGTCTTGGCCGCGGTGATCGGCACGGAGCAACGCTCCGTCGACGCCGAGGACGAGCGTCGCCACTGCGGGTAGGCTTTTGCCGCCGAAGAGCCAAACTTCGGCACCTGCCTCGGCACCGAGCCCTAATTCGTCGGCGACGGCGCGCGCGGATGCCGAGGGCAAGGCCTGGACAACAGCCAGAGTCCAACTGACGGCGCGAGCCCGCCCGTTCAGCACCAATTGCAGGTCTGACGGGGCCGAGTCGGCGTCTGACGGCGCTCCCTCAGCGTTCCGCCCGGAACACAGCCAATTCCTCCCGCCCGGCGACCGTGAAGTGATGCTCGGCCTCGCGCCGGGCCACGACGTCCGCTATGAGGTCGATGGCGGATTCGATCTGGCCGAGCCCGAATCGGACGCGCGCCAGGAGGAATTGGGCTGCAAGCGCGATGGGGTACTCCGGCCCGAACCGTCTCTGGTACTCCCGGGCCACCGATTCGATTTCGCTCTCGGTCTCTTCAGACGGCCCAGGAGATGCAGCGCCCACGGTGGCTGTCAGGCGAAGGTGAGTTGCCCCGGCGGGGTACCGGTTTGTGGGGGGCGGTGCGAGCGGTGGTCTTGCAGGCGTGTGGGGAGGGCTGTGTTGCGGTGCGCTACCTGGGTGTTGGCGAGGGCGCGGGTGACGGCGGTGGTGTGGCCGATGAGCAGGACGCCGCGGATCGCTCGGGTGACGGCGGTGTAGAGGAGGTTGCGTTGTAGAAGGAGCCCGGCGGCGGTGGTGATGGGGATGATCACGTAGGGGTCCTTCTGAGCGGTGGACGGTGAGTGCGTTGCTGTGGAGGAGTTCAGTGGCGGCGTCGGTGTAGGGGTAGAGGACGTCTTCGCCGTCGGGGTAGCTGACGGTGAGGTGGTGTTCGTCGGGGGTGACGGCGGTGATGGTGCCGGTGGCGCCGTTGAAGATGCCGCCTTGGCCGCGGTGGGGTGTGTTGCGGATGTGCAGGACACGGTCGCCGAGGCGGTAGATGCGGCCGTCGCAGTGGTGCTCGGGTTTGTCAGGAGCCCGGGGGTTGAGGCGTGCTTGGAGCCGGAGGTTGAGGTCGATCATGCCGGCCGGGTTCTTCTTGCCCGGGCACAGCACCTGGATGTCTGCGGGGGTGACGTCGAAGGCGCGGGGGATGCGGTCGGCGACGCAGGCGACCACGGCGTCGGCGAGGGCAGGCAGGTCGCCGGGGCGTTCAGTGGTGAGGTTGCATCCGAAGACGCCGGGGGCGGGCTGGGGCAGGTGGCCGTACAGGATGCGGTGGGCGCCCGCGATGATCGCGGCGCTGTCACCGTTTTGGCGGAAGACGCGGGTCAGGCGGGTACGGGGGATGGCGGGGACCGCGAGCAGGTCGCGCAGGACACGGCCGGGGCCGACGCTGGGTAGTTGGTTGATGTCGCCGACCAGGAGCAGGTGGCAGCCGGGGCGGATGACGCCTGCCAGGTCGGCGGCGAGGGTGATGTCCAGCATGGACGCCTCGTCGATGACGATCAGGTCGGCGCCGGCCAGCGGGCCGCAGCGGTCGACCGTAAGGGTGGGGCCGGGCGGTGTGGCGGGGCGGATGAGGCGGGGACGGTTTGTGCCGGGTGGCCGGTGGTCTCCTCCAGGCGTTTGGCGGCCTTCCCGGTGGGAGCGGCCAAGACGACCGCCAGGCCGGCGTCCTCGGCGGTCTCCACCAGGGTGCGCAGGGTGTGCGTCTGCCGCAGCCCGGCCCGCCGGTCAGGACCGACACCGTCCGGGTCAAGGCGGCCAACACGGCCTGGTACTGCTCGTCGGTAAGGCCGGCGGTCTCCGCGCCCCGTAGTTCCCCCAAGATCTGTGCCCACGGGGCACGACCGGCCAGTCCGGATGGGGCGTTCAGCAACTGCGTGATACCGCGCGTCAACCGCGTTTCCGCCTTGTACATACGCGCGGTGCTCACCACGAGCGTGTCACGAGACTCCTGGGCGCCTGCCGCGACGGGGAGCGCCAGGATTTCGGGTCACGGCCTCTCCGCGGCGGTCCAGTGCGTGCAGAGCGTGGCGCAGCACGGTGGGGTCGAGGATGTCGGCGGTGTACGGGTCGCCGTCGTCGAGGAGTTGGCGGGTGCGGGCGAGCAGGACGCGTTCCGGCAGGTGGCAGTGGCCTTCCCGGCCGACGGCCGCATCCAAGGTGTGCAGCAGGGCGGCTTGGAGGCGTTCGTCGCTGTGCTTGGGGATGCCGACGGCCAGGGCGATCTTGTCTGCGGTCTCGAACCCGACGCCGTGGATGTCGCGGATCAGCTGGTAGGGACGGCGTTTGACGATGTCCAGTGCACGGTCTGGGCTGCCTTGGTAGGCCGTGTAGATCTTGACCGCGAGGTGGGGGGAGATCTTCAGACCTTGGAGGAAGACCATGATTTCGGCGATGGCCTTTTGCGTCTGCCACGCCTCGGTGATCCGTGCCAGACGTCCCGCCCCGATGCCCCGCACCTGCCTGAGCCGGCCGGGATCGGTGTCGATGACGTGCAGGGTCTCGGCGGCGAAGCGCTCCACGATGGCGGCGGCGAGTTTCGGGCCGATTCCGCGGATCATCCCGGAGGCCAGGTAGAGGCGCATCGCCCGCACCGTGGTCGGCTGGGTCCGCTGGCATTCCCGGACGGCGAACTGTGGCCCGAAGTAGGAGTGGTGGACCCATCCACCGGACAGGCGCAGGCTCTCACCCGGCTGCACGGCGAACAACGCCTTGCCGGTAGCAGTAACGCTGCGCCGCCCGGCTGTTGGCGGGTCTGCTGCCAGCCGCAGCACGGTGCGCTGGTCGAAGCTGACATGCACGATGCACTCGACCACACCCTCAACCACTTCAGCGGAACTCTGCGATGCGGCGGTCACCGCAACACCACAGGTTCATGGCCACCGTCCGCGACAGGACAACCCTGGACGAAGCACCGACGGTGGGCTCCATGTGCGTAGCCACGGTCGGCGCCCTCGACGAACCCTTGCTTCTCACCACGCCGGACGGCCGCCCTGCCCAGCCCAGCGGTGGCCGCTGCCTGGAGCCGGCAGTCCTCACGGTGAACCAACGCCTGCCGGGCTGTACTCACGGGAACTCTGCGCGGTTGGAGGGCGGCTGATCCTGCGGCAGTTCGCAGTGGATGTGCTGGTGGTGCGCCTGGGGGTCGAAGACCTCCCATTCCTTCATCACGGCATCCGCCGCCGCACGAACGGTGGCATGGGCCGGGCAACGCTGGGCATACCAGCGCAACTGCTCCGCATACGGCAGGCCGCTGAGGTCGTAGACGGCCATCCACACGACAGGCAGCGGCAACTGGCCCTCTCCTGCCGCCGGGCGGGATCCGGCGGGAACAAGCGTCCAGGTGCCGTTCGGGGCCCGGGGATCCAACACGGGCTCGGTGCAGCGGCGGCGGGCACGGGTGAACGCCACACAGCGCACATCAGACAGAAGCCCGGGAGCCAGGAAGTGCACGTAGAGCATCTGCACGATCGCCCGGCGCTCGGCCTGGGCTGGCCCGGTGTCTTCCGCACCAGGCGGGGTGGGGGCGGCGGGGGCGAAGATCCCCTTGTCTTGCAGGCGCCGGGAATTGACGGCCAAAGCTTGGGCGAGGGCGTCCAGTAGGAGGTGCCGGTTGCCGTGCACTGCCGTCTGGGAGGTGGGGCACACGGCGTGGTGCCGGATGCGACACCACGCGGAACCATCCCCCGACGCGTAGGCGAGACCAGTGCTGATGTGCCACTGCTCACCCGGCGGGACGGCGGAGGCCGGGAGTTCCTGCGGGTGCAGGGGTACGTTGCTGCCGGCCGGCTGGCCGTACTACTCGACCAGGTTGCCGCAACCTGTACACCGGGACAGCCGGGCGCTATGCAGCAGCCGGGTGGGGCTGTCGGCCGCAACACGCAGTGAGCGCGGCGGCCGGTAGTTCTTCGGGCTGCCGTCCCACCGGAAGTCACCGGCGCCCGGGTTGTTGGTTGAACGCACGGCCGCGAACCTGTCACGCGACGCGCCGCGACCAGCGGAACCGGACGGTCAATGCCCCCTCGAAGGTGACAAGATTCGAATCTTTACTCGAATTGTCGTACGGGGGTTCCCTGGCAATGCCCGATCGGGTGGTAGCGGGGATGGGGACCTAGGGCTGCTCAAAGGGTCAGGAGACGGGACTGTCGGGCGGCTGGTGGCCGGCGCGCAAGGTGCCGAAAAGACGGTCCAGGGGGCATCCAGGGCGTGGGCGAGGGCATGCCAGGTGCCGAGTGTGCCCACGGTGCGGCCCTGCTCGATCTCGATCAGCGTCCGGCGTGATAGGCCGCTGCGCCGGGCCAGTTCGTCGTAGGTCCAGCCGCGCTCCGCCCGAAGCCGGGACAGCTCCAGTCGGAGCGCGGCGAAACGTCTCCGACGTCGGAGCAAGCATGTAACGGACCCGGCGATTCCGAAACAGGCACGTAACGGAACCAGGAATTCCGGAACGGGCCCGCGGCGGGCCGGGCACGATGGACTCCGACCGACGCCGCGTGCTGTCGGTCTGCCGGTGACCACCGGGCCACCGGCCATGCCCCCGTACCGCTGGGAGACCGCGAAACCCACATGTCCATGTCCCGCATCCGCCCGAAAGGGCGTCTCTTAACCGCTGCCGCGGTGGTGGCAGCACTGACTGCGAGCCTCCTGGGCGCGGTGTCCGCCGCCCCGGTGTCCGCCGCGGTCGGCGACCGGCCGGCGATCACCCTCAACATGCAGGGCTCGACCCAGGACGCCGAGAGCACCTGGACCTTCTCGGTCGGCAACCTGTTCAACCGGTCGCCAGCCAGTCCGCCGGTCCTGGCCCTCCAGGAGGTCGGGCCCAGCTGGCCCGCTCGGGCTCCAGGATCGAGGATGAGGACCTTCTCCGGAAACGACCTGGCCGCGCTCCCCGCCGGGATGGCCGCCGCGCTGCCGGTCGGCAACGGCATTCCGGCAGCGGCGTCGCAGGTGGTGCACACGCAGTGGCGCTCCGGCTGGACCACCCGCGATGTCTACTTCCTCCAGACTGACCGCAACAACGGTTCGTGGCGCGGCGGCCGGGTGAACCTCGCCATCGTCACCGCGCGGCCCGCCGACGAGGTCGTCGTCGTCCCGAACCCGCTGGGCCCGGCCACCGGATTCGCCGCGCGGGCGGCGCTGGGGGTGCGTTTTGGCGACACCTGGTACTTCTCCATCCACGCTCTGTCGGGTGGCGGGAACGACGCCCCGGGGCTGCTCAGGAACATCGACCGCTTCGTCAACTCCCGGCCCAACCGCAGCCCTCTCGGCGAGGAGGCGTTCGTCCTCGGCGACTACAACCGCGATCCGACTTCCCTGTTCCGGGCCGGCATTCCGGGCGGTGGCCGGATCTACAACAGCGGGGAGTGGACGCAGGAGGATTGGACGCGGGGCCGCAGGGGCGAGCTGGACTACGCGGTCCTTCTCGCGCCGGGCGGCCACTTCCCGGCCGACGGCATGACGGCCACGGCGCTGGACCGGGTCACCTCGGACCACCGGCCGGTCCAGTTCAGCATGCCGGTCCCCACGCCGACCTTCTCGCCGGTCCCGGTGTTCTCCACCTCGAGGGCGCTGGAGAACACGCAGGCCGGAGGGGTGCTCGACGGCTACAAGGACGGCACCGCCAATTTCACCCCCCTCGACGCCTTTCGGCGCACCGGCCGGAGCAACCAGCGCTGGAACGTCGACACCTACCCCGACGGGACGCTGCGTTTCCGGGGTGCGGGCAGCGGTCGCTGCGTCGACATCACCTACAGCGACCATGACCCCGGACCCGGGCGGAATCTGTCGCTCTACGACTGCACGGACCAGGCGAGCCAGCGCTGGCGGCCGGTCTATGTGGGCGGCGGTGTGTTCCTGCTGGCCAGCGTGGAGCGTCCCGCCCTGTGCATGAACGTCTCCGGCGGCCAGAGCGACCCCAACCGGGCCGACAGCGTCATCCTGTGGAACTGCGAGAACACCGCCAACGAACGGTGGCGCTTCACCCCGGCCGACCTCAGCACACGGACCACCGCGACGCCGCAAGTGCTGTCCCTCACCGCACCGAGTCCGATCACGCTGGAGAACATGCGGACCGGCGCTGTCGCGGACCTGGACCACGGCAGGACCGCCGTCAATACCGCGGTGGTCTCCTGGATGCGCAACGGCCAGGCCAACCAGAGCTGGCGCCCCGACTGGCACCGGGACCAGAGCGTGTCCTTCCGCAGCGATGCCAGCGACCTGTGCATCGACATCCACAACAGCGACACCGCTGCGCCCGGACGGGACCTGGTCGACTTCACCTGCACGGGTCAGCCCAGCCAGTCGTGGGATCCGGAGCAACTGGACAACGGCCAGGTGGAACTGCGCAACATCGCGCGCCCCGACCTGTGCATGGACATCAACAACGCCACCTACGACCCCAACCGGGGCAACTTGGCCGTCAACAGCTGCAACGGCAGTGCCGGCCAGCAGTGGCTGTTCGTGGCGTTCGGCATGTCCCTGGGCCTGCCGTTCGGTCTGTCCTGACGGACCGGCTGGCCGACCGGTCGACCGGCCGGGGGTTCTGACCGAGGGGGCTTCTGACCGAGGGGGAGGTCAGAAGCCCCGGAAGACGCCGTCCTCGTCCACGGAATCAGCGAACGACTCCCAGTCCATGTTGGCGAGGGAGATGTTGTTCTCGATCGACCACAGTTCTTCGGCTATGACGCGCAGCGGGCCGTCCTCCGGGTACGCGGGCCGCAGGACGAGCAGCGGCATCCCGTCGCCGGTGACGGCGTCCTTGTCGGCCAGGATCAGCAGGCCGCTGTCGGGGATGAGCGTGGCGACCTGCTCGGTAGTCAGATCGCGGTAGGCGGGGTCGTCCACGACGTGCAGGTCTGCGAGGAAGTCGTCCTCGTTGGGCGTGTGCACCGCGGTGTGCAGGGCCTGCCAGGCCGCCTCGTCGGAGAAGTCGGTACGGACCAGCAGGGTGGCGTTCGTCTGCGGCAGGCTTTTCACGGTGACTCCTCGGGTGTGCTGTTCTGGAGGCGCGCCGGCCCGTGCGAGCACCGGGTGACGCCGTCGCAGCCAACGTATCCCGCAGGTCTGACAACGCCCCCGGCAGCCGCCGAGCCCCTACGGCCAGCGCCCGACGGGAACGCAGTCGACGCCCACGTCCACCAGTCCGGTGGAGGACGTGCGGGAGTCCCAGGTGATGAACGCCTGCCAATACTGGTCCTGGGGAAGCGCGTTCAGATCGGCGGAGGTCTGATCGAGCAGGGCTTTTTCGAAGGCATCGTGCTGTGAGGCCGGTATCCCGGAGACACGGACCGTGATCCCGGCGTAGGCCGACAGCGGCTGTATGTCTTTGTGGCCGCACGGGCTGTAGTAGGTCTCCTCGGGCCCCAGCATGGGATGGCCTGGGATCTTCGGACGTCGGAGCGGACGATCCGTTCAGCCGTCTGCGATACGTCGTGTGGGACGGCCCGGTGTGGATGAGCACGTTCTCCCACCACAGAGCCACCACGGTTGCCAGAACGAGGACGCCGGCAACGATGCTGCCGAGGGCCAGGAGCATGCGCTTTGTCCGGCGGGCGGGGCGCAACCCAGGGTTCAAGGTCACAGCAACTTACCGACTTCCTCAACAGGGTCGACCACCATGCCCGCCAGATCCCCGGCCGCCCCGCAGCGTCGTCGACAGCGTCCCTCACTTGTTCGCCCGCACCGACAGGATCGCCTGTGGCGACGTCGAACACTGCGCCGACTCCCGTGCCGATCCCATGACCCGTCTGGCTTACTGATCTTTGACTGGTGTTGTCGGGTCAGGGTGGTTCGAGTGTGAGGCCGGTCCCGGCGAGGCACCCGTCGATGACGTCGGGCCGGTACTGGATGGTTTTCAGCTTGCGTTTCACCGCGCGGAGAAGTTCGTCGAAGTTCTGGGCCGCGAGATTGCCGAGGTCACGTTCAGGAGCGACCAGATGCCTTCCTGGGGGTTGAGGTCGGGTGCGTAGGAGGGCAGCTGGACCACGGTCAGCCAGTCCGCCTTCTCGATGAACTCGCCTAACGGCCGGACGAGGTGGGTGGCCAGGTTGTCCCAGATGAGGATGATCGGTCCGCCCATCTGCTGGTGGGCCCGGCGTATCAGGTCGCGGTAGTCCTGCCAGGCCAGGCTCTTCGGCTCGTTCTTGCGGCCACGGTGGGTGCGGATGTGGTGAAAGAAGCGGGACCGGTGGCCCGGTTTGTAGCAGACCATGCCCGCGACATGGATCCTTCCCGATCCGCCGCCTCGGACCTTGACGACGGGGGTGACGCCCCGGGGCGTCCACGTCTTCGCGCGAGGCGGCCGCGCCACCCCCTCACCGTTCGAGGTGGATTGCCTCACCGTCAGACACCCGGAAATCTATGGCGGCCGGGATAGACATTGGGCGGTGGGGTGGTTATGGTTTCTCTCGTAGCCGAGATCGACACGGCCTGGCAGAGACGAACTGCCGGTCAGCAGTACGGGAAGTTGCAGTTCGCAGGACGGTGCGGTGGCGGAGTTTCGAAGCCAGGGCTGGTGCAGGGCGGCGACGGGACTGGCGACCGGACCGGGTGGCCCGCAGTGGACAGGGGCCGCCATCAGCAGGACCGCGGTGGACGCGGTGGCAGTACCAGTAAGTGCAGTTCGCAGTATCCAGCAGTGAAGTCAGTGAGCAGCACCTCGGTGAAGGCGTCGGCTGCGGGCGCGCGCACCGGGAAGTTCGGCAGTGGGGTTCCAAGCCAGAGCAGATGCACGACGGGTGACGGGGCTGGCTGCCGAAGGGTGACGCTTACTCAGGTCACAGCAGTTCGCATCACCAGCAGTACGCAGTAGAGCAGTACCAGCAGGATGAAGTCCCTTCAGTAAGTGTTGATCAAGAGGGAAGAACGGAGGAGCCGAGCGCCATCAGGATCGCCCGGGTAGACGTCTTGAGCCCGGGTACCGCAGGACATCGATAGTGAGGTGGTCTCCGGTCAAGCAACCGCGATCCCCGCACCTCCCACCGGCCCGCTCGGCGGCAGTGCGGACACAGTAGGCCGGCGCAGTTTCAGGGCCGGCAGATGGTGTAGCAGTTCCTTCGGGGCCCTGGTGCCACATGGCACCAGGGCCCCTCCACGCGCCCCAGAGAGGAACAGATGACAGCAGGCGACTCTTTCGGCCGTCTCGAGGACGACGACTACCCCGCCTACACCATGGGCCGGGCCGCCGAGATGCTCAACACCACCCAGGGCTTCCTGCGCGCCATCGGCGAAGCCCGCCTCATCACCCCGCTGCGCTCAGCAGGCGGCCACCGCCGCTACTCCCGCTACCAGCTGCGCATCGCCGCCCGCGCCCGCGAACTCGTCGACCAGGGCACCCCCATCGAGGCCGCCTGCCGCATCGTCATCCTTGAAGACCAGCTCGAAGAAGCTCAACGCATCAACGCCGAACACCACAAGGCCACCGAATCGGGCAGCCCCACGACCGCAGCCTGATACTGCCCGGAACGAGCCCGCTTCCCGCTCACTGAGCCCCGGGGGGATCCCGTTCGAATTCTGGGTCGGGAAAACGCTGTCCTGACCTTTGGAAACAGACACTCACGAACGCTGCTCCGTGGCGGGCGCAACGGTCCATCGGGCCAGCTCCTCCTCCAGGTACCCGCGCGAGTCGGCGAAGTCGTACGCCACGCTGATCATGTCGGAGAACTCGGAGTAGAGCCGGGCGACGTCCTCGCGCCGCGTCGTATACCAGGAGCCGACAGGCGTCTCCAGGTAGCACACGCGGGTGCCGGGCAATTCCCCGGGTTCCGGGGCACGGGCAGAGGGCTGCAGGCCGTAGACACCGAAGTGCCCGAGTCGGCCCAGGGCCGGGACTTCGTCGGGCAAGACCTGAAGCTGGACCTTGGGCAGCTCCGCCAGATCCAGCAGCCGGCGCAGTTGCCCTGCGTGAATGCAGGGGCGGGTCAGCGGCCGCCGCAGTGCGGACTCACCGACGATGAACCAGGCGAACCCGATGTCGGACGCGTGCTGTGCCCAACGCTGGTGGAACGCCTGGACGCGCCGGGCACGCTGGACCGCACGGCGTTGCGCCTCTTGCACCGGCAGGGCAGGCATGGACAGCTGGATGACCGCGGCGGCGTACTGGACGGTCTGCAGCAGGTCGGGAACCATCTGCGGGTTCCACGCGCGCACGCTGACCGCGTGGCGTTCTACCGCGGCCAGGCGATCGGCGATCAGGTGAGCGACCTCCGGTGTCTCAGCGCGGCCCTGGCCGCGTTGGTCGGGCGCCGCCAGCATCCTGACGGCCTCCTGGACTTCTGGGTCGCCCACGCCACCCCCCTTACTTTCAGTTTAGTTCACATTCCTCACAGTAATGCCGGGAGGGAGTTCGGAATCATGATTCGCCGCATCGGACCGGGAAGGAGGGTGACGGGCGCACCACTGCGCCACGCACGTTCGCCGCAGGGGGAGAGTGGCACTCCGCACAGGCCAGGGCATGGGACAAGGCACGCTGACGCACTCACAGGCCCCAGGGTGGCGCACCCGTGATGCACACACGGAAGGTCCGATCATCACCCTCATGTCGCGCCCCGCAGGCCCGGGCGTGATCCGATTCTCTCTTTCCCGCGCGATAGCACGGATTGTCACTTACTGCAATCAAACTCGTGCGCCGTGTTACGATCTTTCGGGTTCGGAACTCTATGTTCCGCAAGCGGAAGGGACTCCATGGGCAGGCACCGCAAGGTCCGCGCCGGAAGGCGCATACCGCTGGTGGTCTCCGCAACCGCCGTCTTAGCGGCCCTCGGCTTGGTCTACGGCCCGCACTCCTCGACCCATCGGGCTGCCGCTTCCGCGCCGGACGGGGCCGCGGCGGGAGCCTCCCACGCTATCGGAAGGGCTGCTGCGGGTTCCCTGTCGGGCACCGCAGCAGCCGGCCCGAACGCCACGGCGCCCCACGCATCCACGGTGATCGAACGTCCGCCAACCCGGACCGAGCAGGTCGCACTTGGCCGCGGCGAGTCCGTCGGCACCGGGCGTAGCGTCGTACCCGTCACCGGCCCCTCCGCAGTCCCAGGCGGCGGCTTCCAGTCCGCCTCCCCGCCTCCCCCCGCCGTGCCGCCCGGCCCCCACAAGCAGGACTTGTGCCTGCCATACATCCTCTGCCAAGTGATCGACCGCCTGGTGAGCAGCGCCGCCTGACGCTCACGCCACCTGAGGCCCGAACCAACGCCTTCCCCAGGAGAAAACGCTCTACCTGGGACTGTAAATCGTTCGGTGTAACTCCCGAGCATGGAGGATGCACCGATGACCAGTGAGAACGTGACCGAGGCCGAGGCCGTCGAGCTGTTGGAGCCGCAGCCGGCGATGGCGGTGGACAACCGGCTGATCGACGAGTTGGTGTCCCGGGCTCAGGCCGAGGGCTTGCAACTGACAGGCGAAGGCGGTCTGCTCCAGCAACTGACGAAGCGGCTGCTGGAGTCCGCTCTGGAAGGCGAGATCACCGACCACCTCGGCTATGACAAGCACGATCCTGCCGGGAAGAACGGCGGCAACTCCCGCAACGGAACCCGCGCGAAGACCGTGTTGACCGATGTCGGGCCAGTGAAGGTATCCGTCCCCCGCGACAGGGAGTGCTCGTTCGAGCCGAAGATCGTCAAGAAGCGGCAGAAGCGCCTGACGGGCGTGGACGAGATGGTCATCTCGCTGTCCGCGAAGGGCTTGACCACTGGCGAGGTCCAGGCCCACCTCGCGGAGGTCTACGGCGCCGACGTCTCGCGCCAGACGATCTCCACGATCACCGACAAGGTCCTCGAGGGCATGGCCGAATGGCAGAACCGTCCCCTCGATCCGGTTTATCCGGTCGTGTTCATCGACGCGATTCACGTGAAGATCCGCGATGGGGCCGTGGCCAACCGACCCATCTACGTCGCCTTGGCCGTCACCGCGGAGGGCCGGCGGGAGATCCTGGGCCTGTGGGCCGGGGATGGCGGTGAGGGCGCCAAGCACTGGATGCACATTCTCACCGAGATCAAGAACCGTGGCGTGAACGACATGCTCATGCTCGTCTGCGACGGACTGAAGGGTCTGCCCGACGCGGTCGGGACCGTCTGGCCGCAGACGATCGTGCAGACCTGCGTGGTCCACCTGCTGCGGAACTCCTTCCGCTATGCCGCCCGCCAGGACTGGGACAAGATCGCCAAGATCCTCAGGCCCGTCTACACCGCCGCGACCGAGGAGGCCGCGCTCGAACGGTTCGCCGAATTCGCCGACGCCTGGGGAGGGAAGTATCCGGCGATCGTCAGGCTCTGGGAGAACGCGTGGGAGGAGTTCACTCCGTTCCTGCGGTTCGACACCGAGATCCGCCGCATCGTCTGCACGACCAACGCGATCGAGTCCGTGAACGCCCGTATCCGGCGGGCGGTCAAGGCCCGAGGCCACTTCCCCAACGAGACCGCCGCCCTGAAGTGCGTCTATATGGCGATCATGTCCCTCGACCCCACCGGCAAGGGACAAACCCGCTGGACCCTGCGCTGGAAGACCGCCCTGAACGCCTTCGACATCACCTTCGACGGCCGGCTCTCCGCAGCCCGTCAGTAACCCCAACCACCCCAGTTGCACCGCTCGATTGACAGACCCGTTCACGACAACGACGGGTCCGGTGCGGTGCGAGGTCATGATCGGCAGTCTGACGCCGTGTCGGATCACGCCCGTGGCCAACCCGGGTCGTCTGTGCGCGCAGGACCCAGAGCGCGGTCCGACACGCGATCGGCTCCTGGCCGCCACTCATCGCCGGATATCCCCCGCAAGGAGAGGGCTGTAGGAGCAGTGGCTGCGCCCTGATCGTCCGAGCTCGGTGATCACGTCCTTGACGTTCGATGACGCAGCGGCCGTGGTGACACACGGGGCAAAGACCCCCGTAGGTACGACTTCCTACAGCAGCCGTCGTGGCGCAGAGATTCTCTGATGGGCCATCAGGGAAGGTGTTCGTTCCGTCTCAGCTCCGGCTTCGTGAGTGACGTCACCCAACTCCGACTTTCCGCTCGGTCGGGCGGCATACATCGCCGTTACAGGTTGAACGCATGATGTCGTGAGGGCTCAACGGGTCTGGTATCACGGTATGTTGCGGTATTCTCAAGGAGGCCGACGGACCGTCATCCACATTTGATCAGCCGGTGATCCACACGAAAGGCTCTGAGTGTGTCTCATCGAACTTGGTAAAAAAGAGCGGCGTCTGGTGCAGTGAAGCGCGGACATCCAGTGGCATATGACGTCCAGTGGCATATGTGGGGCGGTGGCCGAGCGGCGAGGGCAACGGTCTGAGTTCGCGGTGCGTGCACGGCGACAATCGGCCAGAGGGCGTCGTTGTGGGCTCGCCTTCTGGGGATCGGCGGGAACCGCACGACGCGTTGTCCCCGCTGGAGCGGGGAGAACGCGGAGATCTGTCGCACCCGGAGTGGGATCGGCTGTGGCCGTTCCTGCCAGTGGGCAGTGGCCGGTGCGGGCGGTGGCGTGACCATCGGCAGGTGATCGACGGAATCCTGCGCTGGGTGCGGACCGGGGGTGCACTGGCCTGGCCCGCTCTGAAGGCGACTGCGAACCTCGACCTCCTGACAATCCCCCTGTCTGTCAGTAAGGTTAATTACTCCGCAGGTTGCAGATGGTCGCCATGGGGGAGTCATGATCATCGTCGGAGAGTTACAGCCCACGGTGCCCTCCGTCCTGCAGAGTGACTCGACGGTTCCGGGTCAGGACGTCGAAGCTTCCCACATGGGTGGCGACCCTCACCTGGAGAGACGTTCGACTGTTCTGTCTGATCAGGCGAAGGCATCCGCTGCGCGGATTGCCCCCTCCTTTCGCCTGGGTAACCTGCCCGCGCTGCCCTCACAACCCTTCGTCGGCCGGGCCCTGGATTCGTTGCAACTGGGCGTGGCCTTGTGCACCGGCGGCGGAGTCGTCACTCAGACGACCACGGTGAGCGGCATGGGCGGTATCGGCAAGACGGCACTGGTTCTGCGATACGCCCACGACCAGCGTGACCGGTACCAGCTCGTCTGGTGGATCGTCGCCGAGACCAAGGAGCAGATCACATCCGGATTCGGCGACCTCACATTGCGTCTGCATCCGACGTGGGCACGCGAGGCCACTGCCAGGGAACGTACCGAGTGGGCGTTGACGTGGCTGGAGACCCACTCTGACTGGCTGGTCGTCTACGACAATGTGGAGAGACCCGAGGAACTGACCCCGTTTTTGGGGCGATTACTTGGCCACGGCCACCAACTGGCCACGAGTCGCCTCGGCACCGGCTGGCCCGCGAACACCGCTCTGGTCAGTCTGGACGTGCTCGATCACGAAGACGCCGTCACCCTGCTGCACCGGACGTCCGGACTCGGCACGGATGCCCACACGGCTGAATCCGGTGCTGCAGTCTCGCAGTCCTCCCTGCTTGCGGCGGACCTCGGGCACCTGCCCCTGGCCCTGGCTCAGGCTGGCGCTTATCTGAGGGAGACTGGCATCGGCTTCGCCGCCTATCGGGACAAGCTGGCCCGGCTGCCCGACACGGTACTGGGCGACGGGCCGGGCGGTTCGGACCGGACCATTGCCCGGATCTGGCGGACGAGTTTGGAGTCGATCCGAGCCGTTCACCCCTCCGCCGTCCCTCTCCTGCACACCCTGGCCTGGTACGCCCCCGAGGCCATAGCCCGTGAGGTGATCGACCAGCTGGGGCAACGCCTCCAGGGCGCTGAGGGCTCGCTCGCCGCGCTGGCGGCCTACCACCTCGTTGGCCTCGGTCCCGAGGGGCCGGCCCTGCACCGGCTCGTCCGGCAGACCCTCCAGCGTGCCGATCCGGCCGAGGTGCCCGAGACCCGCGATTTGGCCGAGGCGGTATTGGCCGCCGAACTCTCAGGGGCCGCCCCCGAACGCGTACGGCAGATGCTGGCGCACATCCAGGCACTCGCGGAGACAGGACCCTCCGCTGAACCGGACGCTGCAGCCGTCGAGATGTACCGGCTCGGCACCGACGAACTTGTCGAGCGGGAACAGCACGTCCTGGCGATCCCCTTGATGGAGCAAGCCGTCGACGGCAGCACACGGTTGCTCGGTGTGGACCACGAGACCACTCTCGCCGACCGGGACCGGTTGGCGGAACTGCACGCAAAAGCTGGCGACCCTGCCCGTGCGGTCAGACTGTGCCAGGACGTCTACCTCGATCGCGCCCATTCCCATGGCCAGGACGCTGTGGAGACCCTTACCGCCCGGGAGCGGCTGGCGTATGCGCACCGCAAGTCCGGCGAGGTCATCAAGGCCGTGCAGGGGCTGATGACCGTGGCTGCTGACCGCCGCCGGGTCCAGGGCGAGGCACACCCGGACACTCTCACCACCCGCAAAAACCTGGCCTACGCGCTGCAGACGGCAGGTCGGTACAAGGCTGCTGTCGAGGAGTTCCAGGCAGTCGTCGCCGACCGAGAACGCTTTCTGGGAGCACAGCACGAGGACACCCTCGCCAGTCGAACCAACCTCGCTTACGCCCACCTACAGGCCGGTGACCACCGCACCGCACTGCCCCTTTACGAGCAGGCGATCGAGGACCGGCGACGCCAGCACGGCCCGGACCACCCCGACACGCTCACCAGCCGCGGCTGGCTGGCCTCCGCCTACCAAACCGCAGGCGATGCGCGCACAGCGGTCGTCCTGTACCGGGAGGTGGTCGACGACCGGGCCCGGGTGCAGGGCGCGGATCACCCGGACACCCTGCGCAGCCGCCACGAACTGGGGTGGGCTCTGGCCGAGGCCGAAGGGCCGGATGCTGCATTACGGGAGTTCGAGTCGCTGGCGGCGGACAGCGCTCGGGCGCAGGGGCCCGACCATCCTGCAACGCTCCTTTACCGCGACGACATCGCGGAGAGTCATCGGGACCGGGCGGACTATGCTCGGGCAGCCGCCGTGTACGAGGCGGTGATCGCTGACTACACCCGGGTCAGGGACAAGGATCACCCGGAGACGATGCTGGCCCGGGCGGCATTGGCATTCACCTGGCAGCTCGCAGGGAATCACCGGCGATCGGTGCAGGAGCGCCGGGCACTGTTCGCGGACCGGAGCCGGGTGCACGGCGATCGGCATCCCGCAGCGCTGACCGCTCGTGCCAACCTGGCTTTTGCCCATCGTGCAGCCTCCGATTTCCCAGCCGCGATCGGGCATTTCGAGGACGTCCTACGGGATCGCAGCGACGTCCTGGGCCCCGAGCATCCCCATGTCTTCGCGACACGCGAAGCCCTGGCCCGCACTCTGCAGTGGGCTGGCAATCACAGTCGTGCAGTCCGAGAGCTGGAGTCACTGCTCGCGGATATGGAGCGGTTCCTCGGCCCCGACAATCCTCGTGTGCTCGAGGTACGGCTCGCTCTTGCCCGGGTGTTCGCCGAGGATGACCGTCTGGCCCAGGCGATGGAGCGCTACGAGCCTCTGGTCGAGGACTACGAACGGCTCCACGGGCCTGACCACCCTATGACTCTTCTTGTACGGCTGTGGATAGGGGCGGCTCACCGCGCGGCCGCGCGGTACGACCGGGCGGGCGAGGCGTTCGACGCGCTGATCGCCGACCACACCCGTATCCAAGGCCCGGACCATCCGGACACACTGAACGTCAGGAGCTGGCGAGCCCTCGTCTTTCGGTCCGCCCAGCAGCACAAGCATGCGATCACGGCGTACCAGAAGCTGATCGAGGACCACACCCGCCTGTTAGGCCCGGATGCCCCGGATACTCTGCACGACCGCAACGGGCTGGCCCTGGCCCGGATGGGCGATCAGGACCATGCGGGCGCGATCGCCGACTTCACCGCACTGCTCGATGACCGGTGCAGGCTCCTGGGGAATGATGCTCCGGACAGCCTGCTGACGCTGGAGAACCTGGCAGACGCCTGTTCGAAGGATGGGCAGCATGACCGCGCCATCGCTACGTACGAAGAGGCAGTCGAAGCGTGGAGCGAGAAGCGGGGCACCACGCATCCCCGCACCCTGCGCTCGCGGCGGGACCTCGCGATGGTCCAGCGAACAGCCGGGCGACACCGGGCGTCGCTCAGCACACTGCAGGCCGTATTCGAAGAGCGCGAGCGCATCGACGGGCCTGATCATCCCGCCGTGCTGTCATCCCGCTATGACATGGTCAAGGGGTACAGCGCCGCAGGCGATCACATCCGGGCCGCAGAGCTCGCCGAGCAGTTGCTTACTGATACCGCTCGAATGCGCGGCCGGGACCACATCACCACGTTGAGCACCCGCTTGCTGCTGACGGGAGCGTGGCGGCAATCCTGCCAGTACCAGCGGGCCATAGTCGGGTACGAGACGCTGGTCGAGGAGTACACACGGTTCTGCGGTCCCGAGCACACCGAGACGCTCGCGGTCAGGGAACTTCAGGCGTTCGCCTTCTCCGATCGGCTCGACTACGAGCGGGCCATAGATCGCGGTCAGGCGCTGCTGGAGGACCGCACGCGCATCCAGGGCGCCGACCGTCCCGACGTCTTGCGGACGCGGCGCACCGTGGCTCTTTGGTGGGCGTCGGCCGGCGACTGTGCAGGAGCGCTGCGGGACCTCGAGGTTCTGCTGCGCGACCACGAACGGATACTGGGCGCAGAACATGCTCGTACCCTCGAACTGCGCGACGCCGTCGTATGGACATTGCTGGGGGCTTCCACAGCCAACCGTGCCGTTGAGGCCGCCATGCGGTTGGTGGAGGACCTCACCTGGCTGCGGGGATCGGACGACGTCACGACGCTCGGTGCACGACAACGTCTCGCGTGGGCGCACGAGTGCGCGGGCCACCTCACGCAGGCCCTGGTTCTCCGCGAGTCCTTGGTGGAGGACCGCGCCCGCGTACAGGGGTCTGGGCACAGCGATACGCTTGCAGCCCGCAAGGGTCTGGCCTTCTCCCGGCGTCTGCTCGGCGGCCGTGTACAGGCGGTTGAGGACCTCCTGGCCTTGGTCGAGGACAACGATCAGGAGCGGGGTGCGGACCACCCTCGTTCTTTGAGTTGCCGCAGGGCACTGGCATCCGCCTATCGGGAGATGGGCGATCCACGGCAAGCGATTGTCGTTCTCGAGGACCTTCTCAAGCGGTATGAAGCGGTTTTCCCCGAAGAGCACCCTCTGACGTTCGAGGTACGCGGCACTTTGGCCTGGCTGACAGCGGACATCGGTTCCGCGGACCACGCAGTGCTCATGGCCCGTGCCCTGATCGAGGACACCACCCGTCTGTTCGGCGCCGGGCACCGGCAGACACTGGACCACCTGCCGGTCATGGCGCATGCACTGTCGCAGGCAGGCCAGCCGGAGGAGGCGCTGGGGGTCCTCGGAGAACTGTTTCGCTCCCGAGCCCGGCTGACGGCCGGCCGTCTGGATCTTCCCATGACGGCTGAGGCCGTCACTCGGGTTCATCTGAATGCCGCCAGCGTAAGCGCTGAACGCACAGCGTCCGAGGATTCCGACGAACTCCTGCGCCTGGGTTTGGTTGTTGAGATCTTCGCCCGGGATTACTCTGCTTTTCTGCCCACCCTTGCCGTCCAGTTGGCCGACACCCTCGCCCATGCGGGCAAGCACACGGCGGCGATAGCACTGCTGAAGGCCGTCCACGCCGCCCGCTCCCAGGTCTTCAGCCCCGACCACCCGCTCACGCTGGAGAGCCTCGCCACCTTGGCCCTCACGTCGCTGGAGGCCGGCGACCCGGAATCCGCGCCGTCTGACGAGGAAATGATGGCTCGTTGGGAGCGGGTCTACGGGCCGGACCACCCCGACGTTGAAGAACTCCGCTGGCGGCTGCGTACCGCGCGCCCGGCATGGCGGGTACGCCTGTCGCTGCCGACGGATGAGGAGCCGAGGGAGGACAGTCCGACGCCGATCGAGATCAGCCTGGTACGCGAGGAAGGGAACACGGGGGCCCCACCAAACTTGATGATGGTGATCCCCTCCTGGCGAACCGATGCCTCGGTGAGACCGGCTATGGCGGAGTACGACCCCGAAGGCGATCCGGCGTGCTTCGTGCTGACTGCGCACGAGCCGGGGGAGCACGACATCCGTTTCACGCTGTACGACCACGCATCCGGACTGGTGTTACAGGAGTTGCGGACGACCGTCCGCGTAGTGGGCTCCCGCATCCAGAGCGAGGGTACACAACACAGTTCTGGGAAGGGCTGACCCGTATGATGCACGATCCCGGTGTGGAGGTGCTCGAGAACCCCTCCCATAGTTTCTCGGGGGTGCCACGCCAGAGAGGCGGTTCACAGGGCGCCGCGGTGGAAGAGGTCTCTGCCGGGCTGCGCGTAAAGCTGTACCGGTCCGGCACGGGCGTGAGCATCATGGCCCATGACACGTCGGCGCTCGGCACCGATCCGTGGCACCAGGCCCCGTTGGAGGTGCCCGCTGAGGAACTGCTGGATCGCACGGACCGGCTGCTGGCTATCTGGCGCGACCAGGTGGTCTTTCATCAGATCGCCGATCTCGGGTACGGGCAGGGGGTGGGCGATCGCCCTCTGGCCGCGTCCGTCGATCTGACCGAACTGCGCGAGCTGACCGACCCGTTGGTGGTGAAACTGGCGGACGAGGGCTTCGACCTGCTCCGTGTGCTGCTCGACGGGACGGGCTACGACCTCGGCCGCTTCCGCGAGTTCTTGCTGGGTGCCCTCGCCGGCGGGCAGCAGCTGCGCATCAGCTTCGACTCTGAATGGCAGTTGCCGTGGCCCATGCTTGCGGTGGACCCCGCGGAATGCGACAGTCCCTGGGAGGCGTTCCTGGGCCATCGACACCAGATTGAGCAGGCCCGTACCGGCTACCCCTGGGACCACGCCCCGCTGGGCCGACGCGAACGGGTCGCTACCAGCCTCAACAAGGACACGACCCTCGATCACGTGGCCCGGGCGCACGAGGTGCAGAAGCTGCTGGAGGAGCGCTCCCTGCTGACCGTCCGCACCCGCGGAAGCGAGCTTCTGGAGGCCCTATCGCGATCCGTACTGCACGAGGATGTCATGTACTTCTGGTGCCACGGCCGCTTCGTGAACACCGGTGCCTCCAGCCAGGTCCTGACTGTACGGCTCTCCGATGCCGAGGACATCGACGGCCCCGTAGTGAAGCGCAAACGGCGCTACTACTTCCGTAGTCCTCAGTCCCGTTTCAAGCCCTTCGTACTGCTGAACGCCTGCCACTCGGCGAAGGCAGCAGAGCCGGGAAGGCTGAAGCACCTCGGGCAGGAGCTCATCGACCAGGGCGCCGACGGTGTCCTTGCACCGCAGATCGAGATCCCAGAGGCTTTCGCGGCCGAGTACGCGTACGCCTTCCTCGACCGCTATCTGACCGGTGCCCACACGGCGGGCGCCATAGGCCAGTGCCTGGTGCGGCACTTCGCGCGGGAGTTTCACAATCCGCTCGCCCTCGTCTATTCGTTGAACGGCGGCATCAACGCCCGCCTGGACTTCGTCTCATGATCGCGCCCCGAAAGCGGCAGAAGCCGAATCGGCAAAGGTCACAGCTCGCACCCCCGGCGGAGATCGACCTCGACGAGCAAGGCCGCCTGACAGCGCCGGGCGGCGGGCCACCGGTACCGGTCACCCGGGTTGCCGAGCACCTGGCACGGCGACTGACCCTTCCTGACTGGGCCACCGATATTCATGTCTACGTCCACGGCTGGCAGACTCCGCCGGCCCAGGCGACCCGGACTGCAAAGCAACTGCTGGAGCTGTCCGTCGCACTGTACGAGTCGGCCCCGGACCGCTACCCGGCCCTGAAATCCGGATACCGCCCTTGGTGCGTCGTAGTCCGCTGGCCATCGTCCAGCCTGCCCGGGAAGAAGGGCTACGAAAGGATCAAGGATCGGGCCCACGCCATGAGCGCCGAAGGCAAGGGCCATGCCTCCTACGTCATCGGCCACTTGCTGGGCTACCTGGACGCCGAACGGACCGACCCTTCAGGACCGGCGGTCCTGGCCAACCGGACCGGCCAATACCTCCATTTGATGGGCCACTCTTTCGGCGGCCGTTTCCTGTGCGAGGCGGTGCAGCGGGCGGCCGAACAGCCGCCGGTGCTCGGCTGGAGCACGCCGTCCGACCTCCGTCGCCCTTTCACCGTCGACAGCATGCTGATCTTCCAGATGGCGGCCCCACGCGACGCGTTCCTCCGCCAGTTCGACAGGCTGTTCCCGACGGCTACGCGCCCAGGTGCCCCGCTCCGCGGCCCGATCGCCCTTACGCACTCCCGCTGGGACCGTGCCACAGGCTTCTGGCACCTGCGTGCCGAGAAGACGCCAGGGATAGGCCACTCCGGTGCGGGGGCTGCCCCGATCCCCCAGTTCTCCACCCGACTACTGCCCACCAGCGCAGACTACCCGCAGCAGGTCCTGGACCACCGCTTGGTGAACATCGACGCCGACTGGCTCTACCGCGGCAGCCGCCTCCACCCCTCGGGTGCCCACTCCGACTTTCTCCGTCCGGAATCTGCACACCTCCTGCTGACCTTGGCGGAACGCTCCCGTTGACCGACATCGGTCAGCGGCTGAGCTCCGCGACGCGAACGGGCTGATCACCTGGGACGTCTCGGTCGACTCGACGGTCGCCCGTGCCCACCAACACGCGGCCGGTGCCCGCAAAAGGGGGATCTGCAGGTCGAGCCGCCCGGCGGCCTCTCCACGACGACCACGGGCTCGGACGCTCCCGCGGCGGACTGACGATCTTCAGGGTGTCGGTCCGGTCCAGATCAACCACACTCGTGAATACCCCTGGCCTCGCTCACATGGGCGGCGTCGGGGACAAATCAGCATTTCGGCTGTCGCCGACAGCCCGCGGACGCATGGCTTGCATCCCTACCAGCAGGGCCACACCGGCAAGGTTCTCGCCGATCCAGGGGGGGTCCAGCCAACGGTGTAACTCGAGTGATGTGAGTTAGCGGCGGCCGATGGAGAGTCGGCCGCCGAACGCGATGTCGAAAGCCTGGAGTGCCAGCTTCCATCGCAGGGTCCAGCGTTTGCGTCCCTGGCCCGTGGGGTCGAGGCTCACGGCGGCCATGTAGACGCATTTGAGGGCTGCGGCCTCGTTCGGGAAGTGCCCGCGGGCCCGGACGGCCTCCGTATGCGAGCGTTGACCGATTCGATGGCGTTGGTGGTGCAGACGACGCGGCCGATCTCGGCGTCGAACTGGAGGAAGGTTAGAAATCGTCCCAGGTGTTCTCCCAAAGCCGCACGATCGCCGGATACTTGGCGCCCCATTCCTCCTGGAACTCCAGGAACTGGTCCTCCGCCGCCAGCGTCTGGTGATCAAGCCGAACCTGCTTCGCGTCACTCGGTTCCGCCGGATCGAAGGACAGCCCTGGCACTGCGGGGAGATGGACGCCATGAACTCGTCGTAACGCTTCGCCATGTCCGAGCGGCTTGCTTCCTCGTCATCGCCTACCTCTCCCGGGGTCCGCACCGGCGAGGTCCTCAACCTTCGTCGCCGTTGCATCACCAAAGATCCCAAGCTCAAACTGATCTTCATGTCGGGCATCTAGATGAAGGCCAGCGACGAGCGCTGCGAGCGATCAACGCAGACGATCCCTTGGGTCGTTATGTCGCGTGTCGCGCGTCAGACTATGTGGCAGGGCTCGTTTGTTGCGGGTCCTGCCGTGTGAAGGAGTCTGATCGTTCATGGTGAGGCCACCGGCGTTGCCGCCGGAGGAGAAGGTCCGGATCGTGCTGTCGATCCTGGCCGGTGAGATGACCGTCACCGAGGCCGCGCGGCGGGCGAAGGTGTCCGAGCAGTCGATCGGCGCCTGGAAGCGGCAGTTCCTGGAGTCCGGCCTGGCCGGGCTCGCCGGCGGGAAGTCTGGCCCCAGCACTCGGGAACAGCAACTCGGAGCGCAGGTGGCCGACTTGACGCAGCGCTGGGTGAGGCCGCGGTCGAATTGCGGGTGTGGAAGAAGTCCGCCGAGGGCCGGCTGGGCCCTTCGAGGACCTCGAGGTGATCCGCGTTCAGGCGGGCATACCGACCGCGAGGTTCTGCAGGCTGGTCGGCGTGCCCGAGCGTACCTGGCGCCGTACCAGGCCCGTGCCCGCCAGGGCACGCGGGTGCGAGGGCCGTGGCCTCGTCCGGCCCGCAAACGGGTGCGCGACGCCGCCCGGCACCACGCGCTGGCGCATCCCGCCTGGGGGCACCGCAAGGTATGGGCGATGTGCCGCTGGGACGGGCACGCAGTCTCGCAGGCCACCGTGCTGCGGCTGCTGCGTGACGAGGGCCTCCTGCTGGCGGCGAACTACCAGCGCGACCGCCGACAGCTCGCCGCCCGCCGCAAGGCGGTGTTCGCAGCCGAGCCCACCGGGCCCAACCAGGTCTGGCAGCTGGACTTCTCCGAGTTCGAGACCACGGGGGGCGGCACCTGGCGGCTGGCCGGCTGCCGGGACTACTGGTCGAAGTACGAGCTGGGCTGGCATATCTCGCCCACCGCCAACCAGCACGACGCCATCGCCGCGATCGAGCTCGCCCTGGCCGAGGCCGAACGCCCGGCCGGTGCAGCGTTGGTCGGCCTGGCAGCGCGCGAACCGGACGGCGCGGTGCAGCCGCTGGTCACGATCGTGACCGACAACGGCGGGCCGTTCCGCTCGTTTCGGTTCGAGGCGTTCATCGCCGCCCACCCCGAACTGCGGCACGTGCGCACCCGGGTCCGCACCCCGGGCCAGAACGGCTCACGCGAACGCGGCTTCGGCTCGCTGAAGTACGAGAAGCTGTTCCTCGAGGAGATACCCGACGCCCTCGACCTGGTTCGCCACGCCGAGGACTACCGACTGCCCACTCAAGCCGATTCTTCTTCAGTTAGCGCACTTGGCTTCTCCACTCCCAAAATCATATACAAGGAGTCGCCCCATTCGGACCATCTGCGAAGCGCCTCCCGACCAATCATTTTGATGTTCTGTGAGCGAGCAAAGGCACTTGCCGGCTTGGAAAAGCCGCCACTAGTGACCATTGAAACCACGTCAGCTCTATGCACCGGTCGCGCAGTTCCGTTCAAACGCTGCATCGCCGCAGAGTCAACAGATCGCCGATGCTTGCATTGGAATACAAACCTTCGACCATCGGGCGACTCGGCGATGACATCAGCCCCAAGGTCACCCGCACCCCCTGCGCGCCACGCTTTCATGCCATCACGTCGCGCCAGCCATGCGACTAGAATTTCAAAGTTCTTATGGTCAAAAGAGTCAATCTGTTCGAGGGTATACTTTTTGTCGCTTTCGTAGAATCGCCTGCGATTGTCGTTTAGGCAACGCACATCTTTCAGTGAAGCTTCGAGGCTCAGATGCAATGAGATGGCTTCGCCATCCATGGCCAGTGCTTCATCCCAAATAATTCCGATCCTATCAAGAGGCGAAGCGCGGTCGCTATCACGCCCCCAGTGATCTATAAATGTTCCTTCGCCGGGCTGCATGCGCATCACGTCGAATAGCGAACCCGCCCCGCGGCGAGCTTCGTCAAGCTTCCACTTCAGCTGCTGCAGTTTTCGAAGAGTGTCATGGATGGATTCTTCGTATTCATCCAGGGCAAAGGGAACCTTGCTCCGTTCCTCGTCGTCAGCCAACTGGGTGCGCACGGAAGACTGTCGAAATTCTACATTCTCGCGAATCCTCTCGATCGCCCTGTAGGCGGCCAAGCCTATTCGCCCCTCTTGCGCCCAAAGAAAGCAGGCCAGTACTTCGTTGGGACTCGCCTTCCCGATGAGGTCTCCCATCCATTTGCGCAGTTCTTTGTCCTTGTAGCGTCGTGGGACGACCTGAGCGGTGGTATCGATGATCACGACGGGAGATTACCGACTCCTTGGCTCATCCCAAAATCACAGACGGTCAGCCTCACGAGCTCCTTAGATGAAAATCTTTGATGGTCCGTCAATTTATTTTGCCACAGTCGCAGTTGAGGCTGCGACGATCTCATCCTGCGCGGCGTCACTACTAGGGTCTGTTGCGAAAGTGGATCTTGCTCGTTCATGATCAGGTGCTGTGGGACGTGGGGCCCGGCTGGAGCGGTTGCTGCCGCAGGGTGTCAAGCCGGGTCGGCCGCAGGTGTGGTCGCGGCGCCAGCCCGGAGATGGGCTCGGATCAGGTCGGCGACGGGCTGGGGCACCAGGGACGGCGGGTCGCCGAAGTCGATCGTGAGGTCGCCGCCGTCGTCGGCGACGTCGTCCGTGGTGTGCCGTGGACCGCGCCGGGTAGCGCGGGCGAGGCCCAGAGCAGCCGCCCGGTCGCATCGGCGATGACCTGCACGTTCATGCCGTGCTTCTTGTGTTTCCCGGATTAGTAGGGCCGGTCGGCGGCGATGCGGTCGATCGGCAGCAGTGTGCCGTCCAGGATCACGAACGCCTTGGCGGAAGCGGTCTTCACCGCTTCGGCGAGATCCGGTGCGAGCGTGGCCAGGACCTCGATGGCCTCGTTGATGTACCGGTAGGCGGTGGTGGTGCCGACGCCGAACCCGGCTGCGAGCTGGGCGTAGGTGTGGCCGCATCGCAGGTGCGCGAGCACGAGCAGTGCCTGTCGTCCGGCGGACAGTCGACGCCAGTGTGTTCCGAGCTCCCGGTGGCGGGCCCGAAGGCGAGCGGAGAGGTAGCGCAGGGTCGAGGTGGACACGTCGACGCCGGACGGGTAGACAAGCACGCGGAAGCTCCTTGCAAGGCAGTTGATCTCGACAGTCACCCGTCTACCAGGAGCTTCTTCACGTTCGAACACCGCCCCTCCAGCCCAACTGCCCGCCCACCGGCTCAGGTTGAAAACAGCTCACTGCTTCGAGTAACGGCGCGGTCCGGCCACCCACTACGACAGGACCCGCGATCCTGCCAAGCAATTGCGACCTCCATCCTCCTGCGAATCTGACCCTTCGAAGACGGCCCCTGGCTCACTGCCCGCTCTCCGGGGCCGGCGCGGTTGTGAACGTCAGGCCGCCGGAGAAATCACGGCCCTGGATCACTGGCCCGTGCTGCACGCCGCCGCTGATCATGTTGTGCACGGTGTTGGAACGCTCCGCCCCCGTCTCACCTCGCAACTCCTCCAGGAGCGCCAGCAGTTGTCGTCCGGCGTCGGGATCATTGCGGAAGAACCGGCGCAACCGGGGCGTCCACTCCTCGACCGTCACCGACTCGGCATCCGCGTCACCCCCGGCACGGGCCGCGACAACCTCGTCCCGCGACCGGTCCAACTCCGCCGCGGCGGACGCCACGTCTTCGCCCCGGGCCAGCAGCCGTGCGATGCGCTGTCGCACCGCTGTCCAGCCCTCCGACACCATCAGCCCGACCAGCGTCGATGCCCCGGAACCCGCCAGCGCCAGCAACTCGGCCTCCACTGATCCCCCTTGACTCACCGAGCAGGTCCCACCCCCGCGCGTCACCCGCCCACCAGACCTGCTTTCGGCAGTACGGCTCATGGCGCATCGCCGCGATCACGGCGCCAGCCACAGGCTCACAGCTTCCGCAGTTCCGGCGGTAGGCGGTCGCCCGCCCAGGCGATGAACGCCTTCTGGTGGCCCCGCCGATCTGGACGAGCGCCACTTCGGTGAACCCGGCCTCCGCGTAAGGGCGGACGGCCTCGACGAAGGCGTCCACGTCGTCACCGCAGGCGATCTCGGCGGCGACGTCCTCCTCGCGGACATAGGAGGTCGCGGAGGCGAAGGACGCGGGGCCGGGGAGTTCGGAGTTGACCTTCCAGCCGTCGCCGAACCACCGGAACAACTAACACCCGGGCGATGATCAGTGCCAACGAGCGCACGAAACCAGCAAATGTTCCATATCGGATTGAGTTGAGGCTGCGTAACCTCGTAATGACCGAACCGAGATCCGGACGCTAGGGGGTTGGGGCGTGGAAGAGTCGAACGTCACACGCGGTTCATGGGAAGTCACGGTGAGCAACCAGATTTCCGGCGGATCGTTTGGCACGCTTGTGCAGGCAGGAACGGTCCATGGTGGGATGCATATACATCACCAGTTGCCGCCGAGGATGGTGCCGAGGCAACTACCTGCCGTCCTGGCTCATTTCACCAACCGGACCGTTGAGACACAACTCCTCGACGAGGCGTTGGCCGCACGGCGAGATGGGGCGCCGGCGCTGGCGCTGCTCAGCGGCCCGGGGGGCGTCGGCAAGACAACATTGGCCTCGTACTGGAGCGGCCTCGTATCGGAGAGCTTCCCCGATGGTCAACTGTACGCAGATCTGGGTGGGTTCCGGGCAGAGAAACCTGTGGCACCAGGGCAGGTCTTGGGAGGCTTTCTGCGCGCGTTGGGCACGGCACCGGAGCAGGTTCCGGTTGATCTTTCCGAGCAAGCCGCATTGTTTCGCTCCCTGAGCGCGGAATTGCGGTTGCTGGTGTTGCTCGACAACGCTATTTCGGCGGCACAGGTCATCCCGCTGCTGCCTGCCTCTTCGCACGCTATGGCTCTGGTGACCAGTCGCTGGCGGCTGGCTGGGCTGCTGGCTCAGGGGAGCAGTCTGATTGAGGTCACGGCGTTCTCTCAAGACCATGCGGTGGAGTTACTCACGCATACGGTAGGTCGGATAAGAGGAATTGCTGAGAAGCGAGATGTTGGAGATTTAGCGAGATTGTGCGGCCGACTCCCGATAGCTTTATGTGTTGCAGGTGCCCGGCTTGCGGCACGGCCCCGCTGGCCGGTCGGCCGGCTGGTGAAGGAGTTGGCTGATGAGCAGCAGCGTTTGGCAGCTCTGTCAGTGGACGGGGAAGTGGACGTGACGAGTGTCTTCGACGTTTCCTATGAAGGGCTGTCCGCACGGCACGGACGCGCGTATCGATGGCTGTCTCTTCACCCCGGCGCCGACTTCGGCCTTGGGGCGGCTGCGGCGATTACGGAGCTTTCCCTTCCGGAGGTTGCGGACGTGCTGGAGACGCTGGTGGATGCCAGCGTGTTGGAGTACAGCGGCATCGACCGATACCGCTTCCATGACTTGATTCGGTTGCACGCTCGGCGCCGTGCGGAGGCGGAGGACGGCGAGGGTCTGCGCTTCGTTGTCCTGGAGCGGTTGGTGCGCCATTACCTGCTTGTCGCGGTGGCTATTGACCGAACGGTGATGCCTCAAGAGTGGCATCTGGGGCCTGTGTACGGTCTGGACAGTATTCCGATGGTTTCCTACTCGACAAGTGCTGATGCGCTGGATGCTCTGGAGCTCGAGCTTCCTAATCTGATGGCGGTGTTGCGGGAGGCATCCGATCACGGGCTGGACGGCTTGGTGTGGCAGTTATGCGAGGCCATGTGGTCTCTATTTCTTTACCGCAAGCATTTTCCGGACTGGATCGCCGCCTACCAGATGGGTATTAAGGCGGCAGACCGGTGCAGCGATCAGGCTGCGGTATCCCAGATGAACCATCGTCTGGGGATCGCTTTTCATAATCTGTCCCGGGAAGAGGAGGCACTCGAATCGGGCAGAGTTGGGTTGGATGCAGCGCGCGCTGCTGGACATGAGTTGGCTGAATCTGCGGCACTGCAGCTGATGGGGATGGCGCTGCGCGCCCTCGACCGGTTCGATGAGGCGGTCGAGGTGTTACGGCGGTCTGTGGAACTCGACCGCCGGACGTACCAGGTTCGCAGCGAGGCGCTTGGCCAGCGGCGCTTGGGGCAGGCGCTCTACGCTGCGGGAGAGACCGTGCTGGCAGTCGATGAGTTGATGCGGGCGTGTGATCTGGCTGCGGCATTGTCGGACCCGCCCTTGGAAGCAATGAGCAGAGTCTGTCTCGCTGAAGCGTTGACACGTGCCGGCCGTCCGTCTGAAGCTCTCGCGCTCACCCGGGCCGCTTGGGCTGTCGTGGAGAACGCAGGCTCACATCAGTACCAGGCGCGCGTCATGATGGTCTGGGGCGAGGCTGCGGAGGGAGTCGGCGACCTTGTCACTGCTCGTGACTGCCTGCTAAAGGCCCGCGCCTTCTTCGAAAAGGCCCGGGTGCCCAATCTAAGGCCCGTGGAGCAGGCGTTGCACCGAGTGGAGCTTCAGCTTGAGGCGGAGCAGCGAGGAAACGGGGAAGAGGAGCCCACTCGGTGAGGTGACTCAGGCGATGGCCGGAGGCAACCCAGGCATAGGCACATGCGGCGCGAAGCTCTGGGTTGCCGGCTCCTGCAGAAGCGACGAAGCGATCGGCCTTGGCCAGGAAGGCGGTGCCATACCTGCCAGCCGGAACGACCACCAGGGAGCAGCCGGGCAGGCTGCTGAGCCAGGTATCGCCCGTCGCAAGAGCAGCGCGCACTGTGGGTTGGGTCATACACATGAGCACGTCGGCGCTGTGTACCCACCATGTGGCAGCGTCTTCCGTGGCTACGATGAATCGGTCTCCTTGTTCACAGGGGCACGGCATGGGCGAAATGGGCCGTATGCCCCAGGCCCACGCACCGACGCCGTCTCCCGTGAAGCTGTGTTGACTGCAGCGTGCGAGCCTGGTGGCTCCCGGGCGGTCCGAATCCACGAGGCGTGCCTGGTATTGCGGGGTGTTCATGATTCCTCTGCAGGGGAGAGGTCATCAGGGCTCGTGGCAGGCTTTGGCAAGGGAACCCGATTTGCCGATGCCGCCTTCGGGGGTTCGGGCAGATCAAGGAGGCCGTACATGGTGCTTCGCAGGATGGCAGCTGCCTTGCCTGGCCGGGATGTGATCAGTTCAGCCATGGATCCCAGGTCCACACTCTCCCGTGTCTCGGCCGCTATGCACAATTGATCGGCCAGCGGCTGGTCCAGTCGCAGCCGGGGGGCCTGCAGGGCCAACGCTTCGGAGAGGCTGCCATGCCGCATTTGGTCCTCCGGCAGGGACGCTGCCAGCACTACTGGCACACCTATCGCTGCGCCGTAGTTGGTGACCGATCCGTAGTCTCCGACGATCACGTCGCTGGCCACCAGCGCCGCACGCCATCCTTCTTCGGGCGGCAGCAACAGCAGTCCAGCTCGCAGGCAATCGGCTAGCCAGGCCCATATCATCCAACGCCCGTACACGGCCCAAATGTTGGGGTGAAGAATGGCAGCTATCCGATACTGCTGAGAGGGAAGCTCGCGCAGCAGCCGGTCCAGGAGGTCTGGATGGCGGCCTAGCGTGGACTCAGGGTGCCAGGTCGAGGTAACGGTTACCAGGCGCTGCTCTGGTCCAAGGCCCAGTGCACGGCGGTAGTGGTCCCGCGATGAGTTGCTGGCTACCAGCCGGTCGAAGCAGATATCGCCCGCTACGACCGCAATCGGCACTGCCTCGGGGCACGAATCGCGCAGTACAGCGAGTTCGCTGTCGTGTGTCAGGGGCAGCGCGGACGGCAGCAGGCGTCCCCGGTACACCAACGTCGCGCGGTCTAGATCGTGCGTGGGAAAAGCCTGTGCACCCGCGCTTCTGGCACGCAGCCGAGGACGCATCGCACCAGCGCCGTGAGGCAATAGCAGCACCTTGCCGTGAACATGGGCGACCGCGCTGTCGCTCGCTGCCAGAACGAGATCGAATTCGCACTGCACAGCTTGGTGCCACGGGAGCAGCAGGCCTCCGCGAGCGCGAACGAACTCCTCTGCGCCATCACACATCGTGCCGTTCGGCGTCGGTGGCACTGTGAACATCACGGCAAGCCGGTGGTCTGCCTCCAGCAGGGGAAGCACGTCCATCAGTCGGGTTCCGGCCACAACGAACGGCACGACGACAAGGACCGTGCGGTACCCGATGCGCAGCACACGACTGTGTGCGTCGATTCCGATTGGCCCGTTCAGCCACTGCGCTTCGGGCATCACCCTACGCCTATTCCCCGTTGGAAGATCATCTTGCCGCTCCTTCTCGATGGTCCTGACCGAGCGTCAAGAGCACGAGGGCGCAGGACGGGGAGCGCCCGTTTGCGCGCGGCAAGACAGAGACGGAGGCCGTGTGGCTAGCGAGGCATAAGAGCGTGTAGCGCGGGAGATTCCAACGTGTCGTTGGAGTGCCGAAAGGGATAACGCGGCGATCTGCACTGCAATGGAATATGCCATGGTGCCCTCCGGTAGTTCGACCCCGTCGCCGAGAGACGGGGCGCTGTTTCCAGCAGACACTTCGACGGGCGCATTACATGATCTTTTATCGTCCTGCGCACGGCATATGCAAATCCTGCAAACGGGGTATACGTTCCGCCGGTTGCTACGTACCGTGGACGGACTGCCAGCCGGCCCCATGCGTGGAGTCTTGATGAGCACTGACCTGCTCTGGAACACCCGCCAGGTCCATGCACTTGTCGAACGCCGTGACCCTGGTGGCCTCATCAAGATCGGGCGCCGGAGACGCGGTTGGCGCCAGGCGGATCTGGGCGCACGCATCGGCTGCTCCGCCTCTACGATCTCCCGCCTGGAGCAGCATGGGCGACAGGCCGACCTCGCCTTGCTCCAGAATGCCGCTCGAGAGGTAGGTATCCCGACAAATGTCCTAGCGGCGTCCCTGGGACTATGCATCCCTTCAGCCACTACAGTAGCGCCGGAAGGGCAACGCCATGCCGAGGAGGACCCGATGCGTCGCCGCACACTGCTCGCCGCTGGGCTCACGGTGCCCACCACGCTCGTGTGGGGGATTCAGGATGCCCTGGCCTGCATGCCCGACCCTACTGGATCTCCTGTACCTGCCGAGGTCCGGCTCGTTGCCGCACGGCGGTATTTCGATGCGGGCCGTAATGCTCAGCTACTCCAGTTGCTTCCCGGTCTTCTAGCCGATGTCCATCACGCGGCCCGCGATCGGGAGGACGAGTCTCTTGCTCGCTTGTCTGCAACCTATGGCCTTGCTTCTGAGGCGCTGAGAAAGTTCGGCAGATACGACCAGTCTCGGCTGACCGCTGACCGCGCCATGGTGTACGCGGAGCTGTCCGGTTCCCCCGTCGCCGCCGCAGCAGCTGCCCGCGACCTGAGTATCGTTCTACGCCATCAAGATCAGCCCGCCGCCGCTTCGCAACATATTCTGAAAGCGGCTGCCCAGATGGAAGCCACAGGCCTGCGAACCGAAGTACAGGCTTCGGCTTACGCACAGATGCTCTGCACCGCTTCCTACACTGCTGCAGTGGCTGGCGATCGAGATCAGGCGCTGGTGATGATCCGTGAGGCGACGCGGGCGGCTCATAGTCTCCCTGATGAGGCGCCAGAAGGCCGACTGTTCCCGCTGACTCCAGCTGCTGTGGATCTCTATGCGGTCAGTGTCCACTGGGCTCTCGGCGATGCCGGATCCGCCCTGGAGGCCGGCCGTCGACTGCACGCGGATCAGTTCAAAACAGCGGAGCGGAAAGGTCGAATGCACACCGACCTCGCTCGTGCCTGGTGGCAGCGCGGCAGACCGGAGCAGACAGCGGCAGAGCTACTGTTTGCTGTGCGCGTATCGCCAAGCGAGGTCCGTGATCGTCCATCGATCCGTCAAATCGTTGCCGCGCTTCGCTCTCGTCATCCCCGAACCCCGGGTGTACGTGAACTGGTTGCCGTCACCCGCCTCGCGACATAACGACCTTTTCCCTACCGACCTCAGGGACAGGGCCGGAATGTTTTTGATCACCCACCGAGGGCCGGCGATGTGGTACTGGCCGGTGTGTGGGCGAGGTAGGAGGCGATCTCGTCGGGGCGGGCCAGGCTGCGGGTGGCCAGTACCCACCGGTCGTGGGTGGGCTGGTCGCCATCAGCGGCCGTCGCAGGGTTCCCGTGCCGCACGGCTGCTTGCGGCGTTCCAGCTCGGGTCCGGATCGGGCGGTCGGCGAGACTCCGGGCAGTCGTGTCCCGGCTGGGAAACGATCTTGAGGTGTTTGGGAAACGATCTCCAGGCTCCCGCATCTGCCCAGCTCAGCCGCACTCGTGAACACCCCAGGGCATGCCCTGCACGGGGCTGTCCTGTCTCACTTGGCTCAGCACGCGCGTAGTGACCGCTACCCGGCCCACCTGCGGACCTGTCAGTGCGGCGAACAAGGCTGTACGTGGCATCGCCGGCACCGTGGGTGTGACGGATCCCTGCTGCTGATGCTCTCCCGTGACAAGGCGGGTCGCCGGTGGCGGCTGGCCGATGTGTGCAAAGCCTGCGCCGCTCTCCTGGAACACGCCGCGGAAGTCCTCGAACACCCTCCTGCGGTCGGCGAGCACGATGTGGACGAGGGCTGCTCCGCGCAGTGGGACGGGCCCGCTGAATGGCAGGCAGTCTGGGATGACCGCCAGGAAGGGGATGTGTGGTGGCCGGTGGACGGAACGTAGCGGGTGGGCGGCGGGCGGTGGCGATGTGGCATCCCAACGACGACAGCCCGCTCTCGATGCCGTCGCCCACATGGTTGCCGACATCCACGCCGCCGCCCTGCTCAGGGCGGCCGCCCGGCTGCAGGTGGCTGATCGCCCTCGCCGCCGAGGACGGGGTCCGTCGCTCCCCGTCGATGTCTGATTCGAACCGCGAACGGCCCCACCGCATGCTCTCGGCTGAGCCGGGCTGACCGTCGCCGCATCTCTTTTGGAATATTCTGTGCTAAAGTTTTGAGGTCTTATATGGGGAGGTGTGGTGGGTGTGGCTGCCGAGAAGCTGCGGGCGCATCCGGGGATGCTTGTGCTCGCACGCGAGTCGCGTGAGCTGACTCAGGCAGAGGTCGCTGTGGCCATGACCGGGGTGTCTTCCTCGCCTGAGGCGACGCCGGTCTCCCAGGGGTATGTGAGCCGGGCGGAGGCAGGGCGGCTCGTCGTGACGGACGACCGGTTGACCCTGTATGCGGCTGCTCTCGCGTATCCACCCCGGCTTTTGTGTGTGGATCCGCAGGTGAACGGTGTCGGAGTCGGCCTGATCCATCACCGCAAGCGAGCTTCTTTGGGAGCGTCCACGTTGCGGTGTGTCCACGCCCAGTTGGCCATGGCACGGCTGCAGGTGACGGGACTGGCAGCAGCTGCGGGGTTTGCCGAGCGAGGGCACCGTTTCGTCAGGGCCCAGGTCGACGAGTTCACCACGCCCAAGGACGCTGCCCGCCAAATCCGTCGCAGTTGGGCCATGTCCTCGGGGCCGGTGCCCGATGTCGTTGGCTGCCTTGAGGATGCAGGCGCGCTGGTGCTTGTGCGGGATCTGGGCAGCGACTTGCTGGACGCCATCAGCCAATGGGACGGTAGCCAGGCACCGCTGCTACTGATCAACAACCGCGCCCCGGGCGATCGGTGCCGCTTCAGTGTGGCCCATGAGTTGGGGCACCTGGTGATGCACGCCGAGCCCGGTGCCAGCCAGGAGCAGGAGAGGCAGGCCGATGCTTTCGCCGCGGAGTTCCTGATGCCGGCCTCCGACATTCGCGAAGCCTTCGCCGGAGGGGTTGACTTGGCACGGTTGTCCGAACTCAAACGCCGCTGGCGGGTCTCGATGAGCGCCCTGTTGCGGCGGGCCCTGACCCTCGGCTGCATCAGTGATTGGCAGTACCGGACCGCCATGATCGAGATGTCGGCGCTGGGCTACCGCACGGCCGAGCCCGTGGAGATTCCCCGCGAGGAGCCGCAGCGTGTCCCGCGACTCGTGCACGCTGTGCTGTCCGAGATCGCGCCGGATCAGGCAGCGGCCTGTGCCCACCTGCTGCCCGAAGACTTTCGGCGCCTGTATGTCGACGCCGGCCGACCGTCATCACCCGTGCCGCTTCGAAGGTGAGGCCATGACCGATCCGCGCACTCCACCGTCCCGCCCCCACCCCGTATCCGCGGGCCCGTCCGAAGCCGAGCGGCAACCGCCCGGCCGACCGGCGACGTTGCAGGGCCGCTTGTTGTTGCAGGTCAATCCGTCTCGGGTCGGATACGTGCGTGAGGACCTCGACCTGGGCAGGAGCGGGCTGATCCTTTGCGGGAAGAAGGCGGTGAACAAGGCCCTCGACTTGCGTGCTGGGGAGTTCACCGGTGTCCTGCTCACCGACCCGGCCGTGTATGAGGTGCAGGTTGCGACTGCGGACGATCCGTTCCCGCACGCGGACGAGTCGACCTTCGCCTTCGACGACCCCTTGGCTGTCTCCCTCGCCGAGCAGCGTGCCGCGAAGGTGACCGCACCGCTCACTCCGACCGGCTACATCAGGGCTGAAGACTCCGACGCCCTCAAGGCTGTGGTCTCCCGCGTCGTGGCGCTGGATGATCCCTCGGTGGTCTTGTGCGTGCCCGTCGATGTGGCGTGGCTGCGTGACGAGGAGCCAGCACGACAGTTGATCGCCTACCTGAAGGGGGTCAAGAATCCCAAGGCACTCATGCTGGGCGGGCAGATGGATCCACTCGGCCGGTATGCGAAGGCTGTTGGCAACCTGCGCCGGGTGATCCAGGAGGTGCCCAGCACCGCTCTCCTCAGGGCCGACCTGGCCGCCTTCGGTGCGCTGGCCGACGGGGCGGCGTTCACCTCCTTCGGTACCACCAGCAGACTCCGCCACATCGTGCCTCCCGGTGAGAAGGCGAAAACCACCCCGGGCTTCGCCCAGTCCCCGCACGTGCTCTTCCCCGAGCTGATGGACTTCTTCCTCGGCGCGACGCTCGCCAAGCGTTTCGCCTTCGCGGAAGCCCCCTTGTGTGGCTGTTCGGCCTGTGCGGGCCGACGGACGCTGGACTCCTTTTCCCACAATGGCGATGGCCTGCCCGCAGCGGCCGCCGCACACAATGTCGCTGTGCTGATGGAATGGCTGCGCACACTCCACGCCGTCAAGCCGGGTGCGGAACGCCGGCAATGGTGGCAGGAACGCTGTCGGCTCGCCGAAGAGCACTACCCGCTGGTGAACGCGGCCACGGGACGTGCAGGACGCTTCAAGGTCCCCGAGCAGTTGAAGCGGTGGGCTGGCACAGGACCCGCGCTCTCACCAACCGCGCCCTCAGCTGCTGCCGAAAGCCCCTCGGGCCCTCACCTCACTCGCTGATACAGCTCCTCGATGTACCACCAGGCCGCAGCGGTGTGCCGGGGCGGCCGGTGCTCCCTCGGTTCCAGCACCATCTCCAGGTCGTCCCCCGATCCGACGAAGATGCCCACGCCGTAGAAATCGGACTCCATCAACGCCTCCTGCCAGTGGGCAGGCCGCTGGTCGAGCACCATGGCGCGGCGACAGAACGGTGCGATCCGCCCGGCCCTTTCAAGTCCCTTCCGCCAGTTCGCGGCGTGTACCACGGCCAGGTCCACCCGCAGGGGGCGAACCGCCTGGCGGGTCACCGTCTCCGCGTCTCGCACAACCGACCCCGCAGGCAGAGTTTGTACCTTCCGTCTGCCTTGCCGGTCGAGTGACGCCATCGGTACCGGAACACCGGCCGGGAGCGTCAGCAGCATTTCCAGGGCGCCCAGACAGTCCAGACGCGCCGCCGACACCCGCTCCCGGCGTGGATGCTCAACCTCATCCAGCCGGTAGAAGCACAAGGTCTGAACTCCTTCGAGAGACAACACCCGTGTCTGCGTCCCCGGCCGCAGCAACGCGGCGGACGCGGCTTCGACGCAGCCGCCTGTCAGGGAATTCGCCGAGGTCGCCATCGCCTTCACCTTGCCTCATCGAGCCGCGGCCGTGTGCAGCCGCCCCGCCGTCTACCGTCCCGGTACGGGGCCGGGCATCTGTGCCAAACAGTCCAGCAGGCCGCCGAGGCGCTGCCAGAGCACCTCGTCGTCGCAACGCCGATACCAGCGCCGTCGCTCGCCGCGGTCCGGCGGAAGCCGTTCGACCAGCCCCGCTTCCATCAGCGCCCTGACCGGTGCCTGATAGACGCTGGCGGGAGCACGCAGTGAGAGGGCCAGATCCCCCAGACACACCCCGCTTTCCCCCGCTGACGCCAGGGCAAGCAGCAGCTCCGCCCGATAGCGGTTGCCGAAGAGCCTCACGGAGACCTCGCGCAGCTCCTCCCCACTCAAAACCATGATTCATGATTCACTAATCATTGTCTGTATGTCAATCGTCGTGCGCCTGATCACGGAACCTCCGGTGCGGGAAGGCGCACCAGTCCGCGCGGAGTTCGCTGCCGCGCAGCACCAGGGCACAGTGACCGTGATCGATGTGCGGCCGATCCGATGAGCGCAAGGACTGGCTGGCTGACGTCTATGCGCAGATGTATGCCGCGTACCACCGGGTCGTGCGCGACACCGGCCGTTGTCCGGAAGATCGAGGCATGGCGGAAGAAGCTCTGCGTGCCGTGCTGACGGACTCGCCGACCTGGCCTACTGGGGTCGGCACGAGGACGACGGGCATCCGGAGTTCGGTGGCGGGCGGATCGCACAGTACGGCGCTCACGGACCGGACGGCGTTCCGGTTGCAGGCTCGATGAAGTCGGTGCTGCAGGTGTCGTGCTCGTGGTCGCACAGGCAGGTGCGCCACTTGTGGTCCACCCTCCACCACAGCCGGCGGGGCCGTCGTCGAAGAGGCGGATGAGCTCGGCCGCCCGGACTTACGAGCATCTGGGAAACGATCTTGGAGGATCTGGGAAACGGTCTTCAAGGCTCCGTGTCGCTCCACGCCAGCCCCATTCGTGAACACCCCGCCCCCGCCACGCTGCGACGGAGCCGGTGGCGCGTGAATCCGATCTTGCTTCACGCTAAGTTGTGTCGTTATCCGCTATTTTCTATCGATTAGATGGGGAGGGTTGCTGGTGAAACCGTGTGCGATTGCGATAGTTGTTTGTGGTGCTTTGGGTGTGACGGGGTGCCAGTTGGCGGTCATGCCGACTGTTGCCGGCGGGCCGGCTGGCCAACCCAGCGCGAGACCAGGGTCGGCCGCGGACACGCTCATGACGTTGCGGGTGCGACCGAACGGGTCGATGTCGGCGTACGACCGGCTGCGGGATTTCGGAGCTGCGTGGACGGATGCCACGAGTGCGCCGGGGGCCGCAACCGTTGCGACACGCGTGACGACATCCTGCGCCGGGATCTGTCGCGTGTGCGCCTGACCGGGCCCTGCACGGTGGAGTCCGGTGTGCTGACCGACCCGTACACCGGCCGGACGATCCTTTTCCGAAGGGGCAGGGCCACCTCCTCCGCGGTGCAGATCGACCATTTGGTGCCGTTGGGCAATGCGTGGGTGGCAGGAGCGGCCACGATGGCGCCCGCATTGCGCAAGGAGTTGGCGAACGATCCGTTGAACCTGGTGTCGGTCGATGGGCCCACGAACGAGGGCAAGGGCGATGACGACGCCTCGCGATGGCTGCCGCCGATGGTGGGATACGGCTGTGCGTACGTGGCCCGGCAGATCGCGGTGAAGGCCAAGTACGGGCTGTCCGTCACTGGGGCGGAACAAACGGCGATGCAGCGGGTGCTGGACGAGTGCCCCACCCAGAAGTTGCCGACTGAGACAAGTCCCGAGGTCCGCCTGATGGCGTGAGGACGGGGCCAGGAGGCCACACGCGGAGGAGGGCTCCGGCGACCGTGCGGCGCTCCTTTCCTGTTCGACTGTGCTCAGATCGCTCCGGTGGTCGGCTGCTTCAGCCCACCGGTCGGCCACCGTCAGTCCGTCGTCAACAAGCCTCCGGCCCTCACTGTTGACGGTAGCCATGGCTGAGGGAGTGTCAACGCGGCGGTTGGCGCAGTTGGATATCAGCCCCTGCCGTCAGACTGAACAATTGCCGAAAGTGCAGCTCAGCGGCATAAAACCCTGCCACTGAGGCTGACTTGCTCGCTTGTCGCGAGGTGCTCCAACTCCTAGCCTGACGCACAGTCGTCTTCTGAGATTCGGCGGTGGAGGGGAGTGGGTCCCGATGAGGGGGCGTCCTGAGAGTCCGTTAGATCCGAACGATGGACCGGTGCCACAGTTAGCGTTCGAGTTACGCAAGTTGAGGGAGGAGGCCGGGCGACCCTCCTACCGCGAGATGGCACGGATAGCGGGCTTCGGAGTGAGCACCCTGTCTCAAGCCGCAGCGGGCGAACGATTGGCGACTCTGCCCGTCGTCCTTGCCTACGTCAAAGCCTGTGGCGGGAACACCGAGAGCTGGGAGCAGCGCTGGCACCAGACTGCTGAGGAAGAAGCTGCCTGGCGTCAACCGGAGGCGAATGCTGAGCCCCCATACCGGGGACTGCAACGATTCGAACCCGGCGACAAGGACTTGTTCTTCGGTCGGGATCAGATAACTGCCCGGCTGGCCGTCCATGTGTGTGACCACAGGCTTGTGGCTGTGGTGGGAGCATCCGGTAGTGGGAAGTCGTCCCTGCTACGCGCGGGCCTGATCCCCGCGCTGCAAAACCATCGGGAGCCGGGCTGGCGAGTGGCGGCGCTGCGCATCCTCACACCAGGACCACATCCGCTCTCCGACCATGCCCCGAAACTGGAGCCCGACAGAGGCGATGGCGACACCTTGGTAATCGTCGACCAGTTCGAAGAACTGTTCACCCTGTGTACAGATCCCGCAGAGCGCGCAGCCTTCCTCAGCCTCCTCCTCGCCGCGGTGCACACAGAAAGCCGACTGCGAGTGGTGATTGTGGTCCGGGCCGACTTCTTCGGGCGCTGTGCTGAACACCACGCCCTGGCGGAAGCCGTCCAGGAAGCCACGCTCGTTGTCGGCCCCTTGGGGCCAGCTGAGCTGCGAGAAGCGATCATCCGCCCGGCAGCCGCCGCTGGGCTGATCGTCGAGCGTTCCCTGACTGCCAAGATCATCCGCGAAGTGACGGGTGAACCCGGCGGATTGCCGCTGATGTCCCACGTTCTGCTGGAGACCTGGCGTCGCCGCCGTGGACGCGCTCTCACCGAAGCGATGTATGACGCCGCCGGCGGCATCCATGGCGCCATTGCGAAAAGTGCTGAGCAGGCGTACTCCCAGTTCACCAGGGCGGAGGCGAAGACAGCCAGGCGAATCCTGCTACGTCTGATCACTCCGGGTGACGGCGTGCCGGATACTCGCCGCCCTGCCAGCCAAGCCGAGTTGGACGCTGATTCCCCCGAAACCGGCTATGTCCTCGAACGGCTCATCCGTGCGCGGCTTTTGACGCTCGACGGTGACCGCGCCGAGCTTGCTCACGAGGCCCTCATCACCGCTTGGCCCCGCTACCGTGCCTGGATCGATGAAAACCGCGAACGTATGCGGCTGCATCGCCGACTGACCGAAGCCGCCTGCACCTGGGACGATCTCGATCGAGACTCCGGCGTGCTGTACCGCGGCACCCGCTTGGCCGCGGTCCTTGATGCCTTCAGCCCCGAGGACAGCAGTGACCTCACCAGCTTGGAGTCTGTCTTCCTCAGCGACAGTGTCGCGGCGCGTGACCACGAAGAGTGGACCACAGCTCGGGCAACACGGCGCCTGCGCACCCTCACCACGACCCTGACCATCCTGCTGGTCCTGGCCCTCATCTCAGGAGGGATCGCCTGGAGACAGACGCATATCAGTGAACAACAGGGACGAAGGTTGCTTTCCGCGCAGCGCGTCGCCGTCTCCCGACAGTTGGCCGCGCAGTCCGCCACTCTCATAAACAGTGACCCCGACCTGGCCTCTTTACTCGCCGTCGAGGCGTACCGGAGTAGCCCTACTAAGGAAGCCGCCGGCAGTCTTTACGCGGCTGAACCCGGTCAACTCAAGAAGCGTCTTCCTTTAATGTTTGGGGCGTTAAGCATGGCCTTCAGTCCGAACGGCCAGACCTTGGCCGTGCACGGGTTTGCAGGATTGCAGTTGTTGAGGATAAAAGGCGGAGCCCGGTCCGCGGCCTTCCCCGATATGAATATGGATGACAGTCCGATGGCTTTCAGTCCGGACGGGAGAATTTTGGCGGTCAAAGAACAAAGTGGCCGCGTGCGATTGCGGGATATGAAAACGGGGAAATTTAGATCCGGGGCTTCGACGATACGCAACAGCGGTGCTACTCTCGTCGCCTTCGACGCCGACGGACGGCTTCTCATTGTTGACCATCCCCGCGGCAGGCTACGGATCCAGGACGGAATATCCGGGCGACTCAAGGAAGTCATCCCCGACAAGGCGGATTTGCCGCTGTTGATCAACCCAAAGGCGCATATGCTGGTTACCACCACGCGAGACCAAGTGTTAAAGGTGTGGGACACAGTGACGGGACATCCCCGAATTGTGCTGCAGAAGCCCGACACTCCCCCGGAATCCGGCAACTTCCCTTGCGCGGCTCTCAGTAGCGATGGGCGCCTTCTCGCCGTCGGCGGCGTAGGCGGATCTGGCCGGGCCGTCTACCTGTGGGACACGGCGACCGGAAGGCTCCGCACCACGCTCAACGGCCACACCGGTATGGTCTTTTCTCTGGCATTCAGTGCTGACGGGCGCACTTTGGCCAGCGGCGGCGCCGATAGCACCGTCCGCTTGTGGGACGCTGCGTCAGGCCAGCCGCGCGACGTCTTGCGGGGACACACATCTGTGGTCCAGTCTCTGGCATTCGGCCCCGATGGATACACTCTGGCCAGTGGTGGCACGGACGGGACCGTCCGTCTGTGGAACCTCGTCTCCGACCCGGCGCCTCGCAAAACCCACCTCGCAAGCCCCTCGGTGGCGTTCGCCCCAGATGGACACTCCCTGATCGTCGGCGGCGAAAAGGGCACGGTAAGCATGTGGTCGGCAGATGGCCTGTCCGTCACCCCCATCGAACCGCAAAGCCGTTACGTCGGCGCTTTGGCCTCTTCCGTTGGGCCGTGGAAGACCACCACGCTGCAACTCACTCCGCGCTTTAGTGCTGGCAACAGTCAGGGGGTCATAGCATTCGGGCCACGCGGACGTGTCCTCGCATTCGGGAACCACGGTCAAGAAACCCGCATGTGGGATGCGGTTTCCGGGCGCACTCTGGCCACCACATCTGTCGGTGCAAACGTCGTCCTGCCCCTTCCTGATGGGCACACCGTCGCTATCGTCACCAGTCAAGTCGTCCTGTGGGACCCGGCGACGGGACATATCAGTATCGCCATAGACGCACCGGGCGGTGCAGGGTCGATAGCGGTCAGCGCGAGCGGGCGGATGCTGGCCATCAGTAATGGGAACAACGTCACTCTGTACGACATGGCAAGAAAGCGAGCCATTACATTGACGCGCAAGGACATCTCCCAGCTTGTTCCCGAAGGCGTGGCCTTTAGCCCGGATGGTCACACTCTGGCCATCGCTGGGCCCCAAGCTCTCGTTCTATGGGACGCAGTCAACCGGCGGGTCCGCAGCCTAATTAGAGCTCAGGCCAGCACGATGGTGTTCTCCCCGGACGGCCACACACTAGCTGTTGCAGCCGACGGCAAGGCCCAACTGTGGGACGTCACCACGGGTCTGCTCCGAAAAGCCCTACCCACAGGAGCCAGTCCACTGACCTCTCTCGCGTTCAGTCCAGACGGCCACACTCTCATAGCCGCCAATCTAGGGGGCAAAATGTGGCAATGGAAGGTGGATGTGAACCTCGGCAACGACGACCTCATCGATCGAATTTGCCAAGCCGTGGCCCGCAATCTCACTGCTCAAGAACAATCGGCTTATTTACCCGAACTAACACTCCCACCCGCGTGCCCTGCCTAAGCTCACGACAAAGCACCTGCTACTGGCACGGGGTGAACCCCGATCTGAGGCTTACAACGGCTAACACAATGAATTGAGTTGTCGGTGGGTCATGAGGCGGCAGGCGAGTTTGAGGAAGGCCTCGTGGATGTCTGTGCGTCTCTCCCAGCGGGTGCGGAGACGTTTAAGGCCGCTCGACGACCCAGCGGTAGGTGCCCAGGCCGGTTCCGTGGCGGGTGCCGCGTCGGGCGATGGCGGGAACGATGCCGCGGGCTCGGACCTGGTCGCGGTAGATGTCGTGGTCGTAGCCGCGGTCGGCGAAGAGAGAGTCCGGGCGTCGGCGTGGATGTCCGACGCGTCCGCGGACCGGTGGAATGGCGTCGATCAGGGGCAGCAGCTGGGTGACGTCGTTGTGGTTGCCGCCGGTGAGGATGACGGCGAGCGGGGTGCCGTGGCCGTCGGTGATCAGGTGGTGCTTCGAGCCTGGCCGGCCCCGGTTGACCGGCGACGGGCCCGTGTGGAGCCCCTTTTGACGCCCTGACGTGCGAGGAGTCCACCGTGCATCGCGACCAGTCCAGCCGCGCGGCAGCGTTTAGCTCGGCTATGAACACTTCGTGCAGTCGCTGCCGCACACCGGCCTCGTTCCAGTCCCGCAGCCGGCGCCAGCAGGTCATCCCCGAGCCGAATCCCAACTCCTGCGGCAGATGCTCCCGCTGGATCCCGGTGTACAGAACGAAACAGGATGCCGCACAGCACGTCCCGGTCCGGCACCGGCTTGCGGCCCGGGTACCGGAACCTCCGCTCACGCTTCGGCAACAGCGGCTCGACCCGCTCCCACAACTCATCCGAGACCACCCACGGCGAAGTACCCATGCCCAGCCGAACACTCAACTCCCCACCATGGGCCGGGCCGGCGGGAACTGCTTGGCCGCCACCGGATAGCGAGGCCGCCGATCCCTCTTTCGCTGGGTGGGGGAACACAGGTGGTGCGCCTGGAGGGGTGCCCCTTGTGTTTTGGTTGTTGAAGTCAACAGTTTACCGGCGGTTCCTCAACTGGCCGCGAGTTGGCGTGGAGGGCTGGCTGCACGAGGAGGTCCTGCACTGGCGCGACGACACCAGCCCACCAGGCTAAAAGGAGCGAACTCGCCGGTCTGCGCCTCCGTGGACCGTTTAGCGCGCTGGGTTCCAAGATGTACGACTTGTCGGATGTGAAGGGACTGCCCCTCATCGCCGCGCTCTCCACCACCAACGCCCAATCAGCCCGGGCCCGAAGCTCATGATCAATCGGGCGAGGTAGTTAGCCCGGCCGAGGCGGGTGCCGAGGAGTCCCGTCTTTCTGCGTGAGGCGGGCTGAGGAAGCGGCCGCAGAGGGCAGGCGCCCGGTGTGGCATCCGTGTCCAGATCGACAGAATCGCGCCGTAGTTGCCAGCCCCGAGTCGCAGTCCCGCGAGGGCACATGGCATGTCAGTGGCCCCCCGTACAGTCGCGGCTGTGACCTCCTCCACGCCGGGCGGCGACTCATATGTGTACGTGATCGGCTCTGCCGGATCGACCCGCGTCAAGATCGGCACCAGCGTCAGCCCTGAGAAGCGGCTAAAAGAGCTGCAGACTGGCAACCCCGACCGGCTCGAAGTGTTGTGGTCCACGTTCGGTGGCCGCGAGCTGGAGGGTCTACTGCATCGGGCGTTTGCCGACCACCGGATTGAGGGTGAGTGGTTCGACTTCGGTGACGTGCAACCGGTCGGGGCGATTCCCACCGCGGTCCACCAGCGCTCCGGGACATTGCGCGCTGGCCGACCCAACACGCGCACCGCGCCGAAGCGTTCCAGCGCACGTACCGAGCGCGGTGAGCACCTGATCACGCCGGAACGGCTGGCCGGCATCGTCCGGGATGTTGTCCTCGGCACCATGCGCCCAGAGCCCGAGCAGGAGATGGATGACGACCAAGAGGAGGTGCCGATCAGGGAGCGGCGTACCGTCGAAGAGGACGTGGATCGCCTAGTGGCGTTCGTGTATGAGCGTGCCGCTACCCAGCACGCGCGGCGCGCTATCGCCGGGAAGACGGGGTTAGCGGCCCTTGGCGGCTGGCCCAGCCTCGTCCTCCTCGCTGTGCTGACGATCGTCGCGATGCCCATCGCCTCGTTCCTCACGCTGCGCGTGATCACGCGGGACATCTGGCCCGTGCGAAAACTGCCCATGCTCGCCATGGTGGGCTACGGCCTGTGGAATCCCTTCGGATTCGACAAGTTGATCCGGGACTTAGTCCTTTCCCGGCTCCCAGTGGAGGACATCGAGGCCTTCGCTAGCATTTACTTCACCCAGGCCGCCGTCACGAGCGCCTATCTCCTTGCCTTCCTCTCTGCCGTGATGTCCCTATTCGGGTACGCCCAGCGGGTCAGAGACCTCATGGAGGAGCAGCGCGCCGAGGCCAAAGAGAAGGCGCAGCGTAAGACAGTAAGCCCGCCTCTCCTCGATCATGCGCAGCGTGCGGCACAGGCCGCCGCCGTCTTGAACGCGGCTTTGACGACCGGGGCGACGGGTGGCAAGCGCAGAGCCGACATCGTCAACTGGGACGGCGTCAACGCACGGTCTACCAAGGCCACTTCCGTCTGACACAGGGCTCCGCCCCCGGAGCATCGATCCTGAGGCCAAGGCCGTTGCTCAGCCTCCGCCTGCAACAAACGCGGAAGGCGGCACCATGAACCTGGCGTTCCTATGGGGCTAGGTCGGGGATAGGTCGTCGCGCGTGGTGCAAACACCAGCCCATCGTCGAACCGTGGGGTTCGCCGTCGAGGTGGGTGTGGCCGGGCAAGTCTGCTGGCACAAGCTACGGCACGCTGACGGCGTGCTCGTGCCGCCCTGGCCTTGTCCGCACGGGTCGGACTCACCATTTAGGATCGCGCCGGTCAATCGCGGCAACGCTTGCCAAGTCCACGGGCTGCTTTCGGTTTCTGGTGCAGTTCCCCGCACTATGGGCTGCCCTTCGCAAGTAAACGGGGTGTGGGTGGCCACCGGTAGTACTCCCAGCAGCCACCCACCTCACCATTGCCACGGATGGATCATTCAGGGAGGCGCATTCACAAGAGCCGATCCCCAGGTTTGAAGGCGAGGCCGGTGTGCTGGCGTTCCCTCCACCGACCTCAGCGGCAGGGCTCATCCACCCAGTATTCGCTGTTCGCCCACCAGGTGAGTTCTCCCCAGGTCTGCGGGCCGACGATTCCGTCCTGGGTGAGGTAGTCGCAGTACTGGAACCTCTTCACAGCGCTCTTGGTCGCTGGCCCGAAGCTGCCGTCCTGGCTCATCGTGACGTGGTCGAGGGAGTTGTTCAGCAGGCACTGGAGCACGTACACGGCCTGGGGACGTGCCTTCGCTGATCGTCGGCTCACTGGTGGAGTGGCCAGCGCACGAGGCCGTCGTCATGGGTCGAACTGTGGCGGCTGCGGCATCACCGGTGGCAGCACTGGTTGCCCCCAGCACCAACGCGACCGTGGTTGCGAAAGCCCCCACCCCGGAAAGTATCTTCATCATCTTTCTGAGCCCTTCTGCTCGAATGGATGTTCGCTGCCGGGTAACGGTCCTGATGCGTTATGGGTGCAACGGGCCAGGCACCTTCTGCTCGGACGGTTCTCGACTTGCGACTTGCGTACACCACCTAGTTCAGCCGTCGCCGCATTTAAATATCGGCCCCCTTTCGCCAGCTGAACAAGTCGCTGAGCTGGGGGATACGTGGGTCGGGAGCAGTTCCTGACCGAGATGGTGGGGCAGCATCCGCAGGTGGAGCGTGTGGCTGTGGGTGAGTTCGCGGACAAGCGCTGCCAATGCGATGGGATCAACACGGCGACCAAGGCGTACTACGCGAAACAAGGCGACCGGCTCGCACTGCGGCTGAGTGGCGGTGGCCGAAGGAGCAGCCCGGGATGCTGGGGGGCGCTGGCCCGCTTCCACATCGGTGTTCCCTTGCTCGTCTCCGATCTCGATGCCACACAGGCTGCTGCGGACTGAGCATCGCCGACTCGCCGACTCGCCGACGAAGGCAGGGGCCCCGGCCGTCAGGCGACAGGAGCAACTCGATTGCCGTGTCCGGGCAGACTGACTCGTCGCGCGCAGCCGGGTCGACCGACGTACCCCAGGTGAGGTGACGGCACCAAGTGGCGCGGCAGGCGTGGTGCGGATCCGCATGAAGGTGCGAGCCGATGACGTTGCCGAGTAGCCCCTATTGTCCGGCACTACGGTCCGCTACCTGCCAATTCGACAATGCAGAGGCTCGCTGACATTGGCGGACACCGAACCCGGCGCTCAACCCGCGGGGGCCCGGCTTGGGAACGCCGAGGGCTCACGGTGGCAGAGCGAAGGATCGGATTCAGAGGGCGGGGACGAGCCGCCGGAGCTGGTCGGCGAGGCGCGAGTCGGGCTGAGGGATGGTGCCATAATCGCTGTCGGACTCGGCGTATAGGTTTTCAACGACCGCGCGCAGAGCGGGCAGCGGCACGGGTTCGTTGCTTGTCTGGCGGGGTGTTCCGGGGCAGCCCGGGTAGTCGGGGGTCATGCCGAGGTCTATGGCTTGGGCAGCCCACAGCTCGGCTGTGCGCAACTCTCCGCGGCGCAGGTGCAGCAAGTACAGGCAGTACGCGGCCATGGCGCTTCCCGCACCGGCGGCGAACTGCCACCAGAACTGTGCGCCCTCGGGGTGGGCTCCGAGGTTGAGCAGGCACGCGAACTGCAGGGCGCCGGCGGGCTCGATGCCGGGGCCGTCGGACAACCCGGCCAGCAGGGAGCCGGCGTGCGGGCGGCGTAGCGCCTGGACGGAGAGGGTGTATAGGTCGCGGGCGGCTTGGCTGTGCAGGGTGCGGCAACGGTGCGCCGGGCTGGCGGACAGGCGCCAGGTGACGTCGCGGGCGATTGCCCGCTTGGACTCGGCCAGGTCGTAGTCGGCGAACACGTCGGGGATCGCGGCGCTTTCCAGGACGTCGTCGAGGGTGCGTTCGGAGCGCATGGTCGTTACTCCTCGTCCTGGTCGGTAGGGTCCCAGGGCAGGTTGAGCTCCCGGGCGATGCGCCGGCGTGCCAGGCGCCGGTGTGAGCGGACGGTGTCACGGTGGATACCCATGATGCTCGCGACGCGCGGCACTGGATATCCGAGGACGTACAGCAAGACCACCACGTCGTACTGCCGCTCGGGCAGCGAGGCTATCGCCGTGTACAGGCCGAGGGATGTCTCCATGACCTCGAACTGACATCGCATGGTCTCCAGGACCGCCCGTGCGGTGCGCTGGAACGCCAAGGTTTCCACCGCCTGCGAGGTGAGCCCGAGGAACTGCAGATGGGTGTCCACCCGCTGTTTGAGAAGGGCGAACGCATACGCCTCGGGGCTCTCCGCGCTCGTCACCCGTGCCCAGTTGAGGGCCAGGTGAGAAAAGCAGCGCCTGACCACGGCGATCGCGGCGTCCTTGTCGCCGAGCATGGCGTGCGCGTACTGCAGGTAGGACTTGATGTACAGGTCGTGGAACGCCTCGAAGGCTGGGGGTAGTGTGCACTGCGCTTCGGCGAGGTGGTCGCCGAAATCGTCAGGAGGGATGTCGTAGACCACTGTCAGGCTGCCTCGTCTCGGTCTCGGGTGAGATGGGGGAACGGTTCGGCGGAGGCGGCACGCTGGAGGTCTTCCGCCAGCGCGGCGACTCCGGCCCGCATGCCGGCCCGCAGCAGATGCCTCGTCAGGCGGCGGGCGTCCGCCGCGAAGACACGTCCCGCGGTGGCGGACGCCATCAGGGCGAGGGCGAGATTGCTCACGGTTGTCCTTCCTACCGACGGCACCCGCAGCATCGTTGGTGACGGGTACCGGAGGGCGTTCGGGCCCTCATGGATCAGCCAACCGCTTTCAGGGGGTCAAACGTGCAACGAGCCCTCCGGAAAAAATACGGAAAGCGATCGTCCAATCACAGATGTGCACATCCTCTACACCCATGGGCGAGTACGTTCGGCAACGGATCCAACACCCTCGGCAAGGTTCTGACCAGCGGCGGCGTCGCTGAAAGCCATCCCAGTTGCCCGCCCCCACACCTAGCGCCGGCGACCAGAATTCACCACCGAACTGCCATGACGCGACGCACCTCACTCACTGGACGCCACCCGTCGCCACGGGTCGCCACCCCACAACCGCCCTGCGCATCCCTGCCGAAGAACACACCATGACAAGCGGAGCCCCGTGGGCTTCGGCGGTGCCATCAATGAAGACGAACAGGGCACACAACCGTGGCCGGGTCGTAGACGGCAGTCAGGAACCGCCCACCCTTGCCTGTTCGCCGCCAACAGTGGTGCGGGAAGCCGCGCGGTGGTCTCGCACGTCTACTTGGGGAGAGATGTGTTTACGGTGCCAGAGCAGGAGCGTGGTAGGAGTGATTCCGAAGACCTGGGGCCAGTGGTCGCGTGGGATTAGCTAGGAGCGGGCGGCGAGCCAGATCTGGTCGGCAGGCTCGTAGCGGACCGGGAGATCTGACGGCGTAGCACTGCGTTCTCATGCCGTAGCACCAACACCCGCATGCCCCTGCGTCGGCAAGGGGAGTCGGACGCTACGGGCGCCATCTGTTCCACCAATTTGTCGTGTGCGGCCTGCGCGACTCCATCCATGGAGGGGTGACTCCCTGAAACGATGTCGCCTAGCCGGGAAGCCAATCAGACGGGGCGGCTCTGGCGGACGGACCGGCAGTGGACCCTGCTACGACAGCCAGGAGACCACGGTTCGTGGGCCACAGGCTACGAGGCAAGAGCCAGGCGGGAGCAACGCTTCTGCCACCTCTACTGCAGGTTAAGTCGATGGGGGTGGTGTGGGTCTGCCGTGCAGACGAAGAGTCGAAGAGCGCCGCCGCGACCGACCGTGACGTGGGTGGGCGTGTTGGCGTACCGCGCGTCCGCGGACGGTCGGTCCTCCAGAGGCATCCAGCTCTGGGTGTCGCGGTCCCACTCGGTGCTGTCGATGGTCAGAAGTAGGTCCACGAGAGCGCCGCAGGCACAACGGACGGTGGCGGGGCCCGTGGAGTACTAACGGGGAAACCGCCGATCTTCCAACCGGGCGCGAGTGAGAGGTCCGCCTCGTAGGTCGGCGGCTCTGCCTCGGTTTCCTCTGCCTCCAGATCCATGCGCTCCTCCCGCTCATCAGTCGAGTAGCTCGCCTGACCTGCAATGGCACCTCAAAGACCGTCAGTCCCCTTTCTTCGTCGGGAACGGCCGGGTAGGGGTGGGACTCGGGTGGGCAAGGCGCGAAGCTTTGAAGCAAGTACCTTCTCCAGGACGAAACGCTCTTTGAGCGGCGTCTCAATATCTATTGAGCAGTGTGATGCCCAGGGCGGTGGAGCTGTGGACTGCCGCGTTGCGGTGTCGGAGCGTGCGGACCAGTCCCGCTTCACGGAGGACTGTGGCATGCTCACTGGCGCTCGCTGGTGAGATCTTGGCGAGGAGAGCAAGCTCTTTTGTGGAGCAGCCAGGATGTTCGGAGACGGCGTTTAGTACTGCTGCTCTGGTGTGGCCCAAGAGCGCTGAAATGGCGGCAATTGAGACGCCTTGGCGGGGTGCGAAAGTGGTGAGTTGGTGTAGCGGCTGATCGTGTTTAGCGGAATAGGTGATGGTGGGCTGGGGTTTGCTCGCGAGATCGACGATGGTGCCGATGCAAAACGCCGACGGAACCAGAAGAATTCCCTGGCCTTCCAGGTAAACATCCTGTACTCCGCGGCTGGCTGAGCCGGTCTCCAGTACAGGTGCTTTCCAGCGGATGCATACTGGGTCGGCTAGCGAGAGTAATCGCTCGATTCCTCCGCTAAGCATATGGCGCATACGGAGTGCTCGATCGGCTGCCAAGTGTGTACCTATCTCGGTCCAATATGGAGCAAGAAGGACGTCCTGCAGGTTCGCGAGCCCATTGTAAAGGCGTTGACGAAGGGCCTCATCGTCCGGTAGGTGATGAGCCCACGTAGGTAGTTTTTGCATCTCGGCAATTTTCGCCAACTCTGTGTTTATCTGTGAGCGGGGCGTGGAGCGGACTGCTTCCAGTAGTTCCTCTGGTGTTCCCGCCTTTACTGGAGTGAGGAAGCCCGGAAACCATCCGTCTGGTGGAAATAACGATGTAACCATACGAGCCTCGGCGGATAGTCGCGGAAGCGTATGCTTCCGCCAGGCTTGCAACCGGACCGGTTGAGTTCGACTCTGTAATGCCAAAATTGCGAAACAGAGCTCTGATAGTGGCATGACTGATTCGGCCACGCGCGTTCGCGCCAAGTCCGGGAGAGTGAAATGAAATCGGTACATAAGACTGCCTCCTTCGGATTGGTCAATTCAATTTTTCGACGCATTATTCAGTGGTTGAGACTGCAGGCCATTGTATCCGCCAGGCGGTAAGTCAGGAAGGAAGAGAAGATATTTTCGGCAACCATGGCTGGTTGCCTACTTTCATGAGTAGATTGCGGCGGGGCACCCGCAACTTCTCCACCCCCCGTACCTGTGTGGTATCGCCCCGAGCCTTTAGATGCACACGTCCGCCGGCCGCGGTCTCCCCGTGCCCAGCACGGGGAGACCGCGGCCGGCGGAGGCGGCTGCCGTCGATCAGCAGTTGATCACGCTATGCACGACCGACCAGTCGCCGCTTGCGTCCCTGCTGGGGGCCGGGCCAGTGTCGTCGAGGTAGTCACCAGTGGGCCCGTAGAAGTAGGCGTCGGTTTTGGCGGTCTGGTTGTTGTCCCACGACCCATTGCCGGACCAGGTGCTGACGTAGTAGCGCTTGCACGCGTACATGTCGATCTCGCTGCCCGTGAAGTTCGTCTTGCTATAGGCGCACATGTGGCCGTAGTCGGCACCGCCGCCGGCGCACGGGTCGTGCGGAGCAACGACTCCGGGCTGCAGGTTGCGCGGGTGGACTTCACCGGGCAAGGCGATGTAGAGCATTCCCCCGTCGAACTGGATGCGGTTCGGTGCGACCTGCTTACCGCTCGTCGCCGACAAGTCCCGGTCCACCTTTGCCTGCAGCGCGGCCGCCTGGGCCGACGTCAGCCCCGCCGACCGGGCCTGTGCCATGAAGCGGACAGCCGTGCTGGAGGCCGCGGAGGCGCTGTTCGTAGCCGCCACAGCCGCGACCAGCGATAACACGCTCGCTACCAGCACGGCAGAAATCTTCGATCGCATTAGGTGATCCTTTCGAACTCTCTTTTTTGGATGGATGTCAGGCGCCATGCAGCCGCCGCGGCCTTATCGGTCAGGATGGCCACTGTCGTTGTGCGGACCATCCTCGGCGCTTGCTGTGCTGCGTCGTGGAAGTCAGCACGTGGTCGGACAGTGCTCAGCCTTGATGGTGTTGCCGTCCGGGCGTTGTGCCGCGGAAGCGGCGCTAGACCAGGATCTTCGGTCCTCGCCGCGAAGGACGACCTGATTCGGCGCAGCCCGAAAGACGGCGAATCAGGATAATTTGCCCATGGCGCTACGAATCAACTTACGGTGGAGGACCTAGCCCGAAACAGCCAGCCTCCTCGGCCTCGCCTGCTCGGAGGGTCCCCGGATTCGCCGCCGCCGGGGTCCTCATCGACGTTCGGCACGGGCTCTGTGGGTGCGCTCATCGAAAGAGTCCTCAAGCCCCTACGGGGTCGCAGGCCCGCAGCGTGCATGCCGGGCTGCGGTCGTTGCTCCGCGCTCTGCGGCGCGAACGGATGATCTTCCATGACCCCGCGCGGGCCATCACCCTCCGCATCTCCCGGAACCTGCCCAGACCTTTGCCTCCGGATCGACTACGGGGCCTGTTGACCAAGGTCCCGGATGCCCGCGGCCGCTTGATCCTTGCCCTGGTGGCCGTCCACGCGCTCTCACGCCGCGACATTGAGCGGGTCCGAGTCGACGACCTCGACCGCGCGCGAGGCTGGCTGACAATGCACCGCCCTGGGTGGCAGGACCACGTGATCTACTTGGACGACCTCACCGTTGAGCTGGCTACCGCCTGGATCATCGAACGAAGCCGCCGCTGGCCGCCAACGGCCCATCGCGGCCAGCGCGGCCAGCCAGAGGTGGACCTGGGCAGGGCGGTAGCGGCCGGGACGCGTGGAGTGTTGGTGGGCGGCGGCCGGAAGGTAGTGGGCGAGGAGATGGTCCCGAACAGCACTCGGGGAGCGGAAAGTAAGCAATTGGTCGCGGCGCCGAAGGTAGGCGAGAGTGTCCGCGTTGCGTTCTTCGTAGACCGTGGCGGCGAGGTTCAGCCGCCAGGGGGTACTCCAGGCGCGGGCCAGGGTTCCGCCGGGCGCGGCTGTCAAGGTGCCCATGACAGTGGTCCAGCGGGCAGGACTCGTGCTGCGGGCGGTGAGGTAGTCGCGGGCTTGGACCGCAGTGACGGGGGCGATTTCGATACGGGCAGCCTCGCGCATGCGCACGTCAGCAGCGGCTAGCTGAGCGTACTGGGCAGTACGGCAGGTGAGGATGATCGGTGCGTTGCCGCCGGGGTGCTGGCAGGCGTTGAGCTGTTGCAGGGCGCGGACTGCTCGGCGTTCCCCGACGGGGGTGATGTCGGTGTCCATCTCATCCAGACCATCCAGGACTGGCAGGATGCGGTGCTGGTCTACGAGCACGCGAGCGCCGTCGGTACTGATGCCGCGGTAGCGGAACTGCTCGTGGATCTGGTCGACGAGCCATTCCTGCAGCGGACAAGCGGTATCCCAGCTCGCCAAGGAGACGCGGACCGGGACCGGATCGGCTTCACTTCGCACGGGGTGAGTCAGCAGACCGAGCAGAAGGTCCACGGCAAGCAGGGTCTTGCCGGCACCCGGCTCACCAGTGATGACCAATCGGGCCGGACGCAGATGCCGGTAGTAGCCGACGACCTCGGCGAGATGCCCCCGAGAGGCGGCACCCTCGGCGTTGTTGGCGAGTTCCCGCCGATAGTGGAAGGCAAGATGCGGTGGGCGCCTGGACCGATCAACTGGCCACGCTGCCGGGTCTCCTCAGCAGCAACCGCGGCAGCCAGGATCTTGGCCTTGGCATCCGCATCCACTGTGGCCTCGGCACGGTCGGCGTGGTAGGCCGCCCAGGTCAGGTAAGCGCCCGGCAGCGCGGTAGCCAGTGTGATGAGGGTGGCGGCCAAGCGGGCGACATGAAAATGCTTGGACAGCCATACGGCCAGCACTGCGGTCACCGCTAGCAGGGTGACGTAGGCAACGGCTACCCGGCGTGTGCGTGAGGCCCCCATGGGGGCATGTTGACCAGGCCGCCCAACCTCGAACCCACGGCCACCGCCTTTGATGCCGGACTGTGATGCGAACCTTCCAGTCCTACGATCTTGCTGGGACGGCCTCGGATGCGCCTGCGCCAGCCGACCATCAGGAAGCCGGGAACCTGTCGGTTTTTGGAGGCCGTGACCTCGACGTCGGGCATCGCGCGGTGCCGGCCGGCGGGCTGGGGAATGTCGTAGTGGCGCATCAGGGCGTCAAGGCCGTAGGAGGTCACCCCTTGCCGGATGACGCGCTGGGCCAGGCGGATGGTGTCCAGCAGCGGCGTCGTGGCCAGAACGGGGCAGAGCTCGGCCTGGCGCGCGATCAGCCCGGCCTCGGTTGATGCGTGCTGGGCCACCTCGCCCTCGACATATACGGGCTCGACGGCAAACGCACCCGCGCGATCGTGCTCGCCGACCTCGGCCAAGCCCAACTCAAGCGCGGCAACACCGGCCAGGCGCTGGCCACCTGGCACGGCTTCCTCGACTGCGCCGACGGCGTGCAGTCCGTCCGTATCAACGGACACCGTCGGCAACATCACCGCGCGCTTGCAGCACGTTTCCCGATGCGGGGGCGCTCGTCCGCGAGCTGGCCGCAGCCGCTGCCCCTGTCCGGGTGCCGGTGGCGGTGACGTGCCGGGTGCTCAGGCTGGCCCGTCAGCCCTACTACCGATGGCTGGCCAGGCCGGTCACCGACGCCGAACTCACCGAGGCGTACCGAGTCAACGCCCTGTTCGACGCACATTGCGACGATCCGGAGTTCGGTACCGCTTCCTACTCGACGAGGCCCGCGCTGCCGGTGAACCGATCGAGCGGACCGCCTGGTGGATCTGCCGGGACCACGGCTGGTGGATCGCTGTCGGCAAACGCAAGGGCCGGGGCAAGAACATCAAGGCCGCCGGGCCGCCGGTCCATGGTGACCGGGTCCGACGCGACTTCACCGCCGACGGGCCGAACCGGCTGTGGCTGACCGATATCACCGAACACGCCACCGGCGAGGGCAAGCTGTACCTGTGCGCGGTCAAGGACGTGTTCTCCGGTGGCATCGTGGGCTATTCCATGGACGCCCGGATGAAGTCCAGCCTCGCGGTGACTGCCCTTGAATCCGCGGTGTCTCGTCGCGGCCAGGTCGCCGGATGCATCGTTCATTCCGATCGCGGGTCTCAGTTCCGTTCTCGGAAGTTCGTCTCCGTCATCGCACGTCACAGCATGATCGGATCGATGGGCAGAGTCGGCGTTGCCGGCGACAACGCGGCCATGGAGAGCTTCTTCGCGCTGCTGCAGAAGAACGTCCTCGATCGCTGCACTTGGGCTACCCGCCAGGAACTACGGATCGCCATCGTGACCTGGATCGAGCGCACCTACCACCGACGCTGGTGCCAGAAACGCCTGGCCCGATTGACCCCCGTCGAGTACGAGATCATCATGACCCCACCCGCAGCTCTGGCTGCATAGACCCCGCTGTCACCCGATCATGCAGCAGTCCCGAGATCAACTCAAATGGTCACGTATCGTAATCATATGAGTGCATCGCCCAGATCGCATCAAAAGCCAATCTGGACCGCCGCGTTGACGCGACGTCAGCGGTGACCTGCGATGTCAGGCTGAGGTCTCCGCGGCAAATTGACCTCTTCGAGTGAATCCGCAGCGGAGCCTCGGGTGGATGCCGCCTACAGCATGAGCAGGACGATCAGGGAGGGGGCCTGTGACCTCGGCGGCGAGTCCGAGCGGGTGGTATGCGATCGTGGTGTCTCGGCATGCCGGGCGGCGGTAGTTGCGTATGGTGCTCGGCGTGACCGACTTGCTCGGTGACGCCTCTCTTACCGCCGTGCTCCCGATCCTGGTTCGCGCATTCGGTCTTGGCGAGGCCGGGAGCAACTGTTCCTGATCGACGGGTTGATGAACCGGAACTGGCGGGTGGAGACCGCGACCGGCAACTACGCGGTCAAGCAGATCATCGAGGTGCCACTGGCGAAGGTTCGGCGAACCCTGGCAGCACTGCCCGGTCTCGCCCGTGACGAACCGCCCGTACCAGCCGCTTTGCAGGCCGCCGACGCCGAGAGCGTGCTGGAAGCCGCCGGGTAGGACCGGGGCCGTCCCGCCGTTCCCAAACTCGGCAGCAACCGCACCAAGACAGCCCACTCGGTATCCAACAACTCATGACGACGCATCACGCCGTCGCGATCCCGCATCGCATAATCAGTTTTGAAGACGATCTTTAAGCGTTGCCGTACTCAGGCTCTTGGCCGATGTATTGATCAACATCACCTTCAACATTGAAGTCGATGTTCAAGTCGACCTGCTTGAGTAGGTCGTAGCCGTTAAGAACCAACTGGCAGCCTTGGCAGCTGAAGTAGTCAGCTGCGATGGTCAGCTCCACCCAGACGCCATCTAGGTAGTCACTATCAGCCTCTTCACCGCTGTAGCCGCCGCTGACCTGGGGGTAGTGGAGCTGCTCGTCGACGACTTCTTCGCCTTCGAGGAGCCCAGTCGACCCGTAAGCTGGACAGGTCGCAGCCTCACTGTGAGCCATCGTCGCAGACAGGTACTGACCGCTTTTCCACTCTGCGGCGATCTTCGCGGGCAACCTCCCGTCGAGCCATTGCTGGCGGCGCTGCTTTGCCCTCTCAAGTAATGCCTCGGCTCGCTGTTCGATGTTCTTTGTGTTCTGCTCGAGGTACTTGATCACCATCGGTTCGCGGTCACTTCCCACCAAATCGTCAATGTCGCGGTCGAGCGCCGTGATCAGAACTGCGGCCTGGGCCCAGTATCTGGGCCACCAGGCATGAGGCGGTATCGCCATAAAGCCAGCACCACTGCTGTGTAGGTACTCGTTCCGACCGTTAATGATCTTCATGGCTTCTGCCTGGTCGAAGGGCTTGAATGCCTTGTGGCATCGAGCCATCAAAGTCTTGGCGCGGACGGAGGCGAACCTGGCGTCGCCCTTAACGAGTCCGGTGGCGATGAGAAGGTTGGTGCCCTCTTCATTGGGTTCCGCGATCAGAAGCGGGGAGACGCGTGCGAGGGCGGCCTTGGCCAAAAGTTCGAGTGCGAGGGCCGCCCAAAGGGCCTGTTCGTCGAACGACCTGGAGTCGTCGTCCATGGCACGGTTCAGGAAGAGCTTCGCCTTCGTCCAAAGCGCCTCATGATCGAATGGCCTCGTCATGATGCCTCGCGGTTCAGGTGGAAGCTGAGCCGTTGGATCTCTCGATCTGGCTCATGTGCTGCCGAGGCTCGGGCATGCAGTACACGGCGATTGTCGATCAGGAGCACTTGGCCCGGCTCGCTCCACTCGTGTTCTGATGCTGGGCTCTCACGTTCCTCGGGTATCACTCATTCAGGTGAATGATGGTTGTTGAGGTCCCCGTGTGACGTGGGGCTATGCAAGATCCGTGACGTGAGATGGAAGGTCTACTTTCACGGGGAGCAGGTGGATCTTCCCCCCGCGTACGACGATCCGGTCGTGTTGCAACACAGGGACGTCCTGTTACGGGCCGCGGCGGCGCCTCGGAGAGCCGGTCAGCCTTTCCTGCTTGATCCCCTGGGGGCTCCGGATCTTCGGGTGGATAGATGGTTCGATAGCGACGAGGTCCGCGACCTTGGTCGGCTGACCTGGCGGAAGTACGCGTACAGCCTCGTGGTGTGGCTGAGCTTCCTGTGGGCGTACGGGCAGCCGTGGGACGACGTCGAGCCGACTGCGGTGGAAGGCTTCAAGACGTGGAGGATGCTGGACGCGCGCAACACGCGCCTGGTGGAGTCGGGCACCTACAGCGACAACATCATCAACGTCCGCCTATTCTATCTGTGGGCGGCGAATGAGTTCCAGATCCCCAACCCGATCCGGACCCGCCCTGGTCGGGGCAAGCGCCGGGACGGCACGCGGTCGGAGAAGGTGGTGACCGACCCGAAGGCGACACGGGACCGGGATGTGAAGTGGTTCGACCCGGCGGGCTACGAGCGCTATCGGGACTGCGGGCTGCTCGGGCTCACACTGGAGGGCGACGAGGATCCGAGCTGGCGGGGACGCAACGGACAGCGCAACGGCGCCTTCTCGGACTGTCTCTACCACTCGGGGGTGCGGTTGGAGGAAGGAGGCTCGCTGCTGCTGGTCGAGCTCCCGCCGGACGACTCCAGTCGTGGTTTCTACACCTGCCACATGGCCGAGCAGGTCGCGAAGGGCAAGGTGGCGCGCAAGTACTGGATGTCCCGCAAGGGCCTGCTGTCGATGTTGAATTACTGCGAAGGCGAGCGGGCCACCGCGGTGCGGCGGGCCCAGGCCGCCGGACGCTATGAGCGCATGGCAGGGACCCGACTGTTGACCCGGATGCTGTCCGGGCGGCGGGCGAGGCTCGTTGGGCAGGACGGTCTGGTGGAGGAGGTACCGCTCGACTCCCTGACTCCGCAGGCCCGCCGGCTGTTGCTGCGCGAGACACCGCAGGGGCTGGAACCGGTGGCGCTGTGGCTGAACGAGGACGGGATGCCGCGGGACCCGCACGGGTGGCAGCACGTCTTCACCCAGGCCAACAAGCGGCTGCGGGACGACCTGGGGGTGAAGGGGTTCGCCGGGGCTGCCCACATGCTCCGTCACAGCTTTGCGCTGCGTTGGTTCTCGGTGGGACGGCTGTTGTTCGACAAGAAGTTCGCGCACCTGGACGGGGAGGAACTGCGCGATCTGCGTCACGAGTTCGGCAGCACCTGGGATCTGGTGCGGCTTTTGCTCGGGCATGCGGATCAGCGCACCACGAAGGAGACGTACTTGGAGCCGTTCGAGGCTCTGGAGCTGGAGTTGTTGCTGATGCATGCCAACAACAGCGGCATTTCAGACCTGATGGCGGCAGTCTACGGCGCCGACCGGCGGGTGCTGGGCGATCCGGTGGCTGCGCGGTGAGCCCGGGGCGTCCAGCGGGGATGCCAGAGGCAGGCTACACGCCACCACAGCGGCTGTTTCTGGAAGACGGCCAGTGCCGGGTGCGGTTCTTCTCCGAGCAGGACCTCGACGAGGTGGTCGACTACGACTTCGCGACGTTCCCGGTGGCCCGCCCGCTGCAGGAGGCATTCGCCCGCGCCTTCGACGCGCATGTGGGGCCGGCCGGGAAGGTGAAGGCCTCTGGCGCTGCCAACAACATCTTTCGCCTGCTGGGCGTCTTCATCGACGTCCTGCTCTTCGACGAGGAACCTCCGCAGGTCCCGAAGGATCTGGCGCCGCGGCACCTGAAGGCGTTCTTGTTGAACAGGGGGGACGCGCCGACCGCCGCAATGGCGGTGGGGGTGCTGCGGTCTCTGCTGGCGAACGTGGAGGGGCTGACACCGCAGTTCGCCGCCCAGTGCGCACAGTGGGTGCCTGGCCGCCGGGAGAAGATCGTGTCGCGGGGCAGCTACAGCCCGGCCGAGGAGAAGGCGATCCTAGGCGCCGCGCGGAAGGTGGTGCGGGCGGCCGCAAAGCGCATCAGGGAGTCCCGTGAGGTGCTGGAGCGGTGGCGTGAGGGCGGCATCTCGCGCGAGGACGAGCCGGTGCTCTACGAGTACGGCTCGATCCTCGACATGGTCGAGACGACCGGGGAGATGGCGCGCAACAAGCGGGGCAACGGCCTGGCGCCGTGGATCGTCCCGCATGGCACGGTGTCCGGTCTGACCACTCGGCTGCACCTGAACCTGGCCGAGACCTGCGCGCTGGTGATTCTGCTGGTGCGGCTGACCGGGGAGAACGGCTCGACAATCATCAAGGCGCCGGCCGCTTTCCACCGCCCTGACGGCGGGGCCGGACCATTGGCCACGGTCCAGGTCGACTTGAGCAAGCCGCGGCGGGGCTCACGGCGCTACATGACGGCCGCGCTGAGCGACCTGCCGTCGTGGGCCGCGGCGCCGGAGGAGGAAGGCGAGCTGTCAGCCCGCGACGAGCTGCACACGCCGTTCGGCCTCTACATGCTCGCGCTGGAACTGACAGCCTCCTCGCGAAGGATCAAGGGCAGCGACCGGCTCCTAGTCTACTGGGTCCCCAAGGCCGGAAAGGGTCCCAAGGCCAAGCGGGCCGATGTGGTCAAGCGCCGCAACGAGAGCGGGCGGGGTTTTCGCGACCGGCTGTCGGACTCGGCGGTCGGATTCTGGGGCGCCGGTTTGAACCTGGTCGCCGAGGAGCCGGACGAGGACGGCGATCCGCAGCGGTTAATCGTGGGTGCTGGACGGATGCGGGTCACCCACGGGGCACGGGAACAGAAGCCGGTGGCCCAGACCCGGGAGACGCTGACGAACATTTACCTGCGGCGGGACAAGTCGAGCCTGCGCGAGTACCAGAAGCTGGTCGCCGACGTGCTGGAGAAGGAAGTTGCCAAGGCCCGCACCGCGGGTCGCATCACCCGGCTAAGCACGGCCGATGTCGCCGAGGCCCTGCGCGACCCGGAGACGGTTGCCAAACGCTTCGGGGTGACCACAGAGATGATGCGGCTGCTGGTCGCCCGGGACGCCGACACCGTGCTGGCAGCCTGCGCAGACAACGAGAACAGCCCGCACAGCCCGCTCGGCGAGCCTTGCCGGGCCTCGTTCCTGAAGTGCCTGGAATGCCCGTGCGCCCGCGCGATGCCCCATCACCTGCCGCTTCAGGTGATGGCCCGGGACATGATTGAAGAACGGCGCACGCACATGACGGCCCTGCGCTGGGCCGAGCGGTTCGCTCTGCCCTTCGAGGAACTGGAAGACCTGATCCGGCTGGCGGGCAAACGCGCCGAGGACCGGGCCTGCGCGGCGGCCGGCGCGGAAGAGCGGGAACTGGTGCGGCGGCTGCTGGACGGGGAGCTGGACGAACGATGAGTACCGACGACGCCGTGCGCGAGCCGAAAGAGATCTTCGTGCCCGGCCCCTGCACGGTGGTGCTGCAAAACCGGCAGCTGCGGGACGGCACCGACCTCTCGACGCTGTCGATGGTGGGCGACATGCGCTGGAACCTGCGGCCTGCGATCCTTGAGGATCACATGGCGTCGGTCAGCATCAACTTCGCCCTGGTGCCTGAGCGGTTCCGTGACATTGCCAAGATCTACATCTGGATGGAGCTGAACTGCGACGAGGGCCTGACGATCCTTCGACGGGCGAACATCGACGGCAAGCTGGCCGTTTACACGATGCTCTCCCAGCTCCGCTGCTTGCGCGGCCTGTTGGACTGGATGGATGTCTACGGGTTCAACTCGATCGCGCAGGTGACGCCGGAGGACCTGGAGGACTACCTCGACGCGGTGCGGGACGCGGAGATCACCCACGGCAACCGCTCCGATCTGCTGCAGGCCGTCCGCCGGTTGTGGGCCTTCCGCGCGCTGCTGCCGTCCGAGGGGCGGCTGCCCGAGATGCCGCCCTGGGGCGGGAAGGAGTCCAGGATTCTGCTGGGCAAGTCCCAGCGGGATCGGGAGAACGCCACCGCCCGCATCCAGGAGACGACAATGGCGATGGCGGTGTTGTGGGCGGCGCGGTTCGTGGAGGACTTCGCCGAGGACATCATCGCGGCCATGGAGGAGTTCCGGCCGCTGTTCGGCCTCCAGCCCGGCCGCTACAGCCCCGGGCCGCACCGCCGGGTTCGGATCCCGGGCAAAGCCGGGGCGACTCCGGAGGTCGGGGCCTTGATCGAGTCCTTCCGCGCGCAGGGCCGTGACCTGCCCGGCAGGCAGCGGGAGGACGGCAGCTGGGAGCCGGACTGGCCCTTCCTCGCCAAGCTCTTGGACCTCTCGCCCACCGCACTGCAGAAGAACCAGACATACCGGGCCGTGTTCCTTGCCTCCGGCCTTCCCGTCGCCCAAGGCACCTTCCTGGCGGCCCGCCCGAAGGGCCTGCTGGACGGCGAGCCCTGGACGAACAACATCGCCTACGACGACGTCAAACAGCTGGTGCGGACGCTGTCGACTGCGTGCTTCCTGTTGGTGGCCTATCTGACCGGCTGCCGCCCGGGGGAGGCGGTCAGCCTGAGGCGCGGCTGTCTGCGCCGGGACAAGGCGACGAAACTGTGGGAGGTCCACGGCCGGAAGTGGAAGAACGCCCGAGACGAGAACGGCGCCAAGATCCCCGAGGGACAGTTCCGCGACGAGCCGTGGATCGCCCCCGACCTAGTCGCCACAGCGATCGGCGTCCAAGAACGCCTCCACGACGCCGAGGCCCTGTTTCCCGTCTGGCTGGTGGCGGACGAGCGCGATCAGCACGAGGGCGGCGGGGCCCGCACCCTCGCCTCGATCAACAACGACCTGAACCGCTTCATCGCCTGGGTGAATGACTTCTGCGGCCGACACGGCCGCAGTGACGTGATCCCCGTCGATCCGAAGCGCCTGACGAGCTCACGTCTGCGGCGCACCCTGGCCTGGTTCATCTGCCGCCGCCCGCGCGGCATGGTCGCTGCGGCGATCCAGTACGGGCATCTGCGGGTCCAGATCACCCAGGGCTATGCCGGCACCTACGCCTCGGGTTTTCCGGACGACCTCGCGTTCGAGCGGTGGCTGACCCGGCTGGAGGACCTGCAGGACGCCGACCGGCGTCTGAAGGCCGGCGAGCACGTCAGCGGCCCGGCCGCGGGGGCCTACCGGTCGCGGGTAAGCGGAGGAGCGAGGAAGTTCGCCGGGCGGGTCCTGCGGACTGGGACGGAGGCGAGGCACCTGATGGCGAACGCCTCACTGCAGATCTACCCCGGCAAGGGAATGACCTGTGTCTTCGCCGCCCCGACGGCACGCTGCGAGCTGGAACCCTCCCTCGACGACGCACGGGTCACCCCGGACACCGAGGGCTGTCACCCCGCCTGCGGGAACATCTGCCGCACCGAGGAGAACATCGACGAACTGCGGGCCGAGGCCGCCGGGCTGCGGGCCAAGGTCGCTGATGAGACGAGCCCGCCGATCCGCTGGGAACGTGAACGCCGCCGCCTGGCCCACCTGGACCGGCTCATCGACGAGCACGAGCACGGACGCCCGGGAGGGGATAGGCGGTGAAGGCCGAGCAGGATCCGCCGCAGGAGTTGTGCCTCAAGCTGAGGGCGGCCGCCGACCGGCTGCTGGGCGGCACCCCGCTGTACTCCTCGGGCAAGCTCACCATCCTCGACCTTGCCGAGGAAGCCCAGGTCAAGCGGTGGCTGCTGACGCACAAGTATCCGACCACGCTCATGGCCAAGTACCAGGCAGAGTTTAAGGCCGCCCGGCACAAGAGCGAGCCGGTCAAGAAGGCCGAGGCCGAGATCGACAAGCTCCGCGGGGACCTGAGCAGGGTCCGCAAGGAGAAGCGGCAGCTGGCGGACCTGCTGGGCGCCTACGCGGTCGTGATCGAACAGTTGGCCCGAGAACGGGCCGAGGCGATCACCGAACGCGATGAGGCGCTGGCCGCCCGGGATGCCGCGCTGGGCGTCACCGCCCTGAACCCGCCACCGCAGCGGACGGCTCCCGCTGGCAGGGCTCACCGCCCACTCCCACGGGGGCGACGGTGACCGCAGCTATCAGCCTCTGACGCTGTCCGCGCGGAATGCATTTTTCACCCGCGGCGCGTGGCTTACGCTCGCGGACATGAGCATGAGCAGCGGCCACCTGGAGCCTAGACTGACCGGTGGCGAGATCACCACGGGCCAGCACGAGACGGCAATGCAGGGGTTGCAGTCCTTCGAGGCCTTGATCCTGGACAGCCTTGCTAGGTCTGGACTGCCCACGGCTGGCATCCTGGTCGGCGTCGAGCAGCGGCATGTGCTTATGGAGAGCACGAGCTTCGCCCTCGCGCGGCTGCCGCCCGACCAGCGGGGGCAGGCCAACTACATCTCGAAGATGATCATCGCAGGGTCCGTAGGCCTCTTCGACGCAGCTTTGAACTACCTCTGGGACGAGACCGTCTTGGAGCTCCGCAAGCGCGTCGTCAACTTCGACCTGCAGTACTTCTATGAGGTCGCCGAGAAGAGCGACAACAAGCGCAAGGACCTCAAGGACGAGGACGACCTCCCCAAGCTCGACGACCAGAAGCTCCTCGGCGGCTGCCGCGAGATCGGCCTCATCAGCGACGTCGGCTTCCAGGAACTCGACCTCATCCGCTACATGCGCAACTGGGCGAGCGCGGCGCACCCCAATCAGGTCGAGCTGGACGGCCTTCAACTGGCCAACTGGCTATCGACGTGCATCAGGCACGTCATCACCCTGCCCTATGACCACATCACCGCCCAGGTCCACAAGCTCCTGGTGAAGGTCAAGGAGAAGCGCCTGGACGACCAGGTGATCAGGGAGATCACCACCTTCTTCGTCAATCTGCCGGCCGTTCAGGCCGACCCGCTCGCCTCCGGACTCTTTGGCCGCTACACCGACCTGACGACCGGGCCCGAAACCCTGGACAACATCCGTCGGCTCTGGTCGGAGCTATGGCAGAAGACCTCCGACGAGGCGCGCTACAACTTCGGATTCCGGCTGGGGCGCTTCCGCGCCAACGGCGACCAGGAACAGGCAGTCTTTGCTCGCCAGCTCATCGACCTCGTCGCGGGCGCAACCTACCTGCCGTCTGAGGAACGGGCCTGGGAACTCGACGGAGCCTTGAACGACCTGGTCGATGCCCACAACGGGTGGAGCAACTTCTACACCGAGCCACCCATTGCCCGCCGCCTGCAGGAACTCGTCGGCCAACACGGCGACATCCCAGAAGGCCTCAACCGAAAATACGTTCTAGGGCTTGTTGAGGTGTTCCTCACCAATGGAAACGGCGTCGCCATCAATGCCGATCTGATCTACCGCGACCTGATCACGCGTTTCAATCCGCAGCAGGCGTCAGTCGCGCTGCGGTCCTTCGCGGACAGCGTGATCATGAGCAAGCTGCAACAGACGCTTCCCCAGGCACAGTGGACCGAGCTCCTCGGGCTGATTGAGAACAAGCTGACAGCTCGCAACGATCGAGAGCTTCTGGAAGCCATCCAAGTCTTTCCCGCGAGGCCAAACCTGCTGGCAAGGGACCCTGCTATCAAGGTTCGGCTGAAGCACTTCAGCAGCTGACTTATCCCAAATCACAACACGCGCAGATCGGCTAGAGAACCTACGGGGTCGACGGCGCCGCCCACCGCGGTGCGCTGGCCGCGGGCGGCGCCACCTCGGCGGTGGTGGCCTGCGGCGTGGACGTCCCCTACCCGGCCGGTCACGCGGAGCTCATCCGGCGCGTCGTCCAACAGGGCCTGGTCATCGGCGAGTTGGCGCCCGGAGATCATCCGACCCGCAGCCGGTTCGTGCTGCGCAACCGGGTCATCGCCGCCCTCACCCGGGGCACCGTCGTCATCGAGGCCCAACTGCGCAGCGGATCGCTGGTCACCGCCCGCTGGGCCGGGCAACTCGGCCGTATCACCATGGGAGTTCCGGGTCCGGTGACCTCGGGTCTGTCTGCGGGGGTGCACGAACTCCTCCGTGCGGAAGGCCAGTTGGTGACCGACGCGGCCGAGGTCATCGAACTCGTCGGCTCGGTGGGCAAGGACCTCGCGCCTGAGCGCCATGGCCCGCTGCTATCAAGGGACTTGCTCGGCCCGGGCGCCGCCGCGGTACTGGAGGCGCTGCCCGGTCGGGGCGGCGGAGAGGTCCACCGGATCGCCCAGGGCGCCGGCCGGGGGATCGACGAGACGCTCGCCCGGCTCCATGAACTCCACGCCCTGGGATTCGTCGAACGCGACGGCCCCCGATGGCGCCTGACCCCGTGGAAGCAAGCCCGCCCGGCCGCCTCGACGAGTGAATTCTCCGGGATCCGGTGACCCGGTCAACACACCATCAGGTGACAGGAAGGTTCTTGACCTGGAGCGATTCGATCGCGAGGTTAGAGGAATGAGCGCAGAACGCTTTAATACGCGACAGCAGCGGACAGGAACGGACGAACTCGTCCTCGGTCCTGTCCGCCGGGCGGCGGAACGTATCTGCGCCCTGTTCACCCGAACGTCGTAGCACAACGCGACGCATCGGTCACGCTACGCTCGCGGAGATCCCCATCCTCACCACGACGTCCATCCCGCACCCGCCCTCACCAACGTCACGGCAGAACGGCTCAAGGCGACGCATGCCCCAGCACACCTCCGGGCCAGACCGCGCGAGCGCGCAGGCCGACGGCCGTGGGAGCCCCCCACGCGCCCGGACACCCGACTCCGGCACCCGCGACGTCCCCGACGGAGCCGACAGCTGCGTCCCGCCCAGTGCCCTGGACGACCTGTGGCGCTCGTACAAGGCCAGCGGCGAACCACGGCTGCGCGAGCAACTGATCCTGCACTACTCGCCGCTGGTGAAGTACGTCGCCGGGCGGGTCTCGGTGGGCCTGCCCCCCAACGTCGAGCAGGCCGACTTCGTCTCCTCCGGCGTCTTCGGACTCATCGACGCCATCGAGAAGTTCGAACCCGAGCGCTCCATCAAGTTCGAGACCTACGCCATCACGCGGATCCGCGGCGCCATGATCGACGAGCTGCGGGCGCTGGACTGGATCCCTCGCTCCGTCCGGCAGAAGGCCCGCGCGGTGGAACGCGCCTACGCCACCTTGGAGGCGAAGTTCCACCGCACCCCCTCGGAGGCCGAGGTCGCCGCCGAGATGGCCATCGGGGTCGAGGACCTGCACACCATCTTCGGCCAGCTCTCCCTCGCCAACGTCGTGGCGTTGGAGGAACTGCTGCACGTCAGCACCGAGAGCGGCGACCGGCTCAGTCTGGTCGACACCCTGGAGGACCGGGCCGCCGACAACCCGGTCGAGGTCGCCGAGGACCGGGAACTGCGCAGACTCCTCGCGCGGGCCGTCAACACCCTTCCGGAGCGGGAGAAGACCGTCGTCACCCTGTACTACTACGAAGGCCTCACCCTTGCCGAGATCGGACAGGTGCTCGGCGTCACCGAGAGCCGGGTCAGCCAGATCCACACCAAGTCCGTGCTCCAACTCCGAGCGAAACTGGCGGACGTCGGACGTTGCTGACCCCGGCCCCCGCCGCTGTCCGTACAGTGGAGGGGTGCCCAGGATTCGAGCGGCCTCGGTGGCCGAGCACCGGACGATGCAGCGCGGCGCCCTGCTGGACGCCGCCCGCGCCCTGTTGTCCGAGGGCGGCACGGAGGCACTGACGTTCCCGGCCCTCGCCGAACGCACCGGCCTCGCCCGCTCCTCGGTCTACGAGTACTTCCGCTCACGCGCCGCCGTGGTGGAAGAGCTGTGCGCCGTCGACTTCCCCGTGTGGGCGGCCGAGGTCGAAGCCGCCATGGAAGCCGCCGCCACCCCCGAAGGCAAGATCGAGGCCTACGTGCGGCAGCAACTCGCCCTCGTCGGCGACCGCCGCCACCGCGCCGTGGTCGCCATCTCGGCCGGTGAACTCGATCCCGGGGCCCGTGAGAAGATCCGCGCCGCCCACGGCGGGCTGGTCGCCATGGTGGTCGAGGCCCTCGCCGCCCTGGGTCACGACGAACCCCGGCTCACGGCGATGCTGTTGCAGGGCATCGTCGACGCAGCCGTCCGCCGTATCGAACTCGGTGCCGCGGAAGAACCCGACCGCATCACCCACGCCGCGGTATCCATGGCACTGCGAGGAGCCTGTCCCGGCGCGGCCGAGTCCTCCGGCGCCTCCTGAGCGTCCCGCGCTCGCCGCCACCCGGCCGTCGCACCGCCAGTACCACCCCCGTCGACACCGCACCGATACCGCCCGCGCCCACTCCTGCCCCGCGCGCGTCCTGACCCGCGCCGTCCGGCGGAGTCGGCGGGCCCGACGCACCCGGTATGTCCGGCAGGACTGGCAGACCCTGCGGCGTCCCGTGGAGCGGGAGCAGGCGTGACGGACCGAGGCGGCGTATCGAGGCGGGCAGCAGCGACAGGGGATCGAGATAGTCCTCGCCACGCAGCAGTCCCCAGTGCAGGCAGCTCACGGGGCAGTGGGACCAGCCCGGCGACAGCGTCCCCACCGGCCCGCCCGCCGTGACCACCTGTGCGGGCCGGACGTCCGGGTGGACCGGCTCGTAGGTGATCCGCAGGGGTGGTGAGCCGGTCCCGGACAGTTCGACGGACACCACTCCCCGCCCCGCGACGGTGCCCGCGAAGGTCACCCGCCCAGGGGCGGCGGCTCGCACCGGTATGCCCGTGGCGGCGGCCAGGTCCACGCCGCGGTGACCGGGTGACCAGGGATGCGCTGGTGGTTCGAATCCGCGCAGCACGACCGGGGGCGTCCGCCCGCCGGCCACGCCCGGCACCGGCCAGGCACGTGGTTCGCCCGTCTCCGTGAGCGCCGCCGCCGGCACGGCGGCCAGCAACACCACCGCGAGTGACGACAGGGCAGCCGCGAGCGACGTCACCAGCGCGGTGACCGTCGGCGCGGTCCTTCGGTTCCGACCTCGTCCGTTCATGGGTCCACGGTCGCGTGACTCCCCGGATCGAGATGATCATGGTCGGAATCTGTGGACGGCCCGCGTCTTGTGGACAACTTCGTCACCCGTACGTGGGACTCCGGACCCGTGGGTGGGACTCCGGCCGGCTCCGCGTGAGGCTCCGCCGGTGACGGGTGCCCGCGGCGCCGCCGTCCGCCCGGCGCGGTGATCCCGGCACCGCCGGCTCCCCCGGCGACAGCCCCAACCCCGCCCTGCCCCCGGCGGGGCCAGGGCTGTCGCCGGGGGGCTCGCCGGTCCCGTACACTTTCTCTGGCGACTCGGGCCACCGGGTCGACTTCGCACGCCCCGCCTCCGTGGATCCTCTTCGGGCCATTCCCGTTCCGGACCCGCACGGCGGCCGCGTCCCTCGGTCTTCGGAAGACCCGCCTTCAACAGCGAAGCCTTCTGCGGCACGACGCACCGGGCGTCAGGCGCGGCCGCCGCCCGGCGGTCGCGGCAACCGAGTACACCAAGGAGTACGGCCATGGCCGTCGTCACGATGCGGGAGCTGCTGGAGAGCGGCGTCCACTTCGGGCACCAGACCCGTCGCTGGAACCCGAAGATGAAGCGCTTCATCTTCACCGAGCGCAACGGCATCTACATCATCGACCTGCTCCAGTCGCTGTCGTACATCGACCGCGCCTACGAGTTCGTCAAGGAGACCGTCGCGCACGGCGGCTCCGTCCTGTTCGTCGGCACGAAGAAGCAGGCCCAGGAGGCCATCGCCGAGCAGGCGACCCGCGTCGGCATGCCCTACGTCAACCAGCGCTGGCTGGGCGGCATGCTCACCAACTTCTCGACCGTCTACAAGCGCCTGCAGCGCCTGAAGGAGCTCGAGGAGATCGACTTCGACGGACGTGGCCGCCTCCGGCCTCACCAAGAAGGAGCTCCTGGTCCTCGAGCGCGAGAAGGACAAGCTCGAGAAGACCCTCGGCGGTATCCGCGACATGCAGAAGGTGCCCAGCGCCGTGTGGATCGTGGACACCAAGAAGGAGCACATCGCCGTCGGCGAGGCGCGCAAGCTCCACATCCCGGTCGTCGCGATCCTCGACACCAACTGCGACCCCGACGAGGTCGACTACAAGATCCCGGGCAACGACGACGCGATCCGCTCCGTCACCCTGCTCACCCGCGTGATCGCCGACGCCGTCGCCGAGGGCCTGATCGCCCGCTCCGGTGCCGCCACCGGTGACACCAAGGCCGAAGGCGCCGGCCGAGCCGCTGGCCGAGTGGGAGCGCGAGCTGCTCGAGGGCGAGAAGGCGAAGTCCGAGGAGGCCGCTCCGGCCGCGGACGCTGCTCGCTGTCGCGGAAGCCCCCGCTGCGGAAGCCCCGTCGCGGAAGCCCCCGCTGCGGACGCTGCTCCGGCCGCGGACGCCGCCGAGGCGGAGAGCCGGCCGCCGAGGGCGACCAGGCCTGAGACCGAGTCCGTCCCGGCCCGACGCCGGGCCGGGGCCGACAGGCCGTGCATACGGTTGACGGACGGCGGGGGAGAGGACCTCAGGGCCTCGCCCCCGCCGTTCACCGGCCGCCGGGTCGCCGTTTGACCGGCAGCGGCCCGTAACCGCCCGGAAGAACCGTAGAACCCCCGACTTTCGAGAAGAGATTTCTGAGACCATGGCGAACTTCACCGCCGCCGACGTCAAGAAGCTCCGCGAGCTGACCGGCGCCGGCATGATGGACTGCAAGAAGGCGCTGGACGAGGCCGAGGGCAACGTCGACAAGGCCGTCGAGATCCTGCGCGTCAAGGGCCAGAAGGGCGTCGCCAAGCGCGAGGGCCGCTCCGCCTCCAACGGCGCCGTCGTCTCCCTCATCGCCGACGACAACTCCGCCGGTGTCCTGCGTCGAGCTGAACTGCGAGACCGACTTCGTCGCCAAGGGCGACAAGTTCGTCGCCGTCGCCGACGCGATCGCCGCAGCACGTCGCCGCCACCAAGCCCGGCCGACCTCGACGCGCTGCTCGCCTCCGAGATCGAGGCCGGCAAGACCGTCCAGGCGTTCGTGGACGAGGCCAACGCCACCCTCGGCGAGAAGATCGTGCTGGACCGCTTCGCCCAGTTCACCGAGCGGCTACGTCGCCTCCTACCTGCACCGCACCAGCCCGGACCTGCCCCCGCAGGTCGGCGTCCTGGTCGAGCTGGACAAGGACGAACGCCCAGGTCGCCAAGGACGTCGCGCAGCACATCGCCGCCTTCGCGCCGAAGTACCTCACCCGCGACGAGTCCCGGCCGAGACCGTCGAGAACGAGCGCCGCGTCGCCGAGGCCACCGCGCGCGAGGAGGGCAAGCCCGAGGCCGCCCTGCCGAAGATCGTCGAGGGCCGTGTCAACGGCTTCTTCAAGGAGAACGTCCTGCTGGAGCAGGCGTTCGCCAAGGACAACAAGAAGACCGTCCAGAAGGTGCTGGACGAGGCCGGTGTCACGCTGAAGCGCTTCGCGCGCTTCCGCGTCGGCGTCTGAGCCCGTGCAGCGAACGACGCGACGACCCGGTTAGGGTCGGACAGCGGTCGGCCGCTCCGCCCGGCCGGCCGCAGATGTGACGAGGAGGCCATTGCCGTACAGGGAACCATCACTGGACCCACGGCAATGGCCTTCTTCGTACGCGCACGAGGAGATCCCCATGGAACAGGACGCGGACGACCATCGACGACGAGGACCCCGACCGGCCGATCAGGCCGTCGCGGCGACGCGCAACGCGGCACCGCGCGCCGGTTCCTGCTCAAGCTGTCCGGCGAGGCGTTCGCCGGCGGCGGCGGTCTCGGCGTCGACCCCGACGTCGTGCACAAGATCGCCCGCGAGATCGCCGCCGTCGTCCGGGACGGCGCCGAGATCGCCATCGTCATCGGCGGCGGCAACTTCTTCCGCGGCGCCGAACTCCAGCAGCGCGGCATGGACCGGGCCCGCTCCGACTACATGGGCATGCTCGGCACGGTCATGAACTGCCTGGCGCTCCAGGACTTCCTGGAGAAGGAGGGCATCGACACCCGGGTGCAGACCGCCATCACCATGGGCCAGGTCGCCGAGCCGTACATCCCGCTGCGGGCCGTGCGGCACCTGGAGAAGGGCCGCGTGGTCATCTTCGGCGCGGGCATGGGCATGCCGTACTTCTCCACCGACACCACCGCCGCCCAGCGCGCGCTGGAGATCGACGCCGAGGCGATGCTGATGGGCAAGAACGGGGTCGACGGCGTCTACGACTCCGACCCGAAGACCAACCCGGACGCGGTGAAGTTCGACGCCCTGGAGTACGACGAGGTGCATCGCCCGCGACCTGAAGGTCGCCGACGCTCACCGCGATCACCCTGTGCCGCGACAACAAGCTGCCGATCCTCGTCTTCGAGCTGCTCGCGGAGGGCAACATCGCCCGCGCCGTCAAGGGTGAGAAGATCGGCACGCTGGTGAGCGACCACGGCACCCGGGACTGACGAACAGTCCGGTTCTGGGATGGACAACACGCTGTCGGTCCGACACCGTGCTGATAGGACGCAGGAAGACAGCGCAGACTTGTCGTAGGCGGCGGAATCGCCTACGCGCAGCGGCGAGACTGAAGCTCACGAAGAAGACGCAGGAGCACATGGTGATCGAAGAGACCCTCCTCGAAGCCGAGGAGAAGATGGAGAAGGCCGTCGTGGTCGCCAAGGACGACTTCGCCGCGATCCGCACCGGCCGTGCGCACCCGGCGATGTTCAACAAGATCGTCGCCGAGTACTACGGCGCGCTGACGCCGATCAACCAGCTGGCGTCCTTCTCGGTGCCCGAGCCGCGGATGGCCGTGATCACCCCGTTCGACAAGAGCGCGCTGCGCAACATCGAGACAGGCGATCCGCGACTCCGACCTGGGCGTCAACCCGACCAACGACGGCATCATCATCCGGGTGGTGTTCCCGCAGCTCACCGAGGAGCGGCGCCGCGAGTACATCAAGGTCGCCAAGCACAAGGCGCGAGGACGCCAAGGTGTCCATCCGCAGCGTCCGCCGCAAGGCGAAGGAGACCCTGGACAAGCTCATCAAGGACGGCGAGGCCGGCGAGGACGAGGTCCGCCGCGCCGAGAAGGAGCTCGACGACACCACGGCCAAGTACGTGGCTCAGGTCGACGAGCTGCTCAAGCACAAGGAAGCCGAGCTGCTCGAGGTCTGATGAACGACTCTTCCCGGGGGCTCCGCCGGGCGCCGGATACCGAGGAGCCCCTGACCAGGTGCGGCTGCCCCGAAGCAGACGTACCCGCTCGGCGGGTCCCTGCGTACGACACGGCGTGCCGCGGCGCAGACTCGACCCATGCCACGCAGTACCGGACGACGAGCTCTGGCGACGGCCAGGGCAGCCCTCCCGGCGGCGAACCCCGGCCCGCGCGCCCGTGACCGCGGCACAGCCGGCAACCGCGCGCGGCAGAAGCGAGCCGGCCGGAACCTGCGGGCCGCCATAGGGGTCGGCGTCGGCCTCGGCGCGGTCATCGTGGCCGCGCTCTTCGTCGTGCAAGGCGGTCTTCGTCGGCGTCGTGGTCGTCGCCGTCGTCGTCGGCCTGTGGGAGCTCACCAGCCGGCTCGCGGAGCGCAAGGGCATCAAGGCGCCGCTGGTGCCGCTGGCGGTCGGCGGTGCGGCGATGGTGGTCGCCGGCTACGTGTGGGACGCCGAGGGCGCCTGGGTCGTCGATGGCGCTCACCGCGCTCGCGGTCCTCGTCTGGCGGATGACCGAGCCGCCGCGAGGACTACCTGCGGGACGTCACCGCGGGCGTCTTCGCGGCGTTCTACGTGCCGTTCCTGGCCACGTTCGTGGTGATGATGCTCGCCGTCGCACGACGGTCCGTGGCGGGTGCTCGTCTTCCTGCTGCTGACCGTCGTCAGCGACACCGGCGCGTACGCGGTCGGCTGGCGCTTCGGCAAGCACAAGCTCGCTCCCGCGCATCAGCCCCGGCAAGACCCGCGAGGGCCTGCTCGGCGCGGTGCTGTTCGCGATGGTCGCCGGTGCGCTGTCGCATGCAGCTCCTGATCGACGGCGGCGATCTGGTGGCAGGGGCTGCTGCTGGGGCTGGCGGTCGCGGCCAGCGCCACCCTCGGCGACCTCGGCGAGTCGATGATCAAGCGGGACCTCGGCATCAAGGACATGGGCACCCTGCTGCCGGGCCACGGCGGCATCATGGACCGGCTCGACTCGCTCCTGCCGACCGCGCCCGTCGTCTGGCTGCTGCTGGTGATCTTCGTCGGCTCGGCCTGACGCGCCCGACACCCCCGACAAGGGTCTGCCGTTCTTTTGACGGCAGGCCCTTGTCGACGTTCCCGGCGGCGGCCGAAACGCTACCGGGGCGCATTGGTGCGTACTTTCGCTGACTCATCCGTAAGCCAATGATTGATCTGTACATGTCGCGATACGCACCACCTGACGAGAGGTGTGTCATGATCCGCAACGCGCAAGGCTTACGACGAGGCGCCGCCGCCGTCGCGGGCGCCCTGGCCCTGGCCGGTCTCACCCTGCTGCCCGGTGCCCCCGCCTCCGCCACCCCCGCCCCGGCACCCCGCACCGTCCATCCGGCGGACACCTGCTGGGCGACCCACTACGGCGAAGGGATCCCGCCCGGCTCGTTCACCGCCAGCGGCGACATCTTCGACATCAACGCACTGGCGGCCGCCACCTCGCTGAGCCGCGACCCGCAACTGCCCTTCGGCACCATGGTGAAGGTCACCAACACCGCCAACGGCGCCTCGATCACCGTCCGGATCAACGACCGGGGGACCTTCACCTCCCCGGTCTGCCTCGACCTCACCGATGGCGCCTTCAGCCAACTCGCGGCCCTGACGCCCGATCCCGGCCACATCACGGTGACCGAGGAAGTGCTGCCCGGCGGCCCGACGATCCCGCCAGAGGGCGACTGCGCCACCGCGTGGAGCGGCTCCGCCGTCTACGTCCAGGGCGACACCGTCTCCCAGGACGGCCACAACTGGCAGGCCAAGTGGTGGACCACCGGCGAGCAGCCCGGCACCACCGGCGACTTCGGAGTCTGGCAGGACCTCGGCCCCTGCTGACGGGACGCGCGGCGCGGTGTCCTCCGGCGGCCGTTTCCCCGCCGCTCGGAGGACGCCGCGCCGTCGGGGCCGTCGTCCATCCACCGCCCTGCCGTCGGAGGGCTCTCGTACACTGCCGAGGTGGACGACATACGGTGCACACACTGCGGCGGTGCGGAACTGGAGCCCGGCTACATCGAGGACACCGCCGAGGTCTCCCTGGGCCACGTCCGATGGGTCGAGGGCCTTCTGGAACGCGGGGTCTTCGGCGCCGCCAAACGAACGCGCCGCCCCCGCAGGCAGATCGACGCCTACCGCTGCACCCGCTGCGATCACCTGGAACTCTACGCCCGCCGCTCAGGCTGAGCGCGCGCCGAGGCCGCCCGCCGCCGCTGGCCAGTGATCATCCCCATCCTGAGGCCGCCGGGCCCAGGAGGTCCTCTCACAGCTTGTTTAGGGCTGGTAGGGGACTTGATTCGCTGCTTGGGCCGTCTTCGGGCCGTGGCTCGCTAGTTGCGAGGCCAGCGCTGGAACATCCGCTCGTAGATGACCAAGAACGGCGCTACGTAGCTTGATGCTTCGGCAGGGGCGGCCTTACCGGTGACGACGAGGGTCACCCCCCGCCATGAGCGCACCGATATTCGCGAGGGCCGTCACCCAGGCCGACTCGCCCGGGAAGGACCTGGTGGCTCCGAGGTCTCACTTCTCAGTGATCAGCAGTGCGTAACGGGTAGTGCTGGGAAGCTTGATGTCCACGGTCATTCCGGATGGCTCGGCAGGAATCTTGAAGGCGAGTTTGTGGATGACGCTGTAGCGGCAGGGCTGAGAGACCACTTTGACGAGGACGTGTCCGTTCGGCTCTTCGATGGCAGTCTTGATGTCACCATTCCCTGCACAAAGGACTTCAGCGGTCACGTTTCCCGCTTCGGCTCCTGAGGTCGAGTGATGCCCGCTGCCGGTCCCCGTGGTCTTGAGCAGGACTGTCCCCGCGATACGGGTGGGGAACGGAGGCAGCGTCGGCGTTGCCGACCCGGTCGTGTGGGGGGCACGCGGATGCCCGCTGGTGCAACCGGCGGCGGCAACAAGTAGTAACACCAGGGATGCTCGGAGCAGGTTCTTCATGGCGTAGTCCTCTCGCCTGTTTCTGGTGGGCTGGAGCCGTTCGTCTGCCTGGCGGCGACGGTCAGCGTTAACGCGACAACGAAATCGCAGGTTACGGGCCCACGCTCGCGCGCCTGGGCCGTGCGAGGGTGACCGGTGGTGGCTGCGGACGACCAACGGTGACCGCCGCCACCCTGCTCCCGCCCCGGGTCACGCCTCGCGGTCTGAGACACTGATACGACCATGCCTGCACCTGGAGAACTCACTTTTGTCACGCCGCGCGGGGCCGGGAAGCCGCCGCGGCATCTTGCCGACCTGACGCCCGCCGAGCGGAAAGAGGCGGTCGCCGGGCTCGGGGAGAAGCCGTTCCGGGCGAAGCAGCTCTCGCAGCACTACTTCGCGCGGTACGCGGACGACCCGGCCACCTGGACGGACATCCCGGCCGCGTCCCGCGGCAAGCTCGCCGAGGACCTGCTGCCCCAGCTGATGTCCGTGGTGCGGCATGTGTCCTGCGACGACGACACCACCCGCAAGACACTGTGGCGGCTGTTCGACGGCACCCTCGTCGAGTCGGTGCTGATGCGCTACCCGGACCGGGTCACCATGTGCATCAGCTCCCAGGCGGGCTGCGGCATGAACTGCCCGTTCTGTGCGACCGGCCAGGCCGGGCTGACCCGCAACCTGTCGACCGCCGAGATCGTCCACCAGATCGTCGCCGGTATGCGGTCCCTGCGCGACGGCGAGGTCCCCGGCGGGCCCGCACGGCTTTCCAACATCGTCTTCATGGGCATGGGCGAGCCGCTCGCCAACTACAACCGCGTCGTCGGCGCCATCCGCCGCCTCACCGACCCCGAGCCCGACGGCCTCGGCCTGTCGCAGCGCGGCATCACCGTCTCCACCGTCGGCCTGGTCCCCGCCATGCTGCGGTTCGCCGACGAGGGCTTCAAATGCCGCCTCGCGGTCTCCCTGCACGCGCCCGACGACGAGCTGCGCGACACCCTGGTGCCGGTCAACACCCGTTGGAAGGTCCGCGAGGTCCTGGACGCCGCCTGGCACTACGCGGAGGTCTCCGGCCGCCGGGTCTCCATCGAGTACGCCCTGATCAAGGACATCAACGACCAGGCCTGGCGTGCCGATCTGCTCGGCCGCCTGCTGCGGGGCCGCCGGGTCCATGTCAACCTCATCCCGCTCAACCCCACCCCCGGTTCCCAGTGGACCGCGTCCCGGCCGCAGGACGAGCGGGCGTTCGTCGCCGCCCTGGAGTCGCACGGGGTTCCGGTCACCGTTCGTGACACCCGCGGGCAGGAGATCGACGGCGCCTGCGGCCAGCTGGCCGCTTCCGAGCGCTGACAGCCGCTGATATCGTCGTAGGAAAGTTCCGACAGGGGAGCGCACAAGCGCTGAGAGTGCGGGGCCGTCACCTCCAGTGGCGACGGCGGGCCGCAGACCCTCGAACCTGATCCGGGTAATGCCGGCGAAGGGAGTTCGGCCATGCCGGCCACCGTACAGAGCTCACCCACCCATGCCTCCTACCGCTGGCGAACCGTCGACATCGTGGTCGCGGCCGTCATCGGAGCCGCCTTCGGCGTCATCTTCTGGGCTTGGAACTCGCTGTGGGACGGCGTCGCCAGCGCCATCCCGCTGCCCGGACGTGCCGTCATCTACGGCGTCTGGCTGATCCCCGCCATCCTCGGCCCACTCGTCATACGCAAGCCGGGCGCCGGCATCTTCTGCGAACTGGTCGCCGCCTCCGTCGCCACCCTCTTCGGCTCCCCGTGGGGCCTGGTCACCCTGCTGTACGGGGTCCTGCAGGGCATGGCGGGCGAGTTCGGCTTCGCCTTCGCCGGCTACCGGGTCTGGCGCTGGCCCACCGCCCTGGTGGGCGGCGCGCTCGCCGGGGTCGCCGCAGCGCTGCTGGACAACGCGCTGTACTACGCGGCCAACTCCACCGGCTGGCAGATCGCCTACACCGCGATCGTCGTCGTCAGCTCCGCACTCGTCGCCGGGCTCGGCAGCCTCATGCTGACCAAGTCCCTCGCCCAGACCGGTGCGTTGGACCCGTTCCCCTCCGGACGCGAGCGGGCGGCGGTCTGAGCCGCCCCGGGCGGCGGACCGGATGAGCACCGTCAGGCTGCGCGGGTTCGGCCACCGGCACATCGGGCGCCGCCGCTGGGCCGTGCGCGGTGTCGACCTCGACATCGCGCACGGCGAACGCGTCGGCCTGCTCGGCCCCTCGGGCGCGGGCAAGTCCACCCTGCTCGCCGCGCTCGCCGGACTGCTCCCGCCGGAATCCGGCACCCGCGAAGGCGTCATCGAGGTCGACGGCCTCGACCCGCGCGAGACCCGCGAACGCATCGGCATGGTCTTCCAGGACCCGCAGTCCCAACTCGTCATGGAACGCGCCGGGGACGACGTCGCCTTCGGCCTGGAGAACCGCGGCACACCGCCCGAACACATCCCCGCACTGGTCGACGCGGCCCTGCGGCGGGTCGGCTTCCCCTACGGGCCCGGGCGCGCCACCGGTGCCCTGTCCGGCGGCGAACAACAGCGTCTCGCGCTCGCGGGCGCCCTCGTCACCCGGCCGGGACTCCTCCTGCTGGACGAGCCCACCGCCAACCTCGATCCGGCCGGCGCCCACCTCGTACGGGAAGCGCTGGCCGCGATCGACGACACCACGCAGATCGTGGTCGAGCACCGCGTCGCCGAACTCGCCGGGCAACTCGACCGGGTGATCGTCCTCGAACCCGGCGGCGGCATCCGAGCCGACGGCCCGCCCTCCCGCGTCTTCGCCGAACACGGTGACCGGCTCGCCGCCGACGGCGTCTGGGTCCCGGGGCACCCCCTCACCGTCCACCCCGCCCGCACCGCTCCGGGCGCCGACCTCCTGCGGGCCGAGGACCTCGGCTACCGGCCGGTCTTCAGCGGCCTGTCCACGACGGTGCGAGCCGCCGAGGCGCTCGCCGTCCTCGGCCCCAACGGCGCCGGCAAATCCACCCTCGCGCTGCTGCTCGGCGGTCTGCTCACCCCCACCTCCGGCCGGGTGGCCGCCACCGAGTCCCTGGCGGGCGCCGACGCGGGACGCCCCCCGCACAAGTGGCGCGCCCGAGCACTGGCGAGCCGGATCGGCTCGGTCTTCCAGAACCCCGAGCACCAGTTCGTCACTCCCAGGGTCCGCGACGAACTCGCCCTGGGCGCGGCCGACCCCGCCCGTGCCGACGAACTGCTCGTCAGACTCCGCCTCGACGCGCTCGCCGAGGCCAACCCGCACACCCTCTCCGGCGGTGAGCAACGCCGGCTGTCCGTCGCCACCGCACTGGCCGCCGCGCCCCGGCTGCTCATCCTCGACGAGCCGACCTTCGGCCAGGACCGCCGCACCTGGGCCGAACTCGTGTCCCTGCTCGCCTCGTTGCGCGACGACGGGCACGGGATCGTCGCCGTCACCCACGACACGGACTTCCGCACGGCGCTCGGCGCCCGCGAACTCAACCTTCACGCACGGCAGTTGGTGGCCACCCCGTGAACCGCGCCGCCCCCATCGCCGACCCCGGGGCCGTACTGGCCCGGCGCAACCCGGTCGCCAAACTGGCCGCCGGGGGTGTGCTCGCGCTCGCCCTGGTCATCAGCCTCGACCCGGTCGCCCCGGCAATCGCCCTCGCCGTGGAACTCGCCGTCGTCCCGCTCTTCGGCATCCGCTACGGGCCGCTGGCGCGGCGCACCTGGCCGTTGCTGGGCAGCGTGCTGGGCGCGGTCGTCACCCTCTTCCTGTTCGCCGCCGACCGCGACCAGATCCTCACGTCTGCGCTGGCGCTGGGCCTGCGGCTGCTCGCGGTCGCGCTGCCCGGCGTCATCGTCTTCGCCACCACCGACCCGACCGACCTCGCCGACGCGCTGGTCCAGAACGCCAGGGTCTCCCCGCGGTTCGCCATCGGCACGCTCGCGGCCTGGCGGCTCGTCCCGCTGCTCGGCCAGGAATGGCGGCTCATCGGCTACGCGCGCCGGGCCCGTGGGGTCGACGCGGGCCGCAACCCGATGGCCCACCTGCGCCTGCTCGCCTCCGCGGCGTTCACCCTCCTCGTCGGGGCGATCCGACGCGGGACGCGGCTCGCGGCGGCGATGGACGCGCGGGGGTTCGACGCGGGGGTGCCACGGACCAGCGCGCGGCGTCAGCCGTTCCGACGTTCCGACGCGGCGCTCGTCGTCTGCGCGGTCGTCGTGGCGGCCGTCGCCGTGGCGGCGAGCGTGCTGACCGGAGCGTTCCATCCGCTGTTCGCGTAGTGTCCGGCCGGCGCCAGCGCCGTCATCGTCGGGTCGGGGGCGCGGCGGGGTGGGTCCTTGTGGACCGTATTCTTACGAGCCCCGCTGAACCTGACATGCCCTGCCTGGTAGGAGACGGGGCTCGCAAATACACGTAAGTGTCCACAAGAACCCGCCCCGCCACGCCCCTTCCGGTCCATTGTCACGTGCGGACCACGGATGGCTGCCAAACGGGAAAGCCACCCCCGGCGCGCCCTCTCCTGCGCGCTGCCACCCGTTCGGTTCGGTTACGTGAGGGGTCGGGGTGGGGTGGGTTCTTGTGGACTTTGTCGAGTATTTGTGAGCCCCGTATCAGGCCAGGTAGGGCATGTCCGGTTCGGCGGGGCTCGTAAATACGTTGTCCACAAGGACCCGCCCCACCCCGACCCCGACCCGGGGAACGACGGCTCAGCCCGGTAGGGGGACCGCCAGCCAGGCGAGGACCACGATGACGGGGGCGAAGAGGGCGACGAGGATGACCGTACGGAGCACGGCGGAGGAGCGCAGCAGGCCTCGGGCGGCGCCGAGGGTGGACAGCACCACCGCGGTGTCGGTACGCGCCCGCATGGCGTGGGCCACCGCGCACGCCAGCGCGACGACAGCGCACAGCAGGACGACCGCCGCGGCCAGCACGGTGAGCGCTCCCAGCGGACGGGCCCCGGGGTCACGCAGGGCGGCGGCGGACGCGGCGGCGCAGACGGTCGCCGACAGCAGGCCCAGCGGACGGCCTATCCGGCTCGCGTCGGCCTGAAGCGCCCGTCCGGCCAGCAACCGCAGCGCGCCGGGGTGGTACGTGGACAGGACCCGGCCGGTGAGGTGGATGAGACCGGGACCCGCGAGGGCCGGACCGGTCACCACGAGCACCCAGCCGGCCAGTGCGACCGGCGCGATCGAGCCGAGACCGCCCGGCAGCGGAAGCATGTGGTGGGACGGATGGGTCGGCCCGGCGGCGTAGATCTCGGCGGCCAGGCCGGCCGCGACCGAGGCGACGCCCCAGACGGGCCCGGCGACGTTGTGGGAGCGCGTGCCGCGTGGCCGCAGCGCGATCAGGCACGCGAGGGCGACGGCGAGCGGCACGACCGCCAGCAGGGTCGCGGTGCCGGCGGCCGGCAGTGGGGCGATCCCGGTGAGCCGGTCGCGGAAGGCGAGAAAGGAGACCAGGGCGACGGCACTGCCCACGACGCAGGTGACCACGGCCTGCGCGGCGGCCAGCAGCGGCAGCCGGGCAGGTCCCAGACCGACGGCGGCCAGTGCCGGGGTGACCGCCGCGCGCGTCTCCAGCCGGAAGACGGAGACGGCCAGTTGGGTCACCGCGGCCAGCGGAACCGCGCACCAGGCCAGCCGCACCAGCGCGTTCGTGGTGTGCGCGGGGTGACCGGCGGCGTGGCCGAGGGCCGCCAGCAGCAGGAACCCGGTGCCGGCGCAGGTGATGGCGAGCAGCAGTCGGCGCAGCAGCGCGAGCGGGCGGGCCCGTAGCGTCAGCCGCAGGCTGAGGCCGCCGGGGAGCAGACCGTAGGACGCGGGCAGGCGTGCCGGTGGCTCGCTCTCGACCTCGGTGGGGTCGGCGGAGTCCGCCGGGATGTCGTCGCGTACCGGGTCTAGCACGGAACGCCCTCCGGGGACGGGCCGGTCGGCACGTCGGCGGAGGTGTCCCGGCCGTCGATCAGGCCGACGGTGCGGTCGGTGAAAGCGGAGATCTCGGTGTCGTGGGTGGCGAGCAGCACGGTGATGCCGTGGGTGCGCGCCGCGGTGGTCAGGGCGCGCAGCACCTGGGCGCGGTCGGCGCTGTGCAGCGACGCGGTCGGCTCGTCGGCGAAGAGCACGTCGGGCACGGTGACCAGCGCGCGGGCGATGGCGACCCGCTGGCGTTGGGACTGCTGGAGCGCGGCCGGGCGCTTGCGGGCGTGTTCGCCGACGTCGAGCCGGTCCAGCCACTCCTGTGCGGTCCGGCGGGCCTCCGCGTGCGGCGCGCCGGCCAGCAGCAGGGGCAGGGCCGCGTTCTCACGGGCGGTCAGTTCCGGGATGAGGTGCGGGGTGGGGCCGATCCAGCCGAAGCGGTCGCGGCGCAGTCGCTCGCGGGCGGTGGCGGGCAGGGTGTGCACCGGTGAGCCGCTGAACCACACCTCGCCCTGGTCCGGCGTCAGTTGCCCGGACAGGCAGCTTGAGCAGGGTGGTCTTGCCCGAGCCGCGCGGGCCGACGATGCCGAGGATCTCGCCGTCGCGTACGCCGAGCGAGACCCCGAGCAGTGCGGGGGAGCCCTGGTACGAGTGGTGCAGGGCGCGGCCCCACAGCACGTCGATGTCCGGCGGGGCCACCATGCCGACTTACCTCCGCTGCGTGACTGACTGGGTGAAGGGTCGAAATCCCCCTCGCGCCCGTTTGAGGCTGCGAGGGGGATACGTCACGCTACCGTAGGTTGTCAGAGCTTGGTCCACGCCTCGGTCAGGACACCGCGGACGATCTGCTCGATCTCGTTGAAAGTGGACTGGTCGGCGATCAGCGGCGGGGAGAGCTGGATGACCGGGTCGCCGCGGTCGTCGGCGCGGCAGTAGAGGCCGTTCTCGTAGAGCTCCTTGGACACGAAGCCGTAGAGCACGCGCTCGCACTCCTCGTCGGTGAAGGACTCCTTGGTGGCCTTGTCCTTGACCAGTTCGATGCCGTAGAAGAAGCCGTTGCCGCGGACGTCGCCGACGATCGGCAGGTCGTGCAGCTTCTTGAGGGTGTCGAAGAAGAGGCCCTCGTTGTCCAGGACGTGCTGGTTGAGGCCCTCGCGCTCGAAGATGTCGAGGTTGGCCAGCGCGACCGCGGCGGAGACCGGGTGGCCGCCGAAGGTGTAGCCGTGCAGGAAGATGTTGTCCCCCTTGTAGAACGGCTCGGCGATCCGGTCGGAGATGATCGCGGCGCCGATCGGCGAGTAGCCGGAGGTCATGCCCTTGGCGCAGGTGATCATGTCGGGCACGTAGCCGAACTTGTCGCAGGCGAACATCGTGCCGAGGCGGCCGAAGGCGCAGATGACCTCGTCGGAGACGAGCAGCACGTTGTAGGTGTCGCAGATCTCGCGGACCCGCTGGAAGTAGCCGGGCGGCGGCGGGAAGCAGCCGCCGGCGTTCTGCACCGGCTCCAGGAAGACCGCGGCGACGGTGTCGGGGCCCTCGAAGAGGATCTGCTGCTCGATCTGGTCGGCGGCCCAGCGGCCGAAGGCCTCCGGGTCGTCGCCGAAGATCGGGGCGCGGTAGATGTTGGTGTTGGGCACCTTGTGCGCGCCGGGTACCAGCGGCTCGAAGGGGGCCTTGAGCGCGGGCAGGCCGGTGATGGACAGCGCGCCCTGCGGGGTGCCGTGGTAGGCGACGGCCCGTGAGATCACCTTGTACTTGCCGTGGTTGCCGGTGAGCTTGTGGTACTGCTTGGCCAGCTTCCAGGCGGTCTCGACCGCCTCGCCGCCACCGGTGGTGAAGAAGACCTTGTTGAGGTCGCCTGGGGCGTAGCCCGCCAGGCGCTCCGCCAGTTCGATGGCCTTGGGGTGGGCGTAGGACCACACCGGGAAGAAGGCGAGCTCCTGCCGCCTGCTTGGCGGCGACGTCCGCCAACTCCTGGCGGCCGTGGCCGGCTTGGACGACGAAGAGCCCGGCGAGCCCGTCGATGTACTTCTTGCCGTCGCTGTCGTAGATGTAGGTGCCCTCGCCGCGGACGATCGTCGGCACGGGGGCGTTCTCGTACGACGACATGCGGGTGAAGTGCATCCACAGGTGGTCGTACGCGGTCTTCGATAGGTCCGCGCTCATGGCTATCTGGTTCCCCAGGTGTAGGTCTGCTTGCGGAGCTTGAGGTAGACGAAGCTCTCGGTGGTCCGCACGCCGGGCAGCGCGCGGATCCGCTTGCTGATCATCTCCAGGAGGTGGTCGTCGTCCTCGCAGACGATCTCGACCAGCAGATCGAACGAGCCCGCGGTCACGACGACGTACTCCACCTCTCCCATGTCGGCCAGTGCGTCGGCGACGGGTTGTATGTCCCCTTCGACGGTGATGCCGACCATCGCCTGCCGCCGGAAACCCACGGTGAGCGGGTCGGTGACCGCGACGATCTGCATGACGCCCTGGTCGAGCAGTTTCTGGACCCGCTGGCGCACGGCTGCCTCGGACAGTCCGACCGCCTTGCCGATGGCGGCGTAGGGGCGGCGTCCGTCCTCCTGCAGCTGTTCGATGATCGCCTTGGAGACGGAGTCGATCACCGGGGTGTTGCCGTTGCGGTCCTTTGATTCTGGTCTACGTGTTGCCACAAGCACACTCTGCACGAGGACTCGTTGCTTACGCAACCCCTGGGCGATGAAATCCGTTGTGCGAGCGCCATGAAAGTACCGATTCCATTGTTCGGACCCCGCAGGTATGTCGAATACGGTCGTCAAACGACTAGGCTGGAGGGGTCGTGCCGGTCGGAGTCCCATCCCCCCGGCGCAGGCGGGCGAAACCGCACTCAGGACAGGCACACAGGAACAGGAGAAGGCAGTGAGCGAGCTCCGTACTCTGCGCAACTACATCGACGGAGAGTTCCGCGACGCCGCCGACGGACGTACCACCGACGTCGTCAGCCCGGTCACCGGCGAGGCGTACGCCACCGCCCCGCTGTCCGGCGCGGCGGACGTGGACGCGGCGATGGCCGCCGCCGCGGCCGCCTTCCCGGCCTGGCGCGACGCGACCCCGGCGGAACGCCAGAAGGCACTGCTGAAGATCGCCGACGCGGTCGAGGCGCGGGCCGAGGAACTCATCGCGGCCGAGAGCGAGAACACCGGCAAGCCGATCGGCCTGACCCGCGACCGAGGAGATCCCGCCGATGGTCGACCAGATCCGCTTCTTCGCCGGTGCGGCACGGATGCTGGAGGGCAAGTCGGCCGGCGAGTACATGGAGGGCCTGACCTCCTTCGTGCGGCGTGAGCCGGTCGGCGTCTGCGCGCAGGTCGCGCCGTGGAACTACCCGATGATGATGGCGGTGTGGAAGTTCGCCCCGGCCATCGCCGCGGGCAACACGGTGGTCCTCAAGCCGTCGGACACCACCCCGGCCTCCACGGTGCTGCTGGCCGAGATCATGGGCGAGATCCTGCCCAAGGGCGTCTTCAACGTCGTCTGCGGCGACCGGGACACCGGCCGGCTGATGGTCGAGCACCCGACACCCCGGCGATGGCCTCCATCACCGGATCGGTACGGGCCGGCATGCAGGTCGCCGAGAGCGCGCAGCCAAGGACCTCAAGCGGGTCCACCTGGAGCTGGGCGGCAAGGCCCCGGTCGTGGTCTTCGAGGACACCGACATCCCCAAGGCCGTCGAGGGCATCTCGGTCGCGGGCTTCTTCAACGCCGGCCAGGACTGCACGGCCGCCACCCGCGTGCTGGTCCACGAGTCCATCCACGACGAGTTCGTGGCCGCCTTGACCAAGGCCGCCGCCGACACCAAGACCGGTCTGCCCGACGACGAGGACGTGCTGTACGGGCCGCTGAACAACGCCAACCAGCTCAAGCAGGTCACCGGCTTCATCGAGCGGCTGCCCGCGCACGCCAAGATCCAGACCGGCGGCCACCGGGTCGGCGAGAAGGGCTACTTCTACGCGCCCACCGTCGTCTCCGGGCTGCAAGCAGGACGACGAGATCATCCAGCAGCGAGGTCTTCGGCCCGGTCATCACCGTGCAGTCCTTCTCCGACGAGGAGCAGGCCCTGACCTGGGCCAACGACGTGGACTACGCGCTGGCCTCCTCGGTGTGGACCAAGGACCACGCCCGTGCCATGCGGATGTCCAAGCGGCTCGACTTCGGCTGCGTGTGGATCAACACCCACATCCCGCTGGTCGCCGAGATGCCCCACGGCGGCTTCAAGCACTCCGGCTACGGCAAGGACCTGTCCGCCTACGGCCTGGAGGACTACACCCGGATCAAGCACGTCATGACCTCGCTGGACGGCTGACCGCCCCCGGCACCACGGGACCCCGGACGCCGCGTGGCGTCCGGGGTCCCGTTCGTCGTCCCGGCCGGGCTCAGAGCAGCGGCGCGGTGAAGCCGGCGGTGTAGGCGTCGATCTCGGCGGACAGCTTGGCCTTGGCCGGCTGGTCCATGAACGAGGCCTCCACGGCGTTGCGGGCCAGTGCCGCGACCCCGGCGGCGTCCAGGCCCAGCAGGCGGGCGGCGACGGCGTACTCGGTGTTCAGGTCGGTGCCGAACATCGGCGGGTCGTCACTGTTGACGGTCACCAGGACGCCCGCGGCGACCATCTCCTTGATGGGGTGCTCCTCCAGCGTGGCGACCGCCCGGGTGGCGATGTTGGAGGTCGGGCAGACCTCCAGCGCGATCCGGTGCTCGGCCAGGTGGGCCAGCAGCGCCGGGTCCTGGGTGGCGCTGGTGCCGTGCCCGATGCGCTCCGCGCCCAGGTCGCGCAGCGCGTCCCAGATCGTCTGCGGGCCGGTGGTCTCGCCCGCGTGCGGGACGCTGTGCAGTCCGGCCGCCCGGGCGCGGTCGAAGTACGGCTTGAACTGCGGGCGCGGCACGCCGATCTCCGGACCGCCCAGGCCGAAGGAGACCAGTCCCTCCGGCGCGTGGCGCAGCGCGATGTCCGCGGTGACCTCGGCCGACTCCAGCCCCGCCTCGCCGGGAATGTCGAAGCACCAGCGCAGTACGGTGCCGAACTCCCGTTCCGCCTCCTTGCGGGCGTCCTCGATCGCCTCCACGAACGCCTCGGCGGGGATGCCGCGGCGCACCGAGCTGAACGGGGTGACGGTCAGTTCGGCGTAGCGGATGTTCTGCCGGGCCATGTCGCGGGCGATCTCGTAGGTCAGCAGCCGTACGTCCTCGGCGTCGCGGATCAGGTCGACCACCGCGAGGTAGACGTCGATGAAGTGCGCGAAGTCGCGGAAGACGAAGAACTCCGCGAGCGCCGCCGGATCGGTCGGGACGGCCGAGTCGGCGTGCCGGGCGGACAGTTCGGCCACGATGCGCGGGGACGCCGAGCCGACGTGGTGGACGTGCAGCTCCGCCTTGGGCAGTCCGGCGATGAAGGCGTCGAGGCCGGTCGGTGCGGGGCGGGCGGTCATTCGGTCCTCCTGCGGGTCGGCGGTCGGATCATCGTAGACGTCATCCGTCCGCGCCCACCGCCGTTCCCGGGCGGACGGGCACTGGCCGGAACGTACAGCGGGTCCGGGCCGCCATCGACCCGGACCCGCCTCTGTGCGGATGGTGCGTTCTTGGTTACCAGCCGGTGATCAGCTGATGTTCAGCGCCGCGTCGTCGATGACGAAGTCGGTCGCCAGGGTGGAGTCCTCGGTGCCGGTGAACTTGATGGTCACCGTCTGGCCCGCGAAGGACGAGACGTTGAAGGACTTCTGCACGAACCCGGTGTTGGCGTTCGCGTTGGAGAAGGTGCCCAGCGTGGTGGAGCCGATCTGCACCTTGAGGGTGTCGAACGCGGTGCTGCCCGACTCCTCGGTGTCGATGTGCTGCCAGTAGCTGAACGTCGCGGTGCAGCCGGCCGGGATGGTGACCGTCTGGGAGACCGTGTCGGTGTGGGCGGAGCCGTAGCCGTCCAGCCAGGCCTTCCAGGAGCCGCTGTGGGCGGCCTCGCCGGTGCTGTTGTCGACCACACCGGTGCTGGCGCTCCACGGAGCGGCGGACCCGGTCTCGAAACCGGGGTTGCCGATCAGCTGGGAGGAGGTGCAGCCGCCGCCGGTGGAGCTGATCGTCCAGGTGAAGGACGCCGAGCCGGTGGCGTTGGTGGAGTCCTTGGCGGTCACCGTCACGTTGAAGGTGCCGGTGGCGGACGGGGTGCCGCTGATCAGACCGGTCGAGGAGTTGATCGACAGGCCGGTCGGCAGGCCGGTGGCGCTGTAGGTCAGGGTCTGGCCGCTCGCCGAGTCCGAGGCGCTGATCTGCAGCGAGGTGGCGGTGTTGACCTGGGAGGACTTGCTGCCCGGGCTGGTCACGGTGACCGTGTTGCCGCCGGTGGAGCCGCCGTTGGTGAACGCGGCGGTGCCGTTCGGGGTACCCAGACCGGTCGGGCCGTCGTAGCCGGCGCCGGCGGTGCACAGGTAGGAGGGGCTGCAGGAGCCGTTGTTGCCGGTGGTCACGTCGTACAGCGACGAGGTGTGCGAGTACGGGTAGGAGGCCGGGGTGCTGCCGGCCGCCGGGGTACCCGCCAGCGCGTAGACCGCGGCGATGATCGGCGAGGAGGCGCTGGTGCCGCCGTAGACGTTCCAGCCGCCCTCACCGTTGAAGGAGTCGTAGACGGCCACGCCGGTGGCGGGGTCGGCGACCGCGGAGACGTCGGAGATGGCGCGCTTGCTGCAGCCGGTGTCCTTCTGCCAGCTGGGCTTGGCGTCGAAGGCCGAGCAACCGGAGCCGGTGCCCTCGGTGCTGTTGGTCTTCCAGACCGACTCGGTCCAGCCACGCGCGTTGGAGGAGGCGGTCAGCGAGGTGCCGCCGACCGAGGTGACGTACTGCGAGGCAGCCGGGTACTCGGCACCGTAGGCGGAGTCACCGGCGGAAGCGGTGACGGCCACGCCGGGGTGGTTGTAGTACTGGCTGTCTTCGCTGACCTGCGAGGAGGCCTCGTCGCCGCCGTAGCTGTTGGAGACGTACTTGGCACCCATGGAGACGGCCGTGTTGACCGCGGTGCCCAGGTTGGCGTCGGTGGGCGAGGTGGCCTCGACCAGCAGGATGTGACAGTTCGGGCAGATCGCCGAAACCATGTCGAAGTCGAGGGACTCTTCACCGGTCCAGTCGTCGGACGCGGGGGCGGCCGGCGGCAGGGAGGTGGTCGAACCGTTCTGGTTGACCTTGGTGAAGCAGCCGTTGGCAGTCGTGCAGGCGGAGAGCCCGAACTGGCTGCGGTAGGTGGAGAGGTCACTCGCCGCGTTGGGGTCGTCGTAGGCGTCGACGATCGCGACCGTCTTGCCGCTCCCGCCGCTGGAGGCGGCCGAGGCGAGGTTGTAGGCGGACTGCAGCTGGCTCGGCCCGAAGCCGGAAACCGTGGCGTTGGGCGTGATGCCCATGTGGTGGACGATGTCGGTCCTGGCCTCGGCCAGGCAGGACATCCGTCCCAGTGTGGTGGTGTGGGCGCACACGTCCTTGACGTGGGTGGTGCCGGCCGTCGGCTGCGAGGCCATGGCCGACGAGGGGGCCGCGGCCATCAGGCCGGCGGTCACCAGTGCTCCGGCGGAGAAGAGCACGGTCGCGGCGGATCTTGCCCACCGCGCGCCGGGTCTGCCGGAGTGATTGTTCTTCGAGCGCATGTGAAAGCCCTCCATGGGGAATACGCAGCCTGGATGGTCTGCGCATGACAAAGCGACCTCTGTGAGGTCTGTGGAGAGTGCGGGTGCTTGTCGGGGAACGTGTTCAGCCGTACGTGATGCGCGTAGATTCGTAACGACTCGGTCGCACGGACTACGGGATCCGTACGGGGTCACACACGGTTCGCACTGGTCGTGCGTCAGGCGGTGCGACGGACATTCGCAATGCATATCCGCCAGTTGCCACCCCGAACAGTGGTGGCTACTGGCGATGAAAGTAGCGAAGTCGCCAACAGGTGACAACCAGGAACGTGCAAATCCTCTCCCCAACTTCATGGCTGGGCCGTATACGGTGCCTGCCATGGAACCGGAGGACCAGTCCGTCGGTCAGCTCGTGGCGCTCGGGCTGGCACGGTACGAAGCGCGCGTGTACCTCGCGCTCATCAGGCGCGAGTCCTACACGGCGGCCGAGGCCGCCCGTGAGGCCGACGTGCCACGCCAGCGCATCTACGACGTACTGGACGCGTTGGTCCGCCGCCGCCTCGCGGTCGCGCACCCGGGAAGGGTGGCGACCTTCTCGGCCACCGACCCGGAACTCGCGCTGGCCCGGCTGATGTCGGACCAGCGCGAGGCACTGGACCGGATGGAGCGGGTCTCCGCCGGACTGTCCGCGGCGCTGCTGCCGGTCTGGTCCGAGGGCCGCTCGCAGTCCGATCCGCTGGACTACATCGAGGTACTGCGCGACCCCAAGGCCATAGCGGAACGTTTCGTTGACATCCAGGAGAACGCCTGTCACGAGATGCTCAGCTTCAACAAGCCGCCCTTCGTCACCCCAACCGAGAACACCGCGGGCATCAAGGCGGTGCGCCGGCTGTGCCGCGCCGACGGTGTGGTGCGGGCGATCTACACCAACGAGGTGCTGGACGACCCGGACGTCACCGAGAACGTCGAGCAGTTCGGCCGGGCCGGCGAGCAGGCCCGCTTCACCGAGGACCTGCCGCTGAAGTTCGTCATCGCCGACGCCTCGCTGGTGCTGTGCGACATGCCCGACCCGGTGGCCGGCACCGGCGCGACCACCGCGCTGTTCATCGAGCACCCCGCGCTGGCCGGCTGCCTGCGGCTCGCCTTCCAGACCGTCTGGCAGCAGGCCGCCACCCTGGCGGAGATCCGCGCCGCCCGCGAGGCCCTGGGGTAGCCGGGCACGCGCGGACTTAGCCCCTGACCGCCTCCAGGGCCAGCAGCGCGACATGCAGGGACAGGCAGGACTCCACCTGGTCCAGATCGGTGCCCAGGATGCGCTCCACCCGGTGCAGCCGGTCGTAGAACGACGGGCGGGACAGATGGGCGGCGTCCGCCGCGGCGGACTTGTTGCGGCCGCAGGCCAGGTAGACGGTGAGGATGCGCACCAGATCGGTGCCGCTGTCCGCGTCGTAGGCCAGCAGCGGGCCCAACTCCCGCTCCACGTACGTCTGAAGGCGCGCGTCGTCGCGCAGCAGGTGCAGCAGTCCGCGCAGCCGCACGTCGGGGAGCCGGTAGTAGGTGCCCGCCTTCGGGCTGTTGGAGTGCGAGGCGGCGTCGGCCACCTGGGCGGCCTCCAGCAGGGTGCGCCGGGCGTCCCGCAGCGAGCCGACCGAGGAGCCCGCGGCCATCAGGAAGCCCGGCACGGGACCGGCCGGATCCGTCAGCCGGTCCAGCGCCGCCGCGAACCCCTCCAGGGCGGCGTGCTCGTCGTCCGAGGGGCCGAGCGAGACCAGCAGGCCCACTCCGCCGTCGTCCAGCCCGCCGATCAGCGAAGTCAGGCCGCGCTCCCGGGCCGCCAGCGCGGCGGTCTCGGTGAAGTCCCGCAGTCTGGCCTGTGCCTCCAGGGCCGCGGAGGAGGCACCGCCGCGCAGCCGCAGCATCACCCCGACCAGCCGCCGGCCCTCCAGCGGCACCCCCAGCGCCCGGGCGCGCAGGGCGACGTCGGAGACGGTCAGCGCGTGGGTGAGGATCCCGGACAGCAAGGTGCGGTGCGTCTGGCGCTCCAGTGACTCGCGGTCGCGCTCCAGCAGCCGGTTCAGCGCGAGGGTGGCCGCCCCCCGCTCCAGCAGCACCGTCAGCCGCTGCGGGGGAGGGCCGGAAGGTGCGGCGACCACGATCAGCCGCCCCCAGTCCTGCCCGCGCGCCCCGACCGCCGTCGCCAGCCAGCCGGTGCGCTGGTCGTAGCCGGTGCGGGCGGCGGTGGCCACCCCGCGCGAGCGGCGCTCCCAGCCGTCCAGCAGCGCCCGCGGATCCTGGCCCGCGGGGTCGAAGGCCAGCACCTGGTGGGTGAGGTTCTCCAGCACCACCGGCCCGCCCGCGAGCCGGGCCACCTCGCGCACCACCTCGGCCGGCTCCGCGCCCTCGACGGACAGCTCGTTGAAGATCTGGTGCACCGACTCCGAGGCCCGCAGCTCGGCCAACTGCGCGTTGACCACGTGCTCGTGGACCGCCTCGGTGACCGCCACGAACCGCACCTCGGTGCGCAGCGCCACCAGCGGCAGGCCGTGCCGCTCGGCGGCCCGCACCAGCGCGCGCGGCAGCTGTTCGGCGTAGCGGCGGCCCAACTCGACCACCAGGCCCGCCACGCCCACCTCGGCGAGGTCGCCGATGTAGCGGGCCAGCGGCTCCTTGTCGGCGGGCAGCATCACTCCGGTGGTGAGGACCAGTTCGCCGCCGTGCAGCATGCCCGCGATGTCGGCCAGTTCGCTGATGTGCACCCAGCGCACCGGGTGGTCCAGCCCGGCGGCACCGGCCACCACCTGCGGATTGCCGCGGCGCAGCACATCGAGTTCGAGCACCTGGGCGACGGTGGGGAACACCGGGACTGCCACCTCCAACCGATGGCCGGATCCCGCCTGCGGAAAACGGAGTGTTCACCGGCCGGGTCGGCGGGAAAGGTTGTCGAAGTGTAAAGCGGAACGGGTGCCGGCAGACGGAGTGACGGTTGCCCCGCCGGTCACGCTCCGGCATCGTCCCTGACAGATGAGCGGAGGTCGGCAGAGCACAGATTCCGTCGCGTAATCAAAAGGCAACAACGGAATCCCTTGTTGGAGCCGGTCCACTCTGCCAGGATCGGCCATCATCCCGGCTAGAAGCTACGCACGCTGTGCCGGTAGCGGCCGCATCACCGCCAGCTGTCCGCCCGGGCGCACACGAGGAGAGCGTGATGGACCACAGGGAAGACGGCCGCGACGCCGCGATTCGGGTCGTGGCCGGCCTCGGGGCGGGCGCCCAGTACATCGCGGGCGAACTGCGTCCCGGCTCCTCCGGTCAGTCACACTCCGTCATCGACCCCGCGACCGGTGAGTGCGTCCACACCTACCGGCAGGCCGACCCCGGCGACGTGGACCGCGCGGTCGAGGCGGCCCGGCAGGCACTGCCCGGCTGGGCGGGCGCCACCCCCGCGGAGCGCTCCGCGGCCCTGCACCGCCTCGCGGGCGAGCTGGACGCCGAGCGCGCCGACCTGGCGCTGGCCGAGTCCCTCCAGTGCGGCAAGCCGATGCGGCTGTCCACCGGCTTCGACGTGCCCGGCACGGTGGACAACACCGCCTTCTTCGCCGGGGCGGCCCGGCACCTGCAAGGACAGGCCGCCGCCGAGTACTCCGGCGACCACACCTCCTATGTGCGGCGTGAACCGGTCGGCGTGGTCGGCTCGATCGCGCCGTGGAACTACCCGCTGCAGATGGCCGCCTGGAAGGTGCTCCCGGCGATCGCGGCAGGCAACACCGTCGTGCTCAAGCCCGCCGAGACGACCCCGCTGACCTCACTGATGTTCGCGCGGGCCGCCACCCGGGCCGGCATCCCGCCGGGCGTGGTCAACATCGTCACCGGCACCGGGCCCGAGGCGGGCGAACACCTCGTCGGCCACCCCGCGGTGGCCATGACCTCCTTCACCGGCTCCACCGCGGTCGGCAGGCGGGTCGCCGAGATCGCCACCCGCACCGTCAAGCGCCTCCACCTGGAACTGGGCGGCAAGGCCCCCTTCGTGGTGTTCGACGACGCGGACCTGGAAGCCGCCGTCCACGGCGCGGTCGCCGGCGCGCTGATCAACACCGGCCAGGACTGCACCGCGGCCACCCGCGCCTATGTGCAGCGGCCGCTGTACGACGACTTCGTCGCCGCGGTCGCGGAGCTGTTCGCCGCCGTGCGCCTCGGCGACCCCTTCGACCCGGCGACCGACCTGGGCCCGCTGGCCTCGGCCGCGCAGGCCGCCCGGGTGGCCGGATTCGTGGACCGCGCCCGGTCCTACGCGAGGGTGGTCACCGGAGGTGAGGCGCCCTCAGGGGAGCTGGCCAAGGGAGCGTACTATCGCCCCACGCTGGTGACCGGCGCACCGCAGGACAGCGAGATCGTGCAGGGCGAGATCTTCGGCCCGGTGCTGGTGGTGCTGCCTTTCGACGACGACGACGAGGGCCTGCGGCTGGCCGGGGACACCCCCTACGGCCTGGCCGCCTCCGCCTGGACCCGGGACGTCTTCCGGGCCGGCCGGGCCACCCGCGAGATCAAGGCGGGCTGCGTATGGGTCAACGACCACATCCCGATCGTCAGCGAGATGCCGCACGGCGGCTACCGGGCCAGCGGCTTCGGCAAGGACATGTCCACGTATTCCTTCGAGGAGTACACCCAGGTCAAGCACGTCATGTATGACAACACCGCGGTGGCGCGGAAGGACTGGCACCGCACGATCTTCGCCGACCGCGCGTGACCCGCGTGCCGGTCCCCGGTGGGGATGCCGGTTCCCCGATCGCATCCATTCAGAAGAAAGGCGGCCGGACCCGATGACGGACTCCAGCTCGTTCGACCTCTCGCGCTTCACGAACAGAACGCGTGCGCGTTCCACCGCCGCGTCGATGAGCCGGCGCGCCCTGCTGCGCGGTGTCACGGCCGGCGGCCTGACGGTGGCGGGCGCCGCCGCGCTGTCCGCCTGCGGTGTCAAGGGCCACGCCGCCACCGGCAGCGGCAAGGCGAAGACCGGCATGGCCGGCAAGGACTACTCCGACAGCGAGAAGAAGCTGGTCTGGGCGAACTGGCCGGCGTACATCGACATCGACGACGACCACCCCGACAAGCGGCCCACCCTGGACGCCTTCGAGAAGCAGAGCGACGTCAAGGTCACCTACCTGGAGGTGATCAACGACAACAACGACTGGTACACCAAGATCAACCCGTCACTGGTCAAGGGCGTCGACACCGGCTACGACCTGATGGTCGTCAGCGACTACATGCTGCCCAAGTACCGCCAGTACAACTACATCCAGCAGCTGGACCTGGCGAACATCCCCAACCACAAGAACATCCTGCCGGAGGTCCTGCGGGCCCCGGAGGACCCGGGACGCCGCTTCTCCACGCCGTGGGCGTACGGCTACACCACCATCGCGTACAACAAGAAGCTGGTGCAGGAGCCGATCACCTCGATAGCCGAGATCTTCACCCGGCCCGACCTGCACGGCAAGGTCTCGCTGTTCAGCGAGATGGAGGACACCATCGCGCTGGCGCTGCTGGCGAACGGGCACGACCCGCAGAACTTCACCGACGCGCAGTTCGCCAAGGCGCTCGACTACGTGCGCAAGGCCAAGGACGGCGGTCAGATCCGGGCCTTCACCGGCAACGACTACCTCAGCGACTTCCAGCAGGGCAACACCGCCGTGACCATGGCGTACTCCGGGGACGTGGCCCAGCTGGGCAAGGCCGAACTGATCACCGTCGACCTGCCCAAGGAGGGCCTGCTGTCCTGGTCGGACAACATGGTCATCCCCAACTACGCCCGGCACAAGAAGAACGCCGAGCTGCTGATGAACTACTACCTGGAGCCCATGGTGGCCTCGGTACTCGACGACTACATCGACTACATCCCGGTGGTCAGCGGTGCCGTCGACGAGCTGCGCAAGCTCGACCACACCGCCGCCTCCGTGCCGCTGATCGTGCCCACCGCCCAGATGCGGGCCAAGGCGCGCGGGTTCAAGTCGGTCACCCTCTCCCAACTCGACGACTACACCCGTCGCTTCCAGCAGGTCACCGGCCAGTAGTCAGCCGCCCGACGGGCAGCACAGCGAAGGAAGGGCTCTCACTCAGATGAGCACCAGCGATGTACTCGGCCGCGGTACCGGCGGCGACCTGCGCCTGGCCGGACTGACCAAGCGGTTCGGCACGTTCACGGCCGTGGACAACCTTGATCTCACCATTCCCCAGGGCTCCTTCTTCGCCTTGCTCGGCGCCTCCGGCTGCGGGAAGACCACCACCTTGCGGATGGTCTCCGGGCTGGAGGCGCCCAGCGCCGGCCGAATATTCCTGGGCGCCGAGGACGTCACCGACCGCAAGCCCTACCGGCGGCCGGTCAACACCGTCTTCCAGAACTACGCGCTCTTCCCGCACCTGGACATCTACGAGAACGTCGCCTTCGGGCTGCGCCGCCGGGGCATCAAGGACGTGAAGAAGCAGGTCGCCGACATGCTGGACCTGGTGGAACTGGGCCACCTCGCCCGGCGCAAGCCCAGCCAGCTGTCCGGCGGCCAGCAGCAGCGCATCGCACTGGCCCGCGCCCTGATCAACCAGCCGCAGGTGCTGCTGCTCGACGAACCGCTGGGCGCCCTCGACCTCAAGCTCCGCCGCCAGATGCAGATCGAGCTGAAGCGCATACAGACCGAGGTCGGACTCACCTTCGTGCACGTCACCCACGACCAGGAGGAGGCCATGACCATGGCCGACACCATCGCGGTGATGGACCGGGGCCGCATCGAGCAGATGGGCACCCCCGCCGACCTGTACGAGAACCCCGGCACCACCTTCGTCGCCAACTTCCTCGGCCAGTCCAACCTGCTGCCCGGCGTCGTGGACAGCGTGGCAGGCGAGGTGGTCGAGGTCGTCGCCCACGGCCAGCGGCTCCGACTGGACGCCGCCCGGTGCCGCACCACCAGCGGCGCCGTCATCCTGGGCGTGCGGCCGGAGAAGGTCCGGCTCGCCCCGGCCGGCGCGCCGGTGCCCGAAGGCGCCAACCGGCTGGTCGGCGGCGTCGTCACGGACGCCTCCTTCATCGGCGTCTCCATCCAGTACCTGGTCAAGCTCCCCTCCGGCGAGGAGATGGCCGTCTTCGAGCAGAACACCGGCCGCCAGGTGCAGCACCCCGGCACCGAGGTCGTCGTCCACTGGGATCCCGGACAGGGCTTCGGCCTCGACGGTGCCCAGGACATCGAGGCGGGTGCGGAGCTGGACGAGGAGAGTGCCGCGTGAGCGTCACCGTCCAGGCACCCGCAGGCAAGCCGCCCGCCCCGCAGCCGCCGGCCGGACCCCGCAGGCGCGGCGGCGCCACCCCCTGGTTGCTCCTGCTGCCCGGGCTGGCGTGGCTGGTCGTCTTCTTCCTGGTGCCGATCCTCACCTCGGTCCTGGCCTCGGTGCAGTCCGGCAACTCCGACGAGGGCTACCAGCTCACCTGGGACTGGGGCAACTACGGCCACGCCCTGTCGGACTACCTGCCGCAGTACGGGCACTCGCTGGTCTACTCGGTGCTGAGCACCGTCCTGTGCCTGCTGCTGGGCTACCCGGTCGCCTACTTCATCGCCTTCAAGGGCGGCCGGTTCAAGAGCCTGCTGATGGCGCTGGTGATCGTGCCGTCCTTCACCAGCTTCCTGATCCGCACCATCGCGTGGAAGACGATCCTGTCCGACAACGGGCCGATCGTGCGGACGCTCAGCGACCTGCACGTGCTCTCGGCGACCTCGTCACTGGGCTGGACCGTCGGCAACCACGTCCTGGCCAGCCCGGCCGCGGTGGTCTTCGGCATGGTCTACAACTTCCTGCCCTTCACCATCCTGCCGCTGTACACCTCGCTGGAGAAGATCGACCCGCGTCTGCACGAGGCCGGCGGCGACCTGTACTGCGGCACCTTCGCCACCTGGCGGCGGATCACCCTGCCGTTGTCCATGCCGGGCGTGATCGGCGGCACGCTGCTGACCTTCATCCCGTCCGTCGGCGACTACATCAACGCCCAACTGCTGGGCAACCCCAACACCGGCGTCGTGGGCCAGAAGATCGAGGACCTGTTCCTGCGGCAGACCTCCGGCTACCCGGTCGGCTCGGCGATCTCCGTGGTGCTCATGGTCGGCACCTTGATCCTGGTACTGCTCTACATCCGCAAGGCGGGCACGGAGGACCTGATCTGATGACGACCACGACCGCCCCATCGGCGTCCTCCGCGCCCTCCGAGGCCCCCGGCCCGGCCGGCATGGAGCTCGGCCCCCGCCGCCGCGGACCGCTGACCTGGGCCCGCGAACACCTGCTGGCCGCCGTCACCCTCGTGGTGTTCGTCTTCATGCTGGCGCCCAACGTCGTCATCCTGTGGATGTCGTTCAACCAGCCGCTGGGGAAGTTCGACTACGACTGGAACAAGTTCTCCCTGCGGGCCTGGCAGCACCCCTGCGCCAGCAACGAGATGTGCCACAGCCTCGGCCTGTCGGTGGAGATCGGGCTGGTGGCCACCGTGGTCTCCACCGCCCTGGGCACCATGATCGCCTTCGCCATGGTCCGGCACCGCTTCCGGGCCAGGTCCGGCATCAACTCCCTGCTCTTCCTGCCGATGGCGGCCCCCGAGGTGGTCATGGGCGCCACCTTGACCGCGCTGTTCTTCAACACCATCGGACCCGGCTCGCTGGGCTTTTGGACCATCACCATCGCCCACGTCATGTTCTGCCTGAGCTACGTGGTGGTCACCGTCAAGTCCCGGCTCGCCGGGATGGACCCCACCCTGGAGCGCGCGGCGCAGGACCTGTACGCCACCCCCGCGCAGACCTTCATGAAGGTCACCCTGCCGCTGGTCGCCCCCGGCATCGCCGCCGCGGCGCTGCTGGCCTTCGCGCTGTCGGTGGACGACTACATCATCACCGTCTTCACCGCCGGCAACCTGGAGACCTTCCCCATGTACATCTGGGGCTCGGTCCAGCGTGCCTACCCCGCCCAGATCGACGTCATCGGTTCACTCATGCTCATCGGCACGATGGCGGTCATCGCCCTGTCCCAGATCCTCGGCCGGGCGAGGAGCGCCCGCCGCTGACCCGAAAGCAGTGATAATGGATGGATCCCGCCCGCTCTCTCGCTGACGCCCAGCCGGAACCGTACTGGCTGGAGGATCCCGGTCGGCCGCAGGCCGCTCCCGCGCTGGTCGGGGACGAGGCCTGCGACCTGCTGGTGGTCGGCGGCGGCTACTCGGGGCTGTGGACCGCCCTGATCGCCAAGGAACGCGATCCGTCCCGCGACGTCGTCCTGATCGAGGGCCGGCGGATCGGCTGGGCGGCCAGCGGCCGCAACGGCGGCTTCTGCGCCGCCTCCATCACCCACGGGCTCGGCAACGGCATGGAACGCTGGCCCGGCGAACTGACCACCCTCCAGGACCTGGGCGCCCGCAACCTCGACGCGATCGAGGCGACGTTGGCCCGCCACGACATCGACTGCGACTTCGAGCGCACCGGCGAGATCGACGTCGCCACCGAGCCCTACCAGGTCGACGCGCTGCAGGAGCTGGCCCAGCAGGCGTCGTCCGGCTACGGCATCCGGCTGGACCTGCTGGACCGCGACGCGATGCGCGCCCAGGTCGACTCCCCGTCCTTCCTCGGCGGACTGTGGGACCGCGACGGCGTCGCCATGCTGCACCCCGCCAAGCTCGCCTGGGGCCTGGCCCGCGCCTGCGCGCGGCTCGGCGTGCGGATCCACGAGCACACCAAGGCGACCTCCCTGACGCCCAACGGCGGCGGCATGGCCGTGCGCACCGACTACGGGCGGGTCTTCACCCGGCAGGTCGCACTGGGCTCCGGCGTCTTCCCCTCGCTGGTCAAACGGGTACGCCCGTACGTCGTGCCGGTCTACGACTACGCGCTGACCACCGAACCGCTGTCGGACGCCCAACTCGCCACGATCGGCTGGGCGAACCGGCAGGGTCTCGGCGACAGCGCCAACCAGTTCCACTACTTCCGGCTCACCGCCGACAACCGGGTGCTGTGGGGCGGCTACGACGCCGTCTACCCCTTCGGCGGGCGGATCGCCGCCGAACACGAACAGCGGCCGGCCACCTTCCGGACGCTCGCCGCCCAGTTCTTCGGGTACTTCCCGCAACTGGAGGGGGTGCGCTTCACCCACGCCTGGGGCGGCGCCATCGACACCTGCTCGCGCTTCTCCGCCTTCTACGGCACCGCGCACGGCGGCCGGGTCGGCTACGCGGCCGGCTACACCGGGCTCGGCGTCGGCGCCACCCGGTTCGGCGCCGAGGTGATGCTGGACCTGCTGGCCGGCGAGCGCACCGAGCGCACCGCCCTGGAGATGGTGCGCACCAGACCGCTGCCCTTCCCGCCGGAGCCGTTCGCCTGGGCCGGCATCGAGCTGACCCGCCGCTCGCTGGCCCGCGCCGACCGCAACGCCGGGCGGCGCAACCTGTGGCTGAAGGCCATGGACCGGCTGGGGCTGGGCTTCGACAGCTGACCCGGCGCGCCCGGAAACCGCCTCTCCCCCCGCCGACCGGGTATTTCCCCCGCCCGAGCCGCGTAATGGTTGTGCCCGCCCCGGCTCTCCCCTGCACGGGACGACCGGCCTGCGGCCGGGAACAAGAGGGGAGACGACATGGGCGACGCCACGGCCGGGGACGCTGTCGAGTGGCTGGTGTCGGTGGCCCCCGACCCGCACGAGTGCCGCCGGCAGTGGGAACGCAACCCGCTCGGGGTGACCCTGCTGCCGGCCGGCAAACGGTGGGACGTGCTGATCACCGGTGCCCGGCTGGGCTGGCCGACGCTGCGGGTACTCGGCCGCCTCGTCGACCGGCCCGGCCCGGTCCTGGCCGACCTGGCGGGCACCAGGACCGGCTTCTTCGTCCCGCCGGGCACCGCCGCGCGCTGGGTCGGCACCGGGGTGCGCGGCGCCGGCGCCGGCACCTGGATCGTGATCCCCTACCCCGGCCGGGTCACCGGCGGGGTGCGCTGGCTCGTACCGCCGGACGGGTCAGGACTGCTCACCGACCCGGAACTGCTGGAACTGGCCATGCACCAGGCCGCCGGAGAGCTCGCCGCCGACGGACTGTAAAGCCCGCCCCGCCGACGCCGACACGTTGGTCCTTGTCCGCCCCGGCACGCCGTCGCGAGACTGAGGAGGAGGCTTCGACGGTTCAACAGGAGGATCTGCCGTGACCACCAAGCACATCACGCACTGGATCGCCGGTCAGGAATGGTCCGGGACCGCCGAGCGGCGGGGCGACGTGTACGACCCGGCGACCGGCCGGGTCAGCGGGCAGGTGGACTTCGCGACGATCGCCGAGGTCGACCAGGCGGTCGGCGCCGCGGTCACCGCGTTCCGCGACTGGCGGGACGCCTCGGTGGCCAAGCGCTCCCAGGTGCTGTTCGCCTTCCGCGAGCTGGTCAACGCCAACCGCGACGAACTCGCCTCGATCCTGGTCTCCGAGCACGGCAAGGTGCACTCCGACGCGCTCGGCGAGGTGGCCCGCGGCCTGGAGGTCGTCGAATACGCCTGCGGGATCCCGCAGCTGCTCAAGGGCGGCTTCACCGAGCAGGCCTCCACCGGCATCGACGTCTACTCGATCCGCCAGCCGCTCGGCCCGGTCGCGATCATCTCGCCGTTCAACTTCCCCGCCATGGTGCCGATGTGGTTCTTCCCCATCGCCATCGCGGCCGGCAACACCGTGGTCGTCAAGCCGTCCGAGAAGGACCCGTCGGCCGCCAACTACATGGCCGCGCTGTGGAAGCGCGCCGGCCTGCCCGACGGTGTCTTCAACGTCGTACACGGCGACAAGGTGGCCGTCGACCGGCTGCTGGAGCACCCCGACATCAAGTCCGTCAGCTTCGTCGGCTCCACCCCGATCGCCCGCTACGTCTACGAGACCGGCACCCGCTACGGCAAGCGGGTCCAGGCCCTCGGCGGTGCCAAGAACCACATGCTGGTGCTGCCCGACGCCGACCTGGACCTGGCCGCCGACGCCGCGGTCAACGCCGGGTTCGGCGCGGCGGGCGAGCGCTGCATGGCCGTCTCCGTGCTGGTCGCCGTCGACCCGGTCGGCGACGAACTGGTCGGCAAGATCAAGGAGCGGATGGCCAAGCTGACCGTCGGCCCCGGCTGCGCCCCGGAATCCGAGATGGGCCCGCTGGTCACCGGCGTCCACCGCGACAAGGTCACCACCTACCTGGACTCCGGGGTCGCCGACGGCGCCACCCTCGCCGTCGACGGCCGCAAGCACGCCATCTCCGGCGACGACACCACCGACGGCTTCTGGCTCGGCCCCACCCTCTTCGACGACGTCAAGCCCGGCATGTCCGTCTACAACGACGAGATCTTCGGCCCGGTGCTCTCCGTGGTCCGGGTCTCCTCCTACGAGGAGGGCGTCGAGCTGATCAACTCCAACCCCTACGGCAACGGCACCGCGCTGTTCACCAACGACGGCGGCGCCGCCCGCCGCTTCCAGCGGGAGATCGAGGTCGGCATGGTCGGCATCAACGTGCCGATCCCGGTGCCGGTCGCCTACTACTCCTTCGGCGGCTGGAAGGCCTCGCTGTTCGGCGACTCGCACGCCTACGGCGAGGACGGCGTCCACTTCTTCACCCGCGGCAAGGCCGTCACCCAGCGGTGGCTGGACCCCAGCCACGGCGGCATCAACCTCGGGTTCCCCACCAACTCGTGACACCGCGCGCCCCACACAGCAGTACCCCGGTCAGGCACCAGGCGGCCACCACGTCCAGCGGACGGTGGTAGCCGCGCCACACCAGGGCGGCACCCACCGCGAGGTTCAGCAGCACGGCGGCGATCACCACCAGCCGCCGTGCCGCTGCTTGCCGCAGCCACGGCAGCACCGCCAGCACGACGAGACCGCAGGCGGTCGCGGCCGTCGCGGTGTGCCCTGAGGGGAAGTAGCCGGAGTGCCCGGCGAGCACCGTCGCCCCGGGCGCGGGACGCGAGACGGCCGCCTTCAACGGCACCACCACCGCCCCGGTCGAGGCCATCACCACCGCGTACCAGCCCGCCGGGAACCAGCCGCGCAGCCGCCAGGCCACCGCGGCCAGCACCACCGCCAGCACCGGGATCGCCACCGCCACATCCCCCAGATCGGCCAGCACCTGTGCGCCCGGCCGCAGAAACGGATGGCGCGCCGCGGCCCGCAGTACGGCGAGGTCGGTTCGGGAATCCCAGCGGTCCAGCGGCCCGTGCGCCGCGACCTGCCAGGTCAGCGTCATGAACACCAGCACGCAACCGACGAGGAAAAACGTCAGCCGCCCCGGAACAGGGGGGAGAGTTCCAGGGCGGCCATGACGATCGCCGGGCCGGGCGTCCCGGGGGGTTTGGGACGCACGGTCGACCGATCGGCGAGGATCGCCGGTACGCCAGGCACCGGCGCTGTTGCGCGCGAGGGCACTGCTGTATCGACGATGGGGAGTCGTCGACGGGATGTCGCCCGCCGCTGTGTGCGAGCGGGGTGGTTCCTTCATCTGCGACGACAGTACGTCACCGGACCGGACACCGGCAGTGGTGTCACCCGTCCCTCATCAGGCTCGCACAGGTTCTTCACCACGCGCGTCAACTCCCTTGCACACAAGGCGAATCACAGTCCGGCGAAAGCGCTTTCGATGATGTCGAGCCCCTCGGCCAGCAGATCCTCGCCGATCACCAGCGGCGGCAGGAAACGCAGCACGTTCCCGTAGGTGCCACAGGTCAGGACCACCAGCCCGGCCGCGTGACACGCCTTCGCCACCGCCGCGGTCGACTCCGGGTCCGGGACCTTCGCGCCGTCCCGGGTACCGGCCTTGACCAGCTCGACGGCGAGCATCGCGCCGCGCCCGCGGACGTCGCCGATGACGTCGTACTTGTCCGCCAGCGCGGTCAGCCGGGGCTTCATGACCTCCTCGATGCGCCGGGCCCTGGCCACCAGGTCCAGCTCCAGCATCGTCTCGATCGCCCCGAGCGCCGCGGCGCACGCCACCGGGTTGCCGCCGTAGGTGCCGCCGAGACCGCCCGCGTGCGCCGCGTCCATGATCTCGGCGCGCCCGGTCACCGCGGCGAGCGGCAGGCCGCCCGCGATGCCCTTGGCCGTCGTGATCAGGTCAGGGACGATCCCCTCGTCCTCGCAGGCGAACCACTGGCCGGTGCGGCAGAAACCGGTCTGGATCTCGTCGGCCACGAAGACGATGCCGTTGGCCTTCGCGAACTCCGCGATGCGCGGCAGGAAGCCCTTGGCCGGCTCGATGAAACCGCCCTCGCCCGCGATCGGCTCGATGATGATCGCCGCCACGTTCTCCGCGCCGATCTGCTTGGAGATCTGGTCGATCGCCTCGGCCGCCGCCTCCTCGGCGCAGTTGTCCGCGCCGGTCAGCCAGCGGAACGGATAGGCCAGCGGGACCCGGTGGATCTCCGGGGCGAACGGGCCGAAGCCGTGCTTGTACGGCATGTTCTTGGCGGTCAGCGCCATCGTCAGGTTGGTGCGGCCGTGGTAGCCGTGGTCGAAGACCACCACGGCGGTGCGCTTGGTGTAGGCACGGGCGATCTTCACCGCGTTCTCCACGGCCTCCGCGCCGGAGTTGAACAGGGCGGACTTCTTCGCGTGGTCGCCGGGCGTCAGCTCGGCCAGCCGCTCGGCGACCTCCACGTAGCCCTCGTAGGGCGTCACCATGAAGCAGGTGTGGGTGAAGGAGGCCAACTGCTCCGTGGCGCGCCGCACCACGGCCTCCGCGCTGTTGCCGACCGAGGCGACCGCGATGCCGGAACCGAAGTCGATCAGCGAGTTGCCGTCCACGTCCTCCAGCACGCCGCCGCCGGCCCGGTTGACGAACACCGGCAGGGTGACGCCGACACCGGTGGCGACCGCGGCGTTCTTGCGGGCCAGCAGCGCGGTGGACTTCGGACCGGGGATCGGCGTGACGAGGCGGCGCTCCTGCGGCAGCGCCGGGCCGCCGGACAGTTCGGTCATGGGGCTACTCCTTGGGATCCCTCGCGATCCTTGCGATCACGGCATTTCCCGCAGGCTAAGCCCGCTCAGGATGCGGACGCATACTCCGATGGGGAGTGGTGGGGGCGGTTTCTTCGACGTGGCGGACAGGGGGGCGGGCATGATCCTTATGTTCGGGTTTCCGCTCGACTACATTGTGTGCCGGGTCGGCGGTGAGTCGGGCGAGTCGGGCGAGGGGCGGCAGAGCGATGGACATCGAGGGCACTCACGGGCGGCGGGAGACCGCCCCGGCCGTTTCCTCCGTCCCCAGGCCCGCGGTGCCGCCGCCGATGCCGGGGCGGCCGCCGGCCAATCCCCTGGAGACGTGGCTGCGCACGCCGCGGCGTGCGGAGGCACCGGGCATCTACGCCTACGGCCACGTCCCCCGCCCCCCCGAGGACCCGACCCGCGTGCCCGACCGCAAGCTGGTGGGGGGAGCGGTACTGGCACTGCTACTGGGACTGCTGGTGTGGTCGTTGTGCAACGACTACACCACCTTCTGGTTCTGGCCCTACCTGTGGATCACACCGAAGGGATGGCGCGTCCCCCATCCCGGCGATCAGTTGGTGGCGTACAACGTCACCACCCGCATCTACTACGTGCTGTGCACCGCGTTGCTCGTCGCCATCTGTGCCCGCTTCGGCCGTTGGCCTGAGGTCTTCCGCCGCTACGTGCTGCCGCGGCTGCGTGCCGCCCGGCCGGAGCCGGTGGCCGCTTCGAAGGGCGAGCCGCTGGCTGATCCCCTTGAGTGGGGGGAGTTGCGGGGGGGTGGGCTGGAGGCGGTGGCGGAGAGGCTGGCGGGGGAGGCGCGGGCGGGGCGGATGAATGACGTGGACTACGTGCGGCTGCACCGGGCGTGGCGGTTCACGCAGGGCCGGTCCGACCGGTCGGCCGCGTACGCGGACGCCGTGCTGCGGCAGGGCGCGGCGGCGTGGACGCACCCGTCGGGTGCCCGGGACCTGCCGACCAGGGTCGCGCGCCACGACCTGTACACCGCCCAGGTACGCATCGGCGCCGCCAAGGACATCGAGCGCAACCCCTACCTCTACCGCGGCGTCGGCGTGGCCCTCGACCCGGCGCTGCTGGGGACCTCGCTGCTGGCGGTCGGCCCGCCCGCCTCGGGCAAGACGCGGCACATCGTGCGCCCGGTCGCGGAGTCGTTGTGCCTCCAGGCGCTCGCCGGAACCGCGGCGGTCGTCGTGGTGGGCGCGTCGGGGGCGGATCTCGGCCCCGCGGAGGCGTTCGACGTGGTGATCTCGATCGGCGACCCCACCTCGGCCTACGACCTGGATCTGTACGGCGGCGCGGCCGACGCCGACGAGGCGGCCGGGCTGCTGGCCGCCGCTGTGCTCGACGGGTTCGAGGGCGACCAGGCCGATCCGCGCCGCGCGGCGACCGCGCTGGCGCAGTTGCTGGGCCCGTTCCGGGCCGCTCGCGGCAGGTTCCCCTCCGTCACGGAGCTGCGGGAACTGCTGGACGGCTCCCCGACCGCGATCGCCGCCCTGCGCGAGACGCTGGACGAGGCGGGCGAGCCAGGCTGGGTCCGCGAACTGGAGGCCAGGACCCGGCAGTCGGGCCGCCCCGGGGACATCGGCGGGCTGCTGGCCGACCGGATCGCCCTGCTCGACCGGCCCGCGTTCGCCGGGTTCTTCGATGTGACGGGACGCACCAGGCCCTTCACCCTCAACTCGCTGGAGCATCCGCTGCGGGTCAGGGTCGATCTGCCGGAGCGCGGCCATACCGAGGCGTCCCGGATACTCACCCGGCTGCTGCTGGCGCAGTTCACCGCCGCCGCGACCGTCAGGAAGGACCGTTCGCTCTTCGCGTGCCTGGTACTGGACGACGCGACGCACGCGATCACCGGGGAGACGGTGCGCGCGTTGCAGCGGCTGCGGTCGGCTCATGCCGGGGCGGTGCTGACGCTGCGCGGGCTGGACGACGTGCCCGAGGCGCTGCGGGGCGCGGTGCTGGGGGCCACCGGCTGCCGGATCGCGTTGTCCGGCATCTCGACGTGGGACGGCAAGCGGTTCGCGGAGGCGTGGGGGACGACGTGGGTGGAGGAGTCGGACGTCACGCGCACCCCGGACCAGTCGGGCGGCATCGTCCGGCGCCTGACCCGTGGGGTGCGGAGGGTGTTCACCGGTGAGGCGGTGACGACGGAGTCGGTGACCGTGCGCAGGGTGGAGCGGGAGCGCTGGTCGGCCTCCGATCTGGCCAACGCCGTCCCGCCCGGGCACGCCGTCGCCTCCCTGACGACGGTCGCCGGTGAGTTCGCCCCCCCGGTCCTGATCGACCTGCGTTCCTGACCGAGCGGTGATCCGGCGGGAGCCCGCCCGACCCCGGGCCGGTCCGTCTGCCTGCTTCAAGATCTTCGGGCAGGGCCGGGTCTCGCCTGGTAGGGCAGAATCGAAGGCGCCATGCCTGCAACTCTCGCGTCCCTGGTTCGCACCCCCGCGTTGAAGCTCACCGTGCTCGCCGGGGCCGGTGGGCTGGATGTCGCCGTGCCGTGGGTGCACACCAGTGAGCTGGACGACCCGACGCCGTACCTGGCGGGCGGTGAGCTGCTGTTGACGACGGGTCTGAAGCTCGGTGCCGATCCGGCGGCGTTGCGCGCCTATGTGCACCGGCTCGCGGACGCCGGGGTGGGCGGTCTGGGCTTCGGGGTGGGCCTGAGCCACGACACCGTGCCGGAGCCGCTGGTGGCCGCCGCCGAGGAGCGGGGCCTGCCGGTGTTGCGGGTGCCGCGGCCCACGCCGTTCATCGCGATCAGCAAGGCGGTGTCGGCCGCGCTCGCCGCCGACCGGTACAAGGCGGTCACCAGCAGCCTGGAGGCGCAGCGCGAGCTGACCCGGGCCGCGCTGACGCCGGACGGCACCGGTGCGCTGCTGTCCCGGCTCGCGGCGCACCTGGACGGGTGGGCGGCGCTGTACGACTCCTCGGGCACCGTGGTCGCCGCCGCACCGCAGTGGGCGGGCCGCCGCGCCTCCCGGCTCGCCGACGAGATGGAGCGGCTGCGGGAGCGGCCCGCCCCGGCCAGCGCCGCGGTCGCCGGGGCGGACGGCACCGACGACCGGGTCGAGATCCAGTCGCTGGGCACCGGCCGCCGCCCGCGCGGGTTCCTCGCCGTCGGCACCGGGGAGCGGCTGGAGACCGCCGACCGGTACGTGGTGCACGCGGCCGTGGCGCTGCTGACGCTCTCGCTGGAGCAGTCGCTCGCCCTTCAGGAGGCCGAGCAGCGCTTCGGCGCCGCGCTGCTGCGGATGCTGCTGGCCGGGGAGAGCGGCCACGCCCGCGATGTGGCGGGCGGGCGCTACGGCACGCTGCTGGAGGGTCCGGTGCGGCTGCTGGCCGCAGAACCGGCCCGCCGCCCCGACCCGGACGAACCCCGTGACCCGGCGGCGGCCGTGGCTCTGCTCGGCGACCTGGCGGAGGCCGCCGCGATCCGGGCCGCCGAGCCGCTGCTGGCGGTGGCCGAAGGGTCCCGGCTCACCGTCCTGGCCGCCGCGGACGGCGCGGTGCTGCGGGCCTGCGTCCGGCACATCGGGGGCGGCGCGGCGCTGGCGGCCGGGCTTTCGGCGGCCACCGCGGCGGACGGCGCGCCGGACGCGGGACGGCAGGCGGAGGGCGCGCTGGCGGTGGCGCAGCGCCGCGGGAGCGGGCTGGTGGAGCACGACGAGGTGGGCGCGGGATCGGTGCTGCCGCTGCTGGCGGACGAGGCGGTGCACGCCTTCGCAGAGGGGCTGCTGCGGCCGTTGCGGGAGCACGACGCGACCTCGCGCGGTGACCTGGTGGCCTCGCTGCGGGCCTGGCTGTCGCGGCACGGCCAGTGGGACGCGGCCGCCGCCGACCTCGGGGTCCACCGGCACACCCTGCGCTATCGCATGCGGCGGGTGGAGGAGATCCTCGGCCGTTCGCTGGACGACGCGGACGTGCGCATGGAGTTGTGGCTCGCGTTGAAGAGCGTCGGCTGACCGCGCCTGGGTTCTCCCGCGCGGGCCCGACAGGGGCGCCGTCCCGCCCGGGGTGGTGTGTCACGGCACCCCTCTGTCAGGCCCTCGTGACAGGGACGAATCGTAGTGCTGCCGTGTCCGGGTAGTACGCGATGGACAAACGTCATCACCCGGACGGCCGCCTACCGTGGTGGCGAAGAGGCCACGTCGTACGACGTGTACGCGATTCACCATCACGGGAAAGGCGGGGATCCGCTGTGTCTGCCACGCGCGAAGCGGTACACGCGTTCTGGATCGCCGGGCGCCAGGCGACCGGCGAGGGGACCTTCGATGTCACGCACCCCTGGGACGGCAGCGTCGTCGGGACCGTGAGCGTGCCCACCGACGAGCAGGTGGAGGAGGCCGTCGCCGCCGCGCACGCCGCGGTGCCGGTGTTCGCCGCCACCCCCGCCCACGTGCGCACCGCGGCCCTGGACCTGGTCGGCCGGCGGCTGGCCGAGCGTGCCGAGGAGATCGCCCGCCTGATCACCGCGGAGAACGGCAAGCCGATCAAGTGGGCGCGCGGCGAGGTCGGCCGGGCGGTGTCGGTCTTCCGCTGGGCCGCCGAGGAGGCCCGCCGCTTCAACAGCGGCGACGCGCAGCGGCTGGACACCGACGCGGGCGGCACCGGCCGGCTCGCGCTGACCCGGCGCTTCCCGCGCGGGGCGGTCCTGGGCATCGCGCCGTTCAACTTCCCGCTGAACCTGGTGGCGCACAAGGTCGCCCCGGCCATCGCGGTCGGTGCGCCGATCATCCTCAAGCCGGCCCCGGCGACCCCGCTGTCCGCGCTGCTGCTGGGTGAGCTGCTGGCCGAGACGGATCTGCCGGCCGGTTCCTGGAGCGTGCTGCCGGTGGCCAACGAGCGGATGCCGGAACTGGTGGCGGACAAGCGGCTGCCGGTGATCTCCTTCACCGGTTCCGACACCGTCGGCTTCGCCATCCAGCGGCAGGTGCCGCGACAAGCACGTCACGCTGGAGCTCGGCGGCAACGCGGCGGCCGTGGTGCTCGCCGACTACGCCTCGGAGGCGGACCTGGAGTGGGCGGCCGGGCGGATCGCCACCTTCTCCAACTACCAGGCGGGCCAGTCCTGCATCTCGGTGCAGCGGGTGATCGCCGACGCGACCGTCTACGACCGTCTGGTGGAGAAGGTCGTCGCCAAGGTCGAGGCACAGGTGACCGGTGACCCGTCCGAGGACGCCACCGATGTGGGCCCGCTGGTCAGCGAGGCGGCCGCCGAGCGGGTGGAGTCCTGGGTCGGCGACGCGCGTGGCCAAGGGTGCCAAGCTGGTGACCGGCGGTACCCGGGACGGCGCCTCCTACGCGCCGACCGTGCTGGCCGACCTGCCGGGTGACGCGGTGCTGGCCACCGCCGAGGTCTTCGGCCCGGTCCTGTCGCTGCACCGGGTGAACAGCACCGACGAGGCGTTCGCGGCCGTCAACGACTCCAAGTTCGGCCTCCAGGCGGGCGTGTTCACCCACGACCTCCAGACCGCCTTCCGGGCACACCGGGAGCTGGAGGTCGGCGGTGTGATCATCGGCGACGCGCCCTCCTACCGCGCCGACCAGATGCCGTACGGCGGGGTCAAGGCGTCCGGTACCGGGCGTGAGGGTGTGGCCTACGCGATGGAGGACTACACCTACGAGCGGGTCATGGTGCTCACCGGTCTGGATCTGTGACGGTCCTTTCCTTGTGAGGCTTGATGAGGAGGGCGCTGTGTGCGGCAGCGCCCTCCTCCACGTTTGTGCTGCACTTGTGTTCCTGATGTGCGGAGTCTGATATGGATCGCGTTATTCGGGTACATACGGTCGAGTAGAACCATGCGGTAACCCGATCAGATCCGTATATCCTCCGACGCCGCGGCGAGGGGAGTCTCCTCATGTCCGCACCATCAACGGCACGCAAGGTCTCCGAACGCGAAGCCCGGCAGGTGGCCGAGGCGGCCCGGGAACAGGACTGGCGACAAGCCGAGCTTCGCCAAGGAGTTGTTCCTCGGCCGTTTCCGGCTCGACCTGATCCACCCGCACCCCACCGGCACCAAGGACGACCGGCAGCGCGGTGACGAATTCCTGGCCAAACTCAAGGACTTCCTGACGACCAAGGTCGACGGGGCCCTCATCGAACGCGACGCACGAATTCCCGACGACGTCATCGACGGGCTCAAGCAGCTCGGCGCCCTCGGTATGAAGATCGACACCAAATACGGCGGTCTCGGTCTCACCCAGGTGTACTACAACAAGGCGCTCGCCATGGCCGGCACCGCCAACGCCGCGATCGGCGCGCTGCTGTCGGCCCATCAGTCGATCGGCGTACCGCAGCCGCTCAAGCTGTTCGGCACCCAGGAGCAGAAGGACACCTTCCTGCCGCGCTGCGCCCGTACCGACATCTCCGCCTTCCTGCTGACCGAGCCCGACGTCGGCTCCGACCCGGCGCGGCTGGCCACCACCGCCGTGCCGGACGGCGACGAGTACGTGCTGGACGGCGTGAAGCTGTGGACGACCAACGGCGTGGTCGCCGACCTGCTGGTGGTGATGGCCAGGGTGCCCGCGTCCGAGGGGCACAAGGGCGGCATCACGGCGTTCGTGGTCGAGGGGGACAGCCCCGGCATCACCGTGGAGAACCGCAACGCCTTCATGGGGCTGCGGGGCATCGAGAACGGTGTCACCCGCTTCCACCAGGTACGGGTGCCGGCCGCCAACCGCATCGGCCCCGAGGGCTCGGGGCTGAAGATCGCGCTGACCACCCTCAACACCGGCCGCCTGTCGCTGCCCGCGGCCTGCACCGGTGCCGCCAAGTGGTGTCTGAAGATCGCCCGCGAGTGGTCGGCCGCCCGGGAGCAGTGGGGCAAGCCCATCGCACAGCACGAGGCGGTCGGCTCGAAGATCGCGTTCATCGCGGCCACCACCTTCGCCCTGGAGGCGGTCGTCGACCTCGCCGGCGAGATGGCCGACGAGGACCGCAACGACATTCGCATCGAGGCGGCGCTCGCCAAGCTGTACGGCAGCGAGATGTCCTGGCGGATGGCCGACGAGCTCGTCCAGATCCGCGGCGGTCGCGGGTTCGAGACCGCCGCGTCGCTGGCGGCCCGCGGGGAGCGCGCGGTGCCGGCCGAGCAGATGCTGCGCGACCTGCGGATCAACCGGATCTTCGAGGGTTCGACGGAGATCATGCACCTGCTGATCGCCCGGGAGGCGGTCGACGCCCACCTGTCGGTCGCCGGCGACCTCATCGACCCGGACAAGACCCTGGGCGACAAGGCCAAGGCGGGCGCCAAGGCCGGCGGCTTCTACGCCCGCTGGCTGCCCAAGCTGGTCGCCGGGCCCGGACAACTGCCCACCTCCTACGCCGAATTCGGCGACCTCGCGGTCCATCTGCGGTATGTGGAGCGGGCCTCCAGGCGGCTGGCCAGGTCGACTTTCTACGCCATGTCGCGCTGGCAGGGCCGGATGGAGACCAAGCAGGGCTTCCTGGGCCGGGTGGTGGACATCGGCGCGGAGTTGTTCGCGATGAGCGCGGCGTGCGTGCGCGCCGAGATGCTGCGCGGCCAGGCCGCCCAGGAAGCCGAGGGCATCGCCGCCCACCAACTGGCCGACGCCTTCTGCCGCCAGGCCCGCATCCGGGTCGAGGAACTCTTCGACCGGCTGTGGAGCAACACCGACACCCTGGATCGCCAGGTGGTCAAGGCGGTCATGGGCGGCAACTACACCTGGCTGGAGGACGGCATCGTCGATCCGTCCGGCGAGGGCCCGTGGATCGCCGACGCCATCCCCGGCCCCTCCGTCAAGGACAACCTCCACCGCCCGATCCGCTGAGCCGCACCGGGCCACGGGCCGCATCCGCTGTCGGGACCGGCGGCGGATGCGGCCACAATGGGTCCATGACCGTGAGCCGAGCACCTCTCGCCGACCCCCATCAGCTTTACGATCCCGATCCAGGCGGCGTCCAGGGGCCGCGTGAGGTGGTGATCCTGGGGTCGACCGGCTCGATCGGCACCCAGGCCATCGACGTGGTGCTGCGCAACCCCGGCCGGTTCCGGGTGGTCGCGCTGTCGGCGGCCGGCGGCCGGCCGGCGCTGCTGGCCGAACAGGCCCACCTGCTCGGGGTCCGCGCGGTGGGTGTCGCGGACCCGGCCGCGGTGCCCGCGGTGCGCGAGGCGCTGGCGGCCCGCTTCCCGGCCGGCGAGAGCGCGCCGGAGATCCTCGCCGGGCCGCAGGCCGCCGTGGAGATCGCCCGTATGGAGTGCCACTGCGTGCTCAACGGCATCACCGGATCCATCGGCCTGAGCCCGACGCTGGCCGCGCTGGAGGCGGGCCGGACGCTGGCGCTGGCCAACAAGGAGTCACTGATCGTCGGCGGCCCGCTGGTGAAGGCGGTGGCCGCGCCGGGCCAGATCGTGCCGGTCGACTCCGAGCACTCCGCGCTCTTCCAGGCCCTGATGGGCGGCGCCCGCGCCGAGGTCCGCAAGCTGATCGTGACCGCCTCCGGCGGACCGTTCCGCGGCCGGGCGCGCGCCGACCTCGCCGAGGTCACCCCCGACCAGGCGCTGGCCCATCCCACCTGGGACATGGGACCGGTGGTCACCATCAACTCCGCGACCCTGGTCAACAAGGGTCTGGAGGTCATCGAGGCGCACCTGCTCTTCGACATCCCCTTCGAGCGGATCGAGGTGGTCGTCCACCCGCAGTCCGTCATCCACTCGATGGTGGAGTTCACCGACGGCTCCACGCTCGCCCAGGCGAGCCCGCCCGACATGCGGATGCCCATCGCGCTGGGCATGGGCTGGCCGCACCGGGTGCCGGACGCCGCGCCCGCCTTCGACTGGTCGAAGGCCACCAGCTGGGAGTTCGCCCCGCTGGACGAGGAGGCCTTCCCCTCGGTCGAGCTCGCCCGTCGGGTCGGTACGCTCGGGGGCACCGCGCCCGCGGTGTTCAACGCGGCCAACGAGGAGTGCGTCGAGGCGTTCCTGACCGGCCGGCTGCCGTTCACCGGGATCGTGGACACCGTGGCCGAGGTGGTCGCGGAGCACGGCACGCCCGCCTCGGGAACTTCTGTGACCCTTGAAGACGTCCTCGGAGCGGAGACGTGGGCACGGGCCCGCGCGCGTGAAATGGCACAGAAGGCGGCGGCGGAGGCTCGCGTATGACGACATTGATGACAGTCCTGGGCATAGTCGTCTTCGCCGTCGGGCTGCTGATCTCCATCGCCTGGCACGAACTGGGCCACCTGTCGACCGCGAAGCTGTTCGGCATCCGGGTGCCGCAGTACATGGTCGGCTTCGGCCCGACGATCTTCTCCCGGAAGAAGGGCGACACCGAGTACGGGATCAAGGCGATCCCGCTGGGCGGCTACATCCGGATGATCGGGATGTTCCCGCCGGGCGGCGACGGGAAGATCACCGCCCGGTCCACCTCGCCGTGGCGCGGCATGATCGAGGACGCCCGCTCGGCCGCCTTCGAGGAGCTCAAGCCCGGCGACGAGGACCGGCTGTTCTACACGCGCAAGCCGTGGAAGCGCGTGATCGTGATGTTCGCCGGCCCCTTCATGAACCTGATCCTCGCGATCGTGCTCTTCCTCGGCGTGCTGATGGGCTTCGGGATAAACTCCCAGACCACCACGGTCAGCAGCGTCTCGGACTGTGTGATCAGCCAGTCCGCGGCGAGCGCGGGCAAGGACAGCTGCGGCAAGAGCGACCCGGCCTCCCCGGCGAAGACCGCGGGCCTGCGGGCCGGCGACCGCATCACCGCCTTCGACGGCCGCCCGATCACCGACTGGGACACCCTGCAGAACGACATCCGCGACACCACCGGGCCCGCCGTCATCACGGTCAGCCGGTCCGGCCGCAGCGTCGAGCTGCACGCGGATCTCATAAGGAACCAGGTGGCCAAGACCGACGGCCACGGCGGCTACGTCGAGGGCAAGTACGTCACCGCGGGCTTCCTGGGGTTCACCCCGGCCCAGGGGATCGTGCAGCAGGGGTTCGGCGACTCGGTGAGCCGGATGGGGGACATGGTCTCCACCGCCGTCTCCTCGCTGGTCGACCTGCCGCAGCGGATCCCGGCACTGTGGCGGTCGGCCTTCGACGGCGCGCCGCGCCAGCCCGACTCCCCGATGGGCGTGGTGGGCGCGGCCCGGGTGGGCGGCGACGTCTTCTCGTTGAACATCCCGCCGGAGCAGCGGGTGGCGACCATGCTGATGCTGGTCGCGGGCTTCAACCTGTCGCTCTTCCTGTTCAACATGCTGCCGCTGCTGCCGCTGGACGGCGGGCACATCGCGGGCGCGCTGTGGGAGGCGCTCAAGCGCAATCTGGCCAGGGCGTTCCACCGTCCCGACCCGGGACCGTTCGACGTGGCCAAGATGATGCCGGTCGCATACGTGGTGGCGGGGATCTTCCTGTCCTTCACGGTGCTGGTCCTGATCGCGGATGTGGTGAATCCGGTCAAAATCACCTGAATATGGCGAATGGCTGAACGAGTGGCGAACCGGCCGGGCATCGTGGATGTCCGGCCGGAGTGCTGCTGCGCCGGATGTGCCCCATGGTTGGGCTGTGCCGTAATCTCGGTATCCGGAAGCTCGCGGCCGGGATCGTGTCCTCGGCCCCCTCCAGCCATCAGACGACCTCGAAACACACGTTGGGGATGCACCGCACATGACCGCCGTTTCGCTTGGTATTCCGTCCGTTCCGTTGAAGTTGGCCGAGCGCCGTAAGAGCCGTCGGATCCAGGTGGGGTCGGTTCCGGTGGGTGGTGACGCTCCGGTGTCGGTGCAGTCGATGACGACGACGGTGACGGCTGATGTGGGTGCGACGTTGCAGCAGATCGCTGAGTTGACGGCGTCGGGGTGTCAGATCGTGCGGGTGGCGTGTCCGTCGCAGGATGATGCGGATGCGTTGGGTGAGATTGCTCGGAAGTCGCAGATTCCGGTGATCGCGGATATTCATTTTCAGCCGAAGTACGTGTTTGCGGCGATTGATGCGGGTTGTGCGGCTGTTCGGGTGAATCCGGGTAATATTCGGCAGTTTGATGACAAGGTGAAGGAGATCGCGAGGGCGGCGTCGGGTGCGGGGGTGCCGATTCGGATCGGGGTGAATGCGGGGTCGTTGGATCGGCGGTTGTTGGAGAAGTACGGCAAGGCGACGCCGGAGGCGTTGGTGGAGTCGGCGTTGTGGGAGTGCTCGTTGTTCGAGGAGCACGGGTTCCGGGATATCAAGATCTCGGTGAAGCACAATGATCCGGTGGTGATGGTGGCGGCGTATCGGTTGTTGGCGGGGCGGTGTGATTATCCGTTGCATTTGGGTGTGACGGAGGCGGGGCCGGCGTTTCAGGGGACGGTGAAGTCGGCGGTGGCGTTTGGTGCGTTGTTGTCGGAGGGGATCGGGGACACGATTCGGGTGTCGTTGTCGGCGCCTCCGGTGGAGGAGGTGAAGGTGGGGATGCAGATTTTGGAGTCGTTGGGGTTGCGTGAGCGGCGGTTGGAGATTGTGTCGTGTCCGTCGTGTGGGCGGGCGCAGGTGGATGTGTATCGGTTGGCTGATGAGGTGTCGGCGGGGTTGGAGGGGATGGAGGTGCCGTTGCGGGTGGCGGTGATGGGGTGTGTGGTGAATGGTCCTGGTGAGGCGCGTGAGGCGGATTTGGGGGTGGCGTCGGGGAACGGTAAGGGTCAGATTTTTGTGAAGGGTGAGGTGATCAAGACGGTTCCGGAGTCGAAGATCGTGGAGACCTTGATCGAGGAGGCGATGAAGATCGCCGAGCAGATGGAGGCCGACGGGATCGCCTCGGGAGAACCCGCGGTGACCGTCTCCTGACGTCTTTTGAACCGCGGGGTAAAGTGCCGGGATCAAGTAGGCCCTCACGAGGGCCGGATCTGTACTGGTGAGGCGCCCACGTGTTGACGACGACCACCACCAAGGTCCTGGAACCGGCCGACCTCGCCGCCGCGCTCGCCGTGCTGGACCGGGACCCGGTGGCCAACGCCTTCGTCGCGGCCCGCGTCCGGATCGCCGGCCTGGACCCCTGGCGGCTCGGCGGCGAGATGTGGGGCTGGTACGCGGGCGGCCGGCTGGAGTCGCTGTGCTACGCGGGTGCCAACCTCGTCCCCATCTGCGCCGGCCCGGCCGCGGTGCGGGCCTTCGCCGAACGCGCCCGGCGGGCCGGTCGGCGCTGCTCGTCCATCGTCGGTCCGGCCGGCCCGACCTCCGACCTGTGGTCGCTGCTGGAGCCCAGCTGGGGCCCGGCCCGTGAGGTCCGCTCCCACCAGCCGCTGATGGTCACCCGCGCGCTGCCGGTCGACGTCGAACCCGACCCCCTGGTGCGCCGGGTGCGGCGCGACGAGATGGACGTGATCATGCCCGCGTGCGTGGCGATGTTCACCGAGGAGGTCGGCATCTCGCCGCTCGCGGGCGACGGCGGCCTGCTCTACCAGGCCCGGGTGGCCGAGCTCGTCACCGGCGGCCGGTCCTTCGCCCGCATCGAGGACGACCGCGTCGTCTTCAAGGCCGAGATCGGCGCCGTCACCCAGCACGCCTGCCAGATCCAGGGCGTCTGGGTCGCCCCGGAACACCGCGGCCGGGGACTGTCCGTCACCGGCATGGCCGCCGTGCTGCACTACGCGCTGCGCGACGCCGCACCCATCGCCAGCCTGTACGTCAACGACTTCAACACCGCCGCCCGTGCCGCGTACCGGCGGGTGGGCTTCACCGAGACCGGCTCGTTCATGAGCGTGCTGTTCTGAGCCCGCCGCGCCGACCGGCTTCGGCCGGAAGACACCCCGGTAACCGGCCACCGCCCCCGGAACCGCCGAGGCCGAACCGGACGACCTAGTAGGGTCCCCGCATGGATGACGTGCTGGTCGGGCCGATCGACCTGGCGGGACGGGTCGACGAGGCACTCGCGGTGCAGGCACTGGCCTTCGGGCTCACCGACGACGAGATCACGGTCCGCACCCAGATCGTGCTGCGGCACCTGGGCCAGCCCGGAGTGCGGGCGCTCGGCGCGACCACCGCGGACGGCCGGCTGACCGGATTCGTCTACGGAATGCCCAACGACCGTGCCCACTGGTGGTCCACCGTGGTCGAGCCCTACCTGCGGCGCACCGGGACCGAGGGCTGGCTCGACGACTCCTTCGTCGTGGTGGAACTGCACGTGCTGCCCGCCTACCAGGGCCTGGGCATCGGCCGCCGGCTCATCACCGGGATCACCGACTCCGTCGCGCAGCCCCGCAGCATCCTGTCCGCGCTGGACCTCGACAGCCCCGCCCGCCGCTTCTACCGCGAGCTGGGCTACCGCGACCTGGCCCACCCCGTGCACTTCCCCAGCGCACCCGTCCCGTACACGGTGATGGGCGCCCCGCTGCCACTGCGTCGCGCGGCCGGCGGCTAAAGCCATTACGGGCCGGGCGCCCCGGGTCGGTATCCTCGCGGCATCCGCCCATCGCACCGCGACGCCACGTACGGAGATCGAATCATGGTCCAGCGCATGTCCCGCATGCTTCTCAAGACGCTGCGTGACGCCCCCGCAGACGCCGAGACCGCCAGCCACAAACTGCTGGTACGTGCGGGCTACGTGCGCCGCACCGCGGCCGGCGTGTGGACCTGGCTGCCACTCGGCAAGCGGGTGCTGGACAACGTCACCCGGGTGGTCCGCGAGGAGATGGACGCCATCGGCGGCCAGGAACTGCTGCTGCCCGCGCTGCTGCCGCGCGAGCCCTACGAGGCCACCGGCCGGGCGGGCGAGTACGGCGACCTGCTCTTCCAGCTCAAGGACCGCAAGGGCGCCGACTACGTGCTCGGCCCCACCCACGAGGAGATCTTCACCCAGGTGGTGAAGGACCAGGCCACGTCCTACAAGGACCTGCCGGTGATCCTCTACCAGATCCAGACGAAGTACCGCGACGAGGCCCGCCCGCGCTCCGGCGTGCTGCGCGGCCGCGAGTTCCAGATGAAGGACGCCTACTCCTTCGACACCACCGACGAGGGCCTGGCCGAGTCCTACCGGCTGCACCGCGAGGCCTACATCAAGATCTTCACCCGGCTCGGCTTCGACTACCGGATCGTCTCCGCGATCTCCGGCGCCATGGGCGGCTCGGCCTCCGAGGAGTTCCTGGCCCCGGCGGGCGCCGGTGAGGACACCTTCGTGGACTGCCCGGCCTGCGACTACTCGGCCAACACCGAGGCCGTCACCGTCGTCGTGCCGCCGGTGACCTCCACCGACCACGGGCCGCTGGAGGAACTGGACACCCCCGACACCCCCACCATCGAGACGCTCGCCGCCCACCTGGACGTGCCCGCCTCCGCGACCTTGAAGAACCTGCTGGTCAAGGTGGACGGCGAGATCACCGCGGTCGGCGTGCCCGGCGACCGCGAGGTCGACCTCGGCAAGCTCGGCGAGCACCTGGCGCCCGCCGAGGTGGAGCTGGTCACCGCCGAGGACTTCGAGGGCCGCCCCGACCTGGTCCGCGGCTACGTCGGACCGCAGGGCCGGGCCTTCCCCTACATCGCCGACCCGCGGATCGCCCCCGGCACCTCCTGGATCACCGGCGCCAACAAGTCGGGCCGGCACGCCCGCAACGTGGTGTGCGGTCGGGACTTCGAGGTGGACCGCTACCTCGACGTGGTCGTCGTCGAGTCGGGCGACCCCTGCCCCAAGTGCGGCACCGGCCTGAAGATCGGCCGGGCCATCGAGATCGGCCACATCTTCCAGCTGGGCCGCAAGTACGCCGACGCCTTCGCGCTCGACGTCCTGGGCCAGAACGGCAAGCCGGTCCGGGTGACCATGGGCTCCTACGGCATCGGCGTCTCCCGCGCGGTCGCCGCCCTCGCCGAGCAGACCGCCGACGAGCAGGGCCTGTGCTGGCCGCGTGAGGTGGCCCCCGCCGACGTGCACATCGTCGCCGCGGGCAAGGCGGCGCAGACCGAACTCGCCCTGGAACTCGCCGAGAAGCTGCACGCCGCCGGGGTCCGGGTGCTGGTCGACGACCGGCCCGGGGTCTCGCCGGGCGTGAAGTTCACCGACGCGGAGCTGATCGGGGTGCCCACCATCCTGGTGGCCGGCCGCCGCACCGCCGAGGGCGTCGTGGAGCTGAAGGACCGGCGCACCGGCGAGCGCGAGGAGATCACCGTCGACGAGGCGCTGGCCAGGCTCACCGCCTGACCACCCGGCCGGTCGGCCGGGAGTGGCCTCACAGCCAGGCGGCGAACTCCAGCAGCAGTTCGCCGTCCTCCCGGCCGCCCGCCGCCAGGCTCGCCGTGCCCGCCGCGACCGCGCGCAACAGCGCCCAGTCCCGCAGCCGGTCCCGGTCGACGTCCAGCGCGTCGGCGAGCTTGACCACCCGCCGCCGGGCCGCCGCCTGCGCGGCGGGCAGCGCCACCAGCGTCTCCAGCCGGTCACGCACCAGCCGGGCCAGGTCGAACCCCGGATCGCCGACCAGCGGCTCGGGACCGACCGCCAGCCACGGTGTGCGCTCCGCGGCCAGCACATGGCCGTGATGGAAGTCGCCGTGCAGCAGCACCGGCTGCCCCGGGTCCCCGGACGCCAGCCGTTCCCACGCCTCCAGCGCCTCGTCGACGAGCGGACGGGCGGCCGCCGCCCACGGCTGCTCGCGGCACTCCCGCAGCGTCCCGGTCAGCCGCGCGCCGCGGTCGGCGACCGAGGCGAAGGCGTGGCCGCCGGCCGGCGGCACCCACAGCCGCCGCAGCACCTCGGCGGCCTCCAGCATCGCCTTGGCCTCCGGCAGCGAACGCAGGCTGACCCCACCGTGCAGCCGCTCCAGCAGCAGCGCACCGCCGTCCGGGTCGGCACGCAGGACCCGGGCCGCGCTGCGCCCGCCCCAGTGCGCCAGCGCCGCGTGCTCGTCGTGGCCCAGCGCGGTCACCATGCCCAGCTTGAGCGCCGCGGGGGTGCCGTCGGAGCCGGTCACCAGCACCACCGTGCTGAGGCTGCCACCCGGCTGCTGCACCCGTACGGGGGTCAACTCCCAGCGGTCCAGGTACTCCTGGGTGCGGGCGGGCAGTGCCGCCAGCCACGCGCGGCCCTCCTCGCCCGCCCGGGCCACCACGGTCCTGGCGAGCCGCTCCGGTGGTTCGAGGCGTACGCGGGGTGCCGGGGCCATGAGTGAACGATCCCTCCAACGGGTCGGCGGTGGCGCTTGCGGTGACGCGGGTTCAGGGAGCCGAAGGGGACGCGTCGGCGGACCCGGAACCCGGTGCCGGGAGCTCCCGGTCCGGCAGCCCGGGGAAGGCCGTCCCGCTGCCCCGCCAGCGCACGGCACGCACCGCCGCGTCCCGCAGCCCGGCCGCCGCCTCCCGTCGCAGTCCGCCCGAGGCGGCCCGCACCAGGTCCGCGTACGCCCCGGCGAGCCGGTCCTCCAGCGTGGCCGCCAGTCGCACGGCCGCCGCCGCGTCCGGCACCGGGAAGGGCAGCGCGTAGGCGGCGTCCGAGGCCACCGGATCGGCCCCCAGCGCGTGCACCGTGCGGTGCAGCGCGTCACGGGCCGCCCGGTGCGCGTCGTAGCAGGCCCGCGCGTCGGCCGCGCGGGACGTACCGACCCGGGCGCCGACCACCCCGTAGCCGTAGACGGCGGCGTACTCGGCGGCCAGCGCGGCCTGCGCGGCGGCGACCACCGCACGGGAGGCCGCGGAGGAGACGGCCCGCGTGGTCACGACGCACCTCCGCGCAGCAGCAGGGCGTGCGCAGCGCCGCAGGCGGCCACCGAGGCGAGCAGTGGGGCGAGCTCGGCCGGGGCGTCCACCAGCGCGGCGGTGCGCGCGTCGGTGATCCGGCGCTCCTCCCGTGCCAGCGCCGCCAGCGCGTCGTCAGGACGGGCCGGCACCGCGGGGGCGGCGGCGGACACCGCGGGCGAGGCGGAGCGCGAGGGGGTGGCGGCCGGCCGCGTCGCGGTGGCCGACGCGTGCGGTGCGGCGCCGAACGCCTCGGCGTGCCGGGCGACTTGGGACCGCAGGGGGGTCAGCCGGGCGGCCAGCGACGGATGGGCCGCGGTGGTGGCGTCGTAGCGGGCGCGCAGGTCCACGCTGTCCGCGGCGGCCGTGGCGCGCAGCCGGGCGGCCCGCAGCGCGGAGCTCCGGTCGGTGGCGAGCGCGGTGTCGGCGCACCCGGCGAGGGCGGGCAGCGCGAGCGCCGGGCCGATCCCCGCCGCCCAGGTCAGCACGGCTCGTCTGCGCGGACCGGCGGAAGGCCGGCCCTGCGTCGTCATCCTGAGCGGCACGTCTCTCTTTCCGGTGAAGTTCACGGGGAGTTCCCGGCGATGGCGGGCGGAATCCGCCGGCCGGCCGACCCGAGGAGCCTACCTGCGGTGATCGGCGCCCTGGTGTCCACCCGTCGGCCTGCGCCGAATCGTCAGCCGGGTGCCGGAACCTATAGGCTCGGTTACCGACACGCGACAGATCGACAACAGCACACGCGGCCGAGGAGTCACCCGGATGAGCACCACCCAGAGCGACAGGCTGCGCGAGTTGCTGGAGCCGCTCGCCACCGCCGCGGGCCTGGATCTGGAGGAGATCACGGTCACCCCGGCCGGCAAGCGCCGGGTGCTGTCCGTCGTGGTGGACTCCGACGAGGGTGTGCAACTCGACGCGGTCGCCGCCTTGAGCCGTCGTGTCTCCGAGGCGCTCGACGCCTCCGACGCCATGGGCGGGGCCGCCTACGTCCTCGAAGTCACCTCGCCCGGCACCGACCGCCCGCTGACCGAGCCGCGGCACTTCGTGCGCAACACCGGCCGCCTGATCAAGGCACAGCTGGTCGCGGGCGGCGAACTGACCGCCCGGGTCACCGAAGTGGACGAGGACGGCCTCGACCTGGAGGTCCCAGGGGTCAAGGGCCGCAAACCCACCACCAGGAGACTGGCGTTCGCCGAGATCGCCAAGGCCCGGGTCGAGGTCGAGTTCAACCGCAAGAGCGACGGCGCGGACGACGAGAACGAGAACGAGGACGACGAAGCGGATCTGCCCTCCGCCGAGATCGACGAGAGCACCGAGGAGGCGTAGCCGTGGACATCGACATGAGTGCCCTGCGGGGACTGGTCCGTGAGAAGGAGATCTCCTTCGACCTGCTGGTCGAGGCGATCGAGTCCGCTCTCCTCATCGCCTACCACCGGGAGCCCGGCAGCACCCGCGACGCCCGGGTCGAGCTGAACCGCAGCACCGGGCATGTGACGGTGTGGGCCAAGGAGGACGCGAGCGAGGTCGCCGAGGGCGGCGAGCCGCGCGAGTTCGACGACACCCCCAGCGGATTCGGCCGGATCGCGGCGACCACCGCCAAGCAGGTCATCCTCCAGCGGCTGCGGGACGCCGAGGAGGAGATCACCTTCGGCGAGTACGCCGGCCGCGAGGGCGACATCGTCGCCGGAGTGGTGCAGCAGGGCAACGACCCGCGCAACGTCCTGGTCGACATCGGCAAGCTGGAGGCCATCCTCCCGCCGCAGGAGCAGGTGCCCGGCGAGGACTACAAGCACGGCACCCGGCTGCGGACGTACGTCGTACGGGTGGTCAAGGGTGTCCGCGGGCCGTCCGTCACCCTCTCCCGCACCCACCCCAGCCTGGTGAAGAAGCTCTTCGCCCTGGAGGTGCCGGAGATCGCCGACGGCTCGGTGGAGATCGAGGCGATCGCCCGCGAGGCGGGCCACCGCACCAAGATCGCGGTGCGCTCCACCCGGCAGGGTCTGAACGCCAAGGGCGCCTGCATCGGCCCGATGGGCAGCCGGGTGCGCGCGGTGATGGCCGAGCTGAACGGCGAGAAGATCGACATCGTCGACTGGTCGGACGACCCGGCCCAGATGGTGGCCAACGCGCTGTCCCCGGCCCGGGTCAACAAGGTCGAGGTGGTCGACCTGTCGGCCCGCTCGGCCCGGGTGACCGTGCCCGACTACCAGCTGTCGCTGGCGATCGGCAAGGAGGGGCAGAACGCCCGCCTCGCCGCGCGGCTCACCGGCTGGCGGATCGACATCCGTCCGGACACCGAACCGGAGTCGCAGGCTTCCGAAAACTAGCCCCGGGAGCCGGTTTCCGGTCGCATTTCGAACAGTCGAGCGCAAACCAACCCGAAGGGGTGAGGTTGGCGTGGGGAGGTAGACTTAGCGGTGTCTGGCCGGACGCGAGACCGAGCATGCCCTGAGCGAACCTGCGTGGGTTGCCGGAAGCGTGCGGCTCAGAAGGATCTGCTGCGTATCGCGGTGGTCGGTGACCAATGCGTCCCCGATCCGCGCGGTACGCTGCCCGGCCGGGGTGCTTATCTGCATCCCGACATGGCGTGCTTCGACCTGGCGGTCCGCCGCCGGGCGTTCCTGAGGGCCTATCGCGCCCAGGGACCGCTCGAAACAGCGGAGTTGCGACGGTGTATGGAGCACGCGGCAACGCAGCAAGAAACGACGTAAGAACGGCACGGGCAACCGTGCGGTCAGGTACCTCGCGAGTCGGAAGTAGGTCGAGATTGCGATGAGCACTCGATGAGTACGCGATGAGTACGCCCATGAAGTAGCGACGGTCCGGCGGACGACCACCCCGGACCTAGAAGGAGCGAAGTGGCTAAGGTCCGGGTATACGAACTCGCCAAGGAGATGGGAGTCGAGAGCAAGGTCGTCATGGCCAAGCTCCAAGAACTCGGCGAATTCGTCCGTTCGGCGTCCTCGACCATCGAGGCGCCGGTTGTCCGTAAGTTGACCGACGCATTGCAGCAGGGAAGCGGCTCGTCCGCCTCCGCCAAGCCCTCGGCGCCGCGCAAGCAGGCGCCTGCCAGGCCGTCCGCGCCCACTCCGGGCCCGGCGGCCCGTCCGGGTGCCCCCAAGCCCGGCGCCCCGGCGCCCCGCCCCGCGGCCGCCGCCCCGGCTCCGGCCGCCCCGGCGGCTCCGGCTGCCGAGGCCCCCGCTGCCCGTCCCGCCCCGGCGTCCGACCGTCCCGGTCCGCGCCCCGGCCCCAAGCCCGCCCCGGCGCAGCCCGCGCCCGCGGCGGAGTTCTCCTCGCCGGCCGCGGCCACCCCGGCTCCGGCTCCGGCTCCGGCCGCATCCGAGCGGCCCGCCGCTCCCCGTCCGTCGGCCACCCCGGGACCGCGCCCCGCGCAGCGCCCCGGCCCCGGCCAGCGTGACGGTGGCGCAGGCCGTCCGGACCGTGGAGAGCGCGGGGAGCGTCCCGCGCGTCCCGGTGGCGACCGTCCCGCGCGTCCCGGTGGCGCGCGTCCGGCCGGGCCGCGTCCCGGCAACAACCCCTTCACCTCGTCCGGCAGCACCGGCATGCCCCGCCCGCAGGCCCCCGGTGGCCCGCGTCCCGGTGGCGCGCCGCGTCCGGGCGGCGGTCACGGTGCTCCCGGCGGCCCTGGCGGCCCCGGCAGCGGTGGTCCGCGTCCGCAGGGCGCTCCGCGTCCCGGTGGCGCCCAGGGCGGCCCCCGTCCGACCCCGGGCGGCATGCCGCGTCCCGGTGGCGGCCCCGGTGGCCCCGGTGGCAACCGCCCGAACCCGGGCATGATGCCGCAGCGTCCCGCCGCGGGCCCGCGTCCGGGTCCCGGTGGCGGCGGCGGTCGCGGTCCCGGCGGTGCCGGTCGCCCGGGTGGCGGCGGTGGCGCAGGTCGTCCCGGCGGCGGTTTCGCGGGTCGTCCCGGTGGCGGCGGCGGTGCCGGTCGTCCCGGTGGCGGCGGCGGTTTCGCCGGTCGTCCCGGTGGCGGTGGCCCCGGCGGCGGTGGCGGCTTCGGTGGCGGCGGTGGCCGTCCCGGTTTCGGTGGACGTCCCGGTGGTCCGGGCGGCCGTGGCGGAACGCAGGGTGCGTTCGGCCGTGGTCCCGGTGGCCGTCCGGCGCGTGGCCGCAAGTCGAAGCGGCAGAGGCGCCAGGAGTACGAGGCCATGCAGGCCCCGTCCGTCGGCGGTGTGATGCTGCCTCGCGGCAACGGCCAGATGGTCCGGCTGTCGCGCGGTGCCTCGCTCACCGACTTCGCGGAGAAGATCAACGCCAACCCGGCGTCGCTCGTCCAGGTGATGCTGAACCTCGGCGAGATGGTCACCGCGACCCAGTCGGTCTCCGACGAGACGCTGCAACTGCTCGCCGGCGAGATGAACTACGTCGTCGAGATCGTCAGCCCGGAGGAGGAGGACCGCGAGCTTCTCGAGTCCTTCGACATCGAGTTCGGCGAGGACGAGGGTGGCGAGGAGGCGCTCGTCGCGCGTCCGCCGGTGGTGACCGTCATGGGTCACGTCGACCACGGTAAGACCCGCCTGCTGGACGCGATCCGCAAGACCAACGTGGTCGCGGGCGAGGCCGGTGGCATCACCCAGCACATCGGTGCGTACCAGGTGGCGACCGAGGTCAACGGCGAGGACCGCCGTATCACCTTCATCGACACCCCCGGTCACGAGGCGTTCACCGCCATGCGTGCCCGTGGTGCGAAGTCGACCGACATCGCGATCCTGGTGGTCGCGGCGAACGACGGCGTGATGCCGCAGACCGTCGAGGCGCTCAACCACGCCAAGGCGGCCGACGTGCCGATCGTCGTCGCGGTCAACAAGATCGACGTCGAGGGTGCCGACCCGACCAAGGTGCGCGGTCAGCTGACCGAGTACGGCCTGGTCGCCGAGGAGTACGGCGGCGACACGATGTTCGTCGACATCTCCGCCAAGCAGGGGCTGAACATCGACAGCCTGCTGGAGGCCGTGATCCTCACCGCGGACGCCTCGCTCGACCTGCGGGCCAACCCGGAGCAGGACGCGCAGGGCATCGCGATCGAGGCCCACCTGGACCGTGGCCGCGGCGCCGTGGCGACCGTGCTGGTCCAGCGCGGCACCCTGCGGGTCGGCGACACCATGGTGGTCGGCGACGCGTACGGCCGTGTGCGGGCCATGCTGGACGACGCGGGCAACAACGTGGACGAGGCACTGCCCTCGACCCCGGTCCTGGTGCTCGGTCTGACCAACGTGCCGGGTGCGGGCGACAACTTCCTCGTCGTCGACGAGGACCGCACCGCCCGCCAGATCGCCGAGAAGCGTGCCGCCCGTGAGCGGAACGCGGCCTTCGCCCGCAAGGGGATCCGGATCTCGCTGGAGGACCTGGACAAGGCCCTCAAGGCCGGCGAGGTGCAGCAGCTCAACCTCATCATCAAGGGCGACGCGTCCGGTTCGGTCGAGGCCCTGGAGTCCTCGCTGCTCCAGCTCGACGTCGGCGAAGAGGTCGACATCCGCGTCCTGCACCGCGGTGTGGGTGCGGTCACCGAGTCCGACGTGGACCTGGCGGCCGGCTCCGACGCGATCATCATCGGCTTCAACGTCCGTGCCGAGGGCCGCGCCACCCAGCGGGCCGAGCGCGAGGGCGTCGACGTCCGGTACTACTCGGTGATCTACCAGGCCATCGAGGAGATCGAGGCGGCCCTCAAGGGCATGCTCAAGCCGGAGTTCGAGGAGGTCGAGCTGGGCACCGCGGAGATCCGCGAGGTCTTCCGCTCCTCCAAGCTCGGCAACATCGCCGGTGTGCTCATCCGCTCCGGCGAGGTCAGGCGCAACACCAAGGCGCGGCTGCTGCGTGACGGCAAGGTCGTCGCGGAGAGCCTCACCATCGAGGGTCTGCGCCGCTTCAAGGACGACGTCACCGAGATTCGTGAGGGTTACGAGGGCGGTATCAACCTCGGCAACTTCAACGACATCAAGATCGACGACGTCATCGCGACGTACGAGATGCGCGAGAAGCCGCGCGGCTGATCGAGCGGGCATACGGCCAGGGCCGGTCGGCGGAGATAATCCGTCGATCGGCCCCGGCCGCTGCCGGTAGTGTGGTGATCGCTGTGCAACACACACACGAGGCCTCAAGGGTCGGCTTGACCCTCTGCCCATGTATGTAGGGACTTTGTCCTTCGACCTGCTTCTCGGCGACGTACGGTCGCTGAAGGAGAAGCGCTCCGTCGTCCGCCCCATCGTGGCCGAGCTGCACCGCAAGTACGCGGTCAGCGTGGCCGAGGTCGGTGACCAGGACCTCCACCGCAGGGCCGAGATCGGTCTGGCGGTGGTGTCAGGAGACATCACGCATCTCACGGACGTACTCGACCGGTGCGAGCGTTGGATGACCGCCAGGCCCGAAGTGGACCTGTTGTCGGCCCGCCGGCGCATCCACGGCGACGGCGACTGGGACGAGTGAACCCGAAGACCGAAGAAGAGAGAAGATCAGGCATGACCGACACCGCGCGGGCGCGCAAGCTGGCGGACCGCATCCGGGTCGTGGTCGCGGAGACCCTCCAGCGCCGGATCAAGGACCCCCGGCTGGGGTACGTGACGATCACCGACACCCGGGTCACCGGTGACCTGCGGGAGGCGACCGTCTTCTACACGGTCTACGGCGACGACGAGGAACGTGCCGCCTCCGCGGCGGCGTTGGAGAGCGCCAAGGGCGTCCTGCGTTCCGAGGTCGGACGTCAGACCGGGGTGCGGTTCACCCCGACCCTGGCCTTCGTCCTGGACGCCGTCCCGGACAACGCCCGTACCATCGACGACCTGCTGGCCAGGGCGCGCGCCGCCGACGAGCAGGTCCGCGAGACCGCCGCGGGCAAGGGGTACGCCGGGGACGCCGACCCGTACCGCAAGCCGTCCGACGACGACGCAGAGGACGCAGAGGACGCATGAGGCGCAAGGGCATCGGCCCCGACGGCCTGGTCGTCGTCGACAAACCGGCCGGTCTCACCTCGCACGCCGTGGTCTCCCGGGTCCGCAGACTGGCCGCCACCCGGCGGGTCGGCCACGCCGGCACCCTGGACCCGATGGCCACCGGCGTGCTGATCATCGGAGTGGAGAAGGCGACCCGGCTGCTCGGTCACCTGGCGCTGACCACCAAGTCGTACGACGCCACCATCCGGCTCGGCCAGGCCACGGTGACCGACGACGCCGAGGGCGAGATCACCAGCAGCGCGCCCGCCGACCACGTCACCCGTGAGGCGCTGGACGCGGCAGTGGCCCGGTTGACCGGCGAGATCCTCCAAGTGCCCTCCAAGGTCAGCGCGATCAAGGTGGACGGCCGTCGTTCGCACCGGCTGGTGCGCGCGGGGGAGGAGTTCGAACTCGCCGCCCGCCCGGTCACCGTCTCGCGGTTCGACGTCCACGAAGTGCGCACCGCGGACGCCCCGTTGCTCGACCTCGACGTGACCGTCGAGTGCTCGTCGGGCACCTACATCCGCGCTCTCGCCCGCGATCTCGGCGCCGACCTGGGCACCGGCGGCCATCTGACGGCGCTGCGGCGCACCAGGGTCGGGCCGTACGGGATCGAGGGGGCCACCACGCTGGAGGCGTTGGAGGAGTCCTTCGAGGTGCTGCCGATCACCCGGGCCGCGGACGCCGCGTTCCCCCGGTGGGACGTCGATGACGAGCAGGCCCGCCAACTCATCAACGGCGTACGGCAGAAGGCACCGGGCCTGGGCCCGGGACCGATCGCGGTCTTCGGGCCCGACGAGCGGTTCATCGCGCTGGTCGAGGAGCGCCGCGGCGAGACGAAGATCCTCGCGGGCTTCGTCTGACCGACCCAGTGTGGAGTGCGTGGCCCGCACCGCGAGCGACCCGCACTCCACACTTCCCCTCCTGTGCCTTCCTATCCATTCCCCACTTCCCCTTCACCCCAACAGACCAAAGCGGGCCGGCCGGGAGCCGGAGGTCCGGCTCACCTCGACTCCGGGGCGGATCGGGGTCACAGCGCCCCGTGGCGCGGTCGGCGGCGGTGACATGGCAGGCTTGGACCGGCACACGGTCACGATGGTTCTGGTGAGGAGCGGCACGGTGGAGCGCTGGCGGGGCTTGGAAGACGTTCCCGAGGGGTGGGGGCGGAGCGTCGTCACCATCGGCTCGTACGACGGCGTTCACCGCGGGCATCAGTTGATCATCGGACGTGCGGTGGCCAGGGCCCGGGAGCTCGGTCTGCGGGCGGTGGTCGTCACCTTCGACCCGCACCCCAGCGAGGTCGTCCGCCCCGGCACCCACCCGCCGCTGCTCGCCCCGTACCACCGCAGGGCGGAGCTGATGGCGGAACTCGGCGTGGACGCGCTGCTGATCCTGCCGTTCACCACCGAGTTCTCCAAGCTGTCGCCCGAGGAGTTCGTCCGTATCGTGCTGGCCAGGACGCTGCGGGCCGAACTGGTCGTGGAGGGCCCGAACTTCCGCTTCGGGCACAAGGCCGCGGGCACCGTCGAGTCGCTGGTCGCGCTGGGCGGTGAGCACGACTACGAGGTGGAGGTCGTGGACCTGTTCGTGCGGGGTGAGGCCGGCGGGGGCGAACCGTTCAGCTCGACGCTCACCCGCAAGCTCATCGCCGAGGGCGACGTGGCGGGCGCCAAGGAGATCCTGGGCCGCCCGCACCGCGTCGAGGGTGTCGTCGTGCGCGGAGCGCAGCGCGGCCGGGAGCTGGGATACCCGACTGCCAACGTGGAGACCCTGCCGCATTCGGCGATCCCGGCGGACGGGGTCTACGCGGGGTGGCTCGTCGTGGCGGGGGAGCGGATGCCCGCCGCGATCTCGGTCGGCACCAACCCGACGTTCGACGGCACCGCGCGGACCGTGGAGGCCTACGCCATCGACCGGGTCGGCCTGGATCTGTACGGCCTGCACGCGGGGGTGGACTTCCTGACGTATCTGCGCGGGCAGGAGAAGTTCGACTCCATCGACGCGCTGCTGGAGCGCATGGCGGTGGACGTGAAGCGGTCGAAAGAACTGCTGGGCCAGTAGCGCCGTGGCGGGAGAACGGCGAAGGGCCGGTGCGGGGCGTCACAGGACGTCCGCACCGGCCCTTCGCCGTGATCACTGCTGCGGCGGTGGCGGCGGGTAGCCGTAGCCCGGCTGCTGCTGCGGCCACCCGGTCGGCGGCTGGCTCTGGGGCGGTGCCTGCGGCTGGGCCTGGGGCGGCGGCTGGTTCGACGGCGGTTGCTGCGGCCAGCCCTGCGGAGCCCCCGGCTGCTGGTAGGGCGCCTGCTGCCCGTCCCCGTAAGGCGGCGGGGGAGCGGGGTAGTAGCCGGGTTGTTGCTGCTGTCCGGGCATCGGCGGGGCCATCTGCGGCGGCGGCGCGTTGCCGCCGGCCTGCGTCCACAGCCCCTGCTCCTGCTGGGCGCGGGAGAAGTCCTCGGCGATGACCGCGGCGAGGTTGAAGTACGCCTCGCGGGTCTTGGGCCGCATCATGTCGAGGTCGACCTCGGCACCGGCCGCCAGATGCTCGTCGAACGGTACGACGATCACCCCGCGGCAGCGTGTCTCGAAGTGCGACACGATGTCCTCGACCTTGATCATCTTGCCGGTCTCGCGCACCCCGGAGATGACCGTGAGGCTGCGGCTCACCAGGTCCGCGTAGCCGTGTGCGGAGAGCCAGTCGAGCGTGGTGCTCGCGCTGCTGGCGCCGTCGACGGACGGGGTGGAGATGATGATGAGCTGGTCGGCCAGGTCGAGCACCCCGCGCATGGCGCTGTAGAGCAGCCCGGTGCCCGAGTCGGTGAGGATGATCGGGTACTGGCGGCCCAGGACGTCGATGGCCCTGCGGTAGTCCTCGTCGTTGAACGTGGTGGAGACCGCCGGGTCGACGTCGTTGGCGATGATCTCCAGACCGGAGGGCGCCTGCGAGGTGAAGCGGCGGATGTCCATGTAGCTGTTGAGGTACTGGATGTTCTGCACCAGGTCGCGGATGGTCGCGCCGGTCTCCCGGCGCACCCGGCGGCCGAGCGTTCCGGCGTCGGGGTTCGCGTCGATGGCGAGGATCTTGTCCTGGCGCTCGGAGGCGAGCGTGGAGCCGAGGGCGGTGGTGGTCGTGGTCTTGCCGACGCCGCCCTTGAGGCTGATGACCGCGATCCGGTAGCAGGAGAGCACCGGGGTGCGGATCAGCTCCAGCTTGCGCTGCCGCTCCGCCTCGGCCTGCCGGCTGCCGAGCTTGAACCTCGACGGCCCGGGGACGTTGCCGCCGGGCTTCTTGGCCTTGGGCTGGTTGCGCAGCAGGCGGTCGGAGGACAGCTCGACGGCGGCCGTGTAGCCGATCGGCGCGCCGTGGACGGAACGTTGCCGCTGGTCGGGCGTGACGGTGGGCCAGCCGCCGCTGCGCGGGTCCGCCGGCGGGCCGGGCTGCGCGGGGGCGTTGGGGTATCCGGGCTGCTGGGTCTGGTCGACCGGCGGTGGCATAGGCACGTCGGGCTGCTGCGGATATCCGTAGGCGGGCGGCTGCGGCTGCTGTGGTTGGTGCGGCGGCGCGGGGAACTGCGGCGCCGGTGCGGTGGGCGGTGCGCTCTGCGGGTAGCCGTAGGCCGGCGGCGGGACCGGGCCCGGCTGTTGCTGCTGGGGCGGCGGGAAGTTCGCCGCGGGCTGGTGCGGAGCGGGCGGCGGCGGCTGTACACCGCCGATCGGCACGTTGCCGGTCTGCGGGTCACCGAACTGCGGTCCGGCACCGGTCTGGGGTCCTGGCGGCATCGGCTGCGGGTAACCGTAGGAAGGCTGCGGCATCGGGGGCGGTGCCTGCGGCGTGACCGGCGGCTGCGGCGCGGGCTGCTGGGGGTAGCCGTAGGCGGGCGGCTGCGGGGGCTGGAACTGCGGCGGCAGCGGGGGCACCGCGTTCTGCGGCGGCGGGGTCGGCGCGTTCTGCGGCGCGGGCGACCAGCCGCCCTCCTGGGGGCGCGGCGCCCACGGCTGCGCGGTGGACGGCGCCGCCGGCGGCATGCCGGGGCCCTGCTGCGGTACCGGACCCGGCGGCATCCCGTGCTGCGGAGCCTGGGGCTGGGCCGGGATCGGGGCCGGAGCCTGCGGTTCGGACACCGGCGGCAGGTCCGCGGGCGCTTCGGGGACGCTGTCGACCCGCGGGGGCTCCACCGACTGCGGGGGCTCCGGCGGGGCGGGCGGAGCGACCGGGGCGCTCGGCGCGGCCGGCGTGCCCGCCGCGGGCGTCGCATCCCCCTGGGCCGGCAGTGACGGCAGCGAAGGCAACGCGGTCGGTGTCGCGCCTGCGTCCGGTGACTCGGCCGGCTCGGGGTCGCGCAGGCGCTTGATCGACACGGCGGAGAACCGCTGGGTCGACTGGAAGGCCTCCGGGGCCTTGCCGCCGGAGCCCGCCTCGTCACCGTCCCCGGCGGCCTCGGAGCCCCGGTCGGCCTTGATGTCCTTGAGGGAGATCGCGGAGAACCGCATCGTCGAGTCGCTGACCAGGCCACCGTGGGACGCCGCCGTGGAGGGGTCGTCCGAGGCGTCCGCGGCGGACGCGGTGGAGAAGCCGCCCTCGGTACGCGGCGCGGCCGAGGTGTCGGAGGTCGGCTGGAGGCTGGGGAAGCTCGGGGGAGTGGTGGGGGCCGGCGCAGCGGTCGGCGGGGCCCATGAGCCGTCGTACCCGCCGGAGGCGTCGTCGTACGACGACGTGGCGGCCGGATCCGCTGACTCGCCCCCGGAGGCAGGAGCGCCGCCGGAGGTGTCCTCACCGTTGGTCATGTACCAGGCGGGAGGCGTGTAGTCGATGCTGAACTCGCCCGTGTAGTCGGCGTCGGTCGACCGTGCCCCGTCGCGGTTCTCGTCCCGATCGCTGCTCACTGTGCCTCCTGGATTTCTGTCATGCTCGCGAACGGCCAGGTCGCACGCGGGCGCGTGGCACCGCGGGAACGGACCCGGCGCATGCCGTTGGTCACCGTGACTCCTCCCCCGTCGGCGGCGGCCCGTCGGCCTCGTCCGTGTTTCCCCCGGCCCCGCGGATCCGCCGGATCCAGGTCGCGGGAGTCGTGCCCTCAGTGCTCTTGCCGTTCTGAGGACAGCCTAGGCCCTGATCTGTCGGTCGTGCACGGGACGGTCGGCGCACGGCGGAGTCCACCGCCATGCTGTCGAAAGCCCCAATTGCCCTTGTACCCGTGCATCTTGGTCTTCACCTGCCCGGCGGCCCCCGCGTTCGGCGGACCCCGGGTCAGTCGACCCGCCGCGCCACCCCCAGCAGCCCCGACTCGGCGTCCGTCGGCTGGGTCATCACCAACTGCCGGTGCGTGCGCGTGCACCACAGGGTGAACTGGTCACCGAGTCCCGGCAGCGTGTCCGCGTCCCGGGCGGGCAGCGTCATGATCCTGGCGATCAGCCGGGCCTCGTCAGGGGAGACCCGCTGCACCCCGACGAGCGAGGCGTTCTCCAGGAACCGCGGCGCGGTCGGGCCCAGATAGGGCAGCACCGTCAGCACCGACTGCCAGGGCGCCGCCGACACCCTGCCGCGGGGCGGACGGATGCCCGCGTCCCGCACCACGACGACCGGGCTGCCGACCGAGGGCCCCAACGGGGGTATCCGGCCCACGTCGTGCAGCGTCACGCACTGCTGACCGCCGCCCGCCGCCTGGGCGAGCGTGGTCCACACCTGCGGGCGGCCGGTCTCCACGGCCACTCGCGCCCCGGTGGCGGTCGCCCGCAGCGCGATCACCTGGGCCGCCCACAACCCGCCCACCAGCACCACTTCGAGCGGCGTCGGGCGGTTGAGCCCCAGGACGGCGGGGTGGTTGTGCTCGTCGACCCCGATGACCACGCCGTCGTCGCCGACCGGAAGGCCGATGGACCCCAACTGGTCGGCGGGCAGCGTGTGGCGGGCCCGCCGCGGGCCGAGCAGCCCGAAGCCCGGCCTCGGCCGTCGCCGTGACGCCTCCCGTCGCTGCTCCCCGGGCGCGGTCCGCGCCCCGGCGGCCGTGCCCGCCATCAGCGCGCACCTCCCAGCGGAAGCGTCGCCAGCACGCCCGGCACCTGCTCGCGGTCCAACCGCACCAGATCCACCTTCACCCCATGCGCCGCGCGCTCCAACTGCCGCCGCGCCGCCACCAGTTCACCTTCGCTGCGACCGGTCACCCGCAGGTGCCCGGTCAACTCGGGCGCCTCGCCCGGACCCCGGCCCACCGTCAGGCTGAACGTCGTCGCCAGCGCGGGCATCGACGTCAGCAGCGCCACCAGGTTGGGCACCGCGGTGGCCCCGGCCGCCGAGCCGAGCCGGGGCCAGCGGCCTATCCAGTACGCGGTGTGCCAGCGGTCGTCGCAGCGCCAGGCGCGAGCCGTCTCCAGCGTGCGCCGGGACGCGCTGGACGCCCGCGCGCTCTGCGCCGCCACGTGCGGGTTGGCGCACGCCGAGGTGGCCACCGCGGAGATCAGCTCCGGCTCGCTGAGCACCGTGGCGGTGAAGCCCGCTCCGGCCAGCCGGCTCGCCATCTGGTCGGCGGCGCGCAGCAGCGCCCGCTGGGCCCCTTCGAGACCGCCGCCCCTGGCCCGTACCGCCTCAGGGCACAGCTCGGGATCCAGCTTGAGCGCCACCCACGTCAGGCGCACCGCCGGGGCACCGGACTGCGCCTGAAGCGGGGCGTAACTGCGGGCGGACACCGCCTGTTCCGGCAGGTGCGGCGCGGGGGCCGGCTGGGTGTGCTGCACGACCTGCACGGACTCCAGCCGTATGCCGTCCACGTCGAGACCGGCGTACAGCAGGTCCAACGGCAGCGGCCGCGCGGTGCGCTGCGGGCGCAGCGGCACGTCGGACGCCTGGACCTGCAGGACGGCGCTCAGGAAGGTGCCGTCACCGGCCATCCCCACCGAACTGCCCGGCCGGTCCGCGCGGGCGCGGCCGTAGGTGCGCAGCGTCGGGTCGCACTCCGCGGCCGGGACGAACCCCGGGTCGACGCCGTGTGGCGACTGCCCGGCCGCCCGCCGCCTGCGTCGCCGCATCGATACCGCCACCGCCAGCCACTCCGGTGCCGGGCGGCGCCTGCGCGTGACGGCCAGGAGCACGAGCGCCGCGGCGGGCACGGCGGCGGGCACCAGCAGCAGCGGATGCGTGGCCCACGCGGTCAGCAGCAGCGCCGCCGCCACCTCGACCAGGACGAGCTGCTGCAACCGCAGCGGGCCGATGCGGCCGGAACCACGTCGGCGCCGCGGCACCACCGCGGACGGCGGGCGCTGCGGCACCGCCGGCCCGGACCCCGGCGGCACCTGGCCCGTACGCTGCGCGGTCGCGGTGACCATCGCCCCGTCGCCCCCTCGTTCACCCTCGTCGTTCCGGACGGCGTCGGCCGCAGTCCGTGAAAAGCTGCCCCCGCGGTCGTCGCGGGCTGCCCCGGTCGCCGAGCCGCCTGACGGCACGTCACCCGACGGACCCGGCGGACACGCGCCCGACCCCAACCGGCATAGTAGAGGGCCGGTCGGACAACGCCGCCCAGTGCCCGACGCACCGGCGGCGCGGGAGCCGCCGAGCGCGCCGACCGGGCGGGAGACCGCCAGGCGCGCCGAAGCACGCGAACACCTCGGGGGAGACGAACCAGCCCATGGCCTCACGGCGCGACCAGCTCAACGCCTACACCTTCGCCAGGAAGCGGATGGTGGCCGCTTTCCTGCGGCCCTCACCCTCCGGTTCCGAGGAGGGAGCGCCGCGGCCGTTGCGTGCCGTGGCCCCGACCCTGCTGGTCGCCGCGCTGCTGGTGGCGGGCTTCGGCGCCTGGGGAATGATCAAGCCGAGCGCCCCGGACGGCTGGAACAAACCCGGGGCCAAGGTCCTCGTCGGCAGCGAGTCCACCACCCGCTACGTCGTCCTGCGCGACAGCGACGGCGGGGTCGAACTCCACCCGGTGCTCAACCTGGCCTCCGCCCGGCTGCTGCTCGACCCGGACAAGTTCGGCGTGGTGAAGATCGAGGAGTCGATCCTCGACAACGGCCGGATCCCGCACGGTCCCACCCTCGGCATCCCCTACGCGCCCGACCGGCTGCCCGACGCCGCGGACGCCGGCACGCCGAAACTGTGGTCGGTGTGCGAGCAGCCGGGCGGCGACCCCGGCGCGGCGCAGAAGGCGGTCTTCGTGCTGGCCGCCCGTGACGCGTCGAAGGTCGACAACGCGGGCCGGCTGCGCGACCGGCGGGCGCTGTACGTCGAGGGACCGGACGACACCCGCTACCTGGTGGACGCGGCCGGCACCCTCTTCCCCCTCAGCACCGGTGGCGGCGACCCCGAACTGCTGCCGAGCGCGCTGTTCCGGGACGGCGCTCAGCCGCAGCGCGTCACCACCGACTGGCTCCACACCCTCAACCCGGGCCGGCCGCTGGCGTTCCCGAGCATGGCCGGGTTCGGCGGGCCCGCCGGGGTCGCCGGCATCCCCGCGCGGCTCGACCGCGTCGGCATGGTGCTGCGCGCCACCAGCGGCGCCGGCACCCAGCAGTACGTCGTGCTCCAGGGCAGGACCGCCCGGGTCTCCGACCTGGTCGCCCAGCTCCTGCTGAGCGCCCCGGGCGCGCCCGCGATGTACCCGGGCAGCGTGCCGAGGGCCCAGGGGATCGCGTCGCAGGACCTCACCCACAACTCCGCCATGTACCTCGGCCACACCGGCTGGCCGCAGGAGATGCCGCTCCAGGCCAACACCGGCCGCGACACCACCGTGTGCAGTGTCTATCGCGGTGCGACGCACAAGAACCTGCCCGAGTTGAGCGTCTGGTCCGGTGCGAAATACCCGGCCACCGTGGCCGACGGAGGCACCACCGCCTACGTCACCCCGGGGTCGGGACTGCTGTACCGCCAGGTCACCGGCGACGCGGACAGCGGCAGCGTCTACCTGGTGACCGACACGGGACTGCGCTACAGCGTCCCGGTCAACGGCGACAGCGACGCGGCCCCGCCGAGCGCTGCCCCGGCGAGCCCCGCCTCGGACGGGGAGAGCGGCGTCGGTGAGGCGCAGGCGCGGCTCGGCTACAGCCAGGTGCGGCCCGTTCGGGTGCCCGCCGCCTGGTCCGGCTTCCTGCCGGCCGGGCCGACCCTGGACACCTCGGGCGCGCTCCAGCAGCAGGGCTCATGACGCGGATACCCCGGCGCGGGAGCCTGCCGGTACCGAGGACGTTCCCGGTGCGGATGGCCGTCCTGCCCGTCGTCGCCGCCTTGCTCGCCATGGCACCGGGCGCGGCCTCTCCCCAGGGGCACCTGGTCTTCGACGGGGACGGCGCGTGTACCTTCCCCGCCCAGCAGATCAAGGGCACGCCGTGGGCGCTGCAACGCGTCCTGCTCGACCAGCTGTGGCAGTCGGGCCGCGGCAAGGGGGTGAAGGTCGCCGTCATCGACACCGGCGTCGACGTCCGCAACCCCCAACTCGCCCACGCCGTCGACACCCACGACGGGTTCGACTTCTTCGACACGCACGGCGACGGAACGGCGGACACCGCGGGTCACGGCACCGAGGTGGCCGGCATCATCGCCGCCCGCCCGGTGCCCGGCACCGGATTCGTCGGCATCGCCCCGCAGGCGACCATCCTCCCGATCCGCCAGAACGACGAGCGGAGCTCCGGCACTCCCGGCACCCTCGCCCTCGCCGTGCGCAGGGCGGCGAACGCGCACGCGGGCGTCATCAACATCTCCCAGGACACCACCGGCGGGGCGAACAGCGACCTGGAGCAGGCGATCGACTACGCGCTCGGCAAGGACGTCGTGGTCGTCGCCGCCGCGGGCAACAGCGGCGCGAACGGCGTCCGGCAGCTCACCTACCCTGCCGCCTACCCGGGCGTCCTGGCGGTCGGCGCCTCGGACCGCAACGACGAGCGCGCTGGCTTCTCCCAGGCGGGCGCCTTCGTCGGGGTCGCCGCGCCCGGCGTGGACATGGTCACCACGGTGCCGGGCGGCGGCCAGTGCGCCGACAGCGGCACGAGTTTCTCCGCCCCCTACGTGGCCGGGGTCGCCGCGCTGATCCGCGCCAAGCACCCGGGCTGGACCCGGCAGCAGGTCGTCGCGCAGATCGAGCAGACCGCCGACCGCACCGACCGAGGCCGTAACGACTTCGTCGGCTGGGGTGTCGTCGACCCGGTCCGCGCCCTGACCGACGACGCCAAGCCCGTCGACCACCCGGTGCCGGACAAAGGACTGGGCCACGTCGGCGTACGGGCCGTGCCCGCCGCCGTCACCCTCGGCGAGACCCCGCACCAGCGCGCGGAGCGCACCGCCGTGTACGCGCTGGCCGCCGCCGTGGTCCTGGTCGCGGTGATCGTCGGCGGCGCCGTGGCTGCCCGCGACGCCAGACGCCGCCGCGGCGGAGCTCCCACGTAGCCGGCGCCACGCCTTTAGCCGGGCAGGACCGCGGCCGGGAGCGTTCCCTCGGAACGCTCCCGGCCGCGCGTCGTGTGCCGCCCGATCGTCAGGCCGTCGGCCAGGGCACCTGGGGAGAGTGGTAGTAGTTCAGACCCATCGCGTCCCAGCGCGGGCCCTGCTGCGCCAGGCGCGCGGAGAACGCGTCCCAGTCGTGCGAGGCGGCCGGGGACCAGCCCAGCTCCGCGATCGCGGGCAGCCGCGGGAACGCCATGAACTCGATGTCCGGGCTGACCGTCAGGGTCTCCGACCAGATCGGCGCCTCCACGCCGTAGACGGCCGAGGCGGGCGCGCCCTTGAGGAAGGTCGCCGGGTCCCAGTTGTAGGAGTCCTTGACCTCCACGTAGCCCGCCCAGTGCAGACCGAGCTTGGTGGAGGCGTCGTACTTCATGTCCAGGTAGGCGTGGTTGGCCGGGGACATCACCAGTCGGGTCCCCGCCTTGGCGGCGTTGATCACACTGGTCTCGTTGCCCGCGGTGCCCCAGTACTGGGCGATGGCCCCCGGGACCGGGTCGGCGTTGGCGATCTCGTTCCACGCCATCACGGACTTGCCGTACTTGCCGACCAGCGGCTGGACGCGGTCCATGAACGTCTTGTAGTCGGCCGCCGTGGTGGAGTGCGCCTCGTCACCGCCGATGTGCAGGTACGGGCCCGGGGTGAGCGCCGCCAGCTCCCGGATCACGTCCTCGACGAAGGTGTAGGTGACGTCCTTGTTCACGCACAGCGAGCTGAACCCGACGTCCGTACCGGTGTACAGCGGCGGTGCGACCCCGTCGCAGTTGAGCTCGGCGTAGGAGGCGAGCGCCGCGTTGGTGTGCGCGGGCATGTCGATCTCCGGCACGACCGTCATGAAGCGGCTCGCCGCGTAGTGGATGATCTGCTCGTACTGCGCCTCGGTGTAGTACCCGCCCGTGCCGCCGCCGACCTCGGTGGAGCCGCCGTAGGGGGCCAGATTCGGCCAGGACTTGATGGCGATACGCCAGCCCTGGTCGTCCGACAGGTGCAGGTGCAGGTAGTTGATCTTGTAGAGCGCCAGCTGGTCGATGTACCGCTCGACCTGCGCGACGGTGAAGAAGTGCCGTGAGACGTCGAGCATCGCGCCGCGGTAGGCGTAGCGCGGTGTGTCGGTGATCGTCCCGCCGGCAACCGTCCACGGCCCGGACTGGCGGGTGGCCGACTCCACCGTGCCGGGCAGCTGCTGACGCAGTGTCTGCACGCCGTGGAAGAGCCCCGCCGCGGTGTCCGCGGTGATGACGGCGCCGGTGCGCCGCACGTCGAGCCGGTAGCCCTCCGCGCCCAGCCCGTCGTCCTTGCCGAGACGCAGTGCGATGCCGCCGGGCAGACCCGGGCCGGGCAGCACCGGCAGGGCGTATCCGGTGGACGGCCGCAGGATCGAGGCCAGATAGCGCCCGACCCCGGCGGCCTGGGCCGATCCGAGCGGCACGCTGATCGTGGCCAGGGGCCCGATCGCGTACGGCGCGCCCTCGGGCCGCACGGACGCGGGCGCGGGTACGACCTGGCCGAGCGGCCGGGTGGTCGGCGGCGCCTGACCCGCCGCCACCGGAGCGGCGGCGGTGGCGGCACCGGCCAGCAGGCCCACCGTGATCACGAGCGACCACAGCCGCCGCGGCGACCGTGCCGCCACCGCGGCCGAGGCCCGGACCTTTCCCCAAGCGCTGTGTCGTCTCACGCAAGATCCCTTCGAGGAGCTTCGTCCGGTGGGCCGAGTGGTTCGCCGGTCCGGTCGGCCGTTCGATCCGTTGTGCCGGATGCCGGTCCGATCGTCGTTTCTGGTTACCGTGCCCCTGACAGGCAGTCAAGAGGAATGCACCATTCGGACCCATGGCCGCGATGGGGTATTCGGGTGGCTCCGGAGCCGTCGGCCGTCCCTCTGCCGGATCCCGGACGGATGCGCGAAACAGGCCGGGGAGTCCTTTTGACGGGTTCAAGTCCCCTGCCGGAAAGTCCCGTTGGGCTTGTCATACCAACCGACTAGAGTGTTCTTTGGCGTCGCAGGTGCGGCGTTGTCGGGACGGAGCACCAAGAACAGGACGGGCCTCCCGACGCGAACACCCTGGGGGGAAGAACCGGTGTCCGAGAATCTCAACGTCGCCCATGAGGATCTCCAGTCGCTCGCTGAGGCCCTGGAGACGATGAAGGGCACGCTCAACAGGAAGATCAGCACCCTCAACGGGGTCGTGGACGGCGTCTCCGCCTCCTGGAAGGGCGACGCGGCCGTCGCCTACCAGAACCTCCAGCGTCAGGTGAATGACGACGCCAGGCGGCTGCACGAGATCCTCGAATTCATCAAGGAGGCCGTGATCGCGGCCAAGGGCGGGTTCTCCGCGAGTGACCAGGCGCAGATGGATCGCTTCAAGAATCTCCATGGGGACAACAGCGCGGGCGACAGCAGCATTCTTGACGCCCTCTCCTGAAAAAGGACACGCAGCGCACGCATCCGTGCGCGGTTCTTCATGAAATCCACCGCCTGACCACGCCGGGAGACAACCCATGAGCGACATTTCCGTCAACTACCACGGCGTCGGTGACATCGCCGCCCAGGTGCGGTCCTCCGCCGACCAGATCAAGTCCGACCTCGACCACCTGCACACCCGGGTCTCCAGGGCCGCCGCGTCCTGGACCGGTGAGGCCCAGGTCGCCTACTCCGCGCTCCAGCGCGACTGGTCCGCCAAGACCGAGGACCTGCACCGGGTCCTCTACGAGATCGCCCGCCGGGTGAGTGACGCCACCGAGGACTACCAGGGCACCGACCGGAAGATCGCCCGGAACATGCAGCGCTGACCGCGAGCCGTCGGCCGTAGGACCGTAGGGGGGAACACAAATGGCGTTGGTATCGGACATCTCACGACCCGGCGAGCCGCCGGCGCCGCGGCAGAAGGCGCTCAGCGCGACCACGGAATCGCTGATCGCCTTCAAGAAGGGCATCGACGCCGCGCTGCGCTCGCTGGAGGAGTCACCGGCCTCGCACGCCAAGATCTCCAGCCAGTCCATCGCCACCCACGCCTACGGCCAGGGCTTCGTCGAGGCGCAGAACCTCTCCGCCGCGTACGACACGGTCCACGACCAGCTCAAGACCCTGTCCAAGGGACTCGGCGACCAGTTGGAGGCGCTGGGCATCGCGGCCGACATGGCCCACCGCGGGTACGGCGCGGTCGACCAGGAACACGCCGCCCGGCTGTACGCGATCCAGAGCAGCACCCAGAAGGCGTACGCCGCTTATACAGGCACCACGGATGCTTCCGATCCGGTGACTCCCGCCACCCAGCCTTCCGAGCCGGTCACGACCGGCCAGGGCGGCACCGGCGACACCGTCGGCATGTGAGGGGTGTGACGAGATGCACGGTCCCGATTCCGGCGGCGGTCTGACCAACTTCGAGTACATGTCCGCGGCGGAGATGCACTCCATGGTCTCCGGTGCGGACCCCCAGGTACTCCTGGACCGTTCCGAAGCCCTCAGCAAGGCCCTCGGCCATATCGACGACGTGCGCAGCGCGCTCGTCAAGCACATGGGCAGCGTGGAGTGGCAGGGCGAGGGCGGAGACGCCTTCCAGTCCTGGGGTCAGCAACTCACCGACACCACGACGCAGTTGTATGACTACACCGAGGCCGTCTCGTACTCGATGAACCACGCGGGCACCACGCTCCGCGAGGTCCAGAAGGCGCTGCCGCCGCCCCCCGACGGGGTTCAGGTGCACCTGGACCCGAGCAGCGTGGAAGCCGCCCGCCAGGAAACCATCCCGCAGATGACCAAGCTGGCCGGCGCCTACCAGATGGCGACCGACCACATGGCGCGCCAGCCGACGCCGGTGTTCGAGCCGATGCCGCAGGCGATGGTGCCCTCCACAAGCAGGGGTGAGCACCAGCAGCAGATCTTGGACCCGTCCGTAGGTACCGGGTATCGGCAGGCGTCCACCCAACCCGGCATCACTCGGTCCGGGCACGAAGAACCTGTGCCCGGGAGACCCACTCCCGAGCAGCGTGGACGCACCAGCCTCGACTCACTGCCCGGCGCGAGCAGCACACTTACGCCGGAGCCGTTGCATCCCCACCCCGAGTCCACAGCTTCGACCACGCCGGTGGACCTTCTGCCGGGATCCCCGCACCCGATGTTCCCCTCCGGGCCCCGGGCCGTCGGGGGTGCCGAAGGCCGGCCGTCCTACGGTGAGTTACCCACGATTCCGTCCGCTGGAAGAGCGGGCGTCCCGAGTCCCAAGGTGGTCACCGGTGACGAGGGGATCTTCGGCGGATCCGCCTCCAAGCCAGCGGTGAGCCCGGCCCGACCTGCATCGCGCGGCCTGGTCGTCGGCGAGGAAGGGCAACCCGGCATGCGCAGCCCGATGAGTGGATACGGTGGCGGTATGGGTTCCGGCGGGGGTTCGTTGAGCCGACAAGGGGAAATGAGTCGTCGGCGCCTGGCGAACCAGCCCGGTGGTGAAGCAGGAGTGCCCGACGCGGACGGCGTGTCCTCGTCGGACTACACACCCGGAGGCGCCGGTCTGCGAAGGTCCGCGGCGGAGAACGAGGGTGCCGAATCCAACCGGTCCGTGACGGGTCCCGGAGCCGGATCGGGTATCGGGACCGACCGGGACGGCCGTCGGGGCCGACCCGCACGACCCGGTTACCTCGTCGAGGACGAGGACGCCTGGCTTGCCGGAGGCCGGGGCACGGTGCCACCGGTGATCGGCTGAGGACTTCATGCAAGGCACTGCCCATGACGAGTAGATGGATACGCCATGCGCCAAGCACGTAGTGGACCTCGTCGGCGTCTGCTGACCTCCGGTGCCTTCACGGCAGCGTTGCTGACACTGGGTCTGGTGTCTCCGTATGCCGCACAGGCCGTGGACATCAGGTCGCAGCAGTGGTATCTGGACCCGATGCAGGCCAGTCAGATGTGGCAGGTCTCTACCGGTAAGGGCATCATCGTCGCGGTGGTCGACAGCGGTGTGAACGCGCAGCAGGCGGAGCTTCGGGGCAAGGTCCTGCCAGGTAAGGACATGCGTTTCGGCGGCCCAGCCGACCGGGATAAGGATGGCCATGGAACGACCATGGCCATGCTCATCGCCGGGGACGGACTGAACGGCCAAGGGGTACAGGGGCTCGCCCCCGGAGCCACCATCCTTCCAGTTGATAATGAGTCTCAAGGCCTGTTGCCCGCAGGTATTCGCTATGCGGCCGATCACGGTGCCAAGGTCATCAATGTCTCCCAAGAGGCGAACGTTGGTCTGCTCGGAAGCTCCGATGTCGATGAACTGAATTCTGCGGTCAAGTACGCGGTGCAGCATGGGGCACTGGTGATCGCCGCTACTGGGAATGACGGGAAGAAAGCTGAGCTCCCGGGTTATCCAGCCATCTCTCCTGGTGCCGTCGGTATCGCCGCAGTCGACCAAAAGGGAAAGATTGCGGACTTCTCCAACCACGGCCCGCACGTCACTCTGGCCGCTCCCGGCGTGAGTATCCCCGGCCACTGCAGTTACCGCCTGGGCTCAAACAAGGGCTACTGCATCGGTGACGGCACCAGTGAGGCGACCGCGATCGCCTCCGCCTCCGCCGCGCTCATCTGGGCCGCCCACCCGACGTGGACGAACAACCAGGTTCTGCGGGTGATGATCGACACCGCGGGCAAGCCGAAGGGCAAACTGCCCAGCGTCTACGTCGGCTACGGCAGCGTCCGGCCCCGCGTCGCGTTGCTGGACGGTCCCGTGGATCCGGGGCCGGCGGATGTCAATCCGCTCTACCCGAACCTCCTGACCCCGCCCGCTTCGACAACTCCGTCGCCGACGACGTCCGCGGGCGCCACGCCCTCGCAGTCCGCCGCCGCGGGCCACCCGGGCAACGGCACGTCCGGCAACGGGGCGCTGTGGACCGGGGTCGGTGTCGGGGTGGTCGTCGTCGTGGCGGGCGTGACCGGCTGGGCGGTGGTCCGTCGCAAGCGTGCCCGCGTCCAGGCGGTCCAGCCGCCCCCGCCCGCGAACTACCCGCCGCCGTGGCCGCCCCAGCAACCGAATCCGTACACCAACCCACCGGGCTACGGCCCGCCGCCCGGCCAGGACCGCGACGGCCGCTGATCTATCCCCGCGGGGCCCGTACGGCGACGTACGGGCCCCGCTGCGGTTACCGATCGCCGGTGTTCGTGCTTCAGCGTGAGGTGTTGCGCTGGCACGCGGGGTCCGATGACAGGCTGTTCGCGAACCGCCGGGCCCGCCTTGAGCGGCGAGGCGTCCTTCACGGAGCGGTCGTTGTTGAGAGCGAAATCCTTCTCTGCCGCGCTCGCCGTGGCGTACCGGATGTTCTCTATCCCTACGAGGACGCCACTTCCCTCCGCGTCCACAGTGCAGCGCTTGATGTAGTCGGGGGAGAGCAGTGCGTCCTTCGTGTGAGGTGTCCCTCCATCGAGGGTTGTCCACGAAGTGACGACATGAGAACCGTGGGGGAGTAGCTCCTTGAAGTCACTTCCGCCGATGCCGTTGCACGTGGCGCTCCAGTCGACCTTGGACATCGCGTCCGGGTGGGACAGGACGCGTCCCAGCGGAATGCCCGCACCAAGGCCAACCACAAGGGTGGCGAAGGCCAAGATGACACGCATCGATCGATTCTTGAACACGGACATGACTCATTCCTTCTGGGTGCGCCTCTTACCCGAAGCTGAACTGGTGACGTGATCACCCGTGACTCACGGGGACGATCCGGTTCGGTGCCTGTTCCCCTACAGGCCGCACATCTCGCCCGCCATGGCCAGTCCTGCGAACTGTCGGGTCAGATCGGCGACCAAGCGCTGGTGCTCCGGCCCGGATCCCTTCGCGATGCCGCTGAAGTGTGCGGAGACCGCGAAGTTCTTTGCGGGGAGGCGGGATGATTTGCACGCGAAATGTGCGACGGAGTCCGTGGGCCACATGCTTCCTCCGTCGCCGACCTTCAGCGGAATCGAGTCGTCCGCAGAGAGGTTGAACTCTTTCCGGAAGTGCTCTGTGTACTGTGCGGCTGTCGAGTCCTGGACGTTCGTGAAGGTGACGAGAACTCGCCCGTCTTCGGCTCTGACGTCGCAACTTCCTTTCTTGCTGAATTCCTGGGATTTGTCGGGTTTGATGCTGGAAGTCGACCATGCCGCAGTGGCGTAGGGAGTGTTGGACAGAAGGGCTCTGAAGTCCTTTGCTCCCGTGTGTTCGCAGGTGGTCGACCAGTTGATCTTCTCAAGTGCGTTCGGGGCGAACGCGGTGTGTCCCAGCAGGGTCCCGGCGCCGAGAGCAACGATGAGCAGACTGCCGAGAAGAAGGGAGAATCCCGACGGCCGTTTGATCGGAGGCATGGCTCTTCCTGTTTCAGTTGCGTGTGCGCGAGTCGACTGATGGTGCGGATGCGCCCGCGAAGATGCCGACCACCGGAATGTCCTGTGCCTTGTCGGCGATCTGTGTGTGGATCTGGACCAGGAGTGGTTCAAGCCGAAGGGGAATCCGCCCAGCGTCTACGTCGGATATGGCAGCGTCACCGACGACGTCCGCGGCGCTACAGCCCATCGCCCGGCCAGGACCGCGATGGGCGCTGATCTACCCCAGCGGCGGTCACCGGGGCCGGTGTTTTCGAACGGTGATCAGCCCTCCCTCAGGGCGCAGTACGTGGAGTTCTGCGCGTATTTGGTGACCATGGCGGCCAGTTCGGCCACCAGGCGCCGGTGTTCCTGCCCGCTGCCGCGTGCTGAACCCCTCGTCTTGACCGTTACTTCGATGTTCACCGGCCTGCGATCTTCGAGTTTGTTGCAGTATGTGTAGGTGCTTGCCTGGTTCTGCCAGGATTCGGCCGCGTCTCCTGTTGATTTGAAGGTCGTGGCATCCTTGAGTGCGACGTTGTAGTTCTCCGGGAAGTCTGCTTTCCAGGTCTTCATCGAATTCCAATAGTTCGTCGCGCTGATGAAGACGTCTCCGTCCGGTGTTTGTACGTCGCAGTACATGATGAGGTCTTCTTCCGTGTTTTTTACCCAATTCACCGTGGCCACCGGGCTGCCCGGAAGGAGCTTGGGAATGATGGGGGTGCCCAATCCGCCACAGAGGTCGGGAGTCGCAAGGCTTCCGACTGCATTGGGGTAGAATAGGTAGCGTCCGAGCAGTGTTCCGGCGCCGAGACCGACGGCCAGGATGACTGCGCCGAGTGTGGTTTTCTTCGATGGTCGTTTCACTGGTCGTGACCTCGTGTTCCTGGTTTATGGGCTAGGTGGCTTGTCGGGGCGCATGTAGTCCCAGTCGCCCGTGGTTGCAGACGAAGCTCCGGCTCCGCCGCGCTCATTTGGGCCGCCCATCCGACATGGACGAACATCAGGTTCTGCCGGTGATGATCGACACCGCGGGCAAGTCGAAGGGCAAGCTGCCCAGTGTCTACGCCCGAACTTCCTGACGCCGCATGCCTCGACGGCCCTGTCACCGACGACGTCCGCGGCGCTACGGCCCACCGCCCGGCCAGGACCGCGACGGCCGCTGATCTACCCCCGCGGGGCCTGTACGGCGACGTACGGGCTCCGCTGCGTTAATGATCGCCGGTGTTCCGAACGCTGATCAGCTTTGCTTCAGGGTGCAGTACGTCCGCGCGTAGTAGGTGAGCACAGTGGCCAGTTGAGCAATCAGGCGCCTGTGCTCTTGTCCGCTGCCCCGTGCGGAGCCCTTCGTTCTGACGGTTACTGCGATATTCTGCGGCCGCTCGGCGAATCCTTTATTGCAGTATGTGAAAGTGTCTGCATCATTCTGCCATGACTCGGCCGCGTTGCCCGCCTTGAAGGCCGTCGCATCTTTCAGTGAGAGCCCCCCGCTGCCCAAAGAATTCTTCCATGCGCTCATCGGTTGAAAAACCCCCGTGGCACTCATGAACACGTCTCCGTCCGGCGTTTGAACGTCGCAGGAGGCGATGATGTTTCCGTCGCTTCCCGTGTCTATTTGCCAATTCGCGGTGGCCGTCGGGCTGCCCGGAAGGAGCTTGGGAATGATGGAGATGCCCAAACCGTCACAGAAGTCGGGAGTCGCAAGGCTTCCGACTGCATTGGGGTAGAACAGGTAGCGTCCGAGCAGTGTTCCGGCGCCGAGACCGACGGCCAGGATGACTGCGCCGAGTGTGGTTTTCTTCGATGGTCGTCTCACTGGTCGTGACCTCGTATTCCTTGCTTATGGGGTAGGTGGCTTGTCGGGGTGTATGTAGTCCGAGTTGCCCGTGTTTCCAGACGACCTTCCGGTTGCCATTGCTTCGTTGACCGCGCTGACTATGTCGCCGTGGCTGAGTCCCGATGATCTGGTGTTCGCCTTGGTCACGGCTTGAATAATGGAACTCTGATAGGCCGATTGGTCGTGTGACATGGCTACGCCATTCTCGTAAGTGGTTTCGTCGGTTGAATCCTGATTCATTTGGTTCGTGAAAATGTCGATGATGTCGCCGCTCGCTGTCTCGCCGATCTTTCCGGCGATAGGTTCCATGGGTAGTTCGGGGAGGAGTGCTCCGGCGGCCATCTCCGAGCCGACGGCCGTCCCTGCTTTCGCCCACTCGCCCGCATAGGTCAGCGCCTTATTGAAGTGCGAATCTCCATCGACGGCGTGCTGGACCAAGGAATATGACCTGCCTTTTTCGAGCACTTCCTGGACTCCGCTGCCGGCGGACACGGCGTTCCTGATCACGTCCGTCATGGAGTGCATGTCGGATGCCTCGGGGTGACGCATGTAGTGGTCGAGCAGGCCGGTGGTGTAGCTGGCCTCTCCGAGGCTGACCGCCGCGTAACTCTGTGGGTTCTGCGCCATCGCGTAGAGGAAGCGATCGGTGTTCACCGGCTTCCACGGCTTGCTGTCACCTGCCAGGAAGAAGTTGTCGTTGATCCTGCCGGTAAAGCCGCGATGCACGTCCGGCATGTATTCCGCCGTCATCCGGCCCAGCGGCTGCGCGAGTCCGTCGGGGATGGTGGTGCTCTTTCCGAACTGGTTCACCACGCTCCTCATGAGCGTGCTCTCCGCGTCGGTGTGCGTGGGGAATGCGACGGGTGACGGGACGCCGTAGGTGCGGCCGGTGACGCCGGCCATGAGGGCGTGGCCGAGGGCCGTGGTGCCGCTGTCCTCCGGCCAATTGCGGGTCTGCGTGAGGTAGGCGAGGTGGTCGCCGGAGTTGAAGAACGTCGTGGATGCCGATGGGTTGTGGTCCAGGGCGTCCAAGAAGCCCTCCACAGGGTTGTATGGCGAACCGCCCAGGTAGTTCAGCCGGGAGGCGTTCTGGATGCTCTCCCAATTGCTCAGCGGAGTCGACATGCCCTTGTCCGTCGTCATCAGCGCGTTGCCGTACTTCTGGAGGAAGGCACTGTCGTAGTCGCCCACGTGCATCAGGCTGCTCATCACCTGGAAGCCCCAGGGACTGGACCCGCGGTTGTCGCTGAACTGGATGTTCCCCAGCCCCACCATGTCGTTCTGCCACCGGGCCATCGCGGGCGAGTGGTCGTGCGTGGCCGAGGCGAGGGTGAGGCTCAGGTCGCGTTGCAGGCTCGTGAGGTCGTCCGGGTCGTCGATCCCGCGCAGGTTCGGGTCGTTCACCCCCGCCCAGAAGCGGAGCGTGCCCTTGGCTCCGAGGTGAGTGGCGAATGCTGCGCTGAAGTCGGGGTCGCCGTGGTGTTCGGCCAGGAGGGTGTCGAGCTGCCGGATTTGGGCGTCGGTGAGGTGGGCGCCCTGTTGGGCGAGTTTCGCGGCGGTGTTCGCGTCTCGCAGTGCCTTTTCGCGGCCCTTCTCGGCGGCGGTGATACTGCTGAAGGCATCCGCGTCGAAACCGGCGTCGTCCCCGTTGGGGTCCTGGTTGAGGGCCCAGTAGAGGGCGTCGTCGGCTTCGGTGGCGTCATGGAGCGCCTGTTGGATTCGCTGGTTGAGTTCGGCGATCGCGGCGTCGATGTAGCGTGCGGCGTCCGGGTCGGCCTTGGCGGTGGTGCCGGGGTCCTTGAGGACCACCCGGTGTCCGGTGTCGAACCGGACGCTGCTGCCCGGGTCGTGGACCTCCGCGTCCACCGTCTTGAGTGTCTTCTGTGCCGCGGTGAAGCGGTGCAGGGCGTCGTCGAGGAGCTGGTGGACGTCGTGCGCCTCGTTGGCCGCGGCGGCGATCTGCGTGCGGATCTGGACGAGGATCGGTTGGGCGGCGTCCGCCGCCGCGCCCGTCCAGTCGGAGGTCTGCAGGCCTTTGGCGACGTTCTTTTCGAAGTCGTCGCCGACCCCGCCCGCGCCGGACAGGTTCCTGGGTACCTGCCTCCAGTCGTCGACCGCCGCTTGGAGCAGTGTCAGGTCGGCGTCGAGAAGTTCTTCGTAGCTGAGCACGTCTGATCCCCCCCGGGATTCGTCACTTGAACTTGTCCGCGTTGCCCCGGTCCTGCGCGGTGAACGCCTTGGCACCGTCACGCAGGTCCTCGGCGAACTTGGCGAGCAGGCTGACCTCGACATAGCTGGTCTCCGCCTGCCAGCGGGCCTCGAAGGTGGCGAACGCCCCCGCGCAGCGGAAGCCCTTCAGCCCCTTCGGCACCTCCTTGGTGCTCTTCAACGGGGCGTCGCAGACCCGCTGGAAGTCCTTGGCCACCGCGTCGGTGTCGTCGGCGCGCCCCTTGAGCAGCGAGGCGTCGACATGCAGGGCAGGCCCTTCGGGGCCACCCCCTCGTCCGCCGTCGTAGGAGTCCAGCCGCAGGCTCTGGTCCTGCTGCTTGGCCGACTCGGTCAGGTTGCCGTCGCCGTCGTAGCGGAACGGGTTGAGCCTGCGGTCCCAGTCATCGGTCGTCATGCGTGGTCCAACTCCCCGTCGGTCACAGGCCGCGCACAGAGTCGTGCGGGCGGTCGGCGAAGAGGGAGCGCGGCGTGGTCGACGGCGCCGGCTCCCTCCGCGCGGTTCACTGCTGGGGTGGCAGCCACCCCGTCTGGATCACCCGGCCGCCCTTGCGGCGGGAGACGAACACCCCGCGTCCCGGCGGCATCGCGCGGGCCCGGACACCGCCGAGCAGTTCGCCCTCGCCCGGGTCGCCGGACAGGATCACGCCCTGCGCGCCGAGCTCCTTGAAGCGCTGCATGAACGGCTCGTACGCCGCCCTGCTCGCCCCCGCGGAACTGCGGGCGACGATGAAGCGGATGCCGATGTCGCGGACGTAGGGCAGGTTGTCCAGCACCGCCAGCATCGGATTGCCGGACGCCGCCCCGACCAGGTCGTAGTCGTCGATGACGACGAACGCCAGCGGCCCCGACCACCAGTCGCGGGCCCGCAGTTGCTGCGGGGTGATGTCGGGGCCCGGCACCCGGCGGGACATGATCGTGGCGATCTGCCCCATGTGGCCCTCCAGCGCGCTGGGCGCCGCCGCGTACTGGAGCAGGTGCGCGTCGGGCACCGCGCCGAGCAGCCCGCGGCGGTAGTCGCCGACGACGATCAGGGCCTGCTCGGGGGTGTAGCGCTCGGCTATCTGCTTGATGATCAGGCGCAGCAGGGCCGTCTTGCCGGACTCGCTGTCGCCGAACACGACGAAGAGCGGATCGGCGTCGAAGTCGACGAAGACCGGTGCCAGGTCGTTCTCGTCGATGCCGATCGCGATGCCGCGGTCCGGGAACTCGAACCCCTTGGGCAGCCGCCCGGCGGGCAGTTGCGTGGGCAGCAGGCGGACCTTGGGAGCGGACGCCGCCGACCACTCGGCCGCCACCGCACGCACCATCGCCGCCGTGCCCTCGGACAGGTCCGCGGCGCCGGACGAGCCGTCCAGGCGCGGCAGCGCGGCGATGAAGTGCAGCCGCTCCTCGGTCAGACCGCGGCCCGGCGTGCCGGCCGGCACGTTCACCGCCGTCCTGCGGTCGATCTCCGAGTCGCACCGGGTCGCCCAGCCGCAGCTCCAGCCGGTTGAGCAGCAGGTCCTTGATCGCCGGCCGCAGCTCCATGTAGCGGGACGCGGTGACGACGACGTGCACGCCGAAGCCGAGACCGCGGGCGGCGATGTCGGTGACGACTGCTTCCAGCGCCTCGTACTCGGTCCTGAACGACTGCCAGCCGTCGATCAGCAGGAAGACGTCGCCCCACGCCTCGCCCGGCAGTTCCCCGGCCGCCCGGCGCCTGCGGTAGGTGGCCACCGAGTCGATGCCCTCGCGGCGGAAGAGCACCTCGCGCCGGTTGAGGACGCCCGCCACCTCGGCGACGGTACGGCGCACCATGTCGCGGTCGAGCCGGGAGGCGACCGAGCCGACGTGCGGCAGCCCCTCCAGCGCGATCATGCCGCCGCCGCCGAAGTCGAGCCCGTAGAACTGCACTTCGGCGGGGGTGTGGGTGAGGGCGAAGGCGCCGACCAGGGAGCGCAGCAGCGTCGAGCGGCCGGACTGCGGGCCGCCGACGACCAGCCCGTGGCCGGCGGCGCCGGAGAAGTCCCGGTACAGCGGGTCGCGGCGCTGCTGGATCGGCTTGTCGGCCAGACCGACCGGCACCACCAGCTTGCCGGCCCACTGGTATCCGGCCGCGGTCAGGCCGCGTCCCGGCACCGATGTCAACGCGGGCAGCAACCGGTCCAGCGAGGGCGCCTCGTCGAGCGGCGGCAGCCACACCTGGTGGGCGGCGGGGCCCTGGCCCTCCAGGCGGCGCACGATCACGTCGAGCACCGTCTCGGCGGGTGCCTGCGGGATGCCGGCCGGCGCCGGGACCGCGGGGTCCGGCGGCGAGGCGTAGGTCACCGGCACCGGCGCGGCGGTGAACAGCATCGGACGCCGGTCGAGCGGCAGCGGCCCGCCGCCGGTGGCCACGCCGCCGCGGTAGTCGCCGGAGACGTAGGCCGCCTTGAAGCGGACCATGTCGTCGGTGCCGAACTTCAGGTAGCCAGAGCCCGGGACGGACGGCAGGTGGTAGGCGTCCGGCACCCCGAGCGCGGCCCGCGACTCGGCGGCGGAGAACGTCCGCAGACCGATGCGGTAGGACAGGTAGGTGTCCAGACCGCGCAGCCTGCCCTCCTCCAGGCGCTGCGAGGCGAGCAGCAGGTGCACGCCAAGCGACCGGCCGATCCGCCCGATCTGGATGAACATGTCGATGAACTCGGGCTTGGCGGTGAGCAGTTCGCTGAACTCGTCGATGACGAGCACCAGCGAGGCCAGTGGCTCGAGCGGCGCGCCGGCCGCCCTGGCCCGCTCGTAGTCGTGGATGTTGGCGTAGTTGCCGGAGTCCCGCAGCAGTTCCTGGCGGCGCTGGAGCTCACCGGTGATCGAGTCGCGCATCCGGTCGACCAGGGTCAGGTCGTCCGCCAGGTTGGTGATGACCGCGGCGACGTGCGGCATGCCCCGACATCCCGGCGAAGGTCGCGCCGCCCTTGAAGTCCGCGAGGACGAAGTTCAGCGTCTCGGAGGAGTGGGTGACCGCCAGGCCGAGCACCAGGGTGCGCAGCAGCTCCGACTTGCCGGAACCCGTCGCGCCCACGCACAGCCCGTGCGGGCCCATGCCCTCCTGCGCGGCCTCCTTGAGGTCCAGCATCACCGGCTCGCCGTTCTCGCCGACCCCGATCGGCACCCGCAGCCGCTCGTGCGGCCGAGCGCGGCCGCCAGGTCTGCGCCACGTCCACGGAGCCCGCGTCGCCCAGCCGCAGCAGTTCGGTGAAGTCCAGGTTGGTCAGCAGCGGCTCGTCGTCGCTCGCCGCCGCCCAGCCGCAGCGGCGCCAGCTGCCGCGCCAGCGACTCGGCCTCCACGAGGGACAGCGTGTCGGGCCGCCCCTCGTAGCGCCGGCCGCCCGGTGTGCTGCAGCATCAGCGTCTCCGGGGTCGCGACCACCGACAGGCCGCCGCGCGGCTCGCCCAGTTCACCGGGGACCACCTCGACGACGGTGACGCCCTGCAGTCCCTCCGCCGAGGCGAGCAGGGAGTCGCCGGGTATCGCGCCGCCGTCGAGCACCACCACCACATGCGGCTGGTCCAGCAGCGCGGGCGCCTCGCGGTGGAAGCGCGGTCTGCCCTCCAGCCGGTCCGCCAGCAGTCCCTCCAGTTCCGAGAGGTCGTCGGAGAACAGCCGCCTGCTGCCGGAACCGTCCACCGGGCCGGCCAGCTGGACGTGCGGCAGCCACTTCGCCCACTCCCAGCGCCGGGCGGCCCGCCCTCCGGCGCACACCGCGATCACCATGTCCTCGGGGGAGTGCAGGGTGGCCAGTTGGGCGACCATCGCCCGCACCGTGCCGGGCGCGGAGTCCGGGTCACCGGAGACGGTCAGGTGGTAGAAGGCCCGCAGGCTCACCGCCATCGGCAGACCGTCCACGGAGCTGTGCGCGCCCAGGAAGCGCCGCATCGCCGCCGAGGTCAGCGGCTCCAGCTCGTCCAGCGGCGCGGTGGTCGGGGCGACCAGGGCGGTCGCCAACTGCTGCGGCCCCAGCCCCATCCGGACCTGTGCGAAGTCGTCGTCGCCCGGCCGGCGTTCCCACAACCGCTCGTGGTCCGCGACCAGCGACCACAACTGGTCGGGTGCGGGGTGCAGTTGGAACTGCGCGTCCCGCTGGGCCCGCGCGGTGCGCCGCACCTGCCGGCGCGTCTGGGCGAGATAGGCGAAGTAGTCGCGCCGGGCCTGGGACAGCTGCCCGCCGGTTCCCTGCCGCCCGCGCACCGCCTGGGCCACACCCATGACGGCGGTCGAGGCGAGCATCATCCCGCCCATCACCTTGCTCATCGCAGGCGAGCCCGGCATGAAGAAGAAGGCCGACGAGGACGCCATGCCGACCATCGGCAGCAGCGACATCAAGAGACTCTGCTCACCACCGCGGGGAATCTCCGGGGGAGCCTCCAGCGCGACGGCTTCCGAGGGGACCTCGGGCGGCAGAGCCCGGGGCGGGCGTTTGACGACAACCACGCTCACCGATGAATCATTCCTCAAGTGCTGGAGGCGGAAAGGGCGTTCGGCCGGTTTTCTGCCGACACCCCCATGGCGGCGCTCGCCTTCCGCGCGACCACACATCCTATTGCTCATGACAATTCGCCACCCCGGTAGGGTGGCCGGACCACGCGCCGGACACGGGGCGGGACTTCCCGCACCCGCTCCTCGCGCGCACACCGCGCACACGACGTCGCGACCGCGCCACCGGCCCACCACGGGCGTCCGCGGCGCGCTGTCGGCGGTCCGCGCCGCGTACACCATCAGCCGCGCAACCGTAGGGGGAACCGCGAGGTGAGCACGAGCACCACCGGCTTCTGCCGGGTCACCGTCGTCGCGCCCGACAGCCGCATAGACGTCGCTCTGCCCGAGGACGTCGCGCTCGCCGACATCCGTCCCGAGATCCTGCGCCTGTCCGGGCAGGTCCAGGACCCGACCGCGCCCGCGGGCTGGCATCTGGTGCGCCTGGACGGCACCGTCCTGGACGCCTCCCGCACGCTCGCCGCCCAACGGGTGCTCGACGGCGACGTGCTGTGCCTGCGGCCGTTCGCGCGGTCGCTGCCGCCCGCCGTCCACGACGACGTGGTCGACGCCGTCGCCGAGGCCGTCGACCGCGACCTGCGCCGCTGGAACGACGACCTGACACGGATCGCGGGACTGTGCGGCGTCGTGCTGCTGCTGGTGCTGATGGGCTTCACCCTGTGGTTCTCCGACCCGGTGCGGCACGACATGCACGGTCTGGCCGGCGTCATCGCGGGCGCCGCCGGGGCACTGCTCACCGCGCTGGCCGCGGTACGCGCCCGGGTCTACGACGACCGGGGCTCGGCCGTCGCGCTGGGGCTCGGCGCGCTGCCGCTGCTGCTCGTCGCCGGATCCGGCATGGTGGGGACGGACCCCGGGCACGGCCCCGGGCGGCTGCAGTTCCTGATCGGCTGCGTCGCCGTCCTGGTCGCGTCAACCCTGCTCATCGTCATCACCCCGCAAGGTGATGCCCCGTTCGTGGGATCCGCGCTCGTCGGCGCGGTCGGCACCATCGCCGCCTTCGCCGGCGTGCTCAGCGACGCCTCCGCCGCGCGGATCGCCGCGGTGTGCGTGACCGCGGCCGTCGGCGCCATCGCGTTCCTGCCCGCGCTGTCCAGCCGCTTCGCCCGGCTGCCGATCGGCTACGACGTCCCGCGCGAGCAGGGCCGCGCCGGCGCCCTGGAGCCGGTCGACGAGGCCCGGATCGCGGCCCGCGCGCTGCGCGGGCACGAACTGCTGCTCGGGCTGGTCGGCGGCTGCTGCGCGGTGGTGGTGGCCGGCGCCGCGGTGCTCGGCTTCTCCGGTTCCACCTGGGCGCAGCTGCTGGCCCTGGCCACCGGCCTGGCGACACTGACCCGCACCCGGCTCTTCCGGCACACCGCGCAGGTCGCCTGCCTGCTGGTGGCCGGCCTCGCCGCCGTCGCGCTGCTCGTGCTCGGGCTCTCGCTCAACCCGCCCGCCGACCTGGTCCACGACCTGCTCACCGGCGACCGGGCGGCGGTGGACCTGCGCACCATGTGGCTGAGCGCCGGTGTGGCGGCCGGGACCGTACTGCTCACCGCGATCACCCTGGTCGTCCCCCGCAAGGGCGTCTCGCCGCTGTGGGGCCGGCTGCTCGACCTCGCCGAGGCCGCCGTGCTGCTCTCCCTGGTACCGCTGTGCCTGGCGGTGCTCGACGTCTACGCGACGGTGCGCGGCCTGACATCCGGCTGACCGGCCGGTGCGCCGGGCCGGGGCCGCGGTCGGACGGCGTGTTGCCGACTGGTAATGTGGACGACGGCCGTGTGTCCACCCGGCCCGCCCGGTGAGTATCGAAGATTCCCTGAGAAGCAAACCAGGGGCGCTCATGGGCATGACCACTCAAGGAGTAAGCGTGTCGCTCGACGCCGCAACCAAGAAGCAGATCGTCGCCGACTTCGGCACCAAGGAGGGCGACACCGGCTCCCCCGAGGTCCAGGTCGCGCTGCTGACGCGTCGCATCACCGACCTCACCGAGCACCTCAAGACCCACAAGCACGACCACCACTCCCGCCGTGGTCTGCTGCTGCTGGTCGGCCAGCGCCGCCGCCTGCTGCAGTACCTGGCCAAGAAGGACATCACCCGCTTCCGTGCGCTGGTCGAGCGCCTCGGCATCCGCCGTGGCGCGGCGGGCGCCCGCTAAGACGTCGTGGAGGGGAGCGGTTCCCACCGGGGAGCCGCTCCCCTTTGCCGTACGTGTGGCCGGACCGCAAGGTTTGTAGTCTGGCCTGGAACAAACAGAAACAGGAGGAGCGCCCGCCCGGCCGACCGTCGTCGGTGTCAGAGGCGCCGGTCCTCGGTAGTGGCCCCCGGGCACCGCGCGGCAAGCGCGAACCCGGAGGCTTCGATCGAAGACCGGTCCTCGCCGCCCCCTCGCGAGGGGTAGTAACGGGTCCGGCAGTGCGGCGCTCCACCGCAGAAGGCCCCCGGGCAGGTGCCCGGGGGCGGACAAGAGGAGAATTCCCATAGTGGAGAACGAGACCCACTACGCCGACGCCGTCATCGACAACGGCTCGTTCGGCACCCGTACCATCCGCTTCGAGACGGGCCGTCTCGCCCGGCAGGCCGCCGGTTCCGCGGTGGTCTACCTGGACGACGAGACCATGGTCCTGTCGGCCACCACGGCGTCGAAGCACCCCAAGGACCAGCTCGACTTCTTCCCCCTGACGGTCGACGTCGAGGAGCGGATGTACGCGGCCGGACGGATCCCCGGATCCTTCTTCCGCCGCGAGGGCCGGCCCTCCGAGGACGCGATCCTCACCTGCCGGCTGATCGACCGCCCGCTGCGCCCGTCCTTCAAGAAGGGCCTGCGCAACGAGATCCAGGTCGTCGCCACCATCATGGCGCTCAACCCCGACCACCTCTACGACGTGGTCGCGATCAACGCCGCGTCCGCCTCGACCCAGCTGGCCGGCCTGCCCTTCTCCGGCCCGATCGGCGGCGTCCGCGTCGCGCTGATCCGCGGCCAGTGGGTGGCGTTCCCGACCCACAGCGAGCTGGAGGAGGCCGTCTTCGACATGGTCGTCGCCGGCCGGGTGCTCGACGACGGCGACGTCGCGATCATGATGGTCGAGGCCGAGGCCACCGACAAGACCATCAAGCTGGTCGAGGGCGGGGCCGAGGCGCCGACCGAGGAGATCGTCGCGGCCGGCCTCGACGCCGCCAAGCCGTTCATCAAGACGCTGTGCAAGGCCCAGTCGGACCTGGCCGCCAAGGCCGCCAAGCCGACCGGCGAGTTCCCGATCTACCTGGACTACCAGGACGACGTCCTGGAGGCGCTCACCTCCGCAGTGCGCGACGAGCTGGCCCAGGCGCTGACCATCGCGGGCAAGCAGGACCGCGAGGCCGAGCTCGACCGGGTCAAGGGCCTGGCCGCGGAGAAGCTGCTGCCGCAGTTCGAGGGGCGCGAGAAGGAGATCTCCGCCGCCTACCGCGCGCTGACCAAGAAGCTGGTGCGCGAGCGCGTCATCAAGGACAAGGTCCGCATCGACGGCCGCGGTGTCACCGACATCCGCACCCTGTCCGCCGAGGTCGAGGTCGTCCCCCGGGTGCACGGCTCGGCCCTGTTCGAGCGCGGCGAGACCCAGATCCTGGGCGTCTCCACGCTGAACATGCTCCGTATGGAGCAGCAGCTGGACACCCTGGCGCCCGAGACCCGCAAGCGCTACATGCACAACTACAACTTCCCGCCGTACTCCACCGGTGAGACCGGCCGGGTCGGCTCCCCGAAGCGGCGCGAGATCGGCCACGGCGCGCTCGCCGAGCGGGCGCTGCTGCCGGTGCTGCCGACCCGCGAGGAGTTCCCGTACGCCATCCGCCAGGTCTCCGAGGCGCTCAGCTCCAACGGGTCCACCTCGATGGGCTCGGTCTGCGCCTCGACCATGTCGCTGCTGAACGCCGGTGTGCCGCTCAAGGCCCCGGTCGCCGGTATCGCCATGGGCCTGATCTCCCAGGAGATCGACGGTGAGACGCACTACGTGACGCTGACCGACATCCTCGGCGCCGAGGACGCGTTCGGCGACATGGACTTCAAGGTCGCCGGCACCAAGACCTTCGTCACCGCGCTCCAGCTCGACACCAAGCTCGACGGCATCCCCGCCTCCGTGCTCGGCGCCGCGCTCAAGCAGGCCCGCGACGCGCGCCTGCACATCCTGGACGTGATGAACGAGGCCATCGACGTCCCGGACGAGATGTCCCCCAACGCCCCGCGGATCATCAGCATCAAGATCCCGGTGGACAAGATCGGCGAGGTCATCGGCCCCAAGGGCAAGATGATCAACCAGATCCAGGAGGACACCGGCGCCGAGATCGCCATCGAGGACGACGGCACGGTCCTGATCGGCGCCTCCGAGGGCTCGGCTGCCGAGGCGGCCCGCGCCACCATCAACGGCATCGCCAACCCGACGATGCCCGAGGTCGGCGAGCGCTACCTGGGCACGGTCGTCAAGACCACCACCTTCGGTGCCTTCATCTCGCTCATGCCGGGCAAGGACGGTCTGCTGCACATCTCGCAGATCCGCAAGCTCGCCGGCGGCAAGCGCGTGGAGAACGTCGAGGACGTGCTCAAGGTCGGTGCCAAGGTGCAGGTCGAGATCGCCGAGATCGACCAGCGCGGCAAGCTCTCGCTGATCCCGGTCATCGACGGTGAGGACAGCGACGACGCGGACGAGAAGGACGAGTCGGCCAAGTGACCTCGGCCACTCCGCGTGGGACGGCCCGCCCCTCTTTCGAGGGGCGGGCCGTCGCCCGTACCACGACCATGCCCGGCGGCGGTGGGACCGGAGCGGTCCGCCGCACCGTCCTGCCCGGCGGCCTGCGGGTCGTCACCGAGACCCTGCCGACGGTGCGCTCCGCCACCTTCGGCATCTGGGCCGGCGTCGGCTCCCGTGACGAGACGCCCGTCCTCAACGGCGCCACCCACTACCTGGAGCACCTGCTCTTCAAGGGCACCGGGCGGCGCACCGCGCTGGAGATCTCCGCCGCCGTCGACGCGGTCGGCGGCGAGATGAACGCGTTCACCGCCAAGGAATACACCTGCTACTACGCGCGGGTCCTGGACACCGACCTGCCGCTGGCCACCGACATCATCTGCGACATGCTCACCGGCTCGCTGATCGCCGCCGCCGATGTCGAGGCCGAGCGCGGAGTGGTCCTCGAAGAGATCGCGATGACCGAGGACGACCCGGGCGACCAGGTCCACGACCTGTTCACCACCGCGATGCTCGGCGACTCCCCGCTGGGCCGCCCGGTCCTCGGCACGGTCGAGACCATCAACGCGCTCACCCAGCCGCAGATCGCCCGCTTCTACAAGAAGCACTACGACCCCACCCATCTGGTGGTCGCCGCCGCGGGCAATCTCGACCACGACCAGGTCGTCGCCCAGGTGCGGGCGGCGTTCGAACGCGCCGGGGCGCTGCGCGAGGCGGCGCAGCCGGTCGCACCGCGCGCCGGGGAGCGGGTCATCCGCACCGCAGGACGCGTCGAACTCCTGGACCGCGGCACCGAGCAGGCCCACGTCGTCCTCGGCATGCCGGGGCTGTCCCGCACCGACGAGCGCCGCTGGGCACTCGGAGTGCTCAACGCCGCGCTGGGCGGCGGCATGAGCTCCCGGCTCTTCCAGGAGGTGCGCGAGAAGCGCGGGCTGGCCTACTCGGTCTACTCCTACACCTCCTCCTTCGCCGACTGCGGCCTGTTCGGCGTCTATGCCGGCTGCCAGCCCGGCCGGATGGCCGAGGTGCTCAAGATCTGCCGCGGCGAGCTCCAGGACGTCGCGGAGAACGGCCTGAGCGACGAGGAACTGCGCCGCGCCGTCGGCCAGCTGTCCGGCTCCACGGTGCTGGGCCTGGAGGACACCGGGGCGCTGATGAACCGCATCGGCAAGAGTGAGCTGTGCTGGGGCGAGCAGTTGTCGGTCGACGAGATGCTCGGCCGTATCGCGGGAGTCACCCCGGACGACGTCCGCGCCGTGGCACGTGATGTGCTGGGCCACCGCCCCTCGCTCGCCGCGATCGGCCCGCTGGGCGACCGGCACACCGCCAGGCTCCACGAATCCGTGGCCTGAGAGACGGAAGAGGACAGCGATGAGCAAGTTGCGGGTCGCCGTGATCGGCGCACACGGCCGGATCGGCTCGGAGGCCGTACGGGCCGTGGAAGCCGCCGACGACATGGAACTGGTGGCCGCCGTCGGCCGCGGCGACCCCCTGGAGGCGCTGACCGCCGCCCGGGCCGAGGTCGCGGTCGAGCTCACCCATCCGGACGCCGTCCTGGAGAACCTGCGCTTCTGCGTGGCCAACGGCATCCACGGCGTCGTCGGCACCACCGGGTGGACGCCTGAGCGGCTGTCGATCCTGGAGGGCTGGCTGGCCGACTCGCCCGGGACCGGCGTGCTCATCGCGCCGAACTTCTCCATCGGCGCGGTACTGACCATGCGCTTCGCCCAGCAGGCGGCCCGCTACTTCGACTCCGCCGAGGTCATCGAACTGCACCACCGCGGCAAGGCCGACGCCCCCTCCGGCACGGCGGCCCGCACCGCGCAGCTGATCGCCGCCGCCCGCGACCGGGCCGGGATGGCACCGCAGCAGGACCCGACCACCCACAGCCTGGCCGGCGCCCGCGGCGCGGACGTCGACGGCGTGCCGGTGCACTCGGTGCGGCTGCACGGTCTGCTCGCCCACCAGGAGGTCCTGTTCGGGGACACCGGCGAGACGCTCACCATCCGGCACGACTCGATGCACCACAGCTGCTTCATGCCCGGGATCCTGCTCGCCGCCCGCCAGGTCGGCGCCCGGCCGGGAGTGACGATGGGCCTGGAACACCTGCTGTTCGACGAACCCGGCCAGGACCAGGACTGACCGTCGTGCGCGCGAAGATCACCTATTTCGTCACGGCGGCCGTGCTGGTCGTCTACTTCGTGCTGGCCGGCAGCCGTGGCGTCATGCTCCTCCAGCAGGGCAGCGCCGTCACCGTCCCGTTCGGCGTAGCCGTGCTGATCCTGCCGCTGATCGGCGCGTGGTTCCTGTGGCACACCACCCGCTTCGCCGCCGCGGCCGACCGGCTGGCCAGGGAACTCGACGCGGAGGGCGGGCTGCCCGTCGACGAACTGCGGCGCACCCCGAGCGGCCGAATAGACCGCGACTCGGCCGACGCCGTCTTCGCCCGGCGCAAGACCGAGACCGAAGCCGCCCCCGACGACTGGCGTGCCTGGTTCCGGCTGGCGGTCGCCTACCACGACGCCCGCGACACCCCGCGCGCCCGCAAGGCCATGCAGCGCGCGATAGCCCTGCACGACGGCAGACCGGCCCGCGCCTGAGCCACCGTCGACCGGGGCGGGAAGCGCTCAGCCCTGGTGCGGCCCGGTCGCCCAGCTCTCGATGACGTCCGCCGCGACGTCGAAGGACTCCGGACGCCCGAGGAAATCCGCGTTGTGGTCGGTCAGCAGCGTCGGCAGCTCCGTGCCGTCCGTCCGCCGCACCACCAGGGCCTGGCCCTGCACGGTCCGCGGCAGCGACAGCAGGCGCACCGGCTGCTGCGCGGTGCGCACGGTGCCGACCTGGTCCCATCGCAGCGTCCTGGTCCGCAGCAGGCAGACCATCCGCAGCCCGTCCTCACTCACCCAGACGCCGACCCGCAGCAACCGCAGCGTCAACGCCACCACCAGCACCCCGGCGACCACCATCACGAAGGCGTCCGAGGAACTGCCGGCCGCCGCGACGATCACCCCGGCGAACAGCAGATACGCGGTGAGCACCAGCAGCAGTGCGGCGATCGCCACCCGCCACGGCCCCAGCTGGTAGGGGCGCTGCCACCGTCCGTCCACCCGGCGGGCCGGACGGGCGGGGGCCAGGGGGCCGTCATCGGCACCGTCGGCGGTGAGGAATGACAGGGGCACGACGCATCGTCCTTCTCGGCAGGCGTCCAGCAGGGCGATCAGCCCACCGTGACACCGGTGGGGGCTGTGACCGGTGAGGTTATCAGCGCCGACCACCCGGCCGGCCGGTCCGGGGGCCGCCGCGGTCACTCCCAGGGGTTGTGACCAGGCCTCCTTGACGGGTGGTGGGCGCCGTTCGCCTAAGCTGGGCGCCGCGTCCGGCTCAGCACGAGCGCCGGGCCACGTACGACAGGGAAGGACCCCCGTGACCGACACCTCCGCGCAGCCCGAGGCCCGTTTCCGTGACCACGTGAGCGTGGAACTGGTCAAGCACAACGCCGCGGACTCGGACGTGCTGTGGGCGGCGCGTGTCTCCACCGCGGGGGAGCAGTCCCTCGACGAACTGGCCAAGGACCCCGAACGGTCCAAGGGCCTCATCAATTACCTGATGCGCGACCGGCACGGCAGTCCCTTCGAGCACAACTCGATGACCTTCCTGGTCAGCGCACCGATCTTTGTCTTCCGGGAGTTCATGCGGCACCGGGTCGGCTGGTCGTACAACGAGGAGTCCGGCCGCTACCGCGAGCTCCAGCCGGTCTTCTACGTTCCCGGCGAGGACCGCAAGCTGGTGCAGGAGGGCCGGCCGGGCAAGTACCGGTTCGTCGAGGGCAGCCCCGGCCAGCACAAGGCCGCCGTCGAGGCGATGGAGGCCTCCTACCGGCAGTCCTACGACGCCTACCAGCGGATGCTGGCCGAGGGCGTCGCCCGTGAGGTCGCCCGCGCGGTGTTGCCGGTGGGGTTGTTCTCCTCGATGTACGCCACCTGCAACGCCCGGTCGCTGATGCACTTCCTCGGCCTGCGCACCCAGCACGAGCTGGCCGCGGTGCCCTCCTTCCCGCAGCGGGAGATCGAGATGGTCGCGGAGCGGATGGAGCAGGAGTGGGCCCGGCTGATGCCGCTGACCTACGCGGCGTTCAACGCCAATGGCCGTCAGGCACCGTGACCCCATCGGCGCCAACGCCCCAGGTGTCCCAATTGCGGGTATTGGTGAAGTTCATCTAGGCTGCAGAAACGGATTCCGGTGCTGCTTGGACCCCCGAGCAGGCAGCACCGGAGTCCCACCTCGCGGCCTGTCAGGACCGCGCCCCGGCCGTTCCCCCGCAGGCCGCCGCAGTCCAGGACAACCCCCTCGGACCCCTCCGAAGGCCCCCAAGAGGACACTCCCGTACGCGCTACGAGTAGCGTTGGACCCATGGCTCCGACCTCCACACCGCAGACCCCCTTCGGGCGGGTCCTGACCGCAATGGTCACGCCGTTCACCGCGGACGGCGTTCTCGACGTCGACGGCGCTCAGCGCCTCGCCGCCCATCTGGTGGACGCCGGCAACGACGGCCTGGTCGTCAACGGCACCACCGGTGAGTCCCCGACCACCAGCGATGCGGAGAAAGAGCGGCTGGTCCAGGTGGTCCGCGAGGCGGTCGGAGACCGTGCCTTCGTGATCGCCGGGGTCAGCACCAACGACACCCGGCACAGCGTGGAGCTCGCCAGGCAGGCGGCCCGGGCCGGAGCCCACGGCCTGCTCGCCGTCACCCCGTACTACAGCAAGCCGCCGCAGGAGGGGCTCTACCGCCACTTCACGGCGATCGCGGACGCGACCGACCTCCCGGTGATGCTCTACGACATCCCCGGGCGCAGCGGGGTGCCGATCCAGACCGAGACGATCGTCCGGCTGGCCGAACACCCCAGGATCGTCGCGAACAAGGACGCCAAGGGCGACCTCGGCCGGGCCAGCTGGGCGATCGCCCGCAGCGGTCTGGCCTGGTACTCCGGTGACGACATGCTCAACCTGCCGTTGCTGTCGGTGGGCGCGGTCGGCTTCGTCTCGGTCGTCGGCCACCTCGTCTCGCCCGAGCTGCGGGATCTGCTGGAGGCCTACCTGGCCGGCGACGTGGCCAAGGCCGCCGAGCTGCACCAGCACCTGCTGCCGGTCTACACCGGCATGTTCCGCACCCAGGGCGTCATCACCACCAAGGCCGCCCTCGCGCTGCGCGGACTGCCCGGCGGGCCGCTGCGGCTCCCGCTGGTGGAACTGACCGACGACGAGACCGAGCAGTTGAAGAGGGATCTTGCCGCAGGCGGGGTACAGCTTTAACCAAAGACTTCTTTAACCAAAGACTTCACAACTGAATAGCACCGAAACAACCGAAAACAGACCCAGAACATCGCACGATTCACTCGCGCCACGTGAACCACGGGGGCGCCGTGCCGTACGACGCGAGCTGTCCCGCGGAGCTTCCACGCCCCGCGGACCCGCGATCCGGCGCGGCCGGACCCCGTGGCCTGTGGTGCGAGCGGTGAGGAGAACCTTTTGAGCCATCCGCATCCCGATCTCGCCACCCCGCCGCCGCTCCCCGAGGGCGGCCTGCGGGTCACCCCACTGGGCGGCCTCGGCGAGATCGGCCGCAACATGACCGTGTTCGAATACGGCGGCCGACTGCTGATCGTCGACTGCGGCGTGCTCTTCCCCGAGGAGGAGCAGCCCGGTATCGACCTGATCCTGCCCGACTTCACGTCGATCAGGGACCGGCTCGACGACATCGAGGGCATCGTCCTGACCCATGGGCACGAGGACCACATCGGCGGCGTCCCCTTCCTCCTGCGGGAGAAGCCGGACATCCCGCTGATCGGATCCAAGCTGACCCTGGCGCTCATCGAGGCCAAGCTGCAGGAACACCGCATCCGCCCCTACACCCTCGAGGTCGAGGAAGGCCGCCGCGAGCGCATCGGCCCGTTCGACTGCGAGTTCGTCGCCGTCAACCACTCGATCCCCGACGCGCTCGCCGTCGCCATCCGCACCCCGGCAGGAATGGTGGTGCACACCGGCGACTTCAAGATGGACCAGCTGCCGCTGGACGGCCGGCTGACCGACCTGCCCGCCTTCGCGCGGCTCGGCCAGGAGGGGATCGACCTGCTGCTGGCCGACTCCACCAACTCCGAGGTCCCCGGCTTCATCCCGCACGAGCGCGACATCTCGCCCGTGCTGCGGCAGGTGTTCGGCAAGGCCGAGCGCCGGATCATCGTCGCGAGCTTCGCCAGCCACGTGCACCGCATCCAGCAAGTGCTCGACGCGGCCTACGAGTACGGGCGCCGGGTGGCGTTCGTCGGCCGCTCGATGGTGCGCAACATGGGCATCGCCCGTGACCTGGGCTACCTGCGGGTGCCGGGCGGGCTGGTCGTCGACGTGAAGACGCTCGACGACCTCCCCGACGAGGAGATCGTGCTGATCTGCACCGGCTCGCAGGGCGAACCGATGGCGGCGCTGTCCCGGATGGCCAACCGCGACCACCAGATCCGCATCGTCGAGGGCGACACCGTGGTGCTCGCCTCCTCCCTGATCCCCGGCAACGAGAACTCCGTCTACCGGGT
>CAVTRX010000001.1:0-3007500 GCA_963737305.1 uncultured Actinomycetota bacterium | reverse complement strand
CGAAATTCCTTGTCGGGTAAGTTCCGACCTGCACGAATGGCGTAACGACTTCTCGACTGTCTCAACCATAGGCCCGGTGAAATTGCATTACGAGTAAAGATGCTCGTTTCGCGCAGCAGGACGGAAAGACCCCGGGACCTTTACTACAGTTTGATATTGGTGTTCGGTTCGGCTTGTGTAGGATAGGTGGGAGACTGTGAAGCGATCGCGCCAGCGGTTGTGGAGTCATTGTTGAAATACCACTCTGGTCGTGCTGGATGTCTAACCTGGGTCCGTGATCCGGATCAGGGACAGTGTCTGATGGGTAGTTTAACTGGGGCGGTTGCCTCCTAAAGAGTAACGGAGGCGCCCAAAGGTTCCCTCAGCCTGGTTGGCAATCAGGTGTTGAGTGTAAGTGCACAAGGGAGCTTGACTGTGAGACTGACGGGTCGAGCAGGAGCGAAAGCTGGGACTAGTGATCCGGCGGTGGCTTGTGGAAGCGCCGTCGCTCAACGGATAAAAGGTACCCCGGGGATAACAGGCTGATCTTCCCCAAGAGTCCATATCGACGGGATGGTTTGGCACCTCGATGTCGGCTCGTCGCATCCTGGGGCTGGAGTCGGTCCCAAGGGTTGGGCTGTTCGCCCATTAAAGCGGTACGCGAGCTGGGTTTAGAACGTCGTGAGACAGTTCGGTCCCTATCCGCTGTGCGCGTAGGAGTCTTGAGAAGGGCTGTCCCTAGTACGAGAGGACCGGGACGGACGGACCTCTGGTGTGCCAGTTGTTCTGCCAAGGGCATGGCTGGTTGGCTACGTTCGGGAGGGATAACCGCTGAAAGCATCTAAGCGGGAAGCCTGCTTCGAGATGAGGACTCCCACCCACTTGATGGGGTAAGGCTCCCAGTAGACGACTGGGTTGATAGGCCGGATATGGAAGCACCGTGAGGTGTGGAGTTGACCGGTACTAATAGGCCGAGGGCTTGTCCTCAGTTGCTCGCGTCCACTGTGTGGTTCTGAAACCACGAACTGTCACCAGTTCACCGATTTTGACAATGGTTTCATTGTGTTTCGGTGGTCATAGCGTTGGGAAACGCCCGGTTACATTCCGAACCCGGAAGCTAAGCCTTTCAGCGCCGATGGTACTGCAGGGGGGACCCTGTGGGAGAGTAGGACACCGCCGAACAAATATTGAGCTGCTGGCCCCTGACGGATCATCCGTCAGGGGCCAGCAGCTTTTTGTGTTTTCATCACCCGTCGTTTACCTCGTGCTCCTCCGCGCATCGTCGGACCGGGGCAGCCTGTCGTCACTACTCGACTGGAGGAGCGGCGTCATGGCGAGCGGCAGCGTGATCGAAGGCTCTTTGGTGACCGCGTTCGAGGGGGAGTTCGCGGAGCTGGTGGGCGGGCGGCACTGCGTGGCGGTGGACGAGGGCTTCTCCGCACTGCGCCTTGCCCTGCTCACCCTGGGCGTCAGGCCCGGTGACGAGGTCATCGTGCCGTCGTACGCGCCGATGGGCGCCGCGGACGCCGTGCGCATGGTCGGAGCACTGCCCGTCTTCGCCGACATCGAGCAGGTCGGCTACTGCCTGGATCCCGACGCGGTCGCCGCGGCCGTCACCCGTCGCACGGTGGCCGTCGTCGCCAGCCACCAGTTCGGTCACCCCGCTGCCATGCGTCGTCTCGTGGCGCTGGCCGAGCGGCACGGCCTCGCGTTGCTGGAGTACGCCTCCCGTTCCTACGGCGCCGCCCTGGACGGCCGGCCGGTGGGCACCTTCGGTCTGCTGGCCGCCTTCAGCCTCGGTGTGGTCACCGGGGACGCGGCGCTGGCCCGTAAGGCACGGACGTTGCGCACCCCGGACGCGCTGCCCTCGCAGGCGTCGGCGGCTGCCGCACGGGGCGAGTTGGAGCGGCTGGCCGGCTTCACGGCCCGGCGCAGGGCGCACGCCAGGGTGTTGGACTCGGCGCTGAACGGTGTGCTGGTCCCTGAGGTCGCGGCGGGCGCCCGGCACGTCTACCAGCGGTACGTGGTGCGCGTACCGGGCAACGGGCGCCCCGATCGTGACGCGTTCGCCAAGGCGCTGGCCGCCCGCGGGGTGGACGCCGGAATTCCGGTGACGACGCCCGTGCACCGCCTGCCGGCCTATCGCAGCGGTGCGCATTTGCCGCGAACGGAACGGGCCGCGGCCGAGACTCTGGCGTTGCCGGTGCACCCGACGTTGACCCAGAAGGATGTGGATCGGATCGTGGCGGCCTGCAACGGATTGGGCGGTCTGCTCTGACCTTTCGCGCGGAGGTGTGAGCCGGTGGAACGCGCGAACTGATTTCCGGTCGACGGCGTGATGGGCTACGATCTTCGTTGTCGGCAGGCCCCAATAGCTCAGTCGGCAGAGCGTCTCCATGGTAAGGAGAAGGTCTACGGTTCGATTCCGTATTGGGGCTCCAGCGTCAACATGAAGGCCCCCACCGGGTGAACCGGTGGGGGCCTTCATGTTGACGGGACCGGAAGATCGCCTGTGACAGGCGGCCGGTCAGTCCTCCGGCAGGCCTTGCACCCGCAGGGCGAGGATCGCCATGTCGTCGGACGGCGGGTCGGAGGCGAAGCGTTCGACGGCGCGCGTGGATCCGGGCCGCGACCGCCCCAGCGGTGAGGCCGGTGCAGCTGGCTCAGCACCTCGGCGAGGCCGTCGTCGCCGAGCATGCGGGTGCCCTCACGGCGTTCGGTGACCCCGTCCGTGACCAGCAGCAGGACCTCGCCGGGGTCGAGCGTGACCGACTGCTCGACGAGTTCCAGGTCCTCCATCACGCCCAGCAGCGGCTGCGGGTCGGCGGCCGGTGTCACGGTGCCGTCCTGGCGCAGCCGCAGCGGAAGGGGATGGCCGGCGCAGACCATCTTCAGCACGGCGCTGCCGTCCTCCTGCGGCCACAACTCGCCGTAGAGCAGGGTCAGGAAGCGGCTGCGGGCGCCCTCGTCGAGGATGGCGGCGTTGAGGCGTTCCAGGACCGCGGGGCCGCCGAGGCCCTCGCGGGCCAGCAGGCGCAGGGCGTGTCGGGCGAGGCCGGTGACGGCGGCGGCCTCCGGGCCGGTACCGCACACGTCGCCGATGGCGAAGCCCCAGCAGCCGTCGCGGATCGGGAAGAGGTCGTAGAAGTCGCCGCCGACCTCGTTGCCCTCGCCGGCCGCGCGGTAGATGACCTCGACCTCGACGCCCGGGATCTGCGGCAGCTCCGGGGGCAGGAGGCTGCGCTGCAGGGACTGGCTGATGGCGGTGCGCTCCGAGTACAGCCGGGCGTTGTCCAGGGCGAGGGCGGCCCGGCGGGACAGGTCCTCGGCGAGTTCCAGGATCTCCTGGCGGAAGCGTTCGTCGGAGGGCTTGCCGAGGGTGAGCATGCCGATGACGCGGTTGCGGGCGACCAGCGGCAGGACGACGGTCTCGCCGCCGACCGCGGAGGCGATGGCGTGCGCGCCGGTGCCGGTGGCCGGGCGGCCGGCTTCGGCGAGTCCCAGGCTGCGCAGTGAGGCCCGCAGCGCGGTGGAGTGGGCGGCGTCGGCGGGCGCGGTCCACACCCGGGCGCCGGGGGTGCGGTCGGGGTCGGGCGGGGCGATGCTGGGCGAGCAGGGCCTTGAGGCCGTCGATGCGTTCCTCGTCCTCGTGCAGGACGAAGGCGAGTTCGGGTTCTGACTGTTCGGCGATGGTGTAGACGGCGCACCAACTGGCCAGGGTGGGCACGGTCATCTGGGCCATCAGGGCGAGGGTCTGGTCGCGTTCCAGGGTGCCGGCGAGCAGGTCGGAGGCCTCGACGAGGAAGGAGAGCGAGCCGCGGCGCAGTCGCTCCAGTTCGGTCAGCCGGGCGCTCTCGACGGCGAGGGCGATCCGGTCGGCGGCGAACTGCAGCCGCAGCGCCTCCTCGTTGGTGTAGCGGCCCGGGGCTTCGGCGGCCACGCCGAGCGAGCCGGTGAGCCGGCCTTCGACCTTCAGCGGGACGGTGACGACCGAGCGCATGCCCGGTGCCGGACAGCAGGGGGACCGCGCCGGGCACGGCGGTGAGGTCCTCGTGGACGGCGGGCATCCGGGCGCTGCCGTACCGGCCGGTGCCGGCTTCGACGGGGACGCGGGCGAAGCGCTGGCGGGCGGAGGGCAGGCCGGTGGAGGCCCGGACCTCCAGTTCGGTCTCGTCGTCGGTGGCGAGCAGCAGGTAGGCGGAGTCGCCGTCGAGCATGTCGCGGGCGCGTTCCACGGTGCGCTGCAGCAGGCCGTCGAGGTCGTCGGGGGCGGGGGAGCCGATGAAGACCTCGAAGGGGTCGGCGCTCTTGCGGTCGGTGGGCAGGGTGTCCTGCACGGGCATCGCGCAGCGGGCTCTGCAGGACGGCGCGTTCGTGGTCGCGTACCAGCAGGCAGACGGTGGAGGGCGCGCCGGCGGTGTCGCGGACTCGCAGGTGGGAGCCGTAGACGGGTTGGACGCTTGCCGTCGGCGCCGCGCAGTCCGTAGGTGCCCTCCCAGCGGGACAGCCGGAGCGCCTCGGCGAGGCCGAAGCCGGTGCCGGGGGTCTGCGGCCAGGCGGTGAGGTCGGCGAGGGGTTTGCCGATGATCTGTTCGGCGCGGTGTGGCCGAAGAGTGCCTGCGGCGTCGTCGTTCCAGCCGCTGACGGTGCCGTCGTGGTCGACCTGGACGACGGCGACCCGCACCCGGGCGTCGGCGAGCGGCAGGGCTTCGGCGGGCAGTGGTGGCCCGGCCGAGCGGGTGCCGGTGGCGCGCTCGGGCAGGTCGAGCTGGAACCAGACGCTGCTTGTGGGTGGGGGTGTACTCCACGCCCCAGCGGCCGGCCAGGGCCGCGCACAGCATGCAGCCCGCGGCCGCCCTCGCGGTCGGGCGTGCGCGGTGATGGCGGCGGAGGCCTGGAGCGGTACCTCGCGTTCGGGGTAGCTGGTCGGCGACCTCGATGCGGACGGCGGCCGTCGCTCGCGCAGGCACAGCACGTCGGCGGCGGTGCCCGCGTGGACCACCGCGTTGGTGACGAGTTCGCTGGTCAGGACGACGGCGTCGTCGACGACGTCGGCGAAGCCCCAGCCCTGGAGGGTGTCGCGGACGAAGGCGCGGGCGGTGGCGACCGAACGCCCGACCGGCTCGAAGCTGGCGGCTGCCCGCGCGGTGATCACTGGACTCCTCGTATGTCGCAGGTCGCCCGGTCCCTCATCGGCCCGGTGTTCGTCCAGGGGGTCCCGCCGGCGCGTGACGTGGGCCGACGGGGAGAGCCGGGGTGGATCGGTGGTGGCCGGGCTGTTCTCCCGTTCGGCGCTTCGCTCGCGCATGTTTCGCGGCACCCCTCCGCAGCCCAGGTGTACGCCCGGCTCGTGGCGGGCAACCGGATGCCAGGTTACTTACCCATCCGGGCGGCGCGTGCGCCGGTTGCGGGTGTTTTCCGTCGTGATCGGACCGTGACGGCGTGCGTTGCCACCGAACCGTTATGGCCGGGCGCGCACATGATGAAACACTGGGAATGCCTTGGGCAGGGGCAAGAGCCAGGGCGCGTCGAGGACGACCCTCTGGGAGGGACACGGTGGAGTCTGGTGCATCGTCGCGTGGTTCGGCCACGCGTACGAAGGGCGCACGCTCCCGTACAGGCGGGACCGTCGAGGTCGACACGGCTGCTCTGCACAGGACTGCTGTCGGCGCTGGCCGCGATGCGGGACGGGAACTTCCGCAAGCGCCTGACGGTCTCCGGCGACGGGGTGATGGCCGAGATCGCCGCCGTCTTCAACGAGGTCGCGGACCGCAACCAGCATCTCACCGGGTGAGCTGGCCCGGGTGCGCCGGGTGGTCGGCCGGGAGGGCAAGCTCACCGAGCGGCTGGAGACGGGGGCCTGCGAGGGTTCCTGGGCGGCGGCGATCGAGGCGTCGAACGCGCTGGTGGACGACCTGGTCCGGCCGGTCTCCGAGGTCGGCCGGGTGCTGTCGGCGGTCGCCGAGGGCGACCTGGAACAGCGGATGGACCTGCGCTCGCAGGCGCGGACGGGTCGGCGCATCCGCTGCGCGGCGAGTTCCTCAAGGTCGGGCCGGACCGTCAACGGCCTGGTCGACCAGCTGTCGGCGTTCACCGACGAGGTGACCCGGGTGGCCAGCGAGGTGGGCACCGAGGGCAAGCTCGGCGGGCAGGCCAAGGTGCGCGGGATGTCCGGGTTCGTGGAAGGACCTCACCGACTCCGTCAACACGATGGCGTACCGGCTGACGGCGCAGGTGCGTGACATCGCGCTGGTGACGACCGCGGTCGCCAAGGGTGATCTGTCGCGCAAGGTCACCGTGCACGTCGACGGCGAGATGCTCGAGCTGAAGAACACCGTCAACACGATGGTGGACCAGCTGTCCTCGTTCTCCTCCGAGGTGACCCGGGTGGCCCGTGAGGTGGGCACCGAGGGCGAGCTGGGCGGCCAGGCGCAGGTGCCCGGGGTGGCCGGGTGTGTGGAAGGACCTCACCGACTCGGTGAACCTGATGGCCGGCAACCTGACCGACCAGGTGCGCGACATCGCGCAGGTGACGACGGCGGTCGCCAACGGCGACCTGTCGCAGAAGATCACCATCGCGGCGCGCGGCGAGGTCGCGCAGCTCGCCGAGACGATCAACGAGATGACCGAGACGCTGCGGACGTTCGCCGACGAGGTGACCCGGGTCGCCGGCGAGGTCGGCGCCGAGGGGCAGCTGGGCGGTCAGGCGCAGGTGCCGGGTGCGGCCGGCACCTGGAAGGACCTCACCGACTCGGTCAACACCGTCGTTCCGCAACCTGACCGCGCAGGTGCGGGACATCGCGCAGGTGACGACGGCGGTGGCCAACGGCGACCTGTCGCAGAAGGTCGACGGTCGACGTCTCCGGCGAGATGCTGGAGCTGAAGAACACCGTCAACACGATGGTCGACCAGCTGTCGGCGTTCGGTGCCGAGGTGACCCGGGTGGCGCGGGAGATCGGCGTCGAGGGTGAGCTGGGCGGTCAGGCGCAGGTGCCGGGCGCGGCGGGTACCTGGAAGGACCTGACGGACTCGGTCAACACCGCGTTCCGCAACCTCACCGGCCAGGTGCGCAACATCGCGCAGGTGACGACGGCGGTGGCCAACGGCGACCTGTCGCAGAAGGTCACGGTCGACGTCTCCGGCGAGATGCTCCAGCTGAAGAACACCGTGAACCGATGGTGGACCAGCTGTCCTCGTTCGCCGACGCAGGTGACGCGGATGGCCCGTGACGTGGGCACCGAGGGCCGGCTGGGCGGTCAGGCGCGGGTGGACGGGTGTCTCGGGCACCTGGAAGGACCTCACCGACTCCGTCAACTTCATGGCGGGCAACCTGACGTCCCAGGTGCGCAACATCGCCCAGGTGACGACGGCGGTGGCGCAGCGGTGACCTGTCGCAGAAGATCGACGTCGACGCCCGGGGCGAGATCCTGGAGCTGAAGAACACCATCAACACGATGGTCGACCAGCTGTCCGCCTTCGCCGACCAGGTGACCCGGGTGGCCCGCGACGTGGGCACCGAGGGGCGGCTGGGCGGCCAGGCGCAGGTGCCGGGCGTGGCCGGCGTGTGGCGGGACCTGACCGACTCGGTGAACGGCATGGCGGGCAACCTGACCGCCCAGGTCCGCAACATCGCGCAGGTCGCGACGGCGGTGGCGCGCGGTGACCTGTCGCAGAAGATCGACGTGGACGCCCGGGGCGAGATCCTGGAGCTGAAGAACACCCTGAACACGATGGTCGACCAGCTGTCCGCCTTCGCGGAGCAGGTGACCCGGGTGGCGCGTGAGGTGGGTACCGAGGGGCAGCCTGGGCGGCCAGGCGGAGGTCAAGGGCGTCGCGGGCACCTGGAAGGACCTGACCCAGTCCGTCAACTTCATGGCGAACAACCTGACCGATCCAGGTGCGCAACATCGCCGAGGTGACGACGGCGGTCGCCAAGGGCGACCTGTCGAAGAAGATCACGGTGGACGCCAAGGGCGAGATCCTCGCGCTGGTCACCACCGTCAACACGATGGTGGACCAGCTGTCCGCGTTCGGTGACGAGGTGACCCGGGTGGCCCGCGAGGTGGGCACCGAGGGCAGCTGGGCGGCCAGGCGCGGGTGCGCGGACGTCGTCGGGCATCTGGAAGGACCTGACCGACAACGTCAACATGATGGCCAACAACCTGACCATGCCAGGTGCGCAACATCGCGCAGGTGGCGACGGCGGTCGCCAACGGCGACCTGACGAAGAAGATCACCGTCGAGGCGCGCGGCGAGGTCGCGCAGCTCGCCGACACCATCAACACCATGGTCGACACGCTGTCGGCCTTCGGTGACGAGGTGACCCGGGTGGCGCGTGAGGTGGGCACCGAGGGCGTACTGGGCGGCCAGGCGCGGGTGCCGGGCGTGTCGGGGACCTGGAAGGACCTCACCGAGTCGGTGAACTCGATGGCGTCCAACCTGACCGGCCAGGTGCGCAGCATCGCGATGGTGACCACCGCGGTCGCCAGGGGCGACCTGTCCAAGAAGATCGACGTGGACGCGCGCGGCGAGATCCTGGAGCTGAAGACGACCATCAACACGATGGTCGGCCAGCTGTCCGCGTTCGGTGACGAGGTCACCCGGGTGGCCCGCGAGGTGGGCACCGAGGGGCGGCTCGGCGGTCAGGCCCGGGTGCCGGGGCGTCGCCGGCATCTGGCGCGACCTGACCGAGTCGGTGAACCTGATGGCCAGCAACCTGACCAGCCAGGTGCGCGACATCGCCCAGGTCGCCACCGCGGTGACCCGCGGCGACCTCAACCTGAAGATCGACGTGGACGCGGCGGGCGAGATCCTGGAGCTCCAGGACAACATCAACACGATGATCGTCAACCTGCGCGAGACCACGCTCGCCAACAAGGAGCAGGACTGGCTCAAGGGCAACCTGGCGCGCATCTCCGGTCTGATGCAGGGCCGCCGGGACCTGGTCGACGTGGCCGCGCTGATCATGAGCGAGCTGACGCCGGTGGTCTCCGCGCAGCACGGCGCGTTCTTCCTGGCGATGCAGATCGGCGAGAGCGGCGAGCGCGGGGAGATCGGCGGCGCGCGGGCGAGCCGTACGAGCTGCGGCTGATCGGCAGCTACGGCTACTCCCGGCGCACCATGCCGACCTCGTTCCTGCCCGGTGAGTCGCTGATCGGGCAGGCGGCGGTGGAGAAGCGCACGATCCTGGTGGAGAACGTGCCCGCCGGGCTATCTGAAGATCACCTCCGGGCTGGGCGAGGCGCCGCCCGCGCACGTGATCGTGCTGCCGGTGCTGTTCGAGGGCCGGATCCTCGGGGTGATCGAGCTGGCGTCCTTCCAGCCGTTCACCCAGATCCAGAAGGACTTCCTCAACCAGATCGCGGAGATGATCGCGACCAGCGTCAACACCATCTCGCGTCAACACCAAGACCGAGGGGCTGCTGAAGCAGTCGCAGGAGCTGACCGCGCAGCTGCGGGAGCGCTCGGCCGAGTTGGAGAACCGGCAGAAGGCGCTTCAGTCCTCCAACGCGGAGCTGGAGGAGAAGGCGAGCTGCTGGCCCAGCAGAACCGCGACATCGAGGTGAAGAACACCGAGATCGAGGAGGCGCGGCAGGTCCTGGAGGAGCGCGCCGAGCAGCTCGGCGATCTCCATGCGCTACAAGTCGGAGTTCCTGGCGAACATGTCGCACGAGCTGCGGACCCCGCTCAACTCGCTGCTGATCCTCGCCAAGCTGCTCGCCGACAACGCCGACGGCAACCTTTCGCCCAAGCAGGTGGAGTTCGCCGAGACGATCCATGGCGCGGGTTCCGACCTGCTCCAGCTGATCAACGACATCCTGGACCTGTCGAAGGTCGAGGCGGGCAAGATGGACGTCGAGCCCGACCCGGATCGCGCTGGTGCAGCTGGTCGACTACGTGGAGGCCACCTTCCGGCCGCTGACGGCGGAGAAGGGCCTGGACTTCTCCATCCGGGTCTCGCCCGAGCTGCCGGTCACCCTGCACACCGACGAGCAGCGGCTGCTCCAGGTGCTGCGCAACCTGCTGTCCAACGCGGTGAAGTTCACCGACGCGGGCGCGGTCGAGCTGGTCATCCGGCCGGCGGGGCCGGACATCCCGGTGGCCATCCGCGAGCAGATGCTGGAGAACGGCTCGCTGCGCGACCCCGACCAGGACATGATCGCCTTCTCGGTGACCGACACGGGTATCGGGATCGCGGCCAGCAAGATGCGGGTGATCTTCGAGGCGTTCAAGCAGGCCGACGGCACCACGAGCCGCAAGTACGGCGGTACGGGTCTTGGGCTGTCGATCAGCCGGGAGATCGCCCGGCTGCTCGGCGGTGAGATCCAGGCCGACAGCGAGCCGGGCCGCGGCTCGACCTTCACCCTGTACCTGCCGCTGAGCACCGGTGAGTTGACGCCGCGGGAGTTCGCCTCCTCGGATCTGACCGACACCGGTGAGATCTCGGCCGTGGAGTCGATGGGGGCGCGTGAGCCGCTGGCCGGCTCGGCGTACTCCCGGGGTGGCGCGCTGTCCCGGCGCCGCCGTTCGGCTGCTCCCGCCCCCGAGCGGGTGGCGCGGGACGGCCGCTCCGACCTGTCGCAGGAGGCGGACTCCTGGGTGGGCGGCGCGGCGCGGCGTGACGAGGACGCCTCCCGGGTGCCGTTGGGCTTCCACGGCGAGCGGGTGCTGATCGTCGACGACGACATCCGCAACGTCTTCGCGCTCACCAGCGTTCTGGAGCAGCACGGGCTGACCGTGCTCTACGCCGAGAACGGCCGGGAGGGCATCGAGGTGCTGGAGCAGCACGACGACGTCTCCGTCGTGCTGATGGACATCATGATGCCCGAGATGGACGGTTACGCCACGACCTCGGCGATCCGCCGGATGCCGCAGTTCGCCGGCCTGCCGATCATCGCGCTCACCGCAAAGGCGATGAAGGGCGACAAGGAGAAGAGCCTGGAGGCCGGTGCCACCGACTACGTCACCAAGCCGGTGGACACCGACAGCCTGTTGTCGATCATGCAGCACTGGATGAGTCAACGGTGATGCGGTGATCCATTCATGGGGTTTCCGCTGACGGTATGACTATCCGGTGATGACCGCATGAGAGCCAGGTGAGATTGCGTCATCCCACCGTCCGACGCGCCCGCTGGAGTGTGAGAGTGCTGGAAGCGGGGAACCTTCTCCTCTCCCGCTGCGTTTTTGCTACGTGCACAGTGACATGGCGGTGACAGGGTGTGGCGAACGACAGGGTGCGGCTACCATGACCGGCACAAGGACGGGCGGCCTACGAGAGCCGTCCCTGGGGGCGGCGCCCGGAGTACTGCCGGGACGAGGAGGGCGGGCCATGGTGCAGAAGGCCAAGATCCTCCTGGTCGATGACCGGCCGGAGAATCTGCTGGCGCTGGAGGCCATCCTCTCCGCGCTCGATCAGACACTGGTTCGGGCATCGTCCGGGGAGGAGGCGCTCAAAGCGCTGCTCACGGACGATTTCGCGGTCATCCTGCTGGATGTGCAGATGCCCGGCATGGACGGGTTCGAGACCGCCGCGCACATCAAGCGCAGAGAACGCACCCGCGACATCCCGATCATCTTCCTCACCGCCATCAACCACGGCCCCCACCACACCTTCCGTGGGTACGCGGCGGGCGCGGTGGACTACATCTCCAAGCCGTTCGACCCGTGGGTGCTGCGGGCGAAGGTCTCGGTCTTCGTCGAGCTGTACATGAAGAACTGCCAACTGCGGGAGCAGGCGGCCCTGCTGAGGCTGCAACTGGAGCAGGGCGACGCCGCGGGTGCCAACGGTGCCCGTGAGCCCGCCGGGCTGCTGGCCGAACTGTCCGCCCGGCTGGCCGCCGTCGAGGAGCAGGCCGAGGCCCTCACCAAGCAGTTGGACGAATCCGCCGACGCCGCCGCGGTGGCGACCGCGGCCCATCTGGAACGCAAGCTCACCGGTCTGCGGCGGGCATTGGACGCGCTGGAGCCCGGCGCCGAGTCCGGCGGGCCGTCCGCCCCTCCGCAGAACTGACCGCGGGGCACGTCGCCGCCCTCCCTCACGTCAACCATGCTTGACGCCACGTCACCCTGCCACGACTGGGCCGCGACACGAACGGGCGAAGTCCACACCTCGTATGTGGCCGTGGGGCAACGGCGGTAACCTCACCACCATGGCCTCACGTACGTCCGGCAAGGGCTCCAGCAGCGCTTCGGCGCCCGCGCCGCGCGCCGGGCGCACCTCGGGCTCCGCGAAGAAGTCTCCGGCCAGGAAACCGGCGCCCTCGGCCGCGAAGGGCGGCAAGAAGGCGCCCGCCAAGAAGACCCCGCCCAAGGCCGCGGCCAAGCCCGCCGTCAAACCGGCCCCCAATCCCACCGGCGGCGTCTTCCGGCTGGTCCGGGCGGTGTGGCTGGGATTCGCGCACAGCGTCGGCGCCCTGTTCCGCGGGGTGGGACGGGGAGCGCGCGGCCTGGACCCGGCGCACCGCAAGGACGGTCTGGCGCTGCTGCTGCTCGGTCTGGCGCTGGTGGTCGCGGCCGGCACCTGGTCCAGCCCCAGCGGTCCGGTCGGCGACCTGGTCGAGATGCTGATCACCGGCGCGTTCGGCCGGCTCGACCTGCTGGTGCCGATACTGCTGGGCATCATCGCCGTCCGCCTGATGCGCCACCCGGAGAAGCAGGACGCCAACGGACGCATCGTCATCGGCCTGTCCGCGCTGGTGATCGGGGTGCTCGGCCTGGTCCACATCGCCTGCGGCGCGCCGGGCCGCGGCCAGGGCGAGCGGGCGATGCAGGACGCGGGCGGGCTGGTGGGCTGGGCGGCCTCCAAGCCGCTGCTGTTCACCGTGGGTTCGCCGCTCGCCGTGCCGCTGCTGGCGCTCGTCGCGGTCTTCGGCCTGCTGGTGGTGACCGCCACGCCGGTCAACGCCATCCCGCAGCGCCTCAAGCAGGTCGGCACCCGTCTCGGGCTCTACGCGCCTCCGCAGGCCGAGATCGCCGGTGCGGCGCTGCCGGCCGCGGGCGAGGAGGGCGAGCCGGAGTCGGCCCGGATCCCGCGCGGCGGTCGCCGGCCGGCCGTCGCGGCGCCCGACCCGGAGAGCGCGGAGGCGCTGGAGCTGGGCAAGCGCCGCCGCTCCCGGCGTCCGCAGGAGCCGGGAGCGCAGCCCGCACCGCCGGACTTCACCAAGCGGGACCCGGACGCGGTGGACGTCGCCGCAGCGGCCGCCGCGGCGCTGGACGGCGCCGTGCTGCACGGCGTGCAGCCCTCCCCGCTCGTCGCCGACCTCACCAGCCGGATAAGGACCGCCCCGGCCGCCGTGCCGCCACCGGCCCCGGCCGTCGAGCGTGCGGAGCGCGGCGGGCCGGTGCCCGATCTGACCAAGCGCCCGGCGGCCGCCGAGAGCGAGGTGCTGCCGCCGCGGGCCGAGCAGCTCCAGCTCTCCGGTGACATCACCTACGCGCTGCCGTCGCTTGACCTGATGGAACGCGGCGGCCCGGGGCGTACCCGCAGTGCGGCCAACGACGCGGTGGTGGCCGCGCTGAGCGGGGTCTTCTCCGAGTTCAAGGTGGACGCGAAGGTCACCGGGTTCAGCCGCGGCCCGACGGTCACCCGCTACGAGGTCGAGCTGGGACCGGCGGTCAAGGTCGAGCGGATCACCGCGCTGGCCAAGAACATCGCCTACTCGGTCGCCAGCCCCGACGTGCGGATCATAAGCCCGATCCCCGGCAAGTCGGCGGTGGGCATCGAGATCCCCAACTCCGACCGGGAGATGGTCAACCTCGGTGACGTGCTGCGGTCCGCCGAGGCGGCCGGCGAGGACCATCCGATGACGGTCGGCCTCGGCAAGGACGTCGAGGGCGGCTACGTGATGGCCAATCTGGCCAAGATGCCGCACGTCCTGGTGGCCGGTGCCACCGGTTCGGGCAAGTCCTCCTGCATCAACTGCCTGATCACCTCGGTCATGGCCCGGGCCACCCCGGACGAGGTGCGGATGGTTCTGGTGGACCCCAAGCGCGTGGAGCTGACCGCGTACGAGGGCATCCCGCACCTGATCACCCCGATCATCACCAACCCCAAGAAGGCCGCCGAGGCGCTGCAGTGGGTGGTCCGCGAGATGGACCTGCGCTACGACGACCTGGCCGCCTTCGGCTACCGGCACATCGACGACTTCAACGCCGCGGTGCGCTCCGGCAAGGCCAAGACGCCCGAGGGCAGCGAGCGGGAGCTGACCCCGTACCCGTATCTGCTGGTGATCGTCGACGAGCTGGCCGACCTGATGATGGTGGCGCCGCGCGACGTCGAGGACTCCATCGTGCGCATCACCCAGCTGGCGCGGGCGGCCGGCATCCACCTGGTGCTCGCCACCCAGCGGCCCAGCGTGGACGTGGTCACCGGTCTGATCAAGGCCAACGTCCCCTCCCGGCTCGCCTTCGCCACCTCCTCGCTGGCCGACAGCCGGGTCATCCTCGACCAGCCGGGTGCCGAGAAGCTGATCGGCAAGGGTGACGGGCTGTTCCTGCCGATGGGCGCGAACAAGCCGATCCGGTTGCAGGGCGCCTTCGTCACCGAGGACGAGGTCGCCGCGGTGGTCGAGCACTGCAAGCGGCAGCTGACCCCCTCCTACCGCGACGACGTGATGGTCGGCAGCGGCCCGAAGAAGGAGATCGACGAGGAGATCGGCGACGATCTGGACCTGCTGATGCAGGCCGCGGAGCTGGTGGTCTCGACACAGTTCGGTTCCACTTCGATGCTCCAGCGAAAACTGCGCGTGGGATTCGCGAAAGCGGGAAGGCTGATGGACCTGATGGAATCACGCAGCATCGTGGGTCCCAGTGAGGGTTCCAAGGCCCGTGACGTACTCATCAAGCCGGACGAACTGGACGGCGTGCTCGCCGAGATCCGCGGCGGGGCGTAGCCGCGGCCCACGGGGCTCCCACGGGTTTCGTCATCCGTCCGGATCTTGACGCAACCCTTTCGACTGTTCGCACGTCAAATGGGAGAACGGAGCCCGCACATGAACTCGTACCCGGTCGCGCGGACGGACCTGGCCCGGACCCTGATGGCGGACAAACAGCGGTCGCCCGCTTGCCCCACGCTCGCAGACCGCCCCTAGACTGTTATTCCAGCAGGTGGCTACACGTTTGAAAGGCGTCCCCGTGTCCATCGGCAACTCACCTCCGGACGTTCCGTCCTCCGACTCGGACGTGCCCCCGTCCGTCCCCTCCGTCGGCCGTGCCCTGACCCGCGGACGCCTGGACGCCGGTCTGACCGTCGACGCGGTCAGTGCGGCCACCCGGGTGCGCGTGCCCATCGTGCACGCCATCGAAGCGGACGACTTCACGCGCTGTGGCGGCGACGTGTACGCCCGCGGTCACATCCGTGCCATCGCCCGGGCCGTCGGCCTCGACCCGGCGCCGTTGATAGAGCAGTACGACGCCGAACACGGCGGCCGTCCCGCCCCCACCCACGTCACCCCGCTCTACGAGGGCGACCGGATCCGTCCGGAACCGCGCCGGCCCAACTGGACGGCGGCCATGATCGCCGCGATCGTCGTGGTCGTCGGGTTCGTGGGCTTCACGATGTTCAACGGCTCGGGTGGCAGCAGCAGCGGCAGTCAGCCGGTGGCCGGGCACGCCTCCCAGAGCCGGCCGAGCACCACGCCGTCGCACACCGGCGGTGCCACCCCGACCAAGACGCCCACGGCCCAGCCCAGCGACAGTCCCATCGCGGCCGTCCCGGCCAACAAGGTCGTCGTCAAGCTGACCGCGAACGCCGGCAAGAGCTGGGTGTCGGCCATCGGCGACGACGGCACCTCCCTCTTCCAGGGGCTGCTCCAGCAGGGCCAGTCCAAGACCTTCACCGATGACAAGAAGATCTCCCTGGTGCTCGGCAACGCCGGCGCGGTGGACATGTTCGTCAACGGCAAGGACCTCGGCACGGCCGGCGACGACGGCCAACTGGTCCGCACCGACTTCACACCGGGCAACCCGCAGGCCGGCTGAGCCCGTTCCGCCGCCCGACCGGCCAGGGACCACCGCGGCCGGCCGGGCGGCGGCGGACCTGGCGGGCGGCGGGCGGGCGCGGACAAAGTAGGCTGAGCCCATGCCCGAACCCCGTACCGTCGCTCTCGTCACACTCGGCTGCGCACGCAACGAGGTGGACTCGGAAGAGCTCGCCGGCCGTCTGGCGGCGGACGGCTGGCGGCTCGTCGAGGACGCCGCGGACGCCGATGTCGCCGTCGTGAACACCTGCGGCTTCGTCGACGCCGCCAAGAAGGACTCCGTCGACGCCCTGCTGGAAGCCAACGACCTCAAGGGCCAGGCCCGCACCCAGGCCGTCGTCGCCGTCGGATGCATGGCCGAGCGGTACGGCAAGGAGCTCGCGGAGGCGCTGCCCGAGGCGGACGGCGTGCTCGGCTTCGACGACTACGCGGACATCTCCGACCGGCTGCGGACCATCCTGTCCGGCGGCGTGCACGCCCCCCACACCCCCCGCGACCGCAGGCTGCTGCTGCCCATCAGCCCGGCGGAACGCCAGGGCGTCGACGTGGCCCTGCCCGGCCACGCGCAAGCCCCGCTGCCCGGCAGCACCCCCGAGGACCTCCCCGAGGGCGTCGCGCCCGCGTCGGGGCCGCGTGCGCCGCTGCGGCGGCGGCTGGAGGGCGGCCCGGTCGCCTCGGTCAAGCTCGCCTCGGGCTGCGACCGGCGGTGCGCGTTCTGCGCCATCCCCTCCTTCCGCGGCTCCTTCGTCTCCCGGCGCCCCTCCGACGTGCTCGGCGAGACCCGCTGGCTGGCCGAGCAGGGCGTCAAGGAGGTCATGCTGGTCAGCGAGAACAACACCTCCTACGGCAAGGACCTCGGCGACATCCGGCTGCTGGAGACGCTGCTGCCGGAACTGGCGGCGGTCGACGGCATCGAGCGGATCCGGGTCAGCTACCTCCAGCCGGCCGAGATGCGGCCCACCCTGATCGACGTGCTCACCTCCACGCCGAAGGTCGCCCCCTACTTCGACCTGTCCTTCCAGCACTCCGCCCCCGGCGTGCTGCGGGCGATGCGCAGGTTCGGCGACACCGACCGCTTCCTGGAGCTGCTGGAGGCCATCCGCAGCAAGGCGCCGCAGGCCGGGGCGCGCTCCAACTTCATCGTCGGCTTCCCCGGTGAGACCGAGGAGGACCTGGCCGAGCTGGAGCGCTTCCTGGGCGCCGCGCGGCTGGACGCCATCGGGGTGTTCGGCTACTCCGACGAGGAGGGCACCGAGGCGGCGGGCTACGACGGCAAGCTGGACGAGGAAGTGGTCGCCGCACGGCTGGCCCGTGTCTCCCGGCTCGCGGAGGAGCTGACCGCGCAGCGCGCCGAGGAGCGGCTGGGCGAGACCGTCGAGGTGCTGGTGGAGGGCGTCAGCTCGCCGGACGGCGAGGAGGACGAGGAGGCCGGGGCGTTCGGCCGCGCGGCCCACCAGGCCCCCGAGACCGACGGGCAGATCCTGCTGACCTCGCACCACGGCCTGGTGCCCGGCCGCATCGTCACCGCGAAGGTGGTGGACACCGACGGCGTGGACCTCGTCGCCGAGCCGCTGCCGGGCTGTACGCAGGGGGCGTGCGGATGACCGGAGTACCGGCGCACGCGGCGGGCGGACACCGGCCCGCGGCCACCCCCGACCACCTGGGCGATCCGGTGGACCGGCCGACCCGGCTGTGGAACGTCGCCAACATCCTCACCATGGTGCGGCTGCTGCTCGTGCCGGTCTTCGTGCTGCTGCTGGTGCACGACGACGGCCATGACCCGGCGTGGCGGTCCTTCGCGTGGGCGGCCTTCGCCGTCGCCATGATCACCGACCTGTTCGACGGCGAACTGGCCCGCCGCTACGACCTGGTGACCGACTTCGGCAAGATCGCCGACCCGATCGCCGACAAGGCCATCATGGGTGCCGCGCTGATCGGCCTGTCGGCGCTGGGCGACCTGTCGTGGGTGATCACCGCGATCATCCTGTTCCGCGAGATCGGCATCACCCTGATGCGCTTCTGGGTGATCCGGCACGGGGTGATCCCGGCCAGCCGCGGCGGCAAGCTCAAGACACTCACCCAGGGCATCGCGGTCGGCATGTACGTCCTGGTGCTCACCGGCCCGCTCGCCACCCTGCGCGGCTGGCTGATGGTGGCGGCCGTGGCGCTGACCGTGCTGACCGGCCTGGACTACGTCCGGCAGGCCGTGGTGCTGCGGCGCGCCGGACTGGCCAAGGAGGCGCTGGGCCGGGCGGGAGCGGGATCGCCGGACGCCGGGGAGCCGGACGACGTCCGGGGACCGCGGGCGTGAGCGCCGCTGAAGCGCTGCGGTCACTGGCGGACCGGGGGGAGACGCTCGCGGTCGCCGAGTCGCTCACCGGTGGCCTGGTGGCCGCCGAACTGACCGCGGTGCCGGGAGCCTCACGGGTCTTCCGCGGTTCTGTGACGGCCTACGCGACGGAACTGAAGCGGGACGTGCTCGGCGTGGACGGCGCCCTGCTGGCGGAACGCGGCGCGGTCGACCCGCGGGTCGCCGCGGCGATGGCCCGGGGTGTCCGCGACCGGCTCGGGGCCGGCTGGGGGCTGGCGACGACCGGGGCGGCCGGACCGGATCCGCAGGACGGCAAGCCGGTGGGGACGGTTTACGTAGCCGTGGCCGGGCCGCAGGGGTCAGCCGAGGTGCCGGTGGCCGCGCTCGACCTGGCCGGCGACCGGGCCGCGATCCGCGCGGCGACCGTCGTCGCGGCGCTGGATCTGCTGGTGGACGCGCTGGCGGGAACCGTATCGATACCGCCCGGCCTGTTTCGTGGTGACGGGCGCGGGAACGCGGGAGCAAAGGATACGGAACAGCACGGGGGTTTTTGATGTTTGCAGCCCTGAGTGAACACGTCATCGCTCCCCGCACGGCCGAAGCCCGAGGCGGTACGGTGGGGCGAGAAGCTTGTGGTTCCGCGGTCCGAGGAAGGAGGCACCGATGATTCTGCTCCGTCGCCTGCTGGGTGACGTACTCCGTCGGCAGCGCCAACGTCAGGGCCGCACTCTGCGCGAGGTCTCGGCATCGGCCAGGGTCTCGCTCGGCTACCTCTCAGAGGTGGAGCGCGGCCAGAAGGAAGCCTCCTCCGAACTGCTCTCCGCGATCTGCGACGCCCTGGACGTACGAATGTCCGAGGTCATGCGCGAGGTCAGTGACGAGCTGTCGCTCGCCGAGCTGGCTCAGTCGGCGGCCTCGGAGACCGCTCCCGCGCCAGTGCGGCTGGAAACGATCACGCATGTACCGGTACCCGGCAAGCGTGTGACCATCAAGGCCCCCCAGGCGGAGGCCGTGGAGGTGGTCGCGGCCTGACGGGCGCTCCGCGTCCCTCCCGGTCCGTGTTCGAACAGGTTCCCTCGTTCGGGTAGGTGTGTCCAAGGCCGGGGTGCCGAACGGCGATCGCCGTTCGGCACCCCGGCCTTGCTGTGTCCGGCCCGGCTCCGCGCTGTCGTGCCGCCCGTGTGGTGCTGTCCGGGCCCGGCGGGGCACGTTTCGCGCGCTGTCAGTGGGAAGACGTAACGTGGATCAAACGGACGTACCCCGCAGGAGGTCGCACATGACTGTCGTGAAGAGCGCACTGTCCGACGAGGCCCGCAAGATCGTGGGGGACGCACTCCAGGGCACTCTGGTGGATCTGCTCGATCTGTCCCTCGTCGCCAAACAGGTGCACTGGAACGTCGTCGGACCACGCTTCCGCTCCGTCCACCTCCAACTCGACGACGTCGTCGCCACCGCCCGCACCTACTCCGACACGGTCGCCGAGCGGGCGTCCGCGATCGGCGTCTCGCCGGACGGACGGGCCGAGACGGTAGCCAAGACCAGCAGCATGAAGACCGTCAAAGACGGCTGGATCAACGACAAGGACGTGGTGGACGTCATGATCGCCGCCCTCGGCGCGGTGATCGCCCGGGTGCGCGAGCGCATCAAGTCCACCGACGAACCCGATCCGGTCTCGCAGGACATCCTTCTGGACGTCTGCGCCGATCTCGAAAAGCACCAGTGGATGTTCCAGGCGGAGAACACCGAAGCCTGACATCCCCGCCCGCCTGTCCCTCCGGACGCCCCCCGTGAGCGGTGGCAGTACGTAGCGCATCGGCACTCTGCGTGCCGATGCGCTGCTCTGTCCGGGTGAAGGGCCGGCTGTTCGACCGGTCGGAGGGATATCGATCACCCCCCGGGGGCACCGGAGGGGAGAGGAGCGCCTGACGCGCTCCCGCCGCATCCTCGGGGACGTGGGAGGCGGTCATGAATGCTCGCCGCTCCATTCGTCTTGCCCTCGCGACCCTGCTGGGACTGGCCTGGTGCTGGTCGCTGCTGAGGATCGCACTCCAGCCCGCGCAGACCGGACCGGTCGAGCAGGGCATCGCCGTCGGCGGTTGGACACTCGGGGTGCTGCCGGTCCACACAGCCCCGCGGCGCCGCCGAGGATCCCGCCGGCGCGGGCCGCGCTCCCCCCACACCGGCTCGGCCGCCGGCCCGCTGCCGACGCCGCGTACCGCTTCCCCGCCGCCCCCGGTGACCGACCGGCTCGGGATGACCGCTCCGGTGGGCGCGGCGGGTGCGATGGGCGCGGTGGGTGCCCGGGGGTCGGTGCGGGGTGAGGGGGCGCGGGTGGACGGGGCGCGAGCGGACGGGGCTTGGGCGGACGGGGCTTGGGCGGACGCGGGTGCCGCCGGGGCTTGGGCGGACGCCGGTGCCGCCGGGACCGGCGGCGTCGGTGCTGTCGGTCCCGGCGCTCGGGGCGGGGGCGTGGCGGGGGACCGTGAGGGGGCAGCGGGCGGGGGCCAGGGGTCAGGGGGCGGGGTTCAGGGTCGGAGGTCAGGGGGCGGGGTGGCCCGGTGCGGGGCCGTGCTGGCATGACGGGCACCAGAAGGTGACGCGCGCGTCCTCGGGTGGCCCCTGACGGGCCAGGCGCACGGGGGTCGCGCACCGCAGGCAGGGCTGGTGGGCGCGGTCGTAGACCCAGTGGGCACGGCCGCGCCGCGGGTCCCCGGTGGTGATGTGGCCATGCCGTGCCTTGTTGGCGTCCAGCAGCTTGCGGGCCAGGACCACCATGCGTTCCGGAGCGACGACGGCGCCGACCGGGGTCCACGGGGTGACACCGCGCAGGAAGCACAGCTCGCTCTTGTAGACGTTGCCGATTCCGGCCAGATTGCGCTGGTCGAGCAGCGCCTCACCGATCGGCCGCGCCGGATCCGCCAGCAACCGCCGCACCGCCTCGGCCGGGTCCCAGCCAGGCCCGAGCAGATCGGGGCCGAGATGACCCACGACCGAGTCCTCGTCGGCTGTCGCCAGCAACTCCAGCACCGGAAGCCGGTATCCGACGGCGACCGCCTCCATGTTGCCCAGGACCGCCCGGATCTGGTGCGCCGGGCCGCCACGCCAGCGCTCGTGCGGCGCGAACACCCGCCAGGCCCCGTCCATCCGCAGATGCGTGTGCAGGGTCCAGCCGCCGCTGACGCGCAGCAAGAGGTGTTTGCCGCGCGCCACGACGTCCTCGACCCGGCGCCCGGTGAGGTTCGTCGTGGCCAACGACGGCACCCGCAGCTCCGCCCGCGCCAGCTCCCGCCCCGCCAACGCCTCCCGCAACCGCCGCGCCGTCAACCAAACGGTGTCGCCCTCAGGCATGAGTCCATAATGCCTGGTCCCTCCGGGGGTGGGTGGGGAGGAGCGGAGGCGGTTGCCGCGGGGGCGTGGCGGGGGCGTGGCGGGGGTGAGGTGCGTGGCGGGGTGGCGTGGTTGCGGGGGCGTGGTGAGGGTGAGGTGGGGAGGCGTGGTCGGTGTGGTTGTGGCGGGGGTGCTGGTCCGCCCGGGCCGGGTGCGTGTGTGTGGGTGACGGACCGCCCGGGGACGGGGACGGGGCCGGGGCGGGGGTGTGGGGGCGGGAGCGCTGGCGGGCAGGGCAGATGGCGGGGGCGGGCGTGCCGCCCGGGTGTGTGGGCGGGGGCGGGAGTGCTGGCGGGCAGCGGGGCCGCCGGACCGATGGCGGGTGCGGGGGTGCTGGCGGACTGCCCAGGTCGGGGGCGGGAGCGCTGCGGGCTGCAGGCTGAGGGAGGCTGCCCGGGCAGGGGGCCGGGGCGGGTGCCGGTGCGTTGCCGGACTGCCCGGGGACGGGGCCGAGGGTGCCGGGGCGGGCTCGGCGCGTGGTGGGTGGGCCCGCGCGGCCGTCGTCGGTGTCTGGCGGGCCGCCGCCAAACACCGCCTCCGCCCTCTCGGCCACCGCCCAGGTGCACGGTGCACTTATCCGCGTAGTCGGAGTCCGCGGGGGGTCGGGTGGAAGCCGGCGCTTTCCAGGGCGCGGCCGAGTGGGGAGGTCAGGGCGGACTCGCCGTTGGCGCGTTCCACGGTGAGGCGGCCGAGGGCGTCGTCGCGGACGGCCGCGACCAGGGCTTCGACGGCGGCCTGGAGGCGGGGACCGTCGTCATGGGACCAGGCCAGCAGGGTCTTGCCGCCGCGCTCGACGTAGAGCGTCAGCTCACCGTCGACCAGCACCACCAGCGCGCCCGCCTTACGGCCGGGTTTGTGGCCCGCCCGGGCGTCCGCGGCGGAGGGCGGATCAGGCCAGGGCAGCGCGGCACCGTAGGCGTTCGCCGGGTCGGCCGCGGCCAGCACGACGGCTCGCGGTGCCGTCGGATGCGCCTCCGCACGCTCCCGGGCGGTGTGCACCGCGCGGAGCCGGTCGACCGCCCCTTCCATCGCGAACTGGGCCGCGCCCAGCCCCTCGACCACGTAGCCACGGCGTGCCTGCCCGGTCTCCTCGAACGCCGACAGCACCCGGTAGACGGCGGAGAAACCGCCGACCACCCCCTCGGCGGCCACCGCGCCCCGGGTAACGACCCCGTGCCGGTCGAGCAGGGTGTGGCCGAGTGCGTGCGCTCGCAGGGTGGGGTCGGTCTCCGCCGCGGGTATCAGCGACCAGCGTCCCGCCATCGTCGGTGGCCCGCCGCGCGAGGCCGTGGGACGCGCGAGCCGTGATCCGTACCGTCCTCGCGGAACCGCGCGGGGCGCCCGATGCGCGGTCGAGCCCGCCGTCCGTCCCGAGCCGAGCAACGCACGCAGCGGTGCGAGGGTGTCGTTGGTGAGCCGTCCGGACCAGCACAGGTCCCATACGGCCTCAGCCAGTTCGGGCTCCGCCACGTCGGGCAGGACCGCCCGCACCTGGTCCGCCAACTGCCGGAAGAACAGCCCGTAGCCCGGCGCGAGGGCGGTCAGCACCGCCTGGTGCAGGGGTGACAACTCCAGCGGAGCCGGCGGGGGCAGCAGCAGGGCGGCGGTGTCGGCGAGATGGAGCGAGACCCAGCCGTCCTTGCCGGGCAGTGCGCCCGCCCCGGCCCACACGACCTCACCGGAGGCGGTGAGCTGATCGAGCAGCGCGGGGCCGTAGTCGGTGACCCGGGACGGCAGTACCAGTCGTTCCAGCGCCGACGCGGGCACCGCGGCGCCCTGCAACTGCTCGACGGCCCGCACCAGTCCGTCGATCCCGCGCAGCGCCCGCGTTCCAACGTGCTGCCACTGGGTCAGGAACGCGGACAGTGCCGCCGGCGGCACCGGTTCCACTTCGTGGCGCAGCGCTGCCAGCGAACGCCGCCGCAGCCGCCGCAGCACCCCCGCGTCGCACCACTCGACCGCGCCCCCGGCGGTGCCCTCCGGCCGGAACTCGCCCTGGACCACCCGTCCGTCGCCGGACAACCGGTGCAGTGTGCCGTCGACCACCGCGGGGCCCAGCCCCAGCCGGACGGCTGCCTCGCCCGCGGTGAACGGGCCGTGGGTGCGGGCGAAGCGGGCCAGCAGGTCGCCCAGCGGATCGCGCAGCGGCTCGGTGAACGCCTCGGGGACCCCCACCGGCAACGCCGTCCCCAGCGCGTCCCGCAGCCGTCCCGCGTCCTCCACCGCGGCCCAGTGCTCGACGCCGGCGATGCGGACCCGGATCGCCCGCCGGGCGCGCTCCAGCTCCACCGGCCACTGCTCCCGCGCGCCGCGTTCCGCCAACTCCGCGCCGGTGAGCGGCCCGAGGACCCGCAGCACGTCGGCCACGCCCTCGACGTCCTTGACCCGCCGGTCCTCGGACAGCCATTGCAGCTCGCGTTCCAGCTCCGCCATGACGTCGGCGTCCAGCAACTCGCGCAGCTCGGCCCGGCCCAGCAGTTCCGACAGCAGACGCGAATCCAGCGACAGCGCGGCGGCGCGCCGCTCGGCCAGTGGTGAGTCGCCCTCGTACAGGAACTGCGCCACGTAGCCGAACAGCAGTGAGCGGGCGAACGGTGACGGTTCCTGCGTGGTCACCTCGACCAGCCGCACGGCCCGTCCCTCGATGTCGCCCATCAACTCGGTCAGACCCGGTACGTCGAACACGTCCTGCAGGCACTCGCGTACCGCTTCCAGCACGATCGGGAACGATCCGAACTCGGAGGCGACCTGGAGGAGCTGGGCGGCCCGCTGGCGCTGCTGCCACAACGGGGTACGCCTGCCGGGGTCCCGGCGCGGCAGCAGCAACGCGCGGGCGGCGCACTCGCGGAACCGCGAGGCGAACAGCGCGGAGCCGCCGACCTGGTCGGTGACCAGCTGATCGACCTCGGCCTTCTCGAAGACGACGTCCGCCGCGCCGACCGGGCTGGTCTCGCTGTCGTACTCCGTGCCCTGTTTCAGCGGGTCGACGTCCAGCAGGTCCAGGCCGAGCAGGTCGGCGTCCGGCAAGCGCAGCACGATCCCGTCGTCGGCGTGCATCACCTGGGCGTCGAAGCCGTACCGCTCGGCGAGCCGGGCGCCGAGCGCGAGCGCCCATGGCGCGTGCACCTGTGCCCCGAACGGCGAGTGGACCACGATGCGCCAGTCGCCCAGCTCGTCACGGAACCGCTCGACCACGATGGTGCGGTCGTCCGGCACATGGCCGCAGGCGCGGCGCTGCTCGTCGAGGTAGGACAGGACGTTGTCCGCCGCCCAGTCGTCCAGCCCGGCCGCCGCCAGTCGCGCTCGGGCCGCCTCGGCGTCCAGGCCGCCGATCTCCCGCAGGAACGCGCCGACCGCCCGGCCCAGTTCGAGCGGCCTGCCCAACTGGTCGCCCTTCCAGAACGGCAGCCTGCCCGGCACACCGGGGGCGGGCGAGACCAGCACCCGGTCCCGGGTGATGTCCTCGATCCGCCAGGACGTCGTGCCCAGGGTGAAGACGTCGCCCACCCGGGATTCGTAGACCATCTCCTCGTCGAGCTCGCCGACCCGCCCGCCGCCCTTCTTCGGATCGGCGCCGGCCAGGAACACCCCGAACAGCCCGCGGTCGGGAATGGTGCCGCCGGAGGTCACCGCCAGCCGCTGCGCGCCGGGGCGTCCGGTCAGCGTGCCCTTGACGCGGTCCCACACCAGGCGCGGCCGCAACTCGGCGAAGGCGTCGGACGGATAGCGCCCGGCCAGCATGTCGAGCACGGCTGTGTACGCGGACTCCGGCAGCGCGGCGAACGGCGCGGCGCGGCGCACCAGGGCCAGCAACTCCTCCGTGTCCCAGGTGTCCACCGAGACCGCCGCGACGATCTGCTGCGCCAGCACGTCCAGCGGGTTGGCCGGCACCCGCAGCGCCTCGATCGCGCCCTGCCGCATCCGTTCGGTGACCACAGCGGACTGCACCAGATCGCCCCGGTACTTGGGGAAGACCACGCCGGTGGACACCGCGCCGACCTGGTGTCCCGCGCGGCCGACCCGCTGGAGCCCGGAGGCGACCGACGGTGGTGACTCGACCTGGACGACCAGGTCCACCGCGCCCATGTCGATGCCGAGTTCCAGACTGGAGGTCGCCACGACCGCGGGCAGCCGTCCTGCCTTGAGGTCTTCCTCGACCAGCGCCCGCTGCTCCTTGGAGACCGAGCCGTGGTGTGCCCGCGCCAGGACCGCGGGTGCGCCCCTGGCCGCTCCCGCCTCGCCCATCAGCTCTGCCGGGGTGTGGTCCTCGGGCAGCGGCTCACCCGTCACCCGCTCGTAGGCGATCTCGTTGAGACGGTTGCACAGCCGCTCAGCCAGCCGGCGGGAGTTGGCGAAGACAATGGTCGAACGGTGCGCCTGCACCAGGTTCGCGATGCGTTCCTCGACGTGGGGCCAGATCGAGGGGCGTTTGTCGCCGTCCGGGCCCCCGGTTTCCGAGACCGGCGAGCCGCCGAGTTCGCCCAGGTCCTCCACCGGCACGACCACCGACAGGTCGAACTCCTTCTGGGAGGGCGGCTGCACGATCGTCACCTTGCGCTGCGGCGACAGGAACCGGGCGACCTCGTCCACCGGCCGGACGGTCGCCGACAGCCCGATGCGGCGGGCCGGACGGTCCAGCAACTCGTCGAGCCGCTCAAGGGAGAGCGCCAGGTGCGCGCCGCGTTTGGTCCCGGCGACCGCGTGCACCTCGTCGAGGATCACCGTCTCCACGCCGCGCAGCGCGTCGCGTGCGGAGGAAGTCAGCATCAAGAACAGCGACTCCGGTGTGGTGATCAGGATGTCCGGCGGCTTCGTGGCGATGGAACGCCGCTCGGAAGCCGGCGTATCACCCGAACGGATGGCGACGCGCACCTGCGGCTCGGGCAGGCCAAGCCGGACGGCCTCGTGGCGCAGACCGGTCAGCGGGCTGCGCAGGTTGCGCTCCACGTCGACCGCGAGGGCCTTGAGCGGGGAGACGTACAGCACCCGGCAGCGCCGCTTGGCCTCGGCGGGCGGCGGGGTGTGCGCGAGCTGGTCGAGGGCGGCGAGGAAGGCGGCCAGGGTCTTTCCCGAACCGGTGGGCGCGACCACCAGGACGTCTGACTCCTCGGCGATGGCCCGCCAGGCTCCCGCCTGGGCAGCGGTGGGCTCGGTGAAGGCACCGCGGAACCAGGCCCGGGTCGCGGGGGAGAAGGTGTCCAGGGCCGACCCCGGATCCCGCTCCCACCCCGGATCCGGTGTCTTCGGCCGCTTTCCGATCGACATGCCACCCATCGTGCCTCGCCCCACTGACATCCCGCTCGGCCTGTGGATAACTCCGTCGCCGTCCGACCCGCGGACACTCGTCCGAGTGACGACGGGCACGTCGCAGAATGGGATCATGGGGTCATCGGAGCGCGCGAGATACTGGCGGTCCCCGGGCCTGCCCGGCGTCGACCTGCTGCGGGCCCGGTACGTGGCCAAGACCTTCGCGCCGCACACCCACGACGCCTTCGTGATCGCCGCGATCAGCGACGGCGTCGAGGCGTTCCGGCACCGCGGGACCATCGAGCGGGCGGGGCCAGGCATGGTCGCGCTGGTCAACCCGGACACCGCGCACACCGGCCACGCCGGGGTGCCCGAGGGCTGGGCCTACCGCGTGCTCTACCCCGAGCCCGCTCTGGTCCGAGACATCGCCGCCGAGACCACCGAGATCCGCGGCACCGCGGCCTTCACCGTCGCGGTGGCCGCCGATCCGCGGGCCGCCCTGCTGGTCGCCCAGGTGCACCGGGCCGTCGAGGAGCACGACTCCCTCGCCGCCGACACCCTGCTGCGGCTGACCATCGCGCACCTGCTCGGCCGGTACGGCGGCGCGGCGCCTTCGCGCGTGCCCCGTGGCGCCGGTGCCCGCACCGCGGTGCGGGCCCGTGACCTGCTGGAGGAGCGGATGGCCGACCCTCCGTCGCTGAGCGAGCTCGCCACCGGCCTGGGAGCCAGCCCCTTCGCCCTACTGCGCTCCTTCCGCGCCGCCTACGGGATGCCACCGCACACCTGGCTCACCGACGCCAGGGTGCGCCGTGCCCGCGCGCTGCTGGACACCGGGATGTCCCCGGCGTACGCCGCCGCGGAGGTCGGGTTCACCGACCAGCCGCACCTGAACCGGCACTTCGCCCGCATCGTCGGGGTGCCACCGGGCGCCTACCAGCGCGAGCGCAAGAACGTACAAGACTTCCGGACGGCGCGTCCGTAGCGTCCCGCTTGTGACAGCAGATCTCACCGACGCCCCCCGGCCCTCGCCACCCGCCCCCGAACCCCGACCGCGCGCCGCGGTCGTCCGCGACGCACTGGCCGTGGGCGTCGCCGTGGGACTGTCCGGATTCGCCTTCGGAGTGACCGCGGCCGGAGCGGGGGTCAGCGTGCCGCAGGCCTGTGCGCTGAGCCTGCTGGTCTTCACCGGCGCGTCGCAGTTCGCCCTGGTCGGTGCGCTCGGCGCCGGTGCGGCCCCGCTGGCCGCCGCGGCCGGGGCGTTCTTCCTCGGCGTGCGCAACGCCGTCTACGGGCTGCGGCTGTCCCAGGTCCTGCGGCTGCCACCGGCGGTGCGTCCGTTCGCGGCGCACTGGGTCATCGACGAGACCTCCGCCGTCACCTTCGCCCAACCCGACCGTCGGTCGGCCCGTCTGGGCTTCACGGTGACGGGCGCCAGCCTGTTCGCGCTGTGGAACCTGACGACGCTGTTGGGCGCCCTCGGGGCCTCCGCGCTCGGCGACCCCGCGGAATGGGGCCTGGACGCCGCCGGTCCGGCCGTCTTCCTCGCCTTGCTGGCGCCCATGGTGCGCCACGGTGGACGCGAGCGGGTCACCGGCCTGCTCGGCGTCGCCCTGGTGCTGGTCGCCGTACCCCTGCTGCCCGCCGGGGCACCGGTGCTGGTCGCCGCGCTGGCCGCACCCGCCGCGCTGTTCGCACGGCGGGAGAAGACGCCCGACGAAGCGGCCGCAGGACGGACCCCTGGTGCCGTGCCGGGCACGGCCGGCACGCCCAGCACACAGCGCGACGGCGACGACGAGAAGGAGTCATCTTGACGACATGGACGGCCATAGCGGTGACCGCGGTCGCCTGTTACGCGGTCAAACTGCTCGGCCTGTCGATGCCGGCAGGCCTGCTGGAGCGGCCGCTGGTCAGACGGCTGGCGGCCCTGGTGCCGATAGCCCTGCTCGCGGCCCTCACCGCCCAGCAGACGTTCTCCACCGGCAGTCACCTGGTGGTCGACGCCCGCGCGGCCGGTCTCGCAGCCGCGGCCGTCGCCCTGTTGCTGCGCGCGCCGTTCCTTGTCGTCGTCGCGGCGGCGGTCGTGGTGACAGCCCTGGTGAGGTACGTCAGCGGCTGACCGGGACCGGCCCGGCGGGGCAACACCGCACACTTGCGCCGGTTTTGGCGGCCGGGCCGGTTTCGAAGACGGCGACCGATACTCGTCACAGTCACCCGGGCGGGTTAGTGTGACGCCGCACAATCTCGGTGTCCTGGTGCCGCCCCGGTGAGGAGGCGTGATGACGAGGGTTCCCTCGCACGACGGTGTGACGTTTCCGCAGGAGCTCTCCCCGGGGGCCCGAGCTCTCGCCGCCCGTTGCGTGCCGCGGGTCAACGAACTCGCCCGCCGCATGTCCCGCAGTTCCCTCGACGACGGCCCCGGGCAGAGCGGACTCCCCGTCGATGTGCGCAACGTCGAGGCGGCCGCCGCCGTGCGGCACGGGATGCGGTTGTTCGTCCGCCGCGCCTCAGGCCCGCACGGCCGCACCGGGGACTACGGGGTCTTCCGGGAGCGCGCGGCACGCCGGGCCGAGGAGGGTATGCCGCTCCACCAGCTGCTGCGGGCCCACGCGTTGGGCGCCTATGTGCTGTGGAAGACGATGCGTGAGACCGCCAGGCCCGGCGAGGAGGCGGCGCTGATCGAGCTGTCCGGCTTCCTGCTGCGCGCCCAGGAGGGCATCGCGGGCGCGGTCGCCGAGACCTATCTCGACGAGCAGGCCGCCCTGGCCGCCGAGCAGCGTGAGAACCGCAGGGCCCTGGTGCGCGGACTGCTGGACGGTTCGCTGCCGTCCGACGCGGTCACCCAACTGGATGCCTTCGGGCTGGAGTACGGCGGGCTCGTGCTCTATCTGCGGACCGACCGTGCGGTGTCGGCGGCATCGGCCAGACCGGATGCCGGCAGGGCGAACTCGGGCCGTGCGGTGGGCGGGCGGTCGCCGCGTCCTGTGATGTCCCCGGTGGCGGCGCGCCGCCGCAGGCGCCGCATCCAGACCGTGCTGGACCGCGCGTTCGGCGTCGAGGTGCTCACCCTTCTGGAGGACGACGGCGGTCACGCCATAGTCCCGGCCCGTCCGGCGTCCGGCGGCTTCCTTGTGCCGCCCGAACCTCCCGACGGGCTCACCGACCGGCTGCGGCGTGCCTGCGGCGGCGAGGTCAGGATCGCGGCCGTCTCCGTCGACCGGCCGGGTGCGATGGCCGATGCCGCCCGGACCGCCTCCGAGGTCGTCCGGATCGCGCACGCCAGCGGGCAGCCGCCGGGACTGCACCGCCTCGACGACGTCCTGCTGGAGTTCCACCTGTCACGGCGCGACGAGAGCAGCGGGCTGATCGCCGCCCTGCTCGACCCGATCGAGGAGCGCCCGGATCTGGAGGAGACACTGCGCACCTACCTGGAACACCAGCAGGACCGGCGTACCACCGCCAAGCGGCTGGGCCTGCACCCGAACACCGTGGACAACCGGCTCGCCCGGATCGCCGACCTGACCGGCCTGGATCTGGCCTCCCCGCGCGGCACCGCCCTGGCGCTGGCCGCACTTCTGCTGCGTGAGGAGCCGCCGCGGGGCCTCAGATGACGGATCTGCCGTAGGCGCGCAGGGTCAGCAGCGCGTCGATGGTCACGATCGGCCGCCATTCCAGGAGCGACCCCGGAGCCCAGGAGCGCCACCGCACCGGCCAGCCGCCATCCGCCTGCTGCCCGGCCGACAGGAATTCCAGGGAACGGTCGATCTCCGCGTCGGAGAACCACCGGCGGCCCAGCGAATCGGGGGAGCGCGCGAAGTCGTACGCGAAGTGGTCTTCGCCGGGCGCGTACCCCTCGCTGACCGGCCGCTCCGAAGCGCGTTCCGGCTCCAGCACGACGAGCCGCTGGTCACGCACGAGCCGCCCCAGCCGCTCGGCGGCCGCTTCGGCCCGCGGCCGGTCGGGGACGGCGTCGAGGAAGGCGAGCGCCGCCTGTGCCTCGTACGGGTGGGTCTTGCCCAGCGCCTCCACCGCGGCCCAGCAGAAGTCGGTGGCCCGAAACAGCCAGGGATGCCACACCTGGTTGCGGTGCAGCGCGCCCACCACGGGCCCGGTCGCCAGCAGATCACCCGGCGGCGTCGCCATCACCGGGATCCACGGCGCGGCCGGATAGTCGTTGCCGGCCCGGCGGGCGGCGGGCAGCGCACCGTCCGGGGTCGAGATCGCGGTCAGATAGCGGCAGACCTGATCGGCCTGCCGCCCGCCGCACCGCCCGATCTCCCCCAACACCCGCAGCGCGTGCGCCACATGGAAGGGTTCGCTGGTCGGACCGCGCAGGTCGGGCTCCAGCGCGTGGCCGTAGCCACCGTCGTCGTTGCGGTACGCGGTCAGCGCGGCCTCGACCGCGTCGGCCGTGCCGCCGTCCAGGAAGTGAAAGGTGAACCGTCGCTGTTCGAGCACGCGGGCGGTCAGCCACACGAACTGCTCGGCGCGGACGACGGGGGAGATGCCGGTTCCGGTCATTCCTGCCATGTGACGACCCTAGGCCGTGTCCGTCGGGTCCCGGCCGTTCCGCGGCATCCGGCCCGTACGTCCGCCGGGTGATCCGCGCTCCGGCACGGCGCCCGCGGCGGTGCGAAGGCCCGCGATCTCCTGGCGGGATACTGGAGGCATGAAGTTGACGGTCTTCTGGCAGCGGATGTACGCGCATTTCGGCGAGTCGTACGCCGATTCGTTCGCCCGCGATCACGTGATGTCGGAACTGGGTGGCCGGACCGTGCACGAGGCATTCGAGGCGGGCTGGGACACCAAGGACGTCTGGCGGGCGGTCTGTGTCGCCGTCGATGTCCCCGCGGAACGGCGCTGACCTGCGGCCGAGAGGTCTCCTTCCCACCAGAACAAGCCGCTGACCTGGGGATTCAAAGTTATCCACAGGGTCGGTGGGTCGCTTGACATGGAATTCGAACATCCATTCTTATGGGATGTGCCGGGCACGGCGCCGCCGGTCCGGGGCGACGACGGGGCGCATTGTCAGTGGCAGGCGCTAGCGTCGTTGGACGTGAAGCGATCGACTCAAGCAAATCGGGTGGAACCCATGGCAGGAACCGACCGCGAGAAGGCGCTCGACGCCGCACTCGCACAGATTGAACGGCAGTTCGGCAAGGGTGCCGTCATGCGCCTCGGCGAGCGGCCGAACGAGCCCATCGAGGTCATCCCGACCGGGTCGACCAGCCTCGACGTGGCCCTGGGGGTCGGCGGACTGCCGCGCGGCCGCGTGGTGGAGGTCTACGGGCCGGAGTCCTCCGGCAAGACCACCTTGACCCTGCACGCCGTGGCCAACGCCCAACGCGCCGGCGGAGCGGTGGCGTTCATCGACGCGGAGCACGCGCTCGACCCCGAGTACGCCAAGAAGCTCGGAGTGGACACCGACTCCCTGATCCTGTCCCAGCCGGACAACGGCGAGCAGGCGCTGGAGATCGTCGACATGCTGGTGCGCTCCGGCGCGCTGGACCTCATCGTCATCGACTCGGTGGCCGCGCTCGTGCCGCGGGCCGAGATCGAGGGCGAGATGGGCGACTCGCACGTCGGCCTCCAGGCCCGCCTGATGAGCCAGGCGCTCCGCAAGATCACCAGCGCCCTCAACCAGTCCAAGACCACCGCGATCTTCATCAACCAGCTCCGCGAGAAGATCGGCGTGATGTTCGGCTCCCCGGAGACCACGACCGGCGGCCGGGCGCTGAAGTTCTACGCGTCGGTGCGCCTCGACATCCGCCGTATCGAGACCCTCAAGGACGGCACGGAAGCGGTCGGCAACCGCACCCGCGTCAAGGTGGTCAAGAACAAGGTGGCCCCGCCCTTCAAGCAGGCGGAGTTCGACATCCTCTACGGCCAGGGCATCAGCCGTGAAGGCGGCCTGATCGACATGGGCGTCGAGCACGGCTTCGTGCGCAAGTCCGGTGCCTGGTACACCTACGAGGGCGACCAGCTCGGCCAGGGCAAGGAGAACGCGCGGAACTTCCTCAAGGACAACCCCGACCTGGCCGACGAGATCGAGAAGAAGATCAAGGAGAAGCTCGGCATCGGCGCCAGGACGGTCGCGCCCGGCGGAGAGCCCGGAGCCGACGCGGCGACCGCCCCCGCCGAGCCCGCGGCGCCCGCCCCGGCGAAGGCCGTCAAGGCGACCAAGTCCACCGCAGCCAAGGCGTAACCCATGGTGTGGTCGGCCTCGCCACCCGAGAGCGGCGACGGGTCCTCCTCCTCGAGGGCGGAGCAGGGTCCGTCGTCCGATCCCGAGGAGCAGGCGCGGGCACTGTGCCTGCGCCTGCTCACCGGGACGCCACGAACACGCAAGCAGCTCGCCGAGGCCATGCGGCGCAGAGAGATCCCCGAAGAGATCGCCGAGCATGTGCTCTCGCGCTTCGAGGACGTGGGGCTGATCGATGACGCGGCCTTCGCGGACGCGTGGGTGGAGTCACGGCACCACAGCCGTGGCCTGGCCCGCCGGGCGCTCGCCCGCGAACTGCGCACCCGTGGCGTCGAGTCGGGCGTGATCGAGCGGGCCGTGGACCAGCTCGACTCCGAGCAGGAGGAGGCGACCGCTCGCACCCTGGTCGACCGCAGACTCCGGTCCACCCGTGGCCTGGACCGCGACAAACGCATACGCAGGCTCGCCGGGATGCTCGCCCGCAAGGGCTACGGGGAAGGCCTGGCCCTGCGGGTAGTCCGCCGGGCGCTTGAGGACGAGGGCGAGGACGCGGATTTCCTGGAGGAGTACCTCCCGGAGTGACCGGGCGACCGGAGCCCCCGTACCGGTGGCGCCGCGTCGGCTGGACCGCCGGTCGGCTTTCGGCCATGCCGTCGGTCACGGGAATCGGGGATCACCGGTCAGCTGCGTGTCCCCGCGATGTCGGGTACGGGGAGCCGTGCACGGCGGGGTGCCGCTTCGGGCCTACGTCGGCCGACGTTGACGCCTTCCGTGCGGCAAGTCGGGGTGGCGCAGGGTGCCCTGGGCTCAGATGCCGGCGGGTATGACGGGTAGGCCTGCCGCGCGCCAGGCCTGGAAGCCGCCGTCGAGGTCGGTGGCGTGCGGCAGTCCGAGATCCTGGAGGACGACCGCCGCGAGGCTGGAGGCGTAGCCCTCGTTGCAGATCACGATGACCAGGTGGTCGTGGCCGGTGGCTTCGGGGAGCCGGTGGTCGCAGAGCGGGTCGAGACGCCATTCCAGCTCGTTGCGTTCGACGACCAGGGCGCCGGGGATGGCGCCGTCACGGTCCCGCAGCGCGGCATAGCGGATGTCGATCAGCAGGGCGCCGTCCGCAGCCGCGTCGTATGCCTGCCGGGCGGTCAGCCGGGACAGCCGGGCGCGGGCGGTGGCCAGCAGTCCCTCGACGCCGGGAGGCGGGGGAGCGACGGTTCCGTTCGGCGTGGTCACCAGGCCTCCGGGCGTTCGACGAGCTCGACGCGGAGGGTGGGGCCCTGCCTGCTGTAGCGGCGCATCAGGGGCAGCGGCGGGTAGTAGGCGTGGACGGAGATGGCGTGCTGCTCGGCGGAGCCGTTGACGACCTGGTGGACGTGGTGCGGGCCGAAGGCGCGCCCCTGGCCGGCCGGGAGCCGGCGGGTGCGGTCGACGTCTTCGGAGAGTTCGAGGGATTCCCAGCCGAACGCGGGCAGCGGGACGGCGACGGACTCCTCGGTGAGTTCGCCGGCGGCGGTGGCGAAGGCGCCCTGTGAGCCGCCGTGGTCGTGCCACCCGGTCTCGGCGCCGGGCGGCCAGCCGATCAGCCACGCCTCGCTGCCGCCGGGGCCCTCCAGCCGCATCCAGGTGCGGCCCTGCGGATCCAGCGGGAGTTGGGAGACGAGGGCGGTGTCGGCGGCCACGCTGCGGGTGAAGTCGAGAAGCTCGCCGGCCGTCGGCGTGGCGGGGCGGACGTCGACGGTGGCCGATGGGGAGGAAGGCGGGAAGACAGACAACTGAAACCGTCCCGGAGATCGCGAGGAGGCACGGCAGACGCCGCGTCAGATATCAGGCAGAAGCCGAAAGCGAGCTGATCAACAGGACGGCTGACACACGCAGCCTGCGTAGCGGAGGTAGTCCAGATGGACTCTCCGTACTAGACGCAAGCCAGTATCAGTCACGCTACGGAGTGAACCATGGCTGTCTGCGAAGGGTCAAGACGAGTGCCTCCGGCGGCTTGGACCACCTGGCGTACCCCATGAAGCCCGCGCCGGTACGGCTTCCGGCCCGCACCGGTTCGGGTCCGCGCCCCCGATGGCCTTAAGGCTCCGCCGGCCCGGGCCTCGCGTCCGTCTTCGGGCGAGCCGTCCCCTCCAGGCCCGCGGGGCCGGTGCCGGCGCGGGGTTCGCCTCCGGGGCGGCGACCCCGCATGGCCCGCACCGGTTCGGGCTCAGGCCCGCAGCGGTCCGGGTCCGCCCCGCGCGTCGACCCTGTCCCCGCGCCATCCACCCTCCGCGTCGACCCTGACCCCGCACCCCGTCCACCCCGCGTCGACCCCGACCCGCACACGGTTCACCCCGCGGGGCGAGGGGTCAGGGGCGGCCGGGGCTGGGGGTGATCGCTTCGTCGTCCGCGGGGTCGGCGTCGGGCACCGCGCCGTCCGGGGCCGGATCCTGCCCGGGCGGGCCGCCCCTGGCCAGGTCGGCGTAGGCGTACAGCTCGGCGGGGCGGCAGCCGATCATCGCGCCGACGAGGTGACCGTCGGGACGGATCAGCAGCACGGTGTGCGCGGTGGCACCCGGGTAGGCCTCGGCGACCAGGAGCTCGGTCCGGACCGGCAGCGCGGCGACCGCGGACGACAGCTGGGGCATGAGGCCCGCGGTGAGCCAGTGGCGGCTCTCCCAGACCCCCGTCCCCGGCGCGACCAGCAGTGCCACCAGGCCGTGGCCCAGCCGGTCGCGCAGCCTGCCGCGGGCACCGTCGAGATCGGTCACCGGCACGTCCTCGACGAGCATGCCCAGCGTGGCGCCGGACGGCAGGGCGAGCGACGCCGTGGAGGGGCGGCTGCCACGCTGCCCGGTCGGCGTCAGTGGTGAGCGGCCGTAGACGGGGCGGCCGCCCAGCAGACCGCGGCCGAGGTGGCCGTCGGTCAGCAGTTGGGCGTGCCGACTCGAAGATCCGGACAGCAGTGAGTGCCGCACCGAACGCAGGGCGCCGCCCGCGCGGAGCAGCGGAAGGGCCTGGTCGGCGGCGCGCAGCCGGGCGCCGACGGCACCGCGGCGTTCCGACTGGTAGCTGTCCAGCAGCGTCTCGGAGGCGCCGTGGTGCCAGGCGAGGGCGAGCTTCCAGGCCAGGTTCTCGGCGTCCCGCAGCCCCTCCGTCAGGCTCTGGGTGCCCAGTGCCCCCAGCAGGTGCGCCGCGTCACCGGCGAGGAACGCCCGGCCGGCGCGCCACCGACGGGCGAGCCGCTGGTGGACGGGGTACTCGGCGGATCCGAGCAGTTCGTAGGCGGGCACCGTGCCCGCGCACATGGCGGCCAGGGTGGTGCGGATCCGGGACACCAGGGTGTCGGCGGTCAGCGCGGGCCCGCCGGGCCGCAGCGACCAGTCGAAGCGCCACACGCCGTCGCGCAGCGGGCGGGTGATCACCTCGGTGCCCCGGCCGCCGGGCGGGTCGCGGTGCAGCAGTGCGATGCCCGGTTCCGGCAGGTCGACCCGCAGGGCGGCGACAGCGTACCGGTCGACGGCGGTGCGGCCGGGGAAGCGCACGTCGAGGAGTTTGCGGACGGTGGAGCGCGGACCGTCGCAGCCGACCAGGTAGGAGCCGCGCCACCAGGTCTCGGGTGTGTCGTCGGTGCCGCGGGTGTGCGCGATGAGGCCGCTCTCGTCCTGCTCGAAGGAGTCGAGGCGGCTGTTGTGGGCGACGGTCACCAGTTCTTGGCCGGTGAGGGCGTCCCGCAGCCCTTGGCACAGTCGGTCCTGCGGCAGGTGGAGCGGTGACCGTTCGCCGGCCGGGTCCTGGTCGTCGAACCGGATGAACTGCACCTCCTGGCGGCGCTTCAGGGTCCGCCAGCCGGTCCACCGGGTGGCGTCCGCGTCGACGGTGGCATGGCCCAGCCGGGACAGGAGATCGGCGGTTTCGGGGTCCAGGACGACGGTTCGTTCATGGTGAGGGGGCTCGGGGGAGGTTCCGCCTTCGTCGAGCAGGACCACCGGGACGTGGTGCCGGGCGAGGCACAGGGCGAGTGCGAGGCCGGTCGGACCGGCTCCCGCGACGATTACCGGGTCCATGCGAGAAGCCCCCCGCGCGCCGGCGTGCGATTCCGCTTGCGCGGCGGGATGCGTTGCGGCGGAGGGGCGATGACGGTTCCAGCCCGGCGTTCGGTCACATAGCGTATGCAACCCACTGCCGGTGCGTGCGTCAAGCGACACCGGTCCACCTGGCCGCGCGCCGTCGTCGGACGGCCCCCGCCGGCCGGCTCGGTGCCGGCGCCCGGGCGCCGACGGCTCATCACCCCGGCGGCAGCGGTCCGGCGCCGGAGCCCGGGTCAGTGGTGGAGCACCTTGGACAGGAAGTCCTTGGCGCGCTCGGTGCGGGGATTGCTGAAGAAACGGTCCGGCGTGGCCTGTTCCACGATGCGGCCGTCCGCCATGAACACCACCCGGTGGGCGGCGGAGCGGGCGAAACCCATCTCGTGGGTGACGACGATCATGGTCATGCCGTCCTCGGCCAGTTGCCGCATGACCTCCAGCACCTCGTTGATCATCTCGGGGTCGAGCGCCGAGGTGGGCTCGTCGAAGAGCATCACCTTGGGGTCCATGGCCAACGCCCGGGCGATCGCCACCCGCTGCTGCTGGCCGCCGGACAACTGCGCCGGGTACTTGGCGGCCTGCGCGCCCACGCCGACCCGGTCCAGCAGTTCGCGGGCCCGTTTGTCCGCCTGGGCCCTGCCGGTCCTGCGGACCTTGATCTGGCCGAGGGTGACGTTCTCCAGCACGGTCTTGTGCGCGAAGAGATTGAACGACTGGAAGACCATGCCGACTTCGGAGCGAAGTCTGGCCAGTTCACGACCCTCGGCGGGCAGCGGCCGACCGTCGACGCTTATGGTTCCCGAATCGATGGTCTCCAGCCGGTTGATCGCCCGGCACAGCGTGGACTTGCCGGAACCGGAGGGACCGATCACCACGACGACCTCGCCGCGGCCGATCGTCAGGTCGATGTCGTGGAGGACATGCAGGGCACCGAAGTGCTTGTTGACGCGTTCCAGTACGACCAGTGGTGCGCCCACAGGGCCGGGCGTCCCTTCCACGGACGCCAAGGACCCCTTGGACACCGGCGAACCGGATCCCGGTGAATCGGTCATCGGCAGGTCGCTCCAATGTCGGACGATCTAAAGAGAAGGTAATGATCCGGCCCGGCCGGGGTCTGTACTTCTGAGCGGAAATTGAGCATCACGATCGGGCAACTCCGCACCGCTCCAGGTACGTCGGGTGCGCCGCCACCAGCGCTTCGCCGTGCGCGGCGCGCGCCGGGCCGGCGATCGCCCGCCGCGGGAGGTGAGGCCCTCTTGACGCGGCACCCCTGAATCAGGGTGTTATTCGTGGCGGCGGATCAACCGTGCACGGCACCGACGACGATGAGTGTGGCTGAAGGAGAACCGATGCGGTTGTTGCTGGTCGAGGACGACGACAGGGTCGCTTCGGCGCTGTCCGCCGTGCTCGCCAAGCACGGCTTCCAAGTCGTGCACGCCCGGAGCGGCGAGGACGCGCTGCGCGCGCTGCTCCCGGACGACCAACCGCCCTTCGACGTGGTGTTGCTCGACCTCGGCCTGCCCGACCAGGACGGCTTCGAGGTGTGCAGCCGGATCCGGCGGGGCAGCGGCACACCGGTCATCATGGTGACCGCCAGGGCCGACGTGCGCTCCCGTATCCACGGCCTGAACCTGGGCGCCGACGACTACGTCGTCAAGCCGTACGACACCGGTGAGCTGCTGGCCCGTATCCACGCGGTGAGCCGGCGCAGGGCCGCCGAGGACCGGGAACAGGAAGGCGGCGCGGGAGGCTCGGAGGGGCCCGGCGAGACGGTGCGGTTCGGGCCGGTCGCCATAGAGACCGCGACCCGCCAGGTGACGGTCTCGGGCACCGCGGTCGCCCTGACCCGCAAGGAGTTCGACCTGCTGGCGCTGCTGGCCCAGCGGCCCGGGGTGGTCTTCCGCCGGGAGCAGATCATCAGCGAGGTGTGGCGTACCAGCTGGGAGGGGACCGGCCGCACCCTGGAGGTCCACGTCGCCTCGCTGCGGGCCAAGCTGGGGCTGCCGGCGCTGATAGAGACGATACGAGGAGTCGGTTACCGGCTCGTCGTACCGGCCGCCTGATCGGCCGCTGCCGTGCGCTCCCGTCTTCTGCCCCTGCTGCTCGTGCTGATGATCGCCGTGCTGGTCGCTCTCGGCTTCCCGCTCGCCGTCAGCCTCGCGGTGTCCCAGCAGCAGAAACTCATCATCGACCGGATCGACGACACCGCCCGGTTCGCCGCCATCGCGCAGTACGTCACCACCGGAAGCGACCCCGAGGGCACCGTCGTCACCGGCCAGAGCGAGCGGCAGTCCACCCTCAGGGCGGAACTCACCCGCTACGAGAGCCTGTACGGCATCCGGGTCGGGGTCTTCTACCGGGACGGCAAGGCGATGGCCTCCGCCCCCCTGCACTGGTACACCCCGGCCCGCATCACGGCCGACCAGGAGTTCCAGGAGGCGCTGGCGGGGCGGCGCAGTCACAATCCCGACCAGGTGTGGCCCTGGCAGCGCAACCGGGTCACCGTCGCCTCCCCGATCGTGCGGGACGGCGACGTGGTGGCGGTCGTGCTGACCGACTCGCCGACCGGTGCCATGCGCTCGCGCATCCTGGCCGGCTGGGTGACGATCGCCGTGGGCGAACTGGCCGCCACCGTGGTCGGCACGCTCGCCGCGTTCCGGCTCACCGGCTGGGTGCTGCGGCCGGTCAAAGTGCTGGACCGCGCCACCCACGACATCGCCACCGGCCGGCTGGCCTCACGCGTCGCGGAGGCCGGCGGCCCGCCGGAACTGCGGCGGCTGGCGCGCTCGTTCAACGAGATGGCCGACAACGTCGAACTGGTGCTGGAACAGCAGCGCGCCTTCGTCGCCGACGCCTCCCACCAACTGCGCAATCCGCTGTCCGCGTTGTTGCTGCGGATCGACCTGCTGGGCCTTGAGCTTCCCGAGGGGAGCGCGGAGATGGCCTCGGTACGCGAGGAGGGCAAGCGTCTGGCCACCGTCGTGGACGACCTGCTGGGCCTGGCGCTGGCCGAGCACACCATCGCCGACGCGCAGTTGACGGACGTGGCCGCGCTGGCCACCGAACGTGCCGCCGCCTGGCGTCCGGCGGCCGAGCGGGCGGGCGTCACGCTGACGCGGGAGGGCGCCGCCGCGGTCACCGGCTGGGCGGACCCGATCGCCTTGTCCAGCGCGCTGGACGCGGTCGTCGACAACGCCGTGAAGTTCACCCCGCGCGGCGGCCGGGTGGGGCTGGAGGTCGCGGCGCACGGTGAACGGGTCACCGTGACCGTCGCCGACGCGGGACCCGGGGTCACCGACGAGGAACTCACCCGGATCGGCGACCGGTTCTGGCGCAGTTCGCGTCACCAGAACGTCGACGGCTCGGGCCTGGGACTGTCGATCGCGCGGGTCCTGCTCGCCCAGGGCGGCGGCACGATCTCCTACGCGCCCAACGTCCCGCACGGGCTGCGGGTGTCGATGACCGTGCCGCGGGCCGAGCCGGAGCATTGACTTCCTCAGCCGGTCACGGCTTCAGGGACAGGTAGTAGCGCCGGGCGCCCTCGTGCAGCGCGAGCGGATCGGTGAAGATCGCGGTGCGCAGGTCGACCTGCTGGGCGGAGTGCACCACCGCGCCGATGCGGTCGCGGCTGTCGATCACCGCCTGGGTGACGCGCCGCACCACCTCGGTGTTCTCGTGGTCCGTGGTGATCAGTAAATTGGCCACCGCGATCGTCTGCACCGCGCGGACGACGACCATGTGCGGATAGGCGTCGGAGGGCATCTCAGCCGCCCGGTAGTAGCCGGCGGCCGCGCCCAGCCGGTGCAGCGCCGGCAGCAGGTCGCCGAGTTCCACCAGCTTGCAGGGGAAGTGCTCGGCCAGTGTCTGCACCGCCCCGGTCGGCAGCCCGCCGGACCAGAAGAAGGCGTTGAGCTTCCCCGACCGCAACAGCCCCGGCGCGGTGTCGATCCCGGCCGGGACCGCGGTCAGGTCCTTGTCGGGATCGAGCCCGGCGGCGGTGAGCAGCCGCCGGGCGATCAGGTTCACCCCGGAGCCGGACTGCCCCACGCCCACCCGCAGGCCGCGCAGGTCCCGCGCCGAGGCCACCTTGGAGCCGGCCGGCACGATCAACTGCATGTAGTCGTCGTAGAGCCGGGCCACCGCGCGCAGATGGGCCCGGGCAGGCCCGTGGTAGTCCGCGACGGCGTCGGCCTGCGCGAAGGTGAAGTCCGCCCGCCCCGAGGCGACGTAGTCGATGTTCTGCACCGACCCCTGCGAGGGCAGCAGCCGCACGTCCCGGCCGGGCAGGTCCCGTTGCAGCGGGTTTGCCAGCAGCTTGCCGTAGGTGTCGTAGACGCCGGTCGGCACGCCGGTCGCCACGGTGACCGGGCCGGGCGGATACGGCTCGCCGCCCATCGGGAACAGCCACCACGCCAGTAGCGCGGCCGCGATGACGGCGGCGATCAGCGTCTGCACGGCGCGTCGGCGCGAGACCCGGCGCCCGCCGGGAAGCGGAAAACTCGGCGGAAGCCCCATGACGGGCGATCCTGCCAGCGCCACCCGGGCGGCGGAAGAGCGGGAGCACGTACTCTGGTGCATTGAGATGAACGCGAAGACATATGAGGTGCGCACCTACGGGTGCCAGATGAACGTGCACGACTCCGAACGGCTCTCCGGTCTGCTGGAGGCCGCCGGGTACGTGCCGGCGCCCAAGGACGCGGACGGCGCGGACGTCGTCGTCTTCAACACCTGCGCGGTGCGCGAGAACGCCGACAACCGGCTGTACGGCAACCTGGGCCAGCTGGCGCCGAAGAAGGCCGCCCGGCCCGGCATGCAGATCGCCGTCGGCGGCTGCCTGGCGCAGAAGGACCGCGACACCATCGTCAAGAAGGCGCCGTGGGTCGACGTGGTCTTCGGCACCCACAACATCGGCCGGCTGCCGGTGCTGCTGGAGCGTGCGAGGGTCGCGGAGGAGGCGCAGGTCGAGATCGCCGAGTCGCTGGAGGCGTTCCCCTCGACGCTGCCGACCCGCCGCGAGTCCGCCTACGCCGCCTGGGTCGCCATCTCCGTGGGCTGCAACAACACCTGCACCTTCTGCATCGTGCCGGCGCTGCGCGGCAAGGAGAAGGACCGCAGGCCCGGCGACATCCTGGCCGAGGTCGAGGCGCTGGTCGCCGAGGGCGTCATCGAGGTGACGCTGCTGGGCCAGAACGTCAACGCCTACGGCTCCGACATCGGCGACCGCGAGGCGTTCAGCAAGCTGCTGCGGGCCTGCGGGGGCATCGAGGGCCTGGAGCGGGTGCGCTTCACCTCACCGCACCCGCGCGACTTCACCGACGACGTGATCGCGGCGATGGCCGAGACGCCGAACGTGATGCACCAGCTGCACATGCCGTTGCAGTCCGGCTCCGACACCCTGCTGAAGGCGATGCGCCGCTCCTACCGGCAGGACCGGTACCTGGGCATCATCGAGAAGGTGCGTGCCGCGATGCCGGACGCGGCCATCTCCACCGACATCATCGTCGGCTTCCCCGGTGAGACCGAGGAGGACTTCGAGCAGACACTGCACGTGGTGCGCGAGGCGCGCTTCGCGCAGGCCTTCACCTTCCAGTACTCCAAGCGTCCCGGTACCCCGGCCGCCGACCATGGAGGGGCAGATCCCCAAGAAGGTCGTCCAGGAGCGCTACGAGCGTCTGGTCGCCCTCCAGGAGGAGATCTCCTGGGAGGAGAACAAGAAGCAGGTCGGCCGCACCCTGGAGGTGCTGGTCGCCGAGGGCGAGGGCCGCAAGGACGACGCGCACCGCACCGGTTGTCCGGCCGCGCGCCCGACAACCGCCTGGTCCACTTCGAGCGGCCCGCCGAGCCGGTCCGCCCGGGCGACATGGTCACCGTGGAGCATCACCTACGCCGCCCCGCACCACCTGCTGGCGGAGCGGCCCGCGCTCGTCGGTGCGGCGCACCGCGCGCGGGTGACGCGTGGGAGCGCCGCACGGCGGCCAAGGCGGCCGAGCCGGCGGGCGTCATGCTGGGCCTGCCGACGATCGGCGCGCCGGCCGCCGCACCGGCCCCGGCGGGCGGTTGCGGTTGCGACTGAGGTGCTCACCCGGGGCGGGCGGGGGTTCCGGCCGCCCCGGCTAGGATGCACAAGTTGCCGAATTCGGGCGAGGCTTGGGGTGCGAGGCACATGGTGTTGCGGCTGGGAGACCGGCTCTTCGACGACGACCGGTTCCTGATCATGGCGGTGGTGAACCGCACCAAGGACTCCTTCTTCGACCAGGGTGCCAACTTCTCCGAGGACGCGGCGATGGCGGCCGTCGACCGGGCGGTGGGGGCCGGGGCGGACATCATCGACGTGGGCGGGATCAGCGCCGGCGAGCTGAAGGAGTACGTGGGCGTCGACGAGGAGATCCGGCGGGTCGCCGGGTTCGTCGCGAGGATCAAGGACCGCCATCCCGGCACGGCCGTCAGCGTGGACACCTGGCGCCATGAGGTGGCCGAGGCGGTCTGCTCGGCCGGCGCCGATCTGATCAACGACTCATGGGGCGGGGCGGATCCGCTGACCGCGGTGGTGGCGGCCGAGTGGCAGGTGGGTCTGCTGTGCTCGCACGTCGGCGACCAGGCGCCGCGCACCGACCCCAAGCGGGTGCACTACGACGACGTGATGGCGGACGTGCTGGAGCGCACGCTCGCCCTGGCGCGGCGGGCGCTCGCGCTGGGGGTGCCGCGGGAGTCCATCGTCATCGACCCGGCCCACGACTTCGGCAAGGCCACCAAGCACTCCCTCGAAGTCACCCGCCGGCTACGGGAGATGGCCGACACCGGCTGGCCGGTCCTGGTGGCCGTCAGCAACAAGGACTTCATCGGCGAGACCCTCGACCTGCCGGTCGACCGGCGCCTGGTGGGCACCCTGGCCACCCTCGCCGTCAGCGCCTGGGAAGGCGCCCGCATCTTCCGCGTCCACCAGGTCCCCGAAGCCCGAGCCGTCCTGAACCACATCCACGCCCTCAGGAGCCCGTGACCCCGCCCGGGGTGGCTGTGGTGAACGTTTGCCATTGGTGGAAGGCCCAGCGGGCGTAGGGGCGCAGGGAGGGGGCTTCCCAGTTCTCGTCCCAGCCGTCGACGATCCACAGGGCCTCTGCGGCGCCCTCGGCGGCGCGGTCGGTCTGCGCGGTGGGCTCACGCAGCGCCATCCGGTCCAGGGCCGCCGCATAGCGCAGCGTGAACTCCCTGGCCTCGCTGTCCCGGCCGACGCCGCGCGGTTTGGGATTGCGGCGGTACTCGCGGGCGGGGTCGGCCAGCCAGCCGAACTCGTCCGGCAGCGGCGGGGCGGCCGGGTACTCTGCGCGGTCTTCTGGCACGCGGGCCACTATCACACGGGTCTCAGGACGTCGGCCACCCGCGCATCAGCCACCGTCACCGCAGGGGACCCCTGCGCGTCAACGGTGGCCGGCGCGGTGCGCGGTAGGGCGCCGGCGCGTTACCGGTCGCCCTCGTCGGTGTACTTCCCCATGGCGTCCTTGCCCTTGTCGGTGCCCGTCTGGATCTGGTCGCTGTGCTTGCCACCGGTCTTCTCGTCCATCGAGCGACCGCCCTTGTCCATGCCGTCGTCGATCTTGTCGCCGTGCTTGCGGGCGGCGTCCTGCGCCTTGCCCTTGTTGGCGAACCGTTCCTTGATCGTGTCCATGAAACCCATGGGGTCACCGTCCTTGACGTGGCGACTGTGCAGCCGGTGTGCGGCTGTCTGCGGGCGTTCCGGGTGGCCTTGCCGCCGACATGCGGCGTCCTGCGCGGGGTCGGCGGACACTGCCGGCGAGCCGTATCAAAGCATCCGAAAATACCCATTTGTCACTTCAGACGATACTCGTACCAGGGACATTCCGCGTCCCCTCCGAAGCACCGACCCGACCGGGCGGAACCCATGAGCCCGTCACGTAACTCGATCGAGGCGCTACCCGGCGTTTGGCAGACTGGGCCGGTGAACAAGGTTGTCCCGCATTCAAGCGTCCCCAAGGTGATCGCCGTCGTCGGCCCCACCGCGGCCGGCAAGTCGGACCTGGGCGCCACCCTGGCCCGCACGCTCGGCGGTGAGGTGGTCAACGCCGACTCCATGCAGCTCTACCGCGGAATGGACATCGGCACCGCCAAACTCACGCCGAGGCAGAACGCGGCGGAGTGCCGCACCACCTGCTGGACATCTGGGACGTCACCGCAGGCGGCCAGCGTCGCCGAGTACCAGCGGCTGGCCCGGGTCGAGATCGACCGGCTGCTCGCCGCCGGCCGGTCCGCGGTGCTGGTCGGCGGCTCCGGGCTGTACGTGCGGGCGGCCATCGACGCGCTGGAGTTCCCCGGCACCGACCCCGAGGTGCGGGCCCGGCTGGAGGCGGAGCTCGAAACGCGCGGCACGCGGCGCCCTGCACGCCCGGCTCGCCGCCGTCGACCCGGAGGCGGCCCGCAGCGATCCTGCCCGGCAACGGCCGCCGCATCGTGCGCGCCCTGGAGGTCGTCGAGATCACCGGCCGCCCCTTCACCGCCAACCTCCCCGGCCACGAGGCGGTCTACGACACCGTGCAGATCGGCGTCGACGTCCCCCGGCCCGAGCTCGACGAGCGCATCGCCCAGCGCGTCGACCGGATGTGGGAGGCGGGGCTCGTCGGACGAGGTGCGCGCGCTGGAGGCGGTGGGCCTGCGCGAGGGGCGGACCGCCTCCCGGGCGCTCGGCTACCAGCAGGTCCTCGCGCACTTCGCGGGGGAGTGCACCGAGGACGAGGCGCGCGCGGAGACCGTACGGGCCACCAAGCGCTTCGCGCGCCGCCAGGACTCGTGGTTCCGCCGCGACCCGCGTGTGCACTGGTTGACCGGCCGCCGGAGGCGGAACTCGCCGAGCGGGCACTGACGTTGCTCGAACGAGCGGTCACAGCCTGATCACGTGATGGCATCGGGACGCCTCGGCCGTCCTTGACAGCCTGCGTGCCCGTGCCATCATCGAGCATCGAGTCGATCGTGGAGGACGAGTTGGGAGGGCGCGTGGCGATGGAGGCCGGCCCTCGCAACCGACCGCGCCAGGAGCGAGCACCGCCTCCCCGAGGGCGAACCGTCCGACCCGGCCGCGGCACCCGGTGCCGACGACCTCGGCGCCCGTCTCGAACCCGTCGCACCGGCACGACGGTGCTCGACGCCGACCGTGCTCGGCGACCAGCAGGTCGACGACCGGTCCTTCTCCGAGCTGCGGCCGCAGCGGCGGCTGCGCGATCTGGCAGCTCGCTCCCGATCGTCGCGCTCGGCGCGCTCGGCTCGCTGATGTTCGCCTTCCCGCTCGCCTTCGAGTTCGGCGACGGCGGGCCGGTCGTCGCGATGCTCGGCCTGCTGCTGTGCTGCTGCGCGGCCGGCTGGGGCGATGATGGCCGCCCGCCGGGTCGGCTACACCTGGCCCGGCCTGCCCGCGCGCGGCTCCGGGCGACCGCCCCGACTGGCGGTTCGTCGCCGGCGTACACCGGCTGGTCGCGGTGCTGGTGGCGCTGCTCGCCGTCTGGCGGGTCGCCCGGCTGCGCTGAGCCGCCTCCGCGGATCCGGCGGGCTCGCGGCGTCCGGCACGGCCTGGCGTACCGCCCGGTAGGACGCCGGATCGGCCGGTCGTGGCCGGCACGTACGATCGAAGCTGTGAACGCCGCACCATCGGGCCTGGCCTTCCTCAAGGGGCACGGCACCGAGAACGACTTCGTGATCGTCCCCGACCCGGACGGCCGCCTCGACCTGTCCGCGGCCGCGGTGGCGCGGCTGTGCGACCGCCGGGCGGGCATCGGCGGCGACGGCCTGCTGCGGGTGGTGCGGTCCGCCGCGCACCCCGAGGCGGCCGGCGATGGCCGACCGAGGCCGAGTGGTTCATGGACTACCGCAACAGCGACGGCAGCGATCGCCGAGATGTGCGGCAACGGCGTCCGGGTCTTCGCCCGCTATCTGCAGCGCGCCGGGCTCGCCGGGGCCGGCGACCTGGCCGTCGCCACCCGCGCGGGCGTCCGGCGCGTCCACCTCGCCAAGGACGCCGCGACGGCACACCGGGCGAGGTCACGGTGGACATGGGCCGCGCGGTGCTCGCCCGACGGGGCGGTCACCGTCACCGTCGGCGGACCGCACCTGGCCCGCGCGCAACGTCAACATGGGCAACCCGCACGCCGTCGCCTTCGTCGACGACCTCGCCGACGCCGGGGACCTGCTACGCGCCCCCGCCGGTCACGCCCGGCCGCGGCCTACCCGGACGGCGTCAACGTCGAGTTCGTGGTGGACCGCGGACCGCGCCACGTCGCCACTGCGGGTGCACGAGCGCGGCTCGGGCGAGACCCGCTCCTGCGGCACCGGGCGCGTGCGCGGTCACGGTGGCCGCCGCCCGCAGGGACGGCGCTCGACCCGGCGGTCACCGGGGAGCCGCGTCACCTACACCGTCGACGTGCCCGGCGGCCGGCTGGTGATCACCGAACAGCCGGACGGCGAGATCGAGATGACCGGCCCCGCGGTGATCGTCGCCGAAGGCGTCATCGACGCCGCCTGGCTCCGGACTGAGCACTCCACAGGACGCGGTGCGCGAAACCGTCCGCGCCGGAGCTCAATAGCGCCTGATCGAGCGCTCAGATACCGGTTCGATATGACGTTCCCTCGAACGGGTGATCCGTCTCACGCTCGGCGAGAGGCCGTCAGTGCCGCGTGGTGGGCTCGGTAGCATCAAGCACCGGCCGGACGGGGCATGCCAGTCCCGCCGCCGGTGAACGCTGCCGGAGGTGCCCGATGAGTGCAGAGAACGCCGTGTCCGCGAGCCGCCGCCGTCCCGCGGGCGAATGCAGCGCAGGCGCGGAATCTCCCGGCATCGACCTGCGCCGACTCGGCCGTGCCGCGCTGCTCGGCCGGCCGGCGGCCGCGACCGGCTCCCGGACGCCATCGAACACGTCGCCAAGGTGCACCGCGCCCACCATCCGCGACGCCGACCTCGACATCCTGCGCCGCGCCTATGTGCTCGCCGAGTCCTCGCACCGCGGCCAGATGCGCAAGAGCGGCGAGCCGTACATCACCCACCCGCTCGCGGTCACCCTGATCCTCGCCGAACTCGGCGCGGAGACCACGACGTTGACCGCCTCGCTGCTCCACGACACCGTCGAGGACACCGATGTGACGCTCGATCAGGTCGGCGAGGAGTTCGGCGAGGAGGTCCGCTATCTGGTCGACGGCGTCACCAAGCTGGAGAAGGTCGACTACGGCGCCGCCGCCGAGCCGGAGACCTTCCGCAAGATGCTCGTCGCCACCGGCAACGACGTCCGGGTGATGTCGATCAAGCTCGCCGACCGGCTGCACAACATGCGCACCCTGGGCGTGATGCGCCCGGAGAAGCAGGCCCGCATCGCCAAGGTCACCCGTGACGTCCTGATCCCGCTCGCCGAACGGCTCGGCGTGCAGGCGCTCAAGACCGAGCTGGAGGACCTGGTCTTCGCCATCCTCCACCCCGAGGAGTACGCCCGCACCCGGGAGCTTGATCGCCGCGCAGCGCCGCAGGCGCCCGACCCGCTGGACCGGGTCGCCGACGACGTGCGCGCGGTGCTGCGCGAGGCCGGGCATCCCCGCCGAGGTCGCGCATCCGGCCGCGGCACGTGCGTCTCCGTGCACCGCACCAGGCTCAAGCGCGGCGGCGACCTGGGCGGCAGCGACTTCGGCCGGCTGCTCGTGCTGGTCGGGCGAGGACGCCGACTGCTACGCCGTCCTGGGCGAACTGCACACCTGCTTCACCCCGGTGATCTCAGAGTTCAAGGACTTCATCGCCGCGCCCAAGTTCAACCTGTACCAGTCGCTGCACACCGCGGTCGCCGACGAGCGACGGCGCAGGTCGCCGAGGTCCTGGTCCGCACCCAGCAGATGCACCGGGTCGCCGAGGCCGGCGTCATCGCGCTCGGCAACCCCTACGCCCAGCCGGTCGACGAGCGCCTGGCACGGCGGACGGGCGAGCGCGCCGACCCCACCCGGCCCGGCTGGCTCTCCCGGCTGCTGGAGTGGCAGCGCGACGCCCCGACCCCGACACCTTCTGGACCGCGCTGCGCGACGACCTCGCCCAGGACCGCGAGATCACCGTCTTCTCGCGCCGACGGCGGCACCCTCGGGCTGCCCGCCGGCGCGACCTGCGTCGACGCCGCCTACGCGCAGCACGGCGAGGGACGCGCACGCCTGCGTCGGCGCCCGGGTCAACGGCCGCCTCGCGTCGCTCGGCACCGTCCTGCACGACGGCGACACCGTTGAGCTCCTGATGGGCCAGGACGCGGCCTCGGCGCCGTCCAGCCCGAGTGGCTGGACCATGCGCGCACCCCGGCCGCCCGGATCGCCATCAGCCGCTGGCTCGCCGCCCACCCGGTGCAGCCCTCCGGGGCGGACGACGACAGTCCCGGCCGCCGTCCGTCCGGTCCACCGCCCTGAGACCGACCCAGGCCGCCGACCCGGTCGCCGTCACCGACCTGCCCGGCGCCACGGTGCGGCTGGCCCGCTGCTGTACGCCGGTGCCGCCCGACGCGGTCACCGGCTTCGCCATCCGCGGCGGCATGGTGGCCGTGCACCGCGCCGAGTGCGCCGCGGTGGCCAGGATGACCGCCGCGGGACGTACCGCGCGGGCGGTGCGCTGGCGGGGCGAGCCGACCACCGGCGGATACCGGGTCACCGTGCGTGCCGAGGCGCTGGGCCGGCCGCATCTGCTCGCCGACCTCACCGAGGCCATCGCCGCCGCAGGGCGTCGGCATCGTCTCCGCCGCGGTGGAACCCCCGCAGGAGCACCGGGTCCGCCACACCTACACCGTCGAGCTCCCCGAGCCCGCCGCGCTGCCCGACCTGATGCGCGCGATGCGGGCCGTGCCGGGCGTCTACGACGTCTACCGCACCCAGCGTCAGCCGGGCATGCTGCCCGACTGACCCGGCGCGGCGAGGGTCCGTCCGGCCCGGTGGGAAACCCGGGTGACCGGGGCCGCCGTACCGTGCGACCATCGATCCGGGGACGACGCCGGTCCGGCCGCAGGAATCCGCCGGGCTTCGGACGTGTTGTTCCGATCGCGGGCCGCCGGGGCACACTGCCCTGTACGGACGCGGACCGCCGCCAGGCAAGGTGTGCCGACGGGCCGCCACCACCTTCGACGTAAGGATCCGATGACCACTCCACAGCCGCATCCTCTTCCGCACCGTCCCCGGCCGAGCGCCGGCGTCTTCCGGAAAGCCTTCGGGCCGACGCCCTGATGGAAGAGGACGTCGCCTGGAGCCATGGAGATCGACGGAGAGCGGGACGGCGACCAGTTCGACCGCTCCGACCGGGCCTCGCTGCGCCGCGTGGCGGGCCTGTCCACCGAGCTCGAGGACGTCACCGAGGTCGAGTACCGGCAGCTGCGCCTGGAGCGCGTCGTGCTGGTCGGCGTCTGGACGGACGGCACCGCGCGTGACGCGGAGAACTCCCTCGCGGAGCTGGCCGCGCTCGCCGAGACCGCCGGAGCCCTGGTGCTCGACGGCGTGATCCAGCGCCGTGACAAGCCCGACCCGGCCACCTACATCGGCTCCGGCAAGGCCCAGGAGCTGCGGGACATCGTCCTGGAGACCGGCGCCGACACCGTGGTCTGCGACGGTGAGCTGAGCCCCGGCCAGCTGATCCACCTGGAGGACGTCGTCAAGGTCAAGGTGGTCGACCGCACCGCCCTGATCCTCGACATCTTCGCCCAGCACGCCAAGTCCCGGGAGGGCAAGGCGCAGGTCTCGCTCGCCCAGATGCAGTACATGCTGCCGAGGCTGCGCGGCTGGGGCCAGTCGCTGTCCCGGCAGATGGGTGGCGGTGGCTCCGGTTCGTCCGGCGGCGGCATGGCCACCCGTGGTCCCGGTGAGACCAAGATCGAGACCGACCGGCGCCGCATCCGCGAGAAGATGGCGAAGATGCGCCGGGAGATCGCGGAGATGAAGACCAGCCGCGACCTCAAGCGCCAGGAGCGCAAGCGCCACAAGGTGCCCTCCGTCGCCATCGCCGGTTACACCAACGCCGGCAAGTCCTCGCTGCTCAACCGGCTCACCGGTGCCGGAGTCCTGGTGGAGAACGCGCTGTTCGCCACCCTGGACCCGACCGTGCGCCGGGCCGAGACCCCCAGCGGCCGGCTCTACACCCTCGCCGACACCGTCGGGTTCGTCCGGCACCTGCCGCACCACCTGGTCGAGGCGTTCCGCTCCACCATGGAGGAGGTCGGCGAGGCCGACCTGATCCTGCACGTGGTCGACGGCTCGCACCCGGTGCCCGAGGAGCAGCTGGCGGCGGTGCGCGAGGTGCTCCGCGACGTGGGCGCGCTGGACGTGCCCGAGATCGTCGTCGTCAACAAGGCGGACGCGGCCGACCCGCTGGTGCTCCAGCGGCTGCTGCGCAACGAGAAGCACGCCATCGTGGTCTCGGCCCGCACCGGGCAGGGCATCGAGGAGCTGCTCGCGCTCATCGACGAGCGAGCTGCCGCGGCCCGCCGTCGAGGTCGAGGCGCTGCGTGCCCTACACCGCACGGCGCGCTGGTCTCCCGGGTGCACGCCGACGGCGAGGTGCTCTCCGAGGAGCACACCGCCGAGGGCACCCTGCTAAGGCCCGGGTGCACGAGGACCTGGCCGCGGAACTGGCGCCGTACGCCCTGGCCGACGCATCGCTGATCGCGCCGGCCCCGGCACCCGCCGGGCCGTCGGCCCACGAACGCGAAGGCCCGCCCCCACGTCCCGGGGGCGGGCCTTCGCGGTTCCTCGACCGCGGCGGCGCCAGGCGCCGCCGCGGTACGGCGTCACTCGTTCGAGAACCTCTGGCTCATCGCGTCGGTAGACACCCTCGGCCGCCGCGCCCAGGTGCGGTCCGGCCAGCCAGGTCGCTGTCACTGCGGGCCGATCGAGGTGTTGGAGACCAGCGCCGCCTCGCCGTCCGGCTCCTTGGCGAACCAGCCGCCGCCAGAGGAGCCACCGGTCATCGTGCAGCCGATCCGGTACTCCGTCGGCTGGCCGGCGTCCAGCGACAGCCGGCCGGGCCGGTCCGATGCACTCGAACATCTTCTGGCCGTCGAAGGGCGGCGCGGCCGGGTAACCCCACGCGCCCAGCGAGGAGACCTCGGTCGGCGACGGGGCGTTGAACCACACCGGCAGCGCGGCGCCGACCGTCTCCTCCAGCGACTTGCCGCCGCCGTTCTCCGGCGGCACGTGCAGCACCGCGAAGTCGTACGGCGAGCCGCTGCCGCCGCGTCTCCGCGCCGGTGGCGATCCACTGGTCGGAGGTCTGTGCCCAGTCGCGCCCACCACACGCCGTACGGGGCCAGCCTCGCGACTCGGGCGCGCTGCAGATCCGCGACGCGGGCAGCCCCTGGTCGTTGTAGGCCGGGACGAAGGCGATGTTGCGGTACCAGCCGCCCTCTGGCCCGGCGTGCACGCAGTGGCCCGCCGTCCACACCAGGTTGGACTTGCCCGGGTGCGCCGGGTCCTCGACGACCGTGCCGGAGCAGACCATCGGGCCCTCGGGGCTGTCGAAGAAGACCTTGCCGACCGGCGCCGCGTTGTTGTGGTACGGCGTCTCGACCGCCTCGGCGCGGCCGGGCCGGCGGCGCGGGGTCGGTCACGCCCTGGTCCTGCCGCGATGTCGGCGGCACGCTCGTTGGGGCTCTCCTTCGCCTCGGTCATCCGGGTCGGGCTTCCACAGGCCCTTGATCACCGGGTTGACGAAGTCCGGCCGCCTCGCGCAGCCAGTGGTCTTGTCCCAGTTCTTCCAGTCGCCGCTGCCGCCACTTGTCGCAGGTCGCTGAAGGCTGGTGGGCAGGCTGCTGGGAAGCTTCGAGACGCGGCTTGCCCGACGACTGGTCGGCCGAGGCGCTCGGCACACTCTGCGCGGCGTTGTCGGTGGGGCCGCACGCGGTGGCTGTGAACGCCAGCGCGGCGGTGACGGCGACCACGGCCGGAACGGACCGGCGTATGCGTGGCATGAAGTTGTGTCCCCCTGTTGTGTGCTTGTCGTAACCCCCGGCGAACCGGGGTGAACCCCATGATGCCGGTGCGGTTGAGGACGGTTGCGGGTGGCCCTGTGGTTCACCTGTGAAGGCTGTCCACCGACAGCGGCCACCCGGTCGAGAAGGTCGTCGCAGCCCGTTGCCGGTCGCCGTCACGGGCGTTGATACGGGCGGGGGACCAACCCATCGTTCAACCTCGCGGGAGGTAACACCTCGTGGCCGGAACGCCGTCGCTCGCACCGCCGCCGCAGTGCGGCTCCTCACCCCAGCCCGTGGCGGCTCCCACCGGTGCGAGTCAGGGCATGGAAGCCATCCTGCGACGCCAGGCGGCCGCGTGAGTCCGCGGCGCGCACCTACGCGAGATCCCTGCCCATCGTGCCGGTGCGGGCCCGGGGGATGACCGTCGAGGGCGCCGACGGCCGCCGCTACCTCGACTGCCTGGCCGGCGCGGGCACCCTGGCGCTCGGCCACAACCACCCGGTGGCGCTGGAGGCGATCCGCGTCGGTGCTCGACTCCGGCGCGCCGCTGCATGTGCTCGATCTCGCGACACCGGTCAAGGACGCCTTCACCACCGCCCTGTTCGAGACCCTGCCGCCGCAGCTCGCCGAGCACGGCCGTATCCAGTTCTGCGGCCCGGCCGGCACCGACGCGGTCGAGGCGGCGGTGAAACTGGTACGCACCGCGACCGGCCGCAGCGGGCTGCTGGCCTTCTCCGGCGCCTACCACGGCATGACCGCCACGGCGCTCACCCTGACGGGCGACACCGCGGCGCGCGGTCCGGTCGCCGAGGCGGGACGCCCGGGTCACCCGGCTGCCCTATCCGTATGACTACCGCTGCCCGTTCGGGGTCGGCGGTGAGCGCGGCGCCGAGCTGTCGGCCCGCTGGACCGGGAACCTGCTGGACGACCCCAAGGGCGGTGTGCAGCAGCCCGCCGGGATGATCCTTGAGCCGGTGCAGGGCGAGGGCGGGGTCATCCCGGCCCCCGACGACGTGGCTGCGCTCGGATGCGGGAGATCACCGCAGACCCGCGGCATCCCGCTGATCGCCGACGAGGTGCAGACCGGCGTCGGCCGGACCGGGGCGTTCTGGGCGGTCGGCCACAGCGGCGTCGTGCCCGACGTGATGGTGCTGTCCAAGGCGATCGGCGGCAGCCTCCCGCTGGCCGTCATCGTCTACCGCGAGGAACTCGACGGCTGGCGTCCCGGGCGCCCACGCGGGCACCTTCCGCGGCAACCAGCTCGCCATGGCGGCCGGCGCCGCCACCTTGCGCTTCGTCCGGGAGAACCGCCTGGCCGAGCGGGCCGCGACGCTCGGCACCCGCATGATGAACAGACTGCGCGCGCTGGCCGCCCACCATCCCTGCATCGGTGACGTACGAGGACGCGGGCTGATGATCGGTCGTGGAGATCGTCGACGCCGAGGCCCCACGCGACGAATACGGCTCGTTGCCCGCCGCCCCCGCGCTCGCCGCCACCGTCCAGGCCCAGGCACTGCGGCGCGGACTGATCGTGGAACTCGGCGGCCGGCACGCCGCAGTGATCCGCCTGCTGCCGCCGCTGACCATCACCGACGAGCAGACCGAAGCCGTGCTCGACCGGCTGGCCGACGCGATCGGGGCCGCAGAGCGCACCGTACGCCGGGAGCGCCGCGGCGATCGCCGTGAGCGCGCGCCGAAGGGCGAGCGGTGACCGCGCGGGGCGCCGCCCCTGCCGGCGCCGCGCGGCCGTCCACCCCGGTCACCGTGCCGCAGCAACGCGCGGCCGGCGACGACCCGTTGGAGCAGGCGAGCCCGTATGCCGCCGCCGACGCCGCGGGGACGGAGAGCCTGCTGCGGTGCTGGGTGCGCGAGACCGGCGCGGTGGCGGAGGCGGACGCCGGCGCGGACGCGGCCTTGCGGATCGTGCTCCACGCGACCGGCATCGTGCTGAGGGTGCCGGTCCGCCACTGGTCGGCGGTGGGCGCCCACCGCTTCGGGGTGCCCGTCATCGAGGGCCGGGCGGCGGCCGGCCCGGCGAGCGCCACCGGCCGCCCGGACCTGCCCGGCGCCGCGGCCCCCTGCGCGGGCCCGGTCGACGCCGTGACCCTCGCCGCCCTGCTGGCCCGCGAGGGCGGCGGCGCCCACTGCGCCGCCGACCGCGCGGACCTCACCGCCCGGGTCGCCGACTCCGTACGCCGTACGGCCGTCTTCATCGAGGACCGCCGCGCCCACCCCGGCGCGCCGCCCGGCACCTACCCCTTCCTCGACGCCGAACAGGCGCTGGTGCTCGGACACCCGCTGCACCCCGCGCCCAAGAGCAGGGAAGGGCTGTCCGAGGCCGAGATCCGCGCCTACTCACCGGAGACCAGGGGCGCCTTCCGTCTGCACTGGATGGCCGTGGACCGCTCGATCCTGGCCGGAGACTCCGCCTGGACCGAGAGCGGCCGCGCGGTGCCCGCGGAACGCCTCACCGCCCGGCTGGCCGGCGGCGGGCTGCGGCTGCCCGACGGCACCGCGCCGCTGCCGCTGCACCCCTGGCAGGCGGGTCAACTGGCCCACCGCCCGCAGGCCCGCGAACTGCTCGAGGCCGGTCTGCTGCACGACCTCGGCCCGCACGGCGATCTGTGGCACCCGACCTCCTCCGTGCGCACCGTCCACCGCCCCGGCGCCCCCGCCATGCTGAAGCTGTCGCTCGGGCTGCGCATCACCAACTCCCGCCGGGACAACCTCCGCAAGGAACTCGTGCGCGGCGTGGAGGTGCACCGTCTGCTGCGCAGTGGACTCGGACAGCGCTGGCGGGCCGCCCACCCCCGGTTCGACATCGTGCGTGATCCGGCGTGGCTGGCGGTCGACTTCCCGGCCGGCGAGCCGGTGCCCGGACTGGACGTGATGCTGCGGCACGTGGCCTTCGGCGCCCGTGACGACATCGGCTGTCTGGCCGGGCTCACCGCGCCGCGGCCCCGCCCGGACCGTCCGGCGACCGAGCTGCGCTCCCGGCTCGCGGAGCTGACCGCCCGGCTCGCGGCTCGCAGCGGACGGCCCGCGGCGGCGGTGGCCACCGAGTGGTTCCTGCGCTACCTCGACGCCGTGGTGCGCCCGATCCTGTGGCTGGACGGCCAGGCGGGCATCGCGCTGGAGGCCCACCAGCAGAACACCCTGGTCGCCCTGGACGCCGACGGCTGGCCGTGCGGCGGCCTCTACCGTGACAACCAGGGCTACTACTTCCGCGAATCGCACCGTGCCGCGCTCGACGCGAGCCTGCCCGGCATCGGCGCCGTCAGCGACACCTTCGTCACCGACGCGGTGGCCGACGAGCGCTTCGCGTACTACCTGGGCATCAACAACGTGCTCGGGCTGATCGGCGCGTTCGGCTCCCAGCGGCTGGCCGACGAACGGGTACTGCTCGCCGCCTTCCGCCGCTTCCTCGCCGAGGCCGCCGTCACCGGCAGCTCCACACTGCCCGAGCGGCTGCTGCACAGCCCCACCCTGCGCTGCAAGGCCAACCTGCTGACCCGGCTGCACGGCATGGACGAACTCGTCGGCCCGGTCGACACCCAGTCGGTGTACGTCACCGTCCCCAATCCCCTCGCCGCCTCGACGGCGTGAAGCGTGAACCACCGCGAGGAGGGGCCCGTGCCGACGCCGCCCACCGGCTCCCGCCGAGCCGCCGCCGAGGAGGCCGACACCCTCGACCTCGCGCTGCCGTCCGAGGTGACCGACCTGCCGCCCCTGCCGCCGTCCGTGGCAGCGGGGGCGGAGCCGTCCGGACGCTGGGGGGACCTGCTGGACGACCTGCCGAGCTGGGGTCCGGTCGCCACCGGCCACGGCGTCCTGCGTCTCGTCCCGGTCGTCCCCGAGCGCGACCTGCGGGTCGTCGCCCAGTGGATGAACGACCCGGCCGTCGCCCGGTTCTGGCAGCTGTCAGGACCCGAGGAGACCACCGGGCGCCATCTGCGTGACCAGACCGAAGGAGACGGCCGGAGCGTGCCGTGCCTGGGGGTGCTGGACGGCAGACCGATGAGCTACTGGGAGATCTACCGCGCCGACCTGGACGCGCTGGCCCGCCACTACCCGGCCCGGCCGCACGACACCGGCGTCCACGTGCTCATCGGCCAGGTCCGCGACCGCGCCCGCGGGCTCGGCGGCGTACTGCTGCGGGCCGTCGCCGACCAGGTGCTCGACCACCGTCCCGACTGCGCCCGGGTGGTCGCGGAACCCGACCTGCGCAACACCGCCTCGGTCGCCGCCTTCCTCACCGCCGGGTTCCGGTTCGCCGCCGAGCTCGACCTGCCCGGCAAGCGTGCCGCGCTGATGGTCCGCGACCGCCGGCTGCGCGGACTGCTGTGAACCGCGGTGTCAGTGGTGACCCGTAGGGTGGAGGTCCTATGGAAAAGCCCGCCCTCTCCGAACTCCTCCATGCCGCCGTCACCGCCGTCGGCGGTCGTGGAGCGGCCCGGCCAGGTCGCCATGGCCGAAGCCGTGCGGACGGCCGTGGACGACGGTTCCCACCTGCTCGTCCAGGCCGGCACCGGCACCGGCAAGTCCCTCGGCTACCTGGTGCCCGCGCTGGCGCACGGCGAGCGGGTGGTCGTCGCCACCGCGACCCTCGCGCTGCAGCGCCAGCTCGTGGAGCGCGACCTGCCGCGCACCGTCGAGGCGCTGGGACCCCTGCTGCGCCGCCAGCCGCAGTACGCGATGCTCAAGGGCCGCTCCAACTACCTGTGTCTGCACCGGCTGCACGAAGGCGTGCCGCAGCGACGAGGAAGACGGGCTCTTCGACCCGTTGGAGCAGCTGGGCGGCGCCGAGCAGCAAGCTGGGCAAGGACCTGATGCGGCTGCGGGACTGGGCCGACGAGACCGAGACCGGCGACCGCGACGGGCTGACGCCCGGGCGTCTCCGACCGTGCCTGGGCGCAGGTCTCGGTCACCTCGCGGGAGTGCCTGGGCGCCTCCAAGTGCGCTTACGGCGGTCGAGTGCTTCGCCGAGGCCGCCCGGGAGCGGGCCAAGCTCGCCGACGTGGTGGTCACCAACCACGCCCTGCTGGCCATCGACGCCATCGAGGGCGCGCCGGTGCTGCCCAGCCATGAGGTGCTGATCGTCGACGAGGCCCACGAACTGGTCTCCCGGGTCACCGGCGTGGCCACCGGTGAGCTCACCCCCGGCGGCGTGGCCCGCGCGGTGAAGCGGTCGGCCAAGCTGGTCAACGAGAAGGCGGCCGACGCCCTGCATGAGCGCCGGCGACGGCTTCGAGCGGGTGATGGAGCTCGCGCTGCCCGGCCGTCTGGAGGAGATCCCCGAGGACCTCGCCTATGTGCTGGCGGCGCTGCGGGACGCCTGCCGGCAGGTGATCACCGCGCTCGGCGACGTGCGCGACAAGTCGGTCCAGGACGAGGACGCGGTGCGCAAGCAGGCGCTCGCCGCGATCGAGGCGGTCCACGACGGTGGCCGAGCGGCTGCTGATGGGCTCCGAGTACGACGTGGTCTGGTGCGAGCGGCACGACCGCTACGGCGCCTCGCTGCGGGTGGCCCCGCTGTCGGTCTCCGGGCTGCTGCGGGAGAAGCTGTTCACGGACCGCTCGGTGGTGCTGACCTCGGCCACCCTCAAGCTGGGCGGCGACTTCAACGGGGTGGCCGCCTCGCTGGGCCTGGCACCCGAGGGCGCGGCGCGCAGCGAGGCGAAGAACGCGGAGCCGCGGGACGGCTCGGACGAGACGATGAGCCCGCCCTGGCAGGGACTCGATGTCGGCTCGCCCTTCGACTACCCCAGAGCAGGGCATCCTCTACGTCGCCCGCCACCTGGCACAGCCGGGGCGCGAGGGCGGCCGCACCGACATGCTGGACGAACTCGCCGATCTGATCACGGCGGCCGGCGGGCGGACCCTCGGGCTGTTCTCCTCCATGCGGGCCGCCCAGGCGGCGGCCGAGGCCCTGCGCGGCAGGCTGGACTTCCCGATCCTGCTGCAGGGCGAGGAGACGCTGGGCGAGCTGATCAAGGCCTTCGCGGACGACGCCGGCACCTGTCTGTTCGGCACGCTGTCGCTCTGGCAGGGCGTCGATGTCCCGGGCCCCAACTGCCAGTTGGTGGTGATGGACCGGATTCCGTTCCCGCGGCCTGACGATCCGTTGATGAGCGCTCGTCAGAAGGCGGTCGAGGAGCGGGGTGGCAACGGCTTCATGGCCGTCGCGGCCACCCACGCCGCGCTGCTGATGGCGCAGGGCGCGGGACGGCTGGTGCGCGCGATGGACGACCGAGGGGTGGTCGCGGTGCTCGACCCCCGGCTGGCGAACGCCCGGTACGGGAGCTTCCTGCGTTCCTCGATGCCGGAGTTCTGGTACACGGTGGACGGCACTCAGGCGCGTCGTTCGCTGGCCGCTATCGCGGCGGCCGCCGACGCGTCGACCGACAACTGACCCCGGCACCGGAGCTTTTGGCTCGGTCACCGGGGTGCTTCCCTCAAGTACCGGGGTCCGCGGACAGGCGGACCCCGGCGAACAACGTCCCGGAACCAGCGGGGTGCCGGTCCCGGGCTTGGTGATACGGGGTCAGGACGGGTGTGACGGGGCCGAGCTGACTGCCCCGGACGTCACAGTGCGTCAGATCCGGCGCAGCACCGCCACCACCTTGCCGAGGATGGTCGCCTCGTCGCCGGGGATGGGCTGGTACGCGGCGTTGTGCGGGAGCAGCCACACATGGCCGTTCTCCCGCTTGAAGCGCTTGACGGTCGCCTCGCCGTCCAGCATCGCGGCCACGATGTCGCCGTTCTCGGCGACGGGCTGGCGGCGCACGGTGACCCAGTCGCCGTCACAGATGGCCGCCTCGATCATCGAGTCGCCGACCACCTTCAGCACGAACAGCTCGCCGTCACCGACCAGTTGCCGCGGCAGCGGGAAGACGTCCTCCACCGACTCCTCGGCGAGGATCGGTCCGCCGGCCGCGATCCGGCCGACCAGCGGCACGTAGGAGGCCGACGGCTTGCCCGTGGTGTCCGTGGGCTGCGAGTGCGGCGGCGTCGGAGCCCCGTACCTCGTAGGCGCGCGGGCGGTGCGGGTCGCGGCGCAGGAAACCCTTGCGCTCCAGGGCCATCAGCTGATGGGCGACCGACGAGGTGCTCGACAGGCCGACGGCCTGGCCGATCTCACGCATCGACGGGGGATAACCGCGGCGCTGCACGGAATCCCGGATCACCTCGATGACCCGGCGCTGTCGATCCGTCAGTCCGGAACTGTCGGCGCGGATTCCTGGAGGTCGTCCAGGGAGCGAGCGTCCTGGTTTCGAGTGTCTCGTCGTTCATCATGTTCATGGCATCGAGCCGGTCCTGGGAGCGGTCCTGGGCAGTGATGGTGGCGCTGTCTGCGGTGGTGGTCACGGCGGCCCCTCTCTGTGTTCTCCCTAGTGAGACAACGGTAGTTGCTTTCGAAAGGTTGCGCCAAACACACGTTCGAGTGAAATTTTATGAATCGGCTGACATGATCAAGCTATTGGGTGTAGCGGTTCTCCGGAAGTGCTTTCGGTGAATCACCGCGTGCTCAGCGTAGTTCCTCCGCCGGCGTCCGGCCTTTCCGGTCCCTCCCGCCCGATCGTGTGCGAATCGTCACGCGTCGTGACAACCGGCCCGTCGCCCGTGCCCCCGCACACGCCACTCCCGTCACTCGCGTAGGCTCTCCCTGGCCGGGTTCGTCAGCGACACGCGAGGGCGCCGGTCTGCCGCCGACACCAGATCTAGTGGTTTGATGTGGGTCGGCCGCCCACAAGTTGTGGTCCCCGGGATCTCCGGATCTCCGGAATCGCCTATGCTTGGGGGAGCCGCACGGCGCCGACAAGGGCCGTGCCCGGCGTTGCTCTCATGCCGCGCGACGGTCACGTGCGCGGACCGCAGGATGAACACAGGGTGAGGAGGGAGTCAGATGCACTGCCCCTTCTGCAGGCACCCCGACAGCCGGGTGGTCGACAGCCGCACCACCGACGACGGCACCTCCATCCGGCGGCGCCGCCAGTGCCCCGACTGCGGCCGCCGCTTCACCACCGTCGAGACCGCGTCCCTGATGGTGATCAAGCGAAGCGGCGTGACCGAGCCGTTCAGCCGCGACAAGGTCATCGCCGGGGTCCGCAAGGCCTGCCAGGGCAGGCCCGTCACCGAGGACGCGCTCGCCCAGCTCGGCCAGCACGTCGAAGAGGCCGTCCGGGCGACCGGCAGCGCCGAACTGTCCACCCACGACGTGGGTCTGGCGATACTCGGCCCGCTCCGGGACCTCGATCTGGTCGCCTACCTGCGCTTCGCCTCCGTCTACCGCGCCTTCGACTCGCTCGACGACTTCGAAGCCGCCATCGCCGAGCTGCGTCACCGGGATCCCGGAGCCGCGGACGAAGGCCTCCCCCCTGCCGAGGGCGAGGGGCGGCCACCCACCACCGACCGTGCCGCCGACGGGGTCGTCCCCGCGCCGGCCGGACCCGCCGCCGACTGAGCGGCGACGCGCCCCGGCGCGCCCCGATCGGGTGCCCGGCGCGTCACACAGCAGTACATGGACTTGCCGAGGCGCCGTGCGCGCCGAGGCGGCAGACAACATCGTGCGGCGGGAAGAACCGCGGTACTTCTGGGCGTTTTGCCCGTATAGGGAGGCGGCATGACAGAGACGGCGAGCGGCTCAGCACGTAGCTCTCGTTCCAGGAGCGGCAAGGTCGACAGGGTCGACCGGGCCGACAAGGTGGAAAAAGGCGACAAGGCCGACCAGGCGGCCAAGGCGGTGAAGGGTCTGCGGATCGAACGCATCCACACGACGCCCGGTGTCCACCCCTACGACGAGGTGGTGTGGGAGCGCCGCGACGTCGTCATGACCAACTGGCGTGACGGCTCGATCAACTTCGAGCAGCGTGGCGTCGAGTTCCCCGACTCCTGGTCGGTGAACGCGGTCAACATCGTCACCAGCAAGTACTTCCGCGGCGCGGTCGGCTCCCCGCAGCGCGAGAACAGCCTCAGGCAGCTCATCGACCGGGTGGTGAAGACCTACCGCGGCGCGGGTGAGGAGCACGGCTACTTCGCCTCCCCGGCCGACGCCGAGATCTTCGAGCACGAGCTCGCCCACGCACTGCTGCACCAGATCTTCAGCTTCAACTCCCCGGTCTGGTTCAACGTCGGCACCGCCCAGCCGCAGCAGGTCTCGGCCTGCTTCATCCTGTCCGTCGACGACTCCATGGAGTCGATCCTCGACTGGTACAAGGAAGAGGGCATGATCTTCAAGGGCGGCTCAGGCGCCGGCCTGAACCTCTCGCGGATCCGCTCCTCCAAGGAGCTGCTCTCCTCCGGCGGCAACGCCTCGGGGCCGGTCTCCTTCATGCGCGGCGCCGACGCCTCGGCCGGCACGATCAAGTCCGGCGGTGCCACCCGGCGCGCGGCCAAGATGGTCGTGCTCGACGTGGACCACCCGGATGTCGAGGCCTTCATCGAGACCAAGGTGAAGGAGGAGGAGAAGATCCGCGCCCTGCGTGACGCGGGCTTCGACATGGACCTCGGCGGCGACGACATCACCTCGGTCCAGTACCAGAACGCCAACAACTCGATCCGGGTCAACGACGAGTTCATGACGGCGTACGAGAACGGCGCGTCCTACGGGCTGCGCTCGCGGATGACCGGCGAGGTCATCGAGGAGGTCGACGCCAAGGGGCTGTTCCGCAAGCTGGCGGAGGCCGCCTGGGCCTGCGCCGACCCGGGCATCCAGTACGACGACACGATCAACCACTGGCACACCTCGCCGGAGACCGGCCGGATCACCGCGTCCAACCCGTGCAGCGAGTACATGCACCTGGACAACTCCGTCGTGCAACCTCGCCTCGCTGAACCTGATGAAGTTCCTGCGCGACGACGACCAGGGCAACCAGTCCTTCGACGCCGAGCGCTTCGCCAAGGTCGTCGAGCTGGTCATCACCGCGATGGACATCTCCATCTGCTTCGCGGACTTCCCCACCCAGAAGATCGGCGAGACCACCCGCGCCTTCCGCCAGCTGGGCATCGGCTACGCCAACCTCGGCGCCCTGCTGATGGCCACCGGCCACGCCTACGACTCCGACGGCGGCCGCGCGCTCGCCGGCGCCATCACCTCCCTGATGACCGGCACGTCCTACCGGCGCTCCGCCGAACTGGCCGCGGTCGTCGGCCCGTACGACGGCTACGCCCGCAACGCCGACGCCCACCAGCGCGTCATGAAGCAGCACTCGGACGCCAACGCCACCGCCAGGCGCGTCGACGACCTGGACACCCCGGTGTGGGCCGCCGCCACCGAGGCGTGGCAGGACGTGCTGCGGCTCGGCGAGAAGAACGGCTTCCGCAACGCCCAGGCGTCGCGTCCTGGCGCCGACCGGCACCATCGGCCTGATGATGGACTGCGACACCACGGGCGTCGAGCCCGACCTCGCCCTGGTGAAGTTCAAGAAGCTGGTCGGCGGCGGCTCGATGCAGATCGTCAACAACACCGTGCCCAAGGCCCTCAAGCGCCTCGGCTACCAGCCCGAGCAGGTCGAGGCGATCGTCGCCCACATCGCCGACCACGGCAACGTCGTCGACGCCCCCGGTCTCAAGCCGGAGCACTACGAGGTCTTCGACTGCGCCATGGGCGAGCGGGCGATCTCCGCCGATGGGCCACGTCCGGATGATGGCGGCGGCCCAGCCGTTCCTCTCCGGCGCGATCACCAAGACGGTCAACATGCCCGAGACGGCGACCGTCGAGGAGGTCGAGGAGATCTACTACCGGGGCTGGAAGCTCGGGCATCAAGGCGCTGGCGATCTACCGCGACAACTGCAAGGTCGGCCAGCCGCTCTCGGCGAAGAAGAAGGAGAGCGCGCCCGCCGAGGCCCCCGCCGCCGCGGCGCCGGTCGAGAAGGTCGTCGAGTACCGTCCGGTCCGCAAGCGTCTGCCGAAGGGCCGTCCCGGCATCACCACCTCCTTCACGGTCGGCGGCGCCGAGGGCTACATGACCGCCAACTCCTACCCGGACGACGGCCTCGGCGAGGTCTTCCTGAAGATGTCCAAGCAGGGCTCGACCCTCGCGGGCATGATGGACGCCTTCTCCATCGCGGTCTCGGTCGGCATGCAGTACGGCGTCCCGCTGGAGACCTACGTCTCGAAGTTCACCAACATGCGCTTCGAGCCCGCCGGTCTGACCGACGACCCGGACGTGCGGATGGCGCAGTCGATCGTCGACTACATCTTCCGCCGCCTGGCGCTGGACTTCCTGCCGTTCGAGACCCGCTCGGCGCTGGGCATCCACTCCGCCGAGGAGCGGCAGCGCCACCTGGACACCGGCTCCTACGAGGCTGAGGGCGAGGACGTGGACGTGGAGGGGCTGGCCCAGTCCGCCCCCCGCCAGATCCAGGCCCCGCAGCAGCCCGTGGCGAGCAGGCCGCAGCCGCCCGCGGCCGTCCCGGCGCCCAAGGAGGCGCACAACTCCACCGAGCTGATGGAGATCCAGCTGGGCCTGAACGCCGACGCCCCGCTCTGCTTCTCCTGCGGCACCAAGATGCGCCGCGCGGGCAGCTGCTACGTCTGCGAGGGATGCGGCTCGACCAGCGGTTGCAGCTGATCAGTCACCCGGCGGGTGACACCGCTCCAAGGAGCGGACCGGCGGCGGGGCGTGGACTTCCGGGTCCACGCCCCGCCGCCGTGTCAGTACGACTGGAGTTCGACCAGGTTGCCGTCGGGGTCACGCAGATGGGCGGTGCGCAGCCCCGGGCCCCACTGCGGGCGGTCCTGCGGCTCGGCGACCAGGGTGGCGCCGTGCGCGGCCAGGACCCGCGCCGCGTCGTCCACGTCGGTGACCCGCATGACCAGCATCCCGGTGTCCTGGCCCGCGGCCCGCTCCGGGAGCGCGCCGGTGCCGGTGACCTGGGCGATCGCGGACCGGGCGAACAGCACGAGGGCGGCCTGACCGTCGAGGTCCCAGTTGGCGTAGCCGGCCTCCGGGATGACCTTGACCGGTTCGATGCCGACCAACTCGCGCAGCGCCCCGGTCCAAAAGCGTGCCGCGGTCTCGAAGTCGCTCACCAGAAGGCGGGGGTACAAGGCGTCCATGCCGATGATCGTAGGGAGGTATCCGACGCACCCGGTGCGGGAATTGACGAGGTGAAGGTCACATCGGGTGCGTAATTCGGACTTAGGATGGCGCGGTGCTGGTCAAGTGGATTCGCTGCCGTGTCGGGGACCGGACAGGCTTCGAGCGCGGGCAGCGGGAGTGGGCCGGGCTGCTCGGTGAGCCGGGATTCCGCGGGCAGGGCGGAGGATGGGGCCGCGAACGGCCCGACGAGGCCCACATCTTCTGCTTCTGGGAGAGCCGGGTCTACTACGACATGTTCATGGCCGGACCACACGACGCGATAGCGGCCTCCCAGGCGGCCACCTTCGACCGGGCGGACGTCAGGCTGTTCGAGCAGCGGCAGGAGGTGAAGGTCGGCTTCCAGGCGCACTTCGCGGACGTGGACCTGATCAGGGCCGCGCACTGCAAGGTGCGGCCCGCGCAGGTCGAACACTTCATGCTCATGCAGGAGAAGGTCTGGAACCCGGCGATGGCCGGTTCACCCGGCATGCTGCGAGGTGTCTTCGCGGAGGGGGCCGGGAGCGAGTTCCTGGTGCTGTCGATGTGGGACTCGGCCACCGAACGGGCGAAGTACCGGGACGCGGCCGTCGGCCGTCTGGAGCAGCGGGCCGCGCTGGATGAGGACGTGCTGTCGGTGGCGGGTGAGATCGTGGACGTGGTCCAGGAATGGACGGTGTGAGCCGGACCTGACCGTCCCGGGCCCTCCGGGTGCTCGCGGTGTGAGTCCCCGGCCGGGCTGCGGACCGGACCGATCGCACCGAAGCTGGAGTGGTCCGGGCGGACGGCGGGCATCGGGCATCAGGCGGATGTCACGCGGCGGCGCGCTGCCCCGTCCGTACGGTGAAGGCTCGAACAGGGGCCGATCCGCACGAACGAATGGAACGGCGATGGACACGATCTTGGTGACCGGCGGCACCGGTGTACTGGGCGCGGCGGTGGTCGAGCGGCTGCTCGACGCCGGCCGGCCGGTCCGGGTGCTCAGCCGCAAGGAGCGACGCCCGGCGGGGCTCCCCGAGAAGGCGCAGTACACGGTCGGCGACCTCGCGGCCGGTACGGGACTGGACGCGGCCTTCGACGGGGTGGGCACGGTGGTGCACTGCGCGAGCGACGCCAGGCACTGGAAGAACGACCTCGTCGCGATCCGCCATCTCATCGACGCGGCCCGCCGCCCGGACGCCGCGGCGCGGCCACATGTGGTCTACGTGTCGATCGTCGGGATCGATCGGGTGCCGTACGGGTACTACCAGGCGAAACTGGAGGTCGAACGGCTGCTGGAGGCGTCCGGCCTGCCGTGGACCGTGCTGCGGGCCACGCAGTTCCACGACCTGCTGCTCGCGATGGCCCAGCAGCTGACACGGCTGCCCGTCGTCCTGGTGCCGGCCGGCGTCACCTCCCAGCCGGTCGACGTGGGCGAGGTCGCCGACCGGCTGGCCGAACTCGCCGAGGGAGAGCCCGCAGGCCGGGTGGCCGACATGGGCGGCCCCAAGGCGTGGACCATGGCCGACGTGGTGCGCGCCGTCCTGCGCGCCTCCGGCCGGCCGCGCCGGGTGGTGTCGGTCCCGCTGCCGGGAAAGATGATGGCCGCGCTGCGGGACGGTGGACTGCTGACCCCGCAGAACGCGGTGGGCCGCAGAAGCTTCGAGGCCTTCCTGGCCGACGCGCCCGTGGCGGACCGCGCCTACGGGGCGGCTCAGCGGGGGGCCTGAGAGCGGCCGGTGAGCTTCCACACAGAGTGATTGACCGCCATGGTGGGTGATGTCAGAATTTACCTCGCCATGACCGTTGACCATCACCCGTCCGAGCGATTCGGCCGAGCCTTCGCCAGCCTGCGCGGACTGTGCGTCGGCGACGCGCTGGGCTCGCAGTTCTTCGTACCGTCCAACCACCAGGCGCTCAGGCGCGCCGAACCGCCACCCGGGCCATGGCAGTGGACCGACGACACCGAGATGGCCTGCTCGGTCCTCGCCGTACTCGTCGAGCACGGCGAGATCGACCAGGACGCGCTGGCGCGGTCCTTCGCCGAACACCACGACTTCGACCGCGGCTACGGTCCCGCCGTCAACCGCATGCTCCGGCTGATCCGGCAGGAGGACGGCGACTGGCGGGAACTGGCCGCCGGTCTCTTCGACGGCCAGGGCTCCTGGGGTAACGGCGCCGCCATGCGCGTCGCCCCGCTCGGCGCCTGGTACGCGGACGACCCGGAGCGGGCCGCCCGGCAGGCCGAGATCTCGGCCTACACCACCCATCAGCACCGGGAGGGTATTGCCGGAGCGATGGCGATCGCCGCCGCGGCGGCGCTGGTCGCGTCCACCGACGGGCCCGGCGCTCCGGCGGAACTCCTCACCGCCGTCATCGACCTCGTGCCACGCAGCGCGGTGCAGGCGGGGCTGCGCCGCGCCAGGGAGATCCTCGACTACGCCGACGTGGCCACCGTCGCCGCGATGCTCGGCTGCGGACGGCGCACCACCGCGCACGACACGGTGCCGTTCGCCCTGTGGTCCGCCGCCCGCCACCTCGACGACTTCGAGGCCGCGTTGTGGGACACCGCCCGGGCCGGCGGGGACGTCGACACCACGTGTGCCATCGTCGGCGGCGTGCTGGCCGCCCGGCCCGCGGGCGCGCCGCCCGCCGAGTGGCTGCGGAGTACCGAGCCCCTCCCGGACTGGGTTCCCGGCCCGCCCCGTCCCGTTCCGGCGAACCACCAGCCCACACCGCCCGGTTGACCTCTGCCGACCGGGTACGGGACCCGGTGCGGAGGCCCGCGCCGCCAGGCGTAGGCTGGGCACCGTCATGGCCTACGAACCACCCACCCACACCGTCGAACGCTCGATGCGCGCCACCCTCGGCGTGAAGGTCGTCGCCGGCATCGACGAGGTCGGCCGCGGCGCGTGGGCGGGGCCGGTCACCGTGTGCGCCGCCGTCACCGGGCTGCGACGCCCGCCGGACGGCCTCACCGACTCCAAGCTGCTGACCGAGAAGCGCCGTGACGCGCTGGCCGGAAAACTGCTGGGCTGGGTCGCCGATCACGCGCTCGGCCACGCCTCGCCCGAGGAGATCGACAGCCTCGGCATGACGGCGGCACTTCGTCTCGCCGCCGTACGCGCCCTTGAGGGGTTGTCAGTTCGGCCGGACGCGGTCATCCTCGACGGAAAGCACGACTACCTCGGTGTCCCGTGGCACGTCCGCACGGTGATCAAGGGTGACCAGTCGTGTGTGTCGGTCGCCGCGGCATCAGTGATCGCCAAGGTGCACCGGGACGCGCGCATGGCCGAACTGGGTGCCGACCACACCGCGTTCGGCTTCGCGGACAACGCGGGGTACCCTTCGCCGGTGCACCGCGCCGCTCTGGAGGAGTGGGGCCCCACCCCGCACCACCGGGTCTCCTGGGCCTACCTCGACAGCATGCCGCGCTGGCGCCACCTGAAGAAGGTCCGTGTCATCGCGGGAGAACTGGACAGGACGGCCGAGGCCGACGGAGCCGAACAGTTGGGCTTCGCATTCTGACCCACCCGCCGCTGTGCCAACGCAGCGCGTTTGATAGACAACTCACCATGCCTCTCATCCCCGAGGAGCCACAGATTCACGAGAGTGTTCCGGGCCCGCGCGCCGCAGCGGGGGGTACCCGTACCCCGCAGGCACCCCGACCCGTTCCGGTTCCCGGTCCCCGACCTGGCCCGCGCCCGGCACCGCCGCGCGCGACTCGTACTCATCCGTCGCCCGGCCGCCCCGGACCGGCCAGACCGACCCCGGCGACCGGACAGACCCCGACCGTGCCCGCCGACGACGCGGTCCGGATCCAGTTGGTGCCCGTCTCCGCGGCCGACGCCGTCTCCGCGGCCGACGACGCGGTCGACACGCTGCTGGACGCCGGACGAGCCCCCGCCGAAATCCTGGTGCTGACCACCGGGGAGACCCACCCCTGGGCACAGCACGAGCTGTCCTTCGGCGAGGAGTCCTACTGGCGCCAGCAGGACGACTCGGGCGACGTCTTCTACGCCGCCGCCACCGCGGACCGTGCCCTCAAGCGCACCGTTGTGGTGCTCGCCGCGAACGGTGCCACCGACGAGGAGACCGCCCTCGCGCTCCCCGCCGCCATGGCCCGCGCCGGCGAACTCCTCGTGATCTGCGGAGACTCCGAGCGCTTTCGCACCCTGCTCTGAACGACGGCCCTCCGCGGGGCGGCACGCGCCACTTAGGCGCGCGGTCGGCCCGCGGTCAGCGCGCCACCTGACGACGTAGCGCCTCCGGTGCCCCCGTGCGGGAGGTCAGCGATGCGCTGACGCCTGCCCGCTCGGCCCAGGAACCGGAGTGCGGTGTCCGGCCGGAACGCCCGTCGCCCAGCACCTGCCAGCCGTTCGCGGTGAGCGTGATGTACGCGCCGCACCGGAGCCCGTGCAAGGTGCAGGCATCGCGCAATCCCCACATCCAGGCACCGTCGCCCCTGGTCCAGCCGGGTGCGCCGTCCCGGCAGACCAACAGCACCGCGGTCCGCACCGGCGCCCTCAGTCGCAGGTCGTGCGGGATGACCCGGCGCAGATGGTCCAGGATCGCGTTGCGGTGCTCCCAGCCGTCGTTGTGGGCCGGGCGCTGCGTGAACGAGGCGCTGGCCACCGCTCGCCCGTCGGGGTCGTACACGGCTATCACCGTGGTGGCCGGCGACGGCAGATGGCGGGCGTGCAGGTCCTTCACCGCCTCACGCGGACTGCCCAGCAGGGGGACCGCGGACTCCGCCCAGTCGTCCGGGCCGAGGGTCCGGCTCAGCGGGGAGGCGGTCTCGGCGCGAGCCTTTGGAGCGAAGCCGAAAGCCACGGTCCTCCCTTCGCGCGTGCGCCCGCTGCTCAGGCATGAGGGCACGCCGTTTGTAAGGCTCGATGAGCCGGCCGGGGAATCACGTCCAATTCTTCCTCCCGCGGGGACGTGCGGCAATGCGCTGTCACCGCCGCTCGACGAGTTCTCGGACTCCGTTCGCCCGAACACGCCCGAACCACACGACAATGCCCGGGATACTCCTCTTCGCTGCCGACCGCACACAGCACTTGTCTCCCTCCTTGACCACACGAATCCTGTTTTGCACCCGTCACGACGAGATCCGGTCACCGCGACGACGGGCCGGCGCCGCCGGGGGTTGGGCCGGGGTCGGGCCCGGGTCAGGCCGGGGTCGGGCCGGAGCGGGTCCCGGCGGAGCTGTTGGGGGTAGGACCGAGCGGGCCCCCGGCGGGGCTGATGTGGGTTGGGCCGACGCGGGGTGGGACTGGCGTCGGGCGGCGGGGTGAGGGGGTTACCGGGACGTGGGGCGTGGGGAACGGGGGTGCGGGGGACCAGGGTGCGGGGCGTGGGGCACAGGGTGCCGAGGGTCGGGGCGTTGGCTTGCCGGGCGTCGGGTTCGGGGGGCGGTGGGCGGCGTCGGCGCACGCACCCGTCTGGCGTGGCGTCCGGGGCCGTCTGGCGGACGAGCTTGGGCACGGGACGACCGGCGCTCGCTTGCTGGCCGGTCGCCCTAAGCCCGGCGGTCGTCCCACAGCCTGACCGCCTGGCCGGACCGCCCGACCGGGACCGTCTGACCGTTCGCCGGAGTGCCGGAGTGCCGGAGTGCCGGGGTGCCGGGGTGAGCCTTTGGTCCACGCCCCGAGGGGACTTGGGGGCGGGCTGCCGGGCCGACTACCCCGGTAGGTCCGGAGCCCTCCCGGAGCCCTGAGCCGTCCGACCACCCGGGCCGGACGGCTCCCGTACCCCCGAACCCCTCACCGCCTCCCCGTCACGTCGGCGACTCCGATGATCGACGTCGTCTCGTCACCCCTGCACGGCCAGCACGAGCGGGAGTACCGAACCGGCACCGGATCGCAGCAGCAGGCGGGCAGCGACCGCGAGCGTCCAGCCGGTGTCCATGAGGTCATCGACCAGCAGGATCGACGGTGCCTGGAGCCGGTCCAGTTCACCCGCGAGTTCCGGAGGGACGGTGAGGACGCCGTGCAGCGTGCGGAGCCGCTGGGCGCTGTTGCTGCGCGGTATGCGTTCCGGGGCCACGTCTTCCACATAGCTGACCCGGCCGAGCAAGGGCATCCGGCCGATCTCCGCGATCCTGGCACCGAGGGATTCGATCAACCGGGGCCGGGTGTGCGAGTCCACCGTCACCACTCCGGCCGGACGTGCCGGTGCGCCGGCCTCCCCACTGGCCCAGCCACCCGGCCCCTTCGCCCAGTCTGCGAGCACTTGCACCACCGCGTCCGCCGCGTCGTTGGGTACCGGTCCGTCCGATGCCCCATCCGCGAACAGCGGGCGCAGCCGGTTACCCCAACCGATGTCCGAGAGCCTGCCGAGCGCCCGGCCGCCGGCCGCCTGCTCTCCGGGTGGAATACGCCCCTTGAGATCCACCCCGACCGAGGGCATACCGGTCGGCCACATGCGCCGCGGTTCGATCTCGACGCCGGGACGTCCCAGCGCCGCACGCGCCACATCCAGTGCGCCGGATGACACCTCGGCCTGGAACCGGGCTCCCGCGCAGTTGTCGCACCGCCCGCACGGTTCAGCCGCCTCGTCGTCCAACTGCCGTCGCAGATATTCCATCCGGCATGCGGTACTGACCGAGTACTCCCGCATGGCCTGCTGTTCGGCCTCACGCTGCCGCGCGACCCACGCGTACCGCTCGGCGTCGTACGCCCACGGCTGTCCCGTCGACACCCAGCCACCACGCACCCGGCGTACCGCGCCGTCGACGTCCAGCACCTTGAGCATGATCTCCAGCCGGGAGCGCCGAAGGTCGACCCGGGCCTCCAGGGCAGGCAGCGACAGGGGGCGGTCCGACTCGGCGAGGACGGCGAGCGTACGGCGCACCTGTTCCTCGCCGGGGAAGGCCAAGGAGGCGAAGTAACGCCAGATCGCCTCGTCCTCCCGCCCGGGCAGCAGCAGGACGTCCGCATGGTCCACACCGCGTCCGGCGCGGCCTACCTGCTGGTAGTAGGCGATGGGGGAGGAGGGCGAACCGAGGTGGATGACGAACCCCAAGTCCGGCTTGTCGAACCCCATACCCAGCGCGGAGGTCGCGACGAGCGCCTTGACCCGGTTCGCCAGTAGGTCGGCCTCCGCGGCACGCCGATCGGAGTCCTCGGTCTTTCCGGAGTAGGACGCGACGGGATATCCGCGCTGCCGGAGGAAGCCGCTGACCTCCTCGGCCGCCGCGACGGTGAGTGTGTAGATGATCCCGGAGCCAGGCAGTTCCCCAAGATGATCCGCGAGCCAGGCCAACCGGTGCGCGGCGTCGGGCAGCCGCAGAACACTGAGGGACAGGCTCTCGCGGTCGAGCGGCCCACGCAGCACCAGCGCCGCTTCGTCGGCGCTACCTTGCCCGCCGGTCCCCAACTGCTCCGCCACGTCGGCGGTCACCCGGGCGTTCGCCGTCGCGGTGGTCGCCAGCACAGGCGTGCCGGGCGGGAGTTCGGCCAGCATCGTACGCAGCCGACGGTAGTCGGGTCGGAAGTCGTGACCCCAGTCCGAGATGCAGTGCGCCTCGTCCACCACCAGCAGGCCCGTCGTGGACGCCAGCTTCGGTAGCACCTCGTCGCGGAAGTCCGGGTTGTTCAACCGCTCAGGACTGACGAGCAGCACGTCTACCTCACCCGCGGCCACCTCGCCCTGCACGGCGTCCCATTCGTCGACGTTCGCCGAATTGATCGTGCGGGCCCGGATTCCGGCGCGTGCCGCGGCATCGATCTGGTTGCGCATCAGTGCCAGCAACGGGGAGACGATCACCGTGGGCCCACTGCCCCGCTCGCGCAGGAGTGCTGTGGCCACGAAGTAGACGGCTGACTTGCCCCATCCGGTCCGCTGGACGACCAAGGCTCTGCGGCGCTCGGCGACCAGCGCTTCGATGGCCCGCCACTGGTCCTCGCGCAGCCGTGCGGTGCCGGTCCGGTCGCCGACGAGTCGGCTGAGGACAGCATCAGCGGCGGTGCGCAGTGATTCGCTCATGCCCCCATGCAACCTGATGACACCGACAACGCGCGAGCCCGGAGCTCCGACCTGTGGATAACTCGTCCCTCGAATCGGTGAGGAGTATCTGCGCAGGTCATCATATGAATCGTCGGAGTTATCCACAGGGGTGGCGCGACGGGTACACCTTGAGCGATCTTCGATCCATGACGCAACGCATCGAATCCTCATCCCTCCGTCACAGCGACTCGTCGACTGCTCCGGCATCCCCGGTGCTGTCGACGCCGGCGCCCTCGCCGGCCGTGGCCACATCCGTATCCGCGCCTCCGCGGGCGGCGCCCGAGCCGGGATCCTCCGAAACCCCGGTCGGCGCGGGTTCCGCACTCACATCCGGGTCTGCCGGAGCTCATCCCGGATCCGCCGCCCAGGCTGATCCGGTAAGCGCGGAGACTCGGGCTGATCGGGGACACACCGGGCCACCGATCCATTCGGCAGGCACCGAGTCCGCGGTGGATTCGGGATACGACAAGCCGCAGGTCGGTCTGGAGAGCGCCGAGGTCCAGGGAGGTCCGGAATTCCTGACGGTTCCGGGGGCTTCCGGGGCTCGGATCGCATCAGGATCCGGGACCGATCCGGGACTGTCCGGAATCCCGGTCACTTCGGAGCCACCAACTGTCGCTCAAGGCCCGGGCCACTCGGCCGCCTCCTCCGACTCAGCCGTCGAACCGCAGGTCACCCTCCGGGGACCGGCCGACCTCGCCGAGGTACTTCCCTACCTGCTCGGCTTCCATCCGGACGACAGCGTCGTGATGGTCGGCCTGCATGGCACGCGGGGGCGCTTCGGCGGGCGCCTGCGAGTCGGCATTCCCGCGCAGCCTGCCGACTGGCCTCGGGTCGCCACCCGACTCGCCGACGGTGTGGTCCGCGGCGCGGGGCGACACCGCCGCCCGGACGGCGTCGCGCTCTTCCTCTGCCAGGACCCGCGCGTGGGCGAGACCGCCGTTCAGGCCATGGAACGGCTGCGACCCCTGGCCCAGTACTTGCGCAAGTCCTGTGGCGCCCTGGACGTGCCCGTCGTCGAAGCCCTGTGCGTCAGCGCGGGCCGCTGGTGGTCCTACACCTGCCCCACGACGACCTGCTGCCCGCCGGACGGTACCCCGCTGGCCCGCGCAGGCACCTCCGTCATCGCCGCTGCCGCCGCGTACGCCGGGATCCAAGTGCGGGGTTCGCTGAGCGAGATGGAGGCCCGGCTCCGGCCGTTCACCGCGCCTCGGGCCGCGTCGCAGCAGCGTGCTCTGGACGAGGCGTGCGCCGAACTCCTGCCCCGAATGGTCAGCGGGGTCGATGGCGAAAGCGTCAAGGAGGAGACCCTGATCCTGTCGGGCGCCGCCCTCGAACGCTTCCGGGCCGCCCCGCCACCGGCCGACGGCCCGGAGGGCGATACCCACGACGACAGCATCCTCAGCGACGACGAGGCGGGGACGATCATCCTCGGCCTCCAGGACCGTGAGACCCGGGACAGGGCGGCCGAGTGGATGGAGGGCAGCGAAGCCGCACCCGCACTCCGGCTCTGGCGAGCGCTGGCCAGGCGATGCGTCGAGCCGTACGTCGACCACGCGGCGGCGCCACTGACCCTGGCGGGTTGGGTCGCCTGGGCGAGCGGCGACGAGCCGGCCGCACGCGTCGCCTTCGGCCGGGCGCTGGAGGTGGACCCCGACTACACCTTCGCCAAGCTCCTGCATGAGGCCTGCAACCACGGTCTGGACCCCGAGCCGCTGCGTAACTGCCTGCGCCAGGAGCGTGGCAAACGATCGACTCAGGTCGTGCGCAACGGACGCCGGGTTCCCGCCGGGACAGGGCCCAAAGGCAGGCAGGACAAGAGTGGCCCCTCGACTCCGGGGGCTCGTCCTGACGGCCGCGGCCATGCCCGTATCCGCACCCGTCGGCGCCCCCAGGCACCGGGAGACGAGCCGGCATGCTGACTCCCTGCCCCGGCTCGCCATCTCCCGGTGGCCATCGTGAAGGCGTCGTCGCACCGGATACCGTCCGCGGACTCGGCGTCGGCCGGGCCGCACCCCATGACATCGACGACGTACACGGCACCCGCGCCCGCCGAGGCGCCCGTGCCGGCCGAGGCGCTCACCGGGTGCCGCCGCTCGTCCGTTGGCCGCGATGCTCCCTACGCCTCGCCTCGCGTCATACGGATCAGCCGATCCAGCACACGTCCGTCGCTCACCCGCAGTCCGTCGTGCTCGAACTCGTCGGTGACCCAGGTCCGCAGCCCCCGCACCGCCGCCGCGGTGGCGAGCGAGTCGGCAGTGTCGACATACATGTCGTCGTGGTAGATCGCGGCGGCGACCGGCACCTCGTTGCGGGCCAACTGCCCGGCGTCGTACAGGTCCGGCCAGTCCTCCCGCGCCGCCACCTGCTGCGCCGCCTCACACAGCGGTTTCAGCGCCGGGTCCGTGGCGAACATCCAGGGGTAGATCATCTCCCCGGTGAAGAGCACGGGTCCGTCGCCCGACAGCGCCTTGTCCGCGTCGAACTGAGGGAACTCACGACGGACTTCCTGCGCGGCCCAACCGGTACATCCGGGGGAGACGGACCGCTGCCCGTAGATCGACTCGTGCAGGACCGCGTAGAGGGGGTTCCCGGCGAAGGACACCTGGCGCTGTACCTCGGTGAGGAAACCGTCCGACAGCACCGACGGGCCGGCGCCTGGGAGAAAGGCGTCCTCAAGCAGATAGTGCAGGCTATGGGACCCGTTGGCGCCGCCCAGCATCAGCCCCAGGAATTGGAATGCCTCCGGGGTGAGCGAGCCGCCGTCGGGAAGCCGGACCTGGTGATCACCCAGATGCCCGGCCACCGCGCGAGTGATGGCCACGTCCTGCGGATAGCGCTCGAAGTGCTGGATGTTCTTGCGCTCCACCCTCGGGTAAGCCGCGCGGTAGACGTCATGGGCCGAGGAGTTCAACCCCGCGAGCCCGCCGGTCACAAAGGCCTCCCGCACGCCCTGTGGGGCGAACGACAGATAGGTGAGGGTGCAAAAACCGCCGAAGCTCTGCCCCAGCAAGGACCATTGCCCCTCCTCGCCGATCAGTCGGCGGCGGATCACCTCGCAGTCGGCGACGATGGAATCGGCCCGGAAGCAAGCCAGATAGTCGGCCTGCGCGGCGGCGTCGCCACGCCTGGGCAGGGTCTGACGGTTGACGGGCGTCGAGCGACCGGTTCCACGCTGATCGAGCAACAGGACCCGGTAGTCGTCCAGCGCCCTGTCCAGCCAACTGTCACGGCCCAACGGACGAGGGGAGCGGCCGCCCGGTCCGCCTTGCAGATACAGCAGCCATGGCAGCGGCTCGTGTTCCCGACGAGCGGCAACCACCTCACGGGCGTAGACCTCAGTCTGTTCACCGGCGGGGTCGGAGTGGTCCAGCGGGACGGTGAAGGTGTGGTCGGTCAGGACGGTGCCGGGCTGACGGTGGACGGCCATCGATCTCCTCCGGGGCTGCTGCCGTGGGTCGGTCATCGGTCGCGCTCGTCGAACCTCGCCGACTCTTCGCCAGGCACGGTAGACCGCCCTGGGTGCTGGGTGCTGGGTGCTGGGTGCTGGGTGCTGGGTGCTGGGTGCCGGGCGGCCGCATGATCGCTCGGCGGCCCCGCGAACCGCCGGTCCCGGAGGAAACGTTCGGCATACCAGCGAAGGGCTCCGTTTATCGTCAGGCAGACGACTAAGATCACCGCCATGTCGCCCTACGACCCGACGGCCTATCCGCCTTTCGCTGTCACAGTCGACCTGGTCGTGCTCACCGTGCGTCGGCATGCGTTGTGCGCGCTCGCGGTCCGGCGGGGCGAGCCGCCGTATCAGGGGCGATGGGCACTGCCCGGCGGCTTCGTGCGCGCCGACGAGAATCTCGCCGAGGCGGCGGCCCGTGAACTGGCCGAGGAGACCGGCCTGCGCGCGCAGCAGGGCGCCGGGACCTCTCCAGCCGGTGCCCCGGGCCCGTACGGGGGCACCAACGGGGCGCACCTCGAACAACTCGCCACCTATGGCGACCCGGACCGCGATCCGCGGATGCGTGTGGTGAGCGTCGCGCACCTGGTGCTCGCACCCGACCTCCCCACACCGAAGGCAGGCGGTGACGCGCAGGGCGCACGGTGGGCGCCGGTCGACGACCTGCTGAAGGCGGACCAGCCCGCGTCTCTCGCCTTCGATCACGCCCGCATCCTCGCGGACGGGGTCGAGCGTGCCCGGTCCAAGATCGAGTACTCGTCCCTCGCGACTGCCTTCTGCCCGCCGGAGTTCACCGTCGGTGAGCTACGCAGGGTCTACGAGGCGGTCTGGGGGGTCGCCTTGGACCCGCGAAACTTCCATCGGAAGGTCACCGGGACGCCCGGTTTCCTGTTGCCGACCGGAGGCACGACGACGAGGCAGGGTGGCCGCCCCGCCCAGTTGTTCCGTGCGGGCGGCGCCACGCTGCTCAACCCCCCGATGCTGCGCCCGGAAGTCTGATGCCTTCGGGTCAACGCGGCGCCAGAGCGAGGGCGTTGGCCTCCTGACACCGACGGCGGACATGACAGGCGGGGGAGTTGGTATCCCCGCGCGTCCCCATACGCCGGTCGATGTCCGCAAGTCCCCGTAGATCGCACGTTTCCTTACGATAAAGCGTCAATTGAGGGGAGAGAGGCGATCACCCTTTCGTGTGCTTTTCAGCAAAGCCCTCAAGGCGACGGAGGGCATCGCCGACATAAAGAAGCGTGAGTACCCTTGCGCACACCATGATGACCGCGGCCCGTTCTGCCGATGTCGGCATCGCCGGGCCCGGCGAACTCGACCGTTACTCCTACGTGGACGCCCCCGGCGGCGACCGTGGGACCCCCCACTGGGACGGCGTGGACACGGAGATGGGCCGAGTCGGCCGCCGTACGGGTGGCAGCCGCGGCCGCGGTCTGCACGGCCAACTCGTCCAGCAGCTCGGCCAGATGATCGTCTCCGGCGACCTCGGCGCCGACCGTCCGCTCGTTCCCGAGGAGATCGGCCAGCGCTTCGAGGTCTCCCGCACCGTCGTCCGCGAATCGCTGCGTGTGCTGGAGGCCAAGGGCCTGGTCAGCGCCCGCCCCAACGTCGGCACCAGGGTCCGCCCGGTGAGCGACTGGAACCTGCTCGACCCCGACATCATCGAGTGGCGAGCCTTCGGCCCGCAGCGTGACGACCAGCGGCGCGAGCTGTGCGAACTGCGCTGGACGATCGAGCCACTGGCCGCCCGGCTCGCGGCCGGCCACGGACGTGAGGAGGTCCAGCAGCGCCTGACGGACATGGTGGAGATCATGAACCACGCCGTCACCCAGGGGGACACGCTCACCTTCTCCCGGGCCGACGCGGAGTTCCACGCCCTGCTGCTTCAGGTCACCGGCAACCGGATGTTGGAACACCTGTCCGGCATCGTCTCCTCCGCCCTGCATGTCTCCGGCGGACCGGTCACCGGATGCGACCGCCCGACCGAGACGGCAGTCACCCTCCACGCGACGATCGTCGAGGCGCTCGCGACCGGGGACGGCACGGCCGCGGAAACAGCCATGCGGCAGCTGCTGACCGTCCACCCCGAGGTGGATCATGTCGTTCCTGCGCCGCGCGAGCACTGACCCGGGCGGCGGGCCCTCACACCCCGGGAAGCCGCTGACCGTGTCCCGACAAACCCGCCGCCCCGGGGCCCCTCGCCGCCCCTGACCAGCTACGACCGCCTCCGGCCCACCGCCGCCGGGCCCGGACCCCTGAAGGGGCCAGGCCCCGGCGGCGGCCGTCTTGAGGGCCGGTTTTCGGGGGAGGCTTGCGCGGGAAGTGCTGACGTACGACTGGTTTAGGCTGAAATATGGTGTGACGCGGGCCACGTAAGTCCCGCGTAACACTCTCAAGGGAGGCGCGATGACGTAAGAGGTGGTGCCGCGAAAGGAATACGGATGACATCTGCGTCACTGTGTGACTGAACGGTCCCGCCCTACCGCCGGACCATTCCCGCCGGCGGCCGACAGCCTTGCGAGTGCAGGCGCGGTCGGAAGTCGTTCCCATCGTTCCGAGAGGTTGTTCGTGTCGGCCAGCACATCCCGTACGCTCCCGCCGGAGATCACCGAGTCCGAGTCTCTGATGGCGCTCATTGAGCGGGGTAAGGCACAGGGCCAGATCGCAGGCGACGACGTACGTCGGGCCTTCGAGGCGGACCAGATTCCGGCAACCCAGTGGAAGAACGTTCTGCGCAGCCTCAACCAGGTCCTCGACGAGGAGGGTGTGACGCTGATGGTCAGTGCCGCAGAGGCGCCAAAACGCACCCGTAAGAGCGTCGCGGCCAAGAGTCCGGCCAAGCGCGCCACCACCACCACAAAGACCGTTTCCACCAAGACCGTCGCCACGTCGGCCGCAGTCAAGAAGACAGCGGCCGCAAAGACCGCTGCCGCGCCCGCGGCCACCGCGGAGGTCGCCATCGAAGCTGACAGCGCCGAGCAGAACGCCGCCCCCAAGACAGCCGCCAAGAAGACCGTCGCCAAGAAGGCGGTGGCCAAGAAGGCCGCGGTGAAGAAGACAGCGGCGAAGAAGACCACCACCAAGAAGTCCGACGACGACCTCGCCGAGGGCGAGGAACTCGTCGACGAGGCGCCGACGCCCGGCAAGCCCGGCGAGGGCGGCGGGCCCGACCAGCCCGAGTCCGAGGGCTTCGTGCTGTCCGACGACGACGAGGACGACGCTCCGGCGCAGCAGGTCGCGGCGGCCGGTGCGACCGCCGACCCGGTCAAGGACTACCTCAAGCAGATCGGCAAGGTCCCGCTGCTCAACGCCGAGCAGGAAGTCGAGCTCGCCAAGCGCATCGAGGCCGGCCTCTTCGCCGAGGACAAGCTCTCCGCTGCCGACAAGCTCGCCCCCAAGCTCCAGCGTGAGCTGGAGATCATCGCCGAGGACGGCCGCCGCGCCAAGAACCACCTCCTGGAGGCCAACCTCCGCCTGGTGGTCTCGCTGGCCAAGCGCTACACCGGCCGCGGCATGCTCTTCCTCGACCTGATCCAGGAAGGCAACCTCGGCCTGATCCGCGCGGTCGAGAAGTTCGACTACACCAAGGGCTACAAGTTCTCCACGTACGCCACCTGGTGGATCCGGCAGGCGATCACCCGCGCCATGGCCGACCAGGCCCGCACCATCCGTATCCCGGTGCACATGGTCGAGGTCATCAACAAGCTCGCCCGTGTGCAGCGCCAGATGCTCCAGGACCTGGGTCGCGAGCCCACGCCGGAGGAGCTGGCCAAGGAACTCGACATGACCCCTGAGAAGGTCATCGAGGTGCAGAAGTACGGTCGTGAGCCGATCTCTCTGCACACTCCGCTGGGCGAGGACGGCGACAGCGAGTTCGGCGACCTCATCGAGGACTCCGAGGCGGTCGTTCCGGCCGACGCGGTCAGCTTCACCCTGTTGCAGGAGCAACTGCACTCGGTGCTTGACACCCTCTCCGAGCGTGAGGCGGGCGTGGTGTCCATGCGCTTCGGTCTCACCGACGGCCAGCCCAAGACACTGGACGAGATCGGCAAGGTCTACGGGGTCACCCGTGAGCGGATCCGCCAGATCGAGTCCAAGACCATGTCCAAGCTGCGCCACCCGTCCCGTTCCCAGGTCCTGCGCGACTACCTGGACTGATCCGGGCTCCCAAGCGCCCCTGAGCAGCGAATCGGCTGCTCAGGGGCGCTTGCGTTGCAGACCGCCACGCCGTCGGCCGGAGGCGGCGTGGCGCGCATGTCGACAATCACGTCCCAAGGATCGGCCGGACGGCACGTCATGGTCGCGCGACTGCCGCTTGGTTGTGCCCGTGCGGTGTTCGGACCGGGGGCCGCCGGCGACCGATTCAGCCATGGGGGCGCCCTGCGCGTCCCCCGAGTGGCGGGGGCCGGATCCGGGAAGGTCGGCGGCCGCGGGCACGCCCGCGGGCGAGACGCGTGAAGGGCTCGCCGCCCCGGTCTGGCGTCCGTTCGCGTCATCGCAGGTCGGCAGGGCGGCGCCGCCGAGTCCGTGTCGCGCGGCCACGCCATGTCGAGTCTGTTCCGGATGACCTCCCGGGATGGGCTCAGGGCTGCTTCGCCGGGTCTCGGACCGACCCTTTCCGGATGCGGCCCGGATCAGTGTGGATGACGCTGAGTGTTCCACCCGATCCGGACGGTCAGGAGAACGCATGCGCACCAGACCCCGCCGTTGGAAGGCCGCGGCGCTGGGAGGCGGCCTTGCCCTGCTCACGGCGGCCATATCGATCGCCGCGCCCGCGGCTCCCGCTGTGGCGCGGCAGGACTCGGGCGCGGGCGAGGGAGTGATCGGCGGTGTGCCCACCAGGGCGCCGGCTCATCCGTTCGTTGTCGCGCTGGCCAGCAGGGAACGGTTCGGCGACGAGCGGTCGGGCCAGTTCTGCGGCGGCGCCGTGGTCGCGGCCGACGTCGTCGTCACGGCGGCACACTGCTTCGGGCGGGACGTACTGGGTGATGACTGGCGCGACATACCTGACCTGCGAGTTCTCTTCGATAGAACAGATATGCGAACCAGTGCCGGTGTCGAAGTCGCGATCAAGGACGTGTGGATCGACTCGAAGTACGACGCGCGGACGAACGCCGACGACCTCGCTGTGATTCGTCTGGCCAGGGGCCTCCCGGGCCGGCCGACGATCCCGCTGGCACGGCCAGGCGACGCGGCCGCCTACCGCGAGGGTGGGAACGCCACGATATACGGCTGGGGAGACACCACAGGGCACGGCGCGTATGCCCCGACCCTGCGGTCGGCAAGAGTGGTCCTGCTCCCCGACGAGCGCTGCGCCCAGGCCTACCCGGGTAGCGAGGGAGGGACGTACATGGCGTCCTCGATGATGTGCGCGGGCGCGGTGGAGGGTGGCCGGGACGCTTGCCAGGGCGACAGCGGAGGGCCGCTGGTGGCTGAAGGGCGGCTTATCGGCTTGGTGTCATGGGGCACAGGCTGCGGGGAGGCAGGGCATCCCGGCGTCTACACCCGGGTGTCGGCAGTCGCACACTCGATCGCCCACTTCCTGTAGCCGGAGTGAAGCTTTCTGTCACCCGTTCGTTTGGTCGTGGACAACCGCGAATCCACGTTTCGCGGAGCGCGAACCTGAGACGACTCGGGACCGTGCGCACTCCGCGTCGCACGGAAGGTGATTCGAGCACGACAAAAGCGGCCACCCCTTGGCGGGGTGACCGCTCCTTCCCGGCCTCATGCCGGTCCGAGCTCGTCGTGGTGCGCGATGTGCAGGTCAGTCCTCGACCACTGCCGCCGGAGCGGCGTTGAGTCGACCGGTCTCGTCCTGTATTTCCGCGGCGATCTTCTTCAGTTCCGGTTCGAACTTGCGCCCGTGGTGAGCGCAGAAGAGAAGTTCGCCACCACTGATGAGCACGACGCGCAGGTAGGCCTGTGCGCCGCAGCGGTCGCAACGGTCAGCGGCGGTCAGCGGGCTTGCGGGGGTCAGAACAGTAGTCACGTCGCCTCTTCTCTAGCTCGACGAGCTGTCGTACCAGGGTCAACATCCAACCAGGCCGAAAACGTTCCCGCTCGTGGCTTTTCCTCGAAAGTCGAGCACGAGGCGGCCGGATGCTACCGGTTGGCGGCGAATGGGCCTTGATGGTGCTTGTGTAGTCGTTTGGTTACTATGTCGGTTTTGGTCCTCGACTGGGTTGCCGAGTGTTGCTGAGGACGTGCCCGGAGCCTAAATGGTTCATGCATCTTTGGGAACGTGATGTGCCTATCACTCGATAGAGGGATCGAACATACGATCGATCTGGCGCTAGCATGGGCCCGAAACCGGGTCGCGGCGAAGCGCCCACCACGGGCATCGGTACCCTCTCTTCGGCGAACGACCCGACAACCACCGAATCCGACAGTGTCAACCCCGGAACCGGTTGCAAGAATTGCGAGGAGCTGCCCGCGTGACCGCCGACACATCAGCGCCGTCCACCGCCCTGTTGAGCGGAGCGGACCGCGACGGCTCGAACTACACCGCGCGGCACCTTCTTGTCCTCGAGGGCCTTGAGGCTGTCCGCAAACGACCCGGTATGTACATCGGCTCGACCGACAGCCGCGGACTGATGCACTGCCTCTGGGAGATCATCGACAACTCCGTCGACGAGGCCCTCGGCGGCTACTGCGACCACATCGACGTGCTGCTGCACGACGACGGCTCGGTCGAGGTACGTGACAACGGCCGGGGCATCCCCGTCGACGTGGAGCCCAAGACGGGACTGTCCGGCATCGAGGTCGTGATGACCAAGCTGCACGCGGGCGGCAAGTTCGGCGGCGGCTCATACGCGGCCTCCGGCGGTCTGCACGGCGTCGGCGCGTCTGTCGTCAACGCCTTGTCAGGTCGACTGGACGTGGAGGTGGACCGAAGCGGTCACACCCACGCGATCAGCTTCCGCCGCGGTGTGCCCGGAATCTTCACAGAATCCGGCCCTGACTCGCCTTTCGATCCCGGAAGCGGCCTTCGTAAGTCGAAGAAAGTCCCCAAGACCCGGACCGGCACGCGGGTTCGCTATTGGTCCGATCGTCAGATCTTCCTCAAGGACGCCAAGCTCTCCCTGGACCACCTCCACCAGCGAGCCCGTCAGACGGCCTTCCTGGTCCCCGGTCTGACGATCGTCGTCCGCGACGAACGGGACCCGGAGCAGGACGGCGGCCCGGTCGAGGACGTCTTCCACTACGACGGCGGCATCGGCGAGTTCTGCGAGTACCTCGCGCCCGACAAGGCGATCTGCGACGTATTGCGGTTGCGCGGCGAGGGTACGTTCAAGGAGACCGTGCCGGTCCTCGACGAACGCGGCCACATGACACCGACCGAGGTCACCCGTGACCTCGGCGTCGACATCGCGCTTCGCTGGGGCGCCGGCTACGACACCACTCTGCGCTCGTTCGTCAACATCATCGCCACACCCAAGGGCGGTACCCATGTGGCCGGTTTCGAACGATCCATCACCAAGACCGTCAACGAGGTACTGCGGTCCGCCAAGCTGCTGCGTGTCGCCGAGGACGACATCGCCAAGGACGACGCGATGGAGGGCATGACCGCGGTCGTGACCGTGCGACTGGCGGAGCCGCAGTTCGAAGGCCAGACCAAGGAGGTGCTCGGTACCTCCGCCGCGTCGAGGATCGTGGCGAACGTCGTGGCCAAGGAGCTGAAGGCGTTCCTGACCTCGACCAAGCGGGACGACAAGCAGCAGTCGCGTGCGGTGCTGGAGAAGGTCGTCGCCGCGGCGCGCACCCGGATCGCCGCCCGTCAGCACAAGGAGGCCCAGCGCAGGAAGACCGCGCTGGAGTCCTCTTCCCTGCCCGCCAAGCTCGCCGACTGCCGCAGTGACGACGTCGACAGGACCGAACTGTTCATCGTGGAGGGTGACTCCGCGCTCGGCACCGCCAAGCTGGCGCGGAACTCGGAGTTCCAGGCGCTGCTGCCGATCCGCGGCAAGATCCTCAACGTTCAGAAGTCCTCGGTCTCGGACATGCTCAAGAACGCCGAGTGCGGGGCGATCATCCAGGTCATAGGGGCGGGTTCCGGCCGCACCTTCGACATCGACCAGGCGCGGTACGGCAAGGTCATCTTCCTCGCCGACGCCGACGTCGACGGCGCCCACATCCGCTGCCTGCTGCTGACCCTCTTCCAGCGCTACATGCGGCCGATGGTGGAGGAGGGCCGGGTGTTCTCCGCGGTCCCGCCCCTGCACCGGATCGAGTTGACCAACCCCAAGAAGGGCCAGGACAAGTACATCTACACCTACTCGGACAACGAGCTGCGGCAGACCCTGCTGAACCTCCAGCGCCGCAACGTCCGGTACAAGGACAGCATCCAGCGGTACAAGGGCCTCGGTGAGATGGACGCGGACCAGCTCGCGGAGACGACCATGGACCCGCGCCACCGCACCCTGCGCCGGATCAACATCAGCGACCTCGAGGCCGCCGAGCGCGCCTTCGACCTGCTGATGGGCAACGAGGTCGCCCCCCGCAAGGAGTTCATCACCAACTCGGCGGCGACACTGGACCGCTCCCGCATCGACGCCTGACCGACCGAGCACGAGCGCCGACCCGGCTCCGGGGCCCCAGCTCCGGGGGCCCCGTTTCGGCGCTCGGCTTGCCGGGTCGAGCGGGAGCCGGGGCCGGGGAGTGGCGGGCGTCTGTCCGAGGCCGCGGTGCGGTTGCCCTGCGGGGCAGCTGCTGGTGCCCGGTGCCCGGTGCGCCCATGGCTCGCAGGGCTTGCTGAGGTCAGCTCGGCCGACCCTCCTCGGACATGGAGGGCCCAGCAAGGTCGAGTGGCTTCCACGCACTTCCCCCCGAGCCCTGCTTCCGTCAACTCCGCCTTCCTCCCCGCCCCTCGCCAAGGCCGCGCCCACTCGGACCCTGCCGCCATGGCTCCGTCCCGGCCTCTCCACCCGTCCGACCACATAGCGGCCCTGCCTTCCACCCGCCCCCGGCTCCGTCTCAATACGGCCCTCGCCTCACCGCATGCCGGCTCCCAACCTCCACTGGCGCCAACACAAAGCCCGCCCACCACAGGTCGGCTGACGCTGACTCAGCGACGCCATGGCCCTCTCCACCCACGGGTGGAGAGACGATCTCCACCCCCGCCTCCACCCTGGCTCCGATCCCCGGTGACTCCTGCCTCCGTAACGTCGAAGACATCGCAATTCGATGGTCTTCGCAGTTCGGAGGTGTTGTCCATGTCCGGTCTTCTCAATGCCGTGGTGATCCTCGCGGTTGTCGCGCTGGTGCTCGCACGGCAGCTCAAGCCAAGCAGGGTCGCGGAGGGCGGACGCTGGTGGATCGTGCCCGCCGTGCTGGTCGTCCTGGCGGTGCGGGAACATGGGTTTCTCGACCCGCATCACACAGCGGCCTCGGTGGGCCTGCTCGCGGTGGAGATACTCATCGGGGCTGGCACGGGCACGGCATGGGCCTTCACCACCCGGATATGGCGCGACGACTCAGGTGTCGCGTGGACGCAGGGAACGAAGGCGACCGCGGTGGCCTGGGTGGGCGGCATCGCACTGCGGGTAGGGACAGCGGTGCTGGGCGCGATGCTCGGAGTGCACCAGGGGAGCGGAGCGACCATGCTGGCTCTGGCCGCGACTCTGCTGATACGCACCGGCGTGGTCGTCTGGCGAGCCAACGGTCTGGAGCCCGCCGCCTACCGGATGACCGCCACCCCCTAGGGCTGCAAAGGGAGTACACGTGTCGCTCGGCTTCTGGACGCGATGGCCGTCCAGGGAGGCACTGTCCCCAAGGCAGCGGACGAGCAATCACCGGATCGCGAGATGGGCGATGCGGTTGCTGATCCTGGTCGCGCTGGTATGCGGTGCCTTGGCTCAGAAGCAATACGCGGGGTTCGAAGTCCTTTGGCTGGTGGCGGGTGCAGCCGGGGCGGCGTTCACCGTCTGGGGGCTGATCCGGTTCACCCGCCAGCACCGTCTGTGGCCTTCGTTGGTGTTGCTGATCCTGCCGGTCGCCGGGGCGTTCGTGGCCCGGTCGGCGCACATGGAGTTCGTGGCCACGGTGTTGTGGTGCGGATCGGCGGTGCTGGGTATGGAGCGGCTGCCGCTCGGGGTGGCGGTGCCGGTCACAGGTGTGGCACTGGGTGCGTTCGCCCTGCTGGACAACAAGGGCAGTTGGGTGACCACGGTGGCGACCACGGTCGGAATCGGGTTGGTCGGGTATGTGATGCGATTGGACGCGGAAGCTCAGGCCAAGACGCAGCGGTTGCTGGCTCAGGAGCGGGCGGCCCACGCGGCCGAGGCGGAGTCGGCGGCGCTGCGGGAGCGAGGAAGGATCGCCCGGGAGATCCACGATGTGCTGGCACACAGTCTGTCGGCGCAGATGGTGCATCTGGAGGCCGCGCGACTGCTGATCGAACGCGGGGGAGAGCGCGAGGAGGTTCTGGAGCGGGTGGTGTCGGCTCGCCGGATGGCACGGCAGGGACTCGTCGAGACCCGGCAGGCTCTGTCGGCGCTGCGCGGTGAGATGACCGCGGTGGAGGAGTTCTTGCGGGAGTTGGTGGAGTCCGAGGGGGCGCGGCTGCGAGTCGGCGGAGATGCCAGGACGCTGCCGGCGGAGGCCGGGCTGGCGGTGCGACGGGTGGCTCAGGAGGCGATGACGAACGCCCGCAGGCACGCGCCGGGAGCGAAGGTCACGATGCGGTTCGAGTACCTCCCGGGGGAGGTGGAGTTGGAGGTCCGGGACTTCGGCGGAGCCCCTGTGGATAACCGGCCTGTGGATAACGGACTGGGTGTGTCCGGATCGGGTTACGGTCTGCTCGGAATGCGTGAGCGCGCAGAACTGCTGGGCGGCACGTTGGAGGCGGGACCGGTCGAGGAGGGGTTCGTGGTGCGGCTGCGGGTGCCGGCGTGACGGCCGGGCGAGCGGTACGGGTGGTGGTGGCCGACGATCAGACCGTGGTCCGTGAGGGGATCGCGACGCTGTTGGGACTGTTGCCGGGTCTTGAAGTGGTGGGCGCGGCGGCGGATGGGGAGGAGGCGGTGCGATTGGTCGGGGAGAAGGCGCCGGACGTGGTCCTGATGGATCTGCGGATGCCCCGGTGTGACGGGACGGAGGCCACCCGCAGGATCCGTAGGGACCACCCGGGGACACAGGTTGTGGTGCTGACGACGTTCGCCGATGACGATTCGCTCTTCCCGGCGTTGCAGGCCGGGGCGCGGGGCTATCTGACCAAGGATGCGAGCGGTGAGGAGATCCTGCGGGCGATCGAGGACGTGATGGCCGGGCAGGCGGGGTTGTCACCGCAGGTGCAACGGCGGTTGCTGGATCGGCTGTCGGAGGTCCCGCGGGAGGCCCCGGCACCATGGGCGCCCGCAGGCGAAACAGGTTGGCGGACGACCAGGAAGGGGGCTGGGACCGAGGCCGAGGCTGAGGCCGAGAGGGAGGCCGAACTGCCGGACGGGCTGACGGCACGTGAGGCCGAGGTGCTGGCACTGGTGGCGGACGGTTTGTCGAACGCCGAGATCGCCTCGACGCTTTTCGTGAGCCAGGCCACCGTCAAGACCCACATCAACAATCTGTTCGCCAAGACCGGGGTACGCGACAGAGCGCAGGCGGTGCGGTACGCGTATCTGCACGGCATCGGACGGCCCCTGGGACCGCGGGGGTCCCAGGAGCAGCCGGGGTCGAAGGGCTCTCGTAGGTCATGGAAGGGGTGAGGGTCCCTGGGGGAGGCAGGGACCGGTGGGTCGGAACCGCCTTCACTTGATGGAGTGAACGTCCCGGATTGTCTGTGAGGCGATCTATCCCTTCTGTCCATTCTTGGGCGCACGGCCGATCGGCGTGTAGCGCAAGGAGATCCACAGTGGAAGATCGCGACGGTGCAGGGGCGGTTCCGGTCGGGTTGGAGAGCCCGCGGACCGGTGGGCAGCACCTCGGTGGGTGGGACGACCCGCCCGCCCCCACGCCTACCTCTGCCGTCGCCCCTACTCCAACATCCGCCTCACCTCCCGCCCCTTCCTCTGAGACCTGGGAGTCCGAGGCCGTCTTCCGGGAGGTCCGGGCAGGCGAGGCGTTCGGGGAGGTGCGGCAGCGGTACCGGCGGTTCGCGTTCTCGGCGTCGGCGGCGTGCTTCGTCTGGTACCTGGCCTACGTGGTGGCCGCCACCACGGCTCCGGGGCTGATGGCGAAGCGGGTGGTGGGGCCGGTGAACGTGGCGATGGCGGCGGCGCTGGCGCAGTTCGTCACCACGTTCGCGCTGACGTGGGGTTACGCGTGGCACGCACGGAGGCGTCGGGACGAGAAGGCGCTGGATGTGCGGTGGGATGTCCAGGAGCGCATCCGATGAATGGGATGGCTGGTGCGGGGATGCAGTCGGTGAGCAGGGGCGGGGTGGTGGCGGCCTTGGTGGTGGCGCTGGTTGTCACGGTGCGGGCGGGGAGGAGACGGAGCTCGTCGGTGGAGTTCTTCGCCGGGGGGAGGCTGTTCTCGCCCATGGAGAATGGTTTCGCCATCTCGGGGGCCTACCTGTCCGTCGGGTCATTCCTCGGCGGTGCCGGGCTGATCGCGCTCTACGGGTATGACGGAATCCTGTATCTGGTCGGGTCTCTGGTGGCGTGGCTGGGCGTGTTGATGCTGGTGGCCGAACTGGTCCGGAACTGCGGGAGGTTCACCCTCGCGGATGTGCTGGCGGCGCGGATGCGGGAGCGGTCGGTAAGGGTCGCGGCGGGGGTGTCGTCGATCACCGTTGCGGTCTTATACCTGGTCGCGCAGTTGGTGGGGGCGGGCTCTCTGGTGTCGCTGGTGATCGGCGACGGGGCCGGGTACGCGCGTACCGGGGCGATCGTCGTGGTGGGGGCGCTGACGGTCGGCTGCGTGGCGTTCGGCGGGATGCGGGCCACCACCTGGATCCAGATCGTCATGGCGGTGCTGTTGCTGGGGGTGACGGTCGGAATGGCGGCGTTGGTGCTGGTGAGGTTCCACGGTGATGTGAGTGGGTTGCTGCGGTCGGCGGCGCACGGCAGCGGGCACGGATCGGCTTTTCTGCGGCCGGGGTTGAAGTACGGCGGCTCGTGGACGGCGCGGTTGGACTGTCTCAGCCTCGGCCTGGCGCTGGCGCTGGGCACGGCGGGTCTGCCGCACATCGTGTCGCGCCTCTACACGGTGCCGACGGCCCGGGCGGCACGGAGTTCCGTGGTGTGGGCGGTCGGGCTGATCGGGATGTTCTTCCTGATGACGGCGGTGCTGGGGCTCGGGGCGGCGGCAGTGGTGGGTTCGGACGCGGTGCGGGCCTTCGACGGTTCGGGTGATGCTGCGGTGCCGTTGCTGGCTTTGAGGCTGGGCGGCGGTGCGGGGTCGACGGGTGGGACGGTGCTGTTCGCGGTGGTCGGTGCCATCGCCGTCGCCGCGATTCTGGCGGTCGTGGCCGGACTCACCCTCGCCGCGTCGGTCTCGGCCGCCCGTGATCTCTACGGTGGCCTGCGTCCGGGCGGGCGATACGGCACCCATGACGAACGTGGCGAGGTGAAGGTGGCCAGGGTCGCGGCGGTGGGGATCGGGGGGACGGCGATCGTGGTGGCGTTGTTCGCGCGTGGGCTGAACACCACGGCCGTGGTGGGGCTCGCCTTCGCGGTGGCGGCGTCGGCAAACGTGCCGGTGCTGCTTTTCACTCTGTTCTGGCGGAGGTTCACCACGAGGGGTGCGGTGTGGTCGGTCTACGGCGGGCTGTTGTCCTCGGTGGTTCTGGTGGTCTTCTCACCGGTCGTCTCCGGTGGCCCGGGGGCGGTCCTGAGCGGGGTGGACTTCCACTGGTTCCCGCTGGGGAACCCGGGGATCGTCTCGGTGCCGTTGGGATTCGTGGCGGGTTGGCTGGGCACGGTGCTTTCGGCCGAGCCTGCTGACGCGGGTCGTCAGGCGGAGGTGGAGGTGCGGTCACTCACCGGTGCCGGGGCGGCGTGAGGACAGGGCGTCGACCGAGACGGCCGTCAGGGTCGTGGCGGTGACCGGTTCGGCGCCGCAGCTTTCCGGACGGGACGGCACGGCCGCCGCCGGTTCCACCGCGACCGCCCAACTCCGGCCGTCGGTGTGGGTGACGCGTACGGACCACCCGGTGCCGGACTTCTCGGCGGGGGCCACCTGAAGGGCCTCCGCCCGGTCTTCGCCGGTCTCCCGCCGCACCGCCAACTCGGCTGCCTGGCCCGGGCGGTCCCATGAGGAGCGCCCCCGGCAGCCGTCCGGCACCATGCGCCCGTCGCGCGCCGCGGCCAGCACCGCCTTCGCGCTCTCGGTGTCCTGCCGGGCGTAGGCGTACCCGTAGGGGAGCACCAGCATCGTCGGGGCGAAGCGGTGGCCGCCGAGGTGGGTGATCTCCCAGACCTGGGCGATGCCGGATGCCGCCAGGTCGGCGGCGAGCGGGCGGCCGAGGACGGCGCAGCATTGGTCCCGCTTGCCGTTGGTGCACACCGCGGCGAACGGTTCGCCCTCGTAGGCGGAGCCGAATCCGTCGTGGTGGCCGGCTCCGAGTCGGGTGAGGTCGGCTTCCAGCAGTTCGGCCGGGTCGGTGAGTTCGGCGACCCGCAGCCACCCCGCACCCGGCATGGTGTGCGCGGCGAAGACCCGGTGCCGTCCCGGCTTGTGGTCGTCGAAGTGCCGCCCCGGACGCCGGATGAGCGCCAGCCGGACGCCCGTGCCGTCGGCGGCCTGTTCGAGCGCACGCCCCACCGCCGGGTCCAGGTGGCTGGAACGGAGCGCCTTGGCTCCCCACGGACCGGGTTGTTCGAGCAGCAGCCAGGTCCGGGCGACGGACGCGGTGGCGGCCGGGGATTCGCCCAGTTCGCGGGAGAGGGTCGCGCACCTCGTCATAGTCGTACTCACGAAGGCGAGCCTAACCTGACGTCGGTCCCGCTGTACCAGAGTTCACTCCCACCCTCCGATCACCCGCCCCCACTCCCGGCCCGTCGGCCCCCGAATTCCCGGCTGGTCATCCGCTCGCAAGCCCCCGCAAACCGCTTGCGTTGTGTGAGGTAATCTTGCGGAATGACTCGTCGACTTGCTGAGGTGGCGAAGAAGGTCGGGGTCAGCGAGGCGACCGTGAGCCGGGTGCTCAACGGCAAGCCCGGTGTCTCCGACGGGACCCGCGCCGCCGTGCTGACCGCCCTTGACGTTCTCGGGTACGAACGGCCCACTCAACTACGGGGCGAACGCGCCCGGTTGGTCGGGCTGGTGCTGCCCGAACTGCAGAATCCGATCTTTCCGGCCTTCGCCGAGGTGGTCGGTGGCGCGCTGGCCCAGCAGGGGCTCACCCCGGTGCTGTGCACCCAGACCACCGGCGGCGTCTCGGAGGCGGACTACGTCTCGCTGCTGCTCCAGCAGCACGTCTCCGGTGTGGTCTTCGCCGGTGGCCTGTACGCGCAGGCCGACGCGCCGCACGAGCACTATCGGTTGCTGGCCGAGCGCAACCTCCCGGTGGTCCTGATCAACGCGGCCATAGGGCATCTCGGCTTCCCGCAGGTCTCCTGCGACGATGCGGTCGCCGTCGAACAGGCCTGGCGGCATCTGGTCTCGCTGGGCCACGAGCGCATCGGTCTGGTGCTCGGGCCTCCCGACCACGTGCCCTCCCAGCGCAAGCTCGCCGCCGCCCAGGAGACGGCGCGTGGCGCCGGTCCCAAGCTGCGCGAGGAGTTCGTGGAGCATGCGATGTTCTCGCAGGCCGGCGGCCAGGCGGCGGTCGGCCGGCTGCTGGAGCACGGGGTGACCGGCGTGATCTGCGCGAGCGACGTTCTCGCGCTGGGTGTGATCCGCGGGGTGCGCCGGCGCGGGTTGCAGGTGCCGGACGACGTGTCGGTGGTGGGCTACGACGACTCGGCGTTCATGAACTGCGCCGATCCGCCGCTGAGCACCGTGCGTCAGCCGATCGAGGCCATGGGCCGGGCCGCCGTGCAGTTGCTCACCGCCCAGATCGCCGGCAAGAAGGTCGCCGCCGACGAGCTGCTCTTCGAGCCCGAACTGGTGGTCCGAGGCTCGACCGCCCCCGCCCGCTAGACCGCCCCGGCCCCCGCTCCCCGGACTCGCTAGACCGCACCCGAACCCCCGCCCGCTAGACCGCCCCCGCACCCCGCCCCCCCGGACTCGCTGGATCCCGCGCCGAGACGACCCCTTACCGAGACGGCCCCGCGCCGGGTGGGCGAGCCCGTCCCCCTGGAGGGACGTGCGCCGCTCAGCCGGCCGGGGCCGCCGCCGTCAGGAGGCGTACGCCTCGAACTCCGACAGTTGTCCGGCGGGCCAGCCGGTGTTGCCGGTGAACGTCAGTCGCAGGTCGCGGGTGGTGGTGCCGGCCGGCAGGGCGATCGTCACGGTGTTCCCGGACGCCGGGTCGAAGGTGTAGCCCTTGGAGCCGACGACGGTGGCGTAGGACGATCCGTCGGCGCTGTCCAGGACCGACAGGGTCTCGGTGCGGGTGGCCCACGCCGAGCTCGGCGGGAGCTTGAGCACCAGCCGGGTGACGGGTTGCGCCGAGCCGAGGTCCACGGTGAAGGACTGCGGGAAGGCGTTGTCGGCGGACTCCCAGTAGGTGTTCGCGTCGCCGTCCACCGCGTTGCCGGCCACGTAGACGTCCGCGTGCCCGGTGTCGGAGGCCGCCTTGTGCAGGGCGAGGTTGCCGGTGCCGGGGTTGCCGCCGCCCGGGTTGCCGCCGTTCGGGGCGGGCCAGGCCGAGCAGTCGTTCCAGGTGCTGCTCCAGCCGGAGTTGCCACCGCCGTCGACCACGTTGAAGGTGCCGGTACCGTTCGGGTACGGGCAGTTGTAGACGCCCGCAGCGCCGACGCCGGTCGCGGTGATGTTGGCGAAGCTCACCGAGCCCTTGGTCTCGTTCTGCACGACCACGGTGCCGGTGTTGCTGACGGTGGCGCCGTTGACGCTGACGTTCGAGATGGGCAGGCCGGTACCGCCGCCGGAGACGAACTCGAAGGCGCTGTAGGGGCTGTCCTTGATCACGGTGTTGGTGATGTTCACCGTGTTGGAGATCGCGTAGTCGTAGGAGTCGACCCGCACCGCGCCCATCGGGTGGCCCCAGTTGGGGTTCATCGCCCCGCCTCGCTCGATGGTGTTGCTGTCCACGGTGATGGTTCCGGACAGCGGGAAGAACGGCTGGAGGAACGCCTGGTTGGAGATGGCGATGCCGCTGCCGAGCGAGTTGGTGTCCTGGACGTAGTTGCCGCGCACCGTGAGGTTGCTGCCGCCGTACAGTGCGATGCCGTTGGCGAGGTTGGGCTGGATCACGGTGTTGTCGACGAACGAGTCGTTGGTGTCCGCGGCGTTCAGCGACCACATGGCCAGGCCGTCGTCACCGGTGTTGCGGATGTAGTTGTTCTGCACGACGGCGCCGGTCGCGGTGCCGTTGATGTTGACGCCGTCCGCGGTGGTGTCCAGGATCCGGTTGCCGGTCACCTGGAGGTTGGTGTTGTTGCCGGTCAGCCACAGGCCGACCTTCTGGTGCTGGATCCAGATCCCGGAGACCACCGAGCCGGATCCCAGGCTGCCGTTGACGAAGTTGTCCGGCGAGCTGTCGTTGCGGGTGTTCACCTCGCCGAAGGCCGCGAAGTCGTAGAGGTGGACGTTGCCCTGGGCGTTGGACATGTCGATCAGGTGGGTGCCGTGCAGCACCGAGTACCAGTTGCCCGCGCCGCGCAGGGTGATCCCGTCGACCGGCAGCGGGGAGCTGATGTTGAAGGTGCCCTGCGGGATCCACACCTCCTTGCCCTGTGACCTGGCCGCCGAGATCGCCTGGTTGAAGGCGCTGGTGGAGTCACCCTGACCACTGGGGTCGGCCCCGTCGGAGGTCACCGAGATGGAGTTGGCCGGCTGCGAGGCGGGCGCCGCGACCTGCTCGAACTGCGCGAGGTCGATGGTGGCCGGGCCGCCACTGCTGTCCGCGTCGACCTGGAGCTTCACCTTCGCGCCGGAGGAGAGGTTCTGCCCGAGCATCAGCCGTGAGTCGTCGAGCAGGTGGTGGGTCTTGGACCCGACGATGTTGCCGGTGCTGATGTAGGAGTACTTCGAGGTCACCGGCAGGGTCTGGCTGATGCGGGTGCCGTTGACGTAGACCGCCAGCGAGCCCGAGGCGCCCTGCGGCAGGTTGTACGAGACGTCCATCGCGTTCGCCGGGGCGGTCAGGGTGAACTCGACGTACTTGCCCTGCCCGGACAACTGGACCGCCTTGCGGCCGGATGCCTCGGAGGCGACGGTGCCCTGGGTGTAGTCGGGGCCGACGACGCTGCCGTTGGTGGCGGCGCTCTCCGCCTCGTACGTGGTGAACGGAACGCCGGCGCCCTGCCCTCCGGTGACCGCGGCCGGGTGCGCCGACCGGCCGGAGTGTCCGGTCGGGCCGGCCGCGTGGGCGGGCGCGGTGAGTGCGAACGCCGTGGCGGCCACCGCGGCCGCGGCGATCAGCCGTCCGGTCCAGGGGGTGCGTGGGGGACGGGTGTCCATGTCATGGGTGTCCATGCGGGTGCCGCACCTTCTTCGGGTCCTGGCGGGGGCCGTGGGGTGGCACCCGCTCACGAGGTGTGCAGTGGGGGAGCGTGCACACGATAGGAGGGCCATTCGCAAGACATCAAGGCATGTGCGCAAAGAACTTTTGGATCACTGCAATATGAGAGCAAGAATACGTAAGGAGGTTGCGTAAGTAATCCCGTGGATAACTTGCCGACCGTTGCGTCAAATCCTTGCGAACTTCGCGCAATATCTTGCGACCATCTATCGGATTCTGTACGTTGAGCGCACCCGGAAGCGGCGCAATCCGGCGCCATGCGACCGCGGGGGCACGGAAGCCGGCGCAACGTCGCGCAGCGGCTCAGGGTCAGGGGAAGGGTCGATCGATGAAGAGAATCCGCTACCGGGGCCTGATGGCCGCGGCTCTGGTCGCCGGCATCGGGCTGACCGGCGCGGCCTGCGGGTCGGACAGCAGCACCGACAGCGGTGGCGGCGGCGGTGACGCGAACGCCTCGGCCCCGCTGGACCCGGGCACCAAGGTGACCATCAGCATCGACTGCATGCCGCCGGCCACCAAGAAGCCGGAGCTGAAGGAGTGGAACGAGGACGTCGCCGCGTTCCACAAGATCTACCCGAACGTCACCATCCAGGGGAAGTCCACCACCGGACAGTGCGAGGACCCGGCCACCTTCGCAGCCCAGCTCAAGGGCGGCACCGAGCCGGACCTCTTCTACACCTACTTCACCGATCTGCAGCAGGTCCTCGACGCGGGGCAGGCCGCCGACATCACGCCCTACGTGACGGCGAAGAGCGTGCCCACCCTGGCGGACATCGAGCCCGACGTGATGAACGTCCTCAAGGACAGCGGCAAGCTCTACGGCCTGCCCACCAGCAACTACACCATGGGCATGCTGATCAACCGGAAGCTCTTCCGGCAGGCCGGACTCGACCCCGACAAGCCGCCGACGACCTGGGCCCAGGTCCGTACCGACGCCAAGGCCATCGCCGAGCTCGGCGGCGGCATCAGCGGCTACGGCGACTACAGCGCGGGCAACAACGGCGGCTGGCACTTCACGGCCGAGATGTACGGCCTCGGCGGCACGGTCACCGACACCGACGGCACCAAGGCCGGCTTCGACAACGCCATGGGCAGGCAGATCCTGCAGAACCTGCACGACATGCGCTGGACCGACGGCAGCATGGGCCAGACCCAGTTGCTCAAGTGGGGCGACCTGCAAAAGCAGATGGTCTCCGGCAAGCTCGGGATGTTCCTGGCCGCGCCCGACGACATCACGTACATGGTCGAGACGCTCGGCGGCCACTACCAGGACTACGGCATGGGCCCGATCCCCGGCGGCCGGGCCACCCTGTTCGGCGGCAACGACTACATGTTCAAGAAGTCCGACACCCCCGACCAGATCAAGGCCGGCATCGCCTGGCTCGACTTCAAGACCCTGACCATGGGCAAGGGCCAGTTCCAGTACGCCCGCAGCAAGGCCGACGGTCTGCCCGTCGGGCTGCCGCAGCCGGAGTTCTACACCGGGGTCACCAAGACGAGCGACGACAAGGCCAAGGCCGCCGACGCCACCATGCCGGTCGCCAACTTCAAGGCCTTCGTGGACAACCCGGTGCCCGGCAAGGCCGAGCCGCCGAACGCCCAGGAGATCTACAAGGTCCTGGACAACGCCATGTCCGGTGTCCTGACCAACCGCGACGCCGACGTCGGCAAGCTGCTGAGCACCGCCGCGTCACAGGTCGACCAGGTGCTGGCGAACAGCCAGTAACGCGTGGCACGGGAGCCGGTCCGCCACCCGGGGGCCGGCTCCCGCACCGTCGCAGGCGCGCAGCTACCGACCACGGCTGAACCAGGAGCACCGATGCCCGCCCTCGCCGTCCCCAGACCCAAGACCGAACGACACCCGGGCCCGCCGCGGCGGGCGTCCGGCGCGTCCCGGCGCGCGGGGCTCGGCCGGACCGTACGCCGCAACCTGTCCGCGCACGGATTCCTGATCGGCGCGGTGCTGTGCTTCGCCTTCTTCTCCTGGTACCCGATGGTCCGCGAGGTCGTGCTGGCCTTCCAGAAGACCCGGCGCGGCACGACCACCTGGGTGGGCACGCACAACCTCAGCCAGATCGTCCACGACCCGGCGTTCTGGCAGGCGTGGCGCAACACCCTCCAGTTCACCGGGCTCGCGCTGCTGCTCGGCTTCGTGGTGCCGTTCCTGGTGGCGATCCTGCTCAACGAGTTCCGGCACGGGCAGGGCTACCTGCGGGTGCTGGTCTACCTGCCGGTGATGCTGCCGCCGGTCGCCTCGGTCCTGCTGTTCAAGTACTTCTACGACCCCGGCTACGGACTCTTCGACCAGGTGCTGCGCTTCCTGCACCTGCCGACCTCGCAGTGGCTCCAGTCCACCCACACCGCGATGCTGTCCGTGGTGATCGCCTCGACCTGGATGAACATGGGCAGCGCCACCCTGATCTACCTGGCGGCCCTCCAGGGCATCCCGGGCGAGCTGTACGAGGCGGCCGAACTCGACGGCGCGGGACTGGTGCGCCGCATCCGGCACGTCACCATCCCGCAGACCCGGCTGGTGCTCTCGCTGATGCTGCTGATGCAGATCATCGCGACGATGCAGGTCTTCACCGAGCCCTATCTGCTCACCGGCGGCGCCGGTCCCGAGGGCTCCACCACCACGGTCGTCTACCTGATCTACCAGTACGCGTTCAACTTCGACAACTACGGCGCCGCCGCCGCGCTCGGTCTGGTGCTGCTCGTGGTGCTCGCCCTGTTCTCCGGCGTGTACGTGCGCCTGAGCCGCGACAGCGACGACTAGGACAGGAGCCCGGCATGGCAACGTCCGAGACCCGGTCGAGGACCCTGATCTCACCCGCCCAGCTGAACCGGCCGCGCGGCAGGGCCGTCTACTGGATCCGTGTTCGCCCTGGTCGTGGTCGTCTTCACCCTGGTCTTCCTGGGCCCGCTGTACTGGATGGTCACCGGCGGCCTGAAGTCCACCCACGAGGTGATCCAGACCCCGCCGACCCTCTACCCCAGGCACCCGCATCCGGCCGGCTACACCAAGGCATGGGGTGACCTGGGCCTGGCCAGGCTGCTGCTGAACACCCTGTACTACGCCTTCGGCGCGCTCGCCTTCCAACTCGTGCTGGACGTGGCCGCCGCCTACTCGCTGTCCAAACTGCGCCCGGTGCTGGGCAACGTCGTGCTCGGACTGATGCTCGCCACCTTGATGATCCCGGTCACCGTGCTGGTCGTCCCGCAGTACCTGACGGTCCTGGACGTGCCGCTGGTGCACCGCAACCTGCTCAACACCCCGTGGGCGATCTGGCTGCCGTCGGTCACCAACGCCTTCAACATCTTCCTGCTCAAGAGGTTCTTCGACTCGATCCCGCAGGACCTGCTGGACGCCGCGGCGATCGACGGGGCGCGGTCGCCGCGCACCCTGTGGTCGGTGTCCTGCCGATGTCCCGGCCGATCCTCGGCGTAGTGTCGATCTTCGCGGTGGTCAACGTCTGGAAGGACTTCCTCTGGCCGATGCTGACCGAGCCGGACCCGGGCAAGCAGCACCCTCAACGTCGGCATCTACGCGTTGTCCACCGGCGTGACGGAGAACGAGCTCATCGCCGCGCTCACCATCGCCTCGGTCCCGACCCTCGTGATCTTCCTCCTCTTCCAGCGCAACATCATGTCCGGCCTGACCGCCGGCAGCCTCAAAGGCTGACACCACCCCTCAAGCGCCCTGCCGCCGACCCGTGTCACCACCCCGCCCCGCGGGCCCGCGGCGGGGTCCCCACCTGCCCGAAAGGACGTCCCGTGGCAGACACCCATCCGACCCAGGCCGACGCCAACTGGTGGCGCGGCGCGGTGATCTACCAGGTGTATCCGCGCAGCTTCGCCGACGGCAACGGCGACGGGACCGGAGACCTCGCCGGTGTCCGCGCCAAGCTGCCGTACCTCGCCGAACTCGGCGTCGACGCCCTGTGGTTCAACCCCTGGTACCCCTCCCCGATGGCCGACGGCGGCTACGACGTCGCCGACTACCGCGGCATCGACCCGATGTTCGGCACCCTGGCCGAGGCCGAGAAACTGATCGCCGAGGCGCTCGACCTGGGCATCCGCACCATCGTCGACATCGTCCCCAACCACATCTCCGCCGCCCACCCGTGGTTCCGCGAGGCGCTCGCTGCCGGCCCCGGCAGCCCGGCCAGGGAGCGCTTCTGGTTCCGCACGGGACGCGGCGAACAGGGCGAGAAGCCGCCCAACAACTGGCCCTCGCAGTTCGGCGGGCCCGCCTGGACCCGGACCAAGAACGACGACGGCACCCCGGGCGAGTGGTTCTTGAACCTCTTCGACTCCCAGCAGCCGGATCTCAACTGGGACCACCCCGACGTGCGGCGCGAGCACGAGGACGTGCTGCGCTTCTGGTTCGAGCGCGGCGCGGCGGGCGTCCGCATCGACTCGGCCGCCCTGGTCAGCAAGGACCCCGCGCTGCCCGACCTGCCGGAACCGGCCGGCCGCGCGCCGGCCGAGCCGCACCCTTACGTCGACCGCGACGACCTGCACGACATCTACCGCTCCTGGCGCGCGGTCGCCGACTCCTACCCCGGCACCCGGGTGCTCATCGGGGAGGTGTGGATGCCGGACATGGCGAGGTTCGCCCGCTACCTGCGCCCCGACGAGATGCACACCGCCTTCAACTTCGACTTCCTGACCTGCCCCTGGGAGCCGGCCAGGCTGCGCACGTCCATCGACACCACGCTGGCCGCCCACCGGCCGGTGGCGGCACCGGCGACCTGGGTGCTCAGCAACCACGACGTGACCCGCACGGTGACCCGCTACGGACGCGCCGACAGCGGCTTCGACTTCGCCACCAAGGCGCACGGCGTGCCCACCGACCTCGCCCTGGGAACCCGCCGGGCCCGCGCCGCCGCGCTGCTGACGCTCGCGCTGCCCGGGTCGGTCTACCTCTACCAGGGCGAGGAGCTGGGACTGCCCGAGGTCGAGGACATCCCCGCCGACCGGCGTGAGGACCCGATGTACCTGCGCACCCAGGGCGCCGACCCAGGACGTGACGGCTGCCGGGTGCCGCTGCCCTGGTCGGGTGGTGCGCCGCCGTACGGCTTCGGCCCGGCGGGCGGCACCGCGCAGCCGTGGCTGCCGCAGCCCGCCGACTGGGCGGACCGCACCGTCGAGGCGCAGACCGGCGACCCGGACTCGATGCTGGAGCTCTACCGCCGCGCGCTGCGGCTGCGCAGGGCCGAACCCGGCCTCGGCGACGGCCCGATGGAGTGGCTGCCCGGCCCGGCGGACCTGCTCGCCTTCCGGCGGGACGGGGAGTTCACCTGCGTCGTGAACCTGGGCGCCGACGCCGTACGACTGCCCGCGCACCGCGAGGTGCTGCTGGCGAGCGGGCCGCTCCAGGACGGCCTGCTGCCCTCGGACACGGCGGTGTGGCTGCGCGGCTGACGCGCCGCGCACACCGCCGATCAGGCCGCGCCGGGCGGGACGTGGGGTGAGCTCCCCGCCCGGCGTGACCCGCTGCCCCTGCGGGCGGCGGCAACCACCGCCCGCCTCAACGCTGCTACGCCGGTCCCGCCAGCCAGGTGACCGGGCCGTCGAGCGGCACACCCGATCCGTCACGCCGCGAGTCGGGCTCGGGCAGCCGGGCCGGTGAGCCGTCCGCCGTGCAGGCCCGCACCGGGGTCGCGCCCGCCCAGGCCATCGACAGACCGTCCTCACCGCGCAGGAACCGCTGGCAGCGCACACCACCGGTCGCGCGGCCCTTGCGCGGGTACTGGTCGAAGGGGGTCAGCTTGGCACCGGCCTGCGCCTCGCCCTCCAGCGTGCCGTCGGTGCGGGCCACGGTGAACACCACCGCGTCCGCCCCCGGGTCGACCGCGCTGAAGGAGATCACCTTCGCCCCGTCCGACAGCTTGATGCCCGCCATACCGCCGGCCGGCCGGCCCTGCGGCCGGACCTGCGCCGCCTGGTAGCGCAGCAGTTGCGCGTCGTCGGTGATGAAGACCAGGTCCTCCTCACCGGTGCTCAGCTCGACGGCGCCGATCACCCGGTCGCCCTCCTTGAGCCCGATGACCTCGAACTCGTCCTTGTTCGCCGGGAAGTCGGGCACCACCCGCTTGACGACACCCTGCTCGGTGCCGAGCGCGAGACCGGGGGAGGACTCGTCCAGCGTGGACAGGCACAGCACCCGCTCGCCCTCGCCCAGCGAGACGAACTCCGAGACGGCCGCGCCGCCCGCCAGGTTCGACGCGCCCTCGGGCAGCGCGGGCAGGTCCACCACCGACACCCGCAGCAACCGGCCGTCCGAGGTCACCACGCCCACGTCACCCCGGGTGGTCGCGGGCACCCCGGAGACGATCATGTCGTGCTTGGCCCGCTTGGCCCCCCCGCTCGCCGGCGGCTCGCTGCCGGCGGTACGGGCCAGCAGCCCGGTGGCCGACAGCAGCACCCGGCACGGGTCGTCGGAGACCTCCAGCGGCACCGCGGTGACCGGGGTGTCGGAGGAGTCCAACAGCAGGGTGCGCCGCGGGGTGCCGTGGCTCTTGGCGACGGCCGCCAGCTCGCCGGAGACCAGCTTGCGCAGTTCGGCGTCGGAGTCCAGGATCCGCGTCAGGTCGGCGATCTCGGCGTTCAACCGGTCGCGCTCGGACTCCAGTTCCAGCCGGTCGAACCGGGTCAGCCTGCGCAGCGGGGTGTCCAGGATGTACTGCGTCTGGATCTCCGACAGCGAGAAGCGCTCGATCAGCCGCTCCTTGGCCTCGGCGGAGTTGTCACTGGAGCGGATCAGCCGGATGACCTCGTCGATGTCGACCAGCGCCACCAGCAGGCCGTCGACCAGGTGGAGCCGGTCGCGGCGCTTGCCGCGCCGGAACTCGCTGCGCCGGCGCACCACGTCGAAGCGGTGGTCGACATAGACCTCCAGCAACTCCTTGAGCCCCAGGGTGAGCGGCTGGCCGTCGACCAGCGCCACGTTGTTGACGCCGAAGGACTCCTCCATAGGAGTGAGTTTGTACAGCTGCTCCAGGACGGCCTCGGGGTTGAAGCCGTTCTTCACCTCGATGACCAGCCGCAGCCCGTGCCGACGGTCGGTCAGGTCCTTGACGTCCGCGATGCCTTGCAGCTTCTTCGAGCCCACCAGGTCCTTGATCTTGGAGATCACCTTCTCAGGACCGACGGTGAAGGGCAGTTCGGTCACCACGATGCCCTTGCGGCGGGCCGTCACGTTCTCCACGGTCGCCGTCGAGCGGATCTTGAAGGTGCCGCGCCCGTTCTCGTAGGCGTCCCGGATGCCGGTCAGCCCCACGATCCGACCGCCGGTGGGCAGGTCGGGCCCGGGGATGTGCCGCATCAGGGCGTCCAGGTCCGCGTTGGGGTAGCGGATCAGGTGGCGGGCGGCCGCGATCACCTCGGCGAGGTTGTGCGGCGGCATGTTGGTCGCCATGCCGACCGCGATCCCGGAGGCGCCGTTGACCAGCAGGTTGGGGAACGCGGCAGGCAACGCGACCGGTTCGCGCTCCTGGCCGTCGTAGTTCGGCGAGAAGTCGACGGTGTCCTCGTCGATCGACTCCGTCATCAGTATCGCCGCCGCGGCCATCCGCGACTCGGTGTACCGCATCGCCGCGGGCGGGTCGTCGTTGCCCAGCGAACCGAAGTTGCCGTGCCCGTCGACCAGCGGCATGCGCATGGAGAAGTCCTGCGCCATGCGCACCAGCGCGTCGTAGATGGACGCGTCGCCGTGCGGGTGCAGCTTGCCCATCACCTCGCCGACGACCCGGGCGCACTTGACGTAACCCCGGTCGGGGCGCAGGCCCATCTCGTTCATCTGGTAGACGATGCGGCGGTGCACCGGCTTGAAGCCGTCACGCGCGTCGGGAAGTGCCCGCGAGTAGATGACCGAGTAGGCGTACTCCAGGAAGGAGCCCTGCATCTCGTCGACGACGTCGATGTCGAGGATGCGCTCCTCGAAATCGTCCGGAGGCGGGGTCTGCGTGCTACGGCGGGCCATCGCGCGGCTGCTCCTTGGGAGGGACCTTTGGGGGTTGACGCGCTCCATTGTGGACCGTGCCGCCGACAGCGCCGACCGCGACCCGTCGTGGACCCCGGGGGAGTGAGCCGGACTTCACACAGCGGCGCCCGGCTTGCCTATTGTGGGCATCTATCGACTTCGCGACCGGAAGGACAGCTTGCCCATGGGTCACACGGCTACGCCGGAGGCACAATCCGGCGGCCTGAGCGCCATCGAGCACCGTCTCGCCAACGGGCTGCGGGTGGTGCTCTCGGAGGACCACCAGACCCCGGTCGCCGCGGTCTGCCTGTGGTACGACGTCGGCTCGCGCCACGAGGTGGTGGGCCGCACCGGACTCGCCCACCTCTTCGAGCACTTGATGTTCCAGGGCTCCGCGCAGGTGCCGGGGAACGGCCACTTCGAACTCGTGCAGGGCGCCGGCGGTTCGCTCAACGGCACCACCAGCTTCGAGCGCACCAACTACTTCGAGACCATGCCGGCCCACCAGCTGGAACTGGCCCTGTGGCTGGAGGCCGACCGGATGGGCAGTCTGCTGACCGCCCTGGACCTGGAGAGCCTGGACAACCAGCGCGACGTGGTCAAGAACGAGCGGCGCCAGCGGTACGACAACGTGCCCTACGGCACCGCCTTCGAGCGGCTGACCGCGATGTCCTACCCGCAGGGCCACCCGTACCACCACACCCCGATCGGGTCGATGGAAGACCTGGACGCGGCCTCGCTGGAGGACGCCCAGGCGTTCTTCCGCACCTACTACGCGCCCAACAACGCCGTGCTGTCGGTCGTCGGCGACATCGACCCCGAGCAGACCCTCGGCTGGATCGAGAAGTACTTCGGCACCATCCCCTCCAACGACTCCAAGCCCGAGCCGCGTGACGGCTCGCTGCCCGACGTGGTCGGCGCGGGGATCCGGGAGGTCGTCGAGGAGGACGTGCCCTCACGGGCGATGATGGCCGCCTACCGGCTCCCGCAGGACGGCGGCCGGGCCGCCGACGCCGCGGACCTGGCGCTGACCGTGCTCGGCGGCGGCGAGTCCTCCCGGCTGCACAACCGGCTGGTCCGGCACGACCGCAGCGCGGTGGGCGCCGGGTTCGGGATGCTGCGGCTGGCGGGCGCCCCCTCGCTCGGCTGGCTGGACGTCAAGGCGTCCTCCGGTGTCGAGGTGGCCGCCATCGAGGCGGCCGTCGACGAGGAGCTGGCGCGGTTCGCCGAACAGGGGCCGACGCCCGAGGAGATGGAACGCGCCCAGGCGCAACTGGAGCGCGAGTGGCTGGACCGGCTGGCCACCGTCGGCGGCCGGGCCGACGAGCTGTGCCGCTTCGCGGTGCTGTTCGGCGACCCGCAACTGGCGCTCACCGCCGTGCGGCGGGTGCTGGAGGTCACCGCGGACGAGGTCCGGCAGGTGGCCGCCGAGCGGCTGCGCCCGGACAACAGGGCCGTCCTGGTCTATGAGCCGACCGGCGAGCAGGACGCCGCCGGCACCGCCGAGGAAGAGGGCGAGGACGCCTGATGACCGACACCGCCACCACGATGTCCTTCCACCCGCGCCCCGAGGCCGGGTCGCCCAAGCCGTGGGCCTTCCCCGCGCCCGAGCGCTCCGCGCTGGGTAACGGCATGACCGTGCTGCGCTGCCACCGGCCCGGCCAGCAGGTCGTCGCCGTCGAGGTGCTGCTGGACGCGCCGCTGAACGCCGAGCCCGAAGGCCTGGACGGCGTGGCCACCATCATGGCCAGGGCGTTCTCCGAGGGCACCGACAGCCTCACCGCGGAGGAGTTCACCGCGGAGCTGGAGCGCTGCGGTGCCAACCTGGACGCGCACGCCGACCACGCCGGCGTACGGGTGTCGCTTGAGGTGCCCGCCTCCCGGCTGAGCAAGGCGCTCGGCCTGCTGGCCGACGCGCTGCGGGCGCCGGCCTTCCCGGCGGACGAGATCAGCCGGCTGGTCGCCAACCGGCTGGACGAGATCCTGCACGAGCTGGCCAACCCCTCCCGCCGCGCGGCCATGGAACTCTCCAAGCAGCTGTTCCCGGCCGAGTCCCGGATGTCGCGCCCGCGGCAGGGCACCGAGGAGACGGTGGCCCGGGTGGACGCGGACGCCGTGCGGGGCTTCTACCGCGCGCACGTGCGCCCCGCCACCGCCACCGCGGTCGTCGTCGGCGACCTGACCGGCATCGACCTGGACGAGGCGCTGGCCGTCACGCTCGGTGCCTGGAGCGGTGACACCGCCGCCCGGCACCCGGTCCCGCCGATCGTCGCGAACGACTCCGCCCGGGTGGTCATCGTCGACCGGCCCGGTTCTGTGCAGACCCAGATGCTCATCGGGCGCACCGGCCCCGACCGCCACGACGCGGTCTGGCCCGCCCAGGTGCTCGGGACCTACTCGCTGGGCGGCACGCTCACCTCGCGTCTGGACCGGGTGCTGCGCGAGGAGAAGGGCTACACCTACGGGGTGCGGGCGATGGCCCAGGTGGTGATGTCCGCGGCGGACGGCAGCGGTGCCTCACTGCTGGCGATCAGCGGCTCGGTCGCCACCGAGGTCACCGGACCGGCGCTGGCCGACACCTGGCAGGTGCTGCGGGTGCTGGCCGAGGGCGGGCTCACCGACGAGGAGCGGGACGTCGCGGTGCAGAACCTCGTCGGCGTCGCGCCGCTGCGGTACGAGACGGCCTCCGCCGTCGCCGCCACCCTCGCCGACCAGGTCGAACAGCACCTTCCTGACGACTACCAGGCCCGGCTGTACGAGCGGCTCGCCGCGACCGGCACCGTCGAGGCGACCGCCGCCGCGGTCAGTGCCTTCGCCCCGCAGCGGCTGGTCGTCGTGCTGGTCGGTGACGCCTCCGTCATCGAGAAGCCGGTGAGCGAGGTGGGCGTCGGCCCGGTCACCGTGGTGCGCGGCTGACACCCCGGACCCCGGCAGCCCGCGAGGTGCTGCCGGGGTCCGCGGGAGTCAGACCGTCTCGGGCAGTTCGTCGAGCCCCTCGGCGACCAGCCTGGCCAGCCGGTCCAGCACGGCGTCCGCGTCGGGGGCGTCCGAGGCGAGCACGATCTCCTCACCGCTCTTCGCCCCGAGGCTGAGCACCGCGAGCATCGAGGCGGCGTTGACCGGCCCGCGGCCACCGGTCTTGGCGACCGTCACCGGCACCCCGGTCGCGGTGGCGGCACGGACGAAGACGGACGCGGGACGGGCGTGCAGGCCCTCGGCCCAGCCGACGGTGACACGACGCTCTGCCATGGTGGTGACCCTTCTACGCTGCTTGTCGCCCGGCACGACCGCCGGACGGCGTGCGCGCGAGGCGGCGGTGCTCCGCCTTCTCAGCGTAGGACTCCAGGGCGCCGCGGACGCTGCCTTCCGCTGCCCGGCCTACCCTTGCGCTCATGGAGACCTCCCCGACCTACCCGGTGCACTGGGAGGCGGATGTGGTGCTGCGCGACGGCGGCATCGCCCACATCCGCCCGATCACCTCGGACGACGCGGAGCGGCTGGTCAGTTTCTACGAGCAGGTCTCCGACCAGTCCAAGTACTACCGCTTCTTCGCGCCCTATCCACGCCTGTCCGACCGGGACGTGCACCGCTTCACCCATCATGACTACGTCGACCGGGTGGGCCTGGCGGCCACTGTCGGGGGCGAGTTCATCGCCACCGTCCGCTACGACCGCGTCGACGACCAGGGCGCCCAGGCCTCCGGTGAGGCCAACCTGGCCGAGGTCGCCTTCCTGGTCCAGGACGCCCACCAGGGCCGCGGCGTGGCCTCGGCGCTGCTGGAACACATCGCCGCCGTCGCCCGCGAGCGCGGTATCCGCCGCTTCGTCGCCGAGGTGCTGCCCGCCAACCGCAAGATGGTCAAGGTCTTCACCGACGCCGGGTACACCGCCGAGCGCAGCTTCACCGACGGGGTCGTCCACCTCGAACTCGACCTGGCGCCCACCGAGGCGTCGGTCGCCGTCATGCGCGCCCGCGAGCAGCGCGCCGAGGCCCGCTCGGTGCAGCGGCTGCTGGCACCGCGCTCGGTCGCGGTGATCGGCGCCGGACGCCGCGAGTCCGGCGTCGGGCGCACCCTGCTGCGCAACCTGCTGGCCGCCGGGTTCACCGGCGACGTCCACGCGGTCAACCACCACTTCCCGCCGGACGCCCCGCTGCTGGAGCCCGAGGGCGTCCCGGCGCACCGCTCGGTCGCCTCGATCGGCGCGCCGGTCGACCTCGCGGTGATCGCGGTGCCCGCCGAGGCCGTGCCCGAGGTCGTCGCGGACTGCGGCACGCACGGCGTCCAGGGGCTGCTGGTCGTCGCCAACGGCTACGCGGAGTCCGGCTCCGAAGGCCGGGAGCGCCAGCGGGCGCTGATCCGCCAGGCCCGCTCCTACGGCATGCGGGTCATCGGCCCGAACGCCTTCGGCATCCTCAACACCGCCCCCGACGTGCGGCTCAACGCCTCGCTGGCACCGCAGACCCCGGCGCCAGGGCGGCTCGGGCTGTTCACCCAGTCCGGCGCGATCGGCATCTCGCTGCTGGCCGGGCTGCACCGCGGGGGTGGCGCGCTCGGCGCGGTCTCCACCTTCGTGTCGGCCGGCAACCGGGCCGACCTGTCGGGCAACGACCTGCTCCAGTACTGGCACGACGACCCGCGGACCGACGTCGCGCTGATGTACCTCGAATCCATCGGCAACCCGCGCAAGTTCACCCGGCTGGCCAAGCGCACCGCCGCCGCCAAACCGGTCGTCGTCGTCAAGGGCGCCCGGCACTCGGGCAGCCTGCCACCGGGACACACCGTGCCCGCCACCCGGATCCCGGACGCCACCGTCTCCGCGCTGTTCCGGCAGGCCGGGATCATCCGGGTGGACACCGTCACGGAACTGCTGGACGCCGGGCTGCTGCTGGCCCATCAGCCGCTGCCCGCCGGCGGGCGGATCGGCATCCTCGGCAACTCCGAGTCGCTGGGCCTGCTGGCCTACGACGTGTGCCTGACCGCGGGTCTGCGGCCGGCGCGGCCGCTCGACCTGACGACCGAGGCGTCCCCCGACGGCTTCCGCGCCGCGCTGACCACCGCGCTCGCCGACGAGGGGGTGGACGCGGTCGTCGTCACCGCCATCCCGCGGGTCGGCGCCGTCGACGGCCTCGACCCCGAGCGGGGGGACGATCCCGCGCTGGCCGAGGCGCTGCGGGAGGCGGCGTCCGGCGCCGTGAAACCGGTCGTGGTCGTCCACCTCACCCTCGAAGGACTCGCCGAACGGCTGGCCGGCCCCGCCGTGCCCGCGCCCGCCGACTCCACGCCCCCGGTCGGCGGTCCGCCCCCGGTCGGGCAGGCCGCGCCGGGCTTCATGCCGCGCCCCGGCAGCCCGCCACCGCCCGCCGACGGCGCCGCCAGCCACCCCGCCCCCTGCGCCCCCGAGGAGGAACGCCCGGCCGGCATCCCCGCCTACCCCTCCGCGGAGCGCGCGGTGCGGGCGCTGGCGCAGGCCGTGGGGTACGCGCGCTGGCGCCGCGAGATCCGGGAGCCCGGGCGGGTCCCGGAACTCGACGGCATCGACGAGGCCGCCGCCCGCGACGACGTCGACCGGTTGCTGGACGCGCCCCAGGACGGCGTCGGCCAGGGCCTGACCCTGGACGACGCGGCCGGACACGCCCTGCTGGCCCGCTACGGCATCGAGGTGCGCACCGCGCTGCCCGCGCCGGACGCCACGAGCGCCGTGCGGGCGGCGGAACGCCTCGGCTACCCGGTGGCACTGAAGGCCACCGCGCCGCATCTGCGGCACCGCGCCGACCTCGGCTGCGTGCGGCTCGACCTGGCGGGAGACGCGGAACTGCGGCGCGCCTACGCCGAGCTGACCGGCCGTCTGGGCAAGCCGCACGAGGTCGCTCCGGTGGTGCAGGCGATGGCTCCGCGCGGTGTCGACACCGTGGTGCGCGCGGTCGTCGACCCCGCCGCGGGCCCGGTGCTCTCCTTCGGCCTGGCGGGCGCCCCCTCGGAGCTCCTGGGCGACCTCGCGCACCGCCTGGTTCCCGCCACCGACCGCGACGCCGCCGATCTGGTCCGCTCCATCAAGGCCGCCCCGCTGCTGTTCGGCTGGCGCGGCTCGGCGCCGGCCGACACCGCGGCCCTTGAGGAACTGCTGCTGCGGGTCTCCCGGCTGCTGGACGACCTGCCCGAGGTGGTCTCGGTCGCGCTGGAACCCGTCGTGGTCGCCGGCCGGGGACTGGCCGTCCTGGGGGCCACCGTCCGGCTGGCGCCGCCGCCGGCCCGGGGTGACGTGGGGCCGCGGGCGCTGACCTTCCTGTGACCGGCGGACCGGTCGGCGAGCCGACGGGCGGACCCTGGCCGAGCCTGCCGGGACGGCCTTGGGAAGGCGCCCTCGACACTAAGATGGTGCGTATGGCGAAAACCGGTACGACCACCCAGGGGCTGCGCACGGCCATCGAGCGCAGCGGCTATTACCCGGCGCTCGTGGCCGAGGCCGTGGAGGCCTCGGTCGGCGGTGAGTCGTTGGTGGCCTACCTGGTCAACCAGGAGACGACGTTCGACGCCAACGAGGTGCGCCGCCATGTGACGGTGCTGGTGCTGACCCCGACCCGGTTCCTGGTCAGCCACACCGACGAGCAGGGCGCGGACGACACCTCACCCACCCCCTACGCCACCACCTCCACGGAATCCGTCAAGATCGGCCGGATTTCGTCTGTCGTCGTCAGCCGGGTGGTCGCCAACCCGGAGTCGTACACGCCGGGGACGCTGCCGCGCGAGGTCGTCCTGACGATCGGCTGGGGCGCGGTCAGCCGGCTCGACCTGGAGCCCGCCGCCTGCGGTGACCCCAACTGCGAGGCCGACCACGGCTACACCGGCTCCTCGACCGCCGATGACCTGTCACTGCGGGTCAGCGAGGCGGGGGACGGCGCGGACGCGGTCCGCCAGACCCTGGCGTTCGCGCAGGCGCTGTCCGAGGCCACCGCTGCCGCCGCGGCGCAGCGCTGATGGCGTATTCGGCCGTCGAGCCGGAACCACTGGACTTCCGCACCGCTCCCGCCCCCCGATACGGCAGCGCGACGCTCGCGGACCTGCTGCCCGCGGCGGTGGCCGACCTCAAGGTCCCCGGGCTGCCCGGGACCGGGCTGCGGCTGGCGCCCGCCGACCGGGTGTGTGTCTTCCTGGTCGACGGGATGGGCTGGGAACTGCTGAAGGCCCATCCGGACGAGGCGCCCTTCCTGACCTCGCTACTGGGCTCCTCGCTGGGCGGCAGCGGCGATCCGCTCACCGCCGGGTTCCCGTCCACCACCGCCACCTCGCTGGCCTCGGTCGGCACCGGACTGCCGCCCGGCGGGCACGGACTGGCCGGGTACACGGTGGCGATACCGGGCAAGCGGCAGCTGATGAACCAGTTGCGCTGGCAGCCGTGGACCGACCCGCACGAGTGGCAGCCGCACCCCACCGTCTTCGGACTCGCCCACGCCGCGGGCGTCGAGACCTGCCAGGTCTCCGCCCCGAACTTCCGCGACACCCCGCTGACCAAGGTCGCGCTGTCCGGCGGCACCTTCCACGGCCGGCTCACCGGCGAGGAGCGCATGGACCTGGCCGCCGACCGCCTCGCCGCGGCCGACCGCACCCTGGTCTACACGTACTACAGCGAACTCGACGGCATGGGCCACCGCTACGGGGTCGACTCCGACGCCTGGCGCGGCCAGCTGATGATGGTCGACCGGCTCGCCGAACGGCTCGCCGAGCAACTCCCGCCGCGCTCCGTGCTGTACGTCACCGCGGACCACGGCATGATCGACGTCCCGCAGGAGGACCGCATCGACTTCGACGAGGACTGGGAGCTGCGCGCCGGGGTCGCCCTGCTCGGCGGCGAGGCGAGAGCCAGGCACGTCTACGCGGTGCCCGGTGCCGCCGCCGACGTGCACGCGGTGTGGAGCGAGGTGCTGGGCCCGCAGATGTGGGTGGCCACCCGTCAGCAGGCGGTCCAGGCGGGCTGGTTCGGCCCGCACGTCGAGGACCGGGTGCTGGAGCGGATCGGCGACGTGGTCGCCGTGGCGCACGACGACATCGCGATCGTCGCCCGCCGCACCGAGCCCAGGGAGTCGGCCATGGTCGGGCTGCACGGCTCGCTGGCCCCGGGGGAGCAACTGGTCCCGCTGCTCGAAGTCCGCACCTGACCGGTACGCCCCCGATCACGTCAACCACCCCCCATCGAAAGGCCCGTGGCTGCCTCATGTCCGAGTTGGTGTTTTTCTGCGGAACGATGGACTGCGGCAAGAGCACCCTCGCGCTGCAGATCGAGCACAACCGCTCAGCCCGGGGATTGCGTGGCCTGATCTTCACCCGTGACGACCGGGCCGGTTCCGGAGTGCTCTCCTCGCGCCTGGGACTGTGCACCAAGGCGGTCGAGGCGCCCGACACCTTCGACTTCTACGCGCACGTGGCGGGCCAGATCGCCGACGGGGCGGGCGCCGACTACGTCATCGCCGACGAGGCGCAGTTCTTCACCGCCGAGCAGATAGAACAACTCGCCCGCGTCGTGGACGACCTGAACATCGACGTGTACGCCTTCGGCATCACCACCGACTTCCGCACCCGGCTGTTCCCCGGCGCCCGGCGGCTGGTCGAACTGGCCGACCGCATCGAGGTGTTGCAGGTCGAGGCGCTGTGCTGGTGCGGCGCGCGGGCCACCCACAACGCCCGCACGGTGGACGGCGAGATGGTCGTCGAGGGCGCCCAGGTGGTGGTCGGGGACGTCAACCGGCCGGGCAGCGAGGTGGGTTACGAGGTGCTGTGCCGCCGTCACCACCTGCGCCGGATGACCGCGGCGGCGGCCGGAGCCGCGCCGCGGTCATCGCAGATGCTGCCGGTCGACTGAGCCGGTGCGAGGCCGCAAGGTCCGCAGGCGCCCGTCGGCACCTTCGGCCCGCCCTGCCTCAGCGGGCCGTCCGGATGAGCATGAAGACCGCGCCCTCCGGGTCCGCCACCTCGGCGACCCGCCCGTACACCATGTCGTGCGGCGCCCGCAGCACCCGGCCGCCCAACTCGGTGACCCGGCCGGCCGCCGCGTCGGTGTCCTCGACCTCGAAGTACGTCATCCAGCGGGATCCCCGCTCGCGGGGCGGCGTGTCGCCGGCGCCGCGGATCCCGGCGACCGGCCGGCCGCCCAGCCGCAGCGTCACCAGGTCGGAGCCGTCCACCCCGGCCGGAGTGGCGGCGTCCGCCTCGAACCCGAAGGCCGCCGAGTAGAACTTGGCGACCGCGGTCGCGTCCCTGGTGCGCAGCTCGCTCCAGGACAGGGTGCCCGGCTCGCCGATCACCCCCACCCCGAGATGGCCGATCGGCTGCCACACCCCGAACGCCGCGCCCGACGGGTCGGACACGATGGCCATCCGGCCCGCCTCGTCGTCGGCGTCCAGCGGGCCCACCCCGACCGTTCCACCACAGGCACGGATCGTTTCCGCAGCGGCGTCCGCGTCCGCCGTGGACAGGTAGGTGGTCCAGGAGACCGGCTGCCCGAAGGCTTGGGGACTCTCGCCGATCCCGGCCACCAGCTTTCCGTCCAGAACGGCCCTCACGTACGGTCCGAAATGCATCGGGCCTGGCCGGAACTCCCAGCCGAACAGGCCACCGTAGAACTCCTGGGTCAGCGGCAGACTGCGTACCAGCAGGCTGACCCAGCAGGGCGCACCCTGTGGACGCTGGGCCGTTACCTCGGTCATCGGAATCTCTCCTCCATCAGATCTCTCCTCGCACGACGCTGGGCGGGGGACGGGACGAGCCTTGTCGATCTTTCACCACCCGGAGCGCACCGCGCTCCGGCCGCGCCGGGTCGCCGGTGAGCCGGCGGCAGAATGACTGATTCCGTCTCCCCCGACGTATCGCGTCCGCTGCCGGCCGATGTCGATCGACCGGGCAACCGGTACGCGTACTGGGGGAATCGGGAGCGGGCTTGAGGACACAATGGGTCGTATGGATCCCATCATCTCCGCAAGCGCATTGCGCACCGATGCTTTCCAGCCGGTTGTGATCGATGTGCGCTGGCAACTCGGCGGCCCCTGCGGGCTGCCGGAGTACGAGGCCGGACATCTGCCCGGCGCCCGCTTCGTCGACCTGGACACCGAACTCGCGGGCCCGCCCGGCGAGTCGGGCCGGCACCCGCTGCCGGACCCGGCCGTCTTCACCGCGGCGATGCGGCGTGCCGGTGTCCGTGACGATCGCCCGGTGGTCTTCTACGACGGCGGCCAGGGCTGGGCGGCGGCGCGGGCCTGGTGGCTGCTGCGCTGGGCCGGACACCAGGACGTCCGGGTGCTCGACGGCGGTCTCGCGGCGTGGGACGGCCCGCTGGAGACCGGGAACCCGCCCACCGAGCCGGGCGACTTCACCCCGCGTCCCGGCGCGCTGCCGACGCTCACCGCCGAGGACGCCGCGGCCCTCGCCAGGACCGGACTGCTGCTGGACGCCCGGGCCCCCGAGCGCTACCGCGGCGAGGTCGAGCCGATCGACCGGGTCGGCGGGCACATCCCCGGCGCCGTGAGCGCGCCGACCTCAGGCAACACCGGGGACGGCGGATGCTTCCTGCCTCCGGGTGAACTCGCCGACCGGTTCGCCGCGCTGGGCGTCGCGCCCGGCACCGAGGTGGGGGTGTACTGCGGTTCCGGTGTCTCGGCCGCCCACCAGGTGCTCGCCCTCGCGGTGGCGGGCATTCCGGCGGCGCTGTACGTCGGTTCCTGGAGCGAGTGGTCCTTCGACGGCACCCGCCCGGTCGCCACCGGACCCCAGCCTGGCTGAGCACCCGCGCCGGGTACGCCCGGCGCGGGCACTACTCCTGCTTCTTGCGCCTGCTGCCGAAGACGATCTCGTCCCAACTGGGTACCGTGGCCCGCCGACCGGGCCGCACGCCGTCCGCCTCCGCCTGCCGGTCCGTCGTGCCGACCAGCCGGTCGCGGTGACCGGCCACCGAACGCGGCATCAGCACGTCCGCGTAGGCGGAACCGGCGCCCGCGCTGGCCGCCGGGGCGGGCGGCGCGGCCTCCTCGACCTCCGAGTCGGGGTCAGCCTCCATGCCCTCGGCCGCGTCCGGAGCCGGGGGCGCGGACGGGACGACCATGTCACCCCGGAAGTTCGGCACCGCCTCCAGCAGGCTGGTCAGCGAGTCGCGGTCCTCGTCGCGCTCGGAACGCTCGCCGTCGAACCGGTCGGAGCGCTCCAGCGCCCGGTCCCTGGGCAGCCGGGCGATGCGCGGCACGAACGGGAAGCTGGGCTCGGGCTGCTCCGATACCGACTCGCCGATCAGCGCCCGCGCCTCGTCGTCGACCGCCTGCACCAGGCGCCGCGGCGGGTCGTAGGTCCAGCTCGCCGAGTGCGGTTCGCCCGCGACCCGGTAGGCCAGCAGTACTTCCCAGGTGCCGTCGTCACGCCGCCAGGAGTCCCACTGCGCGCTGTCCTTCTCCGCGCCGCGCAGCAGCAGCCGCTCGGCCACCGCCTCGCCCAACTGCGGGCCCGTGCTCTCGCCCTGACGCCGCACCGGGGTCTTGCGGGCCCGCTCGGCCATGAAGGCGCGCTCCGCGAGCACCGGTCCCTCGAAGCGGCGTACCCGCTCCACCGGGATCCCGGCGAGCTGCGCGACCTCCTCGGCGGAGGCACCGGCTCGTATCCGGGCCTGGATGTCCCGCGGGCGCAGGTGGCTCTCGACCTCGATCTCGATCTGGCCGAGGCGGGCTCTGTCGTTGCGCACCGCGGCACGCAGCCGCTCATCGATCGGAAGGGTGTATTCCGTACTGTCCGCAGCCTTGAGCACCAGTCGTGTGCCGTCGTTGCTGACGGCCACGACACGCAGATCGGGCATGGGGACCTCCCGGGTGGTGCCTGCCGACGTCACGTGCGTCGCTGCTCCCGAAGAACGAGTGTGGCCTGCCCAGCTTCGGCCTGCCACAACCTTGCCGACTTCAACGGCGTGTCGGGAGCCTTCCCCAACCCGCCGTTATGGCACGGTTATCTGTTCGCGACTCAAAGTGACATACCAGGTCACTCCTCGTCACAAGCCTTGCGAATGCCAGTCCTACTGGGCGGCGTTGGTCGAACGGCACCGTCGGGCCCCCTCCGGCAGGTTCCGGGCAGCCGGACGGGAAACCGGTGCACGGGCTGGCAACAGTACTCCATTCGGGCCAAGCGGGGGCGGCACTGTGCGGTCGTTTTACCAGCCTGGAGATGTTCACATGATGCGCAGAAGCGGAACTGACGCCTTCGTTCTTCGGTCCTGAGGTCCGCTCGGGAAGGTCCTACTCGCCCAACACCCTCCGCAGGTAGTCATTGCCGAACACACGTGCTGGGTCAAGACGGTCCCTCAGCGCGGTGAATTCCGCGAACCGGGGATAGACCGAGGACAGGTACGCCGCGTCGCGGGTGTGCAACTTGCCCCAGTGCGGACGGCCCTGATGGGCGGTCATGATCTGTTCGACGGCCGTGAAGTACTCCTGGTGGCGCGTGCCGCGGTACATGTGCACCGCGATGTACGCCGTCTCGCGCCCGGAGGCGGTGGACAAGGTGATGTCGTCGGCGGGCGCCACCCGCACCTCCACGGGGAAGCTGATCCGCAGGTCGGAGCGCTCCACCATCGCCTTGACCTCGCGCAGCACCTCCACCGCCGCCTCCCGGGGCACGGCGTACTCCATCTCCACGAAGCGCACCCGGCGCGGGCTGGTGAAGACCTTGTAGGCGGTGTCGGTGTACTCCCGGGCGGACAGCGCCCTGCTGGAGATCCGGGCGATGCCGGGTATGGCGGCCGGCACCGCCTTGCCGAACGAGCAGACGGCCTGGAAGACCCCGTTGGACAGCAGTTCGTCGTCCACCCAGCCGCGCAGCGCCGGCAGCGGGACGGCCGGGCCCGCACTGCGGTTGTTGCGCTTGGTGTTGCAGTTGTCGGTGTGCGGGAACCAGTAGAACTCGAAGTGCTCGTTCTCGGCGACGAGCCGGTCGAACTCGGCAGCCACCCGGTCGAAGCGCATCGGCTCCTCGCGCGCGGTGAGCAGGAAGGCGGGTTCGACGGCGAGGGTGACCGAGCCGATCACCCCGAGCGCGCCCAGACCGACCCGGGCGGCCGCGAAGACGTCGGCGTTCCGCTCGGGCGAGCAGTGCAGCACGGAGCCGTCGGCGGTCACCAGTTCCAGGGCGGTGATCTGGGCGGACAGGGAGGCGGAGGTCCGGCCGGTGCCGTGGGTGCCGGTGCTCACCGCGCCCGCGACGGTCTGCTCCATGATGTCGCCCATGTTGGTCAGCGACAGCCCGGTCGCCTCCAGCAGCCGGTTGAGCCGGTACAGCGGCAGCCCCGCCCCGACCGTGACCCGGCCCGCCTCGGCGTCGATGCCGGTCACGGCGGCCAGCCCCTCGGGCCGGATCAGCACGCCGTCGGTGGCCGCGGTCGCGGTGAAGGAGTGCCCGCTGCCGACGGCCTTGGCGGTCAGCCCGGTCCCGGCGGCCTCGCGTATGACGCCGGCCAGTTCGTCGACGTCGGTGGGGGAGGCCACCCGCCGCGGCCGGACGGTGACGTTGCCGGCCCAGTTACGCCACGAAGTCGCCCCGGCGGTCGTACTCGTCGCGCTCATCTGGTCGCTGTCCTTCCCGCTCCGGCGCCGGACTCAGTCGGCGGTATCCGAGGAACGCCACCACCGCGGCCAGCGCTCCGGCCACCCCTGGCACCAGGTAGCCCGCGGTGGGTCCGGCCGCGTCGACCACCGAGCCGGCCACCGAGGCGCCGAGCGCCACGCCGACCGCGAGCCCGGTGCTCGTCCAGGTCATGCCCTCGGTCAGCTTCGACCGCGGCACCAACCGCTCGACCAGCGCCATGGTGGTGACCATGGTGGGTGCTATCGACAGCCCCGCGACGAACAACGCCAGCGCCAACAGAGGAAGATTACCCACCAGTTGGAGGGGGATCATACTCACCGCCATCGCACACACCCCCACCAGGAACCGGCGCGGGGCGCTGCCGCGGGGCCGCAGCAGGCCGAAGACCACCCCGGCCACGCAGGAGCCCAGCGCGTAGACCGCCAGCACCAGGCTCGCCGCCGTCCGGTGTCCCTGGTGCTGGGCGAACGCCACCGTGACCACGTCCACCGCCCCGAAGATCGCACCGGTGGCGACGAAGGTGGCGACCAGCACCCGCAGTCCCGCCGAGCGCAGCGCGGAACCGCCCAGGTGGTGCTCGTGCGGATGGGGCGCCGGCTCGGTCGCCCGCTGGGCGGTCAGCCACAGCACCCCGGCGGCCAGGCACACCGCCGCCAGCAGCGGCCCGGCCTCAGGGAACCACGACGTGCTCAGCCCGATGGAGACGATCGGCCCGACGATGAAGCAGACCTCGTCGATCACCGACTCGTAGGAGTACGCGGTGTGCAGCAGCGGGGAGCCGCGGTGGATCTCCGACCAGCGGGCCCGCACCATCGAGCCCAGGCTCGGCGTGGTGCCGGCCAGCGCCGCGAAGACGAACAGCGTCCAGTCCGGGGTGCGCAACCGCACGCACACCAGCAGTGCGGCCACCGAGAGCACCGTCACCGCGGCGGCCGGCCGCAGCACCCGGCGCTGTCCGTAGCGGTCCACCAGCCGCGATATCTGCGGGCCGGCCGCGGCCGCCGCCAGCGCGAGGGTGGCCGCCAGCCCGCCGGCCAGACCATAGCGCCCGGTGACCTGGGAGATCATCGTCACGATGCCGATGCCCAGCATGGACAGCGGCATTCGGCCCAGTGCGCCCGCGGCGGAAAATCCCCTGGTCCCGGGGGCGGCGAAGATCGCACGATAGGGGGCGAGCACGGGCGCTCCAGGCTCGGGCAAGCGGCGGCAGCGCGTGGCGTGCGACCGGTAAGGCGTGTGAATGGCGGTTACAGCTTACGGTTCCAGGCAAGGGGTTTTCCCCGGGGTCCCGGCCCGGCGGCGGCCGGCCGACCGCTTTCCGGTCACCGGGCCGTCAGCGTCGCCCAGGAGGCGGGTGGGAGGATCGGGACATGGCCGACCAGCTCGATCCCACCCCTTACGACGCCCTGCTGCTGCTGTCCTTCGGAGGACCCGAAGGGCCGGACGACGTCGTCCCGTTCCTGGAGAACGTCACCGCGGGACGCGGTATCCCGCGCGAGCGCCTCAAGGAGGTCGGGCGGCACTACTACCTGTTCGGCGGCGTCAGCCCGATCAACGCCCAGAACCGCGAGCTGCTCGACGTGCTGCGCAAGGACTTCGCAGGACACGGCCTCGACCTGCCGGTCTACTGGGGCAACCGCAACTGGGCGCCCTATCTCACCGACACCCTGCGCACCATGGCGCAGGACGGCCACCGGCGGGTACTGACCCTGGCCACCAGCGCGTACGCCTCCTACTCGGGGTGCCGCCAGTACCGGGAGAACCTCGCCGACGCTCTGGCCACGCTGGCCGCGGAAGGCGGCCCGGTGCCCCGGGTGGACAAGCTGCGGCACTACTTCAACCACCCCGGCTTCCTGGCTCCGATGACCGACTCGGTGCTGGCCGCCCTGGAACGGCTGCCCGCGCCGGTACGCGACGACGCCCGGCTGGCCTTCACCACGCACTCCATCCCGACCGCGGCCGCCGACACCTCCGGTTCGGTCCAGGCCCGCGCCGGGTACGGCGAGGGCGGCGCCTACGTCGCCCAGCACCTGGACGCCGCCCGGGTCATCGCGGACGCTGTGCGCGAGGCGACCGGGGTGGAGCGGCCCTGGCGGCTGGTCTTCCAGTCCCGCAGCGGCGCGCCGCACATCCCGTGGCTGGAGCCGGACATCTGCGACCACCTGACGGCCGAGCACGCCGCGGGCGCGCCCGCCGTGGTGATGGTCCCGATCGGGTTCGTCTCGGACCACATGGAGGTCAAGTACGACCTCGACACCGAAGCCGCCGCCAAGGCCGAGGAGTTGGGCCTGCCGGTCTCCCGCGCGGCCACCGTGGGGGCGGACCCGCGGTTCGCCGCCGCCATCCGCGACCTGGTGCTGGAGCGGGCCGCGACAGAGCGCGGACAGACCCCGGAGCGCTGCGCGCTGGGCGCGCTCGGCCCCAGCCACGACGTCTGCCCGGCCGGCTGCTGCCCGGCCCGCCTCCCGCGGCCGGCCGCCGCCGGACTCGACTGACGGGCGGCCACCGCGACCCACTGGACACCCCCTAGGAGAGGAACACCCGTGACCGATCCCGTGTCCGACCTGGACAGCGAGTTGCTGGACATCGCCCTGGAAGCCGCCCGCCGGGCGGGCGTCCTGCTGCGTGACGGCCGGCCGGCGGACCTCGGCGTGGCCGCCACCAAGTCCAGCCCGATCGACGTGGTCACCGAGATGGACATCGCCGCCGAGCGGCTGATCACCGACTACCTGGCCGAACGCCGTCCCGACGACGGTCTGCTGGGGGAGGAGGGCGCCAGCAAGGAGGGCACCAGCGGGGTCCGCTGGGTGATCGACCCGCTGGACGGCACGGTGAACTACCTCTACGGGCTGCCGTCCTGGTCGGTGAGCATCGCCGCCGAGCGCGACGGGCGGACCGTGGTGGGCGTCGTGGAGGCGCCGATGCGCGGCGAGACCTACCACGCGGTGCTCGGCGGCGGCGCCTGGGAGGGCAAGCGGCGGATTCACTGCCGCCCGGCGCCCGCCTTCGAGCAGGCCCTGATCGGCACCGGTTTCGGCTATGTCACCGAGCGCCGGGTGGCCCAGGCCGAGGTGGTGCGGGCCGTGGTGCCGAGGGTGCGTGACATCCGGCGGGCGGGTTCGGCGGCGATCGACCTGTGCGACGTGGGCTGCGGGCGGCTCGACGGGTACTTCGAGCGCGGACTCAACCCGTGGGACTTCGCGGCCGGCGCGTTCTTCGCCCGGGAGGCCGGCGCGCTGACCGGCGGCCGGCCGGGGTTGGAGGCGTCCGGGGAGCTGACCGTCGCGGCCCCGCCCGGCCTGTTCGAGCCGCTACAGGGCCTGCTGGAGGAGCTGGGAGCCTGGCACGACTGATCTTCCTCAGGAGCCGCGCCCGGGCCCGGTACGGCCCCGGCAGGGCCCGGCGCGGGCCGCCCGGCCCGGGAGCGTGCGAACGCCCCGGTCACCTGGTCAAGGTGTCCGGGGCGCAGGCCCGGCGGGGATCAGGCGACCTTGGGTATGACCTCGACGCCATGCTCGGCGGCGATGCGACGGAGGTCGTCCAGCTCGGCCTGCTCCACCTCGGCGAGGAAGTCGTCGCCGGTCTCCCGTGCGCGGCTCAGATCTGATTCGGTGGTCCGTATGCGCTGCGTGATTCCGGTGGTGAATGCGTCCATGAGGCGCCCCCTCGTCGTGCACAAGGTGGTGTGTGGGTTTACGGGGTTGGGCGATCGCCGCGGAACGCGTACGGGACGCGCCGAGGCAATGGCGGTGATCGTGGGGTGTGCAATCGTCCTCCCCTGCCCCGGCGGAGGGAAAACCTCAACCTCCCTGAAAAATCTCACCAGACGGTTTCTGTCACCCATGGCCACCATCGCCGACCAGTGAGTGTTCATGATCGAACGACCACTGACGGTTTTCGGTCGAATTCAGGCAGTTTTGGAACACTCCCTGTTGGAAGGCGCTCTCCCGCGGTGATCTCCCGGCGAACGGGCTTACCGGTGTTTTATGGGCATCGGAGGCAGGATGGTGCTCCACCTTGTCGTCTGCTCCGTGGAAGGAAGCGCCGTGCGCGTACTCGTCGTCGAGGACGAGCAGTTGCTCGCCGATGCCGTGGCCACCGGCCTGCGCCGCGAGGCCATGGCCGTCGATGTCGTCTACGACGGCGGAGCCGCCCTGGAGCGCATCGGGGTCAACGACTACGACGTGGTCGTCCTGGACCGCGACCTGCCGGTGATCCACGGCGACGAGGTCTGCCGCAAGCTGGTCGGCCTCGGACTGCCCACCCGGATCCTGATGCTGACCGCGGCCGGTGACGTCAGCGACCGGGTCGAGGGGCTGGAGCTGGGCGCGGACGACTACCTGCCCAAGCCGTTCGCCTTCAGCGAGCTGACCGCCCGGGTGCGTGCCCTGGGCCGGCGCACCAGCACCCCGCTGCCGCCCGTCCTGGAGCGCGCCGGGATCAGGCTCGACCCCAACCGCCGTGAGGTCTTCAGGGACGGCAAGGAGGTCCATCTCGCGCCCAAGGAGTTCGCCGTCCTGGAGGTCCTGCTGCGCAGCGAGGGGTCGGTGGTCTCCGCCGAGCAGCTGCTGGAGAAGGCCTGGGACGAGAACACCGACCCGTTCACCAACGTCGTGCGGGTCACCGTGATGACGTTGCGCCGCAAGCTCGGCGAGCCCGCCGTCATCGTGACGGTCCCCGGCTCCGGCTACCGGATCTGATCGCGGATGGCAGTCTCCCCCGTGCACGGCTCGTCCCCCGCCGCGCCGCCCAAGCCCACCTGGGACCCCCGCCCGTCCGACGCCGCGACCCCGTGGTTGCGCCCGACCATCCGCATACGGCTCACCGTGCTGTACGGCGGGATGTTCCTGATCGCAGGCGTGCTGCTGCTGCTGATCATCTACCTGCTCGCCGCACAGGCCATGAACCAGGGCGCCGCGGCGCCGTTCCAGCTGGTCAGCGGCAGGGTCCAGGTCAACAGCAGCGCCTGTCCCGGGTTGTCGGACCCCACCCAGGTGGTGGCCGCCCAGCACTTCAACGACGCGCTCGACGCCTGCATGAAGTCGCAGCGCGAGCTGGCGCTGAACAACCTGCTGCGCCGCTCGCTGCTGGCCCTGCTGGGACTGACGGTGGTGGCCTTCGCCTTCGGCTACCTGATGGCCGGGCGGGTGCTCTCCCCGCTGGGCCGGATCACCCGCACCGCGCGGGCGGTGGCCGGCTCCGACCTGTCGCGGCGCATCGAACTGGACGGTCCGGACGACGAGCTCAAGGAACTGGCCGACACCTTCGACGACATGCTCGACCGGCTGGCCCGCTCGTTCGAGTCGCAACGCCGGTTCGTCGCCAACGCCTCGCACGAACTGCGCACTCCGCTGGCGATCAACCGCACCCTGCTGGAGGTCCAGCTCGCCGACCCGGCCGCCTCGCCAGACCTGCAACAGCTCGGCAAGACCCTGCTGTCCACCAACCTGCGCAGCGAGCAGCTGGTGGAGGGCCTGCTGCTGCTCGCCCGCAGTGACAACGAGGTGGTGGAGCGCAAGCCCGTCGACCTCGCGGAGGCGGCCGCCCAGGCGGTCGAGCAGACCCGGTCCGAGGCCCAGGCCAAGGGTGTTGAACTGCGTGGCGGCAGCCTGTCGGCGGCCGTGGTGCAGGGCAGCGGGGTATTGCTGGAGCGGATCGCGCTGAATCTGGTGCAGAATGCGGTGCGTTACAACGTCCCCGACGGGTGGGTGGAGGTTCACACCCGCACCGAGGGTGGTCTGGCGCTGCTGACCGTGGCCAATACCGGACCGGTCGTCCCGGCGTACGAGGTGGACAACATCTTTGAGCCGTTTCGTCGGCTTCGCACCGAGCGCACCAACAGTGACAAGGGAGTGGGCCTCGGCCTGTCCATCGTCCGCTCGGTCGCCCGCGCACACGGCGGCTCCATCACCGCGGAGCCCAGAGAGGGAGGTGGCCTGGTCATGCGGGTCGCCATCCCGCTGTGACGGCTTTGTGACGCAGCCGATCCGCTCGGGGAGGCCTGTTCGCTTTGAGCGGAATGTCCCCGTCCGCTCCCGGCCGGTCCTGGCTGTGACCGATCGCACAGCCGAATTCGGGGTCGAGCACACTCGGTGATCGGCCCACTCGGCGAAAAAGCCGAAAAATCCATGTTTCCGCAGGTCATGATCACGGGAAGTACACGAGACGGTACTGAAGAACAGCCACAATCGGGCCCTTACCGGGCCGGATGGATGGCCGACACCATCACCTCTTCGGGGGTGCGGTTGGGTGTCGATTGAGTAACAGGCCTTGATGTGAGGCAAAATCTCCGCCTCGGGTCGGGCACAAGTTCCGCCCCTCGCGCGTTACGTGCGCTGGAGAGACCGCAGACACCCGGAGGGGGAGAGCGAAATGGCAACGGATTACGACACGCCACGCAAGACTGATGACGACATCAACGAGGACAGCATCGAGGAGCTGAAGGCTCGGCGAAACGAGAAGTCCACCTCGTCGGTCGACGTTGACGAGTTCGAGCAGGCGGAGGGCTTGGAGCTGCCTGGCGCGGACCTGTCGAACGAGGAACTGTCGGTGCGGGTGCTGCCCCGCCAGGCGGACGAGTTCACCTGCATGAGCTGCTTCCTGGTGCACCACCGCAGCCAACTGGCCTCCGAGAAGAACGGCCAGCCGATCTGCCGCGACTGCGCGGCCTGAGACCGGGACAGCCGTGTCGGACCCGGCGGCACGTGACGACGAGCGGGGCTCCATGGAGCACCAGCGCCGAGCGGCGCCACCTTCACGGGTGGCGGTCGGCGGCGGATGGGCCTCGCTCGCGCAACGCGTCCGCGGCGGTGCCAGATACAGCCTGACCGCGCTCACGGAGCGGTTCGTCGACGCCGCTCCGCGAATCCCGGTCCGAGACCTGGCGGCATTGCGCCGGCAGTTTCCCGGCCTCGGTCCCGACCAGATCGCCGCCAAACTCATCACCGGGGCGACCGCCGGCACCGCGACCGTGGGAGCGGGAGTGGGAGCCGCGGCGGCATTGCCGGTGCCACCCGCGATGACCGCGGAGCTGGCGGCCGAGACACTCGCGGTGGCCGCCGTCGAGTACAAGCTCATCGCCGAGCTGCACGAGGTCTACGGGCTGCGAGCACCCGGCACCACCAGACAGCGCGTCGCCGCCTACCTCACCGCCTGGACCCAGCAGCGCGGCATCCAGGTCACCAAGCCCGCCAGCCTCGATGTGGCGCTCGGCGGTCAGCTGAAGAGGCAACTGCGCCAGCGCCTGATCCGCCGCACGGCCCGCAACCTGCCGACGCTGACCCCGTTCATGATCGGTGCGGCCATCGGCGCCGTGCTCAACCGGCGCAGCACCCGTCAGCTCGCCGAGAAGATCCGCGACGACCTGCGGGAGCGCCAGGTCCCCTGGGACGAGCTCAGCCCGCCGCCCTGACCTTGCGCAGCGCCTCGGCCAGCCGCTGCGGAGAGCGGGTCGACAGATACAGGTAGGGCGTCGGATCGCCCGGATCGGTGACCTCGACCTTCAGCGCGGTCGGCACGTAGGAGCGCAGCAGCATGAACGCGCGGGTGTCGGCCTTGTGGGTACGCCAGGCGGCGGCCTCCTCGCGGTCCAGCGCCACCGCCTCGCCCAGCGCCTCCACCGGGATCTTCGCGTCCCCGGCCACCAGCGCGCCGGCCACCACCCGGATCCGCGCCGAACCGTAGGAACTGATCACCGCGCAGGCCAGCGCCGTGCTGCCGACGAAGGTGCCCAGCAGCGGCAGCGGCCCGAACGGCAGGGCGATCAGCGCGCAGGCCACCCCGGTGAGCACGGCCAGGAACCACCAGGCGCGCGGCACGGTGAGGCGTTCGTCGTAGGACTGCATGGCGACAAGCTTGGCATGACCCGCGAGGCCGGTTCACAAGGCCGCCCACCACGATCCACCCGCCGCGAGGCGGCCGGGCGCCGGGCTCGCGGGGGATCCGCCGGGCCGGCCCTCAAGAGGGCGGCAGACCGATCGCCCGGGCGATCCTGGGCGGGGCGCTGCGCAGCCCGGTGGCCACCTGCTTCGCCCAGTCCGAGGCGAGGGTGGGGACCAGCGCGTCCAGCACCGCGGTGGAGCGCGCGCCGCCGCCCACCAGGTAGCGCGGCTGCGGACGCCGGGCCGACAACGCCCGGTGCACCGCCAGTGCCACCTGGCGCGGCGCCGGCTCCCGCAGCCGGGAGGGGCGGCGCGGCACCTCACCCGCGGCCGCGTACTGCTTGCGGTACGCCGAGACCCGCAGCTCCGGCAGCAGATCCGAACTACCGCGCCACAGCCGGGTCCCGTACGACCACGGCTCGACCAGCGAGACCCGCACCCCGAACGGCGCGCACTCCATGCGCAGCGCGTCGGTGACCGCCTCGAGCCCTTGTTTGCTGGCGCAATACCAGCCGAGCATCGGCATGGTGACCCGGCCGGCCACCGAGGAGACGTTGACGATCCGGCCCCTGCGCCGCTCGCGCATCGCGGGCAGCACCAGGCGGGCGATCCGGGCAGGGGCCAGCAGATTGGTCTCCAACTGCCGTCTGGCCCGCTCGTCGTCCACGTCCTCCACGGCGCCCGGCTGGGCGAAGCCGGCGTTGTTGACCACCGCCCACGGCCCGCCGTCGGTCATGGTGGCGATCTCGGTGAACGCCCGCACCGCGGAGGTGGCGTCCGCGACGTCCAGCAGCACGGTGCGCACCGTCGCGCCGGTGCGCTCCACCCGCTCGCGCAGCGCTCGCGCCTTCTCCTCGGTCCTCGCGGTGGCGATCACCTCGAACCCGGCGTGTGCCAGCTCAAGGGTGATGGCCTGGCCGGCCACGCCGGTGGCGCCGGTCACGACGACGGTCTTCGGGCTCATCGGGCTCAATGGAATCGATCCTGTGAACGCACGGTAAGGGTGGGGCATCACCAGGAGGGTAGGGTTCGGGCCGTGAGTGGAGCTACTACATCCGACAACGCCGGTGGCACGGTGTTGACGCCGTCCCCCGACGCCGGTCATCCGGTGCGCCACCCGGAGGCCCCGGAACCGGGAACCCCGCTCGGGTCGCACTACGACCAGTGCTTCGGCTGCGGCGAGGCCCAGCCGCACGGACTGCACCTGGCCACCAAGGCCGGCGAAGGCGTCAGCGTCACCGCGGAGTTCACCGTGCAGCCCGCCCACCAGGGCGCGCCGGGACTCGCGCACGGCGGCGTACTGGTCTCCGCGCTCGACGAGACGCTGGGCTCCCTGCAGTGGCTGCTGCGCACCATCGCGGTGACCGGCACCCTGCAGACCGAGTTCGTGCGCCCGGTGCCGGTCGGCACCACCTTGCACCTCCAGGCCCACTGCACCGGCATCGACGGACGGAAGATCTACTCCTCCGCGGTCGGCCGGATCGGCAGTCCCGAGGGACCGGTCGCGGTTCGCGCCGACGGGGTCTTCATCGAGGTCGAGCTCGAACACTTCACCCGCAACGGCCGCCCGGAAGAGATCAAGGCCGCGCTGGACAACCCCGACCAGTTCAAGGTCACCCGCGCCTTCGAGGTGAACCCGTGAGCGGTGCGCCCCGGCCTGAGCTGGACGTTCTCATCCGGCGTCTCGACCCGGAGGTGCCGATCCCGTCGTACGCGCACCCGGGCGACGCGGGAGTGGACCTGGTGACCACCGAGGCCGCCGAACTCGCCCCCGGCGAGCGGACGGTGCTGCCCACCGGTGTCGCTGTCGCGCTGCCCGACGGGTACGCGGCCTTCGTACATCCGCGCTCGGGCCTGGCGGCCCGGTGCGGTGTCTCCATGGTGAATACGCCCGGCACCGTTGATGCCGGGTACCGTGGGGAGATCAAGGTGATTGTGGTCAACCTGGACCCGCGCGAGAGCGTACGGTTCGAGCGGTTCGACCGGATCGCCCAGCTGGTCGTCCAGCAGGTCGAAAAGGTCCGCTTCCACGAGGTCGCGGAGCTTCCCGGCTCCGCCAGGGCCACGGGCGGTTTCGGCTCCACTGGGGGACACGCCGCGGTGGCCGGCCCGGCGGACGGCACGACCGGTTCTACGCAGGGCTACGCATCGGTCGCCTCAGACCGGGAAGGACAGTGACCGTGTTCCGTCGTCGCAGCAAGGAGCGCGAAGACGCCCTCGACGAGCTCGCAGAAGACGCGGGCCCGAACGAGACGACCGAGGACCTGGACGCCGAGGCGTCCAAGGATTCCGACGAGGTCGAGTCCCGTCGCTACAACCTGCCTCCCGCCCCGCGCCCCGACGGGCCGTGGGACATCAGCGAGGTGACGAAGCCCGCGGAGGGCCGCGTCGACCTCGGCGGGCTGTTCGTGCCCGGCGTCGAAGGCATGGAACTGCGGGTGGAGGTGGCGGGCGACTCGATCGTCGCCGCGACCGTGGTGCTCCAGGACTCCGCCGTCCAGCTGCAGGCGTTCGCCGCGCCCAAGTCGGAGGGCATCTGGGGCGAGGTGCGCGACGAGATCGCCTCCGGCATCACCCAGCAGGGCGGCGTGGTCGACGAGGTCGAGGGCCCGCTGGGCTGGGAGCTGCGCGCGCAGGTCCCGGTGCAACTGCCGGACGGCACCAACGGCGTCCAGCTCGTCCGCTTCATCGGGGTCGACGGCCCGCGCTGGTTCCTGCGCGGGGTGATCTCAGGGCAGGGCGCGGTGCAGCCGCAGGCCGCCGGCGTCCTGGAGCAGATCTTCCGCGACACGGTCGTCACCCGTGGTGAGACCCCGATGGCACCGCGCGACCCGATCGTGCTGAAGCTGCCGGACGACGCGCAGATGCTGCCCGAGGGCGTGTCCCAGGACCAGTCGGCGCCGGGCAAGTTCTCCGACGGCATCGACCCCATGCGCCGCGGCCCGGAGATCACCGAGGTCCGCTGACGCGGCACATCCCACGCACTCGAACGACGGCCGGTGGGCCGGAACCACGGTTCCGGCCCACCGGCCGTCGCCGTTCCCGCAGACCGGGTGGAACCGCTTGAGACTTCGGTCACAACGGGTTTGACGCGACCAATACGGCGATCGGGACGATCCATACGCATCCCTAACGCGCTCCAGGCGCTCCAGGCGGTCTGAACGGGTGAATTTCTGCCTAGGATCCCCTGCCGTGACCATGCTCCCCAAGCAGTTCCTGCTGGGCCGTCCGCTGCGTACCGCGCAGATGGGCGAGACGCTGCTGCCCAAGCGGCTGGCCCTCCCGGTCTTCTGCAGCGACCCGCTCTCCTCCGTCGCGTACGCCACCGAGGAGATCTTGATGGTCCTCGCGCTCGGCGGTGCGGCCCTGCTGCATCTGGCCTGGTGGGTGGGGGCGGCCATCGTCCTGCTGCTGGTCGTGGTGGTCGCCTCGTACCGCCAGACCTGCCACGCCTACCCGGGCGGCGGCGGGGCGTACGTGGTCAGTGCCGAGAACCTCGGCCCCACGGCGGCGCTCACCGCCGCGAGCGCGCTGATGGTGGACTACGTGCTGACGGTGGCGGTCTCGGTGGTGGCCGGAGTCGCGGCGATCACCTCGGCCTTCCCCGGCCTGAACAGGTACGCGGTGCTCATCTCGCTGGCCTGCGTCGCGCTGCTGACGGTGATGAACCTGCGGGGGGTGCGCGAGTCAGGCCGGGCGTTCGCCGTGCCCACCTACGGCTTCGTGGCCGGCATCTATCTGATGTTCGGCTTCGCGGCCGCCCGCATGCTCACCGGCCACCCGGTGCGGGCGGAGTCCGCGCGGCTGGCGATCCACCACACCGGCGCGTACGCGGGCATCGGCCTGGCGCTGCTGGCCATGCGGGCCTTCGCCTCCGGCTGCACCGCGCTGACCGGCGTCGAGGCGATCAGCAACGGGGTGCCCGCCTTCAAGAAGCCCAAGAGCCGCAACGCCGCGATGACCCTGGCCGTGATGGGCGCCCTGTCGATCACCATGTTCGTCGGCATCACCGTGCTGGCGATGGCCTTCCGGGTGCACGTCGCCGAGGACCCCACCGCGCTCGGCCTGCCCGCCGGCTCCGCCACGCCGACCGCGCTGGCCCAGATAGCCAAGACCGCCTTCGGCAACGTCACCTTCCTCTTCTACTACGTCCAGGCGGTCACCGCCGCGATTCTGATCCTGGCCGCCAACACCGCCTTCAACGGCTTCCCGATGCTCGCCTCGATCCTGGCGCAGGACCGCTACCTGCCGCGCCAGTTGCACAACCGCGGCGACCGGCTGGTCTTCTCCAACGGCATCGTGCTGCTGGCGCTGGCCGCCGCCGGGCTGATCGTGGTCTTCGACGCCAACCTCTCGTCGATCATCCAGCTCTACATCATCGGTGTCTTCGTCTCCTTCACCCTCTCCCAGGCCGGCATGGTGCGGCACTGGGGCCGGGAGCGGTCGCTGACCGCCGATCCGGCCGCCCGCCGCCGGATCCGCGGCTCACAGCTGATCAACGCGGTCGGCACCGCGCTCACCGCGCTGGTGCTGGCGATCGTGCTGGTCACCAAGTTCGCGCACGGCGCCTGGATCGTGTGCATCGCGATGCCCGGCCTGTTCCTGCTGATGAAGGCGATCCGCCGGCACTACCAGCGGGTCTCCGACGAACTGGCGGTCGGCGAGGCGGCCCGCCCCGAGCCGCCGTCCCGCAACCACGCCGTCGTCCTGGTCTCCACCGTGCACGCCCCCACCCTGCGGGCGGTCGGCTACGCGCAGTCGATGCGGCCGGACAGCCTGGAGGCGGTCACCGTCGCCGTCGACCCCGCGGCGGCCCAGGCACTGAAGGCCCAGTGGGACGGGCACGAGATGGGCGTCCCCCTGAAGGTGCTGGACTCCCCGTACCGCGAGATCACCCGGCCGGTGCTGGAGTACGTTCGCGGTCTGCGCCGCGACAGCCCGCGTGACGTGGTCACCGTCGTCATCCCGGAGTACGTGCTGGGTCGCTGGTGGGAGCAGGTGCTGCACAACCAGAGCGCGCTGCGCCTCAAGGCCCGGCTGCTGTTCACCTCCGGTGTGATGGTCATCAGCGTGCCGTATCTGCTGGGGTCGGCCCAGCGGCGCAACAGCAAGGAGCGGATCCGCACGACGGCCGGTGTCTGACCAGCTCGCGCCGGGGGTCGGCATCAGGATTGCGTCAGGGTCCCGGCCGACCGGGGCCACCGGTCGGCGATACCGGCGTGCATCCTCGTAATGTCTGTCGTGCCACCCGTTTCGCGGGATACGAGGATGGACACATGGCACGCGGAAAACTGCGCATCTACCTGGGGGCCGCCCCCGGCGTGGGAAAGACCTACGCCATGCTCTCCGAGGCCCACCGCAGGCTGGAGCGCGGCACCGACATCGTGGTCGGCTACGTCGAGCCGCACGCCCGTCCGCGCACCGAGGTCATGCTCACCGGCCTGGAGCAGGTGCCCCTGCGCACCCTGGACTACCGCGGCGGCGTCTACGCCGAGATGGACGTGGACGCCATCCTGGAGCGGGCGCCCGAGGTCGCCCTGGTGGACGAACTCCCGCACACCAACGTCCCCGGCAGCCGCAACGCCAAGCGCTGGCAGGACATAGAGGAACTGCTGGAGGCGGGCGTCAACGTCGTCTCCACCGTCAACATCCAGCACCTGGAATCACTCGGTGACGTCGTCGAGTCCATAACCGGCATCCGGCAGCAGGAGACCGTGCCGGACGAGGTGGTGCGCCGGGCCGACCAGATCGAGCTGGTCGACATGTCACCCCAGGCACTGCGCCGCCGGATGGCGCACGGCAACATCTACCAGCCCGACAAGGTCGACGCCGCGCTGTCCAACTACTTCCGCCCCGGCAACCTCACCGCGCTGCGGGAACTGGCCCTGCTGTGGGTCGCCGACCGGGTCGACGAATACCTCCAGGAGTACCGCGCGGAACACCGCATCCGATCCACCTGGCAGGCCCGGGAGCGGATCGTCGTCGGCCTGACCGGCGGTCCCGAGGGGCGCACCCTGATCCGCCGGGCGGCGCGGATGGCGGCGAAGGGCTCGGGCAGCGAGATCCTGGCGGTCTACGTGGCCCGCAGCGACGGGTTGACCTCCGGGTCGCCCAAGGAGCTCACCGTCCAGCGGACCCTGGTGGAGGACCTCGGCGGCTCCTTCCACCACGTGATGGGCGACGACGTCCCCACCGCGCTGCTGGAGTTCGCCCGGGGGGTGAACGCCACCCAGATCGTGCTGGGCACCTCGCGCCGCAAGGCCTGGCAGTACATCCTCGGGCCCGGCGTCGGCGCCACGGTGGCCCGTGAGTCCGCGGACATCGACGTGCACATCGTCACCCACGAGGAGGCGGCCAGGGGCCGCGGACTGCCGGTCGCCCGGGGCGCCCGGCTGGGCAAGTGGCGCATCCTCAACGGCTGGGCGGTCGGCTGCGTGGGGCCAGGGGCGATGACGCTGCTGCTGACCCAGGTCCAGCCGGGGCTCGGCCTCGCCAACGACATGCTGCTCTTCCTCGCGCTGACGGTGGCCGCGGCGCTGCTGGGCGGCATGCTGCCGGCGCTCGCCTCCGCCGCGGTCGGCTCGCTCTTCCTCAACTACTACTTCACCCCGCCCTTGCACCAGTTCACCATCTCCGACCCGCACAACATCGTCGCCATCGTGATCTTCGCGGCGGTCGCGGTCGCGGTGGCCTCGGTGGTCGACCTGGCCGCCCGGCGCACCCATCAGGCGTCCCGGCTGCGCGCCGAGGCGGAGATCCTGTCGCTGCTGGCGGGCAGCGTGCTGCGCGGGGAGTCCTCGCTGGACGCGCTGCTTGAGCGGGTGCGGGAGACCTTCGCGATGGAGTCGGTCGCGCTGCTGGAGCGGCAGGCCGACTTCGGGCCGTGGAGCCGCGCGGGCAGCGTGGGCCCCGATCCGTCGCTGCGGCCGGACGACGCCGACGTGGAGGTGCCGGTCGGCGACCGGATGTCGCTGGCCCTGTCGGGGCGGGTGCTGCCCGCGGAGGACCGGCGGCTGCTGTCGGCGTTCGCCGCGCAGGCCGCGGTCATCCTGGACCGCCAGCGGCTGCTGGGGGAGGCACAGCAGGCCAGGGAGCTGGCCGAGGGCAACCGGATCCGCACCGCGCTGCTGGCGGCCGTCTCGCACGACCTGCGCACCCCGCTGGCCGCCATCAAGGCCGCGGTCACCTCGCTGCGCTCGGACGACGTGGCGTGGTCGCCGCAGGACGAGGCCGAGCTGCTGGAGGGCATCGAGGACGGCGCCGACAAGCTCGACCATCTGGTGGGCAACCTGCTGGACATGTCCCGGCTGCAGACCGGCACGGTGGCGCCGCTGATGCAGGAGGTGGACCTCGACGAGGTGGTGCCCATCGCGCTCGGCGGCGTCCCGGCCGACTCGGTCACCCTGGACATCCCCGAGACGCTGCCGATGATCTTCGCCGACCCCGGGCTGCTGGAGCGGGTGGTCGCCAACGTGGTGGAGAACGCCGTCAAGTACAACCCCGGCGGCGACCGCGTCCTGGTGGCGGCGAGCGCGCTCAACGACCGGGTGGAACTGCGCATCGCCGACCGCGGCCCGGGAGTGCCGGAGTCGGCGAAGGACCGGATATTCGAACCCTTCCAGCGCTACGGCGACGCGCCCCGGGGCTCCGGGGTCGGGCTGGGCCTCGCGGTCGCCCGGGGCTTCGCCGAGGCCATGGGCGGCTCCCTGGTCGCCGACGACACCCCGGGCGGCGGACTGACCATGGTGCTGACCCTGCGCGCCGCGGACAGTCAGGCGCTGCCGCTGCCGCACCTGCCGGCGGAGGCCACCTCGTGACCGGGCCGGCCATCCTCACGACTCGAAAGGCAGGTGCCATGCCGCAGCCCTCAGGGGGGCACCCCAGGACCCCGGTCAGGGTCCTCGTGGTGGACGACGAGCCGCAGATCGTCCGCGCGCTCGTGATCAATCTGCGGGCCCGCAAGTACGAGGTGGACGCCGCCCCCGACGGTGCGACCGCCCTCCAGCTCGCCGCCGCCCGCCATCCCGACGTGATCGTGCTCGACCTGGGGCTGCCCGACATGGACGGCGCCGAGGTGATCAAGGGGCTGCGCGGCTGGACCAGGGTGCCGATCATCGTGCTGTCCGCCCGGCAGGCATCAGACGAGAAGGTCGAGGCGCTGGACGCCGGGGCGGACGACTACGTCACCAAGCCCTTCGGCATGGACGAGCTGCTGGCCCGGCTGCGGGCCGCGGTGCGCAGGGCCGCGCCGACCGGCGAGGACGGCGAGGCGGTGCTGGTCGAGACGGACTCCTTCACCGTGGACCTGGCCGCCAAGAAGGTGCACCGTGACGGCGCCGACGTACGCCTGACCCCCACCGAATGGCATCTGCTGGAGGTGCTGGTCCGCGGCACCGGGCGGCTGGTCAGCCAGAAGCAGCTGCTCCAGGAGGTGTGGGGGCCCGCGTACGGCACGGAGACGAACTACCTGCGGGTCTACATGGCCCAGCTGCGCCGCAAGCTGGAGGCCGATCCGGCGCATCCCCGGCACTTCATCACCGAACCGGGCATGGGGTACCGCTTCGAGCCCTAGGCCGTGTCCTGCGGGCCTGGCCGCTCCCGGCCATCTCCCGCACCTCACACGCACCAGGTATGGCGGTGCCGGGGGGTCCGACCGGTACGCTGCCTGTATGAGTGGTGCCACCCGTTCGGACCGTCCGGTCGGCCGTATCCGCCGGATCCTCGACCGCCTCGCCTCCTCCCAGGAGGACCTGCACTCCCAGGAGTTGCTCCAGGACACCGCGAAGGTCGGCTGCACCCCCATCCAGGACTGCCGTGACCGGCAGGTCGTCACCGTGACCGGCACCCTGCGCACGGTCACCCTGCGGCCGCGGGCCGGAGTACCGGCGCTGGAGGCGGAGCTGTACGACGGCTCCGCGCCCCTGGACGTGGTCTGGCTCGGCCGGCGCAGCATCGCGGGCATAGAACCGGGGCGCAAGATCATCGCTTCCGGCCGGATCGCGCTCAACCGCGGACGCCCGGTGCTGTTCAACCCCAAGTACGAACTGCGTCCAGTCGGACAGGAGTAATCGGTGGCGTCCACCAACGAGCGGACCGAGGACCTGACGGTCGAGCAGATCGCGGCGTCCAAGGCGGCCGCGGACAAGGCGCTGCTGGAGGCGTTCGGCGGCGTGTGGGGCATGGTCGACACCACGGTGCCCGGCCTGGTCTTCGTCGCGGTCTACACCGTCACCCACGCCATCCCCGGCTCCGCGATCGCCGCGCTGGCGCTGAGCCTGGTGCTCGCCGTCGCCCGGCTGGCCCGCAAGCAGACCCTCAAGCACGCCTTCAGCGGGGTCTTCGGCATCGCCTTCGGCGCGTTCTTCGCGATGCTGTCCGGCAACGCCAAGAACTTCTACCTGCCGGGCATGCTCTACACCCTGGGCCTGGCGATCACCTACGTGGTCACCGCGCTGGTGCGCTATCCGCTGATCGGGCTGCTGCTCGGGCCGATCCTGAAGGAGAACCTCTCCTGGCGCACCCGCAACCCCGGCCGCTTCCGCGCCTACACCAAGGCCACCTGGGCGTGGGGGATCATCCTGCTGGCCAAGTCGGCGATCCTCTTCCCGCTGTACTGGTGGGGTGACGCCACACAGCTGGGCTGGGTCAAGGTCGCCCTCGGCATCCCGCCGTTCCTGCTGTCGGTCTACCTGACCTGGATCTTCCTGGCCAAGGCGCCGCCGCCGATCGACGTGATCGCCGAGATGGAGGAGCGGGACAAGCGCGAGGCGGCCGAGACCGCCGAGAACGCCGAGGACCCGCGGGAGAACAACCCCGCCTGAGACCTTCGACACCTCTGCCCACCCCGCGGACACGGGACGGCCCCGGAACCGATCGGTTCCGGGGCCGTCCCGTGCTCGTGCGGGCGGTCAGTGCCCCCCCTCGCCGTCCTCGCCGTCGTCCGACCGGCTGACCGACAGCAACTCCTCCAGCTGCTCCTCGCGGTCCTGCGCGGCGACGAACAGCAGTTCGTCGCCGGCCTCCAGCGCGTCGTCCTTGGCCGGGGTGAGCACCCGGTGGCCGCGGATGATCGTCACCAGCGAGGTGTCGGTCGGCCACCGCACGTCACCGACCCGGGTGCCCACCAGTGCGGCGTCCGAGGGCAGGGTGAGCTCGACCAGGTTGGCGTCGCCCTGGCTGAAGCGCATCAGGCGGACCAGGTCGCCGACGCTCACCGCCTCCTCCACCAGGGCGGACATCAGCCGCGGCGTGGAGACGGCGACGTCCACCCCCCACGACTCGTTGAACAGCCATTCGTTCTTGGGGTTGTTGACCCGCGAGACCACCCGGGGCACCCCGTACTCGGTCTTCGCCAGCAGCGAGACCACCAGGTTCACCTTGTCGTCACCGGTGGCGGCGATCACCACGTTGCAGCGTTGCAGCGCCGCCTCGTCCAGCGAGGTGATCTCGCAGGCGTCGGCCAGCAGCCATTCCGCCTGCGGCACCCGCTCGACCGAGATGGAGGAGGGGTTCTTGTCGATGAGGAGAACCTCGTGCCCGTTCTCCAGCAGTTCCCCGGCGATGGACCTGCCCACCGCGCCGGCACCGGCGATAGCGACCCTCATGACCGGCTCTCCTCGGGTCCCTCGGCGAACGACGCCTCGACCTTCTCGACCTCGTCGGTGCGCATGATCACGTGCACCAGGTCACCCTCTTGCAGGACGGTGTCCGAGGTGGGCAGCATCGCCTCGCCCAGCCGGGTGAGGAACGCCACACGGACCCCGGTCTCCTCCTGGAGCTTGCGGATCCGCTGCCCCACCCACGCGGTGGCGGTCGGCACCTCGGCCAGCTGCACCCCGCCGCTCGGGTCACGCCACAGCGGCTCGGAGCCGGACGGCAGCAGCCGCCGCAGCATCTGGTCCGAGGTCCACCGCACGGTGGCGACCGTCGGAATGCCGAGCCGTTGGTAGACCTCCGCCCGGCGCGGGTCGTAGATGCGGGCGGCGACGTTCTCGACGCCGAACATCTCCCTGGCCACCCGGGCGGCGATGATGTTGGAGTTGTCGCCGCTGCTGACCGCGGCGAACGCTCCAGCCTCCTCGATCCCGGCCTCGCGTAGAGTGTCCTGATCGAAGCCGATCCCGGTCACCCGGCGTCCGGCGAAACCGGAACCCAGACGTCTGAAGGCCGTCGGGTCCTGGTCGACCACGGCGACCGTATGACCTCGCTCTTCGAGGGTCTGCGCGAGTGCTGAGCCCACCCGCCCGCAGCCCATGATTACGACGTGCACGCCTGTCCTTCCGGATGTTGTCCTTCGGCCCAAGACTCATCTCAGAGTCTCGGACCGCGCGGCCAAAGCTACACACGCGGACAGGGGCAGGGGGTGGAGGGTGGCCGTCAATATTGACGAACCCTTAACATCCTCGGGTGTCCAAACTGACCGACGTGCCGAAACGGATCCTCATCGGCCGGGCGTTGCGCAGCGACAAACTCGGGGAAACGCTGCTCCCCAAGCGTCTGGCGCTGCCCGTCTTCGCCTCCGACCCACTCTCCTCGGTGGCCTACGCCCCGGGTGAGGTCCTTCTCGTGCTGTCCGTGGCGGGAGCATCCTCCTACCGCTTCAGTCCATGGATCACGCTCGCGGTCGTCGTCCTGATGTTCACCGTGGTCGCCTCCTACCGGCAGAACGTCCACGCCTATCCGTCCGGTGGCGGCGACTACGAGGTCGCCACCACCAACCTCGGCCCCAAGGCCGGTCTGACCGTCGCCAGCGCCCTGCTGGTCGACTACGTGCTCACCGTCGCCGTCTCGGTCGCCTCCGGGGTGGAGAACCTCGGCTCGGCGATCCCGTTCGTCGAGCAGAACAAGGTCTTCGTCGCGCTGCTGATGATCGCGCTGCTGATGGTGATGAACCTGCGCGGTGTCCGGGAGTCCGGCACCATCTTCGCCATCCCCACCTACGCCTTCGTCTTCGGCGTCTTCTGCATGATCCTTTGGGGGATCTTCCAGATAGCCTCAGGCCACCACATGCAGGCCCCCTCCGCCGGGTTCTCGATCCACGCGGAGAACAGCGGGCTGTCCGGCTTCGCCCTGGTCTTCCTGATGCTGCGCGCCTTCTCCTCCGGCTGCGCGGCGCTGACCGGCGTCGAGGCGATCAGCAACGGCGTCCCGGCGTTCCGCAAGCCCAAGTCCAAGAACGCCGCGACCACGCTGGCGCTGATGGGCGGGCTGGCGGTCACCATGTTCTGCGGCATCGTCGCGCTGGCGCTCAACACCAAGGTGCGGATGGCCGAGAACCCGGCGGCCGACCTGCTGCTGCACGGCCGGGCGATCGGCTCCGGCTACACCCAGGACCCGGTGATCGCCCAGGTCGCCGCCGCGGTCTTCGGCAAGGGCTCGCTCCCCTTCGTCTTCCTGGCCGCGGTCACCGCGCTGGTGCTCTTCCTGGCCGCCAACACCGCCTACAACGGCTTCCCGGTGCTCGGCTCGATCCTCGCCCAGGACCGCTTCCTGCCCCGCCAGCTGCACACCCGCGGCGACCGGCTGGCGTTCTCCAACGGCATCGTGATGCTGGCGGTGTTCGCCGGTGTGCTGGTGTACATATACGGCGCGGACTCCACCCGGCTGATCCAGCTGTACATCGTCGGTGTCTTCGTCTCCTTCACCCTGAGCCAGACCGGCATGGTCAGGCACTGGAACCGGCACCTGCGCAGCGAGACCGATCCGGCCAAGCGCCGCCGCATGATGCGCTCGCGGGTGATCAACGCGTTCGGCGGCTTCTTCACCGGCATCGTGCTGATCGTGGTCCTGCTGACCAAGTTCACCCACGGCGCCTGGGTCGCGGTGGTCGGCATGATCGTCTTCTACGGCATGATGACGGGCATCCGCCGGCACTACGACCGGGTCTCCGACGAGCTGTCCGCCGCCGAGGAGCCCGCCGACGACATCGTGCTGCCCTCCCGGGTGCACACCATCGTGCTGGTCTCCAAGCTCCACAAGCCGACGCTGCGCGCCCTGTCCTACGCCAAGCTCTTCCGCTCCGACAGCCTCGAAGCGCTCAGCATCAACGTCGACCCGAGCGAGACCAAGGCGCTCCAGGCGGAGTGGGAGCGGCTGGGCATAGACGTGCCGCTGAAGGTGCTGGACTCCCCGTACCGGGAGATCACCCGCCCGATCATCGAGTACGTCCGCGGGCTGCGCGGCCCGCGCGAGGTCATCAGCATCTTCATCCCGGAGTACGTGGTCGGCCACTGGTACGAGCACCTGCTGCACAACCAGAGCGCGCTGCGGCTCAAGGGCCGGCTGCTGTTCATGTCGGGCGTCACGGTGACCTCGGTGCCCTGGCAGCTGGACTCCAGCGAGGCCGCCAAGAACCGCTACAAGCGGCGCCGCGAGTGGAACGCGCCCGGCTCGGTACGCCGGGGCGAGATCAGGCCGCCCAGGCCAGGCAGCGGCAAGCAGTCGGTCGGCGGCAAGAAGTAGGGGCCGGACGGCGGGGGGCGGCGGTGGGCCTAGACTGGTCCGCTGCTGACCCCCGCTGATCTGGAGCCTTCGCCGACGTGAACAGCCGCACCCGCACCAACCGCACCAAGGACCAGGCCGCTTCCGGAGCCGCGTCGCTGGTCGGCGAGCGTTACGAGGTCGAGGTGGGTCCGGTCGCGCACGGCGGGCACTGCATCGCGCGCCACGAGAGCCGGGTGCTGTTCGTGCGGCACGCGCTGCCCGGCGAGCGGGTCGTGGCCGAGGTCACCGAGGGCGACGAGGAGTCCCGCTTCCTGCGCGCCGACGCGGTCGAGGTGCTGGAACCCTCCAGCGACCGGGTGGACGCTCCCTGCCCCTACGCGGGCCCCGGCAAGTGCGGCGGCTGCGACTGGCAGCACGCGGCCCCCGGCGCCCAGCGGCGGATGAAGGTGGCCGTCATCACCGAGCAGCTGGCCAGGCTGGCCGGCCTCACGCCGCAGGAGGCGGGCTGGGACGGCACGGTGGTCCCCGCACCCGGCGACAAGGTCGCCAAGGGCGAGGTGCCCCCCTGGCGCACCCGCGTGCAGTACGCGGTCGACGCGGACGGCCGGGCCGGGCTGCGCCGCCACCGCTCCCACGAGGTCGAACCGGTGGACCGGTGCCTGATCGCCGCGCCCGGCGTCGACGAGCTCGGCGTCGAGAAGCGCGCGTGGCCCGCTGTCGCCTCCGTGGAGGCCATCGCGGCCACCGGCTCCTCCGACCGGCAGGTCATCGTCACCCCGGTGCCCGGCGGGCGGCTGCCGATCGTCGAGCTGGACCGCCCGGTGTCGGTGATGCGGGTCGACGAGCAGGACGGGGTGCACAAGGTCCACGGCCGCGGTTTCGTCCGCGAGCGGGCCGGCAACCGCACCTGGCGGGTCGGCTCGGGCGGCTTCTGGCAGGTCCATCCGCAGGCGGCGGACATCCTCACCCGCGCGGTGCTGGACGGTCTGCGCCCGCGGCGCGGGGAGATGGCGCTCGACCTGTACTGCGGTGTCGGGCTGTTCGCCGGCGCGCTGGCGCAGCGGGTCGGTGAGCGGGGCGCGGTGCTGGGCGTGGAGTCCGTCAAGCGGGCCGTGGAGGACGCCCGGCACAACCTGGCGGACCTGGAGCGGGTGCGGATCGAGCACGGCAAGGTCGAGCAGGTGCTGCCGCGCACCGGGATCACCGAGGCCGACCTGATCGTGCTCGACCCGCCGCGGGTCGGTGCGGGCAGGTCCACCGTCAAGAGCCTGGCCGCGCTCGGCGCCCGGGCGATCGCCTACGTCGCCTGCGACCCGGCCGCCCTGGCGCGCGACCTGGGCTACTTCGCGGCCGAGGGCTACCGTTCGGTCTCACTGCGGGCGTTCGACCTGTTCCCGATGACGCACCACGTGGAATGCGTCGCGATCCTCGAACCGGTGGCGAAGGGTTCCTGACCCGCGGGTCGTCGGCCGGGCGGCTCGACTCCCTGATGGTCCGGGCGATGGCCCAGGCCATCAGGCTGATGCCGTGGCCGGCGCTGGCTATGCTCGCGACAGGAGTAGGGGGACCTGCGGGAGGGCCATGAGCCGGGTTGTCGTGGTGCACGGGGTGGGGCGGCAACTCGACACCGCTGAGACCCTGTTGGCGGAAGTCGAGCCGGCGCTGCGCGGCGGGGTCGGACTCGCGCTGCGCCGCGACCCCTCGCTCGGACGGTTGGCGGACGGTGACATCGTCTGCGCCGGCTACGGGGATCTCTACCGCAAGTCCGGAGCGCGAGGCGAGCCGTACTACCGGGCGGAGGACGTGCAGCCGGGGTTCGAGGCCGAGTTGCTGGAGACCTGGTGGCGGGAGGCCGCCCGACTGGACCCCGCCATCCCCGGCCCAGGCCTGCGGCCCGCACCGCGGCAGGACGGTACGGGGGTCTGGCCGGCTCCCGTCACGCGGTGGACCAACCTGGCCGACAGCGGCGACGTGGTCGCCCTCGTGCGTGAACTCGCGCCCCGGTTCGGGGCGGCGGTCCTGGACCTGCGGCTGGACAACGGCTCCGAGATGCACAGCATGCGCGCCTATCTGACGGCGGTGGAGACCGGAACGGCGATCGCCAGGGGGCTGGCCCGGTGAGGGACGTTCCCGTCGCAGAGGCACCGCACGGCTTGGTACCCGACGGGCTCAACCGGTACGTCTTCGCCTTCGGTACAGGGGTGTTCACCGCGGACCCGCTGCTCGAAGGCCTGCCCGGGGTGCCCGAGGACCTGCGCCGGGTCAGGGCCCTCTTCTCCTCCCTCGGGTACCTGGAGATCCTTCCGGAGCTCGCCGGCGCACCCGACGCCCAGCAGGTGCGCGCCGGTCTGGAGGACTGGCTCAAGGCGGACGAGCGCTGCGCGGAGGACGTGCTCGTCGTCTACTACGCGGGGCATGGCCTGCGCGACGACCGCTCCCACCGGCTCACCTGCCGCAACAGCCGCCACAACCGGGTGAGCACCACCCTCGCCTCCCGCGAACTCGCGGACCTGCTGGCCGACGCCCGGGTCGGGCACGTCCTGCTGCTGCTCGACACCTGTTACGCCGAACTGGGCGCCGCCGAGATCACGAACGTCACCGGCCAGCTGGTGGACTACCGGCCGCCGGGAGCCGACGGGCTGTGGCTGGTGGCCTCGGCCCGCTCCCGCGAGCTGGCGTACGACCACGCCTTCGTGACCGCCCTGGAGGCCGCGGTGCGCGCGGGCACAGCCGGGATGCGCCAGCGGTACCTGGACATCCCGACGGTGACCGACCAGGTCAACGACCACTTCAGGGAGTACCGCCCGGACCAGTGTGCCAGCTACCACGCGGTCTCCGGCCGAGCGGTCCCGCCGTTCTTGCCCAACCCGAAGTACCGGCCCGGCCTGCCTGACGAAGCGATGGACGTGGAGTCGCAGCGTGAGTGGACCGCGCATTTCGGTCCGAGGGGCCGCGGGGTGGAGTACGCGAGCGAGCCGGGCGACTGGTTCGCCGGACGCCTGCAGGCCCTGGCCACGCTGGCAGGCTGGCTGCGCGATCCCGTCCACGATGCCCGGGCACGGGTGGTGACCGGGGATCCGGGATCCGGCAAGTCGGCCGTCCTGGGCCGGCTGCTCACGCTGGCCCGCCCGAACCACCCGGCGGCGCCCGCGCACCTGCTGCCGCCGCCCGGTTCGGTGACGGTCTCCGTGCACGCCCACGGCATCACGCTGGAAAAGCTCACCGCGCGGCTCGCCGGCGCGCTGGATGTGGAGGCCGACAGCCCGCCGCAACTGCTGGCCCGGCTCGCCGAATACGAGGGCCCCCAGCGGACCGTGCTGATCGATGCGCTGGAGGAGGCGGGTACGGGCGTCGGGGGGCGGGAACCGCAGCGCATCGCCCGCGAGTTGCTCCGGCCGATGTCCGTCCTGCACAACCTGCGCCTGCTGATCGGCACCCGGCGCACGATGATTCCCGAGCTGGGCCGTGCCGTTGAAGTCATCGACCTGGACACGGACGCGTACACCGGTCGTGACGACATCGAGCAGTACGTGTGTCGCACGCTGGCCGGGATGCCCGGCGGGCTGACGGTGCCGGAGCGAGAAGCCGTAGCAGCCGCGGTGGTCCGGCGGGCGGGCCGCTCCTTCCTGGTCGCCCGGATGACCGTACGAGCCCTGCTGCACGGGCACTTGACCCTCGATATGTCCCGGCCAGGCTGGGAGAAGGAGCTGCCTTCGGAGGCCGGGCAGGCTTTCGACGGCTATCTGGCCCGGTTCGGTGAGCACGAGGAGCGGGTACGGCGGCTGCTGCGACCCCTGGCGTACGCGGAGGGCTCAGGTCTGCCCTGGGATTCCCTGTGGGCCCCGCTGGCGGCGGCCCTTTCGGGTGAGAAGTGCACCAACGACGACGTGGACTGGCTGTGGCGACAGGCGGGCGCGTACGTGGTCGAAGTGCCGGTCGGTGAGGACCGATCGGTGTTCCGGCTGTACCACGAGGCGCTGGCCGAGCACCTTCGCGATCCGCGACGCAGCCGCGAGGACCAGCGCCGGATGACCGCCGAGCTGATCGCCTCGGTCGCGCCGAGAACCGACGGCGACGGTCTGGACTGGGAGCGCGCGCACCCGTACATCCACGCCCACTTGGCCGGCCACGCGGTGGCCTCGGGCGATCTCGAACGTCTGCTGGAGGACCCGTGGTTTTTGGTCCATGCGGAACCCGATGGGTTGCTGACCGCGATGGATGGCGTATCGGGCGGAGAGGCACAGCGCGTCCGCACGATGTACCGGACTTCTGCTCACCTTTACCGCGATCTGTGCGTCCATGAACGCGCCCAGGTGCTGGCGGTGGACGCGGCCCGGTACCGGCTGGATGAGCACCGCAGGAGACTGGGGCGGAGGCTGGAGTGGGTACCACGGTGGGCGACGGGGTCCCAGACAAGCAGCCTGTTCCTGGGCGAGCTGAGTTCGTCGTCCGACGAGTCGCTGGTCGCGGCGGAGCTGAACGGCATGCCGGTCGTGCTCAGCGCGCAGCACGGAGGAGCGGTGCAGATTTGGGATCCTGCGCAGCAGAGCTGTGTGGCCACCCTGGACGGACACACCCGCACCGTGTCGGCGATGGACTGCGTCGAGGTGGACGGCGCCACGCTTGTTGTGACCGCGTCCGATGACGGAACCGTGCGTGTCTGGGATCTGGCGACCGCCGCCGAGCTTCGGAGATTCGTGGTCCGGAGCGAGGCCGAGGCGGCCCAAAAAAGGGCCTCGAAAGATGGGTGACGACCGTCGTGGCGGGTCTGGCCTGCATCCGGGTCCGCGGCGAGGTACTAATCGTTGGCTGTGCTCCGAACGGCTCGGCCTGGACCCGAGGGCTGATGTCTGGCGAGATCCGTCGGACGCTTCCGGGTCAGTCAGGGAGCGCTAACCCCCGCCTTTCGGTTCGTTGTCTGGAGATCGAGGGAGCGGCCACTGCCCTTGTCAGCCAACCTTCCGGTCCGGTGCAGCGGTGGAACTTGGATACCGGGGAGTGGGATCACCTCTACGACTCTGAAGAGTGTTGCACGGCGGTGAGCGTTGACCAGGACGGGCGAGAGCTCGTGTCCCTCGGTGACCGCGTGGGGGTACTTCAGTTCCGCGCCCCGGCCACGGACACCGTCGTCTTCTCCTGCCGTGTCGGGCAGGGCTGGATCACGGCCTTCGCGTTCGCGGAACTCGACGGTCGCGCGGTCATGGTGGTGGGCTACGGGGACGGTTCGATGGAGCTGAGGGCACGGGCGGACGGTCGGCTGCTGGCCCGGCTGAACGGTCATACGGAGTGGATACATTCCATCGTGATCACGAGCGTGAACGACCGACCGGTGGCCGCCAGCTCCGACAGGGGAGGATCCGTTCGCTTGTGGAGCCTGGACAAGCAAGCCAATGAGATGGAGCTCCTAAGCCATTCCAGCACGGTGTTAGCGGTCGCTTGCACTGTGCTGGACGGCGCCGCGGTCGCAGTGTCGGCGAGCGCCGATCACACGGCACGGGTATGGGACGTGGCCTCCGGAAGGCAGCTGCGGTGCCTCGAAGTACACAGCCGTTGGGTGGAAAGGGTGGCCTGCACCATGGTCTCCGGTGCACCGATCGCCGTGACCAGCGGACATGACGGCACCGTACGGGTGTGGAATCTTGCGGATGGATCGGAGGCCGGACGAGCCGAGGCAGGCTACTCGACACTGCTGGCCTGTGGGCACCTTGAAGGTAGTCCAGTCGCCTTGCTCATGCAGGTAGGCCACGACGGGACCGAGATCGGTATTTGGAACCTGGAAACCCTGCAGATCAGCGGGACCTTTGAGGCCGTCCTCTCCGATCCCCCCGCCGTGGCCTGGACACTCGTGGACGGACGGCCGCTGGCCGTGATCTCGGAGAACGGTTGGCTCGGGAACGGTGAGCAGCGAGTGGGATTCTGGGATCTCACCGACCTGACGAGGGTGGGCGAGTCGGAGGGCCTGACCGATGAGATCGACGCCATGGTCTGCGGCACCGACGGACGCGACCCCGTGGTCGTTGCGGTTACCGCCCACGACGGTGCCCAGGTATGGGATCTGCGGACCCGGCAACTGCGTCACCGGCTTGGTGACGGCCGGGTGTCCGACGTGGAGATCGGACTGCTGGACGGGGTGCCGGTGGCCGTCACCACCCACGGCTTAACCCGCACCGTGGGTATCTGGGATCTCGGCAACGGAATGCTCCTGCACGAGATCCAACTGCCCGTCAATCCCCATGCCGTCGCCTTCGCTCCCGGTGGTGAGCTCGTCGTCGGCGCCGGCTACGAGGTGATCGTGCTGGAGCGCCGAGGCGCATGACACGTCAGCCCCCGTCCGGCTGTGGCGCCAGGGGGCGGTCAAGAGGCGGTCGGTGGGCCGCTCGGAGCGGCAGCGAACCCGCGCCGCCAAGCCGACCTTCGATTCATGCGACGTCATTTTCATGACGCACCCGGTGGAATGCGTCGTGATCCTGGAACCCATCGGCCAGGACCGCTGACCTGCGCTTTCCAGGAATCCGGAAAGTGGGCCGGTATTTTCCGGTCGGTGTGTTACGGGGGCTTCCCGGCGGGGTAGTTCCTCGAAAGTTAGAGGACTGGTAAGTTCCGTTTTTCCGGATGCGGACTTCCCTTCGCTCTCGATTTGAGCTTCCCTTGAGGTATGCGACTGTCGCGGTCGCCAATGCCTTCCCCATTTCGCCCGGCGGTGAAATTGGGTGTATGGGAAACATGGTGGCCGATTCGCCTTGTAGATGGCATAAAAAGCCATCAAGCATCGATCGGCTGTTTTGTCCATTGTGTGGGTATTCGATGTCACCAATGGGAGTCGAGTTGCCTACTGGGAGTCCCTTGCCTGCCTTGTCGAGCTGGGCTACAGTGACGACCGCTGGTCGCTAATGAGTGCGACTGTCAAACGATTGCAACGTTGGCTAGCGAACAGTGGAACGGGGGACCATGAAAAGAGCCGTCTTCCATTGTTGCGTCGCTCACTAATTCAGTCGAGCCTTTAGCACTTCCGATGGGCTGTTGACACTTTCTCCAGGAAAGTCCATGGCAAGTCATCTCTGTGCTTTTCGGGTGGGCTGTGGGCTGTTCCTGTTCTATTCATGCACTGCTCTCCAGGCGCGGCAGGAGTGTGTAATTCAGTGAATCAGCAACAAACTCTCAAACTTGGCCCCGAGTTCTTGCACGATCCTTTTCCCACGCTCGCGTCGCTGCGTGAGACGGCCGCGGTGCAGCGGGTCGTGCTGCCCGACGGCGCGGAGCGCTGGATCGTCACCCGTTACGAGGACGTCCGCCGCCTCCTGACCGACCAGCGGCTCAGCAGCGAGCTGGACCGGGCGGCCCCGACCGGTGGTGCCGAGAACAACCAGGCCGCCGTCCGGCGGGACGAGACCGTCCGCAACGCCATGATCAACCGTGACCCTCCGGTCCACACCCGTCAGCGCAAGGTCGTGGTGCGTGCCTTCAGCGCCCGCCGGGTGGACAACCTGCGGCCCAGCATCGAGAAGCTCACCCACGAGCTGCTCGACCGGATGGACTCCAACGACCCCGTCGACCTGGTCGAGCAGTTCGCGCTGCCGCTGCCGGTCGGCGTGATCTGCGAACTGCTGGGCGTGCCCACCGACGAGCGTCCCTACTTCGGGACGCGGATGGACGCGATGCTGGCGAGCCGCACCCCGCAGGACGCCCTCAAGGCGGTCGGCGAGCTGAAGGAGTACATCGCCGAGAAGCTGCGCGGCAAGCGCGAGAACCCGACGGACGACCTGCTCACCGCCCTCATCGAGGTCTCGGACGAGGAAGGCCGGCTGAGCGAGGGCGAACTCGCCGCGATGTCGCTCCAGTTGCTGTTCGCCGGGCACGCCACCACGGTCTACCTGATCGGCGCCGGCATCCTCCAGCTGCTGACCCACCGGGACCAGTACGAGGCCCTGGTGCGCGACCCGAGCCTGGTGGGCAACGCGGTGGACGAGCTGCTGCGCTTCGACGGCCCCGTGCTGCCGGGTGTCTTCCGGTACGCCACCGAGCCGATCGAGGTGGACGGCACCGTCATCCCCGAGGGTTCACTCGTGCTGCTGGCGCTGAGCGCGGCCAACCGCGACCCGGCCCAGTTCCCCGACCCCGACCGGCTGGACGTCTCCCGCCCGGACGCCAACCACCTGGCCTTCGGCCACGGCATCCACTACTGCCTCGGTGCCCGGCTCGCCCAGGTCGAGGGCCAGATCGCCCTGAAGGCGCTGGTCGAGCGGTACCCGCAGCTCACGCTCGCCAAGTCGGCGGACGAGATCCAGTGGAAGCCGCTGTCGTTCATGCGCAGCCTGGCTTCCCTGCCGGTTCTGCTGCACGGCGTCTGAGAAGGATCCGCCCCTTCCGTACCCCGAAGCGGCCGTGGTCACTGCGGCTTTCCCCCGTAAGCACGCAGTGGCCGCGGCGCCGTGTGCGGCACCCAGCCTTGCGATCACAGGAGTCGTGGACATGAATCCAACGCGTTCCGATGGAGGCGCTGCTCACTCCGCGCCGCCGGACCCTCTCCTGATACCCGTGTCCTCGGCCTCGGAGGCAGGCCTGCGCGCCAACGCGACGCGGTTGGCCGACTGGCTGTCCGCACCAGGGGCCGACGTTCCGCTTGAGAACGTGGCTCACACCTTAGCGTGCCGCAGGACACATCTGGCCACCAGGTGGGTGGTTGAGGCGTCCTCGCGCGCGGAGCTCGTCGAATCGCTGCGTGAGGGCCCCTCAGGCGGCCACACCGGGACCGTGGTCCACTCGGCGCGCCCGGGCATCGTCTTCGTCTTCTCCGGCCACGGATCGCAGTGGACCGGCATGGGACGCGAACTCCTCGACACCCAGCCGGTGTTCGCCGCCGCCGTCGACGAGCTGGAAGAAGTGGGCCAGGCGGAGACGGGTCTGAGCCTGCGCCGGCTGCTCACCGAGACGCCGCTGGAGTCCGCGGGCCTCGCCACGGCGCAACCGGCGGTCTTCGCCCTCCAGTACGGCCTCGCGCGACTGTGGGAGTCCTGGGGAGTGGTCCCCGCCGCGGTGGTCGGGCACTCCATGGGCGAGGTCACCGCAGCCGTGGTGGCGGGCGGGCTCACCCCGGCCGACGGGCTGCGGATCGTCGCCCGCAGGTCGGCACTGCTGGAGCGGGCCTTGGGGGGCACCGGCGCCATCGTCCAGGTGCAGGCCACTCCGGCCGAGGCGGAGGAACTCGCCGAGCGCCACGGGGTCTCGGTGTCCATCTACGCCTCGCCACGCTCCGCCGTTCTCGGCGGGACACCGGAGGCCATCGACGGCCTTGTCATGGCCCTGCAAAGCGAAGACGTCTACGTCCGGCGGATCCGCGGTGTCGACGTGCCCGCGCACACCTCGCTCATGGACGGCATCCTTCCCCAGCTCCGGGCCCTGGTGGCCGACCTGCCGCACACCGCGCTGCGAGTCCCGCTCTACACCACGGTCCTGGACGACCCGCGCGAGCTCGCGCCGTGCGACGCCGACCACTGGGTCGCCAACATGCGGCAGCCGGTGCGCTTCCGGGACGCCGTCACCGCCGCGGCCCAGGACGGATACTCCTGCTTCCTGGAACTGTCCGGCCACCCCGCGGTCGGTCCGGCGATCGCCGAGACCCTCGAAGCGCTGGGCGACAGCCGTCCCCGCACGGTGACCGGCTCCCTGCGCCGCGAGGCACCCGCCCTGGCGACCCTGCGCGCGAACGCCGCGGACCTGTTCTGCCACGGGATCCCCCTCGACTGGCGGACACTCCAGCCCGGCGGCTCCCTCACCGACGCGCCCACCCAGGCGTGGCAGCACCAGCGGTTCGAGCCGGCCGCCACCACTCCGCAGACGTCCGGTCAGTGGCTGCACCCCTTCCTCGGGGTGCACATACGGCTGCCCGACAGCCCCGTACGGCACGTGTGGCAGAGCGAGATCGACCTCGACCGGCTGCCCTGGCTGAGTGAGCACCGGGTCGCCGACGGTGTGGTGCTGCCCGGCAGCGCGTACTGCGAGGTCGCGCTGGCCGCCGCCTGCGAGGCGTACGACTGCGGCCCGGACGAGGTCCACGTCCAGGACATCGACATCCGCGCGGTCCTCCAGATCGACCGCGGCGTGACGCTGACGACCATCCTCACCGAGCAGGACTCCGGCCGGATCGAGATCTCCACCGGAGAGGGCCCGCTGCGCACCGTGCACGCCACCGCGCGGGTCGGCCGAGTGGCCGCCGGTCCGGTCGACCCGCTCACCGGCTCCGCGCTCATCGAGGGTGCCGAAGGCGTCGAGCGGCTCGCCCCCGACGAGATCTACCAGCGGCTGCGCGGGCTCGGGCAACTGCACGGCCCCGCCTTCGCCGGTCTGGGCAAGGTGCTGCGCGGCCACGACGGCGATCGGGTCGAGCTGGCCTACGACCTCGCCCAGCCGCCCGTCGAGACCGGGCACGCCGCCTACCGCCTGCACCCGGCCTTCCTCGACAGCTTCCTGCACGGGCTGGGCGCCGCGCTGCGGGAGGAGTCGGCGGTCACCTACCTGCCCGCCGGAATGGCCGGCCTGCGACTCACCGGCGATCCGGCCAGGATCACCGGAGCCCAGGCGGTCGTCGACACCGACGACGCCACCGGCGACCTGCTGGGCACCGTCGTCCTGCGGGACGCGGCCGGCACCGCGCAGTGCGTGCTCGAAGGCGTCCGGCTGCGCAGGACCGACATCTCGGCGCTGCCGACCTCCCTGGACGGCAAGCTCTTCCAACTGGCCTGGGAACGCTCGCCGTTGACCGCTGCCCAAGGCGCCCGTCCCGAGGGCGAGTGGCTGGTCACCGGCGACGACGCGGCGGCCGGCGAGGCGCTGGCCGAGCGGCTGCGAAGCATGGGAGCCACCGCCCGGCTCAGCGATGGGGGCGACCTGGCGGAGCGCCTGTCCGCGGTACCGGACGGCGGCACGCGCACGGTCGTCCACCTCGCCCGCTCCGCCGCGCCCGGTGCGGCGGACCAGGACAGCGCCAAGGACGCCGAGGCCGCGGTCGTCTCCTTCCTCGGCACCGTGGGCGCCCTCGTGGGGTCGGCCGCCTCGCAGACCCGGCTGTTCCTGGTGACCACCGGGGCGCAGGTCGTCGAGGACGGCGAGAGTCCCGACGTCACCCAGGGCGGGCTGCGCGGCATGGCCCGCACCCTGGTCCTGGAACACCCCGAACTGGTGCCGGTCCACCTCGACACCGACGCGCGGGGCCCGGAACTGGCCGACGTACTGCTGGCCGAACTCGGCGGCACCGAACGTGCCGAGGAGGTGGCCTGGCGGGCCGGCGAGCGGCATGTGGCCCAACTGCGGCCCGTCGCGGCCGGCAGCGGTCCCGACGACCCGCGTGTGTTCGCCCGGCCGGACGGCGCCTACGCCGTCTCCGGCGGCCTGCGTGGCCTCGGCCTGCACACCGCCAGGCTGCTCGCGCAGCGCGGCGCGGGGCACCTGGTACTCATCGGCCGCAGCGAACCGGACGAGGAGACCACCCGGATCCTGGCCGACATCCGCAAGCGCGGCACGTCGGTGTCCGTGGTCACCGGCGACATCGCGGACCCCGCCACCGCCGACGAGATCGACAAGGCGCTGGCCACCACCCCGCACCCCCTGCGCGGCGTGGTGCACGCGGCGGCCGGCTTCAGCGACCGCACCCTGCGCGACCTGGGCGCCGACACCGTGGCCCACGTCTGGCGGGCCAAGGCCGAAGGCGCCGTGCGACTGCACCGCCTCGCAGAGAAGGCGGACCTCGACTGGTGGGTCTCCTACTCCTCGATGGCCTCCGCGATGGGTTCCGCGGGCCAGGCGGCATACGCCTCGGCCAACTCCTACCTCGACTCCTTCACCCGCTGGCGCAGCGCCCGCGGACTGCCCTCGGTCGTCATCAACTGGGGCACCTGGAAGACCGTCGGCGCGGCCAGGACCGCCACGCTGTCCGGTGTCGAGGCGCTGCGGGTCGACGAGGGGTCGGCCGCGCTGATCCACCTGGTCGAGGCGGGCAGCAGGGCCGCCGGAGTCATCCGCTTCGTGCCCGAGGAACTGGGCGCCGCCCACCCGGAGTTGGCCAACTCCCCGTTCCTGCGCCGGGTCGTCGCGGCCTCCGGCACGGCCCCCGAACCGCTCCAGGTCGTCACCCCAGGCGCCGACCCCGAGCAGGCCGCGGAGCAGGTGCGCCAGTACGTGCGGGAGCAGATCTGCCGGATCCTGGGCTTCCGCCGCTCCACGCTGCCCGTCCAGCGGCCGATGGTCCACATGGGCCTGGACTCGCTGTCCGCCGTGAAGATCAAGAACGCGGTCCACGCCGGACTCGGGATCGACCTGCCGGTGGCACTGCTCCTCCAGGGCGTGAGCGTCGAAGCGCTCGAAGACCATCTGCTCGGCCAACTCCTCCCACGGACGGCCGCCGCCCCGCGCACCCCCGCCCCGCCGGAGGCCAGCGCCGCCCGAGCCAGGCGCCGCGACCGCGCAGGCCTCGCCGCACAGCGAAAGCAGCGAAGGAGCGCACCGTGACCATCACTTCCCAGGACCAGGGTTACGAGGAGACCGGCACCGGCGAGGGCATCGCGGTGATCGGACTGGCCGGCCGCTTCCCGCAGGCCACCACGGCCGAGGAGCTGTGGGCCAACCTGTGCGCGGGCAAGGAGTGCTTCGAGGACTTCACCGAGGAGGAACTGCTCGCCGCCGGCGTGCCGCCCGAGATCCTCCGCGACCCCGACTACCGGCGGCGCGGCCCGGTGCTGGAGGGCATCGAGGACTTCGACGCCGAGTTCTTCGGCTACTCACCGGCCACCGCCCGCTCCATGGACCCGCAGCAGCGGCTGCTGCTGGAGTGCGCGTGGCACGCCCTGGAGGACGCGGGCTGCGACCCGAGCAGGGAGGAGCGGCCGGTCGGCGTCTTCGCGGCCAGCTCCTACAACTCCTACCTGCTCTACCACGTGCTCTCCCACCGGGACATGCGCACCTTCGTCGGCGCGGGGCGCTCCACCGACCTCATCCAGACGCTCTCGGTCAACGACCCGAACTTCTTCGCCACCCGGGTCTCGCACGCGCTGGACCTGCACGGTCCCAGCCTGAGCGTGCAGACCGCCTGTTCCTCCAGCCTGGTCGCCGTCCACCTGGCGTGCCAGAGCCTGCTCGCCGGTGAGTGCGACATCGCGCTGGCCGGCGGCATGACGGTGCGGGTGCCCAACCGCACCGGCTACCAGTACGACCCCGGCTCGATCATGTCCGCCGACGGCAGTTGCCGGCCCTTCGACGCCGCCGCCAGCGGCACGGTCTTCGGCAGCGGGGGCGGCGTCGTCGTCCTGAAGCGGCTGGAGGACGCGCTGGCCGACGGCGACCACATCCGCGCGGTCGTGCGCGGCTCCGCGGTCAACAACGACGGCTCTCTGAAGATGGGTTACACCGCCCCCAGCGTCGGCGGACAGGCGGCCGTGGTGGCCGAGGCGCTGGCGGTGGCCGGGGTCGACCCCGCCACCATCGGGTACATCGAGGCGCACGGCACCGGCACCGCGCTCGGCGACCCGGTGGAGGTGGCCGCCCTCACCCAGGCACTCGGCCCGCAGGACGGCAAGACCTGTGTGCTGAGCTCGGCCAAGGGAGCCATCGGCCACCTGGAGGGCGCCTCCGGCGTCACCGGTCTCATCACCGCCGTTCTCGCCCTGGAGAACCGCACCATCCCGCCGACCGCCCACTACAGCCGGCCCAACCCCGACCTGCAACTGGACTCCACCCCCTTCACCATCGCGGAACGGCCCACCCCCTGGAGCGGCGACGGTCCCCGGCGGGCCGGCGTCAGCTCGCTCGGCGTCGGCGGAACCAACGCCCACGTGGTGCTGGAGGAGGCCCCGGCCATCGAGCCGGCCGGTCCTGACGACTCCCCGCGGGTGCTGCTGCTCAGCGGTCGTGACGGCAACGCGGTCGCCGACCAGCGACGCTTGCTCGCCGCCCACCTGGAGCGCCACCCGGACACCGACCTGGGCGCGGCCGCCGGGACGCTGGCCGACGGCCGCCGCGGCTTCGACCACCGCGGCGTCCTGGTAGCCCGCGACGTGGCGCACGCCGCCGAACGGCTGACCGCCATCGACCACCCGCTGCGGCACGAGAGCACCGCCCTGGCAGACACCCCCTCGGTGGCCCTGATCTTCCCCGGCCAGGGGGCCCAGTACCCGGGGATGGCCGCGGGGCTCTACCGGGACCTGCCCCGGTTCCGCGCCGCGGTGGACGAGTGCGCCCGGCTGTTCGAGCCGCTCCTGGACACCGACATCGTCGCGGCGATGGCGGGTGACGGCATGCTGGAGCGGACCGACCTGGTGCAGGCCGCCCTGTTCACCGTCGGATACGCGCTGGCCACCACCTTCCGGGACTGGGGGATCGCCCCGGACGCGGTGGCCGGCCACAGCATCGGCGAGTACGCGGCCGCCGCTGTCGCGGGCGCCATGGAACTGCCCGACGCGGTCCGGCTGGTGGCCGCCCGCGGCCGGCTCATGCGGGACGCGCCGCCCGGCGCGATGGCCGGCGTCCGGCTGCCCGCCGAGCAGGTCATGGAGGTCATCGACGGCACCCCCGTCGACATCGCCGCCGTCAACGACGCCAACAGCTGCGTCATCGCCGGACCCGAGGCGGAACTGGAACGGGTCTGCGCGGAGCTGTCCCGGCGCGGCGCCGGTGTGCGGACGCTGCGCACCCCGCACGCCTTCCACACCTCCGCGATGGACGACGCGGCCAAGCGGTTCGCCGAGTGCTTCACCGGGATCGGCCTGCACGCCCCTTCCCTGCCGTTGCTGTCCAACGTCACCGGCACCTGGATGACCGACGCCGAAGCGGTGGACGCCGAGCGCTGGGGCCGGCAGATCCGCCGCCCGGTGCGCTGGGCCGACTCCATGACGGCCCTGCTCCAGACCCCCGGCCGAGTCCTCGTCGAGGCCGGTCCCGGCCGGTCGATGGCCGGTGCGGCGAAACGCTGCGCGGGCTGGAGCGACGAGCACCGCGCCGTGCCGGTCATGCGTCAGTCCTCCGAGACCCTCGACGACCACGAGGTCATGCTGCTCGCGGTGGGCCGCCTGTGGGCCGCGGGCGTCGAGATCGACTGGGACCGGGTGCTGCCCGCTCCCGCCCGCCGGCGGATCCCGCTCCCCGGCTATCCCTTCCAGCGCACCAGGCACTGGATCGACTCCGGCTACGCCAACAGCGTCGCCGGTCGCGACTCCGGGAACCACCCGGAGAGCTCTGTCACCGACGGCGCCGTCGACCGGACAGCCCGTGTGCCCTCGTCGCCCACCCGAAGCGACGAGGGCACCGGCCGCCCGGCCGAGGAGATCATCGCCGCCGTCTGGACGGAGTTGCTGGGCGTCGCGCAGGTGCGCCCGGAGGACAACTTCTTCGACCTCGGGGGAGACTCCATCACCGCCACCCAGGCCGCGGTCCGGGCCAGGCGGGAGGGGGTCGACTTCGCCCCCAAGGAGTTGTTCGTCCATCAGACACTCCGCGCGCTGGCCGCCGTCGCCCGTCCCGTCAAGGCGGCCTCGCCCGGCCGCCCGAGCGGACCGGCGGCGCCGCGGACCACCGCGCGGCCGGCACAGACGACGGCTTCGCAGGCCGCCGCACCGGTCGCCACGGACGACGGGCCGCCGGCCCTCACCCCCGAGCAACTGCGGATCCTGACCGGCCGCAGCGTCCGGCACGCCGTGCCGGTGCTGCTGACGGTCGACCGGGCGATGGACGCCACCGTGCTGGAGAGCTCCATCGGCGCGGTCATGGTCCACCATGAGGCGCTGCGTACCGTACTGACCTGCCAGTTCGGCTTCTGGAAGCAGGAGTTGACGGCAGCCGGGGCCGCCCGGCCGGTGATCGAACGGCTCGACGTGCCGCACGCCGCCGAGGAGGAGGGCGAGCTGCCCACCGGGCTGCTGGAGGACCTGGCCCGTGCCGCCGGGCAGGAAGGCGGTGCCGCTCGCGCCGCCCTCATCGACCGCGGCCCGCGGACCCCGTGGCTGGTCGCCCTGTTCGTCGACCCGGCGCTGTTCGACCGGACCTCGGCGCGGCTGTTCGCCGACGACCTGGCCGACGCCTGCCGCCAGGCGGCCGCCGGCAACGACGTCGCCCTCACCCCGGTCGCGGTGCCCTGGTCCCGCTGGGCCGGGCACGTGGCGGGGCTGGCCAAGGACGGGTCGGCGCTGGCCGCCGCCGACCACTGGCTGCGGATGGCGCACGGCGCGGCGGGAACCGTGGCGACCGCGGGATCCGGCACCGGCGACGGTGTGCGGAAGGCCGCGGCGACGACCTCGCTGGACCGTGAGCGGACGCGTGCGCTGCGCGCGCTGGCCCGCGAGCGGGAGACGACGCCGCAGGACGTCTTCTGCGCCGCGCTGTCGGTGGCCGTGCACCGGGTGACCGGTGACACCCGGCTGCTGACCGCGGTCGACGGCACCTCACGGACGGTGGACGCCACCGCCCCCGAACTGTCGCGCACCGTCGGCCGGTGCAGCACCCGCCACCCGGTGCTGCTGGAAGGCGGCCGAGGCCTGGACCACGCGCTCACCCAGGCCGCCGACTCACGCCACTCGCTGTCCCGGCAGGGACTCGACTACGGGATCCTGGCCTACCTGCACGGTCCCACGGCCGGTCTGCTCACCGCCGCCCCGCGCCCCGACATCCTGGTCAGCCACCTGGGCACCGCGGCGAGCACCACCCGGCGGGGGCTGGTGAGCCCGGTGGGCCCCGGGCCCGTCCTCGACCACGGGCACGACCACGGCCTGCACCTGACCACCCGGATCGTCGACGGAAGCCTCCAGGCGCGGTGGGAGCACGACGACCGCTTCACGCCGGACTTCGTCGAGGTGCTCGGCCGGCGGGTGACCACGCTGGTGGACTCGCTGCTCGGCGGCGGCCGGCCCAGGGAGCGCCGCGGCGCCAAGGCCGGCGGGCGGTCCACCGCGTCCTCGATCAGCAAGAGCGATATGGACGTGCTCCTGACGTCGCAGTCCCGCATCCGATCTTAAGGAACTCTGTGATGAACAGCGATGAGATAGAGGACGTATACCCGCTCACCCCTCTCCAGGAGGGAATGCTCTACTACTCCGCCCATCACGCCGATTCCTCTGTCTACTACCAGCAGTTCGCCCTGACCTACCGCGGCCGGGTGGACCACGAATCGCTGCGGGACGCCTGGCAGTCGGTCATCGACCGGCACGCGGCGCTGCGTACCAGCGTCCACTGGGAGCGGCTCGACCAGCCGGTGCAGGTGGTGCACCGCTCGGCGCTGGTGGACTTCCCCGTCCTGGACTGGCAGCACCTGTCGGAGCAGGAGTGGGCCGACGCGGACCACGCCCTGCGCGAGGAGGACCGGGTCCGCGGCTTCGACCTGCTGCGCGCGCCCCTGCTCGGCCTGCGGCTGATCCGACTGAGCGACGAGCGCTGGCGGCTGCACGTGGCCATCCACCACCTGGTCATCGACGGCTGGTCCTTCTCCGTGGTCGCCCGCGAGGTCTGCGAGGCCTACGCCGCACTGTGCGCGGGCGGCAAGCCCGAGTTCGCCGAACCGGTGCCGTTCAGCGACTACGTCAGCCTGGTGCAGAACCGCGAGGCACAGGCCGCGGAGAGCTTCTGGCGCCGCGAGCTGACCGGCTTCACCCGGCCCGTCGACATGCTGCGCGGCCGGCGGCCCGGCCTCGACGACGTCGGCCAGGAGCAGAACCACCGGGAGTTCGAGCTGTCCGCCGAGAGCACCCAGCAGCTGCTGGACGCCTGCCGACGGCACCGGCTGACCATCGCCAGCGTCCAGCAGGCCGGCTGGGCGCTGCTGCTGTCGCGCTACAGCGGCTGGGACGACGTGGTCTTCGGCTCCTCGGACTCCGGCCGCGCGGTCGACCTGCCCGGCGTCGAGGACATGGTCGGACTCTGCGTCAACACGCTGCCCACCCGGGTGCACGTCCACGACGACCAGCCCTCGCTGGACTTCCTGCGCCAGGTCCAGGCCGGCGCCGCGGCGGCCAGGGAACACGCCCACCTGCCGCTGACTCGCGTGCAGGCCTGGAGCGAGGTGCCCACCGGCGTCGAGCTGTTCGACACCATCCAGACGGTGCAGAACTTCGAGCGCCAGGAGGCCCAGTCGCTGGCGCACGCGCTGTGGGACCGGATCGAGGGCTCGCAGCTCATCGGCCACGACCACTTCGTGCGCACCAACTACCCGCTGACCTTGACCTCGCTGCCCGGCGAGCGGATGGTGCTGCGCGTCTCCTACGCCCCCAACTGGCTCTCCGACCCGCAGGCGGAGCGGCTGCTGGCCGACCTGGCCGCCCTGATGACCGGACTGGTCGAGGACCCGGACCGCCCGGTCGGCGGCATCCAACTGCTCGACGACGAGGAGTCGGTCCGGCTGCGCGGCTTCTCCCCGCTGGAGGACGCAGGCTTCACCCCGCTGCACCGCCAGGTGGAGGCGTGGGCCGCCCGCACCCCCGAGGCGCCCGCCGCGGTCCACGGCGAGCACACCCTGACCTACGGCGAACTCGACGCGCGGGCCAACCGGCTCGCCAACTACCTGCTCAGCCGGGGCCTGCGCACCGGCGGACTGGTCCCGGTCCAGGTCGGCGACCCGCTGCGGCGGCTGACCGCCCAGCTGGCGGTCGCCAAGGCGGGCGCGGTGGCCTTCCTGGCCGACCCCGCCGCGCCGGGCGCGGCCGAGCACCGCTCGATGACCGTCGGCGCCCGGCTGGCCGTCACCGACGCGGCGTCACCGACCGGGCTGGCGAAGGCCGACGTCCACCTGGACACCGACGCCGACGGCATCGCCGTCATGGACGCGACCTCCCCCGAGGGGGACCCGCAGCCGGCCGCCGTCTCGCACCTGGTGGCCCCGCTCCAGGCGGGTGGCGCCGGGCTGCTGGTCGACCACCGGGCGGCGAGCGCCGCGGTGGCGGCGTGGCAGGCCATGCTCCAGGTGGCACCCGGCGACAGAGTCCTGCACTTCGCCCGGCCCGGTTCCGTCGCCGCCTTCACCGAGACCTTCGCAGCGCTCGCGGGCGGCGGTTGTGTGTGCGTCCCCGACAGGGACGAGCAGGCCGCCGACCGGTTCACCGCCACCGTGGCACGCCACGAGGTCACCCACGCGATCGTGCCCACCGCCTTGCTGGAGGCGCTCCCCGCACCGGCGCAGTCCGCGCTGCCGAGCCTGCGTACCGTCGTGGGCAGCGGCCGGCGGCTGGAGGCGCGCGGCGCCGAGGCCTGGTCGGCGGGGCGGCGGCTGCTCGTGGTGAACGGCGCGGAGGAGACCGCGGGCCTGGGCACGGTCACCGAGCACGGCGAAGGCACCGCGCCGGTGGTGCGGCCCACCCCGCACACCGTGGCACGGGTGCTGGACACCGGAGGGCGTCCGCTGCCGGTCGGCGTCGCGGGCGACCTGTACATCGGCGGCCCGCAGTTGGTCCGCGGCTACCACAACCGGCCAGGCCAGACCGCCGAGGCGTTCCGGATGGACCCGCTGGAGCAGGTGGCGTCCGAGCGGCTGTTCCGCACCGGGTACGTCGCCCGGTGGAACGACGACGCGGGCCTGGAGATCGTCACCGGCCCCGACGTCGTGGTCACCGGGGACGGCGCGCTGGTCGACCCCGAGGCGATCGCCCGCGTCCTGCGCCAGGACCAGGAGGTCGCCCAGGCACTGGTCGTGCGGCGCGGCGACACCGACGAGGACCGCCTCACCGCCTACGTCGTCGCCCGCCCCGACACCACCCAGGACGCGCCGGAACTCGCCGACGAGCAGGTCAACCGCTGGCAGGAGCTGTACGACCACACCTATCGCTCCACGCCGGAGACGGCCGAGTCCGAGTTCAACATCATCGGCTGGAACAGCAGCTACGACGGATCGGAGCTGCCCGCGCACGAGATGCGCGAGTGGCTGGACAACACCCTGGAGCGGATCGGCGCGCTCGCGCCCAAGAAGGTGCTGGAGATCGGCTGCGGCACCGGCATGCTGCTGCTGCCGCTGTGCAAGCGGACCGAGGAGTACTGGGGCACCGACCTGTCGCCCGCGGCGCTCGAATACGTCGCGCAGCAACTCGACTCCGGGGACTACCCGCCGGTCAAGCTGCTGCAGCGCAGCGCCGACCAGCTCGGCGACCTGCCGGCCCGGAACTTCGACACCATCGTCATCAACTCGGTGATCCAGTACTTCCCGAGCGGCGAGTACCTGCGCGAGGTGCTGTCCGGACTGCTGCGCCTGCTCAAGCCCGGCGGGAGCCTGTTCGTCGGCGACGTACGCGACCTGTCGCTGCTGCGCGACATGCACCTGTCGATCGCGCTGTCCAACGGCGGCACGGACCCGGAGCCCGCCGCGTTGCTGGCCGAGGCGGAGCGCGTCGCGGCGGCCGAGGGCGAGCTCCTGTGCCACCCGGACTTCTTCCAGCGGCTCGCGGCGGACGCCCCGACCCCCTGCACCGCCGTCACCCAGGTCAAGTACGGCCTGGCGGACAACGAGCTCACCCGCTTCCGCTACGACGCGATCATCACCCTCACCGACGAGAGCGCCAAGCCCCCGGCGCCGACCGTCCTGAAGGCCGAGGGCGCCCCGGCGGAGGTGGCCGGCCGGATCGAGCGGCTGCTCGCCGTGGAGCCGGCCGCCCTGCTGGTGCAGGACGTGCCGCACACCCGGGTCGAGGCCCTGCGCCGGTTCACGGGTGAGCTGACCGCGGGCGGGCGACTCGACCGCGAACTCGCCGCCGAGGTGCTGCGCGGCGCCGACCGGGACGCCGCGCTCTCCCCGGAGGCGCTGGGCTCCCTCGGTGCCCGCGCCGGCTACACCGTGGACCTGACGCACGGCCGCCGGCCCGGCACGATGGACGTCCTGTTCACCCCCGAGGGGACCGCCGTGCGGGTGCGCGGCGCGGTCGCCGAGGCCGTCACCCACTCCGGGGCCCGGCTCACCCCGTGGGACGGCTGCACCAACGACCCGCTGGCCGAGCGCCGCACCGCCCTGCTGCGGGCCGGCCTCCAGGCCGGTCTCGAAGCCACGCTCCCCGCGTGGGAGGTGCCCAGCGCCCTCATGGTGCTCGACAGCGTCCCGCTCACCCCGTTCGGCGAACTGGACAGCGCGGCGCTTCCGGTCCCGGCCGAGGAGACGGACGGCCGGCTGCGGGCCTTCGTCCCGCCGCGCGACGCGACCGAACTGGTCGTCGCCCGGGTCTGGGAGGACGTCCTGGGCGTCCAGCCGGTCGGCGCCACCGACAACTTCTTCGCCCTGGGCGGCCACTCGCTGGTCGCGATGCGCATCGTCTCGCGGTTGCAGCGCCGCTTCGACCGGGAGCTGGACCTGTCGGTGCTGCTGGGCTGCCCGACCGTGGAACGGCTCGCCGCCGTCCTGCGCGACGGCGACCAGGAGCAGCACGGAACGCGGTACGTGGCCCTCCAGCCCGAGGGCGACGGGACGCCGCTGTTCTTCGTCCACCCCGCAGGCGGCAACAACCTCGTCTACGCGGAGCTCGTCGACGAACTCGGCACCGACCAGCCCGCCTACGTACTGGAAGAGCCCGACCCGGCGCGGTACGGCTCCATCGAGGAGATGTCCCGCTCGATGGTGGGGACCATCCGCGCCCTCCAGCCGGAAGGGCCCTACCGGTTGGCGGGCCTGTCCTTCGGCGGCATGGTCGCCTACGAACTGGGCCGGCAACTGACCGTCGAGCACGACAGCGAGGTGGAGTTCGTCGCCCTGCTCGACACCCCCATCCCGCGGCCGCTGGACCCCGGGGCCGACGAGAGCGCCCTGTGGGCCCGCCGCACGCTGCGGTTGTGCCACGCGGTGGAGAACCTCTTCCAGTGCATCATCCCGCTGGATGAGGAGTCGCTGCTCGGCCTCAGCCAGAGCCGCCAGTTGGAGGCGCTGATCCAGGCGGCGGAGGGCATCGGCATCTTCGACGGCGACGTGGGCACCGGGATCATCGAGCAGATCGTGAAGTCGATGAGCCCCATCGCCCCGCTGATGCGGGCCTACACCCCGCAGCCGCTGGACGTGCCGCTGTGGCTCTTCCGCTCCAGCGAGCCGATGCCCGAGCAGGCGCGCGACCCGGAGTTCGACCGGGAGGACGCCAACCTCGGCTGGGACGGCGAGCTGGCCGACCGGCTGACCGTCATCCCCGTGCCCGGCAACCACCTGACGATGCTCAGCCTGCCCCACGTGGACACCCTGGCCGGGCAGCTGCGCCGGATGCTGGACGAGATCGAGGGGTACGAGCGGTGACCGGCGGAGCCCGCGGCGGGACGGACTCCTGGTACCGCACGCCACGTCCCAACCCCGACGCCACGGTCCGGCTGTACGCCTTCCCGCACGCGGGCGGCAACGCGGCCGCCTTCCAGAGCTGGACGCGCGCCCTGCCGCCCTCGGTGGAACTGCGGGCGGTCCAGCTCCCGGGCCGGCACGACCGTGCCGCCGAGCAGCCGTACACCGAGGCGGACCCGCTCGCCGAGGAACTGCTAGCGGCGCTGCGGCCCGAACTCGCGGACCGGCCGTTCGCGTTCTTCGGGCACAGCATGGGGGCGATGCTGGCGTTCCGGCTCGCGCAGTCGCTCGCGCTGGCCGGGGCACCCCAGCCGGTCCTGATCGGGGTCTCCGGCTGGGCCCCGGACGCGCCGGGCCGGCAGCCGATGCCGTCGGCCGACCTGCCGTCCGAGGAGTTCATCGAGGCCGTCGAGGCACTCGGCGGGCTGCCGGCCGAGGTCCTGAGCAGTCCGGAACTCGTCCGGCTGATCCTGCCCACGCTGCGGGCGGACTTCCGGGTCTGTGCCGGATTCCGCCCGCTGGACCTCCCGCGGATCGGCAGTGCCATCGTCAGCTACACCGGCGACGCTGACCCGCTGGTCGCACCCGGCGACATGGCCAACTGGCGCCACCGCACCCGCGACTTCCTGGGCAGCCACGTGTACCGGGGCGACCACTTCTACCTGGGGGAACACGGCCCGGCCGTGCTCGCCGACTTCGTGCGGCGGCTACGGGACCGGCTGCGCCAAGGCGCGCACGCCGTACCGGCCGGCCGAGGCTCCCTTCCCCTGCCCGCTCGTTAGGAGACTTCCCCATGTCCACTGTCCCGAACACGGGCCACCGCCTCGATGAGGCCTTCGCGCAGCAGGTGGCGCTGCGGCCGACGGCGGTCGCGGTCCAGGACGAGGGCCGCGAGATCACCTTCGCCGCGCTGGACCGGTTGGCGAGCCGGATCGCGGCCGTCCTGGCCTCCGAGGGCTGCGACCCCGGCACCCTGGTGGGCGTGCGGATGGGCCGCGGCTGGCGCACGATCGCCGCGATCCTGGCCATCTGGCAGCACGGCTGCGGCTACGTGCCGATCGACCCCGGATACCCGCAGGCCCGGCAGGACTTCGTGATCTCCGACGCCGGACTCACCGTGATCCTCACCGAGGGGCCGGACGAGGACGAGCCGGTCCGCCTCGTGCGCGGCGCCGACACAGCGAAGGAGGTGCCGGAGGGCACCGCCTACGTGATCTACACCTCCGGTTCCACCGGCACCCCCAAGGGCGTGATCATCGGCCACAGCACCGCGCTGGCGTTCCTGGAGGCCGCGGCCGGCAAGCTCTTCGAGCTGGGGCCGGAGGACGTGTGCACCTGGTTCCACTCCATCAGCTTCGACTTCAGCTTCTGGGAGATGTGGGGCGCCCTGCTGTCCGGCAGCCGGGTGCTGGTGGTCCCCGCCGAGGCCACCACCCAGCCGCGCGACGTGATCGACCTGATCAGGTCCGCCGGGGTCACCGTGCTGTGCCAGACCCCGACCTTCTTCGGCCACCTGGTGCGGGCGCTGGAGGACACCCCGGTCGAACTGCCCGCGCTGCGGCAGGTCCTGCTGGGCGGCGAGCCCCTGGACACCGCCTCCATCCTCCAGTGGGCGGACCTCGACATCGCCCCGCGGTGCGTCCTGCACAACCTCTACGGGCTCACCGAGACCACGGTGTGCGTCACCGCCAAGCTGCTCGACCCCGAAGAGCTCGCGATGCCGGTCGGCGGACCGTCCATCGGCCTGGCGCTGCCGCACACCACGCTGGAACTCGTGGAGAACGGCCAGGTCGTCCCGCCCGGCACCCCGGGCGAGCTGTGGGCGGCCGGCGACTGCCTCGCGCTGGGCTACCTGGACCGCCCGCAACTGACCCAGGAGCGCTTCGTCACGCGCGAACTGGGCGGCCGGCCGGCGATGCGCTGGTACCGCACCGGTGACTACGCGCTGCGCCGGGAGAACGGGGAGTTCGAGTTCCTCGGCCGGCGTGACGACCAGGTCAAACTGCGCGGCTACCGCATCGAACTCGGCGAGATCGAGAACGCGCTGGCCTCCTGCGCCGGGGTGGACCAGGGCGCGGTGGTCGTCGCGCCCAGCAGGGCCGGCGACCCGCAACTGGTGGCCTGCTACGTCGCCGACGAGCCCGGCACCGACCTGGAGCCGGTCCTTCGCGGCGCGCTGGGCGAACTCCTGCCGCCGCACATGGTCCCCGCCCGTTTCCTCTCACTGCCCAGGCTTCCGCAGAACTTCGCGGGCAAGCTCGACCGGCAGGCCCTGATCCGCCTCGCGTCATCCGCTCGCGTGTGACGCAACCCGACAGCGAACCCGTACAGAGACAGGAGCCTCACGATGGCTGACCGTTGGCAGATCGACATTGACGCCCGCCTGTGCAAGCGGTCCGGCATCTGCGTCGGAACCGCGCCGAACTTCTTCGAGTTCGGCCCCAACAGCGCCGTTCCGATCTCGGCCGAGGTCACCGAGAACGACGACGTCCTCGACGCCGCGGCCTGCTGCCCCACCGAGGCGATCACCATCCGGCACGCGGAGACGCTCGCGGTCATCGATCCCGTCGGCTGAACGACGCGGGGTTCGGCCTTCACCACGACCGGATCGACCACTCACCCAGGGGAACCCATGACCACAAGCACCACCCCCGTCGCCGCCTCGGGCGCGGCGGAGGCCGAAGCCGGCTCGCCCACCGTCTTCCTCGACGCGATACGCCGTCACGCGCGCACCCGCCCGGACCGGATCGCGGCCACCTTCGTCGACTACTCCACCGACCGGCACGGCGTGCGCCGCTCGCTGACCTACCGGGAGTTCGACGAGCAGGCCCGCGCCGCCGCCGCCCGGCTGCGTGCCGTCACCCGGCCGGGCGACCGGGTCGCGGTGCTGTGCCCGCAGAGCCTGGAATACCTGGTGAGCATGGTCGCCTGCCTGTACGCCGACACGCTGGCCGTGCCGCTGTACGCGCCCGAGGCCTACCGCTCCAACCAGCGGCTGGAAGCGGTGATGGCCGACTGCCGTGCCTCCGCTGCGCTGACCACCGAGGCGCTGTACCAGGCCGTCACCGAGACGGTGGGGGTGAACGCCGACGGCGAGAAGATCCACATCCTGTCGGTGGACGAGCCCTCCGGACCGGTGGCCGAACTGCCGCCCTCCGAGAACCCCTCGGAGATCGCCTACCTCCAGTACACCTCCGGCTCGACCCGGGTGCCCGCCGGTGTGCAGGTGACCCACGCGAACATCGCCAAGGGCGTCGTCCAGCTGGCCACCTCCTTCACGATGGAGGAGGACTCGGTCGTCGTCAGCTGGCTGCCGTTCTTCCACGACATGGGCCTGGTGCTGACCGCGCTCACCCCGTTGTTCCTGGGGGCCAGTTCGGTCTACATCAGCCCCTACGCGTTCGTGCAGAACCCGATGCGCTGGTTGCGGCTGGCCACCGAGTTCCGCGGCACCCACATGGCCGGCCCGAACTTCGGGCTCGACCTGTGCGTCGACCGCGTCAACGAGGAGATGCGCAAGGAACTCGACCTGAGCAACCTCGTCGCGCTCGTCAACGGCGCCGAGCCGGTCCGCGCCCAGACCATGCGGCGGTTCAGCGACGCGTTCGCCGGCGCCGGTTTCCGCCACGAGGCGCACACCCCGGCCTACGGTCTCGCCGAGGCCACCTTGATCGTCAGCGGCAGCCGCGTCGGACGTGGACCGCTGGTGCCCGCCTTCGACCGCCGCCAGTTGGAGGAAGGGCGCGCCGTCGTCGTGGCGGAAGGCCCCGACGCCCAGCTCCTGGTCTCCAACGGCGACGCCTCCGACCAGGAGATCCGCATCGTCGACCCGGCGCGGCGGGTCGCCCTGCCCGACGCGGTGGTGGGCGAGATCTGGCTGCACGGGGAGAACGTGTGCACCGGGTACTGGGACAAGCCCGAACTCAGTAGTGAGGTGTTCGACGGCCGGCTGCCCGACGAGCCGGAAGACCGGCGCGCGGGCTGGCTGAACACCGGTGACCTGGGGTTCATGCTCGACGGCGAGCTCTACATCGCCGGGCGCACCAAGGACCTGATCATCGTGGACGGCCGCAACCACTACCCGGCCGACATCGAGCTGACCGCCGAGGCGGCCACCCCGGCGCTGCGCAGGGGCCACGTCCTGGCGTTCGGCGTCAGCGACGACAAGACCGAGAAGCTGGTGATCGTCGCCGAGGTCGACAAGAAGCACAGCGCGGGACTCGACATGGCCGACGTGGTCCGCGCCGTCCGGGCGGCGGTCAACGACGCGCACGAGATCGAGACCGCCGAGGTGGCGCTCATCCGGCAGGGCACCGCGCCCAAGACGACGAGCGGCAAACTCCAGCGCAGGCTGTGCCGCCAGCAGTACGAGACCGGTCGTCTGACGCCGTACGCCCCCTGACCCTATTGAACGCCCGGAGGCCCGACATGACAGACCTTCGCCAATGGCTCATGGAACAGATAGCGGCGCGGGCGGGCATCCGTCCCGAGGAGGTCGACCCCGGCAGGACCTTTCGTGACTACGGCCTGTCCTCCCGGGACGCGGTGACGATCAGCGGCCTGCTGGAGGAACTGCTGGACACCAACGTCGCGCAGGACACGCTGTGGCGGTATCCCACCGTCGACGCCCTGGTGGAGCACTTCGCCCCGCCGCCCGAGGCCGCCGCGAAGCCGCGGGAGGCCGAGGCCGCGCCGGTCGCACCGCGCGGGGAGGCGGACCCGATCGCGATCGTCGGGATCGGCTGCCGGTTCCCCGGCGGCGCGAACTCCCCCTCGGAGTTCTGGCAGTTACTCAGCTCCGGGCGGGACGCGGTCGGCCCGGTGCCGAACGGCAGGTGGGAGGCGTACCGCGGGCGCTCACCGCAGACCGCCGCCCTGGTCGACGCCGTGCCGCAGCACGGGGGCTTCCTGGAGGACGTCCACGGGTTCGACACGGAGTTCTTCGGCATCGTGCCCGCCGAGGCGCAGGCGATGGACCCTCAGCAGCGCATCGTGCTGGAGGTGGTCTGGGAGGCGCTGGAGCACGCCGGCATCCCGGCGGACTCGCTCGCCGGCTCCAGGACCGGGGTCTTCATCGGCTCCTGCGGTGACGACTACGGGCGCCAGGGGCTGGAGGACATCCCCGGGCTCGGGGTCTACAGCGCGACGGGCGCCTCCCCGAGCATCATCGCCAACCGGCTCTCCTACGTCCTGGACCTGCGCGGCCCGAGCATGACGGTGGACACCGCCTGCTCGTCCTCGCTGGTCTCCGCGCACCTGGCGGCCCGCGCCCTGGCCGCGGGGGAGTGCGACCTCGCCCTCGTCGGCGGCGTCAACCTGCTGCTGTCACCGGCCGCCAGCATCAGTTTCAACCAGGCGGGCCTGCTGTCCGCCGACGGCCGCTGCAAGGCGTTCTCCTCCCGCGCCGACGGCATCGTGCGGGGTGAGGGCTGCGGCGTGGTGGTGCTGCGCCGGCTGTCCGACGCGCGGGCCGCGGGAGACCGGGTCCTCGCGCTGCTCAGCGGCAGCGCGGTCGCCCAGGACGGCCGCTCCAACGGACTCATGGCCCCCAACCCCGGCGCCCAGAGCGACCTGCTGGAGGCCGCCTGGGCCGACTCCTCGATCACCGCGCGACAGGTGACCTACCTCGAAGCCCACGGCACCGGCACCGCGCTCGGCGACCCGATGGAGGCGGAGGCCATCCACGCCCTGCGGGGGGCGAAGGACCCCTCGGCGGCACCGCTGCCGATCGGTTCGGTGAAGACCAACCTCGGCCACCTGGAGGGCGCCGCGGGCATCGCCGGTCTGATCAAGACCACGCTCGCCCTGCACCACGGCAAGATCCCGCCCACGCTGCACTGCGCCGAGCCGGCCAAGGACATCGCCTCCGGCTCGCTGGGCGTGCGCGTGGTGACCGCGACGGAGGACTGGCCGGCGCCGAGCGGAGCCCGGTACGCCGGGGTCAGCTCCTTCGGGTTCGGCGGCACGATCGCCCACGTGGTCCTCCAGGACGCCACCGACCCGGCGGCCGCCTGATGACCGCCGTTCGGACCCACGACCACCACCCATCTCGGAGGAGTGCATGAAGTTCGGCGTCACCGCGCTCGTCAGCGACCAGTCGGTCGACCCGGTCTTCATGGCGAGGACGGCCGAGGACTACGGCTTTGAATCGTTCTTCCTGCCCGAGCACACCCATATCCCCACCGCCCGCACGACGCCCTACCCCGGCGGCGGCGAGATGCCGGTCAGCTACCGCCGGATGCTCGACCCGTTCGTGACGCTGGCCGCGATCGCCTCGGTGACCTCCAGGATCCGGCTGGGCACCGCCGTGACGCAGGTGGTGCAGCGCGACCCGATCGTCCTGGCCAAGGAGGTCTCCACGCTGGACCTGCTGTCCGGCGGGCGTTTCCTGTTCGGGGCCGGCATCGGCTGGAACCGCGAGGAGATGGCCAACCACGGGGTGGACCCGAAGACCAGGATGAGCCGGTTCACCGAGCACATCAGGGCGTTGAAGACGATCTGGACGCAGGACGAGCCCGAGTTCCACGGGGACTTCGTCGACTTCGACCCCATCTGGCAGTGGCCCAAGCCGGTGCAGAGCCCGCACCCCCCGATCCTCATCGGGGGCGACGGCCCCACCGCGCTGCGGCGTACCGCGGAACTCGCCGACGAGTGGCTTCCGCTGCTGACCTCCGACCCGCAGGCGCTGGGCGCGAAGATGGAGGAACTCGACAAGCTGGCCGCCGAGTTCGGACGCACCTCGATCCCGGTGACGATCCTGGGCGTGCCGGCCGACGAGGACCTGGTCGCCCAGTACGCGGCCCTGGGCGTCGCACGCTGCGTCTTCGCGGTGAGCGCCGACACCGAGGACGACGTCACCAGCACGCTGGAGTGGTGCGCGCAGATCGCGAGCGCGGTGTAGCACTCCACTCCTCGCACGACCGCGGCCCGTCCACCGGAGGGTGTCACCTCCCGGCGAGCGGGCCGCGGTCATCGCCGCTACAGGGTCAGTCCGCCCAGCCGGTCGAGTGCCCGGGTGAACAGGTCGGCCAGCTCCGGGGCGCCGTCGTTGTCGGCCCAGTACAGCAGGGTCTCCGTGGTGACGGCGACCAGGACGGCGGCGGTGATGCGGACGTCGTAGTCGTCCTCGCTCTTGTTCGCCCTCTTCGCCAGCAGGGCGGCCGTGTGAGCCACCCTGCCCTGCTGCTGCTGCCACATCCTGGCCCTGAGCATCTGCACCTTGGACGCCAGCTTCATGCGCGCCAGCATCGTTTCGCGGTCCTGGCTGATCCGCTGTTCAAGCAGGTCGAAGAGCGTGCTGCGCACCACGTCGGTGATCGGCTCGGTGGCGGCGCGGCTGGCGATCGACTCTTCGACGAAGGGGTCGTAGTCGTCGGTGAAGACCACGTCTTCCTTGGTCGGGAAATAGCGGAAGAAGGTGCTGGGGGAGATGTCCGCGGCATCGCAGATCTGCTCCACCGTGGTGTTGTCGTACCCCTGGGTGACGAACAACTTCAGCGCTTCTTGCTGCAAGAGGTGCCGAGTCTTGCTCTTCTTCCTCTCCCGCAGTCCTGGTCGAGCCGTCAAGAGCATGCCTTCCTCGTGTGCGTTTGAGATCTCTCCGCGTCGTCGTACAACAGACCTCTGAGGAGCGATGAGAGGTAACTACTACACACTACGGAGAGCCGGTGAGTCTCTCAAGACAGATGCTGTCAAGAGACGCTCGTACCGGAATGGCAGTGGCGACCGTCAGCTCTGTTCCTGAACGACCGCCGGAACGCCGGAGGACTGCTCCGCGTCGGAGGGCGAGGAGGCACCCTTCGCGGCGTTGGGCAGGAAGCGCAGAGTCAGCAGCGCACCGGCGACGCACACGCCGGCGCAGATCCACATGGTCACCCCCATCCCGGACACGAAGGCGTGCTGGGAGACGGAGCGCAACTCGGCGCCCAGCGGGGCGGGAAGCTTGGTGGCGACGGCGCTCGCGCCGTTGACGGAGCCCTTGACCGCGGAGCGCGCGACCTCGGGCAGCGCGTTGACGCGGGCGGGGAGCTTGCCGGTGTAGATGGTGCCCAGCACGCTGCCCAGGACCGCGATGCCGATGGCGGCGCCGAGTTGGCGGATCATGTTGGTCAGCGCCGAGCCGCCGCCGAAGTTGCCGGGCGGCAGGACGCCCACCACGCTGTCCATGGCCGGCGGCTGGGCGAGGCCCATTCCCGCGCCGATCATGACCAGTGAGCCGAACGCGATGCCGAAGCCGCTGTCCGCCTTGACGAAGGCGAAGAGCACGAACCCGGCGGTCAGCAGCAGCATGCCGATGGTGATCACCGACTTGCGGCTCAGCAGGGAGACCGCGAAGTCGCTGCCGACCGAGGCGATGGTCAGCGCGATGACGATCGGCAGGAGGTGAACACCGGTTCCCATCGCGTCGTATCCAAGGACACCCTGGAGGTACTGGGGGATCACGAACAGGATGCCGAAGATCGCGAACGACATCATGGCCATGGCGAGGGTGCCCCAGGTGAACTGCGGCTTGCGGAACAGCGCGAGGTCGATCAGTGGGCTGGCCACCCGGCGCTCCCACAGGACGAAGCCGACCAGCAGCAGCAGTCCGGCGATGATGTTCGCCCACGTCGGGGCCGTGCCCCAGCCCTGCTGACCGTGCACCAGACCGTAGACCAGCAGCACCACACCGCCCGCCGAGACCAGCACGCCCATGAAGTCGATGCTGGGGGTGCGCGAGTCCTTCGACTCGGGGATCAGGAAGGCGCCGGCGACCAGCGCGATCAGCACCATGACCAGGTTGACCAGGAAGACCGAACCCCACCAGAAGTGGTTGAGCAGGTAGCCGCCCACGATCGGCCCGAGCGGGATGCCGAGCACGGTGCCCGCGGTCCACAGCCCGATCGCCTTGCCGCGCTCGTCGTCGGCGAACATCGTCGGGATGATCGACAGCGTCATCGGGGTGACCACCGCGCCACCCAGGCCCATCAGGGCCCGCGCGACGATGACCACCCCGGTGGTGGAGGCCAGCAGCGCCACGCCGGAGCCCACCGCGAAGACCAGCAGACCGCAGATGAGGGTGAGCTTGCGCCCCCAGCGGTCACCCGCCAGACCGGCGGGAAGCAGCGCCCCGGCGAAGACCAGGTTGTACGACAGGGTGATCCACTGCAGCCCAGTGGTGTCGGCGTGCAGGTCCTGGGCCAGCGTGGGCAGCGCGACGTTCAGGATGGTCGTGTTGATGCTGAGGACGAGCAGGCTCAGCGACAGCGCCGCCAGAGCCCACCACCGCCACTTGACGCGTGGTGCGACCGACGTACTGGGCTGGTTCATGGGTGGCCCCCATTGCGGCTGGATGACGGCCCGAGGGCCGGACGCGAAGTGAACGGACATCAACTATGGATGCTGACTGCACTTGATAGTTACACTCAAAACATCGTCACTGTCAACGCGGCGGTTGCTGTCATGGCATGCCGAAGCGCCCTTGCCCCACAGGGAAATGGGGCAAGGGCGCTTCGTCGGCCGGAACCGGTGTGACGGGCCGTTTTCACCGGCCGGCCCGTCAGGTAAGGAGCCGTCAGGTCAGGGTCATCACCCTGCCGGGTCGCCGGCTAGTCGACCTTCGGTGCCGCGTCGGCCTCGGGCAAGGGGGCCGCGGAGACCGCCCGCGCCTCGGTCGCCGAACCGTCGGCCTTCCCGACACCCGCCCAGGAACGCAGGTCGGCCACCGAGTCGAACTTGGCGACGTTCTTGTCGATGGGCGAGTCGGTGAACTGGTGGAAGACCCAGTCGTGATCGACCCGCGGATGGCCGGCCGTGGTGTAGTCGGCGATCCACAGGCCGTCGCCGCACTTCGCGTCCTTGCCGACATCGAGCCAGTTGGAGCGGTCGCTGTAGACGATCACCCGGTGCTTGGGGGCTTTGGCCTTGATGTGGCTGATCCAGGTGTCCTTGTACGTCCGGGCCCGAGCGTGCGTCACGCTCTGCCCGTACCACTCCCAGTCCAGACAGAGGACGTCACCGTCCGTGAGATTGATCTGGTTCAGGAAGTGATCGGCTTCCTCGGTGGGGGAGTTGGCGATGTGGGGGTAGTGGTAGAAGCCGGTCACCAGGCCCGCGTGCCGGGCGGTGGTGCGCTGGGCGACCCACTTCGGGTTGACGTAGGACAACCCCTCGGTGAGCTTGATGAACACGAAGGACAGGCCTGCCGTGGAGTAGTCACTCGGCTGGTAGGAGCTGATGTCGGCGCCGTGCAGCATGGGGGAAGCCTCCTAGGGGCGGGGGCGTTGAGCCGGACCGCCGCGGTGGGCGGCCCGTTACTGATTGTCCGTCATGGCGACCAGTTTCGTCACGGTATTCCAGTTTCGGGCGGTCGCCACCAGTCCGAGACGCTTGTCCCCCAAAGCGGTCGGCAGCTTGGAACGCGCCAGCCCGGTCGGACAGTTGACGTAGATCTCCCGCTCGCCCAGCCGGAACTCGTCGGGGGCGTACCGCTCCGGATCGATGCCGGAGACGTGCTCCGCGCCGACCGGCCCCGACAGGAAGAGCACCACCAGCTTCGCCGGGTCGAAGTCCGTGAACGGGTTGCCGTCCAGGACCCGTCGCAGATCGCTCGCCTCACGGACCACGCACGGCACCGTCAGTTCCAGCTCCCGGCCGATCAGCTCCTCCAACTCCCGAGCCAGCCGTTCCGGCTCGGCCGTGGTGTGGTCGAAGACGGCGTTGCCGCTCTGTAGCAGCGTCCTGACCTCCGTGCCGCCCATCGCGGCGATCAGCTCACGCAGCCTGGCCATGGGCATCCGGTTGTGCGCGCCGAGGTTGATGCCGCGCAGAAGGGCTGCATATGTGGTCATCTCAGCACCGTAGCCCTTTCGAAGGACGCCACCGCGGACGGAACGGTTCGGCGCTCCCCGGCGTGGCTACCGTCGCCGCATGGACCGGGTGAGGACGAGGACGACGTACGTTTCCCAGGCGCAGGGCATGGCCGGGACCCCCGAGGAGACGCGGCCCGGGGCGGCGGGACCGGCCGGGGAACCGGCTGGGGCCGCGGTCGGGGTCGGGGCTGAGGGGGCGGGGGTCGGCGAGGGGCCGGCCGGGGGTGAGGCCGTGGCTGAGGGGGCGGAGGCCGACGAAGGGTGGGACGGGGCGGAGACCGGGGCTGAGGGGGCGGGGGCTTCGGGCGGTCCGGGGGAGGCCGGGGCGCGCCCGGCGGTCACCGAGCTTCGGCTGTCCGCGTTCAAGTCGCACCGCGGCGCCGCCTTCCCGCTCGGCCCGGTCACGGTGCTCGCCGGCGGCGGTGGCAGCGGAAAGTCCAGCGTGCTGGAGGCCCTCCTGCTGCTGTCCCGGCTCGCGGCGGGCGAGCGACTGGCCACCGCGGTACGCGAGTCGGTACGCGGGGGTGCCGCCGCCTGCGCCCCGCAGGACAGCCGCCCCGACAGCCAGGGTCGGCGAGGATTCCGTATCGGCTGTACGGTCGACGGCCCGGCGGGTCCTGTACGGCTCGACCTCGCGGTGCAGACCGAACCCGAACTCCGCGTCGTCGGCGAACGACTGACCGGATCCGGTGAGACGCTGCTGACCACCGCGCTGCGCGATCCGGCTCGCCCGACCGTGCAGGCCGCCTGGCACACCGCGGGCGCGGTCCCCGTGACGCGGGCACCGTTGCCGGACGACCGGCTGGCCACCGCTGTGCTGCCGTTGCGGGTGGCGGGCACCACGCACGGCCAGCGGTTGGTGCTGGCCGCGGCGGAACAGGTGCTGATCGCGTTGCGCGCGGCCTTCCCCGTCGAGCCTCGCCCGTCGAGCATGCGCGAGCCGGTCAGGATCGGTGACGGCATGCTGCGGCCGGGGTGCGACAACCTCTCGGCCGTCCTCAACCGCACCCACGGCGAATGCCGGATCCGGCACGCGGCGCTGGTCGGCGCGACCCGGATGGCCTGCGGCGGACCGCTGGAGGGTTTGGTGGTGGTCCGCCGGGCCCTGCGGAGCGGGGGACCGGGGGCGGGTGTACGGAGTGCTGTCGGCGCGGGCGCGGGTGCTGGGGTCGGCGCGGGCACGGGTCGGCGCGGTGGGGCGGTGGCGGCGGGCGCGGGCATGGCGAGCGCGGGGGTGGCGGGCGAGACCGCCGCAGAGGAGGGCGTGCTGGCGGCGCTGGATCGCGGTCCGCTCGGGCTGACCCCGCTGGACCGGCTGGGCGACAGCGAACTGCGGTTCCTGGCGATGGCGTTGGTGCTGCTGACCGGACCCGGGGTGCTGGCGATGGACCAGAGCGGTGAGGTGCCGGCGGCGTTGCGGGTGATGACGGTGGTCGCGGACGGGCTGGACAGCGGGCTGGATCGCGTGCAGACGGCCGCCCTGCTGTCGCTGGCCCGGCGCGCCGCGGACCACGGTCACGTGCGGTTGCTGGGCACCGCGCACGACGCGGACGCGGTGCGCGCGGAGGGCGTGACGCTGATCCGGCTGGACGGCCGCCGCAAGAAGGGGGGTGGCGGTGGGATGGCGGAGGGTGGTTCGGGCGCCGGGGGGTGACGGTGGGGGCCGGGGTGACGGTGGACGCCGGTCCGCGGAGGGCGGCTCGGGCGGAGGGGATGACGGTGGGCGCCCGGGGTGGCGGGGTGACGGTGGGGGCCGGGTGCCGGGGGCTGGGGTGACGGTGGGGGCCGGGGCGGCGCCGGTGCCGGGGTGCCGGTGCGGTAGACCTGAGCGGGTGACCGAAGACCTGGACGTGTTGCGGCGCCGACTGACCGATTTCGCGGCGGCGCGGCGGTGGGGGCGCTACCACACCCCGAAGAACCTGGCCGCCGCGCTCAGCGTCGAGGCCTCGGAACTGCTGGAGATCTTCCAGTGGCTCACCCCCGAGGAGGCACAGCGGGTGATGGCCGACCCGGACACCGCGCACCGGGTGCGGGACGAGGTCGCCGACGTTCTCGCCTACCTGCTCCAGTTCTGCGACGCCCTGGGAGTCGACCCGCTCTCCGCCCTCTCGGCCAAGATCGACCGGAACGAACACCGCTTCCCGATCCCGGACCCCACGGACGGGCCGGACAACGAGGGTTGACCCGGACCACACGGACCGGCCCGACGACGACGGCTGACCCGGGCCCGATTTCCGCCGGGGTGTCCCGTCGCCCGGACGATCTGCTGGAGGGTGGCCGGGGCCGGCGGGGCGCCGGGGCGGACGACGCTGGCGGTGCGCCGGATGACGGGGGCTCCGGGCCCGAGGCGCCAAGGGCGACGGGCTCGGGGAGCGGCGGCGCCCGGGGCGACGGGGTGGCCAGGAGCTGCGTCGGCGCGTCCGGTGACGGGGGCTCCGGGTCCGGCGGCGCGCCGGATGACGGGGTGGCCGGCACCGACGGCGCGTCCGGCGACGGCGCGGCCAGGGCGTAAGCCTGGAGTGGATCATCCTCCGAACGAGTGACCAAGTTTTCCACATACGCTCCGTTGTCCACCGAAATCCCACGCCCACTTTTCACCGCGCGCTCAAGCGGTCACTCTGAGTGTCGAACCGGATGCGATCCGTGGAACAGGGTCGCGGAGGATCGCGGCGACCGTGGGAGAAGGGAGGTGAAGGATGGACGCGGCCAGGCTCATCGCCATCACCCGGTATGCCGTCGCGCACGCCCGGGACGCGCGGACGGTGATCGCGGAGGCGTGGCAGGCGCAGGCCCTCGTGGAGGCCGTCGGCGGTCGCCTCGCCGTCGCCGGGGATCCGGGCCCGCGGTCGGGGCTGGTCCGGGCCGCAGGTCTGACAGGTGTGCGAGACCCGCGGCGGGCGTTGTGCGGACTGCTGGAAATGCTGGCGGAGGTCGTGGCCGCGCTGGTCTCGGTGGCCCGGGCCACCGAGGAGGTGCCCGTCTACTGGAGTTGCGTCGAGGCCGCCGACGCCGCCGGTGAAGCCATCGACCGGGTTCGCGAGTTGCTCGACCGGTACGAGGCCGGGCCGGACGACGCGGTCGTCACCCGGCCGGCGAACGGCCCGCAGCCGCCGCCGCAGCAGCCGCCGCCGCCGCGGCCGCCGCCGACGGAGGTGGACGCCGAGGTGGAGGTCGACGATTTTCGGACACCGACGAATTGATGCCCTTTCATCCTCGGTCAGGGGGTTCTGGAGTGAATGTCGTCATGGGAGATTGATCAGGCCCCTGGCGGGCAGGCGGGGAGACGCGACATGATGGTATGGGAACAGGTGTTCGTAAAATGGGGTGCGATATCGCCCTGAACGTGGTGCAGTGGAATGGTTGTCCGAACCCGATCGTCGACTGGGAGTCCCGGAATGAACGACGTCCTGCCGATCGATGAGGCGGAGGCCGAGGCGCGGGCGCACGGCATCTGCTTCAAGAACGGCCCGCCGAAGCGGGTCGGTGTGGAACTGGAGTGGCTTGTCCACGACGAAGTCCACCCCTCGCGGCCCGTCGGCGCGCCCCGTATGCACGCCGCCCTCGCCGACCTGCGGCGCCTCCCGCTCCGCTCCACGCTCACCCAGGAGCCCGGTGGCCAGTTGGAGCTCAGCTCCCCGCCCGCCGACTCGCTGACCGAGTGCGTGGAGACCATGTCCGCCGACCTGGCCGCCGTCCGTGACCGGTTGCACGGTCACCGGCTCAGACTCGTCGGGTTCGGACACGACCCCTGGCACCTCCCTCGACGGCTGCTGACGCTGCCCCGTTACGCCGCCATGGAGGAGTACTTCGACCGGATAGGCCCGGTCGGCAGATCGATGATGTGCAGCACGGCGTCCGTGCAGGTCTGTCTGGACGCCGGCACCGCGGGGCCGGCGTCCGACGACTACCGGGCGCGCTGGCGCCTCGCCCATCTCCTCGGCCCCGTGCTGGTGGCCGCGTTCGCCAACTCCCCGCTCAGCCGAGGCCGCCCGACCGGCATCCGCTCCACCCGGCAGGCGGTGTGGTCGGCGCTCGACCCGGCCCGCACCACCGCGCCCCGGGACGACGAGGATCCTCGGGTCGCCTGGGCGGGCTACGCCCTGGACACACCGGTGCTGTGCATACGCCAGGACAGCGGGCGGTGGACGGTTCCCGCCGGGCTGACCTTCCGCGAGTGGATAGCCGACGGTGGGCGCCACGCGTCTCCCAGGCCGCCCACCCAGGACGACCTCGCCTATCACCTGACCACCCTCTTCCCTCCCGTCAGGCCGCACGGCTACCTGGAACTGCGCATGATCGACGCGCAGCCCGGCGACGACGGATGGATCGTGCCGCTGGCCGTCACGACCGCGCTGCTGGACGACCCGCAGGCCGCGCGCACCGCCCACCTGGCGGTGCGGCCACTGGACCTGCGGCCCTATCACCGGGCGCCGGGCAATCCGCTGTGGCGGCGGGCCGCCCGGCACGGCCTGACCGACGCCGCGCTGCGTATGGCGGCCGAGACCTGCTTCGAGGCGGCGATCCGCGCGCTGCCGGGACTCGGCGCGTCGGAGCGGATCCGCGACGCCGTGAAGGAATTCGCCGAACGCTACGTCGCCAGGGGCCGATGTCCCGCCGACGACCTGCTCGACCCGTACCGCACCGCTACCCCGTACCGGCGGGCCGCCGAATCGTCGCCCCCGCTCATCGGGAAGGACGGCTGATCATGACCACTTCACCTTTCGATTCTTTTGCCGGGCCTGCCATCGACCCTCCGACGGCGGAGACCCACGTCGATCCCGAACTGCTGCGCCGGCGCGTCGTCGAGGTGCTGGAGGGCGCCCGGGTGCGGACCCACGGCCTGACGAGCTGTGTGGACGAACGCGACCTGATCGCCCAGCACTCACCCCTGATGTCGCCGCTGGTGTGGGACCTGGCGCACATCGCCAACCAGGAGGAGTTGTGGCTGCTGCGCGCCGTCGGCGGGCGGGAGGCGATCCACCCGGAGATCGACCCGATCTACGACGCGTTCGAGCACCCGAGGTCGGAGCGGCCGACCCTGCCGCTGCTGGCGCCCGCCGAGGCGCGCGGCTACGCGGCCGAGGTGCGCGGCCGGGTGCTGGACCTGCTGGAGACGACCGCGCTGCGTGGCAACACCCTGCTGGAGGCGGGATTCGCGTTCGGCATGATCGCGCAACACGAGCAGCAGCATGACGAGACCATGCTGATCACCCACCAGTTGCGCCGCGGCCCGGCGGCCCTGACCGCGCCGCCGCCGGCCCCCGCGCCGGCCGACGCGGCCCTGCTGCCGTCCGAGATCCTGGTCCCCGGCGGCCCGTTCACCATGGGCACCTCCGCGGAGCCGTGGGCGCTGGACAACGAGCGGCCCGCGCACCAGGTGGACGTGGCGCCGTTCTTCCTGGACACCACCCCGGTGACCTGCGGTGAGTTCCAGCACTTCATCGCCGACGGCGGTTACCACGACCTGCGTTGGTGGGCCCCGGCCGGCTGGGAGCTGGTGCGGGAGCACCGCCTGGAGGCACCGCAGTCATGGACCAGGGAGGGCGGCGAGTGGCTGCGCCGCAGGTTCGGCACCCTCGAGCCGGTGCCCGACGACGAACCGGTGCTGCATGTCAGCTGGTACGAGGCGGACGCCTACGCCAACTGGGCCGGACGGCGGCTGCCCACCGAGGCGGAGTGGGAGAAGGCCGCCCGCCACGACCCGGTCTCCGGCCGCTCGCGCCGCTACCCCTGGGGCGACGCGGACCCCACCGCCGCCCACGCCAACCTCGGCCAGCGCCACCTGAGCCCGGCCCCTGCCGGAAGCTACCCGGAAGGCGCCTCGCCGCTGGGCATCCGGCAGCTGATGGGTGACGTGTGGGAGTGGACGGCCAGCGACTTCGATCCGTACCCGGGCTTCCGGGCGTTCCCGTATCGCGAGTACTCCGAGGTCTTCTTCGGACCGGAGTACAAGGTGCTGCGCGGTGGTTCGTTCGCCGTGGACGCGGTCGCCTGCCGGGGCACGTTCCGCAACTGGGACTATCCGGTCCGCCGGCAGATATTCGCCGGATTCCGCACCGCCCGCGACGCCCGGCCGCAGACGGACTGACACGAGCCGGTCCGGGACCCCGCGGCCACCCCGCGAGGCCCCGGCCGGGCTCTCGTACGCCCTCACCCGCCCACCTCCGGTCCCATGAGCCCCCTCGGCCCCTCCAGGTCCCGGTGGGCCCGCGTTCCCGACAGGAGATCGTCATGTGCCGTCACCTCGCCTACCTCGGGCCTGCCGTGCCGTTGCGCCGGGTGCTGTCGGAGCCGCCGCACTCGCTGTACCGGCAGTCCTGGGCACCGCGTATGCAGCGGCACGGCACGGTCAACGCGGACGGCTTCGGCGTCGGCTGGTACGCGCCGGGCGACCCCCGCCCGGCGCGCTACCGCAGGACCGGGCCGGTCTGGGCCGACCCCTCCTTCGCCGACCTGACCCGGGTGGTGCGCTCCGGCGCGCTGCTCGCGGCGGTACGCGACACCACGGAGGGCTCCGCCCCCGACGAGTCGGCCGCCGCTCCCTACGGCGCCGACCGGTGGCTGTTCAGCCACAACGGCGCGGTCTCCGGCTGGCCCTGTTCGGTGGCCGGTCCCGCCGCGCGACTGCCCCCGGAGGAACTGCTGGGGCTGGAGGCGCGCTGCGACTCCGCGCTGGTGTGGGCGCTGGTGCTGCACCGGTTGCGGGACGGCGCGCCGCCCGGCGACGCGCTGGCCGACACGGTGGCCGAGATCGCCGCCGTCACGCCCGCGAGGCTCAACCTGCTGCTCACCGACGGCGACACCATCGCCGCCACCACCTGGGGCGACACCCTGTGGCACCGGCTGGAAGCCGGCAGCCACGTGGTCCTCGCCTCGGAACCGTACGACGACGAACCCGGGTGGACCCGGATCCCGGACCGCACCTTGGTCCTGGCCACCCCCGGGGGGATCGACGCAACCCCTCTCAAGGAGCCGCCCGCATGAGCGCCTTCACCCTCACCAGGCAACTGCCCCCCGACGCCACCGCCGAAGCACTCCGCGCGGACGTCTCCGCCGGCCTGACCGCCGACCCCAAGTGGCTGCCACCCAAGTGGTTCTACGACGCGCGCGGCAGCGAACTGTTCGAGGAGATCACCCGGCTGCCCGAGTACTACCCGACCCGCGCCGAGCGGGCGATCCTCGACCGGGTGGCCGGTGACATCGCGTCGGCCACCGCGGCCCGGACGCTGGTGGAGCTCGGCTCGGGTTCCTCGGAGAAGACCCGGCTGCTGATCGAGGCGCTGCGCGCGAGCGGCACGCTGGGCACCTACATCCCCGTCGACGTCAGCGACTCCGCCCTCGAACAGGCCGGCCGCGCGCTGATCGCCGACTACCCCGGGCTGGCCGTGCACGCGCTGGTCGCCGACTTCCAGGCCGGACTCGACCTGCCGGAGAGCGAGGGGCCGCGGCTGGTCGCCTTCCTCGGCGGCACGATCGGCAACCTGCTGCCCGAGGAGCGCGCCGCCTTCCTCGCCGGCACGCGTGCCGCGCTGCGGCCGGGCGACGCGCTGCTGCTGGGCACCGACCTCGTCAAGGACGAGCCGACGCTGGTCGCCGCCTACGACGACTCCGCCGGGGTCACCGCGGCCTTCAACAAGAACGTGCTGGCCGTCCTGGCCCGTGAACTCGGCGCCGATCTGGATCCGGACGACTTCGAGCACGTCGCCCGCTGGGACCGTGAGCACGAGTGGATAGAGATGCGGCTGCGCGCCAGGACCGGGCTCACCGCCAAGATCCCGGCACTCGACCTGAAGGTCGACTTCGCCGCGGGTGAGGAGATACGCACCGAGATCTCCGCGAAGTTCCGCGAGAGCCGGGTACGGGCCGAACTGGAGGCCGCGGGACTGCGGTTGAGCCACTGGTGGACCGACGAGGAAGGCAGGTTCGCGCTGTCGCTGGCCGTCCGGCCGTGATGACCCGCACCGACCGGTGCAGGATGGAGCCCATGGATCTGCGCATCTTCACCGAGCCCCAGCAGGGGGCCTCGTACGACACGCTCCTGTCCGTCGCGAAGGCCACCGAGGAGTTGGATTTCGACGCCTTCTTCCGCTCCGACCACTTCGTGAAGATGGGCGGTGCCGACGGTCTGCCCGGGCCGACCGACGCCTGGATCACCCTGGCCGGTCTCGCCCGGGAGACCCGGCGCATCAGGCTCGGAACCCTGATGACCGCCGGCACCTTCCGGCTGCCGGGCGTGCTGGCCATCGAGGTCGCCCAGGTCGACCAGATGTCCGGCGGGCGCGTCGAACTGGGCCTGGGCGCCGGGTGGTACGAGGCGGAGCACACCGCGTACGGCATCCCGTTCCCCAAGGAGAAGGTCGCTCGGCTGGAGGAGCAGCTGGCGATCGTCACCGGCCTGTGGTCCACCCCGGTCGGCGAGACCTTCACCCACCACGGCACCTACTACCAGCTCACCGACTCGCCCGCGCTGCCCAAGCCCGCGCAGAGCCGGATCCCGGTGCTCATCGGCGGGCACGGCGCCCGGCGCACCCCGCGGCTGGCGGCCCGCTACGCCGACGAGTTCAACATCCCGTTCGCCTCGATCGAGGACAGCGAGCGGCAGTTCGGCCGGGTGCGCGCCGCCGCCGAGGCGATCGGCCGCAAGCCCGACGACCTGGTGTACTCCAACGCCCTGGTCGCCTGCGTCGGCAAGGACGACGCCGAGGTCGCCCGGCGCGCCGCGGCGATCGGCCGTGAGCCGCAGGACCTGCGCGCCAACGGCCTGGGCGGAACGCCCGCCGAGGTGGTCGACAAGATCGGCCGATACGCCGCCATCGGCTGCTCGCGCGTCTACCTTCAGATCCTCGACCTGCACGACCTCGACCACCTGGAGCTGATCTCCTCCCAGGTGCGGACCCAACTCGGCTGACCCATCCGCAGCCTTCCGCCGAAGCCCCCGGCCCCCCGGCCGGGCCCGGACCAAGGAGCCGCCGCGTTGCCCGTCCCACCGCCCACACCCGGAACCGCCCCGGCGACACCGTTGGCCGCGGCGCTGGCGAGCGGTCCCGTCGTGCTGGACGGCGGGCTGTCCAACCAACTCGCCGACCAGGGCCAGGACCTGGCGGGCGACCTGTGGACGGCCAGGCTGCTCGCCGACGACCCCTCGACCATCCGGGCGGCGCACGCGGCATACTTGGCGGCGGGCGCCCGGGTGCTCATCACCGCCAGCTACCAGGCCACCTTCGAGGGCTTCGCGCGCCGCGGGGCGGACCGCGCGCAAGCCGCCGCGCTGCTGCGGCGCAGCGTCGCGCTCGCCCGCTCCGCCGCGACCGGCCGGGACGACGTCTGGGTGGCCGCGTCCGTCGGGCCGTACGGGGCGATGCTCGCCGACGGCAGCGAGTACCGCGGCCGCTACGGGCTCACCGTCGCGGAGTTGGAGCGCTTCCACCGTCCCCGGATCGAGGCGCTGGCCGAGGCGGGTCCCGACGTCCTCGCGCTGGAGACCGTCCCGGACACCGTCGAGGCGGAGGCGATGCTGCGCGCGGCCGAAGGGACCGGGGTTCCGGTATGGCTGTCGTACAGCGTGCAGGGGGAGACCACCCGGGCCGGGCAGCCGCTGGAGGACGCCTTCCGGCTGGCCGCCGGACTGCCGCAGGTGATCGCCGTCGGCGTCAACTGCTGCACCGTCTCCGACGCGGCCCGCGCGATTCCCCTCGCCCGCGCGGCCACCGGGAAACCGGTCGTGGTCTACCCCAACAGCGGTGAGGAATGGGACGCCACCTCCCGTTCCTGGCGTGGCGGCCCGAGCTTCGACCCGGCCGCGGCCGACGACTGGTACGCCGACGGGGCCCGGCTCATCGGCGGCTGCTGCCGGGTGGGACCGCGGGCCATCGCCGCGCTGGCCGCCCGGCTGGCGGCCTCCCGCTGAGGAAATCCGCTGGTCGGGCGGGTGCCCCCGGGCGATACTCGGCGGTGTGTTCCTGACCGTAACCACCACAGGCAGCGACGCCTCCCCGGCCACCGACCTGGGATTCCTGCTGCACAAGCACCCCGACAAGGCTCAGGCCTTCTCCACCTCCTACGGCACCGCGCACGTCTTCTACCCCGAGGCGTCGGCCCTGCGCTGCACCGCCGCGCTGATGCTGGAGGTCGACCCGGTGGCGCTGGTGCGCCGCAGCAAGGGCAAGGGCCGCGGCGGCGCGCCCGACAGCGCCCTCGCCCAGTACGTCAACGACCGCCCCTACGCGGCGAGTTCACTGCTCGCGGTGGCGTTGAGCGCGGTCTTCTCCAGCGCGCTGAAGGGCGTGTGCCGGGCGTTGCCGGAGCGCGCCGCCGCCCCGCTGCCGTTGCGGATCGAGATACCGGCGCTTCCCGCCCGGGGCGGCGTGACGCTGGTGCGCGAGCTGTTCGAACCGCTGGGCTGGACGGTGTCGGCCACCCCGGTCGCGCTGGACGAGCAGTTCCCCGAGTGGGGTGAGTCCCGGTATGTCACCTTGACGTTGGAGGGGCACCAGAAGCTGTCCGACGCCCTGCGCCACCTGTATGTGCTGCTGCCGGTGCTGGACGACGCCAAGCACTACTGGGTCGCGCCCGACGAGGTCGACAAGCTGCTGCGCGCCGGCGACGGCTGGCTCGCCGAGCACCCCGAGCAGAAACTGATCACCTCCCGCTACCTGGCCCGCCGCGCGTCGCTGACCCGGGAGGCCAACGAGCGCCTTGAGCTGGCCCGGCTCGCGGAGGCCGACGACAGCGGGAGCGAGGAGATCGACAACGCGGTCGACGAGACCACCGACACCCCGGAGCGTCCGGTACCGCTGGCGGTGCGTCGCCGGGAGGCCGTGATGGCCGCGCTGCGTGACGCCGGGGCGGCCAGGGTGGTCGACCTCGGCTGCGGACAGGGCCAGTTGGTGCAGGCACTGCTGGGCGACCCGCGGATCACCGAGGTCACCGGGGTCGACGTGTCGATGCGCGCGCTGGCCATCGCCGCCCGGCGGCTGCGCCTGGAGCAGATGCCGGAGCGTCAGGCGGCCCGCGTCCGGCTGCTGCAGGGCGCCCTCACCTACACCGACGAGCGGCTGAAGGGCTATGACGCCGCCGTGCTGAGCGAGGTCGTCGAACACCTCGACCCGCCCCGGCTGCCCGCCCTGGAGTACGCGGTCTTCGGGGCCGCCCGTCCCGCGACCGTCGTGGTCACCACGCCCAACGTCGAGTACAACGTGCGCTGGGAGTCCCTGCCGGCCGGCCACGTCCGGCACGCGGACCACCGGTTCGAGTGGACCCGTCAGGAGTTCCGCGACTGGGCGCGGACCGTCGCGGAACGGCACGACTACACGGTCGGGTTCACCGCGGTCGGCGACGACGACCCCGAGGTCGGGCCGCCCACCCAGATGGCGGTCTTCCGTACCCGTACGCCCGGCACCACGAAGGAGGCGGCATGACCAGCGAGACCGTGCGAACCGGCGGACGGGTCCTGCCCGTCACCGACCTGTCCCTCGTGGTGCTGGTCGGCTCCACCGGTTCCGGCAAGTCCACCTTCGCCCGCAAGCACTTCAAGCCGACCCAGGTCATCTCCTCCGACTTCTGCCGCGGCCTGGTCAGCGACGACGAGAACGACCAGACCGCCACCGGCGACGCCTTCGACCTGCTCGACTACATCGTCGGCAAGCGGCTGGCCGCCGGCCGGCTGACCGTGGTCGACGCCACCAGCGTGCAGCCGGACAGCCGCCGCAAGCTGGTGCGGCTCGCCCGGGAACACGACGTACTGCCGATCGCCATCGTCCTGGACGTCCCCGCGCAGGTCTGCGCCGAGCGCAACGCCGCCCGCCCGGACCGCGCCGGGCTGCCCAAGCACGTGATCGACCGCCAGCAGCGCGAACTGCGGCGCTCGATGCGCTCCCTGGAGCGTGAGGGCTTCCGCAAGGTGCACATCCTGCGCGGTGCCGCCGAGGTGGACGCCGCCGAGATCACCCTTGAGCGGCGTTTCAACGACCTGCGGCACCTGAGCGGCCCGTTCGACATCATCGGCGACATCCACGGCTGCCGCTCCGAGCTGGAGACGCTGCTCACCCGGCTCGGCTACCGGCTGCGCCACGACGAGCAGGGCCGGCCGGTCGGTGCCGCCCACCCCGCGGGCCGCACCGCGGTGTTCGTCGGCGACCTGGTCGACCGCGGTCCCGACAGCCCCGGCGTGCTGCGCCTGGCGATGGGCATGGTCGCCGACGGCGAGGCGCTGTGCGTGTCCGGGAACCACGAGAACAAGCTCGGGCGCTACCTCAAGGGGCGAAACGTCCGGCACAGTCACGGACTGGCCGAGACCATCGAGCAGCTGGCGGAACTGGAGGAGAGCGACCCCGGCTTCCGGCCGCGGGCACAGGAGTTCATCGCCTCGCTGGTCAGCCACTTCGTGCTCGACGACGGCGCGCTGGTGGTCTGCCACGCCGGTCTGCCGGAGAAGTACCACGGCCGCACCTCCGGCCGGGTGCGTTCCTTCGCGATGTACGGCGACACCACCGGGGAGACCGACGAGTACGGCCTGCCGGTCCGCTACCCGTGGGCCGAGGAGTACCGCGGCCGCGCCGCGGTCGTCTACGGCCACACCCCGGTGCCCGACGCCCGCTGGCTGAACAACACCGTCTGCCTGGACACCGGCTGCGTCTTCGGCGGCGAGCTGACCGCGCTGCGCTGGCCCGAGCGCGAACTGGTCGGCGTACCCGCCGAGCGGGTCTGGTACGAGCCGGTCAAGCCGCTGCGCGCGCAGGCGCCCGGCGGGCTGGACGGCCGTCCGCTGGACCTCACCGACGTCTCCGGGCGCCGGGTGGTGGAGACCGCGCACCACGGCCGGGTCGCGGTCCGGGAGGAGAACGCCGCGGCGGCGCTGGAGGTGATGAGCCGGTTCGCGATCGACCCGCGGCTGCTGGCCTACCTGCCGCCCACCATGGCCCCGTGCGCCACCTCCTCGCTCGACGGCTACCTGGAGCACCCGGCGGAGGCCTTCGCCGCCTACCGCGGCAGCGGCGTGCGCCAGGTGGTGTGCGAGGAGAAGCACATGGGCTCGCGTGCGGTGGCCCTGGTCTGCCGGGACGCCGAGGTCGCGCGCAGCCGCTTCGGAGCGTCCGGCGGGGTGACCGGCGCACTGCACACCCGCACCGGACGGCCGTTCTTCGACGACCCCGAGGTCACCGAGCAGGTCCTGGCCCGGCTGCGTGACGCGGTCGGCGCGGCCGGACTGTGGAAGGAACTGGAGTCCGGCTGGCTGCTGCTGGACGCCGAACTGCTGCCCTGGTCGCTGAAGGCGTCCGGGCTGCTGCGCCGGCAGTACGCCGCGGTCGGCGCCGCGTCCCGGGCCGTCTTCCCCGGCGCGCTGGCAGCGCTGGAGGCGGCGAAGGCCCGCGGTTCGCAGGTGGACGCGCTGCTGGACCGGCAGCGGGAGCGGGCCGCCGACGCGGGCGCGTTCACCGACGCCTACCGCCGCTACTGCTGGAGCACCGACGGCCTGGACGGGGTGCGCCTCGCGCCCTTCCAACTGCTGGCGGCCGAAGGGCGCAGCCTGGCCGCGGTGCCGCACGACGAGCAACTCGCCCTCATCGACCGGCTGGTCGCCGACGACCCCTCAGGCCTGCTGCACGGCACACGGCGGCTGCTGGTGGACACCGAGGACGCCGCCTCGGTGGCCGCGGGCACCGACTGGTGGCTGGAGCTGACCGCCGAGGGCGGCGAGGGGATGGTGGTCAAGCCGCTCCAGGCGTTCGTCCGCGGCGCGGACGGGCTGGTCCAGCCGGGCGTGAAGTGCCGGGGCCGGGAGTATCTGCGGATCATCTACGGACCGGAGTACACCCGGCCGGACAACCTCGCGCGGCTGCGCTCCCGCGCGCTGGGCCACAAGCGCTCGCTGGCGCTGCGCGAGTACGCGCTGGGTCTTGAAGCGCTGGACCGGCTCGCCGCCGGCGAGCCGCTGTGGCGGGTCCACGAGGCGGTTTTCGCCGTCCTCGCTCTCGAATCGGAGCCGGTCGACCCCAGGCTGTGACCGGCCGTGCCCCGGCGCGTGTGAGCCATATGGCAAACCGCGCGTGCCGGGGCCAGCCGACGGCACCCCATGAGAAAGTTTCGCTTCATGGGCTTCCACGTGGACTCCGAGGCCGGACGGTTGCGGCGTGTCATCCTGCACCGCCCGGACCTGGAACTGAAACGGCTCACGCCGTCTAACAAGGACGCGCTCCTGTTCGACGACGTGCTGTGGGTACGTCGTGCGCGCGCCGAGCACGACGGCTTCGCCGACATATTGCGTGACCGGGGGATCGAGGTGTTCCTCTTCGGCGATCTGCTGCGCGAGACGCTTCAGGTCCCTGAGGCGCGCCGGCTGATCCTCGACCGGGTCTTCGACGAGAAGGAGTTCGGGCCGCTGGCCACCGACCACCTGCGCGCCGCCTGTGACGAACTCGGGCCGGCCGACCTGGTCGAGGCGCTGGTCGGCGGACTGACGAAGCGGGAGTTCCTCGCCAGGGCCGCCGAGCCGGCCTCGGTGCGCTTCCACGTCATGGAACTGGACGACTTCCTGCTCAACCCGCTGCCGAACCACCTGTTCACCCGGGACACCTCGGCCTGGGTCTACGACGGGGTGAGCATCAACGCGATGCGCTGGCCCGCGCGGTGGCGCGAGACCGTGCACTTCGAGGCGATCTACCGCCACCATCCGCTCTTCGCCGGCGGCGGGTTCAACGTGTGGTCCGAGGGGCAGGCGGCCTATCCGTCGACCATCGAGGGCGGCGACGTGCTGGTGATCGGCAACGGCGCGGTGCTGATCGGGATGAGTGAGCGGACCACCCCGCAGGCGGTGGAGATGCTGGCCCGCGGCCTGTTCGCGGCGGGGTCCGCCCGCACCATCGTCGCCCTGGACATGCCGAAGCGGCGCGCGTTCATGCACCTGGACACGGTGATGACGATGGTCGACGGCGACACCTTCACCAAGTACGCGGGCCTGGGCATGCTGCGCTCGTACACCATCGAGCAGGGCGACGACACCGGCGCTCTCAAGGTCACCGACAACCCGCCCGAGCACATGCACCGGGCGATCGCGGCCGCCCTGGGCCTGGACGACATCCGGGTGCTCACCGCGACCCAGGACGTGCACGCCGCCGAGCGCGAGCAGTGGGACGACGGTTGCAACGTGCTGGCCGTCGAGCCGGGCGTGGTGCTCGCCTATGAACGCAACGTCACCACCAACACCTTCCTGCGCAAGCGCGGCATCGAAGTGATCACCATCCCGGGCAGTGAGCTCGGCCGGGGCAGGGGCGGCCCGCGCTGCATGAGCTGCCCCATCGAGCGCGACCCGGTCTGACCGGGATCCTCCCTGCTCAGGAGCGCCCTCCGGCACCCGTTCCGGCGTACCGTGGGGTGCTCCGCGCCATCCCGGCCGTATAAGAATGCGAGTGCTCGTATAGACTTCCAGTGTCTTCTCGTTCCGCGACCTAGGAGCCCCCATTGGCCACCGACCTCACGGGCCGTCACTTCCTGAAGGAGTCGGACCTCACCGCAGGGGAGTTCCGGTACCTGCTGGAGCTGGCCTCCCGGCTGAAGGCCGCCAAGCGCGCCGGCACCGAGGAGCGGTCGCTGCGCGGCCGCAACATCGCCCTCGTCTTCGAGAAGACCTCCACCAGGACCCGCTGCGCCTTCGAGGTGGCCGCCGCCGACCAGGGCGCCACCACCACCTACCTCGACCCGGCCGGCTCGCAGATCGGGCACAAGGAGTCCGCCAAGGACACCGCCCGGGTGCTGGGCCGGATGTTCGACGGCATCCAGTACCGCGGCAGCGGCCACGACATCTGCGAGGAACTCGCGGCCCACGCGGGCGTCCCGGTCTGGAACGGCCTGAGCGATCTGTGGCACCCCACCCAGATGCTCGCCGACGTCCTGACCATGACCGAGCACGCCGCCAAGCCGCTCGACGCGATCAGTTACGCCTACCTCGGCGACGCCCGCTACAACACCGGCAACTCCACCCTGGTCACCGGGGCGCTGCTGGGCATGGACGTGCGGATCGTCGCGCCCAAGCAGCTGTGGCCGCAGGACTGGGTGGTGGCCGAGGCCCGTCGGCTCGCCGAGGCGAGCGGCGCGCGGATCGAGCTCACCGAGGACGTGGCCGACGGTGTGCGCGGCGTGGACTTCGTGCACACCGACGTATGGGTCTCGATGGGCGAACCGCAGGAGATGTGGGACGAGCGGATCGCCCTGCTGGCGCCCTACGCCGTCACCACTGACGTGCTGCGCGCCACCGGCAACCCGGCGGTGCGGTTCATGCACTGCCTGCCCGCTTTCCACGACCTCGGCACGACGGTCGCCCGCGAGGTGCACGCCAGGCACGGCCTGACCTCGCTGGAGGTCACCGACGAGGTCTTCGAGTCCGCCCACTCCGTCGTCTTCGACCAGGCGGAGAACCGCATGCACACCATCAAGGCCCTCATCGTCGCCACCCTGGGCGGAGCGGGAAGCCTCCCGGCCTGACCATCGGCACCGTCGACGGCGGGGCCCCGATGCCGGGATCCCCCGACGGAGGCAGCCCCTGCCCGACGGCGGCCACGCAGACCGACGAGACCCGGCGCCGGACTGTCCCGCACGCCGTCGCCGACCCCGCCTGACCTCTCCCCACGCAGTCGGCGATGACGGCTGGTCAGATGTCGCGGAACGTCTCGATCTGGGCTCCGATGGAGTTCAGCCGTTCGGCCAGTTCCTCGTAGCCGCGGTTGATGACGTAGACGTTGCGCAGCACCGACGTGCCCTCCGCGGCCATCATCGCCAGCAGCACCACCACCGCCGGGCGCAGCGCGGGCGGGCACATCATCTCGGCCGACCGCCAGCGGGTCGGGCCCTCGACCAGCACCCGGTGCGGGTCAAGCAGCTGGACCGACGCGCCGAGCCGGGTCAGTTCCGTCAGGTAGATGGCGCGGTTGTCGTAGACCCAGTCGTGGATCAACGTCGAACCCTGCGCGGTCGCCGCGATCGCCGCGAAGAACGGCACGTTGTCGATGTTCAGGCCCGGGAACGGCATCGGGTGGATCTTGTCCAGCGGGGCCCGCAGCTTCGACGGACGCACGGTCAGGTCCAGCAGCCGGGTACGCCCGTTGTCCGCGCGGTACTCGGCGGTGCGCTCGTGGTCCAGCCCCATCTCCTCCAGCACCGCGAGCTCGATCTCCAGGAACTCGATCGGCACCCGGCGCACCGTCAGCTCCGAGGAGGTCACCACCGCGGCGGCGATCAGGCTCATCGCCTCCACCGGGTCCTCCGACGGCGAGTAGTCGACGTCGCAGTCGATCTTCGCCAGCCCGTGCACGGTCAGCGTGGTGGTGCCGATGCCGTCGACCTTCACGCCCAGCTGCTCCAGGAAGAAGCACAGATCCTGGACCATGTAGTTGGAGCTGGCGTTGCGGATCACGGTCACGCCCTCGGATGGCGGGCGGCGGCCAGCAGCGCGTTCTCCGTCACGGTGTCACCGCGCTCGGTCAGCACGATCGGCCGGTCGCGGGGAGACCGACCGGTCCACCTCGGCGTGGTACGACCCGTCGGTGGCGGTCACTTCGAGGCCGAAGTGCCGCAGCGCGCCATGTGCGGGTGCGACGGTGCGGGTGCCCAGGTCGCAGCCGCCCGCGTACGGGATCCGGAAGCGGTTGGTGCGGTGCATCAGCGGGCCGAGGAACATGATGACGCTGCGGGTGCGGCGCGCCGCGTCGGTGTCCATCGCGTCCAGGTCGAGCTGGGCGGGCGGCACGATCTCCAGGTCGGTGCCGTCGTTGATCCAACGGGTGCGCACGCCGATGCTGTTGAGGACCTCCAGGATCCGGAAGACCTCCTCGATCCTGGCCACCCGGCGCAACGTGGTGCGCCCCGCGTTGAGCAGCGTCGCGCAAAGCAGCGCCACGCAGGCGTTCTTGCTCGTCTTGACGTCGATCCCGCCGGAGAGACTTCGGCCGCCGACCACCCGCAGATGCATCGGTCCTGAGTAGCCCAGCGAGACGATCTCGCTGTCGAGAGCCTCGCCGATCCGGGCGATCATCTCAAGGCTGATGTTCTGGTTCCCCCGCTCGATGCGGTTGACCGCGCTCTGGCTGGTCCCCAGTGCTTCTGCGAGCTGCGACTGGGTCCAGCCACGATGCTGGCGGGCGTCACGGATGAGCTTGCCGATGCGTACGAGGTAGTCGTCTGCCATGAATGAAGGCTATCTCAGATATGAGATTGACTAGTCAATTGGAGACGGCCATCCGGGTGAGACCGCTTGTGCCGCCTGGGCTCACCCGGGCCCGTCCCGCCTCACTCCGCCCGGTCGCCGCCGGAGGGCAGGGCGCGCACCCAGACCCCGTCCTCCGTCAGCCGGCTCTCGACCTTCAGCCCGGCCTGCGCGAGTGCCCCCTCGAACTCCTCGTCGTCCAGCGGGCGGCTGAGGAACGTCTGGGTCCACCGGGCGTCCGGGAAGACGTACTCCACGTGGACCTCGCGCACCCCGGGGCGCGGCGTGGGATCGGAGGACACCACCCGGGACAGGCCGTTCGCCAGCGGCGCCTCACGGGGCACCTGGTCGTGCCAGTCCGCGCCCTCCCGCTGGAGCAGCACGCACCCGTCGTCTTTCACGTGCCTGCGGCAGGCGTCGAGCAGCCCCTGGCGCTGCCGCGGATCGGCGGCGTGCACCAGGAAGGACGCCAGCATGACGACGTCGAACCGCTCCGGAAGCTCCAGCGACTCGATCGGCGAGCAGACCGTCCGCGCCCCGTGGACGTGCGCCAGCATCTGCGGGGACTCGTCGACCGCGGTCACGGTGAAGCCCCGCTCCAGCAGGGCGTGGGTCACCCGCCCCACGCCGCAGCCCAGTTCGAGGACGGTCGCGCCGGCCGGCACCGCCCCCTGGACGACGTCCGGCTCCTGACCGGGCGGGATCCGCAGGTACAGATCCACCGCGCAGCCGTCGGGCGTGATCGCCCCGGGGCCGGTGCCGCTGTGTCCCTCGCGCACGCGTGCTGTGGGTTCACTCATGGCACACATCCGAACACGCTCGCGCGGGAGTCGGCCAGAGCCTCAGCGCGCTGTGAGCGATCGACCCTGCCGCGCGACGCACGCCCGGCTCCCATGGCGTGGGGCGCCCATGGGTCCGCCCGCGCCGGGTAGGAGCCGGACGTGAGCGGTCGCGATCGGGCAGGGCAAGGCATGACCCGCGGGCGGCGATGTACTAGAGTTATCTCGACATCGAGATATCTGCCGGGAAGCGTACCGCTGTCGCGTCGGCAAGGCATACCTTACTTAGGTTCACCTTAGCGGAGCGGCAGGAACCTGCGGCGGCAGGATGCGGTGGTACGCGCGAAATCATGCATAAGGAGACTGTCGTGTCGGCGAACAGCTTCGACGCCCGCAGCACACTGCGCGTGGGCGACGAGTCGTACGAGATCTTCCGGCTGGACAAGGTCGAGGGCTCCGCCCGCCTGCCGTACAGCCTGAAGGTGCTGCTGGAGAACCTGCTGCGCACCGAGGACGGCGCGAACATCACCGCCGACCACATCCGCGCGCTCGGCGACTGGGACGCGGACGCCCAGCCGAGCCAGGAGATCCAGTTCACCCCGGCCCGCGTGATCATGCAGGACTTCACCGGCGTGCCCTGTGTCGTCGACCTGGCCACCATGCGCGAGGCCGTCAAGGAACTGGGCGGCGACGCCGCCCGAGATCAACCCGCTGGCCCCCGCCGAGCTGGTCATCGACCACTCGGTCATCGCCGACGTCTTCGGCGCGCCGGACGCCTTCAAGCGCAGAACGTGGAGCTGGAGTACGGCCGCAACAAGGAGCGCTACCAGTTCCTGCGCTGGGGCCAGACCGCCTTCGACGAGTTCAAGGTCGTCCCGCCCGGCACCGGCATCGTCCACCAGGTCAACATCGAGCACCTGGCCCGCACCGTCATGGTCCGCGGCGGCCAGGCCTACCCCGACACCCTGGTCGGCACCGACTCGCACACCACCATGGTCAACGGCCTGGGCGTGCTGGGCTGGGGCGTCGGCGGCATCGAGGCGGAGGCCGCGATGCTCGGCCAGCCGGTCTCCATGCTCATCCCGCGGGTGGTCGGCTTCAAGCTCACCGGCGAGCTGCCCACCGGCACCACCGCCACCGACCTGGTGCTCACCATCACCGAGATGCTGCGCAAGCACGGCGTCGTCGGCAAGTTCGTCGAGTTCTACGGCGAGGGCGTCGCCGCCATCCCGCTGGCCAACCGCGCCACCATCGGCAACATGTCGCCGGAGTTCGGCTCCACCGCCGCGATCTTCCCGATCGACGTCGAGACCATCAACTACCTGACGCCTCACCGGCCGCCCGACGCAGCAGATCGCGCTCGTCGAGGCGTACGCCAAGGAGCAGGGCCTGTGGCTCGACCCGGCGGCCGAGCCGGACTTCTCCGAGAAGCTCGAGCTCGACCTGGCCACGGTCGTGCCGTCCATCGCCGGCCCCAAGCGCCCGCAGGACCGCATCGTGCTGGCCGAGTGCCGCCGAGCAGTTCGCCACCGACGTGCGCAACTACGTCGCCGACGACGAGGAGGCGGGCAAGGAGTCCTTCCCGGCCTCCGACTCCCCGGCCGCGGCCAACGGCGTGCCGACCCGGCCGACCCTGGTGACCGCCGCCGACGGCAGCACCTACGAGCTCGACCACGGCGCCGTGACGGTCGCCGCGATCACCTCGTGCACCAACACCTCCAACCCGTACGTCATGGTCGCCGCCGCGCTGGTGGCCAAGAAGGCGGTCGAGAAGGGCCTGACCCGCAAGCCGTGGGTCAAGACCACGCTGGCCCCCGGGTCCAAGGTCGTCACCGACTACTTCGACCGGGCCGGGCTCACCCCCTACCTGGACAAGCTCGGCTTCAACCTGGTCGGCTACGGCTGCACCACCTGCATCGGCAACTCGGGACCGCTGCCGGAGGAGGTCTCCAAGGCGGTCAACGAGGCCGACCTGGCGGTCACCTCGGTGCTGTCGGGCAACCGCAACTTCGAGGGCCGGATCAACCCGGACGTCAAGATGAACTACCTGGCCTCGCCGCCGCTGGTGGTCGCCTACGCCATCGCCGGCTCGATGAAGGTGGACATCACCCGCGACGCGCTGGGCACCGACCAGGACGGCAAGCCGGTCCACCTCGACGACATCTGGCCCACCGAGCAGGAGGTCAACGAGGTCGTCGCCTCCGCGATCGGCCAGGACATGTTCAACGAGTCCTACCAGGACGTGTTCGCCGGCGACGCGCAGTGGCAGGCGCTGTCCGATCCCCACCGGCGACACCTTCGAGTGGGACCCGCAGTCCACCTACGTGCGCAAGCCCCCGTACTTCGAGGGCATGACGATGGAGACCGACCCCGGTCGCCGACATCGCCGGCGCCCGGGTGCTGGCCAAGCTGGGCGACTCGGTCACCACCGACCACATCTCGCCGGCCGGCGCCATCAAGGCCGACACCCCGGCCGGGCAGTACCTCACCGAGCACGGCGTGGAGCGTCGCGACTTCAACTCCTACGGCTCGCGCCGCGGCAACCACGAGGTGATGATCCGCGGCACCTTCGCCAACATCCGGCTGCGCAACCAGATCGCGCCGGGCACCGAGGGCGGCTACACCCGCGACTTCACCCAGGACGGCGGGCCGGTGTCGTTCATCTACGACGCCTCGCAGCAACTACCAGGCGGCCGGCATCCCGCTGGTGGTCCTGGCGGGCAAGGAGTACGGCTCCGGCTCCTCCCGCGACTGGGCGGCCAAGGGCACCGCGCTGCTGGGCGTCAAGGCGGTCGTCGCCGAGTCCTACGAGCGCATCCACCGCTCGAACCTGATCGGCATGGGCGTGCTGCCGCTGCAGTACCCCGAGGGCGCCTCCGCGCAGTCGCTGGGCCTGACCGGCGAGGAGACCTTCTCCATCACCGGTGTCACCGCACTCAACGACGGCAGCACCCCGGCCACCGTGAAGGTGACCACCGACAGCGGTGTCGAGTTCGACGCGGTCGTACGGATCGACACCCCCGGTGAGGCGGACTACTACCGCAACGGCGGCATCATGCAGTACGTCCTGCGCTCGCTGATCCGCAAGGCGCCCGCCAAGGAGAGCTGAACCGGAAGCCGCCGATCCGGGGGCAACTGATCCGGAAGCAGGAAAAAACGCCGACAGGGCCGCATCCCGCCACCAGCGGGGTGCGGCCTTCTCGTATGTTTCGGACAGGAGTCGCCGAAAGCACCGACGGGAGTCAGGAGGTCACAACCCGGGAAAGCTTCCCCTCCAAAGCTGCGTTCGATCTTGCCCTGTCCAGGACAAGTGGACTATACCTGTCGGCGTTCAGCGGCCGTTCAACCCAGCGTCAACCCGACAGCGGTAACCGGCGGGTATCCGGTGCACCGCCTGAGTCCTGGAGAAAGCGAGGACTTGAGCATGGGATCGATCTTTGAGCCCAACCGGCTCGCCCGCCGTGACCTCATCAAGCGTGCTGCGGCCATCGGAGCGGTGGCCGTCCCGGCGACCGGTCTCCTGAGCGCCTGCGCGTCCAGTGGGGGCGGCACCAAGCAGGACACCGGCACCAAGTCCGCCAGCAACCCGCTGGCGGTCGCCGACAACGCGCCTCTCGACGTCGTCATCTTCGACGGCGGCTTCGGTGACTCCTACGCCAAGCAGTTCGAGAAGTTGTACAGCAAGCAGTACGCCAAGGCCCAGGTCTCCCACAAGGCCATCCAGAACATCACCGGGCTGCTCCAGCCGCGGCTGAACGCCGGCAACCCGCCGGACATCGTCGACGACTCCGGCAACGGCCAGATCAAGCTGGACATCCTGCAGAAGGCCGGCCAGCTGACCGACCTGACCCCGCTGCTCGACGCCCCGTCTATCGACGACCCGAGCAAGAAGGTCCGCGACACCCTGATGCCGGGGACCATAGACCTGGGCACCATCGGCGGCGAGTTCGTCAGCCTCCAGTACGTCTACACCGTCTACGGGCTGTGGTACTCGGAGAAGCTGTTCAAGAAGCACGGCTGGACCGCGCCGACGACCTGGGCCGACTTCCTGTCGATGGGCGCCGAGATCAAGAAGGCGGGCATCGCCCCCTTCGCCCACCAGGGCAAGTACCCGTACTACATCAACATCGCGATCATCGACCTGGCCATCAAGAACGGCGGCCTGGACTTCATGAAGCGGGTCGACGACCTGGACGAGACCGTCTGGGACACCGACTCGGCCAAGGCCGCGATCGAGGCGATCTACGAGATCGTCACCCGTGACTACCTGCTGCCGGGCACCAACGGCATGACGCACATCGAGTCGCAGACCGCCTGGAACCAGTACAAGGCGGCGTTCATCCCCTGCGGTGCCTGGCTGGAGAACGAGCAGCTCAAGGCGACCCCGTCGGACTTCGGGATGACCTTCATGCCGATGCCCTCGCTGCCCGGCGACAAGCTGCCGCTGACCTCCCTGCGGGCCGGCGCCAACGAGCCGTACATCGTGCCGAAGAAGGCCAAGAACGCGGCCGGCGGCATGGAGTTCATGCGCATCATGCTGAGCAAGGCCGGTGCCACCGCCTTCGCCCAGTCGGCGAACTCGCTCACCGTGGTCAAGGACGGCATCGACCCGAGCGTCAAGCTGCGGCCGGGCACCGAGTCCACCGTCGGCGCGCTCAAGGCCGCCGGGGCCAACGTCTTCAACCCGACCTACCTGCAGAACGCCAGCTCGCTCGACGTCGACATGGGCAACGCCAGCTCCGAGCTGATGGCGAACCGCATCAAGCCGGCCGAGTGGCTCAAGCGGGTCAAGACCGCGACGGTCAAGGCGAAGAAGGCCGCCGGATCCTGACCGGTCCGGCGGATCCTCCGAGAGCCGCGGAAGCCACACCCGGTGGCGGTACGTGATATCCACGTACCGCCACCTTCGGCAGGAACAGGGGCAGGAGCAATGCGACACCGCAAGTACCCGTTCATCGTGGGTTTCCTCTTCGTGCCGGTGGCGCTCTACGCGCTCCTGGTCATCTGGCCCTACATCCAGACCTTCGGGTACTCGCTGACCGACTGGTCGGGCGAGTCCCAGACGATGCACTTCGTCGGGTTCAAGAACTACAGCACGCTCTTCCAGGACCACATCTTCCTGACCGCGCTGCTGCACAACGCCCTGCTGCTGATCTTCCTGCCGGTCATCACCATCCTGCTGGCGCTGTTCTTCGCCTTCATGCTGAACGTCGGCGGGCGCGGCGGCACCGGGGGCGTGCAGGGCGTGCGCGGGGCCGCCTTCTACAAGGTGGTCTTCTTCTTCCCGCAGGTGCTGTCCTTCGCGATCCTCGCGGTGCTCTTCCAGGCGGTCTACCGCAGTGACGCCGGCGGTCTGCTCAACGGCATACTGGTCAAGATCGGCGTGGAGGACCCGCAGAAGCCCATCGAGTGGCTCAACCAGCCGGGCACGGTCCTGTGGTGCCTGCTCGCCATCATGGTGTGGGCGAGCGTGGGCTTCTACCTGGTGCTGTTCTCCGCGGCGATGCAGTCCATCCCCAAGGACATCTACGAGGCCGCGCTGCTGGACGGCTCCGGGCGGTCGCAGACCTTCTTCCGCATCACCCTGCCCCTGCTGTGGGACAGCGTGCAGACCGCCTGGGTCTATCTGGCGATCATCGCCATGGACTTCTTCGCGCTGGTCTCGACGCTGACGCCGGGCGTCGCCTACGGCGGCGGCCCCGACTACCACAGCGAGGTCCTGTCCACCTACCTGATGCGCAACTTCCTGTTCTACGGCAAGAGCGGTTACGCCTGTGCCATGGGTGTGCTGATCCTGATCCTCACCCTGATCGTGTCAATGTTCGCGCTGCGGGTGACCCGCCGCGAGCGCGTCGAGTTCTGAGCGGGGCTGCCACCATGAGTACGCCGATCAAGGACCCCACCCCGATCGCGGAGGGCGGTGTTCCCGCGGCCGGTCCGCGCAAGAAGCCCAAGGAGGAGCGCTTCGCGGATTCCGGCTCCGTGCTGAACGTCTTCTCGCACGGATTCCTGGTGCTGTGGGCGATCATGATCATTCTGCCGCTGGTGTGGATCGTCCTCGGCTCGTTCAAGAGCGACGCGCAGATCGGCGGCAGTGCCTGGGGCTGGCCGACCCACTGGTCGTTCGACGTCTTCTCCAGGGCCTGGGACAAGGGCATCGGTGGTTATCTCTTCCACACCGTGATCGTGCTGGTCTTCTCCGTCACGCTCACCATGCTCTTCGGATCGATGGCGGCGTATGTGCTCGCCCGGTACGAATTCCCGGGAAACCGGGTGCTGTTCTACCTGTTCGTCGCCGGCGCGATGTTCCCGTTGTACTTGGCGCTGGTGCCGCTGTTCTTCATGCTGAAGAACCTGAACATGCTCAACACGTACCAGGGCCTGATCCTGGTCTACGTCGCGTATTCGATGCCGTTCACGGTCTTCTTCATGCATTCGTTCTTCCGAACGCTGCCGACCTCGGTGCACGAGGCGGCGATGATCGACGGCTGCCTCGCACAGCCGGGCGTTCTTCCAGGTGATGCTGCCGATCGCCAAGCCAGGACTGATAAGCGTCGGGATCTTCAACGTGCTGGGCCAGTGGAACCAGTACATCCTTCCGCTGACCCTCATGCAGCCGCAGAGCGGTACCGACCACGACCGCTCGGTGCTCACCCAGGGCCTGCTGAACCTGATGCTCCAGGAGGGGTACAAGAACGACATGCCCGCCCTGTTCGCCGGCATGACGCTCGCGATGCTTCCGGTGCTGGTCGTCTATCTGTCCTTCCAGCGGCAGGTCCAGTCGGGGCTGACCGCGGGCACCTTGAAGTAATCCGTTAAACACCTACATCCCTGGCGAATCGCCCATCGGGGCGGCTGTGACCCCCGTCTGCGTACCATGTGTGATCATCTTGGGTTCGTGCCGGTCAATCCCTTGACGGAACACAACCCCTGAGGCTCTTCTTAGAGTTCACATGTTGTAGACGACGGGGTCCTTGGTCGTGGCCCCGTCCCGTCGGGCGGTCGTCGTGCTGCCTGCGAGGCAGGAGTGGATGTACGTGGAGACTCCGGGATCGCAGTCGTCCCTGCACCGGGCCAACCTGGAGCGCGTGGTCCGCGCGGTACGACTCGCGGGCTCGCTCACCCAGGCGGAGATCGCCCGCGGCACCGGCCTGTCCGCGGCCACCGTCTCCAACATCGTGCGCGAACTGCGGGACAACGGCACCGTGCAGGTGACCCCCACCTCCAGCGGCGGCCGCCGGGCGCGCAGCGTGTCGCTGTCCGGTGACGCCGGGATCGTGGTCGGCGTCGACTTCGGGCACTCGCACCTGCGGGTGGCGGTCGGCAACCTGGCCCACCAGGTGCTGGCGGAGCAGACCGAGCCGATCGACGTGGACGCCTCCGCCGCACAGGGCTTCGACCGTGCCGAGGTGCTGGTGGGCCGGCTGATCTCGGCGACCGGGATAGGCCCGGAGAAGGTGATCGGCGTGGGCCTCGGCGTGCCGGGGCCGATCGACGTGGCCACCGGGCTGCTGGGGTCGACCGCCATACTGCACGGCTGGAGCGGTATCAACCCCCGCGAGGAGCTGTCCGGTCGGCTGGGCATGCCGGTGCACGTGGACAACGACGCCAACCTCGGCGCCCTGGGTGAACTGGTGTGGGGCAGCGGGCGCGGGGTGAAGGACCTGGCGTACATCAAGGTCGCCAGCGGGGTCGGCGCCGGACTGGTGATCAACGGCCGCATCTACCGCGGCCCGGGCGGCACCGCGGGCGAGATCGGCCACATCACCCTCGACGAGTCGGGCCCGGTGTGCCGCTGCGGCAACCGCGGCTGCCTGGAGACCTTCACCGCCGCCCGCTACGTGCTGGAACTGCTGCGCGGCAGCCCACGGCCCGGATCTGACGGTGCCGCGCATGGTGCAGCTGGCCAGGGAGGGTGACCCGGGCTGCCGCCGGGTCATCGCGGACGTCGGCCGGCACGTCGGCATGGGCGTCGCCAACCTGTGCAACGTGCTCAATCCGAGCCGTGTGGTGCTCGGCGGGGATCTGGCCGAGTCCGGTGAGTTGGTGCTCGGGCCGATAAGGGAGTCGGTGGCGCGTTACGCCATCCCGAGTGCGGCCCGGCAACTGGCGGTGGTTCCGGGGGCACTGGGCGGTCGGGCCGAAGTGCTGGGCGCGCTGGCCCTGGTGCTGAGTGAAATGGGAGATTCCTCGCTATTGGTGGATTCCACCCCGACGGCACTCGCGTTCAGATAGATAACGAAGGCATGTCGTTGTCATCTCGTTAATGATTTACTTCTTGACGGCATCATGTGCTGGGAGTTGACTCACGTCCACCTCGGCCGCAGCGACGCGGCCCTGTCAGGGAGGTACCCCAGTGAACACCACGTCTGCGTCGTGCCGTCATCGGGACGGCAGCCGTTTCGATGGCCTTCACCATTGCGGCGTGCGGCAAGGCAGGCAGCAGCGACTCCGGCTCCGCCGATGTCAGCAAGGGATTCAAGATCGGTCTGGCGCTCCCGGAGAACCAGACCGCTCGTTACGAGACGTACGACCGGCCGATGATCGTGGCGAAGATCAAGGCGCTGTGCCCCAAGTGCACCGTCGATTACGAGAACGCCGAGCAGGACGCGAACACCCAGCAGCAGCAGGTCGACACGCTGATCAACAACGGCGACAAGGTGATCATCCTTGACTCCGTCGACTTCAAGGCGATTCAGCCGTCGGTGCAAAAGGCCCATGACAAGGGCATCAAGGTCGTGGCGTACGACCGTCTGGCCCAGGGCCCGGTGGACGGATACACCTCCTTCGACAACACCACCGTCGGCAAGCAGCAGGGCCAGGGCCTGCTCACGGCGATGGGTTCCAAGGCAAGCCCCAATTCCAAGATCATTATGGTCAACGGTGACAAGGGCGACCCGAACGCCGCCCAGTTCAAGCAGGGCGCGCACAGCGTGCTGAACGGCAAGGTCAGCATCGCCAAGGAGTACGACACCGACGGCTGGCTGGCCAACACCGCCAACCAGGAGGTCGCCGGCGCGATCAACAGCGTCGGGGCCAAGAACATCGCCGCGGTCTACTCCGCCAACGACGGCATGGCCGCCGGTATCATCTCCGCCCTCCAGGCCGCCCACATCAGCCCGCTCCCGCCGGTCAGCGGCCAGGACGCGCAGCTGGACGGTGTGCAGCGGGTGGTCGCCGGCACCCAGGCGTTCACCATCTACAAGCCCTACCGTGACGAGGCCAACACCGCCGCCGAGATGGCGATCGACCTGGCCACCGGCAAGGACCTGGGCGGCGTGGCCCCGACCAAGGTCAGCAGCGCCACCAACAAGGACATCCCGGCCAAGCTGATCGCGACCAGCGTCATGACCAAGAAGAACATCAAGGACACCGTGATCAGCGGCGGGCTCTACACCCCCGCGCAGATCTGCGCCGGCCAGTACGCGTCCGCCTGCACCAAGATCGGCCTGAGCTGACCGAAGCCGGCCGCCGCGGGGCGCACCCGCCCCGCGGCGGCCGGCGCCGAAGCCTGTCCGGCGGTCCGCCCCCACCTCGACACCCCGCTGCCGGGGGCGGACCGCCGGACGGATGACGGACCCGAAGGGGCGAACAGCTCCTTGTCCCGCTCTACCTCCCGTGCCGAAGACACGGTGCGGAGCCCGCCGGTCAGGCGGCGAAGGAGATGGTTCACATGTCCGCTACGCCCGTGCTGGCGTTGCGCGGGGTCTCCAAGCGGTTCGGCGCCGTACAGGCCCTCACCGATGTCGAACTGGAGGTCCACGCCGGAGAGGTCGTCGCGCTGGTCGGCGACAACGGCGCAGGAAAGTCCACCCTGGTCAAGACGATCGCCGGGGTGCACCCGATCGACGAGGGCGTCATCGAGTGGGAGCGGCCGGCCGGTCGGCATCGCCCGGCCGCACGACGCCCAGGCACTCGGCATCGCGACCGTCTACCAGGACCTCGCGCTGTGCGACAACCTCGACGTCGTGCAGAACCTCTACCTCGGCCGGGAGATCCGCAGCGATCGGCATCCTCGACGAGGTCGAGATGGAGAAGCGTTCCCGCGAACTGCTGCACACCCTCTCCATCCGCATCCCCAGCGTCCGCATCCCGATCGCCTCGCTCTCCGGTGGGCAGCGGCAGACCGTCGCGATCGCCCGCTCGCTGATCGGCGAGCCGAAGCTGGTCATCCTCGACGAGCCCACCGCGGCGCTCGGCGTCGAGCAGACCGCGCAGGTCCTCGACCTGGTCGAGCGGCTGCGTGAACGCGGCCTCGCCGTCATTCTCATCAGCCACAACATGGCCGACGTCAAGGCGGTCGCCGACCGGGTCGCCGTGCTGCGGCTGGGCCGCAACAACGGCGTCTTCGAGGTCGGGACCACCAGCCAGGAAGAGATCATCTCCGCCATCACCGGCGCCACGGACAATGCCGTGACCCGCCGTCAGGCGCGCTCCGCGGAGGCAGACAGTGAGTAACCCGGACCTCACCAAGGACGTTCCCCCCAGCGACGAGCCGGAGGAGACCGCCGCGCAGGCGGAGCCGGACCCGTCCGAGGAGATCGCGGCCGACCCCACCGCCGCGAACGCCATCATCGCCGTCGACCCGCGGCTGCTGGTGCGCGACCAGGGCGTCGGCGGGTACTTCACGGAGTTCGGCCGCCGGGTCCGCAGCGGTGACCTCGGCTCGCTGCCGGTGGTCGTCGCGCTGATCATCATCTGGCTGGTCTTCGGCCTGCTGAGCCACAGCTACTTCTCGCCGGGCAACTTCTCCTCCATCGCCCAGGACATCGTCGGCACCGGCATGATCGCCGTCGGCATCGTCTTCGTCCTGCTGCTGGGCGAGATCGACCTGTCGGTCTCCTACGTCAGTGGTCTGGCGGGCGCGGTCTTCGCCGTGCTCAGCGTCTACCACGGCGTGCCGGAGTGGGCGGCGCTCATCCTCGGCCTGCTGGCCGGCACCCTGGTGGGCGCGCTTCCAGGGCTTCTTCTTCGCGAAGATCGGCGTGCCCGCCTTCGTGGTCACCCTGGCCGGCTTCCTGGCCTGGAACGGCGCCATGCTCCAGGTGCTGGGCAACAACGGCACCATCAACCTGCCGGCCGGCGGACTGCTCTACCACCTGTACAACTACACCTTCACCGATGTGGCCGCAGCCTACGGCGCCGCCGTGGCCGGTGTGCTGATCTACCTGATCGCCTCCTTGTCGGATGCGAACCGCCGCCGCAAGGCCGGAGTGCCCTTCCGCCCGATGCTCGACATCGCGATCAAGACGATCGCCCTGGCGATCGTCGCCCTCGTGGCGGCCTGGGTGCTCAACAAGGCGAACGGGCTGCCGCTGGCGCTCGTGCTGTTCCTGGCCGTGGTGATCGGCTTCGACCTGATGCTGCGGCGCACCGCGTACGGCCGGCAGATCTTCGCGGTCGGTGGCGGCATCGAGGCGGCCCGCCGGGCCGGCATCAACGTGGCCTGGGTGCGCATCTCGGTCTTCATGCTGTCGGGCACCATGGCGGCCATCGGCGGCATGTTCCTGGCCGGCCAGGTCAACTCCGCCCAGACCACCCAGGGCGGCGGCCAGACCCTGATGAACGCCATCGCCGCCGCCGTCATCGGCGGCACCAGCCTGTTCGGCGGCCGGGGCAAGACCTGGTCGGCGCTGCTGGGCGCGCTGGTGATCATCTCCATCCAGCAGGGCATGTACAACCTCGGCCTGGGGGCGGCACTCAAGTACATGATCACCGGCGCGGTGCTGCTCGCCGCCGTGGTCATCGACTCGGTCTCCCGCCGGGCCCAGAAGGCAGCCGGCCGGGCCTGACACCGACCGGCGACGGTGCCCGGCACCGCGGAGCGCATCCGCGGCGCCGGGCACCGTCATGTCCGTCTTGTCCGCCCCGGGTGACATACATCGCCCCCATCCGCCCGGCGCCGGCGCGAGGGGAACATTAGACTCGGCGGATCGAACTTCGAATGGCACGCTCGACCAGCGAACCAAGGAGGCACGGGTGCCGCTGCTGACCCGTATCAAGGGACCGCGCGACCTCGACCGGCTCAGCCAGGAACAGTTGGCGGAGCTGGCGGCCGAGATCCGTACCTTCCTCGTCGAGGCGGTCTCCAAGACCGGCGGACACCTCGGGCCCAACCTCGGTGTGGTGGAACTGACCCTCGCGCTGCACCGGGTCTTCGACTCGCCGAAGGACAAGATCCTCTTCGACACCGGTCACCAGAGCTACGTGCACAAGCTGCTCACCGGCCGTCAGGACTTCTCCCGGCTCAAGAGCAAGGGCGGACTGTCCGGCTACCCCTCCCGGGCCGAGTCCGAGCACGACGTCATCGAGAACAGCCACGCCTCGACCGTGCTGGGCTGGGCCGACGGCCTGGCCAAGGCCAACGAGCGGCTGGAGCGGCGCGACCACGTGGTCGCCGTCATCGGCGACGGCGCGCTGACCGGCGGCATGGCCTGGGAGGCGCTGAACAACATCGCCGCCGCCAAGAACCGCCCGCTGGTCATCGTGGTCAACGACAACGAGTGGTCCTACTCGCCGACCATCGGCGGGCTGGCGAACCACCTGGCCACCCTGCGCACCACCGACGGCTACGAGCAGTTCCTGGCCCGCGCCAAGGAGCTGCTGGAGCGCACCCCGGTCATCGGCCGGCCGCTGTACGAGACGCTGCACGGCGCCAAGAAGGGCCTGAAGGACTTCATCGCCCCGCAGGGCATGTTCGAGGACCTGGGCCTGAAGTACGTCGGGCCGATCGACGGCCACGACGTCGCCGCCGTGGAGTCCGCCCTCCAGCGCGCCAAGCGCTTCGGCGGACCGGTCATCGTGCACTGCCTGACCGAGAAGGGCCGCGGCTACACCCACGCGGAGCGCGACGAGACCGACCGCTTCCACGGCATCGGGCCGATCCACCCCGACACCGGGCTGCCGATCTCGGCCGCCGGCCTGGACTGGACCGCGGTCTTCGGCGAGGAGATGGTCAAGCTCGGCCGGGAGCGCGAGGACGTCGTCGCCATCACCGCCGCGATGCTGCATCCGGTCGGCCTCACCGGATTCGCCAAGGAGTTCCCCGAGCGGGTCTACGACGTCGGGATCGCCGAGCAGCACGCGGCCGTCTCGGCCGCGGGTCTTGCCACCGGCGGACTGCACCCGGTGGTCGCGGTCTACGCCACCTTCCTCAACCGGGCCTTCGACCAGGTGCTGATGGACGTCGCCCTGCACCGGTGCGGTGTGACGTTCGTGCTGGACCGTGCCGGGGTCACCGGTTCGCGACGGCGCCTCGCACAACGGCATGTGGGACATGTCCATCCTCCAGGTCGTCCCCGGGCTGCGGATCGCCGCGCCGCGCGACGCCGACCAGGTACGCGCCCAGTTGCGCGAGGCCGTCGACGTCGACGACGCGCCCACCGTGGTGCGCTACTCCAAGGGCGCGGTCGGCCCGGCGGTCACCGCGGTCGGCCGGGTCGGCGGCATGGACGTGCTGCGTGAGCCGGCCGGCGACGGCGAGCGGCCCGACGTCCTGCTGGTCTCGGTCGGCGCGCTGGCCCCGATGTGCCTGGAGATCGCCGAACTCCTGGACGCCCAGGGCATCTCCAGCACCGTGGTCGACCCGCGCTGGGTCAAGCCGGTGGACGAGGAACTGCCGGGACTCGCCGCGCGGCACCGGGTGGTCGTCACCGTCGAGGACAACGGCCGGGTCGGCGGCGTGGGCTCGACGATCGCCCAGGCGCTGCGCGACGCGGACGTCGACGTGCCGCTGCGCGACTTCGGCATCCCGCAGCGCTTCCTGGAGCACGCCTCCCGCAAGGAGGTGCTCGCCGAGATCGGGCTGACCGCCCCCGACATCGCCCGTCAGGTCACCGGGCTGGTCGCCAAGCTCGACGGCCGTCTGGAGCGGGTCGGGGCCGCCGAGGCCGCCCAGGACTGACACCGGCCGGGGCCGACGTCAGCGAGGGCTGACGCCACGTCATCGATGGGCCGGGCGAAACCACCCCCGCGGGTGGTCCGCCCGGCCCATCGGCATGGTGCAAAGCATGCCTATTCGGGTGAAAACGACCTTCGTAGTGCTGAGATGGCCGCCCTCCGTCCTGACCATGTTGGCAGGACAACCTGGAGGTACGCCGATGGATTCCGGCCCGCGACAACCCGCCGCCCGACCACGGAACGCGATGTTCCGCACCAAGTCCGTCGAGCAGTCCATCCGGGACACCGAGGAACCCGAGCACTCACTGCGCAAGTCCCTGTCCGCGCTGGACCTGACCGTCTTCGGCGTCGGTGTCGTCATCGGCACCGGGATCTTCGTGCTGACCGGACAGGCCGCCAAGGTCTACGCCGGCCCGGCCGTCGCACTGGCCTTCGTCGCCGCGGGCGTGGTGTGCGGCCTGGCCGGCCTGTGCTACGCCGAGTTCGCCTCGACGGTGCCGGTCGCCGGATCCGCGTACACCTTCTCCTACGCCTCGATCGGCGAACTGCCCGCCTGGATCATCGGCTGGGACCTGATCCTCGAACTCGCCCTGGGCTGCGCGGTGGTGGCGGTCGGCTGGTCCGGCTACATCCGATCGCTGATGGACACCGCCGGCATCGGGCTCCCGCACGGACTGTCGGGGACGTCCGAGAGCGGCGGTTTCGGGTTCGACCTGCTGGCCGCCCTCCTGGTGCTGGCCATCACCGCGGTGCTGGTCGTCGGGATGAAGCTGTCGGCCCGGGTCACCTCGGTCATCGTGGCCATCAAGGTCGCCGTCGTGCTGATCGTGATCTTCGCCGGCATCGGCTTCGTCAAGTCGTCCAACTACCACCCCTTCGTGCCCAAGGCGAAGCCCAGCAGCGGCTCGGGCGGGCTGTCCGCGCCCCTGGTGCAGCTGATGTTCGGCTACCAGCCGACCACCTTCGGCGTCCTGGGCATCTTCACCGCGGCGGCCGTGGTGTTCTTCGCCTTCATCGGCTTCGACATCGTGGCCACCGCCGCCGAGGAGACCCGGCACCCGCAGAAGGACGTGCCCCGCGGCATCCTCGGCTCGCTCGCCATCTGCACGGTGCTCTACGTCGCGGTCTCGGTCGTCGTCACCGGCATGGAGAAGTACACCCGGCTGTCGGTCGAAGCGCCCCTGGCGGACGCGTTCAAGGTGAACGGCGCGCCGTTCTGGGCCGGCCTGATCAGCTTCGGCGCGGCGATCGGACTGACCTCGGTGTGCATGATCCTGCTGCTGGGGCAGAGCCGGGTCTTCTTCGCCATGAGCCGCGACGGACTGCTGCCGCGGATCTTCTCCCAGGTCCACCCCCGGTTCGGCACCCCGTACCGCTCCACGCTGCTGCTGGGCCTGGTCGTCGCGGTGGTGGCCGGCTTCACCAGCATCTCGGAGCTGTCGGAACTGGTGAACATCGGCACCCTGTTCGCCTTCGTGGTGGTCGCCGTGGGCGTGGTGATCCTGCGCCGCACCCGGCCCGACCTGCCGCGCTCCTTCCGCACCCCGCTGGTGCCCCTCGTCCCGGCGCTGTCGGTGTGCGCCTCGCTGTGGCTGATGATCAACCTGCCCGCCGAGACCTGGGTGCGGTTCGCCATCTGGATGGTCGTCGGCTTCGTCGTCTACTTCCTGTACGGCAAGCGGCACAGCCGGGTCGGCGCGCGGGGGTGACCACGGCCGGGCGCCCCGGGCCGCCCGCTTCCCGGTGTGATCGCCGGCCGGGTAGGTTGGATGGCATGCCCGCCGCGCCAGACACCGCAGGTATCACGACGGCGAAAGTGCCGTCACAGCGGGTCGCCGGGCGGATAGCGGCGCTGCGCGGCGCGCTCACCGGCGGTCGCCGCTACTGGGCGCGCCTGCTGCCGCTGCTGGCCGCCGTCGCCTTCCTCACCCACCTGCCGTCCTTCCTGCGCGCGGTCTGGAACCCCGACGAGGGCTTCCTGGCCACCGAGGCGCGCCTGCTGGCGCACGGCGGCGTGCTGTACGACACGGTCGTCGACCGCAAGCCGCCGATGGTGCCCTGGCTGTACCAGGGCGCCCTGAGCCTGTTCGGCGACGACTCGCTGTGGTCGCTGCGGGTCCTCGCGGTCGTCGCCCACGTGGTCACCGCCGCCCTCCTCGCCTCGGTCGCCCGCCGCCGCTGGGGCGACGCGTGGGGAGTCGTGGCGGGCCTGGGCTACCTGGCCGTCTCCATCGGGCTGGCCCCCGAGGACTCGCAGGCCGCCACCTTCGAGACGTTCATGCTGCCGTGGACGGTCGCCGCCTTCTGGTGCGCCGACCGGCGCCGCTGGGCACTGGCCGGGATCGCCGTCGCGGGCGCCGCGCTGACCAAGCAGACCGGCGGCGCGGTGCTGCTCCCGGTGATCTGGATGCTCTGGCGGTCCCACTCCGCGCCCGAGCCGTCCCGGGCGGCCCCCGGCCGGGGCAGGGCGGCGCTGGGGCTGGCGCTGGGTTTCGCGGTGCCGACGGCGGGCGTGGCGGTGGCCCTGGGCGCCTCCCGGTTCCTGTTCTGGACGGTGACCGGCTCCGGCGCCTACGCGTCCGCGGGCGGCGCCTGGCTGACCGCGGCGGGCCGCGGCCTGGGCAACGCCGCGATCGTGGCGGCCGCCTGCGCGGGATTCGTGATCCCCGCGGTCCTGCTGCTGCGGCGCCGGTTCGCCCACGGCGACCTGTGGACATGGCTGGGCGCCTCGATCGTCGCCGTCGTCACCGGCTTCCAGTTCTACGGCCACTACTACCTGCAACTGCTACCGCCGCTGGTGCTGCTCGGGACGGCCGGCCTGCGCCGGCTGCCGCGCCTGCGGCGTCCCGCGCTCGCCTGGACGGCGCTGGCCGCCTGCGGGTTCCTGGTGTGGGGGCTGGCGGCGCCACGCGGCGACCTCGACCACTCCGGCGCCGTCGCCGCCGCCGTCACCCGGCACACCGCGCCCGGCGAGCGGGTCCTGGTGTGGGGGATGCACCCGGAGGAGTACTGGCTCGCCGACCGGACGCCCGCCAGCCGCTTCCTGACCGCCGGATTCCTCACCAACTTCAGCGGCGGCCACGGCGGCGCCCGGGTGGGGGAGCGCTATGCCGTCCCCGGCGCCTGGCAGACCTTCCGCGCCGAGATGCGCGACCATCCGCCCGCCCTGGTCGTCGACGACTCACGCGGCCTGCCCTACGGCCCCGAGCACGTCCCCGCCTTCCGCCAACTGCTCAGGGACCACTACCACCCCATCGCCACCACCGACGGCGCGGTCGTCTACGCCCTGCGGCGCTGACGCCCACCGCTCAGCCCCGGGCCGGCCGTACCGCCCGCGGGCCCGCGCACACCGCGCCGTGCACCGCCGCCCTGGCCCGCAGCGCCCGGTCGGCGGTGACCAGCAGCAGCGGGCGGTCCGGGGTCTCGTGGCAGGCGCGGGCGAGCAGATCCACCATCAGGTCGTCCCCGCTGCCGGTGGCGGAGGCGACCGCGACCCCGGGCACCGCGCCGACCTCGCGCGCGGCGCCCTCGACGACCAGCAGGATCTCCAGCGGCGGTCGGCGCGCCCAGTCGGGCACGTCGTCGCGCTCGGGCAGTCCGGTCCCCGCCAGCGGCGCCAGCGCGTCCCGTAGCCGCTCGGTCGCGCCGTGCCGGTCACGCCACCACCCGTCCGGTACCGAACCGACGGTGTTCGCCGCGTCCACAACAACCAGCGGGGGCAGGTCCATAGGGCCACCCTGCCAGAAGGCGGCCACCACGCTCGGTGGTATACAGACGCGGTACGGCTTACGGCAGGACGCAGTAACGATGGGACGCGTGATGGCAGAGTCCAAGGGGTCGCAGGGCGCCAAGGGGCAGAAGGAGCCGACGGCTTCGGGCACGGCGGGCACCCGGCGCACCGGCTGGCGCCGGTGGCGGCCCTACTCGGCGGCGATCGTCGGTGTGGCAGTGGTGTTCGCGGTGTCGGCGGTGATCGGCGCCCACGTCCGGTCCGGCCAGGCCGACGTGATCAAGGTGCCGAGCGGGTTGCCGTCCGACGCGCCGGAGAACCTGGCGGTCCCGGTCAAGCCGGCGATACCGGTGACCGTGACCGTCTACGAGGACCTGCGCAGCCCGGCGTCGCGCGACTTCGCCGCGAAGTGGGGCAGCACGTTCGACAAGCTGCTCGACTCCGGCCAGGCGGAGATCGCCTACCGGCTGGTGACCCCGAGCGACGTCCAGCAGGGCGGCACCGGCTCCGCCGCCGCGGCCAACGCCGCCGCGTGCGCGCAGGACCAGGGCAAGGACCAGTTCGAGAAGTACGTCGCCCTGCTGTGGCAGCGGCAGCCCGCGCTGTCCGACGACACCTTCGCCGACACCGCCTACCTGGAGAAGCTCGGCCACCAGGTGAAGGGCATCCAGGCCAGCATGTTCGTGCCGTGCGTGCAGAGCCAGGACCACCGCGGCTGGGTGCGCGCCTCCCAGAGGGACTACGTGAAGTCCGGTCTGGGCGACGTGCCGATGATCCGGGTCAACGACCTCGTGGTGGACCCGGTCAAGGACAAGCTGACCCCCGCCAAGCTGCGCAAGCTCATCGCGAAGGCGGTCGTCGAGGCCGTGGCGCACCCCTCGCCCACGCCCTCCGCGTCCTCCTGACCCGAGCCGGTTCACCCGACGGCCCCCCTGCCGTGGCAGGGGGGCCGTCTGCGTGCCGCCCCCGGCGATACTGAATTCCGGCAATCCGACTCACCCCGTGACGTTCCCGCCTTTTCGGCCGGTGACCGGTCACGATGGGCTCATGGTGCGGGGAAGCAGGAACGCGGGGGAGCCCGGGACGTGGAGGCGAGTGGTCTCGTGACGACATCCGCGGCGGCGGCCACCCCGGCCGTGGCCACTTCCCTCCTGCCGGCCGCGGCCGACCAGCCAACGGACGTCGACGACCTGACGGAGTACCGGGGACGCAGCCTGCCGGGCGCGGTGGCCGTGCTGACCTGCGCGCTGGCCGTCGCAGGGGCGCTGGGGGCGGTGTGGTGGACCGGCGAGCTGCCACGGCGGGTCGCGGGCTTCACGGTGCTGCCGAGCCCCCCGGTCCCCGCCACCGGCGACCGGGCCGTCGGACTGTGGGGCACGGTGATGCTGCTGGCCGCCCTCGCGGTGGTCTGCGCGGTCGGCCTGACCCGCGGCCGGCCCGGCGCCGTCCTGCTGCTCACCCGCTACGGCGCCTACCGGGGCACCGTGAGCCGCACCGGACTGCTGTGGATCAACCCGCTGCTCGGGCGCCGCCGGGTGGACGTCCGCCTGCGGCACTTCCGCAGCCATCCGCTGGACGCCGTCGACGCGGACGGCGTGCGGCTGCGGGTGACGGTCCGGGTGGTCTGGCGGACCCGGGACACCGCGCGGGCGAGCTTCATGGTGGACGACCCGGTGCGCTACCTGCGGGACCAGGTGGAGAGCGCGGTGGCGCTGGTGATGTCCCGGCTGCCCGCCGACGACCTGCGCGGCCACGGGCGCACCCTGCGCGACATCGAGCACGTCGGCACGGCGCTGACCCGGGTCCTGGCCCAGGACACCCTCCCGGTCGGCATCGAGGTGATCTCGGCGCGGCCGGCCAGGGTCGAGTACGCGCCCGCCATCGCCGACGCGATGCGCCGCCGCCAACTCGCGGTGCTGGACGCCCGCTACCGGCAGGCGGCGCTCGACGACGTGGTCGACGCGGTGTCCGACATGGTCGACCGGCTGGCCGACCGCGGTCTGGCCGACCTCACCGACGAGGAGCGCAAGACCCTGGTGAAGGACCTCACGGTGGCCTTCTGCACGACCAGGGTGGCCCGGCGCGGGTGACCCCCGGGCCGGTGCCACGCGAAGGGCCGCCCGGCCGGGACGAACTCCCGGCCGGGCGGCCCGCGTCGGCGGCGGTTACGCCGGGACGCTGGCGACCCCCGGCGCGAGGAACGGCTTGCCGTTCACCCGCTGGGAGACGCCCTCGCGGTCCAGGTAGGGAGTGACCCCGCCGAGGTGGAAGGGCCAGCCCGCACCGGTGATCAGGCACAGGTCGATGTCCTGGGCCTCGGCCACCACGCCCTCGGACAGCATCAGGCCGATCTCCTGCGCGACGGCGTCCAGCACCCGGGCGCGCACCTGCTCCTCGGTCAGCACGCGGTCGCCCTGCTGCAGCAGCGCCACGACCTCGGGGTCCAGCTCCGGCTTGCCGGAGTCGTAGACGTAGAAGCCGCGCTTGCCGGCCTCGACGACCGCCTTGAGGTTCGGCGAGACCGTGAAGCGGTCGGGGAAGGCGCCGTGCAGCGTCTGCGAGACGTGCAGCCCGATGGCCGGGCCGACCAGCTCCAGCAGCACCAGCGGCGACATCGGCAGGCCCAGCGGCTCGATGGCGCGCTCCGCCACCTCCACCGGGGTGCCCTCGTCGATGACGTTCTGGATCTCGCCCATGAAGCGGGTCAGGATGCGGTTGACCACGAACGCCGGGGCGTCCTTGACCAGCACCGCGGTCTTCTTCAGCTTCTTGGCGACCGCGAACGCCGTGGCCAGCGAGGCGTCGTCGGTCCGCTCGCCGCGCACGATCTCCAGCAGCGGCAGCACGGCGACCGGGTTGAAGAAGTGGAAGCCGACGACCCGCTCGGGGTGCTTGAGCTTGGAGGCCATCTCGCTGACCGACAGCGAGGAGGTGTTGGTGGCCAGGATCGCCTCCGGCGAGACCACCGCCTCCACCTCGGCGAAGACCTTCTGCTTGACGCCGATCTCCTCGAAGACCGCCTCGATGACGAAGTCGGCGTCCCCGAAGGCCGCCGCCTTGTCCAGCGAGCCGGTCACCAGCGCCTTGAGCCGGTTGGCCTTGTCGCCGTTGACCCGGCCCTTGGCCAGCAGCTTGTCGATCTCGCCGTGGACGTAGCCCACGCCCTTGTCGACCCGCTCCTGGTCGATGTCGGTCAGCACGACCGGCACCTCCAGCCGCCGGGCGAACAGCAGCGCCAGCTGGGAGGCCATCAGGCCGGCGCCGACGACGCCGACCTTGGTGACCGGGCGGGCCAGGCCTTGTCCGGGGCGCCCGCGGGACGCTTGGCCGCGCTTCTGCACCAGGTTGAAGGCGTAGATGCCGCTGCGCAGTTCGCCGCCCATGATCAGGTCGGCCAGCGCCTGCGTCCTCGGCGTCGAAGCCCTGGCGCAGGTCGCCGTTGCGGGCGGCGGCGATGATGTCCAGCGCCCGGTAGGCGGCCGGGGCCGCGCCGTGCACCTTGCCGTCGGCGATGGACCGGCCGCGGGCCACCGCCTGGTCCCAGGCCTCGCCCCGGTCGATCTCGGCCCGGACGACCTCGATCTCGCCCTTGAGGACGGCGGCCGTCCACAGCCAGCGACTGCTCCAGGAAGTCCGCGGCCTCGAAGAGCGCGTCCGCGATGCCGAGCTCGTAGACCTGCGCGCCCTTGAGCTGCCGGTTCTGGTTGAGCGAGTTCTCGATGATGACGGTGACCGCGCGGTCCGCGCCGATCAGGTTCGGCAGCAGCGTGCAGCCGCCCCAGCCGGGGACCAGGCCGAGGAAGACCTCGGGCAGCGAGAAGGCCGGCAGCGCGGCCGAGACCGTGCGGTAGGTGCAGTGCAGGCCGACCTCGACGCCGCCGCCCATCGCCGCGCCGTTGTAGTACGCGAAGGTGGGCACCGCCAGCGTCGACGAGCCGCTTGAAGACGTCGTGGCCGCCCTTGCCGATGGCCAGCGCGTCCTCGTGCCGCTTGAGCAGCTCGACGCCCTTGAGGTCGGCGCCGACGGCGAAGATGAACGGCTTGCCGGTGACGCCGACGCCGACGATCTCGCCGTCCGCGGCCTCCTTCTCGACCTGGTCGATGCGCCGCGTCCAGGTTCGCCAGCGACTGCGGGCCGAAGGTGGTCGGCTTGGTGTGGTCGAAGCCGTTGTCCAGGGTGATCAGCGCGAACCGGCCGCGCGTCCGCCGCGGCAGGTCGAGGTGGCGGACGTGGGCCTGGGTGACGACCTCGTCCGGGAACAGCTCGGCCGCGCCCTTCAACAGCTCAGCGGTGCTATTCACTTGCCAGCCCCTTCGAAGTGCGGGTTCTCCCAGATGACGGTGCCGCCCATGCCGAAGCCGACGCACATCGTGGTCAGGCCGTAGCGCACGTGCGGCTGCTCCTCGAACTGCCGGGCCAGCTGGGTCATCAGCCGGACGCCGGAGGAGGCCAGCGGGTGGCCGAAGGCGATGGCGCCGCCGTACTGGTTGACGCGCGGCGTCGTCGTCGGCGATGCCGTAGTGGTCGAGCAGGGCGAGCACCTGCACGGCGAACGCCTCGTTGATCTCGAACAGGCCGATGTCGTCGATCGACAGACCGGCCTTGGCCAGCGCCTTCTCGGTCGCCGGGACCGGGCCGATGCCCATCACCTCGGGCTCGACGCCCGGCGAAGGCGTAGGACACCAGGCGCATCCGCACCGGCAGGCCCAGCTCGCGGGCCACGTCCTCGGCGGCCAGCAGCGAGGCGGTCGCGCCGTCGTTGAGCCCGGCGGCGTTGCCCGCGGTGACCCGTGCCGTGCGGCGCGGAACGGCGTCTTGAGGCCCGGCCAGCATCTCCAGCGTGGTGCCCGGGCGCATCGGCTCGTCCGCGGTGGCCAGGCCCCAGCCGGTCTCGCCGGCCTCCGCGTTGGTGCGCGCGCACGGCGATCGGCACCAGGTCCTGCTGGATCTGGCCGTTCGCGTAGGCCTTGGCGGCCTTCTCCTGGCTGCGCACCGCGTACTCGTCGGCGCGCTCGCTTGGTGATGTGCCGGGAAGCGGTCGTGCAGGTTCTCCGCGGTCATGCCCATGAACAGGGCGGACTCGTCGACCAGCTTCTCGGAGACGAACCGCGGGTTGGGGTCGACGCCCTCGCCCATCGGGTGGCGGCCCATGTGCTCCACGCCGCCGGCGACCACGACGTCGTACGCGCCGAAGGCGATGCCGCCCGCGGTGGTGGTGACGGCGGTCATCGCGCCGGCGCACATCCGGTCGATGGAGAAGCCGGGCACGGTCGTCGGCAGGCCGGCCAGGATGCCCGCGGTGCGGCCCAGGGTCAGCCCCTGGTCGCCGATCTGCGTGGTGGCGGCGATGGCGACCTCGTCGATCCGGGCCGGGTCCAGGTCCGGGTTGCGGCGCAGCAGCTCCCGGATGCACTTGATGACCAGGTCGTCGGCGCGGGTCTCGTGGTAGATGCCCTTCGGGCCCGCCTTGCCGAACGGGGTGCGGACGCCGTCGACGAAGACGACGTCCCTAGCGGTACGAGGCACGTTGGCTCTCCTCCAGATGCGGGGGCGCTGCGGGAGCCGGCGGGGCGGCTCACCCTCCATGCTACTCATGGGTAACCAAAGTGCCCAGTCCCCTCACCCTAAGCGGCGAAGGTCACACCGACCGGCCCGCTCCGCCGTGCGCCGAACGCCTCACCCCTCCGGTGCCACCGCGGTCAGCGCGGTGGCGATCACGTCCGAGACCAGTTCGATCTGCCAGCGCCGGGCACCGCGGTCCGCCAGCCGCTCGGCCACCGCCTGCGAAGTGGGCCGGCCCGGCGGCTCCCAGCAGACCCGGCGCACCGTGTCGGGGGTGATCAGATTCTCCTGCGGGAGGTTCAGCCGCTCCGCCAGCGCGGTCACCGCCGCCCGCGCCGCGCGACAGCCGCGCCGCCGCGGCCGGATCCTGGTCCGCCCACGACGCGGGGCGGCGGCGGACCGTCCGGCGCGGCGCCCGGCTGCGGCAGCTCGACGCTCCGGCATGACGCGCGCCCGGTCGATCGCCGACTGCCAGCTGCTCCAGCTGGCGGCGGCCCATCCGGTTGCCGAAGCCCGGCAGCGCCGCCAGGGCGCGCGGCGTTGAGCGGCATGGCCAGCGCGGCGGCCACGATCGCGGCGTCCGTCAGCACCCGGCCGGGCGAGACGTCACGTTCCTGCGCGATCTCGTCGCGCGCGGTCCACAGCTCGCGGACCGCGCCCAGCTGCCGGCGCCTGCGCACCTTGTGCATGCCGGAGGTGCGGCGCCACGGGTCGGTGCGCGGCGCGGGCGGCGGGGCGGCGGCGATCGCCGCGAACTCCTGCAGCGCCCAGTCCAGCTTGCCCTGCTCGCGCAGCTCCTCCTCCAGCGCGTCGCGCAGGTCGACCAGCAGCTCCACGTCCAGCGCCGCGTAGCGCAGCCACGGCTCGGGCAGCGGGCGGGTCGACCAGTCGACCGCGGAGTGGCCCTTCTCCAGCGCGAAGCCCAGGACGTTCTCCACCATCGGCGCCGAGACCGACCCGGGCGAACCCGGCCAGCCGTCCGGCCAGCTCGGTGTCGAACAGCCTGGTGGGCCGCATGCCGATCTCGTACAGGCACGGCAGGTCCTGGGTCGCGGCGTGCAGCACCCACTCGGCGTCGGCGAGCGCGTCGCCGAGCGCGGTCAGGTCGGGGCAGGCGACGGGGTCGATCAGCGCGGTCCCTGCTCCGGCGCGGCGCAGCTGGACCAGATAGGCCCGCTGGCCGTAGCGGTAGCCGGAGGCGCGCTCGGCGTCGACGGCCACGGGACCGGTGCCCGCGGCGAACGCCGCCACCACAGCGGCGAGTGCCTCCGGGCTCGCGGTCACCGGCGGAATGCCCTCGCGCGGCTCCAGCAACGGGACCGGCGCCGGGATTGCTTCGCTTGCTGCGGTCTCTCGGGCGTCGGTCACCCGTCAAGGGTAGCCGTGCGTTCCAAGGGACCGTCCCTCAATTGCCGGGTCCTGCCAAAACGACCCCCTGGCCGGCGGCCGGACAAGGCGGCGGCGGGAACGCCGGACGCCCGTCGACGGAAACGTTCCGTCGGCGGGCGCCGGGTGTGGTGCGCGGTGGGCGGGCCGGGTCGCGGCCCCCTCGCGCCGGTGTCAGTGGATGATGCCGGTGCGCAGCGCGACCGCCACCATGCCGGCCCGGTCGCCGGTGCCGAGCTTGCGGGCGATGCGGGCCAGGTGGCTCTTGACGGTCAGCGCGGACAGGCCCATCGAGACGCCGATCGCCTTGTTCGACTGGCCTTCGGCGACCAGTCGCAGCACCTCGACCTCGCGGCCCGGACAGCTCCCGGTAGCCGCCGGAGTGCCCGGGGGCGCCCGGGGGCCGGCGCTGCATGCGGGCGCCGGGCGCGCCGATCGGGGCGGCGCCTGGGCGCTGGGCCAGGCCGATGTTGGTACGGGTGCCGGTGACGACGTAGCCCTTGACGCCGCCGGCCAGCGCGTTGCGCACCGCGCCGATGTCGTCGGCGGCGGACAGGGCGAGACCGTTGGGCCAGCCCGCGGCCCGGGTCTCGGCGAGCAGGGTCAGCCCGGAACCGTCGGGCAGGTGGACGTCGGCCACGCAGATGTCGCGCGGCGTTGCCGACCCGGGGACGGGCCTCCGCGATGGACGACGCCTCGATCACGTCGCGGACGCCGAGAGCCCACAGATGGCGGGTGACGGTGGTGCGGACGCGCGGGTCGGCGACGACGACCATGGCCGTCGGCTTGATCGGACGGTAGGCGACCAGGCTTGTGGGGTGCTCGAGAAGAACCGACACCGGGCCTCCTGTGGGGTGGCGGAACGGCTCCGGCATGGCAAAGGGGGGATCAGGGCCGGGAGTTCCGCGAGGATTAGGGTCACAGTCCTCTTCGGCAGTATCGGACCGGGCCTTTAGGGAAAGATCACGATTTGTGAGTTCCGAATACGTCATTCGGACTACGCGCTCGATGCGTCGCGAAGATCGAGTCGATCTCGAGTAAGCCGAAGCGACCGAGAACCGGGTGCGCTCGAGCGGCGTGGCCGGCGCGGCCCCGCGTTGCGGCAGCGACACCACACCGCGCCGCGTCCCGGCTCGGACCCTGCGCCGGGCGGCAGCCCCGCTCCGGCACACAGCAGCTCGCACCAGGCCGCCAGGTGCGCCGCCGATGTCCGGGAACCCCGCCGAGGCCTCCAGCGGCGTCCAGGACGCGCGCATCTCGATCTGCGTGGAGTCGGCACGGTCGGCCAGCCCGCCGAAATAGTGCGAGGAACGGCGCGAGACGGTGCCGCTGGGCTCCGCGTAGCCCGCGCCGCGCGCCGCCAGCGCACCGGTCAGCCACGACCAGCACACCTCCGGCAGCAGCGGATCCGCCGCCATCTCCGGCTCCAGCTCCGCACGGGCCAGCGTCACCAGCCGGAAGGTGCCCTGCCAGGCCTCCTGGCCCGCCGGATCGTGCAGCAGCACCAGCCGGCCGTCCGCCAGCTCCTCGTCGTCGGCCGTCACCGAGGCCTCCAGCGCGTACGCGTACGGCGCCAGGCGTTTGGGAGCCGGCATCTGCGCCGAGCTCCACCTCCGGGCGCACCCGGGCGGCGCGCAGCGCCTCGACCGCCTGCCGGAAGACCGGTGGTGCTCCGTCCTCGTCCGTCGGGGTGCCCCTGCGCCGCAGCCATGCCCGGAAGACTAGGGGTCCGCAACCCCCGGGTACGGGAGGAACCCGGGCGTGGCGGGTCGCCCCTTCGGCCCATGCGAAGATTCACCATGTGAGTGCTGACGAGCAAGCTGCCCCCTACCGCCCGAACGCCGCCACCGCCGACTCGGCGTTCATCCGGGCCTGCCGGCGCGAGCCGGTGCCGCACACACCGGTGTGGTTCATGCGGCAGGCCGGGCGCTCGCTGCCGGAGTACCGCAAGCTGCGCGAGGGCATCCGCGATGCTCGAGTCCTGCATGCGGCCCGACCTGGTCACCGAGATCACCCTGCAGCCGGTGCGCCGGCACAACGTGGACGCCGCGATCTACTTCAGCGACATCGTGGTCCCGCTCAAGGCCATCGGCTTCGACATCGACATCAAGCCCGGCGTCGGCCCGGTGGTCGGCACGCCCGATCCGCACCCGCGCCGACCTCGACCGGCTGCGGCCCTTGGAGCCCGACGACGTCTGCTACGTCACCGAGGCCATCGGCCTGCTCACCGCCGAACTCGGCGCCACCCCGCTCATCGGCTTCGCCGGCGCGCCCTTCACCGCTCGCCAGCTACCTGGTCGAGGGCGGCCCGTCGCGCAACCACGAGCGCACCAAGGCCCTGATGTACGGCGACCCGCGAGCTGTGGGCCGACCTGCTCGACCGCCTCGCCGACATCACCGCCGCCTTCCTGAAGGTGCAGATCGAGGCCGGCGCCTCGCGCCGTCCAGCTCTTCGACTCCTGGGCCGGCGCCCTCGCCCCCGACGACTACCGCCGCTTCGTCATGCCCGCCTCCGCGAAGGTCTTCGACGCGGTCGCCGGCTACGGGGTGCCGCGCATCCACTTCGGTGTCGGCACCGGTGAGCTGCTCGGACTGATGGGCGCAGGCCGGCGCCGACGTGGTCGGCGTCGACTGGCGGGTCCCGCTGGACGAGGCGGTCCGCCGGGTCGGCCCGGACAAGGCGCTGCAGGGCAACCTCGACCCCGCGGTGCTGTTCGCCCCGACCGCGGCCGTGGAGAGCAAGGCGCGCGAGGTGCTGGACGCCGGGCGGGGACTCCCCGGCCACATCTTCAACCTCGGCCACGGCGTCATGCCCGACACCGACCCCGACGCGCTGACCCGGCTTGTGGACTTCGTCCACACCACCACGGAAACCGGCAGCTCCCGAACCGACTGAACGCGGTGGCACAGTGGACGACATGAGCTTTCCGCACGCGGACCCCGCTCCTCGCAACAGCCAAGGCCCCGCCTCGGGCGCCGCTCCCCACGTCCTGGTGGTGGGCGGCGGGATCTCCGGCCTGGCCGCCGCGCACCGGCTGGTCTCCGGCGGAGCCCGGGTGACCTTGCTGGAGGCGTCCGAGCGGTTCGGCGGCAAGCTGTACGCCGACGAGATCGCGGGCGTGCCGGTCGACCTGGGCGCCGAGTCGATGCTGGCCCGCCGCCCGGAGGCGGTCGACCTGGCCCGTGAGGTCGGACTCGGCGACGACCTGCTGCCCCCCGCCACCGCGCGGGCCGCGCTGTGGACCCGCGGCCGGCTGCGGCCCATGCCACGCGGCCACCTCATGGGAGTCCCCGGCGACCTCGCCCCGCTCTCCGCCTCGGGCGTGCTCTCCCCGGCCGGGCTGGCCAGGCTGCCGCTGGACCACGTGCTGCCGCGCACCAGGATCGGCGAGGACGTCGCCGTCGGTGAGTACGTCGCCGCCCGGCTCGGCCGCGAGGTGGTCGACCGGCTCGTCGAACCCCTGCTGGGCGGGGTGTACGCGGGCAACGCCTACCGGATCTCGATGCGCGCCGCGGTGCCCCATCTGTTCCGGGCGGTACGCGCGCAGCGATCGCTGATCGAAGGGGTGCGCGGCGCGCTGCGCGGGTCGGCCGCCGCGTCCTCGTCCGCCCCGGTCTTCATGGGCATCCGCGGCGGTGTGGGGCGGCTGCCGCTCGCGGTGGCCGACGCCTGCCGGACCGCCGGCGCCGATCTGCGCACCGGCACCCGGGTGAGCTCCCTCAAGCGCGCCGGGCAGGGCTGGCGGGTAGGGACCCAGGGCCCGGGCGGGGCCGCGGTACTGGAGGCCGACGCGGTGATCGTGGCGGTGCCCGCACCGGTGGCGGCCACCTTGCTGGAGGCCGAATCGCCCGCCGCGTCCGCCGAGTTGGGCACCGTGGAATACGCGAGCATGGCCCTGGTCACCATGGCCTTCCGGCGCCGCGACCTGCTGGGCATGCCCGGCGGCAGCGGCTTCCTGGTCCCGCCGGTGGACGGCCGCACCATCAAGGCCTCCACGTTCTCCAGCCGCAAATGGGGCTGGGTCGACCAGGCAGGACCCGACACCTTCGTGCTGCGCACCTCGGTCGGCAGGCACGGCGACGAGGCCGACCTCGCCTGGGACGACACCGACCTCGTGCGGCTGTCGCGCGAAGACCTGGCGGAGGCCGCCGGGATCAGCGCCGCCCCGGTCGCCGCCCGGGTCACCCGCTGGGACGGCGGGCTGCCGCAGTACCCCGTCGGCCACCTGGAACGGGTGGCCAGGATCCGCGAACACGTCGCCAAACTCCCCGGGCTGGCGGTGTGCGGCGCGCTCTACGACGGGGTGGGCATCCCCGCGTGCGTCGGCGCGGCGCGCAAGGCCGCAGACGAGGTGCTGGACGCGACGACCACCGGGGCGACCCGGGAGCGGAGCACCACGAAGGCCGCGCGAGAATAGCCGTATGACCGAGAATGCTGCCGATTCCGCCAAGGCTCCGAACGCGGGCAAGAAGGCCCGCGACCTCAACGATGTCATCCGCTACACCCTCTGGTCGGTCTTCCGGCTGCGCGACGCGCTGCCCGAGGACCGCACCGGCTTCGCCGACGAGGTCGAGGAGCTGTTCGAACAGCTCGCCGCCAAGGACATCACGGTGCGCGGCACCTACGACGTGTCCGGGCTGCGCGCCGACGCCGACGTGATGATCTGGTGGCACGCGGAGACCTCCGACCAGCTCCAGGACGCCTACAACCGCTTCCGGCGCACCCGGCTCGGCCGTTCCCTGGTGCCGGTGTGGTCCAACATGGCGCTGCACCGCCCGGCGGAGTTCAACAAGTCGCACGTCCCGGCGTTCCTCGCCGACGAGAACCCCCGCGACTACGTGAGCGTCTACCCGTTCGTGCGCTCCTACGACTGGTACCTGCTGCCGGACGAGGACCGGCGGCGGATGCTCGCCGACCACGGCAAGATGGCGCGCGGCTACCCCGACGTGCGGGCCAACACGGTCGCCTCCTTCTCGCTCGGCGACTACGAGTGGATCCTCGCCTTCGAGGCCGACGAACTGCACCGCATCGTCGACCTGATGCGTCACCTGCGCGCCTCCGAGGCACGGCGGCACGTCCGCGAGGAGGTCCCCTTCTACACCGGCAGGCGCCGCTCGGTCGCCGAGCTGGTGGCCGGACTGGCCTGACGGCCCGACCCGGCCGCGGCACGACCGTGCTTTGACGGAACTCTCCGGCTACGTCACGGTTTTCAGAGGTGGATTTGAGGTTCAGCTATGGCGGGGCGGCCCCCTGACAGACCACACTGGCGCGGCATGGGGGCCGGATCGGACGACGAAATCGGCGGGAACATCACGGACACCGTGGATGTACTTGTGATCTGCGGTGCGGCCGGGGTCGGCAAGACCTCGACCGCATCCGAACTGTCACTACGACTCGCCGGCGACGACGTGACCCACGCCCTCGTGGACTGCGACGCGCTGGACCGCTCGCACCCCTGGCCGGTGCCGGAGTTCCCGGTCTGGGAGGTGGCCCGCCGCAACCTGCGGGCCGTGTGGGGCACCTACGCGGAACTCGGCCACCAGCGGCTCCTGCTGTGCGGCGTCTTCAGCGACCTGCGCCAGGAACTGCGCTGGATCGCCGACGCCGTGCCGGACGCGGCGTTCACCGTGGTGCGGCTCACCGCCTGCCTCGACGTCGTGCAGAGCCGGGTACGCCGGGTGGCGGGCACCACCGCCACCGACCAGGTCGCCGGCAGTACGCGGCAGTTGGAGGAGATCGCGTTGCTCGACCCGCCCGGCACCCTGGTCGTCGACACCGGCGATCTGGACGTCCCGCAGGTCGCCGAACGGGTCCTCGCCCTGTGGCCCGCCGTCTCCCCGGGCACTCCCCGCACGTCGACCGCGGCGCCCTGAGGCGCCGCGGGACCGTCCGGGGTCCGTCCCACCAGGCGGGCTCAGGGCCGCAGCGCGGGATGTTCGGCTATCACCGTGCTGGAGCCGGGAGCGACCTCGGTGAAGCCCGCGTCACGGACCAACGGCAGTCCTGACGCGGTCAGTTCGGTCCACTGCGCCGGCTCCGCGGTCCGGACCGCCAGCGCGAACCCCGCCTCACGCCAGGCCTCGCGCTCGGTGTCGCCCAGCTCCCACCAGGTCAACTGGGCGGCGTGACCGGTCTGCGCCATCGCCTTGCCCGCCGACATCTCCACCCGCGGGTTGAGCCACAGCACCGGCAACGACGGATCCGCGGGCGACGGCGGGGCGACGGGCTCGGACAAGTCGGTGCCCGAGACCTGCAACCGCGCCAGATCCTTCGGCCAGCCGTCCAGCGGCACCGGCGGGAAGACCCGAACCAGCGCCTCCCTGCCCCGCACCGTGATGCCGGTCAGCGCCTCGGCGCGCCGCCACTCGGCCCCGCGCGCCCGGCGCACGACCTTGCGGATCCGGCCGTCCTCCCAGCTGTGCAGCAGTTCCTCCCATTCGCCGCCCTCCGCGGTGCGGTCGTCGGACAGGAAGGCGAGCACCGCGCGGGCGGAGGTCTCCAGCGCGTCCGTGCGGGCCGGAGGGTCCTCGCGTTCGATGCGGACGACGAGCGGCAGGACGAACTGCCGTGCGGCGTCCCGGTCGGCGGCCGCGGCGTCCGCGGGGGCGGCGAAGGGGTCAGCACTGGTCACCGGCCCAGCATGCCATGACCGGTACCACGTCCGGGTGAACGGCCGCCGCCCGGGAACGAAGACCGTCCCGGGCCCGTTTGACCGAACAGTTGCGCTACGGATGCGCGGGCCGGGTGAGGACCTCGGCCAGGGGGACGGGGGCGGGGGCCATGAGACTGGACGGCGTCGGACGGCGGTACGGCGTGCGCGGGCCGTGGGTGCTGCGTGACGTGGACCTCGACGTCCCCGGTGGCTCGCTGCTGCGGATCGACGGCACCAACGGCAGCGGCAAGTCCACCCTGCTGCGGCTGCTGGCCGGCATCGACTCGCCCACGACCGGCCGGGTCAGCGGCCGCCCCACTACCGCCTACGTCCCCGAGCGGTTCCCCGCCGCGCTGCCCTTCGACGCCGCCGGGTATCTGACCCACCTCGGCCGGGTCCACGGGCTGCCGGGGCCGAAGGCCGCCCGCCGGGCGAGCACCTGGCTGGAGCGGTTCGGCATCTCCGGGTACGCGGGCACCCCGATGGAGCGGCTGTCCAAGGGCACGGCGCAGAAGGTCGCGGTGGCCCAGGCGCTGCTCGCCGAGCCCGGCCTGCTGGTCCTGGACGAGGCGTGGACCGGGTTGGACACCGCCGCCCGCGGGCTGCTCGACGAGGTGGTCACCGAGCGGGTGGCCGACGGCGCCACCGTCGTCTTCGTCGACCACGACGCCCGCCGGCTCGCGGACGCCACCACCGCCGTCCACCGCGTCGAGGGCGGCCGGCTGGCGGTCGGCGCGGCGCGCCCGGTGGCCGGCGCAGCCCGGATGATCGTCGACGCGGTCGGCGAGGGCGGACCGGCGCCCGCGTTGCCGCGGTCGGCGCGCCTCGTGCCGGCCGCCGAAGGCGGCGCGGACCCGTCGGCCCTGCGGGTCAGTGTGCCCGCGCGGGAGTCGGACGAGGTGCTGCGCGCGCTGCTGGCCGCCGATCCGCCGTGGCACATCAGGGCGGTGCGCGCGGACGCGAGGACCGGTCCTTCGGGGGAGGAGACGTCATGACCGCGCTGCTGCGCTACCAGGTGGCGATGCTGTTGCGCTCGCAGCGCTGGCTGCCTCCGCTGCTGCTCTACGGGATCATCACCGGCATCGGGGTGCAGTCCGGGCAGCCGGTGCTGGACTCCCTCGGCTTCACCGCGGCCGCGGTGCTGCCCGCCTCCGCCTGGATGGTGCGGATCTGCGCCACCGGCGAGCCGCCCGCCGCACGGGCGGTCACCGCGGCCGCCGCCGGACCGTGGCGGGTGCAACTCGCCTGTGTGCTCGTGGCGTTGGGCGCCTCCACGCTGCTGGGGTGCGTCGGGTCGCTGGTCGTCGCGGTGATAAGCAGCCCGTACAACGACAACAACACGGTGGATGTGGCGCTGGCGCCGGCCACGGTCGCCGGGCTGATGGCCACCGTGGCCTGCGCGTTGCTGGGCACGGCGGCCGGCGCCCTGTGCAATCCGCCGGTGCTGCGGCGCCGGGGCTGGCCGATACCGGTGACCGCGCTGGCGGCGCTGCTGGTCCTGGTGGCCTCCGGGTCCCCGGCGAACGCGGCGGTCAGCGGGCTGGTCAGCGGCTCGATCTCCGGCCGGGTCACGCTGCCGGGCATCCCGCTCGCGCTGGCGGCGGTGATCTGCGCGGCGGCCACCGCGCTGACCTGCCGCCTGGCGTCCCGGCGTTGAGGCGGCGGCTGCGGTAGGCGGGCGGTCGGCGACGGGCGCAGGGGCGGGTGGGAAACCCTTGGCGGTCCGAGGCCGCCGGCGGCATCCTGGCCCCATGCTGATCAGGGAAGCGACCCCGGACGACTGGCCCGCGATCTGGCCGTTCCTCCACGAGATCGTGGCGGCGGGGGAGACCTACACCCTGCCACGTGACCTCGGCGAGGAGCAGGCACGGCAGATATGGATGCTGCGGCCCCCGGGCCGCACGGTGGTGGCCGTCGGCGACGAGGGCGAGGTGCTCGGCAGCGCCAAGATGAACCCCAACCACCTCGGCGGCGGCTCGCACATCGCCGGTGCCAGCTTCATGACCGCCCCCCGGCGCGCGGGGCGGGGCGTCGGGCGGGCGCTCGGCGAGCACGTGCTGGAGTGGGCGCGGTCGCAGGGCTACCGGGCCATGCAGTTCAACGCGGTGGTGGAGTCCAACACCCGCGCGGTGGCGCTGTGGAAGTCGCTGGGCTTCGAGGTGATGGCCACGCTCCCCGAGGGCTTCCGGCACCCGACCGAGGGATACGTGGGGCTGCACATCATGTATCGCCGCCTGTGACCGGGCGGCCGTGGCCGCCCGGCGCGGTCAGGCGGTCTCGGGTGCCAGACGCAGGGAGATGCTGTTGATGCAGTACCGCTGGTCGGTGGGGGTGGGATAGCCCTCACCGGCGAAGACGTGGCCCAGATGGGAGCCGCAGCGGGCACAGCGCACCTCGGTGCGCAGCATGCCGTGCGAGCGGTCCTCGATGAGCTCGACGGCCTCGGTGTCCTTGGGGTCGTAGAAGGACGGCCAGCCGCAGTGGGACTCGAACTTGGTGTCGGAGCGGAAGAGTTCGGCCCCGCAGGCGCGGCAGGAGTAGACGCCCTCGGTCTTGGTGTCGGTGTACTCACCGACGAAGGCGGGCTCGGTGCCCGCTTCGCGCAGGACGGCGTACTCGGCGGGGGACAGCTCCGCCCGCCACTGCTCGTCCGGCTTGTCGATGTCGTACGGCATGGACTTCTCCTCAGCTTCGCGGGCGGGCCAGCCGGGACAGGATGTGCGGACCGAGGTCGGTCACGTCACCCGCCCCCATGGTGAGAACGAGATCACCGGGCTTCGCCATTCCGGCGACGATCGCGGGGACGGCGTCCTTGTCGTGCACGGCGGTGACGTCGGCGCCCTTGCCGCGCGGCGGCGTCGATGATCAGCGCGCTGGTCACGCCGGGGATCGGGTCCTCGCGGGCCGGGTAGATGTCCAGGACCACGCTGGCGTCGGCGAGCGCGAGCGCCTCGCCCATCTCGGCGGCCAGCTGCTGGGTGCGGCTGAACAGGTGCGGCTGGAAGACCACCAGGACCCGCCCGTCGCCCGCCGCGCCGCGCATCGGCTTCCAGGTCGGCGGTCATCTCGGTGGGGTGGTGCGCGTAGGAGTCGATGACCTGGACGCCCGCCGCGCTCGCCCTTGAGCTGAAGGCGCCGCTTGACCCCGGTGTAGGAGCCGAGCGCCGCGGCGAGCTCGCGGCCGGGATCCAGACCCAGGGCGATGCCGGCGGCCAGCGCGGCGACAGGCGTTGTGCGCGTAGTGGCGGCCGGGCACCGAGACGGTGAAGACGTGCTCGGTCGCCGTCGAGCAGCGACGGCGACCTCGCTGGTCATGCCCTGCGGGGTGATCGAGCGGATCCGCAGGTCGGCGCCGGCGGCCTCGCCGACCCGCACGACGCGCAGGTCGGTGCGGTCGGCGACCCGGGCGGCGAGCACCTCGGCGCCGGGGTGCTCGACCGATCACCAGGGTGCCGCCGGGACGGATGCTGGCGGGCGAAGGTCTCGAAGGAGTCGTGGATCTCGTCGATCGAGGCGTAGTTGGCGTGGTGGTCGAGTTCGACGTTGAGGACGATCGGCCACCTCGGGGGCGTACTTGTGGAAGCTGCGGTCGCTCTCGTCCGCCTCGGCCACGAAGATCTCGCCCGTCGCCGTGGTGGCCGTTGGAACCGGGAGCGTCCAGGTCGCCGCCGATCGCGTAGGAGGGTCGAGGCCCAGGCGTGCGCAGGGCGACCGCCAGCATCGAGGTCGTCGTGGTCTTGCCGTGCGTGCCGGCCACCGCGATCGGCCGCAGCCCCTCCATCAGGGCGGCCAGCGCGTCGCTGCGGTGCAGCACCGGGATCCCGCGGTCCCGGGCCGCGCGCCAGTTCCGGGTTGTCTCCGCGGATCGCGCTGGAGACGCACCACGCAGCTCGCGTCGCCGGCCAGGTGACCGGCGTCGTGGCCGATGTGCACCGTCACACCCAGCGAGCGCAGCGCGGCGGCCGTCTCGGACTCCTTGGAGTCGCTGCCGGCGACCCGGGCGCCGCGGGCGGCGAGGATCTTCGCGATACCCGACATCCCGGCACCGCCGATGCCGATGAAGTGCGGTCGGTCCATGGCGGTGGGGACGGCGGGGGCCATACGCGGTTTCTCCCTGACGCTGGTACGGGTACCGGTGGAATCTGTCGGGAGCAACGTTAGGCGATCGCCGGTCAGCCGGTGTGCGCGAACAGCTTCAGCACCGGGACGCCGACGGTGTGCCGGGCGCGGGAGGCCCAGTCGCGGTGGAAGAACTCCTCGACCAGGTGCGGCGCGGTCAGGACGATCACCTCGTCCGCGCCGGTGCGCTGCACCACCGAGCGCAGCCGCTCCAGCGGCTCCTCCTCGACGATCTCGCCGGTCGCCTCGGCGCCGCTGTCGCGCAGCGCCTTCAAGCTGTGTTCGAGTGAGTGGCCGGCCGGGGCGAGGGCTTTCTCACCCTCCGGTTCGTCCTCCTCGCGCGCGGCCTCCTGGAGTTCGCCCAGGGCGACGTCGTCCAGGGCGCGCAGCAGCCGTTCCTGGTCGCCGCGCGGCTGCATGAGGACGACGTAGGAGACGGTCTCGTCGCTGTGCAGGGTGGTCACGAGTTGCACGTCGACGGGGGCGAGCGGCTTCTCGATCATGAGTACGGTCGTGATCACGGACTCGTCCTTCTTTCTCACGGGCCACCTGGCCCCCACGGAAACCATCCTGCCTCCAACGGGCCGAAGTACGCGAGGGAGGGCCGTTCCGTCCCGACGACATGCGGAATGAGTCGTTCCGAGGTGCGGGGATCGACGGTCCTGACGGTTGTCCAGGTGATGGTACGCACCGGTAGCCACCGCATCGCCCGAATTTCCGGCGACGCCCACGGGACCCTGGTCAGGCCCGCGCGTAGCGGGTGAAGAGGAAGCCGTCCTCCTCAAGGATCGCGACCGGCGCGAACCGCTCCGGCGCGGCGATCCCCGGGCCGTTCATGATGCGCGGGGCGACCCCCGAGCACACGATCGGGGCGACGGTCAGGCACAGCTCGTCCAGTACCCCGGCCGCCGCGAACTGCCCCAGCAGCCGGGGCCCGCCCTCGCACAGCAACCGGACCATCCCGCGGGCCGCCAGCGCGCGCACCGCCTCGGCCGGATCGACCCGGGACCCTTCACCGGCCACCACGACCCGGGCCCCCGCCCGCTCGGCGTCCCGCACCCGGTCCGGGTCGCACTCCCCGCCGGTCAGCACCAGCGTCGGCACCACCGGTTCGGTGAACAGCGGAAGCGAGAAGTCCAGATCCAGGCTGCCGCTGACCACCGCGATCGCCGCGGCCGGCGGCTGGCCCAGCGCCGCCCGCCGGGCCGCGAAGGCGGCCCTGGCCTTGGCCGGACGGTAACCCTCCAGACGGGCCGTCTCGGCGCCCACCACCACCACGTCCGCCAGCGCCCGCAGCACCCCGAAGATCCTCATGTCGGCGTCGCTGGACAGCGGCTGGGACAGCCCCTCGTGCCGGGCCGCGCCGTCCAGCGAGGAGACCATGTTGGCGCGCAGCCAAGGACCCCCCTCAGGACTCGGGGCGGGATAGGCGTAGGCGTCGGCGAGAGCGTCGAGGGTGTCGAAGGTCTCGTCCTGTGGGGAGACGGGGAACAAGCGGCGCATGCGGGGCAGTCTGGCACGGCCCGTAGGCTTGTCGACTGTGTCGTCCCCCGCCCTGCCCTCCCAGCCCCGCCAAGTGGCCGGTGCCCCCGTCTCGCTCGCCGAGCGCCACCCGCACGTCCCGGCCGGCCGGCTGGTCGCCGAGATGGTGCCGCCGCCGCGCTTCGACGCCGTGCGGTTCGACACCTACCTGCCGGACCCGAAAGCCCCCAGCCAGGCCGAGGCGGTCGCGCGCGCTGCGAGGCTTCGCGGCCACCCTCGACTCCGGTCGGCCCCGCGCCCAGGCGCCGCTGGTTCCGCAAGGAGGCCCCGGCGGCGAGCGGCCCCGGCGGGGTCTACCTGGACGGCGGGTACGGCGTCGGCAAGACCCACCTGCTGGCGTCGCTGTGGCACGCGGCGCCGGCGCCGCGCGAGCTGAAGGCGTTCGGCACCTTCGTCGAGCTGACCAACCTGGTCGGCGCCCTCGGCTTCCAGCAGGCGGTCGCGGCCCTGAAGGACCACCGGCTGCTGTGCATCGACGAGTTCGAGCTGGACGACCCCGGTGACACGGTGCTGGTCTCCTCACTGCTGGGCAGGCTCGCCGACGCCGGGGTGAAGCTGGCCGCCACCTCCAACACCCTGCCGGGCAGGCTCGGCGAGGGCCGCTTCGCCGCCGCGGACTTCATGCGCGAGATCCAGGGACTGTCCGCCCGCTTCCGGCCACTGCGCATCGACGGTGAGGACTACCGGCACCGCGGGCTGCCGAAGGCCCCCGCGCCCTCACCGGGACGAGGAGGTCACCGGGGCGGCGCACCGCACCCCCGGCGCCTCGCTCGACGACTTCGCGACCCTGCTGGGGCACCTGTCCCGGATCCACCCCAGCCGCTACGGGGCGCTGTGCGACGGCGTCGAGGCGGTCTTCCTGCGCGGAGTGGAGCCGGTCACCGACCAGGCGACCGCACTGCGGCTGGTGGTGCTCGCCGACCGGCTCTACGACCGCGAACTGCCGGTGACCGCCTCCGGCACGCCGTTCGACCAGGTCTTCAGCCCGGAGATGCTGGCCGGCGGCTACCGCAAGAAGTACTTCCGCGCCATCTCCCGGCTCACCGCGCTCACCCGCGAGGCCGACCGGCCCTGACCCACCGCACCCCTGACCCACCGCACCCGGACGCGGCCTACCCGGGCGTGGCACCGCGCAGTACCGCGGCCGATCGGGGCGGCAACTCCAACGCGCCCGGTCCGTGCGACAGGTCGGTGGAGGCGGCCAGCACCGTCCCGCCGGACAACGGCAGGGCGCGCCGCTCACCGGCGAGGTTGACCGCCACGTGCAGGGCACCGCGCCGCACCAGCAGCCACCGCCCGTCCTCGTCGTACGTCACCGCGGTCGCCGCCGGCGTCGGGTCGGCCAGGTCCGGTTCGGCCGCGCGCAGCGCCAGCAGGGCGCGGTACCAGCCCAGCAGGGCGGCGTGCGGGGCGCGGTCCTGCTCGGTCCAGTCCAGGCAGGAGCGCAGCCGGGTCGCCGGGTCCTGCGGATCGGGGATGTCCGCCTCGGCCCAGCCGTGCTCGGCGAACTCCCGGCGCCGCCCGTCGCGCACCGCCCGCGCCAACCGCGGATCGGTGTGGTCGGTGAAGAACTGCCACGGAGTGGCGGCACCCCACTCCTCGCCCATGAACAGCATCGGCGTGAACGGCGCGGTGAGCACCAGCGCGGCCCCCAGAGTGAGCTGCCGCGCCGTCAGCCGGTCGCCCAGCGCGCGGTTGCCGATCTGGTCGTGGGTCTGGGCGTAGCCGACCAGCCGGTGGCCCGGCGCCGTGGAGGGCAGCGCCCTGCCGTGCGAGCGGCCCCGGAAGGAGGAGTACGTGCCGTCGTGGAAGAACCCGCCGGTGAGCGTCTTGGCCAGGGCGGCCAGCGGGGCACGGGCGAAGTCCGCGTAGTAACCCTGGGACTCACCGGTCAGCGCGCAGTGCAGCGCGTGGTGGAAGTCGTCGCTCCACTGGGCGTGCAGCCCCAGGCCGCCCGCCTCACGGGGCGCGGTGGTGCGCGGGTCGTTCAGATCCGACTCCGCCACCAGGAACAGCGGCCTGCCGGTCGCCGCGGCCAGCCGGTCGACGGCCTCGGACAACTCGTCGAGGAAGTGCCGGGCACGGGTGTCGACCAGCGCGTGCACCGCATCCAGCCGCAGCCCGTCGAGCCGGTAGTCCCGCAGCCACGCCAGCGCGCTGCCGATCAGGAAGGCCCGCACCTCGTCCGAGCCCGGCGCGTCCAGGTTGACCGCGGCGCCCCACGGAGTGTGATGACGGTCGGTGAAGTACGGGCCGAAGGGCGGCAGGTGGTTGCCGGACGGGCCGAGGTGGTTGTGCACCACGTCCAGCACCACCCCCAGACCGTGGCCGTGCGCCGCGTCGACGAAACGCTTCAGGCCGTCCGGGCCGCCGTACGGCTCGTGCACCGCCCACAGCGCCACCCCCTCGTACCCCCAGCCGTGGACACCGGGGAAGGGGCAGACCGGCATCAGCTCGACGTGGGTCACCCCGAGCGCCGCCAGATGGCCCAACCGCCCGGCGGCCGCGTCGAAGGTGCCCTCCCGGGTGAAGGTGCCGACGTGCAGTTCGTAGAGCACCGCGCCGGCCGGCGGGCGGCCGTGCCAGGGGACACGCCACTCGAACCGGTCGTGGTCCACCACCGCGCTCGGCCCCTCCGGGCCGTCCGGCTGACGGCGCGAGCGCGGGTCGGGCAGCGGGTCGCCGCCGTCCAGCCGGAAGGCGTAGCGCGTCCCGTGCCCGCACGGCACGGCTCCCGGCCCGGTACGCCACCAGCCGGCGCGGTCCGGGTCGGGCCGCAGGGCATGGTCGGCGCCGCCGGTCCGCACCTCGACCCGGCCGGACCCCGGCGCCCACACCTCGTACCCCACCGTCCACCTCCGGCCCGCCCACGTGGCCGACGGCTCAGTGCGCGTTCGGCGGATTCCCGTCACGTGAGGACACGTCGACGGTATGTACCGAACCGTCCGGACTCAACCCGACGATGGGAATCGCCTTGTCACGCGGCCCGCCGCTGGCGTCCAGTGAGATCAGCCCGCTCGCGCCGGACACCGCCCGCGCCCCGTACAGCAGCGTCAGCATCTGCACCACGTCCTGGCCGGTCACATGGTCGGCGCCGGTGCTGCCCGAGGCGGCGGTCCTGATGGCGGTGACCGCCGTCAGCATCGCGTCGTAGCCCATGATCGCCTGACCGTCGTCCAGCGGCTCGTGCGGGAAGACGGCCACGAAGCGGCCACCGGTCCGGAAGGGCGCGATCGCCGTCCGGTCGAACGAACTCGGGCGCAGCGCCCAGGCCCCCGGATGGGCCAGCCCGGTGTACAGCAGCTTGATCTTGCCCAGCTTCAGGGCCTGCTTGACCTCACCGACCCCGGCGGACTGCTCGACCTGCGAGGCGTCGTCCCCCGAGATGACGGTCAGCGGAGTGTCGTCGCAACTGCGGTGCGACAGCGGCGCGAGGAAGCGCGGGAGGTCTATCCCCCGCCCGGCGAAGTAGATCACCTTCGGCCGGTCCAGGCAGACGTTGGCCATCTGCTGGGTGAAGTACGTCGAGACGTCCGACTTGGAGGAGTCGTACTGCATCGGCTGGGACACCAGCAGCGGCTTCGGATACGTCGTGCTGAACGAGGTGGCCAGCGTGCTGGTGTACAGGTCGTCGCTCCGGGTGTCCTGGACCAGCAGGACCTTCGCCTTCGGATAGGCCTTCAGCAGGTACTTCGCGGCGGCCGCCGCCTCGTCGGAGTTGGGCGGCGAGACCCGTACAAGACCGGGGATACCGGTCAGGTTGTCGGCCGTGATCACCGAACCGAACGCGGCCAGGTCCTGCTTGGTCAGGCTCTCGATGCTGGACCGCGTCGCCGCCGTGCTGGTGCCGAGCCCCGCCACCGCGACGATGCGGTCCGCCGCGCGGTGCGCCGTGATCTGCCCCAGCACGAAGTCCCGCTGCTGCGCGGTCTGCCCGGTGTGCGCGAGCAACAGCCTGATCTGCGGCGAATCGCCCTGCGCGTGACTGTGGTTGGCCTCCCGCTGCGCGGTGTACGCGCCCTCCAGCTCATGCTTGATGGAGTCCGCGGTGTTCGTGCTGCCGGTGCCAGGGACCATCGACATCAGGTACACCACACCCACCCACGGCGCGCCGCCCGGAGCCGAGGCCGCCTTGGCCACCCGGTCGTTCTCCGCGTGGATGAGGCCGAACAGGCCCGCCAGATCCGGGGAGAAGGGGTAGGAGCCGTCGGTCAGCCCCACGCACGCCTTCGCCGGCCCCACCTTGGAGACCCCGTCGGCGCACCGGGTGTCCGCCGGACGCAGCAGCAGGAACAGCCCGCCGCCGACCAGGGCGACCACGATCACCAGCGCGGTGACCGACAGTCTGCGCCGCCACCACGACGGCGGCGGGTCCCAGGTGCCGGGATCCTGGGTGGACGACTGGGACGGGGACAACGCGATCGACCTCCTGCGGACGGTGACAGGACCCGCCCTAAGCCTCGTAGCGGGCCGCCTCGGACCGGAGCACGGCGCTGTTGGCGTCGGCGTGCAGCGCGAGATCCCGGAAGGAGGCGCTGATGGTGTAGTTCAACTCCGGCCGGGCACTGGGCAGCCGGTTGCGCGGATCGACGGCCAGCCACAACGCGGTGACCAGCAGGGCGAGGGAACGGCGGTCCTGGTAGGAGGCCGGCGCCAACTCCCTGGCCAGAGCGTCCGCCCGGTGCGAGGCCGACACCTCGACCACCACCGGGTCACGCATCGGCGCCGCGGTGACCGTGTACAGCTCGTACAGCCACGCCTCGGTGGGCAGCGTGCGCAACGAGGCGTCCAGGTGCGCCACGACGTGCTCCAACTCGCCCAGCGCCAGCCGGTGGTAGAGCACCTGGAGCGGATGACCGCCGCGCCGCGATCCATGCCACTCCAGCAGCCGCCGGTGCGCCGTCGTCCAGTCCGGGTAAGGGCCGTCCGCGTCCCGCGCCGCCAGCTCCCGCAACAGCAGCAGCCACAGCCACGGTTGCGGCACCGGGGACTCGGCCGGCCGCTGCCGGTGGGCCGTCGGACCCTCCAGCGGCAGATACCGCGTCCCGCGCCCGCCCCTGGTGCCCGCGTCCTCCGACAACGGCGGCACCACCAACAGCCGCTCCGCGGTCTCCTCCAGCAGCGTCTCGCGCACCCGAGGCGAGAAACCCTCCAGCAGACCGGAGTTGACCGCCGACTCCATGTCGCGCGAGGCGGCACAGGTCACCAGGCCCGCCAGCTGCTCCTCCGCCATGCCCTGCGTCAGATAGCGCAACGCCTCCTGGCTCAACGTCGGCGGCGGGGTGCCGCCGATCGCCGGATCCGGATCACGCAGCAGCGGACCGGAGTCCAGGATGTCGCGCAGCCGCTGGTCGGCGTCCGGCCGGTCGATCAGCCGGGCCGCCGCCCGCTGCATCCGCAGCACGCTCCACGGGTGGCCGTAGGTCAGCCGGTGCACCAGCGGGGTGGCCTCCGGCAGCCGGGGCGCGATGGCCGCGCCCAGCTGACTGACCTGGACCGCCGTGAGATCCGGCAGCCGGACCGCGTACCACCACCAGGACGCGTCCACGGCCGGCACCGGGGCCGCCGCCCGCCAGTCGTCGTAGCCCACCTGCTCGCCACCGCTGATCCGCAGCCCCGCAGGACCCGGATCGAAAGGACCCGGCACCGCGCGCGCCGTCGCCGAGGTGGCCACCACCAGCAGCGGATCACAGCCGCCGTTCTCCGAGAGGGCCAGCGACTCCCGCAGCTCCAGCAGCATCGACAGGAACCGGGTGCCGTCGCCGTGGTCGATGTTGTCCAGCACGACCAGGCAGTTGCGGTCCCGCCCGGTACCCGTCTGCGAGCCGAAGGCGGCCCGCAGATCGGCCAGGAACGCCTCGCACAGCAGCCGGTCGATCCGCTCCATGTCGGCCGGATCCTCGCTGTGGCTGCGCTGGTTGAGGGTGATCAGCGCGTCCAGCGGCTCATGCGTGGTGCCCTTGGCGTACCAGTCGAGCCCGGCGCGCGAGACCGTCGACAAGATCCGCGGGCCGATGCCGCGCAGCAGCAGCGACGCCAGCAGGCCCGCCCCCGGCACCGGGATGACGCCGATGTCGTTGAGCAGCCCGATCGCCTCGGACAGCCCGTCCGCGGCCGGCCCGGCCGCCCGCTTGCGGGCCGAGCGCATCGCCTTGTTCAGCTGGTGGCGGGCGTGCTCGGGATGGTTGGGGTCCAGCCGCAGCTCGGTGTCGACGGCCACCAGGCCATGGGTGAGCCGGGGGAAGTGCAGCAGCTTCTGGTGGGGCGCCTTCAACGACAATTGGAAGGCCAGCCGGGCCGCCACCTCGTACGGCCGCAGGGTGGAGGAGCCGAAGTCGTGGCCGGCGTGCGGCGCGGTGGACGCCCGGTGCGCCAGGTACTCCAGCGCGGCGGTCTTGCCGCTGCCGTGCCGCCCCAGCAGCACGATCACCGGCAGGTCCCGGTCCGGTCGCCGGGTGCCGTTCCTGGCCCGCTCCCAGCAGTCCCGCACCAGTGCTTCGATCGCCTGGATTCCGAGCAGGCGGGACGGCACGTCAGGCACCTTGCTGTCCCCCCTCGGTTCAGCGGCCGGTCGTGGACGGCCATACTGACACGAAAGCGGTTGCACAGCACAGGAGTTGCCGGTCCGGTCGCCCGACCGCGCGGTCGGCACCCCGCTGGACACCCCGCGGGCGGCGCCTCAGAATCACAAGTGTGACGTCATTCGAGTTCCAGGCGCTCCCCGGCCGGCCGTCCGACGCCGAGCGGGACCGAGCCATCGAGGTGCTCAAGGAGAACGCGGTCCGCGGCCGGCTGTCGCACGACACGTTCATCCGGCGGATGGAACTCGCCATGACCGCCCGCGGCAGCCAGGAGCTCGCCGCACTCACCGCCGACCTGCCCTCCGGCGGCCGGCTGACGCGATGGGCGACCGGGCTGGCCTCCGCGTCCTCCTCCTTCACGGTTCGGGTACGCAAGGCATGGCGGGTCGAACGCCTGCCCAAGCTGATGCTCCCCGAGCCGGGGCCCTTCGCACTGCGGATAGGGCGCGACTACGCCTGCGGGCTGCGCATCGCCGACGACTCGGTCTCCCGGCTCCACGCCGACCTGCGGCTGGAGGGCCAGGAATGGCGGCTGCGGGACCTCGGCTCGATGAACGGCACCTGGATCAACGGGCAGCGGCTGACCGGAGCCGCGACGGTGCGGCCCGGTGACGTGGTGACCTTCGGCCAGGTCACCTACCGGCTCACCGGCCGGTAGGCGCGCCGTCACGAGCGGTCAGTCCAGTCGCCGCAGCCAGGTGTCGTAGTCCCCGGCGAACGGCTGCGTCGGCGAGGCGACCGCGTCCAGCAGCCAGTCCGCCGACCGGCGCGCGGCGTCGATGACCTCGGCCGGATAGCCGTAGCGGACCTGGTGCTCCTCGAACTCGTCCTCGTCGTCCAGGATGATCCGCCCCTCGCGGCGCCGGATGACATCCAGGTCGAGGTCGACCATGGTGACCTCGTCGTCGGACCACCGCGGGACGGTCGTGATGTCCGCGTAGATCTCCGTCTTGTTGGGCGCCCGGTTGAAGCAGGCCGTCCACCACGCGTCCCGGGGGAAGAGCATCACGAAGGCCTGCTTGTAGGTGATCGGAGGCTCGTGACCGCGGCGCGCCTGACTCCCCTCGGGGACGCCGACCCACACGCCGTGCTCGTCCTCGCCCAGCAGGAGCGCCGAATGGTTCCAGTGCAGCGAGCCGTCGTACTTGGTGTACACGACGCGTACCGTCCGCTCGTTGGTCATACCAGCAGACGCTACGCGATCACCCGAGGCGGCCAGGATCAATTTCGGCGCAGCAGCGCCACCGGGTGCGCGGCGAACAACTCCCCGGCCGGCACGGCGCCTTCGAACTCCCTCGCGGTCAGTACGTCGCACCACGTCCCGGGCGGCAACTCCAGCGAGGTCTCCCCCCAGCCGCCGGCCTCCTCCAGCCGGCGGCCGAGCCGGGTGACCGCGGTGACCACCCGCTCGTCCCGGCAGAACGCCAGCAGATGCGCCTCGGCCGGCCCCCGCGCCCCCAGCGGCCGGTAGCCGCCAGCCGCCCCGAAGACCTCCGGCCACTCACGGCGCAACCGCAGGGCGTGCGCGGTCAGTAGCCGCTTCTCCTCGTCCAGCCCGTGCCAGCCGGCCCCGGTGTCCAGCGGCTCGGGCAGCGCGCCGCGCAGCCGCAGCGGACGGCGGTTGTCCGGGTCGACCAGCGCGACGAACTCGCCCTCGCTGCCCTGGTAGAGCTCAGGCACCCCAGGCATCGTCAGATGCACCAGCGCCGCGCCCAGGACGTTGACCCGCGCGTAGGCATCCAGACCTCGGGCGAACATCGAGACGCAGTACATCGCCGGGCCGCACGGACCCGCGTCCACGAACGCCTCCACCGCCGCCTCGTACTCCGCGTCGGTCTCGGTCCACGAGGTGCGCAGCCCCGCCTCACGCGCCGACTTCAGCACCGCGGGCACCAGCCGCTCGGGGTACGGGAATCCGATACCGAAGGAGCTCTGCCAGGCCAGGTACTCCACCTGCCGGTCGGGCGCCCGCACATCGCTGCGCCCGGAGACCTCGGCCAGCAACCGCGCCCACTCCTCCGGGACCTCGGACAGCACCGCCAGCCGCGCCCGCACGTCACCGCTGCGCTTGGCGTCATGGGTGGACAGCACCGTCGCGCTGTCCGGCCAGTCCCGCGACAACCGCTCGCAGAACGCGTGGAAGCCGGCCGGGTCGGTGCCCGGCTCACCGGGATCGCCGCCGACCTCGTTCAGCGACAGCAGCGGCACATAGCGGTAGAAGGCGCAGTCCTCCGCCGACTTGGCGTGCACCGCGGAGGCCACCTGGGCGAACCGCACCGCGAAGTCCTCCAGGTCGCCACCGCCGCCCAGCCGCCGCAGCGCCAGGTCCCGTACGACATCGACCGCGTGCGCCTCCCCGGGCACCTGGAAGGCCCGGCGCGCCCGGGCGGCCACCGCCTCCAGCATCGCGACGGACTCCTGGTCACCCTCGTACGGCCGGTAGACCGGCATCCGCACCAGCATTTCGCGGATCGCGGTGCGCAACGCCCACGGCGCGTGGTCGGCCAGCGCGACCGAGGACGCGCAGATGCGGTCCGCCGTGCGGCCCAGCCGTTCGACCTCGGCGGCCAGGTCACGGTTGACGACGCGGTGGGCGGCTCGCCGCAGGGTCGGCTCCCACTCGCCGCCGCGATCGGCCGCCACCCCGGTGAACTCCCGGTAGAGCGCGACGAGCCGGCGAACGCCCTCCGGATCGGTGAACAGCCCGTCGATATGGCGCAGCGCGTCGTACCCGGTGGTCCCGGCGCACCGCCACCCGCTCGGCAGCCGCTCCCCGTTCCCCAGGATCTTCTCCACCACCGTCCAGCGCCCCCCGCTGCCCTGGTGCAGTCGCTCCAGGTAGCCGGCCGGATCGGCGAGCCCGTCGGGGTGGTCCACCCGCAGGCCGTCGACGACCCCCTCGCGCAGCAGGCGCAGCACCGTGGCGTGGGTGGCGTCGAAGACGTCCCGGTGCTCGACCCGCACCCCGATCAGCTCGGTGACGGTGAAGAAGCGCCGATAGTTCAGTTCGGTGCGGGCCAGCCGCCACCAGGCCAGGCGGTAGTGCTGGGCGTCGAGCAGTTCGGGCAGCGCGAGCTTCTCGGTGCCGGGCCGCAACGGGAACGCGTGGTCGTGGTAGCGCAGTTCGCCGTCGCGCACGGTCAGCGAGGACAGTTCGCCGACGAGCGGTCCGCCCAGCACCGGCAGCAGCACCCGGCCGCCGCCCGCCGCCCAGTCGATGTCGAACCAGTGGGCGTGGCGGCTGTCCGGCCCGTGCCGCAGCACGTCCCACAACGGCTCGTTGAGCCGCTCGGGGACGGGGACGGCCATGTGGTTGGGCACCAGGTCCAGCACGATGCCCATCCCGTGGCGGCGGGCGGCCCGGGACAGCGACCGCAGCCCCTCCTCGCCGCCGAGCTCCGCCCGTACCCGGTCGTGGCCCACCACGTCGTAGCCGTGCGTCGAGCCGGCGACCGCCTCCAGCACCGGGGACAGATGCAGATGGGAGACGCCCAGCGAGGAGAGGTAGGGCACCGCCTCCTCGGCGGCGGAGAACGGGAAGTCCGGCTGAAGCTGCAACCGGTAGGTGGCGGTGGGCACGGCACCGGGTCCGGTGCTGCCTCGCGGTGGTGTGCTGCTCATCTCGACGCCCCTCACGCCGGCCGCTGCAACACCGTCAGGCTGCGGTCGGCCAGTGACAGCCGATCGCCCGCCCGCACCGAGCGTCCGGTGCCCGGCGGCACCCCGTCCGGCTGCGCGGTGTCCACCACCACCTGCCACTCCTTGCCGTGGTCGACCGGCACGACGAACTCCGACTCCTCGGCGGCGGCGTTGAACATCAGCAGGAAGGAGTCGTCGGTGATCCGCTCGCCGCGCGCGCCGGGTTCGGAGATCGCGTGCCCGTTGAGGAAGACCACCACGGAACGCGCCTGCGCCGCCTGCCAGTCGCGCTGCGTCATCGCCTCCCCCTCGGGGGTGAACCACGAGATGTCCGACAACTCGTCCCCGGTGCCCTCGATCGGGCGGCCGTGGAAGAAGCGGCGGCGCCGGAAGACCGGGTGGTCGCGGCGCAGCCACACCATCGTGCGGGTGAACTCCAGCATCCGCGACGCCTCGGTGTCCTGGCCGTCCCCCGCGGACTTCGGCCACGGCACCCAGGTCAGCTCGCTGTCCTGGCAGTAGGTGTTGTTGTTGCCGCGCTGGGTGCGGCCGAACTCGTCGCCGTGCGACAGCATGGGCACGCCCTGCGACAGCATCAAGGTGGCGACGAGATTGCGCATCTGGCGGCCGCGCAGCGCGATCACCCCGGCGTCGTCGGTCTCGCCCTCGACGCCGCAGTTCCACGACCGGTTGAAGCTCTCGCCGTCCCGGTTGCCCTCGCCGTTGGCCTCGTTGTGCTTGGTGTTGTAGCTGACCAGGTCGTGCAGGGTGAAGCCGTCGTGGCAGGTGATGAAGTTGATCGAGGCGAGCGGGCGGCGCCCGTCGTCCTGGTAGAGGTCGGAGGAGCCGGTCAGCCGCGACCCGAACTCCGCCAGCCGGGCCGGCTCGCCGCGCCACAGGTCCCGCACGGTGTCGCGGTACTTGCCGTTCCACTCGGTCCACAGCGGCGGGAAGTTGCCCACCTGGTAGCCGCCCTCGCCCACGTCCCACGGCTCGGCGATCAGCTTGACCTGGCTGACCACCGGGTCCTGCTGCACCAGGTCGAAGAACGAGGAGAGCCGGTCCACCTCGTGGAACTGCCGGGCCAGCGTCGCGGCCAGGTCGAAGCGGAAACCGTCGACATGCATGTCGGTCACCCAGTAGCGCAGCGAATCCATGATCATTTGGAGCGCGTGCGGGCTGCGCATCAGCAGCGAGTTCCCGGTGCCCGTGGTGTCGGTGTAGTACCGCTGGTCCGCCGCGAGCCGGTAGTACGAGGCGTTGTCCAAGCCGCGGAAGGACAGTGTCGGCCCCAGGTGGTTGCCCTCGGCGGTGTGGTTGTAGACCACGTCGAGGATCACCTCGATGCCCGCCATGTGCAGCGCGCGCACCGCGTTCTTGAACTCCAGCACCTGCTGGCCGCGGTCCCCCATCGAGGCGTAGGCGTTGTGCGGCGCGAAGAAGCCGATGGTGTTGTAGCCCCAGTAGTTGGCCAGCCCGGCGTCCATCAGCCGGTGGTCGGTGACGAACTGGTGCACCGGCATCAGCTCCAGCGCCGTCACCCCCAGCTCCACCAGGTGCTCGATGACCGCCGGATGCGCCAGCGCCGCGTAGGTGCCGCGGATCTCCGGCGGCAACCCCGGGTGCAGCATCGTCAGACCCTTCACATGGGCCTCGTACAGCACCGTGCGGTGGTAGTCGACGCGCGGCGGCCGGTCGCTGGCCCAGTCGAAGAACGGGTTGATCACCACCGACGCCATGGTGTGCGGTGCCGAGTCCAGGTCGTTGCGCGCCTCCGGCCGGTCGAACGGGTACCCGTAGACCGACTCGTCCCAGTCGACCGTGCCGCTCATCGCCTTGGCGTACGGGTCGAGCAGCAGTTTCGCGGAGTTGCACCGCTGGCCGAGCGCCGGATCGTACGGGCCGTGCACCCGGAAGCCGTACCGCTGGCCGGGCATCACCCCGGGGACGTAGGCGTGCCGGACGAAGGCGTCGCTCTCCCGCAGCTCTATCGCCGTCTCGGAGCCGTCGTCGTGCAGCAGGCACAGCTCGACCCGCTCGGCCACCTCGGAGAAGACCGCGAAGTTGGTCCCGGCGCCGTCGTACGTGGCGCCGAGGGGATACGCCTGTCCCGGCCAGACCTGCATCTACTCGACTCTTCCACTGGGGTGCGCGGGCACCGGAAGGGCACCGTACCCATGGCATCCTCGCCCACCGGACGGCCCGCATGCCCCATTCGGGCATATCTTCCCCCGAACGGGTGGCCGAACGACGTTCCCTTCCGTACCACCGATGGTATGCGGCCCTTATTACCGGGACGGGTCGCCGAAGCCCCTGGCCGCACGGGTGTCGATGGCGTGAAACTCCCCGATTCCGTCAGCTGTTCGGCTGCACCTCCTCCCGCCCCCGCAGTAGTCTTCCTTGATCGTGGACAGGGGGCGGGAGCGCGCGCAGAGAGGCGGTGCGGGTTTGTGACGTCGGGTGGGCTGGTGCTGCCGGGCGGCGGTGACCAGGAGAACCAGGGCGTCACCGACGGGGTGACCGGGGCGGTTTCCCTTGCCCAGACCGGCACGGGACTGGAGATCGGGAAGGAACTCGACTGGGGAGCGCGGGCCTGGGAAGAGGTACGCACCCGCGCCCGGCGCGCCGGGCGTGCCTACGTCTGGCTCAACCTCGTCGAGCAGCGGCTGCGTGCCGTGGTCGACGCGGTGCTCCGGCCGATCTACGAACCGGTGCACGGTGAGGAGTGGGTGGTCGCCGCGGCCGGTCCGGCCGGCAACGAATGGGTCCAGCGTGCCGCCGCGGTGCGCGAGGTCAGCCGCCGCAAGGGCTACCTGCTCGATCCCGCCGACGACAACATCCTCAGCTTCCTCACCCTGCCCCAACTGCGTGAGCTGATCGTCCAGCACTGGCCCTGCTTCGAGCCCTACCTCGACGAGCGGCGCGAACTCGAACTGGTCCTGGACGAGTTGGAGGTCGCCCGGCACGTCGTCAACCGCAACCGCGCGCTGTCGGAGACCGTGCTGGCCCAGGCCGAGCGGGCCGCGACCCGGCTGCTCGACATGCTCGGCGGCGACCACCAGGCGGCGGCGAGCGACCGGGTGCCGGTCGACGCCGTCGAGGAGATCGTCGGCGACCGCTACGCCGACGTCATCGGCGTCCACGCCGACCGGGTCCGGCTGCTGAGACGGCTGCCCGCCGAGGAACTGTTCGGCGGCGCCCGGCGGCTGGACGCGATAGGCATCGGGCTCAACCTCCTGGTCCAGAACTACTCCGGCCGCCGCCTGGTGCGGCTCGCCGAGTCGGGCTGCCGCGTGCGGCTGCTCTTCCTCAACCCGGCCAGCAGCACCACCCGCCGCCGCGAGCGGGAACTGGGCCTGGGACGCGGTGAGCTGAACCGTGCCGTCGAGGCGAACATCCTGCACATGCGGCGGGTGAGGGCCCGGCTGCGCGACCCCGGGGCGTTCGAGATCCGGGTCTACGACGAGACCCCGCGCTTCACCGCCTACCTCGTCGACGGCGACGGCTCCGACGGGCTCGCGGTCATCCAGTCCTACCTGCGCAAGGCCCGTGGCATGGAAGCCCCGGTGATGGTCCTGCGGGGCGGCAGCCGCCGCATCGTCCAGCACCGGGACAGCGGCGCGCCGGCCGACCGGGTGGGCGAGGGCGGTCTCTTCGAGATCTACCGCGAGGAGTTCGAAGGGGTGTGGACCGACTCCCGCCCGGTGTCCTGATCGCCGCCCGCTCCCCGGTCAGAACGCGTGCCACCGCACGCCGGTGTCCCCCGTCCGCAACGACGCCACCCTGCGGCGGAACTCCGCCAGCGCGGCCGGGTTCGCGGGCGCGTGCTGCGCCACCCAGGCGCAACTCGCGGTCTCCCGGGCGCCGCGCAGTACCGCGCATCCCTCCCACTCCCGCACGTCCCAGCCGTACGCCTCGCAGAACGCGTCGTACTCAGCCGCCGGCATGCCGTAGCGGTCCGCCGCCAGCGCCATCACCACCAGGTCGTGCTCGCGCAGGTCGTCGGCGAACGTCTCCAGATCCGTCAGCACCGGACCATCCGGGCCGACGTGCACGTTGCGCGGCAGCGCGTCGCCGTGCACCGGGCCGGGCGTCAGCCGCGGGACCAACGTGGGCAGCGCGGCGGCCAGTTCGTCACGCCGCTGCCGCAGGAACGCGGCGTCCGCGGGGTCGATGGCCTCGCCGGCCGACCGCAGCCAGCGCTCGACGCCGTCCAGCAGGTCCCGGCGGGGCAGGCCGGGCGGCTCGAAGGACGAGCCGGACAGGGCGTGCACGGCGCGCAACAGCGCGGCCAGGTCGGCTCCGCCGGGGTCGCGCACGGCGGGCGGCAGGCGGTGCCAGTGGGTGACGGGGTGGCCGGCCACCGACTCCGCCCGGTCCCGGGCGGGCCGGACCGCGGGAACGGCCAGCGCGGCCAGCCGGCCGGCGACGCGGACCTCGCGTTCCGCTCGGGCCAGCAGGGACGCGTCGCGGCCGATCTTGACCACGGTGGCGGCGGTGGCGAATACGGCGTTCTCGCCCAGGGACAGCAGTTCCGCGCGGGGGGCGGCCTGCGGGAGGGCTTGCGCCAGCACGGCTCGCGCGGTTGCTTCCGTGAACGTCATCGGGCTCGTTCTCCTTGTGCCGTCCTCGGGTCGGGGGCGCGGCGGGGTGGGTCCTTGTGGACCGTATATTTACGAGCCCCGCCGAACCGGACATGCCCCGCCTGGTAGGAGACGGGGCTCGCAAATACACGTAAGTGTCCACAAGAACCCACCCCGCCGCGCCCCCTCCGGTCCATTGTCACGTGCGGACCGCTTCCCCCACCCCGACCCCGGCCGGTGAAGAAGACCTCAGGGCCGACTCGAAGCGCCGCAGGACCACCGCCGCGACCTCCGGCGCGTCGCCCAGCGGCTCAGCGAGAACGCTCGCGTGGGCGGCGACCGCGCCGGAGGCGATCCGGTCCGGCAGGAAGCCCGGCGCCAGCACGTAGGGGGCCACCGCGACCCGTCGTACGCCCTCGGCCCGCAGCAGCCGCACCGCGTCCTGCGTACGGGGAAGCGCCGCCGAGGCATACGCGGGGCGGACGGCGCGCCAGCTCCCCTCGCGCTGCCAGCGGCGGGCGAGTTCCTCGATGGCCGCGACCGCCTGCGGGTCGGAGGAGCCGGCGCAGGCCAGCACGATCCCGGTGCCGGAGCGGTCCCGCAGACCGGCCTCGCGCAGCCGTCGTTCCAGCCCTTGGACCAGCAGGGGGGACGGGCCGAGTACGTCGGCCTGCCGGATCACCGGTGCGTCGTGGCGAAGGGCGCAGTCCCGCAGCACCGAGGGGATGTCGGTCTTGGCGTGGAAGGCCCGCGACAGCAGCAGCGGTACCGCGACGACCTCGCGGACGCCCTCGGCGGCGAGGCGGTCGACGACGTGTGGGACGGTCGGCTCGCAGTGGTCGAGGAAGCCCGCCTCCACCCGCACCCCGGGCCGCAGGGCCCGGATCCGCGCGCACAGGGCGCGTACGGTCACGGCGTGCCGTGGGTCACGGCTGCCGTGGGCGACCAGGAGGAGGACGGGGGGCGTCATGGCCGCAGGCCCCGGGTGCGCAGGACGCGGCGTTCCAGCGGTTTGAAGACCAGCAGTTCGATGCCGATGCCCACCACGAGGATGAGCGCGATGGCCGACAGGACGCCGGGCATGTCGGAGTTGGTGCGGGCGTTCTCCAGCAGTTGGCCGAGTCCGGTCCCCAGGTCGGGGGAGGTGGCGATGATCTCGGCGGCCATCAGGGAGCGCCAGGAGAACGCCCAGCCCTGCTTGAGGCCGGACAGGTAGCCGGGCAGGGCGGCGGGCAGCAGGATGTGGCGGACGCCGTGCAGGCCGCTGGCGCCGATGGTGCGGCCGGCCCGCAGGAAGAGCGGGGGGACCTGGTCGATGCCGGAGACCAGGCCGTTGGCGATGGAGGGGACCGCGCCGAGCAGCACGACCGCGTAGATGGTGGAGTCGTTCAGGCCGAACCAGATGATCGCGGCGGGGACCCAGGCGACCGAGGGCATGGACTGGAGCCCGGACAGGATCGGGCCGATGGCGGCCCGGATCGGGGCCACCCGGGCGACCAGCAGGCCCAGCGGGGTGCCGATCACCACGGAGGCCAGGAAGCCGAGGGCGCCGCGGGAGACGGAGGTCCACACGTAGCCGAGCAGGGTGCCGTCGAGCCACATGTCCTTGACCGAGCCGCCGACGTCCAGCGGGCTGGGCAGTTCGTAGTGCGGCTTGAGCTGGAAGTGGTAGGCCAGTTGCCACACGACCAGGACCAGGGCCACGGCGATGACCGGCGGCGCCACCTTGGCCCGCAGGATGTGCCCGAGGGGTGTCTTGGCGGTGGTGCGGGCCTCCAGCGCGTCCAGCCCCGCTTCCAGACCGGCGAGGTCGGAGCGGGTGCGTGACGTGGTGCCGGTGTCGGCTCGGGCCTCAGCGCTGGCCATGTCGGCTGATCTCCCCACGCAGTTGGTCGGTGATCTCCACGGACAGGTCGGCGACGGCCGCGTCCTCGATCCGGCGGGGGTGCGGGATGTCGACCGTCCACTCGCGGGCGATGCGGCCGGGGCGGGAGGAGAGCAGGACGACGCGCTGGGCGAGTCGTACGGCCTCGCGGACGTTGTGGGTGACGAACAGCACCGACACCCCGGTGTCGCTCCAGATGCGGGTGAGTTCCTCGTGCAGCACGTCGCGGGTGATGGCGTCCAGCGCGGCGAACGGCTCGTCCATCAGCAGCAGCCGACTGTCCTGGGCGAGGGCGCGGGAGAGCGCGACGCGCTGCCGCATCCCGCCGGACAGCTCGTGCACCCGCTTGTCGTAGGCGCCCTTGAGCCGGACGAGCTCCAGCAGTTCCTCGGCGCGCGAGCGGCGCTCGGGCCGCGGGACGCCGCGCAGCCGAAGGGCCAGTTCGATGTTCTTGCCGGCCGTCAGCCAGGGGAACAGCGCGTGCTCCTGGAACATCAGGGCGGGCCGTTCGCCGGGGGTGGTGATGGTCCCGGCGGACGGCTTGTCCAGGCCGGCGACCATGTTGAGCAGGGTCGACTTGCCGCAACCCGACGCCCCCAGGAGGCAGACGAACTCACCGGGCGCGACGTCGAGCGTGATGTCGTCCAGTACGTGGGTGAGCGCGCCGGGCCGGCCGAACGCCTTGGAGACGTGGCCGATGCGCGTGGCGTACGTGGTGCCGTCGTCCTGCCGGGTGGGCTGCTCTGTGACGGTGGTCGCCATGGGGGTCATCTCCTGGGGGTACCGCGGGTCGTGGCGGTGGACTTACAGGCCGGCGTCGGAGATCTGCGGCCTGTTCTCGCTCTTGAGGATCTTGTTGAGCGGGCCGAGGTCGTAGATGCCCTTGAGGTCGGGCTGCTGGAGCAGTCCGGACTTCACCGCGTGTCCGGCTTCCTGCTGGAGCGTGGCGGCCAGCGGGTCGTCGGTGGTGTCGATGTTGCCGAAGGCGGAGTCCAGGACGGCGGCGGGCAGCGGCTTGCCGGACAGCTTGGTCAGCTGGGCGTTGACGGCCTGCTTGGCCTGGCTTGGGTTGGCCTTGATCCAGACGTTGGTGTCGACCGAGCCGCGCAGTACGGCCTCGACGACGTCCGGGTGGGCCTTGAGGAAGGTCTGGGAGACCACGACGTTGGTGGTGACGAACCGGCCGCCAGGCCACAGGGAGTTCTCGTCGACGAGGGTCTTGGCGCCTTCGGCGACCAGCAGCGAGGCGGTCGGCTCGGGGACCCAGGCGCCGTCGACCTGGCCTTGGCGGAAGGCGGTCAGCACGGTCTTGTTGTCGACCCGGTCGACCTTGACGTCACCCTTGCCGGTCTGCGGGTCCTCCTGGTAGCCCTTGCCCGCCAGGAAGTTGAGCAGGGCCACGTCCTGGGTGTTGCCCAACTGCGGGGTGGCGATCGTCTTGCCCTTGAGAGCGTCTACGCCGCTGATCTTCTTGGGGTCGACCACGAGGGACGCGCCGCCGGAGGTCGCGCCGGAGATGATCCGCAGGTCCTGGCCGTGCGACTTGGCGTAGGCGTTGATGGCGGGGGCCGGGCCGACCCAGGCGATGTCGACGGCGCCCGCGTTGAGCGCCTCGATCTCGGAGGGACCGGCGTTGAAGACCTGGGTCTTGATCCGCGTGCCGCCCAGTTCCTTCTGGAACAGCCCCTTCTGGAGGCCGACCAGGGCGGTCGCGTGGGTGACGTTGGCGAAGTAGCCGATCGAGACGCTGTCGGCGGACAGCTTCTTGCCGGCGGCTGCGGGGGGCGCCGCGTCGGCGGACTTGGCGGCCTTGGAGCCGTAGCCGCAGGCACCGAGGGCACCGAGCATCAGGGGGAGGACGGCGGCGGCCGCCAGGAGGCGGGTGCGGCGGCCGGTGAGACGGTCGGTCGGGCGATCGGCTGTCACGGGAGGTCTTCCTCTCGGAGGCCCGGACCCCGCGCTACGGCGGGGGTGGGGCGTCGGCAGGTCTTCGGTGGTGCGGCGGCGCGGGCTGCGCCATGGGGACGGTGGAGCGCGGCGAACGGGTCATCGCACACATCGCGCCACTCCGCCCTGCCCGCTGCCGAGGGTGCCGCTGCCGACGCGGCCGCCCTCCTTGGCGAAGCCGGAGAAGGATTCGGTGGTCATCAGAAGTCCCAGCCCTCGCCGTCGGAGGGGGTGCCGCTCGCGAAGGCCTCGCCCGCCATGCCCGCGGCGAGCGTGGCGCCGTCCGACGGATCGATCAGCAGGAACGATCCGGTGAACCGCGAGTCGGCGTAGTCGTCCAGCGGCAGCGGCTCGGCGGCGCGCAGCACGACCTGGCCGATGTCGTTGGCGGTCAGGCTGCCGGGCTCCGCCTGGTGGGCGAGGCCCGCGGTCAGTTCGATCCGGTACGGCAGTCGCTTGACGATCGCCTTGACGGTACGGGTGGCGTGCTTGAGCAGTACCCGGTCACCGGCGCGCAGCGGGCGTTCGTGCAGGTGGCAGACGGTCGCTTCGACGTCCCTCGTGGTGGCGGGGACGGCGGCGGTGGGGGCGATCAGGTCGCCACGCGAGATGTCGAGGTCGTCGTCGAGCAGCACGGTCACCGACTGCGGGGCCCACGCCACGTCCACCGGCTCGCCGAGTGCGTCGATCCGGGCGATCGTGCTGGTCGCACCGGACGGCAGCACGGTGACCGGCTCGCCGACCCGCAGCACGCCGGAGGCGATCTGGCCCGCGTAGCCGCGGTAGTCCGGGTGCTCCGCGGTCTGCGGCCGGATGACGTACTGGACGGGGAAGCGGGCCGGGGCGGCGGTCGGATCGGAGCCGACCGGCACCGTCTCCAGGTGTTCCAGCACGGTCGGGCCGCCGTACCAGTCCATGTGGGCGGAGACGGTCACCACGTTGTCCCCGGCGAGCGCGGAGATCGGTATGGCGGTCACCTCGGGCACGCCCAGTGAGGCGGCGTAGCCGGTGAACTCCGCGGCGATCGCGGCGAAGACCGGCTCCGCGTAGTCGACCAGGTCCATCTTGTTGACGGCCAGCACCACGTGCGGCACTCGCAGCAGCGCGGCCACCGCGGCGTGCCTGCGGGTCTGCTCGACCACGCCGTTGCGGGCGTCGACCAGCACCACGGCCAGTTCGGCGGTGGAGGCGCCGGTGACCATGTTGCGGGTGTACTGCACGTGTCCGGGGGTGTCGGCCAGCATGAACCGCCGCCGGGCGGTGGCGAAGTAGCGGTAGGCGACGTCGATGGTGATGCCCTGCTCGCGCTCGGCGCGCAGCCCGTCGGTCAGCAGCGCGAGGTCGGGGGCGTCCTGCCCGCGGCGCAGCGATGCCGCCGCCACCGCCTCCAACTGGTCGGCCAGCACCGACTTGGAGTCGTGCAGCAGCCGTCCCACCAGGGTGGACTTGCCGTCGTCCACGGATCCGGCGGTGGCGAACCGCAGCAGCGAGGTGGCCGACAACTGCTCGGTGGTCGTCATCAGAAGTACCCCTCGCGCTTGCGGTCCTCCATGGCGGCTTCCGACATCTTGTCGTCGGCGCGGGTCGCGCCGCGCTCGGTCAGCCGGGAGGCGGCGATCTCCGTGATGACCGCCTCGATGGTGGCCGCGTCGGAGTCCACCGCGCCGGTGCACGACATGTCGCCGACGGTGCGGTAGCGCACCAGGCGCCGCTCGACCGGCTCGCTGTCCTTGGGACCGCCCCAGTCGCCGGCGGTCAGCCACATGCCGCTTCGGGGGAAGACCTCGCGCTCGTGGGCGTAGTAGATCCCCGGCAGTTCGATCCCCTCGCGGGCGATGTACTGCCACACGTCCAGCTCGGTCCAGTTCGACAGCGGGAAGACCCGCACGTGTTCCCCGGGGGAGTGCCGGCCGTTGTACAGCTGCCACAGCTCGGGGCGCTGGCGGCGCGGGTCCCAGGCGCCGAACTCGTCGCGCAGGCTGAAGACCCGCTCCTTGGCCCGCGCCTTCTCCTCGTCCCGCCGGCCGCCGCCGAACACCGCGTCGTAGCGGCCCTCGTTGATGGCGTCCAGCAGGGGCACGGTCTGCAACGGGTTGCGGGTGCCGTCGGGGCGCTCGCGCAGCCGTCCGTCGTCGATGTAGTCCTGCACGTTCGCGACGTGCAGTCGCAGGGAGTGCCGGGCCACCGTGCGGTCGCGGTACTCCAGCACCTCGGGGAAGTTGTGGCCGGTGTCCACGTGCAGCAGTCCGAAGGGCACCGCCGCGGGGGCGAACGCCTTCAGCGCCAGGTGCAGCATGACGATCGAGTCCTTGCCGCCGGAGAAGAGGATCACCGGCCGCTCGAACTCCCCCGCCACCTCGCGGAAGATGTGCACCGCCTCGGACTCCAGGGCGTCCAGATGCGAGAGCGCGTAGGGGTTGGCGGTCCCCTCCGCGGTCTCCGTGATGATCGTCATGCGAGTCCCCTCTCCGCGAGCAGTTCGCGCAGGTCGCCTGCCGACTCCTCGATGGTGCGGTGCTGGGTCTCGATGCGCAGATCCGGTGCCGCCGGGGGCTCGTACGGGTCGTCGACGCCGGTCAGACCGGAGATCTCACCGGCCGCCTGCCTCGCGTACAGCCCCTTGACGTCCCGTACCGAGCAGACCTCCACGGGGGTGGCGACATGCACTTCGAGGTAGGTCGTGCCGTGCTGGACGTGGCGCTTGCGCACTGTCTCGCGGCTGTCGGCGTAAGGGGCGATGACCGGGACGAGCACCTTGACGCCGTTGGACGCCAGCAGTTCGGCGACGAAGCCGATCCGCTGCACATTGGTGTGCCGGTCCTCACGGGTGAAGCCGAGCCCGGCGGAGAGGAACTCGCGGATCTCGTCGCCGTCCAGCACCTCCACCCGGTGTCCCTCGTCACGCAGCCGGTCCGCCAGCGCCAGGGCGATGGTGGTCTTTCCCGCGCTCGGCAGACCGGTGAGCCAGACGGTGGCTCCCTGGTCGCGCACGCTCATGATATCCGTCTCCCGGGATGCCGTCATGAGTGCAGTCCGCACTCGGTCTTGCCCCGGCCCGCCCAGCGTCCGGCGCGGGCGTCCTCGCCCTGGAGGACCCGCCGGGTGCACGGAGCGCAGCCGATCGAGGCGTAGCCGTCGGTCAGCAGCGGGTTGGTCAGTACGCCGTGTCGCGCGACGTAGGTGTCCACGTCGTCCTGCGTCCAGCGGGCTATGGGGGAGACCTTGACCTTGCGGCGCTTGGCGTCCCAGCCGACGACGGGGGTGGCGGCCCGGCTCGGCGACTCGTCGCGGCGCAGCCCGGTCGCCCACGCGTCGTAGCCGGTCAGGCCCTCCTCCAGCGGCGCGACCTTGCGCAGGGCGCAGCACAGGTCCGGGTCGCGGTCGTGCAGCCTGGCGCCGTGCTCGGCGTCCTGCTCGGCGACGGTCCGCCGGGGGAGCAGGGTGATGACGTTGACGTCCATCACCGCGTCCACCGCGTCCCGGGTGCCGATGGTCTCGGGGAAGTGGTAGCCGGTGTCCAGGAACACCACGTCGACGCCAGGACGGGCCCGGGAGGCCAGATGGGCGACGACCGCGTCCTCCATCGAGGACGTCACGCAGAACCTCGACCCGAAGGTGCGGGTGGCCCAGCGCAGGATGTCGAGCGCGTCGGCGTCCTCCAGCTCACGGCCGGCCGCCTCCGCCACGGCGCGCAGTTCCTCCTCGGAACGCGGCGGCCGATCGGTCATCGCCCGCCCTCCCCTTCGTCGTCGCGCCGCAGACCACTGGCGAGCAGTCCGATGAACGACAGCCGGAACGCGCGGTTGCACGACGCGCACTCCCACGCGCCGTGGCCCTCCTCGGACGGCCGCAGGTCCTCGTCACCGCAGTAGGGGCAGTAGAACGGCGCCGCGCGCTCGCTCATGACAGTGCCTCCTCGTCGGCCCGCGCCGCCCAGGTCGCGAAGCGCTCGCCGTCCGCACGGTCGGCCTGGAAGCGGTTGAGCAGGCGCTCGACGTAGTCGGGCAGTTCCTCGGAGGTGACCTTCAGACCGCGCACCTTGCGGCCGAAGCCGGCCTCCAGGCCGAGCGCGCCGCCCAGGTGGACCTGGAAGCCCTCGACCTGCTCGCCGTCGGCGTCCATGACCAGCTGGCCCTTGAGGCCGATGTCGGCGACCTGGATGCGGGCGCAGGCGTTGGGGCAGCCGTTGACGTTGATGGTGATCGGCTCGTCGAAGTCCGGCAGCCGGCGCTCCAGCTCGTCGATGAGCGAGGCGCCGCGCGCCTTGGTCTCCACGATGGCCAGCTTGCAGAACTCGATGCCGGTGCACGCCATGGTGCCGCGCCGGAACGGCGACGGGTCGACCCGCATGTCCAGCGATTCCAGCGCCTCGACCAGCGAGGGGACCCGGTCCTGAGCGACGTCGAGCACGATCATCTTCTGCTCGGCGGTGGTGCGTACCCGTCCCGAGCCGTGGTCGGCGGCCACGTCGGCGATCTTGCCGAGGGTCGTGCCGTCGACCCGGCCCACCCGCGGTGCGAAGCCGACGTAGAAGCGGCCGTCCGTCTGGCGGTGCACCCCGATGTGGTCGCGCCAGCGCTGCTCGGGCTGCTGCGGCGCGGGGCCGTCGACCAGCTTGCGCTGGAGGTACTCCTCCTCCAGCACCTGGCGGAACTTCTCCGCTCCCCAGTCGGCGAGCAGGAACTTCAGGCGGGCCCGGGTGCGCAGCCGCCGGTAGCCGTAGTCCCGGAAGATGGAGATGACGCCTTCCCACACGTCGGCGACCTCCTCCAGCGGCACCCAGGCGCCGAGCCGGACGCCGAGCCGCGGGTTGGTCGACAGACCGCCGCCGACCCACAGGTCGAAGCCGGGACCGTGGTCGGGGTGCTCGACGCCGACGAAGGCGATGTCGTTGATCTCGTGGGCCACGTCCAGCTGCGGTGAGCCGGAGACCGCGGTCTTGAACTTGCGCGGCAGGTTGGAGAACGCCTTGTTGCCGATGAACCGGCGGTTGATCTCGTCGATGGCCGGGGTGCCGTCGATGATCTCGTCCTCGGCGATCCCGGCGACCGGCGAGCCGAGGATGACGCGCGGGGTGTCGCCGCAGGCCTCGGTGGTGGACAGCCCCACGCCCTCCAGCCGCCGCCAGATCTCCGGGACGTCCTCGATGCGGATCCAGTGCAGCTGGATGTTCTGCCGGTCGGTGATGTCCGCGGTGCCGCGGGCGAACTCCTGGGAGACCTCGCCGATGGTGCGCAACTGCTCGGTGGTCAGCCGTCCGCCGTCGATGCGGACCCGGAGCATGAAGTACTTGTCGTCCAGCTCCTCCGGTTCGAGCACGGCGGTCTTGCCGCCGTCGATACCGGGCTTGCGCTGGGTGTACAGACCCCACCAGCGCATGCGTCCGCGCAGGTCGGCCCCGTCGATCGAGTCGAAGCCGCGGTGCGCGTAGATCGTCTCAATGCGCGTCCGCACGTTGAGACCGTCGTCGTCCTTCTTCGTCTGCTCGTTCGCGTTGAGCGGTGTGAGGTGGCCCACGGCCCACTGGCCCTCGCCGCGATGGCGGCCGGCCTTGCGGCGGGACGGGGCGACCTGGGGCTGCTCAGGCGTGGTGGCCATGACGATGCGAGTCCTTCTGACGGCTCGGGAGCGGGACGTGGTCCATGGAGAGGTACCCCTCATGACCTGCGGAAACGCGCAGGGGAGGGTGACAGGACTTCCGCCGGACTAGGGCGTTGGGGGATCGGCGCTGGTTCGGTCAGCTCGCCGGACAGATGGCGCTGGACATGCGGCCGAGGTCGACGTGGCGCCGACCGACCAAGGCAATTCCAGTGCGAGACATGACGGAAGCGTGGCATGTCGGTCTCGTGCCAGTCCACCATTATCCATAGTGTGGACTTGATTGTCTCTCATGGTGAGACAGTGTGGCGGGGGTCACCACCGCCGGCGGGACCGCCGCCGATCAGGGGGTGTCGGTGGTGGTCAGGAAGAGCCGGAAGCCGCGCCGCTCGTAGTTGGCCCGCGCGTACCGCCCGTCCAGGCTGCAGGTGTGCACCCACACCCGCTTCGTCGGCGCCGCCGAAGGCGCCCGCTCGGCCAGGTCCCACGCCCGCGCGGTGCCGTGGCTGAGCAGATGGCCGCCGATGCCCCGGCCCCGGAAGCCGGGCAGCAGACCGAAGTAGGCGATCTCCACCACCCCGTCGGCCTGCGGCTCCAACTCGATGTAGCCGGCCGGGGTGCCGCGCTCGTACGCCACCCAGGTCTCCATGCCGGGCTGCGCCAGATACGCCCCCCAGCGCTGCGGCTCCCACACCAGCCGGTCGGTCCAGGAGACGTCCGAGCCGACGGCGGTGTAGAGGAACCGGCTGAACTCCACGCTGGGCACCTCGGCCCTCACGATCCGCACCCCGGTGTCCGGGCCCGGCACCGCGGCGGGCCGCAGATCGGCCGGCGAGGTCTGCTCCAGGTGCCAGGTGGTCACGGCGGCGCTGCTCATGCGCCACACCCAACCACGACCCGACCGCCGGGGGCGAGCGTCCGCCGCTCAGTGCACCGCGCTCAGCCGGGCGAAGACCACCACGTTGCTGTCGTAGCCGGTCTTCTTGGAGAAGCCGCCGCCGCAGGTGATCACCCTCAGCTCGGGTCCCTCACTCGGCCCGTAGACCCGGTCCCCGGGGAAGTCGTCCTTGGCGAACACCTCGACCCCGTAGATCGTGAAGACCGCCGTGACGCCGTCGGCGCGGACCACCTCGACGTGGTTGCCCTTGTGCAGCGCGCCGAGACCGTAGAAGACAGCGGGCCCCTGCATGTTGTCGACATGGCCGTCGATCACCGCGGTGCCGCGCTCGCCGGGGGAGGGCGCGCCGGTGAACCAGGCCGCGAGGTTCGCGTACTCGGGCGGCGGGGCGCCGATCCCGCCGTCGGGTTCCGCACCGACCGTCGTCATGGGGGCGTCGACGCCCAGCGCCGGAATCCGCACCTCGGTGGGTGCGGAGAACGGCAGTGGGGTGAGCCCGGCGACACTGCTGGGGGGCGCGGGCAGCAGTGGGGAGACGGTGCCGTCCGCCGTCAGGACGCCGGGGGCCGCCGGCACCTCGCCCGGATCGGCCGAGGTGCCGGCCGGCGTGTCCACGGGCGCGTCGACGGACGCGGGCTGCGGGGGTCCTGACGAGTCGCCGCTGCCGCGGATCATGGAGACCGCCAGCACCGCGGTGGCGGCGATCACCATCGGCACGGTGTACCGCCTGCGTGCCGGTGTCCCACCGCGTTCCGGCCGCTGAGTGCCGGCCATGGCCACCTCCACAAAAGCCGGTCCCTGGGAACGCCAGGGCGTGTCTCGTGGCTCCCCGATCCACCAAGATCTACAAGTCACAACCTAGGCGCGGGGGCGGACCGCGGCGCGCCGCGGCGGGCGAACGGGTGGCGGACCCCCGCGCGCGGGCCGCTGTCCGAGTGATCGTCGCGACGACCTGCCGCAGGGTGCTTGACGTCGCTGACCAGCGGATCAACCCTGCCGGACCGACGAATTCCTGACGGCACGACAGCACGGCAGCGGATGCGCGGACCCCGGGGCCGGGTGAGTCTCGACCTGGACGCGCTCCCCCCCATCCGGGGCGCCCGCCCCAGGCGTGTCCGTGGAAGGGATCTCGCAATGTTCGTGACTCGCGCACTCGCGGCCACCGCCGTCGCCGGGCTGGCCTTCGGCCTGTCCGCTCCGATCGCGTTCGCCGACGACAGCTCGCCCTCGCCCTACGGTCAGCACCAGGGCGGCCACCGGTCCGACTCGGGCATGGACTCCTGCGGAGGCAAGAGCAAGAGCTGGGGCGGTGACCGCGACCAGGCCTCCGGCGGTGACAGCGGCCAGTCCTGGGGTGGAGACCAGAACCAGAGCCAGAGCCAGAGCCAGGGCCAGGGCCAGGGTCAGGGCCAGAGCCAGGAGCGCTCCGGCGGCTGGGGCAGCGGCGACCAGGAGAAGGGCAAGCAGTGGTGCGGGCACCCGTCCCGTGGCGCGGACACCGGCCTGGGCGGCAGCATCACCGGGATGAACAGCACCCGGACCGCGCTCGGCGGCGGGCTGCTGGCGGCGGCCGCGGCCGGTGGCGGTCTCTACCTCAAGCGCCGCCGTCCGGGCGTCGGCGCCTGACGCCCGACCGTCCGGCCGCACCGGCCGCCTCCCCCGCCGCAGCACCGCGGGGAGGCGGCCGGCGCCATTCGCCTCCCAGGCCGCACCATATGGGGTGCGGGCGGACGTATGGTGGCAAAGAAGACGTGGTTCCGGTGCGGTCGTGGAGGCCTGGATGGCCGACCCCAGAGGTTTTCTCACCACTCCCCGCCAGTCGTGCGCCCGGCGTCCGGTCGCCGAGCGGGTGGGCGACTGGCGCGAGGTGTACGACGGGCAGAGCCTGCTGCCGATCATCAACGAGCAGGCGGGCCGGTGCATGGACTGCGGCATCCCGTTCTGCCACAGCAGCTGTCCGCTGGCCAACCTGATCCCCGAGTGGAACGGGCTGGTCCACCAGGACGACTGGGACACCGCCGCGGACCGGCTGCACGCGACGAACAACTTCCCGGAGTTCACCGGCCGGCTGTGCCCCGCGCCGTGCGAGACCGGCTGCGTGCTGGCCATCAACGCCGACCCGGTGACGATCAAGGACGTCGAGAGGTCGATCGCCGACCACGCCTGGGAGCGCGGCCTGGTGCGCCCGGTGCTCCCCGAGCGGCACAGCGGCAAGACGGTGGCCGTCATCGGCTCAGGACCTGCCGGGCTCGCCGCCGCCCAGCAGCTGACCCGGGCCGGCCACCATGTCGTGGTGTACGAGCGGGCGGACCGGCTCGGCGGGCTGCTGCGGTACGGCATACCGGAGTTCAAGCTGGAAAAACGCCACCTGGACCGCCGCATCCGGCAACTCGCCGCCGAGGGCACCGTCTTCCGCACCGACACCGAGGTGGGCACGGCCGTCGACGCCGGGGAACTGCTGGCCCGCAACGACGCCGTGGTCGTCGCCGTCGGCGCCGGGGCCTGGCGGGAACTCCCCGTCCCCGGGCGGGAGTTGGCCGGTGTCCACCAGGCGATGGAGTACCTGCCGCTGGCCAACCGGGTCCAGCAGGGCGACCTGGCCGTCTCTCCCGTCACCGCGCGGGGCAAGGACGTGGTCATCGTCGGGGGTGGCGACACCGCGGCGGACTGCCTGGGCACCGTGGTACGCCAACGGGCCGCCTCCGTCGTCCAGTTGGACATCAATCCGCAGGCCGGCGCCGACCGTCCGCCGGGTGAGCCGTGGCCGGTCCATCCGAAGGTGCACCGCGTCTCGCCCGCGCACGAGGAGGGCACCGAACTGTCAGGACCCGCCGCACGGACCGACGTGCGGGCCTTCTCCGCCGCCACCGTGCGGTTCGAGGGCGACCGGGACGGCCGGGTGAGCGCCCTGCGGGTGGCCGACGCCCTACCGGGCTCACGGCGGCCCGAGCATGGCACCGAACATCTCCTGCCGGCCCAACTCGTGCTGCTGGCCCTGGGTTTCGACGGCCCGCGGACCGACAGCGGCCTGTTCGACCAGCTGGGTCTGCGGTTCGACCCGGGCGGCACCGTCGCCCGGGACGAGGACTTCGCCACCGGCCGGCCCGGGGTGTTCGTCGCCGGTGACGCGGGCCGCGGCCAGTCCCTCATCGTCTGGGCCATCGCCGAAGGCCGCTCCGCCGCCGCGGCCGCCGACCGCTACCTGATGGGGACCACCGGCCTGCCCACCGCCGTCGCCCCCTCCGACCACCCGCTGACCGTCTGACGGGCGATCAGCCGGCCGGCGGCCGCTCCCGCACGGCGTGGGCACGCTGCTCCAGCGCCTCCAACGCGCCACGCTGCCGCCCGGGGACCTGGCGGCGCAACGCGACCAGTGAGGGCGCGAGTTCGCGCTCCCGCGGGGTGTCGCGCAGTTGCTCCCACTGGTGGTGGGCGCGGTCCACGGCGCCCTCCACGTTGGCGGAGTCGGCGGCCTCCTGGGCGGTGAGCCGGGCGGTGGCGGCGGTCATCCACAGCTCGCAGCTGCGGGCCGGATCGCCGGCCAGCCGCGCGAGGTCGGCCCGCACCTCCAGCCAGTGGATCGCCTCCTGCGAGCCGTACCCGAAGGTGCGCAGCGCGTGCTGCTCCCACTCGGCGGCCGCGGCCGCCGCCTCGGTGTGCCGGCCGGCGCCCGCCGCCCGGAGTATCGCCGGATGCGGGTCGGCGGCCGGTGTCGTGGGGCGTGCCTGGTCCGGGTCGCTGGACGGGGCCGGGACGCGCGGCGGTGGCTGGCCGCCCGGTGGAACCGCGGCGCCCGCGATCGTCTCGCTCCGCTGCGGACCGCGCGGCGGCCCGACCGGGGCGACGGCGACGGGCACGGCGACGCGCTCCGCGGCGGGGGGCGCCGGTGCGTGCGCGGGGTGGCCGGCGAACAGCAGGGCGCCCTGGCCCGCGACGTCGGCCTGCGCGGCGGCCTGCTGGTGGAGCCGGTCCAGCGGCGGGCGGGTGGTACAGCCGCGCAGCAGCCCCGCGACCGCCTTCGTGTAGACGGGGACCGCGGTGCGCCGCCGGGCCGGCGGGGGCGCGACGGTGCCGTACAGCTCGATGCCCGGGCCGAGCGCGAGGGGCTGGGCGGACAGGTGCTGCCAGACCGCCTCGTCGGCGACCAGGTCGGCGAAGACGGTGCTGGTGCCGGGCGCCCGCTCGCGCAGGGCGTCGCTGATCCACCGCCAGGGCAGCGCGGTGTAGCGGACGGTCAGCGGGGTGGTCCTGGCGAGCGCCACATGGGGTTCGTGCTGCCTGCGGTCCAGGTGGAGCTGGCCGACGAGATAGACCAGCAGGGGGCCGGGGGCCCGTGCGGCGGTCTGCAGTTGGGCCAGGACGGCCTGCGGGTCGGCGGGGTCGACGAGTTGGACGACGCTGGCGACCGGGGCGCCGGTGAGCACCTGGGCGGGTACCGCGGACAGTGCGGGCAACACCGCGCCCGCGTCCACCAGTCGGCCCTTGCCCGCCGGTGCCGCCGCTATCAGCAGCGCCGCCCCCGTCCCCGCCACGTTCGTTGCCATACCCGCACCGTATCCGCTGGTACCCACAGCTTCCGGGAACGCCGCCGTGCCGGAGTGAAGGACCCTCGCCACAGTGGTGCGCGGCTACCCGCGCACCGTCGCCGCGCTCCGTTCCGCCAGCACCACCGGCGCCGTGGAGAACGGCAGCAGGTCCAACGGATCGGCCGGGCACAGCAGTTCGACATCGGTGCCGTCGGCGAAGCGGTAGGGCCGGTGGGCGAGCACCCCGGTCAGATGGCGCCGCAGCCGGGAGAGTTCGGCGCGCACGGTGACGGCGCGTGAGGCGTCGCCGAACAGGTCCGCGGCGAGCTGGGAGGCGGTGCTGCCGTCGCGGCGCAGGGCCAGCGCGAGCAGGAGTTCGGCGTGCCGCGGGCTCAACGGCCGCGTCCAGGAGCCGGACGGCCCGTGCACGCCGACCGACCACGACCGGGGCCCGCACAGGTCCACCACGACCCGGCTGACGGTGCCGGGGCCCTGGTCAGGTACGGCGGCCACCCGGATCAGCCAGCCGCCCGGCAGCGGTTCCAGTACGCACCGGCCCAGGGACGGCAGCCAGGCCTCGCCCGCGGTGAGGCAGCCGGGCAGTGCGATCCGGCCCACCGGCGGCCGTCCGGTCACCGCGGCGGTCCAGCCGTCCTGGTCAACCGCGATCGCCTGGCCGTCGATCCGGGCCAGCAGCGGCGCCGCGAGGGAGCGCAGCCGGTCGACCGACCGCCAGTGGCGCAGCCGCAGTTCCCCCTCGGCGACCCGGGCGACGGCGGTCACCAGCGCCAGGACGGCCGGCTGCCGGGTGCCGGCCCGGCTGGTCACGCCGACCACGCCGAGCAGCCGCCCGTCGCGCGGGTCGTGCAGCGGCGCGGCGTCACAGGAGAGCGGGTGCAGGGCGCGGACGAAGTGCTCGGCGGAGTCCACCCGCACCGGGGTCCTGGTCACCAGCGCGGTGCCGATCGCGTTGGTGCCGGCCACGTCCTCGGCCCAGCAGGATCCCTCGACGAAGCCCAGCAGGTCCGCGGCGCGCCGCAGGGCCCGGCTGCCGTCCCGCCACAGCACCCTGCCGTCGGGGTCGCCGACCACCAGCAGGTGGGATTCGGCGTCGCTGAGCGAGACCAGGCCGTCCCGCAGGGTGGGCAGCACCTCGCCGAGCCGGGTGGTCCTGCGGCGGGTCTCCAACTCGTCGGCGGACCACCGCTCCGAGGGGCCGACGCGATCGGGGTCGATGCCGTCGCGCAGACCGCGGTGCCAGGACTCGCAGATCACCGGGCGCGGCTGGCACCGGGTGCGCGGATGCGGGCCGCCGCGCGGTGGCAGTCGGCGGCCCGTCGGTATCGCCTCGTGCGCGGGCGCGGCAGAGCCGGCTGACTGCTGGTTCACGTGCGCTCTCCGAGTCCCGGTTCCTGCGTGCCGACACCCACAGGACCGCTCCTGGAGCGGTCCGCCCTGGCCGTCGGGATTGCAACGTACTGCAACCGTTGTGCGCTGGTTGTGATTTGACGCAGAGTGAAGCGGTCGCGCCTGGCGGATCCGGACCTCGTCCCGGTCCGTGCCGCGGCCGGGGTGGTGCCGAGTCGGCGCGGCACCACCCACTTCAGGTCGTCATCCGGCGGGCCGTCAGCCGATCACCGGCCTGGCCCGTTCCACCACGGACTTGAGGTCCAGGGTGTGCGGGAGGGTGCCGAACCCCATGCCCCAGTCGCCGCCCAGCCGGGACGCGCAGAAGGCGTCGGCGACCGCCGGGGGCGCGTACCGCACCAGCAGCGAGCCGGAGAAGACCACCGCCATCCGCTCGACCAGCCGCCGGGCGCGGGCCTCGATGCCGTCCAGGTCGGCCAGTTCCGTCAGCAGGTCCTTGATGGCGCCGTCCAGCCGGTGGTCGGCGCCGCGGGCCAGCCCGATCTCGGTCAGGAAGGCGTTGAGCGCCTGCGGTTCGCGCTGCATGGCGCGCAGCACGTCGAGCGCCTGGACGTTGCCCGAGCCCTCCCAGATGGAGTTGAGCGGCGACTCGCGGAACAGCCGCGGCATCCCGGACTCCTCCACGTAGCCGTTGCCGCCCAGGCATTCCAGCGCCTCGACCGCCACGGCGGGACAGCGCTTGGTGACCCAGTACTTGGCCACCGGCACCGCGATCCGCCGCAGGGCGCGCTCGTGCTCGCTGTCGGTGTCGTAGGAGGCGGCCAGCCGCAGCGCGGTCGTGGTGGCCGCCTCCGACTCGATCGCCAGGTCGGCCAGGACGTTGCGCATCAGCGGCTTGTCGATCAGCACGCCGCCGAACGCCTCGCGGTGGGCGGCGTGGTGGGTGGCCTGCGTGACCGCCTGCCGCATGATCGCCGCGGATCCGGAGACGCAGTCGAGCCGGGTGGCGGCGACCATCTCGATGATCGTGGCGACCCCGCGGCCCTCCTCGCCGACCCGGCGCGCCCAGGTGCCGGAGAACTCCACCTCGGAGGAGGCGTTGGAGCGGTTGCCGAGCTTGTCCTTCAGCCGCTGGACGGCGAAGGTGTTGCGGGTGCCGTCCGGCAGCACGCGCGGCAGCAGGAAGCAGGTCAGCCCGCCCCGGCCGCCCTGCGAGCCGGTCGCCTGGGCCAGCACCAGGAAGCCGTCGGACATCGGTGCCGAGCAGAACCACTTGTGCCCGGTCAGCGCGTAGGTGCCCTCCTCGGCGAGCGGCTCGGCCCGGGTGGTGTTGGCCCGTACGTCGGAACCGCCCTGCTTCTCGGTCATGCCCATGCCGAACAGTGCGCCGGCCTTCTCCTGGGCGGGCAGCAGATTCGGCTGGTAGACCCGGGAGGACAGCCGCGGCTCCCATTCGGCGGCCAGCGCCGGGTCGGCGCGCAACGCGGGCACCGCGGCGTGCGTCATCGACAGCGGGCAGCCGTGCCCCGCCTCGGCCTGCGTCCAGGTGATGAACCCGGCCGTGCGGCGCAGGTGGCCGTCGGGGCGCGACCAGGCGTCGGTCAGACCCGCCGACACGCCGTGGCCGAGCAGCCGGTGCCAACTGGGGTGGAAGTCGACCTCGTCGATGCGGTTGCCGTACCGGTCGTGGGTGCGCAGCACGGGGGAGTGGGCGTTCGCCTCCTCGCCCCAGCGCTGGGCCTGCGCGGAGCCGGCGGCTCTGCCCAGTTCACCCAACTCTGTCGTGATCTCATCAACATGCTCGGGCGCGGCGTGCCGCGCGACCCCCTCGGTGAGCGCCGGGTCGCAGGCGAAGACGTCGTACGCGACCAGCGGCGGAACCTGGTTGGTCACCGTGTGTGTAGGGACTGCCATGACAGCTACGGTAGGCACGTGCACGCAGCGGATGGAACACCACCACGAATCTCCGGGCATCTGCGCAGGGCACGGGAACACCTGCGCAGGGCGCGCGCCCTGTCCCGGAGCGCGCTGCGGCGCAAGGTGGTGTGGTCGCTCGTCAAGGACACCTTCAACACGTGCATGGAGTACCGGGTGACCGGGCTCGCCGCGGAGGCGGCGTTCTTCGTGCTGCTGTCCCTGCCGCCGCTGCTGCTCGGGCTGGTCGGCGCGCTGGGCTATCTCGACTCGGCCATCGGAGCCGACACCATCGGGCGGATCCGGCAGAACATCCTGACCGCGTCGGCGACCGTACTGTCCGAAAAGGGCGTCAACCAACTGGTGCGCCCGCTGGTCGACTCGGTCTTCCGGGGCGGGCGTCCCGACATCATCTCGCTGGGCTTCGTGATCGCCCTGTGGTCCGGCTCCCGCGCGGTCAACGTCTTCGTCGACACCATCACCATCATGTACGGGCTCGAAGGGCGCCGCGGCATCGTCCACACCCGGGTGCTGTCCTTCGGCCTGTACGTGGTGGCGCTGGTGGTCGGCGCGGTCGTGCTGCCGCTGATGGTCGCCGGTCCCGACGCGGTCATACAGTGGGTGCCGCACAGCGCCGGGGCCGTGCAGATCCTGTACTGGCCGGTCGTGCTGGTGCTCTCGGTCGCCTTCCTGACCACCCTGTACCACGTCTCGGTCCCGGTCCGCTCCCGCTGGCTGGAGGACGTGCCAGGGTCGCTGGTGGCGCTGGTGATGTGGGTGCTGGGCAGCTTCCTGCTGCGGATCTACCTCACCCACACCGTGGAGGGGCCGACGATCTACGGTTCGCTGGCGGCACCGGTCGCGGTGCTGCTGTGGATCGGGGTGTCCGCCTTCGCCGTCCTGATCGGTGCCGCCGTCAACGCCGCGATCGACCGCCTGTGGCCCTCGGTGGCCACCGCGGCGGCCCGCGCGGAGAAGGCCAGGGCACTGGAGAAGGCCCGCGCCCGGCGGGAGCGCGAGAGCGGGAGCGCGGCGGCCAGCGAGGCGTCGCGGCAGGAGGCGGGCGAGGACCCGCCGGAGCACGGACCCGGCGAGCAGGGTGGGGAAAAACCGGTGGACGGCGACGACCCCGGTCGTTAACGTCGTGCTCGCTGCGGCCGCCGTTCGGCGGTCGGCCCATCCGGATCGAGTCGTGGTCCCAGGAGAGTCGGGAGGTGAGGACCTGTGACGGTCACTGCGCCGGGCGCTGCCCGTTTCCGTACGCCAGTCCAGCACACCTCGCATGCCTCGAAGGGCTACTCCCTTGAACCCGACCTCCGGATATCCCGGACTGCCCGGCTACGGCTGGGACAGCACGCTCGACACTGAATTCGCGCCGTACGCCGCCGAAGGGCTCGTCCCCGCCCGGGTGTTGCGGGTCTTCGGCAATCTGTGTGACGCCGTCACCCCGGACGGCACGGTGCGCGCCGACATCGCGCCGGTCACCTCTCCCGATCCGTTGCGCTGGGTGTGCACGGGTGACTGGGTGGGTCTCGATCCGAGCGGTGACCCCGCGCTGGTGCGCGCCCTGCTGCCGCGCCGCACCGCCATCGTCCGCAACACCTCCAGCAAGCGCTCCGAGGGCCAGGTGCTGGCCGCCAACGTCGACCAGGTGGTCGTCGCGGTCTCGCTGGCGGCCGAACTCGACCTCGGCCGGGTGGAGCGCTTTCTCGCCCTCGCCTGGGAGAGCGGCGCGCGGCCGCTGCTCGTCCTCACCAAGTGCGACCTGGTGCCGGAACCCGGTCTCGGCCACCTGGTGGAGGACGCCGCCCTCGCCGCGCCCGGGGTGACCGTGCTCGCGGTCAGCGCCGCCACGGGGGAGGGCATGGATCTGCTCGCGGAGGCACTCGCGGGCGGCACCTCGGTGCTGATCGGCCAGTCCGGCGCCGGCAAGTCGACCCTCACCAACGTCCTGGTCGGCAGCGACGCGCAGGACGTGCGGGCGATCCGGGACGCCGACGGCAAGGGCCGGCACACCACGACCACCCGTGATCTGCTGCCGCTGCCGGGCGGTGGCGTCATCATCGACACGCCCGGAGTGCGCGGGGTGGGGATGTGGGACGCGGAGGCGGGCGTGGCGCAGGTCTTCTCCGAGATCGAGGAGTTGGCCGGCGCGTGCCGCTTCCACGACTGCGCGCACACCGCGGAGCCCGGCTGCGCGGTCCTCGGCGCGGTGGAGGACGGCACGCTGCAGCAGCGGCGTCTCGACAGCTACCGCAAGCTGCTGCGGGAGAACGCCTGGATCGCCTCGCGCACCGATGCCAGGATGCGCGCCGAGCAGCGTCGTGAGTGGAAGCAGCGGTCGGCGGAGGGCAGGGCGATGAGCGAGGCGAAACGCGGCGAGCGGGCCGGCCGCGGCGGAGGTTCGCCGCGCGGGCACCGCTGAGGCAGCGTCAGCCGGCCGGCTGACCGGTCCCCGGGGGCCGCTCGGCCGGCCGGGGGGCCGTCAGCCGGCGCCGTCGTGCCGTCGCCGGCGGGCCGTGAGCGGGCTTCCCTCATGCCAGAACGTGTAGACCACGCTGGCGGCTCCCAGCGCGACGATGACGATGCCCAGCACGATCGTGTAAACCATGTGCTCCTCCAGCCGGTTGGCGGGCTTCACGCACCCTTCACGGTTGCTACGTGTCCGTGACATTCCCGGGTAACGCTCTTCCCACACCACCCGTGCCTCGTACGGAGGTTCGGTTGTCCGTCAGTCCGACGCGGGGGCCCCGGGCCGGGGTTCGCCGGCCGCGACCCGGTCGGCGGCCCACTGCGCCCACTGGCCGACCATCTCGTTGAACCGCAGCCCGTATTCGAGGGTGAGCATCCCGTAGCTGCCCAGCGGGTGGACCTCCTTGGCCACCACCTCGCGCAGTTCCACCAGCCGGGCGTGCGCCTCGGCCGCCGCCGCGGCGCGCCGCTCCAGGTAGGCGTGCGCCTCGTGGGGTTCGAGCTGGTCGAGGAAGAAGACGCGCAGCAGGGCGTCGTTGCGCCGCGGTGGGTCCGGCTCGACCTCGGTGAGCCAGTGGCGCAGCTCCTCGCCGCCGGCCTCGGTCAGGACGTACTCCTTGCGACCGCGCGGGCCCTCCGCGTACACCGCCACCAGTCCGGCGTCGGTCAGCCGGCCCAGTTCGGTGTACAGCTGGCTCTGGGTGGCGGGCCAGACGTTCGCCAGTGACGCGTCGAACGTCTTGAGCAGGTCGTATCCGCTGGCCCGGCCGTGGGCGAGCAGTCCAAGCATCGCGTGTCGAAGGCTCATGCGGAGAATCCTACATTCCAATGTTGACACGTCGGCGGCGGAGGTTTTAGCTTTGACATGTCAGTATTGGAATGTCGGATGGCGCGGAGCCCGCTCCGCAGCCCGCCCGGCCCGAGCGAGGAGAGCCGCCATGACCACCACTCCGCAGACACCCGCCCCCGCCCCGGACACCGAGCGGCCCCCCGCGTACCTGGCAGGTCACCTCGCTCCGGTGCCCGACGAGATCGACGCCCGCGACCTGACCGTCACCGGCACCCTCCCCCGAGAGCTGACCGGCCGCTACCTGCGCAACGGGCCCAACCCGCTGCCCGGCCAGGACCCCGGGCACTGGTTCACCGGCCCCGGCATGCTGCACGGCCTGCGGCTGCGGGACGGCCGCGCCGAGTGGTACCGCAACCGCTGGGTCCGCACCCGGGCGCTGGAAGGCGCGCCCTACCTCACCCCCGACGGCGGTGCCGACCGCACCGCGGTCAACGCCAACACCCACGTCGTCCCGCACGCCGGCAAGCTCCTCGCCCTCGTGGAGAGCGGCTTCCCCTACGAGGTGACGCCCGAGCTGGAGACCGTCGGGCCGTGCGACTTCGGCGGCCGGCTGACCACCGCGATGACCGCCCACCCCAAGGAGGACCCGGTCACCGGTGAACTGCACTTCTTCGGCTACGGGTTCGCGCCGCCCTACCTCACCTACCACCGGCTGTCGGCGGACGGCGAGTTGGTGGAGTCCCGCCGGGTCGAGGTGCCGGGGCCCACGATGATGCACGACTTCGCCATCACCGAACACCACGTCGTGTGGCTCGACCTGCCGGTGGTGCTCGACCCGGCGCTCGTCGGCTCCGGCCTGCCCTACCGCTGGGACGACGGCTACGGCGCCCGGATCGGCGTCATGCGGCGCGACGGCGGCGACCCCACCGTGCGCTGGTTCGACGTCGACCCCTGCTACGTCTTCCACGTCGGCAACGCCCACGAGGACGCCCACGGCCGCGTCGTGCTGGACGCGGTGCGCTACTCGCCGGCCGGCTTCGCCGCGATCTGGCAGCCGATCGGCGGCACGGTGACCACCCCCGCGGACAGCGGGTCGCTGATGGACACCACCACCGCCTCGCACCTGTACCGCTGGCTGCTCGACCCGATCAGCGGCACCGTGCGCGAGGAGCAACTCGACGACCGCGACGTGGAGTTCCCCACCCTGAACGACAGCCGCACCGGCCGGGCCGGCCGCTACCTCTACACCGTCTCGGAGAACGCGGTCGTCAAGTACGACACCGTCGCGGGCACCGCGGACAGCTACGGCACCGGCGCCGACAGCGCGCCCGGCGAGGCCGTCTTCGTCCCCGCGGCCGGCCCGGACGGCGGCGCAGGCGACCCGGCCGAGGACGCCGGATGGCTGCTGTCCATCGTCTCCGACCGGCCCGGCACCGGCTCCCGGCTGCTGGTCCTGGACGCCCGCGACCTCGATCACGTCGCCACCGTCCACCTGCCGCGCCGGGTCCCGGCCGGCTTCCACGGCAGCTGGGTCGCCGATCCCGCAAGGTGAGAGCGGGCCGCCCCGGACGTGGTGTCCGATTTCCGCCAGCCACGCCCGGGCGGCCGACGGAGACTGGAAGACGTGATCGACACCGACACCGGATACCAGGCCGTGCGCAGCAGGGACGCCCGGTTCGACGGCGTGTTCTTCACCGCCGTGCGGACCACCGGCATCTACTGCCGCCCCAGCTGCCCCGCCGTGACGCCCAAGCGGCAGAACGTCACCTTCTACCCGACCGCCGCGGCCGCCCAGGGCGCCGGCTACCGGGCCTGCCGCCGCTGCCGCCCCGACGCGGTCCCCGGCTCGCCCGAGTGGGACGTGCGCGCCGACCTGGTGGGTCGGGCGATGCGGCTGATCCGCGACGGGGTCGTGGACCGCGACGGCGTGGCGGGACTGGCCGCCCGGCTCGGCTACAGCGAACGGCAGGTGCACCGGCAGCTCACCGCCGAGGTCGGCGCGGGACCGGTCGCGCTGGCCAGGGCCCAGCGGGCGCAGACGGCCAGGGTGCTGCTGCAGACCACACAACTGCCCGTCACCCAGATCGCGTTCGCGGCCGGATTCGCCAGCGTCCGGCAGTTCAACGACTCCATCCGGGAGATCTACGACCGCACCCCCACCCAACTGCGCCACGCCGCCCCCAACCCCCCGCGCGCCCGGCACACCGAGACCGCCCGGCTGGCCGTCGTCCCGCTGCGCCTCGCGCACCGCGGGCCGTACGCGGCCGACGCCGTCTTCGACCTGCTGGGGCGGCGCGCGCTGCCCGGCGTCGAGGAGGTGACCGGCGAGGCCGGCTCCCGCAGCTACCGCCGCACCCTGCGCCTGCCGCACGGCGCGGGCGTGGCCGAGGTCGACGAGCCGGGGCAGCGGGCCCGGGCGGGCGGCTGGCTGGACTGCCGGCTGCGGCTGGCCGACCTGCGCGACCTGACGACGGCCGTCGGCCGGGTGCGCGGACTGTTCGACCTGGACGCCGACCCGCGGGCGGTGGAGTCGCTGCTGGGCGGTGACCCGCTGCTCGGCCCGCTGGTGCGCCGGCACCCCGGGCTGCGCTCGCCGGGCGCCGCCGACCCGCACGAACTGGCCCTGCGGGCGGTCCTCACCGGTCGTCAGGAGATCGCCGACCTGGTCGAGCGGCACGGCACACCGCTGCCCGGCGGACCCGACGGCGGGCTCCGCCTGGTCTTCCCGTCCGCCGCCGCGCTGGCCGCGACCGGGTCGCTCGACCCGGTCGCACACACCATGGCCGTCGCACTCGCGGACGGGACCCTGCGGCTGGACGCGGGGGCCGACCGGGAGACGGCGGCGGCCGGTCTGCGCGCGATGCCCGGGGTGGGCGGCTGGACGGCCGGATACATCCGCATGCGCGCCCTCGGCGACCCCGACGTCTTCCTGCCGACCCGCACGGTCGCCGTGCCGGCCGCCGAACCATGGCGTCCATGGCGTTCCTACGCCCTCAACCACCTGTGGCACGCCGACCTGTGACGGCCAGTCAGGCAGCGTGCCGCAGTCGTGATCAATAGGGGCTGGTCAGCGGGGCCCGACCGACCCCAAAGTTGTCCGCATGACCAAGTCCGACGCCGCCTTCCTGCCAGGTCTCGTGCTGTCACGGATCCTGTACGAGGAAGAGGTCAAGCCGATCCTCGACGACGCCTACCCCGGTCTGCAGTACGCCGCGGCCTGTGTCGGTACCGGCTCCGAGGTGCTGGGCTTCGACACCAGGCGGTCGACCGACCACGACTGGGGGCCCAGGCTGGAGCTGTTCATCGCCCCCTGGGACGCGGCGGCCTACGGGCGGCAGATCCACTGGTTCCTGGCGGAACGGTTGCCCAGGGACGTCCGCGGCTGGCCGACCGGCACCCCGGCGCTGCACCGGGTGATGGTCGCGGACGCCGGTTCCTGGCTGGCGTCGTCGCTGGGCTGCGATCCGACGGCCGAGGAGCCGACGACGCACGACTGGCTGGCGATGCCCCAGCAGCGGCTGGCCGAGGTGACCGGCGGCGCCGTCTTCCACGACAGCCTGGGCTCGCTCAGCCGGGCCCGCCGCCGGCTGGCCTGGTACCCCGACCAGGTGTGGCGTTATCTGCTGGCCTGCCAGTGGCAACGGCTGGCGCAGGAGGAGGCGTTCCCCGGCCGCTGCGCGGAGGTCGGCGACGAACTGGGGGCCGCGGTGGTCGCCGGGCGGCTGGTGCGCGACCTGATGCGGCTGTGCCTGCTGCTGGAGCGGCGGTACGCGCCGTACGGCAAGTGGCTGGGCAGCGCGTTCGCCCGGCTGCCCGTGGCGGCCGCCCTCACCCCGTCGCTGCGTGGCGCGCTGGCCGCCGGTGACCATGCCACGCGCGAGCGGCATCTGTGCGACGCCTACGAGGCGGTGGCCGCGTTGCAGAACGCCTCCGGGCTCGCCGAGCCGGTCGACCCCTCGCGGCGGCAGTACCACAGAAGACCGTATTTCGTGTTGCAGGCGGAGCGCTTCGCCGCGGCGCTCACCCGTTCGCTCACCGATCCGGTGCTGCGGCAGATGCAGTTGACCGGTGCCGTCGACCAATGGGCGGACAGCACCGACCTGTTCGCCTATCCCGACCCGGTCCGCGCGGCGGCCGCCTCACTGCTGTCCTGGTAGCGGCGGCCCACCGTCCTCACCCCGCGCTTCCGCCGTCCGCCGGGCCGTCCGCCATGCCGACGGCCACGGCGGACTGGCCGCTCACCCTTCCTGGAGCACGGACAGCACGTTGCCCGCCGGGTCGGTGAACCACGCGATGTCCGGGCCACCGTCGCGGAAGACGCCGTGCTCGTCGGTCGCCAGGCCCGGGTAGCTCTCGAACCGGACGCCGCGGGAGGCCAGTTCGCCGACCGCCTTGTCGATGTCGTCCACGGGGAAGTTCAGGACGGTGAAGGTCGCCGGGGTGTGGTCGGCCTTGGGATAGACCAGCACCGACGTGCCGCCGCCGAGGTGCAGGGTCAGCAGACCGTTCTCCTCGGTCACCTTCACTCCCAGGGTGTCGCCGTAGAAGCGCTTCGCCTTGCCGATGTCGTTCACCGCGAATCCGCTGAACGCCTTGGTGTCGCCGAACATGGCGGGTCCTTTCTGCCGGATCGCTCGCTCTGTCTTCGAACCTAGTGACCGTCGCGGCCGGCCGCCTGCGGTGAAGGTGACGGCTGGATGTGCCCACCCATTGTGTCGCCTCGCGCACAACGGGTGATCGGCCGCGGCTTCGCGGCACGGCGAGCGCCTTCCGACGGCGCGGTCAGCCGCTCACTGCCGCGCCCAGCCAGGCACCGGCCACCAGCAGGCAGGTGAACAGCTCCGCCAGCACCGCGAGCCCGACCGCGCGCATCGCGATCCGGGTGGCGGCGACGGCCGCCGCGTGGCTGCCGAGCCGGGCGCGCTGCTGGCCGTACAGACCGCCGACGAAGCCCAGCACTCCGCCGACCACCGGCAGGACGAAGAACGCCAGGATCGCGCACACCCCCGAGCTGAACAGGGTCTGCCGGGAGATGCCCGCGTCCCGCAGCCGGTGGCCGGGCGCCAGCCACTTCAGCACCTGCCCGAAGGCGAGCACGACCGCCGAGCCGAACAGGACGTACCAGGCGGTCGCGGTGTGCACGGCGGTCGCCCACCACAGCACGGCGGCCCAGCACACCAGCGGCCCCGGCAGCCCGGGCGTCAGCACCCCGAGCAGCCCGGCGAGCATCGCCAAGCCGACCAGGCACAGCTGCGCGGACCCCATGGGAACAGCCTGCCGGAACCGGCTCCGGCCCGCCTCATGGTTTCGACCGGCCCGGCGCTGTGGACAATAGGGGAATGAGTCCCTTGGGGGAGACCGGCCGCCCGTCGGAGGACGAGTGGTGGCGGCGGCTGTACGGCGAACCGCCCCGGCGGCCGGACGAGGCAGGGGGCGTGCCCGCCGATTCGCTCGACGAGCATTTCGCGACCGCCCTGACCGCCGCCGGCGACCCGCGACCCCAAGCGCCGCCCGACCCCGAACCCGCCCCGGAGCCCCCGTCGGCGCCCGAGCCCGATGCCGGGCCCGAGCCCGGGCCTGCCGCCGGGAGCGGGGGTGGGACCGGGTCGGTCTCGGTGGGCATGCCCTGGTCGCAGCACCCGCCGGCGCCTTCGCCCGCGCCCGGGCCGGGCACGGCCTGGCCCGAACGCGCTCCTGAGCCCCCGACGGCTCCCGCGACGGGGTCCGTCTCGGCGGGCTCGCCCTGGTTCCAGCGCCCACCCGAGCCCCCGTCGGTGCCCCCGCCTGCGGCGCAGGCACCATCGCCTCCGCCTGCGGTCCAGGCGCCATCGCCCCTGCCCCCGCCTGCGGCGCAAGTGCCCCCGCCTCCGCCTGCGGCGCAGGCACCATCGCCCCCGCCGCCGCCTCCGCCTGCGGTCCCGGCGCCCCCGCCTTCGCCTGCGGCGCAAGCGTCTCCGTCGGTGCCGCCAGGGTTCGGTCCGGCCGTGCCCTGGTCGGAGCCTCCGGCCGAGCTCGCGCCGGCGACCCCGCCTCCCCCGGCCGGGCCCGTGCCGACGCCCCCGCCTCCTCCGGTCGAGCCCGCGCCGGCGACTCCTCCTGCGGCCTGGTCCGAGCCGGCTCCGGCGCCCGCGTCGAGCAAGGCGGACGAGGGGCCCGAGGGCGGGCCGCCCGACACCTTGCGGTTGCGCCGTCCGTCGACTCCCGCGCCGATACCGGCACTTCCGCCGGGCTGGGCGCCGATGCGGCCTCCGGGACGGGCGCCGGTGGCGCCGCCGGCCCCGCTGCGGGCTCAGGCGCCGGCTCCCGCCCCGGCCCCGGCGCCGCCCATACCGGTGGTGCGGCGGTCTTCGGCCGCCGTCGAGCCGCCCGCCGCGTGGCCGCCCGCGGACCCCGACACCTTCGGGGCCCTCCCGTCGGACACCGTCCTGGACGGCGCCCGCTACGGCCGCTCCACGCTGCGGGCGGTCGCCGCGCGCGGGGAGGCCGCCCGGCAGCACGGGGAGCCGCGATCCGACACCCTGCTCACCGCGCGGTTCGGCGACGGTGAAGACGCGCTGCTGTTCGCCGCCGTCGCCAGGGGAGCCCTGGCCGCCGAGGCCGCCCGGCTGATCGGCGTGGCGGTCGCCCGCAGCCGATCGGGGCTCGCCGAGGACCTGCGCTCCTCCGACCACGGCGCCCTCAAGTCGGGCCTGCAACGGCTCACCGACCGCGCCTACAACACCCTGCGGACCCGGCTCGGCGACCCGCGCGCCGAACTCGCCGTCTCCTTACGGTGCCTGCTGCTGCCGGTCGACCCAGGGCGCCGCACCCGGGTGGCCTTCGGTGCGGGCGCGGGCGGGCTGTTCCGGCTGCGGGAGGGCGGATGGCGGGACCTGGACCCGGGAGTGCCCGAGCCGGGCTTCCTCTTCCGGGCGGTCACCGCGCGGCCCGGCGACGTGCTGCTGATGTGCGGCGGCGGACTGGCCGAACCACTGCGTGCCGTACCGGAGTTGACCAGCCGGCTGGCCGAGCGATGGGCACCGGGCAACCCGGTGCCCGCGCTGCCGGCGTTCCTGGCGGACGTCACCACCGGGGTGCGGGAGCACGGAGACGACCGCGCCGCGGTCGCCGTGTGGGAGGACCTGTGACCGCCGCCTGAGCGGTCCGCGCACGCGCCGCGGACCGCTCAGGGCGATGCCTAACCGGCCACGGACAGCCGCAGGGTCAGGATCTGGAACGGCCGCAGTTCCACCGCGATGCCGCCGGAGTCCGCCGCGGCGGCCGGGGACTGCGGACGCTCCAGCAGGTCCGTCACCTCGGCCCGGCCGACGGGGAAGCCCGCGGTCACGGTGCCCGCCGCGCGACCGCCGCGCGACTCGTACAGCCGCACGATGACATCGCCGGAGCGGTCGTCGGCCAGCTTGACCGACTCCACCGTGATCGCCGGGTCGTCGACGCTGACCAGCGGCCGGGTCAGCGCGTCGCCGGCCGAACCCGCCACTCGCAGCGGCAGGTTGAGCGCCAGCCCCTCGGCCACCGCGTCCCCGACGCCGGCGCCGGGCAACAGGGCGTAGGTGAAGCGGTGTTCGCCCTGGTCGGTCTCCGGGTCCGGGCTGTGCGGCGCGCGCAGCAGGGTGAGGCGCACCGTGGTGCCGGTGCCCGACTCGTGCGTGGTGCGCCCGGTGTCGTGCCCGTACGTCGAGTCGTTGAGGACCGCGACGCCGTAGCCGGGCTCCGCGACGTGCACCCACCGGTGGGCGCAGGTCTCGAAACGGGCCGCGTCCCAGCTGGTGTTGGTGTGGGTGGCCCGGTGGACGTGGCCGAACTGCACCTCGGAGGTGGCCCGTTCGGCGTGCACGTCGATGGGGAAGGCGGCCTTGAGCACCTTCTCAGACTCGTGCCAGTCGACCTCGGTGACGATGTCGATCCGCTGCCCGGTGGCCGTCAGGGTGATGTCCTGGGTCAGCCGGGATCCGTCGCCGAAGGCCCGCACGACGCGCACCACGGCCCGCAGCGGACCGGACTCGGTCAGCTCCACCGACTCGGCGTCCGTCAGGTCGGTGTGCTTGCGCCGGTAGTGCCGGTCGATGTCCCAGGCGTCCCACTGGTTGGGGTGGTCGGGGTGCAGTTGCAGCAGGTTGCCGCGGGTGCCGGGGGACAGCACCTCGCGGCCCGCCGCCTTGTCGTGGACCGAGGCCAGCAGGCCGTCGGCGTCCACGACCACCCGCAGCGCCGGGTTCTCCAGGACGTAGCCGCCCGCCTCGGTGGTGGCGGTGACGCCCGCGCCGGCGGGCGGTTCGGCCGGGCGGGCGCCGCCCAGCGCCGGAACGTGAGCCCACACGGTGCTGCCGTCGGGCAGTGTCACCGGCTCCGCGCGGTCGTAGGGCGAGGCGTTGAGCACCGCGGTGCCCTCACCGCCGAGGGCGGCGACCGCGTCCGCGACGATGCCTTCGAGTTCGGCGCGCACCTGCTGGTAGGTGTCCCGGGCCTCCCGGTGCACCCAGGCGATGGAGGATCCGGGCAGGATGTCGTGGAACTGGTGCAACAGCACCGTCTTCCAGATCCGGTCCAGGTCCTCGTACGGGTAGGCGTACCCGGGGGCGGACAGCGCCGCCGAGGTGGCCCACAACTCGGCCTCGCGCAGCAGGTGTTCGCTGCGCCGGTTGCCCTGCTTGGTCTTGGCCTGCGTGGTGTAGGTGGCGCGGTGCAGCTCCAGGTACATCTCGCCCGACCACACCGGTGCCCGCTCGCCGTACTCCGCCTCGGCTGCGGAGAAGAACGCCGACGGCTTCTCGACCTCCACCCGGGGCGAACCCTCCAGGGAGCGCAGCCTGCGGGCCTTCTCCATCATCTCGCGGGTGGGACCGCCACCGCCGTCGCCGTAGCCGAACGGCACCAGTGAGCGGGTCGCCAGCCCCTTGTCGGCGAAGTTGCGTACCGCGTGGGCGAGTTCGGAGGCGGCGAACTCGCTGTTGTAGGTGTCGACCGGCGGGAAGTGGGTGAAGACCCGGGTGCCGTCGATGCCCTCCCAGTAGAAGGAGTGGTGCGGCATCTTGTTGGTCTGGTTCCAGGACATCTTCTGGGTCAGGAACCAGCGCACCCCGGCCAGCTTGGCCAGTTGGGGGAAGGCGGCGGTGTAGCCGAAGGAGTCCGGCAGCCAGATCTCCTCGGTCTCGACGCCCAACTCCTCGCGGAAGAACCGCTTGCCGTGCGTGATCTGCCGGGCCAGCGCCTCGCCGCCGGGCATGTTGGCGTCCGACTCCACCCACATCGAGCCGACCGGCGCCCAGTTGCCGTCGCGTACCGCGGTCTTGATCCGCTCCCAGATGTGCGGCTGGTGCTCCTTGACCCACGCGTACTGCTGGGCCTGCGAGCAGGAGAAGACCAGCTCCGGGTACTGCCGTGCCAGGTCGGTGACGTTGGCGAAGGTGCGGGACGCCTTGCGCACCGTCTCGCGCAGCGGCCACAGCCAGGCGGAGTCGATGTGCGCGTGCCCGGTGGCCGACAGCCGGTGGGCGCTGGCGTGCGCGGGGCGGGACAGCACCTCGGTCAGTTGCGCGCGGGCGTCGGCGGCGGTGGCCGGGACGTCGTGCAGGTCGAGGGCGTCCAGCGCGAACTCCAGGGCGCGCAGGATCTCGTGCCGGCGCGGCTCGTGGTCGCTCAGCTCGCGCATCAGCTCCGACAGCACCTCGATGTCGAAGATCAGGTGCCAGACGTTCTCGTCCAGCACGGCGAGGGTGGCGGAGCCGAACCGGTACTGGGGCTGGTCGCCGGCGGTCAGCACGTCCCCGAGCTGGGTCGGCCGGAAGTCGTGCAGCACGGTGGGGTTGGCGGCGGCCTCCAGCAGCAGCCGCACGGGTTCGCCGCCGGAGACCGGCGAGCCCACCGGGATGTGCCGGTTGCGCGGGTGGACGCCCTTGATGGGCACCCCGTCGTAGTCGTAGACCAGGCCTTCCGCCTGGAAGCCGGGGTGTTCGCCGCTGTAGCCGATGTCCAGCACCGCCTCGACCCGGCGGCCTTCCCACTCCCGGGGGACCTCGCCCTCGATGCGGAACCAGCTGGTCGACCACGGCGCGCCCCACGCCGTGCCCGGCTCGAAGGCGTCGTAGGTGGCCTTCAGCGCCTCCCCGACGGGAACGGGTTCACCCGGCACATGCCACGCCCTCACGGACATGGGGGTCCGCGCCGTGTACAGCGCGGGCCTGATGAACTGGTCGAGGGCTCGCTCCAGGCGTCCTTCGACCAGTGCGCGGTCGTCGTGCATCGCGGATCCTCCGCTTCGGCTCCGGGGGTGCGTCCACCCCACACCCTTCCCTGATCATGGCCGCGGCGCACCCCTTCGTGGCGGGCTTTTGCCAGGTCGTCCCAGGTACCGCCAACAGCCCGGCTGTCCGGTCTTTGCCGTCGGCTGTCCGATTTCCAGCCACCGGGGGAGTGGACCGTGGGCCGGGGGGAATGAATTCGGCGACGCTGTTCGAAGGGGGAACTGGTGGCGGGGGCGGAAGCGGAGCCGATGGACAGACGGCCGGACGCGCAGCTCACGAGGAGCGGCGGGGTGTCGTTCCAACGGACACCGGAGACAAGGGAACTGCGGCACCACCTGCGGCACGGCGATCTTCGCGCCGTCGCCGGGATACGGGGGCTGCTGCGTGAGCGGCTGCACGACTGGGGCGTGGCGGCCCTGGTCGACACCGCGGAACTGCTGGCCAGCGAGGTCGTCACCAACGCCTTGGTGCACACCACCCGGGGGGCGGTGCTGACCGTGACCCTCTCCGGCGGCGCCGAGCCGCGGGTCCGGGTGGAGGTCTTCGACTTCGCCTCGCACTGTCCCAAGGCGCGGGCCGCCAACGACCACGCCTCGGGGGGCCGGGGGCTGCTGATAGTCGAGTCGCTCTCGGACGCCTGGGGAGTGCGGACCCAGCCGGTCGGCAAGACCGTCTGGTTCGAGCTGGCGGTCCCGGCGCGCTGAACCGGCGCGACCCGGGTGCCCGGTCCCGGAAACGCGTCGGGCCCCCTCCCGTCAGGGAGCAGGGCCCGTCACGTGGTTGGCGCGGTCAGCCGAACTGCCGCTCCAGGTCCTTCAGCTTCGCCTCCAGCGAGTCCAGCCGCGGCAGCGTCTGGGTGTCGTCCTCGGCCGTCAGGTCGACGATCGGCTGGCGGGCCTCCTCGCGCACCGACTGAAGAGCGGGGCGCTGCTGGCGTACGGGCAGTTCGGGCTTGTCGGCTATGGCAGGCTCCGCGATGTCACCGGAGGAGTTGCCCGCGCCGGATCCGGCCGGAAGCTCCACCTGGCGGCCGCCCCGGGGGCGCGGCCAGCCGCGGTGCTGGCGGCTGATGGCCTTTATGCGGGCGCGCTCCAGGCGGTCGTGGTCACGCTGGCGAAGGCGCTTGCGCTCCCGCTCGCGCTGGTCGTCGCGGACCTCCTCGACGGCCTCGTCCAGGGTGCGGACGCCTTCGAGCAGCATGAGCGACCAGGCCTTGTAGGTCTCGCGCGGGGCGCGGACCCAGCGCACCATGCGGATCTGCGGCAGCGGGCGGGGGACCAGGCCCTGCTCGCGCAGTGCGGCGCGGCGGGTCTGCTTGAGCGCCCGGTCGAACAGCACCGCGGCGGACAGCGACATGCCGGCGAAGAACTCCGGTGCTCCGGCGTGGCCGAAACCGCGCGGCGCGTGCACCCAGTTGAACCAGGCCGAGGCCGCCGCGAACGTCCACACCAGCAGGCGGGAGCCGAGCGCCGCGTCACCGTGGCTGGCCTCGCGCACCGCGAGGACCGAGCAGAACATCGCCGCGCCGTCGAGACCGAACGGAACGAGGTACTCCCAGCCGCCGGACAGGTCCAGGTTCTCGCGGCCGAAGCCGACCAGCCCGTGGAAGGACAGCGCCGCCGCGACCGCGGCGCAGCAGAACAGCAGGACGTAGGAGGCGCTGCCGTACAGGGCTTCCTTCTGCCGCCTGCGCTCCTCGCTGCGCTCCCAGGAGTCCAACTGCGCCTTCTCGTCGGACTTGGCCTTGCGCCCGCGGAGCATGGTGGTCACCGCGGCCGCGGCCACCGCGAGGCCCACGACGACCGAGAGCGTCCAATCCAGCGATATATCCGAAAGTCTCATCTGGTGGGGTCCCCTAGCTATCGCTTGTCTTCGCGCCGCGCGCCATCCTGGCGAATGTCCCGCGGCCCCGGAGTGTTTCAGGACAGGACGACGCCAAAGAGCGGGTGTTACCGGAAGGAGCGTGCCGAAGTATCGAACTCCCGTATGAGGTAAGGGGAGTTGATCCAACCCGCAGCACCTTATCAGGTGGCGTTAACCCTCTTCCCTGGTGGCGGTGTTGTCGTTTTTGTGTCGTGAGGGTCACGACCTCTCCACGCTATCCGCGCATTCAGGGCTTGTTTCATTTGAGGGACTTGTGGGGTGGCCCGAGCACTGGGTGTTGAGTGGTGAAATAGGGGGCATTCGCCCGTACAGGCCGTCGGGATCGCCGGCCGTGTGACGGGGCGCGGTCATGGAAGAGGAGACGCCGGTGGAGCAGGTACGGGAGCGAGTGCCCGCCCAGGGAGGCTGGTCGGCGGAGTGCCGGCCACCGCGGCGTCTCTCGCTGCGCGACCAGGTGTTGTGCGCTCTGCGCAGCGCGCTGGTGTCCGGCGAGATGCGGCCGGGAATCGTCTATTCCGCCCCCGCCCTCGCGGCGCGCTTCGACGTCTCCGCCACTCCGGTGCGCGAGGCGATGCAGCAGCTGGTCCGCGAAGGCGCCGTCGAGGTGGTGCACAACCGCGGCTTCCGGGTTGCCTCGCGCAGCGTGCGGGACCTGGCGGAGCTTGCCGAGGTGCGGGCCCTGATCGAGGTGCCGATGATGCTGCGGCTGGCCCGCACCGTGCTGCCCGAGTGCTGGGAGGCGCTGCGCCCGCTCGCCCAGGCCACCGTCCAGGCCGCGGGCGACGGCGACCGGGCCGCCTACGCCGATGCCGACCGGGCGTTCCACAGCGCCCTGCTGGGCCTGGCGGGCAACGCCCAGCTGGTCTCGGTCGCCGACGAACTGCACCGGCGTGCCCAGTGGCCGGCGGCCGGCGGCCCCGGGCCGCACCCGGCGCAGCTGCTCGCCGACGCCACCGAGCACTCCGTCCTGCTGGACGCGCTGATCTGCGGCGACCTGCCGACCGTGGAGTCGCTGGTCCGGGAGCACTTCGCCGGGGCGCGCGGGGCCTGACCTCAGGGCGCCTCCAGCGCGTCCGCCAGCCACACCGGCAGTCCGCCCAGCAGCCGGAACAGCCGGGTCGCCTCGGCCCGCAGCCGGGTGGACTCCGGTTCCTCCTCCACCTCGGCCAGCGACACCAGCGCCGGGGGAGTACCGATGAGGTAGCCGAGCTCCTCGCGGATCCGCAGCGACTCGGTGAAGCCGTGCCGCGCCTCGGCCAGCTCGCCCTCGCGCAGCGCGAGCCCGGCCAGATGGCGCCAGGTGAACGAGGACAGCAGCCGGTCGCCGTTCGCGAGGGCACCGGTGTGCGCCCGCCGGAAGGCCAGCTTGGCCCCCGCCGGGTCACCGGAGAGGTTCTCGGTGATCAGGCCGCGCCTGAAGTCCAGCAGCGCGCGGTCCCTGACCCCGGGAGGCAGCAGGGCCGCGCTGCGGCCCAGAGCGGATCGCGCCTCGTCGGCCCGGTCGTGCACCCCCAGCAGGGTGGAGGCGTAGGCGAGGTGCCCGCGCTCGCACGCCGCCCGGCCGCGTTCGTCGTCGGTGCGCGCCAGCGCCTCCGCGGTCCGCAGCGCGTCCTCCGCCTCGGCCCAGCCGTCCGCGGTGAACAGACAGCGCTCGATCATCAAGGCGGCCCGCCGCAGCGCCGCGTTCGGGTCGGAGGCGCTCTGCGCGGCCAGCAGCGCCGCGGCCTCCGTCCAGCAGCCACGTGATCGCAGCCGCCACACCACCGGCGGATCCTCGTACGCCTCCGTAGGCAACTCGTCGGCCTCTTCCCTGTGCGCCATGAAGGCGTCCCCCACAGTCCCCTCCCCGTCCCGGGCCCGAAGCCCATGCGGCAGTTCAGCATGCCGGACGGTGCCGAGCCAAGGGGTACGCGACAAGTAGGTGAACGGATTCACAAACTGCCGGGACGAAACATCGCCTTGACGGATCCGGCACAACTGTCAACCGGTGGGAAAGTCCCCGGTGCCCGGCTTGCCCGGTCAACTCATCCGCAGCGCCAGGAAGAAGTCCACCTTGTCCTCCAGCCTGGCCAGATCGCGTCCGGTCAGCTGCTCGATCCGGCCCACCCGGTAGCGCAGCGTGTTGACGTGCAGATGCAGCCGGCTCGCGCACCGCGTCCAGGAACCGTCGCACTCCAGGAAGGCCTCAAGGGTCGGGATCAGCTCCGCCCGGTGCCGCCGGTCGTAGGCCCGCAGCGGGTCCAGCAGTCGCGCGGTGAAGGCCCGCCGCACGTCGTCCGGCACGAACGGCAGCAGCAGGACGTGCGAGGCCAGCTCCTCGTGGCCGGCGGCGCACACCCGGCCCGGCCGGGCGGCGGCCACCCGGCGGGCGTGCCGAGCCTCCTCCAGCGCGCCGCGCAGCCCCTCGGCGGAGCGCACCGGCGCGCTCACCCCGACCGTCAGCCGGCCGTCCCCCTCCAGACCGCGGGCCAGCGGCGCGCCGACCGCGCGCAGCAGGGCGTCGGCGACCAGGCCGGGTGCGTCCGCGGGCAGCGGCAGCAGGGCCATCGCCTCCTCGCCGTCGTGCGCCACCGCGACCCGCTCCTCGCCGCCGGCGCCCGGCACGAAGGACCCGGCCAGCACCTCCTCCAGCAGGGCTCGGGCCAGCGGGCCGGCCGGCTCGTCCTGGGGGGAGAGGTCGACCCGGGCGACCACCACCTGCCAGTGCGGCGCCGCGCCGGTCCCGGGCAGCAGCACCGGCGCCGCCACCCGCAGCCTGGCGGCCACCTCGGCGGGCGGCGCCCCGGCCCGCACCAGCTCCAGCACCTCGTGCGCGAGACGGCGGCCCACCGCGCCGGAGGCGTCGCGCCGGTCCCGTTCGGCCGCGATCAACTGGGTGACGCCGGTCAGCAGCTCCCGGCGCTCGTCCGGCCAGTCCGCGGCGTCCGCCTCCACCGCCAGCAGCCAGTCGGCCAGCGGTATGGCCCCCACGCCCGGCTCGGGGAGGCGGGCGATGGGGAACAGCGCGAAGGCCCGGCCGGCCACCACCACCCGGTGGGGTGCCGGACGCCCGGCGCGGCGGGCGGCCAACTGCTCACCGGCCAGCTCGGCCCGCGCCTGGCCGGACAGCCCGTGCTCGGCGCCCGCGATCCGCCGGCCGGTGGACGAAAGCACCCACGCGCGTAGATCCAGATCGGTGACCGAGCAGATCGAGCACCGCGTCGGGGCCGCCGCCGGACGGGCCGGACGACATCAGCCGTCTGTGCCGGTCGACCACCGCTGCCAGATCCCCGGCCCGGCCGGTGGAGACCTGCCGCACCACGTGCTCGGTGACGGTCGCGAACGCCACCGTCTCGTCCACCGCGAACAGCGGCAGCCGGTGCCGGGCGCACGCCTCCACCAGGTCCGGCGGGACCCCGCCCACCTCGGCCTCACCGGCCGCCAGCGCGGCGACCCCGGCGCCCGCCACCCGGGCGACGAACGGCTCGGAGTCCTCCGGGCCGCGCCGCCACGCGAGCCCGGTCAGCACCAGTTCACCGCCGGACAGGTAGCGGCTGGGATCCCGCAGATCCGTGGTCATCACACCGCGGACGGTGCGGTCCAGCTCCTCCTCACCGCCCAGCAGCCGCAGGCCCAGCGCATTCGGTCTCCAGCAGTGCGCGCAGCCGCATCGTCGTCGCCTTCGTCTCGGGTCCTTCGGAGGAATCTACAAGCTGAGGGACCGGGTCGGCCTTGTGCTTCATGCTTTTGGTGACTGCACCCAGACCGGGCGTCTGCCCGTGTACTGGGACGACGCAGCGTGAACAGGACATGAGCGGCCCCGCGTGATCCCCGGGCGGCCTGCCGTGTCCGCCGCCGGGCCGCCGCCACCGAGCCCCTCCACCGTCGAGAAGAGAACCCCATGGACTTCCTGCGCCCCGCCGGCTGGGAGGAAGCGCTCGCCGCCAAGGCCGAGCACCCCACCGCCGTGCCGATCGCGGGCGGCACCGACGTGATGGTCGAGATCAACTTCGACCACCGCCGGCCCGACGTGCCTGCTCGACCTCAACCGCGTCGGCGACCTGTACGAGTGGGAGGTGGGCGCGGACACCGTGCGGCTGGGCGCCTCGGTCCCCTACAGCCGGATCATGGAGCACCTGCGCGCCGAGCTGCCCGGGCTCGCGCTGGCCAGCCACACCGTGGCCTCCCCGCAGATCCGCAACCGCGGCGGCGTCGGCGGCAACCTCGGCACCGCCTCCCCGGCCGGCGACGCCCACCCGGCGCTGCTCGCCGGCGGCGGCCGAGGTCGAGGCGGTCTCGGTGCGCGGCACCCGGCTGATCCCGATCGACGACTTCTACCTCGGCGTCAAGCGCAACGCGCTGGCGCCCGACGAGCTGATCCGGGCCGTCCACCTGCAAGAAGGCGGACGGACCGCAGCAGTTCTCCAAGGTCGGCACCCGCAACGCCATGGTCATCGCGGTCTGCGCCTTCGGCATCGCGCTGCACCCCGGCCACCCGCACGGTGCGCACCGGCATCGGCTCCGCCGCGCCCACCCCGATCCGGGCGAAGGCCGCCGAGGAGTTCCTGGCCGCCGCGCTGGATGAGGACGGCCTGTGGGACAGCGGCCGGCCGGTACCGCCCGCCGGTCGCCGCGCAGTTCGCCGAACTGGTCTCCGGCGCCGCCAACCCCATCGACGACGTACGCGGCACCGCCACCTACCGCCGGCACGCGCTGGGCGTCATGGCCCGCCGCACGCTGGGCTGGACCTGGGACGAGTTCCGCGCCAACGACAGGAGCGCGCGATGCGCGTGACCTTCACCGTCAACGGACGGCCGCCAGCAGGCCGACGACGTCTGGGAGGGCGAGAGCCTGCTGTACGTGCTGCGCGAGCGGATGGGCCTGCCCGGCTCGAAGAACGCCTGCGAGCAGGGCGAGTGCGGCTCGTGCACGGTCCGGCTCGACGGCGTGCCGGTCTGCTCCTGCCTGGTCGCCGCGGGCCAGGCGCAGGACCGCGAGGTCGTCACCGTCGAGGGGCTGGCCGACCCGGCCACCGGGCTGTCGCCCGTGCAGCAGGCGTTCGTGGACGCCGGCGCCGTGCAGTGCGGCTTCTGCACGCCGGGGCTGCTGGTCGCCACCGACGAGTTGCTGGAGCACAACCCGCAGCCCACCGACGCCGACATCCGCGAGGCGCTGTCGGGCAACCTGTGCCGCTGCACCGGCTACGAGAAGATCCTCGACGCGGTCCGGCTCGCCGCCGCCCGCACCGGCGAAGGGACGGTGTGACGATGGCGCTGGAACCCGGCCCCCGGCCTCACCCAGACCGGCTCGGACGCAAGCGCGGCATCGGCGCCTCCACCCTGCGCCCGGACGGCACCCTGAAGGTCACCGGCGAGTTCGCCTACTCCTCCGACATGTGGCACGAGGACATGCTGTGGGGCCACACCCTGCGCAGCCCGCACGCCCACGCCCGCATCGTGTCCATCGACACCTCCGAGGCGCTCGCCCAGCCCGGGCGTGTACGCCGTCCTCACCCACGACGACCTGCCGACCGAACACACCAGGCTACGGCCTGGAGATCCACCGACACCCCGGTGCTCGCCGACGGCGTGGTGCGCCACCACGGCGAGCCGATCGCCCTGGTCGCCGCCGACCACCCGGAGACCGCCCGCCGCGCCGCGGCGAAGATCAAGGTCGAGTTCGAACCGCTGCCCGTCGTCCACGACGAGGCGAGCGCGCTGGCCCCCGACGCTCCTGTGCTGCACCCCGGCCGCGACGACCACCACGCCGGCCATGTCGCGCACCCCAACATCGTGCACCGCCAGCCGATCGTGCGCGGCGACGCGGACGCCGCCGCGCGGCGCGCGGATGTGATCGTCACCGGCGACTACGAGGTCGGCATGCAGGACCAGGCCTTCCTCGGCCCGGAGTCCGGACTCGCGGTGCCCGCCGAGGACGGCGGCGTCGACCTGTACATCGCCACCCAGTGGCTGCACGCCGACCTGCGGCAGATGGCCCCGGTGCTCGGGCTGCCGGAGGACAAGATCCGCATGACGCTCTCCGGCGTCGGCGGGGCCTTCGGCGGGCGCGAGGACCTGTCGATGCAGATCCACGCCTGCCTGCTGGCGCTGCGCACCGGCAAGCCGGTCAAGATCGTCTACAACCGGTTCGAGTCCTTCTTCGGCCATGTGCACCGCCACCCCGCCCGGATGACGTTCGAGCACGGTGCCACCAAGGACGGCCGGCTCACCCACATGCGCTGCCGGATCGTGCTGGACGGCGGCGCCTACGCCTCCTCCTCCCCGGCCGTGGTCGGCAACGCCGCCTCCCTGTCGGCCGGTCCCTACGTGATCGACGACGTCGACATCGAGGCGCTCGCCCTCTACACCAACAACCCGCCCTGCGGCGCGATGCGCGGCTTCGGCGCGGTCCAGGCGTGCTTCGCGTACGAGGCGCAGATGGACAAGCTGGCCGCCGCGCTGGAGCATGGACCCGGTCGAGTTCCGCCGGATCAACGCGATGTCCCAGGGCGCCGTGATGCCCACCGGGCAGATCGTCGACTCACCTGCTCCGGTGGCCGAACTGCTGCGCCGGGTCAAGGCGATGCCGCTGCCGCCGGAGCGGCAGTGGGAGAGCGCCGGCGCCGCCCCCGACGTGCGGGCGCTGCCCGGCGGGCTGTCGAACACCACGCACGGCGAAGGCGTGGTGCGCGGTGTCGGCTACGCGGTCGGCATCAAGAACGTCGGCTTCTCCGAGGGCTTCGACGACTACTCCACCGCCCGGGTACGTCTTGAGGTGGTGGGCGGCGAGGCCGTCGCCCTGGTGCACACCGCGATGGCCGAGGTCGGCCAGGGCGGCGTCACCGTGCACGCCCAGATCGCCCGCACCGAACTGGGCGTCTCCCAGGTGACGATCCAGCCCGCCGACACCCAGGTCGGCTCGGCCGGCTCCACCTCGGCGTCCCGGCAGACCTACATGACCGGCGGCGCGGTCAGAACACCTGCCAGGCGGTCCGCGACAAGGTGCTGGACCTGGGCAGAAGCAGGTTCGGCACCTACCACCCGGCCTGGGCGACCGCCGAACTGCTGCTGGAGGGCGGCAAGGTGGTCACCGACGGCGGCGAGGTGCTGGCCGACCTGGCCGACGTGCTCGGCGACGAGGCGATCGACCTGGAGCTGGAGTTCCGGCACCGCCCCACCCAGCCGTTCGACCTGCGCACCGGACAGGGCTTCGGCCACGTCCAGTACTCCTTCGCCGCACACCGGGCGGTCGTCGAGGTCGACACCGAACTCGGCCTGATCAAGGTCGTCGAACTCGCCTGCGCGCAGGACGTCGGCAAGGCGCTCAACCCGCTGTCGGTGATCGGCCAGATCCAGGGCGGCACCACGCAGGGCCTGGGACTCGCCGTCATGGAGGAGATCATCGTCGACCCGGCCTCCAAGGTCCGCAACCCGTCGTTCACCGACTACCTGATCCCCACCATCCTCGACACCCCGACCATCCCCGTCGACGTGCTCGAACTCGCCGACGACCACGCGCCCTACGGGCTGCGCGGCGTCGGTGAGGCGCCGACCCTGTCCTCCACCCCGGCCGTCGTCGCCGCGGTCCGCGCGGCCACCGGCCTCGACCTCAAGCGGGTGCCGGTGCGCCCCGAGCACATCACCGGTTCCTGACCACCCGTACCGGGGCCGCCTGAGCGGCGGCCCCGGGCAGCACCGTTCGTCTCGGGCCGTCCCCCGGGTCGTGCGTCCGCAACCCCATCCCAAATCCCGTGCGCTGCGCCGCGCGGGTGCCCCTGTGAACCTTGGGAGTTGGACCCATGACGACCCAGCCGCACACCGAACCGCAGCCCGCCGCCCCGGCCGGACCGCCGGGAGAGCCAGCCGCGGGCCCGCCGCGCTCGCGGACCGACCGCTACTTCCTGATATCCGCCCGCCGCTCCACCGTCGCCCGCGAGGTGCGCGGCGGTGTGACGACCTTCATGGCGATGGCCTACATCCTGCTGCTCAACCCGCTGTTGCTGTCCGTGCCGGACGCCGCGGGCCACCGGCTGCCGCACTCCGCGCTGGTCACCGCGACCGCGCTCGGCGCGGCGGTCACCACCTTGCTGATGGGCCTGGTCGGCAAGGTGCCGCTGGCGCTCGCCGCGGGGCTGAGCGTCGCCGGGGTGATCTCCACCCAGGTGGCCCCGGTGATGACCTGGCCGCAGGCGATGGGCATGTGCGTCATCTACGGCGCGGTCATCATGGCCCTGGTCCTGTGCGGTCTGCGGGAGGCGGTGATGAACGCGATACCGCTGCCGCTCAAGCACGGCATCACTGTGGGCATCGGCCTGTTCATCTCGCTCATCGGCCTGGTCAACGCCGGGTTCGTCGGCAAGGGCGACCCGGTGACGCTGGGCACCGGCGGCCGGCTGGCCGGCTGGCCGGTGCTGGTCTTCTGCGTCACGCTGCTGGCCATCTTCATGCTCCAGGCCCGCAAGGTGCCCGGCGCGATCCTGATCGGCATCGTCTTCGGCACGGTGCTGGCCATGGTCGTGCGCGCCACCGGGGCGTCCGCGGCCAAGGACTGGGGACTCAACGTCCCCCAACTGCCGCACAACCCGGTCGCCCTGCCGGACTTCTCGCTCTTCGGCAAGGTGGCCTTCGGCGGCTGGGGAACGGTCGGCCCGATGACCGTCGGCGTGATCGTCTTCACCCTGGTGCTGGCCGGCTTCTTCGACGCGATGGCCACCGTCATCGGCGTCGGCACCCAGGCCGGGCTCACCGACGCGCGCGGCCGGATGCCGGGGCTGAGCAGGGCGCTGCTCGTCGACGGCGCGGGCGGTGTGGTCGGCGGAGTGGCCGGCGGCTCGGGCCAGACGGTGTTCATCGAGTCGGCCTCCGGCGTCGGCGAGGGCGCCAGGACCGGCCTGTCGAGCGTGGTCACCGGAGCGCTCTTCGCGGCGGCGCTGTTCTTCACCCCGGTCGCCTCGGTCGTCCCCAAGCAGGCCGCGGCCGCCGCGCTGGTCGTCATCGGGTCGATGATGATGACCGCCGTCCGGCACATCGACTGGACCGACCACTCGGTCGCCGTCCCGGTCTTCCTGACCGTCGCGCTCATGCCGTTCACCTACGGCATCACCCCCGGTGTCGGCGCCGGAATCATCTCGTACTGCGCGATCAAGGCGGCGCAGGGCAGGTGGCGCGAGCCGAGCGCCCTGATGTGGATCCTGTGCCTCGTCTTCGTCGTCTACTTCGCCCTCGACCCCATCCAGGGCTGGCTCGGCGTCAGGTAGCCCCGGGCAGTGAGGAGTTCGTCATGCTGGACATCGCCGGGAAGCTGGGCGAATGGTGTGAGCGGGGGCGGCCGTTCGCCGTCGCGACGGTGGTCGCCACCAGCGGCAGCGCGCCGCGCGGCCCCGGTGCCGCGCTCGCCGTCGACGCCGACGGCACCGTGATCGGCAGTGTCTCCGGCGGCTGCGTCGAGGCGGCCGTCTACGAGTTGTGCCGCCAGGTGCTGGCCGACGGCGTGCCCGTCCTGGAGCGCTTCGGCTACGCGGACGAGGACGCCTTCGCGGTCGGCCTGACCTGCGGCGGGGTCATCGACATCTTCGTCCAGCGGGTGGCGCCCGACCTGCTGCGGTCGGTCGGCACCGGGCCGGTGGCCCTGGCCAGGGTGGTCCGGGGCCCGGCGGGACCGCTGGGCGGGGTGATGCTGCTGCGGCCGGACGGCGGGTGCGAGGGCGGCTTCGGCGATCCGCGGCTGGACGCCACCGTGCGGGCCGAGGCCGCGGCCCTGCTCCAGGCGGGCCGCACCGCGACCGTCGAGGTCGGCGCGGACGGCAGCCGCTGCGGTCAGCCGCTGACCGTCCTGGTGGAGTCCAGCCTCCCGGCGCCGCGCATGCTGGTCTTCGGCGCCATCGACTTCGCCGCAGAACTGGTGCGGGCCGGCGCCTTCCTCGGCTACCGGGTGACGGTCTGCGACGCCCGGCCGGTGTTCGCCACCCGGGCCAGGTTCCCGGAGGCGGCCGAGGTGGTCGTCGACTGGCCGCACCGCTACCTCGACAGCCAGACGCTGGACCCCCGCACGGTGGTCTGCGTGCTCACCCATGACGCCAAGTTCGACATCCCGCTGCTGGAACGGGCGTTGCGGCTGCCGGTGGCCTACGTGGGCGCGATGGGCTCGCGCCGCACCCACCTCGACCGCCTCGCGCGACTGCGGGAGGCCGGTGTCACCGATGAGCAGGCCGCCCGGCTGCGCTCGCCCATCGGACTCGACCTGGGAGCGCGCACCCCGCAGGAGACCGCCGTCTCCATCGCCGCCGAGATCATCGCCCACCGCCGTGGCGGCTCCGGTCTCCCGCTCACCGGAGCCGGCACGCCCATCCACCACGACGAGGGGACGCCCTACGGCAGCAGCCCGGCCCTGCGCGCCGCCACCACCGCCTCCAGACGGGTGTGGGCACCCAACTTGCGCATGGCCGAGCGCAGATAGGCCTTGACGGTCTCCGGGCGCAGTTCGAGCCGGAGGGCGACGGTGGCGTTGGTGGCCCCCGAGGCGACGCAGGAGAGCACGTCGGTCTCCCGGGGCGTCAGGTTCACCGCCGCCTCGGGACGGCCGCCCCGCGGCTCCGGGGGCCCGCACGCCGACTCCAGCCGGGCACAGGCGGCGAGCAGGTCACGGCGCAGTTCCTCGTCCGCCACGGTGCGCACCAGGGCCCGCAGGTCCGCGTGGGCGGCGCGCACCTGCTCCCAGGCGGCCGGTGCGGCGGTCAGCAACCGCTCGGCCTCGTCGCGCGTGGCGAGGTCCCGCTCCAGTTCGCGGGCGGCCTCCATGGCGGCGCTCAGCGTGCGGTCGCCCATGGTCATGGGCTGCCGAAGCGCGGCGTAGAGCACCGCGCGCACCCGGCGGCGCACCACCACCGGGACGGCCAGCACCGAGTACATCCCCTCGGCGGAGACCGCCGCGTCGTACTCGTGGCTGATGGTGCGGGAGCGCTGGTAGTCGGTGACGGCGACCGGCCTGGCCAGGGCGACGGCCTTGCCGCCCAGACCGCTGCCGGTGCTGATCTTCAGCCCCTTCAGGGCCCTGGTGGTGGCTCCGGTCATCTCCGAGATCCGGAACTCCTGTCCGGTCCCGAGCAGCCCCCCGAAGGCGATGGGCAGGCCGCTGGCGCGCCTGATGCGGCGCAGTGCGCGGTGCATGTCGGTCGACTCTGGCATGGCGCCCCCTCGGGCGGCGCACCCCCGTCCGGGGGTGGTGAGACGTGGATCACTCGTCGCACGATGTTACTGCGACGTTCCCACAACGCGAACGGTGACAGCTTGAGCATCTTAGGCAGGAGGCCCCGATGACCGGACGTCCGAGCGATCCCGCGCAAGGGTCCTACGCCAGCGGCATAGGCGCCACGCCGCTGCTGGGCGACACCATCGGCCGCAACCTGCAACGGGCCATCGCCGCCCACCCCGACCGTGAGGCCCTGATCGACGTGCCCAGCGGACGCCGCTGGACGTACGCGCAGTTCGGCCACTCCGTCGACGAGGTGGCCCGCGCGCTCATCGCGCAGGGGATCGGCAAGGGCGACCGGGTCGGCATCTGGGCGGTGAACTGCCCCGAGTGGGTGCTGGTGCAGTACGCGACGGCCCGCATCGGCGCGATCCTGGTCAACATCAACCCCGCCTACCGCACCCATGAGCTGGCCTTCGTGCTGCGCCAGGCCGGCGTCGAACTGCTCATCGCCTCGACCACCTACCGCACCAGCGACTACCGCTCGATGGCCGACGAGGTGCGCGGCGAGTGCCCCGCGCTGCGCAAGGTGGTGCACATCGGCGACCCCTCGTGGCGGGCGTTCGTCGCCGGAGCCGAGCGAATACCGACGGACCGGCCCGAGCGGGACGAGGCCCAGCTCAGCTGCGACGACCCGGTCAACATCCAGTACACCTCGGGCACCACCGGCTTCCCCAAGGGCGCCACCCTCTCCCACCACAACATCCTCAACAACGGCTTCTTCGTGGGGGAGTTGATCGCCTACGACGAGCAGGACCGGGTGTGCCTGCCGGTGCCCTTCTACCACTGCTTCGGCATGGTGATGGGCAACCTCGGCGCCACCACCCACGGCGCCTGCATCGTCATCCCGGCGCCGGTCTTCGACGCGGCGGCCACCTTGCGCGCGGTCGCCCAGGAGCGCTGCACCTCGCTGTACGGGGTGCCCACGATGTTCATCGCGGAACTGGACCTGCCGGACTTCGCCTCCTACGACCTGACCAGCCTGCGCACCGGGATCATGGCCGGCTCGCCGTGCCCGGTGGAGGTGATGAAGCGGGTCGTCTCGGAGATGCACATGGCCGAGGTGGCCATCTGCTACGGGATGACCGAGACCTCGCCGGTCTCCACCCAGACCCGGCGCGACGACGACCTGGAGCGGCGCACCGAGACCGTCGGCCGGGTACTGCCGCACGTCGAGGTCAAGGTGATCGACCCGGCGACCGGGGTGACCGTGCCGCGCGGCTCGGCCGGTGAACTGTGCACCCGCGGCTACTCCGTGATGCTCGGCTACTGGGACGAGCCGGGGCGCACCGCCGAGGTCATCGACGCCGGCCGCTGGATGCACACCGGGGACCTCGCGGTGATGCGCGAGGACGGCTACGTGGCGATCGTCGGCCGGATCAAGGACATGATCATCCGTGGTGGGGAGAACATCTACCCGCGGGAGATCGAGGAGTTCCTCTACCGGCATCCCAAGGTCGCCGACGTCCAGGTGGTCGGCGTGCCCGACGAGCGCTACGGCGAGGAGATCGTGGCGTGCGTCATCCCGCGCGACCCGGCCGACCCGCTCACCGTGGAGGAGGTCACCGCCTTCTGCGAGGGCCGGCTGGCCCACTTCAAGGTGCCGCGCCACGTGCGCAACGTCCACTCCTTCCCGATGACGGTGAGCGGCAAGGTCCGCAAGGTGGAACTGCGCGAGTCGGCCGCCCGGGACCTCAGCGTCCCGGATCCGCTAGAGAGCTGATCAGCCGCCCCAGATCGGTCAGGTCGGCCAGGAACTCCGCGTCCCAGTCGACCGGGCGGTCCAGCCAGCGCGCCAGCCGGGTGTGGGCCGGCAGCGCGCCCTCCGGCAGCCGTCCGCGCCGCCCGCGCGGGTCGAGTTCGCCGGGGCCGAACCGGCCGCCCGCCTCCGACGCCACGAAGCCGATGACGAAGGTGCTCACCAGCCGCTCCAGCCGCGGTACCTGGTCCTCCGGCACGCCCGCGGCCAGCAGCGCCGCGTAGATCCGGTCCACCGCGCGCACCCCGTCCGGGGTGACGGCCGGCCGGGAGAACAGCAGCCCGGCGGCCCACGGATGGGCCCGCACCAGGTCGCGCGCGCCCATGGCGAAGCGCAGCAGACCCTCCTCGGGACCGGACCCGCCGGCCCGCGCCGACTCCTCCACGCCCGGCTTCTCGTCGCCTGGCTCCTCCTCGCCTGACGGCATGCGCGACAGCAGTCGGCCGACCATGCCGTCCAGCAGCGCCGCCTTGCTCCCCACATGCGGGTAGAGCGCCATCGGCGTCACCCCGACGCGGTCGGCCACCGCCCGCATCGACACCGCCGCAAGCCCGCGCTCGTCGGCCAGCGCCAGCGCCGCGTCCAGGATCTCTTCTCGTCGTCCGCCCATGTCTGTACACTGTAGATCTATACGGCGTAGATCATTACTGGGGAGGCGGATGCGGATGCTCCAGGTTCGCGGGCTGGTCAAGCGCTACGGCCCGGTCACCGCGCTCGACGGCTTCGACCTCACCGTGCGGCCCGGTGAGATCGCCGGGCTCATCGGGCACAACGGGGCGGGCAAGACCACCTTCGTGGAGGTGGTCGCCGGGCTGGTGCGGGCGGACGCGGGCGAGGTGGCGATCGGCGGCCACGACGCGCGGACCGCCCCGCGCGCGGCGCGCCGGCTGCTGGGGGTCGCGCCCCAGGAGACCGCGCTGTACCCCAACGCGACCGTGCGGGAGAACCTGCGGCTGTTCGGCTCGCTCGCCGGACTGCGGGGCGCGGCGCTCGCCCGCGCCGTACCGCGGGTCGCGGAGGAACTGCGGCTGGCCGACGTGCTGGACCGCCGGTGCGGGCTGCTCTCCGGCGGCCAGCGCCGGCGTACCCAGGCGGGCACCGCGCTGGTCGGCGACCCGGCGCTGCTGCTCCTGGACGAGCCGACCGCGGGCGCCGACCCGCAGACCAGGCAGGCGCTGCTGGCGGCGGTACGCGCCCGGGCCGCCGCCGGTGCCGCGGTCGTCTACACCACCCACTACCTGCCCGAACTCGACGACCTGGACGCGACGCTGGCGGTGGCCAGGGGCGGCCGGATCATCGCCCGCGGCACCCGGCGCACCCTGCTGGCGGGCCTGCCAGGCGAACTGCGGATGCGGCCAGGACGGCAGGCGGACGCGCAACTGCTGCCCGCGCACATCGGCGGCCGGACCCGCAGCGTCGCCGGTGAACTGCGGATCGCCAGCCTCGACCCGCCCGCCGACCTGGCGGCCGTGCTCGCCGCCGGGTACGCGCCCACCTCGGTGGACGTGCGCAGCCCTGGACTGGACGACCTGTACCGGGCGATCGGCGGCGGTCATGTCGCGGCCTGAGTCCACCGCGCGGACCGCCGCGCTGATCCGGCACAACACCACCCTGCTGCTGCGCGAGCCCGGCCCGCTGGCCAGCCGGATGGTCCTGCCGCTGGCGTTCGTGTGCCTGCTGCGCCCGCTGTACCAGGCGGCGCAGGGCGACCGCGCCGGCACCACGCAGGCGGTCATCGGCACCCTGGTCACCTTCTCGCTGCTGGCGCTCAGCATCGTGGGCGGCGCGGTGCTGGGCGAACGCCTCCAGCACACCTGGGAGCGGCTGCGGGCCACCGCGGCGCACCCGCTGGAACTCCTGCTGGGCAAGGCCGTCCCGGTGATGGCGGCGATGCTCGCCCAGCAGGTGGTCGTCGTCGGCTTCGGCGTCGCGGTGCTCGGCATGCCGTTGCCCCATCCGCTGCTGCTCGCGGCGGTGCTGGTGTCCTGGACGGTCACCCTGCTGGCCCTCGGCACGATGGCCGGGGTCCTGGTGCGCAGCCAGGGGGAGCTGTCGGCCTCGTACGACCTCGGCGGCATCGCGCTGAGCAGCCTGGGCGGCGCGCTGGTGCCGCTGGTCGCGCTTCCGCCGTGGGTCCGGCACACCGCGCCCGCCTCGCCCGGCTACTGGGCCTGCGACGCGCTGCGCGCCGCGTTGGCTGGGGACGGCGGCCGGACGGCGGTGTGCTGCGCGGTGCTGGCCGGCTGGGCCCTGGCGGCGGGCGCCGTCGCAGCCGTGCGGGTCAGCCGGGGCCAGGGCCGCTCCACGACGCTGTGACCACCGCCGGGTCCGGGGCACCGCCGGGATGGGCATACCTCGGCCCCGCCGGGGAAAACGCTGAGCCTGGCACGGAGTTCACCGGCAGATCTCATAGACAACTGTGGAATTCTCAGACCCATGGCAGACAGAGCGAGAAAAACGCAGGACCCCTCGGAGAGCGACCGCCTCGACCGTCTCGACCGGGAGATCCTGGCGGTGCTGGTCCCCGAGGGCCGTTCCACCTATCTGGAGGTGGCCCGGCAGGTCAGGCTGTCCGCCAACGCGGTCGCCGACCGGGTGCGCCGGCTGCGCTCGCGCGGCGTGATCCGCGGCTACCGCACCGACCTGGACCTGGCCGCCCTCGGCCGCGGACTCGTCGCCCTCACCGACGTCCGGCTGCGCGAGGGTACCGAGGGGCGGGACTTCGAAGCCGGACTCGCCACCCTCGCGGCCGTGCAGTGGGCGGTGCACACCACCGGCGAGTACGACTACCAACTGCGCGTCGCCTGTGTGGACACCGCCGAACTCGAAGAGGTGGTCGAGACGCTCAAGCGCGACCACGGCGCCCGCGAACTGCGCAGCCGCATCGTGCTGCGCGAGGTGGCGCTGGACCCGATCCGCTGCCTGGAAGGCCACCGCCACTCCGGCCGCGGCGCCGGATGACCCCCGTACGGGGGTGGTGGCCGCACGGCCCGCGGGGCCACGATGTGATCGGGTAGCACTGCCGGGTACGACGAGGAGTGGCACATGGCCGACAGCACGGCGACCGAGGAGTTCCGGGCAGCCCGGGACTTCCTGTTGGAGCACCGGGAGGACTACCGGGCCGCCCGTGACGGCTTCCGCTGGCCGCGCCCCGAGCACTTCAACTGGGCGTTGGACTGGTTCGACCGGATCGCCGAGCGCACCGACCGCACCGCGCTGTGGATCGTCGAAGAGGACGGCACCGAGGCCAAGCTGTCCTTCCCGCAACTGCGGGACCGCTCCAACCAGGTCGCGGTCTGGCTGCGGGAGCGCGGGGTGCGCGCCGGGGACCGGATCGTGGTCATGCTCGGCAACCAGACGGAGCTGTGGGAGACCGCGCTGGCCGCGATGAAGCTGCGCGCGGTCGTCATCCCCGCCACCCCGCTGCTCGGGCCCGCCGACCTCACCGACCGGATCGAGCGCGGCGCCGCCCGCCACGTCGTCGTGCGCGCCACGGACGCCGCGAAGTTCGACGAGGTGCCCGGCGACTACACCCGCGTCTCGGTGGGCGGCGCGCCGGCCGGCTGGCTGCGCTACGAGGACGCCTACAGCGCGTCGGAGGACTTCACCCCCGACGGGCCGACCCCGGCCGACGACCCGCTGATGCTCTACTTCACCTCGGGCACGACCGCGCTGCCCAAGCTGGTGGAGCACACCCACGTCTCCTATCCCATCGGGCACCTGACCACCATGTACTGGATCGGGCTGCGGCCCGGCGACGTGCACCTCAACATCTCCTCACCGGGCTGGGCCAAGCACGCCTGGAGCAGCCTGTTCGCGCCGTGGAACGCCGAGGCGACGGTCTTCGTGCACAACTACACCCGCTTCGACGCCGCCAGGCTGATGTCCGAGATGGACCGGGCGGGCGTCACCAGCTTCTGCGCGCCGCCGACGGTGTGGCGGATGCTCATCCAGGCCGACCTGTCGGCGCTGCGCACCCGGCCGCGTGAGGTGGTGGCGGCCGGCGAGCCGCTCAACCCCGAGGTGATCGAACACGTCCGGCGGGCCTGGGGTCTGACGATCCGCGACGGCTTCGGCCAGACCGAGACCACCGTGCAGGTCGGCAACACCCCAGGACAGCCGCTCAAGCCGGGGTCCATGGGCCGCCCGGTGCCCGGCTACCAGGTCGCCCTCATCGACCCGGTCAGCGGCGAGCCGGGCGAGGAGGGCGAGATCTGCCTGGACCTGTCCCAGGAGCGCCCGGTCGGCCTGATGACCGGCTACGCGGGTGACGAGGAGCGCACCGGCGCGGCCACCGCGGACGGCTACTACCGCACCGGGGACATCGGCTCGCGCGACGCCGAGGGCTACATCACCTACGTCGGCCGGGCCGACGACGTCTTCAAGGCCTCCGACTACAAGATCTCCCCGTTCGAGCTGGAGAGCGCGCTGCTGGAGCACGAGGCGGTCGCCGAGGCGGCGGTCGTGCCCTCGCCCGACCCGGTGCGCCTCGCGGTGCCCAAGGCCTACGTCGTCCTGGCCGGCGGCTGGCAGCCGGACGCCGCGACCGCCAAGGCGCTCTTCGAGCACTCGCGTGCCGTGCTGGCGCCCTACAAGCGCATCCGGGTCCTGGAGTTCGCCGACCTGCCCAAGACCATCTCCGGCAAGATCCGCCGGGTGGACCTGCGGGCGCGGGCGGCGAGCGGCGAGGGCGAGGAGTTCCGCGAGCAGGACCTGCGCTGAGGTCCCCTAGTGACCTGAGTCTGAGATTCGTCGTTGGTTGGGTATGAGTCGTCCGGGTCCGAAGATTCCGCCGTTGTCGGTCACTGGTGCCCAGCGGGTGGTGTTGGAGGGCTGGTTGCGTCGCCGCACGACGGCTCAGGCTCTGGCTCAGCGGTCGCGGATCGTGCTGGAGTGCGCCGAGGGGTACTCGATCATGGAGGTGTCCCGTCGGCTGCGGATCGCCCCGGACACGGTCCGCACTTGGCGGCGGCGCTTCATCGAGCGGGGTGTGGACGGTCTGTGCGACGAGCCGCGGCCGGGTGTCCCACGGAAGATCACCGACGCCGACGTCGAGCGGGTCATCGTCAAGACGCTGGAGGAGACACCGAAGAACGCCACCCACTGGTCGACCAGGTCGATGGCCGCGGCCACCGGCATGTCGCAGTCGACCATCTCGCGCATCTGGAGAGCGTTCGCCCTGGCACCGCACCGTTCACAGACGTTCAAGCTGTCCACCGACCCGCTGTTCATCGACAAGGTCCGCGACGTCGTCGGTCTGTATCTCGACCCGCCGGAGAAAGCCCTGGTCCTCTGCGTGGACGAGAAATCGCAGATCCAGGCCCTGGACAGGTCCCAGCCGGTTCTGCCGATGGTGCCTGGCGTTCCCGAACGCCGCAGTCACGACTATGTCCGGGCCGGCACGACCACGCTCTTCGCCGCCCTGGAGGTCGCCACCGGCAAAGTGATCGGCTCCCTGCACCGCCGCCATCGGGCAGCGGAGTTCAAGAAGTTCCTCGCGAAGCTCGACAGGGAAGTCCCGGCTGATCTGCAGGTCCATCTGATCCTGGACAACTACGCGACCCACAAGACGCCCGACATCAAACGGTGGCTGCTGGCCCATCCGCGGTTCCACCTGCACTTCACACCGACCAGTGCGTCCTGGCTGAACCTGGTTGAGAGGTGGTTCGCCGAGCTCACGCAGAAGAAGCTCAAACGCGGCGTCCACCGCTCCGTCCAGGCCCTCGAACGCGACATCCGATCCTGGCTCGCCGACTGGAACGAACACCCCAGACCCTTCGCCTGGACGAAAACCGCCGACGAGATCCTCGACAAAGTCGCCGCCTACTGCCAACGAATCTCAGACTCAGGTCACTAGGCCGTGTCTTGTGGATCAGGGTGGATCAGGGAGCGGCGTCCGGTGCGGTGTATCGCAAGGCGCCGAAGCATCCCGATAGTCGGTGTTATCGGGATGCTTCGGCAACGCCGCGAGGTGCCGTGCCGGGCGTCGCGAGCCCGCCAAGATCCGCAAGACACGGCCTAGACGTTGCGGTCGCGGCCGGAGGGCGCGGTGCGGATCAGCGCGTCCGCCGCGTCGTTGACCGGCTGCGGCGTGCCGGTGAGGTCCATCACGAACAGCGGGACACCGAGCCGGTCGGCGCGCTGCCGGGCTTCCGGGGCGTAGCCGGCGAGCGAGAAGAAGGCGCCGGTCGCGTCCTCGTTGAGGCAGCTGAGCCACAACGTCTCCACGTCCCGCAGCGGCGTGGACCGGGTCGAGGGGTCGACTCTGGCCAGCAGCCCGTCACCGCGCAGGTCGGCACCGGTCATGAAGCGGTCGTCGGCCAGGACCACCCGGCTGAACCCCAGCCACTTCAGGTACTGGCCGGCCGCGCTCACCGCGTCCTTGCCGGTGCGGATCGTCACCGGCTGGAAGGCCGGCCGCCGCACCGGCGGCGGGGTGACGGCGGTCGGCAGCGGGCCGCCCGCCGCGTCCGCGCCGCAGCCCGCGCCGTCCGGATCCGCTCCGGTGCTCCCGGCCGGGCCGGCGGGGGCCCGCTCCGGGGTGGCCGATCCGACCGGCAGCCGGATCACCACGCCGCAGGAGCAGCCCAGTTCGGGCTGCGGCCAGTCGTCGCTGCGCCCGCAGGACGGGCAGCGCAACGTCACCCAGGAGTCCTTCCAACTGCGCTGCCGCACCTGCGTCGGCACACCGCCGCGCAGCACCGGCACGGTCAGCGGGGCGCCGCAGGCGCAGGGGAACGTCGGAGGGGTGAAGGCGTGCTCGCGGCGGCAAGCGGGGCAGCGGACGGGCACGCTGTCAGCCATGGCGGGACTCCAGGCGGGATCCGGTCCGGTGGGGTGTTGGTGCGCGAACCCCATGCTGCCACCCCGGCGCCGCGGCGTGCGCGGAAGATCCGGCCTTGGTGCGCACGACGGCGTGCGGATCCCGCGGCACGCCCCCGGTCCTCCGCCCGGCGGCGCGTTCGGGCGCGACTCTTCGTGGTCACGCGCCGCCGGACGGAAGCGTTCGGCCCGGTCACGGGCTCAGGACTGCGGCTCGAACTCCCTGACGCTGTCGATGTCCGGGCCGTGCGGGGTGTTGGCCTCCCGCTCGATCATGATCTCCACGAGCACCGGGCGGGAGGTGGCCGCGGCCTCCTTGCGGGCCCACTCGACGGCCGGCCGGATCTCGTCCGGATGCAGCACCCGCCGCCCTGAACAGCCGTACGCCTCCATGATCTTGACGTTGTCCGAGCCGTACCGGTCGTAGTGGATGTCGACCTGGTAGTTCATGTCGTAGCCCAGGGACGCCTGCCGGATCAGGCCCAGATACTCGTTGTTGAGCATGATCAGCACATACGGCACGTCGTACTGCGCCGCGACCGCCAACTCCTCGACCATGTACTGGAATCCGTAGTCGCCGACGATGCCGACGACCTCGTCGTCGCGGCCCTGGGCCAGCAGCGCCTTCTTGACGCCGATGGCGGCCGGGATCTCCCAGCCGAGCGGCCCGGCCTGGCCGCACACCTGGTAGTGCCGTGGCTTGTGCGCCTTCTGGTGCTGGCCGCCCCAGATCTGGTAGAGGCCGATCGCGGTGACGAAGTGGGTGTCCTCGCCGAAGATCTCGTTGATCTCCTTGTAGACCCGCGGTGCCTTGACCGGGACGGTGCCGAAGTCCTCCTTGCGCACCAGGGTGCGCTTCAGCTCCCGGCACCGCTCGACCCAGGGCGCCACGTCCGCCCGCACCCCGCGCTCGCGCGCGGCGTCCAGCAGCGCCCGCAGGAACAGCCCGGCGTCCGAGACGATCCCCAGGTCCGGCTCGAACACCTTGCCCAGTTGGGTGGGTTCGATGTCCACCTGCACGAACGTGCGCTCACCGCGGTAGACGCCGAGGTCGCCACCGGTGTGCCGGTCGCCGAAGCGGGCGCCGACGGCCAGCACGAAGTCCGACTCCAGGAACGAGGCGTTGGCGTACCGCTGCGAGGTCTGCACCCCGGTGGTGCCCAGGTTCAGCTCGTGGTCGTCCTCGATCGCGCCCTTGCCCATCAGCGTGACCTGGAAGGGCAACCCCAGGTACTCCACCAACTCCCGCAGCACCGGCCCGGCTTCGGCGGTGATGACGCCGCCGCCGGCCAGGATCAGCGGGCGCCGCGCGGCCAGCAGCATGTCCAGCGCGGCGCGCACCCGCGGCGGATGAGGGGCGACCGTCTTCACCGGCAGGGCCGCGTCGATCGCGGCGTCGTAGCGGATCTCCTGCCGCGCCTTGTCCAGCGGGATGTCGATCAGAACCGGGCCCGGCCGCCCCTCGCGGGCGATCCGGAACGCCTCGCGGAAGATCCACGGGATCTGCGCGGCCTCCTTGACCTGCACCGCCCACTTGGTGACCGGCCGGGCGATCTCGACGATGTCGACCGCCTGGAACGCCTCCTGGTGCAGCTTGCCGGAGACCGCCTGACCGGTGACGCACACCATCGGCACCGAGTCGGCCCACGCGGTGTACAGCCCGGTGACCAGGTTGGTGGCGCCCGGTCCCGAGGTGGCCAGCGCCACCCCGACCTTGCCGTTGGTACGCGCCCAGCCGTCCGCCATGTGGGTCGCGCCCTCTTCATGACGGACCGTCAGATGCTCGATGCCGCCGACCACTTCCATCGCCTTGTACAGCGGGAGGATCGCGGCGCCGGGACAGCCGAAGGCGATGTCGACGCCCTCGTCCTTCATGATCCGAACCGCCGCCTCCATGGCGGGAACCGTGTCCTTGCCCATCGCTCAGCCCTCCCCTTCTCGTCCCGGGCCCTCGGGCCCGGACAGCCGCTCCACCCCGCGCAGCAGCGCGCTGTGGTCCAGTCCGCCGTCGCCCTGCGCGCGCAGCGCGGCGACGAGTTGGCCGACCAGCGAGCCCACCGGCAGCGCCGCCCCGACCTCGCGGGCGGCGGCGGTCACGATGCCCATGTCCTTGTGGTGCAGGTCGATCCGGAACCCCGGCCGGAAGTCGCGGCGCAGGAGGTTGTCCTTCTTGCGGGCCAGCACGGTGGATCCGGCGAGCCCGCCGCCCAGCACCTCCAGCGCGGCACCGAGGTCGACGCCGGACTTCTCCAGGAAGACCACCGCCTCGGCGCAGGCCTGGAGGTTGACCGCGACGACCAGTTGGTTGGCGGCCTTGACGGTCTGTCCCGCGCCGTGCGGGCCGCAGTGCACGACCGTCCTGCCCAGCGCCCGGAAGATCGGCAACGCCTCCTTGTAGTCGGCGAGTTCGCCGCCCACCATGATCGACAGCGCCGCCTCGACAGCGCCCGCCTCACCACCGGAGACCGGCGCGTCCAGCACCCGCAGCCCCTTGCCGCCGGCCGCGGCCGCCCGCGCGAGGTCCACGGAGGTCTGCGGGGTGATCGAGGACATGTCGATCAGCAGCGCGCCGGGCGCCGCGTTGGCCAGGATGCCGTCCTCGCCGTACGCCACCGCCTCGACCTGCGGGTCGGCCGGGACCATCGTGATCACGACGTCGGCGCCTTCGACCGCCTCGGCGACCGAGGCGGCACCCCGGCCGCCGCATGCCGTGAGCCGGTCGATCTTGTGTTGCTCCAGGGTGTGGCCGGTGACGCGGTAGCCGGCCGCCACCAGGTTCTCCGCCATGGGGGAGCCCATGATCCCCAGGCCTATCCAGGCGATCTCGGGGAGGGCGTGATGACTCATCGGATGCCTCTCGGGTCGGTGGTTCAGTGGTGGGCGGCGCGGTACCGCGCGGGGAGCCAGTCGAAGGCGGCGGCGCTTCCCTGTTCGCCCGGCCGGTACTCCAGCCCGACCCAGCCCTGGTAACCGGCCTTGCGCAGCCGGCCCAGCAGGTCGGCGAAGTCCAACGTGCCGCTGCCGGGGAAGGAGCGGCCGGGGTTGTCGGCGATCTGCACGTGGCCGGCGGTGGCCGCGTACCGGTCGATGGCCCCGGGCAGGTCCTCGCCGCTCATCGACAGGTGGTACAGATCCATCAGGAAGGCCGCGTTGGCCAGTCCGGTGACCGCGTTGACCCGCTCGACGAGTTCGACCGCCCGGCGGGAGCCGGTGATCGGGAAGTGCGGGGACTCCACCGCGTTGAGCGCCTCGATCAGCAGCGTGGCGCCCGCCCGGTGCGCCGCGCGGGCGGCGGCTGCCAGGTTCTCCAGGGCGAGTTCGTCCTGGACCGCCGGATCCACCCCGCTCACCCGGTTGCCGTAGACCGCGTTCAGCGCGGTGCAGCCCACCGAGGCGGCGAAGTCCGCGGCGACCCCGATGTTGGCGCGGAACCTGGCGGACTCCTCACCCGGGATGGACAGCGCGCCGCGGTCCGGCCCCGGCAGTTGGCCCGCGTAGAAGTTCAGGCCCACCAGCCGGGTTCCCGCCGCGCGCAGGGCGTCGCGCAACGCGTCGAGGCGGCCGGGCGCGGGGACCGGCTCGTCCGGCCAGGGCCACCACAGCTCCACCGCGGTGAAGCCGGCCGCCGCCGCGGCGGCCGGCCGCTCCAGCAACGGGAGCTCGGTGAACAGGATCGACAGGTTCACATCGAAGCGCGTACCGGACAGACCCATCAGCGCTCCCCCTTCCAAGGCGTGACCGCCGTGTTTCTCGTAGTTTCCGTATAGTGGAATCTTGTTTCTGCTTAACGGAAGCCTGCGGGAGAGGTTCGGTCGATGTCAAGAGGCGCCGTGGTCTGCGGGGGTGGAAGTCGCCGACCGGAGGGCACACGATCGGGCAGGACACGCGACCATGGGTGTGAGCGAGCGGGAGAGGCAGAAATGCGATTGAGGGTGGAATTCACCACGGAGCCCTTCGACCTGGACGAGGCGCCGCGGCACGCGGTGGTGGCCCGTGAGGTCGTGCAGTCGGCGCAGTTGGACAGCGTCGACGTCGGCCCGTTCGGCAACACGGTGGAGGGCGCGGCGCAGCCGGTGCTCGCCGCCGTCGGCGACCTGCTGGGCCAGGTGCTCGAAGCCGGCGCCACCCGGGTCTCCCTGCAGATCAACGTGGTCGGCGAGGCGCGGGAGGGCCAGGCGTGACGGAGATCGCCGGCCACCCCTTCGTCGACGCCGTCCGGCCGCTGGTCGACGCGCTGGGCGGAGTGCTGGTCCCGCCGGAGCAGGCGCGCGGGGACGACGTGGTGCTCAGCTGGGAGGGGGAGGCGATGGTGGCGGTGCGGCTGCCGCACATCGCCGACTCGCTGGACCACATCCTGGCCGACCTCGAACGCCGGCAGGGCAAGCCGCTGGCCGGGCTGGACCGCAAGGAGAAGCAGACGGTGGTGCGCATCCTGGAGGAGCGCGGTGCCTTCTCGGTGCGGCACGGGGTGGAGACGGTCGCCTCGGCCCTCGGGGTCAGCCGCTTCACCGTCTACAACTACCTCAACCGCGAGAACGCGGCGAAGGGCGGCGGCTGACTGCGAGGGCCGGCGGCTGACCGGCTCCTCCGCGGCGACCGACTCCTCGGCGGGCGGGCGGGCTCGGGTGGGAAAATTCAACAAAGTGTTGACGTTGCCGGGTGGCGGCATCTAGCTTTCCCACAAGCCAGACCGGCGCGAGCACCCCGCGAGCCACCCTTGGAGGCCGTACATGCCCACTCGGACCACCGCGGGGCTCGACCGCCTCAACACCGCCGACGAACACAAGGCGGGCCTGCTGCTGCGTGAGGTGTGCGCCAGCGGTGTCTGGACGGACGCGATGCTCGCCGGACGGCCGTACCCGGACCTCGGGGAACTGCTGGCGGCGAGCGACGCCGCCACCGAGGAACTCGACCCGGACGACCTCGCCGAGGCCATGGCCGGCCACCCGCCGATAGGCCGTCCCGAGCCGGGCGACCCCACCTCGACCCGCGAACAGCGCGGCATGGCGGGCGCGCCGGACGACCTCAAAGCCGAGATGCTCGAACTCAACCTGGCCTACCAGGAGCGGTTCGGACACGTCTTCCTCATCTGCGCCACCGGGCTGACCGGGAAGCAGATGCGCGACGCGGCCGCCGCCCGGGTCGGCAACACCCCCGAGCGCGAACGACCGATCGTCCGCGCCGAACTCGGGAAGATCAACCGCATCCGGCTGACCCGCCTGACCGAAGGAGACCCGACGTGACCGGCACCTCGGTGTCCACGCACATCCTGGACACCTCCGCGGGCCGCCCCGCCGGCGGCGTGGCCGTGGAACTGTCCGTCCGCACCGGCCGTGCGCCCGTGGACCGTCGCACGGCACGTCCGCCACGGACGCCGACGGCCGCTGCAAGGACCTGCCCGCCCTCCCCGAGGGCACCACCCACGTACGGCTCCTGTTCGAGGTCGAGCCGTACCTCGACGCCCACACACCGGACGGGACCGGGAAGCGCGGGGCCTTCTTCCCCGAGGTGGCGGTCACCTTCGCCGTCGAGCCGGGCGAGCACTACCACGTACCGCTGCTGCTCAACCCGTTCGGCTACTCCGTGTACCGAGGGAGCTAGACCACATGACCACCGTTCTCGGCCAGAACCAGTACGGCAAGGCGGAAACCCGCGTCGTCAAGGTCACCCGCGAGGGCCGCACCCACCACGTCAAGGACCTCAACGTCTCCGTCGCGCTGTCCGGCGAGATGGACGAGGTCCACTACTCCGGCAGCAACGCCAACGTGCTGACCACCGACGCCACCAAGAACACCGTGTTCGCCTTCGCCAAGGAACACGGCATCGAGTCCGCCGAGCAGTTCGGCATCCTGCTGGCCCGGCACTTCGTGACCAGCCAGCCGGCCGATCCACTCGGCGCGGATCCGCGTGGAGGAGTACGCCTGGGAGCGAATAGCCACCCCCGGCGACGCCGAGCACTCCTTCGTCCGGCAGGGCCGCGAGACCCGCACCGCCGAGATCCGCCACGACGGCGGCAGTTGGCAGGTCATGGCGGGGCTGAAGGACCTGGTCGTGATGAACACCACCGACTCGGAGTTCTGGGGCTACCTCAAGGACCGCTACACCACGCTGCCTGAGACCCACGACCGGGTGCTGGCCACCGCCGTCAACGCCCGCTGGCGGTACGCCTGGAGCGACGAGGGCGACCCCGCGCCCGACTGGGACGCCGCCTACCGCCGGGTCCGCGGCGACCTGCTGTCCGCCTTCGCCGAGACCTACTCGCTCTCCTTGCAGCAGACCCTCTTCGCGATGGGCACCCGGGTCGTCGACGCGGGCCCCGAGGTCGACGAGATCCGTCTCTCGCTCCCCAACAAGCACCACTTCCTGGTCGACCTGGAGCCCTTCGGCCTGAAGAACGAGACCCCCGACGGCGCCGTCTACTTCGCGGCCGACCGCCCCTACGGCCTCATCGAGGGCACGGTCCTGCGGGACGGCGCCGAGGCCCGGATCCCGACCACGGACTGAGGCCCCAGCACATGAACGAGCGCATCGTCATCGAGAACTGCTCCGTCGCCACCGTCGACGCCGAAGGCACCGAGCACGCCGTCGGACACGTCGTCGTCGCAGGCAACCGCATCGAGTCCGTCGGCGCCGGGCCGGCCCCCGCCGGGCTCGCCGACGTCGCACGGCGGATCGACGCCGAAGGCCATCTGCTCACCCCGGGACTGGTCAACACCCATCACCACTTCTACCAGTGGATCACCCGGGGCCTCGCCCAGGACTGCAACCTCTTCGACTGGCTGGTCACCCTCTACCCGACCTGGGCGCGGATCGACGAGGAGATGGTGCACGCCGCCGCCCAGGGCTCGCTCGCCGCCCTCGCCACCTCGGGGGTGAGCACCGCGGTCGACCACCACTACGTCTTCCCGCGCGGCGCCGGCGATCTGCTCGGCGCGGAGATCCGGGCCGCCGCCGGGATGGGGGTGCGCTTCTCACCCACCCGCGGCTCGATGGACCTGGGCGCCTCGGCGGGCGGTCTGCCGCCGGACTTCGCCGTCGAGACCACCGAGGAGGCGCTGGCCGCCACCGAGGAGGCGATCGACCGCTGGCACGACGCCGTCGTTCGACTCGATGCTGCGGGTGGGCGTCGCGCCCTGCTCGCCCTTCTCGGTCTCCACCGACCTGCTGCGCGAGGCGGCGGTGCTGGCCCGCGCCAAGGGGGTGCGGCTGCACACCCACGGCAGCGAGACGGTGGAGGAGGAGAAGTTCTGCCACGAGAAGTTCGGCATGGGACCGACGGACTACCTGCGAGTCCACCGGGTGGCTCGGCGACGACGTGTGGATGGCGCACTGCGTCCACATGAACGACTCCGACATCGCCAAGTTCGCCGAGACCGGCACCGGCGTCGCGCACTGCCCGTCCTCCAACGCGCGGCTGGCCGCCGGGATCGCCCGCGTCCCCGACATGCTGGCGGCCGGGGTGCCGGTCGGCCTCGGCGTGGACGGCACCGCCTCCAACGAGGCGGGCCAACTGGGCACGGAACTGCGCAACGCCCTGCTGGTCAACCGGCTGGGCGGCCACCGCGAGAAGGCGCTGACGGTGCGGCAGGCGCTGCGGCTGGGGACCATGGGCGGAGCCCGGGTGATCGGGCGGGAGCGGGAGATCGGCTCGATCGAGCCGGGCAAGCTCGCCGACCTCGCGCTGTGGAAGGTCGACGGCATGCTGCACGCCTCCATCGCCGACCCGGTGGCCGCGCTGGTGCTCGGCGCCGCCGCGCCGCTGACCCTGCTGCTGGTCGACGGCCGGCCGGTGGTCGAGGACGGCCATCTGGTCACCGTCGACGAGGACGCCATCGCCCGCGACACCCGCACCCAGGCCAGGCGGCTGGCCGAGATCGCCGAGCGGGGCTGAGCCGGGACCGCGTTCGCGTACGGACCACCGGTCGGGGAGGACGGTCCCCGGCCGGCCGCGCCGCCCCCGCCGGGATCTTCCGGCGGGGGCGGCGCATTCGCGTGCCGGGGCTTGAGGCGGGGGCGGCGCATTCGCGCGCCCGGGCTTGAGGCGCGGATTATCCGGTGCGGGCCCGTCCTGCGGCGTGGTACTTCTCCGGGTCATGGGCGACCTTGTGACAGAGCGACTGGTGCTGCATCCGATAACCGTCGGCGAGGCCGAACGACTGGTGGCGGGGGAGCCGGACGACGGTGCCCGATGGGCGCCCGGCTATCCCACCGACGTTGACCTGTCCGCCGCCGGACGCTTCCTCGCCCGCTGCGCGACCGGCGGTGATCCCCGGCCGCTCGGGGCGTACGAGATCCGCCGCCGTGAGGATGGACAAGCCGTCGGCGGACTGGACTTCCATGGTCCTGCCGACGAGGACGGCCGCGTCACGATCGGCTACGGACTGGTGCCCTCGGCTCGCGGCAAGGGATACGCGTCCGAGGCGCTCCGCGCCCTGCTGGCGCTGGCCCGCGCATGCGGCATCAGGTCGGTGGAGGGCGACGCGGACCACGACAACACCGCCTCCCAGAACGTCATGACCGCGGTCGGCATGCGGCTGATCGCGGAGGACGAACGCGTGAAGTACTACCGAATCGCCTGGCCCGACACGGCAACGGCCTCCGAACCGCGCTCCCAGGTGTGTTGACCTCCGCCGGTGGCGCCCTGATGGCGAAGCCTTGCCAACCTGACGCCGGGTCGATAGGACTGTCCGGTGACTGATCATCGGAACTTTGCGAACCGTGCCATAGCGATCTTTCTGGCCGTGGTCGCCGCCTGTGCGCTGGCATTGACGATCATGGCGATGGGCCCGGGAATCTCGGTCGATCAACCGCGAATGCTGAACCCGACGGCGTTGAACCAGGCGGTGGCCAACAAGGTCCAGGACACGAGCCTGCACCCCGCCAAGGAGATGGTCTGCCCCCTGGCCATCGAGCTGAAGGTGAACAACCAGTTCACTTGCACGTATGTGGACAGCGACCTGATCCACCGGGAAGTGTCGGTCACGATCGTCAACGACCAGGGCGAGATCGAGGTAGGCGAGCCCGTCTGACGAACGGTGGTGTGGAAGCCGACGTCCGGGCGACAGGAAAAAGGGTTGGGCGGCGGAGTGAGTGGGCTGGTAGTTTTCTGGTGGCCGTGACCCCGCCCGAGGAGGTGAGACCCATGAACGCTGTATCCGTATGGGTGCTCCCCCTCGTCGTCATGGTCCGGCGATCGGCGTAGGTGTCGCCGGGAGTGCCCGACAAAGAGGCACTCTCGAAAGGCAACACCCCATGCATTCTGTGCAGTTCATCGCGGAGACGTCATCGGACGGCGTCGTCGAACGCGACTTCACCGTGGGCGGGATCCCCGGCGTGCTCTGGTCGCCCACCCCCCACCCCACCTCCGGCTACGATCGCGCGCCCCTGGTGCTGATGGGTCACGGCGGCGGCACGCACAAGAGGTGGCCGGCGATGACAGGCCGTGCGCACAGCCTGGTGACCGGCGGCGGTTTCCACGTCGCCGTCATCGACGCGCCCGGTCACGGCGACCGGCCGCGTACGGCCCACGACGAGCGGGAGATCGCCGAGCTGTACCGGGCGAGGGCAGCAGGCGAGCCGGAAGGCCCGATCGTCGTCCGCTACAACGCCCACCTGGCGGAGCTCGCCGTGCCCGAGTGGCAGGCGACCCTGGACGCCCTCCAGGAACTTCCGGAGATCGGCGCCGAAGGTCCCGTCGGCTACTTCGGTCTGAACATGGCGACCGCGACAGGGGTGCCGTTCGTGGCGGCTGATCCCAGGATCACCGCCGCGGTCTTCGGTCTCCACTGGCCCGACGCCCTGGCCGAGGCCGCGAAGCGGATCACCGTCCCCATCGAGTTCATGCTCCAGTGGGACGACGAGCACATCCCGCGCGAGTCCGGTCTGGCGCTGTTCGACGCCTTCGCCTCGAAGGAGAAGACGTTGCACGCCAACGCGGGCAGGCACAAGGAACTGCCCAGGTTCGAGGCGGACAGCGCGGTCCGGTTCTTCGCCCGGCACCTCGGTCGGTCGGTGACCTCGTCGGTCTGACGTGAGCGGGTGCGGCGGCCGTCCGGCCGGTTGGACAGCCGGATGGCCGCCGCACCCGCGGGCCAGGGTGGGCAGGCGCCGGCCCGCCCCGCCTTACCCGCCGGCCTCGCGGGCCACGCGCTCCAGTCGGCTGCGGTAGTCCTCCCACCACGCCGAATCGCCCGGCGGCATGCTGTCGTTGCCCTCGTTCATCCCGACGGCACCGTCGATGAGCTCCCGGAGGATGTCGGCGTGCCCGGCGTGCCGGTGGGTGTCGGCGATCACTCGCACCACGGCATGATGCAGCGTCACCTCGTCCCCGCCGTCGGGCCACCACGGCACCCTGCCGGTCGTGTCGAGCGCCAGCGCGTCGATGGTCGCGTCCGCGTGCGCCCACGCCCGGCGGTAGAGCTCCACGATGTGGTCGCGCGACTCGTCGGCGGTGGCCCACATGTCCGCGTTGGGCTCGGCACCGTCGTCGAGCCAGGGCAGCGCTTCGCCTGACGGCCGTGCGAAGGTGTCGCCGAGGTAGCCCAACTCCACGCTGGCCATGTGTTTCACCAGGCCCAGGAGGTTCGTGCCGGTCGGTGTCAGCGGGCGGCGGATGTCGTACTCCGCAAGCCCTTCGAGCTTCCACAGCAGGGCATCACGGGCGAACTGCAGGTAGGAGCGAAGGTCGGTCTTGGCATCCGATACGGTCATGCGCCCAGTCTGCCGCCCGGCCCCGCAACGCAAGCGGTGGCTCTTGGAACCTCTTCATGCGGCCAGACTGTCCCCATGGCAGACCAGATCACCGAGCAGCTCCTCGACCGCTTCGTCAGCGCTCTCCGGCCAGTCGTACCGCTGGTCTCCGTCTGGGTACACGGGTCACTCGCCGGAGGCGACTACCAGCCGGGCCGTAGCGACCTCGACCTGATCGCCGTCCTCGGCCGACCGTGTACGGCGGTGGAGGAACAGCGACTCGGCGAGGTGCACGAGACCTTGGCCGGCGCCATCCCCCTCGCGTCGAAGGTGCACTGCGGCTATCCCGTGCTCACCGAGTTGGATGATCCGCCGCGCTCGCACCTCACGTGGGCTCACGAGGAGCTGATGCACCGGCCGATCACACCGGTGACCAGGCGCGAACTGCACGACTTCGGACGTGTCCTGTACGGTCGGCCACCCGCCGGCCTCCTGCCACCGGTGACCGACAGGCAGCTCGCCGATTTCATCGTCGAGGACTTGCGGAACTTCTGGCGGCCGGCGCTGGACCATCCGGAGCGCTGGATTCGCGACATCTGGGTCGACCTCGGATTGCTGACCCTGGCCAGGGCGACGGTGACCTTGCGGGACGGCAGGTTGATCACCAAGGGCGAGGCTCTCGACGTACTGGCTGAACTGGGTGCTCCCACGGACGTCGTGGACGACATCAGGCAGCGCCGTCACGGTGTTCCCGGTCCCGCCGACGAGCAGTGGTTCAACCGACGGGCAGAACTGACGCTCGCCTTCCTCGGGCCCGCGATCGACCAGGTCATCACCGCACGGGAGTAGGAGGGCGGAGCCCGGCGGCCGGGTGTTAAAATGAACGTGCTGGCCTTCGGCGCGTCAATGATGTGCGCCCGGAGGCTTTTTTCATGCCTTCTGACCCGTCCGCGCACACCGCGCCCGCCGCCACCAACTATCGTGCTCTGCTCCGCAACAGGGAATTCGCCGGCCTGTACGCCAGCTTCACGCTGCTGGTCGGGGCCGGCACCTTGTCGGGCTTCGCGCTCGGCACCCTCGTCAACCACCAGACCGGCTCCCCGTTCCTGACCGCCGTGAGCATGTACGGCGCCACGTTCGCCACCGTTTTCGGCGCGTTGACGCTGATGTCGGTCGCGGACGGACGCCGGCCCCGCCGGATCCTCGTCGCGTTGCAGGGCGTCTCACTGGCGGGTGTCGCCGCTCAGGCGATCCCGGGACTGCCGCTGACCGCCCGGTTCGCCCTGCTCCTGCTGCTGGGGTTCTTCCAGTCGCTGGGGACCGGAGCGCGGATGGGGCTGCTCGCCGAGGTCGTGCCGAACTCCGCCTACGCGCTGGCGCGTTCACTGATGAACATCACCTCCGGCGGCATGTCGATCCTCGGCTACGCCGTCGGCGCGATGCTGCTGCGGTACCTGAGTCCGCGGGAGATCTTCGTCGTCGCCGCGTTCCTGACCGCACTCGGGCTGGTCGTGGTGGCGACGACCGTACGGGAGCACTCGATCCGGCTGACCCGGCGCCCCGGACTGCGGCAGACCTGGACGACGAACATCGCGCTCTTCTCCCACTCCGGTCAGCGGGCTCTGCTGCTGAACCTGTGGGTCCCCAACGGTCTGATCGTCGGCTGCGAGGCGCTGTTCATCTCCTACGACCCGGAGCACGCCGGCGCCCTCCTCGCCGCCGCGTCGGCGGGCATGCTCGTCGGGGACCTGACCGTCGGGCGACTGCTCACCGCCGATCAGCGACGCCGTCTCGCCTTCGCCCTGCGGCTGTTGCTCGCCGCTCCCTACCTGCTCTTCGCGATCCACCCGTCGCTGCCGGTCGCGACAGCGGCGGTGTTTGCCGCCAGCGCCGGGTTCGCCGCCACGCTTCCCTTGCAGGAGCGGCTTCTCGCGCTGACCCCTGATCCGGTCCGCGGTCAGGTCCAGGGCGTGGAGTCCGCGGGCCGGATGACGTGGCAGGGCATCGGCGCCGCGATCGCCGGCGGGATCGCCCAGCACCTCACCCCGGGCGTCACGATCACCGCCATGGCCGCGGTCTCCGTCGCCGTCACGGTCTTCTCCCGGCCGTTCGTGACCCGTTCGGGGGAAGTCAGTGCTGTGGCCGCCCTACAAGGACCGACGCCCGAGCAGTGACGCCCGAGTAGTGACGTCCGAGCAGTGACGGCCGAGCGGTGGCGGCCGCGCTCCGGATGTCCGTCGTCGTGGATCGGGATTCCTTACCTCGATGGGGTTGTGCTTCCTCAGGTTGCCTCCGCCACGTGGCGTTCTTCAGATAGCTATGGATCTCTTTCTTCCAGGGATGAGGAGTGCGAATGTCATGTAGTCGTGTCCGGGGAAGGCGTGCCGTCACGTCGTTGGTGGCAGCGGGCGCCGCTGTTCTTTCCCTCGCCGCGCTGCCGGACGGCGCGGCTGCCGCCGGCCGGCCCTCGTTCTACGAGCCGCCGGCGAGCCTGCCCGCTCACAACGGTGACGTGATCCGATCGGAGCCGTCGACCTTCTTCCTGGACCCGCTCAGGGTCCTCAGGGTCAATGCGGACGTCGAACGGATCATGTACCGCACCTCGGATCGCGCGGGCAGGCCGATCGCGGTCACCGGCACCGTGATCACTCCCCGGACCGGCCGATCGGGCCCGCGCCCGATCGTCGCCTTCGCCCCGGGCACACAGGGGCTGGCGGACCAATGCGCGCCGTCACGTCAGTTGGCGGCGGGTACGGAGTACGAGGCGTCGGTCGTCAAGAAACTCTTCGACCAGGGTTACACGGTCGTGGTGACCGACTATCAGGGGCTGGGCACTTCCGGCGTCCACACCTACCTCGACCGTGCCGCGGAAGGCCATGCCGTCCTGGACTCCGTCCGGGCCGCGCGGCGTCTGCGGTCGGCTGGCGCGCCCGCGTCGGGACCGGCCGCCCTCTACGGCTACTCCCAAGGTGGTGGGGCTGTGGCAGCGGCCGCCGAACTCGCCCGGACCTACGCGCCCGAACTGAAGATCACCGGTGCCGTGGTGGGTGCTCCCCCCGCGGATCTGGACGTGGTGGCCGACAACCTCGACGGCTCCGCCTACTCCGCGTTCCTCGACTACGCCCTCTCCGGGCTCGCCGCCTCGTACGGCATCGACATCGGCCCCTACCTGAATGCCCGAGGCAAGCAGGTGATCGAGGACCTACGGGACAACCAGTGCACGACTCAAGCCCTCGTCAAGTACCCGTTCGTGCGGTCCCGTTCCCTGACCGTTGACGGACGGCCGCTGACCGAGCGACTCAAGCGTGCCCCGTGGGACAGGATCGTGAAGGAACAGAGGCTCGGCACGGTCCGGCCCGCCATGCCGGTCCTGATCTCCCACAGTGTCCTCGACGACGTCATCCCCTACCGGGTCGGCGAGAAGCTGGCCGCCGACTGGTGCCGCCTGGGCGCGACCGTGAAATTCACCAGCAACCTCATTCCCACCCACATCGCCGCCTCCGCGGGGACCAGCGCGGAAGGAGTCCCCTGGCTGGCGAACCGCTTCGCGAGCAGGCCCGCCCCGACCACCTGCTGAGGCCCCCCAAGGGGCCGCGCCCCGGCTCCGGGGTAGGTGCACTCTCTGCGGATTCGTTGTCTGGTCGTTGCCGCAGACAACAAGAATATTGCTGTCGGAGACAACGACCGAGCAACGAATTCTTGAAGAGACACACCCAGGGGACGGCGTGCGGGCGTGCCCGGGAGCGTAGCGAGTGGGGAGCACTGGCAGGCGCGCAGCGCCGTGGCCCCGCCCTCCGCCCCCATGAGGCGGCGATACGGGCCTGCCTGCTGCGTGTCATGGAGCATCATCAAGGCACTGCTTCAGCCGGTGGATCAACGTGGCGGAGTCGTTGGGTGTGAGGGCGTGGCTGCGGATGGTGGTGTGGCGTTCGTGGAGGGCGCTGACCTGTTCGGCGTCGGTGATGAGGTGGCTCGTGTGATGGGTTTCGAGGTGCGCGAGCCAGGCGTGGCGGCGGGCCTGGAGGATGGTCATCGGGCCGTCGATGCCCGGGTGGGTGTCGTTGCTGGCAGGCATGACCTGGATGGTGATGTTCCGTTGGCCGGACAACTCGACGAGGTGCCGCAACTGGTCGCGCATTACGGCCGATCCACCGTTGGGGCGCCGTAGCACCCACTCCTCGATGATGAAGGACAGCGCGCATGTCGGCTGACGGGTCAGCAGCGCCTGCCTTCCATCCTGGCCGCGAGATGCTCTTCGATCTCCTTCTCGGTCAGCGCCGGACGACGCGCCGTGAGCCCGGCCCGTGCGTAGTCCTCGGTCTGGAGAAGGTCATGCAGGACGTGGGTGTCGTACGTCCACAACGTCCGCGCCTGTTGCTCCTCCTCCGCGTACTCCTCGGCCCACGTGAGGAACCGCTGGCGGGACAGGTGCTTCGCGGCCTCGGCCAGCAGCCCGTTCGCGCCAAGGCACTCGTCCGCCTTCGCCACGAACTGGGGACTGGGCATCCGCGTGCCGCGTTCGATGCCGACGACCAGCGATTTGGAGTACCCCACGAAGTTGGCCAACTCCTCGTAGGTAATGCCTGCCATCAGACGCAGACATCGCAGCAGCGCACCCCACATCCGCATGCTGTCCGAGCCCTTATCCTTCGACACGGAGCCCGCCCTTCTCAGGAGAGGCGGCCAGCACCCTGTCGCGGGTCGTGTCGAACTCGCACCACACGGCCTTGCCCCAGCGCATGAGGTCCGCGCCCCACAGTTCGGACAGTGCGTCGATCAGCATCAGTCCCCGCCCCCGCTGTTCGTACGGTCCGGGGTGCCTCCTGATGGGGAGGGTGCGATCCTCCTCCGTGACCTCGATGCGTACGCGATGGTCCGTAGTCCGGGACACCGCCACCCGGATGGTGCGGGCACCGGAGTGCTGTACGGCGTTGGCCACCAATTCCGTAACGCACAGGCTCGCCGTCTCGGTCAGTCCGCCCAACCCCCACTCGCCGAGGGCGTACGTCACCAACTTGCGTGCGCGCCCCGCGGACTCGGCCTCACACGCCATCGTCCCCACGTAAGCGGGGACGCCGACGGTCGGCGGTTGCAACACAGTCACCGCCATCGTCGTGTCCCCAGGACGGACAGGTGGACAGGTCGGACGTCCGTGCAGCTGACGTGGCGCCTCCCGTAGCGACACCCTCTCCGATGTCTCATCAGCAGACATGTACACCTCCAGGTCAGGCAGGGCACAACGCACACTGCCCCTCTTGCGTAGTCGAGTGACCACACACAGCGATCTGAGTCATAGGATGCACCAGTCCAGTCGTCATGTGCAAGGTAGGAGAACGCATACATTGCAAACGCGAACTGGGTCCGCCGGTAGGCTGTTTGCCGGTCAGATTCCCCGACGCACATCGTGCAGATGAGAGGTGCGATCGATGCCACCGAAGCGGCAGCCGCCGACGGTGCGGCTCCGACGCCTGGCGGCCGAACTGCGCCGTCTACGGAGTGGTGCCGAGCTCACCAGGGATGATGTCGCGTCGCGTACGGGCATCAACACCGCGACGCTTTACCGAATCGAGACTGCGCGGGCTCGCCCCCAGCAACGAACGCTGGTCGCGTTGCTCAACCTCTATGAGGTGGCCCAGCCCCAGCATGGCGAGGTCGTGGCCCTCCTTCAGGGGGCCGGCGCGCAGGGGTGGCTTCGCCCGTATCACAGTGAACTGCCCGAGGAATACACTGCGTACATCAGCTTCGAGGCTGAGGCGCGGGCGGTGCGCAACTACGAATCACTCTTCGTCCCCGGCCTGTTGCAGACGGAGGACTATGCGCGTGCCGTGGTCAAGGGTGGCATGCCAATGGCCGGTACCAAGGACATCGAACGGCGCGTGCAGGCGCGTATGGAGCGGCAGGCTGTCCTGGTGAAGGAAGATCCGTTGGAATTGTGGGCCATCATCGATGAAGCCGCAGTTCGACGTCTGGTCGGCGGGCCCAAGACCATGTGCGAGCAGTTGCAACGCCTCGCGTCGGTGGCGGTTGAGCCACACGTCACGCTGCAGGTGATCCCCTTTACCGCTGGAGCTCACCCGGGAATGCCGGGATCGTTCGTACAAATGAGCTTCCCTGATGTCGAAGATCCTGAGATCGTGTACATCGACAGCATGGCCGGCGACCTCTTTCTTGAAGCGGATGCGGAAGTACGCCGGTATAGCACGGCCTTCGACAATCTGCGAGCAGTTGCTCTCAGTCCGGAGAACACGGTGGCCCTCATCACCGCTGTGGCCAAAGAGATGCAATGAGAGAGGAAATGAACCACATGAACGAGGTGAACCTTTCCTGCGCTGATTGGCGGAAGAGTTCGTATAGCAGCGCCAACGGTCAGTGCGTTGAAACTGCCTTCATCGGTGGGGTGGTAGCGGCCCGTGACAGTAAGGATCCGGATGGTCCTGCGTTGGTTTTCCGTGCAGACGCCTGGGCGATGTTCGTTGGTGAAGTGAAGGCTGGGCGTTACGCCTGCTGAGGGGCGCATCCAGCCGAAGCGGCACACAGCAGGCCTGCGTTGGTTTTTCGGCTGGTGAGTGGATGGCGTTCCTCGGCGACGTCAAGGCCGGGTGGTGCAGCTGACGCGGGCGGCGCCTCGGCCGGACGGATTTGCGATGGTCCGATTGACCAGGGCGTCATTGGTCCCGCCCTCGTTCCGGGAATCGGTGCTCTCCTTGCGGATTCGTTGTCTGGTCGTTGCCGCAGACAACAAGAATGTCGTTGTCGGAGACAACGACCGAGCAACGAATTCTTGAAGAGACACACCCAGGGGACGGCGTGCGGGCGTGCCCGGGAGCGTAGCGAGTGGGGAGCACTGGCAGGCGCGCAGCGCCGTGGCCCCGGCCCCCAAGCCGCGCAGCCTCACTCCGCCACCCGCACCCCGGGGGGCCAGGTGCTGGAGCTGCTGCGGGCTGCCCTGAGGCGGCGATACGGGCCTGCCGGCTGGCTGAGGCCTGTCCTGAGTTGCTCGCCGCGAGCTCCCACAGGCTCGCGGTCGCGGGCGCTTGAGCGGGTTACGGCTGGGGCGTCAGGTCGTACTGGTACCAGGTGCCCGGCTTGCCGCCGAGGTCGGTCGGGTCTGCCGGGCCGACCGGGACGAAGCCGGCCTTGGTCAGGACTCGCTGGGAGGCGACGTTGTAAAGCGAGGTGGCCGCCCGCAGGGTGCGCAGCCCGTGCCGTGCCACCGCCAGACGGCACAGCTCCCGGACGGCCGCGGTTGCCACGCCGCGGTCGGCGACATGTTCTGCGACCCGGTAGCCGATCTCAGCGGTGCCGTCCCCGAGGCGGTACAGGTTGAACCGGCCCAGCACCGAGCCGTCCTCGGCGACGAGCACGTAGAAGGCGTCGATGCCGGCCTCTTGGTCGGCCAGCGAGGCGCCGTACCGCTCGTCGAACCGGTCGAAGAACTCGTCACCCCGGTCGGAGATCGAGGCGGCGAAGTAGGCGCGGTTCGCCAGCTCGAAGGCCAAGACCGCCGGGGCATGGCCGGCATGCAGCCGCTTCAGCTCGGGCACCGCCCGACTCTACCCGGATGATGCGAGCGGCGACCGTGCGCGTCAGTCCAGGAGTTCGTAGGCCGGCAGGGTGAGGAAGTCCACGTAGGTCTGCGTCGAGGGAGACCTTCAGGAGGAGGTCGTGGGCCTGCTGCCAGCGGCCCACGGCGAAGGCGGCGTCGCCGATCTCGGCCCGGATCGCGGCGAGTTCGGCGGAGGCCACCGAGCGGGCGAGATCCGCGGTTGCCTTCTCACCGTTCTCGAAGACCACGCCCGCGTTGATCCACTGCCAGATCTGGGAGCGGGAGATCTCCGCGGTCGCGGCGTCCTCCATCAGGTTGAAGATGGCCACCGCGCCGAGCCCGCGCAGCCATGCCTCGATGTAGCGGATGCCCACCTGCGACGGCGTTGCGCAGCCCCTCGTAGGTCGGCTTGGCCTTCAGTGAGTCGACGGCCATCAGCTGGTCGGCGGTGACCCGGACATCCTCGCGCAGCCGGTCCTTCTGGTGCGGGCGCTCGCCCAGCACCGCGTCGAACGAGGCGCGGGCGACCGGGACCAGGTCGGGGTGGGCGACCCAGGAGCCGTCGAAGCCGTCGCCGGCCTCGCGGTCCTTGTCGGCCTTGACCTTCTCCAGGGCGACCTTGTTGACCTGCGGGTCACGGCGCGAGGGGATGAACGCGGCCATGCCGCCGATGGCATGGGCGCCGCGCTTGTGGCAGGTGCGCACCAGCAGTTCGGTGTACGCGCGCATGAACGGGCGCGGTCATGGTGACCGCGTTGCGGTCCGGCAGGACGAACTTGGCGCCGCCGTCGCGGAAGTTCTTGACGATGGAGAACAGGTAGTCCCAGCGTCCCGCGTTGAGCCCCGAGGCGTGGTCGCGCAGTTCGTAGAGGATCTCCTCCATCTCGAACGCCGCGGTGATCGTCTCGATCAGGACGGTGGCGCGGATGGTGCCCTGCGCGATGCCGCAGTACTCCTGAGCGAAGACGAACACGTCGTTCCACAGCCGGGCTTCCAGGTGGGACTCGGTCTTGGGCAGGTAGAAGTACGGCCCCTTGCCCATGGCCGAGCAGGCGCACGCGCGTTGTGGAAGAAGTACAGGCCGAAGTCGACCAGCGCGCCGGCCACCGGCTCGCCGTCCACCCGCAGATGCCGCTCGTCGAGGTGCCAGCCGCGCGGCCGCATGACGACGGTGGCCAGTTCCTCGTCGGGGCGCAGCGCGTAGGACTTGCCGTCCTCGGTCGGTGAAGTCGATCCGCCGTTCGTAGGCGTCGATCAGGTTGAGCTGGCCGAGGATGACGTTCTCCCAGGTGGGTGCGGAGGCGTCCTCGAAGTCGGCGAGCCAGATCCGGGCGCCCGAGTTGAGCGCGTTGATGGTCATCTTGCGGTCGGTCGGGCCGGTGATCTCCACCCGGCGGTCCTCCAGCGCGGGCGGGGCGGGGGCGACCCGCCAGCTCGCCCTCGCGGACGTCCGCGGTCTCCGGCAGGAAGTCCAGCGTCGCCGGTGCGGGCGATCTCGCGCGCGGCGCTCCGCGCGCAGCGCCAGCAGTTCCGCGCGGCGCGGGTCGAACCGCCGGTGCAGTTCCCCGAGGAACGCCAGCGCCTCCCCGGTCAGCACCTCCTCCGACCGCGGCAGGGTTTCGGCGTCGGTGACGACGGCGCGGGGAGAGGACGCGCTCTCGGACATGGCTGTCACTCCTTCACGCGGCGGGCCTCACCGGGCCTCGGCGCGTCGGCGGGACGATGGCGGCACGGGGTGCCGTGGAGGGTCGGTTGCTGCGGCAGGGCCCGGGCGGGGCGCGCGGTCCTGCCCGGAGCTTCTGACTGCGTGGAGCATAGTTTCCGCATGGTGGAAGTTCAACGGTCTGTGGCACCCGGTGCAGGATCGCCCGGTGGCCGGTGCCCGTCCGCGGTGAGCAGTCGCAGGTCGTCGGGGGTGTCGATGTCGTCCGGGCGACGCGATGTCGCCGCACTCGACGAGGGTGATGCTCCCCTGACGTGCCGCCAGGTACGCGCGGGCGCCCTGGTCGCCGGTGGCCGAGACGGCGATTCCCGGCCAGTGGTCGGCGCCGAAGACCACGGGGTGGCCGCGCCGCCCCTGGTAGGTGGCCGCCGCGAGCAGGGACGATGGCGCGCGGTCGACGGCGACGCGGTCCAGCACCCGGCGGATCGCGTCCGGCCCGATGCCCGGCTGGTCGACGAGTGAGACCACCGCGGCGCGGGCGCCGGTGTCCGCGAGCGACTCCAGGCCGGCGCGCAGCGAGGAGCCCATGCCCTGTTCCCAGCCGGGGTTGTCGACCAGTAGGCACCAGGCGGGCAGGGCGGCCAGCTCCCGTACCCGGTCGGCCGCAGCCCCCAGCACCACGTGCACCCGCTCGCAGCCGCCGTCCCGCAGCGCGTGTGCCGCGTGCTCCACCAACAGGCCGCCGCGGTAGGGCAGCAGGGCCTTGGGCCGCCCGCCGAGCCGTCTGCCGCTGCCCGCGGCGAGCACGATCCCGGCGGCGGACGCGCCTACGTTGTCACCTTGGCTCATGACCCCTGCATACTCCTTTTCCCGGTCGGCGGCAGGCGGGTGGTCGGGAGGTGTCCCGTGCGACCCGCGGGGCGCCCGGGACGGGGGATAGGGCAAAGGGGAAGCACAGCAATGTTTGGGACGATTTTTTAGCTCTCCGTGTGGCGCGATGCGCGGAGAGTGGCATTTACTGGTTCGGCTCTCAGGAACACCCGAAAGGGAGTGTATGAGTGTCGAACGACCGGATCGGGCAGTGCACCCGGACCCCTGTCGCACCTGACGTTCCAGCCCTCAGCGCGGGAGAAGACCCGCGCGTGACCGAACTGCGCGCCGCGGTCGGCCGGCTCCGCCGCGAACTGGCGGGCTACCGCGTCCAGTTGTCCGACCGCCCGGTGGCGGAGGACGAGCTTGACGTGCTCGACGCGCAGACCGCGTCCGGCGGTCCTTCCGTTCCACGGCTGCGCAGATCGCTGCTGGTGATCGCGGGCGCCCTGGGCTCGGTCAGCGCGCTGGCGGAGCCGCTGGCGCAGGTCCGCCGCGCGATAGACCTGTTCGGGCCGCCCTGAGCCGCGGGCGTCGGCCGGGTCAGCCGGTCTTGAGGGCGACGCCCGCCCAGACCGGCACGTCCTGGTCGGTCAACGTGGCGTACGCGTCGACGTCGGCGGGGGCCGGGCGCCAGCGGTGCGGCACCGTCAGGCCCGGCTCGACCATCTCCAGGCCGTCGAAGAAGCGGGCGACCTCGGCCTTCGTGCGGGTGCGCACCGTCGAGCCCTTGCGCTTGAAGTCGTCCTCGATCTGCCCGACGCCCGGGTCGAAGTCCTGGGTGACGTGGGAGACGACCAGCGCGCTGCCGGCCGGCAGCGGGGCGAGCAGGGTGCGGACGACCTCGTACGGGTCGACCTCCACGGGCAGCCAGTGCAGCAGCAGGCAGCAGGTGAGGGCGACCGGTTCGGCCAGGTCGAGCGTCCCGCGCACGTGCGCGGAGTCCAGGATGGAGCGCGGGTCGGTCGCGTCGGCCTGGATGTAGGCGGTGCGGCCCTCGGGGGTGCCGACGTGCAGCGCGTGGGAGTGGGCCAGCACGATGGGGTCCTTGTCGGCGTAGACGATCCGGGCCCGCGGATCGATCGACTGCGCCACCTCGTGCAGGTTGGGCGAGGTGGGTATGCCGCTGCCTATGTCGAGGAACTGCCGGATCCCGGCCTCGGAGACCAGGTGGCGGGCGGCCCGGTGGATGAATCCCCGGTTCGCCTTCGCGGCCTGAGTGGCCGCGGGTATCGACTCCAGGACCTTCTCGGCCTGTTCACGGTCGGCCGGGTAGTTGGTCGTGCCGCCGAGCAGCACGTCGTAGACGCGCGCGCCGTGCGGACGGTCGGTCTGCAGGTCGACCGGCGGCTGCGGTTCCTGCGGCGTCCCGTCAGGTGATTCCGGCATGGCGCTCCCTCCCGGCCCGCGTTCCGGGCCCTCGACTCCCTTGATCCTAGGCGGGGTTGGAGCTGGCCAGCGCGGTCGAGAGCTGACGGGCGACATCCTGGAGCACCGGGATGATCCGGGCCTGGGCGGCTTCGGTGACCCGGCCGGCCGGGCCCGAGATGGAGATGGCCGCTGCCGTGGGGGAGTCGGGCACCCCGACCGCCAGGCACCGCACCCCGATCTCCTGCTCGTTGTCGTCGACGGCGTACCCCTGTTCGCGGATGCGCTCCAACTCGGCGATCAGGACCTCGGGTTCGGTGATGGTCTTCTCGGTGGCCGCGGGCATGCCGGTGCGGGCCAGCAGGGCGCGCACCTGGTCGGCCGGGAAGTGGGCCAGCAGCGCCTTGCCGACACCGGTGGAGTGCGGCAGGACGCGGCGGCCGACCTCGGTGAACATCCGCATGGAGTGCCGCGAGGGCACCTGGGCGACGTAGACCACCTCGTCGCCGTCGAGCAGTGCCATGTTCGCGGTCTCGCCGGTCGCCTCGACCAGTTCGGCCAGGAAGGGCCGCGCCCAGGTGCCCAGCAGGCGTGAGGCGCTCTCGCCGAGCCGGATCAGCCGGGGGCCGAGCGCGTAGCGGCGGTTGGGCTGCTGGCGGACGTAGCCGCAGGAGACCAGGGTGCGCATCAGCCGGTGGATGGTCGGCAGCGGCAGTCCGCTGCTGGCCGACAGCTCGCTCAGGCCCACCTCGCCGCCGGCGTCGGCCATCCGCTCCAGCAGGTCGAAGGCGCGCTCCAGCGACTGCACCCCCCGGCGCCGCCGGCCGGGCCTGCGGGCTTGCCGCCACTCGCGGGGCTGCTGGAGCTGATCGACGGCACGTGCGGTCCTCTCGATGCCTCTGGCACGCTCGGGCAACAGCCCGGCGGCAGTACCGCAGCCTACCGGGGGCGTCTCGCGGACGATCGGCGCCTCCGGCCGGACTGATTCTGCTGTGCGAAAGTCTAATTCCATTCAGCGGAATCGTCCAGATGCTGGCACTCTTGACCGTCTCCAGGTTCCGGACTGAAAATAATTTCAACAGAACGTTGAATCCCGGGGGAGACGAGGAGGCGACCGCGTGCCACAGGCACCGCAGGTATCGGAGACGCCGCAGCCATCGCTGGCCCTGCGTTCCACCAGGGTGGTCACACCACAGGGGATCCGCCCCGCCACGGTCACGGTGAGCGGCGAACGGATCGCCGGGGTCCTGCCGCACGACGCGGCGGTCCCCTCCGGAGCCCGGCTGGTGGACCTCGGGGACGATGCCCTGCTGCCGGGCCTGGTCGACACCCATGTGCACATCAACGATCCCGGCCGCACCGAATGGGAGGGCTTCGAGTCGGCCACCCGGGCGGCCGCCGCCGGGGGCGTCACCACGGTCGTCGACATGCCGCTCAACAGCGTCCCGCCGACCACCACCACCGACGCGCTGGCGGTCAAACGCAAGACCGCCTTCGAGAAGGCGTACGTCGACCTGGGGTTCTGGGGCGGCGCGGTGCCCGGCAACCTCGCCGACCTGCGGCCGCTGCACGACGCGGGCGTCTTCGGCTTCAAGTGCTTCCTGCTGGACTCCGGCGTGGAGGAGTTCCCGCAACTGGCTCCCGGTGAACTGTCGGACGCCATGCGGGAGATCGCCGGCTTCGGCGGACTGCTGATCGTGCACGCCGAGGACCCGGGACTCATCGGGTCCGCGCCGCCGGCCACCGGCCGCGGATACGCCGGCTTCCTCGCCTCGCGGCCGCGCGCCGCGGAGAACACCGCGATCGAGGGGCTGATCGCGCTCGCTGAGCGGCTGCGGCGCCCGGGTGCACATACTGCACCTGTCCTCCAGCGAGGCACTGCCGCTGATCGCCGCCGCCAAGCGCGCGGGCGTCCGGCTGACCGCCGAGACCTGCCCGCACTACCTGACCCTGACCGCTGAGGAAGTCCCGGACGGGGCAACGGAGTTCAAGTGCTGCCCGCCGATCCGCGAGGCGGCCAACCAGGACACCCTGTGGCAGGGGCTGGCGGACGGGACCATCGACTGCGTCGTCTCCGACCACTCGCCGTCCACCGTCGGGCTGAAGCAGCCGCCCGACGGCGACTTCGGCACCGCGTGGGGCGGGATCTCCTCCCTGCAACTCGGCCTGCCCGCCGTGTGGACCGAGGCGCGACGGCGTGGCCACACCCTGGCCGACGTGGCGCGCTGGATGTCCTCGGCGCCCGCCGCACTGGCCGGACTCGCCGCCAAGGGCGCGATCGAACCCGGCAGGGACGCCGACTTCGCGGTGCTGGCGCCGGAGGAGACCTTCACCGTGGACCCGGCCACCCTGCACCACCGCAACCCGGTCACCGCCTACGCGGGCCGCACCCTGCACGGTGTCGTCCGCAGCACGTGGCTGCGCGGCCGGCTCATCGCCGACCATGGAGTCAGCATCCGGCCGACCGGACGGCTCATCGACCGGCCGGCCACCGCACGCGAGCACACCACAGGGGAGAACGCATGACCGGGCCCACCCGCTTCACCGGCGACGCCGAGCCGTACCGGCAGGGCAACGAGCCGTACGCCGACTACCGCCGGGCGCGGGCGCCGTTCGAGGACCTGGTCGACCTCGCCGACCGCCGGCTGGGCGCCGGGGTCATCGCGGCCAACGACGAGTTCTTCGCCGAACGGGAGAACCTGCTGGTCACCGGGCCCGCCGTCTTCGACCCCGAACACTTCGGCCACAAGGGCAAGGTGATGGACGGCTGGGAGACCCGCCGCCGGCGCGGCACCGGCGCCGACACCCCGCACCCGACCGCGCAGGACCACGACTGGGCGCTGATCCGGCTCGGCGCGCCCGGCGTGATCCGCGGCATCGTGGTGGACACGGCGCACTTCAGGGGCAACTACCCGCGCGCGGTGAGCGTCGAGGCCACCATCGCGCCGCTCGCCGCCTCGCCCGAGGCCCTGCTCTCCGACGACACCGAGTGGACCGTCCTGGTCCCGCGCACCGAGATCGGCGGGCACGCCGCCAACGCCTTCGAGGTGGGGGTCGAGCGCCGCTTCACCCATCTGCGGCTCAACCAGCACCCCGACGGCGGCGTCGCCCGGCTGAGGGTGCACGGCGAGGTGGTCCCGGACCCGGGATGGCTGTCCGCGCTGGGCACGTTCGACGTCGTCGCGCTGGAGAACGGCGGCTCGGTCGAGGACGCCTCCGACCGCTTCTACTCCCCGCCCACCAACACCATCCTGCCGGGCCGCTCAGGGAAGATGGACGAGGGCTGGGAGACCCGCAGGCGCCGGGACCTGGGCAACGACTGGATCAGCTACCGACTCGCCGGCCAGGCGGAGTTGCGGGCGGTCGAGATCGACACCGCCTACCTCAAGGGCAACGCGGCGGGCTGGGCCGCCCTGTACGGGCAGGACCGCTCCGGTGGCGGGGACGAGTGGTTCCCGATCATGCCGCGCGTCCAGCTCCAGCCGGACACCCTGCACCGCTTCCTGGTCGGCGGGCCGCCGGTGACCCATGTCCGCCTCGACATCTTCCCCGACGGCGGAATCTCCCGGCTGCGGCTGCACGGCTCGCTCACCCCGGCCGGCGTCAAGGTCCTCACCGAGCGGGCCGACGAACTGTCCTGACGCCCTGACGGCTCGACGCTCTGAAAAAGACCGGCCCGGCCCCCGCACGGGGGCCGGGCCGGACCGGCGCTCAGGCCGCGCGGCGTACCCGCCTGCGGTGCGCGGCGATGATCTCTGCGTACCGCCGGCCGCTGCCCTTCATGGTGCGCTTCTGGGTGGCGTAGTCGACGTGGACCAGGCCGAAGCGCTTGTCGTAGCCGTACGCCCACTCGAAGTTGTCCAGCAGTGACCAGGCGAAGTACCCGGCCAGCGGCGCGCCCCGGCGGACCGCACGGGCGCAGGCGGCCAGGTGCCCGTCGAGGTAGGCGGCCCGCTCCGGGTCGGAGACCTGGCCGTCGGGGCCCACGGTGTCCGGGTAGGCGGAGCCGTTCTCGGTGATGAGGATGCGCCGGGCGCCGTACTCCTCGGTGAGCCGCATGAGCAGCTCCTCCAGGCCGTCCGGCTTGACCTCCCAGTCCATCCCGGTGCGCGGCACACCGGGCAGGTAGACCTGGCGGGCGTAGGGCGCGGGTCCTGTCGGGTCGTCGGCGACGACGTTGCGGAAGTAGTAGTTGAGGCCCAGCCAGTCCAGCGGCGCCGAGATGGCCGCCAGGTCGCCGGGGCGCTCCGGCAGGTCGACCCCGTACAGGTCGATCATGTCCTGCGGGTAGCCGCGGCCGTGGATCGGGTCCAGCCACCAGCGGTTGGTGTGGCCGTCGGCGCGCCGCGCCGCCGCCTGGTCCGCCTCGCGGTCGGTGGCCGGCTCGCAGGGGCTGAGGTTGTTGACGATGCCGACCCGCGCGTCCGGCACGGCGGCGCGGATCGCGGCGACCGCCAGGCCGTGCGCCAGGTGCAGGTGGTAGGAGGCGCGGACCGCCGCGGTGATGTCGGTCAGGCCAGGGGCCATCCGGCCTTCCAGATGGCCGATCCACGCGGAGCACAGCGGCTCGTTCGAGCGTCGCCCAGTCGCGCACCCGGTCGCCGAGCGCGTCGGCCACCACCGCGGCGTACTCCCCGAAGCGCTCGGCGGTCTCCCGCTCCGGCCAGCCGCCGCGGTCCTGGAGCGCCTGCGGCAGGTCCCAGTGGTAGAGCGTCGGGTAGGGGGTGATGCCGGCCGCCAGCAGGCCGTCCACCAGCCGGTCGTAGAAGGCCAGGCCGGCCGGGTTGACCTTGCCGTCGCCCTGCGGCACGACCCGCGGCCAGGCGATGGAGAAGCGGTAGGCGGCCACCCCCAGCTCCCCCATCAGCGCGATGTCCTCGGGCCAGCGGTGGTAGTGGTCGCAGGCGACGTCCCCGTTGTCGCCGCCCTCGATCGCGCCCGGCACCCGGCGAGAAGGTGTCCCAGATCGACGGAGCACGGCCGTCCTCCTCGACGGCACCCTCGATCTGGTACGCGGAGGTGGCGGTGCCCCACAGGAATCCGGCGGGGAAGGCGGTCAGGTCGTCCATGCTGTGGAGGTCTGTCACAACGGCCTTTCCATAAAGGGGGGTCGACCCGGGTGCGGGCCGGCCGGTCACTTGACGGCACCGGCGGTGAGGCCGGCCACGAGGTAGCGCTGGAGCAGCAGGAACCCGACCACCACCGGCACGCTCACCACGAGCGAGGCGGCCATGACCTGGTTCCAGTAGACGTCGTTCTGGGTGGCGTAGCCCTCGCAGCCCGACGGCGAGGGTGCGGGTGGTGTCGTTGGTCATCACCGAGGCGAACAGCACCTCGCCCCACGCGGTCATGAAGGCGTAGACGCCGACCGCGACGATGCCCGGCACGGCCGCCGGGATCACCACCCGGAACAGCGCCCCGAGCGGCCCGCAGCCGTCGACCAGCGCCGCCTCGTCCAGGTCGCGCGGGATCGAGTCGAGGTAGCCGATCAGCATCCAGATGGAGAACGGCAGGGAGAAGGTGAGGTAGGTCAGGATCAGCCCGCCCCGGCTGCCGTACAGGGCGAGCCCGGTGGCGTTGCCGATGTTGACGAAGATCAGGAACAGCGGCAGCAGGAACAGGATGCCGGGGAACATCTGCGTCGACAGCACGGTGACGGTGAAGAACCGCCGGCCGCGGAACCGGTAGCGGCTGACCGCGTACGCGGCGAAGATCGCCACCGTCACCGACAGGACCGTCGAACTGGCCGAGACCATGGCCGAGTTGATGAAGTAGTCGGCCAGCGGAACGGTGTGCCAGATGTCGACGTACGGCCGCAGCGTCAGCCCGTGCGGGATCCACCGGAACGCGCCCTCCACCTCGCCCAGCGACTTGAGGGAGGAGGAGAGCATCACGTAGACCGGCAGGATCGCGAACAGGCCGAGCAGGGTGAGCACGACGCGCCGGGTCCACACGAAGCTGCGCGGCGCGGCCATCGGTGACCTTCGGGTGTCAGGCATCGGCGTCCCTTTCGGCGAGTGACGATCAGGTACACGGCCGTCACCAGCAGCAGGAACAGCAGCAGCAGGACGGACATCGCGGAGCCGGAGCCGAAGTTCCAGGTGATGAACGAGGACTGGTAGATGTGGATGGAGATCAGGTCCGCCGCGGGTGGCGCCGACTTGCCGAACAGCACGTACGGCGTGTTGAAGTCGTTGAACGTCCACAGGAACAGCACCAGTACCAGCACCTGGTTGACCGGCCGCAGGGACGGCAGGGTGATCCGGCGGATCTGCTGCCAGATCCCGGCGCCGTCCATGGCCGCCGCCTCGTACAGCTCGCGCGGGATGTTCTGGAGCCCGGCGGTCAGGCACAGGAAGGCGAACGGCCAGGACCGCCAGACCGAGACGGTCACCAGCGCGGCGAAGCTGTTGTTGCCGATCAGCCAGAAGGGGTGCCCCGAGGTGAGGTGCAACTGGTCGGACAGCACGTGGTTGACCAGGCCGTTGTCCCGCTGGAACATGAACGACCAGGTGATCACGGCCGCGTAGACCGGCAGCGCGTAGGGGATCAGGAATATCGTGCGCAGTACGCCCCGGCCGCGGAAGCGGTCCTGCATCAGCACCGCCGCCGCCGTGCCGATCAGCCAGCGACAGGCCGACCGACAGCAGCGTGAAGGCGCAGCTGACCCAGAAGGAGTGCAGCAGCGCCTGGCCGATGGGGGCGTCGAACTTCACCGCCACCCGGTAGTTGTCGATCCCCGACCAGGGCGCCGAGCCCCAGTCGCGGATGAAGAACTGGGTGAGCTGTTTGAAGCTGATCACGATCCCGAAGACCATCGGGATCAGATGGATGAGCAGTTCGAGTATGAGCGCGGGGACCAGCAGCAGATACGGCAGCGCGCCGCGTCGCATGCGGGCCGGGACCAGCCCGCGCAGGCGTCCGCCGGACGCCCGGGCGGGCTGGTTCTCCACGGAGGTCGTGGCTACCATCCCGACTGCCTCAGCTCGCCGGCATCTGCTGCTGGGCCTTGGTGAGCGCGGCCTTGACGCTGGCGTCGGTGACCGGCTTGCCCGCCGCCGCGTCGGCGAACAGGTCCTTCATCGCGGTGCCGACCAGCGTCTCGAAGTTGCTCTCGGCCGGGACCTGCGGCATCGGCGCGGAGCTGTTGGTCAGCACCTCGCGCAGCGTGGTCAGGTCGGGGGTGGCGAACGCCGGGTCGCTCTGCGCCTCCTTGACCGGAGGAATCGAACCGTAGGTCCCGTTGAGGATCTTCTGCTCGGGCGTGCTGGTCATGAACTTCACGAACTTCAGCGCGCCGTCGAGGTTGTGGGTGTTCTTGAAGACCGCCATGTTGATGCCGGCCACCATGGAGTCGACCTTGGTCGCGCCCGAGGGGTCCGCGGTCTGGAACGGCACCGGGGCGACGCCGTAGTCGGTGGGCTTCATGCCGTGCGCCTTGAGCGAGGTGCCGGCCGCCTGCCACATCAGCATCGCCGACTTGCCGGTGGCGAAGTCGGTCACCGACTGGTTGTTGGCGTACTCCGCGTCGCCGGGGGAGGCGATCTTGTCCTTGGCCATCAGGTCGACGTACTGCTTGACGGCGGTGACCGCCTGCGGGGAGTCGAACTGCGGCTTGCCGGAGGTGTCGAAGTAGTTCGCGCCCAGCTGCTGGCCGAAGACGAAGGCGTGGTGGGCGTTCTCCTGGAACTGGCCGCACTCCAGCGAGATGCCCCAGTGGCCGTCACCGGTCAGCTTCTTGCCGTCGGCGATCAGCTCGGACCAGGTGGTGGGCGGACCGGCGATCCCGGCCTTCTTGAACATCGCCTTGTTCCAGTACAGCCCGTACGACAGGGAGTACAGCGGCACGGCCGTCGGCGGCTTGCCCGCGGCGCCCGCGGCGGCCACCGCGGACGGCACGAAGCGGCTCTGGCCGCCGATCTTGGCCATGGTGGCGGAGTCGAAGGGCAGCAGCGCGCCGCTGGCCTGGAGCGAGGCGGACCAGGTGTTGCCGATGTTGAGCACGTCGGGGCCCTCGCCCGAGGAGGTGGCCGTCAGGATCCGGTTGAGCAGGTCGGACCAGGGGACCACCTCCAGCTTCACCTTGATGCCGGTCGCCTTGGTGAACTTGGCCAGCTCAGGGCCGAGCACCTGCTTGTCGTTGTCCAGGCTGGTGCCCTGGTTGCTCGCCCAGTAGGTGAGGGTCTTCGGGCTGGAGTTGCCGCCGCTGCCGTCGGTGGACGAGCCGCCGCCGCAGGCGGTGGCGGTGGCGGCCATGGCCAGGACGACCGCCGCACAGGCGAACGTGCGGGAAGCCTTGAAGGTAGGCACAGTCGGGCACCTCTCTCGGGACGCGTACGGGTCTTCGCGGTGGTACGGGCGGGTGTGGGATGGGGCGGGACGTGCTTCGGCACGCGTTCGAGAAATGAACGCCTTTACGTCTTAATTCAAGCCGTGATTTAAACTGTGTGAAAACCCGGCGTCAAGACTTCGCGCATCACTTGGCACACGGATAGGTTCAGCCCGGGAGTGATCGGGATGGGAGCGGCATGGCGGAGAGGAATCAGCGCACGGTTCGTGACCTGCGCCGGGGCAACAGATCGGCGTTGCTGCGCCATATGTGGTTCGAAGGACCGCTCAGCCGCCAGGAGTTGGGCCGGGACACCGGTCTGAGCGCCGGATCCATCAGCAACGTGGTCGGCGAGCTGATCGCCGAGGGACTGGTGGAGGAGGCCGGCGCCGTCGATTCCGACGGCGGCCGGCCCCGCACCCTGCTCAAGGTCGCCGCGGACTACGGCCGGGTGGTCGGCGTCGACATCGGCGAGACCCGGGTGCGGGTCGAGCTGTTCGACCTCGACCTGGCCGAACTCGCGGTCACCGAGCGGCCGTTGTCCGACGGCGGGCACGACGTCGCGCATGTGGTGCACCTCGTGCTGGACGGGCTGGCCGCGGTGCTGCGGGACACCGGCACCGATCCGGCGCTGGTGCTCGGCGTCGGGGTGGGCGTGCCGGGGATCGTGGAGCAGGGCCCGGAGGGCGAGGCGGTGGTGCACGGCCAGACCATCGGCTGGGACGCGGTGCCCATCGGCCGGCTGCTGCGCGCCGGCACCGAGTTGCCGCTGCACATCGAGAACGGCGCCAAGACGCTGGGCCAGGCCGAGATGTGGTTCGGCGGCGGGCGCGGCGCGCGGGACGCGGTCATCGCCCTGATCGGCTCGGGCGTCGGGGCCTGCGTGGTGGCAGACGGCGAGCCGTACCGCGGTTCGACCTCCAGCGCGGGCGAGTGGGGCCACACCACCATGCGGGTCGGCGGACGGCGCTGCCGGTGCGGCGCGCTGGGCTGCCTTGAGGCCTACGTGGGCGCCGAGGCGGTGCTGGACCGCTGGGGGCAGGCGCCGCCCGGCGCCACCGAGGAACTGGCGCTGGCCGCCCTGCTGGGCCGTGCGGAGGAGGGGGACGAGGCGGCCCGCGCGGTGCTGGCGGAGACAGCCGAGTACCTGGGCGCCGGCATCGCCGACCTGATCAATCTCTTCAACCCCGAACGCATCCTGCTCGGCGGCTGGGCCGGACTGCTGCTCGGGCCCCGGCTGCTGCCCGCGGTGCGCGAGCACGCGGCGGCCTACGCGCTGCGGCACCCGTGCGGCCGGGCCGTCATCGAGCTGGGCAGACTCGGCCCGGAGGCGGTCACCGTCGGCGCGGCCACCCTGCCGCTGGCCCGGTTCCTGGAGAGCGGCGGCCGGCCGGCCCTGCGTTCGGCAGATAGGGCGGGCGAACCCGGAACCGATCGGCGGGGCCCGGGCGTTCAACCGGTCAGGGGCGTCCGTGCCCTCGCCGCCGGCCGTGGCGTCGCGCGGGCGCCGGAACCGAACGCCAAGGAGCGCCGCCCGTGACACTGCAGCAGCAGATCGTCGGCACCGCCATGCAGATGGCCGTCTGCACTCTGCAACCTGGACAGACGGTCTACTGCGAAGCCGGCAAGTTCCTGTTCAAGACGTCGAACGTGACGATGGAGACCCGGCTGAGCGGCCCCGGCGGGCAGAGCGGCGGCGCGGGTGGACAGGGCGGCTCGGGCGGGATGGGCGGGCTGCTGCGGCAGGCGATGGGCACCGCGATGCAGGTCGGCCAGCGGATGCTGGCCGGCGAGTCGCTGGCCTTCCAGTACTTCACCTCCACGGGTGGTGAGGGCACCGTCGGGTTCGCGGGCGTGCTGCCCGGTGAGATGCGCGCCCTGGAGCTGGACGGCTCGCGGGCCTGGTTCGCGGAGAAGGACGCCTTCGTCGCGGCCGAGTCCAGCGTGCAGTTCGGCATCGCCTTCGCCGGCGGACGGCAGGGCATGAGCGGCGGTGAGGGCTTCATCCTGGAGAAGTTCACCGGCCGCGGCACCGTGATCATCGCCGGTGCGGGCAACTTCATCGACCTCAACCCCGCCGAGTTCGGCGGCCGCATAGAGGTCGACACCGGCTGCATCGTCGCCTTCGAGGAAGGCATCCAGTACGGGGTGCAGCGGATAGGCGGCCTGAACCGCCAGGGCATCATGAACGCCGTCTTCGGCGGCGAGGGCCTGTCACTGGCCACCTTGGAGGGCAACGGCCGTGTCATCCTTCAGTCGATGACCCTGGAAGGCCTGTCCAACGCGCTGAAGAAGGCGCAGGGCCCCGACAAGCAGGGCCCCACCGGGGGTCTGTTCTCCACCAACGTCGGCTGAGGCCGGCACCCACCCGTCCGGCGCGGGCCGATCCGGTCCGTGCCCGGCCGCTGTCCGTCGGCACCGCCAGCACATGCCGCCAGCAACTGCCGCCAACGTAATCAGCGCAGTCAGCGCAAGAAGCGTCCCGGAAAGGACGGCGAACCGTCGTGTACCGCTGGGAGACCACCCGGGCCGCCTTGGCCCAGCGAGTCGTCGCCATCATTCGTGCCGCCAGCTATGACGAGGCGGCCGCGTGCGCCGACACCCTGCTGTCGGCTGGGCTGACCACCGTGGAGATCTCCCTGACCACACCGTTCGCCCTGGAGGCGGTCACCACGATGGTGCGTGAGGTGGGCGAGGACGCGGTCATCGGCGCGGGCACCGTGCTGGACGCCGCCTCCGCCCGGATGGCGGTCGACGCCGGCGCCCGCTTCCTGTCCGCCCCCAACATCGACGCCGAGGTCATCCGCACCGCCCACCGCTACGGGGTCCCGGTCTTCTCCGGCGTGGCCACCCCGGGCGAGGTGGTGCGCGCCCTGGAGTTGGGCGCCGACGCCGTCAAGCTCTTCCCGGCCTCCTCGGTCACCCCCGAGTGGGTCACCGACGTGCGCGCCCACCTGCCGCAGGCCCCGGTGATCCCCACCGGGGGCATCGTCCCCGACGCCGTCCCCGAGTGGATCGAGGCGGGCGCGGTGGCCTGCGCCATGGGGTCGCGGCTGACCGAGGGCGACCGCGACACCGTCCTCAAGCGCGCCGCCGACCTGCTGAGCAGATTGGCCGACCTGCCCGAGGGCTAGGGAAGAGCGGCGGGTAGGGCATGGTTGACCGGGTCGTACATCCACCCCGGCGAACAGGAGCCCCACCGTGGCCACCCTCTACGACATCCCGCTGCGCACCCTCGGCGGCGAGCCCGCCTCGCTCGCCGACCACCGCGGCAAGGCCCTGCTGATCGTCAACGTGGCCTCCAAGTGCGGGCTCACCCCGCAGTACGAGGGGCTGGAGCGGCTGCAGAAGCGCTACGCGGACCGGGGGTTCAGCGTGCTGGGCTTCCCCTGCAACCAGTTCGGCGGCCAGGAGCCGGGCAGCGCCGAGGAGATCGAGACCTTCTGCTCGACGAACTACGGGGTCAGCTTCCCGCTCTACGAGAAGGCCGACGTCAACGGGGAGGGACGGCAGCCGCTGTACACCGAGCTGACCCGCACCGCGGACGCCGAGGGCGAGGCGGGCGACATCCAGTGGAACTTCGAGAAGTTCCTGGTCGGTCCGGACGGCACCGTCGCCGCCCGGTTCCGGCCGCGCACCGAGCCGGAGTCCGCTGAGGTCACCGACGCCATCGAGGCCGCGCTGTCGGCCTGAGCCGCACGGCGCCGCGGCCGCGCCCCCTGGTGGGAGCGCGGCCTCGGCGGACGGTTCGTGCCGGTCAGGAGGACGGCTGCGGGCCGCCCGGCAGCGCCTCCACGGTCAGCCCCTGGACCTGGGCCAACTCGTGCTTGAGGGCGGCCAGTTCGGCGCCGCCCGACATGTGGTGGGTGAGCGAGTCCAGGGTGACCTCGGCGCGCGGCGTGCTCAGTTCGAGTCCGCCGAGTCGCAGCACCGCGAAGTGGTCGCCCACCATGTAGGCGTGGTGCGGGTTGTGGGTGATGAAGATGACGCCCAGCCCCCGCTCCCGGGCGGCGGCGATGTACTTCAGGACGACGCCCGACTGCTTGACGCCGAGCGCGGCGGTGGGCTCGTCCAGGATCAGCACCCGGGCGCCGAAGTACACCGCGCGGGCGATGGCCACGGACTGCCGCTGGCCGCCGGACAGCGAGCCGATCGGCTGCTCCAGGTCGTCCAGCTCGATGCCCATGTTGCGCAGTTCCTCGTCGGCGGTGCGCTTCATCCGCCCGATGTCGAGCCGGCGCAGCGGCCAGGGCCCGCGGGTCATCTCCGAGCCGAGGAAGAAGTTGCGCCACACCGGCATCAGGGGCACGGTCGCCAGGTCCTGGTAGACGGTGGCGATGCCGCGGCCCAGCGCCTCGCGCGGGTTCGCCAGCTTCACCGGCTCGCCGTCGATGAGGTACTCGCCCTCGGTGTGCTGGTGCAGCCCCGAGATGATCTTGATCAGGGTCGACTTGCCGGCGCCGTTGTCGCCCAGGACGCAGGTCACCGTGCCGGCCGAGACCGTCAGGTCGATGCCGTACAGGGCGCGGACGTTGCCGTAGGTCTTGCCCGCGCCGCGCAGTTCGACCAGGGGTGAGGTGCCCGCGGTGGAAGCGGTGAGCTCAGGCTCGGAGACGCTGGGGGTGTTGTCGGACATCGGGCCTCACCTCCGGGTCGCCTGGCGGCGGACCCACAGATTGACGAGCGTTGCGGCCAGCAGCATCACGCCGAGGAAGAACTTGAACCAGTCGGGGTTCCAGTTGGCGTAGACGATGCCCTCGGTGACCATGCCGAAGATGAGGGCGCCGATCACCGCGCCGATGGCGGAACCGTAGCCGCCGGTGAGCAGGCAGCCGCCGATGACCGTGGCGATGATGTAGAGGAACTCGTTGCCGATGCCCTCGCCGGACTGCACGGTGTTGAAGGAGAACAGCTGGTTCATCCCGACGAACCAGGCCGCGAACCCCACCGACATGAACAGCGCGATCTTGGTGAAGGTCACCGGCACGCCGACCGAGCGGGCACTCTCCTTGTTGCCGCCGACCGCGAAGATCCAGTTGCCGAACTTGGTGCGCAGCAGCACCCAGGTGGCGATCACCGCGAAGCCCAGCCACCAGAAGACGGTGACCTTGACCGCCACCCCGCCGATGTCCACGCTGGACGCGAACACCGACCTGGCCTGTGTGAAGCCGTCCATGTCGCTGATGGAGTCGGTGGCCACGTTGCCGGTGAGCAGCTTGGTGATCGCCAGGTTCAGCCCCTGCAGCATGAGGAAGGTGCCCAGGGTGACCAGGAAGCTGGGCAGCCCGGTGCGGATCAGCAGGAAGCCGTTGAGCGCGCCGATCCCCAGCGAGACCGCCAGCGCCACGAACACCCCGACCCAGACGTTCTGGGTGAGCTGCCAGCTGAGCATGCTGGCGGTCAGCGCGGAGGCGATCACCGCGACACCGGCCGACAGGTCGAACTCGCCGCCGATCATCAGCAGGGCCACCGGCAGCGCCACGATGCCGATCGTCGAGCTCTGGTAGAGCACGGTGGCCAGCGAGTCCCACTGCCGGAACGGCGGCGCGACGGCGAAGAAGAAGAGGTAGATGACGATCGCCCCGATGAGCGCCCCGACCTCGGGGCGGGCGAGCATCCGGCGCAGCACCGAGCGCTCGGTGGTACGCGGGCGGGCCGGGGCGGGAGGCACGGCCGGGGACTCCGCCGGGGTGGCGGCCTGGGACATCGACATCACCGGGTTCCGTTCGCGGCGAACTTGGCGACCGCCGCGACGTTGCTCTTGTCGACGAAGGCCGGCCCGGTCAGCACCGGCTCGGTGCCGCCGCCGCTGGTGTTGCCGTTGTACTTGAACAACCACAGCCCGTCGACGGCCAGGTAGCCCTGAAGGTAGGGCTGCTGGTCGACGGCGAACTGGATGCTGCCGTCCTTGATGCCGTCGACCAGGTCCTTGTTGAGGTCGAAGGTGGCCACCTTGGCCTTGCTGCCCGCGTCGGAGACCGACTGCACGGCGGTCAGGGCGAAGGGCGCGCCGAGGGTGACGACCTCGTCGACCGTGTGGTCCTGCTGGAGCTTGGCGGTCACGGTGGCCTTGACCGAGGGCATGTCGGTGCCGTTGACGTAGAGGATGTCGGTCTTGCCCTTGAAGGTCTTCTTCAGGCCCGCGCAGCGCTCTTCCAGACCGACGTTGCCCTGCTCGTGGATGACGCAGATGTCGTGCTTGGCGCCGATGGAGTTGAGCTTCTCGCCGAACGCCTCACCGGCGACCGAGTCGTCCTGCCCGAAGAACTCCAGCAGTTTCTGCGGCTTCCAGGCGTCGACGCCCGCGTTGAGGCCGACGACCGGGATGCCCGCCTTCTCGGCCTCGGCGATCACGTTCTTCATCGCGTCCGGCTTGGCCAGCGTGACCGCGATCCCGTCGACCTTCTGGTCGATCGCGTTCTGCACCAGGTTGGCCTGGTTGGCGGCGACCGGGTCGTTGGAGTAGATCAGGTCCACGTTGTCCTTGGCGGCGGCCACCTGGGCGCCCTTGCGCACCAGGTCCCAGAAGGTGTCGCCGGGGCCGGAGTGGGTGATCAGCGCGATCTTGATGCGCGGGGTGGTGGCGTGCCCGGCGGCGAGGGCGGCGGCCCGTTGCTGGGCGGCCTTGCCGCCGTGCGCGCTGGCGCATCCGGAGAGGACCAGAAGCCCGGCCGCGCAAGCGGCGGCGACGGCGATGGCCTTGGGCCTGGTGCTGGTGCGTTCCATCGGTCCTGTACCTCACGTCGGTGCGGGAAGGCGGTTCCGCGGCCGGGGTGTGGAACCCGGGCCGTTTGGGCAGGGCATGTGCGTACACGGGTGATCGCGTGGCCGCGCATGGGAGCCAACCCCCCGTGGGAGGTCCCTGTCAAGGTTTTGTTATGACATAAATTCATATTGACGTAAGGCTATGGCCATGCCTGTGGTATTACTCCGACCTGCCGGTCTGGACGTTCGAATGTAAGGACAAACATTGACAGGGTCCGGCACCGCGGGTTAGACACAGGAGAGCCGGTTCGCGCACCGGCGGCGCCAGGCGGCCCTGACCCGAGGAGTCATGCCCATGACCCAGCCCTTCGACCTCATCACCATGGGCCGCATCGGGGTCGACATCTACCCGTTGCAGACCGGGGTGCCGCTGTCGAAGGTGGAGACCTTCGGGAAGTTCCTCGGCGGATCGGCGACCAACGTCGCTGTCGCCGCCGCCCGCCTCGGCCGCCGGACCGCGGTCGTCACCCGCACCGGCCAGGACCCGTTCGGCGACTACCTGCACCAGGCGCTGCGGGAGTTCGGCGTCGACGACCGCTGGGTGACCGCCGTCGAGGAGTACCCCACCCCGGTCACCTTCTGCGAGATCTTCCCGCCCGACGACTTCCCGCTGTACTTCTACCGGCTGCCCAAGGCCCCCGACCTGGAGATCCGCCCGGAAGAACTCGACCTGGCCGCCGTCACCGCGGCCCGGATCTTCTGGATGACCGGCACCGGCCTGTGCGCCGAGCCCAGCCGCACCGCCACCCTCACCGCGCTGCGCGCCCGCGGCAGGCGGAGCGTGACCGTCTTCGACCTCGACTGGCGGCCGATGTTCTGGCAGGACCCGGCCCCGGCCAGGACGGCGTACGCCGAAGCCCTCAGCCACGCCACGGTGGCCGTCGGCAACCTCGACGAGTGCGAGATCGCCACCGGGCAGCGCGAACCGCACGCCTGCGCCGGCGCGCTGCTGGACATGGGCGTGGAGTTGGCCGTGGTCAAGCAGGGCCCCAAGGGGGTGCTCGCGGTGCACCGGGACGGCACGAGCGCCGAGGTGCCCCCGGTGCCGGTCGAGGTGGTCAACGGCCTCGGCGCGGGCGACGCGTTCGGCGGCTCGCTGTGCCACGGACTGCTGGCCGGCTGGGAGCTGGAACGGATCATGCGGCACGCCAACGCCGCCGGGGCGCTCGTCGCCTCCCGGCTGGCCTGCTCCTCCGCGATGCCGACGGCCGACGAGGTGGCGGACCTCCTCGCCCGCGGCTGACCGGTGGGGAACGCGGCCGGAAACCCTTCGAAGGAGAGCACCCCCTTGAGCATCAGCATCAGCGACCTCGTCACGGTCCGGGCCAGACATCCCGAGGCCATCGCCGAGGCCGCCGCCCGGCGACGGCGCCGCCCGCTCATCGGCGACAGCGGACGGCTGATGATCGTGGCCGCCGACCACCCCGCGCGCGGCGCGCTCGCCGTCGGCGACCGGCCGCTGGCCATGGCCAACCGCGCCGACCTGCTGCGGCGGCTGTGCGTCGCGCTGGCCCGGCCCGGCGTCGACGGGGTGCTGGCCACCGCCGACATCCTGGAGGACCTGCTGCTGCTCGGCGCGCTGGAGGGCAGGATCGCCATCGGTTCGATGAACCGCGGCGGACTGTCCGGCGCCGTCTTCGAACTGGACGACCGCTTCACCGGCCACCGCCCCCGCGACATCGCCCGGCTCGGCTTCGACGGCGGCAAGCTGCTGCTGCGCCTGGACCACCAGGATCCCGGTTCGCTGGCCACCATGGAGACGGCGGCACGCGTCATCGACGAGATGGCCGAGCGCCGGCTGCCGGTCTTCGTCGAGCCGTTCGTCTCCCGCCGGATCGGCGGGAAGGTCAGGAACGACCTGAGCCCCGCGGCCGTCACCACCTCGATCGCCGTCTCCTCGGGGCTGGGCGGCACCTCCGCGTACACCTGGCTGAAGCTGCCGGTCACCCAGGACCCGGCCGACATGGCCGCCGTCCTGGAGACCTCGACGCTGCCGGTCGTCCTGCTCGGCGGCGAGGGCGGCGGCGACCCGGACGGCGTACACGACCGATGGCGCGAGGCGCTGCGGCTGCCCACCGTGCAGGGCCTGGTCGCCGGCCGCGCCCTGCTCTACCCGGCGGCCGGCAGCGTGGAGAAGGCCGTCGACCTCGCCGTCGGCCTGCTGTGAGCACGCCCGCGACGGGCGGGTCCGGAAGACACGGGTCCGTGGGACACGGACAACGGGGACGCGGAAGAGGGAAGCTGACGCCATGAGGGAAACCGCCTTCCACCGGCCGGCCGGGCGGGCCGCCGCCGGTCCGTACCAGGTGGACATCGACCCCGCCGCAGCCGGCTGGGACCACTGCGGCCTGCGGGTGCTGCACCTGCCCGCCGGCGGCTCGCACACCTTCGACACCGGCGACAGCGAGTGGATCGTCCTGCCGCTCGCCGGCGGTGCCACGGTCGGCGCCGAAGGAGAGAACTACCGGCTGCACGGCCGCGAGAGCGTCTTCACCGGGGTCACCGACTTCCTCTACCTGCCGCGCGACACCCAGGCGCGGATCGGCAGCGAGGAGGGCGGGCGCTTCGCCCTGACCGGGGCCCGCTGCACCCGGCGGCTGCCGGTGCGCCACGTGCCCGCCTCGGCCGTCCCGGTCGAACTGCGCGGCACCGGCAACTGCTCCCGCCAGGTCAACAACTTCGCCGCCGCGGACGTCTTCGAGTGCGACAAGCTGATCGCCGTCGAGGTACTGACCCCCGGCGGCAACTGGTCCTCCTACCCGCCGCACAAGCACGACGAGCACCGCGCGGGCGAGGAGTCGCAGCTGGAGGAGATCTACTACTTCGAGATCGCCGCCGCGCACGGCAGCGATGGCCTGGGCTACCAGCGGGTGACCCCCTCGGGACACGGCCGAGGCACCGAGGTGCTGGCCGAGGTGCGCGGTGGCGACGTCGTGCTGATCCCCGACGGCTGGCACGGCCCGTCCATCGCCGCCCCCGGGCACGACATGTACTACCTCAACGTGATGGCGGGACCGGGCGCCGAGCGCGACTGGCTGATCCGCGACCACCCCGACCACGCCTGGATCCGCGGCACCTGGGACGCCCAGCCGGTCGACCCCAGGCTCCCCCTGTACACCGCACCGGCAGGAGACCCGCGATGACCCGACGCCTCACGGTCGCCCAGGCACTCGTGGAGTTCCTGGCCCACCAGCACACCGAACGCGACGGGCGGCGGCACCGGCTGATCAGCGCCTGCTGGGGCATCTTCGGCCACGGCAACGTCGCCGGGCTCGGCCAGGCACTCGCGCAGGCGGGACCCGCCACCATGCCGTTCCTCCAGGGCCGCAACGAGCAGGCCATGGTGCACGCCGCCGTCGGCTTCGCCCGACAGTCCGGCCGGCTGTCCGCCCAGGCCGTCACCACCTCCATCGGCCCCGGCGCCACCAACCTCGTCACCGGCGCCGCGCTCGCCAGCGTCAACCGGATCCCGGTGCTGCTGATGCCCGGCGACACCTTCGCCACCCGGCCCGCCGACCCGGTGCTCCAGCAACTCGAAGTGCCCTACGCCGGCGACCTGTCCGTCAACGACGCGCTGCGGCCGGTCTCCCGCTTCTTCGACCGGGTGACCCGCCCCGAGGCGCTGATCCCCGCCGCTCTCCAGGCCGTCCGGGTGCTCACCGACCCGGCCGACACCGGCGCCGTCACCCTCGCCCTGCCGCAGGACGTCCAGGCCGAGGCGTACGACTGGCCCGAGGAGTTCTTCGCCGACCGGGTCTGGCGCGTGCGGCGCCCTGAGCCCGACCCGGCCGAACTCGACGCCGCCGCGCGGGCGGTGCGCCGCGCTCGGCGCCCGCTGATCGTGGCCGGCGGCGGCGTCCACCACAGCGACGCCGAGGACGCGCTGCGCCGGCTCGCCGACGCCACCGGCATCCCGGTCGCCTCCACCCAGGCGGGCAAGGGATCGCTGCGCCACGACCACCCCTGCGACGTGGGCGGCATCGGCCACACCGGCACCGCGGTCGCCGACGACCTGGCCCGCGCCGCCGACCTGGTCATCGGCGTCGGCACCCGCTACACCGACTTCACCACCGCCTCCGGCACGCTGTTCGCCGACCCCGCGGTGCGGTTCGTCAACCTCAACATCGCCGCCTTCGACGCCCACAAGCTGGCTGGCCTGCCGCTGGTCGCCGACGCGCGCGCCGGCCTGGAGGCCCTCACCGCGGCGCTGGCAGGACACCGGGTCGAGGAGGCGTACGAGGCCGGCTACCGCGCCGGGAAGGCCGCGTGGGAGCGGGTGGTGGACGCCGCGTTCGCCGCGCCCGACCCGGACGCCCGGCCCACCCAGACCCAGGTGATCGGCGCGCTGGACTCGGTGGTCGGCGACGAGGACATCGTCATCAACGCGGCCGGCTCCCTCCCCGGCGACCTGCACAAACTGTGGCGGGCCCGCTCGCCGCGCCAGTACCACCTCGAATACGGCTACTCCTGCATGGGCTACGAGATCCCCGCGGGCATCGGCGTGCGGCTGGCCGCCCCCGACCGGCCGGTGTGGTCGCTGGTCGGCGACGGCACGTACCTGATGATGCCCACCGAGATCGTCACCGCGGTCCAGGAGGGCGTCAACGTCAACCTGGTGCTGATCCAGAACCACGGCTACGCCTCGATCGGCGGCCTGTCGGAACAGGTCGGCGCGGAACGCTTCGGAACCGCCTACCGCTTCCGCGACCCCGACGGCGGCTACACCGGCGCACCGCTGCCGGTGGACCTGGCCGCCAACGCCGCCAGCCTCGGCCTGGAGGTGATCAGGGCCGCCACGGTGCGCGAACTGCGCGAGGCGCTGGCCACCGCCCGCGCCTCGGAGCGCGCCACCTGCGTCTACGTCGAGACCGACAGCGATCCGGCGCGCGCCTCGGCGGTGCCCGGCGCGCAGGCGTGGTGGGACGTGCCGGTCGCCGCCACCGCCGAGCGGCCCGCCGCGCTCAAGGCCAGGCAGGAGTACGAAACGCACGCCGCGGACCGCCGCCGCCACCTGTGAACACCGGGTGCCGGTTTGACATGCCTGGCAGCGGTGCGAGGGTGGAATGGACGGCAGGCGGCGAGGAGGACGCGATGGCGACCAACCAGGAACCGGGCACCGCACCGGTGTGCGGACACCTCGGCCAGGTGCGGACGGTGAGCCCGGAGAGCCGCGACACCTGCCCGGAGTGCGTCACGCGCGGGGACGACTGGCTCCACCTGCGCGAGTGCCCCACCTGCGGGCACGTGGGCTGCTGCGACTCCTCCAAGAACCGGCACGCGACCGCCCACCACGACGCCACCGGCCACCCCTTGATCCGCTCCTTCGAGCCGGGCGAGGCGTGGTGGTGGTGCTACGACGACCGGGTGCTCTTCGAGGTCGACGGGATGCCACCGCTGCGGGCGGCGGCCTGAGCCCACGGGGGTCCGCGGTGGGCCGAGAGATGCCCACCGGACCCGCCCGAGCCACGCACATTCCCGGGAGCCGGTCGGCCGTCAGCGGGCTGCCGTATATTTGGCCCCCGCAAACCCCGACCCGGAGAGACCTTTGAGCGCCTACCGCGAACGCGTCCACCGCACGGGCGCGACGCGGGCGACCGTGCTGAGCACTGTCGGCCGCCGGGAGCGCCGCTCCCACCTCACCGCGCCCCGCGTGCCCACGGTGGGCATCGACATCGGCGGCACCAAGGTGATGGCGGGGGTCGTCGACGCCGACGGCACCATCCTGGAGAAGGTACGCACCGAGACACCGGACAAGTCCAAGAGCCCCAAGGTGGTCGAGGACACCATCGTGGAGCTGGTGCTGGACCTGTCGGAGCGGCACGACGTGCACGCCGTCGGCATCGGCGCCGCCGGCTGGGTGGACGCCGACCGCTCCCGCGTGCTGTTCGCCCCGCATCTGTCCTGGCGTGACGAACCGCTGCGCGAACGGCTGTCCGAGCGGCTGCTGGTGCCGGTCATGGTGGACAACGACGCCAACACCGCGGCCTGGGCCGAGTGGCGCTTCGGCGCCGGACGCGGTCAGCCGGACCTGGTCATGATCACCCTGGGCACCGGCATCGGCGGCGCCATCCTGGAGGACGGTCAGGTCAAACGCGGCCGCTACGGGGTGGCCGGCGAGTTCGGCCACATGCAGGTGGTGCCAGGCGGCCACCGCTGCCCGTGCGGCAACCGCGGCTGCTGGGAGCAGTACAGCTCAGGCAACGCGTTGGTGCGCGAGGCCCGGGAGCTGGCGGTGGCCGAATCCCCGGTGGCCTACGGGCTCATCGACCGCGTCGGGGGGCAGTTCGGCGACATCACCGGACCGCTGATCACCGAACTCGCCCAGTCCGGCGACGCGATGTGCATCGAGTTGTTCCAGGACATCGGCCAGTGGCTCGGGGTCGGCATCGCCAACCTCGCCGCCGCCCTGGACCCGTCCTGCTTCGTCATCGGCGGGGGCGTCAGCGCGGCGGACGACCTGCTGATCGGCCCGGCCCGGGAGGCGTTCAAGCGCCATCTGACCGGCCGCGGCTACCGGCCGGAGGCCACCATCGCCAAGGCGGAACTGGGCCCGGAGGCAGGCATGGTCGGCGCCGCCGACCTCGCCCGGCTCATCGCCCGCCGCTTCCGGCGCACCAACCGGCGCCGCGTCGAACGCTACGAGCGGGCGGCAGCGTTCACCACTCGACTCGGCAGGGCGGCAGACCGATGACCACAGGAACCCCGGTCGAACCGGACCAGGAATCCCCGCAGGACGTGCCCGCGGCCGCCCCGGCGCGCCGCGGCCCGTTGCAGATCCTCATCATCGCCCTGCTGATCCTGGTGCCCTCCGGCTACGGGGCGATCGCCGCGATGCAGAGCCGGGACAGCGACGGGGAGAAGCTGATCCGCGCCGAGATCGCCGGCCTGGTGCCCGGCTGGCCGTCCCGCATGCAGCGCAGCGTCTACCAGGTGCCGATCCCCTACAACGCCACCCGGGTCGGCTACTTCGAGGCGAACTCCTGGCAGGACAGCTCGCTGTACGCGCAGTTCACCACGACCGGCGGCGGACTCGACTCCTTCCTCGCCCAACTCGGCACCAGCCGCGCGGCGCTGACCGAGGGGCGGATCACCGTCACGCCCACCGAGTCCACCCGGGTCGACTGGGACTTCTCGGCCGGCCACCACTGGGCGGGACTGCTGCTGACCAAGCGGGGCAGCACGCCGGACCACCGGATCACCGTCAACCTCGACAACCCCGACCGGCCTTCGGTCTTCGTGGTGTCCACCACCGATTTCCGCTGACCACGGGCGGCGTGCGAGGGGCGGCGCGCGCCGCACCCCGTTCCCTAGATAGCGTGACCGGGTGACTGACCCGAAGACCTTGCAGCACCGGATCGAAGGCCCGCAGGGTGCCCCCGTCATCGTGCTCGGCCCGGCGCTCGGCACCACATGGCACATGTGGGACCGGCAGATACCCGAGCTGATACAGCACTGGCGGGTGCTCCGCTACGACCTGCCAGGGCACGGTGGCGCGCTCGTCGCCCCCGCGTCCTCGGTGGCAGAACTGGCCGACCGGCTGCTGGCCACCCTCGACGAACTCGGCATCGACAGCTTCGGATACGTGGGTTGCTCCCTCGGCGGAGCGGTCGGCATGGATCTGGCGCTGCGCCATCCGCACCGGGTCGCCTCGCTCACCCTGATCTCGGCCTCGGCGCGGTTCGAGACGCCCGACGCCTGGCGCCAGCGTGGCGTCGTGGCGCGCTCGGGCGGCCTGGCCCGTATCGCGCACAGCACCCCGGAGCACTGGTTCACCCCGGTCTTCCGCGCGGCGCAGACGTCGATAGTGGACTGGTCCGTGCAGATGGTCCGCACCACCGACACCGACTGCTACATCGCCGCCTGCGAGGCGCTGGCCACCCACGACGTGCGCACCGAGCTGGGCCGGATCGGCGTCCCCACCCTGGTGGTCGGCGGCGACCAGGACCCGGCGACGCCGCCCGCGGACGCCCGTGCCCTGGTCGCCGGGATACCCGACGCGCGGCTCGCCGTGGTGCCGGGCGCCGCGCACCTGGCCCCGGTCGAGCAGCCCAGAGCCGTCACCGACCTGGTCGTCCGGCACTTCTCGGCCACCTGGACGGAACGCGCGGCACCGCCGCCCGTGCAGCAGCCCCCCGCGGTCCGCCTCCCGGTGGAGACCCCGGCCGGCTTCCCGCCGCCGCCGGACACGGCCGCCTCGGCCAAGGCGTCCTCGGTGCCCCGCCCCGACCCCTACGACGAGGGCGTCCGGGTGCGCCGGGAGGTGCTGGGCGACGCCCACGTGGACCGGGCCGCGGCGGAGGCGGACGAGTTCACCGGCGACTTCCAGGAGTTCATGACCCGCTACACCTGGGGCGAGGTGTGGACCCGGCCGGGCCTGGACCGCAAGACGCGCAGTGTGATCACGCTGACCGCGCTGGTGGCCCGCGGTCATCTGGACGAGTTCGCCTCCCACCTGCGGGCGGCCCTGCGCAACGGGCTGGCACCCGGGGAGATCAAGGAGGTGCTGATCCAGACGGCCGTCTACTGCGGCGTCCCGGCGGCCGGCTCCGCGTTCTCGGTGGCACAGCGCGTCATCGCCGAGGAGACCCGGCTGCCGGGACAGGAGTGAAAGGATGCCCGGCATGAAGCTGACCAAGAAGGGCCACGCCTGCGTCCGTCTGGAGAAGGACGGCCGGGTGCTGGTCATCGACCCGGGCGTCTTCACCGAGCCGGACGCCACCGCGGGCGCGGACGCCGTCCTGATCACCCACGAGCACGCCGACCACTTCGACCCCGAGCGGCTGCGCGCCGTGCTGGACGCCGACCCGGCGGTGCGGGTGTGGACCCTGCGCGCCGTCGCCGACCAGCTCACCGCGGCCTATCCCGGCCGGGTGTCGGTCGTCGGACACGGCGACACCTTCACCGCGGCCGGCTTCGAGGTGGAGGCGCACGGCGAACTGCACGCCGTCATCCACCCCGACATCCCGCGGATCACCAATGTGGGCTTCCTGCTGGACGGTTCGCTCTTCCACCCGGGCGACGCGCTGACGGTGCCGGACAAGGCGGTGGAGACCCTGCTGCTGCCGCTGCACGCCCCGTGGAACAAGTTCTCCGAGGTCCTCGACTACGTCCGCGAGGTCGCCCCGCGGCGGGCCTACGCCATCCACGACGGGATGCTCGCCGACGCGGGTCTGGGCGTCTACGCCCGCAACCTCGGCCCCGGCGGCCCGGGCACCGGCGGCGCCGAGTACCTGCGCATCGCCCCGGGGGAGAGCACCGAGCCGGTGTAGCGGTTCGGCTGTCGGTGGCGGGCGGTAGATTGCCGGGCATGGCACTGCGCATCGCGACCTGGAACGTCAACTCGATCACCGCCCGCCTCCCTCGGCTGCTGGCCTGGCTGGAGAAGTCAGCGGTACGGATGTGCTCTGCCTCCAGGAGCTCAAGTGCTCCGCCGAGACCGTTCCCGTTCGAGCCGCTGCGCGAGTTGGGCTACGAGGCGGCGGTCAACGGCACCGGCCGGTGGAACGGGGTGGCGGTGCTCTCGCGGGTGGGGCTGGACGACGTCGCCATGGGGCTGCCGGACCAGCCCGGCTACCTCGGTGAGCCGCCGGAGCCGCGGGCGGTCGCGGCGACCTGCGGGCCGGTCCGCGTCTGGTCGGTCTACGTGCCCAACGGCCGTGAGGTCGGTCACGACCACTACGACTACAAGCTCAGCTGGCTGGAGACGCTGCGCACCACGGTGGTCGCCGACGCCGCGGGGGAGCGGCCGTTCGCGGTCCTGGGCGACTACAACATCGCCCCCACCGACGAGGACGTCTTCGACGTCGCCGCCTTCGAGGGCCTGACCCATGTCACCCCGCCGGAGCGCGAGGCGCTGGCCCGGCTGCGGGAGACCGGACTGACCGACGTCATGCCGCGCCCGCTGAAGTACGACCGGCCGTACACCTACTGGGACTATCGGGAGCTGCGCTTCCCGCACAACAAGGGCATGCGGATCGACCTGGTGCTGGGCAACGAGCCGTTCGCCAAGGCGGTCGGCGACGCCTACGTCGACCGCGAGGAGCGCAAGGGCAAGGGCGCCTCCGACCACGCCCCGGTCGTCGTCGACCTGGAAGTGTGACCGCGCCGGGCACTCCTGCGGCCCGGAAGCATGATTGACCGTCGCGCCTGCGGTGACGGATGGCCGTGACGGTGCCACGCTGAGGGCATGGGGATCTCCTTCGTGGACAAATGGCTGAAGCGGAACGACGCCGCACGCGGTGCGGCCGTCCCGGCGTCGCTCGCCGACGACCCGGAAGGGATCGCGGAACTGCTCTCCGAGTGCGAGTTGCTGCGCTCCCAGGCGGCCGCGGCCGGGGTGGTGCTCGATGACTCGGCCGCCTCGCTGGCCGCCCTGGACCAGCTGACGCCTCGCTGGCGTGACGATCCGGAACGCACGTCGTGGCTGGGCAACGACGCGGGCCTGTATCTGGGCACCGTCGTCCTGCGCACCGTCCACGGCGCGGCCTGGCAGGTGCGGCCGAACGGCCGCCCGGTGATCCGGCTGGCCTCCGGTCGGGAGGTCGACGTGGTGGCGGCCGGCCTGGACTGGGCGGAGGGCGGCACCCCTGAGCTGGCACAGGCGCATGCCGAGGCCGCGGAGGGCAGCGGCTGAGCCGCCCCGCTCAGCCGAGCGCGCCATTTGACCCCTTTTTATCGTTATTGTCCGGTTCTCGGCCGCCGGACGGCCCCGCGTGCGCCGGATCGGCGGGTACTGCGGGCATCATGAGAGGCGGTCACGAACTACCGCAGACCGGGAGATACACATGGAATCCCTGGAAAAGCTCCCCAACATCGGCGCGATCCTGGCCGACCGGTTGCGTGGCGCCGGGGTGTCCGACGCAGCCGAACTGCGCCGCCTCGGAGCCGAGGCGGCCTTCGCGAAGATCAGCGAGGAACTGCCGGAGGACGCCCGCAGCCACACCCTCTTCGCCCTGGAGGGGGCCATCCGCGGCACCCGCTGGACCTCCATCCCACAAGACGAGCGCGCCACCCTCGCCTCCCGGGTCTTCGAGCGCGGCGGGGTCTGAACCGGCTGAGGGGACCGCCCGCCCGGACGGCCCACCCCGGTGCGCGGCCGTGCGGAGCGGGCCGGGACGATGTCCTCATGGCAGCACTCGTCGCCGCTGGCGCGTTCCTGATGACGTTGATCGGCGGCGTCGTCGCACATCGGATAGGCGACCGGCGCCATCTCGTGCTGGGCCTGGCGGCCGGGCTGATGCTGGGGGTCGTCGGGTTCGACCTGCTTCCCGAGGCGCTGGACGCCCAGCCGCGGCACGTCTTCGGTGTGCCCGCCGCCCTGCTGATGTTCGTGGCGGGCTTCCTCGCCATCCACGTCGTCGAGCGGGCCGTCGCCATCCACCGGGCCCACGAGGGCGAGTACGCCGCGCACAGCCACTCCCACGCCCATGCCCACCGCCACGGTCAGGGCCGGGACGCGCAGGGGCTGGGACTGGCCGCCGCGGGCGCCCTGGTCGGGCACAGCGTGATGGACGGCTTCGCCATCGGCGCCGCCTTCCAGGCCGGATCCACCGTCGGCACGGTGGTCGCCATCGCCGTCATCGCGCACGACTTCGCCGACGGATTCAACACGTACACGATCACCCGGCTGTACGGGAACGCCCGCCGCCGGGCCGTCGTGCTGCTGGTCTGCGACGCCGCAGCGCCCGTGGTGGGAGCGGCGATCACGCTGGCGTTCGTCATTCCGGTGGGAATCCTCGGGCTCTATCTGGGATTCTTCGCCGGATTCCTGTTCTACCTGGCCACCTCCGACATCCTCCCAGAGGCCCACAGCCCGCACCCCTCCCTTTCCACCCTGCTGTGCACCGTCGCCGGTACCGGCTTCATGTGGCTGGTGATCGGGCTCGCCGTTTAGGCCGTGTCTTGTGGATCTTGGCGGGATGCGATATTCGTCGCATTTTCGGATCGATGCTTTGTTGATCAGCGGACCATTTGTTACACACGAGGAAAGGACAACGCACCCGATCCGGGACACACCACCGTGACAGATGGCGGCTCCACCGAGCACATATACGAATTCGACATCGATCTCACCCGCGAGGAAGCCCGCCGGCAGACCGAGGTCGTCGGCGCGCTGGGCGACGAGTGGGACCCGGTCGCGGTGATCGAGGGCGAGCAGGCCGCCTACCGCCTGCTCTACTCCGGTCTCGACGCGGAACAGCTGGAGACCTACCGCCGCCTTGAGGCCGCGGGCGTACTGCCGCCGCTCGACGGGTACGGCCGTGCTGCCGATTGACCCCACCGCCGACATCGGGCGCAGGGCCTGGCTGCCCTGCCCGGGGTGCCAGGACCACCGGGAGTGCGGCACCTGCCTGGCCGGCCGCACCTGCCCCGACCACTGGCGCTACCTGCTGTCCGCGCGCGGCCGGATGCTGCACCTGCAGTGCCCCGGCTGCGCCCACCTGTGGTCCTGGGACTCCGGCTTCGGCGCCGCCCCCTCCCGCTGAGCCTTGCCCAAGACACGGCCTAGCGGCGTCCGGTGCGCAGGGCGCGGTCGCCGACGGTCAGCGCGATGAGCACCAGGCTGAGCACCCCGACCACGGCGGCCATCTCGTGCAGTCCGGCGTCCGACGCGCGGGGCCCGTAGAACAGGCCGATCAGGCTGGCCGCGGTGATGGCGCCGAGGTACTGGGCGGTGCGCTGGAGTCCGGCCGCGGCGCCCGTGCCGCCGGGCGGCGCCTGGGCGTAGACGGCGGCCTGGTTGCCGGTGGAGGCCAGCCCCTGCGGCAGTCCGAAGAGCACCGCCGCCAGCAGCAGGAACGCGGGTGACGTGCCCCGCCCGGTGAGGAAGAGCGCCGCACTGCCCGCCGCGAGCAGCACCGCGGCCCAGATGAGCGGCGCGCGGATGCCCCTGGTGCGCGCCCCCAGCAGCGAGCAGACGGCGGCGGCCACCGACATCGGCAGCAGCACCAGCCCGGCCGAGAACGCCGAGAAGCCGTGTCCGTCCTCCAGCCACTGGGCGTAGCCGTACAGCACGCTGTAGATGATCAGATAGGTCAGTCCGTGCCGCAGGTAGGTGGTGGCCAGGGCGCGGTTCCGGGCCAGCATGCGCAGGTCGATGAAGGGGTCCTGGCGCCGCAGCTCCCACCAGACGAGCGTCCCGGCCAGCGCGGCGACCGGCGGCAGCAGCAGCCACATCGGGTGCTCCAGCCGCATCAGGAACAGCATCGCGACCACCAGCGCCCCGGCGAACAGCGCCATCCCCAGCGGGTCCACCGACCCCGGGCGCGGCAGCCCGTGGCCGGCCCCGGCGGCGCGGCCGTCCCGCGGTTCCGGCCGCCCGGCGGGCAGCCACGCCACCGCCATGACCAGTGCCACGAGCGCCAGCGGGATGTTCACCGCGAAGATCGCCCGCCAGCCGAGGGTCGCCGACAGCAGCCCGCCGAGTACCGGGCCGACGGCGGCGCTGGAGAGCGCGGCCAGTGACAACAGCCCCAGCACGGTGCGCGGTGTCTCACGGCCCAGCCGTCGCGACTCGGCCCGCAGCATCGCCATGGCCGCCGGGTAGGCCGCCGACGTCCCGAGTCCCAGCAGCACGCGGGAGACGATCAGCCAGGCCAGCACCGGCAGGAAGGTGCCCACCAGCCCCGCCACACCGACCAGCACCAGCCCCGCGAGGAAGACCCGGCGCGGCCCGAGCAGATCGGCCAGCCGGCCCATCGCGGGCTGCCCGATGGCGCTGGCCAGGTACAGGGAGGCCACCAGCCACGCGGTCTGCGCGGCGCCGACCCGCAGGTCGGAGCCGATGGACGCCAGCGCGGTGGCGATCATGGTGGAGTTGACCGGGTTGAGGACCGAGCCGAGCAGCAGCGGAGTGATCAGCCGCGGCCCGAACCCGTCGGCCCGCGAGCCGGTCCCGTCGCCCGGTCCGCCGTCGCCCGCGCTGCCGCCGCCGCTTCCGGGCAGTCCCGGGCGCCCGGGAAGCGCGATGCCGGAACGCGTGCCCGTCATGAGGAGGCCAGCCGTTTCAGCAGGTCTATCGCCCGGGCCAGCACCGCCTGGTCGTCGCCGTCCAGCCGCGCCTCGATGGCGTCCGCCAGCCAGGTCTCCTTGGCGTGCCGCAGCGAGTCGAGCCGCCGGGTGCCCGCCTCGGTGAGCGAGAAGACGACCTGGCGGCCGTCGGTCGGGTGCGGGCTGCGGACGATCAGTTCCTGCTCCTCCAGCACACCGAGCGTGGCCCGCATCGACTGGGGCCGGACGTGCTCGGCACGGGCGAGTGCCGCGGTGGTGGTCGGGCCACTTTCATGGAGGCGGCCCAGCGCGATGCGCTGGGAGGGGGAGAGCGCGCCCTCCGGTGAGGCGGCGCGCATCCGGCGGTTGAGCTGTGAGACGACCGCCGTGAGTTCTTCGGCGAGGCGGGCCCGGTCGGGTGCTGGCATGTCCTCAGCCTACGATTTCGACAGTCAAACTTGCAAGTTTGACTGTCGAGACTTACCTCACCCGGCGGGTGGATCACCGCCGCGATCCGAGGTCTTCCTGGCTGGTCGGGCGTGGTCGAACGGGTGCGAAACGTGATCGTCGTCGTTGAGTAACCGTCGCGCTATTGCCACAGTGGGGGATGCGCTCTTACCTTCTTTCCCTTGGCCGGGTTCTACGTGCGTAGACCCTGCCTGACGTTGCGTCAGAGGAGCTGGTCATGGCCAAAGTCGTACGCGCCGCCCTCGTTCAGGCGACCTGGACGGGCGACACCGAATCGATGATCGCCAAGCACGAGGAGCACGCCCGCGCGGCGGCCGCCCAGGGAGCCAAGATCATCGGCTTCCAGGAGGTCTTCAACGCGCCCTACTTCTGCCAGGTGCAGGAGCCGGAGCACTACCGCTGGGCGGAGCCGGTGCCGGACGGTCCCACGGTACAGCGCATGGCCGCGCTGGCCCGGGAGACCGGCATGGTGATCGTGGTCCCGGTGTTCGAGGTCGAGCAGTCCGGCTTCTACTACAACACCGCGGTCGTCATCGACGCCGACGGCACGATCCTCGGCAAGTACCGCAAGCACCACATCCCGCAGGTCAAGGGCTTCTGGGAGAAGTACTACTTCAAGCCGGGCAACGTCGGCTGGCCGGTGTTCGACACCGCCGTCGGCAAGGTGGGCGTCTACATCTGCTACGACCGGCACTTCCCCGAGGGCTGGCGTGCGCTCGGCCTGGGCGGCGCGCAGATCGTCTACAACCCCTCGGCCACCTCGCGCGGGCTGTCGGCCTACCTGTGGCAGCTGGAGCAGCCGGCCGCCGCGGTCGCCAACGAGTACTTCATCGCCGCCATCAACCGGGTGGGCCAGGAGGAGTACGGCGACAACGACTTCTACGGCACCAGCTACTTCGTCGACCCGCGCGGGCAGTTCGTGGGCGAGGTGGCCAGCGACACCAAGGAGGAGCTCCTCGTACGCGATCTCGACCTCGGGCTGATCGACGAGGTCAGGCAGCAGTGGGCCTTCTACCGGGACCGCCGCCCCGACGCGTATGGCGACCTTGTGGAGCCGTGATCGTTGTGGCAGTCATGACCGAGACGACGCATGCCGCACTGCACTCCCGCCACCGAGCCGTGATGCCCGACTGGCTGACCACGTACTACCGGCAGCCCATCGAGATCACCCACGGCGAGGGGCGGCGGGTGTGGGACGCCGAGGGACGCCAGTACCTCGACTTCTTCGGCGGCATCCTCACCACCATGACTGCCCACGCACTACCGGAGGTCACCGAGGCGGTCGCCGAGCAGGCCGGCCGGATCCTGCACAGCTCGACGCTCTACCTCAACCGCGGCGCGGTCGAACTCGCCGAGCGGATCGCCCAGCTGTCCGGCATCCCGGACGCCCGGGTCTTCTTCACCACCTCCGGCACCGAGGCGAACGACACCGCGCTGCTGCTGGCCACCGCGTACCGCCGGTCCAACCAGGTCCTGGCGCTGCGCAACGGCTACCACGGCCGGTCCTTCAGCGCGGTCGGGGTGACCGGGAACTCCTCCTGGTCACCCACCAGCCTCTCCCCGCTCCAGACGCTCTACGTGCACGGGGGAGTACGCGGCCGCGGCCCCTTCGCGCACCTGACGGACGCGGAGTTCATCGCCGCGTGCGTCGCCGATCTCAGGGACGTCCTGGGGCAGGCCGGCGGCGCGGTCGCCGCGCTGATCGCCGAACCCATCCAGGGCGTCGGCGGGTTCACCTCACCGCCCGACGGGCTGTTCGCCGCGTTCCGCGAGGTCCTCGCGGAACGCGGCATCCTGTGGATCACGGACGAGGTGCAGACCGGCTGGGGGCGTACCGGGGAGCACTTCTGGGGCTGGCAGGCGCACGCGCAGGCCGGCCCGCCGGACATCCTCACCTTCGCCAAGGGCATCGGCAACGGACTGTCCATGGGCGGTGTCGTCGCCCGTGCCGAGGTGATGAACTGCCTGGACGCCAACTCCATCTCCACCTTTGGCGGCAGTCCGGTCACCACGGCGGGCGCGCTCGCCAACCTCGGCTATCTGCTCGACCACGACCTGCAGGGCAACGCCCGCCGGGTCGGCGGTCTGCTGATGGCCCGACTGCGGGCCGTCACCGCGGGCTCCCCGGCCGTCCGGGAAGTACGCGGCCGCGGTCTGATGATCGGCGTCGAGCTGGTCATCCCCGGCACCGACGAGCCCGCCCCGCACCTCGCCTCCGCCGTCCTGGAGGCGGCCCGTGAGGGCGGACTGCTCATCGGCAAGGGCGGACGGGAAGGCAACGTGCTGCGGATCGCGCCACCGCTCACGCTCAGCGTCGCCGAGGCGGAAGAAGGCGCCGAGATCATCGAGACGGCCATCGAACAGGCCGTCACCCGGGAACGGACAGGGACGAAGGAAACATGACGACCACGTTGATCCGCGGTGGCCTGGTCATCACCGCGGCCGAGGAAACACACGCCGACGTGCTGATCGACGGCGGCCGGATCGTCGCCCTCGCGGCGCACTCCGCCGAGCTGCCCTGGAACGCCGACCGGGTGATCGACGCCACCGGCAAGTACGTGATCCCCGGCGGTGTCGACGCGCACACCCACATGGAGATGCCGTTCGGCGGCACGTACGCCTCGGACACCTTCGAGACCGGGACCCGGGCCGCCGCCTGGGGCGGCACCACCACCATCGTGGACTTCGCCATCCAGAGCGTCGGCGGCTCGCTGCGCGCCGGACTGGACGCCTGGCACGCCAAGGCCGACGCGCAGTGCGCCATCGACTACGGCTTCCACATGATCCTCGCCGACGTCAACGAGGACTCCCTCAAGGAGATGGACCAGCTGGTCGAGGAGGGCGTCACCTCCTTCAAGCTGTTCATGGCCTACCCGGGCGTCTTCTACAGCGACGACGGCAAGATCCTGCGGGCCATGCAACGCGCCTCCGACAACGGCGGGCTGATCATGATGCACGCCGAGAACGGCATCGCCATCGACGTCCTGGTCGAGCAGGCGCTGGCGGCCGGCCGGACCGACCCGCGCTACCACGGCGAGGTCCGCAAGGCCCTGTTGGAGGCCGAGGCCACCCACCGCGCCATCCAGCTCGCCCGGGTGGCGGGCTCCCCGCTGTACGTCGTGCACGTCTCCGCCACCGAGGCGCTCGCCGAGCTGGCGCAGGCCCGCGACATGGGGCTCAACGTCTTCGGTGAGACCTGCCCGCAGTACCTGTTCCTGTCCACCGACAACCTGGCCGAGCCGGACTTCGAGGGCGCCAAGTACGTCTGCTCCACCCCGCTGCGCCCGCGCGAGCACCAGGCCGAACTGTGGCGGGGCCTGCGGACCAACGACCTGTCGGTGGTCTCCACCGACCACTGCCCGTTCTGCTTCACCGGCCAGAAGGAGATGGGCCGCGGCGACTTCTCCAAGATCCCCAACGGCATGCCCGGGGTGGAGAACCGGATGGACCTGCTCCACCAGGCCGTCGTCGACGGGAACATCTCCCGTCGCCGCTGGATCGAACTGGCCTGCGCCACCCCCGCCAGGATGTTCGGGCTCTACCCGCGCAAGGGCACCATCGCCCCCGGCGCCGACGCCGACATCGTCATCTACGACCCGCACGCCGAACAGGTGCTGTCGGCCGAAACCCACCACATGAACGTCGACTACAGCGCGTACGAAGGCCGCCGGATCACCGGACAGGTCGAAACGGTGCTCTCCCGCGGCGAACTGGTCATCGACGGCCGTTCCTACGTGGGGCACGCGGGACATGGGCAGTACCAGCCCCGCGGCACCTGCCAGTACCTCCTGTAGACCTACTCCGGCACGTGAAAGGCAGCGAGATGGACTTCGGGCTCGTTCTGCAGACCGATCCCCCCGGATCTGCGGTCGTCGAACTGATGCGCCGCGCCGAGCACAACGGGTTCCGCTACGGCTGGACCTTCGACTCCACCGTGCTCTGGCAGGAGCCGTTCGTCATCTACAGCCGGATCCTGGACCACACCGAACGGCTGATCGTCGGCCCGATGGTCACCAACCCGGGCACCCGGACCTGGGAGGTGACCGCCTCCACCTTCGCCACGCTCAACGAGATGTACGGCAACCGCACCGTCTGCGGCATCGGCCGCGGCGACTCCGCGATGCGGGTGGCCGGCCGCAAGCCCAACACGCTGGCCCGGCTCGGCGAGGCGATCGAGGTCATCCGCGACCTCGCCGAGGGCCGGGAGACCGAGGTGGACGGCAACACCATCCGGCTGCCGTGGGTGCGCGACGGCCACCTGCCGGTGTGGATGGCCGCCTACGGTCCCAAGGCGCTGGCACTCGCCGGGCAGAAGGCCGACGGGTTCATCCTGCAACTGGCCGACCCGTTCCTGACCGAGTGGATGGTCAAGGCGGTCCGCAAGGCGGCCGAGGAGGCCGGGCGCGACCCCGAGTCCGTCAAGATCTGTGTCGCCGCCCCCGCCTACGTCACCGACGGCACCGAGGAGAACCTGGCGCACGCCCGCGAGCAGTGCCGCTGGTTCGGTGGCATGGTCGGCAACCACGTCGCCGACCTCGTCGGACGCTACGGCGACCACTCCGACATGGTCCCCGAGGAGCTGACCGCCTACATCAAGGACCGCCAGGGCTACGACTACGCGCACCACGGCCGGGCCGGCAACCCCGACACCTCCTTCGTGCCGGACGCGGTCGTCGACCGCTTCTGCCTGATCGGCCCGCCGGACGCGCACATCGAGAAGCTGAAGGCGCTCCAGGCGCTGGGCGTCGACCAGTTCGCGGTCTACGCCATGCACGACGCGCGCGAAGCGGTCGTCGACACCTACGGCGAGCGGATCATCCCCGCGCTGGGAGCGGACACATGAGCGCCCCGGCGGCAGACCACGTCGCCCACGCCGACGGACGAATAGAGCTGGTCGAGGGCGCCGTCCCGGACGACGGCCGGTTCGCCAACGACGACCTGCGGCCGGTACCGGTCGCCGAGCGGCACTGGACCACGTACAACTTCACCGCCCTGTGGGTCGGGATGGCGCACAACATCCCCTCCTGGACGCTGGCCTCCGGTCTGGTCGCGCTCGGCATGGACTGGAAGCAGGCGGTGTTCACCATCGCCCTGGCCAACGTCATCGTGCTGTTCCCGATGCTGCTCACCGGGCACGCCGGACCCAAGTACGGCATTCCCTTCCCGGTGCTGGCCCGCGCCTCCTTCGGGCTGCGCGGCGCGAACCTGCCCGCGCTGGTGCGGGCGGCGGTGGCCTGCGCGTGGTTCGGCATCCAGACCTGGATCGGCGGCGAGGGGATCTTCTTCCTGGCCGGCAAGCTGTTCGGCCACGGCTGGGCCGACGCCTCGGTGATCGGCGGTCACCCCTGGACGCAGTGGCTGTCGTTCGTCGTCTTCTGGGCGGTGGAACTCGCCATCATCGCCCGGGGCATGGAGACCCTGCGCCGGTTCGAGAACTGGGCGGCGCCCTTCGTGCTGGCCGGCGCCGTCGCCCTGCTGGTGTGGATCGCGGTGAAGGCCGGCGGCCTCGGACCGTTGCTCGACCAGCCCTCCAAGCTCGGCTGGGGCGCGCACTTCTGGCCGGTCTTCTTCCCCTCCCTGATGGGCATGATCGGCTTCTGGTCGACGCTGTCGCTTAACATCCCCGACTTCACCCGGTTCGGTGCGGGGCAACGCGCCCAGGCCTGGGGCCAGTCGCTCGGGCTGCCCACCACGATGACCGCGTTCGCGCTGCTGTCGGTGCTGGTCACCTCGGGCTCGCAGGCGGTCTACGGACAGCCGGTGTGGGACCCGATCCAGCTGGCCGCCCACCTGACCAACTGGGCCGGTGTGCTGTTCGCGCTGATCACCGTGCTGGTGGCGACCATCTCCTGCAACCTGGCCGCCAACGTGGTCTCACCGGCCTACGACCTGTCCAACCTGGCACCGCGGTTCATCACCTTCCGCGGCGGCGCGCTGATCACCGGTGTCGTCGGGGTCGTCATCTTCCCCTGGAAGCTGATCTCCTCGCCGACGGTGTACATCTTCACCTGGCTGGGCGTGGTCGGCGGGCTGCTGGGCACCGTCGCCGGGGTCCTGATCGCCGACTACTGGATCGTCCGCCGCACCCGGCTGGACCTCGTCGACCTCTACCGCCCCGGCGGACGCTACTGGTACCGGGGCGGCTGGAACTGGCGGGCCGTCCTCGCCTTCGTCATCGGCGGACTGCTGGCGGTCGGCGGCTCCTACTCGGCACCCGGCACCGGGCCCTTCCCGGCGCACGGCCTGATCCCGTTCCTCAAGCCGCTCGCCGACTACGGCTGGGCGGTCGGCCTGGTCGGCGCCCTGCTCATCCACACGATCCTCAGCAAAGCCCTGCCAGGAACGCCGGAAGAGCCGTCCCGATCGGTTCCCGGATGACCTCCCGCGCCAACCGGTCGTAAGGGGTCGGCTCGGCGTTGACGATCACCAGCCGGGCGCCGTGCTCGGCGGCGATCCCGGCGAGTGAGGCGGCGGGCTGCACCTGAAGGCTGGTGCCGACCGCCACGAAGACATCGCACGCCTTGGCGATCGCCATCGCCTCGCCCAGCACCCCCGGGTCCAGAGGTTCGCCGAACATCACCGTGGCGGACTTCAGGATCCCGCCGCACGCCTCGCACGCCGGGTCGGCCTCTCCGGAGGCCACCCGGGCGAGCGCGTCGGCCATCGCGGAGCGCTCCCCGCACCCCACGCACACCACCGAGCGCGCCGAACCGTGCAGTTCCAGCACCTTGCGGTCCGGCAGTCCGGCCTCCTGGTGGAGCCCGTCGACGTTCTGGGTCAGCACCCGCACCGGCACCCCCGAGCGCTCCAGCCGCACCACCGCGTCGTGCGCCGCGTTCGGCCGGGCCCGCAGGGTCGGGCTGTCGGTGCGCATCCGCCACGCCCGGCGGCGGATCTCCGGGTCGCCGACGTAGTACTCGTAGGTCACCAGCTTCTCGGCCTCGGGATCCCGCCGCCACAGTCCGTTCGGCCCCCGGTAGTCCGGGATGCCGGAGTCCGTCGAGATACCCGCCCCGCTGAGGATGGCCACCAGGGGCTTGCCTGAGGTCGGTCGCGCGCTGCTCATGCGCCGAGCGTACGAGCACCCGGCGGGCCCCGGCGAGCGGCTTTTTGCCGACTCGGGTACGCCGGCATACGGAGTCATCAGCTTTTCATCGCAACACTTCCCTCCTGAGGGACGCCGGTCTGGCACGGTGGACCCTGTGACCACGGACGCAACGGATGTCGTAGTGATCGGGGCGGGCCCCAACGGCCTGACCGCGGCTGTCGAGCTGGCCGGAGCCGGGCTCTCGGTGCAGGTGTACGAGGCGGCGGAAACCGTCGGGGGCGGGGCGCGCACCGAGGAGCTGACCCTGCCGGGGTTCCGGCACGACCCGTGCTCCACGGCCCACCCGTTCGGCGCCGGATCGCCCGCCTTCAACGCCCTGCCGCTGGCCGAGTACGGGTTGGAGTGGGTCCACCCCGAGCTGCCGATGGCGCATCCCTTCCCCGACGGCACGGCGGCGGTGCTGGCCCGCGGCGTCGCCGAGACCATGGAGTCGCTCGGCGCCCGCGACGGCGTCGCGTACCGCAGGCTGGTCGCGCCGTTCACCGGACGCTGGGATGACCTGGCCCGCGACGTGCTGCGTCCGCAGTGGTCCGGCCCGCCCGCCAGCCCGCTGCTGCACGCGCGGTTCGGCGCGATCGGCGGGCTGCCGGTCTCGATGCTGGTCCGCCGCTTCCAGGGTGCGAAGGCCAAGGGGCTGTTCGCCGGCGCCGCGGCCCACCTGGTCGGGCCACTGGGCGGACTGGTCACCGGCGGGGGCGCGCTGACCTTCCTGCTCGCCGGGCACGCGGTCGGCTGGCCGTTCGCCCGCGGCGGCTCGCAGGCCATCTCCGACGCGCTGGCCGGGCTGCTGGGCGACCGCGGCGGGGCGATCCGCACCGGCTTCACCGTGAAGTCGCTCGCCGAACTGCCGCCCGCCCGCGCCTACGTCTTCGACACCTCACCCACCGCCCTCGCCCGCATCGCCGGGCTCAAGGGGGCCTACCAGGGCTTCCGCTACGGCCCGGCCGCGTTCAAGATCGACTACGCGCTGGACGGCCCGGTGCCCTGGACCGCCCCGCAGGCCGCCCGGGCGGGCACGGTCCACCTCGGCCCGACGTTCGGCGAGATCGGCTCCGCGATGAAGGCGGTGGGCAACGGCAAGGCGGCCGAGGTCCCCTTCGTGCTGACCGCCCAGCCCAGCGCCGCCGACCCGAGCCGCGCGCCGCAGGGCAAGCACGTCTTCTGGGCGTACTGCCACGTGCCCAACGGCTGGCGCGGCGACGCCACCGCGGCGATCGAACGCCAACTGGAACGCTTCGCGCCGGGCTTCACCGACCGCGTGCTGGCCCGCGCGGTCAGCGGCCCGGCCGAACTGGCCGCCCGCAACGCCAACTACGTCGGCGGCGACATCGGCTGCGGCTCCGCGGCCGGACTGCGCGCCGTGGTCCGCCCCCGGCTGCGCAGGGTGCCGTACGCCACCAGCGACCCGTCGGTCTTCCTGTGCTCCTCGGCCACCCCGCCGGGGCCCGGCGTCCACGGCATGGCCGGATTCCACGCGGCGCGCGCGGTGCTCAAGTCGCTCGGGCGCTGACCGGCACGCCCCTACCGCTCGACCCCGTCACGAGTCCGGACGAAAGGCGACCGCATGGCGAACGGCAACGACCCCACCCCGGAACTGGATATCGGCACCCTCGACCTGAGCGCGGTCGAACCACGGGAGTTCGCCCGCATCGTCCACGCGACGCCCGCCGCCAGGACCGCCGAGGTGATGGCCGGCCCGCACCGCAGACGGGTGCTGGACGAGCTCTTCCGCCGGATGACCGTCCTGTTCAAGCCGGATGTGGCGGGGGACCGGGAGGTCATGGTCCGCTGGCGGATCACCGCCGCGGACGGCGCGGCGGACACCTACGAGACCGAAGTCCGCGGCGGACGCCTGACGGTCACCCCGCACGCCACGCAGCGCTCGCCCCGCCTCACACTGACCATGGCGGCGCCTGAACTGCTCAGACTCGCCTCCGGCGGCGTTTCGGCGCCGCTGCTGCTGATCACCCGCAAGCTGGACGCCAAGGGCGATCTGCTGCTGGCCGCGGCCATGACCCGCTGGTTCGACCTGCCCAGGGTCTGACCGACGGCACCATTGACGCGGCGGCGGGGCGCCCCGCAGGCTTCCTGGAAGTCCGCATCGCGCGCACGCATCGAGGAGCGGCCCAGTGTTCACCACTCGTCCCACCCTCCAAGGCACCTTCGGCATGGTCTCCTCCACCCACTGGCTGGCGTCCCAGACCGCCATGGCCGTGCTGGAGGACGGCGGCAACGCCTTCGACGCGGCGGTGGCGGCCGGATTCGTCCTGCACGTCGTGGAGCCGCACCTGAACGGGCCGGGCGGCGAGGTGCCGATCATCCTCGCGCCGGAGGGCGGCGAGGTGCGGGTGCTGTGCGGCCAGGGCCCGGCCCCGGCCGGTGCCACCATCGACCACTACACCGGCCTCGGCCTCGAACTCGTGCCCGGCACCGGCCCGCTGGCCGCCACCGTGCCCGGCGCCTTCGACGCCTGGATGCTGCTGCTGCGCGACCACGGCACCAAGTCCCTGGCCGAGGTGCTGGAATACGCCATCGGCTACGCGGAGCACGGCCACCCGGCGGTGGAGCGCATCGGGATGACCGTGGAGTCGGTCCGCGAGCTGTTCAGCACCGAATGGACCACCTCCGCCGACGTCTACCTGCCCGGCGGCCGGGCCCCCGCCGCCGGAGCCCTGCTCACCAACCCCGCGCTGGCCGCGACCTGGCGGCGGGTCATCGCCGAGGCCAAGTCGGCCGGCAGCGGACGCGAGGCGCAGATCGAGGCCGCCCGCCGCGCCTGGCGCGAGGGGTTCGTCGCCGAAGCGCTGGCCGCCTTCGCCGCCCGCCCCGCGATGGACACCTCGGGACGGCGCAACGCGGGCGTGCTGACCGGTGACGACCTCGCCGGCTGGTCCGCCTCCTACGAGACGCCGGTCAGCTACGACTGGAACGGCTGGACGGTCGCCAAGGCCGGCGCGTGGAGCCAGGGCCCGGTCTTCCTCCAGCAACTCTCCCTGCTGCCGGACGGGTTGGGGCGCGGTGAGCTGGCGTACGGCAGCGGGTCGTACGTCCACACCCTTATCGAGGGCGCCAAGCTCGCCTTCGCCGACCGGGAGGCCTGGTACGGCGACGCGCTGGACGTGCCGGTCGACGACCTGCTGGCGCCCGCCTACACCGCGGAGCGTCGCTGGCTCATCGGCGGTTCCGCCTCCTTGGACCTGCGCCCCGGCCATCCGGGCGGTCGCACACCGCGGCTGCCGCAGTACGTCCTGCGGCTGCCCGCCGACGAGCGGGTCGACACCGCGACCCACGACGCGCTCGCCGCCGCGGGCGCCGGTGAGCCGACCGTGGGCCCGGACGGCGCGACCCGCGGTGACACCTGCCACCTGGACGTGATCGACCGCTGGGGCAACATGATCGCGGCGACCCCGAGCGGTGGCTGGCTCCAGTCCAACCCGGTCGTCCCCGAGCTGGGCTTCCCGTTGGGCACCCGCCTTCAGATGACCTGGCTGGAGCCGGACCTGCCCAACTCCCTGACCCCCGGCCGCCGGCCGCGCACCACCTTGTCCCCCTCGCTCGCCCTGCGCGGCGGGACCCCGGTGATGGCCTTCGGCACGCCCGGCGGCGACCAGCAGGACCAGTGGAGTCTGCACTTCTTCCTCGCGGTCGCGCTGCGGGCCAAGGTGCGCGGCGGACTCGACCTGCAAGGCGCCATCGACGCGCCGAACTGGCACAACGACGCCTTCCCCAGCTCCTTCCACCCGCGGGCCATGAGCCCCGGCAGCGTCACCCTCGAATCCCGGGTCGGCGACCACGTCATCGACGAACTGCGCCACCGCGGCCACCAGGTCACCATCGCCGGCCCCTGGACCGAGGGCCGCATGTGCGCGGTGGCCCGCGACCCCGACACCGGCCTGCTGTCAGCCGCCGCCAACCCCCGCGCCATGCAGGGCTACGCGGTCGGCCGCTGACCTCAGCCCCGCCCGTCACCTGCGGGGCCGCACCGCCAGACCCGTCCGATAGGGTCCGATCGGCGCGACACAGTCAAATGGGAGTACAAGGTGGCAGATATTCGCGTGCTGATCGCCGCGGACAAGTTCAAGGGGTCGCTCACCGCCGCCGAAGTGGCCGGGCATGTCACCGCCGGTCTGCGCCGGGCGGCTCCGAGGGTGCGGGCCGAGTCCCTGCCGGTCGCCGACGGCGGCGACGGCACGGTGGACGCGGCGGTGGCCGCCGGCTTCGAGCGGCGCACCGCCCGGGTCACCGGCCCGCTCGGCGACCGGGTCACCGCCGGCTACGCGCTGCGCGCGGACGTCGCCGTCATCGAGATGGCGGAGGCCTCAGGGCTGCGGCATCTGCCGGACGGCGTCTTCGCCCCGCTGACCGCCACCACGTCCGGCACCGGGGAACTGCTGCGGGCGGCGCTGGACGCCGGCGCCCGCACCCTCGTGCTGGGGGTCGGCGGCAGCGCCACGACCGACGGCGGCGCGGGGATGCTGGTGGCGCTGGGCGCCGTGCTGACCGGCGAGGACGGCCGGCCGGTCGGCCCGGGTGGCGCGCCACTCGTGGGACTGGCGTCCGCCGACCTGACCGGACTCGACCTGCGACTGGCAGGCGCCACGATCGTGCTGGCAAGCGACGTGGACAACCCGCTGTGCGGTCCGCAGGGGGCCGCCGAGGTCTACGGACCGCAGAAGGGCGCCTCGCCGGCGGACGTCGCCGTACTGGACGCGGCTCTCGGGCGCTATGCGGGTGTGCTGGGCGCGGCGCTCGGCTCCGAGGCGGTGGACGCCGCCTGGGCGCCCGGGGCGGGCGCCGCGGGCGGGGTGGGCTACGGCGCGATGGCCGGACTGGGCGCCACGTTCCGGCCGGGTGTGGACGTGCTGTTCGAGCTGCTGGGATTCGCCGCGGCGCTGGAGCGGGCGGACTTCGTGATCACCGGCGAGGGTTCGCTGGACGCCCAGACGCTGCGCGGCAAGGCCCCGGCCGGGGTCGCGGCGGCGGCCCGGGCCCGCGGGACGGACGTGGTCGCCGTCTGCGGCCGGCTCGCGCTCGACCCGGAGCGGCTGAAGGCGGCGGGCATCCTGCGCGCGTACCCGCTGACCGAACTCGAACCCGACCCGGCCCGCTGCATGGCCGAGGCGGGCCCGCTGCTGGAGCGTACGGCGGAACGGATCGCCCGCGACTATTTGGCGTGAAACCGCCGTCTGGCCGGGAACCTGCGGTGACCGGACAGCGAGGAAGGGTCCCGGCCGATGGCCGGGACCCTTCCTGTCGAGCTGGTGATGAGCCGTTCTACGGCAGCTGCGCGGCGCGTGCCTCGCGGCGGTTGCCACGGATGGTGTTCACCCGGCGGCAGGCGGCGAACAGCGGGATGACCGCGGCGGCGACGACCTGGAGGGCGGCGCCGGCCTGGAGGAGCACCTGCGCCCCGGGGGAGTCCGCGGCCCAGGCGGCCAGGCAGCCCATGCTGATGAAGATCCAGCACAGGGTGGCGACCGCGAGCCGGCCACGCGGCTTGGGGTACTCGACCCGGCTGACCATCAGCCACGCCACGCCGACGATGATCGCCAGGGTGGGGATGAACGGCAGCTGGAGCAGCGTCGCCGAGACGATGGTGAGCGCGCCCATCGGGCTGGGCATGCCCTGGAAGACGCCGTCCTTCATGGTGGTGCAGGAGAACCGGGCAAGCCGGAGCACCACCGCCAGGACCACCACGATCGCGGCGACCGCGGAGACGTGCTGGTGACCGTCGTCGGCGACCATCCCCCAGACGACCACGAAGTACGCCGGGGCGAGCCCGAAGCTGATCAGGTCGGAGAGGTTGTCCAGCTCCGCGCCCATCGCCGAGCTGCGCAGCTTGCGGGCCACCAGGCCGTCGAACAGGTCGAAGACCGAGGCCAGCAGCATCAGCATCACCGCGGTGGCGGCGCTGTGCCGGGTCATGCCGCCGTCGGTCTGGCCCATCAGGTGCGGGACCAGGACGCCGGTGGTGGTGAAGTACACCGCCATGAAACCGCAGGTCGCGTTGCCGAGGGTGAGGGTGTCGGCTATTGACAGCCTGGTGGACACCGGCATGTCGTCGGTGTCGTCCTCTTCGAGCTCGGCGACCCAGGTGGGCTGGGTGTCGGGATCAATCACGGTCAAGGCGAGTCACCCCTGCCTGTGTGGGCTGGCCGACCTCGACGGCGGCCTCGATGCCGGCCGGCAGGTAGACGTCGACGCGCGAGCCGAACCGGATCAGACCGATCCGTTCGCCCTGCTCGACCTTGCTGCCCTGCGGCACGTAAGGCACGATACGCCGCGCCACGGCACCGGCGATCTGGACCATCTCGATGTCGCCAAGCTCGGTGTCGAAGTGCCAGACGACGCGTTCGTTGTTCTCGCTCTCCTTGTTGAACGCCGGAACGAACCCGCCGGGGATGTGCTCGACGGAGGTCGACCGTGCCCGCGAGGGGGGCGCGGTTCACGTGCACGTTCAACGGGCTCATGAAGATGGCGACGCGGGTGCGGCCGTCCTTCCAGGGCATGATGCTCTGCACCACACCGTCCGCGGGAGAGATGACCCGGCCGTGAGTGATCTCACGCTCCGGATCCCGGAAGAACCACAGCATGCCCGCCGCGAGGGCGGTGGTCGGTACGGCCACAGCCGCCCAGCGCCCGGAGCGGCGGGCGCGGGTCAGGCTGACCGCTGCGGCGGCGACGGTCGGCAGGAGCCACGGCGACGCTCCACGCGCGAGGCGGACCCGGCCGCGTTGTGCAGAGGATGGGCTGTGGGGCATGAAAGACCTTCGTAGCGGAGGATGCCGCGGAGAAAGGGGGGACGGCGGCTTTTACCGATGGTATCGGTAGCGGCCAGCAACTCGGCAAGCTCAGGCGCGAGTCGGTGACCGCGAACCGATGACAGGGCGTGACAATCCCGGCGGATAAATCACCGCAAATGCGGACATTTAATCCTGGATTCGATACTCCTCAAGGAGTCGTCGTCCGATGATCATCTTCTGGATCTCGGCGGTTCCTTCACCGATCAGGAGCATCGGCGCCTCCCGGTACAGCCGCTCGATCTCGTATTCCTTGGAGAAGCCGTAGCCGCCGTGGATGCGGAAGGAGTCCTCGACGACCTCCTTGCAGAATTCGGCGGCCAGGTACTTCGCCATGCCCGCTTCCAGGTCGTTTCGCTGGCCGGAGTCCTTGGTGCGGGCCGCGTTGATCATCATCTGATGGGCTGCCTCCACCTTGGTGGCCATTTCAGCGAGCTTGAACTGGATGGCCTGGTGCTGCGCGATCGGCTTGCCGAAGGTGTGCCGCTGCTGGGCGTAGGAGATGCCCAATTCGAAGGCACGGCGTGCCACACCGCAACCACGGGCGGCCACATTGACCCGGCCGACCTCCACTCCGTCCATCATTTGGTAAAAACCGCGGCCGCTCTGCCCGCCGAGCACCCGATCGGCCGGGATCCGGACGTCCTGGAGGACCAACTCGGTGGTGTCGACCCCCTTGTACCCCATCTTCTCGATCTTCCCCGGCACGGTGAGACCGGGCACCTTCGCGTTCGGCCCGAAGCCGGGCTCCTTCTCGACGAGGAAGGTGGTCATCGACTTGTGCGGCGCGGCGTCCGACGGCTGTCCCTCGTCGGTGCGGCACAGCACCGCCACGAGGTTCGAGGTCCCGCCGTTGGTCAGCCACATCTTCTGGCCGTTGATGACGTAGTCGTCGCCGTCGCGCACCGCCTTGGTGCGGATCGCGGAGACGTCCGAGCCCAGCCCGGGCTCCGACATCGAGAACGCGCCGCGGATGTCACCGGTCGCCATCCTCGGCAGGAAGTGGTCCCGCTGCTCCTGGGTGCCGTGCTGCTTGATCATGTGGGCGACGATGAAGTGGGTGTTGATGATGCCCGAGACGCTCATCCACCCGCGGGCGATCTCCTCCACGCACAGCGCGTACGTCAGCAGGGACTCGCCGAGCCCCCCGTACTCCTCCGGGATCATCAGCCCGAAGACGCCCAACTCCTTGAGCCCCTCGACGATCTGCGCCGGATACTCGTCGCGGTGCTCCAACTCGGTGGCGACCGGCAGGATCTCCTTGTCCACGAAGTCCCGGACGGTCGCCAGGATCTCCTGCTGGATCTCGGTCAGACCCTCGGTCTGCTGAAGGCGGCTCATCGGTCACTTCTCCTGGACGCGAGGCTCGGGGCGGCCGGGCTGTTCGCCGCCGCGCTCCTTGATGTAGGTGGCGGTGGGGACCATGACCTTGCGGCGGAAGACACAGACCACGGTGCCGTCCTGCTTGTAGCCCCTGGTCTCCACCTGGACGATGCCGCGGTCGTTCCGCGACTTCGACTCCCACTTCTCCAGCACGGTCGTCTCGCCGTAGATCGTGTCGCCGTGAAAGGTGGGCGCGATGTGCCTGAGCGACTCGACCTCCAGATTGGCGATCGCCTTTCCCGAGACGTCCGGCACCGACATGCCGAGCAGCAGCGAGTAGACGTAGTTGCCCACCACGACGTTCTCGCCGAAATCGGTGGTCTCGCCGGCGTAGTGCGCGTCCAGGTGGAGCGGGTGGTGGTTCATGGTCAGCAGACAGAAGAGATGGTCGTCATACTCGGTGACCGTCTTTCCGGGCCAGTGCTTGTAAACGGCACCGACCTCGAACTCCCCGTATGTGCGCCCGAACTGCATCCTCAGACCTCCAGGTTGTGCGCCCGGCGGATCTCGTCCACGATCCGTCCGATCATCTCGGTGATGCCGAAGTCCTTCGGCGTGAACACGGCGGCGACCCCGGCCGCGCGCAGCGATTCGGCGTCCGCGCTGGGGATGATCCCACCGACGATCACCGGAACGTCGTCGATCCCCGCGCGTCGCAGCCGGCGCAGCACATCCGGCACCAGTTCCTGGTGCGAACCGGACAGGATGGACAGACCCACGCAGTGCACGTCCTCGGCCACCGCGGCGGCGACGATCTGCTCGGGGGTGAGCCGGATTCCCTGGTAGACCACCTCGAATCCCGCATCACGGGCGCGAACCGCTATCTGCTCCGCGCCGTTCGAGTGCCCGTCGAGACCCGGCTTGCCGACCAGCAGCCGCAGCTTGCCCACCCCCAGCTCGGCGGCCGTGGCGCCCACCCGCTCGCGCACCGCGGCCAGTGCCGTGCCCGCCTGCGGCGCCACCGCCACCGGCGCGCCGCCCACCCCTGTAGGGGCGCGGAACTCGCCGAAGACATCGCGCAGTGCGAACGACCACTCCCCGGTCGTCACCCCGGCGCGGGCGCACTCCAACGTGGCGGCCATCAGGTTCTCGTCCGTCTCCGCGGCGCTCTTGAGGGCGTCGAGAGCGGCCTTGGCCCGGGTGTCGTCCCGCTCGGCACGCCAGACGGCGAGCGCCCTGACCACGCCCGCCTCGTTGGCGGGGTCGACGGTGTGCACGGCCGCGTCGAGGTCGGCGGTCAGCGGGCTGGGCTCGGTCGACTCGTAGCAGTTGACGCCGACGACCTTCTCCTCGCCGGACTCGATCAGCGCCCTGCGCCTGGCGTGCGAGGCGACCAGCTGGGACTTCAGATAACCCGACTCGACCGCCGGGATCACCCCGCCCATCTCGCGTACCCGGTCGATCTCGGCGGTCGCCTCGTCGACCAGTTCCGTGACCTTCGCCTCCACGACATGGCTGCCGCGGAAGAGGTCGTCGTACTCCAGCAGGTCGCTCTCGTGCGCCAGCACCTGCTGCACCCGCAGGCTCCACTGCTGGTCCCACGGCCGGGGCAGGCCCAACGCCTCGTTCCAGGCGGGGAGTTGGACCGCCCTGGCGCGGGCGTCCTTGCCGAGGGTGACGGCCAGCATCTCCAGCACGATGCGCTGGACGTTGTTCTCCGGCTGAGCCTCCGTCAGGCCGAGCGAGTTGACCTGCACGCCGTAGCGGAACCGGCGTTGCCGGGGATCGTCGATGCCGTAGCGCTCGCTCGTCACCCGCTCCCAGATGCGGGTGAAGGCCCGCATCTTGCACATCTCCTCGACGAAGCGGACACCCGCGTTGACGAAGAAGGAGATCCGCCCGACCACCTCGCCCATCCGCTCCGGCGGCACCTGGCCCGAGTCGCGGACCGCGTCCAGCACCGCGATGGCGGTGGACATCGCGTAGGCGATCTCCTGGACCGGGGTGGCCCCGGCCTCCTGGAGGTGGTAGCTGCAGATGTTGATCGGGTTCCACCGGGGCATCCGCGCGACGGTGTACGCGATCATGTCGGTGGTCAGCCGCAGCGAGGGCCCGGGCGGGAAGACGTGGGTGCCCCGCGACAGGTACTCCTTGACGATGTCGTTCTGCGTCGTCCCCTGGAGCGCGGTGACGTCGGCGCCCTGCTCCTCGGCGACCACCTCGTAGAGCGCCAGCAGCCACATGGCGGTGGCGTTGATGGTCATCGAGGTGTTCATCCGCTCCAGGGGGATGTCCTGGAAGAGCCGCCGCATGTCGCCCAGATGGGAGACCGGGACACCGACCCGGCCGACCTCACCGCGGGCCAGCACGTGATCGGGGTCGTAGCCGGTCTGGGTCGGCAGGTCGAAGGCCACCGACAGACCGGTCTGCCCCTTGGAGAGGTTGCGCCGGTACAGGTCGTTGGACGCCTCCGCGGTGGAGTGGCCCGCGTAGGTCCGCATGAGCCACGGCCGGTCCTTGCGGCGCTCCGCCGTCTCCCGCGCGGTCATCAGGCGTTCCTGAAGCGGTTGATCGCGGTCAGGTGCTTCTCGCGCATCTCGGGATCGGTCACGCCCATCCCTTCGCGGGGGGCGAGGGCGAGGACGCCGACCTTGCCCTGGTGGAGGTTGCGGTGGACGTCGTAGGCGGCCTGTCCGGTCTCTTCCAGGGTGTAGGTGCGGGACAGGGTGGGGTGGATCTTGCCTTTGGCGATCAGGCGGTTGGCTTCCCAGGCTTCGCGGTAGTTGGCGAAGTGGGAGCCGACGATGCGCTTGAGTGACATCCACAGGTACCGGTTGTCGTACTCGTGCATGTATCCGGAGGTGGAGGCGCAGGTGACGATGGTGCCGCCCTTGCGGGTGACATAGACGGAGGCCCCGAAGGTCTCCCGGCCAGGATGCTCGAAGACGATGTCGACGTCCTCCCCACCGGTCAGCTCCCGGATGCGCTTGCCGAACCGCTTCCACTCTTTGGGGTCCTGGTGGTGCTCGTCCTTCCAGAACCGGTAGTCCTCCGCATTGCGGTCGATGATCGCCTCCGCGCCCATCGCCCGGCAGATCTCGGCTTTGCGGTCGCTGGAGACCACGCAGATGGGGTTGGCGCCGCCGGCCAGCGCGAACTGGGTGGCGTACGAGCCCAAGCCGCCGCTGGCACCCCAGATCAGCACGTTGTCGCCCTGCTTCATCCCCGCACCGTTACGCGAGACCAACTGCCGGTAGGCGGTGGAGTTGACCAGCCCGGGGGCAGCGGCCTCCTCCCAGCTCAAATGCCGCGGCTTGGGCATCAACTGGTTGGACTTGACCAGCGCGATCTCCGCCAGACCACCGAAGTTGGTCTCGAAGCCCCAGATCCGCTGCTCCGGATCCAGCATCGTGTCGTTGTGGCCGTCGGCCGATTCCAGCTCCACCGACAGGCAGTGCGCGACGACCTCGGCACCGGGCTTCCACGCGTTCACCCCCGGCCCGGTCCGCAGCACCACACCCGCCAGGTCGGAACCGATGACGTGGTAGGGCAGATCGTGCCGCTTGCCGAGCGGGGAGAGGTTTCCGTACCGCTGAAGGAAGGCGAAGGTGGGGACCGGCTCGAAGATCGAGGTCCACACGGAGTTGTAGTTGACCGAAGAGGCCATGACCGCGACCAGGGCTTCGCCGGGGCCGAGCTCCGGCACCGGCACGTCGTCGAGGTGCAGGGACTTGCGTGGGTCCTTCTCCCGGGTGGTGAGCCCGGAGAACATCTCCACGTCCTCCTGGTGCACGGTGACGGCACGGTAGGAGTCGGGAAGCGGCAGGGCCGCGAAGTCCGCGGCGGTGGTGTCCGGTGCGATGATCGCGTCAAGGATCTCGTTCACTGTGGGGCCTCCGGCGAAGCGTTATGGCGGACGCTTGAGGGAACGCTGGGGTCTCGGGTGTGCCGTCGGTTCGGCGGTGAGGATTACCCCCGGACGGGTCTGGGGGGCCTGTGACGCAGGCGTCCGGACGCTCTGGGGACAGACGGGCGTGCTACGTGATGCCGCACGCCGCCCGTCCGGACTGAGACCACCGTATGGCACGCGGTGCCAGAGGTAAAGACACTGCGTGCCATCAATTTTCGTCGAATCTCACCCCCGCGCAACACGGGCGGTGAACTGCGGCGCTATGGGCGCGCTGAACCGTGTCGTGGCACGGATGAACGGCCCGCGGCGGGCCCGGCGGCGCGTGGACAGCGCGAAGGACCGGGCGGCGGGACCGGGACGGGGGAGCAGGGGAGTGGGGTGGCGAGGCGGGCGTGGGTGAGCCGGTGGGCCCCGCGGTCAGAGCTCCTTGAGGGCCTTCTCCACGGCGCGCAGCACCTCGGAGGGTGCCGCGTCGGTGCGGGCCACGGCCACCACGACCTCACCGCCGCTCGTGGAGGCGGTGCCGGCCGCCGGGGCGGGCGTCCCGCGGGTGCCACGCGGGCGCCCCATGCCCATGCCGGTGCCGAACGCCTCCCGGATCACCTCGAAGGCGTGGACCAGTTGGGCCTCCACGTCGCCCTTGCCGTCGGCCCGCAGCCAGCGCCGCAGGACGTGGTTGTGGGCGGCGACCACCGCTGAGGCGGCGACCTCGGCGAGCAGCGGGTCGTCGTCACCGGCGCGGTGCGCGGCCTCGTCGAAGTGGCCCAGCAGATAGCGGGTGAACAGCCGGTCGTAGCGGGCCACCGAGGCGATCTCGTGCTCACGCAGCGCGGGGACCTCACGGGTCAGCCGGTAGCGCTCCACCGAGACCTCGGGTGACTCCGCGTACATCCGTAGCACTTCCGTGATACCGCGGCACACGGTGTCGAGCGGATGCTCCTGCGCGTCCGCGCTGTCGAGCACCGCCTGCACCCGTACCAGGGTGTCGTCGTGGTCGGGGAAGATCGCCTCTTCCTTGGACCGGAAGTGCCGGAAGAACGTGCGCCTGGCCACCCCGGCCGCGGCGGCGATCTCGTCGACCGTCGTCCCCTCGTACCCCTTCGAGGCGAACAGGCGCATCGCCGCCGCCGAAAGGTCCTGGCGGACGCGGTGCCGCTGTGCGGTGGTACGGGTGCTGGGTCGCGGCTGGGGCATGTGGGGAACGTACTGCATTTCCGTGGGTGACGCCCCCGGCATTGCCAGTGCCGGGAAGACGCCGTCCCACCCCGAACCGTCGTCAGGCCCTGGCATATTCGCGGAAGCCGCGACCGGTCTTCCGCCCGAGGCAGCCCGCCGAGACCAGGTGCTCCAGCAACGGCGCGGGAGCGAGCCCCGGATCGCGGAACTCACGGTGCAGCACCCGTTCGATGGCCAGCGAGACATCGAGCCCGACGACGTCGAGGAGTTCGAAGGGGCCCATCGGATAACCGCCGCCCAGCTTCATCGCGGTGTCGATGTCGTCCACGCTCGCGTAGTGCTCCTGGACCATCTTCACCGCGTTGTTCAGGTACGGGAACAGCAGCGCGTTGACGATGAACCCGGCCCGGTCGCCGCAGTCCACCGGGTGCTTGCGCAGGGCCGAGCAGACCTCGTGCACGGTGGCGCGCACGTCGTCCGCGGTGAGCACGGTGCGCACCACCTCGACGAGCCGCATGGCGGGCGCCGGGTTGAAGAAGTGCATGCCGACCACGTCCCTCGGGCGTGAGGTGGCGGTCGCGATCTCCACCACCGGCAGCGACGAGGTTGTCGTCGCCAGTACCGCGCCCGGCCGGCACACCTTGTCGAAGGCAGCGAACATCTGCTGTTTCAGGGCGAGTTCCTCGGCGATCGCCTCGACGGCGAGGTCGACATCGGCGAAGGCGTCGAGCGTTCCTGCCGGGGTGATACGGGCCAGCGCCGCGTCACGCTCGGCAGCCGACAGGCGGCCCTTGTCGACCGACCGCGCCAGGGACCTGGCGATCCGCGCCACGCCCGCCTGCGCCTTCTCCGGGCTCCGGGCGGCGAGCACCACCTGGTAGCCGGACCGGGCGAAGACCTCGGCGATCCCGGTCGCCATCGTCCCGGAGCCGGCCACGCCCACGCTGTGCACCGCACGCCCGCTCGCCCGGCGGCGGGAGTGGTCGGGCGTCTCGGTGTCCGGGACGAGCGTCTGGCTGCCGGGCGCCTCGTAGGTGTAGAAGCCGCGGCCCGCCTTGCGACCGGTCAGTCCCGCCGCCGCCAGATGACCCAGGATCGGAGCCGGGGCGTGCAGCCGGTCGTGGGAGGCGGCGTACATCGCCTCCAGCACGGTGCGCGCGGTGTCGATGCCGATCAGGTCGAGCAGCGCCAGCGGTCCCATCGGCAGGCCGCAGCCGAGCCGCATCGCCGCGTCGATGTCCTCCCGGGTCGCGTAGCGGGCCTCGTACATCGCGGCGGCCTGGTTGAGGTAGCCGAACAGCAGCCCGTCGGCGATGAACCCGGGGCGGTCGCCGACCGGCACCGCCTCCTTGCCCAGGTCCGCGATCAACGCGGTCACCGACCGGGTCGCCTCCGGGGCGGTCAGCACCGTGGAGACCACCTCGACCAGCTTCATCGCCTGGGCGGGCGCGAAGAAGTGCAGACCCAGCACGCGCTCCGGCCGCGCGGTCTCGGCGGCCAGCCGGGTCACCGACAGCGCGTTGGTGCCGGTGGCCAGGATCGCCTCCGGGCGGACGATGGCGTCGAGCGCGGTGATGACCTCGCGCTTGAGCTCGTAGGACTCCGGGACGACCTCGATGACCAGGTCGGCGTCGGCCGCCGCGCGGATGTCGGTGAAGGTACGGAACCGGGCCAGCGTGTCGGACCGCTGCCGCGCGGTGATCCGCTCGCGGTCCACGGCGCGCCGGGTCGAGCGGTCCAGGACGGCGCTCGCGGCGCGGCAGGCGGACTCGCTCACGTCGATGCCGACGACGTGGTGCCCGGCGCGGACCAGGACCTCGGCGATGCCGGAGCCCATCGTGCCGAGGCCGACCACGGCGACGGTGCGGGGTGCGGAAGGCGGCGCCGTGCGCGGCGCGGCAGAGGAAGCGGACGGACGGTCCATCGCGGACTCCAGGGGGAACGCCCCGGCACGGGGGCGTGACGACTGAGGATCGCGGGCACGGGAGTGCCCGCCGAGGGAGTGGCGCAGGCCCTGTCCCGGGGCCGCGCCGAGCGATGCCGAACCGACGGAAAACCACGTTGCGTCTGTTGTCTCCGCGCACGGCGGCTGCGTCACCAGGCCGTCGTACGCCAGGAGCCCGCGATGCCGCGGTCAGCGGCGGCGAACTCGTGGCTTGAGGGTAACCCGCGAGTAACCTAGGCGCCAGATATACGCCCATGTGATTTAGAACGCGTTCAGATGAGCGGAGCGAGGCCGACGGGATCGCGGTCCGCGGCTCAGGCTGTGAGGCGCTTCGCGTAGCGGATCTCGGGCACGTCGACACCGTCGACGGTGAACGGCTCGGCACCGCCGTCCGCGCTGAACCCGGCCCGCTCGTAGAACCGCCGGGCGCGCTCGTTGCCCTCCAGCACCCACAGCCGCAGCCACAGGAAACCCCGCTCGGCGGCGCGCCTGGTGACCGCCTCGGTCAGCAGGTGGCCGATGCCGTGGCCGATGTGCCCCGGCCGCAGGTAGAGCGCGTACATCTCGCCGTCCCGCTCCATCCCGCCGACGCCCTCGTCGTCCCGGTACGGCCCAAGGCACGCCCAGCCGACGACCTCGCCGGCGGCGTCCTCGGCGACCAGGTTCTCCACTCGTTCGTCACCGACGGCGAACCGCGCCCGGCGGCGCTCCGCGTTCCCCTCGACGCTCAGTCCGTCCAGGTACGGCTGGGGAATCAACCCCGCGTAGGCGAACCGCCAACTCGAGACGTGTACGTCGGCGACGGCGTCGATATCGGCCTCGGCCATCGGCCGTATGTCGGCCCTCGGTGATGTGCGCGGCATGTTCGGCAGGCTACGTCACAGCAGGGTGAGCTGCGTGGGGACGGGGTCCTGGGCCGATGCCGGGCCGGTGCCGGGCGCCGGGTGGGCGGGGTCCGGTGTGGTGCCGGCACCGGGGGCCGTGGGGGCGGGGCCCGGAGCCTGGTCGGGCTGGGGCCGGGTGAGTCGGCGGGCGGCGCCGTCCTGGGTGGGGCCCATCCCGAACTCCGCCGCGAACTCGTGCACCTGGCGGGTTATCCGGCGCTGGTACCACTTGGGCGCGTAGGAGCCATCCGCGTACATCGTCTCGTACCGCCGCACCAGATGCGGGTGGTGCTTGGCGATCCAGGCCATGTACCACTCACGGGCGCCCGGCCGCAGATGCAGCACCAGCGGTGTCACCGAGGTAGCGCCGGCTGCGGCGATCGCGCGCACGGTGTCACGCAACCGCTCGGGCTCGTCGGACAGGAACGGCAGCACCGGCGCCATCAGTACGCCGCACGGGATGCCGTGGTCGTTGAGCGTCCGGCACACGTCGAGGCGCCGGTGCGGCGAGGGCGTCCCGGGCTCGACGGTGCGCCACAGTTCGAGGTCGGTGAAGCCCACCGACACGGCGGTCGCGACCCGGGTGACCTGGGCGGCCTGTTCGAGGAGCGGCAGGTCGCGCAGTATCAGCGATCCCTTGGTGAGGATGGAGAAGGGATTCGCCCGGTCGCGCAGCGCCGCGAGGATGCCGGGCATCAGGCGGTAGCGGCCCTCGGCCCGCTGGTAGCAGTCGACATTGGTGCCCATGGCGATGTGGTCGCCGCGCCACCGGGGCGCGGCGAGCTCCCGGCGCAGCAGTTCGGGGGCGTTGACCTTGACCACGATCTGGGAGTCGAAGTCGTGGCCGGTGTCGAGATCGAGGTAGCTGTGGGTCCGGCGAGCAAAGCAATAAACACAGGCGTGACTGCACCCGCGGTACGGGTTCACCGTCCACTCGAACGCCATCCGGGACGTCCCCGGCACCCGGTTCACGAGCGAGCGGGCCCGCACCTCGTGGAAGGTGATCCCGCGGAACTCCGGGGTGTCGAACGTGCGTGACACCACATCCGTCCCGAAGAGGGCGGGCGTGGAACCGCCGGCGGCCAGATTGTCCCAGCGCATGCTGCTGCCTCCTTGAGTGGCGTCCCCCTCTTCTCAGCAGAATAGAACATTTGGACGAATGATGTTCGAGTTGTTTTCGAGCGTGCGGCGGCCGGCGGCTGCTTGGGAGGTGTGGTGCGGTTGGGGGTTGTGGTGGGCGAGGGGGTGGGGGTGCGCGAGGGGGCGGGGCTTGGCGCGTGGGTGGCGCCGAGGGTGGGGGTGCGGGCACGGTTGCGGCGCTGGCGGTGAGTGCCTGGGTTACATTCGGTGATGAGATGACCACGTCGAGTGCGCGGTCGCTGCTCGGAACCAGGTGAAAGGCAGGGGCCATGGCGGGAACGGATCTGGGACGTCTGCTCGGAGGGCTGCTCGGCGAGGGAGAGGGCGGCCGGTCGGGGGAGGGCTCCGCCGCTGACGGGAAGTTGCTCGGCTCCCTGCTGGAAGCCCTCGGCAGCGGGGGCGGCCAGTCGCTGTCCGGCCTGGTCCAGCAACTCCGCGAGGGAGGCCTCGGCGACAAGGTCGGATCCTGGGTCGGCACCGGGGCCAACGAGTCGGTGAGCGGCCCGGAGATCGCCCAGGCGCTGCCATACCAGATCCTCGACCACGCGGCCCAGCAGTCCGGTCTGTCGCCCGAGCAGGCCGCCGACCGGCTCGCCAAGCTGCTGCCGCGCATCGTCGACAAGCTCACCCCCGGTGGATCCGTTCCCCCGGGTTCGCTGGAGGACGTCGTCCGGCAGCGGCTCTGACCGCGTCGGCGGCCCGGCCGGCCCCTGTGGCTTCGGCTGGCCCGGCTGGTCCCTGCGGTTTCCGTGGTTCCCTCGGCCTGGGTGACTCGGGGCGGGCTTGGGGGATCGCTTCGAACCGGGGGCGGAGTGCGCGGGGGTGTGGTCGCCACGGCGTGCGCCGGGCTTGCGAGGTGCGCCGGGCTTGCGGGGTGCGCCGGGAGCGGGCCCGGGGGGCGGGTTTGGGCTGGTGCGCGGGTGGTGGTTGGCTTGCGACCAGGTCGGGTGATCCCCCGGGAGACCAACTCCGGGAACCGATCCCCGAAGAGACCGGAGGACGGATAGATGGCGCAGGTCGAAGCCACCACGCAGCGAGTCGTCGCCGCCACCCCTGAGGCGGCCTTCGGCACCCTCGCGGACTACGCCCACGCGCGGCGGGAACTGCTGCCCGAGCAGTTCAGCGAGTACGAGGTGCGCGAGGGCGGCGCCGGGGACGGCACCCTGGTGCACTGGCGGCTCCAGGCCACCAGCAAGCGGGTCCGCGACTGCCTGTTCGAGGTGACCGAGCCGACGCCCGGTCAGCTCGTGGAGAAGGACCGCAACTCCACCATGGTCACCACCTGGACGGTGACCCCGGCGGGCGAGGGCAAGGCGAAGATCCTCGTGGAGACCACCTGGACCGGCGCGGGCGGCATCGGAGGCTTCTTCGAGCGGACCTTCGCGCCCAAGGGCCTCAACCGCATCCACGACGCGGTGCTGGCCAAGCTGGCGGAGCACGTCGAGAAGTAGCGGGACGTCGGCGCCGACGCCGACGTCGGCGCCGTGCTGGGCGGCGATGGGGTGCGGTCGGTTGCGCCGGAGAGGTGGTCGCCGCAGTGGTGGCCGCGCCGGAGCGGTGGTCGCCGGTGCGGGTGGACAGGTCGGGCGGGCCTCGGGGGCGAGTTGCCCGCGGGGGCGGCCGGTCCTCGCGTCGTGCGGGGCGAGCGGCGTGTGGGGTGTGGCGGTAGTCCGGGGGAGCGGACGACCTCCGGCGGGCGGACGGAACTGTCGGGGTGGGCGGCGGTGCGGCGGTGGTGGGGAGGGTGGGCGTGGTTGGTTCACCCGTTCGAGTGGACTTTCCGACAGGGAGGTGTGCGCCCGGCGTGCGCCTCCCGTCGTGAAAGCCCTGATGGGGTGCCAATCAGTGCTTCCAGCGCCTGAGTTGGCGCCCCTCATCAGGGGTATCAGGTGAAACGTCACGCTTGCTCATCGATATCGCGTAATGCGAGAAATGGGCACGCGGCGTGACGAGGGGAGCAGCAGGTGGGTGGGACCGGCAGGCCCGAGGGGATCGCCCTGGTCGGGCGGGTGGAAGACCTCTTCGTCGACGAACTCATGGCGGAGTCGGACACGGCTCCCGGCACCGTGAGCCTCAGCGTCGCCGCCCGCCCCGCCCCGACCTCCCCCTGGTGTGCGGTGCCCATGCCTGCGGCGGGCGGCGTTGCTGGGCCCGTCGCCGTTGTCATCAGCACGACGGGTGGCCTGCCTGGCGGGGCGGGGTCTTCGGCGGTCGGACCTGGCGAGGCGGGGCCTGTGGTGCCCATGCCTGCGGCGGGCGGCTTGGCTGGGTCTGCGGTGACCGGGCCGGAGGCGAACGCGGTCGGAGCGGCCGTTCCGAACGGGGCGGACACGGTCGGGGCGGAAATGGGCGACGCCGGGCGGTCTGGCGTGGCCGGCGCGGACCATGGGGCCAGGTCTGCGGTGGGCGGCGTGGCTGCGCCCGCCTTGACCGGGGTCGACGCGGCGGCCGCGCGGCCCCCGGGCACCGTCGTGCTCAGTCGCCGGGTGCGGCTGGTCTTCCTCGCGCTGCTGCTCACCCTGTTGCTCGCCGCTCTCGACCAGACCATCGTGGCGACGGCGCTGCCCAAGGTCGTCGGCGAACTGCGCGGGCTGGACCGGATGTCGTGGGTGGTCACCGCGTATCTGCTGGCCTCGACCGTCGGGCTACCGGTCTACGGCAAGTTGGGTGACCTGTTCGGCCGCAAACCCGTCTTCCTGTTCGCGATCGTCACCTTCGTCGTCGGCTCGGCGCTGGCCGGCTGGTCACGGAGCATGGACCAACTCATCGTCTTCCGCGGGTTGCAGGGCGTGGGTGGTGGCGGTCTGATGATCGGCGTCCAGGCGATCATCGCCGACATCGTGCCGCCGCGCAGACGCGGCCGGTACATGGGTCTGATCGGCGCGGCGTTCGGTCTGGCCTCGGTCGCGGGCCCCTTGCTGGGCGGCCTCCTCACCGACCACACCTCCTGGCGCTGGTGCTTCTACGTCAACGTGCCCTTGGGCCTCCTCGCCTTCGTGGTGACGGCGGCGGTGCTCGAACTCCCCAAGCCGACCGCCAGACCGCACCTCGATGTGCCGGGCGCGCTGCTGCTGGCCACCGCCTCGACCTGCCTGGTCCTGCTGACCAGTTGGGGCGGCACTCGCTACGCCTGGTGTTCGGACGTCAGCCTGGGACTGGGCGCCGGGGCGATCCTGTCCGGCGTCCTCTTCCTCGTCGTCGAGCGCTTCGCCGTTCAACCGGTCATCCCCTTGCGGTTGTTCAGGGACGCGGTCTTCAACGTCTCCTCCGTCGTCGGCGCGGTCATCGGCGTCGCGTTGTTCAGCGCCGCGAGCTTTCTGCCGACCTTCCTGCAGATGGCCGACGGAGCCTCCGCGACCCGGTCCGGGCTGCTGATCCTGCCGATGACCGGTGGGGTGGTCCTCGCCTCGATCGCCTCCGGTCAGCTCATCAGCCGCACCGGCCGGTACAAGATCTTTCCGGTGTTGGGCTGCGCCCTCGCAGCGGTGGGCCTGTGGTTGATGTCGCGGCTGGACGTCGACACCTCGCGGCCGGTCTACAGCGTGTGGATGGAGGTGTTCGGGCTCGGAGTCGGCATGGTCCTGCCCGTCCTCGTCCTCGCCGTGCAGAACGCGTTCCCGCCGGCGACCTCGGCGCCGCGACCTCCGCCACCAACTACTTCCGCCAGATGGGCGGTTCCATCGGCGCCGCCGTATTCGGCACCCTATTCGCCGACCGGCTGCGCGCCCGCCTCGCAACCGAACTCCCGCACTCCGTGCGGCTCCCCGACCCCGACTCGATCACCCCGCAACTGGTGCGCGCCCTGCCCGCACCGCTGCGCGACGGCTATGTACGGGCCTATGCGGACGCCATGCCGCGGATCTTCCTGTACTTCGTTCCGGTGCTCGTCCTCGGCTTCCTGATCGCTTTCCTGCTCAAGGAGAAACCACTGGTGATCCAGAACGGCTCGGCCCACAGCACCTCGACCGACGCCACCGCGTTCATCCCCGAGGCGCGGAGCGGGAGCAGCGTGGGCGTGCCTTTGTGCGGCACGGTTCAGCACTCCGACGGCACGAGGGTGGCGCGCGCGGCTCTCACCCTCATCGATTCCTTCGGTCGCCAGATCGGCCGCGGCGCCACGGGCGAGGACGGGCGTTACGCGCTCTCCACGCCCGGCAACGGAAGCTATGTGCTGATCGCGTCCGCCGGCGGACACCAACCGCAGGCGGTCACCGTGACGGTGGGCGACCGACCTGTCGAACTCGACGTGGTGCTCGGCGGTGCCGGCCAACTGGCGGGACTGGTGGTCACCGCCGACGGTTCACCGGTGCAGGACGCCGTCGTGACGCTGACCGACGTACGCGGTGAGGTCGTCGCCGGCACCCGCAGTGGACGCGACGGCGGCTACGTCCTGGCCGAACTGATCGCCGGTGAGTACACCCTCGCCGCCAACGCACCCGCCTTCCGCCCCGCGGCTCTCCCCATCTCGGTGCAGGCGGCCCGTGAAACCCGTCAGGACATCGAACTGGCGGGCGGCGCGGTGCTTCGCGGGGTGGTCCGGGCTCCGGGCAGCCGCCTCGTCGAGGACGCCCGCGTCACGCTGCTCGACGCCGGCGGCAACGTCGTCGACTCCGTCACCACCGGTTCCGACGGCGTCTTCCGCTTCATCGACCTCGCCGCGGGCTCCTACACCGTGATCGCGGCGGGCTACCCGCCGGTGGCCACCGTCCTTCAGGTCGCGGGTGGCGGACGCACCGAACACGACCTTCGACTCGGACACGAGGACCGACCCTCCTGACCCCCGATGGCGGCGCCCCGGTCTCCTCACTGCCCGGCCGGGGCACCCGGGTCGTGGGGAGGGGCTCAGGACTTCAGGGGGGAAGTCGCGCACGGCGTGCCCCGCGGCAGGTGGTACATCGCGCCGATGCGGAACACCCCGGGCCCCGAGGCCCGCAGCCGTGTCCAACTCCCGTCCTGCTCCAGGCAGCCATGGCCGCCACCCAGCACTTCGAGCCACGGTGACCACGCCACCCTGACCGTCACCGACCCGGCCGCCGGGACCCGGACCGACAGCACACTGGCGCCCGCCCGCACCACCTTCGACGGCGCGGTGGCCATCGGGAGCGGGTCCGTCAGCCGGAAGACCTGCCAGTGCGGGTCACGCCAGACCGGGGCCAGCCATGACGTGCCCTTGGTCACCAGTCGCGCCTCGGCCACCGCCGCGTTGTCCGGTACCGCGTTCGGCAGGACCACGTAGTCCACCGCCCAACGCCGCAACCACTCGTGGTAGGCCTCCGCCGTCAGGGTCCCGCTGTAGAAGAGCGGATTGCGCTCCACATCGACCTGCCGGTTCCAGCCACGCGCCAGGTTCACGTACGGCGCGAGACCGGCCGCCTCCCAGTGCGTCTGGGCGGACACCACCTCCACCCGGCCCTGGTCGGCGTTGAGCCGACCCAGCTCCCCGACCAGCGGGCGCGAGTACGACGTCCACCCCGCGGCCGGCGCGGTCGCCAACAGGTCCTGCACCGGCTTGAAGATCTGCCAGGTCGCCGCGGCGGCGAACGCCAGATACAGCGCCAGCACCTTCCTCGGCTCCGACCGGCGGCGCCCCTCGGCTGCGGCCAGTAGCAACGCCCCGCCGAACAACAGCGCCAGCCGTACGACGTTGCTGCCCACCGGCGACGGGATCGCCAGCGTCAGCACGATCCCCAGCGAGTACACCACCCCCGCGATCCGCACCGGACGCCATGATCTCGGCGCCCACAACGCCAACGGCACACACACCGCCAGGGGCAGCAGCGCCCCGCCGAGCGAGAACGGCTGCACCCCGTAGAAGGGGAAGAAGATCGTGGTGGCCGCCACCACAATCACCGGCCCCACCGCCATGGCGCAGGCCTCCTTGCGCCGCCCGGTGAAGAACAACGCCGCCGCGACGACCTCCACGAACAGTCCCGCCACCGGGCTCCCCATGGTGGCCAGCGCCCCCAGCACGGCCGCCGCCGTACCCCTGAGCACCCGGTCACCGCGTTCCTCGTAGCTGATCCAGGCGGCCGCCAGCCCGAAGAACACGCCCACCGCGAAGGTCACCCGCCCAGAGGCGCTGTCGCACCACAGCGCGAAAGCTCCCCACAACGCCGGGACCATCGGCCGACGTATCCCTGAGCGCACCAGTATCCGCGCGAACACCGCGGCCGACGCGGTGCCCACGATCACCGCCGTGGTGCGCACCCCGAGCGCCGCCATCAGATACGGCGTCAGCACGCTGTACGAGACAGGGTGCATGCCGCCGTACCACGACAGGTTGTAGGCCGATTCCGGGTTGCGGTCGGCGAACTCCGTCCACGCGTACTGCGCGGCCAGGTCGCCTCCCTCGGTCGCCAGGGACAGCGCCCACACCACGTGCAGCACCCCTGCCAGCAGCACCGCCGCCACCATGGGATGCCGCAGCCACGCGGCCACCGGTGGCCTCGACAGGAAAGCGACGCGAGGGGCCGGTTCGAGCGTGCTCATCGTGATTGCTCCCGGTCTTGCCCAGTTGCCGTAACGAGTACGGGACGCTAACACGCACCGAGCCCGCGACGGCGTACCAGGTACTGTGCGCGGGCGTGCGCCGGATTCCCGATTTGTGCCCCGCGTGACGCCGCTGTGGTCGTACCTTTGATAGCGGCGTCACAGATCATGCACCGGGGGCCGGTTCACCCGGCCGGGACTGCGACCCACCAGGGGAAGGAGTCCACCGACCATGGACCGTCATATCCCGCCCGGACCACCCCCGGCGCCCTCCGCCCGAATCCGACTGGCCGTGGTCGTCGTCGACGGCGAGGGGCTGGTGTCCCATTGGAGCGGCGGTGCTCACCGTCTGCTGGGCCTGACGCGCGAGGAAGCCGTCGGCAACCCGGTGGCCGACCTGCTGCCCGTCGGCGGAGCCCTGACCGCCCGTGACGAGAACTGTGAGCCGGCTCCCGGCTCGGACTGCCCGCTGACCGGCGGATGCGCGTATCCCACCGCCGGACGCGCCCACATGTCCGATTCCCCGAACGGTCCGCTGGTCGTGCTGTGGTGGGCCTACCCGCTCGTCGGCCCAGGGCCGGAGCGATTGCTCGTGCTGATCACCGATGCCAAGCGGATCCACTCCGGCTCCGCGGGCGCGCCGCGCGAACGGGTCTCTCCCGGCTTCGCCCTGCACACCGACTTCCCCGATGCCCGTCCGCTGGCCGAACGGCTGTCCGACATCCTGCCGGACATGGGCCCCGCGAGAGGCGGCCGCATCGTCTCCCAGGTCCTCGAACTGGGCTACCCCGTGCTGGAGATCAGCCAGTACGACCGGGTGCCGGTGGCCCCCGACTGGGGTGCGTCGAAGTATGAGGAGGGCCGTCCGGCCGTCCGCCCGGGGCCTGCGAGAGGATCCGGCGCGGGGCCGCCGGCCGCGGTGGCGACGACCATGCCGCGGGAGGTGCCCACCCTCGAATGCGCCACCGGCCGGGAGCGGCTGGAGCTTCTCGACGATGTCTCCGGACGTGTCGGCACCTCCCTCGACCTCGCCCGGACGATTCGTGAGGTGACGCGGTCCGCGGTGCCGGGATTCAGCGATTTCGCGGGCACTCATCTGCGGGCCCAGGTGCTCGCGGGCGACGGCTTCCCCTATGGTCCGCCGGATGCCACCACGGTCTGGCACCGGGTCTGGGTCGAGCACAACGACGTGCCCGGTCGCTGGGACGACACCCTCCCGGTGGGCGAGGCCATGGCCCTTCCCGAGGACACCCCGTTCCTGCGCTGCGTGGTCACCGGTGAACCCGTGCTCATCCCGCGGCTCGACGATCGCACCGGGGACCGCATCTCGGCGCGGTTCGAGAAGCGTGATCTGCGCCCGCTGATCAACGGGCGGTCCCTCCTCGTCGTGCCGCTCAAGGCTCGCGACGCGGTGCTGGGGTTCATGGTGCTGCTGCGGCGCAGCGACCGGGAGCCGTTCGACGACATGGACCGCATCACCGGTGCCGAACTCGCCGCCCGGGCGCGACTCGTCCTGGACAACGTCCGGCCGCACACCCGTCGGGAGCCGGCCGCGGAGACCCTCCGGGACCGGATGCCGCCGCTGATCAGCCCGAGGATGCCCGGGTGCGACATCGTCACCCGACACCTGCCGGGCAAGGGGCTCGGCCGGGCCGGCGGTGACTGGTTCGACACGCTCAGGCTGCCGGGCTCCCGGGTGGCGATGGTGGTCGGTGACCTCCTGGGGCGCGGTGTGAACTCCACCGTGATCACGGGCCAGTTGCGGACCGCGGTGCAGACCTTGGCGGCGCTCGACCTGCCGCCCGCGCAGCTGCTGCGCAATCTCGACGACCTGGCGCAGCGCCTTGGCGAGGACTACGTGGCGACCTGCCTGTACGCGGTCTACGACCCGGTCAGGTCCGAGGTCCTGGTGGCCAATGCCGGTCATCTTCCGCCGGTTGTCCTGCGGGCGGCGGATGGCCGCGGCGAACTGCTTGAGCTTCCGACGGGCGCGCCCATCGGGGTGGGCGGGGTGTCCTTCGAGGCGGTGGCCGTGCCGGTGGAGCCGGGTGACCGCTTGCTGTTGTGCACTGACAGGCTGGTCGAGGTCCGGGGACGCAAGGGCGGTCCCGGACTCGCGGCGCTGTGCGAGGCCGCGGCGCGTTCTGCCGGTTCGATGGACGACGCCTGCGACGCGGTCATCCGCTCTTTCGGTTCCTGTCATGACGACGTGGCGTTGCTGATGGCCCGGCTGAACGGCATCCCGTGCTCCGACGTGGCGGCCTGGCGTCTGGCACCTGAGCCGGGTGAGGTGGCCCGCGCTCGGAGCCTGGCGCGATCGACGTTGTGCGGCTGGGGCCTGGAGCTGCTGACCGAGACGGCGGAGCTGTTGGTCGGGGAGGTGGTCACCAACGCGGTGCGGCACGCGCGGACCACCGGTATCGAGTTGCGGTTGGTGCGGGCGGACGCGCTGCTGTGCGAGGTGACCGACGATGACCAGACCGCGCCGGTGCTGCTCGACGGCGGCCCGGTCGACGAGTACGGGCGGGGCCTGCGCATCCTGGGCCGGCTGTCGCGTACATGGGGTTCGAGCCGCCGGGCGCACGGCAAGATCGTGTGGTTCGAGCAGGCGTTGCCCGGTGAGGGGCGCGGGTAGCGGGTCGCCGGGACGTGGTGCCCGGGGGAGCGGCCGGTCGGCGCGGCATTTCGCCAGATGGAGTTCGCGCAGGCGTGCGCTGATATCGGTGACAGGGATCGTCACGCGCGGGCGGTGATCCATCGGAGCGAACCTCCGGCGCGTCCGGACGCGTCCGGTCCGCCGCCCGGGCATGCGGGAGTCTTCGAACGCGGTGCGGGGATCGACCGGCTGACGGTGCGCCGGACGGTGGGTCGCGAGTGGTGACTGTGTCGCGGAATGTGATCGCATGTCTGTGATTCTGTAAGCAATCGACCGACCGCGCCAGGCCTGTGGATAACTCACATGTCTATACCTCTGTAGTTATCCACAGGCCTGGTGCGGGTCCTGACCGCCGCGTACCGTTCCGTCCATGAAAATCCTGATCTCCGCGGACATGGAGGGCGCGACCGGCGTGACCTGGCCCGCTGACGTGCTGCCGGGCACCGAGCAGTGGCAGCGCTGCCGGCACATGTTCACCTCCGACGTGAACGCGGCGTCGCCGGGCTTCCACGACGGCGGCGCCGACGAGGTCCTCGTCAACGAGGCCCACTGGACCATGCGCAACCTGCTGCTCGAACAGCTCGACGAGCGGGCCCAGATGCTCACAGGGCGGCACAAGGACCTGTCCATGGTCGAGGGCGTGCAGCACGGCGACGTGGACGGGATCGCGTTCGTCGGCTACCACGCGGGCGCGGGCACCGAGGGCGTCCTCGCGCACACCTACCTCGCCAACTCCATCACCGGAGTATGGGTCAACGGCGAGCCGGCCAGCGAGGGGCGGCTCAACGCCCTCGTCGTCGCCGAGTACGGAGTGCCGGTCGTCCTGGTCACCGGCGACGACAGGACCGGCCTCGACGCCCAGGGCTACGCGCCGCAGGCCCACACCGTGGCGGTCAAGGACTACGTCTCGCGTTACGCGGCGGTCTGCCGGACCCCGGCCCGCACCGCGGCCGACATCAGGGCCGCGGCCGAACAGGCCGCCGACGCTGGCGGTACGGCACGAGCCGGTGCAGGCGGGGCCGTTCACCGTGGAGGTGGAGTTCGACGCGACCCACCTGGTCGGCGCCGCGACCGTCGTGCCCGCGTCGAGCGGAGCGGGGAACGACGTGTCAGCGTACACCACGGACACCATGTACGAAGGCATCCGGTGCTTCAAGGCCGTGACCACGCTGGTCTCGGCCGCGGTGGAGGAACAGTATGGCTGAGCGGGCTTCATCCCAGACGACCACGGACCCACTCGACGACCTCGCGCTCGACGAAGTGGTCCGGTTCACCTCGGATCTCATCAGGATCGACACCACCAACCGCGGCGGCGGCGACTGCGTGGAGCGGCCCGCCGCCGAGTACGTCGCGGAACAACTAGCCGACGCCGGGATCGAGCCGCGCATCCTGGAGTCCGCTCCGGGCCGGGCCAACGTCGTCGCGCGCATCGAGGGCACCGACCCGGCGGCCGACGCCCTGCTGGTCCACGGCCATCTGGACGTGGTGCCCGCCGAGCCGGCCGACTGGACGATCCACCCCTTCTCCGGCGAGGTCAGCGACGGGGTCGTCTGGGGCCGCGGCGCCATCGACATGAAGAACATGGACGCCATGGTCCTGGCGACGGTACGGGCCTGGGCCCGTCAGGGCCGACGCCCGCGCCGCGACATCGTGCTCGCCTTCACCGCCGATGAGGAGGACAGCGCCGTCGTACGGCTCGGGCTTCCTGCCGGAACAGCACGCCGGACTGTTCGAGGGCTGCGTCGAGGGCATCAGCGAGTCCGGTGCCTTCACCTTCCACGCCGGCCCCGACATGCGGCTGTATCCGGTCGCGGCGGGGGAGCGCGGCACCGCGTGGCTGAAGCTGACCGCGCGGGGGAGGGCCGGCCACGGCTCGAAGGTCAACAGGAACAACGCCGTCAGCTCACTCGCGGCCGCCATCGCCCGGATCGGTGAGTACCGCTGGCCGGTCCGCCTCACCCCGACGGTGCGCGCCGCGTTGTCCGCTCTGGCCAGGCTCCACGGACTCGACTGCGAACTGGACGCCGATTCACCGGAAGACCTGGGCCGGGATGTCGACGCCCTGCTGGCGAAGCTCGGGCCGGCCGCCTCCCTCGTCGAGTCGACCGTCCGAAACAGCGCCAACCCGACGATGCTGTCCGCCGGCTACAAGGTGAACGTCATTCCGGGCAGCGCCACCGCCTATGTCGACGGCCGGATGGTGCCCGACGGCGAGCGGGAGTTCACCGAAACGCTCGACCGGCTCACCGGACCCGACGTGGAGTGGGAGTTCCACCACCGTGAGACGCCGTTGCAGGCGCCGGTCGACTCCCCGACGTACGCGGCGATGAGTGAGGCGCTGGAGCACTTCGACCCGGGGGCCCATGTCGTCCCCTACTGCATGTCGGGAGGCACGGACGCCAAGCAGTTCTCCCGGCTGGGCATCACCGGCTACGGCTTCTCGCCGCTGAAGCTGCCGCCGGGCTTCGACTACCAGGCGCTCTTCCACGGTGTCGACGAGCGGGTGCCGGTGGAGGCACTGCATTTCGGGGTGCGGGTCCTCGACCGTTTCCTCAGCGGGTGAGCGGGGCCGCCCGACGGGGCGGCGGACAGCAGCGTGCAAGCAGCCGATGAACGACAGGAGTGGGAACATGAGCGTCAGTACGGCCCCCTTCGGCGCCTGGGAGTCACAGATCGACGCGGTGACCGCGGCGTCCAACGACGGACGCCCGGAGTTCATCGGCGCGGTCGGTGAGGACCTGTGGTGGACCGCCCCCCGGCCGGCCGAGAACGGGCGCCGCACCCTGATGCGCCGCCGACCGGACGGCACCGAGCAGTCGATGCTCCCCGCACCCTGGAACGTCCGCAGCCGCGTGATCGAGTACGGCGGTGTTCCGTGGGCGGGTGCCGTCAGGGGGTCCGGTGAGAACGGACCGCTGATCGTCTTCGCGCACTTCGCCGACCAGCGGCTGTACGCGTTCGAGCCGGACGTGCCGGGTGCCGAGCCGAGGCCGCTGACGCCCGTGTCGCCGATCGGCGCGGGCCTGCGGTGGGTCGACCCGCGGATCATGGTGGACCAGGGCGAGGTGTGGTGCGTCCTGGAGGAGTTCACCGGGGAGACGGCGACCGACCTGCGGCGGGTCGTGGCCGCCGTGCCGCTGGACGGATCGGCGGCCGAGGACCGTTCGCGGCTGCGTGAACTGACCGATGACAGCCACCGTTTCGTCACCGGGCCCAAGCTGTCCCCGGACGGGCGGGCGGCGGTCTGGATCGCCTGGGACCACCCGCGAATGCCGTGGGACGGCACCGAGTTGAAGATCGCCGAGGTGACCGGATCAGGGCTGGCCGGCATCAGGACACTGATCGGCGGGCCGCAGGAGTCGATCGCCCAGGCCGAATGGGCGGACGACGGCACGCTGTACGCAGTCACCGACCGCAGCGGCTGGTGGAATCTGCACCGAGTCGACCCGGTCACCGGCGAAGCGGTCAACGTCTGCCCGCGTGAGGAGGAGTTCGCCGGTCCGGCGTGGCGGATCGGACCGCGCTGGTTCGCGCCGGTCAACAGCGGTCTGCTCGCGGTGCTGCACGGCCGGGGTTCGCAGCGGCTGGGCATCCTCGACCCGGCCACCGGGGAGCTCAACGACGCGCCGGGGCCGTGGACGGAATGGGACTCCGCCCTCGCGGTGAGCGGGACCAGGGTGATCGGTCTGGCGGCGTCCGCCACGACCGGCCACGAGATCGTCGAACTCGACGTCAGCACCGGTCACTCACGCGTCATCAGCCGCCGCGCACACCGATGTGGTCGACCCCGGACACCTGCCGCGCCCGGTCGAGCGGACCTTCACCGGTCCCGGCGGACGGGATGTCCACGCCCACCTCTACCCGCCGCGCAACGCCGGGTTCGCCGCTCCCGAGGGCGAGTTGCCGCCCTACGTGGTCTGGGTGCACGGCGGGCCCACCAGCCGGGTGCCGCTGGTCCTCGATCTGGAGATCGCCTACTTCACCTCGCGCGGTATCGGCGTCGTCGAGGTCAACTACGGCGGTTCCACCGGCTATGGCCGCGAGTACCGCAACCGGCTGCGGGAGCAGTGGGGCGTGGTCGATGTGGAGGACTGCGTGGCCGTGGCGGACGCGCTGGTCAAGGAGGGTACGGCCGATCCCACGCGGCTGGCGATCCGTGGCGGCAGCGCGGGCGGTTGGACCACCGGTGCCGCGTTGACCTCGGTCACCACCTTCGCGTGCGGTGCGATCTTCTACCCGATCCTCGACCTCACCGGCTGGTCGTCGGCGGGCGGCGAGACGCATGACTTCGAGTCGCAGTACCTCGAATCCCTGGTCGGTCCGATCGCGGAGGTCCCGGAGCGCTACCGCGAGCGTTCGCCGGTCAGCCACGCGGACCGGGTGGCCGGACCGTTCGTGCTGATGCAGGGGTTGGCGGACGTCATCTGCCCGCCCGCGCAGAGCGAGCGGTTCCTGGCACTCGTCGAGGGGCGGGGAATCCCGCACGCGTACCTCACCTTCGAGGGCGAGGGCCACGGATTCCGGCGTCTGGAGACGATCACGACCTGTCTGGAGGCCGAACTGTCGCTGTACGGCCAGGTCTTCGGCTTCGTCCCGCCGAACGTGCCGACGCTGGAGATGAAGAGGTCATGACCGAACTCATGCGGCCGTTGGAGCGGCCGCGCCGGCTCAGACCGGGCGACCGGGTGGTCGTGGTCGCCCCCAGCGGGCCGGTGACTCCCGAACGCCTCGACGCCGGGATCGACGTCCTGCGGGGCTGGGATCTCGACCCGGTCCTCGCGCCGCACGTCCGCGACCGGGACGACCGCTTCGGCTACCTCGCCGGCGACGACGCCGCGCGGGCGCGGGACCTTCAGGACGCGTGGTGCGACCCGGAGGTGGCGGCTGTGCTGTGCGCCCGGGGCGGATACGGGGCGCAGCGGATGGTCGATCTGCTGGACTGGGAGGCGATGGCCGCCGCGGGAGCCAAGGCACTGGTCGGGTTCAGCGATGTGACGGTGCTTCAGGAGGCGTTCGCGCGGCGGCTCGGCCTGGCCACGTACTACGGGCCGGTCGCGGCGGGGGTGGCGTTCACCAAGGACGGCCCGACGCAGGACCATCTGCGCCGCACGCTGTTCGAGCCGGAGACGGTGACCACGTTGACGTCGGCGACCGCGCGGGCGATGGTGCCCGGCACCGCGTCCGGCGTGACGTTCGGCGGCTGCGCGAGCATGCTGGCCGCGGAGGTCGGCACGCCGCACGCCAGGAAGGGAGCGGCCGGCGGCATTCTCGTGCTGGAGGACGTCGGCGAACCGCCCTACCGGTTGGACCGCATCCTCACCCAGTTGTCGCGTTCCGGACTGCTCGACGGCGTGGCGGGGATCGTGCTGGGTTCATGGCGGGACTGCGGGCCGTACGAGCAGGTGCGCGAGGTGCTGGCGGACCGGCTCGGCGGGCTCGGGATACCGGTGGTGGAGGAGTTGGGGTTCGGCCACGGTGACACCAGCCTGACCGTTCCGCTCGGCCTGCCCGCGGTCCTGGACGCCGACGCGGCGACGCTCACCCTGCGCATACCGGCGCTGAGCTGAGGCGGTCGCGCACCACCGGACGGACCACGGTCGCCCACCGGCAGGACCACCGTCGCCCACCACCGTGAGGACGGCCGTCTTACGGTTCCCTGACGTACCGGCCGCGTCGGCTCCGACGACGCGGGCCGGGCCGTACGGTCGGCGCATGTTGGTACTTGTCACCGGTGGCGCGGGCTTCATCGGTTCGCACATCGTCACGGAACTGCTGGACACCGGCCACGATGTCCGGGTCCTGGACGTACTGCTGCCCGCCGCGCACAGCGTTCCGCCGCCCGCTCCGCCGGACGGGGTCGGCTTTGTGAGAGCCGACGTGCGTGACCGGGCCGCGGTGGCGGAGGCGCTGCGCGGGGTGGACGCGGTCTGCCACCAGGCGGCGATGGTCGGGCTCGGCAAGAACTTCGCTGACGCGCCGGAGTACGTCGGCTGCAACGACCTGGGGACGGCCGTGCTGCTTGCCGCCATGGCGGATTCGAGGGTGTGCCGTCTGGTGCTGGCGGGGTCGATGGTGGTGTACGGCGAGGGACGTTACGAATGCGCGCGGCACGGTGAGGTCCGGCCGGGGCCGCGGCGGGTCGAGGATCTGGCGGCGGGGCTGTTCGAGCCGGGGTGTCCGCGGTGTGGTGAACCGTTGGCGCCCGGGTTGGTCGTCGAGGACGCGCCGGTCGACCCGCGCAACGTCTACGCGACGACCAAGCTCGCCCAGGAACACCTCGGCGCCGCCTGGGCACGGGACACCCAGGGCAGCGCGATCTCGTTGCGCTACCACAACGTCTACGGCCCGCGGATGCCCCGGGACACGCCGTACGCGGGGGTGGCCTCGCTGTTCCGCTCCGCGCTGGCCAGGGGGGAGGCGCCACGGGTCTTCGAGGACGGCGGTCAGCGGCGCGACTTCGTGCACGTACGGGACGTGGCCGCCGCCAACGTCGTCGCGCTGGCAGCCGAGGCCGAGCCGGGCGCGGCCCGCGCGTACAACGTCGGCAGCGGCACGCCGCACACCATCGGCGAGATGGCGGCGGCGTTGGCCGAACCGCACGGCGGGCCGTTCCCGGTGGTGACCGGTGAGTACCGGCTGGGCGATGTCCGCCACATCACCGCCTCGTCGCAGCGCCTGCGCGAAGAGTTGGGCTGGGCGCCGCGGATCGGTTTCGCGCAGGGGATGGCGGAGTTCGCCACGGCACCGTTGCGGGGGTCGCGCGCGAGCGACGGCATGGGTGCCTCCGTGGGCGCGGCCTCCTGACGAACCGCCCGCCGTCCGGGGAGGGAGCCGGCCCGGGGAGAGTGTGAGTCACGGTGCGGGTGCCAGGTCCGGCTCGCCGGGGCGGCGAGGCTCCCCCCTGTCCGGCCGGCGGGCAGCCGCTCGCGGAGTCGCCCGGGCGCTGTCAGGGGGCGGCAGAGGCGGGGAGGACCACGTCGAAGCGGCAGCCGCCGGGGACGTTGGATACGGCGGCGTGGCCGAGGTGGGCCTCGACGATGCCGCGGACGATCGCCAGGCCGAGTCCGGCTCCGGCCGGCGGAGTCCTGGCACCGGTGCCGCGCCAGCCGGTGTCGAAGACGCGCGGCAGGTCTTCGGGCGGGATGCCGCCGCAGCCGTCGGTGACCGACAGCACGACGGAGTCGGCCTCGCGGCGGGCGGCCACGGCGACCGTGCCGTCGGCGGGGGTCCGGTGGATCGCGTTGACGAGGAGGTTCGCCAGTACGCGGGTCATCTCGCGGCCGTCGACCTCGACCGGCACTGCTTCCACGCCGTCGCCGATCAGCCGGACGCCGCGTTCGCGGGCCAGCGGATCGGCCCCGGCGATGGCGTCGCCCACCAGGTCGTAGACGGACATGCGGGACGGGGACAGCGGAAGGGCGCCGGCCTGGATGCGGGAGAGTTCGAAGAGGTCGCCGACCATCGCGCTGAGGCGTTCGACCTCGGCACGGATCTGGGCGTGGTAGCGCACCGGGTCCTCCGCGATGCCGTCCTCCAGCGCCTCCGCCATCGCCCGCAGGCCGGCGAGCGGGGTGCGCAGGTCGTGCGAGATCCATGCGACGAGTTCGCGGCGGGAGGATTCCAGGGCGCGTTCGCGTTCGCGGGAAGCGGCCAGCTTGGCACTGGTGGCCGCCAGTTCCCGCCCGAGTTCGGCGAGCTCGGAGGTGAGGGCGCCGTGCGGTGGCGAGAAGGGGGCCAGCCCTCCGCCGTCGCCCAGCGCCCGGGTCGCCGCCGCCAGAGCGCGGCTGCCCTCCACCACACGTCGCCCCAGCAGCAGGGCCACGGCCAGCGACACGACCGCCGCCATCGCACAGACCAGTACGACGACCCGAAGATCGTGCGAGGACAGGAACATCGCCCATGCCACGCTCAGCGTGCCGGCGAGCATCGCGGCCACGGTCACCGTGGCGACGACCGCCAGCGACAGCGCCACGGACCGGTGCCGCAGCAACCGCAGGGCGTACGCGCCCAGCAGTCCCACGACGACGGCGCCCGCCGCCGCGTAGAGCGCGATGACCAGCAGATCACGCATGTCCGCCCCGCCTTCCCGAGTCGGAGCCAGGATCCACTTCCGCTCCGGCTTCGAACCCGGTGCCGCCCTGTTCCCCGGCCGCTCCAGCCCTGGCCCCGGTCCCGCCCTGGCCACCGGCCGCTCCGGCCCCGGTCCCGCCCACCCCGGCCCCCTCGCCCAGGTCCTGGGACGGACGCGGGGGATCGAACCGGTAGCCGACGCCCCAGACAGTGCTGATCAAGCGCGGTCTGGCCGGGTCGTCCTCGACCTTCTCGCGCAGCCGGCGGACGTGGACGGTGACCGTCGACAGGTCGCCGAACTCCCATCCCCACACCCGGTGCATCAGTTCCTCACGTCCCACCACCCGGCCGGGTTGCCGCATGAAGAACGCGAGAAGGTCGAACTCGCGTGCCGTGAGGGCGAGTTCGGCCCCGTCCCGGGTGGCACGGCGAGCCGTCGGGTCGAGTGCGAGCGGACCGGAGCGCAACCAGGGGCCGGGGGTGGGCGGTGTGCCGGCCCGGCGCAGGACCGACTCGACCCGCAGGACGAGTTCGCGCGGGCTGAACGGCTTGGTCACGTAGTCGTCGGCGCCGACCTCAAGGCCCAGGATGCGATCGTCCTCGTCACCGCGCGCGGTCAGCATCACGACAGGGACGGGCCCGCGTTCCCGTATGCGGCGGCAGACCTCCAGGCCGTCGATGCCGGGCAGCATCAGGTCGAGTACGACGAGGTCGGGCGGCATGGCGGCGGCGCGGGCGACCGCGGCGGGTCCGTCGGCGGCGCGGTCGACCACGAAGCCGGCGCGGCTCAGATAACCGGCGACGACCTCGGCCACGGTCGGGTCGTCGTCCACGACGAGGACCCGCCGGGGCGGTCCGGCGGCGCCTGCGGAGGATGAGGCTGCGGCGGTTGCGGTCACGCGTCGAGTCTCGCACCGGGACTTCGCGCGAGGGCCGGGCACGGGGCCGGTCGGGCCTGCCGTACGAGTTTCGTAAGGAACCGGAATCCGTAATGCGGCTTTTGTCTCCGTAGGGTGATGGACGTGACGGAGAACACCACACCGCGCCCGCGCCCCCACCGGACCCCCGGCGGCACCGACGCCGACCCCATGGCCACGACCGATCCCACCGCGAACGCCGACGCGACCACAGGACCCCGACCTCGACCCGCGGCCCCCACCGGACCCGGTTCCGTGGACGTCGTCCTGCCCTGCCTCGACGAGGTGCGGGCACTGCCCTGGGTGCTGGAACGGATCCCGCCGGGCTGGCGGGCGATCGTGGTGGACAACGGGTCCACCGACGGTTCGGCGGAGCTGGCCCGGTCGCTGGGCGCGTACGTGGTCCATCAGCCGGTACGCGGATTCGGCGCGGCGTGCCACGCGGGTCTGGAGGCGGCGACCGCCGATGTCGTGTGCTTCTGCGACTGCGACGCCTCGCTCGATCCCGGGCTGCTGCCCTCGATCGCGGGACCGGTGCTGCGCGGTGAGGCGGACCTGGTGCTCGGGCGGCGCAGGCCCGTCTCACGTGACGCGTGGCCGCCGCACGCCCGGCTGGCCAACCGTGAGCTGGCCCGGATGATCCGCCGCAGGACCGGACTGCGGCTCGGCGACCTGGGGCCGATGCGGGCCGCCCGGCGTGACGCGCTGCTGGGTCTGCGCCTGGCCGACCGGCGCTCCGGGTACCCGTTGGAGATGCTGGTCGGCGCGGCCGACGCCGGTTGGCGAGTGCGGGAGCTGGACGTTCCGTACGCGCCGCGCACCGGCCGTTCGAAGGTCACCGGCACTTGGCGCGGCACCTGGCACGCGGTACGTGACATGCGGGCGGTCCTCAACAGGCCTCCCCGCGACGCTTCTTCCGACGACCATCCTCCGCGCACGGGTCCCGCCCACCACGAACACGGCCCAGGATCGCTTCCGGTGGCCGCGCCGAGCGCCGCGCACGCCGCCCGGGCGGGCCGGTGAAAGTTTCCGCTCTCGCTCCGACACTCCTGGTCATCGCCAAGGAACCGGTCCCCGGACGGGTCAAGACCCGGCTCACCCCGCCCTACAGCCCGCGTCAGGCGGCGGCGTTGGCCGAGGCGGCGCTGATCGACACCCTGCACGCCGTGCTGCGGGCCCCGGCCCGGCGCCGCGTGCTGGTGCTCGACGGCGAGCCGGGCCCCTGGCTGCCGCGCGGCTTCGATGTGCTGCCGCAGGCGGACGGGGGACTGGACGAACGGCTGGCGGCGGCGTTCGCGGCGCACGCGGACGGTCCGGCGCTGCTGGTCGGGATGGACACCCCGCAGCTGACACCCGGCCTCCTCGCGCCCGCGCTGGAACCGGACGCCTGGGCGGAGTGCGACGCGTGGTTCGGCCCGGCGTCCGACGGCGGCTTCTGGGCGCTCGGGCTCGCGGCGCCGGACCCGGAGCTGATACGCGGCGTGCCGATGTCGACCGACCGCACCGGTGCCGTCCAGCGGCGCAGGCTGACGGACGCCGGACTTCGGGTGCGTGACCTGTCGTTACTGCGTGACGTGGACACCGCCGCCGACGCCACCGTGGTGGCCGCCGACGTCCCCCGGTCGCGCTTCGCGACCCGGCTGGCCGACTTCGCGGCGGCCTCATGAGCACGACGGAGACCACCGACCCGCTGAGCACGACGGAGACCACCGGTCCGCGAACCGGACAACCGCAGTCCGCCCGGCGGGCGACCCCTACCGCACACCCGCCACGTCATCCCGCCGTCCCGCCGGCCCGCCCGTCCGACGGACTCCCGCCGGCCGGCCGCTCCGGTGACCCGGCGTCCCGTCGGCCCTGGGTCGACGACCCGTACTCGCGCGCGTTGCGCAGCGGGCGCGGGCCGTTGTTCCTGCGGCGTTCCGACGGCTGGCTGCTGCCGCTGGACGTGGAGCGCTGGTGCGCGGCGCCGGACGCGGCGGACACCGCGCTGCTGCGGCGTTGCCGGGGGCCGGTACTGGACATCGGCTGCGGGCCCGGTCGGCTGGTCGCGGCGCTCACCTCGTACGGACTGTCCGCGCTCGGGGTCGACGTCAGCCCCGCGGCGGTCGACCGCACCCGGGTCGCCGGCGGCGCGGTGCTGCGCCGATCGGTCTTCGAGCCGTTGCCCGCCGAGGGGCGCTGGGCCACCGCCCTGCTGGCCGACGGCAACGTCGGCATCGGCGGCGACCCGGTGGCCCTGCTGACCCGGGTCCGTCAACTCGTCGCGCCGGGTGGACGGTTGCTGGTCGAGGCGGCGGCGTACGACGTGGACGAACGCCTCACGGTGCGGGTGGAGGACTCCCGCGGCCGGCATGGCAGCGACTTCCCGTGGGCCAGGCTGGGGGTCGACGCGCTGCTGGCGGCCGCGACCGGCGCGGGGTGGACGCCGACGGACCACTGGGAGGCCGCCGGCCGCCCGTTCGTGGAGCTGCTGCGCCCCCGGCGGGCGCCGCGCGCACGCTGACCCGACGCGAACGCCCCCACGCGGAACCGACCGCTGTGGGGGCGCCGCGAGACGGCCGGGGTTTCACCTCCGCCCGTCGGGGCCTTCCGCGTTGCCGGTCCGGTGGCGGTGTCGCCGGGACCGTGACGCCGTCCACGCCAGGGCGAGCAGGGTCAGCGCGGCGACGGCGGCCAGCACGAGGAGCCAGCCGCGCGGGTAGTCCAACGGGAGGACCGTCGGGTTGGCGGTCCGCGGCGCGAACAGCACCGGCAGGGCGGCCACGGTCACACAGCCACCGGTGATCAGGCCGGCCCGCAGCACGCCCCGCGGACGCAGCAGCGCGCCCAGCGCCAGCACCACCGGGACCAGCACGCCGTCGTGCAACACGACCGCGCCCGCCAACCACCAGACCACGTCGAGGGGTCGATGGATGAAGCGGTCGGTCAGCAGGATCGACAACCCGACGCCCATCCCGGCCACACCGACCGCCCCGAGCAGCAGACGCGCCCGCATGGCACCGCCACCCCTCTTCGCGCCCGCGCTCTCCGCGCGCTCCGGGGCGCTCATGCCGCCGCTCCGGAGTCCAGTACCTCGATGCGGGTGACCCATTTGGTCTGCAGGACGCCCGGCCGGTTGGGGGCGATGACCCGCGCGGGGTATCCGTGGTCGTGGTCGAGCGGCGCACCGTTCAGCGACAGCGCGAGCAGGGTCAGCGGATCGCGGGCGTAGGAGGCGCCCATCACGGAGACCGCGTAGTGGCCACCGCGCTCCAGGGAGACCAACCGCACCCGGGCGTCGTGCGGCGCGCCCACCTGGTCGAGCAGGTCACGCAGCGGCACTCCCGTCCACCGGGCGTCCCGGCTCCAGCCCTCGACGCACGCGATCGGCAGCACGGCCGAGCGCTGAGGCATGGCACCGAGTTGACGAAGCGTCAGCTCGATCGGGCGGGGACCGGCGACGCGCAGCCGGTAGCCCGCCAGACGTGCGGAGTTGATGCCGGCCTGCGCCGCCGTGCGGTTGACCGGCAGGGACTGCGGGCCGTGGTCGGGCTGGCGGGGGGCCAGCAGGTCGAGCTTCCCCAGCGGGGTGAACGACTGGCCCACCGTGGTGAGGGTGACCACGCCGACCGCGGCACCGACGCCGGCGACGAAGGACCTGCGGTCCGCCCGGTCGGGGTCGATCGTGTCGTGCGGGTCCTGGGCGCGCCACCAGTTCCGTGCGATCAGCGGCGCCTTGACCGCGATGTGCAGCAGGAGGGCGCCGACGGCCACCCAGCCCAGCGCCCAGTGCGTCTGACGGAACGGGAAGGGCCACGGGTACCACTGCACGGTGTCCAGCAGTCCGGTGAAGATCTCCAGCAGGATGCTCGCGACCAGTACACCGATGGAGACCCGTTCCAGGGCGTGCGCGACCGACGTCGCCGGCGGCCAGGCGAACAGCCTCGGGTAGACCGTCCACAACTTGGCGAGCACGAGCGGGATCGCCGCGATGCCACTGGCGACGTGCAGCCCCTGGGTGACGCGGTAACCCCACACCGGGCGGCTCGGCAGCACGTCGGCCGCCCAGCCGGGTGGCTGCTGCAGATAGTGGCTCAGGACGCCGGTCAGGAAGCAGACCACGACCGCGACGCCCAGCACCCGGCCGATCACGGTGGCCGTGCGGGCGTCGTGCAGCCGTCCCCGGAAGACGGGCAGCGGCGGCCTGAAGGAGCTCAGGGATCTCATGGCTCCCTATCCCATCCCGGAAAACCGCTGATCGGCGGCTGTGACTCCTTACGGAACGCGGACGGCGTCCGCCGGACGGCCGATGTCTTACGGAACACTGACGCCCGGTCCGGTGTGATCGCGCCGAGGTCGCCGCTGATGCCACATTGGCCGGGTGGGAGTCCGTGTCGCCGTCACCGCCGTCCTGATCACCGTGCTCTGCGCGGTCACCGCCGCGACCGTCCGGCTGGGCGGTACCTCCGGCGCCCCCGGCGCGTCCGGACGCCTGCTGACCTGGTACGCGGTCGGCTGGGTGCTGTTCGCGGCGGCTGTGTGGTGCCTGCGCGAGGTGCCGTCGCGCGCGGTGGTCCCCCTGGTGGTCGCGGGGGCGGTGGCCATGTCGGTGGCCGCGCTGGTGGCGCCGCCGCGCACCAGCGACGACATGTTCCGCTACGCGTGGGACGGCAGGGTGCAGGCGGCGGGCGTCTCGCCGTACGCGTACCCGCCGGACGCGCGGGAGTTGGCCGGGCTGCGCGATCCCTGGCTGTTCCCGGCCGGCACGTCGTGCCGGGCGTGGGGACTGCATCCGGAAGACGGCGGGTTGTGCACCCGGATCAACCGCCCGGCGGTGCACACCATCTATCCGCCGGTCTCCGAGGGCTGGTTCCTGGCGGTGCATGAACTCTCCCCGCCCGACAGCCGTCACAAGCCCCTGCAGGTCGCGGGCGGGCTGCTGGCCGTGGCGACGACCGGCGCGCTGCTGTGGGTGCTCCGGCGGCGCGGCGGCGATCCACGCCGGGCGGCGCTGTGGGCGTGGTCCCCCGCGGTGGCGTTCGCGGCGGTCAACGACGCCCATGTCGACACGCTCGGAGTGCTGCTGGCGGTGCTGGCGATGGGGGTGGCTGGTGGGGCGCGGCGGGGTGCGCTGCTGGGCGCCGCGATCGCGGTGAAGCTGCTGCCGGGGCTCGCACTGCCGGGCGCCCTGTCGGGGCTGTGGGCCCGGCGCCGCGCGGGCGGGCTGCGGGAGGTGGCGCTGGTCGCGCTGTCGGCGGTGGGCGTGGTGGCGGCGGCGTACCTGCCGTACGTCCTCGCCTCGGGCACCGGGGTCATCGGCTACCTGCCGGGCTACCTGCACGAGGAGGGCTACGACCAGGGCGCGGTCGGCCGGTTCGCGCTGCTGCGGCTGGTGCTGCCGGACGCGTGGGCGGGGCCGGCCGCTGTCGTGGTGATCGCGCTGGCCGCGCTGTACGTGCTGTGGCGGGGTGATCCGGCGCGGCCGTGGCGTGGGGCGCTGCTGGTGACCGGGACGGCGTTCCTGGTCACCTCGCCCGCCTTCTACTGGTACGCCCTGCTGGTGATCGCCCTCGTCGCACTGGACGGGCGCTGGGAGTGGCTGGCGGTGCCGGTCGCGGGCACCGTGCTCTACCTGGCGGGTTCGGGTGGCTTCGCCATGCAGGCCTGGCCGTTCGGGCTGGCGGCGCTCGCGGTGCTGACGGGCGCGGTGGCCCGGAAGGCGGCGTCCCGCGCGTCGGCCGGCCCCCCGGCACCCGTCCCGGCCGCCCCCGCCTCCGCGTCCGTCCCCGACTTCGCCCCCGCTTCCGCACCGGTGTCAGACCGGTCCGGCTCGTCCTCCCGGTGATCTGCCCGCCACCCCCGCGGGCGAGGGCGTTTCACGCCGAATTCAGCGCCGTGTGGGGCAAGAGTGGTCGGGAAACACTTCCCGTGGGGCCGGTCGCGGGGGAAGATCGTGATTCGTCGTGGACGACCGCGACGAACCGCGCCGCGCCGCACCACAGCCGGCTGCGGCGCCCGCCCGGACCTGGAGGAAACGCTGACTCCGCTCACCGCTCCCGTACAGCGCGTGCTGGACCCCGGTCCGCTCCCCGGCACGCTGACCGCGCCGGCCCCGGGCGAGGCGCCGCACGTGTGGATGCTGCGCACCTCCGTCCACGCGCCCGTGCTGACCGACGGCATCGAACTGCTCGACGAGGCCGAGCAGAAGCGCTACACGGCCTTCATGCGTGACGCCGACCGCGCCAGCTACGGCTCCGCCCATGTCGGGCTGCGGCGGCTGCTGGGCGGTTACCTCGACCGCGAACCGGGCGAGTTGGTCTTCACCCGGGAGACCTGCCCGACCTGCGGCGGCCCGCACGGCCGGCCGGCCGTCGAAGGGGCGGGCGGTACCCACTTCTCGCTGTCGCACAGCGGCGACCTGGTGATGTTCGCGTTCGCCGGCACCCCGGTCGGGGTGGACGTGGAGAAGGTGCCGGCCCAGGGATCCGTCGATGACATCTCGACGAACCTGCACGCCAGGGAGCAGTCGGAGCTGGCCGCCCTCGGGCCCGAGGAGCGCCGGATCGCCTTCGTCCGCTGCTGGGCGCGCAAGGAGGCCTACCTCAAGGGCACCGGTGAGGGCATGTCGGGCGGGCTCGACCGCGACTACCTCGGCACCGGAGAGGTCCCCGGCACCCTGCCGGGCTGGGAACTGACGGACTGCCCGGTCGACCCGGGCTACGGTGCGGCGATCGCGGTGGCCACCAAGGGCTGATCCCCGGCAGCCCGCGAAGAACCACGAGACGCGGCCCAGGTCCGTCCCGTCCGCCGCAACCGGCGGGGCGGACACTGGCCTGTGCGGCCCTCTTGGGCGCGCCCCGCGCCGCGAGTAAGGTCCCGGGGCCATGCGACCTGTCACCCGCACTCATCGACCGCCTTCCCGTCGTACCGTCCTCGGTGCCACGGGCGCGGCACTCGCCGGAACCGCGCTCGCACCCCTGTCCGCCCACGCGGCCGGGAACCCGAGAGCGACCGCCGCGGCCCCCCTTCCCCCCGACCAGCAGATCGCCGACCAGATCCACGCCGAGTTCCTGCACGGCTGGCAGGGCTACACCTCCACCGCCTGGGGCTACGACGAGGTGCGCCCGGTCAGCGGCACGCACAGCGACTTCTTCGCCGACGGCAAGACGTTCGGGCTGTCCATCGTCGAGGCCCTCGACACCCTGTACGTCATGGGGGAGGACGCCGAACTCGCCCGCGGCTGCGACTGGATCGAGGCGAACTTCGACCCCGCCCAGGACGCCGACGTCCACGTCTTCGAGGCGATCATCCGGATGGTCGGCGGACTGCTGGCGGGCTATCTCGCCACCGGACGCCGGCCGCTGCTGGACCGCTGCCGCGAGCTGACCGACCGGCTGCTGCCCGCGTTCACCTCCTCGCCCACCGGGATCCCCTACACCCACGTCAACCTGAGAACCGGCGCGGTCAGCGGCAGCAGCGTCCCGCTCGCCGAGGTCGGCACCAACGTCATGGAGTTCGGACTGCTGTCCCAGCTCACCGGCGACTCGCGCTACTTCGACGCGGCCATGCGCGCGTACCAGGTGGTCATCGACAAGCGCAGTTCCCTCGACCTGCTCGGCACCTCGATCGACACCGAGACCGGCCGGTGGACCGACTCGGGCTCGGTCGCCCCCAACCCGCCGGTCGACTCCTTCTACGAGTACCTGTGGGGCGGGTACGCGCTGCTCGGCGACACCCGGCTGCGTGACTGGTACCGGATGCTGACCGACGCGATCCTCACCCACCAGTCCGACACCTCCACCGGTGACCTGTGGTTCCGGCAGGTCGACCCGGCCACCGGGGCGTCGCTGGGCACCGGGCAGTCCGAACTCGCCGCCTTCTACGGCGGTCTGCTGGGCAAGGGCGGCGACCTGGAGCACGGCACCGCCTACCACCACTCCTGGACGGGCGTCCTCGACCGGCACCCGGTGCTGCCGGAGGGCATCGACTACCGCACGTCGGCGGTCACCGACAAGGGCAACCAACTGCGCCCCGAGTACGTCAACTCCGCGTTCGACCTGTGGCGGCTGACCCACGACGACGTCTACAAGGCCACCGCCTACCAGTACTTCACCGGGATGCGGGACAACCTGCGGGTTCCCGGCGGCTACACGATTGCCAACGATGTCACCACCTCCCCGGTGGCGCTGGGCGACTACACGCCGGCGTACTGGTTCGCGGAGAACGTCAAGTACCTGTACCTGACGTTCGCCGACAGCCCGCGCTTCGACGACGGCACCGGGATCCTCTCCACCGAGGGCAAGGTCCTGCGGGGTCTGCGCCGGTAGCCGAACAGGCCGCGGGCGTCCGCTGATCCGCCCCTTCGGCCCGCCGGGAGCAACCCGGCGGGCCGAAGGGTAAAGATCACGCCAAGCCGGATTCGCCCGACCTGATCAATTCCGCTCCGATCCTCGCCCTTCCCGGGAAAAGGCTGTGCACCCGGGCCGTCAGCCGGTTCGATGGAAGGCGGTTCACCGCGGGCGAGGCCCGCCGGTTCACGAGAGGGGCAGCCTTGGCCACCACCGTGCGACGCACCACCGTCACCCTCCCCGCCGCGGCCATCGGCCCGGAGAACCCGCTGCCCGCACTGCTCCCGCCGGGGACCGCGCCCGGCATCGAGGTGCCGGACCGCGCGGTGCTCCCGCCCGAGACCGCCCGGCGGACCGGCTACGGTGCGCTGCGCTCGGTGCTGCCGGTCCGGCGCCTCGACGGATACGACCGCCGCCGCGTCCCGACCGCCCTCGACGCCCTCGTCATCGAGAACGAGCGGCTGCGCGCGACCGTCCTGCCCGGTCTGGGCGGCCGTGTCCACTCGCTCCTGCACAAGCCGACCGGCCGCGAACTGCTCTACCGCAACCCGGTGTTGCAGCCCGCCGAGTTCGGCCTGGCCGGTGCCTGGTTCTCCGGTGGCATCGAGTGGAACATCGGCGCGACCGGACACGGCACGCTGTCCTGCGCGCCGCTGCACGCCGCCCGGGTGCCCGCTCCGGACGGCGGCGAGATGCTGCGGCTGTGGGAGTGGGAGCGCCTGCGCGACATCCCCTTCCAGGTCGACCTGTGGCTGCCGGAGGCGTCCGACTTCCTGTACGTGGGCGTCCGCCTGCGCAATCCGGGGCACCGCACCACGCCGGTGTACTGGTGGTCCAACACCGCCGTCCCGCAGAGCGACGGCGTGCGGGTGCTGGCGCCGGCGGGCCAGGCCTGGCACCTGGGCGCCGATCGGTCGCCGCGCCTGGTCCCGGTGCCGGAGCGGGACGGCACCGACGTCACGTACCCGGCCCGTTCCGAGTACGCCGCCGACTACTTCTACGAGGTCGAGCCCGGGCAGCGTAAGTGGATCACCGCGCTGGACGCCCAGGGGAGCGGGTTGGTGCAGACCTCCACCGATCCGCTGGGCGGACGCAAGCTGTTCGTGTGGGGGCACGGCAGCGGCGGGCGGCGCTGGCAGGAGTGGCTGACCGAACCGGGCACCGACGGCTACCTGGAGATCCAGGCGGGCCTGACCCGCACCCAGTCGGAGCACCTCCCGCTGGAGCCGGGCGCAGAACTGTGCTGGCTGGAGGCGTACGGCCCGCTGTCCGCCGACCCGGGTGCCGTGCACGGGGCGGACTGGCCGGCGGCGCGCACCGCCGTCGCCGACCGGCTGGAGGCCGCGCTGCCGCGCGCGGACGTGGACGCCGCCTTCGCTGTGTGGCGGCAGCACGCCGACAACGAACCGAAGGACGTCCTGGCCGCCGGCTCCGGCTGGGGCGCGCTGGAGTGCCTGCGCACCGGCCATGAGCTGCCCGGCACCCCGTTCGACCCGGCGGATCTCGGCGAGGACCAGCTGCCATGGGCCGAACTGCTGCGCACCGGCCGCTTCCCCGAACCGGGAGCCGGCGCGGCGCCGGGCCCCACGCTCGTCGCGCCGCACTGGCGTGAGCTGCTGGAGACGGCACCGGCAGGGCCGGTGACCGAGTACCACCTCGGCGTGGCCCAGTGGCACGTCGGCGATCGCGCGCAGGCGGTCCGCAGTTGGGAGCGCTCGGCGCGGCCGGCCGAGACCTGGTGGACACTGCGCTGCCTGGCCGTCGCCGACACCGCCTGCGGACACCCCGAGCGGGCAGCGGAGCGCGCGCTGCGGGCCTTCCGGCTCGCGGACGGCGCCGGGGACCTGGCGCGGTCGGCGCTGGCCAGGGAGGCGGTTCCCGCACTGCTGGCGGCCGGCCGGGCGGGGGAGGCGGCGCGGGTGCTGGAGTCGCTGCCCGCGGCGGTGCGCGAACGCGGCCGTTTCCGGCTGCTGCACGCGATGGTGCTGCTGGCGAGTGGACAGCCGGATTCGGCGCGTGCCGTCTTCGACGCGGGTTTCGAGGTCGACGATTTGCGGGAGGGTGAGGAGGTGCTCGACGACACCTGGTTCTGCGTCGCGGAGCGGCTCACCGCGGGAGAAGGACCGGTCACCGAGGCGGTACGCGTGCGGGCCCGCGCCGGGCATCCGCTGCCGGAGGTCTACGACTTCCGCATGCGTCCCGCCTGAGGCCGGCCGAACCCGCCCGGCGTCACCCGTGAGGGGCACGGGAGGCGACTGGGTGGCGGGGAGCCGTGTTGCGAGTGTTGACATGGCGTCAACTGGGCGTTTGACTCTTCCTTCGTACGTGCTGGCAACGTTGTCAGGCCAGGAGACCGCCTGCCGGCTTGCCCGCCGTGGTGTGCACCGCGCACACCTCGCACGTCATCCGTGAGGTCTCAACCCCCGCCGTGGAGGCACGTGATGGCAAGACTCCGGCGCCCTGATGCGCCAAGCTTCCCCAGTCGAAGCCGAATTCGCAGGAAACTCGCCGTCGTGTCCGTGCTGGGCATGGCGCTGCTGCCGCTCCAGTCGCTCGGCGCGGTGACCGCGTCCGCCGACACCTCCCTGGTCAACGACCCGGCGTCGCTGGTCAATCCGCTCATCGGCACCTCCGGCGCCGTGGACACCTTCCCCGGTCCCGACATGCCGTTCGGGATGCTCCAGTGGGGTCCCGACACCACTCCGGACCGCGCGCTGGGCGGTGGCTACGAGTACCAGGACAAGAAGATCTCCGGCTTCAGCCTGACCCATCTGTCGGGTCCCGGCTGCGGCGCCGGCGGCGATCTGCCGATCCTTCCGACGGCCGGATCGCTGGCCGGCAACCTCGGCAACACGGCGTCGAGTTTCAGCCACTCCGACGAGCACACCGCGGCCGGCTACTACGGGGTCACCGACTCCGCCGGGATCACCACCGAGCTGACCACCACCACCCGCGCCGGACTGGGCAGGTTCACCTTCCCCGGCAGTGCCGACTCCAGCCTGCTGCTCAAGCTGAGCGGCGGCGCCACCCAGGTCGACGGCACCCGCGCCCAGGTGGTCAACGACCACGAGGTCGCCGGCGCGATCCAAAGCGGTCACTTCTGCGGCGCGGACAACACCTACACGCTGCACTTCGACATCAAGTTCAACCACGCCTTCACCGGCAGCGGCACCTGGGCCGGGACCACCATCAACCCGGACGCCACCAAGCTTGACCTGGGCCGTCCGAAGCAGACCCTGCACAGCGGCTCCGCCAAGGAGCGCCGTGAGAAGCACTTCACCGTGCCCTCGTCGCCCTCCCCCCGGCTGCACGACAGCCGCCACCCGGAGAGCGCGGCGCCGACCAGCCCGCCGGTGACCGGCGCCAACGGGATGTACCTGACGTTCGACACCACCGCCGCGAAGACCGTGACGGCCGCTGTCGGCATCTCGTACACCAGTGACGCCAACGCCCGGCAGAACCTCTCCAAGGAGGTGAAGGGCTGGAACTTCGACGCCATGCGGCAGGCCAACCACGACGCGTGGAACGCGCTGCTGGGCCGGGTGGGTGTCGGCGGCGGGAGCCACGACCAGCAGGTGCAGTTCTACACCGCGCTCTACCACTCGCTGCTGCACCCCAACGTGATGTCCGACGACAACGGGCAGTACATGGGGATGGACGACCAGGTGCACAAGCTGGCCAAGGGGCAGAAGGCGCAGTACGCCAACTACTCCGGCTGGGACACCTACCGTTCGCAGACCCAGCTGATGGCGGTGGCCGCCCCCAAGGTGGCGAGCGACGTCGTGACCTCGATGCTCAACGGCTACGACCAGACCGGTCTGATGCCCAAGTGGGCGCAGAACAACGGCGAGAGCTACGTGATGGTCGGCGACCCGGCGGACGGCATCATCGCCGACGCCTACGCCTTCGGCGCGCGGGACTTCGACACCGCGCACGCGCTGGACGCGATGGTCCACGAGGCCACCGCGACCAACAACGACCGGCCGGGCGAGGCGGTCCGCGACGCCAAGGGCTACCTGCCGATCGACGGCACCAGTTGGGGCTGCTGCAACTTCTACGGCCCGGTCTCCACACAACTGGAGTACGACAGCGCCGACTACGCGATCGCCTCACTCGCCAAGTCCCTCGGCAAGAAGGCGGTCTACACCAAGTTCGCCTCCCGGGCGCAGGACTGGCAGAACGTCTTCAACCCGGTGACCGGCTACATGCAGGCCAAGAACGCCGACGGCGAGTACGCCACCGGCTTCACCCCCGGCACCTCCAACGGCTTCGTGGAGGGCACCTCGGCCCAGTACACCCCGATGGTGCCGTTCAACCTCAAGGGCCTGATCGCCGCCCGCGGCGGAGCGCAGCCCTACTCCTCCTACCTCGACGGCCTGCTGGCGAACATCACCGACCCCACCTCGGTCAACGCCAACCTGAGCAACGAGCCCAGCCTGGAGATCCCCTGGGAGTACGACTACCTGGGTGAGCCGTGGAAGACCCAGGCCGCGGTCCGCCAGGCGCAGCAGAAGCTGTACTTCAACGCGCCGGTGGGCTCTTTCGGCAACGACGACCTGGGCGCGATGAGCTCCTGGTACGTCTGGTCACAGCTGGGGATGTACCCGGAGACCCCGGGCACCGACACCCTGGCGCTGGGCAGCCCCGGCTTCCCGACCGCCCAGGTCGCCCTCGCCGGCGGCCACACCTTGCGGATCAACGCCCCGCAGGCGGCGCCCGACGCGCCGTACGTGCAGTCGATGACGGTCAACGGCAAGGCGTGGAACGACTCCTGGGTGACCTACCGGTCCCTCACGTCCGGTGGCACGTTCGACTACGTGCTGGGCACCGCCCCCAACACCGGCTGGGCGTCCTCGGCTTCCTCAGTGCCGCCGTCGGACTCCACCGGCCAGCACGATGTGTTCGCCTCCGCCGGCCCGTCCGGCGCCGGCTTGGTGCTCGCGCCGGGCGACAGCGGGACCGGCACCCTGGACCTGTCGAACATCGGCACCGCCGACCTGTCCGTCAAGTACACCGTGCAGGCGCCGTCCGGCGTCACCGTGGACACTCCCTCGGGCACCGTCTCGGTGCCGGCCGGAGGCAAGGCCGAGCAGCAGGTGAAGGTCACCGCGGGCACCGGCGAGGGCGTCTTCCCGGTCGCCTTCGCCCTCCAGGGCTCGGACGGCGGCAGCCTGGGCAACGCGGTGCTGCGGGTGGCCGTCGCCCAGCCGACCGAGTTGTGGCCGTACTACACCGGCGAGGGCGTCTACCCCGACGGTGCCGCCTTCACCAGTGGCTTCGACGGCAACGGCTGGGCGTACTCGCAGAACGCGCTGACCGCCGCCGGGGTGGCCGGCGGCCAGCCGGTCACCGTGGACGGCGTCACCTACACCTGGCCGAAGGTCGCCGCCGGGCAACTCGACAACATCGAGATGGCCGGCCAGACCATCCCGGCCCCGTCCGGCACCTCGGGCGGCTACCTCGGCCTGCTGGGCGCCGGGAGCAACGCCCCGGCCGCCGGGGCGAAGGGCGTGCTGACCGTCACCTACACCGACGGCAGCACCTCGCAGGCGACGGTCGGCTTCTCCGACTGGACGCTCAACGCCGGTGCGAGCAAGCCGTTCGCGGGTGAGGCGATCGCGGTCGCCACGCCCTACCGCGACGAGGACAGCGGTGACCGGGACACCGTGAAGACCTACGTCTTCGCGGTGAAGGTGCCGTTGGACGCGGGCAAGCAGGTGGCCTCGCTGACCCTGCCGGTCACCGGTGACGGCTCGGCGCATCTGTTCGCGCTCGGTTACGGCGGCTGATCTGCGCTGAGCGGATCAGTCGGCTGAAAACGACTGTCGGCGGAACGGCCGGTTCCTGGGGCAACCACTCCGGAAACCGGCCGTTTCGTCGGTTCCACGGGCGTTTTCTTTGAAGATGTTGATGGCCGTGTGCACGACAAGTAAACACTTAACTATTTCGCGAGGATGTTGCCCCGTTCCCCTGTTCCGGGCGTGGCGTATGCGCTTACCTACGTGATGCACTCGCGACTACCCGCGAGTAGCTCCTCCTTCTCTTCCGCTCACCCCGTGGAGGGACCCCGTGCGCAGAATCGCACTGCTCGCCGCCGCCGCCAGCCTCGCCGTCACCGCCGCCCTCACCGTCGGTGGAACGTCCGCGAGCGCCAGCAGCGTCAACTACGTCGCGCTCGGCGACTCCTACTCCTCAGGAGTGGGAACCGGCAACTACCTCGACAGCTGCGACCGCAGCAACGCCGCGTACCCGGCCCTGTGGGCCAGCGCCAACGGTGTTGCCTCCTTCAGCTTCCAGGCCTGCTCCGGCGCGACCGCCCCCGACATCGAGAGCGGCCAGCTCGGCGCCCTCAACTCCGGTACCACGCTGGTCAGTCTGACCGACGGTGGCAACGATGTCGGTTTCTCCAGCGTCATGGAGACCTGCGTCCTGCAGTCGGACAGCTCCTGCCAGAGCGCCATCGCTGACGCGGCCAGCAAGGCGCAGACCCAGCTGCCGGGCATCCTGGACGGGCTGTACTCGCAGATCCGCAGTGACGCGCCGAACGCCCACGTCGTCGTGATCGGGTACCCCGACTTCTACGACCTGTCGCAGACCGGCTGCATCGGCCTGAGCCAGGCCGACCACGTCGCGCTGGACAACGCCTCCGACACCCTCGACGGCGTCATCGCCAACGAGGTGTCGAAGTTCGGCAACTTCACCTTCTCCGACGTCCGCGGCGGCTTCTCCGGCCACGAGCTGTGCGACTCCACGGAGTGGCTGCACTCGCTGGCCTGGCCGATCACCGACTCGTACCACCCGACGGCGGCCGGCCACTCGGGCGCGTACCTGCCGGCGTTCGAGGCGGGCATCTGACAACTCCCGTCCCCGTGACGTGAGCAGATCCCACCCGTAACACCTTGTCGACGGGCGTGCGCACGCGGTGCGCACGCCCGTCGACACGTTTCCCCCGGCCCCGATTCCGGCCTGGTGGCCGGATTTACCTCCTCTTACGCATGACCTGCGGATCCCCGGGAAGGGGGCGGGTTCGACCGTTGAAAAACGGGCGCATCCGACCTGAGGAGGAGAAGACGATGACGCAGAACACGCCGGAGGGGAATCCGGAGCCGGTGCAGCAGGCGCTGCACCAGCTCGCCAGTGACCGCAACGACGTGTCGGCGCTCGGCACACTCGCCGCGAGCGAGGTGCTGCTGCCCGTGCCGGAGGACATGCCGGGCCCCGAGGGTGACCACGATCCTGGCAGCCTTCAGCTGCCGGTCTACGAGCAGGGCGACGGTGTGCGTCTGGTTCCGGTCTTCACCTCCGAGGACCGGCTCGCCCAGGCACTGCCGCAGATCCGCAGCTACCGCACGGTGCGGCTGGCCCTGCTCGGCCAGGGCTGGCCCGCGGACGACCTCGCGCTGTCCATAGACGCCGGCTCGCCGGACACCGTCACCGTGCAGGGAGAGGGTGTCCGGGCGCTGGCCACACTCGCCAGCGGCAGCTGAACCACCTCGCCGGGCCGCCGGACAGCGCCTCGACCACTTCACCCACGTTGCGGAACGTGGCGCTGTCCGGCAGTCCGCGCAACCGATCGCTCAGCGGATCGGGGGCTGCGTGCTGCTCGATAAGCACCGGATCATGCCCGCCGATACGATCATCTGATGCCGCATGACTATCTGGCCCGTGGCGAGCGTGTCGCCATCCGCCTCCTGGAGCGCTCCGACCGAGCCGAGTACACCCGCAAGGCCCGCGAGAACGCCGAGGCGCACCGCCCCTGGCTCTTTCCGCCGGCCACCGACGCCGACTACGACGGCTACCTGGACCGGCTCACCGAGCCGGTCCGCGAGGGGTTCGCGATCTGCCTGGCCGACACCGGGGAACTCGCCGGCTACACCACCATCAACAACATCGTGCATGGCTCCTTCCGCTGCGGCGCACTGGGCTACGGCGCCTTCCTGCGCGGGCGGGGCCTGGTGACGGAAGGCGTCGGACTGGTCATCCGGCACGCCTTCGGCCCGATGGGGCTGCACCGCCTGGAGGTCAACATCCAGCCGGGCAACAAGGCCTCCATCGCCCTGGTCGAGCGCCTCGGCTTCCGGCTGGAGGGCCTCTCGCCGGACTTCCTGCACGTCGACGGCGCCTGGCGCGACCACCAGCGCTGGGCGATCACCACCGAGATGCTCGGCGGCTGACCGCGCCGCGGCCGCGCTGCGCGCGAAGGCCCCCGTTGGAATACTGGTCACAGTGGGGGCAGGTGGGAAGGGAAGGCGCCATGACCGACCACGACAGCGGTGTGGCCCCGGTCGAGCTGGACGAGCGACAGCTGCTGCGCGAGCTGGAAGCCATCCACCGCACCCGGCACGAGACCCTGCTGTACGCCTCCGTCGAGGCGCTGCGGCACCACAGCTCCCGGATGGCCGCCCTGGAGGGCGAATACCTGCGCCGCCACCCCGACCGAGCCCCGGCGTCCGGGCGCACCCGGGCGGGCGCCCGCGCCCGCGGCCCGGAGGGCACCACCGGGTGAATCCGCGCGTTACCCGCCCCGCGCCGGGGCAGGGGCCTGACGGGCCCCGCACCATGGAAGGTGGTACGGATGCGGACGACCCCGCCCGCCCACGCGGCCGAGCGCACCGACGCCGGTCTGCCGGTGCCGCCGCAGCTCGCCGACCGCCTCGCCGTCTCGCTGGACGCCCCCGCGCAGCCCCCGGGCGGCGACCTCACCGTGCGCGCAGCGGCGGCGGGCCACTGGGAGCGGCGCGGCACGCCGACCACCCCCGACCGGGTACTGGTCGCCCCGGGACCCACGCCGCTGCTGCTCGCGCTGCTCGCCGCCACCGGCGGTGACCTGGTGCTGCCGCGGCCCGCCGCCCCCTGGTACGCGCCGGCCGCCGGGCTGCTCGGGCGGCGCGCCCACTTCGTGCCCACACCCGCGGAGTGCGGGGGAGTGCCCGACCCGGTGGCGCTGCTGGAGACGGTGCGCCGTGCGGACGGCCGGCGGGCCCGGCCGATGCTGTTGGTGCTGTCCGTCGCCGACGACCCCACCGGTACCGTCGCGCCGCCGGAACTGCTGCACGAGGTGTGCGAGGTGGCCGAGGGCGCCGATCTGCTGGTGCTGTGCGACGAGACCTTCCGCGACCTGCCGCACGACCCGTCGGCGGTGCTGCTCTCGCCCGCCGAGATCGTGCCCGACCGCACGGTGGTCCTCGCCGACCTGGCGTCGGGAGCGCTGCCCGCCGGGTGGCCCGCCGCGATCGCCCGGTTCCCCGGGAGCGGCCCGGCCGCGCGCCCGCTGTCCGCGGTGCGGGAGGCGCTCGCCGCCCAGCGGGCGCTGCTGGCCGGCCCGTTCGCCGGTGCCGCCGCCCTCGCGCTGTCCGAACCGCCCGGGCTGCGGGAGCGCGCGAAGGCGGCCAACCGGCTGCACGCCGCGGTGGCCGGCGCGGTCCACGCGGATCTGCTGCGGCTCGGCGCGCTGTGCCTGCCGCCCACGGCCGGCTTCCATCTCTACCCCGACTTCGCCGCGCTGCGGCCGGAGCTCGCCGCCCAGGGCGTCGACGCGGCGCAGGATCTGGCGTCGCGGCTGCCGGGTGCGCTGCCCGGCCACCGGTTGGGCGACGATCCGGAGCAGTTGCGGGTGCGGATCTCGGTGCCCGCGCTGTACGGCGCGAACCCGAGGGAGCGGGAGGAGTCGCTGCGGGCCGCCGAGCCGCTCGCTGTCCCGCATGTAGCGGAGGCGTTGGCCGGACTCGGCAGAGCCTTCACCGAACTGACGGCTGCTTGAACTACGGTCATATGGTCCACCTGCGCGGATCGACCGCGCACCCTTTCGCACGCCTTGGGCGCCGACGCCCGGCCCTTCGCGACAGGAGCCGTCGATGACGGATCAGACCGACCGGACGGAGCCGTCGGACCCGGCCGCCGCCCCCGCGGGTTCCGCTCCGCCGGCCACCACCGCGCCACCGGCGGCCGACGGACCGCGCGTGTGGCCTCGGTCGTTCGCGGACCGCCTCACCACTCCGCTGCCGCGCTTCACCCGGATGGCCGCGGCGGCCTGGAGCGGCGCGCTGCGACCGCGCCGCACCGACGTCGCGCGGGACGTGCCGCTGCTGCCGGTCGAGCCGGGACCGCTGCCCGAAGTGGACGCCGGATCGGTCGCGCTGACCTGGGCCGGGCACGCCAGCTGGGTGCTGCGGATCGGCGGGCTGACCGTGCTGACCGACCCGGTCTGGTCCCGGCGCATCCTCGCCACCCCGCCGCGGGTCACCTCGGTCGGTGTGGCGTGGCGGGACCTGCCGCCGGTCGACGCGGTGGTCATCAGCCACAACCACTACGACCACCTGGACGTCCCCACGCTGCGGAGGCTGCCGCGCGGCACCCCGCTGTTCGTGCCCGCCGGGCTGGCCGCCTGGTGCCGGCGCCGCGGCTTCACCCGGGTCACCGAACTCGACTGGTGGGAGACGGCGCGACTGGGCGACGTCCGCTTCGACTTCGTGCCCGCGCACCACTGGAGCAAGCGCACCCTGACCGACACCTGCCGCAGCCTGTGGGGCGGCTGGGTGCTCACCGGGCCGTCCGGCCGCCGTGTCTACTTCGCCGGCGACACCGGCTACGGGCACTGGTTCACCGAGATCGGCCGCCGCCATCCCGGCATCGACCTGGCCCTGCTGCCGATCGGCGCGTACGAGCCGAGGGGACTGCTCAGCGCGGTGCACACCGATCCCGAGGAGGCGGTGCGCGCCTGCCTCGACACCGGTGCCCGGATCATGGCGCCGATGCACTGGTCGACGTTCCTGCTGTCCGCGGAGCCGCCGCTGCAACCGCTGACCCGGCTGCGCGCCGCCTGGCGGGCCACCGGGCGGGCCCGGGAGGACCTGTGGGACCTGCCCGTCGGAGCGTCGCGGGTACTGGACGCAGCCTGACCGGCTTCGCCGCACGGCGGCCGACCGGACCCGCCGGACCCATGGGGTGTGGCCTGAGCGCCTTGTGATCGGCGGGTGTTCACCGGTACAAATGGGCCACCGTGGCAGCCGCGTCACAAGGCGCTCCACGCTCCTGGCGGCGCGGGTGCCCCGTGGATGAACTCCCGGGGAATTCCCGGTTCCGGGCGGCTGCGGGTGGTGGCCTCCGTGGTCAGGTAAGCCTAAGCTGAGCGCCGCTGCCAGGCCGTCACGGTGATCGGCGTCCGTGGCCGGGCATCCTCCCCATCGCACCGTTGGAGTCACATGTGATCCGCCCCCGCATACACCCGGCCGTGCGACGGCCCGCCTCCGCGGCCGGCGGGGCGTTCGCCCTCGTCGTGTCCTGTGCCCTCCTGGCGGGGTGCGCCGGCTCGGCCGCCCCGGCGTCCACGACCGCCGCGGACGGACTGCCGCACACCCCGGTACGGGTGTCGCTGGGCGTGTGCGGCGACGGCTGGAGCAGCCCGCACGCCGGGCAGCAGGTCTTCGACGTGCACAACAACTCCAACGGGCCGACCGAGGTCGACATCGTCAACCCCCGCTCCGGTCTCGTCTACGGAGAGGTGGAGGGACTCGCGCCGGGCACCACCCGGCCGTTGCAGGTCACCCTCGGCGGTGGCAGCTACGCCTTCAAGTGCCTGCCGGACGACGCCGACGCGGTCACCGGACCCACCGTCACCGTCCCCGGCCACGCGACCGCCGGCCCGGCCACCCGCGCGGTCACCCAGCAGGACGTCATCCCGCCCACGATCGCCTACCAGAAGTGGATCGGCGGACAGATGGGCGTGCTGGCCGGCAAGGTCGGCACCCTCAAGGACGACATCGACCGCGGCGACCTCGAAGCGGCCCGCGCCGACTGGCTCCCCGCCCACCTGGTCTACGAGCGGATGGGCGCCGCCTACGACACCTTCGGCGACGCGGACGGGGCGATCAACGGCACCACCGCCGGGCTCGACAAGGGGGTCGCCGACCCGGACTTCACCGGTTTCCACCGCATCGAGTACGGCCTGTGGCACGGCCAGAGCGCCGCCACCCTGCGCGGTTACGCCGACCGGCTGGCCAAGGACGTCGCCACCCTGCGGTCCGGCTGGTCGCAGGCCAGGATGGACCCGCTGCTCATGGGGCTGCGGGCGCACGAGATCCTGGAGAACGCCGTGCAGTTCGAGCTGACCGCCCGTACCGACTACGGCAGCGGCAGCAACCTGGCCACCGCCCGCGCCAACCTCGACGGCACCCGCACCGTGCTCGGCTACCTGCGCCCGCTGCTGACCGGCCGGTACCCGGGGTTGGACGAACTGAACACCTCGCTCGACCGCTTGCGGGACACCCTCGACGGCTTCGACCACGACGGCCGCTGGACCCCGGTCGCCGACCTCACCCGCAGCCGGCGCGAGCAGGTGAACGCCGCCGCGGACGACTCCGTGGAGCGGCTCGCGGACATCGCGGCGATCTTCGACATCAGGAGGACCTCGTGAGCGACGCCACGCGATCGCCCGGCACACCCACCGACGGGCCGGCCCGCGGTTCCGGCGGCATGGGCCGCCGCTGGTTCCTGCGCGGCGCCGCCGCCGCGGGCATCGGCACCGCGGCCGCCACCACCGCCACGGTCCTTTCCGACAGCGCGCAGGCGGCGGCCTCCCCCGGCGGCGCCCCGCACTCGGTGCCGTTCCAGGGCGTCCACCAGGCGGGCATCACCACGGCCGCGCAACGCAGTTGCCTGATGCTCGCCCTCGACGTCACCACGCGGAACAAGGCGGAGCTGACCGACCTGCTGCGTACCGTCACCGAGCGAGCCCGGTTCCTGACCAGCGGAGGCAACCCGGCCTCCCTCGGCATCACCGCGCCGCCCTCCGACTCCGGCACACTCGGCCCGACCGTTCCGGCGGACGGCCTCACCGTCACCGTCGGGGCCGGCGCCTCGCTCTTCGACGACCGCTTCGGGCTGGCCGGACGCAAGCCGCGCAGGCTGCGGCAGATGACCTCCTTCCCGGACGACGACCTCGACCCCGACTGGTGCCACGGCGACCTGAGCCTGCAACTGTGCGCCAACGCCCCCGACACCGCGCTGCACGCGCTGCGTGACATCACCCGGCACACCCGCGGCGGCATGCAGGTGCGCTGGCGGATGGACGGCTACGTCAGCGCCCCCCGGCCGAGCGGTACCCCGCGCAACCACATGGGGTTCATGGACGGCACCGCCAACCCCTCCGCGAAGGACTCCCGGGCGATGGACCGCCTGGTGTGGGTGGGTGCCGGATCCGGTGAGCCGGACTGGGCGACCGGCGGCAGCTACCAGGCGATCCGGCTGATCCGGATGCGGGTGGAGTTCTGGGACCGGGTCTCGATCGTCGAGCAGGAGCGGATGTTCGGCCGCCGCCGGGACAACGGCGCGCCGCTGGACGGCGACCACGAGAAGGACGTCCCCCGGTACTCACGGGACCCCAAGGGCGACATCATCCCGCTGGACAGCCACATCCGGATGGCCAACCCGCGCACCCCGGCCACCGAGGACCAGCGCATCCTGCGTCGCGGCTACAACTACGACAACGGCATGGACTCCAACGGCAACCTCGACATGGGCCTGATCTTCTGCAGCTACCAGCAGGATCTGGACCGGCAGTTCGTCGCCGTGCAGAACCGCCTCGCGGGCGAACCCCTCGTCGACTACATCTCCCCTTTCGGCGGCGGCTACTTCTACGCCCTCCCCGGTGCCAGGAACAGCCAGGACTGGGTGGGTCGCACGCTATTGGCGTGAACTGTTCACCGGCGGTTCACCCAAGATCACCCATCTCGGCGTAACCAAGCACGAGCATCACGCCCGAAAGCTGGCAACACAGCGGTAAATGGAGGGCATGGCAGATGGTCGGCAGAGGTAAAGCGTCGAGCGCCCGTCGTCGGGCGATCCGCTGGGGGGCGCTGCTCGGAGCAGCCGCCCTCGCAGCGGCCAGTGGCACCGCGCCGGCTCTCGCCGCGCCCGCCCACGGAGGACACGGCGGAGGCACCGCCACGCCCGTCAAGCACCTTGTGGTCATCTACGGCGAGAACGTCTCGTTCGACCACTACTTCGGCACCTACCCGAAGGCAGCGAACACCGACGGCACGAAGTTCACCGCCGCCAAGCACACCCCGAAGGCCGACAACCTTCTCAACTCGGGTCTGCTGAAGAAGAACCCCAACCTGTACGCCCCGCAGCGGCTGGGCCAGTCGCAGGCCCTCACCTGCGACCAGAACCACTCCTACGGGCCCGAGCAGTACGCCTACAACGGTGGCAAGGCCGACCAGTTCGTCCAGAACACCGAGACGTCCAAGTGCTCCGGCAACCTGTTCGGCGAGCCGGGCCTGTCGATGGACTACTACGACGGCAACAACGTCACCGCGCTGTGGAACTACGCCCAGCACTACACGCTCAACGACCACTCCTTCAGCGGCACCTACGGCCCGTCCACCCCCGGCGCGCTGGAACTGGTCTCCGGCCAGACCCACGGCGTGATCTCGGCCGACCCGGCCAGCGGCACCGAGAACCCCAAGCAGACGGCGACGCCCGACCCGTACACCGTGGTCTCGCCGGACGCCAAGGGCGTCGGCACCGTCATCAACGACCCGGACCCGGCCTTCGACGACTGCGCCGACAGCGACCACTCCTCGAAGAACGCGCTGGCCGTCATGGGCGGCAAGAACATCGGTGACCTGCTCAACGCCAAGGGCGCCACCTGGGGCTGGTTCCAGGGCGGCTTCGCGCCGAGCACCGCGTGGGACGGCAAGCAGGGCGACTTCGCCAAGTGCGCCGGCACCACGCACACCAACGTCGGCGGCGCCGCGTCCGAGGACTACAGCCCGCACCACAACCCGTTCGAGTACTACAAGTCGACGGCCAACCCGCACCACGTGGCGCCCAAGTCGGTCGACGAGATCGGCCACAACGGCCGCGCCAACCACGACTACGACCTGACCGACTTCGACAAGGTCGTCAAGGCCGGCAAGCTCCCCGCGGTCAGCTTCCTGAAGGCCGGGGAGTACCAGGACGGGCACGCCGCCTACTCCGACCCCACCGATGAGCAGAACTTCCTCATCAAGGAGATCAACCAGCTCCAGAAGTCCCCGCAGTGGCAGGACACCGCCGTCGTCATCGCCTACGACGACTCCGACGGCTGGTACGACCACGTCTACGCCAAGCCGCTGAACGGCTCGAAGGACAGCACGGTCGGCTCCAACAGCAAGGCCGTCGACAGCCCGGCCTGCCAGGCCGGCCCGGCGCCCATCGGCGGCTACGCCGACCGCTGCGGCCCCGGCCCCCGTCAGCCGCTGCTGGTCGTCTCGCCCTTCAGCAGGACCAACGCGATCGACCACACTCCGCACCGAGCAGGCGTCGATCACCCAGTTCATCGAGAACAACTGGAACACCGGCCGGATCGGCGACGCCTCCTTCGACCGGCGCGCCGGCTCGCTGGAGAACATGTTCGACTTCCGGCACCCGAACAACAAGCAGGTGCTGCTGAACAAGGACGGTTCCGTCGCCTCGGTCTCCTCGATCCACCACGTCGGCAACCCCGACGCGGGTGACAAGAGCACCGGCAACGCCCCGACCACCGACGGTGCCGCCACCGAGCAGCTCGCCGAGACCGGGTCCTCCTTCCCGACCACCTCGGTCGGCGTCGGTGCCGCGGTGATCATCGCCGTCGGTACCGCCCTCGCGGCCACCGTGCGGCGTCGCCGCGCCCAGGGCTGATCAGCTCGCGGTAGTCACACCACCGGGAGGCGCACGGCCGTCACGAGCCGTGCGCCTTCCGGCGTGTCAGGCGCCACAATCGCGGCGTCAGACCGATCAGCAGGGTCAGCCCGACCGCCAGCACCACGCCCTCCCACGGCCGTGGGAACAGCGAGCCGCCGAGTATCCCGATCGCGGCGTACGCGGCCGCCCACGCCAGCACCGCCGGCACGTCGCCGCGGAAGAAGACGGCAAGGGGCATCTCCGCCAGCAGGCATGCCACCATCACCGGGATCCGGCCCGCCGGGACCAGCCGGGACAGCACCAGCACCAGCTTCCCGTGCCGCTCCAGCTTCCGCCGGGCGGTGTCCAGATGCTCCGGATCCGCCCGGTCCCGCAGCCGGTCCAGCCACCGCGAGCCGCCGGACGAGCGGGCCCCGCGCCGGCCCAGCCAGTACAACGTGACGTCACCGAGCAGCGCCGCCGCGGCCGCCACCGCGAAGACCACCGGCAGCCGGAGCGGATCGTCCCCGTGGAAGGCGACCACCGCCGCCCCGCTCACCAGTGCGCCCGTCGGCACCACCGGGACCAGCGAACCCAGGGCCACCAGCGCGAACAGCGAGGGGTAGCCCACCGCTCCGCCCGCCGCGCCCGTCACGCCCGCCGCGCCCGAGCCGATCGCCCCGGCCAGCCACCCGGTCACCGCGTCGCCTCCCAGCGCAGACTCTGCCCGTGCCCCAGCTGCCGCACCGAGACCCCGGGCGCCCGCCGGGCCGCGAGCCGCACGAACTCCCCGCCCGGCGCGTGGAATTCGTGCGGGCGCACCGCGTCCAGCCCGATCGGCCAGTACGTCCCGTAGTGCACCGGGACCGCGACGCTCGGGGCGAGCTCCGCCAGCGCCTGGGCCGCCCGCGCGGCGTCCAGATGCCCGTGCCCCAGGAAAGGACCCCAGCCACCGACCGGCAGCAGCGCGATGTCGCACCGCCCGACCTGCTGGGCCATGGTCGGGAACGGCCCGGTGTCCCCGGCGAAGTAGGTGACGGCCTCGCCGTGCACCACGAAGCCCAGCGCGGGGACCCGGTGCGGCCCGTAGGGCAGCCGCCGCCCGTCGTGCGCGGCGTGCACCGCCCGGATCCGCAGGCTCTCCACGACGACCTCGTCGCCCGGTGCCACCTGCACCAGTTCGAGACCCGTCAGCCGCCGCAGACCCGGAACCGCGTCCGGCGCGCCGCGCGGCAGCAGCACGACCGTGCCGGGTGCCAGCCGGGCCAGCGACGGCAGGTGGAGGTGGTCGGCGTGCAGGTGCGACACCAGCGCCACGTCGGCCACCGCGGCGGACGGCGGCGGCACCACGCCCCGGCGGCGCCGCAGATGAGCCAGCCGCCGGGCGAACAACGGATCGGTCAGCACCCGCGCCCCGGAGTCGCACACCGTGACGGTGGCGTGCCCCCACCAAGTGATCTCCACCGCCACCTCTTTCCCCGCATTCCCGCCGTCACGCGGCGACAGGATTTCTCACGCCGAGGGTAGGTGTCCGGTCGCACGGAAGACACCGGGCACGGCACGGCGTTGTGACACGTTGGGACGAACGGAACCGGAGGTGAGGGCGTCGGTAAGGCACTTGGAGGCTGCCGGGCGGGCCGTGCTGCGGGTCCTGGCGGTGTGGGTGGTGGGCACCGCGACGCTGGCCGCGCTCGCCGCGCTCCTGCCCGATCTGAGCCTCCAGTCGCCGCAGGGTGACAGCCCGACCGCCGTGGTGCTGGCCGCCGCCGCGGGCGCCGGCGCCTTCAGCCTGCTGGGCGCGCTGGTCTGGCCGCTGCTGGTGCGTGCCCTGCTGCTGGTCCCCGCCTACGTCCTGGGCCTGCTGACCTTCGCGCTCAACGGCATCCTGCTGCTGGTCGCGCTGAGCACGGTGCCCTACAGCGACCACGTCTCCTCCTCGCCGCAGACCGCGGTCGTGGTGGCCGCCGTGATGTCGGCGACCTCCTCGGCCACCAGCACCTGGCTCACCGTGCACGACGACGACGCCTACCGGCGCAGGCTCGCCAGGCTGGCGGGGCGCCGGCCCGGGCGGCGGCCGCATGCGGCCCACCCCGGCGACCCCGGCCTGGTCGTCATCCAACTCGACGGGGTCGGCCACGACGTGCTGCGCGACGCCATGCGGGTCCGCCCGGGACGCGGCGGCACCCTGCGGCTGCCGCTGATGCCGACGCTGACCCAGTGGGTGGCCACCAGCCACGCCCTCACCCCCTGGCGCACCGACTGGAGCAGCCAGACCGGCGCCAGCCAACTGGGCATCCTGCACGGCAGCAACGACGACGTGCCGGCGTTCCGCTGGTACGAGAAGGAGACCGGGCAGGTCATGGTCTGCAACCGGCCCTCCTCCGCCGCCGAACTGGAGCGCCGCGCCGCCACTCGCGCCGGCCGGCCCGGCCTGCTGTCCGGCGACGCGGCGAGCCGGGGGAACCTGTTCACCGGCGGCGCCCGGGAGCTCGCCCTGGTGCTGTCGGTGGCCGTCCACCGTGACCACGGGCAGCGCGACCGGGCCGGCTACTTCGCCTACTTCTCCGACCCGGCGCACATCACCCGCACCGCCGCCTCCTTCGTCGCTGAGGTCGTGCGCGAGATCGTCCAGGCGGTACGGGCCCGCTCCCGCCACGAGCGGCCACGGGTGGGCCGCGGCGGTCTGTACCCGGTGCTGCGGGCCTTCGCCACCGTCGTCGAGCGCGATGTCGTGGTGGCCGCGGTCATCGGCGACATGCTCGCCGGCCGGCAGGTGGTCTACGCCGACCTGGTCGCCTACGACGAGGTCGCCCACCACTCCGGGCCGCGCAGCCGCGACACCGAGCAGGTGCTCAGGCGGCTGGACCGGGCGTTGACCCTGATCGCCGGGACCGCCCGGTACGCCCCGCGCCGCTACCGGTTCGTGGTGCTGTCCGACCACGGTCAAAGCCCCGGCGAGCCGTTCGCCGACCGTTACGGGACCACCCTGCGCGACCTGGTGCGCACCGGGTGCGGACTGCCCGGGACCAGGAGTGGGACGCGCGGGGAGCCGGGGGCGGAGGAGCGTGAGTCGCGGGCGGCCGCGCGGGCCGCGTTGCGCCGCCGGGAGCGCGGCGGTCAGCTGGACCGGGCGGCGCGCGGCGCGGAGCCGGTCGTGCTGGGCTCGGGCAACCTCGGCCTGATCTCCTTCCCCGACATACCCGGCCGCGCCACCCGGCAGCGGATCGAACGCCGCAGCCCGGGCCTGCTGCGTACCCTCGCCGACCACCCCGGTATCGGGTTCCTGCTGGTCCAGGACGCGGTACGCGGACCGCTCGTGCTGGGCCGGGACGGCGCGGAGCACGAGCTGGCCACCGGCCGGATCACCGGCGCCGATCCGCTGGAGCCCTTCGGCGCGGGCGCCGCGGCGGCGGTGCTGCGCACCGCGGGATTCCGGCACGCGGCCGACATCATGGTCAACTCCGCCGTCGACCCGCTCACCGGCGGCGTGCACGCCTTCGAGGACCAGGTCGGCTCGCACGGCGGGCTGGGCGGGCCGCAGAGCCGCCCGTTCCTGCTGCGGCCACGTGAACTCCCGCTGCCACCGGGCGAGCTGACCGGGGCGGAGGCGGTGCACACGGTGCTGCGCGGCTGGCTGGACACCGACCTCGCGGCCTCGCACGGCACGCCGGATCAGGCGGACGAGGGGGTTCTGCGCACCGCGCCGGAGTGAGCGCGCCCGGCCGCGGGAAGACGCCGCGCCGGCCGGTCAGGCCCGGCAGAGGATCTCGCCGTGCAGCAGCACCAGCCAGCCGTTCGGGTCGCCGGCCCAGGTCCGCCAGCCCTGGGAGATCCGCCGCAGGTCCTCCTCGGTGGCGTGGCCGTCGCGTACCGCCTGCTCGGCCAGCGCCGACTGGAGGATCCGGTCCGCCCACATGCCGCCCCAGTACCCGCGGTCGGCGTCGTCGGCGTGGCACCAGGTGCTCGCGGTCGCGGTGACCTCGGTGAATCCCGCTTCGCGTGCCCAGGCCAGGAGCCGGCGGCCCGCGTCGGGCTCGCCGCCGTTGGCCCGGGCGCACCGCTGGTACAGCGCCATCCACTCGTCGAGTTCGGGCAGTTCCGGGTACCAGGTGAAGCCGTGGTAGTCGCTGTCGCGGACCGCGACGATGCCGCCAGGCCGGCACACCCGGCGCATCTCGCGCAGCGCCAGTACCGGGTCGGCGACGTGCTGGAGGACCTGGTGGGCGTGGACGACGTCGAAGCTGTCGTCGGGGAAGTCGAGCCGGTGGACGTCGGCGACCCTGAGTTCCACGGTGTCCAGACCGCGCTCGTGAAGGTGGCCGGCCGCCGCCTCCAGGACGTCGGCCGCCGCGTCGCAGGCGGTGACCTTGCCGGGGGCGACCAGTTCCGCCAGGTCGGCGGTGATCGTCCCCGGCCCGCAACCGACGTCCAGCAGGCTCATCCCGGGCCGCAGGTGCCCGATCAGATGGCCCGCGGAGTTCTCGGCGGTGCGCCAGCGGTGCGAGCGCAGTACCGACTCGTGGTGGCCGTGGGTGTAGGCGGTCATGATGGTGTCCCCTCGCAAAGACCCAGGGTGCTGCTCACCGCGCACTCTAGGCCGATGTCTCACGAAGCGGGACCCGCGTATCGCATCGTGGACCATCGCGAGGGGACCGCCAGGTCAGGTGGTCGGCTTGTAGGAGTACACCGTGGTGGAGATCTCGCACACGCCCGGCGGGACGATCTCGGCCCGCAGGATCCGCGCGTTCGTGTCGTAGTCGATGCCCTCGGTCTCGAAGGTGCCGGAGCACGAGCTGCTCTGCGGCAGCTGGAAGAGCGTGGTCACCTGCCCGGTGACCGCCGTGCCGTCCAGCGCGTGCGGCAGGTCGACCTGGATGACGTCCTTGCTCGCGTCGTCCGTGGCGCACACCAGCCGGGTGCCGGAGACGAAGTCGCAGCCCTGGATGTCGTTCACGGTGCGGCTGAGGGTGATCTGGCCGGCCTGCGGGAGGCTGCCGCCGGTGGCCGGGGTCGAGTGGTTGAGGATCGGGGTGGGGAAGACCTGGAGCCGGGTCTCGGCGTTCCACTCACCGGCCACCAGCCACTGGGTGTCGGGGGAGACGGTGGCGAAGGAGTTGTTGACCATCTCGCCGGAGTCCAGCGTGTGGGTGTACTCGTAGAACTGGCCGCCGGGCGTGGTGACCGAGAACATCTTCGCGTTGCCGGTGCCCTGGTAGGCGTCGAAGATGTAGCCGCTCGTGATGTCCGGGTCGCCGATGTGGTTCCAGCCCTGGGTCTTCTGGGCGATCGGGATCGAGCCGAGTCCGCGGTAGAGCAGCGTGCCGTCGGCCTGGCTGGCGACCCCCTCTCCGCTGGTCAGCGAGGGCGCGGTGGTGCTGCCTGCGGCCGTCCAGCCACCGGGGGAGGCGGCGGAGGCCGACGTGCTCCCGGCCACGGTCAGGATCGCGGCGGCGATCAGGGTGGCGGCGGCGCGGGCACGTGAAGCACGAGTGGTCACAGTTCCCCCAGCGAGGTCGAGTCGGTCGGATCCCCGGGGGTCGTCCCGGGCAGCATGTGAGCGTAGACCGCGCCCGCTCCGCGATCTACAGCCCCGACGGCCAACTCGGCCTGAATTAAATGTGCTTGCCGTCCTCCCCATCACATCGGCACTGCTCATCGCCCCGGCGAGCGGACCCAGGCCGTGTCGTGCCCGCCTCCCGGCCGCCCGGCGGAAGGCCCCGGGACGGAACCCGGATCGCGCCGGCCGCGTCAGATCGGCATGAACGGACGACTTCTCACCATCGGCGTCGCGACGGCGATCGCCGCCAGTGCCGCGCTCACCGGCTGCGGCAGCAAGACCGTCACCCAGGGAGCGGCGCCCATCCACGTCAACCCCTCGACCCCCGCGCCCTCCACCAGCGCCGGGGGCACGATGACCAAAGAGGCGATCACCAAACCGGTGGGCGTCAGCGACCAGGGCCGCACCCTCACGGTGTCGACCACCACAGGCGGCTGCAAGACCGCCCAGCTGGTGGCCCATGAGTCGACCGCGAGCGTCACCCTCACCGTGGAGGTGACCGACCACCACAAGCCCGGTCAGATGTGCCCCGACCTCGCCCGGCTCACCCAGGTGCACGCCCAACTGGCCGCCCCGCTGGACCAGCGCCACGTCTTCGACGGCGCCACCGGCAAGCAGGTGCCGACCCGCACCACCTGAGGCCCGCACCCACCGGCCGGTCGCGGGCGACGTGCGGGCGTCCCCGGAGAGTCTCCGGGAACGCCCGCGACCCGGTCTCCCGGCACCGGCCGCCGGCCGGTCCGCCGGTCAGCTCACGTCGAAGGTGTCCGGGTCGGGACCGAGCCGCTTGCCCTTGTCGAGACCGGTCAGCTCGGCCATGTCCGCGGTGTCCAGCTCGAAGCCGAAGACGTCGATGTTCTCGGCGATCCGGGACGGCGTCACCGACTTGGGGATGACGACGTTGCCCAGTTGCAGGTGCCAGCGCAGCACCGCCTGGGCGGGGGTGACCCCGTGCCGTTCCGCCACGGAGCCGACCACCGGGTCCTTCAGCAGCCCCTTGCCCTGGCCCAGCGGGGACCACGCCTCGGTGGCGATGCCGTGCTCGGCGTGCAGCGAACGCAACTCGGCCTGCTGGAGTTCGGGGTGCAGTTCGATCTGGTTGACCGCCGGGACGACGGTGGCCTCGTCGATCAGCCGGCGCAGATGCGGGCCGTGGAAGTTGGCGACCCCGATCGCGCGGGCCCGCCCGTCGGCGTAGATCCTCTCCAGGGCGTGCCAGGTGTCGAGGTAGCGGTCCTGGGCGGGCAGCGGCCAGTGGATCAGGTAGAGGTCGACGCGGTCCAGCCCGAGCCGGTCCAGCGAGTCGTCGAAGGCCCGCAGCGTGTTGTCGTAGCCCTGGTCGGTGTTCCACAGCTTCGTGGTGACGAACAGCTCGTCACGCGGGACGCCGGATTCCGCCAGCGCCTTGCCGGTGCCTCGCTCGTTGCCGTAGAGCGTGGCGGTGTCGACGCTGCGGTAACCCGCTTCGACGGCGGTGCCCACCGCCTTCACCGCCTCGGAGTCCGGAACCTGCCAGACACCGAATCCGAGCTGCGGCATCGAGACGCCGTTGTTCAGGGTGACGGAGGGGACCTTGCTGGCGAGCACGGTTTTCCTTCTCTCATCGGCAGCGGTTCTCATAACGGACAACGAGTCCGCCACCGGCGCGCATTCCCGCTCAGCGGCGGGCCAATCACCCGGTCAGCCGTGGTAGAGCGCCTCGATCTCCTTGGCGAACGTCTTCTCGATCGCCTTGCGCTTGAGTTTGAGCGAGGGCGTGAGCAGGCCGCGCTCCTCGGTGAACTGGCCGGCCAGGATGCGGAACGTGCGGATCGACTCGGCCTTGGAGACCAGGGTGTTGGCGGCCACCACCGCCCGGCGGATCTCGGCTTCCAGATCCGCGTCGTGCACCAGTTGCGCCGGTGCCATCGGCGGCTTGCCCCGCATCCCCAGCCAGTGCTCGACGGCCTCCGGGTCCAGCGTGACCAGGGCGGCCACGAACGGCCGGTCGTTGCCGACCACGATGCACTGCGCGACCAGCGGATGCGCCCGCACCCGGTCCTCCAGCGGGACCGGTGAAACGCTTTTCCCGGTACGGGTGACCAGGATCTCCTTCTTGCGCCCGGTGATCGTCAGGTAGCCGTCCGCGTCCAGCGCGCCGAGGTCGCCGGTGGCCAGCCAGCCGTCGTGCAGGATCTCGTCGGTCGCCTTGCGGTTGTTCAGATACCCGTTGAAGATCTGTCCGCCGCGCAGCCACACCTCGCCGTCGTCCGCGATGTGCACCGTGGTGCCCGGCACCGGACGGCCCACGGTGCCGAAACGTGTCTGCTCGGGCGGGTTGGCGGTCGCCGCGGCGGTGGACTCCGTCAGCCCGTAGCCCTCGTAGATCGTCACGCCCGCGCCCGCGAAGAACAGCCCGAGCCTGCCGTTCCATCGCCGAGCCGCCGGACATTCCGTGCCGCATGCGCCCGCCGAGCGCGTCGCGCACCTTGGCGTAGACGAGCTTCTCGTAGAGCTGGTGCTGCATGCGCAACGACGCCCCCGGGCCGGGGCCGGTGCCGAACGCCTTGTGCTCCTGGGCCTCCGCGTAGCGCACGGCGACCTCGACCGCCTTGTCGAACGGCCCGAGCCTGCCCGCCCACCTCCGCCTTGCGGCGCGCCGCGTGGAAGATCTTCTCGAAGACGTACGGCACGGCCAGCACGAAGCTCGGCCGGAACGTCGACCATGTCGGGGATCAGCTCGGAGGCCGACAGGCTGGGCTGGTGTCCGATGCGCACCCGCCCCCGTACGCAAGCGACCTCCACCATCCGGCCGAAGACGTGCGCGAGCGGCAGGAACAGCAGCGTGGACGCCTCGTCGCCGGGCTTGGAGTGGAAGACCGGTTCCCAGCTTGGCGACGATGTTGTCCGCCTCCGCCATGAAGTTGGCGTGGCTGATCACACAGCCCTTGGGCCGGCCGGTGGTGCCGGAGGTGTAGATGACGGTGGCCACCGCTTCGGGGGTGACGGCGATCCGGTGCCGTTCGACCACCTCGTTGTCCAGATGCGCTCCGGCCGCCATCAGGTCGGGGACGGCTCCGGCGTCCATCTGCCACAGCCGGGTCAGCTGCGGCAGTTGGTCGACGACCGCGCCGACCGTCATCGCGTGGTCCTCGTGCTCGACGACGCAGGCCACCGCCCCGGAGTCGTGCAGCATCCAGCGCACCTGGTCGGAGGAGGACGTCGGGTAGACCGGCACCGGCTGCGCGCCGATGGTCCACAGCGCGAAGTCGAACAGCGTCCACTCGTACCGGGTGCGGGCCATGATCCCCACCCGGTCGCCGAACCGGACGCCCTCGGTCAGCAGCCCCTTCGCCAACGCCATGACCTCGTCGCGGAATTCGGCGGCCGTCACGTCCTGCCACCGGCCGTCGGCCTTGCGCCCGAAAACCACCTTGTCGGGTACTTCCGCGGCGGTGTCGAACACCGTGTCCGCCAGTCCGCCGACCTGAGGCGCCCTCACGGCGGGCGGGATGGTGATCTCGCGCAAATCTGGCTCCCTCGGCAACGCCCCGCACGGCGCCTCGACGGCTGTGCTGTGCCCGCCGGGACCTCGGGACGGCCTGTGGGGGACCGTTCGACCGAAGCAAGCCGGCGGGCCCGTAAAGTACCTGATCGAGCCCCGCCGCGGGAGAGGGGCGCACATCACGAGAAATCCGACTTCTCGCCGGCACTTTGGCCCGATGCGCGAGGTTGGGCCGGTATTCAGGCCAACTGCCGCACGTCTTGCGGGTTGTAACGGACCGTGGATCTGCACCGAATCTTCCCTGCGTACTCACCATCTTTCCGCCCCACTCACCCGCGCATTACAGCAGGTGAGCGGCGCGGCCGCCGGGTTCCGGCGGAAAACCGGACCACCGGACGGCCGCGTGGCAGTACGCCCTCGTTCACACCTTGTTGCCCCGACTCACGCCCCGATCTCGGCGCCGGCCCGCTCGACGTCCGCCGGCCCGGTGGCCGCGGGCGCGGCCTGCTCCTTCCCGACCTGCTGACCCTTCTGCGGGCGCACCATCAGCAGCACCACCACGCCGGCCACCAGACCCAGCACACCGGCCCACAAGGCCGCCGTGTCCAGACCGGAGGTGAAGGCGCCGCGCAGCACGTGCTCGGTCGCCGCGCGCGCCCCGGCCGGGGTGTGCGCCAGCACCTGGTTCGCCGCGCCCCCCGCCAGCGCCTGCGCGGTGCCGTGCGGGTCGGCGGTGTGACCGGTGAGCGAGCTCGTCATGCGGTCCGCCACGATGGTGCCGAACACCGCCACCCCGAGCGCGTAGCCCAACTGGCGGAAGGTGTTCATCGCCCCGCCGGCCATCCCGGCCCGGTGCGCGGGCACCGAGGCCAGCGCGGCCTGCGACAGCGCGGGGGTGATCAGGCCGGTGCCGATGCCCGCGAGGATCAGACCGGGTGTCAGCGGCCCCCAGCTGGAGTCCGCGTGCAGCACCGTCTGCGCGAGCGCGCCGACGCCCACGAACAGCAGTCCGCCGCCGACGGTGAACCGGGCCGGCACCCCGTGCATCAGCCGCCCGCTCAGCGCCGCCACCACGAAGGCCGCCACCGCCAGCGGAACCAGCACCAGACCGCCCTTCAGCGGACTGAAGCCCAGCACCGTCTGAAGCCAGATCGAGGTGTACGGCAGCACGCCGAAGGCCGCCGCGTTGAACGCGAAGGAGCCGACCGCCACCGCCACGAAGGAGCCGCTGCGGAACAGCCGCGGGTCCAGCATCGGATGCGCCGCGGACCGCTCGACCAGCAGGAAGGCGATCAACGCCACGACCGCCCCGGCCAGCGTCCCCAGGGTGCGCGCCGAACCCCAGCCGACGGTGTCCGCCCGGATCACCGCGTAGGTGGCCGCGCCCGCGAACGCCGTCCAGGTCAGCATGCCCCAAAGGTCGATGCGCTGGCCCGCGGTGCCCTTCGACTCCTTGACGTAGCGCAGGGTCAGGACCACGGCCGCCACGCTCACCGGCAGGTTGACGAAGAAGATCCACCGCCAGTCCAGGCTCTCGGTGAGCAGCCCGCCCAGCACCGGGCCGAGCGCCGCCGCGGCGCCGGAGACCGAGCCCCACACGCCGAAGGCCACGCCCCGGTCCCGACCGCGGTACTCCGCGCCGAGCAGGGAGATCGTCGTGGCGAACATCGCCGCCGCGCCGATGCCCTGCACGCAGCGCATCGCCACCAGCGTCCCCGACCCGGTGCTCAGCCCGCAGGCCAGCGAGGCGCAGGCGAACAGGATGGTGCCGACCATGTACACCTTGCGGCGGCCCAGGGTGTCGGCGGCCGAACCGGCGCCGAGCAGCAGCGCGGCGAGTGCCAGCGCGTAGATGTCGATGACCCACTGCAGATCGGAGAGCGAGGCGTGCAACGCCCCGGCCATGTCCGGCAGGGCCACCGTCACGATTGTGACGTCCAGCAGCAGCATGAACGTCCCCAGGCAGACCGCGACCAGCGGTCCCCACTTACGCATGGGAGTCCCTCGTTTCCTCGTTCTGAGTAGATCTCTCATACGATGACCTGACGGGGTCAATAGATGCCAGCCAGGGCGGACAGGACGCCGGAATCCGACATCGGGAGCACGTTCGGCCGTGAAATCCCTCATGCTCGACGAACTCGACCGCCAGATGGTGCAGGCCCTCCAGATCGACGGGCGGGCACCGTTCAGCAGGATCGCCGCGGTGCTGGGCGTCTCGGACCAGACCGTCGCCCGCCGGTACCGCAAGCTGTGCACGCTGGGCGGACTGCGGGTGCTGGGCGTGGCCGACGAGAAGCGGCTGGGCCAGACGCGCTGGTTCGTCCGGCTCCGCTGCACCCCCGACGCGGCCGAGACCCTGGCGGGCGTGCTGGCCCGCCGCGACGACACCTCATGGGTGGGCCTGGCCTCCGGCGGCACCGAGGTCATCTGCACCATCCGCTCCCGCAGCCGCCCCGAGCGCGACGCCCTGCCGTTCGACAAGCTCCAGCGCACCCCGAGGGTGGTCTCGGTCAGCGCGCACCTGCTGCTGCACACCTTCTACGGCGGTTCCCCCGGCTGGTTCAGCAAGTCCGATGACGCCCTCGACCCCAGCCAGGTCGAGGCACTGCTCCCCCCGCCGGCCGACCCCCTCCCGGACGAGCCGGTGGTCCTCGACGCGGCCGACGCGTCACTGCTCGCGGTGCTCAAGCAGGACGGCCGGGCCACCTTCGCCGAACTCCAGGCGGCCACCCACCAGTCCGAGTCGGTCGTCAAACGGCGCCTGGACTACCTGCGGCGCACCGGCGTGCTCTACATCGACGTGCAGTTCGACTCCAGGCTGCTCGGCTACCGGATGCACGCCCTGTTGTGGCTGACCGTCGCGCCCGCCGCCCTGTCGGCCGTCGGCACCGCGCTGGCCGGGCACCGGGAGGTGGCCTTCGCCTCCGCCATCACCGGGCAGTCCAACGTCGTCGCGGTCACCATCTTCCGCGAGGCCGGCGGGCTGTACCCCTACCTCAGCGAGAAGATCGGCGCCCTGGAGGGTGTCCAGCAGGTGGAGACCGCCCCGGTGCTCCGCCAGATCAAGCAGCTCACCTACGTGGGCCACCGCTGAGGCGCGGATCGCGGCACGCCGAGGAGCGGTCCGCCGGCCGGCCCGGGGCCGCCGCATCCGTGCGGACGGGTCCGGGCCCGGTGGTCACATCGCCCGGTGCAGCCGGTCGCCGGCCGTGAGGATCGCCCGGGCCAGCGCGGCGGCCGCCTCGTTGCCCCCGGAGCGCGACCCCCGCCCACCCTGGAGCAGCACGAAGTCCACATCGCCCAGGTCGGGCAAGGCGAAGGCCCGCGACGGCAGCTGGCGCAGCCCCGGCGGGATCAGGCCGTGGGCGTGCGGGACCACCCCGAGCCCGGCCAGCGCGGCGGCCCGCACCCCGCTCAGACTGCCGCTGGTGCAGGCGATCCGCCAGGGACGCCCGGCCCGCTCCAGTACTTCCAGCGCGCGGGAGCGGGTGATGCTCGGCGGCGGGTAGACGATCAGCGGCACCGGGCGCTCCGGGTCGATCCGCAGCCGTTCGCCCGCGATCCACACCAGCCGGTCGCGCCACACCAGCCGCCCGTGGGTCTCGCCGGCGCCCCGCTTGCCGAGCACCAGGTCGAGCCGGCCCTCGGCGAGCTGCTGGTGCAGCGTGCCGGACAGCTCCACGGTCAGCTCCAGATCGACCTCGGGATGGTCGAGCCGGAACCGCTCCAGGATCTCCGGCAGCCTGGTCTGCACGAAGTCCTCCGAGGCGCCGAAGCGCAGCCTGCCGCGCAGCCGGGTGCCGGTGAAGAACGCCGCCGCGCGCTCGTTGGCCTCCAGGATCGTGCGGGCGAAGCCCAGCATCGCCTCGCCGTCCTCGGTCAGCTCCACCCCGTGGGTGTCCCGGACGAACAGCTGCCGCCCGGTCGCCTCCTCCAGCTTGCGCACGTGCTGGCTCACCGTGGACTGCCCCAGCTCAAGCCGGTGCCCGGCCTGCGTGAAGCTCAGCGTCTGGGCGACGGCCAGAAAGGTCCGCAACTGGGTCGGATCGAACACACCGGGCACGCTATCGCAAAACGTGATGACAGTCAGCGTGGCCAACGAGCTTCACAATCACCGTCGCAGGGGGCAGGCTGGCCGGGCCGGAACCGAACCTACGAGAGAAGCCATGCGCCGGATCACGCCGCCCTCCTGGTTGCCCATCGACCCCTACATCGCGGTCCTGATCGCGACCGTCGGCCTGGCCGCGCTGCTGCCCGCCCGGGGCGCCGCCGCCACCGGCGTGGGCGCCGCCTCCTCCGTCGCGATCGGCCTGCTGTTCTTCCTCTACGGAGCCAGGCTGTCCACCCGGGAGGCGATCAAGGGGGTCTCGCACTGGCGGCTGCACCTGACCGTGATCGTGAGCACCTTCGTGCTCTTCCCGCTGCTCGGCATCGCCGCGCGCGGACTGGTCCCGTACGTGCTGACCCCGCAGCTGTACACCGGCCTGCTCTACCTGTGCATCCTGCCGTCCACCATCCAGTCCTCGATCGCCTTCACCTCGATCGCCCGCGGCAACGTGCCGGCCGCGATCTGCGCCGGCACCTACTCCAGCCTGATCGGCATGGTCGGCACCCCCGCTCTGGCGGCCGTCCTGCTGAACTCCACCGGGGCCGGGTTCTCCACGCACGGGCTGATCGACATCGGCCTGCAACTCCTCGCGCCGTTCGTGGCCGGGCAGTTGCTCCGGCGCTGGATCGGCGCCTTCATCACCCGGCACAAGAAGGTGCTGGGACTGGTCGACCGCGGCTCGATCCTGCTGGTCGTCTACACCGCGTTCAGCGAGGGCATGGTGCGCGGCATCTGGCACCAGGTGACCGCGGTCCGGCTGCTGGCGCTGCTCGGCCTGGAGATCGTGCTGCTGGCGGTGGTGCTCTGCGCCACCTCCATCGCCGCCCGGCGGCTGCGCTTCGGCCGCGAGGACCGGATCGCGATCGTCTTCGCCGGCTCCAAGAAGTCCCTGGCCAACGGCCTGCCGATGGCCAGCGTGCTGTTCGGCGCGCAGGCGGGACTGATCATCTTGCCACTGATGCTCTTCCACCAGATGCAGCTCATGGTCTGCGCGGTCATCGCCAAACGCTGGGCCTCGGACCCCACCGCCGGCCAGGACGGCGGCGGTCAGGGTGGTGTGTCGGCCGAGCGTTCCCCGTCCGACGCCTCCGCCCCCGAACCGGCGACCGGCACGTCCCCCGCCCGGCCGCTGCCCGCCTGACCCTGATCAGGGCTCCATCAGGACCCGGTGCTCGCCGGTGTAGACGTTCATCGACGGACCGCGCAGGAAGCCGATGAGGGTCAGCCCGCTCTCGGCGGCGAGGTCGACCGCCAGCGAGGACGGCGCGGAGACCGCGGCGAGCACCGGTATGGCGGCCATCACCGCCTTCTGCGCGAGTTCGAAGGAGGCCCGCCCGGAGACCAGCAGCACGCTGCGGGACAACGGCAGCCGACCGCCCTGGAGCGCGCGGCCGATCAGCTTGTCGACCGCGTTGTGCCGGCCGACGTCCTCCCGGACGTCGAGCAGTTCGCCCTCCGGGGTGAACAGCGCCGCGGCGTGCAGGCCCCCGGTGCGCTCGAAGACCGCCTGCGCGGCCCGCAGTCGGTCGGGGAGCACGGCGAGCACCTCCGGGTCCAGCCGCACCGGGGGAGTGTCCTGGATGGGCAGCCGGGCGGTGGTGCGCACCGCGTCGAGGCTGGCCTTGCCGCACAGCCCGCAGGACGACGAGGTGTAGACGTTGCGCTCCAGGGTGATGTCGGGAACCTCGACGCCGGGCGCCAGGGCCACGTCCACCACGTTGTAGGTGTTCGAGCCGTCGTCCGTCGCGCCCGCGCAGTAGACGATGTTCGCCAGGTCGTCGGCGTGGAACAGCACGCCCTCACTGACCAGGAACCCCACGGCCAGGGCGAAGTCGTCGCCCGGCGTGCGCATGGTGATGGCCAGCGGCTTCCCGTTCAGCCGGATCTCCAACGGCTCCTCGGCGACCAGGGTGTCCGCCCGGTGCCCGGTGCCGTGCTCCCTGATCCGCAGTACCCGGCGGCGTTCCGTGACCCGTCCCATGGTGATCAGTCCCGCTTCCAGTGTCCGATCGTCCTGAAATGTCCCGCCTTGTGTCGTACGCGAGTTCACGTGTCCGACAAGGCGATGATGACATCGTGAGTGGGCGAGTCGGGGAGTGGTGCGGGGGGTTGGCGGTATGTCGAGGGCGGTTCTCGGTGCGGGGGGTCAGCCGATGCCCTGGCGGTCGGGGGTCAGCGCGAAGGCACGGTCGGCGGGGGAGGCCGCGGACCGCTCCACGGCCTCGGTCAGCAGCGCGCGGTGCCGCTCCAGCGCGCGTCCGCGATCCGGCGAGGTGAGCCGGGCCAGGTCGTCGAGGGCGGCGGCCAGCCGCCGGGTGACCTGCGGACTGCCGACGGCCACGCCGCGGATCTCGGCGAACCCGAGGTCGACCAGGTCGTCCCAGGCCGGCAGGTCCTGCACCAGCCGCACCGCTCCCGCGCGGTCGTGGTGACGCAGGTCGCCCAACGGCAGTTCGGCCACCGCGGCGAGGAACTGCACGATCCGGTCCAGGCACTGCACGGCGGTCGTCGGATCGTTGACGGCGGGGGACAGCGCCCGTAGCGCGATGTCGGCGAGTTGCCGCAGGCCGAAGCCGAGATCCTGGTGGAAGGTGCGCTCCACGCCGACGAAGACGGTCCGCCGCAGGACCCGCGCGGCCGGGGCGGTGCCGCCGTGCGCGGTCATCAGGGGGGTGCCCGGCACGACGAAGTCCCCGATGCGCGGGACGAGACGCAGGACGGTGCCGTGCCGCCGGGCGATGCGGGTCAGCCGGGTGATGTCGATGTCCCGCAATACCCCGGCCCGCCCTCGGTGGGTGATCTCGCCGACCAGGTCTGGCAGGGGCTCGGCCGCCGGCGCCGCGGAACGGGGGTGGAGGGCGTCGCGGGGATGGATCCGAAGCATCCGGAACGCCTCATGGGTGATCCGGTCGACCACGTAACTCACCCGCATGAGGCGGATGGTGGAGTTCACGTAGGCCACGAACAGCACCAGGCTGACCATCACCAGCAGCACGGCCACCAGGCTGGACAGGAACGGCACGGTGTCGACCTTCGCCGGGTCGGTCTCGCTCTCGTAGGAGGACTGGACCAGCAGCGCGAACAGGAAGGTCGCCAGGAAGACCGAGAAGGTGCTCTTGGTGATCCGGCTGCGGACGTAGAGCCGCACGACGCGGGGCGAGAACTGCCCGCTGGCCATCTGGAGCGCCACGAGGCTGATCGAGAACACCACACCGATGAACGTCAGCATGGCCGACCCGACCGTGGTGACGATCGACTTGGAGTCCTCGGCGACCGAGATCAGATCCCGGACGGCGTCGAGGTCGCCGGCGTCGCGCAGGGCGGAGATCAGGAGCGAGTCCAGCTCCGAGACGCCGACCGCGAGGGCGGCGGCTCCCACCAGGCCGAGGGCGGGGGCGAACCAGAAGTTGTCCCGCAGGTACTCCCGCCACGGAGACAGTGCCCGCCCCCGCCGCACCGCCCCTCGCGCAACGGGCGAATCGCCTGAATCATCCGTAACACCCATAACGTGAGCTTAGAGCCCGTCCGCCCGGGTCGGGCCGTGTCGTGCGGCCAAGGAATACGCACGTGAAACGCACTCCGAATCCTTGGTATCGTTGTGCCCGTCGCAGCGGCCCGCCGCGCGATTCACCCCGTCCGGGTGGCGGAATGGCAGACGCGCTAGCTTGAGGTGCTAGTGCCCTTTATCGGGCGTGGGGGTTCAAGTCCCCCCTCGGACACCGAGATTGTTTTCGAAGGGTGCTGACCGATTCGGTCGGCACCCTTCGCGTTGCGCGGTCCCTGATAGTCAGGTCGAGCACCAGCCGGTGGCAGACCTTGCGGCATCCCCCGCATCGGCTGAGCGTATGTCCGTACGATGAGGTGCGCATGTCCGGCCTTGTGACCTGGGCCGGACGAGGGGTCTTGAGGGGGACCGTGGTTGCCTACGAACAACCGGATCACGCCTCGGCGGCGGACGCCGGCGGCAGGCTCGCGGCGGCGCTGAGGACACTGCACGACGGTGACGGCGGAGGGGTCGAGGTCATACGGGCGTTCCGCGAGTCGCGGGTCTTCGTTCTCGCCGACGGGGCCGGCGTGCGGTCGGTGGACCACGGTGGTTTGCGGTGGGTGCTGGCGTTCTCAGGGGAGGCCGCCGTACGCACGTACCTCACCGCTCGCGGTGAGCAGCCCGTCGGGCCCGTGAACTACCTGGCGATGTACGGCAGACGGCTGCTCGACGACTTCTTGCCCGCGGCCGATCTACCGGCCGGTGTGGCGCTGGACCTGGGCGCCGAGCGGCCGATGCTCATCCCGCCCGTACGCGAAGCCGCGGGCAAGGAGACGCCGGCATGATCGACCAGGGTGGAGCGGGTGCTCCGAGGGAGGACGTTGTCGCCCTCGACCCCGCCGCGCTGAAGCGTATGGCGAACGGTCTGACGGAGATCCTCGGCGAGCGGAAGAAGCGAGCTCGCCGACGGCGAGCCTTCAGAGCTCCCTGCACACCGTGCGGGACGCCGACGGCGGGGCGAAGTGAGCGGTTGGCTGGACGACCTGGAGTCGGACGCCTCGGGATTCGTCGACGGGGTCGGTGATGTGCTGCGCGGTGAGCCGTCCTAGCGCGTCCCAAGCCGAGGAGACGGAAACCGTCTCGCCGTAGACGCGGGCGAGCTCCCGTCGCCCTCACCTGGGACCACCGGGACGTCGTCCCCCTTGCTCAGACCGAGCGCATCCTCACCGCCGACAATCGTCAGGAGGAGATCGACCGGCGGTTCTTCGCCATCGCCACCGACCTTGTCGGCACCCCCACCGAGCTCGTCGACGAGACCGGCGCCATCGCCTGGCGCACCCGCAGCACCCTGTGGGGCACCACCGCCTGGGCCCGCGACAGCACCGCGTACACGCCACTGCGCCTCCCCGGCCAGTACTACGACCCCGAGACCGGCCTCCACTACAACCTGTTCCGCCACTACGACCCCGAAACCGGCCGCTACACCTCCCCCGACCCCCTCGGCCTCGCCCCCGGGCCGAACCCCCTCGGCTACGTGGACAACCCGTACAGCGGGTGCGACCCGCTGGGGCTGATGCCGAAGTACACGAAGGAGGAGCTGGCCGACAAGACGACTGACAAGGTCATCGAATTGGCGCGGGAAGGAAGGATGAAGAAGGCCGGCAACTACCACGCGGATACAGGACATGGCTTCTCCGACCAACAGGTTCTGGGCATCCTCAAAAATCCGGACGCGGTTTATCGGTCGACTGGGACTGCCGACAAGTTGATCTTCCGTAAGGGAAATGACATCGTGGTGGTCGTCAACAAACCAGCCGGGGCCGGCAACGTCATCACCGCGTATGGCGAGTCCGGAATTAAGGGCGATTCCGGAGCCCAAGCGCTGGGCGGTGACCCCGGTGATCCCGGCGCGCCGGTCACACACGATGACGTGATAAAGGGCCGCATTCCGGCCAAGAACGGCTTTGTGGCTCCGGCGCGGCGAATCCGATAAGGCGGAATTCACCATGAGACTCACTCTCGACGACAACTGGGGCGCGACGGTGACGGACGGACCGTTGCGGTCGGTGCCGCGCTTCGACTTCCGGGACTTCTGCGTACGCATCGGACCATACGCTGACGTGGTGGAGTGGGATCGGTTCCTGTCGGGCACCTTCGGCAGCGGACCGTGGCTGTGGGATACGCCTGACGAGCTCAGGTTCGATCAGGAGAGTCGTGAACTGGTCGGCGTCTCTTTGCAATTGGCTGTTGAGGTTGCTGAGCCGGAGGACTGTGCTCGGGTCCCCGCGATGCCGCACGTCCGTCCGGGCGGGCTCTGTGCGGACGAGGCCCGGGACTGCCGGCTGGAGGCGTCCTCGGTGCTGTGCCGTGCCCCCGGCGATGCCCAGCTGACCTGTCTGCGCGACCTTGATGTCCTGGACGAGCCTGTGATGGCGCGGATCGGTGTCGCCTCCGATGTGGCACTGCTGGTGCAGCACGGCACGGTCGTCGGCTGGAGTCTGACCGATCCCGCGCGCTACCTGACCACGGGGTTCGCCGCCCCTGATCCCGACCCGCCCACCCCGGCGACACGCAGGCTGCTCACGGCCGGCCTGGACCTGTTCACGACCTCCCTGATCGACGAGGTGCGGGACTGTGACCCAGCCGCCTTGTCCCACCTCCTGACACTCGACGAGGCCCTGCGCGGCCAGCGGGAGGACCGGCACCGCGCCAACGCCCTGCACTCCCTCATCGCCGATCTGGTCGAGGACTACGCCGACCGGCCGACCGGACAGCAGTCGTGAATCACTCGGCCCGCCCGGCCGGTTCGCGTGGCCGGAGGAGTGCGCGTCAGTTCCGCTCTGCCTGCGGTGCGTCCCGGTGACCTTCTCGCGGAAAAAGTGGAGGACTACGGGCGTGAGAGGTTCACGGTGCTGTGCCACGCACCCGGGGACATCGAGCTGACCTGTCTGCGGGATCTTGATGTGCTGAACGAGCCGCTGGACGTCCGGATCGGCATTGCCCCCGACCTGGCCCTGCGTGTACAGCGCGGAACCGTCGTCGGCTGGAGCCTGTTCGACCCGGCCCGGTACCCGACCACACGGTTTGATCCCTCCTGCGCCAGCTCGCCTTCGGTGCGACCCGTCGGCTGCTCATCGAGCGCCTCGACCTTGGTCACCGCACCGAAGGTCGATGATGGGGGGACGGCGCCGGCCGCCTGGCCCGTCTCCTCGCCGCCGACGCCGCCCTTCGGGCCCAACGCGGGAAGACCGGCACAGCGCCGGCGTTCTGCGCAAACTGATCGCTACGTACGTCGAGGACTCCGAGAACGGATGGCATCCGGGGCGCCTGCGAGCTGTCGTTTCCCGGAACCAGCTGCCGATCCGGCAGACCACGGCTCAGCAGCGGGCCTGGCCCGTGGGTCTCGCGGTGCGGCGCTGGAACGGCCTTGCCGACATCGGTACCCGGGTCGACACCGTGCCAAGTGCGACTCCATCCGTTGACGCACAACCCGCAGCGCAGAGGACCCGCGAGCCCGTAGATGTGGCCGGGTGCCGTCTCTCGTGGGGCGTGGATGCGCTGGACTGCGACGAAGTCCGCGCAGTCCGAGGCTGGTTGCGGACTGCTCGTGCCGACCGCGTCGCGCTTGCCGGCCGGCTGCTCACTGGCGTGTGGGTCCGGCTGTTTACGCGGCCGGGGGGGCGAAGACCCGCAGGAAGGTGCTGAGCAGTTCCGGGCGCCCTGTCACCTGTGCTGTGTCGTCTCTGAGTGCGGTGATGATGTCGCGGAAGGTGGGGACCTCGTCCTCTTTCGTCGCGATCGTGATGACGAGGTCCGGGGCCGTCGGCGCCGACCCGGCGGTGGAGGTCAGCGTGCCGTCGGTGACTACGGCGTTCAGGACGGCGTCGGCGGCGCGGATTTCCCAGGTGGCGGTCACACCTGCCGCCGCTTCGCGGTTGAACATCGCCCGTAGTGAGAGCACCAGGGTCGATGTCGGCACGATCTCGCCGTTGCGTTCACCGAGCCGCCGGCTTCCCCAGCGGGCCATGGAGAGCACGGCGGGTTCCAGGTCCCTGCCGTCCTCGGTGATCGCGTAGACCACGCCGCGCTGAGGAGCCGGCGCGATCTGCCGTTCGGTGATCTGGGCTCCTTCGAGTTCCTTGAGCCGGGCCGACAGCACGTTACTGGGGATGCCCGGAAGGTTCTCGAGGAGATCGGTGAAGCGGCAGGGCCTGGCCAACAGCTCACGCACGATCAGCAGCGTCCACCGCTCGCCGACCAGTTCAAGGGCCCGGGCCAGCCCGCAGTACTGACCGAACTCACGCCGCTTCATCTCGCCACGATAGCACCATGCGAAAAACATCGTGAGATCTCGTTTGCACAGCTTACTCGTATAGATGAAGCAGGCCTCCAGCGCATTCGCGGACCCACTCCATCCGAACGTCGCCTCCCGGGGTTCGACGTCAAGCCGTCGGCGGGGCGGGCGTTCGCCGCCCCCGCACCGCGGGTGCGCCGGGACCTGCCGTGCGAGCGGCGCCGCAGCCCGGACCCACCAGGCCGTGCACTGAACTTCATTTAATGCATCAAGCTTGTCCATAACTACTTCAGTGTGTAACGTGCTTGAACATGGCACAGATAGAGAGCACATCTTCTCGACCACTCCGGCCGTTGACGGCCTCCCCGGCAGCCCCGCGCATGAGGGCGCTCCTCGGGGTGTTGTCGCTGGCCGGTTTCATGGCAAATCTGGACGTATTCATCGTCAACGTGGCGTTCGACAAGATCGCCGGCAGCTTCCACGGCTCGTCGACCAGCGATGTCAGCTGGGTGCTCAGCGCCTACGCGATCATCTTCGCGGCCCTGTTGATCCCTCTGGGCCGCCTGGCCGACAAGGTCGGGCGCAAGAAGATGTTCCAGGCCGGCATGGGGGTCTTCACCCTCGCCAGCTTGCTGTGTGCGATCGCCCCCGGCCTGTGGTGGCTGGTGGTCTTCCGCGTGCTGCAGGCCGCTGGCGCCGCAGCCCTGACGCCGGCGTCACTGGGGCTGCTGCTCGCAGCGGTGCCGGGCGACAGGCGCCTGCACTACGTGCGCATCTGGTCGGCTGTCGCCGCCATCGCCGCGGCGGCGGGCCCGGTTCTCGGTGGCCTGCTGGTCGCCGCCGACTGGCGCTGGATCTTCGTGCTCAACCTGCCGATCGGCGTCTTCGCGATCCTGGCCGCGCAGCGGGTCGTCCCGGACTCGCGCGACGCCGGCGTCACCAAGCTGCCGGACGCCCTCGGCGCCGGGCTGCTGACCTTCGGTGTCGGCGCTCTGGCCCTGGCGATCGTCAAGGGCGGCGACTGGGGCTGGAGCAGCGGCGGCACCATCGCCGGATTCGTCGCGGCCGCCGTGCTGCTCGCCGGATTCGTCTGGCGAGCCGAACACCACCCGGTTCCCGTGGTCGACCCGCAGCTGTACCGCGTGCGCAGCTTCGCCTCCGCCAACCTGGCGATGATCGCCTTCGGGCTGGGCATGTCCGCCTACCTGCTCGTGGTCGTCCTGTGGATGCAGGACGTCTGGCAGTGGTCGGTCATCAGGACCGGCTTCGCCGTCGCCCCGGCGCCGGCCATGGTCCCGATCGTCACCATGGTCGCCCAGCGGCTGGCCAGGAAGATTCCCGGCGGGCTGCTGTCCGCGATCGGCTGCCTGGTCTTCGCCGCGGGCACCGTCCTGCTGCTGACGTCGATCGGCCCGCGGGGCACCGGCTACGCCGGTGACCTGCTCCCCGGCCATCTGCTGATCGGCATCGGCATCGGCCTCGCGCTGCCCACGATCCTGTCGACCGCGACGCACGACCTGCCGCCCCAGCGCGCCTCGACCGGCAGCGCAGTGATCAACATGACCCGCCAGCTCGGATTCGTCCTCGGCGTGTCGATCATCGTCGCCATCCTCGGCAGCCCCGCGTCCTACCACGCGGCCCACACCGTGTTCGTGCACGCCTGGTGGACCATCGCGGCCGTCGAACTGGCCGCCGCACTGGGCTGCCTGGGCATGCTCAACCGCCGCAAAGCCGCCGCATGACGACCGGCGCGCACGCCACAGATCCTGTGCCCGGCCACCACCACACAAGCCAAAAGTAGATCCACGCAACGGAAACAGGAGAAGAGGAAATGACCGATCTCAACGATGCAACCGTCTTCATCACGGGGGCCAACGGCGGTCTCGGCACGCAACTGGTCGAAGCTGCGCTGACGCGCGGGGTGCGCCGTGTCTACGCGGGAGCGCGCAGCCCGAAGTCCTGGGACGACGAGCGAGTCGTCCCGGTGACCGTTGATCTGGGCGACACCGCTTCGATCGACCAGGCCGTCCGGCAGACCGGCGACACCACCGTCCTGGTCAACAACGCGGCGATCTTCCCGCGCAGCGATCTGCTGACCGGCCCCACCGCCGAGCTGCTGTCGGTCATCGAGACCAACCTGATCGGCCCGATCCACCTCACGCGCTCCCTCGCCCCGTCGCTGGTGGCGGCCAAGGGCGCACTGGTCAACATCAACTCGGTTCTGAGCTGGTTCGCCGTCGGAAAGGCCCACAGCGTGTCCAAGGCCGGACTGTGGATGGCGACCAATGCCTTCCGCCTGGAACTGGGCCCCCAGGGCGTCCACGTTCTCGGGGTCCACCCCGGCCCGATGGACACCCCGATGCAGCCCGGCGAGGACCGCGCCGGCATGACCGACCCGGCTGCCATCGCGGACGCCGTCTACGACGCGCTCGGTGCCGGCGAGTACGAGCTGCTCACCGACGAGACCGCCACCAAGGTTCACGGCGCCCTGGCGGCGCCCGTCACCGCCCTCTACCCGGCCCTGGCCACGTAGCGAGCGGCCGGCTCGGCGTCGTCGAGCCGGGGGCGGTCAGGGCCCGGAAGCGGCCCCGACCGCCCCCCGGGACACGGGACCGAGCCGCCTCCCGCGTGACGGCGGTCCCGGCGACCGGCCCAGGGGCGCCGGAGGGCACCGCGAGGCCAGTGCGAGCAGGACTCTCGAGCCCGATCACCACCGCAGGGAAAGAAAGTTCCGACCATGTCCGGGATGCGTTCTCCGAAGCTGGACTTCAACGTCTTCAACGCGCCGCGCAGGACTGCCGTCGGTGAGCGGCCGTTCGAGATCGGCCCGCCGTTCGGCTGGGACCCGACCACGGCCAACTCATCCACGGCGAGCGCGACGCCGTGCTGGTCGACGCACTGACCACGCGGCCGAAGCCGAGGCCCTCGCGCGCTGGATCGCTCTGCACGACAAGAACACCCCGATCACTTCTTCGGGCTGTCGGTTCTGCTGGAGCACTTCCCGAACGCCAAGGCGATCGCCACGCCCGGCACCATGGAGCTCATCGCCCAGACCCCGCCGGAACTCATCGAATTCGGCCGCCGAGCTGGGTGATGCCAATCCTGTTGCCGACGGTGTCGGGCGCTGCGTGAGGAGGGCGCGGAGCCGGTACGGCCGGTTCCGTGCCCTCCTGGTGCGTTTGGTGGTCGGCGGGTCCGATCGGGGTCGGTCGGCCAGGCGGCGAGACGTACCCGTTGCCGAGGTGGCGGGGCGGGGGCCGTGTCAGCTCTCCTTCGGGGCTGCTGCCGCCTTTTGACGGGCGCGGTAGGCGCGCATGGATGCCTGGCTGGCGCATTGGGGGCTGCAGTAGGCGGCGGAGGTGTTGCGGGTGCGGTCGGCGAAGGCGAAGTGGCAGGGCTCGTTGCGGCACGCCTTCAGGCGGGACCAGTCGCCGGCGAAGGCGAGCTCGCCGGCTGCGCCGAGCACGCGGGCCAGCGTGCCGGGCAGCCCGTCGTGCAGGGGCAGCAGCCGGGCGCCGTTGCCGTCGACCTCCATCGTCACGGGGTAGCGCTGGCCGGCTCTGCGCATCAGCGCCTGTGCCCGGCGCGTCTCCTCCGCGGGAATGTCCGGGTCGCCGCCGTGGGCGAGCAGCATGGTCACGAGCGCGTCACGCAGCTGACGGACCTCTGCGGCGTCGGCGTCGGTGAGCACCTCCCGTTCGGGGGTGGCGCCGAACCAGTCGACCTCCTGCAGCCACGTGCCGAGCGTCTCGGCGCTCATCAGGCGCTCGACTCGTCCGCCCGCGTCGGCGTGGGTGTTCGCGAACTCCAGGACGACTGCACGGGAGTCGGCAGCCCAGTTCACATCGCTCATGGGCCGCAGTATAGACCTCCGATAGTTCCGTATGCCTATCGGTCGCAACCAAAATTCGCAACTTCCCCGATTGACGTTAGGACCAAAGCGTGTATGGTCTCAATCATGACTACTCCGAGCAGTGCTTCCGTTTCCCCCCGTACCTGGTTCGTCACCGGCGCCTCCTCCGGCATCGGCCTCGCCCTGGTGCGCGGCGCCGTCCGGCGCGGCGACAACGTCGTGGCCGTCGCCCGCAACGCCTCCCGTCTCGAACCGCTGACCGCCGAATTCGGCGCACGCGTGCTGGCCCGCAGCGCAGACGTCAACGACCGCCATCAGATCGAGGCCGCGGTCGCCGCGGCGGTGGAGGCCTTCGGCCGCATCGACGTCGTCGCCAACAACGCCGGCTACGGCCTGTTCGGCGCCGTCGAGGAGGCCACCGACGAACAGGCGAGGGGAATCTTCGACACCAACGTCCACGGTGTGCTCAACGTCCTGCGCGCCACCCTCCCCGTTCTGCGCGCCCAGGGCTCCGGCCACATCCTGCAGGGCTCCTCGTACTACGGGCAGACCGCGCACCCGGGCGTCGGGATGCTCGCGGCGACCAAGTACGCCGTCGAGGGCCTCACCGATGCCCTGGCGGGCGAGCTGGCCCCCCTGGGCATCGCCGTCACGCTCGTCGAGCCCGGCCTCACCGCCACTGCGTTCCTAGGCAACCTCGACCTCGCCCCCGCCATCGGCGACTACGACCGGACCGTGCGGGAGGTCCAGAAGGCCCTGGGCGAACTGCCGCCGTCGGCGTTCAACCACCCCGACCGCGTCGCGGCCGCGATCCTGGAAGCCGTCGACTCCGGCACCCCGCCACGCCGTCTGGCCACCGGCACCCAGGCCCTGACCGAGATGCGCACGGCCCTCACCCAGCGCCTGGCCGAACTCGACACGTGGGCCCACGTCAGCCGGGCCGTCGACGAACCGCAGGCGGCGTGATCGCCCGGAGGCCGAGGCCCGCTTCCTGGACCGAGCCGAGACCACGGCATACGTGAATACACGAAGGGGTCTCGGCCTCCTGGCCGCATCATGGCGGTTACGGCATGTGACGGCGCCGGCGCCGGCGCTCGTGATCACCCGGGCCTACGTCGTCAGGCGGCCCGACTCGACCTGAGCTTCGGCGATGTCGCAGTACACGGCCTCGTTGTATCGGTCCAGCATGCGAGCATGCTCCAGCAGGACGAGCGCGCGGTCCGTGCGTCCCGCCGGAGTGTGCGAGCACGGTCGCCGACCGATCGAGGACTTCGTGGCGCAGGGCCTCGCGGGGAACGTCGAGCCATTCGGCGGTGGGTTCGGGGGCGAGGTCGCCGCGGTACGTGTCGAGGACACGTCGGAGCACGGCGTCGTCCTGCTCGGGCCGACCGGAACGCAGGGCGTCCTCGATGTCCCAAGGTCGAAGGTCAACGCTCGGGGTCGAGGGAGTACGTGCCGTCGCCCAGGTGTGCGATGTCCGCGACGGCATCCTCCGTAACGGTGCGGATGGCCTTGCGCATCTGGCTGAGGTTGGCGTGGAACGAGTTGAACGGGCGGTCGCGCGGGGGCGGTGTCCACCGCGGCGGGCGAAGCCTCGGAGCCCTTCGGAGCACCGAGCAACCGGTGAAGGCCGTCAGGCGCCGCGGTGGGCGAGGCGGCCAGGCGTGGGTCGCCGCTGGTCCGGAGTTCCTGCTCCAGCCAGTGCAGGGCCTCGTTCAAGGTGGCGCTCACCCGCAACCACGACGGTCGCCAGGTGACGTCGTCGCCGAGGAGCAGCCGGGCGTCTGGCTCCGGCAGGACGACGAGCGGCATGCGGGACGGGTCGATGCGTTCGGCGAGCTGGGGGTGAGCAGGGCGCGGGCGGCGTCGCGCCCGTGGCGGTGGTGAAGAGCCGTCATCGGATGGAGCCCCTCTCAACCGCGGGCTCAGGAACAGCCACTGCCCGATCAGGGCACACCGGGCCGATCAAAGGAAGGCAAGCTCGATCCGCCGCCCCAACGCGTGGGCGTAGTGTTCGAGTCCGACCTCGGACACCAAGATCGTTCCACTGGGTGCCGACCACATGGGTCGGCACCTTTCGCGTTTCGTGGTCGTAGGTCACCGTCCTGCGCTCCAGCCGTGCCGGACGACTGGTGGCTGCACCCGCCGAGCATTGCGGTGACCGCCGCACCCGCGACAAGAACGGCAACGGGCATGGCGGCACGTCCAGGCGAAGCCCTCGGCCGAGGGAACGATGCACCCAGCTCAAGATCGCCGGTGAGCCACTCGGGGGCGCCTGCCAATCCTGGACAAACGGGGGCAGGGTAGGGGGCGGGCAATCCCACGTGGCAACTCCAGGTTTTGTCAGCCGCTCATGCCGTCCCGCTTCGACACGATCTGATCGGTGCCGCATGCCGACAGCACGCTGACCAGCAGCTGCCTACCCGCGTCGAACTCGTCACGCAGCTGCTCTGCGAAGTCCTCGGGGAATGCGGGGAGTTTGACGTCGTCCCTGATCTCGCCGTCTTCCGACATGAGGGAGACGAATCCGTCATCCGTGACGTCGACCAGTGTGTACTCCGCCCGGGACACGACCGGCACCGACGCCCTGTGCCCGCTCGGGATGGCGAGCGTGTACTTCTTGTCGGTGAAGATGTCGAGGGCGGTGATGTTCGTTGTGCGATCGCCGTCCTTGGTGCCCGAACTCACGCCAATGATCTTGCAGGGATGTTCCTGGATCATGACGTAGCCGCCCTTCTTGAGGTCACCGACAGCGGCCGGGTAGGTCTCGTCGGCCTCTGTGCTGGTGTTCTCGAAGGTGAAATCGTCCTCGCTCATCATGCTCCTTGCTTGCGTACCGGCCGGACGCGCTCCGCACCTATGAGGTAACGGAGCAGGTTTGTGCCGCAGCTTCTCAGGGGGCGTCAAGTACACGGATTTCTGCTGTGATCGTGCGGCGCAACGCTGTGCCGTGTCTTCTACCGCGGCAGCGACGGCGCCGCCTGGCGCGCCGGACAGAGCGACGACTACCAGACGTTCCAGGCGGCGGCGAGCCTCGGCGGCCAGATCATCGACCGCCCCACCGGCGCCCTCGGCCAGGACGGCCGGATCAACGTCTTCGCCTCCTGCGTTGGTAGGGGGGAGACGCGCAAAGTGGCATATTGACAGGTTCATGACTATCGATGATTCTGTATTGCTGCCCAAGTCCCACACAGGGCCAAGGGCCAGCGGTTTGAACCCGCCCCCACGAAGGAGCCAGCATGCGAAGATTCCTGTCACGTGTCGTCACCGTTGCGGCAGTGGCGGCAACTTTTGCCGTTCCCGCCGTGCCGGTCACCGCGGCGGCCGCACCGGCACTGTCCTTCCGCCCCTTGCACTACAACATCAACGGCTACAACTGGGGCGGGTACGCCGCCACGGGCAGCGGCTTCACCTCGGTCTCGGCGTCTTGGACCGAAGCGAACGCGACCTGCAACTCCACCGACGACCTTTACGCCCCCTGGGTCGGCATCGACGGGTACAGCTCATCCACCGTGGAGCAGACAGGGGTGGCGACCGACTGCTCCAGCGGCAGCCCCGTGCACCAGGCCTGGTACGAGATGTACCCGGCGAGCCCGGTCTACCTGAGCCTCAGTTCGTACCCGGTTTCGGCCGGCGACCACATCACCGCCTCGGTGAACTACGCCGGCAGCAACCAGTACACCCTGAAGCTGACCGACTCCTCGCGTGGCTGGACCTACACCACCACCAAGTCCCTCTCCTCCTCGCGGGCCAGCGCCGAGGTCATCATCGAGTCGCCGACTGGGGCCTACCCGAACTTCGGCACCCTCAACTTCACCTCCGCCACCGTCAACGGAACCTCCCTCGGTTCCTTCGGCCCGGTCGCGCTCGACCCGTCGAACGGCGCCTACGAGGCCCGGACCAGCGCGCTCTCCGGCGGCACCAGCTTCAGCGAAACGTACCTGCAGGAGTAGCCGCACCAGCGCTGGGGCGTTCACCCGCCCCAGCGCAGGCGCCACCGAGCCGCTCGGCGAGCGCGTGCGGCGCGACCGGCTGCGGGTCGAAACCGCGGGCGTCATGGCCAGCGCTCCGCCACTCCGAACGATGGCCCTCGATCGCTGGCGCCTGGGGAGCACGCCCCTGTCGCTTCAGGGGAGGGTGAGCGTCATCCGCCGCTCCAACGCGTAGGCGTAGTGGTCGTGTCGGCCCTCGGACACCAGCATCAGGCACATAGGTGCCGGCCGAATTCGGCCGGCACCTTTTGCGTGAGGTCATGTCCTAGGCGGTACGGCGGTGCAGGACGCGGAAGGCGGCCAGTACGAGCAGGACCGCGGTCCCGATCACGACCACGCTCTCGGCGAGCTGGTAGGGCCAGTAGTCACCGCGGGCGAGCGAGTCGACCAGGTGGGAGTCCTGCGGGAGCAGGTCGTAGAACTGCAGGCCGAGGACCCCGCCCGAGTGATAGCCGTCGACCTTGGACCAGGCCGGGAAGTCGAGGAGCAGGACTGCTCGGGAGCGCACCAGCACGGCGACGAGCAGCCAGGTCAGGGCGGGACCGGCGACGGCCGCGGCGAGGAGGTTTCGCAGCACGGTCCCGGCGAGCGCACCCGCTGCGACGCCGAGCAGGACGTAGGCAACGGTGACCGGACCGAGGGTGAAGTACGCCGTCTGCCGGTCGATGCCGTAGGTGAGCAGGTCGAGATCGACCGCGTGCACCACACTGAACCGGTACAGCGCCACCACCAGGATGAGCGGCACCGAGATCAGAGCTGCCAGCACCGTCCAGCGCACGACGAACCACCGTACCGGGGACACCGACTGTCCGAGTGCGAGGACGATTCGGCGGGTCTCCCACTCCCTGCCGGTCAGCAGGCCGCCGGCCAGGGCGGCGTAGAGGGCGGGCAGTAGGGCCAGGCGGTGGCCGTCGTCGAGCAGGCGCAAGGTCATGGCTTGGGCGTGGTTGGAACGGAACGCGAAGTGGTATGCGCGGCTGCCGATCCGCTCCCGTAGGGCGACCGCGTCGGCCCAGTCCTGGTAGTGGTGCGTCAGGAGGGCGGCCATGCCCACCGCGAAGAGCAGGAAGAGGACGGCGAGCGGCCAGAACTGCCGGAGGGCGATCCGGGCGATCGGCAGGTGCGGCTTCGCGCTGCGGGGCTTGGACAGGTCGGCGTGGGCGGTGCTCATGCTGCGGTTCCCTCGGTGTGTGGGGCGGGGGGAAGGACGAGGTCCCGGGCCTCGCGAGAGGTGAGGTGGGCGAGCACCAGTTCCTCCAGCGACGGTCGGCGGACCTGCCAGTCAGCGGGTATCGCCGTGCCGGGGCGGATCAGGGCACTGGTGCCGCGCCCAGCGGGGCGGCACTCGACCACGGTGTGTCCGGCCAGGCGTTCCGGCCCGCCGGGGAGGTCGACCACGGTGTGTGCCTCGGTGAGTTCGTCGATGCCGCCGCACAGCCGGGCCCGGCCTCTTTCCAGGAGCAACAGGTGGTCGCAGGTGTCGGCGAGCTCGGCCACGACGTGCGAGGACATCACCACCGTGCTGCCGGTGTCGGCGACGTAGACCATGAGCAGGCCCATCAGCTCCCGGCGGGAGACCACGTCCAGGTCGGCCATCGGCTCGTCCAGCAGCAGCAGGTCGGCCCGCTTGCCAAGGGCGAGCGCGAGCGCGATCCGGGTGCGTTCGCCGCCGGAGAGATCGCCGATCCGGTCGCGCCGGCCGAAACGTGAGAGGTCGGCAACGCGTTCGGCCAGTTCCGCGTCCCAGGTTCCGGGGTTGGTTCTGGCGCCGAAGCGCAGAGTCTCGGTGACGGTGAACCGCGGGAACAGCGGCCGGTCCTGAGCCAGGTAGGCGACCCGCGGGTGGCTGATCCGGGTCGGCTCGCCGAACACTTCGACCGTCCCGGAGGTGGGCCGCTGCATACCGAGGGCCAGCTCCAGCAGCGTCGACTTGCCCGCACTGTTGGCACCGACCAGCGCGCACACCACGCCGGCCGGGAGTGCGAACGTGCAGTCGTCCAGGGCTGCGGGGCTGCCGCGCCGGTATCTCCTGGTGAGGCCGCGAGCGGCGAGCGCCGCGTCATTGCTGTGGGGGGTGGGCGGCATCGGGTTCCTCGGCTGAGTAGATGTCTTCGAGTACGGAGGCGAACAGCGCGGCCAACGCGTCGCGTTCAATGCCGGCGGCACGGACCCGGGAGGCCACATCGGCCAACTCCGCCCGCCACGGCGAGTCGGCCGGGACGGTTCCGAGCGTGCCGACGACGAAGGTCCCGTGCCTTCGCCGCATCTCGACCAGGCCCTGATGTTCGAGCTCTCGGTAGGCCTTGAGCACCGTGTTGGGGTTGAGTGCGGTCGCCTCCACTACTTCGCGGGCAGTGGGAAGTCGATCACCTTGCGTCAACATCCCCAGGCGTACGGCCTGTTGCACTTGCTGGATGATCTGGAGGTAGTTGGCGACGCCGCTGCCCCGGTCGATCCGGAAGGTGAACACTTCCGCCCTCCGCTTTCCATCAATGAACTAGTGGAATGATGCATTGCCCTCCGGGGGCACGTCAAGGGAGGCCGAGCGTCGAGCAACGGACGGCCGACGGACAGGAGTCGGAGGTATGGGAAGCACAGAAGCGGGGGTGTCGACATGAAGCGACACCCCCGCTCATGGAGGCAGCAAAACCGATCCGAGACAGCCACGGCCCGATGAGGGCCAGGACAAGCTCTGTTCACCAGTTCAGAGCGTGGCGCAGGGCCGGGCCGGGCACGGTGGTCCGTGCGCGGCCCGGCCCTGGGTTCCGCGTCAGTCCCCGAGGGCGCTCAGGAACTTGTTGGTGTACTCCAGTGTCGTCGTGCTGGGGATCGAGTTGCAGGTGGGCGACGCATACGTGAAGTTGCAGGGCGTGTCCCGGTCCAGTGACCAGTGGTGCAGCCCGGCCAGGCCGTTGCTGACCGCGTACGACGTCAGGGTGTTCACGTCCGCGGCGGTGAAGGTCTCGCTGGTGGCGTCGTTCATGCCGATCATCGGTGTGACGGCGATCTTGCTTGCCGGGATCCCGTAGGTGTGCTGGAGGTTCTTCACCGCCTGGATCGCCGACTGCGCCATCTCGCAGGTGCCGGAGGAAACGACGCACACGCTGCTGGACGCGTTGCCGTAGTCCATGGTCATCAGGTTGATGACGTACTTGTTCAGGCTGGAGCCGAGCACTGCCTGGACGACCTCGTTGCCGAGCGAGTTCACGCCGCCGAAGCTGCCGTCGGACGCGCCCAACGTGGCGAGCGTGAAGGAGAACTGCAGGTTCGGGTACTGCGCCTGTGCTCCTGCCGCCGCGGCGACCAGGTTCTGGATGTCCGACTGGCTCTGGCCGCCTTCGATGTCGAAGTCGATGCCGACCAGGTTCGGGCTGGCGTAGCGAGCGATGAACGAATCCATCCCTGCCGTCGAACTACAGGTGAAGGAGCCTGCCGCACCGCCGGTCGACAGGACGTAGTTCAGGTTGGCGGCATGGAGTTGCGGGACGTTCTCGGCGGCCCAGGTGGCGCCCGGGGCGCCGCCCCAGTTCTCGCTGCCGCAGGCTCCGGTGGCGAACGCGACCGTCAGCGCGGGCAGCTTCGGGAGGTAGTTCGACACCAGACTGCCGGAGCCCACCACCGGCAGGGCGGACCCGGTCACGGCCGACTGCATCTGGTAGGTGTTCCAGTTCATGTTGATCGTGACGTCTTTGTACGGGCTGAAGAGCAGGCCGCTCACCGAACCCGTCCCGGTGCCGGTACCTCCCCCACCTCCCGATGATCCGCCGGTACACGCGCCGTTGGACGTCCACGGCTGTCCTGAACCGCTTCCGCCGTTGCTGGTCGCCGGGTCATTGCCCTGGGTCCAGTAGTTGGCGGTGTAGTTGGTTCCGTTCTCGCTTGCCTGTTGGCCGCCGGTGTAGGTGGCGCCGGAACTCCACGCCGCGGCGCAGGTGGTGGCCGCCTGCGCGGCGGGCGCTGAGGCCACCGCGAGGACCGAGCCGCCGACTGTCAGCCCGAGTGCCGAGCCGGCGATGAGAGCTTTACGCAGAATCCGTCTTCCGACTCGCATGGACCCTCCAAGAGTGAGAGGAGCTGTTGCGACTGCGGCACCTCGCTCAGCCGGTGGACCGGCAAGGTGACCACTTCGCACATGGGCGAACCGAGTGGTCTTGACCACTTGAGCAAGTTGGTCCAGACCTCTTTGTACGGGCGGCGAACAGGCCGGTCAAGCCTTCAAGAACGTTGCGTATGTAGGTCGGTTGGATTGACGGGGTGACCTTTCAGCCATGGATCCCCCCAAAAGTCACAATCCCGCGTCCGGTCGGTGTGACGTTTTCGCGAGGCCGTACGCCCCTCTCGTCGACCGCGTGCGATCCGTGTGACACGTTCCATCGAGCGAAGGGGCATCATGAACCAGGCAAGGAGCAATCCCCCGGTGGCCACGTTCGGGCCCAGCCTCGCGGCCGACCTCGTGACCATGGTGTGCGAAGAAGCCGACATCCACCTCGACTACTCGCCCTCCAGCCTGTCGATGGTGGACCGGATCGTCGACGGGCTCGCGCGCGAGAACCTGTCCGCCGAGGCGGTGACCAGACTCCTGTTCATCCTTGGCGCGTACACCGGCGAGGTGCTCGTGCGCCGGATGGGGGGCTCCTGGATCGACTTCGACAGGGAGCAGCGTGAGGAGTTCCGCCAGCCGTTCGGCGTCAGTACCCCCGACGGGCAGGTGTGGAACCCGCTGGGAAAGGTGGTCAAGCGGTACGAGGACGGAGTGGACAACAGCTTGTACCTCTTCTACCTCTTCGCCGCCGGTCCGGCGGCGATGTGACCTTCGACGGGCGTGGCAGCCGAGACGATACTGCCGGCTGTGCCGCGACGCCGTGCGGCAGCGATCGGTGTGAAGAGGACGTTGGTGGCCAGAGCGGGAGTGCGCCGGCGCACGAGGATGGACGATGGTGAACTGGACGACGCGGTCGCGCAGGCGCGGCATGGTGACGAGTCCGCGTTCGGCGCCCTCTACCAGGAGATCCACCCCATGCTGCTCGGCTACCTGCGCGGTCTGGTGGGCGACGACGCCGACGATGTCGCCTCGGAAACCTGGCACGACATCGTCCGGGACCTGGGTCAGTTCCGCGGCGACGGTTTGAGCTTCCGGGCCTGGGCGGCGGCCATCGCCCGGCACCGCGCCCTGGACCACATACGGAAGATCATGGTCCGACCGCGCACGTCAGAACTCGACGAGCCGACCACCGGACCCGCGACCACCCGGGACACGGAAGGCATCGTGCTGGAGAACCTCTCCACAGAACACGCGCTGTCCCTCATAGCGAAACTGCCCCAGGATCAGGCTGAAGCCGTACTACTGCGCGTGGTACTCGGGCTCAACGGTCCGATGGCGGCCAAGGTCCTGGGCAAACGGCCGGGTGCCGTGCGTACCGCCTCCCACCGCGGTCTGCGACGCCTGGCGGAGCTCATCACCCGCGCGAGGAGCAACGAAGGATGAACGACAGTCGGCAACAGCACTGGAGACGGGACCGCGACGAGGGGATGGACGCCGACATCGCGGAGCGGCTCCTCAACGGGGAGGACATCGAGACATCCGACGGCGTGGTCGCGGACCTGGCGAAGGTGCTCGTGGTGGCGGCCGAACCGCTGAGCGGACGGCCGGAAGACGCGCGGGCCGCGCTCGCACTCTTCCGGAAAGAGAGCCACGAACGGTACGAACGTGGCGGTCAGCGGGCCAACCGCAAAGCTCACCTGGCTGTGGTGATCAGCGGCGTGGCCGCCGCTGCCCTCACCCTCGGCGGTGTGGTCGTCGCCGCCGAGAACAGCGCCCACTCGCACACCATCCGCCCGGCTTCGTCGACACCCGGGCCGAAGCCCTCCGCCCCGGTGGCCGGCATCTCCACGCAAGCCCCCCGGACACACCGAACCCCTCGACCGGCGTCGTCAGCCTCAGGCGCGTCCTCGACCCGGTCCACGAGCGGGGGCGCGGGTACGGCCCGCACTCCCACGCCGCCGCCCCTCTCCCCGTCCCCTCCCGCGTCGACCGACGGCTCTTCAACGGTGCGCGGCCTCAAGGGGTTGTGTGAGGCGTACGCCCAATCGACCCAGCGGGGCCAGGCCCTGAACGCCCCCTCCCAGGAACGCCTGGACCAGGCAGCCGGAGGCAGCGACCACGTCGACGCCTACTGCGCCCAGTTGACCGGCGCTGCGGCCGGCCACGGCAAGTCCCCTACGACGCACCTTGCCGCACCCACCAGCCGGGGGAGAGGTTCCGTCGGTGCGGCCGGTACGGAGAGCCGAGGAAGGTAGCGGTCAGGAGAAGGTCACGGTGACCGTGGTGTAGCCGAGGGCGTGGAGCATGCCGGCCAGCATGGACCGGGTGTTGGTCTCGGCTCGCTGCTGCAGCTGGCTGCTCTTGGCCGCGTCCTCGATCTTCTGGGCGGCCAGGATCTCCAGTTTCTGCTGCGAGCCGGGGCTGTCGGAGAACAACGTCCCGAGGCGGTCGAACAGGCCGCGCTCCTGGGCGAAGACGTAGGAGCGCTTGGGGTCCAGGCTTGCCTGGGCCAGCCGGGCGTGCGGCAGGTGGAGGGTGGCCGCGGTCCGATCGTCGGAGACGATCACCGACTTCGCCCCGAGGCCGCCGAAGTCCACGAACGCCTCCACCGACCCGGCCCCCACGTACAGGGTCCGGTCGCCGAGCAGCGAGGAGGGCAGGAACCGCGCTTCCTTGTCGAGGTCCACCACGACCTGGAAGTTGCCCTCGGCACCCTCGTAGCGGCTGAGGTTGTCGATCGACTGGAGCAGCACTGGGCCGGAGCGGTCCGTCGTCCGCTCCCCGAACGGGTTCGGCAGCCCCGGCAGCCATTCGAAGCGGGCCGCGGCCAGGAAGAAGCCGACGATCACGGCGAGTGTGACCGGCAGGGCGACGTACCACGGCACGCGTCGGTTGCGCACCACGGGCTGTTCCGTCCTTGCGGCACCGGACTTCCTCGGCATGACGTGCTCCCTTCGTGCCGCACTTGGCGGCGGTTCGCTAGGTCAATACCCAGTCCCCCGCCGCCCATCGCACCGGGTACGTCGCCAACTCGTCACCGTTGTGTGCGTGTGGTGATGCCAAGCCGATCCGCAGCAGAACGCCGTCCGCATCCGGGCGGGCGGCGCCATGGGGGTCAACCCCGCTGGACGGGTGGGGCAACAGCACCGTCACCTTCGGCATCCGGTTGGCCAACCGCCAGACCAAGAACGATGACCGGAGGTCAGGAGCCGCCTGGCCCGTCGTATCGCAAGCGCTCGTCTCCCCACGTTCCGGCGTGCAGCATGAGGTCTCTCGTGACCGGGCCGTAGACGCCGTCCACTGTTGTACCGATCTTCGCTTGGACCTGCTTGAGCGCTGTTTCGGTGACCCGGCCGAGGTAGCCGTCCTCTAGGAGGCTCTTCCCGTAGCACTGGTTCAGGCTGACTTGGAGCGCGTAGACGCCGGTGTTCTTGTCGGGGTACCGCAGGTAGCAGCCTGTACTGGTTTTTGGACTGCTCGGGAGCCACGCGGTGCCAGTGCCGGCGGGGACGCCTTCGTAGTGGTCACAGGTGGTGGACGGCGAATCGACTCCCCTTCCGGGTGCGATTGCCAGGCCGTCTGCGAGCGAGATCGTGATATTGCCAACGGCGAAGTTCTTCACGGTAGTTCTCCTCGGGACGGGATTGGAGGTGCGGCCCTGGGAAATCGGCGTCACCATGGAGTTATGACTACGACAGCGAACTCCCTACAGGATGTCACGGATCTCGATACGTTCTACGGGATCACGCAGATGGACCATTTGAGCGTTTGGTTCGCCGACGCTGTATGGTGCGGTGCCTGTCAACGTCTTCGGGCACGCTACGAGGATCTGGCGCTCATATACGGGCCGACCGTCGACTTCTGCCGGATAGACGTCGATCGGGCCCAGGCCGTCAGCCAGGTGTTGAATGTTCAGGTGTTGCCGAGTACCTATGCCTTCAGGAAAGCCGTGACGCTGGACTTTCCGTGGCCTGTCGGCGTCCCGATGGCCTCGCTTGTTCAGTACCAGGAATGGATTGACAAACATAAGGCAACGACCACCTGATTGGATCGCCGTGGTCAGAACGCGACCACCTTGTAGGCCGGTCCGGAGCTCGCCTTCAAGAGTCGCAAGCCTACGGCGCCGGTCGGCAGCGGGAATGTCTGCGCGAACGGTACGAGTTGGACTCCTTGGTACTTGCCATCGACGGTGAGTCGCATACTCATCGTGTGCAAGGGGTCGGGCAGGGCGGCGATCTCGTATTGGACGGGATTGTGCTGCAGGATGTCCGGGCCGGCAAACGTGTGCTGGCCGGCACTGGTCTGGGCATCTCCGGCTCGGAACTGCCAACGCACCAGCAGGTAGTCCTGCGGCTGCGGACTCGGATGCAGGTCGATCAGCACCGGGACGCGCTGCACGATCTGATTCGGCTCGAAAAGCAGGCTGGCGCCGGTATCGGTGACGTCTGCGGTCAACTGCTGGACCAGGCCGGGCAATCCGGTGTCGGGTTGGAAGTCGACCACCACCACGGCGCGCACTGAGCCGGGAAAGCCCCCACCCTCGTTGGATATCTGGCCCTGAACGGTCCCGCCGCCCGGGCCGAACGTGCCGCTGCCGCAGGGATGTGTCTGGCCATCCGGACTGTCGTACGCGCAGTCCACCACGTAGCGGGTGACCAGCCAGTCGGGCGCACTCCCCAGCACGATATGTACATCACGGTGGGCAAGCGGCGGGGTGCATGACTGCCAGCGGATGGCGAGGTCGGGACCGTCGCTGTCGACGATCACCTTCACGAACTTTCCTGATCTGGTGTGTACGGCGAAAACGTCACCGTGCACAAGTCTGTTGGGAACATCCGGGCCACCGGGGATGGCCGTGGAGCCGTAGGGCAGAGAGATCAGGTCCTCGAAGCTCAGCCGATCGTACGGGATGGCCCCCAAAGCACAGAGCCTCGCACCCAGTAGCGGTTCTAGATCACGCTTCCCGGAGGAGGGTTCGAGGCGCCACCACATGTCCGCCAGGCTCATGCCGGACACTTCGATGCCGGTTTGCAGATCGAATCGCTTGTTGACGTGGAGGACACCTGATCCAACAGAAGTCGTGGTCATGTGGGTCCCTCGTTTCGAATGACCAGGTGGAGCTGGAATTTGACGACATCTTCGTCCTTCTCGTGTCCTTGCCAGAGCTTGATGACGAGCCGTGTGGCTCCTGGTCCGGTGGTCGCGAAACGGAAGACGGCAGTGCTGCCGCCTGCTCCTATGGCCTGTCCGGTCGGTGCCGATGTGACCTCGTGGTCCAGCAAGGAGATGTGCTCCGGATCCGCATGGGCCAGATCCCAGTGGAATCCGGTCGTCATATTCACTGGCAGCGTGACCGAGAGGGTGTCGCCGGCGCCGAGTTCGAGGGTCTTTCCGTCATCCGTGTGGTCAGCATGCACGTCGGTCACCTGGGACTCCCGACAAGGTCTGTGAACGGAGTCGGCCGGGGCGCGACCCGCGTCGCGGAACGGCGGCGCGGTGACTCCCGCCCTGGGACGGACCGGAGCCACCGTGCTGCCCGTTTTCCGCCACAGGGGTCAGCTGATGTCGACTGCCCACATGTAGGCGTCGATGCCGACCTCCCCGTAGCCGATCTTGAAGAAGCCGGAGGCTGCCCACCAGGTGCCCCAGCTGTTCTTGCAGATCCACGCCTGCTCGTTGTCGCTGTATCCGATCACGCAGATGCAGTGCCCTCCGTGGAGAGCGCCGGGTGAGCTGCTCTTGCGATAGACGCCCGTCGGGTTGGACTGGAAGAAGTCGTAGAAGTCCTGGTACACCGTGAAGCATGCGGTCAGCGGTCCGCCTTGCCCGTCGCCGGCGATGTAGGACTTCATGTCGTCCGTGCTCTGCAGCAGACTCCAGCCGTCGATCGTCGTGGTGCGGCTTGACGCGTCGTCGCATGCCGCGCAAGGCGGCGTGGGGTCGTTGCCGGATGCGGGTGCGGCGTAGGGGAAACATCCCTCATCCGCGACACCGTCGTCGCGCCAGGCGTCCAGGGCGCCCGAGGGGAACCAGCCGCCATTGGCCTCACCCACGTTTCCGCAGGTCCGGCCCTGGTCGGCACCGAGGCAGTAGAAGAGATGTGCCTCGGAGAAGTCGGGATCCACTCCCGGGTCCTTCCGGCGCACCTGGAGTGTGCTTTCCACGGTGGCCGTGGTCCCGAACGCGACACAGCTGCCGCAGTACCCCTGGTTGCGTACCGGAGTTACGAAGTTCTGCCCGTACACGTCACGCAGGTCGTATTCCGCCGGGCCGGCCGTAACGCCGCGCCCCGCACCGGCAGACTCGAACCTGGCGGTGGCGATCAACTCGCGTTCGTACAGCTGCGGCTCCCCACCGGCCGTGTCCGGCTGGTATCCGAGACGCTGCGGGGGCATACCGCCACCGCCGCCCTCGGGGGGACCGATCCGATCGGGCGGGATGAAGCCTCCACCCGGCGGATGTCCCTCGGCCGCCGAGGGGCTGCCGAGTATCGAGGGCGGCGGTCCGTATGTCGCCAGCAGCCGCTCGCGATGGGTGGGGTCGTTGCTCACGTTGTCCGCCATACCGGCCGGACCTGCCAGACCGCTGCCGACGGTCGAGCTGCCGTCGAACTGCAGGCTGATGGCGCGAGTCCCGAGCTGGATCGCCCCGGAGAAGCTGCGACCGCGCCAGTCCCCGGTCAGTCCCTGAAGCTTGTAGAGGATTTTCGGCGTCGTTTCCCCCGTCCAGTCATTCGGGCTGTAGGGAAAGTCGATGTCGCATGTCGGAAGGTTGTAGGTGGCGTTGGGATCCACCCCTACGACGAAGTATCCGGACACTTTGGGCCGGGGCGTCGGAATATTCGCCGGAGGCGTCCATTCCCAGGTGAAGAGCGCCTTGGAGGTCTTGTCCACGACTGTGACGGGGTCCACGAATATCACGTTCGTGCGCTGCATAAACGCATCCGGCCAGAACGGGAAGCACGCGCCCGAGTCCGACACCGGCTGGGTGAGCTTGTACTCGTAGCCGATGTAGGGAGATTGCAGGTCCACGAGCATGTCGATCTGAGCGGACGTAGGCCGCTGCGGCGGGGTGAACTGGATGATGCCCTTGCTCTGGCCTCCCTCGGCACTTACCGCGTCGACCTGCACCGTTCGCGGGCCGAGCGACGTGGTGTACGTCGCCGCAGTGGAGACCCTCTGCAGCAGGGGGGACCCCTGGATGGAGACGATGAACGGGAGCTTTATGTCGTCCTCTTCGATGAACAGATGCTTGTGCGGATCGAAGGATCCCAACTGCTGTTCGAAGTTGAACGACACCTGATGGATACCGCTGCCGATTCCGGCGAAGTCCAGCGTTTCGTCGAACTGTTCCGTGTCCGAGAGAGACACGTCCTTCATGGCCACCGACACGCCGCCGAAGAAACCACCGGGTGCCGACGCCTCCACCGGCTTCGGATCCGGCTGGATCCACTCGCCCACCTGAGTCTTCAGGTACAGGTCGAAGATCGAGTCCAGCAGCTTGCTCAGGTCCACGCCCGTCGGCGGCTGCCCGATGACGCTGACGTTGAGGGCTTGCTGCTGGCGCAGGTCCGCACGGACCGACTGGTAGTCGAACGAGCCGTTCACCAATCCGAAATAGCTTGCCCGTGCCTTGGCGTTCCAGGAGAAGTAGTCGTAGCACTTCTTCTTGAACCCGCTGGCCTGAATCCGGCACTGGGGGATCAGGTACTGGTAGGTGTAGTCGAACATGATCGCCACCTGCGGCGGATACGGCAGGGGGCTGGCGCCGAGCATGGCGGCGAAGTGATCGGCTCCGTCAGGCGTCAGGTCGATGGCGAACGCTATCGACGAGGAGGAGCCGACCTGGACGTTCTTGAGCGGTTGCCCGGGCCGCGCGTACTGGTCGAGACCGTAGACGTTCATCGTTCCCGGGTTCAGCCGTAGCGGCTGGAAGTTGAAGACCCCCGAGGCCGGCTGGAGATTGTAGAGAGTCTTGATCAGATTCGTCCACTGCTGTCGCTGGGCCTCGCTGGGCAGCTCGACGACGAGCTCCACCATGAAGCTGAGAATCCCACCGAGAGTTGTCTTCGAACCGTCCGGATTGTTTCTGACCTTCTTGCTCACCATGAAGGCCGGCTCGCCGTCGGGGTTCTTGGCGATCCTTCCCCATCGTGGTGCGTAGAACCACGTGTCCGGGCTGTACCCCTTGAACAGTACGAAAGGCATCTGCGGATCGGTGGCAATGGCAACCGTACCGTCCACCAGATTGAAGTTGGGCATCTGCGCCGCAGAGAGGTCGAGAGTCTTGTCCGCGGCGAAGGGATCAGGGACTACAGCCGGAAGTGACTCCTGCGCAATCTGGGGTATGTCTTCGGGTCGAAGCCTGGGATAACTCACATCACTCGTAGGACCAGACATACCGGTTCCTTTCCATGTCCCAGTCCAGACCAGGGCATTCTGCACTGTTTGTCGCCGTACCTGCCTTCGTGACTTTTCTGCTTCTCCGGATGTGACTGCTGGCACGTTCAGTGCGGTGCGCAATGCATCCGTCCACAACAGAATTGCTCACTGGAATCCGAGACCCGGGCCCGTTTCGGCCACAATGGGACCAGCGGCGGAGCTGCTCTGAGAAGTGTCCGGAGGCTCCGGCCTCTTCGTGTCCTGCGCCGGACGGCGGTGCTTTTTCAGCGTATGCACATGTCGCCTGGATTCGCATCCGGAGCACGGAAAACCAACAGAAGTTGATGAATCATATATTGGGCTCAGGTTCGGTTCGAACTACCGGTGGACCTCCGGCTCCGAGGGGCGTTCAACGTTCGGGGGGTGTCTCCACGACGTCGTGGAAACACCCCCCGCCCTGGTTCGTGCGGTCAGACGATCTTGTCGTAGCGCAGGGCTACGTAGGACGTTGCCGGGTGGCCGGCGATCGAGCCGCTGTTGACGTTGGCGGAGCCGTACTCCATGTCGGGGCCGGGGTTGGACTCCGAGTAGTAGTAGAACGTCCCGGCCTGCTGGTCCTTCCAGCCGATGAACAGCACCGTGTGGACGCCTGCGGCGTTCAGTGCGTCGCCGGGCCGCAGGGCGCTCTTGGCGATCGTTGAGCCGGCGGAGTCCAGAGTGCTGGTGGACAGGCCGTGCGGGGCGAGGTGCCAGGCCATGGAGACGAAACCGGAGCAGTCCTCGCGGTAGGAGTGGTCCTTGTCCACGTCCAGAGCGTTCGAGTAGATGTCGTAGGGCACGTCCCGGACGTACCAGTCCTTGCCGCGTGCCAGGACCTCACTGCGGCTGATGGGACCGCCCATGGTGGAGGTGGGCGGGGTCGGCGCCACATAGGCGCAGTTGCCGCCGGAGGCGGACAGCATGCTCTGGGTCCAGCCGGACGCGTCGACCGGGTCGCTGGAGTGGTAGGTCATGTCCCCGCCGTCGCTGTCGAACGGGTCCGCGTCCTGGTACCAGTAGAGCCCACCGCCGGTCCGCCCGTAGTAGAGGCCGCCGCCGGGTGAGGAGAGGGAGTCGACGGCGGACCAGCCATCCGACTGCAGTACCGCGCGGTCCCAGTCGCCCGGACCGTTGATCTTGTAGCTGAGCAGTTGGCCGCCGGAGGTGGTGGCGATGAGCTGGTCGTCGCCCGCTGCGGCGAGGGTCTTGAGGACGAATCCGGAGTCGATGAGCGCGTGCTGGCCGATGTGCGCGGGGCCGGCCGGCTTGTCCTCGGAGACCAGGTACTGGTGCAGTTGGCCGTCGACGGTTCCGTACAGGTGACCGTGACCGTCGTAGGCGAGCTTGTCGAACGTCCAGCCGCTGTCCCAGATCTTCGTCACCCCGGCCAGGGTCAGCGCGCTGTTGTTGGTCTGGATGTCGACCCGGTAGAGCGCGCCCGCGGTGGAGGTGACCAGGACGGTGTTGAAGTTCAGGGTGGCCATGGCCTTCGGCGTGAAGCCCAGGCCGGGGCCGATGAGCGTCTTGAGCCGGTCGCCGGTGGCGGGGTCGATGGCCGAGTAGGTGAGTCTGCCGTCGTCCAGCACGCCGTACAGCGAGACGGCACCGCCGCAGGACGCGACGGCGTGGGCGTCGTCGGCTGTGACCGTGACGAAGCCCAAGGACAGGGCTCCGGCGAGGACGACGCCGATGGCGGACTTGCGGACGCGGTCGAGGTTCACTGGGGTCTCCTGGTTCCGGACCACCGCGTCCGGCAGCGGATCGCGGTGGTCCTGGTACGAGCGGGGTCTGCGCTGTCCTGGGAAGGTGGGGCACGGGGCGGGCCCGGGGACGCCCGCCCCGGGCGTTACGCCGGGGTCCGCGGGACGCGGGTCAGTACCAGTGGTTGGCCTGCCAGAAGCTCCACGCGGCGCACGGCGAGCCGTAGCGTTCGTTGATGTAGCCGAGGCCCCAGGCGATCTGGGTGACCGGGTTCGACTCCCAGTCCTCGCCCGCGGAGGCCATCTTGGAGCCGGGCAGGGCCTGCGGGATGCCGTACGCGGAGGAGGTCGGGTTGTCGGCGTTCCACCGCCAGCCGCTCTCGTGGGTCCAGATCTCGTCCAGGCAGGACCATTGCGAGGCCGTGGCCCAGCTCGACTTGTAGTCGTTCATCATCTGGTGGCCGGCGGCCATGACCGCGGCGATGTCGTCCCGGTCGAGCGGCGCGGTGCAGGAGTAGCTGTTCGGCATGGCGGACAACAGCGACTGCGTCCAGCCGGACGCGTCCACCGGGTCGTCGTTGTGGTATGCGATGTCGCTGCCGTCGCCGTCGAGCGGGTCGGCGTCCTTGTACCAGTACAGTCCTCCGTCGGAGGTCCGGCCGTAGTAGAGGCCGCCGCCGGGCGACATGAGCTGGTTGAAGCCTCCCCAGCCACTGGACAGCAGGGTCCTGGCCGACCACTTCGTCGCGGCACTGCTGTCGATCGCGTAGTCGACGAGCCGCCCGTCCGACGTGGTGGCCAGCAGGCGGTCCTGTCCGGTGGTGGTCAGGGTCCGCAGGACGAATCCGTCGCCGATCACCACCCGTTGGCCGATGTGCGCGGGACCCGCCGGCTTGTCCTCGGAGACGAGGTACTGCATGAGCGTGCCGCCTGCCGTGCCGAAGAGGTGGCCGCGGCCGTCGTAGGCGAGTTTGTCCTCCGTCCAGCCGTTGTCCCAGATCTTCGTCACCCCGGCCAGCGCGAGGGCGGTGTTGTTGGTCTGGACGTCGACCCGGTAGAGCGCGCCCGCGGTCGAGGTGACCAGGACGGTGTTGAAGTTCAGGGTGGCCATGGCCTTCGGCGTGAAGCCCAGGTCGGGCCCGATGAGCGTCTTGAGCCGGTCGCCGTTGGAGGGGTTGATGGCGGAGTAGGTCAGGCGTCCGTCGCTGAGGACGCCGTAGACGGAGACGGACCCGCTGCATCCGGTGGCGGCGTGGGCGGGGGCGGTGCCTGTGGTGAGCAGGCCGAACGAGAGCGCGCCGGCGGCCAGCGCGCCCATGAAGGCACGGATGACCCTGGACGGTTTCAGCATCGGGAAACACTCCGTCGGATTGGCGGATGAGGCCCGGTCCGGGAACGATCCCGGAGGGCGGGTCGGACAACGCGTCAGCTGAGGGCGGCCCGGCGGTGCCTACCCGCCGTGCGGGCCGGTGGTGGTCACGGCGGCCCGGTCAGGACGGGAGCGGAACATGGCGGGATACCTTCCGAGCGGTCGGCGACGGGGAACGCGAGCCGTGCTGCGCTGCGCGGCGGCCATCGCGGGCATCGTCCGCCGGGCGCCGTGTCCTGCTGACGCCCTCACAGCTTCTCCACAGGCAGGGGCGGAGGGGAAGCGAATCGCATTGGACGGATCCGGCCTTGGACTCAACCGTCCAACCGCCCCCGAACCGGGCTCACCGGCCACCCCCGTGCGGTACGGGTGGGCGTGCGCCGACGGGCCCGGCCGCGGGACGGATCCGGTCATGACCGGATCCGTTCGCCCGTGGCGCGGGCCACCGCCGCGCGTTCGACGTTCGCCCCGCGCGTCGGCACCCCGTCTGCCATCATCTCCACCATCGCGCGCCATTGGTGTTCTGTGGGGGGACAGCATGCTGGGAACGCTGGGACTTGACGCTGCGTCAGAAAGGGTCTACCGGGCCCTGCTCGCGCATCCGGACGACGGCATCCCGGAGTTGTCCGGCCACACCGGGGTCCCGGAAACCGGAGTCCGGCGGGCGCTGGACGTACTGAGCGAACTGGGCCTGGTGCGGCCGTCGGCGGCCCGTGCCGGGCGGTTGCGGGCCGTGTCGCCGGACATCGGCATGGAAATACTGATGGCCCGTCAGCAGGCTGATTTGGCGGCCCAGTTGCAGCGGGTGGAGGCGTCCCGGGCCGCCGCGGCCCAACTGATGGCCGAGTACGCCGAGTTACGCCCGTCGGCGTCGCGGCCGGTGGCGGAACAACTCGTCGGCCCGGACGCCATCCACCGTCGGGTGGCCGTGCTGTGCGAGGAGGCGGTGAGCGAGGTGATGGCGTTCGTGCCGGACGGGGCACGGACCGCCGAGCACGTCGCGGCGGCCCGGCGGAGCGACGAGCGGCTGCTCGGGCGCGGACTGCGGATGCGAACCGTCCACCTGGACGGCGCGCGCCGCGACCGGCTCGCCGTTGACCACGCCGCCTGGCTCGCCCGGCTGGGCGGACAGGTCAGGACCGTGCCGTCGCTGCCGACGCGCATGGTCATCACCGACCGGTCGACGGCGGTGATCCCGGTCAGCGACGACGACTCGGCCGGCACCGCCGTCGTGCTCACCGCGAAAGGCACGGTCACGGCGCTGTGCGCCCTGTTCGAGAGCGTGTGGGAGACCGCGCGGCCGCTCGGCCCGACAGCGGACATCGACGGCAGCGGGCTCAACGGACAGCAGGCGACGGCCATCCGCCTGCTGTCCGAGGGGTTCACCGACGAGGCGATCGCCAAGCGCCTCGGCGTCTCTCCCCGCACCGCCCGCCGTATCGCCACCGACCTCATGGAACGCCTCGGCGCGCGCAGCCGCTTCGCGGCCGGGGTCCGGGCGGTCCAGCGCGGCTGGCTGCCCGCGCACGACTGAACCGGGAGACGACCGACCGCCACCCACCGTCGATCAGGCGCCGGTCAGGGGGAGGACGCAGGCGTGCAGGGCGAGGGGGGACATGCCGTGGCGTCGTTTCATCGGCTGGTTGGCCCGGCCGCCCTCGACCAGGACCTTTCCGAGGTCGATGGCGGCGCGTATCTCGGCCCCCCACAGCAGGTAGTTGGGGCTGAAGCTGTCGACGGTGGCGTGCGGGGTGCCGCCGACCCACATGTGGAGGCGCTGGTCGTCCAGGAGGACGACCGCACCGGCCAGCATGTCGCTGCCCTGGTCGACGCGGACGACCCGGGCGCGCTCCCCGAGGCCCATCACGAAGTCGACGAAGGGGCCTTCCGGATACATGTCGCCGCTACCGTGCTTGGCGGCGGTCAGCCGGGTGAAGTCGCAGACGGTCTTTAGCGTGTCGGGGTCGGGCCGTTCGACCACGGTGGTGACGCCCGCGTCGGCGGCGCGGCGCAGGTAGCGGCGGATCGTGCCGCGGGTTCGTGAGCCCAGCCCGTTCAGATACGTCTCGTAGTCCGGGACGTCCGCGACGGGAAGCTGGAAGCGGGTCACCATGGGGGCGGTCAGCCAGCCCTTGTCGCGCGCCACGTCGAGCACCGGGTCGCCCTCGGTGACGTTGACGAGACCCGCGCAGGACGCCCCGTCGGCGCGCGCGGTCTCCGCGAGGACGTCCAGCACGCGGTGCAGGACCTGGTCCCGGCGGCCGGGGGTGGTCGGGACGAGCGGGATCTGCCCGTCGTAGCAGTACCAGTTGTGGCCCAGCAGGGCGGGGCCTTCGCCGACGGGCAGGCCGGCCTCGCGCAGCGCGTCGTACGGGTCGGGGCGTTCTTGCAGGTAGCAGGGGAGGACCGCGGTGGCTCGGCCGGCCTCGGTGGCGGTGAGGTAGCGGACCGCCAGGAAGGGGCTGAGGGGGCCGGCCTCGTAGGAGCCGAGGTAGGCGGGGGAGTAGTGGGCCGGTGCGGCGGACCGCGTGACGACCTCGGCCCAGGCGTCGGCGTCGACGTCCCGGAAGGCGGTGGCGACGGTGATGTCGATGGTGCTCACGCGGTCTTTTCCTCTCTGGCCCAGCCGGCGCCGATCATCGCGGTGAGGTAGCGGTCGGCGAATTCGGGGTCGATGGGCAACTCGGAGTCCGCCGCGGCGTTCCGGCGGATCGTGGCGGTGTCGCTGGTCCCGTCGATGGCCTGGGCCAAGGCCATGGCCCTGGCGTAGAAGCCGCCGCGGTCGGCCATCCCCTCGCGCTGGAGCCACTCCCGGTCGTCGGCCGGGACGGCGGACAGCAGGGCCCGCAGGTTGAAGGGGCCGGGCCAGGTACGGGTGAGTGCCGGCCCCCGGGAGCCGCGGGGCGTGCCGGAGCGCGGATCGACCGAGGTCGCCAGGGCGGCGTACAGGTCGTCGAGCAGCTTCGCGTGGGTGGCGAGGACCGCCTGGTCGGCGCCGAGTGCCGCGAGGGTGGGCAGGGCGTCGCGTCCGTACTGCCGGCGGCGGTCGAGGCGGTCGGCGGCGTCGGCGCCGGTAGCGTGGGGTGGCAGGCAGGCGGTCATGCGGTGGGCTGTCCAGCGGGTCACGATCGCGGCGAGCCGGTGGGCGGCGTCGGTGTCGGCGGTGGCCGCAACTGCCAGGGCGGAGCCGGCGATGGCGGCGGCGCGCCGCACTTCGGCCGGATCGACCTTGTCGAGCGTGTCGGCACCGGTGTGGTTGAACCGGTCGGGCCAGTGCCCGAGTTGGACGGCGGGGACGCCGATGGCCCGGTCGGCGAGTATCGAGTGGTCGGAGGCGCCGACGAACGGGGTCGACCGCCAGTTCCACACGTCGCAGCCGACCGCGCCGCTGTAGGAGCGGGCCTGCGGGGGCAGGGCGCGGACGCAGGCGTCGACCAGCGCGTTGAGGAAGTGCGGCAGGTGTTCGGGGCTTTGCTCGACGATCAGCGGGCCGCCGCACAGCCGCTGGTCCTCGCCCACCATGTCGAGGTTGACGGCCGCGATCGGTCGCCGCCCGGTGTGGTGGAGGTAGGCGGCGGTGCCGACGAACTCCGGTGCCCACAGCAGGCGGACCGGGCGGCGCAGCCGGTGCCGCGCGAGGACCCGGCCGACGGCGAGGGCGGCGGCGACACCGGAGGCGTTGTCGTTCGCGCTGGGGGCGGGGTGGCACAGGTGGGCGCCGAGCAGGAGTTCGGCGTCGCCGTCACCGGTGGGCGTGCGGGCGACCACGACCGGCATGGGCCGGGGAGCGGGGTCGAGTTCGACGTGCACCAGCACGCGACGGCCGCGAGTGAGGGCGGCGTGCGCGTGGGCGGGCACGCTGAAGGCGAACAGGCCGCTGTCGGGGGCGAGTTCGAGGCGACCGGGCTGGTCAGGATGGTCGGGGTGGGTGCAGACGCAGAAGCCGCGGGCACCCTCGCGCCGCATGCGGGCGAGCAGGGATGGGTCCGGCAGGACGCCGGGGTCGAGGAGGATGACGCTGCCGGCGGGCCAGTCGGCACGGCCGGCCGGCGTCAGGGGCGCCTCGACGGGCGGGGTGGCGGCGGAGTTGGCCGCCAGGGTGTAGGGCTGACGGGGGTAGTCGATCAGGGGCGGGCCGCTGGGGTCGGCGAGCGAGAGCCGTGCCGAGCGCGGGGTCCAGGAGGTCGGGGCGGTGAACGTCCACCAGGAGGTGCGTCCGTCGGCGGGGAACGTCATCACCTCGACGTCGGTCAGCCCGGCGCGCTCCGCTTCCTCGGCGACGAAGCCGGCCGCCTCGGACAGGCCCGCCGAGCCCTGGTAGCGGTCCCAGGCGGTCAGCCGGCGAAGTTGGCTCATGGCCAGGTCGATGTCGAGGTCGCGGTGGACGGCGGCGACCAGGTCGGTGAGGTCAGCGGCCACCGGCGAACACCTCGTGGAAGGCGGCGACGCGCTCGGCGGACAGCGGAACGGCGATCTTGAGGCGGTCGCCGATCGTCTTCGCCATGACCTTCCGGCCGGCGAGGGCGGCGAGGGCCGCGGTGGTCGCCGGGGCGGTGACCCAGGGCAGACAGGGGGCGCCGTCGACGACGTCGACGCCGGCCTTCCTGAGAGCGGCGGCGACGGGGGGTTTGGTGGCGGCGATCCGGGCGCGCAGCGGACCGAAGACGTCGCCTTCCGCCAGCAGGCGCAACGCGACGGCCAGCCCGGCGCTGCCGGCGCCCAGCGGCGGGGCGGTCTCGCGCAGCCGCCGGGTCAGCCGCTCGCCCGCGATGGCGAAACCGACCCGCAGACCACCGCAGCAGTAGCCCTTGGACAGGCTGCGCACCACGACCAGGTTGTCGTGGTCGGCGACGGCGGGCACATGGCCGGCGCCGGGGCCGGGGTAGGTCGCGTAGGCCTCGTCCAGGACGACGACCGTGCCGCGGGCCCGGGCGGCGGTGGCCAACTCGTCGATCAGCGCGCGATCGTGGAACTCGCCGGTCAGCGTGGGGTGGTCGAGGAGGAGGACGGTGGGGGCGTGCCGGTCGAGGTCGGCGACGGCGGTGCGCACGGTGGTGGTGATGGTCGGCGCGCCCAGGCCCGCGGCCCATCGGGGCAGGTCGGGATGGCCGCCTTCGAGGCTGAGCACAGGACCGGGGACGGCGAGCACGGCGAGCGCCTGGAGCAGACCGGTGGCGCCGGCCCCGGCGGTGACCATGCCGGGGGTGAGGGCCGTGGCGAAGTGTTCCGACAGGACCGGCGAGGCGAGGGCGCCGGCGAAGGGGTCGTCGAGGTGGTAGGCGCGGGCCGACTCGGGGTCGAGGGTGGCGAAGGCGCGCTCGACGGCGGGCCGGACGAACTCGTACTCGTCGGGGGTCCACCGCAGGTCCAGCGCGGCGGGATCGGGAGCTTCCGCCGACGGCTGCCAGGTGGTGATCGCGGCGGGTGGCTCCGCGGGGCGCCGGGCGTGGAACTGCACGTAGCGCGAGCCCATCGTGACCGGCGCGCCTGCGGTGAACTCGGCGTCGGCGCGCTCCACGGTGAATCCGGCGCGGGTCAGCAGCTCACGCACCTCGGCGGGTTGGTAGAGCCTGACGTCGTCGCGGATGACGGCCGTCGGCTTGCCGTCGCGCCGGACCTCGATCGCGCCCGCGCTGCGCCCCTCCACCGTCCGCAGGGTGCGGTGGAACGCCGCGTGCAGCCCCTCGGCCTCGAAGCTCGCCTCCGGCACGTAATGGGCGGTCAGGGCGAGGATGTTGGAGTGGTCGAGCACGAGCGGTCCGCCGGGGGCGAGCACCCGGCGCGCCTCGCGCAGCAGGCGCAGTTGCTGGGAGTCGGTGCCCCAGCCGAAGGACTGCAGGCACACGACGGCGTCGAACGCGCCGTCCTCCCAGGGCCAGGGCAGATCGCGCAGCAGGTCGAGCCGCTGCCACCGCACCGGGACGCCGGCCGGCGCGGCGCGTTCCGCCGCCCGGGCCAGCGCCCACTCCCCGACGTCGGCCCCGGTGACCCGGAAGCCGCGCCGGGCGAGGGCGATGGCGTGCCGTCCGGTCCCGCAGCCGAGGTCGAGGACGCGCCCACCGGCGGGGAGGGCGGCGGCCAGGTAGTCGGCCTCCCCGTCGGTGCGCTCGGCTGCGTACTCGTGTTCCGCCACCGCCCAGAACGGCTCGGTGAAGAAGTCCTGATACCAGGGACGGCTCATCCGGCGTCAGCCCGCAGGGCCTCCTGCCGCTCGAGGAAGCCGCACACGTCACACCGTCCGGCCGGATTGGAGGTGCCCTCCTGGAGCACGTACAGCCCGCCGCACACCCGGCAGGTGTCGTCGACCGAGGGCAGCAGGGTGCGCTGGACGTTCTCGAAGGCGTTGAAGACGTAGTAGTCGATGCCCGGCCACAGGTCGTAGAGGTGGTCGGCCATCGCGTAGGCCAGGGAGCGCTCGTCGGGACCGGTGGTGAAGCGGCCGGGAGCGCCCTGCCGGTTCAGCTCGGGGGCCACCAGCTCCAGGTAGAGCGTCAGTTCCTTCTTGGTGATGCGGTACAGCGGGAAGACGTAGCGCAGGTTCCCGAGCTGGCGGACCGGGATGCCGCCCATGCGGTAGCCGGTGGTGAACCAGGTGACCATGCTGGCGACCAGGTCGTCGGCGTTGAACCCGAAGGCGACCACCCCGGCGTCGCGGCGCCCGGCCTCGCGCTCCAGCATGCGGCGCAGTACCTGGTGGCCGATCACCATGTTCATGTTGCGGTGCTCGCCGGCGACGATGCGGTTCATCACCGAGACGAAGGACTCGCGGAGCTTGAACAGCTCGGCGACCTCTTCCGCGGTGACGATGGTGTGGTCGATGCCCAGCCCCGAGCAGGCGTCGAGCGCGGCCTGGAAGGTGGCGGGCTCCTCCCAGTCGGGCAGCCCGGTGATGGTCACCGCCGTCATGTCCACCTCGGGCCAGCGCCCGCGGGTGCGCTCCAGCAGCTTGAGGTAGGCGACGCTGTCACGGCCGCCGGACAGGCCGATGACGATCCGGTCGCCCGCGCGCATGGTCCCGCTGGAGGCGATGCTCTGCACGAAGGTCTCTTCGACGTACTCGACGAAGGTCTCCGCGGTGAGCTGTTCGGTCCGGCGTTCCAGCGTGCCGCCGTGGTCGAAGGTTATGGACTTGGTGTAGACCGGCTCGGGGGCGGCGTAGACGTGCTCCTTGGGGCGGCGCAGCACGTCGAGGTCGTAGTGGCGCACCTGGCGCACCTCGATGACGTCGTCCGGCCCGAGGACCACGGTCGACTCCGGGACGATCTCGCCGTCGCGGTAGGTGAGGACGGCGTTGACCGGGATGCCGTGGACACGGAGGACATCCAGCAGGCTCTGACCCGTGGTCGCGTGGAGGTTCTCGGAACCGCCGGTCTTGTTGCGGAAGACAACTGTGCTCACGGCCTGGTGCTCCTATCGTGGCGGTAGGTGGGAAGGGTCGTGGCCGGTGGTACGGGCGGCGGCCAGTGCCGGCGGGATGGCATCCAGGGCCGCGCCCCAGCCGGCGAGCGGTACGCACGTCTCCGCCTCGGTGAGTGCTCCGTGCTCCCAGCCGAGGCGGTGGTCGGGGACGGGAAAACGCGCGGTGGCGGCGACGGCCACCACGGCTCCGATGCGCGCCACGACGGTGGGGGTGGCGGGCAGCAGGCCGGCGGTGTGGAGTTCGGTGGGGGTGTACACCCGGGCGTGGACGGTGAGGGCGTCGGCGAGCAGGCCGGCGAGTTCCCGCTCGTGGCCGGGGTACGGGTGCAGCCAGCGGACCCGTCCGGCGCCGCCGCCCGGCACCGTGCAGTGCTCGGGGGAGTCCAGGCGGGCCCAGGCCTCGTGGAGGTCGGGGTCCGGGGTCACCGGGGTCTGGCCGTGGTCGGCGTGGGCCAGCACGCTCCAGCCCGCCTCCGCCCAACGCTGGGCGGCGGTGTCCAGCAGGCGCACGGCCTCGTGCAGGCGCGCGTCGTAGCCGCAACGGTGAATGTGGTCGTCGAGGTTGACGTAGGCCCAGATCAGCGGGGGGCGTTCGGCGGTGGACGGGTCGGCGCGGACGGCGTCGACCTGGGCCACGAGACGGGTGACGACCGTGACGGGGTCGGTGGTGGCGGGGTGGTCGGGGGCCGGGACGAGACGGGCGCCGTGCAGGAGGGCGTCGACCCATGGGCCGGTGAGCCGGTTCAGCTCGGCGCCGACCGCGACGGCCGGTGTGCCCCGCTCCGCGCAGCGGTCGAAGAGGGTGGGCCGCGGCCGGATGAGCTCGCCCTGACCGGACGGTTCGTCGGGTCCCGGGGGGTGGAAGCTCAGCCGGGCACCGGTGATCAGGTGGGTGGCGTGGTCGGCGCCGGGCGCGCGGTAGACCATGCCGATCGCACCGTGCTCGGCGGCGCCGCTGCCGGTGACAGCGGTGAGCCAGGCGGTGGTGGAGGTGCTGGGGAACGTCGAACGCAGCGGCCACAGGCGGGCGCCGGACAGGCTGCGTTCGGCCGCTTCGTGGGAGAGGCCGTCCATCGCGAGCAGGATCACGCCACGTTCGGCGCCGTCCACACATCGGGACACGACCTCGGGGAGCACGCGAAGGTCGGCGGACACGGTCGCATGCCCGCCGACACGTGGTTTCTCGATCAGTAGTTCGGCACGCAGTCGGTGCAAGTGGTGCGGAATTTCGCGATGTGCACTTCCTGGCGCTCAGCGATCATCCGCTCGACGAGACGCGGAAGAAGCATTACCGGGGCGGCACCAGTGCGGGTGGCGGTCTGCTGAGGGGATTTCGTTGCTATCTGCATGAGTTCCTCGCAGTCGAAAGAATCCTGCTGACGGCCTTTCGGAAGAATAGCAACATGCCGCCCGACATGTTGTCAACGAACGTGTAGAGTCAGGATTTTGACGCTGATTCAGGGCGATCTTCATAAGAACCGGAACGACTCCGCGGCGAGCCGATCAGCGGGCGCCGGCGCGGCGGCAGTCCGTCGACCAACCGGGCGGCGATGAGGACCCGGTCCCAGTGCGGGATCTCGCTGTCCGGGTCGTCAAGGGAGTCGATCCGGGCGAGCAGGCCGGCGTCCGTCCCGTCGGTCGCCGCGGGTTCGGGGACGGCGCGCGGGTCCAGCGGGTGCGCCGGATGGTCGGCGTACAGGGCGCGCACGGCGGCCGCCACCTCGGCGTCCACCTGCGGCGACGGGTCGTCGGCCAGCATCGCCAGCACCCCGGCCCGCTCCCGCGAGGGGAACAGGACACCCAGTTCGCGGACCAGATCCGACGGGTCGTCCGGGGCGTGCAGGAAGTTTAGGCACAGCAACTCGCAGCCGAGCACGGCGCGCAGTGACTCGCCGTTCGCCCGGGGACTGCTCGACGAGCCCTTGAGCCCAGCCAGCCGGGCGGCGGCCGTCATCCCGGTCTCCAGCGGCCCGCGCTCGTCACGCAAGGCGACGACCAAACATGGACCGGCTGACAGGATCATGTCGACTGTGCGGACGATCGCCAGCGGTGCGCCGTTGAGCTGGTAACGCCACAACTCCCGGTGGACGCGCGGGTCCACCCGGACCGGCGCACAGCCCGTCGGACGGAAGCCACGGGTCGCCAGCCACGCCAGGGCAGGCTCGACGCGGCGGCCGACGACGGCCTCCGGCTTGAACATCACGAAACTGGTGTGACGCAGCATCAGGTCGAGGCGCTGCTCGCTCTCTCGCTCCAGCAACAGGGCCGTTTCACAAAAGTAGATGTCGTCCGGGTAGAACTCGCGGCGCACCGGATCCCAACTGAACGGGGGCTGCAGAAACGCGTGAATGACGCCTCCAACACCTAAAGCCCCGTTGTATTCCGACCAGTTGTCAGACCCCGAGTGGAGCATTAACCTGAGGCTAACCCGTTGGATTGAGCAGATCAAGGAGAGCTGCCATGGCCGTTTCTGCCAAGCGGATCCGCGTTCGTCCGAGGCCGAAGAAGTAGGTTCGGATCAGCGATCAGGATCCGTTGATCACGCCGATCTCGGGTCCTGATCGTTTCTTATCGGCCGAATCCGACAACAACCGGAGAGCGCTTGACCGAGGTAGCGATCAGCACGATCCGGCACCTGCTGGCGGCCCCTGCCGAAGCCCCGCACGACGCGGTGCTCGCCACGGCCCGCGGCGGGGGGCACAAGCTGGCCGGGACACTGCTGAGTCTGAGGGCGGTCGGGGGCGAGCGACTCACCGACGCCGAGGCCGTCGAACTGGCCACGGCCCGCGAGCGTGTCGAACGCTACGCCGCCGTCTGGTCCGAGCTGACCGCGGACATCCCCGACCTGCTGGTGGTCAAGGGCATGGCCGTCGGCGCGCTCTACCCGCCGGACGTCCTGCGCTCGGCCGGTGACCTCGACGTCATCTGCCCAGGTCACGACGAGTTCTGGGCCGCCGCACGCCGACTGGCCGACGCCGGCTGGGAGTTGGCGGCCTTCACCCTTCTTCCCTCCCGTCCGGGCGAGCGGGTCTCCCCCCACCTGTTCGCCGAGTTCCACCGGGACGCCGACGGCGGTGCCGAGCCCTACGTCGTCGGGCTGGTCACCGCGGAGATCTTCACCGACCTGCGCCGGCCGCCCTGGCGGCTGCCGCGCCCGATACGGTCCCCGCTGGCGGTGAGCACCCTCGCCCTGGTGGCCGAGCGCTGGGAACGTGCCTTTCGCAGCCGCGACCTGCTCGATCTGACGCTGCTGCTGCGGGAGTTGGACGAGGCGGGGGTGGCCGAGTTGCGCGCCGGGATCGCCCTGACCGGCCTGTGGCCCGAGTGGTGCGAGGCCATGGACCGCATCGACCGGCTGGGCTGGCGGTCGGCCGTCGTCCTGCGGGGCGCGCGGCTCGCCGCGGCCCGCGAGCGGGTGCTGCGCGGCGGCCGGGCGGTGCGCCGCTGGGTCGGCCCGGTGCGGCTGCTGGCCGGCATCGCGCGGGCGGGCGCCGAGGAGGACGTGACGGGCCCGCGCGCCGCCCTCTGTGATGCCGTCTCCGACCTTCTGCACCTGCGGATGGGCACCCGAAGACTGCTGGCAGCGGGCGTGCCGCTGTTCGCGGTTCCTCTCGACAACGTCCCGGGAACTACGCCAGGGTTGGGCCTGGCGGCCGTCGGCCGCCACTTGGTCGCCCGCACTCCGCTCGGCTCCTTTCTCATGGCCGCCGGCGCCGTCCGCCAGGAATGGCTCGACGAGGCAAGCGGCGGGCACGCGGAGGGGTAGGGGGACGTGTGATGCCGGACACCTCGTCAGGTGCGGCGGTAGGGCATCGGGAACCGGCGGTGCGCACCACGGCGTTGCGCCGCGAGTACCAGGCCAGGCGCGGCGAGCCGGTCACCGCCCTGGACGAGGTCTCCATCGAGGTGGAGCAGGGTGAGGTGCACGGCCTGCTCGGTCCCAACGGCGCAGGCAAGAGCACCCTGATGAAGATCCTGTCCACGGTCCTGCTGCCCACCTCCGGCAGTGCCCACGTGCTCGGGTACGACCTGGTCACCGAGTACCGCAGGATCCGGCCGCTGCTCGGCATCGTCTTCGGCGGTGAACGCGGCCTCTACCCCCGGCTGAGTGGACGTCAGAATCTGCGCTACTGGGCGGCGTTGTACGGCCTGTCGGGAACGGCCGGGCGTGAGCGGGCCCAGGAACTGCTGACGGAGTTCGGGTTGGCGGAGCGCGCCGACGACCGGGTGGAGACCTACTCGGTGGGCATGCGCCAGCGCCTGCACCTGGCCCGCGGACTGCTGGCCGACCCGCGGGTGCTGCTGCTGGACGAGCCGACCAACGGCCTCGATCCGCTGGCCGCCCGCCAACTGCGCGACGTCATCAGACGGTTGTCCAGCCAGGGGCGCACCGTGCTGCTCGCGACACACGACCTGGCCGAGGCCGAGGCGCTCTGCGACCGCGTCACCATGATCAATCACGGCCGGGTGGTGGCCGCCGAGGCCCCCAAGGCGCTGGCGAAACTGGTCTCCTGGCAGGAGCGGGTGAGGATCCGCGCCGACGCCGAACTGGTGGAACGCGTGCGGACGTTGCCCGGAGTGCTGGACGTCCAGGTGGACGAGGGCGGTGAGGCCGTCGTCGCCGCCGAGGACAAGGAAGCGGTCGGGCGGGTGCTGGCCCTGGTGGTGGCCGAGGGCGTCACCGAGGTGCGCACCGAACTGCCCAGTCTGGAGGAGGTCTACCTCCGCCTCGTGCACCGCAACGAGCAGCGCAGCGTGGTGGGCCGGTGAGCCTGCTGGCGGCCGCCGGCCGCTTCCAGGGCCGGCTGGTGCTGACCCACCGCGACTACCTGCTGGACCTGGTGCGCACACCGCTGATGACGGTGGTCTTCCTGCTCCTGGTCCGGCACAGCGGCCAACCGCAGCTCATCGCCTACGGGTTGCTCGCCCCGGTGCTGATGGCGGTGTGGAGCATGGCCATGCTGATCTCCGGTGAAGTGGTCGACTCCGACCGCACGTTCGGCACGCTGGAGCTGCTGATCGCCGCCCCCACCTCGTTCGCCCGGGTGGTCCTCAGCCGGGTGTGGGTGACCACGGCCATCTCTCTGGTCACCGTCGTGGAGGTCGGCGCGGTCGCCTACCTCGGCTTCCACATCGTGCCCCACGTCTACCACCCGGTGGTGTTCGCCGCGGGGCTGCTGGCCACCGCGGCCGCCACCGCGTGCTCGGCGTGCCTGATGGCGGCACTGTTCGTCGCCACCCGCACGGCACGCACCTTCCAGAACTCGCTGAGCTATCCGATCCTGCTGCTGGGCGGGATCTTCGTCCCGCTCGGCCGGCTGCCCGACTGGACCCACCCGATCGGCCGGCTGATCTACCTGTCGTGGAGCTCCGACCTGCTGCGGGCCTCGCTGGCTCCGGGAACGGTCGGGTCCTGGGCGGGGTACGTGGCGGCGATCCTCGGTCTGGGCGCGCTGGCGGGGCTGGGCGGCTGGTTCGTTCTGGCGAGGGTCGTACGGATGGTGCGGGAGACCGGAACGGTGGGACTGCGATGAGCGCCGCGACCGCTGTGGGCCGCCGACTGCGGGTCGCGTACTGGGCCACCCGCGCCGGTGCCGCCGACCACAGTGCCATCTTCACCTGGAAGAGCTGGCTGTTCGGCTGGTTCGTGCGCATGCTCGCCCAGGCGCTGTTCTTCACCACCGCGGGCAACCTGCTGGGTCCTGGACAGGCCCGCTACCTGCTCATCGGCAACACCGCGGTGCTGGTGGCGATCCACGGACTGTTCGCGACGGCGTCCACCACCTGGGAGGTGCAGATGGGGACGCTGCCGTTGCTGGTGGCGTCGCCGGGCAGCCCGTCCCTGGTGCTGATGTGCCGCAGTCTGTTCTGGCTGCCGGACGCGGTGGCCTGCGGGCTGGGCGTGGTCCTGATCCTCGGACCGCTGGTCGGACTGCCGCTGACCTGGGGGGCGGTGGCGGTGGTCGTGGGCCTGCTGGCGCTGGTGGCGGTCACGACGTACTGCCTCGGCCTCTTCCTCGGGTCGCTGGTACTGACCGCGTCCGACCTGCGCAACGTGGTCTCCAACGCCGCGCTGGTCGTCCTGATGATCCTGTGTGGCCCCGAGGTGCCGGTCCGCACGGTGGGCACGGCGGCGGGGTGGATCAGCGACGGGCTGCCGATGACCCACGGCCTGCTGGCGATCCGCCGGGCCCTGGCGGGGCGGCTGGACGGGCACACCTTCGTCCTGGCGTTGCAGGAGGCGGGCGTCGGGCTGTGCTGGCTGGTCGCCGCCGCGGTCGTTCTCACCTGGCGGGAGCGCAGGAGCCGGCGCGACGGCGCGGCGCTCTTCCTGGAGTAGCGCGCGGGAATGCGCCGAGGCTCACTTTTCCGCGCGGGCGGACCCTTTTGGTGTGCGTTGTGCGTGAGGCGTCGGTACCGGCCGCTGAATATGTCGCTGGAAATATCGGAAAAGGCAAGCGCCGCACGGCGTCATGAAGATGACAGAAATTGCCCCGCGGCGCGGCGCCAGAAAACGACGCGGTCATGAGCGAACCGAGAGTGGCCGAGGAGAAGGCTCACCCCGGTTCGGCGGCCGGTTTTCCGGGGCGCAGGGGGATGCCGCGGAAGACCAGGACGACGATGAGCAGGGAGCCGATGGTGACGCACTGGTCGGCGAGGTTGAAGATGCCGCCGTGGCCGACCCGTATGAAGTCCAGGACGGCGCCGCGGCCGAGGGCGGGAGCACGGAAGAGGCGGTCGGTGAGGTTGCCGCCGGCGCCGGCGAAGACCAGGCCGAGGGCGACGGCCCAGCCGGCCGACCGGACGGTGGGCGCGACGCGGATGATGCCGGCCAGGACGACGGCCGCGATGAGGGTGAAGACCGCGGTGGCGTGCGGGGCGAAGGAGCCGGCCGCGCCGGGGTTGCGGAACACGGTGAGGTGCACGGCGCCGCCGAACAGGCTCACCGGTGTGCGGCCTTCGAGGCCGTCGGCGGCGAGGGCCTTCGTCACCTGGTCCACCGTCAGTCCGGCCGCCGCCGTCCCCCACAGCAAGCAATCCCGCCGCACCGCCCAGCCCCCTCCCGGTCCGACCCCCCGGCGAGCCTACGCCCGCGGGCTCGACCACCACAGGCCGACCGGATCCGCCTCGTCAGTCGTGGGTCTCGCTGTCGAGGACGTACAGGCCCGGGAGGTTGACGACGATGGCCTCCTGCGTGCTGCGGGCGATCACCACCACGGCTTCCTCGTCGGGGTCGGGGTTCTCCTCGCGGTGCGGGACGTAGGGCGGCACGAAGATGTAGTCGCCGGGCGCGGTGCGCAGCCGGATCTCCTGGGGCGTGCCGTCGGAGTCGTCGAGGAAGACGAACTCCGGGTGCCCGCTGACCACATGGATCGCGGTCTCGGACGCGCCGTGGTGGTGGTCGGAGGAGGCGGTCGCGGGGGCGACGTGGGTCTGGCCCATCCAGACGCGCTCCGAGCCGACCGACCGTCCGCTGATGGCCTCGAAACGCCGCATCCCACCCGTCTGGGCGGTGTCGCCGTTGAGGGCGTCGGCCCTGACGTGGTGCAGCCGCGCGCGCAACGCGGACACCGGCGCCTGGGCTCCGTCCGGCTGCTCGGAGGGGAAGTCGGGGTGGAATGCGTCGGTGTGGCGGGTCATGGCGTGACCGTAGAGAGGCGGCCGAATGGATGTCAAGATGTGTCCATTGCGCGCGACCGCCCGGGGACGCACACTCGGCGACGGACGGTGGCACGAGGACGGGAAGACGGGATCGCATGCAGATATCGGCGAAGACGGACTACGCGACGCGCGCTCTCGCGGAGCTCGCCGCCGACCGGGGCAGGCCGTTGACCTGCGAAGCCATCGCCCAGACCCAGGCCATTCCGTTCCGGTTCCTCAAGTCCGTCTTCCGCGACCTGCGCGCGGCGGGTCTGGTGCGCAGCCAGCGCGGGTGCGAGGGCGGCTACTGGCTCGGCCGGGATCCCGAGCTGATCACGCTGGCGGAGGTGATGACCGCGGTGGACGGTGAGTTCCTGACGCTGCGGGGCGAGCCTCTTGCGGGTCTGGACTACCCGGCCGCCGCCCGCGCACTGCCCGGCGTCTGGCGTTCCGTGGAGGAGGCCGCCCGCGCGGTCCTCGGACGGACGACCCTGGCGGACCTGCTGGCCGGTGCGGACGGTCCGGTGGCCGACCCCGCCGCGGAGCCGGCGCCGTGACCACCCCCGCGGCCGGTGTCACCGTCACGGAGTTCACCGATCCGCTGTGCCCGTGGGCTTGGGGATCGGAACCGACGCTGCGGCTGCTGCGCCGGGCGCTCGGCCGGCAGGTCGCCTGGCGGCGGGTGTTCGGGATCCTCTTCGACGAGGACGACGACCCCGCACCGGACGCCGAGGCGGAGACCCGCTGGTACGAGGGGTTCGTCGAGGAGGTCTGCGGCCACACCGGCGCGCCGCGGGCGGCGCGGCTGGAACGGGTGGCGCTCAGCAGCTGGCCGTCGTCGCTGGCGGCCAAGGCGGCGCAGGAGCAGGGGGAGCGGATCGCGGAGCGGGTCCTGCGCAGGCTGCGGGAGTCGATGTTCCTGCTGGGCGCCCCCGCCGACACCGAGGCGCGGGTACTGGACGTGCTCACCGGCGTCCCAGGACTGCGGACCGACCGGCTGTGCGACGACATGCGGGCGCCCGCCACGCTGTACGCCGTTCGACAGGACCATGCCGAAGCCCGCAGCCCCGCGCGGGAGTTGCTGACGCTCGACGCGCCGGGCCCGCATCCGGGACGCGCCAAGCCCGTCGGCGACCACCACCGCTACGCCCTGCCCACGGTGCGGATCGCCGGCCCCGAGGGCACCTCGTACGTGCCGGGCTGGCGGCCGTACGCGGACTACCTGGCGGCGGTGCGGAAGGTGGCTCCCGGCGTCGTGCCGCGGGACGGGCTGCCGACGCCCGAGGAGGCGCTGGAGCGCTACCGCACCCTGACCGCCGTGGAGGTGGCGTGCCTCACCGGCGCGCAAGAGCCCCCGACCGGCGCGGTGCGGGTGGAGAGCGCCAACTGCCCTGTGTGGCTGCACCCCGACGAGGCGCGCGGCCACCCGGCGGCCCGCCCGCGGTGACGGCACGGGACATGACCCAGGTCTCGGCCAATGAGACATCTCCAGGTATCCATTGACAGTCCCTCGGGACTGCCGACAGGATGATTCGCATGAACAGGACGCACCCCGCCGTGGTGTGCCGCTATGTGGACTACCGGCGCACCTCCAGCGCTCTCTGTCGCTGACCGCATCCGCCCGCGGCTTCGACCGCGGCGATCGCCATGCCGCTGCCGGTCCCCGTACTCCGGGTTCCGTGACCACTCCTGAGTCCGGCGACTCCGCCATTCCGTAAGGCGCTCTTCCCCGTGCGGGTGCTTCTCCGCAAGCGCCGCACACGACACCTCGCGGCACCGCGTCTCCCGTCGCTCCAGGCTGTCGCCGTCTCACCCCTCATCCGCCGGATCCGTTCCGGTACTTCCTGACCTCCCTCAGCTCCGCGCGCCCTCGGTGACCCCCGACCGGGCGCCGAACGGCCGTGTCCGCATGCCCTCCGGCAGGCGGACACGAAAGGTGGCGTACGTCCAAATGAAGACCCTGACCAGACGTTCCTTCCTCGGCGTGACCCTCGGCGGCGGTGCCGCCGTCGCCCTGGCCGCCTGCGGGGCCGGCGCGACCCCGGCCACCTCCGGCGGCACCTCCGGCACCCTCAAGTGGGGCTGGGCACTGCCCACTTCGTGGGACCCGGTGACCTCGTCCGCCGGATGGGACGTGCACGCGCTGTCCCTGGTGTACGCGGGCCTGACCAAGGAGGACCCCGAGGGCGATCCGGTGCCGGCCCTGGCCGCCGGGTGGAAGTACACAGCGGACGGCACCGCCGTCACCTTCACGCTCCGCCCCGGCCTGACGTTCGGCGACGGCACGCCACTGGACGCCACCGCCGTGCGGAAGAGCCTGGAACGCGGCCGTGACGACCCCAAGTCGCTGGTCGCCTCCCAACTCGTCAACGTCGCGTCGGTCACGGCACCGGACGCGACGACCGTCACCCTCACCCTCAAACAGCCCGACTTCCAGGTCCCGGCTTTGCTGGCGGGCAAGACCGGGATGATCGTCAACCCGAAGGCGTTCGAGTCCGACGCGGCGGGCATCGCCACCAAGCCGGCCGGCGCAGGACCGTACACGCTGGTCTCCTACGTGCAGAACTCCCGGGCCGTGCTGCGCCGCAACCCGACGTACTGGGACGCCGGGCGTATCAAGGTCGACGACTTCGAGCTGTATCCGCTGCCCGACGCGTCCACCGTGGTCGCCGCCCTCCAGTCGGGCCAGTACAACGTGGCCCAGATACCGGGCAGCCAGGTCCAGGCGGCCAAGGCGGCCGGTCTTGAGGTCCAGGTCATCCCGTCGCTGGTGGTCTCGGTGCTGGACGTCAACGTCAAGAAGGCACCGTTCACCGATCCGCGGGTGGCGCTCGCCCTGAAGTACGCGATCGACCGCGAGGAACTGCTGAAAACGGCCGCCTTCGGCTACAGCGAGGTCGTCCACCAGCCCTTTCCCAAGGGCTACGTGGCGCACGACGACACACTCGACGACCTGTACCCGTACGACCCGGACAAGGCGCGGCGGTTGCTGGCCGAGGCCGGCCACCCCGACGGGGTCGACCTCACCCTCACCACCTCGCAGGCCGAGGGGGTGCCGGAGATCCTCCAGGCACAGCTGAAGAGGGTCGGGATCACCGCGAGGATCGAGGTGATCCCGGAGGCGGAGTCCACCCAGATCATCTACCTCCAGCACAGCAGGGCGCTGTTCACCGACCAGTTCGCCGGCCGCGACTCGGCCGTGCAGGCGTTCCAGGTGCTGTTCGGCAAGGAGGGGTTGATGAACCCCGGCCGCACCGACGACCCCGCACTGGACGCGGCCCTGGACGTGGTGCGGCGCACCCCGCTGGAGTCCCCGGACTACCCGAAGGTCCTGCGGAAGGCGACCTCCCTCGCCGTGCGCGCCATGCCCAACGTCTTCCTCTACACCGTGCCCCGGATCCTGGCGCGCAGCCCGAAGGTCTCGGCGATACCGCGGTACACCGCCGTCCAGCGGTTCGAGGGGGTCACGGTCTCGTGACCTCCCTGACCTCCGCTCCCCGCACGGCCCCGGCCGAGGCACCGTTCCGCACCCTGGTGGGCAGGCGGCTGGCGAGGGCGCCGCGTTCGCTGGCCGGGTCGGTGGCCACCACGGTCACGGTCTTCCTGCTCTCCTCCGTTCTGACCTTCGGCCTCGGCGCGTTGTCCAAGGCGAACCCGGCCGCGGCGGTCCTGGGGGAGACCGCGACGCCGGCCGACATCGTCCGCATGTCGCACCGCTTCGGCCTCGACCGGCCGCTGGTCACGCAGTACGCCGACTGGCTCGGTCACGCGCTCACCGGCGACCTCGGACGCTCCTGGTTCACCAGCGTCCCGGTCTCCGACAGCATCCGTCAGGCGCTGCCGGTGGATCTGTCGGTCGCGGGGCTGGCGATGCTCCTCGCGGTGCTGGCCGGCGGCGCCGCGGGCATCGCTGCGGCGTTGAGCGACGGCGGCCGGATCGACCGGGGCGTCACGATCGTCTGCTCAGTGCTGGGAACGCTTCCCGCGTTCGTGGTGGCGATCGCGCTCATCGTGATCTTCGCCGTCCAACTCGGCGCCCTGCCCAGCGGCGGCTACGTCCCCTTCACCGCCGGGCCGGGCTCCTGGCTGCGGTACGCGATCCTGCCCGCGTTCGCGCTGAGCCTGGAGGCGGCGGCCTCCATCGCGCGCCAGTTGCGGACCTCTCTGGTCGGCGCCCTGCGCGAGAACTACGTCACCGGTGCCGTCATGCGTGGCTTCTCACCCCGCCGGGTGCTGTTCGGCCACGCCCTGCGCAACGCGGCGGGCCCGGCGCTGACGGTGCTGGGCATCAGCGTGCCGACGATCCTGGGCGGCGCCGTCGTCACCGAACGGATCTTCAACCTCCCCGGCATCGCCCAACTCGCCATGCAGTCCGCCCAGCAGCACGACATCCCCGTCGTCCAGGGCACGTTGCTGGTCACCATCACCGTGGTCCTGGCCGCCAACGTCGCCGTCAACGCGGCCCTCGCGGCGCTCCGCCCAGCGGCCCGGCGGGGCGGCCGGGCCGGGAGGACGTCATGAGGAGCACGCTGCGGGCGGTGCGGCGGCGCAGAGCGGGCGCGGTGGCCCTGCTGGTGCTGGCGATCGTCGCGGTGCTGGTGGTCGCGGGCGGCGCGCTCGCCCCGGACGACCCGCTGGCCCAGAACGGCGGCGACATCCTGCGGGGGCCGAGCGGGAGCCACCTGCTCGGCACGGACTACCTCGGCCGCGATGTGCTCTCCCGGCTGCTGGCGGGCACGAGGCTGTCCATCACGGGTGCGTTGGAGGCGGTCGCCGCGGCGATGACGCTGGGGGTGGTCCCCGGGGTGGCGTCCGTGTGGCTGGGGCGGGGCGCCGAATGGACGGCGCTGCGGGCCGTCGACGCCCTGATGACCCTGCCGTTCACCGTCTTCGCCATCGCCGTCGTCGGAGCTCTGGGCAACGGCATGCAACAGGCGATGCTCGCCCTCGGAGTGCTGTTCGCCCCGCTGTTCTTCCGCGTCACCCGGGCCACGACGCTCGGCCTGAAGCAGGCGCAGTACGTGGAGGCCGCCGAACTCATGGGCGCCTCCCGATGGTGGATCCTGCGGCGCCACGTCGGCGGGAAGATCCTGCCGACGGTGGCGGTCACCACCGCTCACGCGGTCGGGCAGGCCCTGCTCGTCGTCGCGTCGCTGACCTTCCTGGGACTCGGCGTCCAGCCACCCGCGCCGACCTGGGGCGGCATGCTCGCCAGTGATCTCGGCTACCTCCCCCAGCAGCCCTGGGCCCCGCTGGTCCCCGCCGCGGTGATCATGCTGACCGTCGGCGCGCTCAACCTCCTGGCGGACACCATCCGCGACACCACGGGTGTGGACACCGGGCCGTCGCCGGCCGCGGCGACCACGGCCGGGACATCCGCCGTCGCCGCCGTCCCGGACTCCGCCCCGCTCAGAACCGCCGCCCACCGTCCGCGCAAGGAGCAGGCCGATGACGCCCTCCCCGTCGCCTGACCGATCGGAACCCGCCGCCCTCACCGTGCGGGACCTGTCCGTGACCGTCGGAGCCGGCCGGGCCCGTGCCGTGCTCGGTGTGTCGTTCACCGTCGGCCGCGGCGAATCCGTCGGCCTGGTCGGCGAGTCGGGCAGCGGCAAGAGCCTGACCTGCCGGGCGGTGCTCGGGCTGCTGCCACCCGGCTGCGAGGTCGCCGAAGGCACCGCCGCGCTCGGTGCCACGGAGTTGACCGGGCTCGACCGCCGCCGGTGGGACGCCGTACGCGGCCGCCGGCTCGGCGCGGTCTTCCAGGACCCGGCGTCGTATCTGAACCCCTCGCTGACCGTCGGCCGGCAACTCGCGGAGCAACTGCGCGTCGGACTCGGTCTGTCCCGCGGTGACGCGCACGCCCGAGCCGTCGAGCTGTTCACCGCGGTCGGGCTGCGCCGGCCGGCGGAGGTCTACCACCGCTACCCGCACGAGTTGTCGGGCGGGATGCAGCAGCGCGTCCTGATCGCGATCGCCCTCGCGTGCGGCCCCGAACTGCTCATCGCCGACGAGGCGACGACGGCGCTGGACGTCGTCGTCCAGGCCGAGATCCTGGAACTGCTGCGGGAGTCGCGTGCCACCGGCGGATCCGCCCTGCTGCTGGTCACCCACGATCTGGCGGTCGTCGCCGACACCTGCGACCGGGTGCTGGTGATGTACGCCGGGCAGATCGTGGAGGACGGCCCCACCGCCGAGGTACTGGGCGCGCCCGCGCACCCGTACACCGAGGCGCTGCTGCGGGTGGCCTCCATCGGCGACTGGGAGCGCCGCGACCTGACGGTGATCCCGGGCCGCCCGCCCGAGGCCGGCGCCGACCTGCCCGGCTGCCGCTTCGCCGACCGCTGCGCCTACGCGAGCGACGCCTGCACCGCGGAACCCGTACCGCTGTCCGCGGTCGGACAAGGCCACGTCTCCCGCTGCCTGCGCGTGGTGGATTCCGCCAGGACCGCGCCCGAGTCCCTGGGAGCCCCCGCATGACCACGACCGACGCGCTGCTCGACATCCGCGGCCTGTCCGTCTCGTACGGTCGCGGCCACCACGGCACCACCCGGGTGCTGGACGGGGTCGACCTGACCGCCCGCGCCGGGGAGATCCTCGGCGTCATCGGCGAGACCGGCTCCGGCAAGACGACGCTGGCGCGGGCCACGATGGGGCTGGTGCGGCCGGACGCGGGCAGCGTCGGGTTCGACGGCCGGGACCTCGTGGCGCTGCGTGGTGCGGCGCTGCGGGACTTCCGGCGGTCGGGGCGGATGGGGTTCACCTTCCAGGACCCGCTGCGGTCGCTCGACCCGGACATGACGGTACGTCAGATCGTGGCGGAACCGCTGGCCGTCACCGGCGTCAACCGGCGGCTGCGGGCCGAACGGGTCGCCGAGGCGCTCGGCCGGGTCGGTCTGGACGCCGCCGAGGTCGCGGACCGCACACCGGGCCGGCTCTCCGGCGGCCAGCGGCAGCGCGTCTCGCTGGCCCGGGCGATCGTCACCCGGCCACGGCTGCTCATCAGCGACGAGCCGGTCAGCGCCCTGGACGCCTCCAACCGCAACCTGGTGCTGCGGTTGCTCGACCACCTGCGCCGCGAACTCGACATGGCGGTCGTGGTGATCTCGCACGACCTCAGCTCCCTCGCCGGGGTCGCCGACCGGGTCGCGGTGCTGTACCGCGGACACCTCGTCGAACACGGCCCGATCGGCGCCGTACTGGAACATCCCGCCCACCCCTACACCGCGTTGCTGACCGCGTCGGCGCCGAGCGTCCGGCGGGACCGCGAGCTGTCGCCACAGCGGTTGCGGCCCGCCGCTGACCATGTCGCCGCCTGGCCGGAGGACGGCCCGGGATGCGCGTTCGCCGCACGCTGCCGCTTCGCGGACGAGGCGTGCCGGACGCGGCCCGCCCTGACGCCCGTCGCCGAAGAGGCCGGCTCGCGCACCGCCGCCTGCCATCACGCCGTCGTCTGGCGCACCGCCCTGGACCGGCCGACCCCGGCTCAGGAGCCCGCCGTGCCCGTCGAATCCGTCGCCGGCGCCCGCGAGGACCCGGGGCCCGACCGGATCCGCCGCAGATGACCCTCCGCCGCGCGCCCCGACCCCTGGAGGCACCGTGAACCCGTCCGTGCCCGTCCGCACGCCGACCGTCTTTCCACCGCTCGACCTCGACCGGCTGCCCGCCATCACCGCCGCACTCGCGGAACGGGCCGCCGAGCACGACCAGGAGGCGTCGTTCCCCACCGAGGGATTCGCCCTGGCGCACGACGCCGGGCTGCTGACCGCCACCGTCGCTCCCCGGCACGGCGGCCCGGGGGCCGGGCTCGCCGACACCGTCCGCATCCTGCGCGCGCTGGGCACCGGCGATCCAGCCGTCGCCCTGGTCACCGCCATGACCTTGTTCCAGCACGCCGCCGAGGCACGCGCACCGCGCTGGCCGGCCGACGCCTACCAGGAATTCCTCACGCGGGCAGCGGCCGGCCCGGCCCTGGTCAACGCCCTGCGGGTGGAGCCGGAGTTGGGCAGCCCGGTGCGCGGCGGCCTCCCCACGACCACCGCGCGGCGCGACGGGGACCGGTGGCTGCTGACCGGCCGCAAGATCTACTCCACCGGCGCGGTGGGCCTGGACCGCATGCTGGTGTGGGCCCGCACCGACGAGGACCCCGTGCGGGTGGGCGCGTTCATCGTGCGGGCGGGCAGCCCGGGGCTGACCGTCGAGCCGACCTGGAACCACGTCGGCCTGCGGGCGAGCCGCAGCGACGACGTGGTGCTGGACCGCGTCCCCGTCCCAGGCGATCACACCGTCGGCCTCACCGAGGCGGTCGGTCCCGTCCCCGGCGGCCGGCCGGACGCCGTCACCGCCGCCTGGGGCGCGCTCGGCCTGACCGCGCTCTACCTCGGGGTGGCCGACGCCGCCCGCGACTGGCTGACCGGCTTCCTGCACGAACGTGTCCCGACCGCGCTGGGCACGCCGCTGGCCGGCCTGTCGCGTTTCCAGACCGCCGTGGGGGAGATCGAGACCGCCCTCGTGGGCGCCGGCGTCCTGGTCGACGCACTCGCCTCCCGTATCGACGCCGGCGACCCCGACCAGGCCGGGCGAGCCGCCCAACAGGCGGGCATCGCCAAGGTCGTCGGCACCCGCGCCGCGATCGACGCCGTCGAACAGGCCGTCGCCCTCACCGGCAACCACGGCCTCACCCTCGACAACCCCCTCAACCGCCACCTGCGCGACGTGCTGTGCGCTCGCGTGCACACCCCGCAGGACGACTCCGTCCTCACCGCCACGGGCCGCGCGGTCCTCGACCGCGCCGCGCCCTCCCCGTTCCCGAACACCGCCAGGAAAGGCCACTGACCATGTCCCTCACCCCCTCGCCCGCCCCCTCCGTCGAGTTCGTCGGCATGATCGGCACCCGCCACACCTCCGAGACGCGTCCGCCGTCCGGCCCGCCCATCGACGTCGATCACACCGTCCGCTTCGCCCGCGCCCACGAGGACGCCGGCTTCGACCGCATCCTGATCGGCTACGGCTCCGGCAGTCCCGACGGCACCCAGGTCGCCGCCCACGTCGCCGCCAGGACCGACCGGCTGGGCCTGCTGGTCGCCCACCGGCCCGGCTTCGTCGCCCCCACCCTCGCCGCCCGCACCTTCGCCACCCTCGACCACTTCTCCGGCGGCCGGGTCGCCGTCCACACCATCACCGGCGGCCACGACATCGAGCAGCGCCGGGACGGCGACTACCTGACCAAGGACGAGCGGTACGCCCGCACCGACGAATACCTGGGCATCCTGCGCCGCGCCTGGACCGAGACCGAGCCGTTCGGCCACGAGGGAACGCACTACCGGTTCGAGGACTACCACGCCGCCGTGCGGCCCGCGCACCGCATCCCGCTGTACTTCGGCGGCTCCTCAGAGGCCGCCTACCGGGTGGGCGGCAAGCACGCCGACACCTTCGCGCTGTGGGGCGAGCCGCTGGCCGAGACCGCCCAGCAGATCGCCGCCGTGCACGCCGCAGCCCGGGCCGCCGGACGGACCGAACTCCCCGGCATCAGCGTCTCGTTCCGCCCGATCCTCGGCCCCACCGAGGACCTGGCCTGGGAACGCGCCCACCGCATCCTCGCCGGCATCACCTCCGGGCTCGGCGGCTCCTTCACCGGCGACACCCGGCGCTTCACCGGAGGCGGCACGCCGCAGAACACCGGATCGCGGCGCCTGCTCGCCGTCGCCGCCCGCGGCGACCTGCACGACCGCGCGCTGTGGACCCCCACCGCCACCGCCAGCGGGGCGGCCGGCAACAGCACCGCGCTGGTCGGTACACCGGAGACCGTCGCGCAGGCGCTGCTTGACTACGTCGACATCGGCGCCACCACCCTGCTCATCCGCGGTTACGACCCGCTGGACGACGCGATCGACTACGGACGCCATCTGCTGCCGCTGGTCCGCCAGGAACTCGCCCGGCGCGCGGCCCCCGCAGCCGACGGCACCGGTGCGCCGCTCGCGGTGGCCGGGGGCGCCCGGTGACCGGCACGGTCGGCCTCGTCGCCGCGGACCACACCTGGTCCCCGTCCGCCGGCATCACCCCGCGCGGCACGCTGCTCCTCCTGCCCGGCCGAGGCGAACACGGCGGCGTCTACGAGCGGTTCGGCCGCCGGCTGTCGGCCGACGGATACGTCGTGCACGCCCTCGCCACCACCCCGCACGACACTCCCGGCACCGTGCTGCGGGCCGTCGGGCTGGCCGCCGGCCCCGAGCCGGCGGCACCGGTGGTCCTGGTCGGAGCGGACACCGGCGCCCTCCAGGCCCTGCGGGCGGCGGCGGGCACCCCGCGCGGGCCGGTGCGGATCGACGCCGTGGTGGCCGCCGGCTGCGCGCCCGCCAGACCGGCCCCCCTGCCCCCCGGCACGGCGCCGGGGGACTGGGACGGCGAACTGGCCGCCCGCACGGCCTGCCCCACCCACCGGCAACGCCTGGACGCCGACGGGGAGTTCACCCGCGGGGCGCTGTCCGAGCCGGTGCCCGCCGCGCTGGTCCCGGCGGCGCTCCCGGCCACCCCGGTGCTCCTCCTGCACGGGGACGCCGACCCGGTCACCCCGATCGCCCAGGCCCGGTGGCTGGCCGGCCGCATCGACCGGGCCGAACTCGGCACGGTGCGCGGCGGGGTGCACGACGTCCTCAACGACATCGCGCACCGCACCGTCGCCGCGGCCCTGACCCAATGGCTCGAACGGCTGCGCGCCGACCCCGCGCTGCCGCCGATCATCACGCTGGAGAAACCCGAGAGGAATCCGCGATGAGCGTCACCGCCGACCCGACGACAACGGACGCCGCCGACGGCTCCCAGGTACTGCGGCGCACCCTGCGCCGCCTCGCCTCCGGGGTCACCGTCATCACCCTTCCCGGCCCGACCGGGTTCACCGCGACGTCGTTCACCTCGGTCTCCCTCGACCCGGCACTCGTCTCCTTCTACCTGGGCCTGAACTCCTCGGCCCTCGACGCGGTCCGCGACGCCGACCGGTTCGCCGTCCATGTCCTGGGCGCCGAACACGCCGGCGTCGCCCGACGGTTCGCCCGGCGCGGCATCGACCGGTTCGACGGCTCCCGCTGGCGGGAGGCCCCCGACGGCCTGCCGGTGCTGGACGGCGTCCCCGCCTGGCTGTCCGCCCGCATCGTGCAGCGCCAGGAGATCGGCGACCACCTGCTGGTCGTCGGCGAGGTCGAATCCGGTGGGGGCCACGCCCAGGGCCCTGCCCTCGTCCACCACGACGGGGACTTCGCGACCGCCGTCCGCCTGTGAGACGTCCGTAGCCGTACGGCATGCCGGCCGCCGTCCGATCCGGCCGTCCGCGCCGCCCGATCCGGCCACCCGCACCCGCCCCGGTGCGGGCGGCCGGCCCGGCCGACCGGACACTTCCCCTGAGGAGATCCATGGCTCCCCTGACCTTCCACTGGTTCCTGCCGACCAGCGGCGACAGCCGCCGGGTGGTGGGTGGCGGGCACGGCGCGCCCGCCACCGCGACCGGCGGTGACCGCCCGCCGACCGTCGCCTACCTCTCCCAGATCGCCCGCGCCGCCGAGGAGTTGGGCTTCACCGGCGTGCTGACCCCGACCGGCGTGTTGTGCGAGGACGCCTGGCTGACGACCGCCATGGTCAGCCGGCACACCGAACGGCTGAAGTTCCTGGTGGCCTTCCGACCAGGGTTCATCTCCCCGACCCTGGCCGCGCAGATGGCCGCCTCCTATCAGCGGCTGACGTCCGGCCGCCTGCTGCTGAACGTCGTCACCGGCGGTGAGAGCCGCGAGCAGCGGGCCTACGGCGACTTCCTCGACAAGGACGCCCGGTACGCGCGCACCGGCGAATTCCTCACCGTGGTACGGCGGTTGTGGGACGGGGAGACGGTCGACCTGGCCGGCGACCATCTGAGCGTCGAGGGGGCGCGGCTCGCCCGGCCGCCGGTGCCGCGGCCCGACGTCTACTTCGGCGGGTCCTCCCCGGCCGCCGGACGAGTCGCCGCCCGGCACGCGGACGTGTACCTGACGTGGGGCGAACCACCGGCCGACGTGGCGGAGAAGATCGCCTGGATCCGCGAACTCGCCCGGGGCGAGGGGCGAACAGTGCGGTTCGGCATCCGTCTGCACGTCATCACCCGTGACACGGCGGAGCAGGCCTGGTCCCTGGCGCACGCCCTGCTCGACGGCATCGACGACGCGGCGATCGCCGCCGCGCAGGCGGGACTCGCCGGCAGTGAGTCGGTGGGCCAGCACCGCATGCTCGCCCTCCACGACGGCCGCCGGGACCGCCTGGAGATCCATCCCAACCTCTGGGCCGGCGTCGGACTGGTCCGAGGTGGCGCCGGCACCGCGCTCGTCGGCAGCCACAGCGAGGTCGCCGACCTCATCGAGACCTATCACCGCCTCGGCATCGACGAATTCGTGATGTCCGGCTACACCCGCACCTGGAGGAGGCCTATTGGTTCGGCGAGGGCGTCCTACCGGAACTGGCCCGCAGAGGCGCATGGACCCCACCGAACTGAGTGGCGTAGGGCTCTCCCGCTCTCAGATGACCACAGGCGCGGGGAGCGGTCGGATCTCCCGGTCGAAGAAAGTGTCGAAAAGTTCGGCATGTTCGTACAGCGTCTCGAACCCCGCGGTCGTCTCCGAGATGAGCGCGGGGTCCTGAAAGCGGTTCGCGCCGGAGGCGTTGCCCTCGGTGTCGTAGCGCACCTCGTACATCACTGAGCCGCCGAGAATCACCACCTCGGGAACCGGGGAAGACCTCTCGGTGTCCTGAATCGTACGGGCGTCCAATACGCGGATGCGATCACCGAGTTCGACCCGCAACCGCAGGACGTGCATCTCCCATTGCACATACGGCGTCACGGGGAATTCCACCACCCGCAGACGTCGTTCGGCGACCCCGAGGCGGGCTGACGTACGGAATTGCTCTTCGTAGACCTCACGCTTCTCGCCGATGAGCTCCAGCGCCCGCTCCCAGTCTCCGGCGGCGAACGCCTCCCAACTGGCGAATCCCCGTTCCTGAAAGTGCTGTCCGCGTTCGAGCTTGTTGAGGTACCCGATGCCGCTCTCGAGCGTCCGCCGGAAGTCCGCGTGGTACGCGGGACGTTCCAGTGGTTCGCCGACAGCCTGTCCAAACGAGTCAAACACCCGGGATATCGCCCTTCGCCGCGATCAGCATCTTCCGCGGAATCACAACGAGTCGCTCGTCCGGCCCGATCGATACACCCTCAGGGAGCCGCCCGCTGAGCGAGTCCGTCAGATCCCGTCCGATGACTGCCATGTCACCGTTGTCCAGTTCCCAGATATCCGGGCAGTCCGGGTTGTCACTTGTGACTCCCAGCTCCTGAGGTGACGCGCCCAGACGACGCTTGAACCCGGTATCCGGGTCGGCTTCCCACGGTCTGGCCATGGTGGTCACCTCTGTCGGCTCGCACGGATGAAGGTGGCCACAATGCTAGTGCCGAGTCCGGATCCGACGGTGTTCAATATGTGATGTCGAGTCAGATCGAGCCAAGTGCCGACCGGGCAGCCAAGGGGAGATGTGGACGCGGAAATCACCTCGCTCGCACAGAGCGCCGGGGCAACCCTCGTCACGCTGATGGCGACCGAAGCCTGGGAACGGGCGCGGGACGGCGTGGTCCGGCTCTGGTGCCGGTTTCAGCCCGACCGCGCTGCCTCGTTCACAGCGGAATTGGACTCCAGTAACGCCGACGCGCTGATCGCGGCAGGCGCCGGCGACGAGGAAACCTTCGCCGAACTACGGGCACAGTGGCAGGGACGTGTTCGTCGCTTGCTGGTGGCGCGGCCCGAGGCTTCCGACGCGCTGCGGCGCCTGCTCGACGAGATCACCCCGTCAGAACCAGTTGTCCCTGCTGGGCCGCTCACGCAGCATGCGACAGCCTCTGGCCACGCGCGGATCTACCAGGCGGGCCGTGACCAGCACATCACAGAGCGATGACTGGCGGCCAAGACGCACACGCCGAAACCAACGGACGGGTCTACCAGGCATCCGGAGACCAACACATCACCGAGCACCACCACTATGGGGAGGGCGGCAGGGGATCCGTTGACGGCCCTGACTCCATCCGTCTGCCCATCGTGGGCCGACCGCCGGTGGTGTTTCGTGACCGCACCGATGTTCTGGACCGCTTGCGTGAGAGTCTCGCCGGCGGGTCACGTGGCGCCGTCTTCGTCCTGCACGGCATGGGTGGCTGCGGCAAGACGGCTGTCGCGTACACGTTCTTCCGGCACGCGACGGCCGAGGCCGGACAGGTGGGGCTGTGGGTGAATGCCGCGGATCGGGCCGCTCTGCGCGCCGGGATGCTGGCTGTGGCCGCCGATCGGGGGGCCGAGAGTGGGGCGTTGCTCGCTGCGCGCAACGGACTCCGCCCGGCGGCGGACCTGGTCTGGGAACGGCTCGACAGTTCGCCGGAGCCTTGGCTACTGGTGCTGGACAACGCCGACGATCCAGCCATCCTGCGGAACGGCGGCTGGCTGCGCGCGAGCTCGCGCGGCACGGTTGTCGTCACCACTCGCCAGGCCGCGGCCCGGTGGTGGCCCGGGGCTCGTCTGCAGCACGTCGGTGTGCTGCCGCGTGATGAGGCTGCTCAGGTGCTGTGCGACCTCGCCCCGAACAGCGGCACGCTGGAACAAGCGGCTCGGGTCGCGGATCGGTTGGGCCGGCTGCCCCTGGCACTCACCCTTGCCGGAGGATTCCTCGCTCACCAACTGATCGACCCATGGACCATGGAAGCCTATGAACGGCATCTGGAGTCGAAGCCCGGGGATGACGCCGCTGAGGGGACGGCGCATGTTGGCCTGCTGGATCTCGGACTCATCGATCGAGGAGCTGACCCCTTGGCTGAAGAGGATTCCAGGCATCTGGTCGGCCGGACGTGGCAGTTGACGCTCGACGCGTTCGAGGCACGCGCCTTGCCGGAAGCCCCCGCCTTGTTGAGGCTTCTGGCGCGGTTGGCGCCCGAACCGCTGCCGCTGCACGTGCTCAACGATGAGGCCGTACGGAACGTGGTGCCACGCGGTCGCGTTGAGACGGCACTGCGCGCGCTGGTCGAGCATTCGCTCACCGCGCTGGTGGAAGCGGGGGAACGCTGCGTGCGCACTCACGGTGTGCTGCTTGACAGCGTCGCCGCAGCCACCCCGGAGACGATGATCCCACTCCTGAACCGCACCGCCACTCAACTGCTGGACGCAGCCGTGCCCGCTGTGCCGGATGCCGGCCCGCACGCTCCCCGACTGCGGTTGCTGGCGCCGCATGTCCTGGCATTACTGCGGCGCACTGACGACCAGGCGACCGTTGCCGCTGTCCTCACCACGGCGACTCGACTGGCCGTCGCATGCCATCGCACCGGGGACTACCTGTCGGCATGGGACACTGCCCGCCTCGCGGCCCAAACAGCTCGGCGAACCCTCGGCGATGACCACCGGTCCGTGCTGGCCGCCGACTCGAGGGCCGGCCGAGCCTTGTTTCGCCTGGGTCGCTATGCGGAGGCCGAGGAACTCCTGGGCCGTGTGCGGCGGGCCCAGGAGCGGCTGCTGGGTCCCGGAGATCCTGACACGCTGGATACGATCCATGGACTACAACTCGTGCTGGGCAACGTCGGCCGACGGGACGAAGCGCTTGCCCTGTTGCGGTCCACCGTCGCGCTGCGTCGAGCGGCGCTGGGCGCCTGGCACCCGCTGACGCTCCGCTCCCGGGCCGGGCTGCTCGTTGTCCTGGGCGCTGATGAACTCACCGTCGCCGACGACCCCGACGCGCCGCTGGCGGTTGCCGACGACTGCGTGCGGCACCTCGGGCTCGGGCACACGATCACACTGATCGCGCGGCACAATCACGCCTGGGCCCTGTACTTGCTGGGCGAGTTCGCCATGGCGGATCGGGAGGCGGCCTGGGCTGCGAGCGAGTACCTGCGGCGTTTCGGTCCGGACTACCCGTTGGTCCTGGCAGCACGGCAACTGCTCGCGCGGACCCGGACGGCGCTCGGGGACCGCGACGCGGGGATCACGCTGATGGCCGATGTCGTGGCGCAGCGGGAACGCTCCCTCGGTCCCGACCATCCGTTCACAGTGGCCGGCCGGACCCTGCTGGAGGGCATGCGGTCGGCTTGAGGGCTACGCCGCCGGGCGGTCCGACGTGGTGGTGCGGACGTTCGCCAGGGCCTGCTTGACCCCACTGACGGCACGTCGGAACAACTCGGGATCCTGCTGCGCGCGGGACAGCACGTATCCGCCCTGGACCGCCGCGATGGCCATCAGCGCCATGGCCTCCGGGTCGGTTTCCGGTCGGAGTTCGCCACTGCTCACGCCCTCGGCCAGAACATCGGTGAGACGCTGCTTGAGCCAGGCGAAGAACTCCGCCGCGGGCGCGCGCAGCCGGTCATCGGAGACGACCTCGTAGTCCTGCACCAGGCGGCCCAGCCGGCAGCCCGCGAGCGGATCGCGTTCAAGGTCCATGTCCAGGTACGCGCCGACGCGGTCGACCGCGGAGCCCGGGCCCGCCAGCGCGGCCTCGACGCTGCGCCGCAGCCGGTCCTCCATCTGCGTCATCGCGGCGACGGCCAGGTCGGCCTTGCCGGAGAAGTGGTGATACATACTGCCCTGGCCGGCGTTCGCGCGCCGCAGAATCATCGCCGGGCTCGTGCCGTCGTAGCCTCGCTCCCACAGGAGCTCGGCGGCAGCCTCGGTCAGCGCCTGCTTCGTACCCACGGCACTACTGTACATACCAGTCGGTACGGGCGCCACCGGGTGGGTGCCGATGCCGCCGACGGCGGCCCAAGCGGAACTGACCATCCGTCACTTAACACATTCTCCGCCCCAACGGCACCATGGCTTGCGACTGTACACACTAGTCGTTACAGTTTTGGCTCATGGAATCTGTGAAGCCATCAGATTTAGCTGAACCGGCGAAGGCCGGATCTCAGCGCGCTGCCCGCGGGCAAGGGGTGCAACGGCCCGGTTGGCTGCTGGTGTCGCTACTTGGTGGCATGTTCCTCGGCAACGTCGACATCGCGGTGGTCAACGTCGCCATCCCCTCCATCCACGTCCACCTGCACGCCACGGGCGGTGAACTGGAGCTGATCGTCTCGGGCTACACGCTCGCCTACGCCATGCTGCTGATCACCGGAGCCCGGCTGGGCGAGATCCGCGGCCGGCGGTGGACGTACCTGGTCGGTCTCGCGGTGTTCACGGGGTCGTCGCTCGCCTGCGGTCTCGCGCCCAACGGCCTGGTGCTGGTGGGCGCCCGGATCGTGCAGGGCGTCGGCGCCGCGCTGATGGTCTCCCAGGTGCTCACCGCGATCCAGGTGCACTTCGAGGGCGCCGCGCGCAGGCGGGCGCTCGGCGCGTACACCGGCGTACTGGGCGTGAGTTCGGTGATCGGCCAGGCCCTGGGCGGACTGGTGGTGTCGGCCGACTTCCTCGGCAGCGGCTGGCGGCCGATCTTCCTGATCAACGTCCCCATCGGCATTGCCCTGATCGTCATCTCGCTCATCTTCCTCCCGGCAGGAAAGTCGGCACAGCGCCGGGAACTGGACCTCGCCGGGGTCGGGTTGCTGTCGGCGGGCCTGCTGATGCTGGTCACCCCGCTGGTACTCGGCCAGGACCAGGGGTGGCCGCTGTGGACATGGCTGTGCCTCGCCGGGTCCGTGCCGGTGTTCGCCCTGTTCGTGAGGGTGGAGCGCCGGGTCGTGGAACGTGACGGTTATCCGCTGATCAACGTGCTGCTGCTCACCCGCAGGCGCGTGGCGCTGGCACTTGTCTCCCAGGGCGCCACGAGGGCCGGCTACTTCGCGATCCTGTTCGTCCTGGCCCTGTATCTGCAACAGGGGCTGGGGAAGAGCCCGACCTATTCGGGCCTCGTGCCGGTCTCCTGGGTGGCGGCGTTCGCCCTGGTCGGTCCGGCGCTGGGCCGGATGGGCCCGCGTGCCAGGCGGCTCGCTGCCCCGGTGGGGGGACTGCTGATGGCGTGCTCGTTCGTGGGCGTCGCGGCCGGCACCAGCCTCGGCCTGCGCAGCGGCGGGTGGCTGGTGCTCCTGCTCGCCGTCGGCGGGCTCGGATACGGTGCCGCGTTCAGCGGGACCCTGGCCCATCTGACCGAAGCCGTCGAACCGCAGTACGCGTCGGACGTGAGCGGCCTGTTCAACACGACCTTGCAGGTCGGCGGAACGATGGGGGTGGCGGTGTTCGGCACCGTCTACCTCAACCTCGTCGGCAACGGGGAACTGCCGCCGACCGCTCTCGCGACGACGACCGGGGCGCTGACGGCCCTGTCGATCGCCGCCGCCGTGCTCATCCGCCTGGCCGGTCGCCCGGAGGCCGAGGCGGCGCGTGACGACGCGGGCTGGGCACGAGAGCCCGGATCACGGTGAGGCGGCGACCCACGTCGACCTGGCGACAGCACCCGGTGGCCCGCGTGTCCGATGACGATCGGGCCGACCGCCCGGCGGGCAGCGCCGGCCCGCTGCCGTGTCCGCCCGGCTGCCACCACAATTGACACAGACCCGGTCGACAGGACCTGACGGGACGGCCGCCGCGCTCCATGCCGCGCCCGCCCAGCCGGTCCCGCCGACCGATGACAACCCTGATGATCGACAATCAAGGAGTGTGAACTGCCGTGGAGATCGGCCGTAAGCCCAGCGACGCCACCAAGGGCCCGGAGGACCGGTTCACCGGTGACGTCTGGCTGTGGCCGCAGATCGGCACGACGACGCACACCGATGTGCGCAACGTGCTGTTCACGCCCGGCTCCCGCAGCGCCTGGCACCGCCACCCCGACGGTCAGGTGCTGCACGTCACCGAGGGCTACGGACTCGTCCAGACCCGCGGTGGCGAACGCGAGGAGATCAGGGCCGGGGACACGGTCACGACCGCTCCGGGCGAGGTGCACTGGCACGGCGCCACCCCGGGCGCCTTCATGACGCACATAGCCGTCACCGACGGCCCGACCGAGTGGGCCGAACACGTCACCGACGACGAGTACCAGGGCTGAATTCGCCTCACTCCACGCCATGGCCCCGGCGCTTCGGCGCCAACGGGTGGGCCGTCAGGTACCCCGTCGAGCGACCGCGATTCCCCATGCCCGCCCTGACCGGGCAGGGACCGATTTCGCAGTTCACCTCCGACGCCGACACGTGTGTGCGCGACTCGATCAATCAGATCCAGCAGCAGGCGAAAGGGGAAGAGAATGAATCAGTCCGTTCGGACCGGCAGCCAGCTTCCGTACCCCGAGTTCCGCAGGCGCCACGAGACGGAGCGGCCCTCACCGGTCGTCTGGCAGTGGAAGACGCTGGCTGAGGAACTCGGTGCGGCCGAGCACACGGAGTACGGCACGATCACGTTGTCGACACCGGACGGCGGCCACGAGATCGTCCCGGGAACGGCGATGACCTTCCAGGTCGTGAAGCCAGGGGACCGCACGACCCCGCACTCGCACTCCTGGTGGCACGTGTACTTCGTGCGGTCGGGCGCCGGGTCGGTGGTGTTCGACGGATCGGACGAGGCGGCCGAGCTGAACACCGGCGACATCATGCACATCCCGGCATGGGCGGTGCACCATTTCGAGAACCGCGGTGTCGAGGAGGACCTGGTCCTTCTCAACATGTCGAACTATCCGCAGCAGTCGGGACTCGGCAACCTGCTCTCCAAGGGGAACCAGGTCGCCGACCGGACCGGCTGAGAGCCGAAGCGCTCGGGACTTCGTACGGTACGGACGCCCCGCGGCGCCGGTGTCCGCGCGACCCCGCCCCCGACAGCCGGGGGCGGGCCCTGGCGGACCTCGCGGTGATCGCGCCAGGCGATCACGTGGCCGAAACACCACTCTTCGGTCGGCTAGTCTCCTGACGGAACGTTGGGTTGACGCACAGTCGGGGGCAGTTGATGAGCGGACACGAAGCCGGCGGGGTTTTCAAGCCGCTTGGGGCGGACGATCCGACCGAGGTGGCCGGCTACCGCCTGGCCGCCCGGCTCGGCGCGGGGGGAATGGGCAAGGTCTACCTCTCCTACACCCCCGGCGGCCGTGCGGTCGCCATCAAGGTGATCCGGCCCGAACTCGCCGAGGACCCGGACTTCCGCCGCCGCTTCCGGCAGGAGGTCCAGGCCGCCCAGCGGGTCCAGGGCCTGTGCACCGCCCCCGTGATCGCCAGTGACGCCGACGCCCCGCAACCGTGGCTGGCCACCGCCTTCGTGCCCGGCCCCACCCTCGACTCGGCCGTCGGCGAGCACGGTCCCCTGCCGACGCAGACCGTCCTGCTGCTCGTGGCGGGCATCGCCGAGGCCCTTCAGTCCATCCACAGCGTCGGCATCGTGCACCGCGACCTCAAGCCGTCCAACGTCCTGCTCGCCGCGGACGGCCCGCGGGTCATCGACTTCGGTATCGCGCGCGCCGCTGACGCCACCGCGCTCACCGGCAACGGCATGGTCATCGGCACCCCGGCCTTCATGGCGCCTGAGCAGGCGCAGTTCGGCCGGATCGGCGAGGCCACCGACATCTTCGCGCTCGGCTTGGTCGCCGCCTACTCGGCGCTCGGCCAGGCCCCCTACGGCGACGGCCCCTCGCACGCCGTGCTCTACCGGATCGTGCACGAGGAGCCGGATCTGTCGGGCCTGCCGGCCGAGTTGCTGCCGGTGGTGGGCCGCTGTCTGGCCAAGGATCCCGCAGAGCGGCCCTCGTTGACCGAGATCATCGCCTTGTGCCAGGCCGCGGCGGACGAGTCGGAACTGCGCAGGCACGAGAGCTGGCTGCCGCAGCCGATCACCACCGACATCACCGAACGCCACGCGGCGCCGACCCATCCGCCGACCGCCCAGGTCACCCGGCAAGACGTCCCGGCCGCGCCGTCGGGGCCGCCCGCTCCGGCCTCCCACGTTCCGTCGGCTCCGACGCACCAGGCGCCGCCGGTCCGGCACACCCCTCCGCCGGTCCGGCCGCCGTCCCCCGTCGCCCAGGCGCCGACCATGGCGAGCGGCGGCTACCCCGGCGGCCCGATGACGCCGCCGCCGGGCATGCGGGGGATACCCGGGGCGCCGGGTATGTCGGGTGTGCCGGGCGGTGCGCCGGGCATGCCAGGCGGTGTGCCGGGCGGTGTGCCGGGGGTGGCGCACCAGACCCACCCCGGGATGCCGCACCAGACCCACCCCGGCGGCTACCACCCGTACCCGGTGCCGCCCCGCCGCGACGACAAGCGCCGGACCCGCATCGTGCTGGCCTGCGTCCTCGGTGGCGCGGTGCTGCTGTTCGGCGGCTGCGGAGCCTTGGTGCACGAGGTGCAGTCGAGCACGAACTCCGGCACCGGCCGGGCGAACACCTCCAGCGGCGTCACCGGGGGAACGAAATCGAAGCCCCTGGCAGCCCCGAAGCCGGACACGTTCAAGAGCTTGCACCTGCCCGACGGATACCACTACGAGTTCGCCGACAACCCGTTGACGCCGAAGTACAACAACTACGACGACTTCTACTACATGTGCGACTTCATGGGGTGTGGCTTCGGCTCGTACGACACCCAGCTCGTCCTGCTGGACCGTACGGAGAAGGGCTCGCTCGACACCTGCCGCAACGAGACCCGGTTCGCCACGGAGATCAAGCTGGAGCAGGTGGACAAGGGCTCGCAGATCTGCGCGATCACGTCCGCCGGCACCATAGCCCTCCTCACCTATCACGGAACTTCCCCGGAGTCCGACCCCAGCCGGTACGTGACGCTGGACGCGACGATCTGGCGCAACGCCGCGGGGTGACGTCCGGCCCGGGGTGACGGCTGGCTCGGGGTGACCGTCGGCGTGGGTGACCGTCGGCGCGCGCCGGCGGTTCGGACCAGGGTGGGTGCGCGGGTCCCCGTGGCCGGTGGCCGACAATGGCCTGGTGGACGAGTTCGAGCAGGCGTACGGGCGGGCCCTGGGGACCGGGGGCGGTGCGGCGGAGGTGGATACGGCCGCATCCGTGCTGGCGGCCGCCGGTGACGGTTGGGACGCGATCGCCCGGCGCACCGCCGAGCGTGTCGTACGGCGGTGCGTGGCGCGCGGTTGGGGTGCCGCGGATCTCGTACGGATGGCCGGGCGGGAGCTGACACCGCAGCACCACCGGCTCGCGATGGCCCTCGAACAAGGCCCCGGGCTGGGGCGGTTCGCGGGAGAGGAGCGGCTGGACCGGTTCTCCGCGGCGACGGTCCTGGTGGAGTTGCTGTGCCTGTACGGCCGTCTGCCGGGCATCACCGCCCTGACTCCGCCGCGGTCAGGGCCTTTTCCGGGCGAGCCCAAGATCCTCGGGCGAATCCGCGCGCTGCTCGCCAAGGCGGAGTCCACCGGCTTCCCGGAGGAGGCGGAGGCCCTGTCGGCCAAGGCCCAGCAGCTCATGACCCGGCACCGCATCGACGAGGCGTTGCTCTCCGGGAGCGACCTGGGATTCGGCGGGCGGGGGGATGGCGGGACCGGTGGTCCCGGGAGCGGTGGGCCGGGGGCGGAAGGACAGGGGACGGATGGACAGGGGACGGATGGGCTGAGGGGCGGCGGTCCGGGGAGCGGTGAATCGGGGGGCGGTCCGGGGGCCGGCGGGTCGGAAGGTGGCGGTTCCGGAAGTGGCGGGTCCGGTGCCGGACGGCCGGGAGCCCGGCGGATCGGCGTGGACCGCCCGTACGAGAGCGCGAAAGCCCTGCTACTCGACGCCGTCGCGGCGGCGAACCGCTGTGAGGCCGTCTGGTCCGCCGACTTCGGGTTCTCCACGGTCGTCGGCCACGAAACCGACCTGGACGCCGTCGAAATCCTCTACGCCTCGCTCCTGGTCCAAGCCGACCGGGCCCTGCACCGCGGGCCGTCCCGCCGTCGGGACTTCCGCGAGTCCTTCCTGATCGCCTACGCCGCCCGGATCCGCGAACGCCTCACCGCCGCGACCGCGGAAGAGGTCTCCGCCCGGGACGACGCCCCCGACCTCCTCCCCGTGCTGGCCGCCCGCGACCTCGCTGTACGGAATGCGACGCGTCGCCTCTTTCCGGCCACAACCACGACCCGGCTCAAGGGACGGGACGCGCAGGGGTGGCAGAGCGGCGAGACCGCGGCCGACCGCGCCCGGCTTCACCGACCGTGACCGGGCTCGGCTGACTCAGGCCTCGGCGGCCGCCAGTCGGCAGTGTCTCGGCAAGGGGCGGCGCGTCAGACGGCGTTCCGTTGAGGATCGGCGTGCGGTGCCCGTCGCACGGGGGCCGTCAACGGCTGCCGGTGCTCAACCCTCGGCGGCCGCTTTTAAGGCGGCGGCGTTGCGGGCGTACTCCTTTTCGAGGGTCGCGTGCTGCTCGGTGAAGACGGCCACGGCCATGCTGCCCGACCACACCTCGGTTTCGGTGAATCGGGTGGAACCGTCAGGCAGGTCAGCGAGTTCGAAACTGTGCCGACCGGCGAAGATGCCAGGCACGCCACCGAGCCAGGCCAGCCGTCGCGGGGCCGCGACCTCGACGAGTTCGGCGGTGAAGTCCTGGTCACCGGCGGCACCGCCGGACAACCGCAGGTGCAGTTCGGCGCCCAGGACGGCATCCGGCGCCGACCCGTTCACCGACAGGGTCGGATGCCACTCCGGGTAACGTGCGAACTCGGTGAGTACCTGCCACACCCTCGCCGGTGGTGCCGCGATATCCAGCGTCACCGTGATGAACGGGTCAATGCCCTGCTTTTGCTGATTTTTCTGCTCTTCCTGCATGGCCGTTCACCTTAGACCCGACTCCCCGGACCTGTACCGGGTTTGGGCAAGCCAGCCATCAACCCATGATCAGATCAATGAGGATGAGGCCGACGGCACCGGTTGCTCCGAGGGCGGCCGGGGCTTTCGCGGTGGAGTGGCTGTCGCAGGCGCGCCGACGGACAGACGAGGAGGAGACGATGCCCGATTTCGCAACCAGCGCACCCGGGGAGCGCACCGGCCTGACGCAACCACTCGAATTTCGACCGCTCGCCCGCGCGGATTTTCCGCTCCTGCACCGCTGGTTGGCCGCTCCCCACGTTCGGGCCTGGTGGCGCGGCCCGGCGCCTACTCTTCAAGCGATCGAGCAGAAATACGGACCCCGGGTCGACGGGAACGCCTCGACCCGATGCTTCATCATCCACTCCGCCGGCATTCCTGTCGGGATGATCCAGGGGTACCGCCACGCTGACCACCTGGACGGGGACCGCACCATCGGCACCCCTGCCGCCGCCGGAATGGACTACCTCATCGGCGAAGCCGACCACTGTGGCCGAGGCGTCGGGTCGGAGGTGGTCACCGCGTTCACCACGGTGCTTTTCTCCCTCTACCCCGACGTCGCGGTGATCGTCGCCGTGCCGCAGGCGGACAACCGTGCTTCCCGCCGAGTGCTGGAGAAGGCAGGATTCACCCTCGCCGACGAGCGAGAACTCGACTCCGGCGATCCCTCCGACAGCGGGCCGAGCGCCGTCTACTCGCTCCCGCGACCGGCCCGGCGAGGATGACGGGCGTCGAAGCATCTCGGGGTGTCGCCGCGCTTCCTGTGCCAGAACGCCGGTGACCAGTTGGGGGACGGCTATCGTGCGGCCGTGACCGGATCTCCCGCACAACGCCCGCTGCTTTTCCTTGACGTGGACGGGCCGCTCATTCCGTTCGGGGCAGCTCCGCAGGATTACCCCGACGGGTATCCGAACCATCAGGCAGGTCCCGAACCGCGGGAGCCCGACGCGAATCCCCTGCTGGCCAGAATCAATCCGGAACATGGCCCGCGACTGAGGGCGCTACCGTGCGATCTGGTGTGGGCCACGACATGGCTGGCCGACGCCAACGAGGCCATCGCACCACGGCTCGGTCTACCGCAACTCCCAGTGGTGTTCTGGCCGGAGCCCTCCGACGAGGACCAACCAGCCCAGCTGCGAGGACTGCACTATGGCGCTGTCTGAAACCGCCCGCCAACCGGGCCCCGGCGACGTGGTCGGGCGCGGAGGCGTGGGCGCTGCTGGGTCGAGGAGGGCGCGGTGGGAGGCTGACGTGCGGTCGACCGCGGACACGAACTCCAGCCGCCTCGGCTATCAGTAGCACTGGTCGAGAACTTCGACGAGACGGCGGAGTTCGCGCCCCGCCGCCGCGACATCGCCAATATCACCGCTTCGAGGTACTCGATCGAGCCCGGCCACAGGTACTTCTTCTGACGTTCTATCCGTCGAACTTCAGCGAGTGCGGCCGAGGACAGCCCGTGGATGTTCGTGATGTCTTCTTGCATCCGAGGCCAGCGCGAAAGCTCGGTACGGACGCGGCCAGGCCGGCTACGCGGCATAGGCCTTTCTGATGATCGTCATGCCGACCATCCTCGCACCCGCGGGGTTCCACCGACCAGATCGAGGCCAGGCCGGGAGGAGCCGGGGCGGGCCCGTCCGGGCTGGGGCGCCTGCCCAGGCCGGGTGCGCCCGCCCAGACTGGAGACCTCAGGGCGGGTCGGTCAGGCCCGTCAGGCTGGGCAGGCTGAGTCAGGGCGGGCCGTGCCAGACCTGGTATCGGGCTCACCTTGGCCCGTGACCCTGGACTCCGTCAGCGGTGCCTGGCACGCCCCATGAACTGCCGCGGTGTTCCTCAGCGATTACTACTCGCGGGCGGCACGGCGCAGCCGCCCCGGTCACCTGTCCCCGTGGGCGTGCGCCGTCTACGGTCTCCCGCCACGCGGACACCAGCTTGAGCCGATCCGACCGAAGCCGCCCCGTGCTCCCGTCAGGACGTGCCGGGCCTGACCGCCGGCGACGTGCGGGCCGCCGCGAGGATCTCGTCCGACAGCGGTGTGCCGGAAGTGGCGCGGGCGAGCAGCAGGGCCCCGACCATCGTGCACACGGTGGCCAGTCCCTCTTCCTCGTCGTCTGTCAGCCACTTGGCGAAGTCACATATCCCATTGGCGTACTGCTCGCGAGATGCGTTCGTGGACGGCTCGCGTGCCATGTCGCCAGCGAAGCCCGCCGTGGGGCAACCGGCGCCGGGGTTGTCGCGGTGGTCGGCGGAGAGGTAGAAGTCGATCAGTGCCGCGCGGGCGGCGTCGGAGTTCTCGCCGTTGTCACCCTTCTCGGCGATGAAGGAGGCGAGCAGGCTCTCCAGATCCGAGTACGCCCGTTCGGTGGCCTCGCCCAGCAGGGCCTCCTTGGAGGCGAACTGTTTGTAGAACCCGCCGTGTGTGAGCCCGACGGACTTCATCACATCGGCGACGCTGACGCCCTGGACTCCGCGCTCCCGGAAGAGCCGGGCCGCCGCGGCCACCGTGCGTTCCCGGTTGGCCTGCGCCTCGGCCTGCGATACGCGACTCATTCGATTCACCACCAACGTTAGATCCTTGTCATCATCTATCCTAGCGCGAAGCACCCTCCCGTGCCCAGCCCCGTCGTGCGCAGCTCGATCGGGCCGGTTCGGGCCTTGCCCTGTCCGCTCCGACGCCCTTCCGCCCGCTGCCTCTGTCCTCCGACCGTCTCCGCCACCCGCCCTCGCCCAGATCCCCTCGCCCGCCGCCTCGCCACACCGGCCGGTGGGGGTCGCCGCCCGACCCTTGCCCCGACGACCATCCCTCTGCCCGTCCCTGACCGGCCCGCCCGTGACTGGCGCGCCCCACCGAGCAGGGCCGATCCCCTCGGGACCCGGAAAGCCCGCCCTCTCCCGGAAAGCCTGGCCCCCGAACGGCCCGAACCCGATCGCTCAGCCCCCGGCCGCCCGCCCCGACCGATCGGCACTATCCGCCCCTGACCTACTCGCCCCTATCGACGAGGACTGGCCGCCCTCGGACCCGAAACGCCCGGCCCCGCACCGGACGGCTTGCCGCCCGGGCTGCCGGATCACTTTGGGCCGGACGGCCGGCGGGGCGGGGGGCTCCGGGGGCCCGCCCTAGCTCTGGTCCCTGGGGGCCCGGGTAACCGGACTGCCCCGGTCCCGACTCCCGACCCCCTCCCGCCCCCCAGAGCCCCCGGAGTCCGGGCTCCGGGGCCCGACGCCCAGGCCGGGCGCTCGGGACTCCGGCACCCCGGCCCCGCGCTCGGGGCTCTCAGGGCGCCGCGCCCCCGCCCCCGGGCCGCCGGTGTCGCCCGCCCTAAGCCGCCGGAGGCGCCCACCCCAAGCCGCCGGAGGCACCCGCCCCCGCCTCAACCGCCGGAGGCACCGGCCGCCGGAGGCACCGGCCGCTTCACCAAAAAGGGTGACTGGACAGTCTTAGATTTCAGTCATAATCTAAAGACGTGGTCAGCGAACGCGGGCCATTCTCGGAATGCTGAATGGGAGCGGGATCATGACCGGACAAGCCAAGAAGACCGCCGTCGTCACCGGCGCCTCCTCCGGACTGGGCGCCACCTATGCTCGCCGGCTCGCCGACCGCGGCTATGCCCTGCTGCTGGTCGCGCGGAACAAGAGCCGCCTCGACACCCTTGCCACGGATATCGCGGAACGCACCGGCGTGACCGTCGACATCCTGACAGCGGACCTCACGGACGCCGTGCAGTTGGCGGCGGTCGAGGACAGGCTGCGCACCGATGACTCCATCGAGATGCTGGTCAACAACGCGGGGGGAGCACTGTTCAGCCCGATGGCCGCGATCGACTCGGCCGTCTCGGAGAATCTGATCGCCCTCAACATCACCGCCCCGACCAGGTTGACCACGGCGGCGCTGTCCGGCATGACCCGGCGCGACCGCGGCACGATCGTCAACATCTCCTCCGTGCTTGCTCTCGGCTCCCTTCCGGGCAGCGCGGTGTACAGCGGCACCAAGAGCTACCTGCTGACCTTCACCCAGGCGCTTCAGCAGGAGTTGGCCGACAGTGGAGTCCAGGCCCAGGCGGTCCTGCCGGGCGCCGTCAGCACCGAACTGTGGGACGGCTCGGGCATCGAACTCGCGACATTGCCCACTGAGATGGTCATGTCGGTCGACCACGCGGTGGACGCCGCGCTGGCCGGGCTCGATGCGGGCGAACCTGTCACCATCCCCTCCCTCCCGGAGATAGCCGACTGGGAGAGCTTCGACCAGGCCCGCCAGGCTCTCCGCCCCAACCTCTCGCGCTCGATCCCCGCCGCCCGCTACGGGGTCTGACGCGGCCCCGCGCCCTCCCTTCTCGCGGCGTCCCGCCCGCGCCCCTCGCCCGCGCCGCAAGGGCAAGGCGACCGGTGAGGTGCGCGACCCCTTCCGGAAGCTGACTGTCGCCCGGAACGACTGTGGGCGAGCCGTCGTGCGGCCCGCCCACAGCTGGAGTTCACGTCATCACAGCGCCTGACACCCCGCTCTGATTGATGCTGTGCCACCAATGAAGGTGAGGTTCGAACGAACACCACGTCACGCGGGGGAGATCGTGGTCAGGAAGAGAGCTCGGAAAAGCACGCGCGGGGGGACCAGAGGGAAGGCCGCAGGTCACGGAGTGGGGAGGGATGCGGGCTTGGACGGGGTGAAGAGCCAGGTCTGGAAGAAGCTGTCCAGGTTCTGACCGGACAACGTCTCCGCGAGGCGCTGGAATTCGACGATCGTGCCGTTGCCGTGGTGATGCAGTGTCGGCCAGGCCTTGAGCAGGGTGAGGAACGCGTGGTCGCCGATGGTGTTACGCAGCGCCTGGATGGCGACGGCCCCGCGGTCGTAGACGGCGTCGTCGAACTGGTTCTGCGCGCCGGGGTCCCCGGGCTTGACCGTCCAGAACGGATCGTCGGCGGGGTGGGCGTCATAGACCTGCTGGGCGAGTTGCTGCGGGGTGCCCGTGTGCTCGTGCTCGGCCCACAGCCACTCGGCGTAGCCGGCGAAGCCCTCGTTCAGCCAGATATCGGACCAGCGGGTGAGGGAGACGTCGTCGCCCCACCACTGGTGGGCCAGTTCGTGTGCGACGACGGAGGTGTCGGCGCCCTTGCTGAAGAAGGCGGGGCTGTAGAAGACCCGGGTTTGGTTCTCGAGTGCGAAGCGGGAGGTGACGTTCGGGACGTAGCCACCGGCGGAGTCGAAGGGGTAGGGGCCGAAGTAGCCGCTGAGGAAGTCGATGACCTCGCCGGAACGCTCCACGCTGGCACGGGCGTTGGCGGCGACAGCGGGGTCGAGGCCGGTGCTGTAGGCGTTGATGATCGGCACGCCGGTACGGGTGCGGCTGTGGGTGATGTCGAAGTGGCCGACGGCGAGGGTCGCCAGATAGGTGGCCATCGGAGCGGTCTCACGCCAGTGGTAGCTGGTCAGCCCGTCCGCCGTGCGGGAGGAGAGGAGGAGGCCGTTGCTGATGGCCTGTTCGTCGCTGGGCACCCGGACGGTGACGTCATAGCTCGCCTTGTCCAGCGGATGGTCATTGCTGGGGAACCACCACCAGGCGGATTCGGGTTCGTTGGCCGCGACTCCGCCGTCGGGGGTGCGCTGCCAGGAGGTGAATCCGTAGCGCTTCACGGTGGAGGGCACCCCGGAGTACGTCACCGCGACGGACATCCGGTGGCCGCGGGGGATCACCCGGTCCGGGGTGATGACGAGTTCCTGCTCGCCGCTGGCGGCGAACTTCGCCGGACGACCGTCGACCTTCACCGCGCTGACGTCGAGGGCGAAGTCCAGGTCGAAGCTGGTCAGGCTCTGGGTGGCGGTCGCGGTGACGACGGTGGTGCCGGACAACAGGTCGGTCGTCGGCTGGTAGTCGAGGCTGAGGTTGTAGTGCGATACGTCGTAGCCGCCGTTCCCGTAGGTCGGGTAGTACGGATCGCCGATGCCGGGGGCGCCCGGTCCGGCGCCGCCCGCGAATGCCGGGGTCGCCAGCAGCAGGCCGAGGACGAGGCCTGTGGAAGCGATGACTCTCTTGCGCACGGGGTTCCTCCAGCGCGATGAGCAACGGATGACAGGTACACGGTGACCCTAGGAGCCCCGGGAGCCGCAGCCACCCCGAATCCTTCGACTGACCCAGAAGTTTGATCCACCACCACACAAACGGCCGAAGACCGGCCACCCGGTCCGCAATGGCCGGGGAGGTGCGCTCCGCTGGCGAGGGCGGGCGTTCCGCGAGTCCTTGACGCCGGACGGAAGGGGGGATAAACAAACAATTGCTCCGTGAGAGAGCGCTCTCCCACGGCTTGACCGAGACAGTGTCAGGCACCGTCATGCTCCGCAGGACCCCACCCCGGTTCAGGAGACACCATGTCGAGCAATGCCCTTGCGCCAATGCGCCGGCAGCCGTTGCGGCGCCGGTCCGGTCCCTTCCTGGTCGCCGCGTTGCTGGTCGCCATGCTGGCGGCTCTCGTCGTCGCGATCAGCCCGGCCCCCGCCCATGCGGCCGACACCCTGCTCTCGCAGGGCAGGACGGCCACCGCCTCGTCCGTCGAGTCCGGCGCGTTCCCCGCCTCGTCGGCCGTGGACGGCAACACCGGAACCCGCTGGTCCAGCGCGTTCAGCGACCCGCAGTGGTTGGAGGTGGACCTCGGAGGCACCGCCCAGATCAGCCAGGTGGTGCTCAACTGGGAGCCCGCCTACGCCACCGGCTTCCAGATCCAGACCTCCGCCGACGGCACCAACTGGAACTCGATCTACTCCACCACCAGCGGTACCGGCGGTGTGCAGACCCTCAACATCACCGGCAGCGGCCGGTACGTGCGGATGTACGGCACCCAGCGGGCCACCCCGTACGGCTACTCGCTCTGGGAGTTCCAGGTCTACGGCACCGGTGGTGGCAGCACGCCGACCGGGCCCGGCAATCCGACCGGCGACGCGTTCTGGGGCGACACCGGCTCCATACCGACCGCCCACAACGCGATCGAGGTGAAGATACTCAACCGGACCAACGGCGTGTACCCGGACAGCCAGGTGTACTGGAGTTTCAACGGGCAGACGCACTCCATCGCGGACCAGCCGTACCTGGACATGCCGGCCAACTCCTCGGGGCGGATGTACTTCTACATCGGTTCGCCGAACAGCCAGTACTTCGACTTCATCGAGTTCACGGTCGGCGGCGGGGTGTTCAACGGCAACACCACCCGGGTGGACGCCTGGGGTCTGCCGCTCGCGATGCGGCTGCACGCCACCGACGGTTACGACGTCCAGGTCGGTGACACCCAGAAGATCTTCGACGAGTCACGCACCCAGGTCTTCCAGGACTTCACCAGTGCGGTCCCGCAACCGTTCCAGGTGCTGGCGCAGACCCAGTCGCCGTTCCGGATCATCGCCCCGGGCAGCGACCCCAGCTTCCGGCAGGGCGGGGTGAACGCCAACTACTTCACCTCCTATGCCCAGTCGGCCGGGGTCAACGAGAGCACCCAGAACATCTTCGGCTGCGCCGGGAGCATGGCGAGCAACCCCACCATGTGCGCGGCGCTCAACCGTCACGTGGCCACGCTGCCGGCCGCGCAGCAGTCGGACCCGAGCAAGTACTACCTGGCCGGTCCCGCCAACTACTACGCCAAGTTCTGGCACGACAACGCCATCAGCAATCTCGCCTACGGCTTCCCGTACGACGACGTGGACGGCCAGTCCTCCTTCGTCTCCCACGGCAGCCCGCAGTGGCTGGAGGTGGCGGTCGGCTACTGACCGACCCGATCGCCGGCACCGCGCGGAACGCCCGGCGCCGTGCGGAACATTCGGGCACGGCGTGGAACGAGCCGGGCACTCGAGGAACAGCTCCGTGGCACGGTGAAGGAACAATTCCGGGCCCGCCGAAAGCCGTCGGCGGGCACGGCCGCGTATTCCTCCGAACTGCCTCTCGGCCCTTGTACTGGCGAGTAGTCATGCTCCATTCTCGGTGAGCCGGACTCCCGTCCCGGGCTTCATGGGGGGAGTCGTGCCCGGCATGTCCTGTGTGCTCTCGCCGCTTCGCCGTTCCCGAATTCAGGAGGTCTCCTGTGTCCACGTCGCGGGCCCGAACCACTGTGGCCGCTTTCGGAGTGGTGCTCGGGGTGTGCGCCGCCGTCCTGTCACCGAACGCCGCGGTGGCCTCGCCTCGCCCGGCTGCCGCGGTCGCCGCGTCCGCGGCGGCGTTCACCGAACCGTCGTTCGCCGACACCTGCACCTGGCACACCTTCGGCGAGGGCGAACAGCCGCCCGCGTGGCTGATGTTCGCCGATCCGCTGTGCGTGGAGTACAGCAAGCGGGACATCACCGTCGACGACGGCGGCGCGCTGCGCTTCCTGTTGGCCGAGCCGTCGCGGTTCGCCCTCGCGCTCACCACCTGCCGCTACTACCAGAAGGACCACTGGAGCGTGCAGCCCACCGCCGGGGTCACCCCCTGGGTGACCTGGGACGGCCAGTACTGGTGGGACCTGGGCGCCGCACAGGCCGGTGCCCGGCTGACGAACTTCCACATCGACGGCCAGCCGGTCGGCATCGGTGACGCGGTCGCCGCGCTGCGGGCGGGCGGATTCACCGACGTGGCCGACGCGCTCGAGGAGTTCGGGGCGAGTTCGGGCGAGAGCGGGGCGACCGTCTCCCTGCCGTTCGATCTGCCCTGCGCGCTGGCCGGGTGAGTGCGATGCCCGAACCCGGTATCGACCGGCGCGGCGTGCTCAAGGGACTCACCGCCACCCTCGCGGTCCTGACCGCCGGCCAGTTCGCGCTCCCCGCGCGCGCCGCCGCCTCCACGGTGTCGCCCGCCGACGAGAGCTGGACCACGCAGACCCTTGAGGCGTTCGCCGACACGATGATCCCCGGTGAGCGCCGCAGCTCCGGGGACCTGGCCATCGCCGGGGCCGTCACCGGCCCGGGCGCGGTGCAGGCGGGCGTCGTCGACGTCCTCACCTCGCCCGCCCTGCCGCTGGCACCGCTGCTGCCGGAGATCGCCGCGCTGCTCGACGCCCGCGCGGTCGCCTACGCGGCGCTCCACCTCATCCTGCTGCCGCCGACCTCACCGCCGTTCGTCGGCCTGTCCTTCGCCCATCGCACGGATCTGCTCTCCGGGCTGTTCGACCCGCTGGACGTGGACCGGAAGATCTGGCAGGTCCTCAGCCTGATCGTGGGGCTGGCCTTCGACACCGCCGCCACCCTCGACACCCGCCAGGCGCTGGCCGACGGACACCCGGGACTGACCTGGCTGCGCTTCCCCGCCCCGGACCCGGACGGGCTCTGGCGGTTCCCGCAGTTCTCCTACGGCCGCGCCCTCGCGGACAAACATCCGGCCACCACAGCCTCGGGGAGCCCGGCATGAGCGTGGAGACCACAGACGTCCTGGTCATCGGCAGCGGGTTCGGCGGATCCATCCCCGCCTACCACCTCGCGGCAGGCGGCGCCCGGGTCACCGTCCTGGAACGCGGTCCCCGGCTGGCGGCGCAGGACTTCGCCCACTCGATGCAACTGGGCACCTACAACCGCATCGTCGACGTCATCCAGGGCGACGGCATCTCCGTGGTGGCCGGCAACTGCGTCGGCGGTGGCAGCGTGGTCTACTTCGCCGCCTCGCTGCGCGCCCCCACCTTCGCGTTCGAACGCCGGGGGAGCCTGGGGCGGCGCATCTGGCCCGCGGCTCTCACCCGCGCCGGCATGGACCCCTGGTACGACCGGGTGGAGGAGTCCATACCGGTGGCCCACACCGACTGGCCGGACGTCTCCTACGCCGGAGGCGTGCTGGCGGCCGCCTGCCACCGGGCCGGGCACACCTGCAACCCCGTGCCGGTCGCCGTCGACACCACCCGGTGCACCAACTGCAACTGGATGCTCTCCGGCTGCCGTTTCGACGCCAAACGCTCCATGCTGCTCAACTACCTGCCCGGCGCCGAGGCCCACGGAGCCGTCGTCCGTCCGCTGCACGAGGTGCAGACACTGCTGCCCTCCACCGAGGCCGGCTACCGGTACGCCGCCGCCTACACCGTCCTGGACCCCGACGACTACACCTGCACCGCGCAGGTCGGCGTCATCCACGCCAAGATCGTCGTGCTGGCCGCCGGGACCGTCGGCACTCCGATCATCCTCCAGCGGTCCGCCATCCCGCTGGGCGGCATCCCGTCCGCGGTCGGCCGGTACTTCTCCGGCAACGGCGACCGGGTCAGCGTCGCCGACATGGACGAGGACAAGGTGCGCTCCCTGCTGGGAGTGTCCCGGCCGGACGGCACCGCGTACGAGGGACTGCCGATCGGCCGCCCCATCACCGCGGCCACCTACGACTACCTGGACCCGGGCGCCCCGGAGTTCAGCCGCTTCATGCTCCAGCAGATCTACTTCCCCACCCTGACCAACGTCCTCACCCAGGCGGGCGGCGCGCCGAGCTGGTTCGGCATCGGCAAGCGCGAGATGCGGGCCAGGTGGCGTTCCTGGCTGACCCTGCTGGCCATGACCGAGGACGACAACGAGGGCACCTTCGGCCTGCCCCCGCTCACCGGCAGCTTCACCCGGCTCGCCCCGGGGCTCGGCCTGGGCAGCATGAGCTTCCACCCCACCGCCGCCACCCGTGGGGCCTGGGACGCCTCGGACGCCGCACTGCGCTCCATCATGGAGAAGGACGGGCTCTCCCAGGTTCGGCCCTGGTCGGAGGACGTGGCCGCGACCGTCACCGCGCACCCCATCAGCTCCGCCCGGATGGGCGACGACCCCGCCACCAGCGCGCTCACCGACACCAACGAACTGCGCGGCCACCCCGGCATCTTCGTCACCGACGGCTCCGCGGTCCCCGCCTCGCTGACCGTCAACCCCTCGCTGACCATCGCCGCCCTCGCGGAACGGGCCGCCCCGGCCATCACCGCCCGGGCCGTGGAGGCCGGCGTCACCGTCACCTACGGCGCGCCGCCGCCCGGCAGATGACACCGCCGCCACGTCGTACCACCCAGGGAAGGGGCACCACCATCAACCACGAAGCGCAGCAGTTGTACCCCGCGCGACTGCGGGGCAGGTCAGGGCGGCTGGAAGTCTGGTACGCGACCCTCACCGACCCGAGCACCGGCACCGGGGTGTGGGTGCACCACGAGGTGGTCGCCCCGGTCGACGGCGGGCCGGCGCGGGCACTGGGCTGGGCGTCGGTCTTCCCGCCGGACGGGCCGCCGGTCACCGAACGGTTCGGACCGCACGAGCCCGCCGCACCCGAACAGGGCCCCGGCGCCGCGTACTTCGGGACACCGGGGGTGAGCGCGTCGCCCGGCCTGCTCACCGGCGAGGCCGGCCGGATCCGCTGGCGGCTGGACGTCACCGAACGCGGTGGACCGCTCTACACGTTTCCGCGCTGGGCCTGGCGGCACAAGGTGCTGCCGGCCGCTCAGGTGGTGCCCGCGCCCGACGCCCGCTTCGACGGCTTCATCGAGGTCGACGGGCGGCGCCTGGAGCTTGCCGGGGCGGGTGGGGCGGTCGCGCGGATCGCCGGACACGGCAACGCCAAGCGCTGGGCCTGGCTGCACGCGGACCTCGGCGGCGGCGACGTGCTCGAACTGGTCGCCGCCGTCGCACGTCGCCCCGGCATGCGGTTGCTGCCGCCGCTGCCGTTGCTGCAACTTCGGGTCGGCGGGCGCGACTGGCCGGCGGATCCGCTGCTGGCGGCACCGCTGTTCACCGCGCGGCTCGGCACACCGGACTGGTCGGTGCGCGGCCGGGTGGGCCGCCGCCGACTGCGGGTGGAGGTCCACCAGGATCCCGCCGACTGCGTGACGCTCGACTACACCGACCCGGATGGATCACCCGCCGTGTGCGTCAACACCGAACGCGCCAGCGCCGAGATCGTCCTGGAGCGCCGCACCGGTTCCCGCTACGCACTGGAGCACCACTGGACGCTCGACCACACCGCGCACGCCGAGGTCGGATCCCGTCCGTAGCGGGGACGCGCCGGGGTCAGCTGCCCGCGGCGGCCTCCTGCGAGCGGGCGAGGACCTCGCCGGCGGCGGGCAGGGCGGCGGCCCGGTCGGCGGGGACCAGGCCGACGCGGGTGCGGCGGTCGAGCAAATCGCCCTCGTCGAGCGCGCCTTCGTGCCGGGCGGCCCAGAGCAGTTCGGCCCGGGTCACCTCGACGCCGTCGGCCACCGGCTCGGCCAGCCGCGGGTCGGTGGCGGCGAGGGCGTGGACCGCCACCGCCTCGGTGCCGTAGCGCTCGATCAGCCTGCGCGGGGCGGACAGCGTGGCCAGCGACGCCCGGGGGGCCGCGCCGACCAGCGGGAGCCGGGCGGTCCGGCACGGTCCGGCGGCCAGACCCCGGGCGGCCAGCGCCGCGTCGACGGCGTCCTGGGCCATCCGCCGGTAAGTGGTCAGTTTTCCGCCGACGATCGTGACGACCCCGTCGGCGGAGGTCAGCACCGCGTGCCGGCGGGAGATGTCGGAGGTGCGGCCCTGGCCGGACCGCGAGTCACCGCCGCCGTCCAGCAACGGCCGCAGTCCGGCGAACGCGCCGACCACGTCGTCACGGTGGACGGGCAGGTCCAGCGCGCTGCCCAGGACGTCCAGGAGGAAGCCGATGTCGGACTCGGGCACCTGCGGCACGTCGGGTACCGGGCCGTCGACGGGTTCGTCCGTCAGGCCCACGTACACCCTGCCGTCGCCCTGCGGGAGGACCAGCACGAACCGGTTGGTCTCGCCGGGGACGGGGACGTGCAGACCGGCCGCCGGAACGCCGAGCGTCTCCGCCCGAAGCACGAGGTGGGTGCCGCGGGACGGCCGCAGCCGCACGTCGTCGACCAGGCCGCCGGCCCACACCCCGGTGGCGTTGACGACCGCGCGGGCGCGGATCTCGCCCTCCTGCCCGGTCAGTTCGTCGCGCACCAGCGCACCGGTGCCCGACAGCGACAGCACCCGGGTCCTGGTCAGGATCCGGGCGCCATGCCCGGCCGCGGTCCGCGCTATCGCGGTCACCAGGCGTGCGTCGTCGGTCAGTTGGCCGTCCCAGGACATCAGCCCGCCGCGCAGCCCGTACGCCCGCAGGCCCGGGGCGGCGCGCAGCGTCTCCACCGCGGTCAGCCGCCGCGGACCGGGCAGCGTGGTTCGGGCCGTTCCGGCCGAGGCGCGCAGCAGGTCCCCGGCCCGCAGGCCGATCCGGGCGATGGCCGCGTTGCGGCGTGGCGACAGACCGGTCAGCGGCATCACGAACGGCTGGGCGCGCACCAGGTGCGGCGCGGTGTGCTCCATCAGGACACCGCGCTCCACCGCGCTCTCGCGGGCGACGCCCAACTGTCCCGAGGCGAGGTAGCGCAGGCCGCCGTGGATGAGCTTGGAACTCCAGCGCGAGGTGCCGAAGGCCAGGTCGTGGGCGTCGACGGCGGCGACGGACAGCCCGCGCGAGGCCGCGTCGAGCGCCGCCCCGGCGCCGGTCGCGCCCAGCCCGACGACCAGTACGTCCACCGGCTCGCCGCCGATCAGCCGGGACAGGTCGCGGGACCGCCGGGCGGCGGTGAGGGAGAAGTCGCGGGGTGAGCTTTCCTCGGTGGCGCTCATGGGGTGAGGGTCCTCTCCAGGATGTGCCGCAGCTCGTCGTGGAAGGCGGCGTCGGCGAGCTCGGGGTCACGGTCGTCGGTCATCGTCTGCAGGGACAGGGCGAACGACTGCACCACCAGCAGCACCGACCGGGACTGCCGTACCGGGTGGTCGGCGCGGATCGAGCCGTCGGTGTGCCCGGCGCGCAGCGCGTCGAGGACGAACTCCAGCAGCGCGTCCTGGCTGGCACCGCGCCGGTCGAACAGGTAAGGCAGCAGCAGTTCCGGGTCGACGTCGAGGATCTTGCGCAGCAGCGGGTGGTCGCGGAACGCCCGAAGGCCCGCCACCAGTCCCTCCACCAACCGGGTGCGGGCGGGTCGGCCCTCCTCCGGCTCGCTGGCCGCGCCGAGGGCGACCGCCACCCACTCCCGCGTCATCACGTCGCCGACCAGGGCCCGCACGTCGGGCCAGCGGCGGTACAGCGTCATCCGCGACACACCGGCCCTGCGCGCGACGTCGGTCAGGGTGGTGCGGCGCACGCCGACCGCGAGGACACAGTCACGGGCGGCGTCGAGGACGGCGTCGTCCCGGCGGTTGTGGCGAATAGACGTCATGTGTCACAGTGTAACGAACGGGATCGCGGCGGCAACCGCCGGCCCGCACGGCGCACGCCGGAAGACGAAGCGGCTGAATCAGGTGGGCTCGGTGGACATGTTGTGGAGCGGCTGGGGCGACCCGGCCAAGGCGGCCCCGCTGCCCGAGAGCGTGGTGGGCCTGCTGCGCGACCTGCTCGGCGTCAAACCGGTCGAGGCGCCGCCCGCCGCCCTGGAGGACGTCGAGCTGCCCGCCTCCCGGCTCACCCCGGCGGCCCGCGAGGCCATCGCCGGCGCGGTGGGCGGGGACCAGGTACGCGAGGACGACGAGAGCCGCCTGCGCCACACCGGCGGCAAGTCCACGCCCGACCTGCTGCGCATCCGCGGCGGCCGGATCACCGACGCCCCGGACGCCGTGGTGCTGCCCGCCGACCACGACGAGGTGCTCGCCGTCCTGCGGGCGTGCGCCGAACACCGGGTGGCGGTCGTGCCGTTCGGCGGCGGCACCTCGGTCGTCGGCGGACTCGCCCCGCACACGAACGGCTGCTTCATCGCCCTCGACCTGCGCCGGATGGACCGGTTGCGCTCCGTCGACCCCGTCTCCGGCACCGCCGTGCTCGAACCCGGACTGCGCGGCCCCCGGGCGGAGGAACTACTCGCCGAACACGGCCTCACACTGGGCCACTTCCCGCAGTCCTTCGAGTGGGCGACCATCGGCGGCTTCGCGGCGGCCCGCTCCAGCGGCCAGGCGTCCGCCGGCTACGGCCGCTTCGACGACATGGTCGTGGCGCTGACCGTCGCCACCCCGCGCGGCACGATGGACATCGGCCGCGCCCCCCGGTCCGCGGCCGGCCCCGACCTGCGGCAGCTGGTGCTCGGCTCCGAAGGCGCCTTCGGGGTGATCACCTCGGTGACCGTCCGGGTGCGACCGGTGCCGCGGACCACCCGCTACGAGGGCTGGCGCTTCGCCTCCTTCGACGCCGGGCGCACCGCGCTGCGCCGGCTCGCCCAGGACGGGCCGCTGCCCACGGTGCTCCGGCTGTCCGACGAGACGGAGACCATGATCGGCCTGGCGAAGCCCGACGCCATCGGCGGCGGCTTCGACCCGGCCGCGGGCTGCCTGGCGATCACCGGGTACGAGGGAGACCCCGCCGAGGTCGACGACCGCAGGACGCGCGCCCACGCCGTACTGCGCGAGGCGGGCGGGGAGTTCCTCGGCGAGGAGCCCGGCGACAGCTGGTCCCACGGCCGGTTCTCCGCGCCCTACCTGCGCGACGCACTCCTGGACGCGGGCGCCTTCGCCGAGACCCTGGAGACCGCCGCCTTCTGGTCCGCGGTCCCGGCGCTGTACGAGGCGGTGCGCACCGCGCTCACCGAGACGCTCACCGCCGCCGGCACCCCGCCGCTGGTGATGTGCCACGTCAGCCACGTCTACCCGACGGGCGCCTCCCTCTACTTCACCGTTGTCTCCGCCCAGGGCGAGGACCCGGTGGCACACTGGGAGCCCGCCAAACAGGCCGCCAACGACGCGATCTTGAAGGCCGGCGGGACCATCAGCCACCACCACGGCGTGGGCACCGACCACCGCGACTGGTACGCACGGGAGATCGGGCCGCTCGGCGTGGAGGTACTGCGCGCGGTCAAGGACCGGCTCGACCCGGACGGCATCCTCAACCCCGGTGTCCTGCTCCCGCCCGCGTAATCCGTCATCCCCGCCCACCGGAGCGTTCTCATGCGCCAGTTCACCGCCGTCGTCAACCCCACCGCGGGCGGATCGCAGGGCGCCGCGACCCTCGTCCCGCTCGCCCGTCTGCTGCGCGAGGCCGGCGCCGAGGTCGAGGTCGTCTACAGCCACGGGCTGGACCACGCGCGGCAGTTGGCCAGGGAGGCCGCGTTGCACGGCCGGGTCGTGCTCGGCGTCGGCGGGGACGGCATGGCGGGCTGCGTCGGCGGCGCGCTGGCCGGGACCGGCTCGGTCCTGGGCATCGTGCCGGCCGGCCGGGGCAACGACTTCGCCCGCGCCCTCGGGCTGCCGACGACCGCACCGGAACTGGCCGAACTGCTGCTGCACGGCGAGCCCAGGAAGGCCGACGCGATCGAGGTCGAGTCCGCCGCGCACGACCGCGTCGCGGTTCTCGGCAGCGTCTACGCGGGCGTCGACGCGGTGGCCAACCAGTACGCCAACAACTCCCGCCTGCTGAGCGGACAGGCGTCCTACTACATGGGCGCGCTGCGGGCGGTGGCCTCCTGGCGCGCCGCCGGATACCGCATCACCGTGGACGGCCAGGTCCATGAGCGCAGCGGCTACACGGTCGTCGTCGCCAACTCCGCGTACTACGGCTTCGGCCGGCTCATCGCCCCGGAGGCCGCGGTGGACGACGGCGTCCTCGACATCGTGGTGATCAAGGACGCGCCCAGGTCGCTGTTCTTCACGGTGATGAACGAACTGAAGGACGGCCGGCACGTCAACCGGCCCGAAGTGGACGTCCTGCGCGGCCGGGAGGTGCGCGTCGAGGCGGACCGCACCCTGCCCTACGGCGCCGACGGCGAGGTGGAGGGCGCGCTGCCGGTCACAGCCCGCGTGCTGCCCGGCGCGCTCGACATCCTCTACTGACTTCCCGCACCGCCCCGCGGTCGGGGCGGTGCGGGACGCGAGGGGCCCGTCCATGACCGCGGGGGCCGTGGGCGGGCCCTGAGAACCTCGCGGGCCGGGCTACTTCTTGAAGCCGTAGTCCATCAGCTTCTTCGCGTCGGAGGTACGGGCGCTGACCGAACTGGACGCCAGCACCGCGCCGATGACCGTCTTGCCGCCACGAGTGGCGGCGAAGACCAGGCAGTATCCGGCGGCCGGTCCCGAACCGGTCTTGACGCCGATGGTCCCAGAGTAACTGCCCAGCAGCGTGTTGGTGTTGGACCACGACATGTAGCGGTAGCCGCCGCTCTTCGTCGTGACCTTCTGCCGGGTCGACCTGGTCTTCACGACCGAGCGGAAGTTGGAGAACATCAGCGCGCTGCTGGCGAGGTGGGTCAGGTCGCGGGGCGTGGAGTAGTTCGCGCCGTTGCCTATCCCGTCGAACGAGTCGAAGTGGGTGTTCTTCAGGCCGAGCCCCTTGGCCTTGGTGTTCATCTGGCCGATGAACTGCTTCACGCGGGCGGCCCTGGTCGACCCGACGCCGAACTTGTCGGCCAGCGCGTAGGCCGCGTCGCAGCCCGACGGGAGCAGCATGGCGTAGAGCAGTTGGCGGACGGTGAGCTTGTCCCCGACGATCAGGTGGGCGGACGAGGCGCCCTTGGCGACGATGTAGTCGCTGTAGGCCATCTGCACCGTGACCTTGGCGTCGAGGTTGAGGTGCTTCTCCGCCAGCACCACCCGGGCGGTCATGATCTTCGTGGTGGAGCCGGTGGACCGGCGGGTGTCGGCGCCCTTGGTGTAGAGGGTGGTCCGGGCGCCGTTGTTCCACTCGTAGCCGCCCTTCGCGGCTATCGACGGCACCTTGACGGTGGCGGCCTGCGCCGGAGCGGTGAGCGCCCCGGCGGCCAGCACGGCTCCCGTGGTGATGACGATCGCGGACGCACGTCGCAACTTGCTGATGCCCGTACTCAAATGGAACCTCCCGAAACCCCGGCGGCGCGGCCGCAGGGCAGCGGCCACTTGTCCATCAGACACGCGAGCGAGGCCGATGGATGGGTGTTCCGCGAAGAATTCAGGAGTTCAGCTCATCCGGGCGGTGACCGTGGAACGCCTCCACCGCGTACTGCACCCGCAGGGCGGAGGCGAAGTCGGCCAGGTTCTCGAACGCCTCACCGCGCACGGCTCGGGCGAACGACGTCAGCCGGGTCGACTCCGCGCCCGTCGCACCGGCCGCCGGCTCCACCGGGGTCCACGGCCCGCCGTCCGACACCGACAGGTGACGCCAGTCCCGCAGCAGGTAGGAACGCTCGCTGCCCCACAGGATCCATTCGTACGCCTCGGGACCCGCGACCCCCGCCCGTCCCGACACATGCACCGGTACGTCGCCGCAGGCCAGCAGCCCGTGCGCGGAGGTCTCGCTGATCCGCGGGTCGTCAGGGAAGCCCAGACCGACGTGGACCGGCCGCAGCGGGCCCGCCAGTCGGTCGGTCAGGTAGGCGAAGTGCGAGAAGACCTCGCGGATGAAACCGCCTTCCGCGCGTTCGCCCACCCAGACGGCCGGCGCCTGGAACGGACGCGGCCACAACGGGAAGGTCAGCCGGACGTCGATTCCGAGCACCTGCCCGACCTCGCCGGACCGCAGGCTGTTCGCCATGTGCACGGTGGCGGCGGTGTCGGCGAGCGGGAAGTTGACGGCGTTCGCCACACCGGTCTCCACCGCGACGTCCTGCATGAGCCGCCCGTCGGCGAGATCCACCGCCAGCGGCTTCTCGCAGAAGACGGCCTTGCCCGAACGCATGGCGGCGACGGCGAGGTCGGCGTGAGATGCCGGGGGAGTGGCGATGTAGACCGCGTCGAGTCCGGGGGCCTCGACCACTTCCTTCGGGCTGACGAACTCCACACCGGGGTGGTCGGCCCGCGCCCTGGCCACCGCGTCCGCACCGAGGTCCGCTGCCAGCGGCACGACGTAGTCCGGATGCGCGAGCGCGGCCCGCAGGGTCCGCGTCCCCATCACACCCAAGCCGATGACACCCAGCCGAACCCGCTCACTTCGTGACCCAGACATACCGCACAGCATGCGGTGCCCCACCGGCCCGGTCAAACCCCTGGGTCCACCAGGGGCTCAGTGAAAGGTGATGCCTCCGGAGATGTCCCCGGCCTGCACGACCGTGCCGTGGAACTCGCCACCGGTGATGCTGTTGTGCACCCGTGCGGCGCGCTCCTCGGCGCCGGTCTCCGCGATCAGCTCCCGCAGGACCGAGGCCGCCTGCGGGTCCTCAAGAAGCAGCCGCCGCAGCCGCCTGCGCCATTCCCCTTCCAGGTCGGCCACCGCGTCCTCGTCGTGCTCCTCGCGCGCGGCGGTCAACTCCCGCCGCTCCTCGTCGAGCCGCCCTTCCAGGTCGTCGCCCCCGGCCGACCGCCCCCGCCGCAGCAGCGCCGCCACCCGCGCCTTGACGGCGTTCCACCCGTCACCCGCCATGGCGTTCACCAGCGCAGTAGCCCCCGAAACCGCCAGCCCCGCCAACTCCGCCTCCATACCGCCCCCCCGGGATGAGTGAGAACTTGTCAGATCCCTCCACAGTAAGCGCCGGATGTCCCGACGGGGAGTTCGCATCTGACGTCGTGGGCTCTTCCCTTCGGGGGAAAGCGCGGGGTGATCTGGACAGGTTCGCTGTCGTGGTGTCAGTCTCCCGCCATGTCTGACGTACTGGTGAACTCGGGATTCCGCCTTGGCGCGGTGACGGTCGCGGCGTTCGTGCTGGCCGCTGTCGGTTGCGCTCCGCAGGACGACTCGTCGGGGGCGGGCCGGCCGGCCGCTTCCCAGGCGGCGGGTTGCCGGGCCGGAGTCCTGCCGACCCACGCCAAGGGAACGCTGACGGTCGGCACGGACGACCCCGCCTACGCTCCCTGGTTCGACAACAACGACCCGTCGGACGGCAAGGGCTTCGAGTCGGCGGTGGCCTACGCGGTCGCCGGTCGGCTCGGCTACGACAAGGCCCACGTGAGCTGGCAGAAGGTGCCGTTCAACAACGCGATCGCGCCGGGCGCCAAGCGGTTCGACTTCGACATCAACCAGGTCTCCATCAGCGACGAGCGCAAGGCGGCCGTCGACTTCTCCGCCGGCTACTACGACGTGCGCCAGGCCCTGATCGCCCTCAAGGGCTCGAAGGTGGCACGCGCCAAGAGCATCGCGGACCTGCGCGGCGCCAAACTGGGCGCCCAGATCGGCACCACCAGCCTCGACGTCCTGCGCGACGTCATCAAGCCGACCAAGCAGCCCGCCATCTACCAGAAGAACGACCTCGCCAAGACCGCGCTGCGCAACGGCCAGGTCGACGGCATCATCCTGGACCTGCCGACCGCCTTCTACGTCACCTCCGCCGAGGTGACCGACGCCAGGATCGTCGGCCAGTTCGCCGACACCGGCGGCAAGCCCGAACAGTTCGGCCTGGTACTGGACAAGGACAGCCCGCTGACCGGCTGCGTCACCAAGGCGGTCGACGCGCTGCGCGGCGACGGCACGCTCGCCGCGCTCGACAAGCAGTGGCTGTCCGACGCCGTCGACGCGCCGGTGCTCAAGTGACCCTCGCCGCCGAGAAACCGGACGAGTACCGGCCGTCCGCCCGCCGGATCGAACGCGAGCGGCTGCGCCGGACCCGCACCCGCCGCTCCACGGTCATCGCCGCGGTCAGCACGGCGGTCACCGCCGTCGTGCTGTACCTGGTGGTCACCGGCTCGCCCGGCTGGCCGCGTACCCGCGAGACGTTCCTCAGCGCCCACTACGCCCGCGTCGCCCTCCCGCAGGTGCTCCAGGGGTTGTGGCTCAACGTCCGGCTGCTGGTGTGCTGCGGGGCGGTGATCCTGGTTCTCGGGCTGCTGCTGGCCCTCGCCCGCACCCTGCGCGGACCGGTCTTCTTCCCGCTGCGGGCGCTCGCCACCGCCTACGTCGACTTCTTCCGCGGACTGCCGCTGATCATCTGCCTGCTGGGCGTGGTCTTCGGCGTCCCGGCACTGCGGCTGCGCGGGGTCACCAACGACCCGGTGCTGCTCGGCGGCGCCGCGCTGGTGCTCACCTACACCGCCTACGTGGCCGAGGTGTTCCGGGCCGGCATCGAGACCGTCCACCCCAGCCAGCGGGCCGCCGCCCGCTCCCTCGGGCTGTCCGGCGCCCAGGCGATGCGCTACGTGATCCTGCCGCAGGCGGTGCGCCGAGTGGTGCCGCCGCTGCTGAACGACCTCGTGTCGCTGCAGAAGGACACCGGCCTGGTGTCGATCGCCGGCGCGGTCGACGCGGTGTACGCGGCACAGATCATCACCGGCCAGACCTTCAACTACACGCCCTACGTGGTCGCCGGCCTGGTCTTCGTCGCCCTGACCATCCCGATGACCCGGCTGACCGACTGGGCCACCGCGCGGATGAACCGGCGCCAGTCGCAGGGAGGCACCGTATGAGCGACCACGTGCTGCGCATGGAGGCGGTGCGCAAGAGCTACGGCGACAGCGTGGTACTGCGCAGCGTCGACCTGGAGGTGCCCGCGCACACCGTCACCGCGCTCATCGGCGCCTCCGGCTCAGGCAAGTCCACCCTGCTGCGGTGCGCCAACCTGCTGGAGGAGGTCGACGACGGCGCGATCTTCCTCGACGGCCAGGAGATCACCGACCCGCGTACCGACCAGGACGCTGTGCGCCGCCGCATCGGCGTGGTCTTCCAGGCGTACAACCTCTTCCCGCACATGACCGTGCTGGACAACATCACCCTCGCACCGCGCCGGGTGCACGGCGTCTCGCGGGCCGAGGCGGAGAGCCAGGCGCGCGAACTGCTGGCCAGACTCGGGCTGGACGGCAGGTCGGGGGAGTACCCGGACCGGCTCAGCGGCGGCCAGCAGCAGCGGGTGGCCATCGCTCGCGCGGTGGCGGGCCGGCCGCGGCTGCTGCTCCTCGACGAGATCACCGCCGCGCTGGACCCGGAACTGGTCGGCGAGGTGCTGGCCGTGGTGCGGGACCTGAAAGAGCAGGGCATGACGATGGTCATCGCCACCCACGAGATGGCGTTCGCCCGGGAGGTCGCCGACCAGGTGTGCTTCCTGGACGAGGGGGTCGTGTGCGAGCGCGGCACCGCGAAGGAGGTCTTCGGCGCGCCCCGGCAGGAGCGCACGAGGCAGTTCCTGCGCCGGATCGTGGCGGCCGGCCGGCTGTGAGCCGCCCGCCCCGGCCGGAGCCGGGGCGGGCGCGGGCCGTCAGCCCAGGCGCCACTGCTGGTTGGCGCCACCGTTGCAGGTCCACAGTTCGAGCGGAGAGCCGTTGACGTTGCCCGCGGCCTGGTCGCCGCCGGTGACGTCGAGGCAGAGCCCGGACTGCTTGCCGGTGATGGTGCCGTCGGCGTTGAGCGTCCACTGCTGGTTGGTGCCGCCGCCGCAACTCCACAGGTCCACCGGTGTTCCGGAGGCGGTCTGGTTGTTGACGGCGTCCAGGCACTGGGTGCCGCCGTAGAGCCGCAGTTCACCCGCGGAGGTGAGGGTCACGGCCTGGTTGGCGCCGCCGCCGCAGTCCCAGATCTCCATCTTGGTGCCGGGCGCGGTCTGGTTGTCGAACGCGTCCACGCAGCGGTTGGAGGAGGCGCCGATCAGCGGGTGGGTGCTGCCGATGCTGCTGCCGCTGCCCGCCGAGACCCGGTACATCACCGAGCCGTGGCCGGGCACCTGCGCGGAGATGGTCCCGCTGGTCGTGCTGAGGGCGTGCGACCACAGGTTGTTCAGCTTGTAGGAGGAGGCCGAGGGCAGTCCGACCGCGGCGGCCGAGGTGCTGATGGTGGCCGTCGAGGAGTTCTCGTTGAACAGCACCACCGAGACGTCGCCGTTGGACAGCGGCTTGGTCATGACGTCGAGACCGCCGGAGGAGGACACCTCGGTGCCCTGCTTGCCGAGGGAGTCCTGGTCCACGGCGATGACGTCCCGGTTGCCGTACAGCGACATGGTGGCCGCCGACGCGCCGCGCAGGTCGGTGCCGGAGATCAGCGGCGCGGCCATCTCGGACCACAGGCTGAACTCCGAGCGGTCCTCGGTGAACGACATGCCGTTGCCGACTTCGAGCATGTCCGGGTCGTTCCACGCACCGGGCTTGGCGTACTGGGCGAGCTGGACGTTGCTGTGGAAGATCGACAGCATCGACCCGAAGGAGGCGTTGATGTCACCGGTGGTGCGCCACAGGTTGCCGGTCCCGGCGCCCCAGGTCCACACGTTGTCCTCGCCCCACTCGCACATGCTGAAGACGATCGGGCGGCCGGTGTGGGCCAGCGCGTCGCGCATGGTGTTGTAGCGCTGCTCCCAGGGCACGCCCTGGTTGTTGCAATTGTCGTATTTCAGGTAGTCGACGCCCCAGGAGGCGAAGCTGTTGGCGTCCTGCTGCTCGTGGTTGAGGCTGCCGGGGTAGCCGGCGCAGGTGGCGGTGCCGGCGCTCTCGTAGATGCCGAGCTTGAGGCCCTTGCCGTGCACGTAGGCGGCGGTCCCGCTGATCCCGTCGGGGAACTTGCCGGAGTCGGCCACCAGGTTGCCGCCCGAGTCGCGGTTGGAGGCCATCCAGCAGTCGTCGATGTTGACGTAGCTGTAGCCGGCGTCCTTCAGACCGGAGGAGACGATGTAGTCGGCGGTCTGCTTGATCAGCTGCTCACTGACGTTGCAACCGAAGGCGTTCCAGTCGTTCCAGCCCATCGGCGGGGTCTTGGCCAGGCCGTTGTCGAGCGCCTGCGCGTGCGGGGCGTTGCCGAGCAGGAAGAGCACCGGGGCGAGGACGAGGATCATCGCGGTCGCGACCGCGCCGCTCAGGGTTCTCGTGGCACGCGCGAGGCGGCGGGTGGTGGTTCTCGCGGGGTGGGCGGCCAGTGGTTCGAGGGGCCTTCGGGGGTGGGACCGGAGTGCCATGTCTGTCTCCAATGTCGCCGTGCGGGGGTGAACCCACGACTCCGACAACGTTGTCCGATGGCTGCCGGAAGTGGGCCGTCGATGGAAACGCAACCATCGCGAAGGTGCCACCGGCCCGCTCGGGCGTCAATACGGCCGCCGGCGGTCACCGCTCGGGGCGGCGGCCCCAGGCGGAGATCAACGGCGCGGTGGCCAGGTCGAGTTGCCCGGTGGCGACGTTCGCCAGATGGCGGTCGACCTCCTCGTCGGTGGCCAGCCCCGCGGCCACCAGCCGCTCGCGGATCTGCCACACCGTGGCCGTCTCCAGCCGGACGCACGCGGGTGAGGCGATCGGGAAGTAGGCGTCCGCGCGCACGTCGTCGAGACCGGCTCCGCGCAGCAGTCCCGGCAGGGTGCGTCCGTAGGACAGATCGGCGCCGCGGGCGGCCATCAGGTCACGGAACCCGGAGCGCAGCCGGTTGGCGAGCCGCTCTCGCGGACCCGACTCGTCCGGGCACAGCAGCGGCTGCAACCCGGGGTCGGCGTCCTCGACCAGCAGCCAGCCGCCCGGGCGCAGCGCCCCGATCATCCGGCGCAGCGCCTCGGCCCGGTCGGTGACGTGCGTCAGCACCAGCCGGGCGTGCACCAGGTCGAAGGCGCCGGGCGGCGGCGGATCGGTCGCCACGTCGTGGCGCAGCACCTCGATCACGCCGCCCGCGACCTCCTGGGTCCAGGAGACGTCGATGTCGGTGGCGACCACCTGTCCGGTGGGGCCGACCCGTTCGGCGAGCCCGAGGGGTACGGAGGGGCCGCCGGCGCCGACCTCCCAGCACCGCATGCCCGCGCCGATGGCGAACCCGTCGACGTGCCGGAAGGTGACCGGGTCGAACAACTCGGCCAGCGCGTCGAAGCGGGCGCCCGCCTGGGACTGGCGGTTGTCGAGCAGGTAGCCGTGATCGGCGTCATGGTCGGCCATGTGGTGAGCATCGCAGACCGGCGCCCGCTGCCGAACCGGATCGCCGTCCTCGCCGTCCATGCGTGACGGCGGGTGGACGGACGGGCGGATGGACGGCGGGGTGTCGCCAATCCTTCGCGGCATGTTCACGTCACGGGAAAAGTGGGCCATGATGCTGACCGACGGCTCGTTACCCGCCGGTAGTGCGCTCGCGTCCGGCCGGCGGCCGACGGCGTCGTCGACCTGCGCCGAACCCGCCCTGCCCGACCGTCAGGAGTCCTTGGCATGTCCCCATACAGCAGACGCCAGTTCGTCACCGGTGCGTCGGCCGCGGCCGCCGCGGCCGCGCTGACCCTGGCCGACAGCCGCTACGCGTCCGCGGCGGCGCGGGACCGCGCGCTGGCCGCCACCGCGGCCCGCGCCGTCCGGGTCCAGGGCACCACCCTGGAGCAGGTCGCCACGCCGACCGGCGGCGGACCGTACATGCGGCTGACGTCCGGACCCGGCTGGCCGCTCGTGGTGCGCACCGACCTGGCGGCCGCCTCCTCGGGCCGCGACTCGCGGCGCACCGGGCTCGCCTCCTTCGTGCAGTTCACCGACCTGCACCTGGCGGACACCGAGTCCCCGGTCCGCTTCGAGTACCTCGCCCGCTACATCGACTCCGCCTACCGCCCCCACGAGCCGCTGACCGTGCGCGGTGCCTCGTCGCTGGTGGAGCGGATCAACTCGCTGTCCGGCGGCCCCTACACCGGCATGCCGTTCTCGCTGGTCATGGCGACCGGCGACAACACCGACAACCACGAGCAGATCGAGCTGGAGTGGTACCTGTCGGTCATGAGCGGTGGCCGGATCACCCCCAACACCGGTGACACCACCCGCTACGAGGGCGTGCAGAACTCCGGCGCCGCCCAGTACTGGAACCCCGAGTCGTCCTTCCAGGACAACTACAAGGCGGCCGGCTTCCCGCTGGTCCCCGGCTTCCTGTCGGCGGCCGGCAGCCCGTTCACCGCGCCGGGGCTGCGCACCCCCTGGTACACCACGGTCGGCAACCACGACGACAGCATCGAGGGCACCCTGCCCGACGTCAGCCTGCTCAACTCCGTCTACACCGGCGGCCTCAAGCTCGAAGGGGTCGACGACGCGGACGCCGCCAAGCTCGCCGACGCGCTGCTGCACGACCCGGTCGCGGCGCTGACCTTGTTCATCAGCCTGCTCGACAGCGGTGCCCCGGTCCGGCACGTCACCCCGGACGCCGGGCGCCAGCCGTTCACCCCGGAGAGCTTCGTCCAGGCCCACCTCAACCCCGCCCACACCGGCGCCGGTCCGTTCGGGCACGGCTTCACCTCCGCGGCGGCCGACAGCGGCGAGCTGTACTACACCTTCCAGGTCGCGCCCGGCGTGCTGGGCATCAGCCTGGACACCACCAACCGCGCGGGCTTCGCCGACGGTTCGATGGGCACCGCGCAGCTCGACTGGCTGGAGTCGGTCCTGACGTCGCACAGCGGCCACTGGTACGACTCGGACGGCAACGTGGTGCACGGCGGCTCCGGCGACCAGCTGATGGTGGTCTTCAGCCACCACACCAGCACCACCATGGGCAACACCCTGCCCGACCCGTACAACCTGCTGGAGGGGCGGCACAAGGGCGACGAGGTGGTCGCCATGCTCCAGCGCTACCCCAACGTGGTGGCCTGGGTGAACGGGCACACCCACCAGAACCAGATCACCCCGCACGGCCACGCGGTCCCCGAGCGGGCCTTCTGGGAGATCAACACCGCCTCGCACATCGACTTCCCCCAGCACGCCAGGATCATCGAGATCGCCGACAACGGCGACGGCACGTTGTCGCTGTTCACCACCCTGGTGGAGTCGGCCGCCCCCTACGCCGCCGACCCCGCCGACACCTCGGAGGCCGGACTGGCCGCGCTGTACCGGGAGTTGTCCTACAACGACCCGTTCGCCACCCCGTCGCAGAAACTCGGCGCCGCGGGGGACCACAACACCGAACTGCTGCTGACCCGTCCCGGCAGCTGACGCGTCCGCACCTCGGACGTCCATCGGCGGCGCCGGCCCGCGACCGGGCCGGCGCCGCCGATGGCGTATCGGACGACTCAGTCGGCGCTCAGAGCGTTCCCGCGGACGGTCGGCCGGCCCGGCATCGACGCGGGCATCACGAGGCGTACGTCGAGACCGGCGGGGGGCGGAAGCTCCGCCGCGGTCGGCGGGTTGAGCAGACCGGCGCTGAGGATGGTGGTGCGCCAGTCGTAGTGGCCGCGGGTCCAGCCGCGCAGCAGGTCGAGGTAGTCGATGACCGCCGGGGAGGCCTGCGCGGCGATCGTCTTCTCCAGCCGCAGGTACTCGCGCATCGTCTCGTCGTGCACCCGGGACGCCTGGTCCATCGCGCGCTGCGGGTTGGTGCGGGCGCTGTGCCGCAGCAACGGCGGTAGTTTCGCGATGAGTTCGTCGACCGACTGCCGGCCGGCGGCGAAGTGCATCCGGTCGCACCACGCGGTGCGCGCGGCGGCCAGGTCGGTGAGCCGCCGCAGATCGGTGTCGGCCAGGTCGGTGCTGGTGATCGGGCAGTCGGTCACGATCTCGGCCAGCGTCAGGCACGGGCCGAAGGCCATCTGGCCGGGCGGAACGGGGTTTTCGCACAGCCGGCGGCAGAACCAGAGGGTCAACTGCGTGCCGAACCGGCTGAACTGCTCGGGCCGCGCCAGGTTGGCGGTGCGCACCAGCAGGTCGGTCAGCACGTCGAGCCGGTATAAACGGGTGAGGTCCCCGGAGGGCATACCGGACGGCATACCGCCGGGAACGAAGGCGGACACGGCGGCCATGGCCGCGTCGGCGGCGGCGCGTCGCTTGGTCCGGTCGGTGCTGCCACCGGGGCCGTGACCGAAGAACTCGTCGTCGAAGAAGAGGCCGAACGACAGCCACCGTCCGAACAGCGTCAGCCGGTCGGGCGCGGCGTCCGGGCAGACCCGGGCCGCGAAGGTCCCCAGATCGGCCCCCAGATGGCGACGCGACTGCTCCGGTCTGCTGTGCAGACCGGCCGCCCGTGTCCAGCGGGTGAGCCGGCGGTTGAGCCGCAACGCGTACGGGCTGATGGCCGGCGCGATCGGGCAGTGGAGTCTGGGTACGACGACGGACTCTGGTTTGTCGTGGTCATCTTGCATGAGGGTCCCCCCGCTCAATGCCTTGCCGCTCGGAAGGCGGACCAGGTGAGGTCACGACGAGCGTCTTGCGCGTGCACAGTGGATACGACTCACCCCTCCGAGGAGTTGGCGAGTGAGCGATATTGTGACGCACATCACCGGGTTGTGGGATATGCCGTGAGGGATGAAGTCTCGCCGATCCGAAGATACTTCGGCACTTCACGCTCCCCCGACCCCCGGGTCCTGCACGGTTCGCGTCGGCGCGCCCCGGGTGGCACGGGCCAGTTGTTCCTGCTCCTCCTCCACGATCAACCGGGCCAGCGACTGGTCGGAGACGTCGACGGCGTCCGGGCTGGACTCCGCGGTGTCACTGCGGCGGGCATAGGCGTCGAACAGCCGGGTTTTCCGGTCCAGCGCGCGTACCAGCCGCTGGTCGACGCTGTCGGTGGTCAGCAGGCGGTGCACCCGCACCCGGCGGACCTGGCCCATGCGGTGGGCCCGCGCGACGGCCTGCGACTCCAAGGTGGGCTTGACCTGCGGTTCGCACAGGATGACGACGGAGGCGGCCTGGAGGTTGAGGCCGAGACCGCCGGCCTGGATCTGGCTGAGCAGCACCGCGTGGCCCGTCGCCGCGGTGAAGTCGTCCACCAGCGCCTGGCGTTCGGCCGCGCCGAGGCGGCCGGTCAGCGGCCCGAAGACGGCCGGACCGATGGCCCGCGCCACGGTGGCCAGCACGTCGCGGAAGTAGGAGAAGACCACCACCTTCAGCCCGGACTCGGCCGCCTCGTCGACGAGTTCGCGCAGCCGATGCAGCTTGGCAGACCCGGCGGGGTCGGCGTAGGCGGCCCGGCGCATCGCCATGAAGTTCCCCGCCGACACGGCGTCGCGGTAGGCGGCCAGGTCGGCCGCGCTGAACTCCTCCCACTCGTCGACCCGTACCAGGTCGGGCAGTTCGGTCAGCACGTCCTGCTGGTTGCGCCGCAGATAGGCCGGGCCGACCGCCTTGCGGAAGGTCTGTGAGCCGGCCACCGCGTCGATGTCGCGTATGCGGGCGACGAGTTCGGGCTGGAGCTGGTGGACGAGGCTGCGGAACTCCGAGACCCGGTTCTCCATCGGGGTGCCGGTGAGGTACAGCACGTGGCCGGCCCGCGCGGCCAGCAGCGCCACCGTGCGCGAGCGCCGGGCGTCGGGGTTCTTGACGTAGTGGGCCTCGTCGACCACGAGCATGCCGATGTCCACGGCGTCGGGGACGGTCAGGGCGGCCAGCGCGTCGAAGGTGGTGACGGCGACGTCGCCGCCCTCGATCCACTCCGTGGTCGCCAGCGCCCGGTCGGGACCGTGCAGCCGGTAGGCGGCCAGGGTGCTGCGGGACTCGATCTCCCGCAGCCAGTTGATCAGCACGCTGGCCGGGCAGACGACCAGGAAGTGGGTGCGGCCCTCGGACTTCAGATGGGCCAGCGCCGCGATGGCCTGGATGGTCTTGCCCAGACCCATCTCGTCCCCGAGGATCACCCGCCGCTGGGCCAGCGCGAAGCGGGCGCCGAACGCCTGGTAGCCGCGGAGCGAGACCCTGCGGTGGGTGTCGTCCAGCGGCTGGGCGCGCACCCGTTCGCCCACCCCGGTCGGCAGGAAACCCTCGGCGGCGTCGGCGTCAGGACCCAGGTCGGCGATCTCGGTGAGCAGGCCGTAGTAGTCGGCCGAGCGGCTCTCGAAGTCGATCCACGCCTGTGTGGCCGTGCCGGGCGGACGCAGCAGATCCGTCGAGGCCTGCGCGAGCAGCAGCGGCACCTCGCGGGCCGCGCAGTCCTTCATCAGGGCGTCGACCCGCTCCACGGCCGCCCTGGCCGCCGCGCGGCGCCGGGCCCCGGCCGCCAGCATCCGCAGCCGTCCGGTGGCCGGCCGGGCGGCGGGCAGCGCCAAGGAGAGGTCCAGATCGATCCGGCGGGCCGCCTCGGCCGCCCGCGGGAGGTCCGGGCCCGCCTCGACCAGTCGCGCCAGCGCGGTCAACAAGGCGGCGGTGTGCGGGTCTTCGGCCTGGTCGAGCTCCAGGCGGACGGCGACCGACTCCTGGACCGCGCGGGCGATCTGCCGGGCGGCGGCGAGGGCCTGGTCGGCGGTCTGCCGTCCTATGCCGGGGACCTGGCGCAGCGCGTAGGGCCCGGCCTCCAGGACCCGGCGCACCGTCGAGAACCCCGCCTGCTCCAGCGCGCCCACCCGCAGCCGGCCCTCGGTCACGTCCTTGAGGCGTGCGGTGGGCACCGACTCCAGCTCGTGGCGCACCAGTTCGTCCCGCAGCGGTGCCAGCGCGGCGCGGACCGCCTCCCGGGCGGCGGTGTGGTCGGCGAGCACCTGCCGGGCGGCACGGTGCAGGGCGTCCGCGCGGGCCAGCAGTTCCGCGGTCGGCCTGCCCACCGCGACCGGCCTGTCCGGCTCGTCCCCCGCCCCGCCCATGGTGCCCCCGTGATCCGCCCCGCCCGCCTGCCGTCCCATGATTCCACCGGTCGGCGCGGACGAAGAAGACGCGGGCCGGGACTGTCGTCCCGGCCCGCGCCGATCACTTCACATCGCTTCCCGAGTCAGCGGTCAGCCCAGGAGACGCGACGCCAGGGTCGAGGCGCTGTAGGAGCCCCAGCCGGTGGCGAAGTCCCAGCCGGAACCGGCCGAGAAGGCGCCGTTGCTGCCGCTGGTGATGTCGTGGAAGCCGGAGCCGCCACCGGTCGCGTACAGCGCCGGGTTGGCGAAGCCCAGGTTCGCCTCACCGTTGGCCGCGGCCTGCTGGTTGACCAGCGCGCCGAAGGCCGCCCACTCGGGGGCCGCCGCGCTGGTGCCGCCGACCGGGAACCAGCTGCCCTGCGAGAAGACCGACACACCCGGGGTCGGGTTGGCCAGCGCCGAGACGTCCGGCACCTGGCGCATGCCGCCGCCCGCGGCCTTCTCCACACCGGTCTGCCAGCTGGGGATGGAGAACTCCTGCGAGACACCGCCGCCGCCACCGGACCAGGCGGTCTCCTTGCTCCACGCGTTGGCCGAGGTGACGGTCAGCGTGGTGCCGCCGACACCGGTGACGAACGGGTCGCTCGCCGGGTAGTCGACCGACTCGCCGCCGTCGCCGGCGTCGTCGGAACCGTCGTCACCGGAGGCCGCGTAGAAGCCCTGGCCCTCGGCAGCGCCCTCTTCGAGGATCGAGTCGACCGAGTCCATGTTGGACGCGGTGCGCTGGGTCTCGGCGGCACCCCAGCTGATGGAGGTGGTGGGGATGCCGCTGTCGACGATCGCCTGGTACATGTCGGCTTCGCCGGCGTCCGAGTTGGGCGCCTCGAAGACGGTGACGTTCGCCTTGGGGGCGATCGCGTTCAGCACCTCGATGTCCAGCTCGACCTCGACCTGGCCGTCGCTGAGCGCGCCGGAACCGCCGTCGACCTTGGAGACGGTCGCCGCCGGGGAGCCCAGCGAGTAGTTGTTGTCGTAGGTGGTGATGTTGGACTGCTGGAAGCCGTCGAACTCCACCAGGCCGATGCGCTGGCCGCTGCCGTTCAGGCTGGACGGCACGCTGTAGCCGCCCTTGATCTGCGCCGGGGTGTAGCCGCCGCCCGGGCCGTTGTGGGGAGTGACGTTCACGGCGGAGTGGCGCAGCACCAGGTGGCTGTTGAGGCCGGAGATGTCGCTGACCATCGAGGCGATGGAGGACGGCAGCGTGGGAGCGCTGTCGTTGGCGTAGAAGGCGCGGCCCGAGGCCTTGTCCTTCCAGGTGGACAGCTGGGTGCCGAAGGCCTTCTCCAGCTGCGCCGCGGTGCCGGTGGCGTCGATCAGCAGGTTGCCCGAGTGGACCTTGCCGACGGTCAGACCCTGCGAGCTCAGGTAGTCCTTGACCTGCTTGACCTCGGCGTTGGTACGGCCGAAGCGGGCCTGGAACTGGGCCTTGGTCAGGTAGTGGCCGTAGGTGGCCGAGTGCGGGTCGCTGACCTGGGCGACGAAGGTGTCCAGGGACTTGTCGTTTCTGGGCGCCAGGCTCACCGCGATCGATATGCGGCGATCGGCGGCCACGCTGCCGGTACGGGCGGCGTGGCTGCCCAGACCCGAGACCACGTCGCCGCTGACGGCGGCACGCGCGTTGTGCGGCGCGGCGGCGTAGGCGGCGGGGATGGCGGCGACCAGCAGGGCCGGGGTGGCGGCCAGGGCCAGCAGTTTCAGACGTGGCGTCACGGAGGTCTCCATGTGGGGGAAACGGTGCCCCGCGGAAGCGATGCGGAACGCCACCACGCTAGGAAGCCGGGTCCCCCCGCATAAGCGGGGGAACCCTTGTCTTGTGTGTTAACACGTCGTGTCGTGCGGCTTCACGGACTCGGCGACAGCGGCAGCAGACCGCCGCCGCGCACCGTGCGAGGCACCGTCAGCCCGCGGATCGCCGCCTCGGTGCGCCCGGCGCCCGGGGCGATGGCGATCGCGCGGGCCAGCGCCGTGCGTGAGCGCACCCCGAACTTGCGGTAGACCCGCGACAGCGTGCCCTCCACCGTCTTGACGCTGATGAACAGCTCCGCGGCCACCTCGCGGTTGGTCGCGCCGCCGCCGACCAGCTCGGCGATCCTGGCCTCGGTGGGCGTCAGTTGCGGTCCGCCGCCCCGCTCGATGGCGTCCAGCCTGGCCAGTTCCTCCCTGGCCCGGGCCGCCAGCGGGGCCGCCCCGGCCCGTTCGGCGATCGCCAGCGCCTCGGCCAGCGCGGTACGCGCCGCCGTGCGGTGCCGGGCCCGCCGCTCCACCGCGCCGAGCGCGATGAGGGTGCGGACCAGGTCGACCGGCAGATCGAGCCGGCGCAGCCGCTCGGCGGACGAGGCGAGCCGGGCCGCGCCCTCCTTCGCCCGGCCCACGGCCGCCTCCCGCAGCCCCTCTGCCCGCTCCAACGCCGCCAGCACGCTCTCGGGCACCTGGTCAGAGGCGCGTTCGTAAGCCTCCTCGACCACCGTTCGCGCGGCGTCGGTCTCGCCCAGCATCACCAGCGCCTCGGCCAGGTCGCCGTACCAGTGCAGCAGTGGCGGGTCCGCGGCACACATCGCCTCGCCCATCCGCTTGACCCGCCGCAGTGCCTCGACCGCGCCGGCGGCGCCGTGCGGGTCGCCGGCGAGCAGGTTGGCCTGGCCCAGCACCGCAAGCGCCCGCAGCAGGAACAGCCGGTCGCCGTCCGCCTCCGAGGCGCGTACCGCCCGCTCGGCGAGGTCCCGCGCCGCCGCGGGGGTGCCCCCGAAGGTGGCGGCGAGAGCGGCGGCGTAGAGCACCGGGGCGGACTCCCCGCCCGCCTCCGCGATGGTGCGCGCGCAGCGTTCCGCGGTGGCCACCGCCTGTCGGCACTCGCCGGACCGCACCTGGATACGGGTCAGTGCCACCAGGGTGGCCAGCACCTCCTCCATACCGGCGAAGTCACCGATGGAGTCCAGGAGCTGGGTGACCTGGTCACGGGCCTGGGAGACCCGGTCGGAGTCGAGCGCGAGCACCGCCCGCATCCGCAGCAGGCCCCAGATCTCCGGCCCGCCCTCCGAGTCGCCGACCAGGGCCAGCGCCTGTTCGAGCGCCGTCTCGGCGTCCGCAGCCTCGCCGGCGAGCGAACGCACCCGGGCCAGCGTGGACAGCGCGCCCATCCACACCTGGGTGTCGCCGGCCACCGAAGCCCGCTGCGCGGAGCGCCTCGCGTGCCGGGCCGCCTCCTCCAACTCCCCGCACAGCAGCCCGCGTACCGCGGCCCAGTGGTGCAGCCAGGCTTCCAGCTCCGGGTCGCCGTCCGCGTCCAACAGGCCGTCCTCGATCAGGGTGTGGGCGCCCTCCAGCGCCTGGCCGGCGTTGCGCAGCAGCACCAGCCTGGCCCGCACCCGCTGCCGGGCCGACCCGGAGCCCGCCAGGACGTTGCGGGCGATGCGCTCGGTCTCCTCGCGCCGTCCGGCGTCGCAGGAGTACTCCGCCGCGGCGAGCCACCGGTCGGCGCGGTCGTCCGGTCTGCTCTGCGGGGTACGCCGGGCGGCCAGCGCCGCCAGTTCGGCCGCCGCGTCCGGTGCCCCGCGTCTTCGCGCCGACCCGGCGGCGGCCGTCAGCGTCGCCGCGGTGGCCTCGTCCTCGTGCGGGTGGGCCAGGGCCAGATGGCGTGCCTGCTCGACCGGCTCGCGCACCGCGGCGGCCAGCAGCGCGTGCGCCTGACGGCGGGCCTGCCGGGGCGCGTCCGCGTAGACCGCGGCGCGCAGCAGCGGATGCGAGAAGCGCACCACTCCGCCCGCGTCGGCGGTGGCCACCGCGAGGCGCTCCGCCTCCGCGAGGTCGGCGGCGGCGTCCTGGACACCCGCGGCACGCAGCAAGGTGATGCTGGGCCGTGCGGCGGCGGCGCTGACCAGCAGGGTGTGGCGGGCGGCCGCCGGCAGGTGGCGGACCCGGTCCAGCAGCAGGGTGCGCAGCCGGGGCGGCACCACCAGGGCCTCGCCGTCGCCCGGGGCGCCGTCGCGCACCGCGGCGCGGCCCAACTCCAGGGCGTAGAGCGGGTTTCCCGCGGCGGTGCGCTGGATGGCCCGCAGCACCGGCAGGGGCAGGTCGGTGCCGGTGCCGGTGCGCACCAGCCGGGCCACGGAGTCGGGGTCCAGCGGCGGCACGGTGATCTCGACGGTGCCGGGGGTGCAGCAGCGCAGCCACTCGGGCTGCTCGCCGTCGGCCACCCGCTCAGCGGCCAGGACCCGCACGTCGAAGCCGTCCAGGCGGCGCAGCGCGAACGCCAGCACCTCCGCGCTCGGCTCGTCCAGCCATTGCAGGTCGTCGATCACCAGCAGGACCGGTCCGGTCGCCGCCAGCCGTCGCAGGGATTCGAGCACCGCCACCCGCACCGCGAGCCTGCTGTGCCCGCCGACCGGTTCACGGCCGCGCAGCAGCGCCGCCCGCAGCGCCGCGCCGGGCTCGGGCGGCAGCCCGTCCAGCACTTCCTGCGGCACCCGGGCGAACAGGTCGATCAGCCCGACGAACGGCAACCGGGCGTCCTCCGGCGCGGGCGAACAGCGCAGCGTCATCCCGCCGTGTTCCGGCAGGCCCGCGACGGTGGCCGCGAGCAGTGCCGACTTGCCGATTCCGACCGGCCCGCACAGCAGTACCCCGCCGCCGGTGGTGAGGCCGGTACGGATGTCCTCCATGGACTCCCGCCGGCCGATCAGTCCGGGTGGCGCGTGCCGCGGGACGTGGAGTCGTGGTCCGAGTTCTGCCGGTTCATCTGCCTGGGCGGCTGGTTCTCGCACGGCAGCGGCCCACCCCTTCGCCTGGTACGAGACGTCGATGGGCGCACGGCCCCCACCCACATAGGTGTGCTCATGACAATGGCCGGGGAAACCCTGTGTCAATAGCGCGACTCACGCTGTCGGAACGCGCCACGGCGGTCGGTGACACCGCGATGTGGATCTACGACGGCCGGTGTCCGGGCGGGCGGCGGCGGTCGGCGGGCCAGTAGGGCGGAATGCCCCGACCTGGCTGGTAGTGCGGGCCTTGGTGCATCCGGTGCACGATCACCAGCAGATCGGCCACCGCCAGCAGGACGATCGCACCGAAGACCCCGGCCCAGCCGGGATGGCCGGTCTCGGCGAAGCCGGTCATCCCGCCGACCGCCCAGATCAAGCCGAACAGGGTCAGGCCCAGGCGCAGCCGCAGCGGGCTGCGGGCCTGGGTGGGTTCGCTTCCGGTACGCATGGAACACGCCTCCACGGCCACCGTACTCCCGCACGGCCTAGCTCGGGGGCCGCAGGACCCCTTCGAGCACGCGCGACCACTGCGCCACGATGGCCGTCCGGCGCGCCGTGTCGTCCCGCAGCAGATTGGAAAGACCCAGGCCGCGAGCCATGTCCAAGGTCGCCTGCACCGTCTCCCGCACCCCCTCGACACTCTCGTCGGCGCCGAGGAACTCCACCGCCAGCCGGTGCGCCTCCCGGCCGATGCGGCTCTCCAGACCGGCCACCCGGCGCCGCAGCCGGTCGTCCTCCTTCAGGTCGGCCGCCGCCACCCACAGATGCAGCGCGGCGCGGAACAGCGGCCCGGTGAACGCGCCGACCAGCATCTCCACCACCGCCAGCGTGCGCGCCGCGCCACCGTCCGGCAGCGTGTCCACACGTTCTCTTATGGTGGTCCGCCACTCCTCGGCGACGTACTCGATCGCGGCCGTGAACAGGTCCTCCCTGGTGGGGAAGTGGTGCTGGGCGGCGCCGCGCGAGACCCCGGCGCGCTCGGCGACGACGGTGACCGTGCTGCCGCTCCAGCCGTGCTCGGCCAGGCAGGCCACCGCCGCTTGCAGCAGGCGCAGCCGGGTCGCCCGGCTGCGGTCCTGCTGCGGCGGCCGGGAGGTGCGCTGCGCCCGCGGGCTCCCGGCGGGCTCGTGCGGTTGCGCTGATCGGGTCACAACACCCATGGCGGGTCCCGGCGTTCGAGGAAGGCCCGCATTCCCTCGGCCGCCTCCGTGGAGGCGAACAACTCGGCCGACAGCTCCGCCATGTCCGCCACGCCGCGGTCGATCGCCGCCAGCACGCCCGCGGTGGTCAGCCGTTTGGACATCTCCAGCCCCTGCGGGGACGCCGCCCGCAGCCCGTCCAGCACCTCCTGGAGGGTCTGCTCCCCGCCGGTGACCAGGCCGATCCTGGCCGCCTCCGCCGCGTCGAAGACCTCACCGGTGAGGAAGTAGCGGTCGGCGGCCCGCGGCTGGATCCGCGGCAGCACGGTCAGGGAGATCACCGCGGGGGCCAGCCCGAGCCGGGACTCGGTGAAGGCGAAGGTGGCGCCCTCGCCCGCCACCGCGATGTCGCACGCCGCCAGCAGCCCCAGCCCGCCGGCCCGGGCGTGCCCCCGTACACCGGCCACCACCGGCTTGGGCAGCGCGACCACCGCGCGCAGCAGCGCGGCCAGCGCGCGCGGTCCGGTCGGCGCCCGCTCCTTGAGGTCGGCGCCCGCGCAGAAGGTGTTGCCGGTGTGGGTCAGCAGCACCGCCCGGGTGTCCTGGTCCTTGCCCGCCGTGGCCAGCGCCTCGTGCAGCTCCGCGACGAGCCGGGTGGACAGGGCGTTGCGGTTGTGCGGGGAGTCCAGGGTCAGCACGGCGATGCCGCGGTCGAGTTCATGACGGACCAGGGGTGTTTCTGACACGGGGAACTCCTCAGTACGACTTGGGCAGGCCCAGCGTGTGGTGGGAGACGAAGTTGAGGATCATCTCCCGGCTCACCGGGGCGATCCGGCCGACCCGGGAGGCGGTGAGCAGCGAGGCCAGACCGTACTCGCTGGTCAGGCCGTTGCCGCCGAGGGTGTGCACGGCCTGGTCGACGGCCTTGGCACCGGCCTCGGCGGCCGCGTACTTGGCCATGTTGGCCGCCTCGCCCGCCGCCATGTCGTCCCCGGCGTCGTACAGCAGGCCGCCTTCTGCATCATCAGCCGGGCCAGCTCCAGCTCGATGTGCGCCTGGGCCAGCGGGTGCGCGATGGCCTGGTGGGAGCCGATGGGCGCCTGCCACACCTGCCGGGTGCGCGCGTAGTCGACGGCCACGCCGAGCGCGTAGCGGCCCATGCCGATCGAGAAGGCGGCCGTCATGACGCGTTCCGGGTTGAGCCCGGCGAACAGCTGGAGCAGTCCGGCGTCCTCGTCGCCGACCAGCGCGTCGGCGGGCAGCCGCACGTCGTCGAGGAAGAGCTGGAACTGCTTCTCCGGGGCGGCCAGTTCCATCGTCGATGCGGGCGGAACTCGAAGCCCGGGGTCGTCGCCGCGGGCACGATGAACAGGCAGGGCTTGAGCTTGCCGGTGCGCGCGTCCTCGGTGCGGCCGACGATCAGGGTCGCGTCGGCGATGTCGACGCCGGAGATGAAGACCTTGCGGCCGGTCAGCAGCCAGTCGCCGTCGCCGTCCCGGCGCGCGGTGGTGGTGATGCGGTGCGAGTTGGACCCGGCGTCCGGCTCGGTGATGCCGAACGCCATCTGCAGCCGAACCGTCGGCGAGCCCGGGCAGCCACTGCCGCTTCTGCCGCTCGGTGCCGAACCGGGCGATCACCGTGCCGCAGATGGCGGGGGAGACCACCATCAAGCAGCAGCGGGCATCCGGCCGCCCCCAGCTCCTCCAGCACCACGGACAGTTCGGCATCCGCCGCCTCCGCCGCCGTACTCCTCGGGGAGGTTGACGCCCAGGTAGCCGAGCTTGCCCGCCTCCTGCCACAGCTCGTCGGTCTGCCGCCCCTCACGGACGGCGGTCGTGAAGTACTCGCGGCCGAAACGGCGGCCGAGGGCGGCGACGGCGGCGCGCAGGGCGCGGCGCTCCTCGCTCTCCAGCATCGCGTGGTCGAAGGTGACGCTCATCGGGTGCCTTCCTTCTCCGTTACAGGGGGCCGGTGTGCCGGTGCGCCGCCCTCGGGCGCGGCGGCGTCGTCCGCGGTCACCACGGCGAGCACCGTGCCGACCTCGACCGGACGGCCTGCGGCCACGTGCAGGGCGGTGAGGGTGCCCGCGGTGGGGGCGCTGATCCGGTGTTCCATCTTCATCGCCTCCAGCCACAGCAGCGGTGCTCCCGCCGCCACCCGGTCGCCCACCGCCACGTCGGCGAGCCGGACGACGGTGCCGGGCATCGGGGCGAGCAGCGAGCCGGGCTCGGTGCGCTCGGCGGGCGCCGCGAAGCGCGGCAGGGCGGTGAGCGCGACCGCGCCGGACGCGCTGTCCACGTGGACCGCGTCGCCGTAGACCGAGACGTCGGAACTCCCGCCGTACACCCGCCACTTCGAGCGTCACGCGATCGGGCGCCGAGCCGACGAGCGTGGTGCCGTCGTGGCCCTCGGCGTGCAGCCCGGTGCGGGTCCAGCCGGTAGCGCACCTCGTGCTCGTCCCCGCCGGGAACGGTCCGGTACCGCTTGACCTGCGGCTGGGACGGCACGTTGCGCCAGCCGCCGAACCGGTGGCGGCCGGCCGCGTCGGCCAGCGCCGCGGCCAGCGCGGCCAGCCGCGCCTCCCCGGCGTCCCGGGTCGGCGGGCGCCAGGGTTTGCAGGAAGGACGTCGGTATCCACGCGCCGTGCACGAAGCCGGGTCGCGCAGCACGCGCACCAGCAGGTCACGGTTGGTCACCGGGCCGTGCACCCGGGCCCGCTCCAGGGCGTGGGCCAGCAGCCGCAGCGCCTCCGCGCGGGTGTCGGCGTGCGCGACGACCTTGGCGAGCATCGAGTCGTAGTGCACGCCGATCGTCACGCCGTCCTCGACCCCGGAGTCGACCCGCACTCCCGGCAGCTCAGGGACCGCGAAGTGGTGCAGCGTGCCGGTTCCCGGCTGCCAGTCGCGGTCCGGGTCCTCGGCGTACAGCCGGGCCTCGACCGCGTGGCCACGCGGCCTGGCGGCCCGCCGTCGGGCAGCGCGGCCGCCCTCCGCGACCCGGATCTGGAGCTCGACCAGGTCGAGCCCGGTGACCAGCTTCGGTGACCGGGTGCTCCACCTGGAGGCGGGTGTTCATCTCCAGGAAGTACGGCCGGCCGTCGCCGGCGACCAGGAACTCCACGGTGCCCGCGCCGACGTAGCCGATCGCGCGTGCCGCCTCGCGCGCCGCGTCCAGCAGCGTCTCGCGGGTGCGGTCGGTGAGTCCGCGGCGCCGGGGTCTCCTCGATCACCTTCTGATGGCGGCGCTGCACCGAGCAGTCGCGTTCGCCCAGCGCCCACACGGTGCCGTGGGTGTCGGCCAGCACCTGCACCTCGATGTGGCGGCCGTCCTCGACGTACGGCTCGACGAAGACCTCACCGTCGCCGAAGGCCGCCTCGGCCTCCGCCCGCGCCGCCGCCAGCTCACCGTCCAGGTCGGCCCGGTCGCGCACGATCCGCATTCCGCGGCCGCCGCCACCGGCCGCCGCCTTGACCAGCAGCGGCAGGTTCGGCCGTCGAGCCGTCCAGCACCGGGACCCCGGCCTTGGCCATCAGGCGCTTGGCACGCGTCTTGGAGCCCATCGACTCGATCGCCTCGGGCGACGGGCCGATCCAGGTCAGCCCGGCGGCGATGACCGCCGCGCGCGAACTGCGCGTTCTCCGACAGGAACCCGTATCCCGGGTGGATCGCGTCGGCGCCGGTCGCGAGCGCCGCCGCGACGATCGCCTCGCCGCGCAGATAGGTTTCCGCGGGCGTGGTCGCCCGGCAGCCGCACCGCGCGGTCCGCCTCGCGGGCGTGCGGCGCGCCGGCGTCCGCGTCGGAGTACACCGCGACGGTGGCGATGCCCGATTCGCGGCAGGTACGGAAGACGCGGCGGGCGATCTCGCCGCGGTTGGCCACCAGCACACTACGGATCACCAAGACCCCCACCTCACATCCGGAAGACGCCGAAGCCGCCGCGGGCGCCCTCGACGGGTGCGCTGTGCACCGCGGAAAGGCACAGATCCCCAGCACGGTGCGGGTGTCGCGCGGGTCGATCACCCCGTCGTCGTAGAGCCGTCCCGACAGGAACATCGGCAGCGACTCGGACTCGATCTGCTGCTCCACCATGGCCCGCAGCCCCGCGTCCGCGTCCTCGTCGTACGGCTTGCCGCGCGAGAGCGCCGACTGCCGGGCGACGATCGACAGCACCCCGGCGAGCTGCGCCGGACCCATCACCGCCGACTTCGCGCTCGGCCAGGCGAACAGGAACCGCGGGTCGTAGGCCCGGCCGCACATGCCGTAGTGCCCGGCACCGTAACTCGCCCCGATCAGCACGGAGATGTGCGGGACCTTGGAGTTGGAGACCGCGTTGATCATCATCGCGCCGTGTTTGATGATGCCGCCCTGCTCGTACTCCTTGCCGACCATGTAGCCGGTGGTGTTGTGCAGGAACAGCAGCGGGATGTCGCGCTGGTTGGCGAGCTGGATGAACTGGGCCGCCTTCTGCGACTCGGCGCTGAACAGCACCCCCTGGGCGTTGGCCAGGATGCCCACCGGATAGCCGTGCACCTCGGCCCAGCCGGTGGCCAGGCTCGGCCCGTACAGCGGCTTGAACTCGTCGAACTGCGAGCCGTCCACGATCCGGGCGATCACCTCGCGCGGGTCGAACGGGGAGCGCAGGTCGCCCGGCACGATGTCGAGGAGTTCCTCCTCGGGGAAGTCCCCGGCCCGCGGCGGCGCCGGGTCGCGGCGCGGGGCCGGGCCCTGCTTGCGCCAGTTGAGCCGGGCCACCACCCGGCGCGCGGTGCGCAGCGCGTCCGGCTCGTCCAGCGCGAAGTAGTCCGCCAGCCCGGAGACCCTGGCGTGCATCTCTGCTCCGCCCAGCGACTCGTCGTCGCTCTCCTCGCCGGTCGCCATCTTCACCAGCGGCGGACCGCCGAGGAAGACCTTGGACCGCTCCTTGATCATGATCACGTGGTCCGACATGCCGGGGACGTAGGCGCCGCCCGCCGTCGAGTTGCCGAACACCACGGCCACCGTGGGGATCCCGGCCGCCGACAGCCGGGTCAGGTCGCGGAAGAGCGCGCCGCCCGGGATGAAGATCTCCTTCTGGCTCGGCAGGTCGGCGCCGCCCGACTCCACCAGGCTGACCAGCGGAAGCCGGTTGGCGTAGGCGATCTCGTTGGCCCGCAGCGCCTTCTTCAGCGTCCAGGGGTTGCTCGCGCCGCCGCGCACCGTGGGGTCGTTGGCGGTGATCACGCACTCGGTGCCCTCGACCACCCCGATGCCGGTCACCAGCGAGGCGCCCACCGGGTAGTCGCTGCCCCAGGCGGCCAGCGGCGACAGTTCGAGGAACGGCGAGTCGGGATCGACCAGCAGCCTCCACCCGCTCCCTGGCCAGCAGTTTGCCGCGGGCGCGGTGCCGGTCGACGTACTTCGCCCCGCCGCCCGCCGTCGCCTTGCCGTGCTCGGCCGCCAGCTCCGCCAGCCGGGCCACCATGGTCTCCCGGTTGGCGGTCCTCTCGTCGGTCGTCATCCGGTGCCGCCCGCCGGACTCACGCCGCCCCGCCCGGCGCCCGGCCCGAGCCGGGCGGTCCGGCGAACGCCTGTGCCACGTCCAGCCAGCGGTCGGCGTCCGTGCCCTCGGCCCGCACGTCCAGGTCGGAGCGGTGCCGGCGCTGGGTGGCCAACTGGCAGAAGTCCAGCGCGGGACCGGTCACCCGCTGCTTGGCGTCGCCGGGACCGAACTCCCACAGCCCGCCGTCCGGCGCGGTCAGCTCCACCCGGAACTCCTCGGCGGGCGGGGTCAGCCCCCGGTTGCTGAAGGCGTAGTCTCTGGCCCGCACGCCGATCCGGGCCACATGCCGCAGCCGCGCGGTGGGCACCCGGCGCACCCCGAGGGTGTCGGCGACGTCCTGGCCGTGCGCCCAGGTCTCCATCAGCCGACCGGTCGCCATGGCCGCGGTGCTCATCGGCGGCCCGTACCACTGGAAGCGGGCACCCTCCGGCTGGGCGGTCAGCGTCTCCAGCAGCTGGGTACGCCCCCGGCGCCAGCCGCGCAGCAGGTCCGCGGGCGGCTGCGCGGCGCCCTCATCGGCGCCCTCGTCCACGTACGAGCCGATCGAGCCGAACGCCCGCTCGACCTCGCGGGTGAAGCCGTCCGGATCGGTCACCGCCAGCAGCGCCTGCCGATCCGTCCAGGCCAGATGGGCGATCTGGTGCGAGATGGTCCACCCCGCGGCGGGGGTCGGCCGTCGCCACCCCTCATCGCTCAACTCGGCCACCAGGGCGTCGAGTTCCTCGCTCTCGGCCTGGAGGTCGTCCAGCACCATCTGGGCGGCTTGCGATTGCGCCACGGCAGCACCTCGATCAACGAACGGTCAGATAATCCGCGCATCCGGCAGGCTGACACCGCTGTCGGGAACAATCAAGCGTGCTTGCATGATTTCCGGCCTGGCGGCGCCCGGAAGCCCCTGGACGGCCGGAAGCCGCCGACGGCCTCCCGCCCGGCGAGCCTGCGGCCGGCCGGGCGGCGATAGAATCCGCCCCTTATGAGTGCCACTCTCGTCGCCAAGGACCTCGCCGCAGCACACGGTGACCGCACCCTTTTCTCCGGGCTCGAACTCGTCGTCGCCCCCGGGGACGTGATCGGACTGGTCGGGGCCAACGGCGCAGGGAAGTCGACCCTGCTGCGACTGCTGGCCGGAATCGACCGCCCCGAGGAGGGCGTGCTGCGGCTCAGCCCGCCCGCCGCCGTCGTCGGCCACCTCCCGCAGGAGCCCGAGCGCCGCGAGGGCGAGACCGTCGGGGCGTTCCTCGCCCGCCGCACCGGGGTGGCCGCCGCACAGACCGAGCTGGACACCACCACCCAGGCCCTGGTCGACGGCGCGCCCGGCGCCGACGACGCGTACGCCGTCGCGCTGGAGCGCTGGCTGGCGTTGGGCGCCGCGGACCTGGAGGACCGGGCCGAGGCGGTCGCCACCGACCTCGGGCTCGCCGTCGGCCTCGACCAGCCGATGACCTCGCTGTCCGGCGGCCAGGCGGCCCGCGCCGGGCTGGCCTCGCTGCTGCTCAGCCGCTACGACGTCTTCCTGCTGGACGAGCCCACCAACGACCTCGACCTGGACGGCCTGGACCGGCTGGAGAACTTCGTGTCCGGCCTGCGGGCGGGCACCGTCCTGGTCAGCCACGACCGCGAGTTCCTGGCCCGCACCGTCAACCGGGTCGTCGAGCTCGACCTCGCCCAGCAGCAGGTCAACACCTTCGGCGGCGGCTACGAGTCGTATCTGGAGGAGCGGGCCGTCGCCCGCCGGCACGCCCGCGACGACTACGAGGAGTACGCCGACACCCGGGCGGCGCTGCAACTGCGGGCCCGCACCCAGCGCTCCTGGATGGAGAAGGGCGTCAAGAACGCCCGCCGCAAGTCCACCGACCACGACAAGATCGGCCGCAACGCACGCACCGAGGCGACCGAGAAGCAGGCCGCCAAGGCCCGGCAGACCGAGCGGCTGATCGAACGCCTCGATGTCGTCGAGGAGCCCCGCAAGGAGTGGGAGCTGCGGATGGAGATCGCCGCCGCACCCCGCTCCGGCGCGATCGTCGCCACCTTGCGCGGTGCCGAAGTGCGGCTGGGCGACTTCCGGTTGGGGCCGGTCGACCTGCAGATCGACTGGGCGGACCGGGTGGCGATCACCGGCGCCAACGGCTCGGGGAAGTCCACGCTGCTCGGCGCGCTGCTCGGACGGGTCCCGCTGCACGCGGGCGCCGCGGCGCTGGGGCCCGGGGTGGTCGTCGGCGAGGTCGACCAGGCCCGCAAGCTCTTCTACGGCCCCGAGACGCTGATGGACGCGTTCTGCGCGGTCGTCCCCGATCTCGTGCCCGCCGACGCGCGCACGCTTCTGGCCAAGTTCGGGCTCAAGGCCGTCCATGTGCTGCGGCCCGCGGCGACCCTCTCGCCGGGTGAGCGCACCCGGGCCGGCCTGGCCCTGCTCCAGGCCAGGGGGGTGAACCTGCTGGTGCTGGACGAGCCGACCAACCATCTCGACCTGCCGGCGATCGAGCAGTTGGAGTCGGCGCTCGCCTCCTACAACGGCACGCTGCTGCTGGTCACCCACGACCGGCGGATGCTGGAGGCGGTCCACACCACCCGCCGCTTCGCGCTGGACGCGGGCAAGGTGACCGAGGGCTGAGCCGCCGCAGGTCACAGGGGGATTTCACGCCAGGGGTCCTGGTCCGCTGAGCGGGGCGGTCGGGCATGATCGGGGCCCTGGATCACGTGAGGGGACCGATGCACGCTCTCGACGCGATACGGCTGATACCCGTGGCCGCGGCCGCCGGATGGATCGACGCCGTGGTCGGAGGCGGGGGCCTGCTCCAGCTCCCGGCGATGCTGGTCGCCTTCCCCACCCTGCCCACCGCCACCGTGCTGGGCACCAACAAGGCCGTCGCCATCACGGGGACGACCTCGGCCGCCATCACCTACACCCGAAGAACCGAGATCGACTGGCGGTTCGTCGGTCTCGCCGCCGCGGTCGCGGTGCCGTCCGCCGCGGGCGGCGCACTGGTGGCCACCGCGCTGCCCGGCTCGGTCTTCCGCCCGGTGATCATGGCGGTGCTGCTCGCGGTCGGGCTCTTCGTCACCCTGCGGCCCGACTTCGGCCGCACTCACCGGCCGGTTCAGCTCAGCCGTAGCCGGGCGGCGACGGCCGCGCTGTTCAGCGGCGGGGGCATCGGCTTCTACGACGGGGTCATCGGCTCCGGCACCGGCACCTTCCTGATCATCACCTTCCTGCTCGTGCTCGGCGCCGACTTCCTGCACGGTTCGGCGATGGCCAAGGTGGTCAACGTCGGCACCAACCTCGGCGCGCTGATCGTCTTCGTCGTGGAAGGCCATGTGCTGTGGCTGCTGGCCGCCTGCATGGCGGTCGGCAACGTCACCGGGGGCGCGCTGGGCGCGCGGATGGCGCTCAAGAAGGGCACGTCCTTCATCCGGTATGCCCTTTTGGTGGTTGTCGTGGTACTTGTCGCCAAACTCGCCCATGATCAGTGGGGCTGATCCGCCCAGGCGGTCGCTCACCCCGCCGAGGAACGCTATCGTCGAGCTTGCGAAAACGAGGGACTACCTCCCGTGCCCGCGCGACAGCGCCGGGTGCGCGAACGTCTGATCCGGGCAGCGGTGGAACCGCCACAGCCCTGGAATCGTTGAACGGCTGCTGAACCGTGAGCGGCCCATCGCCGGACCTCCGTGTCTCACCGCGACCTTCGCGTCGCAGGACGAGATGATCGGCGGACCGTTCCTCCACAATTGTCACAAGGCGCCGGGGCGGCGCGCCCCGCCGGATTCCAGAGGGGTTGACGTCGTGGTCGTGTTCCTGCTCGGCATCGGCGCGGCGTGCTGTCTCGGCTTCGGTTTCGTCCTCCAGCAGCGGGCCGCCCAGCGTGCCCCGCTCGCCGACTTCCTGTCCTTCCGGCTGCTGCTGGACCTGCTGCGGATGCCCGAATGGGTGATCGGCATCGCGGCCATGGTCGGCGGACAGGTGCTGGGGGCGCTCGCGCTGGCGCACGGCGAGGTCTCGCTGGTCGAGCCGCTCACCGCGACCAACCTGCTCTTCGCGATGGCACTCTCGCGCTGGCTCACCGGGCAGCCGCTGGGCTGGAGCGGCTGGGCCGGGGTGGGGCTGCTGGCCGCCGGGGTGACCGCGTTCATCGTCGCGGGCAGACCATCGGGCGGCGGCGCGCTGGCCGGGCCGCTGCGGCACTGGCTGCTGTTCGGCACGGTCGTCGGTATCGCCGTGCTGCTGACCGCCCTGGCGAAACGGCTGCGACCCACCCTGGAGGCGACCGTGCTGGCGCTCGCCGCCGGTCTGCTCTACGGGTTGCAGGACGCGCTGACCCGGATCTCCGGGCAGTTCGTGCACGACGAGGGCATCACGGAACTGTTCGTCCACTGGCAGCCCTACGTGATCGTGGCGATCGGGCTGACCGGTCTGCTGCTGGTGCAGAGCGCCTTCGAGACCGCGCCGCTGCGCTCCTCGCTGCCCGCCCTGACCGCGGCCCAGCCGCTGGCCGGGATCGCCTGCGGCGTCGGCTTCCTCGGCGACCGCCTGCGGCTCACCCCGGGCGCCCTGACCTGGCAGGCGATCGGCCTGGTCGCCATCGTCGCCGGGATCGTCCTGCTGGGCCGCCACCCCGCGATGCCCGAGGGCCCCTGCTCCCAGCGCGACCCCAAGCCGGCCCTCGCCCGGCGCCCGCACATGCTCCGCCACTGAGACGCCGGCCGTGGCCGAAGGCCCCGGCGCGGCGTCCCGTACAGGCTTTACGGCTTGCCCCGGCCCATGTGCTTGAGCGGCAGGGCGTCGCCGGCGAGCAGGGTCTGGGTGAAGGCGCCCACCAGTTCGGTCAGCCGCTCGCAGTCTGCGGCTCCCAGGTGACGGTAGGGCGCGAAGCCGAGGCGGTCGGTGTTCTCCTCGATCGACCGGCGCAGCTCCATCCCGTGCTCGGTCAGCTCACCCTCCTTGTCGAGCAGCCCGCGGTCCCGCAGCCGCTCCTCGGCGGCCTCCCACTGCGGCTGCGTCCAGCCGCGCGTCTCCTGGAAGAAGTACGGAGTGAAGCCCTTGCCGGTGGCCGAGTGGGTGACCAGGGACTCCAGGCCGTCCAGCTCGGCCATGGTGAGCGCGGCCAGATGGCCGTCCCCGCGGTGCTCCCGCAGCAGGGTGGCGGCATGCCACAGCGCCAGGTGCGGGGCGTCCGGCACCGGCAGGTCGGCGTTGCCCGCGTACAGCGGACGGCCGGGGCGCTCGCAGGCCTCGGCGGCCCGCAGCGCCAGCCGCGCGGCCTCGGCCATCCGACCCGAGGCGATCACGTCGGGGCCCAGCAGGCGCCGCAGATAGGCGTCGGTGATCCGCAGCCGCGCGTCGAGCACCGCGGCGGGCGAGGCCAGCTCCCAGGCCCGTGGGATGTGCCGGGCCACCAGTTCGGGGTTGAAGTTGTAGAACGTCGCCGTGACCACGCCGGCGCTCACCGGCCCCATCGGCGCGGCCCGCCCGGCGAGATAGGCCATCGACTCGCCTCCCAGGCCGAGGGCGGTGAACTCCCGACCGTGCTCCGGCGAGAAGTAGAAGGCCGAGTGCAGTGGGTTGAGCGCGTGGTAGCAGTGCCGCGAGGCGCGCAGGGTCAGCGTTGTCATGGCGCCACGTTACCCATTGGTACGACACGGTCCGCCCGGGGTCGCCCCCCGGTGCGCAGCGCCCGGTCAGACCGTCCAGGTGAACCGCGGCTCGCGGCGCTCCAGGAACGCCGTCATCCCTTCGGTGGCCTCGCCGCCGCGGTCGGCCTGCTCCTGCCAGTGGGCGAGCCGCTCGGCGGGCACCGCCGCGTTCGAGGGCACCCCGATGAACTCCTTCGCCGCGACCTGGGTGAGCTGTGAGCGGGCCGCCAGGGTGGCGGCGAAACCGGCCACCCGTGCGTCCAGCTCCTGCTCGGGCAGCAGTTCGTCGATCAGACCGGTGCGCAGGGCACGCTCGGCGTCGATCAACTCGGCCGAGAACAGCAGGTACTTGGCGCTCGCCGGCCCGATCAGGGCGGTCAGCCTGCGGGTGGTGGAGGCGGGGTAGACGATGCCGAGTCGGGCCGGCGGCACCCCGAAGCGGGAGCCGTGCGCGGCGAAACGCAGGTCGCAGGCGACCGCGAGCTGGCAGCCACCGCCCACGCAGGTGCCGCGGATGACGGCCACCGTCGGTTTGGGGAAGGCGGCCAGCGCCTCCTCGGCGGCGACCGCGGCGGTCCCCGGATCGGGCTGGTCGCGCAGTCCCGCGATGTCCGCGCCGGCGCAGAAGGTCCCGTCCGCCCCGGTCAGCAGCACCACCCGCACCGCCGGGTCGACGGCGAGCCGGTCGAGCAGCACCGGCAGCTCACGCCACATGCCGGTGGTCATCGCGTTCCGTTTGGCGGGATTGCTGATGGTGACGGTCGCGGTGCCGCCGTCCACGCGTAGCGACAGGCCGGGCTCGGCCATGCGCTCACCTCCTGGTCCTCGGCCCGGATCCTAACGTCGCGCGGTCGGCCCGGCCGGAGGGGTCCACCAGGTGTGATGGTCCGGTGTTCACCCGGTGAGGGAGTTTGCCGAAGATGAACAAAAGCCGCCCAAACGACGAGGCTTGCCCGTGGAGATGATCCGAGGCGGTCAGAAAGCGCCCCAACGCGGCGACTTGCGGTCAGCGTTTCGGCGGCGGCCGTCCGACCCCAACACTCGTAAGGGGATGAGGCGGTTCCGTAGGGCGGGACCGCAGGGACATCTGATGAGGGCGGGTGCTGTCATGGTGGTCAGCGGGAAAATCCCGCCCGACCCGGTTCGAGTCGGCCCGCCGGACCCGCCGGGTCCGGCGGCGGGAGGTCCGGCGCTGGGCGAGGTGGTCGTGCCGGGCCCCTGGAACGCCGCCGCCCGCCACCAGGGCAGCTGGCTGTTCACCGCACCGGCCCTGGACTCCTCGGTGCCGCAGGTGCGCCACGCGGTCCGTGAACTGCTCCACCGGCAGGCCGTCCCGGTCCACGCCGGGACCGCGGACGGCCTGCTGCTGATCGTCTCCGAGCTGGTCACCAACGCCGTGACGCACGCCGCCGTGCTGTCACCGCGGATCACCGTGGAGATCGCGGTGGACGCCGGATGGATCAAAGTGGGCGTCGGCGACGGGCACCCCTTCCACCCCAAGGCCCTGGAGAGCGATCACACCAGCATCGGCGGGCGCGGGCTGCTGCTGGTCGAGGCGATCGCCGCCGAGGCGGGCGGTGCCTGTGACGTCGAGCACAGCCCGACCGGCGGCAAGGTCGTCTGGGCGGCGCTGCCGCTGGACCTGTGACCGCCGCCTGGCCCGGTCACCAGCCCGCGGTGTTCCCAGTCAGCTCGCGCACCGCGGGAAGGGCGGCGTCCAGCACCGTCTGGAACCACGAGGACACGGTCGTCTCGGCCGCCAGCCGGGCCAGCTCCGCCGGGGTCACGAACAGCGTCTCCGAGACCTCCTCGGGGTCCGGGACCGGGGCGGCGGTGACCACCCCCACGAACAGGTGGTTGAACTCCTGCTCCACCAGGCCCGAGGCGGGGTCCGGGTGGTTGTAGCGGACCGTGCCCGCCTCGCTCAGCAGCGCGGGCGAGAGCCCCAGCTCCTCCGCGGTGCGCCGGGCGGCGGCGACGAACGGCTGCTCGCCGGGGTAGGGGTGACCGCAGCAGGTGTTGGACCACACCCCGGGCGAGTGGTACTTGCCCAGCGCGCGGCGCTGCATCAGCATCCGGCCGGACTCGTCGAACAGGAACACGGAGAACGCCCGGTGCAGTCGGCCGGGCGGCAGATGCGCGGAGAGCTTCTCCGCGGTGCCGATCGTCACGCCGGTCTCGTCGACCAGTTCGAGCAAGATCGCTTCCGCGCTGCCGTCGGGGGCCGACTCCGTGGACGAGGAGCCGGTGGCGGGACTGATCGGCATGGCCATCCTTCGCTGTTGAACCTGGTGTGACGACCGCGGTTCCCATGGACCCGCGCGGGCCGTCGTACCTGTGGGACACGCACGGCGTTCTCGTGGGACGCCTACGCCGTACGGGAGGGACCAGTCTGCCGCACACCGCCACCGGTCCGGGGCCGGAGCGAGACGTTCGCGCCGCCGTGTCAGCGACCCCCTGCGACGGTGGCGGGCGGGCGACGTGCCATGATGATCCGGCCGGGCGCACGGTGAACGTGCGGTGAACGCCCGCTGCCCGGCATCCGATAGCCTCTGCCGTCGAGCCTGTCCCGATGCCGCGGGGGAACGCGGTCGCTGCGCTGTGCCCGAGGTCCGGCACGCGCACGCCTACCACGGGGGGCGCCACAGGCCACGTCCGTGCCGCCGCCCTTTCGCCTCAGGGAGTGAGTCCGTCTGTCCATCGCCATCCTGACCGGTACCCCGGCAGCCGGGTCGCCCTCGCGGGACGCCCCGCGTCGGCTCGGTTTCGGCCACACCGCGGCGGACGGCCTGGACATACCCACCACGCCCCCGGCCGGACCGCACGGCGGCCACAGGGCAGCCCCGCCGCTCGCCGCCCGTCCGGCGGCCCGCACCACCTTCACCACGGCGCCCACGGCCTCGGCCGCGATCCTCGCGCCGATGGTGCTCACCGAATCCATCCGCTTCTGGGTCTCGGCCGGAGCACCCGCGGTACACGACGAAACAGGAGAATCCACATGATCGGCCTCGTGCTGGCGGCCGGCGCCGGACGGCGTCTTCGCCCCTACACCGACACCCTGCCGAAGGCCCTGGTCCCGGTGGACCCTGCGGGGGACGGCACGACCACCGTCCTCGACCTGACCCTGGGCAACTTCGCCGAGGTCGGGCTCACCGACGCGGCCGTCGTCATCGGCTACCGGGGTGAGGCCGTCGTGGAGCGCCGCGCGGCGCTGGAGAAGAAGTACGGCGTCAAGCTCCACATGGTCGAGAACGACAAGGCCGAGGAGTGGAACAACGCCTACTCCCTGTGGTGCGCCCGGGACGTCATCAAGGAAGGCGTCATTCTGGCCAACGGCGACACCGTCCACCCGGTCTCCGTCGAGCGCACCCTGCTGGAGGCGCGCGGCGAGGGCCGCAGGATCGTTCTCGCCCTCGACACCGTCAAGCGGCTCGCCGAGGAGGAGATGAAGGTCGTCACCGACCCGGCCAAGGGCATGCGGCGGATCACCAAGTTGATGGACCCGGCCGAGGCGAGCGGTGAGTACATCGGGGTGACCCTCATCGAGCCGGCGGCCGCCGAGCCGCTGGCCGACGCGCTGCGCGCCACCTTCGAGCGCGACCCGCAGCTGTACTACGAGGACGGCTACCAGGAGCTGGTCGACCGCGGTTTCCAGATCGACGTCGCGCCGATCGGCGAGGTCAGCTGGGTCGAGATCGACAACCACGACGACCTCAAGCGGGCCAGGGAGATCGCGTGCCGGTACTGACCAGGCTGATCCCCTCACCCGTCGTCGTCGACATCAGGGGCGGTGCCCTGGGCGACCTGGCGGTGATCCTCGCCGACCAGCGCATCTCCACCTGCGGCAAGCTCGCGGTGGCGATCAGCAAGGGCTCGGGCGCCGCGCTGCGCGAGCGGCTCGCCCCCGTGCTGCCGGACGCCGACTGGTTCGAGGTCGGCGGGGGCTCGATCGACGCGGCCGTCAAGCTGGCCGACGCCATCCGCGGCAAGAGCTACGACGCGCTGGTCGGCCTCGGCGGCGGCAGGATCATCGACGCCTCGAAGTACGCCGCGGCCCGCGTCGGCCTGCCCGTCGTCGCGGTCGCGACCAACCTCTCGCACGACGGCATCTGCTCGCCGGTGGCCACCCTCGACAACGACAACGGCCGCGGCTCCTACGGCGTGCCCACGCCGATCGCGCTCGTCATCGACCTCGACGTGATCCGCCAGGCACCGCAGCGCTTCGTGCGCTCCGGGATCGGCGACGCGATCTCCAACATCTCCGCGATCGCCGACTGGGAGCTGTCCCACCGTGAGACCGGGGAGCGGATCGACGGTCTGGCCGCCGCCATGGCGCGCAGCGCGGGGGAGTCGGTGCTGCGGCACCCCGGCACGGTCGCCGACGACGCCTTCCTCACCACGCTCGCCGAGGGCCTGGTGATGTCCGGGATCGCCATGTCGATCAGCGGCGACTCCCGGCCGTCGTCCGGCGCCTGCCACGAGATCTGCCACGCCTTCGACCTGCTCTTCCCCAAGCGGGCCGCCTCGCACGGCGAGCAGTGCGGCCTCGGCGCCGCCTTCGCCATGCACCTGCGCGGCGCGGCGGAGGAGTGTGGCCAGATCACCCAGGTGCTGCGCCGCCACGGCCTGCCCGTACTGCCCGGTCAGATCGGCTTCTCCGACGAGGAGTTCGTCACCGCGCTGGAGTACGCCCCGCAGACCCGCCCCGGGCGGTACACGATCCTCGAACACCTCAACCTGGACTCCGACGCCATCAGGGATGCGTACGCCGACTATGTCAAAGCCATCGGTAGCTGAACTGCGTCCGGTCGTGCACCCCGCCGGGGTCAAGGACCGGCGCAGCGGTGAGCACTGGGCCGGGCGCCTGTACATGCGCGAGATCTCGCTGCGCATCGACCGGCACCTGGTGACCACGCGGATCACACCGAACCAGCTCACTTACGTGATGACGGTGTGGGCGGTGCTGGCCGCGCCGGTGCTGCTGGTGCCCGGGATCACCGGTGCCGTGCTCGGCGTGGTCATGGTCCAGCTCTACCTGCTGTTCGACTGCGTCGACGGCGAGGTCGCCCGCTGGAAGAAGCAGTACTCCCTGGCCGGCGTCTACATGGACCGGGTCGCCGCCTACCTGTGCGACGCGGCGGTCCTGGTCGGCTTCGGCCTGCGCGCCGCCGACCTGTGGGGCTCCGGCCGGATCGACTGGCTGTGGGCGTTCCTGGGCACGCTGGCCGCGCTCGGCGCCGTCCTCATCAAGTCCGAGACCGACCTGGTGGGCGTCGCCCGCCACCAGGCCGGCCTGCCGCCGGTCAAGGAGGCCGCCGCCGAGCCGCGCTCCTCGGGTGTGGCACTGGCCCGCAGGGCCGCCGCCGCGCTGAAGTTCCACCGGCTGATCCTGGGCATCGAGGCGTCCTTGCTGATCCTGGTGCTGGCCGTCGTCGACCAGATCCGCGGCGACCTGTTCTGGGAACGGCTCGGTGTCGCGGTGCTGGCGGCCGTCGCGGTGCTCCAGACACTGCTGCACCTGGTGTCCGTCCTCGCCTCCAGCAGGCTGCGGTGAGCGCCGCGATGCGGCTCGGCGCCGTCGTCCTGACCATGGGAAACCGCCCGGTGGAGCTGCGCGCGCTGCTGGACTCGGTCGCCAAGCAACGCGGCGAGCCGGTCGAGATCGTGGTCGTCGGCAACGGCTCGCCGCTGCCGGAGCTGCCCGAGGGCGTGCGCACCGTGGAGCTCCCGGAGAACCTCGGCATCCCCGCCGGGCGCAACGTCGGCATCGAGGCGTTCGGGCCAGGGGGTCCGAGATGGACGCCCTGCTCTTCCTCGACGACGACGGTTTCCTGCCAGGCGAGGACACCGCAGAACTGGTCCGTGAGGCGTTCGCAGGCGATCCGAAGCTGGGCATCATCAGCTTCCGCATCACCGACCCGGAGACCGGTGCCACCCAGCGCCGGCACGTGCCCAGGCTGCGCGCCTCCGACCCGTTGCGCTCCTCTCGGGTCACCACCTTCCTCGGTGGTGCGAACGCCGCCAGAACGGCCGTCTTCCAGCAGGTCGGCGGATTGCCGGACGAGTTCTTCTACGCCCATGAGGAGACCGACCTGGCCTGGCGGGCGCTGGACGCCGGATGGCTGATCGACTACCGGTCCGACATGGTGCTGGAACACCCGGCGACCGCGCCCAGCCGACACGCGGTCTACCACCGGATGGTGGCCAGAAACCGGGTATGGCTGGCCCGCCGCAACCTCCCGGCTGCACTGGTCCCGCTGTATCTGGGAACCTGGATTGTGCTCACCTTGGCACGGCGCCCGTCCCGCGTGGCGTTGCGTGCCTGGCTGGGTGGCTTCAAGGAGGGCTGGCGCACCCCCTGCGGTCCGCGCCGACCCATGAAGTGGCGTACGGTTTGGCGGCTGACCCGACTGGGACGGCCGCCCATCATCTGACAAGCTCGGATGAATAGCTCGGTTCGAAAGGCATCGGACGCGATCCGGGATCCCGCCCCGGCGCACACCATCAGGACGAAAGTGTCAACTGTGAGCGATACCACGCACAAGGGTGCGGTCGCCGTGAGCACCCCGGCGAACGCGCCGCGAGTGCCGTCGCCGGACGACGGTCTGCCCCTGTCCGAGCTGGCGGCCAAGTACGGCCTGTCGGTGAGCGGCGCCCGGCCCAGCCTGCCGGAGTACGTACGCCAACTGTGGGGCCGCCGACATTTCATCGCGGCCTACTCCATCGCCCGGCTCAGCGCCCAGTACACCAAGGCACGCCTCGGCCAGCTGTGGAACGTGATGACCCCGCTGCTGAACGCGGCGGTCTACTACCTGATCTTCGGTGTCCTGCTGGAGACCAACCGGGGCATCGACAACTTCATCGCCTACCTGGTCACCGGCGTCTTCGTGTTCAACTTCACGCAGGCGTCGATCCTGGCCGGCACCCGGGCGGTCTCCGACAACCTCGGGCTGATCCGCGCCCTGCACTTCCCACGCGCGTGCATGCCGATCTCGGTCACCCTCATCCAGCTGCAGCAGCTGCTGTACTCGATGATCGTGCTGGTCGCCATCGTGCTGATGACCGGTGAACTTCCGGACTTCTCCTGGTTCCTGGTCATCCCCGCGCTGGTGCTTCAGGCCGTCTTCAACATCGGCGTCGCGCTGGTGGTGGCCCGGCTGGGCGCCGAGGTCACCGACCTCGCCCAGCTGATGCCGTTCCTGCTGCGCACCTGGATGTACGTCTCCGGCGTCTTCTACAGCATCTCCAACGTCGTCAAGCACCTGCCGGGCTGGGTTGGCCTGCTGCTCGACTTGAATCCAGCCGCCGTTTACATCGATCTGATGCGCTACTCGCTGATCGACAGCTTCACCGGCGCCCAACTGCCGCCCCATGTGTGGCTGGCGGCGCTCGCCTGGGCGATCGTCGCGGGCGCCGGTGGCTTCATCTTCTTCTGGAAGGCCGAGGAGCAGTACGGACGTGGCTGAGACCGAGGGCGTCGCGATGGCGCGGGACGGCGAGCGAGTGCCGACGGTGATCGTGGACGATGTGCACATCGTGTACCGCGTTCACGGTGCGGGCAGCGGCAAGGGGAGCGCGACGGCGGCGTTGAGCCGGCTGGTGACGCGGAAGGCGTCGCCGAACATCCGGCTGGTGCACGCCGTGCGAGGTGTGTCGTTCGTGGCGTACCGGGGCGAGGCGGTCGGTCTGATCGGTTCGAACGGTTCGGGCAAGTCGACGATGCTGCGGGCGATCGCCGGGCTGCTGCCGCCGGAGAGCGGGCGGGTGTACACCGATGGGCAGCCGTCGCTGCTGGGCGTCAACGCCGCGCTGATGAACGACCTGACCGGTGAGCGGAACGTGATCCTGGGCGGGTTGGCGATGGGCATGGGCCGGGAGGAGATCCGCGAGAAGTACGAGGGGATCGTGGACTTCTCCGGGATCCAGGAGAAGGGCGACTTCATCTCGTTGCCGATGCGGACGTATTCGTCGGGCATGGCGGCGCGGTTGCGGTTCTCGATCGCGGCGGCGAAGCGGCATGACGTGCTGATGATCGACGAGGCGCTGGCGACCGGTGACCGGGCGTTCCAGCGGCGGTCGGAGGCGCGGATCCGTGAGCTGCGCAAAGAGGCCGGGACGGTGTTCCTGGTGAGCCACAACAACAAGTCGATCCGGGACACGTGCGACCGGGTGTTGTGGCTGGAGAAGGGCGAGCTGCTGATGGACGGGCCGACCGAGGAGGTCCTGGCGGCCTACGAGGAACACACCGGCAAGTAGTCGTCGTATCGCTGCTTCCAGGGCCCCCGCCGACTCGTCGGCGGGGGCCCCTGTGCGTGTGACGTGAGTCAACTCGTGGGACGCGGGGGAAGATTCGGGAGTCGTTTGTTGTTGCCGCGATTGCCTGTGCGTGGAAGCGGGCAGTCTGCCACCCCGGCGTACGCCGGAGCCTTGTACGGCGTACGCTGAGCGATGGCCGCCGCCGGACCACTGATGACCGGACACTCGGCGTGGTGGGGACCGGGGCCGCGGGGTGGCGCAGGCCGAAATGGAGGGCGGTATTGGGTGCGGCGTGTCCGAAATGGGAAGAACCTGAGGTTCAGTGTAGAACGGGGGATGTGGCGGTCATGACGACGGGAACCATCCTGATCCGAGGCACGTCCGCCGCTCGCACCTGGGACCACCCATGGTGACCGCGGGGGAGGGTGCGACGGCACGTTCCGCCGTTCCCGGACCCGCCGCCGCGGACCCCGAGGCCGGTCAGGCCGCCTCGCAGTCCCGCGCCGTCCTGGACAAGGCCGCCAAGGAGAACTTCCCCGTGGCGCCGTTCTTCCTGCCGCGCGCCTGGCGCGCCGACCTGATGGCCGTCTACGGATACGCCCGGCTGGTCGACGACATCGGTGACGGCGACCTGCCCCCTGGCCGCGACGACGCCCGCTGGCTCGGGCTCGACCCCGCGGCCACCGACGACCGACTCGCCATGCTGGACGCTTTCGAGGCCGATCTGCACAGGGTCTTCGCCGCGGCGTCCTCGTCCGCGGCCCCCGCCCCCGGCCACCCCATCCTGCGGACCCTGGTGCCGACGGTGCGCAAGCACTCCCTCACCCCCGAACCGTTCATCGGGCTGATCGAGGCCAACCGGCAGGACCAGCGGGTACGCCGCTACGCCACCTACGAAGAACTGCTCGCGTACTGCGAACTGTCCGCCAACCCCGTCGGCCGCCTCGTGCTGGCCATCACCGGCACCGCCACGCCGGAACGGGTACGCCACTCCGACGCGGTCTGCACCGCGTTGCAGATCGTCGAGCACCTCCAGGACGTCGCGGAGGACCTCGGCCGGGACCGGATCTACCTCCCCGCGCAGGACATGGAGCGCTTCGAGGTCACGGAATCGGATCTTCTCGCGCCGAACGCGAGCGCGAAGGTGCGCGCACTGGTGAAATACGAAGCGGAACGCGCCGATGATCTGTTGAATGAAGGCACCCCGCTGGTGGGTAGCGTCCACGGCAGACTGAAGCTGCTGCTCGCCGGGTTCGTGGCAGGAGGTCGTGCCGCGCTCTCGGCGGTGGCGGCGGCGCGCTACGACGTACTGCGCGGGGCACCGAAGGCCACCAAGCTCGGACTGCTGCGTGAGGTGGGTTCCACATTGCGACGAGAGGGGTGAGCCGGACTGTGGACGGTTCCGCGCACACGTCCGCGCCGGTGCTCGCTGCGTACCGGTACTGCGAGGCCGTGACGGGGCAGCAGGCCCGCAACTTCGCGTACGGCATCCGGCTGCTGCCCGGTGAGAAGCGGCAGGCGATGTCTGCGCTCTACGCCTTCTCCCGCCGGGTCGACGACATCGGCGACGGCGAACTCGACCCGGCCACCAAGCGCGTCCGGCTGGAGGAGACCCGCACACTGCTCGACCGGGTGCGGGAGGAGAAGGTCGCCGAGGACGACACCGACCCGGTGGCGGTCGCGCTGGCCGACGCCGCCCGGCGGTTCCCGCTGCCGCTCGGCGGTCTGGACGAGCTGATCGACGGCGTCCTGATGGACGTGACCGGCGCGACGTACGAGAGCTGGGACGACCTGAAGGTGTACTGCCGCTGTGTGGCGGGCGCCATCGGGCGGCTCTCGCTCGGCGTCTTCGGCACCGTCCCCGGCGTCCGCGACGCCGACCGGGCCGCGGAGTACGCCGACACCCTCGGTCTGGCACTCCAGCTCACCAATATCCTGCGTGATGTCGTCGAGGACGCGGGCAACGGCCGGACCTACCTGCCCGCCGAGGACCTGGCCAAGTTCGGCTGCTCGGCCGGTTTCTCCGGTGAGCTGCCGCCCGCCGGATCCGACTTCGCCGGTCTCGTGCACCACGAAGTGCGCCGGGCCGCCGCCCTGTTCGACGAGGGCTTCCGGCTGCTGCCCATGCTGGACCGGCGCAGCGGTGCCTGCGTGGCCGCGATGGCCGGCATCTACCGCCGCCTGCTCGGGCGGATCGCCGCGGACCCGGAGGCCGTGCTGCGCGGCCGGGTCTCGCTGCCCGGACGGCAGAAGGCGTACGTGGCACTGCGCGGTCTCACCGGACTCGACGCCCGCCAGGTCGCCAGGGGGCAGGCTTGATGCTTTTCCGATCGGCCTCGCCGGCGCCGGAAACCGCCGGCGGGGAGTCAACCCCGCCGCTCCCCCTCGCGTCCTCGTCGGCGTCGGCGCACCGCGTCCAGCGCGTCGGCGCGGTAAGGAGGAGCACGTGAGCGAGGGTCCTGAGCGGTTGCCGGACGCCCGTCGGGACGGCACGACAGCGGTGGTGATCGGCGGAGGTCTGGCGGGCATCACCGCGGCGCTCACGCTGGCGGACGCCGGTGTGCGGGTCACCCTGGTCGAAGGACGCCCCCGGCTCGGCGGGCTCGCCTTCTCCTTCCAGCGCAAGACCCCCGTAGGCGAGTTGACCATCGACAACGGTCAGCACGTCTTCCTGCGCTGCTGCACCGCCTACCGCTGGTTCATCGACCGGATCGCGGCGGGCGACCTGGTGACGCTCCAGGACCGGCTCGACGTTCCGGTGCTCGACGCGGCCCGGCAGCGGATGGGCCGACTGCGCCGCACCGCGCTGCCGGTGCCGCTGCACCTGGCCGCCTCGCTGGCCGGCTACCCGCACCTGTCGCTCATGGAGCGGGCCAAGGTCGGACGGGCCGCGCTCGCGCTGCGCGGACTCGACCTGGACGACCCGGCGTTGGACGACACCGACTTCGCCGGCTGGCTGCGGGCCAGGGGCCAGTCGGCCCGCACCGTCGAGGCCCTGTGGGACCTGGTCGGCGTCGCCACCCTGAACGCCACCGCGGACCAGTCCTCGTTGGGGCTGGCCGCCATGGTCTTCAAGACCGGGCTGCTGTCCGACCCCGGGGCCGCCGACATCGGCTGGGCCAACGCGCCGCTGGGCGACCTGCACCACGGCAGGGCCGGCGCCGCGCTGGAGGCCGCCGGGGTGACCACGATCCTGCGCGGCCGGGCCGGCGTCGTCACCCGCTCTCCCGAGGGCGGCTGGCGGATCCCGGTCAGCAGCGGACCGGGGGAGCCGCGACCGCTCGACGCGGACACCGTCGTCCTGGCCGTGCCGCACCGCGAGGCGCACGGCCTGCTGCCGGAGGGCGCCCTGGAGGACCCCGAGGCCCTGCTGCGCATCGGCACCTCGCCGATCCTCAACGTCCACGTGCTCTACGACCGCCCGGTGCTGCGCGAGCCGTTCCTCGCCGCGATCGACAGCCCCGTCCAGTGGATCTTCGACCGCACGGCCTCCTCGGGGATGGCCGGGTCCGCCCACGGAGCGGGCGGGCAGTACCTGGCGCTGTCGCAGTCCGCCGTCCACGACGAGATCGACCTGCCGGTGGCCGAGTTGCGCGCCCGCTACCTGCCCGAACTCGAACGGCTGCTGCCCGCCGCCCGGGACGCGGTGGTGCACGACTTCTTCGTGACCCGGGAGCGCACCGCCACCTTCGCACCCAGCCCCGGCGTCGGACGGTTGCGTCCGGTGGCGCGCACCCGCGCGCCGGGGCTTTACCTGGCCGGTGCGTGGACCGCCACCGGCTGGCCCGCGACCATGGAGAGCGCCGTACGCAGCGGGCTGCGGGCCGCGCGGGAAGCACTGACGGAACTCGGCAGACCTGCCCCACAAGGGACGTTGGAAGCCGTATGAGCCACCCACCCGGAAGCAGAGGAGAACCCGTGATCCCGGCCCACGAGCAGGTAGCAGCGCCCGATGCGCACGATGGCGTCACCGCGCTGCTGGAGCGCGGGAGGACCTTGTCCACCCCCGTTCTGCGCGCGGCGGTGGATCGGCTCGCGCCCCCGATGGACACCGTCGCCGCCTACCACTTCGGGTGGATCGACGTCCGGGGCAACCCCGCGTTCGGCGACAGCGGCAAGGCGGTGCGCCCGGCGCTCGCGCTGATCTCCGCCGAGGTCGCGGGTGCCGCCCCGCAGGTCGGTGTGCCCGGCGCGGTGGCGGTGGAGTTGGTGCACAACTTCTCGCTGCTGCACGACGACCTGATGGACGGCGACGAGCAGCGCCGGCACCGCGACACCGTCTGGAAGGTGCACGGTCCCGCGCAGGCGATCCTGGTCGGCGACGCGTTGTTCGTGCTGGCCAACGAGATCCTGCTGGAGCAGGGCACCGTGGAGGCCGGCCGGGCGACCCGGCGGCTGACGGCCGCCACCCGCAAGCTGATCGACGGTCAGGCCCAGGACATCTCCTTCGAGCACCGTGAGCGGGTCACCGTGCGCGAGTGCCTGGAGATGGAGGGCAACAAGACCGGCGCGCTGCTGGCCTGTGCCTGCTCCATCGGAGCGGTGCTCGGCGGCGCCGACGACGCGACCGCCGACGCGCTGGAGTCCTACGGCTACCACCTGGGTCTGGCCTTCCAGGCGGTGGACGACCTGCTCGGCATCTGGGGCGAGCCGTCGGTGACGGGCAAGCAGACCTGGAGCGACCTGCGCCAGCGCAAGAAGTCCCTGCCGGTGGTGGCCGCGCTCGCCGCCGAGGGCGCCGCGGCGGAGCGACTGGGTGAACTCCTGGCCGCCGATGCGAAAAACCCCGAGATAGGGGAGTTCAGCGAGGAAGAATTCGCCGACCGTGCCGCGTTGATCGAAGAGGCCGGCGGTCGTGAGTGGACCACGTTGGAGGCGCGTCGTCAGCATGCCACGGCCCTCGATGCGTTGAACGGAGTCGTGATGCCGAGGGAGACGAGGGAAAACCTCCTCGCGCTGGCGGACTTCGTTGTGGTACGAGAAAGATGACAAATACAACTGCCTAACTGCCTACTCGCAGTCGCCGACCGGACGTTGACCTTATGACGACGGCCGACGGAAGCCCCACCGGCGCAGTTCTACAGTGCAGAAGGGGAAGCCATGACAGCGACGACCGACGGAAGCGCGGGATCCGCCCGGCCCCGTGTCACCTCGGCCAGCGACCCGACCATCCCGCCGCCCGTCCGATCGGATGAGGATCCCGTTCCACCCGCCCCGACGTCCGACGGCGTCGAGGAGAACGAACCACTTGAGAAGGTGGCCGCCCGCATCACCGAGCGCGCCACCGCCCACCTGCTCGCCGCGCAGGACCCGGAGGGCTGGTGGAAGGGCGACCTGGAGACCAACGTCACCATGGACGCCGAAGATCTGATGCTGCGTCAGTTTCTGGGCATCCAGGACAGCAAGACCCTGGACGCCGCGGCGCGCTGGATCCGTGCCCAGCAGCGGGAGGACGCCACCTGGGCCACCTTCCACGGCGGTCCCGGTGAACTGTCCGCCACCGTCGAGGCCTACGTGGCGCTGCGGCTGGCCGGCGACGAGCCGGAGGCACCGCACATGGCCGCCGCCGCGGCCTGGGTGCGCGAACGCGGCGGCATCGCCGCGACCCGGGTCTTCACCCGCATCTGGCTGGCCCTGTTCGGCTGGTGGAAGTGGGAGGACCTGCCCGAGCTGCCGCCCGAGCTGATCTACCTGCCCAAGTGGTTCCCGCTGAACATCTACTCGTTCGGCCAGTGGGCCCGGCAGACGATCGTGCCGCTCACCGTGGTGGCCGCGCACCGGCCGGTGCGGCCCGGGCCCTTCCGGCTCGACGAACTGCACACCGATCCCACGATGCCCAACCCGGCCCGGCCACCGGCGCCCCTCGCCAGCTGGGACGGCTTCTTCCAGCGCGTCGACAAGGTGCTGCACGCCTACCGCAAGGTCAACATCCGCCCGCTGCGCCGTACCGCGCTCGGGGTGTGCGCCCGCTGGATCATCGAACGCCAGGAGAACGACGGCTGCTGGGGCGGTATCCAGCCCCCGGCCGTCTACTCGGTCATCGCGCTGCACCTGCTGGGCTACGACATGGAGCACCCGGTGCTGCGCGCCGGGCTGGAGTCGCTGGACCGCTTCGCCATCTGGCGCGAGGACGGCAGCCGGATGATCGAGGCCTGTCAGTCGCCGGTCTGGGACACCTGCCTGGCCACCGTGGCGCTGGCCGACGCCGGACTGCCGGCCGACCACCCGGCGCTGGTCAAGGCGGCCGAGTGGATGCTGGGCGAACAGGTCACCAAGCGCGGTGACTGGTCGGTCCGCAGACCCGAACTGCCGTCCGGTGGTTGGGCCTTCGAGTTCCACAACACCAACTACCCGGACATCGACGACACCGCCGAGGTGGTGCTCGCGCTGGCCAGGGTGGCCCACCCGGACCAGGCGCGGATGCAGTCGGCCATCCGGCGCGGTGTGCTGTGGAACCTGGGCATGCAGTCCAAGAACGGGGCGTGGGGCGCCTTCGACGTGGACAACACCAGCACCTTCCCCAACCGGCTGCCGTTCTGCGACTTCGGCGAGGTCATCGACCCGCCGTCGGCCGATGTGACCGCGCACGTGGTGGAGATGCTGGCCGCGGTCGGCAAGGCGCGTGATCCGCGCACCCGGCGCGGGGTCAACTGGCTGCTGGCCGAGCAGGAGCCCAATGGCGCCTGGTTCGGCCGCTGGGGGGTCAACTACGTCTACGGGACCGGCTCGGTGGTGCCCGCGCTGACCGCGGCCGGCCTGCCGGTGACCCACCCCGCGATCCGCCGGGCGGTCAGCTGGCTGGAGGGTGTGCAGAACGCGGACGGCGGTTGGGGCGAGGACCTGCGCTCCTACCCCGACACCGGCTGGGTCGGCCGCGGGGTGTCCACCGCGTCGCAGACCGCCTGGGCGCTGATGGCGCTGCTGGCGGCCGGTGAGCGGGACGGCCAGGCCGTCGAACGCGGTATCCGCTGGCTGGCCAGGACGCAGAACGCCGAAGGGTCCTGGGACGAGCCGTACTTCACCGGCACCGGCTTCCCGTGGGACTTCTCCATCAACTACCACCTGTACCGGCTGGTCTTCCCGGTCACCGCGCTCGGGCGCTACCTGCACGGCGAACCCTCCTTGCAGTCCGTGGCGCAGTTGGGGAAGGCGGCCTGATGCCCGGATCCCCACGTCCGCCCTCGTCCCGCGCCCGCGACCGACCGGAGCAGGAGCCCACCGCCGCTGATCCGGCCGCAGAAGCCACCGCGGACCCGCCCGGTCCGCTGCTCGTGGTCTGCGCGCTGGGCATCGAACGCCTCGCGCTGCGCGGTGGCGGGCACGCCGAAGCGACCGGGCAGGCCGCGCTGCTGCGCACCGGCATGGGACCGCGGGCCGCCGAGCGCGCGGTCTCCGACGCGCTGCGCGGTGACGCCGCGCTGGGCGCGGCGGCGGTGGTCGCCACCGGTTTCTGCGCCGGCCTCGGGTCCGGCATGAAGCCCGGTGACGTGGTGGTGGACGACCGGTCGGACGGCGCCCGGCCACTGGCCGACGCGCTGGCCCACCGGGTCCCTGGCGCGGCCGGTGTGCACATCGGCCGGATCGCCGAATCCGACCATGTCGTGCGCGGTGCGGAGCGATCCGCACTCCGTACGACAGGGGCCGTCGCCGTCGACATGGAGTCGGCCGCTGTCCGAAGGGCCGCCCTCGCGGTGGGCCCCCGGCCGGTGGCCGCCGTCCGCGTCGTGGTCGACACGCCCGAGTACGAACTCGTGCGCATCGCGACACTCCGCACTGGGATCGTCGCGTTCCGCGTACTCAGATCTCTTCTTCCCGCCTTTCATGATTGGCACCGCTCTACCGAGCTCCCCTGGAGGTAAGCCAGATGGCCATGCCACTCCGCCAGACCGTCCGCGTCGCGTCGTATCTCTTCGAACAGAAAATGCTTCGCAGGCGCGAGAAGTTCCCGCTCATCGTGGAACTTGAACCCCTCTTTGCGTGCAACCTCAAGTGCGAGGGCTGCGGCAAGATCCAGCACCCGGCCGGAGTCCTCAAGCAGCGCATGCCGGTGGCACAGGCGGTGGGCGCGGTCATGGAGTCGGGCGCGCCCATGGTCTCGATCGCCGGCGGTGAGCCGCTGATGCACCCGCAGATCGACGAGATCGTCCGCCAGCTGGTGGAACGCAAGAAGTACGTCTTCTTGTGCACCAATGCGATGTTGCTGCGCAAGAAGTTGGACAAGTTCACTCCTTCGAGGTATTTCGCCTTCGCTGTGCACATTGACGGCCTGCGTGAGCGGCACGATGAATCGGTCGCCAAGGAGGGGGTGTTCGATGAGGCGGTGGCCGCGATAAAGGAGGCGAAGGCGCGGGGCTTCCGTGTCACCACCAACTCGACCTTCTTCAACACCGACACCCCGCAGACCATCATCGAGGTCCTCAACTTCCTCAACGACGACCTCCAGGTGGACGAGATGATGATCTCGCCGGCCTACGCCTACGAGAAGGCGCCGGACCAGGAGCACTTCCTCGGCGTCGAGCAGACCCGGCAGCTGTTCAAGAAGGCCTTCGCCGACGGCAACCGCAAGAAGTGGCGGCTCAACCACAGCCCGCTCTTCCTGGACTTCCTGGAGGGCAAGGCGGACTTCCCCTGCACCGCCTGGGCCATTCCGAACTACTCGCTGTTCGGCTGGCAGCGCCCCTGCTACCTGATGAGCGACGGCTACGTGCCCACGTACCGGGAGCTCATCGACAAGACCGACTGGGAGAAGTACGGCCGAGGCAAGGACCCCCGCTGCGCCAACTGCATGGCGCACTGCGGCTACGAGCCCACCGCGGTGCTGGCCACCATGGGGTCGCTCAAGGAGTCGCTGCGCGCGGCTCGCGAAACCGTCGCGACGAATCGAGGCTGAACATGAACAGCGCGGTGCCTGTCTCACTGGGCATGCCGTCCGTTCCGTTGAAGTTGGCCGAGCGCCGTAAGAGCCGTCGGATCCAGGTGGGGTCGGTTCCGGTGGGTGGTGATGCTCCGGTGTCGGTGCAGTCGATGACGACGACGGTGACGGCTGATGTGGGTGCGACGTTGCAGCAGATCGCTGAGTTGACGGCGTCGGGGTGTCAGATCGTGCGGGTGGCGTGTCCGTCGCAGGATGATGCGGACGCGTTGGGTGAGATTGCTCGGAAGTCGCAGATTCCGGTGATCGCGGATATTCATTTTCAGCCGAAGTACGTGTTTGCGGCGATTGATGCGGGTTGTGCGGCTGTTCGGGTGAATCCGGGTAATATTCGGCAGTTTGATGACAAGGTGAAGGAGATCGCGAGGGCGGCGTCGGGTGCGGGGGTGCCGATTCGGATCGGGGTGAATGCGGGGTCGTTGGATCGGCGGTTGTTGGAGAAGTATGGGAAGGCGACGCCGGAGGCGTTGGTGGAGTCGGCGTTGTGGGAGTGCTCGTTGTTCGAGGAGCACGGGTTCCGGGATATCAAGATCTCGGTGAAGCACAATGATCCGGTGGTGATGGTGGCGGCGTATCGGTTGTTGGCGGGGCGGTGTGATTATCCGTTGCATTTGGGTGTGACGGAGGCGGGGCCGGCGTTTCAGGGGACGGTGAAGTCGGCGGTGGCGTTTGGTGCGTTGTTGTCGGAGGGGATCGGGGACACGATTCGGGTGTCGTTGTCGGCGCCTCCGGTGGAGGAGGTGAAGGTGGGGATGCAGATTTTGGAGTCGTTGGGGTTGCGTGAGCGGCGGTTGGAGATTGTGTCGTGTCCGTCGTGTGGGCGGGCGCAGGTGGATGTGTATCGGTTGGCTGATGAGGTGTCGGCGGGGTTGGAGGGGATGGAGGTGCCGTTGCGGGTGGCGGTGATGGGGTGTGTGGTGAATGGTCCTGGTGAGGCGCGTGAGGCGGATTTGGGGGTGGCGTCGGGGAATGGTAAGGGTCAGATTTTTGTGAAGGGTGAGGTGATCAAGACGGTTCCGGAGTCGAAGATCGTGGAGACCTTGATCGAGGAGGCGATGAAGATCGCCGAGCAGATGGAGGCCGACGGGATCGCCTCGGGAGAACCCGCAGTGACCGTTGCCTGAGCGAAGCACGCCCGGTTGGGGAGAACCAGCGAAAGGAGGCCCCATCATGTCGTTGTTGGAGAGCATCCGAGGTCCCAAGGACCTCAAGGCCCTCGAACCCGAGCGACTGGATGAACTCGCAGGTGAGATCCGGACGTTCCTCATCGACGCGGTGGCGAGGACCGGTGGTCATCTCGGACCCAACCTGGGCGTGGTCGAGCTGACCATCGCCCTGCACCGGGTCTTCGACTCGCCGAAGGACCGGGTGCTCTTCGACACCGGCCACCAGTCCTATGTGCACAAGCTGTTGACAGGTCGTCAGGACTTCTCGAAGCTCCGAGCCAAGGGCGGCCTGTCCGGCTACCCGTCCCGTGCCGAGTCCGAGCACGACGTCATCGAGAACAGCCACGCCTCGACCGTGCTCGGCTGGGCCGACGGCCTGGCCAAGGCGAACGAGGTGCTGGGCCGCGACGACCACGTGGTGGCCGTCATCGGCGACGGCGCGCTGACCGGCGGCATGGCCTGGGAGGCGCTGAACAACATCGCCGCCGCCCGCGACCGGCCGCTGATCATCGTGGTCAACGACAACGAGCGCTCCTACGCGCCCACCATCGGCGGTCTCGCCAACCACCTGGCCACCCTGCGCACCACCAACGAGTACGAGCGGGTGCTGTCCTGGGGCAAGGAGATCCTCCAGCGCACTCCGGTCGTCGGCCAGTCGCTGTACGAGTCGCTGCACGGCGCGAAGAAGGGCTTCAAGGACGCCTTCGCCCCGCAGGGCATGTTCGAGGACCTGGGCCTGAAGTACGTCGGGCCGATCGACGGCCACGACGTGGCCGCCGTGGAGTCGGCGCTCAGGCGGGCCAAACGGTTCCACGGCCCGGTGCTCATCCACTGCCTGACCGAGAAGGGCCGCGGTTACGCCGCCGCCGAGCAGGACGAGGCCGACCGCTTCCACTCGGTCGGCGCGATGGACCCGCTGACCTGTGCGCCGCTCAAGCCCTCCGAAGGCCGGTCGTGGACCTCGGTCTTCGGCGACGCGATGGTCGAACTCGGCCGGGAGCGCCCCGACATCGTCGGCATCACCGCCGCGATGCTGCAACCGGTGGGCCTGGAGAAGTTCGCCAAGGAGTTCCCCGAGCGGGTCTACGACGTCGGGATCGCCGAGCAGCACGCCGCCGTCTCGGCCGCGGGTCTTGCCACCGGCGGTGTCCACCCGGTGGTCGCGGTCTACGCCACCTTCCTCAACCGCGCCTTCGACCAGGTGCTGATGGACGTCGCCCTGCACCGGTGCGGCGTGACGTTCGTGCTGGACCGCGCCGGGGTCACCGGCACCGACGGTGCCTCGCACAACGGCATGTGGGACATGTCGGTGCTCCAGGTCGTGCCCGGGCTGCGGATCGCCGCGCCGCGCGACGCCGACCAGTTGCGCGCCCAGTTGCGCGAGGCCGTCGACGTCGACGACGCGCCCACCGTCGTGCGGTTCCCCAAGGAGACCGTCGGCGAGCCGCTGCCCGCCGTGGACCGGGTCGGCGGCATGGACGTGCTGTACCGCGGGGAGCGGCCCGACGTGCTGCTGGTCTCGGCCGGCGTGCTCGCGCCGACCTGCCTGACGGTGGCCTCCCTGCTGGCCGAGGGCGGCATCGGGGTCACCGTGGTCGACCCGCGCTGGGTCAAGCCGGTGGACGCCGCGCTGCCGGGGCTCGCGGCCGAGCACCGGATGGTCGCGGTGGTGGAGGACAACGGCCGGGTCGGCGGGGTCGGCTCGTCGGTCGCGCAGGCCCTCCGGGACGCCGAGATCGACGTGCCGGTACGGGACTTCGGGATTCCGCCGCGGTTCCTCGCGCACGCCAAGCGCGGCGAGGTGCTGGCCGACCTCGGACTCACCCCGGCGGAGATCGCCGGACGCATCGGTGCCACCCTGGCCCGTACCCAACCGTCCTCGGGCGCCCGGGCGGCGGTGCCTGCCCCGGCTGTGCCGGCTCCGGCCAAGGCACGTACCACGCCGGCGAGGAAAGGCGTGAGGAAGAAGGAGGAAGCCGATGGCCGACGAGCCTGACGGCGGTCAGCAGAAGGAATTCGATCTGGCGAGGCTGCTGGCCGAACGTGGTGCGGAGCGGTACGACCTGCACGCCAAGTACCTCAACCACCAACTGCCGCGCATGCTGCACACCATCGGGTTCGACAAGGTGTACGAGCGGGCCGAGGGCGCGTACTTCTGGGACCGGGACGGCCAGGACTACCTCGACATGCTGGCCGGCTTCGGGGTGATGGGCCTGGGCCGCCACCACCCGGTCGTCCGCAAGGCCCTGCACGACGTGCTGGACGCCGGGCTCGCCGACCTCACCCGGTTCGACTGCGCGCCGCTGCCCGGACTGCTGGCCGAGAAGCTTCTGGCCCATGTCCCGGGCATGGACCGGGTCTTCTTCAGCAACAGCGGGACCGAGGCGGTCGAGACCGCGTTGAAGTTCGCCCGCTACGCCACCGGCCGCAAGCGGGTGCTGTACTGCACGCACGCCTTCCACGGGCTGACCACCGGTTCGCTGTCGGTCAACGGGGAGCGCGGTTTCCGGGACGGGTTCGCCCCGCTGCTGCCCGACACCGCGATCGAGATGGGCGATCTGGCCGCGCTGGAACGCGAGTTGAAGCGCGGCGACGTGGCCGCCTTCGTGGTGGAGCCGATCCAGGGCAAGGGGGTGCACGCGACTCCGCCCGGATTCCTGCTCGCCGCCCAGGAGTTGCTGCACAAGCACAAGGCGCTGCTGATCGCGGACGAGGTGCAGACCGGTATGGGCCGCACCGGCCGCTTCCTCGCCTACCAGCACGAGGAGGGCGTCGATCCCGACCTGGTGTGCGTGGCCAAGGCGCTGTCCGGCGGCTACGTACCGGTGGGCGCGACACTCGGCAAGGAGTGGATCTTCAAGAAGGTCTACTCCTCCATGGACCGGGTGTTGGTCCACTCGGCGAGCTTCGGCTCCAACGCGCAGGCCATGGCCGCGGGGCTGGCCACCCTCGCGGTGATGGAGGACGAGGGTGTCGTGGAGAACGCCCGGGTGACCGGCGACCTGCTGCGCACCAGGCTGGCCGCGTTGGTGGACCGCTACGAGCTGCTGCACGACGTGCGCGGTCGCGGGCTGATGATCGGCATCGAGTTCGGCCGGCCCAAGTCGCTGAAGCTGCGCAGCGGTTGGACGATGCTCCAGGCGGCCCGCAAGGGCCTGTTCGCCCAGATGGTCGTCGTGCCGCTGCTGCAACGGCACCGCATCCTCACCCAGGTCTCCGGCGACCACCTCGAAGTCATCAAGCTGATCCCGCCGTTGACCATCGGGGAGAAGGAGGTCGACCGCTTCGTGGCCGCCTTCACCGACGTCATGGACGACGCCCACAAGGGCTCCGGCCTGATGTGGGACTTCGGCCGCACGCTGATCAAGCAGGCGGTCGGCAACAAGTGACCGCCCGCTCGATCAGGTGACGTACCGTCAGGTCAGGAGTCCGCGGCGGGCCAGCAACGGCTCGATCCGCGGGTCCTGACCGACGACGGAGCGGTAGGCGTCCATCATGTCGACGCTGCCGCCCCGGGACAGCAGACCCTTGCGGAAGATCTCACCGCTCTCGCGGACCGGCCGGCCGTTGCCGTTGAACCACTCCACCATGTCCGCGTCCAGCACCTCGCTCCAGATGTAGGCGTAGTACGCCGCGCTGTAGAAACCGGCGCTGAAGATGTGCGAGAAGTACGTCGTGCGGTAGCGCGGCGGGATCTCCGGCATGGCCAGTCCGGCGGCCGCCAGCGCGGCGGCCTCGAACTCCTCGGGGTCGCCCGGCTCCTGGCCGTCGGCGATGTTGTGCCAGGCCCAGTCGAGCATCGCCGCGGCCAGGTACTCCACGGTGCGGAAGCCCTCACCGAACAGGCGCGACTCCTTCAGCCGGGAGACCAGGCCGGCGGCCAGCGGCTCACCGGTCACGTGGTGGACCGCGTAGTTGGCCAGCATCTCGGGCCGCATGATCCACATCTCGTTGACCTGGGACGGGAACTCGACCACGTCCCGCATCACCTCGGTGCCGGAGAACGACGGATAGGTGACGTCCGAGAGCAGCCCGTGCAGCGCGTGCCCGAACTCGTGGAAGAGCGTCCTGACCTCGTCGACGGTCAGCAGGGTCGGCTCACCGGCCGGCGGCTTGGCGATGTTGAGGTTGTTGACCACCACCGGCCGCTCGCCGAACAGGTGGGACTGCTCCACGAGCGAGTTCATCCACGCGCCACCGCGCTTGGAGGCCCGCGCGTAGTAGTCGCCGAGGAAGAGGCCGACCGAGGCGCCGTCCTGGTCGTGCACCTCGAAGACCCGCACGTCCGGGTGGTAGCCGACCAGGTCGGGGCGTTCGGTCAGTCGCAGCCCGTAGGCCCGTTCCGCGGCGTGGAAGACACCGTCCCGCAGCACCCGCTCCAGCTCGAAGTAGGGCCGCAGCGACGCCTCGTCGATGTCGTACTCGGCCTTGCGGACCTTCTCCGCGTAGTACTTCCAGTCCCACGCCTCCAGCCGCTCGCCCGGCGCCATCGCGGCGCGCAGCGCGTCGGCCTCCCGGCGCGCGTTGGCGACCGCCGGAGGCACCAGCTGTGCGAAGAGCCGGTCGACGGCGTCCGTGGAGCCCGCCGTCATGTCGGCCAGTACGTACGCCGCGTGGCTGGAGAAGCCCAGCAGCGCCGCGCGCCGGGCGCGCAACATGGCGATACGGACGACGAGTTCACGGTTGACGTCGAGCCCGCGGCCCAGCGAGGCCGCCAGCAGCCGCTCGCGCACCGCGCGGTCCTCCAGCGAGGCCAGCTCGCTCTGGTTGGAGAACAGCTTGAGGCTCAGGACGTAGCCGCCCTCGTGGCCCAGGGTGGTGGCGTTCTGGGCGGCGGCCGCCAGCGCGTCGGCGGACAGCCCGGACAGATCCTCGACCCGGTCGAGCACCAGCGCCTTGGCCGCGGTGTCGGCCAGCAGGTTCTGCTGGAAGGCGGTCTGCGCGCTGGCCAACTCGCCGTTCAGCTCGCGCAGTTGTCGTTGGCCGTCCTCGTCCAGCCGGGCACCGGCCCGGACGAAGTCGGCGTGCTGGCGCTCCAGCAGCCGCAGCGACTCCGCGTCGAGGCCGAGCGACTCACGGGTGGCGTGCAGCGCGTCGATCCGGGCGAACAGCGCGCGATCGAGATGGATGGCGTCCTTGTGGGCGGCGAACCTGGCGCTGTACTCGGCGTCCAGGGCCTGGACCGCCTCGGTGGAGTCGGACGCCGTCTGGTTGTCGAAGACGTCGGTCGCCTGCTTGAGCAGTCGGCCGCTGCGCTCCAGGGCGACCACCGTGTTCTCGAACGTCGGTGGCCCGTCGTCGCCGGTGATGGCGGCGACCTCGGCGAGCTGCTCGGCCATGCCCCGGTCGAAGGCCGGGGCATAGTGCTCGACGCGCAGCTCGGCGAAGTGCGGCAGCAGGTGGGGGAGGGTGCTCGGAGTGAAGAACGGGTTCGTCGAGGTCACCCGGCCGACCTTAGCGGCTGCTGTCCTCCAGCATCAGGGTCCGCAGCCGCTCACGGCGCTCCGCGGTCAGTCCGAGACCCTCGGTGAGATAGCGCTCCACCGAACCCCAGCGCTCGTCGATGGTGGAGAACGCCTCGTCCAGATAGGCGGCCCGCGCTTCGAACAGCGGGCTCAGCAGTTCGGTGATCTCCGGGGTGGTGGCGGGCTCGGCGTGCTCGCCGCGCTGGATGCGGTACCGGCGGTGCTGCTCGTTGCTGAGCAGGTAGTCGGCCTCGATCTCCTCCCGGCTCACCCCCAGGGCCAGCAGGACGATGGCGATCGAGGTGCCCGCGCGGTCCTTGCCCGCCGCGCAGTGCATCAGCGCCGGAACCGAGTCCTCGGCGAGTAGTTCCAGCATGCGGCTGTGCTCGTCGGTGCGGTCCAGGATCAGGGTGCGGTAGGACCGGGTCATGCTGGCCGCGGCCTTGCCGTCGCCCAGCGCGGCGCGCAGCGCGTCGAGGTCGCCGTTGCGCACGATCTTCCAGAAGCCGGCGCCCGCCGCCGGATCGCTCAGCGGCATGTTGACGTTCCGCACGCCCTTCAGCGAGACGTCGGGGCCCTCCAGCGCCATGTCGGAGGCGTTGCGGAAGTCGAAGATGGTGTGCAGCCCCAGGGAGGACAGGAAGACGGCGTCGTCGTCCGTGGCGTGGGCGAGGTGACCGCTGCGGAAGAGTCTGCCCCGGCGTACCCGCCGGCCGTCGGTGGTGGACAGCCCGCCCACGTCACGGAAGTTGCGCACTCCCGTCAGCTCGGGCTCCGGAGGTGCCGACGCGGTCTGCGGCGTCTGCTGGGTCACCAGGTCTCCTTCGTTACGGCCGCGGCGGTGCTGGTCACCGAGCGGCACTGGCCAATGCCGACGAAATGCCGACTGCCGACGAAATGCCGACGTTACGACAGTAGGCCCAAATACGTACCGAGCGGTATGTGGCACGTGAAGCGTTGCTGCCCGGTTCATCGAATCACTGGCCGGCCGTTGTATTCCTGCGGAGGGGAAAAAGGCCGCGTGGGATGAATCACTGGTGTCAACACCTGGCTACGGTCGCGTAGGTCACACCGCGCGGTGAAGGATGTCCCGAGTGGCTGATGTGAATACTCCTGACACCTTGTCCGCACCGCGTGCCGTGGCCATCGGATCGTACGCCGCGATCGGCGACAGCTTCACCGAAGGCGTGGGCGATCCCGGTGCGGACGGGCGGTTCACCGGCTGGGCCGACCGGCTCGCCGTACTGCTCGCCGACCGCCGTCCCGAGGGCGACTTCCGGTACGCGAACCTGGCGGTGCGCGGCCGGCTGCTGGACCGAATAGTCGCCGAGCAGGTGCCGCGGGCCGTGGAACTCGCCCCTGACCTGGTGACCTTCGCCGCCGGCGGCAACGACATCCTGCGGCCGGGCGCCGACCCGGACGACGTGGCCGACCGCTTCGAGGCGGCGGTCGCCGCACTGACCGCGGCGGGCAGCACGGTGATGGTGGCCACCGGGTTCGACACCCGGGGCGTGCCGGTGCTGCGGCATCTGCGCGGCAGGATCGCGACCTACAACGCCCATCTGCGGGCGATCGCCGACCGGCACGGCTGCCCGGTGCTGGACCTGTGGTCGCTGCGCGCCCTGCGGGACCGCCGGGCCTGGAGCCCGGACCGGCTGCACCTGTCCACCCAGGGGCACACCCGGGTCGCGCTGCTGGCCGCGCGGGCGCTGGGCGTCGGGGTGGACGGTGAACCCGACGAGCCGTGGCCGGTGTTGGCGCCGGTCAGGCCCTCGGACGTGCGCCGGGACAACATCCAGTGGGCGCGTGAGTACTTCGTCCCGTGGATCGGCCGACGGCTGCGCGGCGAGTCCAGCGGCGACCATGTCACCGCGAAACGCCCCGAGTTGCTGCCGTTGCGCCCCGCCGACCGGTCCTGACTCGGCCCTCCCGGCACCCCCGCGTCCCGGGCCGCGGGCCTGGCCCACCCCCGAGGGGTCAGGCCCGCGACCCGTAGCCGGGCGCGGGCGCCGCCGACGCGATCACGCGCCGTCGCAGTGCCGTAGCACCGCCCACACCAGGCGGCCCTTGCCGTCCGGGCAGGTCTGTACCCCCCACGCCACCGCCAGCGCGTTCACCAGCAGCAGGCCCCGGCCGCGCTCCTCGTCGGTCCCCGGTTCGCGGCTTCGCGGTTCGGTCAACCCGCAGCCCTGGTCGGCGACTTCGAGTCGCATCAGGTTGCCGGTGACCCGTAGTGCACAAGTGATGCGCTCACTGTCGCTGTAGCGGATCGCGTTGGTGAACAGCTCGGAGAGCACCAGTCCCGCGTCGTCGAGGGCCTCGACGTCCACGCCCTGGTCGCTCAGCAGCGTTCGAAGTCGCCTCCTGGCCTCACCGACGCAGACTCCGAGCGCAGGCAGATGGAACACGTCCGTCCGGGACGTGCTCGACTGCCGACGGGTGTCAAGACCCGGCGGGCGCTCCAGCCTTAGAGCGTCGTGGGAGGAAGGCACTCTGACACTATGCGCGTAGCCCTCTACAGATGGCAAGATGCGTTCTGTAATTTGCAGAATCGGAATACCAAACCGCTGTCATATGCCTGACGGCGTGACACACTGCTTTTCCGGATGGGTAGTTGTCCGGAGTGCGGGACGAAGGGAGCCAAGGTGCCGGAAGTACGTTCTCCGGCCGCGCCGACCGTCCTGCGTGTGGTGCTCGGCAAGCGTCTCGCGGATCTGCGTGAGAAGGCGGGTCTGTCCTATGAACAAGCCGCCGCCGCGCTGGATGTCACCCACGCCACCATCCGCCGGATGGAAAAGGCCGAAGTCGGGCTGAAGCTCCCGTATGTCGAGAAACTACTGACCACCTACGGGGTGCTGAACCCGGCCGAGGTCGAGGGGTTCCTGGCACTGGCCAGGGAGGCCAACCGCCCCGGCTGGTGGCACCGCTACCGGGACGTGCTGCCCGAGTGGTTCAGCGCCTTCGTCAGCCTCGAAGGGGAGGCGCATGTCATCCGCGCCTACGAACCCGCCTATGTCCCGGGGCTGTTGCAGACCGAGGCCTACTCCCGCGCGGTGCTGCGGGCCGGCCTCCCGCACGCCGCCCCCGAGGTGATCGACCGGGGCGTCGCCCTGCGGATGGAGCGGCAGGCGCTGCTCACCAGGGAGGACCCGCCGCTGCTGTGGGTCGTGATCGACGAGGCCGTGCTGCGCCGTCACATCGGCGGGCCGGACGTCATGCGTGCGCAGATCGACCGGCTGATCGAGGCGTGCGCGATGCCGAACGTCAGGCTCCAGGTCATTCCGTTCGCCGCCGGCCCGCATCCCGCGATGTACGGGCCGTTCCACATCTTCCGGTTCCAGATCCAGGAACTGCCCGACATGGTCTGCGCCGAGTCCCTCGTGGGCGCCGTCTACTTCGACGAGCGAGACGACGTGTCGACCTTCCTGGAAGCCCTGGACCGGATGTGCGCGCAGGCCGCGCCGGCACAGAGCACCGAGGCCTTCCTTGGTGGCGTTCGCAAGGAGATCTGACCGATGGATCGCATGCATCACGGGGACGGCAAACACCCCAATGGGGAACACCTGTACGGGGAACGCATATACAACGGCATGCCGGCCACGGAACTGGGCACCGAGGGCTGGCGCAAGCCGTGGAGCGGTGGCAACGGGGGGAGCTGTGTCGAGGCCATGAAGCTGCACGACGGCCGGGTGGCGATCCGCCAGTCCACCGACCCCGACGGGCCGGCGCTGATCTACACGCTCCACGAGATACAGACCTTCATCCAGGGCGCGAAGGCCGGCGACGCCGACTTCCTCCTCGCGTCGCCGAGCAAGTGCACCGATCGGAGGACGGCGTGAGCGAGCCGGGCTTCACCACGCAGGGCTTCTCGCCCGAGCAGATAGACACCAGCAAGCCGCACACCGCCCGCATCTACGACTACCTGCTGGGTGGCTGGGACAACTACGAGGTGGACCGCCAGGCCGCCGAGCGGGTCATCGACCTCGCCCCGGACGCCCGGGTGAGCGTGCGCGCCAACCGGGACTTCCTGCGCCGCGCCGTGCGCATGGTCGTCGGCGCCGGGGTCCGGCAGATCCTCGACATCGGCACCGGCATCCCCACCTCGCCCAACACCCACGAGGTGGCCGGCGAGAGCGCCCCCGGCGTGCGGGTGGCCTACGTCGACAACGACCCCATCGTGGCCACCCACGCGGGGGCGAAGCTGACCAACGCGGGCAACGCCGGGTTCGCGCTGGCCGACGTGCGCGACCCCCGGTCGGTCATCGAGCACCCGCTGGTCAACGAGATGATCGACTTCAGCCGCCCGGTGGCCCTGCTGCTGGTCGCGGTGCTGCACTTCATCGAGGACAGCGAGGACCCGGCGGGCATCATCAACGCCCTCACCGAGCGCCTGGTACCCGGCAGCTACCTCGTCCTGTCCCACGGCACGCTCGACTTCCACCGCAACGGCGTGGGCGACGCGCGCGAGGTCTACCAGGACGCCACGGCGACCTTGAACACCCGCGAGTACGACGAGATCCTGCCGTTCTTCGACGGCTTCGACCTGCTGGACCCCGGCCTGGTCCAGGTCCCGCTGTGGCGCCCGGACTCCCCGCTGCCCGAGGCGGACGAACTGCGCAGGATCGCCTTCTACGGCGGCGCCGCCGTCAAGGAGTGAGCCGCTTCTCGAAGAAGTGGTCGGCGTAGGGCCAGTCGTTGTACGCCGGGATCTCGGCGTAGCCGTGCCGCAGGTACATCGCCCGGGCCTCCACCAGGTCGGCCCGGGTGTCGAGCCGCAGCCGCACCGCCCCCAACGTCCGCCGCGCGGCATCCTCCGCCGCCGCGAGCAGTCGCGAACCGAGGCCGCCGCGCCGGGATCCGGCGGCCACGTAGACCCGGGCGAGCTCCGCGGTGCCGGGCTCCAGCAGGTGCACCCCGGCGCATCCGGCGGGCCTGCCCTCGTGCCGCGCGACCAGGAACAGCCCGCCGGGCGGGGCCAGATGACCACTCGGCTCGGAGGTCATCGCGTCCTCCACGTCGGCGCCGGTGGCGGCCCGCCCCTCGTGCAGCCGGACGTACCGGTCGACGATCTCCGTGTAGTACGCGTGCAGCAGTGCGGCCGAATCGGGGGAGCCGACCGGCTCCGCGGCGACGCTCCAGGCCCGCTCGGTCCGCGGCGGTGTCGGATTCACGCCTGCGATTGTGCACCCCGGCCGCGGACCGCCGGTGCCGCGGGGGTCCCGCGGGTCAGTGGCTGTGCCGCGAGCCCACCTCGAACAGCAGGAAGAGGAAGGCGGCGAAGACGTGGGCACCGGCCATGTACGCCACGACCCGGATGGTCAGCCCGCGGCTGAGCCACTTCTGGGTGAGCGAGATGATGGGCTGGTCCTCGGGTTCTGGCATGGCGAAGCACTCCCTGGTGGAGACGGTCGATGACGGGGAACGGCCGGGGTACGGCCGCCGGTTCAGTGGACGCGGCCGGAGGGGCCCGCGCACAGTTCGCCGATCGGGCTCTGCATCAGCGTGTGGACGAAGAGCAGTTCGACGCCGCCCGGCGAAGCGGCCGCCAGTCGGTGCGGAGTCAGTGAGTCGAAGTGTGCGGCGTCCCCGGGTTCGAGCAGATGGACGTTCTCGCCCAGGGTGAGCCGCAGTTGCCCGGTGAGCACGTAGAGCCACTCCTCTCCCGGATGCACCCGCACGACGGTGTCCTGCACCTCCGGCGGGATGTGCAGCCGCAGCGGCTGCATGGCCCGGCCAGGGGCGCCCGCCCTGCGGTAGCTCCAGCCGCCCGCGCGGCCCGGTTCCAGGTCTCCGGACCTGATCACCGGGTCGTAGGTGGCCGGTTCCTCACCGAGCAGTTCGGCGACCGTGGTGGCGTACGCTCTGGACAGACCGAGCAGTACCGGCAGCGACGGCTGGCGGTGCTCGGTCTCCAGCCGGGACAGGTGCGCGGGGGACAGTCCGACCCGTGCCGCGGCGACCTCCAGCGTGAGGCCGCTCGCCCGGCGGCGCTCCCGCAACCGGGCGCCGAGGCCGCTTATCTCGGGCCCTGGCTCCGAGAGGCTGATGGTCATGAGACCAGTGGACACCCGAAAATGCCTCTGAGGCAAGGTTTGTGCCTCTGAGGCAAAGTGCCAGGTCATCCGGGGTGTTTCGGACCCCTCGGTCAGACCCCGGCGATCGCCTGCTCGTAGAGTTCGGCGATGTCGTCGCCGAACCAGGGGCTGTAGGAGACGTTCGCGGTGTTCCCCCCTCGCTGGTAGCCGCCGATCACCCCCATGACGACGTGGTCCGCGGTCACCCATGGACTGCCGCTGGTGCCACCGCTGTAGCCGGCGCAGGAGATCCGCAGCTGGCTGTCCGAGACGGCGGAGATCCGGTTGACACAGGTCAGCGGGGCGTCCAGGGCGGCGGGGTAGCCGGTGAGCCGGACCGGCCCGGTGGCGTCGAGCCCGGTGCCCAGCCGGTAGCTTCCGACCGTGCTCTGCAAGGAGCGGCCGTGCGGTGGTGTGACGGTGGCGAAGGCCACGTCGAGATCGGGATCCTGGCCGCGGGTCCACCGCGGGTCCATGGTGACGTGGTCGAGCTTCCAGACCCCGTAGGGCGCCTTCCCGTCGTGGTAGCCGGGCGCGAAGTACAGGCCGCCGACACCGGCGCCCATGCAGTGCGCCGCGGTGACCAGCAGGTTCCCCTCAGGGCTGTCGACCACGCCCGCGCTGCAGAAGTGGTTGCCCGAGTGGGAGACCGCCCCGTGGAAGATCGCGCCGACGGCTGCGGTACGCCGGGTGTCGTGCACCGGACGCGAGGCGCCGAGGGCGGTGCGGGCGCCGGTCAGCGCGGCGGCGCCGACCGTGCTCCCGATGGAGATCATCACCATCCAGGACAGCACCAGCGCGATGTCGCGGTAGGGACGCCGCCAGCCGCCGCGTCGCGCGCGGCGGCGGTGCCGGGGGAGCCGGTACGACATACGGGGATCCTTCCTGCCGAAGGACACGGGAGCGGGGACCGGTGGTACTGGGGGGTGATCGTCGACGGCGACTACGAGAATCCGCTGTGGAGGCGCTCGGAGCCCGGTGATTCCACGGTTCGTGCGGGTGATTTCCCGGGCGGCAGGTTGACGTGGGGGCGGGGGTGCCATGACCGGTGTGTCGTCGTGCACAAGGAGTGTTCCCCCATTTCGGGGTGGTCTCCCATGTCGGCTTCCGGGACGCTCCCCCGGCGTTCCGCGAGCCGCGGCACCACCGGGGGGCCCGGGTGGCGGATGATCGGGGCCAGGTGTTTTTCGAGCGCAGGAGGAACCGGTGGCCACGACCCGTATCGCCCACACCGTCTGGGAAGGCAGCCTGATCGACGGCAGGGGCACTGTCAGCTTCGACTCCTCCGGCATCGGCGACCAGCCGGTCACCTGGGCCTCCCGGGCCGAACAGGCCAACGGCCGCACCAGCCCGGAGGAGCTGATCGCGGCCGCCCACTCCAGCTGCTTCTCCATGGCGCTCTCGAATGGTCTGACCAAGGGCGGCACGCCGCCCACCCGGCTGACCACCCGGGCGGACGTCACCTTCCAGCCCGGCACCGGCATCACCGGGATCCACCTCACCGTCGAGGGCGAGGTGCCGGGGATCGACACGGCCGGATTCACCGCCGCGGCCGAGGACGCCAAGGCGAACTGCCCGGTCAGTCAGGCGCTCACCGGCACCACGATCACCCTGACCTCGAACCTCGCCTGAAGGGCCCGCGCACCCTTCCGGGCGCCCGGAAGGGAACCATGCCGGACCTGGCGGCGTTCAACGGAGTAGCGGATGATGGATCCGCGGTACGCGGCGGTGCCGCGGACGGAGGACGGAGCGATGTCGAAGCGCGCTACATATGCCATCGGTGGTGTGGCGGTAGGAATCATCCTGCTGTGGGTGCTGCCGGTGTGGGCGGCCCTGCTGATCATTGTCGGGGTGCCGGTGGGCGGCTACCTCCTGCTCGACAAGTCGCAGCGCGCCCGGCTGCGCGGCATTTCCCGCAAGGGCATAGGGCGCTGACCCGGCCCGGCGCCGGTCAGCCCAGGGTGAGGTATGCCAGGCTGCCCAGGCCCGCGACCGTGCAGTAGATCGCGAACGGTGTGAGCGTGCGGGTCTCGAAGTACTTGGTCAGGAACCGCACGGCCACATACCCCGCGACGAACGCCGCGACGCTGCCCGCGAGCAGCTGACCGCGGATGCCGTCCCCGGACGGTCCCAGGAGCGAGGGCACCTTCAGCAGTGCCGCCGCGCCGATCACCGGTGTGGCCAGCAGGAAGGCGAAGCGCGCGGAGTCCTCGTGGTTCATGCCGCGGAAGATCCCGGCGCTGATGGTCGAGCCCGAGCGGCTGATGCCGGGACACAGGGCGAGGATCTGCGCGGCGCCGATCCACATGGCCTGGCCGATGGTGAGCTTGGTTATCCGGCGGTCGGACTGCTCCTCCGGGTCGAGGTGCTCCTCGCCGGGGACCACCGACGCGCCGGCCCGCCGCCGCCCGGTGCCGCCGCGCCGCAGTCGTTCGGTCACGTAGAGCACGATCCCGTTCAGCGAGAGGAAGACCGCCGTCGGTATGGGCTTGCCCAAGGTGGTGCGAAAGACACTGTCCAGGGCCAGCCCGGCTATCCCGACCGGGATGGTGGCCATGATCAGCAGCCAGGCCAGCCGCTGCTCCACGGTCTGTATCCGGCGCTCCCGTATCGAGCTGAACAGCCCGCGGATCACCCGGACCCAGTCCCGCCGGAAATACACCACCAAGGCCAGCGCGGTCGCCAGATGCAGGCCTATCAGCACGTTGAGGTACGGCGAACCCTCGGCGGAGACGTTGAGATCCCGCTTCCACTGGCCGCCGAGCAGCGCGGGCACCAGGATGCTGTGACCGAGACTGGAGACCGGGAAGAGCTCGGTGACGCCTTGCAACAGCCCGACACCGATGGCCTCGGGGTAGGTCAGGACGGACATCGACAGCCTTAGGTCGAGAATGCGGAGCCCGGCGACTTCCCGGGCACCGCAGAACGTACCTCACGCCGTATTCGCCCCAACGGCCAGGATGAGTTGTTCACCGGCGGGTATCGCGCTGTTCACCCACCGCGGGCCGCCCGGCCGTGGCCCGCCGCGCCCGCCCGGCGGGGGCCACCCGTGCCTGCCCGGCGGGGGCCAGGGAAGCGCCCTTAAGCTGAGGGAGTGAGCGCGGACACCACGACCGGTGAGCTCTTCCCGCGCGACCGGGCCGAGATCGCACCGGGCGCGGTGCACCTGCCCGGCTGGCTCGGCCACCAGGCGCAGGACCGGCTGCTGGCCGCCTGCCGGGAGTGGGCGGCTCCGCCGGCCGGCCTGCGGACCGTGCGGATGCCCGCCGGCGGTGAGATGTCGGTGCGGATGGTCGCTCTCGGCTGGCACTGGTTCCCCTACGGCTACGCGCGCCACGTGGCCGACGGCGGCGGGGAGCCGGTCAAGGCGTTCCCCGGCTGGCTGGGCGACCTGGCGCGCGAGGCCGTGACGGCGGCCTTCGGTCGGCCCTGCGAGGAGCCCTACGACATCGGGCTGGTCAATTTCTACGGCAAGGGCGCCTCGATGGGGGCACATCGGGACGCCGACGAGCGCTCCGACGCCCCGGTGGTCTCCCTCAGCCTCGGCGACACCTGCGTCTTCCGCTTCGGCAACGCCCGGACCAGGGGACGCCCGTGGACCGATGTGGAACTGCGCAGCGGTGACCTGTTCGTCTTCGGTGGCCCGTCCCGGCACGCCTACCACGGGGTGCCGCGCACCCGGCCGGACACCGCGCCACCGGCTCTCGGACTGACCGGCCGGTTGAACGTCACGCTGCGGGTCAGTGGGCTGGTGGGGTGATCGGTGCTCGTGCGCACGGTGATGTGGAACACCCGGGAGGAGCCGTTCGTTGACGATCACATGACGGCAATCGACGAGACAAACGACGCGTTGTTGAAGCTGCTCACAGAGGTGGACGGCGGGGTTCTGGTCACCCTCAAGCGGGACGGACGCCCGCAGATGTCCAACGTCAACCACGCCTACGATCCGGTGGAGCGCGTGATCCGCGTCTCCATCACCGACGACCGGGCCAAGACCCGCAACCTGCGCCGCGACCCGCGGGCCAGCTACCACGTCACCAGCGCCGACCGGCGCGACTACGCGGTGATCGAGGGTGTCGTCCAGCTGACCGATGTGGCCACCGACCCGCACGACCCGGCCGTCGACGAACTCGTCGAACTGTTCAGGGCGGTGCAGGGCGAGCACCCCGACTGGGACGAGTACCGCGCCGCCATGGTCACCGACCGCCGGGTGGTGATGAGGTTGCCCGTCGAGCGGGTCTACGGCCTGAGGCAGCGGCCATGAGGGACTGGCGGCCGGCCTCCTTCGGCGCCGACCCGACGGGTGAGCGGATGGCCCGCATCCGCCGCTCGCCGCACTTCGCCGACGGTGTGTTCGTCAATCCGACCGGCCCCTCGCAGCCGCCGAGAGGGCCGAGCCTGTCGCTGATCAGGACGATGTTGCGCAAGGCCGACCGGGTCCGCAGACGCCCGGCCGGTGTGGTGCCGGTCCATCCGTCCACCCTGACGGAGCTGACCACGCCGCCGGCCTCCGGGCTGCGGCTGACCTGGATGGGGCATTCCAGCGTCCTGGCGGAGATCGACGGGCGGCGGGTGCTGTTCGACCCGGTGTGGGGCGAGCGGTGCTCGCCGTTCGGCTTCGTCGGTCCGCGCCGGGTGCACCCGGTCCCGGCGCCGCTGGCCGAACTGGGCCCGCTGGACGCGGTGGTCATCTCCCACGACCACTACGACCACCTCGACATGGCAGCCATCCGCCGGCTCGTGGCCGGCGGAACGAAGTTCGCCATACCGCTGGGCGTCGGCGCGCACCTGGAGCGCTGGGGGGTGCCCGCCGACCGGATGGCCGAACTGGACTGGCACGAGTCGGCCGAGATAGCCGGGCTGACCCTCACCGCCACCCCGGCCCGGCATTTCTGCGGCCGCGGCCTGCGCAACACCCAGCACACCCTGTGGGCGTCCTGGGTCGTCAAGGGTCCCGAGCACCGGATCTACCACAGCGGCGACACCGGGTACTTCCCCGGCTTCGCCGACATCGGCGCGCAGCACGGCCCGTTCGACGCCACGATGATCCAGATCGGCGCCTACAGCGATTTCTGGCCCGAGATCCACATGACACCGGAAGAGGGCCTGCGTACCCACGTCGACCTGTCCGGTGACACTCCGGGCGGGGCGTTGCTGCCGATCCACTGGGGCACCTTCAACCTCGCCCCGCATCCGTGGGAGGAGCCGGCCGAGCGCACGTTGGCCGCCGCTGAGGCCGCCGGGGTGCGGCTCGCCGTGCCGCCGCCCGGCAAGCCGTTCGAGCCCGCGGGGGAGTTGCCCTCCGACCCGTGGTGGCGGGACATCGCCGTGCCCGCGCCGGCTGTCTCCCGGGGCGTGGCCGCGCGTCCGGCCGCGGCGGGTTCCGAGCGAGGGCAGGACGCCGTCTCCAGGCCGGACGGTGTGACCGCGTGAGGGCCTGACCACGCCGTCGGCCGGGGCAGGTGCCCGGGCGTGCCCGACCGCGCGGGGCGTTCCACCTCCCCGACACCGCGGCCGGCCGCCCGGCACCCCGCCCGCCCGCGTCAGACTGTCGGGGCGGTCGGGGTGAGCGTCAGGGAGAAGCGGGCCGGACGGGCGTGCAGTACGTGGTCGGGGAGCACTCCGGGGCCGCAGGACGCCGAGCCGATGCCGTGCAGCGCGTGGTCGAGGTTGAGCCAGATCCACCGGCCGGGCGCCAGGTCCGTGGTGTGCGCGGCGGCGTCCAACTCCTCGGTGGTCCAGCGGCGCGCGCTGAACCAGAAGGCCGGCTCGCCCTCCACCAGCACCCCGCTGCCGTCCTGCCGGGACAGCCGCGCCCACCGCACGTCCGCCCGCGCGCCGTTCTCCTGCGGCCGCACATAGGGCGTCTGCATCGCGTCGACGGACAGCGCGTGGCGCCCGATCCGGGCGGCGGTGCGGGTGTCCGGGTACGCCTCGCCGGGGCCGGCGCCGAACCACTCGACGTCGCCCAGCGTCGCGCACACCGCCATCCGCATCCCCAGCCGGGGCAACGGCAGCCGCCAGTCGCCCTCCGGCGAGACGTCCACGTCACACCGCAGCCGCTCGCCCACCGCCGTCCAGGTCTGCACGACGCGCAGCCCCAGTGGGCTCGCCGCCGGTGCCACCCGGGTGGTGACCGTCAGGGCCGCATCGCCCACCTCCACCCCCGCCACCCGGTGCCGCATCCGGTGCAGTCCCAGCTCACGCCAGAGCCGTTCGAGTTGGTGATCGGGGTCCCAGGAGGCGCCGGCGTCGTTGTCGGTCGGGGCGCGCCAGACGTCCAGCCGGGGGCCGACCACCTCGAAGCCGTCCAGGTACTTCAGCGTTCCGTCCGCCGCGTCGAAGGTGCCAGGGCCGAGCAGCACCAGACCGCCCTCGGCGCGGCGCGGGCCGTGCGCGGTGCCGAGGATCGCCCGGATGAGGCGTCGCCGGTCCGGCACGGCGGCGAACTGTCCCCAGGCCACCTCGTGGCCGGCCGGTGCCCAGTCGGTGTCGCGGGCGAGCACCGCGCACACCGTCCACCACGCCTCACCCGCCATGTCTGACGTATCGTCAGGAAGTGGTGGCAGGGGGAGGATCGCCGAATCGCCGGGTCCGAGTGACGGCACCGCGAGGACGCCCTCGCAGACCGTCACGCCCTCGACCTGGTGACTCCACCGGAACTCCAGGTGCCCGGTGTCACGGAAGTCGTAGCCGTTGGTGACCCGCACCGCCGTCCCGTCGGCGATCGCCTCCAGCCGGACCGGCTCGAAGACCTTCTTGAGCTCGACCAGGCCGGGGGAGGGGGTGCGGTCGGGCAGCACCAGCCCGTCGCAGACGAAGTTCCCGTCGTGCAACTCCTCGCCGAAGTCACCGCCGTACGCGAAGAACTCCCGTCCCTGCTCGTCGTGTCGGCGCAGACCGTGGTCGATCCACTCCCAGACGAAGCCGCCCTGGCAGCGTTCGTAGGTCTCGAACAGCCGCTGGTATTCGGCCAGTCCGCCGGGTCCGTTGCCCATGGCGTGGGCGTACTCGCACAGGATGAACGGCATGGCGCGCCGCCGGGCGTCCGCCTCGGGGTCGGCCAGGGGCGGTTCGGCCCGCTGCCCGATCGCCTCCACCTCGGCGTGACCGGCGTACATCCGCGAGTACACGTCGGTGTCGGCGCAACTGTGGTCGCCCTCGTAGTGGATCGGGCGGCTGGGGTCACGCTCCTTGATCCACCGGGCGGTCGCCGTCAACCCGCGCCCGGTGCCGCACTCGTTGCCCAGCGACCACAGCACCACCGACGGGTGGTTCTTGTCGCGTTCGACCATCCGCGCGGCCCGGTCGAGCAGCGCCGGGGTCCAGCGGTCGTCGTCCACCGGATTGCCCGGGCAGGCGGGGTGCAGGAAACCGTGGGTCTCCAGGTCGCACTCGTCGATCACCCACATCCCCAACTCGTCGCACAGGTCGAGGAACGCCGGATGCGGCGGATAGTGGCTGGTGCGCACCGCGTTGATGTTGTGACGCTTCATCAGAATCAGGTCGCGGCGCATCGTCTCCACGCCGACCGTCCGCCCGTGGTCCGGGTCGAACTCGTGGCGGTTGACCCCGCGCAGCAGGATCCGCCTGCCGTTGGCCTTCAGCACCCCGTCCTCCACCCGGACGGTACGGAACCCGACACGCAACGGGATCCGCTCGCCCCCGACGGCCAACTCGGCGTCGTAGAGCCGCGGCTGCTCGGCGCTCCACGGCTCCACCGGCACGACCGCGCTCTCGCCGGTCGCCAGGTCCAGGCCCAACTCGCCCACCGTGACCCGGCCGGCCGGGTCGCAGTCCACCCGCAGCGTGCCGGTGCCCGACCCGGCGTCGTACGAGGAGTGCACGAAGAAGTCCTCGGCGCAGCCCTGCGGCCGGTGCAGCAGGGTCACCTCGCGGAAGATCCCCGGCAGCCACCACATGTCCTGGTCCTCCAGGTAACTGCCGGCGGACCACTGGTGGACCCGGACGGCCAGCACGTTGCCCCGGGGGCGCAGCAGGTGGCCGACGGCGAACTCGTGCGGCAGACGGCTGCCCTGGAAGACCCCCAGTTCCCGCCCGTTGAGCCATACCCGGGCGCAGGAGTCCACCCCCTCGAAGCGCAGCAGCGCCCCGCCGTCGGCCGGCCACCACCCGGGCAGGTCGAAGACCCTGCGGTGGTCACCGGTCGGGTTCTCCGTCGGAACGTGCGGCGGGTCCACCGGGAAGGGGTAGCGGGTGTTGGTGTAGGCGGGCGTGCCGTGCCCGTGCAGCACCCAGTGCGAGGGCACCGGCAGCCGCTCCCAGCCGGACGCGTCGAAGTGCTGCTCCGCGAAGCCCGCGTCGTACGTCTCGGCGCCCGGCGCGAGCCGGAAGCGCCAGCCGCCGTTCAGGCTCAGCCGGGGCGCGTCCGAGCCGGCGTACCAGGCGCGCGGCGCGAGCGTGCCGTACCCGGGCGCCGGGTCCTCGTAGTACGGGTGGGCGGACGGCACCGCGGTCCGCTCCGTGCTCATCGGGCTCCTTGGGGACGAACGGACAACGTCACACCGCCAGTTCGGTGCCGTCGGGGAAGCCGACCCGCACCCCGTCGTCCGCGACGGCGACCGGGAAGGCGGCCCGCAGCGAGGCGACGTCCACCGGCTCGCCCGACAGCACGATCAGCGAGACGAACACCAGGCTGCGGCCGGTGACCCGGGTCGGGCGGACCGGCGCAGTCAGATACGGCACCGCCGAGCACGGGCCGAACGCGTTGGCGCCGTCCGCGACCTCCACCCCCGCCGCCTCCCAGCCGTGCAGCGCCACGACCGCGCTGGTCAGCCCGTCGTCGCGGCGGGCCAGCGCCCAGCAGTCACCGCGTTCGGTGCCCGGACGCGCGGGGCCGGCCACCGCATGACCACCGTCGCGCACGGTCAACTCGGCGGCGAAGCCGTCCGGCGCCTCGATCCGGTGGACGCGCACCTCGCACCCCCCGTGCGGCAGCGAGGTGGTCATGATGCGGTAGGGCTGCTCGTCCCCCGGCAGCCGGGCCGCGTGCCAGGAGGAGGCGGACCGCTCGGTGACGGCCAGCGGATGGATGACCGCGCGCTGCGAGGGGGTGCCGTCGGCGGCGAGCAGGGCGATGTGGCCGTCGACGCGGTGCCGGGCCGCGGCCGGCGCGGTCTGCGGACCGGTGCGCGAGGAGTAGGCCAGCTTGGAGTAGTGCGGATCGTCGGCCGCCTCCGGGTCGTGCGGGTGGTTGTCGTCGCTGCCGTGGTTCAGCAGCCGTACGATCCCGTCCGCGCGGGTGCCGTGCAGCAGCCAACCCGGCGCGGGCAGCGCCAGGTAGTGGTCCGACTCCTCGATGGGCAACGGGAGTTCGGGCTCGGTCCACACCGCGTGGTCGGCGGGCAGCAGCAGCCCGAGGAAGCCCTTGCTCGCCCAGTAGGGGGACGCGGGACCCGAGTAGGCCTGGGTGACCGGAAGAAACGATTCGTACCAGCCCAGGCGCAGCAGGCCCTGCCCGTCCGGCGCACCGCGGTCCACGAAATGCCGCAGCGTCCCGGACGCCAGCCGCCGGGTCAGCCCGGGCGCCAGCGGCGTCGCGTCGGCCAGCGCCCCCATCCACACCGGGGCCGCCGCCGCGAACCGGTAGGTCAGCGACCGCCCCTGGTGGACCGGAGCGCCGTCGGAGCCGAAGAAGTGCTGGTAGCCGCCGAGGAACTGGCGCAGCCGGTTGCGGTAGGCGGCGACCCGCCCGGGGTCCGCCATCCGGCCGTCGGACTCCGCGATGCGCGCCCACAGCAGCGGATAGAAGTGCAGCGCCCAGCCGTTGTAGTAGTCAAAGCTGCGGCCCTTGCCGTCGGTGTACCAGCCGTCGCCGACGTACCAGTCCTCGATCCGGTCCAGCCCGCCGTCGATGTCGGACTGCCGGTACGGCGCGCCCACCGAGGCCAGGAACTGCTCGGAGACCACCTGGAAGAGCCGCCAGTTGTTGTCGACCGTGCGGTTCCCCAGGAACCCGGAGAACCAGTCGACGATCCGCTGCTGCACCTTCCCGTCGAGCCGGTCCCAGATCCACCGCCGGGTCTCGTGCAGTCCGACGGCGATCGAGGCGGCCTCCACCATCGGCTGCGACCGCTCGGCGATCTCCGGCCAGGTCTCGTCACCGTCCGGGTCGGTGCCCGCCGCCAGACCCAGCGCGTAGCGCTCCGCCAGGGCTTCCGCCGTCTTCTCGTCCGCCTCCGGGCCGCCGGCCGTGCCCGCGATCCGGAAGGCGGCCAGCAGGAAGGACCGGGCGAACCCTTCGAGGCCGTCGGAGTGGGCGCCCGACCAACTGGTGCGCCCTGGCAGCCGGTACTGCGCGAACCCCGGCGTGGCGTACGGCACCAGCGCCTCCAGCAGCCGGTCGGCCATCGCCTCCCAGTGCGCGCGGGTGTAGCCGGTACGCGGCGACAGCGTCCGGTCGTCCGAGGGCGGACGCGGATACGGCGGAGACGCCGGAGTGGGCATGCGGGCTCCTTCGTGACAGGAGATCGGCCGCCCCCATCCTGAAAGCGCTTACTCCCGTGCGGCAAGAGGGAAGCAGGACCATTCCTCCGTACGCGTGCCGTCCGGATCACCCGGCCGGGTGATCCGGACGGCACGCGCGCCGAGGTCAGGACACGATGTCCTTGTGCCGGAACCGCCGGTAGGCCAGCGCGACGAAGAGCACCCCGAACGACAGCGACACCGAGGTGCCCTTCACCATCCCGGTCCACTCCAGACCCGGTTGGAGCGCGTCGGCCCAGGCGAACTGCCAGTGGGTGGGCAGCACCTGACGGGTGGCGCCGAGCGCCGTGATCGCGTCCAGGATGTTCGACAGGATCGCCACGCCCACCGCCCCGCCGACCGCGCCGAGCGGCGCGTCGGTCACCGTCGAGAGCCAGAACGCCAGTCCGGCCACGGTGAGTTGGCTGACGAAGACGTAGACAGCGATCACCACGAACCGCGTCGCCGCCGTCCCCGCCGGCAGCGACCCACCGGTGGGCAGTTCGAGATCCCCCCAGCCGTACGCGGCCGTGCCCACCGCCAGCGCCATCGCCGGCAGCGCCAGCACCGCCACCGCGCTGAACCCGAACGCCACCGCCGCCTTGCTGGTCAGCAGCCTGGCCCGGGGCACCGGCGCCGCCAGCAGATAGCGCAGCGAGGACCAGCCCGCCTCGGAGGCCACCGTGTCACCGAAGAACAACGCGACCGGCAGCGTCAGCAGGAACCCGCTGGAGACGAACACCACCGCGAGCGCGAAGTTGAGCCCGGAGGACGTCGCCACGTCGATCAGCGAGGGGATGTTGTTCCGGTCCTTCGGCGTCCCGCCGATGGCGAACGCCGCCCACACCACCACCGGCAGCGCCAGCACCACCGCGAACGCCACCAGCGTCCTGCGGCGCCGCAGTTGGCGTACCGCCTCCACCCGCAGCGGCAGGGTGCGCCGCGGCCGGAACCCGGCGGCCGCGGCGCCGCGGCCGGCCGGCGCGTCCGCGGGCGGCGATGTGACGTCCGTACCGGGAGTGTCCGCTCTTCCCGTGCTCACGCCGGGCCTCCGATCAGGGTCAGGAACGCGTCCTCAAGGCGGCGGTGCGGCCCGACGCGCTCCACCGGCACGCCCAGCCGCAGCAGTTCGGCCAGCAGTTCGGGAACGCGCGGGCCGTCGAGCCGTACCAGGACGCCCTCCTCGGCGGCCTCGGCTGTGACCACGCCCGGCACCCCCGTCAACGCGGCGGCGGTGTCCTCGAGTTCGGACTTCGACAGCGTCGGCGCGCCCACGAAGAGCGTCTCTCCTGAGCCGATGATCTCGCCGACCGGTCCGGCCGCCACCAGCCGGCCCTTGTCCATGACGACGAGGTGCGTACAGCTCTGCTCCACCTCGGACAGCAGATGGCTGGAGACGATCACCGTCCGGCCGCTCGCCGCGTAGCGGGTGACCACCGCGCGCATCTCGCGGATCTGCGGCGGGTCGAGCCCGTTGGTCGGCTCGTCGAGGATCAACAGGTCCGGCAGGCCGAGCATCGCCTGCGCGATGGCCAGCCGCTGCCGCATGCCCTGCGAGTAGGTGCGCACCGCGCGGTCCAGCGCCTCGCCGAGGTCCGCGATCTCCAGGGCCTCGGCCAGGTGGGCGTCCTCGGCGGGCCGACCGGTGGCACGCCAGTACAGGTCGAGGTTGGCCCGCCCGGTCAGGTGTGGCAGGAAGCCCGCCCCCTCCACGAAGGCGCCGACCCGGGAGAGCACCGCGGCGCCCGCCCCGACGCGCCGCCCGAAGATCCGGATCTGCCCGGCGTCCGGCGTGATCAGGCCCATCAGCATGCGCATCGTGGTCGTCTTGCCCGCACCGTTCGGGCCCAGCAGTCCGAGCACCTGCCCGCGCTCCACCCGGAAGGACAACTCCCGTACGGCATAACGGTCCGCGGCACCGCGATAGCGCTTGGACAGCCCGGTGATCTCCAACGGGACCGCGTCCCCCGCGACTTCGGCCTCGCGCGCCGACCGGGCGCCGGGCATGCGGAGTTCGAGGTCCCCGCCGCCCTCCGCCGGGGCGGCACGCCGACGGCGTCCGGTGAGCAGCAGGGCCGCGGAGACCAGCACGACGGCGAGCGGAAGCGCCCACGTCCACACCGGCATCCCCGGCGGCGCGCCGGCCAGCCCCGGCACCGTCGGCACGCTCAGGGCCACCGCTCCCGCCGCGGGCCCGACCCGGTAGGCGGCGGGATCGACCGGCGAGGCGTAGCCGAGATCGGTGGCCGACAGCACCAGCCGCAGCCGGTGCCCGGCGGAGAACTGGTGGTCGACGGCGGGCAGCGTCACCGTCACGGCACGGCCGGCGCCGCCCGCGCCGGTGACCCGCAGCGGTGCGACGAGCTGATGCGGCAGGGTCTGCCGGCCGTCCGGCCCGACGTCGTACACCTTGCCGAAGAGCACCGCCTGGCCGTCCGGCGCGTCGGAGGCCACCGTGATCCGCACCCGCGGCGAGCCGGTCACGGTCAGCGGCGCACGCAGCGGCGCGGAGTCGAAGAACGCGGCCTGCCCGGGGAAGTCGACCGCCAACCCCTGCCCAGCGCCCGCGAGTTGGGACAGGGCGCCGATACCGGGCACGGCGGAGACGGCCGGCGGTGAGCCGCCGGCCGGGTTGTCCACCCGCTGCTGACCACCCGTCAGACGTACCGCGACGTCCGTGGTCCCGGCCAGCCCCGGGTAGTCGCTGTCGGTCGCGCCGCGTTGCAGGGCCTGGCCGGTGGTGGTGTCGACGCCACCGGGGCGGGTGACCCGGAAGGCGGGCCCGGTGCCGTTCCGCTCACCCTTGAGGTAGTGGTCGAACCAGTCCCGGATCCGCCCCTCGACTCGCGAGTCCTCCTGGTCCCCGCCGTCGTGCCCGCCCGACATCCAGTCGACGGTGACCGGCGCGCCGTTCGCCGCGATGGTGCGGGCCATCGCGTCGCCCTGGCCCAGCGGGAACAGCGAGTCGTTCTGCCCCTGCACCACGAGCGTCGGCACCTTGATGCGGTCACCGACCGAGGAGGGGCTGGAGCGGTCCAGCAACGCGACCGTGGCCGCGTCGGCGTGCCCGGAGACCGCCGCCCGCCGGTAGACGGCGCACAACTGGGCGGTGAACCGGCAGTCGGAGGGCGCCCGGCCGGTGGCGGACGCCGATCCGCCGCCCGACCCGAGCGTCGAGGCGGGCCCGGCGGCCTGCCCGCTCCCTCCGGTGGCGGTGGACGGCCCGGCCGGGTTCGGCGCGCCCGGTGCCTGGCCGCCGGCGCCCGCTCCCGTCGGTGCGCCCGTCGAGCCGGTGGTGAAGAAGATCCCGGCCCACAGCTTCTTGAAGACGCCGGAGTCCGCGGGCTCACCCTGGGCGTTCTGCGGGAAGAGCGCGTCGGCCAGATTCCACCAGGTGATCTGCGGTGCGATGGCGTCGATCCGTTTGTCGTACCCGGCGGCCAGCAAGGAGATCGCCCCGCCGTAGGAGGCACCGGCGACCCCGACCCGCGGATCGTCCGGGCCGTCCTGGACCACGTCGGGGCGGTGCCCCAGCCAGTCGACCAGCCGGCGGACGTCGGCCACCTCGCGGTCCGGCGCGTCCAGCCCGATGGCCCCGGTTGACCGGCCGAACCCGCGCGACGACCAGGTCAGCACCGCGAAGCCGTCCCGGGCCAGCTGCCGGGCCTGGTCCGCCATGTCGTCCTTGCTGCCACCGAAGCCGTGCGCCAGGAGCACCGCGGGGTGGCGCCCGCCACCCACCGGAGTGAAGAACGAGGTGTCGATCCGCACCGTCCGCGCGCTGCCCGGCGTCTCCGGCATTGTCATGAAGCGGTTCACGGAGCGCACCGGCGCGGGATGGTCCGCGAACCCGGCCGAGACGCCGGCGACCCCGGCGAGCGCCACGAGAGCCACCGCGCCCGCCACGATCCGCCGCCGGCCGGTCCGGCGACGGGCGGGTACCCCGGGGCCGCCGTCCGGTCCTTCGGCCGGTGCCTCGACGCCGCCGCCGGTGGGTCTGCTGGTTCTCCGGGGCCTGAATCTGGCCAGGTGCATGCGGGGGTCCTCAAGGATGCGTACGCGGGGGAGCGGGCGGGTCGCGGGCCGAGCGGAGGGAACGCTCCAGTGTGCCTCGCGCGGACCTGCGGCGGGGTGACCGGGGGCGGTTGTCAGTGGTGGGTAATACCGTCGTCGGCGTCAGCGACACCGGGTCGCGGGCCGGCACCGGGAGCGGATTTCCGAGGGGTCCGCCCGCCCGCGAGCCACCACGGGAACGGAGGACGGCCATGGCCGACGCCGAGGACGTCCGTACGATCGCGCTCTCCTTGCCGGAGGCGGCGGAGAAGCTCGCCTGGGGCGCGCCGACCTTCCGGGTGCGCGGCAAGATCTTCGCCGCGCTGTCCGACGACGACGCCTCGATGGGCGTCAAGTGTCCGATAACCGACCGTGACGAGTTGATCGCGGCGGAGCCGGAGAAGTTCTTCATGCGCCGTGGTCATGACGACAACTACGCCTGGCTCAGGGTCCGGCTCGCCGCCGTGGAGGACCTGGACGAGCTGCGGGCGATCATCACCGACTCCTGGCGGCAGGCCGCCCCGCGCCGACTGGCCGATACTCTCGACGCGTGAGCGAAGACCACGAGGTTGACGGCAAGGACGGTCCGGTGTTCGAGCGGGGCACGGACGGCCCGAAAGTGATCGTGGCCGGGGTGGACGGATCGGACTCCTCCTGGCGTGCGGTCGCCTACGCCGCCGGCATGGCCCGTCGCCAGCGGTCCCTGCTCGCCCTGGTCTATATCCAGCCACTCGCGATGGCGGGCAGCGCCGGACTGGCCGTGCCCATGTCGGAGGCCACCTCGCAGATCGCCGAGGAGATCGTCGCGCAGGTCCGCGAGGCGACCGAGCGGCGGGGGGAGACCTTCCAGCTCCGCTGGGAGTTCCACACCCTGTCAGGCGATCCCTTCAGCGGTCTCGCGCGCGCCGCCGACGACCTGCGGGCCGACGCGGTCGTCGTCGGCGCCTCCGAGCAGGCCGGCCACCGCATCATCGGATCGCTGGCGATCCGGCTGGTGAAGGCCGCCCGCTGGCCGGTGACAGTGGTCCCCTAGACAGGGTCTTGTACGACCTGTCGGTCACCGTCTTCACAAGAGGTTTGCGCCACAGAATCCCTATTTGGAGAATTCGTGCTCTTCCCGGAGCCCGTGTGTCACTTCGGCGTGCGACGCTCCGAGTCGGCGAACACATAACGTCCTCGTCCGGTCGGTGAATTGCGCGCCGACTGATTCGCCGTCCGATCGGCCGTCTCCCCCGGCCGACGCTCGTGGAATGCCCCGCCCGAGCGTCGCGGTGAGCACAGGGTCCGGTTCAGAACGGTCAAGAGGGGTGCTAGTGTGCGAACTTGCTTCGAGAAGGCGGGATGCATCTTGCGAACTTTCTTCGACGGATCTGAGCAGTCTCATCCCCTTGTGGCCGTGGTACCCGCAATGACGGGCGGTCACAGCAGATGAGGTACGAGACATTGGGCACGCTGCGGGTGGTCGACGGTGCGTCGATAACGTCAATCAGTGCCCGGAAGATCGAAGTACTCCTGGCCACCCTTCTTGTTCGCGCAGGTCAGACGGTCAGCAGCAAGGACATCATGACCGAGATCTGGGGCGATAACGCGCCGGGGCAGGCTAATGCGGGCCTGCATGTATACGTGTCACAGCTGCGTAAATTCCTGCGCCGACCGGAGGTGGACGAGAGTCCTGTCGTCACCGTGCCGACCGGGTATCTCCTGCGGTTGGGCTCCGACGAACTCGACTTCCACGTGTTCCAGCAGCTGGTGCAACGGGGGCTGGCGGAGCGGAAGGCGGGACGAATTGAGGAGGCGTGTTCCGCATTCGAGGACGCCATCGCGCTGTGGCGTGGCCCGCTCCTCGATGACCTACGTGATGGTCCAATCGTCAACGGCTTTGCCTGCGCTGCCGAGCAAGCGCGCCTGGAGTGCGTGGAGATGCTCGTCGATTCCGGTCTGTTGCTCGGTCGGCACCGGGAGTTCGTCAGCTATCTCTATGTGCAGACGGAGGAGAATCCGCTGCACGAGCCGTTCTACCGTCAGCTGATGCTGGCGCTGTACCGGTCTGGTTGCCGAGCCGACGCACTGAGCGTCTACCAGTCGGCGCGGACGGTGCTCAAGGACGAACTCGGTCTGGAACCGCCGCGCTCGCTGAGCAACCTCCACCAGGCCATCCTCGTCGGCGACCCGCAGATAAGAGAGGGCGCCGCCTGACCCGGTCCCCGCCGCCCCGACCGGCGGCGGGGACACGACCGTGCGGGGAAGACCGGAAACAGTCTTCCCCGCACGGCTTTTGTGTGCTGTGTCCCTACGATGTGTCCCAAGTCCGGTGGTCAGCTGGACATCAGGACGGTGTGGTGCAACTCCCGCAGCTTCTGCCCGGGTTCCAGCCCGAGTTCCCGGTCCAGGATCATCCGGGCCGACTCGTAGGTCCGCAACGCGTCGTTGCGGCGGTCGGAGTTGTGCAGGGCCAGCATGAGCTGCCAGTGGAACGTCTCACGCAGCGGATGCTCGACGGTCAGGGAGTGCAGGCGACCGACGATCTCCTGGTGGCAACCGAGCGCGAGTTGCGAGTCGATGAGCGACTCCGTGCACTCGATGCGCAGCTCCGACAGCCACTTCACGAAGCCCTCGACGATCGGGCCGGCCCGCAGACCGTCGAGGATCGGCCCGCGCCACAGGCTCAGCGCCCGCTCGTAGTTGTGGACCGCGTCCGCGTGCCGCCCCTCGCGTGAGCTGCGGCGACCCTCGGTGACCAGCCGCTGGAAGAGCTCCAGGTCGAACTCGTCGGACATCATGTGCAGGATGTAGCCACCGGGACGCCGGACGATGGGGCTGGCCGACTCGTCGGGACGGTGCAGGAACTTCCGGAGTCTCGAAATGTAGACGTGAATGCCGGAAGCGGCCCGCTGAGGTGGCAGTTCGCCCCATATTTCGGTCATGAGCTGTTCAGCGGTCACTACTTGTTCTGAACGAATCAGCAGAACTCCGAGAACCACAGCCAATTTCTGTGCCCTCACGAAGGAGCTGCCACTTTCGTCGACCACACGAAGTGGTCCAAGAATTTCATATCGCACTACATACCCCCGTAGCTGCTGGCAGTTGCTTTTCTAGCGCAGCCGACGGCTGTTGTCCACAGTCGAACTTAATCGTCCGGTTGGAGCTCTGTGCGGTATCGCACCTTGTGTCGCACAACAAGCCAATGCGGAGGTGAATGCTGATTTAAACCCGTGCGCACGGATGTTACCTGGGGGTATTGGCCTATTTTGGTCGAGCTACTCGCCGGTTGGCCGACCGATGCCGGGCGCTGCCCCGTTTTGACGCGATTCGTTGCCGCCCCCACGGCCCTCGGCGGTCCGCCGACCCGGCAAGTGGCCCGGTGGGGGCGTTTGCTTGGCGTGGCTTTAGGCACGCCCTGCACGATGGGGCGCGGAGAAGTACATGGGTACGGGCGTGGACGGCCGGCGGGACGGGAGACCCGTTGGATCATGGCGTGCGAGGTGACGGCCGACCGCTCCCCCCAGGCGGACGCCGGACAGGGAAAGGGCGGGGGCTGTTGCGATGAACCCCACGGAATATCCTCAGAATATGAAAACGAGTCAGGGCGGAATAGCCAGCACGACCGAAGTCGAGGCCCCGGAGTCTGATTCGGTTGGTACGTACTACGACCATCAGATCTTCGATGTGATGGCGCAACTCGGCGACGGCAACCTGCACTATGGCTACTGGCTCGACGAAAACGACCAGAGCACGCTCGAAGTAGCCATGGAGCAGATGACCGCCCAGATGATTCGGCGGCTCGCGCCGAATCCCGGTGATCGCATCCTCGATGTCGGCTGCGGAAATGGGACCCCGGCCATCCGGCTCGCGCAGGCGTGTGACGTCGAGGTCGTCGGGATCTCCGTCAGTGAGCGCCAGGTGGCCCGGGCCAACGAGCGCGTCGCCTCTCTGGGGCTCGCCGACCGGGTGCGGTTCGAGCGGGTCGACGCGATGAACATGCCCTTCGAGGCGGAGTCCTTCGACGGCGCCTGGGCGATCGAGTCCATGTTCCACATGCCGGACAAGTCGCAGGTGCTGGCCGGGGTGGCCCGGGTGCTGCGTCCCGGCGGCCGTTTCCCCATCGCCGACCTGGTCTACCGCAGGCCGTCTGCGGACGCCTCCCGTCAGGCGCCCGCCAGTTACACCAGCGTGTACGCCTCCTTGACCGAGTTCGACGAGTACCCCAAGGTGATCGAGGCCGCCGGGCTGACCCCGCTGGACGTCACGGACATCACCGTGGAGACCTCCCGCTCCGGTGCGTGTTTCGCGGACTGGATGCGTTCCCAGCGCGATCAGTACGTCGAGATGTTCGGCGCCGCGGGCTACGAACTGCTCGTCGCCAACCAGGAGGCGATGACGCGGATGTCGGAGCTCGGCTACGTGATGATCACCGCGCAGCGCCCGTGAACCGCTGGGGCCTCCGCCTCGCGGCGCCCCATGGTGGCTGACGCGTCGGCGCACCCTGCTCGTTCACCCGGAAAGTGCCCTTGGCGGGCGCGGGAACAAGGACAGCACCCTCCTTGTTCTCGCTGGTCAGGGGCACTTTTTGCTGACGGGGCGACGGATCGGCGTGGCGTACCGTGATGAAGTGGCCATTGCTGTTGGGGCGTCCGGGCGGCGGCGACGCGGTGATCGTGTTCGTTGTGTTGCTACAGATGTATAGGATACAATCCGTGTGAGTAGTTTCCTTTACGAAGATGTAGTTTCGTTCAAGAGTCGAACTCTCCGCAGCGAAACCAGGATCTACCGAGGTGAGAGATGGCCGCCCGCCCAGGGGATGAGGCACCCGTCGAGGACCTGACCGCACGCGCGCGCATCAGGAACGCCGCGCTGCGCCTCTACGCCGAAGTCGGCCCGGAGAAAGCGACCATCCGGGAGATCGCCAAGGCGGCGGGCGTCTCCGCGGGGCTGGTCCGGCACCACTTCGGCTCGAAGGAAGCGCTGCGGGACGCCTGCGACTCCTATGTGCTCGACCAGCTCATGGAGACCAAGCAGCAGGCGGTCGTCGGCAACCAGGTGGGCAATCTGGCCTTCCTCCAGGCGGCGCATCCGCGCGTGATGCTGCTCCAGCGCTACCTGGCCCGCGCGATGATCGACGGCACGCCGGCCGCCGCCGCGCTGTTCGACCGCATGGTCGACATCGCCGAGCAGTGGGTCGCCCAGCACAACCCGGGCGTCTCCGCCGACCCGCGGGCCTACGCCGCGGTGCTCGTCGCGATGCAGACCGGACCGACCGTCCTGTGCGAGCAGTTGTCGCGGGTGCTCGGGGAGGACGTCCTCAGTCCCGAGGGAAACCTGCGGATGAGCCGGGCGGTCGTCGACGTCCACTCCCACACCCTGCTCAGCCCCGAACTGGCCGAACAGGCGCACACGACCCTCAGCGAACTCCAGGCGCAGAACGGCCCGGCCACGGCCCGCTCCACCGCCGACTCCGCGCACCGCTGACCTGCCGCCGGCCGGGTGCTCCCGGCCGCGTGCAAGCCTCGCGTTAGCTGTCGCGGGGATGCTGGTGGGGACGGTTGAGCAGGGATACCGGACAGGTCGTCCCGGGCACCCGTCGGACCGGGACATCCCCCCGGTCACTCCAGCCGGATCCCGCAACGGAGGTCATGACGATGGGGAATGGCGTGTCGACGCCCGACGATGTCGGCTCCTTCTACGACGGGTTCGCCGACATGCTCGTGGACCTGATGGGTGACAGCATGCACATGGGTTACTGGTCGGGCCCCGACGCGCCCACCACCATCGAGGACGCCGCCGACCGCATGACCGACGTGCTGATCGCCGAGATGGACGTCGCGCCCGGACGCCGGGTCCTCGACGTCGGATGCGGCACCGGGCGGCCCGCGGTACGGCTCGCCCAGGCCCGGGACGTCGAGGTGGTCGGCGTGACCATCAGCCGTGCGCAGGTGGACATCGCCAACGAACGCGCCGCGGCCGAAGGACTGGCCGACCGGGTGCGGTTCGAGTACGCCAACGCGATGGAACTGCCCTTCCCCGACGGGTCGTTCGACGCGGCCTGGGCGGTGGAGTCACTGCTGCACATGCCGGACCGGCTGACCGTGCTGCGGGAGATCGCCCGGGTGCTGCGGCCGGGCGGACGGCTCGTGCTGGCTGATCCGGTGCTGCGCTCCCCGGACCTCACCGACAAGCAGCGAGCCGTCCTCGCCGACTTCTACGACCTGTTCAAGGTCGTGCACATCCCCCCGGTCGACGACTACCCCAAGCTCGTCCGGGACAGCGGCTTCCAGTTCGACAAGCTGATCGACGTCGGCGACCACACCGACCGTTACCGGCTCGGCCCGCGCGGCTGGCGGCTGCTGTCCGAGGGCCTGCGGCAGAACGGCACCCTGACCGCCGACAAGTACGGCATGTCCGCGGAGCAGCACGACGACTTCCTGGCCCGCATGGCCGACCTGGAGAACCTCCCCGACCAGGGCTACCTCCTGGTAGCCGCCCACAGCACCAAGCCCACCAACGCCTGAGTGCCAGGTACTTACTGCCTGGACCGGTGCGAGCGGTGCGCCGAGGTCATGCGGTGTCCGAGAGCCACCTCGTGCAGGAGTTGAGCATGTCGGTGCCCTCGAAGCGGCCGACCTGGACTCCGAAGTCGTACAGTCCGTTGCTGTAGGAGGCGGTGCTGGTCCACGACATGTTGGTGCCGTCACCGGTCGTGACGGAGTGCCAGGGCCAGGTGATCTCGAAGGTCCCCGCCTGGGGCCTTCCGACGATGCGAACCTGCACGTGATGGCCGTCCGCCAGGGTGTCGGCCACCCCGAACCAGACGCCCAGGTCCGTGATGCCGGGATGCCAGGCAGTGCCGATGACGTCGCCGGAGGCACCAGTGGTGGCGCAGTCCAACTCTTCGTCGCCGGCCGCAGGGCTGTGGGGTATGACAGATCGTGCTACCGCGGCATCAGCGGTCGTCGGTACCAGGAGAGTGGCGGCCGCGGCCACGGCGGCGACCCCGAGGGCCACCGAGCGGCAGGATCTCAAAGAGGACATCTTGAATCTCCGTTCCATGCGGGAGGAAGCGGCCGAAGGCGGCTTGCCGCCGGGGGCGGCTCCCGAACTCGGAGACATTGAAGCCTCCGCGCCGAACGAAGTGATGAGCAGCCAGTCCACACTTTCTTGATGCTGAGTGCAGCGATCAGGTGGCGGTCGGGACGGACTCTCCGAGCCGCACCGGCAGTTCGACCAGCTGCCGGGTACCCGGCACCGGGCGCCACGCGAGCCGTTCGGCCGGCACCGTCGCGGTGAGGTCGGGGAAACGGCCGAAGAGCGCGCCCAGGGCCAGCTCCAACTCCTGGTTGGCCAGCGTCGCACCCAGGCAGTAGTGCGTTCCGTACGAGTAGGCCAGGTGCTGTACGCCCCTGCCGTCGGCACGGCGGGTGATGTCCAGCCGCTCCGGATCCGCGAAGCGCCGCGGATCGTGGTTGGCCGCCCCGAGCACCGGCAGGACCACGTCACCCTGCTTGATCAGCGTGCCCGAGAGCAGCACGTCCTCGGTGGCGTACCGCTGCTTGGCGAAGACCGCCGGACTGCCCCAGCGCAGCAGTTCCTGGACGGCCGCCGGCATCAGCGCCGGGTCGTCGCGCAGGAGCGCGAGCTGGTCGGGATGGGTCAGCAGACCGAGGACCGAGTTGCCGATCAGGTAGGCGGTCGTCTCGTGCCCGGCGATCATCAAGGTCAGCACCATGGTGATCAGTTCGGCCTCGGACAGCGCCTCGTTCTCCTCGTCGTGCGCCTGGATCAGCCCGGACAGCAGATCGTCGGCCGGCTCGGACCTGCGCCGCTCGATCAGCGCCCTGATGTAGTCGCTGGACTCGGTGAGCATGCCCGACAAGCGGAAGATGTTGCTGTAGTCGTGGCTCCAGGTACGCCACTTCGGCCGGTCCTCGGCCGGCACCCCGATCAGTTCGCAGATGATCGTGATGGGCAGCGGATAGGCGAAGTGCTCGACCAGGTCGACCGTGCCGTCCACCGCGTGCTCGGGCAGCGCGGCGACCAACTCCTCGGTCAGCTCCCGCACCCGGGGTTGCAGGCAGGAGACCCGGCGTGCGGAGAACGCCCTGGAGACCAGCTTGCGCAGCCGGGTGTGGTCCGGCGGATCGAGGTGCGTCACCGTCTCGGACAGGTAGGGCACCAGCGTGTCCGACAAGCCCAGACGGGTCAGCGACTCGGCGTACAGGTCCGTGGTGGAGCCAGGCAGCGACCGGGAGTTGTTGACGAACCGCGGATCCTGGAGGACCGCGCTCACGTCGTCGTGGCGGCCGACGATCCACACCCGCGCGCCGTCCGCCAGCCGCCCGTGCGCGACCGGCGCCTCCTCCCTGATCCGGCCGAACCCGCCGTACGGGTCAGCGGTCAGCTCCGGGGCGCTGATCGAGTACTCGTCGTGCTTCTCGACTGTGGCCATCGAGTCTCTCCACGTTTCTTCCACGGGTGGTGCGCGCCCGACGGCCTACGACTCGTCGCCACCGGGCTTGCGCGCGACCGCGATGATGTACTCCTGAAGCACGGCACGCTTGGCGACCAGGTCGGCGTAGAGCTTCATGTTGCGCTTCTGGAGCGAGGTGAGGTGCTGGCTGTCCGCGGCGCTCAGCCGCTTGCGGGCGAACGAGGCCTGCGGAATGAGCACCTTGTCACTGACGTCCTGGACATCCACGTCGGTGAAACCGGCCTCCTTGAGCCGCTCGGCGTACACCGCCCGCGAGTACCAGTTGGCGTGCGGGATGACCCGGCTGCGTCCGAACCGGTCCGCGCGCGCCGTCAGGGTCTTGCCGTTGCTCAGCTGGAGACGCGGTACCAGGTCGGCCGTGGCGATGACACCGCCCGGCCGCAGCACCCGGAACGCCTCCTCGAAGAACATCTGCCGGGTGTCGAAGTGGCAGGCGGACTCCAGGGCGACGACCCGGTCGAAGGACCCGGCCTCGAACGGCACCGCCGTGGCCGAGCCGACCCGCAGGTCCACCCGGTCGCTCAGGTTCATCTCCGCGGCCCGCTCGCGCGCGATCTCCACCTGGCTCGTCGTCACGTTGAGGCCGACGATCTGCTCGGGCTTCCTGGTGCGCACCCAGTGGAAGTCCTGCTCGGCGTAGCCGAAGCCGACGTCCAGGACCCGGTCGCCCTCGCTGATGCCCGCCGCCTCGCCCAGCTTCTCCGCCAGGGCCTCACAGGCCGCGTCGTGGTCGGTGCAACCGGGCGTCCACCATCCGTAGTTGACGTACAGGCTCTTGAGGCCGAGGACGTCGCGGTAGGCGCTCTTGCCGGTGATCCGCCGGCCGTTGAGCTCGTAGAACGAGCGCACCCGGTCGGTGGGGGAGCCGGCGAGGTAGCGCATGAATCGCGAGACCGCCGCGGCACTGTTCACCAGTGGGTTGCCGCGCTTGTCAACGATGACTTGTTCGTTCATCTTCGGCACTCCGTAGTCCGGCATGGCGTCGGGTGTTCCGGGCTCAGGCGGGCGGCCCTGACCGGCCGGTCTCATGGGTCGGGGGTATGCCGTTCAGCTTCGCCGGTGGCTCTAAAGCTTGGCTAACCGTCGCCGTGCGCCGGTCAGGCCGTGCCTCGCGGGAACGAGGACAGCCCGGGGACGGGCCGCGAACCGCGGCCCGTCCCCGGGCTGTCCTGCCGGCTGCTGCCGGGATATCAGGGGGCGACCGGACGCCTGCGCAGGCCGGCCAGGCCCACCCAGGACACCGCCACCGCGACGACCAGCAACGCGATGATCGGCGTGGCGCTCGCCGAACCACCGGGCAGATGCGGGACGTGGGTGAACGGTGAGACGTCCAGCAGCCAGTGGCTCAACTGCACGGCGGAACCGATCAGGCCGAAGAACAGGCACAGCCCCAGGCCGGCCCACGCCAGCGCGGTCAGCCTCGGCAGCAGCCCGAACAGCGCGATGGTGACGGCCGTCATCACCAGCACCGCGGGGATCTCCGCCGCGGCCGCGCCGAGCACCCGCGGCAGTTGGTGACCCATGTCGCCACTGCTGGCGCCGTAGGTCACCCCGGCGGACAGTCCGGCCAGCACCATGGCGACGACCGGGCCGATGACCCCGAAGACCAGGTGGCTCGTGGCCCACTGGAGCCGCCCGACCTGGGTGGCCAGGATCGGCTCCACCCGGCCCGCGGTCTCCTCCTGCCGCAGACGCAGCGTGGACTGGATCGCGTACCCGGCCGCGAAGATGCCGAGGATGCCCATGATGGTGGCGAGATAGGCGTCGATCAGCCCGGAGCTGCCGCCGGTGCGCTGGAAGATCTTCTCCAGGTCCGCGTTGCCGTTCAGCATGTCGCCGATGCCCTTGGCCAGGCTTCCGAAGACCACACCCAGGACGATGAACCCGCCCAGCCAGCCGGCCATCACACCGCGGTGCAGCCGCCAGGCGAGAGCCAGCGGGCTGTTCAGCGACGGAGCGGCGTGCTCGCGGCCGGGACGCTCCGCCAGGATGCCGGAGCCCAGGGTGCGCCGGTTGGACAGGGCGAAGGCCACGACCAGCAGTACCGCGCTGACGCCGACCACGATGACCAGCACCCACCACTGCTCACCCGCGTACGGGCGCAGCCGCTGGACCCAGCCGATCGGGGACAGCCAGGAGACCCAGCCCGCCGAGCCGTTCGACTGGGCGCTCAGGTCGCCGACGACCCGCAGCAGGAAGGCCACGCCGAGCGTCACCAGCGAGATCGCCCACGCGCCGCGCGGACTGCTGGTCAACTGGGCGGCGACCGCTCCGACCCCGGCGAACAGCAGACCGGCGCCGGCGCACTCCAGGCCGAGCGCGATCGACCCGGCGACCGGCAGGCCCTCGACGGACAGCACCAGCGCCAGGTAGACGCCGAGTATCACGTTCACGACGGAGATCGTGGCGAACGCCGCGGTCAGCGGGGCGTGCCGGCCCACGACGGTCGCGCCGAGCAGTTCGCGACGCCCGGCCTCCTCCTCCGTGCGGGTGTGCCGGATCACGACCAGCAGGCTGACCAGCGCGATGACCACGGGCACGAAGCCCGCACGCCAGGCGACCAGGTCACCGTAGGACGAGCCGTGCAACTGCCCGTACAGGGTGGTGAATCCGCCGTTGCTCTGGCTGAGGTGGGCGTAGCTCTCGCGCTCGGCGGCCGTCGGGTAGAGCTTCTTGAAGGAGCTCAGGAAGCTGACCATGGCCATCAGAAGCACGAGGTAGAAAGGGGGCACCATCCAACGGTCCCGCCGCAGAATCAGGCGGATGAGCCGAGAGGTGCCGGCGAGGTTGCTCACCGGGAGGCTCCTTCGGCGACGGGCTGGTTGCGGTTGTACTGCTGGATGAACAGCTCCTCCAGCGTCGGAGGCTGACTGACCAGGCTCAGCACGCCGCAGCCGCTGAGGTGACGCAGCACGTCGCCCAGCGCCTCGTTGTCCACCTCGAACTTCAGGTGGTTGCCGTCGGCCTTGAGGTTGTGGACACCCGGCAGGGCGTCGATGCCCTCCGGCGAACCGGACACGGTCGCGTCGATCGAGGTCCGGGCCAGGTGGCGCATGTCGGCGAGGCTGCCACTCTCCACCGTGCGGCCGTCACGAATGATCGTGACCCGCTCACACAGCGCCTCGACCTCGGACAGGATGTGGCTGGACAGCAGCACCGTGCGCCCGTGGCGGGTGATCTCCTCCTGGACGACCTCGCGGAAGACCTGCTCCATCAAGGGGTCGAGTCCGGAGGTCGGCTCGTCGAAGATCAGCAGCTCCACATCGGAGGCGAGCGCCGCGATGAGTGCCACCTTCTGCCGGTTGCCCTTGGAGTAGGTCCGGCCCTTCTTCTTCGGGTCCAGGTCGAAGCGCTCCAGCAGTTCGGCCCGGCGCTCCTTGTCCAGACCGCCCCGCAACTTGCCGAGCAGGTCGATCACCTCACCGCCCGACAGGTTCGGCCAGAGGTTGACGTCTCCGGGAACGTAGGCCAGCCGGCGGTGCAGTTCGGTGGCGTCCTGCCAGGGGTCACCGCCGAGCAGGGTGGCGGTGCCGGCGTCGGCGCGCATGAGGCCGAGCAGGATCCGGATGGTCGTGGTCTTCCCGGCGCCGTTGGGGCCGAGGAACCCGTGCGCCTCCCCGGTACGTACCGTCAGATCGAGCCCGTCCAGGGCGCGGGTCGGCCCGAAATTCCTGACCAACCCGGTTACCGAGATGGCGTCAGTCATGGTTGCTCCTGGTGTATTGCGGAACGCGACTCCGCATTTTCCGGCGGGTGGTGTCTATCGATGCCCTTGGAGTCGGTACGGGCCGACTGCCGTCGCTCACTCCGCGGAAGACCGGAGTAGTGAGGAACCGCATCTCCGCATCGTGGGGAGCGGTCTGGTCATGCGTTGGCCTGTCACGCGCTCTGCCGTCCGCATCGCGCTACCTATCCAGACGCATCGGATGCTGTCCACGTGTGCAAAGTACCATGCGGGCGTATAGGTAGCGATACTGATGAGCCGATGACGGCCGGTCCTAACGAAGGCTTGACACGCGGTCACGCAGGGACTGACTACCACCAGCACCGCGCGCCTGCCAGGGGTTGAGCACGACCGGCTCCCCGGTCCCGGCCGAGAACGGCACACCGCGCGCGACCCGATCGTGACCTGCGGCGATGGGCGCTGCTCAAAGGCGGGCGGCCCAAGGACCCACCGAACCCGCCGGTTAGGGCGACTTTAGAAGGCTCGCCGAGGATGGGTTCCCCGCGACCACGCACGGGTACCTGGCGACCTCCCAGGACTCAACCGGGTGCGCAACTGGTCGGCATGCGCTGGAACGCGTCACGTGGTGAGTGACACCTGGCGCCCGTTTGCTGAGGAAGTGGGTGCGTCGGCGATGGCGAACGACGAGGAGAAGTTGCTCGACCACCTCAAGTGGGTCACCGCGGAGTTGCGCGACACCCGTCAGCGTCTGCGTGAGGTGGAGTCCGCCGAGTCGGAGCAGATCGCGATCGTCGGAATGGCCTGCCGGTTCCCCGGCGGCGTGAACCGTCCCGACCAACTGTGGGACCTGGTCGCCGCGGGCAGGGACGGGATGGGCCCCTTCCCGACCGACCGCGGCTGGGACCTGGACTCCCTCTTCGACCCCGATCCCGACCACCCCGGCACGAGTTACGTGCGGGAGGGCGGATTCCTCCAGGACGCAGGCAAGTTCGACGCCGACTTCTTCGGGATCAATCCCCGTGAGGCGATGGCGATGGACCCGCAGCAGCGTCTGCTGCTGGAGACCGCCTGGGAGACGCTGGAGAGCGCCGGCATCGACCCGCGCAGCCTGCACGGCAGCAGCACCGGTGTGTTCACCGGCGTGGCCGCCCACGACTACCTGGTCCTGAGCAGCATGGCCACCACGGAGGCGGAGGGCTACGTCGGCACCGGCACAGCGGGCAGCGTGGTGTCCGGCCGCGTGTCCTACGCGCTGGGGCTCGAAGGCCCCGCGTTGACGGTGGACACCGGGTGTTCGTCGTCGTTGGTGACGATGCACATGGCGTCGCAGGCGCTGCGTTCCGGCGAGTGCACGCTCGCGCTGGCCGGTGGTGTGACCGTGATGGCCACGCCGGGTGCGTTCGTGGAGTTCTCCCGGCAGCGTGGCATGGCGATGGACGGTCGGTGCAAGCCGTTCGCCGCGGCTGCCGATGGCACCGGGTGGAGTGAGGGTGTCGGCCTCGTTCTGATGGAGCGGTTGTCGGACGCGCGTCGCAACGGGCACAAGGTGCTCGCTGTGGTGCGGGGTTCGGCGGTGAACCAGGATGGTGCGTCGAATGGTCTGACGGCGCCGAACGGTCCGTCGCAGCAGCGGGTGATTCGTCAGGCGTTGGCGAATGCGCGCCTGTCCGCGGTGGATGTGGATGTGGTGGAGGCGCACGGTACGGGCACCACGTTGGGCGACCCGATCGAGGCGCAGGCGGTGCTGGCGACCTATGGTCAAGGGCGGCCGGCGGATCGTCCGTTGTGGTTGGGGTCGGTGAAGTCCAACCTGGGCCACACGCAGGCTGCCGCTGGTGTGGCCGGTGTGATCAAGATGATCTTGGCCATGCGCAACGGTGTGGTACCGGCCAGCCTGCACATCGACGAACCGACCCCGCACGTGGACTGGGCTACCGGCGCGGTGGAGTTGTTGAAGGAGTCGGTGCCGTGGCCGGCCGTCGATCGTCCGCGTCGCGCGGGTGTCTCGGGCTTCGGAATCTCCGGGACCAACGCCCACGTGATCCTTGAGCAGGCGCCCGAGTCCGATGCTGTGGAGGACACGGCGACCACTGTCGCTCCCGAACCGGTGGGCGGCGTGGTGCCGTGGGTGGTGTCCGGCCAGTCCGAGGAGGGCTTGCGGGCACAGGCGCGGCGGTTGGCGGAGTTCGTCGCGGACGGTGACACGGACGCGTTGGGCGTGGGCTGGTCGCTGGTGGCGAGCCGTTCGGTCTTCGACCGTCGTGCTGTCGTGCTGGGCGCGGATCGCGCGGAGCTTGTCGCGGGGCTGGCGGCGCTGGCCGACGGCGTGCCGTCGGCGGGAGTGGTGACGGGCGAGAGCGCGGGCGCCGCGGACGCGGGTGCGGTGTTGGTCTTCCCTGGGCAGGGTGCGCAGTGGTTGGGGATGGGTGTCGAACTGCTGGATGTCTCGCCGGTGTTCGCGGCGCGGATCGCTGAGTGTGAGGTGGCGTTGGCGCCGTTTGTCGACTGGTCGTTGACGGATGTGTTGCGTGGTGTGGCAGGCGCCGCGGACATCACCAGGGTCGATGTGGTGCAGCCGGTGTTGTGGGCGGTGATGGTGTCGCTGGCTGCGGTGTGGGAGTCGTTCGGTGTGCGTCCTGCTGCGGTGGTGGGGCATTCGCAGGGTGAGATCGCTGCTGCTGTGGTGGCGGGTGCGCTCTCGTTGGGGGACGGTGCTCGGGTGGTGGCGGTGCGTGCGCAGGCGTTGCGCGCGTTGTCCGGTGGCGGTGCGATGGCGTCGGTGGCGGCGGGACAGGTGCGGGTCGGTGAGTTGATCGCCGGGCTTGGTGAGCGGGCTGCGGGTGCCGGTGTGGCGGCGGTGAATGGTCCGTCGTCGACGGTGATTTCGGGTCCGCCGGGATCGGTGGTGGCGGTGGTTGAGGCTGCGGTGGCTGAGGGGGTGCGGGCGCGGGTGATCGATGTGGACTACGCGTCGCACGGACCGCAGGTCGACCAGATCGTGGATGACCTGACCGTTCGCCTTGGTCGGGTGACTCCGATGGCCGGTGAGGTGGCGTTCTATTCGGCGATGACCGGTGGTCGTCTGGAGACGACCGCGTTGGATGAGAGTTACTGGGTGGAGAACATGCGCCGGCAGGTGCGGTTCTCGGATGCGGTGGAGTCGGTGTTCGCCGACGGTTACCGAGTGTTGGTGGAGTCGAGCCCGCATCCCGTCCTGAGCGTCGGGATCCAGGAGACCGGTGAGGCGTTGGGCATTCTGTCGGCGACGGTGCCGACGTTGTTGCGTGATCAGGGTGGTGCGGCGCAGCTCGCGCGTGCGTTGGGGCAGGCGTTCGCTGCGGGGATTCCGGTGGACTGGAAGGCGTGGTTCACCACCGATCCGGCTGCTGCTCCCGCCCTGGTCGAACTGCCCACCTATGCCTTCCAGCGTCAGCACTACTGGCTGATGCCCGGAGTGCTGCTGGGCGCTCAGAGCAGTGGTGAGATCGAGGAGCGGTTCTGGCGGGCGGTGCAGGAGGGGGATCTGGCGGGGCTTGGTTCGGAGTTGCGGTTGGGGGAGGTGGAGGCGGCGCAGGTGTTGGCGCCGGTGTTGCCGGTGCTGGCGGAGTGGCGGCGGGGTTCACGGGAACAGGCGCGCATCGACGGGTGGCGCTACCGCGTGGAGTGGGCGCCCGTCTCGGGGCTGGACGGTTCCTCGGTGCGGTTGAACGGCGTGTGGGTCCTGGTGGTGCCGGCGGGGTTCGCGCAGGATCCGGCGGTGGAAATGCTGTCGCGGTCGCTGGAGATGTACGGCGCTCTGTGCGTCGTGTTGTCGCTGGGCGCCGGTGAGTTGGAACGCTGGCTGGTCGCCGAGCGGCTGCGTGAGCTGGAGGAGTGGCCCGGCGTGGTGGGGGTGGTGAGCGCGCTCGCTCTGGACGAGACGGATCACCCGGACCATGCCGGTGTTTCAGTCGGTCTTGCGGGGACGTTGGGGTTGTTGCAGGGGTTGGAGGATGTGGGTTTTGGTGGGCGGTTGTGGTGTGTGACGCGGGGTGGTGTGTCTGCTGGTGGTGTGGTGGTGAGTGCGGTGCAGGCTGCGGTGTGGGGGTTGGGTCGGGTGGCGGCGTTGGAGTTTCCGCGGCGTTGGGGTGGGTTGGTGGATGTGCCTGGGGTGGTTGATGCGCATACGGGTGAGTTGTTGGTGGGGTTGTTGGGTGGTGGGGTGGTTGAGGATCAGGTGGCGTTGCGTGGTGGTGGGGTGTTGGGTCGGCGGTTGCGTCGCGTGTCGGGCGCGGCTGTGGGTTCGGGTTCGGGTTGGGGTGTGGGTGGTGGGTCGGTGTTGGTGACGGGTGGTACGGGTGGTGTGGGTGGTCGGGTGGCTCGGTGGGTGGTGGGTTTGGGTGCGGAGCATGTGGTGTTGGCGTCTCGGCGGGGTGTGGGGGCGTCTGGTGTGGCTGGGTTGGTGGGGGAGTTGGAGGGGTTGGGGGTGTCGGTTGATGTGGTGGCGTGTGATGTGGGGGTGCGGTCTGAGGTCGAGGGTTTGTTGGGTCGGGTGCCGGTGGGGTTGCCGTTGCGTGGGGTGTTTCATGCGGCTGGGGTAGGTGATTTCACGCCGATTGGTGATGTGGATGTGGATCGGGTGGGTCAGGTGTTGGGGGCGAAGGTGGGGGGTGCGCGGTGGTTGGATGAGTTGACGCGCGGGATGGACTTGTCGGCGTTTGTGGTGTTTTCTTCGGGTGCGGCGAGTTGGGGTAGTGGTCAGCAGGGTGCGTATGCGGCGGCGAATGCGTTTGTGGATGCGTTGGTGGAGCGTCGTCGTGGTGAGGGGTTGCCGGGGTTGTCGGTGGCGTGGGGTCCGTGGGGTGAGGTGGGCATGGCGGCGGATGAGGCTGTCTCGGCCTTCTTCCGCGAACGCGGACTCTCTTCCCTGCCGCCCGACTTGGCTCTGCGAGTCCTGCACGACGCGTTGGGCCGGGACGATGTCACGTTGACCGTCGCGGACTTCGACTGGAAGCAGTTCGCGACCACGTTCACCGCGCAGCGTCCCAGTGCGTTGCTGGCCGACATCCCCGAGGCCGCCGAGTCGACCGACTCTGAGGAGACGGCTGGCGAGGACAGCCCGTTGCGTCGGCAGTTGGCGGCCGCCGCCCCCGCCCAGCGTCATCAGTTGCTGTCGCAGCATGTGCGTGCTCTGGCGGCCAGCGTGCTGGGCCATTCCGGTCCTGACGACATACCCGCGGGCCGGCCGTTCAACGAGATGGGCTTCGACTCGCTGACCGCGGTGGCACTGCGGAACAAGCTGAGTTCGAGTGTCGGCCTCCCGCTCCCGACCACGGTGATCTTCGACTACCCGAACGCCGACCAACTGGCCGGCTACCTCCTGACCGAGATCTCCGGCGAGGACGTGTCGGCACCGGCCGCGCCGCTGGCCGTGTCCGTGAACTCCGACGAGCCGATCGCGATCGTGGGCATGGCCTGCCGTTATCCGGGTGGAGTCAGCCGCCCCGATCAGCTGTGGGACCTGGTGGTCGCAGGCGAGGACGCGCTCGGGGCCTTCCCGACCGACCGCGGCTGGCACCTGGACACCCTCTTCGATCCCGATCCGGACAATCCCGGTACGAGCTATGTGCGGGAGGGCGGCTTCCTCTACAACGCGGGGGAGTTCGACGCGGGGTTCTTCGGGATCAGTCCGCGTGAGGCGCTGGCGATGGACCCGCAGCAGCGTCTGCTGCTGGAGACCGCCTGGGAGACGTTCGAGAACGCCGGCATCGACCGCGAGACACTGCGCGGCAGCGACACCGGTGTCTACACCGGCGCGACCATCTACGACTACCTGTCGATCATCGGGCACACCAGCACCGACGTGGAGGGTTACGTCGGAACGGGCAACCTCGGCTGCGTCGCCTCGGGCCGGGTCTCCTACGTACTGGGGCTTGAGGGTCCGGCGTTGACGGTGGACACCGGGTGTTCGTCGTCGTTGGTGACGATGCACATGGCGTCGCAGGCGCTGCGTACCGGCGAGTGTTCGCTGGCACTCGCCGGCGGTGTCACCGTGATGTCCACCCCGGGCGCTTTCGTGGAGTTCTCCCGTCAGCGCGGTATCGCCCCCGACGGCCGGTGCAAGCCGTTCGCTGCCGCTGCCGACGGCACCGGGTGGAGTGAGGGAGTGGGCCTCGTTCTGATGGAGCGGTTGTCGGACGCGCGTCGCAACGGGCACAAGGTGCTTGCGGTGGTGCGGGGTTCTGCGGTGAACCAGGACGGTGCGTCGAACGGTTTGACGGCGCCGAACGGTCCTTCCCAGCAGCGGGTGATCCGCCAGGCGCTCGCGAACGCCCAACTGACGCCCGCGGACGTGGATGTGGTGGAGGCGCACGGCACCGGTACGACACTGGGTGATCCGATCGAGGCGCAGGCGGTACTGGCTACCTACGGTCAAGGGCGGTCGGCGGATCGTCCGTTGTGGCTGGGTTCCGTGAAGTCGAACCTGGGCCACACGCAGGCCGCTGCGGGTGTGGCCGGTGTGATCAAGATGATCATGGCGATGCGCAACGACGTGATCCCCGCGAGCCTGCACATCGACGAACCCACCCCGCACGTCGACTGGAACGCCGGCGCGGTACGTCTGCTCAAGGAGCCGGTGGCCTGGCCGGAGGCGGGCCGGCCCCGCCGTGCCGGTGTCTCGGCGTTCGGCATCTCCGGGACCAACGCCCACGTCATCATCGAACAGGCCCCGGACTTCGCGGACTTCGCGGAGGAGACCTCTCCGGCGGGCGAACCGCTGATGGCCGAGCCCTGGGTGTCGGCGGCTGACACCCCGTGGCGCGCCGCTCCGGACGGTGACCTGGCGGTTGGCGGCGACCTCGAACTCGCGGGCCGACCGGCACCGGTGGGCGGCGTGGTGCCGTGGGTCGTCTCGGGCCACTCCGAGACGGGGCTGCGGGCACAGGCGCGGCGGCTGGCCGACTTCGTCGGAAACGGCGACGCGGACGCGCTGGGCATCGGCTGGTCGCTGGTGGCGAGCCGTTCGGTCTTCGACCACCGTGCCCTGGTGGTCGGCGGTGACCGCGCGGAGCTGCTGGCGGGCCTGGAGGCGCTGGCCGGCGGTGTTCCGTCGGCGAGCGTGGTGAACGGCGCGGGTGTCGGCGTCGCCTCGGGCGCGGTGCTGGTCTTCCCCGGTCAGGGTGCGCAGTGGTTGGGCATGGGTGTCGAACTGCTCGACGCCTCGCCGGTGTTCGCGGCGCGGATCGCTGAGTGTGAGGTGGCGTTGGCGCCGTTCGTCGACTGGTCGTTGACGGATGTGCTGCGGGGTGTGGCGGGCGCTGCCGACATCACGAGGGTGGACGTTGTCCAGCCGGTGTTGTGGGCGGTGATGGTGTCGCTGGCCGCGGTGTGGGAGTCGTTCGGGGTGCGGCCCGCCGCGGTGGTGGGCCACTCGCAGGGTGAGATCGCTGCTGCTGTGGTGGCGGGTGCTCTCACGTTGGGGGACGGTGCTCGGGTGGTGGCGGTGCGTGCGCAGGCGTTGCGTGCGTTGTCCGGTGGTGGCGCGATGGCGTCGGTGGCGGCGGGTCGCTCCCGGGTCGAGGACCTGATGGCCGAATTGGGCCAACAGACCGATGGTGCCGGTGTGGCCGCGGTCAACGGACCGTCGTCGACGGTGATTTCGGGTCCGCCGGAGTCGGTGGAGGCCGTGGTCAAGGCTGCGGAGGCCGCCGGTGTGCGGGCCCGGGTCATCGACGTGGACTACGCCTCGCACAGCTCACAAGTGGACCAGATCGTCGAGGAGCTGACCGAGCGCCTGGGCCGAGTGACGCCGATCGCCGCCGAGGTGGCGTTCTATTCGGCGATGACCGGTGGTCGCCTGGAGACGACCGCGCTGGACGCGAGCTATTGGGTGGAGAACATGCGCCGCCAGGTGCGGTTCTCCGATGCGGTGGAGTCGGTGCTCACCGACGGCTACCGCGTACTCGTGGAGTCGAGCCCGCACCCCGTCCTGAGCGTCGGAATCCAGGAAACCAGCGAGGAGTTGGACATCCCCTCGGCGGTCGTGCCGACGTTGTTGCGCGACCAGGGTGGTGCGACGCAGCTCGCACGTGCGTTGGGGCAGGCGTTCGCTGCGGGGATCGCGGTGGACTGGAAAGCGTGGTTCACCAACCCGGTTACCACCCCAGCCACCGACTCGACCAACACCTCCGCCACCGACCGCACCACCACTCCTGCCCTGGTCGAACTGCCCACCTACGCCTTCCAGCGTGAGCACTACTGGCTGATCGCCGACCGGACCGGTGACCCGGGCGAACTCGGTCTGACGCCTGCCGCCCATCCGCTGCTCGGCGCCGCCATGGAGGTCGCCGACGGAAACACCCTCGTCCTGACCGGCCGACTCTCGCGAGAGATCCACTCCTGGCCCTGGCTGGTCGAGCACCGGGTCATGGACACCATCCTGCTGCCCGGCACGGCCTTCGCCGAACTCGCCCTGCACGCCGCCATCAGGTCCGGCTGCGACCACGTGGTCGAACTCGCCCTGCACACGGCCCTGGTGATCCCGGACGAGGGCGCGGTCGACCTCCAGATCGCCGTCGGAGCGCCGGACGAGTCCGGTCAGCGATCGATCAGCTTCCACTCCCGGCCCGCGGGCGACACCGCAGAAGGGTCCTGGACCCGGCACGCCACCGGCATGCTCGCGACAACGGCGGCGGGCACCGGCACCACCCCCGCCGCACTCGACGGAGTATGGCCGCCGGCCGGTGCCGCACCGGTCATGCTCCCGGCGCCGGACGCGGGTATCGCCGCGCTGTGGCGACTGGGCGACGACCTGTACGCCGAGGTGGCCCTCTCCGACGACGAGCGCGTCCACGCCGGTGACTACGGGGTGCACCCCGCGCTGTTCGACGCCGCGCTGCGGGCCCTCGCGGTCGGCGCGGGTCCGGCCTCCGACGAGGATGACCGGATGGTCCTCCCCTTCTCGTGGAGCGGACTGCGGCTGCACGCGACCGGCGCCACCGACCTGCGGGTCCGCATCACACCGACGGGGGCCAACGAACTCGGCCTCACCGCGGCCGACCCCAACGGCGCGCCGGTGGCCACCTTGGAGGCGCTGACCGTCCGCCCGGTCCAGGTCGCGGAGCTCGAAGCGGGCCGCGGGGCGGACAGCCGGTCGATGTTCCAGCTGACCTGGGCTCCGCAGGCGGCGTCGGCCGGCATCCTCACCGACCGGGTGATCGTCATCGGACCGGACGAGGACCGGGCCGCCCTGATGACCGCGTTGCCCGGCAGCGACGGCTACCCGGACCTGGCCGCCGTGCGGGCCGCGACGGAGGCGGGCCTCCCCGCCCCCGACATCATCCTCGCGGTGGCGGTGGACTCCGAGGGCGCCGGGCAGGACCCGGTCAGCCGCACCCTGGATGTCAGCAGCGGCAACCTCGTCCTGCTCCAGGAGTGGTTCGCCGACTCCGTACTGAACGCCGGCCGGCTGGTGCTCGTCACCCGGGGTGCGGTCGCCGCGCGGCCGGGCGAGGACATCCGTGATCTGCCGGGCGCCGCGGTCTGGGGCCTGGCCCGCAGCATCCAGTCCGAGTACCCCGACCAGTTGCTGATGCTCGACCTCGACGACAGCGACGCCTCGCTGCGAGCCGTGGCCACCGCGTTGACCTCCGGCGAGTCGCAACTCGCGCTGCGCGACGGCACGATCTGCGTCCCGCGCCTCACCCGGTACCGCGCCACGCCGCCGGACGGCGGCACGGCGGCCGGACTCCTCCCGATCGACCCCGACGGAACGGTCCTGGTCACCGGAGGCACCGGCACCCTGGGCGCCGTCATCGCCCGGCACCTGGTCACCGGACACGGCGCACGGCGGTTGCTACTCGTCAGCCGTGGCGGACCCGACGCGCCCGGCGCCGGCGAACTTGCCGCCGAGCTGACCGACCTGGGAGCCCAGGTCACCGTCAGCGCCTGCGACGTGGGGGACCGCACGGCCCTGGCGGAGCTGCTGGCTGCCGTGCCGCAGGAGCACCCGCTCACCGCGGTCGTCCACACCGCCGGCATCGTGCGGGACGGCACCCTCCACACCCTCACCCCGCAGCACCTCGGCGACGTCCTGCACGCCAAGGCCGACGCAGCCTGGCACCTGCACGAACTCACCCGGGACCTGAAGCTGTCGGCGTTCGTGCTGTACTCCTCGGTCGCCGGTCTGATCGGCGGTGCGGGACAAGGAAGCTACGCCGCGGCCAACACCTTCCTGGACGCCCTCGCCCAGCACCGTCACGCACAGGGACTGCCCGCGACCTCGCTGGCGTGGGGTTTCTGGGACCAGTCGACCGGGATGTCGGGCCGGCAGGACGAGGCCGTCCGTGCCCGGCACGCCCGCTCCGGCGTGGTCGGGCTGAGCCCGGAACAGGGCCTCGCGCTCTTCGACACCGCCCTCGCCGTGGACGAGCCCCTGCTGGTGCCGATGCAGTTGGACCTGGTCCGGATGCGACGCCAGGGCCGGGCGGGTGACGTGCCGCCGATGCTGCGCCACCTGCTGCCGAGCGCCGCCCCGCAGGCGGCGGAACGTGGCACGACCAGCGCCGCCGGCTTCGGCCAGTCGCTTCTGGCGATGCCCGAGGCCGACCGTCGGCAGGCGATCCTCGATCTGGTGTGCAAGCTCGCGGCGGCGGTGCTGGGCCATGACAACGCGTCGTCCTTCCAGCCCCACCAGAAGTTCCGCGAGATCGGCTTCGACTCGCTGACCGGCGTCGAACTGCGCAACAGGCTCGGCGCCGCCACCGGGGTGCGGCTGCCGGCGACACTCGTCTTCGACCACCCCACCCCCGTCGCCATCGCGACGTTCCTCCACGAGCAGCTCGTCCCGGACACCATGACCTCGGCGTCCGCGCTGCTCGCGGAACTCGACCGGATCGAGGCGGCCATGACCGCCTTCCTCACCGACCGGGAGCAGCAGACGGCGATCGCCGGGCGGCTCCAGGACCTCGTACGGAAAGCGACCGATCACCAGTACGGCACGGTCGCGGCACCCGTCGCGACCGAGGAGAACCTCGACCTCGCCACGGATGACGAACTCTTCGAGGTGCTCGACGGACTGAGCGGCCTCGGCGGCCAGGACCCAGCGGACCACGACGGCGCTTCTCGACAGGGTTGATACGACATGGCGGATGACGAGAAACTGCGGAGTTACCTCCGGCGTGCGACCACCGACCTGCGTCAGGCGCTCGGTCAACTGCACGACCTGGAGGAACGGGCTCGCGAACCCATCGCGATCGTCGGGATGTCCTGCCGGTTCCCCGGACAGGTCAACTCACCCGACGACCTGTGGCGACTGGTCGACAACGGGGTGGACGCCATCTCCACCCAGCCCGTCGACCGCGGCTGGGACCTGGACTCCCTCTTCGATCCCGATCCGGACAATCCCGGTACGAGTTACGTGCGGGAGGGCGGCTTCCTCTATAACGCGGGGGAGTTCGACGCCGGGTTCTTCGGGATCAGTCCGCGTGAGGCGCTGGCGATGGACCCGCAACAGCGCCTGCTGCTGGAGACCGCCTGGGAGGCGTTCGAGCGGGCCGGGCTGGCCGGCGAGACGCTGGCGGGCAGCGACACCGGTGTGTTCACCGGGGTGAGCGCGCACGACTACGCGTCCCGGCTGGAAGAAGTGACCAGCGAGATCGCCGGGTACATCGCCACCGGGACGGCCGGCAGCGTCGCCTCCGGCCGGGTCTCCTACACCCTGGGGCTCGAAGGCCCCGCGATGACGGTGGACACGGCGTGTTCGTCGTCGCTCGTGACGATCCACATGGCCTGCCAGTCGCTGCGGCAGAACGAGTGCTCGCTGGCTCTGGCGGGTGGCGTCACGGTGATGTCGACCCCCGGTGTCTTCGTGGAGTTCTCACGGCAGCGCGGTCTGGCGTCGGACGGTCGGTGCAAGCCGTTCGCGGCCGCCGCCGACGGCACCGGTTTCGCCGAGGGCGTCGGCTGGGTGTTGCTTGAGCGGTTGTCGGACGCGCGTCGCAACGGGCACAAGGTGCTCGCTGTGGTGCGGGGTTCTGCGGTGAACCAGGATGGTGCGTCGAATGGTCTGACGGCGCCGAATGGTCCCTCCCAGCAGCGGGTGATTCGTCAGGCGTTGGCGAATGCGCGCCTGTCTGCGGTGGATGTGGATGTGGTGGAGGCGCACGGCACCGGTACGACACTGGGTGATCCGATCGAGGCGCAGGCGGTGTTGGCGACCTACGGTCAGGGTCGTGCGGCGGATCGTCCGTTGTGGTTGGGGTCGGTGAAGTCGAACCTGGGTCATACGCAGGCCGCGGCGGGTGTTGCGGGTGTGATCAAGATGGTGCTGGCGATGCGCAACGGTGTGCTGCCGGCCAGTCTCCACATCGACGAGCCGACCCCGCATGTCGACTGGGACGCGGGCGCGGTGCGGTTGTTGAAAGAGCAGGTGCCGTGGCCGGCCGTTGATCGTCCGCGTCGCGCGGGTGTCTCGGCGTTCGGTGTCTCCGGGACCAACGCCCACCTCGTTCTTGAGCAGGCCCCCGAGCCCGACACTGAGGACAGCGGTACTCCGGAGCCGGTGGGCGGTGTGGTGCCGTGGGTGGTGACGAGCCAGTCCGCGGCCGGCCTGCGGGCGCAGGCCAGGCGGCTGGCCGACTTCGCGGGTCGCGGTGCCACAGCGGACGAAGCCGGTGTCGGCTGGTCGTTGGTGGCGAGCCGTTCGGTCTTCGAGCACCGTGCGGTGGTGTTGGGTGCGGACCGCGCGGAGTTCGTCGCCGGGCTGGCGGCGCTGGCCGACGGCATGCCGTCGGCCGGAGTCGTCACGGGCGAGAACGTCACGTCCGGGGTCGGGGCTGCTTCGGGTGCGGTGTTGGTCTTCCCCGGTCAGGGTGCGCAGTGGTTGGGCATGGGTGTCGAACTGCTGGATGTCTCACCGGTGTTCGCGGCGCGGATCGCTGAGTGTGAGGTGGCGTTGGCGCCGTTTGTCGACTGGTCGTTGACGGATGTGTTGCGTGGTGTGGCAGGCGCCGCGGACATCACCAGGGTCGATGTGGTGCAGCCGGTGTTGTGGGCGGTGATGGTGTCGCTGGCTGCGGTGTGGGAGTCGTTCGGTGTGCGTCCTGCTGCGGTGGTGGGGCATTCGCAGGGTGAGATCGCTGCTGCTGTGGTGGCGGGTGCGCTCTCGTTGGGGGACGGTGCTCGGGTGGTGGCGGTGCGTGCGCAGGCGTTGCGTGCGTTGTCCGGTGGCGGCGCGATGGCGTCGGTGGCGGCGGGGCAGGTGCGGGTTGATGCCCTGATCGATCGGCTGTGTGTGCGGCCGGCGGGTGTGGGGGTCGCGGCGGTGAACGGGCCGTCGTCGACGGTGATTTCGGGTCCGCCGGGGTCGGTGGTTGCGGTGGTTGAGGCTGCGGTGGCTGAGGGGGTGCGGGCGCGGGTGATCGATGTGGATTACGCGTCGCATGGTCCGCAGGTCGACCAGATCGTCGAGGAGTTGACCGCTCGCCTGGGCAGGGTGACGCCGCATGCCGGGCGGGTGGCGTTCTATTCGGCGATGACGGGCGGCCGGTTGGAGACGTCGGCGCTGGATGAGAGTTACTGGGTGGAGAACATGCGCCGGCAGGTGCGGTTCTCGGATGCGGTGGAGTCGGTGTTCGCCGACGGTTACCGGGTGTTGGTGGAGTCGAGTCCGCACCCTGTGTTGAGCGTGGGTATTCAGGAGACCGGCGAGGCGTTGGGCATTCCGTCGGCGACGGTGCCGACGTTGTTGCGTGATCAGGGTGGTGCGGCGCAGCTCGCGCGGGCGTTGGGGCAGGCGTTCGCGGCGGGGATCGCGGTGGACTGGAAGGCGTGGTTCACCACCACCGCAGCCACCGATCCGACCGCCGACACCACCACCGCTCCCGCCCTGGTCGAACTCCCCACCTACGCCTTCCAGCACGAGCACTACTGGCTGATGCCGCAGACGCGGTCGGGTGTCGTGGCCACACGGGACGAGGTGGAGGAGCGGTTCTGGCGGGCGGTGCAGGAGGGGGATCTGGCGGGGCTTGGTTCGGAGTTGCGGTTGGGGGATGAGGAGACGACGCAGGTGTTGGCGCCGGTGTTGCCGGTGCTGGCGGAGTGGCGGCGGGGTTCACGGGAACAGGCGCGCATCGACGGTTGGCGCTACGAGGTGGAGTGGGCACCGGTGCCCGTTGCCACCGAAGCGCGGCTGAGCGGTGTCTGGGTCCTGGTGGTGCCGGAGGGGTTCGCGCAGGATCCGGCGGTGGAGATGCTGACCGGCGCGCTCGGCGATTTCGGGTCGCGCTGCGTGGTGGTTCCTCTTGGCACGGATCAGCTGGGGCGGGAGGCGATCGCCGAGCGGCTGTCCGGTCTGGAGGAGTGGTCCGGCGTCACCGGTGTGGTGAGCGCACTGGCCCTGGCCGAGGAAGCCCTCCCTGGCCACGATGACGTTTCGGTGGGTTTGGCGGGGACGTTGGGGTTGTTGCAGGGGTTGGAGGATGTGGGTTTTGGTGGGCGGTTGTGGTGTGTGACGCGGGGTGGTGTGTCTGCGGGTGGTGTGGTGGTGAGTGCGGTGCAGGCTGCGGTGTGGGGTTTGGGTCGGGTGGCGGCGTTGGAGTTTCCGCGGCGTTGGGGTGGGTTGGTGGATGTGCCTGGGGTGGTTGATGCGCATACGGGGGAGCGTTTGGTGGGGTTGTTGGGTGGTGGGGTGGTTGAGGATCAGGTGGCGTTGCGTGGTGGTGGGGTGTTGGGTCGGCGGTTGCGTCGGGTGTCTGGGGGTGGGCTGCCTTCGGGTTCGGGTGTGGGTTCGGGTTGGGGTGTGGGTGGTGGGTCGGTGTTGGTGACGGGTGGTACGGGTGGTGTGGGTGGTCGGGTGGCTCGGTGGGTGGTGGGTTTGGGTGCGGAGCATGTGGTGTTGGCGTCTCGGCGGGGTGTGGGGGCGTCTGGTGTGGCTGGGTTGGTGGGGGAGTTGGAGGGGTTGGGGGTGTCGGTTGATGTGGTGGCGTGTGATGTGGGGGTGCGGTCTGAGGTCGAGGGTTTGTTGGGTCGGGTGCCGGTGGGGTTGCCGTTGCGTGGGGTGTTTCATGCGGCTGGGGTAGGTGATTTCACGCCGATTGGTGATGTGGATGTGGATCGGGTGGGTCAGGTGTTGGGGGCGAAGGTGGGGGGTGCGCGGTGGTTGGATGAGTTGACGCGCGACATTGATTTGGCAGCATTTGTGGTGTTTTCGTCGGGTGCGGCGAGTTGGGGTAGTGGTCAGCAGGGTGCGTATGCGGCGGCGAATGCGTTTGTGGATGCGTTGGTGGAGCGTCGTCGTGGTGAGGGGTTGCCGGGGTTGTCGGTGGCGTGGGGTCCGTGGGGTGAGGTGGGGATGGCAGCGGACGAGGCCGTGTCGGCCTTCTTCCGCGAACGCGGACTCACCTCCCTGCCGCCCGACCTCGCGCTTCGCGCCATGCATGACGCCCTCGGTCGTGATGACGTCACGCTGACCGTCGCGGACTTCGACTGGCAGAAGTTCGCCGCCACGTTCACCGCGCAGCGTCCCAGCGCCCTCCTGGCCGACATCCCCGAGGCGGCGCAGCCGACGGGTGGCGAGCGAGAGGCGGACGAGGACAGCCCGTTGCGTCGGCAGTTGGCGGCCGCCGCTCCCGCTCAGCGTCATCAGTTGTTGTCGCAGCATGTGCGTGCTCTGGCGGCCAGTGTGCTGGGCCATTCCGGTCCCGACGCGATACCCGCCGGTCGGCCGTTCAACGAGATGGGCTTCGACTCGCTGACCGCGGTCGAACTCCGCAACAAGCTCGGCGCCGGCATCGGGTTCTCCCTGCCGACCACGGTGATCTTCGACTACCCGACCGCCGACCAACTGGCCGGCTACCTCCTGGCCGGCATCTCGGGCGAGGAGATGTCCGTCGCGGCGCCGGTCGCGGTGGTCAGGGACTCCGACGAACCGATCGTGATCGTCGGAATGGCCTGCCGGTTCCCCGGCGGTGTGAACCGTCCCGAGCAACTGTGGGACCTGGTCGCCGCCGGTGGCGACGGACTGGGGGAGTTCCCGACCGACCGGGGCTGGGATCTCGACTCGCTCTTCGATCCCGACCCGGACAACTCCGGTACGAGTTACGTGCGGGAGGGCGGCTTCCTTTACGGCGCGGGGGAGTTCGACGCCCACTTCTTCGGGATCAGTCCGCGTGAGGCGGTCGCGATGGACCCGCAGCAGCGTCTGCTGCTGGAGACCGCCTGGGAGACGTTGGAGAGCGCCGGCATCGACCCCCGCAGCCTGCACGGCACCAACACCGGGGTGTTCACCGGCATCGCCGCCCACGACTACCTCGTGCTGAGCAGCATGGCCGGCAGCGAGATCGAGGGTTACGTCGGCACGGGTAACGCCGGAAGCGTCGTGTCCGGCCGGGTCTCCTACACGTTGGGCCTTGAGGGCCCGGCGTTGACGGTGGACACCGGGTGTTCGTCGTCGTTGGTGACGATGCACATGGCGTCCCAGGCGCTGCGTTCTGGCGAGTGCTCCATGGCCCTCGCCGGTGGCGTCACCGTGATGGCCACCCCTGGCGCCTTCGTGGAGTTCTCGCGGCAGCGTGGCATGGCGTCGAACGGCCGGTGCAAGCCGTTCGCTGCCGCTGCCGATGGCACCGGGTGGAGTGAGGGTGTCGGCCTGGTCTTGATGGAGCGGTTGTCGGACGCGCGTCGCAACGGGCACAAGGTGCTTGCGGTGGTGCGGGGTTCGGCGGTGAACCAGGACGGTGCGTCCAATGGTTTGACGGCACCGAACGGCCCGTCCCAGCAGCGGGTCATCCGGCAAGCACTGGCGAACGCCCAACTGACGTCCGCGGACGTCGATGTCGTCGAGGCGCACGGTACGGGCACCACGTTGGGCGACCCGATCGAGGCGCAGGCGGTGCTGGCCACCTATGGCCAGGGTCGTCCGGCGGACCGTCCGTTGTGGCTGGGTTCCGTGAAGTCGAACCTCGGGCATACGCAGGCTGCCGCGGGTGTGGCCGGTGTGATCAAGATGATCATGGCGATGCGCAACGACGTGATCCCCGCGAGCCTGCATATCGACGAACCCACCCCGCACGTCGACTGGACCGCCGGCGCGGTGGAGTTGTTGAAGGAGTTGGTGCCGTGGCCGGACGTCGATCGTCCGCGTCGCGCGGGTGTGTCGGGCTTCGGCATCTCCGGGACCAACGCCCACGTCATCATCGAACAGGCACCGCCTGAGCCCGAGGCGGAGGAACGCGCCACCCCGGAGCCGGTGGGCGGTGTGGTGCCGTGGGTGGTGTCGGGCCAGTCCGAGGAGGGCTTGCGAGCGCAGGCGCGGCGGCTGGCGGACTTCGTGGCAGAGGCGGATGAGGCAGACGGCAACGTGGACGCGTTGGGTGTCGGCTGGTCGCTGGTGGCGAGCCGTTCCGTCTTCGACCGCCGTGCCGTCGTACTGGGTGCGGATCGCGCGGAGCTTGTCGCCGGGCTGGAGGCCTTGGCCGACGGCACGCCCTCGGCCAACGTGGTGAGCGGCATGGGTGTCGGTTCCAGTGCGGTGCTGGTCTTCCCGGGGCAGGGTGCGCAGTGGTTGGGGATGGGCGTTGAACTGCTGGATGTCTCGCCGGTGTTCGCGGCGCGGATCGCTGAGTGTGAGGTGGCGTTGGCGCCGTTCGTGGACTGGTCGTTGACGGATGTGTTGCGTGGTGTGGTGGGTGCGGCGGATATCGCGCGGGTTGATGTGGTGCAGCCGGTGTTGTGGGCGGTGATGGTGTCGTTGGCGGCGGTGTGGGAGTCGTTTGGTGTGCGGCCTGCTGCGGTGGTGGGTCATTCGCAGGGTGAGATCGCGGCTGCTGTGGTGGCGGGTGCTCTCACGTTGGGGGACGGTGCTCGGGTGGTGGCGGTGCGTGCGCAGGCGTTGCGTGCGTTGTCCGGTGGCGGTGCGATGGCGTCGGTGGCCGCTGGTCGCTCCCGGGTGGAGGACCTGATCGCCGGGCTTGGTGAGCGGGCTGCGGGTGCCGGTGTGGCGGCGGTGAACGGGCCGTCGTCGACGGTGATTTCGGGTCCGCCGGGATCGGTGGTGGCGGTGGTTGAGGCTGCGGTGGCTGAGGGGGTGCGGGCGCGGGTGATCGATGTGGACTACGCGTCGCACGGACCGCAGGTGGATCAGATCGTGGATGACCTGACTGCTCGCCTTGGTCGGGTGACGCCGATGGTCGCCGAGGTGGCGTTCTATTCGGCGATGACCGGTGGTCGTCTGGAGACGTCGGCGCTGGATGAGAGCTATTGGGTGGAGAACATGCGCCGCCAGGTGCGGTTCTCGGATGCGGTGGAGTCGGTGTTCGCCGACGGTTACCGAGTGTTGGTGGAGTCGAGCCCGCATCCCGTCCTGAGCGTCGGGATCCAGGAGACGGGCGAGGAGTTGGGCATTCCGTCGGCGACGGTGCCGACGCTGCTGCGCGACCAGGGCGGTGCGACGCAGCTCGCCCGGGCTCTGGGGCAGGCGTTCGCGGCGGGGATCGCGGTGGACTGGAAGGCCTGGTTCACCACCCCGGCCACCGACCCGACCACCGATCCCGCGACCGATCCCGCCGCCGCTCCCGCCCTGGTCGAACTGCCCACCTACGCCTTCCAACACGAGCACTACTGGCCGACGTTGGTGCGGGTCCAGGGTGACGTGTCGACGGCGGGCATGCGCCCGGTGGAGCACGGGCTGCTGTCGGCGGCGATCGGGACGGCGGACGGCGGGCTGATCCTGACCGGCCGGTTGCCCGCCGGGGACCGCGCGGGGTGGCTGCGTGACCACGAGGTCGGCGGAGCGGTGCTGCTGCCCGCGACCGTGGTCATGGAGTGGGTGCTGCGGGCCGCCGAGGAGGTGGGCTGCGCCACGGTCGACGAACTCGTCCTCCAGACCCCCGTCGTGCTCGACGAGGTGGACGCGCGGCGGGTCCAGGTGACCGTCGCGACCCCGGGCCCCGACGGTCGGCGTGAGGTTCAGGTGTACACCTGCTCCGAGGACGACGACCCGGACGCCGCGGACGAATGGGTGTGTCACGCGGCAGGTTCGATCAGCGACCAGGTGACGACGGCGACCGGCCTCGCGGGGCAGTGGCCGCCGCCGGGGGCTGAGCCGCTTGACATGACGGGCTGTTACGAGCGGGCGGCTGCCGCCGGATTCCGCTACGGGCCGGCGTTCCAGGGGCTGCGCGCGGCGTGGACGGACGGCCGGAACGTTTTCGCCGACGTGGCGCTGCCGCACGAGGCCGGCGGGCCGGCCGGTGAGTTCGGCATTCACCCCGCGCTGCTCGACGCGACACTGCACCCCCTGCTGCTGCTCCGCGAGGGCGACGGCGACAGCGACCGAAACGGCAATGGCACCGGCGACAGCGCTGGCAACGGCACGGGCACCCGCGTCGGCACCGGCACCGGCAGCGCCACCGCCACCGGCACCGGCGAAGCCGACGCGTCCCCGTCCACCACGCGGGCGGACAGCGCGTCCTCCCGCGACCAGGTCCGGCTGCCGTTCGCCTGGACCGGTGTGTCGTTGCACGCGACCGGTGCGACCAACGTCCGGGTCCGGCTCAGCGCGGACGACGGCACCGACGGCACCACCGGACAGCGGTTGCGGATGACCGTCGCGGACGCGGTGGGCACCCCGGTGCTCGGTGTGGACGCCGTCGTGATGCGCCCGGTCGGCGGAGGGCAGTCGCTGACCGGAACCGCACGCGGGATGCGTGGGCTGTACGCCCTCGACTGGGTCCCGAGGTCCGACGCCGGCACGGACGAGGCTCCCGCGCCCGACACCGACGACTGGGCCGTGGTGGGCGCGGAGTTGCCCCCGCTGGAGGAGTTGGCGCTCACCCGCAGGTACGCCGATCTGGACGCCCTGGCGGCCGCGGTGGACGCCGGCACTCCCGCCCCGTCGGTCGTGCTGACCGGAATGCCGGCGCCCGTCGCCGACACCGGGGACAACACCGCGGACTCCGCGCTCGCCGCGGTGCGCCGCACGCTGGAACTCGCGGAGGACTGGCTGGCCCGACGCGGACTCGCGGACGCCAGGCTCGCCGTCGTCTCCCGTGGCGCGGTCCCGCGTCCCGGTGCCCGCCCGCGCCCGGACGCCGCCGCGGTGTGGGGTGCGATCCTCACCCTCCAGGGTGAACACCCCGGCCGCTTCAGCCTGTTGGACCTCGACCCGGACGGTGAGCGGGACAAGGACACCGGGCTGGCCGAGGCGGTCTCCTGCGCCGAGCCGGAGGCCGCGCTCCGGGCCGGACAGGTCCTGTCGCCACGGCTGGTCCGGCCGGGCGGTGGACCGGGGGCGGCGGAGGCCGACGCGGTCGGCCACGACGACGTCGCGGCCCTGGATCCGGACGGCACGGTACTGATGGCCGGCGGCACGGGCCCGCTGGGCGGCCTGATCGCCGAGCACCTCGTACGCACCGGGCGGACCCGGCACCTGCTGCTCGTCGGCCCACCGGCTCCCGGCGCCGACGGGCTCGTGGAACGGCTCACGGCAGCGGGCGCAGAGGTGGCCGTGGTCACCGCCGACATCACCGACGCGGCAGCGACCGAGGCCCTGGTCGACGGGATCGATCCGCGGCATCCGCTGACCGGCGTGATCCACGCCATGGGCGCCGCCGATGACGAGCGAGGGCTGGACGCGTCGTGGGCCCGGGCGGCCGGAGCGCGCAATCTGCACGCCGCCACCGCGGGCGTACCCCTGGGGATGTTCGCGGTGTTCTCCTCGGCGGCGGCGGTCCTGGGCGACCCCGGCACGCCGGGTGACGCCGCCGCGGACGCGTTCTGCGAGGCGCTGGCCACCGACCGGGCCGCTCAGGGGCTGCCGGGTCTGTCGATCGGGTGGGGGCCGTGGGCCGGCCAGGACACCCCGGTGGGGGCCAGGTCCGGGCGCAACGGGGTCCGGACGTTGAGTGAGCGCCAGCTGCCCGCGCTGTTCGAGGCCGCGGCACGGCAGCAGGACGCGCACCTGGTCGCCGTGCGGGTGGACACCCGGGCGCTGTCCGCACGTCCGGTCGACGCGCTGCCCGCACCGCTGCGGGCGCTGGTCTCGGCCCGCGCCACCGCCCGCGTCGCGGCGGCCGTCCCGCCGCAGGCCGAATGGGCCGGTCAGCTCGCCGGTCTGCCGGCCGTGGAGCAGCACCGCATCCTGCTCAACCTGGTGCGGGCGCAGGCGGCGGCGGTGCTCGGCCAGTCCGACCCCAGCCGGATCGAGCCGGAGCGCGGATTCCTGGAGATCGGCGTCGACTCGCTGACCGCCGTCGAACTGCGCAACCGGCTCGCCGCCGCCACCGGACTGCGGCTGCCGCCCACGCTCATCTTCGACTACGCCAGCCCGGACGGGCTGGCCGGATATCTGCACACCGAGCTGGCGCCCAAGGAGACCGACGTACTGGCCCCGGTGCTCGACGAGATCGACCGGCTGGAACGCAGCCTGCTCGCCCTCGGACAGGACGGCACGGCACGCGCCGCGCTCGCCACCCGCCTGCGGCTGACGACCTCCAGGCTGGACAGCCTGGCGGCGGCCCCCGCCGACGACGGCCCGGAGCAGGGCGCGGGCCGCGACCGGATCCAGGAAGCCTCGGTCGAGGAGATCTTCGCCTTCATCGACCGCAACCTCGGCCGGGACGCGGCCAAGTAAGAGTTCGTGGGAGGACACGGTGATCAACGAACGCGGCCGCAAGAAGCTCGCACTGGAGCACTGCCGGCTGATGAGCGAGGGCGACCTCGACGGGCTCCTCGCGCTCTACGCGCCGGAGGCGACCTTCGAGGACCCGGTCGGCTCCGGCCCGCAGACCGGGCGGGAGGCGCTGCGCGCCCACCTGGAAAGCGCGATGACCGCCAACGTCAAGGAGGTCGCCGAGGACCCGGTCGCCGGACAGGACGGCCTGCACGTCATCACACCGGTCAGCTCGGTCATGGACTACCGGCCGCGCGGACCGCTGTACGTCGAACGCGGCTGGCTGCCCGCCGCGCAGGGGCCGGAACCCTCCGGCCTGCGCCGCCACCACATGCTGCTGCTCAGGGTCGGCGAGTCCGGCCTGATCGAGGACATGCAGGCGTTCTGGGGACGCGGCGACATCGAGACCATCGGCTGACCCGGCGTCAGGCCCGTTCACAAGTGTGGAGGTAACCCATGCCCGACGAGGAGACTCGCCGGCGGATGCCGCAGACGTACTCGCGGCTGCTGAACGGCGGGGACGTCGAAGGCGTCGTCGACCTGTTCACCGAGGACGTCGTCTTCGAGGACCCGGTGGGCCGTCCGCCGCTGCTCGGCCGGGAGGCCCTGCGCAACCACCTGTTCTGGGCGGTGGAGGGCCGGGTCCACGAGGAGCCCGGACGTCCCGTGACCTCGATGGACGGCCGGTTCGTGGTGACCCCGGCGACGGTGCGGCTGTTCGCGCCTGAGGAGATGGTCTTCCACATCGTGGCCGTCACCGAACTCGACGAGGAGGGCCGCGGCACGCACGTGCGGGCTTTCTGGGGCCTGACGGACATGACGATGAAGCCGCCCACCCGGAAGGCGGAGCCGGAGCCCGCGGTGGCCGCAGGATCCGCGGCACCCACTGAGGCGGCGGGCGAATAGCAAGGCCCGCTTAAGCGGCCCGGGTCACCCTCGTGGGTGGGTTCCGGGGCGAAGAAGGACGCCTTCAGGGCGACCCGTTGTGAACCGACAGGAGTGCCATGACCACACCGACACGCGCCGTTGTGCTGGGCGGCGGATGGGCCGGCATGCTCACCGCCCACGTGCTGTCCCGCCACGTTCCGTCCGTGACCGTGGTGGAACGCGACGTGCTGCCCGACGGTCCCGAGCACCGCAAGGGGCAGCCCCAGGGGCGCCACGTGCACATCCTGTGGTCCAGCGGCGCCCGCATCGTCGAGGACCTGCTGCCCAACACCCAGGACAAGCTGCTCGCGGCCGGCGCCCGGTCCATCGGCTTCCACGACGACCTGGTGACGCTGACGGCCTCCGGCTGGCAGTACCGCTTCCCGGCCACCGCGTTCGCCATCATGTGCACCCGGCCGCTGCTGGACTGGGTGGTCCGCGAACAGATCCTGTCGGCCGGCAAGGTCAAGGTGCTCCAGGGCACCGAGGTCGTCGAACTGGCCGGCGACCGCAGCCGGGTCACCGGGGTACGGGTGCGGGACGTGGAGGGCGGCGACACCAGCCTGCTGGAGGCCGACCTGGTGGTCGACGCCACCGGGCGCGCCTCGCGGCTGGGCCGTTGGCTGTCCGCGCTCGGCCTGCCGGCCGTCGAGGAGGACGTCGTCGACGCCGGCATCGCGTACGCGACCCGGATGTACGAGGCGCCCGAGGGCGTGACCGGGGCCTTCCCCGCGGTCAACGTCGCCGCCGACCACCTCACCAAGCAGCCCGGCCGGTTCGGCGTGGTCTACCCGGTGGAGGGTGGCCGCTGGATGGTGACGCTCTCGTGCACCCGGGGCGCCGACCTGCCCAGCCAGGAGGACGAGTTCGCCGGCTTCGCCAAGCGGCTGCGGCACCCGATCGTCAGCGACCTGATCGAGGTCGCCAAGCCGCTCAGCCCGGTCTTCGGGTCGCACGCGGGCGCCAACCGCCGCCTGTACCCGGAGCGGTTGGAGCAGTGGCCGGAGGGTCTGCTGATCACCGGTGACTCGCTGGCCGCGTTCAACCCGATCTACGGGCACGGCATGAGCGCCGCCGCCCGCGGCGCCGCCGCGCTCGACAGGGAACTCCAGCGCGACGACTTCGGCTCCGGCGGCATCCGCAAGGTGCAGGCGGCGCTCAGCGCGGTCGTCGACGACCCGTGGATCATGGCCGGGCTGAAGGACATCGCCTACGTCAACTGCCGCAACCTGTCCAAGGACCCCCGGCTGACCGGTCCCGACACCATGGAACGGCTGAAGTTCTCCGACTACATCTCCCACAAGTCGGTGCGCTCCCCGCAGGTGTGCGAGCTCGTCACCAGCGTGCTGAGCCTGGACGCGCCGCAGACCGCGATGGGCTCGACCCACTTCCTGTCGCTCCTTCAGAAGGACACCAACTACCCGCAGCTGGCGGAACCGCCGTTCAAGCCGAGCGAGTTGGAGATGGTCGGGCTCAAGGCGGCCAACTACGCGGGCAAGGGCGTACTCGGATGAGAATCCGTCCGTCCTGGCCGCACGGCCCACGGCTGTAGGGGGAGCGGTCCGATGGCGAACGACGACCGGCTTGTCGAGTACCTGCGGTGGACCACGGCCGAACTGCACCAGACGCAGACCCGGCTGCGGGAGATCGAGTCCGAACGGCAGGAGCCGATCGCGATCGTCGGGATGGCCTGCCGTTTCCCCGGCGGGGTGAGCGGCCCCGAGGAGCTGTGGGCGCTGGTCGACGGTGAGCGGGACGCCATCTCCAGCTTCCCCACCGACCGGGGGTGGCAGATCGACGACCTGCGCGACCCCGGTCGGCGATCGCCCTCCTACCCGCAACTCGGCGGCTTCGTCCAGGACGCCTTCGACTTCGACGCCGGGTTCTTCGGGATGGGCCCGCGCGAGGCGACGGCGACCGAACCGCAGCAGCGGATGCTGCTGGAGGTCGCCTGGGAGGCCATCGAGCACGCGGGCGTCGACCCGGTGCGGCTGCGTGGCACGCCCACCGGCGTCTACGCGGGTGCCACAGCGCACGGCTACGCCTCCCGGCTGGACCGGGTGCCCGCCGACATGCTCGGCCACCTCGGCAACGGCTCGGCCGGCAGCCTCGCCTCGGGCCGGGTGGCCTACACCCTCGGCCTCCAGGGCGCGGCCGTCTCGCTCGACACCGGCTGCTCCTCCGCGTTGGTGGCGACCCACCTCGCCTGCCACGCGCTGCGCCAGGGCGAGAGCGAACTCGCGCTGGCCGGCGGGGTCGCGCTGTTCTACACCCCGGGCACCATCGCGGTGACCGCCAGCGCGCCCGGGATGATGGCCGCCGACGGCCGCTGCAAGCCGTACTCGGCGGCGGCCGACGGCATGGTCTACGGCGAGGGCGCCGGCATGCTGCTGTTGCAGCGGCTGTCCGGCGCACGCCGCGACGGCCGCCGGATCCACGGGCTCATCCGCGGCTCGGCGGTCAACCAGGACGGCGCGAGCACCGGGTTGTCGGCGCCCAACGGGCCCTCGCAGCAGCGGGTGATCCGCGCCGCGCTGGCCGGCGCCCAGCTCACGCCCGCCGACATCGACGCGGTCGAGGGGCACGGCACCGGCACCGCGATGGGCGACCTCATCGAGGCCCAGGCGGTGCTGGCGACCTACGGCCAGGAGCGGCCCGCCGACCGGCCGGTACGGCTGGGCACCATCAAGCCGCACATCGGCCACACCCAGGCCGCCGCGGGCGTCGCGGGCATCATCAAGATGGTGATGGCGCTCCGCAACGGGACGCTGCCGGCCACGTTGAACATCGACCGGCCCTCGCCGCAGGTGTCCTGGTCCTCCGGTGCGGTGAAGCTGCTGACCGAGCGGACGGAGTGGCCGCGCGGTGAACGGCCGCGCCGCTGCGGGATCTCCGCGTTCAGCGTCTCGGGCACCAACGCGCACGTGGTGCTGGAGGAGGCGCCGGAGCAGGCCGAGCCGGACCGGGCCGCCGCCGACGCGCCGGACACCGTCCTGCCGTGGGTGCTCTCGGCCCGCAGCGCCGAGGCGTTGCGCGCGCAGGCGCGGGCGCTGTCGGCCCGGCAGGCCGCCGACCCCGGGGCCAGCGCCGCCGACGTCGGCTGGTCGCTGGCGGTCAGCAGGTCGGCGTTCGAGCACCGCGCTGTCGTACTCGGCGCGGACCGGGCCCAGTTGCTCGAAGGACTCGACGCGCTCGCCGTCGCCCGGCCGCATCCCGGGATCGTCACCTCCGAAGGGCCGGTGAGCGCCGGCCTGGGAGCGACGGCGTTCGTCTTCAACGGCGACATGCCAGGACAGTCTGACGCGGCCGCCGAACTGCACGGTGTGTTCCCGGAGTTCGCGGCGGCCTTCGACGAGGTGGCCGCCGGGTTCGCCGGGCACCTGGACCGTCCGCTGCTGCCCGCCCCGTCGGGCGGTGCGAGCCAGGACGGGGACGAACTCGAAACCCGGGCACGGTCGTTCGCCGTCCGGATCGCGTCCGTGCGGCTGCTGGCCGCGGCCGGGATCCGCCCCCAGGTCGTGGTCAGCCACCCGGCCGGAGCCGTCGCCGCCGCCGTGACGGCCGGGGTCCTGGAACTGCCCGAGGCGTGCCGGCTGATCGTCGCGGGCGCGCGCGGCCAGGGCGCGGCGGATGCGAAGTTGACCGCCGGGCGCCAGGCGGTCCGGGCCTTCGACGGCGCGACCGGCGAACGCATGACCACCCCCGAGCAGTGGGTCACCCACCTCACCGGCCGCGCGCGGGACGCCTCGGACGACGACACCCGGGCCCCGGCCGCCCGAACCGACGTCGCGGCCTACCTGGACCTGGGGACGGACCGGATGGCGGCCGAGGTGCTGCCCGAGGCCAAGCCCGGCCGCCCGGCGCCGCCGCGTCTCGCGCTGTCCGTCGAGGGGCAGTTGGCAGCCGAGTCGCTGATCCGGTGCCTCGCCCGGCTGCACACCACCGGCACCACCGTCACCTGGTCCGCGCTGTTCGGCGGTGAGCCCGCAGCGCGCGCGGTGCCGCTGCCGACCTATCCGTTCCAGCGCGACCGCTACTGGCTCTACGACGAGTTCGGACCGGACGACTCCGCGGGCCGCGAAGGTGCCTCCGCCGACGCCCGGTTCTGGGACGCGGTGGACAGCGGCGACCCGGCCGCTCTCCTCGACGCCCTCGACGACTCCGCCGCCGACCAGGACGTGGCCGCCCGGCTGCTGCCCGCCCTGGCGGAATGGCGCGGGCGGCGCCGGTGGTGGTACCGGATCGCGTGGAAGGCCCTGGCGGATGTCCGGGCGCCCCGGCTGTCCGGCACCTGGCTCGTCGTGGCCGCGGCGGACGGGTCCGGAGACGTCGCGGACGTGCTGCGCCACCACGGCGCCGACGTCGTACTCCTCGACCTGACATCCGACCGCACCCCCGCGGCGTCGGCCGCCCGGCTGACCGAAGCTCTGGCCGCCCACCCGGTGGCGGGCGTCCTCGTACTGCCGGCCGCCGACGACGAGACGGCGGCGCGGGGCGGGCCGTCCGCAGCCCTCGAACCGATCGCCGCGCTCGCCGCCGCGCTCGACGACGCCGATGACATCCCGCTGTGGATCGCCACCCGGGGCGCGGTTGCGGCGGGTCTGCGCGGCTCGGCTCCACAGCCCGGACAGGCCCAGTTGTGGGGGCTCGGCGAAGCGTTGGCGATGGAACACCCGCGGTGCCGGGTCGGTCTCCTCGACCTGCTCGACCGGTTCGACGACCGCGCCGGGCGCTGGCTGGCCGGCGTACTGGCCGCCCGGCACGGCGAGAGCGAGGTCGCGATCCGCGCCGACGGCGCCTACGCGCGCCGCCTGGTGCGCACCGCGGCGCCCGCCACGTCCGGCGGTTGGCGTACCCGCGGCACGGTGCTGCTCACCGGCGCGGACACCGAACTCGGCGCGCGGACCGCGCGCTGGCTGGCGACAACCGGCGCCGAACGACTGCTGCTCGTCGCCGGCGCCGAGCCACCGGAGGACCTGGCGGCCGAACTGACCGCCGCGGGCGTCCCGTCGACCGCCGTCGTGGCGGACCCGGCCGATCGCGCGGCGCTCGACCGCCTGACGGCCGCCGTCGAACCCGAGCACCCGCTGACCGCCGTAATCCACCTGGCGCCGGGGCTGGACGGGGAGACCGGACGGCCGGCCGCGGAGCGGATCGTCGCCGACTGGCCGCGCGAGGTGGCAGCCGCCGCCAACCTGGCCGAACTCGCCGAGGACCGCGCGGTGTCCGCCCTGGTGCTGTGCCACTCGATCGCCGGGGTGTTCGGCACCCCGGGCCTGGGCAACCAGGCGCCCGCGCACGCCGAGTTGGCCGCGCTCGCCGACCGGTGCCGGTCCCGCGGCCTGCCCGTGGTCTCGATCGCACTGGGCGCCCACGACGCGCCGGCGGGCTCCCCGGACGCCGCCAAGCAACTGCTCGGCAACGGGATGTCGCCGCTGTCCGCCCGGTCGGTCGTCGCGGCGCTGCGGCAGGCCGTCGAGGCGGGCCCGGCATCCGTGGTGCTCGCCGACATCGAATGGGACCGGACGGCGTGCCCGCCGGCCGGCCGAAACCTGACGGAGGAACTGCTGCCCCGTCCGGCCGCGGACCGGGCCGACACTCCGCCGCAGAGCGGGCTGGCACCGTCGCCAGTCCGATAGGACACCGAGGAAGGTCAGTTATGGAACCCCTGGTAGACCCCACCGACGACAACGAGTTCCGCGCGCGTCTCGGCGCCGCGACGCCGGAGGCACGCGAAGCACTGCTGCGCGAGACCGTGCTCAGCCGGGTCTCCGACCTGCTCTCCCGCCCGGGCATGGAGGAGGACAGCAACTTCCTGGAGAACGGGCTGACGTCGCTGAGCGCCCTGGAACTGGCCAAGAGCCTGATGAACGTCACCGGGCTTGAGGTGCCGCTGGTGGCCGTGGTGGAGAACCCGACCGCCACGCTGCTCGGCAAGTACCTCTCGGAGGTGTACGAGGCGGACGTCTGACGGGAGCGGCGCGGTGGTGCAGTCCCCTTCCGGGGCCGCGGCGGGACCGCCGGCTCCGCCGGCCCGCCCCCTCGGGTGGGCCGGCCGCCCCCACCGCGCCGAGGAACCAGCCGGAGCCGCACCCACTGCCACCGTTTCCCGTCTAGTCAAGGGATCCACTCATGGATCTGTCCATTCCGGTAGCTGACGAAGTGAAGTTGAACGTCCGGCACCTGCCGGGCGGCGACGGCCGTCCGTTCCTGCTGGTGCACGGCCTGGGGTCGAACGCCCGGATGTGGGACGAGGTCGCCGAACGGCTCGCCGCCGACGGCCACCCGGTCTACGCGGTCGACATGCGCGGCCACGGCGACTCCGACTCGCCGGAGGACGGCTACGACAACGGCACCGCCGTCGCGGACCTGGCGGCGGTCTGCCGGGAGCTCGGGCTGACCGGCATCCTGCTGGCCGGCCACTCCTGGGGCGGGAACGTCTCCATGCGGCTGGCGGTCGAACACCCGGAACTGGTCACCGCCTTGGCACTGGTGGACGGCGGCTGGGTCAACCTCACCGACACCGCCAGCTGGGAGGCGTGCGCCGAGCACGTCAAGCAGCGGCGTCCGGACACCACCGGGACCACCGAGGAGGCCATGCGGGCCCTGCTGCGCGCCCTGCACCCCTCCTGGTCGCAGACCGCCATCGAGGCGAACATGGCCGACATGCGGGTCGGACCGGACGGCCTGCTGATGCCGCGGCTGCCCACCGCGCGGTTCCTGCTGCTGGTGCGCAGCATGTACGAGGACCCGCCCGCCCGCTGGTACCCGGAGGTCAAGGTGCCGGTCATGCTGCTCAACGCCATCCCCCCGGCCAGCCCGTGGTGGGAACGGTGGGTGCGGCACTGGGCGGCCGGCGCCGAGGAGGCCATCCCGCTCTCGGACTCCCGCTGGTACGCCGGGGCCGACCACAACCTGCACGCCGAGCAGCCCGACCGGCTCGCCGACGACCTGCTCGACCTCGCCCGTACCGTGGGCCCGCTCATCCCGGCCGGGTCGTGACCATGGCCGACGACGAGAAGAAACTCCTCGACTACCTCAAGCGCGTCACCGCCGACCTGCGCGAGACGCAACGCCGCCTCAAAGAGGTCGAGTCGGCCGGTCACGAGCCCATCGCGATCGTCGGGATGGGCTGCCGGTTCCCCGGCGGCGTCACCTCCCCCGACGGGCTGTGGGACCTGGTGGCCGCCGGACGCGACGGCATCGGCGGGCTGCCCGCCGACCGCGGCTGGGACCTCGACGGCCTCTACGACCCGGATCCGGACCGCTCGGGCACCAGCTACGTGCGCAAGGGCGGCTTCTGCGACGACGCGGCCTCCTTCGACGCCGCGTTCTTCGGCATCAGCCCGCGCGAGGCGATCGCCATGGCACCGCAGCAGCGCCTGACGCTTGAGGTGTCGTGGGAGGCCGTCGAACACGCCGGCATCGACCCGCGCTCGCTGCGCGGCAGCCTCACCGGCACGTTCATCGGCTGCGACGGGCTCGACTACTTCCTCGGCTCCTCCTCCCAGGTACCCGAGGGGTCGGCCGGCTACCTGACCACCGGCAACTCGCCCAGCGTGGTGGCCGGCCGGGTCGCCTACACCCTCGGCCTGGAGGGCGCCGCGGTGACACTGGACACCGCGTGCTCCTCGTCCCTGGTCGCCATCCACCTGGCCTGCCAGGCACTCCGCCAGCAGGAGTGCACCCTCGCCCTGGCCGGCGGCGCCTACATCATGTCGTCGCCCGCCCCCCTTGTCGGCTTCAGCGAACTGCGCGCGCTCGCCCCCGACGGGCGGACCAAGGCCTTCTCCGCGGACAGCGACGGCATGACCCTCGCCGAGGGCGCCGGCGTCGTCCTGCTGGAACGCCTCTCGGACGCCCGCCGCAACGGGCACCAGGTGCTGGCGGTGGTGCGCGGCTCCGCGGTCAACGAGGACGGCGCCACCAACGGACTGACCGCGCCCAACGGGCCCTCGCAGCAACGGGTCATCCGGCAGGCGCTGCTCAACGCCCGGCTCGCCGCCTCGGACGTCGACGCGGTCGAGGCCCACGGCACCGGCACCAGCCTCGGCGACCCCATCGAGGCACAGGCACTGCTCGCCACCTACGGCCAGGAACGCGCCGCGGACCGCCCGTTGTGGCTCGGGTCGGTCAAGTCCAACATCGGGCACACCCAGATCGCCGCCGGCGTGGCGGGCGTGATCAAGATGGTCATGGCGATGCGGCACGGAGTGCTGCCGCCCACGCTCCACACCGGAGAGCCGTCACCGCTGGTGGAGTGGGACTCCGGCGCGGTGCGCCTGCTGACCGAGCCGGTCGAGTGGACCCAGGACGACCACGCGCGCCGTGCGGGCGTCTCGGCGTTCGGCTTCTCCGGCACCAACGCCCACCTGATCCTTGAGCAGGTACCCCAGGACACCGAGCCGTCCGGCACACCGCAGGCGGCCGGTTTCGTGGCGCCGTGGATCCTGTCCGCCCGCAGCGCCGCCGCGCTGCGCGGGCAGGCCCGCCGGCTGCACGACCTGGCGGCCACCGGAGGGACCGACGCGGCGCGCATCGGCTGGTCGCTGCTGACGACCCGCTCGCTCTTCGAGCACCGCGCGGTCGTCGCGGCCCAGGACACCGCCTCGTCGCTGGCCGGACTGAATGCGCTGGCCGACGGCGAACCCTCCTCCGCCGTCGTCACCGGAACGGCCGGCGGACAAGGGCCAGGCCCGGTGCTGGTCTTCCCCGGCCAAGGCTCGCAGTGGGTCGGCATGGGCGCCGAACTGCTCGACGCCTCACCGGTGTTCGCCGCCAGGATCGCCGAGTGCGAGGCCGCCCTGGCCCCGCACGTCGACTGGTCCTTGACCCGGGTGCTGCGCGGCCGACAGGACGGAGCCGACTTCGGCCGGGTCGACGTCGTCCAGCCGGTGCTGTGGGCGGTGATGGTCTCCCTCGCCGCCGTGTGGGCCCACCACGGCGTGGTCCCCGCGGCGGTCGTCGGCCACTCCCAGGGCGAGATCGCCGCGGCGTGCGTGGCCGGCGCGATGTCGCTGGACGACGGCGCCCGGGTCGTGGCGCTGCGCTCACAGGCCCTGCGGGCACTGGCCGGCCACGGAGCGATGGCCTCCCTCGGCGTGGACCGCGACGCCGCGCTGCGCGTCCTGTCCGACCTCGGCGAAGCCGCCCGCGACGTGGGTGTGGCGGCGCTCAACAGCCCGCTGTCGACCGTGGTGTCGGGCCCGCCAGAGCAGGTCGCCGCCGCGGTCGCCGCGTGCGAGGCCGCCGGCGCGCGCGGCCGCGTCATCGAGGTCGACTACGCCTCGCACGGCCCCCAGGTCGACACGATCGCCGACGAGGTGCTGACCCGGCTGGCCGGCGTACGCGGCGAGAACACCGGCGTCGCCTTCTACTCCACGGTGACCGCCGGCCCGCTGGACGCCGCAGCGCTGGACGCCGACTACTGGCTGACCAACCTGCGGCAGCCGGTACGCCTCGTCGAAGCGGTCGACGCGCTGCTCGCCGACGGACATCGGGTGTTCATCGAGTGCAGCGCCCACCCGGTACTCATCCCCGGCCTCCAGCAGTGCTTCGAGGCCGCGGGCGCCGACGCCGTGACCATACCGACGCTGCGGCGCGACGAGGGCGGCCCGGCACAGCTGGCCCGCGCGTTCGGGCAGGCGTTCACCGGCGGCGTGCCCGTCGACTGGCGGCCCTGGTTCGAGGCCGCCGCCCCGCTCCGGCCCGTCGAACTGCCCACCTACGCCTTCGAACGCGAACGCTACTGGCTGCCCGCTCCCGCCCGCGGGACCCGCGCGGGTGACACGCAGGACCCGGCCGAGGCCGAACTGTGGGGCGCCATCGAGGACCTCGACGTCGAGGCGCTGACCCAGGTCCTGGAACTCGGCGACGACACCGGCAGCGTCGAGGCGCTCCGGTCCGCCCTGCCGGTCCTGTCGACCTGGCGCCGCCGGCACAGCGAACGGCGCGTCATCGAGTCGTGGCGCTACCAGGTCCGCTGGAAGCCGCTGCCCGAGACCGCAGCGCCCGCGCCGAGCGGCGACTGGCTGCTGCTCGTCCCGACCGGCCACCACGACCACCCCGCGGTACGCATCGCGGCCCAGGCCCTGGAGGAAGGCGGCGCCCAGGTCACGACGCACACCGTCGATCCGCGTGGCGTCGAACGCCAGGCGCTGGCCGGGCAGTTGGCGGCGCTCGCCGGCGACCGCACCCCGGCCGCGGTGGTCAGCCTGCTCGCCCTCGACGAGAGCGACCACCCCGACCACCCGGCCGTCCCCGTCGGACTGGCCGCCACCACCACGGCGATCCAGGCACTCGGCGACGCCGACATCACCGCGCCCCTGTGGTGCCTCACCCAGGGCTCCGTCTCCACCGCGGCACACGAACCGCTGCCCCACCCGCGCCAGGCGCAGACCTGGGGACTGGGCCGGGTCGCGGCGCTGGAACACCCCAACCGCTGGGGCGGACTGATCGACCTGCCCGCCGAGCCGGACGCCCGCACCGCGGCCAGGCTGGCCGCCGTGCTCGCCGACGACCAGCCCGAGGACCAGATCGCCATCCGCGACACCGGAGTGCTGGGCCGCCGCCTCGACCACGCCCCGCCCGCCCGGCCCGCCGCGCACCGCCCCCGCATCGAGGGCAGCGTGCTGATCACCGGCGGCACCGGAGGCATCGGCGGCCTACTGGCCCGCTGGGCCGTCGGGAACGGCGCGTCCCACCTCATCCTCGCCAGCCGCCGCGGCCCCGACGCCCCCGGCGCCGACAAGCTGGCCGCGGAACTGGGCGACCTGGGCGCCACGGTGACCCTCGCCGCCTGCGACGTGGCCGACCGCGAGGCACTGCGCGAACTGCTGGACGCCGTGCCCGCCGAGCACCCCCTCAGCACCGTCCTGCACGCGGCGGGCGTCACCGAGTACGACGTCATCGCCGACCTGGACGCCGGCCGACTCAACCGGATGCTCGAACCGAAGGCGCTGTCCGCGACCCACCTGCACGAACTGACCAAGGACCTGGACCTGGCAGCCTTCGTGCTGTTCTCCTCCGGCGCCGCGGCCTGGGGCAGCGGCCAGCAGGGCGCCTACGCCGCCGCCAACGCCCACCTCGACGCCCTCGCCGAGCACAGGCGCGGCCTCGGCCTGCCCGCCACCTCGCTGGCCTGGGGCCCATGGGGCGAACTCGGCATGTCGGCCGACGACAGCGCGGTCGACTTCTTCCGCCGCCGCGGACTCCAGCCGCTCGATCCCGAAGTGGCCGTCAAATCCCTGCACTTCGCGCTCGACCACGGCGACACGACGGCCACCATCGCCGCTGTCGACTGGAGCCGCTTTCTGGTCGGCTTCACCGCCCTGCGCCCCAGCCGACTGCTCGCCGACCTCCCCGAAGCCGCCACCCAGCGGCCCGAGGAACAGCAGACCGCCACCAGCGCCCAGCCACTCCAGGCCAAGCTCGGCGCGAGCCCGCCCAACGAACAGCGCCACATCCTGGTCCGGCACGTGCAGACCCACGCGGCCAGCATCCTCGGGCACGACAACACCGACGCCATCCCGCCCGCCAAGCCGTTCCAGGAGCTCGGCTTCGACTCGCTCACCGCCGTCCAACTGCGCGACCAACTCAACGCCAGCACCGGCCTGCGGCTGCCCACGACCGTGCTGTTCGACTACCCGAACTCCGAAGAACTCGCCCGCTACCTGCACGGACAGCTCGTCGAGGACGGGGCCGCGGGCGAGCAGCGCATCCTGTCGGAGCTCGACATCTGGGACTCCGCCAGCCCGCTCGCCGCGGTGGACGACGCGGCCCGCGCCCGGATCGCCGTCCGGCTCCAGCTCCTCGCGGACAAGTGGAGCGGACCGGCACGCACCGCGGACCGAGAGACCGCCCACCAGGACCTGGCCTCGGCGACGGCCGACGACATCTTCGACCTCATCTCCAGCGAGTTCGGCAAGTCCTGACCACGTGTCCCTCCGGGGCCGGGCCGTAGACGGCCCGGCCCCGGACGGGGATCAGGACTGGCCGAACTCCCGGTCGATCAGCTCGAACATCTCGGCGGCTGACGCCTCGCCCATGTCCTGCCCGCCCGACACCGACGGCTCGGCCCGGTCGTCGCCGGCGTACTTCCACAACAACTTCTGCAACCGGTGGGTCAGACCCGCCCGCCGAGGATCGTCCACCGACAGCCCGGCGAGCACCGACTCCACCTCGTCGAGCCGCTCGAACACCGGATGCTCCGTGACCGGCTCCTGCGGCAGCACCTTCGTCAGCAGATAGCCCGCCAGCGCGCTGGACGTCGGATAGTCGAAGACCAGCGTGGCCGGCAGGCTCAAACCGATCGCAGCACGCAACCGGTTCTTGAACTCCACCGCCGCCAGCGAGTCGAACCCCAGCGTCTTGAACGGCTCGTCCGGATCGACCGCCTCCGCCGACGGATACCGCAGCGCGCCCGCCACATGGCTGCGCACCAGATCCAGCAGAACGCCGGTCCGAGCCTGCGGTGCCAGAGCGGTCAACTCCGCCCGCAAGGCGTCGAGATCCGCGGTGCTCCCCTCGTCGGAGTCCTCCCGCGCCGACTCGAGCGCCCGCAGCGCGGGCGGTATCGCCTCGAAGAGTTTGGACCGGCGCGCCAGGGTGAACAGCGGCGCGAAACGCTCCCAGTCGACATCCGCGACCACCGCGGCAGCCGCGTCCTGGTCGAGGACCCGCCGCAGGGCGGCCAGCGCCAGCCGAGGATCGAGCGGCGGCAGACCCTGCCGTCCCGAACGCTCAGCCCGCCCGCCATTCCCGTCGGACGCGTCATCCCACACCCCCCACGCCACACTGACCGCGGGCCGGCCCGCGGCCCTTCGCCGCCAGGCCAGCGCGTCCGCGAAAGCGTCGGCGGCGGCGTCGGCGGCACGCTCGCCGCCACCCCACACCGCGGCGACCGACGAGAAGAACACCACGGGATCGTCCGACTCCAGGCCGCACGACTCGTCGAGATGATCGACGCCGCCCGCCCCGGCCGACACCGCCTCACCCAGCAGTTCCGGCGTCAACTCGGCCAGCGGGACCCGCACATCGGAGACCGCGGCGTGGATGATCGCCCGGACCCGGACACCGGCCGCGGACAACTGCTCGGCCAGCCCCGCGCCCGCCTCCCGGTCGGCCGGCGCGCCCGCCACGACCAGCGCCTCCGCACCGGCATCCGCCAACTCGGCCACCAGCGCCGCGCCACCGTGCGCGTCCGGACCGCCCGGTGCCATCAGCACCACGCGCTTGGTGCCCCCGGCCGCCAGCCACCGCGCCACATGCGCCGGCGGCCCGGTCACGCCACCGGTCACCAGGACGGCGTCCTCGGGAGTCCACTCCCGGCCGGGCGCCCGGTCCTCGGCCGGTACGGTCAGCAACCGGCGCCCGAACACACCCTCAGGCCGGAGCGCCACCTGGTCCTCGTCATCCGATCCACCGAGGACCGCGCACAGCAGCGCCGGATCGAGCTCCTCCGGGGTCGCCGGGAGGTCGACGAGACCACCCCACGTCGTCGGGTGCTCCAGGGCGGCCACCCGGCCGAGACCCCACACCTGGGCCTGGACCGGCGACTCCAGCTCGTCCGCCTCACCGGTGGCGACCGCGCCCCGGGTGGCACACCACAACGGCGCCTCGACACCGGCGTCCACCATGGCCTGAAGCAGCGTCAACGTACCGGTCAGACCACCGGTCAGGGCAGGGAAGCGTTCGTGCGGCCGCTCGTCGAGCGGCAGCAGCGACAGGACACCCGAGGGCACGGCGTCATCGGCGAACAGCCGGCGCAACGTCGCGCCGAGCGCCTCCCGGTCGCCGTCCCCGGCCACCATCATCCGCACCTCGCAGGCGCCCGACTCCAGCGCCCGTCGGCACGCGTCCGCCCACTCCTGCGCCCCCTCGGACGGTACGACGAGCAGCCACCCGCCCGCCGCGGCCCTGCCCAGGTCGGCGAGGCGCCGCCACCCGATCCGGTACCGCCAGGAGTCCACGGTGGACCGCTCGTGACGATCCCGGTGCCAGCGCGACAGCGTCGGCAGGATCGACCCCAACGACGACCGCCGGCCGTCGTCCGCACCGATGCCCAGCGTGTCGGACAGCCCCGGCAGATCCTGCTCCTCGACCGCGTCCCAGAACCGGGTCTCCTCGGCGTCCGCCTCCCGCGCCGCCGGATCCTGCGCGACATCCGGCAACCAGTACCGCTCGCGTTGGAAGGCGTAGGTGGGGAGGTCGATCGGCTTGTGGTGGGTGCCCTGCGGGAACCAGGGGGTCCAGTCGACGGGGGAGGTCGTGTGCAGGCGGGCCAGCGCGTGGGCGAACGCCTCGGCGTCGGGCTGCTTGCGGGTGAGGGTCGGTACGAGGCGGGGCTGCCGGGGTCCGTCGGCCGCGTCGAGGGTGTGTTGTGCGGCGGGCAGGAGTACGGCGTCGGGGCCGATTTCGAGGTAGGTGGTGGTGTGGGGTGCGGTGTGGGTGATGGCGGGGTGGAAGTGGACGGGTTGGCGGATGTGTTGGGCCCAGTATTCGGGGGTGGTGATGGCCTCGTCCGCAGGCTGTCCGGTGAGGTTGCTGATCAGCGGAATGCGGGGTTGGTGGAACGTCAGGTCGCAGATGGCGTCGGTGAACTGGTCGAGGATGGGGTCCATGTGGGGTGAGTGGAAGGCGTGGCTGACGGTGAGTGCCTTGGTGCGTCGGCCGCGGTTCTGCCACATGGCGGCGATCTGTGTGACGAGGTCTGTGGGTCCGGAGATGACGGTGTTGGTGGGGGTGTTGAGTGCGGCGATTGTCACTTGGCCGTCGTATGGGGCGAGGTCGGCGGTGATTTCGTCGGTGGTGGCTTCGATGGCGGTCATGGCGCCGCCGGTGGGGAGTTGGCCCATGAGGGTGGCGCGTATCGCCACGAGGTGGCAGGCGTCGGGGAGGTTGAGGATGCCTGCGGTGTGGGCGGCGGCGATTTCGCCGACGGAGTGGCCGATGACGACATCGGGTGTGACGCCCATGCTGTCGAGGAGGCGGGTGAGGGCGATTTGGAGGGCGAAGAGGCCGGTTTGGGCGTAGGTGGTGTGGTCGAGCAGTGCGGGTTCCGGCAGGTCGTGGAGGACGAGGTCGCGGAGCGGGTGTTCGAGGTGGGGGTCGATGAGTTCGCAGACTTCGTCGAAGGCGTGGGCGAAGACGGGGAAGCGGTTGTAGAGGTCGGCGCCCATGCCGGATCGTTGGCTGCCTTGCCCGGTGAAGAGGAAGACGCGCTGTCCGCCGACTGTGTCCGCGGTGGGGTGCGGGCGTTCGATGGTGGGGTGGTCGTCTCCGGCGGCGAGGGCGTGCAGGCCTGCGGTGAAGTCTTCGAGGTTGGTGGCGATGAGGGTGGTGCGGTGGTCGAGGGTGGCACGGGTGGTGGCGAGAGACCAGCCGATCGCTGCGGGCGTCAACTGCAGCTCGGCGGCGAGGCGTTCGGCCAGGGCCTGAGCCTGACCGCGTAGGGCCTGTTCGTTGCGGGCGGACAGCACCCAGGGCAGCACACCCCCCGGCACCACACCCTCCACCACCACCGGCTCAACCACCGCAGACGCCGACTCCGCCTCCGATTCGGCCGTCGGCGCGGGGGCCTGCTCCAGGATGACGTGCGCGTTGGTGCCGGAGATGCCGAACGACGACACGCCCGCCCTGCGGGGCCGGTCGGTCTCCGGCCAGTCGATCGACTCGGTGAGCAGCTTCAGCCCACCGGCGTCCCAGTCGACGTGCGAGGTCGGCGTGTCGACGTTGATGGTGGCAGGCAGCATCCCGTGGTGCATTGCCATGACCATCTTGATCACGCTCGCGACGCCCGCCGCCGCGTGGGTGTGGCCGATGTTGGACTTGATCGAGCCGAGCCAGAGTGGTCGGTCCTCCGGTCGGTCCTGGCCATAGGTGGCGAGGAGGGCCTGCGCCTCGATGGGGTCGCCGAGCGTGGTGCCGGTGCCGTGCGCCTCGACCGCGTCGATCTGGTCGGCGGCCAGTCGGGCGCTCGCCAGCGCCTTGCGGATCACCCGTTCCTGGGCGACGTCGTTGGGCGCGGTGAGGCCGTTGGACGCGCCGTCCTGGTTGACGGCGGAACCGCGCAGCACCGCGAGTACCTGGTGGCCGTTGCGCTGGGCGTCGGAGAGCCGTTCCAGCAGGACGAGGCCGACGCCCTCGGAGAAGACGGTGCCGTCCGCCGCGGCGGCGAAGGGCTTGCACTTGCCGTCCGCCGATAGCCCGCGCTGCCGGGAGAACTCCGAATAGGCGGTCGGCGTGGTGAAGACGGTGACGCCGCCCGCGAGCGCCAGGTCGCATTCACCCTGTCGCAGCGCCTGACTCGCCAGGTGCATCGCCACCAAGGACGCGGAGCAGGCGGTGTCCAGGGTGACCGCCGGGCCCTCGAAGCCGAAGGTGTACGCCACCCGGCCGGAGACCACGCTGGTCAGGCTGCCGGTGGTGGCGTATCCCTCGAACCCCTCCGGGATCCGCGGCATCCGGGACATGTAGTCCTGGCTGGAGACCCCGGTGTAGACGCCGGTGGGGGTGCCTTTGAGGGTGGTGGGGTCGATGCCGGCGCGCTCCAGGGTCTCCCAGGCGACTTCGAGGAGGAGTCGTTGCTGGGGGTCCATGGCGAGTGCTTCGCGGGGGCTGATCCCGAAGAAGCCCGCGTCGAACCGGTCGGCGTTGTGCAGGAAACCACCGTGCTGGACGTAGGTGGTGCCGGGGTGGTCGGGGTCCGGGTGGTAGAGGTTGTCCAGGTCCCATCCACGGTTCGTGGGGAAGGGGGAGGTGGCGTCGCGCTGCTGGGTGACGAGGTTCCAGAGGGTTTCTGGTGAGGTGATTCCGCCGGGGTAGCGGCAGGCCATGGCGGTGATGGCGATGGGTTCTTGCTGTCGTTCCTCTGTTTCGCGCAGGCGTTGGCGTGCTTGGCCGAGGTCGATGGTGACCCGCTTGAGGTACTGGCGGAGTTTGTCTTCTGTGGTCGACATCAGTTCTCGGCCCCCATCAGGACGAACGCAGTTGCTGGTCGATAAGCGCGAACATCTCGTCGTCGGACGCCGACTCCAGCGCCTCACCGTCGACGGTGTGGTCCACATCGGCGGCGCCGTCGCCCAACCGCCACAGCAGCGTTTCCAGCCGCTTGGCGAGCTCGGTGCCGGCATCTCCCTCCGGCTTGAACCGGGCGATCGCCGCCTCAAGTTGCTCCAACTCGCGCAGGACCGGCAGCGCCGACTCGTCCTGCGCGGGGCAGATCTCCTCGCGAAGGTGCTCGGCGATCGCCTGCGGCGTCGGGTAACGGAAGACCAATGCGGCGGGCAGTCGCAGACCGGTCGCCATGGTGAGCCGGTTGCGAAGCTCGACCGCGGTGAGGGAGTCGAAGCCGAGATCCTTGAACGGTGTGTCGGCCCGCACGGTCTCCGGGCCCGAATGCCCCAGCACCGTCGCCGCGTTGGTCCGGACGAGGGTGAGCAGGAACTGCTGCTGCTCGGCCGGTGTCATCGAGGCCAGCCTGGCCGGCAGATCGGTCACCTGCGCCCCCGCCGCGGTACGGCGGGTGGGACGGGCGCCGGCGGTCGCGAGACCGCGGAGCATGGGCGGCAGCATCTCGACGGGCTGGGCGGTCAGCAGCGGAAGGTCGAGGTTGGCGGCCAGCAGCTGTGAACCGCCGTGTGCCAACGAGCCGTCGAACAGCTCGAAGCCCTGCTCCACCTCGATCGGGACGAGCCCTGACCGGCTCATGCGGGCGCGATCCGCTTCGGCGAGATGGCCGGTCATGCCGCTGCTGGTGGCCCACAGCCCCCAGGCGATCGACACCCCGGCCAGTCCCTCGGCCCTGCGACGCGTGGCGAGCGCGTCGCAGTAGGCGTTCGCCGCCGCGTAGTTGGCCTGTCCCGGGCTGCCGAGCGTGCCGGCCGCGGAGGAGTAGACGGCGAACATCGCCAGCCGCATCCCGGCGGTGGCGTGGTGGAGGTTGGCAGCGGTGGTGGCCTTGGCGGCCCATACCCGGTCGAGTTGGGCTGGGGTCTGCGCGGTGAGGATGGCGTCGTCCACGATGCCGGCGGCGTGGATGACGCCGGTGAGGGGGTGTGCGGGGTCGATGTCGGCGATGACCTTGGTGAGTGCGTCGGGGTCGGCGGTGTCGACGGCGGTGATGGTGACGGTGGCGCCCAACTCGGTGAGTCGTGCTCGGAGTTCGTGGGCGCTGGGGGCGTCGGGTCCGCTGCGGCTGAGCAGGAGGAGGTGGCGGATGTTGTGGGTGGTGATGAGGTGTTCGGCGGTGAGGGTGCCGAGGGTGCCGGTGCCGCCGGTGATGAGGATGGTGCCGTCCGGGTTGAGCGTGGGCGGGATCTCCAGGACGAGTTTGCCGGTGTGGTGGGCTTGGCTCATGTGGCGTAGTGCGTGGCGGGTCTTCGCCAGCGGCCAGGTGTGGATGGGCGGGGGTTGCAGCAGGCCCTTGGCGAACAGCTCGGTCAGAGTGCTCAGCATGTCGGCGATGTGGTCGAGTCCAGCGGCGGAGACCAGGTCGTACGAGCGGTATTCCACGCCGGGGTACTGCTCGCTGATGGCCTTCGGGTCGCGGATGTCGGTCTTGCCCATTTCGATGAAGCGTCCGCCGGGGTGCAGGAGGCGGAGAGAAGCGTCGACGAAGTCGCCGGCGAGGCAGTCGAGGACGACGTCGAAGCCCTTGCCGTCGGTGGCGGTACGGAAGGTGTCCTCGAAGTCGAGGTCGCGGGAGGAGGCGCGGTGCGCTTCGTCGATGCCCATGGTTTCCAGCACGCTGTGTTTGGCGGGGCTGGCGGTGGCGTAGACGTGCGCGCCGAGGTGCCGGGCGATCTGCACGGCGGCCATGCCCACGCCGCCGGTCGCCGCATGGATGAGGACCGTCTCACCTCGTCGCAGGTCAGCCAGGTCGACCAGTCCGTACCACGCGGTGAGGAAGGCGATGGGCACTGCCGCAGCCTGCTGATCGCTCATTCCCACCGGAAGCGGTACGACGACGCGTGCGTCGGCGACCGCGATCGGACCGAAGGACCCCTCGAACAGGCCCATGACCCGGTCACCGGGCACGAGTGACGTCACATCCGACGCCACCTCAAGCACCGCGCCGGAGCCCTCGCCGCCGAGACCGCGCTGGTCGGGCACCAGACCCAGACTCACCATCACGTCGCGGAAGTTGATGCCCGCGGCGTGCACGGCGATCCGCACCTGCCCCGGTGCCAGCGGCTCCAGAACCTGCGGGCACTCCTCAGGCACCACACCGTCGACCGTTCCCGTACCGCCCTCGGCCATGGCCAGCCGCCAGGCAGACACGCCCACCGGGGGCACGATGCCCGCCGACTCCTCCGCGTTCGTCAACCGGGGTACCAGCACCCGGTCACCGCGGACCGCCACCTGCCACTCGCCCTCGGCGATCGCCGACCGCAGGACACCAGCCGGGTCGACCACGTCACGGGGCTCATCGCCGTCGGAGAAGTCCAGCACCAGGAACCTGTCCGGGTTCTCCGCCTGCGCGGTGCGCAGCAGACCCCAGACACCGGCCGCCATCGGGTCGATGACGGCGTCGTCCGTTCCCGCGGCCAGGCCGTCCTCCACCGCGACCGCGTTCCGGGTGATGACCGCCAGCCGGGCCTCCGAGAACCGCGGCTCGGCCAGCCAGGCCTGAGTGGTCGTCAGCACACGTGCCACTGCCGTCAGTTCGGCGTCCGACGAGTCGGCCGACCCCGGTCGTGCGACGCCGGTCAGGACGACCGACGGCACCGGGGCGCCATCGTCCAGCGCCGCCACGAGCGCGGCGACATCCGCGTACCGCGCACTTCCGGCAGCCACCGACTCCGGTACGGCGGAGCCGAGTACGGCCCAGTCGCCGGTCTCTGGCGAGGGCTCGTCCTGTGGGACGGCCACCGGCGTCCACTCCATGGCGAACAGTCCGTTGGTGTGCTGTCGGGTGGCCTGGAGTTGGGCGGTGTCGATGGGCCGGGTGGTGAGGGTGGTGGTGAGGATCAGGTCGCCGGTGGTGTCGGTGAGCGTGAGGTGATGCTGCTTCTCCGCCGGGTCGTCGGTGCTGCCGGGGGTGATGGTGACGTGGGCGTGGGTGGCGCCGGTGGCGTGGAGGGTGGTGTCGGTGAAGGAGAAGGGGAGCCAGATCTGCCCGTTGTGGGTGTCTGGTTCTGGGTTGTTTTGGGTGTGGAGGATGAGGGGGTGGAGGGCGGCGTCGAGGAGTGCGGGGTGGATGGCGAGTTTGTCGGTGTCCTCGGTGCCTTCGGTAAGGGTGATGTCGGCGTGGAGGGTGTTGTCGTCTTGCCACATGGTGTGGAGGGCTTGGTAGGTGGGTCCGTAGTGGTAGCCGTCTTTTTGGGCGTTTTGGTAGAAGTGGGTGGTGTTGATGGGTTGGGTGTTGGTGGGTGGCTGGGGGTTGGTGGTGTGGTGGGTGGTCGGGGGTTGTGGGGTGTGGGGGGTGAGGGTGGCGGTGGCGTGGCAGGTCCACTCGCCGTTGGTGTTGGGGTTGTTGGTGGTGGGTCGGGTGTGGATGGTGAGGGTGCGGTTGCCGTGGGTGTCGGGTGGGGTGGTGGTGAGGTGGAGGTGGAGGGGTGTGGTGGTGAGGGTGAGGGGGTGTTGGAGGAGGAGTTCGTTGAGGGTGGTGTGGGTGTGGTCGGCGGTGTGGAGGGCCCATTCGAGGAGGGCGGTGCCGGGGAGGAGGACGGTGTCGGCGATGGCGTGCTCGGTGAGCCAGCCCGTGTGAGTGGTGCTGGGGAGCTGGCCGGTGAGCAGGAGTCCGCCGTCCGGGAGCTCGGTCGCCGCGCTGAGGTGCGGGTGATCCAGGGGCGTGTGTCCGGGCGCGTGGATGCCGTTGCCGGTCCCGGAGGCGATCCAGTACCGCTCGCGTTGGAAGGCGTAGGTGGGCAGGTCGACCGGCTTGTGGTGGGTGTCGGCCGGGAACCAGGGGGTCCAGTCGACGGGGGAGGTCGTGTGCAGCCGGGCCAGCGCGTGGGCGAACGCCTCGGTGTCCGGCCGCTTGCGGGTGAGGGTCGCCACGAGGTGTGGTTGTTCGGCTGCGGCGTCGAGGGTGTGCTGCACCGCCGGGAGCAGTACCGCCTCCGGGCCGATTTCGAGGTAGGTGGTGGTGTGGGGTGCGGTGTGGGTGATGGCGGGGTGGAAGTGGACGGGTTGGCGGATGTGTTGGGCCCAGTATTCGGGGGTGGTGATGGCCTCGTCCGCAGGCTGCCCGGTGAGGTTGCTGATCAGCGGAATGCGGGGTTGGCGGAACGTCAGGTCACGGATCGCGTCGGTGAACTGGTTGAGGATGGGGTCCATGTGGGGTGAGTGGAAGGCGTGGCTGACGGTGAGGGCTTTGGTGCGTCGGCCTTGTTCCTGCCACATGGCGGCGATCTGTGTGACGAGGTCTGTGGGTCCGGAGATGACGGTGTTGGTGGGGGTGTTGAGTGCGGCGATCGTCACCTGGCCGTCGTACTGACTGAGCGTTTCGGTGATTTCGTCTGCGGTGGCTTCGATGGCGGTCATGGCGCCGCCGGTGGGGAGCCGGCCCATGAGGGTGGCGCGTATCGCGACCAGTCGGCAGGCGTCGGGGAGGTTGAGGATGCCTGCGGTGTGGGCGGCGGCGATTTCTCCGACGGAGTGGCCGATGACGACATCGGGTGTGACGCCCATGCTGCCGAGGAGGCGGGTGAGGGCGATTTGGAGGGCGAAGAGGCCGGTTTGGGCGTAGGTGGTGTGGTCGAGCAGGTCGGCTTCCGGTAGGCCGTGGAGGACGAGGTCGCGGAGCGGGTGTTCGAGGTGGGGGTCGATGAGTTCGCAGACTTCGTCGAAGGCGTGGGCGAAGACGGGGAAGCGGTCGTAGAGGTCGGCGCCCATGCCGGATCGTTGGCTGCCTTGCCCGGTGAAGAGGAAGACGCGTTGCCCATCGGTGCCTGTGGTGGGATGCGGGCGTTCGATGGTGGGGTGGTCGTCTCCGGCGGTGAGGGCGTGGAGGCCTGCGGTGAAGTCTTCGAGGTTGGTGGCGATGAGGGTGGTGCGGTGGTCGAGGGTGGCGCGGGTGGTGGCGAGGGACCAGCCGATGGTGGCCGGTGCCAACTGCGGCTCGGCGGCGAGGCGTTCGGCCAGGGCCTGAGCCTGACCGCGTAGGGCCTGCTCGTTGCGGGCGGACAGCACCCAGGGCAGCGCACCCCCCGGCACCACACCCCCCGGCACCACACCCCCCGGCACCACACCCTCCACCACCACCGGCTCAACCACCGCAGACGCCGACTCGGCTGCGACAGGAGCCTGTTCGAGGATGACGTGGCTGTTGGTGCCGGAAGCACCGAAGGCGGAGACACCGACTCGGCGCGGGCGGTCGACGTCCGGCCAGGGGATGGTTTCCGTGAGGAGTTGGATGTTGCCGGTGGTCCAGTCGACGTGGGGGGTGGGTTCGTCGATGTGGAGGGAGGCGGGGAGGTGGCCGTGGCGCATGGCCATGATCATTTTGATGATCCCTGCGGCGCCGGCGGCGGCTTGGGTGTGGCCGATGTTGGACTTGATGGAGCCGAGCCACAACGGCGGTTCATCCGCCCGGTGTTGGCCGTAGGTGGCGAGGAGTGCCTGTGCCTCGATGGGGTCGCCCAGTGTCGTACCCGTGCCGTGTGCTTCGACGGCGTCGACGTCGGTTGTGGTGAGTCGGGCGTTGGTGAGGGCTTGTTGGATGACGCGTTGTTGGGAGGGTCCGTTGGGTGCGGTGAGTCCGTTGGAGGCGCCGTCTTGGTTGACGGCGGATCCGCGCAGCACTGCCAGGATTTGGTGGCCGTTGGCTTGGGCGTCGGATTGGCGTTCGAGGAGGAGGAGTGCGGCGCCTTCGCCCCAGCCGGTGCCGTTGGCGGCTGATGCGAAGGGTTTGCAGCGTCCGTCGGGTGCGAGGCCGCGTTGGCGGGCGAAGCCGGTGAAGACGTCGGGGGTGGCCATGATGGTGACGCCGCCTGCGAGCGCGAGGTCGCATTCGTGGTGGTGGAGTGCTTGGGCGGCGAGGTGGGTGGCGACGAGGCTGCTGGAGCAGGCGGTGTCGATGGTCATGGCGGGGCCTTGGAGCCCGAGGGTGTAGGAGATGCGTCCGGCGACGACGCTGCCGGATCCGGCGAGGAGTCCGTAGCCTTCGAGGCGGGGGTCGGCGGCGGTGAGTCCGGTGGCGTATTCGTGGTACATGACGCCGGTGTAGACGCCGGTCAGGGTGTTTTTGAGGGTGTGGGGGTTGATGCCTGCGCGTTCGAGTGTTTCCCAGGCGACTTCGAGCATGAGTCGTTGCTGGGGGTCGGTGGCCAAGGCTTCGCGGGGGTTGATGTTGAAGAACCCGGCGTCGAACTGGTCGGCGTCGTAGAGGAACGCGCCTTGGGTGGCGTAGGTGGTGCCGGGGTGGTCGGGGTCGGGGTGGAAGAGACCGTCCAGGTTCCATCCGCGGTTGTCGGGGAACGGCCCAAGTGCCTCACCACCGGACGCGACCAGATCCCACAACTGCTCGGGCGAACCGACGCCTCCCGGGAATCGGCAGGCCATCGACACGACCACGATCGGGTCGTCGTCCGTCGGCGTTGCTGTCCCTGCCACGACGGGGGAGTTGGCGTTGGCGACGCCGGTGAGGCGGTCGAGGAGGTAGTCGGCGAGTGCGTGGGGGGTGGGGTAGTCGAAGACCATGGTGGCCGGCAGACGCAGACCGGTGGCCGTGGTGAGACGGTTGCGCAACTCGACCGCGGTCAGCGAGTCGAAGCCCAGCTCCTTGAACGGCGCGTCCGCCCGGATGGTGCTCCCTGTGTGGTGCCCCAGAACTGCGGCGGCGGTGGTCCGGACGATGCCGAGGAGCAGTTCGAACCGACCTGCGGCATCCAGCGACGCCAACTGACCGGCGAGAGCGGATCCGGTCGCCTGCCCGGAGACCGCGGCACGGCGGCGGACCGGACGCACCAGGGCGCGCAGCACTGCGGGTACGTCGCTGCCCAGCCGGGAGGGATCGAGGTCCGCGGCGATGGTGAGGGGGTGGTTGAGGTGGGTGGCGGTGTCGAGGAGGGCGAGGCCGCGGGGGGTGCTGAGCGGGCGCATGCCGAGCGCGGCCAGGCGTGCCAGGTCGGATGGTCCGAGGTGGCGGGTCATGGTGGAGGTTTGTTCCCACAGGCTCCAGGCGATGGAGATGCCGGGGAGTCCTGATGCGCGGCGGTGTGCGATGAGGGCGTCGCAGTAGGCGTTGGCGGCGGCGTATCCGGCCTGACCGGGGTTGCCGATGACCCCGGCGGCGGAGGAGAAGACCGTGAACATCGCCAACGGCAAGTCCTCGGTCAAGGCGTGCAGATTCCACAACCCTGTGGCCTTCGGGTCCCACACGCGGGCAAGCCGGTCGGCGTCCCAGTCCTCGACCAGCCCGTCGTCGACCACACCGGCCACATGCACGACACCCGTCAGCGGATGCGAGGCCGAAAGACCGGACAGCACCCGGGACAACGCCTCCGCGTCGGCGACATCCACCGCCGCCACGTCGGCCTGCGCACCGAGCGCCGACAGGCGCTCGACCAGCTCCGCCGCTCCCTCCGCCCCCATCCCAGCGCGGGACAGCAGCAGCAGCCGGGAGACGCCGTGGACGCGGGCCAGATGTTCGGCGACCGCGCCGCCCAGCACACCGGTGCCGCCCGAGACGACCACCGTGCCGCCCGACACCTCCACCCCGACCTCATCGGGATCGGGTACCGCCCTTACCAGCCGGGGCACCAGGATCCCGGCGTCGCGCACCGCGATCTGCGGTTCGCCCGACGTCGTGGCCAGCGCCACCGCGGCGGCGATCAGCCCTTCAGAGCCGGTGCCGTCCGTCGGCCCGTCCGGCTCGACGTCCAGCAGAGTGAACCTGTCCGGGTGCTCCATCTGGACACTACGGATCAGCCCCCACACACCGGCACCGGCGAGGTCGGGCCCGGTCGAGGTGGCCGTCGTTCCGGGCATGGCGCCGTGCGTGAGGACCACCAACCGGGCGTCCAGGAACCGGGGTTCGGCCAGCCAGCCCTTCACCAGCTCCAGAACCTCCGCCGTGGCGGTGAGGCCCGCGCCGGGGCTGTCGTCGCCGAGGCAGGTCGCCGGCACGTCGTGCAGGACGACCGACGGGAGCGGGGCACCGCCGTCCACGGCGGCGAGCAGCGCGTCGAGACCGGAGTGCCGCTCCACCCCGGTGAACGGCGGGCCGGCCGCACCGAGCATCGCCCAACTGCCGTCCTGCGGCGCCGATCCCACCGCGTCGTACCCGACGGGCGCGGCGATCCAGTCCATGACCAGGAGGCCGTCGACCGTCCGGCCGCCGACGGCCCGCAACTGGGCGGCGTCGGTGGGCCGCATCGCCACCGACTCGACGTGCAGAACCGGGGCTCCGGCCTCGTCGGCGAGCTCGATCCGCAGTCCGTCGTCCTGGGGTGTCATGCGCACCCGCACCCGGCGGGCGCCGGATGCCCACAACGTCACACCGCTCCAGGCGAACGGCAACCACAGTTGGTCCGCCTCCGCGCTGCCCCCCGGACCGCCGTCGAGCATCGCGGGGTGCAGTGCGGCGTCGAGGAGTGCGGGGTGGATGCCGTACTTGTCGGCGTTCTCGGTGGCGGTTTCTGGGAGGGTGAGGTCGGCGAGGAGGTCGTCGCCGTGTCGCCATGCGGCGGTCAGGCCGCGGAAGGCGGGCCCATAGCCGTAGCCCGCTGCCTCGGCACGCTCGTAGAAGCCACTGACGTCGACCGGCTCGGCGCCGGCCGGTGGCCATGTGCCGGTCAGCCCGCCCGAGGGCGCGGCGTCATCGGACGGAGGTGCCAGCTCGCCCACGGCATGGCACAGCCATCCTTCGGCCGTGTCGTCGTCCAGGTCCTGTTCGGGGCGCGAGTGCACCTCGACCACCCGGCGTCCGTCGTCACCGGCGGCGCCGACCATGACCCGGACCCGCAGCGCGCCCGAGGCGGGCAGCACCACCGGTACCTGGAGCGCGAGTTCCTCGACCCCGCCGCACCCCGCCTCGTAGGCGGCCTGCAACGCCCACTCGACCAGACCGGCGCCAGGCAGCAGCGCCGTACCGGCGACGACGTGCTCGGCGAGCCAGCCGCCGCTGCCCGCGCCCGGCAGCCGACCGGTCAGCACCAGGCTGCCGTCGGGCAGCGCCACCGCGGCGGCCAGCAAAGGGTGTTCGACCGACCGCAGGCCCGCCGCGGTCACGTCACCCGCGTCCGTGCCACCGGTGGGCACCCAGTAGCGACTGCGCTGGAAGGCGTAGGTCGGCAGGTCCAGAGTGCGCGGCGCGGGCCGGACCGGGTACCAGGGCCGCCAGTCGACCGGAACCCCGGTGGTGTGGGCGAGGGCGAGGGAGAGCGCGAGCTGCTGCGGCCCGCCCTGGTCACGCCGCAGGGTGGGGACGGTCGTCGCGTGGGTGTCGCTCTGCTCGAAGCATTCCTGCATGCCCATGGTGAGGACGGGGTGCGGGCTGGCTTCGATGAAGACGCGGTGTCCGTCGTCGAGGAGGGTCTGGATGGTGGGGGCGAAGAGCACGGGTTGGCGGAGGTTGGTGAACCAGTAGTCGGTGTCCAACCCGGTGGTGTCGAAGCGTTCACCGGTCACCGTCGAGTAGAAGGCGGTGGTGGCGCGGGTGGGCTTGATACCGGCGAGGAGACGCCTGAGTTCGTCTTTGATGCGGTCGACTTGGGGGCCGTGGGAGGCGTAGTCGACGTCGATGAGGCGTGCGCGGTGGCCCTGGTCCTGGCATGCGGTGACCACGGTCCGGAGTTGGTCGGGCGGTCCGGATATGACGGTGGAGGTGGGGCCGTTGGTGGCGGCGAGTGTCACCTCGGAGGCGGTGTCGCCGAGTTGGGCCAGGAGTTGGGTGGTGGTGGTTTCGCTGATGGCGAGGGAGGCCATGCCGCCGTGTCCGGTAAGGGTGCGGAGGGCTTGGCTGCGGAGGGCGACGATGGTGGCGGCGTCGTGGAGTGACAGGGCGCCTGCGACGCACGCGGCGGCGATTTCGCCTTGGGAGTGGCCGATGACGGCTGCGGGTTCGACGCCATAGCTTCGCCATACGGCGGCGAGGGAGACCATGACGGCCCACAGGACGGGTTGGATGACGTCGACGCGGGTGGGGTCGGTGGCGGTGTCGGTGCCACGCAGGACGGCGGTCAGCGACCAGTCGACGTGCGGCGCCAGCGCTTCCTCGCACTCGGCGATGCGTGCGGCGAACACCAGTGAGGTGTCGAGGAGTTCGACGCCCATGCCGAGCCATTGGGAGCCTTGGCCGGGGAAGACGAAGACCGGTCCGGGGCCGGTGGGGGTGGTGAGGCCTTGGACGAGAGTGGGGTCGGGCCGGTCCTCGGTGAGTGAGGTCAGGCCGCTCAGCAGGGTGTCGTGGTCGTGTCCGACGATGACGGCGCGGTGCTCGAACACCGACCGCGTCGTCGCCAACGACCAACCCACGTCGACCGGTTCGGCCGCCTCGTCCCGCTCCACGAAAGCCGTCAGCCGTCGCGCCTGCTCCGCCAGCCCCGCCTCCGTACGGGCCGACAACACCCACGGCACCACACCGGTGGCCGGCATCGCCTGGCGTTCCTCGGCCTGCGGCGCGTCCTCGGCCGGGACGGCCGGCGCCTCCTCGGTGGACTCGGCGAACTGCTCAAGGATCACGTGTGCGTTGGTGCCGGAGATGCCGAACGACGACACCGCGCCGCGCCGCGGCCGGTCGACCTCCGGCCAGTCGATCCGCTCGGTGACCAGACGTACGGCCCCCGTGCTCCAGTCGACGTGCGAGGTCGGCTCGTCCACGTTGAGCGTCGCGGGGACCGCCCCGTTCCGCATGGCCATGACCATCTTGATCACGCCCGCCACGCCCGCGGCGCCCTGGGTGTGACCGATGTTCGACTTCACCGAGCCCAGCAGCAACGGATGGTCAGCGGACCGGTCGCGGCCGTAGGTGGCGTGCAGCGCGTCGGCCTCGATCGGGTCGCCGAGCCGGGTGCCGGTGCCGTGCGCCTCCACCGCGTCGACCTCGGACGCCGACAGCCGCGCGTTGACCAGCGCCGCCCGGATCACCCGCTGCTGGGAGGGACCGTTCGGCGCGGTCATGCCGTTGCTCGCGCCGTCCTGGTTGACCGCGGACCCCCGCACCACGGCGAGTACCCGGTGGCCGTTGGCGCGGGCGTCGGACAGCCGCTCAAGCAGCACAAGACCGACGCCCTCACCCCAGCCGGTGCCGTCCGCGGCCTCGGCGAACGGCTTGCACCGCCCGTCGGGCGACAGACCGCGCTGCCGGGAGAAACCGGTGAACACCTCGGGCGAGGACATCACGGTCACGCCGCCGGCCAGCGCCAGACCGCACTCGCCCTGCCGCAGCGCCTGGGTGGCCAGGTGCAGCGCCACCAGCGAGGAGGAGCACGCCGTCTCGATCGTCACCGCCGGGCCTTCGAGCCCGAAGCTGTACGCCACCCGGCCGGACAGCATGCTGGGCGCGCCGCCCGCGTAGCCCTCGGCCTCCCGGCTCGGGCGGTCGCCCTGGGTGGCGGAGCCGACGGTCGCCGTGCCCACGTACACACCGGTCTGGCTGCCCCGCAGGGAGGCCGCGTCGATACCGGCCCGCTCGAACAACTCCCAGGCCACCTCCAGCAGTAGCCGCTGCTGGGGGCTGGTCGCCAGCGCCTCGCGCGGGCTGATCTCGAAGAAGCCCGCGTCGAACCGGTCCGCGTCGCGCAGGAACCCGCCGTCACGTGTGTAGCTGGTGCCCGGGTGGTCGGGATCCGGGTGGTAGAGGCCCTCCAGATCCCAGCCGCGGTCGGTCGGAAACGGACCGATCGCGTCCACCCCCGAGGAGACCAACTCCCACAGTCCCTCGGGTGATTCGACACCGCCCGGGTAGCGGCACGTCATACCGACGATGGCGATCGGCTCCCGCTGCTGGTCCTCCACCTCGCGCAGACGCCGCCGTGTGTCGTGCAGGTCCGCGGCCACGCGCTTGAGGTAACCGACGAGCTGCTCTTCATCCGCCATGGGGAGTTCACGACCTTCTTACGCGTGGTTGTAGCGTGCGAGTCTTCTTCAGGACGAGCCGAGTTCGTTGTCGATGAAGGCGAGAACCTGGTCGGCCGTGGCGAGTTCGAGCCGGTCGACCGCACTCTCCGCGGCCGGCGGCGCGTACGCCGCCTTCCATTTGGCCAGCAACCCCTCAAGCCGCGCTGTCACGGCGCCCGCGTCAGCGTCCGGCAGGTCCAGCGCCGACAGCGTGCTCTCCAGCCTGGCCAGCTCGCCGAGCACCGGATCCGCCCCGCCCTGGGCGGCCGGCGACCCGTCCTCGACGAGCTCCCCGAGCAGATGATCGGTGAGCGCGCCGGCCGACGGGAAGTCGAAGACCAGGGCCGCGGGCAGCCGCAGACCGGTGGCGGCGGACAGCCGGTTGCGCAGTTCCACGGCGGTCAGCGAGTCGAAGCCGAGATCCGTGAACGGCGCCTCCGGCCGAACCGACTCGGGATCGGAGTGCCCCAGCACGGACGCGGCATGGGTGCGTACGAGGGTGAGCAGCAGTTGCCGCTGCTCCGTCGCGGGCAGTCCGGCGAGCCGGCCCGTCCAGTCCTCGGACTGCCGCTCGACCGCGACCGTACGCCGAGCCGGACCGGTCGCACGGCTGGCGAGCGTGCGCAACGTGGCGGGCAGGGCGTGCGCGGGCTGGCCCGCCAGCACGTTGACGTCGAGGTCGACCGCCATGAGGCCGGGGTCGCTGTGCCGGCACGCCGCGTCGAAGAGGGACAGGGCGTGCTCGGTGGCGAGGGCGTTGACGCCGGTACGGCTCATGCGGGCGCGGTCGGTGTCGGCCAGATGGCCGGTCATACCGCTGGTCGCGGCCCACAGCCCCCAGGCGATCGACACCCCGGCCAGTCCCTCGGCCCTGCGACGTGCGGCGAGCGCGTCGCAATAGGCGTTCGCCGCCGCGTAGTTGGCCTGTCCCGGGCTGCCCAGGGTGGCGGCGGCCGAGGAGAACATCGCGAACAGGCCCAGCGGAAGGCCTGCGGTGGCACGGTGCAGGTTGGCGGCGGTGGCCGCCTTCGCGGCCCAGACCCGGGCCACCCGGTCGGGCGTCTGCGAGGCCAGGACCGCGTCGTCCACGATGCCGGCGGTGTGCACGACACCGGTCAGCGGGTGCGCCGGGTCGATCTCCGCGATGACCGCGGTGAGCGCCCCGAAGTCGGCCGTGTCGACGGCGGTGATGTGGACGGTGGCGCCCAACTCCGTGAGCCGCGCGGTGAGTTCATCGGCGCCGGGGGCCTCCTGGCCGCGACGGCTGAGCAGCAGCAGATGCCGCACCTCGCAGGTGCGCACCAGGTGCTCGGCGACCAGCGCGCCGAGGGTGCCGGTGCCGCCGGTGATCAGTACCGTGCCGTCCGGGTCGAGCGCCGGGGGGATCTCCAGGACCAGCTTTCCGGTGTGCCGGGCCTGGCTCATGTGGCGTAGTGCCTGGTGAGCCTCTGCCAACGGCCAGGTCCGCACCGGCGGCGGCAGCAGGACCCCGTCGGAGAACAGCTTGCCCAACGCGGTGAGCATCCGTCCGATCCGCTCGGCACCGGCATCCGTGACCAGGTCGTAGACGCGGTAGTCCACCTCCGGGAAGTCCTCGGCCACCTCCTTCGGGTCGCGGATGTCGGTCTTGCCCATCTCCAGGAACCGGCCGCCCTTGGCCAGCAGCCGCAGCGACGCGTCGGTGAACGGACCCGCCAGGCTGTTGAGGACGACGTCGAAGCCCTTGCCGTCGGTGGCGGCACGGAAGGTGTCCTCGAAGTCGAGGTCGCGGGAGGACGCGCGGTGCGCCTCGTCGATGCCCATGTCTGCCAGCACGCCGTGTTTGGCGGGGCTGGCGGTGGCGTAGACGTGCGCGCCGAGGTGCCGGGCGATCTGCACGGCGGCGGTGCCGACACCGCCGGTGGCGGTGTGGACGAGCACTGACTCGCCCGCGCTCAGCCCGCCGAGTTCGACGAGCCCGTACCACGCGGTCAGGAACGCGACGGGCACCGCGGCCGCCTGGGCGAAGCTCCAGCCGTCGGGTATCCAGGCCACCATCCGCGCGTCGGCGACGGTCACCTGCCCGAACGCCCCCTCGAAGACGCCCATCACCTGGTCGCCGGGAGCCACCTGGGTGACGTCCTCGGCGACATCGAGCACGACACCGGCGCCCTCACCGCCGAGACCCGTCTGACCGGGCACCATGCCGAGGCTGATCAGGACGTCGCGGAAGTTGATCCCGCCGGCCCTGACCCCGATCCGCACCTGGCCGGGGCGCAACGTCTCCAGCGCCTCGGGGAACGGCACCGCCGTCACGCTGTCGATCGTCGCCGTGCCCGCCGTGTCCAGCCGCCAGGCAGGCCGCCCGACCGGCGGGACCAGCGCGGTGGCGGCACCCGCCCGAACGAGCCGGGGCACGAGTACGCGACCGCCGCGCACCGCCACCTGCGGCTCGTCGGCGTCGATCGCGTACCCGACCGCTTCGGCCACTTCGGCCGCGTCGTCGGTGTCCACCAGCACGAACCGGTCCGGGTTCTCCGACTGGGCGCTGCGGATCAGACCCCACACAGCGGCACCGGCCGGATCGTGCCCGGCGTCCGGCGAGGTGCCGGCTTCGACGTCGGCGTCACGGGCGACCGCGTTCCGGGTGACGACCACCAGGTGGGAGTCCGCGAGCCGCGGTTCGGCCAGCCACTCGCGCACCAGCGCCAACGTCCCCTGTACGGCGCCGAGTCCGGCGTCGGCGGAATCCTCGTCGCGGTCGCTCTCCGGCACCCAGGTCAGGACGACCGGCGGCACCGAGGCCCCGCCGTCCAGGGCCGCCAGCAGGGCGTCCAGGTCCGGCACGGTCGAGATTCCCGCCGCACGCTCTTGATCGGTGCCGAGAGCCACCCACTCCGCCGACCGCTCGGGTGCGGCCGACTCCTGGGCCGGGGACACCGGAGTCCACTCCATGGCGAACAATCCGTTGGTGTGCTGTCGGGTGGCCTGGAGTTGGGCGGTGTTGATGGGCCGGGTGGTGAGGGTGGTGGTGAGGATGAGGTCGCCGGTGGTGTCGGTGAGGGTGATGCGGTGTTGTTTCTCGGCCGTGTTGCTGGTGTCGGACGGGGTGATGGTGACGTGGGCGTGGGTGGCGCCGGTGGCGTGGAGGGTGGTGTCGGTGAAGGAGAAGGGGAGCCAGATGTGCTCGCCAGTGGTGTCTGGTTCTGGGTTGTTTTGGGTGTGGAGGATGAGGGGGTGGAGGGCGGCGTCGAGGAGTGCGGGGTGGATGCCGAAGTGGTCGGTGTCTTCGGTGGTGTTGGGGAGGGTGATGTTGGCGTGGAGGGTGTTGTCGTCTTGCCACATGGTGTGGAGGGCTTGGTAGGTGGGTCCGTAGTGGTAGCCGTCTTTTTGGGCGTTTTGGTAGAAGTGGGTGGTGTTGATGGGTTGGGTGTTGGTGGGTGGCTGGGGGCCGGTGGTGTGGTGGGTGGGTTGGTTGGTGGTGTGGGGGGTGAGGGTGGCGGTGGCGTGGCAGGTCCACTCGCTGGTTGTTGCAGTGGTTGTGGTGGTGGGTCGGGTGTGGATGGTGAGGGTGCGGTTGCCGTGGGTGTCGGGTGGGGTGGTGGTGAGGTGGAGGTGGAGGGGTGTGGTGGTGAGGGTGAGGGGGTGTTGGAGGAGGAGTTCGTTGAGGGTGGTGTGGGTGTGGTCGGCGGTGTGGAGGGCCCATTCGAGGAGTGCGGTGCCGGGGAGGAGGACGGTGTCGGCGATGGTGTGCTCGGTGAGCCAGCCGGTGTGGTTGACGGTCGGGAGCTGACCGGTCAGGAGAAGCCCGCCGTCCGGGAGTTGCGTCACCGCGCTGAGGTGCGGGTGCCCACCGGTGGCGGGGGTGCCGACGCTCGCCGAGCTGAGCCAGTAAGGCGTGCGTTGGAAGGCGTAGGTGGGCAGGTCGATCGGCTTGTGGTGGGTGTCGGCCGGGAACCAGGGGGTCCAGTCGACGGGGGAGGTCGTGTGCAGCCGGGCCAGCGTGCGGGCGAACGCGCGGCCGTCGGGCTGCTTGGCGCTGAGGGTGCAGAGCGTGGTCGCCGACGCGTTGACCGTGTCGAGGGTGTGTTGGACCGCTGTGGTCAGTACGGCGTCGGGGCCGATTTCGAGGTAGGTGGTGGTGTGGGGTGCGGTGTGGGTGATGGCGGGGTGGAAGTGGACGGGTTGGCGGATGTGTTGGGCCCAGTATTCGGGGGTGGTGATGGCCTCGTCCGCAGGCTGCCCGGTGAGGTTGCTGATCAGCGGAATACGCGGCTGGTGGAACGTCAGGTCGCGGATGGCGTCGGTGAACTGGTTGAGGATGGGGTCCATGTGGGGTGAGTGGAAGGCGTGGCTGACGGTGAGGGCTTTGGTGCGTCGGCCGCGGTCCTGCCAGGTGGTCGCGATGTGCTCGACGAGGTCTGTGGGTCCTGAGATGACGGTGTTGGTGGGGGTGTTGAGTGCGGCGATCGTCACCTGGCCGTCGTACTGACTGAGCGTTTCGGTGATTTCGTCTGCGGTGGCTTCGATGGCGGTCATGGCGCCGCCGGTGGGGAGTTGGCCCATGAGGGTGGCGCGTATCGCCACGAGGTGGCAGGCGTCGGGGAGGTTGAGGATGCCTGCGGTGTGGGCGGCGGCGATTTCTCCGACGGAGTGGCCGATGACGGCATCGGGTGTGACGCCCATGCTGTCGAGGAGGCGGGTGAGGGCGATTTGGAGGGCGAAGAGGCCGGTTTGGGCGTAGGTGGTGTGGTCGAGGAGTTCGGGTTCCGGTAGGCCGTGGAGGACGAGGTCGCGGAGCGGGTGTTCGAGGTGGGGGTCGATCAACGCGCAGACTTCGTCGAAGGCGTGGGCGAAGACGGGGAAGCGTGCGTAGAGGTCGGCGCCCATGCCCAGCCGCTGACTGCCCTGCCCGGAGAACAACCACACCGTCTTCTCCGGCGTGTCCGCGCTTGTGGGGGCCGGTTCGACGACTGAGGCGTGCGGGTTGCCCGCAGCCAGCGCGTTGAGCGCGTCCAGCAACTCGTCCCTGCTGTCGCCGAGTACGACGGCCCGCTGCTCGAACGCCGATCGGGTCGTGACCAACGACCGGCCGACCTCGGTGATGGACGGTACGGAGTCTCCCGTGAGCAGGTCGGCCAGCTTGGCGGCCTGCTCGCGCAGCGCCGCCGTGCTTCGGGCGGACACCGGCCACGGGACCACGGCACCGTCGTCGATGACCGGTTCGGTCGCCTTGGGCTCGAACTCCGTCGTGCCGGGGGCCTGTTCGATGACGATGTGGCTGTTGGTGCCGGAAGCACCGAAGGACGAGACACCTGCCCGACGCGGATGGCCGGTCTCGGGCCAGGGTGTGAGCTCGGTCAGGAGTTGGATGTTGCCGGTGGTCCAGTCGACGTGGGGGGTGGGTTCGTCGATGTGGAGGGAGGCGGGGAGGTGGCCGTGGCGCATGGCCATGATCATTTTGATGATGCCTGCGGCGCCGGCTGCGGCTTGGGTGTGGCCGATGTTGGACTTGATCGAACCGAGCCACAACGGCCGTTCATCCGCCCGGTGTTGGCCGTAGGTGGCGAGGAGTGCCTGTGCCTCGATGGGGTCGCCCAGTGTCGTTCCGGTGCCGTGGGCTTCGACGGCGTCGACGTCTGTGGGGGTGAGCCTTGCGTTGGCGAGGGCTTGTTGGATGACGCGTTGTTGGGAGGGTCCGTTGGGTGCGGTGAGTCCGTTGGAGGCGCCGTCTTGGTTGACGGCGGATCCGCGCAGCACTGCCAGGATTTGGTGGCCGTTGGCTTGGGCGTCGGATTGGCGTTCGAGGAGGAGGAGTGCGGCGCCTTCGCCCCAGCCGGTGCCGTTGGCGGCTGATGCGAAGGGTTTGCAGCGTCCGTCGGGTGCGAGGCCGCGTTGGCGGGCGAAGCCGGTGAAGACGTCGGGGGTGGCCATGATGGTGACGCCGCCTGCGAGCGCGAGGTCGCATTCGTGGTGGTGGAGTGCTTGGGCGGCGAGGTGGGTGGCGACGAGTGAGGAGGAGCAGGCGGTGTCGATGGTCATGGCGGGGCCTTGGAGCCCGAGGGTGTAGGAGATGCGTCCGGCGACGACGCTGCCGGATCCGGCGAGGAGTCCGTAGCCTTCGAGGCGGGGGTCGGTGGTCGTGAGTCCGGTGGCGTATTCGTGGTACATGACGCCGGTGTAGACGCCGGTCAGGGTGTTTTTGAGGGTGTGGGGGTTGATGCCTGCGCGTTCCAAGGTTTCCCAGGCGACTTCGAGCATGAGTCGTTGCTGGGGGTCGGTGGCCAAGGCTTCGCGGGGGTTGATGTTGAAGAAGCCAGCGTCGAATTGGTCGGCGTCGTAGAGGAACGCGCCTTGGGTGGCGTAGGTGGTGCCGGGGTGGTCGGGATCGGGATGGAAGAGGCCGTCCAGGTTCCATCCGCGGTTGTCGGGGAACGGCCCAAGTGCCTCACCACCAGACGCGACCAGATCCCACAGCTCTTCTGGCGAGCCCACACCACCGGGGAATCGGCAGGCCATCGACACCACGACGATCGGGTCGTCGTCTGTCGGCGTGGCTGTGCCGTTCCTCGTGCCGGCTCCGGCCAGTACGGGGGTGTCCTGGCCGGTGAGGCGGTCGAGGAGGTAGTCGGCGAGTGCGTGCGGGGTGGGGTAGTCGAAGACCATGGTGGCCGGGAGGCGCAGGCCGGTGGCCGTGGTGAGACGGTTGCGCAACTCCACCGCGGTCAGCGAGTCGAACCCCAACTCCTTGAACGGCGCGCCCGCCCGGATGGTGCTCCCCGTGTGGTGCCCCAGGACGGTGGCCGCGCTGGTGCGGACGGTATCGAGGAGCAGTTCGAGCCGGGCCGCACTGTCCAGTGCGGCCAGCCGGGTCGCGAGGGCGGATCCGCCCGCCTGCCCGGCGGCGGCACGACGTCGCGCGGGGCGGGCGAAGGCCCTCAGCAACGGTGGCGTGTCGACGCTGAGTTGAGTCGGCGTCAGATCCGCGGCGATGGTGAGGGGGTGGTTGAGGTGGGTGGCGGTGTCGAGGAGGGCCAGGCCGCTGGGGGTGCTGAGCGGGCGCATGCCGAGCGCGGCCAGGCGTGCCAGGTCGGATTGTCCGAGGTGGCGGGTCATGGCGGAGGTTTGTTCCCACAGGCTCCAAGCGATGGAGATGCCGGGGAGTCCTGATGCGCGGCGGTGTGCGATGAGGGCGTCGCAGTAGGCGTTGGCGGCGGCGTATCCGGCCTGGCCTGGGTTGCCGATCACACCGGCGGCGGAGGAGAAGACCGTGAACATCGCCAACGGCACATCCCGGGTCAGGACATGCAGGTTCCACAAGCCCGCAGCCTTCGGATTCCATACGCGGGTCAGCCGGTCGGTGTCCCAGTCCTCGACCAGTCCGTCGTCGACCACACCGGCCACATGCACGACACCCGTCAGCGGATGCGAGGCCGAAAGACCGGACAGCACCCGGGACAACGCCTCCAGGTCGGCGACGTCCACGGACACTACGTCGGCTTGCGCGCCCAGTGCTGACAGTCGCTCGACCAGCTCCGTCGTTCCCTCCGCCTCCATTCCGGCGCGGGACAGCAGCAGTAGCCGGGTGACACCGTGGACGCGGGCCAGGTGTTCGGCGACCGCACCGCCCAGCACACCGGTGCCACCCGAGACGACCACCGTCCCACCCGAGACCTCCACCCCAACCCCATCGGGATCGGCGGTGCCGGTCGCGCGGACCAGCCGGGGGACTGACAACTGCCCGTCCCGGATGGCCAGTTGCGGCTCAACGGCGTCGGCGGCGCGGCGTACGGCGTTCAGGAGCTCGTCGACCGCGTCGCCCCCTGGCTCGACGTCGACCAGGGTGAACCGGTCGGGGTGCTCGGTCTGGACTCCGCGGACCAAGCCCCACACAGCCGCGGTTGCCGGTTCCACCGCTGTGTCGCCGTCGGCCACGGAGACCGCGCCCGAGGTGACCAGCACCAGGCGGGTGTCGAGCAGTCGGGGCTCGGCCAGCCAGTCGCGTACCAGGTCCAAGGTCTGCTGGACGGTGGCGAGGCCCGTCCCGGCGTCCTCCCCGCTGGCTCGCGGCACGGGGGCCAGCACGACGGAGGGCACGGGCTGCCCGGCATCGGCGGCGGCGAGCAGCGCGGCCGGATCGGCGTACCGCGCCGGGGCGGGCTGTCCTTTCGGAGCGGACCACGTGCCGGTCCCGAGCAGCGCCCAACCGCGGTCGTCGTCCGTTGCCCCGGACCGCTCCGGCGGTGTCGGCAGCGGTGTCCACTCGACGCTGAAGAGCCCGTCCTCGGACTCCTGGAGCGCGGCGCCCAGCTTGTCGCTGTCGGCGGGGCGCATCACGATCGACTCGACGCTCAGCACCGGAGCACCGGCCGGATCGGCGATCACGAGGCCGAGTTCCCGGCCGCCGGTGCCTTCCAGCTCGCGGGGGCTGAGCCGGACGCGCACGCTGGTGGCCCCACCGGCGTGCAGGGTGACGCCCGTCCAGGAGAACGGCAGCAACAGGCGTTCGTCGGCGGACGGCGCGTCGGTCCCGTCGTTCAGGATGACGGGGTGCAGTGCGGCGTCGAGCAGTGCGGGGTGGATGCCGAACGCCTCGGTCTCCTCCCCGCCTTCGCCGGGCAGGGCCACCTCGGCCAGCAGGTCGGAGCCGTGCCGCCAGGCGGCCCGCACACCCTGGAACGCGGGGCCGTACCGGTAACCGGCGGCCGCGGCGCGGTCGTAGAGGTCGCTGACGTCTATGGGCTCGGCGCCGGCCGGCGGCCACTGCCCGGTCAGTTCGGGCGTCGGCGCGGACCGCGGGGCGAGCGTGCCGGTGGCGTGGCAGGTCCAACTCCCCGAGGTCTCCGGGGTGTCGAGGGCCGGGCGGGAGTAGATGCGCAGGTCGCGGTGGCCCGTCTCGTCGGGGGCGTCCGCCACCACCTGTATGCGCAGTTCGGTCGAGTGGGACAGCGCCAGCGGGACCTGGAGCGCCAGCGACTCGACCTCGGCGGCGTCCGCCTCGTCGGCCATGCGCAGCGCCCACTCCACCAGTGCCGCGCCGGGCAGGATGACGACGCCCGCGACCTCGTGCTCGGCCAGCCAGCCCGCGGTGCCGGCCGCCGGAAGTCGGCCGGTCAGCAGTAGGCCGCCGTCGGCGAGCCCCACGGCCGCGGACAGCAACGGGTGGGTGACCGGTCGCAGGCCTGCGGCACCGACGTCACCGGCCGGGCGGCTGCCGGACATCCAGAACCGCTCGTGCTGGAAGGCGTAGGTGGGGAGGCCGACGACCCGGGGCAGCCGGTCGGCGGGGTACCAGGTCGGCCAGTCGATGGTGGCGCCGGCGACGTGTGCCTGGGCCAGCGACAGCGCGAGTTGCCGGAGTCCGCCGTTGTCCCGGCGCAGGGTGGCGAGCGTCGTGCCGGTGGCTGCGGCCTCCTGGAAGCACTCCTCCATGCCCACGGTCAGGACGGGGTGCGGGCTGCTCTCGATGAAGAGGTGGTGCCCGTCGGCCAGCAGTCGCCGGACGGTGGCGGAGAACCGCACCGGCTGCCGCAGGTTGGTGAACCAGTACTCGGCGTCAAGACCGGTGGGGTCGAACCGTTCGCCGGTCACCGTGGAGTAGAAGACGATGTCGGTGGCGTGTGGGCGGATGCCGCTCAGCCGCTCGGCCAACTCATCCTTGATGCGGTCGACTTGGGGGCCGTGGGAGGCGTAGTCGACGTCGATGAGGCGTGCTCGCTCCCCGCGCTCTTGGAGCGTCGCGACGATGGCGTCGAGTTGGTCGGGTGGTCCGGATACGACGGTGGAGGTGGGTCCGTTGGCGGCGGCGATGGTGATGCCGTCGGCGGTGTCGCCGAGTTGGGCCAGGAGTTGGGTGGTAGTGGTTTCGCTGATGGCGAGGGAGGCCATGCCGCCGTGTCCGGTAAGGGTGCGGAGTGCTTGGCTGCGGAGGGCGACGATGGTGGCGGCGTCGTGGAGGGTGAGGGCTCCGGCGACGGCGGCTGCGGCGATTTCGCCTTGTGAGTGGCCGATGACGGCTGCGGGTTCGACGCCGTAGCTCTGCCATACGGCGGCCAGTGAGACCATGACGGCCCACAGGACGGGTTGGATGACGTCGACGCGGGTGGGGTCGGTGGCGGTGTCGGTGCCGCGCAGGACGGCGGTCAGCGACCAGTCGACGTGCGGGGCGAGGGCCTGCTCGCATTCGGCGATGCGGCCTGCGAACACCGGTGAGGTGTCGAGGAGTTCGACGCCCATGCCGAGCCATTGGGAGCCCTGGCCAGGGAAGACGAAGACCGGACCCTGCCCGACCTCGCCGACCGTGCCCGACACCACGTCCGGGCTCTGCTCGCCTGACGCCAGCGCGCCGAGCCCGGCGATCAGCCGCTCCCGGTCCTCGCCCACCACCACGGCACGGTGCTCGAACACCGCGCGGGTCGTGGCCAGCGACCAGGCCACCTCGGCGGGGACCGGGCCCGGGTCGGCGGTCAGGGCCTCGGCCAGCCGCCGCGCCTGCTCCGCCAGCCCCGCCTCCGTACGGGCCGACAACACCCACGGGGCCACGGCGGTCGGTTCCGCCGCCTGGCCGGGATCGGACGCTTGGGCGTCGGGCTCCGCGGGGGCCGGGGGCTCGGGGGCCTCCTCCAGGATCACGTGGGCGTTGGTGCCGGAGATGCCGAACGCGGAGACCCCGCCGCGCCGTGGGCGGTCCGCCGCCGGCCACGCGGTGTCCTCGGTGAGCACGCGTACGGTGCCCGCGCTCCAGTCCACGTGCGACGACGGCTCGTCGACGTGCAGTGTCGCGGGCAGCAGGCTGTGGCGCAGGGACATGACCATCTTGATCACGCCCGCCACGCCCGCGGCGCCCTGGGTGTGACCGATGTTCGACTTGACCGAGCCGAGCCACAGCGGCCTGTTCTCCGGCCGGTCGCTGCCGTAGGTGGCGATGAGCGCCTCGGCCTCGATGGGGTCGCCGAGGGTGGTGCCGGTGCCGTGCGCCTCCACCACGTCCACCTCGGCCGCTGCCAGCCCGGCGTTGGCCAGCGCCTTGCGGATCACCCGCTGCTGGGAGGGACCGTTGGGCGCGGTGAGGCCGTTGGACGCGCCGTCCTGGTTGACGGCGGAACCCCGGATGACGGCGAGCACCTGGTGGCCGTTGCGCTGCGCGTCCGAGAGCCGCTCCAGCAGGATCAGGCCCGCGCCCTCGGAGAACCCGGTGCCGTCCGCCGCCGTGGCGAAGGGCTTGCAGCGCCCGTCCGGGGCCAGACCGCGCTGCCGCGAGAACTCGGTGATGACGTTCGGGGTGGACATCACCGTCACGCCGCCCGCGAGCGCCAGGTTGCACTCGCCCTGCCGCAGCGCCTGGACCGCCAGGTGCATCGCCACCAGCGACGACGAACACGCCGTGTCCAGGGTCACTGCCGGGCCTTCGAGCCCCAGGCTGAAGGAGATCCGGCCCGAGACGACGCTCAGCGCGTTGCCCGTCAGCAGGAAGCCCTCGGCGCTCTTCTCGATGTGCGGAGTGCCGAAGCCGGGCACGCCGGCGCCGGTGTAGACGCCGGTGGGAGTGCCCTTGAGCGCGGTGGGGTCGACGCCGGCGCGCTCCAGGAGCTCCCAGGCGACTTCGAGGAGGAGTCGCTGTTGGGGGTCCATGGCGAGTGCTTCGCGGGGGCTGATCCCGAAGAAGCCCGCGTCGAACCGGTCGGCGCCATCAACGAATCCGCCTTCGCGGATGTACGTCGTGCCCGGGTGGTCGGGGTCCGGGTGGTAGAGGTTGTCCAGGTCCCAGCCGCGGTCGGTGGGGAACTCGGTGATCGCGTCACCGTGCTCCGCGACCAGGTTCCAGAGGGTTTCCGGTGAGGTGATTCCGCCGGGGTAGCGGCAGGCCATGGCGGTGATGGCGATGGGTTCCTGCTGTCGTTCCTCTGTTTCGCGCAGGCGTTGGCGTGCTTGGCCGAGGTCGATGGTGACCCGCTTGAGGTACTGGCGGAGTTTGTCTTCTGTGGTCGACATCAGTTCTCGGCCCCCATCAGGACGAACGCAGTTGCTGGTCGATAAGCGCGAACATCTCGTCGTCGGACGCCGACTCCAACGCCTCACCGTCGATGCCGGTCGCGCCGGCCGGGAGTTCCTCCAGCTTGGACAGCAGCGCGTTGAGCCGCCCCACCACCGTCGCCCGGGACTCCCCGCCCATGACGTGACCGCTCAGGGTGCTCTCCAGCCTGGCCAGGTCGCCCAGGACAGGCGCGAGACCGTCGTCCGCGGCGACCGGACCCTCCGCGGGGAAGAGCTGACGGCTCAGGTGGTCGGCCAGCGCCGTGGCCTCCGGGTAGTCGAAGACCAGGGCCGCGGGCAGCCGCAGACCGGTGGCCGCGGACAGCCGGTTGCGCAGTTCCACCGCGGTCAGCGAGTCGAACCCCAGCTCCTTGAACGACGCGTCCGCCCGGACCGCGAGCGGATCGCTGTGCCCGAGCACCGTCGACGCGTGGGTACGCACCAGGTCGAGCAGGGCCCGCTCGCGCTCCGAGGCGGACAGCCCGGACAGCTGGCTCGTCCAGTCCGCGGGCTGCCGCTGTCCGGCGGCGGCCCGGCGGACCGGCGCACCGGTCTCGGCGAGGGCACGCAGGAGCGCCGGAACCGGTCCTGACTGCCGGCCGCCGAGCGCCCGCGGATCGAGGTCGATCGCCAACGGGCTGGCACTGCCGTGCTGTTGAGCGGCGTCGAGCAGGGTGAGCGCCAGCGTGCTGGACAGCGGCGTGAACCCCGACCGGCTCATCCGCGCGTGATCGGTGTCGGCGAGGTGGCCGGTCATGCCGCTGCTGGTGGCCCACAGCCCCCAGGCGATCGACACACCCGCGAGCCCGGCCGCCCTGCGTTGTGCCGTGAGCGCGTCGCAGTAGGCGTTTGCCGCCGCGTAGTTGGCCTGTCCCGGGCTGCCGAGGGTGCCGGCCGCCGAGGAGTAGATGACGAACATCGCCAGAGGGATGCCGGCGGTGGCGTGGTGCAGGTTGGCGGCAGCGGTCGCTTTGGCGGCCCACACACGGTCGAGGTGGCCGGGGGTCTGCGCGGTCAGCACCGCGTCGTCGAGTGCTCCGGCGGCGTGGATGACGCCGGTGAGGGGGTGTGCGGGGTCGATGTCGGCGATGACCTTGGTGAGTGCGTCGGGGTCGGCGGTGTCGACGGCGGTGATGGTGACGGTGGCGCCCAACTCGGTGAGTCGTGCTCGGAGTTCGTGGGCGCCGGGGGCGTCGGGTCCGCTGCGGCTGAGCAGGAGGAGGTGGCGGATGTTGTGGGTGGTGATGAGGTGTTCGGCGGTGAGGGTGCCGAGGGTGCCGGTGCCGCCGGTGATGAGGACCGTCCCGTCCGGGTTGAGCGCTGGCGGGATCTCCAGGACCAGTTTGCCGGTGTGGTGGGCTTGGCTCATGTGGCGTAGTGCCTGGCGGGTCTTGGCGAGCGGCCAGGTGTGGATGGGCGGGGGTTGCAGCACGCCCTTGGCGAACAGTTCGCTGAGGGTGGCGAGCATGTCGGCGATGCGGTCGAGCCCCGCCGCGGAGACCAGGTCGTAGGAGCGGTAGCGGACGCCGGGATGGTCGAGTGCGATCTTCTCCGGGTCGCGGATGTCGGTCTTGCCCATTTCGATGAAGCGTCCGCCGGAGTGCAGGAGGCGCAGGGAGGCGTCGACGAAGTCGCCGGCGAGGCAGTCGAGGACGACGTCGAAGCCCTTGCCGTCGGTGGCGGTACGGAAGGTGTCCTCGAAGTCGAGATCGCGGGAGGAGGCGCGGTGCGCCTGGTCGATGCCCATGGCTTCCAGCACGCTGTGTTTGGCGGGGCTGGCGGTGGCGTAGACGTGCGCGCCGAGGTGGCGGGCGATCGTTACCGCGGCCATGCCCACGCCGCCGGTCGCCGCATGGATGAGGACCGTCTCACCAGCCTGGAGATCGGCCAGGTCGACCAGTCCGAACCACGCCGTCAGGAACGTGACCGGGATCGCCGCACCCTGCTCGTCGTCCCAACCCGGCGGAAGCGGTACGACGTTGCGCACGTCGGTCACCGCGATCGGGCCGAAGGCACCTTCGAACAGGCCCATGACCCGGTCGCCGGGCGCGAGTGACGTCACGTCAGACGCCACCTCCAGCACCACGCCCGCGCCCTCGCTGCCCCGGAACACACCGTTGTCCGGGTACATCCCGAGGGCGATCAGCACGTCGCGGAAGTTGATGCCTGCGGCGCGCACGGAGATGCGTACCTGACCCGGCGCCAACGGCTCCAGCACCTCGGGGCAGGGCACCACCGAGACGTTCTCGATCGTCTCGGTGCCCACCGACGCCAGCCGCCAGGCCCGTTCACCCGTCGGGGGCACCAACTCGCGGGGGGCTCCCGCGCGCGTCAGCCTCGGCACCGACAACCGGCCCGCACGCAGCGCGAGTTGGGGTTCGTCGGCGGCCAGCGCCCGGGCCACAGCGTCGAGCACGTCGGCGGGCTCGGCGTCGTCGGTGTCGAGCAGCAGGAACCGCCCGGGGTTCTCCGCCTGCGCGGTGCGCAGCAGACCCCACACGCTCGCCGCGGACGCCCGCGGTCCGTGGTGGCCGGTGAAGCCCTCCATCTCGGCGGGCAGCACCGCGTCCCGGGTGACGACCACCAGCCGGACGTCGGCGAGCGCGGGCTCGGCGAGCCACCGCTGCGCCAGCGCCAGCACACCAGTCGTGACCGCCAACGCGGCGGCCGGGTCGTCGCCTTCGGAGTCCGACACCCCCACGAGGACCGCGGAGGGCAGCGGCGCACCGCCCTCCACGGCGCTGACCAGCGCGTCGACATCGGCGTACCGGGTCGGTTCGCTCCCGGCGGCGGCGCGGGACAGCACGTCGCCCCCGAGCAGGGCCCACGTCCCGGCGGCCGCTTCCGCGGTCTTCTCCGGCGGTAGGGAGACCCACTCCACCGTGAACAGTCCGTCCACCGCCCGCGCGTTGGCGGTGCGGAGTTGCTGGGCGCTGGTCGCGCGGACGACCACCGACTCCGCGCTCAGCACCGGAGCGCCGGCCAGGTCGGCGACCACGAGCCGGAAGCCGTGCTCCGACGGGGTCATCCGAACCCGGACCCGGCGCGCGCCGGTGGCCCACAACGACACGTCGCTCCAGGCGAACGGCAGCCACACCTGCCCGTCGGCGTACCGGGTGTCCAACGCCACCGGGTGCAGTGCGGCGTCGAGGAGTGCGGGGTGGATGCCGTACTTGTCGGCGTTCTCGGTGGCGGTTTCCGGGAGGGTGAGGTCGGCGAGGAGGTCGTCGCCGTGTCGCCATGCGGCGGTCAGGCCGCGGAAGGCGGGCCCGTAGCCGTAACCGGTCGCCTCGGCGCGCTCGTAGAAGTCCGTCACGTCGACCGGCTCGGCGTCCGCCGGGGGCCACTGGCCCGCAAGTCCCGTAGGCGGTACGTCGGTCAGGTGCGGGGCGAGCGTTCCGGTGGCGTGGCACACCCACGCCGTGTGCCCGTCGTCGGTGTCGGGCCGGGAGTGGATCCGCACGTCGCGGCGGCCTTCCTCACCGGCCGGCGCGACCACGACTTGCACCCGCAGCGCTTCCGAGGCGGACAGCACCATCGGCGCCTGGAGCGCGAGTTCCTCGACCCCGGCGCAGCCCGCCTCGTCGGCGGCCCGCAACACCCACTCGATCAACGCCGCGCCGGGCACCAGGGTGACGCCCGCCAGCACGTGTTCCGCGAGCCAGCCGCTTCCGCCGGCGGCCGGCAGCCGTCCGGTCATCACCACGCTGCCGTCGGCGAGTTCGACCGCCGCAGACAGCATCGGGTGCCCGGCCGAGCGCAGACCGGCGGCCCGCATGTCGCCGGGTTCACCGCCCATGTCCAGCCAGTAGCGCTCGCGTTGGAACGGGTAGGTGGGGAGGTCGACGGCGCGGGGAGTGTCGTCGGTGCCGAACCAGGTCTGCCACCCGACGGTCAGTCCCGCGGTGTGGGCGTTCGCCAGTGAGAGGGCGAGCTGCCGTGGTCCGCCCTCGTCCCGGCGCAGGGTGGGGACGGTGACCGCCGTGACGGCGGCCTCCTCGAAGCATTCCTGCGTGCCCATGGTGAGGACGGGGTGCGGGCTGGCTTCGATGAAGACGCGGTGTCCGTCGTCGAGGAGGGTCTGGACGGTAGTGGCGAAGCGCACGGGTTGGCGGAGGTTGGTGAACCAGTACTCGGCGTCAAGACCGGTGGTGTCGAACCGCTCGCCGGTCACCGTCGAGTAGAAGGCGACGTCGGTGCCGCGCGGCCGTACGTCGTGCAGGAGGTGGGCCAGTTCGTCTTTGATGCGGTCGACTTGGGGGCCGTGGGAGGCGTAGTCGACGTCGATGAGGCGTGCTCGCTCCCCGCGCTCTTGGAGCGTCGCGACGATGGCGTCGAGTTGGTCGGGTGGTCCGGATATGACGGTGGAGGTGGGTCCGTTGGCGGCGGCGATGGTGATGCCGTCGGCACTGTCGCCGAGTTGGGTGAGGAGTTGGGTGGTGGTGTGTTCGCTGATGGCGAGGGAGGCCATGCCGCCGTGTCCGGTAAGGGTGCGGAGTGCTTGGCTGCGGAGGGCGACGATGGTGGCGGCGTCGTGGAGTGACAGGGCGCCTGCGACGCATGCGGCGGCGATTTCGCCTTGGGAGTGGCCGATGACGGCTGCGGGTTCGACGCCGTAGCTCTGCCATACGGCGGCCAGCGAGACCATGACGGCCCACAGGACGGGTTGGATGACGTCGACGCGGGTGGGGTCGGTGGCGCTGTCGGTGCCGCGCAGGACGGCGGTCAGCGACCAGTCGACGTGCGGCGCCAGGGCTTGCTCGCATTCGGCGATGCGTGCGGCGAACACCGGTTTGGTGTCGAGGAGTTCGACGCCCATGCCGAGCCATTGGGAGCCCTGGCCGGGAAAGACGAAGACCGGTCCGGGGCCGGTGGTGGCGGTGACGCCTTGGACGACGGTCGGGTCGGGCCGGTCCTCGGTGAGTGAGGTGAGGCCGTTCAGGAGGGTGTCGTGGTCTTGTCCGATGATGACGGCGCGGTGCTCGAACACCGACCGCGTCGTCGCCAACGACCAACCCGCGTCGCGGACGGAGAGCGGGGCGCCGCCCTCCAGCAGTTCCGCGAGGTTCGCGGCCTGGGCGCGCAGTGCGTCCGGGGTGCGGGCGGACAGTGCCCAGGGCACGACGGCTCCGTGATCGGGGGTGGGTTCTGCGGTGGCGGGCTGTGGTGCTTGTTCGAGGATGACGTGGGCGTTGGTGCCGGAGATGCCGAAGGAGGAGACGGCGGCGCGGCGTGGCCGGTCGGTGTCGGGCCAGGGTGTCGACTCGGTGAGGAGGCGGACGGTTCCGTCGGTCCAGTCGACGTGCGGGGTCGGTTCGTCGATGTGGAGGGATGCGGGGAGATGTCCGTGGCGCATGGCCATGATCATCTTGATGACTCCGGCGGCGCCGGCGGCGGCTTGGGTGTGCCCGATGTTGGACTTGACCGAGCCGAGCCACAGCGGCCGGTCCTCAGCTCGCTCCTTGCCGTAGGTGGCGAGCAGTGCCTGGGCCTCGATGGGGTCGCCCAGCGTCGTCCCCGTGCCGTGCGCCTCGACGGCGTCGATCTCCGCCGGGTCGAGTCCGGCGCTGGCGAGTGCCTGGCGGATCACCCGTTGCTGGGAGGGGCCGTTGGGTGCGGTGAGGCCGTTGGACGCGCCGTCCTGGTTGATCGCCGAACCGCGCAGGACGGCGAGCACCCGGTGGCCGTTGGCGTGGGCGTCGGACTGCCGCTCGAGCACCAGCAGGCCCGCTCCCTCGCCCCAGCCGGTGCCGTCCGCCGCCGCGGCGAACGGCTTGCACCGGCCGTCGGCGGCCAGACCACGCTGCCGGGAGAACTCCACGAAGGTGTTCGGCGTGGCCATGACGGTGACACCGCCGGCCAGCGCGAGGTCGCACTCGCCGTTGCGCAGCGCCTGGGCGGCCAGGTGCATGGCGACCAGCGACGAGGAACACGCGGTGTCCACCGTCATCGCCGGGCCTTCGAGGCCGAACGTGTAGGCCACCCGGCCGGAGGCCACGCTGGGCGTGCTCCCGGTCATCAGCTGGCCTTCGTAGCCCTCCGGGATCCGGCCCAGGAACCGGCCGCCGTAGTCGTCGTACATGATGCCGGTGACCACCGCGGTCCGGCTTCCCCGCAGGGCGGCCGGGTCGATGCGGGCGTCCTCGAACGCCTGCCAGGCGGTCTCCAGCAGGAGCCGCTGCTGCGGGTCGGTGGCCAGCGCCTCGCGCGGGCTGATGCCGAAGAACTCCGGGTCGAACAGGGCGGCGTTGTAGAGGAATCCGCCCTCCCGGGTGTAGCTCCTGCCCACCTGGTCGGGGTCGGGGTCGAACAGCCCGGCGGTGTCCCAGCCGCGGTCCTCGGGGAACATCCCGATCGCGTCCACCCCGTCCGCCACCAGCCGCCACAGTTCCTCGGGGGAGCCGACTCCGCCGGGGTAGTGGCAGGCCATGCCGACGATCACGATGGGGTCGTCGTCGACCGCCACGGCCTTGTGGACTGGTGCGGCCACCGCGGCGGAGGCGGTCCCCAGCAGTTCGGTGCGCACGAACCGGACGAGGGTGTCCGGGGTCGGGTAGTCGAAGATCGCGGTGGCCGGCAGGCGGACACCGGTCGCCGCGTTGATCCGGTTGCGCAGTTCCAGGGCGGTCAGCGAGTCGAAGCCCAACTCGTGGAAGGCCCGGCCCAGATCGATGGTGGCCGGCTCGGGGTGCGCGAGCACCGTGCCGACCTGTTCGCGGATCAGGTCCGTGAGCAGCTTGTCCTGTTCACCGGCGGACAGACCGGCCAGCCGGCCGGAGAGCGAGGGCGCTCCGGTGGCGGCGACCGCCCTCGCGGGCACCCGCACTATGCGCCGCAGCACGGCGGGTAGCGATCCGGCGGCGGCCTGGGTGCGCAGCGTCGCGAGGTCGAACCGGGCGGGCAGCAGTGTCGGCCGGGCGGAGGCGAGCGCCGCGTCCAGCAGCGCCAGCCCCTCCTCGTCGGACATCGCCGCCGTGCCGGAGCGGGCCATCCGGGCCAGGTCGGCGTCGCCGAGGTGGTCCGTCATCCCGCCGCCGGATGCCCACAGGCCCCAGGCCAGCGAGGTCGCGGCACCGCCCGCCGCGCGGACGTGCTCCGCGAGGGCGTTGAGGAACGCGTTCGCCGCGCCGTAGTTGCCCTGCCCGGCGCTGCCCAGCACGGACGCTGCGGAGGAGAACATGACGAACGCCGCCAGGCCCGCATCCCGGGTCAGCCGGTGCAGGTGCCAGGCCGCGTCGACCTTCGGCGTCAGCACGGCGTCGAGTTGCCCGGGGGTCAGCGAGGTGGCGACGCCGTCGTCGAGCACACCCGCCGCGTGGACGACGGCGGTCAGCCGGTGCTGTTCGGGGACGGTGACCAGCAGGGCGGCCAGCGCCTCGGGATCGGTGGTGTCGCAGCTCTCGACGCGGACGTCCGAGGCCAGTTCTGCGGCGAACTCTCCGATGCCCTCCGCTGCCGGTCCGCTCCGGCTGACCAGCAACAGGTGCCGTATGCCGTGGGCCTCGACGAAGTGACGGGCGACCAGCCGGCCGAGGGATCCGGTTCCGCCGGTGACGAGGACCGTGCCGTCCGGGTCGAGCGGGGTCGGGGTGGTGTCCTGACCGGGGGCGGCCCGCATCAGCCTGGGCACCAGGATCTTGCCTGCGCGCAGGGCCAGTTGCGGCTCCCCGGCGGTGTGTGCGGCCGACACCGCGGCGGGCAGCGCCTGACGGGAGGCCGCGTCGTCATCGAGGTCGGCCAGCAGGATCCGCTCCGGGTGCTCGGCCTGCACGGCACGCAGCAGACCGAGGACCGCGGCCCCCGCCAGGTCGGCGGGCGCGTCACCGGTGGTGGCCGCGACGGCGCCGCGGGTCGTGACGACCAGCCGGGTCGCGTCGAGGGTGTCGTCCGCCAGCCACTCCTGCACCTGGCTCAGCACCAGATGGGTCGCGGCGCGCACCCGGGCCGGCGGTTCGCCGTCGTCCGGCAGGCCGGCGCCGGGGCCGGTCAGGACGACGAGTTCCGGGACCGGCTGCCCGGCGGCCAGGGCGGCACGCAGCGCGGCGAGGTCCGGGTGGCAGGTGCCGGAACCGGTGGCCCGCAGGTCGGCGGCCAGTTCGGGTTCGCCGTCGCCGACGAGCGCCCACGGCCCGGCGGGGGACGGGGTCCCGGCCGGCAGGGCGAACGTCTGCCAGTCCACCTGGTACAGCGAGTTGTCGGCCGGCACCCGCCCGGCCCGCCACCGGTCGGCGGAGACGGTTCGCAGCGTCAGGGAGCCGATCGTGGCGACCGGGGTGCCCGCCTCGTCGGCCAGCGCCATCGTCACACTGTCCGGGCCGGTCGGGGTGATCCGCACCCGCAGCCGCGCCGCGCCGGTGGCCAGCAGCCGTACCCCGCCGAAGGAGAACGGCAGCCGGACCGTCCCCGGCGCGCCACCGGCCTGGTCGTCGCCGGTGAACAACTCGGCGATCGGGTGCAGGGCGGCGTCGAGCAGCGCGGGATGCAGCGCGAACTGGCCGCTGTCGGCGTGCTGTTCGGGCGCCAGGCGTATCTCGGCGAACATCTCGTCACCGGTCCGCCAGGCGGCGTGCAGTCCGCGGAACGCCGGCCCGTACCGGTAGCCCTCGCCGTCCAGCCGTTCGTACAGGGCCGCCACGTCGACCGCGACGGCGTCGGCCGGCGGCCACTGGGTGGGGGCCACGGGGGCGTCGGGCGTCACCGGGCCGGTGGCGGCGAGTGTTCCCGCGGCGTGCCGGACCCAGGGGGCGGCCGGCGCGGCGTCCCGATCGCCCTCGTGGGCCGGGCGCGAGTAGATGGTGACCGTCCGCCGGCCGGTCGGGTCGGCGGCGCCCACGGCCACCTGCACCTGCACGGCACCGGTGGGCGGCAGCAGGAGCGGCGCCTCCAGGGTGAGGTCGTCGACCTGGTCGCAGTCGGCCCGGGCGCCCGCCAGCACGGCGAGCTCCAGGAACGCGGTGCCGGGCAGCGGTACGCCGTCGACGATCGCGTGGTCCCCGAGCCAGGGCTGGTCACGCAGCGACAGACGTCCCGTCAGCAGCATTCCGCCGTCCGCCGGTTCCACGACGGCCCGCAGCAGCGGGTGTTCGCCGGCGTCGAGCCCGGCGGCGCGCACGTCCGCCTCGGCGTCCGGGGCGTTGCGCCAGTACCGCCGCCGGTCGAACCGGTAGGTGGGCAGTTCGGTGCGGGCGGTGTCCGGCGGGAACGCGGCCCGGAAGTCGACGGTGGCGCCGTCGACGTGCATCCGGGCGAGCGCGGCCAGCAAGGTGGCGCTCTCGTCGCGGCCGTCGCGCAGGACCGTGGCGAGGACCGGCGCCTGCCCGGCGGGGTGCGCCGGGTCCTTGGCCAGGCAGTCCTCGGCCATGGTGGTGAGCACGGAGTCAGGCCCGAGTTCGAGGAACCGGGTGACCTGCTCGTCGCGCAGCGCGAGGATCCCGTCGCGGAACCGGACCGGCTGCCGGGCGTGCCGCACCCAGTACTCCGGGTCGCACAACTGGTCGGCGCCGGCCGGCGCGCCGGTCAGGTTGGAGATGACGGCGATGCGCGGCGGAGCGAAGGTGAGCTCGGCGGCCACCCGCCGGAACTCCGCCAGCATCGGTTCGATCCGCGGCGAGTGGAACGCGTGGCTGACCCGCAGCCGCTTCGTACGGTGGCCCCGCTCGCGCAGCGCCCCGGCGATCTCCTCGACCGCGTCCTCGTCGCCCGAGACGACCACCGAGGACGGCCCGTTGACGGCGGCGAGCGCGACCCGGTCGGTGAGGAGCGCGAGCAGCGGTGCCACCTGCTCCTCGGTGGCCTCGACGGCGACCATCGCGCCGCCTTCGGGCAGCGCCTGCATCAGCCGGCCGCGGGCGGCGACGAGCCGCGCGGCGTCGGCCAGCGACAGGACGCCCGCGACGTGCGCGGCGACCAGTTCGCCGACGGAGTGGCCGGTCAGGTATCCGGGGACCAGCCCGAAGGACTCCACCAGCCGGTAGAGGGCCACCTCGACCGCGAAGAGCGCGGCCTGGGTGACCTCGGTGCGGTCGAGGTCACCTGCCGTCTCGGGTCCTGCGGGGGTGAGGACCAGGTCGCGCAGCGAGCACCCGAGCAGCGGGTCCAGGGCGTCGCAGGCCTCGTCGAAGGCCGCCGCGAACACCGGGTACGCCCGGTACAGTCCGGCGCCCATGCCGGGACGCTGGCTGCCCTGCCCGGTGAACATGAACGCGGTGCCGCCGCTGTGCGCGGGTACCGGCGCGGTGGTGATGTCGGTGTGGCCGGTGCCCTCGGCGAGGTCGGCCAGCCGGGCGGCCAACCGCTCGCGGTCGGTGCCCACGACCACCGCGCGGTGCTCCAGCGCCGACCGGGTCGCCGTCAGCGACCAGCCGATCCCGGTGACCGGCAGCTCCGGGTGCGCGGCGACGTGCTCGGCCAGCGCCGCGGCCTGTGCCCGCAGGGCCGGCGCGGTCCTGGCGGACAGCACCCACGGCAGCGCCGTCCCCTCCGGTGGCGCCACGCCATCGGACGCCTCTGCCGCTTCGGCCGGCTCGGGCGGCTGTTCCAGGATCAGGTGGGCGTTGGTGCCGGAGATGCCGAAGGACGACACACCGGCGCGCCGGGTCCGCTCCCCGGCCGGCCAGTCGACCTGGTCGCGCAGCAGCCGTACCGCGCCGCTGTCCCAGTCCACGGCCGGGGTCGGCCGGTCGGCGTGCAGGGTGGCGGGCAGCGTGCGGTGACGCATGGCCATGACCATCTTGATGATGCCCGCCACGCCCGCGGCGCCCTGGGTGTGCCCGAGGTTGGCCTTGACCGCCCCCAGCCACAGGGGGCGTTCGGCGGGGCGGTCCTGCCCGTAGGTGGCCAGCAGGGCCTGTGCCTCGATCGGGTCACCGAGCCGGGTGCCCGTGCCGTGCGCCTCGACGACGTCGACATCGGCGGGCGAGAGCCGGGCGCCGGCGAGTGCCTGCCGGATCACCCGCTGCTGTGACAGGCCGTTGGGCGCGGTCAGCCCGTTGCTGGCGCCGTCCTGGTTGACGGCGGAGCCCCGGATGACGGCGAGCACCTGGTGGCCGTTGCGTCGCGCGTCCGAGAGCCGTTCCAGCAGGAGGATCCCGACGCCCTCGGAGAAGGCGGTGCCGTCGGCCTCGGCGGAGAACGCCTTGCACCGCCCGTCGGCCGCAAGTCCACGCTGCCGGGCGAACTCGGTGAAGACGTTGGGGATCGTCATGACGGTCACGCCGCCGGCCAGCGCGAGGTTGCACTCGCCCTGCCGCAGCGCCTGGCAGGCCAGGTGGGTGGCGACCAGGGAGGCCGAGCAGGCGGTGTCCACGGTGACCGCGGGACCTTCCAGGCCCAGCGTGTACGCCACCCGGCCGGACAGCACACTGGGGGCGTTGCCGGTGACCAGGTAGCCCTCGGCGGCCTTGTCGATGTGCGGGGTGCCGAAGCCGGGCAGCGCGGTGCCGGCGTACACCCCGACGGGGGTGCCCTTCAGCGAGGCGGGCGCGATGCCGGCCCGCTCCAGCACCTCCCAGGAGACCTCGAGCAGCAGCCGTTGCTGCGGGTCGATCGCCGCCGCCTCGCGCGGGCTGATGCCGAAGAACTCCGGGTCGAACAGGTCGGCGTCGTGGAGGAACCCGCCCTCCCGCGCGTAGCTGGTGCCGGGGTGGTCGGGATCGGGGTGGAAGAGCCGCTCCAGGTCCCAGCCGCGGTTGTCGGGGAACGCGCCCATGGCGTGCCGGCCTTCGGCCACCAGATCCCACATGGCCTCGGGGGAGTTGGCACCGCCCGGATAGCGGCAGGCCATCGCCACGATGGCCACCGGCTCGCGCTGCCCGTCCTCCACCTCGCGCAGCCGTGCCCGGGTGTCGTGCAGATCCGCGGCGACCCGCTTGAGGTAGTCGACCAGCTTCTCTTCATTGGTGGTCATGGCGAGTTACCCGGCCTTCGGCGTGGGAATCGTGTGCGGGCGCGTCATTGGATCCCGAGTTCCTTGTCGATGAAGTCGAAGACCTCGTCGGTCGTGGCCACCTGGAGCCGCTCGGCGGCCCCGCTGCCGCCGGCCGGCGTACGGGCCGCCTTCCACTTCGCCAGCAGCGACTCGAGCCGGTCGGTCACCGCGCCGGGGTCGGCCTCCTCGGCGGCGATCGCGTTCAGCGACTCCTCCAGACCGGACAGTTGGGCCAGCACCGGTGCGAAGGGATCGCGCGGCGCCGCCTCCTGCTGCCCGGGCGCCAACCGCTCGCGCAGGTGCGCGGCGAGCGCGGTGGCCTCCGGGTAGTCGAAGACGAGCGTCGCGGGCAGCCGCAGCCCGGTGGCCGCCGTGATCCGGTTGCGCAGCTCGACGGCGGTCAGCGAGTCGAACCCCAGCTCCTTGAACGCCGCTTCCGCGGGCACCGCGCCCGGGTCGGAGTGGCCGAGCACGGTGGCGGCGTGGCCGCACACCAGGTTCAGCAGCACCCGGTGCTGTTCGGCCTCCGCGAGTCCCGACAGCCGCGCGGCCCAGTCCGTCCCGCCGCCGGACGCCGCGGTCGGCCGGGCCGCCGTCTCACCGGCGCCCGCCTGTGCCAGGGCACGCAGCGGGGGAGGCAGGATGCCGGCCGGCTGGGCGGCCAGTGCCCGGGTGTCCAGGTTCAGCGCGAGCAGCGCGGCACGCCGGTGCCGCCGTGCCGCGTCGAAGAGCGCCAGACCCTGCTCGGTGCTGGTCGCGGTGATGCCCAGCCGGTTGATCCGGGCCAGGTCGGCCTCGGCCAGCCGCCCGGTCAGTCCGCTGGCCACCGCCCACAGCCCCCAGCTCACCGAGACGCCCGGCAGGCCGCGCGAGCGGCGCTGTGCGGCCAGGGCGTCGCAGAAGGCGTTGGCCGCCGCGTAGTTGGCCTGGCCCGGGGTGCCCAGGGTGGCGGCGAAGGAGGAGAACACGACGAACATGCCCAGCGGCATTCCGGCCGTCACGGCGTCCAGATTGGCCGCCGCGGTGGCCTTGGCCGACCAGACCCGGGCCAGCCGCTCCGGGTCCTGCGAGGCGAGCATCGCGTCGTCCAGGACACCGGCGGCGTGGACGACACCGGTGAGCGGATGTGCGGGATCGATGCCGGCGACCGCCGCGGCCAGCGCGTCGGCGTCGCCCGCGTCCACCGTGGCGACCCGTACCCCGGCCCCCAGCGCGGTCAGCCGGTCGGTCAACTCCCGTGCACCGGGCGCCTGCGGGCCGCTGCGGCTGAGCAGCAGCAGATGGCCGGCCTGTCCCGACCGCACCAGATGCTCGGCGACCAGGCCGCCGAGGGTGCCGGTGCCGCCGGTGATGAGGACTGTCCCGTCCGGGTCGAGCGCCGCGGGGACCTCAAGGACCAGCTTGCCGGTGTGCCGGGCCTGGCTCAGCTCGCGCAGCGCCTGCCGGGCCAGGCCCAGCGGCCGGGCCCGCACCGGCGCCGGCCGCAGGACACCCTCGGCGAACAACTCGCCCAAAGCGGCCAGCATCTGCCCGATACGCTCCGGGCCCGCGTCGGCGATCAGGTCGTAGGCCCGGTAGACCACCGAGTGCTCCCGGGCGACCTGCTCCGGGTCGCGCGGGTCGGTCTTGCCCATCTCCACCAGCCGGCCGCCGTCCACCAGCAGCCGCAGCGAGGCGTCGGTGAACTCACCGGCCAGGCTGTTGAGGACCACGTCGACCCCCCGGCCGCCGGTGGCCGCCAGGAACGCCGCCTCGAAGTCCAGGTCGCGGGAGGAGGCACGGTGTTCCGCGGCCACGCCCATCCGCTCCAGCACCGGGTGCTTGGCCGGACTCGCCGTCGCGAGGACCGTCGCGCCCAGATGCCGGGCGACCTGGACGGCCGCCATGCCCACCCCGCCGGTCGCGGAGTGGATCACGACGGTCTCGCCGGCCCGCAGCCCGCCCAGGTCCACCAGGCCGTACCAGGCGGTCAGGAACGCCACCGGCGCCGCCGCGGCCTCCCGGAAGCCCCAGCCGTCCGGCACCCGGGCGACCATCCGGGCGTCCGCCACCGCCAGCGGGCCGAACGCCTCGTCGAACAGGCCCATCACCCGGTCACCGACCGCGAGACCGGTCACGTCCCCTGCCGCCTCGACGACCACGCCCGCGCCCTCGACGCCCACCGTCGCGGCGCTGTCCGGGTACATGCCCAACGCGATCAGCACATCGCGGAAGTTGACGCCCGCGGCGCGCACCGCGATCCGCACCTGCCCGGGCGAAAGCGGCGCCGCCGCGCGCGGCGCGGGCACCACCTGGAGGTCGTCGATCGAGGTCCGGCCCGCGTCGAGACGCCAGGCCCGCTGCCCGGGCGGCGCGGCCAACTCCTCGTCCCCGTCGGCGCGTACCAGCCGCGGCATCAGCACCGCACCGGCTCGCAGGGCGACCTGCGGCTCGTCGGCGCGCACCGCCTGCCGTACTGCCTCGGCCAACTCCTGGGCCGACTCCGTGCCGTTGGCGGTGTCCAGCAGGACGAAGCGGCCCGGGTTCTCCGACTGCGCGCTGCGCACCAGGCCCCACACCGCGGCGGCGGCCGGGTCCACCGGCTCCTCGCCGACGGCGTCCGCCTGCACCGCGTCCCGGGTCACCAGGACGAGCCGCGCGTCGGCGGAGCCGGGCAGAGCCAGCCACTCCTGGGCCAGCGCCAGCACCCGTTCGGTGACCGCCCGCGCGTCCTTCGGGCCGGCCGGCACCGCGGTGACGACGACCGGCGGGACCGGGACGCCGTCCTCCATCGCGCCGCGCAGCGCGGCCAGGTCGCGGTAGCGGACCGACCCCGCGAGTGACGGGGTCTCCTCACCCAGGACGGCGCAGCCGTCGATGTCCACCACCACCGAGGCGTCGGTGGCCACGGCGGGCAGCGGCGTCCAGTCGAGCGCCAGCAACCCGTACGCGCCGCGGCCGTTACCCGACATGCGCAGTTGCCGGACACTCGTCTCGCGCAGCACCACCGCGTCCGCGCTCAGCACCGGCGCGCCCGCGCTGTCGGCCACCGTCACCCGCAGTCCGTCCGGCCCCGGCGACAGCCGCACCCGCACCTGGGTGGCACCGCCGGCCCACAGCGACACACCGCTCCAGGTGAACGGCAGCAGCATCGATTCACCGGCCGGGTCCGCGCCGCGCTCCGCGTCGAGCTGACCGGCAAGCAACACCGGCTGCATCGCGGCGTCGAGCAGTGCGGGATGGATGCCGAACCGATCCGCCTGGTCCGCCACCTCGGCGGGCAGCACCACCTCGGCCAGCGTGTCCTCGCCGTGCCGCCACACGCTCCGCAGGCCCTGGAACGCCGACCCGTAGCCGTAACCCGCCGCGTCGGCCCGCTCGTAGAACCCCTCGACGGGGACGGGCTGCGCGCCCGCGGGCGGCCACTGCCCGGTCAGGCCCTGCGGCCCCGGCTCGGCCGGCCCCGGCCGCAGCACACCGGTGACATGGCACACCCAGGTGTCCGGCGCGTCCTCGTCGCCCTCGGGCCGCGAATGCACCGCCACGGTCCGGCGCCCGTCGCCGTCCGCGGCGCCGACGATCACCTGCACCCGCAGGCCACCCGTCTCAGGAAGCACCACCGGCACCTGGAGGGCCAGTTCCTCCACGCCCGCGCTGCCCGCCTCGTCGGCCGCCCGCAGCACCCACTCCACCAGCGCCACGCCCGGCAGCAGCGTCATCCCGGCGACCACGTGCTCGCCGAGCCAGCCGCCGCGGCCGGCCTCCGGCAGCCGACCGGTCAGCACCAGGCCGCCGTCGGCCAGTCCCACCGCCGCGGGCAGCAGCGCGTGCCCGGAAGACGACCAGCCCGCCTCCATGGCATCGCCCGCCCCGGAGTCCTCACCGGGAAGCCAGTACCGCTCCCGCTGGAACGCATAGACCGGCAGCGGCACCACGCGGGGCGCCGGATCGGCCGGGAACCACGCCGTCCAGTCCACCGCCACGCCCGCCACATACGCCTCGGCCAGCGCCCGGCACAGCCGCTCGGGCCCGCCCTCGTTGCGGCGCAGCGTGCCGAGGGCGACCGCGGTGACGCCCGCCGCCTCGACGCACTCCTGCATGCCGAGGGTCAGCACGGGGTGGGCGCTCGCCTCGATGAACACCCGGTACCCGTCGGCGATCAGCGACTCCATGGCCTGGGCGAAGCGCACCGGCCGGCGCAGGTTGGTGAACCAGTAGCCGGCGTCAAGACCGGTGGTGTCCATCCGGGCGCCGGTCACCGTCGAGTAGAAGCCCACCTCGGACTCCATCGGGGACACCCCCGCCAGGCAGTCGGCCAGTTCACCGGCGATCCGGTCGACCTGGGGGCCGTGCGAGGCGTAGTCGACGTCGATGACGCGGCCCCGCAAGCCCTCGGCCTCGGCGGCGGCGACGACCTTCGCGACCTCCTGCGGCGGCCCTGACACCACCGTCGACGACGGCCCGTTCATCGCCGCCACACCCACCCCGGTCGCGTGCGACTCGGCGAGCCGAGCCGCGCGTTCCGGCTCGCACCCCACCGACGCCATGGCACCGAGCCCAGACAGCACCCGCAGCGCCTGAGAGCGCAGCGCCACCACCCGCGCACCGTCGTCGAGCGACAGCGCCCCGGTGACACAGGCCGCGGCGATCTCGCCCTGCGAGTGGCCGACCACCGCGGACGGCCGCACGCCATGGTCAGCCCACACCGCCGCCAGCGACACCATGACCGCCCACAGCACCGGCTGCACCACATCGACCCGCTCGATGTCGGTCACGCCGTCCACGCCACGCAGCACATCGGTCAACGACCAGTCCACGTAAGGCGTCAGCGCCTTCTCGCACTCGGTGATCCGGGCGGCGAACACCGCCGAGGTCTCCAGCAGCCCGGCGCCCATGCCCACCCACTGCGAGCCCTGGCCGGGGAAGACCAGCACAGGACCGGCGTTCGCGCCGACGGTCACCCCGCGCACCGTGTTCGGGTCCGGCTCGTCGGCCGCCAGCCCCGCGAGCCCGCCCAGCAGATCGGAGCGGTCACGGCCCAGCAGCACGGCCCGGTGCTCGAACGCCGCACGGGTGGTGGCCAGCGACCAGCCCACCTCCAGGGCGTCACCCTCGGCGCCGTCCCTGGTGAGGAACGCGCCCAGCCGCTCGGCCTGGCCGCGCAGCGCCGGCTCGGTACGCCCCGACAGCAGCCAGGGCACCACACCGCCGGTGCCGGCGGCCGCGGTCGCGGCCGGCAGCGGTTCCGGGTCCGGGGCCTGCTCCAGGATCACGTGCGCGTTGGTGCCGGAGACCCCGAAGGAGGACACCGCGGCGCGCCGCGGATGGTCGGTACGTGGCCATTCCTGACGCTCCGTCAGAAGCTTGACCGAGCCCGAGCTCCAGTCCACGTGCGGGGTCGGCTCGTCGACGTGCAGGGTCTTGGCCAGCTTCCCGTCCCGCAGGGCCATCACCGTGTTGATCACACCCGCCACGCCCGCCGCGGCGTGGGTGTGACCGATGTTCGACTTGATCGAGCCCAGCAGCAGCGGACGGTCCGCCGGCCGGTTGCGCCCGTAGGTGGCGAGCAGCGCCTCCGCCTCGATCGGGTCACCGAGCCGGGTGCCGGTGCCGTGCGCCTCGACGACGTCGACGTCCGCGCCCGACAGCCCGGCGGCGGCCAGCGCCCGCCGGATCACACCCTCCTGGGCGACGTCGTTGGGCGCGGTCAGCCCGTTGGACGCGCCGTCCTGGTTGATGGCCGAGCCGCGCAGCACCGCGAGTACCTGGTGGCCGTTGCGCCGGGCGTCCGAGAGCCGTTCCAGCAGGACGAGGCCGACGCCCTCGGAGAAACCGGTGCCGTCGGCGGAGGCCGCGAACGGCTTGCACCGCCCGTCCGGGGCGAGACCGCGCTGCCGGCAGAACTCGGTGAACATCACCGGGGTGGACAGCACGGTGACCCCGCCGGCCAGCGCGAGGTCGCACTCGCCGTTGCGCAGCGCCTGGCCCGCCAGGTGGATGGAGACCATCGAGGCGGAGCAGGCGGTGTCCAGGGTGACCGCCGGGCCCTCGAAGCCGAAGGTGTACGCCACCCGGCCGGAGACCACGCTGGTCAGGCTGCCGGTGGTGGCGTATCCCTCGAACCCCTCCGGGATCCGCGGCATGCCGGAGATGTAGTCCTCGCTGGAGACCCCGACGTACACACCGGTCGGACTGCCCTTGAGGGTGGCCGGGTCGATCCCGGCGCGCTCCAGTGCCTCCCAGGACAGTTCCAGCAGCAGCCGCTGTTGCGGGTCCATCGCCAGCGCCTCGCGCGGGCTGATCCCGAAGAAGCCCGCGTCGAACCGGTCGACGTCGTAGAGGAAACCGCCCTGGCTGACGTAGCTGGTGGCGAAGTGCGCCGGATCGGGGTGGAAGAGGCCGTCCAGGTCCCAGCCGCGATCGGTGGGGAAGTCGCCGATCGCGTCGCCGCCGCCGTGTACGAAGTCCCACAACTCCTCGGGGGAGCGCACCCCACCGGCGAAGCGGCAGGACATCGCCACGATGGCCACCGGTTCCGGCTGCCGCTCCTCCTCCAACTCGCGCAGGCGCAGCCGGGCCTCGTGCAGTTCGGTGGTGACTCGTCGCAGGTACTCGACGAGCTTCTCCTCACTAGCCAACTCCGTCACCGGCCTTCGTCGTGATGGTCGTGTCGCCCGTCCGAGGGCACGCCGAGTTCGTTGTCGATGAACGCGAGGAGTTCGTCGGCCGTCGCGGACCGCAGCTTGTCCGAGCTGCCGGGGGCGGGGGCCGCGGCCGCCGCCTTCCACTTCGCCAGCGCGCTCTCCAGCCGTGCCGCGACCGCCTCGATCCCCGCGTCCGGCCCGGCGTCCCCCTCCAGGGCGCTCTCCAGCCGGGCGAGATCGGCCAGCAGCGGGTCGTCCGCCTCCTCCTCGACGGCCGCGACCTCGGGCGTGAGCTCCTCCCCGATCCGCCGGGCCAGCGCCTCCAACGTCGGGTGCCGGAAGACCACGGCGGCCGGCAGCCGAAGACCGGTGGCCGCGACCAGCCGGTCCCGCAGCTCGACGGCGGTCAGCGAGTCGAACCCCAGATCCTTGAACGGCACATGGACCCGCAGCGCCTCGGCGTCGTCCAGCCCCAGCACGGTGGCGGCGTGCCCCCGCACCAGGTCGAGCACGACGCGCCGTTGCTCGGCGGACGACAGCCCGGCCAGCCGGCCCGCCCAGTCGACGACCGGGACGGCGGAGGCCGCGGTCGCCCGGACCGCTCCCCGGCCGCCCGCCGTCACGGCCAGCGCGCGCAGCGGGGCCGGCAGGTCCTGCGCCGGCCGGCCGGCCAGCGCCCGCGTGTCGAGATCGACGGCCACCAGCCGTGCGTGGACCGTCCCTTCGGCGGCGTCCAGCAGCGCGAGCCCCGGCTCGACGCCCAGCACGCCGACCCCGGGGACGTCCGTGCCCGCCGGGGCGTCATCGGCCGAGGCGGCGCGGGCGGCCCACGGACCGACGGCCACCGACCGGCCGACCAGTCCCGCGCGGCGGCGGGCGGCGACCAGCGCGTCGCAGAAGGCGTCGGCCGCGGTCGACTCGGCGGTCGTCACACCGTCCCAGTGGGCGGTGGCGTCGGACAGCAGCGTGAAGAAGGCCAACGGCAGCCCGGCCGTGGCGGCGTGCAGGGCCATCGCGGCACCGGTCACCTGCCGGACGCGCGCCCACTCGTGGCCGGACGCCTCCGCGACGTGGACCACCCCGGTCAGCGGATGCGCGGGGTCGATGTGGTCCACCACGCGGCTCAGAGTGGTCGGGTCCGTGGCGTCCACGGTGGCCAGGTCCACCCGTGCGCCGGACTCTGCCAGGTCGGCCGCCCAGGCCGCCATCTCGTCCGAGGGGTCCGGGTGGGCCAGCAGCACACGGCCCGCCCGGCCCGGGGCGGCCAGGTGCGAGGCGACCGCGCGGGCGAGCGGCCCGCCACCGGCGACCAGGACCGTGCCGTTCGGATCGAGGTGCGCGACGGACCCTGCCGAGGTGCCGTCGTCCACCGCTGCGGTGGGAGCGACCCGCGCCAGCCGGGGCGCCAGCACCATTCCGGCCCGCAGTGCGACGCGCGGCTCGTCGAGGGCGATCGCCAGCCGCACGGCCGCCGCCACCTCATCGCCGTGGTCGGCGGCGTCGTGACCGCCGTCGTGATCGGTGTCGAGCAGGACGACCCGGCCCGGCAGCCAGGACCGGGCACCGTCGGCGAATCCGCGTGCCGCCGCAGCGCCGGGATCCGGCGGACCGTCACCCGCCTCGTCCAACGCGACCGCCCCACGGGTGAGCAACACCAGGTGGGTGCCGGCCAGCCGGGAGTCGTCCGCCCACTCGTCGAGCAGCGTGGACACGGCATCCACGGCGGCCGGATCCTCGGCCCCCGGCGCGGAGTCCGGCGCGGCGCACAGGACGACCGCGGGCACGGGTGCGCCCGCGTCGAGCGCGGCCAGCAGCGCCGCGAGGTCCGCGTGACGTGCGGTGTCGGCGGTCGCGGGGGCGCCACCCAGCGCCGCCCAACCGCCGTCACCGGCCGTGGGGAACTCCATCGCCTCGCACCGCTCGGCCGTGAGCGAGGTCCAGCCCGTGGTGAACAGCCCGGCCGTGCCGGGACCGCCGGCCGCCCGCAACTGCCGGACGCTTCGTGGCCGCAGCACCACCGACTCCGCGACCAGCACCGGCGCGCCGGTCGCGTCGGCCATGGTGATCCGCAGCGCGCGCTCGTCCTCGGCACCGCCGGCCTGCGGGGACAGCCGCACCCGTACGTGATCGGCCCCGCCCGCGAACAGCGTGACCCCGCTCCACGTGAAGGGCAGCCACACCCGGTCCGCGTCCTGCTCCGTGTCCGCGTCATCGGTCAGCAGCGCGGGCTGCAACGCGGCGTCCAGCAGCACCGGGTGGATGCCGAAGCCGTCGTCCGCACCGGTCTCGGCGGGCAGCGCGATCTCGGCGACCAGGTCCAGGCCGTCCCGCCACAGTGCCCGCACGCCCTGGAACTGCGGGCCGTAGCCGTACCCGCGCGCCTCGGCGCCGTCGTGGATCCCGGCCAGCTCCACCGCCCGCGCGCCCGGCGGCGGCCAGGAGCCCGACCGTCCGGCGTCGGCCGCTCCGGCCCCCTCCGGGGCCAGCACGCCCACCGCGTGACACGTCCATTCCTGCGCGGCATCGGCCGGGCGGGAGAAGATCCGCAGCTCGCGCCGCCCGTCCTCGTCGGCCGCGGCCACCACGACCTGCGCCTCCGCGCCCTGCGGACCCGGCAGCGCCAACGGCGCCCGCAGCACCAGTTCCTCCACCGAGCCGGCCCCTGCCTCGTCGGCCGCCCGCAGCGCCCACTCCACCAGAGCCGCGCCGGGCACCAGCCGCACCCCGCCGACGGTGTGCCCGCCGAGCCAGCCCGCCTCGTCACCGTCCGGCACCCGGCCGTTGAGCACCAGACCGCCGTCCGCCAGCGCCACCGCCGAGGACAGCAGCGGGTGTCCGACCGACCGGGTCCCCGGCGTGGCCCGGTCACGGCGCCCGTCGCCCGCCGGGAGCCAGTACCGCCTGCGCTGGAACGGATAGGTGGGCAGCGCCACCTCGCGCGGCCGCCGATCACCGGTGAACCAGCGGGTCCAGTCGATCGCGAGACCGGCGGCGAAGGCGCCGCCCAGCGAGTCCGCCAGCCGCGCCGGGCCGCCGTCGTCACGGCGCAGCGTCGGCACGGTGACGCCGCGGACGCCGGCCTCCTCGAAGCACTCCCGCATGGCCAGCGTCAGCACCGGATGCGGGCTGGCCTCGACGAACACCCGGTATCCGTCGGCCAGCAGCGCCGCGATCGCCGGGGCGAACCGCACCTGCTGCCGCAGACTGGTGAACCAGTACCCGGCGTCCAGCCCCTCGGGGTCGTGCGCACCGCCGGTGACACCGGAGTAGTAGGCGACCTCGGTGCTCCGTGGCGCGATGCCGGCCAGCTCCTCGGCGATCACGTCGGCGAGCCGGTCGACCTGCGGGCCGTGCGAGGCGTAGTCCACGTCGATCAGCCGACCGCGGTGACCGGCCGCCTCGCACGCCGCCACCGCCGCCGCCACCTGCTCGGGCGGCCCGGACACCACCGTGGAGAAAGGACCGTTGAGCGCCGCCACGGCGACCTGTCCTGCCTCCTCGCCCAACCCCGTCAGGAACTTCGTGGCCTCGTCGCCGCTGAGCCCGAGCGAGGCCATGCCGCCGTGCCCGGCCAGCGCGCGCAGGGCCCGGCTGCGCAGCGCCACCACCTTGGCGGCGTCCCGCAGCGACAGGGCGCCCGAGACACACGCGGCGGCGATCTCGCCCTGCGAGTGGCCGATGACGGCGGCGGGCACGACGCCGAAGCTCTCCCACACGGCGGCCAGCGAGACCATGACGGCCCACAGGACGGGTTGGACGACGTCGACCCGGCCGATGTCGGCGCAGCCCTCGGCGCCGCGCAGCACCTCGGTCAGCGACCAGTCGGTGAACTCCGCCAGCGCCTGTTCGCACTCCGCGATCCGCGCGGCGAACACCGGTGAGGCGTCGAGGAGTTCGACGCCCATGCCGAGCCACTGCGAGCCCTGACCGGGGAAGACAAGGACCGGTCCGACCGACACGTCACCGGCCGCCTCGGGGGCGGATTCGCCTGCGGCCACCGCCTTCAGGCCGGCCAGCAGTTCGTCGCGGTCCGCGCCGGCCACCACCGCGCGGTGCTCGAAGACGGATCGGGTGGTCGCCAGCGACCAGCCGGTGTCGGCGAGGGCGGATCCGGTGCCGGCGGTGAGGAGTTCCGCGAGGTTCGCGGCTTGGGCGCGTAGGGCTTCGGGGGTGCGGGCGGAGAGTGCCCAGGGCACGACGGCGCCGTGATCGGGGGTGGGCTCTGCGGTGGCGGGCTGTGGTGCTTGTTCGAGGATGACGTGGGCGTTGGTGCCGGAGATGCCGAAGGAGGAGACGGCGGCGCGGCGTGGCCGGTCGGTGTCGGGCCAGGGTGTCGACTCGGTGAGGAGGCGGACGGTTCCGTCGGTCCAGTCGACGTGCGGGGTCGGTTCGTCGATGTGGAGGGATGCGGGGAGATGTCCGTGGCGCATGGCCATGATCATCTTGATGACTCCGGCGATGCCGGCGGCGGCTTGGGTGTGGCCGATGTTGGACTTGACCGAGCCGAGCCACAGCGGCCGGTCCTCGGGCCGTTCCTTGCCGTAGGTGGCGAGCAGCGCCTGGGCCTCGATGGGGTCGCCGAGGGTGGTGCCGGTGCCGTGTGCCTCGACGGCGTCCACATCGGCCGTCCCCAGCCTGGCGTTGGCCAGTGCCTGGCGGATCACCCGTTGCTGGGAGGGGCCGTTGGGTGCGGTCAGACCGTTGGACGCGCCGTCCTGGTTGACCGCCGAGCCGCGGATCACCGCGAGCACCTGGTGGCCGTTGCGCCGGGCGTCCGACAGCCGCTCCAGCAGCACCATGCCGGCGCCCTCGCCCCAGCCGGTGCCGTCCGCCGCCGCGGCGAACGGCTTGCACCGCCCGTCCGGGGCCAGACCACGCTGCCGGGAGAAGCCGGTGAACATCCCCGGGGTGGCCATGACGGTGACACCGCCGGCCAGCGCGAGGTCGCACTCGCCGTCGCGGAGCGACCGGGCGGCCAGGTGCATGGCGACCAGAGAGGAGGAGCAGGCGGTGTCGACGGTGAGCGCCGGACCCTGAAGACCCAGGGTGTACGAGACCCGGCCCGAGGCGACGCTGGACGTCCCGCCGGTCAGCAGATGCCCTTCGAGCTCCGCCGTCGCCTCGTGCAGCCGCGGACCGTAGTCCATCGAGGTCGCACCGACGAAGACACCGGTCGGGCTGCCCTTGAGCGTCGTCGGGTCGATGCCGGCGCGCTCCAGCAGCTCCCAGGACAACTCCAGGACAAGGCGCTGCTGCGGGTCGGTGGCCAGCGCCTCACGAGGGCTGATCCCGAAGAACTCCGCGTCGAACTCCCCGGCGTCGTACAGGAACCCGCCCTCGCCGGTGGAACTCGCCCCGGCCCCCCGCGGGTCCTGGCCGAGCAGTTCCGCCAGATCCCAGCCGCGGTCGCGGGGAAAGCCGCCCACCGCGTCGACGCCCTCGTCGACCAGGCGCCACAGCGCGTCCGAGGAGTCGGCGCCGCCGGGGTAGCGGCAGCTGATCGCCACCACCGCGACGGGCTCGTCGACGGCGGTGCGGCCACCGGCCGCCGCGACCGGCTCGTCGGCCGGTCCGCCCAGGTCACGGTCGCGTTCAGCACGCAGATGCGCCACGACGGCGGCCGGGGTCGGGTGGTCGAAGGTGAGGGTGGCCGGCAACCGCAGACCGGTGGCCGCGCCCAGCCGGTCCGCCAGCTCCGTGGCGGCCAGCGAGTCGAAGCCCAACTGCTTGAAGGTCAGCGCCGGGTCGATGCGGTCCGGCGTGCCGTGCCCCAGGACGACGGCGGCGCTGTTCCGCACGAGCGCCAGCAACTCCGCCCGGTCGGCGGTGACGGCGACCGGGCGGGACTCCGCCGGACGCGGCTCGGCCGGCTGCCCCGCGGGGTGTGCCGCCGAGGCGCCCGCGACGGCCGGCTGCGGGGCGGGAGCGTCGTCGTGCCAGTAGCGCTCCCGCTGGAAGGCGTAGGTCGGCAGGCTCACCCGGCGCGGGCGCCGCCCGTCGAACGCGCGGTCCCAGTCCAGCGCCACACCCCGCACATGGGCCTCGGCCAGCGCGGCGACGAAGGTGTCCACCTCGGGACGGTCCCGGCGCATCACCGCCAGCGCCGCGGGACGCGGTTCGCCGTCCGGCAGCGCGGCGAAGCACTCCCTCGCCATCCCGGCCAGCGCGGCGTCCGGGCCCAGCTCGACGAACGTGGTGACGCCGGCGGCGCACAGCTGCCGCACCCCGGCGGTGAACAGCACCGGCAGGCGGGCGTGGTCGGCCCAGTAGTCCGGCGAGCGCAACTGCTCCTCGGTGGCCGGCAGCCCCGTCACGTCGGAGACGATGGGAATGGCGGGCGCGGCGAACGTCAGTCCCGCGGCGACGGCCCGCAACTCGGCCAGGATGCCGTCCATGTGGGGCGAGTGGAAGGCGTGGCTGACCCGCAGCACGCTCGCCTTGCGACCCCGCGCCTGCCAGACCGCGGTCGCCTCGAGTACGGCGTCCCGGTCACCGGAGACCACCACCGAGGCCGGTCCGTTGACCGCGGCGATGCCCAGCTGCCCTTCCCGCCCGCGCAGCGCCTCGCCCGCCTCGTCCGAGGTGGCCTGCCAGGCGGCCATCGCCCCCGGCGCGGCGACCGACTGCATGAGCCGGCCCCGGGCCGCCACCAGGGTGCACGCGTCGCCCAGCGACAGCACCCCGGCCACGTGCGCGGCGGCGATCTCGCCGACCGAGTGGCCGATGAGGTGGTCCGCCTTCAACCCCCACGACTCGACCAGCCGGTACAGCGCGACCTCGATCGCGAACAGCGCCGGCTGGGTGTACGAGGTCCGGTCAAGCAGCGGGGACACGCCCGGTTCCCGGACGGCGAAGACGACATCGAGCAGCGGCGTGTCCAGGTGCGGGTCCAACTCCGCGCACACCTCGCGCAGCGCGGCGGCGAAGACCGGCCAAGCCGCGTAGAGCTCCCGGCCCATGCCCAGACGCTGACTGCCCTGGCCGCTGAACAGCACGGCGACCCCGCCGCCGGTCACGTGGCCGCGTATCAGCCCGGCCGCGTCCCGGCCTTCCGCCAGCGCGTCCAGCCGCTCCCGCAACGCGCCGCCGTCCGCGCCGAGGACGACGGCCCGGTGGGTGAAGGAGGTCCGGGTGGTGGCCAGCGAGTGGCCGACGTCCACCGGGTCGAGCCCCGGCTCGCCGGCCAGCCGCTCCCGCAACGCGTCCGCCTGGGCGGCCAGCGCAGCCGGGCTCGCCGCGGAGACCAGCCACGGGATGACCGGCGGCGACGGGGTGTCCTGCGGCTCGTCGGCCAGCGACCGGGTGCTCTGCGACTCGTCGGCCCGCGGCTCGTCGGCCCGCGGGGAGTCGGCGGTCGGGTGCGGGACCGGCGGCTCGGTGAGCACGACATGGCAGTTGGTGCCGCCCATGCCGAAGGAGCTGACCCCGGCCGTCAGCTCCGATTCGGGGTGCGGCCAGCCACTCAGCTCGGTCTGCACCCGCAGCCCCAACTCGGCCAACGGGATCCGGGGACTGGCGGTGGCGAAGTTCAGACTCGGCGGAATCCGCCGGTGTCTGATGCTCAGAGCCGCCTTGAGCAGTCCGACGATGCCCGCCGCCGCTTCCAGGTGCCCCACGTTGGTCTTCGCGGAACCGACCCGCAAGGGCGAGCTGCCCGGCCGTTCCCTGCCCAGCGCGGCGCCCAGCGCGGCCGCCTCGACGGGATCCCCGACCGGCGTACCGGTGCCGTGCAACTCCACGTACTGCACCCCGGCGGGCGCCACCCCGGCCCGGGCGTACGCCTGCCGCAGCACGTCCTCCTGCGCCAGCGCGCTCGGCCGCGTCAGCCCGTCGGTGTCGCCGTCGTTGTTGACCGCGCTGCCGCGGATCACGCAGTAGACCGGGTCGCCGTCCGCGACCGCCGCGTCCAGCGGCTTGAGCAGCACCACGCCGCCGCCCTCGCCGCGCACGAAGCCGTTGGCGCGGGCGTCGAACGTGTAGCACCTGCCGTCCGGCGACAGCCCGGAGAACCGGGCGTCGGCCGCCCGCATGCTGTCCTCGGCCAGGATCAGGTTCACCCCGCCGACCAGCGCCAGATCCGCTTCGCCCTGACGCAGGCTCTCGCAGGCCAGGTGCACGGCCACCAGCCCGGAGGACTGCGCCGCGTCCACCGTGAGGCTCGGCCCGCGCAGCCCGAGCCGGTGGGAGACCCGGTTGGCGATGATGCCCCGGTGCAGCCCGGTCATGGTGTACGGGGTGACCGCGTCCGGCCCCCGGCGGTGCGCCAGCGCGGCGTAGTCGTCCCAGATCGCGCTCGCGAAGACGCCGGTACGGCTGCCCGCCAGCGTCTCCGGACGGATCCCCGCGTCCTCCAGCGCCTCCCAGACCAGTTCGAGCATGAGCCGCTGCTGCGGGTCCATCGCCACCGCTTCGCGCGGTGGAACGCCGAAGAACCCCGCGTCGAACGTGTCGACCCGGTCCAGCAGACCGGCGAAGGACGGAGCGGACTCCGGGCCCGTGGGCCAGCGGTCGGCAGGCAACGGGGTGATGGCGCTCTCGGCCTCGCACAACAGCCGCCAGAACGCCGCCGGCGTGGGTGCCTGCGGCAGCCGGCACGCCAGACCCACTATGGCGATGGGGGTTGTCCGTCGCGGTGACTGGGCCCGGTCGCTTTCAGCCATCACACCCCATACTCGGTTCGAAGAATGCCTGGTCGCGACCTCGCGGCGGGAAGGCTTCCGGAGGTACCGGATTCCGCCTCACAGTTCGGGCGCGAAGCATCATGCATTCTTGGCACCGGTTCTAAAGCCTTGCTAATACTCCTTCGGAATTCCGCCGTTCCCGCAGGTCAACGCCGCCTTCCGGGCCCGGGCCCGACCTCCTTGACGGATAATCAGCTTTCGGCGTGCGGGGCGGGCCAGGGCGGTCCGGGTGGATGACGGGGCACCGTCTCCGGGGCGGGTCAGGACGTCCGGCCGATGACGGGGAACCGTCTCCGGGACGGGCCAGGACGTCCGGCCCTTGACGGGGCACCGTCTCCCCGAACCGCTCACCCGGCCCGGCCCGGCCCGGGGCGGGGCGGGGCGGGGGGAGCGTCTCCCCGAGACGGGTTCGTCGCGGTGGTCAGCCTCCGGCGTGCGGCAGGAAGGCGGTGATCCGTTCGGTCAGGCCCGCCGCGTCGAGGCCGTGCGCGGCGACGTGCTCCTGCCAGGTGCCGTACCGCCGCAGTTCCTGGCGCGCCGTGCCCAGACCCAGCAGCCGGTGCGGCACGTCGGACAGCGCCTCGGCGGCCCGGGCCAGCGAGGTCCCCGCCAGATACGGCTCGACCAGCACGACGTCGGCCGTTTCGGCCCGCCGTACCTCCGCGCGCAGCGTGTGCGCGTCGAAGGGCCGCACCGTGGAGGCGTACAGCACGGTCACGTCCAGCCCCTCGACCGCCTCGCACACCGCGTCCAGCATCGGCCCGACCGCCAGCACCACGCCCGCCCGGCCCGCCCGCACCCGGTGGAAGCTGCCGGGCGCCACGTGCAGGGGTGCACGGTTGGCCTGGTCGCTGAGCCGTACGTACACCCGGTTGTCCCCGTCGCCCGCGGCGTGCCGCAGCAGTGCCTCGGCCTCGTCGGGGTGGCCCGGGACGTGCACCGTCCAGCCGTCCAGCGTGTCGAGCAGCGCCACGTCGCCGGGCGACTGGTGGGTACGGCCGCCCGAGGCGATGTCGTACGACGCCCCGGCGCTGACCAGCACCGCGCCCACCCCTTGATGCCCGAGGTCCAGCTTGACCTGCTCGAACGGCCGCTCCACCAGGAAACTGGCGAAGGTGTGCGCGATCGGCCGCATCCCGGCCAGCGCGAGCCCGCCGGTTGCCCCGACCAGCAACTGCTCCCGGATTCCGACGTCGATCACCCGGTCGGGGTGCGCGCGGGCCGCGTCCTCGAACCGGTCGGCCGAGATGGCCGCCAGCACCACGGCCAAGCGCGGGTCGTCGTCGAGCAGCTGCGAGGCGACGGCTGCGAATCGTTCACGCATGGTGTCCATCACGAGGTCCTTTTTCAGCAGGGGGCGGGGCCCGTTCGAAGGGCGAGATTCACCCGAAAGAGGGACGGAGAGGGGTGGGGGAGAAGTGCGGGGAGTTGACGCGGAGGGCGGGGTGAAGGGGTGGGGCGAAGGGGTTCGGGCGTCAGGAGTTCTTCGGCTCGACCCGGGCGACGACCGCGCGCGGGCGCCCCGGGTGCGGTTCGGTGAACGCCGCGTGCAGCGCGTCGTGGTCACGCCCGTCGACGGTGACCGCCGACCATCCTTCGGCGGCGAACCGCGACGCCAGACCGCCACGCCAGCCGTAGGTTGCCGAAGCGTTGTCGACGGCCACCACGTGCAGGCCGTCGAGACCGACGGCGCCCGCGTAGGCGAGGGCCTCGTGGTTGCTGCCCTCGTCCATCTCGGCGTCGCCGACCAGCACCCAGGTACGGGCCCCGGCGCGCCCCTGGGCCTTGAGCCCGAGGGCGGTGCCGACGGCCAGGGGGAGCCCGTGCCCGAGCGAACCGGAGCCGATCTCGGCCCCGGGGACCAGGGTGCGGTCCGGGTGGTAGCCGAGCCTTGATTCGTAGGTGCCGAAGCCGGCCAGCCACTCCTCGGGGAGGAAGCCCTTGGCGGCCAGCACGGCGTAGTACGCCATGGGGCCGTGGCCCTTGGACAGCAGGAATCGGTCCCGGTCGGGGGCCTCGACGGTGTCGGGGGAGACCCGCAGTACCCGGTCGTAGAGCACCCACAGCACGTCGAGCGTGGAGGTGGCCGCCGGACCGTGCTTCTCGTCGCCGGTCATCAGCGACATCAGCCGGTCGAGGTCGGCGAAGGAGTGGTGAGGAGTCATGGGAAGAGCGTGCAACTTCAAGGGAACTTGAAGTCAAACCGTATCGTGGTGCCATGTCCGTGCATCCCCGCCTGACCATCGGCGAACTCGCCGCCCGCAGTGGCCTCGCCACGTCGGCGCTGCGGTACTACGAAGAACTGGGTCTGATCGCCTCGGAACGGACGGCGGGCGGCCAGCGCCGCTACCCGCGGACGACGCTGCGGAGGGTGGCGTTCGTGCGGGCCGCGCAGCGGGTCGGGCTCACGTTGGAGGAGGCGCGCACGGCGCTGGCCGAACTCCCCGCGGACCGCACGCCGAACGCCGCCGACTGGGCGAGGGTCGCCCGCTCGTGGCAGCGCCGGATCGACGCGCAGATCGCCGACCTGGAACGCCTGCGGGACAGCCTGACCGGCTGTATCGGCTGCGGTTGTCTCTCGTTGACCAGGTGCCGGATCTACAACCCCGACGACACCGCCGCTGCCGCGGGCCCCGGCGCCCGCTACCTGCGCCCCGACCCGGCGCCGCCCGCCGGGTGACCGGGCCACCACCTTCGGTAACGCGAGCGACCAGCCTCGCGAGTGCGGTATTGTTCTCGTGCGCGGTCAGCCAGGGGGAAACCCCAGCAGACACGGGCACCGGGACGTGGCGCAGCTTGGTAGCGCACTTGACTGGGGGTCAAGGGGTCGCAGGTTCAAATCCTGTCGTCCCGACCAGCGTTTACGCAGGTCAGAGGCCGTTTCCGCCGGATGGCGGGGACGGCCTTTCGGTTTCTGCATGGGGAGCAATCAGGGAGCCCTCGGGGAGCCCTCCCGCTCCCCCTCGTGAGAGTGTCAACCCGGTCCGTTTTGTCCATCGCCCGATCCGGTGGATGTGGTGGGCGGTTTGCGACAGTACGGGGACGTTCCGCACGGTCGTCAACAGCGGCGGTGTGAAGGTCATCCGGTCGGGGACGGTCAATGCCCCTTGACGGCCGAGGGCGCGGGAGCGGCGCGGTGTTGCTCCCCATAGGACGCCCGTGGGCCATGCGGTCGGTGGGGGTTGCCGCTGATGGCAACCGCTCGGCGGGTCTCGGGAGGCCGTCCCAAAAGCGGGCAAAGCCCCTTGGCTCGGGCCGACGGATAGGCCACTCCCACAACGCGGCCGCAGTACGAAGCCGTTGCCCGCCCCCCGGCGCCATACCCGCGACCGCGGGACGCCCAATCGGACTCCCAAGATTACGGATCACGGCGCGTGCCGAGCGGTTCATGGACGGCTGGGCCGGCGAACCCGGCCGACCCGGCGTCCCGGCGCGGCCCGGCGTGATGGAACGCGTCGCGAGGATCGAAGAGCGGCTGAGGGGGTGGAGCACGAGCTGTATCCCAACAGGGGTGGCTCGCTGAGGGATGCGGTCGAACAGGTAAACGATCGGTTGGCCCATTTATGTTCCGGCCTGGGCTCGTGCGATCCCCCTCCAACGGTCCCGCCAGCCCGGCCGGCGGGACCGTCGCATCGACCGGATGCCGCCCTCACGACTCCGGGGGAGGGTGTCCGCTCCACGACAGACACGCGCGGCGCGGCACGCTGACGTCGGCCGGGGGACCCGCTGACCGAAATGCCGCTGCAGGGCAGGGCAACACGGCAGGACGGCCGCGCAAAAAAGAAGTGGAGACCGGGCCGAGATTGCCCGGAAGCCTAGACTGGGCCACGCACGACATGCCTTCCACCGGTAGCGTGCCGGAACGTGTTGGCCCCCCTCACCATGATTGAGGGGGGCAACACGGATTTCGCGCCGTACATAGGGGTCAGAGGACGCCGAAGTCGGCTTCCCCGGAGCGAACGAACGAGATCAGGGCGGTCCATGCTTCAGGGGTGACGGTCAAGGCCGGCCCCGGCTTGTCTTTGGAGTCCCGCACCCGGATGGTTTGGTCCGTGGCGATCAGGTTCGCCACCTCGACGCAGTTGCCGGTGCCGTCGCTGCTGTACGAGGATTTGAACCATGCGGCGTCGGGTGCGATCGCGGTGGACGGGATGTGAGTGTTGATGGCTTCACTACCTTTACGCTGCTAGTTGTTCCATGAATTCGATGCTGTCTTCGACGCTCAAGGCCGCGCCGACCATCGTCTCGAACCGGCGAGTGAACCGGTCCACCTCGCGGGGTTTGTCGCTTGTGCTGATCGCTCCCCATGCGTTGTCGGTCTGCACGCGAGCGGGAAGCCCGCCCAGATCGAGGATGGCGAAATCCGAGGCCGCGCGGTAGCCCCGCTTGAAGGGCAGCACCTGGAACTGGACGGGGACTGTAAATCGTTCGGTGTAACTCCCGAGCATGGAGGATGCACCGATGACCAGTGAGAACGTGACCGAGGCCGAGGCCGTCGAGCTGTTGGAGCCGCAGCCGGCGACGGCGGTGGACAACCGGCTGATCGACGAGTTGGTGTCCCGGGCTCAGGCCGAGGGCTTGCAACTGACAGGCGAAGGCGGTCTGCTCCAGCAACTGACGAAGCGGCTGCTGGAGTCCGCTCTGGAAGGCGAGATCACCGACCACCTCGGCTATGACAAGCACGATCCTGCCGGGAAGAACGGCGGCAACTCCCGCAACGGAACCCGCGCGAAGACCGTGTTGACCGATGTCGGGCCAGTGAAGGTATCCGTCCCCCGCGACAGGGAGTGCTCGTTCGAGCCGAAGATCGTCAAGAAGCGGCAGAAGCGCCTGACGGGCGTGGACGAGATGGTCATCTCGCTGTCCGCGAAGGGCTTGACCACTGGCGAGGTCCAGGCCCACCTCGCGGAGGTCTACGGCGCCGACGTCTCGCGCCAGACGATCTCCACGATCACCGACAAGGTCCTCGAGGGCATGGCCGAATGGCAGAACCGTCCCCTCGATCCGGTTTATCCGGTCGTGTTCATCGACGCGATTCACGTGAAGATCCGCGATGGGGCCGTGGCCAACCGACCCATCTACGTCGCCTTGGCCGTCACCGCGGAGGGCCGGCGGGAGATCCTGGGCCTGTGGGCCGGGGATGGCGGTGAGGGCGCCAAGCACTGGATGCACATTCTCACCGAGATCAAGAACCGTGGCGTGAACGACATCCTCATGCTCGTCTGCGACGGACTGAAGGGTCTGCCCGACGCGGTCGGGACCGTCTGGCCGCAGACGATCGTGCAGACCTGCGTGGTCCACCTGCTGCGGAACTCCTTCCGCTATGCCGCCCGCCAGGACTGGGACAAGATCGCCAAGATCCTCAGGCCCGTCTACACCGCCGCGACCGAGGAGGCCGCGCTCGAACGGTTCGCCGAATTCGCCGACGCCTGGGGAGGGAAGTATCCGGCGATCGTCAGGCTCTGGGAGAACGCGTGGGAGGAGTTCACTCCGTTCCTGCGGTTCGACACCGAGATCCGCCGCATCGTCTGCACGACCAACGCGATCGAGTCCGTGAACGCCCGTATCCGGCGGGCTGTCAAGGCCCGAGGCCACTTCCCCAACGAGACCGCCGCCCTGAAGTGCGTCTATATGGCGATCATGTCCCTCGACCCCACCGGCAAGGGACAAACCCGCTGGACCCTGCGCTGGAAGACCGCCCTGAACGCCTTCGACATCACCTTCGACGGCCGGCTCTCCGCAGCCCGTCAGTAACCCCAACCACCCCAGTTACACCGCTCGATTGACAGACCCCTTGGAGGAAGTGTTCACCGCGGCCGGGCTCACAAGCCGACCGGTGGTGGATGACGAGACGCTGGTGATCTCGCTGCCGTCGATGACGACCGAGCATGTGGTGGCGATGGTGTCTGTGATGCGCCAGAGCATGCGGCGCCCCTTCGCCACCGTTGACCTCCTGAACGCGGCCGGCCAGGAGCACAGTCTCCTGTTTCACGCCAGGGTGGTCCGCCACCGCGTGGAAGTGGCGGACCTGACCATTTACGAAGCCGACCAGCTGGCGACCCTGCTCGGCAGCTCCTCCCCGGCAGGAGTGGACCTCGACGACCTCGATGACTCCCAGACAGCTGAGGCTGTCGCGGACCGGTTGCAGAGGGCGATCGAGACAGCCACCGGCGACCAAGTCGCCTTGGACCTCTTGCCCGCGTGCTTCTGCTCCAGCTGCAGGCACTCAGCCGCCGTGCGCTTTCCGCCGATGGGCATGCGGACGGCAAAGCGTCTGGGGAGGCGCCTGAATGCGCTGGGGACCGTCGCCGGTCGGACCCCGACCGAGGGGACGGTTTGTTGATGCGCTTCATTCGCGAAAAGCCGCTGACGAACGAGGAGCGAAACCGCCTTCAAATCTTGTATCCCCCAAAGTTCACTATCAGAGGGCTGTTCTGGGGTCATCTGATGAAGCTGGGGCACTTCGTGGGACGCCATTTCACCCAGCGGAAGCGCTATCGCCTGCTCGACAACGCGCGGCTGCTCCCCTCAGAGGACGCGTTTGATGTCGATGCCTTTCTCCAGGAGCTGCGAGAAGGCAACAGCGGCAGTAGCAGGTAACGCTGCCGGCCGTCCTAGTCCCCAACTCCGAGCGAATTCACATGTCCTGACATACGACTGCGGAGGATTGTCGTGGCACACGCCGACACCGACTACATGCAGCTCGGCCACCGGCGGATCGGCGCGCTGATGCTGATCCGCAACGCGGCCGGTCACATCCTGTTGGTCGCGCCGACTTACAGGCCCGGCATGATCATGGTCGGGGGCGGGGCATTGCCCGACGAACCGCCGGATGAGGCCGCCCCGCGCGAGGCACGTCCAGTTGCCGAACGGCAAGCTCGTGCGTGTCCTCGCCCTGATCAGCCTCGACGGCAACTCCTACCCGGAGCCGGCGGACGGCGAGCTTGCTCTTCCCGAGCTGGAGTCGATCCCCGACCGGCCTCACCGCCCTCACCGGTCCGTCAGTTGTCCGGACGGCAGCCGGGCATCCGACACAGGCCTTGCGGGAGCCCTGCGAACGGCGGGCCTGAAGGACGTCGCCCGTCATTGGCACGCCAACGCCCTCCGAGGCCGCCGACCGGTCCGTCGCCGTTGCCGGCACGGTGAACGCCTCTGCCACGCACGGCCCGGACGCCAGGATCGACCGCATGTACGTCACCCCCAGAGCTGCTTCCCGCAGTCCGCAGCCTCGACGTGATTGAGGTCGCGGAGGAGTTGAGCGACCGCCACATCGTCCGGCTCCGCCTGTGCCGCTACGCCCTCGGCGACATCTTGCATCAGGTCGCCGCCTGAACTCCGACCGGCAGGCCAGCCGCCGGTCGGGCACTCGCACCGGGCGGTACCTGCTCAATCGGAAACAGAAGCCACGAGCACACTGCGCGACCTACCGACGAGCGGGCTTCGGCGTGAAAGCGCCGAGTCACCGCAGCCGCGCCTGGTCGAGCCTGGAATAGCGGACCACAAGTCCGCGCTCGTCCTGAACTTCCTGGTGCGCGCCCGCCAGGCGCGGAATCGGAAGAAACAAGATCCGCAAATCCTATTTCGGGAGGAAAACATGACGCCCAGCGCCGTCACCCACGGAGCGCCCGCCGCGGCGACCGAGTCCACCGCCTCCGGGTGGGACCTGAACATCGAGCTGATCGAACAGGTCGACCCCGCCAAGATCGTCATGATGACGGACGATAACTGCGGCACCACCTGCCAGAAGACCACCTGCATCAGCGCTGTCTGATGACCTGAAAGGTCGGTCGGGCGCCCGGAGCCGGGCGCCCGACCCACCACTTCAATCTGCGGAGGACCGGTGGACCACAGAGGTTTCCAAGCTGCTCGCGGCGCCTTGATCCGCGCCGCCTGCGTCGATGAGGCACTGGACTTGCCCGACTGGCCGGCGCCGACCGAATCCGGGGCCGCCGCGGCGTGGATGTCCTGGATGCAGCAGGTTCTCCAGAACCCCGCCGCCCGTGATGCTCTCGAGCACGCCGCCCCTGACCTCGTCCGGCGAATCAGCACCCTGGCCAATGTGCCGATCCCTGACGAACGCGACACCCGACGCGCCGCCGCGTCGGTCGCCCGCTATCTCGCGCGCCTGCGCGGTCGCGCCACCCCCTTCGGGCTCCTCGCCGGCGTCGCACCCGTCACCTTCGGAAATCGCGCACGTGCCCGATGGAGCGAACAGCACCTCGCGACCGCGGCCGCCGATGCCGGCTGGCTCGACGCGGTTATCACCCCTCTGGAGACCGACCCCCGCACACTTGCGAAACTCGCTGTGGTCGCTTCCACTAGCGTCGTCGTGCGCGACGGGCGACTTGTCGTGCCATACCGTCCTTTGCGCACCGCCGCTGGAACCGGGGCTGCGGAGGTCTCCATGCGTCACATCGCCCCGGTGCGCGCCGTCCTGGAGATGTCGCGCTCGCCCGTCGTTGTCGCCGACCTGATCGAGAAGCTGCAGGCCGAGTTCCCGGACGCCTCCACCCCCCAGATCACCACGCTGATCACCAGCCTCGTAGAGCAAGGGGCGCTGCTGACCAATCTGCGCGCCCCGAGTACGGCCCCCGATGCTCTCGGACACCTACTCCGGGCCCTGTCTGTCGCATCCAGCACCCCCGGCCTGCCGTTCGCCGAACTGGCCCGGATTCACGAGCTTCTGCTTCGGCACCGCGCTGCTTCCTTGGCCGCCGCCCGCGCGATCCGGTCGGACGCCGCCGAGCGCATGCGTCGTCTGGCACCCAGCGCGCGTCATCCCGTCGCGGTCGACGTCCGCCTCAACGGCGACGTCGAGTTGCCGGGGGCCGTGGCTCGGGAAGCGGAGCACGCCGCCAGTCTGCTCGCCCGGCTGAGCCCCGCGCCGTACGGCCCTGTGGCGTGGCAGGACTTCCATCGCAGGATGTATGGCCGGTACGGCACCGGGGCACTCGTGCCCCTGCTGGACGTCGTCGCGGACAGCGGCATCGGCTGGCCGGCGGGGTACCCCGATGCCGCAGTCGCCGAACCGCAGCCGAGTAACCGCCGACGCGACGGAATACTCCTCGCTCTGGCGCAGCGCGCAGCCCTGGACGGTGAGAACGAGGTACTGCTCACCGAGGAGTTGATCGCGGAGTTGGAGCGTACCGAGCACGGAGACAGCCGCTGGCCGGAACACCTGGAGGTTGTTGCCCACGTGGGCGCATCATCCCTCGCCGCTCTGGGGGCAGGCCGCTTCCGTCTGACGGTGATCTCCGTGTCCCGCGGCGTCGGCGTCGTCACCGGGCGGGCCCTCCATCTGCTGTCGATTCCTGAACGCAGCAACCTCGTCGGCGACATCGTGCACGCGAGGAATGGGGCGACGCGTGCCCAGCTCTCCTTCACCCCGCTCGACCCGCAGACCGCCCACGTCGCCCGCAGTACGCGCACACTGCCAGCAGTCATCAGCATCGGCGAGCACCGGGACCCCACCGAATCCGGTGTGCTCACCCCGCAGGATCTCGCCATCGGGTGCGACGCGGACCGCCTGTACCTGACCGCGCCACAGCACGGCATCGTGCTGGAGCCAACCGTCTTCCACGCCCTGAATCTGCGCACCCACACCCCGCCACTGGCACGGCTCGTCAGCGAGATCGCCCGTGGAAAGGCCGCGGTGGTCAGCGACTTCGACTGGGGAGCCGCCGCCACTCTGCCCTTCCTCCCCCGCCTCCGCCAAGGCCGGGTCGTGCTCGCCCCCGCCCAGTGGCGCCTCGAAGCTGCGGATCTGCCGCTCCGAACCATGCCGTGGCCGGCTTGGGAGGACCAGCTCCATCTCGTCCGGGTCCGCCGCCGCCTTCCCGGACGCGTCCTGCTGCTCCAAGGCGACTTCCGCCTCCCTTTGGATCTCGACAGCGCCACTGGCCACGCCCTCCTGCGCGAACACTTGAACACGCACCCTCATGCCGTGTTGGTCGAGGCACCGATGCCGGACGCCGACGGCTGGTGCGGCGGCCGGGCGCACGAGGTCGTCATCCCGCTCACCGCCATCTCGCCAACGCCCCGGCACATCCCCCGGCCCCTCCCGGAACGAGTCGTCACCTCCGGCTCTTCCAGGCTCCCGGGGCGCGCCCCACTGCTCCTGGCCGACCTATTCGGCGACCGGAGACGGCAGAACTCCGTTCTCGCCCACCTCCCCCGTCTCCTGGCCGACGCCGATACCAAGCGCTGGTGGTTCCTGCGCTTCCGCCACGAGGATGCCGGCGACTGCCTGCGACTTCGGATCGCACTGCGCGACCCTGTCGCGTTCGGGGCAGCCGCTGGCCGCGTCAGCGCCTGGGCGGAAGACTTGCGCCACGCCGGTCTGCTACGGGACCTCACGTTCGCGACCGACCACGAGCAGACTGGTCGGTGGGGCTCAGGATCGGCACGCGACGCAGCCGAAGGCGCCGCCGCTGCCGACTCGTGCGCAGTCCTGGCTCAACTCTCGGCACCCATTCCCCTGCCGGCTGAGGCAGTGACTGCGGCCAACCTCGTCTCCATCGTCACCGCGTTCATAGGTAGCCCGCAGGCGGCTGTCCGCTGGTTGATCTCCCACGTACCGCCCGGTACACCCAGCCGCGTACCGCGCCCCATCCACGTTGCCGCCGTCGAAGCTGCCGATCCCCGCGACGACTTCGTCGCGTTGAGAGCCATGCCCGGCGGCGAGATAATCCACAGCTCCTGGACGGAACGCACCACGGCCCTTGCCGCGTACGCCGCTCACTGGCCGAGCCCGTCCACTGTCGGCGTCGACCGCGACGCGGCCCTCAATTCGCTGCTGCACACGCACTACCTGCGCGCCCACGGCGTCGATCCAGCTAGCAAGCAGCGCGCCCTCCACCTCGCCCGCGCGGCTGCAATCGCCGTCGCCGCCCGTACCGGAGAACGCCCATGAACCCCGACGAGATCATGGCCACGGCGGATCACCTCGCCGACCCAACAACAGAACACCTGCCGACCGGCGAATCGTGGTGGAGAGAGTCACTCGCGCACGGCGCACCCGGAATCGCCCTGCTGCACACTGAACTGGCCGCCGCTGGCGCCCGACCGTGGAGCCGGGTCCGCACCTGGATGGAGGCCATTGCCACCGGGCCCATCACGGTGGGACCCCAGTCCGGCCTGTTCTACGGCGGCGGCGCCATCGCGTTTGCCCTGGCCGCCGTGAACGCGGCCCGCCCCGGGACGTACACCTTCCCCCTCAAGGTCCTGGAGAGCAGGCTCACTGAAGACACAGCCCGCCGCGCCGCACGGGCCCACGACCGAATCGAAGCCGGGGAACTGCCGAACCTCGCCGAGTTCGACACGCTGCGGGGGCTGGCCGGCCTCGGCGGACACCTCCTACACCGTGCACCGGCGAGCGATGCCCACACCGAGGCGTTGGCTGCGGTCCTGGACTACCTCGTCGCCCTGACCTGGCCCCTGGTCGACGGCCAGGACGTCCTGCCCGGCTGGTGGACGCGCACGGGCCCCGGGGGAGAACCGGACGAGGCCTTCGAAGGCGGTCACGGCAACTTTGGGCTGGCCCACGGCATCGCGGGCCCGCTCGCCTTGCTCTCCCTCGCCATCCTTCGCGGGATCGAGGTCCCTGGTCAGCGCGCTGCCGTCGCCATCATCAGCAGGTGGCTGGACAGCTGGCAGACCGGCAACGGCACCGACGCTCGCTGGCCCTACATGATCACGCGTGCGGAGCACCACGACGAGCCTTCTCACGTCCAGCACAGCGGCGCCCGGCGGCGCCCCTCCTGGTGTTACGGCACCGCTGGGCTCGCGCGCACCCAGCAACTCGCCGGCCTCGCTCTCGAAGACCCCAAGCTGCGCGCCACCGCTGAGCACGCCCTCATCGGAGCACTGACCGATCCCGTTCAACTGACCGCCACGGTCGACAACACGATCTGCCACGGCTACGCCGGCCTCGCGCGCATCGCCGAACGCGCTGCGGCGGACGCCGACCAACCGACCGCCGAACAGCTCCGCTCCCTGATCCCCACCCTGCTGTCCTATAGCCCCGACGCCCCGGCGGGCCCCTACGGCTACGGCCTGCTGGAGGGGGCTGCGGGAGCGGCCCTCGCTGCCCTGACGACCGGCACCGGTACACCGCCGGTCACCGGCTGGGACACCTGCCTGCTCATCGGCTGACTGAAGGAGTACCCGCGTGCCGCCCGTGCCCGACAGCTGGCGCCAGTACATGATCGAATTCTCCAAGCCCGCCTCCTCCGACTACGTCGCCATACACGACCTGGTGCCCGTGCTCGACGACGCGGACAGCGTGACGGAGTGGTGGTACATCCGGAAGCCGCCCGGCTGGCGCCTGCGGCTGCGCTCCCACGAGCCGCAGCCCGCGGCCATCGAGACCGCGCTCGCCAGCCTCCGGGCGGCCGGCCACATCACCTGCTGGACCCGCGGCGTCTACGAGCCCGAGTTCAGGGCCTTCGGCGGCGAACGCGGCATGGACGTCGCCCACCGGTTGTTCCACCTCGACAGCCGTCACCTGCTCACGACCCCGAACCCCGACGGGCTCGGCCCGCGCGAGAGGGCTGTGCTGCTCTTCTCCGGCCTGTTCCGTGCCGCTGGTTTGGATTGGTTCGAGCAGGGCGACGTGTGGGGACAGGTCCTCGACCTGCGCGGTACCGCGTCCGTCCGCGCCCTCACCCCGGACCAGGCCGCCGTAGTAGGTGAGAAGGTACGCCGCTTGATGCGGGTGGACGCAGGCAGTTCCCCCGAACTGCTCCCGGCGACTTGGACGGACGCCTACGCCGACGCCGGGCAGCACTTCGCCCGCCTTGCGCAGCACGGCCAACTGGACCGCGGGCTTCGCGCCGTTCTGGCGCACTGCTTCATCTTCCACGCGAACAGAGCCGGCTTGGCCGCAACCGACCAGGCCACCCTTGCCAGCCTCGCCGCCGCTCAGGTTTTCCATATACCGGGACGGCTGAATTACGCCGCCAGCCCCTCCGACGCAATTAGGGTCCCATCCATGATCAGCACTACCACCTGCGCCGATACCCCGGAAGCCAGCGAGCTCCGCCATCGCCTCTCCGACAGCCTGGTGAAGGAGGGCAGGGTCTCCAGCCCCGTCGTCGAAGCCGCCTTCCGGGCGGTTCCGCGCCACTGCTTCGTGCCCGGCAGCCCCCTGCCGGAGGCGTACGCCGACGATGCCGTCTACACCAAGTGGGCGGCCGACGGCGCTCGGATCAGCGCCGCGTCCCAGCCGACCATTGTCGCCCTGATGCTCGAACAACTCGGCATCGAGCCGGGCAACCGCATCCTGGAAATCGGGGCTGGCACCGGCTACAACGCCGCCCTCATGGGCACCATCACCGGGCTGGCCGGCCACGTCACCGCTGTCGATGTGGACACCGACCTCGTAGAGGACGCCCGCGCCCACCTCGCTACCGCCGGTGTGACCGGCGTGGACGTCCTCCTCGGCGACGGCGCCCTCGGCGCACCGTCCGGGGCCCCGTACGACCGCGTCATCGCGACCGTCGGCGCCCATGAAGTTCCCGGCGCATGGCTCGATCAGCTTCGGCCCGGCGGCCGACTCGTCGTCCCGGTGCGCCTGCGGGGCGCCGTCTCCCGGAGCATCATTTTCGAGCGTGGCGACGACGGCTGGATGAGCACCGGCAGCGAGATGGCCGTCTTCATGCCGTTGCGCGGCATCGGCGATGACGCGCGACGCGTCATCGACCTCACCGGCGACGGACAGGTCACACTCCAGAATCACAAGGACAACATCTTCGCCACGGCCGACAGCGGCCTCCTTGCAGGTGTGCTGAACACGGACCCACACGTCGAGTGGACCGACGTTCACTTCGTGCCGATGGAGTCCTTCGAGTGGCTGGACCTGTGGCTTTCCCTTCGCCTGGCCGACCCGCTTATGCGCATGGAAGTCAAGGCCGAAGCCCGCGAACAGGGACTGGTCACCCCCATGTTCCCGACAGCGGCTATGGCCACCGCCGCAGGTGACGGCAGCCTCGCGTACCTGACGATCCGCCCCGCAGACCCCGCCGCCGACGGCACCCGCCGATACGAGGTCGGGGTCATCGGCCACGGCCCCAGCGCGCCTGCCCTCGCCGCGTCCGTCGCCCAAGAGATCACTGCCTGGAACGACTCGTTCCGCAGTCGAACCGTCCATTTCGCCCTCCCCGATCACCCGGAACCCGCGGTACCGGACGCCGGCCGGTTCCTGCTCGGCCGTCCCCAGACCCCCATCACTGTCACTTGGGAGTGACCCGATGGACCTCGGACAGGTAGCCCGCCGGTTCCCCCTCGTCGCCCGCCCCCGGCCGGCCAGTACGCCGCTGCCGGACCGTGTTGCCACCGTGTGCGGACACGCTGCGGCAGCCGAGCGGGACACCGACCAGGCAGCGGCCCAGGCATCGGCGTCCGCGGTCTTCAACCTGGCCGCCCTCCTCGCATCGGACGTCGGCCTGCCGGACCTGGCCCGGCAGTGGTGCCACCGCCAGGCCAACGTGTACCTGCGCGCCCACCCCCTGGGCGCGCAGGCCGCGCGCCATGCACTCGAACCTCTGATCAACCTCGCCCGGCTCCACATGCGCGCTGGGGACGGGGAACGGGCTCATACCCTCATGGAATCGCTCTTCGCCGCGATCACCGAGCGCGCCGACACCGTCGTTGAAGGCATCACCCTGCCGGCCGAACACCTCACCGCCACGCCGGACGACCACCAGGAACTCCGCGCCTGGCTCTGGGCAACCCTGCTGGCGACCAGTGCCCGCGCCCTCGCGATCGCCGGACGGTGGAGTGAGGCACACGACCGGCTGCGAGAGCACCGCGGTGTCGGCCACCGCCTCTTCGACGGTCGGCAGATCGCGATCCTCGCTCACGCCACCACCGGACGCCAGGACACCGCCCTTGCCCTCTTGGCGGAGACCGCCCCCGGCGACCCCTGGGAGAACGCCGTGGCGGCAGTGCTCACCATCATGTGCCGTGGCCAAGCCACCGACACGCAGGCCGACGAGGCCCTCAAGCTCTGTGATCAGATCCAGACCGCAACTGGACTGGACGTCTTCCACACCCGGCTGCGCCTCGCCCTGATCGACGCGCTCGGCGAGCATGAGCGAGTGCCCGCCGTCTGCCAGGACGTAATGATCCGCACATGCACGTCCGGTGACGGCTACGCGGCCCGCGACGTCCTACTGCACCCGGTCTGCCGCGCTGCTCTCCAGCCTGCGCAGCAGAGGGCCCTCACCGACAGGGTCGACGTCGCAGGTCTGGGTCGGCGCTCGATCCCCGCCGCCCTTCACGCAGACGTCCTGGAAGCGCTCGCCATCGCGGAGACGGTCCTTCTCCGGACCCTTGATGAGACCAGCGTTGCCCCTGCCGAAAACCCCATCCGCCCTGATGGGAGCTGTTGTAGGTGATGGTCGGGTTCTCGGGCTCGGGTGCTCGAAATGGTCCTCTCGCTCGACTGGTGGCCGCCCCGGCATGATGGTCGGTCGTGCTGCTGCGACTGGCCTACCTGACCGTGACGAACGCGTTCGCCCTGCTGCCGTGGAGCCGACCGGGACAAGGACGCGGAGATCCTGGCCCTGCGCCATCAGATCACGGTGCTGGAGCGTCATTTGGGCAAGGAGAAGGTGCGGTTCTCCTGGGGCGATCGCGCGTTCTTGGCAGCCCTGCTGCACCGGTTGCCGGGGGAAGCGCTGCGCCGGGTGCGGTTGTTGGTGCGGCCGGACACGGTGCTGCGCTGGCACCGGGACCTAGTTGCCCGCCGCCACGCCGCCGCCTCCCGGCCCAAGCGCCCGGGAAGACCGCGGACCGTGCACTCCATCCGCACCCTGGTCCTGCGCCTCGCCCGGGAGAATCCCGGCTGGGGCTACCGCCGCCTCCACGGCGAACTCCTTGTTCTCGGAATCCAGGTGGCCGCATCCACCGTCTGGGAAATCTTCAAGGACGCCGGAATCGACCCGGCACCCGGACGAGCCTCCAGCACCTGGGCGGACTTCATGCACTCCCAGGCCCAGGCCCACGCCCTGATGGCCTGCGACTTCCTGGAGACGGTCACGCTGTCCGGGGCCCGGCTGTATGTGTTCGCGGTGATCGAGCACGCCAGCCGCCGGATCCGCATCCTCGGCGCCACCACACACCCCACCGCAACCTGGGTCACACAAGCCGCGAGGAACCTCGCCATGGACATCGAAGACGCCGGCTCCCGGGCAAGGTTCCTAATCCGGGACCGTGACGGGAAGTTCCCCGCCCAGTTCGACACCATCCTCAACGACGCGGGGATCCAGGTCGTGTACAGCGGCGTACGGATGCCGCGCATGAACGCGATCATGGAACGCTGGGTACAGACCTGCCGACGGGAACTCCTGGACCGCACCCTGATCTGGAACCAGCGCCACCTGCTCCACGCACTACGCGAGTTCGAAGACCACTACAACTCCCACCGGCCCCACCAGGGCATCGCCAACGCCCGCCCGCTCCACCCGTTGCCGGTGCCGATTGCTGATCCGCAGCAGACCACCCGCCTCAACATACGACGACGCGAACGACTCGGCGGCATCCTCCACGAGTATCAACATGCTGCCTGACCTGGGTGGATGAGGTTTTCGGCATGGGCAGTGATGAGGCGGGCTTCGCCGATGGCGCGCAGGAAGCCCTGGGTGGTGTTGAGCATCTCGGCGGCCCGGCCCATGGTGTAGGCGGGGTAGTCGTCGTCGTCGAGACGGCCGAACGAGTCGTCTGCTGTCATCTGTTCCTCTCTGGGGCGCGTGGAGGGGCCCTGGTGCCATGTGGCACCAGGGCCCCGAAGGAACTGCTACACCATCTGCCGGCCCTGAAACTGCGCCGGCCTACTGTGTCCGCACTGCCGCCGAGGGGTCGGCAGGGGGTGCGGGGATCGCGGTTGCTCGACCGGAGACCACCTCACTATCGATGTCCTGCGGTACCCGGGCTCAAGACGTCTACCCGGGCGATCCTGATGGCGCTCGGCTCCTCCGTTCTTCCCTCTTGATCAACACTTACTGAAGGGACTTCATCCTGCTGGTACTGCTCTACTGCGTACTGCTGGTGATGCGAACTGCTGTGACCTGAGTAAGCGTCACCCTTCGGCAGCCAGCCCCGTCACCCGTCCTGCATCTGCTCTGGCTTGGAACCCCACTGCCGAACTTCCCGGTGCGCGCGCCCGCAGCCGACGCCTTCACCGAGGTGCTGCTCACTGACTTCACTGCTGGGTACCGCGAATTGCACTTACTGGTACTGCCACCGCGTCCACCGCGGTCCTGCTGATGGCAGCCCCTGTCCACTGCGGGCCACCCAGTCCGGTCGCCAGTCCCGTCGCCGCCCTGCACCAGCCCTGGCTTCGAAACTCCGCCACCGCACCGTCCTGCGAACTGCAACTTCCCGTACTGCTGGCCGGCAGTTCGTCTCTGCCAGGCCCTGTCGATCTCGGCTACGAGAGAAACCATAACCACCCCACCGCCCAATGTCTACTTCGGTCACCATAGATTTCCGGGTGTCTGACAGTGAGGCAATCCACCTCGAACGGTGAGGGGGTGGCGCGCGCCCGCCCTCGCCGGGTTAACGGGTGCCGGCCCGGGGCACGAGCCCCGTGCAGACAGAATCCGGCCGTCACGATCCAGGAACCAGGGTGACCTGATGGACACGATGAGCGTCGATGTCGCACCCGCCCGCTCCGCGATGTCCGTCGGCGGCGCACGCGACAGCGTCCGGAACTTTCTCTACGGTCTCGTCCGCCCGATGGCGGCCGAGGCCGCCGACACCGTCGTCCTGGTCGTATCGGAACTAGTCACCAACGCCCTGCGCCACGGTGGCGGCACCTGCACCCTCGACCTGACCACCCACCCGGACTACATCGAGGTGGCCGTCCATGACAGCAGCCCACAGCCGCCGCGCCTGCGCACCCCCGACCTCAATGGCGGCACCGGAGGCTTCGGCTGGCCCATGGTCAACTGCCTCGCCACCACCACCGCCGTCACCCGCCATGCGGCCGGCGGCAAGACCGTCAGCGCCCTCCTCGCCTGGTAAAGCCTGCTTCCATCCCTTGAACGAAACTGCCCCCGGCGAGCGCCGGGGGCGGGGTGAGGGAAGCGGGCTCAACGGGTGCTGTTGGAGGGCTCTTTGTGGTGGGCGAGGGGCGGCGGGGGTCGACGCCGTGGGTGGCATGGTCGGTGTGGACAGTGACTGCGGTCAGGCGGGGGACGGCGTGGATGAGGGCGTGTTCGGCGATGACGGCCAGGGCGTGGGCGTGGACGACGGTGTGTCGGGGGCGACGACGATGACGGTGTCGGCGCGTAGTGCGTGGCCGATCCAGCGCATGCGGACCTGGCCGACGTCGGTGACTCCGTCGACGTCGCGGAGGGCGTGTTCGGCGGTGTCGATGAGTTGCGGGTCGACGGAGTCAACAGGCGCCGGTAGACCTCGCGGGCGGCGTCTTTGACGACCATGGCGATGGCGGCGGTGATCAGCACGCCGGCCGAGCACGAACGCGATGCCCAGCGGAACAGCGGTCAGCGTGTCGGCCGCGTTGTGGATGGTGTCGCCCAGCAGCGCCACCGGCCCGGAGAACACGACGATCACCGCCTGGACAACAGTGGTGGCACCGAGGACCACCAGCGACAGCCACAGGGTCCGCATGCCCTCCCGGGAGGTCTCCATCACGGAGTCCACCGTGCGGCCCTCATCGGAGCCACTGGACAACTGGGCGCGCAGTAGTGCTGCGCCGTTACCTGAGGTCAGAACGGGCATGCAGGCCTCCTCGCCAAACCCGAGTTCGGAGAACAAACGCCCGTAGTAGCCTAAAAGTCACTTCGGTGCGCGCGTGGGGGAGCGAGGGCGTCGACGAGGCGATGCAGAGGCCACAGAGCCGGGTCTGTAGCGTCGACCGTCTGCAAGACGGCGAGAGCGGGATCCAGCACGCAGGCGAGCCTCCCGGAGCGGGCAACCGCACCGATGTCCCGCTGCACCGCCCTCAGGACGGACTCGCGGCAGCCGGTCCGCGCCAAGACCGCAATCAGACCGTGCTCCGTCTCACGCGGCACCCACACCCCCTCGAGAAAGGCATCCCGCAACATGGCGGCATCACGCCGCAACGCCCACCAGGCGTAGTCCGCAGCCAGGATCTCCTCGCCAAAACGGCCGGGCCGAGTGCCATAACAGACCCCACACAGCGGGACCAGGCGGGCAACACCCAACGGCGGCCGCACCACCGCCGACGTGAAAGGGGCAGCAGGGACCGGATCGATGCACAAGTAACAGACTGGCTGCACCAGCTCCAGATAGCGCGTGCCGCCAGGTCTGCGTGAAGGGATCGTCATACCGATTCAACGCCAGCCGGGCCATCCGACCACCTGAATCCACTCATACAGGTGAGACGCAGCCCGCCTGCTCTCCGTCCGCCTCGGCGGTCGGCGTTCCCCATCCGGTACTCAGCAAAGGCGGGATGGCCACGGTGACCTCGACCAAGTTCAGCCGAGGGCGGCCCCGACGGTGTGCGGACCGCACGATGCTCCACAAGCATCACTTCACCTACCGTTGAGAGACGGTGGCGCGGACGAAAGTGCCAACTCCGCTTCCTACACCTCGAATGCCATCGCTGGCACCACATGGGCAACAGCCAACGGGCCAGTTCGCCCTGCTGAGCTGCTAAGCCCTTGGGGCTTGCTTGAGCCGGATCCCGGAATGACGGGCACGACCGGTTCTGAGCGCAGAAACGAAGCTGGCTACCTGACCGTCGACAGCAGTGCCCGGGGGCAGTGTCAGCGCCACCCACGTGCAGCCGCGCTCGCGTGGCAGCGTGCACCGCCGCAGTGGGGCTCTGCCTCCAGAGACGCCTTTGATCTCCTCATCGAGGCTTTAGAGCCCCCGGCCGGCACCCCGCCCCCGACCGCTCGCATAGCCGCCCGGTGGTTCGCGGGCCCCTCCGGACGGGGTCGGAGAGCCGGGCCGAGAGGAGTTCCATCCACGCCGCCTCACGTGAGGGGTCTGTCAATCGAGCGGTGTAACTGGGGTGGTTGGGGTTACTGACGGGCTGCGGAGAGCCGGCCGTCGAAGGTGATGTCGAAGGCGTTCAGGGCGGTCTTCCAGCGCAGGGTCCAGCGGGTTTGTCCCTTGCCGGTGGGGTCGAGGGACATGATCGCCATATAGACGCACTTCAGGGCGGCGGTCTCGTTGGGGAAGTGGCCTCGGGCCTTGACAGCCCGCCGGATACGGGCGTTCACGGACTCGATCGCGTTGGTCGTGCAGACGATGCGGCGGATCTCGGTGTCGAACCGCAGGAACGGAGTGAACTCCTCCCACGCGTTCTCCCAGAGCCTGACGATCGCCGGATACTTCCCTCCCCAGGCGTCGGCGAATTCGGCGAACCGTTCGAGCGCGGCCTCCTCGGTCGCGGCGGTGTAGACGGGCCTGAGGATCTTGGCGATCTTGTCCCAGTCCTGGCGGGCGGCATAGCGGAAGGAGTTCCGCAGCAGGTGGACCACGCAGGTCTGCACGATCGTCTGCGGCCAGACGGTCCCGACCGCGTCGGGCAGACCCTTCAGTCCGTCGCAGACGAGCATGAGGATGTCGTTCACGCCACGGTTCTTGATCTCGGTGAGAATGTGCATCCAGTGCTTGGCGCCCTCACCGCCATCCCCGGCCCACAGGCCCAGGATCTCCCGCCGGCCCTCCGCGGTGACGGCCAAGGCGACGTAGATGGGTCGGTTGGCCACGGCCCCATCGCGGATCTTCACGTGAATCGCGTCGATGAACACGACCGGATAAACCGGATCGAGGGGACGGTTCTGCCATTCGGCCATGCCCTCGAGGACCTTGTCGGTGATCGTGGAGATCGTCTGGCGCGAGACGTCGGCGCCGTAGACCTCCGCGAGGTGGGCCTGGACCTCGCCAGTGGTCAAGCCCTTCGCGGACAGCGAGATGACCATCTCGTCCACGCCCGTCAGGCGCTTCTGCCGCTTCTTGACGATCTTCGGCTCGAACGAGCACTCCCTGTCGCGGGGGACGGATACCTTCACTGGCCCGACATCGGTCAACACGGTCTTCGCGCGGGTTCCGTTGCGGGAGTTGCCGCCGTTCTTCCCGGCAGGATCGTGCTTGTCATAGCCGAGGTGGTCGGTGATCTCGCCTTCCAGAGCGGACTCCAGCAGCCGCTTCGTCAGTTGCTGGAGCAGACCGCCTTCGCCTGTCAGTTGCAAGCCCTCGGCCTGAGCCCGGGACACCAACTCGTCGATCAGCCGGTTGTCCACCGCCGTCGCCGGCTGCGGCTCCAACAGCTCGACGGCCTCGGCCTCGGTCACGTTCTCACTGGTCATCGGTGCATCCTCCATGCTCGGGAGTTACACCGAACGATTTACAGTCCCCCCGCTCGTGTGCCCGCCGCGCGTGGGCACACGGCGGCGGCCTCCCGGTGCGCGACGTCTGTGCGACGCCACGGGGATATGGGGGTCAGGGGCATTTTCCCTGCCCGAGAGAGTTCCCTCGAACGAGTGAATTTTGTTCGTGTGTCCACAGTTGCAACAACGGCGTATATGCCACTGTAGCCGTTATGTAGTGTTGTCGGCCACCTCAAGGGATCTTTTATCTTCTATCCCGATACTGAGGGCAGGCGTAGGGGAAGGGGGTTGACTTCCCGGTGCGACGAGTCGGGGCCGACGATGTATGGGTTACGGATGTCTGCGGATACCGGTCATGTGCCCGGAAACGGTGCATGATCTGCGGGAACATCCCAAAAAAAGACCGCCCGTGACGTTTCGCGGTGCGGTGTTGTGTCGGCTTGCCGCGTTTTCGTTGGAGCCTGTCTGATTGGCGCCCCGGTCGCCGATGCAGCCCCTCCGTGGGTCGCGTAGCGCTGTGCTGCTCGCTGAGACCGGACATGCACGCGTCGTTATGCTCCCTTCTCGAGGCAGGAACCCCGCATCCCGTGCGGCGGAAGGATTTCCATGGGCAGACATCGCAAGGTCCGCATCAGACGGCGAATACCGTTAATCGTCTCCGCTATCGCCATCGCTGTCGTGGCAGCGGGCATCGAAATGGTCTGCGGCCCGCATGCCACGGTCCATCGCGTTGCCGATCCCCCGACCACCCGGGCCACTGTGAAAACCTCCGACTCCAACGATTCGGCCGCCACAGGGTTCCTGCCGGGCGCTGCGCCAGCCCGACCTCGCACTGCGAGGCCCCCCACCGTCGCGATGGCCGACCCCCGGCCCACCTGGGATGAGCAGACCGCACACAGCCACGACACGCCGACTGGCCACGACCGGAACGCCGCACTCGGCACTGGTTCCTCGGCATCGCCGGGCGGTGGCATCCCGTCCACTGTCCACCCCTCACCCGTCCCCATCGTGCCGTCCGGCCCCAACTCGCAGGACACGTTCCTGCCCTACCTCCTTGGCCACGTGGTCGACAACTTGGTGAGCACCGCCGCATGAACCATTCGGTGTGCCGCAGTCGTAAACACCGCTGACAGCGACGTACAAGGACGCCCCCACCCCGGCCGGCCGCGAGGCGGTGAGGCGGGCGGGCATCACGTGGTCCCCGCGCAGGTGGGGGTGAATCTGTGCCGCGCAAAAACTTGGGTTTGGGCTGTTGAACAGGTCGTTTTCGTGTGGTCAGGCTGCGTGGTGGTACTCGTTGATGAGGCCGCCGAGCAGTTGGGGGCGGTGGATGTGGCCGTCGAGCGGGATCGCAGAGGCTGGCTCCCGGGCCTCTTCGGCCTGGAGCAGGCGCCGCCCCGGTCGCACCGTTGGCGGCTCCCCTACCCTGTTCGACCGGCTCACACTCTTGGTGGAGATTGCCGCCCTGTTCGCCTTCGTCACCATCGTGCGCCCAACAGACACGCGGCACTGGCAGTGTCGAGAAGGCTCGGTGCCCACGCGCCTGCTGCACCCCCCACCCTGGCTGAGTGCGTGTCACCCGCCCGCCGGGTTCGGAAGGTGGGCCCCTTTTAGACGCCGATGTTCTGGTAGGTGACCTCGACGGTGGCCGTGTGTGCGGTGGAACTGCCGGGCATGGGAATGAAGGCGACCGTGCCCGTTCCGGAGCACGGCAGGCTGAGGGTTGTGGGGATCGCGGCCTTCACGGCGTAGCTGCTGAGTGAGACGGGGCCTGCCGAGCTGGCGGGTCCGAAGTCCACGACGACGTGGTCGGCGGATTCGCCGGTGTATCCGGTGGTGGAACTGCTGGGCGCGGTGGTGGGTAGGACGTCCACGCTCTGGCCGGAGACCGGGTGCCCGGTCTGCCCGGGTGTCACGGGTCCGAAGCAACCGACACGGATGACCGCTCCGGTCGAGACCCCGTTGACCTCGCCGATGAAGTACTGGTGGGGCCCGATGGGTGCCGGATCGACTGCGGCGGCGGCCGAGGGCAGGCCGACGGCCGCGCTCAGTAGCGTCAGCGCGGTGATCGTGCCGTACAGGCGTGAGTGGTGGTGCTTGCTGCGCATGTCTACCTCCGAATGGGCATCCGGAACCGGGGACGGCGCCGGGTGGCGAGGGGGAAGATCCGTGCAGGAGCATCAGCATGGTAGTGGTGTACGAGGAAACTGGACCTACACGATTCGGCCGTCGCAGGCTTCGCTGCCGTAACACGGTGATCTGGGGGCCTTGTCCGTGCGAAACACTCGACACGCGGTGGGGCTGCCCCTGCCGAGAACCTCATCCACCCTGGTCAGAGCTGGCGCACAGGGCGTGCGGATCTCGGACGTGAGGTGCTCGAAATGGTGCCCTCGCATGGCTCTTGGCTGCCCCGGCATGATGGCCGGTTGTGCTGCTGCGACTGGCCTACCTGACCGTGACGAACACCTTCGCGATGCTGCGCCTGCTGCCGATGACTGATCGGGACAAGGATGCGGAGATCCTCGCCCTGCGCCATCAGATCACGGTGCTGGAACGTCAACTCGGAAAGGAGAGAGTGCGATTCACCCCGTACGATCGGGCGTTCCTGGCAGCCCTGCTGCACCGACTGCCGGTGGAAGTGCTGCACCGGGTACGGCTGGTGGTACGGCCGGACACGGTCCTGCGGTGGCACCGTGACCTGGTCGCCCGCCGCCACACAGCCTCCTGCCGGCCGAAGCGCCCGGGAAGGCCGCGGACCGTGCACTCCATCCGCGTCTGGTCCTACGGTTTGCACGGGAGAATCCCGGCTGGGGATATCGCCGCCTCCACGGCGAACTCCTCGTCCTCGGGATCAAGGTGGCCGCATCCACCGTCTGGGAGATCCTGAAGGACGCCGGAATCGACCCGGCACCCGAACGGGCCTCCAGCACGTGGGCGGACTTCCTGCACTCCCAGGCCCACGCCCTCCTGGCCTGCGACTTTATGGAAACCGTCACCCTTTCCGGGGCACGGCTTTATGTGCTCGCAGTGATCGAGCATGCCAGCCGCCGGATCCGCATCCTCGGTGCCACCACACCCCCCCACCGCAACCTGGGTCACACAAGCCGCGAGGAACCTCGCCATGGACATCGAAGACGCCGGCTCCCGGGCAAGGTTCCTAATCCGGGACCGTGACGGGAAGTTCCCCGCCCAGTTCGACACCATCCTCAACGACGCGGGGATCCAGGTCGTGTACAGCGGCGTACGGATGCCGCGCATGAACGCGATCATGGAACGCTGGGTACAGACCTGCCGACGGGAACTGCTGGACCGCACCCTGATCTGGAACCAGCGCCACCTGCTCCACGCACTACGCGAGTTCGAAGACCACTACAACTCCCACCGGCCCCACCAAGGCATCGCCAACACTCGCCCGCTCCACCCGTTACCGGCGCCGATTGCTGATCCGCAGCAGACCACCCGCCTCAACATACGACGACGCGAACGACTCGGCGGCATCCTCCACGAGTATCAACATGCCGCTTGACCTGGGTGGATGAGGTTTTCGGCAGGCGCAGCCCTGCTGGGCGTGCTGGAGCAGCCACGGATCGAGGAGTGGACCGGGGTGATGGTCCGCGCCATGGAATCGCCGGAGTGGATGGAGCTGTTCGTATCCTGCTCGATGCCTTCCGGCCTGGTCCGCATGCTGTTCCCACAGACCGCCAAGGCCACGCTCCTCACCGACGATCCCTACCCGTCCTCGACGGCGGCCGTGGACAAGGACGCGGTCACCTACCTCGCTCGCCGCCTCTCGGACAAGACGTCCCCCGCGGGCGGCAAGCTGTGGGAGTTCGGTGTCATCGGCCACGGGCCTGGCAGCGGTGAGCTGTCCGCCAAGGTCGCCGATGCCCTGCGCACCTGGGATCGCGAATACCGTGACCGCCAGCCCACCTTCGAACTCCAGCCCCTCGACACACCCGTCGACGAGCGGCCTGGCCGGTTCGTCCTTGACACTCCGCTGAACCGCGTGCTCGTCACCTGGTAATACACCGATCAGCCGCAGACGGTGCCCGTCGGCGAGACGGACGGGCACCGGCGACGCCGTACCCCAGTACTCGCCCCTCGGGGGACTCATGGACCCGCACGGTCCCACAGCCCAACGCTTCCCGCTCATCGCCCGTAGGCGCCCGGCTTGCCTACCCCTTTCGCAGCGTGTCGCGTCCATCATCAGGATCGCCGACGACGCGCTCACCAACGCCGACAGCCGCCTGGCCTCCACCGTCTTCAACCAGACGGCTCTCCTCGCCTCCGACATCGGCGTGCCTGAGCTGGCCCGAGAACTGTGCCACCAGCACGCCGCCGCCTACCTCCACGCCTGCCCCCAACCGTGGATGACCGCGATCCGCGCTCTCGAACCGGTCGTCAACCTTGCCCGCCTTCTCATCCGTGCCGGCCGCGCGGACGAAGGACGCCAGTGCCTCCTCGCGCTCTACGACGCCGTCTCTACCAGGACCGCTGCGCGCATCGAGAACTGCGACGTACCGGCCAACCTCACCGCAACAGCAGAGGACCAGCAGGAAGCCCGCGCCTGGCTGTGGCGCGTCCTGCTGGCCGACGGCACCCGCACCCTCACCGCCGCCGGCCGCTGGGCAGAGGCCCTCGACCACATTCAGCAGCACCGTGGGGTCGGCAAACGCATGCTCGACGGCCGCCAAGTCGCCGTCCTCGCCGCACTCACCTCCGGCGACAGCGACGGCGCAACCGAGCTCCTGGCCGACACCGCGCCGGGCGAGCCCTGGGAGCAAGCCGTCACCGCCACCCTCACCACGCTTTGCGAGCGCGCACTCGGCGATCCGGCCGACGACCACCTCGACGAACTGGCGGCCGTGTACGAGCAACTGCCGACGGAGTCCGGGATGACGGTCTTCAACACCCGCCTCGGGCTCACAGTTCTCGACGCCGTCGGCCACGCCGACCACCCCACTGCACGGCGGATCGTCCAAGACCTTCACCGCAGAGCCATCGAGACGACCGATGGCTACGCCGCTCGCGAATGCCTGGCCAGCCTCCTGTTCAACACCGTCGCTCCGACGGGGTGGAGAAACGACTGTGAACAGCTGGTCGAGGACTGTGCTCTGGGAGCAAAGGCTGTCCCCGGTCCACTTCGTGCAGAGCTGATGGATGCAGTCCGTTCCAGCGATCAAGTCATCCGCCAGAACCTGCAGGGTCCTCAGCCCAGGTAAAGGCAGTCGCCGAGCGCACGGCGAGGCGACTGTTGCCGCAGCCCCCATGCCAGCGGGTGGTGTGGGGGCCGACCACAAACAGGCCATTGCCTCACCAGACAACTGGCGGGAAGCAGCGTGGTCGTCACGTGGAGCCGCTAGCCGTCGTCCCAGTGAGAATAACGGCTGCGGCGCCGTAGCGTTGGGCGAGCCCAAAGTCTCCTTCCGCTCGCGCCACTCGTTCTGCCGTGAAAGCCATCGTTGCCAATGCCATTGCGATGTCGTGGTTTTCGGGAGCTTCCAACACGGCTTCAGCGAACACGAGAACTTGACGATAGGCGAATCGACTGATGGGAGGAGAGGATGGGATTTGCGTGAATTCCATGGCAATGCTCTGCGCGAGGCAACCCCATCGATCGGCCACTGCTGCCTTCGCCTCGCCGTCTCCTCCTGCCTTGCCTGGGAATGCAGAGTTCGGAACAGGGTAAAAGCGCCGCCGGTCACATCCGGCCTGGCGGTTCGCGAAGCGAACCCAGTCGGAGGCCACGGCCTTGGCAGGGTTGGGCGCGTTCGAGATGTCCGTCAGTCCGTGGTCGGCCGGCACAGCCCAGACTGGGGCAACCCCGGGGTGTGGCCACAGGTCGTGGGCTCTGACGTGACCGTCGAGGCGGTCGGAGAGTAGTTGGGCCACGATGGCTGGGAGTGGTTCGCGCGGGACACGGCCGGCGTGCATCCACTCCGACACTGTGGAGCGGCTCAGATACCCCTCGCCGAGCAGTTGGTTGACGGCCATGACCATCTGCGGGGGTCGCAGTCCGGCGGCGTTTATGCAAGCTGCCAGTTTGCGGTTGGCGCACCGCATAAGTGGCCTCCTGGGGAATTGGGAATGGTGCAGTCGACCGTAACTTGCCTTATCGGTAGAGGGGGATGCGATCTGCATGATTTCTGGACGACTCGTATTGCGTCGTTATTCGGGTGACGACGTCGTTGGCATACGGTGCCGCTCATCGAGGTATTAGCGGTGTGGTGGTGATGTTCCTGGTCACGTTCTCCCGGAGGTCGCCATGTCGCCGTCCCTATTGTTCAGCGTTCTCATGCTGCTGTCGGTCGTCGCCGTCAACCACTCGCTTGTCCTCGAAGAGGCACGCGCGTGGGCTCGCCCAGGGCGGGGTCGTCATCGGCGGGTGTTGCGGGGCCGCCACGCCGCGCGTGGAGCGCTTCGGTGAGCCGCGTGTTGTGGTGGCGTGGTTCGGTGCTGTGCACGTGGGCGGTGGGCGGTCCTGAGGCGATCAGTGCCGCTCGGGCGGCCCTGCGGCGGGCACTCACTGGACTCGGCTTGCGGGGCGAGGTCATCGACGATGCTGTTCTGGCGGTCTCCGAGTTGGTGGCCAACGCTGGCGTGCACGCGAGGGGACCGTACGAACTTCGTGTTCGTCGTACTGCTGCGGGGGTCGTCTGCGAGGTGCGCGATCGTGATTCCCGTATGCCCGACACGCGACCCCGAGCCGGAGGTGGACTGCTCGTTCAAGGGCTGGAGGTCCTGGGGGACGGTATCGACGTCGCGGAGGAGAAGTTGGCCGAGAGTGGTCGGGGGTTGGGGATCGTGGACCACCTGTCGAACGGTTGCTGGGGGTTCCGACGGAGACTCCTCAAGGGCAAGGTCGCCTGGGTGGAATTCCCGCCCTGCTGACCAGTCGCGCAGACGGTGCGCGAAGGCTGTATGAGGCCGCAGTCCCGCCTGTTTGTCATACGGGTGTCTGCAGGCGGGCACTGGAGCGTCCACCTTTCGAGTGGGTTGATGGATGGACGAGGGGGCAAGACGGTGGTGACGTTCTGTTACTGTCGGCAACTCTTCGCCTCCGAGGGGTGTGATTGAGCCTGATGGACTCGCCGAGGATTCATGGCGCTGCTTGTTTGGCGCTGGCTGTGTCGGCGTTGCTCGGACTCGGCGGCTGTGCTGAGCCGCAGTTGAAGGCACCCCCGAGCAGCAGTCATGCCGCCCCGGTGCCCTATACACCAAGTGCCCCCTCGGGGCATGAAGGGGCCCTGGCTGCCTATCGTGCGATGTGGGCTGACACCGAGAAGGCAGGGAGAACGTCCGATCCGAACGCTGCGGAACTTGGCGACCACGCAGCAGGAGCAGCCTTAGGTCTTCTCGAATACGGATTGACGAAGCAACGAGATGAAGGCGTTGTGAGCAAGGGGCATGTGAAGCTGTTCCCACGCGTGGTCTCGTCCCCATCCGATAGCCCCGAGACCGAGGTGCACCTTGAGGACTGCTCTGACTCCACCCACTGGCTAAACTACTGGCCTGATGGGAGGCTCGAGGACAATATTCCGGGCGCTCACCACAAGGTCACGGCTACTGTCCGCCGAACGATGGGCCAGTGGAAGGTCGTGTACTTGTACCTCGACGCGGCCGGTTCATGCTGACCTGCGGTCTGCGGAGGCGATGTGCGATCGCGCTCTGTCCATTCCTGCTGGCGTTCTTGGCTCCGAGGGCGGCGGCACACGGTACTGACAACATGTTGTCGGAGGTGACCTGCTCAACGGCGAGCTGCCAGATGCGTGCCGGGACTGGTGGAAGAACGGCAAGGTCACACGCGCGATTTGGTGACGGTGGAAGTGCGCAAGGAACTTCCCATCGTGCGAAGACGGTTAAGCTTCTTCCGCAGCCTCATCGTGTGGTTCCGGCAACTGTACCCGCGAATTGTGGATTGCTCAGCCTCAACGGAACTTGTCTCGAAGAGCAGGATCCAGTTCGTGCTGAACGTAACTCATCTCCCGATGAGTTTGCTCGACAGGTAGCGAGCCAACTCTCCCTGCTTGAGCCCGTAATCGGCATGAGTCCCGACGCGACTTTGCCTCAGATCGTCGGTGTGCCGACTTGGCTGTGGATCGACCGGGCCGGGTGGCGTTCGGTGTCGAAGACGGTTGCGGTGCCTGGTGTCTCCGTGACGGCTACGGCGTCACCTCAGCGGGTGGTGTGGTCGATGGGGGATGGCGGCGGCGTGACGTGTCGGGGTTCCGGGACGTTGTACTCGTCGCAGTTTCCTGCTGATTCGCGTTCTCCGGATTGTGGCTACGTCTATCGGCGATCGTCGGCTGGGCGGCCCGGCGAGGTGTTTCGGGTGGCGGCGACGGTGGTGTGGGACGTGGTGTGGCGGGGTGGCGGCAGGGACGGTCGGATTTCGGATTTGCGGACTACGTCGGGGGTGGCGGTGCGGGTGACGGAGGTGCAGGGCGTGGTCGTCTCGGGCCGCGGCATATAGGCGGCGGTTCTTCTCCGTTCGGCGGGCGTCGCGAACGGTTCGGTCTTCGTTCCGAGTGGTGTCTCCTCAACAACAGTGGAGTGGTGTGTGAGTTCTTCCATGTCTTCGTCGACGCGGGACCGTCGCGATGGCGTGTTCGCACGCTTGTGGCCCACCTCTGGGCAGGAGGCTTCGGCGCATGGACCCGCGAGCGTAGTGGCGGGGCGTCCTCGGCGTCGGCCTGCCGTGGTGTGGGCGGGGGTGGCGTTGGCGTTGGCGTCGTCGGTGGCGTTCGCCGCGTTGTTGGCTCATGCGGGGCGGAAGGTTCCAGTGTTGGTGGTGGCGAGGCCGGTGCCGGTGGGGGCGGTTGTCACATCTGGTGATCTTCGGGAGCTTGAGCTTGGGGTGGATGACGCGGTGGGGCATGTGGTGCCGACTGCGGATGTGGGTGTGGTGGTCGGTCGGACGGCGGTGGTGCCGTTGGTGGCGGGGGCTGTGCTGGCGCCGCAGGACGTCGGAACGGGACCGGCTTTTCCTCCGGTCGGGCAGGCCCAGGTGTCCTTTGCGGTCGAGCCGGGGGGACTGCCGGCTGGGGTGGGTGCTGGCCAGCGGGTTGCTGTCCTTTCCGGAGTGAGCGGGGACACGGTGACCGGGCAGTCCGGGGAACAGGCACAGACAGCCCCGGTGACCCCGTTGGTCGGGACGGTCACTGATGTGGCGGCGGGGGTTCAGGATTCGGGGGCTGTCGTAACGCTGCTGGTTGATACCGCTGCGGCTGAGCGTGCGGCGCGGTTCGACAAGCCTCACGTCGTGGTGCTCAGCCCGTTGAGTCGGGAGGTTCCTTGATGGGGCGGCAGTTGGTGGTGATCGGGTCGGCGGCGGGAGCGCCGGGGGTGACGACGGTGGTGTTGGCGTTGGCGGCGTGTTGGCCGGTCTCGGGGCGGTGTCCTCGGCCGTTGGTGATGGAGCTGGACCCGTCGGGGGGCGATGTCGCGGCCCGCTTCGGGTTGTCGGACTCTCCAGGGCTGGTGGATTTGGCTGCGGCGACCAGGCGGTCGGCGTCACCACAGGTGCTGGCGGACTGCGTTCAGTTGCTTCCCGGTGGGGTGCATGTGGTGGTCGGCCCGAGTGGGGGACGGCAGGCGGGCGCGGCGGTGCGGATGTTTTCGGGGGTGGGGGCGGGGCTGTTGCGTGCCGGGATGGGGAGCGAAGGGTCGGTCCTGCTGGATGTCGGCCGGTTGCAGGAGGAGTTGTCCCCGTTGGTGGAGGCGGCGGATCGGCTGCTGTTGGTGAGCCGGGGCGAGGTTGAGGCGCTGGCCCACGCCGTAGCGAAGGTTGAGGATTTGCGGGCGGCTGGTCGGAGTGTGGAGTTGGTGCTGGTGGGTCCCAGTCCGTATCCGCTGTCGGAGATCGGCGAGGTGATGGGCCTGCGGCAGGTGCACCGTGTGCCGTGGGATCCCCGGACAGCGTTGGCGTTGGCCGGCCGGGGCGGGATGTCGTCACGCAGGTGGCATCGCGCCGAGCTGGTGCGCGCAGCCGGCACGCTGGCCAAGCACCTGGTCGGCCTCCCGGCCCAGAACGGTTCCCCGGGTGGCGCGCCCAGTCTGTCTGCGGAACCCATCGGAGCCTACGGACCCCTGCCTTCGGCCAGCGCGGACGGGGGTGGGGTGCGGTGAGCGCGGTGACGGATGTGGCGGGACTGCCGTGGGCGCCTGCGAATGGTGGGGGTGAGCGACGCCTCGGGGATGTGATGCGGGAGCAGGTCGCCGGGCGGATGGCCGCCTACGCGCAGGCGCGGGAGGAGGCCGGCCTGCCGGCCGAGAGCCCGGATCAGCGCCGTCAGGTCGTTCGACGCCTGCTCGCCGAGGAGTTCAACGCCCAGGCCGCAGCCCAGCTGGCGGCCGGCCAACCTGCCCTGGACGCCGCGACGGAACAGCGAGTCGAGCAGGCGGTGCTGGATGCCTTGTTCGGGCTGGGGCCGTTGGAGGTGTTGCTGGCGGACGATCGGGTGGAGAACATCGCAGTCAACGGTGCCGACATCGTCTGGGTGCGCTACGCCGACGGCACCAAACGCCGCGTCGCACCGCTGGCGGCTTCCGATGCGGAGTTGGTGGAGGCGGTGCGGCAGATCGCCGCCCGAGCCGGATTGGAGGAACGGCGGTTCGACCGCGCGGTACCGCGGCTGAACATCTGCCTGCCGGACGGTTCCCGGCTGTTCGCGGTGATGGCCGTGACGGGGCGGGTGTCGCTGTCGGTGCGCCGACATCGGTTCCGTGCGGCCACGCTCACAGACCTGGTGCGGCTGGGGGTGTGCGACGAGCCGATGGCCGACTTCCTGGCTGCGCTGGTCCGCGCCCGCCGCAATGTGATCGTCGCCGGGGGCACAAACACCGGCAAGACCACTGTGCTGCGGGCTCTCGCGTCGGCCATTGCGCCGGTGGAGCGGCTGGTGACGATCGAGGACACCTTCGAACTCGGCCTGGACGCCGATCCCGTCGCCCACCCGGACGTGGTGGCGATGCAGGCGCGCGAAGCGAACATCGAAGGTGAGGGTGCCATCGACCAGGCGGAGTTGGTCCGTTGGGGACTGCGGATGTCCCCGGACCGGGTGATCGTGGGCGAGATCCGCGGTGCCGAGGTCGTGCCCATGTGCAACGCCATGTCGCAGGGCAACGACGGCTCACTGTCGACCATCCACGCCTCCACCTCACGCGGGGTGTTCACCAAACTCGCGGCCTACGCGGCTCAGGCCCCGGAGCGCCTGTCGCTGGAGGCGACGAACCTGCTGGTGGCTTCGGCTGTGCACTTCGTGGTCCATCTGGCCTGGGATGCGGAGGGCCGGCGGGTGATCGACTCAGTGCGGGAGATCGTGGACGCGGATGGCCCGCAGGTGATCTCGAACGAGGTGTACAAGCCCGGACCCGACAGCCGGGCGGTTCCGGCGACACCGGTGCGAAGCGAGACGCTCGCCGACCTGCTTGCGGCGGGCTTGGACGAGCAGCTGCTGCGCGAACGGTGGTGGGCGCGATGAGCACCACGATGCTCTACGCCCTGGGCCTGGGTGCTGCTGTGGGTTGCGGGGTGTGGCTCATCGTCCACGGGGCCTCGCGCCACCAGCGTCTCGCGCACCCGTCCGTCGCAGTCTGGCGTGGTCGACTGAACCGCCGCGCTTGGCGGCGGACGGTGACCATGTTGGTGGTCGGGGTGTTGGTCGGTGGGGTGACGGGCTGGCCGGTGGGAGCGCTTCTCGCCGCGGTGGCGGCCGGATGCCTGCCGCAGTTGCTGGGTCGGGACAGGGCAGCCCGGGAGCGGATTGAGAAGCTGGAGGCGGTTGCGGTCTGGACGGAGATGCTGCGGGATACCTTGTCGGCTGCGGCTGGGCTGGAGCAGGCCATCCTTGCCACCGCATCCCTCGCCCCCCCTGCTCTGCGCGAGCACACCAGGGCACTCGCCTCGCGGATCGAGCGCGGCCAGCCGCTCGGCCCGAGCCTGCGGGCTTTCGCCGACGAAGTAGCCGACCCGGTCGTGGACACTGTCGCCACCGCGCTGGTGATGGCGGCGGAGCGGCAGGCCCGCAAGCTGGCGGACCTGCTGGGGTCTTTGGCGGGTGCGACGCGTGAGCAGGTGGCGATGCGGCTGCGGATCGACGCCGGACGGGCACGAGTGCGGACTTCGGTGCGCGTAGTCACTGCCACGACGGTTGGGATGGCCGTCGGCCTGGTCTTGCTCAACCGCCCCTACCTGCAGCCGTTCTCCAGCCTGTTCGGGCAGGTGATGCTCGCGCTGGTGGGTGGCCTGTTCGCCGCAGGGTTCGCTTGGCTGGTCAAGGTCGCCCGGTTCGCCGAGGAACCCAGGATCCTCACCCTCTCCCCAGCGGAGGCGATTCCGGGGGCATCGGCCGCACAGAGCAGGGCGGGTGCACGGTGATCGCGGCGCTACTCGGCGGGGTCTTCGGCAGCAGCCTCCTCGCGCTCGTTGTGGGGCTGCGACCTCACCGTCCACCCCTGGCCGCCGCGCTGGAGGCCCTGCACCGACGCCCGCCACGCCCCGAGGCCGCACTGGAGGGGACGACCGCGGAGAGTGGGTGGGCTGCCCGGTGGGGGATGCGGGGTGTGCCGCTGCTGCGTGCGGCTGGCCTGCCGACCGCTTCGTCGCGCGCGGACCTCGACGTGGTGGGGGTCGGGGTGGAACGGCATCTGGCGGAGAAGGCTGCCTCCGCGGTTGTCGGGCTCGTGGCCCCGCCTGCGGTGATCGTGCTGGCCCAGGTCGCGGCCGGTGTCGGGCCGGGATGGTGGTTGCCGGTGTGGACCTCGCTGTTGTGCGCAGGGGCGATGTTCGTTGCTCCGGACTTGGGGGTTCGGGCTCAGGCGGCACGTCGGCGGGTTGAGATGCGGCATGCGCTCGCGGTCTTCCTCGACCTAGTGGTCATCGCGCTGGCTGGAGGCGCTGGCATCCAGCAAGCCCTCGACGACGCTGCTGCGGCCCCGCACGGGTGGGCCGCCTCCGGGATCCGCCGGGCGCTGGCTACCGCGCAGATGGCCCGCACCAGCGTCTGGGACGAACTCGCCTCCTTGGGGGTCCGGACGGGCGTTGGTGAGCTGGGGGAGTTGGCCGCGACGATCGGCTTGGCTGGTGCTGAGGGCGCGAAGATCCGGCATTCGCTGGAGACGAAGGGCGCAGCGATACGCGGCCGGCGTCTCGCCGAGGCTGACGGTGCCGCGCAGTCCGCCACTGAGCGCATGTCCCTGCCCGTGGTGCTGATGTTCGCCGCGTTCCTGCTGTTCATCGGCTACCCCGCGATGGCCCACGTCCTTACCGGGCTGTAAGCACCCTCAACGTAGAAGACGGAGCCGCCATGGAACCCTTGGTCCACTTCCTGCTGTCCCGCATCCGGTCCCGGGTGGCCTGGGTGCGGGAGAACGCCCGGTCCGACGCCGGGTACTCCACCGAGACCGTGATCATCACAGCCCTGCTCGTCGCGTTGGGCATCGCCGCGGTGGCGGTCATCTCGGCGAAGGTGATGGGCAAAGCACGCGGCATCAACCTCGGCTGATGACCACCCACCACTGCGCGCTGCGAGCGGTTGCTGGGCGGCCTACCGGGGACGAAGAACGGGGCGCGGTGGCGGCAGAGATGGTCGTCGCCGTACCGCTGCTTCTCCTGCTCCTTCTGCTGATCGTGCAGTTCGCGCTGGCCTGGCACGCACAGCACATCGCGCAAACGGCAGCGTCGAGGGGGCTGACCGCAACCCGGGCTCAGGGCAGCACCGCCGCTGCCGGGCGTGCCCGGGCCATAGCCACCCTCGTGGCGCTGGGCCACAGTGTGCTGCTCGACCCGCACGCCACCGTGATCCGCACCGAGCGCACCGCCACCATCGAGGTACACGGCCAAGTCGAACCAGTGCTGCCGGGCTTCCACCTGACCGTCGCCGCCCATGACACGGGCGTGGTCGAACGATGGTCTTCGCCGGCCGGGGAACGGTGATCGAGGTGCGCGGCTTCGACCACGCGGCGCCTTGGGAGGAGAAGGATCAGGATGGCGGTTCCGCATCGACCGAACTGGTGCTGCTCACCCCGCTCCTGGTCTTGGTCCTGTTGGTGACGGTGGCATTGGGTCGGATGGCAACAGCGCGGATCCGGGTCGACGATGCCGCTCACCAAGCTGCCCGCGCCGCGACACTGGCCCGGACTCTTCCCCAAGCGCAACGACAAGCTCGTACTACCGCCGACGCGGCCCTGGCAGCCTCCGGTGCCTCGTGTACGCGCGTCACGGTGACAACCGACCTCGGCAACCTGGCACCCGGTGCGCTGGTGCACGTGAAGGTGGCCTGCGTCGCCGACCTCGGCCTCTCCGGGCTCCCCGCGCACCTGGCCGTTGCCCGCACCGCGGTCTCGATGATCGACGCTTTCCGAGGAACAACATGACCAACCCGTCGCACCACGACGCCCCTGTGCGGCCGGCTGACCGGCACCAGCGGAGGGTGGAGACGGGGCAGGTCACGGCGTTCGTGGTGGTGGTCGTGGCCGGACTGTTTCTCTTCGTTGGCCTGGTCCTTGACGGCGGCCTCGCCCTGGCCGGGAAGGTCGCTGCCGCGGATGAGGCTCAGGAGGCGGCACGCGCCGGCACCCAGCAACTCGACCTCGCACAGTTGCGCCGGACCCAACAGGTTCGCCTCGATCGTCGACGAGCCGTGCGCGCCGCACTCCACTACGTCCACGCAACCGGCGACAGCGGCCAGGCAACAGCCGGGGACACCAGCGTCACGGTGACCGTCACCCACCACCAGACCCCGCAGATCCTGGCGGCGATCGGCATCAACGACCTGGTCACCACCGCGAAGGCCACCGCACGAGCCGAACAGGGGATCACTGCCCCCTGGCAGCAAGGAACCGCACCATGAACCACACTTTCTGGCCGCGGAGCAGGCCGCGAGCCGTCCTTCACCTGCTGCTGTCGGTCACGGCGCTGGCCGGCGCGAGCATCGGCATCCCGTACGTATTGGCCGTCTCGGCCGGAACACCACGGCCGGCATCCCACATCACCTCGCTCAGCGACCTCGCGACCCGGGTCAGCCAGTCGGCCGACGACCCCTTCGTCATGAAGGTGCTGGCCTTGGCGGGCTGGATCTGCTGGTCCGCCTTCATGGTCACGCTGGGCCGGGAAGCCGTCTGGACCGCCCGTAGATTCCGAACCCTCCTTCGCGACACCACGCTGCTGCGCAGCCACCTGTCCAGCGTGCCGGCTCATCGCATGGCCGCGGTCTTCCTGATCAGCACGCTGCTGTTCGCCCTCGCCGCGATGTGGCACCCCGCTACCGGGCCGGCTGCCGTCGACACCAGTACGGTCCAACCAGCCGTCTACGTATCCGCTGTCGCGAAACCGCACCCGCAACAGGCTGCCGAGAGGCCCACGACGGTGACCTACACCGTCGTCCCCGGCGACACCTTGTGGACCATCGCACACGACCGCCTCGGCGACTCCCTGCGCTGGCCGGAGATCTACCAACTCAGCTGCGACCGGACCCAGGCGGATGGGCATCGCCTGCACGACCCTGACCTGATCCGCCCCGGATGGATCCTCAGCCTCCCCTCCCACGCTGAGACAAAGACCATCGACCGCGAGCCCGCTCCTCCTCGCCTCACGCGGTCCCCTGCCCCGGACCACGGCCAGCTCACCCCAACCCACCAGCATCCCGTGCCCACGCCACCCGGTGTCGCCGCCCCGCACGGTAAGGAGACCCCTGCACCTCGAACGAGCCTCGCTCCGCACACCGACGTCCCGAGCCGTCCGACACGACACCGCGCCGTGGAGATCGGAGTCGGCACCGCGTCAACGATCGGCATCACGATCGCCGCCGGCATCGCCGCTGCGGTCGGGTTCGCCCGAGCCCACGCGCACCGACACCGCCAGCCCAACCTCGCTGCCGCCGCGCCACCACCCCTGGCCCGCGCGGTACGAGTAGCCAACACCGCCCACCTGGCCGCTCGACAGCCAGATGAGGAACCAGCCAATCAGAGCGACACGCTGGTGACCCGCGACCACGATGTTGCGAAGCCGCTGGCCCCCGGAGCCGTGGTCTGCGCAGTCCAAGAGGGCCGCGAACTCACCATCGACACCTTGGCCGTAACCGGTGGAATCGCACTGACCGGCCCCGGAACGGACCCTGCAGCCCGCGCCTTGGTGATCGCTGTCCTGAGCGCCGCAGAATGCCTCCGCCCCGGTCGACCGAAGGTACGGCTGCTGACACCTGCCGGGACCGCGGAACGCCTTCTGCCCTTCGCGACGCGCTCCCTGCCGGCCTGGACCATCACCACCGACGGTAGCCAGGCACTCTCGCTCATCGAACAGAGCCTTCTACACCGCGCACGACTCACCACAGGCCAGGACCACTCCGTCACCCCCGCCTCCGACGAGCAGCCGCCCATGGACTTGCTCATCACCGACGCCCACCAACAGCCCGACGAACGCCTCCAGGCCGCGGCTCAACGGTCGGCCCCTGGCCAACTCGCCATCGTCATCCTCCACTCCGACGACTGGCCCACCCAAGCACGGCTCGACGCCGACGGAGTCGTCCTCGCCGCCACCGAGCCGGCGCCCCTCACCGGAGCCCGCATGTTCACCCTCACGCCCCAGTCGGCTGGCGAGCTTCTGGACGTCCTGTACGCCGCCCATGGCCAGATCACCCGCACCGCCAGTACCAAGACACCACCCTCGCCTCCTCCACCTTCCGTTCCCCCACCAGCACACGGCCCGCCGGCCACACAGAAGCCGGAACCATCCGGGAGCCGCGCAGACCACCAGCTGGTCGACGCAGAGGCCTCTCAGGGTGTGGCGGAGGAGGTTGGTGAAGGAACGCCTTCAGCGCCCGTCACCGTGCACATCCTCGGAAGATTCCGGATTCAAGCCCGCGGGAAGAGCGAAGAGGCCGGGCACGGCATGCGACCGGAAACCCGGGAATTCCTCTGCCTGCTCGCAGCCCACCCCAACGGAATCCGCACCGAAGAAATCATCGAAGCCCTACGCATCTCCTCCGACCCCGACCAAGCGGGGCGCGAACTCGGGAACCTGCGGCGCGCGGTGCGACGCAGCCTGCGACAGGCCACCGGCGCACAACAAGCAGCCTTCGTCGTCCGAGTCGGCGACCGGCACCTACTGGACAAGAACCTCATCACCACCGACATCGCCACCTTCACCACCACGGTGCAACGAGCAGCCGCAGCCCGGGAAGAGCAGGTACGCGTGGGAGCACTGAAGGCGGCGATCGCGGCATACGCCGGCCCGCTGTGCGAAGGCGCCGACTACCCGTGGGCCGATGAGCTGAGAGAAGCTGTGCACCGCAAGGCCGTCGACGCCTTGGTGCTTCTGGCTGACCACACGGCCAAGCACCAGCCGGACCCCGACGAGACGCTGGCCCTTCTCGACCATGCCGCCGAATGGGACCCCTACAACGAAGCGGTCTACCAACGCATCATCCGCCTCCAACGCACCTCCGGCCGAGACGACGCCGCCCACCGCACCTACGCCCTGCTCAAACGCCGACTGGTTGACCTGGACGCCACCCCGGACCCGGCGACCACCGCGCTGCTGCAGCACCGACAACCTGCCTCCGCCCATCTGAGGCGCTGACGGGCTCATCATGACGCCAGCGGTTCGGGCCTCTCGCCCCGTGCGGCGGTCAAGGGAATGGCTTGTTGGCGGTGAATCTTTGACCATGGAATTCAGAGACGTCGTACGCAGATGGAAGATGGTCCGGTCGTTCGCTGACGAGTCGGTCGACAGCGAGGTGGTGTGGCGCATTCTGGACTCGGCGCACCGTGCCCGGGCGCGGGCCTTAGCCAGGGTGTGGAGTTCGTCATGGTGGTCGACGACGAACTCCGGTGGAGGATCGCGACGCCAGCGCAGGAGCATTGGGTGCGTCAGATCACCACAACTTCGTGGCCCAGGCTTCGGTGCACGTCGCGTTGTGCGTCGGCCCGAAGGTGAAGCTGTCGCGCCATCAGGAGCCAACAAGATGAAGGTCCCGTCCTGATACACCGACGCGGGCCCGCAATATGGCCGCTGTTGATGGCGGCGGTCGACGAGGGGATACCGCGGCCTTCATGGGAGACGACGGGGATCTGCTGCACGAACTGCTTTGATTCCGCATGATTCATCCCTATCGGCGTGGTCCTACTCGGGCACGCGGCCCTGGATGCCAGGCAGTTCGAGGACATGAGCGCGCAGCGGATGCTCCGGCGCCCGTACGACGAGGTCGTTCACGAGGGTGTAGCCCCGGTTCGCCGCGTGGCCGGGCTGGACGGCGGCACGTGGTCACTCGTCGTCCGAGAACTGATCGAAGTAGCCCATTTTATTCCAATGCGGTTGCTTCGACGCCAATGCGAACGTGCACGCCTCGCCCACCATCGCCCAATGGAGAATGACCTCTTTGCCCGATCCATCAGCGTCGGCACTCATATAGGCGCCGTCATACCCATTGCCCAAAATAGAGTCCATCAGATACTTTTCTTCCTCATACCCCTTTAATTCCTTTATCAACCTGGCCTTCTCGTCGCCGCCCACAGATGCGCTGTCCGCAGTGGTGCCGTAGATCTCCAGCAGCTTGAGGTCCCGCTTGAGGGTGGCGGTCAACAAATTGTGTCCCTTTTCTTCCATGTATCCGACCGAGATGTTGGCTGGCGTGCCCAGGTAACAGGCTCCCCACTCGCCGTTCGTGGTATAGCTCTCAGCGGCCTCGGCAAGGGCCTCGCCGTCCGGCCATGCGCCACCCTTGAAGACAACGGTGCCCCTCGGGAGGGTCTTCGTCCGGAACTTGATGTCCACGTTCTCCGCCATGCGCTGCACGATTGGTGCGGCTCCCCCTGAGGTGTCAGAGGAGTGCGCGTTCGCGAATTCCTTCCCAGTGTCCAGCTGCTTGGGAAGGGGAACGCTCATCACCCGCTGCGCGTTGCGTTCAGCGGCACGCTCGAAACGGTCGTCCGGTGAGCTGATGCTCAGGCCATTGCCCATGTCGATGCCGGAAACCGATCCCTGTCGTTGTTGGATGACATGGGTGAGTTCGTGGGCGAGGGTGTACTTGTCGCCGCCGTCGATGACGACATGGTTACCGCTGGTGTAGGCGAGGGCGCCGACTTCGGTTGCGGAGGCGCGGGCGGCGCTGTCGGTGTGGAGGCGCACGTCGGTGAAGTCGGCGCCGAGTCGGGCTTCCATGTCCACGCGGGTGGCGGCGTCAAGGGGCCGACCGGGTGTGTTGAGGACGTCGTGGACGGAGGAACGCTGCACTTCGGTCGGGGTGGCCCGCTGGTGAGCGCAGTCGACGCCGTGCCGGTTGGACTCCTGAACTGCGAGACGGTCGGCCCGGCGGAGCATCTGGACGACGGCGGCGTTGCCCAGGGTGGCTTGGAGCGTCAGCAGGTTGTGCGGGAGTCCTCTGAAGCCGGGCGCCCCGGTCGGGGTGTGCCTCGGTCCTTGTCGTTGCCTGTGGGCCGCCGGGTTTCGATCCGGCTTGTGAGTGTGCATGGTGGCCTTCCTGGACAGAGGATGGGCGGGTTATACCTTGATATGCCTGGACGGCCCGCCGAGGCCAGGCTCGCGAGGGCATACTTCCCTGCCTTGCCGAACTGCGGGCACGGCCTTGACGGGCAAGTCAACGGGTGACTCTTGTTTACAGGGGCGGCGGCACCGACTTGATGGCCATCGCAGGTCAGCGCCGTGTTGGATGTCGCCGCAGTCCGGGACGCCATTCACCGAGCGCACCGGCTCCTACGTGCTCATCTGTGTGACGGCGTAGAAGCTTCGTGCGTACCAGCACCATTGCGTGGTCGGCTCGCGGATTGGGTTTTCGACCTTCCATATCTGCCTACTCTCGTTGCTCGTAAAGAGATGAGGGAGCATCATCTCGCCTTGCAGCACAGTGGCCTTGATTAGGATGGTGAAGCCGCGCTCAAGGCGTCTTGGGATTCAATTGCTCGCTGAGCGATGGGTTGTTGCTGGCCTGCGGACTGTCCCGACCGGGGTCGTACGCGACGTCGATCAGGGCGTCCTGCTTGTAGAGGACACCCCACGCGGAGAAAGGCCGCAGGTCCGCGGCCGATCCGCCACCGAGATCCGGATGCGACTGCTTATTGGTGCATGAGGATGCCCCGATCTGCACACCACCGGCGCCGGCCCCAACTCCTCGCGGACCGTGTTCGCCATCGGCTGCTGTCCTCGATTCTTAATCTCCTTCCTTCTTCACTCGGTCTTACCTTGCATCGTTGGCCAGAGCTACCTGGTGAGACGAGTAGGCGCGGCGGTGCCCAGGCGTAGCCGCCGGGTCCGCGCCGCCGGGTTCGCGCCTGCAATCCGGTCGCCGAAGAATCCGCGCACGACCGTTTCGGTCGTCAGGTACGAGAATTCCCCCGATAAAGCGTCGCGAATTCACGAGTATTCCAGCATTATCAAGCCGGAATTCCGGTTCACGGGCACCGAATGTCGAGCTATATTTAGATTGTTCCCGAAAGGCGGGAAGAGAAGAAAGGCCACTGAAGTCCTTGCGGATGATATCCGCGCAGGGGTGAAGTGCGGCCAAAAACAATGGAGAAACCCCAGTGTGTGATTTGTCGGATGACAATTCCCCCGTCATTCCCCGTATCCCGAGGCCCCGTCGGCCCCTGGAGCCCATGACCGGCCCTCCGATGCCGACCACGCCCCCGCCGCCCCCGCCCGCACCCCCGGCCCAGCCGCCGGGCGACGAGTAACCCCCACCCACACCCGCCGCGAACACGATCGGAGTCACACGATGAACACACCGCCGCAGTCAGCAGCTTCCGGGTCTCCCGCAGGGGCGAAGGCGCGCCCGGGTGAGTTGCGGGCGAGGGTCGCAGGGATCCTTGCCGCCGATCCCGGCACGCGGTTCACCGTCACCGAACTGGCGAACCGCCTCGGGCATTCGGGCGGTGCGGTCGGCAACGCTTGCGAGACCCTGGTCGCCCGGGGTGAGGCTGACCGGGATGGGAGTCAGCCGCGTACGTACCGGGCCACCACCACGACTGCCGCTGCTGCGCAACGTGTAGTGATCACCCCGCCCGGCCAGGGCCGGACGGTTCCGACCGCGCGGGCGTCCGTTGCGCTGACGGTGGTGAATACCTCGCCGACCGTGTCGCCGGTGGGGAAGCCGTTGCCGATCAGGCGGCCCAACGGTCAGGACTACCATCCCCGGGCGTTGGCGGGCATGCCCGATGTGGAAGCACTACGGCGGTTGCGCGAGGCGAACGTGCCGGTTCTGCTGTACGGCCCGCCGGGTACGGGCAAGACCTCGCTGATCGAGGCGGCGTTCCCAGACCTGATCACGGTGGCCGGGGACGGCGACACGGCAGTGGGGGACCTGGTCGGCGAGTACACGCAAGACGAGCACGGGGGCTACGAGTTCGTCTACGGGCCGCTTGTCACCGCCATACAGGACGGGCGGGCTCTCCTTCTGGACGACGCGACCTTGATCTCTCCGAAGGTGCTGGCTGCGTTGTATCCGGCGTTGGATGGTCGGCGGCAGATCCAGGTGAAGGCGCACAAGGGCGAGACGATCACGGCCGTCGAGGGTTTCTATGTGATCGCGGGCCACAACCCGGGTGTCCACGGTGCGGTTCTGACCGAAGCCCTCGCCAGCCGGTTCAGCATGCAGATCCAGGTGGGCTCCGACTACGACCTGGCCGTCGCGTTGAAGATCAATCGGACGGCGGTGCGGATCGCCCGCAACATCGCCGCCCGTCAGCAGACCGGCGAACTGGGATGGGCCCCGCAACTGAGGGAATTGTTGGCCTTTCAGAAGATCGCCGATGTCCTGGGACTGGATGTCGCCTTCGCCAACTTGGTCGGCGTGGCCCCGTTCGAGGACCGCGACACCATCGCCGAAATCGTCACCAAGGCAACCGGCAAGCCCGTCACCGCCCTGGCCCTCGGCCGCCAGCTCTAACCCCCCGCCTCACACCGCCACCGGGACCACCGAGCCCACCCTCAAGGAAGCGAGCCATCCGTATGCCCGCACACGCCCACGTCCACCATGCCCCACCTGCTGTGTCCGAGACGGAACTGGCAACCGCCCGGTGGGAGGATGACGGCGGCCCCGCCATCGAACCCACCACCACCTCGAACACCGGGCAGTGGCTGCGCATCTCGGCTGCCCTGACCGGGCGGTTGCCTGACATCGCCGGACGCGAGGACCTGATCGTCACCTGCGAGCCGGGCACCCGATCGGGAGCACCCGCCGCCTTCTATCCGACCCGGGCGATGGTGGAGATCGATACGGCCATCTTCGCCCCGCACCACCCCGCCACCCTCCACCCGAACCGGCACGGCGACGAGGAGCGCTACCCGGCTGCCTGGGGCGCGTTCGTCCACGAAGCCGCGCACGCCGCCCACAGCATGTGGGATCTACCACCGGCCGTACGGGGCACGGCACTCGACAGTGCGGCGCAAATCCTGGAGGAGTCCCGCGCCGAGCACGCCCACCTCGCACGCCGTCCGGCGGATCGCCGCTTCCTGCGGGCCTGCGTCGGAACGTTGGTGATGTCGAACTTCACGACGGGCAGCCTGACCACTGCCTGGCAGGCTGCCTGGGCTGCCGGACTCATCCTCGCCCGCCGCGACGCGGGCATCCTCGACCCCGACGAGACCGAACCGGTAGAGCAGGCCGTCACCAGCATTCTCGGCGAAGACCTCCTGACCACCCTCACCTCCATCTGGAAGGCCGCTCACACCACCGGCGACCACGACGGTCCGGTGATGCTCCGGCACGCGCGAGCCTGGTGTACCGCACTCGGAGTCGACCTCGACCGACCTGAACCCCCACCCATGCCCGGCGGCGACGAGAATGTACTGGGTGAGGCGGTCGGGAAGGTCGTCGGCCACGTCACCGCCAACGAGGCGCTGCAGGCGGCGATCACCGTTGCCGCTGCGGCCCGCGCGAAGCAGAAAGCGGTCAAGGCCGTACACGAGCGGCAGGCCGCGCAGATCGCCGCACGGGTGTTCAGCCGGGGCGGACGGCCTTTCACCCCCGGAGCAACCAACCGTTCAGGGACGGCCTCGCCGGTCACCGGCACCCGCCCGCCCTCCGGCGCTGAGAAGGCCGCCGCCGGACAGTTGGCCAGGGCCCTGCGGGCTGCCGCCTACCGTGAACGCGTCCCGACGGTCACCGCCTCGGCCGCGCCACCCGGACGTTTGAACATGCGCGGCGCGCTCGCCCGTGACGCGCAAAAGGCGGCCGGTGCCACCCCGACTGCCCAGCCCTGGACCCACACTCACCGCCGACAGATGCCCAGCCCGCCCCTGCGGGTGGGGATCGCCGTCGACGTCTCAGGGTCGATGAACGCGGCCGCTACCCCGATCGCCTCCGCCGCCTGGATCCTCGCCAAGGCCGCCGCACTCACCGACCCCGACTCCCGTACCGCCACCATCGCCTACGACCTCTCGCTGACCGCTATCACCCAGCCCGGCCGTAACCCCAGCCAGGTCACCGAGTTCACCGCACGAGGCATCGGCCACAACCTCGCCGAGACGATCGACGCCCTTGCCGCCGGACTCGACCTGACCACACCGGGAAGGGGCCGCCTGCTCGTGATCGCGTCCGACGGCTACTACACCCCCCAGGAGACGGCGAAAGCCGCCCACCGTGTCCGAGGCCTCAACGACGCCGGATGCGCAGTGCTGTGGCTGGCCTTCGCCCCCGACCCCACACCCCTCCCCGGCACCACCCCCCTGCAACTGACCGACCCCGCCCGCGCCACCACCGCAATCGCCAAGGCAGCCACCGCCGCGATCACCACCACCCGCTGACCGCCACGAACCGAAGAGGAGCACCATGTCCACCCCCGAACACTTCACCCGAGGCGACCGCATCGAGGTCATCGCCTGCGCCGACCACGACCCGATCCCACCCGGATCCACCGGCACCGTCCGCCGATGGAACCCCAGCGCGCGACAACTCAACGTTGACTGGGATCCCCTCAACGCCCACCGACGCCCGGTGCTCGTGATCCCTACGGCGACGCGATGAACGCCGTCGCCCGCACGTTCGCGATCGGCACGGCCGTCCCGCCCGACCGACGCCAGGAGGCGTAGGCGGCGGGCGGCCCGCAGCCGAGCAACGCGGCCGGCCAGGACCGGATCCGCGCCCTACCCCGGGACATCGAGACCAGGCACTACCGCGCCGAGCGCGCCGTAGGAACCGAGATGCGAGGGGACCCAAGGTGTTCGGCCGGGACGGTGAAGCCCCGGCCGAACGCCTCGGACGCCTGCGCCGTGGCACCGGACACGAACGCGGCGGCCACGCCGAGGACAGCACCGGCAGCCACAACCAGCCGCCCTCTGCGGGCATACCCGACACAAGCCAGATCCCCCGCGAATTCCCGAAGGCAGGCGGACCGAGCCCCTCAACCCCCAGGCGTGCGGACGAGACGGGTTCAGCGAAGCATTCGAGCGCCGTCAGCACACTGCGTGTCGGAGGCGGCGAACCTGCTCGACCGGCTGGATGCCGAACACGACCAAGTGCTCCGGTTCGCCTTCGACTGGCAGGCGCCGTTCGACAGCAACACCAGCGAGCAGGACATCCGGATGGCCAAGGTTCAGCAGAAGATCTCCGGCGGTTGGCGCACGATGCTCGGCGCCGAACGCTTCTTCGCCGTACGCGGCTACCTGTCCACCGCCGCCAAGCAGGACGAGAACCTTCTCGAAGCAACCACCTGACTCTTCGACGGCTGAGGCGCCTGGATCCCTGGCCTGACCACCACGTCAGCCCCACTCAGCCCAGCAGGGCCTGGTCGATGAGCCTGAGTGCGCGGTCTGCATCCTGCCCACGCCAGTTCGGGTCGGCGGCCACGGCGTCGAGGAGCGCCCTGGCCGTGGAGACGAGTTGGTCGGCATTCGGCGGCACGCGCTCCCCCAGGCTGCGGCGGATCATCATGGACTCGCGCACACAGGCCAGTCCGTCATCCAGCTCACCCGATCTGAACAGGGTTCTTCCCAGGATGGCCAGGTCGACGGCCAGGGCGCCCTTGTCGGCGGGGGTGTGGGCAGAACTGCGCCGAGTGGCGACTGCGCGTCGCATCGCCGCAGTGCCGGTGCTCGACCAGCCGAGCTCCGTGGAGATGATGCCCGCACGTATCCAGGCGTCCGCGTGCTGGGCTGCGTGTCCCACAGTGTCGTCGTACGGCGCCAGTCTAAGGAGGACGTTGACAGACGCGTACGCGGGTGCGAGCGCCTCCTCTTGCCGGCCGAGCCTACGCAGGATCGTCGCCGCCTTGCCCAGGGAAGCGGCGCGCTCGGCTTCCGCAGGAATGACCCGCCGGGGCGCACCTTTCCACCGCCGCCGACGCAGTCCGCCAGCCCGTTCCAGCGCCGCTACGCACTCCTCGGGCGACTCCGGCAGCGGCGAAGCGGTACCCAGGGGATCGATGCCGGTCAAGCGGAGGTACAGCCGAGAGGCAGGATTGGCTTCGGCTATCCGACGGCGGAACAGCTCGACGGCCTCACGCAGCCCTAGGGATCGTCTTCAAAGCTGATCATGTGATGCGAGATCATGTTGGGTGTGGTGCGTCGTCATGAGTTGTCGGATGAAGAGTGGGCTGTGCTGTCGCGGCTGTTGCCGAGTTCGGGGACTGCGGGGCGGCCCCGGTTGGATGATCGGGTGGTGCTGAACGGGATCGTGTGGAAGCTGCGGACCGGTTCGGCCTGGCGGGACGTGCCGGAGCGCTACGGGTCCTGGCAGACCCTCTACACCCGTTTCCGCAGGTGGGCGTTGGACGGCACGTTCTCGCGGATGTTGCAGGCGATCCAGGCGGAGAAGGACGCGGCCGGGGATGTCGACTGGCTGGTGTCGGTGGACTCCACGATCGTGCGGGCCCACCAGCACGCGACTGGCGGGAAAGGGGGGCGGTCGACCGGGACGAAGCGGGTGATCACGCCCTCGGCCGATCCCGTGGAGGACTGAGCACCAAAGTCCACCTCGCGGTCGATGGTCGCGGCCGTCCCCTCGGCTTCGTGCTGACCGGCGGCAACACCAACGACTGCACCCGCTTCGAACACGTCATGGACACCATCCGCGTCCCGCGCACCGGTCCGGGCCGGCCCCGCAGCCGGCCCGATCACGTGATCGCGGACAAGGGCTACAGCTCCCGCAAGATCCGCGCCTACCTGCGCCGGCGCGGCATCCCCCACACCATCCCCGAACGCGCCGACCAGACCGCCAACCGACACCGGCGCGGCTCACGCGGCGGCAGACCAACCGGCTTCGACCGGACGATCTACCGCCACCGCAACGTCGTCGAACGCTGTTTCGGCCGCCTCAAACAGTGGCGCGGCCTGGCCACCCGGTACGACAAAACCCGCGAGTCCTACCAGGCCACCGTCACCATCGCCGCCATCCTCCTCTGGATCTGACCCTTTGAAGACGACTCCTAGGACGGCCGGGTCGTCGCGCGCAGGACCGACCATCGTCATGGCGAACCTTCCCGCCACGGAGGCTAGTTCTCCCGTGAAGCCTACGTCGCCGATCTCCCGCAGCCGCTTCTTTCCCGCCTGCGGGCCGGCCAGCTCTTGGGTGACTATGCTCAGGGCTGTGGTCAGGCCCCTCTCCGGACCGTAACTGGCCGTGCCGTCCATGTGGAACGTGATGGCAGAGCCTTCGCCGCCCACAGCCAGCATCTCCTCCCAACGCCCCAATCTGCCGAAGACATGGGCCAGGAGGACAAGTTCGACGGACAGCAGGTGCTGGTATTCTGCGGGGTTGTCCTGAGCCAGTCGACGACGGAGCGCAACGCCCTCCGCCAGCGGGGGAAGCGCATCCTCCCACCGGTGGAACATGTGAAAGACCATGGCGAGACTGTTTAGATCGGTGGCGAGGTTGCCCTTCGTATTTGCTCGGATCCTTCCGGACGAGTTCTCGGGAGATCCCGATCGCCTCATCGGCAGCGGCCGCCGCCTGAAGGCGTCCAGTACCCGCAAGCAGTTGCGCCAGCTTGTGCAGAGCGGCTTGGAGATTTTCCCGGCCCCCGGCTGGAGCCTCCGCGTACAAGCGCCGGTAGGTACGGACGGCCTCGGCCTGCGCATCCGCCGACTCGGCCGGGCGCCGCAGACCGTCCAGGGCCGAGGCACGCATTTCGAACGCGCGGGCGAGATGTTGCCCGTATCGCGTGGGACTTACCTGCATCATCTGGCGCGACAATTCGATGACTTCTCCGGCCGATGCCAGGACCTGCTTCGGCCGGTCTACTTCCAACTGCACGATGGCGAGCATGACCAGCCACGAGACGAGGTCGTCCTCGTGCTTCCCCGGGTTGCGGCGCGCCAGCCCGCGCCACAGCGTGACCACCTCGGACACCAGAGGCAGCGCCTGGTCGAACCTCTCCAGGCGCATTCGTACGCTCGCTGCTCCGCCCAGGACATGGACGAAGGTGCTCTCGTGCTCGGCCGGGTCCTCTGAGGCGAGTCGGCGGAAAATGCCGAGCCCCTCATCGATCACGGCCTCCGCCTCCGACAGCTCGTCCCCCTGCGTCCACCGGAAACCACGGACGCTGTGGTTGAGGGAGGCCGTCATTCCGTCCCCGTACAGGCTCGGCAGCAACAGGCAGCCGCCCAGGTAGACCAGTGCCTCGGCCAGCTCCCGTTTGTGGGAGCCCGGCTCTTGGAGAGCCAGGCGCCGGTAGAGCGACACGGCCTCTCGGAGTGCGGCCACAGCCGCGCCGAAGCGTTCAGCGGCGCCGAAGCGCACGCCCAACGCCATCAGGATCTGGGCCTGTTCGGGACTGGTCGCAGCGGCCAGCCGGCCTGTGCCAGATGCTCGGCCAGCGCCGCGGCGGCGACGCTGAGCGCTCCGTCCGTCTCCTCCGGGATACGGGCGTCGATGGCCTCCAGTACGTCTCTCAGATGGTGCCAGCGAGTGGCGGCGGCGACCAGGAAGGTGATCGCCCTGGGCGCGAAAGGCGGGAGGCCGACCGGGCCGTCCCCAGCCTCGCCGGGTTGGTCGATCAACAGTTCGGGTACGTCGCTGGCCCATGGGTCGGGTACGTGGCTGGAGACCCGGTGTCCGGGCAGGGTGAGCGCGAGGAAGTCCTCGGCAAGGCGGTCCGGGTAGAGCGGTTCAAGGACGCTGTCAGGTGCGCCCGGCGGGTAGCAATAGCTGTGGTCGCCCAGGACTCGGTCGGCGTCGGCGAGACCGACCCGGGCGAGGGCGGTCCTGGCGTCCCGGTACGGGAGCGCACCGGTGAGTGCCGCGACGAAGACGGCCCTCGATAGTTCTAGGGGTGTGCTGTCGATGCCCGCACGCCCTCCGCTCGGGTCGTGTCCGTTCCGGACCGTCCCACCGTCGTACAGGGCCTGCCAGTGGTGCCGTTCCCGGGACAGCAGATAGCCCGTCAGGCCGGTCAGGTCGGCGGGGCCCATCAAGCCCGTCGAGTCGGCGGGCGAATGCGGTGCGGAGGCGTTCCGCGCGCGGCGGTCCACGGCAACCAGCGCCGCCATGTGCACAGCGAGGGTGAGTCCGAACTCGGGTTGCTCCAGCCAGCTGGGCACGGTGATCGCCCCGGAGGCTTCCAGCCGGTAGTGACGGGCGAAGCAGTCCCGGGCCATGGCAAACATGAGGCTGCGCGCCTCCCCCGAGTCGGGCAGCGGGTCCAGCCGGTGGTCCGCGAAGCTGTCAGGGGGCCAGCCGGCCTGGCCGAGCGCGTGTAGGAACGGTGGCCAGGCCTGCGCCGTACGAGCCAGCAGGAGCACCCGCACCGGGACGTCCTGACGGAGCACCTTGTTACCGAACAGCCAGGTCAGGTGGGTCAGTGGCCACCGGTCCGCGTAGTCGACCAGGAGAAGCAGCCCCCGGGCCCCGCCGATTCGCAGGTCCTGGCTCGATGGCGCCGTGTCGTCGATCCGGCCGATCGTCTGCTCTGCGTTGAGCACCTTCCAGCCGGCCCGCTGGGAACGAGCGGCGATCTCGTGGGCCAGACGGGTCTTGCCCTGCCCACCTGCGGCGTGCAACCAGAACGCCGCCCGCCCGGCTCCGCTGTCCCGCCACGTCGTGAGGTTGCGCAGCTCGGCTTCCCGGCCGACGAATGACACGACCGCCGACTTCGCGTTGAGTAGATGGCTGGGTTGAACGGGTAGTTCGCCGCCGTGTGGGACTGGCACGGGATCCGGCCCGGTGGGGACGTACTCTCTCAGGAGGTACACGGGTCCTCGGCCCGGAACCTGGTACAAGTCCGCGCCGATGACACCATAGGCGTTCCCCGCGAAGGCGACGATGGGTTGGACGATCTCCGGCCGTTCCCGGCCTCCGCCCCGTCGCAAGCTCACTGCCGGTGCGGCAATCCGTCGTCCGGGGCCTCGTGGTCCCGGAGCGGCCCGAGGTTGACGATGTTGCCGCCGATGACGCCCTGGGCCTGGGCGTGTTGCCCGCTGGTGTGACGTGCTGAATGGTCTGCGACTGCGGCTGGGACTGCTCCTGTGACCGGAGCTCGGCAAGGAATCCTTCCACCTCATGGAGCGCCTCGGGGTGGGCGGCGAGCAGGTCGCGTAGCCGGGTCTCCCAGACGATCTCCGCCCGGGCCCGGCTGGGACCGTCCGCGCCCTCGGCGGCGATCTCGGAGGAGGAACGCTCCAGCTCCGCTGCGATCCGCTCCTCGGTCTCCCCGCCGGAGCGGCGCCAGAGCGTGGGCGCTCTGCGCACCAGATCGACCACGCCGGTCGCCAGCGCCCTGACTAGTGTCCTGAGTCGGAAGTTCAGGGGCGGTTGTAAGGTGGGGTGATGCCGGGTCCGAAGCCGCTGTTGCTGGAGTTGTCCGATCACGAACGCAGGGTGCTGCGGGGCTGGTTGCGCAAGCAGACGGCGTCTCAGGCGCTGGTGTTGCGGTCGAGGATCGTGCTGGCGTGTGCAGAGGGCCGGCCGAACGCGCAGGTCGCGCAGGAGCTGGGTGTCTCGCGGGAGACCGTGCGCAAGTGGCGGGCCCGATTCGCCGCGGATCGGCTGGAGGGTCTGGTGGACCGGCCGCGTTCGGGGGCGCCGCGGACGATAACGGACGAGCAGGTCGAGGCCTTGGTCGCCAGAACGCTGGATCAGGCGCCGCCGACGGGTGATTCACACTGGTCGACGCGTTCGATGGCCCAGACGGCGGGGATGTCGCAGTCGGCTGTCTCGCGGATCTGGCGGGCGTTCGGCCTCAAGCCGCACATCGTGGAGACCTGGAAGCTGTCGACCGATGCGCAGTTCGTGACCAAGGTCCGCGACGTGGTGGGTATCTACCTTGCCCCGCCCGAGAACGCCCTGGTCCTGGCGGTGGACGAGAAGTCGCAGATACAGGCCCTGGACCGGACCCAGCCCGTGCTGCCGATGGCGCCGACCACGCCGGCGAAGATGACCCATGACTACGTCCGGCACGGCACGACCAGCCTGTTCGCCGCCCTGGACATCATCTCCGGCTCGGTCATCGCCCAGCACTACCGCCGCCACCGCCACCAGGAGTTCCTGCGCTTCCTGAAGGTCATCGACGCCGCCGTCCCCAAGGACCTCGCACTCCACCTGGTCCTGGACAACTACGCTACCCACAAGACCGAGCCGGTCAAGAAGTGGCTGTTGCGACACCCCCGCTTCCACCTGCACTTCACTCCCACCTCGGCATCCTGGCTCAACCTCGTCGAACGCTGGTTCGCCGAGCTGACCTGCCGCAAGCTCCGCCGCTCGGCCCACCGCAGCGTCGTCGAACTCGAGCGGGACATCCGCAGCTGGATCAACGAGTGGAACAAGAACCCCAGGCCGTTCGTCTGGACGAAGACCGCCGACGACATCCTCGACACCCTCGCCGCATACTGCACACGAATTAACGACTCAGGACACTAGTTGCTGGCCGCCCTCGATAGCGAGCGTCTCGATCACATCCGTCATGCTTGCCCCTTCCGCAGCCCCGTCTGGGGCCGCTGGATCATGGCAACTGTCCTGTGAGTCAAGGACATTATGGGAAACGCATGACGACTGCGCAGGGTTTCGGCGGCCGAGGCACCTGCATCCATACCCCGGCCTGACCATCACATTGCTCCTGCTTACTTGCGACCAGGCGGGAGGCCCACCACGCGTCTGGACAACACCGCTGGCTACGCCGCCGGGTGCCTGCCGACCTGTCCGCTCGAGCCGAGACTGAGTGGGCAAGGTGATTTTCGTCGGGATTGATCCACATCTCCGTGCTCCTAGGTTGATCAATAAGGCCATCGCGACCATGCAGGGCGCGAATTCGGGAGGCGGACATGCAGGCAAACGCGACAGCACGCGCATCGACTCCAAGCCTCGGTCGACAAGAACGACAGACGACGACTCCACAACCTCCGACTCAGCTCGGCCTCTGAACCAAGCATCCGTAGACCGGGCCTGAAAGTCACGGACGAGCAACGGTGGCTGAGACACCCGCTCGTGTAGCCCGTCGTGCATCATCCTTGTGCCCGACTTGGGTGTTGTTGAGACAGGAGAGGGCCTGAGACACGCGAGCTGTTCATAACCCCGACTTCATCGCCGTCGCTCTGGTCCACCCCGAGACCTCACACTCCGCGACCTATGGCCAGCGGTACCGCACCACTGGCTGGTTCCGCTGCGAGACCACCACGATCCTCGGCATATGGTCCCCGGCCTATTCGATGTTCACCCAATGCCACCGGCCGCGACTTCCCCGACGACGTCGGCATGCTGCCCACGACCTACGGCGTCCACGTCGAAGCCTGCCGCAGCGACGGCACTGGCTACACGCTGCTCCGCCTCGGTCCGTACTCTCAGACCTGGCTCGCGTCCCAGGGCGCCCGGTAACAGCTGATGTGTCTGCCGAGCGACGAGAATGCCCAGTACCCGCTGCTGCATAGGAGGTACGGGGCATTCGTGCGTTCTGGCCTCTGCTGAATCGACTTATGTCTCCGCGCACTCGCTGTTGCTGGCGGGTGCCCGGGAACTCACAACTCGCCAGGCTGCATTGAGCCGCTTCCTGCTGCCCGAGGACAGTAAGGCCCGCGCGCTCGCCGAAGTGGTTCCGAGTGAAGCCGATCGGCGTCTGTCGGTGGCGCTGCAAGGCACCGTGCAATCCGTGCAGAACCGGGCCCGGCTGGTATGCGCCCTCTACGAACGACTGGACCCACTGGACGGTGCTCCAGCGGCACCGACCTCGTCCTCCTGCGCCTGATGGACGCGATACACGACGCGATCTGCAGACTGCCAGAGATCGCCCGAGTCCAGGGCGTCCCCCAGGACGTCGTCACCGCTGGCGCCGGCTTGTCTCGCGTGCGAGACACCGGCCAGGCCGCCACGGCCGGGCTCGACTACGGCCTGACTCAGCGGGCCCTGATCGCCGTCGCCGACCGTTCCGGCGACGTCGCGGAACTGACCCGCCATCTCGCCTGCTCACGCACGGCGGCCTGCAGGCCCTCGATGCTGCCGCTGTGCACGCGATGGTCCGCCAGGCCGTCCGCGACGTACGCACCGTCCCGCCACCACTGGCCGGTCCGTCGGCGGACTCGAAGTTACCGCGGGCCGGCAGCGGGAGGCGGCTACGACGGGTGGGGTAATGGCGGAGACCAGGGGCCGTTTCGGCTATGCCGGCCCCGGCCGGTACGACTGATCACGGGTGCCTTCATCGGCTGGCGGTGCACTTGCCCCCGGAGTACGCGCAGTAGGCGGCCTGTTTTGGGCGGTGGGTGTGGGGCCGGGGGTTGGTGGGGTGGGGTGGATGGTTAGCCATTGTTGTAGTTCGCGGTGGCGGAATTGGTAGGCGTTGCCGGCGTAGCGGAGTAGTTGGCAGTGGTGGGCGTGGGCGAGGAAGAGGTTGAGGCGGAATGGGAGGGTGGAGCGCATGCAGAGGAGAAAGACGAGGTAACGACGGGCAGCCGCAGCCCCGAAAACCAGCCCGAACGCGAGTCCGAGCAAGAGCCCGATCGCGAGCCCGTTTGTGATCGCGTACGGGATCATGTGCGCGGCCACGTCCGGGAACTCGTACGCGATCATGCCCTTGTTGCTGAACACGAACGCGAGCGTGAGTCCATCACTGAGCCCGTACGCGAGCCCGATCACGAGTCCGAACGCGAGCACGTATACGAGTCCGAAGAGAACGTTTGCTCGTACCACGCTGCCTGGGGTCGACACGGGCCTTGGCCCGTCCCTGAGCCCGGCCGCGAGCCAGCTGATGAGCCCGCTGATGAGCCCGCCCGCGAGCATGCTCGTGAGCAAACTCGCGAGCCTGTAGATGCTCCCGTTCGCGTGCCAGGACATAACCATGTACCAGACCGTAGGCTCGCTTTCTTGCCAGTCGCCCGAGAGCGGGGCCGTAAGCGTGTCCACAATCTCGCTCGCGAGCGCGAACGTGAGCAGGTACACGAGCCCGGAGAGAATGTTTGCTCGTATCACGCTTCTTCGGGTCGACGCAGGCCTTGGCCTGTCCCAGAACCTGCCCGCGAGCCAGCTGATGAGCCCGCCCGCGAGCAAACCTGCGAGCCAGCCCACGTCTCCGTCCGCGATTCCGCTCGCGATTCTGAACGCGATCCCGCCCGTGAGCCCTCGGAGGATGGCTCCTTGGGCTGAGCTGACGCGAGACCGAGGCCAACTCCATCTTGCCGGGGCGACGTGCTCCCTTCCTGCACGAAGGGACATGATCGCGGCAACCGCTGCTATCACAGGCAAGTCTGCCCACGGAAACGGCGCCTCTATAAATCCTGTCCACGAAGCCAAGGTGTTAATAGCCAGGATGCTCACTTCGAGGGCCAGTGTGGTGAGGGTGGTGTCCCAGAGGCGGATTTTGCGACGGCCGGCTATGGGCCAGAGGGTGTGGAGGTGGATGTCGGTGTGGGGGCTGGCGGATCCAGTGGTGAGGTGGTGTGCGATGCGGGCGAGCCAGCGGTGTGCGTCGGTGGGGCTCCAGGGTCGTGGTGTCGGATAGAGCCTGAAGGCGGTGGGGATCAAACGCTCGAGGAGGTGTTCGTTGAGTTCTTGGGCTGTGTTGAGGTTTTGGAGGGGCGTCGGGTCGCTGTTGCGGTAGATGGTTGCGACGAGGGACAGCCGCCAGGGAGTGGTCAGGTGTCGGGCCACGCAGTGGTTCCAGTTGAGGCGCCACTCTTCCAGCAGCTGGTTCCAGGCGGGGTGCCGGGTGCGCGCGGCCAGGTAGGAACGAGCCTGGGTCGCGGTGACGTCGATGATCTGGATGTGGGTGGCGTCCTCGAGCCGGGCTTGGGGATCCAGGGCCGTGTAGTGCGCGGTGCGGCACATCAGGATCACTGAACCTGGGTTCTTGCCGTCGCTGTAGTGGTTCAGCCTGTTGAGCGCGACGCAGGCGCGTGGTGCGTGGGGGTCTGGTACAGGCGTGCCCTGGCTGTCGTGGACGGGGTTGCCGTCCGGGTCGTGCAGCCCGGAGTCCATCTCATCCAGTCCGTCCAGCACGGGCAGGACGAGCCCGCGGTCGACCAGCTCGCGCGCCACGCGCTCGTCCTGGTCGTAGGCTTCGACGAGCTGGCTGGTGATGAACTCCTCGAGAGATTCCTCGTCGCTTGCCCACTGCGCCAGCTGCAACCGTACCGGCACCGGGTCCTCCGGTCCGCGGGTGGCGAGCAGTTCGGTGAGCAGTTCCAAGGCGAGCACCGTCTTGCCGGCCCCAGGCTCTCCACTGATCACCAGCCGGGCCGGTGTGCAGGAACGGAAGTAGGTGATGATGTCCGGCACCCGAGGAGTGCCATCCTTGAGCCGTCCTCGCGCTGTCGGGCCAGCCGTGGTGCGGGGCGAGATCCGCCGGTACTGGATGTTGATCAGTTGCCGATCCCCGGCCGCTGACGTAGCGCCACGCAGCCGCGTGAGTTCCTCGCCCTCCTGCCGTCTCAAGCTGTCCGCCAGCGCTTTCACGGTGTCCTCCACGTCCGAAGACTCGGAGGAATACTCCAACCACAAGCCCACGGCGAAGGGCAGCATCGCGAGGAACGGCCCGGCGACTGCGGCCTGATCAGGGGCGCTCACCTTCGACCCGTGCAGGATCGCCCACCCCAGGGTGGCCGCTGTCGCCGCTGCCGTGAACCATAAGCCCACTATCAGAATCCGCCGCCTGCGCCGCTTGAGGCGCTGCCCCTGCCACAACATGACGCACAGCTTCGCCGAACCAGCCGTCAAGGCGCCACCGGCCCCACAGTGCCGAGCGGCGGGTCTGCCCAGCGACTGACGCGGTCGTCCTAGGCGAGGCGCTCGCGGAAGTCGGCCAGCACGCTGTGGTGGAAGCCGGGATCATCCAGTTCCATGGCCATGGTCATGGCGTACTTGAAATGAATGCGGCAACCTACCGCCTCGGCCGCCTGCCGGTCCGACAGACCGAGCAGGAACTGCAGCACACACGGTGGCCAACTGGCCGGGCGAGATGCCGGGTCGTCCGCGTGGCGACGCAGAACTGGTCGCCATGACGGTACGTGAGACTTCCCGGCACATCGCCCACGGCCGGGTGGTAGTCCCCGCGGGACACCGTGGTGAGGATCGCGGTGTGAAGGCCCTCACGGAGCGCGAGCGAGAGCCCGAGGGGGATGGCGAGGTCGACCTCGGGGTCTGCGAGCGCGGCGTTGACGAAGATACGGATATCCCGCGCCGTCATCAGCTTTGGTTGTTCGGTCATGGTCTTCGACCTTTCGCGAAGGACACCCGGGGTATCGACGGGTCGTGCAGCCGAGCGTCCCTGTAGGGCAACGTCCGGTGGGATGGCGTGCTCTGGGCAGGCATGCCATCCCACTCGTTTGGCTACTGCTCGGTGCCGGCGGTCAGCTGGTATTGGCGGGGGCGGTCGTTGACCTGTTTGGTTTGGCCTTGCTTCGTCAGGGTGACCAGGGCGTTGGCGATGGCTCCGGAGCTTTTTTCGATGATGCGACTGAGGGCTGTGGCGGTGAAGTGCTCCTCGGGGTGGGCTTGGAGGTGGTCGAGGACCATCTGGCGCAGGCCGCCGGGGACGAGTCGGTGTTTGCCGCTCGCGGTCACCATGGTCAGCTTCGGCGCTGCGGACTCCGCAGGTGTGGCTTCGACGTTGCTGCTGGGTTCGACGTCCGGTGCCTCCGTCGTGCTGTCGTTGGTCGGGCTGGTGGCCTCCACGGGGGCTTCCTGGGTGGCCGGTTGTCCGTTGGGGACGGCCACGGAAGGCGGTTCCTGCTCGGTGGTGTGGGTTTCCGGGCTGGGTTCGGGTGCCGTCGTGTCGACCTGTGCGGGCTGGTGGGGGAACCAGCGGTCGGGGATACGCAGCTTGCCGGCGCGGCCGCCGAGTTCGCGGCGCGCGAGCCCGTTCTGCTCCAAGGCGGTGAGGGCTTTGCCAGCGGTGGAGCGGCCGATTCCGGCGGTGTCGGCGAGGGTGGCGGATGTTGCGCCGGGGCTGTCGCCGAGTGCGGCCCGGATTTTGGCGTGGGAGCCGGTGAGTGTGTCGATCGCCGGTTGGGTGGTTGTGGTGTTGACGTGGGGTTCGGGGGTGGACATGTGAGGACCTCCACGAGGAGCGGGTGTGGTGTGGTCCCCGGCCGGGGAGCGGCATGGTGCCGTATGACGTCGGCGGGCACGTGCGCATCGTGGTGTTCCCGTCGGGCATGACCACCATGGAGCCGTGGATGTCCCAACAAGTCAAGCGGTTCATTCTTCCTGGTCAAGAGGTGTTTGGGAGCACTCGAAAGAGGTGCTCTCCGGAGCGGATGTCGGTTGCGGGAGCGGGCGGGGAGCGATCCCCGGGTCGTGGGCGTCGAGTTCGTTGCGGAGGGCTTTGGCGCGGGCGTGGCCGACGCGGAGGACCCGTTTGAGCTGGCGGATACTCATGGATCGGCCGGTGCGGGAGCGGTGTTCCGCGTCGAGCCGGAGTGCCCGGTCGAACACCGCGTCGCCCACGACGTCACGTGGCCCCGCACCACCGAGCTGTCCTACTGCGCGTGGGTCGTTGGCGGCGTCGGGATCGGATGCGCTCCCCGTCGCTGATTCGCCGGTTGGCTCTGCTCCCGTCGTGACCATGCTCCCGGCGGCGGGGAGCGGGTGCTCCCGTCCTCCGGGCTGGGGGTGTTGGAAGGGGCCTGTGGTGAGGGTGATGATTTGGTTGCGGTAGGCGGCGACGGTTTCGGTGAGGAGGATGAGGAGCACCGGGGGAACACTGTGGAGGAGCACTCCTGCGGGGTCGGCGTGGCGGGGCCAGCCGATGGCGTTGTCGGGCCACAGGGAGGTCCAGGTGTTCATGATGGTGGCGGTGGTTGCGGTGAACCAGCGCAGGGCGGTGGACCAGGCGGGCGGTGGGACGCCCCAGGTGACGAGGCGGGCGTCGGCGAGGAGGACCACGGCGAGGGCGAGGGCGACCATGGGGTCCAGGAGCACAGCGATCAGGGTGGGCACGTGGTGTGCGGTGGCGAACAGGGTGACGTTGACCGCGGTGAAGGCGCCCGCCAGGCCCGCGACGCCGGCCAGGGCGCCGGTCAGCACCCGCAGCAGTGTTGCGGCCTCGGCGGGGCTTGGTCGGCTGGTCATGGCCTGGTCAGGCTGGGTCGTGGAGCCGCTGACCACTGCCTTGACGGCCGTCCCCGTCAACCGTTGGCCTGGCCGGGCGGCAGGGTGGCGGTGGGTTGCCACGGGGTGGTTTGTCCTGGTGGCAGTGTGGTGTCGAGTGCGGCCCAGGCAGGGGTGAGGTCGGGCCAACGGGTCGCGAGTGCGGCCAGCGGGAGCCTGTTGTTCGGTGTCCCGTCCGTAGGCAGCCAGACCGGTCCGGCCAATCCGGTGGGCGAGGCGAGGTCGGTACAGGTGGTGGCGATGGGGAGTCGCATGCGGTCTGCGGTGTCGGTGAGGCGGGTGCGTAGGGCTGTTTCGCGGCGGGTGGTGCTGGTGGCGATGAGGAGGGGGGTTCGGGTGCCGGTGGTGGCGGCGAGGTGGGCGTAGCCGGGGAGTTTGGCTTCGAGGCGGGTGAGGGGGCGTTCGGTGCCGGTGTCGTATTCGAGGAAGAAGGGCACGGTGGTGGGGCCGTGGCGGTAGTGGGCGTAGGCGTCGGGGTGGATCCAGTCGCCCCACAGGCGTGCCGCTGACCGGGGTGAGAGCCACAAGGTCAGCTCGTGGTCGGGGGCAGCGTGGTGGGTGGCGGCGAGGGTGACGAGGTGGGTGTTGACGGCGAGGTCGTGGTCGAGGGTGGGGGAGAAGGCGGTGCGGGCGCACAGGTCTTTGCGCCAGCCGAGGGTGTCGAGGGTGGTGGAGCGGGTGGCGGCGAGGATGTCGGCTCCTGCGCGGCCGAGGGTGTAGTGCTCGGGGGCGGATCCGGTTTGCATCAGGGGGCGGAAGGAGTCGAGTACGCCCATGAAGTACAGGGCGCGCAGGCGGCGGTTGGCGGATCGGTGGCTGGTGTAGGCGAGGGTGGTGATGTGGTGGGAGGTGAGGACGCGGTGTTCGTGGAGCATGTCGATGAGCCAGTAGTCGCGTGGGGTGAGGCGGGTGGCGAGGGTGGCCAGGTCGGTGTGCGTGCGGCGGGGTTGGCTGGGGCGGCGGCGCCTGGTCGCGGCGCGTGGCACGTAGGCGGAGTGGGGGCGGGTGTTGGAGCGATCGGCAGCGGGCATGACGAACTCCTTCTTCCGTGGGGATGTGAGGGCGCGAAATTGCTTAGAGCGGGAGGTGTGCGGAGCGGGATGTGCTGCCGCCGACGCGGGCTGCGGCGGCTGCTCGCAGGTGCGTGGATCGGCCGGGTGCGATGGGTGCGAGTGGGCGGGTGGTGAGGGTGAAGGCGGTGGTTTCGGAGCCGTTGACGAGGAGGTGGGCGGCGGCTTGGTAGGGGCCGAGGTGGGCGAGGTCGTGGGCGGTAAGCGTGGGCAAGGTGTGGCGTTCCAGGGTGTGGGCGTCTTCGGGGGAGGCGTTGAAGAAGACTTTGTTGCGGGCGTTGGCGGAGATGCCTTCGCGCAGGTCGCGAGGGAGCTGGGCGAGGTGCTGGTGGGCGAGGGTGAGCGCCAGGCGGTAGCCACGGGCCTCGGCGAGCATGTCCTCCAGCGGATACGGCAAGGTCAAGAAGTTGTGGCACTCATCCAGGTAGAGACCGGCATCGATGCGAGCGTGTTCGGGAGTGCGGGCCCGGGCGGTAGCGGCCTGCCAGGCCTTGGCGACGACGAACGAGCCCAGCAGCCGCGAGGTTTCCTCGCCGAGTGCGCCTTTGGGCAGGCGGGCGAGGAGGATGCCGCCGTCCAGGACGTCGTCGAGGTGGAAGGTCGATTCGCCGCCGGCGATGGCCTTGCGGGGGTAGGAGCGTAGGAGGAAGGCGCGGAGTTTGTTCATCACCGGGCCGATGACCGCCGCCCTTGACGGGTCGGACAGCGTTTCGTACCAGGCCCAAAAGCCGCGTAGCACGGGGTCTTTGACGCCGGGCAGGATCCGCAGCCGGTAGGCGGACTCGCCCAGGAGGCGGGGGATGTCGGCGAGGGTGACGACCTGGTGGTGTCGGCGGGCGTGCAGGAGCAGGGTCAGGCTGGCGGCGCGCATGACGTCGTCGGTGCGCGGTCCCCAGAAGGCGGCGAAGATCCTGCGGAAGATCCCGGTGATGTTGTCGACGATGACGTCGATGTCCTCGCCCTCCAGGACGTTCAGACACGGCGGAGTGTGGGAGTCGTCGGGATCGAGGAGCACCAGCCGCTCGGCGGACCGTTTGGGGAGGCGGTTGAGGATGTCGGTGACGAGGTCGCCCTTGGGGTCGACGACGATCGCCCCACGGCCGGCGGCCACGTCGTTCAAGACCAGGTTGGCGATCAGGGTGGACTTCCCGGAGCCGGTGGCGCCCATCAGGTGCAGGTGGTGGCGTGCGTCGCCGACCTTCAGGCCGACTTCGCGGTGGCGGCCGGTGTCGGCGCGGCCGAGTGGTTTCACGCCGTCGGCGACGGCGGGTGTGGGGATGGCGGGCGGCGGGAGGATCGAGCGGGCCCCGGCCCGTGCGAGGCCGGGCGCGTCAGGGTCGACAGGTAGGTGGGCCAGCGCCGCCAGTTCCGGCACGGACAGCAGGCTTCCCCGGCGCGGGAACCACCTGCCGTCCATCACCTCCCCGGCCCGGGCCAGCCGGGTGCGGGCCAGCCAGTTGCGGGCCGCGAACAGCGCGAACGCGGAGGCCAACGCGTGCGCACGACCCCGCAACCGCGCCTCGACGCCACTGGTCTTGGGGTGGAGGGCGACGCTGTAGCGGATGTCCACCTCCCACTGTGGGCCGGACAGTTTGGTGACGGTCTGCCGCACCTCCGCCCCGTGCGAGGGGTCTGCGTGGGTGGGGTGGGTGCGTTGCGGGGCGTGGACGAGCACGTCGAACAACGCGCCCAGCCGGTGCGGATTGCTCCCGGCCTTCAGCCTCCGGGCAGCCCGCCGTGCTCGCCGTACTCGGGTACCGGTGGCGGGGCGGGCGAGGATCTGCACGGTCGCGGTCTCGCTGGGGTCCATACCGGTCGCGGCCTGGAGCAGGGCACGCAACGGGTCAGCGTCATGGTCGGTGCGCAGCGGCAGTACTTCGGGTCGGGCCAGCCGCAGTCGCCCCGCCGTCACAGCGTGCCCAGCCGCGGTCAACGGAGCCGGGTCGGCCAGGCGGGTGTGAGCGCCGGGCCACGCGGCCTCAACCGCCCGGCGCACCAGCGCGGTCGGCACAGTTTGCGGAAGCCACAGCCGGATGGTCAACCCGTCGGTGTCCCACACGTACTCGAACGCCAGGTGAGGCTGGCCGCTCGACAACCGTCGCCACCAGGGCCGCAACAGCCCACCCAGCTGACTCCACAGCACCTCACCGCCGTGCTCGGCCACCTTCGGCGGGGCGATCACCGTGATGCACCGCGCCTGATCGGCCAACGCGGTATTCCGCCGTCGAAGCCAGCCGGCACGCCCCACTGGGACGGCGGCCGTCACCAGGGCGATGCCGGTGGCCAGCCACGGCCACGACGTGCCGGCGAAGTCAGCGACGCTGCGGGCGAGTTCAACCCACACGGTTCCCGGGTCGGTCAGGAACTGTCCCAGCGGCCCGCCGACCGGACCGGACACCGCGGGGTGCGTCACCGGACTCCTCAAGGGGTGGGTGCGTCGTCGTACGGGTCGAGGACGTCGTCATCGGTCTCGGCTACGGGGTGGGGGAGGGCGAGTTCGGCCGGGTCCGTGGTGACGACTGCGTGTTCCGCCGAGGAGGCGACGGCGTAGAACGCGGCCTTGTTCCGCCCGGCCAACAGCAGCGCGGAACCGCGCTCCGCGGTGGTGAGAAACTCCCGCTCGCCGTGGGAGAGATGAAAGGTCGCAGCTACCTGGTCGATGGCTTGCGGGGCTTGGCGCAGCAGGATCTGGGTGGCGGCGTTCGCCACGATCGCCCGGCCCAGATCGCTGGCGAGGACATCGTCGGCGTCCTGGGTGACCACGGCGAGACCGGCCCAGTATTTCCGGGCGGCCTTGGCCATCCGGAACAGGAACCGGGCACCCTCGCCGTGGCGCATCAGCAGCCACGCCTCGTCCACCACGACCAGACGCCGACGCCGCGCCCCGGGATCGGCGACCTGCCGCCAGACGGCATCCAACGCCAGCAGCATCCCGGCGGTCGTGAGCTCTTCCGGCAGCGAGCGCAGGGAGAACACCACGAGATGCCCCTGCGGGCGGGTCGTGGTGGGCCCGTCGAACAACCCGGCATGACTGCCCGTCACATACGGGATGAGCCGGTCGGCGAGCTCTGCCCCAGATGCGTCGGCCTGGCCGCGCAGCACGTTGACGAGATCGCCCAGCAGCGGTGCGGGTCGGCTCCAGCTGCGGGGATCGCCGGTGATCCCGGCCCGTTCGTAGGTGGCCAGGATCGCCGTATCCAGTACCGCCTTCTCGCCTGCGGTCAGCTCTGTGCCGAACAGGACGGCCAGGAAGGTGTGGAGGAACAGGGCGCGGCGCGTGAGCGCGTCTGGGGTGTGTCCGGCGTCTTCAGGTAGGTCGAAGGGGTTGAGGCGCACGTCGGGTGCGCCGAGTTGGAGGACGGTGCCGCCGACCTGTTCGGCGAGGCGGAGGTATTCGTCTTCCGGGTCGATGACGAGTGCTTCGACGCCGGTGAACAGCTGTCGTAGGAGTTCGAGTTTCGTCAGGTAGGACTTGCCGGCGCCGGAGCGGGCCAGGGTGATCGAGTTGTAGTTGTCCTGCGCGTATCGGTCCCACAGCAGCAGTGAGGAAGAGGCCGCGTTCACCCCGTACAGCACCGCTGTTCCGGTCGCGGTGTGGTCGCCTACGGGGAGGTCGGGTGAGGCGAAGGGGAAGCAGGCGGCCAGCGCGGTGGTGTCGAAGGTGCGGCGCACGGTGAGGGTATCGATGCCGAAGGGGAGGGTGGCCAGCCATCCCGGCAGCGCACGGTAGGTGGCGGGTGCGGTGGTGATCAGCAGGGATTCGGCGACCGCCCGTACCGAGGCGACTTCCTCCGCCAGGGTTTCTTCGTCGGGGGCGTGGATGGTCATGTACAGGCCGAGATGGAAGAGCTTTCCTTCGCCGCGGGCGATCCGGTAGGCGAGGTCCGCGGCGTCGGCGGCCGCGGCTTCGGTGTCCGGGTCGTCGAGCTTGCCCTTGTCGAAGCCTGTGCGTCGGCCGGACTCCAGGCGGGCGCGCTGCTTGCGTAGGGATGCGGCGGCCACGGTGGTGGGCACGGGGTCGATGTGCAGGGCCACGTCGAGGCGGCCGGGGTAGGTGAGCAGGGGTTGCAGCCAGCCGGGCTGGACCTCGGCCGGGTAGCCGGTGACGATGAGGGTGGCGGCGAGATGATCACTGACCTGGAGGTAGCGGGCCCGTACTTCGACGGCCTCCGGCCCCAGCCCGGCCAGCAACTCACGACCGTCAACCACCTGCTGCCCGCCTCGGCCAGGACGAAGGTGCCGGCCGATCAGCGTGCGCACGGTCATACCGCCTCCTCTTCACCGACGCGGCCGGACCCGGTGGGTGGGTCGATGTCGGCGGCGATGGCGTCGGTCACGGCTGTGGTGATGCCGTCGGGGTCCAGTGCGGCGACGCAGATGTCGGCCGCGGCCAGGGCGCGTGTGGCTTCGGCGATCCGCTGCCGAACTCGGGCCGGACCGGCACCGTGCGCTCTTTCACCGGCCGGCTCTCGTACGGCGAGGAGGGCTTGGCGGGTCAGCAGGTCGTTGTGGGACGCGAGGTCGTGCAGGAAGTCGGCGTGGGCGAGGGCTGCTTGTTCCAGGGCCGGATGCGGCAGGGTCGGTGCGGTCTGGGTGATGCGGTCGGCCAGCGGGCCGATGTCCAGCCGGTGGGCGCGCACGACGATCTGGGCCGGTCCGGTGAGGGAGTTCAGCCATCGGGCGAACGATCCGGTGAGTGTCTGCTGTTCCGTCCCGGTGCGCAGGTCGAAGTTGATAGTCGAGCAGGCCGCCAGGGCGGCGTGCCCGTCCCGGCCCAGGTCCAAGACGCCGGGTTCGAGGAGCTGTTCGCACGGCATCCGTAGCACCGCCGGTGCCGGGCCTGCCTGGCCGGCGAGTTCGGGCGGCAGGATGTCCGGCGGTTTGGGGATGCCTTCGGGGGCGTGGACGTGCCGTTTGGGGGAGCGGCCGTAGGCGAGCGCGGCGAGGACGAAGCGGTCCATGCTGATGCCGTCACGGCTGCCGAGCGCCACCGCGACCACCACTGCGGCGACCGGTGCCACGAGCATCAGGTACGCGAGCGGGGTGAGGAAGGTGCGGGTGGTGTAGTAGCCGAGCCACAGGATGCTCGCGGTGGCGGCCAGGATTGTGGTCTGTCGTGCGGTCAAAGGTCCCAGGATGCGGTCCGGGCGGCCGATGTCGGCGGGGATACGGACGGCGTACCGGAAGTCGCTGTCCTCGGTCTGGTCGGGCATGACGTTGTCACCTCCCGTGCGGCGGGGTCGAGGGACCTTCCAGCGGGAGCCGCAACTGCACCGGTCGTGGTGGGCGAAGGCGGACTCGTGCGACGCGGATCGGCAGCACGGTCTGCCGGCCGCGAGAACCCGGTGACGTTCGCCGTGTCTGGGCGGGCGATGGAGGAGTCCTGGCAGCTGCTTGGCGGCGGGGTGCGTTGATCGGCAACCACGTCTGCACCGCTCGGCCAGGGCGTCCCGGTGTTCTCGAGGCGGAGATGGGCAGTGTCAGCTGCTGTGCGCGCCGGGCGGCGACCGGATGCGGCACTCCACTCGACGTAGACGAGCCCGAACCGCCCGGGGGAGAGGGGGATGGCACGGTGGAACCTCCTGATGATGGCGTCGTCCTGCCCAACGGGTTCGGCGTGGCCGGCCCGGCGGGGATCGGGGGAGTGCCGCTGCCCGGACTTCTCGCGCCAGGCGGTCGTCGTCCAGATGGGCTGCGGGGTGCAGGCCCGTGACCAGGTCCGGGGCCTGGGCGGGGGCTTGGACGTCCACCGGGCCCAGGCCGCGGTCCCCGTCCCGGGCCCGGCCGGGCCGGTGGAGTACGGGTGGTTGCTCCGCCGCGGAATGCTCCGCGCATCACATAGGCGAGGGCGACCGATCGGAGGATGCGCAGGGGCATGGGGGTGCCGGGCAGGGTGATGGGGGTGGCACGGAAGATGACCCGGGCGGTCCAGCCGGGGATTTTCACCAGCACCCAGAACAGGCACATCCCGGCCAGCAGGTTGCTCAACTGCGTGGGGTTGGGCAACCCCAAAAGGGTGTTGTCCTTGGTGAAGAACAGCCTCAGCCCGACAACGAACACGGTGGATTGGGCGAGTTGGATCACCAGGCATCCGGTTATCGCACGCCACCACAACCGGGCGATGCCGTCGGTCATGGGCAGGGCGTGGCAGGCCAGGGCGAGCGGTGCGCTGGCTGCCAGGACGGCGATCAGGGCGATACGCACCGTGTATCCGAGCAGCACCCCGAAGACGAGGGCCAGCAGGATCAGACCCAGGATCAGCCCGTACAGGGCACTGTTGGCCGGCATGAACATCTGGCCGACCAACTGCTGGGCGATGCTCTTGCCGGACACGCTCGCGTTGCCGAGGATCGCCCAGGACGCGGCGTTGGCCAGCATGATGGCCTTGCTCAGCACGGTCAGTGAACTGGCCGCGGCGACGAGTCCGATCACCAGGCGGGGTGCGATCTGCTTGAGGGCGTAGCGGGTCTGCACAGTCTCGTAGCCCATGACCAGGACCCCGCCGACCAGCACGAACAGCACATACACGGCGCCTGCCGTCCCGAGTGAGGCGGCCCACAGGTCGGTGAGTGCGGGGTTGGCCGTCACGTTGGGGGTGGACAGCAGTGTGTCGCCCAGCAGCGCGAAGACGGGTTTCTTGGCCTGGTCGATGAGCATCCCGAGGAACGACGCGGCCGCATCGGAGAGCACTTTCGGGATGTCGAGGAGGTCCCCGAACCATCCCCCGCCTCCGCCGTCCGCCTCGTTACCGGCGGCCGGGCCGGCTGGTGGTGAAGCGGGAGGAATCAGCCCCGGCGTCGGCCGGGCGGGATACGCCGGAGTCGAGGAGGGCGCGGGCGGGCTGGGTTGCGGTGCCGGATTCACCGGCGCCTCGACCGGGGTCGCCGCAACTGCCCAGGACACCTCACCCCCGGCAACCACAGCGATCGCTGCTGCCAGTACGGCGGCAACGAGCAGTGTGCGCAGGGCCGGAGAGCGGGTTGTCACGGGCCACCGACGATGGACTTGAGGACCGTGACGATGACCGGTGCGAGCACGGCCAGGCCGTAGCCGGTCGCGGCCGCCCTCAGCGCACGCTTGGCGGATTCGACCTCGCCTGGATCGCCGCCGGCCATCAGGTAGCGCAGGCCGCCGACGGTGAGGAACAGGGTGGCCAGCCCGGCGAGGATCCCCACGATCCAGTCGCGAAGGTTGCCGATGACCTGCGGAATCGTGTCCGCCGCCCACACCGGCCCGGCCGTGAAGAACCACAGCACGCCGGTCGCGGCACCGACCCCGACAGCAATGCGAGTGCGCTGGGTCGGTCGAGGTGGGTGAGGGCGCTGGTGAGGCAAAGGCATGACGGACCTCCAGCGTGTCGAAGCCGGTTGAGGCAGTGGAACGGAAAGGGGGGTAGCGGGAGGTGTCCAGGCCCGCGGGAACCGGGCGGTGGGCGCTGCGGCGCGCCACCTCCTGACAAGGGGTGTGCGGCAGACGTATCTCGGGGTGTCAGCACGAGAGGCCGCGCCCGGTCCCGGGGGCCTGGACACTTCGCGTGAGGGCACTCGTCAGCGGGTCATCCGGTGGAGAGGTTCCTCACCGGTCTATGGACGTCCTCCGCCCGGTGGGTGCCAGTGCGTCACTCCTGCGGCGGATTCTGCCCGCGGCGGCCAAGAGCATCACCGAGGCTTTTCTCTGCGGCGGCGCGTTGCCGGAAGACGGTGCGCCGGCTGACCCCAAGCTGGGCGGCGACGTGGTCGACCGAGGCCAGGTCCAGGCGGGTGCGGGCGATCAAGTCCGCGTCATCCAGGCCGATAACCTTGTTGCGGACGGCCTCCCACAACACCGAGTACTCGTCACGCTCCGACCCCCACCCTGCTGGAGCGACCGCCGACACCTCGACCAGCACCTCCGAGCCGCCGTGGGCGGCGTGGCGTGCCCGGGCTGTGCGCATCAGTTGGTGTGCGGCGCGGTCAGCCGCGCGGATCAGCCGACGAGCCAGCAGCGGGTCTGCCGGGTCGATCTGCGCGAGCTCGGCCATCAGCCCCGTGAGTGCTTCCTGCTCGACCTCGTACGGGTCGAGGTAGCCCAGGCGCGGCAGCCGAGACAGTGCCCGGCGCAGCCCGGGCACGGCGAATCCGCAGATCACGGTCGTCCAAGGCTCACTGTCCCGGCGGGCTCGGAAGGCGACCTCACTCCAGATCTGCTCCCGCGTCTCGGGCCGGCACGAGGGGTGGGCGAGCCGGGCCCGCACCTGGTCGACCGGCAACGGCTGTTCCCCAAGACGGTCGGTGAACAGGCTGTTGGGCAGGGTCAGTGGTCGGATGCCTCGGGCCAGAGACAGGAACGTGGCGTCCAGGGCGGTCAGCGGGGAGCGGGAGGGCGTTCCGGCGGCGGTGGTGTCGTGCATTGTGCGGCTCCTTCAACGGAGAGCGGCGAAGGTGGACGACGCCATCGCGCCAGCCGCCCCCGCCACCGCTGTGCCGTTCATCAGCACTCTCCCCGCGCCTCACGCGCCACGGCCCCGCCAACTGTCGGCCTTCGAGACGGGCTCGCCAGTGCCCGATCCGGCGTTGAACAGTAGGAACGCCTCGCCTCCGCCCGGGGGAATGGGCCCGGGAAAAAAATCTTGAAGAAATCCTCGGACCGAAGTCCCCTGTGTGCGCCGGGGAGGCGTATGGCGAGCGACTGGCAAAGAGGCCGCTGACCTGGGTCTCCTCTTGTCGAGAAGGCAACTGGCTGCTGAATCGACGCAGGAAAATGCCGCGCCGCCACGTCCTTGTGGAAAGGCGGGACTTGGCACTGGAGGACGCCCATTCGTCCATAGAAGGTGTCAGCACGAGACGGCTGGGCCGAATGCGGCGCGCACCCCCGGATGACCCTCAACCGCCGTCCTGCGCCACGTCACCCCAACCGACCAGCAACCACTTCACCGCCGGCAGCCATCTGGTTTCCGCAACCTCCCGGACCCGACTGCGACCCCGAGCACGAACACACGCCGTCGCCGGAGCCGTCAGTGCTCCCGAACTGGGCAGTGGACCGTATCCGCACCGAGTTCATCCTCCCCGACCGCGGAGTGCGACGACGTCAGCCGCTGCTGCGCCTGGCCGTCCCCGACTGCCGCTCGGGCATGGATGCCCGAACCCGCTGCACGGCCGAGCCCCCACACGAGGTCCGGCGGCGCGGCGTCATCCTCGCCGAACTGGACTCGGACGCCCTACCCGTCTACAGCACCGATGCTCACCCGGACACGGTGGATGCGGACGAGTGGCCGGAGTTCTTCCACCGCACCCACCAACTCTTGCGGTCCGGCGGAATCCTGCTGATCGCGGCCCGGCAACAGCGCACCGCCCACCGCCTGTGCGACCCGATGGGCGCCCTGGTCTGCCATGCCCGCATGGCCGGATTCACCTACCTGCAGCACATCGTCGTCGTCCACGGTCACCTGGTCGACGACCGCATCGAACCCACACCTCCGCCGCAGGCACCACCCGGTCTGATCCACAGTGACCTACTCGTGTTCGCCACAGACGCGCGGAACACCGCGTAGCCCGACTTGCTTCGAGCCGCCCATCCCCACGGAAGGACAGGAGTCTCCTTCGATGCCCGATTCGGTGTGGTTGACCGCCCAGAGCCGCTCGGCGACCCAACGTGCCGGCCGCTACGTGCCCGCCTCCGTCGCCCATCCCGCCAAGATGCTTCCCGACATCGCCGCCCAGGCGATCACCCACTACACCCGCCCAGGCGACCTGGTCCTCGACCCGATGTGCGGCATCGGCACCACCCTCGTCGAAGCCGTACACGCCGGCCGTGACGCCCTCGGCGTCGAATACGAGCCCCGGTGGGCGCATTTCGCCCGCCGCAACCTCGCCCACGCCGCCACCCAGCACGCCCCCGGCCGCGGCGAGGTGTATGCCGGTGACGCCCGCCGCCTGCTGGAGTTGATCCCCGAACAGCACCACGGTCGCGTCGCACTGGTGATCACCTCACCGCCGTACGGGAATTCTGTGCACGGGCAGGTTCGCTCCAGCCGCGAAACCGGCCACCACGGTGTCACCAAGCACGACTACGCCTATAGCTCGGACCCGGCCAATCTCGCCCACGCCCGCACCGACCGTCTGCTGGCTGCCTTCACTCAGATTCTCACCCACTGCCGCTACCTGCTGCGCCCCGGCGGCACCGTGGCTATCACCACCCGCCCGTGGCGTGAGCGCGGCGAACTCGTCGACCTGCCCTCCGCCGTCCTGGCTGCCGGAGAAGCCGCGGGCCTCATCCCCAGGGAGCGATGCGTCGCCCTCCTCGCAGGTGTCCGCGACGGCCAGTTGATCACCCGGCCGTCGTTCTTCCAGTTGAAGAACGTCCGCGACGCCCGCCTCGCGGGTGTGCCCCTGCACTTGATCGCCCACGAGGACCTGCTCATCCTCACCTCACCCGCCACACCCCTACCGATGCCCCCACTGCCTTCCGCAGGGGTCCCCGGGGTTTTGAGGAGGAGAGGGATCGGGTGGCGGGCATGAGCGTCGCACCCTGGTATGCGGACGGGAGTGTGACGTTGCTGCTCGGCGACGCTGCGGCGGTCCTCGCCGGGATGGCCGCGGACAGCGTCGACTGCGTGGTCACGGCTCCGCCGTCCTACGCCCCCCGGAAGTGGGGTAAAGGGCAGATCGGTCAGGAACTCACCCCGGCCGCCTACCTCGACGCTCTCCGGACGGTCTTCCGTGAAGTCCACCGTGTCCTGCGCGATGACGGCATCTGCTGGATCACCATCGCCGACGCCTACGCCGCAGGCAGCGCGGCCCGCCGCACCGTGGCGCGGGGGAGGCCTCCGGTGCCGGTCAAGTCGCTGCTCGGACTGCCCTGGCGTTTCCTCCTCGCACTCCAAGAAGACGGCTGGCTGATCCGCAACGAGGTCGTCTGGGCGAAACCCAATGCCATCCCCGAAACCTGCCGCGACCGCCTCGCCCGCCGTCACCAACCCCTCTACATGCTGTCCAAAACTGCGCGGTACCACTTCGGCCTGGATGCGATTCGCCAGCTCTCCACTGGAGACCGCGCGTTGGCTGGCCACACTCATCGCAGTGCGAACAAGCCCCACACGGTCCGCGGCGTCTGGCCGTCCACACCCCGCTGCTCCGCAGGTCACGGCCTGAATCGGCAGCCCCCCGCCATCCACACCAACGGCCACAACCCCGGCACCGTCTGGACCATCTCCACCCGGGACGCCCGACACGCTCACTCCGCCGGGTACCCGGTCGACCTCGCCCTACGCTGCATCGCGGCGAGCTGTCCACCCGGCGGCGTCACGCTCGACCCGTTCAGTGGTTCGGGTACCACGGTGGAGGCCGCGGTCCGGCTCGGCCGTCGGGCCGTGGCGATCGATTCCCGCGAGGACTTCCACTGCCTCACCCTCGCCCGCCTGCGCCTCGCCGGGAGGAACCAATGCCCGTAGCCAAGGCGGCGGGCGGCCCGCCCGAAGGCACATCGACGTCATCGGGTGCGAAGGCGCGGGCGCCGCTGGTTCGCCCACGTCGGCGTCCACGACGTGATCCGACTACGGAGTTGCCGTCGGGAACACCATCGCCGGCGGTGAGGACCGGTGTTCCCGATCAGGAGAAAGCCGGACCGGCCGATGATGCGGGGGTGAGTGCGGAGCAGCGGTTGCTGCACACGCCGGAGCAGGCTGCCGTTCTGTTGCAGGTTCCGGCGTCCTGGCTGCGCAAGAAGTCCGCTGCGGGCCTCATCCCGTGCACCAGGATCGGCCGTCACCTGCGCTTCTCCACCGCAGACCTCGACGCTCTCATCCGTGACGGTGCCCGCTCGCCGAGCGGCTGATCTGGAATCTGACGATCACCCCCGGCGGTGGTTCCGCTCTTCACCCGCATGGAGCGTCCATGGACCGATCCGGCGGCAGTCCGTCGCCCGGCAGCGCCAGGGGAGAGTCCGTACATGGCTTGGGTCGAACGCCGCGGTAGCAAATGGCGTGTGCGGTTCCGGAAGCCCGATGGGAAGGCGGGAACTGTCCCCGGCAGTTTCGACACCGTCGAGGCCGCCCGCGCCCACGCCGACCAACTCAACACCGCCCCATCACCGGCACGGGTACAGCCGGCAGAAACACCTCCGCTTTCACCTGCCGTCGTTGTTTCACCGCCGGGCCAACTTTTCATGGAGCCGAAGCCAGAGCCGGAACCGGCGGTCACGGTGGCGGCGTGGGCTGAGATCTGGTGGCAGACCATCGATGTCGGGGCAAGCACGGAGGCCTTCTACCGCAGCCTCCTGACCTGCCACATCCTCCCCCGCTGGGGCACCACACCCCTCGATGAGGTGACGGCGACCGAGGTGAAGATCTGGCTCAACCGCCTCGGCTCCACCTACGCGACCGCCACCACCACCGGCATCCGCAAACTCATGGCCATGGTGATGGGAGACGCCGTCGACGACGGACACCTCACCACCAACCCCGTCCGCCCCCAACGCCGCGGACGCGGCCGACTCCAACCCCGACCGGAACGCCCGTGGGCCGACGAGCACCAAGTCCTCACCATCGCCCACCGCGTCCTGCGGCTCGCCTCCCGCAACCAGTGCCTCCTGATCATCACCGCCGCCTACACCGGCATGCGCTGGGGAGAACTCGCCGGCCTGCACCGCGACAACGTCGACCTGACCTGCGGCCGTCTGCACATCACTGCCAACGGTGCGCTGCATGAGGTGAACGGCCACTTCAGCCTCGGGCATCCGAAGACCCTGGCGAGCGTCCGCTCCGTCGCCATCCCCCCGTTCCTCACCCACCTGCTGACCGTCGACCTGGCAGCCTCCACCCGCCCCTTCGTCTTCACCAGCCTGCACGGCAAACCGTTGCGCCGCTCCGGCTTCCAACGCCGCCTGTGGGCACCAGCAGTCGGCGGCGGCCACTACGCCCAAGAACACTGGGCACCGGTGGTCACGGGCATGACCTTCCACGGCCTGCGCCACTCCCACAAGACCTGGCTGATCGAAGACGGCATCCCCCAAGTCGCCCAAGCCCGACGCCTCGGCCACACCATGCAAAACAAGAACGATGACGTCTACTCCCACGTAGCCGCCAGCATCGAAGACCGCCTCCTGACAGCCCTCGAAGTCCGCTGGCAACGCTCCCTCGACCACTACCGCCGCGACCGCAACGGTGAAGAGTTGCTGTCCATCGCGTCCTGATACCGCCGGGGGTTTCGTCCACCTCCTGGGGGCCGCCTCCGCAGGCGTGGGGACTTCAGATCCAGGGCGAGCGGCGACTCGCCACTGCCGGGACCACCCCCGCAGGCGCGGGGACCACTCATACATGAAACGCGATGACACGCCCTGAACAGGACCACCCCTGCAGGCGCGGGGACCACGGTCGAGGTGGATGTCAGGCATCGTGCTGACCGGGACACCCGAGGGCGGGGCTGAGCGGCTCCCCAGTCTCGGGATCACCCCCGCAGGCGCGGGGACCACGGGCCCCCTGGAGGGCCGGTGGGGCGTGTCCGGGGACCACCCCCGCAGGTGTGGGGGTGCGCCTGCCGAAAACCTCATCCGCCCATGTCAAGCGGCGTGTTGGTATTCGTGGAGGATGCCGCCGAGCCGTTCGCGTCGTCGTACGTCGAGGTGTGCCATCGTGTCCCGATCGGTGATCTGCGCCGGCAGCGGGTGGAGTGGGTGGGCGTTGGCGATGTCTTGGTGTGGCCGGAGGGAGTTACAGTGGACTTCGAACTCCCGTAGTGCGTGGCGCAGATGGCGCTGGTTCCAGATCAAGGTACGGTTTAGCAGCTCGTGCTGGCAGGTCTTACCCAGCGTTCCATGATCGAGTTCATTCTCGGCATCCTCACGCCGCTGAGCAGGACTTGGATGCCCGCGTCGGCAAGGATGGTGTCGAACAGGGCGGTGAACTTTCCGTGCCGGTCCCGGATCAGGAAGCGTGCCCGGCAGCCTGCGTCTTCGAGGTCTATGACGGGGTTCTTCGCGGCTTGCGTCACCCAGGTTGTGGTCGGGTGTGCGGTAGCGCCGAGGATCCGGATCCGGCGGCTGGCGTGCTCGATCATCGCGAACACTGCGTTTGCCGAAAACCTCATCCACCCTGGTCAGGGCTGGCGCACAGGGCGTGCGGGGCCTCGGACGCGGGTGCTCGAAGTGGTGCTCTCGCATGGCTCTTGGCCGTCCCGGCATGATGGCCGGTTGTGCTGCTGCGACTGTGCCCTTGCCGAAAACCTCATCCGCCCAGGTCAAGCAGCATGTTGGTATTCGTGGAGGATGCCCCCGAGTCGTTGGCGTCGTCGTATGTCGAGGTGGGTGGGCTGCTGCGGATCAGCAATCGGCGCCGGTAACGGTTGGAGCGGGCGGGGCGGTTGTTGGCGATGCCCTGGTGGGGCCGGTGGGAGTTGTAGTGGTCTTCGAATACCCGTAGTGCGTGGAGGAGGTGGTGTTGGTTTCAGATCAGGGTGCGGTCCAGTAGTTCGCGCCGGCAGGTCTGTACCCAGCGTTCCATGATCGAGTTCATCCTCGGCATCCGCACGCCGCTGAGCACCACTTCGATCCCCGCATCGGCAAGGACCGTGTCGAACAGGGCCGGGAACTTCCCGTCCCGGTCCCGGATCATGAACCTTGCCCGGCATCCTGCATCTTCGAGGTCCATGACGAGGTTCTTCGCGGTCTGTGTCACCCAGGTGGCGGTGGGGTGCGCGGTGGCACCGAGGATGCGGATCCGCCGGCTGGCGTGCTCGATCACGGCGAACACATACAGCCGGGCCCCGGATAATGTGACCGTTTCCAGGAAGTCGCAGGCCAACAGGGCATCGGCCTGCGAGTGCAGGAAATCAGACCAGGTGCAGGAGGCCCGCCCGGGCGCCGGGTCGACTCCGGCGTCCTTGAGGATCTCCCAGACGGTGGACGCGGCCACCTTGATTCCGAGTGCGAGGAGTTCGCCGTGGATGCGGCGATATCCCCAGTGGGGATTCTCCCGGGCGAGGCGGATGACCAGGACGCGGACGGAGTGCACGGTCCGCGGTCTTCCTGGGCGCTTCGGCCGACAGGCGGCAGCGTGGCGGCGGGCGACCAGGTCCCGGTGCCACCGCAGCACCGTGTCCGGCCGCACCAGCAACCGCACCCGACGCAGCACCTCCACCGGAAGCCGGTGCAGCAAGGCCGCCAGGAACGCCCGATCGCCCGAGGTGAACCGCACTCTCGCCTTACCGAGTTGACGTTCCAGCACCGTGATCTGATGGCGCAGCGCGAGGATCTCCGCGTTCTTGTCCCGGTCGCTCCACGGCAGCAGGCGCAGCATCGCGAAGGTGTTCGTCACGGTCAGGTAAGCCAGTCGCAGCAGCACAACCAGCCATCATGCCGGGGCGGCCAAGAGCCATGCCAGGGCTCCATTTCGAGCACCCGCGTCCGAGACCTCGCACGCCCTGTGCAACAGCCCTGACCAGGCCGGATGAGGTTTTCGGCAGGCGCAACACCGATCCCGGACCTGGCGAACCCTGCAGAGGGGCTTGGCGGCCTCGTCGAGACCTGGCGGCGTTTCGAAAGGATCCCGTTCGCCGGGCCGCTCGCCGCCTTCGAACGGGTCGATTCGGCCGCCCACTACGTGCGGCGGATTGTGGACATCTGGCCCAAGCAACTCGCCGAGCAGCCACTGGGCGACGCGCTCACCCGAGATCTCCAGCGTCTCCTCGACCGCTGGTGGCAGGACGGTGACCGCGCGGTTCTCGCGGAACCTCAACCCGTTGTCCTCTCACGCGGCGATGCCAACCTGCTCAACTGGCTCCACGACCCGACCCGCGGTACGACCGGCTGCGTTGACTGGGAGTTCGCGGGTGGCAGCGACCCCGCCTTCGACGTCGCCGACCTCGTCGAACACATCAGCGCTCGCCAGATCAGCGACGACGCCTGGTCCAAGCTGGTGCCCCAGCTCAGTACAGCTCCGTCGCCATCCCAACGGTTCAACGCGGCCCAGCGCACGTGTGCCCTTCGCTGGCTCGCCGTCCTGTGGAAGCAGCGAGCCTCACGGACGGAGGAGTTCTCCGTCCAGCTGGATCGAGTGAGGCGACTTCAACAGGGCTCGCTAGCGATCTCTGAGTGATCCCTGTCCTCCGCGGGATGTCGATCCCGAAGCCGGTCTGGCGCACGGGGAGATGTCGCTCGTGCCGATGCCGGAACGGGCTGGGGCGGCCCTTCCTACGACGTGGGCGGAACGGGTCGGTGCCAGGGGCGCAGTCCTGCCACGGTGAGGGCAAGCAGGGTGGCGGCGGTCCACAGGGGTGTGTGGAGGCCGAAGTGTTGGGCGATGAGGCCGCCGGTGAGTGCTCCCAGGCCGGCGGCTCCGATGCCGAAGATGCGGAAGGCGGAGACGACGCGGCCGAGGAGGTGGTCGGGGGTTGCGGCCGCGCGGGCGGAACTGGCCGCGACGCTGATGAGGGTGGATGCGACGCCGACGAGCGCCAGGAAGAGGCCGACCGCGACTGCTTGGTGGACGAGGGCGATGCCCAGCCAGGCGAGTCCTTGGAGCAGCGTGGCGATCGTCATCGTCTGCCGGTGGCTTAGGCGTCGGGTCAAGGTTGCGGCGCGCCAGCCGGTGATGACGCCACCGAGGGCTCCAACCGCCAGGAGGATGCCGTACGCGGAGGTGGCGATGTGCAGGGGGCCGGTGGCGTAGAGGACGAAGGGCGCCATGGCCACGTTGTAGGAGAAGTTGTAGGCCGCCATGGTCGTGGCCAGTTCGCTCAGTTGTGGTGATGCCTTCAGGTAGGCCAAGCCCTCGCGGATCGCTGTGGTCAGCGGTTGTGTGGTTCCGGTGGTGGGCATGGCCGGCAGGCGGCTGACGCACAGGGCGGACAGCAGGAAGGAGAGGGCGTCACCGGCGAAGGGGAGGAATCGGCTGGCGGCGAAGCTCACTGAACCAGCCGGCGGGCCCAGGAGGGAGCGGCCGACGGTGTCGATCGACCAGTAGCGGCCGTTGACTCGGGCCAGGGCGTCCTTGTCGCGGCCGGTCAGGGCGGGAATGACCGCTTGGGAGGAGGCGTCGAAGAAGCAGCCCGCGATGCCGGTCAGCAAGATCACGGCCACGAGCAGCAGCAGACTCATGTGGCCTGCCAGGACCAGTGCGGCCAGGAGGGCGAGGAGGATCGCTCGCAGGAGGTCGGCGGTGAGCATGACCCTGCGGCGGGGCCAGCGGTCGGCGAGCGCGCCTGCGGGCAGGCCGGCTATGAGCCAGGGCAGGTAGAAGGCCGCGGTCACTGTGGAGACGGCGAGTGGGTCGTGGGTGAGCGAGGCGGCCAGGAGCGGAGCTGCTGCTTGGAGTGCGCCGTCGCCGGTGACGGAGATGCCGGTGGCGGCGAGTAGTGGCACCACGCGGGAGGGGACCCGCGTGGTGGGCCGGGTGTCCACAGGGGGAGCCTGGCCTTGGCCGGTGCTCAGAGGGCGAGCCACTCTGGCGCGAACTCGCCGTGGTGCAGCCCTTCCACGAAGGACGTCCACGCCGAGGGGTCGAAGCTGAGGATGGGGCCGGTGCCCTTGTCCTTGGTGTCTCGTACCCCGATCAGCGAGGTGGTCACGGCCACCTCGACGCAGCCGCCTTCGCCGCTTCCACTGGCCTTGAACCAGGTCGCGCCGAGGAAGTTCGCGTCGGTCACAGGATCCTCCGGGGGATACGTGAAGTGATGATCATGGAAAGCGATCATCAAAGCCAGTGCGTGCTATCCCCGCAAGACCACCCGGGCGAATCTCGGCCACATGGTCACCGCCGTGAAGGGAACCCTTGTTCTATAATTCGCCGAATTAGCGCTATAGCGGCCAGAGGGTGGTGATGAGGGCGTTGCTGGGTCCCGTGATCGCGACGGTGGTCTCGACCGTGGTCGAGCTGGCGGTCAACGTCGCGTGGAAATGCGGTGGAGCGAAGTTGGCGATGCTGCTTCGCCGTTGGCGTCGGCGCCGGGCGGGCGTTGCGGTCGGGATGCCTTCTTGGTCGCTGGGCCAACCCGACAGCGGACCGGGGACCATCGCGCGCGGCGACTCAAGGTCTCGGGAGGAATCCTCCCGAGACGGTGACGTTCACCCGGATCGCCAGAATCGGCCTTACGAGTTCGGGGATCAGTTTCCCAACTCGTTGCACAGTGGTGCATCTGTCCCGGTCGCTGCTCAGGCCGGATTCTGGCCGGATTCAGTCCGCAAGGCCCTGGTGGAATGCCCGCCGCGCGTCTTCCGGGGACGGGAGGACCTCCTCGCCTTGCTGACAGGCGCGTTGTCAGAACGGGGCGGGATCCATGTACTGCACGCGATGCCCGGCGCCGGCAAGACTGTCCTCGCCGCCGAAGTCTTCCGGGCGGCTGAGCAGGCAGAGATGATCACCTTGTGGGTGAGCGCATCCGACGGCGCATCGTTCAGACGCATGATGATCGCCGCTGCTGCTGGCCTCGGGGCGGATCCTGCGGAGGTTCAGGCTGCCGACGAGGGCCGTCTCGCGGCGGCGGATCTGGTGTGGCGCTATCTCGATGATTCCCCGCGACCCTGGATTCTGGTGATCGACAAGGCCGACGAGCCCGAACTGCTCGAACGAGGCCACTGGTTGCGCTCCAGCCCTGCCGGCACCGTTGTGGTCACCACTCGCCGGGCCCGCGACTCTCAGTGGGAGAACGCGGAAATGCACCACTTGGACGTACTGCCGCTGGATGACGCGGCTCAACTCCTCATGGACTTCGCCTCCGACCGCGGCACATTCCAAGACGCCCGGGACCTCGCAGGTCGACTGGGCTGCTTGCCCCTCGCTTTGAGGCTCGCGGGCGGATATTTGGAAAACCAGGCTTTGGAGACATGGTCGCTGAACGAATACCGCCGACGCTTCGACGAAGAGGGCGCCCGCTTGGCCGACCAAGGAGCGGCCGTCCCCGTCGTCGAACGCGCGAATGTCCCCATCACCGAACGGGAACTCCGGCAACTCCTGTCCTGGACATGGCGGATCACCCTCAACTCCTTGACAGCACAGGGCCTTCCGGAGACGTCATCGCTCATCCGACTCCTCTCCTGCTGGAGCCCCGCCCCTCTACCCCGTGCCGTCCTGACCCGTGGTACTGCAGCCGCTGACATGGAATCACCCATGGCAGCTCTCTTCCTCGGCAAGACGGAGGCGGCCCTGCGCGCACTGCTCGACAACTCCCTCGTCGCCGCACACGACGTCCCGTCAGCTCCAGACGGTGCCACAACACCCTGCGTACAAACACACGGCCTCGTCCTGGAGAGCGTCCACGCCGTGATACCCGCTCAGGACCGCCCCGCATTCCTGCACACTGCCGCCCAACTGATCGATGCAGCCCTGCCAGAGCACCCCACGCCAGCCGACGCCGGCCAACTACGTCTGCTTACCCCGCACGTCACTGCCCTCCTGCATCATGCGGACGCGGATAGCTGCTCTGCGGTGGTACAACTCGCCATACGCATGGCACAGCAGATATGCGAATTGGGTGACTACCAGACCGCCGTGGACCTGGCCACCCTGGCGGGCAACGTCTCGGAACGCTTCCAGGGACTGGGCCACCGCGACGGGATGGCCGCCCGGCATCATCAAGGGGACTACCTTCGCCGCCGCGGCTCCTACCGAGAGGCCGAAATCCTCCTGCGCCGTGTGCACAACCAACGCGCCGACAAACTGGGAGCGCGAAACGAGGACACCCTGGCGACCGCGGCAGCCCTCAGCATGACGCTCTACCTGCTGGGAGACGTCGAAGAGTCTCTCAACTGGATCCAACGGACCATCGACGGACAACGACGAACCCGGGGCAAGAACGATGTCGAGACCTTGAGAAGCTGCGCCTTCGCCCTGGAGTTCCTCGCCCACTCCGGCAGCGAAGAAAGGTTCCTCCGCGACGGCCCTTCCACGATCAGCGCCTGTGAACGTTCCCTGGGCGTCGATCACGCCGTCACAGCCATCGCCTACAGCAACTACGCCTACGGCCTCTTGAGTGTCGGCACACCGCAAGAGGCCAAGACCGCCGCGGAACGAGCTCTTCGGGCACGCATCCGGGCCCACGGCGACGACCATCCCCTCGTCTATTCGGCCAAGCTCGTCCTCAGCTGGGCCCACGGGCTCTGCGGTGACCACGAGACCGCACTCGCTCTCATGAGCGAAGCCGTCGAAGGACGCGAACGCCTCCTCGGCGCCACCCACCCGCTGAGCATCAAAGCCCGCGTCCTGCACGCCGAACGGCTCGCAGCCGCAGGCTTCCCCGACCGGGCCATGCGACTCCTACAGGAGAACCTGGAGGATGCGGAGGACATCTACGGCGCACATGATCCAGACGTGCTGCGCGCGGTGGAGCTCCGGTGCCAACTCACAGCGGCAGGGGATCGGGCTACGCAGGGCGGGACGGATCGGCTGCGAGAGCTGCCATGAGTTCAAACCCCCGTGTCATGGCAGCACTTGACGATGTGGGCTGAGCCGTTCTTGCCCGCCGTCAACTGGCCACGGTCGACATCTGAGTCATTCGGGGGATATGCGGGCAGCCATGAGGCGCGCCGGGCTTACGGGTTCCGGGCGTAGCGGGATGAACCCCGTTCCCATAATCTCCGGCCCGGCTGGATTACCCGTTGAGCAGGACGGATGTGGGCCCGAGGAAAGAAACCTCGGCGGAGAGTACTTGTCCCTGCTCGACTTCGGCAAGCACGGTGGTCTCAAGGCGGAGGGACAGTTCCTGCTTCCACGACGAATTTGGCTCATCCAGAATGTGCCGCTCGACGAGGATGGCGGCGTTCCATTCCACCTGCGCACTGACCCAGATATTGCCGACCGCGTAGCACTTGGTGCGCTTGATAGTCTTGATCGTCAAGTCGTAGTTGCCGTTGGAGCGGTAGAACCCGTCAGGGGCTGGGTTCATGGCGGTGAGAGTCCGAAGGAAGAGGCCTCCGCCCATCAGGGCTGCTTTGACGGCGTGTGCGATCCGGGGGCTGCGCAGCAAGTCGTCCAGGTTCTCGGGGGGTTCGGCCTTGTCGGCGAGTTCGCCGAGCAGAGCGTCAAGCCCGGGGACCAAGCGGAGTCGTGATGATCTTGAGCCGAGTATGCGGACGGCTTCCTCGTGAAGTTCGGCGCGGAACGTCTCCTTTCCGAAGTCGTGGTCTATGGTCACGAACCACACATCCTCATTCGAGTGCGCGACTGTCTCAAGTAGCGTCAGCCAAATGGTGACGTCCCGGGCTCCCCGGGCTTTGACTTCGCGCCCGTCCAGTGTCCAGGCCGGCTCGGCCGGCGGCAGTCGATTCGCCTCACGCTTCAGCGCTTCCTCCGCTGCGCCTGGTGGCGTCGGCAGCACGCGGAAGACCCTCCTGAGGTGAGCCTGCCGTGAATCGGCTGCCCTGTTCGCATCACGGTCGTTGAGCCACGAGCCCATGTCTACATCGAACGCGGGGCCAAGCACGCTGAGGGCCTTGCGTCCTGCTGTGAGTGCCAGGTCGATCTCGTGGCGGAAGTGGGCTGCGTGTTCGACCAGGACCATCTCGGGAAGCGCAAGATCCATTGCGTGGATCTCGGCGACCTTGCGCAACATGCTGAGTACGGGCCCGTGTGGGAACGCGGCCGTCTTGAGCTGGTTGGTGTCGAGAACGATCACAGAGACTCCCTGGAACGAGCAGCGCTCACGCGCCCGACGGAGGTGCACCTCCGAACGGCCAGCATGCCCCGATCGCGAGTGCTGAGGCACTCGCTTTTCGGATTCAGCTGCGGCGTGGAGCGCCATGCGTCACTGCGATGGGCGGACTCCACGTGCTTGTGCCAGTTCGGTACGCCGTCCGCCACTAGCCGCGCGCGGTGCTCCAGATCCCGGATCGGTGCTGCTCGGCCTTCGCCAGCGTCGACAGGGTGCTGACACGGGAGCATGAGTCGCAGAAGCGCACCTCGGTGAGGACCCGGGCGGCGCGGCGGGAGGCGACTCGGGCGAACAGGCCAGCGATACGTGTCGGCATGACACACTCCTTGATTCGGCATTCGTCGATACAAAGGAGCCTGGCAGACTTATTCGACAAGTGTCAATACAGGCGCGGTGAGGCGCCGTCCGCCTGCCACGCCGCCCCGCGGCGAAGCTCGGCGGCTACGAGCGCAAGCGGGGTGGCCACCCTGTGCGCCGGAGTCCGCAAGCCCGAACCTCGGGCGACCTCTCGTGCAACTCGCCTCACTGCATACCGGTTTGGCCGGCGATACCCGCGCCGATCCGAGGGCCCGTCAGTTCCAAGGCATTGACAGACGTCGAACCAAGTCGGCTACATTGACATCTGTCGATATCCCTCGGGGCGTTCGCCGCTCCTGCCGTTCGTAAGGGTGATTCCGTTGAGTGATGTGATCTTCCTGTTGAAGTATTCGGAGGACCGGATACTCGGACTGCTGCCGTGGTTCATGCTGGCGGTAGTGCTCGGTGGCCTGCTGCAGCACCTGCGGATGGACGTGCTCACCAAGGGCAGTCTGCGGCGGCGCAGTGCCACCGCGGCGGTCTCCACCACGGTCTTCGGTGCCCTCACCCCGTTCTGTGCGTGCTCGATCGTGCCGCTGATCCGCAGCTTCCTGCTGGCGGGTGTGCCGGTCTCCGTGGTCATGGCGTTTTGGATCGCGTCACCGGCGATGGCGCCGGAGATCTTCGGTCTGACCGCGAGCGCCTTCGGTATCAAGATCGCCGTGGCGCGGTTCATCGGCGCGATCCTGCTCGCCACGGGCGCCTCCGCTGTCGCGCGGGTGATGGAGCGGCGTGGTCTGCTGCAAAACGTCGTGCGTATGCCCAAGAGCAAGCAGGAGGCCGAGGGCGGTTGCTGCGGTCCCGAGGAGGCCGAGAGCGAGGAGAGCCTGGTCGTCACGATGGGCTCGGGGATCTCGATCCCGCTGGTGGAGTCCAGCGGTGGTGGCACCGCGGTTCTTACCCGTCCTCTTCCCGTGGTGGAGAAGGTGCCCGCCGGTGGCGGCTGCTGTGGTCCGGAGTCGGACCCCTTCGCGGACCTCACCACGGAGATCTCGTCGTCGTGCTGCAGTACGGATACCCCCGAGGACGAGTCGTCGTGCTGCAGCACGGACGCGACGGTGGATGTGTCCGAGGCCGCCGATCCGGAGGCGGGTGTGCCGTGGCGGACGCTGGCGAAGGCGTCGCTGAAGCAGGTCAGTGTCTGGGACTTCAGCCGGGATCTGCTGCGTGATTCGTGGCTGATGGGCCGCTGGATGATCCTGGCGGTTCTCATCGAGGCAGTGGTCGTGCGGTTCGTGCCGCCGACGGCCTTCAACGGTCTGCTGGGCGGCAACGTGTTCACCTCCGTGCTGATCGCCGCCTTCTTGAGCATCCCGCTGTATCTGAATGGCATCAGCGCCATTCCGATCGGCTCCAGCCTGGTGGCCATGGGGATGAGCCCGGCCGGCCTGACCACGTTCATGCTCGCCGGCGCGATCACCACCATCCCGGCTATGGCTGGTGTCAAGGCAGTCGTCCACCGCCGCATCTTCAACCTCTACGTCGGCACCGGCATCGTCGGCTCCATCCTCGTCGGCCTGCTCGCCGCCCCGTTCGTCAGCTGACCCGGGTTCACGGACACCCGGACACGCTGGAGGGCTCCATCGACTGGAGGCCGGCTTCGCGCCTGATGGCGCGGAGCCGGCCTCTCGCGTTTCCCACCGCTGCCGGGGCCTTGGCAGCCAGTTGCCCGTACACCGCATGCCAGCACAATCCCCTATCGCACGCGGTGGCGCCCGGTGAGAATGATGGCACCGGGAAAGACCTCACCGCCGCAATCCCGGCTCCCGGGTGCATTCTCCACTCCATGGCGAACAGCGCACCCATGTCGAATTCGGCTGCTTGAGAACGCGACACAAAACAAGCGGACGACGCGCATCGCGGCTGGATTCACTCAGCACGTATTTCTCAAGGAGCCTCAGATATGACGATCACCTTCGATACCGTCGCCGAGTCCACCGACGAGGCCCTCTCCTCGTGCTGCAACCCGGCTGCTGACACCGGCCCGGCCCCTTCCTCGTGCTGCGGGCCCGAACCCACCGTCGAGGCGGTCTCCTCTTCATGCTGCGGGCCGCAGCCCGAAACCCCCGCTGCCGGCGGTTGTTGCGCAAGCACCGTTCAGACCGTCGCCCTCCCCGTCCTGACCACCAGCTGCTGCGCGGCCCCCCGCAGCACGGCAGGCATCCGGGTGGGTCTCGGCCTGGACGACGCCATTCCCGGGGACCTCGCCGCTCGGCTCCAGACCGCTGACACCTGGCCTTATGCTCTTCCCGCGTGGCTTGAGGCGACGCAGCATTCGTTGGAGGGGGTCAAGCCCTGGCATTCGGTGGCTGTCGACGGCGACAACGCGGTCTTCCTGCCCGGCTTCGTCTTCGACGCTCCCGGACTCGTCGACGCCGACCCGCGCACCTACCTCGGCTGGGAACCGACCAACGGACAAGCCGCCTGCTGCGGGGTGAAGGCCTGCTGCGGCACGCAGGAGCAGGTCGACGCGCTGGGTACCGAGGTGCTTTTCCCGGCCCTGGTCCTGGGATCCCCGCTGGGATACCGCAGTGACGCGATCGTGGTCGGCGATCACGACCCGCAGTTGACCACCGACCTCGTCGACGCCCTCGTGCCCGCCGCCCTGGAGGCCGGGATCCGCAGCATCGTCGCCCCGTGGGTCTCCGACCGGCCGGTCAACGGCCCCCTGCTGGCTGCCCTGCACGCGCAGGGTGCGAACGTCTCGTTCTGGGGCGAGGAGAACCACCTGCCGATCGAGGACACCAGCTACGAGCAGCACGTCGCGAACCTCTCGAAGCGGATGCGCCGCCGTATCAAGGAGGACAACGACAAGGCCGCCGCGACCGGCGCCCGTCTGGTGCGTGTGGACGGCGAGGACCTGCGGCCCCTGGTCGGCCGGATAGCCGAACTCACCCTGGCCAACCGGCAGAAGTACGACGGCAGTGAGGGCGCCGACCACATCACCGCCCTGCTCACCGCGCTCATCGACGACGGCGCGGACGTGCGAGCACAACTGGCCTACAAGGACGACGTCATCGTCGCCTCCGGAGTGACCGTCCGCCAAGGAGGACGGCTGATCGTCAAGTGGGCCGGTTTCGACTACGAGACCCTCGGCGACCGCAGCGGCCTGTACTTCTCCCTCATCGTCAACCGCCCGTTGAAGGACGCCTACGCGGAAGGCCTCGACTCGCTGGAGATCGGCCCGGGCGTGGACAAGGCCAAGCGCCTGCGCGGCGCCCAGCCCCGCGCCATGTACACCGCTCTTCTCGTCGCCGACGCATCGGTCCGCGACCAGGTCGCCGGCCTGCAGGGAACCTACGGGGGCGCCCGCCGCGCCGCGCTGGAGGCGGAGACCACGCAGGAGGAGCAGGCGTCCGGCGCCACCGGTGTCCTGAGCCGCCTGCGTTCCAAGAAGCCGACGACAGAAGGCTGCTGCGGCTGACGACACCACCTCGAAGAAAAGTGCCCTGGTGCGAACCTCGCGCCAGGGCACCTTCGCGTCCGCAGGCAGGCGATCAGGCTTTCAGCCAGCCGCGTTCACTCGCTTTCACACCGATCTCGAACCGGCTGCGGGCTCCTCCCAGACGCTCGGAGATGTCCGCCATCATCCGGCGCACGGTTCGCAGGCCCAACCCCAGGCGCTTGCACACCACCTCATCGGTGAGTCCCTGTGCCAGCAGCCGAAGGAGCTCCCGTTCCTGCGGGGTCGGCTCGTCCTCGGTGCGTTGCTGCTCCGTGCCGAACGGTGTGGCCGATGCCCACACCAGGTCGAACAGGGCGACCATCGCGGCCATCACGCCGGCGCCCCCCAACTGCACTGCTCCCAGGCGGGTGTTGTCTGGATCGACCGGCAGGATCGCCGCGTGGCGGTCGAACATCACCATGCGCAAAGGGAGCATGGGAACGGTCCGCACCTCACCGCCGAGCTCGGTCAGCCACCGTGCGTAGTGGAGTGTGGGGCCGTCGTTGCGGACGCTGTCCAGATAGATCGTCACCACGCGCACACCCCGCTTGAGCATGGCCTCGTCCAGCGGTTTGCTGGCCTCCAGGCTCTTGGCCGACTGCGCGCCGCCGGGCATGAACGACAGGCACTCGCTCACCGCCTGATCGGCCAGCGTCTCCAGACGGTGCTGGATCGCGTCGAGTCCTTCGATGCGTTCGGCCTCCCCCCGGGAGGTCGTGCAGCACAAGTTCGTGTATTCCGCGGTCAGTTCGGTGACCGCCGCCTGGGTCTCCACGAACTCCTGCTGCCGCTGGAGCAGCTCAGCCTGCTGATGCTGCAGCAACGCCTGGAAGGCGACCGCCGGCGTCACCGGAAGTAACTGCCCGGGTAACTCCAGGGATCTGCGTAGCAGGCGGAGGCTCGCCAGCTTGTCCAGCGCGTCATGGACGTCTGCTTCGGACACACCGACTGAGGCCGCGATCTCGCAGACCCCCCAGTCCTGGCGGGTGAGCATGAGGCGGTAGACCGCTTCTGTGGCCTTGTCCAGTCCCAGGGCGTTCAGCATGGCAGCGCGGCCTCTCCCTTCCAAAGGGCCCGCCTGTGCGACCAGGAGGACAGGGGGCCACAGCTGGCGGAATTGTGGCAGCTGACCTTCTGGCCAGCAAGCCTCATGAACGCGAGAGGCCCAAGGTCTTGGCATCCCCGTGCCAGGACAGACGCTGCCAAGTGATTTCCCTATTCCTCGGCACGCGGCCCCGCCACACTAGTGGCTATCGGGAAACGGAAGACGGGCCGGTAAGCCGACAGCCTGTCCGAAGAATTGTCTCTTCTTATTTCACCGGTCAACGAACGGGGACTTCAGATGCTTTCCTCACAACGCTTCTCCTCCGCCAACCTTGCCACCCTCAACATCGCCGTCACCGCCTTCACGGGCGTCCGCGCCACCACCCGGACGGGCAACGGGGCCGGCTGGGACATCGCCCCTCGGGCCACCGTGGGCGACGGCGCGGGCTGGGACGTCACGGGTGGCGACGGCGCCGGCTGGGACTGACCGCACCAGAATCGAGCCCCCATGTATATGGCCGTCGTCACCATCTTTCCCGGCGACCAGGCCCGTGACGACCGCATCGAGGACGCGGTCGTCACCGACATCCTGTGGACCGCCGCGGTACCCGAAGACGGGTTGGAGCACATCCACAGCCGCACCACCGCCGGCCGTGTCGAAGTCACTCTCTTCCACCGCGCGCAGGCCGCCACCGAGGCCAACGCCGCCGCCCGGCGCATCTGCCGACGGGCCCTCACCGCCTCACCCTCACTCCACGGCTGGCAGCTCATCTGCTGCTGAACGCCCCACCGCCCGCCGGTCGGCGTCACGGCACCGCCATGCCCGCATTCGGACGGTCACGTCCGCACTCACCATCCGCCGTACCACAGCAGGGAGACACCACACATGACCGCCACTCCTGACCCTCGCCTCTCGGCGGAAGAACTGACCATCCGCCAGCTGGAGAGCGTGGACGCCGAGGTGCGGGTCCTCGGCTCCAAGAGCTACACCAACCGCTACATCGCGCTGGCCGGCCTGTCGGGCAAGGACGTCGTCGTCGAGGGAGCGCTGCTGTCGGACGACACCCTGTACTTCGCGCGGGCCATCGAGGCGTTCGGGCACGTGCGCGTCGAGGTCGACCACGCCTCCGCGTCCTTGCACATCACGCCGACGGGCGAGCCGATGCGGGCGCCGGCCGAGGAGATCTTCGTGGGCGGCGCGGGAACCCCGTTGCGCTTCCTGATCTCCATGGCGGGCCACGCGCAGGGCACGACCGTCATCACCGGCAACAAGCGCATGCAGGAGCGGCCGATGGGCGACCTGCTCGCCGCGCTGCCCGCGCTCGGTGTCGACGCCGTCGCCGTGCGCGGCAACGGCTCCCCGCCGATCCGCGTCACCGGCGGTTCGTTCCGCGGCGGATCCACCCGGATCAGCGGTGCCGTCTCCAGCCAGTTCACCTCCAGCCTGATCATCAACGCGCTGCGCGCCGAGCAGGACACCGAGATCGTCATCACCGACGACCTGGTCTCCAAGCCGTATGTGGAGATGACCCTGGCCGCCCTCGCCGAAATGGGGGTGCGCGTCGAACGCGACGGATACCGGGCCTTCACCGTGCCCGCCGGCCAGGACATCCGCGGTGGACATGTCACCGTCGAGCCGGACGCGTCGGGAATGTCGTACCTGCTGGCCACCGCGGCTGTCCTCGGCGGCCGGGTGACCATTCCCGGCATCGGCGAAGGCTCCCACCAAGGTGACGTGCACCTGGTCGACGCACTCGTGCGCATGGGCTGCCACGCCGAGGTCACCGAGCACGCGATCACCCTCAAGGGCGGCCAGCTGCGGGCCATCGACATCGACATGGAGTCCATGCCCGACGTGGTGCCCACCCTCGCGATCGTCGCCGCCTTCGCGGAGGGCACCACCCGCATCACCAACATCGCCAGCCTGCGCGTCAAGGAGTGCGACCGCATCGCCGCGGTCACCACCGAACTGCGCAAGATGGGCATCGCCGTCGAGGAGTTCCCCGACGCCATGCACATCACCGGCGGCACCCCGCACGGCGCGGTCATCGACACCTACGACGACCACCGCATCGCCATGACCTTCGCGATCGCCGGCCTGCGCACCGAAGGCGTCGTCATCAAGGACCCGGGCTGCGTCGCCAAGTCCTTCCCGACCTTCTGGCAGACCCTCGACACCCTGCACAGCGACGGGGCGTGCGACCAGTGACCGCTACCGCGACCCCGGGTGTGCTGCTGGTCCTGGACGGCTGGGGCCACTCCGGCGTCGAGGACGGCAACGCCCTGGCCCGCGCGCACACCCCGGTCCTGGACGCGCTGCGGGCGAAGCACCCCTCCACCGTGCTGAGCGCCTCTGGTGAGGCCGTGGGCCTTCTGCCCGGTACCGTCGGCAACTCCGAGATCGGCCACCTGGTCATCGGCGCCGGGCGCCCGCTGCTCTACGACAGCCTCCTCGTCCAGCGCCGTATCGACTCCGGCCAGTTGCGCGACGATCCGCAGCTGGGCGCGGTCGCCGACCGGCTGGCCGCCTCGGACAAGGCACTCCACCTGGTCGGACTGTGCTCTGACGGCCAGATCCACGCCCACGTCGAGCACCTCGCCACCCTGCTGGCCGCAGCCGCGGCCCACCGCGTGCCACGGGTGTGGATCCACGCCATCACCGACGGCCGCGACGTCGCCGACGGCACCGCCGACCACTACCTGGCCCGGGTGCAGGAACTGACCGCCCAGGCGGGGTGCGGCCGGATCGCCACGATCACCGGCCGCGGCTACGCGCTGGACAAGGCCGGCAACCTCGACCTGACGCAAGCCGCCGGACTCGCCATCGCCGACGGCACGCCGCACACCGCACAGCCGCCCGGGTCCGGCGACGAGTGGATGCCACCGACCGTCCTGGCGGCCGGTCCCGGCGGCATCCACGACGGCGATGCCCTGCTGTTCTTCAACTTCCGCAGCGACCGTATCCAGCAGCTCGCCGACTTCCTCCTCGACCACCTGGCGGCCACCGGCCGCACCGTCCAGCCCCTCAGCCTCGCCCAGTACGACACCCGCCACCAGATTCCGGCGCTCGTCGGCAGGGCCGACGCCTCCGGTGGCCTGGCCGACGAGCTGGAAGCCCACGGACTGCGATCCGTGCGCATCGCGGAGAAGGAGAAGTTCGAGCACGTCACCTACTACGTCAACGGCCGCAACGACCGCACCAGGACCGTCGAGGAGCACGTCCTGGTCGCCGGCGACAATCCGCCCGACTACCGGGCCCGTCCCGAGATGAACCTCGATCGCGTCGCCGACGAGGTGATCACCGCCCTTCAACGACCCGATGTGGCCCTCGTGGTGGCGAACCTCGCCAACATCGATGTCGTCGGCCACACCGGCGACCACGACGCCACCGTTCTGGCCGCCCAGCACACCGACCAGGCCGTCGACCGAATCACGCAAGCCGCGGGCAGGGCCGGCCGCTGGGTGCTCCTGGTCGGCGACCACGGCAACGCGGAACAGATGACCAAGCCCGGCCCCGACGGCACACCGCGCCCCTACGGCGGGCACACCACCAACCCCGTCCCGGCCGTCCTCGTGCCGGCCCCCGGACACAACCTGCCCGAGGAGTGCCGCGACGGCGGCACCCTCGCCGACATCGCCCCCACCGTCTTGTCACTGCTCGGCCGACCGGCCGGCGACGCCATGACCGGAAGGCCACTGCTGTGACCGCCCCGCTCCTTCTCGACCCCCAGGCCACGCCCACCACCACCGACGATGACCTCCAAAGCCTTCTGGTCGCCTTGGAGACGGCGATCCTCGGTGCCCCCGGCACGCTGCCCGGCAACGGACCCTTGAGCAACCCGCGCACGGCTTCCGCGTTCGTCCCCGGCTCCACCTTCAAGCCGGTCGACCTCGGAGGCCGACTGTGGGCGGTCGCCCGGGCCAGCGCCGACGGGGCCAACCAGGTCCTGTGCGTCCACAACCCCACCGACCACCCCGTCACCTTCAGCCCGGACCGGCACTTCGCCGACCGCACGGGACAACTGCTGTTCCTGCACGGCTCCGCCTACGCCGGGACGGACGGTGGGCAGACCACCTGCCGCGTGGACGCCCGTTCCTTCGTCTGGCTCGCCCGCTTCACCGACAGCCGGAACACCGATTCCACCGGAGAACCGCGATGAGCACTACCGCCCGACCACGCCTCGCACTGATCGGCAACCGCTCCGACCACGTCCCCGCACACGCCCGGCTCGACGCCCTGGCACCCCACCTTCCGCTCGACGTCGTATGGGTGGAAAGCCAGGACATCGCCAGCGACCAGGACCTCGCCACCTTCGACGGCATCTGGGTCATACCCGGCTCGCCGTACGCCTCCAAGGACGGCGTCCTCGGCGCCATCCGCTACGCCCGCGAGAACGGCATCCCCTACCTGGGCACCTGCGGTGGGTTCCAGCATGCCCTGATCGAGTACTCACGCAACGTGCTGGGTATGGCCGACGCCGACGACGTGCAGTACGACCCCGACGCGGCCACCCCGCTCATCGTGCCCCTGGTGTGCTCCTTGAAGGGACTCACCGCCCCCCTGTACATCGACAGCCACACACGGATCGCCGACGCCTACGCCCGCGACGGCGAGGTCGAGGAGACCTATCACTGCCAGTACGGGCTCAACCCCGAATTCGCCGACGCCATAGCCGCGAGCGACCTGAGGATCAGCGCCTGGGACGAGGAGAAAGCACCACGGGCCGTCGAACTGCCCGACCACCCGTTCTTCATCGCCACCCTGTTCCAGCCGGAACTCAGCTCCACCCCACACGACATCCACCCGCTGATCCACGCCCTGGTCACCGCGATACGGCAACGCTTCGAAAGCTGAGCAACCCGCTCCCACACGCGCCGGGGGCGCGGCCGAACCGCGTCCCCGGCGCCCAGCAGTTCCACCCCTTGAGCAAAGGATCCGCCGATGACACTGCTTGTCCTGCTCCTCGTGGTCGGCCTCGCCGCCGCCAACGGAGCCAACGACGTCCCCAAGGGCGTGGCCACCCTCGCCGGAGCGGGCGTAGCCAAGATCCGCACCGCGATCCTGTGGGGCACCGTGACCACAGCGATCGGCTGCCTGGTCTCCCTGCAGTTCGCCTCGAAGATGACCGCCCTGTTCTCCAAAGGCATCGTCTCCGCCCACCCCACACCGGCGTTCGCGGCCGCAGTGCTCATCGGCACCCTCGCATGGGTCGCGCTGGCGACCTGGCGCAGCCTGCCGGTGTCCACCACCCACGCCCTCACCGGCGCGCTGCTCGGCGCCGGCGCACTGTTCGCCAGCAGCGCCGTGCAGTGGAACGCCCTGGTCGCCAAGGTCGTCCAGCCTTTGCTGGTCAGCGTGCTCGTCGCCTGGGTCATCTCGGTGCTCCTCGCCCTGGGCAGCCGGTTGCTGAGCGGAAAGCTGCTAGTCAAGAAGGTCACCACGCACGTCGAGGACGCCAACAGCCCGCTCAACAACGGTCCTTCCGGTGGAGCGGGCACCGCGACGCTGGAGCGGACCGAGACCCAGACGCAGACGCAGAGCGCGCAGGCGCACCGCCTGGGAGCGGTCGGCATCGCCCACTGGCTGACCAGCGGACTGACGAGTTTCGCCCGCGGGATGAACGATGCCCCCAAGATCGTCGCCATCGGCTCTTTCGCCCTGATCTCCGGCATGACCCCGACCTCGCTCCTGTTCATCGTCACCGCGGCCATGGCGATCGGTGGCCTGGTGGTGGGCGGCAAGGTCGCCGGCCGGCTCGCGAACGACGTCATCAAGATGTCCCACGTCGAGGGCTTCACCGCCAACCTCACCACAGCGGCGCTCGTCGGACTCGGAGCGTTCCAGGGCCTGCCGATGTCCACCACCCACGTTTCCATCGGCGCGATATCCGGCACCGCGGGCACCGACCTGTCCCGCATCAAGAAGAAGACCGTCCGGGACTTCGCCATGGCCTGGCTGATCACCCCGCCATTCGCCGCAGCCGTCTCCGCACTCGCCTACCTCGCCCTCAGGTAACGAGGCGACCCCAGAACGCAACTCTGAGGTAGCCTCAGCCCCCGGCCCGCGAACCACCGTGACGCAACCACGGAGGTCCGCGGGCCGGCTACTTGAACATGATCCGGGCAGGTGCCGGAGAATCCGGACCAGCGGGAGTGGACCAGGTCGTCGGGCACGTTTGCGTGGCGGACCCATGGCACCGCAGTAAACGAAGGATGCCGGACACGAGGGAGCCGGGCCTCTAAGCTGAATGCCCTTTCAAGGTCTGGAGATGCACCGGATGGACATCGCAGTCAGCATCGCTGAACCGACGAACGCCCACTACAACGTTGGGGAAGAAGCCCGCTCCTTGCGCGCCTGGCTGACGCAGGAGGACGAGTTACGGGGCCGAGTGGAACTGGTGGAGGCGCAGCCGCCGCAACCGGGGACTCTCGGGTCGTTGCCGGCCGAGTTGCTGGTGACGCTGGGCCCCGGCGGTGCGGGAGCGGTGCTGGCCAGCGCGGTGATCGCCTGGATCAGGCATCGCACCGCAGAGGTGACCTGCACCCTGAAACGCCCGGACGGGACGTCGGTGACTTTGACCGGCAAGCGGATCCGCAACGCCGACGTCGCCCAACTCGGCGAGTTGATCGGACAGGCGGCTACCGCCTTGAACAGTGCCCAAATCCACAGCGAGGGAGACTGATCGGTTGTCCGGCGACACACGGACCGGGTTGAGCGGGCCGGGCACCCGCGTGCTGCTGGTCGGCACCGGCAACTACAGCGCGAGTTCTGGCCTGCCTGCGGTCCCCTCCGTTGCCGCCACCCTGGCCGACCTGCGAGAAGTGCTGCTCAGACAATGCGGAGTGTCCCCGGGCAACTTACGGGTCCTCACCGACCCGGCCTCTCCCGGCGAGGTGGGACTGGCACTGACCGAGGACGCCGAGCAGGCCGAGGAAGTCCTGCTCGTCTACTACGTCGGGCACGGACTGGTGAGTGTGGCCGGCGAGTTGTATCTCGCCACCGCCAGCACCGACCGACACACCAGCCGAATGCTGTTCACCGCCCTCCCCTACACCGCCGTCCGCACCTTGCTGCTGGAGAGCCGGGCCCGCTCGATCGTGGTGATCTTGGACTGCTGCTTTTCCGGGCGGGCGACCGGAGTCCTCGCCGGACAAGAAGACGGCAGTGTGGCGGTGGATCTGGCCCGGGTCAGCGGCGCCTACGTCCTGACCTCGGCCGCCCGGGAAGAACTGGCACTGGCTCCAGTAGGAGCCAGACACACCGCGTTCACCGGCGAACTGATCCGACTGCTGCGCGACGGCGACCCGGACGGACCGCCGCTACTCACGCTGAACCACGTGTACCGCCACCTGAGCCACGTCCTATCGGCGCGCGGCTTCCCTCTACCGCAGCGGCGCGCCAGCCAATGGATCGAGGATCTCCCCCTCGCCGCGAACCCGGCCCCTCGCCTGCTCAGGCCCGGCCCCGAGGGGGAGGCAGTGGGGGAAGTCGATGCGTGCCCCTACCCGGGGCTGGCCGCGTTCGGCGCCGAACAGGCCCAGTGGTTCTTCGGCCGAGAGCGGCTGATCAGTGAACTGGTGGGCCGGCTGGCCGCACGCCTGGACCAGGCAATACCCCTGGTGGTGGTCGGCGCCTCGGGATCGGGCAAGTCCTCTCTGCTGCGTGCCGGGCTCCTGCCGGCCCTCGCCGCCGGCACACCGCTGGGGCCCGGGTCGCGCACCTGGCCACGACTACTGTTCACCCCGACGGCGGACCCGGTCGACGTGCTGGCAGCCCAGGTCGCCCGCCTGGCCGGGGAAGACCCTGAAGCAGTACGTGCCGAACTGGTCATCGACCCGCGGAATTTCGCCGCCACGGTGCGGCGTGCCCTACGCGCCCAGGCCGGCGAAAGCGAGATCGGCGGAGCTCGCGTGGTCATGGTGATCGACCAGTTCGAGGAGACCTTCACCCAGTGTGCCGACGAACGCGACCGGCAAATGTTCATCCGTGCCCTGAGCGCCGCAGCCGGCACCGATATCGACACGACCGGGCACGGGGAACGGGGCCGTGACAGTGAGCCACCCGCACTGGTGGTTCTGGGGATGCGGGCCGATCTGTACGGCTGGTGCGCCGCCTATCCCGAACTGCTGCCCGCCCTGCAGGACGGACAACTGGTGGTCGGCCCCATGCGGGCTGGGGAACTGCGGGCGGCCATCGAACGCCCCGCCGCGGTGACCGGCCTGACCCTGGAAACCGACTTGGTGGACACCCTGCTGTTCGACCTGGGGGCCGAAGACCCATCCGGCAACGAGGACGAGCCGGGTAGCCGTGTTGAATACGATCCCGGGACATTGCCCATGTTGTCCCACGCCATGCGGGCGACATGGGAACACCGCGGGGACCGGACCTTGACTCTGGCGGGCTACCACGCTGCCGGCGGCATTCGCGGTGCTGTCGCGACCACCGCCGAACGTGCCTTCCAGGACTTCGATACCGCCGAGCAGCAGGCGGCCCGCCGACTGCTGCTACGCCTGATCCACATCGGCGACGGCGTCGCTGAAACCCGCAGGCGTGTCGACCGCGACTCGCTCCTCGCCCAAGCCCCGGAACCGGACGCAGCCGCAGCGGTACTCAACGCCCTGGCCGTCGCCCGACTGGTCACCGTGGACGCCGAAAGCGTCGAAATCACCCACGAAGCACTCCTGCGCGCCTGGCCACGGCTCCGCGGCTGGATCGACGCCGACCGCGCCGGACTGCACACCCACCAGCAACTCACCGAAGCCGCCGCCACCTGGGACCGAGACGGCAGACCTGTCTCCGGCCTGTACCGGGACGACGAACTGACCGTGTCCGACCGGTGGGCTCAAGAAGCCGACCACCGGAGCGATCTGGGCACCGTCGAACAGGAATTCCTCACCGCCAGCCAGGCACTTCGCGCCCGCCAAGAACGACGCCGCGCCCGTCGACCCCGCCAACTCATCGGCACCTTGAGCGTCCTACTCACCGTCGCCATGACGGTCGGAGCCGTTCTCTACTTCAAGCAGTCCCCCCAAAAACCTGAGCCGCCCACCATCCTGAGCACTCACGCCTTGCACGTAACCGCAATGGCATATAGTCCCGACGGCCGTGACCTTGCCATCGTCAGCGGCCACTCGGTGCAGCTGTGGGGTGTCGCCGCCGGCAAGCTTCTAGCCACCCTCCATGGCTACAACACAGACCTGGTATCGGTCGCGTTCAGCTCGGACGGGCACACCCTGGCCTCCAGCAGCCAGAATGGCACGGCCCAGCGGTGGAGCATCCCGAATCTCAGAGCCCTCAACATTCTCCAGGTCAATGACCCAGACCTGACATCGGTCGCGCTCAGCCCCGACGGGATCACTCAGGCCATCAGCGATGGCCAATCGGTACAACTGTGGGATCTCCGCAGTCCCGCCCATATTTCCGGCATACTCAAAGGGCGTGGGACCGGCTTGACGGCCGCCGCGTTCAGCCCTGACGGTCGCACACTGGCCACCGCCAGCCAAGACGGCACGGCACTGTGGAGCGTTGCCACGCACAAGCTTCTCCGCACCCTTCCGGGTGCTAGCGCAGGCTCTACGTTGATCGCGTTCAGCCCCGATGGCCGTACTCTGGCCACCGGCAATGGCCGAATCGTGCGGCTGTGGAACCTGCGCGATCCCGATCACCCGCTACTTTCCAGCACCCTCCGGAACGCGGGCGCCGACTCCGTGCAGGTTGCGTTGAGCCCCGACGGCCACACTGTGGCCACCCGCGACAACCGATCGGTACAACTGTGGGATTTCCGGAGTCCCGCCCGCCCGGTACTCTCCGGCACACTCAAGGGGGACGGCACCGACTTGACGGCCCTCACGTTCAGTCCCGACGGCCGCACCCTGGCCACCGGCAGCCAGGACGGCAAGGCACTGTTGTGGAGCACAGCCGCGATCAACCGTCGCTAAGGCTTCTCATCTGCGTCTCGAAGGTGCAGTTGGTCGCCGATCCAGGTTGATCACTACACCCGCTTTCCCCGCCAGTGCCGTCCGGTCCGGCATGCCACCCAGGCGGGCAACTGGCTACCGTGGCGCCGGCGAGAACCGGTGGGTCTTCAAGCCCGGCGCTCTCCACTTCAGCTTCTCCGCTGGCAGGCGAGCGGAGGAGCTCGCCCGCACTACCCCGCTCACAAACAACACCATTAATTCGATAGACGTCTATGTTGAGTCGTGTCGAATCAGGTGCCATGCTGGGCTGCACGTCGCCGTCGTCGATGACCAGGGATCGAGGAGATCGTCGTGGGGGCTCCCGTCAACCATGAGCTGTCCGTCGGCCTTCGGCTCACGCGGTCGGTCGGTACGAGACGCCCGGTCCAGTGCGGCCTCGTCCGATGACGGGCATCGCGTCCCGCGACGCCACTCGGCAAGTGGCTGACGCGCCGGTACGGCCGCGTGCCGCGTTGGCCGCTTTGTGCGCGACGCAGATCACCAGCTGGGGTGTCGTCTACTACGCGTTTCCGGTGCTCAACCCCTCCATCACCTGGGCCACCGGATGGTCGGCCACGGTGACCACGGGCGCGTTCTCCGCCGCCCTGCTCGTCTCCGCGCTCGCCGGCATACCCGTCGGTCGCATCCTGGACCGGCGCGGGCCACGGGCGGTGATGACCGTTGGATCCGTTCTCGGCGTCCTGAGTGTGCTGGTCATCGCCTGGGCGCCCAACCCCGTCTTGTTCACCGCCGGATGGCTGCTCGCCGGGGTCGCGATGGCCACCACCTTCTACCAGCCCGCCTTCGCCGCGCTCACCCGCTGGTGGGGCGAGGACCGCGTCAAAGCGCTCACGGTCCTCACGCTGGCCGGCGGGCTGGCGTCCACCGTCTTCGCACCCTTGACCGCTGCCCTGGCCGAGCGTTACTCCTGGCGTGTCACCTACGTCCTGCTCGGCGCCGCTCTCGCCGTCATCACGATCCCGGCCCATGCCATGGCGTTGCGCGCACCGTGGCCTCCCGCGCCCGGCGGGCCGCTTCTGCGGGAAGGCGGTGTGGCCCGTCCGGTGTCCGTGGCCCGCACGCGGCCGTTCCTTCTGCTCGCCGCGGCGCTGACCCTGTGCGCCGTCACGACGTACGCGGGCGTCATCACCCTCGTGCCGCTCCTCGTCGCCCGTGGTGCCACCACCACCTGGGCGGCCTGGGCGCTGGGGCTCAGCGGCGCCGGCCAAACCCTCGGCCGCACCCTGTACGCCACCCTCGCCCGTCACACCGGTCCCACGGCCCGCACCGCGATGCTCATCACCATGGGAGGCGTCATCACCGCGGCCCTGGCCCTGGTTCCCGGTCCGCTGCCGCTGCTGACCGGGTTGGCGATCATCGCCGGGATGATCCGCGGCAACCTCACCCTCCTGCAGGCCACGGCCGTCACCGACCGCTGGGGTACTGGGGACTACGGTCGGCTGTCCGCGCTGCTGGGCGCACCGGTGACCGTCGCCACCGCCCTCGCGCCCTTTTCGGGAACCGCTCTCGCCCGAACACTCGGCGGGTACCCCCATCTGTTCATCCTGCTCGCCGCGTCATCGGCGCTCGCGGCGCTCTTGGCTTTGCTTTCGCGCCCGCACCGCGGCAACTCCTGAAGAGCGTCAGCAAGTCGGCGTCAGCGTTGATTCGCCGGCAGGGCTCCCGAGTACCCCGCCCTGCGCGGGATCCCATGGCCAGTTTGGGTACTTCGCGGCGGCTCATCTCCCGCGGCCCGTGTTGCTCATCACGGCCCGCAGCAGTAGGAACTGCTTGAGGGGAAGCAGGACAAGGCGGCCTGCGGCGCGGGCCTGGTAGCCCTCGACGTTGAGTGCGACGCAGCCCGGCACCAGCAGGGCTCGAACCTGCTGTGGTGCCGGGGGGCACCGAAAGTTGGGTCCGCGTCGGCCGTTGCGACTGCATGAGCGCGTCACCCTACGTCACGTGCGAGGCGCGTTGAAGAGACGTCTTCGATCCGGGTGGCTCTGTTCACGAGAAGCGACAGCACTGGGGCCAGATCCGTGCCACCGGGTTCGGCTTGGCCCGTGGCGGTGAGTCTGCGGCGGCTTGACCTTCGAGTCGGGTCGAAGGTTTACCGTCGGAGGCATGAGCACGATGCGGATCTCCCAGATCGCCGAACGTTCCGGCGTCCCGGCCACCACCCTGCGGTTCTATGAGAGTGCCGGACTGCTGCCTGCCGACCGGACCCCGGCGGGATACCGGCTCTACGGCGAGAGCGCCGTCGAGCGACTGGCCTTCATCTCCGCCGCCAAGCACCTCGGACTGCCTTTGGAGGAAATCGGCGAACTGCTCACGGTCTGGGAAGCCGGCGCCTGCCAGGAGGTGAAGGCCGACCTGCGCCCGCGGATCATCGCCCGCCTGGAAGAAGCGGGACAACGGAGCGCGGAACTGGCCTCCTTCACCGCATCGCTGCACACCGCCCTGAAGGACTTGGATGCCCTCCCGGACCGCACCAGCCGCTGCGATCCGGATTGCGGCTTCCTCAACCCGCCCCCACCCACAGCCCAGGTGGCCGGGCCGGTCAACGTTGAGATCGCGACCAGTCGCCAGGCTGCCGAGCAGGACACCGAACCGTGGCGCACCGCCCCGGTGGCCTGCTCGCTCACCGACGACGCAGTGACCGAACGCACCACCCAGTGGCATACGGTCCTCCACGGCGCGCGCCGAGCTGAGATCCCCGACGGCCTGCGGCTGTCCCTGCCCGCCGACCGAGCCGCCCAAGTCGTCGGCCTTGCCGTGGCCGAGCAGCAGTGCTGCTCCTTCTTCGACTTCCGCCTCCAACTCGACGGTCCGGCCCTTCACCTTGAAGTGCGCGCCCCCGCCGACGCCGCATCGATGCTCGCCGACCTGTTCGGCCCCATCGCCTGACTCATCTGCCCGCAGTCCCCGCATTGCTCCGGCCGGAGAGGCGCCATCCCCGTGCTCGTCGTTCGCTCCATCGCCCTGTTCATCCTTGCCGCCCTGTTCGAGATTGGAGGGGCCTGGCTGGTCTGGCAGGGCCTGCGCGAGCACCGGGGCTGGATATGGATCTGCGGGGGCATCGTCGCCCTCGGGGCGTACGGCCTCGTCGCGACCTGGCAGCCCTCCGGCGACTTCGGCCGCATCCTGGCCGCCTACGGAGGCATCTTCGTCGCCGGCTCCCTTCTGTGGGGCTGGATCGCCGACGGGTACCGCCCCGATCGCTTCGACATCATCGGCGCATCCATCTGCCTCGCCGGCATGGCCGTGATCATGTACGTCCCGCGCGGTCGTTGATCTTCGCCTCGCCCTGCCAGTACGAACGACTGCGGGCAGCAGGTCGACGAGGCATTGCCGCGGTGGTGCTGCCCGAACTCGGGAATACTTCGATTCTCGGCAGGCGCCGATTGTCTCCCAGACCAATAGACAAGTGCTGCCCGTTCTCGGGTTCTGGCTCAACTTCTGTGAAGCGGGGTTGCCCACCCTAACCTCCGCAGCTGGCCAGGCCGCTGACATGCCGTTTCTCCTGCTCCGCTGACCCGACCTGCCAAGAGACGGTCCGTCACCACAGAAGTTGAGCCAGAACCCGTTCTCGCGAACAGCGCCAATCCGGGCGGTACGGACCGCCCGGCACCGCTCCTCGCTCTACCGCAGGTCACGCACGAACGTCTCCAGCCGTGACAGTGCCTCCTTGAGGCGGTCCGGTGGGACGGTGTAGGAGATCCGCAGGTGGTCGGGGGCGGCGAAGTCCGCACCGGGAACGACGGCGACGCCGGCGTCGGCCAGGAGGTGTTCGGCGAAGTCCGCCGCGCTGTGTATGACGCGGTCACCGGCTCGCAGTCCGTAGGAGCCGGAGACGTCGGCGAAGACGAAGAACGCCCCGCGCGGGTCTCCGTCGACGGTGATGCCGGGCATCCCCGCGATCGCGGCGAGGGTGGTCTTACGACGGGCGGCCAACTCGTCGCGGCGGCGGCCCAACTCGGTGTCGATGTCGGCTTCGAGGGCACCGAGCGCGGCGCGTTGGGAGATGGACGAGGGCGCCGAGGCGGTGTGGCTCTGGATGGCGGCGACGGCGCGGGCGAGGTGACGTGGGGCTGCCAGCCAGCCGATGCGCCAGCCGGTCATGGCGTAGGTCTTCGACGCGCCACCAATGGTGACCGTGTGGGCGGCGACATCGGGACCCAAGGAGGACAGGGTGGTGAACTCGGTGTCGCCGTAGATCCAGTGATCGCAGATCTCGTCGCTGATCATCACAATGCCGTGTTCGACGGCGACCGCGGCGAGCGCGGTGAGTTCATCGCGGGTGTAGACGACCCCCGACGGGTTGGAGGGGTTGTTGAGGATCAGCAGCCGTGTTCTGGGAGAAACGGCGGTCCGCAACTGCTCGGGGGTGATGCGCAGTCCCGATCCGGAAACCGGTCGCAGAGGCACCGGAACACCTCCCGCGAGGGAGACCATATGGGGATAGCTGACCCAGTACGGAGTCGGGATGACCACCTCGTCACCGGGGTCGAGCAGGGCGGTGAACGCGTAGTGCACCGCCTGCTTGGCCCCACTGGTGATGACGATGTCGTCCGCAGCGTAGGGAGCCCCCCGCCCGGCCAGGCGGTCCGCCACAGCCGTGCGCAATTGCGATATCCCCGCCGCGGCGGTGTAGCGGGTGAAGTCCTCCTCGATGGCCTTGATGCCCGCGTCCGCAGCCGCGGAGACGGTGGGGAAGGCGGGCTCACCGCTGGTGAGGTTGATGACGTCGAGGCCATCGGCGATCAACTGCTTGGCCCGCGCGTCGAGTAAGGCCGTCGCGGAGGGCGGAATCCCCGCCGCTCTCGCGGCGAGACGGACCGCGACGCGTTCAGCGGGTATGGCGGATGCGTTCACGTGACAGCTCTCCTCGTTCAAGCCGACGCCACTTCAGGACCCGCTCACGGCACGACCAGTTGGTCCCGGTTGCCATCGAGACTCCGGCGGGAACATCCGATGACGGCCTTCAGCGACTCACGGATCTCAGTCCAGCGAACCCTGACAGACTGTATTTACATCTGTCAATATAGTGTGGCCTGTCCCTGGATCGCGCTGGACATGGCGTGGAGCAGGGGCAGTAGGCACTCCTGCGCCATCGGGAGGATGCGGTAGTACACCCAGGTGCCACGCCGCTCCCCACCGATCACGCCCGCCTCGCGAAGCTTCTTCAGGTGATGGCTGATCGTCGGCTGCGAGACCTCGAATTGCTCGGCCAGGTCGCAGACGCACGACCCTTCCTCGGCCCGCGCCGCGATCAAGGTCAGCAGGCGCAGGCGCACCGGATCGGACAAGGTCTTGAGTGCCGCGGCCACTTCCGTGGCGGCCGACGCGGACAGTGCCTCCCGCCCCGTGGAGGGGTGCGAGACGGGTGTCCTGGCAGGGCGAGTGGCGGCGGGTGCGAGAGCGTTGGCCATGGCCACTACTTTGACATACGTCGATACAATGGAGCTAGGGGCATGCCCCCGTCGATCGCGGATGGAGCGGACACAACCTCGCCGCGTGTGGACTCGCCTGCGGATGGAGCGGCGGGCACGCCGGTTCGGGGTGCCGGTTCACGGGGTGCCGGTTCACGGGTTGACGGCCCCTCAGTCGAGGCGGAAGTCGCCCAACGACGACCTCCGCAAGGCATTGACAGATGTCGAACCAAGGCCGTTATCTTGACATCTGTCGATGTCTTGCCGGGGTCGTCTTTGCTCGTGCTGCCCGTCGAGACCGGCGGGGGTGCGGCCGGCAGTCGCCCTGCCTGCCACAGGAGTTCGGCGAATGTGCTGCAGAGGATTGGACCGAGGAGTCACGTATGAGCATTGATCTCGACGCCACCAGCACGGCCGTATCCGCCTGTTGCGGGCCTGGGCCCGTCGGCGGAACGGCGGATTCGGATTGTTGCGCGCCCCCCTCGGCTTCGTCGGCCGATGGAGCGTCCAGCGGGTGCTGCGGCCCCGACGTCTCGGAGTCGTCCACCGGGCAGGAGGCCGGTGGCTGCTGTGGAAGTGCCGAGGCGTCACCCGACGTTCAAGAGATACCGGGTGGCGCTTCGGTGGCGGTGTCCGAGGAGGCTTCAGGGAGCTGCTGCGCAAGCAGCGTGTCGACGCCCGCTGCCGAGGAAGCGGTCGGCGGTTGCTGTGGAAGCGATGCGCGCCGCTCCACGGTCGACCTTCGCGTGGGCTTGGCGTTGTCCGACGTCCTTGAGGGCCGACTCGGCACCGCCGTACGGGAATCCGACTCCTGGCCCTACGAGCTGCCGGCTTGGCTTGAGGCGACGCAGCGATCGCTGGAGGGGGTCAAGCCCTGGCATTCGGTGGCCGTCGACGGCGACAACGCGGTCTTCCTGCCCGGCTTCGTCTTCGACGCACCCGGACTCGTCGACGCCGACCCGCGCACCTATCTCGGCTGGGAACCATCCAACGGACAGGCCGCCTGCTGCGGAGCCAGCTCGGGCGGAGCCAGTGAGCAGGTCGAGGCGCTGGGCACCGGAACGCTCTTCCCCGCCCTGGTTCTCGGGTCGCCACTGGGGTACCGCAGTGACGTGGTCGCCGTCGGCGAAGACGACCCGCGCCTGACGACGGACCTGGTGGATCGCCTGGTTGCGGCCGCCGCGGCGGCCGGAGTGCGCAGCATCGTCGCTCCGTGGGTCGCCGACCGGCCGGTCAACGCTCCCCTGCTGGCCGCTCTGCACGGTCATGGTGCGAACGTCTCGTTCTGGGGTGAGGAGAACCACCTGCCGTTGCGGGAGGCCTCGTACGAGGAGCACGTCATCGCGCTCACCTCACGCAGGCGCCGCCGGATCAGGCAGGACGACGAGATGGCCGCCTCGGCGGGGGTGCGCTGGGTTCGACTGGATGGTGAGGATCTGCGTCCGCACATCGGCCGGATCGCGGAGCTGACGACGCTCAACCGGCGCAAGTACGACGGCGGCGAGGACGCCTCCGTGATCACCGCGCTGCTGACCTCGCTCATCGACGACGGTACGGACGTGCGGGCCCACCTCGCCTTCCGGGACGAGGTGATCGTCGGGTCGGGAGTGGCGATCCGCCAGGGCCGACGACTGATCGTGAAGTGGGCGGGCTTCGACTACGAGGCCGTCGGCGAGCGCAGCGGCCTGTACTACTCGATGGTCTTCAACCGGCCGCTGCGCGACGCCTTCGACGAGGGCCTGGACTCGTTGGAGATGGGCGCCGGCGCCGACCAGGCCAAGCGCCTGCGCGGCTGCCAGCCCCGAGCCCTCTACACCGCGCTCCTGGTCACCGACGCCTCACTGCGCGGCCGGGTCGCCCAACTGCAGGGCGCCTGCGGGGGAGCACGGCGGGCGGCACTGGATGCGGAGACGAAGCAGGAGCCGCAGCCCTCCTCCGCGGCTCGCATCTTCGACCGCCTGCGCCCGAAGAAGGATGCCACCGACACCTGCTGCGGCTGACCGAAGCGCGGGGCCCCGGCGAGCGGTTCGCCGGGGCCCTTCGTCTGTCCCGCTCAGGCGTGCAGGTCGAGCGCCGCCGACAGGGAAGCCACCACGTCCGGGGCGGTGCGGTAGTACACCCAGGTCCCACGTCGCTGCGAGGTCAGCAGGCCGGCCTCACGCAGCTTCTTGAGGTGATGGCTGATGGTCGGCTGGGAGACCCCGACATCGGAGATGTCGCACACACACGCCTCCCCGCCCTGATGCGAGGCGACCAGCGAGAACAGCCGCAGCCGCACGGGATCACCCAGCGCCTTGAACATCGCCGCGGTCCGTTCGGCTTCCTCAACGGTCAACGGCCGCTGTGCGAGCGGCGGACAGCACGGGAGCACCTCCGGTTCCAGCACCGGCAGCAGCTTCGCATTCGACATACGTCTAATTTTACATACGCCGAATCGCGAGCGGGATACTCGAACCCGGCAATGTGGGGAGACAACAAACCCCCGCAGGTCGTCACCCTGTGCATTCGCACTCTCACGGAACGGCGAAGTTGACATCCGTCGAATCAGTGCACATGCTGGCAGGAGAGGTTATCGATAGATGTCGAATCAAGGGAGCTGGCATGACCGAGCGCACGTCGTCGGAGCTGCCCACGGTGGTGATCGGGGCGGGGCCGGTCGGTCTGTCGGCCGCCGCTCACCTGATCGCGCGTGGACTCCAACCGCTGGTACTCGAAGCTGGCCCCGGCGCGGGCACCGCCGTGCGCGGGTGGTCGCACGTGCGGCTGTTCTCACCGTGGGCCGAACTCATCGATCCGGCCGCCGAAAAACTCCTGGCGCCCACCGGCTGGCTACGCCCCCAGGACACCACCTATCCGACGGGCGCCGACTGGGTGGAGAAGTATCTGGAGCCCCTGGCGCAGGTCCTCGGCTCCCGGGTGCGCTTCGGCGCCCGCGTGACAGGTGTCTCGCGCGCGGGGCGTGATCGGGTCGTCGACCAGGGCCGCGACGAACAGCCCTTCACCGTTCACGTCACCACCGCGACCGGCGTACAGGAACGCCTCGCGGCCCGCGCGGTCATCGACGCGTCCGGCACGTGGGAGCGCCCCGGCCCGCTCGGGGGCGACGGTCTGCCCGCGCTGGGCGAGGCGACGGCCTCGCGCCGGATCGCCTTGCGCGTCCCGGACCTGAGCGACCCTGAGGTACGCGCCCGCTACGCCGGCAAGCGCACCGCGGTGGTCGGCTCCGGTGCCTCCGCGTTCACGGCGCTGTCCGGCCTCGCCGACCTGGCGCAGCAGGCACCCGACACGCACGCGGTCTGGGTCCTCCGGCGCGGGATCGGCACCGGCACGTTCGGTGGTGGTGAGGCCGACCAGCTTCCCGCCCGCGGCGCCTTGGGACAACGGGCCAAATCCGCCGTCGAAGCCGGCCACGCGAGCACTGTCACCGGATTCCGCACCGCCGCCGTCGAACGCGACGGCGAACGGATCGTCCTGGTCGGCGACGACGGCCGACGCCTGGAACCCGTCGACGAGGTCATCGGGCTCACCGGCCTGCGGCCCGACCTGAGCTTCCTTGACGAATTGCGCCTCGCACTCGATGAACGGCTTCAGGCGCCGGTGCTCCTCGCACCTCTCATCGACCCCAACGTCCACTCCTGCGGCAGCGTCCGCCCGCACGGCGTCAAAGAGCTGAGCCACCCGGAAAGGGACGTCTACCTGGTCGGCATGAAGAGCTACGGCCGCGCCCCGACGTTCCTGGCCATGACCGGCTACGAGCAGGTCCGCTCGATCGCCGCCTCGCTCGCCGGCGACCACGAAGCAGCCGAACGCGTGGAACTGACCCTCCCGGAAACCGGGGTGTGCGGTGGCGCGGGGCTCTACGACACCCCTGACGCACAGCAAGTCGGCCAAGGCGGAGGCTGCTGCGCGCCTCCCGCCGTCCTGCAGATCGGCACCCGTGCGGGCGGCGGCTGCTGACACCGGCGCGGTGATCGACCAACCGGCCGACACACTAAGGGGGAGCGGCGGGTCGCCGCGCCCCCTCAGGTGGTGGTTGCCAGACGTCGGCAGCCTCACGTTCGCCGTCGACGCGGAACCGGCTCGCTGAAGGACGGGTCGGCGATCACAGGCCGGTGGCGACCGGGTGGCGGGGTTCGTACAGGCCGAGTTCGCTGCCGCCGGGCAGTCGCAGTCGGGTTACCAGACCCCATCCCTGGTCGGCGACCGGCTGGGTGAACTCCACCCCCTTCGCGGTCAGTGCGGCGACGGTTCCCTCGACGTCGTCGCACATCAGGTAGACCTCGTGCGAGTCGGGGCCGTCGGTCGAGTGAAGGTCGAGTTCGCCTGGCGGCAGCTTGAAGAACAGGCGGCCACCCCCGGCCTCGACGTGCGGGAACTCCAGCACGTCCCGGAAGAACGCCCGGTCCGCGTCCGCGTCCCGGCTGTACAAGATGACGTGAGCACCGTTGATCATTTCGCCACGTTAAACCCCACCACTGACAATCCGTCGCCCTTGGTGTTCAGCGGATCTCGTTCTTGCCGGTCATCTCGGCCAACGCGCAGGTCGCGGTGTGGAGCGGGCCCGGGGGCCGGACCGCCGTGACGCAACCACAGCGGTCCGGCCCCCGGGGGTCAGGAGATGGTGACGGCGGCGCGGGCCGGTGAGTCGAGCGCGGCGTCGTTGAGGCGGGCCAGATAGCGTTCGGCGTCGAGTGCGGCGGCGCATCCGCTCCCCGCGGCGGTGATGGCCTGCCGGTACGTGTGGTCCACGACGTCACCGGCGCCGAAGACCCCGGGAATGTTCGTAGCGGTCGTGGGAGCGGCGACTTTCAGGTACCCGGCCTCGTCCAAGCCGAGCTGCTCGGTGAACAGTTCGGTGCGCGGGTCGTGTCCGATGGCGACGAACACTCCGCTGACCTCCAGTTCCCGTGTCTGCCCGGTGGTGACGTCCCGCAACGTCACGCCTGCCAGCGTGCCGTCGCCACGCAGGGCGGTGCTCGCTGTTCCAGGCAAACGTGATCTTCGGGTCGGCGAAGGCGCGGTTCTGCATCGTCTTGGACGCGCGCAGCGTGTCCCTGCGGTGGACGATGGTGACGCTGCGGGCGAAGCGGGTGAGGAACGTCGCCTCCTCCATCGCCGTGTCGCCGCCGCCCACCACCACGATGTCCTTCTGGCGGAAGAAGAACCCGTCACACGTGGCGCACCAGGACAGGCCGCGACCGGAGAGCTCCTCCTCGCGCGGCAGGCCGAGCTTGCGGTAGCCGGAGCCGGTGGCGACGATCACGGTCCGGGCCCGGTGCACCCTGCCCTCGGTGTCGGTGACCGTCTTGACGGCGCCGCCGAGGTCGACGGAGACAATGTCGTCGTCGACCAGTTCGGCACCGAAACGCTCGGCCTGCGCCCGCATGTCCTCCATCAACTGCGGGCCCTGAACGCCCTCGGGGAACCCGGGGAAGTTCTCCACCTCGGTCGTCGTGGTCAGCGCGCCACCGACGAGGATCGCCCCGCAGAAGACGAGCGGCTCAAGGCCCGCGCGGGCGGTGTAGAGCGCGGCGGTGTAGCCCGCCGGACCGGAACCGATGACGATGACCTCACGCACTTCACCGTTCACCGGGCTCCCTCCGGAGCGATCTCCTTGATGAGGTTCTCGATACGGGCCTTGATCTCGTCGCGGATCGGGCGAACGGCAGCCACTCCCTGGCCGGCGGGATCGTCCAGTTTCCAGTCGAGGTAACGCTTGCCGGGGAAGACGGGGCACGCGTCGCCGCAGCCCATCGTGACGCACACGTCGGAGGCCCGTACCGCCTCGATCGTGAGGACCTTGGGGGCCTCGGCGGTGATGTCGATGCCGACCTCGCGCATGGCCTCCACCACCGCCGGGTTGACCTCGTCGGCCGGGGCCGAGCCGGCCGAGCGGACCTCGACACGGTCGCCCGCGAGGTGGGCGAGCCACGCGGCGGCCATTTGCGAGCGGCCTGCGTTGTGCACGCAGACGAACAGCACGGACGGCTTGTCGGACATGAGGCTCTCTCTTGGGTCACGCGGCGAGGGCATGGCTCCCGCCGGAAGATCGCGCTGGCATCAGCGCCCACTGATGTGACAGTATCAGCCCATGCTGACGTCAGTCGACACTGACCTGATTCGGGTTCTCGCGGACCCTCTCAGGCTCCAGATCGTGACCCTCCTGTCCCGCGAGACGCTGTGCACCACCCATCTGGTGGAGGAGACGGGCGCGAAGCAGACCAACCTGTCCAACCACCTCAAGGTGCTGCGCGATGCCGGGGTGGTGGATACCGAGCCGTGCGGCCGCTACACGTACTACCGCCTGCGCGTGGACGTCCTCGACACCCTGGCCGGCTCCCTCGCCGAACTGGCGGCGACAGCGCGCGCCACCGCAGCCTGCGACCGGAAGAGGTCCTGTCCGTGACCCAGACCACGCCCGCGCCGAACGTGACCGACTCCACGGTCGTCGCGAAACTGTCCACCCTCGACCGTTTCCTGGCCGTGTGGATCCTGCTCGCCATGGGCGCGGGCCTCGGCCTGGGCCGGGTGGTGCCGGGGCTGAACGACGCCCTCGCCAAGGTCGAGGTCGGCGGTATCTCCCTGCCGATCGCCGTCGGCCTGCTGGTGATGATGTATCCGGTGCTGGCCAAGGTGCGCTACGACCGGCTCGACACCGTCACGGGCGACAAGAGGCTGATGGTCTCCTCGCTGGTCGTCAACTGGCTGATCGGGCCGGCGGTGATGTTCGCCCTGGCGTGGACCTTCCTTCCCGATCTGCCCGCCTACCGCACCGGCCTGATCATCGTCGGCCTCGCCCGCTGCATCGCCATGGTCATCATCTGGAACGACCTGGCCTGCGGCGACCGCGAGGCAGCCGCCGTCCTGGTCGCCCTCAACTCGATCTTCCAGGTCATCGCCTTCGGCCTGCTCGGCTGGTTCTACCTCGACGTCCTGCCCGGATGGCTGCACCTGGGCGACAGCCAGCACCTGCACATCTCCGCCTGGAAGATCGCCCTCAACGTCGTCGTCTTCCTCGGCATCCCGCTGGCCGCCGGCTTCACTGACCCGCCGCGTCGGCGAGAAGAGACTCGGCCGGGAACGCTACGAGACCGGCTTCCTCCCGAAGATCGGCCCGTGGGCCCTGTACGGCCTGCTGTTCACCATCGTCATCCTCTTCGCCCTCCAGGGAAGAACGATCACGAGCCGGCCCGGCGACGTCGCCCGCATCGCCCTGCCGCTCCTCGCCTACTTCGCGATCATGTGGTTCGGCACCTTCGCCCTCGGCAAGGCCCTGCGCCTGCCGTACGAGCGCACCGCGACCCTGGCGTTCACCGCTGCCGGCAACAACTTCGAACTCGCCATCGCCGTGGCCATCGCCACCTTCGGCGTCACCTCCGGACAGGCCCTGTCGGGAGTCGTCGGCCCGCTCATCGAGGTCCCCGTCCTCGTCGCCCTCGTCTACGTCTCCCTCGCCTGGAGACGCAGCTTCGCCGCCCGGGGGGCGCGTTGACCGTCCGCAGTGCGCAGGTGGTCGTGATCGGCGGCGGCCAGGCGGGGCTTGCCGCCGGATACCACCTGCGCCGGCTCCACCTCGACGTCGTCATCCTCGACGCCCAGGAGAGGCCCGGCGGCGCGTGGCGGCACGGCTGGGAGTCCCTGCGGCTGTTCTCGCCCGCCGCGTACTCCTCGCTGCCCGGGCGGATGATGCCGCCACAGCCCGGCGCGGCGTATCCGGACGCCGGACACGTGGTCGACTACCTCACGGACTACGAGCACCGCTACGAACTGACCGTCCAGCGGCCGGTCCAGGTGACGGGAGTTCGACGCGAGGCCGATCGGCTGCGCGTGGAGACCGATACCGGCCACTGGAGCGCACAGGCCGTCATCAGCGCGACGGGCACCTGGTGGCGCCCCTTCACCCCCGCGATCCCCGGCCGGTCCGACTACCGCGGGCATCAGTTACACACCGTCTCCTACCGTGGCCCCGGAGACTTCGCCGGAGGCCGGGTGGTCGTGGTCGGTGGCGGCAATTCGGGCGCGCAGATCGCCGCCGACCTCGCCCCGCACGCGCACGTCACCTGGAGTGCCCGGCGTCCGCCCCGCTTCCTGCCCGACGACATCGACGGCCGCGCCCTGTTCGATGCGGCGACTGCCCGCCGCAAGGCCCTGGAGGGCGGCCTGCCCGACACCGGCGGCGTCACGGCGCTCGGTGACATCGTGGCCTTGCCACCGGTGCGGGCCGCACGGGACGCCGGGCTGCTCAAGGCGGAGCCGATGTTCACGCGGCTGACGCAGGACGGGCCGGTGTGGGCGGACGGCAGCCGTGCCGTGGCCGACGCCGTCATCTGGTGCACCGGGTTCCGTCCTGCCCTGCGTCACCTCGCTCCCCTCGGTCTGCGGGGCCCGGACGGCCGCATCCCCACCGTGGGCACCCGGGCCGCAGCCGAACCCCGCCTTCATCTGCTCGGCTACGGCGATTGGACCGGCCCGGCCTCCGCCACCCTCATAGGAGCGGGCCGCACCGCCCGCGACGCCGCACGCGAAATCGCCCAACTCCTCGCCTGACGTGCGAGCTTCGCTGCTCGACGCTTCCTGATCCATCCGTCGGCTCGGGCCGGAACCTCCCGGGCCCGTCCTGCGGCCCGGGCCCCGCAGCACCGGCACCTTGTGCGGCGGATGCGGGAGGTCCCGCACGGCTGCGCCAGCGAACCCGGAACACCACCCATCCGCGGAGCAGGACATTCGGGGACACACGACCCGGCGCACTGGAACGAAACACCTCCGCCCGTGCGGGTGACCACCCCATGTGGCCGCCAGCGTCGAGGACCGCCTCCTGACCGCCCTCGAAACCTGCTGGCAACGCTCCCTCGACCGCTACCGCCGCGGCCGCGGGGGAGTGGGTGTCGATCGCGTCCTGGCGCGAAGACGTCTCCCAGCCCTGTCAGTGGCTGCTGTTACGTTCCCGCATGCGCTGCCGAGGAGATCGCACACCGGTCCCCTACGTCCAATCGACTGATATTCGATATTCGGCAGCTGCGTGAAAGCGCACTCCAGCCCCGGCAGGACTGGAACCGCTCCAAGAAGGAGACGTTCGATGCGAAGAAGTGTGTTGCGCCGCCTGGCCCGTACTGCGGCTGTCCTCACGGCAACTCTGGCCCTGGCAGTGACGGCAGGGCCGCTGTCGGGTACGGCGCAGGCCGACGAGGCGGTGACGGGATCGCTCAGCTTCAGTGGCGACCCCGGGGAGTACGTCACCGGCGGTCAGTCCTACACCTACACTCCCGGGACGACGCAGATGTTCGACGTCGAGGGGTCCGTCGACGAGTCCAGCCTGGGCACCACCGTCGTCACGCCCGAGGGTGAGCGCTGGTTCCTGGACATGGCAGCCCCTTCCGGTGAGAAGCTGACCCCGGGCGTCACCTACACCAACACCTCCAACTGGCCCAACGCCCAGCCGGGAGACCCTCAGTTGCAGTTCAGCGGTGACCGCGAATGCGAGAGCGGCACCGGCTCCTTCACCATCTCCGACATCGACTACGGCCCCTACGGCTACGTCCGTGCGGTCGATGCCACCTTTGAGCGGTACTGCAGCGGCTCCACGCTGCCCGTGCGCGGTGAGCTCCACGCACAGATGCCCGAGCCTCCGGCGGAGCTCGCTGTCAGCATGCAGCTCAACACCACGGGCACGGTCGACGCTCACACCGGCGTGATCACCGTTGGCGGTTCGGTGACCTGCAATAAGCCGGCCCCCGTCACCCTCAACACCAGCGCCTATCAGACGCAGGAGAGTGGGACCGCGGACGGCTCGTACGAGAACCTGGTCTTCACCTGCGAGCCCGGCTCGCCGGTCCCGTGGACCGTCTCGTTCCCCAGCAACCTTGACCCCACCGCCTCCTTCAAGCCCGGCGCCGCAGTGTTCCGGGGCGCCGGCTCGGCGCGCGACAACGACTACCCGGCCACTGTCAACCTCGACTTCCCGGCCACCGACATCACACTCGGTTGGTGTGCTCGATCACTGCGAACACATACAGTCGGGCCCCGGACAGGGTGACTGTTTCCAGGAAGTCGCAGGCCAGGAGGGCGTCGGCTTGGGAGTGTAGGAAGTCTGCCCAGGTGGTGGAGGCCCGCTCGGGCGCCGGGTCTATGCCGGCGTCCTTGAGGATTTCCCAGACGGTGGACGCGGCCACCTGGATTCCGAGGGCGAGGAGTTCGCTGTGGATGCGGCGGTAGCCCCAGCGGGGATTCTCCCGGGCGAAGCGGAGGGCCAGGGCGCGGATGGAGTGCACGGTCCGCGGTCTTCCCGGGCGCTTGGGCCGGGATGCGGCAGTGTGACGGCGGGCGACCAGGTCTCGGTGCCAGCGCAGTACCGTGTCCGGCCGCACCAGCAACCAGACCCGGCGCAGCACCTCCGCCGGAAGCCGGTGCAGCAAGGCAGCCAGGAACGCCCGATCGTATGGGGCGAACTGCATTCTCTCCTTACCGAGTTGACGTTCCAGCACCATGATCTGATGTCGCAGGCGAGGATCTCCGCATCCTTGTCCCGGTCACTCCACGGCAGCAGGCGCAGCAGGGCGAACGTGTTCGTCACGGTCAGGCAAGGCCAGTCGCGGCAGCACGACCGACCATCATGCCGGGGCAGCCACCAGCCGGACGAGAGGCCCATTCCGGACGCTCGAGCCCCCGACCCTGTACACCCCCACCAGGGCGGATGAGGTTTTCGGCAGGGACAGGGTCGAGGCCCTCGACCGGGCCCTTTCAGCCGTGCTGGATTCGCCGCAGATCGTCCAGGGTCAGCTCCTGGGTGCGGGCGGCGTCCTTGGTGGACACCCAGGACAGGATCCGCTCGTCGGCGCCGGTGCGGTCGTAGCGGCCGGCGTCGGCGGAGGTGTCCCGGCCGTCGGTGTCGATGAGTTTCTGGATGTACTGGGCGAGTTCAGCTGGGCCGCTGCCCCCGCGCCAGACGCCGTAGCCGCGCCCCAGCTGTTCGGGGAGCAGTGACAGCAGACCGTTGGCTGTCCTGATCCACAACAGGTCCCCGCGGTCGATGACGAGGGTGGCGAAGGTGTCTTCGGGGCGCAGGTCGAGAGGGGCGTGGGTCCAGTAGGTCCAGGTGTCGATGGTCCCGTCCACGGTCCGGTAGTGCTGTCCGACGACGGGAAGGCCGAACTCCGGGTCGGTCCAGGTCCGGTGGCAGACACAGCCCGATCCGTCGACCGCGGAAGGGCTGGCCTTGTCTTCGTCCACGCACGGATGGAACAGTTCGGGGATTCTTCGGCTGTCGACAAGCAGGGTGTGCAGGGAGTTCGGCTCGCACCGCCGGAGCCGCTCCTGCCACTCCCGGACGTAGCGACTCGTTCTCTCGATGGACACCATGGCGTTGAGGCCGGAGTCCACGATGCCGTCCTCCGGCTCGATGTAGAGGACGAAGTGGGCGTAGCCCTTGCGGGGCGAATATGTCAGCGATAAGTCGGGCTGCTGGTAGCTCACGTGCTGGTACTTCCTCGTGGGGGCTCACGGTAATCGGCCGCTCGCCAGTGTCCCAGTGACACGCCTCACCCGGTCGTGCTTCGGATGGTCGACCATCCCCATCTTCCGCAGCGTCAGACGCCAATCTCTGAATGATCGCCTGTGCGCGGGTTCTGGCAGCGTGGCTCGGATGGGTGCTCCGGCGCGGTTGGTGATTGTCCTGGGACGACTCTGGCCAGGCTTGCCGACGGTTTGATGGGGTCCGGCCTGGATGATGTGTGGACGAGAAGCTTCTTCACCGGTGGAGGCCGCACCGTCTCGCTTGGGGGACGGCCGGTGTCGGGCATACCGGGTGATGTTGTATATGTCCACGAACGGTGGCGTGGTACGGCGAGGAAGCTGATGAAGCCGCATCCGTCGAGGATGTCGAATTCCGTAGTCTGTCTTCGCGGTCGATGGGTCGGCCCCCATGCGAGACGGTGCTCGGTTTTGTGACCAAAGGCAGCCTTCTTGAGCGTGTGCCGCTCGGCGGCGGTCGAGACAATCGCGCGCGCTGCGGCAACAGGCATGTCGAGCAGGCCGATCGAGAGCAGTTGATCACGAAGGGCGCAGCCGACTCCTGGGTCAGTCGAACCAGTCCAGGGATCGGCCGTGGGGCCCGGTGAAGGCCACCGGCTGCCCGTCCAGAGCCAGGACGAACGCGTCATGGCCCTTCGGTGCGGGCCGGGGCAGCCGGTCTTCCACGGACGGTAGGACGCGGGGGTCCTCGTTGGAGATCCAGTGGCAGGGCAGGGATCGCACGGTCGCGACGAAGGACTCCCGGTCCTGGGCCGGCAGGTAGGCCAGCACCGCACTGTGGAAGACCACCGCGGTGGCACTATCGGGGACTTGGGCGACCAGGTCCGCGACGGCTTGGTTGAGGTCGCCGCGCACCAGGTGTGCGGGCTCTGCCCGGGCGACGCGGACCGCGCCCCGCAGGCGGCGCAGCCGCTCGTGCTGCTCGGGCCAGACCAGGCTCTCCAGCCAGCGGACGTCGTCGGTGCTGTTCACGTCGAGGGGGTTGAGGTCGACGCCGGCACGCCAGGCCACGGTGGGCAGTTGCTCGGGCAGCGGGGCTGAGCCGTCCGTGTGGCAGTCCAGGAGGATTCGGCTGTCAGCAGGGCCGAGGACCGGGCCGCCGTCGTAGCGGTAGCGGTAGTGGTCCGGGTACAGGCACAGCCCGGCCGAGGCGCCGACCTCGATCAGGGCGAGGGGCTGGGGCAGGGAAGCGAGGAGCGGCAGCAGGGTGGCACACCGGCCGGGCTCGTTCGTCTGGGTGAGCCGCCCGCGCATGGTCTGCTCGACCCGGTCCCACGCGGCCACCGTCCAAGCTCGGAAAGCCGGGTAGTCGGCGACGGGGCCGCCGAGGAATCGCACTGCCCCCAGCAGGAGGTTCGGCTGCCGCTTGGATGCGGGAAGCCGGTCGATCAAGGCCAACAGCTCCGCGTCCGCCGCGATCTGACCCGCCAGCATGTCGTAGGTCTTCGAATGTCCGCGTACCTCCACGGTCGCGAAGCGCCGGTACCGCTCTGCCGTGTCCATCGTCTGCCCCTCCGCTGTGACGATCTTGACGGCAGAGGCAGCCGGCGAGAAGAGATGCCGCTGGAAAGTCGCCGACATCACCCAGCACTCCCGGATTCAACCCCCGGACGACTTCGAAACCCGACCGCCTGGTAATCGGACTTTCATGGAAGTCCTGTGGTCGATCTTCCGCTAATGCGGTTCATCGGCATCGAATCCATCCGTCCATGATGCCGTCCGGCTGGAATGCCGTGAAGGCATTCGAAGTTTTCGATTCGTAAACGGCGCCACTATTCCGCCGCGCATGGGGACTCACGACCGCGAGGAACGGCCCACTGTCACGGCGACCTTGAACCGGCCCTGGTCACCGGTGCACGCGCGGGCCTCACCGCAGCTGGTGCGGCGGGCCGTCACATCCGCCCGACCGGGCCGGACGGCGCGCAAGGCGAGTTCGACCGTTCCGCAGCCCGTTCCCGGAGGGCAGGTGTGGCCTGGTGCCACCCGTGCTGTGTCGGCGGGTGTCAGGACCGTGGGAGTGCTGCTGGCGAGCCCTGACCAGTAGGTGCTGTGCAGGGTGACCACGACGGAGGTGCCCATCGCGACGGAAACACTGGTGTGGTTCGCGTGTTCGTCGAGGTGGATGGGGGAGCGCGGTGGTGTGGTCGGCGGAGGGTTTCCGGTGGCGCCGCCGCACGCTGAGGTGCTCAGGACCGCCAAGCCCAATGCGACGAGCAGTGGCGCTGGGCGAGTTCGTGTGGGTGCCATCGGGTCCTCCTGCTTCGGTTGCCCTGGATGGTGATTGCCCAGCCTCGTCTCGGCGGTGGGTCTTGCGGGGGAGGAGTCACAAGACCCGATGCCGTCGGCAGAGCGAGTCAGGCGAGGCCGAGGACCTGCTCGGCGGTGGTCCAGTCGTTCTTGATGGCGCTCCGTGCCGCGGAAAGGGTGACCGTGCCGTTGCAGACGGCGTTCTTGAGCTTGGTTTCGACCCCATCTTTGGTGCTGGCGGTGGGCGAGCCGTACTGGGGCTCGGGCCACAGGTTCCCGGGGTCGCGGGGGTCGCCGCCGAGTTCGAGGGGTATGAAGTGGTCCTCCTCGTAGTCGGCGGTGCTGGTGTCGGAGTAGCCGTAGTCGGAGATGCCCTGGACCTTCAGGGGGTTGGTGTAGGACGTGGGCGGGCGAATGGTGCCGGTCCAACCGGACACACAGATGGTGGAGTGGATGGTCGACTGCGTGACGTCCGGATTGTAGACACCCGGTGTGCACGAGGGGTCGGGCAGCGGGAGGAAGGAATGCGAGCAGGTGGAGGCGTGGGCGGAGCCGGCGCTGATGATGAGGCCTGCGGCGGCGAGGGACAAGGCGGTGAGGACGGAGCCCGTGCGGCGGGTGGTGTTGGTGAACGTCGGCACGCGTGTACTCCCGATTCGTGGGGGTGGGGGCGCCAATACAGCGCGGCGGCTTGGGGGACGGATCGCGGACGGCCTGCGGGGTGGGGAGGAAGCGGCGTCGGTCCACCGGTCGCAACCGGTCCTCGCACCTGGAGGATCGAACAGCCCGGAGGGGCGACTTGGAGCGGCCCCGGTACGCCGACTCCCCACAGATCCGCGTACCGGGGCACATTGTGGACCGGTCAGGACATCGCGCAGCCGTTCACGCGGTTGCTCCAGGTGGGCTGCATCGCGAAGGTGCCGGTCGGCAGGCTGATGGTGCCCAGCCCCTGCCAGGCGCACAGGTCGCCGTTCTCCTCGCCGTCAGAGGCGATGTAGCCGCTGGCCGGCTCAGGGTCGGTGAGGGTCTCGGAGTACTCGTGACCGCCGACGATGCTGAAGCCGTCGAGCTGGTTCTGCACCGAGTTGGCACCACAGCTGGACCCGGCGTCGAGCACGTAGGGCATGTTGGTGTACGGCACGTTGCCGTTGTAGTCGTGCCAGGCGCAGAAGCCGGTGTTGGGGAAGCCGTCGGGGTGGGTGCCGCTCGGGCTGAGCACGACGATCTGCACGTTGCTGCCGGAGACGCCGAAGTGCGAGGCGGCACGGTTGGCCTCGGCGGAGATCTGGGAGGCGGACGCGTTGGACGGCGCCGCGGAGGCGGTGTCCGCCCAGGAGCCGTGCAGTTCCGGACCGCTGAACGACGGGCCCAAGCCGGAGCCGTCGGTGTACTGCGAGGCCACCCGCGACCAAGCGTCGCTGGAGGTGCCCAGGCCGTTGAAGAGGTTCTGGTAGTAGGACTCCACCCCGTGGCTGTCACTGTTCCACTGGGTTCCCCAGAAGTCCAGGTAGACCGAGGACGCGTGCTGCACGGGACCGCCTTGCCAATTCAGCACGCCGGACGAAGTAAGCGGTGTCCGCTTGGCGGCACTGGTCTTGAACCCGATGCCGTAATGGCCGTGGATCTGGCCGGCGGCGGAGGTGTGACCGGTGGGCGCGGCTGACGCGGTGCTCACCGAAGCCGCTCCCATCATCGCGGTCGCGGTGGCGGCGAACAGGGCAACGCCGAAGCGCCAGGATCGGAGAGATCTGAACCTGGAGCCGATGCTGTGGGATGAGCGCATGCCAAACTCCTCGTTTGCGCAGGGGGGCGAAAGCGCGGCCGATAGGCGTAGCGGTAGCCGCGAAACAGGTTGGCCACAAGAAATCCGGAGCCGATCGGATCGCGTTTTTGTCGATGTACAGTCAAGTATCGAATTGGTGTACCCACAAGAGATCCACTGGTTAAGAACTCCCTAACCTTTTCCTGATGACCGGCCGGCGAATGTCCTGCCTCGGTGCGGACGGAGGGGCAGGCTGCCGATTCCGGTAGGCAACGGGTTTCATTGCTCTGGTGGGTCGTACGGCCGAACGAAAGGCATCCGGGCGCGGTCGGTGCGGACGACCGCTGCACTAGGGTCGGGGGGTATGGCACAGGGCAGCGCTTCGCATCCGTCGGACGAGACGTTCCGGGTACTCGTGGTCGAGGACGACCCCGGGATCGGTGGGTCTTTGGTGCGTGGGCTTCAGCGGGCCGGATACGAGGTGTCCCGGGAAGAGAGCGGACGGGCGGCACTGGCGAGTACGCCGCCGCCTGACGTCGTGCTGCTGGACCTGGGCCTGCCGGACATGGACGGTGTCGAGGTATGCCGTTTGCTGCGTCGGCGGGGTGACGCGGCGATCATCGTGGTGACCGCGCGTGGCGAGGAGGGCGACCGGGTGGCTGCACTCGACGAGGGTGCGGACGACTACATGGTCAAGCCGTTCGGTCTGGCCGAGTTGCTGGCCCGGATCCGCGCGGTGCTCCGACGTGCCCGACCCCAGGAGTTCAGGCCACTGACCCACGGTCCGCTGGTGGTCGACGCACGTTCGCGCCGGGTCACCGTGGAGGGCCGGGAAGTCGTGCTGACGCCCAAGGAGTTCGACATCCTCCAGTGCCTGGCCGTCGACCCCGGTCGCGTGCTGACACGGCAGGAGATTCTGGAACGGGCCTGGGACGCCCATTGGTACGGGCCGACGAAGGTGCTGGACGTCCACATGGCGGCCCTGCGGCGCAAGCTCGGAGTCCCGGGGCTGGTGGAGACCGTCTACGGATGCGGTTTCCGTCTGGGCGGAACGGGCTGACACGCGGTGACCCGGCGTATCGCGCTCGCTGTGGTGGCACTGATCGCCGCCATCCTGGCGCTGGCCGTGATCCCGTTGGGCCTGTCCATGACCGGAAGGGAGGAGGTTTCCTTCCGCGACGACTCGTCGGCGTCGGTCCGGACGATCGCCTCGACGGCCGAGGAGCACCTGTCCGATCACTGGTCGTCCCTTCCGGCGCGGCGGCAGGTCCGGCGGGCCGCGGACGCGGGGGACTGCGCCGTCGTCTTCGACCGCTCTCGGCGGGTGGTGATGACGGCCGGCTGCGTGTCGCAGACCACCGCAGCCGCCGCTCGGCTGGTGCCGGGCGTCCTGCGCTCCGGCGACGAGCACTCCGTCAAGGCGGACGAGTGGCTGACGACCGCCGTGCCGGTGGGAGACAGCTCAGACATCTCCGGCGTCGCCGTGCTCGTCAGGTCCACGGATCCGTTGCAGGATCGCATCCTGGCGATGTGGGGTTGGCTGTCCGCGATCGGTGTGGGAGCGCTGGCGGCGGCCGTGTTGCTCGCGGTGCGGCTCGCGCACTGGGTGGGCCGGCCGCTGCGCGCGGTGGACTCGGCCGCCCAGCGACTCGGTGAGGGAGCGCTGGAGGAGCGTGCCCCGGAGGTCGGCGGGCCGCCCGAAGTGCGGCGGTTGGCGGCCACGTTCAACACCATGGCCGCGCGGAACGAGGCTTTGGTACACGGCCACCGCGCGGTCGTCGCGGACGTCTCGCACCAGCTGCGCACCCCGTTGACCGCCCTGCGTCTGCGGCTGGACCTGCTGGCCGCCGATGCCGACGCCGCCACCGCGACGGAACTGTCCGGCGCGCAGGAGGAGGTCGCCCGGCTCTCCCGCCTGGTCGACGGCATGCTCGCGGTGGCCCGTGCCGAACACACGGTGCCGCGACCCGTACCCGTACGCGTCGACGAGGTGATCGCCGAACGGGCCGCCGCGTGGGAGCCAGTCGCTCAGGAACGCGGAGCCCGGCTGACGGTACGGAGCCAGGGCACCGTCGTCGCGTCCATGGGGAACGGCGATCTGGAGCAGGTACTGGACAACCTCATCGCCAACGCACTCGAGGCCGTACCCGGCGGCGGAGAGGTGAAGCTGGGCACGGCACGCCGGAACGACACCGTCACCGTCACCGTCGCCGACAACGGGCCCGGCATGCCACCCGGCGCACGGGCCACGGCCTTCCGGCGCTTCGGCAACCCGCAGGCGACCGGTAGCGGACTCGGGCTCGCCATCGTGCACCGTCTGGTGACCGCCAACGGTGGTACGGCGGCCCTCGACGACACTCCCGGCGGCGGGCTCACCGTGACCTTGACCCTGCACGGCGCGAGTCACGGCGGCAGGACCGACAAGACCGCTCACCCGGCCTGATCTGCGGTTCCAGGTCGCGCTGTGACATCTGTCGCGCTGCCGCCGAGGGATCTTTGTCAGTTCTGAAGGAATCCTGAACCGTTCTCCGACGACCCAATCCGCAGGCTGGTCCTCAGGAGGCGCACCTCACCTCCGGCCGGAGCGATCGCACGCATGTCTGTGCGTGCGCACGTGGCGGCCCAGCACGGTCGAGGAGGAGCCATGACCCGAACCGATGACACCGGCACGCCACACCGCACGTCAGCCGGGGCGGCGGCGCGCCGCGACTCCGGGCTGCGGAGGGTGCGGCGGGTGACCCGCTGGGTGACCGGCACCGCGGCGGCCGGGCTCGTGGCACTCGGCGGGGTGTACGCGCACGGCGAGTCGGTCGCGACGGCGTCCGCCCCGGCGGGCGGCAGGACATCGCGCGCCCCGGCCGCACCGGCCCCCCCGGCCCCCAACCAGAGCACCCCCCGACCGTCGCCGTCGCAGGCCCCGCACCACCACCGGACCGGGCATCAGCGGCAGCGGCTCACCCCCGCCCAGCCACCCTCCTCGGGGGGCGGTCCGTCGAACACCACCTCGGGGGCCTCATGACCGACGTGTTCCGTCCCGCGGCGGTGTCCTTCCCGGCGCTCGGGACCACAGCCCACCTGCTGGTGGCCCATCCGGCGGCTCTGGACGCGTCCCGGCGCGCGCTGAAGGCTGAACTTGCCGCCGTCGACGTGGCATGCAGCCGCTTCCGTCCTGACTCCGAACTATCTCGGGTCAACGCGGCCCGCGGCGTGGCGGTCCCGGTGAGCGCGCTGTTCGGCGCATTCCTCTCGTCGGCCTTGTCGGCCGCTGCCGCCACCGACGGCGCGGTGGACCCCACGGTAGGCGCGTCGGTGTCGGCACTCGGTTACGACCGCACGTTCTCCTCGGTGGCGTCCGATGCCGTGCGATCCGTACGGCCGCTGCCGCCACGCGGTGACTGGCGTGCGGTGGCCTGGGACCCCGTGACACGGCATGTACGGATTCCCGGTGGGGTCGCCCTGGACTTCGGTGCCACGGCGAAGGCGCTCGCCGCCGACCGCGCCGCCTCGGCGATCGCCGAGGCGCACGGGTGCGGGGTATTGGTCAACCTCGGCGGTGACATCGCCGTCGCCGGGCAGCCGCCCGAGCAGGGCTGGCAGGTCACCGTGGCCGACGACCACCGGGCCCCCGGCTCCGCCGGTCCTGTGGTGACGATCCGGGGCGGCGGACTCGCGACCTCCGGTACGGCCGTGCGGGCGTGGCGGCGTGATGGCCGGCCGGTGCACCACATCGTGGACCCGGCGACCGGGGACGCCGCAGCGGCCGTGTGGCGGACGGTCAGCGTCGTGGCGGCGAGCTGTGTGGAGGCGAACACCGCAGCCACCGCAGCCGTCGTGCTGGGCGAGCGGGCCCTCGGCTTCCTGACCGAGGCCGGACTGGCGGCTCGGCTGGTGCGCCCGGATGGCCGCATCACCCGCGTCTGCGGCTGGCCGGTGGACACCGGCGTGGGGCGAACCCGATGACCCCTATGATCCAACTCGCCGCGGGACCGAGCCCGTTGTGGTATGCCACCCGGGCCGGTGGCACGGTCGCGCTGCTGCTGCTGACGGCCACGATGGCGCTTGGCATCGCAGGCGGCGGTCGGTACACCCCGTCCCGCACAGCCCGGTTCGAGGTCGGCGCGCTGCACCGCAACGTCGCGGTCCTCACGTTGGTCTTCCTCGCGCTGCACATTGTCACCGCCATCGCCGACACGTTCGTCCATCTCGGCTGGCTGACCACGCTGCTTCCGTTCCTGTCGTCCTACCGGCCCCTGTGGGTTGGCCTGGGGACGGTCGCCTTCGACCTGTTGCTCGCGATCGCCGCCACGAGCGCGGTACGCCTGCGCATCGGCCGTACGCGCTGGAAGGCGGTGCACTGGTCGGCCTATGCCGCCTGGCCCGTCGCCCTCTTCCACGCCCTCGGCACAGGTTCCGACGCTCGTTCCCCACTCCAGCTGAGCGTCTACGGGATCTGTGTCGCCGCCATGGCGGCGTCCGTCGGATACCGCCTGCACCTCGCCGGGCCCGGCCGCCGTGTCGCGAGGCTCGCGACTGCGGCCGGCGCACTCGCGCTGTCGGTTCTTTTGGCGCTCTTCGCCGCCGCGGGACCGCTGCGTCCGGGCTGGTCAGAGCGTGCCGAGTCCGTTCCGACCGCCGTCGCGCACGCCACGGTGGACCCGACCCGAGGAGGTGCGCCATCATGACCGTTCACCCCCCGCCCGTGCCGTCCCCCGGCTACGACGACCCGTGCGAGGCCGCAGGCATCCGACTGCTGACTCACCGGCACCGCATCGGTCTCCCCGAGACGCTGGACACCCATCTGGCCCGGTACGGTCCCATGCCGCTGCCACGCACGGCAGGGCGTCACGGCGGGAACGCCCCACTGATCGCCGCCGTCGAGGAGTCCGGGCTCACCGGCCGCGGCGGAGCGGCGTTCCCCACCGGACGCAAAATGCGCACGGTGGCGAACGGCCGCGGCACCCCTGTGGTCGTCGCCAACGCCATGGAGAGCGAACCGGCCAGCTACAAGGACCAGACCCTCCTGGAATTCGCCCCGCACCTGGTGCTCGACGGAGCGGCCCTGGCTGCCGCAGCGATCGGGGCGGATGCCATCCACCTGTGCCTGTCGCACACCCGGCCGTGGCAGGCCACGCTGCTTGGCCAGGCCGTCGAGGAACGCGGGCACCGCGGGGTGGACCGGGTCCCGGTGCGACTCCACTCCCTGCCGCACCACTACGTCTCCAGCGAGGAGACCGCGTTGGTGAACTGGCTCAACGGAGGCGAGGCACGGCCGACAGCGACTCCGCTGCGCCCGTTCGAGAAGGGCGTGCGGGGACGGCCGACCCTCGTCGACAACGTCGAGACGCTCGCACACATCGCCCTCGTGTCGCGTCACGGCCCGGACTGGTTCCGCCGGGCTGGGCGTCGGGACACCCCGGGGACCGGGTTGTTCACGGTGAGTGGCTCCGTGCGGTATCCGGGAGTGTACGAGGCTGCGATGGGCCGCTCGCTCGGTGAGATCCTGCACTTGGCGGGTGGCAGTACCGAACCGCTCCAGGCCGTGCTGGTCGGAGGCTTCTTCGGCAGCTGGCTGCCGGCCGGGCAGGCGTTGCCTGTCCCGTTCGCGAAGGACGACCTGGCGGCGCTGGGCGCCGGGCCGGGGGCCGGCGTGCTGATCGCGCTGCCCCGGGACGCCTGCGGGCTGGTCGAGACGGCCCGCGTCCTGCTGTACCTCGCGGCCAACAGCGCCCGGCAATGCGGCCCGTGCCGGTTCGGACTGCCCGCCGTGGCCGACGACTTCTCCCGGCTCGCCCGAGGCCGGGCCGACGAGTCGCTGTGGGAACGGCTGAATTCCCGGACCTCGCTGCTCACCGGCCGCGGCGCGTGCCGTCATCCCGACGGTGCGGCCCGCCTGACGGCCACCGCGTTGTCCACTTTCGCGGCCGACGCCGATGCCCATCTGGCCGGTCGGCCCTGCGTGTTCGCCGATCAACAGCCGCTGCTGGCCGTTCCCCGTGCCCAGGTTCCCGGGCCGCGCGAGTGGCGGTGAACTGATGACCACGTCCTTGACCCTGCGCATCGACCGGATCGCCTGCGATGGCCATGGTGTGTGTGCCGAGTTGGCGCCGGAAGTCATCGAGCTCGATGAGTGGGGATATCCCGTCATCCCGGACCCCATGGTCACCGAGCGGATGAAGCCCCACGTACGCCGGGCCGTCGCCGCCTGCCCAGTCCTGGCCCTGCGTCTCGAAGCCCCGCGGCGCGCGACCCGCCGACACGGCTGAAACCGTCGGCGGGTCGTCCGCCGAGGACCGCCGGTCGTTGCTCCCCCTGTCACCACCACACCGAAGGACCGAACGAGTGACCTTTCTCAACGACAGGCAGGATGTGGACGGTGGCTCGTCGCGACGGTCCCACGGCCGAACGCGTCGCTCCCCGCTCGGCAACACCCGGCTGACGGCTCTCACCGGGGCCGTCCTGCTGCTGCTGTTCGCAGTCCAGGGTTTCACCCTGCTGGCCATCCGCCACTTCATCACCGTGCACGTCTTCGTGGGGCTGCTGCTCATCGGCCCGGTCTGCCTCAAGATCGCCACCACGGTCTACCGATTCGCCCGCTACTACAGCGGTGACCGGACGTACCGTCATGAGCCCCGCCCGCATAACGCGATGCGGATCGTGGGGCCCGCGCTGGTGGTCACCAGCGTCTGGCTGCTCTCCTCGGGTGTCGCCCTCGCGGCATTGGGCCGCCGCTGGGACGGGCTGCCGATGCTGTTGATCCACCAGGCGGCCTTCGTGTGCTGGGTGTCGATGATGAGTCTCCACGTGCTGGCCCGGGTGTGGCGACTGCCCCGTCTCATCGCCCCTGAGCTGGGAGTGACGGCAGGTCGAGAAGAACGGGTGGCCGGTGGCGCGCTGCGCTGGACGGTGCTCGCGGCTGGGCTGACGGCAGGGCTGGTCATCGCGTCCGTCGGTGTGCACCTCGCAGTTAACTGGAGGCGCTGACAGGCCGGGTGCCTGACGCCTCCGGTGGACGGTGCCGGTCTGGCGTTGCTCCGAAGGCGTTGACCTTCGGAAACCTCGGCGGTGAGAGCAGGACGTGAATGCCCGCGTCGGCGAGGACGGTGTCGAACGCATCCGAGAATTTCCCGTCCCGGTCACAGAGGAAGAACCGGAACCGGTTCAGCTGGCTGTCGAGGTCCGTCATCAGGCTTCTGATCTGCTGGGTGGCCCCAGTCGCGGTTCCAGTGCTTGGTGACGCCCAGGATGTGCACCCGGCGGGTTGCCCGATCTCCTTGACGAACAGCACGTACCGCCTCGGCCGCATATGGTGTCCACGTGGAAGGAGCCGCAGGCCGGTAGCCCGGACGCCTGGACCCGTAGGAAGGATGGCCCAGATGTCGCGGGCCCGTAACGGTGCGGTGGGATGTTTCCTCGAGTTTCGGTCGGCCCACCTGGCGTTGGCGCACGGCGAGTTGGCGCCGCGGCACCAGCAGCTCGGTGTCGTGGGCCACGTGCACGGACGGTGATTTCGCCGTTCTGGTCGTAGCCGATGCCGTCCATCGTCGGCGGCGTCCGATGGGCCGGCAGTCGAGTCGGCCATCGGTTTTGCGACATATCACTCCAACCGCTCGGTCGTGCTCATCCCGATCCGGGTGGATTGAGGCGGTGCCAGTCCCGGTAGGCAGCCACAGCGGTGGGCAGAGTCGGGAACATTCTGTCCGGTCCGATCGACGCGGACAGCCCGTACGCGTCCAGGCTGTCGCGAAGGTCCTGTTTGACCCGGGCGAGAGCGAAGACGATGCCTCGGCGGCCGAGCTCTTGTCGCACGGCGTCGAGCGTGTCAAGGGCGGTGATGTCGACTTCGACATTGGCCTCGGTGTTGAGAACGAACCAGTGCACCGGCCCGGGGAGTCGGTCGACAGCAGCGAGCGCCCGGCGCCGGAAGTCCTCGGCGTTGGCGAAGAACAACGGCGAGTCGTAGCGGTAGACGACCAGTCCCGGGACCATCCGGGCCTGTGGATAGTCGTCCACATCGTGCATGCCCGCCACCCGGGGGACGATCCCCTCGATCGCGTCGTGCGGGCGGGCCACCCGGGAGAGCATCTCCGCAACCGACATGCCGACGGCCGCCAACACCCCGTACAGGATGCCCAGCGCCAGCACACCTGCCACACAGCCAAGCGCCAGCAGCAACTCCCGCCGACGGAACTTCCCCAGTTGCCGGAAACCCGGCAGGTCGATCAGCCGGACGGCGGCGTAGACGACGATGGCGCCCAGAACGGCAGAGGGGATGTGGGAGAGCAGCGGGCTCAGGAAGATCAGCACCGCCAGCACGGCCATGAAGGCGACCAGCGCGTACGCCTGCGTGCGGCTGCCGGCCGTGTCGCCCAGCACGGTACGGCTGGCGCTGCTGCTCACCGGGAAGCCGTGCAGCACCCCGGCGCCGAGGTTGGACGCGCCAAGGGCCAGCAACTCCTGGTTGGGGTCGAGAGTCTGCCCACCGCGTGTCGCGAAGGCCCGCGCGGTAAGGATGACGTCCGTGTAGCCGACGAGTAGAACGCCCAGCGCGGGCAGTACCAGATCCGAGAGGTCGCCGAGGCCGGGGAACGCGAGCCCAGGCAACCCGGCCGGGACAATACCAATCACCGCGATCCCATGCCGGTCCAGGCCGAACGCGGTGACGGTGACAGTGCCCAAACCCACGACCAGCAAAGGCCCTGGCACCGTCCGCCGATACCGCTGCACCACGAAGAGGATCAGCAGAGCGGACGCGGCGAAGGCTGTGACGACAGGGCTGAGCCAGGCCAGATGCCGGGCGAAGGAGAGCAACTGCGGGACGAACTCCTGTCCGCTCACGGGCACCCCGGTCAGCCGGGACAACTGGTCCACGATCATGGTCAGCGCCACGCCCGCCATGTAGCCGATCAGGACCGGCCGCGACAGCAGTTCCGCCACGAAGCCCAGCCGGGCTGCCCACGCCAACAGGTACAGCAGCCCGACCGTCACCGCGAGGGCCGTGGCCAACACGGCGTAGCGACCCTGGTCACCGGCGGCGAGCGGTCCGACCACGGTTGCGGTCATCAGTGCCGTGGTGGACTCCGGCCCCACCGACAGTTGCCGTGACGAGCCCAGCGCGGCGTACAGCACCAAGGGGGCGAGGATCGCCCACAGCCCTGTGACCGGGGGCAGCCCCGCCAGGCCTGCGTACGCCATCACCTGCGGCACAAGATATGCCGCCACGGTCACCCCGGCGAGGAGGTCACCCCGCATCCACTCCCGTCGGTAGCCGAACAGCACCGCGATCCCCGGCAGCATGCGCCGCCAACCGCTCGCGTCGTGAGGCGATCCGCTCAACGCTTCTCCCTCCGCCCGCCGCCGACCATTCCCACGGGTCTGGACTCTACGGGTGCGGACAGGGCCGGCCAGCCCGGGAACAGGCCGTTTGGCCCGGCGTCCCGCCTGGGGTCACACGTCAGGCCGAACATCCCCCCGGACCCGCGGACCTCACCCGTGTATGGCTAGCCACGGGGTGTGATGCAGCATCGGGTGGTTCACCTATGTCGCAGACATGTGCGCACGCCCCCGGTCATCGCAGGGCTGGCGGGATACTGGCCCCGGACAGTATCGGGGGCTGGCCGACGGTCCCGTGCTCGGGGCCGATCGGCCCATACCCGCTGGTCGACCGGGAGGAGAACGTGGAAGCGGACAGGCCGACCGTCCCGTCCCCCTGAGCGGGAACCGGCACCGGATCCCCCCCTGTAGCCCTGGCCGTGTTCCCGGGCTGCCCCACCCAGGAGACGGCGGCCCCCCATGGAAGGAAGAACCGAGGTGTCCCTGACGTCCGATGTGCTCGAACATCCCCACGCGTGGGCGACCCACTCCATTCGGATCGAGGAGCGCCGCACGCCAGAAGCCTATGTTGTCGAGGCCGAACTGCCCGGTGTCGATCCCGAGCAGGGTCTGTTGGCCACGATCGAGAACGGCCTCCTCATTCTGCGTGCCGAGCGGTCCGCCAGGCCGGAGGGCATCCGGCGTCCCGAGTTCCGCTATGGCTCCTTCTCCCGGACCACTCGCCTGCCCCCCGGGTCTCGGCCGGAAGAGGTGACCGCGGAATACCGCCACGGCGTTCTGACCATCACAGTGCCCCTCACGGCCAGGGCGGGGGGACCTCACGTTCCGGCGGCCGGGATGGCCAAGTCCGGTGAGGCTGAGCAGGTGCGGGGGGCAGGCGCGTCCGGCCGGTCGCATCAGGAGGCGGCGCGGCGCCCGTTGTCCACGGCCCCAACGTATTGGGGTCTCGCCGGTCTTGAAGTCCGTCTTCGGTCCGACCAGACCACCTAGCGAGTCGTCATGTCCCGCACGGTCCCCGGCTCGTTCCCGGCCGGGGGGCATCACTCCTTCGGTCACGCGCGGGCGATGCGCTCACACGAGGGGCACCACGGCCACCGGGCAGGGGGCGTGGTGCAGCAGGGCATGGTCGACGGCGCCGAGCCGGGTGCCCACCGCGTGCCGGTGGTGGGCACCGACGACCGCGACGGCGGCATTGCCCGCCGCCTCCAGCAGGGCTTCGGCGGCTGGTGCCTCGGCCACTGTCCGGTGCAGCGGTACGGCGGGGAACTCCGCCACTGCTTCGCGGACTGCTTCGTCCAGGGCTTCGGTGGCGTCGGCTGCCCTTGCGCGCCGGGCGTCATCGAATTGGCCGGTGTGAGCGGTGGGAGCCTCGACCCGGGGGACGCGCCAGGCGTGAACGGCGCGGACCGGGCAGCCGCGTGCGGTGGCCTCCTCGAACGCGAACCGCACGGCAGGCGCGGCGCGGCCGTGGCCACCCACCCCCACCAGCACCTCGCCTTCACCAGATGCCGACTCATCCGCGGCCTGCCGTACGACGACGACGGGGCAGACGGCCTCGGCGATCACCGGCAGGCTCACCGAGCCGAGCAGCGCCGTCGCAACGCGGCCCAGACCTCTGCTGCCGAGTACGAGCATGCCCGCCCTGTCGCTCTGCGTGATCAACGCCGGGACAGGCGCCCCGAGGACCACGTCGGTCGAGACCTTCACGTCCGGTCGGCGCTCGACCGCGCGTTCGTAGGCGGCCTCGGTCACCGAGTCCGCCAGCTCACCCCTCGAGGTCTGACCCCACACCGAGACATGCACCAGCCGCAGCGGCACGCCCCGCCGAGCCGCCTCGTCCGCGGCCCACTCGACCGCGTCCAGCGCGCCCGCGCTGCCATCGGTTCCCACCACGACGGGAAAGTCGCTCATGCCGGTCCTCCTTCATGACGGTGCCCTGGCTTCTTGTCCATGCTCGCCCCCGTCGGGCCGTCGCGCCTGGGCCCAACGGCCCTCGCGTGCGCGCGACGCCCGTCGCATGCTGGGACCATGGCGGTTGACGTGCGGATTCGCGGCGTCGTGCACGGATGGGCGGTGCGGCAACCGGGGCCGGTCGCGGACGGACCGCTGGAGCCGGTGACACGGCCGGTGGAGCCGGGGCCAGGCGAGGTTCTGGTCCGGGTCGAGGCGTGCGGGGTGTGCCGGACGGACCTCCACTTGGCCGAGGGCGACCTCGTACCGCGCCGGCCGGACACCATCCCGGGCCACGAGATCGTCGGACGGGTGCTGGAGTCCGGTCCGGACACCGGCCGGTTCTCTCCGGGCCGCCGGGTCGGCGGGGCCTGGCTGAGGTCCACCTGTGGGCGGTGCAGCTACTGCCGGGCCGGACGAGAGAACCTCTGCCCGGAGTCCCGCTACACCGGCTGGGACGCCGACGGCGGCTACGCCGACCTGACCGTGCTGCCGGAACGCTACGCCTACCCCCTGCCTGGGACGGCCGATCCCGCGCACCTCGCGCCTCTGCTGTGTGCCGGGATCATCGGCTACCGCGCCTTGCGGCGCAGCAGCCTTCCCGACGGCGGGCGGCTTGGGCTGTACGGGTTTGGAGCCTCCGCGCACCTGGCCCTCCAGGTAGCCGTCGCCGAGGGCGCCACCGTGCACGTGCTGACCCGTTCGGAACGTGCCCAGGAACTGGCCCTGCGGCTGGGCGCCGCGTCCGCCGGAGGCGCCCGTGACGTACCGCCGGAGCCGCTGGACTCCGCGATCCTCTTCGCCCCCGTCGGCGACTTGGTGCCGCCTGCCCTGGAGGCCCTGGACCGGGGCGGAACGCTCGCGGTCGCCGGGATTCACCTGACCGACGTCCCGCCGCTCGACTACGCGCGGTACCTGTTCCAGGAGCGAGACCTGCGCAGCGTCACCTCCAATACGCGCGAGGACGGCGCGGCGTTCCTGGAACGCGCCGAGCGCTACGGGGTGCGCACCACCGTCACCCGCTACCCGCTCGCCGACGCAGGCCGGGCCCTGGCGGACCTGGCGGCCGACCGGGTCGACGGTGCGGCCGTCCTGCTGCCGGAGTGAGGGGCCCGAGTCCGGGACCTTCGGCCCTGCCGCGCAGAGCGTCGATGACCTGAGCATGAAGGGGACACGCACGCGAACGAGGATGCGGAGACGTCGATGACCGAGGCAGTGGATCGTGCCACCGGCTGGAGTCTGCCCGTGGAGGTGGTCGAGACCCATGCCGCCGCCGTGCTCTTCGTCGGAGACCGGGCGTACAAGGTGAAGAAGCCTGTCGAACTGGGCTTTCTGGACTTCTCCACCCGAGACGCCCGCCGGGTGGCGTGCGAGCGGGAGTGGCTGCTGAACCGCCGCTTCGCACCTGACGTCTACCTCGGGGTCGCCGACCTGCGAGGGCCGGACCCGACGGACTCCGAGCCGGTCCTGGTCATGCGCCGCCTGCCCGCCAACCGGCGGTTGTCGACTCTGATAGGCGACGGCGAACCGGTGGATGACGAGGCACGGGCGATCGCCCGCATGCCCGCTCTGCCCATGCACGGGCAGAGCGGGCACCGGAAATCTCCGCCGAAGGCGGGCGGGACGCGCTGCGCCGCCGCTGGGACGCGAACCTTTCGGAGGCGGCGGAGCTGGCCACTCCCGGCATCATCGACGGCGATCCGACGGAGGACGCCGATCTCGTCCACCGCTACCTCGCCGGCCGGGGTGCGCTGTTCGACGAACGCATCAAGGAAGGGCGGATCGTCGACGGGCACGGGGACCTGCCCGCGCAGGACATCTTCTGCCTGGATGACGGGCCGCGGCTGCTGGACTGCCTGGAGTTCGACGACCGGCTGCGGTTCGTCGACGGCCTGGACGACGCCGCGTTCCTCGCGATGGACTTGGAGCACCTCGGCGCGCCGGGAACCGCGCACCGGTTCCTGGGCCGGTATCGCGAGTTCTCCGCCGATCCCGCGCCGCCGTCGCTGTGGCACCATTACATCGCGTACCGCGCGTTCGTCCGGGCCAAGGTCTCCCTTATCCGCGCCCGTCAGACCGGCCGCGACCGGGACATCGGGGGCGAGCGGCTGCTGCGTTCGGCGGTGCGGCACCTGCGTCTCGCACAGCCGCGCCTGGTGCTGGTCGGCGGGTTGCCGGCCAGCGGGAAGTCGGTGTTGTCCGGGGCGCTGGCCGACCGCTTCGGCATGACGCTGCTCAGCAGTGACCGGCTGCGCAAGGAACTCAACGGCATCCCACCCGACCGCTCCGCCCCCGCCGGCTTCGACCAGGGCATCTACACCCCCGAACAGACCGAACGCACCTACCGCGCTCTCATCGGGCGGACCGCCGGCCTGCTCGCTCGGGGCGAATCGGTCGTCCTGGACGCCACGTGGTCCAGTGCGCGGCACCGGGAGCTCGCCGCCGACGCGGCCGGGGCCGCCTACGCCGACCTGGTCACCGTGCGCTGCGTGGTCCGCGAGGAGGTCGCCCGCTACCGGCTGGCGCAGCGTGGGCCGGGGCAGTCCGACGCGGACGAGGACGTCGCCGCACGCCTGGCAGGCCGGACGGATCCGTGGCCGGAGGCTGTCGCCCTGGACACCAGTGCCCCGTTCAACGCGGTCGTCTGCCAGGCAGCCGACCTCCTGATGCCCGGCGGAGCGGAGGAGGGTGACGACGCCCTCAGGCGTCCGTACATGGAACCCGGCTGACCTGCAGGGGCCCAACGGCCTCCTACGGGGACGGTCGGCTCTTCCCGCGGGTCCCCCGGGACGGCGACTGTGGATCACAGGACATCCGCAACACGGAAGAAGGCGAGTTCGGTGGAACTTTCCCTGGTAGTCGGCGTCGACGGGTCGGATTCCAGTCTTGGCGCGGTCGACTGGGCGGCGCGGGAGGCGGCACGGCACGGCACGGCGCTCCGGACGGTCTACGGTTCCTTGTGGGGGCACTACGAGCACAGCAAGGTCAGCTTCAGTCCGGACCGTTCTTCCGAGGAGATCATCGCCCAGCACATTGTCGCCTCCGCTGCGGAACGCGCCGAAGGGCTGGCTCCGGACGTGAAGGTCTCCGCGGAAGTCATCGCCGACGACGGAGTCTCGGCCCTCATCGAGGCGGGACGCCATGCCTATGCCGTGGTTCTCGGGCAGCGCGGCCGCGGCGAGATCACCGACTGGCTGCTGGGCTCGACTTGCCTGACGGTGGCGGCTCGCGCCACCTGCCCGGTGGTCGTCGTCCGGGGTGAGAGCGAAGGTACAGACGGCGTGGTCCTCGGCGTCGGGGAGCTCGGCGAGAACGGGGCCGCCGTGGAGTTCGCCCTGCGTGAGGCCCGGGCCCGTGGCACCACCTTGACGGTGGTGCGCACCTGGCGGCGTCCTGTGCTGGTCACGGAGGAGGAAGAGGGCGGTGAGGGCGCTCAGGAGGCGGACGCTGCCATCGACAACGCCCTGGCGCACGCCGCCGAGGAGTTCGGCGACGTCCCGGTGGAGCGACGGATCGTGGAGGGAGGGGCCAAGCGGGCGTTGCTGACGGTGGCGAGTCAGGCGGACCTGCTGGTCGTCGGTGCCCGTCGGCGCGCTCTGCCGTTTGGGATGCAACTCGGGCCGGTCAACCACGCTGTCCTGCACCAGGCACCCTGCCCGGTCGCCGTCGTACCGCAGCAGCGCGACTGATCCGGCACCGGATGGAGCGGGGCCGATTGTCGTGATGGTGTCGAAGAGCGGGCGAGCCCCCTCGTAGCGGCCCCAGGCCTCGACGACTGCGGGGAGGCAGTGATCCCGCGTCACGGATCCGCCGGGGGCGAAGCCCCCTTGGGCCGGGTGGCCCACGGCAAGGGCCGAAGCGCTCATCGTCCACCGCGAACGGGTGGGGGAGGCTGAGCACAGGGCCCGATCGCATCACTGACCGGAAGAGGCGAGGACATTGGAACTGCCCTTGGTGGTCGGAGTGGACGGATCCGATTCCAGTCTGGCGGCGGTCGACTGGGCGGCGGACGAGGCGGAGCGCCACGGAGTGGCGTTGCGTCTGGTCTACGGCTCGTTGTGGGAGCACTACGAGCGGATCAAACCAGCCTTGAGCCCGGACCGTGCGTCGGAGAGGATGATCGCGGATCACATCGTGGCGTCTTCGGCAGAAAGGGCCGAACGGCGTGCTCCCGACGTGAAGGTGTCGGCGGAGGTGCTGTCCGAGGATCCCACCAGTGCGTTGCTCGATGAGGGGAAGCATGCGTTCGCTCTAGTCGTCGGCCATCGGGGCCGTGGCGAGGTCACCGATTGGCTGCTGGGCTCCACGAGCCTGACCGTGGCCGCCCGGGCCCGATGCCCGGTGGTGGTCGTTCGCGGCCGGTGGAACGGCGGCCAGGAGCGACCGCGTGTCGTTCTCGGTGTGAGCGACCGTGGTGAGGGGAAGGCCGCTGCGGCTTTCGCCCTGCGGGAGGCGGAACTGAGCGGTGGGCGCCTGGAGGCGGTGCGTGCCTGGCGCCGCTCGGCGCGGGCCATGACGGGAGATCGCGCGGCACATGACGAGGTTGCCCGGCTCCGGGGAGAGGCGGAGGCGGCTGTCGAAGAGGCCCTGTACGACGCCGCGACAGAGCACCGCAGCGTGGGCGTCACACCCTTCACGGTGGAGGGTTCCCCACGTGCGGCACTACTGAACGCGGCGCCGGGAGCGGACTTGCTGGTCGTCGGCGCCCGCAGGCGATCCGGCGGCTTCGGATGGCAACTGGGCCCGGTCAACCATGCCGTGTTGCACCATTCGCCTTGTCCTGTCGCGGTGGTGCCCGAGCACTGATCGGTACAGGGGTGCACGGTCCTCGAAGGGAGTCGAGCAACGATGCGTCAACGAACCGTCAGCGACCTGATGACACACTCCGTCGTGGACGTCGCTCCGGATACATCGTTCAAGGAGATCGTCAAGGTCCTCGCGGAGCACGACATCACGGCGGTGCCCGTCGTCGACGATGCGGGCCGCCCGCTGGGAGTGGTTTCGGAGGCGGATCTGATGCGTTGCGAAGCCCGGCAGCCCGATCCCGCCGGGCGGGTGCCGGATGTTCTCCAGCGGTATGGGACCGCCGCCCGGGACAACGCTCACGATGACGCGGCAGCCCACCTGCCGCCGACCGCGGAAGGGCTGATGACGCGTCCAGCGGTGGTGGCCCACCCCGAGTGGACGGTCGTCGAGGCGGCCCGGGTGATGGACAACGACAAGGTCAAACGTCTCCCTGTGGTCGAGGAGACGGGGAGGATCGTCGGGCTGCTCAGTCGGTCGGATCTTCTTCGTGTCTTCTTGCGCAGAGACCACGCCATCCGCGAGGAGGTCACCTACGACATCCTCGCGAATATGTTCCGCATGGCACCGACCGACGTCACCGTCCATGTTGTGGACGGCTGCGTGACCCTCACCGGACAGATCGATCGGCGGAGCACCATTCCGGTGCTGGTGCGGCTGTGCCGCAGCGTCGATGGAGTCGTCGATGTGACCGAGCATTTGCGGTACGCGATCGACGACGCGGGAGAACACTCGTGAAGCACGACCGACAGCCCAGGATCGTGGTCGGTGTCGATGGATCGGCTTCCTCGGAGGCCGCACTTTCGTGGGCCATCGGCCAGGCGGTCGCGACCGGTGCCGTCGTGGAGGCGCTCACGGCGTGGGAGTTTCCGCAGTTCTACGGTTCGATGGGCTGGACGTTTCCGCAGGGTGAGGAGAGCATCCGCTCCGCCGCCGAGCAGGTCCTCAAGGGCACGGTGGCTGCGGCCGTGAAAGAGGACCACGACACCGAGGTCCGCCAGACCGTGGCCTACGGTGCCCCTGCTCCGGTGCTGCTGGAGGCTGCGGGAGGCGCTTCAATGTTGGTGGTGGGGAACCGTGGGCACGGCGGTTTCACCGGTGCGCTGCTGGGGTCGGTCGGGCAGCACTGCGCGCAGCACGCCCCCTGCCCTGTGGTCATCGTGCGTGGGCGTATGGGCTCATGACTTCCCCTGGTAACCCTCATGGTGCAAACCCGATGAGTCGGGATTAATCTGAACGCAAGAGCAGGAAAACCCTCTCTCGAACCAGGGCGGAATGGCAGTGGGCACTGAGGAGGCGAAGGGTTCCGCGCAGCTTCCTCGCCTGGAGCTGGATGACCTGCTTGCGGAGTTGCAAATCAGGGTTGAAACCATGAGGGGCACCCGCGACCGGGTTCACCAGCTGCTGGAGGCGGTGCTCACCGTCGGCCAAGGGCTCGACCCGGTCGAGGTGATGCGGCGCATCGTCGAGGCGGCGGCGACTCTGGTCGACGCTCGCCACGGTGCCTTGGCGGTGATCGGCAAGGACTGGCGACTGGCGAGGCTCGTCACTTTCGGGATGGGCGCGGAAGAGGTCCGGGACGGTGTCATGGGGGATCTGATCCGCCGGTCCGAGACCGGCGATCACCCGCCGTCGTCCGGGCTTCCCGTCTCCCCCCGGGACAGGAGTCGTTCCCTGACCGTCCCGATCACCGTACGAGACGAGGCCTTCGGAAACCTGTGTCTGACCGAGAAGGCGGGCGGTCAGGCGTTCGACACTGAGGACCAGGCGGTGCTGTCCACCCTCGCGGTGGCCGCCGGCATCGCGATCGAGAACGTTCGGCTGTACGACGAGACCCGTGTCCGGCAGAACTGGCTGGAGGCGGGCGCCAAGGTCACGCGGGCCCTGCTGTCCGGAGTCGACGACAGACCGGTGCTGGAACTCATCGTCGAGTGCGCGCGGGAGATCCTCGACGCGCAACTCGGTGCGGTCGCCTTCCCGACCGATCCGCCCGACGGGCTGCGGGTGGACATGGCGATGGGCAAGGACGCCGAAGCCCACCACGGTCTGCTGCTCCCGGTCACCGGCACGTTCATGGGACTCGCCTTCCGCTCGGAGGAGCCCGTTCACAGTGCTGACATCGCTCACGATCCGCGTGTGACGGTGGGCCCGCCCCGCTGGGCGGGGCTGGGACCTGCGGTCGCGGCGCCGCTGGGCACCGGAAACGGTGTGCGGGGCGTGCTTCTGCTGGCGCGATCGGTCAACGCCCCGACCTTCACGACGGATGAGATCGCTCCGCTGCTCGGCTTCGCGGGGCAGGCGGCTCTCGCGATGGAGCTGGCCGACCGCAGGCGGAACGCCGAGCAGATCGCGTTGTTCGAGGACCGGGACCGGATCGCACGCGACCTGCACGACCTGGCGATCCAGCGTCTGTTCGCCACGGGCATGACTCTGCAGAGCGCCCTGCGCTTCGCATCCCACCCTCAAGCCGCCGAACGGCTGACGCGTGCTGTGGACGACCTCGACGAAACGATCAAGATCATCCGCTCTACCATCTTCGGCCTGCGCACCCACGAGACCGACACACCTGCCTCGGGCCTACGGGCTCGCGCGGTCCACGAGATGGAGGAAGCCAGTGCGGCACTGGGGTTCGCCCCGACGCTGCTTATGGAAGGACTGATCGACACGGAGATCCCCGATGATGTCGCCGACGACGTGGTCGCCGTACTCGTGGAGGCACTGTCCAACGTCTCCCGGCACGCGCACGCCACCAGTGCAAGGGTCTCGCTGGCGACTGGCTCGGAAGCGTGCACAGTGACCGTCGAGGACAACGGGGTCGGCATGACGGGGGGCGGCCGCCGAAGCGGCCTGATCAATCTGGCCGAACGCGCGGAGAAACTGGGCGGCACCGTGACGTTCGGAAGGCCGCCGGGTGGGGGGACCCGCCTGGTGTGGCGTGTCCCGTTGACCACACCAGGCGGGTCGGGGGTCAGAGCGTGCCGTGGGGCCTGACATCCAGCACCTCCCGGACCGGGCGGCGCGGTGTCGGGCGGCCGGCGGGACCGTATCCGAGCCGTACCAGCATCTGGACGTGGGCCGGCCCCATCCGGGTGTCCCGTAGCTGCCACCGCAGGTCCGGCCATTCGAGGGGCTGGTGCAACAACGAGGTCGCCAATCCGTCCGCGGTCGCCAGCAGCAGGACCCGTTCCAGCGCCTGTCCGGCGCGCAGCCAGTCGGCGGGGCCGTCACGGGTGGTCGTCAGCACGGCGATGAGCGGGTCGGTCTCGAACAACTCCGGCGGGCGGTGGAAGGCCGGTTGCAGCGATGAGAAGTCCCGCATCGGCATACGGGCGTCCGTGTCCTGGGGACCGAGAGCTGCCCGTGGCAAACCGTCGTCCGCGTCATCGCGTATCCACTGCCGGCTTTCCTCCCGCCGTGGTCGGTCGGTGTGATTAAGCCACTCCGCCTCGGACGTGAGGTTCAGCAGAGATGTCCGCTCCCGCAGGTCGGCGAAATGGAGTCCAGCCCCCTCCTTCCCAGCGGCCTCGCACAGCCCGTTCAGCAGGTGCTCCGGTGGATGGTCCGCGGTGAACGGCAGCCGGGTGGAGTGTCGGCGCCAGATCGCGTCATACAGGGCGTTCCCGAACTCCGCAGTGTGACCCGTCGGCCCGAGTAGCCGGATCGACGCCATCAGGCCGGGCTTGGTGGCGTCCGGCAGCAGACGGACCTCCGTCTGCCGACCAAGGTGCGTGACAGCCACTCGCAGATTGAGCACCGCTGCCCCGATGGACAGGTGCATGGCCCTCCCGTCCGCGTCGGCACATGCCAGGAGTCGCTCCTCGGCCGCGTGCACTTCCACCGTGGCGGACTCCGGATCCAGCCGGAATCGCCAGGGCTGCGTGTTGTGGATCGACGGCGCGGCGACGGCTGCGGAAATGAGTTTCTCCAAGGTCCACGCGTCGAGGGTGATGGGCGCCATGATGTTCTCCGAGGCGTTTTCTCCCCGCTGCTGCCCGGGGCGGTCGCGCCCGGTGCACCAAGCGTGGGCCGACGAGCCGCTCGGGGCTATGGGCCATTGGACCCGGTGGAAAGGCCGACCGGGCGGTCCTCAGCTTCGGCGGGGTCGATGACCGGAGGCCGGTGACTGGGTGGCGATGACCGCGGCCTGGATACGACGTTCCACGCCGAGCTTGGACAGCAGGCGCGAGATGTGGTTCTTGACGGTCTTCTCGGACAGGAACAGCCGTTGCCCGATCTGCCGGTTGGTCAGCCCTTCGCCGATAAGGGTGAGAATCTCCCGCTCGCGGGGAGTGAGGCCGGTGATGCGGGGGTCCTCGTCGCTCCTGTTGTCTCCACGCAGGGTGCTCATCAGCCGCGAGGTGGTCGCCGGATCCAACAACGACTGGCCGGCCGCCACTGTCCGCACGGCCTTCACCAGGTCGGACCCCTTGATCTGCTTGAGCACGTAGCCGGCGGCTCCGGCCATGACAGCATCCACCAAGGCGTCGTCATCGTCGAAGGACGTCAGGATGAGGCAGGCGAGGTCGGGCATGGCCGCTCGTAGTTCGCGGCAGACGGTGATGCCGTCGCCATCCGGAAGGCGGATGTCCAGGAGCGCCACATCCGGTCTCAGGGCGGGACCTCGAGCCAGCCCGTGGTCGACTGTTCCCGCCTCGCCGACCACGTCGATGTCCGGCTCGGCGTCCAGCAGGTCGTGCACACCACGGCGCACGACCTCGTGATCGTCGAGCAGGAAAACACGGATCGGATCCCGTGCGGAGAAGACGCGGTTGCTGGTCACCGAAACCCCCAAGGGTCGTCGACGATCTTCCCGCGATCGTCTCGCACGGTCGGCGTGTAGCACCGCAGCCGGGCCGTCAAGAGGTCCATACGGGTCCGTGGGTCTTCCCTTCCGGATCTTCGGCTGTCCGCCGCCACTGTCCCCGGCGCCGTGCCATTCGGTTGGTTCGTCCCTCCACCGTGGCGGGCAGGCGCCCGACCTGAGGTGGGCCGAAGGTCCTGAGGAGCGGGCCGAAGCGCCCCTGCCCCGGCGTCCTCGCGGGCGGGAGGGTAGAGGCGAACCCGGAACGCATGTGTAAGAGCGTGGTGTGAACGGGGAACGAGAGAGGGGCGCACATGATGATGGCGCTGACCTATCACGGCCCTGGGCATCGCACCTGGGGCGAGGCGCCCGATCCGATCATCCAGGATCCACAAGACGCGGTCATCCGCGTCGAAGCGGTGACGATCTGCGGCACGGACCTGCACATCCTCAAGGGCGACGTACCCGAGGTGACCGACGGCCGCATCCTGGGTCACGAGGCGGTAGGGACCGTGAGCGAGACCGGCCCAGGTGTGCGTGACCTGTCGCCGGGAGACCGGGTGTTGGTCTCGTGTATCACCGCCTGCGGGCGGTGCGCCTACTGCCGCTCCGGCATGTACGGCCAGTGTCTGCGGGGCGGCGGCTGGGTTCTGGGTCATCTGATCGACGGCACCCAGGCGGAGTACGTACGAGTCCCCTTCGCCGATACTTCGCTGCACGTGCTGCCGGACGGTGTCAGTGACGAGGGCGCACTGATGCTCGCTGACATCCTTCCCACCTCCTACGAGGTAGGGATCTTGAAAGGTCAGGTCTCCCCGGGCGACACCGTGGTCATCGTCGGAGCCGGCCCCGTCGGTCTGGCCGCCGTCACGGCGGCACACTTCTACAGCCCCGCGCGGATCATCGTGGTCGACCAGGAACCGGCACGGCTGGACGCCGCTAAACGGGCCGGCGCTGACATCGTTCTCGGTGCTCAGCAGGCCACCGGAGAAGCCGTCCGAGCGCTTTCGCCGGACGGGCTGGGGGCTGACGTCGCCATTGAGGCCGTCGGAGTACCGGAGACGTTCGAACTGTGCACTCGGGTCGTGCGCCCGGGCGGACGGGTCGCCAACATCGGCGTGCACGGCGCCCCCGCGACCCTGCACCTTGAGGATCTGTGGATTCGGGATATCACCATCACCACGGGCCTGGTCGACACCAGGAGCACTCCGTTGCTGGTTGAGATGCTGGCGGGCGGACGTCTGGACATCTCGCCCCTGGTTACCCATCGCTTCGGCCTGCAGGAGATGCAGGAGGCGTACGACGTCTTCAGTCGGCCGGCGCAGACCCAGGCCCTTAAGGTCGCCCTCTTCCGGACGGCCTGACCAGTGCCCGGCGACAGTCGGAAGGGAGAACACCATGACCGGTGCCGACACCCCCAAACCCCCCACCGGCCTGGGCCCGGCGAGACCAGGCGATATCGGTCGGCGCATCGCGCACCGCCGCCGGCAGATCGGCCTGAGCAGGGAGGAGGTGGCGGACCGGGCGGCACTGGCACCGGAGTACCTGCGCTATGTGGAGGAACAGCCGGCGAACGTGGGCATCGGAGCTCTTCTCCGAGTCGCCGATGCCCTGGACATCACGGCGGACGAGTTGTCCGGCGGTGAGGTGAGCATCCCGCCGGGCCGGGGACAGGCCGCCGCCAGGCCGGTGATGGATGAGATGACCACGGCGGAGTGCTGGGCCCGGTTGGGGACGCATGGTGTCGGGCGCATCGCGTTGCCGGAACGCGGCCTTGTGGAGGTGCTGCCGGTCAACTACACCGTCGTGGACCGAACGATCGTCTACCGCACCACGTCGGCCAGAGCGGGGGCCACCGTCGAACACGGGCAGGTGTCGTTCGAGGTCGACCGAGTGGACGAGGCGCTTCGCCAAGGATGGAGTGTCCTGGTGGCGGGTCCCGCCGTGCGGGTGACGGACGACGCCGAGGTCGGGTTGCTGGAGCGACGGGCGGTCTCCAAGCCCTGGGCCGGAGGAGAGCGCCCGGTCTGGATCCGTCTCTCTCCGAGCAAGGTCACCGGACGGAACGTCCGGGCGGGGTGAGGCCGGCCGGGTCTCACCCCGCCCGGCGACACGGTCGGTCGCTCTTGGACCGGCGATCAGGGATCGGAGCCGGGATCTCCGGGCGGTGGATCGAAACGCCGGGGCGCCCTGCCGTGCAACTCGCACTCGACGTCCACCACACCCTCGACCGAATGGGCGAGGTGAGCGGCTACGGGCACCTGTGAGAGGTCGGGGATGTGCCCTTTCAAGGTGACGACGCCCTCGGACACCTCGACTTCCACGGGGGGTGTCAGGTTTGGGAAGAGAGGACCGACGGCCACGTCACGCACTTCACGGGCGATGTCCTCATCCGGCCTGAGGAAGACTTTCAGCAGGTCCCCCCGGCTTACGATGCCCGCCAGCCTTCCCGCCGTGTCGACGACCGGCAGCCGTTTGATGTGTCGGCGGGCCATGATGCTCGCACTCTGCGGCAAGGTGGCGTCCATGTGCACGGTGACGGCTGGAGTGGACATGAGACCCTCGGCGGTTGCCGCCTCGGCCTTGGCGATCTCCCGATCACTGGCGAGGCCGACCTGCGTGGGGCCGACATCACGGTACTCCTCCTTCGGCAGCAGGTCGGCCTCGGAGACAACGCCGATCACCCGGCCGTCCCCCACGAGCACCGGCAGGGCACTGACCCGCCACCGCTCCATTGTCTTCACGATCTCCTTGAAGTCGGCACGCCGACTGACCGCGGCGACGGTCCGCGTCATCACGTCACTCACCGTGTGTGGCCCATCGTGCATGGTGACCTCCGTCGTCCAGTCGCCCGGTAGTTACGTCGCGTACCTCCATGATCGAGGCGCCCATTGCCTCTGCGGGGTGGGCCGGCCGGATCCGGTCATGGACCGTGTGGCCCATATGGGCGTTCTGGTGTGGCAGGACCGGAGGCCCGCCTCTTTCCCACCGTCCCTGACGCGGATGGAGGACTTCCGGCCCGCGCATTGCCCCGAGAGACCCTGCACCACACCGTGCCCCCCGAGTCACGGTGTAGATGACAGGGCAAGGGAGCGTCACCATGCGAGCACTCGTCCACCATGGTCCCGGCCGGATCTCGTGGGACAACGTCCCCGAGCCGGTGATCGAGGCGCCAACCGACGCGATCGTACGTGTCGACACCACCACGATCTGTGGGAGCGACCTCCACATCCTCAGTGGGGAACTGCCCGAGGTGAAACCCGGGACCGTCCTCGGCCATGAGGCGGTCGGCGTGGTGAGCGAAGTCGGCCCCGAGGTACACAGGACGCGCCCGGGGGACCACGTCATCGTCTCCTGCGTCTCGGCCTGTGGCGAATGCGACTTCTGCCGGGACGCCATGTACGGGCAGTGCCGCGGCGGAGGTGGTTGGGTTCTGGGCAATCGGATCGACGGGACTCAGGCGGAGTTCGTCCGTGTCCCTTTCGCGGACTACTCCACCCATCGTGTGCCGGCAGGACTCTCCCGCCAGGACGCCGTTCTGCTGGCCGAAGTAGTGCCCACCGCCTACGAGGTAGGGGTGCGCAACGGCCGAGTGAGCCCCGGTGACCAGGTGGTCGTCGTGGGCGCCGGACCGGTCGGGATCGCCGCCGTCATCACCTCCCGGCTCCTGTCGCCACGGCGGATCATCGCGGTGGACCTGGCGCCGTCTCGGCTGGAGACGGCTCTCCGGCTGGGCGCGGACGCGGCCGAGCTCCCCGGGCGGCTGATCGGTGATCTGGCTGATGGGGTGGGCGCCGACGTGGCCATCGAGGCTGCGGGCGACCCGGACAGTTTCCTGCTGTGCACCCGGGTGGTGCGCCCGGGAGGGCATGTCGCCAACATCGGCATGCACGGCAAACCCGCGACACTCCACCTGGAGGCGATGTGGCGCAAGAACCTGACCATCAGCACCGGCCAGGTCGACACGTACTCCATCCCGTCCCTCATCGGCATGGTGGTCTCCGGCCAGTTGGACATCTCCCGCCTGGTCACTCATCACTTCCCCCTCAACCGGATGGAGGAGGCGTACGACGTTTGCACTCATGGCCCCGAGACAGGAGCTCTCAAGGTGGTGCTGCATGCCGACCAGACGGCCGGACCATGACCGGTCACTGAGGCCGAAGCTCCGAGGGACGGACGTTTCCGACCGGTCCGTTGCGAACAGGTCGTACGTCGGCTCTCGCGGACATGAGGAGCAGACATGAACGACGGCAACGCCACCGATGACGTCGTGGTGGGCGTCGATGGCTCATCCGACTCCGACCGGGCCCTGCGCTGGGCGGCAGCTGAGGCGGAACGCCGCAGGTGCACCCTGAGGCTCGTCCATGCCGTAGGCAAGACCGGTGATACCCACATGGAGAGGGCCGGTGATCGTGATGAGAGCATCCGGGGGGCACAGGCACTGCTGACCGAGGCCCATGATCAGGTGAGCGAGGACCACCCCGACCTCAAGATCATCGCAGCGGTCGCTCAGGAGGAGCCCGTGGCTGCGATCCTGGCCGCCGCCGACGGCGCGGCAATGACCGTCCTGGGTACCCGTGGACGCGGTGGATTCGCCGCGCTGCTGCTGGGGTCCGTATCCCTGAGGGTCGCTGCCCGCACCCGTTGCCCACTTGTCGTCGCGCGCGGTGACCGCCCTCTGAACGTCGTCGACAGGGTCCTCGTAGGAGTCCGGGACGAGGCCGACGTAGCGGTCGTGCGGTTCGCCCTCGGCGCAGCGAGCCGCTCGAATGCCGCAGTGCGAGCGATCCACGTGTGGAACCCGTACGACGAGGTTGGGCGGATGGCAACGCAGATCGACACGGTACGGGAGATCCATGTGATCCATGAACGCCGTCTCGACCGCACGATGAAAACGGCGCGTGGAGACCGACCTGATGCCACCGTGGCCCAGGAAGTGATCGTGGGCAGAGTCGCCGCGGAGCTTGTGGAGGCGTCCGTTTCGGCCGACCTGCTGGTGGTCGGGGCGCATCCATCACCCGGACCGCTGGGAGGACGGCTCGGCCTGGTCGGTCACGCCGTACTGCACCATGCCGAATGCCCTGTCGTGGTCGTCCCGGATCCCTGAGCGTCGATCTCCACCTTGACCGTGCGGGGGAGGCCCGCGGGTGGTCTTCCGGCTGATGACAAACGCACGTTCCGCTGGTGCGACGGAGAGGAGGAGCGGTGGTTGCCCATGACATTCGCAATCCCGTGGTAGCGGGTGCTGCCCGTTCTGACGCCAGCCGAGCTGCCGTGGCCTGGGCGGCTGACGAGGCGGCTCGCCACTACCGGCCGTTGCGGCTGGTCCACTCGCAGGAGTGGCACCCGCACGATGTTGAGGAGGGGCCGCCGGGCCACCCTCCGAACCTCTGGGAGGTCCACTTCCGAGCTCTTGGACGCAGCACACTGGAGACCGCCCGCCTCATCGCCCTCAACCTCCACCCGGACCTGGAGGTGAGAACGGAGCTGGCCGTAGGCCGTCCGGTCCAGGCACTCCGACGAGTGTTGCATGTTCAACCAGGTGGACAAGGAGCTCCCGTTGACCAACGTGATGCTCCGCGAGGGCAACCTGCTCGTGATGGTGTGGTACGAGATGCGGATCAACGACTCGACCACAATCGAGTCCTCCGTGGCGAAACCGCGCGGCCAAGACCTGGCGAAGTACGTCTACGAGGTAGTGACCGCCGCCCCATAGAGCGGTCACCGTGGACAGGACTTACCACTGTGAGCGCCGTGACCTTGCGCCTGTCGAGACCTCATCCGCCCGGGTCAGGGATGGATGGAGGGTCATAGCGGCCGTTTGCGGCGAGGATAGATTTGAGCGCGTTCAAAATCGGCGCCTCATTCTTGGAACACGTTCAAACGCAATGCTGTAGCAGGGTCGGTGTGTTGACCAGGGTGGATGAGGTTTTCGGCAGGCGCAATGTCGGCTTTGTTCATCCCTTTCGGAATCCAGCGGGCGCGTCCCGATTCCCTTCCCTCTTCATGTCTGCACACGGGGCCGGAAGCCCCGCCTCCTTCGCCGCCATGTCCATGGCGTCTTTCGAACAGTCGGATGAAGGGAAGTGAGGGGGTACCGGAAGGCGGGACGGGCAGCATGCGGCGCGTGGGAGTTTCTTCGGAGTGCCTGCTGGTGTGGCGCACGGGGTCCACCCTTGCACCTGTCGCATCTCTAAAGAGCGAATCTTGACCGCGCTATTCTCGCTGTGACCTGGCAGACCAGAGTGTCGTCGGTGTTGTCGGAAGCAGCGACTCGTTTGCCCAAGCGATCACGTCTGCTCTGTCGGGACGGGAACTGGTTCCGGAACCGGTGATCGGTACCAACGATGGTTCCACTGGGCGGGTGTTGGCCATTGCGCTCACGGTTTTGGGGTGACGGGCTGTCACGTTCCAGGAACGGTTGCTCTGCCGGCTGAGTGAGCCCGGGCGGGTGGCGGGATGATACCTGGATGCGGTGGATGAATCACGCACGGTCGTGGTGGTCATGGGCGGGTATCGGGCTGGTCGTCGTCGCGTTCACCGTGGTGCCTCAGATCGTCAAGCAGGCGCACCTGCCCGGGCCGGGCTGGCTTTCCCCCACGCTCGTTGCTCTGGCCGGTGCTGTCGTGGTGGTGGTCAAACCGCTGCTGACGGCACGTGGCGACGTCGGAGCCGCACGGGTGAAGGCGGCAGCGGAACGGTCAAGCCGAGCCGCGGACGCCATGGCCGGCCTACCCCGGATGGGCAAACGTCTCCCCCTGGTGAAGGCAGTGACCGACCGGGTACTGCTCGATATCCATGAAGCCTTCCCATTGCCTCCCGATCACATCGCGCCGGGGCTGTCCGCGGACCTGCCGACGTACGTCCTGCGGGATGTCGACGCGGACCTGCAGACGTTCCTCGCCGTCAGCAAAGAGAGAGGCGGCTTCGCCCTCCTTGTCGGGCCCGCTGCTGTCGGCAAGACCCGCACTGCCTACGAAGCGATCCGGCGGGTCCTGCCCGAATGGCGGATGCTCATTCCCGACAACGGCAACGTGATCAACGAATTGGTCTCCGACCCCCGACGCGATCTCGGCCGCAGCGTCATCTGGCTGAACGAGACACAGAATTTCCTCACCAGCGACAAGGCGATCGTCGCTGCCAACGTCCGCCGTCTGCTGATGAACAAGAGGCGTCCCGTGATCCTCATCGGGACCATCTGGCCCGATACCTTCGATCAGCTTCGTGCCAAGCGTCACGCCCCTGCAATTGGGTCCACCGACGAAGCCGATGCGACACGGTCGGTGGGAGCGGTCGAAGACATCAATCGCAACAGCCGAGACGTCCTCGGTCTTGCCCGCCGCTTCGACTTGACCGGCTTCAGCACCGCGGAATGGAACCGCGCCCGCGAGAGCGCCGATGCCGATCCTCGCCTCGAAGCCGCCGTCACCTACGCCGGCAAGAGCGCGGACGGCCTCGGTCTCCCCCAGATTCTCGCCGCGGCCCCTGAACTCATACGGCGTTGGGAACAGGCAGACAACCCCTATGGCAAGGCCGTGCTGACCGCCGCCGTCACCGCTCGCCGCTGCGGTCACCCACCAACCATCCCGACGCCTGTCCTGCGAGTCCTCGGCGAACATTTCCTCTCTGGAACCGACCGGGCCACGGCACCTGCTACATGGTTCGACGACGCCCTCACATGGGCCACCGCCTCCGTTCACGACAGTGGCACCATCGCCCCCCTCTTCCCCGACGGACGCAGCGCAGGGCGCACAGACGGCTACCGTGTGTCCGACATCCTCACCGACCACACAGCTCTCACCTCACCCGCACCCACACTTCCCGACGCACCTGTCTGGGACCTGCTCATCACCACCGCTGCCCCTTCGGCATGTCACGGCATCACCACTCGTGCCCACAAGTTCGGCCTCACCGTGCAGGCCCGCACCGCGGCCACTCGGGCGGCCAAAAGCGGCAACACCGACGCCATGTACACCCTCGGACTCCTACTCGAGGAAGATGGGGAAGCCCAGCAAGCTCGTACGTGGTATATGCGCGCTGCCGTCGCCGACCACACCGATGCGATGGCCTGTCTCAGCATCCTGCTCGAAGAGGCAGGGGAAGTCGACCAGGCACGCACCTGGTGGACCCGCGCGCTCCAGCGCGCCGTGGTGGGTGAGGTCGAGCAGACTCGTGTCTGGTACACCCGTGCTGCTGAAGCCGGTCACAGCAGTGCCATGTACAAGCTCGGACTCCTCATTGAGGAAGCGGAGGGGGGTGAGCAGGCTCGTGTCTGGTACACCCGTGCTGCTGAACAGGGTCATACCGACGCCATGTACAAGCTCGGGCTTCTCCTTGAGAGAACGGAGGAGGTTGAGCAGGCTCGTGTCTGGTACGTGCGTGTCGCCGAGCAGGGTCATACCGACGCCATGTACAGGCTCGGGCTCATCCTTGAGGAGGCGGAGGGGAGTGAGCAGGCTCGTCTTTGGTACACCCGCGCTGCTGAAGCCGGTCACACCAGCGCTATGTACGACCTTGGCGTTCTACTGAAGACGGCAGGTGAGGCTGAGCAGGCTCGTCTTTGGTACACCCATGCCGCCGCGGCCGGTCACAGCAGTGCCATGTACAAGCTCGGGCTCATACATGAGGAAATGGAGGAGGTCGAGCAGGCTCGTCTTTGGTACACCCGTGCTGCCGAAAACAGCCACGGCAGAGCCATGGTCAACCTTGGCGTTCTGCTGAAGGCGGCAGGTGAGGTTGAGCAGGCTCGTCTTTGGTACACCCGTGCTGCCGAAGACGGTGACGCAAAGGCCATGTACAACCTCGGACTCCTGCTCGCCGAGACGGATGCCGCCGATGAAGCCCGCGCTTGGTACACCCGCGCCGCGACGGCCGGCCACACCAGTGGCATGGTCTGCCTTGGTGTCCTACTTGAGGCGGCAGGTGAGGTTGAGCAGGCTCGTGTCTGGCACACGCGTGCTGCCGAAGATGGAAATGCCAGCGCGATGGCCTGTCTCAGCGCCCTGCTCGAGGCGACAGGTGAGCCTGACCAGGCGAGTGTTTGGTCTATCCGTGCCGCCGCTGCCAGCCGCACCACCGCCGGGGCTGATCCCAGTGCCCCTGCGGACGAAGCAGGGGGAGCCGGGCGAGCTTGGTGGGTAAGCGGACAACCGCGATATGACCCAGTCAAGGCCCGAGTATTGCGTACCCATGCGGTCCTGGGCGACGCCGATGCCATGTTCCAGCTGGGCCGCCTCTTGGCCGAAGCGGGGGAGGACGACCGAGCCTGCGCCTGGTACACCCGCGCCATCGAACTCGACCCCGGCCGAACCAGGGCCATCAGCCATCGCGGCATGGTCTACGGCCTGATGGGCCGCAACGAGGAAGCTATGGCTGACTTCAACCGTGCCGTAGAACTCGACCCTGACGATGACTGGGTACTCACCTGGCGCGGCAGCATCCACCGCATCATGGGCCGCTACGACGAAGCCCTCGCCGATCTCAACCGCTCTATCGAACTCGGCCCTGACAATTTCTGGGCGCGCCATGAGTGCGCCATGGTCTTGAGTCTGTTGGGGCTGGATGGAGCGCGGGATCAGTGGTGCAAGGCGAAAGACGCCCTCATGGCTCTGGCGGAAGGTGGCGATCCGTATGCGTTGGACCGGCGGTACGGCTTGGTGGTCGTGCTGTGTGGGCTGGGCGAGTGGAAGGAGGCCGCGGAACAGTTGGAGTCGCTACTGACGGCATCCCCGGGACCACACGTCGTGGCGGAGTTGCTGACGGACTTGACGGAGCTGGCCGGAACAGTGCCCGTGGACCACGTGAGGCTGAGACCGCTGCTAGGGCGAATGGAGGTTGCGGTGAAAGAACTCGGTTGAGCGGTCGGTCATGCAGTGCTGCTGGTGGTTCCCAGGGTCAGGGTGCTGCTACGCCGCATGGCGCTTGACGTCGCGCTAGAACTGAGAGAGGCTCAAAAGTGGGGCATTAGAGGAGACTTGGCACGCTGCTGGGGGTCAAGGGGTCGCAGGTTCAAATCCTGTCGTCCCGACCAGCGTTTACGCAGGTCAGAGGCCGTTTCCGCCGTATGGCGGGGACGGCCTTTCGGTTTCTGCATGGGGAGCAACCAGGGAGCCCTCGGGGAGCCCTCCCGCTCCCCCTTGTGGGGATGTCAACTGGGTCCGTTTTGTCTATCGCCCGATCCGGTGGATGTGGTGCGCGGTTTGCGGCAGTACGGGGATGTTGGGCGCGGCCGTCAACAGCGGTGGGTTGAAGGTCATCCGGTCGGGGTCGGTCAATGCCCCTTGACGACGGAGGGCGGGGGAGTGGCGAGGTGTTGCTCCCCATAGGACGCCCGTGGGCCATGCGGTCGGGTGGGGGTTGCCGCTGGTGGCGACCGCTCGAAGGCTCTCGGGAGGCCGTCCCAAAAGTGGGCAAAGCCCCTTGGCTCGGGCCGACGGATAGGCCACTCCCACAACGCGGCCGCAGTACGAAGCCGTTGCCCGTCCCTCGGCGCCATACCCGCGACCGCGGGACGCCCAATCGGACGCGCGGGGCCGTAAGTCGTCCAGGAGTGTGGGTTGTGCTGTCGTTCGGATCGGGTCCCTATCATCTGGGCCATGAGGCTCTTGGTGCTCGGGGGATCGTGGTTTTTGGGGAAGTGCGTGGTGGAGGGCGCGCTTCGGCGCGGTTGGGAGGTGACGACGTTCAACCGTGGCCGTACCGGACGGGATGTGCCGGGGGTGGGGGTTGTTCACGGGGACAGAACTGTTGCCGAGGATCTTGCCCGTCTGGCGGATGCTGGTTCCTGGGATGCGGTGGTCGATACCTCGAGTTCGGACTTCGCGCCCCGGGATGTGTTGCTTGCGGCTCGCACGCTGAGCCGTTCGGTGGGGCGTTGGGTGCATGTTTCGACGGTGTCGGTGTACGCGGATTGGCCGCATCGGCCGTTGTTTGAGGAGTCGCCGCTCCTGGAGTGTCCGTCTGACGCCGATGGGAGGTTCGGCCACGACGGGGTTGATGGCAGCCCCACCAAGTACGGCTTCCAGAAGGCGGGTGGGGAGCGGGCCGTGGCCGAGGTGTTCGGAGCCGCCGCGGTCTTCTTGCGGCCCGGGGTGATTCTGGGGCCGGGGGAGTACGTGGGTCGTCTTCCGTGGTGGTTGAACCGGGCGGCTCGGGGTGGTCGGATTTTGGTACCTGCTCCGTCGGAAAGGTGTATCCAGCCCGTCGATGTTCGTGATGTCGCGGAGTTCGCGCTCGATCGGGCCGAATGCTCCGATCGGCGGGCGTACAACATCGCGCACCCCGACGGTATGACGTTCGGAGATTTTCTGAATGTGTGCCTGGAGGTGACCGGGGGTGCGGGACGGCCTGAGTGGGTGGCCCCGCAGGTACTTGTCGACCACAAGGTTCGGCAGTGGACCGAGCTTCCGCTGTGGCGTACCCATGCCGGCGCGTGGTCGGTGCGGTCGGACAGGGCCGTGGACGACGGTCTCAGGTGCCGGCCGTTGGCCGAGACCGTCGCCGACACGTGGTCATGGTTGCGGGCCGAGGTTCCTGTGGAGCATCCCCGGTGGGCAGAGCATGGCATCGATCCGGCGAAGGAGGCCAAGATCCTGGCGGCTCTGCCGTAGCCCCTTTTCGGGGGAGCGCGTCGGTGGTGGCCGGCCCCGAAGCGCTCCCCGCCTCGGGGCTGTCAGCCTTCCAACGCCTGAAGGGTGCCCTGGCCGGTGCCGAGTTGGGCTTGGGCGGACAGGCGGGTGAAGTCCTCAATGCGTTCGCCGAGTTCACTCGCCACCACCGCACCCCGGAAGCGTTCGACGGTCAAGGCGCGGCGTACTCGCGCGGTGCGTACCAGAAGCCCTGTGACCCGGTGCTCGATCGGTACCGTCCACAGCGTTGTCAGGGCGTCGGCAGCGCCGTCCAGATCGTCGCGCAGCAGTCGGGCTGCGGCCAGGTCGGTCGCCGCGCCACCCATGACCGGCATCGACCGGATGCCCACGGGCTTCGCCTCGACCAAGGCGAGTGCTCCTCGTGCGGTGGTCTCCGCTTGCTCGCCGTCTCCCAGGAGGAGGCACGTCGATCCGTTGGACATGGCGAGTCGCTCCTGCGAGAAGCCGAACTCGCCGCCCACGCCGTCGTGAAGGTCGTCCACCGCACCAGTGTCGTGCCGGAACGACGCGTCGAGCGCCCGTTGTGCCGATACCGGGTCCCCCAGGTAGCCGAACGCCCGGGCTTCGATGGCGGACAGCCGCCGACGGGCCACGTCTCCGATACCGCCCAGTCCCTGGGCCGCCCTTGCGAGCCGCGCCGCATCCGCCGGCCGACCGGAGAAGTAGGCGATGTAGGCAAGGATGCCCCCGGCGAAGGCGCGAAGTGGTTCGAAGCGAGCTGTCTCGCCGTACAGGGCTGCGGAACGGGAGAGACGAGTTGCCCCGTCCAGCGAGCCCAGGTCGAAGGCCGCCACGGAGAGAAGGGTGCATGCCTGTCCGGCGATGATCAACAGATCCTGCTGCTGAGCGGGGACGGCCGTTCGTTCGCGCAGTTGCTCAGCTTGCTCACGTAGCCCCCTCGCAGCCCGGAAGACGTCGAACGCCGAGGTGCCGTTGTATCGGTGTGCAAGTGTGGCCACATCGTCACGCAGTTGGTCGAGGGTCGTCTCCGAGATGGTCGCGGCGGCGGCAGTGCCGGCCTCATTCTGGGCGTCGCGTGCTGTCATGGCGATTTCGTCTTCCAAGTCGTACGCAGGGACGGAAGCCTCGGCCGCCGGCGGAGGGGCGAGAAGCGCTGCGGCCTCAACACCGAACAGATCCTCCAGGACTCGACAGGCGTCGGGCCCGGGCAAGGTCCGTACCTTGCCCGATGTCCATCGGCGGAACTGACTCTCGGAGACGGTCGGATTTCGGCCGCCCTTGTTGATCACACGAGCGGCAGCCCGGTTGAAGTGGTTCTCGAAGTCCGTGTAGCGCCAGTGGCGCTGCATGACCAGAACCTTGAGCAGCGTCTGCGGGGCACTCACTCATTGCTCCCTGGGTCGTCGGGGTCGACTGCCCTGGTCTTGATCCATGGCTTCCTTGAGAGAAGGAGACACCGTGGTTTCGGAACAACGCAACGTTTTCGGGGCAGATGCGATCCTCACGCTACCTCCATGGCCGCAAGTGCAGCTGACGTGCGATCAGGTGACACCCACCGTGTAGTGGTGGTGACACCCGTGAGAGACGGACTCTTGTCTCCTTCACCTGGCGCAGCCCCACGGATGTCTTTCAGCCAGCCGTTCCTGACATCCCGTGATCGGACAATCCCGAAGATTCCCGAGGGTGCGCTGCGTGCCGTCCCACGACAAGGACTTCGATGATGATGGTCGAGCAACCTGGGCGTCTCGGCACCGTTTCTGTTCCTGACCGGCCTATGGCTTCACCTCGGGAGAACTTTCGGCTTGTCGCTACGGGCCGCAGGCTCAACGCCTTTGATCCTGCTGCTGTCGGTGGAGTGCCGACGCTGCTCTCGCCGTGCTGCTATCAGATGTCCATCGACAGGCAAGCGGCAAGCATTGCCGATGTCCGCCACATTCTCCGGCAGTTGCTGTCGCAATGGAATGTGGCAGAGGAGATCACGCGGGCCGCCGAGCTGATGGCAAGTGAGTTGTTGGCCAATGCATTGCGCCATGGTCAGGGCAGTGCGGTGGCTTTCTCGATGATGTGGCTCAGCGGCCAGCTGGTCCTCATGGTGAGTGACGGATCCGCAGAGCTTCCTGTCATGCGGCTGGCGGACCACGACGACGAGAGCGGCCGAGGCCTGGAACTCGTCGATGCCACGGCGACGACTTGGGGGACAACCGCCACTCGGCGGGGCAAGGCTGTCTGGGCCGTTGTCTCCGCTGCTGGGCACGTGCCGACGTAATCCGTCGGCACGGCACACGTGACTGCTGCCGGCTCAGTGACCACCACGCGTCATCACGGTGATCGCGAGCGACAGTGCGAAAGACCTCACCAAGTGCCTTGTGCTTCCAGTCGGTCTGCCGGCGGGCATGTGGTGCTCGCTCTGCCCGACTGTTTCCCTTCGCTACGACTACCGGAGAACACGTTGACCACAACAGCAACCGGCGCGGCCTTGCGCCGCGGCCGAGCGGGCGCCGAGGAGAGCGCTGCAGACGTACTGGATCTGGAGCCGGTGACCACCCGGGACCGCATGGTCCGCAGGAATCAGGAAGACCAGCGCTGGGCCGATGCGGTGAATGGGCAGACGCACGGAGCGCCGGCCGGCACCACGACGGACATCGGTGCATTGATGTTGAGAAGGAAGGAGCAAGACCTGGCGGTTGCCGATTCCGTACGGATCGCATTCGACGGCGCAGGGGTGAGGATCTCTCACGTATCGGTGGTCAATCGGCGTGTGGCTCTGGGTGAGGTGACGGTCGAGGATGCCGACCACCTGGCTGTGTTGCTCGGCGCGCTCAGCCCGTACGGCAGCGGCCACGCCGACCTCGACCAGTGGCCCACGGCCAAAGGTGTCTTGGTGCAGCTGGAGGAGGCGGTAAAGAGCGTTACCGGCGAGCCCCTCGATGCGGAATTTCGCCCCAGATGCCGGAACTGCGAGAGCAGGGCGATGGTACGGATGGGTGGACTCAGCATCAATGCGGCCGAGAGGCTCCTGCGAGCCCTTGAGCTGAAGGCTGGGCAGTGATGGCAGCGACCGTGCCCGAGCGGGCGGACATCGCTGAGGACTTGCTGCGCCGAAAGGCCCTGGCTGAGGCCGACTGGACTGCTCCCGCCGCCTGCCTGACGGAGAGGCAACGTGCCACAAGGCGGCAGACCGACCGGGCGAACGCTGAAGTGCTGAGCCGGATTCTGTCTGATCACGGCTGGCCGGGCCGGACGTTGGTGGGTGTAGACGCGGCGCGGGCGGCCTGGCTGATCGCCCTGCACGCGGATGACGTGGAGTTCCAGAAGCTTGCGTTGGCCGAACTTGCCGACGCCGCCACCGCGGGTGAGGCGGAGCCGGCTCAGTGGGCGCACCTGTACGACCGGTGCTGCGCCCGCGCGGGCATCCCGCAGTTGTTCGGCACCCAGTTCCAGTACGGGGCGGACGGCATCCAGCCCTACCCCATCACCGAACCCGACACCTTGGACCGGCGACGTGCCCAGTACGGCCTTGAACCGTACGAGGCCAAGGCGGAGAGCCTGCGTCGGCACCATGCGGGAGACGCGGCATGACGATCAGCCAGTGCGCTGTGGACTCGCCGAAGGGCGATGCGACGGCGAAGTCCCTCTCGGACGACCGCGATCAGGGCTCGTGCCCTGTGTTGAGGCAGGAGGCCGGGCGTTTCATCCCGTACATCACTCCTTTGAAGAGTGAGCAGCTCATGTTGGCTCAGGAGGTGGTGCTGCGCCCTGACGGCCTCGGCGTGATGTACGAGGACGAGACTCCGCACGACCGGGATCGCCATGGCGCGTTGTGGGTTCGCTCCACGCCTCCCGCCGCCGGCCGGCCGATCCCGCTGTTCCGCAAGGTTCATCCCCGACGCGCGGGCGAAACGATGCTGGAAATGCGCTGCCAGGGCTGCTTCGGGGAGCCCGATCGCAACCGCAACGGCACCCTGTTCTTCGACAAGCCCAATCCGAAACGTCGCAACTTGAACTGGCCCGACGTCGAATACACCAAACATCCGCCCATCTGCCTGCCCTGCGCCCAGCACGCCCTGCGCCAATGCCCGTTCGTCCGGGAAGCCCCCGCTCTGCGGGTACGCAACCCCCGGCCCTGGGGCGTCGAAGCACACATCCACGTTACCGACGACCACGGCGCCCTCCACGTACGCCGCGACATCGACCGCTGCTCCTACGACGACCTCAAACTCCTGCCTTGGGCCCTGGCCATCCAGCCCATCGCACGCCTGAGCCGCTGCACCGTCGTCGACATCCACACCGAACTGACCGCCGCTGGCCTGGAAGTGCCCGAGCGTCCCGTCTCTCGATCGACAGATGACGAGGCCCCGTGGGCGTCGGCCTCTTGAACATCTGAGCACGAAGTAGCAACCCGCGCCGTTCGGGCTCGCCCTCATGCTTCCTCATCCCACCACGACGTCATCGGAATGGGATGAGGAACGGCAAATGGAAATTCGCTCAAACAAGGAGGACCACATGATTTCGAACGCTGTGCAACAGAACCGCGCCATCGACACGGCCCAACCCACGTCGACCGGTGGCACTACCGGCTTCGACCTCGACGTTTCCCTGGTCGAGGTGACTGACGTGGCCGGTTTGACCAACCTCACCGACGACGGCTGTGGCTCGACCTGCGGCGCCTGCACCACCAACGTCGCCTGACCGTAGGCGACATGCCTGTGAGCTGGTGCCGCTGCCCCCTGCAGCGCAGCGGCACCAGCCTCCCCGACCTGTCCATGGAGGCAGTGGTGCCTGCTGCGAGCCCGACCTTCCGATCTGGACCGACTGCACTCGTGCGTGCGGTTGCCCTGCCTACGCTCCCCATCCCTCCGGTGCCCGACCTGGAGGACCGGTCGCCCGAGGGTGACGCCCATCGTCTGGCATGGCTTCGTGCGGTTCGGTCGAACGTTCATGTCTCCGAGGCGTTGGGGCATGCGAGCCCGGTACTGACCGATCAGGTGCAAGCTCTGTGCACGGTGCCGGAGCCGTCCCCCCGCGACATCAGACGGGCTGCCCTGTCGGTCGCACGCTACCTTCTCCGCGCTCAGCACCGCCCTACCCCCTTCGGCCTGTTCGCCGACGTAACGACTGCCCGAATCGGCGGCTGGCAGGCGCGGGCGGATTGGGGGCCGGACTGTGCTGTCGCTACCCGGGCAGGAGCTGAATGGCTGGCCGTCGTAATCGGGCGGCTGGAGGCGTGCACTGAACTGGTTCATCGGCTGCCGGTCTGGTCGGGCATGACGTTGTCACCTCCCGTGCGGCGGGGTCGAGGGGCCTTCCAGCGGGAGCCGCAACTGCATCGGTCGTGGTGGGCGAAGGCGGACTCGTGCGACGCGGATCGGCAGCACGGTCTGCCGGCCGCGAGAATCCGGTGACGTTGGCCGTGTCTGGGCGGGCGGTGGTGGGGGAGTGCTGGCAGTTGCTTGGCGGCGGGGTGCGTTGATCGGCAGCCACGTCTGCACCGCTCGGCCAGGGCGTCCCGGTGTTCTCGGAGCGGAGATGGGCAGCGCCAGCTGCTGTGCGCGCCGGGCAGCGGCCGGATGCGGCACCCCACGCGATGCGGATGAGCCTGAACTACCCGGGGGAGAAGGGGATGGCACGGTGGAACCTCCTGATGATGGCGTCGTCCTGCCCAACGGGTTCGGCGTGGCCGGCCCGGCGGGGATCGGGGGAGTGCCGCTGCCCGGACTTCTCGCGCCAGGCGGTCGTCGTCCAGATGGGCTGCGGGGTGCAGGCCCGTGACCAGGTCCGGGGCCTGGGCGGGGGCTTGGACGTCCACCGGGCCCAGGCCGCGGTCCCCGTCCCGGGCCCGGCCGGGCCGGTGGAGTACGGGTGGTTGCTCCGCCGCGGAATGCTCCGCGCATCACATAGGCGAGGGCGACTGATCGGAGGATGCGCAGGGGCATGGGGGTGCCGGGCAGGGTGATGGGGGTGGCACGGAAGATGACCCGGGCGGTCCAGCCGGGGATTTTCACCAGTACCCAGAACAGGCACATCCCGGCCAGCAGGTTGCTCAACTGCGTGGGGTTGGGCAACCCCAAAAGGGTGTTGTCCTTGGTGAAGAACAGCCTCAGCCCGACGACGAACACGGTGGATTGGGCGAGTTGGATCACCAGGCATCCGGTTATCGCACGCCACCACAACCGGGCGATGCCGTCGGTCATGGGCAGGGCGTGGCAGGCCAGGGCGAGCGGTGCGCTGGCTGCCAGGACGGCGATCAGGGCGATACGCACCGTGTATCCGAGCAGCACCCCGAAGACGAGGGCCAGCAGGATCAGACCGAGGATCAGCCCGTACAGGGCACTGTTGGCCGGCATGAACATCTGGCCGACCAACTGCTGGGCGATGCTCTTGCCGGACACGCTCGCGTTGCCGAGGATCGCCCAGGACGCGGCGTTGGCCAGCATGATCGCTTTGCTCAGCACGGTCAGTGAACCGGCGGCGGCGACGAGTCCGATCACCAGGCGGGGTGCGATCTGCTTGAGGGCGTAGCGGGTCTGCACGGTCTCGTAGCCCATGACCAGAATCCCGCCGACCAGCACGAACAGCACATACACGGCGCCTGCCGTCCCGAGTGAGGCGGCCCACAGGTCGGTGAGTGCGGGGTTGGTTGTCACGTTGGGGGTGGACAGCAGTGTGTCGCCCAGCAGCGCGAAGACGGGTTTCTTGGCCTGGTCGATGAGCATCCCGAGGAACGACGCGGCCGCATCGGAGAGCACTTTCGGGATGTCGAGGAGGTCCCCGAACCATCCCCCGCCTCCGCCGTCCGCCTCGTTACCGGCGGCCGGGCCGGCTGGTGGTGAAGCGGGAGGAATCAGCCCCGGCGTCGGCCGGGCGGGATACGCCGGAGTCGAGGAGGGCGCGGGCGGGCTGGGTTGCGGTGCCGGATTCACCGGCGCCTCGACCGGGGTCGCCGCAACTGCCCAGGACACCTCACCCCCGGCAACCACAGCGATCGCTGCTGCCAGTACGGCGGCAACGAGCAGTGTGCGCAGGGCCGGAGAGCGGGTTGTCACGGGCCACCGACGATGGACTTGAGGACCGTGACGATGACCGGTGCGAGCACGGCCAGGCCGTAGCCGGTCGCGGCCGCCCTCAGCGCACGCTTGGCGGATTCGACCTCGCCTGGATCGCCGCCGGCCATCAGGTAGCGCAGGCCGCCGACGGTGAGGAACAGGGTGGCCAGCCCGGCGAGGATCCCCACGATCCAGTCGCGAAGGTTGCTGATGACCTGCGGAATTGTGTCAGCCGCCCACACCGGCCCGGCGGTGCAGAACACCATCAGGCCCGCCGCGACACCGATGCTGAGAACGGCACGGGCCCGCTGCCGCGGTCCAGGCGGACGAGGGGGCCGGCGAGGCGAAGACATGACGGAACCTCCAGCGTGTCGAAGCCGGCAGGGAAGCAGAGAGTGGAAGGTGTCCAGGCCTGCGGGAACCGGGCGGTGGGCGCTGCGGCGCGCCACCTCCTCAGGGGTGTGCGGCAGACGTATCTCGGGGTGTCAGCACGAGAGGCCGCGCCCGGTCCCGGGGAGCCTGGACACTTCGCGTGAAGGCACTCGTCAGCGGGTCATCCGGTGGCGAGGTCCCTCACCGGTCTATGGACGTTCTCCATCCGGTGGGTGCCAGGAGGTCACTCCTGCGGCGGATTCTGCTCCCGATAGCCGAGAGCCTCGCCGAGGCTCTTCTCCGCGGCTGCGCGCTGCCGGAAGACCGTGCGCCGACTGACCCCACGCTGCGCGGCGACGTGGTCGACCGAGGCCAGGTCCAGGCGGGTACGGGCGATCAAGTCCGCGTCATCCAGGCCGATCACCTTGTTGCGGACGGCCTCCCACAACACCGAGTACTCGTCACCCTCCGACTCCCACTCCGCCGGTGCGACCGCCGGCACATCGACCAGCACTTCCCCCTCGCTTTGCACGGCGTGACGCGCCCGGGCCTTGCGCACCAGTTGGTGTGCGGCGCGATCGGCAGCGCGGATCAGGCGACGGGCCAGCAGCGGGTCCGCCGGGTCGATCTGACTGAGCTCGGCCACCAGGCCGGTGAGTGCTTCCTGCTCGACCTCGCTCGGGTCGAGGTAGCCCAACCGCGGCAGCCGAGACAGCGCCCGGCGCAGCCCGGGCACCGCGAGCCCGCACACCACGGTCGTCCACGGTTCCCCGTCTCGGCGGGCCCGGAAGGCGACTTCACTCCAGATCCGCTCCCGCGTCTCGGGAGAGCATGAGGGGTGGGCGAGCCGGGCCCGCACCTGGTCCACGGGGAGCGGCTGCCCGAGACGGTCGGTGAACAGGCTGTTGGGCAGGGTCAGCGGTCGGATGCCGCGGGCCAGAGACAGGAACATGGCGTCCAGGGCGGCCAGCGGGGAGCGGGCGGGCGTTCCGGCGGACGGGGTGTGGTGCATGGTGCGGCTCCTTCAACGGAGAACGGCGAAGGTGGACGACGCCATCGCGCCAGCCGCCCCCGCCACCGCCACGCCGTCCACCAGCGCCCTCCCGACCCCTCGCGCACCACCACCGCGCCACACACCGACCTCCGCGACCGGCTCGCCAGTGCCGGATCCGCATCCGAACAGCAGGAACACTCCGCCACCACCAGGAGGACGGGCCCAGGGAAAAAATCTTGAAGAAAATCTTGGGCCCGGGACCCTCTGAGCGCTGGGTTGCCGGATGGCTGGCGACTGGCGAAGAGGCTGCTGACCTGTGCCTTCACTCCGTCGAGAAGACGACGGACCGTTGACCCAGGTTCTGTCTTGGCGATCAAGAGCGGAGTCATGCCAAGCCGGCTGGGGCTGCGGGCATACCCACTTCGCCAGGATCGGAAGTCGGACGGGCTGGCTTTTGGGGGTCGACCGGTTATACAGCCGCTTCCGTCGTGCCCAGGTAGGGGGCGAACTGTTCGGCCACCGCTGCCGCCACCGCAGCCGCGTCGAGCGTTCCGTCGACCTCGATGACGTTGATGCCGAGGCGGCGGGCGTTTTTTGCCGCGTCCTCGGCGACCAGACGGTCGCGGGCGATGCGGTTGGCCTGGGCACGGGCCGGGTTGCTGACGGGTACGTTGAGATCGCCCGCCCGAGGGAAGGCGCGGAGTTGGTGTTGCCGGAAGTCCTCGGTAGGGACGAGGACGACCATCCGCCGGGGTGAGTCGAGCAGCGGCGCGACCAACTCCGGTCGCAGTCCCCAGCCCTCGGCGATCGCCGGCCGACCGGTGAACAGTGCGCGCAGGTCATCCAAGGCCCACCCGAAGCGGATCGGGAAGTCGGCGAGTGTCTCGGCGGCCATCTGCTCCGGGCTCTGGTCCACCCAGACCTGCTCGGCTGTCGGATCCGCAGTCGGCTCGCCCAGGGCGACCCGACGCGCGATCCGGCGATCCTGGTGGCTGCGGGCGTCGTGGTAGTCGTAGTGATAGGCCGTCAAGCCATGCTGTCGAGCGATGGCTTCGGCCACAGTGGTCTTCCCGGCCCACTGTGCGCCGCCGATCCACAGCATGCGGTGCAGACTGCCGTGCGGGTCCCATATATCTGGCATGAAAGTCCTCCCGCTGGAGAGCGGCGCAGGTGGCCGCACGGAATAAGTGTCTGGGTTTGACCGCAAAAAATGCAGTCTTGTCTTTGCCGGGTAGTTGACAGAGAGTGGAAGAAGGGAGACGTTGCGCCGCTGAGGTCACGCCGGCCATGTCGGGCCGTTGAATGGACCGTTGACCCGAATATGGGGGTAGGGGAGATCTGAGCGACAGCCAGTGAGAGCGACTTCGGCCGTTCCCGCCGGTGGGCAACGGCCGCTGCGGCAGGTAGCGGGACGATCGGCAAGTGATCAACGGCATCCTCGACCGGGGCCGGACGGGTTCGAAAAGGGGAGGCCGTCGCATCTGGTCCGAAGCAATCAGGAGCGGCGGAACTGGGCAACTGGCGGACGGCGGTGGTGTGGGAGGTAAAGGCTTCGGGCGCCCCGGGGTGGCCTCACCACCAAGGTTCACCTGAGTGCGGAAGGCCACTGTCTGGGCGTTGCCCCTGGTCATCACGCCGGGCTGGCGCGCTGACTGCATCCAGTTCGAGGCGGTCATGGAGAGGATCCGGGTTCCGCGGCTGACGACAGGCCGCCCCCGCCACCGCCACGCTTGTTCACCAGCTCCCAGCCCCTCGCGCGCCACCACCCCGCCACATGCCGACCTGCGGGAACGGCTCGCCAATTGCCGGATGCGCCGCTGAACAGCAGGAACGTCCGGTCCCACCGGGAGAGTGGACTCGAGGGGAAGAATCTTGAAGAAAGTCCTCGGCCTGCAATCCCCCTGGGCGCGCGGGAAACGGATGGCTGGCGGCTGGCGAAGAGGCCGTTGACCTGCGTTTTCACCCAGCTGTACGGACGAGGGGCAGGTGAACTGATGTCGGGCTGGACGGCGTCGCCGACCTCTTTGCGGAAAGCCGAGTGCCTGGCACTGGAGGACGCGTATTCGTCCATAGGAGGTGTCAGCACGAGACGGCAGGGCCACGCCTGCAGCGCGCACCCCGGATGACCCTCAAGCGCCGTTCCGCGTCCCGCCACCCCAACCGACCGGCTACCGCTTCACCGCCGACTGCCATCTGGTTCCCCCAACCTCCCGGACCCGACGCCGACTCCGAGCACGCACCGACGCCGGCACCGGAGTCGACAGTGCTCCCGAACTGGGCCGTGGACCGCATTCGCACCGAGTTCCTGCTTCCCCACCACGGGAAGCGACGGCGTCCGCCACTGCTGCGCCTGGCGATCCCCGACTGCCGCTCGGGTATGGATGTCCGAATCCGCTGCACGATCGAGCACCCGCACGAGTTCCGGCGGTGTGGTGTCATCCTCGCTGAACTGGCCCCGGATGCCCTGCCCGTCTACAGCACCGATGCCCATCCCGAGGCGGTGCGGGCGGATGAGTGGCCGGACTTCTTCTACCGCGCCCACCAGCTGCTCGCTCAAGGAGGGCTGTTGCTGGTCGCGGCCCGGCAACAGCGCACCGCCCACCGCCTGTGCGACCCTCTGGGTGCCTTGGTGTGCCATGCCCGGATGGCTGGGTTCACCTACCTGCAGCACATCGTCGTCGTCCACGGTCACCTGGTCGACGACCGCATCGAACCCACACCTCCGCCACAGGCACCACCCGGTCTGATCCACAGTGACCTGCTGGTGTTCGTCACAGACGCGCGGAACACCCCGTAGCCCGACTGCTTCGAGCCGCCCATGCCCGCAGAAGGACAGGAGTCTCGTTCGATGCCCGATTCGGTGTGGTTGACCGCCCAGAGTCGCTCGGCGACCCAACGTGCCGGCCGCTACGTGCCCGCCTCTGTCGCCCATCCCGCCAAGATGCTTCCCGACATCGCCGCCCAGGCGATCGCCCAGTACACCCGCCCGGGCGACCTGGTCCTCGACCCGATGTGCGGCATCGGCACCACCCTCATCGAAGCCGTCCACGCCGGCCGTGACGCCCTCGGTGTCGAGTACGAGCCCCGGTGGGCGCACTTCGCCCGCCGCAACCTCGCCCACGCCGCCGGCCAGCACGCCCCCGGTTCGGGTGAGGTTCACACCGGCGACGCCCGCCACCTGCTGCAACTGATTCCCGAACACCACCACGGTCGCGTCCAGTTGGTGATCACCTCGCCTCCGTACGGGAACTCCGTGCACGGGCAGGTCCGCTCCAGCCGCGAAACCGGCCACCACGGTGTGAGCAAATACGACTACGCCTACGGCACGGACCAGGCGAACCTCGCCCATGCCCGCACCGACCGCCTGTTGGCTGCCTTCACCCGGATCCTCACCCACTGCCGCCACCTGCTGCGCCCCGGCGGCACCGTGGCGATCACCACCCGCCCGTGGCGCGAACACGGCGAGCTGGTCGACTTGCCTTCCGCCGTCCTGGCTGCCGGAGAAGCCGCAGGCCTCATCCCCAGGGAGCGATGCGTCGCCCTCCTCGCCGGCATCCGCGACGGCCAGTTGATCACCCGGCCGTCGTTCTTCCAGCTGAAGAACGTCCGCGACGCCCGCCTCGCCGGAATTCCCCTGCACCTGATCGCCCACGAGGACCTGCTCATCCTCACCTCACCCACCACACCCCCACCGATGCCCCCACCGCCTTCCGCATTGAGGAGGAGGGCGATCGGGCAGCGGACATGAGCGTCGAGATGACGGTGCGAACAAGCTCCACGCGGTCCGCGGCATCCGGCCGCCCACACCGTGCTGCTCCGCAGATCACGGCCTGAATCGTCAGCCCCCCGCCATCCACACCAACAGCCACAACTCCGGCACCGTCTGGACCATCCCCACCCCGGAACGCCCGACACGCCCACTCCGCCGGGTACCCGGTCGACCTCGCCCTGCGCTGCATCGCAGCGAGTTGTCCACCCGGCGGCATCACGCTTGACCCGTTCAGCGACTCGGGTACCACGGTGGAGGCTGCGGTCCGGCTCGGCCGCCGGGCCGTGGCAATCGATTCCCGCGAGGACTTCCACTGCCTCACCCTCGCCCGCCTGCGCCTCGCCGGGAGGAATCAATGCCCGTAACTGCGGCCGGCTCACCAGGAGGGGCACCGACGTCATCGGGTGCGAAGGTGCGAGCGCCGCTGGTTCGCCCACGTCGGCGTCCACGACGTGATCCGACTACGGAGTTGCCGTCGGGAACACCATCGCCGACGGTGAAGACCGGTGTTCCCGATCAGGAGGAAGCTAGGCCGGCCGCTGATCTGGAAGTGAGCGCGGTGCAGCGGTTGCTGCACACGCCGGAGCAGGCTGCCGTTCTGTTGCAAGTCCCTGCGTCCTGGCTTCGCAAGAAGTCGGCTGCGGGCCTCATCCCATGCACCAGGATCGGCCGCCACCTGCGCTTCTCCACCGCCGACCTCGACACCCTCATCCGCGATGGTGCCCGCCCTCCGAGTGGCTGATCCCGAATCTGACGATCACCCCCGGCGGTGGTTCCGCTCTTCACCCGCATCGAGCGTCCATGGACCGACCCGGCGGCAACCCGTCGCCCGGCAGCACCAGGGAGAGTCCGTACATGGCTTGGGTCGAACGCCGCGGTAGCAAATGGCGTGTGCGGTACCGGAAGCCCGACGGGAAGGCGGGAACTGTCCCCGGCAGCTTCGACACCGCCGAAGCCGCCCGCACCCACGCCGACCAACTCAACACCGCCCCGCCACCGGCACGGGTACAGCCAGCAGAAACACCTTCGCTTCCGGCAACCGTCGTTTCACCGCCGGACCACGTTTTCTTGAAGCCGAAGCCAGAGCCGAGACCGGCGGTCACGGTGGCGGCGTGGGCCGAGATCTGGTGGCAGACCATCGATGTCGGGGAGAGCACGGAGGCCTTCTACCGCAGCCTCCTGACCTGCCACATCCTCCCCCGCTGGGGCACCACACCCCTCGATCAGGTGACTGCGACTGAGGTGAAGATCTGGCTCAACCGCCTCGGCTCCACCTACGCGATCGCCACCACCACCGGCATCCGCAAACTCATGGCCATGGTGATGGGAGACGCCGTCGAAGACGGACACCTCACCACCAACCCGGTCCGCCCCCAGCGCCGCGGCCGCGGCCGGCTACAACCCCGGCCGGAACGCCCGTGGGCCGACGAGCATCAAGTCCTGGCCATCGCCCACCGGATCCTGCGCCTCGCCTCCCGCAACCAGTGCCTCCTGATCATCACCGCCGCCTACACCGGCATGCGGTGGGGCGAACTCGCCGGACTACACCGCGACAACGTCGACCTGACCTGCGGCCGCCTGCACATCACTGCCAACGGTGCGCTGCATGAGGTGAACGGCCACTTCAGCCTCGGCCACCCCAAAACCCTCGCCTCCGTCCGCACCGTCGCCATCCCTCAGTTCCTCACCCACCTGCTGACCGTCGACCTCACAGCCTCCACCCGCCCCTTCGTCTTCACCAGCCTGCGAGGCAAACCGTTGCGCCGCTCCGGCTTCCAACGCCGCCTGTGGGCACCCGCCGTCGGCGGCGGCCACCACGCCCAAGAACACTGGGCACCGGTGGTGAGCGGCATGACCTTCCACGGGCTGCGCCATTCCCACAAGACCTGGCTGATCGAAGACGGTATCCCCGAAGTCGCCCAAGCCCGACGCCTCGGCCACACCATGCAAAACAAGATGGACGACGTCTACTCCCACGTCGCAGCCAGCGTCGAGGAACGCCTCTTGGCCGGCCTCGAAGTCCGCTGGCAACGCTCCCTCGACCAATACAGCCGCGACCGCAACGCCGGGGAGTGGCTGTCGATCGCATCCTGACGGTTGCCAGGGACATCGTGCACAGAGTCGGCGTCCTCGTACGGGGAGCACCCGCCGTGGTTGAGCATGACGCGCCCCGGGGCCCGGGTGCGCGCTGGCACGTGCGGTCCGCTGCGGTCTTGGACCAGTCCGAGGCCAACGGCGTCATCCGGGCCACCCCCACGGATGCGGTGACCACGGCGGGAGGGTGCGGCATCCCTGCAGGACGGCGGGACCACTCCCGCAGGCGCGGAGTCGACCCTGCGGTGGGCATGTAAGTGCCTAGGCACGGAACACCTCCGCGTGCGCGGAACCGACCGACGTGCCGCTGCCGACCGTTTCGGCCGCCTCGGAACACCTCCGCATGCGCGGAGCCGACAGCCAGGTGTGTCTGCCCGGCAGTACGGGTCGCGGAACACCTCCGCGTGCGCGGAGCCGACCGCGTGTCCGACAGGGAGGAGCTGTACTACCTCGGAACACCTCCGCGTGCGCGGAGCCGACGCTGGAGGCCGTGACATGTTCCTGAGCGGCGCCGGAACACCACCGCGTGCGCGGAGCCGACAAATGAGCGAGCCAGTCGGAATCCTCTGGCATTGGAACACCTCCGCGTGCGCGGAGCCGACTGCCCCTCGTAGTCGAGATGCAGCACCGTGATCGGAACACCTCCGCGTGCGCGGAGCCGACGAGGCCATGGCAACCATTCACGGACGACTGTTCGGAACACCTCCGCGTGCGCGGAGCCGACCCCTTGCGATGTCGACTCACCCGCTTACCCAGCGCAACACCTCCGCGTGCGCGGAGCCGACAAGTTGAAGCGCCCGGCTCGGCCGCCGTCGAACGGAACACCTCCGCGTGCGCGGAGCCGACTCGTGGCGGCGGATGATGGCGGTGAGGTGGTCCGGAACACCTCCGCGTGCGCGGAGCCGACTCGTGGCGGCGGATGATGGCGGTGAGGTGGTCCGGAACACCTCCGCGTGCGCGGAGCCGACTGTCTCGGCACGGCGTGTCTCCTGGGGTGCGGCGGAACACCTCCGCGTGCGCGGAGCCGACCCTGTCGGCTGAAGTCGATTTTTGCTGACGAACGGAACACCTCCGCGTGCGCGGAGCCGACGTGCCGCCGGCCCGGCGGCACCACCCATAGCCCGGAACACCTCCGCGTGCGCGGAGCCGACTGTCGGTCGGCAGCGCATGACCTAACGTGCTGCGGAACACCTCCGCGTGCGCGGAGCCGACCGGTCACCGTGGCCGTGGTCATCGCTGGCCTCCGGAACACCTCCGCGTGCGCGGAGCCGACGGGGTTGCGGAAGACGTACCGCCAGCTCACAGCGGAACACCTCCGCGTGCGCGGAGCCGACCCTTCGCCACCTGGGACGCTCCGGGGGCTTTGCTATTTCTTTGCCAATGTGCAGTCGATGCTAGCAGGCTACCGGCGCCTGCTGACAGCGGTGTTGTCAGTGCCGTCCGCTAAGACAGAGGTGTCTTGAAGGAGGTCAGCGAGGTGGATGGCGAGTCGTTGTTGCGGCTGGTGTGGGCGAAGACGTGGCGGCCGAGGCGGGGGGAGGAGAAACCGCCGGGGGCCGAGTGGCATTCGCTTCCAGCGCACGCGGTGGACAGTGCTCATTCGGCGGGTTGGGTGTGGGACACGTTTTTGTCGCCGGGAGTGCGGAGTCGGTTGGCGGGGGGCTTGGAGGAGGAATCGGCTCGGGCGAGCTTCGTGTGGCTAGCGGCCCTGCATGATTTCGGGAAGCTCACGTTGGAGTTTCAGGGTCTCAATACGGGGATGCGGCGTCTGCTGGCTGCCGCTGGGGTGCGGTTGCGGCAGGTTCCGCGTCCGGTGGGGCATGCATGGTGGTCGTGTCGGCTCGTGTTCGAGCTGCTGACGGCCCGGGGATGGCCGACGGGGGCGGCGATGGTGGTGGCGTTGACGCTGGGCGGGCATCACGGGAAGTTCCCGGAGCCGGGCTGGGAGCGCAGGCGTGTTGAGGGGGCCGCCCGGCGTGTGGGTCTGGGGGTGTGGGAGGGGGCGCGGGATGCGTTGTTCGGGTTGGTGGATGAGGTGGCGGGGGCTGCGCAGTGGTTGGAGGAGTGGGCACGCGCGGCGCCGCTGCCGGTCGCGTGGCAGTTGGTGCGGTCGGGGGCGGTGTCGGTGGCGGACTGGCTGGCGAGCAATGAGGAATTGTTCCCGTATGAGGGCGAGTTCCCGTCGGGGTACCGGGCGTTGTCGGCTTCACGGGTGGGTCGTGCGGGTGAGGTGATGGGGCTGTCGTCGGGGTGGGGACCGGACCTGTTGGCGCCGGTGATGGGCGCAGGGGCGTTCTACCGGTCACGGTTCGGGCGGGAGCCGCGGCCGGTGCAGAGGCTGGCCTATGAGTTGGCGGTCCAGGTGTCGGGACCGGGGATGACGGTCGCTGAGGCTCCGATGGGTGTGGGCAAGACGGAACTGGCGCTGGCGGTTTCGGAGGTGCTGGCGGCGCGGTTCGGGGCGAACGGGGTGTTCTTCGGGCTGCCGACGCAGGCGACGGCGAACGGGATCTTCCCCCGGGTCCTGGAGTGGTTGGAGAAGGCGGGGACGTCAACGACGGTTGCGTTGGCGCACGGGAAGGCGGCGCGGCAGAAGGATTACCGGGCGTTGCTGGCCGTTTCGGGCGGATCGGATGCCGGGTGTGGTGCAGATGTGATGGCGTCGAGGTGGTCGCGGGGCCGGTATCGGGCGTTGCTGATGCCGGTGGTGGTGGCGACGGTGGACCAGTTGCTGCTGGCAGGGCTGGCTACACGGTATGTGTCGGTGCGGATGTTGGGGCTGGCGGGCAAGGTAGTGGTGCTGGACGAGGTGCACGCCTACGACGCGTACATGTCGGGTGTGCTGGGCCGGTTGCTGGCGTGGCTGGGTCGGTTGGGGGTGCCGGTGGTGCTGTTGTCGGCGACGCTGAGTTCCGGGCAGCGCGCCGAGCTGGCGTCGGCGTACGCGGGCAGGACGGTTGAGCTGGATGGCGCTGCGGCGTATCCGCGGCTGACGTGGGTGGACGCGCCGCAGACCGCCACGGGCGACGGGCACCGGACGATCGGAGTGGAGGGCGCACCTGGCGCGAGCTTTACGGTGGAGTACCTGCCGGCGCCCGTCCGGAAGCGGGCGGACACCGCCGAGGAGGTGGCGGTGGTAGCGGCCCGGGTGCTGGAACTGGCGCGGGCAGGTGAGCGGGTACTGGTGGTGCGCAACACTGTGTCACGCGCGCAGGAACTGGCCGACGAATTGCGGAGCCGTATCGTCGAGCAGGCGCTGTGCGACGACGGCGGCGAGGGACTGACGCTGATGCACGCGCGATTCACCGGCGCGGACCGCAGTCGGCTTGAGACCGAGCTGGTGGAACGCTTCGGTCCGGAGGGGACCCAGACGTTGCCGCACATCGTGGTGGCGACGCAGGTGGTGGAGCAGTCTCTCAACATCTCGTTCGATGTGCTGGTCACGGACCTGTGCCCGATCGACCTGCTCTTCCAGCGCCTGGGCCGCATTCACCGCTTCGACCTTGAACCGCGCAAGGACCTGTGCGTTGTGGTGACCGGATTCGAGGAGCGGGCCGGTCTGCCGCCGGCGGTGCCGTCCGGGTCGCGCACGGTCTACGGCCACCATCTGCTGTGGCGGACCAAGGCCGCGCTGGACAGCTGTCAGCAGCTGGAGCTGCCCCAGGACATCCCGGTGCTGGTGGATCAGGTCTACCGGAACGCGCCGGTGGGTCCTGCGTCGTGGCAGGAGGCGATGGCCGAGGCGGCGGCCGACGCGGAGGCGGAGCGCTCGAAGCAGGTGCGCCTGGCGAAGGCCGTGGCGCTGAAGTCACCCGACAGCGTCACCTCGCTGGAAGACCTGCACGCCGAGCAGCCGGTGAGCGGCGACGATGACGAGGGCAACGAACAGGTGCAGATGCTGGTGCGCCTGGGAAAGCCGTCCCTGGAGGTCATCCTGCTGCGCCATGGCGCGGAGCCCGGTACGGCGATCACTGTGTCCCACGGCAAGCAGGTGGTCGTCCCGCTGAACGAGCCACCGTTGGAACTGGTGGAGACGGTGCTGGACCAGGCGGTGCGGCTGCCGTCCTGGTCGGAGGCGTTGACCGCTGCCGCGCGGGGGGAAGCCGAGCGCCAGCCCGGGTGGGCGGATCTCGCCTGGCTGTCCGACGCGCGGGTCCTGCTGCTGCCAGCGGACGGCAGCCCGCTGCCGCTGGCCGGTTTCCTGCTCAACTACGACCCGCGCAACGGGCTGTCCGTCACGTCTACCCCCGCTGCCCCGGGTTCGGCGATCTCCGCTTTGCGGAGCGATCCTTCGCGAGAAGAAGCTGATCAGGAGGGACGTTCATCGTGAAGGAGCCAAGCACGAAGAGGGCTCGCGGCAGGGGCCGGGAGGACGGAGACATCTACGGATCGATCAATGTGAGTGCATCGGCGGGGCCACGATGGGCGGTGTTGCTCTTCGCGGGGACCTTTCTGCTGGCCAGCGTCAGCGGAGCGATCCTGGTGACTTACAGATAGTCCCAGGGGTGGGCTCCGCGCCTGGAACAGCGCGGAGTCCGCCTCTGCCTATACCGCTCGGAGCCGATTGTCAGTGGCGCCGTGTAGAGATGTTCCTAGGGTGTCCGGATGCTTGCGCACCGTGACCGGTGCGTGGTGTGCCCGGATGCCGGTGGATACCTGCGCACGGCTGAGTGGTGATGTGGATGGACTTCAATCTGGTGGACGACGGCTGGCTGCCGGTCGTCCTGACTGATGGCGGGCAGGAGGAGCGGTCACTGCGGGATGTGCTGGTGCGGGCGCACGAGGTGCGGGCGCTCGCGCTCGACTCCCCATCGCAGATCCCCCCGGTGGTTCGGCTGCTGCTGGCTGTTTTGCACCAAGCGTTCGAGGGGCCGGCGGACAGCGGTTCCTGGCTGAAGATGTGGAGGCGCCAGGAATTCGATGCCAGCCTCGTGACCCGGTATGTGGACAAGCATCGGGGCCGGTTCGCCCTGTTCGATGCGGACGCCCCGTTCCTGCAGGTCGGCGGGCTGACGGCGATGAGCGGGGAGACGAAGACCGTGGCGCTGCTGGTTCCGCACGTGGCAGCGGGGAACAACGTGCCACTGTTCTCCGCCGATCGAGACGCCCGGCCGCGGGCGTTGTCGGCAGCCGAGGCGGCGCGGTGGCTGGTGCACGCCCATGCGTTCGACACGGCCGCGATCAAGACTGGCGCGGTCGGGGACCCGGAGGCGAACCGGCCGAAGACGAAGGGCAAGACCACATCCAATCCGACAGGTCCGTTGGGGCAGTTGGGTGTGGTAATGCCGATGGGGCCGACGCTGTGGCACACCCTGATGTGCAACCTCCTGCCCCGCCCGAGGCCCTCAGACGCGGAGGACCTACCAATGTGGGAGCGGGAGCCGCTGACGCCGAAGTGGTCGATCCGGGCGCCGACGGGACCGTTGGACCTGTTCACGTGGCCGTCGCGCCGCATCCGCCTGATTCCGGAGCGAGGGACGAACGGCACGCTCGTGGTCCGCCGGGTCGTGGTGTGCGCCGGCGACCGCGTTGATATGGCGACCGGGCAGGCGATGGCGCTATGGCGGGAGAGCGAGCCGCACTCCGCGTGGAAGCGCAGTTCCAACCTGGAAAAGAAGCGCGCCTTCTCACCGGTGTACTGGCCGGTGCAGCACCGGGTGGAGCAGCAGGCATGGCGCGGGCTGGGCCCGTTGCTCGCACACGCGAACGCCAGCCTGGAGAGCGGTGACGGCACGTCGGGTGGGGAGGCGGATGAGCGATTCCGGCCGCAGGCACTGACTCTGGACAAGGTGCGGGCCAATGCGCTGGCAGGAATGCCATTGCGGCTACTGCTGGTCGGGGTGGTTTACGGCAACCAGCAGGCGGTGATCGAGGAGGTCTACAGCGACGTGCTGCCGATGCCGGTGGCGGTGTTGTCCACGGACAAGATCTGGTCGGACGCTGTGCTGGAGGCGGTGACTGCCACGGGCCGCGCAGTCTGGGCTCTCGGGAGCCTGGCGGTCAACATCGCGCTGGCGGCGGGAACGTCGAACACGGACAAGAACCCGTTGCTGCCGGGGTACCGCAACGGGGCACAGGAACAGGCGTATGCCGAACTCGACGCCGCTTTCCGCCGTTGGCTCGCCTCTCTTGGCGATACCGACGACCCGCAGGCCGCGCAGGGAGCCTGGACGCTGGAGCTGCTGTCCACGCTCCGGACCCTGGCACACGACCTGGCCACGGCGGCGCCTCCAGCGGCGCACCAGGGGCGTGAAGTCGGCGATGACTACCTCAACGTCGCCATCGCGACGAACCGGTTTCGCCGAGCCATCAAAGAGGCTGTGTTCTTCATCGCCCCCGACGATCCCGACGACTTGCAGCCCGCAGACGAGGAACCGGAGAACTCTTCATGACCACCCACACCGCCTTCAAGGCACCACCGTGGCATGGCCGGCTGGCCGACGTCCTGCGGACCGTTCGCGAGTCGCCCGGGGCGGCCCGGGCGTGCCGGGATGCCTGGCATCAGCCGCCCGGTGCGGCGCTGGAATCCATGCAGCTGATCGGCCGCGTCCTGGACGACGAGGAAGATTCGGAGCTGAGCGTGCCGGGTTACCAACGTCGGCACGTCGAAACGGCTGTCGCAACCGTGCTGTCGCTCTACGCCTTCCACCAGCAGTCCGTTGAAGCGCCCATGCACCGCCTGGGCCCGACGCTCGGCCGGGCCGCCCGGGTCGTGCATGACGAGATGTCCACCCGGTACGGGCTGCGCCGCTACTACGGTGCCACGGCCGAGGCCGACTCGTTCCCGGAGGTCCGCGAACACCTTCGTCGGCTCGTGTCCTATCTGCGCAACCACCATGTAGCGCTCGACTACGTCGACCTCGCCGATGCTCTCGCGGTCTGGCACCGGCCCGAGCGCCGCATGCGGATCGCCGCCCGCTGGAACAGCGACTTCGAACGCCCCCGCAAACGATCCGACTCCGATCAACCCGACAGCGCCCCCCGCACCACCACTGGCGAGAAGGAGTAACTCCCTTGTTTTTCCTCGATGTTCACATCTTGCAGGACGTTCCGCCTTCGAACATCAACCGCGACGAGTCCGGTAGCCCGAAATCCGCCCACTACGGTGGCGTCAAGCGGGCCCGTGTCTCCTCCCAGGCATGGAAGCGGGCAACTCGTGCGGCGTTCGACCGCGATCCGCAGGTCACCGGGCAGCCCTCGGTACGCACCGCCAAACTCCCGCAGCTGATCGCCGACGCACTGGCAGGCCGTGCTCCGGAACTGCGGGAGCGAGCCGACGAGTTCGGTATGGCTGCCACGGCGGCGATGTTCAGCGCCGCGGCCAAGAAGCCGTCCAAGCCCAAGAAGCCGAAGAACGACACGAAGGCCGCACTCGTGGAGGAAGCGACCGTGCCGTCCCGGCCGGTCACCGAGTACCTGCTGTTCCTGGGCCGCGGGCAGATCGACCGCGTTGCCGAAATCCTCGCGGACAATGCCCAAGCCCTGGCCGCCGCCACCGACGCCAAGGCATTGGCCGAGGTGATGAAGACTCTCAAGCTCAAGGACGAGGGCATGAAGGGGCATCCTGCGGCCGTCGCGCTGTTCGGGCGGATGGTGGCCGACGCACCCGAGACCGGTCTCGACGCCGGCTGCCAGGTCGCCCACGCCCTCTCCACCCACCAGGCGTTCCCCGAGTTCGACTACTACACGGCCGTCGACGACGAAGCCGACCGGGGCAACAAGGGCGCCGGCATGATCGGCTCGGTCGAGTTCAACTCCGCCACCCTCTACCGCTACGCCAGCGTCGACCTGCGCACCCTGCTGGCCAACCACGACGGCGAACAGGACCAGGCCCGCGCCACCACCCTAGGCTTCCTTCGGGCGTTCGCCACCAGCATGCCGACCGGCAAAGCCAACACCTTCGCCCACCACACCCGCCCCGGCCTGGTCCTGCTCTCCCTGCGCGCCGACCGCCCGGTCAGCCACGTCTCCGCATTCGAACGCCCTGTCACCGCCGAGGATGGCACCGGCCTGCTCACCGCCTCCGCCGCCGCCCTCTTCCAACACATCGCCGACCAGGACGACACCTGGGGCGACACCCCCGCCTGGACCACCGCCGTCTACGCCACCGCCCTGACCGGTGACCTGTCCGTTGACGACGACAGCATCCCCGAGCGCGCCACCTGGAGCGACGCCCTCCAGCAGGCCGACGCCCAACTGCAGATCGCCTTCAAGCAGGCCGCCGACGCCCTGGCGGCGCGGCGGTGAGCATCCTGGCGCTGCGGCTCGCCGGCCCCCTGCAGTCCTGGGCCGCCGACAGCCGCCACACCCGGCGCGGCACCCTGATCCACCCCACCAAGTCCGGGGTGATCGGCATGCTTGCCGCCGCAGCCGGCATCCCCCGCGGCGGGGACCTCAGTGAGCTGGCAGCTCTGCGCCTGGCCGTCAGGATCGACCAGCCCGGCAAGAACCTGGAGGACTTCCACACCGTCAGCGGCGCCTCCCACAACCCCAACCAGCCCAACGGGCAACGCCTGCCCCGGGCCGACGGCGGCACCCTCCCGGCCAGTAGCAGCACGAAGATCACCCGACGCTTCTACCGCACCGACGCTGTCTACACCGCCTACCTCCAAGGCAACCACGACCTGCTCACCGGACTCTCCAAGGCAATCCGCCACCCCCGCTTCCCGGTCTATCTCGGACGCCGCTCCTGCCCGCCGAGCAAACCGCTGCTGATCAGCGTCCAGACCGGGACCGAACTCGACCAGGCCCTGCGCGAGACGCCCTGGCAGGCAGCCGAACACCACATCCGCCACCACCAGTACGCCCGCCACACCACCGTCGACCTCACCACGGTCACCGAGGACGAAACCGGTTTCGAAACCCTCACCGACCAGCCTGCCCCCACCACGAAGGCCCACTACCCCGGCTACACCCAACGCACGGTCCGCAGCGGCTACGTCACCCTCCCTGTCCCCACCCCCGCCTGGAGAACCGAGCCCGACACCGAGAGCCCACAGGCCGGCGAGCACGACCCCTTCGACCTCCTCGACGACTGAAGGACCCACCGATGTTCATCACCCGCGCCCACCTCAACCCCCGCCGCACCGGCGCCCGCAAACTCCTGACCAACCCCCGCGCCATGCACGGCCTGATCAACAACAGCTTCCCCGACCAGCCCCCAACACCCCCTGGCGAAGCCCCACCACGAGCCCTGTGGCGCGTAGACACCGACGACCCATACCACCCGGTTCTCTTCGCCGTCTCACCCACCCCGCCTGACTTCACCCAGCTCATCGAGGACGCCGGCTGGCCCGCCGCCACCACACCCCAGTGGCACACCAAGCTTTACACTCCACTGCTGGACCGCCTGGAGACTGGCCAGCGCTACGCCTTCCGCCTCACAGCCTCCCCCACCTACCGCCTGGCTTCCCCCGCCCGTAACGTCCGCGGCAAGCGCCTGCCCCACACCACCGTCGCCGACCAGATCACCTGGCTCACCAAGAAGGCCATCCAGCACGGCTTCAACATTCCCCCGACCCGCTACCCCGCCGACATCGGACCCGACGGCAACCCCCCGCTCCAACTCCACCTCCGTGACCGCGGCACCAACCGTTTCACCAAACCCGACCCCACCACCGACAAACGCAACCAAGTCTCCCTCACCACCGCCACCTACGAAGGCATCCTCCACGTCACCGACCCCAGCGCCCTCCGCCAAACCCTCACCACAGGAATCGGCCAAGGCCGCGCCTATGGCTGCGGCCTTCTCACCCTCGCCCGCCCCAACGAAAGCAAAGAGAAAGCAAAGGCGTAGAGAAGTCGCAGGTCGAAAAGGGTTCGCTCCGCGCACGCGGAGGTGTTCCGTTCCCGGTCGACACCCGGCTGACCCTCACCCAGTTCGCTCCGCGCACGCGGAGGTGTTCCGATCATGTCGTGCGACGGGGGTCCCGCGCATTCGTTCGCTCCGCGCACGCGGAGGTGTTCCGGCGAGGAGGCTCGGGTTGGCGCTGGCAGCCGTGTTCGCTCCGCGCACGCGGAGGTGTTCCGGACACCGGAGCCCCGGCCCCCGAGTTGGTCATGTTCGCTCCGCGCACGCGGAGGTGTTCCGGCGGATGCGTCACCGATTGCGCCACCCGGGCTGTTCGCTCCGCGCACGCGGAGGTGTTCCGTTCTGGGCATGGCGCGCGGCCGCGCAGCCCGAGTTCGCTCCGCGCACGCGGAGGTGTTCCGCCGATCCGCGACGCCATGCGCGCCGCCGGACTGTTCGCTCCGCGCACGCGGAGGTGTTCCGACCTGACCGGCTACGTCGTCACGCCGCTGACCGTTCGCTCCGCGCACGCGGAGGTGTTCCGTCTCGGACAACAGCAGCGCCCACCCCCATCTAGTGACCTGAGTCTGAGATTCGTCGTTGGTTGGGTATGAGTCGTCCGGGTCCGAAGATTCCGCCGTTGTCGGTCACTGGTGCCCAGCGGGTGGTGTTGGAGGGCTGGTTGCGTCGCCGCACGACGGCTCAGGCTCTGGCTCAGCGGTCGCGGATTGTGCTGGAGTGCGCCGAAGGCAACTCGATCATGGAGGTGTCCCGTCGGCTGCGGATCGCCCCGGACACGGTCCGCACTTGGCGGCGGCGCTTCATCGAGCGGGGTGTGGACGGTCTGTGCGACGAGCCGCGGCCGGGTGTCCCACGGAAGATCACCGACACCGACGTCGAGCGGGTCATCGTCAAGACGCTGGAGGAGACACCGAAGAACGCCACCCACTGGTCGACCAGGTCGATGGCCGCGGCCACCGGCATGTCGCAGTCGACCATCTCGCGCATCTGGAGAGCGTTCGCCCTGGCACCGCACCGTTCACAGACGTTCAAGCTGTCCACCGACCCGCTGTTCATCGACAAGGTCCGCGACGTCGTCGGTCTGTATCTCGACCCGCCGGAGAAAGCCCTGGTCCTCTGCGTGGACGAGAAATCGCAGATCCAGGCCCTGGACAGGTCTCAGCCGGTTCTGCCGATGGTGCCTGGCGTTCCCGAACGCCGCAGTCACGACTATGTCCGGGCCGGCACGACCACGCTCTTCGCCGCCCTGGAGGTCGCCACCGGCAAAGTGATCGGCTCCCTGCACCGCCGCCATCGGGCAGCGGAGTTCAAGAAGTTCCTCGCGAAGCTCGACAGGGAAGTCCCGGCTGATCTGCAGGTCCATCTGATCCTGGACAACTACGCGACCCACAAGACGCCCGACATCAAACGGTGGCTGCTGGCCCATCCGCGGTTCCACCTGCACTTCACACCGACCAGTGCGTCCTGGCTGAACCTGGTTGAGAGGTGGTTCGCCGAGCTGACCCAGAAGAAGCTCAAACGCGGCGTCCACCGCTCCGTCCAGGCCCTCGAACGCGACATCCGATCCTGGCTCGCCGACTGGAACGAACACCCCAGACCCTTCGCCTGGACGAAAACCGCCGACGAGATCCTCGACAAAGTCGCCGCCTACTGCCAACGAATCTCAGACTCAGGTCACTAGGCCGTTTCCTTCGGATCATCGTGCGGACCAGATGAAGATGGCTGCGAGGTGGAGTCCGGCGAGGTAGATGGTGGCGGTCTTGTCGTAGCGGGTGGCCAGGCCGCGCCACTGCTTGATCTTGTTGATGCAGCGCTCGACGGTGTTGCGCTGCTTGTAGGCCTCGCGGTCGAAGGCGGGCGGCCGGCCGCCGTAGGAGCCGCGTCGTTTACGGTTCGCGGCCTGGTCGGCGGGCTGCGGGATCACCGCCCGGATGCCGCGTCTGCGCAGGTGGGTGCGGATCGCCCGGGAGGAGTACGCCTTGTCGGCCAGCACCACCTCGGGCGTGATGCGCGGGCGGCCGATCGGCCTTGGCACCCGCAGGCGGTCCATGACCTGGGTGAACGCGGGTGCGTCGCCGGCCTGGCCGGGGGTGAGAGCGAACGCGAGGGGCCGGCAGCGGGAGTCGGCGGCCAGGTGGATCTTCGTGGTCAGCCCGCCACGGGACCGTCCGAGAGCATGGTCGTACGGCTCGCCGGCCGGAGCCCCTTTTGACGGGCTCCGGCGGCGTGCTGGTGCGCGCGCACGATCGTGGAGTCGACCGAGACGATCCAGTCGAGATCACCCTCGGCGTCGGCCTGGGCCAGCAACGCGGTGAACACCTTTGCCCAGGTGCCGTCGGCGGCCCACTTCCGCAGCCTGTTGTGGGCGCCCTTCCACGAGCCGAACTCAGTGGGAAGGTCCATCCAGGGCGAACCCGTCCGGAACTTCCACGCGATCGCGTCGATCACCTGCCGGTGATCACGCCACCGCCCACCCCGCCGAGACGCCCGGTCCGGCAGCAACGGCTCGATCCGCGCCCACTGCGCATCCGTTAACGACACACCCGATCCAACGATCAGATGATCCGAAGGAAACGCCCTAGTTCGCTCCGCGCACGCGGAGGTGTTCCGCCTTGGGCTGTAGTCCACGACAACGCGCGGATGTTCGCTCCGCGCACGCGGAGGTGTTCCACGCTGGTCGACCAGGGATCGATGGTCGACGGAGTTCGCTCCGCGCACGCGGAGGTGTTCCGCACGTCGAGACCGTGCAGGTGATGGTGGTGACGTTCGCTCCGCGCACGCGGAGGTGTTCCGTGAGCTGGCGCCAGGCGTCGGCCACGATGGTGGTTCGCTCCGCGCACGCGGAGGTGTTCCGGCCCTGCGAAAGCGGGGCGAGGACTGGGGGTCGTTCGCTCCGCGCACGCGGAGGTGTTCCGGCCCTCTTCGACCGGTTGCCGCATCGGGCGCTGTTCGCTCCGCGCACGCGGAGGTGTTCCGCAGAGTGCCATCGGCATCACCGATCATGGAAAGTTCGCTCCGCGCACGCGGAGGTGTTCCCTGAACAAGCTGCACGCGATCCCCAACGTCTACGTTCGCTCCGCGCACGCGGAGGTGTTCCGGTCGACCTTGACCTGCCCGGCCGCTGGATCGAGTTCGCTCCGTGTACGCGGAGTTAGATCTGGACTAGGTGTTGCGGGTCATGAGGTTGTAGACACCGGGGCTGGTATGCAGGTGGCAGGTCCTTGGGCGGCGGGATGAGAACTGCCAAGTCACTCGTCTGCCGTCTGAAGGGCCCGTCTGGTGTCCCACCGTAATGCCCCGCCCCCGATTCGGTCGACCTCGCGCTCGTCGTGTCCAAGCACGTCACCCACTACCGGGGCAGCACGGTCCTGACCATGGGAATGGCGTACAGCAACGCGCGGCTTCTGGCCCGTCCGGACGGTGACTGGCTGAAGCCCTCCGGGGCGTACTCGGCGGAGACAGCCGCCACACCCGACGAACCAGAGCAGTAGGGCCGGTCCGGCGGCGGCCGGGGCGGGACGGGAACTTCGTGCCGGGCGACGAGCGCACGGATGGCGTCCTGGGACGGCGCGGTTCCCAGCCGCCGGGGCGCCAGGGCTGTCGCCAGCGGCCGTCTTCAGGAGCGGGAGTTGCTGAGTGAGGCGATGGATGTCGCGATCGGTGTAGCTGACGTGGATCAGACTGCGCGACCCTCGCTCACCACCATGGCCGAGCGGAGGGCCTGGCTGTCCATCCTGGTCTTCGCCCGCCCCGAGCGCGGCTTCTCCTACGAACAGCAGATGACGATCTTGCAGAAGGCGTATGCCCAGACCCGTCCCGACGACGTCACGATCACGAGCTGGCTCGTCGTCGTCGCTGAACTTGACGGATCCCAGGCGTGATCGCAGGAAGCCGGGCCAGGCCCGTTAGATCTCGGCCGGTGCGCGGCACGGATCTGGTGCCGCGCACCGGCCCGAACCGTACGGTTCTGCGGGGTCAGCTCGCGTGTGCCGGCCGGTTGACTGCCCGGGAGATGCGGTGGCCGACCAGCCGTTCGGCATCGGTGAGTGGATACCAGGCGGCGCCGGTCACCTCCGCTTCCTGGATTTGGCCCACGTCTGCGTGGTCCGTTGTGAAGGCGAACCCGAAGTCGAGGTGGTAGTGGTCCGGCTCGTCCTTTTCCGGACGCGCCGGAACACGTCCGTACTCGACATACGCGGGGACCGGACCCGCCAGGAACACAGCCGTAGAGTCCAGACCGGTCTCTTCGGAGAGCTCGCGCACAGCGGCGTCGATCAGCGTGGTGTCCGTCGGCTCGAGATGCCCTCCGGGCTGCAGAATGATCCCGTAGGCCCGGTGCTCGATCAGCAGGATCTCGCAGCCCCCACGTACCAGCAGCGCGCCGACCGTCACGTGCATCGGGAAGCTCCGCCGAGAGGCGAAGTTCTCACCCCTGGAGAGCATTTGTACCGGCTGGGACAGCAGCTCGGCCTCGTCCGGGTAGCGCTCCAGGTAAGTGGCCAGGGTGTCTGAGATGGTGGCATCACTGATCGCCACGGGCCACCTCCGCTCCGGCCCGGGAGCGAAGTCCCCGGTCACCGACCGCTTGGATACGGGCAGGGGGCACGTGCACAGTCAGCTCCAGCGAAGATCCGTGGCGACGGGGAGGTTCGCACTCTACAAGTCGAGTGCGAGGTGGTACGGGCCAACGCGCCCGTCCCCGACGCGCGACGACTGCGAGCCCATGCCACCCACTGTCCCCTCTCCCGCCCCACTGCTCTGCTGGCGGTCGTGTGTGCCGCCCGTGTTGCAGACACGAGGTCGGTCATCGGCCGGTCCCCGGACCACCCCCGCTCGCGCGGGGAACACCCGAGCCTCCGCCGGGCCCGGTACGTCAGCAACGGACCACCCCCGATCCCGCGGGGAACACCGGAGGATGTAGCCGATCAGTTGGCCAATGGCCGGACCACCCCCGCTCGCGCGGGGAACACCTCGGAGTCTGCCCAGATGGTTTCCGCACCGGCGGACCACCCCCGCTCGCGCGGGGAACACGGTGGTTGAAGTGCAGTGCTCCCCACCGTTGCCGGACCACCCCCGCTCGCGCAGGGAACACAGGTTCTCCAGGGTCGACGCCACCTCGCCGATCGGACCACCCCCGCTCGCGCAGGGAACACTCGGTCCGGGTCGGGCAGCACCCGGACGATCGCGGACCACCCCCGCTCGCGCAGGGAACACAGATCATCGTCCGGTGGGCATGCCCTGGGTCACGGACCACCCCCGCTCGCGCGGGGAACACGTGGCGGTGCTGTACAGGTTCGACAGCGCCACCGGACCACCCCCGCTCGCGCGGGGAACACTGGCGATCCGGTGGTGAGGGGCCTCAGAAGATCGGACCACCCCCGCTCGCGCGGGGAGCACACCGGTGCTCCTGCCCGCGGCGGGGTCGTCGGCGGACCACCCCCGCTCGCGCGGGGAGCACGGAGCCGCATGCACCCGGATGTACCCCCACGCCGGACCACCCCCGCTCGCGCGGGGAGCACGTCCGAGACGGTCACGACGAGGGGCCCGTGCGCGGACCACCCCCGCTCGCGCGGGGAGCACAGGATCCGGAGGGGACGGGTGTAGAAGAGCGGCGGACCACCCCCGCTCGCGCGGGGAGCACACCTCGAGCCCGATCCAGTGCCGAACCGAGGACGGACCACCCCCGCTCGCGCGGGGAGCACCGGGGCCAGCTCGACATGGTCGTCATCGACTACGGACCACCCCCGCTCGCGCGGAGAGCACCGCGCCGACGTCTTCGCGCGCATGCAGAACGCCGGACCACCCCCGCTCGCGCGGGGAGCACGTGCGGGTTCGTCTTTGAGCGCCGGACCGTCACGGACCACCCCCGCTCGCGCGGGGACGCGGTGCCGGGCCGGGCGTACATCGGACCACCCCCGCTCGCGCGGGGAGCACCAGCACCGAGTGCAGGCCGAGCAGCACCCCGGCCGGACCACCCCCGCTCGCGCGGGGAGCACGACGAGGGCACGCCCTCCGTGCAGATCGGCAACGGACCACCCCCGCTCGCGCGGGGAGCACGGCGAGTGCCGCTCGACGCTCCGCCTGCTGCTCGGACCACCCCCGCTCGCGCGGGGAGCACTGGATAAGGCGCATAAGAAGAACCCGATTCCCCGGACCACCCCCGCTCGCGCGGGGAGCACGCCGACAAGGGCAAGCCCGGCTGGACCGGACGCGGACCACCCCCGCTCGCGCGGGGAGCACCGCACCCAGCAGCAGGTCGCCGACCAGCTGGGCGGACCACCCCCGCTCGCGCGGGGAGCACCAGTCCTCCGCGCCCAGCACGACCGGGCTCAGCGGACCACCCCCGCTCGCGCGGGGAGCACGAGTCGTCTCAGCGGCAGCCACTTTTGAGCGCCGGACCACCCCCGCTCGCGCGGGGAGCACGCCATCGGTGTCTGCGTCCAGGCCACGAACTCCGGACCACCCCCGCTCGCGCGGGGAGCACGGGACGCTCGTTGGTGTCTACGTGGCGGCCTACGGACCACCCCCGCTCGCGCGGGGAGCACGAAGGCATCGAACTGCCTGGGATCCCAGTGAGCGGACCACCCCCGCTCGCGCGGGGAGCACGGGCTCACGGAGTGGCTGCGGGGCCTGGCCACCGGACCACCCCCGCTCGCGCGGGGAGCACTTCACCACGACCATGCCGCCGTGCCCAGCCGCCGGACCACCCCCGCTCGCGCGGGGAGCACCCGGTCCCGGCCGGCCGCCCACCCGCCTACGACGGACCACCCCCGCTCGCGCGGGGAGCACGCCTCGTGGAGGGCACGCAGTCGGCCCAGTTCCGGACCACCCCCGCTCGCGCGGGGAGCACGCCGGGCCGTGGTACGAAGAGCGTCTCCAGTTCGGACCACCCCCGCTCGCGCGGGGAGCACATCTGCGCCAACCCTGGTGACCAGATATTTCACGGACCACCCCCGCTCGCGCGGGGAGCACGGTTCGAGCCTTGCAGTGGACGCTCTACCGCTGGGACCACCCCCGCTCGCGCGGGGAGCACGCCTGGCTGCTGCCGATCACGCCCGCGATCACCGGACCACCCCCGCTCGCGCGGGGAGCACGCCTCGGTGGTGGTCGCCTCCCCGGTGACCAACGGACCACCCCCGCTCGCGCGGGGAGCACGAGATCGGTGGCCCGGCTGAGGGCCTGCGAGACGGACCACCCCCGCTCGCGCGGGGAGCACCCTTTTTCACCTGGGGGAACGCAGTGTCTTTGCCGTTTCTTGGTGCTGTCCGGTTTTGTGCACGGGGTCATGATGTCAGAGGTGTGTGCTGGAGTGGGCGGGTCAGTGTTTGCGATGGTGCGGGAGGCTGTGGTGGTCGATGATCGGTTATGGGGTAAGGCTGAGGGGTTGAGGCGGCCGTATCCGTTGATGGGGCATTTGGTGGATGCGGCTGTCGTGGCTGGGGTGTTGTGGGATGAGGTGCTGGACGCGGGGCAGTGCGAGCGGATCGCGGTGGCGTTGGGGTTGTCGGTGGGGGATGCCCGGGGGGTGGTGATGTTCTGGGCGGGGCTGCATGACATCGGGAAGATCATGCCGGTGTTCCAGGACATGGCGCGTGGTGAACATCCGGGCTACTGCCAGTTCTTGGACGATCCGCGGTACACGCACGACCGGAGCGGGGACAGCCAGGTCGGCCGGGTGGGGCACGAACACGCGACGGGCCGGGCGGTTCCGGGTCTGCTCGGCGGGCTCGGGTATCCCGAGGAGGGGATGGTCGAGTACCAGCTGCGCTGTCAGGTGGGACAGATCCTCGGTGGGCACCACGGGCGGTATCCCCTCGGCCTGGAGGAGGACGAGGTGGAGGCAGTGGACGGCGGCATGGTGGAGCTCGGCGGGGGCGGTTGGGCGCGGGAGCGGCGCGCACACGTCGCGCTTCTGCGGGATGTGCTGGGGCAGCCGGCCGTCCCGCGGGTCGAGGCGGTTCCGGTGGCGTTGGCGGTGGTGATCGCGGGGCTGGTGATCGTCGCCGACTGGCTGGCCAGCCAGGAGCATGTGGTGGAGGAGCGATTGACGGCGTGGTTCGACCGTCCGGAGCCGGGGACGCCTGGAGCTGTGCGGGCTCATGCCGCGGAAATGAGCCGACTCGCACCTGGGATCGTCGCGGACGCCGGGCTGGGGCGCGCAACCTTCCGATCGCGGGATTTCGCCGTGCAGTTCCCGGAGATCACCGATCCGCACCCGTTGCAGCGCAGCGTGGAGCGGGGTTTGGGCGGCAAGGTTGCGGGGCCGGGGATTCTGCTGGTGACGGCGCCTACGGGGGAGGGGAAGACCGAGGTTGCGCTGCACGCCGCGACGGTGATGGGGGGCGCGGTCGGTGGCAGCGGCGTGTTCTTCGCGCTGCCGACCCAGGCGACGGCGAATCAGATGTACGAGCGCGTGAAGGCTTTCGCCCTGCGGAATCTGACCGACAGCGCGCGGATCACGCTCACCCATGGGGCGGCCGACCTCAACGAGCGGTATCAACTGGCCGACGAGGACACCGCGGCCGACGGCCCGGACACACCGGAGCCGCGTGTTCTGTCCCACGACGCCGACCGTGGAAACGGGACAGGATTCGTATTTGGAAGCGGTGGCGTATCGGTGGAGGCAAGCCGCTGGCTACGGCAGCGGTGGCGCGGTCTGCTTGCGCCGATCTCTGTCGGCACGATCGACCAGGCGCTGATGGGCGTACTGCCCCTGAGGTACAACGCGCTGCGACACGTGGGCTTGGCCGGCAAGACGGTGGTGATCGACGAGGCGCACTCCTACGACGCCTTCACCCACGCGTTGCTGCTGCGCCTGCTGAACTGGCTCGGCGCGATGGGTGCGCCCGTCGTCCTGCTGTCGGCAACCCTGACCGGCGGGACGGCACGCGGCCTGGTCCGCGCATACCTCACGGGCGCCGGCCACGGTTCTACGGCCGAGGTGCCAACGCCAGGTTACCCGGGATGGCTGTACGCGGACGGGCGCACGGGAACGTTCGTCATGCCGCCGACGGCAGTCACCACCGTGCGGTCCCGCGACCTGGACATCACGGTCCGGCGGGTGACACACACGTACGACCCGTCCATCGCCGGCGGCCGACTGGCCGTTGTCCTGGGGGAGTTGGAGCAGGTCGTCCGTACGGGCGGGTGTGCCGCCGTCATCTGCACGACGGTCGGGGAGGCCCAGGACACCTACGCTGCCCTGCGCGATCACCTCACCAGGGTCCACGGTCTGGGCTACACCGGCTGGGACGACCGGGCGAGCGGCACGGGTGAAGTGCCGGGTGAGGGCACGCTGCTGCGACTGCTGCACGCCCGTTTCCCGGCCTATCGTCGGGCGGAGTTGACCGCCGAGGCGGAATCCTGGTTCGGCCGCGGCGACAAGGACACCACCCGGCGGCCGATGCTGCCGCGCGGGGCGATCCTCGTAGCCACCCAGGTAATCGAACAGTCGCTCGATTTTGATTTCGACCTCGTCATCTCCGACCTGGCGCCCATGGCCCAACTGCTCCAGCGCGCCGGCCGCGCCTGGAGGCACGCCGCGACCCCGCGACCCGCATGGGCCGCCGGACCCCGGCTCGTTGTGCTGGCCTCTCCGGTCGACGGGACGGTGAAGGCGCCGCAGACCTGGGGCGATGTGTATTCGGAGTCGCTCCTGCACCGCACCGAGGAACTGCTGAGCGCGCGGCAGGGCACTCCGGTCGCGATTCCCGGAGACGTCCAGACCCTCGTGGACGGTGTCTACGACGAGGAGTTCCGGTCGGACAACTCCGAAGAACTCCTCAAGCGCGACCTCGAACGACTGGGCGATGACATGGCCCGCCAAGGACTCGCGAACCTGGTCATGATCCCTCCGCCCGCCCTCGCCGACCTGTACGGCCTGACAACCAGCGAGGCGGACGCCGACCTCATCGCCACCCGACTTGGCGCGGAAACCGTTCAACTCCTGCCGGTGTACGTCGATGCCGACGGGGACCGTTGGCTCGACGAAGCCTGCTCGATTCCACTGCCCCCGTGCGGCAGTGGATGGAAGGGCCGGTTCACCCGTACCGAAGTCCGCAATCTGCTCAGCCTCGTGGTGCCCTACCGCCACGGCGCGTGGTGTGCGGCGTGCACGGCCGAACACCGCCCGCCCACGGCCTGGCGGAAGGAACCCCGGCTGGCCCGGCTCGTACTCCTCCCGCACCGCGTGACAGTCGAGGGCGTCCAGGGCGCCGCGTTCGGCGACCTCACCCTGCGAGTGGACCACGCGCTCGGCCTTCGGGCGGAGAAGGAGTGAACGCCTCTCTGGGTCAGCTACGCACTTCGGCGCCTTTGAGAGAGTTGCGGGCAACTGCCGTTGGTGCCATGCTCGTTGTATCCGGATCGGGGGCGGGCTGACCTGACATCCAGTCAGGTCAGCCCCATCCTGCCCCCACTTGCGCGGGGATCGCGCGCGTCTCGCCGCCGCAGCGCACTTGGGCGCTGGCCCACCTCCGCCTGCGCGGAGCGCCCTCACCGTACGGCATGCGCTCCGCGCTGCTTCATCGACCTCGTCCCCTTCACGAAACGGCCAGACTTCCGTGCCTCCTGATCCACCCGACCCGCTCTTCGATGTTCGTACCCGCCCCTGGATCCCCGTTCACACCGATACCGGTGGCACAGTGATGGGTCTGCGCGAGCTCCTCGTACGGGCACATGAGGTCACCGCCCTCGCCGTGACCCTGCCTCCGGCTGCATCCGGGTTGATGCGGATGCTCTACGCGATCGCTGCCCGGATCGCCGGACTGGACACCTGTGACGACCCGAAGGTGTGGAACAAGAAGCGCTATGCCTTGCTGTCGCGGCCGGTGGGATTCCCGGCCGGCTCGGTCGACGACTACCTCGGCCGGCACCGCTCACGCCTGTCCCTCTTCGATCCGCAGCGCCCGTTTCTGCAGGATCCGCGACTGGCGGAGCAGTCGCCGTCCCGTTCGGGTGTGAACAAGCTCGTCATGGCACGACCTTCGGGCAACAACTCCGTTTTCATCGGCCATTTCACGGACGACGACCCGGTACCGCTGCGGCCGGAAGAGGCGCTGCTCCACCTGATCGCGCAGCTGTACTACGGGCCGTCGGGCCAGTGCACGCCGCGCACGGTCGATGGTGAGCGGTATGGCAACACCATGGGTGGGCCGTTGCGGCGGGCGGTGTCGTTCCATCCACAGGGCCGCACGCTCTACGAGTCGTTGCTGCTGGGCATTCCGAAGCCCGTGCACTGGCCGTCGACCGACGCCGAACCGGGTACGGACGGTTGTCCGTGGGAGCGGGAGGAACTTCCCGACCCGCTTGCCCTTCCCGACCCGCCGACCGGTCCGCTGTCGATGCTGACGGAGCAGTACCAGCACGCGATCCTGCTGACCTCGGACGAGCAGGGCGCGACGGTCACCGACGCCACCATCACCTGGGCACTCCGCAAAAAACGCCCGGAGACAGTGAAGGAGCCGTACCTGATCTGGGACGAGTTCAAGGACGGCAGCATCCACCCCAGGGACGCGGCTGTGGAGCGCGCGCTGTGGCGGGACCTCGATTCGCTCATCCTGCTGAGTCGCACCGAGCCGCCCGGTCGTAGGCCGCCGGTGATCGACGGGCTTACCGGTCTGCCAGCCGAGATCTGCAGGGCACTGCACATCACTGCCTACGGATTTGACCAGGACGGGCAGACGCGCGACCGCAGCTATTTCACCGCCACGACGCCTCCCGTGTTCCACAAACTGCTCTCGCCCCCTCGTCAGATGGCTGCCGCTTCGGCGAACGAGGTCACCGACCTGGCAGGCGATGCCACCGCCTTGGCGAACGAGGTCAAGGACGCGCGCGTTGCCGCAGAGAAGGCCGCAGCCCGGCTGCGATACGCGCTGCGGATGGCCTGGCGTTCGTACACCACCCCTTTCATGACCGACAAGCCCGCGAGGCCGAATGACCAGGCGGGCGGAGGCAAGTCCCCGGCGAAGGGGGAGGGGCCCTGGCCCGGTGAGGCGCTCGCCCGTTACTGGCCCGCGGCCGAGCAGCACTTCTGGCAGGCCCTGCACACCGGCGTCTTTGCGCACCCGCAGCGGGAGTTCGGTCGGCTGGCGCTCGATGCCTACGACGAGGTGACCCGCTTGGTCGCCGCCACCCCGCGTGGAGCCAAGGCACGCGAGGAGGCCCGAGGACTCGTGCGCAGCCTGCTCAAGCCACCCGCCGACACTCCTTCGGCCTAACCGACGACTCCTTAGGACGCAACACTTCCGTGACCACCATCGATGACACCGGTGCCCCCGGCGACCCCGAAGCGAGTGCTCCGAAGCGCTCCGAAGCCCTTGAGCCCTACGACCTCTTCGTGGCCCGCACGATCACCGTCTGCCACAATGCAGGCGAGCAGCAGGCCCTCCGCCGCGCCCTGGCCAAACCCGTACACGAAGTCCCCGCACGCACCCACGCCGTACTGCTCAAACCGCGGCACACCGGGGACGACCAGCCAGACCTGCCACTCATCCCGTACGACGTGCGGAACAAGCGCCCGTTCTACGCGGTCGCCGCCCTGATCGCAGCTCGGCCGCGCATTCAGCGAATGGATACGGACCCGCCGCAGGACGATGAGGAAGCGGCCCCCTCCGCCCCGGAGGCAGACACGGGGTCCGGCATTGACGGATTTCGTCCGGGCGGCACCAATCTTGGTGAGAGCCTCGCCCTGGCCATCACCCGCCGCGACGATGCCATCAAGGAGAAGGGCGCAGAGAGCAAGTTGCACTTGATGGTGCGTCAGGACATCGATGGTCTCCATCGCATGCTCCCGTCCGTCGTCCGCCTCGTCACCGGCACGGGCGTACGCGTCGACTACGCCTGTCTCCTCAGGGACCTGCGTTCGTGGCCCACCTACCGCGACGCCATCGTCACCCGCTGGCTGGAGAGCTACTACCGCACCCTGGGCGCCGAACGCGAAAAAGCGAAGGCAGGCAAGGACGACTGAACCATCCGCCCGCTCAGCCAGCCCGAACGCCGTCTCCGTGCATCGACCACTCCGACACCCGTAGAGGAACCCTGCCAATGAACATCCCGACCACCCGCGCCCGCTTCCTGGACATCCACATCCTCCAGACCCTGCCGTACAGCAACGTCAACCGAGACGATCTTGGTTCACCGAAGACCGTCACATACGGAGGGACGACGCGGACGCGTGTCTCCAGCCAGGCGTGGAAGCGTCCGACCCGCAAGGCCGTGGAGGAGTTGATCGGTGAGAAGGCGCTGCGTACCCGCAGGCTGCCGCTGCAGGTGTCCACGCTCCTGACCGAGGAGCGCGGCTGGCCCGCGGACTTGGCCGCGTTCGCCGGCGCACAGGTGGTGATCTCCACCGACAGCAAGCTCGCGCTCGACAAGGAGCGGGAAAAGGCCGACCAGGCCACTGCTTCACTCCTGTTCCTCCCGGCAAGCGCCGCAGCCCGGCTCGCCGACCTCGCCGAGGAGCACCGGGCCGCACTGGAGAAAGCCATCGGTACGAAGGCCGCCACCAAGCCGGTCCTGCCCAAGGACGCGGTGCACGAGGTGCTGCGCTCCCGCAACGGATCGATCGCCTTGTTCGGCCGGATGCTCGCCGAGATCCCCGGCGCCGGCGTCGACGGTGCCGTGCAGGTCGCCCACGCCTTCACCACCCACAGCACCTCCGTCCAGGGTGACTTCTTCACCGCCGTCGACGACGTCGACCGTTGGGCTCAGGATGCTGGAAGCGCCCACATGAACACGGCCGAATTCAGCAGCGGCGTCTTCTACCGCTACGCCACCCTCGACCTCGCCGATCTCATCTCCACCGTTGCCGACCCGGCCAGCGCCCGCGAACTGGCTGCGGCGTTCGTCTCCTCATTCATCAACTCCATGCCCGGTGCGAAGAAGACCTCGACCGCCCCCCACACCATCCCGGACCTCGTCCACGTGAGCGTCCGCGCCGACCGGCCCGTCTCCTACGCCGCCGCGTTTGAGAAGCCCGTCGCCCCCGGTGGCGGCGGCTGGGCGGTCCCTTCGCGCACCGCGCTCTCGACCTATGCGCGGCAGGTCAATGCCCTCCTGGGCACCGACGCCCTCCTGCACCGCGCCTACGCTGGCATCGACCCCACGGTCCTCGACGGCCTCGGCGAGCGTGCGGAATCCTTCCCCGGCCTCGTGGCCGGTGCCGTCGACGCGGCCTGGCAGACCGAGGCCATCACCGCATGACCGGCCTCCTGCTCCAACTCGGCGGGCCGATGCAGTCCTGGGGCGAGCACAGCGACTTCGCCGCCGACCGAGACACCACCGCACACCCCACCCGCTCCGGCCTCATCGGCCTGATCGCCTCCGCGCTCGGCATCCCCCGCGACCACACTCGCGCCGGAGCGTCCCCCGGAGCAGGCGGCGTCAGGTTCACCGACCTGACCCACCTCCGGTTCACCATTCGAGTGGACCGGCCGGGAGTCCGGCTGCGCGACTACCACACCGTCGGCGGCGGATACCCCCGCCACCGCACCGTCCCCACCGCCTCCGGCACCCGCCGTCCAGTGGAAACCGCCACCGTCGTCACCAACCGCCACTACCTGGCCGACGCCGTCTTCACCGTCGCCGTGACCGCCGATGGTCCCGACCACGAGGAACTGCTCACCGGCTGCGGCTCGGCCCTTCGACGTCCGCACTGGCCACCCCACATGGGCCGACGCTCCTGCCCGCCCAGTGCCCTCTTCGTCCTGCGTACCAACGTCGACGATCCGCTGACAGAACTGTTCGAACGCGTGCCCCTGGCCCGCACCGCATCAAGCGCCACCACCACCGTGCACTACACCTCCGACACCCCCTTCCCGCCCGGGCCAGCCGAGGCCGCAATCCCACCACGGGCCGTCACCGTTCTCAACGACGACCCCGTACGCCTCACCTCGCGCGACCGCCAATACCGGCAGCGCACCGCCTACGCCACCGTTCGCCCCTTCACCGGACCCTGCGGTGGTTACGGCACCGACTACCTCACTGCCCTCGACACCTATCTCAACGGCCCGCGCACCGAGGGGACCCCATGACCACCACTGCCATTCCCGGGCCCCGCACCGCATGCGCCGAGGAGTCCGTCCCGCAGGCGTGGCTCACCCAGTTGGTCCTCAACCTCGCCCACCGCCAAGTCCACAGCGACCTTGGCAACACCGCCGCGCTCCACCGCCGTGTGATGTCGCTGGTTCCGGACGGCCTCGGCGAAAGCCCCCGCGCCGCCGCCGGAGTACTGTTCCGCCTCGACACCGACCGCGTCGGCGCGCCCGTTCTGCTCATCCAGACCCGGGTCGCCCCCGACCCCGGCCGTCTGCCGAACGGCTATGCCGAGGCGCACACCCGCGACATGATCCCCATGCTCACCGCGCTGCGCCTCGGACTGCCCGTTCGCTACCGCTTCCTCGGTAACACGGTCCGCCGCTGCGGCCGCAACAGCACCGCCGGCTCCTGGAAACAGGCCATCCCGTTGAGTGACGAGGATGCCGTCCAGTGGTGGGCCGATCGCGCACCGGCCGCCGGCCTGGCCCTGCACAGCCTCCTGTCCAGCGCCAGTGACCCCCTGACCGCCTACCACGCGCACACTTCTCGGATGGACGTGAAAACGGCCAGGACTTCCCGCGGGCAGGACAAGGACATCCGGGTTCCCTACGCGGCCACGCTCTTCGAAGGCGTGGCGACCGTCCGCGACCCCGCTGTGCTACGTGCCGCGTTGCTGGCCGGTATCGGCCGGGGAAAGTCCTACGGCTGCGGGCTGCTCAGCCTCGCCCCAGCACCCCATGGCGGCTGACCTGGCCGCGTCGCACTCAACACACCACGGCAACCGCTTTGCCCACGCGACCAGTTGCTGTCACTCACGGGAGAAACCGCACCATGCCCGCGCCGCACGACAAGAAGTCCGCCCGCCGCCGAATCGCCGCACCCACGCTCGCCATGCTGCCCCGCGTCGGGGATTCCCTCTCCTTCCTCTACGCCGATGTTGTCCGCATCGTCCAGGACGACACCGGCGTCTGCGCCGAGACCACCACCATCAACAACGACACCACCCGCGTCTACATCCCCACCTCCGCACTGTCCTGCGTCCTGCTCGGCCCCGGCACGTCCATCACCCAGCCGGCCCTGGCCACGTTCGCCCGCCACGGCACCACCGTCGTATGCGTCGGGTCCGGTGGCGTCCGCTGCTACTCCTCCACGGTCCCGCCTGCGCTGACCACCCGCTGGCTCGAACAGCAGGTCCACCACTGGAGCGACCCCGACCGCCGCCTCGACATCGCCCGCCGCATGTACACCATGCGCTTCAAGACCCCGGTCCCCGCTGCCACCACGCTCCAGCAACTCCGCGGACTGGAGGGCCAGCGGATGAAGACCCTGTACAAACTCCTCGCCCAGCAACACCGCATCGGCCGCTTCCGCCGCAACTACGACCCCGACGCCTGGGACACCCAGGACCCCGTCAACCTCGCCCTGTCCTCCGCCAACACCTGCCTGTACGGCATCGTCCACGCCGCCCTCACCGCCCTCGGCTGCTCCCCGGCCCTCGGGTACGTGCACCAAGGCGCTCAACTCGCCTTCGTCTACGACATCGCCGACCTGTACAAGGCCGAGCTCACCGTCCCTCTCGCCTTCTCCCTGCACGACCATCACGATCCCGAAGCTGCCGCCCGCCGTAGCTTTCGCGAACAACTGCGCCTGTACAAACTCCTGCCCCGCATCGTGGCCGACGTCCAGACCCTCCTCGCCCCCGACGAGGCCCAACCACTTCCCGACGGCCACGGCGTCCGCATGGTCAACCTCTGGGATCCACAGACCGGTTCCGTCCCCGCCGGCGTCAACTACGCACGCGACGCCGATGACACGCCGAATGGGGACGACGAGCCCCTTCTCGATCTCCCTGACCCGGTGGATCCTCGCGACGAACCGGACCTCGATCCTCTCTGACCGGACCCCCCTCCTGCTCCTGATCCCGGTCACCGCCCCATCAGGGAGATCCTTTGCCCATCATGACCGTCCTCGCCACGACTGCCGTTCCTGAACACGTCCGCGGTGCGCTCACGCGCTGGATGATCGAACCGACTCCTGGCCTGTACGTCGGAACCCTCTCCGCTCGTGTTCGCGAGGAGCTCTGGTCTGTAGTCAGCGCCTCTATCGGTCCCGGTGCCGCCGTTCTTCTTCATCCCGCCGCCAACGAACAGGGCTTCGCCCTTCACACGGTTGGCGAACGCCGCCGCATCCCCCATGACTTCGACGGCCTGACCCTCATCGCCTTCCGGCCGGAAGACGACGGTCAGGAAAATGGCCGCCTTCCACCGAATTCCTAGGCTGGGGCGAGTTTCCCCGTTCAAGTGATGGTGTTCGGCACACCAAGGAGGAGACCAGGCAGCGGGCCCACCCCCGCTTGAGGTTGATTCGGTTCAGCGGTCCAGTTGTGTCCTCTCACTCCAGCATGTGCCTCTGACATCATGGATGGATGCATGAATTGAACCCCTGGTCAAGGGATGGTAAAGCCGTTTCGTTTGTGCAGGTGAGGAAGTGCGGTCCCCACGCAGGTGGGGGTGAACCGCATGACGGCCGACGCCGGCGGAGCGAGCGGACGCGGTCCCCACGCAGGTGGGGGTGAACCGCTCTTCAGCGCTGGCCACGGGTCACCGCCTGGGCGGTCCCCACGCAGGTGGGGGTGAACCGACGCTCTCATCCGGGTGTCGGCTGCCGTCGGAGCGGTCCCCACGCAGGTGGGGGTGAACCGCAACTGCCCGGCCACTTGGGCGACGCGACGAAGCGGTCCCCACGCAGGTGGGGGTGAACCAGCAGGTTGCCGCGGCCCAGAAGGCGTTGGAGAGCGGTCCCCACGCAGGTGGGGGTGAACCGACGCGGCAGCAGGCGCGGGAGTTGGCCGGGCAGCGGTCCCCACGCAGGTGGGGGTGAACCGGCGTGCATCGCGTAGGAGGTCTGGGAGCTCCAGCGGTCCCCACGCAGGTGGGGGTGAACCGGCGGACCATGTAGAGGGCGCCGAAGCCCTGGCGCGGTCCCCACGCAGGTGGGGGTGAACCGAGTCCGTGAGGCCGAGGGCGGTCCGCTCGTCGGCGGTCCCCACGCAGGTGGGGGTGAACCGAGGCCGAGGCCATCGTAAGGGCGGCGCTCGCCGCGGTCCCCACGCAGGTGGGGGTGAACCGGAACGCAGCACGAGGTAGCCGCGAATGTCGGAGCGGTCCCCACGCAGGTGGGGGTGAACCGGTTCTCGCGGAGCAGCTGGGTGAAGCCGTCCTGCGGTCCCCACGCAGGTGGGGGTGAACCGAGTGGTCGTGTCGATCATCAGATGTCCTCTCGGCGGTCCCCACGCAGGTGGGGGTGAACCGAACCACCGCGGCGACTCGTGGGCGACCGGCCAGCGGTCCCCACGCAGGTGGGGGTGAACCGTCCCTGCGTTGACCGAGCCGGTCGGCATCCCCGCGGTCCCCACGCAGGTGGGGGTGAACCGATCTACGCCCTGAACAAGGGCGAGGTGCAGCCGCGGTCCCCACGCAGGTGGGGGTGAACCGGACGTGCAGAACTGGCGCACAATCCCTGGGCTGCGGTCCCCACGCAGGTGGGGGTGAACCGAACTTGTGCGAGACGACGGTGCAAGGGGCTGGGCGGTCCCCACGCAGGTGGGGGTGAACCGACCAGCCTGTCCTGGACAACCGAAGGCAAGCCGCGGTCCCCACGCAGGTGGGGGTGAACCGACTCAGAAGATCATGGCTGCGATGCTGGGCGAGCGGTCCCCACGCAGGTGGGGGTGAACCGGACGAGGGTGAGGTCCTCGGCATGCTCCTGGTGCGGTCCCCACGCAGGTGGGGGTGAACCGGCCTGTACGAGCTGTGCATCGTCACCGGCGCCGCGGTCCCCACGCAGGTGGGGGTGAACCGATGCCGCCATGGACCAGGGAGTGGCCGCCGTGGCGGTCCCCACGCAGGTGGGGGTGAACCGATTGAGACCGAGGTGGAGTAGCCGCACCGAGAGCGGTCCCCACGCAGGTGGGGGTGAACCGGGGATCGGCGGGGGGCTGCGGGCGTGTTTGCGGCGGTCCCCACGCAGGTGGGGGTGAACCGGTCCAGCGCGAGCTCAAGGCCCCATTCGATGAGCGGTCCCCACGCAGGTGGGGGTGAACCGGTCCAGCGCGAGCTCAAGGCCCCATTCGATGAGCGGTCCCCACGCAGGTGGGGGTGAACCGACCACGAAGGCTGCGCAGATTAGGCCCATCCCGCGGTCCCCACGCAGGTGGGGGTGAACCGTCGGGGTGGTTCAGGATGGCCGCGGCGACCGCGCGGTCCCCACGCAGGTGGGGGTGAACCGGTGTTCGACCACAGGGCAACCGCCGACCTGCGGGGTCCGCACGCAGGTGGGAGTGAACCGCGGATCCCGACGATGGCGGCGGCTATGGACAAGTGGTTCCCACGCAGGTGAGAAGGAGCCAGCATTGAGGGCCCGAGCCGTTGCTGGTCGTGCGGTTCCCGGTAGGCGGGTGAGGCGGAGGGCTGCTGGTAGGTGGGTCAACGATTGAATTCGTGCCGGGTGCGACCCCCATCATGGTCACGCGTTTCGTCTGGTTTGCAGAGCGATCAGTGTTGTTCTGCGTCGTACGTCCCTTGACGTCTCGCCAAAACTGAGAGAATATTAAAAGTGGGGCATAAGAGGAGATTTGCCGCGCGACTGGGGGTCAAGGGGTCGCAGGTTCAAATCCTGTCGTCCCGACCAGCGTTTACGCAGGTCAGAGGCCGTTTCCGCCATTGGGCGGGGACGGCCTTTCGGTTTCTTAATGGGGAGCAACCAGGGAGCGCTCGGGGAGCACTCCCGCTCCTGCCCATGCCGAAAACCTCATCCACCCAGGTCAGGCAGCATGTTGATACTCGTGGAGGATGCCGCCGAGTCGTTGGCGTCGTCGTATGTCGAGGCGGGTGGTCTGCTGCGGATCAGCAATCGGGACCGGCAACGGGTGGAGCGGGCGGTTGTTGGCGATGCCCTGGTGGGGTCGGTGGGAGTTGTAGTGGTCTTCGAACTCGCGTAGTGCGTGGAGCAGGTGTCGTAGGTTCCAGATCAAGGTGCGGTCCAGCAATTCCCGTCGGCAGGTCTGTACCCACCGTTCCATGATCGAGTTCATGCGCGGCATCCGTACCCCGCTGAGTACCACCTCGATCCCCGCATCGTTGAGGATGCTGTCGAACAGGGCGGGGAACTTCCCGTCCCGGTCCCGGATCAGGAACCTTGCCCGGCATCCTGCGTCTTCGAGGTCCATGACGAGGTTCCTCGCGGCTTGTGCCACCCAGGTGGCGGTCGGGTGTGCGGTGGCGCCCAGGATGCGGATCCGGCGGCTGGCGTGTCCGATCACCGCGAACACATACAGCCGTGTCCCGGACAGGGTGACGGTTTCCAGGAAGTCGCAGGCCAGGAGGGCTTCGGCCTGGGAGCGTAAGAAGTCCGCCCACGTGCTGGACGCCCGTTCGGGTGCCGGGTCGATTCCGGCGTCCTTGAGGATTTCCCAGACGGTGGAGGCCGCGACCTGGATCCCGAGGACGAGAAGTTCGCCGTGGATACGGCGATATCCCCAGTGGGGGTTCTCCCGGGCGAGGCGGAGGACCAGGGTGCGGATGGAGCGCACGGTACGCGGCCTTCCCGGGCGCCTCGGCCGACAGACGGCAGCGTGGCGGCGGGCGACCAGGTCCCGGTGCCACCGCAGCACCGTGTCCGGCCGCACCAGCAACCGCACCCGACGCAGCACCTCCACCGCAAGCCGGCGCAGCAACGCCGCCGGGAACGCCCGATCGCCCGAGGTGAACCGCACCCTCGCCTTACCGAGTTGACGTTCCAGCACCATGATCTGATGGCGCAGCGCGAGGATCTCCGCGTCCTTGTCCCGGTCGCTCCACGGCAGCAGGCGCAGCAGGGCGAACGTGTTCGTCACGGTCAGGTAGGCCAGTCGCAGCAGCACGGCTGACCATCATGCCGGGGCGGGCATCAGTCGAGCGAGAGGACCATTTCGAGCGCCCGATCCCGAGAACCCAACCATCTCCTACAACGGCTTCCATCAGGGCGGATGGGGTTTTCGGCAGGCGCAGAGCCGCACTCAAGCCCGGCCGCACGCTAAGCCGCGAACTTCCCCCCCGCCACTTCCTCACCCGCCGCAACGGTCACACCGACCTCAGCCGCCACCTCTCGTTCGGCGCCCCGCCCGCACATGCCAGCACCATGCGAGCCCGCTCCGCAAACCGCGGAGCCACCACACCACGGAAGATGGGGACCGGGGCTCCGGACCATCTGCCACCCTGAGTAACCACCGGATGTGAGACGGTTCCAACGATTTACAGTCCCGTGCCGAGCCTCCATCAGCCTCGGAAGGGTACGTAGCGTCGGGCACCATCTCACCTCTCGGCATATTGCAGGAACAGCACACCCAGGATGACGAGCCCGGCAGCTTCCAGGATTGAGACCGCAACCAGGAGGGCGCTGTCCGTGTTGTGACACCAGAAGGTGATGAGTGCAGCAAAGGGAGTGACGAGGAAAGCCAACAGGTCGACGACTGTCTGTGTGGTCTTGCGTGAGACCCGTCTGTCGTCACTGCGATAGTAGGTTTCCCAGCCGAACAGTGGTTCCTCCACGTTCGTGGCCTCTGCGAGCCGGGACGCGAGTTCCGTGCGGACGTAGCGCCCGATGGCTGAGATCTTTTCGTCGTTCACCAGATGCGTCCATCCCAGGACAAGAGACACCACCGGAAGGGCCAGGATCAGCTCGGGGAAGTCCGTCTGTGCGGCGGCGGCCGCGATGGCCGTCACGGCCGCAAGCGTGACGTACAGCAGGTTGTCCCGAAAGCCGATACGTGCCCGCTGTTCGTCCTTGATCTGTGCGTACTCGGCAAGGAGTGCGGCACTGGTGCTCCGTTCTCTGTCGGTCATGACTGGCTGTCACCCTCGTTTCGCGACACCTTGGCAGGAGGATTCGGTGATATCCGTACTCCGCCGCCGTGGGTTTTGGACCTTCAGGGAGCTGCCGTGCTGCTTGGCAGTTCCCTGGCCGGCCGACCTCCGGATCCGGTCCGGGAGGACTCAGTCGGTGCTGCCGGCGGGCGGCGGACTGTCGACGTTGTTCCGCTCGATCCACGCCTTCCCGTCGGCCGCGATGCCTTCCAGGAGACGGAACGTATGGGCGAAGCCAGCCGCGTCGAGGTTGATTTCCGAGAGTTCTCGGGCGTTCTCGTACGGTTCAAGTTGGTGGCTGTCGTCGTCCTTGATCCGGATGGTTCTGGCCGGGCCGTTGGAGAGGAGGAGCGCCATCTCGTAGCCGACGCGGGCGTTCTCGGTGACCTGTACGGAGGAGAGCGCGTCGAAGCGGTAGTTGGTGCGTTGCTCACCCGGGCGAGTGGCGTGGGCGAAGTCGGTTTCGGTGCTGATCTCGCGGATACCGTCCCGTGTGGCCAGGAACAGTCGGAGGGTGTACCGGGAGTAGCGCCAGGGGCCGCCCCGCCGCCGTGCTCGCCTGTAGGAGCCTGCCGGTGTCGTCAGGATCGTGTGGGCGATGATGTCGTACCAGGTGAGCTGGTAGTGACGGAGCACATCGGCAGTGAACAGAACCTTGTCGTGGCTGAGCCACGCCTCCATCTCGGCGTCGGAGGGCCGGATGGTTTCGAGGTGCTCCTGCCAACGCTGGAACTCCATTTCACGCGCGTACATCCGCAGGTGGTACTCCTGAGTCTCCTCGGCGAACCGCTGTTCCTCGCTGCGCATGTGCAGCCACACCGACGCTGCCCGGCGCCCGCTCCACACGGTGCCGAAGAACACGGCGAAGGTCAGCAGGGCGTGGAACGCACTCGTCGAACCCGTTGCGGCGGTGACGGTGGCGACCAGGGATGTGACGCCTAGGACGGCGAGGGCGAGCACACAGGCGAGTTTCGTCGTCACCGCAGTCCGGTACCGCTGCCGGTGGGCGAACAGTGTGCCGTTGTTGTGGCGGTCCCTGGTGTCCCGAGCCAGGTAGCGGAGCAGCCAGTTGACCCGTTCGACGCTGACTCTGCTCTCCCGGTACAGGAACGCGACCTCGGCGGCCAGAGCGGCGCGGATTCCGGCGGTGTGGGCGAGCCACTCGGATTGGTCGAACCCGTGGGGCACGTAGTTGCTGAAGTAGCGCTCGAAGGACTTGCGGACGCGGGTGGTGAATCCGTCCGCTGCGGGGATCCCACCGCCCGCGGATGCGGGGGATGAGGCGGTCGGGGAGCGGGCCGGATCCTGTATCGGCGCCTGGTCCGGCGCATGGCCCAGCTCCTGTTCCTTGGCCTGCAGCCGGTGCTTGTTGTGCCACCATCGCTGACCGAACCGGGCGGCGAGGAACCCGGTGCCGACCGCGATCAGCAGCTCGCCGACAGCGGTCAGCGGCTCCGCGATCATTGCCGAGATCCAGAGGAAACCCGCGGTGACGACGAAAAGGGTCGTCCAGGCCGCCAGGCGGGGACGGTAACGGAAAGCGGTGCTCTCCTCGGGAGGCTGGGTCCGTGCCCCGATGGGATCGGGCTCGAAGTAGTAGCGGACTCGCTGAGAACGGTCACCACTGAACTGCCCGGCCTTGGCGAGTTCGCAGATCTCGGCCCACAGAGTTGCTTTTGTCCGACTGGTGAGCACGAAGTCGAGGTGGTGGACGATCAGGTCACGCTGGAGCGGTGCCAGATCCCTCAGCCGCTTCAGCACGGCGGCGGTCTCACTGTCGGCATGGCCGGGCAGTGCCAGCAGATCGAAGACGACCTGCAGACCGGGTTTCCAGTCCTTGTCGTCGGCGTAGCCCTGCACGATGTCCCGCGTCCGGTCCAGCTGACGGCGCTCCTCGGTGCCGAGGTCGTGGTGGGCGCGTTTGCTGAGCATGGCGAGTGCCCAGTGGAAGCGGATCTGCGGGCCGTCGTGGTTGTGGGTGATCGCGTCCCAGATGAGTTCCCGTGCCCGGCCGGGTAAGCCTTCTTCCAGACAGCGGACTCCGACCTCGTACTTCTTCTGGGGCGAGGCGTCCGGCGGGACGATGTTGATGGTGGAGTTGTGTACGTCCGAAGCCTGGACGCCGACGAAGGAGTCGTGCGCTTCGTTGTGCGTGAAGGGAAAGCCCTCGGTCATGCCAGGTCACCCGCCGCCGCGACCAGGGCCGCAAGACTGGCGGCCAGTTCCGGGTGGTCGGCGAGTAGCCCGCGTAACTTCCTGAGCGCCAGAGCCGCCTTCTTCGGAGGCGCCAGGGCGTCCGCGCTGCACTCTTCTGCTGCACGCCTCGCGACGCTCAACTCTACCTGCGCCTCGTCGTGAATGTCTGAGTCGAGGCTCCCGTCAGCGTGGTGTCGTGTCAGGTGCTCACGGAAGCGGTCCAGCTCCGCGACCAGTTCCGTCGGGGTGGACGCCTTCGGAGCTGCCCCGTTGACGTGGACGGTGCTGTCGGAGACATTTCCGGCCATGATTCCCACCATGCTGGAGAAGGCCGTGTTGACGACGCTTCCGCCGCCCCTGTCAGTTCTGTCTTTCTGGGCCATGGCGATCTGCTCCTTTTCCGCTGTATTCTCTGCCAATCCTGCTTCCTTGATCAGTTCCACTGCCAGCTGCACCGCGAAATCCGCCGCGTTCGCTGCGGCTCGCGGTTGCCGTTCGCGGTCTTCTGCGCCGTTCTTGGTGCCGTCCGCTCGGTCGCTGATGCCGCGGATGATGCCGACCGGCAGAGCGCTGAGATGGCCGGCCTGTGCCACGCCGGCGGCTTCCATGTCGATCGCGAACGCGTCGTTGTAGTGCTGCTGGAGCCATGTGGTCTCGGCGGAGTTCCGCGAGTTCTGCAGGACCTCACCGGCGGCAATCGGGCCGAAGTGCACCCGCGGTGCTTTCCCGTTTTCCGGTGCGTGCGCCGTCCGTTCCGTCATGCGGGCCAGATGCTGGCCGAGCTGGATGATGGAGTGCGGTGCTTCCCACGCCCGGGGCCGCGCTTTGAGTCCGTCGTCCTCGCTGGTCGCGCCGTGGTAGGCGTACACATGAGTGGCCATTACCACGTCGCCCAGCGCGATCGAATTTCTCCTGCCTCCGGCGACGCCGACGAACAGCACTGCGGCCGGGGAGAAGCGCTCGATCGCGCGCTCTGTCAGCACCGCGGCTGAATGGTTCCCTTTGCTCGTCAGATTGAGTGCCACGCGGCACGAGGTACCCGGCACGGTCCCGACTTCGAACCGTGTTCCGCCCTTATGTACGATCATCTGCGGATCGGCCAGTTTCCGATGCACCGCCTCATATTCGAGATTGAGGGCGGTGAGAATTACCACCAGATCGTTTGACATCTATTCAAACTCCTTTGTCTGTTCTTCTGATGGTTCTTCTGTCTGCTGTTCCGTCAGTGGCAGAGCGGGTCGAGTCAGAGGGGGCGACAGCATGGTTGTTGGTCCTGCGCGGAACAGCCGTGCAGGTCGCCCCACCGCGGTCCTGCGTTCCGTTCCGGCCGGGACTATGAATCCTTCCACGGCCTGGACTTTCCGGTAGAAATTGCGTGTGTCGAGCGTGACGCCCCACACTGCCTCGTACACTTGTTGCAACTCGGCGATCGTGAAGGGGTCTTCGCAGAACGCCGTGGCCAGCGCCGAGAATTCGAGCTTCGTACGCGCGCGTTCAATTCCGTCTTTCACTATCCGATTGTGATCGAAAGCGAGCTTTTCCTGCCCGGAGAGGACCGCCTCTGCGGGGACCCATGAGGCATCCGCAGCATCTGTGCCCGCGATCGGATCAGGAAGGCGCGGCGCGATCGCCAGATGCGCCACGGAAACGACCCGCCCACGTGGATCACGCCCCGGATGCCCGTAGGCAGCCAACTGCTCAAGATGAAACTGTCCGGCATCTACGGCCGTCTCCTCGCCCAGCTCGCGACGAGCAGCGTCCGGGATCGCCTCGCCGACGTGGTCGAGGAAACCACCGGGCAGTGCCTGCATGCCTGCAAAGGGCTCCTTGCCTCGTTTCACCAGCAGGATGCACAGCCGTCCCTCACGCAACGTGAGGATCACCAGGTCGACTGTGAGCAGAACGGGCGGCGGCAACCAGGAATCATCACGCATAGTGTCGACCGTACAGCATTACTGTCGTGCTGACAATATATCTCGAGCTGTTGCCGGTCGCGGGAAGCTGTCGGTGCTGGGCGGCACCTTCACCGAGAGGCCGGCTGGTGTGGGGAGGCGTGTTGCTGGCAGAGGTGGTGCGTCAGCTGTGTTCGGCTGTTGATCGTCTGGTCATGCGCAGTGGACGCGGGGCTTGCCCTGCAGTCATGAGGTGACCACGTGGCTGCTGCTCACTGAGATCGATTCATCCTGAATCGCCTGGTCAAACCGATGGTGTGAGTCGAGGCCGAGGGACTCGTGCTGGCCGGTGGCGTGATCGTCGGGGTGCGATCGCCTGTCACCTCTGGAGTTCGGTGTTCGCCAGGACAAGCGGGGCCCGCAGGAGGGTGGTCGCCTGACGGACGTTCATGTGGAGCTTGGAGATGGTCTGCCAGGACTTCAGGTTCGCGAAGCCGTGCTCGACTGCGGCGCGTTCACGACTGACCAGCACCCAGCGTTCCATGGTCGAGTTCATTCTCGGCATTCGCAGGCGGATGGACATGACTTCGATGCCCGCGTCGTTGAGGATGGTGTCGAACAGGGTGGCGAACTTTCCGTCTGGGTCCGGATGCTTAACCGTGCCTGGCAGTCGGCGTCTTTGAGGTCCATGACGAGGTTCTTCGCGGTCTGTGTGGCCCAGGTGGCGGTGGGGTGTGCGGTGGCGCCTGGGGATGCGGATCCGGCAGCTGGCGTGCTCGATCACCGCGAACCCATACAGCCGCGCCCCGGATGGGGTGACCGTCTCCAGGAAGTTTCAGGTCGGCAGGGCGTCGGCCTGGGAGTGCAGGAAGTCCGCCCGGGTGCTGGAGTCCTTTCGGGTGCCGGGTCGATCCCGGCGTCTTTTCACCGGGGGTGACGTTCCAGCACCGTGATCTGATGGCGCAAAGCCAGGTTGTTCGCGTCCTTGTCCTGATCAGTCATCGGCAGCAGGGGCAGCATGGCGAACGCGTTCGTCAGGGTCGGGTAGGCCAGTCGTAGCAGCACGACAGACCATCATGCCGGGGCGGTCACCAGCCGCACGAGAGGACATTTCGAGCGGCCGCGCTCGAGATCCCGCACATCCTGTGCACCAGCTCTGGCAAAGGTGGTTGAGGTTTTCGGCAGGGGCATCGGTGATCAACTCCGCAGCCGGGTCACCGCGAACGCGGCGGCGAATCCGGCATCCGCGAACACCTCACCGAGCCGGTCACGTACCGCGGCCGGCAACGGTACCTGCCGCCCCAGGTACTTCGCCCGCACCACCCGCATCACCCCCGGCGCCGGTTCCGGCCACGGCCGTGTATTCAACGACACCAGCCCCTCCACCCGCGATCGGGAACGAGGAGAAGAATCGGTCACCGGACCAGCCTGCCGCAATGATCAACCCCCTCACCAGCACATCAGCAAATGGGCAACAGGATCGGGCACGGCTTCAGCCGTTCACGTCGGCCTCCGCCCTGCCATACGTGTGCCTGTCCGCCGAGCCGTCTGTTGTCGTGGGTCGCCACCGCCGCTGGGGTCGCCAGGTTGGTCCGGCGGCCCCAGCGTGTGGCTGAGGGTCAGGTGGCGGCGCCGAGGAAGTGGGCGTTGGACTTGTTCCACTGGCCGGCCGGTGCGTTCCAGCTGGCGGTGGCGTCGTTGAAGGTGCCGTCGGTGTTGGAGAGCCAGGTGAGCATCTTCACCGTGCCGTCGGTGTGGAAGTACATGGCTCCGAGGTCGTCGCGTCCGTCGCCGTTGTAGTCGCCGGAGGTGAGTTGCATGTTCTGGTAGGTGTAGTTGCCGGGGGCGGCACTCCAGGCTTCGAAGGGGGCGTCGAAGGTGCCGTTGGTGTCGCCGAGGGTGACGAGGGTGTGGACTCCGTCGCTGCCGTCGGCGTAGTCGTACCAGGCGGCGACGTCGTCCTTGCCGTCGCCGTTGTAGTCGCCGGAGACGATGTGGGTGCGGTCCCAGGAGCCCCAGGTGGTACTGGTCCAGGATTTGACCGGGTTGTTGAAGCCTCCGGTCGGGTTGGCGGTGAAGGTGTGCATGGCGACACTGCCGTCGGCGTAGCCGTAGAGGGCGGCCAGGTCGTCGCGTCCGTCGCCGTTGTAGTCGCCGGAGACGAGTTTGACGCTGGACGCGATCCATCCTGAGGCGGCACCCCAGGACTGTGCGGGGCCGTTGAAGCCGCCCTGGGGGTTGGCAGTGAAGGTGAACAGGGCGTTGCTGCCGTCGGCGTAGGCGTACCAGACGGCGAGGTCGTCGCGTCCGTCACCGTTGTAGTCGCCGCTTTCGACGGTCATGTGGTCGAAGTTCCACTGCCCGGGGCCGATGTGCCAGGACGCGGTGGGTGTGTTGAAGCCTCCGTCCGACTTGCTCAGCGTGGTGAAGAGGCTGACGCTGCCGTCGGCGTAGCCGTAGACGGCTGCCATGTCGCCTCGGCCGTCGCCGTTGTAGTCGCCGGTGGCGAACTTCATGTGCTCGGTGAACCAGGTGCCGGCGGGTGCGGTGTAGGACTGGGCGGGGGCGTTGAAGCTGCCGTCGGAGTTGGTGGTGAAGGTGTGCAGGGCGTCGTGTCCGTCGGCGTAGTCGTACCAGGCGGCCATGTCGCTGCGTCCGTCGCCGTTGTCGTCGTGCCGGATGGCGGTGCCGCTGCTCCATTGGGTTTGGCCCTTGACGTTGTAGACGACGAGGTTGCCGCGGTCTTGTAGCAGGGCGTAGGAGCCGGGGCCGTTGGTGTGGGAGGACCACAGTGCGGTGTGGCCGTCGGATGCGTGCAGGATGAGGTTGCCGTCGGTCTGCATGGTGAGGGTCGCTCCGGGGTTTCCGGAGGTGCCGGTCGACCAGAGGGTTTTGCCGGCGTTGGAGGTGATGGTGAGGTTTCCGTCGCTGCCGAGGGTGAGTTTGGCGGAGCGTGAGGTGTCGGACTGGCCTGCGGTGAGGGTGGTTCCGGCGGGGATGTGGATGCCGCCGGTGACCCCGTCGATGGTGAAGCCGGCGCCGAAAGCGATGTGGTCCGTATCAGGGGTCTTGCCTGTCCAGCCGATCATGGTGTTGTCGGTCTTGCGGGCCCACAGGTCCGCGATGCCGTCGCCGGTGATGTCCCCGGAGGAGCCGACGGTGGGGTAGACGGATGCGGGGATACCGGTGTCGATCTTGAGCAGGGTGGCCGGGTCGCCCCATGCGGTGGGGTCGACGGTGCCGGGCTGCTCGCCTTCCTTGGCGAGCGACTGGTAGATGTCACCCGTCGTGTTGTCCCGGAGCCACAGGTCTGGCAGGCCGTCTCCGTTGACGTCTCCGGGAGCGACAACCGTGTATGTGGCCCAGTCGGTTCCACCGACCAGGACGGGAGCGCTGTATTCGTCGAGATGGTAGTTGTGAGTACTGCCCAGGTAGGCCCACAGTTTGGAGCCTTCTTTCACGAGGAGGTCGGGCATGCTGTCGCCGTTGAGGTCTCCGGGGGCGATGACCTGGTCGGCGTCGTGCCAGTAGTCGTCGCCGGTGCAGCCGTCTGGGTTGTCGTCGGAGGGCGGCTCGTCGACAGGGCAGGAGACCGATAGTTCCCTGACGGGGTCTGAGGACGTGGGGGTGACGACGCCGGTGCCGTTGTTGGAGTAGAGCAGGAGATCCTTGACGTCGGGGGTGGTGGTGTCGGGTTGGAGGGAGACCAGGTCGTTGTAGCCGTCCAGCCCCCAGTCCCCGCGCGACGTCACCTGGGTGTCGTCGACAGCGATGCCACCGTTGGCCGCGGCCGAGAACTGCCCGTTGCCCTGGCTGGCATAGGTGAGCAGTGTCCCGTTCGAGTCGGTGCTCCAGATGTCGTTGGTGCCGTCGCCGTTGAGGTCTGCCGGCTTGTCGCGTTCCCCGTCGCCGTTGGCGTAGTAGACGTAAGTGGTGGTGTCCGAGCGGTTCCCGGCCTTGTCGATGCTGAAGGCGTAGATGAAGTGGGGACCGTAGCCGGGTGGACTGAACGGTGGTGGGCTTGCCGTCGCCGTCGCGGGGGTGATGTAGCGGACGGCGGGGTCGTAGTCGGTCCACCAGCCGTACTCGGCCACGTCGGTGACACCGTTGGGGTCGAGGGTGAGGTGGCCGGTTGTGCGGGCTTGTCCGGTGGTGCCGGGCCAGCCGTCGTCGCCCGACGGGAACTCGGGGGATGCGAGGAGGGGCGGGGCGGAGGGACGGGTGCGGTCGACGGAGAACGTGCAGGTGGCACTCCATGCGGAGGTCTCACCGTCGGAGTCCCTCGCTTGCACTTTCCAGGAGTAGGACCCGGTGGGGGTCTCGGCATCCGTCAAAGCCAGTGCCTTGACGGTGTTGTTGGTCGCGGAGACGGTCCGGTCCACGACCGGGGTGGTCGAGCCGGACTTGAACAGTTGGAACTTGGCGCTCAGGTTGCCGCTGTCCGGGTCCTTGATGAACGCGTGGAGACTGATACTGGCGTTGCCGATCAGTCCCCCGTTGGCGCAGTCCGAGGCGGAGTTGGAGGTGTTGGGGCTTGTGCCCAGTTCCTGCGGTTGATCCGGTGCGTGGTCGAGTTCGGTTTCGAACACGGCTGTCTTGGGGTCGAACCGCTTCCAGTAGACCGGGTCGGCCTCTTTGGTGGCGTAGAGACCGACGGTCATGCTCGTCCACTTCTTCGATGCCGCTTCGGCGATCTTCGAGGTGGCGTCGAACTCCAGGTTTCCCGCCGCGCAGCCGCTGTCCCAGCCTTTCGCGTCCGTGACGGTGTCGATCCGGGAGATCTGTGACGGCTGGTGGTTCCACGTGGTCTTCGAGGAGATCGGCCCGGTCTGCCACAGCTCCACCGTGCTCTTGGTGCACGACCAGGACCAGGAGTTCTTGATCCTGAAGGTGGACTTGATGATGTGAGCGCCCTTGAACTTGGAGGTGTCCATCCGGAAGAAGGAACGCGACAGGCCGCCGGTATCGGACTCGTAGCCGACCCGGGCGTCCTGGTTGGCGTTCCAGAAGGAGGTGTTCGGGTAGGCGCGGTAGGCCCATGCCCAGTCCTGCCGCTTACCCCAGGCCCACGACGGGTCGATGTACACCGGATACTGGGTTCCGGAGTCGGTCAACAGGCTCTGGTCAGGGGTGATCTGCAGTGTGTTCCCGCTGATGGATGTCGACATCTGGGCGCTCGCGGCACCGGGCTGCGGTACGAAGTCGTCCCCGCCTCCCATGGGGGTGTCGGCTGGGGAGACCGCTGCTTTCCGGCCGTTCGATGTCCCTGTGGTGCTGGTTGAGGTGTCGGTTGTCGAGGAGTCCCACATCAGGGGGCTCGGGCTGGTGAAGACCGTCTGGCCGGCCGGGTCCGTGGCGTTGATACTGCCGTTGTCGGAGTCGGTGGTGACGGTGAGTCCCGCGGTGCTCATCGTGTATCGCAACGTTGCCAGTGCCGGGTTCTGAGCGGCGGTGGCCGTCTTGACGACCAGTAGTTGGGAGAATCCGTCGACCTCGGCTTTGAGTTGCAGGTCCACATCGGGCAGCACGTCGGGGTAGGTGGCCACGTTCGCTTCCAGGGTGGGCTTCGGCAGCGTGGTCGGCCACGAGAGCGTCAGGGTGCGGCCGTCCTTCACGCCGGTCAGGAGCGGTCCGGTGCCGCCGCCGGAGAACGCCACAGGTACCGTCGCTGCCTTCGGGGTGACCGTGCCGTCGGCGGCGAACTGCAGTGTGGGATCGGTCGGTACCCAAGTCCCGTCACGCATGACCCGTACCGCGGTCGCGTGCTGGTCGACGGTGAACGTCCCGTCCGGGTTCGCCCAGGTGTCGGAGTCCTCGGTGCGATCCTGCAGCACCTCGGCGGGCTGACCTGTTGCCTGCGCCTGCTGCAGCGCCAGATCTTCCGGAGTGAGTTGCCCCTCAGTGCTGTCGCCGACCACGACCTGCGACGAACGATTTGCTTCATTGGCTGCCCAGGCAGGAGAGGCCAGGCCCATAGCAACGAGAAGAGCGCAGACGGAAATGGCCAGGATGCTGGTCTTCCCAGGTCTGTGCCGGGGTACGTGCCCTGAATCCCTCAACATCATGCGTCCTTTATGAGAGGCCAGAATTCCGCGTGCACTCTATAGCCAGACCGAGTTGCACATGACTTCGACGCGCCTCCATATTCGGAATTCCTTGGTCCAGTTAAGGCGCTCTGCGATCCTTCATTCCGGCTGGCCGGTCTTTTATATGTGAGCTGCCGCACAAATGTCGCAGATTCGCGAGCGTTTGTGTGTTTCCTGTGTGCATTTCTGGTAGCTACGTATGTTGTTCCATGCACGGGATGGCCGCATGGGGCGTTGGGTGGTTGCACTCCGCTGACGCTCTCGGTGATGACCGTTCCCTTGTCTGGCTGTTATCGGAACGGCGATGTTGGCGACGAGGCAGGGGATGGGCAGTGGGAAGATTCAGCGTGCGTGGATTCACTGTATTCATGGCGATGGCCACGCTCCTCAGTGGAATTCCGACTACCTCTGTCGCCGTGGCAGATGACTTGGATCACCATTCTCCGGTCATTGTGCAACCCAAAGCAGTACCGGTTGCGCCGGTGAAGATCGGCCCGGGAAAGAGTGTCAACAACCGGCCGGACCAAGCCGGAGCGAGCGCTCCGAGACCGAAGGTGGTGTGGCCGTCAGCAGGCAGCGCGGAGGTCAGCATTCCGGGCCTGGTGAACGCACCCTTGGTCACCTCCAAGCCCGTCGCCCATACGGACCAAACCCCGCACCGTGCAGGACGGCTGCCGGTCACCATCGCTCCGGTCGACGGCAAAGGACGCAAGGCCCCCGCAGTGGCGGCCGGGAAAGTCACGGTCGTTGTCGCTGCCCATTCCGCGGCGCTCAAAGCGGGTGTCGACGGTCTACTGCTGTCCCTCGGCCGTGGCGGTCCCGTAACACGCAGCGCACCGGTGCGCGTCACGGTTGACTACGCATCGTTCCGCGGAGCGTACGGAGGCGACTGGGCCTCGCGTCTGCGGCTCGTACGGTTGCCTGCCTGTGCGCTGACCTCACCGGGCCAGGCCAAGTGCCGCACCGCCAGGCCGTTGCTGACGACCAATGACACCAAGAACGGCACCCTGACCGCAGAGGTCGGTCTCGGGGGCTCCTCGGAGTCGAAACCAGCAGGCGGCACCAAGGCGGGGGCGGTGGCGCCCGCCACGGTGGTCGCGGCCACGTCCACTCCGTCGGGAACGTCCGGCAGTTATGCGGCCACCTCGTTGAAGCCCTCGGGTTCCTGGAACGCGGGCGGCTCCACCGGTGCCTTCACCTGGTCCTCTCCGATCGATGTACCAAGCGTTCCCGGGGGCCTGCAACCGCAGATTTCCATGAACTACAACTCGCAAGCGGTGGACGGCGAGACCGCGGCGACCAACAACCAGCCCTCCTGGATCGGGGACGGCTGGGACTGGCAGCCCGGCTACGTCGAGCGCCGTTACAAGCCGTGCGACGAGGACCAGAGCGGCGGTACCAACACCACCAAGGTCGGCGACCTGTGCTGGTACAACGACAACGCCACCTTGAACCTCGGCGGGAAGACCACTGAGCTGGTCAAGGACGACACGACCGGCGACTGGCACCCTGCGGATGATTCCAGCGAGAAGGTGGAGAAGCTCTCCGGAGCCGAAAACGGCGACAACAACGGTGAGTACTGGAAGATCACCACATCGGACGGTACCCAGTACTTCTTCGGCCGCAATCATCTGCCCGGTTGGTCGGACGACTCCTCCACTCCTGCCACCAACTCGGCGTGGACCGTGCCGGTGTTCGGCAACCAGAGTGGCGAGCCCTGCTACGACTCCAGCTTCGCGGACGCCTGGTGCCAGCAGGCATGGCGCTGGCAGCTGGACTACGTCGTCGATCCGCACGGCGACGCCATGGCCTACTACTGGAAGACCGAGTCCAACAACTACGGGCGCGATGTCTCCGAGACCACTGGCGACGCCACCGCCACCGCGTACATCCGCGGCGGTTACCTCAGCCACATCGACTACGGGCTGCGCTCGAACACCGTCTACTCCGCCAAAGCCATGGGGCAGGTCACCTTCGGTGTCGACGAACGCTGCCTCACAGGATGCGGCACCTTCGACTCCACCGACGCCGCCAACTGGCCGGACGTGCCCTACGACCAGTACTGCAAGGACGGAGACGACTGCACCGGCCAGTACTCGCCCACCTTCTGGTCCCGCAAGCGGCTCACCTCCATCACCACCAGCGTGCTGACCGGCGGTGCGTACAAGAGCGTCGACAACTGGAAGCTGGACCAGGACTTCCCGCCGGCCGGTGACGGCATCTCCACGCCGATGTGGCTTCAATCGATCACCCGCACGGGCATGGACGGCGCCACCACACCCCTGCCGCCGGTGACGTTCGACGGCCAGCAACTCGCCAACCGGGTCGACAAGACCGGGGACGGGTTGGCCCCCTTCATCCGCCTGCGGCTGTCGAAGATCACCATGGAATCCGGCGGAACCATCGGCGTCTTCTACAACGGTCCCGGCTGCACTGTGACTGGCCTGCCACCAGCCGACGGCACCGACGCCACCACCTGCTACCCGGTCAAGTGGTCCTCCGAAGGCGAGACCGCGAAGCTGGACTGGTTCAACAGCTACACCGTGCAGCAGGTCGTCGAGGGCGACAACATCGCCTCGACACCCGACAAGGTGACGTCCTACAACTACCTCGGCGGTGCGGCTTGGACCAAGAGCACCGACGAACTGACCAAGAAGGACGACCGCACCTACTCCGTCTCCCGCGGCTACGGCCTCGTACAGACCCGCACCGGTGACTCCCCAGACCCCCGGACACTGACCGAGGCACGCTACTTCCGCGGCATCGACGGGCAAGCCGTCAAGGACGGTACCGGGACTGCGGTCACCGACCGGCCGCAGTTCGCCGGAATGGTCCGGGAGAGCGCCACGTACAACGGTGACGACACCGGCAAACTCGTCTCGGCGACCTCCTACACCCCTTGGCGCTCTTCGGCCACCGCGACGCGTTCCGGCGTCACGGCCACCTTCACACGGGCGGACGACGGTCTGCCGAGCCTCGTGGCGTATCACACCGGAACGCAGTCCGAGCAGACACGTACCACGGTCTCCACGGGTGTGCGCACCACGTTGTCGACCCGCGCGTTCGACTCCTACGGCGTGGTCTCCTCCGCCTCCGATCTGGGGGACATCGCGAAGGACGGCGACGAGCGCTGCACCAGCACGTCCTACGCCCGTAACACTGACGCCTGGATCTTGAACACCGTCTCCAGGGTGGAGACGGTCGCGGACCCCTGTGACGGCGCGGTCAAGCGTCCAGACGACGTCATCAGCGACAAGCGCACGTACTACGACGGCGGTGCCCTCGGTGACGCCCCCAGTAAAGGCAACGTCACCAGGATCGATCAGATCAACGGTAAGGGTGACGGCTACGACGTCGTCTCCACGACTTCGCCTGGTGACTTCGACATCTACGGTCGCGCGCTGAAGACCACGGATCCCTACGGGCAGACGACGGCGACCGCCTATACCCCGGCCACCGGCGAGGCGCCCACCCAGTCGGTCGTCGCCAACGCGCTCAGCCAGGCGGTCACGACCCTCCTGGATCCGCTGCGTGGCCAGCCCACCCAGGTCACCGACGCCAACAGCCGCGTCACCACGACGTCCTACGACGGTCTGGGCCGCGTGATCAAGGCATGGACTCCCGCACATCCCGCGTCCGCCAATCCCACGGCGCCGAGTTACACCTACGTCTACCAGGTGGGCACCGACTCCCCGCCGGTGGTCACCACCAAGTTCCTCAATTTCAACGACATCTACCAGTCGTCCTACGCATTCTTCGACGGCATGATGCGCCCCATACAAACCCAGGCGCTCTCCCCGGACGAGACCGGACGCCTGCTGACGGAGACGTTCTACGACAGCCGCGGTTTCGCCTGGCGCGGCTCGGGCGCCTACTACGCCGACGGGATGCCGGAGCCGGTACTGGTCACCGGCCATGAAACGGACTATCCCGCCTCCACCGACACGCTCTTCGACGGTGCCGGCCGCACCACCGCGGTGATCGACAAGAAGTTCGGCGACGAGGTGAAGCGCACCGTCACCGGTTACACCGGTGACACCACCACCGTCACGCCACCGCAGGGCGGGACCGCCACCACCACCGTTGTCGACGCACTCGGCCGGACGACCGAGTTGAAGGAGTACACCGACAGCGACCGGACCTCTTCGCAGTCCACCGGCTACATCTACGACAAGCGCGGTCTGCTCCAGCAGATGACGGATCCGTCCGGTGCGGAGTGGACATACGGCTACGACGTGCGCGGCCGCACGATCCGTGACGCGGACCCCGACAAGGGCACCAGCACCACCGTCTACGACCAGGGGGACCGCGTCACCGACGTCACTGACGCCCGCGGCATCACCCTGCACACCGACTACGACGAACTCGGCCGCAAGAAGGACCTCAAACAGGGCAGCACCACCCTGGCCGCCTGGACCTACGACACGGCGACCGGCGGCAAGGGACAACTCGCCACATCCACCAGCTACGTCGACGGCAACGCCTACACCGAGGCGATCACCCAGTACAGCTCCCTGTACAAGCCGGCGATCGAGCAGGTCACCGTACCCGCTTCCGAAGGGGCGCTGGCCGGGACCTACAAGTGGACCACCGCCTACGACTTCACCGGCCAGGTCGACTGGACACAGAATCCCGCCATCGGCGGCCTCCCATCGGAGAAGGCCGTACCGGTCTACACCTACAACTCCAGCCTGCCGTCCACCCTCGGGACCGCCTCCAACGCCATCGTCTCCCGAACGGTCTATGACCACTACGGGCGCGTAGCCCAGGAACAGTACGGCGACTTCGGGAAACACCTGACGACGTCGAACGAATACGACGAGAACACCGGTGAACAGACCCGGCAGTTCACCGATCGCGACACCGCACCACAGCGGGTCGACGACAACCACTACACCCACGACCCTGCCGGGAATGTCACCGGCATCTCCACCACCACGGGCCAGGACACCACCGCGGTCACCGACACCCAGTGCTTCACCCTCGACGCGCTGCAGCGCATCACACAGGCGTGGACTACCACACAGCAGTGCCCGACCCGGCCCACCGTACCGACCGCCTCGGATGTCGCAGGACCCGATGCCTACTGGACCTCCTACACGTACGACCCGGTGGGCGACCGCCAGAGCGAGGTCCAGCACCAGACCGCATCGGGCCCGGCTGCCGACGTCACCCGCAGCTACGCCACCCCCGACGCCGGCACCCATGACCTGCCGTCCGTCACCCAGAGCGGCCCCGGCGGAAGCAGCCAGGAAACCTTCACCTACGACAAGGACGGCAACACCGCCACCCGCGTGATCGGCGGCGACACCCAGACCCTGGACTGGGACGCCGAAGGACACCTGGCCGATACCAAAGGCACCACCGCCACCAGCTACGTCTACGACGCCGACGGCAACCGCTTGATCACCAGAGACTCCACCGGCTCCACCCTCTACCTCCCCCACGGCGACGAACTGCACCTGACCAACAGCGGAACGGTCGTCGGTACCCGCTACTACGACTTCTACGGCAAGACCATCGCCATGCTCACCGGCGGCAGACTCACCTTCCTGCTGTCCGACCTACACGGCACCGCCACAACCCAGATCGACGCCACCACCCTGGCCGTCACCCGCCGCAAGACCACGATCTTCGGCGCACCCCGCGGCACACAGCCCACCGGGTGGGCGGGTGACAAGACGTTCGTCGGCGGTACCAGCGATCCCGACACCAGCCTGGTCCACCTCGGGGCACGTGACTTCGACCCCACCGTGGGACGCTTCACCAGCGTCGACCCGCTGCTGGACGCCGGCAATCCGCAGTCGATGAGCGGCTACACCTACGCTGGCAACAACCCCGTCACCGCATCAGACCCCACGGGCCTGATGTACAACGGCGCCGACGGGCCCCCGCCGAACTGCGGATGGGGATGCGGCGACGGCGCCCCGGCACCCAAGACCCCTCCGCCGGGCGGCGGCTGCGGACCGGCGGTGTGCGGCTCCGAGACCTTCTACACGGACGGCGGCTACACCACCTGGTCCCGCTCCACCGCATTCGTCCAGCCGGCCTACTCCCGGACCCGCCACCGCACTGTGGCAAACGCCAACGGCCTGGGCCTGGGCTGCGGCGCCAACAAGATGTGCGAGGAGGCGCCGGCGCAGTGGACGTCGATCGAAGACACCGTGGCGATGGAGACCACGGCCCAGAAATGGGCGGACTACGTCCACGCCCTGGAAGGCGCCGGGATCATCGTCCTCGCCGTGCCTGTCGGCGCGGCCTGCGGTGACACGGCGATGGTCGCCCCGGGCTGCGTGACCGCGGTCGGCGGCGCCGCGACCGCGATCAACAACATCTTCAGCGGTGAGGGCGCCACCGACGACTCCGCAGGGGTGGCGTGCAGCTTCACGCCCTCGACGCCCGTGCTGATGGACAAGGGCAAGACCAAGCCGATCTCGAAGATCAAGCCGGGCGACAAGGTCGAAGCCGCCAACCCCGACACCGGCAAACATCAAGGCCCCCGCACCGTCGTCGCCACCCACATCCACCACGACAACGACCTCGTCGACCTGACCATCCAAACCACCCCCCACCACACCAGCCTCCTCCACACCACCGCCAACCACCCGTTCTGGGACGACACCCTCCACACCTGGATCCCCGCCGGCCACCTCACCCCCCGCCACGACCTCGAGACAGCCACCAACCACCACGCACGAGTCCTCGCCGTCCGCGTCCACCCCGGATCCGCGGACATGTGGAACCTCACGGTCCAGCAGCTGCACACGTACTATGTACTCGCTGGTACCACGCCGATCTTGGTTCACAATTCCGGGGGCGATGACGGCCTAGTCACCGTGGGGCGCTGGATGGGTACGGGTGAATATCAGAAGATGCTCAGTACGGGCATGGTGCAGCCGGGGGGTGGCGGCTTCAGTTACGTCGTCCATCCTTCCGATCCCAACGCTTATATTTCATCGCGGCCAGGATCGGTCTATGTAGAATTTGATGTGCCGAAGTCGACGCTGATTCCCGGCGGACGGCCAGGTGACTATAAAATGTCTGACTCGACGACGGTATTTTCTCGCTTGTCGGTCAAAAAGGGCGGCGCTCCACTGGAGTTGCCAGAGGCGAAGAACATCCGACTTGGCGGAGGTACAACATGCCCCTAGAAGGTTCTGACCTGCTGGAGGCGGCTTCAGTGTGGATCGCGAACATGCAGCGTGGGGATGGGTCTCCCCTCCTGTCGGAGATCGAAGAATCGCCAGCCGATCGTGATCCACGATCTATCCGCTGGATCCTTGAGGGGTCGGAAAAGATGGGTCAAGTCGTCCTATGGACGGATGGCCAAGCTGAGCTGGATCTGGTAGACGCTGAGTCTGGAGATGTGCGATCTGAGCATGCGCAGATCGAAGATCGGGAAGGCATGGAAAGGGCCCTGCGGATTGTTCGCGATTGGGTTCTCTGAATGGAAACCGCATAGCGATCGAGGGCGACCGAGAGTGCCCTAAATAATCGAATGCCATCAACGATGGAAACACGCTGGCCCCACCGGATGGTTTTCCGGCGGGGCCGCTGTGGTGTCTGACGGCAGTAGTTGACGGCAACATCAGCGGACGGGCGCTGCACAAACGGGCGGTTCGTTGCCGTCGTCGGGTCGGGTGGCAGGCTCGCTGCGGTTGCGGAGGGCGTGGCCGAGGAGGTCGATGGCGTCGCGTTGGAGGCGGAGTCGGACGTGGCCGACACCGTCGCGGTCACGCCGATGTGGGCATGGCCCAACAGCTCCTTGATCACGACGAGTTCGACGCTGTGCGATCCTGGTGGTTACTGACTTCGGCTCGTCAGGGTGACGCTGGGTCGTCGAAGCTCAGACCGGTGCCTGCTATGAAGCCGTCGAGGGTGCCGGGCCGGTACTGGAGACGTTTGAGCCGGTTGCGCACGAGCGCCTCGAGCCGGTCCAGGGCGACGACGGCGAGGTTGGCCGGGCTGTGTTTGACGTTGCCCCTGCCGAAAACCCCATCCGCCCTGATGGGAGCTGTTGTAGGTGATGGTCGGGTTCTCGGGCTCGGGTGCTCGAAATGGTCCTCTCGCTCGACTGGTGGCCGCCCCGGCATGATGGTCGGTCGTGCTGCTGCGACTGGCCTATCTGACCGTGACGAACGCGTTCGCCCTGCTGCGCCTGCTGCCGTGGAGCGACCGGGGCAAGGACGCGGAGATCCTGGCCCTGCGCCATCAGATCACGGTGCTGGAGCGTCATTTGGGCAAGGACAGGGTGCGGTTCTCCTGGGGCGATCGCGCGTTCTTGGCAGCCCTGCTGCACCGGTTGCCGGGGGAGCGTTGCGGCGGGTGCGGCTGGTGGTGCGTCCGGAGACAGTGCTGCGCCGGCACCGGGACCTGGTCGCCCGCCGTCACGCTGCCGCCTGTCGGCCGAAGCGCCCGGGAAGGCCGCGGACCGTGCACTCCGTGCGCGCCCTGGTCCTGCGCCTGGGCCCGGGAGAATCCGGGCTGGGGCTACCGCCGCATCCACGGCGAACTCCTTGTTCTCGGAATCAAGGTGGCCGCATCCACCGTCTTGGAGATCCTGAAGGACGCCGGAATCGACCCGGCACCCGGACGGACCTCCAGCACCTGGGCAGACTTCCTGCACTCCCAGGCCGACGCACCCCCTGGCCTGCGGCTTCATGGAAACCATCACCCTGTCCGGGGCTCGGCTGTATGTGTTCGCGGTGATCGAGCACGCCAGTCGCCGGATCCGCATCCTGGGCGCCACCGCACACCCCACCGCTGGTTGGGCGGCACAAGCCGCGAAGAACCTCGCCATGGACCTCGAAGACGCCGGCAGCCGGGCACGGTTCCTGATCCGCGACCGGGACGGGAAGTTCCCCGCCTTGTTTCGACACCATCCTCAACGACGCGGGCATCCAGGTGGTGTACAGCGGCGTGCGAATGCCGCGCATGAACGCGATCATGGAACGCTGGGTGCAGACCTGCCGGCGCGACCTACTGGACCGCACCCTGATCTGGAACCAGCGCCACCTGCTCCACGCACTGCGGGAGTTCGAAGACCACTACAACTCCCACCGGCCCCACCAGGGCATCGCCAACGCCCGCCCGCTCCACCCGTTGCCGGTGCCGATTGCTGATCCGCAGCAGACCACCCGCCTCAACATACGACGACGCGAACGACTCGGCGGCATTCTCCACGAGTATCAACATGCTGCCTGACCTGGGTGGATGAGGTTTTCGGCATGGGCAAGGTCCTGGGCCTTGAGGAAGACGGTCCACCCCCGCGTGCCGGGTGATGGCGGGGGCCGGTCCGAGGCTGGCGGTGCGAAGGTGTGGGCCTTGAGCTGTGGTTTCTCCAAGTTGGGGGGTTGGTGGTCAGGCTGCGTCGCCGATGGTGATGTGGAGCGGTTGGCCGAGGGCGGTGGCGACGCGCAGCAGGGTGCGGGTGGAGGGCAGGGTGAGGCTGGTCTCCAGGCGGGCGATGGCAGGTTGCGTCATGCCGGCACGTTGGGCGAGTTCGGCCTGGGACCAGTTCCGTTCGATGCGGCGCTGGTAGACGGCACGGCCGATTTCGATGGCCAGTCCCGTTTCGTCGTAGACCTGTTGAGCCTGGGGGCCGAGGTCGGCGTCCTCACCGGTCAGTTCCTTGGCGCGGTGGGTCTTCCATGCGGCGTGGTTCACAGTTCGTCCTCCTTTATGGGTCGGTCGTAGATTTCGTGGCTGTCGGCGGGACGGTGGGCTTCTTCGCACCGCTGCTGGGCCTTGTGGGCGCGGTCGACTTCTGCGCTCTCCCGCATGCGGGTCTTGTGGAAGACGGTCAGCATCACGATCCGTCGGCCCGGGGCGAGCCAGTATGTGATGCGTTGTTCGCGGCTGTGCAGGGAGAACCGCAGTTCACGCAGTTTTCCGCGTAGGTGGCGGGTCTGGGGTTCGCCGAGTGTCTCGGCGTGGTCGGCGAGGAGGTCGGCCAGCTTCATGACGCGCAGGTAGTCGGCGGGCGGGAGTGACTCCAGCCATTGCCGGACCTCGGCTTCCAGCTCGATCTCATACCGCTCGCCCATACCAAAAATCATATACCTATGTTGCGTCGGGCTCCAGCGGGCTGTCCATTCGGCTGCTCGGGGGACGGCTCCGGCGGGCAGCGCGAGTGTGCGGCTCGCGCCGACGTGGATCTCTTGCTGGCCTTGTGCGATTCCGTAGGAATGGTCTTCTGGCCTGTGCGTACAGGTGATCGATAGGGCTGGTGTTGGGGGGTGACGCCGGGGCGGGCTCGCCCCGGGCCGGATGGAGGTCGTCATGTGCTCCCGTCGTGGGCGGCGCCGTACGGCGCTGTATCGACCTCAGCTGACCGTCGCGGAGCGATACGGTCGACTACTGAGAGTTGCCGCAGGGCTGGGGGTCAAGGGGTCGCAGGTTCAAATCCTGTCGTCCCGACCAGCGTTTACGCAGGTCAGAGGCCGTTTCCGCCGTATGGCGGGGACGGCCTTTCGGTTTCTGCATGGGGAGCAACCAGGGAGCCCTCGGGGAGCCCTCCCGCTCCCCCTTGTGGGGATGTCAACTGGGTCCGTTTTGTCTATCGCCCGATCCGGTGGATGTGGTGGGCGGTTTGCGGCAGTACGGGGACGTTCCGCACGGTCGTCAACAGCACCGGTAGCGAAGGTCATCCGCCCGAGCCGGCCAATACCCCTTGACGACGGAGAGCCAGGGAGTCGCTCCCCATAGGACGCCCGTGGGCCGAGTCGGTGGTTGGGGTCGGATGGCGGTGTTGATGCAGGTCACCGTTGCTGGCAGCCGCGCGGAGGGCCCTCAGGAGGCTGTGTCAAAACCCGGCAAAAACCCTTGGCGCGGGCCCACCAATAGGCCACTCCCACAACGCGGGCGCAGTACGAAGCCGTTGCCCGCCCTCGGGCGCCGTACCCGCGACCGCGGGACGCCCAATCGGACGTCCCAGGTTCGGTGTGCCCATGCGGGGAAACTTGAACGGGCTGGAATGTTAGAGGATGTGCCACTCTTGCTGAGCTTCACCTCGTCGTAGCCCATCGATCCGGGCCCGCACTTCGTTGAGCGTTCCCGGTGTGTGGCGGGCCTTGCGGGCATTGGTCGTGATCATTCGGAGTTCACGGACATCGCGGAGGACTTCGTACCCCGGGCTGCTTCGGATGTCCATCCCGTATGCCTCTACGAACGACCCGTAGTGCTCGGCACCGTATCCGAAGCGGCGGCAGTGGACTTCTATGGTGATCAGGTCCCAGTCCGGGTGCCCCCATGCGACGGTGTCCCAGTCGCACAGCACGGTCCGGTGGCCTTTTTCGCGCAACGCGTTCCGGTGTTGAGGATCGCCCTGTATCACCGCCGGCGGCAGTACGAATGGCACATGTGACAGGGCGCGTTCCAGCCGGTCTGCCTGCTCGCCGAGGAAGTGCAGGTCGTCCTCGGTCAGGAGCGTGATCACCTTCAGCGATGAGCGGATCGCAGCAATGTTGTCCGGCTCGATCAGCTGCACCGGCGGAGCAGGCAAAGAGTGGAGGATGCGGAGGGGGCCGGCCAGGTCCGCAGCGGCAATCGGCTCGGTGTTTTCCTGGGGCAGATAGACCCAGAACGACACGGCGTGGCGGTCGTCGATGACCACTGGCTGCGTCACGGGGTGGAGCGGCACTGTCGGGAAGTCTTGATGCATGAGCCAGCGCACGAGCGCGATGGTTCGTTCGACGGCTGCGCTGGAGGAGCCCTTCGGGGCGATCTTCGCGACCACTGGGTGGCTGCGCAGCCGGAATACCGCGTTGGTGTGGCCGCGCAGCAGCTCGGCGTCCGATCCGTCCAGGCCGACGATGGCGCAGGCACGCTTGAGCACGTCACGGACTTCGGAGTCGGCGAAGCCGCCGCGGAGGGGCGCCGGTGCAGTCATGGCGCAAGGCTGACCGAATCGCATGCCATTTGTCACATCAAGACGGCGGGAGCGCCAGCACCTCCCCGAGTTCGCGAGCTGCCCGCACGGTCCTCATTCTTGGTGGCAGGACATCGATGATGTTTTGGGCGCGTGCTCCGAGGATGGGTGTGCGCTGCTCTTCGGGTAGTCGCAGGTAGGTCGCCGAGGCGAGCTGGCACGCCTCGGTCAGGCTGTGGTCCTGGGCAAGGCAGATGGCTTCTTCAAGGCGTAGTAGGGCGGGGTCGATGCCTGTGCGTTCCGGGTACAACTGGAGGGCCTGTTGCTGGACGGCGCGCGCCTGCTTGGTCAGTCCGAGGAAGGTGTAAGCGCCGCTCAGGTAGAGCAGTAGCCTGCGCTCTGGGAAGGCGAACGCGTCCTCTTCGGGCCCGTGATCACACCGGTCGAAGTCCTGGCGGGCGATACCGATCGCATGTTGGGCTCCTGCCGCGTCACCTTGTCGAGCCAGCGCGCGCGCCTCGGCCGCTGCGGCGAGGGCCCCCATCGGTGTTGGACGATGGCGTGACAAAAGGCGGGCCTCTCGTGCCAGGCCGACAGCAGAGGGGAGCGGGCCGTAGTAGTACGGCAGCATTGCGGCTTGTGCCCTTACCAGGACGCGTAGCTCAAGGCTGCCGCTGTCATCGGCCGAGTTCCTTGCTGTGGCGTACCACGCTCGGCTGTCGCGAACGTTGCCGAGTTTCATGAGGGAGTCGGCTACGAGCGTGGCCAGGAGCGCGATCATCTCGGAAAGCCGTTTTTGGATTGCTGCTGGTTGGCGCTCCGAGGCGAGTTCCTGCACTTCGTCCAATTCGGCGAGCAACGACCTGAGCATGTGCGCCGGGGCGGTGTAGAGGTACTCGTGGCGGATGCACGACAGCCGCTCGTCCAAGGTGTCGAGTTGGGCCAGCGAGACGGTCGTGCGAGCGAGGGTGCGATCCAAACGGCGGCGCGTGTCATCCGCCAGGCGCTCGATTTCACTGGAACCGACCAGACGCTGCGATTCGTTTCGCTGGCCCGCGCTGTCTGGCGATTCCTGTGACTCGTCGTGATAGTCCGCCCCGAGCCCGAGTCCTTCGGCGTTCGTGCGGTAAAGCCGACACAGCAGATCGATGGTCTGCGCACGAGGACGTCGATCGGGACGGGTTTCCCAGACCCCCAGTTGATCTTCATCCATCTTCGGGGCATTTGGTGCCCTGTCAGTCAGCTGACAGGCCTCGCTTGCGGCACGGCGCAGGGTCCAGCCACGGGCGAGGCGGTGCGCCCTCAAGCGGCCTACCCCGCAGCAGCGTTGAATTTCATCGACCGTCCTTGCCAAGTCCCATTCCTCCGCGACGGCACGGTCTCGTAGGGCCTTTGCGCATGATGGGCGGTGCTGACTGGGCATCTCCACCTCCGTGATTCCTTGGCGGTGCCGTTCGCAGGGTAGCCACTGCGGCCGCTCATCACGGGGAAACCCGTGAGAACTCACGGGTTTCCCCCAGGAACCCGGAACATCCCACGGCCCTGACGAAAACCGTGACTTCTTCCGGTGGCCGCGAGCGATGGGCTGGGCCAATCTTTCGGTCCGGGCTCGCTCCGCTGGCTGAATACCCAGCAGATGGTTGCTGAGCTGGTCCGAACGATGCGGGCTGCTTGTCCCGCTTTCCGACGCTCAAAAGGGGATGCTGATGCGCTCGCTCCGGGCTGAGGTCGTGGACTCCTGCACGATGGACCTTGCGACGCCGCATGAAGAGGCTTCGTCAGCTCCGCAACCAAGCTGTGTTGTGCCGGGTACCTCCCGATACGAGCAGCGCCTGGCGGCTCACCCGTCTGTCATCTGTCAGGCCCGCAGGATCATCCGGGCCCTTCTGCGGTACTGGGGCCAGGAAAGCCTGTGCGATTCCGTGGTCTTGTGCCTCACGGAGATGCTCACCAACGTTGGGAAACACACCAGGACGTCCGACTGCGTCCTGTCGCTTGAGCACTTCGGTTCGGGTGTACGACTCACGGTGAGTGACTCCAGCCACCGGCTGCCGATCGTTCGTGCGCCGGATTGGCTCGCCCAGTCAGGGCGCGGTATGCACCTCATCGCTTCCTCTGCGGACTGGTTCGGGGCGAACAGAACGGCTACTGGCAAGGACGTCTGGGCTGTTTTCGGGGTTCGAGTGGGGACTGCGGCGTGACCGGACACGATTCGGCTCGCGCTGATCACGCTTATACGACGGGGAACCTGGTGCAGTTCCATGCCTTCGACGACAGCGAGACTCACCTCGGCAGCGCTCACTTGGGCTCATGGGTGGCCAGAACGGACGACAAGGCCCTGGAACGCCTGCGGCTCTTCGTCCGGGAAGCCCTGGTTTCCATGAGTGCGGCTGCTGCTCGCGCGGCGAGGTTCTGGGTGGAGGACGCCGTCGCGGAGCGGCAGTTCCGCGACGCCCTCGCCGGGGGCGCGATGTACGTGCACGTCATTGCCGACGGCACCACGTTCTGGGAGCTGTCAGGCCGACCGCTCCTCTATCCAAAGGCGGAAGAGAACCGCCCCAGCACATGGACCACCGTCGCCGTCGCGGATGGTCGCCATGGCCGCTGGCGGGCGGTGGGTTTGCCCTGCTCATCCATTACTCACGGAGAACACATTGACCACCACACCATTGGGTGAAGCCGCCGAAGGCGGGGTGACAACGGCTGCCGCTCCCGCACGGGGGGACATCGCCCGCGATCTCCTGCGTCGCCAAGGCCTGGCCGAGCCTGGCTGGGTAATCCCCGCCGCCCGTCTGACGGAAGCCCAGCGCACGGCGAGGCGGCAAACCGACCACGCGAACGCCGAGGCGTTGCGCCGGATCATGGCCGATCACGGCTGGCCGGGCCGGACATTGGTGGGTGTGGACGCGGCGCGGGCGGCCTGGTTGATCGCCCTGCATGCCGATGACGTCGAATTCCAGAAGCTGGCGTTGGCCGAACTGGCCGACGCTGCCACCGCGGGTGAGGCGGAGCCGGCTCAGTGGGCGCACCTGTACGACCGGTGCTGCGCTATCGCGGGCATCCCGCAGTTGTTCGGTACCCAGTTCCGGTACGGGCCGGAGGGCATCCAGCCCTACCCCATCGCCGAACCGGACACCTTGGGCCGGCGGCGTGCCCAGTACGGCCTTGAACCGTACGCGGCCAAGGCGGAGAGCCTGCGCCGGCACCATGCGGGAGACGCCGCGTGACCACCTTTCACTGCCCCGTCGACGCTCCGAACCACGACACGACTGCGAAGCCCACCTCGGACAGCCACGACCCATCCCCCTGCCCGGTGACAAGGCAGGAGTCGGGGCGTTTCATCCCGTACATCACACCGTTGAAAGGGGAGAAGGCCACCGCGGCTCGTGACGTAGTGCTGCGCCTCGATGGCTTGGGTGTGACATACCGGGACGAGACGCCTGCCGACCGTGATCGCCGTGGCGCACTGTGGGTCCGCACCACCGCTCCTCCTCCTGGCCGTAGGATCCCGATCTTCCGCAAGATTCACCCCCGCCGCGCCAGCGAGGCCATGCTCGACATGCGCTGTCAGGGCTGCTTCGGGGAACCCGACCGCAACAGCAAAGGCGTCCTGTTCTTCGTCAAACCTGATCCGAAACGCCGCAACCTGTACTGGCCGGAGACCGAATACACCCAGCACCCACCCGTCTGCCTCCCCTGCGTCCAACACGCCCTACGCCAATGCCCGTTCGTCCGCGAAGCCCCCGCCCTGCGAGTCCGCAACCCCAGGCCCTGGGGTGTCGAGGCATTCGTCCACATCATCGACAATCACGGCAGCCTGCGGGTACGCAGCGACATCGACCGCTGCTCCTACGACGACCTCCAACTCCTGCCCTGGGCCCTGGCGCTCCAACCGATCGCACGCCTCAGCCGCTGCACAGTGGTCGACGTTTACGCCGACCTGGCCGCAGCCGGCCTGGACATCCCCGAACCGGAGGAGCGATGAGCCTTGCTGCAGCCGTCGGGCCGGATGTTTTTGGCAGGCATGGTGCGTATGCGTTCCGGGGGTGGGTGAGTTCGACGTGGTGATAAACCAGGGATCGGACAGCATGCGGATGTGGGGCTTGCTCCTGCGGCGCCTTCGGTGGCCCCGGCGGGGCGGAGACCAGCGGGGTGATAGAGGGTCATGTTCGTGACGACGGACACCTGGGCGCGGGGGTTGCCCGGGCGAGAATGGCGGCTGCGGCACCATAACGCTGTGCGAGTCCGAGATTTCCACTCGCACGGGAAATTCGTTCGCCTGCTGAGGTCACTGCAGTCAATGCTCCTGAAATGGCGTGGTCTCCAGGGTTCTCCAGTAGAGCGTCGGCGAATACGAGGATCTGACGATACGTGAACCGGCTGATTGCGAGGCTGGGTGGGGATTTCGCGAGTTCGGTTGCGATGCTCCTCGCGAGGAAAACCCATCGGTCAGTCCCTGCTGCCTTTGCCTCGCTGTCGCCTCCTCCCTCGCCTGGGAATGCGGAGTTCGGCACAGGGTAAAAGCGTCGACGGTCACTCCCGGCTCGGCGGTTCGCGAAGTGGATCCAGTCTGTGGCCATGGCAGCAGCGGGGTTGGGTGCGTTGGCGATGTCTGCCAGTCCGTGGTCGGCCGGCAGGCTCCAGGTTGGGGCAACCCCGTGGTGTGGCCACAGGTCGTGGGCTCTGACGTGGCCGTCTAGTGTCCTGAGTCGTTAATTCGTGTGCAGTATGCGGCGAGGGTGTCGAGGATGTCGTCGGCGGTCTTCGTCCAGACGAACGGCCTGGGGTTCTTGTTCCACTCGTTGATCCAGCTGCGGATGTCCCGCTCGAGTTCGACGACGCTGCGGTGGGCCGAGCGGCGGAGCTTGCGGCAGGTCAGCTCGGCGAACCAGCGTTCGACGAGGTTGAGCCAGGATGCCGAGGTGGGAGTGAAGTGCAGGTGGAAGCGGGGGTGTCGCAACAGCCACTTCTTGACCGGCTCGGTCTTGTGGGTAGCGTAGTTGTCCAGGACCAGGTGGAGTGCGAGGTCCTTGGGGACGGCGGCGTCGATGACCTTCAGGAAGCGCAGGAACTCCTGGTGGCGGTGGCGGCGGTAGTGCTGGGCGATGACCGAGCCGGAGATGATGTCCAGGGCGGCGAACAGGCTGGTCGTGCCGTGCCGGACGTAGTCATGGGTCATCTTCGCCGGCGTGGTCGGCGCCATCGGCAGCACGGGCTGGGTCCGGTCCAGGGCCTGTATCTGCGACTTCTCGTCCACCGCCAGGACCAGGGCGTTCTCGGGCGGGGCAAGGTAGATACCCACCACGTCGCGGACCTTGGTCACGAACTGCGCATCGGTCGACAGCTTCCAGGTCTCCACGATGTGCGGCTTGAGGCCGAACGCCCGCCAGATCCGCGAGACAGCCGACTGCGACATCCCCGCCGTCTGGGCCATCGAACGCGTCGACCAGTGTGAATCACCCGTCGGCGGCGCCTGATCCAGCGTTCTGGCGACCAAGGCCTCGACCTGCTCGTCCGTTATCGTCCGCGGCGCCCCCGAACGCGGCCGGTCCACCAGACCCTCCAGCCGATCCGCGGCGAATCGGGCCCGCCACTTGCGCACGGTCTCCCGCGAGACACCCAGCTCCTGCGCGACCTGCGCGTTCGGCCGGCCCTCTGCACACGCCAGCACGATCCTCGACCGCAACACCAGCGCCTGAGACGCCGTCTGCTTGCGCAACCAGCCCCGCAGCACCCTGCGTTCGTGATCGGACAACTCCAGCAACAGCGGCTTCGGACCCGGCATCACCCCACCTTACAACCGCCCCTGAACTTCCGACTCAGGACACTAGGTGGTCGGAGAGTAGTTGGGCCACGATGGCTGGGAGTGGCTCGCGGGGGACGTGGCCGGCGTGCATCCACTCCGACACTGTGGAGCGGCTCAGGTACCCCTGGCCGAGCAGTTGGTTGACGGCCGTGACCATCTGCGGGGGTCGGATTCCGGCGGCGTTCATGCAAGCTGCCAGGTTGCGGTTGGCGCTCCGCATAAGTGCCTCCTGGGGAATTGGGAATGGTGCAGTCGACCGTAACTCGCCTTGTCGGTAGAGGGGTATGTGATCTGCATCATTTCTGGACGACTCGTATGGCGTCGTTATTCGGGTGACGACGTCGTTGGCATAGGGTGCCGCTCATCGAAGTGTTAGCGGTGTGGTGGTGATGTTCCTGGTCACGTTCTCCCGGAGGTCGCCATGTCGCCGTCCCTATTGTTCAGCGTTCTCATGCTGCTGTCGGTCGTCGCCGTCAACCACTCGCTTGTCCTCGAAGAGGCGCGGGCGTGGGTTCGCCCAGGGCGGGGTCGTCATCGGCGGGTGTTGCGGGGCCGCCACGCCGCGCGTGGAGCGCTGCGGTGAGCCGCGTGCTGTGGTGGCGTCGTTCGGTGTTGTGCACGTGGGCGGTGGCCGGTCCTGAGGCGATCAGTGCCGCTCGGGCGGCCCTGCGGAGGGCACTCGCTGGACTCGGCCTGCGGGACGAGAGCATCGGAGATGCTGTTCTCGCGGTCTCCGAGTTGGTGGCCAACGCCGGTGTGCACGCGAGGGGACCGTACGAACTTCGTGTTCGTCGTACCGCTGTGGGCGTGGTCTGCGAGGTGCGCGATCGTGATTCCCGCATCCCCCGCACCCGACCCCGAGTTGGAGGTGGACTGCTCGTTCAAGGCTGGAGGCCCTGGGGGATGGGTTCGGGGTCGCGGAGGAGGAGTTGGCCGAGAGCGGGCGGGGGTTGGGGATCGTCGACCACCTGTCGAATGGTTGCTGGGGGTTCCGACGGAGACTCATCAGGGGCAAGGTCGCCTGGGTGGTCTTCGCGCTTCGTTGACCGTGGTGAACACCCGCGGGGAGCGATAACGGACCCGGGCGAGGGTTCGGCGGTACCGGGATTCGTCAGGTGGGTGATTGCGGGAGGTCGAGGACCATTGCGGTGTAGAACGGTGCGTCGTCCCACGGGTGCGACAGTCCGAGCTCGCGGTACCCCCTTGTCGCGTACGCCGCCTGTGCGGCTTTCGCTTCGGGCCTGGGTCGGGCTGTGAGGGTGGCGCGTTCGACCTTCAGGTCGGCCAGGAGCGAGGCGTGCAGGGTGGCGGCGATTCCGAGGCGCGCCTTCCGCACCGCGAGTTCGAAGGTGGCCCAGGTGCGCGTGCCGTCCTCCCGGCTGAAGTCTGCGCGAAGGTGCTCTTGGACGGTGGCCCACCACCGGGTGTCGGCCGGAAGGAGCCGGAGAGCACGTAGATGCCTCATAGGGAGGCTATGGCAGCTGTGATCAGGGCCCGTGCGTCAGTCCCGTAGACCGCCATGGCGCGTAGCTCGTCGAACGCTTTTCGGTACATGGCGATGTCGCTTGGTTGCGTGACGGTCGTCCGAGCTGAGAGGAGTTCCACGTTCACCAAGCCGTCGTCGTACATGTGGAAGGTCTCCATCGGCCACATGCGGCGGTCCGTTGTGCCGGATGGGATGATGCCGAGGGACACCGATGGAAGCGCGCCGATGGTCAGCAGGTAGCCGAGTTGGGCGGCCATGGCGTCGCTGTCAGCGAGTTGGTACCGGAGCACCGTCTCTTCGAGTAGGAAGATGAACCGCCGCGTCCCGATGTGCAGTACTTGCGAGCGCTCCAGCCTGGCCTGTACCGCCTTCGGGACGTCGTTGGGGATCTGCCGAAACTCGGTGATGTTAGACAGCAACGAGGTTGCGTATCCCACGGTTTGGATGAGCCCGGGAACCAGGTTGCTGGTGTAGACGCGGAACACCCGGGTCTTTTGAAACAGCGAGTTGTAGGACTCCTGGAGTTGGCGGAGACCCGTCCGCTGCTTGCGGCGCCATTCGGTCCACATGGAGTCGGCCGTACGGGACTGAGCGACGATATCCGCTGCCTGGTCAGCCGCCCCGCAGGCAGTGCACCAGGCGCGGATATCGTCGTCAGATGGTGGCGTTCGGGCTGTCTCGATCCGCGAACGCTTGGCCGTGCTCCAGCCGCAGCGGGCGGCCAGGTCTTTGCCGTCCAGTCCAGCGTCAAGGCGAAGGTCGCGGAGCCTTGCGGCTACGGCCTCCCGGGCTGCCTGAGCGCTGGACGAGGGGGATGAGGGCATCAGTTGCTCGTCGGTCCGCGGCTCACACCTTGAAAGTGTCGTGTGGCACGGCTCGCTGCCATACGGCTTCGAAGGCCGAATCGCAGAGTCTCACCACCGTCGGGTCGTCGCACATCTCGCCACCTGCCGACACGCTGTCGCCCGTGAAGTGGTTGAACCGGATCAACCTGTTGTCGAACAGCCAGAAGTCGTTGCCGGGGAGCGCCAGGTCCGATGCTTGACGCCGTGGAAGCCACCGGATCTGTTCGCCGGCCGCGATGTTGGTGAATGACCCGTCGTACTCGAACCGGATGTACTCGCTTACCGGCTCGGAGATGATGCGGGCGCGGCGGACGACCACTCCGCGCCCAACGGTCTCCGAGATCAGGTCCAGCCACGGCCGCCACCACTCGGCCGGGTTGTTCGGGTCATCCCGGTGTCCCGCCCGCCATGCCGCAAACCCCGACGTTTCCTTGTCCACCGCGTAGGTGTCGCGCATTTCGAGGTGGACGGCCGACCGTTCGCAGCCGCGTAGCAGCTCGTCAAACGTGGGTACCGGCACGTGCTGCGGCATTCACTGCCTCCGTGATCATCGACGCCATACGTGCGGGGAGCCGAACAACCGCCTCGGTGTCCGGGATGGATCCATCCTCCCGGCACCGCGCCTCAAGCGCGGGGTCCGCCTTCCATCCCTGAACGACGAACTCCTGTGTCTCGTCGTCGAACCAGACGGAAGGGCAGTCCCCGTCCTGGCTGTTCGGGTCCTTGCCGAAGAACTGTAGAGCCATGTCGGTCTCCTGTGTCGAGTTGGTTGCGCCTGCTTGCACAGACACCACACAGTGCAGCGTTGCCGCCAACGGCCGTCGAGAAACTGAAACTGACGTGTAATCCAGTGCAATCCCGTTGAGCCTGCCACGCGTTGCTTCCTACCTTCGATGACGTGGCAGACGTTGCGGTTGGCCGAGGCACTACGTAGAGGGGCACCACGGTGATCACATTGGAGAAGCTGACAAGAGGAAACATGGGCCGGGACACCACGGACCCGACCAGTCCACATGTGGGCGTCGTCATGGACATCCGGAACGGCCGGGCCTACATGCGACCGATCAGCGGCGGCGTTGAGTGGTCGGCGGAACTCTCGGACGTGGAGCCGTACAGCCTGCTTCGGCTCAAGACAGCGGAGACCAACGCCACGGTGGCAAGGTACCGACTGTGAGCACGGCCCTGGCGAGACGGGAACAGGGCCGCTCATCATCGGCGCCGGCGAGCCTCGCTGAGTGAATGCTCCCGTCAGATCTTCCACATGGCCGCTGTCGCGAGCTCCCGTGCGCACTCGTCCTGGGCTCACGACCGCTGCCTCGCTCTGACGAATCCGCCCCCGGGCCGCTTGCCCGTACGCGAAGGCCAAGAGGCCTTCGCACCCACTACCCGTGGAGGTCCACGTGACCGCACGCCCGATCATCACCGGAGAACAAGCCGCTTCCTGCTACTTCCGCACGACGGTCGATCACCCGTACCGCAAGGCTCTGATCCAGATCTGTGAGCCGTGCAATGAGACGTGCAAGCACTGCTTCGTCTCGGCGACGAAGCGTGGCGCGTACATGCCGCTGGATTCGGTCCGGGAGCAGCTCATCCCGCAGCTCGCGGCGGCCCGGGTGAACCGGGTGACGCTGACCGGCGGTGAGCCGTTCATGCACGCCGACCTCATCCAGATCACCGGCGAGTTCCGGACGGCCGGAATGGGTGTCGGCGTCTGTACGAACGCGACGATGGTGACGCCCCACCAGATCGAGCGTCTGGCCGAACTGGGTGTCCACATGAACGTCTCGCTCGACGGCTTCTCGGCGGACTCGCACGGCGTGTTTCGGGGCCGACGCGAGGGGTTCCAAGAGACCGTCGACAACGTCAAGGAGTTCGCGAAGGCGGGCATCCTCCAAGGGCTGTTGTGCACGCCGAACAACCTCGCGCAGGACGAGGAGTACGAGCAGCTCTGCGCTTTCGCCAAGGACCAAGGCGCCAAGTACGTACTGATGAATCCGCTGGGCCCGATGGGGCGTGGAGCGTCCAGCGCCTCCCAGAAGCTCCGTCGGCCGGACGACCACATGCGGCACATCAGGGACCTGGCGACGCCGTTCGCCGACGACCACCTCGACCTCACCCTCATCCGGTTCCCGAACGACTCCAAGCCGCTCGCTGGCTGCGAGGCCGGGACCATCCTCTATGTGTTCACCGACGGCGGCGTGGCGATCTGCCCGTACCTCGTGTTCGCCGCGCGGACAAAGGTCTCCCAGCATCCGGACACCGACTTCCTCGTCGGCAACGTCTGGGAGCACAGCGACCTCGCGGAACGACTGGATGCCTACGGCCGGTTCAGTGACCGGTGGGACCTGGGTGCGAACCCGACCTGTGGCGGCTGCTCGATGTCGGACTCGTGCGGGAAGGGCTGCCCGGCCGCCGTGGTCGCCGCCGGAGAACGAATCGGAGCCGTCGACACCGAGCAGTGCCCGGTGGTGCCGAAGCAGACGCGCGTGCTGCCCGTGGTGGGGCTCGCATGACGGGGATGTTCATCACGATCGACGGCCCCGGCGGCGTGGGGAAGTCGACGGTCACGGCCGCGGTGGCCGAGTTGCTGCATGGCGACCGCCCACCTGTGTGCCGGACCCGGGAGCCGAGCGACACCCCGCTCGGACAGCTCGCCCGCAACGGCACCGACGACTACCGTGGAATGTCGATGGCCTGCCTGATCGCCGCCGACCGCTACGCGCACCTCGAACACGAGATCCGGCCGGCTCTCGCTCGCGGCGCCACGGTCGTCTGTGACCGGTATGTCGCCTCCTCCCTCGTGCTCCAGGTCCTCGACGGTGTCGGCCGCGACGTGGTCTGGGAACTGAACCGGCACGCGGACATGCCCGATCTCGCGGTCATCATCAACGCCCGCGCGAACGTGATCAAGAAACGCCTGACCAGCCGTGGAGCGCACAACCGGTACGAGCGCGAGCCCGGTGGCACCGAGCGGGAGTGCGCGGCCTTCCGTGAGGCCGCTAGGTTCCTGATGGCCGCCGGCGTTCGCGTCCTCCAGCTCGACGCGAGCACCGCAGGCCCGGATGAGGTCGCCCGTGCTGTCGTGACGACCATCAGGCAACCGTGGATGAGGGGCAGTTCATGAGCAGGCCGGGCACGTGCGACGTGCTGACGTTCAACCTCAACAACCCGAGTCGCGAGCGGGCCGAGCGTCAGCTCGCCTACCTCGCCGCCCGGCCGGAGCAGGTCCTCGTCCTGACGGAGACGGCGGACAGCGCTGGTTGCACCTTTCTCGCGGAACGCTTCACCGCAGCGGGGTACGCGGTGGAGTTCCCCAGGCCCGAGCAGCGAGGCGAGCGCGGAGTGATGATCGTCAGCCGCCTCGCCACGCGCCCCGGACCGTTCGCCATCGGGTACCTACCGCACCGTGCGGTGGCCGTCATGGTCGAAACGGACGAGGGGCCGCTTGAGGTGGTCGGCCTGTACGTGCCGTCACGTGACGCGTCACCGGAGAAGAAGGAGCGGAAGCGGCGCTGGCTGGAGGAGTGCGCTGCGGCGCTCCCCGACGGCCGGACGGGTGCCCGCATGGTGCTGGGCGACTTCAACGTCCTGGAGCCAGGCCACACCCCGCGCTACCGGTTCTTCGCCCCCTTCGAGTACGAGTTCTACGAGGCGTTCGCCGCCGCGGGGTACGTGGACGCCTTCCGCACCCTGCACCCGACCGCGCTCGAATACTCGTGGGTCGGCAAGACCGGCGACGGCTACCGGTACGACCACGCGCACCACTCCGCCGACCTGGGCAGCGCACTGTACGGCTGCAGTTACGTGCACGAGCCGCGTGCCGGTGCGGACCGGCTCACCGACCACTCGGCGCTGGCTTTGCAGCTTGCTGTCACCGCGACGGCGCCGTTGCCGGTGACCGATCCCACGCGGGCCGAAGATCTCGCGCCTGCCCTGTTCTGACGCCCCCGTACGACCTGCCGGAGACCCCTGATGGACGCGAAGACCTGGGACCAGATCAACCAGCTGCGAGGGTGGCTGGACGACAACGCCGGCCAACAGTCCGAACAGGAGCGCGGTCTTCTGCGCGTGCTCAAGATCGGCGAGGAGTTCGGAGAGGTCTCCGAAGCACTGCACGGTGCACTCGGCGCCAACCCGCGAAAGGGCCAGTCCCACACCTGGGACGACGTGCGGAAGGAACTGGTGGACGTCGCCGTCACGACGCTCGTCGCGCTGGCGACCCTCGACCCCGACGGGCAGGCGACGTTCGACGCCCGCCTCCAGCATCTCGTTGACCGCGTGGTGTCGTCGTGACCATTCGGGTCCTGTCTCCGTTCCTGGCACGGTCAAATCGGTGTTTCCCGCGAATGTTGACGCGGCCAGGTGTTCCTCGCAGTCTCGCGCTGCGGCGCACTCCAAGAGAGAGCCGGCGGCGGAACGAACCCGAAACACCTGATGCGGCAGCCCCAGAGCGGAGGTCAGCCTGCACCAAGTTGACGACCGTCTCCTGCGAGGTAGCGGGCAATGCTTGGCCTTCCAACTTCGAGCTTTCGAGTGGATTGGGCGTGAAGTCTGGCGGGGATCCGTTGTGTCCCATGGGGTAGTCGATTCATTTCTATATGCAACTTACTGGTGAAGGGGCGTGAGGTGCGTAGGCCTCGGTGGTCAAGTGCGGTAAGTGTTTGGTGCGTCGTCATGAGCGTCGGAGCTGGCGGTTGCGGGGCTCATGCGACGCCCCAACCCCATCGACAGACTGATGTTCGGTCCGTATCTGCTACGCCCAATGCCAACTCGCCCGGTGAACAGGTCGAGAGAGCACTTGCCGTCTACCGGGCTATGTGGCGGGACCTTGAAGCGGCCGGGCGCACCGCTGATCCGAACTCGCCGCGGTTGGATGACCATGCGACCGGTGTCGCGCTGCGGCTCCTGAAATATGGTCTGTCCAAAGGCCGTGATAATGGTGTAGTTATCAAGGGCGCGGTGAATCTGTCTCCGCGGGTAGAATCCGTAACCCCTTCAGCGTCACCGACCCAGGTTCGAGTCTATGACTGTTCCGATGATTCACATTGGCTGATCTACAAGCATGATGGGATGTTGAAGAATGATGTTCCTGGCGGTCGCTACGAGACAAAGGCGACCGTTCAACGCTTCGGGGATTTCTGGGTGGTCGCAGATTTGACAATGGGTGAGATTGGTTCGTGCTGACGAATTCCATTGGTGTGGCGCAAATGTTCACGGCAGTGGCGGAGACGTCTCGCGGGGACCATCGGCGACATCGGTTGCTTCTCGCTCAAGGACGGAAAGATCGTCTCCTGCTGCGAAGGCGGATACCTCCTCTTCAAGGACGCCGAGCCCGCGGCCCGCGCCGCCGCGCACCGGTCCCACTGGCAGACGCCAGCCGCTGACATCGCGGTTGGCAGCCGCCTGGGCCTGAACTTCCGGCTCGCCGAACCTCTGGCTGCCCTGGCCCGGCACGAGCTGGCCGGCTTTGACGACGCACTCGCTCGCCGCCGTGAACAGAGCCGGCTGTTGCACAAACTCGTCGGCGAGACTCCAGGACTCGAACCGATCGTTCCTCAGCCGGACGACGATCCCAACGGGTACAGCGCTCTGTGGCGGATCCACCTCGAACGGCCCCGGGCGTTCAGCGCACGGCTGGCGGCACTCGGCGTGGCCAACAGCGTCGGCACCCACGGTCTGATCGCCGCTCACCGACATCCGGCATGCTGCACCCTTGCGCCGGCACCGTGTCCGAACGCGGCCCGGACGATTGACCAGTTGTTGGCCGTCACTCTGAGCGCCCGCACCGGCGACGAGGCGCTTCATCGGATCGCGGCCACGATCCGTCAGGAGGCCGTCCGATGGACACCTTGGTCAGGAAGCTGCGCTGTACCTTCGTGGTGATCGACTTCGAGGCCCTGACGCCCGCCGGTCGACCGGCCGAGCCCACCGAAGTGGCTGCTGTGGCGCTGGTCGTACGCAACGGGCAGTTGGTGGAGGACGGCCGCTTCGAGTCGCTGATCAGGCCCCCCGACGACGTACCGGTCACCGAACGCGACCTGGCGCACGGAATCATCGGATCCGCACTGCGTGCGGCACCACCGGCCTCAGTGGTGCTCGCCACCCTGGACCGACTCCTGTCGGCGCCGCCCTACCGGCTCGTCGCGCAGCACGCCTCGACCGAAGCGGGACTGATCGCGCGTCAGCGCGCGCACTGCCCGACGCTTGCGGCCACGCCCCTGCTGGACACCCTGAAGATGGCCAAGAAGGTCATCCGCGGCTTGTCCTCCTACGGGCTGGATGAACTGCTGCGCTACTACGGCATTCCCAGGCCGCTCCTGCGGCACCGGGCCATGCCGGACGTGGAGGTCACAGCCGAGGTCTTCCGCAGACTGCTCTCCGACGGTGCAGCCGACGGCCACTGGACGACCCTGCTGGACCTTGACTCGGTAGCCGGGCTCCAGCCGAAGCCGAAGGCCTCCGATGAAATCTCCGTCCAGGGCTCGCTGTTCGAACCAGGGGCCGGGTAGATCAGATGGCCGGAGCGGTGAACTCGGTGATCCGGCCGAACAACTCCTTGGCCTGTAGCCGGGAGTCCTCGGCGATTTCTGCCACTTCGGCCATTTCCTGCTCGGTGAACCAGCGGACCTCGTGTACCGGCGGCTGTCGGGGGGTGAGGCCGTCCACGATGGCCAGGAAGACGTGGTCGACGTGCCGGTGCGGCTCACGTGTGTGGTTGTCGGCCCCGGCCCGCATCTCGCAGACGTACCAGGGGGCGACCACCGGCGTGTGGGGAAAACCGGCCGGCAACGGGACCGAAGGGCCGGGAAGCAGCCGGGCGGCCAGTCCGGTCTCCTCAGCCACTTCACGCAGCGCGGCTTCGGCCACGGTCTCGTCGTTCTCAACATGCCCGCCCGCTGAAGCGGGCGGGTTCGCTGATTTCTGGCCGGGGAGTCGCAAGAACCCACGCGTGAGTGGTTCATCGACGACTTCAAGTGTGGCGGGTTCGGCGCGGTCATGTCCGCTGGAGGTCGCCGCCTGCTCGGACAGTGCCGGGCGGCCGGGGCGAATCCTGCGGCGGACCGGGAGTTCTGATGTCATGGGTTCTTCGCGGCTACCTCCGTGTCCACTGACTCGTCTTTCTCGTCCGCGGGTGCGGTGGTGGGTGCCTGGTCCAGGGTTTGGATGCGCAACACGGGTGAAAAGACCAGCCAGAGCACTGACAGGGTGCCGCCGGCGGCGGCCAGCAGCAGGGTCGGACGCAATCCCATCGTGGTGGCGAGTACGCCACCGACGGCGGCGCCGATCGGGCGCACGCCGTAGTTGACGGTGCTGTACGCGCCGGAGACCCGGCTGCGGATCCCGTCGTGGATGACCGCGGTCTGGAGCGAGTTGAGGTTGATGTCGAAGAACATCACCCCGATCCCGGCCAGGAACTCTGCCAGGGCAGTGCCCCGCCGCGCACCCACAGCGGGCCGCTGGCGAGGGCCGCGATGGCGATGGGTGCCGGGAACAGCACCGCGCCGACCGCGATGCTCGGCCCCACGCCCCACCAACGTGACATCCGGGGTGCGATGACCGCGCCCAGCAGTGACCCGGTCGCCCCCACGCCGAGTGCGAGGCCGATTCCACCGGCTGTCAGGTGCAGTTCGCGGGTGGCGAACAGGACCATCAGGCCGGTGCCGGCAATGAAGGTGAAGAAGTTGACGGTGGCGGCGCAGCCGAGGGTGGCCCGCAGAACCGGGTGGCGGACCACGAAGGTCATTCCCTCCCGCGCCCGGCGCAGCAGCGAGGGCTGTGCCTCGGAGGGCGGCGGCTCCTCCGTGCGGATGCGCCCGACCAGGAGGCGGAGGCCAGGAACGACACGGCGTCCGCGACGATGGCCACCGGAGCGCTCAGTGCCTGCACCAGCCCTCCGCCGATCGCCGGCCCTGCCACGTAGGAGGCTGAGCGGCTGGTGCTGAGCTTGCTGTTGGCGTCCACGTAGGACGCCCGCGGCACCAGGTGGGCGAAGAAGGCCGAGTAGGAGGTGTTGAACAGCACCGCGGCGGTCCCGGTGAGCAACGCGACGGCGTAAAGCTGCCCCAGCGTCACTGCTCCGGCCAGGTACGTCGCCGGCAGGCTGAGCAGCACCAGCGCGCGGGCCAGGTCGGCGGCGACCATCAGCCAGCGCTTGTGGATGCGCTGGTCGACCCAGGCGCCGAGGACGATGGCTATCAGGTTCGGCGTCCAGATCAGCGCGGTCAGCCAGGCCACCTTGTTGGCGGAGGCGTGGAGCGTTGTGACGGCGACCAGAGGCAGCGCCAGTTCGGTGATCCGGTCACCGAACTGAGAGACGGTCTGTCCCGACCAGAAGCGTATGAACCGCCGGTCTCGCCACAGCGACTGGGGTGTCGCGGGCGGTGTCGCGTCGCTCACCTGGTGCCCCCGGCGGGTTCCGGCAGGACGTAGCGCATCAGCCGCACCCGGCGGCCGTCCGGCGGCCGGTCGGCCGCCTCGCGGGTCACGTAGGGCGCCAGAACGCGCTCGATCTCCGCCTCGATGAAAGCCAGTTCGTCGGCGCTGAGCACCACCCGGGTGTTGGACAGGCCGGCCAGCCGGCGCCAGACCGGATCGAGTCCGGGCTTGACTTCGGTCAGCCAGCGGGCTGGCGTCTCCCCGGCCTGCAGGAACATCTGCTGAGACAGCAGCCGGGCGGCCGACCTGCCATCCAGGTCGTTCGGATCTTCCGGCACCTCGAAGCGGAAGCCGCGGGCCACCGCCTCCCAGCGCCGGTACCGGCGGTCGGGGCCGGGATCGCTGTCACGCACCAGGCCAAAGCCGGCCAGGTGGCGCAGGTGCCAGCTGATGCCCGACGGCGAGGCGTCGATCTCCCTGGCGAGTTCAGTGGCGCTTGCCGGGCCGTTGCGGCGCAGCAGGTCGAGGATCGCCAGCCGCACCGGATGGGACAAGGCGCGCATCGCCTTGGGGTCGGTGATCGTCAGGTCGCCCAGCAGATTATCGGTGTCCATGATGTGAAAGTGTTCTTTCACGATTCGCGGAAGTCAATGCTCCTGGCGCCTGGCCCGGTGGATCCGGCACTGGGTATCGGGCAGGCTCCCGCCCGAGGTCGTCTGCAGTCAGTGAGGGACAGGGCCGGCGCGGTGGGGTGGGCGGTGTGGATGTACTTCATGGCCGTGGTGACGGAGATTCCGAAGACACGGACGAGGTGGACGGGGTCTTCGGTCTCGCGGGCTTCGTCCAGGATTCTGTCGGCGCGAACAGCGCGCAGAGTCACACCGGCGGGGGTGAAGCGCTTGTAGATGTAGTCCGTGCAGACGGGATTGGTGGTACTGACGGTCTGCTGGGTGATGAGGAGGTGGGGGTTGGAGGTGGCGGCCGTGGGGACGACGGATCAGGAGTTGCCTGCGGGTGAGCAGAACGGCTGAGGTCGGCCGCGGCCAAATTTGCCATCTCGCGCTTGGCCAGCCGACTGGGGCGGCCCTGTTGACACAATCGGAGGAACCATCTGAAGGTGACGTTGCGTCACATTGCATACGGTCGCCCTTGTGTGACAGGAAGCCGAGGGCTGGGAGCATGGGGGACCATGACCGGCTGAAGGTCGATCTCGACGGGTTAGAGCAGTTCGCGTCCACCTTGGAGAACGTGCGCAAGACGATGGCGGCACCCGCAAGCTGTTCGACTCCTACACCGGCGATCTCGGCTCCGGCGTCGTCGCCGACGCATTGGACGACAGCAACTGGCACGACGCTCGCAGCTGCAGGGCCCGGCAAAGATGGTCGACGACTCGGTCAAGTCACTGCGCCAGGCCGACGCGAAACTCGGCACCGGACTGGCCAAGACAACTCATCATGAAGGCCGCAAATCAGCCCTCGGAAGGCGGCACGAAGTGAACGCGCAGTCCGCAGTGCGGGTGATGCCCGTCGAGCGGGGCGGGTTCATCATCACCGTGCCCATGCCGTGGTGGGAGTTCGACGTCGACCCCGGCACCCGCCAGGAATCCACCCGCCGTCTGATCGGCCAACGTGTCCGCGGAAACAACCTACTGGGTGAGCACCGCTGCACGCTGTCGAAGCTCCGGAACAAAGCCGCCCGTGAGGCTTACGACTTCGGCGCCGTCTTTGTCGGCTGCATGGCGCAGAACGTCGACGCCATCCAGCTGACCGCAACCGTCACGGTCTCGATCGTCGGAGCCCGCACCCCCGCCGGCCAACTCCCGCCCACCGACCCCGCAGCCATCGTCGCGAGCCTCCACGACAAGCCCGCCCGCCACGCTGGTGACCCTGGCGCAAGGTCACCGCCATCACCAGCCCTGACCTTGGCCCCGCAGCCCGAGACACCCACGGCATCGAAGACATCGCGGAACTCGGAGGCGGCAGAACGGTGCGCACCGCGCTGATGCAGACGTTCGTCCCCATCCCGGACAGCGCAGAAAACGAAGACTGGAGCGGAGCCGACCGTGGCCGCGGGCTCAGGATGGCCTGGTCGCATTCGTTGTTTTGAACGGTAGTTCAGGTACACGACTCATGGGAGTGTGGGCCGATGTCACGGCCGACGGACTGGTCAGCGCTGGATTTGGACAAGGACCCGGTTCCGGGCGATCCCTACGACGTGAAAGCGCTGGCGAAGACGCTGCACGACTTCGCCGACGATGTGGGCACCGCCCTGCGCTCCATCCGCGGTCTCGCCGGTGACAGCGCCCTGCTCGACTGGGTCGGCCTGTCCGGCGACGCCTTCCGCCAGCAGTACGGCGACCTGCCCAAAGACTTGGACAAGCTCGAATCGTCCTACCGCATGGCCGGTACCGCCCTGGCCACCTACTGGCCGCAGTTGGAGCACGCCCAAAGCCAGGCCGACAAGGCACTGTCCGACGCACAAGACGCCAAACAGCAACTCGCCACCGCCAACAGCCAATTGTCGACCGCCAACGACTGGGTCAACCGGGCGAACACCGAATCACAGAAATACCAGCAAACCCCCGGCACCCATACCCCGCCGCCCGACCCCGACAAGGTCAAAGCCGCCGCACGCAACGCCACCCAAGCCAGCCAAGCACACACCACCGCCCAAAACAGCGTCCACACCGCACAAGACAAACTCGACGCCGCCAAACAACTCGCCGGCCAAGCAACACAATTACGTGACCACGCGGCCACCACCGCCGCCCACGCCTTGGACGACGCCTCCGACGCAGGCATCCAGAACAAGCACTGGTGGCAGAAGGCCGTCGACTGGGTCGCCGACCACTGGGACGACATCATCGCCGTCTGCAAAGTCATCGTCGCCGTCCTCGGCATCGTCGTCATGATCATCGGCGGACCCCTCGCCTGGCTCGTCGTCGCCGCCGCCCTCCTCGTCCTCGCCGACACCATCAACAAATACCTCCACGGCAAAGCAAGTTTGTGGGACGTGGCCTTCGCCGCCCTCGACTGCATCCCCATGACCAAAGGCCTCACCACCGCCGGCGGCCTCCTGAAGATGATGAAAGAAGCCCCCGAACTCATCCGCAGCGGCGAAACCCTCGAGCGCACCGCCAACGCCCTGCGCAAGGGCGCCAACAGCATGCGCGAATCAGGCCGCAGCATCAAAAGCCTGTTCACCTGCGGCGACCCCATCGACATGGCCACCGGCCACATGGTCATGTCCACCACCGACGTCGACCTGCCCGGCGTCCTGCCCCTCACCCTGGAACGCCACCACCGCTCCAACTACCGCGGCGGCCACTGGTACGGAAAATCCTGGTCCTCCACCCTCGACCAACGCCTGTGGATCGACGACCAAGGCATCCGCTTCACCACCACCGACGGCATGGTCCTGCACTACCCCACCCCACAAGACAACCACCCGCAGATGCCGATCGAAGGCCCCCGCTGGCCCCTCACATGGGACGGCACCCACGGCGGCACCATCACCATCACCCAACCCGAAACCGGCCACACCCTCCACTTCCACCCCCTCCCAGGCCACAGCGAGGCACAACTCCCCCTCGCAGAAATCACCGACCGCAATCACAACAGCATCACCTTCCACTACCACCCCGACAGCACCCCCGCCGAAATCACCCACCACGGCGGCTACCACATCGGCATAGAAACCAACGGCCGCCGAATAACCGCCCTACGACTACTCAACCACCCCGACCAACCCACCCTCCTGTCCTACGCCTACGACCAAACCGGTAACCTCACCACCATCACCAACTCCTCCGGCCTACCCCTCACCTTCACCTACGACGACCACAACCGCATCACCCGATGGGAAGACCGCAACAACACCTGGTACCACTACGAATACGACGACCAAGGCCGCTGCGTCCACACCACCGGCACCGACGGCATCCTCGACTACACCTACGCCTACAACAACGAAACCCACACCACCCGCGCCACCAACTCCCTCGGCCACACCACCACCTACCAATTCAACGACACCTACCAACTCACCACCGAAACCAACCCACTCGGCCACACCACCACTCGCACCTGGGATCGCTTCGACCGATTGCTGTCCCTCACGGACCCGCTCGGACACACGAGCCATCAGTCCTACGACGACGCCGGAAATCTGGTACGCATCCTGCGACCCGACGGCTCCGCTCTGGCGATGGAGCACGATGAACTCGGTCACCTGATCACGATCACTGGCCCTGACGGCGCTCAATGGACACGAACGTACGATGGCCAGGGCCGCGTCCAAACGACCACCGACCCTGTGGGCGCGACCATGTCGTTCGTCTACGGCGATCATGGTGCCCTCATCGGCACCACCGATGCTCTCGGTGGCGTGACGAGCGTCGAGATAGACCGCGTCGGTCTACCGATAGCGGTTACCGATCAGCTCGGATCGGTAACCCGTCTGTCCCGTGACGCTTTCGGCCGTATCGTTCGGATCGACCATTCCGGGGGGCGCACCACCCGCATTGGCTGGACGATCGAAGGCAAGGTGGCGTGGCGTACCACTCCGGACGGCGGCACAGAACTCTGGGGGTACGACGGTGAGGGTAACGTCATCCTCCACCGGAATAGCGGTGGACACGAGACAGCCTTTGAAAGCACTCGATTCGACCTTCCGGCGGCACGAATCGCGCCGGACGGATCGCGCTCCGAGTTCGTTTATGACACCGAGCTTCGGCTGATCTCCGTCACTAACCCCGAGGGTGTGGCCTGGCGCTACACCTACGACCCGGCGGGGCAGCTTGCCGAGGAGATCGACTTCAACAACCGCAGGGTCGCCTACCGCCATGACGCGGCCGGCCGACTCATCGCGCGGACCAACGGAGCGGGGCAGACATCGACGTACACACGGGACGCGGCCGGTCGCACAGTCAAGCAGCGTTGCGGCGAGTCGGTCACCGAATTCACGTACGACGCGTACGGCAGACTTGCTGGCGCCGTCAATGACGACGCCCGGCTGACGTTCGCACGCGATCCACTGGGCCGCATCATCCGCGAGACGTGCAACGGCCGGACGGTCACCAGCCGTTATGACCTGCTCGGCCATCGTCTCGAACGTCGAACCCCCAGCGGAATGGTCAGCACCTGGCACTGGGACGCAAACGGCCGTCCAGTTTCCCTACACGCCGACGACCACATGCTGGAGTTCGTCTACGACTCGGTGGGCAGGGAGAGCAGGCGTGTACTCGGTCCGCAGGTCTCTCTCACACAGGAGTGGGACGCCGCGGATCGCCTGGCACTGCAGGTGCTGTCGGGCGAAGCATCGCCGAGCGAGCCGCTCCAACAGCGCGTCTACACATACGACAACGCGGGTTTCGTCACCGGCGTCGTCGACTCGACCACCGGCACACGGCACTTCGATCTGGACGCCAACGGGCGGGTGACCGAGGTCACCGCCCGCAACTGGACAGAGAGCTACGCCTACGACCGTGCGGGGAACCTCGCATTGAGCGTGGTGGGGCCAACGGACGGCGGCCCCACGCCGTCGACAGCGATGGACGAAGCTGACAACGAGCCGACCACTTCAGGAACTCTCGTACACCGCGTGGGCCGCAACACCTATGTGTATGACGGGCAGGGACGCGTAGTCCGCCGAACCCACAAGCTCCTGTCCGGCCGGACCCGCACCTGGCAGTACTTCTGGGACGGCGACGACCGCCTCACCGAGATGACGACGCCGGACAGGCAGCGGTGGTGCTACCGCTACGACGCCCTCGGTCGACGCACGGCGAAGCAACTGCTGTCGCAGAGCGGCGAGATCATCGAAGAGACCACGTTCGCTTGGGACGCCGTGTGGCTGGCCGAGGAAATCCGGAGCTCATCGAACGATGCGAGCGCCCAGGTCAGGACCTGGGACTGGAAGCCCGGTACCCACCTCGCAGTCGCCCAGACCGAACACACGGCCAATCCGGAACTCTCGCCGGAAGAGGTCGACCGCCGCTTCTACGCCATCGTAACCGACCTGGTCGGTGCCCCAGCGGAACTCGTTGACGAAGCAGGGCAGGTCGCCTGGCAGGGCCGCACCACCGTATGGGGCAGTCCGATACCGGACCCGCCCGGCAACGTGGACTGTCCCCTACGGTTCCCCGGCCAGTACCGGGACGACGAGAGCGGGTTGCACTACAACCACTACCGCTACTACGACCCGCTGCGCGCCGGGTACCAGTCCCCCGACCGTCTGGGATTGGCTCCGGCACCGAATCACCACGCTTATGTGGTCAATCCGTTCACCTGGATAGACCCGCTCGGCCTGTCACCCTGCACCTCAGGTGCCGACGACCTGATCGAGATATTCCGTGGAACCGACCGGTACGCGGAAAACATGATCTTCGATCAGACCGGGATGCTGATGAGCGAAGCGGCACAAAGAGTGTTCATGGAAGGCGGTACAGTCGAGGAAGCTCTGCGAGTCTCTGAAGAAGCGCACACCGGGGCCATCGCGGACTGGGGCAACGAAGACATGCTGGCACAGGCGCACTCGGCGTTCGGAACGGAGATTCAACAGGCGTTCGGGCCGCGGTCGGTGATGTCGTTCAGCACCGACGTGAAAGTCGCCGAGGAGTTCGCCCGCGGCGGACCCGTCTATCGGGCACTCGTCTCACCCCAGAACGTGACCTGGCAGAGCCTGGAGGGCGCGGGCGAGAGCGAGGTCCTGGTACGCAACATGATCAAGGTGGAGAAATGGTTGGGTTGACCGTCGGCAGATGGGATCTGGGTTACTTCCCGGATGGGGAGACGGTCCGGGCGGAACAGGCAATCGGCAATCTCAGGCCTGCGGAGGACCGCCTTCTGGCACACCATGAGAGGTTGCGGAGAATCCTCGTGGAACTGTTGCCCGGCCGGCCGCTGGGCTACTTCTTCCTTCATTGGAGTGACGGCACCGACCTGGAGGCGCTGGACTCCCGGGTCCGGGAGGGTACCGTGACGGCCGAAGAAATGTCCGGTGCACTCCTCGGAGAAGCTCAGTCCATGGCGTGCGGCGGGTGCGGAGCACAGTTGCGTGTAGTGGTGGCTTCGCCCGGCATCCCCATATTCCCCGACGACGCGCATCGCTTGCGTACTCACACATACCGCACCACATGCCCAGTCTGCGGGACGCCGTGGACGGCCAGCGTTCTTGAGATCATCAGCGTCGATACCGCAGATCGAACGTGAAGTTGTCGGGCCCTGCCCCTGCCGCTACCTTATCCGCCCAGGTCAAGCAGCATGCTGGTATTCGTGGAGGATGTCGCCGAGTCGTTCGCGTCTGCTTATGTCGAGGCGGGTGATCTGCTGTGGACCGGTGGTCGGCACTGGTAGCGGGTGCAGCGGGCGGGCGTTGGTGATGCCTTGATGGGGCCGGTGGGAGTTGTAGTGGTCTTCGCATACCCGTAGTGCGTGGGGGAGGTGGCGTTGGTTCCAGATCAAGGTGCGGTCCAGTAGTTCCCGTCGGCAGGTCTGCACCCAGCGTTCCATGATCGAGTTCATTCTCGGCGTCCGCACCCCGCTGACTACGATGTCGATCCCCACGTCGTTGAGGATGGTGTCGAACAGGGCGGGGAACTTTCTGTCCCGGTCGCGGATCAGGAACCTTGCCTGGTAGCTGGCGTCTTCGAGGTCCATGACGGGGTTCTTCGCGGCTTGTGTCACCCAGGTGGCGGTGGGGTGTGCGGTGGCACCGAAGGATCCGGATCCGCCGGCTGGTGTGCTCGATCACTGCGAACACGTACAGCCGCACCCTGGACAACGTGACCGTCTCCAGGAAGTCGTACTCCAGCAGGACGTCGGTCTCGGGGTGCAGGAAGCCAGCCCAGGTGCTGGAGGCCCGTTCGGGTGCCGGGTCGATTCCGGCGTCCTTCAGGATTTCCCAGACGGTGGATGCGGCCACCTCGATCCCGAGAACGAGGAGTTCACCGTGGATGCGGCGGTAGCCCCAGCTGGGATTCTCCCGGGCGAGGCGGATGACCAGGACGCGGACGGAGTGCACGGTCCGCGGTCTTCCTGGGCGCTTCGGCCGACAGGCGGCAGCGTGGCGGCGGGCGACCAGGTCCCGGTGCCACCGCAGCACCGTGTCCGGCCGCACCAGCAACCGCACCCGACGCAGCACCTCCACCGGAAGCCGGTGCAGCAAGGCCGCCAGGAACGCCCGATCGCCCGAGGCGAACCGCACTCTCGCCTTACCGAGTTGACGTTCCAGCACCGTGATCTGATGGCGCAGCGCGAGGATCTCCGCGTCCTTGTCCCGGTCGCTCCACGGCAGCAGGCGCAGCATCGCGAAGGTGTTCGTCACGGTCAGGTAAGCCAGTCGCAGCAGCACAACCAGCCATCATGCCGGGGCGGCCAAGAGCCATGCCAGGGCACCATTTCGAGCACCCGCGTCCGAGACCTCGCACGCCCTGTGCAACAGCCCTGACCAGGCCGGATGAGGTTTTCGGCAGGCGCATGCCGTACCCCTGGCGGGCGGCGGCGGCCTTGAGCGCGGCCAGCATCCGGTAGGACAGGCCGCGGCCGAAGTAGGCGGTGTCCACCGCGATCTCCAGCGCGCTGACCGCGCGGGCGGCCGCCGCCGGCGCGAGGCGCGGAACGCCCAGTCCAGCACCTGATCCCAGCCCCGGTCCGGCATCTCCTCGCGGCCCTCCGCGGCGGCGTCGAACGGCGCGCTCAGCGCACGGGCCACCACGCGATCGCCGTCGCTCGCCACGACACAGTGCTCGGGGAAGTCCACGGGCACGCTGCCCAGGAGCGCGCCGGCGACCGGATCGTGGAGCATGAACTCCGGCCAGGAGTCGGCGAACTCGTAGAGCCGGGAGGCAAGGGCAGGCCGCTCCGCGAGGGAACTGATGAGGTTGTCTGCCCTGGTCGGAGCCTCCCACGGCGCCGCGCCCGCCGCCCCGCATATGCGTCCGGTCCGCCCTTACCGACGCCGAGTACGTCGCCCTCAGCAAGCGGTGTCACCTCGCATTGCCCGGTGGGTGTGCCGCCAACTGGTGCGAGAAGGCGATCTGTTGGTCACCGGGGGATCGCGGGCGCGAGGCCGGTCCGCCTACGATGTGCGATTGCTGGAAGTGACGGATGATCACACTGCATGGAGGCGGTCACATGCGAGGGTTTTTGCGAGGGAACCTGCGGCGGGCCATGGTCGCGACGGTGGCTGCCGCCGTCACCACCGGGTCAATGATAGTGGCTGCCGCACCGGCGCCGGCTGCCGGTTATCGCGCGCCGGTGGCCTCATACAAGATCGCTGACCCGGGCGTCATCTATGCCGGCGGTCAGTGGGTGACACTGGCGACCGGGGCGTGGGACACGGCCCGCACGATCTCGACCGCGCCAGAGGCCGATGGGCCGTGGAGTCTATCCGGCCACACGCTGCTGACGCGGCGTCCGGGCTGGGCGTCGAGCACCGACCACAGCGTGTGGGCGCCGTCGGAGGTCAAGATCGACGGCACCGACGGGACGAAGTACGTGGTGTTCTATGCGGCGGTGATCGCCGGCGAGACATCCAAGCGCTGTATCGGTACGGGCGTCTCGACCAGCCCGACCGGTCCGTTCGTGCCGCGGGACACGCCGATCTCCTGCATCGCGGGGCACGGCGCCGCCGATCCCGAGCCCGGCACCGTCAACGCTGACAGCACGATCGACCCGACCGCCAGCTACGTCACCGTCGACGGGGAGAACAGGCTCTACCTGCTGTACAAAACCCAGCACACCGCGTCCGTCGACTCCAGCGGCAACAAGCACTACTACTCGACGATCCGGATGGTGCGGGTCAACATCGACAGCTACGCGACCGAGGTGCTCGGCGACAGTCACGAACTCACCGAGCGCACCGACAACCCGATCGAGGAGAATCCGGTACTGGTGCAGCGCGGCGGCACATTCACGCTGTTCACGTCGGTCGGTGGTTACACCCTGTGCAGCTACCACACCGAATGGCGCCAGTCGACGAGCATTTGGAGCTGGCCCGCCACCGGCACCCCGCTGTCGTTCCCGTCCGGCACGAACACCTGTGGGACCGGCGACGCCCAGGTCGTTCCCGGCCTGCCGGCCGACTCGTGGCGCATCTTCTTCTCCGGCCGCTACCCCGACTCCTCGTCCGACTTCATGCTGTATGTCGGCACTGTCACGTGGTCCAACGGTACTCCGGCGGTGTACTCGATCCTTTGACGGTGCCGTGTGAAAAACCCTTGCGCATCCTCCACCGCCGGCCGATGCGGCGGATCAACACCGTGTGCCGCTCGAAAATACGATTCGGGCTGTGGCCTGTGTTGATGTCGTCGGCTCAGGCCGTGCGCTGGTACTCGTTGATGAGGCCGCCAAGGACGGGTTGTCGTTGAATCTTGTGGGTTTGGAGGTCGGTGACAGTGGCCGGGGTGGGCGGCTGGTTGATGTCGGGGGGTAGTTGTTGTCGGGCTTGGTGGGGGCGGTGCTGGTTGTAGTGGTGGATGTACTCGGTCAGCGTTGCTTCGGCGTGGGCTTGGTTGTAGATCAGCATGCGGTCGATGAGTTCGCGGCGGAGGGTGCCGACGACTCTCTCGCAGATCGCGTTCGCTCTCGGCGCTTGCGGTGGGCTGAGAAGGATCTCCATGCCCTCGGATTCGAAGACGGCGTCGAAGGCGCGGGTGTACTTGCTGTCCCTGTCCCGGAGGAGGAAGCGCAGGGAGTCCATACGGCATCCCAGGGTCATGGTGAGGTTTCTGGCCTGCTGGGCGGTCCATTGTGCGGTGGGGTGGGCGGTGATGCCGGCGAGGTGGAGGCGCCGGGTGTCGTGTTCGATGAAGACCAGGGCGTACAGGCGTTTGAGTGAGATGGTGTCGAGGTGGAGGAAGTCGGCGGCGATGATGCTGGGCCTGCGCGGTGAGGAACTGGTGCCAGGTCGGCCCTGAGCGCTGCGGGGCGGGGTCGATGCCGGCAGCGTGCAGGATCTCCCAGACGGTGGAGGGGGCGATCGGGTGGCCGAGGCGGGCGAGTTCGCCTTGGATCCGGCGGTGGCCCCACGTGCTGTTCTCCCGGGCCAAGCGCCGGACAAGCTGCTTGACGAGAGGTGCGGTGGATGGTCGCCCGGGGCGGCGGCGCTGGGTGAACGTCGCCTTGCGGGAGATGAGTTGACGGTGCCATCGCAGTAGCGTGGTGGGAGTGATCGCGAAAGCCTGGCCCCAACGGTCGCGCGGGACCAGCCGGGAGAGGGCAGCGAGCCAGACCCGATCAGCAGGCTCATAGCGGACCCGGGCAATCTGACGGCGCAGCACTGCGTTCTCATGCCGGAGCGCCAACACTTCCGCATCCTTGGCCACGCGGCTGCGCAGCACCACGGCGGGCACCGCGATCAGGTTCCGGACCAGCCTGGAGACAACCGACAGCGACATTCACCGATGGTTGCAGACCAGTCGAGGCCGTATCCTCAGGACCAGCAAACGTGCAGGCAACAGCCCCGAATCGTATTTTCGAGCGGGACACGATGGTGAGCTTGAGGCCGCGGGCACGGCGGTGCAGGCGCCCCTGCTGGGTCACGGTGATGTTCTTGGCTGCGGCGACCTTCCTAGCGTACGAGGTGCGCAGGTCGCCGTCCTCGGGCTCGGCGGTGCCGCGCAGCGCGTCGAACGACTCCGCGATCACTGAGCGGTTGAAGGTGCTGTGGTCCTTCGCGGCGTACCAGGAGGCGCCGTTCTCGCCCTTCGCGATCCAGCCCTTCCCCTCCTCGGCGGTGGTCTTCTTGACACCCTTGCCAACCGTGGCCCGGACCGTTCAGTGGATGCCCGCCTCGGCGACTACGACCTGCACCTGTACGCTGCCGCGGGCTGCTCCGGTCTTGGCCAGGGCCGATTCGAGCTCGGCGCGGCCGACGAGCTGCATGTCGGTTCGCTGCCGGGCGACGGCCCAGCCGCGCTGAGCAGCCTGCCGGGCAACGACGCGCACGTCGAAGGGATCGGCCTTCTTGCCGACCTTGCCCTTGCCCTTGCCCTTGCCCTTGAGCTTTGCCCTCAGCTTGGCCCAGATCCTCTTGCCGGCCTTGACTATGAAGCCGACGATCTTGTCTATGACCTTGTTCACTGGGCGGGCTACTGCGTGGAAGACCGACTTGACCTTGCTGGCGAGATTGCCTATGCCCAGGAGGGAGGCGAGGAGGCCCAGGAGGGTGGGGATGCCGGCGGCTAGGGCTGCCTCGACCAGCTTGGGGACGCCGGCTGTGCCGCCGTTGGCTATGGCTATGACCGCGTCGAGGACCGAGTTGACGAACTCGAGGACCTGCGCGCCCTGGGCCACTACGAAGGTGACGATGTCGATGATCGCTTTGACCGCGCGGATGAACGCCGATGCCGGGTTGAGGAGGGACAGGATCCAGGTGATGCCGGCGATGATGACCGTGGGGATCAGGTAGCTCGTCAGCTTGCCGAGGATGGTGGACTTGAGGTCGCCTACCTCGGCGACGATCTCCTTCTCCGCTCCCGCCGGGCCCTCGCGGGCGAGCTTCTGCGCGATGGGGACGGACTTCTCGACCGCGGTGACCGCCTGGTCCGGGATGCCCTTGCGCGTGATGCGGGCGCGGATGTTGGCCCAGGTCAGGCCCAGCAGCGAGGCGATCAGCTGGATGATTCCCTTGAGGTCGAACGACGACGGCAGGCTCAGGCCCGCCTGCACCGCAGTGCCCAGCAGCCAGCTGACCAGGCCCTTCTTCAGGTGGTCGACGATGTTGGTCAGGAAGAGCTTCAACCCGGCGCCGACGGCGTGGACGAGGTTGTTCAGAAACCCGATCGGGTCCTTGATGATCTTCGAGATGGCGGTGGCGGCCTTGGCCAGCACACCCATCAGCATGTTCTTCAGTTCGATGATCGTCTTGATGACGCCGGCCACGGCGTTCTTGACCTTGTCCCACAAGCCCTTGTTGGCGGCCTGGAGCTTGGTGATCTCGTCGTCGACGCTCTTGAGCGCCTTGGTGTACCTGGTCGCCAGGTCCTGCACCAACTGCTTCGACTTGTTGTTGACCTCGGAGTCCAACTCGTCGAACTGTCCCGCGAAGTCCTTCGCCGCCTGCTGCCCGAACCCCCGCAGATCCGCCGGGAGTTTGGCCACTTCTGCCGTCAACTGCTGGCGCCCTGTGGCGATACGGGCCTTGGCCCGGCCCAACTCCCGGCCGATCACATCCGCGATCGCGGAGATGACTCCCTGCATCCGCGCCACGTACAGCTTGCGGGACTCCTGGTAGAGCTGGTTCGCCTCCTCCGGCAGGCCCGCGAACTTGTCCTTCACCCACCGGTACTTGCCCTTCAGCCCCGAGTACCGCTTGTCCTTGTACGCGTCCATCCGACGCTTCTGATCGGCCTCGAACGCGGCCTTCGCCGCCTTCTCCCCGGCGGTGAACTGCCGGTCGACCAACTTGTCCAGGCCGGACAGGATTCCCTCGACGTCCTTCTTCGTCGCGTCGAAGACGTGCTGGAGCTTCGCTGTTGCCTCCGCACGCCGCTTCTCATCGCGCGACTTGGCGGTGTGCTTTCCGCTGTCGACGTGTTTGCCCGCCGCGGCCCGGTGGGCCGCCATCGCGTTCACCGCCTGCGTACCGGCGGTATGGGCGCCGGCCTTGGCATCCGCCAGCTGCCGGTTCTCCGCCGCACGGCCGGCCCCGGGCGCCTTTGCGGAGTCCTGCTCGCCCTTCTTCTTCGCCGCGAGCGCCTCGTCGAACTGCGGCTCGTTGCCCTTCGCCAACTGCGGCTCGGTGACGTCGGCGGAGGCCATCTGCTGGTCGGTCTGCTGCTTGCCCTCGGAGAAGTCCAGGACCTTGCCCGGCTGGCGCGCCGGCACCGCGCCGTCGGGGTCCGGAGCACCGGGGTTGCCCGGCGCGTGGTCCGGGGCCATCGGGGTGACCTGCTTGTCCTTGACTTGTGAGGTGTCCGGCGGCCCGCCGTGCTGCTGGTGATGGCCTTGGCCGAGGACTCCTTGCCGTCGATGACCTTGTCGTCCACCGCGCCCTTGATCCGGTCGGCCTTGCCGGAGGAGGAGAACTTGTCGGCCTCGTCGAGGTTCTTCGGCGCCTGCGCGGCGATCGCGTCGTCGACCGCGGCGATGAACGCCGCCTTGTCGAACGTGCCGGGCTTGGCCGCGTTCATCTTCGCCGAGTTGGCGACCTTGCCCTGCGCCTCCTTGTCGTCCGGCGGGGCCACGGCCGCGTCCTGCGCTGACTTCGACTCGTGGGCGGCCGGTTGGTGCTGCGACAGCGTGTGCTTCTTCGTCGCCACGTCCGCGGTGACCTGGCGCATACCCGGCGCCTGCGACGCGGGAGTTGTCACTGGGGCGGCGTACCGCTGCGCCACCAACCGCGCCACCGCCGCATTCCCGGCCGCGCCCTGCAGACGCTGAATGGCACGCCGGTCCAACCCCCGCAGACTCGGCGAAGCAACCGACGAGCGCTCGGGACCAGGCGAATCGTGCTCGGGGGACGAAGCATGAGCAGACTGACGCGGTCGATCACCGCTGGGCGACTTCTCCGGTGCGGCCTTCATGGCATCACCTCCCCCGTCTGTTCAACCGGGCGTGCGCCCTCCCAGCCTGCGTAACGACTGCGACCTTGGACAGGCACGCTCGGGCCGGGATAGGTGCGTGCGGGACTGCCCAATAGGGAAAGGCGAGGAGCGCTTCTTGCGGGGCCTCACTTTTGGGCTGAGAGCATCCACAGGTGCTCGCGCAGCACCGTGTCCAGTCGGGGCGAGCAGCCTGTCTCCTCGGGGATGGGCATCCGCACCCAGAACGACCCAGGCATCCTCGACCGTGACCCGGTTGGGTCCTCGGAACGCTTGAGGTAGACCGGCAGATGAGCAGGTCATCCGTGAGCACCAGAGACTGCTGATTGATGAAGGGCGGCGGGGAAGTTCAGCACGTTGTCCGCGCGGGCGTCCACGGCTGCCGTCTGCCTGCCAACCAGGACTTTCGCTATCCCTCGCCTCTTCGTATGCGGCCCTGCGGGGCCGCATAGCGGGCGAAAGCCGACGGGGAAGAGCACGCCGCCCACCGGATAGTGCGGATGGGTTGCCCCTCAGGGCAGCGAGGTGAGGGCGGTGGTACGGCCCTGATCCTCTGTGCCGCCGGCCTGAGGCGGCGCATGATGCCACCCGATTGCCCACGGTGGAGGAGAGCCTTATGTCGTCGTACTTGTCTCCGGGCATCTACGTCGAAGAGGTGGAATCCGGTTCGAGACCTATCAAAGGTGCGGGCGCCACGCGAACCCGCCGCCCCCGAAGCGGCCACCGGACGCCGGAAGAGGCTGCCGCCGACGTCCCAGCGGCCCGAAGACCACGTGAGCACAACGGTCGCCGTGGCGAGCCTGGTGCATTCCGATCAGTGTGGCCGGATTGGCCGGGAGGGGCTGATCGTGGTGCGGCGTGCAACCGTCACCCACTGCGAATTGATGGGTGCCCGGCGCGGACCTAGGCCGTCGTCGGCCAACGAGTCGGTACGCGGCGATCCACCCACCTGTCGGGGGCGGATCGCCCTGCCGGTCGACTGCTACGAGGCCGGCCGGTCGGTGATGACACCGGCCTCCCCTCCAAGCGGTCGGAGGTTCTGTTAGTGAGCGGCACTCTGTAGACGCTCAGAAACCAATGCTCCGGGACCGGAAGGGCCACCGGGGTGCCCAAACAAACAATCGGTCATTCCGAGGCGGGAGTTCAGTCATGTTCGCCAAACAACGGGCCCGCGTTCCGGCCGTCATCGCGGTGTCGACCGGGGCCCTGGCCGCTTTCACCTGCGTACTGGTGCCGCCGGCCGGCGCTGCGGCCTGGTCGGCCGGGCCGTCGACAACGGCACGCTGCGACGTGCTGTCACCCGGTGCCGCGTCGGGCGCCGAGCGCGCGGTACAAGACGCATGCCGCATGCAGGGCGTGCCGTACAGTTGGGGCGGAGGGCACAGCCTTCAGCCGGGTGCGACTACGGGGCATTACAACGGGAACCCGGCGAGCAAGAACGCGGCCAGCACTGTCGGCTTCGACTGCTCCGGACTGGTGCGTTGGGCCTACGCACAGGCTCTGGGCTGGGACGTCATCGGGCAGACGGACACCGATACCTACTTCAACCGCGCCCTCGACGACGGTCTGCGCCACATCGCCCCGTCCGAGGGACTGCCCGGGCTGTTACCGGGTGACTTGCTCTTCTACCGGAACGCCCAGGGCGTGGTCCATCACGTGACGATGTACATCGGCGCGGGGGAGGTCGTGCAGGCTCAGAAGTCCGGGACCAGAATCGGTGTGAGCCCGGCGGACCTCGGCCATGAGTATGTCGGTGCCATCCGCATACTGCCTCCGGGTACGACGTTGACCTTGACGCTGCCCCAGCCACGCACGGCTCCGGCGCCCTCAGCCAGCCTCGGCCCAAGGCCGCTCCGTTGGTCACGGTCGGCCTCGCGCACGCCCACCCCGCATCAGAAGCCTCGCGGTCATGTGCCGCCTGCCTCGAAGCCCGGCCACCCGGCTGAGCCCAAGCCGAAGCCCAAGCCCAAGCCCGTCAAGCCCGCGCCGGCCCCGGATCCCACGCCGACCCCGACTCCGCCACCAGGGCTGACCCTCCTCGACAGCGGGGGCCTTCTCGACGGCGTCACGACCACGTTGAACGGTCTGCTCGGCGGCAATACACACGGCTGATGGGCGCATAGGGCAACCGGGGAACCGCACGGACAGGGTGCGCGAGCCCGTGAGCACGGGCTCGCACGCAACCAGGAGCACGACGGTTTACCCGGTCATCCTCTCTCTCAGGGTGGCCGATGTTCTGTGACTCCTCGGACGTCCGTAAAGGTCCACATGGGGCGTGCAGTCTTCCCGAATGATTGCCCTCTCCCCAGCCGTTGTCACCTGGTGAGTTCCCGTTCGTTTGTCATTGATTGCAGTGCACGCGGAGCCGAGGTCTTCAATCCCCGTCACGCTAAATAAGGAAAGGACAGCTGCCCGATGGTGCAGCCGACGCTGCCCGCAATCTGGTCGGGATTGACCTGTCTCTTCTGGGCTTTCGCCTGTGAGGCTTGACGGGGATATCCGTCGAATGTGTCGCACCGGCCTTGAATGGAGGAGCGGAGATGCGCGTACACGATCACGGTCGCGAACATGAGCATGATGAGTCGTTGAGGCCGTCGAAGGAAACGGACTCGACGGCCTCTCCGGATTTCTCGCATGTGCTTCGCGCGGCGGTGGCCGGTCGGACGGATGTCGTTGGCGGTGCCGGGATGGGTGTGTTGCAACGGACGGTCGGCAACAGCGCGGTGGGTGCGATGCTTCAGCGGGAGCGTGAAGAGGAGGCGTCACCGCGTTCCACCGTTCACGACGTGGTCTCCTCGGGCGGAGGGGAGGCCCTGGACACCGACACGCGTTCCGACATGGAGGCGCGGCTCGGTGCCGACTTCTCGGACGTGAGGGTGCACACCGGCAGCGCGGCCCATGAGTCAGCGGCTGACGTGGGGGCGCGTGCCTACACCGTGGGCAGCAACGTGGTCTTTCAGCGGGACGCCTACGATCCGGGCTCCCACGAGGGACGGACCACTCTGGCGCACGAACTGACCCATGTGGTCCAGCAGCGGCAGGGGCCGGTCGATGGCACGGAGACGGCGGGCGGGATCAGGGTGAGTGATCCGTCGGACCGCTTCGAGCGGGAGGCGTCGGCGAACGCGGAGCGGGTCATGGCCCAGCCCGTGGCGCCAGTGGAGTCCACAGGAACCGGTACGGCGGGCCCGGCTGCCTTCGTTCAGCGGGACGTGGATGATTCCGCGGCTGCGGCACCTCAGGACACCGCGGTCCAGCGTGAGGCGGAAGAGGAGAACAAGGACGAGGAACCGGCGCCCGAGGGCTGACCTCATGGCACTCTTCGGCCCGGTGTACACGCATCACGTGTACGCCGGGCCGAGTGCGGTGGCGGGGTTCGGTCGGCTCAGCTCGATTGAAGTGTGCCGCCGAGGAATGCGAGTTCAGAGCAGTGCGAGGGGACGGGCGCCTTGACCGGTTTGCCGATCTCACGGCAGTCGACGGACATGGAGACCTTGCCATCGGCGGGTACTTGGACCGGTGTGACGAAGTGGTAGTCCGAGTCTCGGAAGTCCTCCAGGGCCAAGTAGAGGACTTGGCCGTCCGGGGTGGAGATCACCACGGACCCGGCGTCGCCCTGCGGATTCTGCACCACGATGTCGGTGAGCCCGAAGGTCTTGCCGGCGGGGACGGGGAAGGAGGCCGACTTCGAGCCGCCACCGACCGAGTCCTGAACTTGGAGACGGGCGCTCTGCGGCGTCACGCTTCCCCCGCCGCCCCCTGTGCTCTGTCCACCTGAGGCACCGGCCGATGCCCCCGATCCCTGCGTGGTCTGTCCATTGGTACCTGTCGTCGATCCCGATGCGCCGCCCGCGGAGCTGCCTGCGGACCTACCTCCGGAGCCCGCGGCGACGGCTTTCTGGATCGCCTCGGGAGTGACCGCGGCCCGCGCGGCGGATCGGACGGTGGGGCGCAGCACGCCGAACCACAGGCCGGTCAGTATCCCCGCCACCACTATCGCGGCAGCCAGCGCGCGCGGCAGCCAGCGCGGGAGGATCGCCTGTTGTTCGTATGATCCGTCGAGCACGACCGGGTGTTCCGCCGGCCGGTCCTCGACGGGCTTCGGTGCCACCGTCGCTTGGAACGGAAGAGTGGCGGGGGTGCCTCGCCAGATGCGCTTGGTGGGCTTGAGACTCAGCACGGCGAGTTTCGTCTGCCCGGGCGGGATGGTGAGTTCGGCGGGTTCGAAGACCGGGCGGGCGCGATCGGTGCCCGCTTGGATGGTGAGGGCGGTGGTGATCGGTGTGTTGCCGCGGTTGTCGACAGCGAGTTTGTGCCGCCCGCGCCAGGCGCCTTGCGAGGTGCGCGGCATCAACTCCGCGGTGACTTCGGTGAAAGGGAGCACAGTCACGTCGCGTTCGGGCACCACCGGTTCGTTCGCGTCACTGGTGGGGATCACCCGTAGCCCGAGTGTCATTTCTCCTGGGGCTATCCCTGAGTCGCGAGGTGGGTGCAACCGGAGTGTCGTCGTCCCGGATCTGCCCGGGTACAAAGACAGGCTCGCCGGCTCCACGGCAGTCCACCTGGTGCAGGGGCCGACCACCTCGAATCGAAGTTCCTCAACGGTGCTGCCGGAGTTGAGCACCTGTACGGAAATGGTCGCCTCGTCACCGGGCTCGACGGTGACGGCGGACTCGTCGAAGCTCGCCGAAACGCTCATGGCGCGTACCGTACATTCCGATTTTCCAATACACAGCGGCCACGCAGGAACACTTTCGGGCAGATGACAGTTCGCTCTGAGACATCGTCAGATTCCCTTGTGAAATTTGATGGAGTTGGGGGAAAGTAGCAGGAGAGGGGGATTCATTTCGGCAGAAATGACATGTGCATGACATGAGGAGGGAATGTGTCGATTGTGGAGCGTGTCGCGGTGGATTTACGGGCCTGGGATCCCATATCCCAGGCCGGGGTGGCGAGCCAGTTGCGTCCGCGCCCCGAAGTGCAACTCGTTGACCCCAGCGGACATGAGAAAGCGCATGTCGTGGTGGTCGTCGTCGAGGCGCTGGACGACGCGGTGCTCACCGCGCTGCGTCGGATCTGCCGGTCAGGCACCCCCCGAGGGGTCCTGGTCATCTCGTCCATCGACGAACAGCAATTGGTGAAAGCGGCGGAATGCGGCTTCGTCGGAATCATCCGACGCTCCGAAGCCACCACCGAGAGACTGGTACACGTGATCGGCGCCGTGGCGAAGGGAGAAGGCCACGTGCCGCCGGACCTGCTGGGCAGCCTGATGGAGCAGGTCGGGCGGCTGCAGGGCGAGGTGCTCAGTCCGCGCGGGCTCAACCTCACCGGACTGCACGCCCGCGAGATCGAAGTGCTGCGACTCGTCGCGGAGGGCTATGACACCGCGGACGTCGCGCTGAAGCTCGGGTTCTCCGACCGAACGATCAAGAACGTGCTGCACTCGGTCATGACCCGGCTGGGCCTGCGCAACCGTACCCATGCGGTGGCTTACGCCCTCCGTCAGGGGCTGATCTGACCGACGACATGTCGCCCGTGGACCCGGCACTCGTCATCGGGTCCACGGACGGCCGCCGTATCTACTGCTGCCCGAACAGTTCGATCTCGGCGATGGCGAGTCGGTGCCCGGCCGTCACGCCGTAGCTGGTGGTCGTGGTGAATCGGACCCGCACCACGTTCGTGCCGCTCACCCGGAACGACTGCTCGCCGGTTTTGTCCTTGAGGGTGAGGTCCTGGTCGCGGAGGTGGCCGTCGGCGGTGTAGAGCCGCACGGCAACGTGCCAGGGGCGTGCCTGGGTGAGGTAGTCCCCCTCGTCGGTCGAGCATCCCGAGGTGATCAGGATGCGCGCCACGTGCACGGGTTTCCGGAAGGCCGCCTCTATGTACTGTCCACTGCCGCTGCCCGCTTTCGCGGGCGCCCAGTAGTGGTTGGTGTACCCGTCGAATGCCGCGCGTGCCGGATGGCCGGGCGCGGAAGTCGAGGCACTTTCCTTGGATGGACGTAGAGCTGCCGGCTCGGTCGCCCGGTCCTGGGCGAACGTGAACAACTCGGCGAGTTCGGCGCGGGCGAACCAGGCTGCGGCAGCGAGGGCCAGCACGACGACGGGCAGAGCCACGCGAGGGCGGCGCCACGCTCTGCGTTGTGGCCGATAACCCGCTCGCATCAGGTGTTCCGAGCGCCGGAAGATCCTCCGCCACCATGGCAGGACGAGGACCGGTGCCGAGGCAGTGGCGATGTCGAGGACCGCACCGCAGCGGTGGCACAGCCGACGGCCGGGTGCGTTGTCCGCCCGGCAGCGTGGACAGGGCCGGTCCGGCAGGCTTGGCTCCTCAGATCGCGGCGGCTCGGGAAGCGGGGGCTCATCGTCGTGGTGACGGTTCGACACGGGTTCGGGTTGGTCGTCTTGACGCGTGGGCCGCCGGGGGGTGGCCGTGTTGTTCGCAGCCTGCGTGTCGGGGGAGGAGGTGGGCCGGGTGGTCTCGGTGGTGGGCGGCGGTGATTCCGGCCGCGCGGGGGGCGGCGGTTCGACGCTGGCTGCGGAGGCCTCCTGCTCTTCGTCCTCCCATTCCAGGAACCCGCCGCACTCCGTGCAGAACGACCTGCCCGGGGCGTTGGGGTGCCTACAGGCCGGACAGATCATGACGTCCCCCTTTCAGAGTCGGCGGGCAGGATTTCGACCCGGTGGACGACATGCGCCGGTACTTCGGCCGCGACCAGCCTCTCCAGCCGCACCCGGTCGAACTCCTCCGGCCGCGGCACCCGCAGCCGCACCGTGACCCGAGGGTGTGCCGAGCCTGGCAACGCCGCGCCTGGGGTCGTCGACGAGGCGGAGGCGCCGTTCTCGATGATCTCCGGTTCGACGCCGGTCGCTGTGCGGATGGCGGTGGCCAGCCCCGCTCGGGTGCCACGCCGCTGGTGCTGCTCCACCGCGGCCGCCACCATGTCCCGTGCCCGTGTCTCGGAGTGCTGCCCGTCCGTGTCCGCCGCGATCCAACCGCCCAGCCAGGTGAGGAAGTCCGAGGGCGCGGTGCCTGTCCGCAGGTGTGCCGGCAGGTTGTCGATAGTGAGCAGCACCGGCGCCAGCACCTCGTCGAGGGCGCTGAGGAACCGCCGCAGGAAATCCTGTTCCTGGTAGACCGCGGGAAGCCGGTCGATCAGGGGGTAGGGGGTAGGCAGCCCGGTGACCATCGCGCGCATCTCACGCCTCCCGTACCCGCAGGTCGTGCTGGAAGCTGAACACCTGGGTATGCCGACCCAGGGTGATCTTCGTGGTCTGGTCGGCGCGCTCCCCGGTGTACGGGTCGGCAGGGAACAGCTTGACGTCCTCGACCAGTTCGACCCCGGCAACCCCTTGCAGCACCGCGAACACCTCGCCCGCGTGAACCGCTCGCCCGAACGGCCATCCCCGGCCGTCCCGACCGCCGATGAGCGGATTGAAGTAGCGGAAGAGTGCCGTCAACGCCTCGTCCTTGACCCGCTCCGCGGACATCCCCGTACTCGCCTGCACCCAGGCGATCACCGTCACGCCCTGGTACAGAGGAGGTTCGACCATCAGCCGGGTGCCGATCGGGCACCGCTCGTGCAGATACTCCTTGATTCTCTCCAGGGTGTCCTGGGAGGGCTCCAGATCACGGAAGTCGATCCGGCCCCGCTCGTCACCGCGCCCGGCCGGGATCACCAACAGCCGTACCCCACTGCCCTGTTCACCGGATGAGCCGTCGCCGGCCGTCTCCTCGGCCGGCACGCATCTGATCCTCGCGGCTTCCGGCGCGACCTCACGGGCGAGTTGCTCGTAGTCCGCCGGCACGACGGCACGACGCAGCGTCCGCAGTGTCAACGGCCCGCGCACCCGGGCGTCCTCGACCGTCTCGCCGTCGACCCCGCCCATCGCCGGGCGCCGGTTCTCCACCCGCGCCACGAACGGCACCGAGCTGCGCAACACCCGCAGCGCACCGCGTGACACGTTGCCGCGCTGCCCACCGCCGGTACGGTAGCCGCGCACCCGGACCGGACAGCCCTTCGGCGGCACGGCGCCGAACTCCCGTACGGTGCCGTCGGGTTCCCGCACCGCTGGTCCGAAGTCCACCTGTCCCGAGTTGAGGTCCACGGTGAAGTGCCGATCCTCCGCGGTGGAGGTGGCGAAGTCGTCGACCCGATGCCATTGCGTCCATCCCGTGCCCTCGCCCACCTCGACGACGAAGGGCCCGCTGTTGGGTTCCACGGGAGCGTGGGCCACCTGAAAGCTCTGTCCGGACGTGCCTTCCGTCAGCCCCAGGGACTCCTCGGCGATGATCTCCGAGTTCATCACCTCGACCGTCCCGCCGATGGTGAACGCGCTCGCCTCGCGCACGGTCGGGGATGCCACATAAGTGGGCTGGTTCGGGGCCGTCTCGATCAACCGACAGCGCAGCCAGCCACCGTGCTTGCCCGCCACGGTGGCTGCCGTATGCCGGTCGGGCACGTGAAGGATGACCTCTCCGGTCTTGTTGAACCCGCCGGTGTCGTCCTTCTCGACCTCGCACGGCCACCACTGATCACCGTCCGACGCCTCCCACCGCAGCGGGGCGTTGTCCGGGTCGACACCCACACCGTCGACCCGGCAGTCCATGCGCAGCACCACCGCACAACCGGGCACGGGGACGTCCAGTCCGATGTACAGGCAGTCCCCGGGTACCGGGTGCTGTCCGAAGCACGGCACATCCCGGCCCATGGCCAACTCCTGCGTCCGGTCCTCCGCCTCACCACTGCCGGCCTCCGTCGCCAGATGCTCAAGGCGGCACGGCACCACCGACAGGTCCCGGACCGTGCTGAAGACCACTGCCTGCTCTGTCTCGGTACGCACCGTGGCCACCTCTGAACCCACCGGGACCCGCACCGCCTCCGGTTGCGGTGCCGACAGCCAGAAGGTCACATCGGCACGCGCCGCTGACGGCGGATAGAGCCGGATACCGATCAGGTCCAGAAAGGCCAGGTAGTTCTTGTCCGGCACCCTGTTGAGCCGGTAGATGAGCTGGTCGACCATCGTGGCGAACGCCTCGATCAGCGTGACACCGGGATCGGAGACATTGTGGTCACTCCACTCCGGGCAGCGTTGCTGCACCAGCCGCTTGGCCTCGTCGACGAGACCCTGGAAGCGGCGGTCGTCCAGGTTCGGACTCGGCAACGTCATATGCCCTCCTCGTGCTGCGGGATCACGTAGAACGGGAACACCAGGTTCCGCGGGTCGTTGGTGCCGCGCACCGAGTAGCCGATCTCCAGGTAGAGCACCCCGTCGTCCGCTCTGTCGAACCGCACGGCCACCTCCGCCACCTCGACGCGTGGCTCCCAGCGGTCCAGGGCCAGCCGCACCTCATAGGCGAGTTGGCCCGCGGTCCCGGCATCCGCTGGGGCGAACACGTAGTCGCCCAGCGCGCAACCGAACTCCGGCCTCATCGGACGCTCGCCGGGTGCCGTCAAGAGGATCAGCCGGATCGACTCCGCGATCTCCTGGTCCTCACGGACCAGGGCGATGGCCCCGGTGGCGTCCGTCCGTGGTGGGAACGCCCACCCGGCACCGATGAACTCACGGCTCATGCCTCACCCCCCGATCAGCACGGTCGGACAACCGGATAGGACCGGCGAACCGCAGACCGCCAGGTCGCCCACCCGGGCGGCCGGCCGACCACCGATCAGCACGCTGGAACTACCGGGCGCGTTGATCACCGACGGCCCGTGCAGCGGCGATCCGCACTGGTGCGGGGTTCCGACAGTCGCCGCGGGCGATCCGCCGATCAGCACCGTCGGCACCCCCGGCGGGCCGAGCACTCCGCCGTGGCCCGTGGGGTCACCGACCCGAGCGGCTGGTGCTGCCATACGCGAAACTCCTGCCTCGTGGACTGATCAGTTGATGCGGACCATGGGCGCGTTCACCGACAGCGACCTGCCGCCCCGGATGTCGGTCCTGTCGGTCGCGTCGACCGAGACCTGCTTGCCCTGAATCGACACCGTGTCGCCGCCGGAAAGCTTCACCTGACCGGATCCGCCGTCCACCGAGATGCCGCTGCGCGCGTTCAACTCGACCGACTGCCCGATGAGTTGGAGGCGTCCGTCGCCGGCGTCCAGGGCCACCCCGTGAGCCGCCCGGACCGACACCCGCTCACCTGCCTCGATCTCCACGGTGCCGTCGCTGTGCACCACGACCGCGGTCTTCCTACGGTCCAGGCTGATCCGGAGCTTGCCGTCGCCGGTGACCAGGCGGACCCCCTGCGGGCCGTTGGCCGCATCCAGGAGCTCCAGTTTGTTGCCTTCGCGCGACGCCAGAGCCCGGCGGTTGACCGCGCCGCTGGTCGGATCGACGGACTCCGCACCCTGGCCCTGCCCCTGCCCGGGTCTGTCCTTTCCGTTGTAGAGGCCGGAGAGCACATAGGGGTACTCCAGACGGCCCTGTTCGAATCCGACCAGGACCTCCTCGCCGACCTCCGGGATGAACGCCTCCCCGCCACCGGTGCCGCCCGACTGCGCGGTGCGCGCCCAATCGCTGGTGTAGCTGTCCGAGAGCCAGGGGAAACGCACCTTGACCCGGCCCAGACCCTCCGGGTCCTTGGTGTCGGTGACCGTCCCGTTGACCAGGCCGAAGCACCGCCCGCCGGATACCGGGACGTCTCCGGTCAGGCCGAACAACGTGCGGTCCTGCTGGCCACAGACACTGACCCAGGTCTCATAGCCCCGCCCGGGATCGAACACGTGTCGGGCCGACGTCACGGTGTAGCGACCCTCGAAGGGGGCGCCGACCCCGGCCAAGGTGACCGCGCTTCCTGCGCGCACCTCCGGGTTGCCACGGATCACCGCTTCCAGCTCGGCGAACGAACCGGCGATGCGTGCCGCCACCGTCCGCGCGGCCTGGTCGACCTGAGCCTGGCTGCGGTACCCGGAATCGCTGATGAGCAGACCCGCGGGGCCGAACGGCCCGGTGACCTGCGCCGCCGACAGCCCGAGTTCGAGCGTGCCGGTCGAGCCGGCGTCCGCATGGCCCACCAGCGGCTGTTTGGTTCGGACGTCCCAGCCCCGTACCTCGACGTCGGTGACCTGTTCCGCCGCCGACACACCGGCCCGGCAGCGCAGCAGGTTGTCTCCCATCTCCAGGACCAGAGGGTGGGTCTCGGCGCGCGTCGACACCGTGGGAGCGCCACTCGCCTCTGTCGGCTTGGTGACGTGTAGCTTGCCGTCCTCCACATAGGCCTGCGCTCCCGCCTCCTCGGCAAGCCCCTGGACGAACTCCCAGTCGCTGATGTTGGGCTGCGCCACGTGTTCCAGCACCGGCCCCGCCACATCCATCGTTCCCGGGCCAAGCCCCGCGTTCCGGGCCACGCGGGTACAGATGTCGGACAACGTCATGTTCTGATAGCCGGCGACCCGGCGGCCCCGAAACAGCGGATACGACTCGTCCAGACCGCGTACCACCGTGAAGGTGCCCTGGTCGTCGATCTCCACCTCCATGGCCGTGACGCTTCCCGAGAGCAGAGGTCGCGGTGCCGGCGCACCACCGGCGCTCGCGAGCAGCCGCGATTCGACGCCGATCGAGATGCCTGCCTTGGCCAGCAGCATCCGGTCCGGATCACGGAAGCGCAGGACGAACATCCCAGGCAGGGTGCGACTGTCGTCCACGTACGCCTCGACCAGCGTGTTGGCCAGCGCGGCCGGCAGCGGACGTCCGGCGAACTCCACCACCAGGGACTTGGCGACGCTCTGATTGACCACGCCCTCACCGGTCCCGTGTGGTGTCCGCAGCGCTACGCAACCGCTCCACCTCGTCGAGCATGGGCAAGAGCAACTCCCGCCCGTGCGTGAGCCGCATCGGGTCGTCGATGTCGTTCGCCTCCGCGATCACCCGCCACACGGTCGGGTCGCCGTACTCGCGCCAGGCCAGCAGTGCCAGCGTGTCCCCGCTGCGCACCCGGTGTACGCGCTGAGGGCGCAACGCGCCGGAGGTGGGATTCTGGCCGGGAGTCTCCCCACTGATCTCCTCCATCGTCACCTGACAGACGGCTCGGATCGGGACGCCCGACGTGGTGAACAGGGTGTAGTTCGCCTGTACTTGGCTGACGTAGCCGGGAAAGCCGGTGAGCCCGCCCCAGTGGAAGACCACCCACGGCGGGGAAGCCCGCTTCTGCTGCCGGGTCTCACTGGTCGGCACACAGCAGGCGAACAACCGCTCCACCGCCTTCACCACGCTGGTGTCATGGGTGTCGCTCGCGTCGAAGAACATCTCGACCGTCAACTTGCTGGGCTGCGGTCCCTGGTACTCCGGGGGCCCGGCGCTCTTCGCTCCCTTGGCCGGAGTGCGGTTCCATGCCGCTGCCTTCGTCAGGCTCAACTCTTTCGGGTTGAACTGGAAGTCGATGCGCCCGCAGGCCGCGCCGGGGCTCAAGCTGCCGCCCGCCGGCGGGGTGCGCAGCTCCAGGTACGCGTGCTCCAGCTTGGGCCGTGCGCCGCCGGCTCCGCCCGCCGAGGCGGAGCCGGTGCCCGCGGCACTGAACGCCACCGGGGTGCTCATGTCGGCCTCAGCCCTCCATGATGTAGCCGTGATGAGCGATCTCGATGGTCTCGATCGCGACCTTCGGGGAGTCCGGGCTGAACGACGGGCCGGTCCACCGCACCGGAACCACTTCGAGCAGGCCCCACTGCGCCACCTTGTCCCCGCCCCCGGTGCGCGCCTCGATATGCGCCGTCCTGCGCTGGATGCCGGTGGTCATGCTCGCGAACCACTTGGCCACCTTCTCGGTCTCCCGGGTCAGCGGGCGCGACAACTTCACATTCGGGTATCGCAACCGGGTGGGAAGCTGCCATAGCAGTCCGTTGTTCCCGCCCTCTTCCCGCTGTTCCAGCACCACCTCGCAACCGAGCCCCTCACACGTGTTGAACGAGCCGAGTTCGATCCCGTCGACGGTCACCACGAAGCAAACGCTGACCGCCGGGTCGTCGGTGATGGACAAAGGGGTGCCTCCCTTTCTGGCCTTGAGTCAGTGCCTGATGTTGATCAGACGTCCGGAACGCTCGCGTTCCAGCCGGAGTTCGGCCTTGAGCAGTCGGCTGAGCGGGGCGAACAGGGCTCGGACCAATTCGTCGGTGACCGTGGGGGCGGCACTCTCCGCAGGCCGTATCGGCTCGTTGGCCGACGTGGTGCGAACAGCCCCTCCTGTGCTTCCGGTGTCTACGGACGTGGGTGCGGGATCGGGCGGGGTTTCCGGTGGTGGATCCGGAGCATCCACGTCACGCTGTACGGCCGGCGTCGGTGGACCAGGTGGCGGTGGACCGGTGGATGGGCCGGGCGGTGGTTGGAACACCACTGATCCGTCGGGTGCGCGCTGGGCGATGCCGGAGGCAACCGCCACGGATCCGGCGTCGGTGGTGACCCGCTGCGGGGAACGGCCGGTCGGCATCCGCTGAACTGGTCGGGTCCGTCCGGCGGCCGCTGCGGCGCCGACTTGCGCGGCTGCCGGTACGGGCGCAGTGGCCGGGGCCCGCTGTACCGTCCACTGGGCCACGGACCGCGGTGCACTGCGGGCTTCGGGTGTAAGAAATGCGGGAGATTCCGATCCTGACGGAACCGGCCACCGCACCGGCACTGCCGTTGTTGGGGGAGCAGGATCGTGGCCGACAACTGGGCCTCGGTCGGGGACTGGTGCCGTGTCCACGCCGGAGAACAACGGAATCGAGCGTTGAGCGACCAGCGGGACGACGTCTTCGGCCGGTCTTTGCAGGGGTCGCCCCGCCAGTCCGCCGACTGGCGTTTCGAGCGGCCGGGCCTTGACGGTGTCGGTAAGCCGCTGGAGCCGGGCGACTGTCCGCGTGACCTGGACGGGCGGGTCCTGGGAGGGCACAGGGTCCGCCACGGGCCGTACGGGCGCGGCTTGGGCGTCGACATGCACGGGCGGCGGGGAGTCGCCGAGCAGCGGTCGCGTCCCGGCCGCATCATCACTTCCGGTCACGGGCGGATCGAAGGACGTGTCCGGGTGCGCGGGCGACGGGCCGGTACGGGCCGCAGGCTCGTCGTGAGCGGTCGGAGGCAGCTGCGACAGCGGCTCGCCTAGGCCGAAGTGGTGCAGGGGAGGAGTGGCCGACGTGATGGACCGCTGCACCGGTGCGGGGACAGCCGACATTCCGCTCTCGTTCGGCGCGGAAGATGGCTGTACGGAATGTGCCGCAGAGGACTGCACAGAAGGTGGCACGGGAGGTGGCAGTGTGACGAGACGGCGTACTGGTGCCGACGCTGACGGAGGCACGGAGACCAACGACGAGTCCGCCGTCGATCTTTGGAGCACGAGGGGCATGGGGGACTGCTCCGGCGTCCCGTTGCTTCGTGGCACGGGGAACTCGCGTGCTTCGGAAGGCACTTCACGGCTCACGGTCACTGGCGGAGCAGGGCTCGCGATGTGGTGCATCAGACCGGCCGGTGCATCCGGGGCGACCATGTGGGTGAGTCGGCCGGTCACCGAGGCGTCGCGCCAGGTGTCCAGAGAGCCGCGGAATCCAGCCGGGTCGCTCACCAGGTCGAAGCCTTCGGTCGTCCGTTGGATCGGCGGCAGTTCACGCCAGCCGGCCGTTTGGGGCGTCGACGTGGGCTCCACTGCCGAAGCGGTGTTGTCCCGCGCGGCCCTCGGTGGCTGTCGTTCGCCGAGCAGCCAGGACAACAGCCCCATGGATTCCTCACTCGGTTCGGACCGTCACCTGCTCAACCGGGCGACGTGGTCGACGTATCTGAGCCGGTCGGCATGTTCGAGATCGAGAATCTGGTCCAGCGACCAGTGGAAGTGGTAGGCGAGGTACGCGACGTCCTCGTGAATGCGATCCGCCGCGTACGTCACGATTCCCCCAGGCGATCACCACCGGACACATCCACCGTGAAGCCCACCTCGCACGACGGGCAGGTCACCGCAGCCCGGGTGTGCCCCTCGGAGTTGATCCGGCGGTAGAAGTCCTGGAGGAAAGCCAGATCCGAGGCGAACAGGTCCTCGACAACACCGGGATGCACGTCCTCGACGGTGCCGAGCCGGGTGACCACCCTGGAGATCAGGACCACCGACAGATAAGCGGTGTTCTCCCGCACCCGGTCGTCCCGCAGCGGAACCAGCTCGTCCCGGGCGGTCGCCAGCCGCATCACACCGGACCGGTGCACGGTCCCCGAGGCGTCCACATATCCGCGCGGCAACTCGAAGCCGAACTCGGTGCGCAGAGTGTCCCGTTCCCCGACAGATGACGTACTCGGGCCGTCGTCCGGTCGTGCGGAGGTGATGATCGCGCGTCGCATCAGTCGACTTCCACACTCTCGTAGGTGATCGACAACTTCTCGGTCAGCACCGAGGTGTCGCCCGCCTTGAGGGTGCTGATCTCCAGCGACTTGGGCCAGGCGTTGATCAGCTTGTACCGCTTGATCGGCAGGCCTTCGTAGTCGTAGACGATGATCGAGCCGTTGCGGCGGGCGGTGGTCATCTTCCCGAACCGCGACTCCTTGATCCATCTCTCGAAGCTGTTGTCCTCGGTCAGACCGCGGGTGACCGTGACCTCGCCCGCCTTGGGACGACCGGGCAGCTTTTTGATGGCGTACTTGCCGTCGGCGGTGTTCTGCTTCAGCTCGATGACGTCCTGCTCCATCTTCAGACCACTGACCTCGGTGATCCGCTTGATGAGCACACTGTCGAACTCCAAGCCGAACGAATGGCCCACGGAACTGTCGAGTTCGGGGAGCGGCATGCCGGCTTCCTCCAATCAGTCGGAGATGGGGATCAAGAGGCGGCGTTCACTCTTCGACTCCACCGCTTCCAGCGGTGAGTTGGGCGAGCCGGAAGACCACGAACTCGGCCGGCTTGACCGGTGCCACTCCGATCTCGCAGACGACCTGCCCCGCGTCGATGCTCTCCTGCGGGTTCGTCTCCCGGTCGCACTTGACGTAGAAGGCCTCATCCGGTGTCAGACCGAACAGGGCGCCCTTGCGCCACTCGTTGACCAGGAACGCGGAGATCGTGCGTCGGACCCGGGCCCACAGGGCGTCGTCGTTCGGTTCGAAGACCACCCACTGGGTGCCGTTCAGGATGGACTCCTCCAGATAGTTGAAGAGCCGTCGTACGTTCAGGTAGCGCCAGGCCTGGTCGTCGGCGAGTGTGCGCGCCCCCCAGACCCGGATGCCGCGGCCTGGGAACGTCCGCACGCAGTTCACCCCGGTCGGGTTGAGGAGATCGTGCTCGCCCTTGGTGATGTGCGTCCGCAGATCGACGGCGCCCCGCACGATCTCGTTGGCCGGGGCCTTGTGCACACCGCGCGTCTCGTCGTTGCGGGCCCACACCCCCGCGATGTGGCCGCTCGGCGGGACGAATGCCGTACGGCCGATGGCCGGATCGTGGACCTTGATCCACGGGTAGTACAGCGTGGCGTACTTCGAGTCGAATCCGGCGGTCTCCTCGCGCCACGTCTTGACCTGCCGCGGAGTGAGGTCGGGCGGCGGATCGAGGATGGCGATCCGGTCACCCATGGCGACACAGTGTGTGATCAGGGCGCGCTGCACCGCGATCACCGCTTCCATGCTGAGCCGGCCGCTCTGGTGGGCGCTCATCAGGTCCGGTATCGCCACCATCGTGATCTCCTCGACGGCCTCGAGACCGCCGAAGCCGGTGCGCTGTTCGGGATCCCCGATGTACGCGTCGGCCGAGATGTCCTCCGGCATCGCGGTATCCGGTCCGGCGGCGGCCTCCGGAGCCAGCACGATGGTCTGCGCCGCGGGCCGCACGGGTGCCGCGCCCTTGCCGGGCTCCTCCAGCCGGATGACCTGTGAGCTGGCTCTGACCTGGGTCGCCGCGTTGTCCTTGCTGCGCTTGGTCGTCACGTTGGGGTAGCTCTCCACGACCTGGCCGTCGCGCTTGACGACCAGTCCGAAGACATCCTGAGGCGGATCCTCTCCTTCGGGGTCGACCACCTCGATGGTGACCTCCCCGGTGACGTTCGGCAGGATCCGGGCGACATACGGCCCGAGTTGTGCCTCAGGTGCCGGAGCGATCTGCCGGCGCGCACCGGATGCGCCGGGCTCCCCGGCAGGCGGTCCGCCGATCCGGACGACGTAGCAGATCCCACCGCCGTTGTCGAAGAATCCCTGGACGGCGGAGGCGAGATAGGTCCCTTCGAGGGGGCCGCCGAACACGTTGGCGTACTGCGTCCGATTGGTGATCAGCGTCGGCACATTGAACGGGCCCTTGCGTGCGAACCCGATGAAGGCGGCAACCGCTGTCCCGACCCCTTCGATCGGTCGGGACCCTGATTCCACCTCTTCGACGTAGACGCCCGGGGACAAGTACGAAGGCATGCCACTCTCCTTGGCCGGGGATCTCCTTTACGGGGACTAGTGGATTCTGGCGGCCCGGGCCACTGACAGGAACGGGCTTTCGGCCGTTCCGGGGTTCCAGATCAATTGCCCTATGGTGAGGTTCGATCGACAGCACTATCGGGAAGCCGGTCATGGCCTTCTCGCTCCCGGAGTCACTTCCCTGGATGCCGTCGGTACCCGGGCGCCATGGGTCGGCTGTCAGATGCCGCGTGAACGACGAGAGGCGGGCGGATGGGACCGACAGCCCGGTGCCAAGTGGAGGCCGTTCCCCCGAAAAAGACCTCGTACCGGCCCGACCGCCGCACCTCTTCAGCTCTGCTGCTCTGTCACTCCGCGAGCAGCGACGTGTAGCGGCCGAACTCCGTCTCCAACGTCAGCCGACCGAGCTTCTGGTATTCGCGCTGGACCGCGTGGATCAGGTCGGCCATTGTCACCGCAGTTCCTGATTCCGCGGCCAGGTATGCGGCTGTCACCGCGACCGAGCGGATATTGCCGCCGGCCAGTTCGAAGGCTTCCGCACAGAAGTCCAGGTCGAGATCGGGGGATCGGGGGAGCCGGGAACCCAGGCAGCGGTCCCACAGCACGCGGCGTTGGTCCGCGTCGGGGAGAGGGAAGTCGACGACGAGGTCGAGGCGTCGAGTGAACGCGTCATCGAGGTTGGCCCGCAGGTTGGTGGCGAGGATGGCCAAGCCGTCGAAGGTTTCCATGCGTTGGAGGAGGTAGGCACTCTCGACGTTGGCGTAGCGGTCGTGGGCGTCCTTGACCTCTGATCGCTTGCCGAAGATCGCGTCGGCTTCGTCGAAGAGGAGGACGCCGTTGATGCCGGCGGCCTCCGAGAAGATGCGCTCCAGGTTCTTCTCGGTCTCACCGACGTACTTGTCGATGACGGTGGCCAGGTCCACCTTGTACAGGTCGAGGCCCAGGTCAGCGGCGATGACTTCCGCGGACATCGTCTTGCCGGTGCCCGAGTCGCCGGCGAAGAGCGCGGAAACGCCGCGGCCCCGGCCGCCGCCCGGCCGCATGCCCCAGTCGCCCAGGACACGATCACGGTGCCGGGCGCGAGCGGTCAGTTCCCGCAGTTGGGCCAGGCCGTTCGGAGGAAGAACGAGGTCGGACCAGCCCACGGTGGGCTCGACACGGCGGGCGAGCCGATCCAGACCGGCGGCGTTCTGAGCCCGGGCGCCGACGCGTACGTGATCGGGCCGCAGCGGACCAGCCTCGGACGTCGCCATCTGCGCGGCTGCGCGAGCGGCCCGGGAGAGTTGTTCCGGGGCCAGCAGGAAAGGGGACAGAAGCCGGCCAATGTCCACGTCGCGGCCGGGCGGTGGACCGTCGTAGGAGCGCATCCACAACGCTGCCCGGGACGACGGATCCACTCGTGGCACGGGCAAGGACAGCGGTGGCTGTACGGACCACCCCGCGTCCCACGGTATGCGTCCGACCAGGATGACCGGTGGCCGAGCGTCCAGGTTCTCCCGCCGGGCGGTGTCATGGACCGGACCCCTGGCCGTGTCGGCGATCAGCCGGATCAGCTCGGGTTTGTCACGGGCCAGGACATCGACCGGACCGCACACCAAGCCGGCCCCGGCGAGACGGGCTTCGCGGACGAGAACCCGTACCCCCTCGACAGGGTTGGGGTCGGCGGCCAGTCGTTCGAGGTCGAGACCCAGCACGGCGTGACCGGACAGGGAAAGAGCACCGGCGGCCAACGACGTTCCCGCGCCACCCTGGTCCTCCTGCAGATACGCCAAAGTGATGCCCGCGGCCAGTGAGCGCGCGAGCGGCCCAGGGTCACCCACCCCCGGTGCCCCCTTCCACGCGGCCAACAAGTCGACGATCCTCGGGTCGGGCGTGTCATCTCCGAGCAGATGCGCCGTGACCCGGTCAGGGACGCGTAACGACCGTGCCAAGAAGGGGCGTTCCAGGTCCTCGACCATGACGAGGCCGCCGGAACGCAACGGGGCGTGCGCTCCGATCCGGGCGCGCGCGGCCGCGTCGGCGGGGGAGAGGCCGCAGAGCCTGAGCGCCAGGCCGATGGAAGGGCGGTGGCGCGAGACGTTGTCGTTGAGATAGCCGTAGAACTGCTCGAAGCGTTCGTCGAGATCGGGGACCAGCGCGATAAGCAGGATCTCCACGTCGAGTTCGGTGAGGCCGAAGCCGGCAATGAGGCCGTGCAGTTGGGTCGGTCTGCCTGTTCCGGCAGAAGCGTCGGCGCGAGCTTCGGCCTCGGTGAGCAGCACGGCGTCCGCCTCGTCCGCGGCGACTTCGGTGCGGCCGGAGCCAAGCAGACGGTGAACGGCCTCGTCGCTGAGGTAAAGGCCGCGGAAAGCGTCGTCCGGGTCGGGATCGGTGCGTTGGCGGGCGTATACGGCACGGCGTACCCGCTCCTCGACTATGACCGCACGGTCGAGCAGATGCCGCAGGCTCGCCTCGTCGGGGGCATTCTGCGGCGCATGAGTAATGGTGTCCCCGGAAGGCTGGGGGAGTTCGTCACAGGCATCCCGGGGCCTGGCTGGCGGCTCGTGGCTCATTCGCGCTTTTCCTCAGCGATCCGCGAAGCGACCCGGCCCCGTCCACCACCCGTCCTGGCCGGGGGATCGGTGGGGCTTCCCGCACCGTCCGGGATCCGGGGAGGGGTTCCGAACACCGGAAGGTTCGGACCGCCGGGCATGGCACGCCGCGGACCTTCGGGCTCAGCGGGAGGTTCCGGTACGCCGTCGAAGAATCCGAGCCGCAGGCCGTCCTCGCCGGTCGGCGGACCAGCCGGATAGAGCGGGGATTCGGTGACGGGGACGCTGATCACCAGGTCGAGAGACGGCTTGAGTTCGCCGCCGAGCGCGCTCCAGACATCGGCGAACGACCGGTCCTCGGGCGGCGGCAGGGCCACGCTCATCGGCACCGAGATACCGATGTCGGCGAGCGAGCCGGTGAGACGGTCCTTGGGCAGAGCCTCGAACCGCAACAGACAGAACAACAGCAAGGACAGCAACCGGTGTTCGTCCTCCGGGCGCTTGGTCCACGCGGTGATCAGGTAGGAGAGCTTGAAGTAGCGCGGCGGCCGGCGCCGGGCGGTGACCAGCCCACGCTCGTCGTACTCGTTGATCAGGCCCCGCTCCCGCCGCCGCATGTCCTCACGGATGTCGTACAGATAGAGGTTGACGGTGGGGGCGTTGACCTTGGCGGCCCAGTCCCGCGTGGGGGCATCGAAGACGACGTTGACCAGACCGCCGACGTGTGGATCGGAACGGAAGATGGTGCGCAGCGCTTCGTCGACCTCGTGGATCACCGGATCACTCCCTAGTTGCGGCCGGCGAAGTCCGGTGGCTGCAGGCTGCGTTGGACCACCAGAACGGGTGTTTGGAGCGGGTCATAGCCGGTCATGCGGGCCCACAACCGACGCGGGCCGAGCGTGTCTTTGCGGAGGATGACCAACTGCGTGTGGAAGGTGCCGTCCGCGCCGACGAGAACCGGTGTGCCGGCCGGGGTGATGCCCGGCTTCCAGGACAGCGGGACCACCGTGTCAGGAGGGAAGTCGGTGCCTTGGACCATCACGACGTCACCCGGTTTGGCCACCATCGGAGTGACCTTGAGCTTCGGCTGGAGAACACGCAACCGGGCCGAGGCCGAGTTGTCGGAGCTGTGCGGATCGGCCGGCGATCCGCGCAGCGTCGCTCGCACGGTGCCGTTGAGCGCCCCATGGAAGACGGCAGGCTGGATGAGGGTGATTCGCCCGCCCGGTGGGATGGAGCAGGGAGCGCTTGGCGTACAGGCCGCCAGCGCGGCGACGGTGCTCTTGCCAGGGGCGGTCGGACGCGGCCAGTCAGTGGTGGCCACGACGCCCGTCGCCGCCTTGGGACCGGCGTTGGTCAAAGTGAGGACGGCGTACGTACGCCGCCCGGTGTAGGTCGGCGCGGGCATGATGCTCGCACGGACGGCGAGGTCGGCCCGGTCGGGTACGGGTCCCGCCATGACCGTGAAGACCGCGGTGCCGGTGCCGGTGTTGCCCGCCGAGTCAGTCGCGGTGCAGGTCACACGCGTCGATCCCATCGGGAAGGTCGAGCCGGAGGGCGGATCGCAGGTGACCGGCACCGGCCCGTCGACAGCGTCCTGGGCGGTCGCGGTGTAGTCGATCTTCGCGCCCCGAGAGCTGTTCGCTTCGATGGTGCGGTTGTCCACCGTGATCACCGGGGCGGTCACATCGCGGATCGCGATCCCGATGCCCTCCTGGTAGTCGTTGGCAGGGGTGGGAGGCCCGCCGGGCGGAGGGCCCCCGATGGGGCCGGTGCTGTCGCCATCGGTGTCGCCCGGTGGGGATCCGTTGCCACCGCCGTCGGCGTCGCCTTGGGGAGGTCCGTTGCCGCCGCCATCGGATTGATGGCCGGTGGTCTGGCCCTGCGCCATGCCGTCGTCGTCGCCCTGATCGCCTCCCACAGTGCTTCCCGATACCGCTCCGGCAATCGTGCCGGTGCTGCCGTCGGTTCCACTGTCGATGCCACCGAGGAGTCCGACGATGGTGCCGCCGTCGGAGGCGTCCCCGGTCGGCGGTGCCCCCGGGCCGCCGCCCGCAGCGCCCCCCTGACAATCTCCGCCGTCACCGAACACGCCACCGAGGAGTCCTGCGATGAGCCCGGTGTCGGGGCCGGCGATCGCACTCCCGACCAGGCCCGCGACACCGCCACCGCCGCATGACCCGCCGCCGTCGCCGACGAGCCCGCCGATGGCTCCGGCGGCGACTCCGGCATCCGCACTGGTGATTCCGCCGATCGCACCCGCGGCGACTCCCGCGTCCGCTCCGGTGAGCCCGCCGATCGCACCCGCGGCGAGTCCACCGCTGCCACTGCTGTCACTTCCGGCGACGGCGCCGGCCACCACGCCCGCCCCGGCCGGGGATCCACCGACGGCGGATCTGCTCCGGTGCGCCACGGGGTTGTCGTCGACGACGTCGAGAGTGCTCCCGTCCGGGATCTTGCCGTCCAGCAGGAACTGGATCACGCAGGTGAGCTCGGCGCCCTGGGGTGCGTCTGCCGCAGAGTGAATCGTCTCCTTGAAAGCGGCGGCGTCACCGCTCTTCACCGTTTGGTGGTCCGGGGTCAGGGTGACGGAGAGCGCGGGGTCACAACCGACCGTCTGATACGTGACGGTGGTCGGCAGGTTGGTGAGGCCCTGGGCGATGGTGTCGGCCACCTGGTTCGCGTCGATGTTCTCGAGGATCTTGCCTCCCGTGGCGTTCACAACCGTGGTCGCCTCGTCGGGCTCGTGCTTTTGATCTTGGTTCTCGCCTGCGCCGTTGCCGTTGTCCCCGTTGCCGTTGAGACCGTCGCCGAGGTCGGTGTCCACACCCACGGCGAGGACTCGCACGCCTGCGTTGCGGAGTGCGTCGGTGGCGTTCGCGAGGGTGTGTCCCTTGCTGGGGTCATGGCTCGACGAGTCGCTGACCAGCACGACGACCGGGCTGGCACCCTGACGGAAGACCGTTTGGCCATTGGCTCCGTTGGCGATCTGCCACAGGGCGTTGATCCAGTCCTCGGAGGGACCAAGACTGTTGAATCCGAGGTCGGCGCTGAGACCGTCGACGCCCCTCTGCACGGCGCTCATGTCGTCGGTCAGGCCCTGGAGGACGCTGAAGACCTTATCGCCGTCCACTTGCTGGTCGCCGAATGTGGCGACGGCGAACCGCGAATCGGGCTGCTCCTGGCGGACCCGGTCCGTCACCTCGTGCAGGTTCTGCCGGACGTTGTCGATGGTGGGACCCATGCTTCCCGTGCCGTCCACCAGAAGCACCACGTCCGGCCGGGGTGGGACGACGGGCGTCTGCACGGTCTTGTCCACGAGCAGGGAGTCGCCCGGCGCGAGCGATTCGTCCACCACGGCCGGGGTGACCGGTGACTGGGACACATCCTGTCGATACCCGGCGGCGACGACCGGGACCACTCCGATCGCCGTGGCGAGAACGGCGAGCAGTACGCCGAGACGGAACAGGCGAGCCCTGCTGACGGCTCGCAACCCGCCTCCGCCACCGATCCATTCGAGAGAGCGCCGAACCCTGCGCACAGAACACCCCATTCGAGACCTGTGGGCCGAGCCCCAGAGTCGCCCGCTGTTCGCGCCCGCGCACCGGAACCGGGTCAACCATTCGGGTACGGCCGAATGTCTCAAGGGGAAGAGGGGAATTCTGGTTTGGGGTCAGCCGGCGATAGAGGTACCGAGAAGGGTCCAGGTAGCAGACGCAGTGGCGAGCCGTGCTGCGGAGAAGATGACGAGCTCCAGGAAGTGGTGGGGATGGCCGCGAGGAGCCAGCGTCAGTGCTCGCGAGCAGTCAGCCGGGACTGTACGGCGAGCCGGCCTCGGTGCTGACAGCAACATTCACTGATCATTGCAGGCCAGTCGAGGCCGCGCCTGTAGGGTGCCATACTCACGCACACCTCTGACCAGGTGCTTTGCAACTTCAACTTCAGCCGATCGTGGCAGGCCCGGACCGTATGGCGTTGCGCACGAGAACGCCGTGGGTGAGATGCGAGGCCTCAGCCACTGCGTCGGCCCCTCCACCATCCGCCGCATCCTGCACAGTGCCGGCCCCGGCCCCGCACCCCGACGTGGGCTTGGCACAGGACCACGTGGCGCAAGTTCGTACGTGCCCAGGGCTCCGGACTACTGGTCGTGGTCTCTCCATCGACGTTGTGGCGCTGACCACGAGTAGCGCGACACCAGGTAACGAAGATCACGGTCCAGCGCGAAAACGTCCAGGTCAGGTCATGTACGAGACCTCTGGCACCCCGCAGGGCTCTCCCCGACGTGGTACTGCCCGGACGGTGGCGGCGGAGACGGTGATGCTCAACGGGGCCCAGCTCTCCCACCCGGACAGATCGCCGTGCTGGCATCGGAAGCTGGTCGACGGTTCAGCTCAGCGGCTCGGACCGGAGCTTTCGGGACACGGCGGTGGACCTGTTGGAGCGGCAGTCGGCCGACTCCCGCCCATGGCGCGCGGCATGCGCAAACTGTCTCGAACTCGCTTGCGCATTGGGGAAATTAAGGCACTCTGGACAGTCCCATACCGCAGCACGACGGGGGAGTGGTGTGTCTGAATGGCCAGGGCGGTCGTTACGGGACCGGGCGATAGTGACGTATGTCGGCACGCAGCTTGTGCGGAAACCGGGGCCGATAGGGGACATTCCCGCTGTCCTGTTGCTCGGTCCGCGCGGAAGCGGGAAGACCTCGCTTCTGGAGTATCTGCGGGAGTGGGGCCGATCCGCCCCGCTCGCCTCATTGGACCTGGCGGCTTTCGAACGGGCCGACAAGACGCTTTTCGACGTGCTCGCCGAGCTTGCCTACCAGATCCAGGCACGTAAGGACCACAGTCCCCGGATCACCTTTCCGTCCTTCGCCATGCTGCTCCTCGCAGCTGTCGCCGAGGTCAGTAAACGTGACCGGGGCGCGGCGGTCGCGCAGATGAGCAAGCTTCTGCAGCAGGGGATGGATCAGGGCGACTACGCTTACGAGTCGCTGCAGCCGCTGCTCGACGGGGCCGCCGCCTTCGCGGGTGGCCTCCTGCCCGGGTGGGTCACCCAGATCATTCCGGTCGTCCGCAGCACCCAGCGGCTCCAAGCGCGAATACGGATCAGTCGCAGGAGCACACAGGCGTCCAAGGATGTGGGCGGGCCCCGGGCGGGCACGGACTTCCTCGTCGGCGTCAACCACCTCTTCCACGGCCACCCCCAGCAACAGAAAGACGCGGAGCGGCTGCTGTTCGAAGCGTTCCTCGCGGACCTGCGCGCGGTCTACGAGAGCAGGTCAGGACACAAACAGCGGACCGCGCACTGCCTGGTGCTGCTCGACAACGTGGACAGCGAACTGGGCGAGTCCTTCCTTCAGCGGCTGCTGGACTCCCGCAACGGTGTGCCCGGCCGCGCCGGCCGCCACGACCCCCTGCTCGTTGTGGGGACCGCGCGCAGGTCTCCCGAAGCACTGATCCGGGAGGAGCAGCGCCTGCCGTCGCCACCCGACTACGCGCTGAGCTGGCGGGAGCGTGCGGACCGCTTCACCCCGGTCGCCGCGGGCGGACTGCGGGCCGGACTGCTGCGGGACCTGGACCGCGCCGAGGTGGAGGAACACGCGGGCAGCACCCTGGCGGAACTGGCCCAGAGCGCTCCCAGCCGCGAGAACACCTCGTACTGGCTGGGCTGGATCACGTACGGCGTGTCCCGCGGGCATCCAGCCGTCACGGGTGCCGTACTCGACGCCGTGGCTCGCTTTCCCGCCAACACGCCCTGGAGCGAACGCATCCAGCGCTGGCCGTCGCTGCCCGCCCGGGCCAGCGCGGACGGCCGAACGGGAACGGTGGCGGACGCGACCCTCGATCTCCTGCTCGCCGACTGCGACGCGGACTTACGCATCGTGCTGCCACGGGCCGCCGCTGCCCTCACCCAGAGTCATGCCGAGGTCGCGGACGACCTGTGGCGCGATGTTCAGCCCGCTCTGCGTCGGCGGTTCGAGGACGACGGCAAGGTGGCGTTCCATCCGGCCACCCGGTTCCTCCTGCTGCGCAGGCTCGACAAGGCCGACAGTACGGACGGGCCTGGCTCATGGGTTGGTGCGCACCACGCGCTGCGTTCCGCCGCATCCGACGACAGGACCGGCGCCTACCACGCCCTTGCCGCCGGACAACTCGACGCCGCCGTCGACTACCTGCACAGCCGGTTCAACGTGGTGCCGGCCGACGAATGGTGCGAGGACCTGTCCTACATCCAGCGGGCCCCGGCCCGCTGGATGGGCAGTCGTCCCGAGCCGGCTCGGGACCGTTACGCACGGCTGGTGGGCACCCCCACGGGCGACGAGGCGCGGCAGGCGATCATCCGGCTGCTCGCAGCCGGATGGATCACCTCGCATCCACGAGCCGACCGCTTCGCGGACTTGTTCAAGGATCCGCTCGGTGACCCCGACGCCGAGCTGTACTTCTACATCGCCGAGGAGTTCCGGGTATTGCGGCGGCTGGCCCGCGGTGGCGAGGGGGACCGCGACGTCTTCGACGGCAAGGTCAGGAGCTACGGAAGGAAGCCCTGGTGATGAACGAACCGGATCACTTCACACCGCCCCCGGCGCCGCGCCGCAAGTGGCCGTATCTGGTGGCCGCTCTCGTCGTCGTCGTGGGCGGGGTGTTCGCCGGAATCAAGGTGAGCGACCACCTCGCGTCCTGCGGGTCCGGCGTGAAGAAGGCCGGTCCACACGACGAGTGCGTCGGCGTGAGCGACGGCTCGTACCATTTCGTGGACGCCCTGGTACCGGTCATGAAGAAGATCTACGCCGAGAACAAGCGGGTGGAGAGTTCCGGCAAGCCGTGGGTCAGCGTCGCGTACGTCGAACCGATCACCGACGACCCGGCCCAGGAGCAGAGCCGGTACGGGGTCCGCGAGGAGTTGGAAGGTGCCTATCTGGCGCAACGCCAGCTCAATGACCCGCAGTTGGGTGGCCTGGGGGACACCCCGCAAATCCGGCTGCTGGTGGCCAACAGCGGGCTGCTCTCCGAGCAGTACGGGCCGCTCGACAACCAGCTGATCGCCATGACGAAGGACAGGAATCACCTGGTGGCGATCGCGGGGTTCGGCCAGAGCCGTGGCGGCACCCTCGCCATGGTCGACGCATTGCGTGGGAAGGTGCCGATGGTGGGCGCCACGGTCACCGCGGACAATTTGGTCTCGGCGAAGGACGTCGGCTTCTTCCGCGTCGCCGTACCCAACTCCGAGCAGGCCAGTGCGGGCGTCAGTTACCTCAAGAAACAGCAGGCGGCGCACCACGGCTACACGGTGGCGGTGGTACGCGACCGGAACGAGAACGACCTGTACAACACCACGCTCTACGAAGGCTTCGAGACAGCGGCCAAAAAACAAGGCCTCCAGCTGTCCAGCGGAGACCTGCAATACGTCTCGAACAAGAACGGCATCAGCAACGCCTTCTCGTCGGTCGCCGACCAGATCTGTGAGAAGCACGTGAAAGCCGTCTACTTCGCCGGTCGCGGAGTCAGCCTGCGCGGCTTCATCACCGCGATGTCCGAGCCCAGTCGGCGGTGTCAGGTCACCGTGCTGACCGGCGACGACGCCGTTGGGGTCTACGAAGCCCCGGACGCGCGGTTCGCCAAGAACTGGCAGTCCAGCGGAGTGACCGCGCTGTACACGGCTCTCGGTCACCCCGGACTGCCGGACGAGATCTACGGGGCGGGTCACAATCCCTATCTCCCCTTCCGCGACCTCTACCACAAGGAATTCGGCGGAAGCGGGGACGAGGTGTTCGAAGACGGTCAGGCAATGCTCGCACACGACTCGATCTGGACTCTCGGGGTGGCGATCCAGAATGCGGCGGGAAGTTCCGGAGAAACGCCCGTGGACACCGGAAGTACGCTGAACGCGTTGGTGAGTAGCAAGCCGGTGAACGGCGTCACGGGTCCGACGGCCTTGGGCGCCGACGGAAATCCGCAGCACAAACTGATGGCGCTGGTCAAACTTGAACCGAACGGAAAGTATGACTTCCAAACGCCGGTCACACCGTAGCCGCGCGCGACTCCGCGGTCGTGGCGGCGTAGCTGCCGACGAGTAGGGCGGGCACGGTGTGAGGCCTTGAGCCTGCCGAAACATCGTCCGACCAGGTCAGACCGAATGTTGGTATTCGGGGAAGATACCGTCGAGTCGCTTGCTTCTTCGGATGCGCAGGCGGGTGATCTGCGGTGATCGGTGATCGGCGTGGGTAGGGGATGGAGCGGGCGGGTGTTGGTGATGCCCTGGTGGGGTCGGTGGGAGTTGTAGTGGTCTTCGAACTCCCGTAGTGCGTGGAGCAGATGCCGTTGGTTCCAGATCAGAGTGCGGTCCAGGAGTTCGCGCCGGCAGGTCTGGACCCACCGTTCCATGATCGAGTTCATGCGTGGCATCCGTACGCCGCTGAGTACCACCTGGATCCCCGCGTCGTTGAGGATGGTGTCGAACAGGGCGGGGAACTTCCCATCCCGGTCCCGGATCAGGAACCGTGCCCGGCGGCCGGCGTCTTCGAGGTCGATGACGAGGTTCTTCGCGGTCTGGGTCGCCCAAGATGCGGTCGGGTGTGCGGTGGCGCCGAGGATGCGGATCCGGCGGCTGGTGTGGTCGATCACCGCGATGACATACAGCCGTGCCCCGGACAATGTGACTGTTTCCAGGAAGTCGCAGGCCAAGAGGGCGTCGGCTTGGGAGTGCAGGAAGTCGGCCCAGGTGCTGGAGGCCCGCTCGGGCACCGGGTCGATGCCGGCGTCCTTGAACATCTCCCAGACGGTGGACGCGGCCACCCGGATCCCGAGGACGAGGAGTTCGCCGTGGATGCGGCGGTAGCCCCAGTGGGGATTCTCCCGGGCGAAGCGGAGGTCCAGGGTGCAGATGGAGTGTACGGTCCGCGGCCTTCCCGGGCGCTTCGGCCGGGATGCGGCAGCGTGGCGGCGGGCGACCAGGTCCCGGTGCCAGCGCAGCACCGTGTCCGGCCGCACCAACAGCCGCATCCGACGCAGCCCCTCCGCCGGAAGCCGGTGCGGCAAGCCGCCAGGAACGCGCGATCGCCTGCGGTGAACCGCACCCTCTCCTTATCGAGTGGGCGCTGCAGGACCGTGATCTGGTGACGCAGGGCGAGGATCTCGACGTCCTTGTCCCGGTCACTCCACGGCAGCAGGCGCAGCGGGGCGAATGTGTTTGTCACGGTCAGGCAAGGCCAGTCGCAGTAGCACAACCGGCCATCATGCCGGGGCAGCCAAGAGCCATGCCAAGGCACCATTTCGAGCGCCCCGCGTCCGCCCTGTGTGCCAGCCCTGACCAGGGTGGATGAGGTTTTCGGCAGGCGCAAGGCGGGGCATCGCTGATACCGGAGCTCCGTCGTACTCGCGATCGGCTGGGAATGATCACGTGACCTCGATGGCGCGAATGACTGGGTCATGTGTCGTCCGTGAGGGCGCAGGTACTCGGCAATGTCCCGCCAAGGCGGAGCGCGCCGACGGCCAGGTTCCGCAGGGAGACCATCGCCGGGCGGCGCATTGCCCTTGCACCCGCGAGGCGTCCTCTCCAAACGTCACACCCTCAACGATGCGGCTGAGGGACAGAGGGGGATCCAGTGACGAGTACATCCCTGCCACTCAACACGGTGGATTGCGTCGACGAGGCGCTCCCTGGCGGCTTTGTGACTCGGGGAGTGAGAAGCCCAGTTCGCGTAGGCGGGGCAAGCACACTGCGAGGCATTGTTCCACCGACGCAGCATCGGTTCGCACCAGGATCCTCAACGGCTCACGCCGTTGAGGATAGAGGGCGAAATCGTGGCCCAGGCCTTGTCCCGGTTCGTCCTCACCATCCGCGACACCGCCGGCTACCGCCGTGCCCCGTCCGGGCCGGGCACCTCGTGGCGCCGCCGCCCCGGCGCCGGCACTGACGGGAGCTGAGCGCCTGGTCGGGGTGGGCGTGCGGGAGGTGGTTCAGGGCGTCGGGTGGCTTGGTGTCGTCACAGTTGGACGACTGCCTGCTCGCGCATCCAGCCGCGGCCGTCGGCTGCGGCGTCGGTGGTGACCAGCACGTAGCCGAAATCGCCTTCGGGGCCGCTGTACCCGGCGCCTTCGCAGGTCGAAGCGCCGACGATGTCACCGGCGTTCTTGGTTTTGACGACGACGCTGTTCGGGTTCGGGTTCTCGTACACGCCGGCGGTCGGCCACACGACCTTGTACTGGCATCCGGACTCGGCCGCGGCGGCGCTGGGGGCGGTGGCGAGCGCGCCGGCGAAGGCGAGCGAGGTGACCAGGGCGGCGGTGGTCAGACGGGTCATACGCACGGGGGAGACGCTCCTCGGAGGTTGACGGTAGGTCAGCGCGCACAGCATGCCAGGCCGCTCGGCGCAGTCGATTACCGGACTCCCCTCGTCCGGTATGGGGGCGTACGGGGGCCGGGTGCCGTACAGGGCAGGTGGTGCGGGAGACGGTGAAAGGGGTGTACGCGGGCAGTCTTCTTGTCAGATCCAGGCCGATGCGTAGGTACGGCGGTGTGGTCGTACGGACCACTGGTGTCGGTAGACGCGGCCCGCGGTGTCCCCGGCACCGGGGACACCTTCGGGGGCGTTGCGGCACCAAGCGCGGCCGCAGGACCTCGGGTTCCGACACGCGGGGGCCCCGCTCGCGCGGGTGTCCCTGTGGGTTTCGTCAAGGGAATCGGGCTGCGTTGTGGTGAGCTTCGGGGCAGCATGGCGTGATGCCTGACCTGTTGTGGGATGACGTAGCGAGCTTCTTCGACCTGGATTTGATGGGGAGGCTGCCGGATGTGGTTGTTCCTGATGCCTCGGTGGAGGACTGGCAGGCGGTTCTGGACCTGGTCAGCGTGAGCGGCTGGAAGTTTCAGTACTCCGAAGGCGACGCGGTGCTGCCGGTGCCTCGGGCAGAGACAGTGCTGTCCCGTCCTGCTGACGCTGAGTGCCCGGAGCTGAGGGTCTGGCCGACTGCCGATGTACTGGCGATCTTCCGGTTCTGGGCGGTGGAGGAGATCGACTTCGATATTGATCTGAGAGAGCTCCAGGGCCAGGAGCGACGGGATGTGCTCTGCGGCTTCCTGCGGGTGGTCGGGCGGCGGCTGGGCAAGCCGGTACTGATGGTTTCCGAGGGCGGCGACCACGGTGATCCGTTGCTCGGGTTCGACGTTGAGGCTGATCAGGTGGTGGTGTTGAGGGATCCGCTGGTCACGTGAGCGCTGCTGCCGGCCGTGGTTCGTAGAAGGTGCCGTCGCGGAGCATGGCGAAGAGGACATCGGCTCGTCGTCTGGCGAGGCAGAGGAGGGCTTGAGCGTGGTGTTTGCCCTGGCTGGTCTTCTTGTCGTAGTAGGTCTTGGAGACCAGGTCGGCCAGGGCCGCGAACGCGGACCGTCGCGCCCGCGCCGCCGACCTGGACCACTCCTCGCTGCGGCAACTGGCCACGTTCCGGAGCAACGTCGAGAAGGTCAACCCCGACCAGACCGACCTGCGGCTGAGCGAGGAGACCTACCAGCAGTGGAAGGAGACCATCTCCGTTCTGCCCGGCGGCCGGCCCCGGCTGGATATGGACGGCGTGCTGCTCAAGGTCCGCACCTTCTACCTGGACTTGCAGAGCTGGGCGGTCGCCGAGCCCGAGCGCTGGGCGGCGTGGTCGGTGTCCTGCCCCGTCCGGGATGCCGAACTGCGCTGGTTCAACGTCCGCCGCCGCGAGATCAACGCCCGGATGGCCGAACGCACCCGCGTCCGCCAACCTCTGCTGCCTCTGCTGGTCGACCACGTCACCAACCTGGATGCGGTTGCGTGAGATCCTCAGCGCCGCCCAAGCCGTCGAGCCCGGTGTGCGGTTCACCGCCAGCGAGTACGACAGCGGACCAAGACGGAGTAGTCCTTCCCCGTCCGGGCGGTCAACCGGGACACCGGCGAGCCGGCCGCCGTCACCCGTGACGAGACCGCGGCCTTCTGGAACTGGGCCGTCGTCGAAGTACTCCGGCACGTCGGTCTGCGGATCGAGGAGCTGACAGAGCTGACCCACCTGAGCGTCCGCAACTACCAGCGCCCCAACGGCGAGGTCGTCGCGCTGCTGGTGGTCACTCGCTCCAAGACGGACCGCGAGCGGGTGATCCCGATGTCCGCCGAACTGTTCCACGTCATCGCTCAGGTCATCCGCCGGCACCGCGGCACCTACGGCACGGTGCCGATCGCGAGCCGGTACGACGTCCACGAGAAGGTGTGGTGCCCGCCTCTGCCCTACCTGTTCCAGACCCCGGTGAACCTGGGCATCCCCTCTGTCCCTCACCGGGCCGTGATGAACGGCTTGGAGTAAGCCGCTTTGCCAGCCCCAAGTCACCTGTACGGCCCTATCGTTGGCTGATGCGCGCGCACCCTATTGACCGCCCGGCCGATCTCGACGTCGTACGTGAGTCCTACGACCGGGTGGCCGACAACTACGCCCACATGGTCGTGACGACGGGAGTCGGCGACATCCGTAGGCATCCATGGCTCAAGGCGTCGATCGACGCCTTTGCCGACACCGTGCGCGGGCTCGGGCCCGTCCTCGACGTCGGCTGCGGGCCAGGAACGGTGACCGCCTATCTCGCCGAACGCGGACTCGATGTATGCGGGGTGGATCTCTCTCCTCGCATGATCGAGAACGCGCGCCGACTTCATCCGGAGTGCCGCTTCGCTGTCGCTTCCGCCACCGAACTCGACCTCGGTGAAGCGTCCCTGGGCGGCGTGCTCGGGTGGTGGTCACTGTTCAACCTCCCCCGGGACGTCCTTCCCCAAGTCCTCGCGATGTTCGCGCGCGCGTTGAAGCCGGGTGGACACTTCATCACCGGAACACACGTCGGTGACGAGGACGCGGTGCGCATCGATGCCTACGGAGGCGTACCCGTCCGTTGGACGACACACAAGTGGCGGCCGGAACAACTCGTCAACCTGATCGAGCAAGCCGGCCTAAACCCGGTCGCCGAATTGCGACTCCCCCCGGAGGAGTACAGCGGGCCCGGTCTGGTCGTCATGGCCAAGCGCTCCGGCTGACGATCGTCACGACTCGAAGCGGCACAGGTTCTTCTGCCGGGACTCACCTGACACCTCGGTGAGTACGATCCCGTGTTCGGAGAAGAGGCGAAGCCTGCCGACCCCACCCGAAGGTGATGCCGTGAAATACATCCTGTCCACGTACAGCAAGACGTCGGGTGAACTGGTCGCAGAGCTCGATGTATCCGACATTGGGGCCGAAGATCTCGCCAGGATTTTCGGACAGGACGTACGGACATTCGTAGAAAGTTACCCAGTCGGCCAGAAGGAAGCGGGAGAAATTGCAGACGCAACCGGGGTCGACATCGACTTGAACGAGGGAGAATTCTTCCTTGAAGTGTTCGAAGACGACGGGTGACTTTCGCATGGTGATCCGTTGCGGATGGCTCGGATCTGGGTCGTCGAGCCCACCTTCGCCTGGCTGAACCAGCATCAGGTGCGATCCGCCGCGCATCGGGCTGACATCCATCGGTCTGCTCGAACTCGCCTGCGGCAGCATCTGCTTGCCGCGAATCAACTCACACGGCTATTGCTGGGCACCGGGGCGGAACTGGAACTTGCGCGGGCGGTCGATCGCCTGCCTGGCCGGCCTTCGCTTCGTCAGGTGGTCGGGGACCTGGCGATGGTTCCGGAGCTTCTCTCGACGATGCGGCTGAGGGGCAGAGGGGGATCCAGTGACGAGTACATCCCCGTCACTCAACACGGTGGATTGCGTCGATGAGGCGCTCCTGGCGGCTCCGTCACTTGGGGAGTGAAAAGCCCAGTTCGCGTAGGCGGGGCAAGCACACTGCGAGGCATTGCTCCACCGATGCGGCATCGGTTCGCACCAGGATGTCCTCACGCAACGGGGCGCCGCTGGCGACGAAGGTCCAAGGTTTGCGTCTCTCTGCCATCCGCTCTGCGTCGGCCTTGAACAGCACGGTTATGCCCTGTTCAGCTAACGCTTCCATGATTGCGACAACGTCCACCAACTGGCTCCCCTCATCACCTGCCCAGGGACGGACCCCGGACAGTGGTTTCACCCAGAGTGCTCTGCCACCGTCGTCCAGCATGGAATACGTGCCACCTCGACACGCGAGCCCACCAGTCCAGGGCGAGCCGCCGCGCTGGCGTCCAGGGCGAAGATGGTGCCCTGGCGGCCTTCGCTCGATTTCGAGCAGGGCCCGGGTAGACGTCAGGAGTTGTACGCGGTCATGACGGTCTGTAGGTAGGCGAGCATCGCGTTTTCCACCGTCTCCCGATCGTCGCTGTCCGGCAGTGCGCAGGGTTGTTCATGGAGTTCGACGGCTTCGTGCGTCATGAACGCGATGCCGGCCTCGGCGGGGAGGACGTGTGTGCGCAGCCAGAGCACGAAGTGCGATGCCATCTCCGTGTTCGCCAGTTGGAGGGTGATCATCGTCGGATCCATCGAGCCCTCGGCTCCGCCGAACGGGAACGAGGCGTCGAACCAGCCATGACCTTGTTCGCGACGGATATCCGCCTGCGGATCCACCGCGTGTAGCGCCTCCGTCAGCACGTCGAGCGACAGTTCCCAGACCGGGAGGTCGTCCGGGGCCGCGAAAATGAAGTTGAAGCGGGCGTCCGGCAGGATCTCCATCATCAGCGTTTCCACCTTCTCAGGGGGCGTATCGGGCATACCCGTGGACGCCCCGGGCGATCATCATTGCATTCCAGTAGTCAACGGAGTCCCGGTCGTTGGTGACGATCTCGACTCCGCGTACGTTCCCATGGTTGGGCCCGTACGCCATGGCCTGGCGGTATTTGTCCAGTTCTTTTGCGTCGTCCAGGTACACGCCCGCGTGCCATGGCTTTGCGTTGGCGTAGTTGACGAGTGCGCGTGGGGTGTCGCAGGTATTGGGTTTGTTCACCCGCTTGGCTTCGACGATCATGCCGTCGGTGTCACGCAGGCCGTCCGCGGAGATGTAGCCGCCTGTTCCACCGCCGGCCTTTGCGGTGAGGAGTTTCTCGGGATAGCCGGCCACGCGGTACTGGTAGGCGTTGTCGAGATTGCTGAGGCCTTGCCTGTTGGCGAAGCCCTTGTCCGGGACCGTCCCCGCCCATGTGTCGAACGCCTTGCGCTGTTCGGGGGTCAGCGGAGGAAAGCCCGGCTCGCGGGGCACGGGCGGTGGGTAGGGCTTGGCGTAGGGGATAGTCGGGTCCGGGTCGGGATAGTCGTTCGGAGTGGTGGGACGGCGGCCAGCCATCGTGAAGGCCAGTGGGACCAGGGGAATCTCCGGTATGGGTTCGACGGGTACCCCCGGGTCGCCTCCGGGTACTCCCGGCCCCTTCGGTCCGCCGGGGCCGGTGGGCAGTAGGGGGGCGACCGGCCACAGGGGAAGACTGGGAGATTCCGGTCTTGGTACGGGGACGCGGGCGCGGGAGGTGTCGAGGGCATGGGCGATGCCGGCGAGTGCGGTGATCACGGGGTCGGTGGCCATGGTGGTCTGAAGGCCGCCGTCGTCGCCGTTGCCGCCGAGGGTCGGGCTGCTGAGGAGCATGCCGAGTGGGCCTTGGTCGAGAAGGTCCACCAGTGGCCGTTCGACGGAGTCGGCCTTGGCTTTGGCTGCGGTGACGTGATCGGCGCACTGGTCGCACGCGGCCGCCTGCTGGCCTGCCCATGCAAATGGATCTCGGGGCATGTTCTACATAGGCTGTCCAGCAGACGACTGTCGGTAGGAACAGCCGCAGTCCGGCGACGATGCGACGGCTCTCATACGGTTTCCTTGCGCGATCGGCCCAGACGCCGCATGGCTGGTTTCTCCACCGCCGTGTACAGCAGCCACGCAGCGCAGAGCGCTGTCAGCAGTTCCGCGAGCAGCACCGCGACGCCGCCGGCGACCCCGAAGCGACGGTCCGGGCCCAGCAGGTCGCGAATCACGTTCAGCAGGATGAGATGGACCATGTACAGGGCGAAGGAGACCTCGCCGAGCCAGATCAGGGGGCGGCTGCGCAACAGCGAGGGTTTGCCCAGGGTGTCGGCGCGGGCGACGGCCGGGATCAGCAGAGCCATCGGGATGACGAAGACCGCATCGAGGGCGTACAGCCATGGCACGTAGAGGGACAGGGCGTAGGCGGCCACGCAGGCGACCGCGGCGGGCAGCGGCCCGACCCGCAAGGGGCGATCGGTGAGGAGAATCCGCGCCATCAGGATGCCGAGCACGAAGTCCAGGGACCGCACCGGCGGGAGCATGTACACGCTCCAGTACTGCAGGACCGAGGCCGGGGACCCTTCTGGCATCGGCGGGTTGGCCGGCAGCAGCAGGTAGGCGAGCGTCGGTACGAGCAGCACCGCGGCCATGGTGCCCGTGGCCCAGCGCCACAGGTGGGCCGGCGGGATGCGCTTGATCCAGCGCAGGAGGAGCGGGAAACACAGGTAGAAGAACAACTCGCAGGCGAGTGACCAACTCGGCGGGTTCACCCCGAGGAAGACGGTGAACACCGGTATCCAGGCGTGCACGAGCAGGAGGTTGGGCACCGCCTGCCACCACTGGGTGGAGGCCCCGGAGAGCAAGGCCAGCGCCAGCACCCAGGTGATCAGGTGGTTCGGGTAGATCTTGAAGAACCGGCGGCGCCAGAACCGGCGTGGCCGGTCGTCCTCGCGGGCCGACCAGGTGAGGACGAAGCCGCTCAGGATGAAGAAGAAACTCACCCCGGCCCAGCCCGCGTTGCTGAAGAGCCTGCGGTAGGTGTTGGCGATCTCCTGCGAGGCGAAGGGGTTGAGCGCCGGAAGGGTGAGCGAGGAGTGGTAGCAGAACACCAGCACAGCTGCGAAGAAGCGCAGCCCTGTCAGGGAGGGGAGCCGGCCGTGCACAGCCTGGCGGGGCTGAGCGCCGTGCCCCCTGGATATGGAGTCGGGATCTGCGGTGACGGACAAGGTCGCCTCTCCGGAAGAAAAGGTGAAGTGGGCAGGCGGGTGGGAATGCTGAGGAGCCGCCGGGAGGTGGGGGGCCGGGGCGGGCCACCGTAGCCACCCCCGGCCGTCACCGGCGTTCCGGTCAGTCGCGGTTGAGGAACTCCGTGAGCAACTGGACCAGTTCGGCCGTCTTCTCGAAGACGACCATGTGACCGCTCTCCAACTCGGCGTACTCGCTGCCGTCGATGGCCGCGTGGATCTCGCGGGAGTGCTCGACGGGGACCAGGGCGTCCCTGGTGGAGCCGATCACCAGGGTGTGTGCGGTGACGGACGCCAGACGGTCGCTGATGTCCACCTGGTGGTCCAGCTCGATCTGCCGCAGTGTCCCCACCTCAGCCTTGATCCCGGCGACGGTCGCCTTGACGCCGTCACTTCCGAAACCGGCGAGGAAGGGCGGGGAGAAGATCAGCAGCGCGCTGTAGGCGGCGAAGGCTTCCGCGTCGATGTCCGGCAGCCGCCGCCAAAGGTCGAGGGCGAGTTGCTGGCGCGGGTCGTCATTACGGGCCCAGCCGTTGATCAGGACCAGCCGCCGGACCGACTCCGGGTGCGCGGCGGCGGCCGCCGCCGCGACGACCGCCCCCAGGGAGAAGCCGACGATGTCGAAGGGCTCGGTGGTCACCGCGCGGGCCGCGCCGATGACCTGTGCCACGAGTTCATCCAGGCTCAACTCGTCGGCGTGCAGGGGAGTCTGGCCGCTGCCCGAGTAGTCAGGGGTGATGACGGTGTGGCGGCCGGTGAAGTGCTCTCGGACATGGCCGAAGTTCGACTCACCGTCCGCGGCTGTGCCGTGCACGAAGAGGATGCCGGGGCCGCTGCCCGACGCTGTGTAGTGGACAGGGGTGCCGTTGACGTCGATCGTGGCCATGGAATGCTCCCAGACGTGAAGGTGGATGAACGAGGACGGAGGTGAGGGGGACAGGAGCCTGCCGCGGGTTGCCCGGCGGCGCGGCGCGGCCGTGGCCGCGCGGTCAGTTGACCGTCGTCACCGCTTCGGGGTGGTCTTCGGGGTGGAACTCCGGCGGGCTCGGCTTGCGGCCGCCCGGCCTTGCCCATCGGCGCATCGCGGGTCGCTCGACGAACGTCATGAGCAGCCAGCCGACCAGCAGGGTCGCGAGGAAGAAGCAGAGCAGGTCGAGGGTCGCGGGCAGCGGGGCGAAGAGCCGTTCGTGCAGGAGCGTTGTGCGGCCGAAGTACAAGACCACGTACTGGCTGAGGTAGAAGCCGAAGGAGACTTCGCCGAGCCACTGCATCGTGCGGCTTCGTAGCACGGTGGGTGTGTTGTCCATGTCGGCTCGGGCGACCGCGCAGATGAGTACGGCGATGGGGATGACGGTCATCAGGTTGAGGCCGTAGAGGAAGGGCACCGCTTTGGCGGCGGCGTAGCCGGCGAGGCACAGCAGTGCGGCTGGCAGGATGCGTACGCGGGGGATGGCTCCTTGGAGTACCAGCCGGGCCAGGATCATGCCGAGGACGAACTCGAACATACGCACCGGCGGGAAGTTGTAGCCGAACCAGAACTGCCACAGTGAGACGCCGAAGCCCTCCGGCGTGGGCGGGCTGGCAGGGGCGAGGAAGTCGGTGGCCAGCTGCACGGCGACCATGCCGGTGACCATGAGCGCCGCTCCCGCCCACAGGGCGCGGGTGCCCATGCGCAGCACCGGGCGTATCAGGAACGGGAAGAGCAGGTAGAAGAGCAGTTCACTGCAGAGCGACCAGGACGGCGGGTTCACGCTGATGAACGTCCCGTGCTGCGGGAACCACGAGTGGATGAGGAAGACGTTGGGCAGCCATGCGGACATCGGGGTCATCGCCCCGGCGAACAGCACCATGGCGAGGGCCCACATCACGACGTGGTTGGGAAAGATCTTCAGCAGGCGCCTGCGCCAGAAGCCGGTCTTCGTGTCGTGGGGCTTCGCCGACCAGGTCAGGACGAAGCCGCTGAGCACGAAGAAGAACGAGACGCCCATCCAGCCGGCCTGGCTGAACACCCACCGGAAGCCGTGCTGCCAGTGTGTGTCCGCGTAAGGGTTCATCGGCGGGTCGCTGAAGGTCGAGTGGAAGCAGAAGACGAGTGCCGCGGCGATGAAGCGCAGCCCCGTAAGTGACGGGAGATTGACCCGGCGGCCCGGGGCGCGCGCGTCCGCGACGGTGGCCGGAGCGGTTGAGGTCATGGGCGGTACCTCTCAGGAGACGGGGGTGAGGCTCTGCGGTTGCGCCGGGGTGACGGGGGTGGTGGGCGGTGTTCCGCGCTTGCGTGCCCATCGGCGCATCGCGGGTCGCTCGACGAACGTCAAAAGCAACCAGCCGAGGACGAGGGCCCCGGCGAACTCGACGACGATCAGTACGATGCCGACGGGGGTCGTGTACGTCATGTTGTGCGCCAGCGTCGTGCGCAGAAAGGAGAGGACGATCTGCTGGGCGAGGTAGAAGCCGAAGGAGACTTCGCCGAGCCACTGCATCGTGCGGCTTCGTAGCACGGTGGGTGTGTTGTCCATGTCGGCTCGGGCGACCGCGCAGATGAGTACGGCGATGGGGATGACGGTCATCAGGTTGAGGCCGTAGAGGAAGGGCACCGCTTTGGCGGCGGCGTAGCCGGCGAGGCACAGCAGTGCGGCTGGCAGGATGCGTACGCGGGGGATGGCTCCTTGGAGTACCAGCCGGGCCAGGATCATGCCGAGGACGAACTCGAACATGCGCACCGGCGGGAAGTTGTAGCCGAACCAGAACTGCCAGACCGTCACATCGGTGCCGGGGGCGTGCGGGCTGGCAGGGGCGAGGAAGTCGGTGGCCAGCTGCACGGCGACCATGCCGGTGACCATGAGCGCCGCTCCCGCCCACAGGGCGCGGGTGCCCATGCGCAGCACCGGGCGTATCAGGAACGGGAAGAGCAGGTAGAAGAGCAGTTCACTGCAGAGCGACCAGGCGGGCGCGTTCAAGCTGAGGTAGATGTCGGGTTTGGGGAACCAGGAGTGGATCAGGAGGAGGTTCGGCAGCCAGACCCTGGCCGGGATCGACGCGCTGGAGAACAGGAGCATGGCCAGCGCCCAGGTGACGACGTGGTTGGGAAAGATCTTCAGCAGGCGCCTGCGCCAGAAGCCTGTCTTCGTGTCGTGGGGCTTCGCCGACCAGGTCAGGACGAAGCCGCTGAGCACGAAGAAGAACGAGACGCCCATCCAGCCGGCCTTGCTGAACACCCACCGGAAGCTGTTGGCGGTGTCGGGGGCGGCGAAGGGGTTCATCGCGATGAAGATCAGTGATGAGTGGAAGCAGAAGACCAGTGCCGCGGCGATGAAGCGAAGCCCCGTCAGCGAGGGGAGTTGGGGTCTGGCGCTCGGCGCGTGGGTGGTGGGCATGGATCGAGCCCTTCCGGAGGTGGGGTCGGGTCAGGAGGCCGGCGCGGAACTCGTACGGGCGTCGGCGTCGGCGTCGGTCCTCGCGCATGACGTGCTCTCGGCGTCGGTTCGGGGGCGGTCCCCCTCCGGACACGGCGCCGCGTCCTGTCCGGGCATGGCCGGCGGGTCCGTGCGGTGTCGGCGGGCGGCATGCGCTGTCTGCGCGAGGAGCAGCGCGCCCCCGACGGTGAACGCGGCGGCTGCGAGGGTCACGGAGCGTGTTCCGAGGCCCAGGTCGATGAGCCGCCCCCCGGCCCAGGAGCCGAGTGCGGCACCGAGCCCGAAGGCCGACATGTTCGCCGTCAGTGACAGCGTCGGTGCGTCCGCCGCCGCGGAGAGCACCCTGGCCTGTAGCCCCGGGATGAGCGCGAAGGTGGCGACGGCGAACAGGACGAGGAAGACGGCCCCGCCGACCGGTGTGGGGGCGGCGAACCAGTACAGGAGGCAGACTGCGGCGAGCGTGGTGGACAGGGCGAGGACGGCGGTGTCGGTGGAGCGGTCGGCGAACCGTCCGCCGATGGCGTTGCCGGCGATCGAGCCGAGTCCGTAGGCGAGGAGGACAGCCGGGACCCAGGCGGCCGGGAAGCCGCCGACGTCGGTGAGCAGTGGGACCATGTAGGTGATCAGCGTGAACATGCCGCTGGAACACAGGACGGTGGCCAGGACGGTGCCGATCACCTGCCAGTTCCCGAGGACCCGCAGCTCGTGCAGGGCGGAAGAGCCGGCGGCGCGGCCGTCGTCCGGAATCACCAGCATGATCAACACGGTGGTGACCAGGGCCAGTATGGCGACGCTGCCGAAGGTCGCGCGCCAGTTCAGCTGGTGCGCCACGAGGGTGCCGAGGGGGACGCCGACCACCGTCGCCAGATTGATGCCCAGTTGCGTACCGGCGACCGCGGAGCCCTCTCGGCCCTGCGGTGCCATCGCTCCCGCGGTCACGACGCAGACGGCGAGGAAGGTGCCGTGGATGGCCGCGGTCAGCACCCTGCCCGCGAGCAGGAACGCGAAGTTGGGGGCGAGGCTGGAGACGACGTTGCCGGCGACGGAGATGAGGAGCAGCAGCACGAGCAGGTGCTTGCGGCGCATCCGGGTGGAGGCGGCGGTGACCAGAGGTCCGGCGATCACCACCGTCAGCGCGTAGACGGTGACGAGGAGCCCCGCGGTGGGAATGGTCACCGACAGGTCGTGGGACAGGTCGCCGAGCATCCCGCTCGGTGCGAGCTCGGCGGTGCCGACACAGAAGATGGCCAGGATGAGCACGGCTAATCGGGACCGCATGAATCACCTCTCGTGTGCAACAGGCGACGGCGGGACCAGGGGACCGGTCGGTCCCTCGGTGTCCTCGGGCATTCGGTCGGGTGACCAGCCGGAGGGAGAGCGCCATGTGTCGTCCGGGTCCCAGGACGGCGTGCGGCGACCGTCGGACGAAACGGCGTCGATGACGAGCCGTCACTGGTTCTGCAAGCGTGGTTCCTTTGCAAGCCCCGATGTCATTCTAGTAGCCGATTGTCTTATATACAAGCAGGTGCGGCGCCGGAGGAGCACTCTGTACGCGTGAGTGGCGCGTCGGAGGTGACGGTTCGTGCGCCGAGACGTGAGAAGTGCGCTCGACTCCGCTCAGCTCCCGCGGCCCGCCAGGAGGGCTTGACGGCGCGTCAGGACGGCGGCCAGCACCACCGCACCGCAGACGGTCGATACCACGGGAAGGTGCCAGGCCGCCGAACGGCCGAGCAGTGCCGCGCCGAGACCGGAGCCGCCGGCGATGCCGACCTGAAAGCCCGTCACATAGACCGCCGAAGCCCGGTCGGCGGCCCCTGACGCCAGCCGCATGATGCCGGTCTGGAACACCGGCCCCGCCGCGGCGAACGCCGCACCCCACACGGCGACGCCGACCGCGATCACGATGTGGCTCACCAACCTGGGCAACGCGAGCATCGCGACGGCCAGCAGGGAGACTCCCACGAGGAACGCCACCATGGTGACGGTCGCGGTACGGCGTGGATCGCCGTCGTTGTACCGTCCGACCAGGTACGTTCCCACGGCGCCGGCGAGGCCGAAGACGGACAGCATGACAACGACCGCCGATTTTCCGATGACGTCGCCGACGATGATGGCGAAGTACGTGTAGCTCACGAAGTGCGCGGTGACGAGCACCACCGCCACAGTGCACAACGCCAGGACCGCAGCCCAGTTCACCGCCCCGGACGACTCCGCGCCGACGGGTGCCGCTCGCGCCGCCGTCCCCGGGCCCGGCCCGTCGGGTAACCGCAGCAAGCGGGCGAGTGCGACGGTCACCACAACGGTTGCGGCGGCGAGCGCGAGAGCGGTGGCCCGCCAGCCGATGAGTTCGCCGACGAGCGTCGTGCCGGGGCTGCCCACGATCGCGGCGAGCGTCGCACCCCCGAAGACCATGGCGGTCGCGGTGCCGACTCGTTCCCGAGGAGCCAGACTCGCCGCCGCCGGAGCGATCAGCGACCACAGCACCCCGTGCGTCAGGGCCGCGGCGGCCCGGCTGAGCGCCATCATCGTGAAGTTGGTGGAAGCGGCGGCCAGCAACTCGGCAGCGACCAGGACCGCGAGGGAACCGACCAGGGCTGTACGGCGCGAGACGCGGGCGGCGAATGCGACCGCCGGGATGGTGACGGCGCCGGCCACGACCGCGTATCCCGCTATGAGCAGGCCGACCTGACCCGCCGTCACCTGAAGACTGGCCGCGATGTCCTTGATGAGACCGACCGGGAACACCTCGAACGTCACGTAGACGAACGCGGCGGCGGCCAGCACGGCCAGTCGCGCCGCCGTCGGGGCGTCGATCCGCGCCGGGACGGCCGGCCGCACGGCGGCGCTGCTCATCGCGGGGCTCCGAGTGCGTCCTGCCGCCCGGCGGAGTGCTCCGTGACCGCGCTGATCCTCACCAGTACCTTGGGGCGGAGGCGAGCGCCGTCCGTGAGGCGGTCGAACGCGGCGTCCAGGTCGTCGAGCGGGTACACCCTGTCGACGAGCGCGTCCAGGTTCACCGCACCTGACTCCACGAGGGCCACCAACCGGTCCCAGTAACCGATGCCCGACAGCACTCCGTGCAGCGTCACATTCTTGACCACCAGAGCCGCCGCGTCGAAGCCGTCGACGGTGCGGTGCGGAGTCCCGAGCTGGGCCACCCTGCCTCCCGCCGCGACGAGACGGAGCGCGGAACCGACCGCCGCGGCGCTGCCGGACGCCTCGATCACCGCGTCGTAGGCGGCCTCGTCGCGATCGGACGGCGCGGGCACGGCGCGCAACCCCAGACGGACGGCCAGTTCGCGCGCGGCGGGCCGCGGGTCGATCACCAGCGGGTCGGCGCCGAGCGCACGCGTGGCCTGGGCCGCCGCCAGCCCCAGTGTGCCGGCGCCGAGAACGGCGACGCGGTCGAAGTCCGCCACCGCCAGTCGGTCCACGGCATGGATCGCCGCCGCGGTCGGCTCCAGCAGGACGGCAGCCGCGTCGGACAGTTTCTCGGGCACGCGCGTCAGCGTGTCGGCCGGTGCGGTCAGGTACTGCGAGGCCGCGCCGGGCAGCGGCCCGAGGACCCCGATCTCACTGCGGTCGGGGCAGTACCTGATCCGGCCGGCGCGGCAGTGCCCGCACCGGCCGCAGACCCGGAAGTTGTGCCCGGAGACGCGCGCTCCCGCGAGGTCCGGTGCGACGCCGGGGCCGAGGCCGGTGACGATGCCGACCCACTCGTGCCCCGGGACGAAGGGGTAGCTCTTGTGCCCGTCGCGCAGGTAGTTGCTGCTGCTGTCGTACAGGCCGAGGTCGGTTCCGCACAGGCCGAGCAGACCAACCCGGACCAGGACCTCACCCGGCCCGGGGCGTGGCGTGGATATCTCGGCGATCGTCCATCGGCGCGGTCCGGTCAACTGGATGGCTTTCATGTCACGTCCTCGGTTGGCAGGGTGGCGACCGCGGCGCGGCAGAGCAGGATGTCCGCACGCAGCCGCCGTACCGCGTGCCGATGGCCGGTCGGCGCGCGCCGGTCGCGGGCGGCGTCGTTCCCGGCGTGGTAGTCGTTCTCGACGAGCACCGAACGGGCGGCCGACCATCGCAGCAACTCGGGCAGCCCGTCATGGACCGGACCGGTCAGCGTCGCCGCGCCGGTGCCGGGATCCGGATCCTTGATGTGCAGGTCAGGCAGCAGGAGTCCCGCGGCGGTCACGGTCATGGCGAACTCCAGGGGCTCCTGCCCGGCATTGATGAGATTGCCGGTGTCCAGCACCAGGCGCAGCGCCGGAGCCCCCACCGCGCGGGCGACGTCGATGGCCTGCGCGGAGCCGAGCGGCGACTCGTAGGCGACCGTCATTCCGGCCGGGGCCCGGGCGCACACGGCACGCAACGCCTCGACGGTCCCCGACCGCCGGGCCGGCGTCATCGGCAGACTCCTGCGGAACCCCGGCACGTGCAGAACCCGGGCGCCCAGCCGCAGCGCGCACTCCAGGGCCCGGTCCAGAACGGCCACGGCCGCGGGGTTCGATCTGCCGTGGTCGAGCGCCAGGCCGAGGTCGTTGACGTGGTTCACCGCCAGGACGGGAACGGGAATGTCCCGGGCGATCGCCTCGGCCTCGCGCAGTTCGGCGGGCTCGCTCAGCGGCCGGCCGCGGTGGGCACCGCCGTAGTCGAGGTGGAGTGCGTCGGCTCCGGCCAGCAGGGCGGTACGGCCCGCCGCCCCGCGGTCCACGCCGATCAGCCACTGCGGGGCGGCGACGGTCAGGGTGGTCACGAGTGACCTCCCACGCGGATCGCGGCCTTGAGGATCCTTCGTCCCCCGGCGGCCCGACGCGGCGTGGCCAGCGCCCCGTTGACGAGGTCGGCTGCTCCCGCCAAGTTCACCTCGTGGGTCAGCAACTCGTCCCCCAAGGCTGCGAAGTCGGTCGTGAGCAGCAGGTTGAACGCCTCCAGCAGGTGTGCGCCCGAGACCCCGCGGTGCCCCTGGATCAGCAGCGGTCCGGCGGGGCGATCGAAGTGGTGCACCCGCGGCGGCCAGGGCGCGCCCCCGCAATTGCCGGCGCGTAGCCTCGCGACGTCGATGACGCCCGCGGAGAGGGGAACGGGCTCCGGATCCAGCCCCGCGTGCATGTCGATGAGCAGCGTGCCGCGTACGTGTCGGTCGAGCGTGCTCAGCGCCGCCCGCGTTCCGGTGCGGGGGGTGGCGACCACGGCGGCGGCGGGCGCCGGCAACGTGGCGAGCAGCGTCGCCAGCGCGTCGTCGCCCGAGTCGACGGCGTCATCGCCATGTCCCACCAGGACGACGGGCAACCCGGGCAGTTCCCGTTGCCACAGACCCCGCGCCAGCCGTCCCACGATCCCGTCGCCCCACACGACAAGCGCGGCCGGCTGGATCGCACGCAGGGCGATCCGCAGTCCGTACAGGACGGAGGCGAGCGGCTCGGCCAGCGCGGCGACGCGCGGGTCGTCCGAGCCCGGCGGTACGGCGATGACCTGCCCGGCCCGTACCGCGTCGGCCGGGATGCGGGTGCGCTCCGCCCACAGCCCGGGCAGATTGTGTCCGAGCAGGAAGGAGGGGTCGTCCCGGTGGGTGGGGTTGACCGTGACCAGGCAGCCGGCCGGCAGCCCTGTGTCCCCCGGTTCGAGGAGGCGCGCCACACCCTCGTGGCCGAGGACGGGGCTGGAGTCGTCACGCAGCCCGCGCAGGATCTGCCAGTCTGTGCCGCAGATCCCCGCGACGACGGTTGCCAGCAGGGCGTCACCGGGATCGCACCGCGGGTCGGGCGTCTCGGCGACTTCGACCAGCGTCCGTCCCAGCGCGTCCGGCCGGCGACGCAGCAGTGCGCGGTGCGTGCCGGCGCTCACGGGACGATTCCCGCGAACCAGTGGCCGAAGGCCTCCGCGCCGCGCAGCGGGTCCAACGAGCCCGGCCCGCAGAACACGAGCCGTCGTGCGAGCCAGGACTCCGGGTGGCCCGGGTCGGCGTACGACCTCGGGACGGCCAACTGCCGGCGCAGTTCCTCGGCGTAGGGGGCGCCGAGGCCCTCGACCACGCCGCCGCCGATACCCAGCAGATCGAGGTGCGGGTCGAGACACCACAGGGTGCGCAGCATGTGTGCGACGGGCTCGACGCACAGGGCGATCAACCGCTGAGCCATGGCGTCACCCCTGGCCAGTGCTCCGGACAGCCACACGGTCGGCTCGCGGCCCTTGCCGAGGCCGAGCCGCCGCGTGACCCTGGCGATCCCGGGCCCGGAGGCGACCGAGGCGAGGTGGCCGTACCCCCCGCACTCGCAGGGGAGATCCGCCAGTTCGGGCCGGTACGAGGTGGTCATTGCCGGGAGGTGCCCGATCTCGCCCTGCAGTCCGCGTTCGTCGACCGGGATCAGTTTCCGTTCCAGGTCGGCGACGCGCAGCGCGATACCGCTGCTGACAGTGAGATACCCGACGCGCCGGGTGCCGGGACCCGCCTGGGTGTCGGCGAAGTCCACGAGCGCGGCCGTGACGTCGTTGACCAGACTCCAGGTGACGTCGGGCCGGCGTTCGTGCAGCGCCGTGATCGGGTTGTAGGGCGCGGTCTCCGCTCCCCACAGGGGGGCCGAGCCGTGGACGGTGCCGGTCAGGTGGTCGAGGGCGGCGCCCAGCGAGATCGCCGCATGCGCTCCGGGCGGGGCGGCCCGGCACAACAACTCGACCAGATCCTCCCGCAACTGTTCGACGGGCCGGTCGGGATGGTTGAGACGACTGGGCGAGCGGAGACGTTCCACCGGCGCCCCCGCTCCACCGGCCCGCAGCCGTACCCAGGTGCCGCCGATGTCCGCTGCCAGCGTCGTCGCCCCCACGTGCCTGCCCGGGACGGGGTCTGCCGGGGCGGTCGCCGCGCGTTCCGTCGGCACCTGCTCGGCCCGGGTCGTCACAGTTCCTCCCCGTGGCCTTCGGCGGCGCTTCCCGGCAGGGTCAGCACGAGATCGCGATGGGGCCGGTTGCCCACGCCTGCGACGCGGACACCGCGGAAGTCGGCGCACCGCCAGGCCACGTCGTCGAACACGGCCAGAGCGCCGATGACCACGGTGCGGGCGCCACTGTCCAGACCCGCCCTGACACCCGCGGCGGAGTCCTCGAAGACGACGGCCGACTCGGGCGGGATGCCGAGCGCGGCACAGGCCCGCAGGTACCCCTCGGGGTGAGGTTTGCCGCGGACCACGTCGTCGGCGCTCACCACCGTCGCGGGCACGGGCAGCCCGGCGGCGGTGAGCCTCACCTCGGCGAGTCTGCGGCCGGCCGAGGTGACGACGGCCCAGGAGCCGAGTGGCAGCGCGTCGAGCAGTGCGGCCGCTCCCGGCACCGCCGAGATGCCGGAGGTCTCGGATTCCTCCAGCGCCACGAGCCGCCAGGTCTCCGCGATGGCGGTCTCCGAGTCCGCGACGAAATGACGCACGGTCTCCCGGGTGGGTCGGCCGTGGGCGTAGGCGAGCACCTGGTCGAGGTCGAGCCCGTGCCGGGAGCAGAAGCCGGACCAGGTGGCCTCCACGAGCGCGGTGGAGTCCACGAGTGTGCCGTCCATGTCGAACAGCAGGGCCGAGGTGCGTAGTTGACGCTCGGAAGGCTCTGGTGTGGTGGTTGGAGGTGCCGACCAGGAACGAGGCATGTCAGCTCCTATCGAAGAGTGGGGGCCTGCGAGCCTGACGCCCGGGCCGCGGCGGACGGCCGGGACTGGGATGTGGGCGGCCTGTCGCCCACGGACGACCAGCTGCCGTCGTGGTGCACCACCAGGGCCCCGGCGGGATGTGGCAGCCCGCCGGTGCGGACGACGAGTTCGGTGGCGAGCGGTGTGAAGGCGGCCGGGGTCATGTAGCCGCTGTAGTCGAATCCGGACGGGCGCCGGGAGCGGATGCCGGGGGTGTCGACCATCGCGGCTGGAAGCGCTTGGACGAAACGGACCTCCGCGGGGTCGGTCTCCTGCGAGAGGGAACGCACGAGCGAGTCGGCCGCCGCCTTGGTGGCGGCGTACCCCGAGCGGTCGGGACCGCCGTTGTAGACGACTTCGGAGGAGATGTGCAGGAAGAGCCCAGGGCTCGCGGTGCGCAGGCGGGGCAGCGCCGCGCGCAGCGTCCAGGACAGGCCGTGCACGTTGACGGCGAACTGGTCCATCCAGTCCTTCTCGTCCGTCTCCACGAAGGGGGCACGCCCGGCCGTGAAATACACCGCCGAGTAACAGACGAAGCCCAGCCTGTCGGGGAGGCCGGAACGCAGGGCCGCCTTCGCCTCACCGGCCTCGCGCAGGTCGAGGGGATGCCAGTGCAGGCGGTCGCCGCCGGCTCCGGCGGGGCGGCTGCGGCTGAACACGTGGGTCTCGATGCCGAGCGCTGCCCAGGCGTCGGCCACTCCGCGCCCGATGCCGGTCGAGCCGCCGATCACCGCCGCTGTGCGGGGGAGGCCGTCCGCGCCGCTCACGCGACCACCCGTTCCGCCAGCAACTGCGTCGCGGGGCTGGTGTCACCGTGCTCATCCGCCCGTTCGCGCAGCAGCTTCGCGGCGTCACGGAGTTCGGCTGACGTGACATCGTTGACGAAGTGGTGGCGCCCGATGCCGATCGGCAGGGGTATGCGCTGAAGGCCGTCGCGGTGGCGAACGGTGTCGCGTAACGCCTCTTCCAGGAGCCGCGTGTCGTCCAGGACGTCGCTCCACGCACTCAGGCCGAGTTCGCGGATCACGGCGTACACGCGGTTGGCCTGGGCCTCGGTCACGTCCCCGCGCAGTGTTGCCAGCGCCGTTGTGAGAGCCATGTCGATCACGACGGCCTCGCCGTGCAGCAGTTCGGGCAGGGCGTGCATCTCCAGGGTCGGGCTGAACGTGTGGCCGTAGTCCACGCAGCGTTCCAGCGCCGACTCCCAGAGGTTGGGCTGAAGCTCCTCCAGCATGAGGTGGATCGCCTCGGTGGTGATCGCGTCGGCCGCGGCCGCGAGTTCCGGTGTCGTCCCTTGCAGTTTGTCGGCCCGCACCGCCGCGCCACGCGACTCCAGCAGGCCGAACAACTCGTCGGAGCGGACGAGCGCCATCTTCAGGATTTCGGCGAGCCCGTTGCTGATGTGCCGCAGCGGTAGGCTGCGCAGGAAGGACCGGTCGAGGAAGGTCGCAGCGGCGGGGGCGTACGTGCCGAGCCGGTTCTTGCCCCGTGCGTAGTTGACACCGGTCTTGACTCCGACTCCGGCATCGACCAGCCCGATGAGCGTTGTCGGGATGCGGATGTACGGCGTTCCGCGTCGGTAGAGGCTCGCCGCGAAGCCGACGACATCGGTCAGTACACCGCCGCCGATGGCGAGCACGGGCTCCCTGCGGCGGTCGATCCCGAAGTCGTTCATCGCGTCGACGACGCGCGAGACGGCGGCCCACTGCTTCACCGTTTCGTCGGCGCGCAGCGGTACGACGGTCACTTCGACGCGGTGGGCGGCGAACCAGTCGCGCACGTCGTCGCCGTAGCGGGTGTTGACATTCTCGTCGACGACCACGAGCCGACGGTCGCCGGGGCGCAAGGGAGCGTCCGGGCAACCGTTCAGCAGTGTGGTGTTGCCGGGGGTGAACAGACCCTCGGACCCAACGACGTGGTAACGCACCTGCCGGACGGCTTCGACCGTCCACGCCGGGCCGTTGCCGACAGCCTGGCGAAGCCCCTGTGTGAAAGCGGTACCGCTACGCATTTCCCCTCCCGAGTGAGCGCCATTTCACAAGACGTTGGCCCTGTGTATTGGCGCTTCGTCGAATATAGTAGCACTATGGCCGCTGACGGTGACTGCTATGTTAGGCTTGGCTCACTTTGTAGTGCACGGTCTTCGCAGGAACACGCGCCATGGACGTCCATCCGGCGCGGTCGGTCCGTGCGCCTCCGCCACTCCGGCTTCGCCGGCACACTGGGTCACCGAGTCCAACGGAGGTCGCGTTCATGGCAACGCTGGCAGAACGCTTGAACGCCTGGTTCGCCGATGCCGCCACGGTGGACGCTGTCGGCCGACTGCGCGAACCCTCGACCTCCGAAGTGGCCCAGGCGATCTCGAATGACCCGAGCCACGACGTGACGATCTCCCGGAGCTATCTGACGGCGCTGCGCAACGGATCGCAGACCAACCCGACGGTGGGTGTGCTCTCGGCGATCGTCCGCTACTTCCGGTCCCGCGACATGACGTTGCCGGTGTCGGTCAGCGCGCTTATCAACGAGGAGACGCCGACCGGTCCTCCCGCTCCGGAGCGGGACCAGTGGGCAGGGTTGGTCGACCGACAGGTGCGCTCCATCGCCATGCGGGCCGGACAGCTGACCCCGGAGCTGCGCGACCAACTCCTGTCCATCATCGACGTGCTGGACGCCCGGAAGGAGAAGTCCTCGGACAGCCGCGGTGAGGCATAGGCATGTCTTCGACGCGGACGACGTCGAGAGATCGGCCGATGGGACAGTGGTTTCCCGACCCGCCGAGGTGCCTACGCCGATCTGCGGTTTCCTGCCTGGTGATGCGTCACCAGAAGGCCGCGCTGGACCAGAGTGATGGCTTTTAACTTACTGTTACGCCAACTGCGGGTGGCGTACATTTGCTGGGGCTGGCGGGACTCGACATCACTCGTCGGCCGGACCACGAGACAATGCGGCGTCTGGGGGAGGGGCTTGCATGTTCGTCCGGCGGGGTGAGCGGCGCTTGGTGCGAAGCGAACGGGGAGACTGGCTGCGGGATGCCCGTCTGCGTTCTCACAGTCGCTGGCTGATTCGAAGAACCGCCTCTCAACTGCCGCTGACGGTACGCGGGTTATGCACCGCCATCGGGCAACTGAGAGGCACACCGATCAGCCTGATGGAGTGGGACCTGCCGGCCCAGGGGCCTTTCGGGGTGCTGATCTCGCGCGAGGACGAGGACGTGATCGCCTACCAGGCGAAGACCACCCGGGCGCACCAGGAGCACATCATCCTGCACGAGGTCGGGCACATCATAGCGTTCGATCTTGCCGGCGAACGCCCTGAGCTGCCCCAGCTGCGAACCTGCTACTCGAACCGGGACGAGCGGGATGCGGAGATCATCGCTTCGGCGATCATGCACCAGGTCATCTCGATCAACCGCCGTTCACGCCACTACGGCCTGGACGAACCGTGGAAACCATCGGTCTACAACAGTCTGGTGCTCAACAGCGGGCCTGTGTGAACGCGCTCAACCTGGTCACCATCGTCACACTCCTCGGCGGTGCGGCCTGGACGCTCCCGCCGCTGATCCGGGGACGGCTGCGGGATCCCGTACGCCTGCATCTGTGCCTGGCCCTGTTGCTGATGGGCATGGGGAATGTGCTGGCCGAGCCGTCGGTCCTCGCCCTCGTCGACGGGTGGACCATCAGCGGGTTCTCCAAGATCACGTACAACGCCGCGATACTCGTCGGCCTCAGCCTCATGGTCGGGTTCCTGCGCGAGGCCCCGTTGCGCCGTGAGGCGCCCTGGTCCTGGGAGCTGGTGGCGTGCCTCGTCTGCCTGACGGCCATGATCTTGATGACGGTGCTGCTGCCGCCGCAGTTGCGTGACCACTCCCTGACGTCGGTGTACCTCACCGACTGGCGGGTGCGCGTCTTCTACAACTTCGGAAACTTCTACCTACTCTTCGGTTACGCCGCTTCGGCCTACCTGGCAGCGCAGCACGCACAGCGGGGCCCCTCGCTGCGCCGGTTCTCGCTGGGCCTCATCTGCGTCGGCCTGGCTGGTCTCGCCGCCAGTTGCGTCTTCCGCTTCCTTTGGGTCAATCTGCCGTCAATGCGCGCGCCGGGGCAACTGGTCACGTACAAGTACGACTTCGTTTTCGGTCAGATCGACGCCATCGTAGTGTGCGCGGGGCTGAGCGTGTCCTACTTCGCCAGCCTGGCGCAGATCGGGCGCGAGTGGGTGGACCATCGGAAGCGGTTCCGTGACCTGGAGGAGTTGTGGGAACGGCTGGTCGAGGACCAGCCGGAGCTGGTCCTCGACCAGCACGACGGATGGCTCGGGCCGTTCCGTACCCACACCTCGGCCGTCTACCGGCGGTACGTCGAATGCCGGGACGGGCTGACCATGCTCGGGCCGTACGTGCGTCTCGCCGCCGACGACGCCCACATCCAGCTGCCTTGCGTGGAACCGGAGAGCGCCGCCCATCTCATAAACCTCGCCCTGCGCCTGCGCCGCGACATGGAGGCTCAGGAGACGGAGCCGCTGACCACGCCGGTGCTTGCGTTTTCACCACGGCGGAGGGGTCCCCTCGACGGGGGGAAGGGGCGCGGAGGCGGCAGGGGAGCTGACCATGCGGGAGACTTCGGTTACGAGGAGGATCTCGCCGGCCTCATCCGCGTCTCCGGTGCGCTACGCGCGGTCCGCAACGATTGGCTTGGAATCTCCTCTTGATTCCGGGGTTGCGCCTGCCGAAAACCTCATCCACCCAGATCAGGCCGCGTGTTGATAGTCGTGGAGGATGCCTGTGCCGCGTAAAAGCTTGGGTTTGGGCTGTTGACCAGGTTGTAGGTCGTGCTGCTGCGACTGGCCTACCCGACCGTGACGAGCGCGTTCGCCGTACTGCGTCTGCTGCCGATGGGTGATCGGGACAAGGATGTGGAGATCCTCACCCTGCGCCATCAGATCACCGTCCGGACTGAGAGCCCACAAACTCGGTAGCCCATCCACAACAACTCCCGTAATCTCAAGATCAAGGATGCGGGCTGTGGCAGAGCGGCCTATTGCAACCGCGCGGCCGGAGGTCCCCGACCGTGCGGTCGAGGGGTGAAGGCGGATCCTGCCCTGACCCTCTCGCGGGTTCGAATCCCGCCTGCCCGCATCCGCGATGGTTCGTAGCTCAATTGGAAGAGCACGCGGCTCCAACCCGCGGTGTTGCAGGTTCGAGTCCTGCCGGGCCAGCCAAGGAGAGGTCCGCCTGTCGGCATAGGCAGCGGCCTGCTAAGCCGTAGGTCTCCGGGCCTCCAGAACCCAAGGCCCTTCGCCCAGGTCAAGACTGACGACGAAAACCGGAGAACCCATACCGGTAGAACCGCTGCCTCTCATACCGCTGGCGTACAGCATCAGCCCGGCTGCCTACCGCGATCCCGACGCCACTACCCCCTACGCGCCTGCGATCCCCCCGCCTACCCCGCCCCGGCCCGGTTTTCCGCCGCTCCTCCCCGCACAGCGCCGGGCCTTCGACACCTGGGCCGAGAACTGTGAAGGACGTCGGCTTCGGCAACGGCAAGAACGCCACCGACCCCGCAAACACTTACCAATACCACGTCAGCTGGTATCCCGAAAAGAAACTCCCCCTGCGCCCCGGCGACGGACACGGCTCCTATATCGACGCTGACGGACTGCGCAACACCGACGGAATGATCGTCGAAGCCAAAGATGTCAAGAAGTCCAACACCTGCGAAACGCCTCGCTTGCTGAGTAAATACCTGGATACCAACAAGAAGCCGTGGGTCGAAGGAACCCATGAAGCCGATGACGAAGAGATGGACAAATACCGCCAAGCCATCGATTACCCACCCAACAAGGCACGCTTGCGCGGCGTCGAGGTCTGCACCAACGACCAGGGCTCGGTCGACTACTGGGACGCACTCATGATCGCCAACGACGTGCCCGGATACGCACGCCACGTACCCTGACCACTGGGAGAGCCCATGGCCTCTCGTACCCGATGCCGCCTACCTGTTCATGTTCGCCGTCCCCGACGACAACCCCGACGCCTGGCGCATCCCCCACGACGAAGCCGAACGCGCCCTGCTGACCGCCGATCCCCAAGCCGTCGTCAAACGGAGAACCAACCGCTTCCGCTACCAGGCCACCCTCCCCTTCGGCTGGATCGAAGGAGCGGTCACCACCAGCGAGAACTGCATCACCATCAGCGGCGCCACCATCGACATCGCCACCCCCTTCGTCACCTGGCTTCGCACCCACCTGCTCGGCGACGCCCCCATCACGTTCAACTGCGCCGAAGGAGTCGAGGTGGAATACCCGCCCGGCACCCTTCCGACCGGTATCGACGAGACCGCCATCCGGTCCGCTCTGACAGCCCACCTGGAGGCCGTGGAGGACCCGTACAGGAGCTGACCTTGAGCCAAGGAGACGGGGAGACCGGAATCACTGCCGCAGGGGCGCACCGCGATCGAGGCGGCTGATCGGCGGCTGCCAGGCAGGTCGAGTGACCTGCCGGCAATGGCACCCCTTCGAGGCCCGCGCTGCGGCATGCGTACCGAGCGCGCCTCCCACCTTCTTCGACGGGCGTGTGGAACTCCGCCCGCACGTCCTTGCCGGTGGCGGTTGTGCTGCTGCCCCACCGGGAGGCCTCGCTCTTCACCTCACCGGGAGCGGGTCGTCCCGTTCGCGCGCAGGTGGTCCAGGGCCACCCGGGCCGCAGTGCCGAGGATGTCTTCGCGGGTGGGTGTACCGGGCGTAAGTGACCGGGTGAGGACGGCGATCGCGTACCGCCGCCCGTCGGGGAAAGTGACCACGCCGGCGTCGTTGCTGACGCCACCTGGCACGGTGCCCGACTTGGACGCGACGAGCACTTCCGGCCCGAAGCCAGTGGCGATCTTCCGGGTGAGCCGCTGCTGTCCCATCATCCGGCGCAGGTTCGAACACTGCGGGTGCCGATAAATCATCCGTCCAGGTCGCGGCCTTGATCGACAGTCTCCGGCTGTGCCCGCTGATCGCGTCAAAGCCATGGCCAGTACTGGGCATCGGCGACGTCATGATCTTCGTGCTGCTACGTCTGGCCTATCTCACCCCAACGCCTTTGCGCTCCTGCGCCTGCTGCCGATGAGTAACCGAGACAAAGACATCGAGATCCTGGCGCTGCGACACCAACTGCTGGTCCTGCGGCGTCAGGTCGGCAAGCCCTCGTTCACCGACACCGACCGCGCTGTCCTCGCCGGCCTGCTCCACCACCTCCCGATGGACAAGCTGCAGCACCTCCTGCTGCTGGTCCAGCCGGACACGATCTTGCGCTGGCACCGCAACCTGCTCAAACGCCGCCACGCCGCGACCTGCGTGCCCAAACGACGCGGTCGGCCGCCCACATCCGCTCGATCCGCGCCCTGGTGCTGCGCCTGGCCCGCGAGAACGCCTCGTGGAGCTACCGCAGAATCCACGGCGAACTCGCGGCACTGGGCATCAAGGTCGCCGCGTCCACCATGCGGTCCACCGCCTGTCACCAGCTGACTTTTTCCGCAGCCGGCCGGGCGGCCGGCTCCTCGCCGGCCTCGGTGAACGCGGTCAGCGCGGCGACGAGACCCGCCCGCTGGGTCTTGGGCATGGCGGCGACGATGCGGGCGATCTCGGCGCGGCGGCGTTCGGTGGCCTCGCGGACGACGGAACGCCCCTTGTCGGTCAGGGAGATGAGGATCTCCCGGCGATTGGCGGCGCTGGGCTCACGTTCGAGCATGCCGGCAGCGGCGAGGCGGTCGACCATGCGCATGGCGGTCGAGGGGATGACGTCGAGATGCTCGCCCAGGCGGGAGATGTTCATCGGGTCACGGGTGTCGAGGACCATCAGCATCCGGAACTGCGGCAGCGTCAGACTTTCCTCGACCGAGGCCAGAGAGCGGGCTGAGACGGCCACCAGAAGCCGGGAGGCGGTCAGGACCGCGGTCACCACTTCGTCCGCGGGCTCCCGAGCGGCGTCCGCGGTGCGATCGAGAGCGGCACCGCCGGTCACGTGTTTGGGCATGGGACCTTTCTACCCCCTCCTGTCCCGGGAGTCCGAACATCGCACCGCCTCTTTGCACACGGCAACGGTCTGTATTGCATAATGCAAACATGGTATCCAGTACCGGCTCCACCGCTCCGTCCTCCGACGACACCTCCCCGCGATCCGGCGGGCCCCGAATACCGCACGACCTGCCGGCCGTCCTCACCTCCTTGCGCGAGGCCCGCACCGGTCTGCTGGTGCTCGCCCTCGTCGTGGGCGCGGGCGCCGGCCTGGGGGCCATCGCGTTCCGGTGGCTGATCAAGACCTTCACCCTGCTGCTGTCCGGCCACGCCGACTACGCCGCCGCCGGTCACGCCGCCAACCCGCATGTCCCCGGGCTCGGCCGCTGGTTCGTCGTGCTGGCGCCGGTGGTCGCGGGACTGCTGTACGGGCCGCTGGTGCAGCGGTTCGCACGCGAGGCCCGGGGGCACGGCGTGCCCGAGGTGATGTTCGCTGTCGCCCGGCGCGGCGGGCGGATCGGCCCGCAGGTGGCGATCGTGAAGTCGCTGGCCTCGGCCCTGTGCATCGGCGGTGGCGGTTCCGTCGGGCGGGAGGGACCGATCGTGCAGATCGGCTCGGCCCTCGGTTCGACGCTGGGCCGGGTGGTGCGGGTGGCCGAGGACCGGATGCGGGTCCTGGTGGCGTGCGGCGCGGCCGGCGGGATCGCGGCGACCTTCAACGCACCGCTGGCGGGGGTGTTCTTCGCCATGGAGCTGATCCTGCGCGACTTCACCGCCGAGTCCTTCGGCATGGTCGTCCTCGCGTCGGTGGTCGCCAGCGTCATCGGCCGGGCCGCGTTCGGGAACACGCCGTTCCTTCATCTGCCGGCCTTCACCGTCCACCACGTCTCCGAGTACCTGCTCTTCGCGGCCCTCGGTCTGCTCGCGGGCGCGGTCGGTGTCGGGTTCACCCGGGTCCTGTACTGGATCGAGGACGCCTGCGACTGGGCCTGGCGCCTGACGCGGGGCCCCGAATGGGCCCGCCCGGCCGTCGGCGGCCTGCTGCTGGGCCTGCTCCTGCTCGTCCTGCCCGAGATGTACGGCGTCGGCTACCCGGTACTCCAGAACGCGGTGGCAGGCGGTTACGTCTTCGGGTTCCTGCTCCTGTTGCTGGTCGGCAAGGCGGTGACCACCAGCCTGACCATCGGCATCGGCGGCTCCGGCGGGGTGTTCGCACCGTCGCTGTTCATCGGCGCGATGCTGGGCGCCGCGTTCGGCGCCGGGGCCCACCAGGTGCTGCCGGGGATCGCCGGACCGGTCGGAGCGTACGGGCTGATCGGCATGGGCGCGGTCTTCGCGGGGGCCGCGCGGGCACCCATCACCGCCGTGGTCATCATGTTCGAACTCACCGGCGAATACACGATCATCCTGCCGCTCATGGCCGCCATCGTCCTCGCCACCGGCGTCAGCAAGGCCCTGTCCCACGACACCATCTACACGCTCAAACTCCGCCGCCGCGGCGTCGACCTCGACGAAACACCGCCCGACGCGCCCCTCGCCGGGATCCCGGTCCGCGCGGTGATGGAATCCGTACCGCGACTGCTGCTGTGGGGGATGCCGCTCGGCGAGGCCGCCGACGCGCTGTCCCGCTCCCCGCACGGCGTGCTGCCCGTCGTCTCCAACAACGGCACCTACATGGGCACCGCCACCGCCCGCACCGCCGCCGAGACCCTCGCCGACGGCACCCACGCCAGTGCCGCAGTCGGCTCCATCGTCCAATTACCAGTACCCGTCGACGCCAGTACCGACCTGTCCGACGTCCTCGACACCCTCGTCACCGCCGAAGGCGGCGGACTGCCCGTCCTCGACGACGAGCACGAACGCCTCATCGGCTGGATCACCCACCAGTCCGTCCTCACGGCCCTCAGCGGACAGACCCACCGCGAGGTCACGGTGTCCTGAGCGGTCTTGCCCTCCCGTCAGCAGGCGCCGGAAACCACGCCGCACCGCCGGGTGTTCCGGTGCCGTAGGCGCCCCGGCACCGTCCCGAACCACTTCGGGCCGAACGCGCCGGCACGCCGCCGCATCCGCAGTCCCCTGGCCACATGGGGTTTTGGCACCCCACAGGGCGCGAAAGCCGGTGGGTGCCGCCTCCGCGCGCTCACCGCCCGCGAAGCCGTCTCCGGACACCGACACAGCGGCGGCCGCTGTCCGCTAATCGGCGAGATTCCCGTCGCCCGGAATTCGCGCGGCGCGCTCCTCCGCACCCGTCTCCAGAAAACCGGGGTCGTCGGGTGCGATCCGCCCCACGGAATCATCGTTGGCTGGTCCTACCGTCGCGGGGTCGGTCGGCACGTCCTCCTCTGTCTTGCCCCAAGAGGACACGGCGGGTTTGCCTCCCAGATGGGCGTGGACCCACGACCACAGCGGCATGGCACCTCCCGATCGGATCGGAGCCCCCCTGAAGGTGTACCCGGCATGGCCGCCAGAACGCTCAAAACACCCCAAATGCATATTTCCTGTTCGCGTCGTAGCGTGAGGCGGAGTGGTGTTACCAAGCGACAAGGCAAGGTGGCGCTGTCGGGGAGTTTGATGCCGGCAGGACCACCCCCGCCACCAGCGGCTCCGCCCTCACGCCCGGCCCCGGCCGCCACTGGTTCCTGTCTTGCCGCGGTGAACCCTTCCGCCGGACACCCGTACACGCCTGGACACGATGGCGTCAGCAACGGCCCTGGCCGCCCTCCCGCACAGGCCGAACGAAGCAAGCCGCCACCTGTACCGGGCCGCTCCCCATTTCCCCGGGGTGTCCACGCCACCCCCATCAACCCGGTGACGGGTTGATGACCCGTCGGACAGCGCCTACCACGAAGCACCCGCAGCCGGAATCTCCCGCTCAGGGCCAGGGGCATCCGGGCTGGACCGGGCCGATGGATCCGCCGCCGGATCACGGGGAGGAGTCCTACCGGGGCAGTGGCCTGCTGCGGGACCGCGCGGCCGTGATCACCGGCGGGGACTCCGGAATCGGACGGGCGGTGGCCGTCGCCTACGCCCGGGAGGGCTCCGACGTGCTGCTTACCTACCTGCCTGCGGAGGAGAAGGACGCTCTGGAGACGGTCCGGCTGGTGGAGGAGGGCGATCGCGGTCGCCTGCGACGTCCGTGAGAAGCAGCAGTGCCGTGCGCTCGTCGACCGTGCGGTGGACGAGTTCGGCCGGATCGATGTCCTGGTCAACAACGCCGCGTTCCAGGATGTGGCGGCCCACGCGGCCGACCTGCGGCCCGTTCCCGTGTTGTTGCCGGTGGCGGATGGACGGGGGCGTCCGTGGCGTGATCACCGGCAGGTCATCGATGGGGTGCTATGGCGGTTGCGGACGGGTGCGCCGTGGCGTGAACGGTCTCGGTCGACTCCACGATCGGCCGGGGGATCCGGGCCGTCATCCCCGAACGCGCCGAACGGATCGCCCACCGCAAACGGCGCGGTTCCGCCGGCGGACGGTCACCAACCTTCGACGCCGAGACCTACGAAGCCCGCAACGTCGTCGAACGATGCTTCTGCCGACTCGAGCAGTTCCGCGCCGTCGCCACCCGCTTCGACGAAGTCGCCGACCGCTACCTCGCCAACCTCCGCCTCGCCTCACTCATCCTCTACCCCAAGCGGGCGACGAGACATCGGCCGACATCGGTCCACAGGGGACCGGGTCGCCGTCCGGTCAGCCGAACAGCAGGCGGCCCACCGCGGTGCTGATCACGGCGCAGAGCACGACCACCAGCAGGGGAGCCCGGAACATCAGGGCGATGGCCGCGGCGCCGACGCCGACGAGGCGCATATCCAACTGGAATCGCTGCCCCGTGGTCAGCACTTCGATCGCCACGAGTGCGGCCAGCACCACCGGCGTCACCAACGCGAAGACACGGCTCGTCCGCGCCGGCGGCTTCCAGCCGCCCAGCACGACCGGCCCGGCGGCCTTGATCAGGACCGTTGCGACGCCGAGCACGACGACCACCAGCCAGATGTTCATTTCATCAGCCCAATCAGGCAGGTGAGACTCGCGAGGATGATCGGGATCCCGGGTGGTGCGAAGGGGACCAGGGCCAGCGCTACGAGGACAGCGGAGCCTGCGGCCACCTGTGCCCGCCGCGTGCTCAGTTGCTGCCACAGCAGCGCGAAGAAGATGGCGGGGCTGGCCATGTCCAGCCCCCAGGTCGACACGTCACCGATGGAGCTGACGCTGAACGCGCCGAGCGCGGTACCGACCAGCCAGGCCACGTACACGATCCCGCCCGAGACCATCAGCAACCGTGAGTCGTAGCTGCCGTCCGGACGGCGGGACATCGCCCACGTCGCGTCGCCCAGCAACTGGGCGGACAGGCCTCGACGCCACCACGGACCGCGGTAGGCGGCCGCTGTGGTGACGCCCATCGGGATGTAGCGGAGGTTCAGCAGGATTCCCGCCACTGTCGCGCCGGCGGCCCCGCCCCCGGCGCCCGCCACACTGGCGGCCCCCACCTGCGCCGCGCCGCCGAACGTCGTCGCCGACATCACTACCGCCGCGGAGACGGGAAAGCCCGCGGCGATGGCGACCACCCCGAAGGACACACCGAAGACGAAGGTCGCCGCCGCCACCGAGGCGACCGCCTGCCACGGTGTGGTGATTACTCGGCTGTAATTAGCGTCTACCATAGTGAGCTATTACAATAGGGAGACGTTCGAAAGGAGTCAAGGTGCACTTTGGTGATTACGCGGATCCTGTGGTGACCCTCGCCGAAGACCTGGTGAACAGCTACAGTCACAGCCAGGACCGCGACCTCCTTGACCGCGCGGAACTCACCAGGATCGCTGGAGCACGGGGCTGGGACGGCCCCATGGCGACCGAAGCGGACGTCAGGCGAGCACGGTCCTTGCGCCCTCAGCTGCGCGAAGTGTTCGAGGCCGCAGACGAGCAGGTCGCGGTCGACACGGCGAACCACTTGGTCGAGCAATCAGGCCTGGTCCTGCAACTGCTTCGACACGAGGGCGGCCCATGGCACTTCCACGCGGCTCGCACGGCCACGAGCCTGCCGGACTGGCTCGCCGGCCTGTCGGGATTCTCGCTCCTGTCAGTGATCGAACGCGGCGACGGTGATCGCCTGCACCGCTGCGTCGGGACCGACTGCCACGCGGTCTTCGTCGACGTGTCGCGGAACAAGTCCCGGCGGTACTGCAGCCCGGCGGTGTGCGGCAACCGCGCCAACGTCGCGGCGCACCGGGCACGGCTGCGGACACGCGAGGGACTCCAGCACTGAACCGACCGACCACTACCAAGCCGCAATCACCCTGGCCGGCACCCTCATCCGGCTCACCCCATGCTCGACAAGACGCCCCCCAAGACCTGCCGCGTTCGCCCGTCAGGTCGTCCAGGCGCGGGGAACCAGGCGTGCTGGGTCTGGCAGGCGGACCAGATGGCAGAGGCTGTCAGACGGCAAGGTGGGGGCGCGGCCCAGGACGGCGGTCAGGTGGTCCGTGGCCCGCGCGATATCGATCCGGCGTCCCTGAAGACGCCGTGGAACGTGTACCGCCCAGCTCGTGTCGCGGAAGAACCGCTTCATCTCACCGACGATCGTCGGCACCGCGAACATGACGAACTCGTTGCCGAAGGCAAGGTCGTACCTGTCCACCGCCTTGATCAGGCCCACCGTTCCGACCTGGATGATGTCGTCCATCTGTTCCGACCGGTCCCGGAAGCGCTGCGCGGCGTACCGCACCAGCGTGATGTTCCGCAGGATGAGGGTGTGCCGCACGTCCTGGTACTCGCGCGTGCCCTCTTCGAGGACCATGAGCCCGCTCGAACAGCTCCCGCGTCATCGCCCGCGCTGCGGTGCGAGGCGTTCTGTCGTCGGACCGTCGCGCCGGCGGTCGGCCGTTGTGCGATGAAGGGGCGCGGCGTTCCTTTGACTCCATGATGGGGGCATGATCAGAAACGTACTCACCGTCGCGGCCCTGACCGGCGCGTCGGCGATCATCGCTGCGGGCAGCGCCTCCGCCGCCACTGCCGACTCCCGGTCGATCGACTGCCTGGCCGGGCCTCGCTTCGTCAGGTGGCAAGGGAACTGGTGATGCTCGGCGGTCACCTGGCGTGCCGTCAGGCGTCGGCGCGAACACGGATCGCTCCCATGCCGGCACGGCGTCCGGGCTGGCGCGGTCAGCGTCCGACGGCCTTGCGCAGTTCGTCCTTGTTCATGGCGGACCTGCCCTTGACGTTCTTCTTCTTCGCCTCCGCGTAGAGCTGGTCCTTCGTGGGACCTTGGGGGCCGCTGTGAGAACGCTCGCCACCTCGCTGGGAGGCGGACTTCGGGTCACGGATGGAGGTCCTGCTCGCGGTCCTGGACTCGCCGGATCGGGCCCGCTGCTTGTTGACCGTGCGGGCGGCGATCTCCTCAGCCCGCCCCTCGGACGTGCCCCGCTTCTGGGCGCCCTCCTTGATGTGCTCGTACTGACGTTCCCTTTTGTCGCTGGCTCCTGCCGGCATCGCCGTCTCCTTCCGTCCGGTGCGGTTACTTCGTCGCGTGCCCGCCCCGGGCCGCCCTCAACACCCTCGGAACACTCTCGGAACCCACTTCACACCGGAACCGGCCGGGACGCGACCCCGGTCACGAGGGCCGCTCACTCGCCGCCCCGGTCGGCCTCCGCCGCGATCTGCCGCAGTGTGTGGCCGGTGCGGGCGGAGCGGGCGCGCCGCGGGTCGGGGGTGCCGTTGCCGTCGGCGTCCTTGTCCGCGCGCTTGACCAGCAGCCACGCCTCGCGCTCGCCGTCGCGTCCGGTACGGGTCCGGGTGAGGGCGTAGGCGCCGCGCAGCTTGCGGCCGTCCAGCCGGAACGACACGTGTCCGCGCTCGAGCGCCTCGGCGAACGGGATCTCCTGGCCGGCGTGGTCGTGGGAGAGGTTGCGGTAGGTCCCCTCGTCCCAGACGATCACCGTGCCGCCGCCGTACTCCCCCTCGGCGATGACGCCCTCGAAGTTCCGGTACTCCAGCGGGTGATCCTCGGTCGGCACCGCGAGGCGCTTGTCGTGCGCGTCGGTGGACGGGCCCTTCGGCACCGCCCACGACTTCAGCACGCCCTCCGCCTCCAGTCGGAAGTCGAAGTGCATGGTGCCGGCGTCGTGGATCTGGACGACGAAGACGGGATCCTCCCCGGACGGCCCGGACCGGCGGCCCTGCGGCTCGCCGGTCCGGGAGAAGTCACGGCGGCCGCGGTACTCCGTCAGCCGGTCGGATGTCGCCATGGCCTCCTCCTCACGCGGTGCCGGCGGCGATAGCCGCCTGACGCACCCCGAGCTGGCTTCCCCCAGCGGGTGCCCGCACTCCGCTGTCGGAAACACCATGTACCGGGCGAGAGCCGACGTCGAGACGCCCGCTGGGAGCCCCTGGCGGAGGTCGCCGGCGCGAAGCCGGTCCTGGCGCGCTTCGCACCAAATGGGGCATATCGATCGGCGTAGCGGGTACTCGCCGCTAGGGACACCGTACGTCCACACGTCCATCAAGGAGCCCCGATGAACGGCGCAAGCCTTGCCGGAAAGAAGATCGTCATCCTTGCCGCGAGCGGGGTGGAGCAGGTCGAGCTGGTCGTGGACGAGCAGGTCGTCACCGACAACGGCCTGGTGACCAGTCGCAACCCGAACGACCTGCCCGCCTTCTGCGCCAAGATCGTCGAGGAGTTCGCCGAGGGAGTCCACCGAGCTTGACCGCCCTCCCATTGGGAGAGCTGACTTTCGCGAGCCGAAGGAGTGACCATGCGTGCGACCATCTGGCACGGTAAGCGGGACGTCCGGGTGGAGACCGTACCCGACCCCGTCATTCAGGAGTCGAACGACGCGGTCATCCGGGTGACGTCCAGCGGGCTGTGCGGTTCCGACCTGCACCTGTACGAGGTCCTGACCCCGTTCATGACCCCCGGCGACGTCCTCGGGCACGAGCCGATGGGCGTCGTGGAGGAGGTCGGCCCCGCGATCGACACCCTCAAGCCCGGCGACCGGGTGGTGATCCCGTTCCAGATCGCGTGCGGAAGCTGCGAGATGTGCACCACAGGGCTGCCGACGCAGTGCGAGACCACGCAGGTCACCGAGCACGGTATGGGCGCGGCGCTGTTCGGCTACACCAGGCTGTACGGCGCGGTGCCGGGCGCGCAGGCGGAGTATCTGCGGGTACCGCAGGCCCAGTTCGGGCCGATCAAGGTCCCGGAGGGCCCGCCGGACGACCGGTTCGTCTTCCTGTCCGACGTACTGCCGACCGCGTGGCAGGCGGTGCGGTACGCGGAGGCCGGACCGGGCACGTCGCTCGCGGTGCTGGGACTCGGGCCGATCGGGCGGATGGCCTGCCGGGTGGCCCAGCAACTGGGCGCCGAGAAGGTCATCGGGGTCGACCTGGTGCCGGAGCGGTTGCGGGGCGCCCGCGGGGACGGGGTGACGGTCTTCGACCTGAAGGCGTTCGACTCCCAGGACGGCCTGTTGGAGGCGGTGCGGCAGGAGACCGGCGGACCTGGTCCGGACGCGGTCGTGGACGCGGTCGGCACCGAGGCGCACGGCAGCCGCGTGGAGCAGACGGCGCAGAACGCCGCCGGCTTCCTGCCGCGTGAGTGGGCGGCGCGGCTGATGCAGCATGCCGGCGTGGACCGGCTCGCGGCGCTGCGACTGGCGATCGAGATGGTGCGGCGCGGCGGCACGATCTCCATCAGCGGCGTCTACGGCGGCATGTCGGACCCGCTGCCCATGCTGACGCTGTTCGACAAGCAGATCCAGCTGCGGATGGGTCAGGCGAACGTGCGGCGCTGGAGCGACGAGATCCTGCCGCTGCTGACCGACGACGCCGACCCGCTGGGCGTCGAGTCGTTCGCCAGCCACCATCTGCCGCTGGAGCAGGCGCCGATGGCGTACGAGATGTTCCAGAAGAAGCAGGACGGTGCGACGAAGGTGGTTCTGCGGCCGTGAGCACGAACGACAGGAGGGTGCCGGTAGCCCTGGTGACGGGGGCGTCACGCGGGCTCGGGCTGCTGATCGCGCGGGAGCTGACCCGACACGGCTGCCGGGTCATGCTCTGTGCCCGGGACCAGGCCGAACTGCGGCGCGCGGAACGGGCGTTGCTGGACGACGGCGGTGACGTGCGGTCGTTGGCCTGCGACCTGACGGCACCGGACTCCCCGGCGCACCTGGTGGGTGAGACGGCGGAGGCGTTCGGCGGGATCGATGTGCTGGTCAACAACGCGGGGATCATCCAGGTCGGCCCGCTCGCCGCCGCGCGGGAGGAGGACTTCCGGCGGGCCGCCGAGACGATGTACTTCGCCCCACTGCGGCTGACGCTCGCGGCACTGCCCCACCTGCGTGAACGGCACGGGCGGCTGGTGAACATCACCTCCATCGGCGGCAGGATCGCACCGCCGCACCTGCTGCCGTACGCCGGGGCGAAGTTCGCGGTGGCCGGCCTGTCGGAGGGACTGCGCGCAGAACTGGCCGGCGACGGTGTGAGCGTGACGACGGTGGTGCCTGGGCTGATGCGCACCGGTTCGCACACCGCCGCCCGGTTCAGCGGGGACGCGCCGCGCGAATACGCGTGGTTCGCCACCGCCGCGTCACTACCGCTGCTGTCGATGGACGCGGAGCGGGCGGCGCGCGCCATCGTGCGGGCGGCGGGTCGACGGCGGCCCGAAGTCGTGCTGACACCGGCCGCGAAGGTGGCGGTACGCCTGCACGGCCTCGCGCCGGCGACCACGACGCGCCTGATGACGCTGGCGGCCCGCCTGCTGCCCGCCGCCGGCTCAGCGCCGGAGCACGACGTGTCCGGTGCGGCCGCGGCCCACCGCCTGGCCTCGCCGGCCGTGCGGCGGATGACGACGTTGGGCGACCGGGCGGGCCGCCGCTTCAACGAGGACACCGGCTGACGGTCCCACCTCGACGAACGACCGTCGGCGGATTTGCCGGGCAGGTATGGATCCCGGCCGAGCGGATATCCGGAACTGTACGGGCGGGCGTCGGCGGTCACGCGGTCGCGGAGCCCGCACATTCGATGCACGCTGAACGTGACGTGGGCTCGCGCCGCCGGGAGGCCGGGCGCACTCCGAACCAGGAGGTGGATGCGGTGTTCCGGACGATCGCGGAGGTCTTCTCCTCGGTGGGGCATGCGGTGGGCACGGTGGTGTCCGCCCCCTTCCGGCTCGTCGCCCGGCTCTTCGGCGGCGGATGACCGGCTCCGACAGGCCGCGGGACGCACACGATGACCGCCGGCTGTTTCGCCCTCCCAGCCGAGGGCACGTGGCCAGAAGAGCCGGTGAAGGGAGACGCGCTCGTGACGGCTGTTCGCGTGGACCGCACGGACGGGTCGGCGCGCACATGTCAGACGTGCTCAGAGCGCGGGACCACTCCCGGACCGGGGCTCGCGCGAGGAGCCGCGCGTGACTGTTGGGGGCCGGATGGCCGGAGCGCGGAATCTGCCGGGTGAGCCGGCCCTCGCCCGGTTGCGGAGAGCACACGGCACCGGTGCGCCTCAGGCGCCCCGAGGACGTGGGGCGGCACGCCGCCTCCTCGGTGCTTCTCCACTCGCAGGGAAGGAGCGCCCGTATGACCGACCACTCCGCATCCGGCCGGCAGATCGGCCCCGTCGCGCTCGACGACGAGGACGTTCGCCGACTCGACCTGTACTGGCGGGCGGCCAACTACCTGTCCGCCGGGCAGCTCTACCTCCTGGACAACCCGCTGCTGGAGGAGCCGCTGCGTCCCGAGCACGTCAAGCCGCGGTTGCTCGGCCACTGGGGCACCTCTCCCGGGTTGAACCTGGTGCACGCGCACCTCGACCGGGTGATCCGGGACCGCGATCTGGAAGCGGTGTGCGTGTGGGGCCCTGGCCACGGCGGGCCCGCGGTACTGGCGAACTCCTGGTTGGACGGCAGCTACAGCGAGATCTGGCCCGACGTGACCAGGGACGCCGCCGGCATGAAGCGGCTCTTCCGTCAGTTCTCCTTCCCGGGCGGTGTGCCGAGCCACGCCGCTCCGCAGACGCCCGGTTCGATCCACGAGGGCGGCGAGCTGGGGTACTCGCTCAGCCACGCCTACGGCGCCGCGCTGGACAACCCGGATCTGCTGGCCGTCTGCGTCATCGGAGACGGTGAGGCCGAGACCGGGCCACTGGCCGCCTCCTGGCACTCGAACAAGTTCCTGGATCCGGTCCATGACGGAGCCGTCCTGCCGATCCTGCATCTCAACGGCTACAAGATCGCCAATCCGACGGTCCTGGCCCGCGTCCCGCAGGAAGAGCTGGACGACCTGCTGCGCGGGTACGGGCACGAACCGCTGTACGTCACCGCCGACGAACCGCGGGCGGCCCACCGGGCGATGGCTGCCGCGCTGGACACCGCGCTGGACCGCATCAAGGCCGCCCAGCGCGCCGCACGACACGACGGCGCACCGGGCCGCCCCCGCTGGCCGGTGATCGTGCTGCGCACCCCGAAGGGCTGGACCGGGCCGCACGAGGTGGACGGAAAGCAGGTGGAGGGCACCTGGCGGTCTCACCAGGTGCCCCTGGCCGAGGTGCGGGAAAACCCGGAACACCTGGCCCAGCTGGAGGCTTGGCTGTCCTCCTACCGCCCCCGGGAGTTGTTCGACGCCGACGGCAGGCCGGTTGCCGACCTGCTCGGCTTCGTACCGTCGGGCGAACGCCGACTGGGAGCGAGCCCGCACGCCAACGGCGGACGGCTGCTGCGCTCGTTGCCGGTGCCGCGCCTGGAGGAGTTCGCCGTCCCGGTGGAGTCGCCGGGAGCGACGTCCCACGAACCCACCGCCGTGCTGGGCGAGTTGCTCGCCGAGGTCATGCGCGCCACCGCGCGACGGCGTGATTTCCGGGTGGTGGGTCCCGACGAGACGGCCTCAAACCGGCTCCAAGCCCTCTACCGCGCGACCGGCAAGGCGTGGCAGGGCGAGGTGCTCCCCGTCGACGAGGACCTCGCGCGGGACGGCCGCGTGATGGAGATCCTCTCCGAACACACCTGCCAGGGCTGGCTGGAAGGCTATCTGCTGACCGGCCGCCACGGAGTCTTCTCCAGCTACGAGGCGTTCGTGCACATCGTCGACTCCATGGTCAACCAGCACATCAAATGGCTGCGCACCGCCGGCGAACTGCCGTGGCGCGCGCCCATCGCCTCCCTCAACTACGTGCTCACCTCGCACGTGTGGCGGCAGGACCACAACGGGTTCTCCCACCAGGACCCCGGATTCGTCGACCACGTGCTCAACAAGGGCCCGGAGGCCGTACGGGTCTACCTGCCGCCGGACGCCAACACCCTGCTGGCCACCGCCGACCACGCGCTGAGCTCCCGGGACCGCGTCAACGTGATCATCGCCGGCAAGCAGCCGTGCTTCGACTGGCTGTCGCTGGAGGAGGCCCGAGCCCACTGCGCCCGCGGCGCCGGCATCTGGGACTGGGCCGGCACCGAGGGCTCGGACGGCCCCGACGTGGTGCTGGCCTGCGCGGGCGACGTACCCACCCTGGAGGTGCTGGCGGCGGCCGGCCTGCTGCGCGAGCACCTGCCGGACCTGGCCGTGCGCGTGGTCAACGTCGTCGATCTCGCCCGTCTCCTGCCGGCGACGGTCCACCCGCACGGCATGACCGACCGCGAGTACGACGCCCTCTTCACCCGCGATCGCCCGGTCATCTTCGCCTACCACGGCTATCCCTGGCTCGTGCACCGGCTGACCTACAACCGGGCCGGGCACGAGCACCTGCACGTCCGCGGCTACCGGGAGCACGGCACCACGACGACGCCCTTCGACATGGTCGTCAGCAACGACCTCGACCGGTACCGCCTGGTGATGGACGTCATCGACCGCACCCCCGGTCTGGCGAGGCGCGCGGCGGACCTGCGGCAGCGGATGGCCGACGTGCGCACCCGCCACCACTCCTGGGTCCGCGAACACGGCACCGACCTGCCGGAGGTCGCCGACTGGACCTGGACCGGCTGACCGATGGACCGATGCCCGATCCGTTCCGGGCACCCCTGCCGTCGGGGCCGTCCGACACCGAAGGAAGCGCTGCCATGACCGACACCCCTGTCCTCGTCGTCGACGCCGGATCCTCGAGCCTGCGACTGGCCGTGGTGGCCGACGACGACCGTGAGGTCGCCACCCGGCATACCGAACACCCGCCCGGCGACGACACCGGGTCACTCCTGGACGAGGTACTGCGTGCGGCCCCCGAGGTGGCTGCCGTGGGGCACCGCCTCGTGCACGGCGGGCCACACCTGCGCGGCCCGGTGGCGGTCGACGCGGCGGTACGCGCCGAACTGGATCGCGCGGCGGAACTGGCCCCCCTTCACCTGCCCGCCGCGCTCACCGTGCTGGACGCGGCGCGCGAGCGACTGCCCGACGTCCCCCACGTGGCCTGTGTCGACACCGCCTTCCATGCCGAGATTCCGGCGCCCGCCGCGACCTACGCGCTGCCGCGGGAGTGGACCCGGCGCTACGGACTGCGCCGGTACGGTTTCCACGGCCTGTCCTATGCGTGGGCGCTGCGCGAGGCCGCCGCTCTGCTGGGCCGGCCGGCCGACGGCGTCCAGATCGTCATGGCCCATCTCGGCGGAGGATGCTCGGCCTGCGCGGTACGTGACGGGCACAGCGTCGACACCACGATGGGGTTCACCCCTGCCGAGGGGTTGGTGATGAGCAAACGCAGCGGCAGCGTCGACCCCGGCCTGCTGCTGTGGCTCCAGACGTCGGCGGGCCTGTCGCCGGAACGCCTCACCGACGCGCTCAACCACGAGTCCGGGCTGCTGGGACTCTCCGGAACCTCCGGGGACACCCGCGATCTGGTGCGGGCCGCCGCCGCGGGCGACACCGACGCCGCCACGGCGCTGGAGGCCTTCGCGCTGAGTGTCCGGCGCGGCGTCGCCGCCATGGCCGCCTCACTCGACCGGCTCGACGCGCTCGTGTTCACCGGCGAGATCGGCGAGGACCAGCCCGAGGTGCGTGAGGCGGCCTGCGCCGGCCTGTCGGTCCTGGGGTTGGCCGGTGGTCTGGCCCCGGACAACCCGCGGGTCCCGACCGTGATCAGTCCGTCCGGTGCGGCGGTCCCCGTCATCGTCGTCCCGACCGGGGAGACCTGGCAGGTGGCCCGGGAGACCCGCCAGGTGCTGCGGCGCTGAGGAACCGCGGTGTCCGGCGGTAAGACCTGCGACCGGGGTGACACGCGAGCCTCCACCGGAAGCCGGTGCAGCAACGCAGCCAGGGAACGGCTGTCCACCCGGGGCGAACGCGTTCGCCACGGACAGGTAAGCCAGTCGCGGCAGCACAACCGGCCATCATGCCGAGTCAGTCACCAGCCGTACGAGACGCCCATTCCGAACGCCCGAGCCCCCGACCCCTCGCACCCCTCACCAGGGCGGATGGGGTTTTCGGCAGGGGCAAGTACCCTGTCCGGCCGAGACCGCTTCGCCGGGATCAGTAAACGTGCAGGCCGCAACCACGAATCGTATTTTCGAGCGACAGAGGGTCGCGGCACATGGATCCGGCCGGTGTTTTGCCCGCGTCATTTCAACTCGGCCCGGACCTCACTACACTGACTGGTCATCAGGTGCAGTTTCGCTGGCAGTTGATCTTACCGGCTCCAACGACGCGGCCTTTCCGAGCGTGCCGACACCGGCGAGGGCCTGGCGGTCAAGCGAAGGAATGATCATGCGATTCGAGAACACTCTGACCATCAACGCGCCCGCCGACGAGGTTTTCGCCTACCTCGCACGGCCCGAGAACCTCCCGCGTTGGAACTACGCGCTCGACCGCACTGAGCAGACCTCCCCAGGGCCGGTCGGAGTCGGAACGACCTACCGCCAGACCCGCACGCTCCCGCGCCCGGCCGAGGAGCACTTCCGCATCACCGAGTACGGCCCCCCGAACCTGCTGACCATCGACGGCAACTTCGGCCCGTTTACCGGAACCGCCACTTACCGGCTGACTTTGCTCGACCAGCACACCACCCGACTGGTCAACACCTTCGACCTCACTGCCACCGGTGTCCTCAAGTCCATCGCCGTGATCGCGGGCCCCCAGGTCAAACACGCAGTCGCGAAGAATCTCGACGTCCTGAAGAACATTCTTGAAACCCGGTGAACCCTGTCCCGCTCGAAAAGTCATCGCTGCGGCTCAGGCTGTGTATCGGTCCTCATTGATCACACCGCTGAGGATCCGGGTGCGGAGAAGTCGCCGGGCGTCGATTCCTTGGGCGGGAACTGGTTGTTCCTGGCGTGCGGCAGGCAGTTGACCGCGCCCTTGGTGTGGCCGATGTTCGTTGAAGTGCCGTTGATACTCGGCCAGAACGTGGCGAGCATGAGGATCTCCCAGACGGTGGACGCTGCGATCGGGTGGCCAAGTCCGTCCAGTTCGCCCTGGATCCGGCGATGGCCTCAGCGGGGGTTCTCTTGGGCCAGGAGCATCACCGCGAGCCATAGCCGGTCGGCCGGCTCGTATCGGACGCGGCCCTGCAGTTGCCGGCGGAGCACCGCATTCTTGTTCCGCAACACCAGCGGTTCTGCTTTCTTCGAAGTCTCGCAGCGCAATAGCACGGTCGGGGGCGAGGAGTTGCCGGGCGACCTTGGGACAGTGGGCGGGGAGACCCCGTCGGCCGTCACCCCGCGGTCTCGCCGCGTATCGCCGGGCCGGGGTCTCCGTACCGGCGTCATCCCGCGGCATGCCGGGAACGGCTCATGGCCGCGATGCCGGCCGTCGCCGCCAGGCCGTACAGGGCCGGCACGAGGAACACATGCGGTAGCCCCAGCAGGCTCACACCGAGGCTGCCGGTCAGCCCGCCGAGGGCGCTGGCGAGCGCGGTCGAGCTCATGAAGACGGCCGAGGCCGTCGCGGCGGCCCCGGGTAGCAGGCGTTGGGCGACGATGATGCCGAGGCCCGCGAACACGCCCCATACCCCGCCCATGAGAATCTGTCCGGCGAACATGCCCGCCGCGCTGCCGGTCAGGGCGAAGCACAGGTTCGCCCCCACGCCGAAGGCGGCTCCGAGGACCATCAGCCGCAGCATCCCGGTCCGGCGCGCGACGACCACGGCCACTGGCATGAGGGCCAGCTCGACCAGGGGCTGGATGCCGATGACCGCGCCGCTCACCGCGGTGGGCAGGCGCAGGCCGTCGTGCATGTAGATCGCCAGGTAGCCGTATTTGATTGGTTCCCCTGCGTAGACGAGTACGTACAGGCCGGTGAAGGCAAGCAAGGGCAGCATGCCTCGCACCCCCACCCGCTGCCGAGCCCGCGCCGGCGGCCCGTCCGCGGCGGGCGCCCCCGTTTGGGCCGGTCTGCCCCGTGCCAGGCCCATCGGGACGATCTGCGCTAGGACGCACACCCCGGTGGCCGCGAGCATCACGCGCGGCCCGGCGGCCGTGGCCAGCAGCGAGCCCGCCACCGGGCCGACGATCCACCCGGCGGTCAACGCCATGCGCACGACCGAGACGACCCCGTCGCCGACCGGGCTCGCGGTGGCGCGCAAGTCGTCGTGGACCGCGGCGAACAGTTGCGAACCCGCGCCGCCGGCGAACGCCAGGACCACGGCGCCGATCACGAACGGCATCCAGATCCGGTCGGCCGCGGCCATGGCGCACCAGCCGAGGAACCCGGCCGCCGCGCAGAGCCGGAACAGCCCCAGGCGCCTGCCGGTGCGGTCCGAACGGGCGCCGACGAGGTATCCGGCGATCGGAGCGGTGAGGCTTGTGAGGTAGTACAGCCCTGCCGTGGTCAGCGGGACGTGTAGGTCGTCGACCAGGAACAGGGTGATCTGCGGGGCGGCTGCCGAGGCCCCCAGCCCGGACAGGAACAGCGCTGCGGTCGCGCCGCGGTACAGCGGCGATCCCCACACCGCCCGCACCGCGGAGGGCGCGGGCGCGGCATCGGCTTCGGCGAGTACAGGTATCACTGCGGCGGCTCCCCGGAGCACCGGATACGAGAGGGCGCACACCGTACCCCGAACAAATGGAGCAGCCATAGTCACCGCCAAGCCGTCCTTGGAACGAGCTTGGGGTTCGGCAGGGGCAGGCACTGTTCCGTAGCGGTACGCACTCTGCGGAACAGCGGCCGCTCATGCGGCGCCGATGTGCGTCTGGCAGTGGTCAGGCGGTGAGTTCGCCGTGTGCTGCGGCTTGGACGAAGGTGCGGAACGCGGCCGGGCTGAAGCCCGGCGCGGGCCCTGCGCGCGGACGCCGACGACGTCGGGGAGTTCGGCGATCTCGACGCACTCGCCGCCGGCGCTGAAGCTGGTTGCCGAGTTCCCGGTCGACGGCCTCGCTGTGGTCGTCGGGAGTTTGCGCGTGTTCTCGATCTGGCCGATCAGCGATCCCGTGACGAAGGTCTTACGGCCCAGGTCCTCCACCGCGAGGCCCGCTTCCTCGCGGAAACGGCGCAGTTCTGGTGGGCCGTCACGGCGACCGAGATCGACCCCGTCGGCGACGCCGACCGGGCGATGCTCGCGCGGGAGACCGCGTGTGTGTGTCAGGGTCAGAGCTCAGCGGCCGGCGAACTCCGTGACCGAGGCCAGGAACTGGGCCAGGTGGGGTCCGAAGTCTGGGCGGGGTGGCTCCGGGCAGCCGGGGAGTTCGTCGCTGTCCGGCTGGAGGCGTCGGAGCGCGTCGACAGTGCGTCGTTGATGGAGCGGGTTCTCCGGGATTGAGGGGAGCACGCTGATCGGCATCTTGAGCGTCGCCAGTTCGGCGTCGGCGACGCCTCGCAGGGTCTGCCCGTCCAGCAGGGCTTGGATGTTCTGGTCGGAGGCGCCGAGGCCGGTCAGGCTGAGGCGGGTGTGGGAGTCCACTGTGGGGTCTCCGGCGGTTGCGGGCCAGGCCAGCAGCAGTCTGTCGATCCGGTCCGGGAAGGCCAACGCGAGGCGGACGGCCACCGAGCACCCGTTTGATCCGGCCACCACGGAGACGGGACGGCCGGGCAGGGCGGGGGCGAGGTGCTCGACCTCGGCGTCCCAACTCGGTGGCTGGTGGAGACGGTTCGGCGCCAGCACCCTGATGCCTTCTCGTTCGAGGCCGGCCGAGATCCCCGGTGCTGCCCAGAACCGGTCGGCGTCCATGCCGTCCTCCCAGAGGCCGCCGTGGATCAGCAGGACCGCCGGGTCGTCAGTGCGGTAGTGAGGTGTCATCAGTTTTCCCGTCTGCGGTGCGTTGGCTGACGTCGGCTGCGTAGGCGGCCCAGTCGGCGGCGGCCGCTCGCTGCCAATTGACGGTGACGACGACGCTGATGTCGATGCCGAGGGGGCGGGCGAGGACGGCATGGCTGCGGCGAACCGCGACCTGCTGGAGGGCCGGCTCAGCGACGGGTGCGGGAAGCTCGACCGGGACAGCTCCGAGGCGGATGAAGTTCGTACCGACAGGTCTGCACCCACCGTTCCATGATCGAGTTCATGCGCGGCATCTGCACGCCGGTTCCGCCGAGCGGGTGAGGGTGAGCCCTGCTCGGGCGAGTTGGGTGGTCGTCGTGACGGCCTGGCTCATGATCGGCGCGTGGAGCCCGACTCCGGGTGCCGACGGACGGAGGCCTTCGAATGGATGTCCTGCTGGTCGCCAGCGCTTTCAACAGCCTGAGCCAACGTATCCACGCCGAGTTGGCCGATCGTGGCCACACTGTGCGTGTCGAACTGGCATCGGCCGGTGACTCGCTGCCGGAGACGGTGCGACGGCACGAACCGGACCTGATCGTCGCACCGATGCTCAAGACCGCGATCCCACGCCAGGTGTGGTCCGCCTACACCTGCTTGATCGTCCACCCCGGCCCGACAGGTGACCGCGGGCCCTCCTCCCTGGACTGGGCGGTCCAGGAAGGCGCGACGCATTGGGGCGTCACCGTCCTGGAAGCGGTCGAGGAGATGGATGCCGGGGACGTCTGGGCCACCGTTGCCTGCCCGCTACCGCCCTTCGGCAAGAGCGACCTGTACCGCAACGAGGTCTCCGACGCGGCCGTCGAAGCGGTGTTGCTCGCGGTAGACCGCTTCGCGTCCGGCACATTCACCCCACGCCCGCAGGACCAACAGCCGGAACGGGTCGACGTACCGTCCCCGCCGGGGGAAGCCCGTCGGCCGGCCGCTTCGAGCGGCGGGCCCGGGACCCGGCCGTATCTCCGGCAGGACGTACGGCGCATCGACTGGGCCTCGGACCCGGCTGAGGTGGTGCTGCGCAAGTTGCGGGCCGCCGACTCCCAGCCGGGCGTGCTGGACGAGTTCCTGGGCGCTGAGTGGTTCCTGCACGGCGGCTGTGCCGAGGACACTCTGCGCGGGCGGCCGGGCGAATTCCTGGCTACCCGGGCGGGAGCGCTGTGCCGGGCCACGGTGGACGGCGCGGTGTGGATCCCGGAGCTGAGGCCCCGCCGCCGGCCGGGCGGACCCGTGACGTTCAAGCTTCCGGCCGACCTGGCGCTCCGCGGCCGTCTTCCCCGACTGCCCGAGGATCCGGTTTCGTGGGACCTGCCGGGCCACCGGCGGACGTGGGCGGACATCCGGTACCGCGAGGAGGGACGGGTGGGTTTTCTCTCCTTCTCCTTCCCCAGCGGCGCGATGAGCACGCGGCAGTGCCACCGGCTGCTCGCGGCCTACCGCGAGGCGTGCGCCCGGCCGACCGACGTCGTGGTCCTGGGAGCCCACAGGGACTTCTTCTCCAACGGCATCCACCTCAACGTCATCGAGGCTGCCGAGGATCCCGCCGAGGAGTCCTGGCAGAACATCAACGCCATCGACGACCTGGCCGAGGCGATCCTGACCACCACCGACCGGCTGACCATCGCCGCGGTCAACGGCAACGCCGCCGCCGGCGGCGCCATGCTCGCCCTCACAGCGGACGAGGTCTGGTGCCGGAGCGGAGCCGTGCTCAACCCGCATTACCGCCTGATGGGCCTGCACGGCTCGGAATACTGGACCTACACCCTGCCCAGAAGAACAGGAAAAGCTCAGGCGGAGCGACTCACCCGCCAAGCCCTGCCCATCACCGCCGCCCACGCCCAGCGCATCGGAGTGGTCGACCAACTCGTCCGCACCACTCCGGAAGCCTTCGGCACGGCCATCATCCGGCAGGCCCTGCGCCTCAGTTCGTCACCTGGAATCCAGCGGCGCATCGGCGAGAAGAAAGCCCGACGGGAGCACGACGAGTCGGTCAGACCCCTGCGCGCGTACCGCGACGAGGAACTCGCCCACATGCACAAGACGTTCTTCGACCCCATCGCGCCCTACCACGCACTGCGAACAGCCTTCGTGCACAAGCAACATCCCCAAGGGAGACGACCGGGCACAGGACAGATCGGTTGACGGCAGAACCCTGAGCCCGCGCTCGTAGCGGACCCGGGGGATCTGACGGCGCGGCACTGCGTTCTCATGCCGTAGCGCCAACACTTACGCGGGTGCCGGGGTTCCCAGCAGGGTTGCCGCCGTCTGGAGCCTGGTGAGGTCCGGGGTCGGGGCGAGCTCTGGGGCGGGGCAGCAGGTGAAGCCGAGGCGGCTCATCGCCCGGGTGACCTCGCCGGCGGAGAAGTCACGGCGATCCTGGCGGGTGAGCACTTCACCGACCTGCTTGACCGGGTAGGTGCGGCGGCCGATGATCACGGACTCACCGGTCAGGGGTTCGGGTTTGATGCCCTTCATCGATTCCAGCACTTCGCTCTTGATGAGGTTGAAGGAGAAGTGGGCGATGACACAGCGCATGATGCCTCACAAGTTGACGTCGAGCCTTTGACCGCGCGGGTGGGCGAGTCTGGTGAGTGGTGGCCGCCCTTCAGGCGGCTGCGCCGAAAGCCTGCCGACCGGAGCCGCGGGGCGCTGTGCGCGGCGTGGCGGCCGCACGTCGGGCCTGGGCGGCGTTGCTGCGTCGACCGCGAGACGCGGACGGGCGGCGCTTGGGCCGTTCGGTGACCGGCGCGGTGATGGTGACAGGGATGCCCGACGGGGTCTGGGCGCCGGTGATGCGGCTCAGTTCGGCCTCACCGGAGCGCACCTGGGTGGTGTGCGGGGTGATGCCGGCGTCGGTCATCAGCCGGGTCATCTCGCGGCGCTGGTTGGGCATGACCAGGGTGACGACGCTGCCGGACTCGCCGGCGCGGGCGGTGCGTCCGCCGCGGTGCAGGTAGTCCTTGTGGTCGGTGGGCGGGTCGACGTTGACGACCAGGTCGAGGTTGTCGACGTGGATGCCGCGGGCGGCGACGTTCGTGGCCACCAGCACGGTGACGTGCCCGGTCTTGAACTGCTCCAGGGTGCGGGTGCGCTGCGGCTGGGACTTGCCGCCGTGCAGCGCCGCGGCGCGCACCCCGCTGTGCAGGAGGTCCTTGGTCAGCCGGTCCACGGCGTGCTTGGTGTCCAGGAACATGATCACCCGGCCGTCGCGGGCGGCGATCTCGATGGTGGCGGCGTGCTTGTCCGCGGCTTGGACGTGCAGCACGTGGTGCTCCATCGTGGTGACCGCGCCGGCCGAGGGGTCGACGGAGTGGACCACCGGGTCGTTCAGGTAGCGGCGTACCAGCAGGTCGACGTTGCGGTCCAGGGTGGCGGAGAACAGCATGCGCTGGCCGCCGGGACGCACCTGGTCGAGGAGCTCGGTGACCTGGGGCATGAAGCCCATGTCGGCCATCTGGTCGGCCTCGTCCAGCACGGTGATCGTCGACCTGGTCCAGGCGGCAGTCGCCGCGCTCGATCAGGTCCTTGAGCCGTCCCGGGGTCGCGACGACGACCTCGGCGCCGCCGCGCAGAGCACCGGCCTGCCGGCCGATCGACATGCCGCCGACCACGGTGGCCATCCGCAGCCTGCAGCGGTCGGGCGTAGGGGGTGAGCGCGTCGGTGACCTGCTGGGCCAGCTCCCGCGTGGGCACCAGGACCAGGGCCAGCGGCTGGCGGGGCTCGGCGCGCTGCCCGCCGTGCGGGCCAGCAGTGCCAGGCCGAAGGCCAGGGTCTTGCCCGAGCCGGTGCGGCCCCGGCCCAGCACGTCCCGGCCGGCCAGCGAGTTGGGGAGGGTCGCCGCCTGGATCGGGAACGGCACGGCCATGCCCTCGGCGCCGAGTGCTGCCAGCAGCGGGGCGGGCATGTCGAGATCGGCGAACGCCGTCGACCGGGGGCAGCGCCGGGGTGATGGTCACCGGCAGCGCGAACTCCCCCTGCGGCGCGGGGCGACGCCCGTGGCCACCGGAGCGGCCCGCACCCGACGGGCGCAAGGACTGCGAACGGCGGCTGCCGCCTCGTGAGGAGCCGGTGGAACCGCCGGTGCGGGAGTAGCGATCGTTCGTGCGAGTGGTGCGGTTCATGCGGAACCTTCCTCGATGCGGCACGTATCGAGGAAGTCTCCGCGGCGGTGAGCCGCATGAAGAATCGCAAGTACGAACCGAAGAAAAGAAAACGAAACGGGGAAGAATAAGCTTCCCATTATTGTGAAAGGCGCGGGAGTTGTCGAAAGAGATCCGAATGCAGGACCGAAAAGACCAAGTCGGCCTTTGCCCTGCCGTGATTCGCCGGGTGGTACGCACTCGAAGCCGGAGTTCTCTCGCTGCCCTCGTGAGGGCTGGCCCGTGCCTGGGGAAATCCGTGAAGCAGCAAAGCTGGGGCCCGCACCCTTCAGGTGCGGGCCCCAGCTCGGTGGAACGCGTCAGCGTCAGGCAGGAACGATGTTCTCCGCCTGCGGGCCCTTCTGGCCCTGCGTGACGTCGAACTTCACCTTCTGGCCCTCCTGCAGCTCGCGGAAGCCGTGGGCGGCGATGTTCGAGTAGTGGGCGAACACGTCAGCGCCGCCACCGTCCTGCTCGATGAAGCCGAAACCCTTTTCCGCGTTGAACCACTTCACGGTGCCAGTAGCCATGTCATATCTCCTTCGGGGCGGTGTCCTGTGCCCGCACTGTGCGAGCCCAGTGTCGCCGTGATGATTGCCCCGTCCGGAATGCACCGGAAAAACAAAATGCTCCCACTGGAATGAAGATTCGGTGAGGCATTTGAAGCTTGGGAACCACTACTGCAACTGATCATCAGAGTAGCACAGCGCGGGTGGCCATGCTTGGGAGCGACTAGAATTGTGTGGCGCATCCACGAATTACGTGCGTGGGTGGCGTGCTATTTCTCATGTCGCGGCACCAGATATTCGCACCGGCACGGATATGAAGCGTACCCGTCTCGACGACGGCCTTCTCCGAGGAATCGCAGGCGCTGATCCGGCCGGAAGGGCAACCGCACCCTCGGGACAGCACGGCCGAACATCGTAGGGCGCGGCCCCGGCGGTCCTTACTTCCGGCGCCGGGCAAGCAGCGCCTGGCGGCGCTCGTCGAACCTCATCGCCTGATCGTTCAGCCCGCCCATGAACATGCCGAGCTCGTCCTGCGCCTGAAGCCCCTCGGCGGCCAGGCCGGAGACGTCCAGCACCTTCAGGTGGCGAAGCACGGGCTGCAGCACGTCGTCGTGGTGGATCCTGAGGTTGTAGATGTCACCGAGGGCCATCCTGGCTGCCGCCCGTTCGAATCCCGGGATCCCGTGGCCCGGCATGCGGAAGCCGGTCACGACATCGGCGATGGCCCGCATCGCCTGCCCGGGGGAAATCTGCAGCGCGGCGGCCAGCAGGTTGCGGTAGAAGACCATGTGCAGGTTCTCGTCGGTGGCGATCCGGGCGAGCATCCGCTCGCACACCGGGTCGCCCGAGTGGTGGCCGGTGTTGCGGTGCGAGACCCGGGTGGCCAGCTCCTGGAAGGCGACGTACGCGATCGAGTGCAGGGCGCTGTGGCTGTTGTCCGCCTCGAATCCCTGCGCCATGTGCCCCATCCGGAACCGCTCCAGCTCCACGGGATCCACCGCTCGCGAGGTCAGCAGGTAGTCGCGCATGACGATGGCGTGCCGGCCCTCTTCCGCGGTCCACCGGTGCACCCACGTCCCCCAGGCGCCGTCGCGCCCGAAGACCGTGGCGATCTCGTGGTGGTAGCTGGGGAGGTTGTCCTCGGTCAGCAGATTCACCACCAGCGCGATCCGGCCGACGTCGGAGACCTTGGACTGGCCCGGCGCCCACGCCTCACCGCCCATCACACCGTCGAAATTCCGGCCCTCGCTCCACGGCACGTACTCGTGCGGCATCCATTCCTTCGCTGCTCTCAGGTGCCGGTTGAGCTCTGCCTCCACTACCTCCTCCAACGCGCACAGCAACTGGACGTCGCTCAGGGCGTGGGAGCCGCGGGGACGGGAGGGAGCAGTGATCACAAAGTCTCCTGACGATCATATGGACCTACGGAAACGTAGGTTACGGAACCGTAGATTAGCGGTGACCTGATCCGGGGTTGCCACCGCCGCCTCCAGGTCACCGGTGATTCCACCGCGAACGCTCCATCCAGCGCCCTGTCGCGACCCCATCGGCCGGGCGCGGCGGCTTCCCCCAGGACAGGAAACCCGCAGCTCCATGTCGGTCGGAAGCTCACGCGGGGCTGGAAGACGGGACAAGGTCAAAGTCGGGGGTCCCTTCCCCTGGGCCAGGGCGCGAGGGCTTGGGCCCCGGCGGCCACATGGTCGCATCGGCCGCTGGCGCCCACTGGCTTCCGCCATCGGCGGCGGAACGGCTGCTGTGATCGCCATGCACAGATGAGTGGCCGGCGCGGGCCATCCCCCTCTGGCAGGCACGCTCGAACGTGGCGGACCTCAAGCTCAGACGTTGGGCCGGTGGACCTAGGGTCTTGCGGTCGTGCTCAGCGTTCGGCACCAGCGCCCCGTGCCCCGGCAGTCGGCCTCGAGCGCGGCAGGGATCGGGGCGCCGGTTCCGGCGGTCTCAGGGCGTGCCGGTGGGGCTGCCCGATTCGGCGGCCTTGCGGTGTTCCGCGTTGATGCGCTGGGCTTCTTCGAGCTGGTCTTCAAGGATGACGATGCGGCAGGCGGCCTCGATGGGGGTGCCCTGGTCGACGAGTTCGCGGGCGCGGGCGGCGATGCGCAGCTGGTAGCGGGAGTAGCGGCGGTGGCCGCCTGCTGAGCGCAGCGGGGTGATGAGGCGGGCTTCGCCGATGGCGCGCAGGAAGCCCTGGGTGGTGTTGAGCATCTCGGCGGCCCGGCCCATGGTGTAGGCGGGGTAGTCGTCGTCGTCGAGACGGCCGAACGAGTCGTCTGCTGTCATCTGTTCCTCTCTGGGGCGCGTGGAGGGGCCCTGGTGCCATGTGGCACCAGGGCCCCGAAGGAACTGCTACACCATCTGCCGGCCCTGAAACTGCGCCGGCCTACTGTGTCCGCACTGCCGCCGAGGGGTCGGCAGGGGGTGCGGGGATCGCGGTTGCTCGACCGGAGACCACCTCACTATCGATGTCCTGCGGTACCCGGGCTCAAGACGTCTACCCGGGCGATCCTGATGGCGCTCGGCTCCTCCGTTCTTCCCTCTTGATCAACACTTACTGAAGGGACTTCATCCTGCTGGTACTGCTCTACTGCGAACTGCACTTACCGGTACTGCCACCGCGTCCACCGCGGTCCTGCTCACGGCGGCCCCTGATCACTGCGGGCCACCCGGTCCGGTCGCCAGTCCCGTCGCCGTCCTGCACCAACCCTGGCTTCGAAACTCCGCCACCGCACCGTCCTGCGAACTGCAACTTCTCGTACTGCTGGCCGGCAGTTCGTCTCTGCCAGGCCTTGTCGATCTCGGCTACGAGAGAAACCATAACCACCCCACCGCCCAATGTCTACTCCGGCCGCCATAGATTTCCGCGTGTCCAGCAGTGCGGTAATCGACCACGAAGGGGTGAAGGCGGAGCGAAACGGTCAGCGTCGGGTTGGCGGACGCAAGCGGGGCACAAGGCCCTGGACAGGCGGCAGCGGACATGACGACCCGGAGGCCAGGGTGACCCGATGGACACGATGAGCGTCGATGTCGCGCCCGCCCGCCCGACCGACCGACCGCTCCGCGACGTCCGTCGGCGACGCACGCGATAGCGTCCGCGTGATGAAGCTTCTCCTTACCGACTCCGGTGTCAGGAATGCGAGCATGCTGGCGGCGCTGGTCGATCTGCTGGGCAAACCGATCGCTGAGGCGGACGTCCTGTGCATCCCCACCGCGGGGTATGGAGGCCGGTATGGGGAGCCGGGTGGGCCATGGCGTTTCATCAGCGGGCGGTCCCCCAATCCCATGACGGAGTTGGGGTGGAAGTCGGTGGGCGTACTGGAGTTGACCGCGCTGCCCAGCATCGACATGGAACGTTGGGTCTCCTGGGTCCGAGCGGCGGACGCCCTGCTGGTGAACGGCGGCGATGCGATGTACCTGTGCCACTGGATGCGGGAGTCCGGACTGGTGGACCTCTTCCCGTCGCTGCGCGACACCGTCTACGTGGGGCTCAGTGCCGGGAGTATGGTCCTGACTCCCCGCATCGGGAAGGCCTTCGTCGGCGGGCAGTCGCCCGCCGGTGACGACAGGATGCTGGGAGTCGTCGATTTCTCCATTTTCCCGCACCTCGACCGCCCGGGCCGTCCGGAGAGCACCATGGCCGACGCGGAACGGTGGGCTGCCGAGATAGCGGGTCCGGCGTACGCCATCGACGCGGAAACCGCCATCAAGGTGACCGACGGCGGCGGCGTCGAGGTCGTCTCCGAGGGACGCTGGAAGCTGCTCAACCCGGCAGTGTGAACGTCGACGACCGGAGAGTTGGTCTCGTGGAGGCCGGGCCTGGGGCAAGGCGGTGACGACCGGCGAACGGCGTCTGCCGCGCTGCAGCCGTCGGATCCGCGGATGGCCGTGTTCGGCGTCATCCAGGTGCTGCTGCTGCCCCCGTCGCTGGACGACTGGCTGCCCCACGACCACCCTCGCCCGGTTCGTCGCCGACCTGGTCGACGAGCTACGGGCCGGTGACCGACCGTGCTCCCGCCGGGCCACGTGCCATCTCCCTCCGCGCGCTCACCGCCCGCGAAGCCATCTCGGACGCCGACACAGCGGCGGCCGCCGTCCGCTAATCGGCGAGATTCTCGTCGCTCGAAATCCGCGCGGCGCGCTCCTCTGCACCCGTCTCCAGAAAACCGGGGTCGTCGGGTGCGATCCGCCCCACGGAGTCTTCGTTGGCTGGTCCTACCGTCGCGGCATCGGTCGGCACATCCTCCTCTGTCTTGCCCCAAGAGGACACGGCGGGTTTGCCTCCCAGGTGGGTGTGGACCCACGACCACAGCGGCATGGCACCTCCCGATCGGATCGGAGCCCCCTCCGAAGGTGTACCCGGCATGGCCGCTAGGACGCTCCCAAAGCACCCCAAATGCACATTTCCTGTTCGCGTCGTAGCGTGAGGTGGACTGGTGTTACCAGGCGACAAGGCAAGGTGGCGCTGTCGGGGAGTTTGATGTCGGCAGGACCACCCCCGGCACCAGCGGCTCCGCCCTTACGCCCGGCCCCGGCCGCCACTGGTTCCTGCTTGCCGCGGTGAACCCTGCCCGCCGGACATACCGGCGGTTCCTGCGTGCCGTCGGCGCCATTCTTGGACGCACCCCCTTCGTCATCTGGCTTCGCACCCACCTGCTCGGCGACGCCTCCATCACGTTCAACTGCGCCGAAGGAGTCGAGGTGGAATACCCGCCCGGCACCCTTCCGACCGGTATCGACGAGACCGCCATCCGGTCCGCTCTGACAGCCCACCTGGAGGCCGTGGAGGACCTGTACAGGAGCTGACCTTGAGTCAAGGAGACGGGGAGATCGGCTCCAGCACCAGCAACTCGGCGTCGTTCGCCGCGCGTCGGCGTAGCAGAACCGCCAGGACCGACAGCATTGTCCGCGCCACCAGATACACCAGTGAGACGAGCATTCGGCCAGATTTCAGCGGACCCTGACGGTGCGCCGGACCACCTCCGAGCAGAAGCGATGAGTTTCGAACAGCACAGGATCCGATGGTGGTCCGCAAGGCCGTCAGCTTGGCCACTCCTGGGGTACCGCACCGGTCGGTGTTCTTGTCCTGCTTCGTTTCAACGCCCGTAGCGTGGGGCAGTTCGATCTCGTTTCAGGTGTGGTCCGTGTGACCGCGCTTTTTCCCTTCGCCCACGGAGGAACCATGAAGACTCGCATGCTTCTCGCGCCCGCCGCCTTGGCTGTGGCCGCAGTCACGGTGATCGCGGCGCCGGCTGCGCACGCCAGCGGGACGAAGATGTCGCAGTCGGCTGCGGCGTCCAAGTTCAAGGCGGCCGGCATCACGTGGAGTTCCAGCGGTCACTGCACCACGCGCAGCAACTCGACCTGTACCTCGTTCGCCCAGATCAATTCCGGCACGGTGAACGCGATCATCACGCTGAAGAAGGCGAGTGGCTGCGCCATCAACATCACCGGCGGCACCGAGGTCGGCCACGCCTCCGGTACCTACAGCCACTACAACGGCTACAAGGTGGACATCTCGCACAATTCATGCAACAACGGCTACATCCACAACAGCTTCACCTACATCGGCCTGCGGGGCGACGGCTACCCGCAGTGGAAGGCGGCCTCCGGCAACCTCTACTGCGACGAGGGCAGCCACTGGGACATCACCGTCTACTGACGGCCGGCAGAAGCGTCCGGGGCGGCCACGGACCGTGCACTCGATCCGCGCCCTGGTGCTCCGCCTTGCCCGGGCGGCGTTGCCGTACCGCACCGGACGCCTCCCTGATCCACAAGACACGGCCGAGGTGTACCCACCCGCGTCAACAACCCTGCGGGGCAATACGCCTGAAGCGTGACCCGCGTCACCGGCCGCCGCGGCCGCCGTGCCGATCACTGTTTCCACGGCCCTGGCCACCCTGTCCGCCCCAGCCTCCGTGACCGCCTCGGTGGTCCCCGTCGTGCCCCCAGTCCCGTCCCCGTCCGCCGTCGTGGCCGCCCTGACCGCCTGCTGTAGGTCGGCCGTCGGGCCGGAAGCCCCCGGCCGCTCGTCCGTTCGGACGGTGTGTCAGACCTTGGCGAGCCGGTCTGCCAGCAGTTCCACCCTCCGCTCGGCGTCCGCCGGCGGCAGCCGTCCCGCCCGGGTCAGGGTGGCCAGCCCGTGCAGGCCCGCCCAGAACACCTCGGTGAACAGTGCCGGGTGGACGCCGTCCCCGGCGACCTCGCCGAGGCTTTCCAGCAGGGCGGCGAAGGCGTCCTTCAGCTGCTCCGGGGTGTCCTCGTTCGCGAACGCCAGGCCGCCGTCGAGCCGGAACATGGCGTCGTAGACCGCCGGGTTGCACTCGGCGAAGTCGAGGTACGCGCGGGCCAGGGCGGTGACCCGGGTGCGAGGGCCGTCCGCGGTGGAGGTCGCGGCCCGCAGCGCCGCGGCCATTTCGGCGGCACCCTCAAGGGCGACGGCGCCGATGATCTCGCGCTTGCCGCGGAAATGGCTGTAGAGGACGGGCTGGCTGTACTCGATGCGCTCGGCGAGCCGGCGGGTGGTGACCGCGTCCCAGCCCTGCTGCTCGGCGAGTTCGCGAGCCGTCGCCACGATGAGGCGCTCACGGTCCGCTCGTTCGCGCTGCTTGCGTTCCTGTACCGACATGATTCGATCCTAGCATCGCTAGACAAACGATCGGCGGCAGATCTAGCGTTGCCTCATCACCTAGCGACGCTAGATTCCAGGAGGGGTCATCGTGCTCAACGCACTCGGGGTTTCCACCACCGTGGTCGTCGGCCTGATGGTGGGGGTGGAGTTTTCCGTCGCCTTCGTCATCAACCCGATCCTCAACGGACTCCCCGGCGACAACGGTCTGCGCGGCCGCACTCACGGGGCCCGGATGCTCGGCGCCGTGATGCCGTTCTGGTACGTCGGCTCGCTCGTCCTGAGCGCGGTCTGGGCCATCGCCGGATGGCACGACCACGGCGTCGGCCTCGTCGTCATCGCCGCCGCGCTGCTGATCTTGAGCGTGATCATGTCGGTCCTGCTGCTCGTCCCGATCAACAACCGGGTCAAGACGTGGACCACCGGAAACCTGCCCGAGGACTGGAAGGAGCAGATGAACCGCTGGGACCGCTTCCACTACGTCCGCATTGCCGTCATCATCGCAGCCTTCGCCCTGCTGGCCGCTGCCCTCGCCTGAGCCCGCTGGCGGAGATACTCCGAGACAGCCGTGCCCTCGTTGACCTGCGTGTACGTGGCACGGTGAGCGGGACGCCGGCGTGGGCGTACGCCTGCTGGATCAGCGAGCCGCAGTCGCAGCGGCCCATCGGGTCGGGGCCGTGCACGTCGGTGCAACTGCCGCCCCACTGGTAGAGCGTGCCGAGCCGGCGCACCGCCCACTCGATAGCCTTGCGCGCCCTAGGATCGGCGCCCTGGGGGATCTTGTAGCCCTTCGGCCTGGCCGTGCAGGAAGCCGGCCCACTTCGAGCTCTGTCGTTCGCCGTCCATTCGGCGGTAACCCCAGGAGCTGTTCTCACGGGCGAGGCGCAGGACCGGGGCGCGGATGGTGGGCGGTCGTCCGTCGGAATCCGGCACCGAGAACCGCTGACCGGCTGGCCCCCGCCAGCCCGACCGCGGTTCATGGGGCCTACGAAGCCCGATCGCGTCGCTCAGGGGCCGCCGATCCGGTCAGCCGAACAGCCGGGAACCGAGCGGGTGCTGACGGTCGAAGCCGGGGAGGATCAGGAAGGTCGCACTGGCCGTTGTGGTGGTGAATCGCAGCAGCGCGTCCGAGGTGTCCATGTGGGTGAGAGTGGCGGTGAAGGTCCGCAGGTCGTTCTGGAAGCTGATGAAGAGCAGACCGGCGGCGGGATCGTCGGTGGTGTAGGAGCGGCGGAGCATGAGGCCGGTGCCGACCACGGTGGGGTTCGCCCTGCGCAGGTGGGCGTCCGCGGGGACGAGATAGCGGCCGTCCGGTGTCTTGGCGCCCAGTTCCGGACTCGACGAGACGGTGCCGCCGGACAGGGGGGCGCCGTCGGTGCGGCGCCGTCCGAAGACCGCTTCCTGCTCGGCCACGGACAGGGCGGCGAACCGCGGCAGGTCGAGTTCCATGCGCCGCAGTACGGCAAGGGTGCCGCCGGCGATCGCGGGGGGCCCGGCCAGCCACAGGTCGCGTCGCTGTTCGGCGCTGGTGTGCGGACCCACGATGCCGTCGATGAATCCGAGCGGGTTTCGCGGGGCGGTGAGGCCGTTGCCGACGGGCACGTTCGCACCGCGGCGTGCGGACTGCCGCCAGCGTTCCTGGACGCGGTCCCCGGCCTGGGCCAGGAGGGCGGCGGCGACGACCGGGAGGAGCAGCGCGTCACTGGCGCAGATCTGCAGCAGCAGGTCACCGCCGCGCGCTTGGGCGGCGATCGCCTCGCGGGAGAACCGCGGGAGGTCGGTCGCGCCGGGCAGTGAGGCACCGGCCGCGCGCACCAACCGGGGGCCCACCCCGACGGTCACGGTGAGGTCGCCCGGCGGCAGGCCGAGCAGCCGCGGGTCGGTGCCCGCGACGAGCGTGCGGATCGTCTGGCCGAGTTCGGCCAGCAACCGGCCGGTGGCCACGGTGGAATCGAGGTCGGCCACCACGGCGAGCAGGTTGCGCTGGGCCGGCTGGGGGAGCGTGATTCCCGCCTGATGCCGACCCGTTGCCGCAACCGGTGCCGGCGTGGCCGTCGCGGTGTCGGCGTGCCGGTCCGGCTGGACGGAGTCCGCCGCGCACCCGGCGGTCAGACCGGCCGCCACCATGGCGCCGGTGACATCGAGGAACCTGCGCCGCGACGGGCGGTGATCGGCTCGGTACATGAGGTGCACAGTGCCACAGCGCGATCGCCGGTGCCGGCCAACCGTCCTGTATTGGTGGGGAATTGGGCGCCATGCCAGAATAGGATCATGCCTCGATCAGCTCTTCGTGTGTTGGCTGCGTTACTGGGCGTGCTGACATTTGTGGCCGGCTGCGGCGGCGATGGCGGATCGGACAAGGGCTGGCGACCGGCCGGTGCGCGGGTGACGATCCGGGTGCCTGGCGACGCCCCGACGATCTCGGCTGCGATGTCGCTGGCTCGACCTGGTGACCTGGTGCTGGTCGCGCCGGGCATGTACCACGAGTCGGTGCGGATCGGCACGGCTCACGTCACCCTTCGCGGCGCGTCCCGGGACAAGACCGTCATCGACGGGCGACTGCGGCAGCCGAACGGCGTCGTCGTCGCGGCACCCGGGGTGGCCGTGGAGAACCTGACCGTGCAGAACAACACGCAGAACGGGGTACTCGTCACCGGTTCGGCCTCGGCCGCCGCCGGGCTGCCGGGGCACAGCGGCGGCTACGACACCGGCGGTGAACCGGTCACCTTCCTGAAGTCGTTCCTGGTCTCGTATGTGACCGCGACCCGCAACGGCCTGTACGGCATCTACGCGTTCTCCGCGCAGAACGGTGTCATCGAGCACTCGTACGCGTCCGGCGGAGCCGACTCGGGGATCTACGTCGGGCAGTGCAAGCCGTGCCACATCGTGGTGCGGGACAACGTCGCCGAACTCAACGCGGTCGGCTACGAGGGCACCAACGCCAGCGGCGACATGTACGTGGTCGGCAACCGCCTGGTCGGCAACCGGGTCGGCCTGACCACCGACTCCGACCACCAGGAGAAGCTGCTTCCGCAGCAGGGCGCCGTCATCGCGGGCAACCTGATCGCCGCCAACCAGCAGACAGCCACTCCGGAGCAGGCCGACGGCGGGTGGGGCACCGGCATCGGCATCGACGGCGGCAGCGGCAACCAGTTCGTGCGCAACCTCGTCACCGGCAACAGCAACGCCGGGCTGGTGATCACCGCGACCGCCGACATCCCTCCGAACGGCAACCGGATCGTGGACAACACGTTCACCGGCAACGGCGTCGACGTCGGCTGGACGTTCCCCACCGCCACCCGGGGACGGGGCAACTGCCTGCGCGGCAACGAACTGCGCACCACGGTGCCCGCCCGGCTCGCGGCAACCGCGACCTGCCCGCCGGCCACGTCCTCCTCGCCGAGCGGCAGTTGGGCGATGCCGACGGCTCCCGGCGGTATCCCGTTCACCGAGGTCGCGGCGCCCGGTCCGCAGCCGCAGTTCCCCAACGCCCTCACCACGGGGGCCACCGCTGTCCCGGCCGTTCCTGACCTTCCACACACCGCGGACATCCCGCTGCCGCCGGCGTCCCTGCTCGCCGCGCACGCGCGGGTGCGAACGTCCTGAACAGCGGCTACCGCGTCGGGGTGACGCCGGGTACCGCCTTGACCGGAAGGTACTGGTGGGTGTCGAAATCGATGACCACCGGCTGCGACTCGGAACTCACGCCGACGCGGACCCGGTACATGGTGCCGTCCGAGCCGATCCAGTAGCGCACACTGCCCGCCGTACCGGAGCGGTCACGGGAGGACGGCCCGGTCATCACGTCCACCCGATGCCCGGCCACCTGATCGCGTCCCCACCAGGCGGCGCCGTTCTGCGGTAGCAGTTCGGCGTTGTCCGGCCGGTCGCTGCCGAGACTGAGGACGATGGCCAGCGAACTGTCCAGCGAACTGCCGGACGACTGCGCCGGACGGCCGAACCAGCCCGAGCGGGGCGGCGACGCGGGCGCGTGCGCCGGGGCGTTCGCCATCGGATGGACGAACACGGAGGTGGCCGTCCACTCGATCAGCCCGTCGCTGGAGGTGTCGCGTCCGGTGCCGTGCACCACGCCGTAACCGAGCTTGCCCCGGTAGTCGACTGACCCGGTAACGGTCAGCCTGCCGGCGGTGGTCGGCACGGTGATCGTCACCGCGCGGCCGTGCGCCTCGTAGTTGCGGAACCGGGTGATCGCCAACTGGTTCGCCTCGTCCGAGGTCAGGGCGCGCCCACCGCTGTGGCCGGAGCCGCCGGTGACCAGGAAAGCGGCCACTGCGACAGCCGCCGCGCCGATGACGGCCGCCGCCCAGCGTGGCCGCAGCCATCGGCGCCGGTCAGCCGCACGGCCCGGTAGGGCTTGCTGGTTTCTCACGCTCCGCACGCGGCTCGACGTTGGCACTCTGGTGATTCACCCCTTTCGACGCCAAGGCCGGCCCTCGCGGGCCGGCCCGGACGCGATCTGCTCGTTCAGTCTTGCTGTGTACGGCGTTTCCGGCTCACGAACGCGATGACCAGACCCGCACCCACCAGCACGGCGACGAGGCCGATCATCTCCGGCAGCCCGAAGATCCCGGTGCGTGCCAGTGAACCTCCGCCCCCACCGGCCGGGGCCGGGTTGTTGGCAGGAGGAGGCGTGGAGGCCGGCGGCGAGGTCGGCGCCGTCGTCGGCGGCGCCGCCTTCGGGATGTACACCCCGGCGTCGATCGTGTGATCGACCCCGCCCGGCTTGTCCGGCGCCGTGACAGGCGCCTTGCCGTCGCACAACTGCCCGGTGGTCGGCGGCGTCACGTTGGAGTCGTGCGCACGGTCGGCACCGGCTCTCGGGAGCGTGAACCGCAGCTTGCTCGCCGGGGGTTGGCCGGGCACCTTGCCGGTGTCCGCGGTGCACACGTCGAACCGCACGGTGTACTTCGCACCCGGCTTGAGCTGGTACGCGGCGCCGACCCCACCGAAGTAGTACTCGCCGGCCGCGTCCGTCGTGGTGGTGGCGACCGACTTGCCACCCGTGTCCAGCAGGTTGATCGTCGCCCCCGGCAGCAGTACGTCCGCCGGGTCCTGGATCCCGTTGTGGTCGCCGTCGAACCACACGAGGTTGCCGATCTGGATCGGCGCGTTCGCCGCCGCGAACGCGATGTCACCGAGCCCGCCGGCCTTGCCGAACCCGTTCTGCTCCTGACCGACGAACTGGTACGCGTTGGCGGCCGGAGCGTTGCCCGGGCCTTGACCGGTCGTGATGTTGTGGTAGCCGGTCCCGGCGGTTTCGATGTGGACGGTCGGGTCGAACTCCGTGCTGACGACCCACTGCTGCTGCGGAATGTAGGCCACCGCCCCCAGCGCGGTTTCCTGGTGCCCTCCGACATAGAAGTCGCCGGGGAAGTACTCGACGACACCGTCGGGCTCGTTGTCGTCGTTGGCGGGAGTGGCGTGGTTGGGGCAGTTGCCGGTGCCTTCCCACGCGTATCCACCGGTGGGATCGGCGCAGACCATGGTGATGTCGCCACCGGACATGCCGAGTTCCGGTGTGTTGTCCAGCAGACGGGGGTCCAGCCCCTTCGCGCTGAGAACGTCCATGAACCGGTCGCGGAATCCCAGGACCATCGAACCGTCGCGGCCGAAGGCGATGGAGGCGAGCTCCGGCTGCGGATCCATGAAGGCGCCGCCCACCTTCTTCTGGTCCCACGTGGCCAGGGAGGTGTCCCACGGGTTCCAGTGGGTGGCCTGCGGGACGTCGACATCACCATGCAGGACGACCCCGCGCTGGGCGGTGAGCCCATGGGTCAGCACCGTGGTGAACGCCTTGCCGTCATAGGCGTAGACGACGGCTTTCAGGTCAGTGCGCTGCTGCGTGCTCTCCGCGTCGCACACGCCGCCGACGTAGAGGGTGTTGTTGTGGACGGAGAGACCGAACGGGCGCCAGTCGCCGGAGCTCGCGCACCCCGGGTCCGGGATCGGCACCGTCGCCTTGGGCGCCGAGGCGGTGGCCCCTGTCGCGTCGAAGCTCACCAGGCTGCGGGTCAGCAGGTTCACCGCGTACAGCGTGGAGCCGTCCTCCGACAGGGCCAGGCCGCCGATGCTCTCCTTCCCCGGTGCGTTGGTGAACCCGGGGTCCTTGATCATGTCGGCGGTGTCATGCGGCGTCACCGCGGCGCCCGGCACCTGCGCGAACAGCTCCGGCGCACCCGAGCCGCCGGCCGGCACCGTGTAGATCGCGCCGCCACCCTTCGGCCCGTACAGGGCGTACCGGCGGGCGAACGCGCTCTGGAACAGCCGACTCCGGTACTTGTCGTACGACAACCCGAACGTCGTGCCCACCTGGTCCTGCGTGTCCATCGGTGTCGGGCACGCGACATCGGTGGGACAGGAGCCGCGGGTCTTCGTCCCGAACGTCACCAGTGCTCGTGTGTCGGTTCCGTTGGCGCCGTTCTGGACCGGTACGAAGTACTGCGAGTCCGGCAGCGCGTAGTCGGCCGGATCCCACACCCCCGTCACCACCGAGGCGTTCTTGCCGCCCGACACGTCCACGAACGACGTGAAGCTGTCGAAGTGGTTGTCCACCGTCGACGCGGGCGCCGCCCGCAGATAGCCGTCGTACGGTGCCGGGACGCTGACGTCGACGCGGTACCGTCCGCCGCTCAGCTTGGCCGACCGCGACACCACGACCTTTCCGGTGGCATCGGTGACGCCGGTGACATCGTGACCGGCGGGGTCGGAGACCTCCACCTTCATGCCCCGCTGCGGCACGTCCATCGTCGCGTTGATCACGCCGGTGCCGAAGAAGTCGCGCAGCACCTCGACCGTCAGCGTGCCGTCGGCGGTCGAAGCGGCGGCCGGTACAGCCGTCGCGCCCACGGCGCCGCCCGCCAGCAGAAGAACGGATAACCCAATGCGCGCCAGCGGCTCCACAACCCCGCAGGCCGACCGGCGCGGGTTTCTGCCGACCCGGTTCATGGCATCACACTCCACACTTCTTTTGTCGTGACCTTTCTTGGAAAAGAGTCCGGCGCTGTCGCACGGACCGTTTCGTGATGAAAAAGCGAACGTACGTTCAGGGCTTGGGGGTGGAACCCCCTGGGCTGTGTCTTTTCCGCAGCTCGATCACGACACTCTCGCCCTACCGTCGCCCCCACCGATCGCCATCGCGAGCAGCGCGCGACATTTTATCCACCGAAGCCTCGCCGGCACCATCGGATCCCTGAAATCCATCGCGATCCGCGATAGCCCTTGAACGCCCAGGAAATGGCCACAGCAAGAATGTTCGACGGTGGCGTGGCCCGATCTTATCCGTGCTGGCTTGAACGGCGTATCGAAAATGCCGTCGCCGCTGTTCGCGGCGAAGTGCAGGCAGCGGAGTCGCCGCCCCCTGGTGTCGTTCGTTGTAGATGAGGAGGCGGTTGGTGCGTTCGTGGCGGGCGGTGTCGGCCCAGCGTTCTCGGCGAACTCGGCGGAGAGAGCAGGACCTGGATGTCCGCGCCGGCAAGGACGGCGTCGAACGCCTCCGGGAATAGCCCGAGGTCCTTGGCCGCGTTGCCCAGCGGCCGCAGCCCTGCCAGGTCTCAGAGGCCACTCCCGCAGGCGCCAGTCCGGGTCCTGAGTTCCCTTCCCAGGGGCAGACGCTCTCCGGAGTCGTGCGCAGGTTCGAATCCTGCCGGGGCACCTGCATGAGGTGCCCACGCCGCTATGTGGAAGCCAGAACCTCCCCGGCCATGACCTGGGGAGGATTGGGGAGCAGCGACGCAAGGTTGTCCCGCACGAAGTCCGCCGCCTTTGAGATCGATTCCTCGGCACCGGCCTGATCCTGGAAGACGCTGGTGGAGACCAGGACTCCGTCGCCGGCATCGACCCAGTAGTAGGCCACGAAGCCGGATACCTGGCGCATGAGCGGGATGAACCCCTCTTTTACGAGGCGACCTACTTCGCCCTGATGGGTCACTCCTTCGTACCGCCGGATCGCTGCGTACATAGCCAAGCTCCTCACGGGGTCCTGGGATCGCCCTCTGCTTGAGACGTCGTACCCCTGTGAGCGTTGCCTGGCTCACGTGGCGTCCGGCAATCACCCGAAGGGCCCTGGGGGTCAAGGGGGCGCAGGTTCAAATCCTGTCGACGCGAAGGAGTACCCCTCGGACCTGCGCGCGGCAGGTGCGGTGTGGCACACCCTATGGCGAGGCGCCGTATTCGCGCTCTCCCTTCGTGTTGCAATTGCGCCATGGACGAGCGGCAGGCGATGGGGTGCCTGGACCTTCACCACGCGCAATTGCGGGGGCGTGTGCTGGGAGAACGGGGGGACGTCATCGGATGGCTGAGTCCGACCGCCGAGGGCGCGGGGCCGGCGGCGCGCATGTTCGATCCCGTGGAGGGACGGCTGTTGCTGTACCCGGCGCCGACCGCCGCGGGCCGGTGGGATCCGGACGTGCTCGTCGCCGGTGAGCGCGCCCGCGGCGTGGCGATGGACGCGCCGCTGACGTGGTACTGCCGAGACGACGCTTCCGACGGTCTGCCCCTCGGTCTGCGGGCGGCCGGGTTCGTGGCCGAGGACCGGGAGTACGTCATGGTGGGCCGTTCCGCCGACGTGGCGGCCGACCCCGCTGCCCACCCCGTCGTGCCCGAAGGTTTCGTGGTGCGCCAGGTGGCGACGGCACAGGACTTCACGCGGGTCCGAGAGCTGACCGAGAGGACCCGCGGCGGCTGCTGGAGTTGGCTTCCTCCGGCCCTGGAGCGTTGGGCGGCCGACGAGAGGGATCCGGCCGTCGTGACGGTGGTGGAGTCGCCGGACGGAGAGGTGGCCGCCGCGGCGGTGCTCCGCTGTCACACCGGCACCGACTTCGCGTCGCTGTGGAGCACCTCGACCCTGTCGGCCTGGCGGGGCCGCGGCCTGTACCGGCTCCTGGTCGGACACCGCGCCACGCTCGCGGCCCGCCGCGGCCACCGCTATCTCTACGTCGAGGCTCTCCCCGCCAGCCGGCCGATCCTCACACGACTGGGGATGACGGTCGCGAGTACCCAGACCCCCTACCGCCTCACGCCGTCTACCGACGACAACGCGAGTTCCGCCCGGTGACATGAGCGCGGGTGGAACACCGCCGAGCAGCAGGGCCGCGCCGCACCGTGAACACCACCCCCTGCCCCGAACTCGCCCACGACGTCCGGGAGTTGCCCGGCCGGCCTACAGGGAGAATCCGTGTCCCGGCCCGCCGTGAGCGGGCGGCCGCCGTGTTGCGCCGGCACCGCCCCTGCCGGGAGCGCGGCGCCCGGCGGGGGATGACAGCGATCTCCGTGAACCCCGCCACCGTGCCACCGCGCTCTTTCACCGCGACGACGTACTGGTGTGACTCCCCGGCCGCGAGTGTGGCGGCCTCGTACCGCCGCACCCGACCACGGCGAGTGGCGGTAACGCGAAACCCCGATCGGCTGGTCGGCCATCGCGTCGCGCGCTCGGGCGAACCCGGCGACCAGGTCGTCCGGCGCGGTGTCCGTCCACTGGCGGAAGGTGAATCCGGCGGGCGGGTCGGTCGGCCACCGGAACGGATTCACGCCGCGCAGGTCCAGGCGGTGGGAGGAAAGCCGCAGAACCTGCCGGAAGCCGAGGGCGTCCGCCCACCTCTCGCCGTCCGCGCCCTCCCTGACCTGGCTGGCGATCCACCGGCACCCGTGGTCGCGTATCCGGGGAAGCGCCGCCCGCAGCAGCCGCGTCCCCACACCGGCCCCGCGCTCTTGGGTCGGCACGCGCACAGCCAGCACCGCACGCTCACGATTGTCGTCCGTGGGGAGGACGGCGTTCGCCGTACCGAGCACACCCCCGTCGCGGCGCGCGTCCCACCGCCTTTGCACCGCGTGCCCGGACCCGGCAGTGCACAGCCGCTGCACATAGGCGTCGAACGCCGGAACCGGGAGGTCGGGGAAGTCCGAAACCGAGATCTCCTGGAAGATCGCGTGCCAGGCACGCAACTCCCCGGCAGCGGCGAGCTCCGGCACGAACGGCTCGATCCTCGACGACACCACGACGTCTCCTCTCTCACGTTCGATGGCAGGAGCACTCGGAGAAGACGACCTCGCACCCGGCGGGCGACCGGGACACCGAGGCAGGCGGCAGGCACCAAGGCGTTCGCGGTCTCCACCACCAGCACCGACCAGCTTCGTCGCGCAGGAAGTGATGGAGCAGTTGCTGGCCGGCGGCCGCACCGCGCCGGGAATGCCGACTCCGGATCGTGGGCGAGTATGCCCATCGCTGACTGCCGCGGAACCCCGTGCCTGGCGTTCGGACTGCCGCACCGCTGTCCTCTGCTGAGGTCCTGATGCGAGAGCGTTGGACGCCGACGTTCCGTGATCACGGGGGCCGAGCTACCGACCGCGGCGGTCAGGTTCACTTCGATCTCGTCGTTCGATCAGCACGCTTCCAGTCATGACGTGCTCACAGGTGGGCTTCCAGGAACTCTCCGAGCGCGGTCCTGGACATCGGACCGCTTCCGGCCGCCGTCGCCTCGCCTCGATCGATCAGCACGATGGAGGGCGCGCCGGTGACGCCGTACCGCTGTACGGGGCCGGGGCATCTTGCGATGTCGGCTCGTACGACGATCAGCCGGTCCTGGTAGGCGTCGGCCACCTCCCGCACCAGGGGATCCATCTCCTTGCACGCTGCCGCGGCCTTGGGCCACACCCCGTGGAAGTACGCGAGCACCGGGACGTCCGCCCTCGTCAGGATGAACTCGAACTCGGCGTCCTCCCGGGGTTGATGGACCCTGTTTGCCATCGGCACTCCTTGACGCTCCACTCGATGCGAGGCAGCGGGGTGCCTCCCTGTGTCTCCCGATCGCGGCGGCGCGTACCGCCCGTCAGTGGGCCTTGCGGACTCGGGCGGCCTTGCGGGCCTCAGCCATCGTGCGTGCCTCCGCGGCCTTGCGGGATTCCTTCGGCGGGCGGCCCGCGCGGGTGCCCATACCCCGGAACGCCGTATTGCCGGTCTTCGCCTTGTCCTGCACCGGCGGGCGTTTCGCGCCGGTGATGCTGGTCAGCCTCTCCTCGCCGGAGTGAACCTGGGTGACCGTGGGCCGGATGCCGGCGTCCGACATCATCCGGTTCACGTCCCGGCGCTGGTCGGGCGTGACCAGCGTGACCACGCTGCCGGACTCCCCGGCGCGCGCGGTGCGCCCGCCGCGGTGGAGGTAGTCCTTGGGGTCGGAGGGCGGATCCACGTTGACGACGAGATCCAGGTGCTCGATGTGGATGCCACGGGCAGCGACGTTGGTGGCCACCAGCACCGTGATCTCGCCGTCCTTGAACTGGGCCAGCGTGTGCGTGCGCTGCGGCTGCGACTTCCCGCTGTGCAGAGCCCCCGCCCGTATGCCGCTGCTCCGCAGGTGGCGGGTGAACTGGTCCACACCGTGCTTGGTGTCCAGGAACATCAGCACCCGCCCGTCCCGGGCCGCGATCTCGGTGGCTGTCGCGTACTTGTCGGCGGGATGGACGTTCAGCACGTGGTGCTCCATCGTCGCGACCGAGCCCTCCGCCCGGTCGACCGACGCGAACACCGGCTCACTCAGATAGCGCCTGACCAGTTGATCGACATTGCGGTCGAGCGTCGCGGAGAACAGCATCCGCTGCCCGCCGGGGGGCATCCGGTCCAGGGTCTCCGAGACCTGCGGCAGGAAACCCATGTCGCACATCTGGTCCGCCTCGTCCAGCACCGCGATCCGCACCCGGTCCAAGTGGCAGTCCCGCCGAGTGATGAGGTCGGCCAGCCGTCCCGGCGTCGCCACCACGACCTCGGCACCCGCCCGGAGCGCCGCCACCTGCCGACTGATCGCCAGCCCGCCGACCACGGTCGCCGTGCGTAGCCCGAGCGCCTTCGCGTAGGGGGCCAGTGCCTCGCTCACCTGCTGCGCGAGTTCCCTCGTCGGCACCAGGACCAGCGCGAGAGGGCGCTTCGGTTCGGCGCGGTGGCCCGCCGTGCGTGCGAGGAGCGCGAGCCCGAAGGCGAGGGTCTTTCCCGAGCCGGTCCGCGCGCGGCCGAGGATGTCCCGGCCGGCCAGCGCGCTCGGCAGGGTGGCCGCCTGGATCGGGAACGGCTCCCGTACCTCGAGTTCCGCCAGCACCCCCATCAGCTCGACCGGCAGTTCCAGCTCCGCGAAGGACCCGGCCGGTGGGAGGCCAGGCGTCGGCGTCCCCGGCACCGAGAGCTCGCCGCGCGGGGCCTTCCCCTGGTCAGACCTGCCGGGTCGGGAGCGGCCGGAGGCGGGCTGCTTCGCCTTCATGGGGTCCTTCCTCGTTTCGGTGCTCTGAACGGACATGGGCCCGTACCTTGTCCGGCACGGGCCCAGGCTGTCTTCGAGCGTGCCCCGACCTTACCAGCGGGGACCTCGCGCCAGCCGTCCCCCGCCCGGCCGGGCACCAGCCCAGAGGATCGTCAGCGCTGGAGGCCGGCAAGCCCCTCTGTTCAGTGGCCCAGTTGGTGGCATCGCTTCTTCGGTCCCTTGCGACGATCAAGCCGACAGGGCCGCGCCGGTGCCCGCCCGGTAGCCGTCAGTCCTTCCGGCCGGTCTTGAAGCATCTTGAGCTTGCGCGTCACGGCGCGGGTGGCCCGGCCGAGGCCGGCACCGGTCAGATTGCCGATCTCGTCCTCCGCATCGCCCGCCGCGGTGTCGAGTCCTCCGAGCACCTCGGCCGGCACCGCTGGGTGGTCGAGCGGACATGTCCTGGTTGTCCGGCTGCCGACGACCAGTTTGTTGGCTCGGCAAGATGGTTACGGCGGGCTGCCATCGGCCGCTGTGGGCCGCCAAACTGTCGAAGGGCGTTGCGTCATAGTTCCCGCAGCACGGTGTCGGCGTCGTTGGCGAGCAGTGCCGAGGTCAGGCGTCCGTCACCGAGTGCCGCCTCGGCGAGAGCGGCCTCCCGTCCTTCCAGGACCACCGTGCTCGTGGCAGCTCTCCAACCGACTACACCGGCGAAGCGCACGAGCAGCGCCAGCACGAAGTCCTGGCGGACCCGATCTGCGTCCTGCTCGGGAACGCCGTGCTCGGCCAGAGCCCGGGTGTACTGGGTGAGCAGTTCCTCCTGATGGTTCCGGCAGTTCCGCGGAGACAGTGAGGTCGCGATGAACGGGGCGATGTCCGCCATGGCAGGTCCACGGCTCACGCTCTGCCAGTCCAGTACGACGACTTGTTGGGGTGAGGTGAACAGCACGTTGTCCAGGTGCAGGTCCGCGTGAACGAGAGTGTGCGGCGCCGTCTCCAGCCGATCAAGCACGGTAGCCAGCCGACCGCTCAAGTCCTCCGCCATGCGCCGGATCCGTGGCGGCAGCTCCACTCCGCTGTCGTTAAGGGTGCGCCAGCGTTGGGCGAACCGCTGCTGGCGCTCCATGCGCTCTGCGGCGGTGCCGGACCAGGGGGTCAGTTGCGCGAGTCGCTCCGGGTCGGCCCAGAACGCTGCGTGCAAGGGAGCCATGGCATCCAGCACCTGTCCGGCCTCCGACGGGGAGCAACCCGTCAGCGCGTCCCCGGCATACCCGCCGTCGACATCCTCCAGGAGCAAGACGAGACGATCGCGGTCGATATCGGCGCCGAGCGCCCAGCATCCCGGAACTCGCGTTGCCACCACGGGGGCAACGTGCTCGTAGAACCACGTTTCCCGCTCCGCCCGCGCCGTGTAAAGCCGCCGCATGGCTGACCGGCCCCGCATCACCTGCCGGTAACCGGACGCGTCGTCGGCCAGCAGCGGAAACTTCGCGACCACCGACGCCGGCCCGACGCCCGACGGATCCCATTCCAGGTGCCCCCGGGCAACGACACCGGTGAACCCCCGATCCTCCCCGATCCGCTCCCACCGAACCCCCGCGACCTTCGCCCCCGACGGCCCCGCGGAACCTTCCAGCACGCGCGTCAGCACCTCAACACTGAGATCGTCAGGCTCCCGGGGAACCTGCACCAACCTCGGAACCACGACGTGGCGCGCATCCATCGTCCACTCCCTTTTCCGGCGAACTGCCCAGCATGCACCAACGATCGAACCCATCGACGTTGCCCAACCCCGACCCGCCATCAACGGCTCGCCCTGCTGCGCCTCGCAGTCCCCGACGCCTTGCAGTGAGCAATGGGGTACTGATGGCATCGCGTATTGCATCGTCGTGAGTTGCCCCAGCGACAGAGCGAGCAGTCTGTGGTCCCAAGCGGTCGGGACCGGCTCAGTCGCGTAGGTGGGTCAGAAGCATGTCGGAGGCGGAGGGCCAGGGCGCGGATGGAGTGCCCGGTCCGCGGGCTTCCTGAGTGCTTCGGTCGGGCTGCACGCGTGGCGGTGTGCGACCAGGTCTCGGTGCCAGCGCAGCACCGTGTCCGGCCGCACCAGCAGCCGCACCCGGCGCAGAGACTCCGTCGACAGCCGGCTCGCCGAGACCCGTTCCACCGCAATGTTCCAGTTCGCCGCCGGACTGCCCGCCGCGATCCTCGCCTGGGGCGCCTACGCCGCCGACGTCAGCAGGCGGCAAGTTCATGAGAGGCGGGCCTGGTCAGTTCTGGTCGGCTGTTGCGGATCGGACGTAGCCGAGGTCGATCGGTGTCGCCGGTACACCGCTCTTCCGTACTTCGGCGAGCAGTTCGGGCAGCTGCGGTGGCCACAGTGGCTCGCAGTCACCGGACAGTTCTTCCGGCGACCACCATCGCGATTGAAGGATTTTGTCCGCGGCATGGAAGGCGGCGAGATCACCAGCCGGGTCTCGGTGGGGGCCGTACGCGAGGAAGATGTGCTCGTGCTGGCGAACGGGCACACCGGCCCTGGTGAAGTCGTGTTCCCAAAGGCATAGCAGGGTGCCGTCCAACGGGATGTCGGTCCACCCGGTCTCCTCGCGCAACTCGCGCTCGGCGGCTTGCAGGGGTGTCTCACCCGGATCCATCCCGCCACCGGGCATCGCCCAGTGGACACCGACTTCCTCATTGTCATACCGAAGCAGGAAGACCGACCCCGCCGGGTCCAGGACCGCGACTCTGGCTGCTTGTCTGGGTATCCGCATCACGCCAGCCTGCCAGTGCCGAACGCCTTCGTCGATCACGTCGGCGGTCAGCGTTCGGGCGGTTCCCATACCCGACTCCACCATCAGCCGTCTCCGACGAAGACGTGGTCCGCCACTGCCCTCAGGCCGCTGCACACGGTCGGCCACGGCGGGCACGGACGGGCCGGCCCGGCGTCCCGGCTCGGCGATGCTGATCCGCGCGTCGGCCCGCAGCTCGGTGAGATGCGCAGGGCCGATGCCGTCGATGGCCTTGGGTTCGTAGGCACGCTCAAGCTGGGGCTTCCGTTTCGCCATTCTGCGAGGGCGCGAGCACGGTGCCGGATGACGCCATACCGGACCTGGCGAGACGGGGACGTCGCCTGGCGATCGCGTGCCGCTACGGGGCGTCCCGCCCGGCCGCCCGGAACGCGCGCGGCGCGTCAACCCGGTGCGCGAGGCCGGTCCGGGCCGTACTCCTCCTGCGCGAGAAACCGCTGGGCCGGCGCGATCACCGGCATCCCGCGGTCTTCGACCGCGCCGAGCGGTTCCACTGGCGCATTTGTCCGGCGTCCATCGGCCGTATCGGAAAACCTACAGGTCACACGCCATGGATGAGGTTTTCGAAACCCACGGCATCGTTGGAAGACGCGGTTGACCGCCGGTCCGGATCGGCCGTCCTCAGCCGGAAGTCACCGCTTCTGCCTATGAGTTCGAGGACGTCCGCTGGGTCTGGGGCGGTGGTGATCGGCTTCTTCTGGCCGGGCCGACAGCGTGTTGCCGCGGCCCGGGCCACGGGTGGCCGCCCTGCGCGAGCATCAACGCAACGGAGACATCGTCATCCTGGTGTCCGGCTCGTTCCCGGCCCTGCTCGCACCGGTCGCCGACCATCTGGGCACGGACGAGACCTGGTGCACCTCCCCGGAGATTCTCGCCGGCCGCTACACGGGCCGACTGGCCGGTCTCCCGATGATCGGACTGCGCAAGGCGGACGCCGTGATCATGTCCGCCACCGCGTACGGCACCGACCCCAGGAACTGCGTCGCCTACGGGGACCACTCCTCCGACCTGCCGATGTTGGAGGCCGTTGGTGACGCCGTCGTCATCGGCGGCGACGAGGACCTGCCTGAGAGGGCAAGGCGTCGCGGCTGGCGCCTGCTGCCGACGCTGCCCGCCCCACGCCCGGCCGGCTCCATCGCATGACGGAAGCCGGCAGCCCGGCGGCGTGGTGGGTCGCCCTTCCTCTTCGACGCGGTAGGCCGTCAGGTCCTTCCGCCGTTACGCGCTGGTTCTGGTCTGTCGGCAGTCGACCGGAGCCTGTCCCGATTTGGTGCTGCACACCTTCAGGATCACGGTTTCGTTTTCTGTGATGTTCCCGGACGCCCACGGGGAACAGTAAAAAGCGTCGTGACCGCTCGTGGTTGCCGTGCGGTCCCACGTGCCGTCGGCATCGATGTCGAGGTAGGCGGTCACTCCCCACCCGTCGCCTGCGCTGTCGCACGCCCTGATCGAGTCCCCGGGGCCCCAGCCGCTTCCGGGGTCCTGGTTGAACTGGGCGTATCCGGTGTCGTCCAGGACGTTGACCTGGATGACCTGATTGGTTCCCGCGAATGCGGGAGCAGATGCCGTTCCGAGAGCCACCAGCGCGACCGCGCAGGGGAAAGCCAGTACTTTGAGGCGGGACATCTGTCTCCTTCTGACAGTCCGTTCGCCGGGCTGGAGCCCGTGCGGTTCGGCAATCGGTCGCCGCATCGCGGCGCGAGGCGAACGATCAAGACGATGTCATTCGCCGATGAACATCCGATATACGGTCACCACGGCCACGGGCCACCATGGGCACCACGTCGCGGGGGACAGGCGTACGGTTTGATGGGACGTCTGTTGTAGTCGGGGGGTGCGACTGGCGCTGGACGAAGCCGCCGAACGGGATCCCGACTTCCTCCGCGTCCTGGAGTCCGCCGTGCGGCGGGTAACCGCCCAACACCGCACGTCCGGCACGGTAACGGCCACCACCGGCACCGGGGTGGCCGTCGGCGGGAACATGGACACCCGGGCCGCGGACGGGTCCGTGGCCGTCGGCTTCCTCGCAGGAAACGTGACGATCGGAATACCCTCCGCGGCCCGGCCCGCACCACAGCCGACCGCGCCCGCCGTCAGTCAGGATCCGCGCCACGCCTCCGACACCGCCGTCACCGCCACCCATGGCGGAACGGCGATCGGCCACGCCGACATCGCCTACGTCCGCGAACCGGAACGGCCACGTCGAGCCCGCGCACTGCTGGCCGCGGCGCTCCTCGTCGTGGCCGGCGGGGCCACCGCGGCCGCCCTCCTCACCCTCCATCGCCCCTCGTCACGGGACTCCCAGGGGCAGTCCTCGCCGAACGTGGCCGCCCCCACGTCGTCGTCCTCCGCCAGTCCGTCGCCCGCGACCACGCCGAGCGCGGCCCCTCACACGAGCGGCCTCCCGCTCCACGTCCCCGGTCCGGGGCCGGTGCCGATCGATCCGGTCCGCGCGACCACGGCCGCGCCGCCGCCCATCCATCATCAGTACGTGACGTTCACCGTTGGGTCCACGGTGCGCCTGAAGAACGTCTACACCCACGAATGTGTCGCCGCCGGCGACGGCACCTTCGCCGGCGCCGGGACGTGCGGTTCCGACGACACCTACGCGTGGACGCTGCGCCCCTCGGTCGGCAGCACCTTCGAGGTGGTCAACCCGGCGAGCAATAACTGCCTCATGGCACCCAGCATGAACGACTACATGGTCCTGGTCGGCTCATGCGACGAGCAGTACGGTCCGCAGGGCTACCCGCACTGGCGTGTGAAGAGTGCCACCGCGAAAGGCCAGACCCTGCAGAACACCGAAACCGGCCACTGCCTGGAGATCGCCCAGCCCTATTCCGGCGGCGAGTACCAGCCGATGGTGACCAGTTGCGACAGCGGTCGGTCCGATCAGCTGTGGCAAAGCGACGGAACGACCTGACCCTGGCCCGCGGGCGCCCCGCTCGCAGGGGACGACCTGCGGCCGCGTCTCGGTGTTTCAGAGCCGCTGCCCGGTCGCCCCCCGCCAGCCACGATTCGTGGCTAGAACAGCGGCTCGCGTGAGTCGAAGTCCTGGTAGGTCTGCCAGTAGTACTTGCTGTGGGGGAGGGTGCCCGTACCGGTGCCGGAGTACAGGTCGAGGTACGGGTAGTCGATCGCGTACAGGTCGTTCGCGTCGTCCCCGTCGATGTCGCCGATGGCGAGGAGCTTGACGGACTGCGGGACACCGGTGGCGGCGGTGTGCCGCTTGCCGAAGGTACCGGTTCCGGTGCCCGGGTAGTCCCACAGCGTGCCGGACTTGTCGCGGGCCAGCAGGTCGCTGTGGCTGTCGCCGTTCAAGTCGCCGGGGGCGACGAGGGCGGTCATGGTGTTCCAGCCGGCGCCGAGTGAACGGCGGGCGCTGAAGGTGCCCGAGCTGTTGCCGGGGTACATCCACAGGACGCCGGTCTTGTCGCGGGCCAGCAGGTCGCCCCTGCCGTCGGCACCGAGGTCGCCGACCGGGACGATGGCGGTCATGGCGTTCCAGCCGCCGCCCAGGTCACGGCGCGCTCCGAGGGAAGTGCCCTGTCCTGGATAGATGTACAGGTGGCCGGTGGAGCTGCGGGCGATCACGTCCTCGCGGCCGTCGCCGGTGAAGTCGCCGTGCCGGGCCAGCAGGGTCATGCCGTTCCATCCGGTGCCCAGCTTGATTCCCGGTGCCGGGTCGCCGGGCATCAGCCACAGGTTTCCCTCCACTGAGCGCATCAGCAGTTGCGGGGTTCCGTTGCCCATGAACGAGCCGAACGACTTCGGTGTGTCGTCACCCGGTTGCACGATGTCCCAGGGCAGGTATTCCTTGCCGGATTGGCATTCGTGGCTGGTCGGCGAGAGTCGTAGTGAGGTCAGATGTCCTTGGGAGCCGGGGACTGATGAGGTGTTGTCCCAGGCGTAGTTTCCCCCTGACGCCGGGTCGGCGGACCACAGGGCGTAGGGACTGCCGCTGGGCGTGGTGTAGTTCGTTCCGGGGAACAGGCACGAGTAGGAGCTGGTGCGGTTCACCCAGGAGTGGGCACGCGTCCCCGCCGTGCCCAGGGTTGGTGTCGACTTGCGGTAGACCGTCATGCTGCCTGTGGCGCCCGATCCGCTGAACAGGCAGAAGTCCCCGGTGGGGCAGTTCTCGCCGGTGGCGGTGGCTGAGGCGGGCGTTCCGGTCATCGAGGCGGCGAGCGCCACGGCGCACGCGATCCCGGTGACGGTCAGCCGGAGCAGCTGTCTGAAGTGTGTGGAACCGTTCATGGAGACCCCCTCCGTCCGTCGCCCCCCGACGACGGGCCCGACGGCCGCATGTGAGCGGCCGGTTGGTCAACGGTAGGCGCCGCGCGGCCCGGGCCACACCCCAGGGGCACACGTCGCGCAATGCACCCCCCACCAAGCTCTGCGCACCGGCTGTGCGGACTGTCGGGCCCGCCCGCCTGCGGAGTGACCCGGTCGGCTGTCCACCGGGTGCCGACCCTGTACGGCCGGAACGTTCGGGCTCTTCCCCCGGGTACTTCCTGGCGACATGATTGAACACCGACAAGTCCAACGGGTGCACGCGGGCGTGTGCGGCGTGCGAGGGCGCAGCTGATACCCCCACATCGGAGAGGAGGGGCGGATGTCGAATGGCCCCTTGTACTTAGGCCGTCGCGGTGTCCTCAAGGCCGCGGCCGCCGTCGGACTCGGGATCGGTGGCGCACAGCTGTTCACCGCGCGTCCCGCGGGCGCGACCCCGTCGCCGAGCGGCTCTGACACCTCGAACATCATCGACTGCTCGGGCTGGAGCGCCCGTCCGCCGTCATCGCCCATCTCGCTCTCGAACGGTACGACCAACAGGATCATCGTCCACCAGACGGAGTGGCCCAACACCACGGACTACTCCCAGGCCCGGGCCATCGCGCTGGCGCAGGAGATCCAGGACCTGCACATGGACACCAACGGCTGGATCGACACCGGCCAGCACTTCACCGTCAGCCGCGGCGGCTACGTTCTGGAGGGTCGCCACCAGAGCCTCGAAGGGCTGAACAACGGTGGCTTCCAGCCGGTCAGCGCGCACGCCGTAGGCGAGAACACCCGGGCCATCGGAATCGAGAACGAGGGCACGTACTTCACCGAAACACCTCCCCAGACGCTGTTGGACTCCCTCGTCCGGCTACTGACCGACGTCTGCACGCAGTACGGGCTCGGCGCCCACCGGATCTTCGGGCACTGGGACTTCAACGACACCGACTGCCCCGGCTACGCCTTCTACCCCCTGTTCCCGCAACTGCGGCTGCGGACGGCGCAGGCGCTCGCCCAGGACCCTGCCTCCATCCCGGCGCGCACCTGGCCGGACCCGTACTCCTCCAGCGCCGGCGCGATCGTCGTCACGGTCCAGTACCTGCTCCAGGCGCAGGGCTACCAGCTGAAGACCGACGGTTCGATGAGCAGCAGCACCCTGAAAGCCATCTCCGACTTCCAGAAGGCGCACGGCCTGACGGTGTCCACGAACGGCACCGTGACCCAACCGACCTGGGAGGCGCTGGCCGCGCCCATCGGCCCGGGCAGCACCGGCTCGACCGTGCTCGCGGCCCAGTCGATGCTCGCCCACAAGGGCTACGGCGTCACCGCCAACGGCACGTACGACGAGGCGACCATCTCCGCGGTGGCAGACATGCAGCAGTTGCACGGGCTGCCGCAGACCGGGTCCATGGACACCGCGAGCTGGTGCGCGACGGTCGGCGGCATCGTGGCGGAGGAGTTCAGCGCGCTCGGCACGCCCTGAGCAGAGCCGGTTCGTCACCCACCGCCGGCCCGGCCCCGGCAAGGTCGTCGCCCCGCGCGACGTGCGCCCGGACACCGGGCCGGCACGGCTGTCGTACGGTCAGGCCCGCGCGCTGCCGGACCGGCGCCAACCTGCTGATGCTCAATGCAACGACTTGCGCGCCAGGAGATAGATCCATGATGCTTGCGCTGGCGTAACTGCGTGAATACTATCCGTAGTTGTGACTGAACTTCGAGATCTCAAGTACCGCCAGTGGTTCAGGGGCGCCGATGTCGACGGCGACGGGGCCATCACCCGGCAGGACGTCCTGCTGATGGGGGAGCGTTACATCGCCGCTCGTGGCGACGCGGCACAGTCCGCGACCGCACGTCGGCTCAACGAGGAACTGGACACGTTCTGGACTCACGTGATCGCGCCGATGGATCAGGACGGTGACGGGCGGGTCGACCTGCGGGAGATGACCGAGGGATTCCGGCGGGCCCTGACGGATCCCGACCTGTATCCGCAGCAGATCCAGTTGGTGGCCGACTGCTATTTCGACCTCGTCGATATCGACGGAAACGGCCAGATCGACCAGTCGGAGTTCGAGCAGATCTTCGGTCTGGCCGGCAACCTCCCCTTCGAGGAATGCGCTGCCGTCTTCGCCGCTTTGGACCTGGACGGCTCGGGCACGCTGGATCGCGACGAGTTCCACCAGGCGCTCGCGGAGTTCTTCTACGGCGACGACCCGAACGCCCCCGCCAACCACCTGTTCGGCAAAGTCACCGACTGACGGCCCCTTCGCAACACATCACCCCGGGCAACGTAGGCAACCGCTGTCCAAGATCACGGTGAAACCTCAGAGGCGGAGTTGATGCATGGTGGAACGACGCATGTCGGTTGCGACGCACTGGGGTAGTTATGTCGCCGTAGTCGATTCCGGCCGGTTGGTGCGCATCGAGCCGAGGGACGATGACCCCAGTCCATCGCCCATCGGCCCCGGAATGGTGGTAGCCGCCGACGATGGCGCTCGGGTGTTGCGCCCCGCGGTGCGCAAGGGCTGGCTGAACGGCGAGCCGCGCGCCGGCGACACGGCCAGAGGCGCGGACGCCTTCGTGGAGGTGAGCTGGGACGACGCGATCACGCTGGTGAGCGATGAACTCCGGCGAGTTCGTTCACAGCACGGAGACAGCGCGGTGTTCGGCGGATCCTATGGATGGGCGAGTGCGGGCGGATTCCACAACGCGCAAGGCCAACTCCACCGGTTCCTGGCGTTGGGCGGGGGATACACCGACTCTCGCAATACGTACAGCACCGCGGCTTTGGAGGTCATCCTCCCCCATGTGATCGGCGGGCATCCGTGGAGCTACCAGTCCCGGATGCCGATGTGGGACGAGATCGCCGAGAACTGTGAGCTGGTGGTGGCGTTCGGAGGGCTGGCCCTCAAGAACAGCCAGATCAACCCCGGTGGGCTGGCCAGGCACCAGACGCAGAACCTGCAACGCCGGTGCCGTGAGGCCGGGGTGCGGTTCGTGAACGTCAGCCCCATCCGCCGCGACACCGCCGACTTCCTCGACGCCGAGTGGCTGCCCGTCATCCCCAACACCGACACCGCCGCGATGCTCGGCATCGCCCACACGATGCTGGTCAACGGGTGGCACGATGAGGATTTCCTTCGCCGGTGCTGCGTCGGGTTCGACCGCTTCGCCTCCTACCTGGTCGGTGAGCTCGATGGCATCCGGAAGGATGCCGCCTGGGCGGCGGAGATCACGGGCATCAGCCGCGAGACGATCATCGACCTCGCTCGCCGACTCACCACCCAGCGTTCTCTCATCATGGTCAACTACGCGGTGCAGCGGGCAGACCACGGCGAACAACCGATCTGGATGTCCGTCGTGCTGGCCGCCATGGCGGGCTCGATGGGTCGGCCCGGCTGTGGGTGGGGCGCGGGGTACGCGACGATGGACGCGACCGGTGTTGCCAGGGGCCGCCCCTCCGTGGCGTCGGTACCGACGGTTTCCAACCCCGTTCCGGATTTCATCCCCGTCGCAAGGATCGCCGACACCCTGCTGGATCCGGGCAGGACCATCGACTACGACGGCCGGCGCCTCACGTTGCCCGAGCTTCGCCTGATCTACTGGTGCGGAGGGAACCCGTTCCACCACCACCAGGACCTGCACCGGTTGACCCGCGCCTGGCAGAGCCCTGACACGGTGGTGGTGCACGAAGCCTGGTGGAACGCCACGGCCAAGTTCGCGGACATCGTCCTGCCCGTCGCCACCACCTTGGAGCGTGACGACTTCGCCGCCGGGTTCTCTGACCCCCACCTCGTCGCGATGCCGAAAGTCCGCGAGCCGGCGGGAGAGTCGCGCACCGACCACCAGATCTTCGCCGCCTTGGCCGCCAGGCTCGGATACGAGCAGGAGTTCACGGAGTCGCGTTCCGAGATCGAATGGGTCCGACACCTCTACGAGCAGACGAGGGCCAAACTCGGCGGGGAGGCCGCCTTGCCGAGCTTCGACGACTTCTGGCGAAGCTCCACCGCCGAGCTGCCGGCGTTGACCGGACCGTTTCCCGGCAGCTTCGACGCGCTCCGCTCGGATCCGCAGCGTTTCCCCCTGCCGACGCCGTCGGGCCGGATCGAGATCTTCTCCGAGGAGATCGACTCGTTCGGCTACGACGACTGCGCCGGGCATCCGACGTGGTTCGAACCAGTGGAGTCGCTTCGTGCCGATCTGTCGGACCGTTTCCCGCTGCACCTGATCTCGAATCAGCCCGCCTCACGCCTGCACAGCCAGTACGACAACGGTGGCCACAGCCTCAAGTCGAAGATCCGTGGCCGTGAGCCCGTGACGATCAATCCGTCGGACGCCGCGTCACGCGGCATCGAGAGCGGCATGATCGTGCGCGTCCACAACGACAGAGGTAGCTGCCTCGCGGGTGCGGTCCTGTCGGACGACGTCATGCCAGGCGTCGTCCAACTGTCCACGGGAGCGTGGTGGGATCCGGTCCAGCCGGGCCTGAGCGGAACGCTGGACCGCCACGGGAATCCGAACGTTCTCACGGCGGATCGACCGTGCTCGCGCCTGTCCCAAGGACCGAGCGCCCACAGTGCGCTGGTCGACGTCGAGCGCTACGACGACCCCCTTCCCGATGTGCTCGCCTTCTCACCACCGAGCCTCGACCACTGAGACGAGAAGCCGGAGTTGCCGCGACCGGACTGTCAGTCGCCGGGTGGGATCTTGTCGAGGGCTTGTTCCGCCCAGATGGTCTTTCCGGTGCTGGTCTGCCGCGTGCCCCAGCCGCGGGTCAGTTGGGCCACCAGGAGCAGGCCTCGGCCGCCTTCGTCGTAGGTCCGGGCGCGGCGCAGGTGGGGGGCGGTGCTGCTGGCGTCGGAGACCTCGCAGATGAGGTGGCGGTCGAGGATCAGCCGCAGCTGGATGGGGGTGTCGGCGTGGCGGATCGCGTTGGTGACGAGTTCGCTCACCAGCAGCTCGGTGACGAAGGACACCTCGGTCAGGTTCCACGTGCTGAGCTGGGCGAAGACGAGCTTTCTGGCCTGGGAGACGACGGCTGGGTCGGCCGGCAGGTCCCAGGTGGCGACGTGCTGCGCGTCGAGCGCGCGGGTGCGTGCGACGAGCAACGCGATGTCGTCGGTGGGGTGTTCGGGTGGCAGCGTGCCGATCACCGTGTCGCAGATGTCCTCCAGCCGGACGGCGGGCTGGGCCAGCGCCCGGTGCAGCCGGGCGATCCCCACGTCGATGTCCTGGTCCCGGGACTCGATCAGGCCGTCGGAGTAGAGGGCGAGCACACTGCCCTCGGGCAGCGTGATCTCGGTGGTCTCGAACGGCAGTCCGCCCAGGCCCAGCGGAGGGCCGGCCGGTACGTCCAGGAGGGTGACGATGCCTTCGGGGCTGACCATCGCGGGCATGGGGTGGCCCGCGCGGGCCAGCGTGCACACCCGGGAGACCGGGTCGTAGACGGCGTACAGGCAGGTCGCTCCGAAGCCCCCGGTGATCTCGGCGTCCTGGTCGGGTTCGGCCGCCTCGGCGTCGTCCGCCCAGAGGCGGACGACCAGGTCGTCGAGGTGGGTGAGGAGTTCGTCGGGCGGCAGGTCGATGTCGGCGAGGGTGCGGACCGCGGTGCGCAGGCGTCCCATGGTGGCCGCCGCCTTGATGCCGTGCCCGACCACGTCGCCGACGACCAGGGCGACTCTGGCGCTGGACAGCGGGATCACGTCGAACCAGTCGCCGCCCACGCCGGCGAGCGCGCCGGTGGGCAGGTAGCGGGAGGCGACCTCCACCGCGGCGTGGTGCGGCAACCGCTGCGGTAGCAGGCTTCGTTGAAGCGTCTCGGCGGTGCTGCGCTCGCGGGTGTACCGGTGGGCGTTGTCGATGGAGACCGCGGCACGGGTGGTGAGCTCCTCGGCGAGCAGCAGGTCGTCCTCATTGAAGGAGTCGACCTGTCGGTGGCGGACGAAGACCGCCACCCCCAACGTGGCGCCCCGCGCACGCAGCGGCACCGCTATGACGGAGTGGACGCCGAAAGCGCGGACCATTTCCTCTCGGCGTGGGTCTCCCACCGACCAGTCGACGTCCTCGGGGTCGTACTCGGCACGCAGCACGGCACGTCCGGTGGCCAGACACTCGGCGATCGGGGAGCTCGCCGGGTAGGCGTTCACCTCACCGAGAGTGACGACCGCCTCGGGTGTTCCCGGGAGTACCGACTGCTGGGCGACTCGGCGCAGCCGGACCGAGCCCTTCTCCGCCGGCGGGGCGCCCGGGGGCGCGGGCGCCGAGTCGGCGTGGTCGGGGTCGGGGAGCAGGTCCACGGTCGTGAAGTCGGCGAACTCCGGGACGGCCACGTCCGCCAGTTCCCTGGCCGTGCGGGTCACGTCCAGGGTGCTGCCGATCTGGGCGTTCGCGTCGTTGAGCAGTTGCAGCCGTTTGCGCGCCCAGTACTGCTCGGTCGTGTCGTGCGAGGTCATGCCCACGCCACACAGAGCCCCGGTCTCGTCCCGCAGCGGGTAGATGACGTTGGACCAGGCGTGCTCCCGGGTCTCGCCGATGACTTTCAGGTAGTTCTCCACGTACTGCGGCTCCCCGCCCGTCTCCAGCAGCCGGACCATGGCCTGCTCGATCCTGTCGGCCCCGGGGAGGTCCCAGATCTCCGAGAGCCGCAGGCCCCGCATCTCGGCGTCGGTGAGTTCCGCGGCACCGCGCATGTATCTGTTGGCCCGGCGCTGGCGCAGACGCGTGTCGAACACCGCCGTGGCGGCGGAGGGCGTCTGCTCGAAGCTGCGCGCCGCGAGCACCTCGTCCTGCGGGGAGGCGGTCGTGCCGGTCAGAGGAGACACCATGGACCAGCTTCCGTCCCCCTCCGACCGATGGTGGGCGACCAGCCCGGTCTCCACCCGGTGCCCGTCCCTGTGCCGCAGCCGAACTCTGCCGTTCCACCGTGGCCGGGCCAGGATGTCGCGCAGTTCCCCGTCGGGGATGTCCTCGTCCAGCAGAGGGGCGGCGGGCGTCCCGACGATCACGCCGGCCGGGTACCCGAGCAGTTGCTGAGCGCCCTCGCTCCACTCGGTGACGACACCGTGCCGGTCGATGGTCGCCCTGGCCGTGCGTGCCTCGTCGAAGACGTCATCGGCGGGCCCCGGCCGCGCAGCGCGGGGAGTGCGCCGCTGCTCCTTCACCCGTCTCGCCTCCGCCGGGGTCTCGGGAACCTCCACCCGGGCTAGTACCTCCATACTGCTACACCGCGGCCGCGGCCTCCTGCTGTGCCGCTCTCGCGGTGAGATGCCTCGCCCGGTCCTGCGGGCCGCCGCGCACGGGACTCCCCGGAGTCAGCACCCTTCGGCTCGGCCCTCTTACTTCGTCTATCGCCATTCGACAGAAGGAAGGGATCAAGGGGAACCGACCGTGCGTGCGCGGTCACGGTGAGTTCCCTCGCGCCAGGCAGGATCAGCTCCCTGGTTCCTCGGGCGCGGTCCAGCTTCGGTCGGCCCACGTTCAGTACTGGTAGAAGCCCCGGCCGGACTTGCGGCCGAGGAGGCCGGCGTCGACCATCCGCTGGAGCATCGGCGGCGGTGAGTACAGCGGCTCCCTGAACTCCTCGTACATGGCCTGCGCGGCGGCCCGGACGGTGTCCAGGCCCACCAGGTCGGCCAACCGCAGCGGGCCCATCGGATGCGCGCAGCCCGCCTGCATACCGGTGTCGATGTCCTCAGCGGTGGCGAAGCCGGACTCCGCCATCCGGACCGCCGCCAGCAGATACGGGATCAGCAGCGCGTTGACAACGAACCCGGCACGGTCCCCGGCAGTGATCACCTGCTTCCCGAGCGCGTCGACCGCGAACCGCTCCGCCCGCTCGCGGGTCCGCCCGGAAGTGAGCAGCGAGGGCACCAACTCCACCAGGGGCAGCACCGGCACCGGGTTGAAGAAGTGGATGCCGATCACCTGCTCGGGCCGGCCGGTCGCCATGCCGAGTCTCATCAGGGGGATCGAGGAGGTGTTGGACGCGAGCAGCGCATCGGGCCGCTCCACGACCTTGTCCAGCCTCGCGAAGATCTCCGTCTTGAGCTTCTCGTGCTCCGCCACGGCCTCGATCACCAGATCCCGGTCGGCGAACTCGTCCAGGTCGGTGGTGAAGCGCAGTCGCGTGAGGACAGCCTCCCTCACCGACGCGTCGATCTTGCCGGCCGCGACGGCACGGTGCAGCGAGGCCCGGATCCTGGTGCCGCCGCGTTCGGTGCCCTCCCGGTCCGCGTCGGCCACCAGTACGTCGAGACCGGCGCGGGCACACACCTCGGCGATGCCCGACCCCATCAGGCCGCAGCCGACGATCCCGATCCGCTGTGGGGCGGTCATGAGCTCACCTCACCTCTCTTCTTCCATGCCCTGAGCGGGTCGGTGCGCAGTCAGCCGCGGATACGGCGTTCCTGGCCGGACCATTCCTTCGCCCTCAGCTCGAACTTCTGGATCTTTCCGGTCGCGGTCCTGGGCAGATCGCTGACGAACTCCACGGTGTCCGGGGCCTTGTAGCGGGCGATCCGCGAGCGCACGTGTTCGATCAGCGCTTCCGCGTCGGGGGAGACGCCGTTCTTGAGGATGACGAAGGCCTTGGGGCGCTCGCCCCACCGCTCGTTGGGGACGCCGACCACCGCGGCCTCCAGCACGCCCGGTTGCGAGAGGATCGCCTGCTCGACCTCGATGGTCGAGATGTTCTCGCCGCCCGAGACGATGACATCCTTGGCGCGGTCGGTGAGCTCGATGTAGCCGTCGGGATGCCAGACGCCGAGGTCGCCGGAGTGGAACCAGCCGCCGGCGAACGCCTTGGCGGTGGCCTCGGGGTCGTCAAGATAGCCCTTCATCACATTGTTGCCGCGCATCACGATCTCCCCGACGGTCCGTCCGTCCTTGGGCACGTCGTTCATCTGCTGGTCCACGACCCGCACCGGGTCGGCCTGGACCATGGCCACGCCCTGGCGGGCCAGCAGCCGGGCCAGCTCGTCCGGGGTGGTGTCCTGCCAGGCGTCCTGCCATTCGCATACGGTGTACGGCCCGTAGGTCTCGGTGAGGCCGTAGACGTGCACGACCGTTGCGCCCAGCTCCCGCATCCGGCCGATGACGGCCGGGCTCGGCGCCGCCCCCGCCGTGGTCACCACGAGGGGCGTCGAAAGCGGCCGCGAGTCGGGGGAGTCGGCCAGCATCACCAGGACGGTCGGCGCGCCGTTGAGGTGGGTGACGCCGTCGGTCTCGATCCGGCGCCAGATCTCCTCGGGGTCCACGGTCCGCAGGCAGACATGGGTGCCGCCGAGCGCGGTGACCGCCCAGGTGGTGCACCATCCGTTGCAGTGGAACATCGGCATGGTCCACAGGTAGACGCTGTCGGGCGTGTGCCGGGAGTGGATCACTTCGCCGAGCGCGTTCAGGTACGCGCCGCGGTGGCTGTACATCACGCCCTTGGGACGTCCCGTGGTGCCGGAGGTGTAGTTGACGGCGATGGTGGCGAGTTCGTCGTCCACGGTCCAGGTCATCGGGGTTCCGCCGTCCCCGCGGGCCAGTAGTTCCTCGTAGCCGGGCCCGGGGAGCAGCGGTTGGGCTCCGGCGCCCAGTCCCGTTCCGGTGCGGTCGACGATCGAGACGACCTCGCGGACGGAAGCCAGCCGGTCGACGACCGGGGCCACCGTCTCCTGCAGGCCGGTGTCGACGAAGAGGAGCTTGGCGCCGGAGTGGTCGCAGATGTAGCGCACCTCCTCCGGCGACAGCCGGGTGTTGACGGCGACCAGCGTGGCTCCGGCCAGGGGCACGGCGAAGTGCGCGATCAGCATCTCCGGTGTGTTCGGGCACAGGTAGGCCACCCGGTCGCCGGGCTCGATGCCGCAGGCGCGCAGTGCGGAGGCCAGTCGAAGGGCGTGGTCGGCGAACTCGGCGTAGGTCAGGCTGCGTTCGGCGTACCGGATCGCGGTCTTGTGTGGATGGACCGTGGCCGCGCGTTCGAGGAAGGCCAGCGGGGTGAGGGGTGTGACGTAGGGCGGCTCGGCCATCACTGTCTCCGGGGGTGGGCGGGTTCGCGCCGGGTGCGGCTCGGGCGGGTCCTTCCTGGGCGGACGGGGAGGAAGGACGGCGGCCATGCAGCACCGGCCGGGGAGATCCGCAGGGGGTCTGCCGACGGTTCGCCGGGATGGCTCAAGCGTGCGGGAGCGAGGGCTCAACCGGTTAGTGGCGGGGTCACAAGGTCGGTTGTGACCGGGTCACAAGGCGATCAGCGAGGCGCGTGTCCAGCAGTCGCACCCCGACGAGGAGTTCCAGAACGTCCGGGATGCGCCTGAGGTCGCAGCCGGTGCGCTCGGCGATCCGCTCCAGGCGGTAGTAGACGGTGTTGGGGTGCATGTGCAGGCGCTGCGCGGCGGTCCTGGCGTTGAGGTCGCAGGCCACGTACTCCAGGAAGGTCGCGACCAGGTGGCCCTCGTGGGCGAGATCCTCCCGCACGAAGAGGGCGACCTCCGCTCTGATCAGCCGGCGGGCGGTCTCGCTGTGCCGCAGGACCAGGTAGTCCAGGCTGGACAGCAGCGGCAGTGCGATCACCCCGGCCCGGCCGCCCAGCCCGTCGCGGGCCGCGCATGCCTCGGCATAGGCCTCGGGAATCTCGGTGAGCCCGGCGTGGGCGGTGCTGACGCCCACGGCAAGACCATGCCGTCGCAGCTCGGGCAGCAGATGCGGAAGCGCCCCGGTCAGGGCCGCCGCAGCGTCCGCCGGCGCCGGCGCGACGCCCACGACCTCCTCCTGGCGCGCGACGGTGAAACCCTGCGCCGTGATCCGCCGGACCGCGGCGACCGCGTCGAGCGACGACTGCGGTGTCGAAGGGCCCGCGAGCGCACCGCCGACGGCCGAGCGGAGCGAGGTGGCCGAGACGACGATCAGCCGGGTACCGGGTTCGAGCCCTGCCGCACGCAGCATCGCCTGCTTCGGACCGGCGGAGACATCCCGCCCGGCCAGCAGGTCCTCCAGTACGTCACGGCGGATCCGGTCGCTCTCGGCGAGTTCGTGCTGCTGCGCGTTGAGGTACGCCTCGGCGGCCAGCGAACTGCCCACCTCGATGACGCCCATGACCTGCCCGACGAGGCCCAGCGCCGCCTCACGGGTGACCGGGTTCTCCCCGGCCACCCGCAGCACTGCCTCCCACAGCGTGAGCTGGGACACCCGGAAGGCATGCAGGAAATCGGCCAGCGAGACAGCCTGCCGGACCCGGTATCCGGCCTGCCGCTCGGTCGACGGGAAATCCTGCCGCTCCGCCGGCCTGCCCTTCCGCACGCTGGTGAGCAGCGCACGGAAGATGGCATCGACGTGTTCCGTCACGTCCCGGCGCAGCCCCGGCGCCGGACAGTCCGCGTAGGCGGGGACCTGGTCCCAGATCGCATCGACGGCGCCGGCCACCACCTGGTCCAGTGCCACCTCGATCCCCTCGACCACATGTCCGACCACCTCGGTGTCCGCCGCGGTCATGGCCTGCTCCCGTCCGGTGGGGTCGCCCTCGTTCTCGCGATCGTGGCCATCGCACGGCGTGGGGAGGGTACTCGACATGCGAGAGCCCTACGTGATGGGTCGAAAACGGGTGGTGGCGTGCTTCGCGAGCAGGTCGGCCACCGCGTTCAGGCAGGCGAAGCCCAGTTCGGACGACATCCCGTGCGGGTCACCGAGTACGCCGCTGGGCGTGATGGCCTTGATGCCGTCGGTGAACACGCGGGACAGCAGGGTGTCGTCCATGGTCCCGGTGAAGCCGGTGGCGGCGCGGTCGTTTCTCACGGTGTCGGGCCGTAGGGCCAGCATGATCGAGCTCTCGGCGATGTCGGCGTGTCCGCCGACGTGGTCGGCGAGGCCGGCGATGCGATCGGCGGCACCGCGCCACGCGTCGAGGACCGCCGTCGAGTCGGCGAACGCGATGACATCCAGGCCGGAGGGGAGTCGGGCGGCCAGCTTCGGCTCGATCCGGCTGAGCAGCGGGTAGTTGCCGATGTGCGCCGAGAAGATCAGGACCCGGCGGAAGCCGTGCGCGGCAAGGCTCTCGCAGCAGTCGGCGCAGATGGCTTCAAGCGTCTCGGCCCGCAGTGAGAGCGTGCCGGCGAAGCCGAGGTGGTGTGCGGAGCAGCCGATCCGCACGGTCGGGAGCACGAGCGCGTCGCCGAGCCGCTCGGCGACGAGAACACCCAGCCGGTCGGCGTGATCGCTGTCGACCGACAGCGGCAGGTGTGCGCCGTGCTGCTCGGTGGCGCCGAGTGGCAGGACCGCCGTACGCATGCCGCTCGCGATGGCGTCCGCTATGTCCGGCGAGGTCAGATGCTCGATCCGCAGCTCGCTCATATGGCGTCGCAGCCTCTCCTGTGTCCGATCGATGGGTGCGTCCCGGTTGCTCCGGCGGCCGGCGGCCGCCCGGGGAGGAGACGGTCGCGGGCTGGCGCCCGGCGCTCAAATGTTACTGGCAACTAACACATCTGCCTCCATGGTGAGGCTTGACCTCGTCAAATCTGAGATCTACGTTAATCGCAAATAACATCCGACGAAAGGGTCGGCATGGACTTCATCCTCATGACTGAGGGCGACACCCCGGTCGGGCTCACGCACCAGCACCGGTATCAGGAGCTGATCGAGGAGGTGCTGCTCGCCGAGCGGGTCGGCTTCGACGCTTTCGGCAGCTCAGAGCAGCACGTCGCCATCGGCACGGCCTCGGTGTCCGCCCCCGAGGTGCTCTACCCGTACCTGATGGCCCTCACGAACCGCCTTCGGTTCATCCACCTCGTGACGCTGCTGCCCACGCGGATGAACCACGCGCTGCGTGTCGCGGAGCGCGTCGCGACCGAGGACATCCTGTCCAACGGGCGCGTCGAGCTCGGTACGGGACGCGGCAACACCACGCTCGCGTTGCGCGCGTTCGAGGTCGACCCCGCGGAGAACAAGGCGCAGTGGCGGGAAGGCGTCGAGCTGATCCGCCGGGCGTTCCTCGAGGACCCGTTCTCGTTCGTCGGCGAGCACTACAAGATCCCGCCGCGCAGCCTCGTCCCCAAGCCCCTGCAGTGGCCCTACCCGCCCATCTCGGCTGCCACGGGCAGCCCGGGCTCGGTCCAGGGGGCCGCCACGCTGGGTATCGGCGCCATCATGGGCGGCCTCTACCTCGGGTTCGATCTCGTCGAGAACATGGCCAAGCTCTACGACGAGACGCTCGCCGCAACCGAACACCCGTACCCGATCACGCCCCGCAAGATGGTCGCGGTCGGCGGCGGCATGCACTGCGCCGAGACGACGGCATTGGCCCGCAAGGAGGCCAAGCCCCTGTTCGACATGGTCAAGCTGTCGACCGGCGCCTACGAACGGCTCTCCACGCTGTCCAAGGACTACGCCTACATGGGCGCCGTCAAGAACGTCGACTTCAACGACGAGGACTACATGTTCGAGGAGTCCCAGGGCTTCCTCGTCGGTGACCCGGCCCACTGCGTCGAGCAGGTCCAGCGCTACGCGGACATGGGCGTCGACGCGCTCGTGCTGCGTGTCGACAGCCTTCCCCACGACCAGCTCATGCGCTCGATCGAGCTGTTCGGCAAGTACGTGATCCCCCAGTTCAAGCACCCGCGCAACGTGGTGCGTTCGGCCGACGACGTCCTGGCCGACATCCGCGCCGCGCGCCCCGCCCACGAAGAAGCGCTGCGCCGGTTCCAGGCCGAGCAGAACACGACTACCCCCTTGGAGGGTGTTCGATGAGTGACCTCTACAACCACGGCACCGGCGAGATCCTGGTCGAGCGTCCCGCTGACGGCGTCCTGCAGATCACGTTCAACCGGCCCGAGCGCTACAACGCGTTCACCATGCCGATGTTCGAGGAAATGAACCGGATCTGGTACGACGTCGAGCGCGACGAGGAAACCCGGGTCGTCGTGGTGACCGGGGCCGGCAAGGCCTTCTGCACCGGCATGGACGTCGCCCAGCCGGACCCCAGTCCCCAGGCGGCGCTCGACCTGCTGGAGACCGAACGCAAGCGCGTCGCGACCATACTGCGGATCGAGAAGCCGATCATCTCGGCGATCAACGGCCCCGCCGTCGGGTACGGCCTGTCGACCGCCCTGCTCGCCGACATCAGCATCGCCGCCGAGGACGCCGTGCTGATGGAAGGCCACACCCGCGTCGGCGTGACCGCCGGCGATCACGCCGCACTCATCTGGCCGTTGCTCGCAGGCATGGCCAAGACGAAGTACTACGTTCTCACCTCGGAGAAGCTCGACGGCATCGAGGCCGAGCGAATCGGGTTGGTCAGCCAGGTCGTCCCGCGCGACCAGGTCCTGCCGCGCGCCCTCGAGGTCGCCACCCAGCTCGCGCGTGGATCCCAGCAGGCGCTCCGCTACACCAAGCGCGGGCTCAACGCCTGGCTGACCAACGCGCTGCCCCAGCACGAACTGTCCGCGGCGCTCGAAATCATCGACTTCGCCAGCGCCGACTACGCCGAGGCCCGGCAGGCGTTCCGGGAGAAGCGTCCCGTCGACTTTCCCTCCGCCCGCAACACCGGTACGCCGGCGAACTGACCGGAGGCGAGCATGACCGCGGCCTCGCAAGACGTGGCTCCACGTGCGGTGCGCCTGTCCGACGAAGCGGACGGCGTCGTCATACTCACCCTCAACCGCCCACCCGCCAACGCGCTCAGCAACGCGCTCGTTCGTGAACTGGCGACGACGTTCGACATGCTCGCCGGCCGCCCGGCCGCCCCCGCGGTGGTCCTGACCGGAGCGGGCGAGCGCTTCTTCTGCGCGGGCGGCGACATCAAGGAGTCCATCGGGTACGACGCCGATGCGATGGTCGAGCGGATGGCGTCGTTCCACGCGCTGCTCGGCGCACTCGAGGACTATCCCGGGCCGCTGGTGTGCGCGGTCAACGGCTGGTGCGTCGGCGGTGGCATCGAGATGACGCTGTTCGCCGACGCGGTGTACGCGACTCCCCGTGCACGTTTCGTCTTTCCCGAGATCAACCACGGGCTGTTGCCGGCCGTGAAGGGAATCGCCCGAGTTCGCCGCATACTGGGCGATCGCGCGGCCCGTAGCCTGCTGCTGGGCGGCGATCCCATCGACGCGACCGTCGCGGAATCCCTCGGCATCGTCGACCGGATCGTCGGCGGCGACGAGCTGCTCGCGACCGCGACGGCGACCGCCCGCGCGGCGGCGGAGAAGCCGTCCGCCGCGTTCGCGGCGCTGAAGCGCGCGCTCAGAGACAGTACCGACGGCTGGTCGGCCGACAAGCAACTCGACGTCACCCTCGACGACGCCCGTACCGTCTTCGACGACCCCGCCGCACGAGCTGCCCGCGAGGCGTGGAATGGCTGAACACATAGAGGCGTTCGACGCGAAGGCATTCCGCTCGGCGCTGTCCAGTTTCCCTTCGGGCGTGACCATCGTGACGACCCGTAGTGCCGAGGGCACGCTGTACGGGTTCACCGCGAGTTCCTTCACGTCGCTGTCGCTGGATCCGCCACTCGTTCTCGTGTGTCTGGACCGACGAGCGGACTGCTTCCCCGTTTTCACAGCGGCGGAACGGTTCATCGTGAACATCGCGACGCCCGCACACGCGGAGCTGGCGGTGAGGTTCGCCACGAAGGGCGAGGACAAGTTCGCGGCCGGTGGCTTCCGGTTCGACGAGGACGACCATCCGGTACTGAGTGACGCCGCGGCGGTCATCCGCTGCGCACTGGATGAAGTCGTACCCGGCGGGGACCACGTCATCCTCATCGGTCGGGTGCACGACGCACAGATAGGTGGCGGAAAGCCCGTGACGTGGTACCGGGGTGGCTTCGTTCACCTCGGGGAGAGTGCCGCATGAACGGCATGGGTTCAGGCTCGTCGGCTCTGACGGAGAGGCCGTGTTGTGGATCTGAGGAATTTTGAACCGGCCCGGACACTTCCGGGGCTGTTGCTGGACCGTGCGAATTCCGAGCCCGACGCTGTCGCGCTGCGCCACTGGCGCGATGGCGTCGCGCACGGGATCACGTGGCGGACGTACCGGGATCGTGTACGCGATCTCGCGCTCGGCCTGGTCGAGCACGGTGTGCGGCACGGTGATCGGGTGGCCGTGATGAGCGGCGTGCGACCTGAATGGGTTTTCGCCGCGATGGCCGTGCAGAGCATCGGCGGCGTCGTGGTCGGCGTCTACCCGACCAACTCGCCGGCCGAGATCGAACGCCTCCTGGTGCACAGCGAGGCGCTGGCTTTCGTGGGCGAGACGGAGGCCGAGCTGGACAAGGTGGCGGAGATCGCCGCCCGCACACCGGCGCTGCGACTGGTCATCGGCGTGGATTCCGCCCCGCCGGCGCTGCCCGAGTGGATCACCGGGACCACATGGGAGGAGCTGAGCTCGGAAGGAGCACGGCACGCGGACGACGAGCCCGGCCGACTGGCCGAGCTGGTCGCCGCCACGAAGCTCGACGAACCCGCCGTCCTGTTCTACACGTCGGGCTCCACCGGTGATCCGAAAGGCGTCACGCACTCGCACCGGACGCTGCAGCACGCGATCCAGACGGTCGTCGGGCTGTATCCGGAGCTCGACATCAGGGAGCACGACACCGTCGGGTTCCTGCCGCTGGCCCACGTGGCCCCGGCGCTGCTGCTGATCTTCACGCCCCTGCTCTCACGCCTCGTGGTGACGTACTGCCGCATCGAGGAGTACGAGGACGCGCTGCGCACCGTGCGACCGACGCTCCTGCTGTGGCCGCCCCGCTTCTACGAGAAGGCCGCCGGCCGGCTGATCGCACAGACGCGGGCCTGGCCTGAGGACCGGCGCCGGATCTACGAGGAGGCGATGGAGGTGGGTCGTCGTATGGCCGAGTACCGCTGGTCGAACCAACCTCCCCCGGAGTGGTTGCGGCGCGAGTACTCCGCCGCGGTGGAGGGGGTCTTCCTGCCGCTGCGGGCAACGGCCGGACTGGACCGGCTCCGGTCCGCGTTCACCGCCTCGGCCGCGACGCCCGAGAACGTCATCGCACTGTGGCAGATCTGGGGGCTCGACCTTCGCGAAACCTATGGCCTCACCGAGACGGCCGGCTGCCCGGTCGCGCATTTCGATCATCCGTTTCCCCGCCCGGGAAACATCGGCCGTGAATTCTTCGACCCGCGCTTTCAGGTCGAGGCGGCGCCCGACGGTGAAATCCTGATTCGCGCACCACAGTTGTTCCGCGAATACTGGAACAATCCGGAGGAGACGAATGCGGCTCTGAAGGACGGCTGGTTCCACACCGGCGACCTGATGGAGCGCACCGAGAACGGCGACATCCGTCTGATCGGCCGGAAGAAGGACGTGATCATCACCAGCGGCGGCAAGACGGTCAGTCCGCAGCCGATCGAAACCCGGCTGAAGGAAAGCTCGCTGATCAGCGAAGCGATCGTGGTGGGCGACGCGCGCAAGTACCTCACCGTACTGCTGGAGCCGAGTGCGTCGGCGGACGAGCTGACCACGTCGGTACTGGCGGAGCGCCTGCGAGTGGAGCTCGACCGGGTCAACACCGACCTGGCCCGCGCGCAACAGCTGAAGGACTTCCGTGTGTTGCCCCGGGCTCTTGAGCTCGAACGCGGCGAACGGACGGCGAACGGCAAGATCAAGCGGACCGCCGTAGTGGTGTCATTCGCCGCGCTGGTCGACGAGATGTACGGCGGGGGCGACGACGGTGTGATCGCGAGTCAGGTTCGGCCGCGTTGAACCGGTGCGTACGTTTCCCGCGACACGTGCGGTGAATTTGCGAGGCCGGCCGCCGCGCGAACCCCCGGTGGCCGGCCTCCGGCCCAGGAGCGTGCGGACGGCTGACACCCGACTGCCAGGGTGCAAGGCCGACCGCGGCTCTTTCCTCTACTGACGTGCCTACAGCAAGAGGTGGACTCATGCAGCTTCCCGACCTGACACTGCAACAGCTCCGAGCGGTCCAGGCCCTCGCCGCGTCCGGCAGCTTCACCAAGGCGGCCGCGACGGAGCACATCTCCCAGTCGGTCCTCAGCCGGAGGATCAAGGAGGTCGAGCGTCTCCTGCGGGTGAGGCTGTTCGACCGAACCACTCGGCAGCTTGACACCACCGCGGCAGGCCAGGCCTTCCTGCTCATGACAGGAGCCGTACTCGACGACGTGGACGTGCGACTCCGCCGTTTCATGTCGTACGCGGCCGCTCAGTCCGGCACGATCGCCGTCGCCACGCTTCCTTCGCCCGCGGCGGTGCTGCTGCCGGACATGATCCGCGGCTTCATGCGGGAGCACCCGGGGGTGGAATTCCAGATCATCGACGGAGCCGCGGACCAGGTCGTCGAAAGCCTTGAGGAGGGGACCGTCGAGCTCGGTTTCACAGCGGGCGGAGACATTCCGGAAGGCTTCGTCTTCAAGCCCCTGCTGATGGAGCGCTTCTACGGAGTGGCGCCGCCCGGTCACCCGTGGGCGACGCGGGATTCCATATCGTGGTCGGATTTCAAGGGCGAGACCGTCGTCGCGACGCGACCCGGGACCAGCGTCCGGAACATCACCGACGCCGCGTTCAGCGCGTATTCGATCTCGGTGAGCCAGCACTTCAACGCGACCAGCGTGGCGACGGTCGGCGGGCTCCTGCGGGCCGGCGTGGGTGTCGCAGCGCTGCCGGCACTGGAATTGCAGGGATTCGGCCTGCACGACCTCGTCGCGGTGCCGGTGGACTCCCCGGGGGCGACGAGAACCATCGGAGTGGTCCATCACTGCTCTCAGGGTCTGTCGCCCGTCGCCGCCCGTTTCCTCGACTTTGTGTGCCTGGCCGACATCGACCCGCCGCACGGCGCATGGCGGGCTCCGTAACGGCGCCCGCCGTCGGTGCGGTTCGCGCTCGGTGCCGGCACGCCGCGAGGCGTGCCGGCCAAGTGACCGCTACCGCGGCCCGTAGACCACCATGGTGTTGCCCCACGGATCCCGGGCCACCGCCCGGACCTCGTGCGGGCCGCGTACAGGCTCCCGGACCACGGACCCGCCGCTCCGTGTGAGCGCGGCGAGCGCCGCGGCCACGTCGGGGACCTTGAACGAGGCCGCGTGCACCCCGCCGGTGACGTCCTCGGCCGGGCCGGACAGGGCGAGCGTCGTGCCGCCGCCATCGAGGGCCGCGTAGCGGTCGCCGTCGACGAACTTCGTGGCCAGGCCGAAGGTTTCAGCGTAGAAGCGCACCGCGGCCTCGACGTCGGCCACCGGATGCAGCACGTTCCCTATCTTCACGGGATCGCTCATCGGATGACCACGGCCCCGGTCGGCTCGGCGCCGGTGACGATGCTTCTCAATTTGAATCGCTGCATTACTGTCATACGCGAGAGCCTAATAGATAAGGCGTCGCTTCTGCGGACACAGGTCGCGTTTATCATCCGAATAGATCGTTGCGAAAGTCGCAATGGTCCGGTCCGATCAATTCGTTGCGCGACTGGATGAAACAGGGCAGAGTCGGATTGCATAAAATTACTACGTCCGCCATGCGCGGGCCGACAATTCGAAGCCCGTCGGTCCGGCAGAGCCGACCGCAGAAAGATTCAATGCACCGGTGCCGTCCGGGATCCGTTCCGGATCGCCCGCGCGGCCGGCTCCCGCGCCGCGCACGACGCGATGCGACTCGCCGCGCGATGACCCCGGCACACCACCGCGACATTCCTGCCCACAGAAGGAGTTCCCCGATGTCCGCACCAACGGTTTCCACCGCTTCGCTCGGCGATCAGGAGCACCGGGTGACGGTGCTCGGTGAGATCGAGCAGCGGGTGCGCTGGCTCGCCACCGCGATCATCGACCACGCCAACCGGGTCCGGCCCAACCCGACCGGGCTGAAAGTCGGCGGGCACCAGGCGTCGTCGGCGTCGATGACCACGCTGATGACCGCGCTCTGGTTCGAGCACCTGCGCTCCGGCGACCGGGTCTCGGTCAAGCCGCACGCCTCGCCGGTGCTGCACTCGATCAACTACCTGCTCGGCGAGCTCGACGAGTCGTACCTGACCACGCTGCGCGAGTTCGGCGGGCTCCAGAGCTACCCGTCGAGAGCGAAGGACCCGGACCCGGTGGACTACTCGACCGGCTCGGTCGGCATCGGTGCGACCGCCCCGATCTGGGGTGCGCTGGCGCGGCGTTACGTCGCGGGGCTGGACGAGCGGGCCGGAACCGGACGGCAGTACTCGCTGGTCGGCGACGCGGAGCTCGACGAGGGCGCGGTGTGGGAGGCACTCCTGGACCCGATGGTCGCCGAGCTGGGCGAGGTCGTGTGGATCGTCGACCTGAACCGGCAGAGCCTGGACCGGGTGGTGCCGAACATCGGCGCTCCGCGGTTGCAGGGGATGTTCGCCGCCGCGGGGTGGCAGGTCCTCACGGTCAAGTACGGCCGGCTGCTGCGGGAGTTGTTCGAACACCCGGGCGGCGAGGCGCTGCGGCGGCGGATCGATGAGATGTCCAACCCGGAGTACCAGCGGCTGCTCCGCTGCGCCCCGGGGGATCTGCGCGAACGGCTGCCGGACTCGCCGGAGCTCGCACTGCTCGTCGGCACCCTCGACGACGCCACGCTGCATGCCGCGATCCGCAACCTCGGCGGGCACGACCTGCAGGCCGTCAACGACGCCTTCGCCGAGATCGACGACACCCGCCCGACCGTGATCTTCGCCTACACGGTGAAGGGCTTCGGGCTGGCCAGCGAAGGACACCCGCAGAACCACTCGTCGCTGCTGTCGGCAGAGCAGTTCGCCGATCTCGCGGAGCGCTCGGGCCTGTCGTCCGACGCCCCTTGGCAGCGCTTCGACCCGGACACGTCGGCCGGCCGGCTCTGTGCCGCCACCGCCGAACGACTGCGCCGCCCGGCGACCACGCCTGCCTCCGCCCCCGCCCTGCCCACCGACATCGGCCGCACGCCCACCGGCAAGGCCACGACGCAGGCCGCGCTGGGGCGGACCTTGCTCGACCTCACCCGTCAGGCACCCGAAGCGGCCCGGCGCGTGGTCACGCTGTGCCCGGATGTCTCGTCGTCGACCAACCTCGGTGGCTGGGTCAACAAGGTAGGGGTCTGGTCGCCCGCCGAGCGCAAGGACTGGTTCGACGACGACTCCGAGACGATCCTGCACTGGCGGGAGAAGCCCAGCGGCCAGCACATCGAACTGGGCATCGCCGAGGGCAACCTGGTCGGCGCGCTCGGCGAGCTGGGCGCGACCTGGTCGCGGTGGGGACAGCCGCTGCTGCCGATCGGGGTGCTCTACGACCCGTTCGTCGAGCGGGCGCTCGAGCCGTGGTCGTTCGGGATCTACGCGGGCGGGCAGTCGATCCTGGTCGGCACGCCGTCCGGGGTGACCCTTGCCCCCGAGGGCGGGGCACACCAGTCGATCACCACACCGTCGGTGGGGCTGGAACAGCCGGGCTGCGTCACCTACGAGCCGGCCTTCGCGCTCGACGTCGAGTGGACTCTGCTGGCCTCACTGGCCAGGCTGGGCCGTCCGGACGGCACGAGCGCCTACCTGCGGCTGTCCACCCGGCCGGTCGACCAGTCGCTGGCCGCGACGCCGTCCGACCCGGCGGCCAGGGAACGGCGACGCCGCCAGGTCGTGGCGGGTGCCTACCCACTGCGGACCACCGAGCGGCCGGCCGTCACGATCGCGGTGATGGGTGCGATGGTGACCGAGGCACTGGCGGCGGCCCAGCGGCTGGAGTCCCTCGGCACTTCCGTCGACGTGATCGTGGTGACCAGCCCCGGGCTGCTCTTCGAAGCCGTTCAGGCCCGGGCCGGGCACGGCAGCGCGGACACCTGGATCCTCGACGCCGCGTTCCCGGCCCGCCGCGCCACCCCGCTGGTCACCCTGCTCGACGGGCACCCGCACACGCTGGCCTTCCTCGCCGGGATCAACCAGGTCCGGGCCACGCACCTCGGTGTCACCAGGTTCGGGCAGTCCGGCGACCTCGACAGCGTCTACCGCTACCACGGCATCGACACCGAAAGTGTCGTCGCCGCCGCTCTCGACCTCCTCTGACCCGAGACCGATCTTCCCTAAGAGATGACATTCAAACGTCTGACATATAGCCTGGCTCTGTGAACGACATCAAAGCGCCGCGCAGAGCGGCAAGCCTGGTGACCCAGCTTGTGGACAGTCTCCGCTCGCACATCGAGGCAGGCGAATGGCAGGTGGGAACGCGTATCCCGCCGGAGCAGGTTCTCGTCCAGGAACTGGGGGTCGGACGCAGCACACTGCGGGAGGCCCTCGGCGCCCTTGCCCACATGGGACTGCTGGAAGCCCGCGTGGGCGACGGAACCTATGTGCGCGCGTCGAGCGAGCTTCAGTCGGCCATGGTGCGGCGGGCGAGCTCCGCGCAGCGGGACAACGTCTTCGAACTGCGTGCTGTCCTGGAGGAGTACGCCTCAGGAGCCGCCGCCCTGCGCCGGAGTGAGGACGATCTTCGTCGGCTGAGGGAACTGCTGGACGACGCGGAAGAGGCCGACCTCGACGGAGACGCGGCCGCCGGCGCGAGCGCCGACAGCCTGTTCCATCGCGCGGTCGTCAAAGCCAGTGGGAACGACCTCCTCATCGAGGTGTACGGCTACCTCGGCACGGCTCTCGCCTCTCTCGGCGGTCTGACCTGGGACGCCGAGGGCGCCGAGGAGCATTCCGGACTGCACAGGAGGCTCGTCGACGCGATCGAGTCCCGGGACGAGAGCGGCGCCCGGGACGCGGCGGCGGCGATCGTGCGCCTCACCCACGACCGCGAAGCCGGGGCGATACGGGGGGAGGGCGAACAGTGACGACGAAGCAGTCCACGACGTCCGAGCGGACCGCGATCCCGGGGTCGCTCGAACCCGACCGGACCCGGCCCGCTGTCTCGCTCGGCCTGGTCATCGCCATCCTTCTCGTGGCGGCGAACCTGCGTACCAGCCTCACCGGTGTCGGCGCGCTGCTGCCGGAGATCGAGCGCGGCAGCGGTCTGACATCGAGTTGGGGCGGCCTCCTGGGCACCCTCCCCCTGCTGACCTTCGCCGCGACATCGCCCCTGGTGGCCAGGGTCTCGCACCGGTTCGGCACCGCACGTCTGATGGTGGTGGCCCTGGGCGCCCTGGCGCTCGGGACCGTCGTCAGGTCGATTCCCTCGGTCATCTGTCTCTTCGCGGGCACCGTGATCCTCTCGGCCGCCATCGCGTTCGGGAACGTGCTGCTGCCCGCTCTGGTCAGAAGAAACGTTCCTTCGGAGCGCATCCATGCCATCAGCGCCCTCTATGTCACCGTCCTGGGGCTCACCTCCGCGGTCTCGTCCGGGATCTCCGTGCCGCTCTCCCAGGCCCTGCCGGGTTCCTGGCACACCGCGCTCGCCTGGGGTGTCGCCTTGAGCGTCGTGGCCTTCCTGGTGTGGCTGCCCCGGGTCCGGGGAGACGACTCCCGGGCGGCCGTCGGTTCGACCCACAGTGCGGTGCCCTGGCGGTCGCGGCTGGCGTGGCACGTCAGCCTCTTCATGGGCTTGCAGTCCCTGGCCTTCTACACCGCCGTCGCGTGGCTGCCCAGCATCCTGATCCACCACGGTATGAGCGGTGCCACGGCAGGGTGGATGCTCTTCTACTACCAGCTGATCGCCCTGCTGGCCAGCAGTCTCCTGCCGCTGTTCACCCGCGGGCGCCGCGACCAGCGGTGGACCGCCGCCGCGGCATCCGTCGTCGTTGCCGGCGGCTTCGCCCTGCTGCTGTTCGTCCCCGCGCTGGTCATTCCGGCCTGCACGCTCCTCGGTCTGGGCGCCGGAGTCTGCCTCCTGCTGGCCCTGGCGTTCCAGAGTGAACGTGCCGGCAACGCCGGCGAAGCCGCCGCACTGGCAGGGATGGCGCAGTCCATCGGCTATCTCGTGGCGGCGGCCGGACCGCTCTTGCTCGGTATCGCCCACGACGCCACGGGCAGTTGGACGCTTCCCCTCGTACTGCTGGTCGTCGTCAGCCTTGCCATGGCAGGAGCCGGATACGGTGCGGGGCGAGACCGCCACATCCATGACTCCGCCGCGTAGGCTCCCTCGGCCGGCAACCCGCACGGCTTCGAGGGGGCGGCGTGAACGGCGCCGACATGCGCGTGGCCGTGTCCCGCCGCCGGGTTGACGGCGGCGGGACACAGCCGATCACTGACCGTTCGTCATCCCGAGCGGTTCGTGCCGAGCGGGTGAAGCGATGGGTCACGCGGGGAGGGGCTTCTTGGCGGTCTTGGGGATGGTGGCGACGGTGATCATTCCGATGAGTGTGACGGCGAGGATCCAGTAGACGGGGCTGGTCTTGCTTCCGGTGCCGGCGATGAGGGAGGCGGCGATGAGGGGTGTGAAACCGCCGAGGATGGCGCCGAAGTTGTACCCGATCGCTATGCCGGAGTAGCGGACGTTGGCGGGGAACATTTCGGCGGCGAGTGCCCAGGCGGGGACTTGGGACCATCCGCTGAAGTATGCCCAGGCGAGGTAGACGACGGCGATGAGCCAGAGGCTGTGTGTGGTGATGAGGATGAGGAAGACGGGGTACGCAGTGATGGCGTAGAAGAGATAGGAGGACAGGAGGATGGGTTTGCGATCGAAGCGGTCGGTGAGTTTGCCGGCGAGGGGGTAGGTGAGGGTGGCGAGGGTGATGCAAAGGGCGGATGTCCAGGCGATGCTGGTGGCGGCGAAGCCTTGTTGCTGGAGGAAGAGAGCGAAGTAGGAGATGAAGAAATAGCCGGTGCCGTTGAAGGCGATGGCGAGGCCCGCGATGCGCAGGACGGAGACGGGGTGGCTGCGGAGTGCTGCGAACATGGGGCTGCGGATGATGGCGGCTTTTTCTCTGAGTTCCCGGAACTGAGGTGAGTCTTCGATGCGCAGGCGGGCACGGAGGGCGACGATGGTGAGGGCGAAGGAGAGCAGGAAGGGAATGCGCCAGCCATAGGTGGCCATTTGGGGGTCGGGGACGAAGAGGCGAACGAGTCCGACGATCCCGGCGGCGGCGGCGAATCCGAGGGTGGATCCCATGGCGGTGGCGGAGCCGTAGAGTCCGCGTTTGCCGGTGGGCGCGAGTTCGGCGATGTAGGTGGCGGCGCCGCCGATTTCGCCGCCGGCGGCGAAGCCCTGGGCGAGGCGGGCGATGATGAGGGCGACGGTGGCGAAGGTGCCGGCTTGTCCGTAGGTGGGCAGGAGGCCGACGACGCCGGATGCGAGGCCCATGGAGACGATGGTGGCGACGAGAGCGGCGCGGCGGCTGCGGCGGTCGCCGAGGCGGCCGTAGACGTAGCCGCCGATGGGGCGGACGAGGTAGGAGGAGGCGAAGACGGCGAGAGCGGAGAGGGTGGAGACGGTGGGGTTGTCGCTGGGGAAGAACAGGGGTCCGATGGTGAGGGCCAGGAAGCCGTAGACGCTGAAGTCGTAGTACTCGATCAGTGTTCCGACTCCGCCTGCGAGTGATGAGCGCAGGGCGGTTCTGGAGCTGATCGTTTTCTCGGGGTCTTGCACCATCGCCATTGATTCTCCTTTCCGCACGGTGGCAGCGCTGGTCCGTTTTCTGGCGTGGCCACGGACGATTGCTGTCCCCGTAGATCCTTCGGCCGGAGTCCGGACAGGGCATGTGGGATTTATGGTTGCCACCGGCGATTGCGTACGCTCGCTCTGTTTTGCATGTGCTGACTCTGGACTGTCGAATCCGAAGGCGCAACGAACTGATCAGCCTGTATTTTGCGACTTTCGCAAGAGTGGATGCGGATAGGGAAGCACTGGCGTTGTCCGCCGTTCGCTATTCCGCGTCGAACCGGCCCACGGTGTCCGGTCAGGGCATGGGCCGGTGGATTTCCGCCCACCGGGTGATCCCGCCTTGGCAGGCCGTGGTTCCGGAGCGGGCGGACAGCGTGGCGACGATGGTGCTTCCCCGGCCACCCTCGTCGGGCTGCTGGTGGCCGTCGTTCCGGTGGGGTCGCTGTGCCGGACCGGCGTCGGTCACCTCGATGCGGATGGCGCACGCGGCCTGGCCGCCCTCGCGGGACAAGCACAGCGACGCGGGGGGACGCGCATGGACGACCGCGTTGGTGATCAGTTCGGAGACGACCAGAAGGGCGTCGTCTGCGAGATCGGGAGAAATGTGCCACTGCTGCAGGGCGTGAGCGGCGTGTCGGCGGACCGCGGCGAGGCCTTCCGGGATGTGCGGCAGGGGGAAGCGGCAGCGGCGCTCATGCGCGAGCCCCACCGGGGTGCCCCCTGCGGTCATGGGGATCAGCTCCATGCCAACTCTCCGTTGAACGTTACTGACGGATAACATAAACTTTGGCCAAAACCACCGTAAGGCCCGTTTTTGTGGTGGTCAAGGCCCGCCCTCAAGGCGGCTTCGTTATCCATCGGTAACGTCGAGTGTCGCCGCGCGCCGACCCGCGACCGTCTTCGCCCGCGCGGCCGCCGACCGCGGGGGCCGCCGGGGCCACGGACGACGCACTGCTGTCCCGCACATTCACCAACGGCGTCGAGGTCGTCGTTCCCAGCGGCCTACTCGATGGCCCGCGCGGTATGCCGTCCGACCTGCGCTTCGTCTGTCTGGACGCCGTGGCCGACCTGCTCGCGGAGTCAGGGACCGCACGTTATCGACCAATCACGTAGGCTTCACTCATGTCGAGCGCACCTTCCTCCCGTACCGCATCGCCGCGTACCACTCGACGGCAGGTGCTGATCAAGGTCGCTGGTGAGTTGTTCCACGAGCGGGCCTTCGACGCGGTCACCACCGAGATGATCGGTGCGCGTGCCGGTGTGACCGGTCCCGCCCTGTACCGGCACTTCTCGAGTAAGCAGGCGTTGCTGATCGCGGTGCTCGAGGATCCTCTGAGTGAGTTGCTGGCCAACGCGCGCGAGACGGCCGCTGAGGTGCGCGATCCCCGCGAGGCGCTTGAGGCGATGATCGACTTCCACGTCGCACGCACTCTTGAGAACGTGCCGTCCACGCTTGTGTTCCTGAAGAACGAACACAATGTCCCCGATGACGAGCGTCACCGGATGCGGCGGATGATGCGCCTGTACGCCGAGGAGTGGAGCGGGTTGGTGACGCGGCTACGGCCCGACCTGTCGGACGCGCAGACCCGCGTTCTGACGCACGCCGTCTTCTCGATGATCAACGCCGTTCCGACGTTCAACAGCGGCCTCGATCCCGACATCGTCGGGGCGACCATCCGCACCGCCGCGATCAACGCGCTGCTCATACCGCCGGACACCGCCTCCCGCGAGTAGCGACCGGAACCCCGACACGATCAATCGTGAACCGACGTCAAGCGCGCGACACCAAGCGGTGCGTGCTCTTCCGGCAGTACTTCGTCGCGCTCGCCCGTCAAGGAAGCCCCTTCCCGACCGACGTATCAACGCTCATATGAACGTTACGGTAAGATGGCGGCCGGGTGCCGGGGTGGTCAGCGCCTGGCGGTGGGCAAGCGGTGGGGCGAGCGGAGCGGAGACTTGCAGGATGACGGGCGACACCTCCGGGGCCGGCCAGAAGCACACACGGTCACGGAGTGTTGACGACATCCTCGAGCAGTGGGCGGCCGAATACCGCGAGGTCAACGCCGCGCCGATGGGAATCATCGGACGGGTTTGGCGCCTTTCGCGCTACTTCGAGCAAGGCGTTCAGCGGAGTCTCGATGATTTCGGGTGCACTCTGCCGGAGTTCGACGTACTGGCGACGCTGCGCCGCAGCGGCGCACCGTATTCGCTGACCGCAGGTGAACTGATGCATTCGGCGATGGTGACCAGTGGTGCGGTCACCAATCGTGTCGACCGCCTCATCGGCCGTGGCTGGGTCACCCGGGTCGTCGACCAGGAGAACAAGAGGGTCAGGCGGATCACGCTCACGGCGGAAGGACTCGATCTTGTGAATCGAATCGTTCCGGCCTACCTGGAGAACGAGTGGAAGCTGCTCTCCGCGCTGTCGGAAAACGAGCAGAGCACCCTCGCTGTGCTGTTGAAGAAGCTCTCCTCCGACTACGAGAAATAGATGCGCCTGCGGGCGTCCATCGTGATCCCGGTGTAGAGACACCGCTCTCGGGCCTGGGCCTCCGGAGTTGAGGTTTTCGCGGGTGTACTGACCCCGCGGCGTTACAGGCGACCCGGACTGGTCTCGCAGCGTAGTGCGCCCTGACGACTGTCCAGCGTGCCACCAGATCGCACGTCCGACGATCCTCGACACCCGTCGCGAGGGCCAGTTGAGCACGGTGACCTGTACCGGAGGCTCGACGTCGGCCGACATCCCTTGACAGCTCCGACCTTCCACGGCACGCTACCTCAACGTTCATATGAATGTTGAGATGACGGTGCGTAGCGGCGACGGAAGGTTTCGAGGTCATGACGGTCCGACAGTGGGGCGCCGCGGGGCGGGGTTTTGATCACCGACTTCAACTCCGGGGAGGACCCTCGACGCCTACTCGCGGCCGGCCCCCCATCGTCGCTCGCGGTGTCCTGCTGACAAAGGGCAGCTGGCCCCACTGAATTCTGCGCGGTAGTGCCGGAGAGATGGCGAATGTGTTGCGTGTCGTCCCGGTGATAGTCGAGCGTTTCCCCTAGTCGAGGTGGTCCACATGAAGTCATCAGTGCAGGTGGTCGAAGATCTTCCGTGGCGTTGGAAAGCCCAAGGTGTAATTTTCCTCATCGGGGGACTCGGTTACATGTTCGATGCATGGGACGTGTTGCTGGCCCCGTATCTGCTGCCACTGCTCAACGCACAATGGGACTTGTCGAACCTACAACTCGGCTTGTTCGGCTCGGCCGGCCTCATCGGGATGGGCGTCGGGTCGATCGTGTGGGGAACGGTGGCCGACAAGACAGGACGGAAGCGCGCGTTCTCATTGACGATCATGGTTTACGCGTTCTTCACGCTGATCGCGGCTCTCGCTCCGAACTACACGGTGCTGGTGATCTGCAGGCTCCTCACCGGCTTCGGTCTCGGTGGTTGCCTTCCGGTCGACTACGCGTTGGTGTCCGAGTTCCTGCCCTATCGGAACCGCGGGCGCGCGCTCACCGCGCTGGAGTTGTTCTGGCCGGTCGGGGCCACCCTGTGCGGGTTCGTGTGCACCGCATTGCTTCCGCTCCACAACTGGCGCCTGCTTTTGCTCGTCATGGTCGCGCCGGCCCTTCTGCTCTTCTGGGTCCGGATTTCGATCCCCGAGTCCCCGATGTTCTTGGCGAAGGTGGGCCGCAAGGATGAGGCACGGGCTGTGATCGAGCGGTTGGTGCAGCGCACCGGCGCGAGCGTGGGCGAATGGTCGTTCATGGAGGATGCTCCGGCCACTGTGAAAGCGAAGCTGTCGCCACTCGCACTGGTCCGCGGCGTAGCCGAGATCTGGAAGTTCAACTGGCGAATAACGCTGGTGTCGTGGCTGATCCTCACCACCGTGTTGCTCGAATACTACGGTGTGACCAGTTGGTTGCCCGCCATTCTCACGAAGAGCGGCTACACGAACGAGAAGGCGTTCATGGCAACCGCTGCCGTGACCGCGATCGGCATCGTCGGGGCGGTCGTCTCCGCGTGGCTGGTGGAGAAGATCGGGCGGAAATCGGTCATCGCTTTTGGTGCGCTGGTCGCCGCGGGTGCGATGGTGGCCTTCACTCTGATGATCACCCAACCGGGCCCGGCGCAGGTCTGGCTGCTGGTGTTCGGTCTGGCCAACGACCTGGTGATTCCCGCGCTGTACTGCTACATCCCAGAGCTCTATCCGACGCTCCTTCGCGGTACGGGATTCGGCTGGGCATCCGCGATCAGCCGTGCCGGCGCGGGCTTGGTCCCGCTGTTCTTCGGGGCCTGGCTGTGGCCTGTTCTCGGCCTTACCAGGACATTCGAGATCACCGGAGCGATGGTGCTTGTCGCCGTTCTGGTGATGATCTTCCTGGCTCCCGAGACCAAGGGCAAGCGGCTCGAGCAGACCGGATCCGGCGTGGAGGGTCGACTGCTCGTGAAGGACGCAGGACCGAGTCTGTGACGAGCGGCCCACGGTGCGGGTCGGAGCGCGGGCGGTCCGGGTGGTGGGTGGGCGGCGGCCCCCGTCCGATGGAGGGTGAGCGACTCGGTCGGGGCAGGCCGCCGCCCGCGGCGGAAAGGAAACTGTAGACTGGCTGCGGCTGTTGAGGACGCACTGCGGCGCGACGGCCTGGCGTGCTACAGGGGTGCAGGCGGGAGGCATGAAGAGCGCCGTGGCGATGCAGACGGGTGAAACCTGGCAGGACGGTGCGGCGAAGACGCCCGGCACGATCACGGAATTCGTGACCGAGGAGATCAGGAACCGCATCGTGCTGGGGGTCCTGGGGCCGGGGCAGAAGGTGCCCGTGTACGAACTCGCCGACGAGATGGGGGTCAGCCGGGTTCCGTTGCGTGAGGCGGTCCGTCAGCTCGAAGCCGAGTCGCTGGTGGACAACCTGCCCCGGCGTGGCACCGTGGTGCGCGCCTTGAGCGTCCGTGACCTGAGCGACTCCTTCACCATCCTGCAAGCCATAGAGCCGATCGCCGCTCGCCGAGCCGCTGAGTCCCGTGGGGATGGCGTTGCCACCGCCATGGAGTACTGGCTCGGGGAGATGCGGGAGTTGATGAAGAAGAAGGTCCCGCAGGAGTCCAAGCCGATGCTGCACGCACACCGCGAGTTTCACTTCGCCCTGTTCCGGGCGGCCGGCGAGGGCGTGCTGCAACGGCATCTCAGCATGCTGTGGAACACCTGCGAGCGGTATGTCATGACCAGCCTGCCCAACCGCGAACGCCAGCTCGCGGCGGTTCGGGAACACGCCGAGCTGGTGGAGCGGATCAAGGCCAAGGACCCCGACGGTACGGCTGAGGTTCTGCGCACGCACCTTGAGGCCAGCCTGACCTGCGCGATGGATCACCTCCTGATCGCGGCTGGAGCTTCAGAGCCCAAGTAGCCGCGACGCGGCAGCCGGACGCCGTGCCGGCGTCCCCGGATCACCGGATCGTCCCGCCGATGCGCCCTTCGGCGGCATCACGGGTGTGCCCGGCGCCGGCCTCCGCTGGGTCGCGATCCCGCGCGACCTCACTCGACGCGCTCGAGCCCGGGTGATCCGTGATCGGCCACAGCCGATCCCGGCCCGGTGCGCGCCCTCCGGCGCTCCGCACTGCTCCTCGCGCCGGCCTCCGGGCACGCTGAGCGGACGCCGCACGGGTAACTCCGGTAACGAAACCAACCCCTTGACTTCCGGCTCTGGCTCGTCCAGGATTTTGGACTATAGAATTCTATCCACTCACCAGCGCGCCAGCGCCGTCCGCCGACCAGGTGGACGTGCACGCGCCTGCCGGCGGCCGACGTTCGCCAGGCGACCGAGAGTCCCGTTCGAGATCGCACGAGGCCCTGGCGCCAGTGACAGAGCGGCCCAACCAGGGCGAAGAGGGAGGCAGGTATGTCAGCGATGAGCCGAATGGCCGTGCTCTACGGGCCCGGCGACCTGAGAGTCGAGGAGTTTCCGCTGCCCGCCCTCCGCGAGGACGACGGGCTCCTCAAAGTCGAGGCGACCGGTGTCTGCGGTACCGACATGGCCGCCTACCGCGGCGTCAACCCGTTCTACGAGCTCCCGTGCGGCCTCGGTCACGAACTCGTCGGCCGAGTCGTCGACATCGGTGCCGAAGCGAGCCGACGCTGGGACGTACACCCCGGCGACCGGATCGTTGTGGAGGAGTACCTGCCGTGCGGCACCTGTTCGGCGTGCCTGGCCGGGGCGTATCAGATGTGCCGGGTGCCCCGGTACGGCGGCAAGAGCATCCACAGCGGTTCCGGCCTCTACGGCGGTTACAGCGACTACCTCTACCTGCACCCGCAGGCCATCGTGCACAAGGTCGCCGAGGAGATCCCGGCCGAACTCGTGCAGCTCTACATCCCGCTGTCCAACGGCCTCGACTGGGTGGCCGGAGTCGGCGGCCTGAGGCCGGGCGGCACCGTGGTCATCGTCGGGCCCGGCCCGCACGGTCTGCTCTGTGTCGTCGGTGCCCGCGAAGCCGGTGCGGGCACGGTCATCGTCGTCGGCCGGCCCGCTGACGAGACCAGGCTGGGCGTCGCCAAGGCACTGGGCGCGGACCACGTGCTCTCCGGCGCGCACTCGGACGTGGTCGCCGAGGTCGGTGAGATCACCGGCGGCCTGTTCGCCGACACGGTGATCAACGCGGCGGACTCCTCGGCCGCGCTGGACACCGCCCTCGCCGTCGCCGGGGACCGGGCCACCGTGGTTCAGGCCGGCCTCGCCAAGGGCGGTGGCGGCGGCGCGGAGTCGATCGTGGACACCATGAACCGCAAGGTGCTGACGATCAAGGCAGTCCGGGGGCGGCCCAGCCGTCTGGTGCCGCCGACGCTGCGGCTGATCGAGTCGGGTCGCTACCCCCTGGAGCTGTTGTGCACGGGCCGGTTCCCGATCGAACAGACCGAGCACGCATTGAACCTCTCGGGCACCGACCCCGACGCCATCCGCTCCACCATCATCCCCGAGCTTTCCTGACCGACACGAGAGGAGGTGCGTGCACATGACATCCGTCGACGGGTCGAAAGAACTGCTCATCACCGACGACTGGCACGTCAGCGGCCGCATCTACCGCGACGAGACACTCTTCGCGCGGGAGATGACAGCCATCTTCGGACGTACCTGGGTGTTCGTCGCGCACGAAAGTGAACTGCCTTCCGGCGGTGACTACAAGACCGCATACATCGGCCTTCAACCCGTCATCGTCAACCGCACGGCCGACGACGGCACCATCAACGTGATGTTCAACCGCTGCCGCCACCGCGGATCAGCGGTCTGCCAACGGGAATTCGGCAACGCGAACTTCTTCCGTTGCGCCTACCACGGCTGGACCTACGGGCCGAACGGGGCGCTGACCGGCGTGCCGTTCGACGACGGGTACGGCGAGACGTTCGACAAGTCGGTGATGGGCCTGCAACACGTGGCCCGGGTGGACTCCTACCGCGGGTTCGTGTTCGCCAGCCTCACGGCCGACGTGGAGCCGCTCGCCGACTACCTCGGCAACGCCCGGCGTTACCTTGATTTCATCGCCGATGTCGGCGACGGTGGTCCGGAGGTCACCGCGCGGGCCCACAAGCTGGTGTACAAGGGGAACTGGAAGCTCCAGGTCGAGAACACGATCGACCCTTACCACTTCTCCTTCACGCACAAGAGCTGGCTGGACATCCTCAAGGAGCGCTCCGGCACGAGCAGCCCGTGGGTGAAGAACGTCCGCACCAACCGCGAATGGCGGGGCATCGACCTGGGCGGCGGGCACGCCGTGCATGAGTACGGCAGCATCGACGGCGAGACCTTGAACGCGCACGCCATCGCCATCGGCGAGCTCATCCCGTTCAACCTCAACGTCTTTCCCAGCCTGGCGTTCGTGGGAGCGCACCTGCGGCTCATCGTCCCGAGGGCGGTGGACGAGACCTGGGTCTACCTCTACCCGCTGCTGCCCAAGGGCGCTGACGAGCAGGCCCGCGCCCGCATCCTGCGCGATCACGAGATCTTCTACGGGCCGGCCGGCTTCGGATCGACCGACGACATCGAGGTCGCGTTCGACCGCGTGACCGCGGGACTCGAAGCCACTTCCAGCCCAGCCGACTGGACCTTGATGAGCCGCGGACTGCACCGCGAGGAGATCGACGAGGCCACGGGTATCCGGATCGGCCGGTCGTCGGACGAGGTGCCCCAGCGAGCCTATCTGCGCCGCTGGCTGGGGCTGATGGAGGTGAGCGATGACAACGGTTGACGATCTCGGGCTCCGGTTCGAGGTGGAACAGTTCCTCTACGCCGAGGCGGCACGCCTGGACGCGCATGACTACCCGGGCTGGCTGGAGCTGTTCACCCCCGACGCGCTGTACTGGATTCCGTCCGGCGCGGACGACATCGACCCGACCAGGGAGGTGTCCATCGTCCACGACAGACTCAATTTCCTCACCGAACGGGTGTGGCGGTTCGACAGCGGTCTGGCCTACGCCCAGGAACCGCGTTCGCGGACCACGCACCTGGTCAGCAATGTCCGCGTGCTGGACGTGCGGCCGCACGAGACCGAGGGCGAGCTGATCCACGTCGAGGCGTGCTTCATCGTCGCCGAGTTCCGTCGGAACAACCGGTACCAGCACGCGGGCCGCTACGACTACCGGTTGCACCGGCGCGGTGGCGAATTCCGGATCGACCGGAAGAAGGTCGAACTGATCGACAACGACGGACTCCTGGGGAACCTGAGCCTGCTGATCTAGCGGCGGACCCCGGGTCTACCACTCCCCGTAAGGGGAGGCCAACAGCGGATCGCCGCGCAGAAGGGACCTGGCATGTCGAGTCACCAGGACGCGCTACTGGGTGAGACCACCGATGGGGTGCCGCTGTCCGACCGAATCGCGGCACTGGCTTCCGATCCCGAGCGGCTGATCGTGCGCAACGAGTTCGCGGCGGTCGCGATCAGCTTGCGCCCTTCGGGACAGTCACGTTCCCGGCTGCTGATCACGGACCTGCGTACCGGCCAGGGGGTGGAGCTGGACGCACTCGAACTGGAATCACTCGCGTGGGCCCGGCACCAGGATCTCTCACCCCTGCTGGATCCCAGCCAAAGCCGCTGGCCCGGCACCCCCACCACTTCCACCGACCACCACACCTGGGAAGGCAGGTCAGCGCATGAGTAGCGTCGCAACGAGGCAGAAATGGATCTGCATGTCCTGCGGGGACATCTACGACCCCGCCGAGGGCGACCCGGAAGGCGGTATTCCGCCGGGCACCGCCTTCGAGGACATCCCGGACGGCTGGGTGTGTCCGGTGTGTGGTGCTCGAAAGAGCGACTTCGAGCCCTACGAGGACTGATGACATCTCCCAAACCAGACACGGACATGTTGCTGATCGGCGGTGGCGCCGCTTCGGCGGCGGCAGCGGCGGAACTGCGCGAGCAGGGCTTCGGCGGGTCGATCACGCTCGTCACCCGCGAGCTCGACGCGCCCTACCACCGGCCGGCGGTGACCAAGGAATTGCTGGGGCCCCAGGCGAAGGACCATGATCCGACGATCATGGCCGCGGACTGGTGGAGCGCCAACAACATCCAACTGCTGACCCGATCCGCCGTGATGGCCCTCGACACCGAAGCCCACACCATCACGTTGGCCGGCAAGAAGACCCTGAGCTACGGCAAGGCGCTCATCGCGACCGGTGCGATGGTCCGCCGACTCATGGTCCCCGGGGCCGCGCTCGAGGGAATCCACTACCTCCGGGCACCGGCGAACGCCCACAAGCTCCGCGCCGAGGTCGAAGCCACCGGCGCTCGCCGTGCGGTGCTCGTGGGTGGATCGTTCATCGCGGTCGAGGTCGCCGCGTCGCTGACGGCGATGGGCGTGCACTGCACGATGGTGATGCCGGAAAGCGCCCCTCTGGCGATCACGTTCGGCGAATCGGTTGCCGCCTACGTCAGTCAGCTGCTGACCAGCCACGGCGTGGAACTGGTCTGCGGAAGGCAGGTGGTGGAGTTCACCGGCTCCGACCGGGTGGACGGAGTGCGCACCGACACCGGCGAACGCCTGCCGGCCGATCTCGTCGTCGTCGGCATCGGGGCGGTGGCGGACACCAAACTCGGTCAGAAGGCCGGGCTGGAGATCGGCCGCAGCGGTGGCTTCGCCTGTGACGAGAACCTGCGCACCAGTGCCGAGGACGTCTATGCCGCGGGCGATGCCTGTGAGTACCACAGCGTCGTGCACGGCAGGCGGCTCCGGGTCGAACACGAGGAACACGCCGCAGCGCAGGGCCGGTCGGCCGCACGCGGGATGCTCGGCTCGCCGGCCGCGCACACCGAGGTCCCGTACTTCTGGACGGACATCGCCGACTGGGCACGGTTGGAATACGTCGGCCCGGCGGCCGAGTGGGACGGCGAACGCGTCACCGGTTCCTTCGACAGTGGAAAGTTCACGGTCTGGTACTCGCAGGGTGACCGCGTGGTCGCCGCGCTGACCTGCGGCCGTCCGGACGATCTCGACGAGGCCCGGGCCCTCATCGCCCGCCCGCTCCGAGTGGCCGAAAGCTGAGCCGTGACCGGCGGCCCTGCGGGCCTGATCGCAAACCCACCCGACGAGAAGGTCGTGCACGACGTGACTGCGCACAATCCTGGGGTTTCCACCCCGACAGGTCCCAGCCAGGCGGCGGGATCAGGCAACCCGACGAACGGCCGACTGCGCGTTCGGGTCATCCAGGTCGGTTACGGCGATGCCGAGCCGGTCGCCGAGCGCGTCCAGCGGGTCGTCGCTCTGGTCCGGGAGCAGCGTGGTGCCGACCTGGTCATCCTGCCCGAGCTCTGGGCCCACGGCGGCTTCGCCTATCCGTCGTGGACGGACCGGGCGGAGACGCTGGACGGTCCGGTGGCGCGGGCGCTGTCCGCGGCCGCGGGGGAGATCGGGGCCACCGTGCACGCGGGTTCCATCATCGAGCATCAGCCCGGCGGAGCACCTGGTTCGGCGCTGTCTCCCGGGGGCCGGACCAGGTGGAACACCTCGTTGCTGTTCAACCGCAGCGGGCAGTTGGAAACGTATTACCGGAAGATCCACCGCTTCGGGTTTGGCGAAGGAGAACCGGCCCTGCTCGATGCGGGCAGCGAGGTGGTCACCGCGGCGCTGACCGCGCCTGGCGGCCGGCCGCTGACCACCGCGGGTATGGCCACCTGTTACGACCTGCGGTTCCCGGAGCTGTTCCGCCGGCTCGTGGACGCGGGCAGTGAGGTCTTCCTCGTCCCCGCGGCCTGGCCCGCCGCCCGGGTGGAGCACTGGACTCTGCTCGGGCGGGCCCGGGCGGTGGAGAACCAGTGCTTCATGATCCAGTGCAACACCGCAGGCACGCACAGCGGTGTCGCGATGGGTGGACACAGCCAGATCGTCGGCCCGACCGGGGTTGCGCTGGCCGAGGCCGGTGACCGCGAAGAGGTCATCACCGCGGATCTCGACCTCGACCAGGTGGCGGGCTACCGGACTTCCTTCCCGGTGCTGGCCGACCGCAGGCTGTGACCAGGCCCGTCCCGAGCGCAGCCGAGCCTCGATCAGCGACGGGCTGACGATCAGGAATCAACGGCGAGATCCAGTAGCAGGGAGCTGACGGCGGCCGGGGCCGAGATCATCGCCATGTGCCCGGCATCGATCTCGATGACGCGATCGGCGGACTCGGCCATTCGTCGCTGGTCGGCGATATGGATGGTGCGGTCCTGCAAGCACACCACGTAGGTTGTGGTGTGGCTGCCTCCCGCGGCCCCTGCGGAGCCACAGGCGAAGCTGGCGGCCGACTGCAGTTGCAGACCGGCGTGCAGCAACGCGAACCGTTCGGGAGTGAGGTCTGCGGCGAGCACTGCTCGAGCGATCGCCAGGTCGTCGGTCACGGCGATACTGCCGTCCTCCCGAACGTCCAGCCACTGCTCAGGATGCGGCGAACGGATGTGCAAAAGCGACTCGCCGGCCGCAGGCCAGAACGCCGCCAGGTGCACGGTGTGTCGGAGCGCGGGGTGGTCGGTCACCTCGACAACCGGGAAGCCGCTGTAGGAGTGCGCGACGAGCACGACGTCGTCCAGGTCGTCGAGGATCTCGCGCACGTGCGCCACGTCAGCGGCCAGGTCACCCAGCTCGTCGGGATGCGATCCGGCGCTGGGCAGCCGGTCGACGACCTGAGTGCGATGACCGTGGGCGCGCAGTGCGTCCGCGACGTCTGCCCATATCTCTCCAGTGCAGAATGCGCCGGGCACCAGAACGTAGGTCGTCATCCGTCACTCCTTTGTGGGCTGGTCGGGACGCCGGGGGCGGGCGTGCTTTGCGTCAGCACGGCGTCCACCCACTGTTCGTCATAGTGCTCGAGACGGGGAAAGCCCTCACCGGGCGGCGCCGTCCAGTGGTAGGTGACTCCCGGGTTGTGCAGGGCCGCCCCACCTGCGGTGAACAGGTGGGGGCTGCCCTGCACGGCGGTGCCCTTCGCGGTGTCCCACTGCTCGAACACCTCTTTGCGGCCCGTCCCGGCGGCCAGCAGATGGTGCAGTCGATCGGCGTCGACGCGCGGGCACCCGGCCGCGATGTCCAGGATCTCCGCGTGCATGCTGATGCACCGACCCTGGGCGTAGAACGCGTGACGAAGGGCCGTGTCCAACTCGTCACTCGCCCGCAGGCCGCCGACCTCCTCGGACTTGGCGGCCTGCACCGCCTCCATCGCCGGCAGGATCGTGACCGGATACGTCGCGTCCGGCGCGGTCCACAGGTGCCAGCGGAGTTCCGGGCGCACCGAGGCGATCGCGACGATTTCCGCGTCGATGACGTGTTTCGGTGTCGGGCGGCGGTTGAACAGTTCCAGCGGAAAGGCGCGGTGGTCCACCAGGAGCTCCACACCGCGCTCGGCCGCGGCGTGGTGCAGGGTGTGGAGTGCCAGGGTGGCCCAGGGACATCCGATGTCGGACCAGACTGTCACGACACGTGGGTCCGGGTTCGCGAGATCTGATCCCGTCACGGGAATTCCTCCGGGTCTGCGTCGTGCGGCTGCCGGGGCACTTACAGGTACGCGGCGAGGTCGAGGTCGGCCGCACCGGGAACGATCGCCTTCTCGAACTGGTTGCCACCGGCGAGCGGTTTGGTGGCGTCCAATCCCATCTTCGCGGTGATCTTCGTGCCGTAGGTCGACGGATCCAGCAGGTTGCCCCAGCTCCGCTCCACGATGACGACGTCCCGGTCGGCCTGGAGCCGGGTCGAGACCGCCCACTCCACATCCCGGGGGTTGAACGGGTCCACGTCCTCGTCCACCACCGTGACCAGCTTGACGTCGCGGACCGCGCTGAAGGCGGCCAGGATCGCATCGCGGCCGTCGCTCTCGTGTCGCTTCGAGAGCTGCACGACAGCGTGGAACTTGCCGCAGCCGCTGGGCGTGATGTGCACGGCGTGGGTGTCCGGGAGGATCTGGCGGATCGCGTTGCGGATGACGGGCTCGTTGGGCATGCCCTGCAACTGCATGTGTTCGGCGGTGAACGCGACCAGACCCTGATAGATCGCATCACGACGCCTGGTGATCGCGTCGACGCGGATGAGCTGTCCCTTGACGACGCCGCCGTAGTTGCCGGTGAACTCGGCGAACGGTCCCTCGTCCTTGAGCGCGCCGGGCAGCAGCGCACCCTCGATCACGATCTCGGCGTTCGCCGGCACCCGGACGCCCGAGGTTTCGCACTTGACCATCTCCTCCGGACGTCCCTTGAGCGCGCCGGAGATGGAGAACTCGTCCAGCCCGAGCGGAATGCTCGCGCCCCACGTCGCGGCGGCCAGGCGCTGTGCGGTGTCGCAGCCGATCACGATCGCGATCGGCAGTTCCTCGCCGCGTTCATCCGCCTCGGCCCACAGGCGGCGCAGGTGGCGCGGCAGCAACAGGATCCGCAGCTCTCGTGGGCCGGTCACCTGCATCCGGTGGTAGGAGACGTTGCGGATGTCGCGCGACGGATCCTCCACCACGACGAGCCCGGTCGTGATGTACGGACCCCCGTCCTGCTCGTAGTGGGTCAGGATCGGCAGATCGCGCACCAGGTCGATGTCGTCGGTGCTGACCAGCTCCTTGACCGGTCCGGTGGCGACCTCCACCGGGGCCAGCGGCTCCTTGAGCGCCGTGCCGTACCGGTCGATGAGGCCGGTTTCAGTCGTGCCGAGCGACAGAGCGATGCGGGAACGCGTGCTGTCCATTCCCGTCACCACCGGGATGTCGTGGTCGTCGACCTGCTCGAAGAACAGGACAGGACCGGGATCGACGCGCTTGGTCACGGCGGCGACCTCGAACTCCGCCGCGACCCGACGCGTGATGCGTCGCACTTCTCCTGCCTTCTCCAGGAACTGCAGTTGATCCCGGAAACACGAGATCGGTGCCTCATCCATGACTGTCCCCTTCCCGATGCTCGGCCCCTTGCGAAACCGCCATCACAGCTTCGACGATCTTGAAATATCCGGTGCAGCGGCAGAGGTTTCCCTCCAGCTCTTCGATCACCTGCTCGCGAGTGGGAGCGGCCGACCGGGCCAGCAGCGCTTTCGCCGTGAGGATCATCCCGGGCGTGCAGAATCCGCACTGCAGGGCGCCGTGCTCGACGAAGGCTCGCTGGAGCGGGTGCAGTCGCGCGCCGTCCGCCACACCCTCGATGGTCTGCACGGACTTCTCGCGGGCCTCGTAGGCGAGCGTCGTACACGCGCTGAGCGGTTGTCCCTCGACCAGCACCGTGCAGGCGCCGCAGATCTCCATGTCGCACGACCGCTTCACACCGGTGAGCCCCAGCTTGTCGCGCAGGACATCGATCAGCAGGTCACTGTCGGCACATTCCACCTCGACCTGCTTGCCGTTCAACTCGAACCCGATCTCCCGCAGGTTCGCCCGCTCACTCATCTCGTTGCCCTTCACTCGAAGCGATCGCTCGTCCGGCCGCCCGCAGGGTCATCTCGGCGGCCAGGTGCCGCCGGTACTCCGCCGATGCGTCGTAGTCGTCGACCACGTCGACCTCCCGGGCGATCAGCGCCGCGGCGTCCTGCAACGCTTCGTCCAGGTCCGGTACCGCTACGCCGGTGAGCACCCGGTCGATCTCGTCGCTGTGGAACGGAACCGGTCCGACCGCACCGACGACGATCCTGGCTCCCGTGGTCCGTCCGTCCCGCACGTCGATCCGGACGCCGGCCGCGGCGAGCGGTCGTTCGGTCGCCTTGAGCCGCGAGTAGCCGAAGAACGAGTCCGGCCGACGCCCGGGGATCCGCAGGGTCTCGACGATGGAGCCGGGTTCCAGCGTGGTCTGGTAGGCGTCGACGAGAAAGTCGTCCGCTGCCGTCCAGCCGGCCTGTGCCCCCGCCAGCTTCAGCTGGGCCTCGAGCAGAACGCTCAACACGGCGACGTCGGAATGCGGCTCGGCGAAGCACAGGTTGCCCACCAGCGTTCCCGCGTTGCGAACCCGGACGTTCGCGATGACCGCCTCGACCTCCGCCACGATCGGGAACAGGCGCTGCACCGTTTCGTTCCGCATGACCTCGGTGTGGGTGACCAGCGCGCCGATGTCGAGCGCGCCGCCCTCGTCGCTGAGGCCGATGCCACCGATCTCGGGAATCCGCTTGATGTCGACCAGCGTCTCGCAGACGACGAGCCCCTGCTTGATGGCGAGAAGCAGTTCCGTCCCGCCGGCGTAGATCTGGGCGTCGTCGCCGGCCCGCGCGAGGATGTCCAGCGCCTCCTCGACGGTGGTCGGGGTATCGATCTTGAAGGACACCACTTACGTCGTCCTTTCCGTTGCGGAGGAATGGTTCTGAGCGACCCCTGCGTTCACCAGCGCCCGCCAGACCCGCTCGGCGTGCAGCGGGAGTTCGGTGATCCGGACTCCGCACGCGTCGCGAAGCGCGTTCCCGATCGCGCCGGCCGCGGGCATGATCGGTCCCTCACCGCCGCCTTTGATACCGAAAGCGCCCGGGCCGTCCGCGTTCTGGATCTGGACCGACTTGAACCAGCGGGGCATGTCCGCGGCTCGGGGCACCCGGTAGTTCACCAGCGAGTCCGTCACCGGCTGGCCGGCGTCCCAGCGCATCTCCTCGAACAGCGCATGTCCCAGCCCCTGCGCGAAGGCCCCTTCTTCCTGGCCCTCCATGGTGATCGGGTTGACGGCCCGGCCGACGTCGCTGGACGTGCCGTAGCCGAGGATCCTGACCTCACCGGTTCCGGTGTCGACCGCCACCTCGGCGGTTCCCGCGGAGATCTCCCAGAACGCCGGAGTGGTGGGAAACTCCTGCTGGACCACCTCACCCACGCCGATCAGGTTCCCGCCGCGCTGCCCGAACACCTGCTGGACGACGAGCCCCATCGGCACCGTCCGGCCATCGGGCAGAACGACCGCGCCGTCGCGAACCAGGAGTTCCTCGACCGGAACCTGCTCACGTTCGGCGGTGCAGTGCAGTACGCGGTCCACAATGGATTGGGCGGCGCGGTGCGCGGCCAGCCCCGACATGGTGGTCGAGCGGCTCGCCCCGGTGGACGCGTCGTAGGGCCCGCTGCCGGTGTCCGTCGGAACCACTCGTACGACGGAGAAGTCGACGTGCAGGGTCTCGGCGACGATCTGGGCGATGACGGTGCGGACTCCCTGTCCCAGTTCGCTGCTGCCTACCGACACACTCACCGAACCGTCGGAGAGCAGGCGAACGATGGCGCTGGACACCGGTGACGCGCCCGGATCGGACACCCCCAGCGCCAATCCGGATCCCCGACGCCACTCGGGTCCGAGCTCGGCGGGGACCGCGCGGCGCGCCTCCTCCCGCATCGCGGTGAGCGCGGTGAGTGTGTCGCCGATGTCGCCGTCCATCGGTGTCCGGCCGGGCCGGAACTCCTCACCCCGCCGGGCGACGAGGCCCGCGCGAACGTCGAAGGGCGTCCGGTCGAGGACTCGCGCGACCTCGTCCAGGTGCGACTCCATCGCCCAGGACGCCTGCGGCCCGCCGATGGCCCGGAACGAGCCGGCGGGCGAGGTATTGGTGTAGACCAAACGGGAGGTGACCTGGTAGGCGTCGAAGTTGTACCCGCCCAATGCGCGGAACGCGCCCTTGGTCACCACGTAGGGGCCGAGGAGTGTGTACGCCCCGCCGTCGTAGTCGAGTTCGGCGATGACCCCGGTGATGCCGCCCTGCGCGTCGATCGCGGTGCGGACCGTGCCTTCCATACCGTGCCGGCGGCTGACCGCCATGGATTCGGCGATGTCGAGCTCGATGCGCACCGGGGCGCCGACCGTCAGGGAGGCCGCGACCGCCATCGGTTCGACGTGGGAGAACGACTTGCTGCCGAACCCACCGCCGAGAAAGGTCGCGATGACCCGCACGCTGCTGAGCGGCCGTCCCCACATCCGGGCGATGTCGGCCTGAACCTGGTTCGGGTGCTGGGCCGACGACCACACGACGACGTTGTCCGCGTCCGCGTCCGCGAGCGCGCAGAAGGGCTCCATGGCGTAGTGGTAGATCCCTGGAAACGAATAACGTCCTTCGACGACGCGCGCCGCAGCGGCGAACGCCGCGGTGACATCGCCTTTGGACGTCTCGTAGGCCATCACGACGTTCGAGGAGCCCCAGTGCATCTCCGCCGGAGCGTTGTACAGCTCACCCGCGGGCTCGTACCCCTCGGTGTGCACGAGCGGCGCGTCCGGTGACATCGCCTCGGACAGCGTGACGGCCGCGGGAAGTTCCTCGACGTCGACGTCGACCAGTCCGGCGGCCTCCCGTGCGATGTCACGGCTGCGCGCGACCACCACCGCGACCGCCTCGCCGACGAAACGCACTTCGTCGGTCGGCAGCAGGCACCGATCCCGGGCCACCACTCCGAAGTACGGAGAGACGCAATCGGTCGCCTTGAGGTCGTGACCGGTGACGACCGCGACGACGCCCGGCACAGCCAGCGCCTCGTCGCAGTTGATGTCGCGGATCCGCCCCCTGGCGTGGCTGCTCTTGACGAGCGCGCCGTGCAGCATCCCCGCAACGACGATGTCGCCGGTGTACTCGGCCTGCCCGGTGACCTTGCCGACCCCGTCGATGCGCTCGACGCGACGGCCGACGGAACCCATTTCGACGCTCGTGCTCATCTGTCAACTCCACCTGGTGAACAGGTCGTGCTCGATCTCGAACTGGTCCAGCACCTTGCCCACGGTCTGTTTCAGCAGGTCCTCGATGGACTTCGGTTTGTGGTAGAAGGCGGGTACCGGGGGGAGGATCGTCCCTCCGGCCGCCGTCACTTCCTGCATGTTGCGCAGGTGGATGTGGCTGAGCGGCGTTTCCCTCGTCACGAGCACCAGCCGCCTCCGCTCCTTGAGGCACACGTCCGCCGCCCTCGACAACAGGTCGGTGGTGTTTCCCGTCGCGATGGCCGCGAGAGTCCGCATCGAACAGGGGATGACCACCATGCCCACGGTGCGGTAGGACCCGGACGAGATGGACGCACCGAGGTCGGCACTGTCGTGCACGACGTCGGCCAGCGCTTCGACGTCGCTGACGTCCATCTCGGCTTCGAGCTTGACCGTCTGCCGCGCGCCGGGGGACAGCACCAAGTGGGTCTCGACGCTTCCGAGTGCGCGGAGCGCCTGCAGCAGGGTGATGCCCAGCTGCGGTGCGCTCGACCCGGAAAGCCCCACCACGAGTCGGGGGCGGCCGTTCATCAGTGACCACCATCGGCACCGGCCGACTCCATGGCGCGCGGCAGATCGCGGCTGAACTCGTCGATCATCTCGTTGCCGTGCCGGCGGACCAGCGCCGCACCGAGGCTGGCGATGCGGCCGGTCATCTCGTAGGCACCGTCGAGGGTGAGCTGGACGCCCGCTTCCACCTGCTCGATGTGCATGGACGCGGTGACGTCGAGCCGGGCGCCGATCTTGGTGTCCGATCCGCGGCCGTGCACACGCAGCCACTGCTGCTCGGACTCGTCCACGATGGCCACCGTCAGCGGTGCCGAAACGGAGAAGCGTCCCACGGTCTTCTTGAGGACGACCGACCACTCCTTGTCGGGCACCTTCTCGGTGACCCCGCCGATGGAGGAGGAACAGCTGGCAAGCAGTTCGACATCGCGCAGCGACGTCCAGACGTCGGCCACGTCCACCTCGCGGACCACCATCACTCGCCGAAAAGTCTCGCGCATACCTGTCCCTTGCTGCGTTGCGTCGTCGGAAGCCGATGGAACGGCCTCCCCTGGTCGGATCGCGCCGAGGCGGACCCGCCGATGGCTTGTCTCGGCTTGCTGCGGCCCTGGATGGCGTACGACGAATCGGTGTTCGTCCCACCAACGGATCAACACGGCGGTGGGGCCGGCCTGCGGGCTCGTACCCCGCTCGCTCGGATCGTCGGCCTCAGCTCAACGGGCGACAGAATACTAAATACAAACGGCGCTTGTCTACGGTCTGCTCGACGCCGGGTCGGCCGGGACACGTGTCACCGCACGTCAGAGGCGTATGGGCCCGAGCGGCCGGGCAGTGCCGGTGCCCCGTGGCGTGGCATCCGCCGGGCACCCGAGGCCCTTATCGGGTAGATGAGAAACTGTATGCTGATGACTGACCGTGTGGGGCGGGTGAGCGGAAGGCAAGAGCTTGGCAAAGCAAGCGGCGGGCAGGTCCGGCGCCAACGGCGCCGAGCTTCCCCACACGATCACCGACTTCGTGACCGAGGAACTGCGCAACCAGATCGTCCTCGGTGTTCTGCGGCCGGGTGACAAGGTGCGGGTGTACGACCTCGCCGCCACACTCGGCGTGAGCAGGGTGCCGCTGCGCGAGGCCGTGCGCCAGCTGGAAGCCGAGTCCATGGTGGACAACCTGCCGCGCCGCGGTGCGGTCGTCAGGCAGCTCAGTGTGCACGATTTGCGCGACTCGTTCCAGATCCTCCAGGCCATCGAGCCCATCGCGGCCCGTCGGGCGGCCGAGTCTGGCGACAAGGGCGTTGTCGACTCGATGGAGCACTGGCTCAACGAGATGCAGGCCCTGACCAAGCGGCGTGTTCCGCAGGTGTCGGAAGAAATGCTCAACGCCCACCGGGAGTTCCACTTCGCCCTGTTTCAGGCGGCCGGCGACGGCGTTCTGCAGCGCCACCTGTGCATGCTGTGGAACACCTGTGAGCGGTACGTGATGAACAGCCTGCCCGACCAGCGGCGGGCCGACGCGGCGAGGGAACACGCCGACCTGGTGCGATGCATCAAGGCTCAAGATCCGGACGGCACCGCACGGGTGTTGAGCGGGCACCTCGAAGCGAGCCTGGCGTGTGCGCTGCAGTACCTGGAGGCCAGCGGCGTCGAGACCGGCTCCTGATCCACGGAGTTGGATACCGGCGCGCCGCGCACCAGCGGATCGCCGCGCGGCGATCCGCCGCACTCACGCCGGAATGTTGCCATCGCGGGCGCCCCGGCCCAGTGCGTCCTCGGCCGCTACCGCGGAGCTGCGATGCGAGATCCGCATCAGTCCTCCGGTCGGCATCTCTTGACGGCGACGACGACCCCGCGCCATGATGCCTCAACGTTCATATGAGCGTTGAGATGACGGTGTGTAGTGGCAATGGAGGGTTTCGAGGTCATGACGGTCCGACATGTTTTCGTCTGGCAGGTTGCCGAGGGGCACGACGGTGCGAAGGTGATCAAGCTGCTGACCGACTTTTCGAAGCGGGTCGACATGATCGAGTCGTTCGAGATCGGGGCGCACACGGGTGACCCGGGTGACAACGGGGCGCCGTGGGACGGGGTCTTGATCACCGACTTCAACTCGTGGGACGACCTCGACGCCTACTCCCGTCACCCGGCGCACGTCGATCTGGTGGCGGTGCTGCTGCCCATGGTCAAGTCGCGGGGCGTGGTCGACTTCGTGCGGGCCGAGCAGTGACGGCCGGCGTCACGCCTCGGCGTGCAGGCATCACGGTCGCGGCCAGCCCGTACGGTCCGGATGATGAGCGGGGCGCGCTGAACAAGCTCACGGCTGCCAGTCAGGCCGCGATCCTGGCCCGGGCCGATGCGTCGACCGTCTATGACCTCAGCATCGACTATTTCGTCGGCATGCCGAGTTTTCAGGCTGCCGGCGACCCGTCGTACCAGATCTACCTGAGTCACACTCCCGGCGGGACCGCGGTCGACAATCTGAATGGTGCGGGCGATGCGGTGAACCGGCATGTCTGCTACTCCGGCGACGTCGTCTTCATGTACACCCACACCGGAACCCACATCGACTCCCTGAACCACTTCGGGGTCGATGGGAAGATCTACAACGGGTTCAGTGCCGAGGAGCACCTCGGCAGCCGCCACTGGATGAAGGGTGGCGCGGAGAACATCCCGCCGATCGTCGCTCGCGGTGTTCTGTTGGACGTGGCCGGTGTTCGCGGTGTCGACTGCCTGCCGGACTCGTACGCGATCACGGTGGAAGACCTCCAGGCGGCCCTGGATCGTACCGGGCTCGCCTTGGGTGACGGCGATGTGGCATTCGTGCGCACGGGCCGGATGCGGTACTGGCCTGATGGTGCCAAGGTGCTCGGCAATCCGCCTGGGCTGGGGCTGGACGCGGCCAGGTGGATCACCGATCAGGGGATCAGCGTCGTCGCCTCGGACCAGGAGTGTGTGGAGGTCGGGCCGTCTGAGCACGAGGACAACTGGCTGCCGGGACACTGCCACTTCCTCGCTGAAGCCGGCGTTCCGATGATCGAGCTGGTCAATCTGGAGGAGCTTGCTCGGGACGGTGTCCACGAGTTCTGTCTCATCGCGGCTCCGATCCGGCTTCGCGGTGCGTCCGGAGCACCGCTCCGGCCGCTTGCCCTTCCGCTGTCCGGCTGACAAAGGGCACCTACCTCCCCCCACTGAATTCCGCGGTAGTGCTGAATTCCGCGGTTGTGCCAGAGAAATGGCGAAAGCGTTGCGTGTTGTCCCGATGATGGTCGAGCGTTTCCCCTAGTCGAGGTGGTCCACATGAAGTCATCAGTGCAGGTGGTCGAAGATCTCCCGTGGCGATGGAAAGCCCAAGGTATGGTTTTCATCATCGGGGGACTCGGTTACATGTTCGATGCATGGGACGTGTTGCTGGCCCCGTATCTGCTGCCACTGCTCAATGCGCAGTGGGGCTTGTCGAACCTGCAACTCGGCTTGTTCGGTTCCGCCGGCCTCATCGGGATGGGCGTCGGGTCGATCGTGTGGGGAACGGTGGCCGACAAGGCGGGCCGGAAACGCGCGTTCTCATTGACCATCCTGGTCTACGCGTCTTTCACGGTCCTCGGGGCGTTTTCACCGAATTATACGGTACTGCTGATTTCGAGGCTCATCGCCGGCTTCGGTCTCGGCGGCTGCGTGCCTGTCGACTACGCGTTGGTCTCGGAATTCCTCCCCTACAAGAACCGGGGACGCGCGCTCACCGCGCTCCAGCTGTTCTGGCCGGTCGGTGCCACCTTGTGCGGGTTCGTGGCGACAGCGTTGCTGCCGTTTCATAATTGGCGACTTCTTCTGCTCGTCATGATCGCGCCTGCCCTCCTGCTCTTCTGGGTACGGATATCGATTCCCGAGTCCCCGATGTTCCTGGCCAAGGTGGGCCGCAAGGACGAGGCGCGGGCTGTGATCGAGCGTCTGATACAGCGTACCGGCGCCAGCGTGGGTGAATGGTCGTTCACGGACAGGGCTCCGGTCGCCGCGAGGCCGCTGTCTCCGCTCTCGGTTCTCCGAGGGGTGCGAGGAATCTGGGAATTCAACTGGAGAATCACGCTGGTTTCGTGGTTGCTTTTCGCAACAGTGTTGCTCGAGTACTATGGCGTCACGAGCTGGCTGCCTGCCATTCTCACCAAGGGCGGCTACTCGAACGAGAAGGCGTTCATGGCAACTGCCAACGTGACCGCGATGGGTATCGTGGGGACGATCATCTCCGCGTTTCTTGTGGAGAAGCTCGGTCGAAAGCCCGTCATCGCCATCGGCGCGGTGGGCACCACGTGCGCAATGGTGGCCTTTACCCTGATGATAACTGAGCCGGGTCCGGCTCAGACATGCCTGCTGCTGTTCGGCTTCGCCAACAACCTGGTGCTGCCCGCGCTGTACTGCTACATCCCGGAGCTGTATCCAACACTCCTGCGTGGTACGGGATTTGGTTGGGCGTCCGCAATCAGTCGTGGAGTGTCGGGTCTGATACCGCTGTTCTTCGGCGCCTGGCTGTGGCCCGTTCTCGGCCTTACCAGGACATTCGAGATCACCGGACTGATGGTGCTGATCGCCGTTCTGCTGATGGCCTTCCTCACTCCCGAAACCAAGGGATCGAGTCTGGAAAGGGTCAAGATCGGAACGGAGGATCGCCTGCGATTGCAAGACGCCGAGCCCACTCCGTGACGAGCCAGTCGGTAACGACGCAGATTGATTACCGCTGAGTGACCAGCAGGATCACCAGGGAGGCGCGACAGATGGCTGAACGACGGGCCCGCAGTACGCAGACCGCGTCGCACTGGGGCGTCTACCGGGTGACGACCGACCAGGACACCGGCGAGGTACTCGGCACCAGCGGCGTGCCCTTCGACCGGCACCCGTCGCCCATCCAGGCCGCGCTGCCGGAGGTCGTCCGGGACCGGTTGCGGATCGACCAGCCGTACGTCCGGGAGGGCTACCTGCGCCGCGGCACGGCGAGCCGGACGCGTCGTGGGGCAGAGGCCTTCGTCCCGGTGAGCTGGGACCGGGCGCTCGATCTGGTGTGCCAGGCGCTGCTGGATGCCCGGGAACGCGGCGGGAACGAGTCGCTCTACGGTGGTTCCTACGGCTGGGCGAGCGCGGGACGTCTGCACCACTCGCCCAGTGTGCTCAAGCGCTTCCTCGGTCTCTTCGGCGGTTACACCGACAAGACCGGCAACCACAGCTACGGCGCGGCGCTCGGCGTGATGCCCTACATCCTGGGGCGCACCGACATCCCCCAACTGGTGGTGCCGTGGCCCGAAGTGGTGGAGCACACCAGGCTGTTCGTCATGTTCGGCGGCGCACCGCTGAAGAACACACAGATCGAGGCGGGAGGCGCGGTCAACCACGACAACGCCGACTGGTTCCGGCGTGCCAGGGACGCCGGGGTCCAGGCCGTGTGCGTCAGCCCGAGCCGACAGGACGTCACCGCCACGGCGACGGCGGAGTGGCTGCCGATCCGCCCGAACACCGACGTCGCCCTGATGCTCGGTCTCGCACACACCCTGGTCGCCGACGACCTGGTGGACCAGGTGTTCGTCCGGGCGCACTGCGCCGGGTACGACGAGTTCGAGCGGTATCTCACCGGACAGGCCGACGGCTGCCGCAAGGACGCGGACTGGGCGGCCGCCGTCACCGGGATCCCAGCGGACGCCATCACCGGCCTGGCCCGCCGGATGGCCGACACCAGGACCGTCGTCAACGTCGCCTGGTCCGTGCAGCGCGCTCAGCACGGCGAACAGCCGGTGTGGGCCGCGGTGGCGCTCGCGGCGATGCTCGGGCAGATCGGGCTGCCCGGCGGCGGGTTCAGCTTCGGCTTCGCCGCGACGAGCGGTATCGCGCTGACCTGCCCGCCGGGCATGCCGCGCCCGAAACTGCCACTCGGCCCCAACCCGGTGAACGCGCGGGTGCCGGTCGGCCGAGTGCACGAACTCCTGCTGCGGCCCGGGGAGACGCTGGAGCACAACGGCAGCGAGATCCGGCTGCCGCCAACCGAGCTGATCTACTCCGCGGGTGGGAATCCGTTTCACCACAACCTGAACCTCAACCGGTTCGTCACGGCCTGGCAGCAGCCGGGCACGGTGATCGTGCACGAGCCGTGGTGGACACCGCCCGCGAAGTACGCGGACATCGTGCTGCCGTCCACCACCACGATGGAGCGGAACGACATCGCCGCGGCCGGCCGGAGCAGCTACTGGATCGCCATGCACCAGGTGGTGGCGCCGTACGCTCAGTCGCGCAACGACTTCGACATCTTCGCCGCGCTGGCCGACCGACTCGGCTTCGGCCCGGACTACCACTGCGGACGCGACGAGATGCAATGGTTGCGGCACATGTACGATGGGGCGCTGGACATCGCCCGTACGCGTGGGTGGAACCCACCCGAGTTCGACGAGTTCTGGGACGCCGGCTCCTACGAGTTCCCCATGCTGACCGAGCCGGGCACACTGCTCGCCGATTTCCGTGCCGACCCCGTCGGATTCCCCCTGAACACGCCGTCGGGGAAAATCGAACTGGTCAGTGAGACCATCCGCGGCTTCGGGTACGACGACTGCCCCGCACATCCCGCGTGGCTGGAACCCGTCGAATGGCTCGGCAGCCAGAAGACGGCGCGCTACCCACTGCACCTGCTGACCAACCAGCCACGGCACCGGCTGCACAGTCAGCTGGATCAGTCGGCACTCAGCCGAGCGGCCAAGGTGTCCGGGCGGGAAGCAATCCTGCTCAACGCCGAAGACGCCGAAAGGCGCGGACTGCGGTCCGGTGACGTGGTCCGGGTGTTCAACGACCGGGGCGCGTTCCTCGCCGGGGTCACCGTCGCCGACCCCGGCACCCTGCTGCCCGGCGTCGCTCAAGTGCCGACCGGCGCCTGGTACGACCCGGTGGCGCCGGGTGTCGCGGGGTCGCTGGAGAAGCACGGCAACCCCAACGTCGTCACCACCGACGTCGGCACGTCCCGGCTTACCCAGTGCTCGGCCGCCCAGACCTGTCTGGTCGAGGTCGAGCTGTACGACAATCCGCCCCCGGTCACCGCCTACGAGTGGCCTCCGCTGGCGGAGGACCCGGGCGCCGAGGCATGAGCGCTCCGCTCGGCCCGAGCGGATCACGCGCTCGGCCAGACCACGTCGCCACGGGCCCGTGGTCAGGACGCCGATTCCCCGATCGCCCGTATCGCAGCGCCCACCTCGACGGAGGTCGTGGGCGCTGAAAAGGTCATCCGCTCGAATTCCCTGAGGGCGTGGAGATGGACGCCGGGGCACACGCAGCCGCGCACTTCGGCGAAGGGGATCACCGTCGCGTCGCTCGTGCCGGTGATCCCGCCGATTTCCTCCGCCGTGGCGAAGACGACGCTCTGCGCGTTGGCGCGCCCGTACTCGGCGGGCGACAGGACGGACACCCGTTGAGCGAGCCGCTCGCGCAGCGGGTCCTCAGCGGACCGGGTTCGTAGTCGCAGCGACCTCGCTTGACTTTTCTGTAGCCCATACTACTCTCTCGGTAGTTCGCCCTACAGAACTGTGCTCGATTGTAGTCCGCGCTAGAAGCGAGGGTCGGGCTCCGACGGGTAACCGAGAGGAAACGCTTGATGGCTGGACGCCCGATCCCTCTGATCGAGGTCAGCGGCGGACCCAGGGAACGGGGCCTCATCTACGGTGAGGCCGCCCGTACGGAGATCCGCCGTTCGATCGCCTACTACCAGGAGGCGTTCGCGCTCTCATCCGGGCTGCGCTGGCCGGAGGTGCTGGTCGCCGCCCGCCGGTGGCGCGACGTGATCGCCGCCGCCGCACCGGACCTCCTCGCGGAGATGGACGCCGTGGCCGAGGGTGCCGGCCTCCTGGCGGACGAGATCCTCGCACTCAACGCACGCGGGGAAATCGTCCGCAACCATGACAGCGCGTTCTCCGAGGGCGCCGCCGACGGCTGTTCGTCGTTCGCCCTCCTGCCGGAGGCCACCGGGGACGGTCACGTCTACTGCGGCCAGAACTGGGACTGGCGTGCCGGCGTCATGACGAGCACCGTCATGCTCCGCGTCGTGCAGCCGCCGAAACCCACCGTCGTCATGCAGGTGGAGGCGGGCCAGATCGGCCGCCAGGGAGCCAACTCCGCGGGCATCGCGCTCAACGCCAACGGCCTCGACGGCCGGTTCGGGACGCCGATCGGAGTGCCGCAGACCGTACTGAGACGACTCGTGCTCGACTGTGCCGGCCTGCGCCGGGCCCTTGAGGTACCCAACCGGGTCCGCCAGCACATCGCCACGAATCTGCTGGTGACGCACCGCTCCGGGATCGCCGTCGATCTGGAGACCACCCCGGTGGTCCACCGCTGGGGACTGCCGGTCCACGGAGTGCTCGTGCACGGCAACCACTACCAGTACGGCGTTCCCGAGCCGCTGCGGGACAACTACACACTGTCCTCGCCCGACTCCCTCTACCGGGTCCAAGTCATCGAACGCGGCCTCGCCGGGGTCCGTGACGTCCAGGACCCGGAGCAGATCCGGAAGATCATCGGCGACACGATGAGCGACCACACCGGCCACCCGCACGGCGTGTGCGTCCACCCTGATCCGGAGGAACCGGAGATCAGGCGCGGCGCCACCATCATGTCCAGCCTGGTCGACCTGACCACCGGCGAGTACCGGGTGGCGAGCGGCCCTCCGTGCTCCACGCCGACGCGACTTCTGCCGTGGAACCTCTACGACGGCCCCGGAGGCGACTGTTGAACGCCCAACCCCTGGTCGCCATCCACGGCCTGCGCAAGAGCTACCACGGCACCACGGTGCTCCACGACATCGACCTCGAAATCCACCGGGGCGAGGTGGTCGTACTGCTCGGCCCGTCCGGCTCGGGCAAGTCCACGTTGTGCCGGTGCGTGAACCGGCTGGAGACCGCGGACGCCGGCACCATCACGGTCGACGGCAAACGGCTGCCCGACGAGGGCCGCGACCTCGCACGGCTGCGGGCGGACGTCGGCATGGTGTTCCAGTCGTTCAACCTGTTCGCCCACCGCACCGTCCTGCAGAACGTCACCCTCGGTCCGATCAGGGTGCGAGGAGTGGCTCGGGCGCAGGCGGAGAGTGAGGCCGAGCGGCTGTTGGACCGTGTCGGACTCGCGGGGCACACGGGCAAACTTCCCGCCCAGTTGTCCGGGGGCCAGCAGCAGCGGGTCGCCATCGCCCGGGCCCTGGCGATGAACCCCAAGGTCCTGCTCTTCGACGAACCGACCAGCGCCCTCGACCCGGAGATGGTGCACGAGGTCCTCGACGTGATGGCCGGCCTGGCCCGGGACGGCATGACGATGCTCGTGGTCACCCACGAGATGGGATTCGCCCGTCGAGCGGCGGACCGGGTCGTGTTCATGGCCGACGGCCGGATCGCCGAGGAGGGCACACCCACGGAGTTCTTCGGCAACACCCGGACGGAACGGGCCAGGGACTTCCTGGCGAAGGTCCTGCAGCACTGACGGACACAGTCTTCCCCCGCCTCCGCCCCCTTCCTCACCCCCCACTCCACAGGAGAGATCATGAGCAGAAACTCCCGCCTCGTCGCGGCCGCGGTCTGCACCGGACTGTGCGCCGCGGCGCTGGCCGGCTGTGGCAGTCCCGCCACGGCCGGCGGCAGCCGGAATTCCGCTGGACCCGCCCCCGCCGCGCTGGCCCGTAGCGTCGACCAGGCACCCGCGGTGTCGGCCGGCCCGGTCGGCAAGAACCTCCCCGACACCCCGACACTGAAGGCGATCCGCAAGCGCGGCTACCTGCTGTACGCCGGGGCACGCTCCGGGATCGGCTTCTCCCAACTCGACCCGGCCACCCAGAAGCTCAGCGGCTTCGACGCGGGGATCGCACAGCTGCTGGCCAAGTACCTGCTCGGCAAGCCGGACGTGAAGATCGCGGGCAGCAGCTCCGACACGCGCGAGGCCCTGCTGCAGAACCACGCGGTCGACGCCGCCATCGAGACGTACACCATCACCCCGGAGCGCGCCGCGTCGGTCGACTTCGCCGGCCCCTACTACATGGCGGCCAGCGGGATCGTGGTGAAGGCGGGCGACAACTCGATCACCTCTCCGAGCGATCTGGCCGGCAAGACGGTGGCAACCGAGTCCGGCGCCGCCGAGCAGGCGCTCAAGGCCGCGGTACCGACCGCCAAGCCGGTACTGCTCGACACGGCCGCGGAGATCGTGACCGCGGTGGAACAGGGCCGTGTGCAGGCCGGAGCGCTCAACAACGCCCTGCTGGTAGGCGCCGCGATCACCAAGCCCGACGTGAAGATGCTGCCCGTCACCTTCGGCGCGAACCCGTTCGGCATCGGTCTGCCCAAGGACGATCCGGCCTTCAAGCAGATCGTGAACCGGTTCCTCAGCACCATCGAGTCGGACGGTACGTGGCGGACGCTCTACCGGAACACCGCCGGAAAACTCCTCAAGGGCAAGGTCCCTTCCCCGCCCGCGATCGGATCCGTGACGGGGTCCTGACCCCAATCCCCACCTCACAGGAAGGGTTGTCCGCATGTCCGTAGTCCTCGCGGCGATCGGCGCACTGGGTGGCGGGCTGCTGGTCACACTGGAGCTGACCACCATCGCCTTCCCGCTGGCCGTGCTGCTGGGCACTGTGCTCGGCATCTGCAGGATCGTGCCGGTCCCGCCGCTGCGGATGACGGCAACGGCCTATGTCCACCTCGTCCGCAACTCCCCGATGTTGCTGATCCTGGTCATGGTGGTGTTCGCCCTGCCGTTCGCCGGGCTGACCGTGCCGCTGTTCCCCTCGGTGGTGCTGGGTCTGATGGTCTATTACGCGAGCTACGTGTGCGAGACGGTCAGGTCCGGGATCGCCTCGGTACCGGCCGGGCAGATCGAGGCGGCCCGGGCGATCGGGCTGCGCTTCGGCGGCATCCTGCGCGAGGTGGTACTGCCGCAGACCTTCCGGTCCATGGTCCAGCCGCTGGGCTCGATCTTCATCAACGTCACACTGGGCTCGGGGCTCGGCGCGGCGGTCGGAGTCCAGGAACTGACCGGCACCGCCCGCCAGTTCAACCTCAGCCACGCCCAGCCAGTGGTCGCCTTCGCGGCCGCCGTGGCCGGTTACCTGCTGCTGACGCTCACCGCGGGACAGGTCACCGGCGCCATCGAACGCAAGGTACGGATCCAGCGATGAATCCTCCCCGCACACCACTCGCCACCTCCGCGCTCTTCGATGAACTCGGTCCACGGGGCCTGTCCCGGCTGCGGCTGGCGACCGCCGTCTCCGCCCTGGTGCTGATCGGTCTGGCCGCCGGGCTGATCGCCCAGTTGTACTCCGCCGGCCAACTGTCCGGGCAGCTGTGGGCTCCGCTCGGGCAGTGGCCCAACCTGCGTTACCTGCTGACGGGGTTGAAGACCACGTTGGGGATCGGGCTTACCTCGGCCGCGCTGTCGATGGTCGTCGGGCTGCTGGGCGGTCTGGGCAGGATGTCCCGGCACCGCTGGGTCCGGCTGCCCTGCGCCGCGGCGGTCGAACTGTTCCGGTCGGTCCCACTGATCCTGATGGTGTACTTCTTCCTCATCGGTGCCCCGCGCCTCGGTGTACACCTGACCGCGTTCTGGACACTGGTGGTCCCGATCGTGTTGCACGCTGGCGCGGTGTTCGCCGAGATCGTCCGGGCCGGGGTGAACAACCTGGCGAAGGGCCAGACCGAGGCGGGCCTGGCGATCGGACTGCGCCCTGCCCAGGCGACCCGACTGATCGTGCTGCCGCAGGTGCTGCGCACCCTTCGGCCCGCCCTGATCACCCAACTGGTGCGCACCTTGAAGGAGTCCAGCCTCGGGTACATCGTCAGTTACCCCGAACTGCTGCGCAACGGACAGGTGCTGGGCGAGTTCAGTGGCAACTTCCTCCAGACGTTCACCGTGGTCGGCTTCCTCTACGTCGTGATCAATCTGGCGCTGTCCCAACTCGCCGAGGCCGTCGACCGCGTCCAGTTCCCGCGCCGCCGACGCACTCCGTAGATGAGCGACCGCCCCGCGTCCGCGGTGGCGGTGGCTCTTCGACGTTCAGCGTTCACCGGCCCCGGCAATTCACTTCAGTGGAAAAGGAATTGATGAGATGACCAGATTCGTCGGTGTTCGGGACATGGTGCGATGGGTGAGGGATCTCGGACCTCAGACGGTTGTCGCGGGGATGATCGAGTACCTGGAGAGCGACTTCCGGCGATGGGCGAACTTCGAGAAGACCCCGCGGGTGGCGAGTCACACGCCGTTCGGGGTGATCGAGCTGATGCCGACCTCCGACTTCGAGCATTACGCGTTCAAGTACGTCAACGGCCATCCGTCCAACCCGGCCCGTGGACTGCAGACCGTCACGGCGTTCGGCACGCTCTCGGACGTCGGGACCGGCTACCCGGTTCTCCTGGCAGAGATGACGCTGCTCACGGCCTTGCGGACGGCGGCCACGTCAGCGATGGTCGCGCGGCACCTGGCACGAGCGGATTCGCACGTCATGGGGATGATCGGAGCCGGCAGCCAAGCCGAGTTCCAGGCGCTGGGGATGCGCGCCGCGCTGGGCATAGAGCGGTTGCGGGTCTGGGACACCGACCCGGCCGCGATGGCCAAGTTCGTCAGGAACCTCGAACCCCTGGGGTTCGACATCCACCTCGCGACGAGCAGCCGGGACGCGGTCCACCACGCCGATGTTGTCACGACGTGCACCGCGGACAAGGCACTCGTGCGCGTGCTGGCGGGTGACTTGGTTCAGCCGGGAATGCATCTGAACGCCATTGGCGGCGACTGCCCGGGTAAGACGGAACTCGATCCCGCGATCCTCCGGCGTTCCACCGTCTTCGTCGAGTACCCGCCCCAGACTCGCGTCGAGGGAGAGATCCAGCAGGTCGGGCCGGACTTCGAGGTCGTCGAGTTCTGGAAGGTACTCACCGGCGACGCTCCAGGACGCAGCGGCCCGCGCGAGGTCACGCTCTTCGACTCCGTCGGATTCGCGATCGAGGACTTCAGCGCGCTCCGGTACCTCTCCGACCAGGTAGCGGGCACCGAGTACGAAAAGGAGATCGATCTCGTCGCGGATCCGGAAGACCCCAAGGACCTGTTCGGAATGGTCGACTCGCTCCTGCCCGTCGCTTGATGAGTTCGGCACCATGCGGCATGGCTTCGTTGACGTTCGGCAACTGATTCGCAGGAACGTCATGGCCCCGTAACGGTGGTTCATTGACCGGGCAGGTGGCAGTTGCGAGTATCGCCCCATGACGTCGTTGAGCTGTCCAAACGCCGGTAACCCCTTCGGCTCCGGGGTTGCCATGCCGCCATGTGGACAACTCCGACCGAGGATCACCGATGCGACCAGCGCTCATCGCGACGCCGGGCGAAAGGCCTGCCGCTGACCGGCCCGATGGCGCGGCCGCCGTGCTGCGGACCGTACTGAACTGGGGCCCACTGGCTCGTACCGCGATCATCCGGCAGACGGGGCTCAGCGCGGCTGTCGTGTCGCGGCATTCGGCCGAACTGCTCGCGATGGGACTGGTCTGGGAACCGCCCGAGCCCTCGCGGCGACCCCGGCCGGGGCGGCCCCGGATCCCGTTGGACATCGAGACCTCGCATCACGTGGCGGCGGGCGTGCACATCGCGGTACCGCAGCTCACCTTCTCGCTCACCGATCTGCGCGGCCGTGTCCTCGCCCAGGAGCGCGTGCCCAGACAGCCGCGGCAGGAAGCTGTCCTCCACGACGTCGCCGCACGGTTGCCCGGCTTCCTGAGCCGGCACACCAAGGGGCGCTCCGTGCTCGGACTCGGCGTGGTCACCGGCGGCTGGGTCGACCCGGACGCGGGGGTCCTCGTCGAGAACTCCGCCCTCGGTTGGCGCGATGTCCCGTTGCGGCGCGCGCTGCAGCCGACGGTGGGGCTACCGGTCCACGTGGAGGGGCACGCCCGGGCCTTGGCCCACGCTGAGTTGCTGTTCGGCGCGGTCGGCGGCGGCGACCTGGTGCACCTGTTCGTGGGCAACGCCGTGGACGCGGCGATCGCCACCAACGGCATCCTGCTGCACGGCCGCAGGTACGGCGCCGGCGGCATCGCCCACCTGCCGGTTCCGGGGTCGACCGAGCCGTGCCCCTGCGGTCGCACCGGCTGCCTCCAGGCCACGGTCTCCGACCGCGCCATCGCCAGGCGCGCCGCTGCCGAGGGGATCACCTCGCACCCCGATCTGTCGCTCCTTCTGAGCGCCGCGCGGGCCGGCGATACCCAAGCGGTGGAGCTGTGCCGTGCCCGGCTGCGGCTCATCGCGCGCGCGGTGCGGCCGATGCTGGACGTGATCAGCCCGGACACCCTGGTGCTGACCGAGGCTGTCGCCATCCATCTCCCAGAGCTACTGGACGAGTTGGTCCGCGAGCTGGACAGCGCCGGCGATCTGGTGAGGGCCGGCTCTTTCGGCACGGTCACGCTCGCGGTGGCGGCGACCGCGCCGGTGCTCGCGGCCGTCTACCAGGACCCGTTGGGACTGCGCACGACCGGCGGTGCTCGATGAGCGGACATGGGCGGAGTTTCTTCCGCGCCGCCATAAAACATTGTCCGTGCGGTCGCCCGGGCAGCAGACTCCTTTACATGGACGCGCAGCAGAGGGCCACGATCCGGGCCGCCGCAGGTCGGCAGCCCGTGAACGCCTTCCGCCTGCACCACTTCGCCGGATTGGGCTGTTGCTCCCGCTGACCGGCATCGCGCCGAGGGTTGCGAGGCGGCCGCACAGGGTCACCCTGATCGGCGACACTCCCGTGGGACCGGACGGACGCGAGTCCGAACCCGTCGCCGGACGGCCCTTCACCGCCGACCACCTGGTCGTCGTCTCCTGACATCTCCGCCGGAGCGACACCCGGGCCTTTCGTCCCGGGGCGTTCCGCACTCGACCCGCTGATCTGCGCGGGTCCTTTCCAGCACGTTCAAGACGGCGCACCTGTCGTTGCGCCAAACCGTCAAAGGGTCACCCGGTACCGTCATGTCCGAACAGTTCTCAAAGCCGTTGAAGCGTCGAGGTTTTCTCACACTGGGCAGTGGCGCGCTGCTGGCACTCGCCGGCTGCGCCTCCCCCGATTCAGCGGGTTCCCAGACACTTGGCTCGCTTCCGTCCTCGTTGCCGAGCAGGAGTAGCACCCTCAGCGTCGGGGTGAGTACGACGCAGGTTCAGTTGGCGGCGGATCAGTCGCTTGACCCGCTGCCGTTCTCGGTCAAATGGGTTCAGCTCAACGGTGGGCCGGACACGATTCAGGGGTTTCGGGCCGGTGCGGTCGACCTGGCGAGTAACGCGGGGATGCCGCCGATCCAGGCGCATGACATCGGCTTCGACGCCAAGATCGTCGCCATATCGCAGAACACGGCGGTCTCGTATATTCCGACCACCCGGCCGGGCAGCGACATCAGGACCGTGAAGGATGTCGCCGGTAAGAAGATCGGCTTCTCCCAGGGCCAGGCGCAGGGCGTGACGATCCTGAAATGGCTCAAGGAGAACGGGATCTCCTACAAGGACGTGACCTTGGTGCCGTTGCCGAGCAGTCAGTTCCTGACCGCCTTGCAGGGCAACCAGATAGACGTCGCTCCACTGACCGAACCGGCCCTGACGAAATACCTGGACGAGTACGGCAAGGATGGCGCGCGGCGCCTGCCCACCGACGTCCAGGATCTGTTGAGCCTGCTGTGGGCGCCCACGTCGGTGCTCGCCGACGACAACAAGGCCGCGGCGATCGAGGCGTTCATCCCGGCCTGGGTCAAGGGCGGCATCTGGGCCTGGGAGAAGCCCGAGGCGTGGATCGAGGCGTATTACGTCAAGAACCAGGGCGTCACCAAGGCGGCGGGCGAGCGGATCGTCGAACAGCAGCAGAAGCCGCTGTATCCGACCGACTGGGATTCCTCCATCGCGTGGGAGCAGACGGTCGCCGACCTGATGTCCGGTGCGGGCTTCGTCAAGGGATTCGACGTGAGCGTGCTGTTCGACCGGCGGTTCGAGCACATCGCCGCGCAGGCCGCACCCGCCGGCTACCGAGGGCAGATCTGACATGGGTGAATATCTGGGGTACATCCCGAACACGGTTGAACCCGGCCACCGCGGCGACGACACGCAGGACGGCTGGGGCACGCTGGAGTACTCGACCGAGCTGGCCCGCACGATCGAGGAGCACGGCTGGGCGGGTGCGCTGCTGGGCACCGGCTGGGGGCGACCGGACACCTTCACCGTCGCGGCCTCCCTCGCCGCCCGCACCACGACGTTCAAGCCGCTCATCGCGATCCGGCCCGGATACTGGCACCCCGCGAACTTCGCCTCGGCCGCGGCCACGCTCGACCAACTCAGCCGGGGCCGGGTCCTGGTCAACGTCGTCAGCGGTCTGGACAACGCCGCGTCGTACGGCGACGGCCGGTTCGACCCGTCGGACCGCTACGCGCGCACGCTGGAGTTCCTCCAGTTGGTCCGCCGCCTTTGGTCCGAAGACGAGGTGACGTTCCGTGGTGAGCACTACCAGGTGGAGAACTCCGCTGTCCGGCCGAGACCGTGGGGCGCCGAACAGGGACACCATCCTCGGTTGTACTTCGGCGGCGCGAGCACCGCTGCCGAGCGGGTCGCCGCGCAGGAGGCCGACGTCCAGCTGTTCTGGGGCGAGCCGCTGGACGGCGTCGCCGAGCGGATCAGCCGGCTGCGTGCGCTGTCCGAGACGGTCGAACGCCGTCACCGGCCGCTGGAGTTCGGGTTGCGCGTCACGACCGTGGTCCGGGACACGACCGAGGAGGCATGGCGCGACGCGGAGGAGAAGGTCGCCCGGATGGCGCAGGACGGGCCGCGCGCCGGCCGCGCCTTCCGGCGTCGTACGGCGGTCGGTCAGCAACGTCTGCTCGACCTCGCGGCGCGGGGCGAGGTACTGGACAGCTGCCTCTACACGGCACCGGCACGCTACGGAGGCGGCGGCGCCGGCACGACGTGGCTGGTCGGCTCCGCGGAGGACGTCGCCGCCGCGCTGCTCAGGTACCGCTCGCTCGGAGTGACGCACTTCGTGCTCTCCGACACGCCGTACAAGCAGGAGCTCACCCGGGTCGGCGATCGACTTCTCCCCCTGCTCAAGGAGACCGATCCGGCCGCTGACCGCCCCATCCCCTCGGAGGCCGCACGATGATCGAGCGATCCGCCGCAACGAAGACAACGATCGTTGTCGGCAACCCGAAGCCGGCATCGCGGACGCTGAATGCCGCGCGGACAGTCGTACAGTCCCTCACCGGGCGCGGTGCCGACCACGAGTTCGACCTGACGGAATTCGGCGCGGCACTCCTCGACTTCGGCGACGCACACGTCGCCGAGGCGGTGCGCGCAGTGGCCGACTCCGATCTGGTCGTGGTGGCGACCCCCACCTACAAGGGCAGCTACACCGGACTGCTCAAGCTGTTCCTGGACCGGTTCGGCACCGGGTCACTCACCGGCGTCACGGCGGTGCCGCTGTTCCTGGGCGGGGACTGGCGGCACAGCCTCGCGCCCGAGGTCTTCCTCAAGCCGGTGCTGGCCGAACTCGGCGCCTCCGTCCCGACCCGCGGGCTGTTCCTGCTGGACTCCGACCCCGCAGGGTCCGCGCTCAGCGCATGGCTCGACGCCGCCCGCCACCAGATCCCGGCACGGCTGCTGTCGGCGACGACCCCGACGCAGGAGTCCTGATGATCACCAGCGCCTTTCCCCGTGCGCGTCGTGGCGCACCCGCAATCGTCGACGAGCTGCCGGACCCTCGTTCGCGCTCCGCACCGCCGCCGGAGGCGAACACGGCGCCCGAGGGGCTGATCCCGGCACGCCGACGGCGACTCGGACGCGGCACCTCGATCCCGTTCGGTCGGTTCCTCGGCCCGCTGCTGATCCTCGGCGTCTGGTGGGCCGCTTCGGCGGCCGGCCGGCTGGACCCGCGCAAGCTGTCCTCCCCGACGTCCGTCCTGACCTCCGCCCATGACCTGTGGATCAGCGGGCGGTTGCAGGACTGCGTCGAGACATCGCTGACCCGCGCGCTCCTCGGCCTGGTCATCGGTGTCGTGGTGGGCGTCGTGCTGGCACTGGTGTCCGGGCTGTCCCGGCTGGGTGACGCGCTCGTGGACGGCACGCTCCAGATCAAACGCGCCATCCCCAGCCTGGCCGTCCTGCCGCTGATGATTCTGTGGCTCGGCATAGGCGAGGTGATGAAGGTCGTCGTCATCGCGTTCGGCGTGGCGGTGACCATCTACATCAACACGCACGCGGCGCTCGTCTCCATCGACGCGCGCTATGTGGAACTCGCCGAGGTGCAGCGGCTCTCCCGATGGGCGTTCCTGCGCAAGGTCGTGTTGCCCGCGACCCTGCCGGGCTTCTTCACCGGCCTGCGGCTGGCCGTGACCGCTGCCTGGCTCGGCCTGATCGTGGTCGAGCAGATCAACGCCTCATCGGGCATCGGTTACATGATGTTCCAGGCCCAGCAGTACGCGCAGTCCGGCATCATCCTGGTCGGCCTGGCGCTGTACGGCGTCTTCGGGTTCGTCTCCGACGCCCTCGTCCGCCTGGTGGAACGGAGGGTGTTGTCGTGGCGCAGCACGATCACGACGTGAACGGCGCCCCCGCGGCTGCGGCCGTACCTTCCGCCGCCGTCCACGTCACGGGCCTGACCCGATCGTTCGGGGCCCGGCGGGTGCTCGACGGCATCGATCTGACGATCGGCCGTGGTGAGTTCACGGCACTGCTGGGACGCAGCGGGTCAGGCAAGAGCACGCTGCTACGCGCCGTCGCCGGTCTCGACCACAACACCGCCGGCTCGGGAAGGGTGTTGGTGCCCGAGCGGGTCTCGCTCGTGTTCCAGGACTCTCGCCTGCTGCCGTGGCTGAGGATCCACGACAACGTCATTCTCGGTCTGCGCGCGAAGCACGCCAAAGAACGCGGACACGCCGCGTTGGAGGAAGTAGGCCTGGCCAAGCGGGAGTTCGCCTGGCCGCGCGAGTTGTCCGGTGGCGAACAGCAGCGGGCCGCGCTGGCCCGCTCATTGGTGAGCGAGCCGGAACTGCTGCTCGCCGATGAACCGTTCGGTGCCCTGGACGCGCTGACTCGTATCCGTATGCACCGGCTGCTGCGCCGCCTCTACGAAGCGCATCGCCCCGCCGTTCTCCTCGTGACCCACGACGTGGACGAGGCGGTGACCCTCGCCGACCGGGTGCTCGTTCTCGAAGACGGCGCCGTGGCCCTGGACCTGCGGCTCGACCTGCCTGCCGAGCGCGATCCCGGCGACCCGCGATTCCAGCACTTCCGCGCCACCTTGCTGGGTGCCCTCGGCGCCCTGCCGGCCCATCCCACGAAGGACCACACATGAGCACACGACCTGGGCAACTGCACCTCAACGCGTTTCTGATGGGCGACGGACACCACGAAGCCGCCTGGCGGCTGCCGGACGCGGATCCGTACGCCGGCTGGGATGTCGCGCACTACCGGAACCTGGCCCGTATCGCCGAGCGGGGCAAGCTCGACTCGCTCTTCCTCGCTGACAGCCCCGGCCAGCAAGGGGACCCGGGACGCAGGCCGGCGGGACGACTGGAGCCGACGGTGCTGCTGACGGCTCTCGCCGCGGCGACCGAGCACATCGGCCTGATCGCGACCGCCTCGACGTCCTACAACGAGCCGTACAACCTGGCTCGCCGGTTCGCCTCCCTCGACCACGTGTCCGGCGGACGGGCCGGGTGGAACATCGTCACGACCGCCGGTGCGGAGGCGGCCCGAAACTTCGGTCTGGACGACGTGCCACCGCACAAGGAGCGGTACGAGCGGGCCGAGGAGTTCCTCGACGTCTCCACCAAGCTCTGGGACAGCTGGGCCGACGACGCGGTCGTGGCCGACAAGGCCGCCGGCGTCCACGCCGACACCACGAAGGTCCGCAGGATCGACCACGCCGAGCGCTTCTTCCGTGTCGACGGTCCGTTGAACGTCCCCCGCTCACCGCAGGGCTACCCGTTGCTGGTGCAGGCCGGTTCCTCGCAGGACGGCAGAGAGTTCGCCGCCAGGTGGGCCGAGGCTGTCTTCACCGCCCAGCAAACCCTCCAGGAGGCTCAGGCGTTCTACACCGACCTGAAGAAGCGCACCACGGCCTACGGGCGCGATCCGAACGGGATCAAGATCCTGCCCGGCATGGTGCCGGTCATCGGCGACACCGAAGCTGACGCGGCGGAACTGGAGCGTGAACTCGAGAGACTCATCAGCCCCGAGTACGCCAAGCGCCAACTCGCCCGGCAGTTCAAGCTCGATCCGGACACCCTCGAACTGGACAGCCCCTTGCCAGGGAACCTGCCGTCCGAGGACGAGATCGAAGGCGCGAAGAGCCGGTACACCCTGATCGTGGAGCTGGCCCGACGGGAGAACCTGACGGTGCGGCAGCTCATCGCCCGCCTCGGTGGTGGCCGTGGGCACCGCACCTTCACCGGCACGCCGGTCCAGGTCGCCGATGCGATCGAGGAGTGGTTCGAAGGCGGCGCCGCCGACGGGTTCAACATCATGCCGCCGGTCCTGCCCTCGGGGCTGGAGGCGTTCGTGGACAAGGTCGTTCCGATCCTGCAGGAACGCGGAAGGTTCCGAGCCGACTACACCGGCAGCACTCTGCGCGAGCACTACGGACTGCCCCGCCCGGCCAACCGCTTCGACGCCGCCGCAGCGCAGGTCAGCGCCTGATGACCTGCCCAGCAGGGCCCTGGGGGGATCTCCCCAGGGCCCTGCTGGGCGCTGCCCACCGCGGGGGCGTCTACGGGTTGTACGGGGTGTATTCGATCGCGGAGACCTTGAGATAGCGGGCTCCGTCGGTGGTGGCCCAGGTGGAGGCGTCGGGGTTTCCCGGCCAGTCTCCGCCGACGGCGGTGTCGACGATGAAGTGCATGCCCACTCCGGGAGCGGTCGTGTACCACTTGGTGCCTTCGAAAACCCCGTCGACGTCGAAGTCGATGTGGTCGGGCCACCAGGTGAACGAGTAGGTGTGGAAGTTGTTGGTCCAGCCGCCCGGGTTGGTCGTGGAGAACTGGGTCTGGCCGTTGTTGTCGTCGTGGAAGGTCTGGTAGACGGTGTTGGGGTTGGAGCCGACGATTTCCGCCCCGTCCATCTCGGGCAGCCACGGGTTGAGGGCTGCCGCCCACACGGCCGGCAGTAGTCCTTGGCCGCTGGGCATGTTCGCGGTGAAGCTGTAGGTGCCGTAGCCGTAGAGGGCCTGCGACTCGACGCGGCCGGAGTAGTACACGCCGTTGCCCGCGTTGTAGGTCTTGATCATGAGCGTGCTGCCGTCGTACCAGACGCAGTCCGGTGTGTAGGTCTCCAGCTCGTTGTTGGCCGTCCATCTCTGGTTGATGACGTTCCAGGAGTTGACGGCCTGCGGGGTGCCCCAGGAACTGGCGTGTGCGGCCGGTTGTGTCATGAACAGCATCATGAGGGCGGCCAGGACAACGCCTATGAGCCGGCCTGGGCGCAGGGAGGTTGGTGACATCGGAGCTCCATTGCTCGAACGAGTGGGGGCGGGAGCGTTCCTATGGTCAATGCCGGACTATAGAATCGTGTTCAGAACATGACAAGACGCGCGGCAAGAACGACATCTTGGGTTTCGATAGTGAAGCCAGGAGTGGTCGGGCCCCTGCCGCCTTGACCTCCTGACGCCGACGACCTCTACTCCGGTCGGCTACCGCCAGGGATTGTGTCGCGGCCGATCGCCTCGGCCACTTCGCTCAGATCGTTGTTCAGCTGGTGATCGCGTCCGGGCAGCCGATGCACCCGCGCCTGTGGAATCACGTGGGCGTAGAGGTCGGCGTGTGACGGTGGGGCGGTCTCGTCCGCGAGTCCGTGGAAGACATGCACCCGTGCGCCGTGCGGCAGCCTCGCGCCGAGGTCGCCGGGCAGCTCGAACTCGTCTCCCGGCCAGCCGCCCCGGCCGACGAACGGGGCGGCGACCAGCACGATGCCCGCAAGGCCGGGCTCCGGCGGTTGTTCGGCGAGTGCATGGGCGAGGATCGTCCCGCCCAGCGAATGGCCGACCACGACCGCGCCGTCCTCCAGCTCCGCCATCTCCCGCCGGATCGCCAGGCTCCACCGGGCGGAACTCGGATCGCCCTCGTCGGGCATGCGCGGGTAGCGAACCTCGTGTGCCTCCCCGAGCTCCTGCCTCAGGCTGTCGACCAGTTTGTCGTCCCATTCGTCGTGCACGCCCGCGCCGCCGCCCTGGATGAACAAGATCTGCTGAGTCCGTGTCATGGCGATCGTCCTTCGTGTCCTCGCAATGACCCGGTTTGTTACCCGCTGTCGACCGCTGTCAATCCCGCCGGGCGAACGTGCGGCTGATCGGCCGCCACGACCGCCTCGCCACACTCCTGCCAGGGCGGATGAGGTTTTCGGCAGGGGCAGGTGCCAGCGCGGTAGCGTGGTGGGAGTGATCGCGAAGGCCGGCGCCAGTGGTCGTGCGGGATCAGCCAAGTGGCGCCCGCCTCATCGCCCTGGTCCGCTCCGGAGCCCGCTTGAAGAACGGCATCCTGGTCGAGCACAGCGAGGTGACGGCATGACCGAGCCCCTCAACCCCGGCAGCCATGTGGTCGAGGTGGAGCTGGCGATCCATCAGGTCACCATCGTGAACCCGGTCGAGGCCACCGCCACCGTGCGCTGCATGGTCGGGCCGGTTCGCCGCGGCGCCCGCTTCGACCGTATCCACGGCTCGGCGGGAGTCATCGACCTGGAACTGACGCAGATCCTCGTCTTCCAACGTTCCGTCGAGGGAATCGACCCCGTCCACACCGCGCTCGTGACCCTCCGAGGCACAGGAGTCCAACACCTGACGTCAGCCGCACCGCACTCCCGGTGGCAGGCCATCCGGGGAACCAATCCGCCATCATGACGAAGCCATCCACAGGTATCGACTGCCGTTCGGAAATGAGGCCGCCGAGCGGTCGGGTGCGGTGGTCACGCCGGCAATCATGTGGTGTGTGTTGGGTTTCTCCGGCTCGGTACGCGGACCGGCCACCGCGCCGGGGCCGGCCACTTCTGGTTCGCTACATTGGGCCGATGGCCGGGATGAGCAAGCCAACCGACACGCCGGCGCCCCGCGTGCTGTCTCGCGCCGACCGAGAGAACCTCGGCGAGTTCGAGCGGCGGGTGCGCCGTCGCCCCGGCTTCGGCGGGGCGCTGGCGTGCCTGGTGATCCTCATCGTCGTGATGAACTTCCTGGTCAACGGGCCGAGGAATTTCTGGGGCCTCGCCGTTGTGGTGGTCGGCCCGCTGATCGTCGTCACATGGGGTTATGTCTGGTTTCAGCGCACGCGTGGTGGGCTCTACCTGTTCTCGGAGGGTTTCGTCGACGCCGCCGGCCGGCGCGTGGTCGTCGTGGCGTGGCCGGAAGTCCGGTCGATCAAGGGCGAGAAGACGCAGTTCGCCGTCGGCTCGCTTCCGGCGGGCAGCGCCTTCGCCTACGAGGTGGCGTTCACGGCGCGGGTGACCGGCCACGACGTGGTGTGGAGGTTGAACACCACGTACGGCGACGTAGGCGAGCTCGTCGGACTGATCTCCCGGCGTTCCGGTGTCCCGGTGACCAGCCCCACCGACCCGTACGCGCTGTGAAGTGGCTTCGGGCAGGCCGTACTTGGCCGGCCGCGAGGACGGACTGACGGCACGGGGGCCGACCGGGGTGCGCGCGGCCGGCCCCCGTGCCGTTCAGCCGGCGTGGCGTAGGAGGAAGTCCCGGGCGCGGCGCATGGCGTCCTCCTGGGCGGCGCGGCCGGTCAGGGCGTGTCCCTCGCCGGGGTAGACGGCGAGTTCGTGCGGGACGCCGTGGACGCGTAGGGCGCGGTGCAGGTACGTGGCCTGCGCGACGGGGACGTTGGTGTCGGCCTCGCCGTGCAGGATGAGCACCGGTGCGGTGATGTCCTTCGCGTATCGGACGGGGCTCCTCGTGTCGTGCGGGCGCTGGCCGGGGCCGTCCCAGCCGGCGGAGCCGACGAGCGCAACCTCTTCGCGGCCGAGTTCGCCCAGCGCCGACTGCAGGCCCCAGTCGGCGATGCCGGCGCCGACGACCGCGGCGCGGAAGCGGTCGGTGCGGGCGACGGCCCAGGCGGCGAGGTAGCCGCCGTGGCTCCATCCGGCGACGGACAGCCGGGCGGGGTCGGCGGTGCCGTCGGCGATGAGGGCGTCCACACCGGCGAGTACGTCGCCGAGTTCGGCGCCGCCGAGGTCGCCGAGGACCGACGCGGCGAAGGCGGGGCCCCGGCCCTCGCTGCCGCGCGGGTTGGGCAGCAGCACGGCGAACCCGGCGTCCGCGAACCACTGCGGCGCCAGGTAGGAGTTGAACTGGAGCATGTCCGCGTACCGCCCGTACGGCCCGCCGTGCAGGAGGACGAGCAGCGGGAACGGGCCGTCCTCGCGGGTGCGTCCGGGCGGCAGGACCAGCAGTCCGTCCAGCGCGAGCCCGTCCGCCGCCCGCCACGTCAGCCGTTCCTGCGTGCCCCACGCGACGTCCCGGTAGTGCGGGCGGGTGTCGCTGACGCGGACGAACTCCCCGTCGCGCAGCACGAAGACGTCGTTCGGCAGGTAGCGGTCGCTGATGCGCGCCGCGATCGTGCCCCCGCCGCACGCCAGAGTGGACGCCAGGCCCTCGGTCCTGACGACGTCGGTGAACTTCCCTGAGGAGACGTCGAGTTCCCGCACGACGGAGTCCAGGCCGTCGGCGAAGACGCCCGCCAGACCCCGGCCGGAGGCGACGAGTTCCGTCGGGCACGAGGCGGCGTCGGGCATGAGGTCCACCGGGGCCTCACCGGGCACTGTGTCGAGCACCGTCAGTCCACCGACGGTGGCGGGCGGGGCGGTGGCGAGCAGGGCGACGTGCCAGCGCGAGCCGTCGTGCCACCACGCGGGCCGCGAGGCGCCGTGCGGCAGGGTGCCGCAGTCCAGCGCGGTGTCGGCGTCCGGGTCCACGACGTGCAGGCGGGCGGTGAACGCGCCGGGCTCGTCGGCCGGTTCGTCCCAGCTGACGACCGCCAGCGTCCCGTCCTCCCGCGCGGTGGCGGCGACCACGTGCCGCGTACCGAGGGCGGTCAGCGGCCGGGGCGCGGCGTCGCCGGGGCGGACCACGGCGAGGCGGTCCCCGCCGGCGCCGTCGGTCCCCTTCCACACCCGTACCCCCTCCGGCTCGGGCGCGTCGTCCTCGACGACCAGGGCGTACGACCCGCCGGGCAGCGGCAGGATCTCGCCGATCCAGCCGTCGTACGGGCTCAGCTCCGTGACGGAGCCGTCGAGCCGGACGACGGAGAGCCGGCCGCCGGCGAGGCAGACGAGCGCGTCGGAGGAGGGCAGCCAACGGGGCAGGGAGACGCGTTCGGCGAGCGGGCGCGGCGCGGCGGAACCGTCCGCGGGGGCGAGCCACACCGCGGACGGCGGTCCGCCGGGCACCACGTTCCCGACGACGTAGGCGATCCGGCGCCCGTCCGGCGAGACGGCCACCTGCGAGGTGGTCAGACCTTCGTGCAACAACTCGGTACTGATGGCGGTCATCGGGTCATCGTGCCACCGCCGGAACGCCGCCACTGGCGGAATCCCCCCGGGCCAGCCCCCGGGCCAGCCCCCGGGCCAGCCCCCGGGCCTGCGCGACGGCACCCCACGAGCGCCGCCGCCGCGGGCGCGAGCCTGTAGCCTCCGCGGACAGGACCCGGGAGGCATGTCTCACGACCGCCTGCGGCACCGAACGCCGAACCGATGAGCCTGAGACAGGCCGAGCACGGGAGAGGGGGCATCCGGATGCCTACCGCGGACCAGCCCCGCGCGCGGGACGGCGGACTCCACCCCGCCGGAGAGGAGCGTAGGGGCTCGGCGCCTGCGGAACTTCCGCCCAAGCGTGCCGGAACGCGGGAACACGCGGTGTGGACGCGGACGATGAGCGGCGGCCCGGGCGGTCCGCTGAACCTTCTGCACGCCGACTTCTGGCAGCGCCGCTTCGCACCCCACATCCATGAGGAATTCGCGATCGGCGCCAGCACCGGCGGGGTCGAGGCGATCGACTACCGCGGTGCCGTTCACCACGCCAGGACCGGTGACGTCGTCGTCCTCGGACCAGAAGAACCCCACACCGGCGGTCCCGCGAGCCCCGGTGACGGCTACTCCTACCGCGCGCTCTACCCTCCCACCCACCTCCTGGCGGAGAACGCCGACCGTCCCTGGAGACCGCACTTCGTCGAACCCGTGGTCCGCGACCCTCAGCTCGCCCGCGAACTGGCGGCGGTCCACACCCTGCTCAGCGGCCGGGGCGACGCTCTGGAAGCCGAGGCCCGGCTGATCAACGCCCTGGACACCCTCGTGACCCGGCACGCCACGACGCCCCCGCCCAGATCCACCCGTCGCGACGCCGCGCTCACCCGCGCCCTCGCCGGCCGCCTCACCGACCAGCTGGCCGATCCGCCCACCCTCGCCGAACTCGCCGCCGACACCGGCCGCTCGCGCTACCAGATACTCCGCGCCTTCCGCCGTGATCTCGGCATGCCCCCGTACCAGTGGCTGGCGCAGCACCGCGTACACCGCGCCCGTGTCCTCATCGACGCCGGTTCGAGCCCCGCCGAGGCCGCCGCCCTGGTCGGCTTCGCCGATCAGGCGCACCTCACCCGCTGGTTCCGCCGCGTCCTCGGCGTGACGCCGGGCACCTACCGCAACAGCGTTCAAGACGGCGGTGGCGTCCGGTCCCGATCCTGCCTCCATGAGCAAGAACGGCTGGCTGCTCTTCGCGGCCATGAGCGTGATCTGGGGCATCCCCTACCTTCTGATCAAGGTCGCGGGTGAGGGTGTCTCCCCCTCGGTACTCGTCTTCACCCGCACCGCCCTCGGCGCACTACTCCTCCTCCCCGCCGCCCTGCGTACCGCGGACCGCCCATGGACGGCGCTACGCGGCAACTGGCACTGGCTGCTCGCCTTCACGGCCGCCGAAGTACTCGGCCCCTGGTGGCTGCTCGCCGACGCCGAACGCCGGCTGTCCAGCTCCCTGTCGGGACTGATGATCGCCGCCGTACCCGTCGCGAGCGCCCTGCTCACCCTCACCATCGACGGCAGGGCGGCCGAGCGGATCGGCGCCAAACGATGGACCGGGCTGCTGCTTGGACTGGCCAGTGTCGTCGTCCTCGTGCTGCCCGGCCTCGTGCACGGAACCGGAGCCAACGCCCGCGCGGTCGGCGAGGTCCTGCTCGTGGTGATCGGCTACGCGACAGGTCCCATGATCATCGCTCGCAAGCTCGCCGGCGTCCCCGGCCGGATAACGAGCACCGCCAGTCTCGCCATCGCCGCGGTCGTCTACGCCCCGATCGCGGCCACGTCCTGGCCGCAGCAACTCCCCACGGCACGCGTCGTCATCGCCCTGACCGTCCTCGGCGCGATCTGCACGGCAGGCGCGTTCATGTTCTTCTTCGCCCTGATCCACGAGGCCGGCCCGGACCGCGCCCTCGTCTTCACCTACGTCAACCCGGCTGTCGCGGTCACCGCGGGAGTCCTCTTCCTCGGCGAACCGCTCAGCCTCACCCTGGTCGGTGCCTTCGTGCTGATCCTCGGCGGCTCCATCCTGGCGACGTCCCGCGGAAAGGCCCGCACCATCGGCTGACGAACAGCTCGTGGGTGCCGGCGACTCCGGGTCAGCTCCCGCCTCCTGGAGCCGGCCGGCAGTACCGGTGGATCAGCTCGGTGTGCTGGGGAAATCGGGCCGTCAGGGTCCCGGGGTCGCCGAGGGTCATGTCGGCGTAGTCGAAGCCGGGGGAGACGGCCTCGCTGATGAGGGCGTGGTCGCCGGTGGTGAGGCAGGTCGCCTTCCAGACACCGCCCGGTACGGCGAGCATCAGCGCGTGGCCCCGGGCCGGTTCCTGGCCGAGGACGGCGGTCCGCAACTGCCCGTCGGGGTGGATCAGGTGGTAGGTGAGCGGGGCGCCGGCGTGGTGGAAGTGCAGGATGTCGGAGCGGTTGAGGTGCCAGTGCCCCACGGGGGAGGCCGCCGTGAGCAGGTAGTGGATCGAGGTGAGGGGCGGGCGTTCGCCCTGCGGTGTCGGGACCGGCGGGCGGTGGTCGGCCTGGTAGGTGCGCCGGAAGTACCCGCCCTCCATGTGCGGTTCGAGTCCGAGGCGGTCTATCCACTGCTGCGCCGTGGGCACGCTGTCTCCTTACGGTGCGATGTCGCGGTGCGCTGTCAGGTCCACGGCGAGGAGCGTGCCACGGGGTCGGGGGCGGGCCGGCCGGGGGATGGCTTGCCTCGTACGGCACCCGGCCCCGTACGCCCTCACGGGGGAGTCCGGTGATCGACTGCGCCGAGCGGCCTGGCATGCTGTGCGCCCTGACCTGTCGTCAACTTTCGAGGAGCGTTCCCCCCAGTGCGTATATCCCGTCTGACCACCGCCGCCCTGGTCACTTCGCTCGCCTTCGCCGGCGCGCTCGTCACCGCTCCCGGCGCCGTGGCGGCCGACTCCGGGTGCCAGTACAAGGTCGTGTGGCCGACCGCCGGCGTGTACGAGAGCCCGAACCCGAACAGCGTCGTCGTCAAGACCAAGTACGCCGGTGACATCGTCGGCGCTTCGACCTGCGAGGGCGCGGGGTACAGCGGCACCGAGGGCGATTTCACCTACGTGATGGTCGCCACCGACGCCGCGTCCGACGGCCAGGGCTGGATGCGCTACCAGGCGGTCGTCCAGCTCTGACGGCACCGGGCCGTCCGACGGCCTGAAGCGCCTCCCGCGCGTCCGCCCCGACCGGGCACGAAGTCCGCAAGGCCGCTCATCGCGAGCCGCGTCCATGCGGTGCACCGGTCGGGGCCCGGGGCTACGACGTCACGAGTCGTTCCGCCTCCCACAGGTCGTGATAGGGGCCGGGCCGGGACACGAGGTGGGCATGGGTGCCCCGGTCGATGACGGTGCCGTGATCCATGACGATGATCTCGTCGAACGCGTGGAGCGGCGCGAGACGGTGGGTGACGACGGCGGTGGCGCGGCCCCGGCGGGATGCGAGGACGCGGTGGATCACCTCGTCGGCGAGGCCGGGGTCCAGGCCCTCGGTGGGCTCGTCGAGCAGGAGGACGTGCGGATCGGCGAGCAGCGCGCGGGCCAGCACCAGACGCTGACGTTGTCCGCCGGAGAGCCGGCTGCCCCCTTCCCCCACCGTGGTGTTCCAGCCGTCGGGCAGTGAGACGATCCACTCGTACAGGCCCGCCTGCCGTGCCGCGGCGGCGAGTTGGGCTTCGGTGGCATCGGGCCGGGCGAGGACGAGGTTGGCGCGTACGGTCGCGTGGAAGACGTAGGCGTCCTGGGTCAGCGCGCGCGAGGCGGACAACACGGCGGTACCGGCGTGCGGTTCGATGAGACCGGCCAGGACGCCGAGCAACGTGCTCTTCCCCGCTCCGCTGGCCCCCACGACGGCGACGGACCGCCCCGGTTCGACGCGCAGGTCGACCGCGTCGAGCGCCACACGGCCCCCGTAGTCCACCGTGACACCACGCAGCACGATCGGCCCGGCGGAGCGGCGAGCGCGGGCGGGTACCGGGGACGGTGGGGGAGTGCGCAGCAGGGCGGTGATCCGCTCGGCGGCCGGACGCAGACGGGTCCACCGCTGTGCCGCCTCGCCGACCGGCAGCACCGCCTCGACCGCCGTCAGCGAGGTGAGGCCCAGGACGGCCCGAGTGACGTCCGCCGCGTCCGAACGCAGGGCGACCAGGAGCACGAACACGACGGTGAGGCCCTGCACGAGGACGCCCGCACCGGTGGCGAGGCCGCCGACGAGCGCGGCGCGCCGCTCCGTCCCGGCCAGGATCGCCGCCTGCCGCTCGGCGGCGGCGCGTGCGCGACCGGTCGCGCCGAAGGCGGCGAGGTCGCGGGCACCGTCGACGAGATCGAGGCTGCGGACCGCGAGTTCGGCGCGCGCCGCGGTGGTCCGGTTCCCGAACTCCTGAGCCGCCAGGGCCGCCCCGGCCGGCACGAGGACACCGGCCGCCACGAGGCCTCCCGCCAGGACGAGGCCGGCCGCGGGGAGCAGCACGGCGCACAACGCGATCGAGGATGCCGCGACGAACAGCGCCGCGGCCGTCGGTATCAGGCAGCGCAGCAGCAGGTCCTGTACGCAGTCGGCATCGGCGACGAGCCGCGCCAGACCATCGCCGTCGCGGTGCCGGTGCGGCTGGTCCACCAGCGCCTGGTAGACGCGCTCCCTGACCCGGGCGACCGCGCGCAGGGCGGCGTCGTGACCGGCCAGGCGTTCCGCGTAGCGGAAGGTGCCGCGAAGCGTCGCGAAGGCCCGGACCGCCACGATCGCCAGACTCAGCTCGGCCATGGACGGCTGCTGGGCGGCACGAGCGATGAGCCAGGCAGACGCGGAGACCAGTCCGACCGCGCACAGTTCCGCGGTGACGGCGGCGCCCCCGGCGAGCAGAAGGCGGCGCAGGTGGGCGGGGGACAGGAGGGTGATCACGCGGCGCTCCCGTCGACGACGGCGACCGGCCCGGCCAGGTGACCACGGCCGTCCGTCAGGCGGAGCACCCGGTCGGCGCGGGCCAGCAACGCCGGCCGGTGGGCGACCAGGATGGCGGTCCGTCCGGCGAGCAGTTCGCCGGCGGCCGACACGACGGCCTGTTCGCTGGCCAGGTCGAGGCGGGCCGTCGGCTCGTCGAACAGCACGACGGGCGCGTCGCGCAGGTAGGCGCGGGCCAGTGCCACACGTTGCCGCTGTCCGGCGGACAGACCGGTGCCGACTTCACCGATCGGGGTGTCGTATCCGTCGGGCAGGTCCTCGACGAAGCCGTGCGCCCCGGCTGCCCGTGCGGCGTCCACTACGTCGTGGTGCGCGGCGTCCGGCAGGCCGAGGCGGATGTTGTCGCGGACCGTGCCGGCGAACAGATGTGGGTGCTGCGGCAGCCAGGCGATCGTCTGCCGCCACGCCTCGACGTCGAGTTCCCGCAGGTCACGACCGTCGATGAGGATCCGGCCGCTGTCGGGGACGAGGAATCCCAGCAGCAGGTGCAGGATCGTGGACTTGCCGGCCCCGCTCGGGCCGACGACCGCCAGTCGTTCACCGGACCGTACGGTGAACGACAGCCGGTCCAGGGCCGGTTGCTCGCGTCCGGGGAACCGGACGGTGACCTCCTCGAAACGTATCTCGCCGCCCGCCGCCGGAATTTCCCCGCCCGCCGCCGGCCGCGATGGCTCCGCCAGGACGGCCTGGATCCGCTCGGCGACCGCCATGCCCTCGGCCCCGGCGTGGAAGCGGGCACCGAGCGCGCGGAGCGGGCCGTAGGCCTCCGGGGCGAGGATGAGCACGAGCAGGCCGGTCCTCAGGTCGAGTCGGCCGTCGAGCAGACGCACGCCGACCGGGACCGCGATGAGGGCGACCGACACCGCGCAGAGCGATTCGAGCACGAGGCCGGACAGGAACGCGTTCCGCAGCGCGCGCATCGTGGCCCTGCGATGGCCGTGGGCCAACTCCCGGATCACGCCGGCCTGGTGAGCGGTGCGGTCGAAGGCCCGCAGGGTGGGCAGGCCCGCGAGGACGTCGCGGAAGTGCCCGCCCAGACGCTGGAGGTGCGCCCACCGGGAACGGGTGGCATCGCGGGTCCTCAGCCCGATCAGGACACCGAAGACCGGCACCAGCGGCAGGGTGGCGGCCACGATCAGCGCGGACATCGGATCGGCGAACGCCAACTGCCCGATGACCAGGGGCGGGACGAGCACAGCGAACGCCAACTGCGGCACGTAGTCCGACAAGGAGGCGTCCAGCGTGTCCAGGCCGGTGACCAGCAGGGTGGCGAACTGCCCACTGCTGTCCTGCCGTTCGGCCGCGGCGAGCAGTCTTCCGCGCAGCCGCTCCTTGACCGTGGCCGCGCCGCGCCGGGCGGTGGCCTCGGTCGTCCAGGAGACGAGGGCGCGCAGGGCGGTCACGATGAGCAGGGCGGGCAGCCAGGAGGCGTCGAGTCCCGCGATGGTGCGGGCCGTCAACCGTGCCTGGGCGACGAGGAGAAGTCCATGGAGAGCGGCGAGCGCGGCCAGGGTCAGCAGGGCGTGCCGCGGAAGCAGACGGACGATGCGGCCGCTCACAGGTACATCGGTCCCGTCACCCGGTGCCGGAAGGTCCGCCACATCCACGCCTGCACGGCGAGCAGCAGGGGGGTGACGACCAGCAGGGGCGGCAGCAGGAAGGTCAGGCTGCTCGGCGCGGCGGTCTGACCGGCCGGTGCCAGCCGCGCCCCGGCGGCCGTGCCGATCCCGATGACGAGGGCCGAGGTGAGCAGCAGCGGCAGTGCCTCACCCGCCCGGCGGGGCAGCAGCCGGGCCCGGCTCCGGGGTGCGCCGGTCAACCGCAGGGCGCAGAAGGCGAGTCCGTGCGCGGCGAACAGCGCGGCGGCGGCGAGCATCCCCCACCCCGTGGCCGGTGCGAGGAGCCCGGCGCCGACCCGGTCGGCGAGGATCGCGCCGAAGACCGCCCCCCAGCCCAGCGCCACCGTCCAACTGCCGGCGACGGTGGCGGTGTCGCAGACGGCACGCCAGGCCCGCGCGTCGACCCGGCCGCGCAGCCACAGGCCCATGTCGCGCACCACCCAGCCCACCAGGACCGCGGTGAACGCGGCGAACAGGCCGTGCACGAGGGTGGCCTCCAACTCCGGGAAGGCGCCGGCGAGCACCCCGAGGGCGCCGACCAGCCACACCTCGTTGCCGAGGAAGAAGGGCGCGATCGCGGTGAGGACCAGACGGCGTTCGTGGTCGGTGCGTCCGAGCAGCGGCAGGACCATGCCCGTACCGATGTCGGCGCCGCCCAGGACGAGGTAGCCGAGGGTGAACAGACCCAGGAGGGCCGTGGCGGTGACGTTCACGTCTGCTCGCTTCAGTAGGTGGCGACAGGAAGTTGCACGTCGGCTCGCTCGGCGTCGTTGCCGCCCAGGGCCGATGCCTGCGGGCCACGCCGGGCGAACCGGGCGAGCAGCCAGTAGTTGACGGTGGCGAGCACGCCGAACAGCACGGTGAACAGGACCAGCGAGCCACGGAGCATCCCCGGGGAGACCGGGGAGAGGGCGTCCTGGGTGCGCAACAGGCCGTAGACCACCCACGGTTGGCGTCCTGTCTCGCGGAAGACCCAGCCGGCGATCATCGCGGCGAACGGCAGCGGCACGGCCGCCGTCAGCAGCCAGGCGATGCGCCGGGAGCGCTCGATGCGCCGACGGGTGCGGGCCATCACCAGGCCCGCCACGGTCGCCACCAGGATCAGGGCCCAGCAGCCCATCATCACGAAGGCGGCGTAGCGGCCGATCTGTGACGGCACGTAGTTCCCGGGCCCGTGCGCCGCGACGGCCTGGGCCTGCAGTTGGGCGATCCGGGCGTGGCCGCCGTCGAACATGGCGAGCTTCATCGGCTGGGTGGCGTCCAGGACGCCGAAGGTGAGACCGCCCATCGCCACGGACAGGATCAGGGCGGGCAGGGTCACGGCCAGCCCGATGCGCAGCGAACGGCGGAAGAACTCCCGCTCCTCGGTGCCTTGGCGCAGGTGGTAGGCGCTGACGCCGGCCATGACGAGCCCACCGGTCACCAGCGCGCCGCCGGCGATGTGCCCCAGCGCCACGATCGCGTTCTCGTTGGTCAGCACGGCGCCGGCGTCGGTGAGCCGCAGCACGCCGTCCACGACCCGGGATCCGACCGGGTGCTGCAGGAATCCGTTGGTGACCATGATCCAGTAGGCGGAGAGGTACGCGGTCAGGGTGATGGCCCAGATCAGCGCGAGGTGGACCCAGCGGTTCAGCCGTCCCCAGCCGAATATCCACAGTCCGAGGAAGGTGGACTCCAGGAAGAACGCGATCAGTGTCTCCAGCGCCAGCGAGGAGCCCACGACGTTGCCGGCGAAGCGGTTCAGGCCGCTCCAGTTCAGACCGAGCTGCAACTCCATCACGAGCCCGGTGACGATGCCCACGGCGTAGTTGATGACGTACAGCTGGCCCCAGAAGCGGGTCATGCGCCAGTGGACCGCGCTCCCGGTGACGGTCGCCCTGGTCTGGATCCCGGCCACCAGGGTGACCAGGCCCAACGTCAGGGCGACGAACAGGAAGTGTGTGCCCGCCGTGAGGGCGAACTGCCAGCGGGCGAGGTCAGGGGTGACGGCGTCCATGGTCAACCAGGGTCGTTTCTCGATGAGCCCGCGACGGGGCGGTGCCCGCCCGCGACGGGTGGCGCGGGAGGCGGTGGGCAGGACGGTGGGCGGCACGGACCCGGTCAGGGACGCCGGTTGGCGAGCATCGCCCGCTTGACCGGGGGGACGGCCTCGGCGACGCGGAGCATCGTGCGGAAGGCGTGCCGCGGCAGGCGGGCGGAGGATCCGGCGCTCTGCGCGTTGCGCAGCGAGACCTCCAGGGCGCGGTTGGCGTACTCGCGCATCCGCCCCTCGTAGGCGGCGACGGCGTCCACCGTCTCGCGGCGTCCGGCGCTCGCCTCGACCAGCTCCGCGCACAGCGACTCCGCGTCGCGCAGTGTGGTGTTGGCCCCGACGCCGGCCATGGGCGTCATGTTGTGGATGGCGTCCCCGATCAGGGTCACCGTGCTGGATGGCCAAGGCCGCAGCACCGGCATGCTCCGCAGCGGGATGGGGGCGACCGAGTCGGGGTCGCTGTCCGCGACGAGGGCGTTCAGCGCGGGCGCCCAGTCACGGATCCTGCCGAGCACCAGGTCGCGCAGCACCGTCGGCGGGAAGTCCGCCACGTTCGCTGGGTAGCTCTCCCGAGCCGCCACGTAGGCCCACACCACGTAGGAGTCCGACTCGTCGGCGCGCGGGTCCGGTCCGTGCGCGGCACGCCACGCCGAGACGAACATCCAGTCCGCGCTGGAGGGGACGATGCTGTTCGGTGTGCCGTCCAGCAGCCCGGCGGGCAGGGACGCGGCCGTGCGCACCGTGAGCGGGGTGCGCCCGGCGATGTTCAGTACGCCCACGTCGAGCCGTTCGAGTTCGGGGAGGTACTGCCGGCGTACGCGTGAGTTGCTGCCGTCCGCGGCGACGAGCACGTCTCCTTCGACGTGGCCGCCGTCCGCGAAGTGGGCGCGCACCCGGCCGTCGTCGAGTCGCTCGTAGCGCACGAACTCCTTGCCGAAGCGGATCACGTCGTGCCCCAGGCCCGCCAGCAGGATCTCGTGCAGGTCGAGCCGCCCCACCGACCGCCGCTCGCCCTGGACTCCGTTGTCCATCACGGCCAGCGGCCGCAGTTGCGCGTCGTGGAAACCGGAGCTGCTGCCGGCGTGTCCGGCGATCGCCTCCAGCCGCTGCCGGTTCGACTTGGGCAGGCACCGGCTCAGCGCGGTCCAGCCGTGCTGGTCCAGGTGGATGCCGTAACCCCGCAGTTCCGCGCCGCGGCCGGACCGGCGTTCGAAGACCTCGACGTCGACTCCCGCCCGCAGCAGCCCGTGCGCGAGGCAGAGACCGCCGATCCCCGCACCGATGACCAAGACCTTCATGGCCCCTCCTTCACTCGACCTGCCATCAATGTCATCTATCCTGATGACAAAGTCAAACGGATGAATGAAAAATCATTCAACAAGATGACAACGGGCGGACGAGGCTAGGATCAGTGGCTATGCCGACGGACAAGCACCCGCGCAGGGCCCCATCCGACGCCGAGCGGCGCCGGGACTCCGGTCGGACCAGGGACCGGATCCTGCGAGCCGCGATGGAGGAGTTCGGCGCACACGGGTACGCGGGCGCGCGGGTCACCCGGATCGCGGCGTCGGCCGGAGTGAACGCGCAGCTGATCTCGTACCACTTCGACGGCAAGGCCGGCCTGTACGAGGCCGTGCTCACCGGCTGGCACGGGGTCACCGACCTCATCCCCGCACCGGAGCGGCCACTCGGGCAGATCGCGGCGGAGTTCGTGCGGACGACCGGCGCCAACCCCGCTGCCGCCCGCCTCGTGGCCTGGGAGGGACTGGGCGACCGGCCGGCACTCGAGGAACATCCCTCCGTGGCCGAGGCCGACAGGCGCCGGGCCGCCTTCCTCGGCGACATCGTCCAGCAGTTGCGACGCAGGCGGGAGAGCGGCGAACTGCCCGCCGACCTGGACCCGGGACACCTGCTGTTCGCGCTGTTCGCGATGGCGAGCGCACCCGTGCTGCTGCCGCAGATCGCCCGTCAGATCTTCGGGGCCGACGCCGACGCGGCGGACTTCCAGGAGACCTACGCCGAGCAGGTGGCGCTCCTGGTCGGTCACATCACCGCATCGGAAGGCCCACCCGACCGCGGGGAGTGATCCGGCCTGGAGCGCCCGGTTCACGACGATGAGGGGAGCCCGGAGGAGGGCGTCCCCGAAGCCGTGTCAGTGATCGGTGCCGTACGCGTGCCGGGCGTGCGGATGCCCGCCGCTCCTGGTCTGTGACACCACCCCCGGCTGTTCGCCGGGCAGCGGCTGCCAGGCGGCCGGAGCCTGCGAAGCGGCGGGCTTGGGGGCGGGCTTTTCCGGGGCCCGGCGGCCGAGGAGGACGGCGGACAGCCCGAGCACGCTCCACAGCGCGAGGACGGCGAGGTGGTCGGCGGAGCCGTTGCCGTCGAAGTAGGCCGTGCTGCGCAGCAGGTTCGCTCCGGCGCCCGGGGGCAGCAACTGCCCTATGACGTCTGCTGCCTTGGGGAGCAGTTGGGGTGCGGAGGTGACGCCGGAGAACGGGTTGCCGACGAAGACCATGAGCACGGCGCCGAGGCCGAGTCCTGCGGGGCCGACGATCGCGATCAGCCCTGCCGTGGTGGCGCTGATGGCCAGCAGCGTGAGGGACACCGCTCCCCAGGTGGCCGCGGTCTCGTGCGGCAGCGCGCCGAGGAAGCCCTGGGCGACGAGGTAGACGCCGAGCCCGGCCAGAGCGCAGACGGACAGCAGGGCCACGAGTCGGCGCCAGGCCGGCCGGAATCCCGGCAGCATGCTGATCGCCGCGGCGATGGCGACACCGCAGATGGTCAGCGGGAGCAGCGCGGAGCTGAAGACCAGTCCGCGGGGGTCGTCGGCGGAGGTGGCCACCACGTCGACGGTCCTGACGCGGACCGTCGCCGGCGGCTTGGTGCCGACGGCCGATGGCTTGGCGGTCCGGCCGGTCCCGGTCCTCGACGCGGTCCCCGTGTGCGACGACCCGGTCCCGGCCGCTTGGGCACGGGCGGCCGCGGCGGCCTGTCGGGTCGCGTGGCTCCCGAGTTCCTGGCCGACGGCGTTGAGCAGTTGGGTGACGGTCGGGCCGGCCGCGCTCGCCTCCAGCACGGTGATCTCGCTCGGGGTGACGACGAAGGCGCCGTAGACGTCCCGGTCGTGGATCGCCGAGCGGGCCGATGCCTCGTCGGCGTACAGGTGGAAGTCGAAGCCGCCGGGCTTGCTGTGTGCGAGACCTTCGACAGCGTGCTGGCCGGCCGTACTCGTGCCGACGATCCCGACCGGCAGGTCGCGTGGTGCGATCCGGCCGGCGGGCCATGCGAAGGCCAGCACCGCCAGCATGATCACCATCGGCAGTGAAACCGAGATGACGACCAGGCGAATCCATGGCGGGTACGCCATCGACGGCTTCTTCACGGTCCAGCCTCCCAAAAGACGAATGATCGTTCTCTTACATTGGCCAGCCTGCTGCGAGTTCGGATAAATGTCAAGACGAACATTCGTTTTTGTAATCGAGTAGGATGCGCTCATGCCGAAGGTCACACAGCAGTACCTGGACGCCCGCCGGGAGCACATCTTGCAGGCAGCCCGGCGCTGCTTCCTGCGCGACGGGTTCCACGCGACATCGATGCAGGACCTGTTCGCCGAGTCCGGCCTGTCCTCGGGCGCCGTCTACCGGTACTTCGTCAGCAAGGACGAGATGATCCTCGCCATCGCCGAGGAGAACATGCGGGATGTCCTGGCGATGATCCACAGCGTCGCGACCCATCGGCCCGGCCGGTCCGTGGGGGAGGCGATGGCCGATGTCCTGGAGATCATCCGGGTCAAGTCCGCGGACGGCGGTCTCGGCGGTCTCGCCGTGCTGGTGTGGGCCGAGGCGCTGCGCAACCCGTCGCTGGCCAGTCGGTTCGACGACCTGCTGGCACAGTTGCGCTCCGACCTGGCCGAGGTCGTCCGCGAACACCAGGAGTCGGGTGACCTGCCGGGGAACGTCACGGCCGACGCGATCGCGACCACGCTCATCTGCATCGTGCCCGGCTACATCCTTCAGTTGGCGGTCCTCGGCGCCTCGGCGGTGGAAGCGGTGCCCGACGCGGTGCGCGCGCTCTGGCCGGAGTCGGCGACGGGCTGACCCACGACACGCCGCCGGCGCCGCTGTCCGAGCAGCACCAGCCAACCGACCACGGCGATCAGACCCGGCGAGATGGTGCGGTAGAGCAGATCGGCGGCGGTCGCGGTCGCCAACGGCACCCCGCCGTGGTGCAGCGTGACCACCAACGCCGCGTCCAGCGCGCCGAGGCCCGCGGGCAGCAACGGCATGGCTGAGGCGGCCGCCATTCCGGCCACGTAGGCGAGCAGCGCCGTACCCAGGGCCGGCGTCGCGTCCACCGCGTGGCAGGCACAGACCAGACATCCCAGGTCACCGGCCCAGTTGACCAGCGCGACGGCGAGCCCGCGCATCCAGAAACCGGCCGGCGGGCGCATGGCGGCCAACTCGTCGAGCAGCCGGTCGGCCGACGTGCTCCCGGCTACGTTGGGGCGGAACCGCCGCCACAGCCGAAGGCAGGCGTCCACCGGCCGGCGCAGCAGCGCGGGATGGTGGAGCAGCGCGAGGACCGCCCCGGTGAGCGCGCAGACCACGGCGACACGCACACCGACCCAGACCAGTTGGGAGCCCTCCCCGGCCAGCGTTCGGCCGACGCCCGCGAGCACGGCGAGCGCGATCGTGCTCAGCACACCGGTCGCGATGTGGGTGAACCCGATCAACGGGGCACTCGCCCCCAAGGACCGCATCCGGTGTGTCCGGTAACCGATCGAGACCAGGCTCCCGCCGGGCAGCGTCACACTCATCGCGTTCCCGGCGAACACCGTGGAGACGCTGGAACCGAACGGCACCCGCAACCCCCCGGTACCCAGGGCCAGTCGCTGTAGACGGGCGAAGCCCAGCATCGAGGCGACCTCGGCGAGCACTGCCAGCGCGAGCCACAGCGGATGCGCCCCGGTCAACTGGCGTGCCGCGCGCGTCGCGTAGGGAGCCAGCCAGAACGACTCCGCGCCGACCACGGCGACGACGGCCCCCGCGGTCATGACGGCACGCCGACGCGGACGTCCCGTTCCGCCGTCCGGCCTCATGGCGCGCAGGGCGGTCATCGCGGCAGCGGCCATTCCGGCAGCATCCGCATCACGCCTTCCAGGTGCACGTGGCACCGGGCGTAGGCCGGCAGGGGCAGTCGCCAGGCGGACGCGGAGAGCCGGACGTCGATGCCGACCACCGCTGTGGGCACCTCGCGTTCCGCGTCCGCTCCGCCCTCGTCCGGCGGCAGGGGCCCGAACAGGCTCAGCCGGAGCGGAACCGCCCTGTCGGTGATGCCGTTGAGGGTGAGCATGGCCATCAGCGCCGGACGGGGCCCGGCCGCGCGGCGATCACGGATCATGCGCAACTCGCCGCTCGACGCGGACAACCGGCGTTCGAGATCGGTGCCGCGTGACCACCACGCGCGGTGCCGCCGGCCCACTTCGCCGAAGTCAGGACCCCTGAAGCGCACGAGTCCTCCCACCGGTCCGAGCGCGCCGTGGCCGACGATGTAGGCGTCCTCGACATGAAGCGGCAGCTGCGACGGCGCGCGGCCGCGGCGCCGGGTGCGCAGCCAGCTGTCGGCTCCCTCCTGGGCGTAGCGGACTCCGGCGTCCGGAGTCCGAGGTCCGGGTGTCCGGCCCGCCCCGTCGTCGGCGGGCGGACCGGGGAATGCGTCTGTCATGGTGAGCCCCCTGGTGGGGATGGAGTGCGAGGTCCTGGGTCATCGGCTTGCGGAAGGGTCGCGGCGCGCCGGAAGGGCGAGCCGCGGGACGCGTGCGCGCGCCGGTCGACGCAGGGATGGTCGGTCATACGGGTCGTCAGAGCGCCGGTGCGGGCTGCTGCGCCAGCCAGTCGCTCGCGACCCGGTAACCGGCCTCGACCAGCCGGCGGGTGTCGCGGAAGTCGACGAGGCTGGCCACCGGACTGGTCACCGCGGGCAGTAGGCGTACCGGTCCGTGCACCGCCGCGGTGTCCCGCCGGGCGAGTTCGTCGAGGATCTGGCCGAGCGCGCGATAGGCGGCGGACAGCGCCGCGTGCGGTCGCGGCCCGGTCTGCTCGGTCCGCGCGGCCGGCAGGACGTAGATCGTGGTCGCCCCCAGCGCTTCCGCCTGGCGCACCGGAACGTCGGCCGCCACGCCGCCGTCGATGAGGCGGTGCTCCCCGATACGCACCGGGGGGTAGAGACCGGGGAAAGCGGCCGAGGCCAGCAACGCCGAGACGGCGTCGCCCTCGGACAGCACGACGGGCCTGCCCGATTCGGCGTCCGTCGCGACGACGTGGACCGCGACGGCGGTCTCCTCCAGCCGGCCCACGGTGATGCCGGATCGCAGCAACCCGCGCAGCGCCGTGCTCGGCACCACTCCCTCGGTGCGGCCCGCCACGGCCGCGGCTATGGTCCGCACCGATATCGGCGCGATGTGCCGGCGCCTGACGCCCATCCACAGCGCTTCGAGCCGGTCGAGGCCCTCGCCGCTCGGATCGGCCGCGAAAGCCACGGAGTTGAGCGCGCCCGCGGAGGATCCGACGACGAGGTCCGGCCTGATCCCCGCCCGCGTGAGCGCGCGCAGCATGCCGATCTGCGGCGCGCACAGACTGCCGCCGCCCTGGAGGACGAATGCCACGACGTCCGGCTCCGCCCGCCTGTCGCCCTGACCGGTCGGATCGGCCACGGCGGCCACCCCGGTGGAACCCGGCGGAAGCTGTCGTGTCGCCATCGAGCGACCCCTCCTCGCGGTGGCGAGACGCATGCGCCACCCCTTTCGTAGAATGATCATTCTTTTTCGCTACTCATCCTGGGGCTCCCGGCCGAGTCGTGTCAAGACGAACATTCGTTTTTCTTGTAGGGTGGCGCCATGCCCAAAGTCTCGGAGCAGTACCTCGACGAACGGCGGCAGCACATCATCGAGGCCGCACGCCGCTGCTTCCTGCGCAACGGGGGCTTCCACGCGACCTCGATGCAGGATCTGTTCGCCGAGACCGGCCTTTCCTCGGGCGCCGTCTACCGCTACTTCGCGAGCAAGGACGAGATGATCCTGGCCATCGCCGAGGCCAACATCCGCGAGATCATCGATCTGATCAGCACGGTGGCCGACGAACGCACCGGCGGATCGCTCGGCGCCGCGCTGGCCGCCGCCATCGACCTCGTGGACGCCAAGAACGAACGCGAAGGCCTGGCCGCACTCAGCGTGCAGGTCTGGGCCGAAGCGCTGCGAAACCCGCGACTGGGCCCGCAGTACCAGCGCATGCTGGCGCAGACCAGAGCCGAGATCGCCGACATCGTGCGGCACCACCAGAACGCCGGGCACCTGGCACCCGACATCTCCCCGGTGTCCCTGACGAACGTCCTGGTCGGCATCCTGCCCGGCTACATCCTCCAACTCGCCCTGCTCGGACCCGGGACGATGCACGGCATCCTGGACCCGCTGCCGGCCCTGTGGCCCGCCACCGCGGCCGACGACACCACGCTCCACCCCGATCAGCCGCACCCTTGAACCGAAGGAACGTTCATGCCCCTCTCGACAGCACGCGTCACGACGGCCCGCCCCGCCCGCTACGTCAAACAGCTCGTCTCGCACCTGAGCCGCGGCGCCACGACCGAACTCGCCACCGACGGCCGGGCGGTGATCGCCTTCGACTGGGGAACCTGCGTCCTCGTACCCTCCAAGGACGCCCTGGAGATGACCGCGGCGGCCGGGGACCTGGAGGCCGTCGCGCGCGTCCAGGACGTCATCACCCGTCACCTGCTGCGCTTCGCCACCCAGGAAGAGCTCACGGTGAACTGGGGAACCCCGTCCACCGGCGACGCGCTGCGGATCGTCGATCCGGTGGTCGACGACTACCTGCTCACCCACTGCACTCCTCCCGACGAGGTGCTTAGGGAACTCGTCGTGGAGACGCGCGAGGCCACCGGAGACGCGTCGCAGATGCAGATCTCCCACGACGAGGGAGCCCTTCTGACCATGCTGGTCCGGCTGACCGGCGCCCGCGACGCCGTCGAGGTGGGCGTGTTCACCGGCCACTCCTCCATCCGCATCGCCCAGGGACTCGCTCCCGGCGGGCGTCTGCTGGCCTGCGACGTCAGCGACGAATGGACCTCGATCGCCCGGCGCTACTGGGAGCGCGCCGGTGTGGCGGACCGCATCGACCTGAAGATCGGCCCGGCGATCGGCACCCTGCGGGCGCTCCCCACCGGGCCGTCCATCGACTTCGCGTTCATCGACGCGGACAAGGCCAACTACCCCGCCTACTACGAGGAGATCGTCCAGCGGCTGCGCCCCGGCGGCCTCGTCGTGCTGGACAACGTCTTCCTCGGCGGCCGGGTGCTCGACCCGGCCTACCAGGAGGATCACCACCGCGCGGTGCGCGGTCTCAACGACCTCATCGCCGCCGACGAGCGGGTGGAATCGGTCATGCTGCCGGTGCGCGACGGTGTCACGCTCGCCCGCAAGCGCTGATCCGCGCTCCCCGTCCCCCGTTTCGGCACTCGGGGTACGTCACAGGAGGAGCCGCAGCAGCGGTCCCCTGGACCGGCTCACGCAGATCATCATGACCTCGTTGCCGGCCCTCTCCTCCTCGGTGAGGTAGGTGTCCCGATGATCGGGTTCCCCGCTCAGGACCTGCGTCTCGCACGTGCCGCAGTAGCCCTCCTGGCAGGAGAACTCGACATCGGGGACCGCCTCACGGACCACGTCGAGCACCGTGCGATCCGCCGGAACGGCCAACCGCACGCCTGACTCCGCCAACTCCACCTCGAACGCCCCGTCCGGTCCGCCGGAGGGCGCGGCGGGGGAGAGCTCCTCGGGTGCGCCGAACCTCTCGACGCGCAGCGTCCTCGGCACCGCGAGACCGGCACACACCCGTGCGACCGCGTCGAGCATCGGTCCCGGGCCGCAGGCGTAGACGTGCGCCTGCGGCGACGCTCCCTCGATGATGTCGGCGAGCGGCAGGAGCCCGGACTCGTCCTGCGGCCAGACACTGACGCGGTCGGCTCCGAACCGGGCCAGCCGATCGACGAAGGCCATGCTCTCGCGGGTACGGCCTCCGTAGTGCAGCGCCCAGCGCCCGCCGCGCTCCGCGACGTGCCGGACCATCGACGCGATGGGCGTGATGCCGATGCCGCCCGCGAGGAACAGGTACTCCGGAGCGGGGCGCAGCGCGAAGTTGTTCCGTGGGCCGCGCACCGACAGCGTCGCGGCCGTCACGGCGAGGGTGTGCATCTCCACCGAACCGCCCCGCCCACCCGGCTCCCTGAGCACCGCGATGGTGTAGGTGAGCGGATCGTGCGGGTCACCGCACAGCGAGTACTGCCGTACCAGCCCGCTCGGGAGCCGCACGTCGACGTGCGCGCCGGGCTCCCAGGGCGGCAGCGGCGTGCCGTCCGCGCTGCGCAACCGGATGGACACCACGTCGGGGCACTCCCGCAGCACCTCCTCGATCCTCAGGTCGCGGTACTGGTGGTTCACCGGGGCTCTTCCCCGACGTAGCTGCCGACGCAGAAGTGGGCCATGTGGCGCATCGCCCCCTTGCTGTGGAAGTGGCCGAACTCCGCGGTGGCGTCCTTGCCGGCGAACAGCCGAGCCACGTAGGGCCCGCCGGGGTGGTGGTCCTTCCACTCGCTGAAGTCGTAGACCTTGTCGCGGATGACGATCCAGCAGTCGTCGAACGTGTTGTGCGACTCGAGTTCCGCCCGGGACACCAGCTTGTCGCCCGCATACGGGGTCGCCGGCTTCCACAGATTGCGGTGGATGTCCCTGCGCGCCTCCGCGCCCGCCCCCTCGGCCCGGTAGTCCCAGGGCCCCCACCGACGCGGCGGCAGGGTGTCACCGACCTCGCGGGCGTCGAACTCGTAGATCCACGAGTCGTCGTCGCCCGCGCGCTCCTCGTGGTCGAAGAACGCCATGTCACGCTCGTTGACGGCCTTGAGGATCTTGCGGCGCTCCTCCGAGTCCTTCGGCTCCAGGCGCTTGAAGGCCACCTTGGAGCTGAACTGGAACCGGGTCGCCCGGTAGTGCCGGACCCTCTCGTAGTGCAGGAGCGCGCTGCGGACATCGTCTCCGTGCAGTTCGAAGCACTTCGCGAGGGCCGCGCCGTCCTCGAACGACTGGGAGGCGCCCTGCCCGAAGGTCGGCAGCATGGGGTGCGCGGCGTCCCCGAGCAGGCAGATCCGGCCCTTCTGCCACTCGTCGAACGCGTCGCGGTCGTACAGCCCCCACTTCGTGGGGTTCTCCATGGCGCTGCCGAAGGCGACGATGTCGTCCTTGCGGGGGTCGCCCTCCCAGGCCGCGGAGAGGGATTCCACGATTTCGCCGTTGTCGATGGTCCGCCAGTCCGCCCAGTCCTCGGTGAACTCGGTGGAATCCGGTTCGTGCCAGGTGATCGCGACGTTGAGCAGTTCTCCGCCACGCACCCAGTACGTCATGCACAACTGGTCGTCGTGCTTGTAACTGTCGTGGCAGACCGCCTCGACGGGGTTGTGGTCGAGCGGGCGGCCGTCGAGCTTGCGCAGCGCCTCGACCCTCTCCCGCCGGATCAGCCCCCGCAGGATGAGTGCCCCGGTCCAGCGGCGGGCCGGCGTGTCGGGCCAGACGAGCTTGAGGACCCGCGAGTTGATCCCGTCGGCGCCGATGAGCACGTCACCGGTCTCACTGGTGCCGTCCGCGAAAATCGCGGTGGCGGACTTCTCGTCCTGCTCGACACCGACCAGCCGTTTGCCCATGTGGATCCGGATCGGGCAGCGGTTGCCGGTCTCCGGGGCGAACTCCTGGGCCCGCTTGACCAGACACATCAGGAGGTCCTGGCGGTGCATGTGGTGGAAGCCGCCGCCCTGCGCGATCTTCGCCGGGTCGTTGTAGGTGAACGGTTTGACGGACAGCGACCGGTCGGGCATGACCATACGGGTGACCTCCATGATGGAGGCCCGCCCGCCGTCCGGCACACCGTCCGGTCCCTTCGGGTCCCCACCGTCCAGGTCGATGCCCAGCCAGTGGCACAGCCGAGCGCCGTTGGGGGCGATGTTGAGACCGGCTCCCGCCGTCGTGGGACGCGCCGTCTGCTCGAAGACGTCGATCGCGTCGAACGCGTCACCCGCCTCACGCAACGCGATGGCCGCGAACAGCCCTCCCATGCCTCCACCGATTACAAGGGCACGCATTCGTTTGACTCCATTCTGCGAAACGGGATTCTGACGGGCGCACGGAACCGTGCGCGGCGTGTGTCTCGTGAGTGGGCCCGGAGCCGGACCGGCCCGCCGGCTCCGGGGGTCAGATAGAGGAGTGGCTCCGCCACAACGCGACGAGCGAGGCGTCGCCGGTGACGGCCAGTTCCTCATGGCCTCCGCGGTTCCACAGCGCCCGGTAGAGCGCGCCGGAGGAACCGCGCACGGTGCAGTCGGCGCGGACGCCGCCGGCCCGCACGAGGCGTTCGGCGTGCGGCGGTCGCGCGGACAAGTGGAGCAGCCACGCGTTGGGCCCTGCCGGATCCGGTGCGTCGGCCGCCGTTTCCACCAGCAGGGTGCGCGGTTCCCGGGTCCGTACCCGGCTGCGTTCGCGGGCGTGGAGCCCGGTCAGCAGTTCGTCGATGCCGTCGCGGGCGAACACCGCGGTGAACGCGGCCGGCTCCGCGCCCACCGCGCTCTCCGCGTCCAGTCGGTGCACGGCGGTCTCGTGAGCCTGCCGCCTGGCCCAGAAGGCGAGCGGCGTCGGCGCGGGCAGGAACGTCCAGCACTCCAGGTCCGAAGGCGCCGTGGCGAGCCGGTCCACCAGTTCCCGATGCCCGTCGCGGAACCACCCGTCGAGGGACGCGCTGTCCTTCGGCGCGCACGGCTCGACGGCGGTGGGCCGGGTCAGACCGGCGACGTAGCCGGCGGCCCAGCGGTGCACGCTGCCGGTGTGCGCGAGCAGGTCGCGCACCCGCCAGCCGGGACAGGTCGGCACCTCGGCGTCATGTCCGGCGCGCACCGCGAGATCGGCCAGCAGTTCGCCCTCACGGCGCAACGCCCCGATGAGGTCCGCTGTGTCCATGAGCCTGCCCCCTTCCGTGTCGTGGGTCTCGCCTGCCGAAGCCATGCGGTGTGCGCTACGCGTCCGTCGGCGCGGTGACCCCGGTCCGGTAGCCGCCGGCCGGCGGTGCTTCACCGGCCCAGGCGTCGTGGACCAACTGCCGCAGCGGGTCACGTTCGACCGGACAGGGGTTGAAGTACGGGCTGGCCAGGCACCTGTCCGCGGCCTCCGCCGTACCGGCTTCCGGCATCCCCAGGTCGCGCAGCGACACCGGCGCCCCCAGCTGTTCGACGAACGAACGCACCGCTGTCGCGGCCGGCGCGCCGAGCGCCGACTCGATCACGGCCACCGCCCCCGGTGCCGAGGGCGCGTTGTACGCGATGACGTAGGGCAGGACGACCGCGTGCGTTTCCGCGTGGGGCAGGTCGAACGTCCCGCCGAGGACGTGGCACAGCTTGTGGTGCAGCGCCATGCCGACGGTCGCGAGACAGGTCCCGGCGAGCCAGGCACCGTACAGCGCACGGCCCCGGGCGGCCCGGTCACTCGGGTCGGACACCACCTGGGGCAGGCAGGAGACGAACGTCTCGACGGCCTCACGGGCCATCAGGAGGGTGATGGGATCCGGTCGGCTGGCCCACAGCGCCTCGACCGCGTGCGCGAGCGAGTTGAGCGCGCTGGTGACCGTGATGCCGGCCGGCAGCGAGAGCGTGAGATCCACGTCGTAGATCACCGTCTCGGGGACCACCTTGGGCGAGCGCAGGGTGGTCTTCGTCCCGTCCTCGGTCTGCCCGAGGATCGGTGTGACCTCCGAGCCGGCGTAGGTGGTGGGCAGCACGATCTGGTCGAGATCCGTGCGGTACGCGATCGCCTTGCCGAGTCCGGTCGTGGATCCGCCGCCGATCGACACGAGGCAGTCCGCGGACAGCTCCCGTGCCATGGCGACCGCCTTGTCGGTGACGTGGACCGGTGTGTGCATCGTCGCCCCGGTGAACGTGCCGATGGCCCGGCACCCGAGTTCGTCGGCCAACTCGACCGCCTGGCCGCCCTGTTGCGGCGTGGCCAGCACCAGCGCACGGGTGCGCCCGAGTCGCTCCATCTCGCGCGCGACGTGTCGGCGTCCACCCGGTTCGAACACCACCCGCGTCGGCAGGCTCTCGTAGACAAAACTGTGCATGGGCGCGTTCCTTCGCTGTGATGGGGCGGTGCTGCGGCGACCTGGGGGTGGAGCCCGGCTCCCGGCGGGCCGGGCTCCCGCGGGTCACGCCGGTTCGGAACCCGGCAGGTGCGCGGCCAGGAACTTCACCGTCCGGTTCCAGGCGTCGTACGCGGCGTCCGAGTCGTTGCGTTCCTCCACCAGCCCTTGCAGGAAGCCGTGGCCGGCGCCCTCGTAGACGTGCTGCCGGTAGTCGACCCCGTGCCGTGCGACCTCCACGCCGAACCGCTCCACCAGCGACATCGGGATGTGGTCCTGGTCGCCCCAGAAGGCCGTGATCGGGCCCTTGAGTCGGCGCGCGATCTCGATGGGCTTGGGCGCGGCGCTCACCACCGGTCCGCCCGGTCCTTCGGGGAACGCGTAGAACGCCACGGTGGCCAGATCGTCGCGCATGCTCGTCAGGTCGAGGGCGAACGTGCCGGACAGGCAGAACCCGAGGAGCCCGATCCGGTCCGCCCGGTGCTCCACCGCCAACTGGTCGACGACGTCGGAGATGTCCCGCAGGCACAGGTTCTCGTTCATGGAGGCGCGGCGGGCGAACGCCGCCTCCCGGGTGATCTCGGCGATGGGTCCCTGGCGGAAGAAGTAGTCCGCCAGGACCGTCTCGTACCCCTCCTCCGCCATCAGGGCCGCCACCCGGTGGTAGAACGGCGAGGGCCCGAAGATGTCCGGCAGCACCAGGCACACGCCCCGCGACGGTTCGGATCCGTACCGCCAGCCGGGCATCTCCCGGCCGTCGGAGACCGTGAACGAGCACTCCCGCACGTCCGGGGCGCCGTCGGCGATCGCGGGCTTCCACTTCTCGTGGCACATCGTCAGGCCTGCGGACGGAGCTGGAAGGCGTAGTCGGCCGAGTTGAACGGCACGTCCAGCCCGTACCGTGCCGCGACCGTCTGGTCCTGGTCCTCGATCACGTCGACCTTCAGGGACTCCTTGACCGCCTCGGAGACGTCCCCGTCGCCTTCGAGCCAGTCACCGCCACGGAAGTACAGCTGAGTGGTGATCAGTTCGAAGCCGTCGGCGGACACCTTGAGGTGGAAGTGCGCGGGGCGCCACGCGTGGCGGTCGAGCATCTTCAGGAAGCGGCCGGTGGGCCCGCTGGTGGGAATCTGGTACGGCGAGGGCCGGACCGTCCTGATCTGGAAGCGGCCCTCCTCGTCGGTGAGCATCTTGGCCCGGAGGTTGTACTGGGGCGCGTCGCCGACGAAGCCCGAGTACGTTCCGTCGTTGCCGGCATGCCACAGGTCGACGAGGGCACCGGCGATCGGCTTGCCGTCGAGGTCCACGACCTGCCCGTTGAGCACCATGACGTCGCCCGGCTCGTTCTCCCGCATGGGCATGACGAAGGGCTTCTCGGTCAGCAGCGGGGCGCCCGCGAGGTAGTACGGGCCCTCCACCGTGCCCTCCGAGCCCGGCATGTCCGCGTAGGTGGCCCGCTCCACGGTCGACTCGAAGAAGTTGTCGACGAAGAGCGGGACCTCACGGGAATCGACGAGATCACGGATCCACAGGACCGCCGCCGAGTACTCGTCGTAATTGACCCTGTTCTTCGTCAGGACGTCGCGGATCGCGTGGATGATCTCGGTCGATACTGTGGCGACCCGTTCGTTGTACTCGGTCATCCCGGTACCTTTCGTCTTCACTGGCTTGTCGGTTGTCCTGGTGGTGGGCGCCGCCACCACGCTCCTTCGGTGTTCTGCACTCACTCTGCGGGAATTCAGAAAGGCCCGTCAAATACCCATTCGATGGGTGCGCGATACCCAGTTGAATTACCTGCCGCAGGGCATGCGGAAGCCCATTCGGAAAACTCGAACGAATTTCTCGGAAAAGGGCCGCGTGCGTCGGTCTCAGCCGACGCGCCGCCGGTACTCGTCGGCGTCGACCAGCTCGTCCAGCTCCTGGGCGCGGCTGGGCCTGATCCGCACGAACCACGAACCGTAGGGGTCGGAGTTGATCTTCTCGGGTTCGCGGACCAGGTCGTCGTTGGCCGCGACGACCTCACCGGAACAGGGTGCGTAGACCTCGGAGGAGGTCTTGGACGACTCCACCTCTGCCATCGGCTCGCCCTTTTCGAGGCTGGTGCCGACCGGCGGGATCTGGAGGAACTGGATCTCACCGAGTTCGTCCTGGGCGAAGTCCGTGATCCCCGTGGTGACGACCCCGTCGCCACCGATCGACGACCATTCGTGCTCGGGTCCGTACTTCAAAGTGGCGGGAAACGAAATCTCCGCCGGGTCCTTGCCAGGCATGGGCCGGCCTTTCTTTCCGGTGGATCAACGGGCGATGCCGAAGGCCGCATCACGGATCTCCTCGTCGTCGGACGCCTCCATCCGATCCCGCACCCGGACCAGGAGGGCGCCGAGCGCCGTCTCACCCCACAGCCAGCGGGCGGCGTCGTCCGGTCCCTCCCCGGGATTCATCATCATGCGGCCCTCCAGGTAGAGGGCCTTGAGGTCGTCGGAGCAGTAGCGGATGAAGTCGGCCAGCGGTATGTCGGCGGGCCGCTCCCGCATGTCGGCGTCGCCCTGGAGGAACGACTCCAGGAAGCGGACGATGCCGCGGAACCTCACGACGGGAATCCTGGTCAGGCCGACCGCGGTCTTGTCGTGCTCCTGGACCCACTGTTCGTAGTACCGCCGCATCATGGAGGTCTCCGTCGCCGCGTCGACGTCGGGCCCGGAACGATCGCGCACCGCGGACGCCTGCACCGGCCCGGAGCCGTACCCGGCGCTCCCCTCCCCCTGGAAGTCGACGAGGACGGGCCCCTGTGGCGCGTCGAAGGTGGCCAGCGCCGTCCGTACCACCGACAGTTGCTGTTCGCGTTCGCCCGGCAGGCCGCACGGAGCTCCGAAGGGGAAGGGGACGAACACGGCTCGCGGCGGCCTGACCTTCTCGGTGTACTCGCGCACCAGGCTGAAGGCGGCCGTGGCCAGCCCCTGCTGTTCCAGCACGCGGGCCAGAGCGCCGGAGGTGTGCGTGCAGACCGGGCAGGTCGGGGTGATCAGCACCAGCTCGGCGCCCTGTTCGAGCAGCAGTGGCCCGATGAGGCGCCCGATGGTCTCGGCCGTCCGTTCCGAGTCCTCCTGGGCACCGACGAGGGAGTAGAACCGTGGCGCGAGGGCGCCGACGGTACCGTCGGCGACGAGCTCCCGTAGCCGGTCAACGGGGAAGACGACGTTGATGTCGCGCATCCGCAGGCCGCGGTCGAAACCTATGCTGCTCTGACTCTGCAGCAGGTCTCCCTCACTGACCCCCGCGTCGATCACACGGTAGCTCTGGTCGTACTTGACGAACGGGTCGTCGTCGCGGTGGTGCAGTCCGGAGGTCGTGACGAGGGCGAGGGTGCTCTCGGAGACCGGTGCGCGCGGCGCGGTCCACGGCACGTCGTTGTTGATCCGCACCGGCCGCATGAGGATGCGGTTGCGCTGCACGTCGTTCATCTCGTTCAGCAGGGGCATGAGTTCGCCCTTCCGGCTCGTCGGGTGGAACGGCGGCGGTTCACCACGGCCGGTTCCAGCCGCCGACCAGCAGGACCCTGCCGGTGCTGGTGGCCTGCCGCTTGCGGGCCGCCGCCTGGTAGAGGTCGGAGTGGTACCAGGCGCGGGCGATGTCGATCGTGGGGAACTCGGCTATCACCAGACGCCGCGTCGGCCACTCTCCTTCGAGGGATTCGACCGTACCGCGCGGCGCGGGCTCGCCCGACAGCACGCGTCCGCCGAACCGCCGAATGCTCGCCTGGCCGTCGAGCCGGTACGCCTCGTACCCGTCCGACTGCTCGATGTCGAGGTCGAAGACCACGTATCCCTTGGGGACGAACGTGCTCCGCGCGGTTTCCGTGCCGTTCTCGGCAGTGGTGGTCATGATCAGCTCCTGATGTGGTGTCGGATTCGGTCCTCGTCCAGCTCGACGCCCAGACCGGCTCCGCGCGGCAGATGGACCGCGCCGCCGTGTACGGCGATCGGCTCGGTGACGACGTCGTCGGTGAGCATGAGCGGGCCGATGATGTCGGAGCCGACGAGGTCGGGCAGGGTACTGAACAGTTGTGCCGCCGCCGAGGTGCCGATGGAGGTCTCCATCGTTCCGCCGGCGTAGCAGCGCAGTCCGGCCGCTCGGGTGATGGCGGCGACATCGCGGGCCGGTGCGATGCCGCCCAGCTTCGGCACCTTGACGGCGATGACGTCGGCGCTGGGGGTCCGGGAGACCCGGAAGGCGCCGGAGGCCGATCGGACGGCCTCGTCGGCCATGGTCCACACCGAGGTGGACCCGGTCAGCCGGGCCATGGCCGGGAGGTTCCAGGCCGGCACGAGCTGCTCGGCGATGTCGACACCCGCGTCCGCCAGGGCCGGCAGCAGGCGGCGCGCGGTCGGCTCGTCCCAGTTGCCGTTGGCGTCGACCACGACGGTCAGGTGGTCGGGGAGTTCACGCAGCGCCGCGACGACCCGTGCGACATCGGCCCGCGGACTGCGGCCGCCCATCATGAACTTCACGGTCCTGTGCCCCGCCTCGACGAACCGCAGCATGTCGCCCACCGGGTCCTCGACGCTCGCGCCGACGGACCACAGCACGTCGATGCTGTCCCGCTGCCGGCCGCCGAGCAGTTCGTGCACCGGAAGCCCGGCGGACTTGCCGGCGATGTCCCACAGGGCCATCTCGATCCCGGCCTTGGCGAAGTGGTTGCCCGACGACGCCTTGCGCATCCGGGCGATGGCGTCGTTGACCCCGTGCAGCGGGACACCGATCAGTGCCGGTGCCAGATGGCGGTCGACGGTCACCTTGATCGAGTCGACGGACTCGCCGCCCCACTCGGGACCGCCCCCTGGCACCACCCCCTCGCCGAGGCCGGTCACCCCCTCGTCGGTGAACACCTCCAGGACCACGCTGCTCTGGCACCGCATCGTCGCCACCCCGATGCGGTGGGCCCGGCGAATCGGCAGGTCGACGATGCGAGCGCGCACCTCACGAATCCGGTACGTCATGTGTCAGCCCTCTCCGGGGTCTCGCGCGCGACGGTGAACGGCGCTTCCGTGTGCTCGGCCAGCCACCGCAGGGTGGTGCCGGGGTTCCGTTCGACGAGCACCAGCTCCCGGTCGACCACGGCGAAGGTGGCCCGCTCGGTGACGACCAGGTCTGCCGACCGGTCCGAGGTGAGCGGGTAGGCACACCGTTCGACCAGTTTGGGTCGGCCGTCCTTGGTCAGATGCGTCGTCGCGACGATCACCTTTCGGGCGCCGACGAGCAGATCCATCGCCCCGCCGACACCCAGGATGGGTCTGCCAGGCAGCGCCCAGTTCGCGATCCGACCCGCCCGGTCCACCTGGAGCGTTCCCAGTACCGCCACGTCGACGTGCCCACCGCGGATCATTCCGAACGACGCGGCGCTGTCGAAGTAGCCGGCTCCGGGGAGCGAGGTGACCGGCAGCTTCCCGGCGTTGACCAGGTGGGGATCGACCTCCCCTGGCCGCGGTGACGGGCCGACTCCCAGCAGGCCGTTCTCCGTGTGGGAGACGACCAGGTCCCGCCGGGGCAGGTAGTCGGGTACCAGGGTGGGAATGCCGATGCCGAGATTGACGACCTGTCCGGGCTCCAGGTGCTTCGCCACCCGCGCGGCGATGGCCTGCTGCACCGTCAGGGTGCCGGACCGGGGGCTCACAGGACCACCTCCGCCAGGACCAGGTGGTCGACGAACAGATGCGGAGTGACGATCGACTCCGGATCCAGCTCTCCGGCCGGAACGATCCGGTCCACCTCCGCGATCACCACGTCGGCGGCGGTGGCCATCAGGGGGTTGAAGTTGCGCGCCGTCTTGTCGTAGACGAGGTTGCCCAGTTCGTCCGCGACCCGGGCGCGCACCAGCGCCACGTCGGCGCGCAGCCCTTCGTGGAATACGTGCGGCACGCCGTTGATCAGGCGTTCCTCCCGCCCGTTCGCCAACTCGGTCCCCACACCGGTCCGCACGTAGAACCCGCCGATTCCCGCGCCCCCGGCCCGGATCGACTCCGCCAGCGTCCCCTGCGGCAGCAGCTCCACGTCGAGTCGGCCCTCGCCGTGCCACCGCACGGCGTCGGGGTTGCTGGTGAAGTACGACCCGACGGCCTTGCGCACCCGGCCGTCCAGCAGCACCCGGCCGAGCCCCCGCCCTGCCTCGCCCAGGTTGTTGCTCACCACGGTCAGGCCGGTCGGCCCGTCGGCGTGGCTGAGTGCTTCCAGCACGGTGAGCGGCGCTCCCACGAGTCCGAAGCCGCCGACCATGACGACGCTGCCCGAGGGCACAAGGCCCACCGCTTCTCGGGCGGTCACGATGCCGCACGCGTTCGGCGCGCTCGGCGTCCGGATGTCCTGCTCGGTCATGGCTACATCCTGCAAGCCCGCATCGCATACGTCTAATATCTTAATTGTTTCATTCAATATCCCGTGCGTATAGTCGAGGGATGCAGCTCAGACATCTCCAGTACTTCCTCGCCGTCGCCGAGGAGCTCAGCTTCACCCGCGCCGCCGAACGACTGCACATGGCCCAGCCCCCGCTGAGCACGCAGATCCAGGCACTCGAGTCGGAGCTCGGCGTCCAGCTGTTCGACCGATCGCGGCGTGCCATCACCCTCACCGCGGCCGGCCGGGCGCTGATCCCCGAGGCGCGCCGGCTGCTCAGCGATGTCGAGCGGGCCGCCCGGATCGTGCGGCACGCGGGCGACGGCACGGTGGGCCGCCTCACCATCGGCTTCGTGCCCTCGGCCGCGAACGGTGCGCTGCCGGAGATACTGCGCCGCTACCGCAAGCGCTGCCCCGGCGTGGAGCTCACCCTGGTCGAACGTGCCCCGGATGACCTGGTGCACCAACTGCACGAACGGCGCGTCGACGTCGCGTTCATGTTCGCACCGATCGACGACGACGCCCTGTCGACCCAGTGCGTCTGCCGGGAACGCCTCATCGCGGCGCTCCCGGAGCACCACCGGCTCGCCGCCGCATCCGAGGTCGACCTGCGCGCGCTGGCGAACGAACCGCTGATCCTCCCCACCCGGCACGAGACGCCCGGCCTGTACTCGCGTATCGGCAAGCTCTTCGACGAGGTCGGTGTCCAGCCGGTCGTCGTCCAGCGGGAGGTCTGGATGATGCAGACCATCATCGGACTCGTCGCGGCCGAGATCGGCGCGGCCATCGTCCCCTCCTCCGCGGCGATCCTGCACCGCCTCGGTGTCGTCTACCGCCCGCTCGCCCATGTGGTGCCCCCGGTGGAGATGACCGCGGTATGGCGTGGTGACGCCCTGACCCCGACCCTCGACGGGTTTCTCGACACGGCGCGCGAGCGGGTGCTCGACCTCACGGCGGAGCCGGCCGCCGACGAGGCCGCAAGCGCCGTGTGAGGGCCGGGGTCGAGAGCCCGGGGGCGGTGTCGTTTGCCAAGAAGGATCGTTCGTTTTATTTTGGTGGGAGGTGGCAGCCGAGCCGGAGGGAAGTGAACGGCCGTGACCATTGATCCGCGACAACTCGAATGCTTCATCGCGGTCGCCGAAGAACTGAACCTCAACCGGGCCGCGGTCCGTCTCCACATGACACAACCACCGCTGACCCGGCGGATCCAGAACCTCGAACAGGACGTGGGCGTCCGGCTGTTCCACCGCACTGCCGGCGGAATGGAACTCACCGAGCCCGGCACCGTGCTGCTCGAACGCGCCTATCGGATCCTGGCGCTGTCCACCCACGCCGTCGAACGCACCCGGCTCGCCGGAGTCGGTGAGGTCGGCCGGCTGTCCGTGGGCTACTACGACACGGCGATCCTCGACGGAATCCCGACTCTGCTACGCCAGTTCACCTCGCGGCACCCCGACATCACCATCAGCCTGGAACGGGTGAGGAAGGCCACGCAGATCGACTACCTGCGCGACAGGCTGCTGCACGTCGGATTCGGCGAGCAGTACGGCACCGAGAACGGCATCACCTGCCGCACCGTCGCCTCCGAGCCGCTCTACGTGGCCTACGCGGAACGCGGGACGTTCGCCGATCGCCCATCCGTGACGGTCTCCGACCTGCGGGACAGCCCCTTCGTGTTATATCCCTCCTCCCGCCCGGGGTTCGCGGACGCGGTGGTCGGAATGTGCTTCAACAACGGCTTCTCGCCGTCCGTGGCCATCGAGGCGGAGGACGTCGTCGCCTGCCTGTCATACGTCGCGATCGGCTCCGGGATCGCCGTGGTCCCGAAGTCGGCGACCCACGTGCGCCCCGGCGACGTCATGTTCGTCCCGCTCCAGGACGCCGCCCCGGCGAAGGTCAGCTGCGTCTACCTCGCCTCGAACCATTCGCCCACTCTCACCAGGTTCGTGGACTTCCTCAACGATCAGGACGCGGTGACGACACCGGACGACACCGCCCCCGCACCGCGCTGACCGCCGGCAGCGGTCGGCCCGCACGGGTGGCTGTCGTTCGGGAGGTCAGAAGCCCCGGAAGACACCGTCGCCGTCGGCGGCATCGACGAACTCCTCCCAGTCCATGTTGGCGAGGGAGATGTTGTTCTCGATCGACCACAGGACTTCGGCTGTGACACGCAGTTCGTCGTGATCCTCCTCCGTTTCGTCGTCGCCGTCCGCCTCGTTCCGCAGGACGGCGAGCAACGGCATCCCCGGGGAGGTGAGCGCGGTCCGGTCGGCCACGATCATCAGGAAGGCTTCGGCGGGGGGCAGCGAGACGACCTGTTCGGTGGTCAGGTCGCGGTAGGCGGGATCGTCCACGACGTGCACGTTCGCGAGGAAGTCGTCCTCGTTCGGAGTCATGATCGCCGTGTGGACGGCCTGCCAAGCTGCGGTGTCGGAGAAGTCGGTGCGGATCAGCAGGGTGGCGTCGGTCCGGGGGAGGCTCTTCGAGGGAGTCTCACGCCTGGGTGGTGTCCCGGCCGCGACGGTGGACGGGACCACGCTCCGGAGGAGTTTCAGGGTGCCCCGGTGGGTGACGGAGGCGGCGAGCCGGGCCAGTTCGGCCGATGCCGCCTCGTCGTCCATGAGCGACAGCACTCTGACGCATGCCTGGGCGGCCTGGGGACTGCCGGGGCCCACACGCTTCGCCGCGCGCAGGCACGCGTCCGTCACGGCGCCCAGGCAGGCGGCGGCCCGGGGGTGCGGGGGCAGGTACGCCAACAGCCAGACGAGGCCGCGGATCGCCCGGGCGTTGTAGGGGTCGACAGTCCCGTCGAACCGCTCTCCGTTGAAGCCGGGCAGCAGCGGGATGGTGCGAGGGCGGCCGACCAGGGTCAACCAGGAGACGATGCGCTCGCCGACCTCAGCCCGGTCGCCCTCGGCCTCGCCCGGTTGCGGGGACAGCGCGTCGAGCAGGGCCCTGCCGGCCTTCTCCCAGCGCGCCGGGGGAGCGGCGGCGGAGCTGGAGGCCAGCGCGTGCTGCAGGAGACGGGTCCAGCCGTCACCGAGCCCGGGCAGGTCCGCGAGTACCTGTTCCGCCCAGGGTTCCCCGACGTTGAGGATCGGCTCCCGCAGGCCGCGCCCCAGGGCGACGACGCCCTCCTGGGTGTACGGCGTGACCGAGGAGCGCCGGATCGCCGCGATGACCGGTGCGCTCAGGTCGCGCCCGGCGGCGAGTTCGGCTTCCGCCAGGGTGGCGTCGTCCAGGTCCGCCTCGAAGCGGTGGCCGGCCGCTGCCAGGAGCGCTTGCCGCTCCGGCACCAGGGGGTCATCCGGCAGTCCCGGTGAGATCACCGCGAGAAGGATCAGCAGCGCACGTCGTGCGTCGGAGTCGTCGTCCCGGAGCTGCCGGTAGCGAGCCGGGGAGGCGAGCGCCACACCCTCCCGCACCTCCCGCGGCATCCGCTGGGCGGCGTCCAGCACCTCGCCCCAGACCGATCCGCGCCAACCGCTGCCCGCGGTGTGCGCTTCAAGGGCCACATCCCAGAAGGCGATCCAGTCCCCGGCCTCGGCCGCCTCGGTCAGCCGCGCCACGCGGCCCACTCCCACTTGTCCCACTGCCGGCAACTCCTCGGTTCATCGAGCGTTCCAACTCACACGCCACAGCCGCGCCCCGTGGGGCGGATCACGCCCCGCTCTGTCCCGTCCCGCCGGTCATGGCCTCGAAGATCCGGTCGTCGGGGGAGGACTCGGCCACGGGATCCTGGACGGCCACCGGTTCCGGACTCCGGTATCCGGTGGTCGACTCCGTGCGAGGGGGAACGGGATCGAGCACGAGGTCCTGCGCGGGGTCGGGGCCCGGCTCGGGCTCAGGGGCGGGGCGGGGGATGCTGACGGCGTCCGGGGTGGGCACCTCGACCTCACGAACCTCGGCCACGTCGGCGATGAACTCCCGGATCAGGTCCGGGTCGAGGGTCATCGAGACCTCGGCGGTCGGATTGAGGTGGATCCAGTGCTCGGCGGGGAGCAGGTCGACGAGCTCGGGGACCGCCACGACCATGCCGGCCAGCGGGCCGGCCGCCCGCAGGTGCGTGCCGGAGGTGTAGACGGGGACGACCGCCTGCCCGTCCTCGGTGCGCAACGCGGCCGGCCGGCCGTCGGGCGTCAGCAGGACGGCGACCTCGGCGAGGGCCAGGGAGTGGACGACCTGTTCGTCCGATCCGTAACCGCTGGAGGCGAGCTGCACGGCCTCGTCGACGTCGTCCGTCGGGGCCGACCAGCCGAGGAGCTCGGGGGAGGGCCGGTGGTCCGGGTTCTCGTGCCAGCGGACCACCTCGCCGTCCGGCCCGGACTGCCACACGCCGACCACGGCCCACTCGGGCGGCTCGCCCTCACCTGCCCACGCGGGGTCGACGACCGGGAGGTAGCTGTCGGGGGTCTCCCGGGCCGCCTGCCGGATGTGCCGGGGCACGTCCAGGAAGTCCGCGGTGTCGAACCCGCGGGCGTCCGCCTGCGCCGCGCTCTCCGGGTCGTCGGGCACCTCGGAGGTCTCGGGCCGGTCCTCGACCGCGTCCCCGCGGGTCAGGGAGTCGTCACTCACTTGCTGTGCCCTTCGTCTCAGTAGCCCGAACTGGTGTAGTACTTCGTCGATTTGGACCCGTACGAGCCCGAATGACGCGACTGCGATGAATGCCTTCTGCTCTTGCCCGAGGAACTGCTGTGCCGGTGATGGGAGCGGGGCGGGGAGGGGTCCCGCGGCGGGAGCGGCGGCAGCGGGCGCTCGTTGCGGGAACTCGACGGCGGTCGGCTGGAACTCCGCACGGTGGCCCCACCGGGCAGCACGAAGGTGCTGGAACGCGGCGGGCGGGTGTCGAGGAACGCCGGGGTGCCGGGGTAGTCGTCCCTTCTGGTCCGGATCCCGCCGGAGGCCGACTGGCTGCGAGGGGCCGAGGGCACGTAGCCGCGCGTGGGAGGCCGCGATCGGCGTGACTCGCTGACCGGCGGCGGTTGGAAGGGCTCAGGGACGGAGAAGCTGTTGCGCCTGGAGCGTCCACCGGCCGACACGTAGACCGGTGTCGGCGTCACGCGCATCGGCGGCGGCGCGCTGTACCGCGGCTGTGGGGGCGCGCTGTACAGGGGAGCGGACGGCACCCAGGAGGGCGCCGGGCCGGAGAAGCTGCTCCTGCGGGGGCGCGGAAGCGGGGTGTGCATCGGGAACTGCGGGGCGGTGGGGAAGGCGTTGTACGGATCCGGGTGGTGCGACATCGGCGGGCGGATGGAGCTGACACTCTGTCGGCGCCCGCCGCTGGAGCCCGAATACAGCGGCGTGTTGAGCCCCGAGCCCCGGTGGGAAGGGCTGTGGTGGGAGTAGGGCGGGCTGTCCCGGTGGTAGATGCCCGATCCCCGGTGCGAGCTGATGGAGGGCGGCCGGCTCGACGGACCCGCGCCGTAGGGGTCCTGAAGGGGCGCGGGCATCGGTGCGTGCGGGGGCATCGGCATCGGCATCGGTGCGTGCGTGGGCATGGGCATCGGCGCGTGGAAGACGGTCGCGATGCTCGGCTGCGACACCAGACCGGACGCCGCCCGCATGGCCAGCCTGTGGTAGTCCGCCCGCACGTCGGAAGAGTTCTTGTTCGGCGGGAAGAGGTTCTTGACGGCCGGGGGAATCGATCGGGTTCCGACCAGCTCCTGCTTGTAGCCGTTGTAGGCGGCGGCGATCTCCTCCCGCGCCCGCGACGAGTTCGGCATGCCCGACATGGCGCCGATTCGGTAGTTGTTGGTGATCGCGATGGAGGAGATGTCCATGAGGAAGCAGTCCACCAGGTCGGTCACCGCCTGGTACTCGCCCTCGGCATGCATCTGACTGGCCATGTCCATGGTCAGGTCCCGGTACGCCTCGTAGCGGGGGCCGGCGACGATGGTGGAGAAGAGGTGGTCGTCGTGGCCGTGCCTGCGCGTCTCCAGGGGCACTTTGAGCTGCCGGGTCCCGTGGAGACCCGGAATGTTGAACGGAATCCCCCGCAGGCCGTCTTCCTCGACCGGGTTGGTGTAGTGGTCGCCCACGGGATGGACGCCGAGTTCATGAGCCATCATGCCCATGATGTGGCCGATGCCGTAGGTCTCGAAGTAGTAGGAAGCGAGCCTGATCTCGACTCTCGTCCCGTGGTCCATCACCTGGATCTCAGCGGGGGTCCCGGTGATCGGGACCTTCCGCAGGACGATGTCGAGCCGTCGCCCCTTCAGGAAGGTACCGACCATCTCGTGCTGCGCGAGGACGGAGGCGATCTGCACCGCCTTGTCGGTGTAGCGGGCGTCGGTACTGAGGTTCGTGAAGGAGATGTTCCCGCTCACCAGCGGCAGGTGGTTCGGCACCGGTGCCGGGCCCCTGCCGAACCTGCTCTTGAACTTCGAGAACATTCCGCGCCGGTGGTCGGCCGCCGGGTCGAGCAGGGCGTGAACGGTCGAGGACGACTCATGGAACGGCGTCAACGCGCCCGGGTCGACCCGGCCGGTCCGGCCGTCGATCACCACCGCGTGGGCCTCCAACGGCGGGGTCCGCGGAAGGTCGGTCGACACCACCACGCCGTCGTCCGGTGACATCTCCACCCAGTGCGGACGCTCGTCGCCCGCCGGACGGTAACCGAGGACCGCGTGGCCCCTGCCGAACGGACTCCGCGTCAACCCCAGCACCACGCTCCCCGCGGGCCGATCGGCCAGAGCCCGTGCCGCGGGCTCCCACGAGCCGATCCGCGACCACTCCCCACCCGGAGCCAACCGATCCGCCGTCCGGTCCGGCCCCACCACGTCGTCACCGACATGCGAACCCGCACCGACCCCCGACCGGTCCCCCTGGAATCCCGACGGGAACAACCTCCCGGCGAACCGCTCCACCAGCGCCACGCACCACTGCATGTCGTCCCGATCAGGATCGACACCCGCGTCCCGCCGGACCCGGAATTCCTCCCCCACCTCATGACGCACCTGCGCCGCCAGGTCCTTCACCTGCTCCACCGACAACGCCCGCGAGTCGTGGGAACCGGTGTCGTGGGAGGGCGTGCCGTCGTCGGTCGCGGTGTGGCCCTCCCGGTTCTCGCTCTCCGCGGTCAGCAGGTTCAGGTCCTGCCACAGGTCCCGCTGTTGCCGGTCGAACGTGACGTGGTGGTCCCGGAACGCGTCCGTGTAGGGGACCCGCCCGGGCCCGTGGTCGGCGGGTGCCTGCGGCCAGTCACCGCGGTCCTGGAGCATCCTTTCGATCTGGTTCCTGATGAACCACGGACCGGTGATCTGGGCCGCGTCGTTCTGTAGGTCGCGCATGAGGAGGTTGGGGTCGTCCGCGTCCCGCAGGTTGGACAGCACCCGGCCCATGAACTCCGTGCCCGGCGGAACGACGATCAGGTTGTTGTTCAGCTCGCCCCGGCCGTACCGCCACTCGGCGGCATCGCCCAGCGCGTCGTCCTCGTCGCGTTCCGGAACGGTGCCCTGGTTCTCCCGGATGTGGGCGTCGATCTCCTTGAGGGTCCGGTCGAGGTGGGCGCGGTCACGGATCGCCGGCGCGAAGAACGGAACGCCGTCCCGTGCCATGGTGATCGGCTCCTCCGGCAGGTGTATGCGGCCGGGAGCGATGTCCACGTCCAGGTACACACCGCCCTCCCGGTACAGCACGCCGTACCGCACGACGTCCGACGCCAGCGCGAACGCCCGCTTGCCCAACGCGAAGTCGAACAGCCGCAACGGCCGATCGCTGCCGCCCGCGCCGCCCGCCGGGGCCGGGCCGGTGAGCAGGTCGTCGGTGACGTGCTCGACGTGGCCGCCGTCCTCCTCGAAGCCACGGAAGAAGTCGGCGTTGGCCTCCCGGGCGCCCTGGTCGGTCCACAGGTGGACTCCCCAGCCCGACTCGCCGGTCCGCGTCAGCCAGTTCTTCAGGTTGTGCCGGGCGGCGTCGCTCATCTTCCCGCCGAGCCAGATGAAGTGCGTCTTCTTCGGCACGGCGACATCACCGTGCGCGCCGCCCAGAACGATCTGCGGCGGCTGGAAGTCGACGGACACCACGGCGGTGCGCCGCAGGTCCTGAAGGGCCGTGCGGTCCGCATCGGCGCCGGCGGGTCCGACGTCCGCGCCGTCCGACCTGCGGCCGATCATGAAGTCGTCCGCCTTCGGCTTGTCGCCGGTCAGCGCGCGGAGGCCGTCGGAGATCCGCTCCCGCAGGCCGTCGGCCGTGGTGGCGGCCCGGGTGGCGCCGGTCCTGGTGGCCTGCTCACCGCCGCGTCGATACTGGCCGTTGCCGTGCCCGACGACATCGAGCCTGGGCAGCGGCAGCCCGCGCCGCCGGTTGTCCACACCCTGCCGGACCACCTGGTCCGCGATGTCGTCCGCCGCCGCCCGGCCCGCCTCGGACAACTGGTCGCGCTGCTTCTCCCCGAACGGCACGTCGAACTCCCGCCGCCCCGGCCCCGGCAGCGGCCGTTCGTCGACGGTGCTCACCGGTTGCGGAACGGGGTCGTCCTCGTGGTGGCCCCCGGAGGCGGAGGCACCGTCGTGCGAGCTGCCCGACCGGTTCGTCAGCAGGTCCTGCGCGAGCCGCTTGACCTGCTCGTCGTGGGGCAGGTCGGCGAAGGGGGTGTCGGGATCGCCCAGATGGCCGAGGTGGGACAGGTCCCCGCCGGAGCCGAGAATCCGCTCGGCGTCCCGCGTTGCCCGGTGCATGCCGACGTGTTCCTGGGGGTCGGGCGCCTTCTGAGCGCGCCGTCCCGGTCCGGGAAGCCGGTCGCCCGGGTCGTGGACCGTGGAGTCGTGCGAGCCGCTGCCGGAGGCGATCGGCTGGTCCGGCTCGGAGTCGTCGGCGTGCGTCGGGTCGGAAGCGTGGGAGGACGGCGCTCCCGCCGGGCCGCCGGTTCGGCGGGCGGTGTGGAAGGCGTCCCGCAGCTCCAGGGACACGGCCCGGCCCGCGTCGTCGCCGTGCTCGCCGATCCGGTGCGCCACCGTCTGCATGATGTTCTCGTGGAGCGACGCGTACGCCTGCTCGTCGGGCGTCATGTCCCGGCGGAAGACCGGCGGTGAGACGTGGTGCCCGCTGACGATGGTGGCCGCCCGCTGCACCAGGCCGTGCGCCTCCGGGCCGGTCCCCACGGCGGCGCGCGCGGCCTCGAACCGGGGGCGCCAGGTGGCGGCCGTGCCGCTGTCCACGACGGGATAGTGCGGCCCGGGACGGCTGGTCGACGCCGCGTCGGAGGGTGTGTGGCCGCTCGGCGGGCCGGCCGGGGGCGCGGTGAGCCGGGAGGCAGGAGGCCGGGAGACGGCCGGGCGTGGGGTGGGCGCGGGTGCGGGGGCGCGGTTCTGGCCCAGCCGGGCACCCCAGCGGAACAGGCCGCTCAGGCCCTGGCCGGTCGTCGGTACGGGCCTTTCCGGTCGGGGCGCGGTGATGGGCCCGATCCGACCGCCCCGCAGCCATGCCCAGCCGCCCTGCTGGAAGTCGTGCACGGCCGCGGCGGCGTCGGTCAGGTCGCGGGCTTCCTGGCTGGTCAACGGCAGCAGTCCGCGTTCCGGGTCCCCGCCGCCGGGCATCCATGCCTTGTCCAGCTCTCCGCCGTACTCCCGGTGCAGCCGCTGCCGGATGGCCATGCCCGCGGAGAAGGCGTCGCCCAGGCGGCGTCCCAGATCGCCGTCGAGCATGCCGGATCCCACGAGTGCGTCGAGCCGTTCCTGGGTGCCCAGCAGGTGGGGCGGTGGGTTCTCGCCGGGGTGGAACGCCTCGTGCTCGCGGATCGCGTTGAGCCGCTGCATCCCCACGGTCAGGGTGCGGAGCACGGCCTCCTTCAGGTCGACCTGGCCCGGCCGGACGGCATCGGAGCTGTCGAAGGCGTCTTCGAGGCGCAGTCTCTCCAGATCGGGGTCCGTCATGCCCAGGCGCAGCTGTCCGAACCTGTCCAACAGATCCTGCTGGGCGCGCAGTTCCTCGTCCGAGTAGCCCAGATCGATCGGCACGTGACGGGAGTCGTGGACGCCGCCCTGCCGCATGCCGCTCCCGTCGGTGAGCAGGCCGGCCGCGATGTTGTCGGGGGAGACCTCCAGCCCGTCCCTCCCTCTCGCGCTCAGCCACATGACGTCCGGCTCGAAGGGCGCTTTCGCGTCGGGATGGGCCGACGGCGGGAGCAGGCCGCGGGTCAGGTTGAGGTTGCTCTGGACCAGGTCCCGGAGCGTGTTCAGCGGAGCCTGGTCCGCGTGGTCGCCGATCAGCCCGAAGTCGAGGTCGGCGGCCGGGGTCATGTCCCGACGTCCGTAGCCGCCGACCGCCAGTACGGCGAAGGGCCTCGCCGGGCGGGTCCGCATCTGCCCGAGGCTGTCCCGGACGACGTTGCCCATCACGGAGTCCGCGGATTCCGTCATGTAGTGGGAGAGGTCCTGGTGGCCGCCCTCGCCGATCGCCTCCAGCACGGCCGGACGGGAGATGTTCTCGATCAACTGCGCCTGCTCGTGGGCGTGCTCGATGACCTGCCGGAGTACGTCCGGATCGGTGATACGGGCGGTGTCCACGATCTCGCCGAGCGAGCGGACGGCCTCGTCCAACCGGTCCGGTGGCACAGTTCCCACCCGGTCCGCCGGGACCAGGTGGTCGGCGACGACCCGGGCCATGGCCTGCCGCACCACGGGATCCGTCACCCCCGCGTTGTCAAGCGCCCGCTCGAACGACCCGACCCGGCGGTCGGCGACGCCGTCCGGCAGGCCGCCTCCCCGCAGCAGATCGCGCAGCGCGGACCCGGGATCGGTGGTGCCGTCGTGGTGGTCGACGGTCCCACTGTCGCCCGTGCCGTCGTGTTCGCCTGTGCCGTGGTCCCCGTGGCCGTGGCCGTGGCCGTGGCCGTGGACGGGGGTCGGTTCGGTGTGCACCGTGAAGACCGAGATGTCCTGCGGGAAGCGGCTTTCGGGGTCGAACAGCTCCGCCTTCCCGCCCGCGGTCTTCGACGGACGGCCGATGAGCTGGGCCAGGATGTCGTCGGCCGTGCTGCCCGGCTTGAGGATGTCGTCCTCGAAGTCCTTGGCACGGTCGGCCAGGTCGTCGCCGACCAGTGTCTCGTCGTCCGGCCGGTCCTCGTCGTGGTCCGGGTCGGTGTGGTCGTCGCGTACCGGACCGTGGCCGCCGGGGTCCCGGGTGGTGACGGTCAGCGGCCCGGCGCCCGGGTCGTCGTCGGAGTGCGGGCGGTCGGTGTCGAAGCGGCCGCCGTTCTCCGCTTCGTGGTCGAGCCAGCGGCCGGCGTCGAGGTCCTCGGGACCCCAGTGGTCGTGGAAGGAGTTGAACCAGTCCTCGCGGGTCCGCTCCCCGATGCGGGCGAGGTCGTCGGCGGAGATCTCGTGCTCGTCGGCGGCGTCGTGGAAGCGGTCGGCCCAGTGGGAGAGCCCGGCGGTGGCGCTGGTCTCGAAGCGCAGGTGGTGGTCGAGTTCGCCGTCGAGCGCGCCCTTGCCCTCGCGCCACTGCGGGATCCGGTCGTCGAGGGAGCCGGAAGCACCCTCTTCGTGGGCACCGCCGGCCACCGCGTGGCGGTCGCCGAACGTCGCGTCGAACAGCGAGCCGACCCGCTCCTGGTGCCCGGCGACGAAGCGGTCGACGGCGTCCGGCGGAGCCAGCGGGGCGTCCTTCGCGGCGAGTTGACGGGCGTCGAAGCCGGCCCGGTCGACGGCGGCGGCCCGGGCCACCGCGATGCCGACACGGCGGTTGACGACGTCGGGGCGGATGGCGTCGTCAGTGATGCGCCGGGCGTCTTCGGGGTCGCGGTCGCCGTTGTCCGACCAGTCGTCGAGGGCGCGATGGGCGTCACCGCCGAGGGAGCGGGCGGCGTCACGCTGCGCGCTGTCGCCCGCGTCGCGCGCGCCGAGGTCGAACTCCTCACCGAACCGGTCGCCCAAGCCGCCCGCCGCGTCGCGCCAGCCGCCCTCGGCGGAGTCCCGTACGGCGTCGACCGCGCCGCGCGCGGCCCCTTCCTTGGCGAGCTGTAGCTCGACGCGGTGCGGCAGGTCGGCGAGCCGCTGGGCACGCAGGTCGTTCCAGGTCCGCTCGTCGTGCTCCGGGTCCCGCTCGCCGGTCCCGGTCCGGTCCGCGCCGCGGGGGCCGCCGACGAGCTTGCGCCAGCCGGGCGTCCCGGACAGGTCGCCGAAGGCGGCCCGGTGGTCCTCGGCCGCTTCGCGCTCCCATTCGCGCAGCAGCTTGTCCCGGCCGCCGGGCGAGAGCTTGCCGGGCTCGCCATTGGCGCCGGACGCGGCCTCGGGGACCGCGTGGTCGAAGTCGTCGACGGCGGCGCTGTGCCGGGCGTCGTTCCGCGCCGCATGGGTGAACAGGTCGTGCAGGCCCGGCCCGGCGGCGGCCATCAGACGGTCGGCGCCCTGCGTGATCAGCTCCGGCGGCGCGTCCAGCCGCGACGGGGCGATCCGGTCGGCCAGCGCCCTGAACCGGTGCTCGACCTCGTGCCAGGCCGCGTCGTGGACCCGTCCGGCGACGGCCGGGTCGTCGCGGACCAGGTCGTGCGGACCGGGCTCCCGCCCGCCGTGGTCATGGGCAGAGCCGTCGCCGCCGTGGCCCCCGCCGCCGTTCTCCAAACGGCCGGTGAAGCCCGACCAGCTCAGGAAACTCGCCGCGAAGGCGTCCTTGACGTGGTCCAGCGTCTCCTCGACCGTGCGGTGGCGGTCGAGACTCTGCCGGACCTCGTCGGCCGACCGGTCCAGGAAGTCGTCGTTCGCGCCGAACGCCTTCTGCTCCGCCAGGGCGTGCTCGTGCACCCGGTCGTGCACGTCACCGGTCATCCCCGGCCGGTCGGCCGCCCACTGCCGGAACGCGTCCTCGAAGTGCCGCTCCCGGCCGAACGATCCGGCCGCGTCGGCCAGGTCGTCGTCCCGCCGGTCGGCCGCCTGCCGCTGGGCGTCGTGCCAGTCGGAGGAACGCGCCTCGTCGTGCGGTGCCCAGTGCGGCGCGGGAACGAAGTCCCGCCCGCCGCCCACCGGTTGGTGGCTCCCGTGGTCGCCGTGGCCGCCGTCGGTCACCACGTCGTGCCGTCCGGCGCCCGTGGTGTTCCCGCCGTCGGCCGGCGGCGGGGCGGTCCGGTCGTCCCCGTGGTGCGGCGTGCCGGAGTCGTCGCGCCCGCTGTCGTTGTGGGCGTTGTCCGGCCGATTGCCGGGGCCGTCCTGCGGGCGGGTGTCCTGGTGGTCGGCCGGGGTGCCGGGGGTGTCGTGGTGGCTGCCGGACGTGCGGACCGGGGAGGGCGGGGGCGTGCCGTGGTCGCCGGAGCCGCCGGCCGTGCCGGTGGCGGCCGGGGTGTCGGAGGTCTCCCGGACCGGGCCCCGGTCCTGGCCGCCCTCGGCGCCGGTGCCGGGGTCGGACGAAGAGGAGGTGGTACGCACCGCGCGCGGCGGAGCGGTGTCCGCGGGACGGTCTTCGACGGACCGCGAACCCCCGCCCGCGGAGGCGGTGTTGTTCTCGGCCGGAGGGCGCTCGGTCTCGGAGCCGGAGCGCGGGGCGGGTCCTGCCGGGTCGGAGTGCGACTGGGTGGCGACCCGGGCGGGCGGCTCCTCGCCGACGTCGCCGGTGCGCTCCGGGCCGTTCTCGGCCGGCGGGCGGGGGCTTTCGGACGACTCGGAGCCTGAGCCGCTGACGGTACGCACGGGGCTGGTCGGCGGTGCCTCGTTGGGCTCGGTGTGCTCGGAGCCGGAGCCGGAGCCGGAGCCGGAGCCGGAACGGCTCGACCCGGACCCGGAGCCGGAGTCGGAGCCGGAACGGCTCGAACCCGAGCCGGACCCGGAGCCCGAACCGCCCGTGCCCCCGGTCGTTTTGACGCCGGTGCCGGTGGGCTCGGAGCCCGGACCGCCCGGGGCGTCGTCCGGGTGCGTGCCGTCGGCGCCGCCGAGCTTGAGACCCTTGCCGAAGTCGGCCTCGAAGTCCTTCGGGTCGATCTTGGTGATGTGCGGGGAGAAGTGGTTGATGGCCATCCGGCCGCCGTGGCCGAGCGCGCCCATCGCGGCGCCGCCGCCGAAGGAGTCGAAGCCGGTCTCGAAGGTGTGCTCGGGGCCGAAGATGAGGTTGTAGAAGCCGGTGGTCAGGGTCATGTTGACGCCGCTGGACAGCGAGGCGGCGGTCAGATCGGCCATCCGGCGACCGACGTCCGGGCCGGTCGACTTGATCATGTTCTTCAGGATCGTGTCGGGCAGGTCGTGCGAGAGGCTGCGGACCCCGTCCGCGCCGAGCTTGTCGGCGAACGGGCTCAGGACGTGGTCCAGGTCGTCCTTGACGGCTGAGAGGTCCTTGCGGCCCCAGGCACTGGCGAAGGTCTCGCCGTATTCCTTGCCGAGGTCGCGTGCCGCGCCGTCGCCGAGGGTCTCGCCGAAGTGCTTGGCGAAGACGTCGCCCATGTCGTGGGAGAAGTCCTCGATGGAGCCGAGGCCCTCGCCGTCGTCCTTGATGTTCTTGTCGCCGAGCAGCGGCTCCTCGTCGGACTTGCCGTCCCACTTGGAGTCGGTGTCGCGGCCGAGGTCACTGCTCGCGTCATGGCTCAGCTCACTGGACGCGTCGTGGCTCAGGTCGTTGCCGACGTCGTTGGCCAGGTCGTGGTCGAAGCCGTTGGTCAGGCCCTTGCTGTTGTGGGAGAGGGTGTTGCCGACGTCGTTGGCGAGGTCCTTGGTGCCGTTGTTCAGCAGGTTCTTGAAGTCGCCGTCGAAGAGGTTGGCGAGGTCCTTGCCGAGGTCCTTGGCGAAGTCCTTGCCGAGGAGCTTCCCCAGCAGGCTGCCGAACTTGCTGGTCAGCGGGCCGAGTACGCCGCCGACCACGCTGCTGATGACGGAGAACTCGACCGCCTGCAGGGTGAGGCTGTGGTCCATCTTGGCGCGGTGGTGCTGCCGGATCTGGATGTACTGGATGATCCCGTCCATGGCGAGGGCGGTGACCAGACCGAGGGCGACGTGCTGGAGAAGGTACTGGAGGACCTTCTTCATGATGATGCGCATGGTGATCTGCGCTGCCGCCTCCGCTGCCGCGGCCTCGGCGGGAGCTCCCCAGTTGAACCATGAGGTGGCGGCGTAGAAGAGGAGTTCCGCGGCCAGCTCGATGAGCGTGGCGAGGATCATCCACTTCATGTACTCGATCTTGTTGGCGATGTCGTCGGCGAATCCGGCGAGTTCGTTCGCGCCGTCCTTGGCCGAACCGACGTAGTTCTTGCCGGTGACCAGGTCCTTCATCCCGGCGATGAAGGCCTCGGCGGTCTCGCCCTCGAAGTTCTCCTTGATCGACTTGGTCAACTCGGTGACTAGTTCGGCGAGTTGGTCGAAGTCGTTCGCGGTGGCGGTGTAGAGCTGCGCGACGTGCCGAAGCGTGTCCTCGTTGCCCTGCGGCCATTCCATGCCGGTCAGGACCTTGAACAGCCCGGCTACCCCGGACGGAAGTTCGATCGCCATCTCGCTACTGCACCCGCGCCTTCGTCACCGCTGCCCACCGCGTCTTCGTCCCGCTACCGCCGGGCCCGCCTCACCACTTGCCGGCGTTCTTGCTCGCGTCGTCCTCACCGGTGTCGAACAGGCCGGTCGCGGTGTTGCCGCCCTCGGCGTTCATGCCGAACAACTGGCGGATGGAGTCGACCAGTTCGCTGATGTTGTTCGTCGCCTCGTCGATCTGCTTGTGGTACGCCTTGGCGAACTGGTCGTCGCGACCGCCCGCCGTCCGGTTCAGGTCGTTGATCTGGTCGAGCTTCGTCCGCAGGTCGCCGGTCACCTGGGCGATCTGGTGGAACTGGGAGAACTTCGTCTTCAGGTCGTCGGTCACTACCAGGTCGGCCATGGGTCAGTCCTCCTCGTCCAGGTGGGCGGCGGAGCCCCGCTGCCCCGGCGGCCGCAGCATCTCGCGCAACGGCCCCATGAGTTCGTCGAGTTCGGAGCCGCCGGCCATGGAGGTGCGCAGCGCGGTGCCCACGCCGGACAGCGGCTCGAAGGTGGCGCGTACCTTGGCGCCGAGTTGCTCACGGGCGCCGTTGACCGTCTCCACCAGCAGTGCGGCGAACTGGGCGGGCGGCATCGCGGCGTAGTCCGTGGAATGGAACTTGATGTCCTTGAGCTCGCCCTGGCCGACCACGGTGACGGTGAACATCCGGTCCTTGGACCGCAACGACACCGTGGCTTCCTCCGCTTCCTTCCGGGCGGCCATCAACTTCTGCTGGTAGGCGTGGACTTCGGCCATCGCCTCGGCCAGCTGCTCCTGCATGGGTGAAGTCATCGTCCTCGTCCCTTCGTCCTGTTCCGGGCCCCGGCCGGTCAGCGGCCGATCACGCCGGGTGTGCCGCCGGCGCCGGTACCCCAGGTGTCCTCGTCCTCGGTGACCCAGGTCTTGCGGCTGCCGCCCGCGCCGCCGCCGACGCCGCCCATGCCCCCGGCCATCGGGGGCATCATGGGGGGCGTCTCGCTGCCCGAGCCGCCGCCGACCGTGGCGACCCGGCCCATCATCGAGTCCTCCTGGGCGGCTTCCTCCAGCGCCTGGGCCTCGCCGCCGGGGCCTTCGCCCTCCAGAGCGCCCGGTACCCCGTTCTCCAGGTTGCCCTCGGGGTCGAGGATCGACCTGGCCTCGTCGCCCAGTCCCAGGCCGCCGGTGAGCTGCCGCAGCCCGGCCGAGCTCAGGCCGCCGCCACCGCTGCCGCCGAGCCCGCCGCCACCGCTGCGCAGCAGATTGCCCAGGCGGGTGGGGTCAAGATCCTCCGGTCCGCTGGAGCCACCGAGCCCGAACCTGCTGGAGCCGCCGGAACCGCCGAGTCCCTCGTCACCGGTGTGCAGGAACTCGTCGTCGTCGAAGCCGGCGCCGGGCTTGGGCCGGCCGTCGGCGCCGGTCTGTTCCAGCGAGGAACCGCTCGGCGCCTTCAACGGCTTGCCGTCCGGGCCCGTGAGCGGCTTGCCGTTCGGCCCGATGATCGAGCCGTCCGGGCGGATGGTCGAGCCGGGCGGAACCGTGAGTTTGGCGCCGTCGGGGCCCAGCACGGGCCGGCCGTCGGGGCCGATGACGGTGTCCTCGCCGTCGCCGAAACCGCTGTCGCCCAGTCCGTCCTCGCCCTCCGGGCCGGCCGGGACCTTGATCGGTTTGCCGTCGGGGCCGAGCACGGGCTTGCCGTCCGGACCGATCAGGGTGTCCTCGCCGCCGGGGCCGAGGCCGCCGAAGCCGCTGCCGCCCGGGGTGAAGGTGTCGGCTCCCCCGTCGGTACCTCCTGGGCCGCCGTCGCCGTTGCCGAACAGCGACTGGAAGTTCGGCAGGCCGGTCGGACCACCACCACCGCTTCCGTCGATGCCGTCGGGGCCGCCGCCACCGCTGAACAGCGACTGGAGGTCCGGCAGGCCGGTCGGACCGCCGCCGCCACCGCCACTGCCACCACCGCCACTGCCGTCGGGGCCGCCGGGGCCGTCCTTCCCGAACAGGCTCTTCGGGTCGAACTTGCCCCCGCCTCCGCCACCTCCGCCTCCGCCGCCTCCACCACCGCTGCCGTCGGGGTTCTCGGGGTGCGGGCTCGGCGGGTCGATGAAGGAGGGCGGCAGTATGGTCGCGGACTTGGTGTAGCTGTTGCCCAGGTTGGTCAGGAACGTCTGTGCCGCCTGGTCCAGCGGAGCGAGGTTGTCGATCCAGATCTCCTTGGCCCGGTTCTCGATGCTGGTCCAGAAGTCCTGCGTCTGCGGATCGCCGTGCGGGGTGGTGACCGAGATGACGTTGTGGTTGTTGCGGTCCTTGATGTAGTTCTTGCCGTGCTCGAAGGTGATCCCGCCGTGGTTGCCCGCGTAGTTGATCGCCCACCAGAACTCGTTGGTCGCGATCACCACCGGGTTCGACACGGCGGAGTTGTCCCACCAGGTGTTGAAAGCACCGGCCAGTTGGGCCGCGTTGGTCTTCATGTCGCTGGCCGTGTCGTGCAGTTGGGTGATCACGTCTGGGTCGGTGATCTGGTCGCGAATCGACTGGAGCTGGTTCCTGAACCCGAGGATGTGGTCCTTGAGCACGCCCGCCGCGCTGCCCTGGAAGTCGCTGCCGTCGACGTTGATGTCGTTCGCCCAGGTGTTGAACTGCGGGATCCAGTGGTCCAGGAGATCCTTGATCCCGTTGACCATGTTGGCCGCCCAGTCGAGGCTGTTCGGGCTGAACTCATCGTTCTGGAACGGCCAGTTGGTGAGTTCCTGGAAGACCTCGATGGGGGAGGACCAGAACACTCCCCATGGCTTCGTCTTGTCGCCGAAGAAGGAGGAGTCGAACTTGGCCCCGGTGACGTAGGTGAAGTGGTGGCTGAGCGAGTCGTGGTAGTCGGTCCACCACCACACGTCGGCGTTCGGTGGCCACGGCTTCGGCTTGTGCCACGTGGCGATGGCGACTCGGGAGTTGTTGTCGAACCACTCACCGTTCTTCACGTCTTGCCGGTTGATGGTCGACGACGAGGAATCCGATCCACTGCCGGAGCCCGAGAACTGTGTGCTCGACGCCGCGATGACGATCGCCTGCTCGAACGTGCCGGGTGAATCGCTCACCGATTCTCCTCATCCTTCGTCGTGCGTGTACCGCGCCCCGTGACCGCTGGCTCAGCCCGGGTAAGCCGACGTCACGAGTTCTTGTTGCCGGGGTCGTTGGGGTCGTTGCTTCCGGGGTTCTTGCCGGGCGGAGTGTCGCCGGGATTGTTTCCGGGCGGAGTGTCGCCGCCGCCGCCGAACGTGACCGCCGCGAGGTCCGCGGACATCTCGGCGGCCGTGATGTTGGCCTTGTCGGCGTCCTTGGTGATGACCAGGTCGACGGCCTTCAGGTCGTACTGCAGCGTCCGGGCGGCCGTGGAGATGTCCCCGAACTTCTGCGACAACGCGGCCGCGAAGGTCTTGAAGCTGGCCTGGAGTTGGCCGATCGACTGGAGGTTGCCCTTGGCGTTCCCCGGCAGGAGCTGGGTGTAGTTCCAGTTCGCGTCGTTGCCCAGGGTGCTGGTGCCGGCGTATCCGTCGAGCTCGACGCGGTGCGGGTCCGTCCGCAGGTCGTCGATGAACGGTTGCAGCTTCTGGGTGGCGAAGTCCTTCAGATACGTGTCGGTGATCTTCAGGGTGCCCTTGTGGTGATCTGACATTCAGCGTCTCCCTCCGGAAGGGCCGGGCTCACATCTGGTTGGCGGCTGTGGCGTCCGACCGCTTGTGGCCGTCGATCATGTCGCTGAGGATCTTCGAGCCCTGGGTGAGCGAGGTGTGCATCTGGGTCTCCAGCTGCTGGACCTTCTGCTGGAACTGGTGGTAGGCGTCCGCCGCCTGGCCGACGAACTGCTGCGCGAACGGCGCCAGTTGCTGCTGGAGGTCCTGGAGCTGGCTGTCGATCTTCTGGCTGGCCTGGCTCATGTCGTCGATGGCCTGCTGGGCGCCCTGGTACTCAAGGTTGATGTCTGCCATGGGAGTTGACCTTTCGGATGAGGGAAGTCCGCGGTGAGGGCGGCTGATCAGCCCTGCAGGGCCTGGAAGATCGGGTCGGACGCGTCCTGGGTGTTCCACGCGCCGGCGTTCTGGTTCAGCTCCTGCTCGGCGCGGCCGATGGTCGTGTGGGCCGTCTGCAGGTTGTCACGCAGCGTCTGCACCGCGTTCTGGACCGCCTGGTAGTTCTCGATCCACTCGTTCACCTTGCTCTGGAACGTGCTGCTGGACTGCGCCACGTAGGAGCGCCCGACGTCCTCGCGAATGGTCTGCACGGTGCTGCCCATGTTCTTCATGAACGCGGTGTGCGAGTCGAGCAGGGAAAGCGCCTTCTGGACTGCCTGGTCGTCGGTCTTCAGGGTGTTCATCGCGCTCGCGGAGCTGTTCACGTCAGCCATGACGACTTCCTTTCCTGCGCCGTTCCCTCCACGAGGAACGGACTGGGCTCGGCGCGGCGCCGGGACGGCGGTCCGCGCGCTTTCGGAGGCTAGCCCGCCGGGCGGGCCCACCCCCTTTGGTTGAAGGATCTACTGCCTGTTCGTACTGCCGAATCCGCCCGGTCGAACATCACGAGGCACAGATCGTCGCCGCGGACGGCTGCACGATCCCGGGATGCGCCAGCACCGAGGGATCCAGACTCGGCCCGGTGGCCAGCAGGCTCAGCACCGGGGCCGGCAACGTCACCGCCGAGTGGACGCTGTAGCCGAGTTGGGTGACCACGCCGGCGGACGGTATCGGGAACTTCACCCCGTCGTCACCCACCAGGTACGCGGTGAGCGGGGTGCCCCCGCCGGCCGGCGCCGCGGCGACCAGCGCGCCGGAACCGGGCCGGACCGCGACCAGGTCGGCCGGGTGGCAGCTGGGCGTGATCCCGGTGCCGGCAGCGGACGGCAGCGCGTCGGCGGCGGCGGCGCTCACGGTGGCCAACGACACGGTGCTGCCGATGCCGCCGTCGTGCGAACGGAGGTTGACGCACACCGCCCGGTCAGCGGGGACGCCCAGGGCGTTCGGTGGCGAGAGCGGCAGCAGCCTGCCGCGGGTGGCCATCGGGTCGGCCGTCGGGCTGACCGTGTGCTGGGCGAAGTCGATGGGGCCGACGGCCCGGGTCTGCACCGCGCCCCCGCCGTACGCCTTGTCCTGGATCTGCGGGTCGCCCAGGAAGAGCGCGAACAAGGTGGGCGTCAGCGGTGCCAGGCCCTGGCCGGTGAGCAGGTAGTGCCGGCCGGCGGAGTCGGCGAACAGCTGACCGACCCTGGTGGCCTGACCGGCCAGCACCGGGCCGGGGGTACCGATGCCGTCGATGTCCGGGGTGACCAGGTCGGGACCGGCCGGCACCGAGTCCAGGAACGCGGCGGAGACCGACACCGGCGCGGTGGTCCCGTAGCCGAGCGCCTGCGACTCGCCGTGCCCGGCGCCGACGGTCAACCGCCGCCCCTTCCACAGCAGATAGCGCTGCCCGCCCGCGGACGAGGTGAGGACCGCCTCGTCTTCGGACAGACCGATGCCCTGGGCCGGCGTCCCGACCCGCAGCACGACCTGGGGCGAGGCGCCGGGACGCGGCGACGGCAGCGAGCATGCCGACCAGGCGTCCTTGGTCAGCGACGAGGCGCCCGGCAACGCGTCCGGCGCGCCCACGATGCCGAACGCGGCACCCCGCTTGGCGCCGCGCAGCGAGGCCGAGTCGACGGTGGTGACCACCATGCCGTTGCCGGCCACCAGCTTGGCGGACGCCTCGTTGAGCACCGGATGCAGGGCGCCACCCACGTAAAGGAAGCGCGCGCCCGAGTCCTTGACGACGACGAACGCGCCCGCGGTGCGCCAACTGGTGTTGCCGCCGGGCACCACGAAGCCGTAGATCGCGGCGATCATCGCGGTGACCAGCCCGAGGACCAGGCCGGTCATGATGCCCCGGCTGGTGCGCGACACCGGCTGGTCGGGGCTGTCGATGTCGACGCGCAGCACCCCGGAGTTGAGACGTCCCACGATGAAGGAGTACGCCTGGATCTGGTCACGTCGGGACTGCAACTGTCTCCCTTTTCGCTCTCGGTGCCCTGGGGCGGCGCGCCGCGCTCAGCCGCCGAGGCCGCGAAGGTAGTGGTAGAGCCCGAGCACCCACAGCGCGAGCGGCAGCAGGCTGACCGCGACGAGGGAGTGCAGCAGGTTGGTGGCGTGGGCCCAGTGCGGCAGCAGGCGGCGGCCCGGGACCGTCCAGGAGGCGACGGTCAGCACGCCGGCCACCAGGATGACGACGACGAACTCCAACAGCCGCCCGTTCGCCGACAGCCCGGCGCCGATCCGCAGCGCCAGCAGCGACCACCCGTACAGACCGGGCACGGTCAGCGCCAGCCGGGGCCAGATGCCGCCGAGCCGGCTGCCGTACAGGACGCCGAGGGTGCTGAGCGCGGCCATCAGCGTGTAGCCCGGCGCGCCGGGGTCGTGCAGCATGCCGGTCAGACCGGCCGCCACGACCACGCCGATGGCCAGGTAGAACGCGGTGGCGTACTGGTCGACCAGCGCGCTGCGCTTGACGACGTTGTCGGCGTCGTGCGGCTCGATGCCTTCCTGCAACTGGTCGGCGTTGCCGGGCAGCGGGGGAAGCCGCAGACCGGAGAGCCGGAACGCGGTGGCGGGCACGAAGACCCCGAGGAAGACAGCGACGACCGAGACGAGGGCCGCCGACTGGCCGAGCCGGACGCCGAACGCCAGCATCACCAGGCCCTCGACGGTGGTGAGCACGGCGGCCAGCGCGATCGCCAGGAAGAGCGGGGCGCTGACGCCCACCACGGCGAGCGCCAGCACGGCGGCACCCGCCGCGGCGGCGGAGGCGGCCAGCAGCCGGGCGCCGAGCAGATCGTGGCCGGTCGTCGCGGGCGGCACCAACGCGCCGGCCAGCGCGACGAACGGGACGGCGGCGGCGCCCAGCACGGTCCCGGCGACGGCGTCGCCCATCGCCCGGGAGGCGGATGCGGAACCGGCCAGCAGCAGTACACCGGTGACGGCGGCCACCGCGGTGCGCAGGTCGCGCGAACCGTGCAGGCTCAGCAGCCCGATGCCGGCGGCGAGGAAGACCAGCAGCGCGGCGATGAGCATCCGCCGGGAGAACTCCGGGCGCCAGGACTCCTGGCGCTCCCGCAGCGTGGTGGCGACGCTGTCGACCAGGTCGTCGAAGTGGACAGCCGGCAGGGCGTCCTGCCGCGGGCGCAGGTAGAGCGTGTCGCCGTCGCGCAGACCCAGTGCGTCGGGCGTGCTCTGCTCGTCCAGCGCGTCCTCGCCGAGCCGCTGCACCACCCAGCCGGAGTGGCCGAGCCCGGTCTCGTCGAGGTTGTCGCCCGCGAAGGCGACGATGGTCGGCAGCAGGTCCATCACCTGGACGTCGGCGGGCACGGCCAGCTCGAACGTGCGGTCGGGGGCGCGCACGGTGAGCCGGCACAGGTTGCTCGTCGTGGTCGGACTGGCTTTCGCCACTTCCCGAACTCCTCCCCTGACTGTCCCTCACGGTGAGGTGGCGACACGGTGCCCAGGTCGGGTACGTGGCGCGCCGTCATTGTCACCCGGCCGGAGGGGCGATGGACAATCGGCCGGGCGGTGGGCCCGCGCGTTGCCCCTATGGTCCGTGATCTCTGCCCGTTCGTCTCGGAAGGGCCGCTCCGGCACCGCCCGCGACGAGGTCACCGCACCCGGTGGGGGAGAATGGCCGCACGTCGCGATGGATGTTCCTTCCTCGCCGTTGACCGTCCCGAGCGAAGCGAGGGCGCATACCGTTGAGCGTCATCCTGTTCCGTCGGCCTCCTCGCCGTCCAGGCCCGGAAATGCCGAGCGGGGAACTCCAGTTGCAGGAGCCGCCCGAGCTCCCGGAACACCAGGCCGGCATGTCCAGCATGGTGAGCTACGCGCCGATGGCGCTGGGCTCGCTGTCCATGGTGCTGGTCTTCCTGCGTCCCGGATCGAGCGGCGGCGCGCTCACCTACGTCGCGATCGGCATGATGGCCGTCTCCGCCGTCGGCATGGTGATCAGCCAGACGATCCGCGGCGCCGGTGACCGCAAGCGCAAGCTTCAGGGCGAGCGCCGCGACTACCTGCGCTACCTCTCCAGCGTGCGCCGCCAGGTGCGCAAGGCGATCAGCGCGCAGCGCGAGGCACAGGCCTGGCAGCACCCGGACCCGATGGTGCTGTGGTCGGTGGCCCGCACCTCCCGGCTGTGGGAGCGCCGCCCCTCGCACCCCGACTTCGGCGAACTGCGGCTCGGCCGCGGCGAGCAGCGGCTCGGCATGGCGCTGTCCCCGTTGACCACCAAGCCGATCGAGGACCTGGAGCCGCTCAGCTCGCACGCGCTGCGCCGGTTCATCCGGGCGTACGGCACGGTGCCCGACCAGCCGGTCGCCGCCTACCTGCGGGCGTACGCGCGGGTGCTGCTGCGGGGCGAACCGGCGGCGGCTCGGGCCATGGTGCGCTCGCTGCTGTGCCAGGCGGCGACGTTCCACGCGCCGGAGGACCTGCGGATCGTCGTGGTGACCGACGACGGTTCGCGCCCGCAGTGGGAGTGGGCCAAGTGGCTGCCGCACGCCCTGCACCCGACCGAGACCGACGGCGCCGGGCCGATCCGGCTGATCGTGGACAACCCGCGCAAGCTGGAGATGCTGCTGGGCACGGAGTTCGCCGGCCGCTCCCCCTTCGAGCCGGACGCCATGCCGAGCCGCGAGGAGCCGTACACGCTGGTCGTCCTCGACGTGAACGCGGTGCCCGACAACAGCCGGGTCGCCGCCGAGGGTTACCGCAACGCCATGGTGATCGACCTGCGCGGGGCGCTGGAGTGGAAGCCGGAGCGGCAGGGTCTGCGGCTGCGGGTCTCCGAGTCGAGTGTGGAGATGGTCAGCGCCGACCGCAGCGGCGCGGAGAACGCCACGCCGCTCGGCCGACCCGACGCGATGACGGTCGCCTCGGCGGGCACCCTGGCCCGGCTGGTCGCGCCGTACCGGATGGGCGCGTCGGCGGAGACCACCGAGCCGCTGGCCGGTGACTTCGAACTGACCGCGATGCTGGGCATCCCCGACCTGTTCACGCACGACGTGCACCGGCTGTGGAAGCGGCACGAGTCGTCGCCCACCGATCGGCTGCGAGTGCCGCTGGGTTTCGCGGCCGACGGTTCGCCGCTGACGCTGGACATCAAGGAGTCGGCCGCAGGGCGGCATACGGCCCGCACGGCATGCTGATCGGCGCCACCGGTTCCGGCAAGTCGGAGCTGCTGCGCACCCTGGTGCTGGGCCTGGCGCTCACGCACTCCTCCGAGACGCTCAACTTCGTGCTGGTCGACTTCAAGGGCGGCGCGACCTTCCTCGGCCTCGACCAACTCCCGCACACCTCAGCGGTGATCACCAACCTGGCCGACGAGGCCGCGCTGGTGACCCGCATGCAGGACGCCCTGCACGGCGAACTGGTGCGCCGCCAGGAGCTGCTGCGCAGCGCCGGCAACTACCGCTCCGCGCTGGACTACGAGCAGGCGCGGGCCGGGGGCACCGACCTCGCGCCGCTGCCCAGCTTGTTCGTCGTGGTCGACGAGTTCAGCGAACTGCTGTCCGCGCACCGCGAGTTCATGGACCTGTTCATCATGATCGGCCGGCTGGGCCGCAGCCTCGGCGTCCACCTGCTGCTCGCCTCGCAGCGCCTGGACGAGGGCCGTATGCGGCCAGTTGGAGTCCCACCTGTCCTACCGGATCGGCCTGCGCACCTTCTCCGCGATGGAGAGCCGCGGTGTGCTGGGCGTGCCGGACGCCTACCAACTCCCGTCCGCAGCCGGGCAACGGCTTCCTGAAGACCGACACCTCGACGCTGGCCCGCTTCAAGGCGGCCTACGTCTCCGGCGCGTACCGCCGCAAGGACCGGCAGGTCGAACAGGCCGTGGTGGCCGGGCAGGTCGTGCCCTACGACTCGGAGTACGTGGCGCCCCGCGTTCCGGCGCCGCGCGCACCGGAGGCGCCCGAGCCCCGGCAGGCCGACAACACCGCCGGCCCCACGCTGCTGACGGTGGCCGGCGAAAAGCTGCGCAAGGCCGGGGGACTGCCGGCCCGGCAGGTGTGGCTGCCGCCGCTGGACGTGCCGCCGACGCTGGACTCGCTGCTGCCGCCGCTGACCGCCGACGCCGAGCGCGGTCTGCTGGCCGCCGGTTCGGCCGGATCGCTGATCGTGCCGGTGGGCATCGTGGACCGGCCGTTCGACCAGCGGCGCGACCCGATGACCGCCGACCTGTCGGGAGCCGGCGGCCACATCGGCATCGCGGGCGGCCCGCAGAGCGGCAAGAGCACGATGCTGCGCACCCTGATCGGCGGGCTCGCGCTCACCCACACCCCGCGCGAAGTGCAGTTCTACTGCCTGGACTTCGGCGGCGGCACGCTGACCGGCCTGGCCGGTCTGCCGCACGTCGGCGGGGTCACCGGGCGGCTGGACCCGGAGCGGGTGCAGCGCACGCTCGTCGAGGTGACGTCGCTGATCACCCGCCGGGAGCGGTTCTTCGCCGAGAACGGCATCGACTCGATGGCGTCCTACCGGCAGCGCCGGGCGGCCGGGCAACTGCCCGACGAGCACGCACGGTGACGTCTTCCTGGTCATCGACGGCTGGGGCACCCTACGCCAGGACTTCGTCGACCTGGTCCCGGTGGTGGGGCTGGTCGCCGCCCGCGGCCTCAACTACGGCGTCCACCTGGTGATCGCCGCCGCCCGCTGGGGCGAGCTGCAGAGCGCCATCCGCGACCAGTTGCGGCACCCGGTTCGAGCTGCAGCTCGGCGACCCGGTCGACTCGATGATCAACATGCGGGCCGCGGCCACCGTGCCGAAGATCCCCGGCCGCGGCCTGACCGTCCGAACGCATGCACTTCCTGACCGCGCTGCCCCGGCTGGACGGCGACGGCGACGGCAGCACCGTGGGCGCCGGAGTCGCCGACCTGGTCGAGGCGGTCGCCGACGCCTGGCGCGGACACAAGGCGCCCGGAGTGCGGATGCTGCCGCTGACCGCTGGACGCCGCGAAGCTGCCGGCGCCCGAGGGCGACCTGCGGGTGGCGCTCGGTGTCGAGGAGAGCGAGATCGCGCCGTTCTGGCATGACTTCGAGCACTCGCCGCACCTGGTCGTGGTCGGCGACGCGGAGACCGGCAAGACCAACCTGCTCAAGCTGATCGGCCGGGCCGTCGCCCAGCGCTACTCCCCGGCCGAGGCCCGGGTCACGCTGGTCGACTTCCGGCGCGAGACTGTACGACACGCTGCCCGAGGCGCACCCGGCTCGGCTACGCGGTCTCGGTCGACACCGTGCGCGACATCGTGCGTGGCACGGTCCGGGCGATGGAGGCACGCCGGCCGGGTCCTGACATCTCGCCTGCCCAACTGCGCCGTCGCGACTGGTGGTCGGGCCCGCAGCTCTTCCTGATCATCGACGACTACGACATGGTCGGCAGCAATCCGGTGGACAACCCGTTCGCCCCGCTGCTGGACTTCCTGCCGCAGGGCACCGAGTTGGGCCTGCACGTCATCGTCGCCCGCAGCGCGAACGGCGCCAGCCGGGCCATGATGAGCGACCCGCTGCTGCGCCGCCTGATGGAGGTCAACACCCCGGCCCTGCAGTTGTCCTGCCCGCCGGCCGAGGGCCAGATGTTCGGCAGCGTCAAGCCGCGGCAACTCCCGCCGGGTCGCGCCCTGCACATCACCCGGCGGCGCACCATCCAGGTGCAGACCGCGCTGATCGCAGAGCCGGACGGCGGCGACCCGCTGTCCGGCGGCTGACCGCCGGTCAGACGCCCGGGCGCCAGCCGCGGCGGCGGCCCCGCCGGATGCCGGCGGCGGCCAGGCCCACGCAGACGATGACGGCCAGCGCGGCCGCGGCGACGGTCAGCCCGGCGTCGCGGGTGCCGTGGCCGGTGGCCTTGGGCATCGCGATCCTCGACGCGACCCTGGCACCGGTCGGCGGTGTGGCGGCCCGGTGCCCGGCGCCCTCCTCCGGAAGGATCATCGTCATCGCCGCGTACGGGTCGACGGCGCCGTAGCCGGAGCCGGGGTCGGGCATGCTGGTGCCGGGGTGGACGGCGGTGGCCTCAAGCCGGTGGACCAGTGCGGCCGGGGCCGCCGTACCGCGGTAGGAGTCGACCAGAGCGGCGATCCCGGCCACATAGGCGGTGGCGTAGCTGGCGCCGGTGCCGGTGAAGTCCCCGCCGCCGACACCGGAGCCGATGACCCCGTCGCCGGGGGCCACCAGGCCGACCGGCGCGCCGAACACCTCGGAGCTGGGCAGCCCCCCGCCGATGCCGGTCGCCGAGACCGACAGCACGCCCGGGTACGCCGCCGGGTAGACCGGCGCTGGCTGCGTCTGGCCGTCGATGGTCGCCGGGGCGACGACGAGCGCGCCCGCCGCGGTGGCGTTCTTGACGGCCTGGCGCAGTTGGGGGCTGGGGGTGGGGGTGACCACCGACACGTCGATGACCTTGGCGCCGGCCGCGACCGCCCGGTCGATGCCCTGGGCGAGGGCGGCGGGCGTGGTCGCCCCGGTGTTGTCGGCGACGGCCAGCGCGTACACGTGGGCGGCCGGCGCGATGCCGGCGAACCCGGTGCCGGGCCTGGGCTTGGCGGCGATGAGCGAGGCGACGAACGTGCCGTGGCCGACGCAGTCCTTGAGCGCCGGTCCCGCGATGTTCGGCCCGCCGGTGACCTGCCCGGCCAGTTGGGGAACGCCCGCGGCGACCCCGGTGTCGAGCACGGCGACGGTGACGGAGGCGCCCCTGCCGAGTTGGCCGTCGCGGTCGGCGTTCAGCGCGGCGATCTGCCACGGGATGCCGGGCAGGACGCCGCCGGACGGGCCCTGGCAGCCCTTGCCGCTGTCCAGTTGCTGGGCGACCGGCGGCGGGGCCGTGGAGGCCGCCGCCGCGGGGGCGGCCACGGCCAGCAGGGTGGCCAGCGCGCCGCCGAGAGCGAGCGGGGTGGAGGACTTCATCGGTTCAGCTCCGTAGGGCCGGGACGTCTTCGACGGTCAGGGTGCGCATGTCCGCGACGCTGGCGTTGTCCATCCGGCTCAGCCGCCCGGCCTGCTGGGTCATCATCGACTCCAGCAGCTGACGGGCGTACCGCGCGTTGCCGAAGCTGCGGCCCCGCTGGACACCGCCGAAGTGCTCCAGCAGGCGTGCCCTGGTGTCCTCGGGCAGCTCGTACCCGCCGGCGGTGGCGTTCCGGACGGTGATCTCGATGAGCTCGTCCGGCGCGTAGTTGCCGAAGTTGACATGTCGGGAGAACCGGGAGCCGAGACCGGGGTTGGAGGCGAGGAAGCCGGCCATCTCGTCGGGGTAGCCGGCGACGATGACCACCACCTCGTCGCGGTGGTCCTCCATCAGCTTCAGCAGGGTGTCGACCGCCTCCTGGCCGAAGTCGCCGTGGGCGTCGGCCGGGGTGAGGGTGTACGCCTCGTCGATGAACAGCACGCCACCACGGGCCCGTTCGAAGGCCTCCTTGGTGAGCTGCGCGGTGTGGCCGATGTAGCGGCCCACCAGGTCGGCGCGGGCGACCTCGACCATCTGGCCGCGGCGCAGCACGCCGAGCGCGGCGAGCAGTTCGCCGTACAGCCGGGCGACGGTGGTCTTGCCGGTGCCGGGTGGGCCGACGAAGACCAGGTGGTGGCTGATGGAGGGGACGGGCAGCCCGGCGGCCTCCCGGCGGCGGGCGGCGGCCAGCAGGTTGACGAGGTCCTCGACCTCGGTCTTGACCTCGGGCAGGCCGATCATCCCGCGCAGTTCGGCCAGCAGCGGGTCCAGGCGCCCGTTCGGGCCGACGTCGCCGGCCGGCACGCCGGTCTCGCCGATGTCCTCCGGCAGCAGCAGGGTGAGGTCGGCGGCGCCGACGTCGTCGAGTTCGGCGAGCCGGGACGCCTGCCGGTCGACCATCTCCTCGAACGTCTTGCGGGCGGCGCGGCCGTTGCCGAAGGAGGCGTCCTTGGACATCCGGTCGAAGTGCGTGGTGAGCGCCTTGACCGAGCCTTCGGCCAGTTCGTAGTGATGGGCGGCGGCCATGTTGCCGGTGATCGTGACGAGTTCGGCGGAGGAGTAGTTCTCGAACTCGACGGTGCGGCTGAACCGGGAGGCCAGGCCCGGGTTGGTCTGTAGGAAGCCCCGCATCTCGTCCGAGTAGCCGGCGACGATGACCACCACCTCGTCGCGGTGGTCCTCCATCAGCTTGACCAGGGTGTCGACCGCCTCGCGCCCGAAGTCGGGCCCGGAGCCGTTCTCCTGGCCGCTGAGCGTGTACGCCTCGTCGATGAACAGCACGCCGCCGAGCGCGGAGGTGAAGACCTCGGTGGTCTTGATGGCGGTGCCGCCGATGATCTGGGCGACCAGGTCGGCGCGGGCGACCTCGACGAGGTGACCGCTGGGCAGCACGCCGAGCGCGGCGAGGATCCGGCCGTAGAGACGGCCGACGGTGGTCTTGCCGGTGCCGGGTGGCCCGGCGAAGACCAGGTGGCGGCTCATCGACAGCACCGGCAGGCCCATCTGGGCGCGGCGCCGGGCGAGTTTGTCGAGGTTGACCAGGGTGGCGACCTGCTGCTTGACGCCTTCGAGGCCCACCAGGGCGCGCAGTTCCGCGAGCGGTCCGTCGATTCCGCCGGCCGCCTCCGCGCCACCGGCCGGGGCGGGTCCCGGCGCGTCGGTGTCGGCGGTGGCGGTGCCGTGGGCGTCGCGGACCCCGTTGTCGTGGCTGTCCAGGCCCTCGACGGACAGGCGTTCGCCGGGCACGGTCTGCCGCAGCCCGGATCCCTGGTTGTCCGCGGCGGTGGTGCCGACCACGGAGACCGCCTCGGTGGAGTCGATCCGTATGCCGTCGCCGCCGTTGCCGGTCAGTTCGCAACCGTTGAGCGAGGCCCGCCCGCCGGCCGCGACCAGCACGCCGTGGGCGCGCGACGAGCGCACCCGGCAGCGCGACAGCGACAGTTCGCCGCCGTCCTCGACCAGGACGCCCTCGGCGGTGGACTCCAGCAGGTCGCAGTCGCGGAACGTGCCGACGCCCTCGCTGCCGACCGAGACGCCCGGCACGGCGGCCGAGCCGCCCCGCACGGTGGTGTGGCCGACGTGCGGACGGCCGCCGTCGGCGATGCGGATGCCGGCCTTGCCCGTGCGCGCGACCGTCGACTCCTCGATCCGCCCACGGCCGCCCACCACGACCTCGATGCCGTGGCCGCCCGCGTCGGTGATCTCGACGTGGCGCAGCAGTGGGTTGGCGCCGCCCTTGACGCTCACGCCGGCCCCGGCGATGTCGCGGATCTCCAGGCGGGAGAACTCGGCGGCCGACTCCTCGTCGAGCAGCACGCCCTCGTCGGGCGCGTCGCGCACCACGGTCCGGGTGAACGCGGGGCCCGCGGAGCCGCCGACCCAGATGCCGGCCACCCGGGCGGCGGCGACCTCGCAGTCCTCGAACACGCCGCGGGCCCGGCCGGTGATGTGCACCCCGTGGCCGCCGGAGCCGTCGACCCGGCAGCGGCGCAGCACCGGGTCGGTGCCGCTGTCCAGCACGATTCCGTACCCGGTGGTGGACTGGAACGCGCAGTCCTCCAGGACCACTTGGGAGGTGCTGGCGATGTAGACGCCGGCCTCGGCGTCGTGCACGGTGGTGCCGCTGATCCGGGTGCTGCTGCCCTCTTCCAGGGCGATGGCGGGCTTGTCGGTGAGCGAGATGTCGCAGTTCTCGACCGTGCCGCGGCCCTGGCCGTTGACGCACAGGCCGTTGCCGCGGGCGTCGCGCATCACGCAGCCGCGCACGACGGGGTTGGCGTGCTCGCTGATCACCACGGCGGAGGTGCCCAGGTGCTCGATGACGCAGTCCTCGATGACGCTGCCGACCCGGGAGGTGTCGACGATGCCGGCGCCCTCCGCGTTGGTGACCCGGCAGTCGCGCATCGCCAGGGAGCCCTGCTCGCGGGCGAGCACCGCCGTCCAGGACGAGCCGACGATCTCGCAGTCCTCCAGCGCGGCCTGACCGCGTGGCACGTCGACGGCCGGCAGGTTGTCGTCCTGCCCGTGCAGGACGAGGCCGTTGAGCTTGACGGCCTCGGTCAGCACCCGCAGCACGCTGCCGCGCCGCGGCGTGATCCGCACGCTGCCGCGCCCCTCCTCGACCGTGATCGTCACGACCTTGGAGATCACGAGGTTCTCTTCGTAGCGCCCTGGCCGCACGGTGATCACCGCACCGCTGTGCGCCTTCTCGAGTGCACTCCCGATGGTCTCGTAGCAGCCATGCTCGCCGGGGGAGACCAGAAACAGCCCACTCACACCGCAACCCCTTCGTTCCACACCGACGGCCCGGCGGCCGCGTCGACGCGGCGGCGGCACCTGCGGCCCATCCTCTCCCACCCGGGCGCGCCCCGTGAAACACGCTGCCGTCCGAGCGGCGGGACCCGGGGAAACGACCGTCGGACTCTGCCCGTTCGTACCTCGGATCCTGCCCGTCGGAGGAGTCCGGCCCGTCAGATGAGCCCGGCTCGGATCACGTTGGCCACGGCGTGCGCGGTCGGTGCTCGCGTCAGCGTCGGTAGCAGGTGCCGTAGCCCGACTGACCCGCGACGTCGATGCAGTAGAAGGAGTTGTCGGTGCCGCCGACGGTCGGCGTCTGCGTGGAGACCGCCCAACTCGACGTCGTGCCACCGCACCCGACGTGCAGGGAGTACGACTCCGAGGTGGGCAGCGTGTACCAGTAGTCCGAGGTCGAGCCGTTGCCGAGGCCCTTCCACGGTGAGAAGCCCTTGCCCTTGGCCGCCTCGACCCAGACGCCCTCCACGGACTTGCCCGAGCTGCACGTGACCTGGCCGTGCACCTTCACCGGCCCGCTGGGCTTCGGCGGCGGCGCGGCGTGGCCGGTGCTCGCGCCAGAACTCCCGCTGCCGGACGAGTGCGTCGTGCCGGCGTGGTGCGTCGTGGCCGGCGGTTTCCCGCCCCCGGTGCCGCCACCGGCACCGCCGTCGTCGGACGACGCCCCCTGGCCGGGCTTGCCGCCCGGCGGGGGCGAGGAGGAGTTCGCACCGGCGTCGGTGAACGTCTCGGTGAAGCCCGGCAGCGACGGGGCCTTCGGGTCAGCGGCCGGCCACGGCGGGGGCGTACCGAGATCGGCGGTGTACGGGGGCGTCGCTGTCGGGTCGGCGGAGACGACCTTGGTGTGGTGGGCGGGCGCCGCGCCGCCGAACAGGGCGACCCCGCCCGCGCACAGCGCGGTGACCACGACACTGGCCAGCGCCACCCGCCGGGCGGTCGTGGGCATCCGCTCGGGCCTGCCGTCGGGCGTCAGCGTGAACGTCTCGTCGGCATCCGGCCGCGTCTCCCCGCCGGGGCCCTGGCCTGCCTGCTCATCGGTCATGGTCGCATCCTTGATGGGTTACGGGGACGGGCGGCCGTCGGCATGTGCGGGACCGGCGCGTTCGGGGCCGGTCGTGCGGGGCCTGGAAGGGGTGCCACGTGGTCAAGGTCCGCTCGGGGCGGGCGCCGGCTCGGGCCAGAACGCGTGGATGTCGTGGTTGCCGACCTGGAAGGTGGAGATCGGCCGCTTGGGCGGCGGCTTCGGCCCCTGCTTGAGCGCGATGGTCGCGAAGGGCACCGCCAGCAGCGCCACCCCGATGACGGCCGCCACGATCCGCAGCGGTGCCTTGACCCGTCCCGAACGCGCCGGCAGTGCCGACGCGCCGGCGGCCCCTGCCACCCCGGCCAGCGCCGCGAGCAGGCCGACCGCCCGGGACCCCTCGTCCTCCGCCGGCTGGCCGGAGGCCTGTGCCGTCCCGGCGTCCGGTGTCCCGGTGTTCGTGAAGGGCGGCATCGCTACGGGCGGCATCGCCGCGACCCGGTCGGCGATGTTCCGGCCGATGGTCGGGTCATGCAGGCTGTCCGGCTCCGGGGACGCGGTGTCCGGCGGCGCCGTCAGCGGGGACGCGGTCCCCGAGGGTGCCGTCGGCGCTGCCGGGGGAGGCGTCTCGCCGGGCAGCGCGCGGCCCGGCGGGGTGGCGGGGCGGCCCTCGTACGAGCCCGCCGACGATCCGGTCCCGTCCTGGGGCATGGCCTGCGATGCTCGGTTCTGCTGCGGGGCGCCGGGTGTCGCGGTCGACCGCGGCCGGCGGGGTGACCCGTTCTGCTCAGGCAACGGTCCTCGTCCCTCTCACCGCCGTACTCGTCCTGTCCAGCACGGCGAGCCGACTCCGCATCATCGTAACCACAACCAGCGACCCGCCTGCCCGTCAGATGACCCCGGCGCGGACGGCGTAGGCGACCGCCTGCGCCCGATTGCGCAGCCGCAGGCGGGTCATGAGCGCGTGCAGGATGTTCTTCACGGTGCGCTCCGAGTACGACAGTTGCTGGCCGATCTCGCGGATGGCCAGGCCGGTGGCCAACAGCCGCAGCACGTCCACCTCGCGCTTGTCGAACCCGTGCGCGGTCAGCCCCCTGGGCCGCAGCACCTCGCGCTGCACCCGGCGGATCTGCTCGTGGAGTTCGGCCTGTAGGTCGGCGGGCAGGTCACCGCCGCCCTGACTGACCGTGGCCAGCGTGCGGCCGAGGCGTTCGGCGCTGATCTCGGACCGGGGGATGACGGCGGCGAGCCCGCACTCCACGGCGGCGAACAGGTCGATCCGCCATGCCTCGCCCGCCAGCACCACGAACCGTGCCCCGACGCGCTGTTCGCTCAGCCGGCGCAGTATCCCGGGCAGGTCGTCCACGGCGTCGTCGACCACGACGACATCGATGTCACCGGCGAACGCCAGAGGCACCAGCAGGAATTCCGAACGCGGCCGGAGCAGCGCGCCCACCCCGGCGGCCACCAGCGGGTCGGCCGTGTGCACCGCGACCCGCTTGCGTCCTGCGGCGATGGACGCCGCGGCGTGGGGAGCGGTGGACGGTGCGGTGGACGGCGCGGTCGACGACCAACTCGGGTCGGGCACCGCGCAGTCGGGCACGGCGTACATCGGTCCCGGCAGCGGGTTCTCGGCGGCCACTCGATTGTGACGGGCTTGTTCATTCATTGCTTCGACCTTTGGTTCGGCAAACGGCCACTCCGCCGCGGGAGACGAACCGCCCCCGATCCCGCCGACCGGTCTCGCGCCCCGCTCGAAGGGAATGACGAGCTCACACGGAATACGTTCAGCCGAACCGGACGCGCACGGGATGCGCCCAAGGCCCCCTATATACGGGGACCCTGGAGTTCCCGAGCCCCGGAGAGCCACGACCGACATCGCGCGCTCCGGCACCTCTCCAGTGCGATTACCCTGCCACACGCACCTGGCCCACGGCATGGTTCCCCCGATCCGTCCCAGCACCCGAGACGAGCCCCGTCCACCCGTCCCACCAGCGACGCGACCCCACCTGGCCGCCTCCGAAGGCCACGACACCTCCGAAGTCCGCCCACCCCGCGACCAACTTCCCCGATTCCCTCACCGAATCCCCCAAGCTCACCCCCCGTCCGAGTCGGCGTACCGTCGATCTCGGGAGATGGGTGTCCGCGTGACCGGGGGTGGGGAATGAAGGGTGTCGTCTGGCGGCGGTTCGCCGAGACCGTTTATGTGGTCGTGGTCGGAGGACTCGCTGTCGCGGGCGGGGTGCGTGAGAGTGCCGCCTGCTATCTGCTGGCGATCGCGCTGACGCTGCCTGTCGGGATCGCGGCGGTCATGGTCATCTACGGCGGTTATCCGCTGATCGCCGCCATCGGCCGGATCTGGGTCCCGAGCACCCGGCCGGACGGCAGTGACGCCGCCTGGCTCAGCATGGGAAGCGCTTCGCTGAACGTCGCGGCCCTGGCCGCCGCCGCGCTCGTCGACGTCATGCTGCTTGAACGGTGGATCCGCCGTCGCCGCCTCGCCCGCACGCCGGGCTGAACCTCCCGACGGCGCACCCCACCGGGCGAACACACGCGCAGCGAACGCGGTCGTACGGAACCATGCACAGGGCCGGAGAGGTCATAGTGAGGTGACGGTTCGTCAAGTGGGTTTCTCAGGGGTGGGATGGCAATGCCGGGACGCGAGCGCCGGTCGCGCGGTGAGATCCGACGGCAGAGAGGGAAACGGCGGTTCGTCGGCCGTCAGTCACAGTTGACGCTGTTCAAGCAGAATCTGGATCACGACGATCCGGAGTCGGCGGATTTCCTCTTCAGCATCCGTGGACTGGGCGGGGTGGGTAAGTCGACGCTGCTCGGGCGCTGGCGAGAGGAGGCTGAAAGCGTTGATGTCGGTGCTGTGACGGCGTTGGTGGACGAGAGCGACGTCCACGGAGTGCCCCAGACCTTGATCGCCTTGGCCCGGCAGCTCGCCGACGCGACAGGTCGACCGTTCGGCAAGTTCGACGAGGCGTTGAAGGTGTACCGCAGGGAGCAGGCAGCTGCGGCGACCGGCGGGGCGGCGCCGGCGGACAACAAGGCGTCGCTGCCGAGTCGGGCTGTGACAACGGCTGCGGTGGAGGGCGCGAAGCTGCTTCCCGGAGGCGCGGCGGTGGGTGCGATGGCGAACCAGGAGGCGCTGGCGCGGGGGTTGGACTGGGCATTCGAGGCGACGGTGGGCCGTCGGCGTCGGGAGACGGAGGGAGATGTCGCCGGCCTGAGCAGGGCGTTCGTGACCGAGCTGAACCGGATCGGCCAGGACTGGCCGTGGATCGTGCTGTTCTTCGACACGTGGGAGCGCACTGGCCCGTACCTGGACGGATGGCTGCCGAACCTGTTGGACGACGACTTCGGTTCCTTTCCGTCGAACGTGATCGTCGTGCTGGCCGGACGCGATGAGTTGTCGGAACGTGAATGGGCGGTGTGGCGGGCGGACATTCGGGACGTCTCCCTTGAGGTCTTCACCCGCGAGGAGACCCGGAGTCTGCTGGCACAGCGTGGAGTGACCGCCCCGGACGTGGTCGACGCGGTGCAGGAAGTGTCGGGAGGGCTGCCGCTGCTGGTGGGGCTCCTCGCGCAGACCGATCCCGCGACGGCCGCGGAGGTCGGGCGGGGCGGAGACGCGGTCGACCGGGTCGTCGATCGGTTCCTGCAGTGGATCGCGGATCCACATCAGCGGGAAACCGTTGTGGCCTGCGCGCTGGCCCAGCACTTGAACGAGGACATCTTCACAGCCGCCGCACCACCGGAAGGGCAGGGCCTGTGGGAATGGCTGTGCGGGCAGTCGTTCGTCACCGGCCAGGGCGACGTCAAGCAGTATCACGCTGTCGTGCGCGCCAGCATGATCCGCCATCTGCGCACCGGCTCCTCACAACGCTGGCGGGAGACGCACCTGCGACTCGCTGACGGCCACGCCGCACGGCGCACGGGTGTGGAGGGCGAACTGGCCGATGAGCGGGCCGCTCGGCGTACCGACGGGGACAGGACCCTGGTCGAGTCAGTGCTGTGGGGCGATGAGCGGTGGCGGCGGCACCACGCCGCGGAGGGCTACCACCGGCTGTGCGCGTCTCCCCGCACCTTCCTGCGCGACGCATTGGAACGGACCGTCTACGCGGCACGGATGGACACCGCGGTCCTGCGCCAGTGGATCGACACCCTCGCCCTGGCAGCCCGGGACAGCGCTGATGCCGATCTGCAGTCCTGGACCGATCGCCTCCAGCAAGCCATTACCGACGACGACCCGGCCCTCGCCTGCTGGAGCACCCTGCTGACATATGGGCGGCTGACGACCATCGGCCGGGCTCGAACACTGGCCTACCGCGGACTCCGCCACGCCGCCACCGGCCACGACCAGCAGGCCATGAGTGACCTCAACCAGGCCCTCGCCTTGGCTCCCAACGACTGCCGCATAGTCAGCCTGCGGTCCGATGTCCATCGGCTGGCCAAGCGCTACGACGACGCTGTCACCGACTGCACCGCCGCCCTCGACCTCAACCCCAGCTACGAGGTGGCACTTGTTGATCGAGGATTCGTCCACCTGCTGGCGGGCCGCTATGACAGCGCCGTCAGCGATCTGACCGCTGCCCTCGCCCTCGACCCCACCCTCGACGGAGCCCTAGGTGTCCGAGGGATCGCCCACCGGTCGGAGGGGCGTTATGACCAGGCTGTCGCGGATCTGACGGCTGCGCTCGACCTCGACCCCACCTACGACTGGGCGCTTGCTGAGCGAGGGGTCGCCCACCGGCGAGTGGGTCGTTACGATCAGGCTGTCGCGGATCTGACGGCTGCGCTCGACCTCGACCCCACCTACGACTGGGCGCTTGCTGAGCGAGGGGCCGCTCACAGGTCGGCGGGTCGTTACGATCAGGCTGTCGCGGATCTGACCGCTGCCCTCGACCTCAACCCCACCTACACCTGGGCACTCGCCCAGCGAGGGGAAGCCCACCAGCAAGCGGGGCATTACGATCAGGCTGTCGCCGATCTGACGGTTGCCCTGGACCTCAACCCCAGCTACGTCTGGGCCCTCGCCCAGCGAGGGGAAGCTCACCGGCAGGCGGGTCGTTACGATCAGGCTGTCGCCGATCTGACCGCTTCCCTTGACCTCAACCCCACTTACGACTGGGCGCTTGCCCAGCGAGGGGAAGCTCACCGGCAAGAGGGCCGCTACGACCAGGCCATCACTGACCTGACGGCTGCCCTTGACCTCGACGCCACTTACGCTTGGGCGTTTGCCCTGCGAGGAGAAGCCCACCGGCAGGCAGGCCGCTACGACCAGGCCGTCACCGACTACACCGCCGCCCTCGACCTCGACTCCACCTACGTCTGGCCCCTCGCCCAGCGAGGGGCCGCCCACCGACAGGCAGGCCGCTACGGGCCCGCGCGGGATGATCTGGAGCGCGCTTGTGCATCGGATCCCGATGACCTCGGCTATCGGTTCGAAAAGCTCCTGTTGGACACGCTGACCTCTGGCCTCGACGCGTGCCGGGAACAATGGGCCGAACTGCTCATCCCGCCCGTGGAAACGCCCCAGGAGGAAGCGGCTAGGTTCTTCGCCCTGTTCCAAGTGCTGCTCCTGGAACCTGGAACTGACGTCACGGAAGCAACCCGGACCTACCTCGCGACCTCCCCGGACCACGATGTGATCGCCGACCTGCTCCTCTACCTGACCGAGCTTTCCTGCCCGAACGGTGGACTGGCCGACCGGGCTCGGCGCTGCCGGCAACTCGTGTCGGAGCATGCCGCTGAAGTCGGCGGTCAGGGTCAGGAGGATGTCGGCGGACTGGACTAGCGAGCAGCGGCGTCGGCGACCGCCGACCCGGTGCCTTGGCCGCCACCGGCGCTCGCGCCGGCGACCGCGCTCAGACCGCGGCCGCTTCGAGCTCAGCGGTGAGCCGGTCCAACACGACCCGCGCGGCCGCGAGTTGATCCTCTGAGGCGGGGACGGAGGGGAACCCGCTGGGGAGTTCCCGCAGCACGGCGTTGTGCACATCGGCGCGGGTGGAGTAGCGACGGGCGGGTGGCAGCCGGAAGAGCGCGGCGATCAGCCGGTCGGCGGCCTCGGTGTCGTGGACGGCGTCCCAGGCGGCCCGTTCCGGTCCCGGGCCGTACGGCGCGGGCTGCGGGACACGGCGCAGCGCCCGCGTGCCGGCCTCGTCGACGGCGAGCCGGCGATCGTCGTCCGTGGTGATCGCGACACCGTAGTCGCGCCGCGCGGCCTCCTCGGTGACCAGGCCACGCCGCACGTCGGCGAGCACCGCCTGCGGGTCACGGGTCCAGGGGTCGCCGTAGCCGCCGGCTCCTGAGGTGCGCAGGGTGACGGTGTCGCCGCCGCGCAGGTCGAGCAGGTCGACCTTGGCGTGCCGGCGCTCGTCGGGCCTGCCCTCGTTGACGACGAGTTCGGCGGGTGCGCCGGGACCGCCGCCCGAAGTGCCCCAGGGGCGGAAGCGCATCCGCTCCAGGCCGCGCGCGAGGAGCTGGCAGTCGTCGCCGAGGATCTGGAAGACGAGTTCGAGGCCGCAGCCGCCGCGCCAGCGCCCCGCCCCGCCGGAGTCCGGGCGCAGCGCGTAGCGGATGATCCGGGCGCCGATCTCGGTCTCCACCGTCTCGACGGGGTTGTTGGCCAGGTTGGAGATGCCGCTGTCGCGACCGTCCACACCGTCGTGGCCGTCCCGGGCCCCGGTGCCGCCGACCATGGGTTCGAGGACCTGGACGTTTCGGTTGCCGCCCGGGGTGTCCTTCGCGACGACGACCGGTACCACCAGGCCGCTGCTGGCCGCCGGCATCACCTCGGGGGCGGCCAGCCCGAGCGCTCCGCCCAGGGCGTCGTTGACCCGGGAGGCGGTGGCGTGCCGGATGCCGACGGCGGCGGGCGGCAACGCGTTGACGACCGAGCCCTCCGGCGCGGTGACGGTGACCGGTCGGATCAGCCCGCCGTTGAGCGGGATGCCGGGGTCGAGGGTGCAGATGAGGGCGAGTACCCGGGTGGTGATCCAGGCGTGGGCGCGGCCGTGGCTGGCGATGTTGAACGCGGCGGCGACCTGCGGGTCGGTACCGGTGAAGTCCAGGTGGAGCGTGCCGCCGCGCAGCGTCGCGGTGACCGAGATGCGGACCGGGACCGGGGAGACCGCGTCATCGTCGAGGTAGTCGGTGAACCGGTAGGTGCCCTCGCGCAGCCGGGTCAGAGCGGCGGCGGCTTTCCCGGCGGTGTACTCGACCAGGTCGGTGTGGGCGGCGGCGACGATGTCCGGGCCGTGCTGGCCGATGACCCGGGCGAGGCGCTCGCGTCCGGTGCGCAGCGCGGCGAGCATGGCCCTCAGATCGCCGTCGTTGGCGTCCGGGGTGCGGCTGTTGGCGGCCAGCAGTGCGGCGATGTCGCGGCTGGGCTCGCCGGCGCGCACCAGCTTGACCGGCGGGATGCGCAGGCCCTCCTGGTAGATCTCGTGGTTGCTCGGCGCCAGACTGCTGGGCACCCGGCCGCCGATGTCCGAGCAGTGGATGAACGCCCAGCCGTAGCCGGCGATCTCACCGTCGTGGAAGTAGGGCTCGATCAGCTGGATGTCGGTCAGGTGGGTGGCGAGACCGCCGGAGGTGTAGGGGTCGTTGGTGATGATGACGTCGCCGGGCACCAGCGGACCGGCGGCTCGTACGGCGGTGAGTACTTCGAGGCCGACGAACCCGGACACGCCGATGCCGCGCGGGTAGGCGGTGAACCGGCCGTCGGGCCCGGCCAGGGCGCAGCAGAAGTCGGCCGTCTCCTTGACGTACAGGGAACGGCTGGTGCGTTGGAGGGTCAGGCACATCTCCTCGGTGAGGGCGCCGAGTTTGCTGCCGATGATCTCCAGGGTGACCGGGTCGAGCTTCATGGGGAGCGTGCGTCCTTGCCGTTGTCAGGAATGCCGGAGGCTGAGGCGGAGGTTGCCGAGCGGGTCCACGCCCGCCGACCAGCCGGGCGGCACCAGCACTGTGGTGTCGTCCTGCTCGACGAGGGCGGGGCCGGTGAGCGTCTGCCCGGGCAGTAGCGCCTCTCGGCGGAAGACGTCCGTGCCGGTGCGCCGGCCGGCCAGCAGCACGTCACGGTGGCCGACCGGGGCCGGTGGAGCGGTGTCCGCGGCGGCAGGCCGCGCCGGGCCTTCGACATCCGGGCCGGCAGAGCTGATGGCGAGCCGGGCGGTGCCGAGGCGGACGGCGGCGGTGGTGTCGCGGAATCCGTAGAGTCGTTCGTGCTCGCGGTGGAACGCCTCGGTCAGCGATTCCCGCGTCAGCGGGGACGGGAGCGGGACCCGCAGTTCGTAGGCCTGGCCCGCGTAACTCATGTCGGCGGCCAGGTCAAGGCGCGGCGCCCCGGCGGCCGGCCCCTGACCGGACAGCCAGCGGCGGGCCCGTTCCTCCAGGCCGGCCAGGATCCCGCGCAGCGCCGTGACGGTCTCCGGGGTGATGTCGCGGCGCAGACTGCGGGCGTAGTCGCGGCGCAGGTCGGAACCGACAGCGCCCAGCGCGCAGAACGTGGCGGCGGTCGGCGGCACGACGATCTCGCGGATGCCGACCTCCTCGGCGAGCAACGCCGCGTGGGTGGGCCCGGCGCCGCCGAACGGCACCAGGGTGAACTCCGCCGGGTCCAGGCCGCGTTGGGCGAGGGTCTTCTGCAACTCCACTGCCATGCCGGCGGTGGCGACCCGCAGCGCGCCGTCGGCCGCCTGGTCGGCGCCGCCGAGTCCGAGGGCCGCGGCGACCCCGTCCAGGGCGCGGGCCGCGGCGGGCGCGTCCAGCGGCATCCGGCCGCCGAGGAAGGTTCCCGGGTCGATGACGCCGGTGTGCAGGTAGCAGTCGGTGACGGTGGGCCGTTCGCCGCCGCGCCCGTAGGCGACCGGGCCGGGATCGGCGCCCGCGCTGTCCGGGCCGACCTTGAGCACGCCGTACTCGTCGGCCCGCACGACAGAACCGCCGCCCGCGCCGATGGCGCCGACCGCCACCACCGGCAGGATGAGCGGCAGCCCGCCGATCGTGGTGTGGGTGGCGAACTCCGGCTCGCCGTCGACCGCGACCGCGATGTCGCTGCTGGTGCCACCCATGTCGAACGTGACGATGCGGCGGATCCCGGCGGCGCGGCCGAGCCGGGTGGCGGCGGTGACACCGGCGGCCGGACCCGACAGCACGGTCTCGATGGGCCGCTCGGCGGCCGAACGCAGGCTCAGCGAACCGCCGTTGGACGCCGCGATGTACACCGGCGCGGTCACCCCGAGGTCGCCGAGCAGTGCTTCGAGCCGGTCGAAGTAGCGGCGCATCAGCGGCTGGATGTAGACGTTGAGGCAGGTCACCAGGGCGCGTTCGAACTCGCGGACCTCGGGCCAGATGGCCGCAGAGGAGGTGAGCGGCAACCCCGGCAGCAGAGCGCCGAGCCGCCGGGTCACGTCGGCCTCGAACGCCGGGTCGGTGTGGCCGTGCAGCACCAGGACCGCGGCGGCCTCGGCACCGGTCGCGGCCAACTGCTCGGCGACCCGGGCCAGTTCGGCGTCGTTCGGGACCCGGACCGGGCGGCCGTCGGGCCCCAGCCGCGCGGGGATCTCCACGATCCGCTCGCGGGGCACAAGGGGTTCCTCCTTGGCCGCGTGCAGGTCGAACGAGGAGGGCATCCGGCTGCGGCCGATCTCCAGGATGTCCTGGTGCCCCTCGCTGACCACCAGCGCGATGCGGGCGCCGCGCCGCTGGATGACCGCGTTGAGCCCGATGGTGGTGCCGTGCGTGACGGAGGCGAGGTCGGCGGCGGACAGACCCGCCTGCTTCAGCACGGCGGCCAGCCCGTCGGCCACCGCACGGGCCGGGTCCTGCGGTGTGCTGGGCTCCTTGTGGTGCAGCAGTCCGCGCGGATCGCCGGGCACCGCGAGGACGAAGTCGGTGAACGTACCGCCGACATCGATCCCGACACGGGCGCGCGGAAGGGCGGCCGTGAGGTCGGCGGGCACGTCAGAGCACCTCCGAGAAGTTGGTGAACCGGTCCACGGCGATCAGCACGACCACGCTGGCCAGCATCAGCAGCGTGGAGACGGCGGCGACGGACGGGTCGAGCTGGAACTGGACGGCGGAGAAGATCCGCACCGGGACGGTGGTGGTGTCGGCGCCGGAGACCAGGGCGGACACGGCGACCTCACCGAGTGAGGTGACGGCGGCGAAGACCGCCCCGGCGAGGATGCCGGGCCGCAGCAGCGGCAGGGTGACGGTGAGGAGCGTACGGCCCCGCCCGGCGCCGAGGATCGCCGCGGCCCGCTCCAGGGCGGGGTCGAGGGCCTTGGCGGAGACCATGACGGTGCGCACCACGAACGGCAGCGCGATCAGGGAGTGCGCGAGCCACAGCCCGGTGACGGTGTTGACCAGGCCGAGGCCCTGGAAGTAGTAGAGCAGCCCCAGCGCGATGATGATCTCCGGCACCATCAGCGGCGCCAGCGCGAACCCCGCGATCACCCCGCGGCCGGGGAAGTCGCCGCGCACCAGCCCGTAGCCGGCCAGCGTCCCGATGACCGTCGTGGTGCACACCACGAGCACCACCAGCAGGCCGCTGAGCCGGAAGGAGACCAGCCAGTCCGGGGACGACAGCACCTGGCCGTACCAGCGCAGCGACAGGCCCTGCGGCGGGAAGCTCAGCGAACTCGTGGAGTTCACAGAGCTGAGCGCGAGCACGGCGAGCGGCGCGAGCAGGAAGACGAAGACCGCGGCGGCGGGCAGCGCGACGGCGGTGCGCCGCACCCTGCGCGACACCGCGGACGACACGCGGCCGGGCGCCGGGCTGCGGGGGGCCGAGTCAGCCATGGAGCCTCCGTTCCCAGAAGCGGAAACCCGTACCGAGCGCGGTGGTTCCCAGCAGGGTCAACACGAGCAGGGTGAAGCTGAGCGCCGCGGCGACCGGATAGTCGAAGACGCTGGTGATCTGGGTGTAGACCCGCAGCCCGGCCAGCGGCTGGTTGCCGCCGCCGACCAGCAGCGGAGTGATGTAGATGCCCATCGCGAGCGGGAAGACCACCGTGGCGCCGACCGTCATCCCTGGCAGGCTCAGCGGCACGGTGATCTTCCAGAAGGTGCGTGCGGGGGAGGCACCCAGGCTGAGCGAGGCGCGCCGCAGATTGTCGTCGATGCCGCCGAGCGCGGTGGTCAGCGGCAGGATCGCGAACGGCAGCAGGACATGGGTGACGGAGACGACCACCACGAAATAGCTGGTCAGCAGGTGTGCCGGCTGGTCCAGCAGCCCGAGTCCGACCAGCACCCGGTTGACCACGCCGTTGGCTGAGAACAGCACGACCCAGCCGTAGCTGCGCACCACGACGCTGGTCAGCAGCGGCGAGACGACCGCCACGAACAGCAGCGTGCGCACCACGGACTTGCGGGCCCGGGCCAGCGCGTGCGCGGCGGGGAAGCCGAGCAGCACACACAGCGCGGTGACCAGCAGCGCGGTCAGCAGGCTGTGCCACAGCGACTCCGACAGGAACGACTCGGCGAACACCTTGCGGTACTGCACGAGCGACCAGCCGGGCAGCGGGTAGCCGTTGGCGTTCTCCGGATGCAGGCTGAGCGCCACGATCCGCGCCAGCGGAACGACGAACAGCGCGATCAGGAAGACCACGACGGGGGCGACGGGCAGCAGCCCGCGCAGCCGCCGCGGCGCCCTGGGGACGGCGGCACTCACCCGGCGGCCTCCCCGTTCTCCTCCGGCACGGCGGCGTGCTCCTCGCCGAGCTCGATGACGGCGTCCGCGGCCCAGCCGAAGGAGACGGACGCACCGAGAGGCGGGGGCTCCTCGGCCGTGCGGGCGTTGACCGCCGTGCCCTCGGCGACGACGATCTGGACCTGCCAGGCCTCGCCGGTGAAGGCCCGGTAGCCGACGATCCCGGTGCCGCGGCGCACGGCCGGGCCGGCGAAGGCGCCGTCGCCGGCGACCACCGCGACCCGTTCCGGCCGCACCGCGAACGTGACCGGTGCCCCGTCCCGCAGCGACGGCAGGCCGGAGTCGATACGTGCCGCGCCGGTCTCCAGCGTGCCGTCGGTCCTGCCGCGGCCGCGCAGCACGTTGGCGGCGCCGATGAACTCCGCGACGAAGGCGGTGGCCGGCCTGCGGTAGATCTCCGTCGGCGTGCCCAGCTGTTCGACGCGACCGGCGTTGAGGACGGCGATGCGGTCGGACAGCGACATCGCCTCCTCCTGGTCATGGGTGACGAAGACCATGGTGATGCCGAGGCGCTGCTGGAGCGCCCGCAGTTCGACCCGCATCTCGCGGCGCAGCTTGGCGTCCAGGTTGGACAGCGGCTCGTCCAGCAGCAGCACGGCCGGCCGGGTGGCCAGCGCGCGGGCCACGGCGACCCGCTGCTGCTGGCCGCCGGACAACTGCCGGGGACGGCGCCCCGCGTACTGCTCCAGGCCGACCAGGCGCAGCGCCTCCGTGGTCCGCTCCGCCCGCTCGGCGCGCTTGTCGCCGCGCACCTTCAGCCCGTAGGCGACGTTGTCGGCCACGGTCATGTGCGGGAACAGCGCGTAGTTCTGGAAGACCAGGCCGAGACCGCGCCGGTGGGTGGGCACGTCGGTCAGGTCCCGGCCGTCCAGCGTGATGCGGCCCGCCGTGGGCCGCACGAACCCGGCCAGGCTGTTGAGCAGCGTGGTCTTGCCGCAGCCGCTGGGGCCGAGGATGGACAGGAACTCGCCGCGCCGGATGGACAGCCGGTCGACGTCGAGCACCCGGTGGCCCTCGTACCCGGCGGCCAGGCCGTCGATCTCGATGTGGTCGGCGGCCTCGCGGCTCTCGTCGGGGTTCTCTCGTGGGGCGGTCACTTGAAGATCTGGTTCCACCGCTGCTGCCACTCGTTCAGTTTGGCCGTCGCCGTCGTGTAGTCGACCCAGGTGAACTTCGAGTAGACGGCCCGGCCGAACTTGATCTTGGACTTGAACGCCGGCGTGTAGTCGATGCTGTCGTTGCCGCCGCCGTAGAAGGTGCCCTCGGCGAACGGCTTCTGGTGCTGCGCGGACGCGACGTAGTCGAGGAACTTCAGCGCCGCCGGGTTCGTGCTGCCCTTGGGCAGGTAGTACGAGGTCAGCGCGCCCACCGGTCCGGAGGAGGGGTAGGTGAAACCGATCGGCTGACCTGCCTTCTGGAGGGCGAAGGCGCGGCCGTCCCAGAACGGCACGATCCACGCGTCGCCGTTCTGCAGGTCGGTGGTGACGCTGCCGGCATCCGCCGGGTAGGCCGAGACGCAGTGCTTGAGCTGGGCGAGCTTGTCGAACGCCTGGTTCACGGCGGCCGGGTCGGACAGCTTCCCGCCCTCGGAGGACACCAGTGCGGAGAAGAACTCCAGCCCGGCGTTGAAGGTCAGCGGAGGCAGCGCGACATGGCCGCAGTACTTCTTGTCGAAGATGTCGGTCCAGTCGGTGGGTGCCTGCTTGATCTTGTCCGTGCGGTAGGTCAGTCCGGTGGACCCGGTGGTCAGCGGCACGCCGTAGTCGGACCCGCCGACGGCGGACTGCGCGGTCAGAACCGGGTCGAGTTGCTTGAAGTTGCTGAGCGAGCCGGTCTTGAGCGGCTGGAGGAGGTTGCCCGCGGCCGCTTGGCGGAACGTACCGGGGGTGAGGGCCACCACGTCGAACGGCGGGTTCTTGCCGTCGGCGGCCCGCAGCTTGGTCAGCCAGTCGGCGTCGGCGCCATAGACCAGGTTGACCTTGACGCCGGTCGCCTTCTCGTACGGCTCGACGAAGGACGTCTTGAACAGGTCGCCCCACGCGCCGGCGAAGGCGGTGACCGTGATCTCCTGGCTTTTGCCGCCCTTGTCACCGCCCGAGCCGCCCCCGGTGTCCACACTGCAACCGCTGACGGCCGCCAAGGCGGTGGCGACCCCCACCGCGGCCAGGCTCAGCAGATACCCGCGCCTGCGCGGCCGGGACGAAAACGTGCTCATGACTGGAGGACTCCTCCGTGCGGGGTTGCGGCGAGTTGCCCGCCGGACCCGTGATCGGTGGTCAGCGGCTGCTCGACCCGGGAACGCCGACGGGACGGTGCCCGGCGCACCACGCGCACTGCCATCTCGTCCTCCGGCTCCAGGTCCAGGACCTGAACGGCAGGTCCGCGCTTGCTCCCGCGCACCATCGCGCAGGGAACCGCGTCATCACCCGGGGCACCCCACCGCAGAAGGAGGGTTGCCGCCCAGCAAGCCGGGGCTTGTCGCTGGGACTCGTGACGCCACCAAAAGTAAACACCAGATCAGGCCGAGTTGAGAATGACCTGAATCACACTCCCCGGTCCCAGGCCGCCGCCCCCGGGCGGCCCGGCTGCCCAGGTGCCCGGCGGAGCTCCGAGGCTCGCGAGGGTTGGGACGGCGGCTGCGGTGTCAGTCCGCTGGAATATCCTTCCCACCACCGCACGCCGAGTCGGAGGACCAAGAGAATTGACCGGTTTGTCTGCTTTCCCGCTGCCTTTTCAGGCTTCCCGTTCCATATCATTCGCGACACCCCGAACGCTGCGGGAACTTCAGATGATGCAGTGCAGCGCGCACATCCGGGCGAAGCCCGGGTGGTTCGACAAGATGAACGACGCCGACATCGTCGCCAGGTGGACGCGGGAAGCACTCGCCCAGGGCCTCACCGAAGCGCAGGTTCGCTACGTGCTGGCCGAACTCCTGCACTATGCCGCGCTGCGGGACGGACGAACCGGTATCGAGGTGTCCGCCGTCGACGGGGTGTGGCAGTCGGACACCCTGGTCGACGACAAGCTCGGATCCCGGCTGCGCGAGGCGGTCCGGGTTCTGGAGCAGGTCCCCGAAGCGGAACGCGACTGGCATCCCGGATCCGACGGCCAGGTGCTGGACCTGGTTCATCCCTCACTGTTCTGCCTGGTGAGAGAGGCGAGCGGTGGGCCGGAGCGGGCTTGGCAGAACCCGACGGACCACTACTCGAAGTACGAGTTCTCGGAGAAGTTCCAGTGGCTGCCCACGGACGTCGACGTCAGTGACGACGGCGAGGTCGCCTTCCGTTCGTACGTCAACAACATCCACCCCGAGACTCATCGCGAACTGGCCTCCGTCCTGCCGGACTTGTTCGCGCGCATGCGCCCGCTGCTGGAGAACGTGCTCACCGATCTGCGGCATCCGCGGCCTCTGCGTATCGAGGCCGATCCTTACGGGTGGTACGACTCGGAGCCGGAGTATCCGGAGAAGTCCTCCTACAGTGATGACGGGGCATACAAGGAGGCCCGCCATGCATGGGAAGAGGCCCAGGACGCCTGGTGGGAGAACCGCCGTCCGGTCATCCCGGACGCCCCGGCCTTCACCCCGCCCGAGTCGCCCGATGAATCCGCCCGAGTCGACCTGCGCGGCCGCCGTCTCCAGGTCATCGTCAAGCTCGCCACCATTCACCTCACCGCGGACAAGCCCGAGTACCCAGGCGGTTCCTGGCATGTCGAGGGGATGATGAACGAGCGGATCGTGTCGACCGGCATCTACTACTGGGACAGCGAGAACATCACCGAAAGCCGGCTGAGTTTCCGGGCGGCACTCGACGACCCACGCTACGAACAGAACGACGACAACGGCCTGCGGGAGGTCTACGGCCTGGAGGACGAAGACGCACTGAACCAGATGCTGGGATCGACATCGACCCCAGCGGGCCGTTGCCTGGCGTTCCCGAACATCCTGCAACACCGCGTCAGCTCGTTCCGCCTCGCGGACCCCACCCGCCCGGGATATCGCAAGATTCTGGCGTTCTTCCTGGTCGACCCATCGGAAAAGATCGTCTCGACATCCGATGTGCCACCGCAACAACCATGGTCCGACACCTCGACCATGACCCTTGAACAGGCCAAGAACCACCGCGAACAACTCATGCGGGAACGGAAGTTCTTCGTCGACGAACACAACGAGCAGCTCTACGAACGAGAATTCTCCCTCTGCGAGCACTGAATCTTTCCCATGCCCCAGCTGTCCGAGGCGTGCGCCTGGGCCGCTGGGGCGAGCCGCCGCCCGTCGCCGACGGGCGTGCGGCGCCTGTCCATCCGGGCGGACATCGGCGGTAGTCGGCCAAAATCATCCCTTTTCCAGCCGACGCCAAACGCTGCCGAAACCGGGCTCGCGGATCCCCCATACGCTGCGGGCACCCGACCCGGGTACCGCACAGCGCCGGAAGAAAGGGAGCACAACATGGTCAGACGTTCCCCCCGTGGGATCCGAGCCGCCGTCCTGGTCTCCGTGGCCGCCGGAGCGCTCGTCCTGGGGGTCATGCCGGCGACGGCCGCCACCACCACGGCCGCCGCACCCCACGATTTCTGTATCCCCTCCACCTGGTACACGGTCACCGACGTCATCACCAGGGACGGCATCTTCCAACTGCTGCCCACGGTCGTGGAACCCAACAACTCCTCGACGCCCTCGACACTGTCGATGACCGTCACGATCTCGGGATCCCTCACCGCCGGCCTGACCGGCAACATCCCGGTCGCTCCCGCCGGCATCGCGGCCAGCATCGGACCCAGCGTCCAGGCGAACATCAGCGGATCCGTCGCCGTCACCGCGTCGACGACCGTTCCCCCCGGTGAGACCGGCTACCTGCAGTTCGGCATCATCACCGAGAAGACCAACGGCATCGCCTACCAGCGCGACTTCTTCTGCAATGTCACCAGCCAACCCGCGGTCGCCACCGCACCCGAAGGCTTCGGTTACATCGCCAGCAGCGCCCCCACCACGCCCGGCGCGACCAGCGCCTCGTCCCGTCACCACACGACGGTCGCGATCACCAAGCGGTAGCAGCGACTCCCGCACGGATCGTCCTGCTCGGCCCCGTCACGCTCGTGCGGGGGAACGGCCTGGGGCGGGCGTGGCGGGAGAAGTGCCGTCGGCCGGGGGCCGGCCGGCCGGGGCCTTCCCGGCGGGCGGGTCACCGGCGGGGGCGCAGACCTTCCAGGTGCCCTTCTCCTTCCTGAGGTAGAGGTGGGCGGGCTTCTGTGCGGGTCGGGTCACCAGGACGGCGGCCACGTCTCCCTTGATCGTGATGCCCGACGTGGTCACCGGATTCGGCTTCACGCCGACGAGCCGGTCGCCGCGGGTCGGGGCCTCGTCATGGCTGGTGAGCTCGGCGGCCTCCTGCGTGCACAGGAGGCTGAGGACCTTCGGCATGTCCACCTGGTCGGCCGCGACGGCGAACTCGGCGACCACCTTCCTGATCTTCGTCTGCTCGCTGTCCCCCCGGCCGAACGCCACGTACCCCGTGACGCTCCCGGTGACGGCGATCAGCCCGGCGACCACCCCGATGAGTGCCCGGCGGCGCCCCGGCCCCCGTGGCGCCGGGCTCGCGGACAGTTCCTCGCCCGAATCGTGTGACACGTGAGCGCCCCTTTCAGGACTGGAGTTGATAGCGGGACATCATGAGCCGGTCGAGTTCCCGCCCGAAGTCCATCGGATCGATGTCCCCCTCGTAGACGAGAGCGATCTGTCCCGGACCGATGTCCGGGGAGAGGCAGTAGCTGAGGATGCCGCCGTCCGTCGTGATCTGAAGCAGCCGTGTCGAGGAGATGCCGGCGTTCTCCTCCCACCCGGGAATTCCGTCGGGGAATTCGGCGACCTCGGCGAGCGTCTGCATATACCGCGGACGTGTCACCCCGAACGCCAGAGGGTCACCCGAGGCGAATCCCGCGTGTACCTCCCGCAGGAATACCTGAAGCGGCTCGGGAAACACCTCCCAGAACGTCGGCTCGTCGAAAGAACCGGGCTCGTACCCCACCCACGAGACGTGGGCCCCGGTGTCGGTCTCCAGGACGTAGACCAGTACGGGGGAGTCGTCGGTGACACAGGCCCGCACATCGACGCAACGGCTGGTCAGCAGCGTCGCGAACTCGGGGAGGAGATCGAGGAAGTCCTGGTTCCACAGCGACAGCGCCACCCGGCGCCGCGTCCCGGGGTCGGCCGACTGGACGACGGGCCGCCATTCCTCGGGAATACGGACCAACTCCTCGGATCCCGCCTCTACGAATTCCAGTGACCAGTTCCCCAGCGAGTCGGCGATTTCCACCGCGTCCATGCTCATTCTCCGTCACCCTGGCTCTTCAGCAGTTTGTCGATGATATCCTGCAACTGCCGGCGGACCCGGTTCTCCAATGCGACCTGCTCTTCCACCCACGCCGCGTCGGCGCCGGTCACGGCGGCTGCGCTCCGCGATCCTTTCGACAGGTTCGCCGCGTACGACAACCACTGGAGATTCAGCCGCGCACGCGAGACCGCGTACATGTTCCGAGGCGTGAGTCTCAGGAAGCCCCGCATCGACATGAGTTCGGCCAGCGAGACGATGTGGTCCCCGGAGACCGCCGGGTCACCGCCCTTCCTCGCCCGGATCACCCGTCCGGAGCCGGACGGAAACGCGCCATCGGGGTCTTTGACGTTCGGTCGCGGGACGCCCTGGAGTTCGATGTCACCGAGGTCGCCCGGATTGCCCTGCCGAAGCTCCCTGAACAGATCACGGAACGGCTCGGTGACCTGCCACCCCTTTCCGGGAGTCGGTGCGGAAGGCGGTTCGGCGCCCTCGGGGATCTTCGCCTTCGCCTCGGCGATACGCGACTCGACGAGGGAGGTGGGGGTGCTGAGACCTCTGCCGTCGGCATTCACGCCCTCGAGTGCCCGCATGGCCTCCAGACACTGCTGAAGGGCGTCTTCCACCGTGGCCCTTCGGCCGTTGAGCTCAGCGGCCTCCGCGTCGTAGGCGTCGGCGGCGGCCTCTTCCTCCGGCACCACGAAGGTGTGTGGCTTGGCGTTGTGGGCGGAGATCTCTCCTTGGAGCTCCTGTACCGCGGCCTGCTGCCCGGAGCACATCTCCTCGGGCGAGGCCGACGCCGCTCTCGCCGACGAGGCTCCCGCCAGCAGGATGACCCATACCAGTAGTGCGTACGCAAGGCGCCTGACCGAACCACGCATGTCCGCCCCAATCCCGCGATGACGATGCCGAACTGACGGTCACTCAGTACGTCGAGCCCGTCGGACAGAGCATCGCGCCCGGTTCCTGGGACCAGTCCCGACGGCCGGCGAGGGGCAGCGCCAGCCGGTCCGGTGAGCGGGGTGCGGTCGATTCGCCGCGGGCAGGCGTTTCGCAGCGAGGCAGTCCTACGATCTCGGTTCATGACGACACCCGACTGCTACGCATGCAGCAAGGAAGCAGAGTTCGACGACCTTCCACCACGCGAGTGCGTGGTGTCCGACCAGCACTGGCGGGTGGCCCACGCCTTCAACACCGCGGTGCCCGGTTGGCTGGTGCTGCTGCCTCGGCGCCACGTCGCCGCGGTGCATGACCTCACCGACGCTGAGGCATCTGCCCTGGGGATGTGGCAGGTCAAGCTCTCCCGGGCTCTCCGGAGTGTGACGGGTTGTGCCAAGACCTACGTCGTCCAGTTCGCCGAAGCCGAAGGCTTCGCGCACGTGCACTTCCACATCGTTCCGCGGCCCGCGGATCTGCGACCGGAGCATCGTGGGCCGGGCATTTTCGGGCTGCTTCAGCGACCAGAGCAGGAGCAAGTCACGGCTGACCAGGCAGACCGACTGGCCCACTCTCTCCGCGCCCGACTTCATGGGCACCCGAACGATCGGTAACCAGGTCACCGAATCCGAGCCGGAGCCGGACGAGGGTCGGGGGCGCCGGGCTGGGGGCGCTCCCCAGCGTCCCCGCGCCTCCGCCCCCCGCGCCTCCGCCCCCCGCGCCTCCGCCCCCCGCGCCTCCGCGCCCCGTCGGTCCGCCCGGCTCCGGACCGGCGGATTTCACTTCCTCGGCTATCTGCGGACGCTTGCCTTTGGCCCTCAGTTAAGATGTTCGATCGCGCGAAGATCGCCCTCATCGCCCGCTCTCGATCGGAAAAGCACGCTGTTCGTCCTGAAACGCCACCTATCCGCGCACATCTGACCGATCGACCGGACAATTGATATCTCAAGCTTCACGCGTGCTGGCGCGCACAGGTCGCCGGATCGCGCTCACCGTAAGGCACCGGCCACGGCTGCTGCTGTGGTCCCTGACGGGTGTGGCGGTCTTCGGCTTCCTCGTGGCGCTGGAGGTGGCCGCCCGCCGCTACGGCGTGTCCGGTCCGCTCACCCGGCAGTCGCGCGAGCTGATATCCGCCCCCGACTCCGGACCGCTGCTGTACGCGGGCCTGGCGTTGACGATGGTGGTCCTCACCTGGCGGCAGCGGTTCCTCGCGCTCGGCACCGCGATCGGCCTCGACCTGGTCTTCTGGCTGGTGCGGTGGCTGCTCGACGCCCGGGAGAACTTCGGCAACGGAGCGCTGTGGGTGATCCTGGGCTGTGCGGTGATCGCGGTCGTCCGCCGCACCGGCGCGGAGCGGACTCTGCTGCTCAAGGGCGTCGGGCTGGGGCTGCTGCTGGTGGCGGGCCACAAGACCGGTGACACCTGGCTGTTCATCACCTCCCGGAGCCGCCCGACGGTGCTCGACCCGTACGTGGTGACCGTCGACCACGCGCTGGGCAACCCGTCGTGGCTGGTCGGGCGGATCGTCCAGGACAGCGGCCCGGTCGGCTCCCACCTGATCGGCCTGGTCTACGGGCAACTCCCACTGGCCGCCGCGGTCGTCGCGCTGTACCAGCTGCGCAACGTGGTGACCGAGCGCCGCTTCCCCGGCCACCACCTGGTGCGTACCTTCCTGGTGATAGGGCTGGTCGGGCCGGTGGTGTACATGCTCTTCCCGACCGTCGGGCCGATCTTCGCCTACGGCACCAGCGGGGGGCACTGGGCGGTGGCCGACGTGTGGCCTCACGCGGTGCCGCGGATCGGCTCCCCGCACGGCATCCCGTTCGACGCGGTCACCCCGCGCAACTGCATGCCCAGCCTGCACACGGCCTGGGCGACCACTCTCTTCATCCACTCCCGCAAGGGCCCACGGGCACTGCGCTGGGCGGGCGCGTTCTGGCTCGTCGCCACGCTGGTGGCGACGCTGGGGTTCGGCTACCACTACGGCGCGGACCTGGTGGCCGGTGCTGTGTTCGCGCTGACCATCGAGGCGACGATGCGCTCGCTCGCGCGGGGCTGGGACCGTTCGGCGAGCCTGCTGGTCTCCTACGGCGTGACGGTCTTCGCCGCGCTCCTGGTGACCTACCGCTGGCTGCCGGTGGAGATGGCCCGGCACTCGCGGCTGTTCGGCCCGCTGCTCATCCTGGTGCTGGTGACCGTGATCGTCGGCTACGTGCGGACCACGGAGCGCTGGGAGCACGCGGCTGTGGGGAAGCAGAGACCGGAACTGAGCCCCGAACCGGTCTGATCCGCGCACCGGAGCCGACTCCCGAGCCGGCCCGATCCGCGATACCGCAGCCGAGCCCGGGACCGGTCCAAGCAGCACATTACGAGGACCCGCACGACGTCCGGCGCTCGTATGTCACCCTCGTTCCCATGCAGATACGAAACGTCGCCGCGGCGACGCTGATGGTGATCGTATTGACGGGGGCTGCTGCGTGCGGTGGAGGCGATTCGTCATCGTCGTCTCCCTCCGGGAAATCGCCCGGTGCAACAGGAACCAAGAAGCCCGCCGGAGGAAGTCTGCCGACCCCCAAGGGGCCGCGCACGACACTGAACGGGATGGACATATGCAAAGCGCTGAGGGACGCCTCGCTGACCGCGATCGGGGTTGAGCCCTCTGCCGCCAGGGAAGGCAGCGAATCCGGCCGAAGCTCCGACTCCGGCTGTGACTGGCAGAGTGGCGGGACAGAGGTGCAGATCAACGCCATCATCGACATGTCCGTAGACATGTCCGTGGACGTGTCCACAGGCCAGAAGAAGATCGACGTCCTGGGCTTCCCGGGGACCTCGGCCATGGCGATCGGCAACTCTTGTGACTTGTCCATGCAGGTCAACGCCGACGAACTTGAGGTCAACGTCCGGAACGGAGACAGCAGCAACCAGGCGCTTCAAGGCAAGGCGTGCGACGTGGCGACGGACTTCACCCGGCAGGTGCTGACGGGAGTCACCAAGAGGTGAGGTGACGGCGCTACTTGCCGTGCGCGCCGGCTCGCCAGAACGGCCCGAGCACCCGGGGGCTCGGGCCGTCACCCGTTCGGTGGGCGCCGGGTCACCCCGAGCTGGGCTGCGATCTCTTGCAGGCTTGCCGGCTCCAGGGCGGTCAGTGGGGCGATGACGTCTTCGGTGAAGCCGCGGGCCAGGGAGCGTTTGACCAGGTCGACGCGGGGCGGGGAGGTGACGGCCGCGGCGAGGGCCAGGCAGTAGGCGTCCTCGTTCTGGAGGTCGTCGATGAGGGGGAGAGCCTCGGTCAAGAGGCCTGCGTCGAGCATCGCTTTGACCATGTCGGTGAGGACGACCTCGGCCAGCACGTCGCTCAGTCGGCGGGCTTCGGCGTGGTAGCGATCCCAGAGGCCCAGGCGGACGACTGCTTCCACCGGCACGGTGTCGGTCGCGTAGCCGGCGCCTGTGACCAGGGCGGCGTGCTGCAGCGTGTCCAGAAGGCGGGTGAAATCCTCGGTGCGGCCGGTAGCCCGGCAGGCGGCGGTGAGCCAGGGACGGGCCCACAGGCCGCTGCCCAGCGTCACGTCCGGGTCCGCGGCTGTGACGAGTTGAGCCGTGACGTCCCGGCACAGGTTCTGGTGGCCGGCATCGCACATCTCGACGATCATCGCGGCTGCCAGTTCCTGACCCCGGGCCAGGTCCCGTGGGGAACTCGTGGGCATGGCCAGGGCCGTTTCACGGATCACGGAGATCGCCGAGGGGATGTCGTCCGACAGCAGGTGCGCCCGCAGTTCGAAGGTGCGGCCGGGGAGGTCGGTCCTGGCCAGCCGGCCTGCCAGATCGAGGGCCGCGTCGGCGTGCCCGGCGCGGAGGCGGAGGGAGATGAGCTCGTGAGTGACGCGGGTACGCCAGCCTGCCACGCTCGGGTCCGTCGGATTCTCGATGCTTTCGGTCACCTGGGCGATGAGCAGGTCGAGATCGGCTGAGCGCTGATCGCCGTGCGCCTCAAGGGCTTTGGCAGCGGCCAGCAGGATGTCGATGCGGTCGAGTCGGTCTGCCGTGAACTCCGCCGCGATCCTCAAGGCGTGGTCGAGGTGGCCGAGCCGGGCGGCTGCGCCTGCCACCGCCTGCGCATCCCACTTCGCCCGGGCGTCGTCCTTGTCCGCCAGGACAGCGTGAAGGGCCAGTTCCAGGGCCGGCGTGGCCAGGTCCGTTCGTCCGGCGGCGCCGGCGGCCTGGGCGAAGGCGGCCAGGACGGTGGGCGGCGGCGTGTTCCTGGTCTCGGCGAGGGCCGCCTCCACCTCGCCCACCACGGGAGCGGCGTCTTGGGGCGCGGCGGAGTCGAGCAGCGCCAGGGCGATCTTCGTGAGGCGGTCCGCACGGATGAAGGGGGCGGTGATGTCCTGGGCCAGGGAGAGCGCCAGCGACAGGTGGCTGTTGGCCAGGGCAGATGTCGCGGCGTCGGCGAGCAGCTCGTCGGAGGCCCCCGGCTGCCGGGGATCGAGGCCGTGGGCGGCGAGGGCGGTATAGGCGAGTTCGACAGGATCGAGACCGGGAGAGGCCGAGGCCGGCAGGGCGAGCAGATGACGGGCCCGGCGCTCGTCCTGGTAGACGGCCGATTCCACGAGTTCGGAGGCGGTGAACTCATCGTTCAAGGCGGTGAGGAGCGCCTCGGGCACGTTGCGGCGGCCTCCCTTGGCGAAGTGCTCGTGGCAGGCGGTGAGGAGAGCTTGTTTCCTGCCGTCCCGGTCCAGTTCGGCGAGGTGCCGGAGGAGGCGGTCGAGATCGCCGAGAGCGGTGAACGCCGGCGCGAGGAGGCCGCAGAAGTCGGAGCGGTCCTCGGCGTCGGCGTGCTCGATGGCCTCCTCGATGAGGGACCGCGTCAGGGCGGGATCGATCTCAGCCAGTGCGTCGGCGGCGGCGGTGATGGACCAGCCTCGCTCGTCGCCGCTCTCGGTGATGGCTTCGCGAGCGAGATCGGCGGCGCCCGGTTCACCGTGCCGCACCAGCGCGCGAGCGGCGCGCGCCGTGTGTTCCGACCGTTCCAGGGGCAACCTCCCTGGTACGGCCGTGGCTTCGTGGATGAGGTTCCGCGCCTCGGCCGGCCGGCTGTCCAGCAGGTGTTCGCCGATCGCCAGCAGCGCGTCGGCCCGCACGTAGGCGTTCTGCAGGGTGCGGGCGAACTGGATGCCCTCCTCGGCTCGGCCGAGGCGCACCAGCAACAGGGGATACGTGGAGGGCATGGCGAAGTTGTCGTTCTCGACGCGCATGCGGAGCAGTGACACCCGCGTCAGCAGGGTGAGGTCGCAGTCGGGGGCCGCCGCGAGGAACCGTGCCGCGTTCGACAGTTCGGACAGCACGGCCATGTCGCCGTCCGTCCGGCGGCGGAGCAGGGCACGGCGCGCGGGCGAGGCCAGAGCCGCCAGCGTCCGGCCGGCACCTTCGGTGAGCAGGAGGGTCGGGTACGCCTCTACCAGGTAGTCCGGGGTGCCATCGGGCCAGCCGGCTGTGGCGAAGCCGAGGGCCCAGCCGTCGATGGCGGTGCGGGTCTGGGCGAACTCCTCCGGTTCCAGATCCTCCTGGACGGCGGCGGCCAGGGTGTCATGAGCGAGGGTGTACCGGGTGGGCGTGCCGGGGCGCGGCTCCACGACCCGGGAGAGCTCCCGTCCCAGGGTCCGGCGGATCGCCGGCGCGGAGCCGTTGGTGATCGCAGCGATGTCCCTGCCGCTCAGCGCGCCGCCGGCCACCGTCATCGTGGTCAGAATGGTGCGCTGGACAGGCTCGGCGAGTACGTGATCCAGCTCTTGGCGGGCGCGCAGAAGCAGGCTCGTCGCCGCGGGGAACGGTGTCAGTACCTGGCGGCGGCAGGTGCGCAGCGGGTGGCTGCCGTCCACGTCGAGCGGCACGTCGGAATGGCGGCTGGTCACCAGGACGTGTGCCGCCGGACCGAGAGCGGTCGGGAGCTGAGAGGCGATGCTGGGCTCGGCCAGCTCGCGGTAGTCGTTCTCGTCCAGGCCGTCGACGAGCAGCAGCAGGGAACGTCCGGGGATTCGCATCGCGCGTCCCCAGAGGCTGAGGAAGACGGCCGCGTCCGGTTCGGCGGGCGGGAACTCGCCCAGCAGGCCGGCGAGTTGGTCACACATGGCCCGGTGGAACTGCTGGACGCGCATCTGCCCATCGCGCCTGGAGATGACGAACGACACCACGTCCAGCCCGGGGTGGGACCCGGTGGCGAAGTGGGTCACCAGCGAGGTCTTTCCGGCCCAAGGACCGGCGACGAGCACCAGGTAGGGCTCCGGTCCGGTCGCGAACGCCACGAGTCCGGCGAGTTCCTCGTCGCGGCCGGTCAGTTCGGCGCACCGGTCCGCGTACTGGCGCACCATCGCCTCGTAGGCCGGGCGACGCCGCTCCTGCCCGCGCAGGGGTGTCGGCACGACGCCGTGCGAGGCCAGCAGCTCACGTGCGGCGGCGGCACTCGGCTCGGGCTCGCGCTCACCTTCCGCGCGCGGCTCGTACGCGCCGATCACAGCAGCCAGCCGTACGGCCTCCAGCCCGCCGGAGTGGGCCGCCTCCACGACGACGCCGACAGCCGACCCCTCGCAGACGACACCCGCACCCGAGAAACCACTCCAGTCGCGCGCTTCCAGGCGCCGGCCATCCGTCCGATGCAGCAGCAGACGGCCCCGCTTCACACTCGACCCGAGTGGAATCACCCCATCGATCTGGTCGCTGTCGCGCCACGTCGCCGTGTCCGTCCAGCTCTGATGGCGCGGAAAGCCGATCGCGGTGAACGGAAGCCGTCCGTCAGCCTCGGACGGCACGACTCCGATGGCCATCGGAGCGACCTCATCGAGATGCACGTCAGGTAGGAGTTCGACCAGCGCGACGTCCAGCCGGGCACCTCGCCACACCGTCCGGCCGGTGACGACGATCTCGTCGAGGGAGCCGCCGGACAGCCGTACCCTGACCGACCCACCGCCCTCGACCACATGTCCAGCGGTCACCACCAAGGATGTCGCCAGCCGTAGCCCCGAGCCGTACCCGGTACCACCGTCCTGCTCGACCAGGACCTCGGCACACCGCCCGGCGAGCGAGTCCACCACCACAGGCCTCAGCGCGGGAGCTCAGGCAGCCGGTCGGTGATCGACAGTGGCCGACCGGCGTCATCGGTGGGTGTGAGGGTCATCCGCACACGCTGTGTCCGGCCGCTGCTGCGCTTACCGTCGGCCCCCGCCTCGACCACCCACAGCTTCAGCCCGCCACGCCCGGCCGCCTCCCGCGTCACCGTGACCTCGAACTCCAACTCCACAGCCCCGACACCGAACTTGACCCCGCGTCCCGCTCCATCCTGCTGTGCGGTCTCCAACTGGTCACGGAGTACACGGATGTAGTCGGCCAGAGGCACGCCGCCCTCGGGGTCGCTCATCAGTTGCTGCCTCCACGTATGCCGATACCCACAAAGTCTGCCAGACGGGCCACAGCCGAGACGAGCGCCGAACGTCGAGCGACGCGAGGATCGCCGAGGGCCCCGTCTTCCGACGGGGCCCTCGGCGATCGACGGATCTCAGGAGGCGGTGGCCAGCAGGGTGTCACTGACGAGCTTCGTGCGGATCATCCCGGCATCACTGCCGCGGTCGAGGCTCCCGCTGAACGGGACCGGGGACCAGGCGTACTCGCCGGGGAACTGGTAGGCGGACAGTTCGTCGAGGCGCCGTGCGCCGTCCTCGCCCACGTTGTAGACCGTGAACGGCAGGGTGAAGCTCTCCGAGCAGTGGTCGTTGCCCAGCGCACCCGCTTCGCAGGAGTCGAGGGAGGCGTAGTTGCCGTGCTTGTTCTCGGCCGAGTAGATCCTCGCGACCTCGGGTGAGCCGCCGGCGGCCCGGCCCCAGGAGCAGTCGTTGCCCAGCAGGCGTTCGTCGGTGTGCTCGAAGGCGGTGCCCTCGTGTGAGGTCGTCTTCAACGAGTAGGCGGCATAGCCGGTAGGGCAGTCGGCTTGGGGGGTGAGCGTCACGGCGAAGGGTTCGACGTCGCCGGAGTGCGAGCCGCCGAACCAGTCCCCGCAGTCCTGTCGGTAGAGGACCGTGTACAGAATCGCGATCTTGCTCGGGTCGCTGGGGTGCGGTCTGACCCGGGCGAGCGCGGTGCCGGGGTTGCTGCTCGTCGCCGGATCGGTGCAGCCGGAGTTCTCGCCGCTGTCGAACCAGATCCACGGAAAGAACTGGGTCGCGAGGGTGTCCTCCAGCGTGTCGTCGAGTCCGTCGCCGTCGCCGTCAGCGGCGGCGACGACCTGGGCATGAGCTTGACCGGTCATACCGGTCACCATGGTGGTGAGCAGGACTAGCAAGGGCGCGATGAGACCGCGCAGCAGACGACGTTTCACGTCTCTCCCTGGTCGGGGCAGCGTTGGGGGGATTGCCTTCCGTGCCGTGGTACGCGGCTCAGGCGCGCGGCCGCACCACGATGTCGCCGGGCGACATTACAGCGGACCTCGTGAGTCCGCGATCCCACCGAACCGGACAGGGCGGCAGCGGGGCGATGGCGGTTCCCGGACCGTCGTACGACACCTCGGGGGCAGTCGTCGTCGGGGCCCGATCGCCGCTCCGCCCTGCGCTGCTGACGCTTCGATATCCGGACCTGGAAAACCGGGAAACGTACTGACTTGCCATGACCAAGTCAAGACCTGTCTTTTCTGTACGAGGTCAGGTAGCAATGGCTTCACCCAAGGGGAGGTCAAGAAATCTTGAAGAACCAGCGATGGAGAACGCGGTCGGCGGCACTCGCCGCGTCGATAGCTGTCGTTGCCGCACTGGGAACCACCGCGCTCCCGGCCACGGCGACCGCCACACCCCGGTCCGACGACTCGCACGCCGCGCGAACCGCGAGCAGCGCCCCGGACCAGGTGAAGGACAACCTGCCGGGCCCGTTCAGCAAGAAGCAGGACGCCGAACGCACCACCGCCCTCCAACAGGTCGTCGCCGGCAAGGTGAAGCCCGCCGTGAAGGGGGGCTCCAGCGTCGTCAAGCTCAACAAGGGCAAATACGTCGAGCTGGCTCGCGAGAAGACCGACAAGATCTTCACCATCCTGGTCCAGTTCGGCGACACCGTCGACAACACCACGACCATCGACCCGGATGGCCCCGACGGTCCGCAGCAGCCGGTACTCAAGTACGGCGGCCAGCCCGGCCCGATGCACAACCAGATCGCCAAGCCGGACCCGAAGACCAACAACAGCGTCAACTGGCTGCCGGACTTCAACCAGCAGCACTTCCAGGACCTGTACTTCTCGCACGACAAGAACAAGCAGTCGGTCGCCAAGTACTACGAGGCCCAGTCCTCCGGCCGCTACTCGGTCGACGGCCAGGTCACCGACTGGGTCAAGGTCTCCTACAACGAGGCCCGCTACGGCTCCAACTGGTGCGGCGGCACGATCTGCTCCTCCTCCTGGGACCTGGTTCGCGACGGAGTCACCCAGTGGGCGGCCGACCAGAAGGCCCAAGGCCGCACGGACGCCCAGATCAAGTCCGACCTGGCCCAGTACGACCAATGGGACCGGTACGACTACGACCACGACGGCAATTTCAACGAGCCCGACGGCTACATCGACCACTTCCAGATCGTGCACGCCGGTGAGGACGAGTCAGGCGGCGGCGGCGTCCAGGGCACCGACGCCCTGTGGGCGCACCGCTGGTACGCCTACGGCACCGACGCGGGCAAGAGCGGACCGGCCGACAACAAGGCCGGCGGCACCCAGATCGGCGACACCGGCGTCTGGGTCGGTGACTACACCCTCCAGCCGGAGAACGGCGGCCTGGGCGTCTACGCCCACGAGTACGGCCATGACCTCGGTCTGCCGGACGAGTACGACACCACCTACACGGGCGAGTCGTCCGTCGGCTTCTGGTCCCTGATGTCGGCCGGCTCCTGGCTCGGGCTCGGCAAGAACGCCATCGGCGACCTGGCCGGCGACATGAGCGCCTGGGACAAGCTGCAACTGGGCTGGCTGAACTACGACACCGTCCAGGCGGCGACGAAGCACACCACCAAGCTCGGCGTGGCGGAGTACAACACCAAGAACAAGCAGGCGCTGATCGTCAACCTGCCGAACAAGCAGGTCACCACGACCATCACCACACCCGCCGAGGGCGACAAGCAGTGGTGGAGCGGCAGCGGCGACGACCTCGCCAACACCCTGACCCGCGACATCGATCTGACCGGCACGTCCTCGGCCTCCCTTGACCTCAAGGGCTGGTGGGACATCGAGAACGGCTACGACTTCCTCTACACCGAGGTGTCCACCGACGGCGGCGCCGACTGGACCGCGCTCGACGGTACGGCGAACGGCAAGGCCATCACGCGGGACGGCTCCGAGCAGCCGGCTCTGACCGGCACCAACGGCGCCTACCAGGACCTGTCCTACCCGCTGAACGCCTACGCCGGCCAGAAGATCCAGCTGCGTTTCCGCTACCAGACCGACGGCGGGGTGGCCCAGAAGGGCTTCGCGGCCGACGCGATCACGGTCACCGCGGACGGCAAGGCGATCGTCACCGACGGCGCCGAGGGCGACGACAACGGCTGGACGGCCACGGGCTTCTCCCGTATCGGCACCTCGTTCAGCAAGAGCTACCCCGAGTACTACATCGCGGAGAACCGCCAGTACGTCTCGTTCGACTCGACCCTCAAGGTGGGCCCGTACAACTTCGGGTACGCCTCGACCCGCCCCGACTGGGTCGAGCACTTCCCGTACCAGACCGGTCTGCTGATCTGGCTGTGGGACACCTCGCAGTCCGACAACAACGTCGGCGTGCACCCGGGTGAGGGGCAGATCCTGCCCGTCGACGCGCACGCCAAGCCCGACACCTGGGCCGACGGCTCGGTCATCCGGAACAAGTTCCAGGCGTACGACTCTCCCTTCAGCTGGTACCCGACCGACAGCTTCACCCTCCACCTGGACGGTGTGGCGGCCAGGCTCCGGGCGAAGAACGGCGTACGCACGTTCGACGACCACAAGGGCACGTACTACTACGCGGACAGCAACCCCACCGGTGGTGTGAAGGTGCCGGACACCAACACCCGCATCGTCATCACCGACCAGGACCCCGGCGGCAAGACGATGACCCTCAAGGTCTCCCCGTCCCACGCATGATCCGTCCCGTGTGACCGCTAGCCCATTCGCCCCGCCGGGTCCCCACCCGCCGGGGCGAAGCGCTGCCACGCGGGCGGAGCGGACGGGTGCTGGTAATGCGCTTCCATTCCTACCGGTGGTAGCATTGGATGCATGAGTGGTAGCAAGAAGTATTCGGTGAGCCTCCCAGAGGATCTGGCCGAGGCCGCGCGCGCCCATGTTGGCCCTGGGGGGTTCTCCGCCTACGTCGCAGAGGCTCTCGAGCAACGGGTTGCCATGGACAAGCTGCGCGAGATCGTCACGGACTTCCAAACGGACAATGATCCGCTGCCCCGGGAGGAGGTCGAGGAGGCCCGAGCCGTCCTGCGTCACGACCATCGCAGTGCGGGCGGAGCGGCAGCCTGATGCCCGGCATGCTGCTCTTGGACAGTGAAGGCCTTTCAAAGCTCTATCTCAAGGATCGCCAGGTCACGGCATTCGTCCAAGCCGCCATCGAAGAGGGGGTGCGGGTCGCCACGACAGCCATGACGACCCTGGAGGCTGACTTCGAGCGTATCCACCAGGCCCGCATCAGCTGGGTCCTGTCCCGCATTGACGTCCATGAGATCACCAGGCGCCTGGCGAGCGCTGCCGCGATCCTCCTGCGTACCCACCACCTGCACGGCCACAAGTACGCCATCGACGCTGTCCTGAGCGCTGTCGCACGCGCCGCCCAGGGACCCGTGACCATCCTCACCTCTGACCCGGAAGATCTCACCCTCTTGTGCGGGCCGACCATCGAGATCATCAAAGTCTGACAGGACGGGACGCACATCGGGCTGATGCGGCGCGTCGGCGGCTGACCAGGAGCAACGGCGCGGTCAGCTTGGGGTCGTGGAGGCGATCAGGTGGTCGACGACGTCCGGGATGCTGGTGCGGCGACGGTACGCGGCGCGTTGGCGGTCGGCGCCGTTGCCGTCGGCGCGTAGGCGGGACCATCCGGCCCGCACCAGATCCAGATCGCCGTGGCGGCGCAGCGCCGGCTGAATCCAGGTCAGGAGCTGCTCGATCAAGGCGGGCGCGGGAACCAGGCTGCCGGTGGGCAAATCGACCCCTTCCCCGGCCAGTCCATCGCGTGCGGCGCGCCAGCAGGCCGCCCGCAGCATCTCCGGCCGGGGACGCGGTGCCGCTTCTCCCTCGTCGATCGCCTTCAGCGCGGTGGCGGCCATGGCCCGAACGATGGCGGCGAGCAGAAGAGTCTCGTCAGCGGTGCTGGCGGCATCGGCCACCCGGAACTCCAGGGTCGGCACATGGCTGGAGGGTCTGATGTCCCAGTACAGGCCGGCGCGGTCCAGGACGGCGCCGGTCTCGATGCTGTGGCTGACGAGATCGTCGAAATGCGCGAGGGACTCGAAGTACGGCGGGGGACCGGCGATCGGCCAACGCGCCCACGTCATGGTGCGCCAACTCGCGTAACCGGTATCCCTTCCTGACCAGTAGGGGGAGTTGGCCGACAGCGCGATGAGGGCGGGGATCCAGGGACGCAGGTGGTTGCTGACCCGAAGCGCGCAGGCCGGGTCCGACATGCCGACGTGAATGTGACAGGCGCAGGCGATCTGCTCGTCATCCAGGGCACGGAACGCCGCGATGCTCTCGGCATACCGGGACCCCTCCGAGATGAGCAGCGGACCCGACGGGCCCAGGACGGGGGATCCGCTGGAGATGACGCGCAAGTCCTGCCGGTCGGCGGCGGCCGCGACGATGGCTCGCGCGGATCGGATCTGCTCGCCGAGATCCTTCATGGCGGTGTGCGGTTCGGTCCGCACCTCGACCTGATAACAGGTCAGCTCCGGGGTGACCCGTTCGCCCAGCCCGAGGGAAGCGGCCTGCTCCACGACCTTGAGCCCCTGCGGGCTGACCTCCCGGGTCATCGGATCGACCAGGAGGTACTCCTCCTCCACTCCGACGGTCAGCGGATCCGGTGCCGCCGCGGTGGCACGGCACGGGTCGAAACCGACGGGGAGTCGGCCTTCCGCACCTGGGGTGCCGTCGGTTCCACTGTCCATAGTCACCATGCTGTCACGGTAGGCAATCGGAGTACGCGACGAAAAGAGTCACTTGTCGGCCTGGACACGGCCTGAGTGACCCGGACGACTCCGACGGCCCCTGGCGCGCGAGTGCCCGCACCGATCCCGTGCGGGACCAATCCGCTTCGTGCCCCGCACCGAAGGAGGGGATGAGAGCCGATCAGAGGAGATACATGATGATGTCAACCCGCCGTTCGCTTCGCCTCGTCGTGGCACTGGCCGTCGCCGGGACGCTGGCGGCGTCCGCGTCGGCCTGCTCGTCGTCCGGTACCAAGACCAGCGCGAAACACACCGCGGCGGCCGGCACACCGTCGGCCACCGCGAGCATGACGAGCGATCAGCCGTTCGGCTCAGCCTGCTCGGCGGTGCCGAAGTCCGGCGCGGGCAGCTTCGACGGCATGGCCCAGGCCCCGGTCGCGACCGCGGCGTCGAACAACCCGGTGCTGTCGACGCTGGTGACGGCGGTGAAGAAGGCAGGTCTGGTGCAGACCCTCAACTCGGCCCAGAACATCACGGTCTTCGCTCCGACCAACGCCGCGTTCGCGAAGCTGCCGAAGGCGACGCTGGCGAAGGTGCTGGCCGACAAGGCGCTGCTGACCAAGATCCTCACCTACCACGTCGTCGGGCAGCACCTGGCCCCCGCAGACCTGGCCATGGGCAGTTACCCGACCCTGGAGAAGCAGGATCTGACCGTCGCCGGCTCCGGCACCTCGTTCATGGTCAACAAGACCGCCAAGGTCGTGTGCGGGAACGTCAAGACCGCCAACGCGAACGTGGAGATCATCGACACCGTCCTGATGCCGCCGATGTCCTGACGTCTCGTCAACACCTCGTGCCCGGCTGCCGCCCTCCCGGCCGCCCGCTGACGAACCAGCGGGTGACCGAGCGGGCGGCGGCGGTGTTACGCGTCCAACTCCGCCGCGTCGAGGGGGAGTCCGTCGGCGTCGGACGTCAACGCGGCTTCGACGAGCGGCGGGAGCCCGGACGTATCCAGGAGCCCTGCGGTCAGGGCGGCTGTCAGGCGGTGCCATGTGCCCGCCCCGCGCAGCATCGCGTGCCCGCCGTGCGCTACGGAGATGCCGCAGGCGGCCGCCCCGGCGTCGTTGGCCCGGCGGACGAACTCCCAGGAGCCGTTCGGGTCGGTGACCCGGTCGTGCGGGCAGTGCAGCAGGACGGCGCGTCGACCGGCCAGACCGGCGACCGGCTCGTCGGGCGGGCACCACGGGGCGAGAGCCACGACGCCGCGCACCATCGGGTGGTCGGCCACCCGCAGCGCGGCGCGACCGCCCAGCGAGTGACCGACCAGGACAACCGGCACCGGGCCGATCGTTCGCCGCAGCGCGTCGAGCGCCGCGCGGGCGTCCACCGCGGCGTCGGCACGGTCGCCGTTCCATCCCCGGCAGCGGTAGCGGACCGTTCCGAGCGCGACCCCGTGGCCGGCGACGGCTCCGGCGATCGCGCGGCCGAACGGGATCATGCGCAGCGCCGGCGGACCCCAACGCGGCGGAGGCGTGGTGTCCTGCGAACGCCCGCCGTGCAGCAGCAGGACGGCCGCCCGGGGTGCCTGGGGAAGACGGCCGAGGCGCAGCGCGGCGGTTCGCTCGCCGCTCTCGGGTGCCGCGGGCTCCGGATCCGCGCCCGCCACGACATCGTCCTGGGACGGCTGATGGTCCGTCGTACGGTCCGTCACGCGCGGCTCCCCGCGGCGAACCAGTCCGCCGGCGTGGCCGGCATGCCGCTGGCGCCGGCCTCGTCAGGACGGACGGCGAGGATCTGGTCGACGCCCATGCGGCGTTCCGCGAAGGCGAGCGAGCCACCCACCAGGTAGAGCCGCCAGACCCGCGCGGTCGGCGTACCGACCAGTGCGGCGAACCGGTCCCAGCGCTCCTCCAGCGTCCGGTGCCAGGCGTCGATCGTGCGGACGTAGTCCTCGCGCAGTGACTGCACGGATCGCACCTCCAGTCCGGCGTTCTCCAGCAGGTCGACCGTAGCGCCGAGCGGCCGCATGTGCATGTCCGGCGCGATGTAGGACTCGATGAACGCGCCGCCGCCCGGGGCGTTCGCGCCGCGGGACATCTGCTGCACGAGCAGCCGGCCGCACGGGCGCAGGCTGCGGTGGAGCAGTTCGGCGAAGCCCGGGTAGTGCTCGTCGCCGACGTGTTCGCCCATCTCGACGGTGGCGACGGCGTCGTAGCCGCCGTGGTCGTCGGACAGGTCGCGGTAGTGCCGCAGCTCGACGTCCACCAGGCCCTCCAGTCCCCGGTCGGCGACGCGGCCGGCGACGAAGTCCCGTTGCTCGGCGGAGAGAGTGATCGCGGTGACCCGCGCTCCGAAGTGTTCCGCCGCGTACAGGCTCAGGCTGCCCCAGCCGCAGCCGACGTCGAGCAGCCGCGCGCCGGGCCGCAGGTCCAGCTTGCGGCAGATCAACTCCAGTTTGTCGCGCTGCGCGTCGGCCGGTCCGTACGCCGGGTCGTCCGGTCGGGTCCAGTAGCCGCAGGAGTAGGCCATCGACTCGTCCAGCAGTGCGGTGTAGAAGTCGTTGGACAGGTCGTAGTGGTGGCTGACGGCGGCCCGATCGCGGGTGACGCTGTGCCGGCGGCCACGCAACCGGGCGCGTGTGGCGGTCGGTTCGGGCGGCCGGGAGCCGATCACGCCGAGCCGTGCGGCGGTGGCCAGCGCCCGGGCGAGGCCGGCGAGCGGTGGCCGGGCCGCGTTCGAGTGCCGGGTTCGGGCCGCCCGGAGCAGGGCGGAGAGTGCGCCGCGCAGGTCACCCTCCACGTCCAACTCCCCGGCCACGTACGCCTGGGCAAGGCCGAGCTCATCCGGTCGCCACAGCAGTCGGCGCAGGGCACGCGGTGAGTGCAGGACGACGAGCGGGGCACCGGACGGTCCGGCGGCGCTGCCGTCCCAAGCTCGCAGCCGAATGGGGGAGGGTGTGCCGAGGAGTTGCTCGACGAGGAGGGTGAGCCGTTCGGCGGCGCTGGTCAACGGGGGCCTCCGCGGGGGTCGTTCTTGGTGAGCAGGATCTGCCGGACATTGAGGTAGCCGCTGGCGAAGCCGGCCTCGCAGTAGGCGAGGTAGAACTCCCACAACCTGCGGAAGGTCGCGTCGAAGCCCAACGCGGCGACTCCATCGGCCTGTTGGGTGAACCGCGCGCGCCACAGCCGCAGGGTCTCGGCGTAGTGCGGCCCGAAACCGTCGCTGGAGGCGAGCCGCAGCCCGGTGCGGCCGGCGGCCTGGGCTATGGCTTCGGTCGAGGGGATGACGCCGCCGGGGAAGACGTACTTGTGAATCCAGGTGTACGTGTCGCGGGTGGCGATCATCCGGTCGTGCGGCATGGTGATCGCCTGGAGCGCCACGCGTCCGCCGGGCGCGGTGCGTTGGTCCAGGGTGTCGAAGTACACCGGCCAGTACTCCTCGCCGACCGCCTCGATCATCTCCACGCTGATCACCGCGTCGTACTCGCCGCCCACCTCGCGGTAGTCGCGCAGCAGTACGTCGACCCGGTCGGTGAGACCCGCCTCGGCGATGCGGCGCAGGGCGAGTTCACGCTGCTCGCCCGAGAGCGTCACCGTCGTCACCCGGGCCCCGCGCCCGGCCGCCCGGATCGCCAACTCGCCCCAGCCGGTGCCCACTTCCAGGAGCCGCGTGCCCTCTCCGACCTCGGCGAGGTCCAACAGCCGGTCGATCTTGCGGCGTTGTGCCTCGGCGAGGGCGTCCCAGCGGGCCGGGAGCGTCGCGAAGACCGCCGAGGAGTACGTCATCGTCGGATCGAGGAAGAGCGCGAACAGGTCGTTGGACAGGTCGTAGTGGGCCGAGATGTTCTGCCGGGCGCCGTCAGGGGTGTTGCGTTGCGCGGTCGGCTTGCGGCGCGCCCAGGCGCCGCGCAGGCGCTGCAGCGGGACGGGCACCAGCGTGGTGACGTGGGCGGCCAGCACGCCGAGCACGGCGGGCAGGTCGGCGGCGTCCCACTCGCCGGCCATGTACGACTCACCGAAGCCGATCAGTCCGTCCGTCCCGATCCTGCGCAGGAAGGCGTCCGGATCATGGACGCGCAACAGCGGCCCGGCGGTGCCGCTCGGGGCGTCCCCTGCCCAGCCGACGCGCAACGGCAGCGCGGCCAGCGCCCGGCGCACCACCAGTCGGGCGGCCGCCAGTCGGGCGGCCGAACAGCGAGGCACCCGGGCGACGTCCGGCCACCGCGCGGCGTCCACCCGCGCGACCGTGGGCCTGACGTGCCGGGCGGCCATATCGGGGTGTGCGGTCACGACAGACCCTCCTGGGTGGTGTGGCGCGGACGGGGGAAGCGCGGCAGCCGGCGCAGGAACAGCCACACACCGTGCTTGCGGATGCCCAGCGACACCGCGGCCGTCGACCAGGGGTGGCGCAGCGCGAGGGACAGCAGGCGCGCCGTGGTCGCGGTCCTGCGCCGGCCGCGCAGCGTCGCGGTGAACGGCGTGGCGCCCTCCCGCCGCAGCCGCACGGTCAGGGCGAGCCGTTCGTCCGGCTCCGGGAGCCGCATCAGGTACTCGCCGTCGACCGGGAAGAAGGGCGAGACGTGGAATTCCTTGGTCACCCGCGCCTGGCGGACCGGATCGGTACGCAGCAGGTAGCAGTGGCGTTCGCCGTAGGTGTTGTGCACCTCGGCGACCACGCACACCGGTGCGTCCGCACCGTCGTGGCACCAGTACACGGTCAGCGGGTTGAAGACGTGGCCGAACACCCGGGCGTGGGCGAGCATCACCACCCGCCCACCGGCCAGGTCCATCCCGTTCGCCGCGAGGAACCGGTCGAGCCCGGCCCGGATCGTCGGGGCCGTGCCGCCGAAGTGGTCACGCGGGTCGAACCGGGCCAACGGCCGCAGCGCAAGCGGCAGTCGGGGAAGCCGGTCGAGATCCACCAGCCACAGATAGGTCCGGTGCCGGAAGGCGTGCCGCAGCGGCGCGGTCCGCGCGTGCGCCACCACGCATTCGTAGAGAGCCGGACCCGCGGCGTATGCCGGGCGTCACCACCGCACCCCCAGCGCCGCCGCGGCTTCGACACCCGACCGGCAGCCGTCCTCGTGGAACCCCCAGCCGTGCCAGGCCCCGGCGTACGCGGTGACCGCGGTGGTCAGCTCCGGCAGACGGTGCTGGGCGGCCACCGAACTCCGGTGTGTAGACGGGGTGTTCGAAGACCGTGCGGGACAACACGGCGTCCGCGGCGACGTGTTCGCCGGCGTTGAGCGTCACGACGTAGCGCTCGGGTCCCGGCAGCCGCTGCAGCCGGTTCATGTCGTAGCTGACCTCGACCCGGTCCGCGGGCGCGTCGCACGACGGCATCGCGTAGTTCCAACAGGCCGCCGCGCCACGGGACATGGGCAGGACCGAGGCGTCGGTGTGCAGCACGGTCGGGTTGCGCGAGTAGCGGAACGCCCCGAGCACGTCACGCTCGGCCGGCGTCGGATCGGCCAGCATCCGCAGCGCCTGGTCGGGGTGGACGGCGAGCACCACCGCGTCGTGATCGGTGACCGTGCCGTCGGCGGTGGTGATCCGCACGCCGTCCGGGAACCGCCGCACCGAGCTGACCGGCACGCCGGTGCGCACCGTGGTCAGCTCCTTCGCCACCCGCTCGACGTACTCGACCGACCCGCCGGTCACCGTGCGCCAACTCGGCGAGCCGGTGACCGACAGCAGGCCGTGGTGGTCGAGGAAGCGGAAGAGGTACGCCGCCGGGTACCGCAGGGCGGTCTCCGGTGCGCAGGACCACACCGCGGCGACCAGCGGAGTGACGAAGTGCGCGACGAAGTAGGGGGAGAAACCACCGTCCGACAGGAACTCGCCCAGTGTGCACGCCGGTTCGCCTTCACCGGGCGACTCGCCGAGCAGCGCCCTCGCCCTGCGATGGAAGACGGGTATCTCCGTCAGCATCCGCAGGTACCGGCCGCGCAGCGCGTTGCCTGGCCGGGCGAACAGGCCGGCCGTGCCGCGCGCGCCCGCGTATTCCAGGCCGCAGCCGGCGCACCGCACCGACATGCTCATCTCGGTGTGCTGGGTGGCCACCCCCAACTCGCGGAACAACCGCAGCAGATGGGGATAGGTCCGCTCGTTGTGGACGATGAAGCCCAGGTCGACCGGGACGGTGTCACCCCGCGCGGTCGCGACCTTGCGGGTCAGCGCGTGCCCGCCGAGCCGGTCGTCCGCCTCGTACAGCGTCACCTCATGGGCGCGCCGCAACACGTAGCCGGCTGTCAGACCGGCCACTCCGCCGCCTACCACGGCTATCCGACGTCCTTCCACGATCCTCCTCCCGGCGGCACCACGCGCCGCTCGCGCGTTTTCCTGTGTCACCAGTCGTTCGGAGCCGCGTGGCGGACGGATGGGTGTCGATTCGGCGCGGGGTGGGACCGGCCGGAATGACGGAGTTCACCGTCGGCGGGGCGGCCTCGGCAGGAAGCCGCTCGTCCGGGCGACGTAGTCGGCGTAACCGGGGCGGTCCGCCATGTGCCGTTCCAGCAACCGCTTCCCGCTGCCACGGATCAGCAGGAACGACATGACGACCGGGGAGACGACACACAGGAGGGCCGGCCGCCAGGCGGAACAGGCCATCGCGTACAGCCCCCACCAGACCAGGAAGTCCCCGAAGTAGTTGGGGTGCCGGGTCCACGCCCACAGCCCGCGGTTCATGATCCGGCCGCGGTGGGCCGGATCGGCCTTGAACCGCGCGAGTTGGCCGTCCCCGACCGCCTCGAAGGCCAGCCCCACGCCCCACACCACGACGCCGGCCACCGTCACCGGGCCCGGCGGCACCGGCGCGTACTGCGCCGCCTGCACCGGCAGCGAGACCAGCCACACCAGCGCCGCCTGCGACAGGTAGACCACGCGGAAGGCGTACCGGGCACGGCTGCCCCGCGCCCGGGCCAGCATCCTCTCGTAGCGTGGATCCTCGCCCTGGCCCCGCCCGCGCCAGGCGATGTGTGCCGCGAGCCGCAGTCCCCACACCGCGGTCGCCGCGGTCACCAGGAGCCGCCGCGTGTCGTCGCCCTGGCCGGCCGACATCGCGTACGTCACGAGCGCGACGGCCGCGAACGCCACCCCCCAGGCGACGTCGACGACCCGGTGCCGACCGGTGCGCCACCCCACGGCGAACGCGGCGAGCAGCACGGCGACCGCGGTGCCGGCCGCTCCGGCGAGGTTGACGGCGAAGGCGGACCAGGCGAAGGCGTTCATGGTGTCCTCTGCGCGGTGAACGGGAAACGGCCGCGCGGGCCCACCGTCATACGGCGGGCTCACACAGGCGTGCGGGCGGGTGCCCGCGTCAGATGGGGAGGAGGGCCAGCGGCGCGCTGGTCGGCCGGTCGGAGCCACCCGCCGGTTCCGCCGTCACACCGACGCCCACCGCATCCGCCGGACCGCCGGTCAGCAGCAGAGTGCCGGTCGGGCTGCCCGCCGTGACCAGCCCGGCCGGGACCATCGCGCCACCGCGGCTGTACCACAACTCGTAGACCCGCCGGTTCGGCAACGCGGGCAGATCGCGGTAGATGAACGCGGCCCGCCCCAGCGACCGGGAGACCACCACGGTGCCGTTGCCCCCGGCCTTCAGCGCGGTCGCCCGGTACGACGCGTCCGGAGCGGTCAGCAGCGCGGCCAGCTCTGTCGTTCGCCGCTGGGCCAGCGTGGCGGCCGACCTGGCCCGTTGCTCCTGCCGCCAGGCGTGGACCGCCGTCGCCCCGGCCGCGACCGCGAACACCAGGCACGCGGCCATCGCCAGCCGCGGCAGTCGGCGCCGCCACGTTCCGCGTTCCATGGGCAGTGCGGCGACCGACGCGTGTTCCGGCGGCAGTTGACGTATCCCGGGCAGTGCCGCCAGCACCCGCTCGCGCAGCGCGGCGGGCGGCACCTCGGCCACCGCCAGCGCCAGCCGGGCCGCGGTCTCCCGCAACTCCCGCACCTCCAGCGCGCACGCCTCGCACCGCTCCAGATGGCGGGCGAACTCCTCCGCCTCCGGCTCGGGCAGGCTTCCGAGCGCGTAGGCTCCCGTCAGCGTGTGCAGGTCAGCGGCGGTCATGCCGACACCCCCAGGCAGTCGCGGAGCCGGATCAGCCCGTCCCGCAGTCTCGTCTTCACGGTTCCCAGCGGCGCGCCCAGCAGCTCGGCCGTCTGCTGGTAGGTGTAGCCCCGGTAGTACGCCAGCGTCACCGACTCCCGTTGCAGATCGGTGAGGTTCTCCAGGCAGCGGCGCACCTGCTCGCGTTCCAGCCGCCGTTCCACCTGCTCACTGACCTCGTCGAACGGTGTCCCGCCCTCGCGCGCGCCGACCCTGCGCTCCCGGTCGGCGGCTGCCTGCGCCGAGCGCACCCGGTCGACGGCGCGGCGGTGCGCCAAGGTCATGATCCACGCCATCGCGCTGCCCTGCCGGACGTCGAAGCGGGCGGCACACCGCCATACCTCGATCAACACCTCCTGCGCGACCTCCTCCGACTGCGCCGGATCACGCACCACCTTGCGCACCAGGCCGAGTACGGCCCCGGCCACCGCGGTGTACACACTCTCGAACGCGCCCCGGTCGCCCCGTGCCACCTGCCCGAGCAGCGTTTCCAGGGCACCTTGGCGTGGAGTCGAGGACTGATCGTCACGTGCTGCCACGTGCATGGACACCTCCGTACTGGGACCTGGTCACCGGTGGTTCGGAACCAACGGCACCTTGGATTGGCCCGGCGGTCCACCATTTCGTGCGCGCCGCCTTCGGCCACCGGGTCCCGGCGCTCCGGCAATCCGTGGATCCCCCGCCACCGAATGAAGGGAGGAGACGCCGGAGATTCCGGAGTCCCCGGTCCGAGAGGACACCCATGCTGACTCTGATTCTCATCGGGCTCCTCGGAGGGCTCATCACCGCCGTGTCCCCGTGCATCCTTCCGGTCCTGCCGGTGGTCTTCCTGGCCGGCGGGCCGGGCGCTGCGACCCCCGCGGACGAGGCGGAACCACGACAGCGCAACCGACGGCCCTACGCCGTGGTGACCGGGCTGGTGATCAGCTTCAGTTTCTTCACCCTGGCCGGCACGACGCTGATCAGCGCGCTCGGTCTGCCGGACGGCATCCTGCGCTACGTCGGCCTGTCGATGTTGGTGGTGCTCGGGCTGGGACTCATCTTCCCGGTGGTGGAGCGGCTGTTGGAGAAGCCGTTCGCCCGGATTCCCCAGCGCAGCTTCAACAAGGAGGGCAGCGCGCTCGCGCTGGGGCTGGGTCTCGGCCTCCTCTACGTGCCCTGCGCCGGGCCGGTGCTGGCCGCCATCACGGTGGCCGGCGCCCGCGGCCGGATCAGCATGGGCATCGTGGCGCTCACCGTGTCGTTCGCCGTGGGCACCGCGATCCCGCTGCTGGTCTTCGCCCTCGCGGGACGCCGGGTCGCCCAGCGGATCACCGCGTTCCGCAGCCGGGCCCGCAAGCTGCGGGTCACGGGCGGAGTGGTCATGATCCTGCTGGCCGCGGCCCTGGCCTTCAACATCACGGACGCCCTCCAGCGAGCGTTGCCCGACTACACCTCCGCCGCGCAACACAAGGTCGAGGGCAGCGACACCGCCCGTCAGCAGCTTTCCGGGCTGTTCGACAACTCCAACAAGCAACTGTCGAAGTGCGTGGACGGCGCCGACAAGCTGAGCCGGTGCGGACCCGCGCCCGCGATCGCCGGAATCACCAAATGGCTCAACACCCCAGGTGGCAAGCCTCTCAGCATTAAGGCTCTGCGGGGCAAGGTGGTGCTGATCGACTTCTGGACCTACTCGTGCATCAACTGCCAGCGCAGCCTCCCGCACGTCGAGGCCTGGGACCGCGCCTACCGTGGTCACGGGCTTCAGGTCATCGGCGTCCACAGCCCGGAGTTCACCTTCGAGAAGGACCCGTCCAACGTGGCCGGCCAGGCGAGGAAGCTGGGCGTGGACTACCCGGTCGCCCTCGACAACCAGCTCACCACCTGGGACGACTACCGCAACGAGTACTGGCCCGCCGAGTACCTGATCGACGCCACCGGAACCGTCCGCTACATCACGTTCGGCGAGGGCGGCTACGACCGGACCGAGGGCCTGATCCGCACCCTGCTCCAGCAGGCCGACCCCGGGACCTCGCTGCCCGCGCGGACGAAGACGTCGGAGGCCACCGTGGCCAAGGGCACCACGCCGGAGACCTACCTCGGAACCCAGCGGATCCGACGCTACGTGGGCGACGACCTCGCCGAGGCGAAGCCGAAGGACTACCACGCCCCGGCCACCCTCCCGAACGACGGGATCTCGATCAACGGCGACTGGACCACCACTTACGAGGACTTCACGGCCGGCGCCGACGCCAGGATCGACCTGAACTACCAGGCGAAGAAGGTCTACCTCGTCCTCGGCGGTCATGGCCCGGTCAGGATCCTCATCAACGGAAAGCTCGTCCGCACCCTTCAGGTCGCCGGTGTCCCGACCCTCTACACCCTCGACAGCCGGGAAACCCCCCGACGAGCACTCCTCCAGGTCGAGCCCGCCCCCGGCATCCAGGCGTACGACTTCACCTTCGGGTGAGGGGCACGCGGGCGGATCACAGACCACATGTTCAAAGGTTTTTGTTCGCAATAGAGGAAAAAAGCCGCTTACGTACATCCTCCCTCGGGTCGGCCACGAATCCAGGTTGTGAGCCCGCTACCGAGGGAGGATCCATGGCGCGACAGACCACCGGACTGCTGGTCCCCGGCTCCGGGAGAACCACCCGGAGAGACGAGGGAACCACCGGGGCCGATGCCGCGACCCGGGACGCACTCGCAGGGGTGCTGTGCGACGTGCTCGGTACCCCGGACATCGGGGTGGACCGCGACTTCTTCGCGGACCTCGGCGCCGATTCGCTGGTGATGGCCAGGTTCTGCGCGCGGGTGAGGAAGCGGCCCGAGCTTCCGCCGGTGTCCATGAAGGACGTCTACCGGCACCCGACGATCGCCGGCCTCGCGGCGGCACTCGGGAGCGGCGCGCCGACGACGGCACGATCCGTCCCGGTCCCCGTTCCGACGGCTCCGGCCCCGGCCTCCAGGCGGCGCTACGTACTGTGCGGGATCCTGCAGCTCCTCGCGTTCCTCGGCTACTCCTACCTCGTCGCGGTGCTCACCGTGTGGGGCTACGACTGGATCTCCGCCGCCTCCGGAGCGGGCGGCGTCTACCTGCGGTCCGTCCTTTTCGGCGCGGTGACGCTGCTGGGCGTGTGCGGGCTGCCGATCGTCGCGAAATGGGCGCTCATCGGACGATGGACGCCGCGGAGCCTCCCCGTGTGGAGCCTCGCCTACGTACGCTTCTGGCTGGTCAAGACGCTGCTGCGGTTCAGCCCGATGGTGCTCTTCGCGGGTTCCCCGGTGTATGTCCAGTACCTCAGGGCGCTCGGCGCGCGCATCGGACCGGGAGCGACCATCCTCACCCGCAACCCGCCGATCTGTACTGACCTGCTGACCGTCGGCGCCGGCGCGGTCGTCCGCAAGGACGCGTTCCTCACCGGCTACCGCGCCCGCGCCGGCCGGATCGAGACCGGCCGGGTCGCCCTGGGGGAGGACGCGGTCGTCGGCGAGGCGTCGGTGCTCGACATCGACACCCGCGTCGGCGAGCGGAGCCAGCTCGGCCACGCCTCCACCCTGCACGCGGGCCAGGAAGTGCCCGACGGCGAGCACTGGCATGGATCACCCGCCGAGCGGACCGGTACCGACTACAGCGCGGTGGAACCGGCCGTCTGCGGTAGCCGACGGCGCGCCACGCACGCGGTCGTGCAGTTGCTGACCGTGCTGTTCGGCTACCTGCCGCTGGCCGTCGGTGGCATCGGCATCCTGCTCGCCGAGGCCCCGAGCCTGGCCGCCGTCGTGCAGCCGGGAAGCTCCGCGCTCGCCGACGGGGCGTTCTACGGGGAGACCCTGGCGCTGTCGCTCCTGCTGTTCTTCGTCGCGATCCCGGTGGGACTGCTGCTCGTCGCCGTCGTCCCGCGCCTGCTCCGCCGGGTCGTCACACCCGGCCGCGTCTACCCCCTGTACGGCTTCCACTACGGCGTGCATCAGGTCATCACGTTCCTCACCAACAGGCGTTTCCTCACCCGCCTGTTCGGTGACAGCTCCGCCGTCGTGCACTACCTGCGCTGGCTGGGTTACGACCTGTCGCGCATCCAGCAGACGGGGTCGAACTTCGGGACGGACGTCAGGCACCAGAACCCGTTCCTGACCGCGGTGGGCACCGGGACGATGGTCGCCGACGGGCTGTCGGTCAACAACGCCGACTACTCCAGCACGTCGTTCCGGGTGACGCGGACCGCGATCGGGCCGCGCAACTTCCTGGGCAACAAGATCGCCTATCCCGCCCGCGGCAGGACCGGGGACAACTGCCTGCTGGCGACGAAGGTCATGGTCCCCGTCGACGGGAAGGTCCGTGCGGGCGTCGGACTGCTCGGCTCGCCCGCCTTCGAGATCCCGCGCACGGTGGAGCGCGACCGGACGTTCGACCGGCTGCGGACCGGTGACGAGCTGCGCCGCGGCCTCGCGGCGAAGAACCGGCACAACGCCGCCACCATGGGCCTGTACCTGCTGGCCCGCTGGCTCTGGTTCTTCTGGGTGACCCTGCTCTACTCCTGCGCCGCCGAACTCCAGCCATCGCTGGGCGCCGGTGCGCTCGCCCTGGCCAACGTCCTTCTCCTGGTCACCGGCATCGGCTACGTCGTGCTGGTCGAACGCCGGGTCACCCGGTCGGGCCCGCCGGGGAAGCTGTTCTGCTCGATCTACGACCGGCGCTTCTGGCGGCGCGAACGCTACTGGAAGGTGCCGTCGGCGGCGTATCTGCAGATCCTCAGCGGCACTCCGTTCAAGAACGTGCTCTGGCGGCTGCTGGGCGTCCGGATCGGGCGCCGGGTCTTCGACGACGGGGCCTCCTTCACGGAACGCACGATGGTCACCGTCGGCGACGACTGCACCCTCAACGCCGGCAGCGTCGTCCAGTGCCACTCCCAGGAGGACGGCACCTTCAAGTCCGACCACAGCACCCTCGGCGCCGGCTGCACGCTCGGCGTGGGCGCGTTCGCGCACTACGGCGTGACGGTCGGCGACGGGGCGGTCCTCGCCGCGGACTCCTTCCTGATGAAGGGCGAGGACGTCCCGCCCAGGACCCACTGGGGCGGAAACCCGGCCCGGCCGCTGCACCAGGCAGTCGACACGGAGTGGAGGCGATGAAGATGGCGAACACGGCATCGAAGGACACGAGCACCCGGGCGTCGGCCGCCGCACGCCGGACCGCGATCCCGCGCTGGACGCGCCACCCGGAACCGGGCCGCGATGTCCACCGCGTGCGCGTGCCCTCCGCCCTGGTGGCGACTGCGGGGCGGCTGGCGGATGAGCTCGGCGTGCCGTACGAGAGCCTCCTGCTGGCCGCGCACCTGAAGACCCTGGCCGCGCTCAGCGGCGAGGAGGAAGTGACGACCGGTTACGTCGTCACATCCGGTGGCGTCCCGGTGACCTGCCGGCTGTCCCTCGCCTCGGCCATGCCGTGGCGGGAGCTGATCCGGGCAGCCCAGCACGCGGCGAAGGAAGGCGTTCCCGACGGGACCGCGTCCGAGACCGTTCTCGACCCCACCGGGGGTGACGACCCGCCCGGGGACGCCACCGCGCTCGCGGTGACGGCGACACCTCATGAGCTCTGTCTGCGCTACCGCACCGACGCGTTCGACCAGGAGAGCGCCGCCCGCATCGCCGGCTACCACCTCACCGCTCTCCGGCTGATGACCTCCGACCCCGATGCCCCGCACAGCGGCCGGAGTCTGCTGTCCGACGAGGAACTCCGTTTCCAGGTCGACGAACTGGCGGGACCCACAAGGCAGTTGCCGTCCCTGCGGGCACACGAGCTGTTCGAGCGGCAGGCCGGGGAACGCCCCGACGCCGTCGCGGTCGAACAGGGCGGAAGCCACCTGACCTACCGGGAGCTCAACGTCCGGTCCAACCGCCTGGCGCACGCGCTCATCGCCGCGGGGATCCGCCGGGGGGAGCCCGTCGCGGTCGTGACCGGGCGGACCACGGACTGGCCGGCCGCCGTCCTCGCGGTCTTCAAAGCCGGCGGTGTGTACCTGCCGGTCGAACCGCACTTCCCGCCCGGCCGCGTGACCACCATGCTCTCCCGCGCGTCGTGCCGCTTCGCGCTGGCCGAAGCGGGATGCACCACCGCGATCGAACAGCTCGGCGGAGTCCGTACGTTCCTGATCGACGAGACCTGCGCGGCGAGTACCCAGGACACCGATCCCCGCGTCGGCGTGGCGCCCGGCGACCTCGCCTACGTCTACTTCACCTCCGGCTCCACCGGCGAGCCCAAGGGCGCCCTGTGCGCCCACGACGGAATGCTCAACCATCTGTACGCCAAGATCGACGACCTCGGCATCGGCGAAGGGTCCGTCGTCGCCCAGATCGCGCCGCAGTGCTTCGACATCTCCCTGTGGCAGCTGCTGGCCGCCCTGCTGACGGGTGGGCGGACCCTGCTGGTCGGCCAGGAGGCGGTCCTCGACGTCCGCCGATTCCTCGACACGGTCGCCGAGGGCGGCGTCACCGTCGCCCAGGTCGTGCCGTCCTACCTCGACGCCGCCCTGTCCCACCTGGAACGACATCCCCGCGACCTCCCCGCCCTGCGCCGCATGTGCGTCACCGGCGAGGCGCTGCCCATGCCGCTCGTGCGGCGCTGGTTCGCGGCGATGCCCGGCGTCCCGCTGGTCAACGCCTACGGACTGACCGAGACGTCCGACGACACCAACCACGAGGTGCTGCACGGCGTCCCGGACACCGACCGCGTCCCGATCGGTCGGCCCGTCAACAACGTCCGCGTCTATGTCGTCGACGACAACCTGTCGCCGGTGCCGCTGGGCGCGCCGGGCGAGATCGCGATGTCAGGGGTGTGCGTCGGCCGGGGGTACGTGGGTGAACCCGAGCGCACCCGGCAGAGCTTCACAGCCGATCCGCACCGCCGGGGTGAACGGCTCTACCGCAGCGGCGACCGGGGCCGCTGGCTCCCCGGCGGACGGCTGGAGTTCCTCGGCCGCCGGGACACCCAGGTCAAGGTCAACGGCTTCCGCATCGAGACCGGCGAGGTCGAGGGCGCTTTGCGGAAGGTGCCCGGTGTCCGGGACAGCGCCGTGGTGGTGGCTCGGGGGACCGGCAGTGAGCCACACCTCGTCGCGTTCTGCGCCGGCCCCCGCCCGCTGCCCGACGACGAGCTGCGGGAGCGGTTGGGCCGCAGCCTGCCGACGTACATGCTGCCGGCGGTCGTCCGCTGGCGGGAGAGCCTGCCGCTGACCGCCAACGGCAAGACCGACAGGAAGGCACTGACCGCGCTCGCCGGGTCGACCGGCCCGAACGGCGGGGACAGCCGGACGATGACCCCGGCGGAGCGGCGGCTCGCCGCGACGTGGTCGGCGGCGCTCGGTGTCCCCGAGGACCGCATCGGCCGCCGGGACAGCTTCTTCGACCACGGCGGCACGTCGCTGACGGCCATCAAGATCGTGATCGCCCTGGACCGCGCGATCTCCCTTCAGGACATCGACCAGCGTCCCATCCTCGCCGACCTGGCCGAACTACTCCACGACCGCGCCGCCGGAACCACCGACGCGCCCGCGCCCCCCAACGCTTCGACCACCCCTCACTGAACGGAGAACACCATGTCGATCATGCTCCCCTTCACACCCGGCCTGGAGACCCGGTCCGGCGCACCGCCGCTGCTGCGGGCCGACCAGGACGACCCCGCCGCCTGGACGGGTGGACGGCGCGACGAGCTACTGGCCGCCATCACCGACCGCGGTTCTCTCCTTGTGCGCGGCCTCGATCTACGAGACCCCGACGGGGTCCGGGCCGTCCGCGACGCCCTGCGGCTGGCCCCCGTGACCGAGCGGGAGCCGTTCGCCGCCCGGCATGCCTACGCCGACGGCGTCTACTCCTCGACGCCATGGCCGCAGAACCAGCCGATGTGCATGCACCACGAACTCAGCTACACGCGGGAGTTCCCCCACCTCATGCTCTTCGGCTGCCTCCGAGCGCCCACCGAAGGCGGAGCCACCGGCGTCGCCGACTCGGCCGCCGTGCTCGACGCGCTGCCGGCCTGGTTGATCGCGCGGTTCGAGCGCGAGGGATGGCTGCTGACCCGCACCTACAACGGGGAAGTCGGCGCATCGGTCGCCGAGGCGTTCGGTACCGACGACAAAAGCACCGTCGAGTCGTACTGCAATGCCAACGGCATCCGCTACGCCTGGCAGTCCGACGGCACCCTGCGCACGTGGCAGCGCCGCGTGGCGGTCGCTCGCCATCCCGTCACCGGTCGGCGCTGCTGGTTCAACCAGATCGCGTTCCTCAGCGAGTGGACGATGGCACCCGAGGTGCGGCAGTTCCTCGTCGACGAGTACGGCCCCGAAGGACTGCCGTTCACCACGCACTTCGGCAACGGCGACCCGGTCACCGAGGACATCGTGGACATGATCGGCGACGCATACGCCTCCGCCACGGTGAGCGAGCCCTGGCAGGACGGCGATCTCCTTCTGGTCGACAACGTCCGCACCGCGCACAGCCGTGCGCCGTACTCCGGTCCGCGCGACATCGTCGTGGCCATGGGCGGCCCCCTTCGCCCGGCCGACATCACTTCCAGCATCGAGGTGAATGAGCTGTGAACACCATCGCCCCCGCCGCGGCCCGCCCGCCGGACGACGCGGCGCCCACCGTCCCGCCGTTCGCGGTCGTCCCAGGACAGCAGGTGCACGCGGCGCTCCAGGGACGGGAGAAGGAGGTCGTCGACGTCGTCGAGGCCACCTACCGGCTGCACGCCGCCGGAGAGACGGTCAATCCGCCGTCGGTCTTCCTGCGCTTCCCCGACCGAGCCTCCTCCCGCATCATCGCGCTGCCCGCCTCGGTCGGTGGACCGTCCCGGGTCGACGGGATCAAGTGGATATCCAGCGTCCCCCGCAACGTGGAGTCCGGTATCCCCCGGGCCTCGGCGGTGCTGATCCTCAACGACCACACCACCGGCTACCCCTTCGCCTGCATGGAGAGCTCCATCATCAGCGCCGCCCGCACCGCCGCCTCGGCCGTGGCCGCCGCCGACCGGCTCAGCCGGGGCCGTCCGCGCCCGCGCCGGGTCGGGTTCTTCGGCGCGGGTCTGATAGCCCGTCACATCCATGCCTTCCTGGAGGGAACGGGCTGGTCCTTCGACGAGGTCGGTATCCACGACCTGTCCGAGGACAGCGCCGCCGGGTTCCGCTGCTACCTGGAACAGACCGGCGCCGGCGGGCAGATCACCGTGCACCGCGACGCCGAGGCGCTGATCCGGCAGAGCGACCTGGTGGTGTTCGCCACCGTCGCCGGGTCCCCGCACGTCACGGAGCCGACGTGGTTCGCCCACCATCCCGTGGTGCTGCACGTGTCGCTGCGCGACCTCGACCCGCGCATCCTGCTCGACTCCACCAACATCGTCGACGACATCGAGCACTGCCTGCGGGCGGAGACCTCGCCGCATCTCACCGAACAGCTCACCGGCAACCGGGACTTCCTGACCGGCACGCTCGCCGACGTCCTGGACGACCGCGTCGAGGTGCCGGCCGACCGGACGGTGGTGTTCTCCCCGTTCGGTCTCGGCGTCCTGGACCTGGCGGTCGGCGCATGGGTCTACGACGAAGTGGCACGCACGGGGGCACTCCGCACCGTCGACGGCTTCTTCCACGAACTGCGCCGTCACGGAACGGGGAGCGCTCCGGCGGTGGACCGAAGTGTGCTGCCTTGACGACGCAGCCGCCCGGTCGGCCCGCACACCGGAAAGGACATCGCAGTGACCGTCATATCCGTTCCCCACGCCTTCAACGAGCAGGACCTCTACGTCGATCTTCGCCCGGTCATCGGCAACTCGCTCTACCTCAAGTGCGAGGGCTTCAACTTCGCCGGCTCCATCAAACTGAAGGCCGCGACCGAAATGGTGGAGTCCGCGGAGCGCGACGGCCTCCTGACCCCGGACTCCGTCCTGGTCGAATCCTCCTCGGGCAACCTCGGAGTCGCGCTGAGCATGATCGCCGCGAGCAAGGGCTACCGCTTCCTGTGCGTGACCGACTCGCGCTGCAATCTGTCGACCCGGCAGATGATGGAAGCCTTCGGCTGCCAGGTCCACGTCATCGCCGCCGAACGTGCCGACGGCGCGGGCCCACTCGGGGCCCGGCTGGACTACGTGCGCGAACTGTGCGCCTCCGACGACCGCTTCGTCTGGCTCGGCCAGTACACCAACCCCGGCAACTGGCGTGCGCACTACCGCCGGACGGGCCCGGAGATCGCCCGCAGCTTCCCTCAGCTGGACGTACTGTTCGTCGGCGCCGGCACCACGGGCACCCTGATGGGCTGCGCGCGGTACTTCCGTGAGTGGCACAGGCCGGTGCGGATCATCGCGGCGGACAGCGTCGGATCCGTCACGTTCGGTGGCCCGGCCGGGCGCCGAATGATCCCCGGGCTGGGCATGAGCATGACCCCTCCGCTGCTCGACCCCGACCTGGTGGACGAGGCGGTGAGAGTCGAGGAGGCGGACACCGTCCGCACCTGTCACCGGCTGGCCCGGCGCGGCTTCCTCTTCGGAGGCTCCACGGGCACCGTCGTCACCGCGGCCGAACGATGGCTGGACGACCACCAGGAGCCTGGGCTGACCGCGGTGGCCATCGCCCCGGACCTCGGTGAGCGCTACCTGGACACCGTCTACCACACCAACTGGGTCCAGGGCCTGTACGGACAGGACGTCCTGGAACCCGCGCCGACCGAACCCACAAGGTCACCCGGATAGCCGTACTGGTATCCGGGCCCGGAGGGCGGTCCGTCAGGCGGACGGCTCCTGATCACGTGCAGCGCTCCCTGAAAGGCCTCAGTGTCGAGAAGAGCGGAGGAGTGGCGATGGATCGTGGAAGCGACGCGGGCGCGGGCCGCGACCCGCGGGTCCGCCGACGGGATTCGGAAGACGCCCGGGTGAACGAGCTGCTCATCCGTGCGGGCAAGGGGGACGAGGAAGCGTTCGCGGGGGTGTACGACGCTCTCGCCGCCCCCGTGATGAGCCTGGCGTTCCGGGTACTGCGGGACCGGGCCCAGGCGGAGGAAGTGACCCAGGAAGTGATGGTGGAGGTCTGGCGGACCGCGGACCGATTCGATCCTGACAGGGGCACCGCGCGGAGCTGGCTGCTCACCCTGGCGCATCGCCGGGCCGTGGACCGCGTACGGACCGTCGTCGCGGCCAGGGCTCGCGAGCTGCGCAGTGTGGCCTGCGAGGAGGAGCGGCCCTACGACACCGTGGGTGAGGAGGTCGAGGCGCGGGAGGAGTACCGCCTGGTCTTCCGTTGTGTGGCCGAGCTGACGGAGCAGCTGCGGGTGCCTTTGATGCTGGCCTACTACGAGGGCCTGACCTATGCGGAGGTGGCCAGATCCCTGGCCACGCCGGCGGGCACCATCAAGTCGCGACTCCGTCAGGGACTGCGGCGTCTGCGGGACTGTCTGGAGGCACGAGCATGAACCGAGCCGACCCGCATCTCGATGTCGGTGCCTACGTGCTGCATGCTCTGCCGCCCGAGGAGGAAGCCGCCTTCGAGAACCACCTGGCGAGCTGTGCGGAGTGCCGCCGTGAGGTCGAGGACCTGACGGGGAGAGCCACGCAGCTGGGCGTGGCGGTCGAGCCCCAGACTCCGTCACCGGAGCTACGCCGCCGGGTGCTCGGGGAGATCGCCGCGGTACGTCAGGATCACGCGAGGGCCGAGGAGCGGCCGAACCGGCCGGCCGTCGTGACCACGCGCCGTCATCGCATCGGCCGGCGGGCGCTCAAGCTGGCGCTGGCCTGTTCCGTGGCGGCAGCGGTGGCTTTGGGCGGTGTCGCGAGTTGGCAGTACACGGTGGCCGAGAACGCGCACGGTCAGGTCGCCGAGGCGCACGCGGACGCCGCCGCGCTCACCGAAGTCCTGACGGCCCCGGACGCCGCGGTCACCACGGCGAAGTTCGCGGACGGGGCGAACGCGAGTGTGGTCGCCTCCCGCACTCACGGGCGGGCGGCGTTCATCGCCTCGAACCTGCCGAAGCTCACCGACCACCGGGTCTATGAACTCTGGTACACGAAGGCGGGGCAGTTCCGCCCCGCCGGACTGCTGACCGGATCCGGCGGCCACCAGGCGTACGTCCTGGACGGTCGGGTCGCAGGGGCGACCGCCGTGGGCATCACCGTAGAGCCGACCGGCGGCTCCCCCCAGCCCACCACCGATCCCCTCAGCATTGTGAGGATCCCCACCTGACCTGCGGGGAGAGCCCGACGAGGACGGAAGCGGTCGGGTGTCGCGGTGGCACCGTGGCCGGCGTCGCTCTCTCGGCGGTAATTCGATGGCGCAACCCCCACGGAACGTCGACTCTGGGCACCGTGCCAGAACCCAAGCATGAGATCCGCGCCCTCTACACGGCCGCCACGGTGACCGTCTACCAGGCATACGTGCCGGAAATCGGCCTGCCCGCCGCGCGGGACGGTCGCTTTCCGGCAGCCTGGAAGAGGGAACGCATGACGTGGATCAAACCGTCGTTCCTCTGGATGATGTACCGCTGCGGATGGGCGAGCAAAGAAGGCCAGGAGACCGTCCTCGCGATCGAGATCACCCGCGAGGGCTTCGAGTGGGCCCTGCGAAACGCCTGCCTGGCCCACTACGAACACGGGCTGCATCCCGACCACGCCACCTGGAAGCGCCGGCTGAAGCAGTCCCCGGCGCGAGTGCAGTGGGATCCCGAACGCGATCTGCACCTACAGCCGCTTCCTCACCGCTCTCTTCAACTCGGCCTCACCGGCGAGGCCGCTGAGCGCTACGCGGACGAATGGATCGTCTCGATCAACGACGTCTCCGCACTCGCGCACGCGATCCATGCCCACGTGAGGAACGGGGCTCTGGATGCCGCACGGCGACTCCTTCCCGCGGAACACCCCTATCCGTCGGACGACACACTTCTGACCCACCTACGCGACTGAGCCGGACCTCCGCTGAACTCGCTGCCGTCACGGTCGACTGTCCGGACCCTGCCCCGATGGCCTCCTTCTACCAGGCTGCTGCCGGTGGCGAGACCGTTCGCCGAGCTCCTGACCGCCTCGCGCCGCCCAGGAAGAGCCCTGGGCGGCGCGGCACATCACTGTGAGGCGAAGGCTCTCTGCTGCGGCACTAGTAGAGGGCGGCCCCCAGGTTGCCAATCCCGGAGAGGGCGAGGGGGTTGCGGGTGTCGTGGTTGGCGACTGCGCTGCTCAGGGCATCTTCCACAGCCTGGGGGAGCTGCGGGCGGCGGTTACGACGGCAGTGGTCGAGGAGGTTGCGCCTGATGCTCGATGCCACTGGCGCGTGGTGGGCGCGTTCGCGTTCCATTCCGGTGTGGACGTTGTCGCTGATGTTCTCCGATTGCACTCGCCAGTGTTCGGCATCGCGGTACTCGGCTTGGCTGCGGTGATGTAGTTCGAGGCAGAATGCGGCTTGCTTGAGGTCGTTTGCCGCGTAGCGCCACCAAAAGACGGCCCCGTCGGTGTTGCCCACCAGGTGCAGCAGACAGGCGATGACGAGGGCCCCTTCGTGTTCGATGGGTTCGATGCCGGCCAGTACCCGCTGCAAGGCCCCGGCAGTCTGCGGAGTACTGATGATCACTGCGACCGCCAGGTTCAGGTCGTGGGCGGCTTGCTCGTGGTCGGAGCGGTAGGTGGCCGACGCCGCCACCTTCTGGGGCAGACCGATACGACTGCCCGGTTCGTCCGCCACATCAGCCATCAGGTCAAGCCGGGGGGCGTTGTAGGCGGCGGTGGCAATGGCACAGCATTCAGCGACATCATCGTCGGTGAACAGATCGTCCAGAGGGATGGCAGCCTCTTCGAGGAGCTGATCGATTGTGGGGAGGTGGAGGTCGTTCGCCATGGACAATCACTCGCTTCCGGCGTCTGGGGTGCTGGGCGTCGGCGGATCGGCAGGCCGGTACACGGGCCGAATCATGGACCGGACAGCGGGATTTCGCATGAGCGCGTCCCTGGCCTGGTTGATCGTGCTGTACACCGTGCCTGTGTCGATGCCCAGGAACCCGGCTATGTCCTCGATCTCCTGGTTCAGGACGAAGCGCAGGATCATGACGTCGCACCGGCGCTCGGAGAGCTTGGCAACCGCTTGGTACAGCCCCAAGTCGGACTCCCATGTGGCAAGCCACTGCTTCAAATAGCCCAGCTGCACTAATAGAACTCTCTTCCGGATGGCGGTCTCCGCCACCAGAGGTTCCTTGCCGTGTTCCTCCAGCCATCGGACGACGTGCTCCTTCAGCAGCCTCCAGGCGTAGGCGTCGTAGGCGGCCTGTCGCAGCGTGTGGTCCCAGTTGCGTCCCAGCTCGATGGAGAAGTCCTTGGTGATCGCCTTCGCGTCTGCCTCGCTCCCCGTCACGAGGTAGGCGTACTTCATGAACAGACGGCCGTTGCGTACGAGGTACGCGTGGAGCGTGCGGTCTCCGAGAGTCCTGGCTCCGGTGACGCGAGAGGTTGTCATCGCTCGTACCTCCGCGCCGGGCACGAGCACTGCTGTTCCCGGGCTGCGCCGCCCGCCTCGGACCCGCCGGGCCCTTCGACCTCGAAGCGGAAGGCGCGTTGCTGTTCGGGCCGGCGGCCATCCAGTTCGATGCGCAGATGCCGGTCGAACAGCCGCCTTCCGGTGGCATGGATGTCTTTGACCACTACTCGCGAGGCTGTGAGCCACAGCACGGTGGTGGGCAGGTCGATCACGAATTGATCCATTCGTCCGCGGAACGGCCATGGCGGCCGCCGAGAGCGGGGCCACACCGTTGTGGTCCCTGTAGGTAGCGAACCGGACGGAAGCCGGATTTCTACAACGCGGAGGCAGGAATTTTTTCGATCCACGAACGCTCATACAGCGTTAATCTATGGCCAGTGATCGAGAGTTGGCTGGATGCTGGGCTTGGCTTGGCTCTCTGTCGGGCAGATCGACGAGAAAGCCTAGGTGAGCGGGGAGCGGTGATGGCGACAGAGCCACCAGAAGAGTCCAATTCAGGCCAAGGAGCGGGAGATATCCCCACGGGCATCGCGGATCTGGAGATGGACAAGGCACACTCGGCGCGGATGTACGACTGGTTCCTCGGCGGGATCACGAACTTCCCCGCCGACCGGCAGGCAGCGGCACGGGCGATGGAAGCATTTCCTGCCGCACGGATCGCGGCCTGGGTGAACCGACAGTTCATGCACCGCTCGACCCGGTACCTTGCTGAACACGGCATGGACCAGTTCCTCGACATCGGCACCGGCATTCCGACATCGCCCAACCTTCATGAGGTCGCACAGTCGGTCGTCCCGGCTGCCCGGGTCGTCTACACCGACAACGACCCCATCGTCCTGGCCCACGCAGCCGTCCTCATGGACAGCAGCCCCGAGGGACGCACCGCCTACGCCCATGCCGATGTCACCGACCCGGCGGACCTACTGCGGGCACCAGGCGTTCAGAAGACACTGGATTTCGGCCGACCGATCGCGCTCAGCCTCAACGCCGTACTGCACTTCGTTCCCGGAGACACCGCCGCCCACGACATCGTCGACCACCTCAAGAACTCCGTCGCCCCCGGCAGCACGCTCACCATCACCCACTTCACAGGCGACTTTGATTCTGCCTCGGTGCGCCGTGCCGTATCTGCCTACCATGCGGCAGGGACACCCGCACAGGCCCGCACTCGCGCCGAGTTCGCCGGCTTCTTCGGCGGGTGGGATTTGATAGAGCCCGGAATCGCTGTTCCCCCCGTTGGCGACCTTCCATAAACGACGAATTCGCGGACGCCACCGAGGCTGAGTCCTCCTGCTACGTCGGTCTTGCCCGTAAACCCGATTGACGGTTCACTCACCGATGGCATGTCCTTCCCCCAAGCCGCCTCCGCAGGCACACCGGGCCGCAGGCGGACCGTGGCGTCGAGCCTTCCGCGGTGTGCGGCGACTGGTCGACGCGACGACGACGCGACGGTCGAAGCTCCGTCCGTCGGTTCCGTTGTTTGGCGCGTATCGCTGGTGAACGGCCGGTAACATGATCGGGTCTCCGAGGGGAAGAACGGCTTCCGCGTCAAGGCTGTGCGGTGATACACGCCACCTTGGGCCCGGGCATGAGAGGGTCCGCGGAGAAGCAGACCTTGAGCCCGAGTTTGCACCGCGGCGACCAGTGCATACTGTGGTGTACAAACCCGCATCGCAGGACGGTTGAGGAGGCTCAGGCGATGACCAGTACAGGCAGCGGCCGGTCGGCGAAGAACCCGGCGCCGTCAGCCCGGGTCGAACGGGTGTCGCCTTACGAGATGATCAAGCAGGCGATCCTGAGCGGCGAACTCGATGCCGGCCAGCCGCTGGTCGAGACGTCGCTCGCGAGTTGGTGCGGGGTCAGCCGCACGCCGGTACGCGAGGCGCTGCGGCGCCTCCAGCAGGACGGCCTCGTCGAACGCAGCAGCAACCACGGCCTCGCGGTACGCGCGCGCAGCCCCGAGGAGATCCTCGACCTGTACGACACCCGCGTGGTGCTTGAGGCGACAGCGGCCCGCGTGGCGGCCGAGCGGCGGACCGATCACGACATCAGGCAACTGCGCTGGATGTTGGGGAGCGACGCCGAAATGCCCGACACGGACGCCGATTCGCTGGTCAACGCCAACCAGCGGTTCCATCGTGCGGTGTGGCGTGCCAGCCACAACGAGTCCCTGATCGACCTGCTCGAACGCCTCAACCTGCACCTCGCGCGGTACCCGGGCACGACGCTGGCGGTCCCCGGCCGGTGGGACGCGGCGCGTCAGGAGCACGCCAACCTCGTCGACGCGATCGAGTCGCGCAACGGTGATGAAGCCCACGAGATCGCGCGCACGCACTTCCTTGAGGCGCGTGACATCCGGCTGGCGCTGTTCGCGCAAGAGGCTCCCGGCCACCCGTAGCCGATCTGTCATCGCCCCACCGCTGGGTGGGGCGATGACGCATGTGGGTCGGTGAACCAGTGGTCACCGACCGAACCTCCCGGCCCGTCGCCGGTTTCGCCTGGGGTTGACCCCGGCTCTCGCTCGCAGAACATTTCCGTTCGTCCGGTGCGCCGCGCTTCGCGTCGCCGGCCACGCCGTTCTTCGGCCTTCTTCCCCCTTGTGATGCCGCTGTGGCCGCACCCCCTCGACCCCCTGTGCACTATGGTATACATTTGCATGCTGTTGAAGTCAGTCGTTGTCGCGCGGGGCGTCATCCAGTCTCGGGGGCGGAGTACCGATGAGTGCGCAAACAAATGGGGACCTGCCGGTCCTTGAAACGGCCCGGCTTCGTCCACCGACCGGATCCGAGTCGCCCGCCTGGGCGCAGGCTGAGTGGGACCTGGTGGTCATCGGTGGCGGGAACGCCGCCGTGGTGGCGGCGATGGCCGCGGACGACCTGGGAGCGCGGGTGCTCATCCTGGAGCGGGCGCCGCGCTGGTTGCGCGGCGGAAACACCCGGCACACCAGGAACATCCGCTGTGTCCACGCCATGGATGAGTTCAACACCGGCGACTACAGCTACGACGAGTTGTGGGACGACCTCTGCAAGGTGGGGGAGGGACCCAACGACGAGGAACTGGCCAGCTTCACGGTCGCCGCCTCGGAGAGCATCCTGCCGTGGATGTCCGCCCACGGCGCGCGTTGGCAGAAGCCGCTGCACGGCACCTTGCACCTCGGTCGCACCAACCGGTTCTTCTTCGGCGGCGGCAAGGCCCTGCTGAACAGCTACTACCGCGAGATCGCACGGCGTCCGCGCATCACCGCGGTCTACGAGGCCAAGGTCGAGCAGTTGGAGTTCGAAGGGCTGCGGTGCGGCTCCGTCCTCGTCTCCCACGCGGGAACCACCCACCGGGTGCGGGCCAAGGCGGTGGTGTGCGCGAGCGGCGGGTTCGAGGCCAATCTCGAATGGATGCGCCGCTACTGGGGCGACGCCGTGGACAACTACATCATCCGCGGCACACCGCACAACGACGGCAACGTGCTCGCCCTGCTGTACGAGCAGGGCGCCGAGCGCGCGGGCCAGGAGAAGGGCTTCCACGCCATCGCGCTCGACGCCCGGGCACCCAAGTTCGACGGCGGCATCGCCACCCGGCTCGACACCGTGCCGTTCGGCGTCGTCGTCAACAAGTCGGGTCGCAGATTCTCTGACGAGGGCGCGGACGTCTGGCCCAAGCGGTACGCGAGCTGGGGCGGCCTCATCGCGGAACAGCCCGACCAGTTCGCGATCGCCCTGTGGGACGCCAAGGTCAACGAGTCGTTCCTGCCGCCCATGTACGGCGTCACCAAGGCAGGCGGCATCGCGGAGCTCGCCCAGCTCATGGATCTCGACCCCGACGTCGTGTCCCACACCGTCGAGGAGTACAACGCCGCGGTCGTACCCGGCGGCACCTTCGACCCCGCACTGCTCGACGACTGCCGCACCGAGGGACTGACCCCACCCAAGTCGCACTGGGCGCAGCGCGTCGACACCCCTCCCTACTACGCCATCAAGATGCGGCCGGGCATCACGTTCACCTACATGGGCGTCGCAGTGGCACGCGACGCGCGGGTGCGACGTGCCGACGGCGGTGTCTTCGACAATGTCTACGCGGCTGGAGAGATCATGTCAGGGAACATCCTGAGCACCGGCTACATGGCCGGGTTCGGCATGACCATCGGCAGCGTCTGGGGCCGTCAGGCGGGGACGGAGGCCGCTCGCCGTGTCCTCTGAGACCGAGGTCCCCACCGCCGGACACCGTCCCACGCTCAAGCTCGTCTTCGATGAGGCCCAGCGCCAGCTCGACGTGTGCAACGCCTGCCGCTACTGCGAGGGCATGTGCGCGGTGTTCCCCTCGCTGGAGCGCAGGCGGGTGCTGGAAATGGGCGACATCAGCCAGATCGCCAACCTGTGCCACGACTGCCGTGCCTGCTTCGACGCCTGTATGTACAGCGATCCCCACGAGTTCGAGCTCAACATCCCCAAGGCACTCAGCGCCGTACGAGCCGAGGACTACCAGCGGTACGTGTGGCCGAGGCGGGTGCCGCGCCTCCTGCGGGGCTGGACCGGTGTGTTCTCCGCCGCGCTGCTCGCCTCACTCGTGGTGATCCTGGTGGCCGTCGCAAACGTCGGCTGGTCGGGGCTGATCACCAGGGACCAGGGACCCTCGTCCCCGTACGAGCTGATCCCGTACCTGCCGCTGCTCGTGGTGATCGCGGTGCCGGCGCTCTACTCGGCCGTGGTGATGCTGGCCGCGGCACGTACGTACTGGAAGGAAGTCGGCGGAGCGCCGCACGGCATGAGCTCGCGTGCGGTCGGCAAGGCGTTCTGGTACGCGGCGACCCTGCGCTACATGCGCGGCGGCGGCGAGGACTGCTACTACCCCGAGGACGAGAAGCCCTCGGCCGGCCGGCGCAGACTGCACGCACTCGTCATGTACGGCTTCGGTCTGTGCGTCGTGTCGACCGCCGCGGCAGCGATCATGCAGGACCTGTTCGGCATGGAACCTCCCTACGCGCTCCTCTCCGTGCCGGTCGCGACCGGGTTCGTCGGCGGAGTCGGGCTCGTCCTCGGATGCGTCGGGCTGCTCCTGCTGAAGGCCCGGTCGTCGGGGGTCACCAGCTTCGCCCGGATGACCATCAAGGACTACGGGCTGATGGTGGCGCTCTCGTTCCTCGCGTTGAGCGGGCTGCTCACGCTGTTCGTGCGTGACACACCGGCGTTCGGCATCGTCTTCCTGGTGCACCTCGCGTCGGTGGCGCTGAGCTTCGCCTCGGCCCCCTACAGCAAGTTCGTCCATCTCGTCTATCGGTTCCTCGCCGTGGTCAGGGACAATCTCGAGCGCGAGGCCGCGGAACGGGAGGCCTGACGGGGAGGGGCGACGCGATGTGGGCACAGCGGTTGTGCGCGCCGGGCCGGTTCGAGGGCGTCGAGGTGCCCGCACCGGCCCCGGGCGACCTGCGTCCCGGGCAGGTGCTGCTGCGCACCCTGGCCGGCGCGGTCTGCGGCAGCGACGCGCCCAGGTTCCGCGGCCACAAGGACCTGCCGCTCGCGCCGGACGGCACGTTCCTGCCCGGCAGGCCCGGCTTTCCGATGCACGAGGTGGTCGGTGAGGTGGTGGCCTCACGGCACCACGAGGTCGCCGTCGGCGAGCGGGTGGTCGGCTGGGCCGCCGGCTGCGACGCCATCGCCGAGTACGTGGTGACCGAGGGAGCGCAGGTCAACGGCTACGACCCGGCCCGCGAGCCGTGGCAGGCCGTGCTGATCCAGTCGCTGGCCTGCGTGTTGTACGCGGTCGAGCAGGTCGCCGTCGCCGGGGTGCGCGTCGCGGTGGTCGGGCTCGGTCCGATCGGGCTGCTGTTCGGCCATGTGCTCAAGAACGCGGGCGCGGCGCGGGTGGTCGGCATAGATCCGGTGGACCGTGGCGCGGTCGGCGCCCACTTCGGTCTCGACTCGGTGGTGGCTGCGACCAGCGGCGCCTGGTCCGAGGCGCTGGCCGTCCGGGCTTCGGAGGAGCACCGGCCCGAGTTGGTGGTCGAGGCCGTGGGGCACCAGGTCTCGACGCTACGGCACGCGATCGAGGCGGTGGCCGTGGGCGGCCGGGTGCTGTACTTCGGCATACCGGACGACGACGTCTATCCGCTCGACATGGAGCGGTTGATGCGCAAGAACCTCACGTTGACCGGCGGTGTGACGCGACGCAGGCGCGAGATGCTCGCGCTCGCCGACCGCTACCTCGGCGAACATCCCGACCTGGTCGACACGCTGGTGAGCGCCGTCCACCCGGTGGAGCGCGTCCAGCAGGCATTCGGCACCGCGTGTGTCGCGGCGCCCGAACGCCTCAAGGTCGTCGTCACCATGGTCTGAGGCTCCGGCGTCCCACCACCCCACGAAGCTCCCGCTCCGGCGAACGACGGGCGCGGTGTCCGGCCCGACCACACAGGTCGTGCCGGACACCGCGCCCGTCGCGTTCTCCGACGCTATCCCCGCGCGGCGGTGATCAACGCGCGCACCGCGTCGACCACACCTGAGACGTCCGGCGCCCGGTCGACGCCGGCCACGGCTTCGACGAGTCGGTCGGCGAGTTCCGCCGGGGCCCCCGCCTCGGCGCACAGCGCGTGCGACGCCCGCACGGCCGCGTCCCAGGTGACCCGGTAGGCGCCCTCGTCCTCGGCGTCCTCGCTGCTCAGCACCCGTCCGTCGTCGAGGGTGACCCGCAGGTGCGTCTGGTAGCGACGCAGGTTGTCGTCGCCGACGACCTCCACCAGCGGCACGAGGTCGAGCACGGCCTGGTTGCCGTAGTCCCGTAGGCCCGCATAGCCGGTCGTGCCGGTCGCCCAGGTCAGCGCGGCACAGAACGGCGCGCTCATGACGGTCTGGGAGGACGCGCTGAACGGTCCGGCGTAGCGCACCCCGACGAAGTCCGCCTCGAACGGATTGAGCCGGACCTCGATCGCGGTGGGCCGGGCGGTACCGGCCTGCTCGCGCAGCGCGGCGATGCCGCGGATGGCACCGCGCAGGAACTGGCAGGCCGGGTAGGGCTTGTAGGTGACCTCGGTGAACTCGAACTGTGTGCCGAGGTCGTCGCACATCCGGCTGCCGTGGTCGCTGTCCGGGCCTCCGTAAGCGCTGAAGAAGCCGACCTTGCCGTGCAGCGCGCTGGGTGCCGCGGGCACCCCGGTGCTCGCCAGCAGCGCCGCGGTGATGCCGCTCCGGGCCGCGAAGCCGGCCTGGAACGGCGACTCCTCGGTGCCCGCGTTCACGTATTCGCGCAGGCCCGCGGCGAGGTTCGCGGCGAGTGAGAAGGCGTTGGCGGTGGCCGCCGGGCCGAGCCCGAGGCCGCGCGCGCCGGCGGCGGCCGCCGTGAACACGCCGTAGGTGGGCGTCGTCCGGAAGCCGCGGCTCGACAGCTCCGTGGCGTGGTCGCGGCCGATGCGCAGGCCGGTCTCGTAGCCGACGATCATGGTGGCGAGCAGATCGGCGCCGCTCAGTCCGCGTGCCTGCGCGATGGCCAGCGCGGCCGGGATCGCGACGCCGCCGATGTGTCCCGTCGGGTGCGAGTCACCCTGGACCCGGCCGCTGAGCAGCACACCGTTGGCGAGCGCGGAGTTGCCCGTCGAGGCGGGCACGCCGTCGAGCAACCGCAGCGCGGGACCCGCGGCGCCCGCGCCGTCCGCGTCGATCGTCTCGCAGATCAGCCGGGCGACCGGTACCCGAATCGTGGCCACGCCGACGGCCAGCCCGTACAGCAGGCAGCCGCGGGCGGTCGGCAGCGATTCGGCCGGCAGAGCGCCGAGTTCGAACTCCGACACGAAGGTGGCGAGCGTCGCCAGGTCGGCGCTGGTGCCCGTCGTGGCGCTGGTGGTCTGTGCCGCGGCGCTCATGCGCGGCCCGCCGTCTCGGCGATCCGCTCACTGACCCGGGTGGCGAACTCCTTGGTGCCGATCCGGCCGCCGAGGTCACGGGTGCGCAGTTCGGGCTCGGAGAGTTGCGCGTCGACCGCCTCGCGCAGCAGTCCGCCGGCGCGGGCGAAGCCCTTGCCCGCCTCGCCGGCCTTGGCGCCGATGTGGTCGAACAGCAGGCCGACGGACAGCAGCAGCGAGGCCGGGTTGGCGAGGTCCTTGCCCGCGATGTCAGGTGCCGAGCCGTGGCCCGCCTGTGCGACGGCGTGCTGGTCGCCGTGGTTGAGCGAGGCCGCCAGACCGAGGCTGCCGGCCAGCTCGGCGGCCTCGTCGGACAGGATGTCGCCGAACATGTTGGTCGTCAGGATCACGTCGAAGCGCTCCGGCGTGCGGACCAGCAGCGCCGAGGCGGCGTCGACCATCACGTCGTCGATCGTCACGTCGGGGTACTCCTCGGCGACCGCGAGTGCGGTGTCGAGGAACAGCCGGTGGTACATCCGCAGCACCGGGGCCTTGTGGACCACCGTCACGGTGCGCCGCTCGCGCCGCCGGGCGAGCTCGAAGGCGGCCCGCGCTATGCGCTCGGAGCCCTGCCTGGTGATCTTGCCGATGGCCAGGGCGACGTCTTCTGTCGGCATGAGTTCGCCGGAGCCGCGCGCCATGTTGCGGTCGGTGTAGAAGTCCTCGAGGTTCTCACGGGCGAAGACCAGGTCCATCGACGCGGCCATCGAGGGGAGGTTCGGCCGGGTGTAGCAGGGCCGGATGTTGGCGTACAGGTCGAGGCCGGTCCTGAACGCGGCCGGCACGTTCCGGCCGCCCTCGGCCTCGGAGGGGTATTCGTTCACCGACATCGGGCCGAGGATCACGCCGTCGGCCGCCCGGGCGCGTGCCACGTCCTCGTCGCGCACCGTGGTGCCGTGTCGCGCCAGGCTCACCTTGCCGCAGTCGGCGTGTTCGAGTTCGAGATCCAGGCCGAGTCCGCTCACCAGAGCGTCGACGACGCTGAGCGAGGCGTCCGTGATCTCGGGTCCGATGCCGTCTCCCGGCACGACCAGAATTTTCATAGCGGTGCGTGGTCCTTCCTGGTGTGGTCTCGCCCGGCCGACGGCCGGGCGACGTTCCGGTCGAGACGGCGGCTACTCGAACGCGTAGAGCCGCGCCGGATTCGCGACGAGCACGTTGTGCCGCAGGGGTTCGTCGTCGATCCAGCGCACGATCGTCTCGACCAGCCCGCGATCGTCGGGTACGACGTCCTGGTGCGGGTGAGGCCAGTTGGTTCCCCAGACGGCGCGATCGGGCGCCGTGTCGAGCAGCGCGTCGACGAACGGTCTGACGTCCTCGTGGGGTGCCGGTTGTGCCGAGTTTATGTAGGAGCCGGAGAGCTTGACCCAGTTGCCCTCGCGCAGCAGTCGCAGCAGGGCCTGGAACCCGGGCGCCTCGACTCCGAGCTTCGCCGGCATGTGGCCCATGTGCTCGATCACCACCGGCACGGGGAATCCGGCGCACCGCTCGTCGATGTCGGTGATCCGGCCGACGTCCACATGGACCTCGACATGCCAGCCGAGCGGCGCGACCCGCGTGGCGAGCCGCCGTAGTCCGACGAGGTCGAGCGGTTTGCCGCCCGACGGCTTCAGCTGGGTGCGCAGCGCCCGTACGCCCGCCTCGTGGAAGCGCCGCAGTGTCGCGTCGTCCACGTCGGCGTCGGCCATCACCACGCCCCGCAACCGCTCGGGCGTATGCGCGAGGGCGGCGAGCATCGCGCTGTTGTCGAGCCCGTGGATGCTGGGCTGGGTCAGTACGGCCCGCTCGATGCCGAGTGCGCCCGCGAGGCGCAGGTAGTCCTCGATCAGCGCGTCGGGCGGCGTGTAGCGCCGGTCGGCCACGAACGGGAAGCGCTGCCGGGGTCCGAAGACGTGGACGTGCGTGTCGCACACCGCGCCCGTCACCCGCGCCAGGTCCTTCGCCGACTCGTCGAGGACCTTGTCGTTCCGCATGGTCCCTCCCTGGTCATGCGGCACCGCGGCGCTGACGCGGCGGCGGTGCCGGTTCATGTGGGTGTGCTATGCCGCAGTTCTCATCACGTCGCCGGGTCGGTGCGATGCCGCCGCGACCTGCTGAATCTCGCGAAAGTTCGACCGCAGTGCACTGTTGCATGCCGTTGCATACTATGCCATCGTAGTCCGGGCCCAGGGGGGTCGCAAGGTTGTGATCCCGATCTCAACCGCCCTGCCGCGACACCTGGCGCGTGTCCTCACCAGCAGCCTTTGGGGCCTTGAAGAGGAGGGACGGTCGTTGAACAAGTCTTCGTCAGCACACACAACAGCAGCAGCGGCGTGCGGCGCGGAGGACCTCTCCTCCGCCGGATCGGCGCCGCAGACGCACTCGTCGGAGTCCGGGACGGACGCCGCGATCCACGTCCACGAGCTGACCAAATGGTTCTTCGGTGACAAAGGGCGAGTCGTGGCCATCGACCACGTCGAGTTCAGCGTCAAGCCGGGGGAGTTCGTCAGCCTGGTGGGCCCGAGCGGCTGCGGCAAGTCGACGATCCTGCAGTGCGTCGCGGGACTCGACACCGCTCAGCACGGCAGCGTCCACTGCCACGGAGTCGAGGTCACCGGGCCGTCGAGCGAGATCGGCTACATGACCCAGCGGGACAATCTCTTCCCCTGGCTCGACGTCATCTCCAACGTGGCCTTTCCGCTACGGCTGCGGCGCATGCCGCACGAGGAGCGGATGCGCGAGGCGCGCCAGTGGATCGAACGCGTCGGCCTCGCGGGCTTCGAGCGGCACTATCCCCACCAGCTCTCCGGCGGCATGGCGAAACGCGCCGCGCTCGCCCGGGTGCTGGTCGGCCGTCCGCAGACCATCCTCATGGACGAGCCGTTCGGCAACGTCGACGCGTTGCTGCGCCTCCAGCTCCAGACCGAGCTGCTGCGCATCTGGGACCAGGACCGCAGGTCGGTGTTGTTCGTGACGCACGACCTGGAGGAGGCGATCGCGCTGTCCGACCGCGTCGTCGTGCTCTCGGCGCATCCGGGACGCATCGCCGGCATGGTCGATATCAACCTGCCACGGCCGCGTGACGTCACCCGCAGCCGCTTCGATCCGGCGTTCCAGGACGTGCACGAGGAGCTGTACGAGCTCACCGGATACCTGCGCATCGGCAAGGACGACTCCGTGACGGGTGAGGGCTGATGACGGTGACGACATCGAACGCGGAGCGGCCGCCGGCGGTCGAACCCGACGACGAGCAGTACGTCGACCCGGCGGTCGCCGAGAAGCGGCGGGAGCAGGGCATCATCTGGGCCGGCCGGGTGCTGATCCTCATCGTGGCCATCGGCGCCTGGCAACTGATCGCGCCGCACATGGACCAGCTCGCGGTCGTGACACCGGGGAACGTGCTGTCCAAGCTCGGCGACTGGGTCGGTGACGGCACGCTCTGGCGCAACACCTACGACACCGGCGAGGAGGTCGTCGTCGGGTTCGTCATCGGCGCGGTGGCCGGGGTCGTCGTGGGATTCGTGCTCGGCAGCCTCCGACTGGTGGCCTCGATGCTCGATCCGCTGATCACCGCCCTGTACAGCATTCCGAAGATCGCGTTGGGTCCGCTGTTCGTCGTGTGGTTCGGCATCGGACTGCTGCCCAAGCTGGTGCTCGCCGCGCTGCTGGTGTTCTTCATCGCCTTCTTCTCGACCTTCCACGGCGTCCGCGCCGTCGATCCGGCCCTGATCAACGTGGCGCGGTTGAACAACGCGTCGGCGCTCCAGACGCAGCTGCTCGTGGTGTTGCCGGCGAGCATCCCCGAGGTCTTCCTGGGTTTGCGCCTGTCGGTCGTGCAGTCGATGTTCGGCGCGATCGTCGGCGAGTTCGTGGCCTCCAACTCCGGCCTCGGCTATCTGCTGCAGTACAGCTCCTCGCAACTCGACACCGCGGGCGTCTACGCCGCCCTCATAGCACTGACCCTCTTCGCCCTGGTCTTCACCGGCATCGTGAACGGTCTTTATCAGATATGGAAAAGGAGAAGGCGATATGGCGTCTAGGGTCACGAAACTCGCGATGGTGGTCTGTCTGGCGGTGACCGCGGCGGTGACATCGGGTTGCGCGAGCGCGCGCGGCTCGGCGGGCGGCGACGGCAGCGTCTCGATCATCCAGTCGCAGGGAGTGCTCAACTTCGCCGTCGACAACGTGGCCGAGGCGGAAGGTTACTTCAAGGAGCAGGGCCTCAAGGTCAAGATCAACTATGGCGCCGGTGACGCCGTCACCGACCCGGCCGTGCTCTCCGGTGGCGACGACTTCGGCATAGGCACCACACTGCCGCTGTTCAAGTACTACAGCTCCGGCAAGAAGCCGTTGATCGTCTCGGCCGTCGACGACCAGCTGACCCAGGAGGTCGGCATCAACAAGTCGATGGCCACCCAGTTCGGGATCACCCCCGGCATGCCGCTGGAAGAGAAGTTCGCCCACCTCAAAGGGCGCAATGTCAACGTCGGCGTTCTCGACATCGGCGGTTCGCTCCAGCTCACCTTCGAGGCCATGGCCGCCCACTACGGCCTCAAGGAGGGCAAGGACTTCCACTTCACCGCGATCAAGTCCTATCCCTCGCTGATCGTCGCGCTGGACGCCAACCGGGTGAACATGGTCGTCTTCGGTATGCCGTACGGCAGCCAGGCGGTCGAGGAGGGCAAGTCCGCCGACTTCACCGACCTGTGGAAGGGCACCTACCAGCCGTACGCGGGCACGATCTTCGGGGCGCTGTTCACCAGCGCCTCCTACGCCAAGGCCCACCCGGGCACGGTCAAGAAGATGCACACCGCGATCGACAAGGCGCTGAACTTCATCCACCAGAATCCGGCGAAGGCGCTACAGGACATCAACAAGGCCGACCCCGGCACTCCGATGTCGGTGCTGCAGAACCTCATGGTCACCAACAAGGGCCTGTTCTTCGCCGAGAGGGCGAGCGTCGACCCGCAGGCCTACAAGACGACGCAACTGGTCGCCGGGCAGACCATCGCGCCCGACGCGAACGAGGTCGAGTACTCCGACCTGGTGTGGAGCGGCGCGCAGTCCACGACCGGTTCCTGATGGCGGACCGCCCGCGATCACCCGCGTCCACCCCATCACGGCCGCGTAACGCAACCCGGCTTCAACACCGTCACACAGCAAGGACATGGAGGTAGCCGATGTCGGACCACGGTGCCACTGAGGCGCTTGCCGAGTTCGCCAGTACGGCCGATGTGGGCGCCGGACCGGCCGAACTGCGCCGCTACGCGCTGAGGGGCGTCATCGACACGGTGGCGGTCGCCGTCGCGGCCAGGGCCGAGGACGCGTTCTCCGTCGTGGCGCGCACGTTCCCGGCCGGTGGCGGACGGGCGTCGGTGTGGCCGACCGGGCAGCGCGCCACGACCGAGCACGCCGCGCTGATCAACGGCACGGCCGCGCACTCGCTCGACTACGACGACGTCGCCGAGGCGATCCACACGCATCCGAGCGCCGTGATGGTGCCCGCGCTGCTCGCGGTCGCCGAGGAGACCGGCGCGACCGGACGCGAGGTGCTCGACGCCTGGGTCGTCGGCTACGAGGTGCAGAGCGCCGCCGGCACCGGCATGGACCTCGACCGGCACTTCGGCCGCGGCTGGCACGGCACGTCGAGCATCGCGGTGCTCGGCGGTGCCGCCGCGGTCGCCAGGCTGCTGCGGCTCGACACCACGGCGACCAGGCACGCGATCGCCATCGCCGCGTCGACCGCCGGTGGCAGCCGGCAGAACTTCGGCACGCAGACCAAGCCCTTCCACGCCGGCATGGCCGCTCGCGACAGCGTCATCGCGGCACGGCTCGCGGCGAGCGGGCTCACCGCCGACCTCACGCAGATCGAGGGCCCGCTCGGCTACCTGACCAACTTCGGCGACGGGCCCGAGGGCGCCGCGCGGGTCGTCCAGACCATCGAGCGGCCGTGGTCACTCCTGCGGACCGCGCTCAACATCAAGCCCTACCCGTGCTGCTACCGGTCCGCCCGCACCGCCTATGGCGCCATCCAGCTGAGCCGGATCGACGGACTGGACCCGGCCGGGATCGACAGCGCGCTGGTGACGATGGAGCCGCACGGCATGGCACCGCTGATCCACCACCGGCCGACGGCCGGACTGGAGGGCAAGTTCAGCGCCGAGTACGTGCTGGCCGCCGGGCTGCTCGACGGCCGCATCGCGCTGAACTCGTTCACCGACGAGGCCGTCAACCGGCCGGCCGCGCAGTCGCTGCTGCGGCGGGTCGAGGTCGTCGAGGCGCCGGTCCCGCCCTTCGGACCGCAGAAGTGGGACGAGGGCGGCTATGCCACCATCGAGCTGCGGATGACGGACGGCGGCATCCACCGGGTGCGCGTGGACGCGCCGCACGGCCACGACGACGACCCGCTGACCGACATCGAACTCGACGACAAGCTGCGCGAGTGCGTCGAGTTCTCCGGCCTGGCCATCGACACCACCGCGCTGCTCGGGCAGCTGCGCGGACTCGACGCGGACGAGCCGTTCCGCGGGCTCGCCGGTATGCCGGCCGCCGCGCAGGACGAGGAGGTGCAGGCATGACGGGCACGACCACCGGCCCGAGTGGAACCGGCGCGAAGACCGGTGCGGAGGCCGCGATCTCCGGCACCGCCGACCTGATGGCGGCCACCCTCGCCGCGGCGGGCGTCTCCCATATGTTCAGCTATCCCGGCGACCCGATCATCGAGTTCATGGAGTGCTGCCGACGACGCGAGGTGGACGTCGTCCTCGCCCGCCGTGAGGGCAGCGCCGGGTTCATGGCCGAGGCCTACGCCATGGCGACCGGACGTGTCAGCGCGTGCCTGTCCACCCTCGGGCCCGGTTCCACGGCACTGGTCAACAGCGTCGCCGCCGCGACGCTCGACCGTGTGCCGGTGGTCGCCGTCAGCGGTCAGATCGAGACCACACGGCAGGCGTACTTCACCCACCAGGTCGTCGAGCAGGAACAGCTCTACCGACCGGTCACCAAGTGGGCGGGCCGGATGGAAGCCGGCGCGGCCGGAGTCACGATGCGCAAGGCACTGCGCACCGCGACCGCCGAACGCCCGGGAGCGGTCCACCTCACCTGCGCCTCCGACACCTTCAAGGCGCCGGTCGGCGACGACACCGTCCTGATCCCGCCGCTGGCCGCCGACGCCGGCACGGTGCGCGTGCATCGCGCGCCCGGCAGCACCCGCGACCCCGCCGAGATGCTCGCGGCGGCCAAGCGGCCACTGCTGCTCGCGGGCATCGCGGCGACCAGGTGCGAGGCGGGCGGCGCGCTGCTGCGCCTCGCCAGAACGGCCGGCATGCCGATCGTGGTGTCACCCATGGCCAAGGGCATCGTGCCGGAGGACGACGACTGGTTCGCCGGCGTACTCGACATGGCCTGCAACGACACCCTGTGGGACCTGCTGCGCGGCAGCGACCTTGTCGTGGCCGCCGGCTTCGACCCGGTCGAGCTGATCAAGCCGTGGAGTATCCCGACGCCGGTGCTGCACGTCGACACCGTCCCGAACACCGACCAGGTCTACGCGGCCGAGGTCGAGGTGGTCGGCGATGTCGCGGCGGCACTCGACTGGCTCGCCGACGGCTGGACCGGCCAGCCGCGCTGGAGTGCCGCGCAGGTCGCCGCACACCGTGAGCGGCTGCGCTCGGCCTACTACGCGGGGCGGGTCGACAACCGACTCAACCCGACCGACGTGGTCGACATCGCGCGGGCCGCCGCACCACGCGACACCATCGCCACGAGCGACGTCGGCTCGCACAAGCTGCTCGTCGGCCAGGGCTGGCGCACCTATGAGCCGCGCGGTGTGCTGATGACCAACGGGCTGTCCGCGATGGGCTTCGGCGTCCCGGCGGCCATCGCGGCCAAGCTGGCCCGGCCCGACCGCCCGGTCATGGCGCTGGTCGGCGACGGCGGTTTCGCGATGACCGCCACCGAGATCCGGCTCGCCTCGTCCCTCGGCCTGGGCATCGTGTTCCTCGTCTTCGTCGATGGCAGCCTCAACCGCATCGAGCTCAAGCAGGCGGCGCTGGGCTACCCCAGCACGGCGACCCGCATCGAGGACATCGACGTCGTACGGCTCGCCGAGGCGATGGGGTGCGACGGCGAGCGCGTCGAGTCGGCGGCGGCGCTGGAGAAGTGCCTGTCCGGCATCGGGCAGCTGAGCCGCCCGCTCGTCGTCGAGGCGCGCATCGACCCCGCGCAGTACCAGTCGCAGTTCTAGCAGGGAAGGGAACGGGACATGTCGCAGGCAGGCGTGGTGGCCGTCAGGCCGTTCATCGACGGTGACTGGCGGGACGCCGAGGACGAGCAGATCGTGCCGGACAAGTTCACCGGTGAGCCGGCCACGACGGTGGGCGTGCCGTCGCGCAAGCAGGTGGAACAAGCGGTCGGCGCGGTCGTCGCCGCGCAGCGCGCCAGCAGGCTGACACCCCACGAGCGCTACGAGATCCTGGCGAAGGCCTCCGGCCTGCTGCGCGAGCGCCGCGCAGAGTTGGTCTCGACGATCGTCGCCGACAGTGGATTCACCGTCTCGGACGCGGCCCGCGAGGTGGACCGGGCCACCGAGACGCTGCTGATATCGGGGGAGGAGGGCAAGCGGCTGGTCGGTGAGATGGTGCCGCTCGACGGCGCGCCCGGCGTGCGCGACCGGCTCGGCTTCACCACCCGCCACCCGCTCGGCGTGGTCTGCGCGATCACACCGTTCAACTCACCGCTCAACACCGTCGCGCACAAGGTCGGTCCGGCACTCGCCGCGGGGAACGGCGTGGTTCTCAAGCCGGCCTCGCAGACCCCGCGCACCGCCGCGGCGCTGCTGAGCGTGCTGCTCGACGCCGGGCTGCCGCCCGGCCTCGTCTCGGTGCTCTACGGCGACGGGCACACCGTCGGGCAGTGGCTCGCCGAGGACGAGCGCATCGACTTCTACGCCTTCACCGGCAGCACCGGCGTCGGCGAGCACCTGCACAACACCGTCAAGATGCGCCGCACCCAACTGGAGATGGGCAGCCTGTCGAGCACGATCATCTGCGCCGACGCCGATCTGCGGCACTGCGTCGAGCTGGTGACCAACGCCGCGTTCCGCAAGGCCGGCCAGGTCTGCACCTCCGTGCAGCGCCTCTACGTCGAGCGTGACGCGATCGACGAGGTGGGCGCGCTGCTCGCCGAGACACTTGCCGACCGCGCGGTGGGCGACCCCACGCGCGCCGGGACCTTCGTCGGGCCGGTCATCAGCACCAAGGACGCCGAGCGGGTCAGCTCCTGGGTCGACGAGGCGGTCGCCGGTGGCGCCCGCCTGGTCAGCGGCGGCGGCCGGGAGGGCAACGTCGTGGCACCGACCGTGCTGGCGGACGTGACGGCCGACATGACGGTGATGTGCAAGGAGGTCTTCGGCCCCGTCGTCGTGCTCCGGCCGTTCGAGAACCTCGACGCGGCGATCGACGAGGCCAACGACACGCCCTACGGGCTGGCAGCCGGCATCTTCACCCGCGACATCGGCCGGGCGCTCACCGCCGCCCAGCGGTTGCGGATGGGCTCGGTGCACATCAACGAGACATCGAGCAGCCGCGTCGACCTCATGCCTTACAGTGGCGCCAAGGCCAGCGGTCGCGGCACCGAGGGTCCGCGCTACGCCGTCCGCGAGATGACAGAAGAGCGCCTCATCACCATCGGCCACCCCTGAGTCCGATCGTCCGGCGCCCGGCGACTTTTCCGCCGAGGGTTGTCCGAGTCGCACTTCCCGCTTACTGTATGCACCTGCGTGCCGATGCGTACGCCGTGCCATGCAGCCTTATCGGCGCAGGCACGCCGGCCACAGGCCACACGACGGCACACGGCGGCGGACGACGGGCGGCCCTACCCGGCCGGTGCGCGCGGTCAGGGTCCGCGACGGAGCACGACGATCCCGATCGACCGAATCGCAATCAACAGTGGCACGCACAGCCGCCCGCGGCGCACACCTGAGGTGTCCCGCCCCCGCGGCCCGCCACCGCGACACGTGGAGCTGACATCCGATGACCGATCTTCCGAAGCCTGGTGTGGTCGAGGCGCAGGCACCGGGCGCGGTCGCCGTCTCGACCGAGCCGCCCGCAGGTGGGCCGCTCCCGGAGGGACGGCGATCCAACGGCGGCGTGGCCGCCCGCCGCATCGCGGCCGTCAACTGGCACTTCTGGCTGGCGCTGGTGGCCGCGCTGGCCCTGTGGGAACTGCTCTCCCACACCCTCGACCAGCCGCTCGTACTGGCCCCGCTGGAGAACATCCTCCACAAGGCGGGCCAGGAGTGGTCGGCCGGGACCCTGCAGCAGGGCATCGCCACCAGCTTCATCGAGTTCATCGCCGGCTTCGCGATAGCCGCGGTCGTGGGAACCGCCGTCGGCCTCCTCGCCGGCTACTACGCGAAGATCGGTTCGGTGGTGAAACCGTTCCTCAGCGCGGTCCAGGCGATGCCGGTGATCGGCCTGGGGCCGATCTTCATCGTCGCCTTCGGCATCGGCATGTCGTCGAAGATCGCCATCGTCGCCCTGAACGTGTTCTTCCCCGTGGCCCTCAACGTCTGCGCCGGCGTACGGGAGACCCCCGAGGCCTTCTACGACCTGGGCAAGTGCTTCGGCTTCGGCAGCGGCAAGCGCCTGACCAAGATCGCCCTGCCCAGCAGCATCCCGTACATCGTCGCGGGCTACAACGTCGGCATCGGCCGCGGGCTCACCGCGGTCGTGGCGGGAGAACTGTTCGGCGCGGTGCACGGTCTGGGCCTGCAGATCTTCACCGCCTCGTCGAGCTTCGACACGGCGAGCGTCTACGTCGCGGTGATCATCTTCGCGATCGAGGGCATCATCCTGAGCAAACTCCTCGAAATCGCCGGGCGTCGAGCCGCGCCGTGGCAGCACAGCGCGAAGAAGTAGCCGAAGTTCGAAGCCGAGGAGGCAGAGCATGACCCGAAACACCGTGTCCGAGGCGCCGGCCAACGCGGCCGACCTGGCGATCAGCCACCTCGCCTACGCGTACGACCTCCCCCGCGGGGACCGGTTGCAGATCTTCTCCGACCTCTCCCTCACCACCCGGCCCGGTGAGTTCATCTCCGTGATCGGGCCGAGCGGCTGCGGGAAGTCGACGATCCTGCGCATCGTGGCGGGGCTGATCGAACCGACGTCCGGCAGCGTCGCCGTCGGCGGTGTCCCCGTGACCGGTCCCACCGCCAACGCGGCCATGGTGTTCCAGGACGACCGCCTGCTCCCGTGGCGGACCGCGGTCAAGAACGTCATGTTCAGCGTCGAGAACACCCTCCCCAAGAAGGAGGCCAGGCGGCGTTCCATGGAGGCGCTGCGGCTCGTCGGCCTGGAGGAGTTCGCGAGCAGTTACCCTCACCAGCTCAGCGGCGGCATGCGGCAGCGCATCAACCTGGCGCGGGCCCTGGTCGCCGATCCCCAACTGCTGCTGATGGACGAGCCGTTCGCGGCTCTGGACGCCCAGTCGCGCGAGCGCCATCAGATGTCGCTGCTCGAAGTGTGGGCGTCCACCGGCAAGACCGTCGTCTTCGTGACGCACGATCTCGACGAGGCGATCCTGCTCGCCGACCGGGTGCTCATCTTCGGACGACGCGGTGCGGGCATCGTCGGCGAGGTCCAGGTGCCCTTCCCGCGTCCGCGCGAGGTGGGCATGAAGCTCACCGAGGACTTCATCGAGATCGCCCGTGATCTCCGGCAGAAGCTCGCCATCGCGGAGCAGTGACACCGCCCTCGTCCGACCCTCACTTCCACGTCGTCAACGCCAGTGTGCAAAGGAGACGCGCGATGCAGCGCACTACTCGCTCCCGTACGGCCCGGCTGGTCGCCGTAGGAACCGCGGCCGCTGCCGTCGCGCTCAGCCTCACGTCCTGCGGCTCGACGCAGGCGTCAGCCAAGGCCGTGTCGGCTTCGACGCCCCTGAACATCAGGGTCGGTTCCATCGTGCCGGTGCCCGGCGTGTGGCCGATGGAGGCCGCCATCGACGAGGGCTTCTTCAAGAAGCTGCACCTCAACGTCACCGTGGTGAAGGTGCAGCGCGACTCCGACTGCCTGCGGGCGCTGGCGGGCGGGTCGCTCGACGCGTGTGCCGCCGCGCCGGACTCACTGATCCGGGTCGCCGACAGCGGCACCAAGGTCAAGCTGGTGGCCGGCCTGACCCAGCACAGCCCCGAGATGCTCGTCGGCGCCAAGGACATCCACAGCATCGCCGATCTCAAGGGCAAGCAGGTGGCGGTGGCGAGCCCGACCGAGGGCTCGTCGCTGGCGCTGCTGGCGCTCCTGGCGACCCGCGGCCTCAAGCCAACCGACGTCAAGATGATCTCGGTCGGCGGTTCGAGCGCCCGGCTCGCGGCGCTGAACTCGGGACAGGCGGCGGCCACGATGCTGGCGGCACCGGGCAGCCTGTACACGGTGGCGAAGGGCTATCCCGAACTGGGGAGCGCGGCGAACAGCCCGTCGACCAATTACGGCGAGAACCTGTCCGTGGCGCAGGGCCTCACCGGGTCGAAGCGGCAAGCCGTGCAACGCCTCGTCACCGGGATCGTCCAGGGCTCCGACTGGCTGAACGACAAGGCCGACAAGGACAAGGTCATCCAAGAGGCGCAGAGCGGCGACATGGCGGTCCAGCCGGGCTTCGGCGCCAAGACCTACGACCTGTATCTCGGCGGAACGCAGCAGATCATCGCGAACCACGGCAAGCCGTCGCTGGACACCGTCAACGCGGTGATGAGCATGATGAAGAACTTCACGAACTACACGCCGCAGCACGACGCCTCGTACTACATCGACAACAGCTACCTGACCTCCGCGGACACCAAGTAAGGGGCCTGACGATGGCGGGTTTCAGCGAGGCGATCTGCGAGTTCGCCGCCGGCTTCGAGGCATCGGACCTGCCGGCGGCCGTCGTCGAGCGCGCCGGCGACGCACTCACCGACACCTGGGGCGTGATGCTCGCGGGGGCGCGCAGCGACGTGGCCGAGCGCACGTACGCGGCCCTGCGGGCCGTCGGTCCGGCCGGTGACACCTACGCGGCGGGACGGACCGAAGGGCTCTCCGTCATGGACGCCGCCCTCCACAACGGAACCGCCGCGCACGCGCTCGACTACGACGACACGGTGCTGGACGCGCGCAGCCATGTGACCTCGCACCTGCTGCCCACCCTGATCAGCGCGGCGACGGTGCGGGACTGCGACGGCGCCGAGGCACTCGTGGCCTACGCGGTCGGCGCCGAGGTCGAGGCGCGGTTGGGGCGCGTTCTGGACATGCGCGACCGCGCGCCTCGCGGCTGGCACCCGACCGGTGTCATCGGCACCTACGGCTCGGCGGTGACGGCGTCCCGAGCGCTCGGACTCGACGCGGGAGCCATGCGCCAAGCGCTCGGTCTCGCCGCGTCGATGGCGGCCGGAGCGCGCTTGAACATCGGCACCATGACCAAGCCGATGCACTCCGGGTTCGCCGCGCGCAACGGTGTGCTCGCCGCATTGCTGGCCCGGGAGGGGGTGACCGCGAGCGAGCGGGTGTTCGACGACGAGGAGTGGGGAGTGCTCGCCGAACTCGCCGGCTCCCCGATCGACTTGACCGCCGGGGTGAAGGGCTTGGGCGAGGAGTGGGCGATCGTCGGGGATCTGGGGCTGGCTCTCAAGGCGTACCCGTCGTGTGCGCGCACGCATGCCGCGATCGACGCGTGCGCGTCGCTGTCGCAGGAGATGGCGGCCCGCGGCGATGTGCCCGCCCGCATCACGGTGCACGTCACGACCGCGACGACCCGCATGCTCCGCTATGCCGCACCGGTCACCCCGCTGGAGGCCAAGTTCAGCATGCACTTCTGCGTGGCGGCGGCCCTGTCAGGGCGGGTCGGCATCGCCACGTTCACCCAGGAGGTCGTCGACGATCCGGCGATCCGGCGGCTGGGCGGGCTGGTCGAGATGATCGCCGACCGGCCGCCCGAGGACGACGACGGCGTCGTGATCGAGATCGTCGCGGCATCCGGCGCCGCCTACACCCGCCGGGTGGCTCACGCCAACGGCTGGCCGGACCAGTGGCTGCCCGAAGAACATGTCCGGGCGAAGTTCCTCGACTGCTGCGCCGAAGGCGGCGTCGGTTCCGCGGACGTGGCGTTCGACGAGGCCCGCGGCATGGTGTCCACCGGGTCGGTCAGGTCGACCGTCTCGACGATCGCGGGGCTGACCGGAAGCCCGGCGTAGCCGACCTGTGGGGTTCGGCTCACCTCACCGGGGCCGGGCGCAGGGCTGACATCAGCGTCGGCAGGGCGTGCCGTAGCTCGCGGTACCGTAGGTGCCGGTGTGGCCGCCGGGGTAGATGTGGGTGGTGACCGGTGCTCCCATGGAGGTGAGGCGGTCGCTGAGCATGCGGGCTTCGTCGGCGCAGACGGCTTCGGTGATGGAGGTGACCCCGGGGTCGGCCAGGGCCACCCATTTGTCGGTGCCGGGGATGTACGGGTCGGGATCGGGACCGTCGAGGGGACGGGGGTGCCGTCGCCGGAGGCGAGGTAGAGGGGCGTGCGGCGCAGGCCCTCGGCCCGGTAGTACGGGTCCCAGTCCAGCCAGACCTGCCACTGCGCCCACGGGTCGCCGAAGATCGCATGGCCGTCGACACCGAGGAATCTCGCGCCGGACAGCCACATCTCGGGATGCTGGATCGGGTGGACGGGAGAGCCGAACGTGGCGACCGCGCCGAACAGTCCGGGGATCCGGGTGGTGAAGCCCAGCGCGCCGAAACCGCCCTGCGACTCCCCGGCCGCGGCATCTCCACGGTCCCGGCCCCGCCCGGGCCGCCGGGGTTGAAGAACAGGGTGCCGACCCGCCGTTCGGGACGGGTCGCCGTCCGCCGGATGACCGCCAGGTCCAGGGTGCGTCCTTCGGGGTGGCGGTAGTCCAGGGGCACCTCGGCGGTGGCACAGTCGTACGGACTGCCGGGGATACAGGGACTCCAGTCCAGCCGGGGGACGGCGACCGCCGGCGAGGGCGCGCCGTCGGCCCGAGCGGCCTGCGGTGCGGCCGACATCGTCGAGCAGATCACCGCCGCGGCCAGGACCGCCGCAAGACGCCGGCGGCCCGTCCTGGAGTCGAGTCTGGGCACGGCCTGCCTGTCCCTTCTGCTTCACCGCTGGGGGGCGGTGCGGCCGAGCCGTTGCGCGTCGGCACGTGTCCCTTGCGCACAACGACACCGCGGCCCGCCGACCCGCGCGAGCCGACCGCAGCCGGACGGGCGTCCGCTACGACGGCCGAGCCCGCCAACGGAGTGGCGGGTCCCGCCGGAAGGCGCATGGTCGTACGGCGGAGGTCCCCGCGTGGGGGAGGCGGGTCAGAAGTACGTGGGCATGCGGGGGACGTACGGCTCCTCCAGCGACTGGATCTCCTCGTCGGTGAGCGTGATGTCCAGCGCGGCGGCGGCGTCGGCCAAGTGGCGGGGCTTGGTGGCGCCCACGATCGGCGCCGAGACGACGGGGTTCTTGAGGACCCAGGCCATGGCGATCTGGGCCATCGGTACGCCGCGGGCTTCCGCGATGTGCTGGACGGCGTCGACGATGGCTCGGTCGCTGTCGAGGAAGAGCGGCCGGCCCTTGGGGTCGGTGACGGGGTTGGCCTGCCCGCGGTTCGTCGACCTCTCGCCCCAGGGACGGGCGACCAGCCCCGCCGCCAGCGGGCTCCAGGGGATGCTGCCGACTCCCTGCGCGGCGAGCAGACCGAACATCTCCCGTTCCTCCTCGCGGTGGATCAGGCTGTACTGGTCCTGCATGGAGACGAACCGGGTCCAGCCGCCCACCTGCGCGGTGTGCTGCATCGTGGCGAACTGCCACGCCCACATCGACGAGGCGCCGAGGTAGCGGACCTTGCCCGCCTTGACCACGTCGTGCAGCGCCTCCATCGTCTCCTCGACAGGCGTCCGCGGGTCGAAGCGGTGGATCTGGTACAGGTCGATGTAGTCGGTGTCCAGGCGCTTCAGCGAGGCGTCGACCTGCTCCATCACGGCCTTGCGGGACAGGCCCGAGCCTCCCGGCCCCTCGTGCATGGGCATGAACAACTTGGTGGCGAGCACGATCTCGTCGCGCCGCACGTACGTCTTCAGAGCGCGCCCGACGATCTCCTCCGAGGTGCCCAGGCCGTAGATGTTCGCGGTGTCCCAGAAGGTGATGCCGAGGTCGACGGCCTGCTGGAAGAGCGGGCCGGCCTCCTCGTCGTCCAGTACCCAGGGCATCCGCTTCGCCGGGTCGCCGAAGCTCATGCAGCCCAGGGCGATGCGGCTGATCTTCAACCCCGAGGTGCCCAGGCGGTTGTACTCCACGGTGGTTCCTTTCGATGTGCGGGCTTCGTGCGGTGGGGGAGGTCCCTGGAGTCGGTCAGCGTTCCATGGCGCGCATGCCGGCCTCGTTGTGCGTGTCGCCGAGCGCGGGGGTGAGGTTGTCCAGGCGCTCGATCTGGCCGGGGGTCAGTTCGACCGTGTCGGCGGCGATGTTCTCCTCGACACGGGTGACGCGCCTGGTGCCGGGGATCGGGGCGATGTGGTCGCCACGAGTGAGCAGCCAGGCCAGGGCGACCTGCGCCGGGGTGACGCCCGCGTCGGCGGCGATCGCCCGGACCTCGTCGGCGCTGCGCAGATTCCGCTCGAAGTTGGCGTCGGCGAACCGCGGGTTGTTCTTGCGCATGTCGTCGGCGTCGAAGTCGTCGGTGGAGCGGATCGTGCCGGTGAGGAAACCGCGGCCCAGCGGTGAGAAGGGCACGAAGCCGATGTTCAGCTCCCGCAGCACCGGCAGCACGCGCGCTTCGGGGTCCCGGGTCCACAAGGAGTACTCCGACTGGACCGCGGTGACGGGATGGACGGCGTGGGCCCGGCGGATGGTGTCCGGGCCGGCCTCCGACAGGCCGATGTGGCGGATCTTGCCTTCGGCGACCAGTTCCGCGAGCGTGCCGACGGTCTCCTCGATCGGGACCTGCCGGTCGACGCGGTGCTGGTAGTACAGATCGATGTGGTCGGTGCCCAGCCGCTTCAGCGAGCCCTCGACGGCGACGCGGACGCTCGCCGGAGTGCTGTCGGGCTGTCCTGACGGCCGTCCGGAGTGCGAGACCAGGCCGAACTTGGTGGCCAGCACCACCTCGTCACGGCGGCCCTTCAGCGCCCGGCCGACCAGCTCCTCGTTGATGAAGGGGCCGTAGACCTCGGCGGTGTCGAGGAACGTCACCCCCAGCTCCAGGGCCCGGTGGATGGCGCGGACCGACTCGGCATCGTCCGTCCTGGCACCGGTGTAGCCGTGGGACATGCCCATCGCCCCCAGGCCGATCCGGGAAACCTCCAGGTCACCGAGCATGACGTGCTGCACAGCGTTACTCCGTCTCTGTGATCGGGACATCCGGCCCGTTCTCTTCCCCGCTACCCCGGAGGGGGTGCGCAGGGCGGATGCTTCCACCTTCGCGCTGCCGCGGGACGGGTGCCAGGCCGGGCCGTTCGGGGTAATGACAGGACCCCCCACGCCACCGCCGGGCCGTCATCGTCAGCGCGGGAAGGCGGTACGCGGGGCGGAGCCACGGGTGATGAACGCGGCCCGGATGACGGGCAGCATGCAGACGGCCTGCGTCACGGCGTACCAGAGCGGGCAGACCCCCGGGATCAGGTCGACGCCGATGATCGCGATCGGCATGATGACGACGAGGGTGCTCACGCGGTCGAAGGCCCCCCGGGATCCGCGGGAGGCGGAGACGGTCATCCGGTGGAGCAGAACGGCGACCACAGGCAGCAGGAGAGCCCGGACCCACATGAACGTGTTCACCGGGTGACCGCCGGCGGCCACCGCGATGACCGCCGTCAGGGCGGCGACGCTGAGCGCGCCGTAGAGCTTGACGCTGTTCTTCGCCCGGCCGAAGGCTTCTTGTACGCGGGGGCTGTCGAGGGGTGCCGGCTCGGTCATGGTGTGCTCGTTGGTTTCCATGCTCACGACGCTACGAAGCGCCGGGCCGGCGCGGTATGCGCCGGGACCCACGGGTGGGTGGGGACAGCCACACTCCTTCGCCGACCGGGGTGGTGGCGGGCTTCGCGCGGTGCACAGTGGAGGCATCGAACGGACAGTGGGGGAGGAAGAGATGAGACAGCTGGGTTCGTGGCCGGCGCGCGCCGGCGTGGGTTTCCTGCGGGCGTGCGTCGTGCTGGTCGTCAGCATGCTGGTCCCGGCCGTGTGGGCCGCCGCCGTGGCGTTGGGGATCTGGTGGGAAGCGGGAATCCCGTGGTCGTTGGCCGCGCCGGTCGCGCTGGCGTGCGGGGGCACGCTCGCCCTGACCCGCCCGGTCTCCCGGATGGTCCGCTTCCTCGTCGCGCGGTGGACGACCACCGTCATCCCCGCCGGATACCGGGAGGCCGGGCCGGTGACACGGATGTCCACCGGGTACTGGTGGAACGGCTTCGGCTACGAACGCACCCGCCACGACGCCCTGTTGGACCAGAAGCGGCGGATCCGCTGGCGCGACCCCGCCAACCGGCGCGACCTGCGGTTCGCGGTGATCGCGCCGTTCACCGTGGGTATCGCCGCGGCTCTGCCACCGGCCGGGGTGGCCGTGGCGGTCCTCGGGCTCAGTCGGCCGGGGTCCGTCGCGCGCGTCGTCGGGGTGCTCGGCGTCATCGTGGCTGTCGCCGGTTCCCCGTACGCCTGGCGGTGTGTCGAGCCGGTGGCCGTCCGCCTCCTGCGGCCGTCACCCGCCATGGCGCTGGCGGACCGGGTGGACGAACTGACCGCCCAGCGCGCGGACACGACGGTCGCCCAGGCCGCCGAGATCCGCCGGATCGAGCGGGACCTGCACGACGGGGCGCAGGCCCGTCTGGTCGGGCTCGGGCTCTCCCTGGCGACCGCGGAGAAGCTGATGGAAACCGATCCCGACCAGGCCAGGGCACTGATGCGGGAGGCACGGGCCGGTGCCACCGCGTCTTTGACCGAACTCCGTGAACTGGTCCGCGGCATCAATCCGCCCGTGCTGAACGACCGTGGGCTCGTCGACGCCGTGCGCGCTCTCGCTCTGGACAGCCCGCTCGAAGCGGTTGTCGACGCCGACGTTCGGCTCCGTCCTGACCCGCCGATCGAGTCCGCCCTGTACTTCGCCGTCGCCGAACTGCTGACCAACGCGGTCAAGCACGCCCATGCGACCCGGGCCCGGATCTCCCTCACCCGGGACCACACCGGCATCGTCATCGATGTCGAGGACGACGGCCGTGGCGGAGCCGTCGTGCGGGACGACGGCGGACTCGCGGGGCTGCGCCGCCGCCTCGCGGTCTTCGACGGCACCTTGGAGGTCACCAGCCCGTCCGGCGGCCCGACCCGGGTGAGGATGATGGTGCCATGCGAGTCGTAGTAGCCGAGGACCTCTACCTTCTGCGGGACGGAATGGTCCGCCTGATCGAGGCGTGCGGGCACCAGGTGGTGGCGACGGCGGCCACCGGACCCGAGACGCTGGACGCGCTGCGGACATGGCGGCCGGACGTCGCCGTCATCGACGTCCGCATGCCGCCGACCCAGACGGACGAGGGTCTGCGCGCCGCTCTGGCCGCCCGGCGCGAACTGCCAGGACTGCCGGTCCTCATCCTCTCCCAGTACGTCGAGCAGCTGTACGCCCGCGAACTCCTGGCCGACGGCGCAGGTGGCATCGGCTACTTCCTCAAGGAGAGCGTGTTCGACGCCGATCAGTTCATCGACGCCATGGAACGCGTCGCCGGTGGCGGAACCGCCATGGACCCGGTCGTCATCGCCAAACTGCTGTCCAGCGGATCGTCGAACCGGCGGCTCGAACGGCTCACCGAACGCGAACACTCCGTGCTCGGTCTCATGGCCGAAGGGTTGTCCAACCAGGCCATCGGCAAGCGGCTCTTCCTCAGCAACAGCGCCATCAGCAAGTACACGACATCGCTGTTCGGCAAACTCGGCATCACCGATGACGACGACAACAACCGCCGCGTCCTCGCCGTCCTCGCCTACCTGAACACCTCCTGACCGCCCGCCCGGTGGGGGCGAAACCGCAGGGAGTCGTCGGCTCAGCCGGTGAAGGCGTCCCTCAGCGCGGCGAGCGCGTCGAGGTGCCGGACCGCGGCGTCGGGGAGCGCCCAGGGCAGTCGGAGCAGCACCCGGAAGACGCCGGCCCGCGCCAGCGCCTCCAGCGTGTGCGGGTCGGGAGTCGTCCAGAAGACGGTGACAGGCGGGGCGGGGCGGCCCTCGGCGGTGGCGATGCCGCGGTAGCTCTCGATCTGCCGGACCAGGCCCGCCGTGTCGCCGCCGTGCATCGGCGCCCATCCATCGCCGTACTCCAGCGCACGCCGGTACGACGCCTCGCCCTCGCCGCCGACCAGGACCGGGGGATGGGGGCGTTGAAGGGGTTTGGGCCAGGACAGGATGGGGTCGAAGTCGACGTGCTCACCGTGGAACTCGGCCTCCTCCCGGGTCCAGATCTGCTTGACCGCCAGCAGGTGCTCGCGCATCACGGCGGTCCGGTGCCGCGGGTCCACCCCGTGGTGGCGCATCTCCTCCAGGTTCCACCCGGCACCGACCCCGAGCACCAGCCGACCGCCGGACAACCGGTCCAGAGTGGCGGCCTGCTTGGCCAGGATGATGGGATCACGCTGGGCCACCAGGAGGATGCCCGTTCCGATCAGCAGTTCCCGGGTGACCGCAGCCACCGCGGCCAGCGAGACCAGGGGGTCGGGAGTCCTGGCGTACATCGCCGGCAGGTCGCCCGCGTCGAGGGATGCCGGCACCTTGCGCCCGGCCCGGACGTAGCCGGCCTTCGCGCGCATGGGCACGTACGGCGACTCCCGGCGCACCGGGATGTGGGTGTGCTCGGGGAGGAACAACGACTCGAACCCCCGTTCCTCCACGGCGAGTCCTAGGGTGACCGGATCGATCCCCTGGTCGGTCACGAAGGTGCTCACGCCGAGCCTCACGTGCGGTCGGGTCCGGGTCGACGCCCCCATACGGCCATCATCGTCTGGCCCGCCATGTCGAACTCCGGATCGCTCATCCGCCGTTCCAGGTCCGCGGTCTCCTGCTCGCTGATCAGCGCGCCGATGTCGTCGCGGGCCAGGAACTGCGCGTGCGATCCCAGGTAGATCGTCGCCAGCGTCGAGGTGCTCCCGCGCAGGGTGAGTACCCGGCCCTCGGCGTCCACCTCCGCCAACCCGGCTCGGCGCAGCATCCCCGGCAGCTTGCGACCGACGAACGGATCGAACCCGTGCTGTCGGTAGAGGCCGGCGAGCTTGTCGATCAGCGCCCGCGCGGCGTCGTCCCGCGCGTGGGTGCCGGCCGGTCCGTAGGAGCCCCAGTCGTAGTCCTCCACCAGGAGCCAGCCGCCCGGCCGCAGCGCGCGCACCAGCCGGGCGAGGATCTCCTCGCGTTGCGGGAAGTGAATGAGGATCAGCCGCGCGTGCACGAGGTCGAACGCCTCGTGGGGGAACTCCTCGGTCAGGAAGTCGTGCACCAGCACGTCGACGTTCGCCCGCCCGTGCGCCGACGCGGTCAGGTGCCGGGTGTCGATGTCGGTGGCGAGCACCTGGCCGGTGTCGCCCACGGCGTCGGAGAGCCAGGGCAGCAGGCTGCCGCCGCCGGCGCCGGCCACCAGGACGCGGGATCCTGCGAGCGGGCCCCGGCGCGCGAGGTGGTGACGGGTCCCCGGGTCGTAGGCGGCCTCGATGGCGTGCAGCCGTGCGCGTTCGTTCGAGGCGCCGCTGTCCGGGAGGTAGTGCGCGGAAGTGTCGGTCATGCGGTGTTCTCCAAGGCCGGTCGAGGGTCGGGCGACAGGAGGGCGATGGCAGCCGCCTCCAGCGCGGCGGCACCCTCCAGCGTGTCGGCGACGGCGCACAACTCCCCGTGCGGTGGCGACGACACCTTGTCGTGCACGGTGATCAGGACGCCGCGCCTGCGGTGTGGGTCGTATGCCAGATCGCGTGCGGCGAGCAGGTCCAGCGAGACGTCCAGCGCGAAGCCCGGCCAGAAGCGGCAGTCCAGCAGCACGCGGTCGTGCGGGGACCGACTCGCTCCCGCGAGGGCGGCGATGACGTGGGCGTGCGTGCCGCCGCCGGCCCGGGCGTTGAACTCGGTGAGGAGGATCTCGCCCGCCGGTGTCAGGATGGCGTCGACGCTGAGGCGCCCCCGGTAGCCCATCGCCCGGGTCGCCTCCCCGAGACGGCGGGCCTGGGCCAGGAAGTCCGCGAAGGCCGCGGACGCCGCGGCGGGCGCGGGAACGATCAGGCCGTTGATGCGCGGGGCCATCCTCATCTCGCCGTGCCCGTAGGAGGTGACGCGGTCGGCCGAGATGTGCAGCCCCACGTAGAGCGAGGCCGAGCCGGGGAAGTAGCGCTCGACGACGACGGCGTCCCCGGCCGGGCCGGTGTAGTCCGCCCAGTCGACGGCGAGGTGGCGGGCCAGCGCCCGCGGGGAGTCCACGATCACGGTGTCGTTCATCCCCACCGGCTCGACGCCGCCGGCCGGGGTCAGCAACACGTTCCCGCGGCCTCCGACGTGCCGGGCCCGTTTGAGCACGGCCGGGTGGCCGGCGCCCAGCAGGCTCCACAGGTACCGCTCCGCCTGCTCGCGGTGCGACGTGACCAGGCCCGGGGGCACGGCCGCGCCGGTGCCGGCCGCGAGCAACCGGAAGGTCGCCTTGTCGTTGAGGAGTTCCCCGCCGCCCTGCGCCATGAACGCGCAGCCGTCCGTCCCGTCGGCCAGGCCGAGCCGACCGGCCAGCGAGGCGACCGCGGTGTCGAAGTAGTACGGCGAGATCCTGTCGACACCGTGGCGGACCGCCACCCGCAGCAACTCGTCCTCGAACGGTGTCGACCGGCTCCGCGGTCCCAGCGGCACATGCACCCCCGCCTCGCCGAACGGCGGGACCAGGACGGACAGCGACGCGTGGTCGACGCCGGTGGTGCGGGCCACGTGGCGCACGAAGTCCGGGTCCGGCGCGGCGGGAAGCACCACGACGTCTCCGGACTCCGCGCACCACAGGGCCCGGTGAGCGTGGGCCCGCAGATAGCAGTGCTCCTCGGCGGACAGGGCCGGGCGGCCGCCCGCCGACGCGCGGGGGCCGGTCACCAGGCTTCCCAGATTGGCGAGCAGCAACTTCGGCACGAATCCTCCTCGGCGTCGTGGCGGCCTGGTTACCGGCCCGCCGACTGCGGGCGCAGGGAATCGGCCGCGTTCGCCGCCTTCGACAGACCGAGGAGGAGTTCCCGGGTGGTCAGAACGGTCGCGCAGTTGTCAGCGGCGTACGACAGCGCCATCCGGTGGTGGTCGAGCGTGAAGTCGGCCACCGCGTCGGCGATCAGGAACGGCTGGATGTCGTGCGAGAACGCGTCGACCGCGGTGATCAGACAGCCGACATGTGCGTACACGCCGCAGACGATGAGCTGGTCGCGACCGGTCTCCAGCATCGTCCGCCGCAGGTCGGTGCGGTGCAGGGCGCTGTAGCGCCACTTGGTGAAGACGAGGTCCCCGGTCCGGGGCGCCAGCGAGTCGACCACCCGGCGGTCGTGCGGCTCGGCGCGCATGCCCGGGCCCCAGATGTCCTTGAGCAGACCGCGGTCGCGGTCGCTCATGTCCCCCGGCTGGGCGCTGTAGGCGATCGGGATCCCGAGCTGCGCGCAACGGGTCCGCAGCAGAACGCAGTTGTGCAGCAGGTCGGTCGCGGGGGAGGCGTCGGCGGCGAAGGGGCGCAGGAAGTACTCCTGCATGTCGTGGATGAGCAGCACGACCCGCGCCGGGTCAGGCGTCCAGGACACCCTGCCCTCGGGCAGGTCACGCTCGGTGGGCATGGGGTACCGCGGAATCGGACTGATGCTCATGTCGCAGCCTCACAGAGAAGAGGGGGGTCCTACGGGGCGCTCGCCGGCGGTGGAGACCGCGGCGGCGGTCAGAAGCGCCAGTGGGCGGCGACTTCCAGGGCCTGGCGGGCGTTGAGGCGGGGGTCGCACAGCGTGGTGTACGCGCCGGCCCGCCCGGCGTCGGCGATCGACTGCGGGTCGGTGACGCACTCCGCCACCGGGTCGGGCGTCGCCTCCAGGTGGAGCCCGCCGGCGACGCCGCCCGCCTGCCGGACCGCGGTGAGGAACTCGGCCACCTCCTGCACGATCGCCGACACGGTCCGGGTCTTGACCCCACCGGGAGCGGTGACGGTGTTTCCGTGCATCGGGTCGCACAGCCAGATGACCGGGTGCCCCGCCGCCTGTACCGCGCTCACCAGCGGTGCGAGCCGGCCGACGGCCCGCCCCGCGCCCAGGCGGGCGATCAGGGTGAGTCGGCCGGGCTCGCGGCGCGGGTCGAGCCGTTCGCACAGCCTCAGCAGGTCCTGCGGCTGACACTCAGGACCCACCTTGCAGGCCACCGGGTTGACGACGTCCGTGAGCAGCCGCACGTGCGCGCCCTCCGGGTCGCGGGTCCGCTCGCCGATCCACGGCCAGTGCGTGGACGTCAGGAGGGTGCGGCCGTCGACCGACCGGCGCAGCTGCGGCAGTTCGTAGTCGAGCAGCAGCGCCTCGTGGCTGGTCCACACCGCGGGCTCGGGCAACGGCGTCCAACTGCCGGCCTGCCGACGTAGGGCCGCCAGCGTCTCGCGAGCAGCGCGGTGGCACAGCAGCAGGCGCAGCGGATCGGGCCGGCGCGCGGCGGGATCCGGTTCCGGAGCGTTGACGATCATGCCGCGGAAGACGGGCAACTCGGCGTCGCCTACCCGTTCGGTGGGCTGGGACCGGGGCTTGGCGAACTGCCCGGCGATCCGGCCGACCCGGATGACCGGGAGCCCGGTGTTCATCCGCATGACGCCGGCCAGCGCGTCCAGCAGGCCGACCACACGCGAGACCTGCTGCGGGCCGGCCACGGTGGGGTCCTCCGCGCAGTCGCCGGCCTGGATCACCAGCAGCCGCCCCGCGGCCGCCTCGGACAGCAGCGTCTTCAGCTGCCTGACCTCCCGCCAGGCCACCAGGCCCGGCAGGGCGGCGATGTCGGCCCGCACCTTGTCCACCAGCCAGCGCTCCCCCCAGTCCGGCTGCTGCCGAGCGGGCAAGTCCGGATACTCCGACAACTCCTCGTCGGACGGATGCAGCACGAAGGAGTCGGCGGTGGCCGGAACGGTGGTCGTGTTGTTCACTTCTGGTCCTCGAACGTCGGTGGGCGGGCGGCTCGGCGGATCGGCCAGGCCGCGCGTCACTCCGCAGCCGCCGCTTCGCACGCGGCGGCGGCGACGGCGGCCGCCACCTCCGGCGCCACCCGGGGGTCCAGGACGCTCGGCACCACGCGGTCGGCCGCGAGGTCCTCAGCGGCGACCGCCACGATGGCGTCGGCGGCGGCGAACATCATGCGCTGGGTGATCCGGCGGGCACCGGCGTCCAGCGCGCCGCGGAAGACCCCGGGACACGCCAGGAGATTGCTGATCTGGTTCGGCAGATCACTGCGGCCGGTGGCGACCACGGCGGCGTGCCGGGCCGCGATCTCGGGCCGGATCTCCGGAGTGGGATTGGACAGCGCGAACACCACCGCGCCGGGTGCCATGGTGGCGATCAGCTCCTCGGACACGGTCGCCGACGACACCCCCACGAACACGTCCGTGCCCGGAAGGACGTCGGCCAGCCAACCGCGTCGTCCCGCCGGATTGGTGATCCGGGCCAGATCCGCCTTGGCCGGCGTCAGATCCCGGCGCTCCTGGTGGATGATCCCGCGCGAGTCCAGCACCGTCACCTCGCCGGCCCCCGCGGCCACCAGCATCCGGGCACAGGCGGTGCCCGCCGCGCCCGCCCCGTGGACCACCACCCGCATGCTCCCCAGCGGCCGGTCCAGCAGATCGGCCGCGCTGCGCAGGGCGGCCAGCACCACGATGGCGGTGCCGTGCTGGTCGTTGTGCATCACCGGGCAGTCCAGCGCTTCGGTGAGCGCCGCCTCCAACTCGAAACAGCGTGGCGCGGCCACGTCCTCCAGGTTGACCGCGCCGAACGAGGGGCGCAGCAGCGACAGCGTCCGCACGATCTCGTCGACGTCGTGGGAGCGCAGCACCAGGGGGATGGAGTCCAGTCCGCCCAGGGCCTTGAACAAGGCCGCCTTGCCCTCCATCACGGGCAACGCCGCCAAGGGACCGACATCGCCGAGCCCCAGCACGGCGGTTCCGTCGCTGACCACCGCGACCAGCCGGTGCGCCCAGGTGTACCGGGCGGCGGTGTCGGCGTCCGCCGCGATGGCCCGGCTCACCTCGGCCACCCCCGGAGTGGAGATGGCCGACAGGGCCCGGGCGTCGAGTGGCGACGCCGGCACCTGGATGTGGAGCTTGCCGCCCTGGTGCACGCGGAATATCTCGGCCCGCGTGAGCTGCTCGGCATGGCGTTGATGGATGGCCGACACTCGCGTGCCTCCTTGGCATGGGTGAACCGTTGGTCTACGGACATGGCGGGGGAGCGGCGGCCGGCCCGGGTCCTGATCGCCGCGGGCCGCCGGGGTGACGGCGTCGGCCGGCACAGCACTCCGAGTGGCGCCTCGACCGTAGGGTCGGCCGCCCCCCGCGCGGTACTACTCGTCCGAGTAGGTGCCCCGCGGGCCGCGGGCCGGGAGGGCCGCCCGCGCCGCCGTGACCTCCGGGTTCGAGTAGTTGTGGAAGCGAGTCGGCGTGCGGCAGCGTGGCGATCATCCGAAGGACGCGCCGTGGCCGGACACGGACGCTCCGTCAGGTGACGACAACCGACGGACCCCACAAGGAGATGCCATGAGCACGAACACCCGGCCGCCCGGCGCCGGATTACCGGGCGGCCTGTTCGGTGAACTGCTCACCCCGGGGGCCGAGCCCGGTGCCTACGCGCTGGTGCACCGGCCGGAGAGCGCGGCCGCCGGCCGCGTCGAGGTGCTCATGGGGGAGGAGAGCGAGGCGTCCTCCCTGGCCGACCTGCCCTTCGATGACGGCCCGCACGGCGACCCGGCGCCGAGCGGGAGCGGGGCGCGGCACGAACTGCTGGCCGTCATACCGTTCCGTCAGGTCGCCGAACGCGGACTGCCCTGCGCCGACGACGGCGCTCCGCTGCTGGTGCTGCGGGTCACCCGCCAGGAGACGGTGGACGTCGCCGACGCGCTGGAGTGGCTACCGGACGACGCCCTCACCCTCCGCGGCGCCGGGTTCGCCGTCGACGACGCCGCCTATGCCGACCTGGTGCGCTCGGTCCTGTCCGAGGACATCGGCAGCGGACGGGGCGCCAACTTCGTCATCGAGCGGCCGTTCGTGGCCGAGATCGCCGACTTCGGCCCGCGGGCCGCGCTGTCCGTCTTCCGCCGCCTGCTGGCCAGGGAACGCGGAGCGTACTGGACCTTCCTGGTCCGCACCGGAGGCCGCACGTTCGTCGGAGCCTCCCCCGAACGGCACGTGAGCGTCGAGCGGGGAGAGGTGGTGATGAACCCCATCAGCGGCACCTACCGCTACCCGCCGGCAGGAGCGACCGTCACCGGGATCCTCGACTTCCTCCAGGACCGTAAGGAGACCGACGAACTGCTCATGGTCGTCGACGAGGAACTCAAGATGATGGGCGGCATCTGCACCGGAGGAGGCCGGGTCGTCGGCCCTTACCTCAAGGAGATGGCCCGGCTGGCCCACACGGAGTACCTCATCAAGGGCCGCAGCGACCGGCCGGTGCGGGACATCCTCCGGGAGACCCTGCTCGCGCCGACCGTCACCGGCAGCCCGCTGGAGAGCGCCTGTCAGGTCATCAGCCGCCGTGAACCGGGCGGCCGCGGCTACTACAGCGGCGTCCTCGCGTTGCTGGGCCGCGACGGCGAGGGCCGTCGGGCACTCGACTCGGCCATCCTCATCCGCACCGCGCACATCGATGCCGGGGGCGGACTGCGCATAGGCGTGGGCGCGACCCTGGTCCGGCACTCAGACCCGGACGGGGAAGTCGCCGAGACCCACGCGAAGGCCGCCGGACTGCTGGCCGCCATACGGGGTGGGCAGGAGAGCGAGGCACCCACGACCCCCGCCGCCGGGGCCGGAGCGCCGCACCCCGGGCTGGGCACGGACCCCGGCGTGCGGGCCGCGCTGCTGCGCCGCAACGCGACGCTGGCGCCCTTCTGGCTGAGCCCGGGCGAGGAAGCGCCCGACGGCCCGCCCGGAGCCGGCGCGCCGGTCGGCGACGTGCTGCTGATCGACGGTGAGGACAGCTTCACCGCGATGCTCGCGCATCAACTCACCGCGCTCGGGCTGGCCCCGGTGATCCGCTCCTGGCGCGCCTTCACCCGACCGGGGGCCGTGCGGAGCCTGGCCGACCACGACCTGGTGGTGGTCGGCCCAGGGCCCGGCGACCCGCGCGCCGTACACGACCCGAAGATCGCGACGATGCGCGCGGTCACCAGCCGCCTGCTGGCCGGTCGCCGGCCGATGCTGTCGATCTGCCTCGGCCACCAGGCACTCGCCGGTGAACTCGGCCTCACCCTGGTGCGCAAGGACCGGCCGAACCAGGGCCGGCAGCAGCCGATGGACCTGTTCGGGCGCCGCCGCACGGTGGGGTTCTACAACAGCTTCACCGCGTTGTCCGACACCGACGCGTTCGACTCGCCGAAAGCCGCGGGAACAGTCGAGGTCAGCCGAGACCCGGCCACCGGCGAGGTGTACGCGCTGCGGGGACCGGCGTTCCGCTCGGTGCAGTTCCACCCGGAGTCGGTCCTCAGCACCGACGGGTTCGACGTCCTGCGCGAACTGGTGACCGGCCTGCTCGCCGTGCCGGTCACCGCCCACACCGCCTGACCACGCGTACTCACAGGGAGAGGCCATGACGAAACTGATTGTCAGCAACCAGCGGACCGACGAGATGATCGGCGACCTGGCCACGTTGCCCCCGGACTACCGCCGCTACGTCGCGGGCCAGGCCCAGCGGATGGTCTGGCTCGCGGAACCGGGCGACGTCATGGTGCTGCCGGTCGATCCGGACCGGGAGTTCCTACGCTACGTCGCCGAGCTGAAGGGGATCGACCCCGACGGTTGGACCGTCGTGGTGCCTCCGGAAGGCCGCCTGGGTGTGGACGTCCTGTCCCGCGACCGGCTGGAGGACGGGAAGTTCATCGCCCGGCTCCGCGAGGCTGTCGCCCGGCACCGGGTACGGACCATCCTGCCGTTCCACTTCGACCGGGTCAGCGTCCGTCTCGCCCGCGCCCTCGGACTCGACGCGCACACCCCGGGGTTCGGCTTCGCCGCACAGGGCGGCACCACCCTGCTCAACAGCAAGGCCGCCTTCCGGGCGCTGGCCGCCGGGCACGGCATCCCGACCCCGTACGGCATCGTCACCGACGACCGGGCGGAGGCCGAGGAGTTCGTCTTCGACGCGCTGGTCGCCGGCCGGCCCTGCATCGTCAAGCAGGACTTCCACGTGGGCGGCATAGGGAACGAGATCATCAGCCCGGTGGAGGGCATCCGGCCGATCGGGGCGACCGGCACCGAGGTCGTCACGGACCGGGCCGCGCTCGCCGCCCATCTCGATCGCCGCTGGTCCCGCTACAGCGCGGACCGCCGAGCCCGAGTGGTGATCGAGCACTACACGCCCGAGGCACCCGCCATCTACGCCGAACTCCTGATCGGCGAGGACGGCGTACGACTTGTGGGCCACGGCGAGATGCGCATGAAGCCGGTGATCAACGGGCTGATCGTGCCGGCCCCCTCCCAGCGCCTGGCGGACTTCGAGCCCTTCCTCGCTGACTCGCACCGTCTGTGCGAAACCCTGCGCGCCATGGGCTACCGCGGCAGCATCAGCGTGGACGCCATCATCACGCCCGACGAGAAGATCCTGGTCAACGAGATCAACGGACGGGTCGTCGGCTCCGCGCACATTCACCGCATCGGCGAGGAACTGCTCGGCGACGGCTGCCCCGGCGACCGCGTCGTCATCGAGAAGCGCCGGGTCGCTTTCCCCGACTTCCGCACCACGTTGGACAAACTCCAGGCCGCCTCGCTCGCCTTCGACCCGGCCCGCCGCACCGGCGTGGTGGTCACCGTGCACGACAACGGCAGGACCGGCGGCCATGGCGGGTACTGCCTGATGGCCCAGGACACCGCGGCGGCGCGGGAGATGGAGGACGAGATGGACGCCCTGTTCGGGAGCACGGGTGGCTGACGACACCGCTCGCGCCGACCGGCCGGGCGGGCCCGCGCCGACCGGGTTCCAGGAACTGCTGACGAATCCGGACATCCGGCGGTGGCTGCTGGTCTCCCTGCTGGCGAAACTCCCCGTGGCGATGGCGCCCCTGGGGTTGGTGTTCCTGGTGCGTGGCGCTCCCGGCGGCTACACGCTGGGCGCCCTGCTCGGCGGGACCTACGTCGTTGGTGAGGTGGTCGGGGCTCCGGTGCTGGGCACGCGGCTGCGGCCGGCGCGTCGGCGCGGTCAGCTCGCGGCCGGCATGGCGGTCGGCGCCGCCGCGTTCGCCGGCCTCGCCTTCTGTTCCTCGGCGCCGCTGGCGCTGCCGGTCATCCTGGCGTTCGTCGCCGGCGCGGCGCCGGCGGCCAACTCCGGTGGGCTGCGTGCGCTGTTGGTGGAGCTCGTGCCGGAACAGGGCGTGACGCGCGCGATGAGTGTGGAGACCACGCTCACGCAGGGCATCTGGGCGGCCGCGCCCGCCCTGGTCGCCTTCCTGGCGCTGGGCGTGCTCCCCGGCGCCCCGCTCGTGCTCGCGGCGGTATCGGCCGCCTTGGCCACCCTCGGCCTGCGCATGCTGCCTGCGGCGAGCCCGCCGGAGCCCCGGCGCGAGGCCGGGGCCGGGGCCGGCGGGTCGACGTCGCTGGTGCGGGCGCTGGCGGCCGGCTGGCCGGTCTACCTGACGAGCGCCGCGGCGATGGCGCTGCTGGCCACGGCGGAACTGGTGCTTCCCGCGCTGTTGCAGTCCAGAGGCGAACCCGTGGGCTGGGCGGGCCCGTTGCTGACCGCCTTCTCCGTTTCCAGCGTGGTCGGCGGCCTGGTGTACGGGGCGCGGGAGTGGCCGGGCGGGGTGCGGAGGCAGAGCCTGGTGCTGCTGCTGGTGATGACCGGTTTCATCGCGCTGGTCGCCCTGCTCCCGGGGCTCGCCGGCATCGCCTTCGCCCTGGTGCTGGCGGGAGCGTTCAAGGCCGGCGTCATGGTCACCCGCAACCTGTCCCTGCGCGCCTGGGTGCCCTCGGACATGCTCGCCGCCGGCTACTCGGTCATGTACGCGGTGCAGGGCGTCGGCTACAGCCTGACCGCCACCGTGGCGGCCGCGGTCCTCGCCCACACCTCGCCCGAGGCGGCCGTGTTCAGCGGTGCCGTCATCACCGTGCTGTTCACCCTTGTCAGCGCGCTCGCGGAAAGGCGGAATCCTCTGACCTGAACAGCATCGGTGCACCCGAGGCGGCGGAATGCGGCACATGGTCGGAAGGCTCCATCCGCCGCTTCGCGGACAGGACACCTGGTGTCAAGAACGGTGCACTCAGCGTCAAATGAGCCCCCGGCGGATTCTGACAGACTCCAGTGACCAGGAAGCGTGCGCGTGACATCCACTTCATGATCCAGTCCGCAGCCGTGGACTCGAGAAGGCGGTGCAATTCCGTTGTCCTTACCCGCGGGCTTACGTTCCTCTGACGAGCAGCAGACTCGACGGCGCGATCGGGTGCTGAGACACTCCATCCGCACGTTGGCGTCAGAGAACTCCATCGAAGAGGTCGCCACCCTCCTCCAGGCCATGATGACCGAACCGCTGCAACTGGTGCGGGCCATGGCGGCCGTCGGCTCGATCGACCGGGCCGTGGAGATCGTCGAGGCGGCGCTGTGCCTCGGCCTGCCCGTCGAACTCGCCGCCCGGCTGCGGTGCCTGCTGGTCGAGTCGCGCATCATCAGCGGATCGGTGCCCGAGGCGCTCGGCGCCGCGGAGGAAGTCCTGCTCTCCTCGGGTGAGATGCCGACCTCCACGCGGGCCGCGACGGAGGCCAGCCGGGTGTTCGGCCGCTACTTCCTCGACGCCGAACAGGGCCGCCGCCAAGCCGAGGACGTCCTTCTCGCGCACGACGGCCGGATCGGCACCCAGCCGGAGGCGCTGGCGGCGGCGGCCGTGCTGTCCGACGCCCTGCTCGCCGACGGCCGCCTCACCGACGCCGTGACAATGGCCCGCACCGCCGCCCGGTCGGCCTACGCGATGCCCTCACCGCTGTGGCGTCCCTACCTCCACCTGGTACTGGCCGAGCGGCTCACCGACTCCGGCGCCTACGAGGAGTCCGAGAGCGCCCTGCAGGCCGCCCGCGCCGAGATGGGCGGGACGAACGCGGCCGGGGTGGAGATCGTCCTGGCCTACCACCGGGCCCGACTGCTGGGCCACCAGGGGCAGTTGACCGAGGCGCGGGACGAGGCGCAGCGAGCCCTGTCCTCCGCCGTGGGGGTCGGCGCCCGGCTCTTCGTGCCCCCACTGCTGGACTTCCTCAGCCAACTCGCCCTGTGGTCGGGGGACGTCCACCGCGCCGCCACCCTCGTCCGCCGGTGCCGGGACGCCCGGGCGCGCGAGGGCGGGGCCCTCTCCTCGATCGGCTGCGACTGGGCGGACGTCCAGGTCACCGCTGCCCGGCAGGGGCCGGTGGCCGCGACCCGCCTCATGGCTGTCGACTACGCCTTCGGCTCCCGGCGGATGGCGCTGTTCGCCCGGCACCCGGAGGCCGCCGCGTGGTTCGTCCGGACCGCCCTGGCCGCCGGGGACAGGGAATGGGCGGCAACCGCGGCCGCCACCGCCCAGCGACTGGCCGACCGTAACACCGGCATTCCCGCGCTCGCCGTCGCCGCACTGCACGCGAACAGCCTGCTGCACGGCAGCCCCGACGGCCTGGTGCGCGCCGCGACCGAGCACCGGCACCACCGGGCCCGGACGAACGCCGCGGAAGACCTGACCACACTGCTGAGCCCGGCCGTACGGCACCGGGCACCCTTCGCCCAGGTCCCTTCCGGCGACCTGGCGTTCAAAGTTCCGGCCGAGGAGGGGCGGGCCGTCGACGAATCCCCGCTCAGCGACGCCGAACACCGGGTCGCCAGCCTGGTCAGCGAGGGGCTGACCAACCAGCAGGTCGCGTTGCGGATCGGCCGATCCCCTCACACCGTCAACTTCCATCTACGGAACATCTTCCGGAAACTCGGCGTCGGGTCCCGCGTGGAGCTGGCCCGCCGGGACGACCTGCGGGCGCCCGCCGTGACTTGACCGGCCGTCGGGTCAGGCGCGGCCCAGGAGTTGGTGGCCGGCCGCGGAGCCGGATCGGGCGGTGAAGAAGCCGGTGAAGCCGTCCAGGAACTCCTCGCGGGTGATCCGGCCGTCCCCGTCGCCGTCCAACTGGCGGAATCCGTGGGCGAGTTCCGCCGGGTGGACCCGGGAGCCGAACACCACCGCGTACTCGGCGGCGTCCAGGTGGCCGTCGCCGTCGGTGTCGACCACGTCGAAGACCGCCCGCGCCGCCAACCGCGGCCCGCGGTCCAGGTAGCCGGGGTCGCGGTCGCAGCCGACCATCGTGGCGGCGACGAACTCCGCCCGGCTGACCCGCCCGTCACCGTCGGTGTCCATGGTGGTGCGGATCTGTTCCCACCAGGCGGCGAACGCGGCGTAGACCGACGCCTCCCCCACGTCGTCGAGTTCGAGCTGCCAGCAGACGTTGTGCGCCATCGCCCGCAGATCCTCGGCGTCGACGAAGCCGTCGCTGGTCTGGTCGAGCACCTGGCGGAAGAACGTGTCCAGCCTCGGCCGCCGCGCGTCGCGCCGCCACCGCCGCTCCGCGGCCCGGCGCTGCTCCGGGATCACCGCGGTCGGCGCCGGTTCCACCGCGGCGGCCGGTTCGCCCGGCGCGGTGTGTGCGCGGTAGCGCAGGCGGTCCGGCAGCCGTGTCGCCACCGCCCGGCCGCCGTGGTGCAGCATCCAGGACAGCAGCGCGGCCCGGCGGGTGCGGCGCAGTCCGAAGCGGGCGCGGTAGGAGGCGGGCAGGTCGGCGAGGGTGAGGTCGGTCAGAACGCGGGCCGTCACCAGCCGCAGCAGCGGCCACAGCGGCTGGATCGGGCGCAGCCGGCGCGGGCACGGCGCCTCGCGGAGGATGTCGTGCAGGAGGTAGCGGGCCGCCGGGCCGTGCTCCAGCGTCTCCGCCACCGTCCGCTCGATGTACGCCGGCACGTCGGCCGCCGTCGCGGGTACCAACGCGTCCGGCAGCCCGAACGCGAGCACGACCTCGCGGAACTCCCGGTACAGCACGTCGAGTTCAGCCGTGCTGTAGGGAGCGCCTGACAACTCCCCGACGGCGGCCACGCATTCGTAGAGGGTGACCATGACCCACACCCGGGTGGCCGGGTCCAGCGCCGAGTAGCCGCGGCCTTGGTCGTCGGTGCCCTCGATGCGCCGGTGCGCGCGTTCCAGCCGGGCGATCTCGCGGCGCAGAGTGTCCGGATCGGAGTGGAACAGCCGCCGTCCGCTGCCCACGGTGTGCTCGATCCGCCGCCACGGGTGTCCCCGGTAGGTGGACTGCTTCTCCATGCCGGCCGAGACGTACGGGTGCGCCGCCTGAAGGATCAGCAGCCGCCAGGCGACCAGCCCGATCCGCCACTCGCCGAGTGCCCGCCGGAAGGAGACATCGCCGGACGCCGGTCCGGGGGCCAGCCTGTCCGGATCGGGACCGCCCGGGGCCGGTGCGGGGGAGTCGGCGGGAGCGGTGCGGTCCATGGGCGAACTCCTCGGCTGCGCGGACGACCTGGCGCACCCGACCTGCTCACCTGGACCGTCCAGGAAACCCGCCCTGTATAAGTCATACCGGGCAGCGGCGATTTTCGGACGCCGCCCGCGCCGCCCGCGCGATCCGCCCGCCCCCGACCGGTACCGGCCGGAGGGCATGCTGCGGGCTCGGTGATCAGTTCGGCGCTGGCGGGTCGATGCCCAGCACCGGCAGACAGTCGGCGACAGCGACAAGATCGATGTCGTCGCGCCGCTGCTTGGTCCACTCCTCGCGGGTCAGTCTCCAGCAGGCGATCTGCCCGGGCTCACCGCGCCGGGTGTCCCAGGAGAGGCCGTTCGGCACATAACCCAGGCTCTCCGAGACACGGTTGGACGCGTGGTTGTCGACGAACGCGTCGCTGCCCGCCTCGCGGGCCCCCAGCCCGTCGAAGGCCAGATGCAGCACCGCCTGGCGCATCTCCTTGCCGAAGCCGCCGCCGCGCACGTCGGGACTGAGCCAGGAGAACGTGGAGACCGTTCCGAACGTGGCGAAGTTCATGCCGATCAGATCCTGCATGCCGACCGGCTCCCCGTCGACGACCACGACGAAGTAGAGGCGCCAGAAGCCGGCACTGACCCTGCCGCGGCCGGACCAGATCCCTCGCAGCCAGCGCCACTCGCGTTCCGGGTTGTCCTCGTAGAGGGACATCGGATCGTCGAACGGCCACGGAGGCGCTGTGGCCACGCCCTCGCGCACCCTCGGGACCAGGCGTTCCAGAAGCTCGTCCGTCGCCCCCAGCAGTGACAGCCGAGGCGTGTGCACCTGCACGTTCAACGGGGGATACGCGGACAGCGGCGAGGCGGTCGTCGGCATGGGCGTAACCCTAGGGACGAGCCCTCACGGCCCGCATCATATTTTCGCCCGGACCGGGCCGGAGTCCACACGAACCTCCCACGCCCAACGCGGCATCGCGTTCCATCCCACGCCACCGCGCCAGTGCCGGCCGGTCATTCGGCCGGGGACAGTGGCTGCTCGGCCCAGATGGTCTTGCCGGTGCCGGTCTGCCGGGTGCCCCAGCGTTCCACGAGTTGGGCGACCAGGAGCAGTCCGCGGCCGCCTTCGTCGAAGACCCGGGCCCGGCGCAGGTGCGGAGCGGTGCTGCTGGAGTCCGACACCTCGCAGATGAGCGAGTTGCCGCGGATCAGCCGCAGTCGGATGGGGCCGCCGGCGTACCGGATGGCGTTGGTGACCAGTTCGCTGACGACGAGTTCGGTGACGAAGGCGTGCTCCGGCAGTCCCCAGGCGGCGAGTTTGTCGGTGGCCTGCTGACGGGCCCCGGCCACCGAGGCCGGGTCGAGGGGGACCTCCCAGGTCGCCACCCGGGATGCGCCGAGCATCCGGGTGCGGGCGAGCAGCAGCGCGGCGTCGTCGTCAGGGGAGCGGGAGAGCATCGCGCCGACCACGCGATCGCACACCTTCTCCAGCGGCCGGCCGGGGTCCGCGAGCGCCTCGCCCATCCGCCGTATCCCCGAATCGATGTCCTCGGTGCGGGAGTTGACCAGCCCGTCGGTGAAGAACGCGATGAGGGTTCCTTCGTCGAGTTCGATCTCCTGCGCCTCGAACGGCAGGCTGCCGAGACCGAGCGGCGGCCCGGCGGGGATGTCGGGGTAGTCCACCGAACCGTCCGGGCGCACCAGGGCGGGCGCGGGATGCCCGGCCCGGACGAAGGAACAGCGCCGGGCGACGGGATCGTAGACCGCGTAGAGGCAGGTGGCGAGCAGTTCCCCGTCGTCCCGCGGGGCGGATCCGGGCGCGGAGCCCTCCCGCCGCTCCTGGTCGAGCCGGACCACCACGTCGTCGAGGTGGGTCAGCAGTTCGTCGGGGGGCAGGTCGATGTCGGCGAGCGTCCGCACCGCGGTGCGCAGCCTGCCCATGGTGGCCGAGGCCTGGATACCGTGCCCGGCCACATCGCCCACGACCAGGGCGACCCGCGCTCCGGACAGCGGGATGACGTCGAACCAGTCACCGCCGACGCCGGCCTGCGAGGTGGCGGGCAGGTAGCGCGACGCCACCTCGACAGCCGCCTCCTCGGGGTCGTGCCGGGGCAGCAGGTTGCGTTGCAGGAGCAGCGCGGTGCGGTGCTCGCGGGTGTAGCGGTGGGCGTTGTCGACGCAGACCGCGGCTCGTGCGGTGATCTCCTCGGCGAGGAGTCCGTCGTCCTCGTCGAAGTCGTCGGGGTTGCTCTCCCGCCGGAACAGCGCCACCCCCAGCGTGGTGCCGCGGGCCCGCAGCGGAACGGCCAGCACCCGGGCGTCGTCGTCGCGGTACCTGACCGGGGTGCCGGTGGCGAGCGCGCGGGCCGCCGGCGAGCCGTCGGGGTGGCCCGTCACGGGGCCCGGCAGGACATGCGCCGGTACGGTTCCGCCGGCGGTGGGCGCCCACGCGGCGCGGCGCAGCGCGGCGGGCCGGGGAACGGCGCAGGGGAGGGTGTCCTCACCCTTCATGACGGCGTCGAGCAGTTCGACGACGACGGAGTCCGCGAAGCGCTCGGCGGCCAGATCCGCCAGTTCCTGGGCGGTGCGGGCGACGTCCAGGGTGCTGCCGATCCGGGCACTGGCCTCGTTCACCAGGGTCAGGCGCTGCCGGGCCCGGTGCTCGATGGTGATGTCCATGCCCACCGAGCACAGCCCCACGACCTCGCCGGACGGTTCCCGCAGCGCGGACAGCGACACCATCCACGCGTGGGCCCGCCGTTCGCCGGGGGTGCGGACGAAGATCTCCCCGTGCAGTGGGACGCCGGTGGCCAGGACCTCGTCGTACAGGGGAGCGAGCCCTTGGTAGACCGGGGCGGAGAAGATGTCGGAGATGCTCCGGCCCGCCCACTCGCCCTCGCTGATGCCCATCACCCGCAGCCACTCGTTGTTGGCTCCCAGCAGGCGTTTGTCGCGGTCGTAGTAGGCGACCGGCCGGGACATCTGCCGGAACGCCAGCTCCTGGGTCCTGGACCGCCGCTCCTCCCCGCCCGGCGTCCGCTCGGCCTTCCCGGGGCCGTCCTGCGGCTGGTGCGGGACGGGGTCCGCGTCTGTCACGGACCGGGACCCTTGATGACTGTGTGTGCCATACGGTCTCCATCGCCGGAAATGCGGCCTTTTCCACCTTATGTCACCGATCGGCGACCCTGGAGCCCGCCGGGTGCGGTTGCCCCGTGGGCCGGCCGCGGTGCCCTCGGCTGGCTCACCGCTACCGGACGCCCTCGACCAGCTTCTCCAGTGCCGCGTCGCCGGTGTCCGTCAGTGGATGGACGCTTTCCCTGCCGCTGTAGATCGTCCCGTTCGGTGCGATGCCCAGGCCACCATGATCCAGCAGAGCGCTCTCCCATATTTTCGTGCACACCGTGCGGCCCGGGTGCCACCCCACTTCACGCAAAGTCCGGTCGGTCTCCGTGGACCACCGCATATCGTCCTCAGGGTGCATCTTCATCCCACCACCGTCTCGTTGAACTGACGGAGCACGTCCTGGCGTGAGCTGCAGGGGGTCGACCCGGTCCACGCCGGGCTGGTGGCGGCTCGACGGGCCCCTGGCGCGGAGCGGAGCATCCTAGTGTCCTGAGTCGGAAGTTCAGGGGCGGTTGTAAGGTGGGGTGATGCCGGGTCCGAAGCCGCTGTTGCTGGAGTTGTCCGATCACGAACGCAGGGTGCTGCGGGGCTGGTTGCGCAAGCAGACGGCGTCTCAGGCGCTGGTGTTGCGGTCGAGGATCGTGCTGGCGTGTGCAGAGGGCCGGCCGAACGCGCAGGTCGCGCAGGAGCTGGGTGTCTCGCGGGAGACCGTGCGCAAGTGGCGGGCCCGATTCGCCGCGGATCGGCTGGAGGGTCTGGTGGACCGGCCGCGTTCGGGGGCGCCGCGGACGATAACGGACGAGCAGGTCGAGGCCTTGGTCGCCAGAACGCTGGATCAGGCGCCGCCGACGGGTGATTCACACTGGTCGACGCGTTCGATGGCCCAGACGGCGGGGATGTCGCAGTCGGCTGTCTCGCGGATCTGGCGGGCGTTCGGCCTCAAGCCGCACATCGTGGAGACCTGGAAGCTGTCGACCGATGCGCAGTTCGTGACCAAGGTCCGCGACGTGGTGGGTATCTACCTTGCCCCGCCCGAGAACGCCCTGGTCCTGGCGGTGGACGAGAAGTCGCAGATACAGGCCCTGGACCGGACCCAGCCCGTGCTGCCGATGGCGCCGACCACGCCGGCGAAGATGACCCATGACTACGTCCGGCACGGCACGACCAGCCTGTTCGCCGCCCTGGACATCGTCTCCGGCTCGGTCATCGCCCAGCACTACCGCCGCCACCGCCACCAGGAGTTCCTGCGCTTCCTGAAGGTCATCGACGCCGCCGTCCCCAAGGACCTCGCACTCCACCTGGTCCTGGACAACTACGCTACCCACAAGACCGAGCCGGTCAAGAAGTGGCTGTTGCGACACCCCCGCTTCCACCTGCACTTCACTCCCACCTCGGCATCCTGGCTCAACCTCGTCGAACGCTGGTTCGCCGAGCTGACCTGCCGCAAGCTCCGCCGCTCGGCCCACCGCAGCGTCGTCGAACTCGAGCGGGACATCCGCAGCTGGATCAACGAGTGGAACAAGAACCCCAGGCCGTTCGTCTGGACGAAGACCGCCGACGACATCCTCGACACCCTCGCCGCATACTGCACACGAATTAACGACTCAGGACACTAGGTCCGGGCGGTCACGCCACGGTCATGGCGCACCCGGCATTCGGCGTACGCCGGAAAGGACACGGACGCACATGAACATACTCCAGGCCAACGGGTTTCCCGCCTTTATGCACCGATTCCAGAACTTCTACGACAGCACAGTCACGGCAGTGGGCATCCACCACGCCAGGAACCGGTCGAACAGCTCGGTGACGGTAAGCATCGGAGCGCTGGACCATTCGGTTTCGCCTGCCTCCCACGTCCTCCTCGTCATGAGATTCTCCGGGTCACCGGAATTCACGATCCGGGAATTGGACCGGGTCTCGTACGCGACACCAGGCGACGGCGCACGGATCCAAGAATTCAACCGCAGGATCTTCCTGGACCTCGACTCGCTGGACGGCGACGAGGACACCATCAGCAGCTATCGCGCCTCGAACTTCTACGTGGCTGCGGACCATTGCTCCTGGGACACGCAGAAGTGGACCGTGTGAGGCGCTGCGCTTGCGGGTGACCCGACCCCTGCCGAAGCCCCACGTCCGCATCAAACCCCCTTCAGAACACGGTCGAGTGCCGCCCGGCCCGCGGGGCCCCAGTGCGGCTTGCCGCCGGGGAGGCCTTGATCTCCGTTCTGCCCCATGAGCATCAGGAAGAGGCTCTTCATGGCGGCCAGCCCGCGGGCGCGCCGGATCGCCGCCTCGTCTGCCTGCGCGTACCTGTCGAAGAACCGTGCGGCCGTGCCCGCGGGCAGCAGCACCCATGCGGCGGCGAGGTCCCACGCCGGATCGCCGGCGAACATGGCACCGAAGTCGACGATGCCCGAGAGCGTTCCGTCCGAGACGACGACGTTCGCGGGATGGAGGTCGCCGTGCACCCACACCGGCGGGCCCTCCCACGCGTGGGCCGCAACGGCGTCGTCCCAGACGGCCCGGACCTCGGCGGCGATGTCGTCGGGGGCCACGGCCTGGAAGAAGTTCTCGAAGCCGTCCGTGCAGTTCCTGGGATGGGCACCGAAGTCCGTGGAGATCGGCGCCTCGGCGGGGGCCTCCACATGGAGCGCACGGAGGAAGCCCGCCAGCGTGTCGGCCGCGTGGGCGCTGCGGCTGATCGAGCCGTGGTCCAGCGGCTCGCCGGGAACCCACGTCATCACGGTCCAGTGCTTGGGGAAGCGCTCGGACGGTTCGCCGAACCGCACCGGGGTCGGCACCGGGAGCGGCAGGCGCGGCGCCAGCACGGGTAGCCACCGCCGCTCCTTGAGCTGGAGCTCCGGGGTGGGGTCCATACGCTGCATGCGCACGGCCAACTCGTCCCCGAGGCGCCACATTTGGTTGCCCCAGCCGCCCGCCACCTCGCGGATGGCCAGCCCTGCGAGGTCCGGATGTTGCTCCTGCAGCAGGTCGCGGACCAGGTCTGCGGTGATCTCGATCTCGGTGGCCGTCATGCGACGTCACAGTACTGAGGGGCAGGTCCGTCGGGCCTGCGGCCGCGACGTTCGCGGCACCTCGGTCACCGCGTGGGAGCGGCCTTGAGGTCGATCGCGTCGTTTTTCGACAGCGGCTCGTTCCAGACGTGCAGCACGGTGATGTCCAAGCCGTGGGTGCGGATGTGTGTTCCGGCGCGGACCGTGAAGGCCGAGGTGCCGGCGTTGCTCTCCCGGTCGGTGGAGACGGCGATGCTGTTCACCCCGTCGGGATCGGCGCCGTCCCGGCCGTCCAGCGTGAGGTAGGCCTTCCGGCCGTCCGGCAAGGGGACCGTGGCAGACGGCTGGGGCGGGATCCCGCGTGTCCCGCCCTCGGTCACCAGGCGGTAGACGTCCGCCGGGTGCGCCCCGAGGTCGGGCGGGGTGGCGTTGAGCCAGAGGGTGAATCCGCCGGCGCCGCCGAGGAGAACGACGGCGATGCCGCCGAGGACGAGTGTGCGGGTCCGGGGGCGTTTCATGCGGGAGAGCCCTCTGTTTCGGTGTCGGCGTCCTGCACCGCGTCGAAGACGACGTGGCCGTCCCGCTCGCCGTGGACGATCTCGGTGAAGGTCAGCGTCCACGTGCCGGAGCGCACGCTGTCGCCGGGGCGGACGACGTGCCGGCTCACGCCGTGCCGGTGGTGGGAGATCCGGATGCGGGCGGCCGGGTCGGCGGGGTCGGGGTTGGTCGCCATGATGCCGACGTCGAGCCGCTCTCCGCCGAGTCGCCCGATCCGCAGCTGCGCGCGGCGGCCGAGACGGTGCCGTGTGGACTGGTCCATGGCCTCACACCCGGGTTTTCGTGTAGCTGACGGTGTTGTAGTGGTCGTGCCACTCGTCCTCGGTGAGCGTTATCTCCTCCGGGATCGGGTGGCCGTCGTCCTGGGCGTTCGCTCCCCAGGGGTTGAGCAGCGTGACGGTGGGCGGGTGGGCGTTCAGGTCGACGCTCTCGACCGAGTACTCGTGGCCCTGCACGATCTTGTTGCCGTCGGTGGTGTCGTCGGCTCCCCAGCCCGTCCCCAGGAAGCCGCCCTGCTTGCTGCCGGTGGTGACCGCCTCCCCGCTGTCGATGCGCCGCGCGAGGTCTGCCAGCCCTCCCGGGTCGTGACGCTCGGTGGGCGCGCCGGTCAGGTCGTGCATACCGGTGTCGCCGAAGCCGCCGTCGATGTTGCCGTAGCCGCCCTTGAACTGGGCGTACGCCTTCTCGTAGATGGGGATCCAGTTGTTGCCGTTGGGGGTGTGCGCGTACGCCGTTCCGCCACCGCAAAGCGGCAGCGAGCCGTCGACGCTCACCGGGACGGGGTGGCCGTCCTGGTAGAACGTCACCGTGTAGGTGCCGTTGGGGTTCTGGTGGATGTGGTCAGGGAAGAACGACGGGTCGCGCTCGGCGACCGCCGCGACCGAGGAGAGGAACCAGCAGTCGCCCAGGCCGCCCTGGTTGAGGTCGTTCTTGATGTCCGGGCCGTCGGGGCCGAACAGCGGCATGCCCCCGATCTGGCCGTACTGGACGTTCTTCGCGTCCTCGCCGCCGTCCGCCAGCCCCGGCCGGAGGTTGGGCACCCCTTGCTGGGCCCTCGCCAGCGCCTGCGGGGAGGCGGTGGTCAGCAGGAGATTGGTCCAGCGGATCTTCAGGCCGTTGTCCGCGCTGCCCGCGCCCCACCATGAAGAGCCCTCGCCGAGCTGGGAGTTGAGCTTCGCCAGCTGTGCGGGGGTAAGGCTGAGCAGGAACGCGTCCAGCTCCGCCGGGCTCAGCGACTGCAGGCGCTTGAGCACCTCCTCGGAACCCTGCGCGGGGTTGGCCCACAGGAAGCCGCCGGAGTCGTCGATGTGCTTGTCGAAGTAGTCCAGCGCGTCCTTGACGTTCTGGTCGTACTCCGGTCGCACGTCCGCCGCGTTCTCCTGCTGGAGACGCTGGAGTTGGTCGGTGTCCAGCTTGTACCCGTACACGCCCTTGCCCGGCGGCAGGGTGTCGAGGCGCGTGGTGACCCGGGCGAGCGCGTTCGCGGCGTCCAGGTAGCGCTGGTGAAGGTCCTGGGCCTGCTTGTGGACGCCGGTCAACTGCTGCGACAGATCGTCGGCGTGGCTCTTCGCGGCGGTGTCCGCGGGTGCGTCGCCGGTCGGGTGCTGGGCGGTGGTGGCGGCCTTGCGGTGCTGGTCGTCGAGGAGACCGGCGGACGTCTCCAGCTTGCGGGCCTCTTCCTGGAAGTCCCGCAGTTGACCGGACCAGCTGTCCATGATGTCCGCCTGCTCCTCACAGGCGTCGCGGATCTTGCTGAGCGTTCCCCGGTGCGTGTTCAGCTTGGTCCGGAAGGCGTCGGCCGCCTTTCCCTGCCACGAACTCTGCGACTCGTCCGTGCGATCGAGCTTGAGCGCCGTGCGCGTCAGGTCGATCGCCAGCGAACGCCACGTGCGCGCCAGCGCGTTGACCCCGTCCGGGTCCCCCGGGCAGGGATCGAACCCCAGCGTGCCGAACGAAGCGGTCCCCATCGCAGCCCCCGTAGCCGTACCTGCATGATCATACGGCGGAGTGGCCGCCGCCCACGTCGTGCGGCCGACCGGCGGCCGCCGCCCCCGCCGCGGCGCCTCAGCCCGCGGTCATCGCCCGGCCGCCGAGCGCTGTGTCGACCTCGCCCATCGTCTGCCGCACCTGGGCCGCGGCGTCGGCGAGTTCGCCGAAGCTCTTGCCCAGTTCGGTCACGTCGGACGTGCGCGCGTGCGCGAACTCGTCGTCGGCGTCGATGAGCGGCTTGGCTCCCACCGGCGTCGGGTCGATGCCGTTGATCACCTTGCGGGCGCTGTCCATCTCGGTCAGCGCCGCCTGGAGAGCGTCCCGGAGCGTCACCAGTTCGGCGTCGCCGATGACCAGGTCTGCCATGGTCCCCCCCGTGGCCCGTGCGGATTTTACCGCAGCCTAGTACGCGCGGTCGTAGTCGGTGATCTTTGCGGTCGAGGGCCATCCGCCCGTCCCCCGCGGACCCCACCTCGACCCGGCCGAAGGTCTCCGGCGCCTGATCCACAGGACTCGGTCTCGCCCCAACGACAGCCCCGCCACAACCTCGTTGACGCGGCGCGGGCGGCGATCCTGACGTCGGCGAGCCATTCTGCCAACTGTTGACAGATGGCGGATGACCGGCTTCCATTGCCGGAAGGATCCTCTTACGACCTCGCGACCCACGGAGACCCCGGAGTTCCGGCGAGCCGAAGTGCTTGCCGCCGTTCGTGCGATCACCACGACGGACGGCTCGACGCGAACCACGCCCGTATCCGAGGAAATGGAGAGTGTCCATGCCTGAGTCGACGTCCGGCCGGGGGTCAGCGCCCCGGACAGAGAGGCTCGCCGACTGGGCGAGCGGGCTCGCCCGCTCCGGCGCGATACCGGAGCGTGTGCTGGTCCGCGCGGCGCACATCCTCATCGATGACCTGGCCGCGGCGGTCGGTGGCCGCGCGGAGCCCGAGGTCGCCGCGGTGTGTGCGCTGGCCGAGCGACGCGGACCCGTACCGGAGGCGACCCTGTTCGCGAACGCCCCCGTACGGGCGGAGCGCGGCTGGGCGGCGTTCGCCAACGGCGTCGCGACGAGCTGGCTGGAACTGGACGAGGGCTACCGCCGCGCCACCTGCCACGGTGGGCTGTACACGGTGCCGGCCGCGCTGGCCGAGTGCCAGGCCGAAGGGGCCACTCTGGGCCGCACACTGACCGCGATCGTGACCGGTTACGAGGTCGCCACCCGGTTGGCGCGTGCGTACCCGGCGCCACGGCCGCCCGTCCTGCACCCGCACGCGACGCTGGCACCGGTCGGTGCCGCGGCGGCCGTTGCCGCCGCGCGCGGTTACGACCCGCCGACGATGGCCGCCTCGCTGACCGCGGCCGCCACGCTGGGCATGGCCGGGCCCTTCTCCCACGCGACCTCCGGTGCCCTGGTGCGCAACGCCTGGGCCGGAATCGGCGCCTGGACCGGTTTCGCCGCCGCCGACCTGGCGGCGGCAGGGATCGGGGGCGCGGACGACGGGTTCGGGGCGGTCTTCGCCGACGGGCTGGGCCACGAGGTGGAGATCGACGAGCTCACCGACGGGCTGGGCGAGCGTTATGCCGTCGAGGACGGCTACCACAAGGTCTACGCGTGCTGTCAGTACGCGCACTCCGCGGTCGAGGCCGTGCTGGAGCTGCGCGCCGGCCCGCTGTCCTCGATGGAGGCCGAGCAGGTCGTGTCGGTGCTGGTCGAGACGCATCCGCTCGCCCTGGCACTCGACGGTACCGACCCGGCGAACGTGCTGGCCGGGAAGTTCTCCGTACCGCACTCCGTGGCCGCCGCGCTGGTCGCCGGGTCGGCTGAACCGGAGGTGTTCTCCGGCCGGCTACTGCGGAACGCCGGCGTGGCCGCGGTCCGGGATCGGGTCCTGGTTCGCATGCACCCGGACATCGGCGCTCCTCCTCACGACCGTCCCGCGCGCGTCACCGTCGAACTCCGTGACGGAACCCGGCACACGGCGGAGGCCCGAAGCGCGCGCGGCGGCCCGGACCGGCCGCTGTCCACGCGGGAACTGATCGACAAGGCGGGCGAACTCACCCGGGGCAGGTTCCCCCGGTTCGCCGAGACCGCGGCATTTCTGCTCACCGGTGGCCTCGACGCGGACCGTCCGCTGGATGACGTGCTGTCCCGGTTCACGGAGGAGCCGTCATGACCACCTCCGCCCGGATGCTCGCCTCCGCCGCCCTGAGCATCGACCAACTGCCCGCCGAGGTGAGCGAGGCGGCCCGGCTGCACTTCCTCGACGCCTGCGGTGTCGCACTGGCGGCAGCCGCGACCGGGCCGGTGACCGGAGTGACATCGCTGGCGACCGGCTCCGGCGACGCGGACGCCCCGTGCACGGTGTTCGGCACCGGGAGGACCGCGGCGGCGCCGGTGGCCGCGCTGGTGAACGGCACACTCATGCACTCGCTCGAGTACGACGACACCCATGTGGCGTCGGTCATGCACGGCAGCAGCGTGTTGGCTCCGGCCGCGCTTGCGGCGGCGCAGGAGTGCGGCGCCGACGGGGCACGGATGCTGCACGCCTACGCGCTGGGCTGGGAGACCCTGGTCCGCATCGGGCTGGCGGCGCCCGGCGGGATCCAGGACCGCGGTTTCCAGGGCACGTCGGCGGCGGGCCCCTTCGCCGCCGCGATCACCGCCGGTGTGCTGCGCGGGGTGTCCGCCGAAGTGCTCGGGCATGCGGTGGGCATCGCGGGCAGCATGTCCGGCGGCACCTTCGCGTTCCTGCGCGAGGGGGCCACGGTGAAGGCCGCGCAGCCGGGCATCGCCGCCCAGGCGGGGTTGGCGGCGCTGCGGCTGGCCGAAGCCGGAGTGAGCGGTCCGAGCGATGTCTTCGAGGGCCCGGCGGGCTTCTACTCGCTCTTCGCCGCGGATCAGGACGCGGCGCGGCGGCTGCCGCCACTCGTGGCGACGATGGGTTCCCGCTGGTATCTGCCGGAGGCCGCCTTCAAGGGATACCCCTGCTGCCATTTCATCCACCCGTTCGTCGAGGCGCTTCAGGGCGTGCTGGACAAGGGCGTTAACGCTCGGGACATCACCGCGGTCCACTGCTCGGTGCCCGAGGGGCAGTGGGCGGTGATCGCCGAGCCGTGGTCGGCCAAGCAGCGTCCACGGCGCGCGAACGACGCGCGCTGGAGCCTGCCCTACACCCTGGCCGCCCTGCTGGTCGACGGATCGGTCGACGCCGGGCTGTACCGCGGGGAGGCCAGGCCGGACATCGCCCGCGTCGCGGAACGGGTGACGGCCGAGCGGTGGGCCGACTCCGGCTATCCGGAGGTCTTTCCCGCCCGGATCCAGGTGCGCACGGCAGGGGGAGACCTGCACGAGGCCGAGGTCTCCGACGTCCGCGGGTCGGTCCGCCGTCCGTTCGAGAGCGGCGAGGTGATCGCCAAGTTCCGGCGGAACGCCGAACTGGCCGGGCTGACCGATGCCGCGGCGCGGTCATTGATCGAAGAGTTCGTCGACTCCGCCTCTCCCGATCTCGGGGCGCTCCGCAGGGTGCGGGGAGAAGCGGGAAAGGCATGAGTGACCACGACTTCGATGTGCGGCTGTCTGTCGGCCTCGTCGTCCGCCGTCTCCACACGAACACGAAGGGTCTTCGGTGAGTGACAACCTCAACGCCCGGCTGCGTACCCGGATCGGCACGGGCAGGCCGGTACTGCTGCCCGGCGCGCCGAACGCGCTGACCGCCCGGATCCTGGAGGAGACCGGCTTCGAGGCCGTCTACCTGTCCGGCGCGGGCATCGCCAACACCTTCCTCGGCGCACCGGACATCGGGCTGCTGTCCCTCCCGGAGCTGGCCGATCACGTCGCGGCCGTACGTGACGTGGTGGAGATCCCGCTGGTCGTCGACGCCGACACCGGCTTCGGCAACGCGATCAACGTGCGACGGACGATCCGCACCCTGGAGCGCGCCGGTGCCAACGCGGTGCAGTTGGAGGACCAGGTGGCGCCCAAGCGCTGTGGACACTTCAGCGGTAAGGACGTCATCGACGCCAGTGAGATGGTCGGCAAGATCCATGCCGCCACGGACGCGCGGCAGGACGACGCTCTGCTGATCATCGCTCGCACCGACGCGCGCGCGGTCTCCGGTATGGACGAGGCATGCGATCGCGCCGCGCGTTATCTCGACGCCGGAGCCGATGTCGCGTTCGTCGAGGCCCCGCGCACACGTGAGGAGCTTCAGCAGATTCCCAAGCGGGTGCCCGGGGCGCACATGGCCAACATGGTCGAGGGCGCGCTCACCCCGATCACACCGCTGAACGAGCTGGCCGAGTACGGCTTCGCCGTCGTGCTCTACGCCAACACCGCGATGCGCGCGGCGATCGCCGGCATGCGGGTGGCGGCCGCCGAACTGCTCGACCGGGGCGACAGCCTCGGTCTCGGCGATCGCATCGCCAGCTGGCAGGAACGCCAGAGTCTGGTGCGCAAGGACGAGTTCGACGCGATGAGTGAGCGGTACGCCGGCTGACCATCGCCGCACCGGCGGACAACGTTGGGTCGGTACGTGACGCCTACCGCGCTCGGCGTCACGTACCCAGCCGGGTACGCGAGATGACCAGCTCCGCGAGCTCGGCGGTCGCGCGCCGGATGAGGGCTTCGCCCTCTTTCGCGTTCGCACCCGCGGGGTCGCCCAGGACACCGTTGGCCGTCACCGCGGCCAAGCCTCCCTGCCGCAACCGGGGGAGGATGTCCTGGATCGGGGAGGTGTTCCCGGCCTGTGCCGCGCTCAGCCGCACCCGGTGCGGTGCCAGGGCGAGCATGACGGAGGTCTCCGTCCTGCCGGCATGGGCGTCACCGTCCCAGTGCGGGGACCAGGCCAGCACACTTCGGCGCTCGGCGCGCAGCCGGCGCACGGCGCGCGTGACCGACTGCGCGTTGCCACCGTGCGCGGAGACCAGGACCACCTCGGAAAAGGTCTGCGTCGCTGAGCGCACCAGTTCGAGCAGGAGCAGTTCCACCGCCTCCTGCCCGATCGACAGCGTGCCGGGGAACCCCTGGTGCTCTCCGCTGGAACCGAAGGCGACGGCCGGGGCCACCACGACATCGTCGACCTCCCGAGCCAGGCTCCGGGCCAGGGCGACCGCGATGTCGGTGTCGGTGGACAGGGGCAGATGCGGTCCATGCTGCTCGGTGGCACCGACCGGCACGGCGAGGACAGCTCCTCGCCGTGCGAGTTCGGCGGCGTCGGTCCAGGTGCGTGACGCGAGTTCGGTCATGGGGTGAGCCGGGCCGCGGTTCTGTCCGAAGCGCCGAGGGCCCGGGTGAACTCGGGCGGAAGGAGGACATCCTCAGGTGTCAGATCGTGGGTCGAGGACCGCCCGAGTGCCAGCAGCGCCGAGTCGATGCCGCCGCGCAGGACGTCCAGCACGTTCTCCACCCCGGCCTGGCCGTTGGCGGCCAGGCCCCACAGATAGGCCCGCCCGATCAGCACCGCCCGCGCGCCGAGGGCCAGCGCCTTGACCACGTCACTGCCACGTCGGACACCTCCGTCGAGGAGCACTTCGACCTGGTCGCCGACGGCCTCGGCGATGGCGGGCAGGGCGCGGATGGTCGCCGGAGTGCCGTCCAGGTTGTTGCCGCCGTGATTGGAGACCGAGATCGCGTCGACTCCCGCGTCGACGGCTCGTTTGGCGTCGTCGACGCGGATGATGCCCTTGAGAAGGAACGGTCCGCCCCACTCCTCACGCATCCACCGCACGTCGTCCCAGGTGGCCGGCGGGGTCTGCATCCATTCGCCGTACGCGCCGAAAAAGGTCGGCGGCTGTTGACCGACGGCACCGATGTTCGGAGTGGTGAGATCCGGCAGCCGCCGGGTCCTGGCGAACGCGAGCAGCCACCGCGGATGCGTGATGCCCTCCGGGGCGAACCGCGCCATGGCCTTCAGGTCCAGTCGCTCGGGGATCCACGGACTGCCCCAGTCCCTGCCGTGCGAGAACGACCAGTCCAGGGTGACGATCAGCCCCTTGGCGCCGGCCGCGCGGGCCCGCTCCATCTGGGTGACCATCCGCTCCTTGCTGCCCATCCAGTACATCTGGAAGAAGGTCTGGGGATTCGCCGACACGACCTGCTCGATCGGCTTGCTGGCGAAGGAACTCAGCCCTATCGCCGTACCTCGGGCCGCCGCCGCGCGAGCCACCGCCACTTCGCCGTCCGGGTGCACCGCCTGCACCCCGGTCGGAGAGATGATCACTGGGAGCGAGATCGACTGGCCGAGTACCGTGGTCGCCTGATCGCGTTCGGCGGGAAGGTCGGCCACATGCGGGGCGAAGCCGATCTCCGCGAAGGCGGCCATGTTGTCCTGGTAGGTCGTCCCGCGCTCGGAACCGGCGAGCAGGGCGCCGTAGACCGATCCCGGGAGTCGCCGCTTGGCCCGCCGCTGTGCCACGGCCACCGTCTCAAACCATCCGTTGGGCACGTTACGCCTTTCTCTCCTGGCCGGAGGGACTGCTACTTCGTCGGAGTCGATCCCAGTCCGGCCAGCGGACTTTCATCACACATGCGGTCCGGCCGGTCGGCCCGCCTGACCGGCATGCCGAGCGACACCGGCTGCCCGCGGACCGGCCCGCGGTGCGAGTGGTCCTGGCTGGGCCGAGGAGCCGCCGAACGGTCGGTGCTGCCCAACGCTCCCGCGCCATGGCCCTGAACGCACTCCGGATCGGGGCCGTCCAGCGGCAGGCCGGTGAAGAACTTGGCCGCCATGCACCCTCCCTGGCAGGCGTCGTAGGCCGAGCACTGAGTGCAGGCGCCGCCTGTCTGCGGGCTGCGCAGGTCCTGGAAGAGCGGCGATTCACGCCACACCCGGGTGAAGCCGCCCTCCTCGCGGAGATTGCCGGCCTTGAAGGTGTCATGGATGGCGAAGGGACAGGCGTAGACGTCTCCCACCGGGTCGATCAGGCACACCACTCGGCCGGCTCCGCACAGGTTGAGCCCCGGCAGCGGATCCCCGTACGCGGAGAGGTGGAAGAACGAGTCCCCGGTGAGCACCTGCTCCCCGTGCTCCACCAGCCAGTCGTACAGTTGCCGCTGTTGCTCCGCGGTGGGGTGCAGCTCGTCCCACACGTCGGCGCCGCGGCCGGAGGGCCGTAGCCGAGTGAGCCGCAACTGCGCGTCGTAAGCGTCGGCGAGCGCCTTGAACGCGTCCAGCTGGCCGATGTTGTGGCGGGTGGCGACGACGGAGATCTTGAAGCCGGTGAAACCCGCCGCGGCGAGGTTCTCCATGGCGCGCAGCACGGTCTCGTACGAGCCCTCGCCTCGCACGGCGTCGTTGACCTCGGCGGTGGCTCCGTCGAGGGACAGCTGGACGTCGACATAGTCGCTGGCGGCCAGCCGCCGTGCGACCTCGGGGGTGATGCGGACCCCGTTGGTGGAGAACTTCACGCCCACGTGGTGCGCGGTGGCGTAGTCGACCAGCTCCCAGAAGTCCGGGCGGACGGTCGGCTCACCGCCACCGATGTTCACGTAGAAGACCTGCATGCGCTCCAGTTCGTCGATGACCGCCTTGCACTCGGCGGTGCTCAGCTCGCGCGGGTCGCGTCGGCCGGAACTGGAAAGGCAGTGCACGCAGGCCAGGTTGCAGGCGTAGGTGAGCTCCCAGGTCAGGCAGATCGGGGCGTCCAACCCGTACTGGAAGTGGTCCACGAGGCGGGCCGCCGTGGCTGGTCTCACGGGTACTGCGGATGCGCGTGACATATCGCCTCCTTTCCTTCGGACGGGATGAGCGTCACCGGGACTCGCCCGGCTCCGTCCGCTCGATGATCATGTGAGTCGCCGCCAGCGATGCCAGCGCGGTTCGGTAGGGCCGCATCTCGGCGGGCTCGATGCCGGCCGCGCGGCAGGCCGCCGCGGCGCTGGGGTGGTCGGCGAGATCGCGCACGGCGGCGAGCAGCCTGTGGTCCTTCAGGAAGGACAGTCGCCGGGTGCCGAAGTGATAGAGCAGCGCCCCGAAGGACTCCGGTCGGATGGCGACCTGGGGATGCAGGGTCCAGGCCGCGTCCGGATCGAACGGGACGCCGTCGGCGAGCCGACCGGCTTCCACGGGAGTGTGCGTGGGCATGGACACCGCCGCCTAGTACACGCCGCACATGCCGTCGATGGACACGTCCTCGACGAGCAGCTCCTGCTCGACCAGTCGGTCCTCGTCGGCAGCGGGAACATCAGGGGTGGGGACGGAAGTCTGCGACTCATTACTCATGGGAATTTCCCTCATGGTCGGGACATGACCGCACGTCGCGGCGTGAGGCGACAATAATGACACCGAGTGCCGAAAAGGAAGAGCCCTGGCGAAATTTCGCCGCCGCCGAGCAGTCCGCGCCCTCGCGTGACCGCAAGGCGGTGATCCAGAACACGGCTTGTCGGAACGCCCACGGCACGCCATGCTGAAGGCAATCCCCGCCTTCCGCGCCGACTCGCTGTCGGCTCCCTGCGATGTTCGAGGACGCCCCGGTGACCGATACTCCGCCGCTGCCCGCCGACTTTCGGCTGCGCCCGGACCCCAGTCTGAACGTCCTCCAGGACGGGCGGGTCCTGCTCGGCGGTGCGCCGTATCGGCTGATGCGGCTGACAGAACAGGCCGTGCCGATCATCGGTTCCTGGCTCGACGGAGAGCCTGTCGGGGAACGGCGAGCCGCCGGACTGCTGGCCCGCCGGCTGGTCCAGGCCGCCATGATGCACCCGATACCGCCGGCGGACGCACCGCGCCCCTCGGTGACGGTCGTGGTGCCGGTCCGGGACCGGGCGGATCAACTCGCGCGCTGCCTGTCCGGCCTCCGTGACGGGCCCGAGGTGATCGTCGTGGACGACGGGTCTCTGCGTCCCGACGCGGTGGAGGACGTCGTGCGGGCCGCCGGCGCCCGGCTGATCCGCCGCGCGGTGAACGGCGGCCCCGCGGCGGCGCGCAACACCGGCCTCGCTCACGCCGCATCCGAGGTGGTCGCCTTCGTCGACTCCGACTGCGTACCGCGCCCCGGCTGGATCGAGGCGCTGCTTGCGCACTTCGCGGACCCCGCCGTCGCGGCGGTGGCACCGCGGATCGTCGCGGACAGCCCCGGACGCGGCGCTCTCGCAACCTACGAAGCGTCTCGCTCCGCTCTCGACATGGGCGCCCGGGAGTCGATCGTGCGTCCCGGCGCGGGCGTCGGCTACGTGCCCAGCGCGGCGCTGCTCGTGCGGCGGGCCGCGGTGGGCCGGGGCTTCGACGAGAGCATGCGGGTCGGCGAGGACGTGGACCTGGTGTGGCGACTGTCGGCCACCGGCCACCACGTCCGCTACGACCCGTCGGTCACCGTGGCGCACCAGCACCGGACCCGCCCGCGCTCATGGCTCACCCAGCGCGTTCAGTACGGCACCTCCGCCGCACCGCTCGCCGCACGGCACCCCGGCACGCTGTCGGCCGCGTCGATGGCCGGATGGAGCGCCGCCGCATGGGGTCTCGCCCTGGCCCGACGGCCCCTCGCCGGCGCCCTGCTGACCGCCGGCACGACCGCCGTCCTGGCCCGCAAGCTCTCGACCTGGTGCGACGAGCCGTGGACAACGGCCGCTCAGCTGGGCGGAAGGGGCACGCTGCTGGCAGGCGAGCAGTTGGGCAGGACACTCACCCGGACCTGGTGGCCCCTGGCGCTCCCGCTCGCCGCTGCCGTGCCGAGGCTCAGGCTGCCCCTTGCCGCGGCAGCCGTACTGCCTCCCCTGGTGGAGTGGCGACGTACCCGTCCCCCCACCCCGATCCTCCCCTGGGTGGCGATCCGGCTGGCGGACGACGTCGCCTACAGCGTCGGCGTGTGGAAGGGCTGTCTGCGGGAACGCACCACCGCACCGCTCCGCCCGAGGCTGTGGTGGTTCTCCGCCGACGGCATCACGCCTGCGGCGGGGGCGAGACGCGGGAAGGCTCCACGTCGTGGCTGACGACCTCGGCCTCGGCCGCCGGCACGCCGACGTGATCGTGGTCGGCGCCGGGGCCGCGGGCGCCGCGCTGGCAGCCCGCCTCAGCGAGGACCCCGACCGTACGGTGCTCCTCCTCGACGCCGGGCCGATCCCTCGGCGACTCGCGGACGTTCCAGGCGAGTTGCTCGACGCCCGCCTGGTCCCCGGTGCGCGGCCCGGCCACCCCGCCGTCCACCGCTACCCGGTGCACCTGACGCCGGAGCGCCCCTACACGGTCGTCCGCGGGCGGTACCTCGGCGGGTCGACCGCGGTCAACGGCGGCTACTTCATCAGGGCCAGGCGCGCGGACTTCGACTGCTGGGTGGCTGCCGGCAACCCGGCCTGGGACTACGAGCGGGTGCTTCCACTGCTGCGCGCGCTGGAGACCGACCTCGACCACGGCGCCACCCACCTGCACGGCGGCCAGGGCCCGGTGCGCATACGCCGGACCTGCCTCACCCACCCCGCAGCGGCGGCCTTCCGCGCCGCGGCCGGGGAACTCGGCCATCCCGTCGAACGCGACAAGAACGACCAGGCGCGGCCCGGCTTCGGCCCGGTGCCCTCCAACGCCGTCGACGGCGTGCGGCTCAACACCGGCCTCAGCTACCTGCTGCCGGCCCTGGTGCGGACCAACCTGACCGTCGTGGGCGACTGCCTCGTGCGCGGCGTGGTCATCCGCGGCAACCGGGCCACCGGGGTGGTCGCCGAGCGCGGCGGACGCGAGGTCGTCCTCCGGGCCGGCGAGATCGTCCTGTGCGCCGGGTCCTTCGCCACCCCGCAACTGCTGCAGTTGTCCGGCATCGGGCCACGAGCCGACCTCGAACGGCTCGGGCTGCCCGTCGTCCAGGACGCCCCGGCCGTCGGCACCCGCTTCGCCGACCACCCCCAGCTCGCTCTGGAATGGGCCCCCCGACAGGAACTGGGCGCGCCCGCCGACTCATGGCTCGGCGGCTGCCTGCATCTGACGTCATCGGACCGCGATCACCCGGGCGACCTGGAGATCCTGCAGTCCCTGGTGCCCATGGCCGGACTCGTCGGCGGGACGGTCTCCGTCCCCGGCGCGCCACTGGCCTTCCTCGTCTCCGTCCAGTCGCCGCGCACGACCGGCCGACTGGTCCTGCGGTCGTCCGATCCCTCGACGCCCCCGCGCATCGACTACGGCTACCTCGCGTCGGCCGACGACCGCCGACGGCTCCGCGAGGTGGTCCGCGCCACCGCTGAGCTGATCGCCACCCGCGCCTTCGGCGAGATCTCCGCAGGCCTGCTCCAGCCGGGCCAGGACGTACTCGACGACGACCGCGCCCTGGACGAGTGGATCAGCGCCAACCTCGGCACCGCCCACCACACCTGCGGCACCGTCCCGATGGGGCCGGAAAGCCCGGAGGCAGCGGTCGACCAGTACGGAAGGGTGCACGGTGTGCAGGCTCTCCGCGTCGCGGACACCTCGATCCTGCCCTCGGCCCCGCTCCGCGGTCCCGCCGCGACCGCCGTGCTGATCGGCGAACTCATCGCGCACGCCATCCGTCACGAACTGACCTGAGGTGCGTCGGCGTACCGTCCGCGACTCAGACGGCGCCGGGTCGTGCGACGTCCACTCCGTCCAGGCCCGCGGCGAGTCGCCGCACCGCGCGGTCCAGTAGTTCTGCCAGATCGGAGTCCGGAACAGCCAGCCAGTGTTCGTACGCCGCGAGGGCCGCACCGAGGGCGGCGTGACCGATCAGCCCCGGCAGCATGTCGGACGACGACAGACCGATCCGCGTCGCCGCGAACTCCGTGATGATCCGCCGCCACTTCGAATAGCGCAGCGTGGAGTCCGCCTGGAGCATGGGCACGGTGAGGATCAGCTCCATGCGCTCTCGGTGCCACGGCACCTCGGCCGGGTCGAAGCGGTTGAACTCGACGATCGCGCCACGCAGTGCGTCCATCATCGGCAGCGCTGGGTCCGCGTCGTGGAGCAGGTGTTCCAGCCTGGTCAGATGGCTGCCGAAGTCGCCCCACACGAGATCGTTCTTGGAGGCGAAGTAGCGGAAGAACGTCCGACGGCCGATGCCCGCCACCGCGACTATGTCGTCGACGGTCGTCCGCTCGAAGCCCTGCCGCGCGAACAACTCGAATCCCAGCCGCTCCAGTACCTCGCGCGACGTGGCAGGGGGGCGCCCCGACCGGGTCACCGGAGGCTCAGCAAACGCACCGTTCGAACGCGGCTCCACCCCGACTCCTTCCCTGGCCACGGACGAGGCTACCCCCGTCGCGTCGAAGGGCCGCTCTTCCCCGGCCCGGTGGGACGGCACGGCCAGGAGGGTGTGTGGGCATCGCGCGGGTGATGTGCCGGTACTCTGCCCTTCGTCTCCGTCACGGGGGCAAATGTTGACAGTTGACATGCGGACTCGGAGAATGCCGTACTGGGGACCGCCGGATAGCACCTTCCGAGGTGGAAGACACCTGGGGTCGACACGGGACGTCGGCCCCTGGGCCGTCGCTGTCCGCCGAAGACCTGACCGGGAGTAGAGCGTCGTGAACGAATTAGGGCCACAGACGCAGCTGAGTCGTGACGGGACATTCTCGCATCGGACCGAGACCGTGCTGCGCGAGATGATCCTGGACGGCTCCATCCCGGCCGGTGAGCGGCTCAACGAGGTGGCGCTCGCCGGCGCGCTCGGAATCAGCCGCGGTCCCCTGCGCGAAGCGGTGCAACGGCTCGCCGGAGAGGGGCTCCTCACCGTGGTCAGCCACCGCGGTGCCTTCGTGCGTACCTTCAAGCGCCGCGAAGTCGAGGAGCTCTACGACCTGCGCTCCGCACTGGAGATGTACGTCGTGCGCCTGGTCTGTGAGCGTGCCACCGACGATCAGGTCGACGAGCTGACCGGGATGGTGGAGGACGCGGCGGCGGCTTTGTCGACCGACCCCGACGCCGCCTACCCGCCCGGCCATGATCTCCACTCGCGGCTGCTCGCTCTCGCGGATCACCCGACCATCGAGCGGACGCTCGTCGAGACCCAGCGGCAGATCTCCCTGGCTCGCAGCATGTCGGCCAAGGGCCCGGCACGTGCCCGGCAGGCCCAGGAAGAACACCAGGAGCTCGTGGCGGCGATCGCGGTACGCGACGGCGACCGGGCCGCGTCGCTGATGCGGGTGCACCTCCGAGAGGCACGCCGGAGCGCGGTCAGCGCTCTCGGGCTGGAGCCTGAACCTTCCTGAACGGGACAGGGCGTTGAAGACGACCGGACCCCTGGGCGAGCGACTCGCCCAGGGGTCCGGTCGCGCTGACGGCGCGGGTCGTGGACGAGACCGGGATCAGCGCGGTGTGCGCGCCCGGCGGACCCCGCTGATGTCGCGCGGGGAAACTCGCCGGGCTGCCGGGCGGCCCTGAGCCAATACCGCGACCAACACCGCGACGCGCGGCCGACAACCATGCCCGCGGCTACCAGGGGAGACCCGCACCCACGACCGGGCCCGCCGGTGTGTTCGGCGAAGTGCCCCTGATTCGTGCTGCTCACGCGCCTGCGGACACTTGGGATTCATGCGGACGATTCGCGACTGTCATCGATTAACTGAAAACTGTTGACAGTCGAGAGTTTCCCACTCTAGCGTGATCCGCGTCATGCCGACATCACCCGGAGGTGCCTGTGACCAGCCAGTCCTCGACGGTCGTGACGGAGTTCGTCGCGTGAACGGCTTCATGGCCGCTTGGGCCTCGTTGCCGGAGCGCGAAGTACTGCCCAACAACTTCCGTACCGCCGTGGCCGGTCGGGAGATGGGGCTCAATCACATCCGGTGGGTGCACCCCACCGTGCTCCCGACGCACGTCCACCCCGACGCCGAGAAGGCGATCGTGGTGACCTCGGGCCGGATCGCGTTCACCATCGCCGGACAGGACATGCAGTTCGGCGTGGGGGATGTCGCGGTCGTACCCCGCGGGGTCGAGCACGGCGGCCACTCGATCGAGGGCGAGGCCACGTTCGTGGAGGTCTTCGCCCCGCTCCGCCTCGAGAACCTCCTGGGCTTTCTCGGCGGTGCGTCCATGCCGGCACCCGTCACGGATGGCGAGGAAACGTGAGCCTGCGGCAAGTCAGCGACCGTGTCCACGTCGAGACCGTCCATCTCGGCAGCAACAACTCGATCATCGCGGGCGATGACGGCGTGATCCTCGTCGACACCCCGCACCGGCCCACCGACGCCCGGCGTTGGCACGACACCGCCGCGACGTTCGGTCCGACCCGGTTCGTCGTCAACACCGACCATCACCCCGACCACACGATCGGCAACTTCTGGCAGGACGGCGAGGTGGTCTCGCACCGGGGCACGCGGCAGCGACTGCTCGACGACGCCCCCACCCACGCGTACCTCCGCGACCTGCTCGAACGCATCGACGCCGACGCCCTACCCCTGCTCGACGGATACGCCGTGCGCGTCCCGAACGTCGTCTTCGACCAGCGCCTTGACCTGCACGTCGCGGGCGCTCACCTCGAACTCACCTTCCAGCCCGGCCACACGGCCAACAGCCTCATCGCCTGGCTGCCCGAGGACGGCGTCGTCTTCACCGGCGACATCGTGTGCGAGGCGGGCCTGCCGTCCTTCCAGGACTCCCGGATCGCCGACTGGTTCGACGCGATCGACGCGGTGAGCGCCTATGACTTCTCGGTTCTGGTCCCCGGTCACGGCGAAGTCGCCGACCGCGCGGTCCTCGACCGCTACCGCCTGCTCGGCCGGGAGGTGGTCGGCGAGGTCGCCCAGGCGATCGGTGCCGGCCACGGCCGCGACCAGGCCTGTGCGGAGATCCGCTTCGCAGACAACATCCACGTCGACACCGACGAGTACATCGGTTACCCCGAGCACCTTGTCGAGATGTTCCAGCGACGATCCATCGCCCGCATCTACGACGACCTGATCGAACGACCCGAGCTCGCGAACCGGTAACCGGTTTCCCGGACCGCAACGCCGGCGGCGCCTGTCAGCCGAACATACGGAGACCCTCGATGTACCTCAGCAAACTCGCTGGGGTCGCCATAGCCGCGACCCTGCTCACCGCCGGATGCAGTTCTTCCTCCGCCAACGACGACACGGTCACCACTGCCTCGAAGAACAAGCTGGCCGGTGCTCAGAAAGTGGTCGACGCCGCGAAGCCGGTGCCGAGCACCAATGACCTGGGACCTGCCCTCGACGTGACCAAGCTCAAGGGAAAGACGATCTATTCGATCCCGATCGACAGCAAGGCCGAGTTCTACGCTGTCGGTGAGCGGGCGATGAAGGAAGTCGCGGCCAAGGCCGGCGTCAAATTCGTGACGTTTCCCTCCGACGGCACCCAAACGTCTTATCAGCAGGGCATTCAGCAGGCGATCAACGCCGGTGCCGGCGCGATCATGCTCAACGGCCCACTGGCCCAGACCCTCGGCCCGCAGCTCGACGCCGCGAAGAAGGCCAAGATCCCGGTCATCCCGTTGCACCTGTCCGACAAGGACGGTCCGGGCACCCCGGGCCTCTCCTACGAGGCCTTCGCCCCCTTCAACGAGTCCGCACGGGACTTCACGCTCTACGCCGTGACCCAGCTCAAGGGCGAGCCGGTGCACGCCCTGGTGATCCAGTCCTCCGAGACCGGTCCGGCAGCCGGCATGGTGAAGACGATCAAGCACACCCTGGGTACCGCAGGACCGCACGGTTCGAGCGCCACCGTCATCAACGTGCCGGTCAACCAGTGGTCGACCCAGATCCAGGGACAGGTCCAGTCGGCGTTGCTCAAGGATCCCCAGATCAACGCGGTGCTGCCGATCTACGACTCGATGGCCCTGTACGCCGCGCCGGGCATCAAGCAGGCCGCGGCCACCCGGGACATCAAGATCTACACCTTCAACGGCACTCCGGCCATCATGAAGATGATCAAGGACGGCTCGGTGGCGACGGACGTCGCGGAGAACCCCGACTGGGTCGCCTACATCAACATCGACGTCGCCTTCCGCGCGATGCTCGGCGTCGCCCCGATCAAGGGTGAGTCAGGACCGCTGCGCCTGATCGACTCCTCCAACGTCGACGAGACGGGCAACCCGCCCGCCAGCGGCAAGGGCTTCGGCGACACCTACCCCGCCGCGTACCTCAAGCTGTGGGGATTGTCCTAGGCCATGACGACACTCGACTCGACCGCGAGCAGCGGGGCGGACACGCCCGTCCCGCTGCTCCGGGTCACCGACCTGCGCAAGGCGTTCAACGGTGTACCGGCGCTTCGCGGCGTCGACATCGACGTCCGTCCCGGTGAGGTGCACGGCCTGCTCGGCGCCAACGGGAGCGGCAAGTCCACGCTGATCAAGATCCTCGCCGGCTTCCACGACGCGGACGGCGGCACGGTCAGCATCCACGGTCGTGAGCTGCGCAGCCCGTTCGGCTCGCGTGGCCTGCGCGAGGAGGGCATGGGCTTCGTCCACCAGGACCTCGGGCTCGCGCCGGCCGGCACGGTCGTCGAACACATGGCGCTCGACTCCTCGGGCGACGCCCACGCGCTGCGCCGCGTGGCGTGGGGCGCGGAGCGCCGGCGGGTGCGGGACCTGCTCGACCGGTTCGAGATCGCCGTCGACGTGGACGCCACGATCGACATGCTCACGCCGGTCCAGCGCGCGATGGTGGCCGTCGTCCGTGCGGTCGGGGCGCAGGAACGTACCGGCGGCTCCGCACGACGCGGCCAGATCCTCGTGCTCGACGAGCCCACCGTCTTCCTGCCCCGGCACGAGGTGGACCTGCTGTTCGACCTGTTGCACCGCCTGCGTGCGGGCGGCGACGCGGTCCTCCTGGTCAGCCACGACCTCGACGAGATCCTCCAAGTGACCGACCGGGTCACGGTGTTCCGCAACGGCCGCACCGCCGGTACCCGGGAGACCGCGGGCGCGACGCGCGACGACCTGGTGCAGCTGATCCTCGGGGCGCGTGACGAACACGTCGCGAAGGGCCCGGCCAAGGTGCGCGACGACCGGCCGCCCCTGCTGTCCGCCCGCGGGCTCACCGGGAACCGGGTCGCCGACCTGGACCTGGACCTGTACGCCGGCGAGGTCGTGGGCGTCACCGGGCTGGCCGGCTCCGGTTTCGAGGAACTCCCCGAGTTGCTGTACGGCGCCCGCCCCGCGCGGGCGGGCGAGGTGACCCAGTTGGGCACGACTCCCGCGCGGCTCAAGCCCGTCGAGTCCATGCGCCGGGGCGTCATCTTGATCCCGGCCGACCGCAAGGGCCAAGGCGGTGTACTGGAGCTCAGCATCCTGGAGAACATGTCGCTGCCGTTTCTCACCCGGCGCGCGCGAGGATTCGCCGTGGACTGGAAGGGCATGCACGACCAGGCCCAGGCCGCCTGCGACCGTCTCCAGGTCGTGCCCGCCGATCCGTCGGCCCAGTTCGGGCATCTCAGCGGCGGCAACCAGCAGAAGGCGCTGCTCGGCAAGTGGCTGGACACCTCGCCGAAGGTGATGCTGCTCAGCGAGCCGACCCAGGGCGTCGACATCGGTGCTCGCCGCGAGATCTTCAAGCTCATCCGGGCCGCGGTGGCAGACGGCATGTCCGTGCTGTGCGCCACCTCCGACTACGAACAGCTCGTCGAGATGGCCGACCGCGTGCTCGTCCTCGACGAAGGGCGCGTCCGGACCGAGCTGCACGGAGACGACGTCACCAAGGACGCCCTGGCGTCCGCCGTCTACGCCGAGGAAGCGTCATGAGTGTTATCGAGAAGCACACCGATGGGCGGGTCAGGGCGGACCGTACGGGCAAGAAGCCGGCCGAGCCCGAGAGGTTCGCGCTGCTCGGGGTCTGGGTCCTCCTGATCATCGCGTTCAGCGTCATCGTGCCCGACACCTTCCCCACCATGGCGAACGTGTCGAACATGCTGGGCTCACAGGCGGTACTCCTGGTGCTGGCGCTGGGCCTGATCGTGCCGCTGCGAGCCGGCGACTACGACCTGTCGGTGGCCTCGACCCTGAACCTGTCGGCGGTCGTGGTCGCGATCCTCAACGTCAACCACCACTGGGGGATCTGGAGCGCCGTGCTCGTGGCGATCGGCGTCAGCCTCCTGGTCGGCGTGATCAACGGGCTGATCATCACGCGCTTCGCGATCGACCCGTTCATCGTCACCCTCGGCATCGGCACCGTCGTCCAGGGCGTGATCTACCAGGTGTCGCACTCGGTGACCATCACCGGCATCGACCGCGCCCTTTCCAAGACGGCGCTGACCCAGCCCTTCCTCTCCATTCCGCTCGACTTCTACTACGCCGTCGCGCTCTGCGTGGTCATCTGGTACGTCTTCGACCACACCGCCTTCGGCCAGCGCCTCCTCTTCGCCGGCCAGAGCCGGGACGTGGCGCGCCTCAACGGAGTCAAGGTCTCGGGCCTGCGCTGGGTCTCGTTCGTCATATCGGCGGGAGTCGCCGGGCTGGCCGGCGTCATCTACGCCGGTACCACGGCAAGCGCCGACCCGGTGTCGGGCGCGGCGTTCCTGCTGCCGGCCTTCGCCGCGTGCTTCCTGGGTTCGACCGTGCTGCGCATCGGCCGCTTCAACCCGTGGGGGACGCTCATCGCCGTCTACTTCCTCGTCACGGGCATCACCGGCCTGCAACTCCTGGGCGCGCAGCAGTACGTGCAGCAGTTGTTCTACGGCGGCGCCCTGGTGATCGCCGTGATCCTGTCCAAGCTCGTCCGCAGTCGCGGGGAGCGCCGGCGCCGCGCCCAGGTCCGGCCCGAGGCCGCGGCATGAGGCCCCCAACCCACACCCATCACCAGACGGAGGGTCCACGAACATGAAGGCACGCGGAGCGGTCATCCACACGGTGGGTGGCAAGTGGGAGGTCCAGGACCTCGACGTGTCCGAGCCCGGCGACAGCGAGGTGCTCGTCCAGGTCATGGCGAGCGGCCTGTGTCATTCCGACGATCACTTCGTCACGGGTGACCTGACGGTGCAGCTGCCGATGGTCGGCGGGCACGAGGGCGCCGGCGTCGTCGTCGCCGTCGGCTCCAAGGTCACTCGCGTCCAGCCAGGAGACCGGGTCGCGACCTTGTTCATCCCCGCGTGCGGCACCTGCCGGTACTGCTCGCGCGGGCAGCAGTACATCTGCGACAACGGGGCCGGCATGGAGACCGGCCGCGCGATGGACGGGACGGCCCGCTTCCACGACACCGAAGGCAACGGGATCGGTGGCGTGACCCGGCTGGGAACGTTCGCGAACTACCTTGTCTGTCACGAGACCCAGACCGTGAAGCTTCCCGAGGACATCCCCTTCGAGCTGGCGTGCCTGGTCTCGTGCGGGGTGGCGACCGGCTACGGCGCCGCCGTGAACGGTGGTCCGGTCAAGGCCGGCGACGTCGTCCTGGTCATGGGCCTGGGCGGAGTGGGCGCCAACGCGGTGCAGGGGGCGCGGGCCGCGGGAGCCGACCATGTGATCGTCGTCGACCCGGTCGAATGGAAGCAGGAGCGCGCCGCCGACTTCGGCGCCACCTCCTCGTACGCGAGCGTCGCCGACGCCCGCCCCGAGATCGACCGGCTGACCAACGGCCAGGGCGTCGACGTCGCCATCATCACCGTCGGCCGGGTCGACGGGCACATCATCGGTGAGGCCTTCGGCGCGGTCGGCAAGTCCGGCCGGTGCGTCCTGGTGTCGGTGGGTTCCTCCGAGCCGTTCATCGCCATCAGCCCGCAGGACTTCACCAACTTCGCCAAGTCCTTCAAGGGCGTCATGTACGGGGACTGCAACCCGACCGCTGACATTCCGGGCCTGCTCGCGAAGTACAAGAGCGGGAATCTCAAGCTGGACGAACTGGTCACGCGTACCTACCGCCTCGACGAGATCAACAAGGCCGTCGAGGACATGCACGCGGGCCGCAACATCCGCGGTGTCCTCGTCCACGAGCACTGAGCCCGCCCCGCCGATCATCATCCGAGGAGCCGCAAACATGACTGCCACGCTGCCTGCCGTCGACCCGCAGGCCCCCATTGAGCACACCCGGTTGCACATCGGCGGCAAGTGGGTCGACGCCGTCGACGGTGCCGAACTGGAGACGGTGAACCCGTCCGACGCCGCGGTCCTGACCACCGTCGCCCAGGGCGGTGCGGCCGATGTGGACCGCGCCGTCGCCGCCGCCCGTGACGCGTTCGAGAACGGGCCGTGGCCACGCATGGCACCGGGCGAGCGGGCCGCCGCGCTGTGGCGGCTCGGCGACCTGATCCTGCGGGACGGGCCGGAGCTCGCCCGGATCGAGACCCTGGACCAGGGCAAGCCCTACCAGTGGGCCCTCAACGGTGATGTCCCCTCGGCCGCCGGGCTGTTCCACTACATGTCCGGCTACGCCACCAAGATCGAAGGCGAGACCATCCCGATCTCGGCGCCCGGTGAGTTCCACACCTACACCCGGCGCGAGCCGCTGGGCGTCGTCGGGCTGATCGTGCCGTGGAACTTCCCGCTCGTGATCAGCTCGTGGAAGATGGCCCCGGCCCTCGCCGCCGGCAACACCGTCGTGCTCAAGCCCGCGGAGTCGACACCCCTGTCGGCCCTGCGCCTGGCCCACCTGGCCCTGGAAGCGGGCATCCCGCCCGGCGTCGTCAACGTCGTCAACGGACTCGGTCCCACGGTGGGGGCGGCCCTGGCCGGGCACCCGGGCGTGGACAAGGTCTCCTTCACCGGGTCGACCGCGACCGGGCGCCGGATCCTCGACGCGGCGGGCGGCAACCTCAAGCGCGTCACCCTTGAACTGGGCGGCAAGAGCGCGAACATCATCTTCCCCGACGCCGACCTGGAGTCCGCCATCACCGGCTCCTCCGACGGGATCTTCTTCAACGCCGGGCAGGCCTGTGCGGCCGGCTCGCGGCTCTACGTGCACGACGACGTGTACGACGAGGTGATCGGCGGGATCGTCGAGCTGGCACGCAAGATCAAGGTGGGCGACGGCTTCGACCCCGAGAGCCAGATCGGGCCCCTCGCCAGCCGGGAGCACTTCGAGCGGGTCAGCGGCTACCTGCGGGTCGGCAGCGACGAGGGAACCGTGCTGGCCGGTGGCCGACGCCACGGCGACCAGGGCTTCTTCATCGAGCCCACCGTGGTGGCCGACGTCGCCCCGGACGCCCGTGTGGTGAAGGAGGAGATCTTCGGTCCCGTCGTCGTGGCCACCCGGTTCCGGCAGATCGACGAGGTGGTGGCCGCGGCCAACGACACCCGCTACGGCCTCGCCGCCGGTGTGTGGACCCGCGACATCTCCACCGCTCACCGCACCGCGGCGCGGCTGCGGGCCGGCACGGTGTGGGTCAACACCTACGGAGTCTTCGATCCCTCGATGCCCTTCGGCGGGATGAAGGAGTCGGGCTGGGGTCGTGAGATGGGGCACGAAGTGCTGCACGACTACACCGACCTCAAGACGGTCTGCGTCAAGCTCGATGGCTGAACCCTTCGACATCGACGGTGTCGTCCCGATCGACCGGAGCAACCTCACGCTGGCCGATCGGGTCGAGGAGCAGCTTCGCGGTCAGATCATCCAGGGGATGCGGACGACCGGATCCAGGCTGAACGAGGGCGAGATCGCCCAGTCCTTCGGGGTCAGCCGCGGTCCCGTCCGGGAGGCGCTCCAGCGCCTGGCCCACCACGGGCTGGTCACCCTGGAGTCCCATCGCGGCGCCTTCGTCCGGCAGTTGGACATCGACGAGGTCAAGGAGTTGTTCGAGGTGCGCATCGCGCTGGAGTGCGAGGCGGCCGAGCTGGCCGCCGTACGCATCGACGGCGCCGGCGTCTTCGAACTCTCCCAGTTCCAGGAGCACCACGACTCATCGGTCCGGCACGGACCGCGGCCCGGCGTCTTCGACAGTTTCGACCTGCACGAGCTGATCGTGCGGCACGCCGGAAACACCAAACTCGCGCGGCTGGTGCGTCAGATCAACAGCGAACTGCGCCTCGCCCGGTCGCGATCGGGTGCCGGGCAGCGCGCGCACGAGGCGGTCGAGGAGCACCGGCTCCTGATCACCTGTCTCACCTCCGGTGACCGCGAAGGCGCGGGTGACGCGATGCGTGACCATCTCACGGCGGCACTGCAGAACACCGTGCAGCTCCTGACGGACCTCGATACCAAGGCGGGCGCGCGATGAGCGGACTGCTGGACCCGTTCCGGCTGGGCCGGATCGAACTGGCCAACCGGGTGGCGATGGCCCCCATGACCCGCAACCGGGCCGACGAGGCAGGTGTCCTGCCCGAGGCGGCGGTCACCTACTACGGTCAGCGCGCGGGCGCGGGACTGATCATCTCCGAAGCGACCCAGCCGAGCGCGCACGGCAAGGGCTACCCGGGCACCCCCGGAGTCCATGACGACGCCCAACAGGCGGTGTGGGCGCGGGTCGCCGATGCCGTGCACGACGAGGGCGGGCACGTCTTCTGCCAGCTGATGCACACCGGCCGCATCAGCCACTCCTCACTGCTGCCCCCCGGCGGCGAGGTCGTCGCTCCGTCCGCGGTTCCCGCCGATCTGGAGGTGGAGACCGCGCAGGGCACGATGGTCCCCGCGCCGCGACCGCGCGAGCTGACCGTCGCCGGGATCGAGCAGATCATCGAGGACTTCGCATCCGCGGCGGCGCGCGCGGTGGAGGCCGGGCTCGACGGCGTCGAACTGCACGGCGCCAACGGGTATCTGCTGCACCAGTTCCTCTGCACGGGCACCAACCGGCGCACGGACGCCTACGGAGGTACGCCGGAAGGCAGGGCGCGATTCGTCGTCGAGGTGACCCGGGCAGTGGCGGAACGCATCGGGGCCGACCGGGTCGGGCTGCGTATCTCGCCCGGCGGCCAGTTCAACGACATGGCCGACAGGGGCAACGAGGAGACCTACCTGGCACTCGCCGAGGAGCTTGCCCGGGACCGCATCGGCTACCTGCACACCCTGCGCCGCCGCAGCTCACCGCTCCACACGGAGCTACGCCGCGTCTGGCCGACCGGTTTCATGATCAACACCGGCTACATGGCGGCGAGTGAACTCGACGACGTCGCTCCGCTGGTGGAGAGCGGCGCGGCGGACCTCGTCAGCGTCGGGCGGTTGTTCATCTCCAACCCCGACCTGGTGGAGCGCTGGCGGTGCGGGCATGAGCGCGCGCACTGGGACGAGGACACCTTCTACACCGGTGGCGAACGCGGCTACACCGACTACCCGAGCATGCGGGTCGGCGAGCGCGGAAGCCGCCCTGAACACGTGGGCAGCGAGAAGAGGAGCGGGACATGGACATGACGGGCAAGGTCTGCGTGGTCACCGGAGCCGCCTCGGGCATCGGCGCGGTGTGCGTCGAGGTGCTGCGCCAGTCGGGAGGCACCGTCGTCGGGTGGGACCTGAAGGGCACCCCCGAAGCGGCACCCGTCGACATCTCCGACGAGCAGGATGTACGAAGGGCGGCGGCGCAGGTGCTCGCCGAGCACGACGGTGTCGACGTTCTGGTCAACTGCGCGGGCGTGATCACCGCGAACCTGCCGTTGGAGGCGGTCGCGTCGGCCGACTTCCGCCGCAACTTCGACGTGAACGTGCTGGGCGTGGTGCACGCCAGCCAGGCCCTGTTCGAGTCGATCTCGAGCCGCCGCGGCAGCATCGTGAACGTCGCCTCGCAGGCGGCACTGGTCTGCCTGCCCCACCAGTCGGCGTACTCCGCGTCCAAGGGCGCGGTGGCCGCGCTGACCCGCTCGATGGCGATCGACTGGGCGCCCTCCGGCGTCCGCGTGAACGCCGTGTGCCCCGGCTTCACCCTTACGCCGATGGCCAAGCAGCAGATGACGCCCGAGTTGGACCGCGCGGTCTCGCGCCGGGTTCCGCTGGGCCGGATGTTCGAGCCGGAGGAGATCGCCAACGTGATCACGTTCCTCGCCTCCGACGCCGCGTCCGCGGTCACCGGCGTGGTGATGCCCGTCGACGGAGGATGGACCGCCGGAGAGCCGGCCCTGCCCATGGGGGCGGAAGCATGAGGGGGCGGTTCGAGGGGCGCCGGGCCTGGGTCACCGGAGCCAGTTCGGGGATCGGGCGCGGCGCGGCGGAGCGACTGGCGGAAGAGGGCGCGGACGTTCTGCTGCTCGGGCGGGACGAGCAGCGGCTGCGGGAGGCCGTCAAGGAGTGCGCGGGCACGGCGGCCTACGCCGCCCTCGACCTCACCGCGCAGGTCGCCGTCGACGAGCAGGTCCCCGGGCTGCTGCGGCAGTACGGGGCACCCGACGTGGTGGTGCACGCGGCCGGCCAGACGGTCGTGGGGGCGCTCGACGAGCTCAGCCCGGCTCAGTGGCACCAGCAGATCGATGCCAACCTGACCAGCGTCTACCTGCTCAACCGACACGTCTGGCCGGCCATGGTGCCACGCGGCGGCGCCGTGATCACGGTGGCCTCGACCGCCTCCTTCGCGGCCTTCCCGCAGGACGCGGCGTACGTCGCGTCGAAGGGCGCGGTCCTCGCACTCACCAAGGCGATGGCCCTCGACGGCGCCCCGCACGGCATCCGGGTCAACTCGGTCTGCCCGGGCTTCATCCTCACGCCGAACCTCCAGGGCTACTTCGACGCGCAGACGGACCCCGACTCGGCCGCCGCCGGCGCCGCGGGCGCCGCCCCGCTGGGACGAATGGGCTCACCGGCCGATGTGGCGGGCGCGATCGCCTACCTCGCCTCCGACGACGCCTCGTTCGTGACCGGCACCTCGTTGCTCGTCGACGGCGGTCTCCTGGCCAAGGTGCCGACCGGGTGACGGCGCCGGTGGCCGACCCCGGGCGCCGGCCATTTCGGGTGCATCGGCCAAAAGACGAAAATGAGATGTTCGATCCCGAAACCGGCGGTACCGCTCTGCGCGTCCTCATCGCCAAGACCGGCTCGACCGCCGGTTGACGCGTTTCAAGGGGGAGACATGAAGATGAGCATGCGGGCACTGGCGATCGGCCTGGGGAGCACGGCACTCGCCGTGCTGTCGTTCACCGTCCCGGCGCACGCCGCGGCACCGGCGACGGGGAGCGCGCCGGACGCCCGCTCCACCGCTTCCGTTCCGTCCGCCGCGGCCACCACGCCCTACGCCCCGTGGTCCGCGCCGGTGAGCACGATCGCCTCGGTCTTCGGCGACCTGGACCGGGACGGCCGCGCCGACCTGCTGTCACGGGACACCGACGGCCATCTGTGGTTCGTCTCCGGCGAGGGCGCCGCCACGTCCCTGGGCGGTGGCTGGGACACGATGACCGCCCTGACCCGCCACGGAGACATCAACGGCGAGGGCGACAACCGGGAGGACCTGATCGCCCGGGACTCGTCCGGCATGCTGTGGTCGTACGGCGGCACCGGGCAAGGCGACTTCTACCCGCGGGTCAGGCTCGGCGGTGGCTGGAACGTGATGACGGCCATCCAGGTCGCCGGTGACCTCACCGGTGACGGACGCTCCGACCTGCTCGCCCGGGAGTCCACCGGCGTCCTGTGGCTCTACCCCTCGGTGGGCCACGGCCACTTCGGTGCCCGTGTCTCCCTCGGCGGCGGCTGGGACGTCATGAACGCCTTCGTGGCCCCCGGCGACATCAACAGTGACGGTTACCCGGACCTCATGGCCCGCGACACCGCCGGCCGCCTGTGGAGCTACCCCGGCACCGGTCAGGGCCACTTCGGCGCCCGCGTCACGTACGGCTCCGGCTGGAGTGGCCCGTCGTCGTTCCTCGGCCTCGGCGACGTCACCGGTGACAACACCGCCGACCTGCTCGCCGTCGACGGTTCGCAGGTCCGCCTCTACGAGGGCACCGGCGACGGCGGGTTCGGCAGCTACGTCGTCCTGCGGGACGACTGGGCCGGCCGCGACGGCGAGTTCTGATCGCCCGCCCCGCCCGCCCCGCCGGATCCCGGCGGGGCGGGCGGGGCGCCGTTGGCCGCGCTCTGGCGTTCCTGTCCTGGGAATGCGAAGTGAGCGGGGGCAGGGTTCGTCGATTCGTCGGCCTGCCGCCGGTCCGACGCCCGGTTTCGCCATTCCGGCATGACGCCCGCCGCGGGATGCTCCACCCAGCAGAGGAAAGGGTGGCGAGATGGAATACGCACGACTGGGTTCGTCCGGGTTGAAGGTGTCGCGGGTCTGCCTGGGGATGATGAGCTACGGCGACCGCAGTGAGCGGCAGTGGCACCTGGATGAGTGGGAGGCCGAGCCGATCGTCCGCAGGGCGGTCGAGTCGGGAGTCACCTTCTTCGACACCGCGGACATGTACGACAACGGGGTGAGTGAGGAGGTCACCGGGCGGCTCCTCGGCCGGCTGTTCCCACGCCGCGACGACTACGTGCTCGCCACCAAGGTCTACTACCCGACGGGCCCGGGCCCCACCGACCGCGGGCTGTCACGCAAGCACATCATGGCCGCCGTCGACGCGTCGCTCACCCGCCTCGGCACGGACCACGTCGACCTGTACCAGATCCACCGCTGGGACGACGAGACGCCGATCGAGGAGACGATGGAGGCGCTGCACGACGTGGTGCGCGCGGGCAAGGCGCGTTATGTGGGCGCGTCGAGCATGTACGCGTGGCAGTTCGCGAAGGCGCAGCACGTGGCGCGCACGCCGTTCGTGTCGATGCAGAACCACTACAACCTCGCCTACCGGGAGGAAGAGCGCGAGATGATCCCGCTCTGCCGTGACCAGGGCGTCGGCGTCATCCCGTACAGCCCGCTGGCCCGCGGCCTCCTCGGAGGCTCACGTGACCGTACGGGCGCGCGCACCACCGCGCGGTCCGGCAACGACCCGCTCGCCGACGCGCGGTTCGACGAGGCCGACTTCGACGTGGTCGACGTGCTGTGCGAGGTCGCCGCCGAGCGCGACGTGCCGCCCGCCCGGATCGCGCTGGCCTGGCTCCTCGGCCGCCCCGGCGTGGTCGCGCCCGTCGTCGGAGCCACGAAGGCGCGACACGTCGACGACGCGGTCGCCGCGGTCGGCCTCACGCTCACCGACGACGAGACGGCACGCCTGGAGAAGCCGTACCGCCCCCACCGAATCCAGGGCCACTAGGTTCTGTCCGGCGGATCCTGGCAGGCCCGAGACACGCCCTGGTCGAGCGGAAGTGGTCTTCGCGGCACGGTGGCGGTGTGGACCAGCGACGTCGTGGTGCGACCGTACGGGGCGAAGCGGTCGAGAATGGGTTCGAGCCGTTCGACGTCGCGCAGGTGCGCGACGAAGTAGAAGCAGTCGTCGCCGGTGATCCGGTAGCACTCCACGATCTCCGGTATCTCCTCGGCGATCTTGGCGATGCGGGGCAGCTCGCGTACCGCCGGGTTGATCCGCACCATCACCGTCACCGGGAAGCCGATCGCGCTCGGGTCGACCTCGGCGCGGTAGCCCGTGATCACACCGGTGTCCTCCAGCCGCTGCACACGGTCGGCCACGGCGGGCGCGGACAGGCCGACCCGCCGTCCCAGCTCGGCCAGGCTCACCCGGGCGTCGGCCTGCAACTCGGTGAGGATACGCAGGTCGACGCCGTCGAGAACCTTGGGTTCATAGGCCCGCTCCGGTCGGGGCTTCCGTTTCGCCATTCCGCGAGCGTACGAGCACGGTGACGATTACGCCATGCCCGTTGAACGCACAGTACCGCCCGAGAACCACCCGTCCGCGAAAGCCACTTCGTCGCCCGAACCCGCTGGTCGACGTCGCGTACCGGCTTGGAGCTACTTCGCCGGGAGCGCGGTCTTCCACTACCTCGGCCCCTCGTTCGCCGTGCTGCTGTTCGCCCGTGTCAGCGCGCCGGGTGTCGCCGGGCTGCGCATCTGGAGCGCCGCCGCGGTGTTCGCGCTGTGGCGGCGGCCGTGGCGGGTGCTGGCCCGCCTCGACGGACCGGGACGCCGGCTGGTCCTGGCGTGGGGTCTCCTGCTCGCCGCGATGAACACCGTGTTCTATCTGGCGATCGCCCGACTGCCGCTCGGCACCGTCGCGGCGATCGAGTTCCTGCCGGTCGTCGTGCTCGCCGCGCTGGGGGTGCGTACCGGCCGGAACGTCGCCGCATTGGTGGCGGTGGTCGGCGGGGTCTACCTGCTCACCGAGGTACGGCTGGCCGGGAGCACGATGGGGTTCGTGTTCGGGTTCGCCAACGCGGCCCTGTTCGCGGTCTACATAGTGCTGGCACACCGCGCGTCGCGACGGCTCCCGGACGGCATCGACGGACTGGCGGCGGCCATGCTGACGGCCGCGGTCTTCGTCGTGCCGCTGGGTGCGTGGCAGGCCGCGTCGGCGTTCTCCGACCCGATCGCGCTCGCGGCCGGCATCGGCGTCGGGATCAGCTCATCGGTGATCCCCTACGTCTGCGACCAACTCGCCATGGCCCGGATGGCCCGCTCGACCTACGCGCTGCTGGTCTCGCTGTTCCCCGCGACCGGGACGGTGGTCGGGATCGTGGTGCTCCGTCAGATCCCGACCACCATCGAGGCGCTCGGCGTCGCCCTGGTCGTGGCGGGCGTGGCCCTGTCCGCGACAACCCGTGAGCCCTCCTGAGCTCCACTCAAGCGGTCGCGCTCAGCTCCTTTTCAGGCCGCTGTTGCCGTTGGAGTGTTTGCGGGCCTGCTGGGGGTCGTAGCCGGGAAAGGGGCGGTCGAAGAGCCAGTTGTAGAGCATCTCCCGGCAGATGTGTGGCTGGAAGGAAGGCACCTGGTGTCCGGAGTCCGGCACGCTGACCTGGGTGAGGTTCCTGAGGTTGCGGACGAATCCCTTGGGGTTTCCTTGGGCCAGGGTCCAGATCAGCCGGGGAGCGTTGCGCCATTCGTCGTGTTCCTGGTCGCCTCGCTGCTTCATGAGGTCGTCCAGGATCTCCTCGGTGCTCTGGTATCCGCAGGCGGTGTCGAAGTTGCCGGTGTAGAGGAGGGTCTTGTAGCCCTTGTCGACGATCTCGCCGTACAGTCCTGAGGCGTCGGCCATGTTGTCGTCGATGAGGTGCTCGGCCACCGGGCCGGCGTTGTCGGCGCACTGCCAGGTGACGTCTTCGGGTACGTGCAGGGCCCGCTTGACGTGGCCGCTGTCGAGGTAGGCGCGCAGCGCGCCCATGGACAGGTCCTCCCAGCGCCGTACGTCATACAGGTCGAAGTTCCCGCCGTAGGCCAGGGTGGTGGTCACCAGGTCGTTGCCGAGTTCGGTGGCCTTCTTCATCTTCCCCGCGTGCAGGGCGGTCTGGAACTCCGCGTAGGCCTTGTAGAGGGACTCCTTCTGGCTGATGCCGAGGAATCCGGTGGCGTGGACGTAGTCGATCATGACGCGCAGGGACAGCTCGGGTTTGATCCAGCCGTTGCCGACGGCGATGCCCTTCAGGTTGACGTGCTGTCGCTGCTCGCCGGTGTTCTCCCGGTTCTGCCTGTCGATCTCCTTCGCGATCGCGGGCACGTACTTGGCGGCGTAGCTCTCGCCGCAGACGTACAACGGGCACTGCGCGTACTCCGGGTGGGCGCTGAAGAACTCCCGCAGGCCTTGGCAGAACATCCGGCTCAAGGCGGTCTCGTCGGGGACGTACTCGCCGGCGTCGGAGTAGCTGTAACCGCTGCCGATGGGCTGGTCGACGTAGACGACGTGCGCTTCCTGGTTCCAGCTGGTGGTGGTCGGCGAGACGGTTGCTGCGGCGTCGTCGCCGATGCTCAGCGGTCCGTTCTCCAGGAACAGGCCGGCCAGTGAGGAGGCGCCGGGGCCGCCGTTGAGCCAGATCAGCAGCGGTGTGCGGCTGATGAGGTCCTGTTGGTCGGGTACCGAGACGTTGGGATTGCAGGTCTGGCTTTCGAAGAACCAGTAGAAAAGGTGGTTTTGGGCGTCGGGGTATTCGGTGCTGTCGATGTGCAGATGCCCGGCGTAGGAACGGACCTTCTTGGTGTCCTTGGTGTAGAACTCGATGCTCTCGGTGTTGAGAACGCTTGCCGGGATCGAGGTGACGAGGTCAGGTGTCATGGGTGCGCCGTCCGTTCGGAATCGCGGTCAGGGAGTCAGCGGGCGGCGTCGCCGGGAGGTGGTGTGGTACGAGCCGGTGAACAGGCCGGCGGTGCGCTCCGGGACTTCCAGGGTTCCGATGCGCTGGCCCTGGAGAAGTTGCAGCGCGGGGAACCGGCCGGGCTCGAACAGCAGGATGTTCAGCGACCCGCCGTACATGAAGTTCCCGATCCGGTCGCCCTTCCGCACGGCGACCGGCTCCTTGATGTTCTTGAACTTCTCTTCGAAGTTCACCGAGGCGATCGAGTTGAGGCCGACCGGGACCACGCCGACGTAGCCTTCGCCCCTGCGATTGCCGTTGGCGTCCAGATAGGGCGTTCGGATGATGGCGTATCCGCGGCGGAAGTTGTCGAACATCTCGTAGTCGTAGCCGTAGCCGACGTTCCCCTTGTTGAGCAGTTCGGGGAAGTCCCGCATCCCGTAGTAGGCGCCGCCGATGTCATCGCGGGCTTCCACGACCTCGCCCGCCACGGGGGAGTGGTACCAGTGGTAGGTGTCCGGCAGCAGAATGCACGAGACCGCGGTGCCGCCGAGGAACCGATCGGCGTACAGCGAGTCGTCCAGCAACTGCCGGACGTTCATGGTGACGGTCTTGACCGGGATCGGTGTGGTCTCGGTCAGTTCGTCGACGATCATGTTGATGACGCAGTCGGTCGGGGCGACCACCACGCTGTCGTCGTCCTTGGCGTCGATGGGGCGACTGCCGTCGGCGAGTTCCCGGGTGAAGAAGGCGTTGAAGTTCTTCCACCCGCCCTCGGGTTCGCGGTAGTCGGCCATCCGCTTGGGGCCGAGTTCGGCGATCCACTTCTTGACCAGGCCCTGTGAGGTGTCGGCGTCCATCTGCCGGCCCTGCAGGTTGGTGAAGTCGGCCAGTACCTTGGCTCCGGGGCCGCAGGTGACGAAGACCATGCCGTAGTCGTTCTCGTAGTTGATCCAGCTGAACTTCTCGATGTAGTCCAGGCCGTTGTTGACCCCCGGCTGCCATGCGTACCAGTCCTGGAAGAACCGGCACAGAAAATCGATGTCCTGGTTCTTCCACTCGCACCGGACGTTCTCGGGGGTCGCCTCCGGGAACGGCACGACGTTCCCGACCGCGACGTCGTACATGGTCCTGAAACCCTCGTGATCGGTCTCGTACCACGTTTTGATCTTCTTGATGAACGCGTCGATGTTGTCCGAGTACGCCTCTTCGACCTGGACCACGTTATCTCCTCAACGGCGGGGAGCATGCCTGCCCCCCGCGAACGTCCTTGCGGGTGGCCGCACATCGCCAGCGGCTCGTCCGCGAGCTGACGTGCGACCGTGCAGGTGTCACGTTCGCGCAGCATCTCGGCGGAGAACAGTCGATTCCGGTGGACATTCACCCTTTTGGTTGAGGAGTAGGCCACCGCGAGGGGCCCGGTTGACCACGGGAAAAGGCGGTGCCGCCAGGAGGGTCTCCTGGCGGCACCGGGGGCGCTGGAAGGCTCAGGTCATGAGCCGGTGGAGAACTCCAGGACACCCGCCTGGGTCGAGGTCGAGCCCGAACCGGCGGTGACCGTCACGACCAGGCCGGTCGAGTCGGCCGCCGTCGTCACGGAGTAGGCGGTGTTCGGGGACAGCCCGGTGATGATGTTGTGCATGCTGCCCGCGGCGACGTGGTACTTGACGGGGGTGGTGATGGCGGAGCCCGGCGCGCCGGTCCCGCTCAGCACGGCGTAGTCGCCCGCGCCGGACTGCAGCATGGTGCCGACCACCGCGCCCTGGAGCACGTTGCCGTCGGCCGCGGACAGCCGGGTGGCCTTCGCCGCCTGGGACGCGCTGTCGGCGGCGTCGATGACCGTCAGCCACTGGTTCTGGGCGGCGGCGGTGCCGGGCTTGACGTCGATGCGCGAGACGTCGGTGCCGCTGAGGATGTTCGGAGTGACCGTCTCGGTGTGGCCGGCGGGCAGCAGGCTGTCCATGGTGCCGGCGTAGTCGGCTCCGCTGCCGACGTCGTAGCGGGTGACGCCCGAGGACGGGTCGGCGGCCTTGGTCGGGACGCCGGCGAAGTGGAACCGCATCCACTGGCCCACGTCGGAGGCGGTGGTCGTGGTGCGGTCGTAGACCACGAACAGGTTCGGGTTCAGGTAGATGACGTCACGGGTCCAGCCCGAGATGGTCCTGGTGCCGGACCTGGGGTACATGTCCTCCAGGTTGCCGGCCTCCATGAACGTGTAGTCGGGCTTCGCGTCGAAGGCGGTCATCTTGGTCTTCGCGCCGTCCGACCTGCGCTGCATGCCCTGACCTGTCGGGGTCGGCGTGTCCGTGTAGAAGACGTTGTACAGCGCCCTCGGGCCGCTGTTGTCCTGGTCACGGAAGTCGTCGACGGGGACGCTGCCCCGGAAGATCTGGCCGGCCGCGTTGACCAGGAACGGCGTGTTCCCGTGCGCGACAGCCAGGCTGCCGGCGTCGAACAACTCCTCCTGGGCGTCCGGGTTGCCGGTGTAGGGGCCGGCGTTGAGCGATCCCCAGACCGCCCCGGTGTCCCAGCCGGAGCGCACCGCGCCCATCTCCATGCCCGGCGTGTACGAGGAGAGCGAGCCCGTCGTGTAGTCGCCCGACGACGCGGACGGGTCCCAGAAGACGAAGTCGCTCCACAGCGAGTCGGCGGTACCCGCGGTGTCCGGGTTCGCCGCCCGTACGTCACTCGCGAACTTGTGGAAGGCGGCGGCCTGCGGGTCGTTCCAGGTCTGCATCATGCCGGCCAGCTGGCTGATGAACTTGACAGGGGCGGGAGCCGGTTCGCCCTCGACGCGCATGGTGCCGCGGTCGTCGACCCGCTTCAGGCTGGGCCAGATGTTGTGCATGTACCAGGTGGCCGTGCCGGACGGGAAGGTGTACGGCGCCGAGGCGTGGACCAGGTCGATGCCCTTGGCGGTCTCGGCCGCCACGGCGGGCAGGATCATGTTGAACGCGGCGAGCGGACCGTAGTTCTGCCCGTCGGGCCAGCCACCACCGGAGAGGTTCGCCGCGTAGTAGGGCTGCACGACCTGGCCCTGCACCCGGGTCATGAAGTCCGACCACTGCGCCGCGGCGCGGGGGTCGTCGCCCTCGGTCGCCAGCCCCGCCACGGCCTTGGTGGAGTAGTAGCCCGCGAAGTAGTTGCTTGCCGGCTCGTCGCGCTCGTAGCCGGTGGCCTCGTAGGAGTCGATCCAGGCGTCGATCGAGGTGTAGACGCGGGTGCGCTCGTCGGCGGACATGGCGTCGTGCAGCCAGTCGTAGCCCAGCGACATGCCGAGGCCGTAGAACCGGATGCCGTAGCCGTCGTCACGCGTCGGGACCTGGTAGTGCGGGTCGCCGGCGGGGGCGCTCATGTGCTCCAGCACGTCGGCGCCCTTGGCGCCATACTTCGTCGCGTCCGTGGGGTCGACGCCGAGGGCGACCTGGTAGCAGATGCCGAGGTTGGAGACGGCGTTGAAGTAGCCGTCGCCCTGGTAGCCCTCGCCGATGCTGCCGCCGTCGGGGTAGTCGTTGCCCTCCGGCCACTCCACCGTTCCGCTCAGGTAGGAGTCGCACTTGTTCTTGAGAGCGACCCACTCGGAGTCACCTGCCTGAGCCCGTTGCCGCAGCGAGCTCAGTTTGGCCGCGTCGAGGATGATGCGGGTGTGATCGGTGGTCGCGCCATGGGCGATGGCAGGGATCGTGACCAGGCCGGCCGCGATGAGCCCCGAACTCACCAATACGGCCAGGCGCCGTTTTCTTATCATGTTCGCTTCCCTGGAACCTACTCGTGGGGGCGGTCGGACATACGGAACCGAAGCGGCTTCTCCCTGAAGGCGTTCCATCCGGTTCCCTCGACGCCCCACCCCGTTCCATCCATGTCCGCCCGCCCGTCCCGGACCTACGGGATGTGGGCGGCCGGACGGTGGCGGTACTCCGTCGGAGACATCCCGTAGGTGGAGCGGAAGGCACGGGTGAAGTCGGCGGCGCTTCTGAAGCCCCATCGGGCGGCGATCTCCTGGACGGGGACACCGTGCCGTGCCGGGTCCGCGAGGTCGCTGCGGGCGTGTTCCAGACGCTGATGGCGTATCCAGCGGGAGACGGTGCGCTCCTGGCTGCGGAAAGTGTGATGCAGGTAGCTGACGGAGATGTGGTGCGCGGCCGCGATACGCGCGGGATCCAGGTCCGGGTCCGCGAGGTTGTGCATGATGAACTCCCGCAGGCGCAGCGCGAACAGCCGTTCACGCTCCTGCCGCGACAGCCACTCCTCACCGTCCAGCAACCGGGCGAACAAGGCGGTGACCAGGTCCCGTACGACCACCCCCAGCCGGGGACCGTCGGATGGGCACAGGTCCTGCGCGCCGCCGGTCAACTGGGTCAGGACCATCGGCAGCAGATCGCCGACCGGGTCGTGCTTGGGCATGCGGACGCCGAGGACCCGGTCGATCCGTCCGGCCGACAGCGGCAGCGCCGCCCGGCGGATCATGACGGCCAGCGCCCGGTAGGAACCGGTGGCCGACGAGACCTGAAGGGTCACCGAGCTCGGGTGCGAGGTGTCCTGGATGTACAGGTCGCCCGGACCGCACACCGCTGTGCGCCCCGCGGTCTCCGCGAGCATCGTGCCCTGCCGGGTGAGATAGACGGAGCACAGCTCCGGATCCGACTCCCGGATGAGCTGCTCCGTCCGCCGCATCCCGGAGGCCGCGCAGTCGACCTCCCAGACCTGCACGTCGCCGAACTCCATCAGCCGCTGCCGCGCGTGGAAGCGGTCCGCCTGCTCACTGAAGGTGTTTATCGGCGCGAAGCCGCGCCGCATCTGGTCGCTCCAGAAACCGAAGCCCTCACCGTCCGGCACGTCATCGGTCCGAAAGACCGTTTCCAGCATGTCGCCTCCCTGACCCTCGGTCATGGATAGCGGAGCGCTTCCGCTCCGGGCAACACCCGAGGCCGGAGACAGCCCGTTGGTCTGGTCGACTCGGAACTTTGTATGTGGCCGACTCCCGACGGAAGTAGGTATCCGCCGTGCGAATCCTGACCCCGCACGCCGGCGGACCGCGGTGCGAGACCGTACCGACCGGCGCGTTCGCGGCGCGTTTTCCGGCGGACGGTCATGCGGTGGTGTGCTCCCGCGCGCCCTGTACACGGGGTTGCCACGAAGCCCGGAGCGGCGTGCACTGCAGAGAGCTGACACTTCACCGGAACAGTGGCCCCCGACGCGCTGTGCGTCGGCGGACGATCGGCCTGCCAATCGCGATGCCGGGGACGGCGGGGACCCCGGCGGCTCCGTTCCCGAAGCACGGGAGCGATGCCGGGCGCAGGCGCTGGGTTCTGGGCGTTCCGTGAAGCCGTGGACCGGGGGGCGACAGCATGGTGAACGCGCAATTGCGTGCGGCGGAGTTCGGTTACCTCGACGAGCGGGCGCAGATCTACCTCGACTACACCGGGGCCGGACTGCCGCCGCGTTCCCTGGTACGCGCCCACGCCGATCGCGTCACCCAGGAGTGTTTCGGCAACCCCCACTCGCAGAACCCGACGTCGCGCCGCTCAGGAGCGCTCCTGGCCGAGGCGCGGAGTGCCGTGCTCCGGCACTTCGGCGCCGACCCTGCCGAGTACGCCGCCGTGTTCACGGCCAATGCCACCAGTGCGCTGCGCCTCGTCGGTGAGGCGTTCCCGTTCGCCCGCGGCGGACGCCTGGTTCTGCCCGAGGACAACCACAACTCCGTCAACGGTCTGCGGGAGTACGCCCGGGCCGCCGGCGCGGCGGTCGCGTACGTGCGGCTCGGACCGGATCTGCGCGTCTCCCAGGAGCAGATGGTGCGCGCTCTGCGCCCGGTGTGGCCGGGCAGGGGACTCCTCGCCTATCCCGCACAGAGCAACTTCAGCGGGGTGCAGTACCCGCTGGAATGGGTCGAGGAGGCTCGTCAGCGCGGGTACAGCACGCTGCTCGACGCGGCGGCGTTCGTCCCGGCCAACCGGCTGGACCTGTCCCGGGTACGCCCCGACTTCGTCGCGGTGAGCTGGTACAAGGTCTTCGGCTATCCGACCGGGATCGGCTGTCTCGTCGCGCGGCGCGCGGCTCTGGCGCGGCTGCGCCGGCCGTGGTTCGCCGGCGGCACCGTCCGGATGGTCGGCACCCAGGCCGGCTGGCACGAGATGGCCGACGGCGAGGTCGCCTTCGAGGACGGCACCGTCAACTTCCTTTCCATACCGGATGTCACCGCGGGTCTGCGGTGGATCGACGCGATCGGTATGGACGCCGTGCACACCCATGTGTCGGCTCTCACCGGGAGGTTGCTCGCCGGGCTCGGCGAACTGCGCCACTCGGACGGGAGCGCTCTCGCGCGCCTGTACGGGCCCACTTCGTGTGACGGGCGCGGTGGCACCGTCGCCTTCAGCCTCCTGGACGTGCGGGGCGAGGTGGTGGACGAACGCGCGGTCGCCCGGGACGCCGACCGGCGGGGCATCTCCCTGCGCACGGGCTGCTTCTGCAATCCGGGTGCCGGCGAGGCGGCCTTCTCCCTCGGGGCACCACTCCTGCGGTCCATGGCACGGCGGCGCCCCCGCACCATCGATGAGTACCTCGACGGGCTGGGGCTGGCGTCCGCGGGCGCGATACGGGTGTCGGTGGGGATCGCGTCGAACGAGGCGGACGTGGACGCCTTCCTCGCCCTCGTGGCCGAGACCTATCGCGACCGGGCACCGGACGTGCGGGGGCTCGCGCCGAGGGACAGCTGCTGAGGGCCTCCGGCGGACGAGCGGAGGCCAGGGTCTGGGGGAGGACTGCCGGGCGCGGTGGGTCAATCCGTGAGGTGAGGCGTCGGTCATGGATTACCGGGGGAGATAACTCATCGGCGCGCGTGGTGTCCCGGCATCCTCGCTCTGCACGGTATGAGCAATCCGCCCCCCTCAGCCAGGAGTTGTTCATGCCTGAGTTCACTCGTCGTCGTGTCCTCGGCGGCGTGGCCGCCGCAGGTGTGGGCGCCGCCGCCGAACTCCTGCCCGTCAGCGTGCAGCAGGCGCTGGCCGCGCCGCTCAACCGGCCGGGTCGGCTGAGCGACGTCAAGCACGTCGTGCTGCTGATGCAGGAGAACCGTTCGTTCGACCACTACTTCGGCACGCTCTCCGGGGTGGCCGGCTTCGGTGACCCGGACGCGATCAGGCTCTCGACCGGCCGCTCCGTCTTCCACCAGCCGGACCCGTTGAACCCCGACGGATACCTCCTGCCGTTCCGCCTCGACACGCACAGCACCAACGCGCAACACATCCCCACCACTTCGCACGAGTACGACGTGCAGCACCAGGCGTGGAACGGGGGCAAGCTGGACAACTGGGTGCCCGCGCATCGGGCCGCCGACAAGGCCAACGGCCCGTACGTCATGGGCTACTACACCCGCGACGACCTTCCTTTCCAGTACGCGCTCGCCGACGCGTTCACGATCTGCGACCACTACCACTCCTCGGTGCTGGGCCCGACGTGGTCGAACCGCCTGTACTGGCAGAGCGGCACCATCGACCCGAGCGGCGACAACGGCGGGCCCGTCACCTACAACGGTCACCCGAGCGGCGGGCCGTACACCTGGACCACGTACGCCGAACGACTCGAGGCCGCCGGGGTGAGCTGGAAGGACTACCACTACGGCAGCGGACTGGTCGCCCACGGGATGCTGCCTCAGTTCAAGCGGTTCCAGGACGCCTCGCCGGGCGACCCGCTGTACGAGAAGGGCATCGTGGACTGCGAGGTCGGCCAGTTCGAGTACGACGCGCTGCACGACCGGCTGCCCACCGTGTCCTGGCTGCACCCCGCCCCCGGCGCCTCGGAGCACCCGGGGGAACCGGGCGCCTCACCGGCGCAGGGTGCGGCGTTCGTGGCCTCGATCATCGCCGCGATAGCCGCCAACCCGGATGTCTGGGCCAAGACCGTGGTGATCCTCAACTACGACGAGAACGACGGACTGTTCGACCATGTCGTCCCACCCACCGCGCCGCCCGGCACTCCCGACGAGTACGCCCTCGGCCAGCCGATCGGCGCCGGCTTCCGCGTTCCGTGCATCGTCATCTCGCCCTGGAGCGTGGGCGGTTACGTTTGCAGTCAGAGACTCGACCACACCTCGGCCCTGCGGTTCGTCGAGAGGATCACCGGTGTCCGGGAACCCAACATCAGCGCCTGGCGACGGCAGACCTTCGGCGACCTGACGAGCACCCTGCGGTTCGGCCGTCGGCAGCCGGCTCCGGTGGTCCCGGAGACCGGCGGCAACCTGAACCTCGCAACGTACGAAGTCGCCCGACTGCCGGCACCGCGGTTCCCCGGCGAGGGGCAGACGATGCCCCGCCAAGAGCCAGGACACCGCCCCAGAGTGTGACGGCAGGTGCCAGACTGCGGACGGGGGCGTTCGAGTGGCCGCGGTGGGTGAACGCCCCGGTCAGCTCAGCACTCCCACGACCACCACGGGCAGTTCGGTGTCGTCCTGCCGTGCTCCCAGCAGGAATGTCAAGGATCCTGCGTTCCACGCGTGGTGTGCGATGTAGTCGACGCCGTCCGTCACGTCACCGTCGAACTCCGCCCAGCGTGACCAGATCTGACTGTCTCTCAACTGCCGTACGCAGTCCTGAAGTACGCCGGTGGCCTCGTCGTAGACGGGGTCGAGGCCGTCGTCCCCCCACGCTTCGTCGACGCCGCGTTCCCACAGGGTGAATTCGACCGTCGTGGCGGGGCCCTCCGGGAGCCATGCGTCGGTGGTGCCCTTGCGCCAGGTGCGGGGGTGCGGGCCGGCGGCGGTGGCGCCGACCGGGGCCCAGCCCTGTTCGGCCAACGCCGCGGTGACGCCCGACGCGGAGAGCTCTCCGGCAGGGGCGAGCCGCTCGAGAAGCCGAATTACTTGGTCCATCCGCTCATTCTGGCCGGGGAGGGGCCGGGGGCCGGGGAGCGATCTCGACGTCGGATTCCCGCCGGTGGCAGGTGGTCGGGCCGCCGACACTGGACGCATGACCACCTACACCGCTCTCGCCATTCCGCCCGCCGCACTCAAGGAACTCCGCGACACCGACGATGCCGGGCACCCGCTGCGGCCGTTCACCGCGAGCGATGACGGCGTGCCCCTGGACTGTGTGGGAAGTCCGCTGCGCTGCTGCCTGCGCGGCATCGAGGCCGGCGAACGGGTTGCCCTCGTCTCGTACGCGCCGCTGCGGCGCTGGGCAGCTGCGACCGGTGCGGACGCGGGAGCGTACGACGAGGCGGGGCCGGTGTTCATCCACGCCGACGCGTGCGGGGGCCCGCGCTCGAACGCGGACTACCCCTTCGCCCGGCCCGGGGCGCTGCGGACCGTCCGGCGCTACGACGCCGAGGGGCACATCGTCGGGGGGCGCCTCTTCGAGATCCCCGAGGACGCGCCGGCCGGGTTCGACCGGATCTTCGAGGACGCGTTCGCCGAACCGGGAGTGGCGCTGGTTCACGTGCGAGCCGTGGAGTACGGATGCTTCCAGTTCGAGGTGCGACGCCCGTAGCCGGCCCGTGACAAGTACGCCTTTTCGGCCAGGACCACGCCGAGCCGAGCGCGGGTCCACCCAGCCGAGAGTCGGTATGGCAGGTGCCGTCAGCCGCCTGCTGTCTCTTGCTGGGGAGTGATGAGACAGAAGGGGTGACCGATGGGGTCGGCGTACACCCGGTATCCGATGGGCTTGTCTGATCCGTCGAGCAGTGTGGCGCCCAGCGCGAGCACCTGTGGCTCGGCCACATCCAGATCCGTGACCATGATGTCGATATGCATCTGCTGAGGTCGATCAGGGTTGGACCACTGCGGCCGCCGGAAGTCGTCGACCCTTTGGAATGCCACGACTTCCGTACCCGTCGTGCTGCCGAGTACGACGAACTCAGGGGCGTCTTCCAGCCGTGAGAGCGACAGGAGTTTCTCGTAGAAGGTGGCGAGCTCGGAGGGGTCGGGGCAGTCGATGACGATGGCGTACAGGCGTCCGATCATCTCACCGACTATGCCGCGTGATGCCGATGAACACCACGCCCTTGCGAGCGCGGGTCCGACCCGCGTGATCAACGCCGCCGTAGCAGATGTTCGCAAGGAATGTGGATCATGCGCGGGAGTTCACCCGATCGAGTGAGTAAGGGTATGACGTCCGTTCGACGGGTCAGGCGTTCTCTTGCACGGCAGAGACACCAACTGCCGTGTGGCACAAGGAAGTTGAAGCATCTTTGAAGGTCTGACAAAGGAGTAGCCATGGTGCACGTCGTTGCTGTCGCTCACATCTGCATTGTCGTTCTCGGGCATGTCTGGGTTGGCTGATCACCACTCCGGTCAGGGGTGTGGTTCCCCACGATGGGTACGGTTCCTGGCTCGGCCGGGGAACCGTACCCATCGTGGGGAATGGTCGTGCAGACTCGGATCGCCCGCATCCCGCCACGACAGGAAGCCTCCTCTCATGACCTCAGATCTCACCGCCGAGGAAGCCGCCGCCCTTGCTGCGATTGATGAGGAGGCGTTGGCCCGGACGCTGCTGGAGTTGCTCGCGGTCCCGAGTGTCACCGGGACCGCTGCCGAGTCGGAGTTGCAGCATCAGCTCGCCTCGCGTCTGGACCCGCTCGGTCTTGAGGTCGACCTGTGGTCCATGGATCTGCCCGCCCTGCGCGCGCATTCTGATTTCCCCGGCACGGAGGCGCCGCGGGACGAGGGTTGGGGTTTGGTGGCCACCACGCCGGACGGCGGTGACGGGCCCACGATGATTCTGCAGGGCCACGTGGATGTCGTGCCGCCGGGAGACCTTGCGCGGTGGGTGGGCGATCCGTTCACGCCGCGGGTCACCGGGGACGTGGTGCACGCGCGGGGCGCCTGCGACATGAAGGCCGGAGTCGCGGCCAATCTGGCGGCGTTGGCGGCGATACGCGCGAGCGGGGTGAAGCTGCGCGGCCGGGTGGCCGTCCACTTCGTGGTGGGGGAGGAAGACGGCGGGCTGGGCGCGTTCGCCACCTTGCAACGTGGCCACACCGGCGACAGCTGTGTCATCACCGAGCCCACCGGCAGCACGCTGGTGACCGCGAACGCCGGCGCGCTGACCTTCCGTATCGAGGTGCCCGGCCAGGCCGCCCACGCCAGTACCCGCGACGCGGGTGTCAGTGCCATCGACGCGTACCTGCCCCTCCACCGTGCCCTGGCCCGACTGGAGACCCGGCGCAACACGGACATCGACCCACTCATGAGCGAGTACAAAATCCCCTACGCCCTGTCGGTCGGCACCCTTCGCGCCGGCGACTGGTCGAGCAGCGTGCCCGATCAGCTCGTGGCCGAGGGACGGCTGGGGGTGCGGCTCGGGGAAGACCCGGCGCAAGCACGCGCCGAGTTCGAGGAGTGCGTGGCCGAAGCGTGCGGGGACGACCCGTGGCTGCGCGCACACCCGGCCACCGTCACCTGGTCGGGAGGCCAGTTCGCGAGCGGCCGCATGCCGGCAGGCCACCCCCTGGGCGACCTGATGCGCGACGCGTACGCCGACACGGGCGCCGGGCCGGACATCCGGGAACACGGGGCGCCCTACGGGAGCGATCTGCGACTGTACGCCACGGCGGGCGTACCGACCCTGCAGTTCGGCCCGGGGGACGTCCGCTTGGCGCATGGTCCTCAGGAGCAGGTCGCGCTCTCCGAAGTCGTCGAAGTGACCAGGACACTCGTCCTCGCGGTGCTGCGCGCCGTGGGAACCAAGTAGGAACCAAGCAGGAAAACGGCACGGTAGATTCGCCGCATGCCCGACCCCAGGTTCGAACGAAGCGGGACGCGATGAGCGCCACGAACAGCACGCCCGACATACCCGCCGCGGCGGCGGTCCACCGTGCCCGCGCCGCGACCTACGTGGCGTTCGCCGGGGCCGGTCTGGCCGGCGCGAGTTGGGCGGCCCGCATCCCGCAGGTACGCGACCACCTGCGCCTGGACAACTCCGCACTCGGCCTGATGCTGCTGTCGATCGCGGTCGGCTCGGTCCTCGCCCTGCCGGCCTCCGGGCACATCGTCGACCGCTTCGGCTCCCGCCGCACGGTCGTGGCGATGGCATGCCTGCTGAGCGCGGCGTTCGTGCTGATCTCGATCGGCTACCTGTTCGGAGAGGCGCCGGTCGTCGTCGGCCTGTTCCTGTTCGGGTTCGCGAACGGGGGGTGGGACGTGGCGATGAACGTGCAGGGCGCGCTCGTCGAGCGCCTGCTCGGCCGTTCCGTCATGTCCCGCTTCCACGCCGGCTTCAGCCTGGGCACGGTCGCCGGCGCGCTGGTCGGCGCCGCCATGGTGGTCCTGCGCGTCCCGGTCACCGCGCATCTGATCGGTGTGGCCGTGGTGATGGCGGTCTGCATCCCCCTGTCCGCCCGGGGAATGCTGTCCGACCGAGCGAACGACGCTGAGGCAGACGCCCACCAGGCGCCCAGGTCCAGCGTCCTGGCCGCCTGGAAGAGCCCGCGCACCCTGCTGATCGGGGTGTTCGTCCTTGCTTTCGCCTTCGCCGAGGGCACCGGCAACGACTGGATCAACATCGCCGTCATCGACGGATACCGTGCGCCGGCCGCGCTGGGCACCCTGGCCTTCGCCGTCTTCCTGGCCGCCATGACCGCCGGCCGGTGGTTCGGCACCTCGCTGCTCGACCGGTACGGCCGCACCCCGGTGGTGCGCGTGCTGGCGGTCATCGCGACGGTCGGCGTGCTGCTGTTCGCCGTCGGACCCACGATTCCGGTGGCCTTCGTGGGCGCACTGCTGTGGGGACTCGGCACCTCGCTGGGGTTCCCCGTCGGCATGAGCGCCGGCGCGGACGACCCCCGGCAGGCCGCGGCCCGGGTCAGCGTGATCGCCTCGATCGGCTACTGCGCGTTCCTCGGCGGCCCACCGTTGGTCGGCTTCCTCGGGCACTCCTACGGGGTACGCCACGCGGTCACGACGGTCGCCGCGATGCTCGTGGTGGCCGCCCTGATCGCCGCGGTGGTTCGTCCGCCCGCCGCCGACCCGGCCGTCGCCGACGGGACCACCGGCGAAGCGGCCGACGCGGACTCGACCAGGGTCGGTCCGCACACCGGAGAAGACTGACCGGCGCCCCTGACTCCTGGCGCCCCGCCGCGGGATTCGGCGGTCAGACGTCGTACATGCGCACCCAGTCGACGTCCATCGTGGCCCGGTTGAGGCCGCCGTCGGAGAAGAAGTCGTCGAGCTGGATGGTCTGGTGCATCGGCCCCGGCGGCTGGATGAAGTCGTCGGAGGTGGTGAACCACTGCTGCCCGTCGAGGTAGCCGGTGACGTGGTCGCCGGTCCACTCGATGGCGTAGTTGTGCCACTGCGTCAGGTCGACCGAGGTGGAGAACCCCTCCTGCGCGCCGTCGGATGAACCGTCCGGGTAGTGCAGGAAGGCGTCCATCTCGGAGCTGCCCGCGTCGGACTCGGCGTAGTCGAACTCACCGCCGGCCGGCCACTGGTCCGAGTCCGGCCACAGGATGAGCACCGGGTGGTAGGGGTGGCCGCCCGCGTCGTCCTGGGCGACCCGCATCCGCGCCTCCCAGCGGCCGTGGGTCTGCCCTTCCAGCCAGGCCATGCCGCCGGAGTCGCCGTCCGGGGTGCCGGTGATCGTCAGGTGCCCGCCGCCCTCGGTGATCTGCGAGGGCAGGCGCCGTCCGTTGCCGGCGTGCCCGGGGCCGTCGTACAGGCCCCACTTGCCGGTGTCCACGGTGGTGCCGTCGAACTCGTCGCCCGCCACCACAGAACCCCAGCCGTGCACCACGGCGGCCTGCGTGCCGTCGTCGGCGGCGGCGTTTCCGGCGGGGACGGTCAGCAGGACGGTGGTCAACGCGGCGATCCCGGCCAGCGCGGCGGCACGGGCGCCCCGGCGGCGCGCCGGGCGGACGGCTTGGCGCCATGTCAATGTCGTGTACATGAAATTCACGGTATTGACGTCCGGACTTCCCCGGTCCGATTCCACCATCCCTTCACGGACCGGCTCGGCGAACGCCGGCGCACATCAGACCCGACCTCCACGCCGTCGGCGACGTGCTCATCGGTGCATCTCTTGCAGCACGGTCCGCGTGGCGTCCGCGATCAGGGTGTCGTCGGAGCGGGCGTCCTTCGTTCCGCGGTCGGAGAGGACGGCCAGGACGATCGGGGCGCCGTGCGTTGGCCACAGGACGGCGATGTCGTCGCGGGTGCCGTAGCCGCCGTTCCCGGTCTTGTCGCCGACCGTCCAGCCTTTCGGGACGCCGGCGCGGATGAAGGGGCCGCCGGTCGTGTTCTTCTTCAGCAGGTCGGTGTACTCCTCTCGGCGCTGCTGCCGCAACGTGCCGCCCAGTGCGAAGCGGCGCAGGTCGGTGCCTAGGGCGCGCGGGGTGCTGGTGTCGCGGACGTCGCCCGGTGTGGCCTCGTTGACCTCGGGTTCCGGGCGGTTGTTGTGGGTGGTCGTGTCCCCCAGGTCGCGGAGGGCCGACTGCAGGCCGAGTGGGCCGCCGAGGCGGGCGAGGAGGAGGTTGGCGGCCGTGTTGTCGCTGTAGTCCATGGCGGCCGCGATGAGCTGTCGCTCGGTCATCCCCGTGCCGGCGTGCTTGCCGGTGATCGGGGAGTACTCCTCCAGGTCCGCTTTCCGGTAGTGGATGACGCGGTCGAGCCGCGCGTCCGGTTCCCGTCGCAGCAGCACCGCGCCTTCCAGTGCTTTGAACACCGAGCAGTGCGCGAACCGCTCGTCCGGGCGGTAGGTCAGCGTCTGTCCGGTGCCGGTGTCGAGCGCGTAGAGGCCGAGCCGGGCATGGTGCTCGTGTTCCAACGCGGCCAACGCGTTCCGGACAGCGGCGTCCGCTGACGCCATCGACACGGGGGGCGGGGAGGACGGCGTAGCGGAGGGCGCTTGTCCCGCGCCGCATCCGGCGAGCAGGCCGGACAGAACAATCAAAGGCGCCGCCAGCGCGGTCACCCGTCGTCTCGGAGAGGTCATGACCGGCAGCCTGCCGTCGTCGATGTATGCCGTCAAAGACGAAAACGGCTGGTCTCATGCACCTTTGACATAGGATCAGATCCCATGGATCTCGTGGCTGCCTGTCGTGTCTTCGTCCACGTGGGCGAACGCGGCAGTGTGACACTCGGTGCTGCGGCGGCCCGTGTCCCGCAGTCCGTCGCCAGCCGTCGCATCGCCGCACTGGAACGGCACCTGGGCGCGCCGCTGCTGGACCGCTCGACGCGGCGCGCCGCTCTGACCGACTTCGGCCGCGACATGCTCCCGCCCGCGCGCCGCCTCGTAAGGCTGGCGGAGGCGTTCGAGGACGATGCCGAGCGCGCCCGGCTCCGGCCGTTCGGGCTTGCCGTCCCGGCCACCTGCTCGGTGCGGCATCTGGCGTTGCTCGATTCGGCCGCCCACGAGGCCGGCATGGCGCTCGACGTGCGGGCGGCGGGACCGGCGGAGCGGGCGGAGTTGCTGCACAGCCGGACCGTGCGCGCCGCGCTGACCGCGGTCGCGGCGCACGACGCCGAATGGGTGGTGCCGCTCGGTGTCGCCTCGGCGCGGCGTCCCCGCACCGCTGCCCCGTTCCGTATCGAGGCCCTGCGGCCGGGCCGGACCGAGCGGTCGTACCAGCGGCTGCGCCTTCAGCCGGAGGACGATGTGCCGCACGTGCGCGACCGGCTGGTGGAACTCGGGCACCGCGCCGGGCTGGTTCCGGCGCAGATCACAGTGGCCGCCTCGCTGGTGGCCGCCGCTTCCGACGCGCTGGGGGCCGGGGACCTGCTGGTGTGTTCGGCTGCGCAGGCCGCGGAGTTGGGACTGGCGTGGCGGCCGCTGGCGGGCTCGATGGCCGCCCGCGGCTACCGCGTCACGGCGACGGTGGCGACGGACGCGGACCAGGTGCGCGACCGACTCGACGGCCGAGTGGCCCTGGCACTCGGCGCCAGCCGTGACGACAGCCAGGACGCCGGGGCCGCGGAGTGCGAGGTGGGGGGATGAGCGATCGGCTGCTGGTCCGGGAGGTGCGCTCCCGGCTCGCCGAGGCGGGCTTGTCGGGATCCTTCCTCGTCCGGGACCTGGCGAGCGGTGCGGAGATCGGCATCGACGCCGAGGTGGAGTTCGCGGCCGCCTCGCTGGTGAAGGTCCCGCTCGCCGTGGCCGTGCTCGACCGGGTCGAACGCCGCCTGCTCGACGGGGCCGAGCGGGTCGAGGTCGTCCCCACGGCGGTGGGAGCGATGCCCGTCGGCCCGTCGGGGGTCAGCCGGTTCGCACACCCGGCCCGCATCGCCCTCGACGACCTGCTCTACCTGGCCGTCTCGGTCTCCGACAACGCGGCCGCCGACGCGCTGTTCGCACTCGTGTCACCGGCCGATGTGACGCGCACGCTGCGCGCCCTCGGCATACCGGGCATCACGGTCCGCCACCCCATGAGCGAACTCGCCCCGACGCCCACCGAACGCCTCGGCCCGGACGCCGTCCACCTCGCCCACGCGCTCGCGATCGACGGGCGAACGGCGCACCGCGGCCACCGGCTGTCCCAACTCGACCCCAGCCGGGCGAACTCCGGCTCACCACGAGCCTTCGTCGACCTCCTGGCCGAACTGTGGACGCCGACCCGGTTGCCGCGATCCGTCGCGGAAAGGGTGCGCACGCTGATGGGACGCAACGTCGTCCGGCACCGGCTCGCACCCGACTTCGCCTCGGACGCGGCGAGTTGGTCTTCCAAGACGGGCACGTTGCTGAACCTTCGTCACGAGATCGGTGTCGTGGAGCACGAGGACGGCGGCAGGATCGCCGTCGCCGCGTTCACCGAATCGTCCGTGCCGGCCGCCGTGCAGCCCGCCGCGGAAGCGGCGATGGCCCGCGCGGCCCGCATGCTGCACGACCGGCTGCGAGAACAAGTCACCGGGTTGTGACACCCGGGCTTCCGGCCTGACCGGAGCCTGGGTGTGGTCGGCCCGGGGCGGGGCAGGCGTCTGTGTGGCGCCCCTCGACGCGGACGAGGACGGAGAGCCAAGGGGGCCCGCGCAACTCCTGTGCGGAAGCGGCCGACCGACGTCATCGCGCGCCACGGAAGAGAACAACCGAAAATGGGGAGAGTGTCGACTGATGAAGTCAAAGGACAAAACTTCCTCCGATTCGACCTGGACCGGCATGGTGCCGGTCGACGACACCGCGCTGGCCGTCACCGACACCGGCGGTGCCGGTGTGCCGGTGGTCTATCTGAACGGCCAGTTCGCCACTCAGGGGTACTGGCGGCGGGTCATCGCCGGCCTGGGGGCGGGGTGGCGGCACATCACCTACGACGAGCGGGCCCGGGGCAGGAAGTCGAAGACGTCGGCTGACTGCTCCTTCGAGGCCGCGGTCCGGGACGTCGACGCCGTGCTGGCGGCCAGGGGAGTGGACCGGGCGCTGGTGGTGGGCTGGTCCTACGGGGCGTTCGTCGGGGCGCACTGGGCCAGTCGCAATCCCGATCGGGCGGTGGGCGCGGTCCTGATCGACGGCGCGCAACCGTCCGACTGGGTGGACGAGGTCTCGAAGGAGGGGATACGAAAGACGTTCAAGTGGCTGAGCCCGCTCATGGCGCTGCTGCGCCCGACAGGTCTGACCCCCCGGATGACCGCCGACCAGATGGCGAACATCAACCTCGAACTCGGCAAGGTCGCCCGCAAGCGCGAACTGGGCCCCGTGCTGGACAACATCACCGTCCCGACGCGGTATGTGCTCGCCTCGGGATCGTCCTTCGGAAGCAAGGGCGATCAGCAGGAACGCGTTCGCGCGGACCTCGATCCGGTGTTTGAGCGAAGCGCGAACATCCAGCTCAGCGCGAAGGTCGCCAGCAAGCACAGTGCGATCCTGAAACGGGATTTCCGTGCCGTCGACAAGGCCGTACGCGAGGTCGCCGCTCTCGCCCGCGCCGACCACTGAAGCCAGAACCAGCGGCCGGGCGCGGGCGGGAGCCAGGCGACGATGTCCTGGTCATCCGAGCTGAGATGCGTCAGTCGGGTCCCGGGCCCGCGGTGACCGTATGGCGATAGCACGGCCCAGGAGTGGACGAACGCCGGCAGGGGGGCGGAGGCTCTGCGGGAGCTGTGCCCGTCGGTCAGGCGGCACGCGTCCCGGCTGCCACCAGCATAAGCATTGCTTACTCTCAGTGGGAAAAGGTTTCGTACTGCTGGCCCTTGTTCGGTGGGCTGTCGGCCGCTCATCGTGGTGGGGACCGCGCCGCACGGCGACGGTCACCACGACCAGAGGGACGAGCACTGTGACGACCACGGCCGGGCCCAGCAGCGGCAGTCCCAGCGCGGCCGACGTGACCATCGCTCTGGCGGCGGCGGACTGCGGCGAGGTCCACGGGGACTCCGGCCGCCGGGCCCAGTACTCCGCCGACGCGTCCAACTACCGTCAGGTGCCCCTCGCGGTGGTCCTCCCTCGGGAGCGCCGCCACGTGATCAACGCCGTCGCCGCCTGCCGCCGGCTGGGCGTCACCGTCACCTGCCGGGGTGCCGGGACCAGCACGTCCGGGCAGGCGGTCGGATCCGGTGTCGTGCTCGACTTCTCGCGGTACTTCAACCGGCTGCTCGACCTCGACACCGACGCCCGGACCGCGACCGTCGAACCCGGGATCGTCCTGGACGATCTCCAAGCGGCCGCCGCACCGCACGGACTGCTCTTCGGCCCTGACCCGTCCACGCACAGCCGCTGCACCCTGGGCGGCATGATCGGCAACAACGCCTGCGGATCCCACTCCGTCGCCTGGGGACGCACCGTCGACAACGTCGTCGAACTCGAAGTGGTCACCTATCGGGGGACCGTGGTGACTCTCGGCGAGATGACGCAGGCGCAGATCGAAGCCGCGATCGCCCAAGGAGACGACCGCGGACGGCTCATCGGCGCCCTCCACGACCTCGCCGTCCGCAACCTGGCGGTCCTGCGGACCGAACTCGGCCGCTTCCCGCGCCAGGTCTCCGGCTACGGACTCGAACACCTGCTGCCGGAACGGCGCTTCAACCTCGCCAAGGCACTGGTCGGCAGCGAGGGGACGTGCGCGGTGGTGCTCTCCGCGACGCTGCGCCTCGTCGAGCCGCCGCCCGAACGGGCCCTGGTGGTGGCCGGGTTCACCGACGCCGTCGCGGCGGCGGACGCGGTGCCGTCGCTGGTCCGGCACCCCCTCCTCGCGCTGGAGGGCCTCGACCACGCGCTGACTGACGTCGTCACCCGGCGGGAGACCCGCGCCGCGATCGACAGTCTGCCGTCGGCGGGCGCCTGGCTGTTCGCCGAACTCGGGGGCACCGCCGAGGAGATCGGCGAGCGCTCCCGCGCCCTGGCCGCCGTCGCGCGGGCCGCCGCCGGCTGCACGGGCACCGAGACCGTCACGGATCCGGAGCGCGCCCGCAGGCTCTGGCGCATCCGGGAGGACGGCGCCGGGCTCGCGACCCGCACACCGGACGGCGCGGAGGCGTGGCCCGGCTGGGAGGACGCCGCCGTACCGCCGCATCGGCTCGGCTCCTATCTGCGGGGGTTCACCGCGCTGCTGGAACGCCATGGGCTGCACGGCGCCGTGTACGGCCACTTCGGCGACGGCTGCCTGCACGTGCGGATCGACTTCGACTTCACCACCGAGCACGGCACCGGCGTCTTCCGCTCGTTTGTCACCGAGGCCGCCGACCTGGTCACCGAGCACGGCGGGTCCCTGTCGGGCGAGCACGGGGACGGCCAGGCCCGCTCCGAACTGCTGCCCCGGATGTACGGGCCCGAGGTGATCGCGCTGTTCGAGCGGTTCAAGGACGTCTGGGACCCCGACAACGGTCTCAACCCCGGGATGATCGTCCGGGCCCTGCCCGTCGACGGAAACCTGCGGGTGAGTCCGCACCGCGGGTCACTGCCGCTGACCACCGTCTTCCCGTTCCACGCCGACGACGGCGACTTCGCCAAGGCCACCCGGCGGTGCGTCGGGGTGGGCAAGTGCCGCTCGACGGCGCCCCGCGGCGGCGTCATGTGCCCCAGCTACCGCGCGACGCTCGACGAGCGGGACTCCACCCGGGGCCGGGCCCGCCTGCTGTACGAGATGACGCGGGGCGAGACCGTCACCGGCGGATGGCGTTCCACCGAGGTGCGTGACGCCCTCGACCTGTGCCTGTCGTGCAAGGGGTGCAGCGTGGACTGCCCGGTGGGGGTGGATGTCGCCACGTACAAGTCGGAGTTCCTCCACCACCACTACCGCCGCCGGCTTCGCCCGGCGTCGCACTACTCGATGGGCTGGCTGCCGCTGCTCTCCCGGGCGGCCTCCCGGATGCCGCGGCTGGTCAACGCGGTCACCTCGTCACCGCTGGCCCCCGCCCTCAAACGGCTCGGCGGCATCGCGCCGCGCCGCGAGGTCCCGCGCTTCGCGGACCAGACCTTCACCCGCTGGTTCCGGGGCCGCGAGCCCGAGGGCGACGGAGGGCGCGGCCCGGTGCTGCTCTGGGTCGACTCGTTCAACGACCACTTCACGCCCGAGGTGCTCCGCGCCGGGGTCCGGGTGCTCGAACACGCCGGGTACCGCGTCGAGATCCCCGGCAGCCCGCAGTGTTGCGGACTGACGTGGATCACCACCGGGCAGCTCGGCATGGCCCGGCGCATGGCACGCCGCACCACGCAGGCGCTGCGGACCGCGACGGAGGCCGGAACGCCGGTGGTCGGCCTGGAGCCCAGCTGCACCGCGGTGCTCAGGGGCGACCTGCCGGAACTGCTGGACGGCGACCCCGCCGCCCGCGCGCTGGCCTCCGCCACGGTGACGTTGGCCGAACTGCTCCAGGGCGACGCCGCCGACTGGCAACCGCCACGGGTGGACGCGGCCTCGATCAGCCAGACCCACTGCCATCAGCACGCCACCTCCGGGTTCGACGCGGACGCCGCGCTGCTGCGCCGGATGGGCGTCGACAACACCGTGCTCGACTCCGGCTGCTGCGGTCTGGCGGGCAACTTCGGGTTCGAACGCGACCACTACGACGTGTCCATGACCGTGGGCGAACAGGCCCTGCTGCCGACCGTGCGATCCGCCGCGGACAGCACGGTGGTGCTCGCCGACGGTTTCAGCTGCCGGACCCAGATCGGCCAGGGCACGGACCGCACCGGCACACACCTGGCCGAACTCATCGCCCGCGCCCTCCCCCCGGCGCCTCCCACCCGTCCCTGACCCCGACCGGCCCCCACACCGCGTTGCCGCACGCCGAAGCCCTCCCCTCCGGTGCCGCAGGTGCGTCGGAGGGGAGGGCCGCGGGCCGCAGTCGCCGGTCAGACCCGTTCGGGGACCTCCTCGGCGGCCTCGGCCCGGCCGGTGCGGATGGAGAAGCGGGCGCTCTCGGGTAGGGCCTTGACCAGGATGGGCAGGGCGACGAGGGCGACGGCCACCCCGTAGCAGGCGGGCATCAGGTTGCCGGCCTCGTCGACGAGGGCCGCGTCGACCAGCGGCGCGGTTCCGGCGAAGACCGCGTAGGAGAGGGTGTACGCCAGCGCCACGGCCGAATAGCGCACCGACGTCGGGAAGATCTCCAGAACGGCGGTGTTCCCGCTGGCCTGCACGGCGGCCATCGGCAGCACCAGCAGGGCCTGGGCCACGCACACCAGGACCAGGCCGCCGTTGCCGATGAGCAGGTAGGCCGGGACGGTGAGGACCACCATCGCGATCGTGGCGGCGAGCAGGACCGGCTTGCGGCCGACGCGGTCGCTGAGCCGGCCGTAGCCGATGACGAGGAAGCCGTAGAGGGTGAACGCCAGGAGGCTGATCAGCAGGGCGGCGGTGGATCCCACACCGGCCACCGTCGTCATGTACGTGGGCATGTAGCCCATGAGCGTCTGGAAGCCGATGCCGCTCAGCGCGTAGACGGCGATCAGCATCAGGATGGCCTTGTGGTGCTCGCGGACCATCCGGCCGAACGACGCGGCGGGCGTGCGGTCGTCGGCCCTGACCTCCTCGAAGACCAGCGACTCGTGCATACGGCGCCGCAGGTACATGCCGACCACCGCGACCAGGCCGCCGATGACGAACGGCCAGCGCCAGCCGCCGTGTTCGTAGCCGAGCGGATCGATGCGGAACAACAGGACGAGCAGCGTGGCACTCGCCGTACCGAAACTGCCGAAGCTGCCGATCAGGTTGACCCCGTAACCGCGGTGGCCGTCCGCCGCGGACTCCGCCATGTACATGGAGGCTCCGGGCAGTTCGGTGCTCGCGGCGAATCCCTGGGTGAGACGGGCGATCACCAGGAGCACGGGGGCGAGGAACCCGATAGTCGCGTAGGACGGAATGAGCCCGATGGCGGCGGTGGAGAAGCCCATCATGACCAGTGAGATCGACAGTGTCGCCTTGCGCCCCACCCGGTCGCCTATCCGGCCGAAGACCAGTCCGCCGATCGGCCGGATGACGAACGAGACGGAGTAGATGGCGAAGGTGCCCAGTAGGGCGGCCCCGGCATGGCCTGCCGGAAAGAACGCCTTGGCGATCACCTCGGACGAGAATCCGTAGAGGGCGAAGTCGAACCACTCCACGATGGTGCCGATCGAGAGCGCGGCGAAGGTCTTCTTGCTGACTCCGATGCGAGTACCGGTTGTTTTCTGCTCTGGCAACTCCATCATGCCCTTCCCTTTGCTTTGGTTCGAAAGACGTCAGCGCATTTCGCCTGATCCGATGTAGGGGTTCTCGCTCACCAGTGGTTCGCCCTCTTCGAAGCGGGACAGCCGGAAGTCCTTCGCCCGTATGTCGGGGTCATTGCTGTCGCCGTCCAGGACGATGTCGGCCATGAGGTCGCCGACCGCTGGGCTGATCTTGAATCCGTGACCGCTGAATCCGGCGGCCAGGAAGAGGCCGTCGACCGGGGTGTGGCCGATGACCGGGTTGTAGTCCGGCGTCACGTCGTAGCAACCGGCGTAGCTGCCCGTGATGCCGGGCTCGGTGAAGCCGGGGAAGCGGTGTTCGAGTTTGTCGATCACCCGCTCCAGACCGGCGGCGTCGACGGAGTCGGAGTAGTGCCCGGGGTCGGCGTACTCCGGTCGGCTGTGGTCACTGTTGCCCATCAGCAGCCCGCCGGAGCGTTCCGGGCGTACGTACTGGAGGCTGACGAGGTCGGAGAAGACCGGTGCCCGCCCGAGCGGTACACCGGTGTCGACCATCACCAGGCCGACTCGCTCCGCCAGTACGGGGAACCGAACGCCGAGTCGGTCGAGCAGGGTCGGCGACCACGGTCCGGCCGCCACGACGACGGCGTCCGCCTCCAGCGTCGTGCCGTCCGCGCAGCGCACGCCCCGCACGCCACGGCCGGCGGTGAGCAGCTCGGCGACCGGGGTGTGCCTGCTGATCCGCGCCCCGGCCGACCTGGCCTGGTGACCGTAGGCGAACGCGGTCTGCGAGGCGTCGCCGTACCCGCCGCGCGGCTCGTAGGCGAACGCCGCGAAGTCGTCCAGCCGGGCCCAGGGCCACCGCTGCGCGATCGCGTCGGGCGGCACCAGGCGGGTGTCGATCCCCAACTCGCGGTGCATGGCGACGTTGGCGGCCAGCGCGTCGGCGTTCTCCGGTCCTACACCGACGACATAGCCGATCTGGTGGAACCCGGTGTCCGCCGGCGCCTCCTCGAAGTACGGCAGGCTGCGCCACGCCATGGCGGCCAGCGACCGCACTCCGTAATGACTGCGGACGACGCCGCTGGACTTTCCTGTGCCACCGCCGGCAAGGGCGCCGGATTCGACGACATGCACATCGGTGACGCCCCTCAGGGACAATGACCTGGCTATGGAGAGCCCGATCAGCCCGCCGCCCACGACGACGACCCTCGGTGTTTTCGCTGGCATCTGTCCCTACACTTCTCGCACTGACTGAGTCAAGGTTTCGCCGCGGGATGCGATGGCCCGCCGGCAGCCGGAGGGCGTCGCGTGCGACAACGGGATGCCTTCGGCTGTTTCCTTGGGGGTGCGGTCGCGTCAGACGACGAGCGGACATTCTCTTCCGCTCGATCCGCGTTTCTCGCAGAATCACCGGGACCTGGTTCGTTCGGTGTTCACACGAAGTTATCAGCGGAGATTCTCCGCATCTTCCCGTTGCTGTAGAGATTCTCGACAGTCGATTTCTACAGATGTAGAGTGAGGGTGCTCGCGAACCGGGAAATGACGATCCGGGCGTCCCCGCGGGCCCATCCGGCGGAATCCAGGAAGAGCAGACCGTGGACAGTGTGCAGTCCATCGCCGAGTCGCTGGCGCTGCGGCTGCGCCGATCGGTGGCCATCGACGACGTTGGGATGAGGCTGCTGGCCCACACCGCCCACGACGAGCCCGTCGACTCGTACCGGATCGAGTCGATCATGCGGCGCAAGGCAGGTCGGCCCGCCGGCCAGACGGTGACCGAGTACGCGCTGCAGTTCGGCATCGCGGCGGCGAAGGGTCCGGTGCGGATCCCGGGCAGCGAGGAGCTGGAGTCGCTGCCGCGGGTCTGTGTCCCGGTCCGTTGCCAGAACACCCTGCTCGGCTACCTGTGGCTGATGGACTTCGCGCCGGAGCTGACCGACGCTGAGCTGGACATGGCCACGCGCGCCGCCGACGCGGCCGGTGAGGTGCTCTTCAGGGAACGGCTCATCAGCGACCTGCGGCGCGGCCAGGAACGCGAGCTGCTGCGCGACCTGCTGCACCGGGACCGCGATGTGCGCCGGCACGCCGCCGGCACTCTGGTCACCGAGGGACTCATCGCGAAGGACGCGCGCGTCACCGCGCTGACGGTGTCGGTCGGAGCCCGTGGCGGCGACTCCTCGGCGGTCGCCGTCGACCTCGCCCTGCAGCGCGCGCAGCGCCGTATGGCCCGCTACGCCACGCTGGCGATGGCCGCCGGCACCCTCGGAGGTGTCCTGCTGATCGCCGACCCCAAGTCCCCCGACCACGGGGAACTCGCGCGGTGTGCAGAGGAGTTGCGCACCGATCTGCGGCGCGAGGCACACGTCGGCGGGTCGGTGCGGGTGGGCATCGGTCCCACCTGCGGCCTGCTGGAGGACGCGGCCGAGAGCCATGAGTGCGCCGCCGAGGCGCTGCGCGTCGCGGAGGCGGTGCCTGACCTGGGCACGGTCATCTTCTGGTCCGAGCTGGGCGTCTACCGGCTGCTGGTCCAGCTGCCGCTGGAGAAGTTGCGCGACGACGCCGTGCCGCCGGGCCTGCGGCGGTTGATCGGCCAGGACCCCTCGGGCGTGCTGCTCCAGACGCTGGAGGTCTACCTCGACGGCGCGTGCAACGCCGCCGACGCGGTGGACCGGCTCAGCATCCACCGGACCAGCCTGTACTACCGGATCGGGCGGATCGAGGACATCACCGGCATGAGCCTGCGCAGCGGCGGCGACCGGCTGTCGCTGCACCTGGGCATCAAGCTCGCCCGGCTCATCGGCCTGCTGCCCGACCGCCGGGAGCCACCACGCCGCGCCGCCGGAGCGTGACAGCGCCCCCGTCCCCTGACCGGGAACGGGGGCGTGCGGCGGCGTGGCAGGTCAGCCCGCGGCCGGGGACGCCGGAATCCGTCCACCAGCGGCGACCGCCTGGTCCGCGTACGTGTGCGTCATTTCGCGCAGGCTCTCGTCGACGGCGTCACCGATCGTCCGATCGACGCCGTACGGCAGGAGGGCGGCGGGGCGCCGGCCGGTGGTGAGTTCCTCGGCGGCCAGCCGGGCCAGCACCGGCGCGAGATGCACCGCGCTGTGCGTCACGATCGTGTAGAAGCCGCGGCGTTCGGGGTGCGCTCCCACCAAGGGCAGTCCGTCGATCGGGACGGGCCGGACACCGGCGCGGACCTCGGCCCGCACTCCGCCGAGCCCGGGCACCAGCGCGGTGGCGCGGCGCAGCAGGTCCGCGGCGAGGGCTTCCGGGGCGGCGGAGTTGTTGGCGGTACCGGGGGCCAGGCCGGCGTCGACCGGGTAGGAGTGGAGGACCAGGCCGCCATCCGGCGCCGGCCGGAAGTTGATGTCCCACAGGCTCAGCACCGCACGCAGATGGACCCCGGCCGCGGGCCCGGTGTGGCCGATGAGGCCCGGCACCTCGGTCAGCGGAAGAGCGACGCCTGCCAGCGCCGCGACGCGGGCGGCGTCGGGTCCCGCGCAGTTGACGACGGCGTCGGCGGGGAATCTCTCACCGCCGGCGTGCACGATCCAGCCACCTCCGCCACGCTCCAGCGCGGTGACGGTGGTGCCGGTGCGGACCGGGCAGCGGGCGTCGGCCAGCAGACGGGAGACAAAGGCCGCCGGGTCGTACCAGGCGGCGTCCGGGTAGACGATCGCCGTCTCTCCGTCGAGTGCGCCGAGGTCGAACCCCTCGGCCAGCTCGCCCAGTTCGCCGACCGGAACCGTCTGCGCCCGCTGCCCCCAGGACACCAGCCGTTCGCGGCGGGCGGCCATGACCTCGCGGTCGCGGCTCGTGCGGCCGATCTCGACCGAGGGGACCGGGTGCAGCCAGTCGGATCCTGGGTGTCCGGTGCCGAGTTCGGCGGACAGTTCCGCGTGCCGCAGCGCGCCGAGCAGGCTGAGTTCGAAGTAGGCGAGCGGAGTCTTGCGGCTTGAGATGTCCATGGCGAACGTGGTCCGCGACGTGCCACCGCCCGGCTCTCCCCGCTCCAGCACGGTGACATCAGCTCCCGCCACGCGCAGTTCTCTCGCGACGGCGGCGCCCATCACCCCGGCTCCGATGACGACGACCCGGCTCATGTCCCTGACCTTCCGGGCGCGGCGGTTGCACCGCGCCGATTGTTCTCCGCGAGCGCGCCCACCAGCACCTCGTGGAACGAACCGCCCAGCACCCGCCGGACGTCCGCCTCGGGCCAGCCGCGTTCCAGCAGACGGCCGGTCAGCAGCGGCAGCCCGGCCGGACCTTCCAGACCGGGGATGAACGGCATGGGCTCGTCGCTGCCACGCAGCAGCGGGGCGAACGGCGCCCGGGTCTCGGTGACGACCTCCTTGATGAAGTCCGGTCCCAGACCGACGTGTTCGGCGCCGATGACCGACACGATGTGCTCGATGTGGTCCAGCGCCCTGTCCACCGTGTGGCGCGCCGGGTCCACGAACGACGCGAAGACGTTGACGCCCACCACCCCGCCCGTCTCCGCGACGCCGCGCAGCCGGTCGTCCGTCAGATTGCGGTGGTGGGCGTTGACCGCGTACGCCGAGGAGTGCGAGGCCACCACCGGGCGGCGGACCAGCTCAAGGAGATGGTCTGTGCAGGCGGCGCCGAGGTGCGAGACGTCCAGGACGATGCCCGACTCCTCGCACGCGGCGACCGCGTCCACCCCGGCCGCCGTCAGCCTCCCCCCGGTGTCGTCCTCGCCCGAACCGTCGGCCAGCATCGTGCGCCCGAAGTGCGTGAACGACGCCATGCGCACACCCATCCGGTGCAGCGCCCCGAACAGCTCGACGTCGGTGCCGACCGCCTCACAGCCCTCCAACGCGAGGACGAGCGCGATCACCCCGTCCGCCAGCGCCCGGGTGATGTCGGCGCCCGTGAGGCAGACACGGACCGCGTCCGCGTTGCCGTCGGCGATCCGCCAGGCGGTCTCCAGCGTCCGCAGGGTCTGGCGCAGGGCGGCCTCGTGCCGGTACTCGTCGGTGATGAACACGGGAAGCACCTGGATGTTCACCCCACCGGCCCGCAGTTGGGGCAGCCAGGCGGTGCGGAAGTACTCCGCCTGCCGCGCGGGCGTCCGCCGGGAACACAGCACCAGCAGGTCGTTGTGCGCGTCCACCACGACCGCGTCATGGTGCAGCGCGGTGGCCCTTTCGGTCGTCGAGGTCGTCATGCCCCGCCCCGCTCCTGGTGCGCGGGCCGCACCGCCGTGAGGGTGTCGGGGTCGACGTCGACCCCGTAGAGGGCGGCGGCGTCCTCCACCGTGAGCAGACCGTCGCGCACATCGCGCAGGACGAGCGCCGGGTCGCGCTCCGAAGGGTCGCCGTAGCCCCCGCCGCCGGGGGTGCGCAGCTCGATGTGGCCGCTGTCCGGAGTGAACGACATCCCGCCCAGCACCCGCGACACGTCGCCGACCGCCAACTCCTCGTCCTCCAGCCAGGCCCGCGCCCCGGCGGGCGACCGGCCGCCGTTGAACCCCTGCGGCCCGTGTCCCACCTGACTGAGCCCGGGGTGCACGGTCACCGAAGCCGTGTCCGCGCGCGGCGCCTGGAGCACGACGCGCTGGCCGTGGCCGCCCCGGGTACGACCGGCGCCCGCCGAACCGGGCTGCAGTTCCTTGGCCACGACCCGCGCGCGGGTGGCCGTCTCGAAGATCTCCACCGGCAGCGTCGTCGAACTCGTCGGATAGCAGATCGAGTCGACGCCGTCATGCCCGGGAGCGGCGCCCAGGCCGCCACCGTGCATGTAGATCGTGCTGATCGACACCCCTTCGTGGTCCTGGCCGATGAACCGCACACCGCACTGGAAGCCGGTCTGCGCCGGGATGTGATCGGTGACCCCCGCGAGCGCGCCCTGCACCAGCGGGATGGTCTGCCAGCCCACCTTGACCCGGTCGTTGACCGACGCCGGGAAGAGCGGGTTGAGGATCGAGCCCTCCGGCGCCTTCACCGTGATCGGCCGGAACAGCCCCTGATTGCTCGGAATGTGCGGCGTCAGAAGGCAGTTGAGCGCGTTCATCGTGCGGGCGAGAGTGAAGCTGAACGTGGAGTTGATCCCGCCGTGGCCGTGCTGCGGCGGCACGTCGACGTAGTCGACCTCCATCCCGCCGCCCCGGATCCGGATGACGACCCGGATGGTCAGCGGCCCGTCGAGCACATCGAAGGTGTGCTCATAGGGGTAGTCGCCGTCCGGCAGTGCCTCGATGGTCTCGCGCATCGCGGCCTCGGCGCGGTTCTGCACCGCGTCGGACAACTGCTGGAGGTCGTCGAGGCCGTACTCGTCGAGGAGTTCGACGGTGTGCCGCACCGCGACCTCGTTGGCGGTGACGATGGCGTCGATGTCCCCGATGACCATGTCGGGGTTGCGCACGCTGCCCCGCAGCACCGAGAAGATGGTCTCGTTGCGCCGCCCGGCGTCGTACAGCCGCATCGGCGGGAAGAACAGCCCCTCCTCGTGGACCGTGCGCGCCACCGTCTGGTTGAGCAGACCGCCGATGTCGGCGACGTGCGCGATGGTCCCGGCGAAGCCGACCAGCTTGTCGTTCTTGAAGAACGGCGTCAGCACGCTGACGTCCGGCAGGTGGCCGGCCCCCAGCCACGGGTCGTTGGTGAACAGCACGTCGCCCGGGCGCAGGGTGTCGGCAGGGAACCGCTCCAGCATGGCCTCGGCGACGTGCGGCAGGGTCAGGTTGAACGAGGGGTTGCTGGTGGCGGCGTGCGCGACCGACCAGCCCCGGGCGTCCATGACCTCGCAGCCCAGGTCGTTGGCGGCCGAGATCAGCGTGCTGAGCGCGATGCGGCGCAGCACGGTCTGCATCTCGGCGGCGACCGTCTCCAGCCGGCCGCGCACCACCTCCAGGGTGATCGGGTCGTCGAAGATCGACGCGGGCGGCATCTCGTGGATGTCGGTCATCACTTCACCTTCTCGCTGTCGGCCCGCCCAGCGACGGCGGACGGCGCGTCGCCGGTCGTCACGACGAGGTTGCGGTGCTCGTCCAGGGTGCCGATGTGGTGCGGCGGCACCAGCACGGTCGACTCGCTCTCCTCCACCACCGCGGGACCCGGCACCACCGCGCCGGGGGCCAGGGCGTAGCGGTCGTAGACCGCCGTGTCGAGCCGGCAGCCGCTCTCGTACCAGTACACCGGCCGGCTGCCGCGCGGTACGGCCGGGCCCGTACGGTCGCCGGTGCGCTGCCGGGCGGCCACCTCGCCGAGCAGACCGCCGGCCACCACGCGCCAGGTGACGATCTCCACCGGGATGCCGTCCAGCACATGGCCGTACAGGTCCTGGTACGCCTTGAGGAACGCCTGCGAGATCGCCTCGGCACTGTCGTCGCCCAGCTCGCCGGGCGGCAGTTCGACGGAGATCTCGTTGATCTGGCCGGCGAACCGGGCCTCCACGCGGCGTTCGACGGTGATGGCCTCCGGTGCGACGCCCGCCTCCTCGACCACCGTGCGGCCCTGCGCCTCCAACTCGCCGACCAGTAGGTTCACCTCGTCCCAGCGGGTGGTGCGCAGCAGGCCGGGCTCGGAGCGGGAGAACTCGAAGGACACCGGGGCGACCAGGAAACCGATGGCGGACAGCACGCCGGCCGCCAGCGGGTAGATGACGCGCCGCTGCTTGAGCAGCCGGGCGACCCCGGCGGCGTGGATGGGCCCGGCGCCACCGAAGGCCAGCAGGGCGTGGCGGCGCGGGTCGCGGCCGCGTTCGATGATGTGGATCTTGGCGGCGGCGGCCATGTTCTCCACCACGAGTTGGTGGATGCCCCAGGCCGCCTGCTCGATGGTGAGGCCCAGCGGATCCGCGATGTGCTCCCCGATGGCGGCCTCGGCCGCGGCGCGGTCCAGCTCCATGGCGCCGCCGAGGAAGTTGCCCGGATCGAGGTAGCCGAGCACGAGGGCCGCGTCGGTGACGGTCGGCCGGGTGCCGCCGTTGCCGTAGCAGGCGGGACCGGGGTCGGCGCCGGCCGACTCGGGGCCGACCTTGAGCAGTCCGAGCTCGTCGATCCACGCGATGCTGCCACCGCCCGCGCCGATCTCGATCATGTCGACCGACGGGAAGCGCACCGGCAGGCCGGAGCCCTTCTTGAACCGGTGCACCCGGGCCACCTCAAGGGTGTGCGACACCGAGGGGCGTCCGTCCTGGATCAGGCAGATCTTGGCGGTGGTCCCGCCCATGTCGAACGAGACCAGATCGCCCTCGCCACACGCCCGGCCGAAGAACGCGGCACCGATCGCGCCGCCCGCCGGTCCGGACTCGATGAGTCGCACCGGGAATTCGGAGGCGGTCTCCACGGTCGCGATACCGCCGGACGACAGCATGAGGTAAAGACGTTCCCGATATCCCCGGTCCGCGAGGGCTTTCTCCAAGGCGTTGAGATACCGCTGGGTGATCGGCCGGACATAGGCATTGGCGACCGTGGTGCTGGTGCGTTCGTATTCACGGATTTCCGGGGCGACAGCGCTCGACAAGGAGATGTCGGCCTCCGGCCACACCTCGCGGATCACTTCGGCCGCCGCCTGTTCGTTCTCCGCGTTGCGGTAGGCGTGCAGGAAGCAGACGGCCAGGCTGGTCAGCGGCTCGGTCGCCGTGCCGGCCCTGCGGTCCCGTTCGTCCTCGGTACGCATGGTGGCGACCGCCCGCAGCAGGCTGTCGCGGTCCAGCGGTGTGACGACCTCGCCGAGGTGGTCGGTGCGCTCACGCACGCCGAGCCGCAGGTAGCGCGGCACCAGCGGGTCGGGGAGGGGCAAGGTCAGGTCGTAGATGTCGTACCGCGCCTCCTGCCCGGTGGCCAGGCTGTCGCGGAACCCGTCCGTCGTCAGCAGGCCGACGCGGGCGCCCTTGCGCTCGATCAGGGCGTTGGTCACCAGCGTCGTGCCGTGGATGACGTTGGTCAGCGCCTCCGCCGGGATCCCGGCCCTTTCCAGCAGCGCGGTGACCCCCTTGAGGGACGCCCGCGTCGGGTCGTCCGGGGTGGTGAGCGTCTTGTAGATCTCGATGGCACCGGTCCGCGTGTTCAGCAGCGCGAAATCCGTGAACGTCCCGCCGATGTCGAAGGCCAGCCGATAGCTGTCGTATGCGGCTTCTGCCATTGTGTGATGCCCGCCTTCCGTGCGTGTCGAGCGACTCTCCGCACCGACGGCGTTGCCGTGGCGGATAATGGTCACCGGACGTCGACCCCAGCGGTTCGCATTCCCTGGTTTCACGAAGTCGACCGGTGATCTCCGTGTCGCTGACCAAAACCATAGTCCGCGGAAAGGGAATACTCTTCCGTCTCCTGTCCAGACGTCGCAGGCCTCGTTTCGACGTCTGTAGGAGCGCGGTCGAGCACGTCGTGCGTACGCCGCGGCGTACGGCCGTGAAGTGCCGAGCCCGGGGCGCACGTCCCGCGGCCGGAGCTCTTCCTCAGGCGGGGGTCGCGGCGGTGTCGAAGGTCAGCCGGACGGCCTGATCGTGGAGGGCGGCGGTGCTGATGACCGCGATGGTCTCCTGTCCGACCACGGCGAGGGTGGCCAGGTGGTCGCCGTAGGTGAGCCGTCGCGCTTCGACTGCCGTACCGTCCAGGACGAGTTGACCTGTTCCGGGGGTCAGCGCGTAGGGCGGGCAGATCGGTCCGCCGGACGGGGAGCTGTTGAAGAGGAACTCGCTCAGCAGCGCATCGGGTTCCAGGGTGGGGAACACGCGGACGTGCTCGGGCAGGCGCCGTTGGGTGGTGACCTGCACCAGCATGGTGTGCTCCGCCCAGTAACCGAGGTCGAGCCGTTGGAGGAGGCCGTCGACGGACCCGTGGCCCACCAGGCGGCGCCATCCGGGCCGGGGCCGTGCGAGGACGGCCACCGGGCGGCCGAACGCCCGCAGGGTCTCCCGCCAGACGCGATCGGTGGGACGGCCCGGGTGAGCGGAGTCGTGGAACATGACGGCCCCTCCGGATGGCGCGACGAACCCGGGCAGGCGCCTCAGCGGGTGAGGGCGGTCAGCAGGGTGCTGCTTTCGTGGGTGTCGAGCAGGACGAACACCGGGGTCCGGCTCAGGTCGGCCGCGTAGCCCGTCAGGTCGGCGGGGCCGTGGATCGTCCTGCCGTGCAGGACGTCGTACCACCGGCCGGGCGGCACATGGATGTTCCGCCGTGTCTGGTCGGTGAGGACGGGAGCGGCCATCAGCGAGTCGCCGAGCAGCCACTGGTCGGCGATCGTGTACGTCGCCTCGTCCTGGGGGTGGTTGAAGAACAGCGGCTTCATGATCGGTTCGCCGGTGCGCACCGCCCGGTTGACCTGCGCCTCGATGTACGGTGCGAGCAGTTCGTGGGTTCGGACCGCAGCGGTGTAGAGATCGACCGTCTGCTGGTCGTACTGCTGGCTTCCGTTGGCGTTGGAGACTCCGAGCGGCGAGCTGGAGGAGTACATCAGCGGCATCAGCGACGCCGCCTGCGCCCACCGCACGAGCACGTCCTTGGTGGGCGGGGCCTGGCCGAGCGAACCGCCGATCATGTCCGTCTCGACGAACGGGTAGCCGACCGTGCTGATCGCGAGGTTCTGCGCCACCGCCGTGCGCAGCGCGACCCAGTCGGTTCCCTTGTCGACCTGCCGGGTGACGAAGCCGTACTTCTGCGAGCCGGTCCAGTGGATCCGCACGCCGGCGCCCTGGAGGTCGAACTGGTCGCACAGGTCGGCGCCGAGCTTGAGGTAGTCGAGCGCGGTGTGGCCGGGATACGGCGCACAGGTCTCGTCGTAGAAGCGGGTGTCGAACTTGAACCCGTCGACGCCGTAGGTCTGTTGCAGGCTCTGCAGATTCCCGACGTACCAGGCGCGGGCGTCGGGGTTGGCGAGGTCGACGATGCCGGCGGTGCCATTCCACCAGGTGACCAGGCCCGGTTTGCCGGGGTCGGTCTTCGACTTCAGGAGGTACCCGTGGTCGGCGGCATAGGTGAAGTTGTCGGCGTCGGTGTTGATCCACAGCGTGACCCAGATGCCGAAGTCGTATCCCATCGCGTGGATCTCGTCGGACATCGCCTTCGGCGCAGGGAACTTGCTGTTGAAGGTGAAGTCGCCGTAGTGGCTCATCCAGCCGTCGTCCATCTGGATGGTGTGGCCCGGCACTCCCGCGTCGTGCAGGCTCTTCGCCCAGGCCAGCAGCGAGTCCTGCGAGACGTCGGTGTAGAACTGCCCCCACGAGTTCCACAGCGGCTTGGTGTACTGGGTGTCCGTGGCGTCGCTCTTGGCGGGCGTGCCGGTGATGCCGAGGTAGTTCTCGTAGACATCCCTGGCGTTGCGTTCCACGAAGACGGTGGAGTCCATCGTGGCGCTCTGGGTGAGGGTGTAGCCGAAGACGCCCTGTTGCGCGTCGTTCATGGACACGTCCATGACGTCCTCGGTGTCGACCCACAGGCCGGTGCCCCTCTGGGTGAACCAGAAGGGCTCGGTGATCAGGTACTCCGCGGGTGCCATCGCGGTGTCCCGGATCGTGCCGGAGTCCAGCGGCCACGGCTGGTCGGTGTACGGTGCGCCGCTCGCGGTCACCGCCTCGCCCTGTCCGTACCAGTGACCGGCCGACTCGACCAGATAGTGGCTGGCCACCTGCGTCGCGGCCGCCTGGCCCTGGACCGACCAGGTCATGCGGTAGCGGTCGGCGGCCGGAGCGATCTGATAGGTCACGGTGCTGCTGGGCGCGGTCGTCGCCAGCGTCAGGTCGAGCACACCGTCGTGCCACCGGGCGTCCACGACCGAGGTGGCCGTGGCCCAGGAGTCTGGGGCCGTCTGGAAGACCGCGGGTCCGGCCGACTCGGAGACGCCGGCCGTGGTCTGCAGAACCACCTTGTGGTCGCGCGACGTGGTGATCTGGAAGGGCGACTTGGCGACGGCCACCGTGTAGCCGGGGCTCGTCGCGGTGGCCGGCACGGTGAGCCTGATGCTGTCGCCGGCGTCCTCGAACCGCGTGGTGGTGCCGCTCTCGGCCTGACTGCCCGTCAGGGAGCCACTGCGAGCGGCTGCCTGACCACTCGTCAGAAACGCACCGGCGGCGCCGGCCGCTCCACCGACGATGAGGAAACGCCTTCGGGGCATCCCGGTTTCAGCCATGAAAGCTCCTCCTGGTGGGCGGGTGTCCAGGGTCGAGCGGGTCTTCACCGGAGACGACCCGATCACTGCGCAGTGAGGCTAACCAGTCCAATTGATGGGCGCAAGAGCTCGAAACGGGACCGTATCGAGCATTTCCGATCATCCATTGGGTGGTGCGACGCCGGGGTCGCGGATCACCCATCGCCGCAACGGGTGAACGCACGGTTAAGGCTGCTCGACGCTCCGGCTCATGGCTTGACGTGAACTGTTCACCCGTATTTCATCAACGAGCAGATTGCACTGATGAAAAAACGGGAAGCGGCGTTTCGCTGCGAGACGGAGGCGTGACACATGGTCAGCACAGGGAGAAGGCCGGGCGCCCGGCACAGGGCGTCCCACTGGGCCGCCCTGGTGGGAGCTGCCGCCCTGGTCGCGGCCGGTGGCGCCGCACCGGCGGTCGCCGCACCGGCCCATTCCGGGCACGGCGGGCGTACGGCCACCCCCGTCAAGCACCTGGTGGTCATCTACGACGAGAACAACTCGTTCGACCACTACTTCGCCACCTACCCGCAGGCGGCGAACACCGACGGCACGAAGTTCACCGCAGCCAAGAAGACACCGAGGATCGAGAACCTCCTCAACGCGGGTCTGCTCAAGAAGAACCCCAACGAGTACCTCCCCCTGCGGCTCACCCCCGCTCAGGCGGTCACCTGCGACCAGAACCACTCCTACAGCCCGGAGCAGTACGCCTACAACGGCGGCAAGAACGACCAGTTCGTCCAGAACACCGAGGTCAACAAGTGCTCCGGCGGCCTGTTCGGTGAGCCGGGCCTGTCGATGGACTACTTCGACGGCAACACCGTCACCGCGATGTGGAACTACGCGCAGCACTACGCGCTCAACGACCACTCCTTCGGCTCCGCGTACGGGCCGTCGACTCCCGGCGCCCTGGAGGTGGCTTCCGGGCAGACGCACGGGGTGATCTCGACCGAGGCGATGGGCAGCACGGAGAACCCCCAGCAGACGAAGACCCCCGACCCGTACACGGTCCTGTCGCCGAACGCGCAGGGCGTCGGCACGCTCGCCAACGACCCGGACCCGGCCTTCGACGACTGCTCCGGCGGCGACCACACCGCGACCTACCCGCTGGCCGAGATGACCGGCAAGAACGTCGGAGACCTGCTGAACGCCAAGGGCGTCAGCTGGGGCTGGTTCAACGGCGGCTTCGCGCCGTCGACGCCGTGGGACGGCAAGTCCGGCGACTACGCGAAGTGCGCGGGCTACACCCACGCCAACATCGGCGGTGAGCAGGTCGAGGACTACATGCCTCACCACGAGCCGTTCGAGTACTACAAGTCCACCGCCAACCCGCACCACCTGCCGCCGAAGTCGATCGACGAGATCGGCCACGCCGGACAGGCCAACCACCAGTACGACCTGACCGACTTCGACAAGGTCGTGGCCGCCGGCAAGCTCCCGGCCGTCAGCTTCCTGAAGGCCGCCCAGTACCAGGACGGCCACAGCGGCTACTCGGACCCGATCGACGAGCAGCACTTCCTCGTCAAGGAGATCAACCAGCTGCAGAAGTCCCGCCAGTGGCAGGACACCGCGGTGGTCATCGCCTACGACGACTCCGACGGCTGGTACGACCACGTCTACAGCCCGGTGAAGAACGGCTCCAAGGACAGCACGGCCAACTCCAAGGGCAGCCCCACCGACAGCCCGGCCTGCCAGGCGGGTCCGGCTGCCGCGAACGGCTACGCGGACCGCTGTGGCCCCGGTACCCGGCAGCCGCTGCTGGTCATCTCCCCGTTCAGCAAGGTCAACGCGGTCGACCACACCCCGACCGAGCAGACCTCGGTCACCCGCTTCATCGAGGACAACTGGGGCACCGGCCGGATCGGGGACGCCTCCTTCGACGCCCGTGCCGCCTCGCTGGCCAACATGTTCGACTTCCGTCACCCGAACAACCAGCAGGTGCTGCTGAACACCGACGGCTCGGTCGCCTCGGTCAAGCCCATCCACCACGTCGCCGACCCGGACGCCGGTGACCAGACCACCGGAAACGCCCCCAGCACCGACAACGCCGCCAGGGCGGAGTTGGCCGAGACCGGTTCCTCCTTCCCGGTGGGTTCCGTCACCACGGGGGCGGCGCTGGTCGTCGCGGTGGGAGCGGGCATCGCGGTGGCCATGCGCCGCCGCCGCACCACCGGCTGATCCCTTCCGACACCACCCACCGAGGGGGCGCGGCAACCCGCCGCGCCCCCTCGGTGCGTCGCTTCGGCCACCCCGGGCAGAGGGCAGGCCGACCTGGCCCCGGGGTCACGCCTGGGGGGCGGTCGCCGCGGTGATGGCGCCGCTGGGCGTGCCGTCGGACAGGAGGGGCTTGGTGTCGTGCTGGTGGACGGCCCAGAGCCGACCCGACTCGTCGACCGCGTACACGGACCACAAGGGCCTGCCCGGTTCACCGGCGTTCTCGACCTCGGCGTGGCGGAAGCGGACCTTCGGAGCGCCCAGCGGCCTGGGAGGCACGGGCTGCGAGCCATCGGCGCCCAGCGTCCAACTGCACACGGACCCGTCGCTCTCCTGGACCAGGAAGAAGGCGCGTTCGGCGTCGGCAGCGGCCGCAAGGACACGCTCCGCCGGTCGTGGATAGTCGAGTCGCTTCTCGTGACCCAGCTTGCCCACCGCCACGGACACGACGTCGCGCTCCCGGGAGAAGGCATAGGCCCACGGGGCGTCCTGGTACTCCGGAGAGGGGCCGAACACGACCGCGTGGGAGACCTCCCCGCCGGAGGGATAGGAGCAGCCGACCACCACCTCCCCGTCCGGCGTGGGAACCAGGCACACGACGGTGCCGCCCCCGCCGGATTCGATGGCGCTCAGCGAGACGACGGGCCTGAACTGGTTGGCGATCGTGCCCCCCAGAGCCGAGTGCGTCACGGTCAGGCCCGAGAACCCGTCGAGGTCGTCGTGCGGGACCGGGGCGCTCCAGGTGAGGCCGTCCTGCGACAGGGCGGAGCTGTACACCTTTCCGCCGGCGACGAACACGCACAGCTGCCGCGGCCTGTCCTGGACGTCCCACAGCGGTGCGCGCACCACGACCACCTCGGTGGGCGGTTCCTTCGCGCAGATCTCGGCGAAGACCTCACGGGAGGTCCACCGGGCGCCCTGCCCGTCCGGGACCTGGCTCAGGTGGACGATGCGCGGACCGTCGGGGGTCGATGCGATCACCAGCAGCTCGTGGCGCAGGTCCTCCCTGGGCGTGTCGAGCGCGACGTTGTGAAACGGAGCCACCGGGCGGGGGCTGCCGGCGTGCACCCCGACACCGGCCGTGGTCACCACGTCCCGGCTGAGCGAGTCCGTGGCCTCGATCCTCGCCGGAACGGGCCGGGTCAGGGTGTCTGTCATACGGAGCCTCCAGGACGACGTGCTGCGGTCGCCTGATTCTGGCCGGATCCACGGGTGTCAAAACCGGACATCATCCGAAAGATGCCGCTATCGGTGTGCTGTTGACCGCCGCCGACCCCCGCGCCCTACCGCATGACCGGGGTCGGTGCCGGCGGGACCCAGCGGCTGTTGCGCGGAGCCTGCGAGCGCACGCCGTACTCGCCCTTGAGTTCCTCGGGGATCGCGTACTGCATGACCCTGCCGCGGGTCAGCGAGGCCAGTTCGAAGGTGGTGAGCAGGCTGCCGGCCTTGTCCAGTGCCCATTCGCCGAGAGGGCTGCTGTCCTCCACCCTCTCCAGCAGGCCGAGCACGAGGGGTACCGCCTTGGCGGCGGTGTCCCAGGGACTGCGGGGAATCTGAAGCCAGTCGGCGATGGTCGGACCGACGAGGAAGCGGACGGTGGCGGGGACGATGGGGTCGAAGAGGGTGCCGGGGACCACGTCCTCGTACATCCGCAGCAGTTGGTTGTTCAGCCGGACGCCGTCCTCGGACGGGCCGAGGTTGCGAGCCAGGTAGAGGTCAGCGAACGCGCGGGCCTCGGTGAGGTTGTCGGGGGCGGCCTCCATATCGCAGCCGAGGATGGAGCCGACGACCCGCCACGCGTAGTAGTAGGCCTCCGCGCCCTCCTCGCTCAAGTGGATGCCGAGCCGGTGCATGGCGTCCAGGACGAGGATCGAGAAGCAGATCTGCCCGCCGATCATGTCCTCCTGGCAGAGCGGGACGCCGTCCTTCTCGGTGTCCCAACGACCGGACGCGGTGAGGTGGTGGCGCACCGCCGCGTGCAGCAGCCGGACCTTCTGGGCGGCCGGGATGAACTTGCTGCCCTCCTCGAAGGCGTTGGTCTGCATCAGGTACGTGACGAACTGACCGGTGTTGGCCATCCGGCGCGACGGATAGTCCATCGAGTGGGTCGAGGCAAGGAGCTTGGCGACCCGCGGCACCGCGTAGGTCGCGGGCATCGCGGCGAAGGACAGACCGGTGTTGACGTGCGGGGCGTTGTCCATGAAGAACAGCCGGGCCTGCTCCATGACGTCCCAGTCCACCCACTTCGGCGGCATCCCGGTCGTCTCCAGGAACGAGGCGGCCGACTCGGGCAGCCCCTCGGGGAGCTTGTGACCCGCGGTGCTGAAGAAGCGCATGAGGGTGTTGAAGTCCCGCACCTCACCTCGTTCGAACATGGCGGCCACGGTCGCGTCGGCGAGGGGGTCGCCCTGGAGGCGCAGTTCGTCGAGCGTCGCGTCGGTGTACGTCTTCCGCGTCGTGGTCTGGGTCGTCACGGCGTGCTCCTGTTCGGTCTTGTTCTCGGTGGCGTGGATCGTTCGTGGGAGTGGGGGCCGGTCGTGCGGGTGCTTCGAGCGACCCGGGTTCACAGAGCCCGCTCGGCCGCCGAGGTGACCAACTCACCCAGCGCCGCACGCACTTCCCACGGCAGTGCCACGCGGTCCAGGGCACTCCTGGCCGCCGTCATCCGGTCCGCGATCATCTCTTCGATGCGGTGGCGCGCCCCGCACTCGTCCATCAGCCGTCGCACCAGAGCCGCGTCGGCCTCGTCCAGTGCGGGGTTGTCCAGGGTCTTCTCCAACCGCCGCCGGTCGTCGGGGGCCAGCAGGGAGAAGGTGGTGGCGAGCAGTGCGGTGGGCTTGCGGTCCCGCAGGTCGTCGAGGTTCGACTTGCCGGTCTCGGCGGGGTCGCCGAAGGTGCCGATCAGGTCGTCGCGGAGCTGGAAGGCCTCGCCGAGCGGCAGCCCGTAGTCGGTGAAGGCATCCATGACCCGGCGCGGCGCACCGCCCAGGGTTGCGCCCATGTGCAGCGGCCGTTCCACCGTGTACTTGGCGGTCTTGTAGCGGGCCACCTCCAGCGATTCAGCGACCCCGGAGGTGTCGCCGCCGGTGCGCAGCACCTCCAGGAACTCGCCCGCCACGGTCTCGCGCAGCATCGTCGACCACAGGGGCACCGTGCGTGCCACGTACGCGCCGGGCAGGCCGCAGGTGGCGAAGGCCTGAGCCGCGTACCCCATCAGCAGGTCGCCGAGCATCATGGCGAGCGCGGCGGACCGCTCCTGCCGACCGGGGTCGGACCGCTCGGAGCCGGGCGGTACGGCATCGGGATGCGGGCCTGAGGCACCCCAACGGGCGGCGCCCTGCGCGGCGAAGGCGACGTGGGCGGTGGGAACTCCGTGCCGCACGCGGCTGTTGTCGATGATGTCGTCGTGGGTGCAGGCCGCCGCGTGCACCAACTCCATGGCGGCGGCCGCCTTGATCACCCCGTCGCAGTCGGGCTGGCCCGCGGCCCGCCAGCCCCAGTACAGGAAGGCGGCGCGCATCCGCTTGCCGCGGGTCAGCGAGCTGCGTAACTGCACGCACAGCGGGGCGAGTTCGCCCGACAGGCGCAGTAACTCGGCCTCCTCCTGGTCGGCCAGTCGGTGCAGGTACGCGTCGATGCGCCGCCGGAACGCCAGATCGTCATACACGGGGCGGCACCGTCTTCCGGTCGATGGCCCGGTGGGCCATCAGCTCCAGGTAGTTCTCGCTGTCCGACGCGGCCACCCGCCGCGAGGCGAGTTCGCCCCGCACCTTCAGATCCTGTAAACCGTCCTCGACCAGTTCGCGCAGGTCGGAACGTCGTACCGCGCCCTGGCCGCGATCCGTCACCTGTCGCACCTGGTCGAGCGCCAGATCGACGGCTCCCAGGGCGAGGAGGCCGACCTGCCCCAGAGCGGCGAGTGGGCTCCACGGGGCTTGTTGCGACTGCGTCTGCCGGGTCTCGTCCTGCGGTTGTGCGGTCATGCCTGCTGCTCCTTCGCCGACAGGTCGTCAAGGAGCCCCCAGTGAAACCACGTTGGACCCGACCCCGCCCGCCCTTCCCTCCTCCGTCCCCCGCAGGAGAGCCGCAATCCACCCTAACGAGTGAGCTGTTCCCGCTCGTCGCGCTCGACGCGGAAGATCGCTGGAGGGGACGCCGTCGAGGTGGCGGCTGGCGGCGGCCCGAATCCTGCTTTCGAGCGGGGCGATATTCTCAACCGAGTTCCCGAACAGGCTTTGTCGGTGAATAGCCCTGGCCAGGTAGCCCAGGGCTATTCGTGATAGAGTCCTATTCGCAGGACCAGAAAGGGGTTTGGGTTTGAACACGGAAAAGATTACCGCTCGCCGTCTCACCTCTGCGGAGGTTGCGGAGCTGGGCGTGAGTGACAAAATCTTCGTCACCGCCAATACGGAGTTGTTGTCACTCGACAACTGCTACGCTCTTGCGTTTCTCACGAAGCCGGGCGACCAGTTCGAGGGTGGCTCGTTCATCGTGAAAACGATTTACGGCGAGACGCTCGGCGTCGTGCCGGACGGCGAGGACGAGGCCGGCGTCTACCTGGCCGACAAACAGGGCGTGGAGATCGAGGTACTCCAGCAGGCGGGTGTTCTCCTGAACATCGCTCTGTTCGTGCCCGGTGGAGACGCCGATTCGCTGAGCGCGCTCTACTCCGCGGCCCGCGAGAAGTTCGGCGAGGGCATTGTCCAGCGCTGGCGTGAGGAGGTCACGTCCGTGCCGGACATCAAGGTCGACCTCTACGAGGAGCAGCTGCGCGGGCGCAAGGGCGCCGACGGCCCGAAGCAGGACCGTCGCGCGCTGGACATCTACCCCAGCCGTGTCCAGTTCTTCGAGCCGAGCGACGGATGGAAGTTCGTCGTCAAGCCGCACCAGGAGATCAAGGACGAGACTCCCACGATCTGACGTCAGATCGATGCGAAAAGCCCCAGTCGACGACTGGGGCTTTTCGCATTGAGGGGAATGCGAATATTCGACCTATGGCAGACGCCTCGCGTGGCACAGGCTCAGCCGAACACCCAATGACAGCCGCAGATCTCACTGGCGGCGTCTGCCTGTTCCTGTGAGATAAGCGTGGGCAATTGTGGTTGCAGCACAAAAATCGAATGCGCGGCTTCGGTCCGCGCTGAGCCGGATGCTGTGTTCTTGATCGAGAACAGTTCCCTCACGATGGCCCGCTGTCGCGTCTCGTCGGGGTCGGCGGACACCTGGTCGACAGCCGTGTCCTGGGCGTGTTCGTTCGTGCCCGTCAGATCGTGCACGGTGCGGGCGATGGCTTCGCGGTCCAACCCGTCGGCGATGCTCTCCGCGGTCTCCGGCATCCGTCGCCACTCGATGGCGAGTGCCCTGGCCCTCGCAGCGACCCTGCGGACTGCCGTCGGGACGTCGACTGCCGCGACGATACGCGAGGCGGCAGCGTTGATGGCCGCCTCGACGTTCCCGGATCTTTGAACCACCTTCTCCGTGATCGACTCCGCCGCCTCGGTCAGCTTGGCCTGGGAGATGCTGTCGATGGCGTCCATCAGGGCATCGACCACGGGGGCTGCGAGCGGCATGTGGGCCGTGAGGCTGTGCAGTGCGTCACCCAGCGGAGCCGACGCTATGGTCTCCGCCTGGAGGTAGACGTCCTTCCGTTCCTCGCTGAGGATCTCGACCCGGTCGTCTTTCGGGCCGGTGGCGACGTAGCCACGCGCCACCGCGGCTTGCTCATCCGTCAGATTCTCCGGCGCCGGTCCGCTCCGGCGTAGTGCGTGAGCGTTGACGACCCACTCGGAGGGCAGTGCCTCGACCTGCCGACGCCGTTCATCCTCCTGACGGATCAACGCCTTGCCCTTGGCGCTGCTGACGCCGTAGAGGTGTCCGGCGTCCTCGGCCCGGCCGCTCGCTTCGGTGATGCGTGCGTCGATGCTGGTGAGCGAGGACAGTACGTGCCGGTAGTCCGACGGCATCGCGCCGCTGACTTTCGGGTAGAGCTGCGCCACGACCTGGTTCGCCAGTCGGGCCTCGACTTTCGCAGCCGCGTGGACGTATGCCGTCTGGTCGGCCACTGCCTTCAGCCGAAGCTGGGTGCCCTGCGCACTGATCGCGGTGGCAAGGAACGTGAGGGAGGTCAGCGTCGCCAGTCCGGCGCCCAGCGGTCCGCTGAAGCGGCAATAGGTGGCGACCAGCGATCGGACCGCATTGACGATGGCGTGGCGCGCTCGCCGTACCCGGTCCTGGGCACTGTTGCGGCGGCGGTTGCTGTCCCGGCGCGACAGCAGCAGGCAGGAGAGCAGGTAGACGCCGGCCAACAGGCAGAGGACGTCGGCGTTGCTGAGCTCGATCCGGTTGTCGAAGAAGTTCGAGATCCGAAGGAACCAGCGCTGTAGGGCGAGCAGTTGGCTGACCGTCATGGTGTGACGGAAGAGGGCGATGTACGCCGCGAGGTAGAGATAACACGCGATGGCGACCCCGATCGGCACGAGATACAGCACGGCGGACGAGGCGAGGTGGTAGCGAAGGAGCGCCCGGAACCGCCGCGTCACTCTCGGGTCGATGCCATCGACGGAGTGTTTCCTCGCGTATTCCGCGCAGTAGGCGACGACGCCCCAGATCAGTGGGATGAGCAACGTCACAGGCCAGGCGTTGGCGATGATGCCTGCCACCAGACTCAGCACCGCGAGCAGATGTCCGATCCGCCAATCTCTCACCCGGACCCGAACGAACGGGCCGTCAGGAGGCCACGCGTACCCGGTCGGCAGTTGCCCTCTGCTGAGCCGTAGGACCGTCTTGTCCCGAACTCCGCGCGGAACCCTTACCACCACGACCACCTGCTGGCCGCCGGGCGCGGTGACTGCGGTCCTTTGAGTGGTACCGGACTTCGCTTGTGCGCGACGCACCACCAGAGAGTCCATCGCCGGGTCTCCCCCTTACGGGCCCTGGACACCACGCATCCGAGCCGCAGACGTGCTCAAGCAGCTACCACAGAAAACCTTACGGGTCATCAGATTTGGTGGATAGCCCCCGACGAGGTCGTCTTCCCAGGAGCGTCCGGTCCAAGCGGATACGGAGTTCGACGTTCGGGCTGCGGCATCGTCGCGGGCAGCCGGCCGGAGTCCGAATTACGGCGGCGACGGCGACCGGGGGCTGCGGGTCAAGCCGGGTTCCGGTGGCGACGCCGGGTGATTCGCCTCTCGGAGCAGCCGAACGGCGAGCCGAGGTCGCAGGAGCCACTGCGTTGTGACGGAGCGCCTCGTGGCCTTCTCGACCTCTCCTACGACCGCTTGGCGTACATCGAGCCGCACCGGCAGCCGCACCCGGCGCAGTAGTTCCGTCGGCAGGCGCGGGGCAGTGACGAGCCGCACCGCTGACGCGACCACCGCATGGCCTGGCCAGGTCACTTGACCGCGTAGTCACCGAGCGCGGGTTCCAGGAGCCCGAACGCCGTGCGAGCCGCGTCCGCCAGCCCGTCGAAGAGACGCTTGTCGTCCTGGCCCTCGAGTCTCCTGCGCCGGGCTTCGTCCATCAGTACGCGGTGCACGGACGCCAGTTGGGCCGCGGCCAGCCGGGGCTCCAACGTGCCCCCTCCGGGCCCGACCGCCTCGGTGATCGCCTCGGTGAGCGCCTGCTCCTGCTGGTCGTATATCTCCCGGAGCCTGGCCTGCAGCGCCGGGCTCTCTCCCATCAACTGCGCGAATCCGATGCCGAACCCACCGATCAGCGGATCCTGTCGCTCCGTGGCGTCGAGGTAGGCGCGGCGCAACGCGGCGAGCGCCGACTCACCCTCCGCACGCTCGTCGACGGTGCGCGCCGGCCCGTCGACTATCAGGTCAGCCGCGTCGAAGAACAGGTCTTCCTTGTGCGGGAAGTAGTTGGTCACCGTCATCTTGGACACGCCGGCGGCCGCGGCGATGTCGGCGATCGTCGTCTGCTCGAAGCCCCGCTCGATGAACAGCACCGTGGCCGCGTCCGAGATCGTCTGCCGGGTCTGCTGCTTCTTGAGCTCGCGGAGCTGGGCCATGGGTACAGCCTAACCCCACTTCTTAGGTCCGACCTAAGAATCCTCTTGACGACTTGGCTTGGTCGGTCCTAAGTTTATGTCGAGCCTAAAACTCGCGCCGGGCGGTGACCCCCGTCCGACTCACAGGGAGAGAACACCATGAAGAAGAGCCTGAGCCTCGTCGCTGCGGTCGCCGCCCTGACCTGGGCCGTTTCGACCGCCGCAACGGGCACGGCGGCCGCCGCCGAGGCCCCGCACTCCGCCCAGTCCACCACCTGCTCCTCGGGGGACGTGTGCCTGTGGTTCGACACCCACCGCGGTGGCAACGAATTCGTCCTGTTCCCCGGCTGGGACGGAACGTGCTCGGAATCCCTCACCAACGCGGCGTCGGTCGCCAACGAGAGAGGAAGCACGGTCCGCTTCTACAGCAACACGACCTGCGGCGGCAGCTACTTCGACCTCAACTCCGGCACCTACTCCGACGACGCGCCCTTCCCCGTCGAGAGCGTCCGGGTCATAGGCTGAGCCCGGGCTGAAGTCGTGGAAGTGCGAGAGATGGTGGTCGAGGGGCCTCTGGGCCGCTGGGGTGCGCCGCGTACGATCCCTTCGTGACCGATGAGACCCACATGAAGCCGCGGGACGACCTGGTAAGGCGTTCGGCGCCCTTTCTGCCCGAGGGCAGCGAGATCCGGCAGGTGTTCATCTGCCAGACCGCGCCGAACTTCGCGTTCTTCCTCATCACGTATCTCACGGGGCTCACGATCTTCTGGGTCAAGTACCGCTGCGTCGCGGTCACCCAGGACGCGATCCATGTGCTGGAGAGCAGCAAGAGTTCGGGCGGCGCCAAGCCGCAGTCCGTGGTGGGCACGTTGCCACGCCAGACCCGACTCGGTCCTGTCGCCGGTCGTTGGGGCCAGGTGAACCTCCTCGGTGAGCGTCACTGGGTCCACAAGCGCTTCCACGCCGACATCGCCGCCGCCGACCATGAGGCCGGCTTCACGGGATGAGGCGCGGCCGCGCCGATTGGTGCGGCTTTCCGGACCCAGGGTCTCAGCGGACGGTTGGGCACCCGCGGGCCGACTGCCGCGGCGCGCCCGCCTCAGTCGGCCGTCCGGGCCCGGGCCTGGACGGTGGGCTGACACCCGGACGCGGTGCGAGGGGAGGCGACCGCCGTCACCGCGGCGACCGGTCACCACGTAGGAACACGGCACTGGTGAGGACACCGACGAGCACGATGGCGGCGTTCACCGCGATCGCGACCTTCAGACCGCCGAGGATGGCCACCGCTCCGGTCCCGGTCATGGCGGCGGTGACGACGGAGCTCATGATCGGCGTGCCCATCGTGATGCCGACCTGCTGGGTCATGGTGGCGAGGCCGGTGGCCAGGCCCTGTTCGTGGTCGGCGAGTCCCGAGGTGGCGGTGACCATGAAGCCCACGATGGCGAGCATGTTGCCCACCCCGCCGAGGAAGCCGGCGGTGAGCATCAGCCACATCCATGAGCGGTCGTCACCGAGGCCGACCAGGGCCGCGGTGAAAACGGTCTGAAGGACGCCGCCCACCAGCAGCGTCTTCTTGGTGCCGATCCTCCCGATGACCTTCGAGGCCGTGGTGCCGCCCAGGACCGTCCCACAGCCGAGAACGCCGAAGGACAGGCCGGCGGCGAGCGGGGAGAAGCCCAGCACGTCCTGGAGGTAGAGGGTCAGCGGGAAGATCAGGGAGGTGAAGGTGAGGAAGGCGATCAGACCGGCGATGTTGCCCCAGGCCACCGTCCGCTTGCCGAGCACGCTGAGCGGCACCAGCGGCGCGGGCACCTTGCGCTCGATGGCGTGGAACACCAGCAGCAGCACCACGCCCGCAGCCAGCGACAACAGGGCACCCGGCGATCCCCAGCCCTTCTCGCCCGCCTGGGTGAGCCCGTAGATGATGGCCAACAGGCCGAGCGTGACGCTGAGGGCGCCCGGCAGGTCCAGTTGGGGGCGCTCGTCGGGCCGGGACTCCTTGATGACCCTCGGGGCGACGATCAGCACGACGAGGGCGACCGGCACGTTGATGAAGAACGCCCATCGCCACGACAGCAGGTCGGTCAGCACGCCACCGAGGATGGCTCCGGTGGTGAATCCGCCGGACATCAGTGCCCCGTTGAGGCCGAGCGCCTTCCGGCGCAGCGGGCCCTCAGGGAACGAGGTGGTCATCAGTGACAGGGCGGCGGGGGTCACGGCGGCGGTGGCCAGCCCCTGGAAGACGCGGGCCGTGATCAGCATCTCCGGGTTCTGCGCCAGTCCGCCCAGTGCCGAGGCCGCGCCCAGGACCACGAGGCCGCACAGGAACAGCCGGCGGCGGCCGAACAGGTCGGCCACCCGGCCGAAGAGCAGGGTGAAGCCCGCCGCGCACAGCGCGAACGAGGTGCCGATCCACTGGAGGTGCGCGATCGAGAACCCCAGGCCCTTGCCGATCACCGGCAGCGCCACGTTCAGGATGGCGAAGTCCACGGCCAGCATGAACTGCGTTGCGAGCAGCAGCACCAGCACCAGCCGGAGCCGGGGGGTGAGCGCGGCTGGTTCCGTGCCGACGGCGGGGCCGGGCGCGGTACCGGCCTCCCCCGTGTCAGTGACAGACATGCGTCGAGTCCTTCCTCATGGTCCTTGGCACGCGGCGCGCTCGGCGGCGTCACGCGGTGTCCTTGGCACGCGGCGCGCTCGGCGGCGTCACGCGGTGTCCTTGGCACGCGGCGCGCTCGGTGGCGTCACGCGTGGTGAGGGGAAGTCTCGTCAGTGCCCGGAGTCCCAGCCAGAACCCCGTCTTGCACAGCTAGCGCGAGGGTAGTCATCGCAGGACCACCCTCACGGCTTCCTGCCGTCGGGAGTGGGGGGCATGATGGATGGTCAGGGGCCGCAGCCGGTCGCACCCCGCTGACCTGGAGGCATGCATGGACGGCTCGTCCGAGCTGGGTGACTTCCTCAAGTCGCGTCGCGCCGCGCTGCGTCCCGAGGAGGTCGGCATCACCCCGCACCCGACCCGCCGCCGTGTCACCGGGCTGCGCCGCGAGGAACTCGCGATGCTCGCCAACGTCAGCATCACCCACTACACCCGACTCGAACAGGGCCGCGTCATCAGCGTCTCCGAGGGCCTGCTGGAGGCGATCGCGCGCACGCTGCGCCTCACCGAGGACGAGACGGCCCACCTGAAGGACCTCGCCCGCCCCGCTGCCGCGTCGTCCCGGCCCGCATCGCCTCGGGTGGCCTACGCCAGTGCCGGGTCCCGGCAGCTGCTGGCGGCCATGACCGACGTACCGGCCATCGTCATGGACCGGCGCAACGACGTCCTCGCCTGGAACCACATGGGTCACGCGCTGCTCGCCGGACACCTGCCGCCGGACAGCCCCGACACACCCGCCACCCGCCCCAACCTGACCCGGATGCTCTTCCTGGACGAGCAGTACAGGAGGCTGTACGCCGACTGGGACGACCAGGCACAACTCGCCGTGGCTGCCCTGCGGCTGGTGGCGGGGCGGCACCCCGACGACCGAGCCCTGGCCGAGCTTGTCGGTCGACTCACCATGAGCTGCGACGAGTTCGCCTCCCGCTGGGCTCGGCACCCGGTGCGTACCTGCACCTCAGGGGTCAAGCGACTGCGTCACCCCCTGGTCGGTGCGATGGAACTCAGCTTCGAGAGTCTCGTCATCCCCGGCACCTCCGGCCAACGCATGATCGCCTATACGGCCGAGCCCGGTTCGCCGTCGGAGGCGGCTCTGCGGATCCTGGGCAGCGCGACGGCTCCGGCGACGCCCGCCACCCTTTGACTGACACATCGTCAGGCTCGATACGATCTTGGCATGTCGACCGCGCCCACCGCCCTGATCGTTCACGCCCATCCCGAGCCGCACTCGTTCAGCACCGCCCAGATGGCCACCGCCGCCAAGGCTCTCCGCGAGGCCGGCTACACGGTCGAGGTCCTGGACCTCTACGCCGACGGCTGGGCCCCGGTCCTCGCCCGCGAGGAATTCGCCCCGGTGGACGGGCTGTTCAAGCCGCAGGCCGAACAGATGCGCGCGGTCCAGGACGGGACGCTCGACGCGGCCGTCAAGGATCAGCTCGACCGGCTGCTCGCCGCCGATCTCCTCGTGCTGTCGTTCCCACTGTGGTGGTTCTCGCTGCCGGCCATCCTCAAGGGATGGATCGACCGGGTCTTCGTGATGGGCGCTCTGTTCGGCGGGGACTACGGGTTGTTCGGCGACGCCGCGTTGGTCGGCAGGCGGGCGATGCTGCTGTTCACGACCGGCGGCCCCAGCGAGGGGTTCCGGCCCGGTGGCGCCTTCGGCCCGTTGGACGACTTCCTGTTCCACATCCACCGCGGGATGCTGGAGTTCGTCGGCTATCAGGTCCTCGCCCCGGTGGTCACCTATGGACCGGCCCACATGGACGACGAGGAGCGAGCGGCGGCACTGGAGGCGGTCGCGGAGTCCGTCACGCTCACGGTGGCGGCTGCCACGCCCACGGCTGGCTGAGGCCGACGAGCGCCGGGCACCCGGGGGACGTCGCACCGTCACGCCGCTCATGCCGGCGTCCACCCGGCAGCGACCCGGCCACGGCCGGTTGAGGCGGCGTCCACCCATCGACGGTCGGACCCGGACTACGACGGATGGTCGCCGTGGTACTCGATGACGGTCGTGGGAAGGACGATCCGCTGCGGGGCGGGGGCGTCGCCGGTGGTGTGCTGAAGCCGGTTGATCAGCAGGGTGGCCGCGTGCTGGCCCACTTCGCCGGGGTCGTAGGCGACCACGGACAGGGGCAGGCGGAGCATGTCGGCGAGTTCCAGGTCGTCGAAGCCGACGAGTTCGGTGGAGGCGCCGGTCTTGTTGATCGCGCGGATGGCGCCGATGGTGTTGCGGTTGTTGGCGGAGAAGAGCGCGGTGGGTGGGTCGGGCAGGGCCAGGAGTGCGGCGGCCGCCTGTTCCGCGGCGCTTATGTCGCGCTGTTGGTAGTGGACGTAGTCGCTGTTGATGGGCAGCCCCGCTTCGGCCATCGCGGTGCGGAATCCGCTGAAGCGCTGGGCGCCGGTGTAGGCGGAGGGCGGCAGGCCGAGGAAGGCGATCTTGGTGTGGCCGCGGGCGATCAGGCCCCGGGTGGCCTCCCTCGTGCCGCCGAAGTCGTCGATCAGGACGCAGTCGGCCTCGAAGCCGGACGGTGGCCGGGCGGCCAGGACGACGGGGACGTGGTGCAGCTTGACCGGGTCCAGGTGGCGGTGGTCGTCGCCGGCCGGGACCACGATGATCCCGTCGACCCGGCGGCTGATCAGATCGTTGACGACTCTGGCCTCACGACTCGGGTCCTCCGCGCTGTTGGCGAGGACGACGTTGATGCCGAAACGGTCCGCCACCTCGCCGACGCCGAGGGCCAGCTGGGAGTAGAAGGGGTTCGCGAGGTTGGTGACGACCAGGCCGATCAGCCCGGCGCTCTGACCCAGGCGCAGGTTGCGGGCGGTTTCGTCACGGCGGTAGCCGAGCGCCTCGACCGCCGCCAGGACACGCGCCTTGGTCACCGGGGTGATGCGCGGGTCGTCGTGCAGGACCCGCGAGACGGTCATGGCACTGACCTTGGCCAGGGCGGCGACATCGCGCATGGTGGGTGCAGAACGCCCTGAGCTGCCAGCCATGGAGGCCTCGCTTCCGCCGTGTCCTCCCGTCGCCCTGACGGGATCCTACCGGTAACCGTCCCAGTGATCCGGTGCGCCCGGATCACCGGTCGTCCGGTGGATGGTGGCTCGATGTGGCATGCGACGCGGCGCCCAGCAGCGCCGCTTGGTCGGGCAGGGCCGCCACTCCCACGTCGACCCGAGGGCCCCCTTCGCCCTCGGCCAGCCCTTCGCTCAGGGCGGGCCCGATCAGATCCCAGGAACCGGTCATGGAGCCGCCGACCACCAGTGCCGTGGCACCGAACGCGGTGAGCCAGGGCCCGAGCACGCCGCCCAGCGTCCCGAACGCCGTGCGCAGGACCGACCGGGCGACGCGATCACCACCGCGGGCTCTGTCCGCGATCTCGGCCACGTCGGGCACCTCGTCTCCACCGTGCCCGGGGTTCCCGGTACCGGCCCGGTGCGCGTACGCGGCGCGGATCGCCCGGCGTGAGACGACGTCCTCCAGAGGATGCCCGTCGACGGTCAGCAGATCGACGCGTCCCTCGGGCGGCACCCGCGTGCCGTTGTCGTGGAGCACGCCGTCCGCGAGGAACGCCGAGCCGATGCCGGTACCGAGCGTGAGGCCCACGCAGCGGTGGTGTCGCGCCGCCGCGCCGTACCGCCATTCGCCGAGCAGGAACGCGTCGGCGTCGTTGAGGAAGGAGACACCGACGGGCCGCTGAGGCAGCCCGTCGGCCAGCGCCGCGCGCAGATCGGTGCCGTACAGGGCGTCGAACTTGCCGACGCCCGTGAACAGCGCGACGCCGCCCTCGTAGTCGAACGGCCCCGGGATCGCCACCCCCCATGACAGGCCGCGGTCGACCGGCAGGCGGGCACCGCAGCGCACGATCGCGGCGACGATCTGCTCGGCGGACCCGGAACCGTCGAGCGGGTCGCGGCGAACGCTGCCGGGCACCACGCTCCCCGCACCGAGGTCCACCACGGCGGCCGTCACATGGGTGCCGCCGACCTCCAGCACCGGGACGAGGGCGACGGCGGCGGTCATCGGACCAGGGACTTCACGATGCGGACCGGTCCCGCGCCGACCGGGTGGAGCCGGTAGGGACCGGTGGAGGCGGGCACGACCAGGGTCTCCGCGTACGCCAGCGGGTGGGAGTGGCCGGGTCGGTTGAGGGGTTCGACCACGACGCCGTCGCCCTCGACGACGTTGAGCACGTGGAAACGCTCCGCCGTGTCGTCGTCGCCGACCGATCCGGGCTCCAGCACGAGGCGGCGCACCTCGAAGAACATCTCGGGCAGCGCCCCGATCATCTCCTCGCGCCAACCGGTGCCGTCGCGCAGTGTTCTGGCCTCCTGCACCAGGTCGCGTTCCACCGCGGCGCCGGTGCGCTCGGTGTTGAGGTTGTTGAAGGCGTGCTCCACGTGCACCGGGCGCTGGCGTCCTTCGGCGTCGCGGCGCAACCAGTCGTAGAACCGCAGGGAGTAGAGGTAGGGGGTGGCGCTGACCTCCAGGACGACGTTTCCCGCGCCGCTTCCGTGGGGCGTGCCGGCCGGGATGAGGAAGAGGCGGTGCGGGTCGGCGGAGAAGGTCAGCACATGCTGGGTGATGTCGAACGACCGGCCCTCGTGGGCGGCGTCGTGTGCTTCGCGGTGGAAGGTGTCGACGTCGGCGTCGTCGCGCAGGCCGAGGAAGACCTGGTTCTCCTGACCGCCGACCATCATGTAGTAGGTCTCGTGCTGGGGGTACGGCCACCCGAAGACGCGGTGCATGTAGTCGGGGCGCGGGTGGCAGTGCACGGACAGGTTGCCGCCGTCCACCGTGTCGAGGTAGTCGAAGCGGATGGGGAAGGAGGTGCCGAAGACCTCGTGCACCGGCCCGCCCATGATCTCGCGCGGGTGGCGGGCGACGGCCAGCTGGAAGGGGATTTCCACCCAGGGGCCGTCCTCCGCGCCGATGAGCACACCGCTCTCCGGGGCGATCAGTTCGTAGCCCAGGGCGGTGTTGCGCGCGGCCGGGTTGAACCCGAGGGCGCGCTGCCCCCAGTGGCCTCCCCACGACGTGGTGTTGAACGTGGGGCGGGTACGGAACGGCCGGCCGGCCAGCTCCGCCAGCGTGGCGCGCAGCACGTCGCCGGACAGGACTGCCGGCTCCAGGCCCTGCTGGGTGTCGAGCCACAGGTCGACGCGGTCGGCGAGGCTGTCGCGGTGCCGGTCGAGCAGCGGCCAGTCGATGTAGAACAGCCGCTTGGTCGTGCCGGGCCCGGTGCCCTGCGGCTGCGCCAGGTTCCCGGTCTTCCCGCTGGTGACGGCGGCCTCCGCGTAGCGCTTGGGCAGGTCGGCGTACCACAGCACGTCGTGCTCCACGAGCGCGGCGCCGGGGCCGTACACGACGGTGACGCCGTTCCCGTCGGCCACGGGCCGTGGCAGATCGTCGAAGAGGTCGGCGAGGGTGCCCTGCGCGAGGGAGTCGAAGTCCGGGTCGTCCGCCAGCTCGGGGGAGCGGGTGCGGTCCAGGACCTTCTCCCACGGCGCGAAGTGCTCGCGCAGGTCGCACAGTCGCGCGGGGATGCCGCGGCGGGTGAGTGCTTCGGTGAGGGCTTCCACCGCCGGGGACCACTCCAGCACGGCCGGGCCGTCCACGGCGAGGACGGTGGGCCCGTCGGGAAGCGACGCGACGGCCGCGTCCCAGCCGCTGCCGACCGCGCCGTCGCGCGGCGGGTAGCTGGGCTGTGCGTTGTAGTGGTGAGGGGTCAGGTCAGGCATTCCTGGTGTCTCTCCTTGCGCGTGCGGCACCGGGTCGGTGCCGCACGCGGACCGGTGGTTGATGGCTTCGGTTGCCGGTTCAGGTCAGTGGGGCCGCGTCAACCGCCACCGCGATGTGGCTGCCGGCCGGCACGGTCACCCGGACGACGTCGTCCGCCACCGGTAGTTCGCGCGGTTCGCGTTCCAACGTGGTCGCGGCGAAGGCCGCGGCGGCCGCCACCGGTATGCGCACCTCGACGTCCACGTCGTGGTCGGCCACCGACCGCAGGTAGACCACCAGGTCGTGGCCGCGGCGGGAGGTGCTGATCGAGGAGACGAACACCTGGTCGTGGTCGACCGAGGCGAACACCCCGCGCGCCGAGGTCGGCAGGGCGTCCGGCCGGGTGAACAGGTCCCGCACCGCGCCGGATCCCGCGCCGGCCGCGCCGCCGGTCGCCGGCACCGCCACCAGCGGGTCGGTCAGTCCGGCCGCCGCCCGCGGTCCGAGCACGCCGGGCGCCTGCCCGGTGGCCGAGGCGATCGCGTAGCGGAAGACGGTCTCCCCCTGCTGCTGGGCGGGGAAGTTGGTGTCCCAGATGTTGTTCAGCGCCCAGGAGTACACCGTGCCCGGCTCCGGCGCGTCCGGCTTCACGGTCGCCGGGAACGGCGCGTACGGCAGATACAGGTCGCCGAACATCACCAGCGGGGCCTCCAGGGTGGCCCAGGCCACCGAGAACTCCTCGTCGCCGAAGCCGACCCAGTGCCGGATCGGCCGCATGTGGGCCGCCGCGCCAGGCACCACGGGGATGTCCTTGCCGCCGACGCCGCCGGTCAGTTCCCACACCGGGGCGCTCGTGGCGTCGACGGCCAGTGGGAAGGCGAAGAACACGCTCTCCTTGGCCGGCGCACCGCGCTTGGCGATCCGCTGGCTGATGTCGACCCGGCGCACCCCGCGGTGCAACGTGATGGTGGTGCGGATCCAGTCCACCCCGTCACCGTCGGTCTGGACGGTCAGGCTCTCGCCGACCGCGGTCCGCTCGGCCCTGACGACCGAGGCACGGCGGCCCAGGGTCCGGGAGGCCAGCAGCGACAGGTCGCCGTCGGCCGCCTCGATGTGGCCGGACAGGTGGTTGACGTGCGGCGCGGTGGAGTACCGGTCGTAGATGTACTGGCCGAACCCGGCGGGGGACTCGGCGTTCACCAGCTCGCGTCCGGCCTGCTTGTCGAAGACCGATCGGATCACCGCGGTGTCGACGTCGTAGCTGACCCGGTAGTACTCGTTCTCCACCGAGACACCGCCGTCGGGGCTGACGCCGATCCGCTCCGTGCTCGGGGACTGCCCGCCGCGGCGCAGGTCCAGGCGGACCCAGCCGACCGACGGCACGTCCTCCACCAGTACCCGCACGCGCCGGCCCGACGGCCGGGTCGGCTCCTCCTCCGGAACGAAGTCCTCGGCCTGGTGCGGCAGGACGGCCCCGGTGCGTCCGTCGTGCACGGTGAAGGACGTGTCCAGCCCTATCGTGCTGGCCGGTACGAAGAACTCCGCGACGTCGCCGCGCGGCGCCGGGCCGGTGTTGACCAGCAGGTAGGAGGCGTCCGCGTCCTCAGCCGGGGCGAAGCGGGCGCCGAGCCGCCGGGCCGCGTCGGCGAGCAGGTCGAAGGCGTCATCGGTGGCCTGGTAGGCGAGTTCGCACTTGCGGGCCCACTGAAGGCCACCGGAGTCGAAGCCGTCCTCGGCGTCGCCCCACGGATTGGCCGCGCCCCAGGTGTGCTCGTCGAACAGGCCGAGCCGGTCGTAGACGGCGTCGATCTTGGCCATCGCGGTCTCGTCACCGGCCAGGGTGTGCAGACTCTCCGCCTGCCGCACGGCGTTCTGCGCCCGCCGGTTGTAGCCGAGCGGCCGGGCGCCGGAGCCGAGTCCGTCGGCCCACCAGTCGGTCCAGTCCCCGGTGTGCTCCGCCAGTGTCGAGCCGAACCGGGCCTCCGCCTCGGTGAAGAAGTCGGTGTTCGTCGCGGACCGCAGCTTCGGCCACTCCCACGTCTCGTTCCAGCGGCGTGCCACGGTCGCCGGGACGATGGACGGGCCGGCGTTGTCCGCGGGTCCGCCCTGCACCCGAAGGTGCAGCAGGTCGTGCGCGTACGGGGTCTTGGACAGCTCCGCGTCGGGCAGCCCGGACCAGCCGAACGCCTCGCCGCCGTAGGGGAAGGGGCGGTTGGCCAGGCCGTCGAGATAGTTCGGCAGCAGGTTCAGCGTCGGGCCGTAGCCCTCGGCGAGCCCGACGATGTTGCCCTCCATGTAGGCCATGCCGTGCGGGGTGTCGGTGACCCACACCAGGACCCGGTTGCCACTGGGGGCCCGCCACCAGAAGGGCCGGGCCAGCTCCTGGCCGCCCACCAGGAACGGCACCGAGCGGCCGGCCCAGTTGTGGGCGGCCGACAGGTAGCGCACGCCCGCTGACGCCAGCGCGTCCACGAACCCGACGACGGCGCCGGGCACGTCGGTGTGCATCGCGGAGGTCACCGGGATCCCGTAGTCGTCGCGCAGGTCGTCGGTGAAGCGCAGCAGGCGGTGCAGTTCCTCGGTCGAGCACGCCTCGGTGTGCAGTTGGAAGGGCATCGCGGTGACCTCGATGCGGCCGGCCCGGGCGAGTTCCACGAAGCGCTCGCGGGTGGAGGCGGCACGTCCGGACAGCCAGCGGCGCAACGGCAGCGCCGACTCCACCGACCAGCGGAAGCGGGCCTGGTCCGGCCAGGAGTCGGTCGCCTCCGCCAGGTCGAGCGCCGAGTCGAGGTACTCGGAGTGGTGCCGCAACACCGTGCCCTGCCGGTCGGTGTAGCCGATGTCGAGGTGGGAGTGGTGGACCAGGTGCACGGTCCACTTGCGTTGCGGCGCCACGGTGAGTTCGGCGCGGCCCAGCGGACCGGAGGCGTCGCTGATCTCCAGCTCCGCGGTGACCGTCCGGTCGACCTCGGGCAGGAACAGGTCGACGGTGGCCGAGCCGTCCGCGAGTTCGACACCGGCACGGTCGTGCACGGTGCCGTCGTGGCGCAGGGCCAGTTCGACGGCGGCGCCGGCGGGTGCGGTGACGGTGAGCCGGACCGCCTGCTCCAGGCCGTTCCCGTCGGCGGCCCGGCGCAGCAGCGGCAGGGCCCGTCCGCTGACGCGCAGGGCGCGGGCCTCGTACAACACGGTGTGCAGGTTCGACACCAGGGTGTCGCGCATGCCGTCGTAGGTCGGTGAGCCGAGACTCGCGCGCAGCAGCCGAGTGGTCATGGGGTGTGGCTTCCTTCGGGGTGGTCGGTGGCTGGTGGTCGTGGGGACGTCGGTCGGCTAGAGCTGGGCCAGGGTCAGCCCCTTGGCGAACAGCTTCTGTGTGGCCACGAACAGGGCGATGGTGGGCAGCGAGATGATCAGTCCGCCGGCCAGGATGACCGGCACGGTGATCCCCGCGTACGGGTTGGACAGGGTCGCCAGGGACGTCATCAGGGGCCTGACCCCGTCGCTCTGTGACAGCACCATGCCGAACAGCAGGTCGTTCCAGACGAAGGTGAACTCCAGGACGAAGATCGCCGCGATGCCGGCCCGGCACATCGGCAGGTAGATCCGCCAGAAGATGGTCCACGGGTTGGCACCGTCCACCAGCCCCGACTCGAAGACCGAACGGGCCGCGGACATGAAGAAGTTGCGCATCACGAACGTCGCCAGCGGCACGTCCACCGCGATGTACACCAGCACCAGGCCGATCCTGCTGTCGAACAGGTTCAGATCCGCGTAGCCGACGAACAGCGGCATCAGCAGCATCTGCGCCGGGAAGACGACGGAGCCGTAGACGACCATGAACCACACGAAGCCGTGCCGCAGTCGCAGAATGGTGATCGCGAACCCGGCCAGCGCGCCCACCAGGGCGGCGATGGCCGGCGCCACCAGGCTGTAGAGCACGGTCGCCGACAGGCTGGGGCCGAGCGCGGCCGCGTCCCACGCCTTGGCGAAGTTCCCCAGCAACGCGAAGTGCGGGGAGGGGGTCCACAGCCCCTGACCGTCATAGCTGGTGGACGGCCGGAAGGCGTTGACCAGCACCAGGTACAGCGGCACCAGCCAGATCGCGGCGAGCACACCGACGATCGCGTAGCGCAGGTAACCCCCCGCTCGCCGGCCGCGCGCGACCGCGACCGGTGTCTGCGTGATGGTGCTCATCGGCCGCCTCCGGTGACATCGAACTGCCGCTTGGAACCGGCCTGCTGGCGCAGATAGAGCAGGGAGACGGCCATACCGACGACGGTCAGCAGCACCGCGACCCCCGCGCCGTAGCCGTAGTCGCCGCCGACGAAGGCGTCGCGGTACATCGTGATGGACAGCGTCTCCGACGACCGGCCGGGCCCGCCCTGCGTCATGATCCAGACCACGTCGAAGGTCTTGAGCCCGGCGACCAGTGCCAGGCCGACCACGACCGCGGTCAGCGGCCGCATCATCGGCCAGATGATCTTCGCGAACAGCGTCCAGCCGCTCGCGCCGTCCACCTTGGCCGCTTCGATGGTCTCGTGGGGGATGGACTGGAGCCCGACCACGAACAGCAGCAGGTTCACCCCGATGCTCTGCCAGGTCTGCGCCAGGATCATCACGATCGTGTTCAGCGGCGCGGACTGGAGGAACGAGGCGTGCGCGCCCGGCAGGTGCAACGTGGCCAGCAGGGAGTTGAGCGCGCCCTTGTCCTGGAGCACGAACCCCCACACCAGGGCGGTCGCGGTGCCCGATATCGCGTAGGGAAGCAGGAACGGCAACCGCAGCCAGCTGCCACCACGGATGTTGTAGGTCAGCACGGCGATCAGCAGGCCGAGGCCGACCGGCAGCAGCAGGGTCCCGACCACCCACAGCGCGGTGTTGCGCACCGTGGTGGCGAGCACCGGGTCGTGCAGGAGCCGGCTGTAGTTCGCCAGCGCCGCCCAGTGCGGCGAACCGCTGCCGTCGTAGTGGGTGAAGCTGATGTACGTCGACCACAGGAACGGCAGATAGAGCAGCCCGGCGACCAGCAGCACCGCCGGCGCGACCATGCCGTGTGACCACCACTGGTGCTTGTGCCGCGGTTGGTGGCGAGGTGGTGGTGCGGCGTAGGTATGTCCGGCCGTGCCGGTCAACACCTGTTGTGACATGGGCTCGTTCCTCATCGCTTTCGCTGTGGGTGCCGCGACCGGGCACCGCCGACCGGTCAGTTGCCGGAGGTGACGGCCTTCTGGATGGCGGCGAGCTGCTTCTGGTAGGTGCTCGGGTCGGCCATGAAGGCACCGAAGGCGTCCAGCGCCGCGGTCAGCACGTTCGGCGGGACCGCGTCGAAGTAGCGGTCGACGAACTGGTAGCCGGTGCCGGTGACCTGCTTGGTCAGCGTGTTGAGCCCGGGGTCGGGGATGGTGACCTTGGGGTTCGCCGACACGTCGCCGCGGGAGTCGGCCCACTTGGCCTGCGCGGTCGGCTTCAGGAACCAGGAGGCGAACTTGTCGGTGGTCGCGGAGTTGCGGCCCTTGCCGGGCATGCACAGCGCGCCGGTCTCCACCGGGACCGGGGTCTTGGTCAGCGCCGGGTTCACCGCGGGGATCACGAACATCCCGTAGTCCTTGCCGGACTTCAGGCCCGCCTGGGTCATGCTGGTGTTGAACCAGGTGCCGTCCGGCACCATCGCCACCTTGCCCGACTTCAGCAGCGCCGCCGGGTCGGTCTTGTCCCCCGCGTCCGACAGGTAGCCCTTCTTCAGCATGTCGCTCCACTGCCGCATGGCGCTCACCACGCCCGGGTCGGTGTAGGACGCCTTGCCCTGGGTCAGCCGGTTGTACAGGTCCGGGTCGCTGCCGGCCAGCAGGATCTGGAACCAGACGAACGAGAAGAGGACGTTGGTCTGGTAGAAGGCGGTGACGTTGTTCTGCTTGAGCTTGGCGGCGTCGGCCATCAGGCCCTGCCATGAGGTCGGTACCGTGATGCCGTTCTTGGCGAAGACCGACTTGTTGTAGAACATCACCCAGTACGAGACGTTCTCCGGTATGCAGTACTGCTTGCCGCCGACCGTGTAGTACTGCTCAAGGCCCTGCGGCAGGTCGCCCTGCTGGATGGCGGTCTTCCACAGCGCGCTGGTGTCGGCGACGTCGCCGGACTTCGCCAGCTGCTGGAGCAGCGGCCCGGTGGCCCAGGTGAACAGGTCCGGCTTGACGTTGGTCTTCAGGGCGGACTTCACGAACGCCTGGTAGGTCGGTTCGTCCGCGTACCCGACGGGGTTGACGTTCACCCCGATCTGCTGCTTGGACTGGGCACCGACCTGCTTGTAGAACGGCGTCCAGGCGGCCTTGTCGTTGTAGAGCTTGAGGCTGTCGCTGCTTCCCGTACCGGACCCGCAGCCGGCCGCGAGCAGCGCCACCGCTGCCAGCATGAGCGAGAGCGTACGGCTACGAATCGACGTCATCGACGGTGCCTTTCGAGGTTGTGCGGCGATCACGGTCCGCCACCACGGCAGGGTGAACCTGACCCGCGATCATCGATTACCTGTCACGTGTTGGTTGTTGACTTGGTGACGCGAGGGGCTTTCTTTTGCTGGGGTTATCGATAACATGGCGCGCGCTCGGCTGACAAGAGCCTGGACCAACCTGGAGGTGCCCGAGCGATGAGTCATCCCACGGCAACAAGAACGGTCACGCTGCGTTACGCCGCGTTGGGGGCGACAGCAACTCTCCTACTGGCGGCGGGAGTTGCCATCCCCGCGCAAGCCGCCACCATCCCAGCGACCGCACCGCGGCTGTGCCCGGGCATCAGCGCCCCCACCGTCGCGAGCGCCATCCCCGACACCAAGCTGACCGACACCTTCGCCGCCTACGCCAAGGGCACCGGCGCCAGCCACTGGACCGGCGCCGACAGCACCTACTCCGCACCACTGCCAGGTGGCAGGGACGTGTGGATCTTCTCCGACTCCTTCCTCGGCCACATCAACGCCGACGGCTCCCGCGCCCCGGTCATCCAGGACGGCGGCACCACGCCCTTCGTCAACAACACCTTCGTCGAGACCCGCAAGGCCCACCCCACCACCACGATCACCGGCGGCACCCCGGACGAGCCCGCCGCCCTGCTGCCGCCACCGGACGCCGGCCACTGGTACTGGGCCCGCGACGGCCTACTGCTCGACGGTCGACTCGACGTCGTCTACAGCGAGTTCAAGACCACCGGGTCCGGCCCCCTCGACTTCGGCTGGGACCGCAACGTGTTGGCCCGCTTCGCCCCCGGCCACCTCGGCCGTCCGCTCTCGGTCACCCAGCTGCCGTCAGCCGCCGGGGTCTCCTGGGGAGCCTGGCTCCTCAAGGACCACGACCACACCTACGTCTACGGCTCGGAGGACCTCGGCGCGCACAAGTACCTCCACATCGCCAGGGTCGCCGGCTCCGACCTGACCCGCCCGTGGCAGTACCTGGCCGCGGACGGCACCTGGTCGTCCGACGAGACCGCCTCCGCCCGGGTCGGCGGCGGCGCCGGAGCGAGCTTCGAGGTCTCCAACGAGTTCAGCGTGGTCAAGCACGGCGGGGTCTACGTCATGGTCACCCAGGACATGAGCCACCCGTTGTCCTCCGGCATCGACCTGGCGTTCTCCTGCTCGCCGGCCGGCCCCTTCGTCGACGAGACCACCGCGTACGACACGCCGGAGGCCGGCGCGCACGGCACCTTCGGGAACCCGAACGTCTTCAGCTACAACCCGCACGAGCATCAGGAACTCGGGGACGCCCGCCACCTGGTCGTCTCGTACAACGTCAACAGCCTCGTCAACACCGACCTCTACAGCGACGCCGCCATCTACCGCCCCCGCTTCGTCGACATCACCCTCGACTGACCGGAGCAGGTGGCGCGGAACGCTGAAGCACGACGCCGTGGCGCCCGTGCGGCGAGGCATGATCACGCTCATGGACGACATCAGCGACTTCATGGCACTCGACCCGTTCTTCCGGATCATCGAGGAGGGACTGGCGGGCCTCGTCGACGGCCGGCACTTCTTCGACCTCCTGGCCGAGGACGTGGTCTTCGAGTACGTGATCTCCGTGCCCGGCTACCCACGCCGTGTCGAGGGACGCCGGGCGGTCGCCGACCTGTACCGCGGCTACGGCGACGTCATGCTCCTGCACAGCGCGGACGAACTGGCCGTCCACCGCGATCCCGAGACGTGTGTGGTCGTACTGGAGTACGCGGTGCACGGACAGGCGGTCCACACCGGGCGGGCCTACGACAACCACTTCGTCTCGGTGATCACCGTCAAGGACCGCAAGGTGACGCACTGGCGGGACTACCTGGACCCGGTCGCCGTCTTCCGGGCCACCGGATGGCCGGCAGAGCAGGCCCTTGCCGGCGACCCGGTCAGACCGGGTCGCCGGCTCGACTGTGGTGATTCCGGGACATTCTTCGCGTGAGGAGGTGGGCAAAAATGGCGTAGACCATGGTTCCGGCGGGCGCACCCTCGGGCCATCGAGCAAGGCAAGGAGCGTTCATGATGCGTACCGAGACGCGTACCAACCGGAGGATTGCCGTCACCCTCGCCGCCACCGTGCTGGTCGGTGCCGCCGGTGCGGGAGCCGTCCAGGCTTCGCCGGTGACGGGCGGCAGTGTCACCCCCTCGGCCTGCCGTCCGGCCAACCACACCGCGACGATCACCGAAGTACTCGGCAGCTCACGGCACCGTCAGTACCGGGTCACCCTGACCGCGCCGCGCGGGTACGAGGGGTGCGTGCTGGCGGGTTCACCCACCGGCGTGCGGTTCTCGAACCACGGCTCGGACAGCGGAGTCACCGCCGGCCGTTACGGCAGCCAGGGCACCGCGGTGTCCTTCGGGCCGGGCCGTCCGGTGCACTTCGACATCCGGGTTCCGAGTGGCGCCCCCGGTGCCCCCGCCGACGAGGCGTCGTTCACGCTCCAGGCTCCGGGAGGGGAGATCCCCGGAACGTCCTTCGCCGAGGGCCCGCTCAAGGTGGCCGCCGGCACCCTGATCGGCTCCATCCAGCCCGGCGCCTGACCCCTTGTCATCCCCGCCGGTGGCGTCCACGGACGGTACCCCCCTCCGCGGAACGCCACCGGCCGGGGACAGGACGATGCGGTCTTTCACGGCACCCCCCGTTGTGTTCCGATGGGGGTATGAGCGGACAAATGCGTGAGGGTTATCGAGGGACCGGGCCGGGTGCGATCACGCCGGATGGGTGTTCGGTCGAGCTGTACGGGCGGCTCCCTGTGGGTGACGAGCCGGACATCATCCAACGGGCGGTCCCTGCCAAGGCCCATATCCTCGAACTGGGATCCGGCGTGGGCCGCATGACGCATCCGCTGGTCGAGCGGGGCTTCACCGTGACCGCCGTCGACGAATCCCCCCAGATGCTGGAGCGGGTCCACGGCGCCCGGACCGTCTGCGGTCCGATCGAGAAGTTGGAGCTCGACGGGCGTTTTGATGTGGTGTTGCTGGGGTCGTTTCTTGTCCATGCCGGTGATCCGCAGGTGCGCCAGGGGCTGCTGCGGACCTGCCGACGGCATGTCGCTGACGACGGCTGCGTGCTGATCCAGCGGGAGAGCGAGGGCCGGCACGAGGACCTGCCGAAGGAGCGGGAGATCCCTGGCGGTCTCGTCCGGGTGGTGTCCTCCGATCCGGTGGGTCCAGGTGTGCGGTCCGTCCACGTCGAATACGTCTTCTCGGACGCGCGGTGGACCCAGACGTTCCTGTCACACCCGCTGACCACCGATGCGTTCGAGCGTGCCTTGAGCGAGGCAGGACTTGCCGTCGATGCGTACCTGACCGAAGACCGCACCTGGGTAAGGGCCCTACCGGTCACCAGCCAGCCGTAGTTCGACGTGAGCTTGGCGTGCTCGACCTCGTCCCGCCGGTAGCGACCTTCGTGAGAGCGGGCGTTCCTCCTTCATGACGCAAAGGAGGAACGCCCGCTCTCTGCGCTGTTCAGAGGTCCGTGGTGTCGGAGCCGAGGTTCTGCGACGCCGCGAAGGCGGCGAAGGCGGCCCACGCCTGGGGGGTGAAGGAGAGCTCCGGCCCCTGCTTGTCCTTGGAGTCGCGAACGTGCACGGTGCTCGGTTCGACGGCAACCTCGACGCAGTTGCCATTGTTCGCCCCACTATGGGTCGACTTGAACCATGCCGACTCGGGGAGCTGAACAGCAACTTCGATGCAGTTGCCGCCGTTCGCACCGCTGTAGGACGACTTGAACCATGCCGACTCAGGGATGGGGGAGGTGGCGGAGAGGTGCGCGGAGTAGTCAGTCATGTCAGTTTCTTTTCGAGGTCGCGAAGGATCTGCGGCGTCTGGGCCGGTCCCGGCGCCGCCTTGGCCATGGCTTCGAACTGCCTCTGGTACTGCCCCACGTCCGATTCCTTGGACCAGATGGTGGTCGCCTTGTGACTGTCACTTGACGCCACCGGCCCGAGGGTATCGAACTCAAGGATCTCGAAGTTCCAGCCAGAACGGTAGATGGGCAGGTCATCGGGGATGATCTGGACATCGACGTTGTCGAACTTGGAGATCCGGAGGATTTCCGCGTACTGCTCTCGCATCACCTCCGGCGACCCCATGACTGTGCGCAAGGCGTTCTCGGTGATGATGAAGTGAATCTCCGGGCCGTCCTCTCGGACTCGATCTGCCTTGCGCTCCATACGGACACGGACGTTGCCCTGCACAAAGTCCGTTGTCCGCTCCTCGACGACCTTCGCCGCCATCCCCTGGGCGTGCGCGTACGTTTCGGTCTGAAGAAGTCCGTGAACCACGAAGTTCTCGTAGGCGCGGATCTTGTCGGCGTCACGTTCAAGCCCGAGGAACAACGGCGTACCTGACGGCATGAGTTGGCGATACGAGGTGAACGGCTCTCGCGACAGGGACTCACGTTGCATGGCCAGCAGGGCGTCGCGGTCCTCAGGTTCGGAGACGCCGTACTTGTCCATCAGCTTCTCTAGGTCGCTCAGCTTCGGTAGGGGGATGTCCCCGCCCTCCACCCTGCTCACCTTCGATCGAGAGAAGCCCAGATCGACCGAGACGCTCTCGGCAGTCAGGCCGGCACGTTCCCTCAGCGTGCGAAGTTCCTTGCCGAGCATCACACGCAGATACGTCGGGCCTCGTCGTGCGGGCATGTCCCCTCAATTCTGATCTTGTTCGACAGTTGCGAGCCCCAGTCGAGCGAGCCGGGGTTCCTGTGCGTCAGCTCGGCTCGCCTGTCCGGAGTCTGACACTTGACGTCGTGCGTGCACTACCCCCTGTCGGTTACGTGGCACGTGCCAATGTGCTCCCATTTGGGCTTTCCTTGCACGTCTCCCTTGAAGGTTAACTGTTGCGTGCACGACGCTGGTTAGGCCGCACACCGGGCCGGTTTCCCAGGGGTCCGTGGACGGCAGTCAGTGCCGTGCGTCGCTGTGCCAGGTCGTGGTTCTCTCGCGTTTCCTCCTGGTCCCTCCCATGCGCGGCGTCGTGTCTCATGGTGATGGGTGGTGAGCGATCGGTGATGGGAAATTTGGCCGTTGGGCCAGACCCCCGTCGAAACCTGACGGTGCTCGCGACGAAGCAGTACAGGCAGCACCTGCTGGCGTACCCGCAGACAGTCGGTCAGGTCCGCCGCGTTGTTGAGGCGCACTTGCGGTACTGGGGACGAGACGTCCTGCGCGACTCGGTCTCCCTGTGCACGAGCGAGATGTTGGCCAACGTCGGGAAACACGCTGGATCGCCCGCCTGCGTGCTGCTCTTGGAGGACACCGGCGTCGCAGTGCGTCTCACCGTGAGCGACTCCAGCAAGACCCTGCCCATGGTGTGTCAGGTCGACTTGTGCGCCGAGTCAGGGCGTGGCATGCGCCTGATTGCTGCATCGGCGTCCTCCTTCGGTTGCACGCTCACGGATGTCGGCAAGGACGTGTGGGCGCTGTTCCTCGACAACCAAGGGGAGGCGGCGTGATCTCTCTCGCCCGCCAACGCCTTCCTGTGGAGGCTGCGGGATACCAGGTGCAGCTCCAGGCTTTCGACGCTGGTGAGCGCTCGTTCAGCAGCGTTCTCCTGGGGTCGTGGGCAGCCAGGACGGACGAGGTGGCCTTGGCGCACCTTCGGGTCTTCGTCCTGGAGGCGTTGGCCTTCATGGGTACGGCTGCCGCTCGTGCGGCGAGGCGCTGGGTGGAGGACGGCACGGTGGAACGGCGGTTCCGTGACGCTGTCGCCGTTGAGGCCATGTACGTGCACGTCATCGCTGACGGCACCACGTTCTGGGAGCTGTCGGCCCGGCCGCTCCTGTTCCCGCAGCCTGTGGAGAACCGGTCCCCCTGCGGCCCCTCAACTCTGCCGCGCGCCGCCGCACGCGTTCGCAGCGATCCCCCCGTCGGCCGCTGAGCTGACCCCCGCCCATCAACCACTACCGGAGCACACGTTGACCACACCATCGGGTGACGCCGCCGAAGTTGTCCTGGCGCCTGTGCAGGGGAGCGCCTCCGAGCCCGCCCCCGAACGGGTGGACATCGCCCGCGATCTCCTGCACCGTAAAACCTTGGCGGAGCCCGGCTGGTCTATCCCTGCCGCTGATCTGACCGAAGTCCAGCGCACCGCGAGGCAGCACACCGACCACGCGAACACCGAGGCGTTGCGCCGGATCATGGCCGGCCACGGCTGGCCGGGCAGGACGTTGGTGGGTGTGGACGCGGCGCGGGCGGCCTGGCTGATCGCCCTGCACGCGGATGATGTCGCATTCCAGAAGCTGGCGTTGGCCGAACTGGCCGACGCCGCGACCACCGGCGAGGCGGTACCGGCTCAGTGGGCGCACCTGTACGACCGGTGCTGCGCCCGCGCGGGCATCCCGCAGTTGTTCGGAACCCAGTTCCGGTACGGGCCGGACGGCATCCAGCCCTACCCCATCACCGAACCCGACACCTTGGACCGGCGACGTGCCCAGTACGGCCTTGAACCGTACGAGGCCAAGGCGGAGAGCCTGCGCCGGCACCATGCGGGAGACGCCGCGTGACAAGCACCCACAGCAAGGAGGACTCCGGGAGGTTCATCCCGTACATCACACCATTGAAAGGGGAGAAGGCCACCGCGGCTCGTGACGTAGTGCTGCGCCTCGATGGCTTGGGTGTGACATACCGGGACGAGACGACTGCCGACCGTGATCGCCGTGGCGCATTGTGGGTCCGCACCACCGCTCCTCCTCCTGGCCGTAGGATCCCGATCTTCCGCAAGATTCACCCCCGCCGCGCCAGCGAGGCCATGCTCGACATGCGCTGTCAGGGCTGCTTCGGGGAACCCGACCGCAACAACAAGGGCGTCCTGTTCTTCGTCAAACCTGATCCGAAACGCCGCAACCTGTACTGGCCGGAGACCGAATACACCCAGCACCCACCCGTCTGCCTCCCCTGCGTCCAACACGCCCTACGCCAATGCCCGTTCGTCCGCGAAGCCCCCGCCCTGCGAGTCCGACACCCCAAGCCCTGGGGTGTCGAGGCCTTCCTCCACACCATCGACAACCACGGCAGCCTGCGGGTACGCAGCGACATCGACCGCTGCTCCTACGACGACCTCCAACTGCTGCCCTGGGCTCTGGCCATCCAGCCCATCGCACGCCTCAGCCGCTGCACCGTCGTCGACATCCACACCGAACTGGCCACCGCCGGCCTGGAAACCCCCGAACCGGAGGCCCGATGAACCCGACCAGTGCCCAGCGCGATGCCAGGAGGTCTTCTCGACGCCTCGCTGGGAGGATGCTCAGGAGATCACCTTGTCGAAGACCTCGTTGAGGGCTTCGGTCGAGCTGGGGTGGGTGTAGATCGCGTTGCGGAGTTCGGTGGCCGTGATGTCGTGGCGGATGGCCAGGGCGACGGTGTTGATGATCTCCTGCGCGTCGATGCTCAGGAGCGCGACTCCGACGATCAGGTCGGTGTCGGCGTCGACCATGAACTTCATCATGCCCCGGGTCTCCTCGACGGTGTAGGCACGCGGCATCGCGATGATGTCGGCGACCTTCTCTCGCGCGACCTTGATGTTGAGGCCCTGAGCCCGCGCCTCGGTCTCGGTCAGCCCGACGGTGGCGAGGGGCGGGGTGATGAACAAGGTGTGCGGCACGGCGACCCGGTCGGAGGTGGTCCGCTTGCCGTCGCCCATGAGCTGGTCCAGCACGATGCGGGCGTCGTCGAGAGAGATGTAGGTGAACTGCGGCCCGCCGTTGACGTCGCCGAGGGCGTAGATGTGCGGCCGGCTGGTGCGCAGCTGCTCGTCGACCTCGATCGCGCCGTTCGGTGCGGTCCGCACGCCGGCGGCGTCGAGCCGCAGCCCTGCGGTGACCGGGCGTCGTCCCGTCGCGGGCAGCAGGGCGCCGGCCTCGACCGTGTGGGTCCGGCCGTCCTTCTCGTACACGACGGTCGAGACCGCCCCGTCGTCCCGCACCTCGGTGACCCTCGCACCGGTGATGACCCGGATGCCGTCCCCCGTCAGGATCTCCGTGACGGCCGCGGCGATGTCGGCGTCCTCCCTCGGAAGAATCCGGTCGGCGGTCTCGATGACGGTGACATGGGTGCCGAAGTGCCGGTAGATGGAAGCGAATTCGAGTCCCAGATATCCGCCGCCGATGACCACGAGGCGCTCGGGAAGGCTGTCGGTCTGGGTGAGTTCCGTACTGCTGACCAGATGCCGGCTTCGGGAAAGGCCAGGAATCGGGGGGACGACCGGCTCGGAACCGGTGTTGATCAGAATCGTCGGCGCGCTCACCGTGATGCGGTCCTCCCCCTCACCGACGGCGACCGTGTGCTGGTCGACGAAACCGGCGGCACCGGTGATGACGGTGGCGGTGTCCCTGCCGTCCAGCGACTCGAAGTTGCCCGCGCGGAACGCGCTGGTCAGGGCCCGGACACCGGCGATCGAGTGGGCGAAGAACTCCTGCGCGTCGTCCTCGACGCGCCTCGACGACGAGTAGTGGACGAGCATCTTGGTCGGGACGCAGCCGACGTTCGGGCAGGTGCCGCCGTACATGTTCTCGGACTGCTCGATCATGACGACGCGCTTGCCCGCGTCGGTGAGCGCGTGCGCGGCGGTCTTGCCGCCCTTGCCGAAGCCGACGACGAGGACATCCGCGCTGAGAGAGGTGGTTTCCATGTCTGGAGTCTGCCGATCTGTCGGGTGATACAAATAGATCGATCCGTTTCAATATTCAGCCCGAAAGTCCCATCATGGACGCGACCAGTCGTCTGCTCCGCATGGCGCGGCTGAGAGCCAGCCTCGATCGACGCTGCCTGCTGGGCGAGGCGACGCGCATGGAAGTCCCCGCGTACCCGGACCTGGAAGCGCCGTTCCATGTGCTGCTGGAGGGGAAATGCCGGCTGGATGTCGGCGCCACCTCGCTGGAGATGCGTCCCGGAGACGTCGTCCTGCTCCCCGGCGGGGCCCCGCATGTGGTGACCACCTCCGGGGCCGGCCACCCGCGCGGTACGGCCCACACCGACGGTGACGCGTTCATCACCACCCGCAGCCAGGACGGTGGGGCCGCGGTCATCGACCTGTTCTGCGGGCGGTACACGGTGGACGCGGGCGCGGGCGCCATGCTCTTCCGCAGCCTGCCCGATCCGGTGCACGTCTCCTTCGGACAGTCCCCTGACAACGACCGGATGCTGCGGATGCTGGGCGCCCTGATGCGCGGGGAAGCCGAACACCCGGGCAACGGCACCGCGGCGATCCTGTCGGCACTGTCCACCGTACTGCTGGCGATGGTGCTGCGGTCCCCGCGCGGTGCCACCACGACGACGCCCCTGTGGACCGCGGCCGCCGACCGGCGCATAGCCGATGCCGTCGACGCCGTCCTGACCGAACCGGCAACCGACTGGACGGTCGAGCGGCTCAGCCGTGCGGCAGCCATGTCGCGCGCGACGTTCCTGCGCCACTTCGGGCAGGAGACGGGGATGACCGTGGGTGCCTTCCTCGCCCAGGCCAGGGTGATGACCGCGGCGGAACTCCTCACCTCCACGGACGCGACGGTCGCCACGATCGCCGGCCGGGTCGGCTACCGGTCCGAGTCCGCGTTCTCGCGGGCGTTCCGCGCCCAGATCGGCACGACACCGGCCAGGTTCCGCCGCGACCAGCATCACCGGGACAGGGTGAACGGCGGCGCGGCCATCTACTGACGGCGGCCACCTGTGCTCGACGGCACGTCATCGCCACCGCCATCGAGCCGAGACGATCGGATGGCGGTTCCCCCTTGTCGGATGATGGGAGTTGCCGGACCGCGGATGTGAGGAGCAGCGCAGTGACACACCACGAAGCTCACCGGCCGGAGCCGGTCGCACGGTCGGTGCGCGGCGGAGGGCCGGACCTCGTCGTGTTCGGGCCGTCGTCCGCGGCCGACGCGTCGGCCGACGCCGGGTCGTCGCCGGGGAAGAAGGGCGGAGGCGCCGTTCGGACCGTGCGCTGGCTCGTCATCGTCGTCTCCCTGTTCTTGCTGCCCTGGTGGACGCTGTTCTCCTCCCACACCCACTGGCCGCTCCCGGTGGTTCTGGTCGGCACGGTCGTCTTCGCCGCCGCCGCGCCCGCCTTGCCGTTGCTGATGGTCGTGGGGCACGGGCGCAGGCAGTCGGACCGGGCGGCACGCGTCGCCGACACCACCCTCGGGGTGGCCTGGGTGTTGTTCACCTGGTCGGCGCTGAGCGTCCTGCTGCGGCTCGTCCTGATCGCGTTCGGCGTCGGCGACCCGGCTCGGTCCAGGATCGTGGCCGTCGCCGTCGCGGTGGTCGCGGCCGGACTGCTGGCCTGGGGACACCGCGAGGCCATGCGGCTGCCCCGGGTGAAGCGCCTGGACGTCACCGTCGCACGACTCGGTCACGGCCTGGACGGGACGCGGATCGTCGTGCTGGCCGACACCCACTTCGGACCGATCGACCGGGCCGGTTGGTCGGCGCGGGTCGCCGAGGCGGTCAACGCACTGGACGCCGACGTCGTCTGCCACGCGGGCGACATCGCCGACGGCACCCCGGACCGGCGCCGAGGGCAGGCCGCGCCGCTCGGGACGATACGGTCACGACTGGCGAAGGTGTACGTCACCGGGAACCACGAGTACTCCGGCGAAGCCCAGGGATGGCTCGACCGCATGGCCGAGTTGGGATGGGAGCCGCTGCACAACCGCCACGTCGTGGTCGAACGCGGCGGGGACAGCCTGATACTCGCGGGTGTGGACGACATGACCGCGGCGTCCTCCGGACTGACCGGACATCACGCGAACCTGGCCGGCGCGCTGGCGGGCGCCGACCCGGAAGTGCCGGTCCTGCTCGTCGCCCACCAACCCAAGTACGTCGAACAGGCCGTGGGCGCCGGCATCGACCTGCAGATCTCCGGGCACACCCACGGCGGGCAGATCTGGCCCTTCCACCACCTCGTCCGACTCGACCAGCCGGTGGTGCACGGCCTGAGCCGGCACGGAGCCCGCACCCAGCTCTACACCAGCCGGGGGAGCGGCTTCTGGGGCCCGCCCTTCCGGATCTTCGCGCCCAGCGAGATCACGCTGCTCACCCTGCGGTCGGCGTAACGCCCCGGCCAACCGGTTGGCGTGGAAGTCCTCGTAGGCGGGCAGGTCGGCGACCTCGACCTGGAGCAGATAGTCGTAGTCGCCGACGCCCTCGCCGCGGCGGACGCGGTCCTGCCCCGCCGCGGCGACCGCCTGAGCGACCGGCGAGGCGCCGCTTCGCGTGGGCGGACGGCGTCGGTCAGGGCTTGTGTCCGGTGTGGTGGTCCAGGTGGTCGACGACGCTGGAGTAGAAGCGGTCGACGGAGTCGTCGACGCTGCGGATGAAGCTGGATTCGGCGTTGCCTCGGGTGCTGCCCATGCTCTTGAAGAGGGACAGCCGGAAGCCGGTGATGCGGGCGCCGTCCTTGGGGAGGAGGTCGGCTGGTTCAGGGCGCAGTTTCTCCAGGGTGCCGCGCGGTCCGCCGGTTTGGCCGTCGACCAGTGTTTCGATGTGGAGATCGGCCGGTGCCCCGGCCAGCTGGCGGACCAGCCGCTTCGCCCAGCTCAGCGGATACCCCTGCTCGGGCGCCGGCACCTCGATGGAGGTCCGCAACCTGCTGGTGCGCAGGTCGGCCGTGATCCCGAGGATGCCGGGCATGCCCTCGATCCGCAGTTCGGCGTGCAGGCGGCCGTCCTGGCAGAGCTGATCCGCGAGCACGGTCCGCCGGGCGTGCGGGTCCTTGCCGCGCTTGACCCGCTGCACCGGAAGCACCTTCTGCCCGATCTCGCCGCCCAGTCGCAGACAGACCTGCCGGACCAGCCGCTCCCAGCTCTCCACCACCTCGACGGCCCGCTGGTCGCCCAGGCACAGCGTCTCCTCGTCGATGCCGTTGCGCACCGGCACCCACGCCGGGCCCATGTTCTGGAAGCCGTGGCAGCCGGAGTTCTCGTGCTGGAGGTAGTGCAGCAACTCCTGGAGCAGCCAAGCGTGAGCGGCATTGCCGACACCCTCGTGACGGATCAGCATCTGCGCCTGATGCGTCACCTCCGCCCAGGACAGATGCCACAACGCGACCTTGTGCTTGCGCCGTCCGTCGGTCTTGACGTCGACCAGCGGGCTGCCCTCCAGCGCGACATCGTTGGACAGCGTGATCACGGCCTCGTAGCCGCGCCGGGCGGCGATGTCCATGTAGTCCTGGACCTGCTGCTGCCGGAGGGCGTTGCCGTTCGTCTTCGTCTCGACGAGCGCGGTCCACAGCTTCCCGGCCCGCTCCACGCGGATCACGCCGTCCGGCCGCTTCGGGGAGTCGCCGTGGGGCAGCGAGACCTCCGCGAAGGTCTCCATACGGCCCGCCGGCGCGCCGAACGCCGCGGTGATCCGGCGGCCGAACTCCGGGACCTGGGCCATGACGGACAGCAGGACGGACGTGGCCCGCATTTCACGTTCCCGGTCGTTCTTCAGCGACGACGCGGGAAAGAGCCGGGCCTGCCGCCACGCGTCGTTCTCGGCGAGCGACTTCTTGGCGGCCTTCGGCAGGGTGATCTTCTTCTTGGCTGTGCGCGGTCGTCGGACCTTCTCCCCGGCCTGACCGGAATCGCTCACCGGCCGCTCCGGCGCCGCGGTCGGCTGCTCCGTGGCGGTCTGTGGCGGTGTGTGCTCGGCGCCGTCCGTCTCGTCGTCCGCGCCTTCGTCGACATTGATCCCGAAGTCCGACGCCAGCCCGGCCAGCCCGGACGCGTAGCCCTGCCCGACGGCGCGGAACTTCCATTCCTCGCCGCGGCGGTAGAGCTCGCCGAAGATGAAGGCGCTCTCGGCGTCGGCGTCGTCGATGGAGAAGCCCAGCAGCCGCTCGCCTGACCGGTCGTCGAGCGTCATCCGCAGGTCGTTGAGGTCGCCGAACCGGCTCTCGCCGTACCGGCTGGCCGCCACGACTATGCGCTCGACGTCCGGCGGTGTCGCGGTGAGGTCGACGCTGATGCGGTCCTCGTTGCCCTGCTCGGTCGGCGTCTTGCCCAGCAACTGCACGCTGCCGTCGGGTGCCGCGGGGTTGTTGTAGAAGAAGAAGTCCGCGTCCCCGCGCACCTTGCCCCTGGCGTCCAGCCACAGCACGGAGACGTCCGCGTCCCCGTCGCCCGCCGCACTGCTCCAGCTCAGGCTCAGCAGGACGGAGCCGGTGTCTTCGCTCAGAGCTGCCAGGCTGACGTTGGCGCCCTTGATCATCTCGTGCATGTGGCCCCCCGGCCGCAGGGTCCGCGCGCGCGGAACATTCGTCGGCGCGCGACCTGACGTTCTTCCATATGTGAAGACGTACACATCTTCTTCACCGCACGTACTCTAATGCTTCAGCGGCTCATATGACGACCCGTCGGAAACCTACCGGACGCGGGGATTCCTCGTCGGCCCCGCCGCGCTCGGGGGGACCCTCTTAGCCTCAACGGGGGCGGCGCACGCCCTGTTCACGGGGGCGGCGCGGCACTGCCCGGTCCGGGAGTCGACCGCCCCGGACCGGGCTCGCGTGTCCGTGTCCCCGATCGTGCGGCTCGGACCGGGGCGTCGCGCGGCTTGCTCGGCCGGGGTCAGATCAGGACGTCCTTGTAGTACACGCTCGCGTAACGGGTCAGGCTCGTCATGTCCGGCCGGGAGGCGAAACCGAAGCACAGGCGCATGTTGCCGCCGACGGTCTTGTAGACCATCATCCCCTCGGGCTCGCGGAAGAACAGCGTCTTGCCGGCTTGGGTGAGGGAGCGCTGTACGACCTTTCCGGTGTTCATGTCGATGGCCGTCACGTAGGAATTGATGTCGGCGGGGTCTTCGTGCCCCGTTCCGTCCAGGGTGTACAGATAGTCGCCGAAGAACGTGTAACCCTGGAAGGTCACGGAACCGCTGCCAAGCGTCGGCTGCGCGAAGTGTGCCAGCGGGCTGGCGAAGTCGCCGGCGGCCGCGTCGGGGAGCGAGAACAAGCTGTAGTGCATGGTGCCGCTCTCGTTGCGCCGGACCAGCAGCCGGTTGTTGACCGGGTCGGTCGCGCAGGTGATCGTCTTGCTGCCGGTGAGGAACTTCTTCACCGACGCCGGGGTGCCGCCGTCGACGAACTTGAACCGGGCGAGCGCGGTGCCGCGGCCGTCAGCGGTGTGCGCGTCGGAGTCGCACTCCATCCAGATGTAGGAGGCGGTGCTGACCGGCTCCACGCCGATCGAGACACCATGCCCCGCGTTGCTGACGTGCATGTGACCGGTCGGCACGCCCTCGATGGTCAACTCGTTGATGCACAGGTCGTCGCCGTCGCTGCCGTTCTGGGTCTGCGCGATGTAGAGGCGGTGGTTGACGTTGTCATAGGCCATGCCCTGCATCGCGTGGTGCGTCTCGTGCAACGAGACGCTGCGGAACCGCTCGTAGGACGGCTGCGACAGGTCGAACCGCTGGGAGGCCGGAACGCTGGCCGACGCCGGCGAACCGGACAGCGCGACAGTCGCCCCGAGACCGAGCAGACCGGCACCGGTCACCTTGAACATCGAGCGGCGGGAGAGTGGGTTTGACATTGCGTCAGCCTGACACCACACGGGAAATCCGCGCAATGACTATGAGTGCCAAGGTGAGTTCATGGCCTGTCCGGCCGGTCCTACGGCCATCGTGCGACGGAGTCGCAGCCCATGCCCACCAGGAGGTGGCCGTTGGGCGAGGTGGTCGAGTCCCACAGCACGATGGCGGCCCAACCTTGGTCGACGGGGAGGACGTTGAAGTCCCTGATGGTGCGGTCGTTCACTGCCCTCTCGAAGGCGGCGTGCCGTGCCGCGGGGACCCCTGTCAGGCGGACGTCGATCCCGGCGGTCGCCTGAAGCGGCCCCAACTGGCCGTGCCCGCACGGCTGGTAGTACGGCTTCTCCGGTCCGAGAGCAGGGCGTTCCGGCATGTCGGCGATGTCGGTTCGGATGATGTGCTCTGCCGTCCTGGAGACGTCGTGGCGGGACGGGCCCGTGGTGATGATGACGTTCTCGTAGTAGAGGACCGCCACGGCCACGACGACCAGGACCGCGGTCAGGACCACTCCGAGGACGAGGAACGTCGTCATCTTCCGGCGGGCTGGACGCGGGCCAGCGTTCCAGGTCACAGCACATTACCCACTTCCGTGAGGGGATCGACTATCACATGACCGAGGTCGTCCGTCACTCCGGCGACATCGTGAGCGACATCGCCCACTTGACCGACGGCGCCGGGCAGGTCACCGGTGGCCACGTCGAACACGGCGCCGACCCCGGCACCGACGCCGTGGCCGACCTGGCTCATCGCCTGGCCGGTGTGCTGCAACTCGGTGCCCGGCAGGCCCGAGGTCAGGTGGCCTTCCTGGGTGAGTTCCCAGGCGGGCAGTTGGATGATGCCGCCGATCGGGCTGGTCGGCTCGTTTCCGTCGCGTTCCATGTTCGACGCCGCGGTGACGGAGTGGTAGTCGCCCGTGACGATGTGAGTCATGTTGGTGAGCGAAGGGGTCCCGGCGTTCCAGTAGTCGCTGTGCGAGGAAACGGGGCTCTCCTGCCCGTACCCGCAGGCGAAGGCATGTGCGCCGAACTCCCGGGAAACCGGGTCTGTTCCGAAGCGTTCGGAGTAGTCGTCCAGGTAGCGCGCTGGGTTGGGACTGACGGGCAGCGAAACCATGGGGACGACGTCGTTCTGCATGTGCCCTGCCCAGACGTGGGAGGGATCCAGATGCAGATCGGAGGCGTGGTTGACGGTGACGCCCGGGCTGCCGACGAAGACCGCGTCATCGGCGCGCATTCCGTAGTGCCCCAGGGCGGCTCCCACCACGGTCGAACCATAGCTGTGACCGATCACGGTGACGTGGGAGGGTCCGTGGTGGGTCAGCGAAAGGCTGTTCACGTAGCCGGCCAGCAGCGGGCCACCGGCATCCGCGTAGCGGGCCTCGGCCGGGCCCGTCAGCCATTGCGGAGCGTCGTATCCCAGCCAGACCATCGACGCGGTCGGATCGGAGGAGTCCTTCTGCGCCGCGTCGTACATGGTGCTCGCCCGGCCGATGTCGCCCTGCATCTTGTCCAGCTTGGTTCCGGTACCCGGGACGTAGACGGCCGTGTTCGCCGCGGTGTCCGGGTTCCCGTAGCAGACGATGGCGTGGCCGTTGCCGTTCTCGTCGAATCCGAGCAGGTACATGGGCTGCCGGTGCAGCTTGGCCTGGGGATTCGTCATGGCGTTGAGGATGTCTGTCAAAGCCGTGGCTCTGGTGTTGTCGTTCCGCGCCTTGGCGGCCGTCAGCGCCCGTCTCAACGACACCATGTTCGCGTCGCTGCGCACCTGCGCGGGAAGCCCGTTGGCGTTGCCGATCGCAGCGTTGTCATTCCGAGTGAGCTGCTGCTGCATCGCTACCGGAAGACTCGCCCACCACTGAGCGCGTTCCGCCTCGTCGACGGGGAGGATGCCGTCCTTGCGGCACGCCGCCTGGCCGAGCAGGAGCGTGGCCTGCTTCTGGTCGACGGACTGGCCGTACCAGCCGCGGGTGCCGGACGGCAGGGCGTCATGGCGATTGATCTCACGGGCAATGGCCTGAGCGGCGGCGAGGTAATCGGCGTTGAGCTGGTGTGCCAGCCCCTTCGCGGTGTCGAGGTCGGTCTGGTAGCCCTTGATCCGTTCCGCGTCAGGACCGGTCGGAGCCGGCACGTGGATCTGCGGTACGCGGCTGGCACGCAGGTCTCCCTGAGCCTGGGAGGCGCGGCGTTCGAGCACACGGGCGCGGCCCTGGAACTCTCCCAACCGACCGGACCACTCGCTGAGAAGGGTGGCGTTGGTCTCGTACGAGGAACGGAGTTTGCCGATCATCGTCCGCTGGGTGTTCAGCGAGGTACGGAACGCGTCGGCTGCCTTGCCCTTCCAACCGTCCTGATCGGCGTCGGTGCGGTCGAGCTTCAAGGCCGCCTCGGTCAACAGCATGGCAGCGTCCTGCCAGCGCGAGGCCAGATGCGTCACCCCGTCCGGGTCGCCCGGGCACGGGTCGAAGCCCAGCGCCGGATAGGTGCCCCCCGTCACTGCTCTGTCCTTCCGTTCGGCTGCTCCCCGTCCGCGCCCACATCCGTCGCGGTGGGCGCGGGCCTCGCGTTCGTTCAGGGGGGACGGCACATGGACTACTGCGCGACGATGTGGTGCGCTCCCGTCCCGAGGCGCAGGTCCACTGTGGTCATTTCCTGTCCGACCTTGTCGACCTTCTCCTGGAGATCCCCGATGCCGGTGCCGGCGGCCGTCAGGTCCGCAGCACGCAGGGTGGCATACAGGGACTCGGCGTCGATCACCGAATCCGCGCCCAGGACGGACACATCAGCCTTGTTCAACGAGTGTTGGACGGCTTCCAGATCCTTCATCGCCGCCGACAACACGGACTTCAACGATTCCAGGGCCGCATCCGTCAGCACGAGGTCCGCCATCACCAGCACCCCCCGCCGGTCGCATCAGATGCATCAACGTGTTGAACATAGAGGCCAGTTGAGATCCCGGACAACCGCACGCCTACTCTTGCGCATCGCCCGGGATGGTGCTGGGGGATTTGACGGGCGGCCACCACTCCGACGACGCGGACCGGGCGATCGCGCCGTCCGGGCGGTTGGCCGGGCGGCGCGATCGGGTGGGCTGGGGCTCGGCGTCAGCGGGCGGGGCAGGTCGCCTGGCTGGTGGGCAGCGCGGCGGTGGAGGTGCCGAGGGTGAGGTGGACGCCGGTCAGCAGGGTGAGGTGCAGGGCGTTGACGGTGATGCCCCGGCCACCGGAGAGCGTGACGTGCTCGTTGAGCACGATCGAGCCGACCAGCGGCAGTGCGATCGTCGTATTGGGTGCGGGGTCTACCGGCAGTGCGAGGCCCCCGACCTTCAGGTGGGTGAACGTCGCGGTCCCCGCGAGGGTGACGTCGCCCGGTCCGGCCGTGGCCACCGGCACCGTGGCGGAGGCGCGCGAAATGATCGCGTCGGCGGTGACCAGGCCGCCGAGCAGGCTGACCTTCGCGATCGACGCGTCCGCCGCCGCTGTCCGCGTGCCGTCCGCCGCGACTGTCCCGGAGGCGTCCGTGTCCAGCGTGCCGAGCGAGCCGAGGGCGCCGAGCGAGGCGGTCAGCAGGGTGTGGGCGTCCTCGCCGGGCGCGGTGACGCACGAGTGCGCTGAGGGCACCAGCGGGCCGACGGAGGCGAGCGTCGCGTCGACGTCGGCGGCGTTGGCGCGGGCGTCGAACAGCGGCGCGGTGAACGTCACCGCCGCGCAGCCCGGCGCATCCAGGCCGACGAGGTCCGAGACGTTCTCGGCGCACACCCGGTAGGTCGTCGCGTCGAACGACGTGACGCCGGCGGTGACCGTGCAGGACGCCTGCCCGGCGGCGAGGTCGCCCCGCACCGCCAGTGTGCCGCCGGGTCCGGGGACGGCGGTGCTGTCGCCGCAGGTGGTGGTGGGATCACCGACAAGCATCAGCCCGGCCGGCAGGCGCGCGGTGAACGACCAGCCGTCCTTCGCGGCCAGTTCACCGGTGTTGGTCACGGTGAACGTGAGGGTCGCCGGCACGCCCACCGGCACGCTCGCCGGGTTCAGACCGACGTCGAGCTGCGGGGTGGCGTCCAGCAGCCGCAGGTTGTCGAACGCGCCGTCGTTGCCGACGCCGCTGGCCTGGTCGTTGACGAGCCGGATGCCGGCGGTCGAACCGCTGAAGAGCACCGAGCCGTTGCTGCTGTACGTGCCGACGCCGACGCCGTCGATGGTGGCCTGCGGGTCGACACACGCGTCGATGGGCGAGGTCGAGGTGGGCAGCGCGTGGTCGCCGTCCATGAGGAAGAAGGACAGCAGCGGGTGGTTGGCGAAGCAGTTCTCGGCGGCCGCGTCCACGGAGAAGGTGAGAAACCGCCCGGTCCCGGTCAGCGGGATCGGCTCGACCGTCTGGAGCTGTACCTTGCCGGCGCCGGGATTGCCCTGGGTGTAGGCGGTCACGGCGTGGTTGGTCTCGGGCTGCTGCCCGGTCCAACTGCCCAGCGCGCCGGCGAGCTTGCGCACCTGTGACCACGAGGTCTGATCGCAGTCGGTCCCTGACGGATTGCCGGCCGGCGAAGCGAGGGACACCAGGTAGCCGTTGCAGTGCCCCAGCCACGCCGGGTCGGCGGTGTAGGTCCCGGAGACCGGCGGCGCGCCGGTGTAGGCGGCGAGCAAGCTGGGTGCCGTGCCCTGCCCGTGTTCGAAGTCCTCGGTGAAGACCGCGACCGGGGCCGAAGGGGTCCCGGGATGCCCGGGCGCGTTGGCGGGCCGCGCGGTCGCCTGGGCAGGGACAGGGGCGGGTGCGTGTGCCGCGGCGGCCGCGGGCGCTCCCGCGAGGGCGGCGGTCAAGGCGACCGCGGCGGCGGCGAGCCGGCGTGGGGTCCCGCGGCGTGCGCGGTGCGGTATGCGGGGGTCGGGCGGGTGCATGTTGCCTCCACAGTCGACGACGCGACGCCCGCCCCTCGATCCGGCGGACCGGCGTGGCGAGCGCGCGTTCCAGGCATTTCCTCCCGGGTCCACCCGAACACCGCCGCCCGGCGGCTCACGGAGGCGGAGTACCGGCGCGTGCCGCGGCCCTGCGCCCCGAGCACATCGCGCCGCACGGGTGGGGGCGCACGGGGGCACCGGGCGGGAGCAGGGGGCATGCGGCGTGTGAAGCGGGTGCCGCTGATTCCACATCAGGGTGCGGTCCGCAACTCACGTCGACAGGCCGCGAGATGGCCGTTCGACGCCCGGCGTCCCAGGTGGCGGGCCTGCCCGCGGCCGCATCGACCCACCTCGGCGGTGGTGGACCCGGGCCGGGGTCCTCAGCGTGTAGGAGTTCCCGTTCGAGCGGTCCGGGATGGACCCGGGAGGTGGGTACATTTCCAGCCGCTGTTCGAGTACATTGCCCGCCGGGAGTCTGGTCTGTTCGACCGACTGCTCCCGCCGCACAGCGGCCGTGCCGATCAAGGAGCGAGAATCCTATGGCCCGATCCGAGCACGACGCCGTAGCCCAGACCGACACCGGCGCCTTCCGAAGACCGATCACACCCACCGAGTGGTGGTTCCTCGGCCACCCCGACGCGCTCAGCCCCACCATCGGCATCGTGGTCGAGGGCGACGGCACCATCGACCACGCGCGGCTCACCGAGGCGGTCGCCCGCGCCTGTGAGGCTTGCCCGGGCTCCCGGCTGGTGTGCGCGGAGGATTCCCGCGAATGGGTGGACGGTGGCATCCCGCCCGAGGTGCTGGTGGTGGAGAGCGGGGCGCGGGCGGCCGGCGACCTGGCGAACCTTCCCGAACTGCAAGCTCCGCTGGCCGGAACGGACGTGCCGTTCTGTCAGGTCGTACTGATCCGGGGTGAGACGACGGCCGTGGCGTTCCGCGCCCACCACGCGGTGATGGACGCTCAGGGCGTCCTCACCTGGGCGAGCGACGTCTTCCGCGTACTACGTGGGGAACAGCCCGTCGGCGCACCGGACCCGATCAGCGACCAGGACGTGTACGAGGAGGTCGCGGAGGCCGAAGGCAGAGGAACCGCGGTCCCGCCGCAGGACAAGTCCCCGATCATGGGGTCGTGCGAGCCGACCGAGCGGTCCCGCTCCGTCAGTGCGCGGCGCACCCTTCAAGGCACCCACCCCGGGCTGGTGGCACGACTGGCCGCGCTGCTGGCGGACCTGGTCCACGCGGACCGTCAGGCCGCCTTCTACGTCCCGATCGACCTGCGGCATTCGTTGCCGACGGTGCGCAGCACGGCCGGTCTCGCGCTCGGCCTCACCCTGGAGGTCACCCCTGGCGAGGACTGGGAGGCCGTCCACGAGCGGCTGCTGCGCAGCGTCAAGTGCGGTGACCATCTGCGCAACGTGCCCGCTCGCGTGGTGCTCGACGTTCCGTTGGACAAGCTCAGCGAGGCCATCGCGGGCATCGACGAGACGGCCCGCGGCAAGGAACTCTTCACCACGGACACGGTCCTCTCGCACGCGGGCCGTATCGAGCCGGACCGGCTGAACGCGCCGGGGTTCACGGCCCGCACCGCCTTCCTGCTCGCCCGGCCGGTGCCGACCGGTGCCCCGGAACTCGACATCCTGGAGGTCGGCCGGCACACCGAGATCACCCTGTCCTGGTGGGACAGCGAGGTGACGGCCGAGCGGATCGAGGCCCTGATGGACCGGGTCGAGGAGGAGCTGTCCCCCGCCGCGCGCCGCACCTGGGCGGGCAACGACACCGCCGCCGAACACCCGGACCGCACCGACGTGGTGCACCGCTTCCTGCGCCGCGCCGACGCACAGCCCGACGCGATCGCCCTGGACGGGCCGGACGAGAAGCTGACCTACCGGCAGATGGAACGCCGCACCGCCGTGCTGGCCGCGGCCCTGCGGGAGCGCGGCGTCGGACCCGAGACGGTGGTCGGTGTGCTCGGCGACCGCTCGGTGGCATCGGTGATCGCGGTGTGGGCGGTCCTGCGGTCGGGCGGGGCCTACCTGCCCATCGACGCACGCAACCCGAACGCGCGGATCGCGGACATCCTGGCGGACGCGGGCGCGCCGATCTGCCTGGCGCAGCAGCCGTACCACCAGCGGGACTGCTTCCCCGACGGCTGCACGCCGTTGGCCGTCGAGGACTTCGACTTCAGCGCCGACCCGGACCTGGCCGATCCGGAGATACCCGACGATCAGCTCGCCTACGTGATCTACACCTCCGGTTCGACGGGCCGGCCCAAGGGCGTGGAGGTCGAGCACGGCAGCGTGCGGAACTTCACCGAGTGGGCGACCGGGCACTTCGGCATCGACGCCGACACCCGTATGCCGCTGCTGGTCTCGCTGGGCTTCGACGTGGCGGGCGACAGCATCTACCTGCCGCTGCTGGCCGGCGGCACCCTCGTGCTGCGTCCGGCGGAGATCGGCCCGATGATGCTGCGCGAACTGCTCACCGCGTCCGGCGCGAACACGCTCCACCTCACGCCCTCGCACCTGACGCTGATCGGCCGGCTCGGTGTGCGGCCGGAGGGCTTTCGCTCGCTGACCGTGGCGGGGGAGCAACTGAGCTCCTCCGCGGCCCGTGAGGCACAGTGGATCTTCGGACCGGACTGCGAGATCTTCAACGGCTACGGCCCGACCGAGGCGACCATCCTGGCGACCACCCACCGCTTCGACCCGGTGGCGGACACCGGTCCTGCGGTGCCCATCGGACTGCCCGTGGGCAACTGCACGGCCCACCTGCTGGACCGGAACGGCCGCTTCGTCGCCGAGGGTGAAACCGGCGAACTGTGCATCGGCGGCGTGCAGTTGGCCCGTGGCTACCGGGGCCGCCCGGACCTGACGGCGGAGCGCTTCGTCCGGCTGGCCGACGGGACCCGGGTCTACCGCACGGGCGACCTCGTGCGGGTGGGGCCCGGTGGCGGGCTGAAGTTCGAGGACCGCGTCGACGACCAGGTCAAGATCCTCGGGAACCGGGTGGAACCCGCCGAGATCACCCAGGCGCTGCGATCGCACCCGGCCGTCGCGGACGCCGTCGTCATGGCGCGCATGTCGGGCAAGCACAAGGCGCTGGCCGCGTATGTGGTGGGGTCCGAGGAGGTGACGGCTGAGGCGCTCACCCAGCACCTCGCCGCCCGGCTGCCGCAGTACATGGTCCCGGCAGCGGTCGTCTTCGTCGACATGATCCCGCACAGCCTGAACGGCAAGGCGGACCTGCGCATGCTGCCCGACCCGTTCCGCCGAGAGGCGCACGACGGGGGCGCGGCAGCCGGGAACGCGGACGGGCGCGACCCGCTGGCGGCCGCTGTCGCCGGGGTCTGGGCGGAGGTCCTGGACCGCGGGCCGGAGCAGATCTCCGATGACGCGAACTTCCACGAACTCGGCGGAAACTCCCTGGAGTTGCTCACCATGCTGGCCGCTGTTTCGACCCGTGTCGTCAGCGAGAGTGGACGGGACCGGTTCGACGCCATGCTCGGCCCGCTCCTGCGCGAGCCGACACTCACCCACCTGATCGACTGCACCCGCCAAGCGATGGACCCGTCGCTGGATCCCCCCGCGACCCCGTCGCTCGCCACGTCGTCCTGACCACCCGGACACCACGGCCCCCGGGCCGTGGTGTCACTTTCCGCCGGACGGCCCGAACGTTGCGGTCGGCACCGTCGTCGACCGCATCACTCATGCAGGCGGGTGTCCGCGAAGTCGAGCAGCTCGTCCAAGGTGGTCGGGCGCGGGGTACCTTCCTCGCCGTCCCGGCCTTCCGTGATCTGGTATCCGTCAAGCCAGTCGACGTGCCATACCCGGTGGTGGCGGTTCTCGAACTCGACGAAGCTGCCGGGCGCGCCGTCCATCGTGCGCAACTCGCGTACCAGGGTTCCGGGGTCGGTGAATCCCCGGCCGGGGTTGCTGCTGCGGCCTCCGGTCCTCGTGTTGGCGTAGCTCATCATCAGGTAGGGGACGGGTTCCCGCCTGATGTTGTTGAGCCGAAGCGCCTTGTATCGGGTGATCGCGTGGTCCAGCGGCTCGTCACCGGCGAACTCGAAGGAGTAGGCAGGGAAAGTCAGGCGGACGAAGGGTGTCAGCTCCGGCTTCTCCACCTTGTAGAAGCCGTGCACTTCCGGTGCGAGGGCGACCACCGCGTCGAAGGTGTACCCCTCAGGCGCGGCGAAGCCCCCAAGGGCGGCCATGTACGGATTCCTGGCGAACATCTCGTGCTCGTGCTCACGCGCGAACGCCAGCGTCGCGGTGGCGAGCGGCTCGGGAAACCCGGGCTTGGTGCTGAGTTGCAGCAGCCTCTCACCGTCCGCGGACAGTGCCCCCGCGAAGTTGATCCCCGGCGCCGGTGACCAGTGCCAGGCGTTCGCCAAGTCTGCGAGCGGCACCACGTTCTTGAAACCGGCGACAACTTCTTGGATGTCCATCCGAACTCCTCACTTCCAGATGCCGCACACGCTAGGTGTAGCTGCAGCCGGGGCCGACCTCCTTGATAAGTGCCGGGTGAGTCCCGCGCCGTCAGGCCTGGCTCCCGGCTGCGGGCTTGTCTCCGGCAACGGGGGGCTGTGCGGCCTCTGTTGGAGCCCGGGGCATCGCGGTGTTGGTCGTATGACGGCCTCGTCGAGCCGGCGCCTATGCGAACCCGCCGGCGCCGCCCTGGTCAACACCCGCTGGTGTCGGCGTTCGTGAGGTGCGCGTAGGCCTCCTTGCCCTGCGGTGTCTGGCCGTGGACCAGGTGGAACGACGCTTCGGCCATCAGCCTTCCCGCGGTCGCGCCCGACGCCATGGACCGGGCGCCGGACGCCGTGAGGCACGCGGCGGCGGTGCGCAGTGCCAGGTCGACGGTGGCCGCACGGGTCGCGAGGCGTTCCTCGATCGCTTCGCCCGGTGGGCATGTGTCGATCAAGTGGTAGGCGCGGGCGCGCAGTCCGTCGGCACGGAGTCTCGCGTTGTCGGCCCAGGCCTCGAACGTCTCGTAGCCGCTGAGGAATCGGGTGGTGGCCTGTAGCGACCCGAAGACGGCGGGGTGGGCGTCGGCGTTGTGGTCGAGGTAGGTGCGCAGCCAGTCCGAGTGCCGCACCATGCTCACGACCTGGTCGGGTGGAACGGGCACCTCGCGCAGGTCGACAGCGACGGCATGGGTGGCGGCCATGCTCCACAGGCTGTGCCGGTGCACGGCGTCAGGTACGTCGAGGACTTCGGCAGGGAGCAGGGCGAACAGGACGCGGTCATCCGGTGCGGTCGCGCCGATCAGGACCACATCGATCAGCCCCCAGCCGGTGAGCCAGGCGATGCGGCCGTTCAGCGTCCAGCCGCCACCGGTACCAGGTGTCGCCGTGAGGGTGGGTGGGCCGGGACGGGCGAGGTGGGAGACGGCGTGGCCGCTGAGCGCCCGGCCGGTGAGCAGGGCGGTCAGCCAGCGGTCGCGCAGAGCTTCGTTGTCGCTGCCGGCGACCGCCCGGACGGGCTGGTGGTGTTGCGCGAAGACGAACCAGGTGGCCCCGTCGGCCGCCGAGAGGATTTCCGTGGCACGCCGGAGCAGGGCCGGCGAGCGGTCGGCCAGGCCGAGAGCGCCTGCTGCGGCGAGTGCGTCCAGGTGACTGCGGGGGACACCCTCGCGCGCGGTCCGGTCGGCACGGGGACGCAGCAGGTCGTCGGCGACGCGGGCTGTCTCAGCGAGCACCTCGGTGTCGGCATGGTCCGGGAGGGTGGACCCTGCCATCAGGCAGGTGCGGAGGTGGACAGGGCGGTGAACTTCTCCCCGAGCGGCCTGATGATGTTGCGCTCGACCTCGTAGTAGCTGGTCAGCGACGCCATGGGAGTGCGGCGCAGATGCCAGCGGCCGGTGAGGTTGCAGCCGATCTCGCGACCGGCGAAGGTGCCGGTGGCCCAGTCGTCCCGCTCCTCGTCCAGGGTGCGCTCGACGCGGAAGTAGTTGAACAGGCTGGTGGCCGTCGTGCCGACCGTCTCGCGCGGGTCCTCGGGGCGTGGGTCCGCCACGCCGAACCAGCACTCGGGTCCGTCGGCGTCCTTGACGTAGGCGTCGTTGAAGCCCAGCCAGGGCCAGACGAAGGCGATGAGGCCGGCTTTGTCGGTGGGACAGTCGTCCACAGAACAGTCCGGGGGGACGCGCTCGGGGTCGATGTAGAAGCGGCCGAGCCAGGTGGGCAGCCAGAGGTAGAAGGGATAGGAGCTGTTGTCCGAAAGCAGGAAGCTGTTGGCGTTGGAATGCAGTTCGTTTCCGGCCACCGGCGTGAGGCGAACGCCGTACTCGGGGATCGCGAAACGAACGCTGATGACTTCGTAGAAGGCGCGGATGTCCCGGAAGTATTCGGACAATGTGTCGTAGGCGGAGGGTGCTTGGGCGAGTACGTCGGTCCTGAAGATCATGTGGTCTCCCGTTGTCGCCACGGCCGCAGAATGCTCGTCCGATGTTCCATGCCCTGTGTGCGATGGTAAAGAGTGACAAGTCGGAATGGCTCGAACCGGGTGGGGTGACGTGTGGGCGGTGTAGTCGTGATCGGTGCGGGGGTGGGAGGCTGTTATGCCGCCGGCCGACTGGTGGCGGGCTCGCGGAAAGTGACGCTGTACGAGAGTGGATACCGGGTGGGCGGCCGAATCTGGTCGGTGCCGATGCGCGGCGGAGGGTGGGCGGAACTGGGCGCCATGCGGCTGAACAGGGAAGCTGCGCCGGTGATGGCGCTGCTGAGGCATCTGGGGCTCGCCGACTCGCTGGTTCCATTCGACTTCGGGCGGCCGGAGAATTTCATCCACGTACGGGGAAAGCTCATTCGCCAACGGGATTTCGCCAATGCCATTCACCATCCGCAACCGGTGCGGCGGCGAGAACACCAGGAAGATGCGGACGGGTTGGCCCTGTCGGCGGTGGAGTCGGCAGTGCCGGGATTCGGACGGCTGCGCGAGGGATACCACCGTGCGGTACGGGAGAAACGCCCCGCCGAGGCGGCGTCGGCACAAGCCGGCTACCGGACGGCACGCGGAACGGCGGAGATTCGCGGGGAGCCGCTGGAACAGGTCTCTTGGCCGCAGGTGCTCGCGTCGGCGCTGAGTCGCGAGGAATTACGGGTCGTCGCGGACACCGGGGGATATGACGTGTACCCGGGTGGCGCGGCGGAATTGATCGACGTGCTGTTCCACACTCCACCGCGGGCCGAATACGTCACGCTCTCCTGCGGCATGCAGATGTTGCCCAAAGCCTTGCATGCCGCGTTCGAGAAGGCCGGCGGTCGAACACACTGGGGCCGTCGGCTGTGCCATATCGGCCGTTCCGACAGCGCCGACAGCGCCGACAGCGCCTACGAGTTGACGTTCGCGGTCGAGGACCGCTCGGGCCGGGACACCGGGCAGCGGGAACGCGTACGGGCGGGCACAGTGATCCTCGCCCTGCCGCAGGGCGCCCTGCGCCGCATCCGCGCCGAGCCCGGAGTGTTCGGACCCGCCTGGGACCAGGACCTGGCGGCGGTCGAGCCGGTTCGTGCCGCGAAGCTGTTCCTGGCCTACGACGAACCGTGGTGGCACGCGTGCGGCGTGCGTACCGGGCGCAGTACCACCGATCTTCCGCTGCGGCAGCTGTGGTACGCGCCGGGCGGGGCTCCCCGGCTGCTGCTGGCCGCCTATCCCAGTGGTCCGTCCGCGGCCCTGTGGGACAGGTTCGCCGCGGGGTCGCCGTACCGCGAGCCCGACGGCCCCGAGGCGTTCGACGGCGGTCCGCCGGCTCCTGCCGCGGCCGTGGCCCACGCCCACCGGATGCTGTGCCGCATGCACCGGGTGAGGGCCGCCCCACCGGTCTCCGCGGTCTGGCAGGACTGGGCGCGCCATCCGCATGCGGGCGCCTGGCACGTATGGAGGACCGGCCGGAACCCGGAGGAAGTCGCGGCCCGTATGCGGGCCCCGGCGCCCGGCGCGGCCGTGCATGTCGTCAGCGACTGCTGGACCGAGGACCCCGGCTCGATACCCGGCACCCTCGGCTGCGCCGAGCAGGTCCTACGCGAGCACCTCGGCCTGCCCCAGCCGCCCTGGCCTTCGTAAGCCCCGCCACTTCCCCTACCGCCCACCGCATCCCTCAGGTCCTCGCCCAGGAGAGAACATGACCGCGTCCTCATCCGTCGTGGAACCCGACATCGCGAAACTGCGCGACCACCTGGCCCGGCAGCCCGTACTCGCGCGCAGACTGGGCGGAGCGCGGGAACAGTGGTCCGTCCGGGAGATCGGCGACGGCAACGTCAACCTGGTCTTCGCCGTCCATGGCCCGGCCGGGGCCGTGTGCGTCAAACAGGCACCGCCGTACGTGCGGGCCGCCGGCCCGAGTTGGCCACTGACACCGCGGCGGGTCCTGTTCGAGCACCGTGCGCTCGTCGAGCACCGTCGGCACTCCGCCCCGTACGTGCCGGAGCCGCTGCACGTCGACCCCGAGGAGCATCTCCTCACGGTGGAGTTCCTCGAAGGGCACGCGGTCATGCGCGGCGGACTGACAGCCGGCGCACGCTATCCACACTTCGCCAGGCAGGTCGCCCGCTATCTGGCACACACCCTCTTCTTCACCTCTGACCTCGGCCTGCCCGCCGGGCACAAACGGGAACTGGCCGCCTTCTTCGAGACCAACACGGAAATGTGCCGGATCATGGAGGACATGGTCTTCACCGAGATCTTCCTGCCCCACCCGCGCAACCGGTGGACCAGCCCGGAACTCGACGAGGACGTACGGCGACTCCAGCAGGACACCGAACTCAAGCTCGCCGCCTCCCGGCTGAAGTACCGCTATCTCACCTCACGCGACGCACTCCTGCACGGCGACCTCCACACCGGCTCGATCATGGTCTCCGAGACGTCCGTCAAAGTGATCGACCAGGAATTCGCCTGCTACGGGCCCATGGGCTTCGACCTGGGAACCCTCCTGGCCCACCTGCTCATCGCCTACTTCGCCGCCGACGCGCACGGCGCCGACCGGTCAGCCCAGCAGGACTGGCTGCTGTCCGCGGTCGAACAGGTCTGGGACGACTTCCGCGCGCACTTCACCGACCTGTGGCGCGAGCACGCCGACGGGGACGCCTACCCGCCCGCCCTCTTCTCAGGGGCCGCGGAGGCGGTGCTGGAGGCCGAACGGCAGCGCTACCTCGACGCGTTGTTCACCGAGACCCTCGGCTTCTGCGGCGCCGAGATCATCCGCCGGATCGTCGGCTTCGCCCGCCCCACCGATTTCACCACCATCGCCGACTCCGCCCGTCGCGCCGCAGCCGAGCGGCGGGCCCTGGCGCTCGCCCGGACCTTGCTGACCGCCCCGGCCGGCTATCGCACCGCCGCCGACCTCACCGCGGCCACCCGAGAGCGCTGACGAGCGGACAGCACAGCCGCGAACCGGCGCTCCGGACCCAGCGGTAGCGGTTACTCGGATCCGAGTGGTCGTGTACGATCGATCGTATTCGAGTAATGGCCGCGCGTCGTACCGATGAGCGCGCGGCCGAGAACGGGAACGGACATGATGACCGCCAAACGGCCCGCCAACCCGCTGGCCCTGGCCCTGTTGGGGCTGCTGCTGGAACAGCCGGCGCATCCGCACGCGATGGCGGCCACGCTGCGCGAACGCGGGTTGGACCAGTACGTCAAGCTGACGACCGGTTCGCTGTACGACACCGTGCGGGTACTCGTGCGCGACGGATGGATCGAGGCCGACGGCACCGAGCAGGTCGGCGCCCGCCCGGCCCGCACCGTCTACCGCCACACCCCGTTGGGCCGACGCTCCTTCACCGAATGGCTCGAGGAGCTGATCCGCGAGCCGCACCACGAGTTCCCCCGCTTCCTGTCCGCTGTCGGCTACCTCGGTGCTCTCGGCCCCGACCGTGCGGCGGCGGCGCTGCGCGAGCGTGCCGCAGCCCTCCTGACCCGCGTCACCGCGGGCGAGGAGGCGTACCGCAAGGCCCGTGAGGAGCAGGGAGCGCCGCGGCTGTTCGTCATCGAGGCGGAGTACGCCCAGGCCATGGCCCGCGCGGAACTCCAGTGGGTCGAGGACGTCGCCGGCGAGATCGAGGACGGCACCCTGGCGTGGCCCGGCGGTGGCGGCGATGCCTGAGCCGACCACGCCGGTCGGCCCGGCCGGCTCACCGGGCGGCTGGGGCGGGTCGCGGCTCCCCGACACGCACCACACCGACGTCCTCGTTGTCGGTGCCGGGCCCGCCGGGCTCACGCTCGCGTGCGAACTCGCTCTCGCCGGCGTGGCCGTCACCGTCCTCGAACGCCATCCGGTCCCGCCGGACTTCTGCCGGGGCTTCAACCTCAACGCCCGCAGTCTCGAACTGCTCGACCGCCGCCGGGTGGTCCGGCCGGGTCGTCGCCGCTGACACCGCGCCCGGCGCCTTTCCGGACGCCGCCGCGGTCCTGGTCCGTCCCGACGGCCACGCCACCTGGATCGCCCCCGAGGACGAACCGCCGGCCGACTCCGCCGCACATCTGCGCGACACCCTGAACGCCGACTTCGGCCCGCCGACCGCCTGGCCCGGTTCGTGCGCACGGCCGTAAGGGACGTCACCGCAGCAATGTGCTGATGATGTCCTCGCGGGCCTCGGGGTGGCCGGCCAGCCAGAGGCCGAGCCGGTGGCCGGCCCCCGCGAGGCGGATGGTGGAGAAGGCGGCACGAGTGGCCAGCGCCGTGTGAAGCAGCTCGGTCACGCCGTCGGGAATGACCTCGTCCCGTTCCGGTACGACGAGGAGCGCGCGACCCTCGAACCGCGCGTACGTGTCCAGAGCGTGGCTGTCGCGCCAACTCTCCGGACGCCGGATCAACTCGGTGAAACCGGCACCGAACGGAACATCCCAAGCGTCCTTCCCGTAGATCCCCGGTGCGCAGAGAACGATGGCCGCCACCCGCGTGCCGTACAGGTCGACCAGATCGGCGACGGTCTGTCCGCTCATGCTGAACCCGACCAGTATCAGGGGCCGTTCGGGCTCGAAAGACGCGGCGATGACGGCTGCGGCCTGATCGCGTCGTCGTCTGAGGCTGAGGTCGAGCAGTTCACCGGAGCTCTCCCCGTGGCCAGAGAAGTCCAGCGTGACGGCAGGGTAGCCGTGCGCGGCGAAGTCCTCGGCGAACGGCAGGGTCCGCTCTTTGTCCCCGGTGCCCGCGCCGTGCATGACGACGACGCCACTGGCACCGATGCTCTCGTCCTGCGGCGCCACGGTGTAGACGCTGAGCTGTTCACCATCAACGGCGTGAACGGTCTTTTCGACGACGGCACCCATCGCGTCTCCATACGTAGTGGTGCGGCACGGGCTTCGGTGCCGGCGTAGGACCGGCAGTCAATCGGAGCTTCCCCCGACTTGGTGCCGATCACCCGCAGCAGCCTTCCGACCGCGTTGGGTGGATTCCGATGGAAACACGTGTCGTTGGTGACTGCAGCTATTGACGGACGTGCCGTCAACGGCCACCCTGCGTACGTCGAAATCCAGTCAGTGAAACGGAGGCCACTCATGCGCAAGGTAAGCCGTCTCGTCGCCGTTGTCATGCTCGCGGGCATCGGATTGGTCGGAGTGACCGGTACGGCCAGTGCGATCAACTGTGGCCCCTGCTACGGGTGCTGCTAGGCGTCATAGCAGGTCGCCGCACTTCCGGGCCGCACTGAGGTGGAAGGGGCTGATGTCACACGACGTCAGCCCCGCACCGGTGAGCGACCTCGCGGTCAACGCGGCGCGTTCGTTGTGAAACGTCTCGAACTCCCCTGGCGCGTGGGGTGGATGACGTGATCGTTACGGATGCCGCCGACGGCCGGCCAGCTGGAGTTGGTTGGATGGCACCGTGCGAGACGCTGAGACCACCGGTCTGACCATCCTCCTCCTGGCTGCCGTTGTGCTGGTGGCGGTGGTGTCCAACCGGGTCAGCGAACGCACCCGGATCCCGGCGCCGTTCCTCTTCCTCGTCGGTGCCGCCGCCTTCTCCGACCTGGTCCCCGGCATCGAGGCCCAGGTGCCGATCGATCTGGTCGAGCGGATCGTGACGGTCGCACTGATCGTCGTGCTGTTCGACGGGGGACTCGGGATCGGGTGGCGGCGGTTCAGGGGCGCCGTCGTGCCCATCGTCTCCCTGGGCGTCGTCGGGACGATCCTGACGACTGCCGCCGTCGCGCTGCTCGCGCACTACGCCTGCGCCCTGTCGTGGCGTACGGCTCTCGTACTCGGCGCCGCCCTCGCGCCGACCGATCCGGCGGTCGTCTTCTCCGTGCTGGGGCGCCGGGAGATCGTCGGGCGCACCGGCACGATCCTGGAGGGGGAGTCCGGGGCCAACGATCCCGTGGGCATCGCGCTCATGGTCGCCCTGCTCGGCGCCGGCGGGACGACGGGGGAGCAGATCGGGCACATCCTGGCCACGTTCGCCGAACAGATGGTCATCGGCGTCGCCATCGGTACGGCCGGCGGCTTCGCGCTGCTGTGGTTCGTGCGGAAGGTGCCGCTGCCGGGTGCCGGGCTGCATCCGCTGCGCGCGCTGGCCGGAGCGGGAGTGCTCTACGGTGCCGCGACCGTCGCGCACGGCTCGGGATTCCTCGCGGTGCTCGTCGCGGGGATCTTGATGGGCGACGAGTCGGTCCCGTACCGGCTGGAGATCCGGCAGGTGTGTTCGGCGCTGGCGAGTCTCGCGGAGATCGTGGTGTTCGTCGCGCTCGGTCTGACGATCGGTCTGCGGGCGCTGGGCCGGGCTGACGCCTGGCTGATCGGGTTGGCGCTGGCCGTGCTGCTGGCTTTCGTCGTCCGGCCGCTGCTGGTCGGGCCGCTATTGCTACCGGTGCGAATGCGGGGCGGTGAACGGGCCTTTGTGGCGTGGGCGGGGCTCAAGGGTGCGGTGCCCATCCTGCTCGGCGCGTTCGCCATCACCGCCGGAGTGCCGGACGCCCGCCGGATCTACGAGATCATCTTCATGGTGGTCGCCTTCTCCGTCCTGGTGCAGGGCGGGACGATCGGCTGGGCGGCCCGCCGTTTCGGTGTGCCGATGCGGACGACCACACCGACCCCGTGGGCCTTCGGGGTCCGCTTGCCCCACGAACCCCTCCATACCCGCCACTACACCGTCGAGCCCGGTGACGACGCCGACGGCACCACGCTCGGCGAGCTCGTGACGTCGGGCGACGCGTGGGTCAGCACCGTGCTGCGCGACGGGCACCTCATCCCGATGAGCAGCGACACCGTCGTGACCGCCGGCGACGAACTGCTGCTGGTCGCGGGCGACGAAGGTCCGGCCGACGACGCCGCGCCGACCCGGGACACAGGCGACGCCGGGAGCGACTGAGCCACCCCCCGCGCGGCCGATGCCCTCGGTCCGTCGACGATCAGCGGCCGCCGGGCCAGGCTTTCGCGGCCAGGTCGCGTACCGCGATGCCGGCACGGGTTTTCGGCACGATGAGGGCCGCGACCTGTCGCATCCCGCGCTGCTTCGGGCCGACGAGGGCGCGGTGGGAGGCCTCGTAGCGCCGGAACGCGGCCACGTGGTCAGCCGGTTCGGCGGCGAGGGACTCGGCCAGGGTGAAGGCGCCGGCCATGGCCAGGCTGGAGCCGTCGCCGAAGAGCGAGACACACGATGCCGCGTCACCGAGCAGCCCGACGCGGCCGTGTGCCCAGGTGGGGAGGCACACCCGGCTGACGGAGTCGAAGTAGAGATCCGGGCTCTCGTGCAGCCGGCCGAGCAGTTCCGGGGCGCGCCAACCGGTCCTGGCGTACGCCTCGGTGACGACGCGCCGGTGCTGTTCGGTGTCGCGGTGGTCGAAGCCGTCGATCGGGCCGCCGCGGAAGATGAAGGCGGCCAGGGCCCGGCCCCGTGACGGGTGGATGGACAGCAGCCTGCCGGGGGTGTTGTGCATCAGGACGCAGGACGGGTCGTCGACGGGTTCGTCCAGGGGCATCGTCGCGACGTGGAGGCCCATGTGCCGCACGAAGCCGCTCTCGGGGCCGAACACCAGCCGCCGCACGGTGGAATGGAGCCCGTCGGCGCCGATGACCAGGTCGAACCTTCGGGGGGCCGTGCGGTCGAACTCGACGTCGACGCCCTGCGCGTCCTGCCGCAGTGCGGCGATGGTGTCGTCGAAGAGGAACTCGACGTCGTCACGGGCCGCTTCGTGGAGGATGGCGGCGAGGTCGCCCCTGGGCAGCTCGACCTCGCGGTTGCCGGCCGCGCTGCGGCCGGCCGGCAGGCCCAACCGGGCGATCTGCCGCCCGGAGGAGTCGACCAGGCTCACCGACGTGGCTCGGGTGGCGGCGTCGCGCAGCCGGGGCATGATGCCCATCCGTTCGGCCACGGGCAGGGCGGGGCCGCGCACATCGACCGGACTGCCGCTGGAGCGCAGGTGACACGACCGTTCCACGACGGTGGGCAGGAACCCGCGCCGGGCCAGCCAGTACGCGAGGGTGGGGCCGGCGATTCCGGCTCCGGAGATCAGTGCGGTACGGGGGGTCATGCCTCCACCGTAATTGCACTCGGTGCATATTTGCAATGAATGCATATACGCATCGAGTGCTGTATGCTGTCGCGCATGTCCCTCCGCGACCGCAAGCGCGCCCGCACCCGTCAGGCTCTCGTCGACGCCGCCGCAGAGCTCTTCGAGCGGAACGGGTACGAGCAGACGACGGTCGCCGACATCGCCGCCGCTGCCGAGATCGGCACACGCACCTTCTTCAGCTACTTCGCCAGCAAAGAGGAACTGCTCTTCCCGGAGAGCGACGTGCGGGTGCGGGCGGCGATCGAGGCCATCGCGGCCCGCGGCCCTGGCGACGGCCCGGCGCAGGTGCTGCTGCGTGCTCTGCGCACGGCGGGCGACGACAGCGACGAGATGGCGAGTCCCCTGGCCGCGCTGCGGTTGCGACTCGTGCGAACCGTTCCGGCGGTCCGCGGGCGCGCGCTCCAGATCCAGCTCGACGCGCAGCGGGAGATCTCCCGGCACCTGGCAACGGCGTTCCCCGACCGACTCGACGAGGTCGACGCGGCGGCTTTGACCGGGGCCTTCATCGGCGCCGTCACGGGCGCGCTCCAGGTACTCCTCGACGACCCGGCCGCGCTGGGCGACCGTGCCGCGATCAAGGAGGCGGTCCGTCGCGCCACCGACACGGCCCTCGCCCCCTGGCTCCGGTGACGCAGGCTGCCACGAGCCGAACGGCTGATGATGACCCGTCACCTCATCGGGGGAATTCCACCCGAGTCCCTTGTAGTGATCGGATGCCTTGGATTTCTATGGCGGAGCCTGCTGATCGGGAGAGATCGGGACAGGCGGAACGGAGCATCAGTCGTCGTGTTGGAATCCTCGCGCCCGCCCTCGCGTACGTATCGCAGTCCGCTGCTCGACAGCACGCGGTGGGAGTCCTACACGCCCCGACCTGGGGACATCGTCATCTCCACCGCCGCCAAGGCCGGTACGACGTGGACACAGAAGATCGTGGCGTCGCTTATCTTCCAGAGCCCCAGCCTTCCGCTTCCTCTCATGGAGCTGAGCCCGTGGCTCGACATGGGTATCGCTCCGCTCGCCGATGTCATGGCGTCCTTGTCCGCACAGCGGCATCGTCGTTTCATCAAGACACATCTGCCCCTGGACGCGCTTCCTTTCCATGCGGAGGTGTCCTATCTGGTCGTCGGCCGGGATCTGCGGGACCTCGCTCTGTCCACCCACCACCACGCCCGCAGCATGAGTTCCGCCGGGCCGCGGGCCGCCCTCGTGGCCGCCATGCGGGCGCACGGCGAGGTGGACGCCTCGTCATTCCGTCTTCCGGAAGTACCCGAGGACGTGCACGCGTTCTGGCGGGAGTTCTTCACCCGTAGCGCCTACCCGTGGGAAACGGACGGCTGGCCCTACAACTCGCCCACCTACCATCTGCGTTCGTGGTGGGAGCACCGCTCCGAGCCCAACATCCTCCTCCTGCACTACCAGGACATGCTGGACGACCTGGACGGCCAGATGCGCCGACTGACCGATTTCCTCGGCATCCCCGTCGACGCGGGCGTCTGGCCCAGCCTGGTGAAGGCCTGCACCTTCAGCGAGATGAAGGCGAAGGGCCACGAGGTCTGGGACACGGGGCTCTCCGGCTCCGCACTCGGGACGTGGAACTTCTTCCACAAGGGCACGAGCGGACAGTGGCACACCCTGTGTTCCGCCGACGAACTCGCACTGCACGAACAGGCGTTGCGGTGGCTTCCCGAAGACCTTCGCTCCTGGCTCGTCCGCGACGCGTCACCGGTCAGAACGTGAACCCGGTCAGCCCGTAGGGCTCTTGGGCACGACGAGTTCGCGGCGCAGCGTCATCACCAACGTGCGGTGGTGGTTGTAGCCCCGGGTCTCCACGCCCACTTTGCCGCGGCCTTCGCGCTCAGGGATGTCACTCTTCGCGTACACCTCGCTTTCCGCGTAGAGGGTGTCGCCGTGGAGAACCGGTGCGTGGTGCTCGATCTTCTCGAAGCCGCAATGGGTGATGGCGCGCCCCGCCACATCGGCCTCGGACAGGCCCAGAAGCAACGAGAAGACATAGCTGCCGATCACCAGGGGCTGCTCGTGCCGGGTCGCGGTCCTGGCGTAGTGGGCGTCGAGGTGCAGGGGGTGGCGCACCATGGTGAGAAGGGAGAACAGGTGGTGGTCGTACTCCGTGACCGTCTTGCCCGGCCAGTGACTGAAGACCTGTCCGACCTCGAATTCCTCGAAATACCTACCGAAGCTCAACGGGCACCTCTTCAAGGGAGCGGACGGCGATGGTCGTTCGGTCGGGGGCGCCCCATGTTCCGGAGATGAATTCCATCGAGATCCCCGGACCGAAGCCCGCGATCAGCCCGACCGCCCCCGGTCGTGGTTTCTCCGCGGCGATCCGCGCCAGCACGGCCGTCTGCGGGGGACCTCACGCTGGGAACCTCATGCGGGGGACCATGTCCCGAGCGACGACTCCCCATTCCGCTCCGGCCCCCGTATTCACTCACAGGAGTGAGGAGAGAGCGGATCGCTCTCATCTCGGTTGACCCGCGGCGGGCGTCGGTCCTCGGCTGCGCCCACTTCTGATCTTCAGGGCGTCTTGTGGACCGTTCGCAGGTCGCAGAACGGGGTCTTCTTCGTGCCGGGGGCCGGTGGCGCCGGCTGGAGGCGCCGCGTGCCGGACAGGGTGTCGCAGACCGTGGTGACCGACGGCTGCGTGCCGTCGCCCGTGGTCACCTTGTCGATCACGATGCCGTGGCCGGTCTCCGTGCCGGTCTGCGAGAAGTCCCTGAAGTCGACCTGACCGGTGGGCTGGTTGGCGATGAGGGTCCGGCCCAGTTGGGCGAGCACCGCCGACCGGTAGCCGTTGTTCACGGCGTCGGAGCTGTCCGCGGCGTTCTGCACGATCTCGATGGCCTCGAAGGCCACGGCCAGTGTGCCGTCGTTGAACATCGGCTCGTCGAGGATCCGCTGCGCGAGGGTCTGCGTCTTCGTGGCGGTCTTCGGGTTGTACCGGCTCAGTTGCCAGACGGCTCGCTCGCTGGTCAGCAGGTTGGAGTGCTGACCGGTGACGGACGGGTCGGCCAGCCCGGTGAAGAACACGGTGATGTTGGAGGGGATCGAGGCGATCGTGTCCAGGTCGACCTTCGTCAGGTCGTCGCCGGTCAGCAGGTCCAGCGGCTCGGTGCACGAGCCGCTGTTGCTGATGCTGCTCAACAGCGCCGAGAACTCGTCCGAACGGCCGGCCAGGTAGATCACCTGCGGTTTCGCGGAGCAGATGGTGTTGATCGCCGTGGCGAACGAGATGTTGCTGCCGGAGGTGTACTCGATCGGAGCGACCTGGTAGCCGGCCTTGCTCAGGGCGGTGGTGGCGGCCGTCTTCTGCTTGGGGCTGTACTGGTCGTCGGTGCCCGCCTGTGTGCGCGTCACCACCAGGGCCGTCGGCCGGGGCGAGGTGGGTTTCAGCTGCTTGGTGATCTGGTTGACCAGCGCCACGGCCTCCTCGTTGTCGTTGGCGGCCAGCCCGAAGTAGTTGGCGTTCTGCGCCAGCGTCGGCGAGGAGTTCGTCGTGTCGACCACCGCCAGACCGTTGCGTTCCAGCAGCTGCACGGTCTTCGCGCTGTCGTCGGTGTCCCGCCCCAGGCCGACCACCGCGGTGATCGTCGGGTCCTGCTGGGCCTTCCGGACGATCTGCTGCGCCATCAGGTACTGGTGGCGCAGCTCCTGCCCGCCGTTGGCCATGAGCACCCGGATCTTCGGGCCGTCCATATGGCCGGTGTTGGCGTAGTTCTGGGCCAGGTAGACGCCGGCCAGCTCCTCCAGCCCGTTGCGCACCTGGCCGGGGTCCTGCCAGGTGGACAGCGGGCCCGCGTAGACGACGGTGATGTGCGGGCTGTTGCCTATCGAGGCGTTCGACGTCGTGATCCAGCGCTCGACCGTGCTGAGGGTGACGCCCCTGCCCGGCCCGTCGCCGGGGTCCTGCGGGGCGCCGCCGTTGAGGAAGAACCCGCCGTCGTCGAACGGGTGGGCGCCGGCCGTGACCCCTATGCACTCGTAGCCGCTGCCGACGAGGTCGTGGACCCGGCGCAGGTCATGGTTGCCGAAGACGATGCGGCTGTCGCAGTAGTGACGTTCCTTGATCATGCCGGCCCGCACGGTGAAGGCGAGGCCCAACGTCACGACCACGATCAGGGTCCACACCGACCACAGCTTCAGCCAGAGCGGAAGCGCGGGTTCGTGGGGCGGTTCCTCACGGTTCCCCCTGCGCGCCAGGTCGTCGTGGCGGATTGTCTGGGACAGCAACCACGGCAGGCCGTCGGGGGACTGGCCCAGTTGCAGACCCTCGACCCACAGCGTGTACACGTCGTCGTCCGAGCGGGCGTCGGGCGGCTTCGGCAAGGTCCGGCTCTGCCGCTCCGTCAGAGTCTTCAGGCTGTCGTTGTCGCTGCCGGCGATCACCAGCAGCGGGTCGACCTCACTGCGGCGGCAGCGGACGTCGTTGATCGCGCCGAGCAGGGCGATCTGGCCCTCGGATTCCGTGGCCCTCGGCAGGAAGAGGACGGGGGGTGTCGGGCGCTTGCGCCGGCGCAGGTCGAGCGTCCGCGGGCGGTAGTGGGCCTGAAGGTCCTCCAGCAGCGCGAGCGTGCGCAGTTGGAGCAGGTACCGCTTGGTGCTGTCAGGGTCGGCGTTGGCTCGCGCCGGGTCCGCGGTGTGGTCCGCGCGGGGCATGACGGGGCGCACCAGCGCGAGGAACCCGTCGGACGCCTTGCGCCGGACCGAACGCCCAGGCCCGACGGGGGAGTTCGCTCCCGTCCGCTGTGCCACGACGGTGGAGAACGACCTCGCGAGCGCTTCGGCCCGCTGTTTCATCACCTTTCCCGAGCGCTGCGGATGCCACAGCGACCACGGCTTCCCGTAGGTCTCCGACTGCCCGGTGACCAGGAACGTCGTCCTGGTGAACCATCGGTTGACCGGGCTGAACCACAGCAGCTGGGGCCTGAAGGGGGCCAGCAGATGCCACAGCACGAAGAGCACGAGCGCCACGGAGATCACCAACAGGGTGGTGATCCACGTCGACTGGGTGAGCAGCGCGCCCAGCACGACGACCAGGGCTGTGCCGGCCAGGGTTCCGGGGTCGGCGAAGGGCATGAAGCCGTTCCACCACTTGTTCCCGTTCTCCCGCTCGACGACGGGACGCCAGCGCTGCCGGTGGAGCGCGCTGAGCGGTCTCGACGGGTTCGTGGTGGCGGCGTCGCTGATGGCCTGGATCAACTGACTGCGGGGAAAGGACAGTTGCCGGTAGCGCGGCAGACCGCTCCTGGACCAGCTTTCGCTGGTGCACATCAGGGTCATCAGGTCGAATGCCGCTTCGTACGGATCGCTCGCGCCGGTCTTTCCCTGCTGTCGGCCGGCCGTTCGGTCCGGGTCGCTCTGACCGGGGAAGCAGATCAGGTCGCCCCTGGCGAGATCGCTGTGCAGGTCGTCGACCAACCGTCCGACCGCCGCCTGGTCCTTCTTCTTCTCGGCCTCGAAGACCACGATCGGCATGAGGGCGTGGTCGGTGCGGAAGCGCTTCAACAGGTGCTTGGTCAGCGCGGACATCTCCTCCAGCGCGCTGGAGTAGACGTGGGTGTCCGACATATCGCCTCCGCTGGGCCGTCAGTCCGGGCCCTTGGAACCGCGCCAAGGATTACGAAGTTAACCCCAACACGACTGATTCGCACGGAAGTTCACGACAAGCGCGCATGATTCCGGCCGCGGGAAGCGAAGCCGCCTCGGCCCGCCGGAGCACGGTCAGCGTGGGGTGGACGGGGTCCAGCGGAGGGTCATGTCGGGCAGGTTCTCCATGTTCCGGTGGCCGTCGCTGGTGTCGAGGACGGTGAAGCCGTGCCGCTCGTAGAAGGCGCGGGCATCGGTGTTCTGTGCGAAGACGTGCAGGGACAGGCCGTCAGGGCTGTGGCGCCTGACCTCGTCGAGCAGGAGCGTGCCGATGCCCTGGCGGCGGACGTCCGGCCGCAGATAGAGATGTTCGAGCATGTCGCCCTCAAGGGCGGCGTAGCCGAGGATCTCCGTGTCGCGCACCGCCACCCACATGCGGCAGGTCCTGAGCAGGACGTCCTCGACCCACCGGGTGACCTGGTCGGGACCGCGCTTCTGCGGAGGCAGGTACGGCATCGCCGCCGCCCGGGAGGACAGATGGATGCGGGCGATCATCGCCGCGTCTGCCGCTTCCGCGGGCCGGATCTCTGCCATGCCGGGAAACCTACAAGGCCGCTCCGGACACCGCCAGCCGATTATCCGGGTCCGGTGGCTCCTCAGCCCTTCTGCAGCGCGCGGGTGATGAACCCTCCGAAGACCGTCTCGCCTGTGTGGACGTCGTAGGCGACGCCCTGGAAGTTGGGGACGGTGTGGCTCTCGGCCTGGGAGCGGAGGGTCTCGACGCGGGTGCGGTCGGCGGCGGTGGAGTGGCCGGCGTGCGCGTCCTGGAGGAGTTGGAGCGCCGCGAGCGACGCGTTGGCCCACTGCTGCGCGGTGGTGAGCCAGGGGGCGGCCTCGGTCCTGAAGGACGGGTCGGTGATGTCGTGCCCGGCGGCGGCGATCAGGTTGAGCCGGTCGCGCAGCGGCCCGACCGCGCCCGACGGGTTCCGCCAGTACGCGGCGATGTCCGCGGCGAGCGCGGGCGCGACCGTGGAGTCGATGCGGGAGTCGTGGCCGAGGTCGGCGATCGCGCGCAGCGCGGCGAGCGAGGTGGGGTCGCCGCCGGCGAGGGCGGACAGACCGGCGTCCAGGGTGGGGTCCGGCCGGTAGGAGTCGGGGTTCCAGGTGTAGTCGGCGAGCGAGAAGAGCACCGGGTCGGAGGCGGTGGCCTGCGGCATCGGGTTGGCCAGCAGCCCGTCGGCGTCCTGGAGCAGACCGGCGGTGCGGCCGGTGTAGGGGCCCAGGAGCAGGCGGCCCGGGGTGTAGTCGTTGACCGGGTAGTTGTCCCAGATCACGATCGGGTGGCGGTAGATGGCGCGCGCCTGGTCGATCTGGGCGCGGCTGATGGTGGTCGAGACGACATCCGGCCCGGTCCACACGACCGCTATCGCCGGGTCGAGGGAGGTGGCCAGCGCGGACTTGTACGGACCGTGGGACAGCCCGCCGTACTCGCTGGGGACGAGCGTCAGCGGTCCCGCTCCGGGGTGCTTGTCGATGAACGTGCGCAGCACGTCGTTGAGCAGGGCGGACTGCGCGCGGGCGGGCGCCCCGGCGTCCGTGCCGTAGGTCTGCCGGTCGGCGTCGCAGTTCCACGTCTTGTAGTCGATGTCGTCCAGGGCGATCGCGAACGACCGGGCGCCCGACTGCCATACCTGGTCCAGCTTGGCCAGCACCCGCGCCCGGTCGGTGGCCGAGGAGTAGCAGATGCTCAGGCCGGGGGAGAGCACGTAGGTGACGGCGACGTGGTCGGCCGTCCCGCGGGCGAACAGGGCGCGCAGCGTGGCCAGTTGGTCCGCCGGGTACGCGTCCTTCCAGCGCTCGCGCAGATACGGGTCGTCCTTCGGCGTGTAGAGGTAGGCGTCGAGCTTGAAGCGGCCGTCGAAGTCCAGCTGCGCCAGCCGGTCGGACGGCGACCACGCCGTCCCGTAGAACCCCTCGACCACACCGCGCACGGAGGCGGCGGGCCAGTCCCGTACCGCCACCGCCGGCAGCTGAGAGCGTGCCGCCGTCGCACCGACCGGGCGGACCAACTGCGCCAGCGTCTGTGCCGCGTAGTACGTGCCCAGCGCGTCGTGCCCGTCGAGCAGCACCTGCGGGCCCTCTGCGCCGGAGCCGGCGTCGAGCGCCAGGACGTACCCGCCGGAGGGCAGACCGGATGTGCCGCGGATCCCGTGTGGCGACATCGTGCTGTCGCTCGCGCCGATGCCGAGGGATACGGTCAGACCGGCCCCCGAGCCGTCACCGGTCACCGTCCGCGCGCCGGCGCTCTTCAGCGTGGTGCGCACCAGGTCGGCCGTCGCCTTGTCCACTCCGGCGCCCACCGTCAGCCGCACGGACGGCGTCACCCGGACGACTCCCGGACGGGACACCACCGTTCGGGGCGTCGGCCAGAGCGCCGGTACGGCGACGCGCGCCGTGTTCGGTGACGTGGATGACGTTGGCGACGCGGCGGACCGGCCACTCGCCGCCGGGGTCGGCCAGGCCCACCGCACGGCCGCCGCGACGACAAGACAGCACACCAGTGCCAGCCACCACCGGCCCCTGGCGCGTTGCGGCGCCCGGTGTCCCCCCATTCCGCTTGCTCCCCCGCATCCGTCGTCGGATCCCGTCCGGATCCGACACCCCACAACGTTTATCAGTTCATGTTGTCGGCCGACACCTGTCCGGCTACTTCCACTTCCGGGCGCACGCGGTGCCGGGCTCGCGGGACGCTCACGGCCCCCCGGAAAACCCGTTGCCTGACGGCTCGCCGCCCGGCCATCCTGGCGGGCATGGATCTGTGACCAGTGGCGCACGTGCGGGATGAAGACGGGTCGAGTCGCTCCCCGTCTCGCTCCGACGTGCAGCTGGAAGCCCGCGCCGTGTGATCGGCGCGGGCTTCCTTCACGCGACGTGCTGCCACGTCGCGCTCGCCGGCGTGCTCCGCTGTGAGGCGCCGGCCATACGCCACTGGATTCCGGAGGCGGTTCACGGCGCCGAGAAGCGCTGCCTGATGCCTCCGTATGCCTGGAATCGGCCGAAGCCATGAATGAAATTCGCCATGCCCGCGTGCCCGCGCAAGAGGGCGGATCCGACATCGACCGCAAAGCGCTGTGGGTGGTCAGGGAGCTCGGACTGCCCGCGATCGTCAAAGCGTGCGTGTCCTGTGGGTCCACCCGGCACCATCCCACCGGGAAGTTCCGCGTGAACGCGAACGGCAAGCTCCTCGACGTCTGGATGCTGATCGGCTGCGAGCGGTGCGACCGCACGTCGAAGATCCCCGTCCACGAACGCGTCCATGTGCAGGCGCTCGACAGCGAGCGGCGGCAGAGGTTCGAGAACAACGACGCCGCCATGGTGCGGCGCCTGGTGATGGACGGCGTACCGGCCGGTAGGGCCGCGTACCGGCTCGACTGGAGCGGCACATGGGAGCTGGAGACCGACATGCCGTTCTACGAACTCGAGGGTGCGGATGCGGCGGCGTTCGAGGTCGTCGTCAGATTCGAGCTCCCGGCGCCCGTCCGGGTCGAGAAGCTCCTCACGGCCGGTTTCGGCCTGAGCCGATCCGCCGTGCGGGGCCTGGTCGCCTCCGGGCGCATCCGCCTCCCGCCGGCCGTCGACGCGAAGGCCCGCGAGGACTTCACCTTCGTCGTCGTCGCCCCGCGTGACGAGGGGCGCGCAGGCGGATAGGGGTCCGCGGCAGGCGCCCACCACGGACGAACCGCAGCTGTGATCGCTCACGGTGCTGTGGAGCGTCCGTGGTGGGGCGGTGCCGGACCGGCTGGGTCAGTCGGCCAACCGGTTGATGGCGGCGGCGGCGATGCCTTCCATGTAACCGGCGTCATCGCTGGGCTGACCGGCGAGTTCGACGATGCCGAACCGGTGACCGCTGCGCATGACCGCGACGCCACCGGCGGGCTTGCCGTCGCCGCTGAAGGACGGGTACCAGGTGCCCGTGCCGCCGGTGACGGTGATCGCGTGCCCCTCGCCGTAGTACCAGTGGCCGGCCGGCTCGTCCTGGCAGTCGCGCACCAGCGTGTTGAGCTGCGCCTCGAACGAGGACGCCGAGGTGTCGGTGGAGCTCTCGGCGACGGCCTCGGTCAGCAGGGTGTCGGCGGTGTCGAAGGTCCAGATCTCGTCGGCGTAGGCGCCGGCCGCGCCGTTGGTCAGCGTGAGCATCGTCTCCTCGCCGGAGCAGGCCGACAGGGCCTGCTTCCCGGTTGTGTCCACCGTCGCGCTGACCGGGCCCAGGCCCGTCTGCACGAAGTCCGCACGCTGGATCAGGTCGCCGGTGCCGAGGCCGGCCGCGACGGAAGCGGCGACCGGCGTGGTCGCCGGCCGGTCCGCGGAACTCGTGGCAGGGCCGGCGACCGCGGAGTGCGCGCCGATTCCGACCGCGATGAGGGCAACACCGACAGCGGTCACTCCCACGGTGCGACCGCGACGCGAGAGCTTCTTGCCGGTTGCCTGGTTGTCGGACATCTCATCCCCCTGTGTGGTCACGACGCCGTTCGCGTCGTCGTACACCTGGGGAGATGCACGGTCCACGGAAGAAGTTGGATGCCGATCCGCGTCGATCGGTGTGAGCCACCTCACTTCCGCAGGCGGGGCCGGGGCGGTCTCAGAGCTGTGTCACGGCTGAGCGAACGACCCGCGTCATCGCGGCCGTGTCCAGGCAGGCGGTGATCTCCAGGATCCCGTAGTGGGAGCCGTTGCGGAGTATGGCGATCCCGCCGCACGGCTCCTTGCCCCGTGGCGCGGCCCCCGTGGTGTTCGACGCACCGTCGTAGGAACCCATCCAGCTCGCGGTGATGCCGGCGGCGACGCCGACCGCGTGCGTCGGCCCGTAGACCCAGTGGGTGGCCGGTTCCGTCTGGCAGGGCACTTCCTCCAGCAGAAGGCGCTCGGCGAAGTTCTGGGCCAGGGCCCGGCTTCCGGCGTCGGCGGCGACTTCGCGCGCGACCTGGTCCTCGATGTTCGAAGCCAGCGTGGAGTCGCCGGGGTCGGTTTCCCTGGCCGTCATCAACCCGCGGAAGTACGCGCCCTGTCCTCCCAGGGTCTCGCCGACCGTCTTCTCTCCCGCACAGGCCGCGTTGGCGTACCTGCCGTCGCCGACCCGGTCCCGGACGTAGAGGGGCTTGGCGAACCCGACGTTCCTGAAGTCGGCCGCCGCCAGCAGGTGCCGGTCCGTCATGGGCCCCCCGGCGGGCTTCATCGTCGGGGGGACGTCGCCCGGCGAGGAGGGCGCGGCTCCCGGCGTCGCCGTCCGAGTGGTCGCGTGGGAGCGGGCGGGCAGCACGAACCGGCCGGTCAGCAGGCCGAGTCCGATGGCCGCCGCCAGGATGAAGACGATCGTCCGAGTTCGCATGGCAGTACCGCGGTGCCTCACAGGCCGCCGTTGAGGCGGTCCCGCATGAAGCGGCGGGCCTGGTGGATGCGGTCTTTGACCGTGCCCAGGGGAGCGTCGGTGATTTCGGCGACCTGGACATAGGTCAGGTCGCCGAGATCACGCAGCACGAAGGACTGCACCAGGGCCGGATGCCGTTCCTCGAGGGCGGCCAGCGACTCCATCAGGTCCAGGCGGGTCCCCGCGATGACGCTTGTCGTCCGGGGGTCGGCACCCTCGGGAAGGACCGCGTGGCTGTCCTCCGCGCGCCGGCGCATCGAGCGGTACGTGGACCGGGCGGCGTTCGAGGCGATCACCGTCACCCACCCGAGGAACGAGCCGCGCCCGCTGAACTCGTGCAGGTGGGTGCTGATGGACAACAGGGCATCCTGCGCGGCCTCTTCGGCGTCGGCGTGGTGCGAGAGGAACCGGGAGCAGCGGCGCATCACCGTGGGCCGGAGCTTGACGAGGAGGCGCTCCAGGGAGGCCCGGTCACCAGCCTGGGCGGACGCTACGAGCTGTGCCAGCTCGTCCTCTTCGATCACCCTGCCGTCTCCCGTTCTCTCCGGCCCCGATCCCACCTGGCCGCACCGGATTTCCCGGCCCCGGCGCCTCAGGCAGAATGTTTCCACATGCGGAAGCTAGGTCGTTACCTCCTTGAGGACAGACTGGGAGCCGGTTCGTTCGCCACCGTCTGGAAGGCGTACGACCCCGAGCTCGACACGGACGTCGCGGTCAAGGTGCTGGCCGACAACTGGGCGTCGAACGCCGACGTGCGAGAGCGGTTCCTGGCGGAGGCGAGGCTGCTCCGCAGGATCTCCAGCCCACGTGTCGTACGAGTCCACGACGTCGGTGTCCAGGACGACCGGCCCTACTTCGTCATGGACTACGTCCGGGGCGGCACGCTGGCCGAGCGGATCGGGCACTGCGGGCCCGAGGAGGCACTCCAGTTGGCAGCCGAGGCGGGCTACGCCGTTCAGGTGCTGCACGAGGCGGGCGTCATCCACCGTGACATCAAGCCGTCGAACCTGCTGCTCGACGCCGGCCGTACACCGGCCGCCGTCCTTGTGGCCGACCTCGGCAGCGCGAAACAGCTCGCCGACGCGTCGGGACTGACCGTGACCACCGGCACTCCCGCGTACATGGCGCCGGAACAGGCCTTCCAGACCGGCGGGTTCGACGGCCGGGTCGACGTCTACGCCCTCGGTGTCGTGGCGTTCGAACTGCTCACCGGCGGCAAGCCGTTCGGTTCCGGCGGTCGCGCGACGCTGACGCCCGCCCGGTCGTCGGCGTCGTCGATGCCGACGATTCCCCGGGAGACGGGGGTTGCGAAGGGTATCGACACGCTTCTTCGTGCCGCGCTGTCCGTGGACCCCGAGGACCGGCCGCGCACCGCGCGGGTGTTCGCGGACGCGCTGCTGTCGCAGGGGGGCGGGGAATGGGCTCCGGCCGACTCCTCGCGGCCGCCACGGCTGGTGGTCTGGCTTGCGGCGGTCCTCGCGTTCCTGATGACGGCGGTGCTGACCTGGTGGGTCCGCTGAGCCCGTCGGTGCCCGTCCCGCCGGAGCACGGCGGGACGGGCACCGACGCGAGCGTCCTCAGCGGTCAGCCGAGGGTCCACCGCTGGTTGGCCGCGCCGTTGCAGGACCACAGCTCCAGGCCGGCGCCGTCGGGATTGGTGGTGCCGGTGACGTCCAGGCACAGCCCGGACTGGACACCGGTGATGGTGCCGTCACTGTTGATGTTCCACTGCTGGTTGGTCTGACCGTTGCAGTCGAACATCTCGACCGGTGTGCCGGCCGTGGTCTGTTTGTTGTAGGCGTCGAAGCACTTGCCTTCCAGCACCAGCGTCCTGGCCGAGGGGTTGGAGACCACGTTCTGGTTGGCGTGGCCGTTGCAGTCCCACACCTCCAGCTGGGTGGTGTTGTAGGTGGTGCCCTGCGGGGAGTCGACGCAGCGGCCGGACAGCTCGCTGACCATCGGGGCGCCGATCGTGCCGTGCCCGGCGGCCGGGGTGACGCGCAGCAGACGGGACCCGTGGCTGGGCACCGACGCGCTGAACGAGCCGCTGGAGGAGCCGAGTTCGGTGTGGCTCCACACGTCGCGGACCGCCGCACTCCCGGTGAAGCCCAGGTCCGACCAGTTGGCGGTGACGTTGGCGGCGGCGCCGGCCAGGTTGAACAGGCCCACGGTGTACGTGCCGTCACCGTTGTCGGCCCACCAGGTCTGCTGCTGCGCGCCCTGCGCCACCGGGTGGGCGGGGTGGCCGGCCCGGTCGACGCCGAGCACCTCGTCGTTGGTCAGCAGCGCCAGGTCACCGGAGTCCATGTGGGTCAGGTCGGTGCCGAGGACCAGCGGGGCCGAGGAGATGGCCCACAAGGTCAGCTGGGTGCGGCGTTCGTCGGGGGTGAGACCGGTGCTGGTGCCGTTGCCGACCTCGACGGAGTCCGGGTCGCCCCAGCCGCCCGGGCCGTCGTAGCGCACCCAGGCCGGCAGGTCGTTGAACCGCTGGGAGACGTTCGACCAGTTGGTGAGCGTGCTGCAGTAGCACTCCACGTCGCCGTCGATGCGCCAGCCGTTGGCGTTCGCCTCCCAGGTCCCGCCGTTCTTGACGTCCAGGGAGTTGGACAGCTGGAAGTGGATGGTCCGCCCGGACTGCCTGAGCGCCTGCGACCACGCCTGGACGTCGCCGATGTCGGAGTCCCCGACGCCGTCCATCTTCAGGTAGTCGACGCCGTAGGAGGCGAGCAGGTCGGCCCAGGAGTTGACGAACGCCTGGGCGGCGGCCGGGTTCTTGGCGTAGTCGATGTAGTACATCGCGCCGTTGCCGAAGTTGTAGTTCGCCTCGTAGCGGCTGGTGTCGGAGACGATGTCGCGCGCGTGGAAGGAGGTGCCCTGGATCGGGGTGTTCTGGTTGTACGCCGCCACCGGGATACCCGGCGTCAGATACATGCCGAACTTCTCACCCTTGCCGTGCACGTAGTTCGCCACCGACGCCATGCCGTCAGGGAACCGGCCGGAGTCGACCACCCAGCGCCCGGCGGAGTCGACGGTGGTGGCGGGGTTGAGGTAGTAGAAGTCGTCGATGTTGAGGTAGGTGAAGCCGTGGCCGACCAGGCCGGTCGAGGCCATCGCGGCGGCCTGCGCCTCGATGTCGGCCTCCGTCGGGTTGTTGCGGACGAAGCTCCAACTGCTCCATCCCTCCTGGGGTGTCGCGGCGGCGCCGTTCCCCTCGGCGTGCGCGGCGGGCGCGGTCGCCGCCCCCGCTCCGTACAGGAGGGAGGCGAACAGCGCGGCCACGGCGAGCACGCACAGCCGGCCTCTTCGCCGGGGACCGCCTTCGAACCGGGGCCGTCGCTGTATCGCAGAAGTCATGGGCACTCCCTTTCCGGGGGCGGGCGTTCTTCCGGCGAGCACGGGCGTGGGCCCGGCGCCGACGTGGGCGCCGGTTCGCGCTCACCGCTCGTCGCGCAGGCCCAGTTCGATCTGCTCCAGACTGCGACCCTTCGTCTCCGGCACCAGCCAGCGCGTCAGTACGAACAGCACCGCGTTGATGCCGGCGAACACGAACATGGACTTCCCGATGCCCAGGTGGTTGTCGTCGGACATGATCGGGAACACCGCGGTGATGATGCCGGTCGCCGCCCACAGCACGACCGCGCCGACACCCATCCCCGCGCCGCGCGCCTTGAGCGGGAAGACCTCGGCCATCATCACCCACACCACCGCGCCCCAGCCGAGTTCATAACCGGCCAGGTACAGCACGAGGAGCACGACCGTCAGGGTGCCCAGGGTGTTCTGGTCGTGGACGCTGAGGACGACCCAGCCGGTCAGGCCGAGCGTGACCAGCATGATGACGTTGCCGATGAGCAGCAGTGGCTTGCGGCCCCAGCGGTCGACGACGAACACCACCCAGGCGGTGAAGGCGAGCTTCGTGACGCCCAACACGACGGCGGACAACAGGGCGGTGCTCGCGGTGAAGCCGAGTGAGACCAGCATGGCCGGAAAGTAGGCGTTGATCGCGTTGACGCCGCTGAACTGCTGTCCGACGGCGAGCAGGATCGCGACGAACAACATCGGCCGCACCCAGCGGGAGCCGAGGTCGCGGATCCGGTAGACCTGCTCGCTGTCGATCCTGATGACCTCGCGGATGGCCGACATCTCGGCCTCGACGTCCTGGCTGCGGTGGGTGCACTCCAGAACGGCGCGCGCCTCGTCGTCCTTCCCCAGATTGATGAGCCAGCGAGGCGTCTCCGGCAGCCGGGTCAGCCCGATGAGCAGGAGTACGGCGGGAACCAGCGCGCCCGCGAACATCCAGCGCCACAACTGGTGCGGCTGCAGCCAGTAGTCCACCAGGAACGCGATCAGGATGCCGCTGACGATGAAGATCTGGTTGAGCGAGCCCATCGCACCGCGGATCCGGCTCGGCGCCAGCTCGGACAGATACGTCGGCACGGTCGCCGAGGACAGGCCGATCCCCACGCCGAGAACCGCCCGGAAGGCGACCAGCGCCCCGAAGCCGGGGGTCAGGAAGCAGGCGACCGTGCCGAGGATGACCACGGCCGATGCCACCATGATGGTGCGCCGCCGCCCGATCCGGCCGGTGAGCCGACTGGCGAGCCCGGCCCCGACCATGGCGCCGACGGACAGGCTCGCGGTGACGATGCCCTTGTCGAGGCCGCTCAGTTGCCAGACCTTGGAGATCACGACGAGCACGCCGGCGATGACGCCCAGGTCGTACCCGAAGAGGATGCCGCCGAGGGCACCGAAGAAGTAAAGGGTGGCAGGACTGATCCTGCGCGGGCTGGGCAGCGGGGCGGTGGTCGCCTTGGCCATGCGGGGTCGCCTCGTCTCGATGCGTATCCGGTTGGTCGGTGCGCGCTTCGCAGGACCGTTCCGGACCGTTCGGGGGGCGAGTGGTGCTGGGATTGAAGCGCCGTCCCACAGGTGGGTCAAGAGCGCCTGTCGACACCTGGTGCCCGCGACTGGCCAAGGGGCACCCCCATTTGATGGGAGATCGGCCTGATTGACCGTTCACCAGTGTGAACGTGAGTCGAGATGGCGAACAACTTTGCCTTCCCTTTGCTGTTCATCGATTGCTCCGGCTCGGTCGCGCGCCGCACCATGAAGTCACGCTTCGTTCAGGACCGTTCGCTCCGCTCCTCCGACCTGTGATGAGCACACCTGTCTTGGCGGGGGCCGGCGCAGGAGACACCGTGACCGCAGCAACCTCCCCGGCTTCCCGCACGGCCGCGACACCCGACCGCATCACGGGGGTGCGGCTGCACGCCGTCCATCTACCGCTGGCCACGCCCGTCAGCGACGCCAAAGTGCTGACCGGGCGGCAGCGGCCGATGACAGAGGTCGCCTTCCTGTTCGCCGAGGTCCGTACCGCGCAGGGCCACGAGGGCCTGGGCTTCGGCTACTCCAAGCGGGCCGGCGGCCCCGGCCAGTTCGCGCACGCCTGCGAGGTCGCGCCGGAACTGCTCGGCGAGGACCCCAGCGACATCGCGAAGATCTGGACGAAACTGGTCTGGGCGGGCGCGTCGGTCGGGCGCAGCGGATTGTCCACCCAGGCCATCGCGGCCGTCGACATCGCCTTGTGGGACCTGAAGGCCAAGCGGGCGGGGCTGCCGCTCGCCAAGCTGCTGGGCACCCATCGCGACTCGGTGCGCTGCTACGACACCTCGGGCGGCTTCCTGCACGCGCCGATCGAACAGGTCCTGGAGAACGCGGACGCCTCCCTCGCGCGGGGGGTCGGCGGCATCAAGATCAAGGTCGGCCATCCGGACCACGCGGTCGACCTGCGCCGGCTCACCGCCGTCCGTGAACACCTGGGCGACGGCGTGCCGCTGATGGTGGACGCCAACCAGCAGTGGGACCGTCCCACGGCGCGCCGCATGGGCCGCGCCATGGAGGAGTTCCGGCTGGTGTGGATAGAGGAGCCGCTGGACGCCTACGACGTGCAGGGGCACGCGGCGCTGACCGCGGCGCTCGACACTCCGATCGCCAGCGGTGAGATGCTCGTCAGCGTCGCCGAGCACTGGGAGATGATCAAGCTCGGCGCGGTCGACGTCATCCAGCCGGACGCCCCGCGGGTCGGCGGGATCACCCAGTTCCTCAAGCTCGCCACCCTCGCCGACCACCAGCACCTGCAACTCGCCCCGCACTTCGCCATGGAGATCCACCTGCACCTGGCCGCGGCCTACCCGGGCGAACCGTGGGTGGAGCACTTCGACTGGCTGGAGCCGCTGTTCAACGAACGGCTGGAGATCCGCGACGGGCGGATGCACGTCCCCGACCGTCCCGGTCTCGGCTTCACGTTGAGCGACCAGGCCCGTGCCTGGACCAGAGAGACGGCCGAGTTCGGTGAGTTCTGACCGCCCTGCGTGACCACATGTGGAGGTGCCTCATGCGGCTCAATCGTCGTGACGTGTTGCGGTACGGCGCGGTCGGCGCCGTCGCCTCATCGCTTCCGCTCACCACCGCCGGGTCGGCCGGTGCCACGGAGGCGACCCGGGTGCCGGGTACGGCGGACCTCGACCGGATCGTGGCCGCGTACCGCGAACTACAGGTCGGCGGCGGCAGGTTGTCGGCGGCCCGGGACAAGGCGCTGGCGTCGCTGGACGAGATGGCCCTCACCTACGACGCATCGATGAACGTCGACGGCGACCAGTTGTGGACGGACCTGCCGAGCGGTCCTGGCAGCACCTACTTCCCGCTGATGTACTACCGGTTGCGGACCCTCGCGGTCGCCTGGGGCACGCCGGGCTCCGCACTGGCCGGCCACCCGGACATGCCGCAGCGGATACTGACCGCGCTGGAGACGCTCTACCGCACGCAGTACAACGAGAACACCGGGGAGATCGGCAACTGGTACGTTTACGAGATCGGCGTGCCGTACTGGCTTCTTCAGATCATCGTCGCGCTCGGGGACCGGCTGGCCCCCGCCGACCGCGAGCGCTACCTGCGGCCGGTCCTGCGCTTCGTGGCCGACCCCAACCTCTCGGCCACCGACGGATCCCCCGAGACCGGAGCGAACCGGGCCGACAAGTCGCTGATCGCTCTGGTGTCCGGTGCGCTGCTCGGCGACCAGGGCCGGGTGGCCACCGCACTCGCGGCCGTCACCGACGCCGCCGCGGGCGGGGCGAACAGCCTGGTCGCCCGGGTCACTGCCGGCGACGGCTACCACACCGACGGATCCTTCATCCAGCACGGCGTGGTGCCCTACCCCGGGCACTACGGGCTGGTGCTGCTGACCGCGGTGGCCGCGATGATGTACGTCACCCAGGACACCGGCACGGGTCTCGCGCCCGAGGTCCGGCAGGACTTCTTCGACACGGTCACCGACGTGTACGCGCCCTTCCTCACCTCCGGCGCGATGATGGAGCCGGTGCGCGGCCGGATGCTGTCCCGGCAGGGGGAGACCGGGCAAGACGCCGGCCACCAGTTCATCGCCGCGGTGGTGCTGATGGCCCGCTGCGCGCCCGAGCCCACGAGCTCCCGGTTCGCGGGCCTGGCCGCCCAGTGGATCGAGTCGGGCACCTGGGCGCCGTACCTGGAGGTTTCGGACCTCGCCCGGTTCTCCGGCGGCCTCCAGATGGTTGGCGTGCCCGAGGTCGAGTACGCCGAGGCGCTGCTGGCGGCCGGCCCCCGGCAGCCGCGAAGTGCGGCCGTTCACCGGACGTTCCCGCAGAGCGACCGGATGGTGCACGTCATGGAGGGGTGGTCCGCCTCGCTCGGGGTCGGCTCGACCAGGACCTGCCGGTACGAGGCGATCAACGGCATGAACCAGCGCGGCTGGTACGTCGGCGACGGTGTGCTCTACACCTTCCTGCCCGGCCGGCAGGGCGACTACAGCGACGCCTATTGGCCGACCGTCGACCCGAGCCTGCTGCCCGGCACCACCCAGAAGGACACCACGCCCGCAGGCCCGGCCAACGGCACCGTGATGGGCGCGACCGCGTTCGCCGGGGGAGTCCGCTTCGACGAGCGCCGCGGTGCCCAGGGACTGGACTTCGTATCCCAGGACGGCACGCTGTCGGCGAGGAAGTCGTGGTTCTTCACCCAGGACGCGGTGCTCTGCCTCGGCGCCGGGATCACCGACGCCTCCGGGGCCCGCGTGCGCACCACCATCGAGAACCGCAACATCGGCGAGAACGGCACGGCCGCGCTCCTGCTCGACGGCCGCCCGGCCCCGGCCGGCCCGGGCCGAAGCGCGGTGATCGCCCACGCGGACTGGCTGCACCTGGACGGGGTGGCGGGCTACGTCCTGCTGGACGGGAGCGACCGCGAGCCGGTCACCCTGCTGCGGGAGGACCGCACCGGCACCTGGCTCGACATCGACACCGGCGCCAACACCCACGGCACCGATGTCCCGTACACCCGCCGCTACCAGAAGATCGTCCTGGACCACGGGACCGGTCCGTCGGGCGCCTCCTACGGCTACGCCGTGCTGCCCGGTGCCTCGGTGTCGAAGACCCGTGCGGCCCGCGGGCGTTGGAGGGTGGCCGCCAACACCGTCCAGGTCCAGGCGGTACGGCCGGACCGGGAGACGTTCGCCGCCGTGTTCTTCGCCGCCGCGGCCGTCGACGGCCTGACCGCCTCCGGTCCCGCCGCGGTGGTCTGGGGCCGTACCCCCGTGGGCTGGACCCTCGCGGTGTCCGACCCGACGCAGACGGGAGGCACCGTGCGGGTCGCGGTGCCGTCGAGCGTCCGGCACGTCGTGCGGGCCGACCCCGCGGTCACCGTGGTCGCCACGGGAGCGCGACTGGTCGTGGACGTGCGGGTGGCCGGCACGCTGGGCGCCACCCACACCGTCACGATGCGTTGACGATCCGGCAGCGGCGGCCCCGGTCGACCCGGTGGGCTCCGGCTGCCGGGAATTTCCGCATGCTTCCGGCCATGCGTGATCGAGACGACAAACACGCGCACAATTCCCCATAGTTCGGCGCTATGCTCACCCTGTTCGAGCCAAACGTTTCTTCGAAGTGGCTCGGGCATTGCCACCTGTGGTACCGCAGATGTCCCTGGGGGGGATTGTGCTTTCCACTCGATCGGCGCGCGCTTCCGTGCGCCGTCACAGACGCCTGCTCGCGGCCTGCACGGCCGGAGCCCTGTCGTTCGGCGTCCTCGTTCTCAGCCCGGCCGGTGTCGCACAGGCCGACACCACCGCCGCGCCGCACCACGCGACCGGCCCGCTCACACCGCACGCGACGGCCGCCGCGCCGCGCCCCACGTTCCACCTGCCGCGCGAGCAGCGCCGCACCTCGGACGCGACGAAGGACGCCACCGCGCTCACCACGCCCCGATTCGACTTCGACGGCGACGGCTCGGCGGACATCCTCACGCAGGAGGCCGACGGCTCGCTCTGGCAGATGTCCGGCGCCACCAACGAGTGGACCGAACTGGGCCCAGGACCGGCCGACTACCGCGACATCCTCACGCCGGGAGACGTCGACACCAGCCTCGCGGGTCCCGAGGTCCTGACGCTCACCAACACCGGTGAGCTGTCGCTGTGGAACTACAGCGAGCTGCCCGGCGGCAGCCCGATCTGGACCAGCACGGGCTGGCAGATGTACGACAAGGTCATCGCCCTCGGCGACATCACCGGTGACGGCAAGCCGGACCTGCTCGCCCGCACGCCCACCGGTGACCTCTACCTCTACCAGGGCACCGGCACCGGTTCGGCCCCGTTCACCGGGCGCGTCAAGATCGGCTACGGCTACGGCATCTACGACCAGCTGATCGGCGCCGGCGACCTCACCGGCTCCGGCACCGAGACCCTGGTCGCCCGTGACCTGGCCGGCGACCTGTGGCTCTACACCGCGACCGGCAATCCGGCCGCCCCGCTGGGCGCCCGGGTCAAGATCGGCTACGGCTGGAACGCCTACAACCAGATCATCGGCCTGGGCGACGAGCCGAACGCCCACGGCGGAATCCTCGGCCGCACCGTCCCCGGCCAGCTCTACTACTACACCGGCCAGGGCACCGCCGGCGGCCAGCTCACCAGCCGCTCGTTCGTCGGCAACAACTGGAACGACCAGCTGATCGCGGGCCGGGGCAGCAACCCGTTCTGGGGCCGGAACAACCTGTTCGGCCTCTCCACCGGCGGCAGCCTCTACTACTACGTGGGCAACGACGCCGGCGGCCTCACCGCGCGGGTCCAGGTCGGCGACGCCGGCGGCTGGAAGGGCTCGAAGCTCTTCTCCTCGGTGTCGTTCACCAACCAGGACGAAGAACCGCTCCTGGAGGTCTTCCAGGGACAGCTGTGGAACGACGCCACCGGCGCCTTCATCACCGGCGGCTGGAACTACGGCCTCACCCTCGGCCCCGGTGACCTCAACGGCGACGGCCGCAGCGACCTGCTCGCCCGCGACAGCAGCGGCATCCTGTGGAGCTTCCCCGGCCGCGGGGACGGCACGTTCGGCGGCCGCGTCAAGCTCGGCGGCGGCTGGAACGCGTACAACTCCATCGTCGGCGCGGGCGACATCGACGGTGACGGCCGTGCCGACATCGTGGGGCGCGCCTCCAACGGCCACCTCTACTTCTACAAGGGGACCGGCACCGCGGCCACGCCGTTCAAGACCCGGGTCGACCTCGGCGGCGGCTGGAACACCTACACCAAGCTCGCCGCCCCCGGCGACCTCGACGGTGACGGCCGCGCCGACATCGTCGGCGTCACCTCGGCCGGCCAGCTGTACCGCTACAGCGGCTCCGGCCACAGCGGTACGTCCACCTTCAAGTCCCGTGCGGAGATCGGCACTTCGGGCTGGAACGGCTACAGCTCGGTGCTCTGACCGGAACGCCGGACCCGGCCCGGCGGCGCCGGCCTCCCGCACGGGAGGCCGGCGCCGCCGGGTTCGTCGCCCGACCGCCCGCGGCGTCCGTAGAATTCGAACGCCAGCCGATCGCAGACCACCTCGACCTTCCGATCACCACACACCGCAGGGGAGAGCCATGACCGGCACCGACATACCGGCACCCGCGATCGGCATCTCCGCACGGCTCAGCAACGGGAACGCCGACGGCGCGGACCCGCGAGTCGGCGCGGCGAACGGCATCTTCGACGACGTCGTCGACCTGATCACGGCCTCGGGGGCGCGCCCCGTGCTGATAGAGCCCGGCTCGCCCGAACGCGTGCGGGCCGCGCTCGACCGGTGCCAGGGGTACGTCGTACCGGGCGGTGGCGACGTCGACCCGGGCCTGTACGGCGGCGACCCGAGGCACCCGGCCCTCTACGACGTCAACCCCGCCCAGGACGCACTCGACCTGACCGTCATCCGGCACGCGCGGGCCGCCCGGCTGCCGCTGCTGGGGATATGCCGGGGCATGCAGCTCCTCAACGTCGTGTACGGCGGCACGCTCGACCCGGACATGGCGCCGACCACGGTGGTGCACTCGCGGCCCTTCGTCGGCGAGCTGGAATGGGCCCGCCACGAGGTGTCGTTCGCCCAGGACAGCGTCTGCTCGCGCGCGCATGCCGCCCCCTCGGCGCTCGTGGCCTCCGGGCACCACCAGGCCGTCGACCGGGTGGGCCGGGGGCTGCGCGTCACCGCCCGTGCCGCGGACGGCTGCGTCGAGGGGATCGAGTCGGACGACTTCTGGGCCGTGGGCGTCCAATGGCATCCCGAGGCACACGTCAACGCCCCCGCCGACCGCACGGCCCTCTTCCACGCCCTCCACACCCGCGCGACCCACCCCCTGCGCACCGAGGTCGCGTAGCCGGCGACCGGCAGCCCGCTACCAGCGGCCCTCGTGGACGACGTCCTCGTAGGGGCGGCGGGAGACCCGGCGGGCGCTCACGTCGCCGAACCGGGCCGCGTCCGGGGCCGGGTGGCCCAGGAGGGCGACGCCGATGGGGATGTACTCCTCCGGAATCCCCAGCAGTTCGCGCAGCCGAGCGCCGGTGCCTCCCACGAAGGCCGCGGCTATCCCCTCGTCGACCGCCGCCATCAGCAGCAGCTGCATCGCGGCGCCCGCGTCGGTGTACCAGTACGGGACCGCCCACAACGCTTCGTCGTCGATGTCCGAACGGACCTTCATCTTGTCGGGCTCCCGGTAGCGCGACCGGTACACCTCCGGGCTGACGCACAGCACGACGTGCACCGGAGCCTGGGCCACGAAGTTGTGGTGACCCGAGGTGTCCAACGCCTCCTGCGCGGGTGCCGCGATCTCGTGCCGCGTCTCGTCGTCGACCACCACGACGAACTCCACACCCTGGCTGAAGCCCGCGCTCGGGCCGCGGCGCGCGGTGTCCAGAATCCGCCGCACCACCTCGGCGTCGACCGGTTCGTCGGTGAACGAGCGGACCATCTTCCGTCTGCGTACGACGTCCCTGAATTCCATGGTCGCGACGCTACCCGGTGGTGATTCGCCGCCAACAGGCGCTGTGGTCACGGGACTTGGCGGGTCGCCGGTGGTGTCTCACCCCCGCACGGCCGGGCCGAACCAGGTGGTGAGGGCGGTACGGAGCGCGGATCGGCCGGGCGGGCCGCCGGCCTCGGCCGCCCAGACGACATGACCGTCGGGGCGGATGAGGAGCGCGCCGGGAGCGGGGATCTCGCCGACGGACGGGACGCGCCAGTCGTCGTGCTCGCTGCGTGCCTCGATGAGGTCGACCCGATCGGCCCAGCCCTTGGCGACCGCCGCCAGACCGGCGCTGCCGCCCAGGTCGAGCAGTACCGGGCGGGCGGCGTGCAGCAACTCGTAGACGCGGGTGGCGTCGTCGGGCGCCTTGAGATCGGCGTCGGGGACCCGCAGTCCGACCAGCGGGTGGTCGCCGGGGAGCGGGTAGCGGATGTCCAGCGCGGTGATGATGCCGCCCAGGTACCGGTTGACGTCGTCGAACACCAGGAGCGAGCCGAACACGTCGCGCAGCGCGTCCGTCTGGGGTCCGGGGCGGACCAGGGCCGACTGCGCCCGGGTGTTGTGCAGAACGCGCTCCGCGACGGGGTAGCGCTCGGCGTGGTAGCTGTCCAGCAGGCTCTCCGGCGCCTGGCCACGCACCACCGAGGCGAGCTTCCAGCCGAGGTTGACCGCGTCCTGCACGCCCATGTTCAACCCCTGCCCGCCGGCCGGGAAGTGGATGTGCGCCGCGTCGCCCGCGAGCAGCACCCGGCCCTGCCGGTACTGGGCGGCCTGCCGTGCCGCGTCCCCGAACCGGGAGATCCAGCGCGGGCTGTGCATGCCGAAGTCCGTGCCGGCGAGGTTGATCAGCGAGTCCCGCAGCTGCTCGAACGTCGCCGGTTCCTCGCGGTCCGCGACGTGGTCGTACTGGGAGGTGATCACCCGGTGCCAGCCCGGCTCCAGCGCGATCGCCGACCAGTCGCCACCCGCACAGCGCCGCACCCAGACGTAGTCCTCGGGCAGATCGGGGAGTTCGACGTCGCCGACCATCGCGGTCATCGTGGCCGGGGTGCCGGGGAAGTCGATGCCGGCCAGCTTGCGCACCGAACTGCGCCCGCCGTCGCAGCCCACGAGGTAGCGGGCGCGCAGCGTCGCGTCCGCCGCGCCCAGCTCGACCTCCACGCCGGTCTCGTCCTGGCGGATCCCCGTCACCTCGGACGACCTGCGCACCCGCACGCCGAGTTCGGTGCCCCACTCCTCCAGCAGCCGCTCGATCTCGGACTGGAGGATCGTCATCGGATAGGGGTGCCTGGACTCGAACTCGCCGATGTCCAGCCAGAGTCCGGAGAAGTGGGCCACCGGCTGGAGTTCGCCGACCGCCAGAAAGCGGTCCAGGATGCCGCGCTGGTCCAGCACCTCCATGGTGCGGGAGTGGATCCCGCCGGCTCGCGACTCGCCCGTCCGGTCCGCGAGCCGTTCGACCACCACCACGTCGACGCCCGCCAGCCGCAGTTCGCAGGCGAGCATCAGACCCGTCGGTCCGGCGCCGGCGATCACCACGTCCGCGTCCATGCCGGTGTGTCCCACGTCGTTCCCCCTCATCTCACTGCGCCCTTGACATCGTCGGATCGTCTCCACGCCCGCGGAAGCGGATCATGGATAGGGGTAGAAGCCGCGGCCGGTCTTCTTGCCCAGCAGCCCGGCCTCCACCATCCGCAGCAGCAGGGCGGGGGCGGTGAACTGCGGTTCGCGGAACTCCTGGCGCAGGGACTCCGCCACCGCGGCGACGACGTCCAGACCGATCAGGTCGGTCAGCTGGAGCGGCCCCAGCGGGTGCGAGCAGCCGAGCGTCATGCCCTGGTCGACCACCTCGGCGGTGGCGAAACCCGACTCGACCATCCTGATCGCGCCCAGCAGGTAGGGGATGAGCAGGGCGTTGACCACGAAGCCGGACCGGTCGGGCGAGCGGATCGGCGTCTTGCCGAGCGTGACCTCGATGAACTCGGTCATCCGCTGCAGGGTGTGCTCCCCGGTGAGCAGCGTGCCGATCAGCTCCACCAGTGGCTGCACGGGCACCGGGTTGAAGAAGTGGGTGCCGACCACCTGCTCCGGCCTGCCGGTGACCCTCGCCAGGCGCATGATCGGGACGGACGAGGTGTTCGACGCGAAGATGGCCCGCGGGGACTCGACGACCTTGTCCAGCGCCACGAACAGCTCGGACTTCTGGTTCTCGTCCTCCCGGATCGCCTCCATCACGAGGTCGCGGTCGGCCAGGTCGTCGAGGTAGGTGGTGAACGTGATGCGGGCCAGCGCGGCGTCCCGGTCGGCCTCGGAGACCTTGCCGCGAGACAGGGCCCGATCCAGGGAGGAGACCACCCGGCCGCGCCCGCCGGGCACGGAGGCGGGCTGGGAGGCCACGACCACCACGTCGAGTCCGGCTCGGGCGCAGATCTCGGCCAGGCCGGAGCCCATCGTGCCGCAGCCGACGATCCCGACCCGCTTGATGTCACCCGGCAGGCCGGTCACCGCGGTCATGCCGACACCCCCCAGCGCAGCAGGCAGGCGCCGATGGACATTCCGCCGCCGAAACCGGCCAGCAGCACCAGGTCGCCGTCGGACAGCGCGCCGGCCCGGTCGGCGCCGGCGAGCGCGAACGGCACGCCCGCGCTGCCGATGTTGCCGAACTCCTCCAGCGACCGGTGGGTGCGCGCCCCGGACAGCCCGCAGCGTTCCACCAACTCACCCAGCAGGACGCCGTTGGCCTGGTGCGGGACGAAGTGGTCCACCTCGTCCAGGGAGACACCCGCCTTGGCGCACAGCTCGGCCAGGGCCGGCGGCACGTGGTCCATCACGAAGTCCCGTACGCCGCGGCCGTTCATCCGGAAGAAGTGGCCGCCCTTGTCCACGGTCTCGTGGCTGCTGGGCAGTCGGCTGCCGCCCGCCTCGACCCAGATCAGGTCGCTGCAGTCGCCCCTGCTGGCCAGGTGGAACCCGAGCATGCCGGGCCCGGGTACCGAGCCGACCACGGCCGCGCCGGCCCCGTCGCCGAGCAGCACCGCGGTCTTGCGGTCGGAGAAGTCCAGGAAGCGTGAGTACAGGTCGGCGGCGATGACGAGCGCGCGGGTGCCGGGGTTCACCGCGACCAGGCTGTGCGCGAGCGCGAGTCCGTACACGAAACCGCTGCACACCACGTTGATGTCGAAACAGGCCGCTTTCCAGGCGCCCAGCCGGTTCTGCACCAGATAACTGGTCGGCGGCTGCGGCGAGTCCCCGGTCGAGGTGGACAGGATGAGGTAGTCCACCTGATCGGCGGTCAGCCCGGCGTTCTCCAGGGCCTCCTGGGCGGCCTGCGTCGCCAGGTCGGAGGTGGCCTCCGCCGGGGCGGCGTACCGGCGGGTCATGATCTGCGTCTTGCGCTCGATCCACTCCGGGTCGACGCCCACGCGCCGGGCCACCTCGGTGTTGTCGATCACCTCTTCCGGCGCGTACGAGCCCGTCCCCAGGACGCCTACAGCGTTCTCGGTCATGGTCGTGTCCCCCTCGTCAGGCGGTCGGCCCGGCGGCGACCGGGGTCGGGTTCACGGACGGGTCCGCCCGGGACGGTTCGCGCAGTGGGTTGAGCCGGTCCTCGCCGATCCGGGCGCGCAGCAGGGGGTCGGTGACCCCGAGCCCGGTGTGCGGGGCCAGGCACAGCACTCCGACCTTGCCGATGTGCTGATTGGTCTGTACCAGTCGGGTGGCCTCGCCGACCTCGTCGAGCGGGTACACGGTGGACAGCGCGGGCGCGAGCTTGCCCAACTGCACCAGGCGGTTGCACTCCTGTTGTTCCTGGAGGTTGGCCACGTGGCTGCCGATGATCCGCTTGAGGTTCATCCACAGGTAGCGGTTGTCGTAACTGTGCTGGTAGCCGGTACTGGAACCGCAGGTGACGACCACGCCGCCCTTGCGCACCACGAACACCGATATGCCGAAGGTGGCGGCGCCGACGTAGTCGAACACCACATGCGGGTCCTCGCCCACCTCGGCCCTGATGCGCTTGCCGAGCCGCTTGCCCTGGGCGATGGTCTCCTCCGGGGTCGGGGCGTGGCCGCCCAGGCCCAGTTCGCTGCGGTTGATGATCACATCGCAGCCCAGCCGGCGCAGCGCGGCTTCCTTCTCCTCCGAGCCGACCACACCGATCGGGATGCCGCCGCCGGCCTTCACCAACTGCACCGCGTAGGCGCCGAGACCGCCGGTCGCCCCCCAGATCAGCACGATGTCGCCCTGCTTGATGCGCGCGCCGCGGTCGCTGACCAGCATTCGGTAGGCGGTGCCGCCGCACAGCGTGACGGACGCGGCCTCCTCCCAGGTCAGGTGGGTGGGCTTGGCCACCAACTGGTTGACCCGCACCACCGCGTAGTGGGCCAGGCCGCCGAAGTTGGTCTCGAAGCCCCACGCGCGCTGCTCCGCGCCGAGCATCCCGTCGGCGTGCGTCGCGGGTTCCTGGTCGTCCACGTAGGCCGGTGAGATGACCACGTGGTCGCCCACCCGCCAGTGCCGCACACCCGAGCCGACCCGGACGATCACTCCGGCGCCGTCCGAGCCGACCACGTGGGTCGGCCGGTCGTGCCGGGAGGCGAATCCGCCCTGGCGGCCGAAGCGGCGCAGGAAGTCGAAGGTGGGGAGCGGCTCGAACATCGCCGACCACACCGTGTTGTAGTTGACGGAGCTGGCCATGACCGCGACCAGCGCCTCGTCCGGCGCCAGTTCGGGCATCGGCACCCGGCCGACCCGGAGCGAGCGGCGCACGTCCTTGTCAGGGACGTCGCCGAACATGCGGGCGTCCTCTTCGTGCAGGTACGCGGCCAGGTAATCGTCCGGCACGTTCTCCTTGACGAGTTCGTCCGGCGAAGCACCCGCGAGCACGGCTTCGGCCAATGCGTCCATCAGGAATTCCTTTGCCCTCGTTGCAACGCGAGCGCGGTCGCCGTTGCGCGCACGGTGTTCGGCTTGGGGGTGGGGCTTTTCCGGCGCTCTCCACTCGGGATACCAGGCCCTGGTGGGCCGCCCGCGCAGGCCCGTGTTCAACTGCGCGTGCTCTCGATCGCCTCGGCGGGCGGAGATGGCCAAAACCCGGATTCGAGCAGGCCCGTCGACGGGCCATTGCTCGGTCATCGTGGCACAGGACCCCAGTGCGGTACAGATTTGGGCAGACGACCGGAGACAAGCAACCTTGTCCGCCCTTGTGGCGTCGGTGGCCGGGTCTTAGCGTGGCGTCGGTATTCCAGGGTGGCCGCGGATGCCGGTGTCCTGTCGACAGGACGACGCAGATCTGCGAATCCCGGCCCGGTCCTGGTGATTTCCCTTCTCGAGTCACCCCGTGACGCCTAAGGACGGTGGCAGTGAGCACGAACCCTTTCGATGACGAGAACGGCCGCTTCTACGTCGTGGTCAACGACGAGGACCAGCACTCCCTGTGGCCGGTTTTCACCGAGGTTCCCGCTGGTTGGCGGGTGGCCTTCGGCGAGGCGGCCAGAGCCGATTGCCTGGAGTACGTCGAGCGGAACTGGACCGATCTGCGCCCGAGGAGCCTGCGGGAGGCCATGGGGACCTGACCGGCAGGACGCTGTCCGGCCTCATGCGGGTTGACCGAAGGAGATGAAGGTTGTGGGTGGCGTCCTGTGAGAACCGCGAGCAGTTCCCAGCCGGGGCCGGTGGGCACCGACGGCGAGCCCGCGCGGTGCGATGCGGTTCTGTCCCTGGCGGGGAGTCAAGCGCAGGTGCAGAAGTCGGGGATGACCTTCCCGCGGAACCTGTCGGAGCGGTCCTGGGAGCGGATCGGGTCCAATCTGCGCGAACTCACCAACTCCTCGGCGTGGTGGCTCGCCGACTGGCTGATCTTCGGGGAGACCGCCTACGGGTGGCGGAGGTACCGGGAGGCGATCGAGCGAACGGGGCTGGACTACCAGACGCTGCGCAACTACGCGTGGGTTGCCCGGCGGTTCGAGCAGCACCGCAGGCGGGACACCCTCAGCTTCGCCCACCACGCCGAGGTCACCCGCCTGTCGCCGCCCGAGCAGGACTACTGGCTGCGCAAGGCCGAAGCACGCAAGTGGTCGCGCAACGAACTGCGCAGGGCGGTTCGCGCCAGCCTGACCGAGCAGTCGGCCGAGGAAGCCGGTGCCGCCGCGAGCGGTGACGAGGAGAAGCGGGAGGAACCCCGGCCGGCCGAGGCGGCGGGCACCGAGCGGAGTCGGCGGAACGTCACCACGCTCACCATCGAGCTGTCCGCGGGCCAACTCGACGCCTACTCGAAGGTGGCCGCCGCGCACGGTCTGTCCGTCGACAAGTGGGTGACCCAGGTACTCGACGCCGCCGATCGGCGCACCGCATAGAGATATACCGGCAAGAATTCATGGTGCTTTCATCGAGGAGCCCGGCGTGTATTTCTCCCGCTGGTTCCGACGGCTAGCATCACATTCGTGTTCGGGCAGCGGTTATTCCGCCGCCGCGTTGACAGTGCGCTCGACCACAACGCATTTTTTCGGCTGCGGTCGCGTTGGATCCAAAACCACCTGGTAAGAGAGGCGCCATGTACGATGTCATTGTCATAGGTGCCCGTTGTGCGGGTTCGCCGACGGCCATGCTTTTCGCGCGGCAGGGCTATCGGGTCCTGCTTCTGGAGAAAGCGCAGTTCCCGCTGGACACGCTGTCCTCGCACTACATCCACATGCAGGGCATGGGGCTGCTCAACCGGTGGGGGCTGCTCGACAAGCTCCGCGACGCGGGCTGCCGGCCGATCACCCGACAGACCTACGAGGGCCCCGGCGTCCACATCGAGGGCTTCTCCCTGCCGGTGGACGGCCTGACGTACACGTACGCGCCCAGGCGGTACGTGCTCGACCCGGTCCTCGCGGAGGGCGCCGTCGAGGCCGGCGTGGAGTTCCAGCAGGGCTGCGCGGTCAGGGACCTGGTGTGGGAGGACGACCGGGTCGCCGGGGTGCGGTACACCACGCCCGCCGGTGCCGAGGTGACGGAACGGGCGCGCCTGGTCGTCGGCGCGGACGGCATGCGCTCGCTGGTGGCCCGCAAGGTCGGCGCCCCCAACGTCATCGAGCACCCGCGCGTGACCTGCACCTACTACAGCTACTGGGCCGGGGTTCCGTCCGACTTCGAGCTGTACGAGCGGCCGGGGCGCTGGATCGGTGTCATCCCCACCAACGACGACCTCACGCTGCTCATGACCTACTTCCCCCAGGACGAGTACAACGACGTCCGCAAGGGAGTGGAACCCTTCTACCTCGACGGCTTCCGCACGACGGCGCCCGAGCTGTACGAGCGGATGCTGGCGGGCGAGCGGGTGGAGCAGCTGTACGGCACCGGCCACCAGGAGAACTTCTTCCGCAAGGCCTACGGGCCCGGATGGGTCCTGGTCGGCGACGCGGTCAACCACAAGGACTCCATCACCGCCCGCGGCATCACCGAAGCCTTCGTCCAGGCCCAGTCGCTCACCGACCACATCGGGGAGGGATTGCACGACGACGCCGCGCTCAACGCGGCGCTGCGGCACTACGAGGACGACCTGAGCGACGAAGCCCTCAACCACTACCAGGGCGCGCTCAACGTGGCCGAACTCAAGCCCCAGGGGCGGGTCGACCTCCTCCAGAAGCTGGTCGGCCATCAGGAACATATCGACCGGTACTTCTCGACGCTGTCGGGGGCGTGCTCCATCGACGACTTCTACAACGAAGAACTGTTGGACCTGCTCGACCAGAGCTGAGTGACGACCCGCCCCCTGGTTCCGCCGATTTGGAGACGCAATGATCCCGTTGTCCTTCGCGCAGCGTCGGCTGTGGTTCGTGGACCAGTTCGAAGGCCCGTCGCCGACCTACAACACCGCTTTCGCCCTGCGGCTGACCGGTGAACTGAACGTGGGTGCGCTGGAGTCGGCGCTCCGCGACGTCATCGACAGGCACGAGGTCCTCCGCACGGTGATCGTCGAGGGTGACGACGGCGTCCCGCACCAGCAGGTGCTGCCATCCGGCCGGAAGCCGTTCGACCTGCCGGTCGTCGAGGTCGCGGAGCAGGAGCGGGCGGCGGCGGTCCACGAGGTGGCCACCGAGACCTTCGACCTGGGCGCCGACGTGCCGATCCGCGCCAGGCTGCTGCGGACGGGACCGGGCGAGCACACCCTGGTGGTGGTGGCGCACCACATCGCCGTGGACGGGGAGTCCTTCGGGCCGCTGTTCCGCGACGTCACCACGGCCTACGCGGCCCGCGCGCAGGGCAGGGCCCCGGAGTGGGAGCCGCTGTCCGTGCAGTACGCGGACTACACGCTGTGGCAGCGGGAACTGCTCGGCGACGAGGCCGATCCGGAGAGCATGGCGGCCAGGCAACTGGAGTACTGGCGGCAGGCCCTGGCCGATCTGGTGCAGCCGCTGGCCATGCCCACCGACCACCCGCGCTCCAAGACGATGAGCCACCGCGGCGATCTGGTTCCCTTCGCGATCGAACCCGAACTGCTGCGGTCCGTGGAGAAGCTGGCCGCGCAGGCGGACACCACGATCTCGATGGTCATGCACTCCGCGCTGGCGGTCCTGCTGCACCACCTCGGCTGCGGTGACGACGTGCCCATCGGCGCGCCGATCACGGACCGCACCGACGAGGAACTGCGCGACCTCGTCGGTTTCTTCGTCAACACCTGGGTGCTGCGCGTCGGCCTGGCAGGGAACCCGACCTTCCTGCAACTGCTGGAGCAGGTGCGGGAGAGGTCGCTCGCCGCGTACGACAACCAGGACATGCCGTTCGAGCGGCTGGTGGAACTGCTCAACCCGGACCGGTCCACCGCCTACAACCCGTTCTTCCAGGTCATGCTCTCCTGGCAGCCGCCCGTGCCGGACCTGGAACTCCCCGGCCTCGGCGTGCGGGCCGAGCGGCTGGAGACGGCGACCGCCAAGTTCGACCTGTTCTTCGACATGCTCCCGAACAACTCAGGCGGGGCGCAGTGCCGTCTGGAGTACGCCTCCGACCTGTTCGACAGGGAGACGGTCCAGGGCATCGCGGACCGGTTCGTCCGCGTGCTGAGCCGGCTGGTGGCCGACGCGGGGCAGCGGATCGGCGGCCTCGACGTGCTCGGCGCTACCGAGCGGGACCGGTTGCTGAGCCGGTTCAACGACACCGCCACGGCGACCTCCGAGCTGACGATCCCTGAGCTGTTCGAAAGCCAGGTGGCCAGGACGCCGGACGCCGCGGCGATCACCTGCGAGGACCGGACGCTGACCTACCGGGAGCTCGACGACCGGGCGAACGACGTCGCGTGGGAGCTGGTCCGGCGGGGTGCCGGGCCGGAGGACCTGGTGGTGCTGGCGTTGCCGCGCACCGAGGACCTGGTGGTCGGCCTGCTCGGGATCCTCAAGTCCGGTGCCGGGTACCTGCCGATGGACCCGCAGTACCTCGCCGGACGGGCGCAGAGCGTGCTGTCCGAAGCCCGCCCGCGGTTCGCGGTCACCGACACCGCGACGTGGCAGGAGCTGCCGGACAACGACATGTCGTGCGTCGACCTCGACGAACGCGCGCAGTGGGCACCGCCCGCGGGGCCGCTGGACAACGCGGGCCGGATCTCGCCGCTGGGCCCGGACAACCTGGCGTACGTGATGTACACCTCCGGTTCCACGGGCAAGCCGAAGGGCGCGGGGATCACCCACCGCAACGTTGTCAACGGGGTGCGGGAACTGGTGGACGTGCTGGAGGCGCCGCCCGGGTGGCGGATGCTGGCCGGCACCTCGGTGAACTTCGACGTCTCGGTCTTCGAGCTGCTGACCACCCTGTCCACCGGCGGCACGGCCGAGGTCGTGGCCAACGCGCTGGTGCTCGCCGAGCGGGACGGCTGGGACGGCCACGTGATCAGCGCGGTCCCCTCGGTGCTCGGGGAACTGGTCGGCCACCTGGGCAAGATGACCGACGTGCGCACGGTCGTGCTCGCGGGCGACGTGCTCCCGGCCCGGCTGGTGCGCCAGGTGCGCGAGGTGCTGCCCGGCGTGCAGATCGTGAACGGCTACGGGCAGAGCGAGAGCTTCTACGCCACCACGTTCTCCCTCGGGGCCGCCGAGGAGTGGGCGGACGGCGATGTCGCGCCCATCGGCACCCCGCTGGGGAACATGCGGGCCTACGTGCTGGGCCCGGGACTCGCCCCGGTGCCGCAGGGCGTGATCGGTGAGCTGTACGTGGTGGGGACCTGCCTGGGCCGCGGCTACCACGGCCGCCCGAGCCTGACCGCCGAGCGCTACGTGGCGAACCCGTTCGGCCCCGCGGGCGAGCGGATGTACCGCACGGGCGACCTGGCCCGCTGGAACGCGCGGGGTCAGCTGGAGTGCGTCGGCCGCGGCGACGGCCAGGTGAAGGTGCGCGGCTTCCGCATCGAGACCGCTGAGGTCGAGGCGGCCTGCACGCAGCACCCCGGGATCAGCGAGGCGGTGGTGATCAGCCGGGAGGTGCCCTCGGGCGGACGGCAACTCGTCGCGTACGTGGTGCACACCGGCGAGGGAGCCGTCGGTGACGACGGTGCCGGCGGTATCGGCGATGTGGATGTGCTCTCCGGTGCCTCCTCCGCCGAACTGCGCAAGTTCGTCGCGGCGCGGCTGCCCGACTACATGGTGCCGTCGGCCTTCGTGGCGCTGGGCCGGCTGCCGCTCGGGCCGACCGGCAAGCTGGACCGCTCGGCGCTGCCCGAGCCGGAGTTCCTGGGCGAGGCCTACCGGGAGCCGCGCACCGAAGCCGAGACGATCATCACCGCGGCGTACGCGGACGTGCTCGGTGTGGAGCGGATCGGCATCGACGACGACTTCTTCGCGGTGGGCGGCGACAGCCTGCGGTCCATCCAGGTGGTGGCCCGGGCCCGAGCCAGGGGCCTGGAGCTGACCACCCGCGAGATCTTCGAGTGCCGCACGGCGGCCCGGCTGGCCGAGGTGGCCTCCTCCCGTCGGGAGCGGGTGCCGGTGCTCGCGGAGGAAGAGGGCGGCGGCGTCGGCTCGATGGCGCTGCAGCCGGTGGCTCGGCAGGTGTTCGAACACGGCGGCGGGACGAACCGGTTCGCCATGTCGATGGTGCTCGAGCTGCCCGCTGGCATCGACGAGAGCGGGCTGGCCGCGACGCTGGACGCGGTGCTGGAGCGGCACGACCTGCTGCGCGCACGGCTGGTGCGCGGCGACGAGCTGTCCCTCGTCGTGCCTGAGGTGGGCTCCGTACGGGCGGCGGACCTGATCCGCCGGGTCCCCTGCGACGGCCGGTGGGACGCGCCGTCCCTGCTGGAGGTGGCGAAGGCGGAGCTGGACGCCGCGGCCGGACGGCTCGACCCGGAAGCCGGGACCATGGCGGACTTCGTCTGGTTCGCGGCCCCCTCCGGTGCGGGCCGGCTGCTCGTGGTGCTGCACCACCTGGTGGTCGACGGTGTCTCCTGGCGGATCCTCATGTCGGACTTCGCCGAGGCGTGGCAGCAGGTCCGCTCCGGCCGGACACCCGAGCTGCCCGCGGTCGGCACGTCGGCCCGCCGCTGGGCGTCGGCGCTCCAGGCCGAGGCGCTCACCCCGGAGCGGGAGGCGGAACTGGCGTACTGGCGCGACATGCTGGAGGCGCCGAACCCCCCGCTCGGCACCCGGGCGTTCGACCCGGCGGTGGATGTGATGTCCACCGTCGACACCGTGCGGGTGCAACTGCCCGCCGAGGTCACCGAGGCGGTGCTGACCAGGCTTCCCGCGGCGTTCAAGGGCACCGGGACCGACGTGCTGCTCGCCGCGCTCGCCCTGGCGGTGAACAGGTGGCGCGGCGCGGACCACTCGACCCTGGTCCGAATGGAGGGGCACGGCCGCGAGGAGGACGTCGTCCCCGGCGCCGACCTCTCCCGGACCCTCGGCTGGTTCACCAGCATGTACCCGGCCAGGGTCGACGTGCGGGGAGTGGACCTGGCCGACGTGCTGGCCGGCGGCCCCGCGGCCGGCCAGGCGATCAAGCTGGTCAAGGAGCAGCTGCGCGGGATCCCGGACAAGGGCATGGGATACGGGCTGCTGCGCTACCTCAACCCCGAGACCGACGAGCAGCTCGCCGACCTGACGGTGCCGCAGATCGGGTTCAACTACCTCGGCCGGATCTCCGACGCCGACGTGCCGGAACACCTGCGCGCCGACGGTTGGGGGCCGGCGTCCTGGTCGGCCGAGCTGATCCCGGCACCCGACCCCGACCTGCCCGCGCTGTCCGCGCTGGAGGTCAACTCGGTCGTCACGACCACCGCAGAAGGCACCCGGTTGCAGGCGGTCTTCATGTTCCCCACCGGGGTGCTCTCCCGCGAGCGGACCAATGAGCTGGCCGAGCTGTGGGTCGAGGTGCTGCACGGCATGGCCGCGCACGCCGCGCAGCCGCGGATCGGCGGACTGACGCCCTCGGACGCCCCGCTGGTCTCGGTGCGGCAGGACGAGATCGAGGCCTGGGAGCAGCGCTACGGCCGGCTCTCCGAGGTGTGGCCCTCGCCCCCGTCACAGGCCGGCATCCTGTTCCAGGCGGCGCTCGCCGACGGTTCCTTCGACGTCTACCACATGCAGTTCGTGATGCACCTGTCAGGACACGTCGACCCGGAGCGCATGCGGTCGGCCGGGCAGGCGCTGCTGGAGCGGTATCCCAACCTGCGCTCGGCGTTCCTCACCGGAGCCGGCGGCGAGCCGGTGCAGGTCGTGGCGGAACACGTCGACCTGCCCTGGCGGCACATCGACCTGACCGGCCGCAGCGAGGCCGAGCAGGACGCGGAGATCGACAGGGCCCTCGTCGCGGACCGGGCCGACCAACTCGACCCCACCCGGCCGCCGTTCATCCGCCTGGCCCTGTTCACCTGCGGACCCGAGCGGGCGAAGCTCCTCTTCACGGCGCACCACGCCGTCTTCGACGGCTGGTCGTCGCCGCTGGTGATCACGGACCTGGTCCGGCTGTACGCCGGGACCCACGAGCTTCCCCCGGTCCGCAGCTACGGCGACTACCTGGCCTGGCTGTCCCTCCAGGACCGGGAGGCCTCGGCCGCCCGGTGGGCCGCCGAACTCGCCGGGTTCGAGCAGCCGACCCTGGTGGCCCCGAACACTCCCGTCAAGGAGGCGGCGTCCGCCCTCGGGCGGGTCGAGGTACCGCTGTCGATCGACAAGGGACGCGAACTCGCCCGGCGCGCCGCGGAACTCGGCGTCACGGTGAACACTCTCCTTCAGGGCGCCTGGGCGGTCCTGCTCTCGCAGCTGACCGGGCAGCAGGACGTGGTGTTCGGAGCCGCCGTCAACGGCCGCCCGGCGGACCTGCTCGGCTCCGACGAGATGGTCGGCCTGTTCATCAACACCCTGCCGATCAGGGTGCTGTGCCGACCTGACCACAGCCTGGGCGAGGTCATCACCGACCTCCAGGACCGGCAGACCGCCCTGCTGGACCACCACCACTTCGGGCTGGCCGACATCCAGCGCGGCATCGGGCTGCCCGCCCTGTTCGACTCGATCATCGTGTTCGAGAACTACCCGATCGACCGCGAGGGCATCATCGACGCGAACGCCTCGGCGGGGTTCACGATCGACGGGATCCGGCCCTTCGCGGGCTCGCACTACGCGCTCACCCTCAACTCCGCCGACCCCTACCTGCGGCTCTCCCTCGACTACCAGAACAACCTCTACGACCGTGAGACCGCCGAGGTGATCGCCGGCCGGCTCGTCCGGGTGCTGGACCGGATCCTCGTCGATCCCGGTACGCGGCTGGGGGACGTCGAGGTGCTCGGTGAGGACGAGCGGCACTGGTTGCTGCACGAGGTGAACGACACGGTCGAGCCGACCCTGGCGCCGGGCCTGGAGCCGGGCCTGGCGGAGGTGGTGCGCAGGCAGGCGGAGGCGACCCCGCAGGCCCTCGCCGTCGTCGGCGAGAACGAGTCGCTGACCTACGGGGAGTTGGAGGGGCGGACCAACCGGCTGGCGCACTGGCTGATCGACCGCGGTGTGCGGCCGGAGTCGCTGGTCGCCGTGAGCCTGCCCCGGTCCCCGCAGCTCATGGTCGCGTTGCTGGCGGTGCTGAAGGCGGGTGCGGGGTACGTCCCGATCGACCCGGAGCACCCGCGTTCCCGGATCGACTACATCCTCGACGACTCCCGTCCGGCGCTCGTGCTCGACGCCGACACGCTGGCCGCCGTGGACGTCTCCGGGTACCCGGAGACGGCGCCGAAGACGGCCGTCCAGCCGGAGAACACCGCGTACGTGATCTACACCTCGGGTTCGACGGGGACCCCGAAGGGGGTGGCGGTCCCGTACGGCGCGTTGGCGAACTTCCTGGCCACGATGCGGCGGCGGTTCCGGCTGTCGTCGGCGGACCGGCTGCTCGCCGTGACCACGGTCGCGTTCGACATCGCCGGGCTGGAGCTGTACCTCCCGTTGATCTCCGGGGCGGCGGTGGTCCTGGCGGGGAAGGAGAGCGTGTCCCAGCCCTCGGCCGCGGTGGAGCTGATGCGACGGCACGAGGTCACCGTCGTCCAGGCGACACCGGCGTTCTGGCAGATGCTGCTCATGGAGGAGCCGAACGGCGCCCGGGGCCTGCGGATCCTGGTCGGCGGCGAGGCCCTGCCCGCGCAACTGGCCGAGGCGCTGGCCGGGCAGGCCGCCGAGGTCTCCAACATGTACGGGCCGACCGAGACGACGATCTGGTCGACGACGGCCGCCGTCGAGCCGGGATCCGGTGCCCCGGCGATCGGGACACCGATCGGGAACACCCAGGTGTACGTGCTCGACTCCCGGTTGCGCCCGGCCCCGCGCGGGGTGCGCGGCGAGCTGTACATCGCCGGTGACGGGGTGGCCCGCGGGTATCAGGGCCGGTCGGAGCTGACCGCGGGACGGTTCGTGCCCTGCCCGTTCGGTGAGCCCGGCGCACGGATGTACCGCACCGGCGACCTGGTGCGGTGGGGTGAGGACGGCCGGCTGGAGTACATCGGGCGGACCGACTTCCAGGTGAAGATCCGCGGCTTCAGGATCGAGCTCGGCGAGATCGAGCAGGTGCTGGCCGAACACCCCGACGTGGCACAGGCCGTCGTCGTGGCGCGCGAGGACCGGGTCGGCGACCAGCGGCTGGTCGCGTACGTGGTGCCGGACGGCAAGGCGGACCCGGCCGGGCTGGACCTCGACGCCCTGACGGTCCTGGCCCGCGAGCGGGTGCCGGAGTACATGGTCCCCTCGGCGATCGTGCCGCTCGCCGAGTTCCCCGTGAACCCGAGCGGGAAGCTCGACCGCAACGCGCTCCCCGCACCCGACCACGCCGAAGCAGCGACCGGACGAGGGCCGCGCAACCACCAGGAGGAGGTCCTCTGCCGGCTGTTCGCCGATCTGCTGGGGGTGGAGGAGGTCGGCATCGACGTCAACTTCTTCGACCACGGCGGCCATTCACTCCTGGCCACCCGGCTGAGCGGCCGGATCCGCAACGAGCTCAACGTCGACGTGAAAGTCACCACGGTGTTCCGCAACCCGACCGTCGCCCAGCTGGCGGCTCGGATCGAGAAGCTGAAGACGACGAAGCGCCCCCAGCTGCGACAGATGAATGTGTAGGAGTAGGTCGATGATCCCGTTGTCCTTCGCCCAGCGTCGGTTGTGGTTCCTCCACCGTCTGGATGGCCCGTCCGCGACCTACAACTTCCCTTTCGTGCTGCGCCTGGACGGGCCACTGGACACGGCGGCCCTGGCCGTCGCGGTGGCGGATGTCGTCACCCGGCACGAGCCCCTGCGCACCCTGGTCGTCGAGAACGCGGACGGCACGCCGGAGCAGCGGGTCCTGCCGCCGGAGGAAGCCGCCGTCGCGTTCCGGCTGGTCGACGTGGCCGCGGAGGCGGTGGACGACGCGATCCAGCAGGCGGTGTGCGAGGGGTTCGACCTGGACGCGGAACTCCCCTTGCGCACCACCGTCTTCCGGGTCTCCCCGAGCGAGCACGTGCTGGCGTTCGTCTTCCACCACATCGCCGCGGACGGCGCGTCGGTGGCGCCGTTCATCCGGGATCTGGTGTCGGCGTACACCGCGCGCCGGCAGGGGAGCGCGCCGCAGTGGGCGCCGCTTCCGGTGCAGTACAAGGACTACACGCTGTGGCAGCGGCAACTGCTGGGCGACGAAGAGGACCCGGAGAGCATCGCCGCGGAGCAACTGGACTACTGGCGGCACGAGTTGGCCGGGGTGCCGCAACCGGTGCAGTTACCGCTGGACCGGCCGCGGCCGACGGCGGCCGACCATCGCGGCGGCCATGTCGACTTCGAGCTGGAACCGGAACTGCTCGCCGGGGTCGGGAAGCTGGCCGCGGAGTACGGTGCCACGGCGCCCATGGTCGCCCAGGCCGTGCTCGCGGTGCTGCTGCACCACCTCGGCGCCGGCAACGACCTGACGATCGGCAGCCCCATCGAGGGGCGCCCCGACGAGCAACTCGACGACCTGATCGGGTTCTTCGCCAACACCTGGGTGCTGCGCGTCGACCTGTCGCGGAACCCGACGTTCAGCGACCTGCTGGAGCAGGTGCGCGAGCGGGCTCTCGCCGCCTACGACAACCAGGACGTTCCGTTCGAGCGCCTGGTGGAGGTGCTGGGTCCTGACCGGACCACCTCGTACCAACCGCTGTTCCAGGTGATGCTGGCCTGGCAGTTCGAGTGGTCGCGGATCGAGATGCCGCAGCTGCGGGTCACCCCCCTGCCGGCGGGCACCGGTACCGCGAAGTTCGACCTGTACTTCAACATCATCCCCGCCCCGTCCGGAGGCGCCTACGGGCGACTGGAGTACGCGACGGAACTGTTCGACCACGCCACGGCCGTAACTCTCGCCGACCGCTACGTGCGCGTACTGCGGCAGGTGGTCACCGATCCCGGGACGCGGCTCGGCCGGGTGGACGTCCTCACCGGTGCCGAGCACGACCGGCTGAGGCGGCTGAACGAGACGGCGGCACCGGTGTCCACGGCGACGGTGGCGGAACTGGTGGCCGCTCAGGCGGCGCGGACCCCGGACGCGACAGCGGTGGTGTCCGGGCAGACCGTTCTGTCGTATCGGGAGCTGGAGGCACGAGCGGGGCGGCTGGCCGCGATTCTGCGGGAGCACGGGGTGGGCCCGGACGTTCTGGTGGCCGTGGCGCTGCCACGATCCGCGGACCTCGTGGTCGGCCTGCTGGGCGTGCTCAAGTCGGGCGGCGCCTACCTGCCGATCGACACCGAGTATCCGGCGGCGCGGGTCGACGTCCTGCTCAACACCGCCCATCCCGTGGTGGTGGTGACCGACGGCGACACGGCGGCGACCCTGCCGGAGTCCCGACTGCCGATCCTCCACATCGAAGCCCTGGGCCTCGACGAACCGAACCGTGCGGAGCCCGTCCTCGAGGCCCAGGACACCGGTGTCCTGTCGGACAACCTGGCCTATGTCATGTTCACCTCGGGATCGACCGGGACCCCCAAGGGCGTCGGCATCACCCACGCCAGCGTGGTCAACGGCGTGTTGGACTGGCGCCGAATAGCGCATATCGAGCCCGAACACCACATGCTCGCCGCGACCTCGGTGAACTTCGACGTCTCCGTGTTCGAGATCTTCACCGCACTCACCACCGGCGCGAGCGTCGAGGTCGTTCGCGACGTGCTCGAACTCGCCGAACGCGACAGGTGGTCGGGCACCACCATCAGCGCCGTGCCGACGGTGTTCTCCGCACTGCTCGACCAGGTCGTCACCAAGGACCCGGGCAGCGTCGAACTCGACGTGGAAACCGTCATTCTGGGCGGCGAGTCCGTCTCGACCGACCTGGCCAACCGGGTTCGGCAGGCCTTCCCCGACGTCCGTCTCATCCACGCCTACGGACAGACCGAGAGCTTCTACGTCTCCAGCTTCACGTTCCCGGAGCAGCCGACCGAAACCGGTGTGATACCGATCGGAAGCCCGCTCGCCAACATGCACGCCTACGTCCTGGGTCCGGAACTGACCCCGGTCCCGCCCGGCGTGATCGGGGAGCTGTACGTCGCCGGCCTGCTGCTCGCCCGCGGCTACCACAAGAACAGCAAGGCGACCGCGGAGCGGTTCGTCGCCTGCCCCTTCGGAACCCCCGGTGCGCGGATGTACCGCACGGGAGACCTGGCCCGGTGGGACGAGAACGGGCGGCTGAAGTACGCGGGACGCGTCGACACCCAGACGAAGATCAACGGCATCCGCGTCGAACCGGCCGAGATCGAGATCGCCCTCGCCCAGCACCCCGCGATCAGCCGGGCGGCGGTCGTGGTGCGCGAGGACCGCACCGGCGGCAAACGGCTCGTCGGCTATGTCACGCCGATGGGTGCCGGCACCGCCGAGGGCGACGCCGACCCGCACACCAGCGTCTCGGTGACGGATCTGCGGCGGTTCGTGGCCGAGCGGCTGCCCGACTACATGGTGCCCGTCGCCTTCGTGGTGCTGGACCGGCTGCCGTTCACGGTGACCGGAAAGCTGGACACGGCCGCGCTGCCGGAGCCGGAGTTCGCCGGCGCCGAGTACCGGGCGCCACGCAGCGAGGCGGAGCGGGTCCTGGCCGAGGTGTACGCCGACGTGCTCGACGCCCAGCGGATCGGCATCGACGACGACTTCTTCGCCAAGGGCGGGGACAGCATCCGCTCCATCCAGGTCGTCGCGCGGGCCAAGACGCGTGGCATAGCGGTCAGCACGCGCGAGGTCTTCGAGCACCGCACGGTCGCCCGACTCGGTGAACTGGTCGCGGGCCGGGCGGAAGAGGAGCGGGTGAGCCTGCCCGAGCTGCCCGGAGGCGGTGTCGGCTGGACTCCGCTGCCGCCGACTGCGGCGCACATCCTCGCGCTCGGCGGCGGCATCGACCGGTTCTGCATGTCCGCGATGCTGACCCTGCCCGAGGACATCGACCGCCCGGGGCTGGCCGCGACGCTTCAGGCCGTGCTGGAGCGGCACGACGTGCTGCGGTCGTCGCTCGATCGGGTGGAACTCGGTCTGCGGATCGAGCCGACCGGCAGTGTGGACGCCGACGCGCTGCTACGGGAAGTGCCCGCCGCCGACACCGACATGAACGCCGAACTGGACGCGGCCGCGGGCCGGTTGGACCCGGACGCGGGCGTTATGGCGCAGTTCGTCCGGTTCACCTCCGACACGGAGGCGGACCGGTTGCTGATCGTGCTGCACCACCTGGTCGTCGACGGGGTGTCGTGGCGGATCCTGCTACCGGACCTGGTGTCCGCCTGGCAGCAGGTCAGGGACGGCCGCACCACGGCACCGGCACCGGCGGGTACTTCGTTGCGCCGGTGGACGCACGCCCTGGCCGACGAGGCGGCCACCCCCGAGCGGGTGGCGGAACTGCCCGTGTGGCAGCGGATCCTGCGCGAGGACGAACCCACGCTCGGCGCCCGGGAGTTGGACCGGACCCGCGATGTCGCCGCCACCGTGGACACGGTGCGGGTGAAGGTGCCGACGGACGTCACCGAGACGTTGCTGAACACGCTGCCCGCGGTGTTCCGCGGCGGTGTCGACGACGGGCTCCTCGCCGGGCTGGCGCTGGCGCTGGCCCAATGGCGCCGGACGCGGGGCGTGCCCGGGTCCTCGACGCTGGTCCGGCTGGAGGGGCACGGCCGGGAAGAGCACCTGGTGCCCGGCGCGGACCTGTCCGGCACCATCGGATGGTTCACCGCGATGTTCCCGGTACGCCTCGACCTGACCGGCGTCGACGTGGCGGAGGCCTTCGCCGGCGGCCCGGCCGCCGGACGGGCGATCAAGGCCGTCAAGGAGCAGTTGCGGTCGGTGCCGGACCACGGCATCGGCTACGGCCTGCTGCGCCACCTCAACCCGGAGACCGCCGCGGTGCTGGCCACCGAGCGGGAACCACAGATCGGGTTCAACTACCTCGGCAGGGCCTCCGGCGCGGACATTCCCGAGGAACTGCGCGCCCTGGGCTGGGCACCGGACACCACGCACCGCGACCTGATCGCCGCGCCGGACGGGGACATGCCGGTGCTGTCGGCACTGGAGATCAACGCGGCGGCCGCCGATGACGAGTTGACCGCCTACTTCGGCTTCCCGACCGGTGTGCTCTCCCGCGATGAGGTCACCGAGCTGGCCGGGCTGTGGGTCGAGGCGCTGACCGGCCTGGCCCGGCACGCCGTGACCCCCGAAGCCGGCGGGCTCACCCCGGCCGACGCGCCCCTGGTCGACGTGAGCCAGGAGGACATCGACACCTGGGAGGCCCGGTTCGGCAAGCTGGCCGAGGTGTGGCCGGTGACACCGGCGCAGTCCGGGATGCTGTTCCACACCATGCTGGCCGGGGCGTCGTTCGACGCCTACCACATGCAGATGGTCTTCCACCTGTCCGGCGAGATCGACCCGGAGCGGATGCGCCGGGCCGGGCAGGCACTGCTGGGGCGCTACGCCAACCTCCGCGCGGCGTTCGTCAACCGGACGGACGGCGAGTTCGTGCAGGTGATGCCGGAGACGGTGGCTCTGCCGTGGCAGCACCTCGACCTGACCGCGGCCGGCGAGACGGAGCGGACCGAGGCGTTCGAGCGGTTCCTCACCGAGGACCGGACCGACCACTTCGACCTGAACACACCACCGCTGATCCGGTTGGCGCTCGTCGTCCTTGAACCCGGCCGGAACGAACTCGTGCTGACCGCCCACCATGTGCTGTTCGACGGCTGGTCCACACCGCTGCTGCTGCGGGACCTGCTGCTGCTCTACGCCGCCGGCGGCGATCCGGCGGGTCTGCCCAGGGCCCGCGGCTTCGGCGAGTTCCTGTCCTGGCGCGCCCGGCAGGATCAGGAGGAGTCGGCGCGGGCGTGGGCGGCCGAGCTCGCGGGGGTCGAGGAGCCGACCCTGCTCGCTCCCGGCTCCGATGCCGCGGGGGACGACGGCCTCGACCAGTTCGATGTCGCGCTGCCGCTCGACGTGGCACGCGAACTCAGCGGGCGCGCCATGGAGTTGGGCGTCACCGTCAACAGCCTGATCCAGGGTGCGTGGGCGCTGCTGCTCGGTCAGCTCACCGGCCGCCAGGACGTGGTGTTCGGCGCGACCGTCTCCGGTCGCCCGCCCGCGGTGACGGACGTCGAGTCGATGGTCGGGATGTTCATCAACACCCTGCCCGTACGCGTCGAGTTCGCGCCAGGCGACACCCTCGCCGAGATCCTCACCCGGCTGCAGAGTCGGCAGACCTCTCTGCTGGACCACCACTACTACGGGCTCCCGGAGATCCAGCAGTCCGTCGGCCTGCCGTCCCTGTTCGACACCCTCGTCGTCTTCGAGTCGTACCCGGTGGACCAGGACAGCCTGCGCGCCGCCACCGACGCCGCGGACGGACTCGTCTCCACCGGCGTTCGCCTGTCCACCGGCACCAACTACCCACTGGCCCTGATGGCGGTGGTCGAACCGCACCTCCAACTCGCCCTCCAGTACGCGCCGGGTGTCTTCGACCGGGACACTGTGGAGACGTACGCGGCCCGACTCATGCGGGTCCTGCGGCAGTTGGCGGCCACCCCCGAGCTGCGGGCCGCGCAGGTCGAGACCCTGGAGCCGGCCGAACGCGACCGGCTGCTCGTCGAGTTCAACGACACGGCCGTCCCGACGCCGGACGTCACGATCACCGGGCTCGTCGAGGCACAGACCGCGCTCACCCCGGACGCGCTCGCGGTGGTCGCCGAGGGCGAGTCGCTGACGTACCGCGAACTGGACGACCGGGCCGACCGCCTGGCGCGTGAACTGGCCGTCCGTGGAGTGGGCCCCGAGTCGGTGGTCGCGGTGTCGCTGCCGCGGTCGGCGGACCTGGTGGTCGGACTGCTCGCGGTCCTGAAGGCGGGCGCCGCGTATCTGCCGGTCGACCCCAAGTACCCCAGCCACCGCCTCACGGCCATCATCGAGGAGGCACGGCCGCGCCTCGTCCTGACGCACTCCACGACGGTCGCGGCGCTGCCCGAGCACGACGTCCCCGACGTCCTGCTCGACACGCTCGACCTGTCAGCAGACGGCACCGGCCTCGAACTGCCGCTTCACACGGAGCAGTTGGCGTACGTGATGTACACCTCCGGCTCCACGGGCAAGCCCAAGGGCGTCGCCATCACCCACGCGAACGTGGTGAACGGTGTGCTGCGGCTCGCCTCCCGGGTGGGCATGGCGCCCGGCAAGCGGCTCCTCGCGGGCACGTCGGTCAACTTCGACGTCTCGGCCTTCGAGATCTTCACCACCCTCGCCACCGGCGGCGTCGTCGAAGTGGTCCGGGACGTCCTGGTCCTGGGCGAGCGGGACAGCTGGAGCGGCAGCGTCATCTCCAGTGTGCCGTCCGCCTTCGCCGAACTCGTCGACCAGATCGCCGACCGTACCAGCGTGGAGACGGTCGTCTTCGCCGGCGAGGCCCTGCCCTCGTCACTCGTGGAGAAGACCCGGAGCGCCTTCCCTGGCGTGCGGGTCGTCAACGCCTACGGACAGAGCGAGTCGTTCTACGCCACCGCCTTCACCGTCTCCGGCGACACGCAGGGCTCGGCGGGCAGCGCGCCCGTCGGCACCCCGCTGGAGAACATGCGGGCCTACCTCCTGGGCCCCGGCCTGGCCCCGGTGCCGCCGGGCGCGGTCGGCGAGCTGTACGTCGGCGGGAACGTGGGCCGCGGCTACCACAGCCGTTCAGAACTGACCGCCGAGCGCTTCGTCGCCGACCCGTTCGGTCCGTCCGGCTCGCGCATGTACCGCACCGGTGACCTGGGCCGCTGGGACGGCGAGGGGCAGTTGGAGTACGTGGGCCGCGGGGACGCGCAGGTCAAGGTGCGCGGCTTCCGTGTCGAGCCCGGCGAGGTCGAGGCAGCGCTCACCGCGCACCCCGGGGTCGCGCAGGCGGCCGTCATCGCCCGCGAGGGGAGCGGAGGCGGCACGGGCAAGCGGCTGGTCGCGTATGTCGTGCCCGCTGCCACCGGGGGCGACTCGGCGACCGGCGACCGCGTCGGCCTGGAGACGAAGGAGTTGCACGGCTTCGTCTCCGGGCGGCTGCCGGACTTCATGGTGCCCTCCGCCTTCATGCTCCTCGACCGGCTGCCGCTCACCCCGAACGGCAAGCTGGACCGGGCCGCATTGCCCGAGCCGCAGTACACCGGCGCCGCCTACCGGGCGCCCCGCACCACCCGCGAGGAGACCCTGGCCACGCTGTTCGCCGAGGTGCTCGGCGTGGACCGGGTCGGCATCGACGACGGATTCTTCGAGCTCGGCGGACACTCCCTGCTCGCCACCCGGCTGATCCACCGAGCCCGTACCGACCTGGGGATCGAGATACCCATCCGCAAGGTCTTCGACCTGCCGACGGTGGCCGCGCTCGCCGCGTGGTCGGAGGAATCGGCTGCTCCGCGTCGCCCCAGTCTGCGCCAGATGTTCGTGAAGGAGTGAAGCAATGATTCCGTTGTCATTCGCACAACGCCGTATGTGGCTTCTGAACCAACTGGACCAAGGGGCGGCGAACTACAACATATCGGCGGCCTTCCGGCTGACCGGACCCCTGGACCAGGGCGCCCTCGTCGCGGCGATCGGCGACGTGGTCGACCGGCACGAGATCCTGCGCACCACATACGTGACGGACGACGACGGTGAGCCCTATTCGCGGATCCTGCCGGCGCAGCAGGCGTCGCCGCGGGTGCCGGTGGTCGAGGTGACGCCCGAGGACCTGCCCAGGGCGATCGACGAGGCCGTCTCGCACCGCTTCGACCTGACGGCCGACCTCCCGCTCCGGGCGAGCCTGTTCCGCTGCGCCCCCCTGGAACACGTCCTGGTCGTGGTCATCCACCACATCGCCTCGGACGGCAGTTCGAGCGCGCCGCTGATACGGGACCTGGCCGAGGCCTACACCGCCCGCCGGGGCGGTGCGGCGCCGAAGTGGGAGCCGCTGCCCGTGCAGTACAAGGACTACGCGGTGTGGCAGCGCGAGGTGCTCGGCGACGTGGCGGACCCGCGCAGTCTCGCCGCGACGCAGATCGAGTACTGGCGCGCTGAGCTGGCCGGGGTGCCGCAGCCGCTGAACCTGCCGTTGGACCGCCCGCGGTCCGAGGACGGCGGTTCGCAGGGTGACACGGTCCCCCTGGAGGTCGAGCCCGAGGTGGCGTCCGGGCTGCGGAAGCTGGCCCAGGAACGCGGGACGACCATGTCGATGGTCCTTCAGGCCGCGCTGGGTGTGCTGTTGCAGAAGCTCGGCGGTGGGGACGACGTGACGATCGGTTCGCCGATCGCCGGGCGGACCGACGAGGCGCTGGCCGACATGATCGGGTGCTTCGTCAACACCCAGGTGTTGCGTGCTGACCTGTCGGGCAACCCGACGTTCACCGACCTGCTCGCGCAGGTGCGGGACAAGGCGCTGGCGTCCTACGAGCACCAGGAAGTGCCGTTCGACGTGGTGGTCGAGGCCATCAACCCCGACCGCTCCGCGGCCTACCAGCCGCTGTTCCAGGTGATGTTCGCCTGGCAGAGCTACGAGAAGGCGGACTTCGAGCTCCCCGGCCTCGAAGTGCGGTTCGAGCAGGCCATCCCGTCGACCTCCATGATGGACCTGACCTTCTTCATGGCCGGGGACGACTCGGGGCTGCGGGGCGACCTCCAGTACTCGACCCAGGTGTTCGACCGCGAGTCGGCCGAGGTGATCGCCGCCCGGTTCATTCGGGTGCTGGAGCAGTTGGTCGCCGACCCGACGGTGCCGGTCGGCGCGGTCGAGGTGCTGACGCGGGACGAGCGGGACTGGCTGGTGCGGCGGGTCAACGACACCGACCACCCGGTGGCCGCGGACACCCTGCCGGCCGCCTTCGAGGCTCAGGTGGCGCGTGATCCCGACCGGGTGGCGCTGGTCGGTGAGCAGGAGACGCTGACCTACGGGGAGTTCAACCGGCGGGCCAACCGGCTGGCGCACTGGCTGGTCGAGCAGGGTGCCGGGCCCGAGCAACTGGTCGCGGTGCGCATCCCGCGTTCGGTGGATCTGATGGTGGCGATCTACGCGGTGGTCAAGGCGGGTGCGGGCTACCTTCCGGTGGACACCGAGCTGCCCGAGGACCGGGTGCACAGTGTGCTGGAGCGTGCGAAGCCGCTTCTGGTGCTCGACGGGACGCTTCCGGACGTCGCCGGCTACCCGGAGACCGACCCGGAGCGGGCGCTGTCACCTGACCATGCCGCGTACGTGATCTACACCTCGGGCTCCACCGGCGGCCCCAAGGGCGTGCAGGTGGCGCATCGGTCGATCATGAACCGTCTCAAGTGGGGTCTGGCGCACTTCGACGTCGGGCCCGAGGACCGGGTGCTGCTGAGCACGTCGGCCAGCTTCGATGTGTCACTGCCCGAGCTGTTCGCGCCGTTGCAGGTCGGTGCCGCCGTGGTGATCGCGCGTCCGGACGGGCGCCGGGATCCGGCCTATCTCGCCGAGCTGATCCAGCGCGAAGGCGTGACCGGCGCGGACTTCGTGCCCTCCTTGCTTGAGGTGTTCCTCGCCGAGCCCTCGGCCAGGCAGTGCGGCAGTCTGCGCTGGATCGAGGTCGCGGGCGAGGCGTTTCCGGTCGAGCTGGCCGACAAGGCCGTCGAGGTGCTGCCCGGTTGCGAGGTGCACAACCTCTACGGGCCCACCGAGGCGTCGGTGGAGGTCACCGGGTGGCAGCACGTGCCGGGCGCGGACCGGGTGCCGATCGGCGCGCCGGTCTGGAACACCCAGGTCTACGTGCTGGACGCGGCGCTGCGCCCGGTGCCGCCCGGGGTCACCGGTGAGCTGTATCTGGCCGGCACCGGGCTCGCGCGAGGCTACCTCGGGGAGACCGGGCTGACCGCGAACCGCTTCGTCGCCTGCCCCTTCGGCGCGTCGGGAACCCGGATGTACCGCACCGGCGACGTGGTGCGGTGGAGCCAGGACGGTCAGGTCGAGTACATCGGCCGGTCCGACTTCCAGGTGAAGATCCGGGGGTTCCGGATCGAGTTGGGGGAGATCGAGCAGGCGCTGACCGGGCATCCGGGTGTGGCGCAGTCGGTGGTCGTGGTGCGGGAGACCCAGGACGGCGACAAGCGCATCGTGGGCTATGTGGTGCCCGAGTCCCAGGCCGACGAGGAGTCGACCGGAGCGCTGCTCGCCGAGCTGCCGGAGTACCTGCGGGGGCGTCTGCCGGACTACATGGTGCCTTCCGTGCTGATTCCGCTGTCGGAGATCCCGCTGACCCCGAGCGGGAAGCTCGACCGGCGGGCGCTGCCGGCGGAACACGCGAGGGCCGCGGCCGGCCGGGAGCCGCGCAACCATCACGAGCGGACGCTGTGTTCCTTCTTCAGTGAGTTGCTCGGCAAGGAGGGCGTCGGTATCGACGACGACTTCTTCGGTCTCGGCGGGCACTCGCTGCTGGCCACCCGGCTCAGCTCCCGCATCCGCAAGGAGTTCGACGTCTCCTTGCCCATCACCACGATCATCAAGTACCCCACGGTGGCGGAGCTGGCCGTGGTGCTGCTCGCCGACGGCGTCCACGACGACCACACCGACCCGTTCGCGGTCGTGATGTCGCTGAACAGCGATCCGGGTACCGGGAAGCCGCCAGCGTGGTTCTTCCACACCGGGGTCGGGCTGAGCTGGGGGTACTTCAGCTTCGTGCTGGAGCTGCCGGACCGGAAGGCCTACGCCCTCCAGGCCCGTGGCTTCGACGGCACGGAGCAGCTGCCGGGGTCCGTGGAGGAGATGATCGAGGACTACCTCACCCAGATGTTCGAGACCCAGCCGGAGGGGCCCTACCACCTGATCGGCTGGTCCTACGGCGGCACGCTCGCGCACGCCATAGCCGCCGAGCTCGAACAGCGCGGGCACGAGGTCGCCTTCCTGGCCATCCTGGACTCCATGCCCGGGCAGGAAGGGTTCGCGCAACTGGCCGGCCGGCACCTCAGGGAATACCGGGAGGACCTTGAGGACTACTTCGGCCAGTTCGTGAAGACGGACAACAAGGAAGAGTTCCTGGACGCCATGTCGAAGGTGCTGGCCAACAACCAGTCCGTCATGTCGAAGTTCCACTCGCCGGTCTACAGCGGCGATGTGCTGTTCTTCAACGCGGCGTTGAAGGACGAGGGCTCGTGGGCGCACCTGTGGCGGCCGTACGTCCTCGGCTCCATCGAGGAGCATGACGTGCGGTCCACCCACACGGACATGCACATGCCCTCATCGGTGGCCGAGATCATGCCGGTGATCAACCGCAAGCTGACCGACTGACGCCGCGCCGTCCGGGGCATCGCGACAGCGATGCCCCGGACCGATCCGACGCCCCGCCGACCCGCGTCGGCCCAGTGTCCTCAACGCCGTGCGTGGCGGATTTTCAGGCGGCCGAATCCCATCGTTCCGGAGACGCGGATCCGCGGGCCGTCGGAGCCGGAGCTTCGGCGGGCCTTGTAGCGCAGGTCCTTCCACCCCGTGCGCAGACCCTCGACGTCGACGAGCGCGTCACGAGGCACCGTGATCTTGGCCCTGCCGGTGCCGAGTTGCAGCTCGATGTCGATGACCGGATGCTCGATGACCGCCCGGGACAGGTCCAGGTGCACCCTTCCGTACGCGGACTCGACCTTCAGGATCCGGGGTACCCGCCACGCCCCGCGCCGCTTGATCCGGCCGCTGGCGGCCCCGATCGTCGAGGGCAGGACCGGGTTCTCCTCCGGGAGCGAGACCAGAGCCGACGCGAGCTCACTGTGCGTCGTGGCGGCGAGCACCTGGCCGAGGCGTCCGTCCATCTCCTCGTGCGAGATGTGCTCCTTGGCGTACGCCTCCTGCAGACGCTGCACGGCCGTCTCGCGGTCGTCGTCGCTGAGCAGGCGTAACGGGTTTTCCTGCGGAGAGGTCACCATTTCACTCTAGTGCCCCGCCGACGACGTGGAAGTGCCCGCGAACCCGTGTGAGGCCATGTCAGCGGTCGTGTCAGGGGTATGTCAGGCGGGTGTCAGGATCGGCGATGAAAGTGGAGGCATGACAAGTTCGGCAATAGAGGTCTCAGGACTGCAGAAGTCCTATGGCGACAAAGTCGTGCTCGACGGCATCGACTTCGAGGTTCCCGCGGGATCGGTCTTCTCCTTGCTCGGCCCGAACGGGGCGGGCAAGACGACGACGGTGAACATCCTGACGACGTTGGTGACGGCCGACGCCGGCACGGTGCGCGTCGCAGGGCACGACCTGGCGACCGAGACCAAGGCGGTGCGTCCGCTCATCGGCGTGACCGGTCAGTTCGCCGCGGTGGACGAGTTGATGACGGGCCGGGAGAACCTCCAGCTGATGGTGGACCTGAAGCCCGCGGTCTCCGATGACGTGGTCACGAGGCTGCTGGAGCGGTTCGACCTGGTGGAGTCGGCCGACAAGATGGTGATGACCTACTCCGGCGGTATGCGCCGGAAGCTGGATCTGGCGATGACGCTGGTCGGCGATCCGCGGATCATCTTCCTGGACGAGCCGACGACGGGACTCGACCCGCGCAGCCGTCGCACGATGTGGCAGATCGTCCGCGAGTTGGTGGCCGACGGGGTGACCATCTTCCTCACCACCCAGTACCTCGACGAGGCCGACAAGCTCGCCGACCGCATCGCGGTCCTCGACAAGGGCCGCCTGGTCGCCCAGGGCACCCCCGCCGAGCTCAAGCGCCGGTTGCCCGGCAGCCATGTCCGACTGCAGTTCGCCACCGTCGCCCAGGTCGACGCGGCCGCACGGGTCTTCCCCGACGCCACGCGGGACGAGTCGCTGGCCCTGCGGATTCCCGGCGACGGCGGCACGGACTCGCTGCGGGCGCTGCTGGACAGGCTGGACGAGTACTCGCTCAGCGCGGAGGAGTTCTCCGTGCACACCCCCGACCTCGATGACGTCTTCCTCGCCCTGACCGGCCGCACCACGGAGACGAGTCTGACCACGGAGGCCGCGAAGTGAGCGCCAAGCCGCACGCAACGGTGATGTTCCGCCGCAACTTCAAGCACATCACCCGGAACCCGACCTCGGTGTTCAACGCGGTCGTGATGCCGATCGTGATGCTGTTCATGTTCGTCTACATGTTCGGAGACGCCTTCGACGTCGGGGTCGACTACATCGACTACGCGACGCCGGGACTGATGCTGATGGCCATCTGCTACGGGCTGGGGGCCACCGCGACGTCGGTGAACAGTGACATGACCAAGGGCATCATCAACCGGTTCAAGGTCATGGACGTCTCCCGCAGCGCGGTGCTGAGCGGTCACGTCGCGACCAGCCTGCTGACCAACCTGATCGCCATCGCGGGTCTGACCGGAGTGGCCTTCGCGCTGGGGTTCCGGCCGTCGGCGAGTTTCCTCCACTGGCTCGGCGTGGTCGGCATGGTCGTACTGCTCGGTCTCGCGACCGGCTGGCTCACCGTCGCCATGGGACTGGCGGCGAAGTCCCCGGAGACGGCGGGTCTTGGCACCGTGCCGCTCATCATGCTGCCGTTCTTCAGCAGCGCGATCGTGCCGGCGGACAAGATGGGACCGGGCATTCACCAGTTCGCGGAGTACCAGCCCTTCACACCCATCATCGAAACCCTGCGCGGACTCCTCTTCGGCTCACCGGCCACCAGCGACGTGATCGCCGCCATCGCCTGGACCCTGGGAATCGCCATCGTCGGGTACGTGTGGGCGATGTCCACGTTCAAGAAGCGAGCGTGACCGCGATCAGCTGACTCCAGCTGGTCTCGGTGCCCGCCCGAGCCGCCTCGGCGAACCCCGTTTCGCCGAGGCGGCTCCGCGCGGACAGCTCGATCCGGGCCGCATCCGGGTGGGAGCGATCGGGCAGCCCGCGCACACCGGTGCTCGCCCCGAGCAGCCGGGCGGCCTGCTCGTACTGGTCACCGCGCAGCGCCAGGTCCGCGACCCCGACGAGTACCTGCGCGATCAGCGGCGCGTGTCCCGCCTCGGACGCCGCCGCGCAGGCCGCCGCGCGGTGCGTCCGGGCATCGCCGAGGTCGCCCGCGAGATAGCCGAGCATGTCGTGGGTCGCCGCGCGGATGTTCGCCTGCTCCGCCTCGTCCCCCAGCATCGCCGTCACGACACCGAGCTGCTTGTACGCCTCCTGGGCGTCGCCGCTCCACCGGGCGAGTTGCGCCTTCGACAGGGCCAGCTCGGCCAGCGCGTGCGGCCAGGCGACCCGTTCCGCGTACCGTTGCGCCTCGGCCATGGCGGCCGCGCCGGCGGCCTCGTCGCCCAGCAGCCAGTACAACTGCGCCTGCCGCGACCGCATCCGGATGACGTCTTCTGTGGCGCCCACCTCGGTGACGACCGCGATCGCCTGTTCGTAGTGCCTGCACGCGCCGGCGAACTCGCCGCGCACCGCGATCCGGTCCGCCAGCTCTGTCAGGGCGAACGAGATCCCGAACCGTTCGCCCAGCGCCCGGAACTCGGCGAGCGCCATCTCCAGGTAGGCGTCCGCGTCCCGCCCCTCCCGGCCGAGCATGATCCGCATCTTCCCCAGGTGCAGCCGGCCCAGCGCGCGCACCCAGGGGTCCTCGTTGTCCAGCAGCGGTTCGAACGCGGGAAGGAAGGCGTCGGGCGCCTGCAACATCCGCTCCAGCGCGGCGACGAGCCCCAGCAGCGGGGAGCGGTGCCGGCTGCGCTGGCTGAACCGGTGCGCCTCGTGGATCCACTTCGCGGCCTGGTGCTCGTCACCCCGCCCGGAACTCACGAACAGCACGACCAGCGCGTACACCATCGCCCGGACCTCGTCGGTGACCTCGCCGGGCGTCCTGGTGGCCGCGGTGATCAGCTCCATGCCCTCGGTCCTGTGCCCGCCGAGCCACCAGTACCAGCCCGCGCCGGCCGCGAGCCGCATCGCCGCCTGTGCCTCGCCCGCCGCCAGCGCGCCGCGCATCGCCGCACCGATGTTGTCGTGCTCGGCCTCCAGCGTGGCCAGCCAGTCCAGCTGCTCGGCGCGGCGCAGGTGCGGCTCCGCGGTCTCGGTGAGCTCGGTGAAGCAGGCGAGATGCGCGTGGCGCGCCAGGTCCGATTCCCCCGCCTCCGCGAGCCGGTCCCCGGCGTACTCCTTGATCGTGCCGGTCATGCGGTAGCGCGGGGCGCTGTCGCCCTCGGCGAGCAGCAGCGACTTCTCGGTCAGCGCGGTGAGCAGTTCCAGCACCTGCTCCTGCTCGACTTCGTCACCGGCACAGACCCGTTCTGCCGCTGTCAGGCTCGCCCCACCGGAGAACACCGAGAGCCTGCGCAGCACCATCCGCTCGGCGTCGGTGAGCAGCTCCCAGCTCCAGTCGACCACCGCGCGCAGCGTCTTGTGCCGCGGCAGCGCCGTGCGGCTGCCGCTGGTCAGCAGGCGGAAACGGTTGTCGAGCCGGTTGGCGAGCTGGTCGATGGACATGGTGCGCAACCGGGCCGCGGCCAGCTCGATCGCCAGCGGCATCCCGTCCAGCGCCCGGCAGACGCGGACCATCGTCGACAACGTGCGGGCATCGACCCCCAGATCCCTGCGCACCGCGCCGGCCCGGTCCCGCAGCAACCGGACGGCCGGCGAGGACCTGATCTCCTCCGGGGCGGCGTCCTCCCGCGGAAAGGCCAGCGGCACGGCCGGCCACAGCGCCTCGCCGGTGATGCCCAGCGGCTCCCTGCTCGTCGCCAGGACGCGCAGCCGCCGGCACTCCCCGAGCAAGCGATGGGCGAACGCCGCCGCCGACTCGATCACATGCTCGCAGTTGTCCAGGATCAGCAGCGCCTCCCGCTCGCGGATCGCGGCGCTGAGCCGGTCGGTCAGCTCGGCGTTCGACGCCTCGCCGAGCAGGGCGTCGCGCAGGCCGAGCGCGGCGAGCGTCGACTGCGCCACATCGGCCACCTCGCCGTCCGCCCCGATGGCGGCGAGCTCCACCAGCCAGGCCCCGTCCGGCAGGTCGCCGAGCAGCGTGCGCGCGGTCTCCGTGGCCAGCCTGGTCTTCCCGCAACCGCCCGGCCCGATCACGGTGATGAGCCGGTGCTCCGCGAGCAGCCCGCGGACCGCCGCTACATCGGCGCTCTTGCCGACATAACTGGTCAGCTCGGCGCGCAGGTTGGTCTTGCGGCTCTCCTCCCGCCGCCCCAACTCACCCCGCAGCAGCGCGACATGCAACGCGGACAACTCCGGCGAGGGGTCGACGCCCAGCGTGTCGGCCAGTGCCTCCCTCACGCGCTGGTACACCAGCAGCGCCTCGCTGTCGCGACCGGCCGCGACCAGAGCGCGCATCAACGCGGCGACGAGCCGCTCCCGCAGCGGGTGCGCGGTCACCAGGTCGGTCAGCTCCGTGACCATCTCCGCGCCGCGCCCGAGGGTGACCTCCGCCTCGACCCGCTCCTCCGTGGCGGTCAGGCGCAACCCCTCGAACCGGACGGCCGCGGCGTCGAACGCGGCGCTGTCCTGCAGACCGACGTCCTGCATGGCCGCACCGCGCCACAGATCGAGGGCTTCGCGCAGCAGCCGCACCCGCCCGGAGGTGTCCTCGGCGCGGGACTGGCCCGCGAGGACGAGGCGTTGGAAGCGCACAGCGTCGACAGCGTCGGGATCCACCGTCAACCGGTAGCCGTCCGTCCGCCCCTCGATCGTCCCGTCCGGCAGCACCTTGCGCAGCCGGGAAGCCAGGCGCTGTAGGGCGTTCGTCGCGTCGACGGGCGGGTGCTCACCCCAGATCCAGTCCACGAGCGAGGCCTTCGAGACCGCGTGGCGCGGCGTGAGCGCGAGGGCGATCAGCAGTGCGCGCAGTCTCGCGCCCGGCACGTCGACCAAGCCGCCGTCGTCCCCGCGTACCTCGAATGGACCCAGCATCCCGATCTGCACGCGCCGATTTTGTCATGGGCGTTCGGCGGGCAACCAACTGCTCAGCGCCGCGGGATGACGTTGTGATAACAGCCTGTTGTGGTCGGCGTCCGGATACCCCCCTTTCATCTCCCGGCAGGAGGCGGTCAGGTTCGGGGACCCTGGCGGATGGCGCGAGCGGCCTCCGGGTCGGGCAGGCTCGCCCGGTCGAGCTTGCCGTTCAGCGTCAGCGGCAGATGTTCCATCCGCACGAACGCCGAGGGGATCATGACGCTGGGCAGGAGGCCGGCCACGAAGCGGCGGAGCTTTCGCGGCTCCAGAGCCGAGGGATGCCCGTCGCCGGCCGGTTCGGCCGGCACCAGGTACGCGACCAGCCGGGGGCTGCCGTCGGTGTGCGGGCGCAGAGCCACGGCGGCTTGGGCGATGTCCGGATGCGTGGTCAGGGCGGCCTCGATCTCCGCGGGTTCGACGCGGAAGCCGCGGATCTTCATCTGGGAGTCGCCGCGACCCAGGTTCTCCAACTGGCCGTCACCGTTCCACCTGGCCAGGTCGCCCGTCCGGTACATGCGCGAACCCGGTGGACCGAACGGGTCGGCGACGAACCGTTCGGCCGTCAGGTCCGCGCGCCGGTGGTAGGCGCGAGCCACCGCTCCGGCGATGTACAACTCGCCGGTGGCGCCCGTGGACAGCGGCATGAGGTCGGGGCCGAGAACGTAGGCACGCATGCCGCCCAGCGGCCTGCCGATCGGCACGCCGCCCTTTCCCGACCACCCCTCGGGGACGGTGTAGGCGGTGGCGTAGAAGCTCTCGGTCTGCCCGTAGGCGTTGACCAGGGCGGCCTTCGGGGCGGCGACGCGCATCTGCGCCACCAGGTCCGCGGTCATCTGCTCGCCGGCGAACACGAACGTCGCCGCGTCGACGGTGCCGGCGAACCGCTCGAGCATCCCGGCGAACACGGACGGCACGGTGTGCAGGACGTCTCCTGACCAGCCGCCGCGCTCCGCCAGCACCAGGACGTCACGAACCAGGTCGAGGCAACCGCCGGTGCTCAAGGTGGTGAAGACCTCGAACACCGAGACGTCGAAGTTGATCGAGGTTCCGGCCAGCATCCGGCCATCGGGCTTCATGCCCACGATTCCGGCCAGTTGGGACACCCCGTTGACGACGCTCGCGTGGGTGATCACCACGCCCTTTGGGGTGCCGGTCGAACCGGAGGTGTACATCACGTACGCGGCATTGCCAGGTCGCGGCCCGTCCGCACACCCGGCGCCGGTGGCGTCACCGCGGTCGACCCGCGGGTCGGGCTCGCGGTGCAGATCGAGGTCCTCCAGCAGACACAGCGGGACGTCGTGCTCCGGCAACGACCCCGCCGTGTTCCCGTCGGTGAGCAACAGCCGGGGGCGGGCGTCGCTGAGCAGGTGGCTCAGGCGCCGGTCCGGGTAGCGCGGATCGACCGGGACGTACGCCGCGCCGGACTTCAGGATGCCGAGCAACGCCACGACGAGGTCGGCGGTACGCGGCAGCGCCAGCGCGACCAGCGACTCGGTGCCGACCCCCCGCCGTCGCAGCTCCTGGGCCAACCGGTCGGCGAGGGCATCGAGTTCGCGGTAGGTCAGCAGCACGTCCCCGCAGGTCACCGCCGCGGCGTACGGAGTGGCCAGGACCTGGCGACGCACCAGCTCCGGGATGGTCACATCGGGTACCGGCGACGCGGGAAGGGCGGGACCGGTCGGTCGCACGCGCCGGGTCACCGCGACCGGCACCTCGACGTCCCCCACCCGCAGGTGCGGGTCGGACAGCAGCCGGTCCAGGACGAGGACGAAGCCGTCCGCCAGACGCAGCGCCGTCTCCCGGTCGAAGAGGTCGGTGGCGTACTCCAGTGTCCCGTGTACCCCCGTGTCACCGAAGGCGAAGGACACCAACAGGTCCAGCTCCCCGGTGCCGCTCTCGCGGGAGACGGCGACCGCGGTCGCGTCGGGCAGTTCGAGGCCGGGCAGCGCGTCGTCCGGTCCGAGCAGCGCCACCTGGAACAGCGGGGCGTGCGCCGTGGAGTGTGCCGCGTCGTCGAGGGTCTCGATGAGGTACTCCACCGGGACGTCGGCGTGGCGTGCGGCGGCGCTCGCCTTCGCCCGCACCTGGTCGAGGATCTGCGCCAGGGTCGGGTTGCCGGACAGGTCGGTACGCAGCACCCACGCACCGCGGAACGGGCCGACACCTCCCGGCAGCCCGCGGTCCCGGGCCTCGCTGGGCGCACCCATCGGGATGTCGGTGGCGCCCCCCAGACGGTGCAGCAGCACGCCGAGCGCCGCCTGGAGCACTCCGGTCGAGGTCATACCGTGGTTGTGGGCCGTGCGCCGCAGCCCGTCGCGAAGGTCGGGGCCGAGGGTGAAGCCGACCGTGGCGGTGCGCTGGGTGGCGATCGTCGGGCGCGGCCGGTCGGTGGGCAGCGCGGGCGGAGCCGGAAGGTGGGCGAGTTCGGCCCGCCAGTAGGCGACCTGGGTGTCGGAGGCATCGGTGGGGGCGGGCCCGGCGGAAGCCGCGTCAGGCCGGCCGGCGACCTGGTCGGTGTACCGGACGGCGGGCTCGGGCCAACGGGGCGCCTCGCCGCTCCGCCGCGCCTCGTACGCGTAAGCCAGATCGTGCAGCAGAACGGACAGCGACCGCTGGTCCGCCGCGATGCGATGGACCACGAGGTGCAGTTCGTACTCGCCGGGCGCGCGCATCCGCACCGCGGCGCGCAGCGGGATCTCCCGCTCCAGATCGAAGCGGCAGTCCAAAGCCGCCAGTGTCTCCTCGGCGCTCAGGTCCGCGTCCGGCCCCTCGAAGGTCCCGACGGCTGCGGGGAGTTGTGGCGCGGCCTCGGACAACGAGAGCACGTGCGGACGGGGAGCACCCGCTGCGGCCTCGGGAAAGACCGTGCGGAGAGTCTCGTGCCTGGCCACGAGGTCACCGATTCCCCGAACAAGGGCGGATGCGTCGAGATCGCCGGTGATCCGCCACGCCATGGCGAAGTTGCCGACCGCTCCCCGCCTCGCGAACCGACGGGCGCTCCACTGCCGACGCTCGGCAAACGAAAACGGGATCATGCCAATCCACTCCTTGTCCCACCCATTCGACCCGGACGCCGGTCGGAACGACGCCGGGTGATGGGCGGCCGATATCGTCGCTGCGGGTCAGCGGAGTCCGCGGCCGCGTGCGGGAGCACAGGGGCCACCGCACGACCTCACTGCCGGTCCAGGCCCAGGGCCTCAAAGATGACGGTCGCGACTCCCTCCGGGTTCTCCGAGGACAGCAGATGGCCTCCGGGGAGCCGGACGATCTCGCACGATCCGGTGGTGTGCGCGGCCCATCCGTCGACCCCCGGCGCGCACGCGCCGTCGTCCGAGCCGACCACGACACGCAGGTCCGAGGCGACCGAGGCGGCGCGGCAGGCGGCGATGTAGGAGTGCGACAGCAGCAGGTCGTCCCGGATCAGCGGAAAGGCGCTGCGAGCCACGTCCGGCTTCCGCAGCACGTCGTCCGGGATCCGGGCGCCGAGCGTCTCGAACGCGGCGACCGCGGACTCGAGGGAGTCCAACCGTGCCGTGTCGATTCCCGGATGCTCCGATGGTGGGACGTTGGAGGCCACGAGCAGCAGTGGCGGCCGGGCCGCCGTGGCGGCAGCCGCCACGGCGAGCCCGATGTAGGCGCCGAGACTCTCCCCGAACACCGCGTCCACGTGCTCCGGGAGCCTGGCGGCCAGATCCGCGGTCACCAGGCCGGCGTCGGTGAGACACGGTTCGAGGTAGCGCCGCCCGTGGCCGGGCAACTCGACCGCGACGGCATTGACGCGTCCGCCGAGTGCCCGGCGCAGCTTGCGGTAGTAGCCCGACCCGCAACACGAGGGCGGGATGAGGGCGATCGTGGGACCGGAGTCCGGCCGCTTCACGGTTGCCGGGCCGACTCGGTCAGGACGCGTCCGCAGACCCGAAAGGGGTTCCGCGCAGCGTGGTCGAGGTGATCTTGTTGTGGCCGTAGCGGTCCTCGCCGTTCACCAGCACTGCGGCCCACTTGTCGAGCGGAATGGCGCCGCCGTACTCCTCGATGCGCTCGGTGTCGGGGTAGATGCGCACGCTGGCCGGGACGTAGCGCGACGCGAAGCCCATCCGGTAGTTCTTCCCCGTGCCGGTGTTCGGCAGCGACGCGTGCATCAGGGTCGACCAGAAGATGACGCACTGGCCCTTCTTCATCGTGAGGGCCACCGCGCTGTCCTCGTCGGGCTTCCAGTTCGGGTCCTTCTGGAGGTCGCGGTAGTCGTACCCGAAGAAGCCGCGCGGTGTCCCCTCCTTCACCGTGTTGTTGATGCGGGTGTCGTCGAACTTCATTCCGCTGGACTCGTCGTAGTTCATCTCGTGCTGCGTGCCGGGAATGATCTGGAGCGCGCCGTTCTCCAGCGTGGAGTCGGTGAAGGCAGTCCAAACGGTCAGGGTGCCCATGCCGAATTCGGTCTCCGATTCCCCCGGCCACAGAAGTTGCGGTCTTCCGCTGGCGTTGGCGAACGTGTCGGACTGGTGCCAGTCGGTGCCCTCGTCGCCCGGGTACTTGGGGAAGAACTCACTGCGCCAGCACAGTACGTCGTCTCCCAGGATGGAGGCGACGCGATCGATGATCCGCCGGTTGGCGATGTGCTCGGCGAGCAGGTCGATGTCCAGGTGGCGGTCGTAGTTGTGGATGTTGGGGGCACTGCCGCCCACACCGGTGTCGGGGTAGGCCGCGTGGCTGCGGTCCAGGGTCTCGCGATGGATCTGGCGCCACAGCTGGTCCATCTCCTCGGGGGAGTAGATGGTCACCGGGCCGATGTAGCCGTTGACGCGGAAGGACGCCAGTTCCTCGGGGCTCAGGCCGAATGTGGCGGCGCTGGTGGGGACGGTCATCGTTGGCTCCTGTGTCTTCTGGTCGAGGCGGGCTCGTTCACGCGGTCGGCGCGGCGGCCGGCAGCGCGGCGGCGGCCACGGCCGCGGCGAGGGTGTCGTTGTAGGTGACTGTCAGGTCGAGTGCGACTCCGTAGGATTCGACCAGGAAAGCGTTGAGGTTCGCGAAGATGAGGGAGTGCCCACCGAGGTCAAGAAAATTGTCCGCGGCCGTGATATCCGGATCGTCGAGTTCCTTTCTGAGCCAATCGACTACCGTCCCCTCGATTTCCGCTGCCGATTCCGAGGACTGCATGAAAAACCCTCCTGACAGTTCATGGCTACACGAGGCTCCGAACCCGTCGATGGCAGGCTGAACATCCCCGTTATTTCGAAATACCTGCGCCATAAGGCTGCATGGATGAAATTTTCTTGTCAATAGGATGCGGCTGTTTCGGTATCGCTGTGGATCGTCCCTATTCCTGCCGCAGTTGAAATGCTGTCCCGCCAGCAGGACAGCGGTCAGGCCCAGGGCCGCCCTGACCCCGCACCCTCTCGGCGAAGGTCCCCGGCCGGCGCTCCATGGTCGGCCCGCCCCACCGCGGAATGGCCCCTGTACCGGTCCGCGCGGGTGGGTGGCGGACGACGGGTCAGGCCTGCGCTCCGCCGCTTGACGGCTCCCTCGCGGTGATCGTCCCTTCCAGCCCGCGGACGGTGGGGGTGACGTAGAACTCGCGCAGGGAGACACGCGGCAGCCCGGCCTCCCGCATCGCGGCGGAGATCCGCACGGCCAGCAGCGAGTTGCCGCCGAGTTCGAAGAAGTCGTCGTCCGCGGAGACATCGGTGCCGAAGACCTGCCGCCAGATGTTCCGCATCACCGTGACCAGGTCGCTCTCCTCTTGGTCGGCCGGCCGCACGGTCTCCGGTTCGGCGTCCGTGCCGCCGCCGGAGGGCCTGAGCGACGGCTCGGGGAGCTTGGCGGTGTCCACCTTGCCGTTGAGGGTGAGCGGCAACTCCTCCAGGAACGTCACGGTGCTCGGCACCATGTACTCGGGGAGGGTCTGACCGAGCCGGCTCCTCAACTCGGCTGCCGACGTGGGCGATTCGAGCACGACATAGGCGTCCAGCCGGGCGTTCGCCGGGTCGTCGCCCGGGCCGTTCGCCATGACGACCGCAGCCGCTCGCACGGCCGGGTCCTGAAGCAGCACGGCCCGGATCTCGTCCAGCTCGATGCGGAATCCCCGCAGTTGCACCTGGTTGTCGATGCGGCCGAGGTGGTCGAGCCGGCCGTCCGGGTGCAGCCGGCCGCGGTCGCCGCTGCGGTAGAGGCGCCCCGGGCCGCACGGGTCGGCGACGAACCGTTCGGCCGTCAGGTCGGGCCGGCCCAGGTAGCGCAGCGCCACCCCCGCCCCTCCGACGAAGATCTCCCCGACCGCCCCGAACGGCAGCGGCCGTCCCTCCTCGTCGCGTACGGACACCGACCAGCCGGGCAGGGCGGTGCCGACCGACCGCGACTGCCGCACCATCTCCCGGGCGGTCACGGTCTGAGCCGTCACGTGAACCGTCGTCTCGGTGATGCCGAACATGTTCACCACCCGGCACAGGGCCGGCGGACGGCGATCGAACCAGCCCTTCAGGATCCGCACGTCCAGCGGCTCCCCACCCAGGATCACCAACCGGGTGGCCAGGCTCCCGGCGGCATCGGCGTCGGCCTGGATCAACTGGACGAGGGCGGACGGCGTCTGGCTCAGGACGGTGACGCCCTCCGCGACGAGGAGTTCACGGAACTCCTCGGGAGCCCGCGAGACCCAGTAGGGGACGGCGACCAGCCGCCCGCCGGTCAGCAGACAGCCCCAGATCTCCCAGATCGAGAAGTCGAAGGCGCTGGAGTGGAACCACGTCCACACGTCGTCCGGCCCCAAGCGCATGTCGTGCCTGGTGGCGGCCAGCAGGGCGATGACGTTGCGGTGCGGTACCACGACCCCCTTCGGCCGACCCGTCGATCCCGAGGTGAAGATGACGTACGCCGGGTCATCGGGCGTCGCGGGCGAGCCGACGGCATCGTCACCACCGAGGCGGTCCAGCTCCGCGGGGCTGATCACCCGGCTGCCGGCCGGCGCGGGAAAGTCCTCCGCGTCGGCCACGACGACCGGCGCGGCGGCGTCCTCCACGATGTTGCGGAGCCGTTCGCGAGGATGCCGTACGTCCATCGGAACGTAGGCGGCACCGGACTTGAGGATGGCCAGCAGCAGGACGACCAGATCCGCGTTCCGCTCCAGGCACACCCCGACCAGGGTGCCGGGGCCGACCCCCAGATGACGCAGCGCCGAGGAGCGGCGCTCGGCCAGCCGGTCGAGTTCCGCGTAGTCGAGCGTGCCGTCAGGACCGGTGTACGCGACGGCCCGTGGCTGTGCGGCGGCCACCGCCTCGATCGCCGCGTGCAGGGTGGTCGGCAGGTACTCGGCCGGGGCCGGTCCCGCTCCGACGGCCAGCACCTCGGCGGTCTCCTCGACGGACATGAGGGCGTCGCCGGCCTCGCGCTCCCCGTCGGCGGGGCGGGCCGCGAGGCGCTCGGCGGTGCGGGCGACCTGCCGGGCGAAGCGGATCGCGATCTCGGCGGCCACTGCGTCCTCGTCGAAGCGGCACTCGCCCCGCACCGTGCCGTCCGCTTCCCGCTCCCACCACAGGGTCAGCGGGAACGGCGGCGCCACGCACGGGTCGTACCACTCTCCCGGGCGGCCGCGACTCAACACGGTGCCCACGGTGACCGGTTCGCCGTTCGAGAGGCCATGGGCTGCGTCGTCCTGCGCGCCCCCCAGCACACCCGCGGCCGGTCGCTCATCCGGTGCGTAGCGCGCGAGCACGAGCGGGACAGCCGCGAGGAGATCGTCGTCCGACGCTTCGATCTTCAGGTCCAGGGGGAGGGCGGCATGGCCCGCGGCGCCCGCCGGATCTCCCAGACCCCAGGCGGGCGCCTGCCGTCGCGGAGCGTTCTCGGACGGCCGCCCGAGAACGGGCGGCTCCGCTCCCGCCACCATCAGCGCGGACGCCAACCGGGAGAGGCCGTCACGGCTCAACACGTCGCGGTGGGCGACCAGGACGAGGTCGGCGGGACCGTCCTGGTACGTCAGCAGCACGGCGCGCACGCCGAGTCCACCGGGGGCCGGCGACCGCGACAACTCCGCCTTCCTGCGGCGCGAAGCTCGCGGGTCCTCGCTGGACAGCCCGGTGGCCTCGGACCACAACCGCAGCCCCTTGAGGGCGGGTTGGCGGTCCGCCGCCTGGGCGAGACGCGCGTGCAGGTCTTCGGGACGAACCCGGCTCCCCAGGCGCACGGCAACACCGTGACAGGCCCGGCCGGCATCCGCAGCGGTGTTGCTGGACAACGTGGGGCTCCTCGAATGTTGATCCTCTTAGCGGACGCTGAAGCCACCGTCCACGGTGACGACCGACCCGGTGACCCGCCGGGAGTCGTCGCCGGCCAGCCAGAGTGCTGCCGCGGCGACGTCGTCCGGCTCGACGAGCCTGTTGTTCGGCTGCCCCTGCATGAAGGTCTCTTCGTGCTCATGGAGGGGTACTTCGAGCGAGCGGGCGATCTCCGAGAGCATCCGCCCGTCGACCAGCGGATCGTCGCGAACCGAACCGGGACAGACCGCGTTGACCCGGACCCCGAGGGGGGCGTAGTCGAGCGCGGCGGCCCGGGTGAGGCCGATCAGGCCGTGCTTGGACGCCACATAGCCGGCGAAGCGCCGGTAGCCGACCAGGCCGGCGGTGGACGCGATGTTGACGACGGAGCCCGAGCGCCGCTTCAGCATGCCCGGTACCACCGCCTTGGTCATCCGCCAGGCGCCGGAGAGGTTGATGTCGAGCATCACGGCCCACTCGCGCTCGTCGACGAGGTGCAGGTCCTTGCCCGAAGGGGACACGATCCCCGCGTTGTTGACCAGCACGTCGAGGTGACCGAAGCGGTCGGTGGCCTGCTCGACGGCCCGCGTGACATCCTCGGCGGCGCGCAGGTCGCCGGTGAGGGGCAGCACGGCGCCGCCGTACTTGCGGCACGACTCGGCGGTCTGCTCCAGCTGTTCGACCGTGCCGAGCGGGTAGGGCACGTCCTCGATCCCCGTCGCGAGATCGAACAGGACCAGGTCCGCGCCCTCTTCGGCGAAGCGGAGCGCGCAGGCCCTGCCGATTCCCCGGGCGGACCCGGTGACCAGGACCGTCTTGCCGGTCAGCCGGCCACTCGGACCGCCGGTCACGGTCATGTGGTCATGCCTTCCAACGTCTGCGCGACCATGTCCAGCAGGGGGCGGGGGTCGTCGGCGAGATACATGTGTCCGCCCGGTAGTTCGACCGAGGTGAACCCGAGACCGGTGGCCTTGTCCCACTGGGCGGCCTCCGCAGCCGACACCAGAGTGTCGTCCCGCCCGCGGATCGAGGTGATGGGCACCGCGACCGGCTCGTGCTCCGCCGGTCGGTAGTCCTCGTGCATCTCCACGTCGGCGCGCAGCGTCGGCAGCAGCAGGTCCCGCATCTCGGGGTCGTCGAAGGCGTCGTGCCGGTAGCCCGCGAACTGCTCGACCCGGTCCAGGAACGCCTCGTCGTCGAGCCCCGTGGCGCGCTGCTCACGCGGGCTCCACGGTCCGGGGCTGCCACTGACGAAGAGTCGCGCCACCCGTACGCGGCCGTCCGCGTGGATGCGACGGGTCAGCTCGTACGCCAGCACCGCGCCGAGGCTGTGACCGAAGAGAGCGACCTCCTTCGCACCGGCGACGGCCGCGAGCACCTCGGGCAGCAACCCGTCCGCCGCCTCCTGCACATGACGGGGGATGGGCTCCGCGATACGGCGCTCACGCCCTGGGAGTTGCACCGGCAGCACCCGAACACCCGGAAGGTCAATGTCCCGCCACGGGTGGAAAAACCCAGCGCCGGCACCGGCGAAGGGCAGGCAGAGGAGGGGAGTTGAGGTGGACACGGGTCACCTTTCGATTTGTGGCCAGGGAATTCCATTGCCTGAGTAGCCCAAAGCCGAGGTCTGCCGTAGTCACAGCTATATACCAGCCATCGCGGGCTGCGCACTACTCACCAATGGCCAAAAGCCACGACGCTCCCGCGTCGGGTCACTGCACGCTCCACACATCATGCCTCCGGCCGCTCGTGGAAAAACACCTCGTCATGACGGGGAAATCAAGCCATTCAAGGAAAGACGATCCCCAGCACTGTCCCGTCGGCAGGACAGCCGATGCGCGCCCGCCGTCCGCACTGCCATCCCTTGCGTTGCGTTTCCCCGGCCACTTACCTTGGCGTCGCGATGGCCCCGGGTCCGCCGCGGCTGAGTACCGGGTGGCGTCAGTGCTCGGATCCGGTCGATATCCAGGTTGTCGACGGCGGGCACCACGACTTCATGCACGCGTCGCGAGCTGCTGGAGCTGTTGACCCGTCGGCGGCGAATGCGGTGCCGCCCGTAACAGCCGTGTGCAGAGGGAACCGGAAGGGGTTTCGCATGAGTGGCGCTGCCACCGATATTGCCGTCATCGGGATGTCGTGCCGCTTTCCCGGCGTGCACGATCTGGGGGATTTCTGGCGCCTGCTGCTCGATGGGAAGGCGACCGTCGGAACGTTTCCCGAGCAACGGGGGGCCGTTGCGAAGTACCCGTCACATCCGGACGCCGCCACCGTGAACTCGGGTTCGTTCTTCGACTCCATCGACGGGTTCGACGCGGAGTTCTTCGGTATCCCCGCGGCGGAGGCGGCCGCCATGGACCCGGTGCAGCGGCTGGGGCTGGAGCTCGCCTGGGAGGCCGTCGAGGACGCCCGTCTCGCGGCGACCGCGCTCGCAGGCCGCGAGATCGATGTCGTGGTCGGCACCGCGCCCTCCGGTTACGAGTCGCTGCGCAAGCAGTCCGGCAGTGACCAGGACGACCACTACGCCGCGCTCGGTTCGAGCGGTTCGTTGATCGCGAACCGGATCTCCAGCCTCTTCGACGTCCGCGGCATGAGCTTCTGCGCGGACTCCGGCCAGTCCTCCTCACTCGTGTCGCTGGCGTTGGCGTGCGAACGGATCCGCGCCGGTGCGGTCGACATGGCGATCGCCGGCGGCGTGAACCTGGTCGCCGATCCGGAAGCCGGCCTCGCCATGGCGAATCTGGGCGCCCTGTCGCCGGACGGCCGCTGCTTCACCTTCGACGAACGGGCCAGCGGTTTCACCAGGGGAGAGGGCGGGGCGTTCGTCCTGCTCAAGCGGCTCGACCTCGCCGTCGCCGACGGCGACCACATCTACGCGGTCGTCCGCGGCTGGAGTGTCGGCAGCGGGGGCGCGTCCACCCGGATGCCGGATCCCAGCCCCGGCGCGCAGGCGGTGACCGTGCTGTCCGCTCTCGGCCGCGCGGGTGTGCCTTTCGACGAGGTCGACTACGTCGAGGCCCACGGCACGGGTACCCGACTCGGCGACCCGGCCGAGATATCCGGCCTGCGCGAGGTGTTCCGGGAGACCGGCCGCAGCCGTCCCCTGGTGATCGGCTCGGTGAAGACGAACGTCGGGCACCTGGAGCCGGCCGCGGGGATCGTCGGCTTCGTGAAGGCGGCGCTGTGCGTGGACCGCGCCCATCTGGTGCCGAGCCTGAACTTCCGGTCCGCGAACCCCGCCATCCCGGACTTCCAGGAGGACTTCGAAGTCCTTCAGGCCGCCCGGCCCTGGCCGGACGCACCCGGCCGGCCGCGGCGGGCGGGGGTGTCGTCGTTCGGCATGGGCGGCACGAACGCGCACGTGATCCTTGAGCAGGCACCGCGGGAGCGGACCGAACCCCCGGCCACGGGTGGGGACATGGGCGTCGCCGGAGTGGTGCCGTGGGTGCTGTCGGCCCGGACCGAGCCGGCGCTGTGGGAGCAGGCGGCGCGGTTGCGGGATCTGGTGGCCGCGGACCCGTCGCTGTCGGCGGCGGACGTGGGGCACTCGCTGGTGTCGACCCGGTCGTCGTTCCGGCACCGGGCGGTGGTGCTGAGCGGTGGCCGACCAGAGGCGCTGGCCGGTCTCGACGTGGTGGCGGCGGGCAGTGATGGGGCACGGGTGGTACGCGGCGAGGCCGAGGGGCCTGCGGGTCCTGTCGTCTTCGTCTTCCCCGGCCAGGGGTCGCAGTGGATGGGCATGGGGAAGAAGCTGTACGCGGAGTCGGAGGTCTTCGCGCGCGGGATCGACGAGTGCGCGCGGGCTCTGGAGCCGTGGGTGGACTGGTCACTGGTGGACCTGGTGACCGGTGCGGACTCGGCGCCCTCGCTGGAGCGCGGCGACGACGTGGTCCAGCCGGCGCTGTTCGCGATGATGGTGTCCCTGGCGCGGGTGTGGCGGTCGCTGGGGGTGGTCCCCGACGCGGTGGTGGGGCACTCGCAGGGCGAGATCGCCGCGGCGTGCGTGTCGGGCGCGCTCTCCCTGGAGGACGCGGCGCGGATGGTCGCCCTGCGCAGCACGGCGTTGACCGAACTGGCCGGCCTGGGCGGGCTGAACGCGGTGTCCGCGCCCCTGGCATGGGTCGAGGAGCGGTTGGAGCGCTGGTCAGGGCGGCTCTCCGTGGGCGCGGTCAACGGGCCGGGCTCGGTGGTGATCTCCGGAGACCTGGGGGCACTGGAGGAGTTCGCCGCCATGGCGGTCGAGCACGGTGTCCGGGTGGGCCGGGTCAGGATCGAGTACGCGTCCCACTCCCACCAGGTCGAACGCATCCGTGACCGGGTGCTTGAGGCCACCGCGGGCGTCTCCCCCAGGGAGACGGCGGTGGCGTTCCACTCCACGGTCACCGGCGGAGTGCTCGACACGCGCCTGCTCGACAGCTCGTACTGGTACGACAACCTGCGCTCGACGGTGCGGTTCGGCGAGGTCATCCAGGACCTGATGCGTTCGGGCGACGGGGTGTTCGTGGAGGTCAGCCCGCATCCGGTGCTCGCGGTGGCGATGGAGGAGACCGCCGACGCGCTGGACACCGTGCCGGTGGTGGTGGGCACCCTGCACAAGGACGACGGAAGCGCGGGCAGGATCCTGACCTCGCTGGCCGAACTGCACGTGCGGGGCGTGCCGGTGGACTGGCAGGCGGCGTTCGCCGCGGACCGGCCGCGCCGGATCGGCCTGCCGACCTACCCCTTCCAACGGCAGCCGTACTGGCTGGCAGCGCCCGACGACGCCGACGTCACGCCCGCGGAATCCGCCGCGCCGGCGGTCCGCCCAAGCGTTCACCCACCCGCTGCCGCGGGCGCCGGGGCGGCGGACCTGGATTCGGAGTCGTCGGCCCTCGATCTCGTGTGCGCGGAGACGGCGGCGGTGCTGGGCGCCGCGGACCTCAAGGGCGCCGATCTCGTGGCGAGAGCGACCGACACCTTCAAGGACCTGGGATTCGACTCCTCGATGGCGGTGCGGCTGCGCAACCGGATCACCGCGGCCTGCGGTGTACGGCTCCCGGCCACCGTCGCGTTCTCCTATCCCACCCCGCGAACGCTCGGCCGCCACATCTTCTCCCTCCTCGTGCCGGAGGTGCCCGAGGCGCCGGACACGGTGGGGGAGACGAGTTCGGAAAGTCGCAGTGATGACGAATTGTACGAACTGATCGACCGCGGATACCTCTGACAGCACCTGTTCGTCCAAGCAACCGTTCCGGGAGGCCCTGGTGGAGGACGTCGACAAGCTTCGGTCCTACTTGCGACGCGCCGTCGGCGATGCGCAGACCCTGCGTGAGCGGGTGCGTGAGCTGGAGGAGTCCGTTCGCGAGCCCATCGCGGTCGTGGGTGTGGGGTGCCGCTTCCCGGGTGGGGTGACGTCCCCCGAAGGCCTGTGGGGGGTCGTGTCCGAGGGTGTGGACACGATGGGCGACTTCCCGCAGGACCGCGGGTGGGACCTGGAGGCGCTGTACGACCCGGACCCCGAGGCGCCGGGGAAGACGTACACCCGCTCGGGCGGGTTCCTTGCCGACCTCGCGGACTTCGACGCGGCGTTCTTCGGGATCAGCCCGCGCGAGGCGCTGGCGATGGATCCGCAGCAGCGGTTGATGCTGGAGACGTCGTGGGAGGCGCTGGAGCGGGCGGGCATCGACCCGGCCGGGCTGCGGGGTTCCTCGACCGGGGTGTTCACCGGGATCTACGGGGTCGACTACGGCCCGCGGATGGGCGGCGGTGCGGCCGGCGAGGTGGAGGGCTTCTCGATCGCGGGGACGTACACCAGCGTGGCCTCGGGCCGGGTGGCGTACGTGCTGGGTCTGGAAGGTCCCGCGGTGTCGCTGGACACCGCGTGCTCGGCGTCGCTGGTCGCCGTCCACCAGGCCGTGCGGTCCCTGCGTTCCGGGGAGTGCGGGTTGGCGCTGGCCGGCGGGGTCTCCGTGCTGCCGACCCCGGGGCTGTTCGTGGAAATGGCCCGGCAGCGGGGTCTGTCGGACGACGGGCGGTGCAAGTCGTTCGCCGAGGCGGCCGACGGAACCGGCTGGGGCGAGGGCGCGGGCGTGCTGGTGCTGGAGCGGCTGTCCGACGCACGGCGCCATGGGCGCCGGATCTGGGCGGTGATCCGGGGTTCGGCGATCAACCAGGACGGCGCGTCCAACGGGCTGACCGCGCCGAACGAACTGGCCCAGCGGCGGGTCATCCGGGCCGCCCTGGCCGACGCCGGGCTGGCGCCCGGCGAGGTGGACGCGGTGGAGGCGCACGGGACCGGCACGAAGCTGGGTGACCCCATCGAGGCGGAGGCGTTGCTGGCCACCTACGGGCAGGACCGCGACCCCGACAGCCCGCTGTGGCTGGGGTCGCTGAAGTCGAACATCGGCCACACGCAGGCGGCCGCCGGCGTCGGCGGCATGATCAAGATGATCATGGCCATGCGGCACGGCGTGCTGCCCAGGACGTTGCACGTGGACCGCCCGACCCCGCACGTGGACTGGTCGGCGGGGGCGGTGGAACTGCTGGTCGACGCGAAGGAGTGGCCCAGCGCACCGGGACGGCCCCGGCGCGCGGGGGTGTCCTCCTTCGGGGTCAGCGGCACGAACGCGCACGTCATCCTGGAGCAGGCGCCAGAAGCCGTCGAGCAGGACCCCGAGGACATCGGGCAGGCACCCGCCGAGGAGGGCGCCCCGGCTCGTGCGGCCGTGGACTCCGCCACCGACCGGGTGTCCACCGGCGCTCCCGGGGCGGTGCCGTGGGTGCTGTCGGCGCGGTCGGCGGAGGCGTTGCGGGAGCAGACGCTGCGACTGCGGGACGGCGTGGCCGCCGACGCGGACCTGCCGGTCGCCGGGGTGGGGCGTTCGCTGGTGACGACCCGATCGCTGTTCGAGCACCGCCAGGTGGTGATCGGCGCGGACCGCGACGAGCTGATCGCCGGCCTGGCCGCCGTCGCCGCGGGCGACGAGAGCGGTCCGGCCGGCGTGGTCTCAGGACTCGCGAAGCCGGGCGGCAGGACGGTGTTCGTCTTCCCCGGCCAGGGGGCGCAGTGGGTGGGGATGGGGCGGGAGTTGTGGGAGTCGAGCCCGGTGTTCGCCGAGCAGTTGCGCGCCTGCGCGCAGGCTCTTGAGCCGTGGGTGTCCTGGTCGTTGATCGACACGGTGTGCGGCGGGCCGGAGTCGGCGGACCTGGAACGGGTGGACGTCGTCCAGCCGGTGCTCTTCGCGGTGATGGTGTCGCTGGCGCGGATGTGGCGTGCGATGGGAGTGACCCCGGACGCGGTGATCGGGCACTCCCAGGGTGAGATCGCCGCGGCCTGCACCGTGGGCGCCCTGACCCTGCCGGACGCGGCCAAGATCGTGGCCCTGCGCTCCCGGATGCTGGCCAGGCTCTACGAGCACGGCGGCATGGCCGGCATCCTGCTGCCCGAGCAGCGGGTGCGGGAACTGCTGGAGCGGTGGGGGTCCCGGATCGCGATCGCCGCGGTCAACGGACCGAACTCCACGACCGTCTCGGGCGAGGGCACGGCGGTCAGGGAACTGGTCGCCGCCTGCGAAGCCGAGGGCGTCCGGGCCCGGTGGATCCCGGCGAGCGTCCCCGGGCACTCGCCGCTGGTGGACCGGTTCGAGGACGAACTGCTGACCGAGCTGAGCCAGGTCACCCCCATGCCCACACCGGTGGCCTTCTACTCGACGGTGAACGGTGGGCTGACCGACACCGCGGAGCTGGACGCGGCCTACTGGTTCCGCAACCTGCGGCAACCCGTCCGGTTCGAGTCCACCATGCGGGGCCTGCTCGAACGGGAGCAGGGCACGGTCATCGAGGTCAGCCCGCACCCCCTGCTCACGGTGAACATCCAGCAGATGCTGGAGACCATCCCCGGCGCCGCCGGGGCGACGGTCGGCTCGCTGCGCCGCGGCGAGGGTGGGCTCGCGCGGTTCTACCACTCGGTGGCCGAAGCCTTCGTGGCGGGCGTCGAGGTCTCGTGGGAGGCGGCGTTCCCGGGCGAAGACGGCCGGTGGGTCGAGTTGCCCACCTACGCCTTCCAGCGACAGCGCTACTGGCTGAACACACCGAACGAGACCACCACCGAGAGCACGTCGGACCACCCGCTGCTCGACGCCGTGATCGATCTGCCCGACGACGGCGAGCGCGGTGGCGTGGTGGGCAGCGGGCGGCTGTCCCTGGAGCGCCACCCATGGCTCGCCGACCACACGGTGCACGGCGCCGTCCTGCTGCCGGCGACCGCGCTGATGGAGCTGGCGCTGTGGGCGGCGCGCAAGGCGGGATGCGACGTCGTCGACGAACTCACGCTGGAGACACCGCTGGTGCTGTCCCGAACGGGCGACCGCGAGCTCCGCGTGGTGATCGACGGCAAGCGGCTGATCAGCGTGCACTCACGCGGTGAGGCCGAAACCGAATGGACGCGGAACGCCGTCGGCGTCGCCGGGTCAGGCACCGGCGGAACCGAGCCGTTGCAGGACCTCGTCGCCTGGCCTCCCGCGGGTGCGGTCGATGTGTCCATCGAGGACGAGTACGCCAGGTTGTCCGCCCTCGGATTCAGCCACGGGCCCTCGTTCCGGGGTCTGAAGCAGGTGTGGCGGCGCGACGACGCGGTGTTCGCGGAGGTGGAACTGCCCGCGCCCGACGGCGCGGACCAGGGCGGGTACCGGATCCACCCGGCGCTGCTGCACGCCGCGTTGCTCCCGATCGGCCTCGGGGGAATCGTCGACGACTCCCGGCCCGAGGGCTGGCTGCCGTTCCGCTGCACGGGGATCCGTGTGGACGCCGCTCAGCCGGCCGTGCTGCGCGTACGGCTTGCCCCCGCGGGGGACGACACGCTGTCCGTGGCCATCGCGGACCGCGACGGCGCACCCGTCGGCGGCATCCAGTCGCTGACCCTGCGGCCCGTGGACGTCGAGAAGCTGAGCGAGTTGAGCTTCGACCACCAGGACTCGCTGTTCCGGGTGGACTGGGTCCCCCTGCCGGTCCCGCCCCGGGAAGCCGCGGGCGGGTACGTGGTGCTCGGGGAAGCGTCCGACGCGGTCACCGCGTCCCTGGGACAGGGCACGACGGTCTTCGCCGACCTCGACGAACTCGCCGCCTCAGGACTGGCGATCCCCCCGGTCGTCATCGCCGGCATCGACCGGACGGACCCGGCGGCGGGCGACACCCCAGCCGCCGTCGAGCGCAACCTCCACCGGGTACTGCGGTGGACCCAAGGCTGGCTCTCCGACGACCGGTTCTCCGACGCACGCCTGGTCATCGTGACGCGGGAGGCGATCCACGATGACCAGGTTTCCCGCACCGACCCCGCGGCTGCGGCGGTCTGGGGATTCCTGCGCACCGCGCAGACCGAGAACCCGGGCCGGTTCACGCTCGTGGACACCGACGACCAACCCGCTTCGTGGGCCCGCGTCCCGGCGGCGGCCGCCGGCGGCGAACCCCAGCTGAAGATCCGGGCCGGCGTCCTGACCACCCCGCAACTGGCCCACGCCCCGGGCGCGTCCGCCGGTCACGGGTCCCTCGACGAGGTGCGGGACACCTCCGGTCTCGGCTCCGGGACGGTGCTGATCACCGGCGGCGTGAGCGGCCTGGGGGCGATGCTCGCCCGGCACCTGGTGGAACGGCACGGGGTACGCCGGCTGGTGCTGACCAGCAGGCGGGGGCCGGCGGCCCCGGCGGCGGCAGGGCTGTGGGAGGAGCTGACCGCGGCGGGTGCGCAGGTCGAGATCGTGGCCTGCGATGTCACCAGCCGTGAGTCCGTCGCCGAGCTGATCGCCGCGGTGCCAGACGAGCACCTGCTGACGGCGGTGATCCACTGCGCGGGCGTGCTGGACGACGGGGTCGTCGAGGCGCTGACCGAGGACCGCGTCGACGCGGTGCTGGCGCCGAAGGCGCACGGCGCCTGGCACCTGCACGAGCTGACCAGGCACCTCGACCTGTCCGCGTTCGTGCTGTACTCCTCGATCGCGAGCGTGCTGGGGACGGCGGGGCAGGCCAACTACGCGGCGGCCAACGCGTTCCTCAACGGACTGGCGGAGGCCCGCCGTGCCGAGGGGCTGGCCGCCAGCTCGCTGTGCTGGGGCTTCTGGGCGGAACGCAGCGAGATGAGCGCCGACCTCGATGAGGTGGACGTCGTACGCCTGCAACGGCAGGGCGTGCAGCCGATGGCCTCGCACGAGGGGCTCGCGCTCTTCGACGCGGCGATCTCACGGGGCGAGCCGGTGCTGGTGCCGGCCCGCTTGAACCTCGCGGCGCTGGGCGAACGGCAGGCCGGGCAGGCGGGTTCACCGCTCCTGCGCGGACTGACCGGTACGCCCACCGGGTCCGGCGGCTCGGGCAACCGGGAGGCCACCGACGTCGGCATCGCGCAGCGGGTCAGGGAACTGTCGCAGGCCGACGCCGAGGCGGTGCTGCTCGACGCCGTCCGGACGCAGACCGCGATCGTCCTCGGCCACGCCGGCACCGGGCGGGTCACTCCCGCCGTGGCGTTCAAGGACCTCGGGATCGACTCGCTCACGGCACTGGAACTGCGCAACAAGCTGGCGGCGGTGACCGGCTTGAAGCTGCCCGCCACGCTCACGTTCGACTACCCGAACCCGAGCGCCCTCGCGGAGTTCCTGAACACCCACATCAACCCGGACTCCGGTGCCGAATCCGAGTCCCCGGCCGATCGGCTGGCCAAGGAGATCGAGGGACTGGGCGCTCGGCTGGAGGACGCGTTCCTCGAACTCGGGGACGGGGACAAGACCACCATCTCCACACTGCTCGGCGAACTTCAGGGCCGGGTCCGCTCGATGGTGGGCGAGGGATCACCGGTCGGCATCGTCGACCGGATCAGTTCGGCATCAGCTGGAGAGCTTCTCTCGCTGCTGGACGAAGAGCTCGGCTAGGGGAGAGCGATGACAAACGACAACAACGCCGATGTTCTCGACTACCTCAAGCGGACATCGATCGAGCTGATCGAGACACGTCGGCGCCTCAAGGAGCTGACGGAGGCCGCTGCCGAGCCCATCGCGGTCGTCGGCGTCGCCTGCCGTTTCCCGGGCGGGGTGATGTCCCCTGAGGCGCTGTGGGACCTGGTGGAGACCGGCCGGGACGCGGTGTCGGACTTCCCCGACGACCGCCACTGGGACCTGGAGGCGCTCTACGACCCGGATCCGGACCGGCCGAACACCTGCTACACGCGCTCCGGTGGGTTCCTGTACGACGCGGGTGACTTCGACGCGGAGTTCTTCGGGATCAACCCGCGCGAGGCGCTGGCCGCCGACCCGCAGCAGCGGTTGCTGCTGGAGACCTCCTGGGAGTCCCTGGAGCGGGCCGGCATCGACCCGCAGACCCTGCGCGGCAGCGCCACCGGTGTCTTCGCCGGTGTGACGTACTTCGGGTACGGCAACCACTTCTTCACCCCCGAGGCCATCTCGGGCTACGGGCAGACCGGTGCCCTGCTGAGCATGACGTCCGGACGGGTGGCGTACGCGCTGGGCCTGGAGGGCCCGGCGGTCTCCACCGACACCGCGTGCTCGTCGTCCCTGGTGGCGCTCCACCAGGCGGTGCACTCGCTGCGGCAGGGCGAGTGCACGCTGGCCCTGGCCGGGGGCGTCACCGTCATGGGGACGACCCAGGTGCTGCGGGAGATGTCGCGGCAGCGGGGCCTGGCGGTGGACGGCCGGTGCAAGTCGTTCGCCGACGCGGCGGACGGCGCCGGCTTCTCCGAGGGCGTCGGGGTCCTGGTGCTGGAGCGGCTGTCGGACGCGCGGCGCAACGGGCGCCGGGTCTGGGCGGTCATCCGGGGCTCGGCGATCAACCAGGACGGCGCGTCCAACGGACTGACCGCGCCGAACGGTCCGGCGCAGCAGCGGGTGATCCGGGCGGCGTTGGCCGACGCCCGGGTGCAGGCGAGCGACGTGGACGTGATGGAGGCCCACGGGACCGGCACGACGCTGGGCGACCCCATCGAGGCGCAGGCGGTGCTGGCCACCTACGGGCAGGACCGCGACCCGGGCAGCCCGCTGTGGCTGGGGTCGCTGAAGTCGAACATCGGTCACACGCAGGCCGCCGCGGGCGTCGGCGGGGTGATCAAGATGATCATGGCGATGCGGCACGGAGTGATGCCCAGGACCTTGCACGTGGACCGCCCCACGACGCATGTGGACTGGTCGGCCGGGGCGGTGGAACTGCTGACCGAGGCCAGAGGGTGGCCGAGCGTCCCGGGCCGGCCCCGGCGGGCGGGCGTGTCCGCCTTCGGCGCCAGCGGCACCAACGCGCACCTGATCCTCCAGGAGGCGCCCGAGGAGGAGGCGGCTCCCGAGGCCGCCGACCAGGTGCCCGGTGTGGCGGGCGAGTTGGTGCCCTGGGTGGTCTCCGCACGGTCGGAGGGCGCGCTGCGGGCGCAGGCGGACAAGCTGCGCGAGTTCGCCGCCGCCCACCAGGACCTGGACGTCAAGGACACCGGGTGGTCGCTGATGTCCGGCCGGGCGCGGTTCGAGCACCGCGCGGTGGTGCTGGGCCGCGACCGGAGCGAGTTGCTGAGCGGTCTGGCGTCGCTGGGCGAGGGCGCGGAGACCGCCGCGGTGGTGCGCGGTGTCGCGGGCGACCTCGGCGGGACGGTCTTCATGTTCCCCGGGCAGGGATCGCGGTGGGTCGGCGCGGCACGTCAGTTGTACGACGCCTTCCCCGTCTTCGCGCGGAGCCTCGACGAGGTCTGCGAACGGTTCGACACCCATCTGCCCTACGCCCTCAAGCCCCTGCTGCTCACCGACGCGCCCGCGGAGGCCCAGGCCCGGCGCACGGACATGGCGCAGCCGGCGCTGTTCGCCCTTCAGGTCGGCCTGTACCGGCTCATGGCGCACTACTGCGGGCAGCCGAAGTACCTGATCGGCCACTCGGTCGGCGAGATCGCCGCCGCCCATGTCTCCGGCGCCATCGACCTGGACGGCGCGACCCGGCTGGTGGCCGCCCGCGGGCGGGTCATGCAGACGGTCACCGAGCAGGGAGCCATGCTGGCGGTGCGCGCCTCGGAGGACCACGTGAGCGCGGCGCTGCGCCAGTACGACCGCATCGGCGTCGCCGCAGTCAACGGCCCGGAATCGGTGGTGGTCTCGGGACTTCGCGACGAGGTACTCGCGCTGCGGGACCGGCTCGTCGCCGACGGCACCTCGGCGAAGCTCCTCGAAGTCGACCACGCGTTCCACTCCCCGCTCATGGACCCGATCCTGGATGAGTTCGCGGGGTCGATCGACGAGCTCGCCGCGGGCCGCATGGTGATCCCCGTCGTCTCGACCCGGCTGGGCCGCGAGGCCACGGTCGAGGAACTGACGTCCGCCGCGCACTGGGTGAACCACGTCCGCGAACCCGTCCGCTTCTTCGACGCGGTGGAGCACGCCCGCGCGGCCGGCGGACAGGTCTTCCTCGAAGTGGGGCCGGGATCGACCCTGGCGAGCATCACCAAGGAGGCCTTCGCCACCGAGGGCGTGGACGACGCGGTGGTCCTGTCGTCGTCGCGGCGCGACCGCGGCGCGGTGGAGGCCGTGGTCGAATCGCTGGCCGCGCTGCACGTCCGGGGCGGGGCCGTGGACTGGGACGCGCTGTTCGGCACGCGGCGGCGGGTGGACCTCCCGACGTACGCGTTCCAGCGGCAGCGGTACTGGCTGGACTTCCTGGCCGGGATGGGTGCGGCGGACGTGGACTCCGCCGGGCTGTCGGCTCCTGAGCACCCGTTGCTGGGCGCCGTGGTGGACCACCCCGGCTCCGACGAGGTGGTCTTCACCGACCTGTGGTCGCTGCGGACCCACGGCTGGCTGGCCGATCACGCCGTGTTCGGTTCGGCCGTCGTACCGGCGACGGCCTACCTGGACCTGGCGCTGTGGGTGGGCGACTTCGTCGGGTGCGCGGCGATCCAGGAGCTCTCCTTGGAGGTTCCGCTGATCCTCCCCGCTGCGGGCGACGTGCAGGTGCGGATCGTCGCCGGCGCGGTGGACGAGACGGGATGCCGCTCGCTGGAGGTGTACTCGCGCCCCGCCGGAGACGGCCGCACCTCCGGCGGTTGGACCCGGCACGCGACGGGCGGTCTGTCACCGAGCGCACCGCCGGCCGCGTCGGCCGATGACACGGCGTCGCTCGGCGTCTGGCCGCCGGCCGGGGCGGTACCGCTCGACATCGGTGGTCTGTACGACTCCTTCGCGGACGCCGGGTTCGACTACGGGCCGGCCTTCCGCGGGCTGCGCGAGGTGTGGCGGCGCGGCGAGGACCTCTTCTCGACGGCCACGTTGCCGACGATCGCCGACGGCACCGCCGGTGGCGGGTTCGCCCTGCATCCGGCGCTGATCGACTCCGTGCTGCACGCGGTGGTGGCCGGCGGTGTCATCACGGTGGACGGCGACCAGGGATGGATGCCCTTCTCGTGGTCCGGGGTGGACCTGGCCGGGCAGTGCCCTGCGAGCGTGCGGGTGCGGATCTCCCCGGCCGGTGACAACGCCGTGTCCGTGGCGGTCGCCGACGAACACGGCCGCCCGATCGCCCACGTCGGGGCGCTGACCTTCCGGCCGGCCAGCGCGGAGCAACTGCGCGCGGCGCGCGGCGGGCAGGAGCGGTCGCTGTACGAACTGGAATGGCGACCGGTCCAGCAGGACACGCGGGAGACCCACCGCGGGCAGTGGGGCGTTCTCGGCGCGAAGGACGGTCTGGCCACCCGGCTGTTGGAGGCGGGCGACGGCGGCGTCGCGTTCTACGAGTCCATGGACGACGTCCTGCTGGGGGAGGCACCCCGGCACATCGTCCTGTGCCTGGACGACTGCGTAGAAGCCGACACCGACCTGCTCGCCATGGTCGGCGGCGCGGACGCCCGGGTGCTGGGCTGGATCCAGCGGTTCCTCGCCGAGGAGTCGCTCGCCGGATCCACGCTGGTGGTCCTCACCCGGCTGGCCCTGGCCACCGGTGGTGGGGAGAGCGTCGAAAGCCTGCCCGGCGCGTCCGTGTGGAGCCTGATCCGGTCCGCCCAGACCGAGCACCCCGGCAGGTTCCGGCTGGTGGACATCGACGACGAGGAGACGTCCCTCGCACGCCTGCCGGACGTGCTCGCCGTCGGCGAGGACCAACTGGCGCTGCGTGGCGGCACGTACCTGGTCCCCCGCATGACGCCGACCGCCCCCGCGAACAACCGGATCGAGCCGCCGTCGGTCGGCGCCCACCGGCTGGGCATCCCGAGCAAGGGGACGCTGGAGAACCTGACATGGGTGCCCTGCCCCGAGGTGGAGGAGCCCCTGACGAGCGGGCAGGTCCGCGTCTCCGTGCACGCCGCCGGGCTCAACTTCCGGGACGTCACGATCGCCCTGGGCCTGGTGGAGAAGACGGCCATCGACGCCGGGCTCGGCAGCGAGGGCGCCGGCACGGTGCTGGAGGTGGCGGACGACGTCACCGATCTGTCGCCGGGTGACCGGGTGATGGGCATCTTCTCCGGTGCCTTCGGCCGCGTCGCCGTCGCGGACCACCGCATGCTCATGCCTATCCCCGGCGGATGGAGCTACGCCGAGGCGGCGTCCGTGCCGGGCGTCTTCCTCACCGCCTACCACGCGCTCTTCCACGTGCGGAAGCTCGCCAAGGGGCAGCGGATCCTCATCCACGCCGCGGCAGGCGGTGTCGGGATGGCCGCCCTCCAACTGGCCAAGCACGTCGGCGCCGAGATCTACGGAACCGCCAGCCCCGCCAAGTGGCCCGTCCTGCGCTCTTTGGGCCTGGACGACCGGCACCTGGCGTCGTCGCGGGATCTGGAGTTCGCGGACAAGTTCCTGGACTCCTCCGACGGCCGCGGTGTGGACGTCGTCCTCAACTCCCTCGCGCACGGCTTCGTCGACGCCTCGCTGAAGCTGCTCCCCGAGGGCGGTGGCTTCGTCGAGATGGGCAAGACGGACATCCGCGATCCCCAACGGGTGGCGGCCGACCACCCGGGAGTCGACTACCGGGCCTTCGACCTCTACGAGGCCGGCCCGGACGCGATCCACGAGATGTTCCAGGCCGTCATGAAGCTGTTCGCCGACGGACGGGTGCGCCTGAACCCGATCACCACCTGGGACATCCGCGACGCCCGCAAGGCCTTCCGCGAGATGAGCCAGGGCCGCCACGTCGGGAAGATCGTTTTCGAGCTGGGCGGCGGCTTCGGCGGCGGCACCGTGCTGGTCACCGGCGGCACCGGGGGAGTGGGTTCGCTGGTGGCGCGGCACCTCGTCGCCGAACACGGGGTGCGGAGCCTGGTGCTGGCGAGCCGCCGGGGCATGGCGGCCGACGGGGCCGGAGAGCTGGTCTCGGACCTGGAGGGGGCGGGCGCGCTCGTCAAGGTCGTGGAGTGCGACATCGCGGACCGCGCCGCCGTGGCGGACGTACTGGCCGGCATGCCCGGTGAGTATCCGCTGACGGCGGTCGTGCACGCGGCGGGCGCACTGGCGGACGGCACCATCGAGTCACTGACCCCGGAGAGCTTCGACAGGGTGCTGAGCGCCAAGGTCGGCGGTGCGGTCAACCTGCACGAGCTGACCAGGGATCACACCCTGTCGGCGTTCATCCTCTTCTCCGCGCTGGCCGGCACGCTCGGCACCGGCGGACAGGCCAACTACGCCGCGGCGAACGGGTTCCTGGACGGTCTGGCGGCGCAGCGCAGGGCCGCGGGACTGGTCGGCAGCTCGCTGTGCTGGGGCTGGTGGCAGGAGAGCAGCGGCATGACCGGGGACCTGGACGAGGCCGACCTCTCCCGGATCCGGCGGCTGGGCGTCGGCGCGATGCCGACCTCCGAGGCACTGGCCCTGTTCGACGCGGCCCGCGCCGTCGACAAGCCGGTCCTGATCCCGGCCCGGATGGACCTCGCCGCGTTGCGGAACAAGAGCCGTGACGAACTGCCGCCGTTGCTGCGCGACCTCGTCGGGGCCGGACGGGCGTCTCGGAACAGGGCTGCCGCGACCAGGGAGAGCGGCCCCGTCGGCCTGCCCGCCCAACTGGTCGCCCTGTCCGAGGACGGGGCGCGGGCAGCCGTGCTGGACTGGGTCCGCGACCAGGTCGCCATCGTGCTCGGACACCCCTCCGGCGCGGCCGTCGACACCGACCAGGCCTTCACCCACCTCGGATTCGACTCGCTGACCTCGGTCGAACTGTGCAACCGCCTGGGGTCCTCGACCGGACTGCGCCTGTCCTCCACTCTCGTCTTCAGCTACCCGACCCCGCGCGAGCTGAGCGAGCACCTCTTCGGCCGGCTGCGTCCTGCGGCACCGAGCGCGAGCTCGGCCGAGGAGGCGGAGATCAGGGAGGCGCTGCTGAGAGTCCCGATCGACAGGCTGCGCAGCGCCGGCGTTCTGGACCTGGTCCTGGCCTGGGCCGACCAGGCCGAGCCGAACGGCGACGAGCAGGCGGCGGAGGCGGCCACCGACGCGGACGAACTGGCGGCCATGAACCTGGAAGCACTGATCGACCTGGCTCTGGACGAGAGGGACAAGTGACATGAGCGACTCCGCGGATCGCACAGCGGGCGGCGGGGAGCGGGTCGAACGGGCGCTCCGCATGCTGCTGGAGGAGCGCGACCGCCTCCGGCAGGAGAACGACGCCCTGAAGGCCGGCCGTGTCGAGCCGATCGCCGTGGTGGCCATGGCGTGCCGCTACCCGGGCGGGGTGTCCTCGCCCGAGGGACTGTGGGACATGGTCCGCGGCGGTGTGGACATGGTCGACGAGTTCCCCAAGGACCGCGGGTGGCGGGACGTGTACGACCCGGACCCCGACACCGTCGGCAGCTCGTACGTGCGTCAGGGCGGGTTCCTGACCGACGTGGCCGACTTCGACGTGGACTTCTTCGGCATCAGTCCGCGTGAGGCACTGGCGATCGACCCGCAGCAGCGCCTGCTGCTGGAGACCTCCTGGGAGGTCTTCGAGCGGGCCGGCATCGTTCCCGCGGATGTGCGCGGGGCCGAGGTCGGCGTCTTCTCCGGGGCGAGCTCCTCGGAGTACGGGGCGCGTTTCCTGGACGCGAGCAAGAACGAGCTGGAGGGCTACCTGCTGCACGGCAGCGCGCTGAGCGTCGCCTCCGGCCGGGTGGCCTACGAGCTGGGGCTGACCGGGCCGGCGGTGACCGTGGACACGGCGTGTTCCTCGTCGCTGGTGGCCCTGCACCTGGCGATGCAGTCGCTGCGTTCCGGCGAGTGCTCCCTCGCGCTGGCGGGCGGGGTGTCGGTGATGTCGACGCCCGAGATCTTCGTGGAGTTCTCCCGGCAGGGCGGACTGTCCGCCGACGGCCGGTGCAAGTCCTTCGCGGACGGGGCCGATGGCACCGGCTGGGCCGAGGGGGTGGGCGTACTGCTGCTGGAGCGGCTGTCCGACGCCCGCCGCAACGGCCACCCGGTGCTGGCCGTCGTGCGCGGCTCCGCGGTGAACCAGGACGGGGCCAGCAACGGGCTGACCGCGCCCAACGGCCGCGCCCAGGAGAAGGTGATCCGGCAGGCACTGGCGAACGCGGGGGTCACCGCCCGCGAGGTGGACATGGTCGAGGCCCACGGCACCGGAACCGTGCTGGGCGACCCCATCGAAGCGGGCGCCCTGCTGGCGACCTACGGGCAGGACCGGGCCGAGGGCAGGCCGCTGTGGCTGGGGTCCATGAAGTCGAACATCGGCCACGCCCAGGCCGCCGCCGGGGTCGCCGGGGTGATCAAGGCCGTGATGGCCATGCGCCACGGGTTCCTGCCGAAGACCCTGCACGTGGACACGCCCTCGCGGCATGTGGACTGGTCGTCCGGTGCGGTCGAACTGCTGGTGGAGGGGCGCGAGTGGCCCCGACCGGACGGTCCGCGGCGGGCCGCGGTGTCGTCGTTCGGAGTCAGCGGCACCAACGCGCACGTGATCCTGGAGGAGGAGCCGCCGCCGGCGCGGACGGACGAGCGCGGCCCTGGCCTGCCCGGCGGGGTGGTGCCGTGGGTGCTGTCGGGCCGGAACGCGGCGGCCGTGCAGCGGCAGGCCGCCAGGTTGCGCGACTTCGCCGCGGCGGCCCCGGCGCTGGACGTCGCCGACGTCGGGTGGTCGCTGGTGTCGAGCAGGACGGCGTTCGAGCATCGCGCGGTGGTGCTGGGAGGCGACCGGGAGGAGCTGCTGAGCGGTCTGGGGTCGTTGGCCGACGGCGCGGAGTCCGCCGCCGTCGTGCGCGGCGCCGCCGGGAACCTCGGCGGTGTCGTCTTCATGTTCCCCGGCCAGGGATCGCAGTGGGTCGGCATGGGCCGGCAGTTGTACGACACCTTCCCGGTCTTCGCGCGGAGCCTCGACGAGTGCGCGGCCGCGTTGGCCGAGTGGGTCGACTGGTCACTGCTGGACGTGGTGCGCGGCGCGGCGGGAGCGCCCGGCCTCGACCGGGTGGACGTGGTGCAGCCGGTGCTCTTCTCGGTGATGGTGTCGATAGCCGCCCTGTGGCGGTCGTGCGGTGTGGAACCGGCCGCGGTGGTGGGCCACAGCCAGGGCGAGATAGCCGCCGCCCACGTGGCCGGCGCGCTGTCGTTGCGGGACGCCACCAAGATCGTGGCGCTCCGCAGCAAGGCTCTGGTGGAGCTGGGCGGTCAGGGCGGGATGGCCTCGATCGCCGAGCCCGCGGATGTCGTCGAGGAACGTCTCGCCGCGTGGAGCGACCGGTTGGGCGTCGCCGTCGTCAACGGACCCCGCTCGGTGGTGGTGTCCGGGGAGTCGGACGCCCTCGACGAATTCGTCGAGAAGATGAAGGCCGAAGGCACACAGGCCCGGCGGATATCGGTCGATTACGCCTCTCATTCGCAGCATGTGACCCGAATTCGCGAACAGGTGATCGGACCGCTGTCCGACGTGACCCCGAAAACGTCGGCACTGTCCTTCTACTCGACCCTGTACGGCGAGAACATCGATACCGCACGACTGAACGCCGACTACTGGTACAACAATCTGCGCGAGAAAGTCCTCTTCGAATCCTCCGTCCGGCGGTTGGCCGACGACGGTTTCCGGGTGTTCGTCGAGATGAGCCCGCATCCCGTGCTGACCGTCCCGGTGCAGGAGATCTTCGAGGACGGGGACGACGCGGTGGTCCTCGCGTCGTCGCGGCGGGACCGCGAGGAGGCGGAGGCCGTCGTCGGCTCGCTGGCCCAACTGCACGTCCGGGGCGGGACCGTGGACTGGGACGCCCTGTTCGGGGCGCGTCGGCGGGTGGACCTTCCCACCTACGCGTTCCAGCGGCAGCGGTACTGGCTGGACTCCCCGCGCACCGCGGTGACGGCGGAGATCCCCTCGACGCAACTGCCCGAAGACGACGAACAGCCCTTCGACCTGCGGGAGTCGCTCGCCGCCCTCCCCGAGGGGGAGCGGGAGGCACTCGTGCTCGACCACGTACTCGAAAGGGTCGCCGTCGTGCTCGGACGACCCGCCGGCGAGAGTGTCGACCCCGACCAGGAGTTCAAGAACCTCGGATTCGACTCACTGCTGTCGGTGGAGCTGAGCAAACGCCTGGCCGCGATGACCGGACTCAAAATGCGGGCGAATGTGGCGCTGCGATACCCGACACCGCGACTGATCGTCGGGCACATCATGTCCTCGCTGGGCAACGACGGTCGGAAGTGAGTTCATTGTGTTCCGGGCGTCTTCCCGCCCGTAGGATCGTCCCGCCGACGGGACACCGCAAAGTTCCTCCGATTTCCGGGCCTGTTTGGTGAGGGGTTGATCCGTGTGCGTTCGTTCGGTGCGTCGTCTGCGCATAAAGGGATGTGGCTGGCGCAGAAAATGGCTCCCGACAGGCTGAACCATGCGCTGACCATGTGGGACGTGGACGGTGAACTCGACCCGGCGGTCATGGAGTCCACGTTCCTGCGCGTGCTGGAAGAGGCGGAGGTGCTGCGGGTCACCTTCGTCGACGACGGCGGCGGGCTGCGGCTGGTGCCCCGCGAACTGGGGGACTGGCGGCCGTTCTTCCTGGACGTCGGCGCCGAGGCCGATCCCGAGCAGGCGGCGCGGGAAGCGCTGGCCGAGATGCTCCGGCAGCCGTTCGACCTGGAGCGGGACCTGCTGTTCCGGCTGGGTGTGGTCCGACTCGGGCCGGCCCGCTCCCTCGTGGCGCTCGCCTACCACCACCTGATATCGGACGGGTACGGCATGGGCGGCATGCTGTCGCAGCGCCTCGCCGAGGTGTACACGGCGCTGTCGCGGGGGGCGGAAGTACCGCCGTTGCCGCACCCGTGGGACATCGAGTCGTTCGCGACCGGGGCGACGGAATACCTCGACTCCGAGCAGTTCACCGAGGACACGGAGTTCTGGAGCGGCTACCTGGCGGACGCCCCCGTGCCCGCGCAGGTTCCGCCCGTCCCCCTGTCCGAGCCGATGCGGTCCGCGCTGTCAGAACCGATGAGCAGCGCCGACCGCTGGGGGGAGCTGACCGAGCCCATCGGCATGGTGAGCCGGACGCTGACCGTTCCGCGCGCCGAGGCCGACACGTGGACCGAGACCGCGAAGTCCATGGGCGTGTGGATGTCCACCATGCTGACCGCCGCCGCTGCGGTCTTCTTCCGGCACCGCTGCGACCGCCCGGAGTTCCTCCTGTCACTGGTCGTGGGCAACCGGGTCGGAGCGGCGAGCCGGACCCCCGGTCTGGCGGTGAACGTGGTGCCGGCCCGGGTGCGGGTCCCGCTCGGTGCGACCTTCACCGAGATCGCCGACGACATCGTCGACGAGACGTACGAGATCTTCGGCCACACCGCCTACCACTACTCGGACATCATGCGCGCGAGCGGCACCGTCCTGAGCGGTCGCGGCAGCTACGGCGCGGTCCTGAACGTCGTCGAGTTCGTGGAACAACTCCACTTCGCCGACCACCCCGCGCGCTACCTCGGCGGGACGACCGGAACGTTCGACGAACTCCAGATCGGCACCTACACCGAAGGCAGCCCCGACAGCGACCTGTTCATCCGGCTCGACGCCCCCGCGGGCCTGTACTCCCGCGCGGAGCTGCGCTTCCTCGGCGAGGAGCTGATCGCCTACATCCGTGCCGTGCTGGCCGACGACTCGCGGCCGGTCGGCGGGCTGGACGTGGTGAGCGGTGCCGAGCGCGACCGGGTGCTGACGGCACCGCACGACACCCCGGCGGTGCCGGAGACGACGGTCCCGGAGCTGTTCGCCCGGCAGGTGGCGCGGGATCCCGACGCTGTCGCGCTGCTGTCCGGGGATTCGGCCGTCTCCTACCGTGAGCTGGACGAGCGGTCGGGCCGACTGGCCGGGGCGCTTCGACGGCGGGGCGTCGGACGCGAGACGGTCGTGGCGGTGGCGATGCCCCGATCGGTGGACCTGGTCGTCGCCCTGCTGGGGGTGGTGAAGGCCGGCGGAGCCTACCTGCCGATCGACCCGGCGCTCCCCGCGGAACAGGTCAGGTCGGTGGCCGGCGACGCCGCGGCGCGCGCACTGCTCACCGACGCGGCGAACGCCGAAGCGCTCTCCGCCGAACTGGACGTTCCCGCGATGGTGTTCGACGACCTCGCCGCGGACACCGCCGACGAGGACACCGACGGCGTGCCGTCCCACCAGGACGACCTCCTGGCGGTGACGTACGCCTCAGGACCCGCCGGCGCGGTCGCCCTGACGCACCGGAACATGCGGCGCATCGTCATGGATCGCCAATGGCGCGACGGCGGCCACGGCACCGTGCTGTGGCACTCGCAGCCCACCTCCGACGCGCTCGCCCTCGAACTGTGGGTGCCGGTGCTCAACGGCGGCCGGGTGGTCGTGGCTCCCGCGGGGGAGCAGGACATCGACGCGCTGGCCGAGTTGCGGGCGGCGCACGACATCACCACGATGTGGCTGCCCGCGGGCCTGTTCTCGGCGATCGCGGCGGAACGCCCCGAGTGGGCCGCCGGGTTGCGCGAGGTGTGGACCGGTGGTGACCGGGTGCCGGCCGCCGCGGTGCGACGGGTGCGGGAGGCCTGCCCCGAGCTGACGATCGTCAACGGTCACGGTCCGAGCGAGACCGCCGGGTTCGCCGCGAGCCACCGGCTGACGGCGGGCGACGCGGTGCACGACGTCGGCGCGCTCGGCCGCCCGATGGACGGCACCGCCCTGTATGTGCTGGGGCCGGGGCTGGCGCCGGTCCCCGTCGGCGTGGCCGGAGAGCTGTACGTGGCGGGACCCGGCGTGGCGCGCGGCTACCCCGGGCGGCCCGGGCGGACCGCGGAGCGGTTCGTGCCCTGTCCGTTCGGGCCGGCCGGCGCGGTGATGTACCGGACCGGAGACCGGGTGCGCTGGGATGCCGACGGCGGACTGGAGTACGTGGGCCGGGCCGACACCCAGACGGACGTCCGCGGCGTCCGTGTCGAGCTGGCCGAGGTCGACGAGGTGCTGTCCGAGTACCCCGGCCTGGCGCAGTCGGCGGTGGTCGTCAGGGACGACGACTCCGGGCAGCAGCGGCTGGTGGCCTATGTGGTCCCGGCGGGCGACCAGACCGTCTCGGGCGAGGAGTTGGGCCGGTTCGCCGCGGGACGGTTGCCGGAGTCCATGGTGCCGTCGGTGTTCGTGGTCCTGGACCGCCTGCCGGTGACGGCGGGCGGGAGGGTGGACCGGGCGTCGCTGCCGAAGCCCGAGTTCGATGACGTGCCGTACCGCGCGCCGCGCAACGACACCGAGCGGGTGCTGGCCGAGGCGTTCGCCGACGTGCTCGAACGGGACCGGGTCGGCATCGACGAGGACTTCTTCGACCTGGGCGGCAACTCGCTGCGCGCGATCAGACTGGTCGGCCTGATCCGGGCGGAGCTGAAGCAGGAGGTGTCCATCCGCAAGCTGTTCGCGGCGCGCACCATCGCCGGTCTGTCGGAGATGTGGAAGGACCTCGCCCGGTCGAGCAGGCCGGCTCTGCGCAGGAGGACGAGGGAGGGCGAAGTCCTCTGAGCGCTGCCCACCCCGCCGGGCCCGGGTGGCCCGGCGGTCCTCCACATGCCGTCAGGTGGCACGGGGCATACCTTGCGTGTGCCTTCGTGTCTCGCTGGCGGGACACGAACGCAAGGCCCATACGGATGCGCTGATAAAGGTGCGCGTCCCCCGAGTCCGGTGTACTTGAATGGTTCATCGTGCCGGTCTACGTTGGCGGCGCGACCGATGGAAATGCCAGCCCGCCCGGACGTGGGTCTTTCTGGGAGCGGAAGATTACCGGTCGAAGATGCGAACAGCGCATCGCGCATCCATGGCAGCGGGAGAATTCTCATGAGTAATCGTGAACACGAGATCTATGACGTGGTGGGCATTGGGTTCGGTCCGTCCAACCTGTCGCTCGCCATCGCCCTGGACGAGTACCGCGCGAATGGTCCGGAGAATGAGATCAGCAGTCTCTTCTTCGAGCGCCAGTCTTCTTTCGGCTGGCACCGCAACATGCTGCTGCCGTCCGCGACCATGCAGATATCCTTCCTCAAGGACCTGGTCACCTTCCGCAATCCGACGTCCGGTTTCAGCTTCATCGCGTATCTGCACGCGTCGGGGCGGCTACCGCAGTTCGTCAACAACCAGGACTTCTTCCCCACCCGCCAGGAGTTCCACCAGTACCTCGAGTGGGCGCAGGCGCAGGTGGCCGACAGCGTCGCGTACGGCTCGGAAGTGACCTCGGTCCGGCTGGCGCAAGGCGACGCGGCGGAGCCGTCTGACCGGCTGCGACTGGAGGTGGCGGATGCCGCCGGCCGGGCCGGCCGGGTGATCGAGGCGCGGAACGTGGTGATCTCCACGGGCCTGGTCCCGAGCATGCCCAAGGGAATCGAGCGCGACGAACGGGTGTGGCACAGCTCCGAGTTACTGGAGAAGTACCGCGGCACGAACCCCGCGGAACTGCGTCGGGTGGCGGTGGTCGGGGCGGGCCAGAGCGCCGCCGAGATCACCAGGTTCCTCTACGACGAGCTTCCGCACGCCCAGGTGTGGTCGATCATCCCGTCCTACGGCTACTCGGTGGCGGACGACACCCCCTTCGCCAACCAGATCTTCGATCCGTCGGCCGTCGACGACTACTACTTCGGCACCGAGGAGACGCGGGAGGCGTTCTGGCGCTACCACCGCAACACCAACTACTCGGTGGTCGACGACGAGGTGATCCGGGACCTGTACCGCAGGTCGTACGACGAGGAGGTGCGGGGTATCAGCCGGCTCCAGTTCCTCAACCTGACGAGGGTCACCGATGTGAAGCGGGCCGGTGCCGAGACCCGCGTCTCACTGCAGGTGGGCCCCAACGGCGAGGCGCGCGAGATGGACTTCGACGTGCTCGTCTGCGCCACCGGCTACAAGGCGATGGAACCCACCGCCCTGCTCGGCGACCTGGACCGGCTCTGTCTGCGCGACGAGGCGGGCCGATACCGGATGGAGCGTGACTACCGCGTCGCCACCGTTCCCGAGATGGGGTGCGGAATCTACCTTCAGGGCGGCACGGAACACACGCACGGCCTGGCTTCCTCGCTGCTGTCGAACATCGCTGTGCGCAGCGGCGAGATCGCCGAATCGATCATCGCCAGGAGCGCGGGGCGAAACGCCGAGCACGCGGTGCCCGCCCATGCCGGAGGCGACATCCGCTGAACACCCGCGAGGGAAAGGCGGGACCGGCGTCGTGCCCGTGACGCCCGGTCCCGCCCGAGGCTGACAATTCCATGGGCTGGTCACCACATTTCTCCGGGCGGGCGGAAAGGGGATTTCCGGATGAGGAGTCCATTGGAAGAGCGGTGGATACGCCGGTTCCGTGATGACGACGGGTGCGAGACGAAGCTTCTGTGCTTCCCTCATGCTGGCGGCACGGCGAGCGCGTACCGTACCTGGCCTTCAGGACTGCCGGCGGACATCGGCATGCTCGCCGTCCGGTACCCGGGCCGGGAGGACCGGCTCGGCGATCCGTTCCCGTCCGGGCTGGAAGCCCTCGCGGACGACCTGGCCGACAGCCTCGCCGGGCTGACGCGACACCGCCTGGTGCTGTTCGGTCACAGCATGGGCGCTTCGGTGGCGCACGAGGTGGCGCTGCGCCTCCAGGAACGGGGATGCCCGCCGGCCGCCTTGTGCGTGTCCGGCAGGCGTCCGCCGCACACGCTGGAGGCTCGGCGGCAGCGCTTCGACACCGACGAGGAGCTCATCGCGGACGTCCTGCAGTTCGACGCGAGCGGCGCCGAGGTCTTCGCGGACCCCGACCTGCGGGAGATCGTGCTGCCCGCGATCCGCGCGGACTACCGGTTGGTGGAGGAGTACGCCGGCGGCGGCCGGCCTCCGCTCGACTGCCCGGTGTACGGCTACACCGGTGTCGATGATCCCGAAGTGACCCCGGAGCAGATGCGCCGCTGGGCGGACATGACGCACCACCCCTTCCGGCTCCGGGTGCTGCCCGGTGGGCATTTCTACCTCAGTTCCGAGCAAGCCGCGCTGCTGGCGGACCTGAGGGAGGTCCTGTACCTCGTCAAGCACCGTACGAGAACCGCTTCGTGACGCGTGCGACAGACGACGTGACGGACTCACTCCGTGCCGGAACGCTTCATCACGATGTCGCCGATCACGGTCCGGGCCTCGACCCACACGACCTCGTCGGCCTGCTCGCACGCCTCCAGCAGGGACAGGGAGGTGTAGACGGTGCCCGCGGCGGAGTCGAGGGACAGCCGGGCGTCGCTGGTCGCGGCCACGCCGACCAGGATGCTGCCGAACGTGGTGGCGGTGACCACGGATCCCCGCACCACCTCCTCGACGTCGATGTCACCGTGGGTCGTCCGGGCATCCACGTCGGCGTGTGCCCGGCTGATCCTGATGGCCCCCTTCTCGGCGTGCAGGTGGGCGGCACCGCGCACCTCTTCCACGGTGGCGTCACCTTCCCCCTTCGCGCTGATCGTGGCCTCGCCCTCGATCAGCCCCAGACGGACGTCGCCGCGGTCCGCGGTGGCCTCGACGGCGCCGACCGCACGGTCGACGGTGATGTCACCAAGGGCCGCGGTCAGTCGCAGGCTGCCGGTGCGGTCGAGCCTGATGTGCCCCAGGCCCGTGCTGAGCCGGCACTCGCCCAGCTCTCCCACGCCGAGGAAGTCCACCGCCGTACCCCGGCCGTGCACGCTCGATCCGGTCGGCACGGATATCACCACGACGACCGCGCCGCTGCTCCCGCCCGGCTCCGGTTCGTCGACGAGCAGCCGGCCGTCGGCGTAGTCGATGCGCAGCCGTTCGGCGGTCCGCACGTCCTCCGGGTCACCGCCGTCGCGCGGATACGCCTCGACTCTCGTCTCGGTCTGGTCGCTCGCGTCGATCCGGACTTGGCCGAAGGCCAGGCTGAGCATCACCAGGACAGGTGAGGGCGTGTCGAACGTCGCCATGCCGGGCCGCCTTCTGGATGTCTGCGGCCACCGGGCAGATGCGGACGGCAGCTCGAGCGACGCAGGTCTCCGCTGCGTCGCGGGGGCTCGTCTCACCACGTCGGACACCTGGTCCCTGGCCCTTCGCCGTGCGCGCGCCGCGTTGGAACGCGCGTCCTGTGCCTGTCTCTTGTCGCCCACCGTGCGGGGCTGCTTCCGGCACCGGCCGGGAGAGGACCGGTGGGGGCGTCCCGCGGGCGGGACGCAGTCCTCTGCTGACACCATCTGATGCCATATTAGCGTTATATCAGGATGTTGCGTAGGGTGGGGGCTCCCCTCGTAGCGGTGGAAGTACGGCCACGCGCACCCGTTCGTTCAGCCGGGTGCCGGGCGGACGCGCGGATCGGCGGACAACCCTTTTCAGGTAGGCGTATGCCTACTTGCGTTGATCTATCCGACGCGAGTTCTCGAAAATCGTCTTGCTGGTATGTTCCAGGGGTAATTCGAGTTGACGAAGTACGCGCGTGTCGTGCAACCGAGAGGGCGTCCGATTAAACCGCATTCATGCCGCAATAACTCCCATGACGTTACTGGGCATTGCGAGCTGGAGAGTTCGGCGGAACGACGGCTGAATTCCGCTCATCCCTTCATGGGGTGGGCGGTTCGTCCCCCTGGGCGGCGGTGGTGCGTGGACTTCCCTGTCGTGGGGCTGTGACCTGCGAGAACGTGGGGTGAGAACGCCCCGGTGGGACGGTGTCGGGAGGGAGCGGGACGGGTCGGGAGGCCCTGCGGTGGCTGATCCGGGGTGTCGAAGCCCCCAGGTGATGTGCAGATCGCGCCAAGAAGTGGGCCGAACCGGCGTCAAGACCGTGTTTGGTCCCCTCAAAGTCGTGCCCGATTGCGCCCAGGCCCTTGAATTCGCATCGACGTCGGGATTTACTCGTGGGCGCGACAGCTGGCCATCCCGACCTTAACGGGTAACTGCGCTATGCCTGGTTGATGCTCGGCAGAAGCACTCATCTGCCGGCAGCGACTGCTGCTTTTGGCATGCGTGTCAACAACGGGGTGAAAGCTTTCCGTATCGATGGGAGCTACCGCGAACCGAGCGGTCGATATACGCGCGTTGACACGGAGGCGTGATGACGAATCAGGTCGGGAGCTGCAAGGACTCCAAGGCGCTCACGTTCGACAGGAACGCAGAGGCTGTGTCGAGAACCCCAAGAACCGGCGGGGTGGACTCACAACGTGATCAGGTATTCACCACGAAGGTGGGGTTGCATATCCCCACCGGGCTCGCCTTCGAAGAGTGGGAACGAGCCGGGCGCCGGCTCTCCGGGCTGCTCAACTCGTCGTCCTGGTGGCTGGGGGACTGGCTCGTCTACGGCAAGGACCACTATGCCGACCGCTATGAGCGCGGCATCCGCGCGGCCGGACTCCAGTACCAGACGCTGCGCAACTACGCCTGGGTCTCCCGGCGGTTCGAGGTGCAGCGGCGGCGGTCCGCGCTCAGCTTCCAGCACCACGCCGAGCTGGCGTCGCTCCGCGTCGAGGAGCAGGACACCTGGCTGGATCGAGCCGAGCGGATGAAGTGGAGCACCAAGCAACTGCGCAACGCCATCCGGGCCCACCGGGAGGGTACAGCTCAGCAGACGGGCGCCGTCGAGGCGACGCGTCGGCTCGCGGTGCCCGACAACCGGCTCCAGTGGTGGCACAGAGCGGCGGCCCAGGCCGGCACCGAGTTAGGCGAGTGGGTCATGGCCACTCTCGACGCCGCCGCCGACCAGGTACTGAGGGAAGCCGATCGGCAGCCACCCCTCGCGTGACGGGGCTCATGGGCACCGGCCGCCAAGGCGGTCGTGTTGGCCGGGGGGGTGCCCGTCCGGGCGGTGGATGTCACGGGGTCCGCACACACCAAGGGGTGCGAACCCCGCGTCGCGGGAAAAACCGTTACGGCAGACGGCTCATGAGGTCGGCCGTCTGTGTGTGCCGGGTGGATTCGCGCCCGGCGAACGACTGCACCACCCGCTCACGGACCTCGGGCCGCTGCTCCTGGCTGAGCTTGAACATTCCCTCGGCCTTGGTCACCTGGATCCGGAACGCGCCGACGGCAGGCACTATCTTGCGGAAATAGTCGAGGGACGCGCCCATGTCCCAACTGTCGCCGAATTCCTTTTCGAAGGCCTGCACGGTCGCCTGCACGACGCCCAGGGTCTCCTCCGTCGACTCGATCTTCTCCACGACCGCGTGCACGTGCACCGAGGTGAAGTTCCAGGTCGGGGCAGCCGGCGTGATGTCGTAGACGGTAGGCGAGACATAGGCGTGCGGACCGGTGAACGTCAGCAGGATCACCATCCCGTCCTCCAGCGCCGCCCAGTGCGGATTGGCACGGTTCAAGTGACCCAGTAGGCGCATGCCGGCCAGGTCCGCGGCAGCCTGTCCATCCCATTCGGGGTCGGTGATGACCGGCAGGTGGGTGGCGAACGGGCCGTCAGCGGGTGCCCCGTTGCTGGCCATCAGCGCCAGCGGGTTCCCACGCATCAGGTCGACCATCCATGAGACGTCCGGTTGACGATAGTGGCTGGGGACGTACATACAGCACCCACCTTTCGCGGTGTGACGAGAACAATGACATTGCGGCGTCGAGGCCGTTAAGTGCGGAAAAGATGCGGCGAATGGTCGACGAAACCGCTGTAGTGTCCTGTCGGCAGGACAACAGGAAGCCTCCATCGTGTACCGTCCGTCGCCTCCGGCGCAATGAGGAGAACGCAGGAAACGGAAGAGGAATAGCGGCCGCATCGATACGGAAGCTGATGAGTTCCCGTGCGGCAACGGGTCCTTGGAAAAGCCCCGTTTCGATCCTCAGGACAGCCGGCGTTTTCGGAGTGCCCACTGATCCCGCACGCCTACATTACCCCGGTCATCACTCGTCCATACCGCCGTTCTTGCGATACCGGGCGGCGCCCACCGTCGGTGGGCTCCTGTCGCGGTGGACTGTGAGAGGCTGCCGCCTGGTGGAGCGTCGGCCGAGGTGGAGCACATGGTGGGCGACAGATGATCGTGGTACGGGTGGTGCTGGGCGTCGCCGGCGCCGTGGCTGTACTGGGGATCTTCTCCTCGGTGCTGCGCACGCTGATGATCCCGCGGCCGTCGAGTTCGGGCTTCACCCAACTCGTGCAGCGGATGGTGCACCGGCCCTTCCAGTTCCTGGCCGACCGGCTGCCGAGCGCGGAGGACAAGGACCGCGTGCTCGCGCCCGTCGCCCCACTGGCCGTGGTGGTCACCCTGATCGGCTGGCTGGCCTCCCTGCTGATCGGGTACGCGCTGCTGGAAGCGGCCGTCAGCGAGCTGCACGTGGGCGAGGCGCTGGTCGAGTCCGGCTCCTCGCTGCTGACACTCGGCTTCGCCAGCGGCCGGCGCACCACGCTGAACGCCATCGACTTCTGCGCCGCGGCCTCCGGGCCCATCGTGATCGGCCTCCAGGTCGGCTACCTGCCCGCGCTCTACGGCGCCTACCAGAGCCGCGAGACCGAGGTCACCCTGCTTGAGGCACGCGCGGGCAGCCCGCCATGGGGGCCGGAGATCCTGGCCCGCTACGCGCAGGTCGAACTGCTGGACAGCCTGACCGAACTGTTCCGCAACTGGGAGCGGTGGAGCGCCGGGGTGAGCGAGAGCCACACGACCTACCCGATCCTGATCCAGTTCCGCTCCCCGAAGGCGACCCGCAACTGGCTGATCGCCATGCTGTCCATCATGGACGCCGCCGCGCTGCGGCTGGCCTTCAACCCCTCCCAGCCGACGGCCGAGATCCGGATGGCCCTGCGGGCGGGGTTCAGCTGCCTGCGCGACATCGCCGACATCCGCGGCATCGCCTATGACCACGACCCCCACCCCGACGACCCGCTGCAACTCCGTTACGAGGACTTCCTGGAGGGCGTCGAGCGGATGAGGTCGCAGGGCTACCGGATGGAACGCTCCCCGCAGGAGGCGTGGCCGCACTTCCGCGGCTGGCGGGTGAACTACGAAGCGCTCGCCTACCGGCTCGCCCGGGACATCGACGCCGTTCCCGCGCCGTGGTCGGGCCCGCGGCGCACCGCGGTGGTCATCCGGACCCCGCTCACCCCGATCGACCGGCGCCCCACAGTGGACCGGTGACCGGCTCACCGAGCCGCGGCACGATCGCCGGTCCCTCTTTCGGGTCTATATCGCCCTCTTTGTGAGTCGTCGCCCGCGCTGTGGGGATGTCCTGTGCGGGGGTGTCAAGTCGGCCTGCTCCGGGTGGTGTTGCCGGGTCGTCCGCCGTCGCGTCCTCCTCCGGCCTACCGGGGGCCGTCCGCGGCCGTGAACGTGAGGGAGTTCGTGTTCCAGCCGCCGTTGTCCTGGTCGAGGGTGAGGACCTGACGGCCGGCGGGCAGGGTGACGTCGACGGTGATCGTGGCCCAGTCCTGCCAGTCGCCGGTGGCGGGTACGTCGACGGCGCCGGTGAGGTCGGCGCCCGTCGCGTCGGACAGGTGCAGCGCGCCGGCCACCGCCGAGGGCGCCGCCAGCCGCAGGCCGACGGTGTACGTTCCGGCCGTGGCGACGTCGACGGTGTAGCGGAACCACTGCCCGCCGCCGCTCCAGCCGAGGTCGTAGCCGCCGCCGGCGTCCGAGGTGGTCTCCAGGTCGACCCCGTCGGCGCGGTAGCCGTTGGCATTGCCGTTGACACTGGTGACGTTGTAGGCCACGCCCTGGCCGCCGGTGTCGTAGTCCTCCGCCTGGACGGTGCCGGGGACCGCGCCCGCCGTGCCGCCGTAGGGGCCTTCCGGCGCGGAGGGCTCCCAGTGGTTCCCGCTCAAAGCGGCGGTGAAGCCGCTGGAGTTGTTGACGAAGGCCGTGGCTCCGGGCTTCAGGCCGCTGACGGTGTTGCCGGTGATGGCCGCGGAGCCGGTCGGGGCGGGGTAGAACGGCGGTGAGATGGCGATGCCGTTGCGGCCCGGGTCGGTGACGGTGTTGTCCGCCAGCATGGTGTCGGTCGAGGTGGAGAAGCCGATCCCGTCGTAGAGCGAGTCCACGACGGTGTTTCCGGTCGCGGTGACGTCGTCGACGATGCCGGTGTTCTGCCCGTCGCCGCCGTTGCCGATCTGCAGGGCGGGCTGTCCCTGGCCGTAGCCGTTGCCGCCGGAGCGGACGACGGTGTTGCCGGAGACCGTCGCGGACAGCAGGTCGCTGCCGTTGACGCCGAACCGTCCGGCGCCCAGGCCGATGTAGCGGGCGGTGTCGCTGACGTAGTTCCCGGTGACGTGGTGGCCGCTGCCTCCGTAGATCCCGATGCCCTTGCCGCCCCACGGCGCGATCGAGGTGTTGTCGCTGACGATGATGTTCGTCATCGGCTGGTAGAAGGTCTGCGAGCCGTCGCCGTTGGTGTTGTAGTGGACCGAGTTGATGGCGATGGCGTCGTCCCCGGTGCCGCGGACGAAGTTGCCGGTGACGGTCAGGTCGTTACCGGTGTCGGCGCCGAGCGAGACGTTGTTGACGTTGATGCCGTCCGCCCAGATCGCCGTCAGCCGGCTGTCGCGTACGGTGCCGCCGGTGCCCGAGGCCCAGAAGCCCGACATGGTGTGCTGGGTCCAGATGCCGTCGGCGACCCAGCCGGTGCCGGTGGTGTCCATCGCGCCGCCGTCGCCGCCGATGGTGCTGCGGCTGACCGCGTTGGCGTCGATGTGGAAGTTCTCCACGATGCAGGAGGTCACGTCGAACAGCGCTGCCAGCGGCGTGCTGTTGGGGATCGGCACGTCGCGGTAGACCGTGCTGTACCACAGGCCCGCGCCCGCGATGGTGATCCCCTGCGCGGTCAGGCCGGTCGTGCCCTTCACGTAGAAGGTGCCCTGCGGGATCCAGAGGATCCTGCCCTGCGACTGGGCCTGGTCGATGCAGCTTTGGATCGCGGCCCGGCTGTCCACCGCCTGGCCGTCGGCCGCGCCGTTGGTCGGGTTGTCGTCCGGAACGGCTCCGCAGCTGGTGATCGAGATCGAGTTCGCCGGCTGGGCGAGCGGTGCCGGGGGGTTCTCCACGTCGACGGAGTCCACGTCGTAGGAGGACGCGCTGTTGTCGGCGTCCTTCCGGAAGGAGAAGGTGGCTCCCGCCGGGATCGGCGCGCCGGTCACGAAGGCGTGCGACTCGTCCCAGAAGACCCGGGGGTCCCCGTCGGCAGGGTTCTGGTCGTCACTGGTGTTGTAGTTGCCGTTGCCCTCGTAGACCCAGCTCTGCCTGGAGTTGAGGCCGAGCGCCTGCCGGAAGACGCCGTCGACGTACAGGTCCAGCGTCGCGGTCGTGCCGCCGCCGGAGGCGGAGTCGGGGATGCCGGCGCGCACGTTGAGGAAACTGATGGGCGCGCCGCTGGTGTTGGTCCACTGGACGGAGTCCCCGTTGCCGCTGAGGTGGACGTAGGCGTGGCCGGACGCTTCGAGGGCGGCGCTGGAGTACTGCGTCGTCGGTGCTGACGTCAACGAGGTGACGGTGGCGCCGCCGCCCGTCGTGCCGTCCTCGGCCTCGTAGATCCGGAACGGGGTCGTCGCGCCCGCCGCCCGCGGGGCCGTGGACGCCGTCCGGTCCGCCCGGGGCGTCTGCGGGAGCGGGGCGTGGTGGGCGGCGGCCCCCGCCGGTAAGACCGACAGGCACAGCGCGCCGATCGCCGCGAGAGCGGTCGCCGCCACCCTGCGGCCTGTCCGGCGGATACCGCGCGAAGCTCTCGGGACAGCCCGCATCTGAAGCTCCTTCAGGACAGGGGATCCGGCGCCTCGACCGTACAGACCACCATCGGAGCTTCGCAAGGTTCCGAACAAGCAAAGAAAATTCGCGTCATTTTCATGGAAGACTGACACGGTCGGCGGTCGTTCGCCGCCGGATCCCCGGCGTGCCACGTCAGTCCAGGCACAACTCGTTGCCCTCGGGGTCGGTCATCACGATGAAGCCGGCGCTCATCGGGGGATCGGGCTCGTGCCGGCGTACCCGCGTCGCCCCCAGGGCGACGAGCCGGTCGCACTCGCCCTCCAGCGCCGCCATCCGCTCCGGTCCCCGCAACCCGGGTGCGGCGCGGACGTCGAGGTGGACGCGGTTCTTGGTGGTCTTGCCCTCCGGCACCTGCTGGAAGAACAGTCGTGGGCCGTCGCCGTCCGGGTCCTCGACGGCCGAGTTCCTGTTGCGCTCCTCGGGAGGTACGCCCACCCGTTCGAGGAAGTCGTCCCACGCGGCCAGCGGGTCGGCGCCCTTGGGCAGGGCGACCCCGGGCGGGCCGGGGTGCACGTAGCCCAGCGCGTCGCGCCAGAACGACGAGAGCGCCGCCGGGTCGCGGGCGTCGAAGGTGACCTGGATCTGGCGGCTCATCGGGATGCTCCGTTCGTGGCGAATCGGGTGCGTGGGCACGGGCCGCGCGGCGGACGCGCGGCGGACCGGAACGGACCGGGCGTCCACTGAAACCCTCATCCATCCGCCGCGGTCGGGCGACCGCGGACCGGCCGCGCCACCGCCGACCGGGTGACCCGGCCATACCCCCGACCGTACCTGTGCGACCGGCGGCCCGGGCGGCGGTGCCGTCAGGCGGCTCCGTCCCGGGGCCGGCTGTCGAGCGGGGTCCGCTCCCGAAGCTGTCGCTTGAGGACCTTGCCGGAGGGGGTGCGGGGCAGGACGTCCAGGAACTCGATGCGGCGGGGAACCTTGAACCGCGCGAGCCGCCGACGGCAGAAGTCGGTCAGCTCCTCCGGGCTGACCGGCATGTCCTGGCGCAGGACGACGAACGCCCGGGGGACCTCGCCCCATCGGTCGTCCGGCCACGCGACGACCGCGGCTTCGAGAACGGCCGGGTGCTCGAACAGCGCGCGCTCCACCTCGGGCGAGGCGATGTTCTCGCCGCCCGAGACGATCATGTCCTTCTTGCGGTCCTCCACCCAGAGATAGCCGTCGGGATCGATCCGGCCCATGTCCCCGGTGTGGAACCAGCCACCCCTCATGGCCAGGTCCGTCGCCTCGGGGTCCCGCCAGTAACCGGCGAACACCTTCGGCCCGCGCAGGACGATCTCCCCGACGGTGTCCGCGGGCACCGGCCGGTCCTGGGCGTCGACCACGCGAACCTGCTGGTGCGGAAGCGGCCGGCCGACCGATCCGATCTTGCTCACCATGTGCCCGCGATCGAGGAAGGTGTCGCTGGAGACCGTTTCTGTCAGGCCGTAGGCATCCGCGAACCAGACGTGCGGCAGGGCGGCGAGCACCTGGCTCAGCCGGCTCTCCGGCATCTTCTCCCCACCGCTGAGAATCGTGCGCAGACTGCTCAGGTCGCGTTCCGCCAGGGCCGGCGACTGGAGCACCGCGTTCACCATCGCGGGGGCGAGCCAGCAACTCGTCCCGCGATGCGTCTCGATCAGCGAGAGCAGGTCCTCGGCGTCGAACCGGGGTTGCAGGACGAGGGTCCCGCCGGCGTGCAGCGTGGTCAGCCCGCCCATGTCCAGCGCTCCGACGTGGTACAGCGGCCCGCCGACGACGGTGACCTCGCTGTGGTTCCACCCGAACTGCACCAGCAGGCCGAGGCTCTTCCAGTGGAAGTTCTCGTGCGTGATGCACACACCCTTCGGGTGAGCGGTCGTCCCCGAGGTGTACATCAACCGTTGGAGCGCGCCGTGCGGCACGTCCACGGGCGCCGCCTCGGCCCCCCGGTGGCGCATGACGAACGGCTCGTAGGGCGTGAACCCGGCGGTGCCCGGGTCCCCGACCGTCAGCCGAAGGCGCAGGCCAAGGCCGTCGAGGGCGGGGCCGAGCGCGGCCTCGTACTCGGGCTCGGTGACGACGGCCGCCGCTTGGCCGTGCTCGATGATGTACCGCCATTCAGGCGGCGCGAGCCGGAAGTTGATCGGCAGGAAGACCCCGCCGACCCGGCTCACGGCGTAGACGAGCTCGATGAACTCGGGCCGGTTCTGGAGCAGCAGCGCGACCACGTCCCCCTCGCCGATACCGCGCTCGGTCAGCGCGGCGGCCAGGGCGTTCACCCGGTCGTGGAGTTCCGCGTACGTCCGCCGGCCGCCGCGCCACGCCAGTGCCACGTGGTCCGGTCGTGCGGAGGCGTGGTGGTCGAGGGTCGCGGCAAAGTTGATCACTCCGTGCCTCCGCATCGAGGTCCTGGGCGCGGTGGTCGGCGCGCACCCGCCAGTCCACTGTAGCTTTCGTGTACCGCACGGTCTACAGAACTTTGCACGCCTTGTCCGAATTCCGTTGCCGCGCCGCCTCGTTGTGCGCCCCTCGGTCGGTCGCGGCATGTCGAGCGGCGTTCGGCCTGGCAGGTGCGCACGGCAGGCCGCTGATCAGCCACCGACGCCGAGGGCGGGACCCGCGGGTCAACTGCCTTTGTCCGTCGAGCCTCTTGCCGATTACCCCTTCGGTGGCCGACACTCGTGACATTCTCCGTACCTATCGGTCCATGAAACTCGACGAGGTCCGGCCACCGAGGAGCAGCCAGTCGGGCGACCCGTCACAGCAGGCAGCCAGTCCCGGAGGGAGAAGTCATGTCGTCGTCCACCCACCACCCTGAGACACCGGTCTCCGACCTCGTCGTGGAGCGGGAGGAGGTGACGATCGAGGAACTGGCGAGCCACGGTGTGGACCTGGCCCGTGACTTCCCCGGCGCGGCGATCGGGGAGTTCCGCCGCTACCCGGTGCTGTCAGAAGGCGGCTGGCACATGGTGATCAAGCACCAGCCCACCCTTCGGTCGGTGGTCCGTGAGCGATGGGACCTGCTCGGTCCGATCAAGCTCCTGTCCGACGGGCTCGAATTCTGAGCTGCCGTCACACCTCTCCGGAAAACCCGCAGAGAAAGGCCGAGCAGATGAGTTCAAGCATGATCGGAGTCGATGTCGGCGGCACCTTCACCGACGTGGTCTCGATCGAGGGCGGTCGGATCCGCACCACCAAGGTGGCGACCGACGTAAGGGAGACCGAGCGCGGTGTCCTGGCCGGCGCCGAGCAGGTCGGCGTACGGAACGCCCGCGTGTTCAACCACGCGAGCACCCACGGCCTCAACGCCGTCATCACCCGCAACCTCCCCAAGATCGCCTTCCTCACGACCGAGGGGCATCGCGACATCCTCGACATCGGCCGCACCTGGCGGCCCGTCGAAGGCCTGATGAACCCGCAGTGGCGCCGCTCGTACGGCGACGCCAACCGGCCACTCGTCCCGCGCTACCTGCGCCGCGGCATCCGGGAGCGGCTCACGGCCTCGGGGCAGGTGCTCATCGGACTCGACGAGCGGCAGACCCGGGACGAACTCGAGGTGCTGCGGCGCTGCGGCGTGCAAGGCGTCGCGGTCTGCCTCCTCAACGCCTATGTCGACAACCGTCACGAGGTCAGGCTCCGCGAGCTCGTCAAGGAAGTGCTGGGTGACGTGCCGGTGTCGATCTCCAGCGAGGTCTCGCCGCTCGCCAAGGAGTTCGCCCGGGCCTCCACCACCGTGATCGACGTCTTCATGCAGCTGATCTACGGCGACTACACCCGACGCCTGGACAAGGGGCTGCGCGAGCTGGACTTCACCGGCGACCTCAACTTCGCCGACTGCGCGGCCCAACTCGTGCGCGCCGACGTGGCACTGGAGAACCCGTTCCGGATCGTCTTCGCCGGCCCGGCCGCCGGCACCGTATCGAGTGCCCACTTCGGCGCCATGACCGGCATGGACAACCTCCTGTGCGCCGACGTCGGCGGGACCTCCTGCGACATCAGCCTCGTCACCGACGGCAAGCCGTTCGTCGACGACACCTTCGAGCTCGAACACGATCTGATCGTCAACGCGCTCTCGATCGAGATCGCCAGCATCGGCGCGGGCGGGGGCAGTCTGATCGGCGTCTCACCCGCCGGTGAGATCACCGTCGGCCCGGGCAGCGCCGGTGCCGAACCCGGACCGGCGTGCTACGGCACGGGCGGCGTCCGGCCCACGACCACCGACACCTGCTTACTCATGGGCGTCATCGACCCCGACGGCTTCGCGGGCGGCAGCATGCGCCTCGACCCCGAGCTGTCGCGGCAGGCCTTCGAGAAGCTGGAGAGCCTGCTCGAGTTCGACAAGCGGGTCGGCTACGCCTTCAACATCGGCGTCAACAACATCGCCGAGGGCATCACCAACGTCGCCATCCAGCACGGCATCGACCCGCGCGACTACAGCCTCATGGCGTTCGGCGCCGCCGGTCCGATGCTGCTGCCCGCCGCCCTCAAGCTCGTGCACGCCAAGGAGGTCGTCGTACCCCCGCACCCGGGCCTGTTCTCCGCGCTCGGGCTGGTCAGCACGGACCTGGTCTACGCCGACAGCCGCAGCGCCTACACCATGCTCACCCCCGATGCCGCCGAGGCGGTCGACGCCGTCTACACCGCCATGGAGGAGCGGCTCGGCGAGGTGCTGGCCGGCCAGGGCGGCGGCGAGGTCGAGATCGTGCGTACCTTCGACGGCCGGCTCGCCGGCCAGACCTGGGAGACCCCGTTCATCTCGGTGCCCCAGGGCGAACTGGGACCCGACGGAATCCGGACGATGATCGCGAACTTCCACGACACCTACGAGGAGCGGTCCGGCAACCGGTTCGAGGCCCTCCCGGTCCAGGGCGTCACGTTCCGGGTGCAGGCGGTCGTGCCGTCGGACAAGGTCGTCTATCCACCCCTGCCGACCCGGCCCTCCGGTGTCGAACTCCAGCCGACGCGGGTGGTGGAGATCAAGTACCTGGAGGACAAGCCGGTGCTCGCCGCCGAGTACCAGCGTGACGCGCTCTACGCCGCCGACGTCGTCGCGGGTCCCGCTGTGATCCGGGAACCGCTGTCCACCACCTTCGTGCTCCCCGGACAGCGCGCGACCGTGGGCGGGCTCGGCGAACTCCACATCGACATGGCCTGAGAGGAACCACCGTGACCCCCACAGACAGCACCCCGGTCGCACTCAAGGACCTCTCCGAGGAGGAGTTCCACGCTCGCTACCACAGCGACAGGTTCACCGCGACAGTCCTGGCCAGCCGGATGCGCTACGTCGTCCAGCACATGTGCTCCGGCCTGCTGAAGAACGCCTTCTCGCTCATCCTGCGCGACTGGTACGACTTCGCCGCGACCATCTCGGGTCCTCCCGAGCAGAACTATCCGATGGCGTCGCTCAGCAACAGCCTCGCCCTCTTCCTCGGCACCATGGCAGAAGGCGTGCGCAACACGATCGAGGAGTACGGGCCGGAGAACCTCCGGGAGGGCGACGTCGTCATCTGCAACGACCCCTACCGGGCCGGCAACCACGTCAACGACGTCTGCTTCATCCGGCCGGTGTTCCACCAGGGCGAGGTCATCTCGTTCGTCACCCTGCGAGCACACCAACTGGACATGGGAGGACCGGTACCCGCGGGGTTCAGCGCCACCAAGCGCAACGTGTACGAGGACGGGATCGTCATCAGTCCGACCCTCCTCTACCAGGGCGAGAAGCCGGTGCGCTCCACCTTCAACCTGATCCTCGACAACGCGCGGTTCGGCGCCCTCCTGCTCCCCGACATCAAGACGATCTACCAGAACCTGCTGCTGGGAGAGCGGCTGATCAAGGAATCCGCGACCCGCTACGGCCTCGACGCCTACCTGGGATCCCTGCGCTACTGCACCGACGTGTCGGCGGAGGCGATGGCCTCGGCGCTCGGCGATCTCCCGGACGGGGTGTACGAGGGCGAGTCCGGCATCGACTGCGACGCGGTCGACGCGACCCCCGAGTACACCTTGCGGATCAGGCTGACCAAAGTCGGCGACCGGCTGGAGGCCGACTTCAGCGGCAGCTCCCCGCAGGCCCGCTCCAGCGTGAACTGCGGGGTCTTCGACACCAAGACCTCCCTCGGGGTGGCGCTGAAGTTCCTCCTCGATCCGCACACCCCGTTCACCTCCGGCTCCTACCGCAACATCGACGTGGTGATCCCACCCGGCACGTTCGTCAGCGCCACGCCACCGGACGGCCCGGTCTTCCTGTACTGGGAGAGCAGCGGGAACGTCCTGCTCGCCGTCTTCAAGGCCCTCGAACGCGCCCTGGGTCCCCGCGCCGTCGCGGGGGACTACGGCTCGCTGAGCATCCACAACGCGAGCGGCGTCCTGGACGACGGAACCCCCTGGGTCACCACCGCGCAGTGCGGCGGCGAGCACGGGCCATGGGGGGCGACCGCCGCCGGCGACGCCGACAGCTACAGCGTCATCTACCAGGCCAACAACCTCGACCCGGCCACCGAGGCCATCGAGGCGGACGTGCCCGTGGTGGTGTTGCGCAAGGAGTACGCCATCGACACCGCGGGGCCCGGCACCAACCGCGGCGGCGCTGCCGTCCTCAAGGACACCATGTACCTCGCACCCGCCGAGCACTGGTCGAACCCCCTCCAGACCAAGCGCCCCAGCGGCGTCGGGGTGTACGGCGGCCGGGACGGCAAGGCGGGGGCGGCCTGGCTGTTCCCCGGGGAGCGGGTCGACGTCCCCCGCACCGGACGGCTGCTGGGCCTCGACGAGGACACCTACGTCACCTCCGACCCGATCGCCGGCGTCCTCCACCCGGACACGAAGGTCGTCGACGCCGAGCGGGGCGAGTACTTCTACTTCGCGAGCACCCCGATCTGGCGCACCACGGCCAACGCCGTCTTCCGCTACCTCACCAACGGCGGGGGCGGCTGGGGCGATCCCCTGAACCGCGAGCCCGAGCGCGTGCTGCGCGACGTGCGGGACGAGTACGTCACCATCGACGGCGCGCGAAAGGACTACGGCGTCGTGGTGGCCGGGGACCCGCACCACGATCCGGAAGGCCTGTCCGTCGACGACGAGGCGACCTCGCGACTGCGCGCCGAGCTCCGTGCGAGCCGGCCGTGAACTCCCTGATCGCGCTGACCGGGAAGACGGCGGCGGTCACCGGTGCCGCGAGCGGACTCGGGCGGGGGATCGCGGCTCTCCTGGCCCGCCAGGGGGCATCGGTCGTCGCCCTGGACCGCGACGACGCGAGTGAGACCCTGGCCGCGCTGGCCGTCGCCGATGGGCAGCGCCACAGTGCCGTCCGGGTCGACGTCGGCGACGCCGTGGACGTGGAGAGGGCGTTCGAGGAGGTGGACCGTCAGCACGACGGGGTGGACATCCTCGTCAACTGCGCGGGCATCCGGGAGGTCCACTCGATCCTCGACCTGGACCCCGCGCTGTGGCAGCGGGTGGTGGACGTCAACCTGACCGGCCCGTTCCTGTGCGGCCGACAGGCGGCGCGCCGGATGGCCCGGCGGGGACGCGGGGGTGCGATCGTCAACATCACGTCGGTGGCCGGCCTGGTCGGGATGACCCACCGCCCCGCCTACTCGGCCACGAAGCACGGCCTGATCGGGCTGACCCGGAACATGGCCCGCGACCTGGCCGAGCACAGCATCCGGGTGAACGCCGTGGCCCCCGGGACCGTCCGCACTCCGCTCACCGAGCCCTACTACCACGACGAGGCCTTTCTCGACGGGGTCAAGGGAATGGTGCCACTCGGCTTCGAGGGATCCCCCGAGGACGTGGCACGGGCCGTGCTGTTCTTCGTCAGCGACCTCACCCCATGGGTGACCGGCACCGTGCTGCCCGTGGACGGCGGCTGGCTCGCGGAGCGCAACTACGCCCCGCCCGGCGCGACGGCCTACACCTCGGCGTCGTCCGGTTCGCAGTGACGGTCGCGCCCGGACGCCTTCGGGGCGGCGCACGCCGGCACGGTGCCGGAGTACGCCGCCCTCGGGCGGTACGGATCACTTCGGGTCGCGGTTGTACACCGCCTTCGACCAGCGGTAGCCGAGCGCCGCCAGGCCCACGCACCAGACGATGGCGATCCACCAGTTGTCGCCGATCGCGGTGCCGAGCAGCAGCCCGCGCAGGGTCTCGATGGCCGGCGTGAACGGCTGGTACTCGGCGATCGGCTGGAACCACCCCGGCATCGCGTGGACCGGGACGAAGGCGCTGGAGATGAGCGGCAGGAAGACCAGCGGCAGCGCGTTGTTGCTGGCCGCCTCGGCGCTCGGGCTGACCATGCCCATCCCCACCGCGATCCAGGTGAACGCCAGGGCGAAGAGCGTGAGCAACCCGAACGCCGCGATCCACTCCAGGACCGTGGCGTCCGTGGAACGGAAGCCGATGGCCACGCCGACCGCACCGACGATGACCACGCTGATCATCGCCTGGAGCACGCTGCCGATGACGTGTCCGATGAGCACGGAACCGCGGTGGATCGCCATCGTGCGGAAGCGGGCGATGATGCCCTCGGTCATGTCGTTGGAGACGGACACCGCGGTGCCGACCAGGGTGCCGCCGATGGTCATCAGCAGGATGCCGGGGACGAGATACGCGACGTACTCCGAGCGATCGGCGCCGCCACCGCCGATGCCCGCGCTCATCACGTCGCCGAAGACGTAGACGAACAACAGCAACAGGACGATCGGCGTCAGCAGCAGGTTCAAGGTCAGCGACGGGTAGCGCCGCGCGTGCAGGAGGTTGCGCCGCAGCATCGTGGACGAGTCGCGCACCGTCAGGGAGAGGGAGCTCATCGGGCATCTTCCTTGGTCTGGTCGGGCACGCCGGCACCGGTCAGGGCGAAGAACACGTCGTCGAGGTCGGGCGTGTGCACGGTCAACTCGTCCGCCTCGATGCCGGCCGAGTCCAGCCGGTCGAGGATGGCGCGCAACTCGCGCTGGCTGCCGTCGCTGGGGATCTGCAGCGCGAGCGCCTCGTCGTCCCGGGCGACCTCGCCCAGCGCGCCGGCGGCGCGCTGGTACGCGGACGGATCGGAGAAGCGCAGTCGCACGTGTCCGCCGGGGATGAGCCGCTTGAGCTCTTCGGCGCTCCCTTCGGCGGCGATCCTGCCGTTGTGCAGCACCGCGATGCGGTCGGCGAGTTCGTCGGCCTCGTCCAGGTACTGGGTGGTGAGCAGGACGGTGACACCGTCGGCGACCAGCTCGCGGATGATCTGCCACATGTTGTGGCGGCTGCGCGGGTCGAGACCGGTGGTCGGCTCGTCGAGGAAGATGATCCGCGGGCTGCCGACGAGCGTCATGGCGATGTCCAGGCGGCGCTTCATGCCGCCGGAGTAGGTGTGGGCGGGTTTCCCGGCGGCGTCGACGAGGTCGAACCGCTGCAGCAACTCGGCGGTGACCCGCCGTCCCTCGCGCTTGGACAGGTGGTGCAGGTCCGCCATGAGGAGCATGTTCTCCTCGCCGGTGATCAGCCCGTCGACGGCGGAGAACTGCCCGGTGACGCCGATCGCGGCGCGCACCCCGTCCGGTGAGGTGGCGATGTCGTGGCCCGCGACCTGGGCCTGCCCGCCGTCGGCGGCGATGAGCGTGGAGAGGATGTTCACGGTGGTGGTCTTGCCGGCGCCGTTCGGCCCGAGCAGGGCGAACACCGATCCGGCCGGGATGCGCAGATCGATGCCGTCGAGGACGGTCTTGCCGTCGTACGACTTGCGCAGACCGAGGGTGGAGACAGCGGCCGGCGCCTGCGAGCCGACGGCTCGCTTGGACATGGGCATGACAGAAGAAGGCATGGCGCCCTCCCGTTCGAAGGCTGGATGACTGGGGGAGTGGTTGAGGCCGGCTCTTGCCGGGTCAGGCCTTGGCGTGGCGCACGTCGATGTTGCCGAACCGGGTCCTGGCGCGGACCTCGACGGTGTCCTCGGTCTTCTCCGGGCTCTCGGACGCGGCGAGCGTGTTGCGCACCTGCCCGTGGTCGGAGCTGACGTCGAGCCAGGCGGCGGAGCCCTGGCGGATGCCGACCTCGATGGCGCCGTGGGAGGTCTCCAACTGGACGGTGCCACGGGCGACCTCGGCGACGCGCAGGGTGCCGTGGGCGGTGGTGGCGACGACCGAGCCCTCGGCGCGCGTGATGTCGATGTCGCCGTTGGCACCGTTCACCCGCAGTTCGCCGGTCGCGGCGCCGACGGTCGTGGTGCCGTGCGAGTTCTTCAGGACGGCGGGACCGTCGACGAGTCCGACGCGCAGGCTGCCGGAACTGGTGGTGATCTCGGCCAGGCCCTCGACCCGCTCGACGATGATCGAGCCGTGGGAGGCGGTCAGCTGGAGCGGCCCGGTCTCGTCGAGCCGGACGTCACCGGTCGAGGTCTTGACCCGGACCTCGCCGAGCCGGCCCTCGCCGAGCACCTGGGCCCAGGCACCGGTCATGTCGACGCGGGAGCCGGTGGGCAGTTCGACCGTCACGTCGACCGTGCCGGTGCGCCCGATGAAGTAGCGCTGCTTGGGCGTCCTGATGGTCAGCGCGCCGCTCGCGTAGGTCACCTCGGTCTGGTCGGCCGCCCGCACGTCCTGGTCCCGCTTCGGGTCTCGGGGTAGCACCTCGACGACGGTGTCGAGGCGGTCGCTCGCGGTGAACCGGATGGAGCCGGCCTCCACGTGGGCGGTGGTCGAAATCGCTTCGGGGGTGTCGAAAGTAGGCATGGCTGTACCGTCCTTGTGAGTCCGTGGATCGTCCCCGCTGGTGGGACGTGGTGTGGGTGAAGTGGTGGGTGAAGTCGTGCGGCTGGGGGAGCGGTCAGCGCACCCAGCCCGTGAAGCTCTGTCCGATGGTGCGGGCTCTCTCCGTCGTACGCGGCGTGCCACCGCCGTCGACCGCGGCCGACACGGCCCGCACCAGCCAGGCGTTGACCGACAGGCCCTCGCGGCTCGCGGCCTCCTCGGCGCGGGCCTTGAGGTGGGCCGGCAGTCGCAGATTGACGCGGGCGGTGCCGCCCTCGTCGCCTTCGGCCAGCGGCTGCGCCTTGAGCGGTTCGGCGGGCGCGGCGGTCGATTCCATGGGCCCGCCGCCTGCGGGCGGCAGCGTCACCACGAAGTCGGGGTCGAGCCCGCGCAGCCGTACGTCGACCGAGCCGGGGGCGAGTTCACGGGTGATCTCGTCCATCGCGGCGGAGAGCACGTTGAGCATGGTCAGCCGGGTCGCCGACTCCAAGGGAGCGGTGAGCCGATCGGCCAGCTCGCGTGCTTCGTCCCCGCTGGCTTCGGCGGCCGCCGCGAGTTCGCGACGGAGGGTGTCGACATACGGAGTGAGGTCCATGACGCCATATTGGCACCACGATGGCGCCCGGCGCAACCCCATATGGCACCAAGCATCGGCCGGATTGCCGATGACGCGCCTGACCTGCGTAAACGTGGAGGGTCAAACCTGAGCCATGGTGGCACCACGCGCGGGAATGCCCCCTGGGTGGCACAGGGATGGCACCACGTGGCACCGGGCGGCGCCATGCGGCGCCATCGGGCGCCACGTGACGCCGGAACTGGGGTGGTGGGTCAGGTGGTGGTCATGTGGTGGGGAGTCTCCACTGCTGGTTGGCACCTCCGTTGCAGTCCCAGATCTCCAGCTGCGTGCCGTTGGTGGCGTCGGACGCGGGAACGTCGAGGCAGCGACCGGAGGCCGGATTGACCAGCAGGCCGTTCTCGGCGCTCCACGCCTGGTTGCCGCCTCCGTTGCAGTCCCAGATCTCGACGAGGGTGCCGCCCGCGGTGCTGCCGCCGGTGATGTCCAGGCACTTGCCGTTGGTCCGCAACGTGCCGTTGTCGAGTTGCCACTGCTGCGCCCCGGTGGTGTTGCAGTCCCACACGTCGGCCTTGGTGCCGTTGTCGGCCGACCCGCCGAAGTCGTCGAGGCACTTGCCGGCGATGCCGGAGGTGACCTGCCCCGTCGGGAAGGACGCGCCGCCGCTGCCCGGAGTGATCGACAGGTTGTCGAACTGGTCGGTGTGGTAGCCGACCACACCGATGCCGACCTGACCGGTCTGGTAGGAACCGTCGGTGGCCGAGCCGACGGCGGTGCCGTCGATCGAGCCGCTGATCGTCGAGCCCTGAAGGGTCATGGACAACGTGTGCCAGCTACCGGTGCCCAGGGCTTTCGTGGTGCCGCCGGCGAGCTTCGTGATCCTGCCGCCGGTGTCGCTCTTGTCGATCGACCACACGCCTGCATCCGAGACGCGGAACAGATAGGCGTTCTGGTTCGACTGCGGCCGGGACTGGGCGTTGGCCCGGCCGTAGAGCTCGACGGTGCCCGCCTGCCGGAGATAGACGTCGGAGGAGACGGTGTAGTTGGACCAACCGGTGTCACCCAGCAGCCCGTAGGCGTCGGAGTCGCCCTGCCATTCGATCGGCTTGACGGGTGCCATCTGCTGCACGCACTGGCCCGAGCGGCCTGCCGCGCAGGGTTCCACCTGGTAGGAGCCCTGCATGTCGGACAGATACCTCGCCTCACCGCCGGTGGTGTCGGAGTCGAAGGTGTCGCTGTACGGCAGCGCGAGCGCTCGCGGAGCCGGGCTGGCGGCGCTGCCCTTGCCCTGCCCGGTGGTCGTGGTGAGCGTGTAGATGTAGCCGGGCTGGACGGTCAGCGAGTACGAGCCGTCGGCCGGCGTGATGTCCGGCTGCCTGACCAGCGAGGTCGCCGGGTTCGGTGAGTCGACGTCGGTGCTCCACACATGGACGGTGCCGGTCGACAGGCCACCGGAGACGTTGACGTCGACGGTCTGCGCACTGGTGGCGGTGGTGGACTCGATGACGGTGGAGTAGTCGCTGCCGTCGGTCGACTTCAGGGTGACGTAGCTCCCGTTGGCCTCTGAGCCGCCGAGGTGGCCTGAGCCGCTGTCGAGGAACCTCCAGCCCGGCTGGGTGAACTGCGTGACCTGCGCGGTGGCCCAGGTGCTCTCGCCGACGCTGTAGTTGCCTGACCACGACTGACTGGCCGTCAGCAGGCCGACGGTGTTGTACGGCAGGTTCGGGTAGATCGCGGCGATCAGCGGCCAGTTGAGGTACGCCGTCATGTCGGCGTCGACGTAACCACGGGTGATGGAGCGGATCAGCGCGGGTGCGCCGCTGGTCATGTCGAGCGATCCGTTCTCGCTGGCCCACAGCGGTTTTCCGGTGCCCTCCGCCGTCGCGTTGCCCGGACAACTGTCGGCGCTGCCGCCGTCACCGCCCTCGCAGGGGTAGTGCACCCCGATGATCGAGACCGCGTTCGCGAACGAGGAGTCGGACGCGATGTCGCCGGCGACGCTCCAGTCACTGTCGGCACCGACGATCCGGGTCCCGGAGTAGCCGTTCGCGTTCAGCGTCGAACGCAACTGCTCGTACCAGCCGATGTCATAGCCGCGCTCGTTCCAGCCGCCGAGGTAGTCGACGGTCAGGCCGTCCTGCTTCGCGCAGTTCAGCCACGACACCAGGTAGTCGGCCATGTCACCGGACCAGAAGTCGCCGCCGCCGATCCAGCCCGGCGCGCCCCACGCGAGACCGTAGAGCTTGATGGCGGGATTGCGCGCCTTGGCCTGCTCCATCAGCCAGAACTCGTAGCCGGTGGCGCAGTTGACGGTGCCGGCGGTGTGCTCGATCGACGGCTCGGAGCCGTCCGTCGAGTTGGTGTCGCCGCCGATCTCCACCTTCAGGATCTGCAGGGACGCGCCGTAGCCCGGCTTGAACAGGTAGTCGAGGATCTGCTGTTGCTGCGCCGCGGGGTAGTCGGTGAGCAGCCGGGTGTTGCCGCCCCCGCCGCTGATCGCCCCGATGCCGTCGAACGTCCGTCCCGCGCTGGAGCCGTTGGCGGCGATGGTGGTCGAGGTGGCCGCGTGCGCCTGCGGCGCGGCGACCCCGGAACACACCAACCCCACCAAGGCCAGTAACCCGAACAAGGCGAATCGCCAAGATCTGTGCCGATGAACCGAGATCACCATGAACCCCTCGCGTCGCAGGCCGTTCCCGGATGGAAAATGTTCGGAACTGTTGGCTATTGAGGCATTGGGCGACAACGCTGTCAAGACGGCGGGAGTGAGGGCGGCGGCGGGGGTGACAAGCGCCGAGTAGATCTTTTTAAGGTCTTTTGACTATTTTCCTGCCTTTATGGCGGGTACGTAACAAATAGCCGTATTTGGGAGGAGAGCTAAATGATCACCAAGGATCAGATTCCTGCGGTACTTGACCATGACGTCACCGACTCCGGCGGAGACAAGATCGGCGAGGCGCACCACGTGTTTCTCGACGACCGCACAGGGCGACCCGAGTGGATAGCGGTCAAGACCGGGCTGCTCGGTCGGCACGAGACGTTCGTGCCGCTCCGGAACGCCTCTCTTAGCGGAGACCACGTGGAGATCCCCTATGCGAAGGAGATCGTGAAGAACGCGCCGAACGTCGACGTGGACGCCAATGGTCATCTGTCGCGACAGGAGGAGCACGTTCTCTTCGACTACTACGGCATCGACTGGGACGCGGCCTGGCAGGAACACCAGTCCAGCGAGGGTGCGGCGTCAGGTGCCGCAGCCGGGGCCGGGGCGGCGTCCGGCGCCGCCCTCGCGGCCGACGGCCGGCCGTCGGCTTCCGGTCGCCTCGCCGGTGAGACGGGCGACAGCGACGCGCTGCCCACCGAGGCCGTGGTCACCCGCTCGGAAGAGCGCATGCGGGTGGGTACGGAGCGGCATGAGATCGGACGGGCCCGGCTGCACAAGTACGTGGTCACCGAGGAACAGCAGATGACCGTACCCGTGCGCAGGGAAGAGGTCAGGATCGTGCGGGAGCCGATCACCGACGCCAACCGTGACCAGGCCATGTCCGGTCTCCAGATGGCCGAGGCGGAGCACGAGGTCGTCCTGCACGAGGACCGCACGGTGGTGGAGATGACGACTGAGCCGGTCGAGCGGGTCCGCATGATCGTGGAGGAGCGCGTCGAGGAGGAGACCGTGACCGGAGAGGTCCGCAAGGAGCGGATCGAGGCCGGCCCCCTCGACGACACCGGGCACTACAAGCAGCCGGAGGGCAAGCACCCGAACGCAAAGGACCGGTCGGCCAAGGACCGGCGGCGCTGATTTCCGTTCTGCTCAGGGCAGTTCGGGAATCGGAGCACGGGCCGTCGTCGGGGGCGGCGGCGTGATCCTCCCGGTGCACGCACGGCCGCGTCGTCGTCGGCGACGGCGCGGCCGTACGGGTGGGCCGGGTCAGAGGTGGCTGAGTAGCCAGCCGCAGAGTTCGGCGGTGATCGCGGTGTGGCCTTCGTTGCGGGAGGCGCACAGGAAGTCGTCGAACGCGCTGAGGCCGGGATCCAGGCTGCCGATGTCGACGGTGAGGTTCTCGGTGGTGTCGGGGTCACGGACGTCGACGGCGCTGACGGAGGGGACGAAGCAGATCGAGGGGACCGGCGCCTCGGCCCGGCCGCCGAGGATCTTGTTGAGGGCGTTGGCGGCGATGCCGAAGGAGGCGAGGGTGCCGCCGGGGGCCGAGTCGATCTCGGGCAGGCCGTCGGTGGTGACGGTCTCGTTGCGCGCCCAGGTGGCCTTCAGGTCGGCGACCAGGACGTCGTCACCCTCGGCCTGGGTGTAGAGGATGGTGCCGGGGAAGAGCAGGCCGGTGGAGCGGAAGGCGACGGCCCCGGCCTCGATGCCGGTGCCCTCGCCGTTGCCCTTGCCGTTGGCGACGGCGATCTTGCGCGGTCGTTGCGGCCAGCCTCCGACGGCTTCGAGCGCGGCCAGGAACTCGGTGCGGAGCTTGTCCTCCGCGGGGGTGTCCTTGACCGTCTCGATGTGCCGCCACAGCAACTGCCGGGAGGCCGGGCTGTTGATCTGGTCGGACAGCGCGGTGTTGAGCGGGTTGACCTGCTTGAGGTAATGGGCGAACGCCTGGAGGCAGATCGGCACCCAGGCGCCGCGGTGCGGGCTGTCGTAGGAGAAGTACAACTCCGTCTGGTGGTCGATGTACTGCGTCTCCATCTTGGCCAGCGCGTAGCGGGTGACCAGGCCGCCCATGCTGAACCCGCCCACCACCAGCGGGGCGTTGCCCCGTCGTTCGCTGATCAGCCGCATGATCGCCTGGATGACGAAGTCGGCGTTCTCCAGGATGGACGCGCTGCGCTCGCCGTATCCGAAGACGACCGCGTCGCGCCCCCGGCGGCGCAGCTCGCTCATCAGCGCGAAGGGGTCCTCGCCCTGGCCGCGCTCGAAGCCGTCGTACAACTCGTCCAGTTTGCTGGGCCCGGAGTTGAAGCCGTCCGCCATCAGCACCGGGCGGACGATCCCCTCGTGGCCCTCGCCGTAGTAGATCCATGCGGTGCCCTGGTACACGGGCACGTAGTCGTCCTGGCCCTCCTCCTCCGGGTTGAGGTGCGCTCCGAAGTGCCAGGTCTCGTCGGGCGCCGGCGCCGGCGGCGGACGCTCCTCGTCCAGCGGGGCCACCAGGCCGATCGCCCCGACCGCCTGCTGGGTCTCCTTCGCCTGTTCGTCGCTCATCGTCGAATCTCCCCTCACACAGGCCGCACGACGCCGCACCCGGAGATCCCGCCCGGGAGACGCCCGCGACCAAGAACAATCGTGACGATCCACATCATCAGTGAGCGGCAATTGGACTGACGGACAGTCAAATAATGAATCACCAATTCGAGTTGTAAAGCGCGACAAATGTTTGGAATAACCCAGGCCCTCGCATGCGAAGTGCTGAGGACAGACCGCCGCCCTCCCCAATCGGAGAGGGCGGCGTGTGTGGGGTTTTTCAGGTCGGATCTGGGCGGTTACTCGAAGAACTTCAGGCCCCAGCCGGTGTCGCTGGTGGCGCCGGGGACGTTGGCGCGGGTGTAGGTGGTGTTGCCCCACCAGCAGAAGCTGCCGCTGAACCAGTAGCGGTTCGCCCAGGAGTACGTGGTCCCCTTCGGGACCGCGGTGAACATCAGGGGGAACGTCGGGCCGGCCGGCGGGCTGGTGTTGATGTCGCCGTTGAGCAGGACGAAGCTGTGGCTGCCGGGACCGTTCACGTAGAGGGTGGGGTCCCAGCCGGACATCATGGTGGCGGCGTTGGAGCCGAACAGGCAGCCGTTCGACTTGTACCAGTCCCACACGTAGGTCGGGTCACCGCCGGACCGCAGCCGCAGATCGGCCATGCAGTACTGGTCGCTCCAGCTTCCGTTGGCGGAGTACACGATGTGCAACTGGCCGTTGGGGTCCTTGATGGCGGCCGGCGCCTCGTTGATGTAGGGGTTGCCGACCACCCGCTCCCAGCTCTCGCGGGCCTGCGAGATGATGTACCGCGCGCCGGTCGGCGCGGTCGGGCTGCTCATCCGGGCGATGTAGAGGTTCTGCTCGACGTTGGTGTCGCCCGCCCAGCCCGACCAGACGAACCAGCGCTGCCCGTTGAAGGTGAACATGTTCCCGTCGATGGCCCACTTGTCGTCCGGCAGGGCCAGTTGCGTCTCGGCGCCGTATCCGCTGTTCGCGGTGGCGGAGCTGATCACGAACATCCGGTGGGCCGAACCGGCGCCGGACGAGAAGTAGATGTAGTAGCGGCCGGTGTCCACCACGATCTCCGGGGCCCACACCTCACCGCGGCCCTTGGTGTCCGACCAGACCTGCTGGGCGGCCGCCCCGCCGAGTGCGTCAGGCGAGGACGCCTCCCGCACGGCGATGCCGCCGCCGGACGACTCCGCCGAGATGTAGGTGCTGCCGACCCTGATCACGCTCGGGTCCGCGTTGTGAACGGCGGTCTGGGACGCTTGCGCGGATGTCGGGGCCAGCACCGTCATCACGGCGGCCAGGACACCGCACAGGGTGAGAGCCAGGGCACCGTAGAGACTTCGCAGAAGCTTCATCGTCTCGTTCCATGGTCAGCCTCCGCTTCGACGCCGGGGCAGGCGGAAGAACGCCAACCGAGGGACGACGTCCGGTCAGAATCGCATCGGAGGGGGGCTTCTGGGCGCTCTGACCGTCTGGATTCCACCGTTTCCACCGCTTCCGCACACAGCTCAACACCAGTGGAAGCACATTCCAACAGCATCCCGAGTGGCCATGCCCATGTCAATCTCTGAGTGGGCCATACCGCCCCGTGGCGAAAAAGTTCGCATGGCCCGTGCGCCGCGAGACGGCGGCGCACGGAGCTCGCGTCAGTGCGGTGCGGTGAGCTTCCCGGCGAGTTTGCCGTGCATCCTGGCGCTGGGTCCGTTGAGCCCGATGATGGAAACGCTCTTGCCACGCTGGGCGTACTTCAGGGTGATGGCGTCGAGGGCCGCGACGGAGGAGGCGTCCCAGATGTGGGCGTCGGTGAGGTCGATGACGATGTCGTCCGGGTCCCCGGCGTAGTCGAACCGATGGACGATGTCGTTGGACGAGGCGAAGAACAACTCGCCGGTGACCGCGTAGACCGCCTGTTGCTCGTCGGGGTCGACCACGCCGGTGACGTTGGCGAGGTGAGCCACCCGGCGCGCGAAGATCACCATGGCGGTCAGCGATCCGGCGACGACACTGATGGCCAGGTCACCGGTGGCGACCACGCAGATCACGGTGATCACCATGACGATGGTCTCGCCCGGCGGCATGCGCCTGAGCGACGCGGGCTTGACGGAGTGCCAGTCGAAAGTCCCCACCGAGACAAGGATCATGACGGCGACGAGGGCCGCCATGGGGATCCTGGAGACGATCGGTCCGAGCACGATGCAGAGGATCAGCAGGAAGAATCCGGCGAGGAAGGTGGACAGGCGCGTGCGGGCGCCGTTCTTCACGTTGATCATCGTCTGGCCGATCATGGCGCAGCCGCCCATGCCCCCGAAGAAGCCGGTGACGATGTTGGCGATGCCCTGGCCGATCGATTCGCGGGTCTTGTCGGAGGGACTGTCGGTGATGTCGTCGACCAGCTTGGCCGTCATCAACGTCTCCATGAGGCCCACGAGCGAGAAGGCCAGCGCGTACGGGGCGATGACGGTCAGGGTGTGCCAGGTGAACGGCACGTCGGGCAGGCCGGGCACGGGCAGCGAGGAGGGCAGCTTCCCCTTGTCGCCCACCGTGGGCACCGAGAGCCCCGCGCCCACGGTGATGGCGGTGAGGATCGCGATGGACACCAGCGGGGCGGGAACGGCCCTGGTGAGCCGAGGGAAGAAGATCATCAGGACGAGGCCGCCCGCGATCAGCGGATACACGGGCCACGGCACGTCGTGCATGTTCGGGATCTGCGCGACGAACAGCAGGATGCCCAGCGCGTTGACGAAGCCGACCATGACCGACCGGGGTACGAAGCGCATGAGTTTGGCCACGCCCAGCGCGCCGAGCGCGATCTGGAAGACACCGGCGAGGATGACGGTCGCGATCAGGTAACCGAGCCCGTAGTGGCGGCTGATGGGGGCCACGACGAGGGCGACGGCGCCGGTCGAGGCGGAGATCATCGCGGGGCGTCCGCCGGCGAAGGCGATGACCATGGCCATGGTGCAGGCGGCGAACAGGCCTACCTTCGGATCGACGCCGGCGATGACGGAGAACGAGATCGCTTCGGGGATCAGCGCCAGGCCGACGACCAGACCGGCCAGGACCTCGGTGCGCAGCACGCGGGGGTCGGTGAGCCACACGGGACGGGACGCGCGCAGCCTGTCGACTGCGTTCAGCGGTGAGGTCATGCGACCGTTTCTGTTCGGGGCGCACTCGTCCGGGTCCTGAACGCGCGCGCGGTGGTGGGGCGCCCGTCGGCGCGGGTTGTGCGGGCCGAAGCCGGTGGGGGAGTGGCGGTATCACCCGGGGCACATGGGAGCTGTCGCCGGCCGGGCGTCATCGCCCGGAGGTCCGCCGACGCCGTCCGCTCGGTTCTGCCCTGCGGAAGCCGACCGGTTCCGTCCTACGGAAGCCGCTCGGTGTAGTCACCCGGGCAGCGGGGACCGGCCATGCGGAACTCTACCCTGATGTGGGGGAAGGGCTCGTGCCGCCGCCCGCATCCCGGACAGCGACGTCCTCAGTCGGGTGCAAGCCGCCAGGGTGTCAGTCGGGTGCCAGCGCCGCCAGGGCATCCTGGACGCTGGCGTGTACGGGGAAGACCTTGTCGGTGCCGGTGATCCCCAGGATGCGGGCCACCTGCGGGGAGGGCGCGGCCAGGTGGACGTCGATGCCGCGTTTCTCCGCGTCCAGGCGCAGGCGGAGCAGGACGTTGAGTCCTGTGGAGTCGCAGAAGCCGAGCCGCGACAGATCCAGGGTGATGGCGGTGGGCCCCTCGACGAGGCATCCGTCGAGGATGGTGACGCCGTCCAGATCGAGTTCGCCCGCCAGACGCAGCACCAGGACATGGCCCATGCGGGTCGTGGTGAGGGTGGCGCGGGAGACCGGGTCGCCGTCCGGCGGACTGTTCTGCGTCACCGGGGGATCCTTTCGCTCGGTCTGGGATCGTGTCGGCCGAGCGCTCCGGCGGGTGAGGCGTGCGCGTGGTCCAGAAGGACGGTCGCCCGCTCCAGGACGGTCCACAGTTCCTCTGCCTGGGCGCGGGCGGCGGCCAGGGGTGATCGGACGGGTTGTGTCGTGGCCGTCAGGTTGAGATACGCCTCGACGCCGCGAATGGCGTGGGCGACGGTGCGTCGCAGTGAATAGCCGCTCGTGGTCGCCGGCAGAACCCGAGGATCGCCGATCCGCTCCGCAAGCACGGCGACCAGCTTGTCGAGGCCATCCTTGGTGAGGCGTTCCATGGAGTGCTCTCCAGTGCGGATCCCGCCGCTGGTGACGAGCGGCGCCAGTCCGGACAGGGACTTATCGCCCCTTCGGGGGCAAGCTCATCATGCCCATCCCGAACGAACCTGTCAATAAATTCATGAAAGCTTGTTCGTGTATTGCCGTGCGTCCGTCTCGTAACATCTGATGTCATGGAAGAGAAGCGCGACTCGCGAGGAGCATGGACATTCCTGACGAACCACGCCCGGGTGCTGGCGCACATCGCCCGCAACCCCGGCGCGCGGATCCGCGACATCGCCGCAGGGTGCCTGCTCACCGAGCGTGCCGTGCAGAAGATCATCGTGGATCTGGAGGAGGGCGGCTACCTCACGCACACCCGGCAGGGCCGCACGAATCGCTACCGCGTCATCCTGGGTACCCCCCTGCGTCATCCCGCTGACCAAGGCACGGTCGACGACCTCCTCACCCTCCTCGGCTCGGGACTCGGACGTGCCGACGAGGCGGCCCGGCGGGAACCGCCGAACGCGGCTCCCTGATCCACCCTGATCCACAAGACACGGCCTACGCGGCTCCGGGTGCAGCGCGGACGCCGTTGATGCGTTGCGTCTCGACGCGTTTCCTGGAAAGCCCGGATCGGTGTGGACGGCCGCTTATATGATGCGCCGTCGACTTGAGCCGGAGGTTCCTCGGCGAGGGTCGGCGGGAAGATCAGAAAGCATCCTCACGCACCGCTCCGACCAGTGCGCTTTCCCCAGGAGGGTCCGCTCATGAGTCACCTGCACCTCGCACGTCCCGCACGTCGAGGCAGCCGCCTGGTGGTGACGGCGGCCGCGGTCCTCGCCGCCGGGCTCGCCGGGTTCGTGGTGCCCACCGCGGCGCACGCCGCCGACGTCGAGATCACCCCGGGTGCCGCGGCCGTCACGGCCAGCACCGACGACGGCGACGTGCCCGCGAACGTGGTGGACAACAACTACACCAGCCGGTGGTCGGGCGACGGCGACGGTGCCTGGCTCCAGCTGGACCTGGGTTCGGTCAAGACGGTCACCCACATCAAGCTCGCCGTCTACCAGGGCGACACCCGCAAGAACGTCTTCCAGCTCCAGTACTGGACCGGCAGCGCCTGGACCACCGTCGTCGACAGCCGCAGCAGTGGCACCTCGACCGGCCTGGAGTCCTTCACCTTCACCGCCGTGCAGACCTCCAAGGTCCGTTACGTGGGCCATGGCAGCGTCAGCGACAGCGGTACCAGCGACACGTGGAACAGCCTCACCGAGGTCGAGGTCTGGGGCGGCGACGGCACCGGCGGCGGGACGGGCGGCGGGGCCACCGTGCCGGCCGGCGTGCTGAACCTGACCAACTGGAAGGAGACGCTGCCCACCGGTCCTTCCGAGAGCCCGACCGAGATCGAGCAGCCGCAGCTGGCCACGTACACCAACGACCCGTACTTCACGGTCAATTCCGCGGGCAACGCCGTGCAGTTCCGGGCCGGCGTCAACGGCACCACCACCTCCGGTTCCGGTTACCCGCGCTCCGAGCTGCGGGAGATGAAGAACAACGGTGCCGACGAGGCCAGTTGGTCGGCCACCTCCGGCACCCACACCCTGGTGGTCCGCGAGGCGTTCACCCACCTGCCCAATGACAAGCCGCAGGTCGTCGGTGCCCAGATCCACGACGACAGCGACGACATCAGCGTCTTCCGTCTGGAGGGCAGCAGCCTCTACGTCACCAACGGCGACACCACGCACTACAAGCTGGTCACCAGCAGCTACCAGCTCGGCACGGTCTACGAGGCGAAGTTCGTGGTCTCCGGCGGCCAGATCAAGGCGTACTACAACGGCACCCTGGAGACCACCATCCCCTACACCGGCTCCGGGAACTACTTCAAGGCCGGCGCCTACGTCCAGGCCAACTGCGACAACTCCTCCCCGTGCAGCGCGAGCAACTACGGCGAGACGAACATCTACAGCGTGACCGTCACCCACTCCTGAGCCGCCGGCTCGCGGTCGGCGGCCCGCCCGCCGACCGCGAGACGCCACCTCCCGCGTGGAGGCCCGCATGGCTGTCCCGCGCTCGGGTAACCGTTCGTCTACGCGTGCGTGCGCTGAGTGCGCGCCGGCGGATCGGACGAAGGAGACAGTCGTGCTGATGACCCATCCCGCGGTGTTGCAGAACCTCGTGGACGAGTACCTGGCTCTGCGTGCGGTGCACGCCGAACAGGGCGGTGTCGAGGCACGCCGGCGGATGAACGACACCGCCTACACCCTGTGCGTGTCCACCGGGACCAGGGACGTGGACACCGCACTGATGATCGCCCGCCGCCAACTCTCCGGCAGCCGCCCCGAGAACGACTCCGCCTCCGAGACGTGACGGGCCGCGGCGCGGGGCGGTCGGTCAGTAGTGGTCGATGCCGAGGTCGTTGTGGAACTCGTCGTCGGCGGCCCCGTTCAGCTCCCGGTTCGCTGCGTCCCTGGTGGTCTCGATGTCGCTGGTGCTCCGCGCCCATTCGATGAGTGCGTTGAACTGCTTGGGGTTCAGCGAGTCCAGCGGCTTGATCTGCGGAGGGTGGCCGTCGGTGGCGAAGGAATGGCCCTTCATCTTCGCGAGGTCGGCCGTACTCCAGTGGGCGTGGGCGATCTTGGCACTGATGATCATTTTGTTCATGAGGTTCGTGACGTTGTCCCGGCCGTCCTGACTGCTCGTCAGTGCCTGATCCATGGACAGCCCGGGTTGCAGCATCCGATTGACCATCCAGTCCGCGACCTTGCCGTAGGCCAGCCCCTCAAGTTTCCCGCCGGCCACTCCGCCGAGGCGCCCGGCGACCTTGGTGCCGAGTGTGGAGCCGGGGGAGCCGAGGAGCCCGATGGCCTCCTCCACGGAACTCTTGAGCTGTGCCCTGGTGGCGGCGTCGTCCGCGGACTGGCTGTACAGCGACAGCCGTCGGGCTTCCACCAGGAAGCCGAACATCCTCGCCTCGGGCGGGGTGAACTGCCCTATCTGCTGGTAGTCGCAGTCCTTGATCCGCCCCCACATGCGTTGGGACTCGGCCTGGACGAGTTCGTTGAACGCCTGGTCGTCCCCCGTGACGAAGACCAGCGACCTGCTCAAGTCCCCCTTGCCCAGGCCGGGGAAGCCCCCGGTGCCCTCGTAGGTGTCGGAGACGGTGCCGATGTGGCCGGCGATGGCGTGGCCCAGCGGATTCCGCAGGAACCCCAACTGCTTCAGCCGGTCGCTGTCCACCACCTTCAACTTGCCGTCGCCGTCGCGCCCGTAGCAGGCGGCAATCTGCGGCTTGAGGGCCGTGAGGGCCTGACCGGTCAGCTTCGCCGACTCCTTGTCGTGTGCGCCGAGCCCGGCTCGGATCGCCGAACTGAGACCCCCGTAGTCGTGCGCGGCCTGGAACGCCCCCAGCCGGGTGGTCAGCAGATAGGTCAGGATGCTCTGCCCGTGCCAGCCCTGCGGTTGGAAGCCCAGCAACGCCTGGGAGGCGTCCTTGCTGCCGCCCGCCGCGGTCAACAGATCACCGACGACCGTGTCCGGGTCCTGCTTCCCCGTCGGAGCCGCTTCCGGCTGCCCGGGTTTGAGCAGGTCACCGAGGCCGAGCTGGCTCGCCAGGTCCGGCATCGACACCTGCTGGGCGTGTGACAACCGCCGTCCCAGCGGGCCCTTGGCCGCGTCCCACCTGTCCTTGTAGAGATCGTGCTCGAAGGCGATCGCGTCGGTGCCGACGGTGTGCATGAACTGAGCGGAGAAATTCGGTGATCCCTGGTCCGTGCGCCAGAGCATGGCCATCGACTGGTAGCCGTAGAAGTGGACCCCGTTCATGTCGAACGACGCCCGCCCCTGGGTCTTCAGCTGCTGAAGGTAGGCGTCCCCGACGTATCCGGAGCTCTTGGGATCGGTCCCGGTCGCCAGCGCGGAGCTCAGCAGCCGCAGTACCGCCTTGCCGTCCTGGGAGAGTCCGCGTGCCCTCCCGGCCTCGCCGTGGTCGAGGTCGCCGCGCAGCCGCGTGGCGATCGCCGCCGGCAGTTCGGTGACCGACTTGGCGCCGAGCCGTTCCAGCAACGCCTTGGCGAAGGCGGGGTCCTTCGCCTCGGACCCGTACTTCTTGAGCTGGGCCAGTGCCCCTCGGTCGCCGTTCGCCGCGCGCTGCGCCAGGTCTGCGGCCGTGAGGCCGTCGAGCCTGGCCTGCAGGGACTTGAGGTCGTCGGGCACATGCCAGATCTCGCCCTGCGGTGTGCAGAGCGGGACATCGATGTGCTGCTGCTCCAGCTTGTGGAGGATCCCCTGGCGGTGCAGGAGGTTCTGGGCCTCGGGGCGCATCTGTGCCGCCAGGTGGTTCAGCTTCATGGCCGGAGCGGCGGACAGGTCGGCTCTGGTCAACTCCGACCACAGCGCGTGCGAGAGCGACTCGATCTGTCCGCAGGCTTTCCGGTACTGAGTCACCAGTTCGTCGAAGGCCGGCTGCTTCATGCCGACGCTGCCCCCGCCGCTCATCGCAGACCCCTCAGCTTGTTCTGAAGGTCTTCGACCTTCCGTTGCGCACTCGTGACCGCCTTGGACAACTCGCCCTGCAGCTCCGCCCGGTGCGTCTGCACCGCGGACCCGAACTGTCGTCCCATCGGGCCGAACCACGCGTCCGCGGACATCGCCTGGGAGGCGGAGTCCAGTGCGTGCCAGTACTCGTCCGACAGCGCCTTGATCCGGCTCAGCGCCCCCTGCGCCTGCTGGATCTGCTCCTGCAGCGCTTGTTTCTGTGCTTTCAGGTCCCCGTCAGCCACGGCGGCACTCCCCGCATTCCTGCCTGTTGCGCTTTGCCTTGTTCTTCACGTACGAGTCGGAGCTCTCCGGCCCTGGTGGTCCGACCGGTTGATGACAGGCCCACCGAAAATGCTCCCGCCTGAACGCGTCCTTGTCCTTGACCGTCAGCGCACACTTCCTGACTCACAGCGCCCGGCGGAAGGCCGACGGTGGTCGCGGGTGACGGCTCGGCGGGGCAGGCGCCGAACCGTCCTACGGGGCCACCGGCATCATCAGGTGGCGGTAGCCGGTGCCGGCGGGGTCGTGGCCGTCGGTGAGCAGGATCGGCTTGCGGTGGCCGTGGATGTGGAGGGTGACGGTGCCTTCGGAGAAGGCGTCCAGGGCGTCAAGGAGGAACGCCCCGTTCACGGTGAGCGGGTCGCCGTCCAGTACGTCGGCTCCCGAGACGGTGGACGCGTCGACCTCGATGCCGCGGACCCTGTCCCGTTCCCGGGCGGTCTCCAACCGCGGGGCAAGCGTGATCCGGCCGTCCGGCCGCACGCCGATGGCCACGACGTGTACGCCGAGGGCCTTCGCCTTGGCCAGCGCCGCCACCTTCTTCGCGGCCCGCACCATGGCTCCCCGGTCGGCCTCGACGGCCAGGCTCTCCCCGGTGGGCATCAGCGTCTCGGGGTGCGGGAACATGCCCCCGATGCCGCGGACGGTGATCTCGACCGCACCGATCACCAGCGTGACCAGCGGATGTTCCTGCCCCTGCGGGGTGTGCATGCCGACGGCGATGGCGCCCTCGTACTTCTCCAGCCGTCTGGTGATCTGTGTGAGCACTCGCGCCGGCACCAGGGCGGTGGCGGGCGCTTCGGGATCGCCGCCGCCCCTGCCCCCTCTCCCCGGCCGAGCGGGAAGCTCGGCGGCCGCCAGCCGGTAGCGGTCGCTGGCCGCCATGCGCAGCCCGTCGGCCCCCACCTCGAAGCGCACCGCGGCCAGTCCCGGGGAGGAGCCCTCGGCCGCCGCCGCGGGCAGCACCCGCGCCAACTGCCCGAACCACGCCTGCCCGTCGACCAGGACCTTCTTCTTGGCGGCCGGCGGGAAGGCCGGGTACTTGCGGACCGGCAGCGAGGTGAGGGGCATCGAGAGGTCGGCGGTGGTCAGCACGTCGTCCGCCAGCTCGACCAGCATGGCGGCCACCTCCGCCTTGCTGTCGCCGGCCGCGACCGCCTCCAGGATCATCTTGAGTTCGGCGTGCGCCAGCAGGCTGCGGCCGCTGCCACCCGGCCGGCTGTCCATCCGAACCGTCACGGCCGCCTCGGAGTTGTGCGCCCGCAGTACGACCGTGTCCCCTCGGGCCTCGACCAGGACCCCGCGCAACTCCGGGATCGGTGAGCGGGCCGGAACCGCCATGGACACGATGGTGAGCGCCTCGACCCACGCGCGGTGCGTGCCGGCGCACCGGACGGCACTCTTTCCGACGGTGCGGGTGGTGGACGGGGCCATGCGGATCTCCGAATCGGTGGTGTGGGACGCCGGTTCGGAACTGCCGCTTCCGACTCATCTCATAATAAGGATCATGTGGCGAGCCAACTCCCGTGCTCGAAGCGCGTCCTGAGCCGCCGTAAGTCCCGGCCGCGTGCCGGCGAAGGCGACGCCGCGTCACATACGTTCGTTCGGGGGGATTGGGCGCTTTGGGGTGATGTGAGGTGTCGACCGGGCGTCATGATGGCGTCAGCGGACCATCACCCGTTGGGAGCACCCCTCATGACCGTGTCGGACCAGGGCACCACCGAAGCCGACGGCGAACCGCTCGACCTGGCCGATCAGGAACTGGTCCGTGACCCGTTCACCGCATACGCGCACATCCGTGAGCGGGAGCGGATGGTGCGGGGGCGCGTACCGGGCGTCGACCCGATGTGGGTGGCCACCCGGCACGACGACATCCGTACCATCATGAGCGATCCCGGCTTCACCATCGACGCGGCAGCCGTTCCCGCGATCTCCGTGGCCCACCGCACCGAACAGACCTGGCAGGCGCGCGGCATGTTCGCGGGGTACGAGAGATACCTGCGCGCCGGCATCTTCGACGCGGACGGCCCCGACCACCGCCGTCTGCGCGGCCTGGTCACCGCCGCGTTCTCGCCGCGCCGCGTGGCCGCGCTGCGCCCCAGGATCGAGGACATCGCCACCCACCTGCTCGACCGCCTGCCTGACCACGCCGAGGACGGCGTCGTCGACCTGATCGAGCACTTCGCCCGGCCGCTGCCCATCACCGTCATCTGCGAACTCATCGGCGTCCCGGAAGCCGACCGGGACCGCTGGCGGGCGCGCAGCGGCACACTGAGCGCCGGCATCTGCGGTGGCGAGTTGGGCGACGCGCTCGCCGGCATGGTCGAGGACGCCCACGCCCTCGTCGAACTCCATGCCGCCCACCCCGGCGGTGACCTCATCTCCGAACTGCTCGCGCCCCACCACCTCGACCGGTTGAGCACCGACGAGCTGGTCGCGCTCATCACCACTTTGGTCGTCGCCGGACACATCACCACCGTCAACCTCATCGCCAACGGCACCGCGGCACTGCTGAGCCACCCCGACCAGCTCGCTCTGCTGCGGGCGGACCCCACTCTTATGCCGCACGCCGTCGACGAGTTCATGCGCTACTGCGGACCCGTCGTGCGCGCGCTGCCCCGCTACGCCACCTGCGACACCACCGTCGGCGGCACTCCGGTACGCACCGGTGAGGCCGTCCTTCCGATCGTGTCCGCGGCCAACCGCGACCCGGCCGCATTCGACGACCCCGACCGCCTCGACATCGGCCGCACCCGCCGCGGCCGGGAGTCCCATGTCGGATTCGGGCACGGTGCCCACCGCTGTCTGGGCGCGCACCTCGCCCAGGAGGAGACCGCCATCGCCCTGACCGCGTTGCTCGACCGCGTCCCCGACCTGCGGTTCGCCATCGACCCGAAAGACCTGCGACGCGGCACCAACCCCGTCAACTGGCACCTGAAAGCCCTCCCGGTACGCCTGTGACCTCAGGCGGCCCTGTGAGGTCGGCAGCTCGACCAGGCCGCGTATTTCGCTGACACCGATTCAGTCGTCTCCCGTTCCCCGAACGTTCCATCAGCCGTCCCTGTATGCCCTGTGTGCCGTCCCTAGACTCCGGGAGGTTTTCAGGGAAGGGACTCATGGATACAGTCCTCGCAATCCGGGCGCGCGGGATCACCAAGTGCTTCGGCGACGTCATCGCACTCGACGGCGTCGATCTGGATGTGGCGCAGGGGCGGATACACGGTCTGGTGGGGCCGAACGGCGCCGGCAAGACGACGTTGCTCGGCCTCCTGCTGGGACTGGCCGTCGCCGACAGCGGCCACCTGGAGATCCTGGGGGAGCCGATCGGGCGGGCGCTCGCCACGCCCGACGGTGTCGCCGGCTTCGTGGACGGGCCCGGTCTCTACCCCTCGCTCACCGCCAGGCAGAACCTCGCCGCGCTGGCGGCTCTGCGCGGCCACGACGCGCGGACCGCCGGGATCGACGACGTGCTCGATCAGGTCGGGCTCAGTGAGGTCGCCGACGACCGCACCCGCGGATTCTCCCTGGGCATGCGTCAACGGCTCGGACTCGCCGCCGCCCTGCTCACCAAGCCCCGGCTGCTCGTGCTCGACGAGCCCTCCAACGGCCTCGACCCGGCCGGCAAGAAGCACGTGCACGGTGTGCTGGCCCGGCTCGCGGCGCAGGGCACCGGTGTCGTGCTCTCCAGCCACCGGATGGACGACGTCGAGGCACTGTGCTCCGAGGTCACCATCATCGCCACCGGCCGGGTCGTCTTCTCCGGCCCGCTGGGCAAGCTGGCCGCCGAGGACCGTGAACTGGACTACCGGCTGCGCACCCCCGATCCGCAGGCCGCCCGGCAGCTGGCCGCCGACACCCCCGGAATCCACCTCGTCGAGGACGCCGGAGCGCGACACGACGCCGAGGTGCTCGTCGTGCGCGCGCCGGTGTCCGCCCTCGACGAACTGGTGGTGCGGCTCGTGCGGGCGGGCATCGCGGTGCGCGAACTCGCCCCCGTGATGTCACCGCTCGAAGCCGCCTTCCTCGACCTCACAGAACAGCAGGAGGCCGGCCGATGACCGCGACCCTCGCCGACGACCGCACCGCCGTCGCGCGCCGCGTCCCGGTGACGCGCGGCTACCGCTTCGAACTGGTCAAGCTCGTCTCCCAGGGGCGGATCCGCCTGCTGCTTCTCGCCTGCTGGATCGTGCCGGGGCTGTTCGTCGCCGCGGTGGGCGAGCAGAGCACGCTCCCCTCCGACACCCTCTTCGGCCGCTGGATGCACGCCACGGCATGGGCGGGGCCGCTGGTCCTGCTCGGGTTCGCTGGCTCCTGGGCGCTGCCGTTGCTGACCTCGGTGGTCGCCGGCGACGTGTTCGCCGCCGAGGACCGGCTGGGCACCTGGCGCCACCTGCTGGTGGCGGTCCGCTCGCCGCGGCGGATCTTCGTCGCCAAGGCGCTGGCCAGCCTCACCGTCATCCTGCTGCTCGTGGCAGGACTGGTCGCCTCCAGCGCGGTCGGCGGGCTCCTGACGGTCGGTGACCATCCGCTGGTCGGCCTCGACGGCCACTCGCTGACGCCGTCGAACGCCGCCGGGAGCGTGCTGCTCGCCTGGGCCTGCGCGCTCGCCCCCACCCTGGCGCTCGCCGCGATCGGCCTGCTCGGGTCCGTCGTGCTGGGGCGATCCCCGATGGGGTTGCTGCTGCCGGCGCTGGTGGCGGTGGCGATGCAACTCGCCCAGATGCTGCCGCTGCCGGTCGCGGTACGCCTCGCCCTGCCCGGCTACGCCTTCATCGCCTGGAACGGGCTGTTCGCCGACCCGGCGCGGCTCGGCGGGCTCCTGATCGCCGTCATGGTCAGCCTGGTCTGGGCCGTGGTCGCGACCGCGCTGGCGTATCTGCTCTTCGTACGGCGGGACTTCACCAACCTGACCAACGACGGCATCGGCCGCCGCGCGATCACCATCGGCGCGCTGCCGCTGGTCGCGCTGCTCGTCCTCACCTGCGGGGCCATCGCTGTGGCCACTCCGTCCACGGGCTCCGGGATCGACCCAGGCCAAGGTGCAGCGGTCGGTCGCCACCGCGTTCGCCCACCTCTACCGGATGCAGACCGACCAGCTCAACCGTCCGGCCGTCACGGAGGCGCAGCTGCGGGTCACCGCGGCGTGCGACCGGAGCGGCGGTCAGGTCGACGCCGAAGGGGCGGGCAACGACTGGCGCTGCGCGGTGACCTGGCACCTGCCCGGCACCGCGGCCCCTGGAACGGCCATCTACCAACTCGACGTCGCCTCGGACGGGCGGATCGTGGCCGACGGTGACGGGCCGAAGGAAGTCAACGGCTACTTCCTGGTGCGCACCCCGACCGGGGACGCGCCGAACCCGCTCTGGCAGTTCGACGGCGCTGTCGAACTGCTCTCCACCCCCTGAAAGGGATGACTCTGATGCAGGTAACACGCCGCCGCAGGGCTGTCGGCAGAGAGCAGTTCGCCGTTCTGGGCATACGAGTCGGCCGCCGGGCGGCGCTGGTGACAGCGTGCACCGCGGTCGCCCTGGCCGTCACCGGCACCGCCTTCGCCGAGACCCACCAGTTCGGCACCGAGCAGGTCGGCCAGGTCACCGCCAAGGGCCAGGTCATCGCCAGCGACCAGTACCTCGCCCCGTACGGCAGCCGCCTCGTCATCGACGACGGCAAGATCATGTCGTCGTCGATCAGCCCGGACGGCAGCCATCTCGCGGCCTCGGTCACCGACGGCGACGCGGCGCTGGTCGTCGTGGACCTCAAGACCGGGCAGGTGCGGCAGCGGATCGGCAGCGCCGCGGCGGACGACCTGCGCATCAAGAGCAGTGCCGTCGGCCAGGAGGGCCCGACGTACTCGCCCGACGGCACGCAGCTGTGGCTGGGCCAGACCGACGGCTACACCAGGTTCACGGTGAACCCGGACGGCACCCTCGCCGACCCGACGACCGTCTCGATCCCGGCGGACGGCGCCAAGCACGCGCTGGTGGGCGCGGCGGTGTTCTCGGCCGACGGCTCCACCGTGTACAGCGCGGTCAACGGCCAGAACCGGGTGGTCGCCATCGACGCGGCGACCGGGACCGTCGAGCGGAGCTGGGCGGTGGGCAACGCCCCGCGCGGCATGGCCCAGGTCGGAGACAAGCTGTACGTCAGCAACGAGGGCGGGCGTCCGGCGAAGGCCGGCGACTCCACGATCAACTCCTACGGCACCCAGGTGCCGGCCAGCCCGGTGACCGGCGCCACCACCACCGGCACGGTCAGCGTCATCGACCTGGCGGACCCCTCCGCCGCCGTCGGGAGCATCGACGTCGGTCTGCACCCGACCGCCGTGTACGCCAAGAAGGGCGCGGTGTTCGTCACCGACACCGCCACCAACGACGTCTCCGTCATCGACACCAACCGCGACAAGGTCGTGCAGACCATCTCCACCCGGCCGTGGCCGGAGGCGTCGGTGGGCTACGAGCCCGACGCGGTGACGCTCACCGACGACGGGCACCTGCTGGTGACCCTCGGCCGAGCCAACGCGGTCGCCGTCTACCGGTACACCAGCCCGCAGGCGCCGGTCAGCTACGTCGGCCTGCTGCCGACGGACTACTTCCCCGCGGAGATCGCCACCGTCGGCGGCAAGGTGGTCGTCTCCAACACCCGTGGCATCGACGCCCGCCGGCCCACCAGCAGCGCCGGCCACGGCACCCACGACACGACGTCGAGCCTGACGGAGTTCACGCTGCCCAGCGACCGCGTCATCCGGTCGGAGACCGCCAAGGTCTTCCGGCAGAACGGCTGGACGCCCGGCGCGGTCGCCCTGGCCGGCAGGAACAGCAGGACGAAGGCGGTCCCGGTCCCCGCGCGGATCGGTGCCCCCTCGACGATCAAGCACGTCTTCCTGATCGTCAAGGAGAACCGGACCTACGACCAGATCTTCGGCGACATCGCCAAGGGCGACGGCGACCCGGCGCTGGCGCAGTTCGGCGAGAACGTGACGCCGAACCAGCACGCGATGACCGAGCAGTTCGGGCTCTACGACAACACCTACGACATCGGCACGAACTCCGCCGAGGGCCACAACTGGCTGATGCAGGCCGACAACCCGGAGTACACCGAATCCTCGGCCGGCGAGTACCTGCGCAGCTACGACACCGAGGACGACGCCCTCGGCCACCAGAAGTCCGGCTTCCTGTGGACCGGCGCTCAGGCGGCGGGCAGGACCGTGCGGGACTTCGGCGAGTTCCACCAGTTCCTGACCAAGCCGGCCGACGCGAGCTGGCAGAACCTCTACTGCGACGCCAAGACCATGGACGCGACCGGAGAGGGCAGCGCCTACACCCTGAACTCCTCCTCGCCGATCCCCTCGCTCAACAGCGTGTCGGTCCCCGGCTTCCCGAAGTTCGACACCAGCGTCCCGGACCAGTACCGGTACGAGATCTGGAATCAGGACTTCGAGAAGAACGGCCCGGCGAACCTCAACATGTTCTGGCTCTCCAGCGACCACACCGGTGGTCCGGCGAGCCCCGCCGCCCAGGTCGCCGACAACGACCTGGCGACCGGCAAGATCGTCGACCGGATCTCGCACAGCAAGTACTGGAAGGACTCGGCGATCTTCGTCGTCGAGGACGACTCCCAGGCGGGCCTCGACCACGTCGACGGCCACCGCGCGCCGATCCAGATCATCTCTCCCTGGGCCCGGCACGGTGTCGTCGACGACCACTACTACTCGCAGATCACGATGATCCGCACCATCGAGCAGATCCTCGGGATCCACCCGATGAACCAGAAGGACAGCGCGGCCACACCGATGGCCACCGCGTTCACCTACCGGCCGGACTTCACACCGTTCGACGCGGTGCCGAATCGGACCTCGCTGACGGACGGTCTGTCCACGCCGCCGAGCTGCGGTGTGGACACCCCGGCGCCGCAGGACCCCAAGGCGGCTCTCGTCCCGGCGACGACCGCGGCCCCGGCGGCGGAGAAGGCGGTCGCGGCCCAGTGGGCCACCTGGAAGTCGCACCAGCGGCTGACCGGTGCCCACGCGGTGCCCGACTACGCGAACCCCGCGCAGATGAACCACCTGACCTGGTACGAGACACACAACTGGAAGACCCCGTACCCCGGTGAGCACGGGATCTACGCGCCGAACGACGTGCCCGGCGCCTACATCCCCTCGTCGGACAACGACGGCTGACACAGGCTCATCGGGTCATCCCGAGGTGTCCGACCGACGGCCGCTCATGGACGGGGAACTCCCCGTCCATGAGCGGCCGTTCGGTCTACTGGGCGCCGGCGATCAGGTCCGGGGCGTCGGAGACCGGGGCCGTCCCCCGGCGCTCCCGGCGCGGCAGCACGAGCAGCGATCCCGCGCCGATCACGGCGAGGACGGTCATCACCACGAAACCGCTGGAGAAGCTGCCGGTGGAGCTGATGGTGAAGCCCATCACGGACGGTGCGACGATGCCGGACAGGGCGAACGAGGCGTCGGCGAAGCCCGCCGCGACACCCGGCTGCGCGGGCACCGCGTCGATCGCCGCGACCCACCAGATCCCGCCGGTGATGAATCCCAGGCCGACGCCGATCGAGATGAAGGTGACCGACACCGTCAGGGACGGCGCGGCGAAGATCGGGATGAGCGCGGCGCCGGACAGCAGCAGCGCCACGCCCATGATCGTCAACCGGGTCCGCGGGCTGCCGGTGCGCGCGAACACCCGGTCGGTGATCACACCGCCGATGAGCGCGCCCACCACACCGGCCGCCCAGGGCGCCACGGTGAACAGCCCGACGGCGGTGATGCTGAGGCCGTACTGCGAGGACAGGTACTCCGGCAGCCAGTACATGAAGCCCCAGAACATGAAGCCCCAGGCGAAGTAGCCCACCCCGATGATCCACAGGTTCCGGTTGGTGAGCACCGGGCGCCACTCGACCTTGCTTGAGGAGGAACGTTCCTCCGGAAGCTGACCGGCGGCGATGTGCGCGCGCTCCGCGGCGGAGACCCCCGCGTGCTCGTCGGGGGTGTTCCTCAGCAGCGCCCAGGCGACGCCGAGCCACAGCAGGCCGAGCCCCGCGAGCACCCAGAACATGCCGCGCCAGCCCACGGCCGCGATCAGCTGCGTCACCAGGGGGCCGCCGATCAGCAGCGAGCCGGACACGGCGACACCGCCGACCATCGCCAGCGCGATCCCGCGCTCCTTCTGCGGCAGCCACCGGCTGACCGTACGCGTCGCGGCGGGGAAGCCGGGACCCTCGCCGGCGCCGAGGATCACCCGTGCCACGAACAGTCCCATGAACGTGCCGGACACCGGGGTCACCACCGTGACCGCGGACCACAGCGCGACGCCGACGAGCAGGATGCGCCGGGCGCCGTAGCGGTCGACCAGCGGGCCCGCGAGAAACGCGAACACCATGTAGCCGATGGAGAACGCGCTGCTGATCAGCCCGTACTGGGACTTGCTGATACCGAACGCCTTGGTGAGCGGGTCGACCGCGTAGCTGACCGCGCTCCGGTCGATGTAGTTGATGACGATGAGGGCGACGATCAGTCCGAGCGTCAGCCACCGGACGTTGGAACGCGAGGAACTCATGGGTCCACCTCGATGGGGTGTGGGAGTCTGCGATGCGTCAGGTGCCGGTCGCCACCACGGACAGCGCGCGGGTCAGTGCCGCGACGTCCGGGGCTCCGGCGATGTTCCAGACCTCGTCGGCCAGGGCCCGCACCGCCCGCTCGTCGCCGGCGCCCAGGGCGTTGGCGAGGAACTTGGCGGTGAGTTCCGTGGCGTCGAGAGGGTTCTGCGGGCTCCCCCTGTTGACCATGACCCGTTCGGTCACGGTGGATCCGTCGTCGAGTTCCGCGGTCAGGACGGCCGGGAACTGGTGCGGGAAGACGGCGGTGCACTCCTCGTCGGCGACGCAGCTCACGCGTGCGGCGAGTGGCCAGGCGCGCGGGGTCGGCCGCCGCCTCGTCGGTGAAGTCCTGCGTGGAAGACGCCGAGGCCGCGGCCGGGTGTGTCCCCGGTGTCGGCGAGCAGTCCGGCGGCCACGGTGTAGGGGCCGCTGAACGCCGCGTGGTAGCCGGAACGCGGGCGCGCCTTTTCGGCCGCGCGGTTCGGCGATGGTACGCAGGACGGGCGCGGGCACCCCGAGCGTCGAGCCGGCGACGATCCGCTCGGGGTCCACCCCGCGGCGCCGCAGCCGCATGGCCGCGTCGATGCCCGCGTGGGTGAAGTGGTTGCACGGGTAGGGCTTGAAGAACAGCCGCGGCAGCTCCCAGCGTTCGCCGAGTCCCTCGGTCGTCGCCGCGACCACGGTCTTCTCGTCGAAGCGGTCGCCGCAGAACGCCTGGAGGAAACCGAAGCGGCCCTCGAGGACGGTCGGCGGTCCGGTCAGCCCGTGTCGCGCCATGTCGGCCGCGACGACGCCGGCGTGCGCGGCCCAGCCGCAGTGCACCCGCTTGACCGTCCCGCCGGTGCGGTTGGCCTCGATGATGCCGGCGCCCATGCTCGCCGCGATGCCGATGGCCGAGCAGATCCCGTCGGCGTCCAGACCGCGCAGCGAGGCCGACGGCCACCGCCGCGCCGATCGCCCCGCAGATGGCCGTGGCGTGCAGGCCCCGCTCGAAGAACACCGAGTTGCCGAGTTCCTCGTCGTACCCGCGCCATGCCGAGCCGGCAGGTGATCTCGACGCCGACCGCGGCCGCGTCGAGCAGCGCGCGCTCCGTCGGCGCCGACCGCCTCGGCGACGGCGAGCGCGGCCGGGCAGCACCGACGACGAGGGGTGCAGCACGGACGGCAGGTGGGTGTCGTCGAAGTCGAGGCTGTGCGCGAGTGTGCCGTTGACCAGTGCCGCCGAGGGCGGCAGGCAGCCGGGTCGCCGAGCCGATGACGGTGGCGGTGCGGGGTGCCGCCCCACTCCTCGACGAGTTCCCGTACGGCGGCGCCTGGCCGCTCCGACAGGGCGGCGAGGCTGTTGCCGAGCAGGTCCAGGAGGTGTCCGGCGACCTCGTCCCGCAGGTCGGCGGGCAGTTCACCGTCCCGGACCCGGACGGCGAAGGCGGCGAGCTGCTGGGCGGGGGTCGCCGGGGTCGCGGTGTCGGCGGACATCAGGCCACCACCGCGACGGGGCGGATCGGGGAGCCGGTGCCGCCGACGATCCGCAGCGGGGCGATGACGAAGAGGAACTCGTGCTGACCGGTGGCGGCGAGCGTCCTCCAGGGCAAGGTGCTCGATGATGTAGATGCCGTTGCTCGACCAGCAGGAGCCGGTGCACCGGCAGCACGCTGTGCCCGGCCCCCGCCGGGATCTGCTCGAACGCGGTGGTGTCGCTGCCCGACCGCCCGCACCCCGCGCGCCGCGAGCCAGCGCGCCCGCGTCCTCGGTGATGCCGGGAACGCCGTCGGACTCCTTGCCGAGGTAGGCCACCGCGTCGTCGAAGTGCCGTGCCCAGCCGGTGCGGACCAGGGCGACGTCGCCCGGGCGCGGCTCGGCGCCGCCGCGTTGCGGCGGCCGCGCCCAGGTCGGCGGCGGTGACGCCCGTATCCGCCGGGCAGGATGTCGACGCCGCGTGCGGCGGCCACGTCGAGCAGCACGCCGCGGGTGATCATCGCGGGGGTCTGCTCGGCGCCGTGCTCGCGAGAACGTGCCGCCGGCCTGCGCCTCGCGCCGCGTCGACCCCGCCGTGCAGCCGGCCGTCGTGGCTGACGTGGGAGAGCGCGTCGATGTGGGTGCCGACGTGCCCGCCGGTGATGATGATCTCGTTGGCGGCGGAGCCGCCGTCCGGGCGGACCATGTCGCCGTGGCGGCGGACCAGCGTCATCCGGAAGCCGGGGTGGTTGGGCGAGCACGGCATGCCGGTGAACAGCGGCTGGCCGAGCTCGACGATGCGGAGGCCGGCCGGCAGCGCGGCGAGCAGCGGGTCGGGGGACGGCTGGAGCGAGGTCATGGCCTGCCTTGTCTGGAGACTCTGGAGAAGGGGGAGTGAGTGGCCGCGCGGAGCGGGTCAGCCGGCGAGGTCCAGCACCCAGTGGGCGCGAGCGACGACGGCGGGGTCGACGAAGCGGCCCGGCGTCGTCGAGCCAGGCGGCGCTGCCGCCCTCGCGTGCCTCGCGCAGCGAGTCGACAGCTCCGGCGCGCGGCCGCGATCTCCTCGGCCGGGGCGTGAAGGCCGCGTTGACCACCGGGATCTGCTGCGGGTGGATCACCGACCGGCCGAAGAACCCGTGGTCGCGGGCGCGTTCGGTGCCGGCGGCGAGGCCCGTCGAGGTCGCGCGACGTCGGTCCACACGCTCTGCACCGGTGCCGGCGAGCCCGGCCGCGCGGGCGGCGTCGACGACCCGCGGCGCGGGCCCACTCCAGCGCGTCGTCGCCGCGTACCCGCAGGTCGGCGGCGAGGTCGGCCTCGCCGAGCGAGAGGCGGCGCACCTGCGGGTGCGCGCCGGGCCAGCGTCGTAGGCGCGCTCGACGCCGAGCGCGGTCTCGAACAGCAGGTGCAGCGGTGCGTCGACGTATCGCGAGCCGGTCGCGACGACCCGCGGGCTCTCGCACTTGGGCAGCCGCAGGCCCGTCGACGGGGGTACCGGCCAGGGCCTCCAGGTCGGCCCGGCCGTCGGGGGGCGGACCTCGTTGACGCGCACCCACAGCGGCTTGGGCCACGCCTCGCCGGCACCGCCCGCGACGGCGTGCGCGCGCGGCCTCCTCCTTGCGGTCGGGCGGGACGGCGTCCTCCAGGTCGAGCGACGACGGCGTCGGCCGCGCCGCGCATGGCCTTGACGAGCGAGTTCGGGCCGGGTGGCGGGGACGTAGAGCCAGGAACGCGAGCCCCGAGGTTCGCCGGCGGCGGTCATACGATCGCCCCGTTCGCGCGCAGCGCGGCGAGCTCCGTCGGCGTCCGACGCCGTACCGGGCCAGCACCTCCGCGGTGTGCGCGCCCAGCGGCGGCCCGGCCGAGCGGACCGCGCCCGGGGTCTCGCTGAGGCCGGAACGGGACGTTCTGGAACCGGACGGTGCCGAGCTCCTCGTCGTCGACGGTGATGATCGTCTCCAGCGCCGGTACTGCGGGTCCTCGAACACGTCGGCCATGTCGTAGATCGGCGCGACGGCCGCCTGCGCCTCCTCGAACGCCGCGACCACCTCGTCGCGGTCGCGCTCGGCGATCCAGGACCCGACGGCCTCGTCGAGCTCGTCGGCGTGCTGGGCGCGCTCGGCGCCGGAGGCGAACCACGGCTCGTCCACGTACTCCGGGCGCCCGACCAGGCGCATCACCCGCTCCGCGATCGACTGGGCGCTGGTCGAGACCGCGACCCAGCTGCCGTCGCGTGGTCGGTAGGTGTTGCGCGGGGCGTTGTTCGCCGACCGGTTGCCGGTGCGCGGCTGGAGCTCGCCGAGCTGGTCGTAGGCGATGGGCTGCGGGCCGAGCAGCGGTGAGCATCGGCTCGATGATCGCCAGGTCGAGCGACCTGGCCGCGGCCGGTGCGTCTCCCGGGCGCGCAGCGCGGTCATGATCGCCGAACGCGGTGGTCAGCGCGGAGACCCCGTCGGCGAGGCCGAACGGCGGCAGCGTCGGCGGGCCCGTCCGGCTCGCCGGTGATGGCGGCGAAGCCGCTCATCGCCTCGGCGAGGGTGCCGAACCCGGGGCGTTTCGCGTACGGGCCGAGCTGGCCGAAGCCGGTGACGCGGGCCAGCACCAGGCGGGGGTTGATCGCGGCGAGCGTCTCGTAGCCGAGGCCCCAGCGCTCCAGCGTGCCCGGCCGGAAGTTCTCGATGACGACGTCGGCGTCGGCGACCATCCGGCGGAAGATCTCCTGGCCCTCGGGGCTGCCGAGGTAGAGGGTGATCGCCCTCTTGTTGCGCGACGAGCATCTTCCACCACAGGCCGACGCCGTCCTTGCTCGCGCCGTGGCTGCGCACCGGGTCGCCGCTTGCGGGTGCTCGATCTTGATGACCTCGGCGCCGAAGTCGCCGAGCAGGGTGGCGGCGAGCGGGCCGGCGAACAGCGTGGCGACGTCGAGCACCTTGATGCCGTCGAGGGCCGCGCCGTTCGCCGTCGCAGTCGCGGGTGCGGTGTCGGTCATGGAGGTCCTTCCGTTGTCGCGCGGGAGGAGGCCGCGAGCGGATTCGGGGGTTCGGCGGGTCCGCCTCCGGGCCAGCCGAGCGCGGTGGAGATGTGGCGGGCCGCCTCGACCACGCGGGGCGCGCAGGTGCGGACGAACTCCGGGGTGAACCGGGAGCGCGGTCCGCACACCGACACCGCGCCGAGGACGTCGCCGTCGAGGCCGAAGACCGCCGAGGCGACGGAGCCCGCGTCGGCCTGGCGCTCGCCCTGGGAGCTCGGCGTAGCCGAGCCTCCTGATCGAGGCCAGTTCGGTGCGCAGGTCCTCCGGGTCGGTCAGGGTGCCGGCGGTGAGCGCTGGCGAGCTCGCGCGGCCAGGATCTCCTCGCGCCGTCGGTCGGGCAGGAACGCGAGGACACACTTGCCGGAGCTTCCGGCGTGCAGCGGGAAGCGTGCGGCCGAGCTCCACCGTCATCTTCATCTCGTGGGTGCTGACGATCTGGTCGACGTAGGCGCGCCCGCCGGAGACGAGCGCGGTGAGCGTCACCGTCTCCCCGGTCTGCTCCTGGAGCCGCGCGCAGCGTGCTCGCCGCGACGGCCCGCAGGTCGAACTCGCGCAGCGCCCGGGCGCCGAGTGCCGCCGCGGTCGGGCCGAGACGGTACAGCCGCGACTGCGGGTCGGGCGCCACCATGCCGCGGGCGACGAGGGTCTGCAGGATGCGGTGCACCACGGCCTTGCTGAGGTCGAGTTCACGGGCGATCCGGGAGACGCCGAGTTCGCCGGGCCCCTGGGTGAACAGCAGGAGGACGTCGATGACGCGGCCTGCGGTCTCGGTTCCGGGTTGAGTCGTCATGGGCCCATTCTCGCCTGCCCCGATGGTGGTGGTCCGGGGGTTCCCCGGAATCGATCTTGCGTTTCGTACCGCTCAATGGAACAACAGAGAAGCACCGCATTCGTTCGTGGTCAAGGGGTGTTCTCCAGGGGAGATCAGAGTTTCGAGCGTTTTGCCGTGAGGTATTGACGTTCTCTCGGCGGCGCTGAAATCATCGAAATGCAAGGTCGTTCCGCTGAACGGAACAGCTTGGAAGGAGGTGGGCCGGTGTCCGACGGACGAACCCGCGAGAAACCCCACGGGGCAGGCGACCCCAAGAGCGCGGCCGCGGAGCGGACCGGGGAACTCGCGCGCTGGGCGGTCGAGTTGTCGTGGTCCGACGTTCCTGGGGACGTCCGCGAGCGGCTGGCCCTCGTCCTGCTCGACACCCTCGCGGTGACGGTCGCCGGATCGCGCACCCGGGGCCAGCGTCGCATCCGGGCCGCCTGGCCGCAGCCCGCGGGGGACGCCCCGGTGGTCGGCGCGGGCGTCCTCACCCAGCCGGACACCGCCGCGTACCTGAACGCCACCGCCCTGGTCTGCAGCGAACTCGACGAGGGCGGCAAGTACGCGAAGGGCCATCCGGCGGGCCACGCCTTTCCCGCGATCCTCGCCCTGGCGGCCTCCCTCGGCAGCTCCGGCGAGTCGACCGCGCGAGCCCTGCTCGCCGGGTACGAGGTCGCCGCGCGCTTCGGCCGGGCCACCGCCCTGGCGCGCGGCGTCCATCCGCACGGAAACTGGGGCGTGGCCGGCGCGGCGGCCGGCTGCGCCCTGCTGCTCGGCCTGCCCGCCCCCGGAGTGGCCGCCGCCATGGACACCGCGGCGGGGCTGCCCGTCGCCGGACACTTCGACTCCGCGCTCGACGGCCACCGCGTCCGTGACGCCTGGATGGGTGCGGCGGCCGTATCCGGCCTGGCCGCCGCACGACTCGCCGCCGCAGGCGTCGTGCGCAACACCGGCACCGCCGCCCTGTCACTCGGCACCCTGCTCGGTACGTTCGACGCGTCCGCGCTCACCCACGACCTGGGTGGCGACTGGCAGATCAGCCACAACTACTTCAAGCGGCACGCCTCGTGCTCGTACACCCACCCGGCCGCCGACCTGGCGCTGGAACTGCGCGACCGACACCTGACGAGCCGTCAGGCGCTCGACGGCGTCGTCGCGTTGCGGGTGGACACCCACGCACTGGCCGCACCGCTGAACCGGACTCGCTGGGACGGCGGCCTCGGCGCGATGTTCTCCATCCCCTACGCCGTCGCCGCCGCGCTCCTGGACGGCGCGATCCTCCCCGCCACCGCCGAGGCGACCGAGGCCGAACGGCCGGAACTCTTCGCGCTCGCCGCGAAGGTGACCGTCACCGAGGACCCCGCGCTGACCGCGCGGCTCCCGCACGAGCGCGCCACCCGGCTGACGGCGGTGCTCGAAGGCGGCGACCGGGTGGAACTCCTGGCGCCGCACCCCGTCGGGGACAGCGCCCACCACCCCTTCACCGCGCGGACGCTCTCGCCGGTGCTCGCCGGGCTGCTGGGCGACACCGCCCTGGTGGACCGGCTGCGGCGGACGGCGGACGCGCTGCCCGGAGCGGACGACGTGGGACCACTGCTGCGGGACCTCGCCCACACCCCGGCCACGCCGCCGGCAGGATCAGGAGACACCGCATGAGAATCCTCTCCGTCACCCCGGTACGCATGGACGCCGGCGAACTGGAACGCCGCCGCGACCGCTACCGGCGCCTCTCGCCGCCCGGCGTCGAGTTCGTGCTCGAAGAAGGCGGCGCCGACGCGCCCGAGCAGTTCGCCACCGAGGGGGACATCGCGGTCTCGACCGCGTCGGTCACGCGTGCCCTGGCCGCCGCGCCGGCCGACGGCTTCGCCTTCCGGATGCCGGACTGCGTCCTGGACCCCGCCGTCCCGGTGACCCCGGACGATTCGGCCGTGCCGACCGTCGGCATGCTGCGGCTCGCCGCCGCCCACCTGGTCGCGACCGGCCGGGTCTTCGGTGCCGTCACCCGCAACCGGGCGATCGGCGAAGCCCTCGCCGAGCGGATCACGGAGTACGGGTTCGAGCCGTGGTTCGCCGGGGTGACCGTGCTCGACCTGCCCTTCGACGCGATCCCCGACTCCGGCCTGTGGAACGACACCGTGCGCGGCGCGCTCGACGGCTTCGGCGCGCGCGGCGTGACGGCCGTCATCAACGGCTGCTCGGCCGTGGACACCGACACGCCGCACAGCGTGGAACTGGTCGACCCCGCGGAACTGGCGCTGCGACTCCTCGCGGCGGGGGCACGGGGATGACCGACCGAGTGACCGCCGGCGCCGCGGACCCGGCCGTCGAGTTGGTGGTGGCCGGCGCGGGCGGCGGCCTGGTGGCCGCCCTCCGGGCCGCTCAGGCCGGCCTGAGCGTCCTGGTCATCGACCCGGACGAGCAGTTCCTGCACGGCAACAACACCTCCATGTCCACCGCCATGATCCCGGGCGCCGGCTCCCGCTGGCAGCGTGAGGCGGGCATCGAGGACAGCCCCGAGCGCTTCCTCGCCGACATCACCGCGAAGACCCACGGCACCGCCGCCCCGGCGCTCGCCGCGGCCCTCGCGACGATCAGTGCGCCGCTGGTCGAATGGCTGGCCGACGGCGCGGGGGTACCGCTGCGACTCGTCACGGACTTCGGCTACCCGGGACACTCCGCCGACCGGCTGCACACAGTGGAGGGCCGGCACGGGTCCACCTTGCTGCGGCACCTGTACGAGCGGGTGCGGGCCGCCTCCTCGGTCGACCTGCTGATCCCCGCGCGGCTCGTCGACATCGAGCGCGGCGCGGACGGCGGCGTGACCGGGGCGGTCGCCGAGTACCCGGGCGGCGGGCGGGAGACCATCACCACGAGGGCGGTCCTGCTCGCCACCAACGGCTACGGCGCCGACCGCGAACTGGTCGGACGGCACCTGCCGGAGATCGCTTCGGCGGACTACCACGGCGGACAGTTCTCCCGGGGCGACGGCCTGCGGATCGGACTGCGGCACGGCGCCCGGTCCGGCTTCATGGACGCCTACCAGGGCCACGCGGCGCTCGCTCGCCGGTCCCGGACGCTGGTGGGCTGGGCCACGATCATGCACGGCGCCGTCATGGTGGACGCGACCGGCGAGCGGTTCGGCGACGAGACCACCGGCTACTCCGAGTACGCGGCGGCCCTCGCCGCCCGCCCCGGCGCGCGCGGCTGGATCGTCCTGGACCGCCGCGTCCACGAGCTGTGCCTGCCGTTCACCGACTACCGTCAGACCGTGGACGCGGGGGCCCTGGTGTGGGCCGACGACGTCACCGCCCTCGCGGAACGCATCGGCTGCCCGGCCGACAGCCTCGCGCGGTCGGTGGCGGACGGTGCCGCACCGGCCGGCGGCGAAGCCCCGCCCGACCGGTTCGGCAGGACCTTCTTCGAGGCACCGCTGCGGCCCCCGTTCGCCGCCGTCGAGGTGATCCCCGCGCTGTTCCACACCCAGGGCGGCCTGGTGGTCGACGGTGACGCGCGCGTCCTGGGCGCGGACGGGGCGCCCGTCCGGGGCCTGTTCGCGTCCGGCGGGGCGGCCCACGGCATTTCGGGCCACGGCGCGGACGGCTACCTGGCGGGCAACGGCCTGCTGCCCGCGCTCGGCCTCGCATGGCAGGCGGCCACCGCACTGTCCGGCACCCACGCACCCTGAGAGAGGCACCGCACCATGACCGAACTGGACCTGCTGATCAAGAACGTGCGTCTGGTCGACCACGACGCCCGAGACATCCCGGCCACCGACATCGGCGTCAAGGACGGCGTCTTCCACCGCATCGCACCGGACATCCCGGCATCGGACGCCCGCGAGGTCGTCGACGGCAAGGGACTGCTGGCCTTTCCCGGCGTGGTCGACGCGCACCAGCACTGGGGCATCTACAACGCGCTGTCCGACGACGCTACGACCGAGAGCCGGGCCTGCGCCCAGGGCGGCGTGACCACCGCGCTGACCTACATGCGGACCGGGCAGTACTACATGAACCGCGGCGGCAGCTACGAGGAGGTCTTCCCCCTGGTGCTCCAGGGCGCCGAGGGCCGCTCCCACGTCGACTACGGCTTCCACCTCGCGCCGATGCAGAAGTCGCACATCGAGGAGATCCCCGAGCTGATCGCCCGCTTCGGCGTCACCTCGTTCAAGGTCTTCATGTTCTACGGCAGCCACGGCCTGCACGGCCGCTCAGCCGACCAGAACGCGTTCCTGATGATCCCGCCCGGCGAGCGGTACGACCTCGCGCACTTCGAGTTCGTGATGCGCGGCGTGCAGAAGGCGCGCGAGGCGTACCCGGAACTCGCGGACTCCATCTCGCTGTCGCTGCACTGCGAGACGGCCGAGATCATGACGGCGTACACCAAGCTGGTCGAGGAGGAGGGCACCCTCGACGGCCTCGCCGCCTACAGCGCCTCCCGGCCGCCGCACTCCGAGGGCCTCGCGGTCACCATCGCCGGCTTCCTGGCGGCGGAGACGGAACTGCCCAACATCAACCTCCTGCACCTGTCCTCGCGCAAGGCGATCGAGTCGGCGATGCTGATGGCGAGGACGTTCCCGCAGGTCGACTTCCGCCGCGAGGTGACCATCGGCCACCTGCTCGCGAACATCGAGACGGCCTCGGGCGTCGGCGGCAAGGTCAACCCGCCGCTGCGCCCGCAGGACGACGTCGACGCGCTCTGGGAGCACCTGGTGGCCGGCGACATCGACTGGGTCGTCAGCGACCACGCGTGCTGCAAGGAGGAGACGAAGTTCGGCGACCCCAGGAGCGACGTCTTCGCGGCCAAGTCGGGCTTCGGCGGCACGGAGTACCTGCTGCCCGGGCTGGTCGGCGCGGCGCCCGCCCACGGACTCCCGTTGCAGAAGGTCGCGGAGCTGACCGCGTGGACCCCCGCGCGGCGCTTCGGCCTGCACACCAAGGGCCGGATCGCGGAGGGCTACGACGCCGACCTGGCGCTGGTCGACCCCGCGCGGTCCTGGACGGTGGACGCCGCCGACTCGGAATCGGCCCAGGAGTACACACCGTTGCAGGGGCTGGAGATCGGCGCGAGCGTGGAGTCCACCTTCCTGCGCGGCCGGCCGGTCTACGCCGACCGCACGGTGGTCGGCGAGCCGAGCGGCCGCTACCTGTCCCGCCCGACGAAGCGCTGAGCCCCACGAAGCGCGCATCGCCGCAAGATCACGACCGTGGCCGGAGTATTAGAGTTCGGACCATGACGGACCACGACGGTGCCGCGGTGTCGGTGGACAAGGGCATCGGATCACGACGGGTGAAAACCACCGCGGGGATCGCCGAGGTGGCCCGCGTCGCGGGCGTCTCGAACATGACCGTGTCCCGCGTGATCAACGACCGGCCGGGCGTGGGAGCGCAGACCCGGGACCGGGTCCGCGCGGTCATGAAGGAGCTCAACTTCCAGCCCAACACCTCGGCGCGTGCCCTGAAGACGGGCCGGCCGAGCGCGGTCGGGATCGTCTGCCCGGCGACCACGCTCTACGGGCCGGCCGCCACGTTGTTCGGCGTGGAGCAGGCCGCGCGCGCGGCCGGCTTCTCGGTGAACGTGATCAGCCTGAAGACCATCACCGAGGCCGGTCTGCGGCAGGCGATGGCGCAACTGCGGCAGCTCCCCATCGCGGTCGTGATCATCATCTCCCCGTTGAGTTCCAGCGCCGAGGCCCTGCGGGAGCTGCCGGAGGAGCCGCCCACCGTGGCGATCTGGGCGCCGTCGGATCTGGGGCTGGCGGTGGCGGCCGTCGATCACGAGCGCGCGGCGGCCGTGGCGACGGAGCATCTGCTGTCCCTCGGGCACCGGACCGTCTGGCATGTGTCGGGACCGGTCGGCTGGACCGGAAGCGAGCAGCGCACCATCGGATGGCGCCGGGCCCTGGAGCGGGCCGGCCGCCGGGTGCCGGCGCCCGTCGAGGGCGACTGGACGGCCCGTTCCGGGTTCGAGTCAGGCCTGGCCATCCTGCGCGACCCCTCGGTGACCGCGGTGTTCGTGGCCAACGACCAGATGGCGCTGGGCGTGCTGCGCGCCGCCCAGACGCTCGGCCGCCGGGTACCGGAGGACGTGAGTGTCGTCGGGTACGACGACGGGCCGGACTCGGCCTTCTACTCGCCGCCGCTCACCACGATGCGGCAGGACTTCACACGGTTGGGGGAGCGGGCGCTGCATCTCGCGCTGGCCAAGATCGGGCACGCGGACCACCCGGTCCCGGACGCGCTCGTCGAGCCTGACCTGGTGGTGCGTGAGTCCACCGCACCCGCTCGCGACGCGGTCGGCGACTGATCGGACACGGTGAGGAACCGTGTGACGTTAACGTTACCTATCTTTTTCCACGACGGTTGACACTGTCTGAACGTTAACGTTAACTGACCGGACTGCGAGCGTCCGATGTGGAGTCCACGTGAAGATCACCGAAGTCGTCGCCACCCCGGTGGCCATCAAGTACCGCCCGGAGTACCAGGCCGATCGGCGCTACTACCCCAAGCCCCCGGAGCAGACCAACGTCATCGTGGAGCTCCGCACCGACGAGGGGCACGTCGGGATCGGGGAGGCGGCGCACGCGCCGGGCATCTACGGGGAGACGGCGGGCGCGACGCTGGCGGGCATCGACTACCTCACCCCGGCGCTCCTCGGCCAGGACCCCCGGCAGATCACGAAGACCAACATGGCCGTCGACCGACTGTCGCCGGTCGGCAACATCGCCGCGAAGGCGGGCATCGACATCGCCCTGCACGACCTGGCGGGCAGGATCCTGGGCGTTCCGGTCCACCAGTTGCTGGGCGGCCGCGTCCACGCCTCGCTCAGGACGCACATCACGCCGGCCACCTACGAGGACACCGCGAGCGACCTGCTGGACCTGATCGACCAGGGATACCGCGCGTTCAAGCAGAAGATGAGCGGCGACACCGACTACGACCTCGCCCTGGTCACGTCCCTGCTCGACCGGGTTCCCGAGGACGTCGTGCTCAGCCTCGACGTGAACCAGGGCTGGAGCGTGAAGGCGACGCTGGACGTCATCGGCGTCCTGGAGCGGCGGGCCCGCTTCCCCCGGAACGTCATCCTGGAACAGCCGATCGACGGCGCCGACATCCGCGGCGCCGCCCGGATCAGGAACGCCTCCCGGATCCCCGTCATGCTCGACGACGGGATCCGCACGGCGGCCGATCTCCAGCGCGTCCTGGACGCCGGGGCCGCGGACATCGTCAGCCTGAAGATCAGCCGGGTCGGCGGCATTCAGCGGTGCCTCCAGATGATCAAGATGGCCGAGGCGGCGAACGTGTCGTACATCGTGGACGAGATCAACGAGATGCGGGTGGCCAACACCGCCGTGGCCCATCTCGCCCTGGCGTCCAAGGCCCCGCTGTACACCGGCGTCGCCTGCCACCTGCTGCTGGAGACCGACATCGTCACAGGCGGCGGGGTGTGGGTCGAGAACGGCGAGGCGCACGTGTCCGACGCCCCCGGCCTCGGAATCGACGGACTCGACCTGACCCGTGTGTCGCCGCGACCCGTCGCGGGGTGCGCATGAAGCCGATACGCGTCGGGGTGACCGAGAAGAACCAGAACCCCTACTGGGACATGGTCAACGCGGGATGGCGGGACGCCGCGGAACAGCTCGGCCTGTCCGTTCGGATCGACGCCCCGCCGCACGAGGACGTGGCCGCGCAGGTCGACCACATGCGGGCACAGCTGCGTTCCGGGGTGGACGCGCTGGCCTTCGTCGGGACGCGGAAGGACGCCTTCGACGACGTCGTGGCCGAGGCAGGCGATCGCGGAGTCCCGGTGGTCGCGTTCGACCTGGACGCACCGGACAGCGGTCGGCTCCTGTTCGTCGGCATGGAGCCGCCCCGGGACGCCGGCCGCCGGGTGGGGGAGCAGATGGCCACCCTGGTCGGTGACGGTGCCACCGTGCTGGTGCAGACGGGATCCGACCTGGCCCCCGGCGCCGTGGGAAAACGCGCGGGCTTCCTGGAGGTCATGGCCGAGCACGGGATCACCGCTGTCGAGGCGCCGAGTGATGGCGAGGACCTGGCCCGCGCGCTCGCCGGCGCGGAGGCGCTGCTTCGGGACAATCCGGGGGCAACGGGGATCTTCGGAGTCTATGGATATCATCCGATCGTTCAGGCGAAGGCCGTACATGCCCTGGGACGGGACGGAATGGTGTCGATCGTGGGATTCGACCTCCTTCCCGAGACCGTCGACCTGCTGTCGGCCGGTGCGGTCGCCAGGTCGACGTGGATCCAGGAGTACTACTTCGGCTTCTACGCCGCCGCGGCCGTCTCCGACCTGGTGAGGCTGGGCACCCGGGAGGCGCTCACGCTCAGGAGGATGGATCCGGACGTACTGGGGGGAAACGTGTTCGTTCCGCCCCCGGTCACCTTCACCAAGGACACGATCGCGGAGTTCCGGGATTGGTCCGATCGCAAGCGCGTCGCCGAACGCACGACGGCAACCCAGGCCTGAGGGCGTTCGCGACAGCCAGGAGCAGAGCCGCAGTACTGAACAGCTCGGTGCGACGCACCATCCGGAGAGGGACGAGAAAATGAAACGTACGACGATATTTCCCCACCGTCGCCGGCCGCGAACCCTGGCCGTCGTGGCCTGCCTGGGTGTGTCGGCGTCGGTGCTCGCCGGGTGCGGGGTCGACACCTCCGGTAGCTCGAACGACGACAAGTCGATCACGGCCGTGTTTCTCTCCGGCGGAGCGTACGACCCTTGTTCTGACGCGTACGCCAAGAAGTTCACCGCGAAGACCGGGGTGAAGGTCAATGTGATCCACGAGGGATATCCGACCCTGCACGACAAGCTCCTGACGACTCTGTCGAGCGGCGCGCACAGTTACGACGTGATCATGACGGCCTACCAGTGGATCGGTGAGTTCTCCCCCTTCCTGTCGCCGATCACCGACCGGACGAAGAAGGATCCGGCGCTGAGCGGTGTGATCCCGTCGGTCATGAAGACCTACGCGTTCGACAACCAGCAGTACGCGGTCCCCTTCAGCGCGCAGGCCGACGCGCTCTTCTACCGCAAGGACCTGTTCGACGCGGCCGGTCTCAAGCCGCCGGCCACCTGGGACGAGTTCCAGAAGACCGCCACGTTGTTCACCAAGAACCCGAAGTTCCCCGGTGTGTACGGCACCTCCGTGCGGGGCGGTGAGGCGAACGTCCAGTCGGAGTTCAACAACCGCTACTACGGCCTGGGCGGCAAGGTGCTGGGCAGTCCCGGAAGCACCCTGGACGTGGGCATCGCGACGAAGGCCCTGGACCTGCTGAAGTCCGATGAGGACAGCTACTCGCCCGCCGGAGCCAGGCAGGCGACCTTCGCCGAGGTCAGCGCGCAGTTCGCCGCCGGGAAGGTGGCGATGGCGGTCCTGCAGCCGACGACGATCCTGTCGCAGATCACCGCGAAGACACCGGACGACAAGGTGTACGGAAAGGTGGCCGTGGCGAACGGCCCCGGTGGCGTCAGCGAGGCGGGCGGCTGGGGGCTGACCATTCCCAAGTCCTCCCCGAAGCAGGACACCGCCTACCGGTTCGCCTCGTACCTCGCCTCGCAGAGCGCCGATCACGACTGCTTCGCCAAGAACGGCAAGAGCCCCGTGCAGACGGCGTCCTACCAGGCGGCCGACGTCGCCCACCTCTTCTACACCGACGGCGTGCGGTCCGCGCTGGAGACCTCGCTTCCCCGCCCCGGCGGTGTCACCGCCGGGAAGATCAACACGATGTTCACCGACATCTCATCGCGCTTCACCGCCGGGCAGATCGCCACCGCGGGCGAGGCCGCCCAGCAGATGGCCCAGCAGTACGAAACCCTCGTCAACAGCAAGTAGTGATCCGGACATGACTCTCACCCGAGCCCCGGGCCGGGCCCCCGCGGGGCGCGGCCCGGACGCGCCCCGCGGCGGACCCGGGGTCCCCTCCCGAAGGCTGTCGGTCTACTTCTGGCTGCTCGCCCCGGCCCTCGCCGTCTGCCTCGGACTCGTCGTCTACCCGCTGCTGCGCACCGTGTACCTGAGCTTCACCGACCTGGGCGCGAGCGGTCGGTCCCAGTGGATCGGCGGGGAGAACTACACCCGCATGCTGGGGGACGCCGCGTTCTGGAACTCCCTGCGCGTGACGGCGACGTTCATCGTGGTCGGCCTGGTCGCGGAACTGGTCCTGGCCTGGGGGCTGGCGCTGCTGCTGGAGCGGCGGGTCTCCAGGCTGAGCAGTGCCCTGCGCATCACGTTCGCCATTCCGATGATGCTGTGCCCGGTCGTCATCGGAATCGCCTGGCGGGCGTTGCTCAATCCGAGCTTCGGGTGGATCAACGCGATCCTGGGAACGCCGAACACCGACTGGACCGGCGACCCCGGCAAGGCGCTGTGGGTGCTCATCGCCGTCGACGTCTGGCAGTGGACCCCGTTCCTGTTCATGCTGATCTCGGCGGGCCTGCTGGCCATCCCCGACGAGGTGCGGGAGGCGGCCCGGCTGGACGGGGCCGGCGCGGTACGCATCCTGCGGCACATCACCGTTCCGCTGATGCTTCCCGTCACGCTGGTCGCGATCCTGCTGCGCACGCTGGACGCCACCAAGACCTTCGACCTGCCCTACACACTCACGGCCGGTGGGCCTGGGACCTCCACCCAGACCATCGCGATCTTCCTCTACCGGAACGCGTTCGCCGACTTCGACCAGGGATACGCGTCCGCCGTGGCCGTGACCATCACCGCGGCGCTGACCCTCTTCGCGCTGCTCTACCTCTGGATGATGCGACGAGTCGAAAGGCGGCTCATCTGATGAAAATGGTCGGCCGCATCTCTCTCGGCGGGCTACGGCTCGTCGCGGTCCTCGCCCTGTTGTTCATGACGCTCCTGCCGTTCGTGTGGATGCTCAGCACCGCGTTCAAGCACAACTCCGAGATCCTCGTCTATCCGCCCAAGCTGCTGCCCGCGCACCCGACCCTGGAACACTTCGCGGCGGTCCTCGGCGGGACGGCCGGGCCGTTCTTCCTCAACAGCCTGCTGGCGACGTTCTTCTCCACCACGCTCACCCTGGTCATCGCGACACCGGCGGCGTTCGCCCTGGCGGTCCACCGGTTCCCGCGGGACGTGGGCCGGCACGTCGGGCTCGGATTCCTGCTCCTGAGGTTCCTGCCGCCCTTCGCGATCGTGATCCCGCTGTTCGTGCTGATGCGCAGCGCGGGACTGATCGACACGGTCGCCTCGCTCATCATCGTCTACACGGCGTTCCACCTGCCGCTGGCGATCTGGATGATCCAGCCCGCGGCGGCCCGCATCCCGCAGGAGATCCGCGAGGCGGCCTCCGTCGACGGGGCGGGCCCGCTGCTCACCTTCTGGAACGTCGTACTGCCGCTCCTGCGGCCGTCCATCGCCACCGCCGCGGCGTTCTGCACGATCTTCTCGTGGAACGAGTTCTTCTTCTCGCTCATCCTGACCACGACGCGCGCGCGGACCTTTCCCATCCTCGTCAGCTCGTTCGTGACCGACAGCGGGCCGCAGTGGGGGACCATCGCGGCCACCTCGCTCGTCGCCATCCTCCCGATCATCGTGCTGTGCGTCCTCCTGCAACGGCACCTGGTCAGCGGCCTCACCTCCGGAGCCGTTCGCTAGGGGAGGCCCGCGAAGCCACAGAAAGGCAGCGTCGTGAGTACCGTCTCCCCAGGGGCTCTGGAGCTTCCCCCCGGAACCGCTCCTGACCCCGGCGAATTCGTCCGGGCGGCCATGGCCTGGCACTTCGATGCCGACACCGGCAGCCCGTTCTGGCTGAAGCGGGCCGAGACGCTCGGGTTCGACCCGCGCGCGGATGTCAGGTCCTTCGAGGACCTGCGGCTCTTCCCCAACGTCACCGACGAACTGCGTGACGTACCCGCCGAGGCGCTCATCCCGAAGGGCTTCGGCCCGCGACCGGACGTCGTGGGGGTGATCGAGAGCGGCGGGACCACCGGTGCCCCCAAGAGGATCCCCCTCCTGCGGGAGTTCGCCGACCGACTGGCCGCCGCCGAGGCGGCCGTGCTCGACACGGCGGGGGTCTCGCGGACCAAGGGCTGGCTGTCGCTGTTCCCCAGCGGACCGCACGGCGCCTTCGAGCAGATGAAGCGGGCGGCGGTGGCCCACGCACCCGGCATCCTGGTCTTCGGGATCGACCTGGATCCCCGCTGGGTGAAGAAGCAGGTCGGCGCCGGCAACACCGACGTGGTCGACGCCTACCTCGACCACATCGTCGACCAGGCCGCCTTCGTGCTGAAGGGCCAGAACGTCGGCATGCTCAGGGTCACCGCGCCGGTCCTCGCCCGGCTGGTGCGGCGCGACGACCTGGTGGAGGCGATACGCGAGAAAGTGACCCACATCGTGTGGGGCGGGGCTCACCTGGACGCCGACAGCCGCTACTTCTACCGGACCGAGGTCTTTCCGGGGACGTCGATCTCCGGACGCTACGGAACGACGATGGCGCTCGGTGCCGGCGGAAGCGAACGCCCGGACCTCGGCCACGACGACCCCTGCGTCTTCGATCCGTCGATCTCGCCGTACGTCACCTTCTCGGTCGTCGACCGGGAGACCGGCGGGACGGTTCCCTACGGCGAGCGCGGACAACTGGTGGTCCACCACCTGAGCAAGTCGTTCCTGCTGCCGAACAACGCCGAGCGCGACATGGCGACCCGGATCGAGCCGGCCGACGGACAGGTGGGCGACTCCGTCGCGGACATCGCTCCGCTGTCCGAGTTCGGCGGCAAGGACGTCGTCGAGGGGGTCTACTGATGACCGACGGCCCGGAACCGCTCCCGCTGGACGTGCTCGGCCCGAGCGGTGGCTACCGGTCGCGTACCCGCACCACCGTCACCGACGTCACGGGCCGGGCGGTCGCCGAGCTGAGCCTCGCGCCCCTGCCGTACGTGGCCCGGGCCATGTCGGCGCTGCGCGGCGCCGACACGCCTCCCGCCGATCGCCGGTCGGCCGCGCTGGCCGAGGCCGGCGAGCTGTTCCGGTCGGCGACGATCGGCGGACTGCCGCCCGCGGAGTACGAACACCTCGTCAGCCGCGTCTCAGGGCTGGGCATCTCCACCGTGCGCGCCGCGACGGCGAAACTGGCCCGCCACTGCGAACAGGCCCCCACCCACACGCGGTTCGCCCGGCCGACCGGCGTGGTGGACGACTGGCGCGACCCGGCCGCCGCCCGCGGATCGGGGCTGTGGGCGCGTCGCGGGAACGTCTTCGCCGTGCACGCCGCGGGAAACCATCCCGCGGTACACGCCGAGTGGCTCCAAGCGGTGGCACTCGGCTACCGCGTCGCCGTACGGCCCTCGCGCCGCGAGCCGTTCACCGCGCACCGGCTCGTCTCGGCGCTGCGGGCCGCCGGGTTCGGCGACGACCAGGTCGTCCTGCTGCCCGGCGACCACACGTCAGCGGACGAGATGATCCGCGGCGCGGACCGCTCCATCGTCTACGGAGGGGACGCGGTCGTCACCAGGTACGCCGCCCGGCCCACCGTGCTGCCACGGGGACCGGGCAGGTCGAAGATCCTGTTCACGGCGGACGTCGACTGGCGGGAGCATGTGGACCTGGTCGCCGACTCCGTGAGCCGGGGCGGCGGGACCGGCTGCACGAACACCACCGCCGTCCTCGTCGAGGGGGATCCGTACGCCCTGGCGGAGGCGGTCGCCGAACGCCTGTCGGCGCTGCCCAGCCTGCCGCCGGAAGCCGAGGAGGCGGTGCTTCCCGTGCAACCGGCCGAGGCGGCGCGGCGGATGGAGCGGCACCTGCTCGACGTGGCACAGGGCACCAAGGCGGTGCTCGGTGGCGAGGGAGTCGTCGACGAACTCGGCGACGGGAGCGCGGTGTTGCGCCCCGCGGTCTTCGTGGTCCCGGAGCCGGACGCCGAACAGACCCGGGCGGAGCTGCCGTTTCCCTGCGTGTGGATCGCCGCGTGGACACCGCGGGCGGGCCTGCGTCCGCTGATGGACACGCTCGCCCTCACCGCCGTCACCCGTGACGCCGACCTCGTGGACCGGCTGGCCGAGGAGCCGACGATCCGCAACCTCCACGTCGGACCGCATCCGACGTACTGGAACCACCCCGGAGTTCCGCACGACGGCTACCTGGCCGAGTTCCTCATGGAACCCAAGGGTTTCCTCGGCGGGTTGCCGGCCCCCGGAGGATGAACCGGGCTCTCCGCGGGAATCCGTCGCGGCCCCGGGGCGGTTGTGGGGAACGGCGGGCCGGTGGGGTCCGGGTGCGGCGGAGGCAGGGCGCCGAGGGGCGCGTGGCGAGAGGTGGCACGGGATGGATCTGCGGCTGGCGGGGCGGCGGGCGGTCGTGACCGGGGGGAGCCGGGGGATCGGGCGGGCGAGCGCGCGGGCGCTGGCCGCCGAAGGGGTGGACGTCGCGCTGGTCGCGCGGGACAAGGACGCGCTGGCCGAGGCGGCGCGGTCGCTGGCGGAGGAGTCGGGCCGGCGCGTGATCGCGGTGGCGGCGGACACCGGGGATCCGGCCTCGGTGGCGGCGATGGCCCGGGAGGTCGAGGAGCGGCTCGGCGGCGTCGACATCCTGGTCAACGCCGCGGCGAACGTGAACTCCGGCGGGTTCTCCGAGGACGCGCTCGCCGACGAGATCAATGTGAAGGTGCAGGGTTACCTGCGCACGGCACGCGCGTTCGCCCCCGGCATGGTGGCCCGGGGCTGGGGCCGCGTCATCAACATCAGCGGGCTGGCCGCCCGGCAGACCGGTTCCGTGGTGGGCTCGGTGCGCAACGCCGCGGTGGCGGCGATGAGCAAGAACCTCGCCGACGAACTCGGCCCGCGCGGCGTCAACGTGCTGACCGTCCACCCGGGACTCACCCGGACCGAGAGCGTCGACAAGCTGATCGCGGAGCGGGCGGGCGCCGAGGGCGTCGACGCCGCGGAGATGGAACGCCGCATGGCCACCGCGGTGTCCATCGGCCGCCTGGTCACGGCGGACGAGGTCGCCTCGGTCGTCGCCTTCCTCGCCAGCCCGCTCGGCGTGGCCCTCAACGGCGACACCCTCGCCGCCGGCGGTGGCGCGCTCGGCGTCATCCACTACTGACCCCATCCGGGGCAGACCAGCGGCGCCCGCCCCGGATACCGGGGCGGGCGCCGGTCCGCGCAGGGCGGTCAGCGGTCCGCGGAGGACCGATGCGGGTCAGGCCCGGCCGCGCCAGGCGCCCGTCTCGTGGCCCCTGGCCTCGATGAACTCCTTGAAGTGCTTCAGATCCGCCTTGGTCTGGCGCTGCACGACGCCCAGCTTGTCGCCGACCGTGTCGGCCAGTCCCTTCGGTTCGGTCCGCATCTGGAGCATGACCTTCGTGTGGTCCTCGTCGAGCCGGTGGAAGGTCACCACTCCGGCCTGCCGGACCTCGCCCTCGACCGTCGTCCAGGCCACCCGCTCGTCCGGGATCTGCTCGGTGATCCGGGCGTCGAACTCGCGCCGCTGACCGCCGATGCTGGTCACCCAGTGCGTCATCATGTCGGACCGCTGGTCGATCCGCTCCACGCCCGACATGAACCGGGGGAAGTCCTCGAACTGCGTCCACTGGTTGTAGGCAGTGGTGACGGGGACGTCGACCGTGATGGATTCTTCGACCTGTGCCATGTCGTCTCACTCCTGGTCTCGGTTCTCGTGCGAGGTTCGGCTACCCGAGATCCGGGCGTGAACCCGTCGAACCGCCTGGTTTCTGTGGGACGTTCGAGAACCGAGGTCAGTATCCGGGGCCTTTTGTTCACGACCAGCGCAGCAGGGCGCCGAGTCCGCCGGCCGGGGCGCGGTCGGTGTCCGGGACGGCCACCACGCGGACCCCGGTCGTGGCACACGAGCGCAACAGGGCGTCGTCCGCGCGGGCCGACTGCGGCTTGGTCTCGCCCAGGTACTGCAACTCGCTGCGATGGGCGGCCAGTTGGTCGGGTTGCGCGCCGACCCAGACCTCGCGGGCCGTGCCGGCGCTTCGGAGGTGGACGAACAGTGTGTCGATGCGGTGTTCGCGTGCCGCCTCCACCAGCGAGGGGATGTCGGTGGCGGTCTCCGTGGCACCGGAGTGGAAGCGGGCGAGCTCCTGGTCGGTGCGCTCGCGTTCGAAGCCCGCTCGCGCGGCGGCGACATCACGTTGCAGCAGCATCGAGCCCGAACCCTTCGCCCGGCCGCCGTGCTCGGTCTCGGCCGCGCGCTCGGCGATGTCCGCGGGCAGGCGCTCGCGCACGCTGTGCCGCTCCCGGGCGTCGCCTGCCAGCAGAAGGATCTCGGCGCCGCTGTCCTTCCAGGCGTCCGCGATGAACCGGGCGACCTCTTCGGCGTTGTGCTCCCAGGTGTTCTCCACCTTGACCTGGTGGTGCTTCTCCGACCAGACGTCACGGCCGGTGCGGTGCGCCGGGCGGTCCGTACCCCGCACGTCGCCCAGCGGGCGGGTCCCGCCATCGCGCAGTTCCAGGTCGGCGCCGACCCGGTCGACGTACGCCACCATGCAGGCGGTCTCGTCCGCCAGCCCGCTCAGCAGCGGGGAGAGCCGGGGCAGCGCCGACCACGCCTCGCCTGACCGGGCCGGCGGCCCCGCGAGCGCCACGTCGCAGACCACCTCGTGCCCCTCGCCCAGCAGGTACCGGCCGCCTCGGCTGCCGGGCATGCCAGGCGACGGCGGGCGGGCCAAGGCCTCGTACAGGGCCTCGCGGGTGCCCCCGTCCGCGCCCTGCGTGGCCAGCCGCTCCCGAATCCCGCGGGCGGTGAGTTCCCGCTGCTGAGCGGCGTCCGGCGTGTCGTACGAGACGTCGGTCCATACGGTGGCCCACGGCCCGGGACGATCGAGCGCGGGGCTGAGGAAGGCGAGATCCATGAGCGGCTTCCTTCTTCACGGGAGGCGGCCTCTCGTCGCCTCCGCACGGTTTTCCGTGACGGTCCGGCCCACGGCCGGGCGGCACGGAGACTGTCCGGCCATCGCGTGCCCCGGCACTCCGGGCCGAAACGGTCCGGACGCGCCCCGGGGCGGTCGCCCCGGCAAACGGGCCCGCATCACCAGCCTCGTCCAGGCGGCCCGCACATTCCACCTGACCTGTTCGAACCGGCATCGCAAGGCCGCCCACACGGGCGCTCACACTCGCGGCCGCCCACATGTGTTCGCCCGCGCTCGCGTAAACGGTCGCTCACGCAGCGTTGACTACCCGGCCGAGCCCGGTTCCCCTCTGGGTCCCGGCGGCAGGGCCAGTCCGCCACTGCCCGCGCCGAGGACGTCGAGCAGCGCGTCGGTGCCGCCGGCTCGCACGGCACGCCGTTGCCGCCGCTCGCCGGTACCGTCGCGCAGGAAGCGGCCCACGCCGTCCGCGACCCGTTCCAGGTCGTCCGTCCGCTTCAGCGCGGGTTCGACGCGCTCCATGAGCGATGTGACGACCTCGGCGGCGGGACGCAGTCCGCCCTCGACGGGATCGACCAGGTCTCCGTTGAGACCGTGGCGCGCCGCCCGCCAGTTGGCCGCCGCCAGCAGCTCGGCCGGCACCGTTCGCGACGGCAGGCCGGCTTTCGCCTCGCCCAGTGCGGTCGTGACCAGCGCGCGCACCACGCCCGCGAGGCAGACGGCGTCCTCGGGCAACAACTGCACGTCCAGGGCGCGGACTTCGAGTGTGGGGTAACGCTCGGAGGGCCGGGCCTGCCAGTAGATCTGGCCGCGGTCACGGATCACCCCGGTCCGCGACAGTTCGGCCGTCCGCCGTTCGTAGTCCCGCGGTCCGTCGAACACCGGCGGCGGGCCGCTCACCGGCCACCGCCCGAAGACGACGGTGCGCCAGCTGGCGAAACCGGTCTCGGTGCCGTCCCAGTAAGGGGAGTTGGACCCCATCGCCACCAGGACCGGCAGCCAGGGGCGGATCCGGTTGAGCGCGAGGAGCGCGCTCTCCCGGTCGGGTACGGCGATGTGGACGTGCATGCCGTTGATCATCTGCTCGTCCACCAGGCGCGCGGCGTCATCCAGCATCATCCGGTAGCGCGGCTGGTCGGTGACCGGCGCCGGACCGAGGAACGGTGCCGCGCCGCAGGCCGCGATGCGGCAACCGGCCTCCGCCGCGGCGATGTGCAGGGCGCCGCGCAACCGGCGCAGGTGGCAGCCGACCTCGTCCAGGCTGCCGCACACCGGCGTGGCGACCTCCACCTGTGCCTGGAGCAGTTCCCGCTCCACCTCGCCGCCCGTCAGGGTCGGCTGCCGGGCCGCCGCCGCCCGCACGTCCTCCCACCGCGAGACCGGGAACCCGCTGTCGGCGTCCAGCAGCAGGTACTCCTCTTCCACCCCGACGGTCACCATGCCCCCCACGTACCCCGTCGCCCGGGACGCAAGCGGACACGTTCACCGAGAGCGGCCCCGCGCGGGCGTCTGACCAGCGCTGACGTCACGGTGCGTCCGCCGGGCCTGGTCCTCACGAACGGGAGTGGGGCGTGGTCACGGTGGCGGCCAGCCTTCCGACGGCACTGTCCGTCAGGTGGTCGAGCAGGTCGGCGGGCGAGTCGTGGACCTCCCGGGCGCCGGCGTCCCGCAACTCCTGGCTGGAGAAGCCGCCGCCGGACAGCACCGCGACACAGGGCACGCCGCCCTTGAGCGCGGCCTCGACGTCCCAGACGGCGTCCCCGACGAACACCGCGCGCTCGGGCGGCACCCTGGCCATGTCGAGGGCCCGCCGCACGAGATCGGGCGCGGGTTTGCTGGACTCGACGTCATCGGCGCTGGTCATGGCGTGGATGACGTCGTCCGCGTCGAGCGCCCGCCGCATCACGTCGGCCTCCGGCCCGGACGCCGAGGAGGCGAGCACCACCCGCAGGCCCCGGCCCGCGCACTCGCGCAGCAGGTCGGCGGCGCGGTCCAGCGGGGTCAGGCGCGACCAGTACTGCCCGTACAGCGCGTCGTGCGCGGCCTTGAGCGCCGGGTCGCCGTCGTGGTCACGGTCCTTGCCGAGGAGTGCGTCGAGCAGGTGGTCGCCGCCCATGCCGATGGCGCGGTGGATACGTGTCATGGCCACGTACTTGTCCTGCTGTCTCAGCGCCTCCCACCAGGCGACCGTGTGCAGGTGGACGGTGTCCATGAGCGTGCCGTCGACGTCGAACAGCACCGCCGCCGACGCGTCCGGAGCATGGGTGCCGGTCATCCTCGCCTCCCATTCGATGCTGCCACGGTTCACCACACGCCGCCGGTTCGACAGCGGCCGATCCACAGTGAAGGTCTCATTTTCAACACGCATTCAACATATAATGTTCACATTCTCCTAAGCTTCGCGAGAATGGACGCGCATCCGAATCCCAGGGGGGACTCATGAAGCGTCACGTCAGCACAGCCGTCGTCGGCGTGCTCCTCGTCGCCGGAGTGGCGGCGTGCGGGCCGACCACCCAAACCGTCAGTTCGACGCCCGACAGCAAGGCCGCGGCCAAGGCCACCAAGTCGGCCCCGAAGCCGAGCCCGACGCACCCGGCGACCACCGGGGACACCATCACCCTGAAAGGCCAGACCGGCGAGACGATCGCCGTCACGCTCACCAAGTGGGCGGACCCCGCCAGGTCCGGCAACGAGTACTTCGGCCCGGAGGCGGGCAAGCGCTGGGTCGCGGGCCAGTTCCGGCTGAAGAACATCGGTGCCGGTGTCTACGACGACAGTCCGTCCAATGGCGTGCAGGCCGCTGACGGCGCCGGGCAGCGCTACGACGCGACGATCGCCGACTCCATCACGCAGGGCCCGCTGATGCCGTCAGAACTGAAGCTGGCCAAGGGTGATTCGGCGCTCGGCTGGATCGTCATCGAAGTCCCGAAGGGCGCCAAGGTCACGAGGGTGCAGCTGACGCTCGACTCGGGTTTCGGGGATGAGACAGGGCAGTGGTCGCTGCGCTGACTCCGCCCGCCCCATGAAGGCCCCGGCTGACGGGATCCGGGAGTCGGAACGTCCTTGAGGGCCTGCGCCACGGCCTGCCACCGTGGGCGCATGATGCCGAACACCGCTGTGACCGCAGGTTCCTGGTTCGCCAATCCGAAGGCCCGAGACTGGACGTGCCCGCCCGCTCCCGCCGACGCCGCCGCGTTCCACCGCGAAGTGCCCGGTTACGCGCCGACGCCCCTGGTGGAGTTGCCCGCCCTGGCGCGACGGTGGGACGTCCGCCGGGTCGTCGTGAAGGACGAGGGCTGCCGGTTCGGCCTGCCGGCGTTCAAGGCACTCGGCGTCTCCTACGCGATCCACCGGGTGATTCGGCGGCGCTCCGGTGGGACCGGGCGGCCGGTGGGCCTGGACGGGCTGCGCGCACTGCTCGCCGCGATGCCGTCGTTCGAGCTGGTGACCGCGACCGACGGCAACCACGGCCGGGCCGTCGCGCGGTTCGCCCGCCTGCTCGGGATCCCGGCGCACGTCGTCGTACCGGACGTGGTCCGCGCGACGGCGATCGACGCGATCCGCGGTGAGGGGGCGCGGGTGACGGTGGTCCCCGAGGACTACGACGCCGCGGTGCGGCACGCGGCGCGCGAGGCGGCGGCCGGGGACGCGGTGGTGCTGCTCCAGGACACCGCGTGGCCCGGCTACGAGGAGATCCCGCGGTGGATCGTCGACGGCTACTCGACGCTGTTCACCGAACTGGACGCGCAGCTCGCCGAGTCAGGGGAGATGGGACCCGCGCTCGTGGTGACCCCGATGGGGGTCGGCTCGCTCGCGCAGGCCACCGTCACCCACTACCGCGGCCGCACCGCCGGGCCCGCCGCCGCGCTCCTGGGCGTGGAGCCCGACACGGCCGCCGGTGTCCAGGCGAGCCTCCGCGAAGGCGAACCGGTCAGCGTGCCGACCGGCGCGACCGTCATGGCAGGCCTCAACTGCGGGACTCCCTCGTCGCTGGCCTGGCCCTATCTGCGTGACGGCCTCGACGCGACCATCGCGGTCCGCGACGACCAGGCCGCCGACGCGGTCCGCGAACTGGCCGCGTTCGGCGTCTCCTCGGGCCCGTGCGGCGCCGCGACCCTGGCGGCCGTCGGCGCGGTGGCCGACGACCCGGATCGCCGTGCCGCACTCGGCATGGGACCGGACTCCACCGTCGTCCTGCTCAGCACGGAAAGCGCCCACGAACCCACCGCTGAAGGGGAGTCAGGATGACCGAGGCGGGGGCGGGGGCGTGCGGGGGCGTCCCTACGACGTGAGTTCCACCTCGTGGCTGGACTCGGCCGGCAGCGCCTCACCGGGGCACCGGCTCAGCACCCGCTGCATGGCGGTCTTCTCCGCGCTGTCCACCCACAGGCGGTACTTGGCCTTCACCGCGATCTGCCGCGCCACGTACTCGCACTGGTAGCCCGCCTCTTTCGGGAGCCACTCGGAGGCGTCGTCATCGCCCTTGCCCATGTTCGCCGGGCCGTCCGCCGCGACCAGGTTCAGCGGATCGTTCGCCAACGCCTTCCGCAGAGCCGACGACAGGTCGGCCGCTCCGGTTATCCAGGCGTTCCCGAGCGGCACCAGGTGATCTATCTGCACCGCCGAGGAGGTGGACCGGCCCCGCTTGAACTTGATCGACTTGCCGGTGTACGGGTCCTTCAACGTGCCGGAGGACACGGTGCACTTGCCCGTCAGCCGTATGCCCGTCAGGTCGCGGGCGAGTATGTCGTCGCGGGTGTCGCAGTGGTTGTGGCCGCCCGGCGCACCGGTGCTGTCGGTCCAGGCGGGACCGAAGTTCTTCAGCCGGTCGTACGTCGACATCGACCCGTCCGTCTTCACCCGCAGCTTCGCCAACGCCGCCGCGGCCGACCCCGACGGGCTCGAGCCAGAACCGTGCGCCGACCCGCCCCCGTCCGCAGCCGTCCTCGGCTGACACCCTGCCAAGGCCAGCACCCCGCACGCCAACACCGTCGTCACCACAGATGCCTTCACCGCACAACCTCCCGAAGTACCTTGCCGGAGACCGAGTTGTACCCGCCGCTGCCACTCTGACGCGAATCGCCAACGGCGACCAGCCGATTGCAGAGCAAACCGCACCGGGGGGTCGGTGGTGGTGATGGCCTGCGGCAGGCTAGCCGTGGAGGGTGGGGATGATCAGGTAGAGGCCGTACGCGACGGTGACGGCGCAGGCGAGGAAGCAGAGGCCGGCGGCTGCCAGTGCCGCGCCGCCGCGGCCGTTCTCGCGGGCCGTATCCCCTTGGGAGAGCGCGAGGACTCCCAGGGCGAAGACGGCCACCACCGCCACCGTGACCCCCACGCTCACCCCGGCGACCTGACCGAAGGCGCCCCAGTCCGGATCCATGGTCCAACTCCTGTTCGTTGTCGCTGATCGCGTCAGGCTGCCGTTCCGACGTGTTCGGGCGTGGCGGGACGGATGGTGACGTCCTGTCCGTCGTTGACGTTGCCCGGCGCGCACCGGGTTGCGGCGGGAGAGCAGGAAGATCCCGGCCGCCACGAGGATCGCCAGGACGGCGATCACCACGACGCCCACCGTCCCGCCGTGCGTCACGATGTCCGCCGCCACCGCGCCGACCGCGGCGGCCGACGGCAGGGTGACGAGCCAGCCCACTGCCATGCGTGTGGCGACGCTCCACCGCACCTCGGCCAGGCGGCGGCCGATGCCGGCGCCGACGATCCCGCCGGAACACACCTGGGTCGTCGACAGGGCGAAGCCGAGATTGGCGGAGGTCAGGATGACCGCGGTGGACGCCGCCTCGGCCGCGAAGCCCTGCGGGGCCTGGACGTCGGTGATGCCCTTGCCCATCGTCCGGATGATCCGCCAGCCGCCGATGTACGTCCCCAGGCCGATGGCCAGTCCCGCCGCGGTGATCACCCACACGGGCGGTCCCGCGTGCTTGCCCAGTGATCCGCAGGAGATCAACGTCAGGGTGATGACGCCCATGGTCTTCTGCGCGTCGTTGGTGCCGTGGGCGAGGGAGACTATCGAGGCGGAGGCGATCTGGCCCAGGCGGAACCCCCGGCCGACCGTCGTGTCCTTCGCCCGGCGGGTGACCCGGTAGGCGACATACGTGGCCAGCAACGCGGCGAGGCCGGCCACCAACGGCGACAGGGCCGCCGGGATGATGACCTTCTCGATCACCTTGCCGAAGTGCACGCCGTGCTCACCTGCGCCCACCCACACGGCACCGATCAGCCCGCCGAACAGGGCGTGCGAGGAACTCGACGGCAGGCCGAGCAGCCAGGTCACCAGATTCCACAGGATCGCGCCCACCAGTCCGGCGAAGATCATCGCCGGTGTGACGAGGGAATCGTCGACGATGCCCTCGGATATGGTCTTGGCCACCTCCGTCGACAGGAACGCGCCGGCGAGGTTGAGTGCCCCGCTGATCAACACCGCCACTTTGGGCCGCAGGGCGCCGGTGGCGATGGATGTCGCCATCGCGTTCGCGGTGTCGTGGAAACCATTGGTGAAATCGAATGCCAATGCCGTGGCGATGACCACCGCGACGAGAAACGTGATGTGGTCCATCCGCCGAGGCAAGCAAGCGGAGGCATACCCCGGGCAAAGTATGTGTGAAGCCCATGAACCGCTTGCGGCGCCGGGCGGGACGAGGTGCGTGCGGTTCCACTCCGTGGACTGCCGGCGCTACGGCCGTTCCTTCTCGTACTTGATCGACTTCCCCTCGTTCAGCCGCTGGACCAGGTCGAAGGCGGCGACCGCGAGCGGTTGGAGGTCCGCGGTGTGCAGGCTGTCCTTCATCCGGCGCAGTTCGGCCACCAGGGCGACCTCCTGCTTGCCTGGCCCGCCCACCCGGTCGTCCACCGAACCCAGCGCGCCGAGGGAGCCGTGGATGTGCGTCCAGTCCTCCTCGGTGACCTCGGTCTTCTCCACCTCGGTCAGGTGCTCGTAGTTCCGCAACAGATCCTTGCCGGCCGGCATGCCCACCAGCCACTGGTAGCGGGTCAGCGGGATCTCCCTCTCGACGCGATGACCGGCGTCGCCGTGCTCGACGGTGTTGGGGTACACCCGGGCGTGCCATTCGGTCGGCCCGAAGCCGACTGCCCGCAGGACGAACGCGGCGAACTCGTCCGGGTGTTCGCGGTAGTGGACCCGCAACGGATGGGGCAGCAGCGTGAAGTTGTGGGCGAAGGACGTGCGGGACATCAGACCGCCCGCGATCGACTTCGAGTTGGCCTTGCTCGGCAGTGCCTCGCCGTAGGCCAGGTAACTGCCGACCAGGGTGGCCAGGCCGACCAGCGCGTCCGTGGACGCGCCACCGGTGATCTCCTTGCCGAGCTTCCCGGCCTGTGACTTGGCCTCCTGCCGGATGCCGTCGACCCTGAGGAGGTGGGCTTGGTGCAGGTCCTGCCGGGCCTCTTTTCGCTGTTCGAAGGCGGAGCCCGGGGTGAGCAGGGGACGTTCGGACGGCACGTTGAGGTACTTGATCAGCCGAGGCAGTTCGTCCAGTTTGAATCCGCCGGTCATCTGCGGTGCGTAGACGTTCGGACCGTCCAGCGGGAACACCATGATTCCGGGGCTCGCCGTGAAGCCCCCGAGTCCCACCTGCTGGAGCGGGAAGGACGTCTGGTCCTGCCGGGCGTCCAGGGCATGCGAGACCTGGGTGATCTCGCCCATCACGTGGAGGAGTTCGTCCCTCGTGTCGAGTGGATCGGTCACCCATTCCAGGGCGGAGCCGCCCGTCGGGCTGACGTCCGAGGTGAGCCGGTAGCCCGTGCCCCGGCCGACGGTACCCATCTTGGGGACGTCACGGCCGGGAACGGGGGTCTCCCGGATCTCGCCCCTCCTCAACAACGGCAAGGTGGTGTCGCTCATGTGCCGCGCGTAGTCGCGGGGCTTCTCCTGCTGGGCTCGCGCGCGCCGCGCCTCGCCGGCGGCGGTGGCCTGGAACCGCGGAGGATCGTTCTGCCGGGTCGGTGGCAGGCGAGTGAGCCACTCGGTGATCAGTTCGTCGGGGGTCCTGGCCAACTCGGTCTCGTCCAGGAGACCGTTGAACTGCCGGCGGGCCATCTGCAGGAGGAACTGCGCGCTGAGGATGCCGTCACGCTGTGAGACCTCGTCCCGGTACCTCTGGTCGTCCGCGGGCGTGAGGTCGTTGTGGTCGCGCACCCGCCACTGCGACTCGAACTCGAAGCCGACGCGGCGTTGGATCGCCGTGCGACGCGCGGTGTCGTCAGATTCCTCGCCGTCGGTGGCGAGGCGCTGGACGCTCTCACCGCGGGCGACCCGGGCGCCGACGTCGGATGCCTCACGCTCCCACGCGCTGTCGGGGTCGCTGAGGCCGGCGGGGGCGTCGTGCTGGGTGGTGTGGTGGATCTCGTGGGCCATCGTCTCGACATCGCGCAGGACGCTCGCGCTGCGGACGACAATGTTGTCGCCGACGGTGTACGCCGTCGCGTCGATGCTCGCGGCGGCCTGCTCGTCGACCGAGACCCTGACGTGGTCGAGCGGGATGCCGAAGGCGTTCTCCATGGTCCGGCGCACGCCGCCCGGCAGTCGGCTGCCGTCGCGCTCGGCCGATCTCGCGGCCTCCCGCACGGCCTCTGGCGAGCCGGCCTCTCCACCCTCGGAGCGCTGCACGGCGCCGGGGTCGGCGCCCTGCGGGTTCCGCTCGTACGCGACCATCCGCGCGACGGCGGCGTTTCCGATCGACCGTTGCAGGGCACCCAGCGCACCCGCCCGTGGCGGCACGCCGCGTCCGGCGGTGGCCAGGCCGGCCGCGAGCGGGCCGGGAACCCGAACAGCGCTGCGGGGCCCGGCCTGTTCACGGTCGGGGCCGGCGTTCCGCTGGGACTCGGTGGTGTGCCGCATGACGGATCCGTTCGAACGAGATCTCCTGCATCGCCTTGGGGCGACCCTGCCGCGGACGGTGTGGCGACGGAAGGACGGAGAAGGCAGACAACGGGCCACTTCTCCTGCCCGATCGGGGCACCGAGCCGGCAGGCGGCAGGCGCGCGTACTTGGTCACCCCGGCGCCCCGCAACGTGCTGCGCTCGGCCGAGATGCGCTCTGCCGGGGCGACGGGATGGATGACGAGGCGGTCGAGGCGGCCGTGCGGTTCGCGGAGACGCAGTTCGCCACCGGGGAGTTCCCCCACGCGCAGGCTCTGTTCGGCGGCGGTGATCCCCGTGAAGTCTTCCCCCGGCTCATCGGCGACCTGTCCGAACGCGACTGGTTCCGCCACGGCCTGTTCGCGGTACTGGACGGCGCGGCCGACCGGATGGGCCTCGGCCTACCGCACCGGTGAGCACCGGGGTGGGGCGTGGGCGGGCCCGGGACGGGGGTGTCCGCCCCGGGCCCGGGCGTTACTACCGCAGGGGCTGCGGGGAGACGCCGACGGTCTCCTCCTTCGCGATGCGGGACGAGTCCGCCGACGCCTGGCGGGCGGCGGCGGGGGAGGACGGGCTACCGCAGAAGACCGGGTCGAGGGCGGCCCGCTCGGCGGCGAAGACGTTCGAGTTGTTGGAGGCGTTCGCCGAGACGGTCACCTGCCTGGAGCCGTCCTGCGTGGTGTAGGAGTACGTCTGGTACCCCTGCACGATGCCGTCGTGGCCGTACACCTGGGTGCCGCAGGACAGGGTGTACTGACGCAGGCCCAGACCGTAGGCGGACGTGGCGTCCACCGGGTTCATGGCCTCCATCTCGGCCAACTGCGCCTGCGGCAGCAGCGCGCCGCCGGTGAGACCCCGCCAGTACTTGTTGAGGTCGGCGGTGCTGGAGATGGCCGCACCGGCGGTCCAGATCCACGAGGCGGTCTGCTCCGTCGCGTCGAACAGCGGCTTGGAGCGGTCGTCCTGGGTGAGGTAACCGGTGGCGTGCGGGCCGCCGATGTCCGTGCTGGGGACGTTGAAGCGGGTGTCCGTCATGCCGAGGGGCGCGAGGATCCGCTCGTTGAGGACCGTGGCGAAGGGTTCCCCGGTGACGTGTTCGACGAGCATGCCCAGCACCACGAAGTTGGTGTTGGAGTACTGGTACTCGCTGCCCGGGGTGAACTGCGAGCCGTGGGTGAGGGCGTCCGCCACCTGGTCGGCCGGGTCGTAGGTGTTGTACCGGAACTGCTGGTACCCGGTGACCGTGTCGCCCACCAGGATGCCGGGCAGGTCGTTGGTGTAGTCGTACAGGCCGCTCGTGTGGTTGAGCAGCTGCCGCACGGTGATGGGGGAGCCGGCCGGCAGCGCCCCACTGGGCAGGTAGCCGACGGCCGGGGCGTCGAGGTCGACCTGGCCCTGGGAGACGAGCTGCAGGGTGAGGACGGCGACGAAGTTCTTGGTGATGCTGCCGATCCGGAACTGCCCGTTCGGGTCGGTCGGCGCCTGGGTCGTCAGGTCACCGACGCCCGCGCTGACCGTGCCGCCGAGGCCGTCGCGGTCGCTCACGAACGCGAAGGAGCCGGGCGAGCCGGCCGCTACGACGTTGTTCAGCGCCTGCTGAACGCCCGCGTAGTCGGGTGCCGGGAGGGCCGCCGTCGGGGCGGCGCTCGCCGAACCCGAGGTCAGCAGGGCCGAGCCGATGGCCGCCAGGGCGGTGGCGACGGCAAGGGTGCGGCGCTTTGCCGCGGTGGAACGATAAGACAAGTCGAGACTCCAGTTCTTGGCAAAAACGAGTGGCCCACGGCTGGGACAGCCGTGGGCCACTACTGATCAACACGCTTGCGGGCGCCGTCAGGTTGCACCGGGTCGGAGAATGCCCGGGTCACCGCGGTTTCGGCGGCGTGACCGGGTCCAACGGCTGTGGCGTGACCGGGCGGTTGTTGAGGTCCACCGACAAGAAGATGTCCGACGCGACGGGATGGCGTATCTCCTCGGCGAGTTGCCCGATGAGCCCGGCGGTGCGGGCGAGCAGGGCGAAGGCGCGGAGCAGTTCCAACGGCAGGCCGAGGTCGGCGAGCGCGGCGCCGCAGACCCCGGCGCCGTTGAGCGGCAGCGTCTTGCCCAGCACCCGGGGGTGGACCCGGCCGATGGCGGCGAACAGCGACAGGTGCGGGCCGAACAGCCCTTCCTCGGCGGCGATCCCGAACAGCCTCGGGGTGCGGGGATCGCCCTGTTTGTGGACGTGGTGTCCCAGCCCGGGAACGAACCGGCCCGCTTCCCGCTCGGCGCGCACCGCGCCGGCGGCCAGTTCGTCCCAGCCGGCCTCGTCGGCCGGGTACTCGCCGTCCACCTGCGACAGGACGCCGTGCAGGAAGCGGCCGCAGTCCTCGGTGACACCGAGGAACCGCGAGCCGCCGCCCAGGAGCCCGGCGGCGAGCGCGCCCTGGACGGAGTCGGGGGCGGACAGGTAGGTGAGCCGCGCCGTGATCGCGGTCGGGGTGAATCCGTGGTCGGCGAGCGCGGCCAGCACGGCCTCGAACACCCGGGTCTCGCCCGGCGACGGGCGGCGCTGCGTGGCCAGCCAGAACGCCAGCTCACCGAACCCCACCTCGCCCATCACGTCGGCGGCGAGGTCCTTGCCGAGCAGGGTGATCCGGTCCGGAGAGGAGGCGCCGAGTGCTGTCGGGTACTCAGGCATCCTCGTCCTCCAGCCATTTGCGCAGTTCGGCGCCGTGCTCGTCGAGCCGCGGCGGTGGCAGCCGGTAGGCGGCGGGGGACTCGGAGAAGCGGATCGGGTGCCGGGTGGTGGGCACCGCGCGGTCTCCCTCGCCGACGTCGACGACCGGATCGAGGCCGAAGCGTTCGGCCATCGCGAACCCGCCGTCGATCGTGTTGATCGGCCCGCACGGGACACCGGCGTCGATGAGTAGGTCGAACCACTCCAGGGCGCCGCGGGTCCTCAGCCGTTCGACCAGGACGGGCCGCAGCTCCGCGCGGTGTTCCGTGCGGTCGGCGTTGCGGCGGAAGCGGGGGTCGTCGGCGATCCGGGGGATGCCGAGCACCTCGCACAGCTTGCGGAACTGCCCGTCGTTGGCCGCGGTGACGATCAGGTCCTGGTCGGCCGTCGGCAGGGGCTCGTAGGGGAAGACGCTGGGGTGCGCGTTGCCCATCCGGTACGGCACGGTGCCGCCCGCGACGTAGGCGGAGCTGTGGTTGACCAGGCCGGTCAGCGCCGAGGACAGCAGGTTCACCTCGACGAGCTGGCCGCGTCCTGTGGCGTCGCGGTGGCGGAGCGCGGCCAGGATGCCGATGACCGCGTGGTTGCCGGCCATCACGTCGAACACCGAGATCCCCGCCCGGTACGCCGGCCCCTGCGGATCACCGGTGAGGCTCATCAGCCCGGAGATCGCCTGCACCATGAGGTCGTAGCCGGGGACCCTGCCGCCAGGACCCGTCCCGAACCCGCTGATCGAGGTGTACACCACCCCCGGGTTCGCGGCGCTCACCGAGGCGTGGTCCAGGCCGTAGGCCGCAAGCCCGCCCGGTTTGAAGTTCTCGATCAGCACGTCGGCGCGGCGGGCCAGTTCCCTGGCACACCGGGCGTCCGCCGCGTCGCGGAAGTCGAGCGCGATCGACCGCTTCCCGCGGTTGACCCCCAGATAGTAGGTCGACACGCCGTCGTGCACCGGCGGTGTCCAGTTGCGAGTGTCGTCGCCACCCGGACCCTCGACCTTCACCACGTCGGCGCCGAGGTCCGCCAGCAGCATCGTCGCGTACGGGCCGGCCAGGACGCGGGAGAAGTCCGCCACCAGCAGCCCGTCGAGCGGCCCGCGCGTGCTTGCGCTCATGGGTCTACGACTCCTCTTGGCGTACGGCGACGCCCTCGCCGCGGTACGCGCTGTAGGTGTAGGGGTTCGGGATCAGCTCGGTCCGCGGGATCTCCGGTTCCATGGCCTGCCGCCAGGCCTCCTCGCCGAGCGTGCCGCGGGTGTACTCCACGGTGGCGCCGACGGCGTCGCGCGCCCGCCCCAGGTCCACGCCGACCAGCTCGTGCTGGTACTTCACCACGGTTCCGTTGACGAGCACGGTGTGCACGTCGGCTCGCCCGGCCTGGTGGACCACGTGGCCGAAAGGGTGCAGGAGCGGGAACATGGCCGGGTTGCGGGGGTTCTTGATCAGCACGAGGTCCGCCTTCTTGCCCGGGGTCAGCGAGCCGATCAGACCGTCGAGGCCGAGCGCCCTGGCGCCGCCGATCGTGGCCCACTCGACGACGTCGCGGGCCCGCAGCTTGTGATGCACCACCGTCTTCCCGGCCGCGTGGGCCTCCAGGTGGTCGCGGGCCCGGTCGGCCGACAGGGTGGCCCGCATCGCCGAGAACAGGTCGGCGCTGAACCACACACTGGTGTCCATCGACAGCGACACGGGGATGCCGTACCGCCGCAGCCGCCAGGTGGGCGGATAGCCCTGGCCGGCGTTCTGCTCGCTCTCCGCCGACATGGACACGGTGCCCCCGGAGGCGGCGATCCGCTGGTAGGAGTCCTCGCCGAGGGTGGCCGCGTGCACATAGGTGGTGCCGGGCGTCATGAACCCGTGGTCCCACATCAGCCGGATGCCGTTGTCGTTCGTGGCCCCCCAGACCCCGGCGTGGGTGGTGACCGGCAGGTCCAGTTCGCGGGCCGCGCGGAACGCCGCCTTCTCGGGGAACTCCTGGTCGCCGGTGACGTCGAAGGCCAGTTGCAGGCCGAGCATGTCGTCGCGCGAGGAGAAGTGGCGGTCGACGAACGACCGGAACTCCGGGGCGTTCGTCCACTCCCAGGGCGCTCCCAGCAGGTTGCCGTAGGCCAGCACGAAGCGGCCGGGTACCGCGCGCAGCGCTTCCACGGCGGCGTCGCCGTGCTCGGGTGTGCGCAGCCCGTGCGACCAGTCCAGCGTCGTCGTCACGCCGGCGTCCAGCGCCTCGATCCCGGACAGCAGGTTGCCCGCGAGGATGTCCTCGGGGCGGAAGATCCTGCCCTGGTCGAGGTAGTAGAAGACGAAGTACTGCGACAGCGTCCAGTCCGCGCCCAGGCCGCGAAGCGCCGTCTGCCACATGTGCCGGTGGGTGTCGACCATGCCGGGCATCAGGATGCCGCCGGAGCAGTCCACCACGACCGCCTGGTGCGGTGCCGCCAACTCCCGTCCCACGCGCTCGATCCGCTCCCCCTCGACCAGCACGTCGCCGTGGTCGAGCAGGCCGATCGCGGGGTCCATGGACAGCACGGTCGCGTCGCGGAACAGGATGGGGCGCCCCGCGGTGAAGTCGCCGGGGCGCGGGTCGTCGATCGTCATGCCGTCACCTCGTCATCGGCCGCGGGTTGGAGCACGAAGTCGTGACCGGCGCGCAGATACGGCCGCTCGATCGTGCGCCCGTCGGGGGAGTCGCCGGGCGGCGACTCGGTGAAGTCCACGATCAGCGGGTCCTTCGTGCCGAACACGACGTCGCTGTCGAGGTATTCGGCGCCCCGCCGGAACAGGTGGGTGACGAGCCGCTGGTATCCGGGGTGATCGATGAGGAAGTGGACGTGCGCGGGCCGGAAGCAGCTGATGCCGGTCTCGCGGACGAGGTCGCCGACCGGACCGTCCAGCGGGATCGCGTAGCCGCGCGGCGCGATGGTGCGCACGCAGAACGTCCCGTCGGCCCGGGTCCGGTACTTCGCGCGCAGCCGCGCCTCGTCGACGTCGGGGAGCTGGGCCTCGTAGGCGCCGTCGGCGTCGGCCTGCCACACGTCAAGCGTCACGTCCGGCAGCGGTGTGCCGTCGAGGGCGAGCACCCGTCCGGTGAGGAACAGCGGGACGCCTTCGATGCTGTCGGACATGTCGAAGCCGTACGGGACCTCGGGGGAGCCGTCCCGGTGGAACGGGCCGAGCACCGTCGCGGGTGTCGCCCGGGGCGAGAACCGGTTGTTGAGCTGGACGACGAGCGTGCTCAGCCCCAGGACGTCGGAGGCGAGGATGAACTCCTGGCGCCTGTCGTCGCTGATCCGGCCGGTCGCGGCGAGCCATTCCACGGCGACCGCCCACTCGTCCTCGGTGAGCCGGACCTCGCGGGCGAACGTGTGCAGGTGCCGCACCAGCGCCGTCATCAACTCGGCCAACCGCGGCGAACGCGCGGTGGCCCACCGCTGCACCGCGAGGTCGGTGAGGTTCTCCTCCGTCACGAAGGCCATGGAACCCTCCTTGATCCGGATTACCGCACTGCGGACGTCCGTCCGCCAAGCGGTCACTATGCCGCAATGTTGACGCTTGAATCAAGAACGCCGCAGGTGGACGAGACGGCCAATTCCGGACGACTGTCCGATCAACTAGCATGTGCGGATGCGCAGAGACGGCAATCCCGAGTTCATCGAGGCCCTCGCCCGGGGGCTGGACGTGCTGCGCTGCTTCGGGCCCGGCGCGGCCACCATGACGCTCAGCGAGGTCGCCACCGCCACCGGGCTCGCCCGGCCCACGGCCCGGCGGATCCTCATCACCCTGGAACAACTCGGCTACGTCCGCGCCGACGGACGCGGCTTCTCCCTCACCCCCCGGGTGCTCGAACTCGGCACGGCCTACGTCGGCTCGATGAACCTGTGGGAACTGGCCGGGCCGCACCTGCGCGACCTGGTCGAGCAGACCGACGAGTCCTGCTCGATGGCCCAACTCGACGGCTCCGACATCGTCTACGTGGCCCGGGCGGCGGTGCCCAAGCTGGTCACCTTCGCCGTCACGATCGGCACCCGGTTCCCCGCGCTCCAGACCTCGCTCGGCAAGGTCCTGCTCGCCGCACTGCCCCGCGACGAGCTGGACAAGTCCCTGGCCGAACCCAGCCGTTCAGGCATCACCCCGCGGTGGACGCCGGACCGCGCGGAGATCGACGCCGTCCTGCTCGACGTCCGGGCCAAGGGATGGGCGGTCACCGACCAGGACCTCGCGCTCGGCATCCGCTCCGTCGCCGCCCCGGTCCGGGACGGCGACGGTCGCGTCGTCGCCTCCGTGAACGTCAACGCCCACGCCGCGGAGACCTCGGTCGACACCCTCGTCCAGTCCCACCTGCCGCTTCTCCTGCGAACCGCGAGTGCGATCGGCGCGGACTGGGCCGCCTGGCACGCCCGCCCGTTGGAGGTCGTCGACCGCACCCGGTGAGAAAAACGCTTGGACCCGGTGGGCGTCGTCACGGAACACTGTGGCTGCCGGGCTCCTCATGACGAGCCGCCTCACGACACCACAGGGTTGGGATGGAATCGTCTGCATCGGGTGAGGACGCGCCGGGCAAGGGTTCGGTGGCCCTCGCACTTCGGTACTACGGGCGTGAGTTACTGCGGCTGAGGTGGTGGACGCTGCCCGCCATGCTGCTGCCGGCACTGGGCACCACCGGTATCAGCTACATCGCGCCGCTGTTCGTCGCCAAACTCGTGGGCCGCGTCGCCGACGGCGAAGGGGTCACCCATGCCGTGCTCCTGCCGTATGTCCTGGGCTTCGCAGGGGTGTTGCTGCTCGCCGAGGGGCTGTGGCGTGTCGGCCTGTACTGCCTGTTCCGCGTGGAGGCCCTCGGCATCGAGCACCTGTACGTGATCGGCATGGACGAGTTGTTCGCCAAGGACGCCGCGTTCTTCCACGACAACTTCGCCGGTGCGCTGACGAAACGGGTGCTGAGCTTCGCCTCCCGCTTCGAGGACCTGGTCGACACGCTGACGTTCTCGGTCATCGGCAGCTTCGTGCCGCTGCTGTTCGGAGCGGTGGTGCTGTGGCGGTACGAGCCGCTGCTCGTCGTCGGGCTGCTGGCGATGATCGCGCTGACCGCGCTGTGCGTGGCACCCCTCATCCGGCGCCGCCAAGTGCTGGTCAACCGGCGTGAGGAGGCGATCGCCCGGGTGTCAGGGCACGTCGCCGACAGCCTGTCGAACATGGACACGGTCCGGGCGTTCGCCGCCCAGGACCGCGAGGCGGCCGAGCACCGCTCCCGTGTCGGGGCGTCGCGGTTGCTCATGCTGCGCTCGTGGGACTACGGCAACCTGCACATCGACACGATCGTCGCACCGCTGTCCGTGCTGACCAACGCGCTGGGCCTGCTGCTCGCCATCATGCTGGGTGGGGGCGGGCACGGCGTGGAGGCGATCGTGGTCGCCTTCACCTACTACACCAACGCGACACGGGTGATGTTCGAGTTCAACCAGATCTACCGCCGTCTGGAGAGCTCGATGACGGAGGCGGCACAGTTCACCGAACTGCTGCGGACGCCGCCGGAGGTCGTCGACCCGAAGTCGCCTGAGCCGCTGCGAGTCCAGTCCGCCGACGTCCGCTTCGACCGGGTCACGTTCACCCACGCGGGCGCGGAGCCGCTCTTCCGGTCCCTCGACCTGGCCGTGCCCAGCGGGTCGAAGATCGGCCTCGTGGGCCGGTCCGGCGGAGGCAAGACCACGCTCACCCGGCTGCTGCTGCGGATGACGGACATCGACGCCGGCCGGATCATGATCGGCGGGCAGGACATCAGCAGGATGCGGCAGGCCGACCTGCGCGGCCTGATCGCCTACGTGCCGCAGGATCCGGCGATGTTCCACCGCACGCTCCGGGAGAACATCGCGTTCGCCCGGCCCGGCGCCACCGACGCCGAGATCCGCCGGGCGGCCCAGGCGGCGCACGTCATGGAGTTCGTCGAGTCCCTGCCGGAGGGCTTCGACACCATGGTGGGGGAGCGCGGAGTCAAGCTGTCAGGCGGACAGCGGCAGCGGGTCGCCCTCGCCCGGGCGATCCTGCGCGACGCGCCGATCCTGCTGCTCGACGAGGCGACCAGCGCGCTGGACTCGGAGAGCGAGATCCTCGTGCAGGAGGCGCTGTGGCGCCTGATGCAGGGCCGGACGGCGCTCGTCGTGGCACACCGGCTGAGCACCGTCGCCACCATGGACCGCCTCGTCGTCCTCGACCGCGGGCGGATCATCGAACAGGGCACCCACCAGGAACTCCTCACGGCGGACGGCGCCTACGCGAAGTTGTGGGAACACCAGTCGGGCGGCTTCCTCGACGACACCACCGCACCGGCTCCGGGAGGCGCCGAAGTCCTCGACGCCGCGGCCGGCGGCCCCGACGCCCGCCACCCCTGACCGCGCCCCGGTGCCGCCGACCGCTTCGCGGGCGCCGCTCCGGCGGGCTCAGTGCAGGAGGTTCGTCGCGTCCTCGACCACCGCGGCCAGCCGCTCACCCATCCGCCGCACGTCGTTGCGGTTCATCCGGCTGACCGGGAGGGAGACGTTGAAGGCCATCGGCACCGGGGTACGGCGCACGGGGAAGGCGACGGCGATGGACGCGACGCCCTCTTCGCTCTCCTCGCTGCTGGTGGCGTAACCGAGGCGGCGGATGATCTCCGCCTCGTGTTCGAGTTCCGACCGGCGGCGGATGGAGTTGGGGGTCAGGCCCTCCAACTCCTCGGCCGGGTAGAGCCGGTGCAGGTCTTCCGAGTCGAACTGGGCGAGCATGACCTTGCCCGTCGAGGTGCAGTGGGCGGGCATGGACTGGCCAAGGCGTGAGGCCACCCGGACGGCTTGTGGGCTCTCGATCGCGTCGATGAACCGTACGTTGGCGCCGTCGAGGATGCCGAGGTGCACCGTCTCGTGCAGCTCGGCGTTGAGACGTTCGAGAAACGGCCGCAGGGTGTCGCGGGCGTCGAAGCGTTGCATGATCGAGAAGGCGACGCCGGTGAGCGCGGTGCCCGGCAGATACGCCTTGCTCCGCCCGTCCTGCCGGATGAACCCCCGGTAGTGGAGCATGGCCAGCAGTCTGTGCGCCGTGGAAGAGGCGACCCCCAGGTAGTCGGCGACCTCGGTCATGCGCAACTCGCTCCGCTCTCCGAGCAGCAGCAGAACCTTCAGCGCGTTGTCCACCGATTCGATCGGGTACTGGGGAGCCGGCCCGCCGATCGCCGGCGAGCCCGGGGTGGCCGGTTTCTTCATAGCAGAACTTTACAGGACGGCCGTCGGCCTCGGCATGGTGACGGATCGTCCCACGTCGCGACATTCGCGCGAGCTCTTGACTCCTCCAGGGCATCACTGTAGGACAGAGCCCACTTCTTCAGAGTAGAAGATTGGGAGCTGATCGTATGCCCTGGCCGATGAAACTGGTCATGACGCGTGGGCGATGTCGGGCCGGGGCCGGGGCGCGCGGGAGCCGCAGCCGGCGGCCGGTGGTGCTCGTGGTCGCCGCGATGACGGTGATCGGGGCCACCACGAGCGGCTGTTCCGGCGCCGCCACGGCGGCGGAGCGGGACCCCTACGACATCGGCCTGATCGCCAGCCAGACCGGAGCCGCGAGCCAACTGGGCGTCGGCGAACTGCACGGAGCGCAACTCGCCGTCGACGAGATCAACGCCCGGGGCGGGATCGACGGGCACCGCCTGACGCTGCGGTCGGCGGACGACCAGAGCAATCCGGAGCAGGCGGTCCTGGCGACCCGCAGGATGCTTCCCCAGGTCGGTGCGATCATCGGCCCTTCGGTGGCGGGCACCTGCAACGCGGTGGCCCCGCTGGCCGACCAGGAGCACCTGGTCGACTACTGCCTTTCCCCCGGAATCCGTCCACGGCCGGGCTCCACGACCTGGTCCGCCAGCGCCGACACCGAAACGCTCGCCCGACGGCTGGTCGGTTACTGGCGCGCCCGGGGCGTGACCCGCATCGGGCTGCTGACCACCACGGACGCCAGCGGACTCGACGGGGCACGCTCGGTCCGCGCCGCCGTCGCCGGTACTCGCGGAATGCGGCTGACCGGCGCCGCGAGCTACGACCCGACGGCCATCTCGATCACCCCGCAGCTCCAGGTGGCGACCGGTGGCCGACCCCAGGCGCTGATCGTCTGGGCGAGCGGCGCCGCGGCCGGCGTGGCGTTCAAGGGACTGAGCCAGCAGGGCAACGACCTGCCCGTCGCGACGACGGACGGCAACCTGACCTACACCTTCCTCCAGCGCATCGCCGCCTACGCGCCCAGGACGCTGCTGATCCCGGCGACCCGGGACTTCTGGGGCCCGCAGGCCGGCGGGGACACCGGCGGACGGCAGACCGCATACCGCCGCGCCTTCTCCCACCGCTTCCACCAGGAACCGGACTTCGGACCGGGCGTGGCGTACGACGCGGTGATGCTCGTCGCCGCGGCGCTCGACAGGTCCGGGGGAGACCCGGCGACCACGGTCAAGGACCTCGCCGGCCTCCGGTCGTTCCCCGGCGTGCTGGGGACCTACTCCTTCACCCCGGCCGACCATCGCGGACTCGGCATCAACGACGTCGCCGTGGTGCGCGCCACCCGTGACGGCTTCGCCTACGAAGGGAGGTAGCCGGTGAACGGCACCCTTGAAGTGGTGATCTCGGGCCTGGTGGACGGCTGCGTCTACGCCCTGATCGCCCTCGGCATGACCCTGGTGTACTCGATCAGCAGGGTGATCAACCTCGCGCAGGGCGGCTTCGTCGTCCTCGCGGCCCTGACCGCGGTGTCCTTGCAGACCGCGACCGGGTGGAACCCGCTGGTGGTGGCCCCGGTCGTGGTGGTCGCCTTCGCCGGCGTCCTGGCCGGGGTCGACCGGTGCGTCATCCTGCCGGGCGCCCGGCGCACCAATCCGGAACGCATGCTGCTGATCACGGTGGGACTGCTCCAGGCGATCGGCGGTCTGCTCCTGGTCTGCTGGGGCAACCTGCCGTACACCATGCGGCCCTTCCCGCCGGGCCGGACCCTGCTGATCGGCGGGCTGCGGGTCAACTCCCAGTACCTGTGGATCATCGCAGTCCTGGCACTGTCCGTCGCCGGGCTGTGGGCGCTGCTGCACCGCACCCGGCTGGGTCTGGTCATGCGGGCGACCGCGAACAACCCGCAGGCCGCCTCCCTGCTGGGCGTCAACGTCGACCGGGTACGGCTGATCGCCTTCAGCCTGTCCGGCGCGATGGCCGCGCTGGCCGGCGCGACCGTGATCCCGGTGACGTTCCTCCAGTTCGACACGGTCACCCCGTACGCCGTCGCCGGTTTCATCGCCGCGGTCGCCGGCGGCCTGGGCAGCAATGCCGGGGCGGTGCTGGGCGGGCTGGCCCTCGGCCTGCTCCAGGGGGTCTTCAGCCGGTACATCAGCAGTGAGCTGGCCGAGGTCGTGGCGATCGGGGCGCTGATCGCCCTGCTGCTGGTCCGACCCACCGGTCTGCTCGGCAGGGTGAGCGAGGTGCGCCGATGAGTACCGCCGGCATGTCGGATCCGCGGCCCGCCGCCGTGGACGACGCCCCTTCCGCCGGAGCGCCCGCCGCCCCGGCGCCCGGCGCCGCCGCGGGCCCCCGCCGCGCGGCTGCCGCGCTCGGCCTGGCGCTGGCCGTCGTCCTGCCCTTCCTGGTCCCCGGATGGACCGGGCTGCTGGTGGTCGTCGGCATCTTCTTCCTCGTCGTCCTCGGGCTGAACCTCCTGACGGGGCTGTCGGGCCAGGTCTCCCTGGGCCAGACCCTGTTCATGGCGCTGGGCGGGTACGGGGCCGGGCTGCTCACGCTGCGCCTGCACTGGCCCACCACGCTGGCCACCGTCGTGATGGCCGTGGCCTCCGCGCTGGTGGCCGCGCTGCTCGGCACCGTCCTGCTGCGGCTGCGCGGCTACTACCTGGCGCTGGCCACCCTGGGACTGGCGGTCATCACCGCCTCGCTCGCCGCCGGCCTGCCGGACCTGACCGGCGGGCCGTCAGGACTGGTCGCCGTGCCCAGCCTCCAGTTGTGGGGCTGGACGGTCTTCTCCGACCGCGCCAACTACTACGTCCTGCTCGTGGTGTGCGGCGCCGGCGCCTGGTTCGTCGCCAACGTGCAGCGCGGTCAGACCGGGCGCGCGCTCGTCGCGGTCGCGGCGGACACCCCGGCCGCGGCGATGCTCGGCATCGACACCGCCCGCTACAAGACGCAGGCGTTCGTTGCTTCGGCGGTCTTCGCCTCGGTCGCCGGCAGCCTCTACACGTTCTACCTGCGCTTCATCTCGCCCGACGTCGTCGGGGTCACGGTCGCGTTCAGCGTGGTCATCATGCTCGCCCTCGGCGGCAGCCGCACCCTGGTCGGCCCGCTGCTCGGGGCCCTGGTCCTCCAGGGCCTCCCGCAGGCCGGGCAGACGTTCGCGTTGTGGGAGCCGCTGGTCGCCGGGGTCGTCCTGATCGTGGTCATGACGTATTTCCCGCTCGGTCTGTGGGGAACCGCCAAGGCGCTGATCCTGAGGAGGAACGCACGATGAGCACGCCCCTGCTGGACGTCCGGGGGCTGACCCGCCGCTTCGGCGGTGTCACCGCCGTCAACGACGTCAGCTTCACCGTGGACCCGGGAAGCGCACGGGCCGTCATCGGCCCCAACGGCGCCGGGAAGACGACCGTCCTGGACATGATCACGGGATTCACCCTTCCGGACAGCGGCACCGTCTCCCTGGGCGGTGAGGACATCGGCGGCATCCCGTCCCACCGCCTTCCGCGCCGGGGTCTGATGCGCACCTTCCAGTCCGCCCGGCTCGTACCGAGCCTGACCGTGCGGCAGAACGTCATGCTCGGCGCCCACCACTTCACCACCTCGCGTTTCCTGGCCGACGGCCTGCGGCTGCCCCGGGCCCGCCGTCAGGAACGCGCGCTGGCCGCCCGGGCCGACGAGTTGCTGGACTTCCTCGACCTGGCCCCGTTCGCCGACCGCCCGGCCGCCGACCTGCCGGCCGGGGCGCAGCGGCTCGTCGAGGTGGCCCGCGGCCTCGCCGGCGGGCCGCGAATCCTGCTGCTCGACGAACCGGCGGCGGGACTGGACGACACCGAGACCGCGGAACTGGCGGACGCCCTGCGGGCGGTCCACGCCGGGGGCATCGCGCTGGTGCTCATCGAGCACAACATCGACCTGGTCATGAGGGTCAGCGAACGGATCCTCGTCCTGGACGCCGGCAACGTGCTGGCCGACGGGACGCCGCAGGAGATCCGCGACGATCCGGCCGTCATCGAGGCGTACTTGGGGGAGACGGCATGATCCTCACTGTCGAGGGACTCGACGTGCGCTACGGCGCCACCCGCGCGGTCCGCGACCTGTCGTGCCGGATAGCCGAGGGGGAGGTGGTCGCCCTCATCGGCGCGAACGGGGCGGGGAAGTCGACCTTCCTGCGCGCCCTGGCCGGACTCCACAGGCCGAGCGGCGGTTCCATCGCACTGTTCGGCCAGGACACCACCCGCCTCCCAGCCCACAAGGTGGCCCGCCGGGGCCTGTGTCTCGTCCCCGAGGGCCGTCAGCTGTTCACCGATCTGACGGTCGCCGAGAACCTGGCGATGGGACTCCACCCGGCACCGGTGGACCGGTCGACCGCCGAGGAGCGGACCCGCAGAGTCTTCGGACTCTTTCCCGTGCTGGGCGAGTTCGCGGGTCGGCGGGCCGGCTCCCTCTCAGGCGGCCAACAGCAGATGGTCGCCATCGGCCGGGCCCTGATGAGCGAGCCCCGGATCCTCCTGCTGGACGAGCCGTCCCTCGGCCTCGCCCCGAAGGTCGTCACCCGGATCCTGGGGGTCGTCGGCGACCTGGCCGCCGAAGGCATCACCGTCGTGCTCGCAGAACAGAACGCCACGGCCGCCCTGCGCACCGCGCACCGGGGTTTCGTGCTCTCCAACGGGAGGATCGCCCACAGCGGTACGGCGGACGAACTCCTGGCGGACGAGGAGATCAGCCGGCACTACCTGGGCGGCGGCACGGCCGGCCGGGAGCGCGGCACCCCCGCCCGGCGGCTGCCGACCGGCCTGGACCGCCTCCCGGTGTGAGACCGCCCGTGGTTGACGCCGCGATGTCTCACTTGTTCTACTTAACAGAGTTGCAGTCTGCTCTACAGAGAAATCAAGGGTGGGCGGCACGTCCGCTACAAGGAGGGCCGGGTCGCATGACCGAACACAACGGTGTGCTGGACGACGTGCGGCGGGGGATGATCCCCGCGCACATCTACAACGACCAGGAGATCTTCGACCTGGAGAAGGAACGACTCTTCAGCCGCGCGTGGCTCTTCGTCGCGCACGAGTCGGAGATCCCCCGGCCTGGTGACTACGTCGTCCGCCGCGTGCTGGAGGACTCGTTCATCGTCACCCGTGACGAGAAGGGCGAGATCCGCGGGCACTTCAATATGTGTCTGCACCGTGGGATGCAGGTCTGTCGAGCGGAGATGGGCAACGCCTCGCACTTCCGCTGCCCGTACCACGGCTGGTCCTACCGCAACGACGGACGGCTCGTCGGCCTGCCGTTCCACGAGGACGCCTACGGCGGCGAGGCGGGCTTCAAGCGCAAGGGCCAGCGGCTGCTGGCGGCACCGAGCCTGGACACCCACAACGGCATGATCTTCATCAGCATGGACCCGCAGGCGCCGCCGCTGATGGAATACCTGGGCGACTTCGCGTTCTACCTGGACTACTACACCCGGCAGAGCTCGGGCGGCATCGAACTGCGCGGTCCCCAGCGGTGGCGGGTGAAGGCCAACTGGAAGATCGGCGCGGAGAACTTCGCCGGCGACATGTACCACACGCCCCAGACCCACACGAGCGTCGTCGAGATCGGCCTGTTCCGCGAGCCCAAGGCGGAGAAGCGCAAGGACGGTTGCACCTACTGGGCCGGCAACGGCGGCGGGACCACCTACAAGCTTCCCCCTGGCACCCTGGAGGAGCGGCTGCGGTACGTCGGATACCCCGACGAGATGATCGAGCGGATGAAGCAGACCTGGTCGCAGGACCAGCTCAAGGTCATCGGCGACGACGGGTTCATGATCTCCGCCGCCTCGGTCTTCCCCAACCTCAGCTTCGTCCACAACTGGCCGCGCGTCGCCGACTCCGAGGACGTCCTGCCGTTCATCTCCATCCGCCAGTGGCAGCCGATCAGCAAGGACGAGACCGAGGTCCTGTCCTGGTTCGCCGTCGACGCCGACGCTCCCGAGGAGTTCAAGCGGCTGTCCTACAAGGCGTACCTGATGTGCTTCGGCTCGACGGGGATGTTCGAACAGGACGATGTCGAGAACTGGGTGTCGCTGACCAACACCGCCGCCGGATCGATGGCCCGCCGCCTGCTGCTCAACAGCCGCATGGGCATCCTCGCCGACGGTAGCGAGGTCGTCCCGGCCCTCACCCCCGGGCAGTTCGCCGGACCGGGCACCGCCCACACCGGCTACGGCGAGTACAACCAGCGCGAACTGCTCAACCGCTGGGCCGACCACCTGGACTCCCCACCCGAGGCGGCCGGCACCGTCGAAGTGGCCGGCCCCACGACGGCGGCGGACACCGCGGCGGTGACCCCGTGAGCGAACCGACGACGCCGAAGTACCGCACCGACTACTGGACCGCGCACCAGGGCGGCACCCACTCCGCACAGGCCGTCCTCGGCGGCGGAGCGCCCGGGCAACAGCGCACCGGCGCCGCCCTCGCCTTCTGCGACGACCGCCACCAGCAGGCCCACCAGTGGCTCGTCGAGGAGGCCTACCTGCTCGACGCCCAGTCCTACGAGACCTGGCTCGACCTGCTGGCCGAGGACATCCACTACGTCATGCCGGTCCGGGTCACCACCGCCCTCGGCTCGGGTTTCGACACCGCCCCGGGCATGGCCCACTTCGACGAGGACAAGTACTCCCTCTCCCGGCGCGTCGCCCGCTTCCTCACCGAGCACGCCTGGACGGAGGACCCGCCCTCCCGGCTGCGCCACCACCTGAGCAACGTCCGGACGTTCGCGACCGAGGACGAGGACCACCTGGTCGTCGAATCAGCAGTCCTGCTCTTCCGCAGCCGGGGCGACGTGAGGGAGCCGTCCCTGATCTCCGCCGGCCGCGAGGACCTGCTCCGCCGGAGCGGCGACGGCTGGCTGCTGGCCCGCCGCACGATCCTGGTCGACGAATCCGTCCTGCGCACGCAGAACATGGCGATCTTCCTGTGAGCCTCCACTGGGAAGGCGAGCGGGAGGACGCCCTGGCGGCGCGGCGGGCGGCGGGCGAACACGCCGCCCTGGTGGAGCACACCAGCGGTGAGCCGATCACCATCGGCAACGAGTTCTCCGAGATCCGGGTCAGCCGGGTCATGACCCGCAATGGCGCGCGCCTGCTCGTCGAAGCGCCCAGGTCCGGCCAGTGGATCGCCCTGTGCCCCCTGCAACTGGAGGCGCTGACCTGGCAGAACGCCGACACCTTCTCGGCGATGATCGGCAAACCCTGCACCCCCCTGCTGGAGGAGGAGCGATGAGCGGCTGGCTCGACGGCAAGCGGGCCCTGGTGGTCGGCGCGGGGTCCGGCATCGGGCGTTCCGTGGTCGACGCCTTCCTCAGCGAAGGCGCCCGGGTCGCGGTCCTGGAACTCGACCCCGGCAAGTGCGAGGCGATCCGCCGTGCGGCCCCCGGCGTCCCGGTGGTCGCCGGCGACGCCACCACGCGGGAGGCCAACGAGCGGGCGGTCGCCACCGCGGTCGACGCCTTCGGCGGACTCGACGTCCTCGTCAACTGCGTCGGGATCTTCGACTTCTACGCCGGTCTGTCGCAGATCGACGCCGACGTCCTGGACTCCGCGTTCGACGAGATGTACTCCGTCAACGTCAAGAGCCACCTGCACTCCGTCAAGGCGGCGCTGCCCGCGCTGCGGGAGTCCAAGGGCTCGGTCATCCTCACCGAGTCGACCTCCGGCTACTATCCCGGCCGCGGCGGCGTCCTGTACGTCTCCTCGAAGTTCGCCGTGCGCGGCCTCGTCACCACCCTCGCCCACGAACTCGCCCCCGACATCAGGGTCAACGGCGTCGCCCCCGGCGGCACCCTCAACACCGACCTGCGGGGCCTGGACAGCCTCGGGCTCAACGCCCGCCGTCTCGACGACACGCCCGGTCGGGCGGCCGAGCTCGCCGGCCGCGTCCCGCTCCAGGTCGCCCTGTCGGGGGCGGACCACGCCTGGAGCTACGTCTTCCTCGCCTCGGACCGCTCCCGCGGCATCACCGGAGGAGCCGTCCACCCCGACGGCGGCATCGGCGTCAAGGCCTGAACCACAGCAGCGGAACAGCCCAGAACAGACAGGAGCCCGCCATGGCCGTTCTCAAGGCCGACTTCACGGCCTGCCAGGGGTACGCCAACTGCGTCGTCGCGGCACCCGACGTCTACGACCTCGACGACAACGGCGTGGTCGTCCTGCTCAAGGACGGCATCCCGGCCGGCGATCTCGCGCGCGTCCAGGAAGCGGTGCGCAGCTGCCCGGTCTCCGCCCTGACGATCGAGGACCGGTGAGCGGGACCGTCGCCGTCATCGGCTCCTCCGTCGCCGGGGTACGAACCGCCCAGGCCCTGCGTACCGAGGGCTTCGACGGACGGGTCGTCCTGGTCGGAGCCGAGCCCGATCCGCCCTACGACAAACCCCCGCTCTCCAAGCAGTTCCTCTCCGGCCGGTGGGACGCCGATCGCTGCACCCTGCTCACCGAGCGGGCCGCCGCCGACGAGGGCATCGAACTGCTCCTGGGGACGGCGGCCCGGCGACTCGACCCGGCGGGCCGGCGCGTCGTCCTGGCCGACGGGCGCGAAGTGCCGTACGACACCTGCGTCGTGGCCACCGGGGCCGCCGCACGTCCGGCACCCTGGCCGGTCCGGTCCGGCGTACACGTGGTGCGCGGCCTGCGGGACGGTGTCGCCCTGCGCGAGGACCTGGCGCGCGGCGGCCGCGTCGTCATCGTCGGGGGCGGGTTCATCGGCGCGGAGTCGGCGGCCACGGCACGGAGCCTCGGTTGTGAGGTCACCGTCGTGGACCCCTCCCCGGTCCCGATGGGCCGCGTCCTCGGCCCCGACGTCGGACGGCACTTCGTCACCCTGCACCACCGCCATGACGTCGCCACCCGCTTCGGCACCGGCGTCTCCCGCGTCGAGGGCGAGGCGGGAGACCTGCGGGTCGAACTCACCGACGGCACGGTGCTGAACGCCGCGACCGTGATCGTCGGCATCGGCGCCGTCCTCAACGACGGATGGCTCGCCTCGTCGGGCCTTCGCCTCGACGACGGCGTCGTCTGCGACGAGTTCTGCCGCGCGACCGGTGTCGAAGGCGTCTTCGCGGCCGGCGACATCGCCCGCTGGCACCACCCGGGACACCGGGAGTCCGTCCGCGTCGAGCACTGGACGAACGCCGTCGAGCAGGCCACCGCCGTCGCGCACAACATCACCCACCCCGACCGCATGCGGCCCTTCAGCCCGGTGGAATACGTGTGGAGCGACCAGTACGACTGGAAGATCCAGATCGTGGGCCGCCCCGCGCGAGCGGTCCGGCACACCACCGTCGGCGACCTGACCGCCGCCACCGTGCGGGCCGCCGTCCTGTACGGCGACGAGACCGGCGCGGTCAGCGGGGCGGTCACCGTCAACTGGCCCAGAGCCCTGGTCGAATGCCGCCGCCAGGTCGCGGCGAAGACCCCCTTCACGGCCGCGGCGGAGCGGATCACCGCCCTCGGCGGCGCTCAGCCGTGCGTCACGGGGTAGCCCAGTGTGCGGGAGATCCGCTCCAGTGAATCGCGTCGCTGCTGTTCATAGAGGTCGAACGGGTCCAGCACCTCGCGTTCGAGTGCGCCGGACAGCCAGGCGCTGTCGTAGTCGACGCCGGAGTGCGCGGTGTTCCGCGATCCTTCGCCGCTGAGGTTGGACTGGAAGATGCCGGCGGCGGATCGGGGCAGGAAGTCCTCGTAGACGATGGGGTCGGCCCGGACCCGTCCCCGCTCGATCAGTTCCGCCAGCCCCGCCGAGGCGTCCCGGGCGTCGTTCCGGTCGCCGGGGACCAGGTGGTAGGTGAAGAACGCCAGGCCCTGGGCGTCCAGTTCGCGTTCCGTGCGGGGGAAGCCCGCCTCCCACACCGCCCGCGCCGTCGCCGCACCGGTGTCCGCCTCGGTGAGCAGCTCGTCGTAGCGGGCCCGGCCCGCCCGGGTGAGGGCGATTCCCCGTGCCTCCACCTCGCCGAAGCGCACCCGCAGGCTGCCCTCGGTGACCGACCCGTCGGCCTCGCGCAGCGTACGGGGCTCGGCGAGCGCGCGGAAGGAGGTCTGCCGCAGCAGGACGTCCGGTCCGCTCCAGCGCGGCGGCCCCTGGATGGCGTCGATCATCGTGATCCCGCGTTCCGTCATCCGCCGGTACAGCTCGTCGATGTCCAGCACCCGGGGCGTGAGGTGGTTGACGTGGGTGCTGCCGACCCCGCCGATGTCGGCGGCGACGGCGGAGATCTTCTCCAACGCCGCGTACCAGGCCCGCTCGATCGGTTCCGTGGACAGTTCGAACGCTCGGACGGCGAGGTGCACGAAGCGGTCGGCGGCGGGTTGCGCCAGTCCGCCGTCCGCCTCGGACCGGTCGGCCAGCTCCAGCAACTCGGCCGGGAACAGCTCCCGTTCGGCCAGGAACGCCTCCAGCCGCTCGCGCAGCGCGGCGTCGAAGAACCGCGGGTCGGCGGTGGTGAGCAGGGAGGTGAAGACGCGGAACGGGTTGCGGGCCAGTTCCTCGGCGTCGACCGGCCGGAACGCGGTGGAGACCACCGGGACCGCGCTGGAGGCGGCCTCGCGCAGGTCGTAGAAGCCGACCGGACGCATGCCCAGCGCCCCGAAGATCCGGCCGACCTGTGCCAGCTCCCTCGGCGTGCCGACCCGGATGGCACCGTGCCGCTCCGCCGTGACCCGGCCGATCGAGCCCAGCCGCTCGGCGTCGGCTCCTCGCGCCCGCAGCACGTCCTCGTTGACCTCGCGGGACACCTCCACCAGGGTGGTGTAGGCGGGCACTTCGGTGCCGTACATGTCGGAGAGCCGCCGCGCGAACGCGGCGCGGAGCTGCCACTGGCTGATCATGGTCAGGAACGCCTTTCTGGGTGCGGTGTGGAACGGGCCTGGCCCGTGATGTCAGTCGCGGGGCAGCCGGCCCTTGCTCGCCATGGCGGCGAGCACGCGCTGTTCGGCGAGCCGGCGGCCGGCGGTGTGCGGGGTGACGCCCTGCCGGGCCGCCTCGTCGAGTACGGCCGCGGCGTTGGCCCGCAGCCGGGTGGAGACGGTGGTGAAGATGGTGTCCGTCTGCGGACGGAACCCGGAGTAGCGGGCGTCCATCGCGAAGGCGGCCGCCACGACGCCGCCGGCGTTGGCGACGAAGTCGGGGACCACGGTGACGCCACGCCCGGCCAGCAGGGTCTGCGCGCCGGGCGTGGTGGGCAGGTTGGCGCCCTCGACCACCAGCCGGGCCTTGACCTGCCGCGCGATGCCGTCGTCGATGACGTCCTGGAGCGCGGCCGGCACCAGGATGTCGCAGTCGACCGTCAGCTCGGCTCCCGGCGCCGTGGTGCCGCCGCCGCGGTGCCGGGTGACGAAGGCGTCGCCGTGCTCCCGCCTGCCGGCCAGCAGTTCTGCGACGTCGAGCCCGTCCGGGTCGTGCACGGTGCCTTGGGCGGTGGACACAGCGACGATGGTGGCACCCAGTTCGGCGAACCGCCGTGCCGCCGCGCTGCCGACGGCGCCGAAGCCCTGAAGGGAGACGCGGGCCCCGGCCAGCGGGATCCCCAGGTGAAGGGCGGCCGCGTCGGCGGTTTCTGCGACGCCGTGACCGGTGACACCGATCCGGTCGTAGGCCACCCCGCCGAGGTGTTCCGGTGTGCCGACCGCCGCACCCCGGTCGCCGAGCTCGTCCTGGATGATCGCGGCGTCGTCCTCGGTGAGTCCCATGTCGAGGCCCATCACGTACTCGCGCGGCACCTCGTTGTGCAGGGCACGGGCGAACGCGCGCAGCACCGCCTCCTTGTCCGCCGACGCCGGATCGCCGACCACCCCCGCCTTGGCACCGCCGTAGAACAGGTCGACGCTCGCCCACTTCCACGTCATCACCCGGGCCAACCGGGCGATCTCACCAGCCGTCACCGTCGGACTCATCCGGGTGCCGCCCTTGCCGATACCGCGGGCGGTGTTGTCGATGACCAGCACGCCCTTCATGCCGGTGCGCCGGTGGGAGACGACGACGATCTTCTCGGGTCCCCAGTCGTCGACGAGGGAGAGCAGGTCAGTCACGGTCTTGGTTCCTTCCTCCACGGGGGAAGGTCCGTCCCCTCGGATCGTGCCGGCCGGCGCCGTGCGGCGGGCCCATGACCACGATGGGCGGCGGCAGACCTCGCGGACAAGGGCCAGTAGTACGAGACATTTTCCCACTGAGAGCAAGCAATGCTTATGCTGAAGGGGGAGTCGGACCGCCGGCCGCGATGCCCGGCGGGCGCGGATCCCTCCCGCACCGAGGAGCCGGAATGTTCAAGCCCCAGCATCTGCTGACCCTGCGAGCCGTGTGCCGGAGCGCGTCGTTCGCGCTCGCCGCCCGGGAGTTGGGCTACACCTCGTCGGCGGTCTCGCAGCAGATCGCCGCGTTGGAGAAGGAGTCAGGACTGGTCCTGTTCGAGCGGGAGGCGCATGGCATCCGGGCCACGACCGCCGCCCACCGCCTGGTGGAACTGAGCGCGCCGGTCCTGGCCGGCCTGGCGGAGCTCGACGAGCTGGCAGGGGACCTGGCTACCGGGACGACCGCGCGGCTGCGGCTCGGCAGCTTCCCCACCGCCGGGGTCCGCATCGTGCCGCACGCCCTGTCGGCCCTCGCCGGCCGGTATCCGCGCGCCCGGATCCTGCTGGAGGAGGGCGAGCCCGCCGAACTGCTCGGGCCGCTCACCGACGGCCGGCTGGACGTGGCGCTCGTCTACGAGTACGGGCTCAGCCCCGGGCGATGGCCGGACGGCCTCACCGCCCACCGCCTGCTCCAGGAGGATCTGCTCCTGCTGCGCCCGCGTGGCGGGGGGCTGGGCCCCGACCTGCCCGCCCTGGCCGACGCGCGCTGGATCACCAGCCGGGAGGACTCGGCGGGCGCGCTGTCGCTCACCCGGCTGTGCGCGGCCGCCGGGTTCACCCCCCAGGTCGCCTACCGCAGCAACAACTACGACGTCGTCAGGGAACTGGTCTCGGCGGGATTCGGCGCCGCCATCGTCCCCGCGCTCGGCCACGTGGCCGACGAGCGCATCCTCGCCCGCCGGCTGTCCATGCCCTCCGCCCACCGCGACGTCGTGGCGCTGCACCGCGACACCAACAGCAACCCGCTGCTCGCCGCTCTTCTGACCGCCCTGAGACAGGCGGTCCCCGGCGACTCCGACTTCGTGCACCCCATCAGCTGACCGGCTGCCCGCGGCGCCGTCGGCCGCCATGCTCGCGGTGCGCGAAGTCCGCGTGATGCGGGTCAGGACCGCCGATCCGATCCCCGATCCGGCCGGCGTGTCAGCGGCGCACCCCTGACGGAAATCGCTGTTCGGCCGCCGGAGCACGGTGATAGACACCCGGTATGCGAGAGACCCTGGAGTTCCCGGTTCTGCTGCGGCTGATCGAGGATCGGTCGGCCGCGTTCCGTGCCGCGATCGCCTCCGCGCCCAGCCTCGACGCGCCGGTGCCGACCTGCCCCGAGTGGACGCTGATCGATCTGCTCCGCGCCTGGGAGCCGGAGGAGTAGGACAGGAGAACGCGCCACCTCCCCGCCATGCCGGTCCGCGCGGGTGCGGCAGCGCCGGGGCTCCCGTCCGCCGTCGACGCGCGTCGGGCGGGCGGAGGTGTTCTGATGGGAACGGAGGCAGTCCCCAGAGGTACCCGGGAGTGATCCTGATGAGCACGTATCGAGCCGCGCAGGTCCCTGCCGCGAGTGGGTCGTTCGAGATCGTCGAACGGGAGGTGGGAAAGCCGGGTCGCGGGCACGTGCGAATCGCCGTGGACGCCTGCGGGATCTGCCACAGCGACGCGGTGTTCGTGGACAACGGAGTGCCGAACGTCCGCTTTCCCCTGGTCCCCGGCCATGAGGTCGCCGGCCGGATCGAGGAACTCGGAGCCGGCGCGAAGGACTTCGGCTGGCGGACCGGCGACCGCGTGACGGTCGGCTGGTTCGGTGGGAGCTGCCACCACTGCACGCCCTGCCGGCAGGGCGACTTCATCGTGTGCGACAACCTGAAGGTCCCCGGCTGGGCCTACGACGGCGGCTTCGCGGAGCGGATGATCGCGCCGGTCGACGCGCTGGCCCGGATCCCCGACGCGATGACGGCCACCGACGCCGGGCCGATGGCCTGCGCCGGGGTGACCGCCTACAACGGCCTGCGGCACAGCCCGGCGCGGCCGGGTGACCTGGTCGCCGTGCTCGGTGTCGGCGGTCTGGGACACCTGGGGGTGCAGTTCGCGGCGGCCATGGGCTTCGAGACCGTGGCGATCGCCCGTGGCGCCGGCCGGGCGGACCTCGCCAAGCGGCTCGGCGCGCACCACTACATCGACAGCGCCGCGGACACCTCCGTCGCGGACGCGCTGAAGTCGCTCGGCGGCGCCAAGGTCGTCCTGGCGACCGTCGGCAACTCCGACGCCATCACCTCCACGGTCGAAGGACTGCTGCCCCGGGGCGAGTTGGTGGTGATCGGCGCGACTCCGGAACCGATGGGCGTCAGCCCCTTCCAACTGCTGCTGAAGGGCAAGGTCCTGCGCGGCCACCCGTCCGGCACCGCGCAGGACGTCCAGGACACGATGGCGTTCAGCATGCTGCACGGCATCCGTCCGATGACCGAGATCGTGCCCCTCGACCAGACCGACGCGGCGTACCGAAGGATGCTCTCCGGCGACGCCCGCTTCCGTATGGTGCTCGCCTTCGGCTGAGGTGACCTGCGGGAGGGCAGGTCAGCTCTCCGAGCGGCGCAGCAGGTAGCTGTCCATGATCCAGCCCTTGCGTTCGCGGGCCTGGTCGCGCAGCTCACGGATGCGCGGGGCGGTCTCGGCGAGCGGACCCGCGGCGAGGATCTCGTCGGCGGTGCCGAGGTAGGCGCCGTAGAAGATCTCCAGGCCCTCGGGGTCGATCTCGGCGAAGGCCGCCCGCCCGTCCAGCATCACCACCACGTCGTCCACCCCCTCGGGGAAGCCCTCGGCGAGACGGCGGCCGGTGGTGATCTGCACCGGGCGGCCGACCCGGGTGAGCGTGGTCCGGTGCCGGGCGGCCAGCGCGGAGACGCTGCTGATGCCGGGGATCACCTCGTAGTCGAACGACGAGCCGCCGCGGGACAGCACCTCCTCCACCACGGCGATCACGCTGTCGTACAGGCTCGGGTCGCCCCAGACCAGGAAGGCGCCGGTCTCGTCGGGACCGAGACGCTCGGCGATCAGCCGCTCGACCAGGTCGGCCCGGCGGCTGCGCCAGCCGTCCACGGCCGCCTCGTACGCGGGGGCGGTGCGGTCCCGTTCCGCGTCGGGGACCTCGACCACGCGGTGTCCCGGCCGGCCGTGCTCGGTCAGGATCTGCCGGCGCAGCCGGATCATGTCCTGCCGCTCCTCGTTCTTGTCGAGGATGAAGAAGACGTCGGCGCGGCCGAGTGCCCTGACCGCCTGCAAGGTGAGGTGGTCGGGATCGCCCGCTCCGATACCGATGACGAGGATGTGCCGCATGACAGCGATTGTGCCGTGCGCCCCGCCGGCCCCGGACAGCCGGTCCGCCGCCGACCGCCGACAGGGAGCTGAGCCCACCGCCCCGGTTCTGATCTGCCCGTCGACCAGCCGCTGACCACCCCGCTAGATTCGGCATCCCGGCACCATCTACTGGAGATGCGATCCATGAATGATCAGAAGTTAGACGTCTCGGTCATCCTTCCCGAAATGCGCTCCCGAGACCTGCTGCCGGCCGACACGGCGGGCGTGTTCGCCAGCGGCTCCATGGTCAGGGGCTGGGGGAACCCGACCAGCGACGTGGACGTCCACGTCATCACCGGGTCGCTGCGCGCGTCCTCGATCGCGGAGACCGGACACGTCTCGCTCGACCCCAACATCCTGACGTACGAGCGGATCTACGTGAACGGCCGCAGGTGGGACGTCGAGTACTGGACCACGGGCCAGGTCGACCAACTGCTCGCCAAGGTCACCTGGGAGGCCTACGACGGCCCCGACTCCCCGTGGTCCACGCTGAGCAAGACCGAGCACGGCATGCTGGAGCGACTGCCCTACGCGGTCGCCGCCGACGACGGCACCTGGCTGTCCGGTGTGCGGCAGCGCTTGGCGGAATCCGCGCACCGGATCATCCTGACCGGTATCTCCTTGCGGGAGTCCGACGGCCTGATCGAGGACGCGGCAGGCCAGTTGGAGGCCGGGGACGTGCACAGCGCCGTCATCGCGGCCCGGATGGCCTTCAACCACGTGGTCGACGCGCTCCAGGCGAACGAAGGCCAGTTCGGCAGTGTGTGGCCCAAGTGGCGGGCCCGGCGCATGACCCTGATCGACTCCGACGTCCTGCCCTTCGAGACGTACTGGGCGACGGAGACCATGGCGGCGTTCGATGCGGCGAACCCCGGGGCCTGGGTCGAGGAGACCATCGGGCTGTGCCGGAAGATCTCGTCCGAGCTGGAGGTGTGACCCCGTGACCGATGAGACCAGCGACACCACGGTTCCCCGGATCCCGCTCAACGTCCGGCTGCGCAAGCACCGCGGGCGGCACCTCGCCATCGGCTACGAACACGCTCTGGAACTCTCGCAGACGGCGGTGTTCATCTGGGGCCGGATCGACGGCACCACCGACGTCGACGGCATCGCACAGGCCGTGGCCACCGAGTACGACATCGACGTGGACACCGCCCGGGAGGACATACAGACGCTCCTGGCGGAGTTGGCCGGCCACCAGCTCGTCGTATGGGAGCCCTCCTCACAGGCCCGACGCGGGTGACGACGACACAACCCGCGGCGTTCGCCGAGCCGTCGCGCGGTGAACGCGCGCGCCTGCTGGCGGCGCTCATGGCCCGGTTCTTCGGATCCGGTTTCTGGGCGCCGCTCCAGGTGCTGTTCTTCGTGCGGATCGCCGACATCCCCGCGTTCACCGTGTCGTTGGGCCTCACCGTCGCCACCGTCATCGGGCTCGTCGCCGGCCCCTACATCGGCGGGCTGGCCGACCGGCACGGCGCGAAGAAGGTGGGAGTCGCGGTCTTCGCGTTCGCGGCCTGCGCCTCGGCCACCCTCACGCTCGTCGACTCGGTGCCGACGTTCTTCCTCGCCATCACGCTGATCTCGATCGGCCGCGGCGGCCAGGCCGCGATCTCGGGTGCGTTGGTGGCCGCCGTCGCCGGGGACTCCAAGCTCGACTTCCGGGCGCGGGTGTACTCCATGCAGAACCTGGTGATGACGGTCGGCCCGGTCTTCGGCGGCCTGGTGCTCCAGGCGGACCAGCGCCGGTGGTACCTGGCCGCCATCGGCGTGGAGGTCGCGGCATGCCTCCTGACGTGTGTCCTCGTGGCGAGTCTCGCCTCGCGGCCGTCCACCGCCGCCAAGGCGGAGCACGCCTCGGTGAGCGCTCTGCGCGACACCCCCTTCATGCTGGTCAGCGGATTGTCCGGGGTCCTGGTGCTGTTCGACGCGGTGCAGACGGTCCTGCTGCCGTTGTGGATCGTGGAACGCACCGACGCGCCACGCTGGTTCGTCTCCGTCGTGTTCATCGCCAGCAGCGTGATCGTCGTCGCCTTCCAGCGCCGGGTCTCCGCGGACACCGAGGACGTCGGCGAGGGGGCGCGGGTGATGCGCCGTACCGCGCCGCTGTCCGTCGTCGCGCTGGTCCTGTTCTTCCTCGCCTCGTACACCCGGGGGATCGCCACCGTCGCGCTGCTGCTGTGCGGTCTGGCCTTCCTCACCTGGTCCGAGATGTGCTTCGCGGCCGGCGAGTACTCCCTGTCGTACGGCCTGGCCCGCGACGAGCGCCACGGCCAGTACCAGGGCGCCTTCGCGTTGGGGGTGGGTCTGGGATCCGCCGCCGCGCCGTCCGTCGTCACGGGACTGTGCCTCGGGCTGGGACCGGCCGGCTGGGTGGCGCTGGGCGCGTTGCTGCTGGGGGCGGGCGCCCTGGTGCCCAGGGCCACCCGGCACGCCTCCGCCGCGCTCCCGGCGCCTTAGGGCCGCATCAGGGGACGTTGGTGACAGGGCGATACACCTACGGCCGCATCAGGGGCGGGGCCCCCTTCGGCTCACCCCACGGGTGCCCCGGGCCCTGCGGTCCGTTCGGGCCGACCGGGTGGGACTGCCACGCCCGCAGGGCTCGCCGGACGGCGGCGACCCGCAGGGTGTGGTCATCGGTGTAGTCGCTGACCTCCCGGGCGAACGACCGCCCCAACGGGCCTATCCGGTACCGCGGTTCGCCGCCCCGGGGATCCGCGCGCAGCAATCCGGCCCGGACCAGTTCGGCCAGCAGCGCGCGGGTCGCGGCCACCGGCAGGTCCAGCGCCGCCGAGGCGACGAGGTCGTGGAACGAGCGCGCGTCGAGCCAGCCCAGCAGCCGGAAGGCCCGGCGCGCGGGTTCCGGCAGGAGGTCGTACGCCGCACGCAGATGCGCTCGGACGTCCACGGATCGCGAGGTCAGCAGGTCGAGACGGCGCCAGGGGTCCTGAAGCCCCGCGACGACCTCGCCCCACCCCAGGTCCGGCTCGTCCGCCATCCGCTCGGCCAGGGCGTGCACGGCCGCGGGCAGACCCTCCAGGACGACGTCGAGCACCCGTGCCGTGGCCTCGGGCAGCCCACCCGGCGGCAGGGCACGCCCCCGGGCCAGCAATCCGAGGACGGATTCCGGCGGGTAGGCGGGGAGTTCGACGGTCTCCAGCCGCGGCCAGACCGGTCGCGGGACGGTCGTAAGGACGATCAGCCCGCCGCCCGACGGCACCGGCAGCAGCGGCTCGTACTGGGCGGCACGGGTCACACCGTCCAGCACGATCAGCGTCGGCGCGAGCGCCCACGCGTCCCTGACGACGTGCAGCGGATCGCCGCCGGTCTCGATGCCCCAAACACGCAGCACCCGCCGCGCGGTCCCACCCGGGTCCTCGGTGCTCCCCTCGCCACGGCCGACGTCGACGACCACGGGCGGCCGTCCGGCGGTGGACGTCCGGCGGACCTCACCCACCACGTCGCGGGCGATCCGGCTCTTGCCGGCCCCGGGCGGCCCGACGAGGGCGATCGCCGCGCCCTCGGCACAGCGGCGCGCCAGGGTGGCGATGATCCCCGGTCCGGCGTCGCCGTCCCGGGCCCCGGTCGACGGCCCTGGGGCGGGAGGTGGTGCCAGCGCGCTCTCCTGGGCACGGCTGAGCACAGGACCCGGCTCGATGCCGAGGTCGTCCAGCAGCAGGCGGCGGGCCCGCTGGTAGCAGTCCAGCGCCTCCGCCCGGCGCCCCGAGGCGGCCAGCGCGTCGACCAGCAGTGCCCACAGCGATTCCTGGTGCGGTCGGCTCACCGTGGCGTCGCGCAGTGGTCCGACCGCCGCGGCGGGATCGATCCCGATCTGCTCCCGCGCCCAGTGCCCAAGGGCCAGCAGCCGCAGGTCGCGCAGCGTGTCGGCGTGGATCCGATGGAGGGCTTCCGAGGGTACGTCGTCCAGGGGTTCGCCCCGGAAGAGATCCAGCGCCCGGCCGAACCACCGGCAGCGCTCTTCGGGCCCGGTCGCCCGGCTGCCTGCCTCGGTACGCGCGCGGGCCAGGCGGACGTCCACGTCGAAGCGTTCCATGTTCAGCACGTATCCGCCGGTGCGGGTCAGCACCGAGTCCGCGCCGAGCAGCCGACGCAGCCGCGCGATGTAGCCGTGCAGCGTCTTGCGTGCCGACTGCGGTTGCCGCTCCTGCCACAACACGGTGAGCAGGGCCTCCGAGGTCAGCCCCTGCTCCTCGGCCAGCGCGAGTGCGGCGAGCACGATGCGCTGGTGTGCCTGGGGCACCGGTACGACGTCGTCCCCGGCCACGAGCCGGAAGGCGCCGAGCAGTTCGACGCGGGTGCGTTCCGGCATCAGGTGTCCCTCTTCCACGGCGTCGCCGGACGGCCGTGCTCGCTCACCGATGGACGGGCCCGGCCGTCGGCAGGGGGCGGCGCACCAGGATGCCGTGGTCGCCGTCGGGCGCGAGGCGCAGCGCGACCCGCAGTCGGTCGGTCATCCGGGGGGTGACCATGGTCAGAGCGGTCTCGGGCTCGTGGTAGGCGGCCTCGGTGATCTCGCCGTCCGCGAAGTCGAAGTCCGCGGGGGAGCAGGTGTCGAGGCGGACCATGAAGGTCAGCATCAGCACCTCGGCGCCCTCCCAGTCCGACGCCCCGTAGTCCACCGCGCGCAGTTCACCGACCTGGCAGTCGATGCCGAGTTCCTCGCGGATCTCCCGCCGCAGCCCGGTGACCGGGTCCTCGCCCGCCTCCAGGATGCCGCCGGGCAGATCCCAGCGTTCCTTGTAACTCGGATTCACCAGGAGGATGTGCCCTTCGCCGTCAAGGGATATTCCGCCCACCGAAACCTTCTTGCGATTGGTCATCTTCGCGCTGCCCCCGCTCTCGTGGACGCCCTCGGCCCGGGCGCCCGACCAGTATCGGCGACCCGGCGCCGGGGCGGGCGTGCGACAACTCCTCGGCAGGCCGGCCGCGCGGCGGTTCCGGCGCCGAACCACCGCCAGACCACCCCGGTCTGGCACGCTCGGGCCGTCGAGTCGTCAACAAGGGAAGGGGGTGTCTGCCATGAAGGCATACACCAAGCCGACCGCCAAGCCGGTTTCGCAGCCCGACATCGTCGCGGTTGTCCGCTGAACGGTCCGGTGAGGTGGGGCGTCACACTTCGGTGTGACGCCCCTCACGTTTGCCGCAGGGGGTAATTCACCGGCGTTCCGACGGGCGGCGACCGGCGGCCATTGCCCCACAACACCCCTGTATTGAGGGCGACTTGGCCTGTAGGGTGCCTCGTCATGTGCGGCATAGCGGGCTTTGCTCATCTCGACGGCTCTCATCTCGACGCCACCACTCGCCCGGTGCTCGAAGCGATGGCGCGAGCTCTCCGGCCGAGAGGCCCGGACGACATGCAGTTCATCGAACTGGGTCAAGCGGCGATGTCGTTCACCAGGCTCTCGCTTGTCGACCCGGCGGGCGGAAGACAGCCTTTTGTCTCGCGCGACGGCAAGGTGGCGCTGTCGGCCAACGGTGAGATCTACAACCACAAAGAACTGCGCCGGGAGTTCGGCGAAGAACTCTTCCGCAGCCGGTCCGACTGCGAGGTGCTGCTGCATCTCTATGAACGAGACGGCCTGCGATTCCTCGATCGGGTGCGGGGAATGTTCGGCATCGCCGTCATCGATCTGCGGGAACAGCGCATCGTGCTGGCCCGCGACCGCATAGGGCTGAAGCCGCTGTTCTTCCATCGCGCGGGTGACACCCTGATATTCGGCTCCGAGATCAAGGCCCTCTTCCAGCACCCGTTGTGCCCGCGGGAATTGAATTGGCTGGGCGCTCTCGCCGACCAGGGGCTGAACGCGGCACCCGTCATCCCCACCGAGCCGCCACGCGACTGGTTCGTCGGCATGGAGCAGATCGAGCCGGGCACCATGGTGGCCTACAGCCTGCGGGACGGCGGTATCCGGACCCACAGGTACTGGTCCATGCCCGAGCCGCTCTCGCACGACGACGTCAGCACGGACGACATCATCGAGCGCTTCCGCGGCCTGCTCGCGGAGTCCGTCCAGGAATGCCTGGTGGCCGACACCGAGATCGGCATCATGCTCAGCGGCGGCGTCGACTCGGCGGGTGTCGCCGCGCTGGGACGCGGCTCCATCGAGCACAGCTTCAGCGCGATCAGCGCCAGCACCCTGATCAACGGCGATGCCGACTACGCCCGCTCCACGGCCAGGACGCTCGGGCTGACCCACCACGAACTGGTCTTCCAGGCCCACGGGCATCCGTCCGCCGACGACTGGCGCCGTCTGCTGTGGCTGATGGAATCCCCGCTGTGCGGTCCTGAGCAGCACTTCAAGAGCGAGATCTACCGCTTCGTACGAGCCGGCCGTCCCGGCATGAAGGCGGTGCTGCTCGGGTCGGGGGCCGACGAACTCAGCGGCGGCTACTCGCGGATGCTCGCCGGCGGTGGCGACTGGCACGACTTCGTCAGGAACCTCACGGACCTGTCGCGGCGGCGCGCGCTCGCCGAGCACGCCCCCGCCATGGACGTGTGGTGGCAGAACGGCCGTCCGCTGGTCAGCGACGAGGCGGTACGGATGGCCTTCCCGGGCGCGCTGGGCGACGTCTACGACGACTTCGTGCGGTGGAAGGTCCGGGACCTGCAGCAGTACAACTTCTGGGTCGAGGACCGCACCGCCTCAGGCAACGCGGTCGAGGCGCGGGTGCCCTTCCTGGACCACCGCATCGTCGAACTCCTCGCCGGTGTACCCCGCAAGTACCGGCAGGAGCTGTTCTGGGACAAGCACATCATCCGTTCCGCGTTCACGGATCTGCTGCCCCTGGACATCACCCAGCGCCCGAAGATCGCGTTCTACGAGGGCGAGGGGGTGCGCTACACCCATCTCACCTTCGCCAGGATGCTGGCGGCGAACTCCGGCGAACTGCTGGAGCAGGCGCTCTCCTCCCCCCGGGCGGCCCAGTTCCTCAACGCCGACCACCTGCGCGGCTGCCTGAACGAGATCATCGACGGCAGCGGCGAGACCCACCTCGAACTGCTGCTGCGGCTGGTCAACCTGGGGCTGCTGGACGAGATGACCCAGTCGCTGCCGCCCACGCAGTCCTCGAACGCCGCCCTGCCCGTCGAGGTGGGCGGGGAGCGCACGCGCGCGGAACAGCGCGCGCTGGTCTTCGGCGCGCCCACGGTCGACCCGGCCCTGGTGCTGCGGCTCGGCGACGACGTCCTGCTCCTCGACGGGGCCGACGGGCAGAGCTTCGTCGCGGTCAACGGCGAGTTGCGGTTCGTGATGGACCACGAGGCCGACGCCGGATGGCTGGGGGTGCTGCGGGGAATCGACGGGGCCACCGATCTCGCAGCCGCCTGCGCCAAGGCCGGCTGCGAACTGGAGTCGGTGACCGAACTGGTCGACCAGTCCCTGCTGTTCGGACTGCTCGTACCGGTCGGCGACCGAGCACCCGCCCCCTCGGCGTCCTGAACCACCGGTGGCGGACGGCGTGCCCCGTCGTCCGCCACCGAAAGGCCAGGTCCCGTGGTTCGGGGTTACGAACTCCGGTAGCGTCCGGGTATGCGGATCCTGCATCTGTCAGACACTCATCTCGACCGTACCGGCGGCCCGAACAAGCACGGTGTGAACGCCACTCGATCGCTGACCCGGATGCTGGCGGATCTGGCCGCGGTCCGGGACGTCGACGCGGTGGTGGTCAGCGGTGACGTCGCCGACGACGGTTCGCCTGAGGCGTACACGGCCGCCCGTGATCTCATCGGCGCGTTCGCCTCGGCGCGGAGCGTACCGGTGATCTTCAGCACCGGAAACCACGACGAACGCGGCGCCTTCTCGAAGATCCTCGGCAGCGGTCACCTGGATGCCCTGGGGAACGACCGCGCCGAGACGGTGATCGACACGGCCGCCGGCGAACGCGCCGCGGTGAGCACGGTCGACGGCTACCGCTTCGTCACGCTCGACTCGCTCGTCCCCGGCATGGGATACGGCCGGATCGGTGCCGACCAGCTGAGCTGGCTGCGCGGTGTCCTCCAGACCCCCGCACCCCGGGGCACGGTGCTGGTCTTCCACCACCCACCGATCACGCTGGACGTCGAGGTGCAGCGTGCTCTGGGCCTGCGCGACCCCGCGGAACTGGCGGACGCCATCAGGGGGAGCGACGTCCAGGTCATCCTCTGCGGCCACTTCCACCTCCAGATCTTCGGACACCTGGAGTCGACCGCGGTGTGGGTCACCCCCGGCGTCGTCAACCGCATCGACCTGACCGCGCCGGCCGGCACCGAGCGGGCCGTGCGCGGCGCGTCCGCGACCCTGGTCGAGTTGGGCACTCCCGCCTCCCCGCTCTTCCACACCCTCCACGCCCGCGATCCACAGGTGGGCGAGACCGTCTACGAACTGGACGAACCCCAGCTGAGGGCCGTCATCGACCGGCTGGGACCGGGACTTCGGCCATGACGTTCGTCTACTTCATCCGGCACGCCAGGTCACACGCCAACCAGCGGGACCTGCTCGTCGGCCGGACCGGGGCGTACGAGCTCAACGACACCGGGCTGCGGCAGGCGGCCGTCCTCGGGGAGCGGCTGAAGGAGCAGGGTGTGGGCACCCTGCGGACGTCGCCGCTGCGCCGGGCCGTGCAGACGGCCGGCATCCTCGCCGACACGGTCGGCTGCGCGGCGCCGGCCGTCGACGAGCACCTGATCGAGCGCGACTTCGGCCGGTTCGAGGGCATGGACCGGCCCACGCTCCTTCGGACGCGCGCCGCACTCGGTCTCGACAACCAGGACCCGACGGGCTACTTCCCGGCCGAACTGGACGACGTCGAGCCCGTCACCGAGGTCCAGCGGCGCATGGTCCGGGCCTGGCAGGAGGCCGCCGCGTCGGTGCCGCCCGGAGCCTCCGTCGGGCTGGTGACACACGCCGGGACGATCAAGGCGCTGCTGTACGCGGCGCTGGGCATCGAGGAGCGCCACCCTCGGGCGTTCAAGGTCTTCCAAGCCGGCTACGTCAAGTGCAAGGTGCCCGGGGAAGGGCGGCTGACCGTGCACGAGATCTGGGTCAACCCGGTCCAATGACCCCACCGGGCCGGCCCGGTGAGGTCCGGCCCGGAGTGGGTCACGGCAGTTTCCAGGGCGCGGCGCCGAAGTTGTCGATGACCTTCGAGGCGCCTGGCACGTCGTACACCATGGCCTCGCTCACGGCGGCTGCCAAGTCCCAGGAATCGACCTGGACTTCGGCGTCCAGAAGCGCACCGAACAGTTGCCGCACCCGCAGTTCGCGGCGCGCGTCGAGGTCGTCGACCGCCCGGGTGAGCGACTCCCGCAGTCCTTCGGGGAGGTCCTGGTCGGACAGCCGCCGGGTGATCGCGGCCACCACCTGCTTGCGCGAGGTCTCCCGGTCGAAGGTCCGGCGGGGCCGCTCGTCGGAGCGCCTGACCTCCGCCAGCAGCCGGGCAGCGGTGGGGGACAACGTGCCCGAGGCCATCGCGGTGGCCACCCGACGTCGTTCCCCCTGACGGAAGAGGATGCCCAACTCCCGTACGACGTCGGCTGGTTCATCCGCCGAATGCACGAGGCTGAAAATACGGTCCGGCTGGCCGATCGCCCGGCGAAGGCAGTCGAAGTCCTGTTCCTCCATCCGCGCCGGCCCCTTCAGCTCGCTCAGGCGTACGGCGGCCGGCAGGGGTGAGTCCGTGGTGTCCCGCATCACCAGCGCCAGCGCGTCACCGACGAGGACCAGGTCGTTGACCAGGAGGCGGTCGATCGACGCCTGGGTCACCTGGTACACCCACAGCGCCTGCCAGACGCTGTGGGTGAAGGCGACAGGGCGGATGTCGACGGGCTCGAAGCCGTGCCGGGCGTAGAAGTCGAGCGCGGTGGAGGTGACGCCCAGCGCGTTGCCGTCCGGCTTGACCACCACCAGCCCGTGCCGCAGCACGGTGGTGACGGTGCCTTCGCCCAACCGGTCCGCCAGGTCGCCGAACGACTCGCGGAAGTACGGCTCCCGGTCATAGAGCCGGGACTTGAGCGGGTTGCGGGTCAGCGGCGGGATTCCCGGGTGAGGTGCCGGTCGGCTCATCTGCTCGACTCCTGTCGGGTTGTCGGACGGTCGGCATCCTGTGGAGCGTCAGCAGTACTTCACCTGGAGTGCGAACTGGGGCGCCGGTGATAAAGAAGTCCGCCTTCGGAGTCTCGGGTAATCTTGCCGTTCGATCAAGTGCCCGAGAGGAGCGGTGACTTGGCAGCATCTGACGCAAGCCCCTGCGAGTTCTGTCAATCCTCGACCGGCCATGCTGACGAGCGTGACTGGTTTGTGCCGCTCACCCTCAGCGCGACGATCATCGAACGTCTGGGACAAGGGATTTGGGCGAAGTTACCGACCGGGCGACCCGTTCACTTGGTGGTGGTGGCAACTGGTGGCGTCGGTATGGGAATTGCGGCGGCGGCTACCGCACCGGGATCCCGGCTACGTTCGGTCACGGTGGTGAAGCGGGCCTTCGACTTCGATTCTCCCGACTTACGGACGGCCCCCGGTGAATCCGTGGTCGTGCTCGACAACTCACTGCATTCGGGGCGTTCGGCCGCCGCGGTGATCAGGCAACTGCACGCCAGGGACATCGCCGTCGAGACGGTGATCACCATTTTCGACGGCGCAAACGACTGCGAAAGCCAGGCCCGCAAGCGTCTGGAGGACAGCACGGGCGTGCCGGTCCAGGCGTGCGCGAGTTGGTCCGACCGGCACAACTGGGGCTGACGGGAGGGCGGTCACCCGGCCGGCGGGGTGCGGGAGGCGCTGTCGGTGGACAACCGGCGGGTCGCCGCCGCGATCGTCCGGGCCAGCACGTCGGACCGGGCGTGGCGTACGACCTCGATCCCCCGCGTGGCCGCTCCGGCGGGCGCGCTCGCAGCGGCCGGTGTGATGGTTGTCGTGCCGCGTCGGTCGCCCTCGCCGGTGTCGACGTCCACCGCGCACCGCTCGGACGCCTCCACCACGGGCGCGACCAGATGGGCCGTGCACAGCGCGTCGTGGACGGTGGCCGTTGCCGGCGCGGCGGTGCCCGGTGCTTCGGCCGAGCCCGCGGGCATGCGACTGCGGATGATGTCCGCCGCCAGGACCCCGACCCGTCCGGTGCCTTCGATCGCCGCGCAGTCCGCTTCCGTCAGCACGGCCTTGCGCGTCGCGTCCAGGGGGAAGAGCACGACGTCCGCGATGCCCGCCCGCAGGACGGTGCGAGCGGCCCGCGGGTCGGCCCAGAAGTTGAAGTCGGCGGACGCGGTGGTGTTTCCCGCGCCCCGGCTGCCTCCCATGATCACCAGCCGGCGCAGGGACCGCGCCATGCCGGGGTCGCGCCGCAGGGCGGCGGCCACGTTGGTGAGGGGGCCGGTGGCCACCAGCACCGTGTCACGCGCCTGTTCGCCGGTGAAGGCGTCGGCGAGGAACTCCACCGCGGACACGCTCTCGGCCCGGCGGTCGGTCGCGGGCAGTCCGAGTCCCAACCGGTCGCGGCCCGGGCGGTGGGGGCGCGCGAGGTGCCCGTGCCCGAAACGCGTCCGCGACCCGATCGGTGCCTCGCACCCGGCGAAGACCGGCACCGGCCGCCCCACCGCGGACAGCAGGCGCAGCGCGTTGTCGGTCGTGACGTCCAGGGCCGCGTTGCCGCCGACCGTCGTGACGGCACGCAGGTGCAAACCGGGGCTGCCGAGGGCCACAAGGATGCCGATGGCGTCGTCGGTCCCGGGATCGGCGTCGATGACCACCGTGAGCGGTGACATGGTCTTCCTCGGGGGTGCGGCGGCGAAGAGTCGATGCGATCATCTTCCCCGCACCAAGCAGCTGTCGGGGAGTCAGGGCCACTCGACACGCCGACAACCGGACACCGATACTGAAGGCGCCGGCGAGGACGTCCAGGGAACAGGTGGTCAATGCGCAGCGGGTCGTCCTCACAGCCGCAGGTCTCCTTCCGGGCGGCCGCGGCGGCGCGGCTGGCCCGGGATCTGGACGGTCTCGGCATTCCCGAACTCCTGGGCGCGTTCCCCGCCGACCGGCCCCGGATCTCCGACTGGGCGGCCGCCGCGGAATCCCTGCCGGTCACGGCTCGGCCCGCCTTCGAGTTCCTTCAGCTCGGACGCCGGGTGGACACCGCCGTGCTGCCGGCGTCGCTGCGGGAGTTCCTGCCGGTGCTTCAGGCGGCGGGAATTCTCGACTGCGCCGACGGACAAGCGCAGTTGGCCGATGCCGTCCTCATGCGGCCCGAGGGACTGTGGCTGTTCGCCGCCCCGCCCTCCCCGTTCGAGACGGGCCTGTATTTCGGGGCGGACTCCACCGGACTGGCCCGTCGCCTCGACGTCCGCCCCGGCTCCCTCGTGCTGGACCTGTGCTCGGGCACGGGGCTTCAGGCCCTCGTCGCGGCCCGCCACGGCGCGGCGACGCACACCGTGGAGATCAATCCGGCCGCGACCGCGGTCGCGGAGGTCAACGTCGCCCTGAACGGATTCACCGACCGGGTGCGCCTGTGGTCCGGCGACCTGTACGACCCGCTGCCGACGGGGCCGGTCTACGACCAGGTGGTCGCCAACCTCCCCTTCCTGCCCGGGGTGGCGGGCGGCCCGGACGGATTCGCCGTCGGGCGGGCGATCCTGCGCGGCCTGCCCGCACGGCTGGCGCCCGGCGGTACCGCCTGCCTGACAGCCCTGGTGCTGATGACGTCCGAGGGCGCCGTGCTGCCCGACGGTCTGCCGGACTTCTGCGAGCGTACGGGCCGCGGGCTGGAGGTCGTTCTCGGCGAGGGCTGGGACGTCGACGCCGAGTCGGGGCTGGTCCAGACGCTGGCCGACGAGGCGGCCGCTGACGGTGACGACTTCGACCGGTGCGCGGCGCGGATCGCCGACGGATTCCGGCGACGTGGCGTCATCGCGGCCAGGACCGCCTTCCTGCGCATCGGTGCGGTGACGGGCACGCCGGACGTCCGCTTCGTCGACGCGGTGACGGGGGAGCAGGCGTGACCGGGACGCCGCCGTCCACCGAGTCATGGCGGGTCGAGGAGGTCGGACCGGCCTCGCTGGTCGACGCGGATGCCTGGGGGCCGGTCTGCGCCGGGCACTCCCTCTACTCCAGCGCGGACTGGATCCGCCACGCGGACCTGATGGCGGACGCGAGGCCGGGACACCTGATGCTCTGCGAGGGTGACCGTCCGGTCGCCGCGCTCCCCACATACACGTTCGACGACACCCGGCCGTTCTACTACGACCTGGACGCGGTCCTGGGTCTGCGCGGGGCCGGCGGGACCGACGACGCGACCGGGGCCGCCCGCCCGCCGCTGTGCGTGGCCGGTACCCGGCTGGGATACACGAGTGAGTTCCTCACCGGCCGGGTGACCGAACCCGCCCAGCGGTCCCGGGCGGCCCGGAGCCTGCTGGACGCCTTCCGGTACCGGTGCCGGGCGCGGGGTGCGGCCGGAGCGATGCTGTACGTCACCGATGACAGCCTCGCGCTGGTGCTCGACCACCTTGTCCCGGAAGACCAGGTGGTGCTGATGGACGGTTCGGTGGACCTGGCCGTGCCGGCCGGCGGACTCGACGGCTACCGGGCCCTGGTGGGCAGGAGCCGATGGAAGCAGTTCCGCCGGGAGATGCGCCGGTTCGAGGGCGAGGGATGCGAACTGCGCGTCCTGCCGATGGGCGAGCACCTGGCGGAGATGGGAGCCCTGGCCCTCCAGGTGTCCTTGCGCTACGGGCACGACATGACACTCCAGGCCGAGATCGACAAGCTCGCGGACCAGGCGGAGCGGCTTCGGGACTGTGTGGTCATGGCGGCGTTCCGTGAGGGCGAGATGGTCGGCTTCACCCAGTTCTTCCTGAGCGGTACGACGATGTTCGCGCGCGGCCACGGAGTGGCGGAGGAGTACGGGCGCCGGGCGTCGGTCTACTTCAACCTCACCTACTACGCGGCGATCCGGTGGGCAGCCGACCACGGATACCGCCGGATCGACCTCGGCCCCGACTCCTTCGACGCGAAGACCATCCGCGGCGGACGCCTGCGGGCCCGGTGGGCGCTGGTGATCGCACCGCGGTGGTCCGACGAGGCCACACGCGTCGTCAGGGCACGGGAGGAGCGGCTGCTGAGCGACTTCCGCGCCGTCGACGACCGAGTCGTCACCCCCACCCTGCGCGCGGTCGCCGACCGCCATGGATGGCAGGCGCTCCTGGACCGGGCACCGTCCACGCCGCCCACGAGATGAATTCCCGTCTTTCGAAGTCGCCGCCCTATCATGGTGTGACCGTTGGTGCTGCGGGTCGGTGGATCTGGAACTCCATCGCGATGAGATTCACAACATCCCCACCAAGTGGCCACGGCCTGAGTTTCGTTGGTCTTCCGCGCGTCAAGGCGGCGCCCTAGCATGTCGCCCGTGGTCACCTCTGTTGTTCAACCCGCACAAGCGCCTGCGCCGCCACCCGCCAAAAAATCCCGTTCCGGGAATCGGGTTTTCGCCCGCGAGGGTCTGCTCGGCCTGGCGTTCTGTCTACCGGCACTGGCCGGACTGGGCGTTTTCGTGGTGTATCCGCTGTTTGAGGCGATCTTCCTGTCCACCAGGGGGACGGATATCAACGGCAATCCGGACCGATCGGTGGGAACGGCGAACTTCGCCGAACTCTTCACCAGTCAGTTCGGCGGCGTGTTGTGGCACACCCTGATGTTCACGCTGTTCGTCGTGATTGTCGGAATCACCATCCCGATGGCACTGGCGGTGCCGCTCTCCCAACGGCTTCCGGGTATGCGGGTCTTCCGGACCCTGTTCACCCTCCCGTTCGCCTATTCGGCGTCCGGGGCGAGCGTGGTGTGGTTGCTGATGCTCGACCCGTCGATGTCGCCGGTGAACTGGATGCTGCAGCTGTTCGGAATCACCGCGCCGGGCTGGGTCACCGGGTCGCCCTGGGCGTTCCTCACGGTCTCCTGGGCCACCGTGTGGGTGGTCATGGGCTTCAATCTCCTGGTCCTGGGAGCCGGGCTGGCCGGCCTGGAGGAGGAAGTGCTGGAGGCGGCCAGGATCGACGGTGCCTCCGGATTCCGGCATTTCTTCAGCATCGTCCTGCCGATGATCTCCCCGAACGTCTTCTTCGTCGTCGTCACCACCACGCTCTCCGCGCTCCAAGCGCTGGGCCAGGTGCAGGCGATGACCGATGGCGGTCCCAACGGCAGTACCTCGACGCTCGTCTACTCGATTTACCACAACGCGTTCGAGAACGGAAACAACGACTACGGACTGGCCAGTGCCCAGGGATTGGTGCTGCTTCTGATCGGCCTGGTGCTGGCGTCCATTCAGTTCGGTGTGATCGAAAGGCGAGTGCATTACCGGTGAGCGAGTCGACCGAAGCGGTAGCGGTTTCCCCGGCCGGCCGTGATGCGGGGAGTGTGCGTGCCAAGCGCCGGCCCCGTTCCGTCGCCAAGCCGAGTGTGGCGGCCGGCGTGGCGACCTATGTCTGGCTCGGGCTGGCGGCGGTGGTCCTGCTGTTCCCGGTGCCGATCACCATCATCGGTGGTTTCCTGGCCGAGGGAGAACTGGTCCGGCAGCCGCCGGGGCTTTTCGGCGGCCATTACACGTTGAGCAATTACCTGGACGCCTGGCACCAGACCGTCGTCCCACTCCTTCCGGCCTTTTTGAACTCCCTGTTCGTCGGCCTGGTCCTGATGGCCGCCCAGGTGCTCACCTCGTGCCTCGCCGCCTACGCGCTGGTCTTCGTCAGGACCCCGTTCCGGCGGCCGATCTTCTGGCTGTTCATGGCGACGATCATGGTCCCCTACGAGTCGATCGTGGTGCCCAACGCGTTGTTCATCCGCAACCTGAACCTGGGGGACAACAGGCTGAGCCTGGTCCTGCCCTTCCTGGCCCACGGGTTCGGCATCTTCCTCATGCGTCAGGCCTTCCGGCAGTTCCCGATCGAACTGCGCCAGGCCGCGCTGATCGACGGCTGCGGGCACATGCGGTTCCTGTTCCGGATCGTGCTGCCGGTCGTGCGCCCGTCCCTGACGGCGCTGAGCGTGTGGGCGTTCCTTCAGGGCTGGACGATGTACTTCTGGCCGTTGATCATCTCGACGTCGAACAGCTCCATGAACACGCTGCAGACCGCGGTCACCGCGTTGAAGGCGGACGGGAGCGGCTCCCAACAGGCCCTGCTGCTCGCCGGCGTCACCATCACCCTGATCCCCACCCTGTTGCTGGTCATCTTCGGTCAGCGTTGGCTGGTCCGCGGTTTCACCGCCGGCGCCGTCAAATAGTTCGCCGCGATCACGCGGTCAAACGGGATAAACGAGAGAGGCAACACGTGCGGAATACACTGCGCTCTGGAATCGGTGCGCTGACGATTTCACTCGCCATGGTCACCGTGGCGGGATGTTCCTCGGCCGGCGGCTCCTCGCCGTCGAGTGTGGCCAGCGCCCCCAGCGAGAGCGTGCTGAAGGGCAAGGGCGAGGTGGACCTCACGTTCTGGCACGAGATGGGTGGCACCAACGGCGCGGCGCTGCAGAAACTGATCTCCCAGTTCAACGCCCAGAACCGCGGCAAGATCAAGGTCAACCTGAGCTTCAAGACCAAGTACGACACCGCGCTGGCCGCCTACAAGAACGCCTCGCCCACGCAGCGCCCCGACCTGTTGCAGATGTACGACATCGGCACCCGCTACATGATCGACTCCAAGACGGTCATTCCGGCGCAGATGTTCATAGACGCCGACCACTACAACAGCGCCGACCTTCAGACGAACATCTCCGGTTACTACACCGTGGACGGCAAGCTGGACTCGATGCCGTTCAACACCTCGATGCCGCTGCTGTACATCAACAAGGAAGCGTTCAAGAAGGCCGGGCTCGACCCCGCCAAGCCTCCGACGACGCTGGCCGAGATCATGACCGACGCCAAGAAGATCAAGGCGGCGTCGGGTGAGACGGTGAAGTACCCGTTCGGCGCGACCATCTACGGCTGGTTCTTCGAGCAGTGGGACGCGGTCGCCAACCAGGATCTGTGCGACAACAACAACGGCCGTACCGGACTGGCCAAGAAGGTGAACCTGGTCAGCGACACCAACGTCGCGATGCTGCGCTGGTGGCAGCAGATGGTCGACCAGGGGCTCGCCGAGAAGCTGGACAGCGACACCGACAGCGGCGACAACGCCTTCACCTCGGGCACCGTCGCGATGCTCCCGGAATCGACCGGCTCCGTCGGCCAGTTCGTGGACGCGGCGGGCAAGGCGAAGAACCCGTTCACCGTGGGCACCGGCTACTTCCCCAAGGTCAACGCCGGTGACTCCGGCGGTCCGATCATCGGCGGCGCTTCGCTGTGGGTGATCAACTCCGGCAACGCGGCGAAGGAGCGGGCCGCCTGGGACCTGGAGAAGTTCCTCGACAGCAAGGCGTCGCAGGTCGCCTGGCACACCGCCACCGGCTACTTCCCGGTCTCCAAGAGCGCGCTCAACGACCCGCAGGACAAGGCGTGGGTGGCGAAGAACCCGCAGTTCGCCACGGCGATCGACCAGTTGAGCAAGGCGCCGCTGAACCACGCCACCCAGGGCTGCTCGGTCGGTGAGATGCCCGAGGTCCGCCAGGACGTGCAGAACGCCATCCAGGCGGTACTGCTTCAGGGCAAGGACCCCAAGGCGGCGCTGACCAGCGAGCAGAAGATCGTGGACGGCGTGATCGCCGCCTACAACTCCAAGCTGGGCTGACGACACCGCACGACACCGCACGGGCCCTGGTTCCCTCCGTCAGACGGAAGGAACCAGGGCCCGCTGCCGTGGCCGACCCCGGATCCCGTCGAGCGAACCCGCGGGCAGTCGTCAGTCGGTGTCCGGATACCGCCAGTTGATCGACGCCACGGCCGCGGGCGCGAGCGCGTGGACCCGTTCGCGAACGGCGGCTTCGAACTGTGGACGCCACAGGTAGAAGCGACTGACGCCGATCGGGTAGTCGGTCTCGCCGGAGATCGAGTGCCGTCCGTCCTCCACGCTCCACCCGAGGCCGACCTCGTGCTCCTGCATGCCGTGCTCGTCGATCAGCGCGGCGAGAGCGCTCACCACTGACCTGGTCTGTGCCTCGTCGGCCAGCCCGTGCACTTCGAAGTCGAACATGATGTTGACGCCCATCAGCCAATGCTATGAGTCGGCTGACGTTCATCCGCCGCTCGCCCGCGGGACGCCCGCAGGTCGACGGTCGTTCTGCCGGGATTGTGACAGTGCGGCGTCGCCCTCGTCCCGGCGCGCCTTGCACCGATGAAGGAAGCACCATGAACCGTACCGTCGCCTCCGGCGTCGCGCTGGCCGCCTGCCTCGCGGCCGCTGTCACCCTTCCGAGCGGCGGTGCCGCCTCGGCGAACGGCCTGCCGCTGCTCCCGCGTGCCACCGCCCACTACTACACGACCAAGACGCCCTACGCGCCGCAGGAATCGCTGGGCGCCTACCAGCGCGCGCCCAAGGGTTTCACCCCGGTCTTCACCGAGAACGTCGCCCGCCACGGCTCGCGCGCCATGACCGACAGCGACGACGGCGACGCGGTGCTCGCCGTGCTGGGGAGCGCGCAGGCGAAGGGCGCGCTGACCGGCCTGGGCACCCGGCTGGCACCGAGGGTGCAGGCCCTGCTCGCCGGCGCCTCGTCCATCGGCTACGGCAACCTGTCCGGCCGGGGCGTCCAGGAACAGCGGCAGACCGCCCTGCGCATGGAGCGCCGGCTGCCCGCACTGTTCGGGGCGATCGTCGCCAAGAAGGAGCCGATCGAGGTCGAGACCTCCGGCGTGGACCGTGCCGTGGCGAGCGCCGACGCGTTCACCAGCGGCCTGACCGCCGGTCTGCCGGCGCTGGCCCCGCTGATCCAGGCCCCGGCCACCGAGAAGAACCTGCTGTACTTCCACAAGCAGCCGCAGAACGCCGACTACCAGGCCTATCTGGCGAGCGATCCCGACCTGGCCGCCGTGATCGCCGAGATCGACGGCGAGTCCGGCACCTCGCAGGCCGCCGATCACGTCGTCTCACGCCTGTTCAGCGCGGACTTCGTCGACGCGATGGCCACCGACGACCGGATCTCCTTCGCGCGTTCGCTCTACGAGCTCTACAGCGCCGCGCCCGACCTGAGCGCGGAGGCACCGGGCATGGAGCTCGACGCCTTCCTGCCGGCGCGGGACGCCGACTGGTTCGCCTACCTCGACGACGCCGAGGAGTTCTACCAGAAGGGCCCCGCCTTCAGCGGGCGCACCATCACCTACGACATGGCCGGCGTCCTGCTCGACGACCTGTTCGCCCAGGCCGAGGCGAAGGCGGCCGGCACCAGCGACAAGGGCGCGGTCCTGCGGTTCACCCACGCCGAGGAGATCGAGCCGCTGGCCGTTCTGCTGAAGCTGCCCGGCAGCACGAAGGGCGCGGACCTCGACCGGCCCTACACGTACCGGAACAACCCCTGGCGCGGCGCGGACGTCGCGCCCATGGCCGCGAACGTGCAGTGGGACCTCTACGCCGGAACCCCCACCCACGGCAAGGGCGGTACCGAGTACCTGGTGCGGATGCTCTACAACGAGAAGGAGACCGCCTTCAAGCCCTCCTGCAAGCCGATCGCCAAGGGCAGCCACTTCTACGACCTCAACGAGTTGGAACGCTGCTACGACCAGAGCTGACCGGCTCCGCCCGCGGTGACGCGGTTCGCCTTCACCGAAGGCGAACCGCGTCACCGTTTGCCGGCGGCCGTGCAGTCGGCGGCGGGGGGAGCGCCGGTGGGCCAGCCGATGCCCACGAAGCGGATGCCGTGGGTGGCCGGGTCCAGCCGCACGACGGAGACGGCCTTGTCGTAGGGGTTCCCGTAGTTGTCCAGGCAGATCCACCCGCCCGCCCCGTCCACCCGGTACGCGCCGTGCATCCGCAGCCAGGCGTCGGCCACCGTGGCCAGCGAGGGGACGGTACCTCCGGTGGCCGTGTTGCGTACGGCGCTTATCGCGGTGAACGCGGAGTCGTACTCGGTGATGGTGCGGGAGCCGGTCAGGTCCACCGGGCCGATCGGCCCGACCGGGTGATGCTTCGCCTGCGCGGCCAGGTCGCCGAGACGGTTGAACGCCGCTGCCGAGCCGCCGGTCCTGGGGGCGTCCGGCGCGGCCCAACCGGCCGGGTGGGCGTCGGCGGCGTACTCGACGGTCACGCCGCGACCCAGGGCGTCCCAGTGCAGTTCGGGGTCCGCGGACAGCGTCGAGGCCCCGGAACCGGTGATCACGGTGTAGTCGTGGTCGGTGCAACCGCGCTCGCCGAGCGCGTTGACGAAGAGCCGCAGTTGCAGCGGCCGGCCGACGAAGTAGATGACCTTCGCGGGGGAGTCGCAGATGGTCGGCACCATCTGGCGGAAGTCGGTCGGGGTGCCGCCCGTCGTGTTGACGTCCGCGGGTGAGCGGAACTGCTCAGGCGCCAGCGGGGCGCCCTTGGTGCGTGCCTCGAACGCCGTCCGGAGCGTGGCGAGGTAGTTGTCACCTCTCCTGATGTCCTCGACCACCAGGCTCTGGTGCGCGGTCACGCCCGTGGTGAAGTGGGCCAGCGCCGCCGCCTGGTCGCTGTTGGTCGCGGTGACCCGGGCCAGACCCGGGTAGGCGTCGGGGTGCTCGGCGCTGTTGGCGATGTCGTCGGCCGTCATCGACCCCTCGACCACCGGTATCCCTTTGGTGCGGGTGAGATAGCGGATGGTCTGCTCGGTGTCGGTGGTGCTGACGTCGAAGCCCATGACCGCCCGCAGCGGCGCGCTCGCGTCGTCCGTCATCCCGGCCAGCTGGTCGGCGACCGGCCGCCACCAGAGGCTGTCGCGGCCGGGGTTGGCGAGCAACAGCCGGATGGCGGGCTGCTCGTCGTTGGACAGGTGGTTGGCGCGGTACTGGGCCAGGTAGGCGCCCTGCACCTCGGTGAGGACCTGTTTCCTGCCGACCGCGTCGCCGGGTGCCATCGGGATCATCATCGCGATGGTGACGGCCTTCCCGCGCTGCTTCACCGCGGTGTTCTCCGCCTGGATGCGCCCGAACACCGGCGCCAGAGCTGGGGCGAAGACCACGCTCCCGTCGGTCACACCGGTGCACTCGTGCCGCGGTCCGCGCTCGGTGACGCCCTGCCCGCACGAGTGGTCCGGCCGCAGCAACTGGTAGCCACCCCACCCGGCCACCGCCAGCACGGCGACCGCCGCGACCGCCGCGAGCCACTTCGTCAACGGGCCCGCACTGCCCCATCTCATGTGTTCGGTCCTTCCGGTACGGGGAGGTCGGGGGCCTGCACGCCGTCCTGCAACCGGTCGGGCCAGTCACGGTGCGCCCGCAGGAAGGTGTCCGTCCCGTCATGGTGCTCGTAGAGCGTCTGCAGCGCGGACCGCACCCTGTCGACGCCGCCCGGTGCCGGCATCGCCGACAGCGGATCGGAGGCGGCCTGCACCGCACGCACCAGGCGGTCGACCGCGCGGTGCACGGGGTCCGGCCCACCGCGCGGGCACGCGGGGCAGCCGCCCGTGCCGCCCGCCGCCGGTGCCGCCACGGGGGCCGGTATGCCGCCGTGCGGGGCGGGGGCGGCGCAGATGACGTTCACCATGGCCAGCCACTCGCGCGGCCGATCGCTTGCCAGGCGGTGGTGCAGGCAGCGCACCACGGTCTCCACGTCCCCCAGCGCCAGGGTGTGGTGGAGATAGGGGACACCGTGCCCGACCGCCTCCGCGGGCAGCCCGTTGCGGTTGTAGACGGCCCGCAGTCTCCGATGGACGCGAGTCCACCGCTCGTCGTCGGCCTCGGTGCGCAGGCGGTGGACCAGCAGCGCCCGCAGCGCCCGGTCCGCCACGAACGGCATGGCCGTCCCGTCCCCCGGCCAGTGCTCGATCCGCCAGCGGGCCGGGTCCAGCTGGTCCTTGGCCTCGCGGACCCGCACCGCGGCGCTGTCGTCCGGGTGGAAGGTGTCCCACAGGCTGCGCGCGGCGAGGTCGTCGAGCGCGGCGGACAGCAGGGTGAGGCGGGTGCGGGCCGGCCCTTGCGGTAGCAACTGCCGCAGCAACATGTCGTGAACCGTCTGCCGGCCGTCGGACGCCGGATCGGCTCGGTCGGCTCCGCCCGGATCGGCGGTGAGGAGAGTGAACCGCCCCGGGCGCTGCCGCACTGCCGGCGTGGCGGGCAGGGCGAGGATCGCGGCCGCGTCCCGGTCCCCGGCGGCCGGCCCGGCCTGGGCCACCGCGTCCGCCAGGATCCGGGCGCTGCCGGGGCGTCCGCCGCTGAAGCGCTGCACCAGGCGCGGCAGGAACGGCGGGTAGTCGACCCGGCTCAGCATCCCCACGATGTCCTTGAGGTCGACCGGAGGCAGCCCCAGCGTCAGCAGTTGCTGCTCCGGCGGCCCCTGCGCCGCCGGCCGCCACGGTGTGCGCTCGGCGACGTCGCGCAGCGGCGTATGCGCCGAAGCGTCGCCGAGCCGGGCCGCCACGACGACCGGGCGGCTCCCGCCGCCGGTCCGGTCCCGGGCGCGCACCAGCAGGTCCATGAAGTGGCGGCCGAGCCGGGTGTGCGCGTTGTCCAGCAGGATCAGCGGGGCGGGCGCCTTGTTGAGCCGGCTCAGGACGCCGTAGTGCCCGGCGATGTCATCCAGGAACGCCTCGACCAGCAGCCCTTCGACCGCGGGACGCCCGTCGTCGCGCCGCCGGAAGTCCCGCACGAACGTGAACAGCCGTTGGAGGTCGTCGCCCTGGAAACCCGTCAGGTGGCGCCCCCACCAGCGCAGCGCCTCGCGGTCCGCCCTGGGGGACAGCAGTTGGTCGCGTGCGGTGGTCAGCGTGGCGCGCAGGACCGCGTCGAGGACGGGAACCCCGGGTACCAGGGCGGGCAGGGTGGGCAGCAGCGCGTCGAACCACTGCTTCAGCACCTCCCTGCGGCGCCGGTGGTCGGTGTTCTCCTCGGCGATGACGGCCCGCAGTCCGGCCTCGGCGTCCCGCAGTCCGGCGGGCCGCACGTCGTCCGGTGCGGCGTCGCCTCCAGGGCGCCAGGCCGTGACCACCAGTAGCCCGAGAGACAGCCGCGGGAACCTCAGCGGACGGCTGACGCGATGGGTGCGCAGGCCGAGGGCGTAGGAGAGCAGGTACAGCAGCTGCGTCACACCGGAGGAGTTGCGTGCCTCGGCGGGCGGTGGTCCTGACGCACCCGGGACGGTGGAGTCCTCCTCCAGATCCACCAGGGCCAGCGGGACGCGGTTGGTGTAGCCGGCGTACAAGGCGTCGAGCAGCGCGCTCTTCCCGCTGCACCGGCCGCCGACCACGACCACCACGGGCGCGTCGTCGTGGAACTCGAACCCGACCCGCCGCTCCCGGATCCGCTCCAGGCCGACGAGGCGCGGCACCAGTCCGTCCAGCAGCGCCTCCTGGCCGAACAGTCGCTCGCTCACCCCGCGTCGCCCCCCGCCAGCGGTTCGCCGATCGTGCCCCGAAGGATAGGCCGGACCGGCCCGACGCGGCGTGGTTCCGGCATATTTGACGTCCCGTCGGCCCTCCCGAAGAGGACCACCGGACAGGGTCTGGCTGCGTGTTGGGGGTGACGAGAGGGTTTCGGCGTGTTGTCGGGGCCTCGTGGTAGGTTCCCGGTTGCTGCGTGGTTGACGTTGCCGTCGTTTCATGCCGCCTTGGTCGCAGGCGTCGACGAGGCCCGGAGCGGGCGGATCGTGAACGTGGTTCACCAGCCGACGCGGGTCCCCGAGTTCCCGTGTCGGTTCCGGTGGGGGAATGGGGGAGAGACATGGCCGTCAGGCACGACCCGGGACGGCCCGGGGCCGACGTGGCCGACCGACACCTGATCCTGCCGGACCACCGGACGGGCGCACGCCCGACGGACGTCATCAGGGAAGGGATACCGGTCAAGTGACTACCCAGGTCATCGTGATCAACGGTGGCTCGAGTTCTGGCAAGTCCGGGATCACTCGCTGCCTACAGACCATCCTGCCGGAACCGTGGCTGTGCACCGGCGCCGACGACTTCGTCGACGCGCTGCCCCCGTCGCTGTCCGACACCGGCAGCGGCATCCAGTTCGGTCAGCAGGGCCAGGTCGTGATCGGTGAGGGCTTCCGGGAGGCGGAGACCGCCTGGACCACCGGTATCGCGGCGATGGCCCGGGCCGGGGCGCGGATCATCATCGACGACGTCTTCCTCGGCGGCGGCGCCTCCCAGGAGCGCACCCGCAAGATGCTGGACGGTCTGGAGGTGCTGTGGGTGGGAGTGCGCTGCGACAGCGCCGTCGCGGCGGGGCGTGAGATCGCCCGCGGCGACCGGGTGATCGGCATGGCCGCATCGCAGGCGGACATCGTGCACAAGGGCGTCGTCTATGACGTCGAGGTCGACACCAGCGACACCGAGGCCATCGACTGTGCCCGCGCCATCGCGGCACACGTGGTCCGGTCCTCCTAAGGCGCTCATGGCTGAACGCGAGAACATCCCGGTCGTCGACCCCGCCGGACAGCGGACCCGCAAGGGTCCGCGGGTGATCGGGGCCGGCGGCCGGCTCGGCGGTTCGGGGAGACGGCCCGAGGCATGTGCCGTGGCGGGCAGATCCGACGACGTGCTGGCCTCCTGCGAAGCAGCTACCGTCCTCGACCCGTCCTGAAGGCAGGCGACAGTGCGCATTCTCGTTCTCAACCGGTTCGGCCTGGCCTCGGTGCGCTACGCCCTGTGGGCGCCGCCGGAGGCCGAGGTCGTGCTGCTCACGAGCGCCGGCCCGGTCGACGACCCGGCCGCCGACCTCGCGGGCTACACCTGGATCCAGCCCGTCGAGTCCTACCTCGACAACTGCCAGGTCGAGTACCACGCGGAAGCCCTGCACCGGCAGTTCGGCTTCGACCACGTGCTGGCGATGTCGGAGTTCGACCTGACCCGCGCCGCGCGACTGCGGGAGCGGTGGGGGCTGCCTGGGCAGACCCTGGACAGCGCGGTGGCCTACCGCGACAAGCTGGTGATGAAGACCCGACTGGCCGCGGCCGGCGTCCCCGTCGCGGACTTCCGCGCGATCGACGACCCCTCGCAGCTGATGGACTTCTGTGCGGAGGCGGGGTATCCGGTCGTCGTCAAACCGCGCCGCGGCGCGAGTTCGGTCGGGGTACGGGTCATCGACGACGAGGCGGGGCTCCTCAAGTTCCTCGGCCCCGGCTCGCCGCTGGCCGGTGACCGGCCAGCCGACCTGCTGGCCGAACGGTTCGTCCCCGGCGAGATGTTCCATGTGGACGGTGTGGTGCGCGACGGCCGGGTGATCCAGTGCTGGCCCTCCGCGACGACGCCGTGCCTGGACCTGGTGCACGGGCGCGCGCTGCTCTCCTCGATGGTGGAGCCCAACGATCCGCTGCTGGGCCCGCTGGTGGACATCACCACCGCGGCGCTGACCGCGCTGCCCACCCCCGAGGTGAGCCTCTTCCACGCCGAGGTCTTCCGGACCCCGGACGGTGGACTCGTGCTCAACGAGATCGGCTGCCGGGTGGGCGGCGGGAGGATCAGAGACGTGGTGCGGTCCGCCTTCGGCGTCGATCCCATCGAGTGGTACGTGCGGGCGGTGCTGGGGACCGGCCGGCCCGACCTGCCCCAGGTGCCGCTTCGGCAGGCCGGCTACGCCAAGGCGCCGCTGCGGCCCGGAACGGTGACCGAGATCCCGCAGGACTGCCCGGTGCCCGGCGTGGTCCGCTACCAACCGGAGGTACGGGTGGGTGAGGTCATCGGCGAGCCTGGCTCATCCGACGACTGCCTGGCGATCCTGGTGGCCGCCGGACCGACGGCCGACGCCGTACGGGAGTCCCTGACGGCCGCGCTGACCTGGTGCGAAACGTCTCTGCGGGTGGCGTCATGACCGTGGCCGTCGAGACCCGCCCCACCACCTCCGCCCCGTTCGGCACCTTCGTGCGCTGGGTGGTGCTCTCCAGCATCGGCAGCGGCCTGATCTATCCGTACACCGCGCTGTACCTGGTCACCAGGACGTCGATCGGCACCGGTGGCAGCGCGGCCTACTTCGCGGTCGTCGCCGCCTTCGACTTCACCGCCTCACTCGCCCTCGGCACGGTCAAGACACGTATCCCCCCGGGACTGCTCGCCGGGGTGGGCTACCTGGTACTCGCGGTGGCCTACTCCCTGCTGGGCGTGGTCCACGGCCTGGTCCCGATCCTGCTGATCGCGGTCGCGGCCGGCGCCGGACGAGGGGCGTCCTCCAGCGGCGGCTCGCCGTTCACCGCCCAACTGGTCCCCGAGGAGGAGCGCCGGGACGCCTTCGCGCGCCGCTACCGGGCCATGAACCTCGGGCTCGGCATCGGGCTGCTGGCCGCGAGCCTGCTGCTGACCGTGCTGCCGCCGAGCGTCATGCCGGCGCTGTTCGTCGCCAACGGGTTCAGCTTCGTGCCGATCGCGTGGTTCATGATCAGGCACCGCGGCACGGCGGTCGGCGGGAAGAAGGAGACGCCGACCGAGTCGGGCGGCCTGTCCTTCGGGCGGCTGCTGCGCTGGGTCGGCCTCATCTGCGTCGTGCAGTTCGGGGTCTTCGCCCTCGGCTACAGCCAACTCGACGCCACCGTGCCCCTGGTGGCCACCCGGCTGAGCCACACCAGCCTGGGGTTCGTCTCGGTGATCGTCGTGTTCAACACGGTCGGGGTGATCGTGCTCCAGAAGCCGATCACCCGTTGGCTCAAGCGGTGGAGCCCGCGACGCGGCATGCAGGTGGCGGTCGCCTTCTGGCTGTGCTGCTACGCGGTCGCGGGTGCGACCAGCCTGCTCCCCGGCCCGTTCGAGTGGGCCGGGCTGATCGTGCTGGCCGTCCTGTTCGCCTGCGGTGAGGCCTCCTACGCGTCGTCCTCCCAGCCCTGGCTGCTGAGTTCGGTGCCGACCGAGGAGCACACCAGGGCGAGTTCGCTGTCGAACGCCGCGAGCGGCGTCGGCACCTCCCTGGGGCCGTCCCTCGGGGTGCTCCTCGTGGCGACCGGCCAGACGCTCGTCGTGTGGGGGAGCCTGGCGGCGGGGTGCGCCGTGGTGGTCCTGCTGGTGCAGTGCGCGAAGATCCGTTCGGAGGGCGAAGATGGCTGAAGACCGCCTGTTGCTGGTGGGCGCCGGTCTCATGGGGGAGGGCTACGTCCGGGCGGCCGGTGAACTCGGCTTGCGCGTCGGTCTCGTGGAGCGTCCCCGCTGGTTCACCAGGTACCGGGACCGGGTGGCCGAGCTGTTCGAGTGCGCCGCCTCGACCGACCAGCACTGGGCCGCCGCGACCGACGCGGCGGTCCGTGCCTGGCGACCGGACCACGTGGTGGGCTTCGCCGAGCCCCAGGTGCTGGCCGCGGCCATCGCCCAGGACGCCCTCGGGCTTCCCGGACCCTCGCTGCGCGCCGCCGTCGCCAGCCGGGACAAGGGGCTGCAACGCACCCTCGCCCAGGCCCACGGCATCCCGCAGCCCGAGTTCGTGCTGGCCCGCGACGTCGAGGAGGCCAGGGAGTTCGCCGACCCCCGGTACCCGGTCGTGGTCAAGACGTTGCGCTCGTCGGGCAGCCGGGGCGTCTTCCTCGTGGCCGACGCGGCGGAACTCAAGGACGCCATGGCCAGGTGCGGCCGCAACGACCCGGTCCTGGTCGAGTCGTTCGTGGACGGCCCGGAGTACAGCTGCGAGCTGCTGGTCCACCGCCAGGAGATCCTCTTCGCCAACTACACCCGCAAAATCACCACCGGCGCCCCCGAGTTCGTCGAGCTCGGGCACGTCCTGCCGGTCTCCCTGGGCGCCGACCAGCCGGCCGTGGACCGCGTCGTCGCCGACCTGGTGGCCGCGCTGGGCGTGCACACCAGCCTGGTGCACACCGAGTTCCGGCTGTCGGGCGGGCTTCCGTACGTGATGGAGACCGCGGTGCGCACCCCCGGCGACCACATCATGGAACTGCTGTCCCTCGCCTACGACCGGGACATGTTCGCGCAGGTCATCAACCTCCACCGGGGCGACGTCGCGGCGGTCCCGGGCGAGGCGGCCGGCCCGTTCGCGATCCGCTACCTCCAGCCCGAGCCGGGCCGCTTCCTGCGGGTCGACGCCCCGGCCGACATCCCGGGACTGGTCAGAATGGAACTCCCCTACCGGCAGGACGAGATGATCACACCCCTCACGTCGTCCGGGGACCGCGGCGGCTACGCGATCCTCGGCGGGAGCGACGAGGCCGAACTCGTCGAGCGGATGGCGGACCTGGCCGCCTCGGTCAAGGTGGTCACCGTATGACCGGGTCCGACGTGGGGGAGGGCCTGCTGGCCGTCTGCGCCGAGCTGGCCTGCGAGTTGGAGCGCCGCCGGCCCAGCACCGCGCTGTCGGTCGGTGTGGCGGCCGAGTCGGGCGTAGGGGTCAAGGGGCGCTTCGCGGACGGCCGGATCGTGGAGGTCTCCCGGACGGCTCGCCGCGGGGCCGCGCTGCGCTGCGTGACGCCCGAGGGCTTCCACCACGTGGCGTCCACCGTGCCGGACCTCGGCATGGTCGACCAGTTGCTGTCGCGGGGCAGCGGGGAGGGCCGGGCGCTGCCGCTGCCCGCCTTCTCCGAGCACGACGCCGCCACCTCCGCCGAACTGGTGGAGTTCCTCGGCCGGATCGACGCGAGCGCGCGGGCGGCCGGCCCGGAGATCTCGCAGTTGGTCATCGCGTTCGAGGTCGCGGACCGGCTGTTCTGCGTCGCGGGTGGTCTCGACCACCGCAGGCTGGTGTACCTGACGATCCGGGCGATCGCCCGCAAGGGCACCGACCTGGCGACGGGCGTCTACACCCCGGGGATCTCCGGCTCGCTCGCCGAGCTCGACCCGGACGGCCTCGGCCGGGAGGTCGCCCGCCGGGCGATCAACGCGCTGGGCGCCCGGCCGGCGCCGGTGGGCCGGTTCCCCGTCGTCATCCGCGGCGGCCGGGGCATCGTGCTGCTGCACGAGGCGTGCTGCCACGCGTTGGAGGCCGACCAGGTGCTGCACGGCTCGGTCTACGCCGACCGGGTGGGGCAGCGGATCGCCTCGCCGCTGGTCACGATCGTCGACGACCCCACGATGCCCGGCTCGGTCGGCTCCTACCGCAGGGACGACGAGGGGATGACGGCTTCGCCGACCACGCTGGTCGAGGACGGCGTCCTGCGCGGATTCCTGACCGACTCCCGCACGGCGGCGCGGCTGGCCGTGCCGGGCAGCCCCAACGCGCGGTGCGAGAGCGTGCTCGACCCGCCGCTGCCCAGGATGTCGACCACCTGCCTGGTGGCGGGCCGGGACGATCCGGCGGACATCGTCTCCGGCACGGAGTACGGCATCTACGCGGAGAACGTCGGCGGCGGCGAAGTGGTGGAGTCGACCGGCGAGTTCTGCTTCCGGGTGACCAACGGCTACCTGATCAAGGACGGGCGGATCGCCGATCCGATCGTCGACACCACGATCGCCGGTCGCGGCGACAGGGTTCTGCGGGAGATCGACGCGGTGGGTGACGACTCGGTCCTCGGGGCCGCCAAGTGCGGGAAGTTCGGCCAGGTCATCCCGGTCGGCGTGAGCGGCCCGACCGTGCGGGTCGCCTCTTTGCTGGTAGGAGGCACCGGTGAGTGACCTGCGGTCCGTGGTGGACAGCGCTCTGGCGCACTCCGAGCGGTGTGGCGCCGAGAGCGAGCTGTGGGTGTCCCGGCGTGAGACGGAGTCCCTGAAGGTCACCGACGGCGTGCTGGAACAGTCCGGGCTGACCACGAGCGTCATGACCGTGGCGACCGCCTGGCGGGACGGCCGCGAGGGCTGCGCGGTGGTGCACGGCGACGACGCCGGGCCCCGCGCGGTGGACGAGGCGCTGTCCGCGGCCGAACTGCTCCCGCCCAGGGCGCGCGTCGCCCGCAAGGTGGCGGCGCTGGAGCCCGTCGGGTCGGACGGCCCGGCGCGGCGCGTCGAGGTGGAGCGGCTGCGGGCGCTTCCCTCGGTCCCCGGGCACGAGCTGGAGCTGACCGTGGACGTGGAACGCACGCACACGGCGTTCGGCGAGAGCGGCGGCGGATATCTCGAACAGCGCTCCTCCCTCGCCTCGGTGCACGCCAGGATCACCACCCGGGGCGCCAGCCTCGGCCATCTGACCATGTCCTTCGTGGACTCCTCGGTGGACGGGGCGATCGAGGCCGCCGGGGAGGGCCTGCCCGCCCTGCACCGGGTGGCCGCCGCCCTGAGCGACCCCGTCGAGGAGTGGACACCACCGAGCCGGGTCCTGCTGCACGGTTCGGTGGTCGCCCGGATGCTGGTGCTGCTCGTGCCGTCGTTCCAGCTTGACTCGGTCCTTCAGGGCCGCTCCCGGCTGGCCGACCGGCTGGGGGAGCGGGTGGCCGTCGAGTCGTTCTCCCTGGTGGACGACCCCACCGGGGCGAGCACACCGGTCACCCGTGCCTTCGACGACGAGGGCACGCCGACCCGGCCGGTGCGGCTGGTGACGCGGGGCCGGCTGACGGACTTCCTGAGCGACGTGCGCAACGGCGACGAGGCGGGCCGCGCCAGCAACGGCTGCGGCTGGCGCCCGGCCGGCGGCGGCGAGACGGTCATCAGGCCGATGGCGCTCGTCGTGGAGTGGTCGGGCCCCGCGCGCCCGCCGGACGAGGAGGTCCTGGAGGTCGTGGACGCCACCGGCATGCACATCTCCAACGACGTGACCGGCGAGTTCTCCTTCAGCGCCACCGGTGTACTGCGTGGGCCGGACGACCGGCCGCGCAACGCCGGCAGCTTCACGGTGGCGGGCAACGTCGTCGACCTGCTCCACCACATCGTGGCCGCCGACGGCCCGTCGTACTACGTGCGGCGCAGCGTCGGCATGTGCGGCAGCCCCAGCCTGTGGGTCGAGGGCCTGACCATCGGCAGGTAGCCGAGCGACGTCAACCGACCGTTTCCCTGGAAGGAGATCGTTTCTTGCGTACCACCAAGCTGGGTCACAAAGGGCCGGCCGTCGGTCGAATAGGTCTGGGCACCATGGGCATGTCCTTCGCCTACGACCCGGAGCACCGGGACGACAGCGCCTCCCGGGCCGTGGTGCGCCGGGCACTCAACCTGGGCGTCAACCTCATCGACACGGCGGATGTGTACGGGCCGTTCACCAACGAGGAACTGGTCGGCCGCGCCCTGCACGGGCGGCGCGACGAGGCCGTGCTGTCGACCAAGGGCGGGGTCCTGTACGACGGCGTCGACTTCACCCTCAACGGGCGGCCCGAGTACCTGCGTTCCGCTTTGGAGGCGAGTCTGCGGCGCCTGGGCACCGATCACGTCGACCTCTACTTCCTGCACCGCGTCGACCCCCAGGTGCCGGTCGAGGAGAGCTGGGGCGCGCTGGCGGACCTGGTGACCGAGGGCAAGGCGCGCGCCATCGGTCTGTCGGAGATGACGCTCGACGAGGTGCGCCGGGCCCAACGCGTCCACCCGGTCACCGCCGTGCAGTCGGAGTTCTCTCTGTTCACCCGGGAGTTCCAGGCCGACATCGTTCCCTACTGCGGTGAGCAGGGGATCGCCTTCCTGTGCCACTCGCCGCTCGGCAGCGGTCTGCTGAGCGGGCGCTACTCCGCACCGGCCGATCTGAGCGTGGACGACCACCGCGCCGAGATGCCGCGCTTCGCGGCGGAACCCCTGGCCGCCAACATGCGGCTGGTGGACATGGTCCGCTCCGTCGGCGAGCGCCACCAAGCCACCCCCGCCCAGGTGGCGTTGGCGTGGCTGCTCGCGCAGGGCGAGCACGTGATCCCGATCCCGGGCACCAAGACCGCGCGCTACCTGGACCAGAACGTCGGGGCCGCAGAACTCACCCTGTCAGCGGACGAACTCGCCGAGCTGGATGCCATGCCCGCACCGCTGGGTGCCCGCGAATAACCGCCGGTCGTGCCGCTGTTGTCATCGCCGCGAGGATGAGTGGTCATAGGTGAACAAGTTCGTCATATTCGATCTCGACGACACGCTGGTGGACAGCACCGGCGCGATCGACCGCTGGTTCGTCGAACTGGCCGAGCTGCGGTCCCTGGGAGCGGACGGACTGGAGTTCCTGCGGGAGGAGCAGAACCGGCCGGTCTCCCCCGAGGAGTCGTTCCGCGCGATCGTCGACCACTTCGGATTCCCCGAGTCACCGGCCGAGCTCCAGCGCGACTTCTCGGCGCGGATGCCGCTCCTGGTCCGCACGATCGACGGCGTGCCGGAGAGCCTGCGGGTGCTGCGCGAGCGCGGCTGGCGCACGGCGCTGCTGACCAACGGCACGGATCTCCAGCAGCGGCCGAAGATGCACGACAACCTGCACGACCTGTTCGACGTGGTCTGCTTCGCCGACGACGAGGTGGTGAGCAAGCCCGATCCGGAGGTCTTCCGGCTCGTCGCGCGGCGCGCCGAAGCGGAACTCGAGGGCGGGTGGATGGTCGGCGACTCCTTGGAGCACGACATCGCGGGCGCCGCGGCGGTGGGCATGTCGACGGTCTGGGTCTCGGGTGGCAGGGCGCTGCCGACCGAAGGGCCGATGCCGGACGAGGTCGTCAAGACGGTCACCGAGGCGTTCCCCATCCTGCTGCCGCGGCGCACGCAAGGCTGAGGCGCCGCGGTCGCGGTTGCCCAGGTGTCAGCCCACCGACAGGAACTTGGCCATCGGAGGTCCGAACCGGTCGGTGTCGACCAGGAACGCGTCGTGCCCCTGCGGTGAGTCCAGCGGCAGGAACCGGACGTCGGTTCCGCCGGCGCTCAGCCCGTCGGCGATCTGCCGCTGCTGTTTCAACGGGAACAGGATGTCGCTGTCCACCCCGATCACCAGCGCCTTGTCGAGCCGCAATCCCGACAGCGCGTCGTCCGGGGTGGTGCCGCAGCACTCGCCCAGGTCGAACTGGTCGATGGAGTGGCTGAGATACAGGTAGCTGTTGGGGTCGAATTCATGCATGAAGCGCTTCGCATGGAATTCCAGATACCTCTCGACCTCGAACTCCGGGCCGAACCGTTCCCTGCCGTCGCGGTGGTCGGCGCTCAGACGCGCCCGGCCGAAGCGGTCCTCCCACTCCTGTGCCGAACGGTAGGTCGCCATGCCCAGCTTGCGGGCGACGAGCATCCCGCGCCGCGGATAGCGTTCCGCGTGGTACCTGCCCTGGTCCCACAGCGGGTCGCACCGGATCGCCTCGCGTTGCAGTGAGCGGATGGCGATCGAGAACGGCAACGAGTGCACCGCCCCGGAGATGTTGATGTGACTGCGCGCCAGCCCGGGATGGCGGGCGAGCAGCGCCAGCGAGCTCATTCCCCCCATGGAGGCGCCTATCACGCAGGCCAGCCGCTCGAAGCCCAACGCGCGCACCGTGTAGGCCGCGGCGTCCGCGATGTCCTCGATGGTGATGTCGGGGAAGTCCAGCCGATAGGGCTCGCCCGTTCCCGGATCGATCGAGGCCGGTCCGGTCGAACCCTTGCAGCTCCCCAGCGAGTTGATGCAGATGACGAACCAGCGGTCGGTGTCGATGGGCTTTCCCGGCCCCAGCATGGCCTCCCACCAGCCCGGGCTCGGGTCGTCCGGGTGCGAGGCGGGGTGCGCGTCGGCCGACAGGCCGGTGAGGATCAGGATGACCTCGCGTGCCGCGTTCACCTTCCCGTAGGTCTCGTAGCCGATGCGCGCACCGTGAAGCCTGCCACCGCGGTTCATCGAAAATCCGTCGGGCAGGTCGACGAAGCGAGTGGCAGGGGGGATGAATTCCCTCATGCGCCCATTCCCCTTCAGGTTCGGGCGTCGCCGGAGCCCTCGTCGAGCGAGGCCAGCCATTCGTCGTCCGAGCCCTCGTTCATTCCGTCGAACAGGAAGGTGGACAGGTAGCGCTCACCGGTGTCCGGCAGCATGGCGAGCAGGACCGAGCCCTCGGGGGCGGTCTCCGCGACGCGCAGCGCGGTCGCCACGGCGGCTCCGGCGGAGATACCGGTGAGGATGCCCTCCTCGGCGGCGAGCCGGCGTGCGGTGTCGCGGGCCACCACCTCGTCCACGGTGAGGAGTTCGTCGATCACGCTCTGGTCGAGCACGCCGGGCACGAAGTTGGGGGCCAGTCCCTGGATCTTGTGGGAGTGCCACTCCTTGCCTGACAGCACCGCGGCGTTCTCCGGCTCGAAGGTCACCACGCGCACGTCGGGCCGGGCGCACCTGAGCATCTGGCCGACGCCGGTGAGGGTCCCGCTGGTGCCGAAGCCGGAGACGAAGTAGTCCAGCCGCTTCCCGGCGAAGTCGCTCAGGATCTCCGCCGCGGTGGTCTCCCGGTGGTAGGCGGGGTTGGCCGGGTTGTCGAACTGCCGGGACTGGAACCAGCCGTGCTTCTCGGCCAGTTCGTTGGCCCTGGCCCGCCCGCCGGCGCTGCCCTCGTTGACCGCGGGGAACAGGATGACCTTGCCGCCGTAGCCCCGGATGAGCTTGCGCCGCTCCACCGAGAAGTCGTCGCCCATGACCGCCACGAACTGGTAGCCGCGCGCGGCGGCCACCATCGCCAGCGCGATGCCCACGTTGCCCGAGGTGCACTCCACGATGGTGTCACCGGGCTTGAGTTCTCCTCTCGCCTCGGCGTCGAGGATGACCGAGAGGGCGAGGCGGTCCTTCACCGAGCCGCCGGGGTTGAACGACTCGACCTTCACGTAGAGCGTGACATGGTCGGGCGCGAGCCGGTTCAGTTTGACGATGGGCGTGCGGCCGATGGTGTCGAGAATGCTGTCATGCAGGGGCATGGAGGAACTGTCCTTCGTTGGCGACTACGGGTCTTCGCGTGTCGGGTGGATCGGGCGGAGCGCCCCGCCCTCACTCGTCGCCCGCCGGCGCGGCGGGTGTGGTGGTGAGCGCGTAGGTGTTGGCGATCCGCGCCATGTCCTTCTCCACCTCGCCGGAGGACCGGCCGCCGACCAGGAACCCGCCGGTGTTGGGCCACACGCTGCCGCCCGTCCGCAGCACGTCGCCGACACAGGGGAGGGAGGCGGCCAGCACCGAGTCGGGGAGCTCGTCGAGCCCGGTGACCTCGCGGACCACGACCGGCTCCTTCGCGGTCAGCGGCATGTACAGCCACCCGGAGGAGAGCGGGTCCTGATGGTCCATCATGGTCCTGGGGGTGCGCACCTCCGAGGGCCTGCCCAGGCAGGCGAGCACCGACTCCCGGGCCAGGTCGACGCCGAAGACGGTGCGCTGGTGCCAGGAGATGCCGGCGCCGCCGAAGCGGTTGCCGATCTCCAGGAAGACCAGCTCGTCGTCGGGCGTGTGGAACAGTTCGAGGTGGATCACGCTGTCCCGCAGCTCCAGGGGCTCCAGGACGGCCATGGTGAACGCGCGGATGCGCTCCGCCAGGGCCGGGTCGTCCGGGGTGACGGCGGCCAGCGGGGTGTCCCCGTGCTGGAAGTCGAAGCAGGTGTCCAGGTAGCGCGAGGCGCAGAACCACCGCATGGTGCCGTCGCGTACGACGCCGTCGATGTGGTAGACGGGGCCCGCGATGAACTCCTCGGCCTCGTAGCCCTCCTTCAGCATGCCCGCCGCGGCGAGTTCGAGGAGCTCGGCGGCGTCCTCCAGGAGGTGCACGCCGATGCTGGCGGCCTGGCTGCGCGGCTTGAGCACGACGCGGCCGGGGGTCTGCCGGGCGAAGGCCTCCAGTTCGGCCGGCCCGGTGTCGGGGCCGACGGCGACGAAGCGCGGCACGCGCACCCCGGCGGCCGCCATCGCCTCTTTCATGGGCACCTTGTCCCGGCACAGCATCGTCGTGCGCACGGTGGTGCCCTGGAGCCCGAAGTGCTCGCGCAGCCGGGCGGCCGGCAGCGTGGTGTGCTCGTACATCCCCACGATCGCCGCCGGCGGGCCGAACTCGGCGGCCAGTTGGTCGACGAGCTCGCGAATGCGGTCGAAGGCGCGGTCGTAGGTGTCCAGGTCGTCGGAGTCCGGCAGGTCCAGCAGCGCGATCCGGGCGAAGCGCGCGGCCAGCTCCTCGGGGAGCCGGGCGGCACTCCCGCGCGGCATGACGGCCGTCACGTGGTCGGCGTCGAAGTCGACGGCGTGGGCCTCGGAGGCGTGGAACCCGACGTGGACGACGTGCTGCTTCGCGGGTGCCGGGGCGGTCAGGTCCGCCTCGGGGCTCACGGGCGTACCGCCATCGACTCGTGCAGGAACAGCCGCTTGGCCGTGCCGCCGCGCTCCTTGACGTACTCCACCAGCTTGTTGCTGTCGATCATCGCCGGATGGGTGTCGTTGTACTCGACGCACATCACCGCGCCCAGCCAGGGCTCCTGCCCCATCGCGTACACGTAGACCGAGCCGGCCTGGAGGGTGTCGACGATGGCCGAGGCCTGCTCGAAGTTGCTGCCCTTCAGGCGGCGGCCCGCGTCGAGCTTGCGCTCCAGGCGCTCGGGGAAGAGCGGCCCGTACAGCCAGCTGACCGGGGCGCCCACGCTCTCCATCCCGATGAAGACCGTGTCCACCTTGCCCACCGCGGCCGTGACCTGCGCGTACAGCTGCGGGGAGATGTTGGTGGAGTCGGCGGCGAACAGGATGCGGGTGCCGTCGAGGTCCAGCAGCCAGCCGCACTTGGTGCGGATCCGGATGTCGCCGTGCTCGCCCAGGAAGGGCAGTGCGGTGATGGTGCCGCCGGGGGTCTTCAGGGTGTCCAGGTCGTCGAGCTCCACGACGTCCCGGAAGCCGAGGGCGCCCAGGATCCGCTTCAGGCCCGGGTCGACGAGGCTGGAGCCGGTGGACTTGGCGATGATGACGCGGCCCACCCGGTGCCGGATCCGCAGCAGCGTCTCCAGGAGCATGTGGTCCTGGTGGTTGTGGGTGATCATCACGTTGTCGATGCGCTCGGGCAGGTCGTCCAACGTGAAGCGGCCGTCGCTCTCGTGCGAGTAGCCGCTGTAGCTGATCACCGGGTCGACCAGGAACGTGGTGCCGCGGTGGCGTACGAACACGCAGGCGTGGCCGACGTACTCGACGGTGTCCTGGGCGTCCAGAGCGGTGGCGGCCGGTTCCGGGGCCTCCTCGAAGAAGCCCTTGAAGGCCTCCGCGCGCTCCCCGGCCAGGCCGAGGTCGGCGGTGAGCCGGTCCAGCTCCTGGGGGCTGAGCCCGCCGGCGAAGACCTCGTCGAGCAGCGGCGAGTCCAGCGGGACGGTCACCAGCACCTGCTCGGGCGAGTACTCCAGCACGGGTGTCGTGAGGGCGAACTGTCTGGCGTCCTGGTGGATCTCGGAGAACCGGACCTGGTGCAGCCCCGGGTCGAAGTACGGGGAGGCGTAGAACAGCGGCTCGATGAAGCGGTAGTCCGGGGTGCGGTTGTCCCGGTTGTAGAACAACTCCACCCGCCCGGCCAGCGGTTCCGGCAGGTCGCGGTAGACCGGCTCCATGGACGCGCCGTCCAGGGTGGGCAGGATCTTCTGTTCCAACTCGTCGATGGCGTCGGCGAGTTCCATCAGCGGGGCGTGCCGCTCGCGCGCCGACTCGTACCACTCGCGGATCCGGTCGTACGAGCCCTCGGACTCGTGGACGAAGGGTCCGCCCTGGAAACGGGCCTGCTTGAGCGCGGTGCGGTGCGTCTCGGGCTTTTCCAGGTAGGACTCGACGATGGTCCGGTAATGGCCCTTCAGGTACTTCGCCAGGGTGAACGGCGGCAGCAGATACGACCAGGCGTACCACCCGGCGACAGCGGGCTCCGCGATGACGTTTCGCTTCAGTGACAAAAGTGGCGGCAAAGTCACATCAGTCCCCATTCTTGCAAAGGTGGTAATCGGGGGGTGACCCCCCGCGTGCGGGCCTCGTCATCGCGTCCGAGGGACCGTCACAAAGCATCGAGACTAGTAGATGATCCGGCCGTCGGCGGAAAGCCGGCGGGCGCGTGACCGGCGAAGGTCCCGGGTGATGTTCATGCGCTTGAGCCAGCGGTCCGAGCCGTCGAAGCGCGCCTTGAACGGCTTGCGGCCGTGGATCGCCCGGAAGTTGTCGAGGAACATGATGTCGCCGGGTGTCAGGGCGATGTCCTGGAGCTTGCGGTTGATCTCCGTGCACAACCGGTCCAGCGCACCGGCCGCCTCGTCGTTCAGCGCGGTCATGCAGTCGGGGTCGACACACAGATAGGGGTCGGCCTCGTCACCGAACAGCGCCGTTTGGGACGGCGGGTTGCGGTGCAGCTCCTCGATGGCGTCGAAGCTCGCGCGCGCCCGGGCGTGCCGGTGCTCCGGCAGGTGGGTGGTGTACGCGTTGCGCTCCGCGGAGTGCGAGCCGCTGGGCCGGGCGGCGAACAGCGGCTGCCGCAGGATCTCCCGGTCCGCCTCGTCGATCTCCAGATCGTCGACGTCGGCGTAGGTGGTCGGCGCCCCGTACGGGTTGCGCAGGCACATCAGCGCGGTGTAGTCGGAGCGGTACGGGTGGAACGCCTCCTCGGTGTGCCACGCCAGCGTCTCCTCGGAACCGGAGGAGATCTGCTCCTTCTCGTGGCCCTTGATGGGCACGATGTTGTGCATCAGCAGGCCGTTGTGCAGCGTCGAGTAGCCGAAGGGGTCGCCGAGCACCTGGGCGCACAGGGCGAAGACGACCTCCTCGCGCAGCGCGGCGGTCTGCTCGTCCTGGTGCCAGTGGGCGGGGGTCGGCCCGAGGTCCTCGCTGACCCGGACACCGGACAGCAGGAAGCCCGCCGACGGCTCGGTCAGCCGGAACTCCACGAGCGCTCTGCGCAGTTCCCGGGGGAGCTCGTGCGCGAGCACCGCCGCCTTCCTGTGCAACTCGGCGTCGTGCACGCTCGCCACGTCAGCGGTCAGCTCACGGACGAGTTCGTCGATGTCTGCGTTGGCCTGGGCGTCCAGGTGGTACTTCTCCATGTCCACGACCTTCGTAGAAGTAGGAACGTCCTGCTCTCGCGGTGCGCTGTCAGACCTGTGGGTCGACGAGCGCGTAGGCCCGGACCGGGAAGGTGCCCATTCCGGCGATCGCGATCGGGGCGGCGTGGAAACGGAACTGCCGGCCGACGACCTGCTCCAGCCCCGTCATGTGCTCGACCACCGGGATGTCCGCGGCGAGCAGACCCGTGTGCGCCGGCCGCGACCCGTCGGCCATGTCGTCGATGTTGACCGAGTCGATGCCGACCAGCGCGGGACGGCGGGCCGCCAGCCACTCGACGGCTTCCGCGGACAGGAAGGGGTGCTGCGGGTCGCCGTAGGAGTCGGTGCCCCAGTGCCGGTCCCAACCGGTGTGGACCAGGACGGCCCGGTCGGTCACCTCAAGCCCCTCGAACGCCTCGGGGCCGATGCCCCGCGGGCTGCCGGCCGGCGCGGAGATCGCCACGCCCTCCAGGTCGACGAACCGGGACAGCGGCACCTCGGAGAGGTCGGCGCCGCCGTCGAAACGGTGGAAGGGGACGTCCGCGTACGTTCCGGTGTTCGCCACCAGGGTGATCCGGCCGATCTGGAACTCGGTCCCCGGGGAGTACTTGTCGCGGGAGGCCACCCGTGACATGTGGTCCTCGATCACCGGCCCCGGCAGCCCGGGATAGGTGGTCATGCCCTCCCGCACCACGTGAGAGAGGTCGATCAGGTCCCGCTTGGTGTCGTTCATTCCGAAGCTCCGAATCGCCGCAGGCGGCTGGGCAGGGTGGCGAGGGACAACCACGGCGTGTAGGAGTACTCGAGCATCGAGTCGTGGAAGCTCTTGCCGAGTCGCGTGTAGTAGAGGCCGTTCGGCGAGGAGACGCTCAGGACGGTGATGGTTCCCTTGTGCAGGCGCAGCCGCACGGTGCCGTTGAGCGGCCGGTCCAGGTCGGCCAGGCACTTCGCCAGGCTCTCCCCGAGATGGCTGAACCATCCGCCCTGCACGACCGTGGTGGTCCACTCCCGGGCGATGCCACCGCGCACCGAGTGCTCCTGGGCGGTGAACACCGCGTTGGCCAGGACCTGGTGGGCCTTGATGATGACGGTGGCGGCGGGCGCCTCGCGGATCTCGTGGTTCTTCACGCCGAACGGCGTGTCCTCCAGACCGGAGGACCGGCCGACACCGTGCTCGCCGGCCAGCGTGTTGAGCCGGTGCACGAGGTCGCCGAAGGCGATGGCCTCGCCGTCCAGGGCGACGGGCAGACCGCCTTCGAAGGTGAAGACCAGCTCCACCCCCTCGTCGGGCGCGTCGGCCACGTCCCTGGTCCACCGGAAGACGCTCTCGTCCAGGCGGTTCTCCGGGCTCTCCAGGGATCCGTTCTCGATGACACGCGCCCAGGGGTTCGCGTCGATGCTGTGGATGCCCTCGGGGAAGGAGATCCCCACGTCCCGCAGCGCGGCGAGCTTGGCCTCCCGCGGCAGGTCGGAACCCAGGAACGGCGCGGCGATGCCGGCCTGCGAGTCCAGCGCGGCGATCGATCCGCTGATCCTCATCGCGCTGTTCTGCATGTACGTCGCCGTGTGGCCGATGACGTCGCAGCCGTGCTCACGCGCCACCCGCACCGCGGTCCGCGCCATGAGCGGCCTGGTGAGCGTCGAGCCGACCGGGAACTGCTCCTGGTACAGGGCGTCCGCGTGCACCGCAGCGGGGGCGAACTCCGCGAAGAACTGGTCGGTCACGTCGACGTCGACGAACCGGGCGCCGAACAGCGCCGCCTGCTCGGCCGCTGTGGCCGACGGCTCGGTGTCGGCGATGCGCACGTTCAGCGCCGTCACGGTGGTCCCCAGCTCCTGCAGCCGCTGGAGCAGGTACGTCCCGTCGAGCCCGCCGGAGTAGAGCAGCAGCATGTGGCCGGGCGGCTGCTCGGCGAGCTCTTCCAGGCTGGTTATGAACCGGTGCACGCCGGATCCTCGATTCGCGTGGTGGGGATGACGCCGGCCGGGGCGGCGGACAGGCCGATGCTCGCCAGGGGCGCGCAGACCCGCGAGCCCGGGGCGCGAGCGGCCCGCGAGCGGCGGATGTCCAGGACGGCGAAGCAGCGCCGAAGCCAGCGGTCCGTTCCGTCGAAGCGCGCGGCGAACGGGGAACGCCCGTGGATGGCGCTGCGGTTGTCGACGACGAGGATGTCACCGACGTCCAGGACAGCCCCCTGAAGTGTCGCCAGGAACGCCGACTTCAGTTCCTCCAGCGCCTGTCGCGCGTCGTCGTCGAGGGGCTCCATCGCGTGGAAGTCGGCGAGCAGTTCCGGCGCGTTGGCCACTCCGGACAGCACCGGCAGCGGGTCGGTCACCAGGTTGGTGTTGCCGTCGCCGAAGGAACTGCTCACCCGGAGACGGAAGATCGGCTCGCGCAGCAGGGCCCTGGTCTTCTCGGAGAGCAGCGGCAGCACCCGCGCCGCGGCACCCAGGACGGTCTGCGCCGTGCGCTCCTGATCCGGGCGCAGACACATCAAGGTGATGAAGTCCGGCTTGTACGGATGAAATCCGTCCTCGGTATGGAGTTCGAGATATACCGTCCCCGAATTCTCCTGACGTTCCACGGCGCCTTCGACCGGCGCGACGTCCTGGATGATTCTGCCCGACTTCTCGTCGGCATAGGCGATGACATCTCCCACGGCCGACGCCACCGCGAGTTGCGCGAAGGTGGCCACCGGGAGCTCGTCCCAGTCCGCCAGGAAGCCGTTTACAGGAGTCGGCGGAATGTCAACGTCGGTGGGTATGTTTCTGATCAGAATGACGCCCGAGTCATTCCCATGCCGGCGAAACCGGCTCAGTGCCTGCAGAACCCGACTCGGCAGCAGGTTCCCGGAAAGTTCGGCTGCCGTGATCAACTCTTCGTCGTCCAGCGGACGGGACTTCATCGCCCTGGCGACCGCCGCGAATTCCTCGTGGACCGCGTCCCGTTCGGCATCGGTCAGGGTGATCGCCACGCCGTCCAGTGACTCGGGGCCGCTGCCGCCTGACTCACCTCCGGATGCGTCCGGCAGTGACGTCGATTCTCCTGCCTGAATCACCAGGCCCCTCCCTTGACTTCAAAACTGCATCCGAGGTTCGGCCGTCCGGATCGGCGCTGCCGAGTCGGTATGCGATGGCCTGACGGAGCCCGCTGACCTGTACCGAATGGAGCCGCTTCCCTCGTCGAGGGCAGCGTGAAAGGGTCTCTACAGCGCGCAAGAATGCCCGGAATCATTCGGCTCCTGGATGATGCGAAGGTGACTCCGGCGGGTCTGCCGACTCCGGCTTGACCGGGGGTCACAGCCGGATTCGCGGCGCGGTGTCCTCGGCCGTGAGCCGGTCCTGAAGCGGCTCGGGGACCGGTGGTGCCGGGGTGCGTGACGACCTGAGTGTAAACGGCGCATCCGAGTGCAACTCGGTAGTGTCGCGCATAAATACTCCCCCGTGTCAAGGCCTTCGCCCCATCTACATCATCAAAACAGATAAGGCCCGCTCGACGCAAGGGACTTCAGTCCCCGCCTGCAAAGAAAGTTGGTACTTGCCACCCTCACGGGTCCAAACTACAGTGCCTGCCGTAGACCGCGAGAACAAGGCGATGAATGGTGTCGACGGGGGATTTTCAGTGAGGTCCGTACTGGCTATGGCGTTCTCTTACCCACGCGCCAGGCAACCGTGAAGATGATCTTCGGTCGTCGACTCCGCGTCGCCGCCATGGGATATCGCGCCATGCGTGTGCATGGCGCATCATCATGAGTTGTGCATCTTCGTGACCGATCGCCGCCGATCGTCGGTATGTCCGATACCGGCGTCTTTCGCTCGAATGTGTGAATCCAGCCCCCGCCCGTCATTCCTTCCATTGCGTCCGACGTCTCGCAACCCGCGGTGCAAACAGCGCACATGGCAGAGGAAAACCACACAGTGGAATTTCGTAAATGAGCTACCCGACCATTCATGGCCTGATAGCCGAACGGGCCCAGGCGAATCCTGATCTCCCGGCCGTCGAGGACGGCACCGACCACCTCGGATTCGCCGAGCTGGAGCGCCGGTCCGACGCCGCGGCACGGCGGTTGGTCGCACAGGGTGTGGAGCCGGGCGTCTTCGTCGCCGTGTGTCTGGAGCGCTCCGTCTCCATGGTCGTGACGCTGCTGGGCATCCTGAAGGCCGGCGGCAGCTATGTGGCCCTCGATCCCGCGCACCCGCAGGCCCGGCTGCGCTGGATCCTGGAGGACATCCGGCCCCGCCTCGCGGTGGCGAGCCGGACGATGCGCTCGGCGGTCCCGGCCGACGACCTTCCGCTGCTGACCGCCGAGGAACTGGCCGGTCCGCCGGAGCCGCACGAGACGGGCGAAACCACGGAGACCGCGGCGGAGTTGCCGCCCGGCGACCCGAGCCGCCTCGCCTTCATCACCTACACCTCGGGCACCACTGGCCGCCCCAAGGGCGTCATGGCAGAACACGGTTCCGTCGCCTGGTTCATGGGCATGATCACCCCCTACCTGCGCCTCGGCCCCGGCACCCGCTTCCTGCAGTTCTACCCGCTGACCTGGGAGACCCAGGCGCTCGACATCTACGCGGTGCTCGCCGCGGGCGGCACCGTCGTCATCCCGCCCCCGACGGTGGAGACCGCGGGCCCCGGCCTGGTGGAGTTCCTGCACGACGCGCGCGTCACCGGTGCGATGCTGCCCCCCGCGCTGCTCGCCGAACTCGCGGAGGAGCCACCCCTGCCCGACCTGCACACGCTGGCCTACATCGGGGAGCGCTGCGAGCCGCAGGCCGCCGAACGCTGGGGCAGCGGCAGACGGTTCATCAACCTGTACGGCCCCACCGAGGTGACGGTCGCGGCCAGCGCCTCCGACGAGCGCCGGCCGGGCGAGGCGCCCCCCATCGGCAAGCCCCTGCCGGGCCGCGAACTCCACATCCTGGACGAGCTGATGCGGCCCGTGCCGGACGGCGAACCCGGCGAACTCTACGTCGGCGGCCATGGACTGGCCCGCGGCTACTGGGGACTTCCCGATGTGACGGAGCGTCAGTTCCCGCTCGACCCGTTCAGCGACCGCCCCGGCGCCCGGCTCTACCGCACCGGCGACCGGGTCCGGCTCCTGCCCGACGGCAACCTGGACTTCATGGGCCGGGTGGACGGGCAGCTGAACGTCCGCGGCCACCGCGTGGAGCGCGCCGAGGTCGAGGCCGTGCTGACCTCCCATCCGGGCGTGCGGACGAGCGCCGTGGTCGTCCAGGGGGACGGAACGGACGCCCGGCTCGTCGCCTTCGTCGTCGGCGCGCCCGGCATCGAGGCGGAACTCCCGGAGCGGCTGGCGCAGGAGTTGCCGCCCGTCATGGTCCCCTCCTTCGTCGTGCGGCTGGAGGGCCTTCCGCTCAACCAGCACGGCAAGGTCGACCTGGCGAAGCTGCGCACCCACCCCCTGCCGGGCATCGGCACCGAGACCGCCTTCACGGCGCCGAAGGCCGGGGCCGAGGCGGACCTCGCCCGGATCTGGCAGGACGTGCTCGGCGTGGACCGGGTGGGCGCCACCGACGGCTTCCGTGCGCTGGGCGGCACCTCGATGCGGGCCATCCGGCTCCAGAACCGCATCCGCGAGCACTTCGACGTCCCGCTGACCGTGCGCGAGGTGATGGGGACCCGCACGATGGCCGAGATGGCCGCCCTGGTGGCCGCAGGCGGCACGGAACGGCTCGCGCTGCCCCCGCTCACCAGGACCGACACCGGCCCCTCCTACCCCGCCTCGCTGCACCAGCGGCGGGTGTGGGCGCAGGCCAGGATGCGGCAGGCGGCGTCCGTCTCCTACAACGAGACGTCCGCGCTGCACCTGACCGGGCGGCTCGACCTGCCCGCGCTCCGGCAGGCCGTCCAGGACCTGACCGACCGCCATGAGGCCTTCCGCAGCAGCCTGCACCTGGACGGCGCGGACCTGCGGGTGGACATCGCCCCCCGGGTGACGATGGAACTGGCGCAGGAGGACCTGACCGGCTTCCCCGATCCCCTCGCCGAGGCCGCCCGGCGCGCCGCGGCGCTGGGAGCCGAACCCTTCGACCTGGACCAAGCCCCCCTGCTGCGGGCGGCCCTGCTCGAAGCGGCCCCCGACGAGTCGGTGCTCGTCCTGGTCACCCACCACACCGTCGCCGACGGCCTGTCGCAGGATGTGCTCGACCTCGACCTGGCGCGGTGCTACGCCGCCCGCCGGGACGGCGCCACCCCTCCCGCCCTGCCCGACACCGCCCTGCGGCCCCGGGACCACGCGGTCTGGCAGCGTGCCACGGCCGGTCACCCCGCGCTCACCGCGGGGCTGGAGCACTGGCGCGAACTGCTCACCGGGGCGCCGACAGAGGTGCGCCTGCCGACCGACGTGCCCCGGCCGCCCTCCTTCAGCCACCGCGGCGCCCGGCTCAACCACCCCACGGGCGCGGAACTGCGCGGCGCCGTCGAGCGGTTGGCGAAGGAGGCGGGCAGCACGCCGTACGCCGTGTGCCTGCTGGCGCTCGCCGTCCTGGTGGCACGGCACACCGGGCAGCGCGACGTGCTCATCGGCTCGCCCATCGCCGGGCGCCCCAACCGCGACTCCGAGGACGTCATCGGCTTCTTCACCAACACCGTGGCGATGCGGGTGGCGCTCCACGACGACCCGACCCCGCTGCGGGTGCTCGACGGCCTGGACGACCAGATCCAGGAAGCGCTGGAGCACCAGCACGTCGCGTTCAACGACGTGGTGCGGGCCGTCAAGGCCAGGGCAGGCGCGTCGGGCCAGCCGCTCGTCCAGGTGGTGCTGGCCTATCAGGGGCCGCTGCGCCCGCGGGCCGGGCTCGCCGGCACCCGCGCCGTGCCGTGGCTGGTGGACAACGGAACCGCCAAGGCCGACCTGACCATCGAGATCAACGAGGTCGACGACGAACTGGTGGTGGTGCTCCCTTACAGCGCCGATGTCCTGGACCGGCCCACCTCGGATGCGATGCTGGCCGAATACGTCGACATCCTGCGTGAGTTGACGACCGACCCCGACCGGCCGGTGCGCCTGTCGGCGCGCGCCGCCACCGCGGTCGGCGCCACGGAGTCATGAGGTACGGACCGTGGCGCAGCGCTCATCCGGCCACGGTGTCATCCCCGTCCGTCCTGCCATGCGGCGGCACGCTTCCAACCGACAAGCAGACAAGAGGGGAAACCCCAGTGGATCTTTCCGCGCTGCTCGCCCAGTGCCTGGGCGAGCGCGGCGACGAAGCCGCCCTGGAGTCCGGTGCGCAGACCTGGTCGTACGCGGACCTCGACCGGATCACCCGGGAGCGCGCCGCGCTGCTGCGCCGGTCGGGTCCGGAATCGGCCCGGGTCGCGCTGGCCGGTGAGCACACCGCCGAGGCGCTGATCTGGGCGCTGGCCGTGATGCGGGCGGGGCTGGTCTACACGCCGTTCAACCCGGGGCTGCCCGCGGAGCGGATGGCCGGGGCCATGCGGGTGGCCGCGCCCGACCTGGTGCTGTGCTGCACGCCCGGCTCCGCCGCCGCCCTGCGCGAGCAGGACACCGGATGCCGGGTGGTCACCGCCGACGAGCTGACCGCCGCGGCGCCGGCCGATCCCGGTGAGGCGCCCGCGTCCTGGCCCGTCCAGGAGGTGGCGTACTCCATCTTCACCTCGGGGTCCAGCGGCCTGCCCAAGCTGGTGAACGTGGGTCACCGGGGCATCGAGAACCTGTGCCGCGAGCAGACCCGGCTGTTCGGCATCGAGCCGGGCCACCGGGTGCTGCAGTTCTCCTCGCTGGCGTTCGACGCCTCGGTCGCCGAGGTGCTGGTGACGCTGTACGCCGGGGGGACACTGGTGGTTCCCGAGTGGGACGGCGCCTCCTGGGTGAACGCGGTGGGCAGCTATCTGCGCGACCACGGCTGCGACGTGATCACGCTGCCGCCGTCGGTGTACGCGAGGCTCAAGGACGAGGCGCGCAAGACCATCGGGACCGTCGTCTTCGCCGGGGAGGCGCTGACCGAGGTGGAGTTCCGGGCCGCGGCCCGGTACAGCAGGGTGCTGAACGCCTACGGCCCCACCGAGGGCACGGTGTGCTTCTCCGTCGACGTACCCACCCGGTTCACCACCTCCGTCGGCCGCCCCATCGGCGACTACGCGGCACGTGTCCACGACCGCGAGAGCGAACGCTACGAGGCGGCCGGGCGCGGTGAGCTCGTGCTCGTCGGTGCCGGTGTGGCGCTCGGCTACGAAGGCGTGCCGCCGCAGGGCGGACCGTTCACCACCGTGGACGGCGCTCCCGCCTACCACACCGGCGACGAGGTCGAACTGCGCGACGGTGAGGTGTTCTACCTGGGCCGGCTCGACGACCAGGTCAAGCGGCTCGGTCACCGCATCGGCCTCACCGACCTGGAGGGCCGGCTCTCCCGGCTGTTCGACGCACGGGTCGCGGCGCTGACCGACGACGGCTCCCTGGTGGTCGCGCACACCCTGGCCGACCGGCCGGAACCGGAACTGAAGGCCTGGCTGCGCGAGGTGCTGCCGCCCTGGGAGGTGCCGGACATCCTGCTGGCCGTCGCCGACATCCCCGTCACCGACACCGGCAAGGCCGACAAGGACGAACTGCGGGAGCTGGTGCGCCGCGGCGGACAGGAGACGGCGGCGGACGGCGGCGACGAGGGCACGGTGACCGCCATCGTCGAGCAGATCCTCGGCACCGAGATCGCCCCCACCGTCTCGGTGTTCGACGCGGGCGGCGACTCCTTCGCCCTGGTGCAGATCCAGGTGGAACTCGCCAAGGTGTACGGCGAGGAGCGGGTCCAGGCCGCGTTCGACCTGCTCAACTACGACTTCACCGTCGAGAGCTTCGAGACCGCGCTGCGCGGACAGCAGCAGGCGGTCTCCCCGGTGCACGCGGTGTTCGGCGCCGTCTCGGCGGAGCTGGCGCAACTGCCCGCCGCCCTCGCGGCGCTGCGGCCGGCGAGTGCCCGCGAGGAGCGGGCGGTCACCGTCACCGGGGCGAGCGGCTTCATCGGCGGGCACGTGCTGGACCGACTGCTCGGCACCGGACGCCCGGTCACCGTCGTCACCACCAGCAATCCGCAGCGGCTCGTCGAGCGCCACTGCGCGCGCTTCGCACGGCAGCCGGCCGACTTCGAGGACGTACGGTTCCTCGGCTACGGCGATCTGGAGGGCACCGCAGGCGACACCGACCGCTGGGGCGCGGTCGTGCACTGCGGCTACAAGGTCAACCACGTACTGCCGCTGGAGCGGCAGCTCAGTGGCAGCGTCGCCACCACCCGCGCGCTGGTGCGGGCGGCGGCCGCGCGGGGCGCCCACCGCTTCGTGTTCGTCTCCGCCGCCTCCATCGGCGAGGAGTTCGCGCCCTTCACAGAAGAGGCGCTGGCGGCCATCGGCGACCCGTACTCCCAGTCGAAGTTCGTGGCCGAGACGTACGCCCGGGCCCTGGAGGGCGACGCGTGCCGCGTCGACCTGCTGCGGGTGGGACTGGTGTACGGCCACACACCCGAGGACGCCGCCTTCCTGGAGTACGACGTCTTCGCCAACCTGCTGCGGATATCGGCCCGGCAGGGCATCCTGCCGCGGCTGTCGGGCCGGGTACCGGTCTGCCACGTCGCCGACGTCACGGACACCGTCCTGGCCGCTGCCACGGCCGACGCGGCGCAGACGCGTTCCGTGCTGGTGCAGCGCACGTACGACATCGACGAACTGCGCGCGGAACTCGGCGACGTGCGGCTGGTGGATCCGCAGGAGTGGCTCACCACCGTGACCGAGGCGGGTACTTCGGACACCCGGGTGCTGGCCGCGCTGCGGCTCTGGCTCAACGAGGAGGGCTGGAGCCAGTCGGTGTCCACCACCTGCCGGCCGATCCTGCGGCAACTCACCGGAATCCTGGAGCTGTGACGCATGATCGTCGACGCCAGTAACCTGGCGAGCCGGAATGACGCGGTCCCCGGCCGTCGGCCGGGTGTCCGTGGGTCGCAACGCATCATCTTGGAAGGCGAGTTCGTCAAGTGACCACGCAAGTCATTGTGTTGAATGGTGGTTCGAGTTCCGGGAAGTCCGGGATCTCCCGTTGCCTCAAGGCGATCCTTCCCCGGCCGTGGATCAACCTGGGAGTGGACGACCTGGTCGACCGGCTGCCGCCGTGCCTGACCGACTCCGGTTCCGGTGTGGAGTTCGGGCAGCAGGGCGAGGTCATGCTGGGTGACGGCTACCGCGAGGTCGAGACCGCCTGGTCGACGGGGGTCGCCGCGATGGCCCGGGCGGGCGCCCGGATCATCATCGACGACGTCTTCCTGGGCGGACAGACCGACCAGGAGCGGCTGCGCGGGCACCTGAAGGGCCTTGAGGTGCTGTGGGTCGGCGTGCACTGCGACCCGGAGACCGCCGCGGGCCGGGAGATCGCCCGGGGCGACCGGGTGCCCGGGATGGCCGCCCTTCAGGCCGAGGCGGTGCACAAGGGCGTCGTCTACGACCTGGAGGTCGACACCACCCGCACCTCCTCCATCGACTGCGCCCGCACCATCGCCGAGCACGTGTCGAGCTGACCGGCACCCCACACCTGAGCGACGGGCGCCCCGCACCACCCGCCGGGCGCCCGTCCCCAGGGCAGCGCGGCCACCCCAGAAACGGAGACAGCGGATGAGCACCACGGGCGCCGACGAGTCCGAGGCGGCCTCCGCCGTGCCCCGGCCGCCGGGGCAGCCGCGTCCGGCGGAGACGTCATGGCGCAGGTTCTGGCTGCTGACGTCCGCGGCGTCGGTCTCGGAGCTGGGCGACACCTTCCTGCAACTCGCCATGCCGTGGACGATCCTGGCCGGCACGGGGTCGCCGATTCTGGCCGCGCTCAGTCTCGGTGTGCAGTACCTGCCGTTCGTCGCCTCCCCGCTGCTGGGCACGCTGATCGACGGCTACGAGCGGCGCCAGGTCTTCATGGTCGCCGAGCTCGTGCAGGGCGTCCTGATCGCCCTGACACCGCTGCTGCTGATGGCGGGCCAGGTCCCACTCGTGCTGGTGCTCCTGCTGATAGCCGGGTGCGCCACCGTGGCGTCCAACCTGACCAGCGACTTCGGCCTGCTGCCGATGCTCGCGCCGGCCGACCGGGTGACCGAGGCATACAGCAAGTACGGGGCGACCACGCAACTGGCCCGGTGCGCGGGACCGGCGATCGCCGGCGGGGTGCTGGCGGCGGTCGGCGGATACTGGGCGCTGTGGATCGACGCGGCGACCTTCCTGCTGACCGCGCTGGTCGCGATGGTGCTGCCGCGCGGCGAGAAGCCGATCGTCGAACGCGGCTTCCTGCGTATGCAGGTCGAGGGCTTCCGCAGCTTCCGGCGGATCCCGGGCGTCCCGCGGCTCACCGCGGTGCTCTCGGTCTACAACCTCGGCGCGGGTGCCGTACCGACCGTCATCCTGGTGCTCGCCGGCCGTACGTGGGGCTGGTCCAGCGGCTGGGCGGGCATGGTGCTCGCCGCGGGGGCCGCAGGCAGCGCGCTCGGCGCGTGGCTCGGCGGCCGGGTGTGGATCGAGGCGCCCGCGGAGCGCCGTATCGGCCTGTGGTTCACGATCTGCGCGGTCGCCTGCGCCGCCTTGCTGACCCCGTGGACCCCGGTGGTGATCCTCGGCTTCTGCACCCTGACGGCCGGCGAGGGCGGCATGAACGTCACCACCAACGAGTACCGCTTCCGCGCGATACCCGAGGAGGTCGCGGGCCGCGTCAACGCGGTGATGCGCGCCTTCATCCTGGGCGGGGCCGCGCTGTCGTCCCTGCTGCTGGGCTGGTCGGTGTCACTGCCCGACCAGGTGCTGCGTTTCGCCCCGGCGCTGCTCACCTCGGCGCTGGCCGTCCTGCTGTGGTCGGGCGTGCGCGCGACCCGCGCGGCGCCGGTACCCCAGGCCGACCCGGAGCGAATCGCGGGGTAACCGCGCCATCGCCTCAACTGCACACACTGCGAGCTGGATTCGAGCATCGGTCCGGCGCCGGGCGACGCGCCCCGCGCCGGCCCGATGGCGACGCGAGAGGAATTTTGATGCTGTACTTGTTCGCCTTCGACAAGGTGGGCGTCGTGGTGGGGGATCTGTACTTCGTCGATCCCGAACCGATCAAGGGGCAGGAGAGCGCCGAGCACGGAGTCCGTCTGGAGCTGCGCCTCGTCGAGCAGGGCCAGCTGGTGGACTCCATCTACGCGGCCTACCCGATCGCGGTGGACCGCCCGGTGTGGCGCGCCGACTTCCTGGAGTCGGTCGACGGCAAGCCGGGAAGCTTCGACCGCACCCACCACCACCCGGTGTTCACCGGATGGGACCCGGGCGACCGGGTGTTCGTCCGCGAGCTGTCCGCGGACCCGCTGGGGTGGCTGGGCGACCGGCTGGCGGATCTGGACGGCCTGCTGAAGGCGGGCGAGTTCCCCGCCGACACGGCCGGTCCTGACGACGCCGCGGAGCTTCGAAGGGCCGCGCCCGAGATCGTGGACGCGACCCGCAGACTGCTGGAGAGGGTGCGCGCGGGCGAGCTCGGCAACCCGCCGGAGGGCGAGCCGCCGGCCCCCACCGAGGGACAGCAGCAGGCGCTGGTCCGCTCCGGCTGGCTGTGACCTCCCCGAGTGCCGATGCCTCTCTCGGGGGCATCGGCACTCACGGCCTGTCAGTAGCCCTTGTCGCCGATCACGTTGGCCAGTCGCTCACCCGCCGCGTAGCGCTCCAGCTGGGCCTTGGCGAGGGCCATCGCCCGGGCCGGGGGCTTGCCGTTGGACCCGCCGACGTGCGGGGTCAGCAGGAGTCCGGGCGCGGACCACAGCGGATGACCGGCGGGCAGCGGCTCCGGGTCGGTCACGTCGAGCGCCGCGTACAGCCGGCCGCCGCGCAGTTCGGCGAGCAGCGCCTCGTTGTCGACCAGGGCACCGCGAGCCGCGTTCACCAGCAGCGCGCCGTCCCGCATCGCGGCCAGGAACGAGGCGTCGACCAGGCCCGCGGTGGCCGGCGTCATCGGCAGGAGCAGCACCACGATGTCCGCCTCGGGCAGCAGCTTGGGCAGCTCCTCGATGGCGTGCACGCCCGGCCGCTCGTGCCGGGCCACCCCCACGACCTCGACGTCGAAGCCGGTCAGCATCCGGGCGAGCGCGGAGCCGATCGAGCCATGACCCACGACCAGCACGGACTTGCCCTCAAGGGTGTCGGTCCGGGTGTAGTCCCACCGGCCCTCCTGCCGCGCCTGTTCGAACCGCGGCAGCCGCCGCAGGTGGGCCAGCGCGACGCTGATGATCCACTCGGCGACCGCCCCGTCGTACGCGCCCCGGGCGTTGCACAACGTGACCCCGCTCGGCACGAACGGCTTGATCCACTCCACGCCCACCGACTCCAGCTGCACCAGCTTCAGTCGGGGCAGCTCGGCGAACCGGGCCAGTTCCGCGTCGGCGACGTCGAACGGCGGGATGATCACCTCTACCGTGTCAGCCGACGACGGGAGGTCGGGACCGCCGGTCCACACATCGGCGCGGAATCCCTCCGGCAGTCCGCCCATGAGGGCTTCGGATTCCGCCTCGGGCAGCCAGACCGTGATCACGAGTTAATTCCCTGCCTCGCCGCACTGCCCGTATCCGGGCACCGGTCACCGGTTTCGGTAATGAAGAACACCGGGTTCAGCGGATTGTTCTTTGCATGAGGATCCATACCCTGCACATTATCGTCCCGTGCCGCATGCCACTACCTGCCGAACGGTGACGGCGAACACGAAGCGACGGCCGATCAGTTGCAACCCGTCACGGACATTTGGGTACACGCCGACAATTCCAGGCCTCTCATTCACAAGGCGTCCAGAACGGCGTGCTGTCGGGCTGAAATCCGTTGACATCCCCGGGGTGAGCTGATAAAAATCAAGCCCGGTTGACATCGCGTCCGGTCGAACGGTCATCAACTGTTCGCCGGGACAACTGCACTGTCACAGCCGGTTCCAGTGCAGCGGGGGAGGGGCTCTTGGCGTCGAATGTTCACCGTCATTTCAGGCAGCCGCCCAGCCCTCCCTTATTAGTCGCACCCCATTCATGACCCGTCAGGCCGCCGGTAGTTCACCCGTGCCGCCTTCCTCAGGAAGCCGCCGGGACCCGGAAGTGCCGCAGAGGGTTTCCTCCTCGGACGACTGAAAAGCCCTTTCTCTGCCGAGATATCAGGCAACCCTCGTTCGCCTTACCGTGTTGTCGGTGAATTTCTCCTCCGGCCCCCAATGTGCGGACCTCTGCGGGTGTTTCCCGGCGCGGTGTGCGGACCGGTCGCCGTCGTGTGTGTCCCGCGTCCCGTGCCCCGCGAACACAGCTCGTCCCCGTACAGAAAAAGGAACCGCCATGACCGACCAGGCAGAACACACTTCCGGCGACGTCACCCAGGACGCCCCGGTCCTCCTGCTCGTCGGCAGCGGGTATCGCCCTTACCGCGAGTACGCCCTGGTCGCCCTCTCCCGGCACTATCGGCTGTGGCTCCTGGACTCCTCCGAGGCGACCTGGCAACTCCCGTACTGCGCGGGCGCCACCCGGGTCGACACCGGGGACGCGGAGGCGGTGCGCGAGGCGGCGCTGACCGTCGTGGACTCCCTGCCGGTGGTGGGCGTCTTCACCTATGACGAGCGGCAGGTCGTCTTCTGCGCACGCCTCGCCCAGGACCTCGGGCTGCCCGGCAGTCCGCCCGAGACCATCGACAGCTGCCGCGACAAGGCGGCCACCCGCGCGGCGCTCACCGCGGCCGGCATACCCCAGCCCGCCTCACACACCGTCACCACCGCCGAGGACGCCCTCATCGCGGCCGAGAAGATCGGCTACCCGGTGGTCGTCAAGGCGCGTGCCATGGCGGGCAGTTTCGGCGTGGTGCGCGCCGACCGGTCGAAGGACATCGCCGCGGCCTTCGCCGCCGCGGACGGCGCCGAGTTCAGGGGCCTGCCGCGCCACCCGGCGAACGTCCTGGTGGAGGAGTTCCTCACCGGCCAGGAGATCAGCATCGACGCGGTCATCCACGACGGAGAGGTCACCCCGACCGTCCTCGCCCGCAAACGGCTCGGCCGCGAACCGTACTTCGAGGAGACCGGGCACGACGTGGACGGCAACGACCCGCTGCTCGCCGACGAGGAACTGCTGGGCCAGCTCCGGCGGATCCACCACGTGCTGGGCTTCGTCAACGGCGCGACCCACTCCGAGTTCAAGCTCACGCCCGAAGGGCCGCGTCTGGTGGAGGTCAACGCCCGGCTCGGCGGGGACCTCATCCCCTACCTCGGCCTGCTGGCCACCGGCGTCGACCCGACCGTCGCCGCGGCCGATGTCGCCGCCGGCCGCAGGCCCGACACCGTTGCGAAGTTCCGAAAGGCCGCCGGCGTCCGCTTCCTGCTGCCCGAGGAGCACTGCGAGACCGTCGAGGTCGTCGTGCACGAGGACCGCTTCGGCCCGACGATCCACGAGACGGGCGTCACCGCCGTCCCCGGCGACCGGCTCGCCCGCCCGCCCGCCGAGTTCCTGACCCGTTACGCCCATGTGGTCGCCGTGGGCGACGAGATGGCTCAGGTCATCACCGATCTGGAAGAGCCCGAGCGGCTGGTCGAGCTGCGCGCCGACGCCCTGCCCCGCTGATCCGCGGCCGACCCAGCGACGAGAAGGGGACCCACCTCACATGACCAGTGTTTCCGAGGATCTCGGACGTTCTGCGGTGGACCTGGTGGAGGAGGCAGCCCCCAGCGTCCGGCTCGACGTCAACCGACTGCACGCCTCGGTGAGCGACCCGGCGCTCACTTCCATGACGCTGCTCAACGAGATCGCCGGCCGTTATCCGGACGCCGTCTCCTTCGCGGCGGGCCGCCCCTACGAAGGCTTCTACGACGTCTCCGCACTCAGCGGCCATCTGCGGACCTTCGAGCGGTATCTGACGGACGAGGCCGGCCTCGGCCACGAGGAGGTGCGGCGGACCTTCTTCCAGTACGGCCGCACCAAGGGCTTCATCCACGAACTGATCGCCCGGCACCTGGAGATCGACGAGGGGCTGACCGTCGCCCCCGAGTCCGTGCTGGTGACCACCGGGTGCCAGGAGGCGATGGTCCTGGTGCTGCGGGCGCTGCGCGCCGACGCCCGCGACGTGGTCTTCACGGCCTACCCGGCGTACGTCGGCTTCCTCGGCGCGACCCGGCTGGTCGACATGCCGGTCCGTCCGGTACGCGAGGGGCCGGGCGGCATCGACCTGGCGGATCTGGCCGAGCAGATCCGCCGCGCCCGGGCGGAGGGGCTGCGCCCGCGGGCCTGCTACGTGGTGCCCGACTTCGCCAACCCCAGCGGAGTCAGCATGTCGGCGGCCGACCGGCGAAGACTGCTCGACCTGGCCGAGCGGGAGGACATCCTGCTGCTGGAGGACAACCCGTACTCGATGTTCCACTCGGGTGGGGCACGGCTGCCCACCGTGAAGTCGCTGGACACCAGCCGGCGGGTGGTCTACTTCGGGTCGTTCGCCAAGACCGCCTTCGCCGGGGCGCGGGTGGGATACGTGGTGGCGGACCAGCCGGTGATCGGCGGCGGGCTGTTCGCCGACGAGCTCGCCAAGCTCAAGAGCATGCTGACGCTCAACACCTCCACGGTCGCCCAGGCGGTCATCGGCGGGTTCCTGCTGGAGAACGGTTGCAGCGTGGAGCGGGCCACCACCCGCGAGGCGCAGGTCTACCGGCGGAACCTGCACGCCGTGGTCACCGGCCTCGAAGAGCGGTTCGGCCGCGGTTCCGGGGTCTCGTGGAACACCCCGGAAGGCGGCATGTTCGCCGTCGTCACGCTGCCCTTCCGCGCCGACGACGCCATGCTGGAGTACTCCGCCGGCCGCTTCGGCGTGCTGTGGACGCCCATGCACCACTTCTACGCGGGAGAGGGTGGATTCCACCAGATCCGCCTGTCGTTCAGCGTCCTGTCGGTCGAACAGATCACCGTGGGGATCGACCGGCTGGCCGCCCTCGTCACCGACCGGACATGACCCGGCCGCCCGTGGCGGCGTGGTGCGGCCGCGGCGCCGGGACGGTCGCGGTCAGCGGCGGGGCGGAGATCGCGGCGTGGGCCAGGGCCGCCAGGGAGCGGCGGTCGTGGCCGGCCGGGGAGAGCGCGGGGTGCGGGGTGACCCGCACCGAGATGCCCCCGGCGGTGGCGACGCGGTGGAGGGAGGCCGTGAACGTGCCGTCGCCGACGTAGGCGGGGAGCGTGGTCGGGACACCGTGGCGGGTGTAGGCGAGGGTGACCGGCCGGACCGGCGCGCCCGCGTCGAGCGCCGCCTGGAAGGTGGCCCGGCGGAACGGGCCTCCCGGCGCCGAACACCAGGTGGTGGCCTCGGGAAAGACGACCACCGACCGGCCCGAACGCAGCAGCGCACCCAACTCCCTTACGGTGTCCGGCAGTCGCCGCAGGCCCTCACGGTCGATGAACCGCGTTCCGGCACGCCGCGCCAGCGTTCCCACCACGGGCCATTGGCCCACCTCGCGCTTGGCGAGCAGCGTCGCCGGCTGCACGGCGAGCAGCGCGAGCACGTCCAGCCATGAGATGTGGTTGGCCACGATGAGGGTGCCGGTCCGGGCGCCGGTCGTCGGCACGGCGAGCCGGTCCGTCTCGCACGACAGGGAAACGCCGAGGTCCGCCAGCAACGAGCGGGCCCTCGCCCGCAGTTCGTCGCCCTCCTCCAGCCGCTTTCCGGCCGCCGCCGCCCCGGCGAGGGTCGCGAGGAAGGCGGCGTACCGCCGCACGGGCATCGCCCGCGGCGGGTCGCCGGCCACGCACGCCACCGTGCAGGGCGACCGCGGCACCCAGGGTCCGCCGCTCACCGTTCCTCGCCGAGGAAGTACCGCCGGTACCGCTCGTTCATCCGCTCGAGATCCAGCAGGACGAAGAAGTCCGCGTCCCCGAAGTCCCGGTCGTGCGCGGGCGCTCCGCAGATCCAGGCGCCGACCCGCAGATAGCCGCGGAGCAGGGGCGGCAGCGACGCCGCGCTCGGCCGGGCGGTCAGCGGACCGGCCGGCATCCAGGGGTCGCGGGGGTGAACGCGCAGCTCCGGCGGGCACGCGTACTTCGAGGTGCCCAGCAACCACGCGTCGGCCGCGGCCTGGCCGCCGTCCGCCAGCGGCACCGAGGCGCAGCCGGCGAGGTAGCGGTGGCCGGACAGGAGTACGTAGCGGGCCAGCCCTGACCACATCAGGTTGATCACGGCCCCGTCCCGGTGGTCGGGGTGCACGCAGGCCCGGCCCGCCTCGACCAGTGAGCCCCGCAGGCCGTGCAGCGCGCCGAGGTCGAACTCGCCGTCCGAGTACAGGCGGGCGGAGCGTCCGGGCGGCAGCAGCCGGTAGGTGCCGACGACCTCCCCTGTGGTGCGTTCCGTGACGACCAGGTGGTCGACGTGGTCGTCGAACTCGTCGATGTCGTGCCCGGCGAGCGGGGTGGGCAGGTCGACGCCCTTCTCCTCGGCGAAGATCTGGTATCGCAGCCGCTGGGCGGCGCGGATCTCGTCCGGGGTGGACGCGATGGAGGTCACGTAGGAGCGGGTCGGCGTTGATGTTGCGTGCATGACAGGCAACTTCCGTTTGTCGGAGTCGGCGCGGCGGGGAGACGCAGGCGTGTCCCTGTCCATTGACGCCTGTGTCCGTGCCCGCCGACTGCCCGCCCGCTGTCCGTGCGCTGTCGTTGCGATGAACGCCGAAGTCCGCCGACGGGCCGGTGTACGACCGGTCCGCCGCAGACCTCCGGTGGGGGAGCAGGTCAGGCGACACCCCAGGCCGACGCCCGGCAGAAGGACTCGACGCCACCCTTCTCAAGGCAGACGTCGATGTAGACCGTGGTGCCGTTCGTGGGGTACTGCGAAATCGAGTAGCAGCCGTCGGTGCTGTTCGGGTCTTCCACCACCCCCACGACGTCGTTGGTGGCCACCTCGTACAGCGTGGCGACGACCGCGTGGCCGTCCGCCTGCTCGTCGCAGACCGTAAGCGTGTTGCCGTCCCAGGCGAACTCCGCCTTCCCGCCCGCGTTGTCGTCCGTGGTGTAGGTCCACGGGATGTTCTCGCCGGTGGCGGCCTGCGCGGGTGCGGTGGTGAGTACTCCCCCCGAGACCAGCGCTGTGACCGCTGCCAGGATCGCGACTCTTCCCTTGAACTGCATGGTTCCCCTCCTGCGAACTCGTCCGAAAGCGACCCTCGGAGCGTAGGTCGGCCGGCTTTGGGGAGTCCTTAGCGGAGAGTGGAGACCTTCTTGTCGGTACGTCCACGACGTACGGGTGCCGGCGGATCGGCCCGTTGCTCAGGGCAGTCGGTGCGGGTCATACGTCGCGGTCTGCGAGCCAGGCGCGGACGCGCGCCGAGTCGGCGCCGAGTTCCGGGGGAGGGAGCCGGTAGGCCACCGGTGTTCCGCTGAGTCGCAGGGGGTTGGCCAGGGTGGCGATCGGCTCCATGCCCGCGCGGTCGAAGACGACCACGGGATCCAGCCCCAACCGGTCGGCGAGCGCCACGGCACCGTCGAGGTCGTTGACCGGACCGCAGGGGACGCCGGCGGCCTGGAGACGCCCGGCCCAGCCGGCGCAGGCGTCGGTCACCAGGACCGCCTCCAGTTCGGCGACCAGCGCCTCGCGGTGCGCGACCCGCGCGCTGTTGGTGGCGAACCGCTCGTCGTCGGCCAGCGACGGTCGGCCCAGCACGTTCGCCAGGGCGCGGAACTGCCGGTCGTTGCCGACCGCGACGGCGAGCGGCCCGTCCCCGGTCGCCAGGGTCTCGTAGGGGGCGATGCTCGGGTGCCGGTTGCCCATGGCCACCGGGACGCCGGCGCCGTTGACGAACGCGGCGCCCTGGTTGACCAGCGAGGACAGCAGGCTGGACAGGAGGTTGACCTCGACGTGCTGCCCGGTGCCGCCGCGTTCGCGCTCCCGCAGGGCGGCGAGGACGCCGATTGTCGCGTGCAGTCCCGTCAGCACGTCGACGAGGGCGACACCGGCCTTGGTCGGGGTGCCGCCCGCCTCCCCGGTGACGCTCATCAGGCCGCCGACCGCCTGCACCACGAAGTCGTAGCCCGGCAGACCGGCACCCGCGCCGGAGCCGAAGCCGGAGATGGAGCAGTACACCAGGCCGGGGTTGCCGGGGCGCAGCGAGGCGTAGTCCAGCCCGTACCCGGCGAGCCGGCCCGGCAGGAAGTTCTCCATGAACACGTCCGCGCGCCCGGCGAGCCGCCGGGCGAGCACCAGGTCGTCCGGGTCGGCCAGATCGAGCGTCACACTGCGCTTGTTGCGGTTGACGCTGCTGTAGTAGGTGCTCATCGAGCCGACGTGTGGCGGCCCCCACTGCCGGGTGTCGTCACCGTCGCCGGGGCGCTCCACCTTGATCACGGTCGCGCCGAGGTCCGCGAGGAACATCGAGGAGAGCGGACCGGCCAGCACCCGGGAGAAGTCGGCGACCAGGACCCCGGACAGCGGCCCTGCGCCGCGTTCGGTCGGATCTTCCTCCGGGCTCACCGGTGACCTCCGGGGTGGCGGACAGTGGGCGACGTATGTGCCGATGGCGATCGGGTAGCAGACATCGATGATGGTACTCAGCGAGGTGTTCATGACGGCCGCGAACCACGACTGACCGGTCGGCGACGGCCCCCGCACCTGAGACCGTCCCCCGCCGGTCCGCATGGGTCGGGGCGGGGCGGATAGACGCCCCCCCATGGTCAGATATGCCGCGATCGCCCTCACCGCCCTGTGCGCCGCCGCCCTCGTGGTGGCGGCGGCCCTCGATTCGCCCTGGTGGTGGCTCGCCGCCGGGCCGCTGCTGGCGGTGGCCGTGCTCGGCGGCCACGACCTGGCACAGCGACGGCACTCGGTGCTGCGCAACTACCCGGTCATCGGCCACCTGCGGTTCGCCATGGAGGGACTGCGGCCGGAGCTCCAGCAGTACTTCGTGGAGCGCAACTTCGACGGCCGCCCCTTCGACCGCGACGTGCGCAGCATCGTCTACCAGCGGGCCAAGGGCACCGACGCGGAGGAGGCGTTCGGCACCGAGCGCGAGGTGTACGGCGACGGCTACGAGTGGCTGACACCGTCCATGGCGCCGGTGGGGGTGCCGGAGGATGCGCCGCGGGTGCGGATCGGCGGGCCGGACTGCGCCGAACCGTACGACATGGCGCTGCTCAACGTCTCCGCGATGAGCTTCGGGTCGTTGTCGGCCAACGCCGTGCTGGCGCTCAACCGGGGCGCGGCGCTGGGCGGGTTCGCGCACGACACCGGCGAGGGCGGCCTGTCGGAGTACCACCTGCGGCCGGGCGGCGACCTGGTGTGGGAGATCGGCACCGGCTACTTCGGCTGCCGCACCGGCGACGGGGACTTCGACCCGGGGAAGTTCGCCGACAAGGCCGGGCACGACAACGTCAAGTGCCTGTCGCTGAAGCTCTCGCAGGGTGCCAAACCCGGCATCGGCGGGGTGCTGCCCGGCGGCAAGGTCAACGCGGAGATCGCCCGGGTCCGCGACGTGCCGCAGGGCCGGACGGTGATCTCGCCGCCGTACCACCGGGTCTTCTCCACCCCGCGTGAACTCGTGCGGTTCATCGCCCGGATGCGGGAGCTGTCCGGCGGCAAGCCCGTCGGCTTCAAGCTGTGCGTGGGCTCGCGCCGGCAGTTCCTGGCCGTCTGCAAGGCGATGCTCGCCGAGGGGGTCACCCCGGACTTCATCGTGGTCGACGGCTCCGAGGGCGGTACGGGCGCGGCGCCGCTGGAGTTCGCCGACCACCTGGGCACGCCGCTGACCGAGGGCCTGATCACCGTGCACAACGCGCTGGTCGGCGCCGGACTGCGCGACCGGATACGGATCGGCGCCAGCGGCAAGGTGGCCACCGGCGCGGACATCGTCAAGCGGCTGCTCCAGGGCGCCGACTACACCAACGCCGCCCGGGCGATGATGTTCGCGGTCGGCTGCATCCAGGCGCAGCGCTGTCACACCAACACCTGTCCGGTGGGCGTCACCACGCAGGACCCGCGCCGGGCCCGGGCGCTGGACGTCGGCGACAAGTCGCTGCGGGTCCAGCGGTTCCAGGAGGCGACGGTGGCCAGCGCCCAGCAGATCATGGCGGCCATGGGGGTGGCCGACCCGGCGGGGCTCAGTCCGCACATGCTGCGCCGCCGGCTGGGTCCGGCCACCGTGGCGTCCTACGCGGACCTGTACCGCTGGCTGGAACCGGGAGAGCTGACGGCGCAGCCGCCGCAGGAGTGGGCGGGGGACTGGGCGGCGGCCGACCCGGACCGCTTCACGGTCTGACCGGCCCGAGTCTCAGTCGGTGCCCCGCGGCAGCAGGGAGCCCAGCGGGCCGAGATCGAGGTTGAGGTCGTCCATCGTCAGCCCGTAGCGGTCGCAGAGTTCGGCCATCCGGTCCTGGAGGACCATCAACGTCATGCCGATGCGCTCCTCCTGATCCTCCGTCAGATCATCGTGGTCCACGCGGTGCAGAGCGGTGCGCTCCATCAGCTGACGCAGCAACTCCACGATGGTGAGCACGAGTTTGACCAGGTCGCGCTCGACGGTGTCGGGGTCGGTGGCCAGCCGGGCGGCCACCGCGTTCGGCCGCGGGCCACCAGGGGGCGCGGGCTCCAGGTCGAAGGCGCGGGCCGCCGCGTGGGCGACCTCGTTCCATCGCAGGTCCTCGGTCATCGTCCTGTTCCCCTCACCACGGCGCCGGGGCGTCCGGCGTGATCGAACGGATGACGGCGCGCAGGCTGATGTGCACCAGGTCGACATCCGCCACCGACAGCACGATGTCGCCGGTGAGAACCGCGCCGCCGTTGAGCAGCCGGTCCAGCAGGTCGACCAGGGCCACCTGCCGATCGGCCGCCGCGCCGGAGTGCGTACCGCCGCCCGGCGTGCCGCTGCCGGGCGTGCCGGCGACCGGCGTTCCGGTCGCGGGCCACGCGGGGAATCCCGCCGCGTCACCCCGCACGGCGTGCCTCCCGCGCCCTCTCGCCGTCTCCCGGCAGGTCGGTGGCGAAGGAGTACGGCGCCCAGGGGCCGGTGATCTCGACGCGGGCGCCCGGATGGGCCCGGGCGGCCTCCGCGACGGCGGCGGCGAAGGCATCGGCGTGGTCGCCCGGGACCAGGAACGCGAGGTTGGCGACGTTCTCGCCGGGGCCGGTCGCCAGCGCGCCCTGCTGGGGGCGGTGGTCGGCGCGGGCGGTGGCGAGGGCCGCGGCGGCCTCGACGACCCGGTCGGCCAGCGCGGCGGCCTCGCGGTGGGCGGACCGCCGGCCGTCCCGCTCGGCACGGCGCCGCCGCAGATACGCGCGGCCGGGGCTCTCCCGCTCTCCTGCCTCGTCGGCCGGCCCGGAGCCGGGCCCCGCGGGTGCGGCTGTCCCGGAGGCCGGCCCGGGCGCCCCGGCCGCGTACACCTTGACGCCGTACTCCATCCGGCCGTCCAACCGGCCCAGCAGGTCCTGGAGTTCGTCCTCCCGGTCGCGCAGTACGGCGGTGACGCGCTCGTCGTCGCCGTAGACGGTGGCAAGCCGTAGCGGCAGCGCGACGCCGGCGCGGTGGGCGGCGGCGACCACCTCGTGGTGGGCGCGGGCCATCTCCTCCAGACCGGCGAGGTCGTCGAGGCGTTCGCGCAGACCCGCCGCACCGAACCGGTCGGCGGGCACCCGTGAGACCAGCGCGCCCAGCGTCCCGCCGGTCACCGGCCGCACCGGCGCGCCGGCCACCCCGGCGGGCAGTCCGGCCGCGGCCGCCACCTCGGCGGCGCGGCCGATGGCGTACACGTAGCTCACCAGCGGCACGCCGTCACCGAGCGGGCCGCCGCCCGGCTGCCCGGCCACGTCCCCACCCGGCTGCCCGGTCATCGGCTCGGGCACCCGCCCGGTCACCGTCCTTCCTCCCCGTCGGTGGCGGGCAGACCCGCGGCCTCACGGAGGGCGGCGAGTTCGGCACGCAACCGGTCGTTCTCCGCGGCCAGCGCGGGCGTCTCCCGGCCGTCGGTGCCGACCGCCGCCGGCCCGTCCCGCCCGGGGCGGGTCGCGGCGTTGCCACGCGCCGCCCCGGAGGACAGCGACGGGTCGTGTTCCCACCAGTCGATGCCCATCTCCTTCGCCTTGTCGACGGAGGCGACGAGCAGCCGCAGCTTGATCGTCAGCAACTCGATGTCGAGAAGGTTGATCTTGATGTCCCCGGCGATCACGACGCCCTTGTCGAGGACGCGTTCCAGGATGTCGGCCAGGTTCGCGGACGACTCCTGCGCACCGTAGGGGGACATCGACCTCGAAAGTCCCGGACGGCCGGCCAGTGCGTCGGACACGTATCCTCAACTCCCTTCGTTTCCATGGCGTTCGGAGTGCCGGGGCACCCGGCCGGGACATGCGGTCAGCGGGCGCCGGCGGTGCGCCGGCGGCGACGGGCCCGAGCGGGGGGATGTTCCTCGGCCGGTTCGTCGTCCTCGTCGAACTCCTCGTCATCGGGAGCCGACGCGTCCTCGGGCCGGTCGTCGTCGAACTCGCCGTCGTCCTCGGGACGTTCGTCGTCCCTGAGTTCGTCGCGGTCGGCGTCCTCGTCGGCCTCGTCGTCGGCGAGCTCGTCCTCGGGCCCTTCCTCGTCGTCGGACCCCTCCGCCGCGTCGTCGAACTCCTCGTCCTCGTCGGTGAGTTCGTCGCGGTCCTCATCCGTGCCGCCGGACTCGGACGCCTCGGCCTCATCCCGCGCCACGGCCTCCTCGTGATCGACGACCACCTCGCCGTCCCGGATCTCACCGCGCCAGCCGTCGGTCGCCTCGCCGCGCATCATGATGAACTTGCGGTAGAGCTTGAGGTCGAGCCGGGCGCGGCGGCCCTGGGCACGCCAGATGTTGCCGGTCTTCTCGAACAGGCCCTTGGGGAAGTACTCCAGGACCAGCAGCACCCGCGTCAGGTCGTCGGTGATCCGGTGGAAGGTGACGACGCCCTTGACGGTGCCCTTGGCGCCCTCGGTGGTCCAGGTGATGCGCTCGTCCGGGACCTGCTCGGTGACGTTCGCCTTCCAACTGCGGGTGGACTTGGCGACCTTGACCTTCCAGTTGCTGCTGGTGTCGTCGGACTTCTCGACGCTGACGACGCCCTTGGCGAAGGTGCTGAACTCCTGGAACTGGGTCCACTGGTCGTAGGCCTCGCGCACCGGCACGCCGACGTCGATGTCCTCGACGATGGTGACGCTCTTGGACTTGCCGCCACCACCCTTGCGGCCCTTGCCGAACAGTGCCTTGACCTTGTCCTTCACGGTTTCCTTCAGTGCGTCCTTGAGATGTGAGGCGCCGGCGGTGGCGACCGCGCCGGCCGGGGACTTGCCCTCGGCGAGCGCCTGGCCGCCCTTGGCGACGCTGCCGACGAGCCCGCCGCCGGAGCCGGCGAGGCCGCTGATGCCGCGCCCGAGCTTGTCGCCCAGACCGGTCACCGCCTGCTGGGCGCGGGCCTGGAGGTAGTCGCGCAGTTCTTCCTTGAGGTGTTCTGCGGCCGGGCTGTCGAGGAGGCCGTCCTTGAAGGAGCGCGGTGCGGACTCAGGCATCGTCGCCTCCCCGGCCGGTGGTGCGGCGGCCACCGGAGGCCGCCTTGCGGGCCGGGGTCTTCCTGGCGGCGGCCCTGCCGCTCGACGAGGCGCGCTTGGCGGCGGGTTTGCCGGAAGGGCGCCCGGTGCCGGAGGAGGCCGGTCGCGAGCCGGTCCTGCGGCGCGCGGCGGGCTTCTCCTCGTCCGGCGCCGCCTCCTCGCCCTCGTCCTCGATGTCGTCGCGCGCCTCGTCGTCGTCGCGCGCCTCGTCGTCCCCGCCGTCGCCCTCGATGGCGAGGGTGCGTTCGTGCAGGGAGTCGGCGATTCCGCTGACCCGGTCGGTGAGGGCACGGGTGGCGGCGGACTTCGTCGCACCGAGGAGTTCGTCGCGCACCTGGGTGCTGATCGTGCCGAGCACCGGCGACTCGGTGACGAACCGCCTGATCGCCCGCGGATCGAGGTCGAGTTTGCGGCCCGCCAGGAACATCCCCAGCCCAATGGCCAGTTTGGCCTTCTTGGTACGGCCGAGAAGATAGCCGCCCACCAGGGCGGCACCCACCTTCGCGTTGGTCATCATCTGCCGTGCACCTCGCTCTCCCCCGTGTTCGTTTCGATCCCGTGTTCGTGTGGATCGGTGGTCATGTGTGGTCGGACAAGGGCCTGTCGACGGACCGGGCCGTGCGGCCGCCCCCGTTCAGGACGGCGGCTCCAGCCGGCTTCGCCGGTCCTCCAGCCACTCCAGGCGGTCCAGGAGGTCGTCCTCGCGCCGGTCGAACTCCTCCTCGTCGATCCGCCCGTCGAGCAGGTCCCTTTCCAGCGCCGCGAGTTCGCGCCGCACCGGCTCGGGGTCCCAGTACTGCCACTCGGCGGTGCGCACCACCTGGTCGACGACCCACGCCGTGCCGCGCAGTGGTGCGAGCGGCAGGGTGAGGATCTGGCTGATCAGGCCCATCGGTCGGCTCCCGTCGGTGTCCGAGGTCAGACGAAGCTGTACGGCGGCAGCGGTCCGTTGAGGTTCAGCGCGTAGGCGTCGCCGCGCTGTTCTGCCTCCCGGTGCACCGCCTCGGAGAACGCCGGGACCCGGTCACGCGGCACGAGGAAGGAGACGTTGAGGAAGTGCGCTCCGGTGGGCTCGGCGACCGCCTGGCGCAGGGCGCGTGGTTCCAGGCGGGAGACGATGTCCTCGGCGGTGAGCTCCTGGCGGGTGCGGACCTCGCGGGCGACGATCTCGCCCAGTGCCCGCATCTCGCGGTGGGCGTCGGGGTCGGCCCGGGTCAGGTCGTTGAGCCTGCGTGCCTCGGGCACGGTGGCGATGATCTCGCGCAGCAGGTCGTCCTCGTCACGTGCGACCTTCAGGTTGTACTCGCACACGTCGTCGAGTTCGCGCAGCCGCTCGGTGTACGCGGCGGCGTTGTCCGCCACCGCGACCCGCACCGCCTCGTCGTCCGGGGCGACGATGCCGAAGCGCATGGGCAGCACCGGGCCGTCCGCCATCAACCGCTCCAGCACCCGCTGGTGGGCCAGCAGGTCACGGCGCTTGGCGCGCAGGCCGTCGGGGGCCTCGCCGACCACCGCCCGCAGCGGCCCGGCGCGCAGCCCACGCAGCGGCCCGGCCGGCGAGCCGACGCCGGTGAGGTCGTCGAGCGGCGCCGGGTGCTCCGCGCCGGTGACGGCGTACAGATAGGTGGGCATGGTCACTCCTCCCGGCGTCGCGTGGTGCGGCGGGTCCCACTGCTCGACGACGAGCTCTTGCGCGCCGGCCGCTCGTCGTCGTCCGAACTGTCGTGCAGCGATTCGCTGATGGCCTCGACGGCGCCGGACAGCGCGCCCTTGGACTTGCCCTTGGCACCGCTCTCGGTGGCCTCGCCGACGAGGTCGGTGAGCTGGCTGGGCGCCTTGCGGCCGGATTCGAGGTCGAGGCGGTTGCAGGCCTCGGCGAACCGCAGGTAGGTGTCGACGCTGGCGACGACGACGCGGACGTCGATCTTGAGGATTTCGATGCCGACCAGTGAGACGCGCACGAAGGCGTCGATCACCAGACCGCGGTCGAGGATGAGTTCGAGGACGTCGTAGAGGGTTCCGGAGTTGCCGCCTCCGCTGGTCACGGTGGAGGCGCTGGACTGCTGCATCACACTCACGGTGTGTTCATTCCTTCCCTGGTTCGGCCGGGGCGGTCCCCGGCAGGGCAGGACGGGCGGCCCCCGGAAGGGGGCGGGTGGATCCGGGCGGTCGGGACTCAGCGGTCCAACTGACCGCGCGCGTAGCGGCGGACCCGTTCGTAGCCGGTGATCTCGCCGCGCTCGTCCAACTGGACGCGGTAGGACGCCATCACGCTGGTGGTGTCGGGTACGCGCTCGATCTCCACGATTTCCACATCGGCGGTCCACCCATGATCGGTAGACTTCAGGGCGGACACCGAGCCCGGTTCGCACCGGAGGAGCTCGGAGAGTTGTCCGGTGGCCGCACGCATCGCTTGGGACATCGTGACGCGCCCGTCCCGGTCGTCGTCCTTGTCTGCGGTCGTCGTCATGGTGTCGTCCATGGTGTGCGGGTGAATGGGCGTTTCGCCGCGCATGTGTTCATTCGCGGCTGAGAGCCCGCCTGCCCTTTCGATCCGAACGTATGCGCCATCCGGCCGCCGGTCTTGTACTGACCGGTCATCATGAAATTCGGTCGGATACCCCGGCCCCGTACCGCCTGAACTGCGGTGCCCGCCTGCCCGGATCCGGCACTCCGCCCGGGCCGTGCCCCTCCTCCCCGCCGCCTGAGCCAACGCGGTGAACGCCGCCCCGCACCCGCGACCGGACCCGGCGCGGGCCCCGCGTCGGCGTCGGCCCGCGGGGTAGACGTGGCGGGACTGACGGACGCCCACGGGTCGAAGGAGGAACGGATGCGCGGATCCCCGCGTGCTTTTGTGGCGGCGGCGGGTGAGGTCGCGGGCTGGTGGCTCGCCCTCACCGCGCTGTACCTGGTCCTCATCACCCCTGTCACCGTGCTGGAGTTCGTGGTGGGAGCCGCCGGTGCCGCCCTGGCCGCCTGCGCCGCGCGCGCCGCCCGCATCGCCGCCGGAGCCGGCACCGGCGGCCGTCGCGGCATGCTCACGGCCGCCTTCCTGTGGCCCGGCGCGGTACTCGGCGACACGGTACGGTTCGCGGCGGCCATCGGCCGTGCCCTGCGCGGCCGTTCCGTCCCGGGCCGGCTGTGCGAGGTGCGCCTGCGCCCCGGCACCGGCGCGGCATGGGCGGGGGCGGCGCTGTCCGCGACGCCGGGCGCCTACGTCGTCGACGTCCGCCACGACACCCATGAGGGCGACGTGCTGACCGTCCACGTCCTCACCGAGGGAGTCACCGCGCTGGAACGGGCGCTGACCACCGGAGGCCGCGGATGAACGCCTGGCTGCTGGCCGCCGCCGTCCTGCTCACCGCCGGGCTGCCGCCGTGCGCCTGGGTGGTACTGCGCGCCGCGCCGCACGAGCGGGTCGCCGGTCTCAACCTGGCCTCCGTCGTCACCGCGGCGCTCCTGCTCCTGCTGGCCCAGGGGTTCGGCCGGCCCTCCTACCAGGACCTCGCGCTCGTGCTGGCCGTCGCAGGACCGGCCGGCGTACTGGTCTTCGCCCGCTTCCTCGGCGGCCGGGGCCGCGACGCCCTCGCCCCGGCCGAGGAGAGCGACGGCACCGGGCCAGGGAACGAGCCCGCCGCATGACCGTCCGGCACACCGCCGCCCTCGTGCTGCTGACCGCGGGGACCGCCGTGATCCTGCTGTCGGCCGTGGGCATCGTCGTCCTGCGGCGCCCCTTCGGCCGGCTGCACGCGCTGACCCCCGCGGCCTCCCTCGGCGTGCCGCTGGTCACCCTCGCGCTGGCGTTGCAGAGCGGACCGGGCCGCGCCGCCGTCAAGCTCCTCGTCATCGGCGCCCTCGTCGCCGTCGGCGGTCCGGTCACCACCATGGCCCTGGGCCGCGCGACCGCCCAGCACGAAGGCGCCGTGCCCACCGGGACCGCCGGATCCGAAGGGAAACCACCGCAGTGATGACTCCCGAGCCCCTCACCGGCTACCTCATCGGGGCCGGCCTGGTCCTGGTCACCGCCACCGCGACCGCCGCCGCCCTCACCCGTGAACCGGTGCGCCAGGCCCTCGTCCTGGGCTTGCTCGGTCTCGAACTCGCCGTGCTCTTCACGGTGTTGCAGGCGCCCGATGTCGCCTTGTCCCAGCTCGCCGTCGGTGGCGCGCTCACCCCGCTGCTCATCGTGCTGACCGTGCGCAAGGTCCGGCGGGACGCCGCAGGGGACCCGAGCGGCCAAGGCGACGACGCGGGAGGCAGCCGGTGAGCCGCGCCGCCCGGGTCAGGCTCTTCCTCGCCGCGGCCCTCGTCATCGCCGTGGTCTACACCCTGGCCTGCACCGGGCTTCCGCACTTCGGCGCCGACGCCCACCCCTACGGGACCCGGGCCGTCGCCGCCGCGCTCCGGCACCGCACCGCCAACGTCATCTCGTCCGTCAACTTCGACCAGCGCGCGTTCGACACGCTCGGTGAGGAGTCGATCCTGTTCGCCTCCGTACTCGGGGCGGTGGCCCTGCTGCGCACCGCGCGCGACGAACGCGAGAGCGAACCGCGCCCGCTGCGCGTCCCACCCAGCACCCGGCTCATCGGCACGATCCTGCTGCCCGTCGCCCTGCTGACCGGCGTCTACGTCGTCGCGCACGGCCAACTCTCGCCCGGCGGCGGCTTCCAGGGCGGCGTCGTCCTGGCCACCGGACTGCACCTGGCCTACGTCGCCGCCGACTACCGCGCGCTGCGCCGGGTGCGGCCGCTCGCCGTCCTGGAGACCGCCGACGCGATCGGCGCGGGCGCCTTCGCGCTGCTGGGCCTGGCCGGGTTGATCGCCGGCGCCGCCTTCCTGGCGAACGTCGCTCCGCTGGGCACGTTCGGCTCGCTGTCCTCCGGCGGGCTCGTGCCGGTGATCAACGCGGCCGTCGGCCTGGAGGTCGGCTCCGGGCTCGTCGTGCTGCTGGCCGGCTTCCTTGACCAGGCGACCGAGATCGACACCCCGCCCGCCGCCCAGGACCGCAACGGAGACCGCGCATGACGATCCTCCCCTACCTGTGCGCCGGCTGGATCTTCCTGGCCGGCCTGTACGGCATGGTCACCAGCCGCAACATCATCCGCACCGTCGGCTGCCTGTCGGTCGTCCAGAGCGCCACCTACGTGCTGCTGCTCGCGGTCGGCTACCGGCACGGCGGCACCGCGCCCGTCTTCGCCGACGCCTCCCCGCGATCCCGCGTCGTCGACCCCGTGGTGCAGGCCCTCACTCTCACCGACGTGGTCGTCGGCGCCACCGTCACCGCGCTGCTGCTGGCGCTCGCCCTGCAACTGCGCAAGCGGCACGGCACCCTCGACCCCGACGCGCTGACCGGCCTGAAGGGCTGAGGCCACCGGGTGACCACCGCAGACCTGCTGCCGCTGGCCGTCGCCGTGCCGCTGATCGGCGCGGTCCTGCTGGCCGCCGCCGGCAACGTCATGCCGCGCGTGGTGCGGGACGCCGTCGTGACCGCCTTCGCCCTGGCGACCGTGGCCGACCTCGCGGTGCTGTGGCGGCGTGCGGGCGACGGACGGGTGAGCGCGTGGCTCGGCGGCTGGCGCCCGCACCGCGGCGAGTCCGTCGGCATCGTCCTGCTGGGCGACCGCACCGGCATCGGCGTGGCGCTGCTCGCCGCGCTGCTCGTGCTGGCCGTCGTCTGCTATTCCTGGCGGTACTTCGCCGAACCGCCCGCCCGGCACGCCGGCACCTTTCCCGCGCTGATCCTGCTGTTCGAGGCGGGCATGTGCGGATTCGCCCTCACCGGCGACCTGTTCGACGCGTTCGTCTTCTTCGAGCTGATGGGCACCGTCGCCTACGCGCTCACCGGCTACCGCATCGAGGACCCCCGCCCGCTACAGGGCGCCCTGACCTTCGGCATCGTCAACTCCCTCGCCGCCTACGCCACACTGATGGGCATCGGCCTGCTGTACGCGCGCACCGGAGAGCTGGGCTTCGCCGCCATCGGGGCGGACCTGCAACGGCACCGGGCGGACGCCCTGCTGGTGGCGGCGTTCGTCCTGGTGCTCACCGGTCTCCTGGTGAAGTCGGCGGTCGTCCCCTTCCACTTCTGGCTGCCGGACGCGCACGCCGTGGCCCCGACCCCGGTGTGCATGCTGCTGTCCGGCGTGATGGTGGAGCTCGGGCTGTACGGCGTCGCCCGGGTGTACACCGTGGTCTTCTCCGGTCCGCACGGCATCCCGCCGGAGGCGTTCCGCGACACCTTCCTCGCGTTCGGCGTCCTCACCGCGCTGGTGGGCGCCGTCATGTGCTGGCAGCAGCGGCACCTCAAGCGTCTGCTGGCCTTCTCCACCGTCGGCCACGTCGGCCTCTTCCTCATCGGCGTCGCGCTGCTCACCCCGCAGGGCCTGGCCGGTACCGCGCTGTACGTCGCCGGGCACGCGGGGGCCAAGGCCGCGCTGTTCGGGCTCACCGGTGTGCTGCTGGACCGCTACGGCTCCGTCGACGAGGACGGGCTGCACGGCCGGGCCCGTGAACTGCCCTTCGCCGGAGTCCTGTTCGCGCTCGGTGGGCTCGCGCTGGCCGGCCTGCCGCCGTTCGGCCTCGGGCTGGGCAAGGCGGTCGCGGAACACGCCGCCGGGGCGCACCTGCCGTGGCTGGCGGCGGTGTTCGTCGTGGTCTCCGCGCTCACCGGCGGCGCGGTGCTGCGGGCCGCCGCCCATGTCTTCGCCGGCGCGGGCCGGGCCGGCGGCCACCACCCAGGACAGGAGACGACCGGCGAGGGCGAGGAGCCCGAGGTCCGCGAGTCGTCCCGCCGGATCCCGCCGCCGATGTACGCGGTGCCCGCGCTGCTTCTGGCCGGCTCGCTCGCGCTCGGCGTCCTGCCCGCCGCCGCCCGCGCGCTCGCCGCCGGCGCCGCCGTCTTCACCGACCGCGCCGGATACCTGGCCGCCGCGGGCTCAGGACCCGGCGCGGCCGCGGTGGCGGTGCCGCACGCCGGATGGACCGCCGAGGGCGTCGCCCTGGGCTGCCTGTCCGCCGTGCTGGCGGTCGCCGTCGCCGCCGTGTCGGTGTGGGGCGGGGCGGTGTCGGCCGGTCCGGCGCGGCGGATCGCGGCGGTGGGCCGGACGGTGACCCGGCGGATCGTGCTGCCGTTGCGCCGCCTGCACTCCGGGCACATCGGCGACTACGTCAGCTGGCTCGCGGCAGGTGTTGCCGTGTTGCTCGCGGTGCTGCTCGCACAGGTGTGACGGGGGAGCGCTCAGGCGGCCGGACGGCGGCGGGGGCGGCCGGGGGCGCCGTTTCACCTGCCCGGACGGGGACAGGCGTTGAGAAGAGCACCGTCGGCGCACGAAGGGAGCGGCATGTCCACCAAGGTTTCCGACCACCTCCTGGCACGACTGCGTGAGTGGGGTGTCGACCGGGTCTTCGGCTACCCAGGAGACGGCATCAACGGCCTGATGGCCGCCTGGGGCCGGGCGGACAACCAGCCGGTCTTCGTCCAGGCGCGTCACGAGGAGATGGCCGCGTTCGAGGCCGTCGGGTACGCGAAGTTCTCCGGCAAGGTGGGGGTGTGCGTCGCCACCTCGGGGCCCGGCGCGATCCACCTGCTCAACGGCCTGTACGACGCCAAGCTCGACCACGTGCCGGTCGTGGCCGTCGTCGGGCAGACCCACCGCAGCGCCATGGGCGGCTCGTACCAGCAGGAGGTCGACCTCGCGAGCCTGTTCAAGGACGTCGCGGGCGACTTCTGCGAGACCGTGACCGTCCCCGAGCAGCTGCCCAACGTGCTGGACCGGGCCATCCGCACCGCCTACGCCAAACGCACCGTCACCGCGCTGATCGTGCCCGCCGACGTCCAGGAGCTCGACTACACCGCGCCGGCGCACGCGTTCAAAATGGTGCCCTCCAGCCTCGGCGTCTCGCAGTACCGCCCCACGCCGGACCCGGAGGACCTGCGGCGCGCGGCCGACGTGCTCAACGCCGGCGAGAAGGTCGCCGTCCTCATCGGCCAGGGCGCCAGGGGCGCCGCCGCCGAGGTCCAAGAGATCGCCGACCGGCTCGGCGCCGGCGTCGCCAAGGCCCTGCTCGGCAAGGACGCCCTCTCCGACGAGCTGCCCTACGTCACCGGCTCCATCGGCCTGCTCGGCACCCGCCCCTCGTACGAGATGATGCGCGACTGCGACACGCTCCTGGTCATCGGCTCCAGCTTCCCGTACTCCCAGTTCCTGCCCGAGTACGGCAAGGCCCGCGCGGTGCAGATCGACATCGACCCGTTCATGGTGGGCCTGCGCTATCCGTTCGAGGTCAACCTGGTCGGCGACGCCGGCGCCACCCTGCGCGCGCTGCTGCCGCTGCTGAGGGCCGAAGGACGGGACAAGAAGTGGCGCGAGTCCATCGAGGGCAACGTCTCCGCCTGGCACGACGTCATGACCCGCCGCGCCGCCGTCAGCGCAGAGCCGGTCAACCCCGAGTACGTCGTGCACGCCCTCGACGCGCTGCTGCCGAACGACGCGATCATCACCGCGGACTCCGGTTCCGCCGCCAACTGGTACGCCCGCCACCTGCGGATGCGCGGGGAGACGCGCGGTTCGCTGTCCGGCACGCTGGCCACCATGGGCCCGGCGGTGCCGTACGCGATCGGTGCGAAGTTCGCCCACCCCGACCGCCCGGCCATCGCGCTGGTCGGCGACGGGGCCATGCAGATGAACGGCCTCGCGGAACTGATCACCGCCGCCAAGTACTACCGCGAGTGGGAGGACCCGCGCCTGATCGTCGCCGTCCTCAACAACCAGGACCTCAACCAGGTCACCTGGGAGATGCGCGCGATGTCCGGCGCTCCGCAGTTCCTGCCCTCGCAGTCCCTGCCGGACGTCCCCTACGCCACCGTGGCCGCCACGTTCGGGCTGGGTGGCGTCCGGGTGGACAAGCCCGAGGGCGTCGAGGAGGCCTGGAGTCAGGCGCTGGCGGCCGACCGGCCCTTCGTCATCGACTTCGTCACCGACCCGGCCGTGCCGCCCATCCCGCCGCACGCCACCCTCGACCAGATCGAGGCCGCCGCCTCCGCCGTCCTCCAGGGCGACTCCGACCGCGTCGGCATGATCCGCCAGGGCGTCAAGGCCAAGATCCAGGAGTTCCTGCCCGGAAAGCAGTGACCGGCGCGGGGGACGTCAGTGGGCGGTGCGGGCGGTGATGTCCTCGGCCACGTGCTTGTCGAGTGCGGACCGCACCAGCCCGGCCGCGAAGGCCGGATAGTCCCCGGGGTCGGCGAGCCGGGCCAGTTCGCGCGGCGATTGCGGGAGTCCGAGCCGGCCCGCGCCCTGCACGGCCTTCCCGTCGAAGTAGGGCGCGGCCTCCGGCCAGACGCCCTGCGCCTCGCGCAGGAAGATGTCCGCCCCGACCGGCCCGATGCCCGGTACCTCCCGCAGCAGCCTCGTCTCCTCCCGCGGGTCCTCGCCGGCCTTCTCCCGCAGCTCGCGCAGGTCGCCGCCGTACCGCTCCAGCAGCAGCTCGGCGCCCTCGCCGAGCTGGGTGGCGGTCCGCTCGTCGTAGCGCCGGTAGTGGCCGACCCCGAGAGCGTCCACCCGCTGCTGCCAGGTCGCCTCTGCCATGTGCCGGGGGGTGCGCATCCCGGCGTCGAACAGGGCGCCGGCGGCGTCAGCGGCCACTGAGGCCTTGATCCGCGCGCTGAGCAGCTGGGCGAGCACCAGGAGCTGGTAGAGCGGCTGGGGGGTGTTCGTGAGCCGTACGCCGACTTCCCTCGCGTAGGTACGACCGTGCGAGGCGAGCAGCGCGTCCACCTTTTCGCGGTCCGCCTTCGTCGCCATGATCAGATCACCTTCCTTCGCGGTGTCCCCGCGGTCCGCCTGCCCGCGCAGGAAGTGGGCAAACGCGGGCAAACGCGACGCTCGGGACCGGCGTGGCGTGGTCCGGTCCGGTGCGGGTAGGGGCTCGGCGAGGACGGCCCACCGGTTCGGACGCGGCCGTCGCAACGGTTCGAGCAGGGGGGACGGCCGATGGACGGCGACGGCTACCGTGACCGGTGGATCGAATGCGGCCCGGACGCGCTCCGGATCCGCGGCTACTACTTCCCCTGGGGCACCAAGACCATCCCGTACCGCGAGATCCGCTCGGTCCGCCGGGTCGAGCTCGGCACCTTCACCGGCCGCTACCGCGTCTGGGGCACCTCGCACCCCCGCTACTGGGCCAGCCTCGACCCCGGCCGCGCCGGCAAGGCCACCGGCCTCGTCCTCGACCTCGGCGGCTACGTCCAGCCGTTCATCACCCCCGACGACCCCGGCGCCGTCGAAGCCGCCATCCGCGCCCACGCCCCGCGCCCGGCCGCCGGGGCATGAAGCGTTTCCTGTTTCTGACGGGTCGTTGAACCAATGGGGACCGCACGCCGTAAGTGACGTAGCAAGTCATCCGGCTGTGCCGGTGCCATTCCCAGCGGTCTTCACTACTCGTTGTCCAGGAGCAGGAATGCGACTCAACTCAGGCTTACGGACGGTGGCTGCGGCTGCCGTGCTCTCCCTCGGCGTGCTCGGCCAGACGTATCTGGCGGCCCCCGCCGGGGCGGTCACCGCCACCGTGGGCGAACTGAAGGACGGCCGGCTGCACGTCGAGGGCCACAGTTTTCCCGGCCGGTTCGTCACCGCCTCCTCGACCACCAGCGTCGCCGGCGCCCGGGCGGACCAGAACGGGGCGTTCGAGATCCAGGCCGACGGTTTCACCGCTCCGGACTGCGAGCTCACCATCTCCGACAGCGAGTCCACCCCGACCGCCACGGTGACCCTGACGGGCTGCACCCCGTCGGTGATACCGGTACCGACGAACCCGGCGCCCCCCACCGGCAGTTGCGTGATCACCCCCGAGGCACCGACGACCCTCGCCGTCGGAGCGTCGACGGCGGTCTTCTTCGAGACCACCGGGTGCGACACCACGTTCAACAGCGGCGCCACCCCGACCCCGGTGCAGTGGAAGGTCGTCGCCGGCGTCATTCCCACCGGGATGACCGGCCCCAACTCACAGGGGACGACCGCCGGAGGCATCATCGGCACGCCGAGCATCCCCGGCACCTACCGGTTCACGTTGCAGGTCAGCGACCAGGTCGGCGCCACCGACCAGGAGAACTTCACCGTCAACGTGGCGTAGCCGCCCCCGGCGTGTGAACGGCACAGGCCGGGCCCGGCGTTCGCACGTGGACGCCGGGCCCGGCCTGCCGTTCTCCACAGGGTGATTAGCCTGGGGGCGGTCTGACATGTCGCTCGCGATGAACCGGCGACACCCCTTCTTCAGAAAGGCATCGACGTGGCCATCCCGCTCCCCGGGACCGGGCGTCCCCGCAGCGGCGGCGACGTCGCCGTCGAAGCTCTGGAGGCACTCGGCGCCGACACCGTCTTCGGCATCCCCGGACAGCACGCGCTGGGTCTGTTCGACGCGCTGCGGCGCGGCCGACTGCGATGCGTCTCCTCCCGGGTGGAGAACAACGCCGCGTTCGCCGCGGACGGGCACGCCCGGGTGACCGGCAGGGTGACGCCACTGCTGCTGTCCACCGGTCCCGGCGCGCTGACCGCCCTGGCGGGACTCCAGGAGGCGAAGGCCGCGTCAGTGCCGGTGCTGGTGCTGAGCAGCCAGATCCCGTCGGCCGGCCTGGGCGGCGCGCGGCGCGGCTTCCTGCACGAACTCCCCGACCAACTCGGCGTCGTCCGGGGGGTGGTCAAGTCCGCGCACATCGCGCGGACGGCCTCCCAGATCCCGTCCGTCATCGCGCGGGCGTGGTCCGAGGCGGCGACGGCGCCGTGCGGTCCTGTGTGGGTGGAGATCCCGCAGGACGTGCTGCTGGGTCCGGCGGGCGTTCCGGTCGTCGAGGACCTGGCCGCGCCCGTGGAGCCGCCGCGGCCGCGCGGCGAACTCATCACGGAGGCGGCCGGGTTGCTGGACGCGGCCGAGCGGCCGGTGATCCTGTGCGGCGGCGGTGTGGTCCGGTCGGGAGGCCAGGCGGCCCTGCGGGAACTGGCGGAACGCCTTCAGGCCCCCGTCGCCTGCACCTTCGGCGGCAAGGGCGGCTTCCCGTGGGAGCATCCGCTCTCCCTGCGGTCCTGGATGGAGGACCGGCACCTGACACGGTTCCTGGAGGAGGCCGACGTCCTGCTGGTGGCCGGCTCAGGACTGGGCGAACTGTCCAGCAACTACCACACGTTCGCGCCCCGCGGACGGCTGGTGCAGATCGAGGCGGACCCCGGCAAGCTCGAATCGAACCATCCCGCGCTCGGCATCCACGCCGACGCGGCGGTCACCCTGCGGCGGCTGGCCGATGCGGTGGCCGCCCGCCCGCGGGACGGTGCCGCTCCGGCCGCGGTCTCCGCACTGCTCGGCCGGGTGCGCGACCGCCTCGCCGCGCAGGACCTGGACCTCGAACAGCGGGTGCTGGCCGCGGTGCGCCGTGCCCTGCCCGACGACCGCCCCAGCTTCTGGGACATGACGATCCTGGGCTACTGGGCCTGGTCGGCCTTCGATCCGCGCGACGCGGGGTTCCACTCCGCACAGGGCGCGGGCGGACTCGGCTACGCGCTCCCCGCGGCGCTCGGCGCGGCGGCCGGCGGCACCCCGGCGCTCGCTGTCAGCGGTGACGGCGGAGCGATGTACTCCATCGCGGAGCTGGCGACGCTGCGCCAGCACGATCTGCCGGTGACCTGGCTGATCGTCGACGACGGGGGGTACGGCATCCTGCGCGAGTACATGGAGGACGCCTTCGGCGAGGCGACGGCCACCGAGCTGTCCCGGCCGGACTTCGCCGCGCTCGCCGAGTCCTTCCGGGTGCCGGCCGTCACCACCACTCCCGACCGGCTGGAGGCCGACCTGCGCGCGGCCGTCGCCTGCGGCGGCCCCCGGGTCGTCGTGCTCCCGGCCCGGCTGCGCATGTTCGCCCCCACCCACCAGCAGGACCAATGACCCTCCGGGGCGTACGACTCAGGGCCGCAGGCCGCGTACGGACTTCTCCAGGAGCGTGAACGACTTGGGCATACCGTCCGGCTGCGGTTTGCCGTCCTTCCTGCCGACGACCCGGTAGCCGGCGTCGAGGTAGTACGCGTTGAGGCGGGCGTTGCCGGCCAGGCAGGCCAGCCGGACCGACTCGCGGCCCGCCTCGGCCACCCGGCGCTCCGCGATGCGCAGTAGCTGCCGCCTTGTCCCGGGCGGGACACTGCCGTGGGCCACCATCAGCCGGTGCACATAGCCGGCCGTCGGCGGCCACGACCCCCACGGACGCGTGGATCGGTCACACCGCGATCCTCGCACCGGCGTCCCCCGGGTCACCCGTGAGCCCCGCGCACGGTCCGGCCCTCGGAGCGGAAGGGCAGGTCGTGGCCGGGGTAGACGATGTCGGCGAGCCGGGCCACTCGGGCCACCGAGGCGTCGGCCAGGGCGGTGTCGTGGAAGACGTTGGACGCCCTGCCCGTGCGGAACGCCTTGGCGGTGGCGACCGCGTCACCGGTGAGCACCGCGGTCCCGTCCGGAGTTCCGACGGCGAGTCCGATCGAGCCGGGCGTGTGGCCGGGCAGTTCGACCACCCGGACGTCCGGCCCGATCTCGTCGCCCTCACCCGTCTCGCGGACGTCCGCCGCGGCCAGCACGGCCGCCGTCCACGGCGGGGTGACCGGGTCGTCCGCGGCCGGCGCGCTCAGGTACCGCAGCTCCCGGGCATGCATCAGCACCCGGGCCCGGGTGAACAGGTCCGCGTTCTGGATGTGGTCCCAGTGGCCGTGCGAGACCACCACCACCTCGATGTCCGCGGGAGTCAGCCCCCGGCCGGCCAGCGCCGCCACCAGCGCGCGCCTGCGCCCCACGTGGCCGCAGTCGTACAGGATCCGGCCGCGCACCAGGTAGACACCGCAGAATCCGGTGCTGCCCTGGTCGGAGCGGATCGCGGAGCCCTGGAGCAGGACGTCGACCGCCGGGGGCACCGGCGTCATCGTGGTTCCTCCGCGCCGGCGCCCCGCGCCGGCCGCCGGTGACGGGTGGTCACCTACCAGCCCTCCGTCAGGACCCGGTCGAGGATGTCGGCGAAGAAGTCGGCGTCCTCGATCCCGATGCCGAGCGGCGGCTTGATCTTCAGCACGCACATGCGGTCCGAGGTGGGCTGCATGATGACGCCGAGTTCCCGCATCCGCTCGCAGATCGCCAGGGTCTCCTCGGCCGCGGGTTCGAGGGTGGTGCGGTCGCGCACCATCTCGACGCCGCAGTAGAGCCCCATCCCGTGGACCGCCCCGATGATCGGGTGCCGGTCGGCGAGCGCGAGCAGCCGGTGGCGCAGGTGGTCCCCGACCACGCGGGCGTTCTCCTGGAGCCCCTCGTCGCGCAGGACGTCCAGGACGGTGAGTCCCACCACGCTGCTCACCGGGCTTCCGCCGGCCGAGGAGAAGAAGTAGCCCTGGCTGCGGTAGCCGTCGGCGATGGCCCGGGTGGTGATGACGGCGCCCAGGGGGTGCCCGTTGCCCATCCCCTTCGCCACCGTGACGATGTCGGGGACCACGTCCTGCTGCTCGAAGCCCCAGAAGTGGTGGCCGAGCCTGCCGTAGCCGACCTGCACCTCGTCCGCGACGCACAGGCCGCCGGCCGCCCGCACCGACGCGTAGACCTCCGCCAGATATCCGTCCGGGAGGGCCATGCCGCCGGCGTTGCCGTAGAAGGACTCGGACAGGAAGGCCGCGGGCGGGCGGCCGGACCGCGTCATCTCCTCGATGTGGGCGACCGCGTCCGTGGCGTACCGGTGGGCCTCGGAGCCCCGGTACTGCCCGCGGAACGGGTTGGGGGCCGCGACCGTGTGCACCCAGCCGGGCCTGCTGTCCAGGGCGTGGGGGTTGTCGGCCACCGAGGTCGAGACCGCGTCGGTGGCGTCGGACCAGCCGTGGTAGGCCTCCCGTACCGCGACCACGTCGCGCCGGCCGGTGTTGGCCCAGGCGAGCCGCAGCGCCAGGTCGACCGCCTCGGTGCCGCTGTTGACCAGGAAGACGGTGTCCAGCGGTTCCGGGAGCAGCGCGGCGAGACGTTCGGAGAACTCCACGACGGACCCGTAGTGGAAGCGCGAGTTGGTGTTGAGCAGACGCCACTGCCGCTCGATCGCGTCGGCCAGCCGCGGATGCCCGTGGCCCAGGATCGCGACGTTGTTGAGCATGTCCAGGTACGCCCGCCCGTCCACGTCGAACAGGTGGTGCCGCCAGCCCCGCTCGATCCGCGGCGGCTCGTCGAAGTAGTGCTCCTGCACCGTCGCGAACGCCGAGCCGCGCCGGGCCAGCAGCGCGTCGGCGCCGTCCGGGTCCGCCGACTCGGGCAGCAGCGCACCGGTCAGCGGCGTCGGGTCGGGGCAGACCCGGGCCCAGGCACCGGACATGGCGGCCGGTACGAAGAAGGGAGGCCGCTCGTGCAGCCGGCAGACCTGGACCCGCAGACCCGTCGGGCCGTCCTCGCCGGGGAGCCGGCCGAGCGGGTCCCCGGCGGCGACCACCGCGCCGTCCGCGACGTCCGGGACGTGCCCGCTCAGCCAGAGCGTCCAGCCGTCCGTGCCCCGCAACGCCAGGGCGTCGTCGTGCTGTTCGACGGTGCCGGCCCACGGCGCGCCGAGGGGCAGCGGCTGCCGGGCGAAGAGCTCGACGCCGAGCCCGACCGTCGCGGGTGGCTCGGCGGAGTTGAGGTCCGTCCTGGTCAGGCGCGGTCGCACATAGGGGATGACGGCGACGGCGGACGCGTCGCTGGCGAGGGCTTCGGCGGCCAGCCGCGTGGCCACTCCCTCCTCCAGGAACCGTCCGTCGTGCAGGGCGGCACTGGTCGCCGTCAGGTCGAGCTCCACCGCCGGCAGGCCCGCGTCCCCGCCGGAGAGCAGCGGCAGGCCGTGCACGTCGGGCCGGGGGGTGCCGCGGCCGAGCGAGGAGCGGACCAGTTCCGTCATGACGGCCATGGGCACCGAGACCGCCCGCTGGAAGATCCGCCACTCCCGGTCGAGGTTCTCGGCGGCGTAGGTGTTCTCCCGGTCGATGCTCGCCTGGTGCCGGCCGCTGACCATCAACGCCGTCGCCCGCAGCACGATGAGCGGCCACAGCGCGCTCGTCTCGTCGTCGGAGAGCGGACGCAGGCGGTCGAAGGCCCTGATCGCGGGGAGGACGCCGGTCAGGTCGCCCTCGCCGTACCACAGCAACGAAGCGCAGGTCACGGCCAGTTCGGAGACCGCCCAGGTCTCGGTCAGGTCGCCGAAGTCGATGACGCCCACCGGGGAGGACCGGCCGTCGCCGTCCTTCCTGGCGATCACGTTGTCGTCGGTCAGGTCACCGTGGACGACCTGGGTCGGCAGGCCGTCGCGGTACGGGGCGAGCGCCGCGTCGGCCTCCTCGGCCGCCGCCCGGGCGGCCTCGGCGCCGCCGGGCACGTCGACGAACTCCGCCAGCCGTGCCACCACCTCCACGGCGTGGCGCAGGTCCCACTGGAGCGCGCGCGGCGGGACGTCGCCGTCGAAGTCCGCCAGCGCCCGGGAGGCCCGCCCCGCGAGATCGCCGAGTGCGGCGACGACGGCGGGGGAGAGGTAGCCGCTCGCGCTGAGGACCTCGCCCTCGACGAAGCGCACCAGCCGCACCGCGGTGGACACCCCCTCCAGCGACACCGCCCGCACGGTCTCGCCGTCGGGTCCCGCCAGCGGCACCGGCACCTCGACGTCCGGCTCGTGGCGGGCGAGGTGCGCGGCGGCACGGTCCTGCGCGTCGAGGTCGGCGGCGCCGAACGCCGGGTTGGACACCTTGAGCACGTACTTGCCGGTGGGGGTGTCGATCAGGAAGTTGGCGTCCTGCTGGCTGCCGAGTTCCGTCGCTGTCCCCTCGATGCCGTAGCACTCCCGTGCGAAGGACTCCGCACGGGCCGCCGAGATCTTCGGCACCGGCAGGGCCCCGGTCTCGAAAAAGTTGAAGCTGCGCGACATCGAACTGGTTCCTTTGGATGGTGGGTGGATGGCGTGACCCGGGCCTGATCCATGAGACACGGCCTAAGCCCGTTCTTCGGCGATCGAGTTGCCGCCGTCGACGATGAGGCACTGGCCTGTGACATACCCGGACGAGGGGGTGCACAGGTAGCCGATCAGGCCGGCCACCTCTTCGGCGGTGCCGCTGCGGCCGACCGGGGTCCGCAGGCCCTGGGCGTGCTCGTGTTCCGTCTGCGAACCGGTGGCGATCCAGCCAGGCGCGACGGCGTTGACCGTGACGCCCGACAAGGCGGCGTCCAGGGCGAGCCCGCGGACCAGGCCGACGACACCGGCCTTCGCCGCTCCGTAGGCGACCTCGCCGCGCATGCCCATCGTGGGCCCGGTCAGGCTCGCCACCATGACCAGCCGCCCCGAGCGCCGGGACTCCAGGACCGGCAGGACCGCGGCGGCGAACAGGAAGGCCGAGTCCAGGTTGCGGGCCAGGCCGGCGCGCCAGGTCGCGAACGACAGTTCCTCGACCCGGCCGGCCCCGGTGTCCGGCTGGGACACCGACGTCATCCCCGCGCAGTTGACCGCGATGTCCAGCCGGCCGAACCGGGCCAGCGCCGCGTCGACGAGCCCCGGCGCCGTCCGCGGGTCGGTCAGGTCGCCCGCGACGGCGACCGTGCCGGGCGGGAGCTCGGCGGCGCGGTCGTGCACCCGGTCGCTGCCGGACGTGACGAGCAGGCGGGCGCCCATCGCCGCCAGTGTCCTGGCCGTCGCGAAGCCGATGCCGCGCGATCCGCCGACACCGGTCACCACCGCCACCTGGCCCGTGAGGTCGAACGCGTCCACCGTCACCGGTCACCCTTCCCGTCGTCTGCGATGTGCCCACCGCGACCGCCGCTGTCACCAGTCACGGGTGAGGACCTCGTCGAGAACGGTCGCGAACAGGTCGGCGTCCGCGGGGGTGAAGGTGAGCGGCGGCTTGATCTTGAGGATGTTGCCGGACGCGCCCGTCGGGTAGACGATGACGCCCTCGTCCTTCATCAGCTCGCTGAGCCACAGCGCCTCCGGGCCCGCCGGCTCTTTTGTCGCCCGGTCGCGGACCAGTTCGACGCCCAGGTACATGCCGCGTCCCCGCACGTCGCCGATCAGTTCGTGCCGGTCGCCCAGAGCTCGCAGGACGCTCTTGAAGTGCGCGCCGGTCTCCGCGGCGCGCGCCTGGAGGCCCTCCTCGGCGATCTCGTCGAGGACCGCCGTGCCGATGGCGCACGAGACGGGGTTGCCGCCGAAGGTGTTGAAGTACTTCATGCCCGTGTCGAAGGCGTCGGCGATCTCCCGGGTCGTCACGACCGCGGCCATCGGGTGCCCGTTGCCGATCGGCTTGCCCATCGTCACGATGTCGGGCCGCACCCCCTGGGTCTCGAACCCCCAGAAGACGTCGCCCAGCCGGCCGAAGCCGACCTGGACCTCGTCGGCGACGCACAGCCCGCCGACGGCCCGCACGGACTCGTAGGCCCGCCGCAGATAGCCGTCGGGGTAGAACAGGCTGCCCGCGGTGCCCATCACGGACTCGGCGAGGAAGGCGGCCGGCGGCCTGCCCTCGGCCACCAGCCGGGCGACCTGCCGGGTGACGTCCGCCGCGTATCCCTCGGCGGCCCGCGGGTCGCCGTACTCGTGGCGGCCGCGGTACAGGTTGGGCTGCTCGACCTCGTGGGTCGTCGGGTCAGGACCCTTGCCGCCGGGGCCCTTGTACCGGTTGGGGCTCAGACCGGTGACCACCGTGGTGTTCCCGTGGTACGCGCCGTCGACCACCAGCACGTCGGAGCGGCCGGTCACCTGCCGTGCCATGCGCACGGCGAGGTCGTTGGCCTCGCTGCCGCTGCACACCAGGAAGGCCACCTCCAGCCCGTCCGGCAGCAGCGACGTCAGCCGCTCGGCGTACTGGGCGATCCCCGGGTAGAGGAACCGGCTGTTGGTGTTGAGCCGGCCCAGCTGCGCCGCCGCGGCCCGCACCACCCGCGGGTTGGAGTGGCCGACGTGGGTGACGTTGTTGATGGCGTCGAGGTAGCCGCGGCCGAACTCGTCGTACAGCCAGGAGCCCCGGCCGGAGACGAGGTTCATCGGGCGGTGGTAGTAGGACCGCTGCGACTTGGCGAAGTGGGTCTCACGGGTGCGCAGCACCCGCGGCGCCGTCCATCCCCGCGACCCCGCTTCCGGCACCAGGTCCGGCAGGCCGAGGAACGGCAGCGGATCGGGGGACAGAGCGGCCCAGGCCGGTGCCTGCGACGCCGGAACGACGGCCCGCACGGCCAGCGTCGCGGCCTCCGACGAGGGGAACAACGCGACCCGCACCGCCGGCCGCGTCCCCTCCCCGCCGGCCGTCGCGTCGCCGAGCGGATCGCCCGGGGCGACGGCGTCCCCGGCGCCCAGCGGTGAGCGCAGGCCGGCCCAGCGGGACCACAGGGCGGGCGAGTCGTCGACGTCGTGCCGCAGCACCAGCACCGGCTGCGCCGGCTCGCCGTCGAAGCAGGCGACCGGGCCGTTCTCCTCCACGACGCCGGCGAGCGGGGCGACGACGCGGAACTCCTCGGCTGCCGTGATCTCCACGCCGAGCCGGAGGGTGGCCGCCTCCCCGGTCCCGGTCGTCCGGCGCACCGGGGCGACCGTGCCGGGGTCGAGGTGGTGGCCGACGGACCCGGCGGCACCAGGAGCGGCCTGCGGTTCACCGGCCAACGCCCCGGCGCCGAACGGCGTGAGGCGCAGGTCCGGCACGGCGCACCGCGGGCCGGAGACGGACGCGACGGCCCGCGGAGTGACCCCGGCCGCCGCACGCAGCAGCGCCTCGGCCAGTTCCGGGGGCGTCCGGGCCAGCAGGGCGACGGTCGGCCAGGTGTGCTTCATCCGCTCGCGGCCGTAGTCACCGCCGTCCCGGGCGATCCGCCCGGTCCAGCTCACGGCGTTGACGCACAGCCGCGCGGCGGCCAGCGGGAAGAGGACCGCGAGTTCGCCGTCGGTGAGCGTGGCGTGCTCGGCGTACCCGCGCACCACCGCGGCGGCCGCGCTCAGCGGGTCGGGGGTGCGCAGCATGCCGTAGGCGACGGCGACGACCAGTTCGCTGACCCGCGCGGTGTGCAGGGCGTCGGCGAAGTCGAGCACCCCGTGCACCGCGTGCCGGCCGTCCGCCCCCGCCTTCACCAGGACGTTGAAGTCGTTGAGGTCCTGGTGGACGACGCCCCGGGGCAGCCCCGCGCCATGCCGGCCCAGCGCCTCCTCGTACCGGCGCAGGATCCGCGCGACATCGTCGCGGCGTTCCGGTTCGCGGACCGCGTCGATCTCGCACGCCACCGACTCGGAGGCGGCCAGGACGTCCCAATGGTGGCCGCGGCCGGCCGGCGGCGCGGGCGCGTCGGCCAGGACGCGGGCCAACCGGGCGGCGGTGGCGCCGAGTTCCTCCAGCAGCGACCCGGAACGGCCGCTGAGGTCGGCGAGGGTGCGGCCGTCGAGCCACGACTGCACCCACACCGCCCGCTTCACACCCGCGTGCTCGACCTCGACGACCCCGCTCCCGTCGAGCGCCGGGAGCACTTCCGGTACCCGTACGGCCCCGAGTGCCCCGTCGGCACCGGCGCGGCGCATGAGGTCCTGCTCCCACCGGATGTGCGCCGGATCGGGGTCAGGTGGTGAGATCTTGACGACCACCCGCCGGCCGTCGTCGAGGTCCACGGCGCGGTTCTGGTACAACTCGCCGCCAAGACGCGACACCGCGCGCGCCCGCAGGCCGAAGCGGTCGGCGAGCGTCGCCATGACCGTCTCCGAGCTCCAGGGCTCGTTCACCCGCGGGTCTTCCCACTCGTTCATCGGGCCTCGCATTTCGTTTCCACGCCGGCGTCCGTCCGCTCAGGCGGACTGGGTGGCGGCCGTCTTCGGGTTGTCGATGTGCTCGTGGATGCGCAGGCTCACGAAGAACGCGACGACGACGGTCGCCAGCAGGATCAGCACGGCGGTGAAGATGCCGGCCGTGGCCGGGGGTTCGGCGGTCCCACCGGACTGCTCGCGGGCCGAGCCGTTGAGGAACGGCACGACGACGAGCACGGCGAGGCCGATCAGCGCCTCGATCGCCACGACACGCGGCAGATGCTCGACCGCCACCTTGAAGACCGACCGGGTGTCCCCGGCGACGCGGTGCCTGGCCATCCGCGGGAACAGCACCAGTTCGTTGAACGCGCCGAGGCAGATCAGGGTCAGCACCAGCGTGACCTTCAGGATCAGCGTGCGGCCGAACCACGTCCCCCACAACTGGTCGAAGCCGCCGACCTCCTTCCAGCCCAGCCACAGACCGGTGACCAGGACGGTGCCGACGCACACCTCGGCGAGGATGCTGAAACGGCGCCACATCCCGGCCCACACCAGCCCGCTTCCGGCGGTCAGCCGGTTCCGGGCCCCGGCGAGGAACGCCAGCGTGGCCAGGCCGCCGAGCCAGGTCGGCCCGGCTATCGGATGCAGGTAACCGGCGGCCGTCATCGCCCAGTAGTCGGCGCTCCATCCCTCGGTGTTCCCGGGGATCGCCGTGATCAGCTGGCTGACGATGATCAACGGGGACGCGACGACCGCGACACCGGTGACCCGGTCGCGCAGCGCGGGCACGAAGAGCAGGACGAGCAGCAGCGCGACGGCCGTGAACAGGATGTAGGTGATCAGGATCAGCGTCGCGGGCGAGACCCACACGCCGCCCGGACCGGGGTCGGTGACGTACGCCCAGATCTGCGAGGGATGCAGCCCCTGGCCGAAGGTCAGGGTCTTGCTGGCCCGGGTGGCCTTGCCGGCGAGCTGGGGGTAGAGCGCCGCCAGCAGCACCACGCCGGCCCAGGCCATGATCCGCGCGGAGCGGCGGGCCAGGACCTCGCGGTCGGCGGGGTCGACGGACGGGTCGCGCAGGGCCGGACGGAGCACCAGGGCGTGCACCGTGGTGGAGCCCGTCACGGCCGCGAGGCCCAGGAAGTAGCCGAACTTCGTCGCCAGGCGCCAGAACGGCGGGACGATGTCGACGCTGACGTTGGTGGCCAGGTAGTGGATGGTGCTCATGTGGTTCTCCCGCCGGCACGTGCGGATTCGATGAGGTCGCCGAAGAACTCCCGCACGGTGGGGAGCATGGGCGAGGCGCGGTGGGCGACACCGGGAACGGTCTCGAAGCGCACGTCGATGCCGTGGGCCAGGAAGTTCCGCTCCAGGGTGCGCAGCCGCTCTATGCGGGTGTCGCCGGTCTTCTCGACGCCGTCCATCCAGTTGGGGTCGCCGGGGTTGTTGATCTCCCAGGTCTCGATGTCGTCGTCGCCGACGATCATCAGCACCGGGACCCGTCGCATCGCCTCCGGGTCGGAGCGCTTGCCGAACCGCTGCTCCAGGTCCCCGGTGCCGATCCACCACGGCAGGTCGTCGTCGAGCTGCGTGATGCGCCCCGGCGCCCCGATGGAGACGCCGGCGAGCCGGTCGGCGTGCAGGTAGAAGAAGCGGTGGGTGAACTGGCCGCCCCCGGAGAACCCGTGCAGGTAGAACTTCTCCGTGTCGATCGGGTAGTCCGCGGCGACCTCGTCGACCATCGCCAGCAGCGCGTGGTCGAACCGGATCCCCTGGTAGTCGATGAACTTGTAGTTGTGCAGGTCCAGCGGGTCGCCTATCCCCGCGGGGAAGAGCGGCGCCAGGATGACGGCGCCGTGCTCCTCGGCGAACTCCGCCATGCGGTCGCGGTAGATCACCGCGCTGCGCTCCGAGCCGTGCTGGATGACGACCAGCGGCGCGGGCCCGGGGCCCAGCCGGTCGGGGACGTACAGGCAGTAGCCGAGCCGCCGGTCGTACCGGGAGGCGAAGACCGGCAGCCGGCCCGTCGGGGGAAGGACGGGCGGGGGATGAAGGGGTATGTGGTCGGTCACGGACAGGGCTCCGTTCCTCGGCACGTGCGGCGGGGGAGGTTCAGCGGGACTCGGCGAAGGCCGCGCGCAGTTCGGCCACGCGCTCGGGCTGCCAGTCGGGTCCGGGGGCGGACGAGCGCAGCATCTCGGTGTAGGGGTGCGCCGGCCGGCGCAGTACCTCGCCGGTCACGCCCTGCTCGACGGCCTCGCCCCGGTACATCACCAGGATCCGGTCGGTCACCTCGGCCACCACCGCGAGGTCGTGGCTGACGAAGACCAGGCTCACCCCGCTGTCCCGGCGGATCTCGTTGAGCAGGGCCAGGATCTGGGCCTGGACCGAGACGTCGAGTGCGGAGACGGCCTCGTCCAGGACGAGGACGGCCGGGTCGACGGCGAGTGCCTTGGCGATGGCGACGCGCTGGCGCTGGCCGCCGCTCATCTGGTGCGGACGTGACTGCGCCAGGGCGCCGTCGAGCCCGACCCGGTCCAGGAGCGAGTCGATGCGGGCGTCGGTCTCCTGCGGTGACAGCTGCGGCTGGTGGCGGCGCAGCACGTCGTGGAGCGCCCGGTGGGTGGTCAGGCGCCGGTCGAGTGATCCGTAGGGGTCCTGGAAGACCATCTGTGCTTCGCGGGCCCGCGCCAGCCTGGCCTTCCCGCCCCGCACGGTCCACTGCCTGTCCCGCCCGGAGATCGCCACCGTGCCGAAGTCGGGCCTGGTGAGACCGACGATCATCCGCGCGACGGTGGACTTGCCCGAGCCGGACTCGCCGACCAGGCCGAGCGAGCCGCCGGCCGGGAGGACGAAGCTGATGTCCTTGGCCGCGGCGACCGGGGTGCCGCGGCGGGCGGCGGGATACGTCTTGGTGAGGCCGGACACCACGAGTGCGTCGGTCATGGGATCGCTCCTGTCTGCGTGCTGGGCGCTCCGTGCCGCCCGGTGTCCTCGGCGGGCAGCCGCGGCGTGGCGTCGGCGAGTGCCTTGGTGTAGGGGTTGGCCGGGTTGACGAAGACCGAGGAGGCGGGCTGTTCGTCGACGACGGTGCCGTCCTTCATCACGTACACGCGGTCGCAGTAGGCGGCGGCGAGCAGCAGGTCGTGGGTGATGAACAGGACGCCCATCTCCCGCTCCCGCCGCAGCCGGCGCAGCACGGCCAGCACCTCGGCCTGGGTCGTCACGTCCAGCGCGCTCGTCGCCTCGTCGGCCAGCAGCAACTCAGGGTTGGTGCTGATCGCGGCGGCGATCATCACGCGTTGCAGCATGCCGCCGGACAGCTGGTGCGGGTACTTGCGCAGCAGCTTCTCCGGCTCGTCCAGGCCGACTTCCTCGAACAGCGCGACGATCCGGGAACGGGCCTCGCTCTTGGCGACGCCGTGCACGTGCACCAGGCGTTCGGTCGCCGAGTCACCGATCCGGCGGACCGGGTTGAGCGAGGAGCGCGGGTCCTGGAAGATCATCGACGCGCGGTTCCTGCGGATCTCGCGGATACCGGCGGGGTCGCCCTCCTCGACGTCGATGCCGCAGACCGTGACGGTGCCGGAGGTCTTGGCACCGTCCGGTATCAGCCGCAGTGCGGAGCGTGCCGTCGTCGACTTGCCGGAGCCCGACTCGCCCACCAGGCCGACCGTCTCACCGGCGGCGACGTCGAGGTGGACGTTCCGCAGGATCTGCTTGGCACCCTGTGGTGTCTCGACGGTCAGGCTCAGGTCGCGGATGTTCAGCAGCATGTCTCCTACTTCCTGACGGCGAGCTTGTCGGACAACCGGACGCCGACCACGTTGGTGGCCACCACGACGACCGCGATGGCCACCGCCGGCACGATCGCCGGGCCGAGCACGCCCTGGATCACCCCGCTGCGGCTCTCCTGCACCATCAGGCCCCAGTCCGAGCTCGGCGGTTGCGCGCCGAAGCCGAGGAAGTTGAGGGAGGCCAGGCCCAGCAGCCCCTCGCCGAACAGCACGACGAGGTAGCCGAGGAGGGTCGGCAGCATGTTGGGCAGGAGGTAGCGCCGGCACAGGGTGAACCCTCCGACGCCCTGCAACCGGTAGGAGTCGATGTACGGCCGTGACACCTCCTCCAGCGCGACGGCCCGGGTGAACTTGGCGATGTTCGGGGAGAAGGCCAGCGCCATGCCGATGACCGCCGTGGTCTCGCCGCTGTCGAACACGGCGATGATCATGATCACGAACAGCAGGTGCGGGAAGGCGAACATCACGTCCGTCACCCGGGTGAGCAGGGAGTCCACCCAGCCGCGGCGCCAGGCAGCGGTGATGCCGATCGAGACGCCCAGCGTGGTGGCCAGCGCCAGCAGGGTGATCGAGCCCAGCAGGGTGGGCCGGGCTCCGGAGATGATCCGGGAGAGCAGGTCCCTGCCCAGTTGGTCGGTCCCCAGCCAGTGCGAGGGGTCCGGCGGCAGCCAGGTGGATTCGAACTGCGTGGCCGAGGGGTCGTAGGGCGACACCAGGGGCGCGAGGATCGCGGCCGCCACCGTGAGCACGAGGATCGCGAGGCACAGGCGGAACAGCCACTCCCGGCGTTTGCGCGGGGGTGTGGTCACGACGGGGGAGGCGACGGCGTCGAGAGTCATGCTGATTCACCTCGTGCCAGGGTGCGGGGGTCGATCAGGGGGTAGAGCAGGTCGATCAGGGTGGTGACCGCCATGTAGGCGATGACCATGTAGAGCAGGATCGCCTGCACGACGGGGAAGTCGTGGGCGTTGATCGAGTTGAGCAGCAGGCTGCCCACCCCGTTGAGCCCGAAGACCGACTCGATCACGATGGTGCCGGCGAGCATGCTCGCGAAGATCAGCCCGCACATCGTGAGGACCGGGCCCAGCGAGTTGCGCAGGACGTGCCGGCGGATGATCGCCCGGGTCGGCAGGCCGAAGCTGCGGGCCACTTCGACGTGCTCCAGGCTCTGCTGCTCGACCATGGTCTGCCGGGTGACCCGGCAGACCACGGCCAGTGCTCCCAGCGCGAGGGACGTGGCGGGCAGGACGAGGTGGTAGAGCCGGTCGCCGAACCCGCTGCCGCTGCCGGACACGTCGAACCACCGCAGCTGGACCGCGAAGATCGACACCAGCAGCAGCGCCGAGACGAAGTGCGGGATCGAGGTGGCCAGCGTGGTCGCGCCGGTGATGAAGGAGTCGGCGGCGCTGTTGCGCCGTAGCGCCGACAGGATGCCCAGCAGCACCCCGATCACCACGAACAGGATGGCTGCCAGCACCACCAGGGTGATGGTGACCTGCAACTTCGACCCCAGCACGTTGGCCACCGGCTGCTGGTAGAAGAACGATGTGCCCAGGTCGCCGTGGAGCAGGTTGCGCAGCCACTCCAGGTACTGGTGGAAGAACGAGTCGTTCAGGTGGTACTGCGCGCGTACCTGGGCGACCCGGGTCGGTGTCCGGTCCTCGGGGTTGCTGATCAGGAAGTTGATCGGATCCCCGGGGGCGGCGTACATGCCCCCGAAGATCACGAACGAGCTGACCACGAGGGTGAGCAGCATGGCGCCGAGGCGCCGGAACATGACGATCACTTGCCGGCCTTCGCTCCCAGGTCGGCCGCCCACGGGTAGTAGCGGTAGGCGCCCGAGGAGGGGACACCGGTCACCTTCGAGGACAGCACGACGGTGGTGGGGCTGAGCACCGCGCTGATCCACGGCTTCGCGTCGGCCCACCGCTGTGCCAACCGGATCGCCAGCTGGGCGCGCTGCGCCGGGTCGATGGCGGCACGGGCCTGCTTGACGAGCTTGTCGTAGGCCGGGTCTTTCAGGAGCCACTGCACCTCGGAGGTCGAGGCGCCGTTCTTGTAGAAGCCCACCGGGTCGTTCTTGGAGATGAAGTAGTCGTCCGACCACAGGTCGGCCCGCTTGCGGAACGCGGGGTCGTCGTAGAAGTCGCCGTACTGCGTGGTCGGGAAGACGATGATGCTCGCCTTGAGCCCGATCTGCTGGGCGGCGGACACGGCGGCGTTGGCGAGGGCGTTGCGGACCGGGGTGCCGTCGCTGGCCACCACGAGCGGCTGCGGGTCGCTGACCTGCGACACCAGCTTCTTGGCGGCGTTGATGTCGGCGGCCGTGGGCTTCGCGGGGGAACCGACGAGCTTGTCGTCGGCGGCCTGGAAGGTGGACTTCTGGTAGCCCCAGGCGCCGGAGCCCACCGGCTCCTTCCACGGCTGCCCGAACCCGGCGAGCGCGGCGCGGTCGACGCCGTCGCGGTCCAGGGCGAGGGACAGCGCCTTGCGCAGGCGGACGTCGGTCAGACCGCCGCGTTCGGTGGCCATCATGCTCCACACGCGGGTGTCCGGGCCCTGGCTGACCGTCGTGGGGGCGCCCTTGGCGGCCAGCCGGGCGGCCGAGGAGATGGTCTCCAGGTAGGCGCCCTGGGCGGAGCCGGTCAGCAGCGAGTTGACGACCGCGTCGTCGTCGGCCCACTTGAAGGTGAGCTCGCCGGTCTTGGCGGCCTTGGCGGTGTCCCAGTAGTGCGCCGCCGCGGTCAGCACGATCTGCTGGCCCGGCCGCCACTCCTTGAGCGCGAAGGGACCGGAACAGGCGTCCTTGCCCGACGGGGTGCCGAACGCCTTGCCCTGCGCCTCGACGGCCTTGCGCTCCTGGACCACTCCGGCGTCACCGGCGAGCGCCTCGACGAAGACCGCGTCGGGCTGGGTGAGGTGGAAGGTGATCTCGTACGGCCCGGTCTTCTCGACGGACGTGACGTTCACGAACTCGTCCGACTCGGAGTTGCCCTCGGTGGCGTTGCGCTTCATGCTCCACAGCACGTCGTCCGCCGTCATCGGCGAGCCGTCGTGGAAGGTCACGTTGTGGCGCAGCGAGAACACCAGGGTCTTGGGCGTCGTCCAGGTGTACTTCGAGGCGAGGCCGGGACCCACCGTCAGGTCGGGGTTCAGCTTGTTCAGCCGCTCGCAGACGTTGGACATGATCAGGTCGGACTGGTCGTCCGAGCGGTCGCTGGTCAGGTCGAGGTTGACCGGCTCCTTCGGCATCATCCAGGTGGCCTTGGCGAGCCGGCCCGCGGCGGCGGGGGTGATGTCGCCCTGCTGGACGTTCTTGCGGGCTTCCGCGGCGTTCTTGGACTGGGCGGACGAACCGCCGCACGCCGCGGTGAGCGCGGCGATCGCACACAGGGCGATGCCTCCGGCGCCCCACCGTCGAATGGATGGTGCGGACATGGTGCTCCTCGTTCAGTGGTAGAGGTTGAACGCGACGAGCTCGTACGCGTTCTCGCAAGGCGGGCCGGGCGCGATGAAGTAGTCGCCCGTGGTGAGGTCGACGCAGCTGGACAGGGTGGTCGACCACCGGTCGATCTCCGGCACGCGGTCGTCGGGATGGGCGCACAGCGAGTCCGGGTGCCCCAGGTGGTCCGACATCGCGGTGTGGATGGTGGTGCGGACGTCCACCGACTTCTCCGCGTGCGCGGCTTCGCGCAGCCCCTTGCGGGCCTGGGGCACGCGCAGGAGGGAGTCCGGCGACAGCAGGCGGCGGTTGACCTCCGCATGCTGGGGGGTGAACGCCTGGTAGTGGTTTCCGTGCACCAGCGCGCCGTCGACGGCGTACTCCCACCCGTGGCCCTCGGGGGTGGTCTCGATGTCGATCGAGAAGCCGGAGCGGTGGGTGATCAGCGCGTTGCTGGCGATGTGGGCCCGGGTGTGGGTCAGGACCTTGAGGGCGTCGGAGACCGTGGGCGCGTCGAGGACCGCACGGCGGATGACGGTCTGGGGCATGCCGACCGCCGCGTCGAACCGGCCGCCGAGGCCGTTGGCGTTGAGTGCCAGCCCCGCGGAGTTGGCGCCGTGCCGGCCGATCTGCCCGGCCTCGACCTGCATGACGAGGGTCGGCTTCGGCGGCTGGACCACCCGCAGGACGACGACGGTGTCACGGATCGCGTGACGCCAGTCCCAGTTCTGCCCGGCGTAGACGTGGCCGTCGCCGGTGGCGGGGGCGGCCAGTGAGAAGGAGGTGCAGCCGTCGGTGTCCTCGCGCGCCGAGGGGGTGTGGTCGGCGTTGGCGAACCAGTTGTCGTAGATGATCTCGCCGCGGCAGTTGAGCGCGACGATCTCGGAGGTCCTGACACCGGCGCCCTGGGCGACTCCCTCCATCTCCTCGAACGTCTCGGGGAAGTCGCGTGCGATGAGCTGCTGCCAGGGGCCGGTGTGCTCCAGCGCCTGCTCCCAGCTCAGCCCGGCCTGGTACGCGAACGCCTCGCGGTAGTACGCGATGGCGTCGGCGATCAGGTCGGCCGCGGCGCTGCCGTACTGGCGGCCGCGTTCGAGTGCCGAGGAACTCGACACCTCGATGACCCTGGGGCTAGGCATGAAGACTCCCAACTCTGTGTGTCAGATTCATTGCAGAGATGATGAGATCTTGTATGATCTCGTACATGATGGAAACGGATGATACACAGCTCGCCGCCGATGTAACAGGTTTGACGAGAAATCTTGGCATCACGGAGCTGCGAGCCCGCATCCGGGAGCACTGGAACGCCCTGTCACCTGGTGCTCAGGGGGTGTGCCGGATCCTCGCGGAGATCACTCCAGAGCGGCTCCTCTACATGTCCGCCATGGAACTCGGCGCCGAGACACGCACCAGCAACGCCACCGTCGTGCGGGCGTTGCAGAGCCTGGGGTACTCCGGACTCGCCGAGCTCAAGTCCGAGGTCGCCAAGCCCTTCACGGACGGAACGGCCCCCGACGTGCGGGCCAGGCGTCGCGTCGAGTCGACCGGCGGGGACCTGCGGAGCGTGTGGGACAAGGTGGTCGCCGAGGCGGCCGACCGCATCGAACTGCTGAAGTCGACCTTCTGCCTGGAGCGGTACCACCGCGCCGTCGACCTCCTGCTGGGCGCGCGCGAGGTCACGGTCTTCGGCTTCGGCTCCTCGTTCGTGGTCGCCGAGCACATGACCATGAAGCTGCGGCGGATGGGCCGTCGCGCCCGGACCATCCGCACCTCCGGATTCCATCTCGCCGACGATCTGCTCGGCATAGGGCAGGGCGACGTGGTCGTCGTCATCGCCCCCGGCCGGATGATGACCGACATAGACGTGCTGCTCGACCGGGTGCGGACGGTCGGCGCGGAGAGCATCCTGATCACCGACGAACTGGAGGAGCAGCTCACCGGCTCGGTCTCCGTCGTCCTGCGCGCCCCCAACACCCCGACCGGACTGACCGGCGAGCCCGTCAGCACCATGGTGCTGACCGACGCGCTGACCCAGGGCGTGGCGTCCTCGGACATCGAGCGGACGGTCGAGTCGTCCCACACCCTGACCACGTTGCGCCAGCAGTTGGGGTTCTGAGCTTCCCGTTCCGCCCGCCCCGGGCCGCCGCCGTGGCCGACCAGGCCGCGGCGGCCGGGCGTCCGGGCTGGCTGGAAAGCCTTCCGCCGAGGTAGCTTGTGTAGCCTATAAGCTATTGGGGAAGGGTCGCCCGCCTTGAGCACGTCGCACACACCATCGCCGAACAGCTTCGGGAGCCTGGGTCGGCTGGACCTGGCGGGCGAGCGCTTCCAGATCCACCGGCTCGACGCGGTCCCCGGCGCCGACCGGCTGCCGCTGAGCCGCAAGATCCTCCTGGAGAACCTGCTGCGCCACGAGGACGGCGCCACCGTGACGGCGGACCACATCTCCGCGCTCGTCCGGGGCCGCCGCGACGGCGCGGAGGGCGCGGTCGCCTTCTCACCGTCCCGGGTCTTCCTGCACGACACCAACGGGGTCCCGGTGCTGACCGATCTGGCCGCGCTGCGTGACGCGGTGGCCGCCGCCGGAGGAGACCCGCGCGGCGTCAGCCCACGGGTGCCCAGCGACCTGACCGTCGACCACTCCATCGCCGCCGAGGTCTCCGGCCGGCCGGACGCGCTCCGCCGCAACATCGAGTTCGAGTACGCGCGCAACGGGGAGCGGTTCCGGTTCCTCAAGTGGGGCGAGCGCCTCGACGGTATGCGCGTCGTCCCCCCGGGCTCCGGGATCATGCACCAGATCAACCTGGAGTACCTCGCCCGCGTGGTGGAGCGCCGTGACGGCTGGGCCTACCCCGACACCTGCGCCGGCACCGACTCCCACACCACGATGGTCAGCGCGCTCGGCGTCCTGGCCTGGGGCGTCGGCGGCGTCGAGGCCGAAGCCGCCCTGCTCGGACTGCCGTTGGGCCTGGCCGTGCCCCGGGTGGTGGGCGTCGAACTGGTGGGGCGGACCGAGCCCGGCGTCACGGCGACCGACGTGGTCCTCACCGTCGTCGAGACGCTGCGGGCCCATGGCGTCGTCGGCGCGTTCGTGGAGTTCACCGGCGAGGCCGTCGCCCGGATGCCGGTCGCCCACCGGGCGACGATCTCCAACATGTGCCCGGAGTACGGCGCGACCACCGCGCTGTTCCCCATCGACCGCGCCACCCTCGACTACCTGCGGCTGACCGGCCGCGACGCCGGCCACCTCGACACCGTCGAGAGGTACACCAAGGAACAGGGCCTGTGGCACGACCCGGACCACCGCCCGCACTACGACGAGACCCTGCGCATCGACCTCGCGGAGGTCACCGCCTCGCTGGCCGGGCCGCGCCGCCCGCAGGACCGGGTGCCGCTCGCCGGTGTCCCGGCCGGCGCCGCCACGTTCATCGACGGGATCCGGGCCGCCCGGGGCGGGCCGGGCGGTGACGCCGGACAGGTCACCGACGGCGCCGTGGCCATCGCCGCCATCACCTCGTGCACCAACACCTCCAACCCGCACGTCATGGTCGCCGCCGGCCTGCTGGCCCGCAACGCCCGGGAACGCGGGCTGAGCGCGAAGCCGTGGGTCAAGACCAGCCTGGCCCCCGGATCCCGGGCCGTCACCGACTACCTGGCGCGCTCCGGTCTGTCCGGGCCGCTCGACGAACTCGGCTTCCACCTCGTCGGCTACGGCTGCATGACCTGCATCGGCAACTCGGGACCACTCCTGCCCGACGCCGCGGCGGCCGTCGCGGAACGCGACGTGCTGGTCGCCTCCGTCCTGTCAGGCAACCGCAACTTCGACGGGCGGGTGAACAACGACGTCTCGCTCAACTACCTCGCCTCCCCGCCGCTGGTCGTCGCCTACGCGCTCGCCGGCTCCGTCCTGCACGACCTGGAGAACGAGCCGCTGGGCACCGATCCGCAGGGCCGCGCGGTGCTGCTCGCCGACCTGTGGCCCACCGACGCCGAGGTGCAGAGCGTGGTCGACGCGCACCTCACGCCGGACCTGTTCACCGACGCCTACGCCGGGATCCTCGACGGGGACGACCGCTGGGCCGCCGTGCCCGCGGCGAGCGGTGACCTGTTCGACTGGCCGGATGGCTCGACCTACCTGCGCCGTCCGCCGTTCCTCGACGAGGTGGCCGCGACTCCCGCCTCGCCCGGGGACATCACCGGAGCCCGGGCCCTCCTCCTGCTGGGCGACTCCGTCACCACCGACCACATCAGCCCGGCCGGGCGGGTACCCGCCGACAGTTGCGCGGGCCGCTACCTCACCGGCCTGGGCGAGAGCGAGCTCAACACCTACGCCTCACGCCGGGGCAACTTCGAGGTCATGGTGCGCGGCGGCTTCGCCAACCCTCGGCTGGCCAACGACCTCGCGCCCGGCGCCCCCGGCGGCCTGACACCCGACCCCACCGGCGCCCTCGTCCCCGTCCACACCGCCGCCGGCTCCTACGCTGCCGCCGGTGTCCCGCTACTGGTCGTCGCCGGCCGTGAGTACGGCACTGGCTCCTCCCGCGACTGGGCGGCGAAGGCCACCGCGCTGCTGGGGGTCAAGGCCGTCCTGGCACGGTCCTTCGAGCGGATCCACCGCTCCAATCTGGTCCAACTCGGCGTCCTGCCGCTCCAGTTCGCCGAGGGGGAGTCCGCCGGGTCGCTCGGGCTCGACGGCACGGAGACCTTCGACCTGACCGGCGTCGAGCAGGCCCTGCGCTCGCCGTCCGCCACCCTCGCCGTCCGCGCCCGCCCGGCCCGGCCCGGCCGCCCCGACGTCACCTTCGAGGTGACGGTGCGGCTCGACACCCCGCAGGAAGTCCTCCACTACACCCACGGTGGCGTCCTGCCCTACGTCTACCGCCACTTCCTGGCGGCGGATCGGGCCTGAATCGCCACGGCACCGGAACACTTTGGACCCCGCGGGCAGGCGCTCGCGGGGTCCAAAGTGTTCCGGAGATGTCAGGGCACTCAGCCGGTGGCCGGCACCTCCGAGCGGCGCACCGCCCGGACGGGCGGCAGGACGGTCGGCCCGGAATTGACGTTGACCTCGTGCTCGATGGTCAATGCGTCCGCGCCGAACCGCAGCGTGACCCGGTCGATGAACGGCGTCTCCAGGAAATGCCAGGTCAACCGGAGGACGTCCGGCGCGCCGCCGTCACCGTCGGCCCACTCGGCGGACGCCAGCACCCGCGCCGCCGTGTCCTGGTACGAGTGGTGCAGCCGCCACACGCTCACGCCGGTGCGCTGTAGGACCCAGGACCCCAGGCCGTGCTCGATCGGATGCCGGCCGCGTTCGTCCTCCACCACGACCAGCACCGAGTCGGCCCGCACCTCGACCGCCAGCGACGTCAGGCCCTGCTCGCCGGAGGCGACGTCGTAGACCGCGCGGAAGCCGACGCGCCGGGGCGTCGCGTCCGTGCGCTCGGGGGCGCGGGCCCGCAGCACCAGCCGTTCGACCTCGTCGGCCGCCTCCGCCTCCGCGGCGGGATCGGGGCCCGGGCCGGCGAAGGACGCCCGGAAGGCGTTCCGGAGCATGTCGGGCAGGTCGTGGTAGCTGTTGCCGCCCATCGCGCCGGTGACCACCACGACGCCGTCGTGGCCGGGGAAGACCATGCACTCCTGGCCGAAGATGCCGGAGGCGCTGTAGACGCGGTCCTCCGTCGTCCAGAACTGGTAGCCGTAGCCGGAGTCCGCGACGGCGTCGGGGGCGGGCGGCAGGAACTCCCGGCCGTTCCACTCACCGCCGACCGCCCGCTCCACGTGCAGGGCCGACGCCTTGCCCGGCCAGCCCACCGGCAGTACCCGGCGGCCTTCCCACACCCCGTCCTGGAGGTAGAGGACACCGAACGCCAGCAGGTCGCGCGGGCGCAGCGACAGGCCGTTGCCGCCGCTGGAGACGCCCTCGGGGTCGCGCTCCCAGGTGTAGTCGGTGATGCCCAGCGGCTCGAACAGCCGGGGCCGGAGATACGTGTCGACCGGCTCGCCGGCGACCCGCTGCACGATCGCCGACAGCACGTGGCTGGTGGTGCTGCTGTAGGTGAACTGGTGGCCCGGCGGTTCGACGACCGGCTCGTGGAGGAACTCCTCCACCCAGCCGGTGGGCAGCAGCCGGGTGGTGGCGCCGGACAGGCCGCGCCCGTGGCCGGTCCGCATGGTCAGCAGGTCGCGCACCCGCATGCGGTGGAAGTTCTCGCTCGGCCGGCCGGGCAGCCGGCCGTCGAAGAACCCGGCGACCGGGTCCTCCAGGCTCAGCAGCCCCTCGGCCTCCGCGAAACCGACGGCCGTGCCGGTGAAGCTCTTGGTGGCCGAGTGCGTGTGGTGCTTCAACTCCGGGTCGTGCGGCCACTGCCACAGGTCGAGTACCTTGCGGCCGGCGTGGTGGACGAGCAGGGAGTGCAACCGCATGTCCCGGTCCGCCAGTCGGTGCAGAAGGTCGCGGATCGGGCGCATGCCGAGGACAGGCGCGTTGTGGGTCATGGTCACCCGTTCTTCTGGGGCCCTGCGGCCGGGGGTGGGGGCGGCGGCGCGACTCGGCCCCTCCTGTGTGGTCAACTCGTGCGTGGGCGGAACGCGCTACTGCCGCAGCAGCAGGTCCGCCATGAACTCCTGTGCCGCCGGGGTCAGCTCTCCTTCCTCGTGCGCTGCTCCGGGGACGAGGTCGAAGCGGACGGCGAGGCCGTGCTCCTCGTAGTCGCGGCGCAGCGTCCCGACAGGTTCCAAGGCTTCGGTGTCCCGCGAGCCGACGACCAGCTGCACCGGTACCCGGCGCAGCGCCGGCAGGTCGATCGCGACGCCGAAGCGCTCCTGGAAGTCGGCGGTCCCCAGCCACCAGGGCTGATCCCCGCCGAGCGGGGTGACACTGCCGGGAGCGCTGATCGACAGCCCCGCGAGCCGGCCGGGGTGCGCGTAGAAGAAGCGGTGTGCGAACTGCCCGCCGGCCGAGAAACCGTGCAGATGGAACCGGTCGCTCCTGGCGTTGAAACGCTCCCCGACCTCGTCGACGATGTGCAGCAGTTCCTCGTCGAAGCGGATCCCGCCGTATGCGAGGACCGTGAAGTCGTCGAGTTTCCTGGGTTCGGTGAGCCCCGCGGGGAACAGCGGTGCGAGGATGACGCAGCGGTGGGCGATCGCGAAGTCCTTCCACCGGTTGCGGTGGAGTTCGGCGGTCCGTGCGATGCCGTGCTGGAGGACGATCAGCGGCAGCGGGGCCGCCTCGGTCGTGTGGTCCTGCGGCACGTAGAGGGTGTAGGACAGCCGCTGGTCGTGACGGGAGGCGATCACCGTGGTCCCGCCGGTGAAGTGCGCTCCCTGCGCGTCGGGCTCGTTGGCCGTGGACATCTTCCGGCTGCTCCTTGTGGATCCGCGTGCGAATGGTTCGGTGGCCCACAGGTCGTGTGGCTCGGGCGGTGGCCCGTCGACCCATAGGATGTAGCCTGTAGACGACCTGCCCCGGTCGGCCGGCGGCTCCGGAGAGCGGGGCTCGCCAAGTCCGCCGTAAGGGATCGTCAGGTCGATGAGCGCCAGCCCCCGCCCAGCCCTCACCAAGAGCGCCTACGCCTATGAGGAACTGCGGCGCCGCATCCTTTCCGGTGAGCTCGTCCAGGGACAGTCCATCTCCCAGGAGCAACTCGCCGCGGAGCTCGGTCTGAGCACCACGCCGCTGCGTGAGGCACTGCGGCGGCTCGACGCGGAAGGGCTGGTCGCGCTCGACGCGCACCGCGATGCCCGGGTCACCCGGCTCACCGCCGAGGAGGCCCGCAGCCTCTTCGAGGTCCGCCAGAGCCTTGACCCGCTGGCCGCCAAGCTCGCGGCCACCCGGCGCACCGGCGCCGACATCGCCGCCGTCGAGACCGCTCTGGAAGACCTGCGGCCACTGGGCCCCTCCTCCGGCGTCGAACCGCTCCTCGCCCACCGCGCCTTCCACCGCAGCGTCTACACCGCGTCGCACAACCCGATGCTGATGTCGCTGCTCGAAGGCCTGTGGGACAAGGCGGACCGCTACCGGCAACTGCGGCTGCGGACCAGGCCGGACAGCGCCGAGGACCAGGAGCGGGTGCGCCGTGAGCACGCCGCGATCGCCGAGGCCGTCCTGGCGGGTGACGCCCTGACCGCCGAACACGTCATGAGCGAGCACGTGCGGGGCAGCCTGGGCCACGAGGCGATCTTCGACCTCCAGGACTGATCCGGTCCGGCCGCTCCGGCACGACGGAGGACCGGCCGTGGCGGGGAGGAGATGACACACGGCCGGCCCGGTCAGAACGCGGTCAGGACGTTCCGGAAGTGCGAGACCTCCGGAAGCCCGGTCACCGAGTCGGCGATGAGCCGGCGCCACTCCTGGAAGTCCGCGGAGTCCCGGAAGCCCACCAGGTGGTCCTCGACCGACTCCCAGCCGACCACCAGCCGGTAGTCCAGCGGGTCCTCGTGGGAACGCTCCAGCCGGAGAGTCCGCGCGCCCCTGGCCCGCTGGAACAGCGGCGCGGCCTCGGCCACCGCGGCCTCGAACCGGGCCGCCTCGCCCTCCCGCACGGTGATCCGGGCGACCTCGTGCACCAGCGGCGTGCCACCCGGGCCGTCCGGGTCCTCGGCGTCGACCCGCCCGTGCTCACCGGACTCCACCAGGGTCCGGGTGGCGTCGACCGACGCGTACGTCCAGAAGATCCGCATCGGCTCGCCGTCCGAGGCGTTCTCGAAGTGGTGCGGCACGTTCGCCGGCACGAAGGTGGTGTCGAACAGCCCCAGCGCGAAGCGTTCCCCGTCGATGTCCACGACCGCGGAGCCTTCGACGACCACGACCGACTCGGCGACGTTGTGCACGTGGTGCGCGATCGCCGCTCCCGGCTCGAAGAGCGTCATCCCGTTGAGGAACGCGGTCGCGCCGCGCCCGCTGGTCACCAGCGGCACCGTCCTGGCGCCCGCGCCGCGGTCCCGCGCGCGCAGTTCACCCGGCCGCAGCACCGACCAGCCCCGCGCCCCGCCGCTCATGAGGCCACCGCAGGACCGAACCAGACCGTCTTCACGTTCACGAACTCCTTGATCCCGTAGCCGCCCAGTTCGCGGCCGTATCCCGACTTCTTGATGCCGCCGAACGGCAGGCGCGGATCGGAGGCCACCTGCCCGTTGACGAAGACCGCTCCGGCGTCGAGGAGCGGCACGATCCGCCGCGCCAGGTCGAGGTCGGCCGTCCACAGCGCCGCGGCGAGCCCGTAGGCGGTCCGGTTGGCCAGCTCCACCGCCTCCTCCACCCCGCTCACCCGGGTCACGCCCACCACCGGGCCGAACGTCTCCTCGGTGAACGAGGCCATGCCCGGCGTGACACGGTCGATGACCGTCGGCGGGTAGTAGTACCCGGGGCCCGCGACCGGCTGCCCGCCCAGCCGCAGCTCCCCGCCGGCCCCGACGGTGCGCACCACCTGGTCGTGCAGCGTGTCGCGCAGGTCGGCGCGGGCCAGCGGGCCGATGTCGGTGGCCTCGTGCAGCGGGTCCCCGACGACCAGCGCCCCGGCCTTTTCCACCACCAGTTCCACGAACCGGTCCGCCACCTCCTCCGCCACGATGAAGCGCTTGGCGTTGACGCAGCTCTGTCCGGCGGTGTTGAAACGGGAGCGGACCGCGGCGGTGGACGCCGCCTCCAGATCGGCGTCCGCCAGCACGATCAGCGGGTCGGAACCGCCGAGTTCCAGGACGTGCTTCTTCAGGTGCGCGCCGGACTGCGCGGCCACGATCGCGCCCACCGTCGTCGAACCCGTCAGGGTGACCGCCGCGACGCGGTCGTCGGCGATCAGCCCCGCGACGGCGTCCGACTCGACCAGCAGCGTGGCGCACAGCCCGTCGGGGGCGCCCGCCCGCCGCACGATCTCCTCCAGCAGCAGCGCGCAGCCGGACACGTTGCCCGCGTGCTTGAGGATCGCGCCGTTGCCCGCGGCCAGCGCCGGAGCGAGGAAGCGCACGAACTGCCAGCACGGATAGTTCCACGGCATGATGGCCAGCAGCACACCGAGCGGTTCGAGCACGATGCTGCTCTCGGTGGCGCCCGAGGCGACCGTCTCCGGCGCGAGGTAGTCCTCGGCGTGCTCGGCGTAGTGGTCGAGCGTCCAGGCCGACTTGTCGATCTCGGCCCGGGCCTCGGAGATCGTCTTGCCCATCTCGGCGGTGATCAGCCGGGCGAAGCGCTCCTTGTCGGCCCGCAGCTCACGGGCGATCGCGGTCAGCAGCGGCAGCCGCCGGGACAGTGGGGTGGCGCGCCAGGTGCGCTGTGCCGCGACGGCGGCCGACAGGACGGCGTCGACCGCGTCCGGGGAGTACGCCGGGTACTCCCCGAGGCCGACCTCGGTCGCCGGATTGACGGACAGGGGCATGCCTTTTCCTTTCGGGGTGCTGTTCGGGGTGCGGCGGCGGGTCAGCCGGTGGCGACCGGGGTGCGGCGGGCGCGCAGTCCTTCCACGACCCGCTCGGCGAACTCGGCGGTGCCGAGTTCGCCGCCCAGGTCCCGGGTGCGGGCACCCGGGTCGTCGAGCACCGCGTCGACGACCGCCTGGATGTCGCCGGCGGCCGCGGTCAGCGCCGGGTCGGCCTCGCGTCGGCCGCGCCAGTCCAGCAGCATCGCGGCGGACAGGATCAAGGACGTCGGGTTGGCGACGCCCTGGCCCGCGATGTCCGGCGCGGACCCGTGCTGCGCCTGGGCGACCGCGATGTCGTGGCCCACGTTGAGCGAGCCGCCCAGCCCCAGGCTGCCGGACAGCTCCGCGGCCTCGTCGGACAGGATGTCGCCGAACATGTTGGTGGTGACGATGACGTCGAACGTCTCCGGCCGCCGGATCAGCGCCGCCGCTGCCGCGTCCACGATCAACTCGTCGAGCTCGACGTCGGGGAACTCGGCGGCGACCTTGCGCACCTCGCGCAGGAACAGCCCGTCGGTCAGCCGCACGACGTTGGCCTTGTGGACCGCGGTCACCTTCCGGCGGCGCTGCATGGCCAGTTCGAACGCGGCGCGAGCCACCCGTTCGCAACCCCGCGCGCTGATCTTGCGGAGGCTGAAGGCGTTGTCGGGGTCCGGCATGAACTCGCCGCTGCCCGCGTACATGTTGCGGTCCGCGTAGAAGCCCTCGGTGTTCTCCCGGACGATGACCAGGTCCATGGGGGAGCGCAGGATGCTCAGGCCGGACCGCGACCGGGACGGGCGGACGTTGGCGAACAGCTCGAACCGGGTCCGCAGCTCCGCCGACGGATTGATCCCGCCCTCGCTGCGCGGCGGGTAGGCGTAGTGCGAGACCGGGCCGAGGATCACGCCGTCGACCTGCGGGATCCGGTCCAGCACCGGCTGCGGCAGGGTGGTGCCCTGCTCGGCCAGGCTCGCCAGGCCGATGTCGGCGCTCTCCAGTTCGAGGCCGAGCCCGTGGTCCGAGTCGACCTGCCGGAGCACCGCCAGCGTCGGCTCGACGATTTCGGGACCGATGCCGTCCCCGGGCAGTACCAGCACTCTCATCGCGGTGAACCGCCCCTTCCGGATCCCCGGGCATGACCACCGGGAGGATCGTTATCGAACGTAGCCTATAAGCTATCGGTACTTTGTACGTGGCCAGTACCATCGTGTCAACCGGATGCCCCCGCGGTTCCCCCCTCCGCCCGAGGTGGGAAGGGGTCCGGCGGCGAGGAGGGGAAACGAGGATGTGCGCCACGGACAGCGCGGGCGACGCCCACGGGCCGTCGTCCGGGACCGAGTTGGTCTCCCGGCTCGCCGCCCGGATCGTCCGGTACCTGAGCGAGGAGAGCCCGCCGGTCGGACACCGGCTCACCGAGCGGGCCCTGGCGGAACGCCTCCAGGTCTCCCGCTCGCCGGTCCGCAAGGCCCTGCTGCGGCTGAGGGAGGACGGCTTCGTCGAACGGAGCGCGTCGGGGGGATACCTGGTCGCGCGCTCGGGCACCGCGGCCGGCTCGGCCTCCCCGGGACGCGACACCACGGAGGACGCGGACTACCTGCGGATCGCCGGCGACCGCCTGGACGGCACGCTGCCGGAGCGCGTCACGAAGGCCTACCTGCTGCGCCGCTACGCTCTGAAGCGTTCGCGGCTGGACCATTTGCTGATCCGGATCTCCAACGAGGGCTGGATCGAGCCGCTGCCCGGCTACGGCTGGATGTTCCTGCCGGTCGTGACCTCAATGAAGGCCTACGGGGACAGCTACCGGTTCCGGCTGCTGGTGGAGCCGGCCGGCATCCTCGAACCCACCTTCCGCCTCGACCGGCGCACGATGGAACGGCGACGTGCGGAGCAGTCGCGGTTGGTGGAGGACGGTGTCGCCTCGGTGTCCCCGGCCCGGCTCTTCGAGCTGAACGCCCGCTTCCACGAGACGATCGCCGAGAGCAGCGACAACGCCTTCCTCGTCGAGAGCCTCAGCCGGATCAATCGCCTGCGGCGCCTGATCGAGTACCGCCAGGCCCTGGTCCCGGAGCGGGCCGTGGTCCGCTGCCGCGAGCACGTCGAGTTGGCCGACCTCCTGCTGGCCGGCCGGCTGCCCGAGGCCAGCGCCTTCCTGCGGGCGCACCTGTCCACGGTCGGCATGGAGAAGTCGCAGTGACCGGACAGGACTTGAGGCCCGTCTGACAAATGATCACTGCGACGTGGTGTCGGTTCGACGATGCGGGCCGACACGCTGTGCGGCCCTCTTGCCCAGCCGGCCGCCTATCGGCTGAGCCGCCGCCGACGCGGGGCTCTCGGCGGCCGGCCGCCGACATGCGACAACGCCTAGCAGAACGGGTTGCTCGGGTAGACCTCGACGTAGCCGTAGTGGTCGCCGGTCCCCGTGTGCGCGGTGCCGACCGCCCACTCGCTGTCGCCGGTGCTCTTCCAGACGTAGCGGTCGACGCTCATCGTGTCACCGTGGTAGAGGACCGCGATCTCGTGGGAGAGATCGGATTCCCGCACCCACGCGTCCGTGGCACAGACCGTCCGGACCTCTCTGGGGGCGACACTCGCCGCCTTGCTCGACGCTGACGGCTGGGAGCCGGGTGCGGCGGCGTTCGCGGGGGCCGCGAGCACGCCGACGGCCGCCATCGTCACCAGGGCCGAACCGATAATCTTGATCGACATCATGTTCCCTTTCGGTGGAAGTCGGAAGCTCAGGTGCAGACGTAGCCGACCTTGAAGTAGCCGTCGGCAGCCGCGCCACCGTTCGGCCGGCCGTAGCCGAGAGCCCAACCCTCCGGGATCGACGGCACGGAGTTGTGCGTCGCGTAGACGTGCATCGGGTTGCCGGTGAACACCTGCGCGACCTGCACACCGCCGTCGTTGGGAGTCTGACGGATCCACAGGCTCGCGATGTTGCAGAGGTAGCCGTCGTAGCCGGTCTGGTGCGGGGTGGCCGCCACGGCGAGGGGGGCGATCAGCGCGGACGCCGCGGTGGCGACCACGGCGCCGGTGAGCCACCGGGCCACGGTCCGTCGGTTCTCGAGGATCTTCATGCCCTCGATCGTCACACGCCGAGGTGTCGCTGACAGCTTCCCCTAGGACCGGTTAGGACAACGTCGGACACGGTCCGACGGCCGCCCCCTGGAGGAGGTGCCGGGCGAAGAACCGTTGCGCGCTGTCCAGTTCGAACGCCGGGATCTCCCCGTGCTTGCCGGGGTTGGCGTGCAGCGTCTTCTCGGCCGATGACAGGGCGTCGAACAGCGCCAGGCTCTGGGCCCGCGGCACCCGCTCGTCGTCCCACTGCACCAGGAACTGCACCGGGACGCTGATCCGCGCGGCGGCCTCGGCCGATGCCGACGCGCTGCCCAGACCCAGCACCGCCGCGCGGACGCGGGGTTCGGCCGCGACGAAGGGCACGCCGAGTCCGCAACCCAACGACACACCCCAGTAGCCCACCGGCCCGGCGCCGACGTGGTCGAGTTCCTGGACCGCGTCCAGTACCGCCCGCCATTCCGGGACGGTCTGCCGGGCCACGAGCGTCTGGAAGGCGGCGATCAGCGGGGCCAGTTCCTCGCCGGCAGCCACCCGAGCCTGGTTCTCCGACGCGATCCGGTCGTACTCCTCATCCATCGGACGGTCGCCGTGGCCGGGCACGTCGACCGCCGCCACCGCGAAACCGCACATGGACACGAAGCGGTGCGCACCGGCCACGATGTCGGGCGCCTTCTTGTGCTGTCCGCCGCCGTGCCCCATCAGGATGAGGGGACGGGCACCGACGGCGTCTTCCGGCGTCCACAGGACGCCGGGAATCCCGTCGAGGGTGAAGAGTTGTTCGGCGACGCCGTCCGACGACGTCCGGGAGGTGAAGCGCATGCGTTTCGAGCCTTTCGGGAGGCCTCAGTTGCGGGTGAGGGTGCGGCTGGCCGCCGCCGCTATGGCGATGCCCAGCGTCCAGCCGAGCACGGTCAGCGCGACCGTGACGACCGCGGGCACCCCGTGGTACTGCCAGATCTCGGTCTGCCCGAACCGGATCACCGGGATCAGGTGGTCGGCGGCGTAGAGCAGCGGATTGAAGACCGAGCGGTTCTGGGTGTCGACGCGTTCGGGTCGCACCATGCTGAAGTACGCGCTGGCGGCGAGCAGCAGTCCGACCGCCCAGCCGATCGCGCGCAGCGGCCGGTATCCGTAGCCGACCAGGGTGTCGAGCAGGTATCCCGGCACCCGCTGGAGCCAGGGCAACTCCGCGCGCTGTGCCCGCTGCTTGGCCAGCAGGATGGTCCTGGCCTCGCCGTCGTTGCCGAGCGCGCGGTAGTAGGCGGCCAGTTGCTCGTACGGCTGGGCGCGGAAGCCGCCGACCTGGCGGTGATCGGAGCGCCGTACCTGACGGGCCAGCAGACGCAGCCGTTCGCTCGCCTTGCCGTACCGGCTGAAGGGTCCGTAGGTGAACCCGTCCAGGTTCATCCGGGCCGGCCAGTCCTCGGGAGCGTCGTTGATCCCGGCGGTGGCCGTGGCGGCGTACAGGGTGAGCAGCGCGTCGGGGCTGTCCATGCCGCGGATGTTCAGATGGCCGTTGATGCGCGCGCCGGTCAGCCGGATCTCACCGGCGGTGTGGAAACCGCGGGTGAGGTAGAGGCCGCCTTCGACCGTCATCCGCCGCCCGTGCAGGGCGGGCCGGCTCCCCGCCGGGGTGAGCCGCGCGCCGCTGAGTTCCAGGTCGCCGGTGAACTTCGCGCCCAGCAGCCGCACCGAGCCGGTGGCCCGGAACGGCCGCGCCTGCCCCTCGCTCACGTCCGGACGGAAGGATGCCTCGCTGCGCACGGTGAGCGAGTCGCCGTACAGCGCGATGCGGCCGTTGCCGTCGAGTTCGGCGCCGTCGAGCACCAGCGAGCTGCCGATCTCCGCTCCGGGGATACGCATCTCACCGACTGTGCGCAGCCGCGGCCCCAGCAGGCTGCGGCCCACCCGGATGCCGCCGGCGTTGAATGCCACGCCGTCCTGGGCGGGGTTGAGCAGTGCGGCGTCGCGCAGGGTGACCTGACCGCCGACCTGTGCGTTGATCAGGCAGAAGCAGCCGTTCACCGCGATCCGGTCGGCGAACAGGCTGCCTTCGATCCGGATGCCGTCGGCGTGGATCGCGCGGCTGTCCGCACCGGAGACGACGGTGTCCCGCAGATCCAGGGTGCCGCTCACCTGCGCCCCGAACGCGCTCAGCCCGACCAGCAGGGAATCACGCAGGTCGATCGACTGGGTGCTGGCGTCGTCGAGGTCGATCAGGTCGTCGAACCGGCAGCCGCGCAACAGGACCAGGGAGCGGACCTGCCCGTGGTCGACGCACAGCTGACCGGTGATCCGGGCCCCCGCGAGCCGGACCGCGGTGACGGCTCCCGCGGCGGCGGGGCACGCGCCGAGCAGCAGGGCGGCTATCACCTCGCCGCGCACGGCGCGTTCGGCCGGCCACCGCTCGGCGTTCGCCGGATCGTCGGCCTCGGCGTCACCGGTGCGCAGGTCCACCAGTTCGCCGTGCGGGAAGGCCTGCCAGATCCGGCGCTCGGTGGGGGTGACAGGACCGAGCCACTCGGGGATGGATATGCCGGTGCGATCGGACCTGCGAGCACTCATGGTCGTCATCTTGCCCCACGGGCACGGTAGTTGACGTCAGGCAGGCCCGACCGCGGGTCACCCCCGGCTCGCCGCGTCCACGGCGACCGGCGGTTCGTCCCTCTGGAGCGGCGGCGTCGGGCCGGGCCGGCGCAGCACGGTGAGGGCGATGAGGACGGCGGTCACCAGGAGCGCGGCGCTGATGGTCAGGCCGAGCGCGTACCCGGCGTCGAGCGCCTCGGGCGTGGCGGCCCGGCCGGTGCGGTTGTGCGCCGCGGTGCCGAGGGCGGCCAGTCCGAGCGAGGCGCCGATCTGGCGCGAGCTGTTGAGCAGACCCGACGCGGTGCCGGTCTCGTGGGGCGCGACGCCTGCGGTGGCGGTGGAGACGACCGGTCCGAGGCAGAGCCCGAAGCCGACGCTGGCGACGATCGACGGACCCAGCACGTCGGTGGCGAAGGAGCCGTCCGGGCTGATCAGGCCGAACCAGGCGAACCCGGCCGCGGTCAGCGTTCCGCCGGCGACCAGGAGGGTGCGCGGCGTGAGTCGGTAGCCGAGCTTGACGGCGAGTACGGAGCCGGCGACCACGCCGAGTGCGAACGGCAGGAACTCGACCCCGGTCAGCGCCGGCCCGGCCCCGAGCACCCGTTGCAGGTAGAGGGAGGCGAAATAGAAGGCCGAGGCCATCGCCGCGCCGACCAGGAGGTTGTAGGCGTTGGCGCCGGCCACCGAGCGGTTGGCGAACAGGCCGAGCCGGATGAGTGGTTCGCGGACGGTGGTCCGCTCGACGAACACGAAGGCGGCCAGCAGCACGGCGGCGACCGTCAGGGTCGTCACGGTCACCGGCGAGGCCCACGCGTACCGGTCGGTGCGGACGACGCCGAACACCAGCAGGGTCATGCCCGCCGTGGCCAGGACGGCACCGAGGACGTCAGGCCGCCCGCTGCGCGCCGGGGCCGGGTCGGCGGGGACGCTCCGCCAGGTCAGGGCCAGTGCGCAGGCGGCCATCGGGACGTTCACGAACATCACCCAGCGCCAGCCGGCGTACTGGGTGAGCAGACCGCCGGCCAGGACACCGAAGGCGCCTCCGGCGGCGTTCGTCGCGCTCCACACGCCGAACGCCCGGACGCGGGCCCGGCCGGTGGGGAACGTCGCGGTCAGCAGCGACAGCGCGGCCGGAGCCAGCGCGGCGGCCCCGACGCCCTGCGCGACGCGAGCGGCCACCAGTTGGCCGGCATTCTGCGCGAGACCGCCGAGGAGGCAGGCGAGCCCGAACAGGCCGAGTCCGAGCAGCAGGACCCGCCTGCGCCCGTACCGGTCGGCGATCTTTCCGCCGAGCAGGAGCAGCCCGCCGAAGCTGAGGGCGTAGGCGTTGATCACCCAGGTCAGACCCACCGCGCCGAAGCCGAGACCGGCAGCGATCCGCGGGAGCGCGACGTTCACCACCGACAGGTCCAGCGACACCATGAACTGCACGACGGCCACTGCGGCGAGGATCAGCCCGGGCCGGGCACCAGAGTTTCGGAACATGTTCCGAAAGTACGTCACCGGGCCCGTCGATGTCGAGCGGACAGGACGGGACCGCATCGGTTTCGCGGATCGGGACGGCGGAACGGCATGATGGGGCGGTGGATCGACCCGATGAATCGCGCGGCCGCACCGGCCGGCCGCCGGTGACCTCCCGTGCCCGGATCCTGGCGGCGGCCCGCCGGATCATCGAGCGGGACGGCTGGGAGAAGCTGACCGTTCGCCGGCTGGCCGCCGAGGTCGGCATCGGGACGACGACCCTGTACCACCACGTACGGGACCGGCAGGACCTCCTGGTCCAACTGCTCAACGACCACGTCGACCAGACCCTGCGTCCCGAACTCCCCGAGGAGCCGCGGGAGCGGATCGTCGCGGCGGCCATCGCGATCCACGAGTCCCTCGCCGCCTGGCCCTGGGCCGCCGAGATCCTCACCGTCGACGGCTTCCTCGGACGCATCAGCGATCCGGCCCTCCAGGTGGTCGAGACCATCGTGGCCGGGGCGATCGACTGCGGATGCACCCCGGAACAGGCCGTCGGCCTCTTCCGCGGCATCTGGTACTACACCGTCGGCGAGATCCTCGTCCGCGCCCACTCCGCCCACCGGCGGGACCGCGAGGGGCAACCCCCCGAGCACGACGCCTTCTTCAGCCGCTTCGACGGTGCCGGACTGCCCCGCCTCGCCGCCATCGGCGACCGGTGGCCGGAGCTGGCCGCGCGGGACACCTATTCCCAGTCACTCCGCGCCTTCGTCGACGGCCTGCTCGCCCAGGCCACGTCGACGGCCCTGTGACGGACAGCGGGCGTGGCGCCGATCGGCGCCACGCCCGCTGTCCGGGTACTCCGCTTCGGCCCGTCTACAGGGCGGCGAGGACGTCGGTGGAGGTCATCGGCAGCGAGAACATCGGGAAGTCGTAGGCGATGGCGTTGTCGTGCTCTTCCGGCGAGGTCGCGGCGACGCAGTCGGTGACGGTGATCACCCGGAACCCGTGCTCGTAGCCGGTGCGCATGGTCGACTCCACACAGCAGTTGGTGAGGAAGCCGGCCAGGATGATGGTCTCGATGCCCTTGCCGCGCAGGATGAAGTCCAGGTTGGTGCTGGCGAAGGTGTCCAGTCCGCGCTTGCCCTCGATGACGATGTCACCGGTGGCCGGGGTCAGTTCGTCCACGAAGGAGGCGCCCCAGGTGCCCTTCACGAACGCCTTCCCGTCCACCACGCCCTTGAGGATGCCGTAGGGGTGCCGGCTGAGCTCGGCGTACCCCTCCGCGAACGTGATGGGCGCGTGCATGATCGACACCCCGGCCCGACGCCCGGCCTCGACCAGGGCAACGGTGTTGGCCAGCATGCCGGTCCGCTTCATCACCTCCGCGACCGCCGGGTGCAGCACACCGCCGTCACTGGTGAACTCGTTCTGGTACTCGATGAGCACGATCGCGGTCTTGGCCGGGTCGATACGGAGCTCGTCGGTCATGGCGACACCTCGGTTTCGGGTCTGTGAGGTGGAACATGGTGACGCCAAGCTAACAGCTCGTCACAGGAGAGTCCGATGCCTTCGCCACCGCCGGTGCCGGAGGCGCGGCCGAGGGCGGCCGGCACCGCAGCGCTGGTGGCGGGGTGTGTTCCAGGTCGCAGTGGGATCGCTTGCCCGCGTGGACGCTCATGCTTATGTTTGACACTGCTGTCAAACATAGACCATGGAGGATCCGATGGCGTATGCGACGTCCACCGAGGTCGTCGAGGCGTTCTGGGACGCGGTGTGGAAGTCCCGCGACCCGCAGGCGGTCGACCGTTTCGTGGCCGAGGATTTCGTGATCACGACCGGCGGTGAGCGGGTCGAGGGCCGCGAGAACTTCAAATCGTGGGTCCGGGCGTTCCTCGACAAGATCCACGACTTCGAGTTCGAGGTCGTGGAGACCTTCCAGAACCACGACGGGAGCCGGGTCGCGTCGCGGTGGCGTGTGCACGGCAAGAACAACGGGATCCTGGGGACCGATGCCGACCGGCGGCCGGTCTCGTTCACGGGTACGGCGGTGTGGGCGGTGAGCGAGGACGGGACGCTGCTGCACAACTGGGTCGAACGCGCCTCGTGGGAGCTGTTCCTCGCACTGAACCGGCAGACGGCCTGACGCCCGCCCGCCGGTCCGCCGCCGGGCTATCTTGGACATGATTGTCAAGAATCCCAATGCCTGATGACAGGGGTGCGCGGGTGGCCGGAGTACGTCAGTTCGACGAGCGGGAGGCGCTCGGGCGGGCGCTGGAGGTGTTCGGGACCCGCGGGTTCCGTGCGACGTCGATGCTGGATCTGGCGACCGGCACCGGTGTACAGCGCGGCTCCCTCTACCACGCCTACGGCGGCAAGGAGGAGATCTTCCTCCGGGCGTTCCGCGAGTATGCCCGGCCGTTCCTGGCGGGGGCGGCGGCCGCGCTGGTACAGCCGGACAAACGCGCCGCGCTGATGGCGCTCTTTCGGTTCTGTATCCGGTCGATCACCGTCGGCGAACCGTCGCGCGGCTGCCTGTCCACCCGGACGGCGATCGACGCGAGTGTGGATGCGCCGCGGGTCGAATCCGCGGTCCGGGAGTTCCTCGACGAGTTCGAGCGCGTGGTGCGCGACGGGCTCGACGCGATCGCCGACGACACGGAACTGGCGGTCGACCCGCGGTCCGCGGCTCGCCTCGTGGTCACCACGACCCGGGGCCTGGCTGTGATGGAGCGGGCGGGTCACGCATCCGGTCAGTTGGAGGACATCGCCTCCGCCCTCGTCACGTCGCTGGTGCGCGGCTGATCGGCCGCGCGGCGGGCGGCGGCGGTGGCGGGCGCGCCCGGGACGTGCCCAGGAGCGCCCGCCACCGGTCGTCAGATCAGGACGTTCTTGTAGAAGATGTTGGCGAGGCGGGGGCTGGTCTCGCTGGAGGCCATGCCGAGGAAGAGCCGGATCTCGCCGGCCTCGGTCTGGTAGATGCCCATGCCCTCCGGCTCACGGTAGGCGAGCGTCGAGCCCGCCTTCGTGATCACCGGGCCCTGGGCGATCAGACCGGTGTTCATGTCGACCGAGGTCACCTGGGAGTTGAGCGTGGGACTGTCGTCGTAGGAGGTGCCGGTCAGGCAGTAGAAGTAGTCGCCGTAGGCCGCGTAACCCTGGAAGGTGCTGGAGATGGTGCCCAGGGCCGGCTGCGCGAAGTCGACGGAGGCGTTCCAGACGTTGGACGCGGCCTCGCTCAGGCTGTAGACCGCGACGCGCTTGATGTCGCCCGTCAGGTCGTAGCGGACGATCAGGTTGTTGTTGATGGGGTCGACCGCACAGGTGTGCTGAACCGCTTCGGTGACCGGGTGGAAGACGCTGACCCCGGACGAAGTGCTGGTGATCGTGGCGCCGTTGACGAACTTGAAGCGGGCCAGGTCCTTCCCGTAGCCACCCGAGTCGGCGTTGGTCTCGGTCCACAGGTAGCTGCTGCTGCCCACCGGCTCCACGCCGATCGACACCCCGTGGCCGAACCCGAGCAGGTACATGTACCCCAACTCGTTGCCGTCGAAGTCCAGTTGGGTGATGCACAGGTCGCCGGAGTCCGTGACCGCCCCGGCACGCACCTGGGAGGTGAACAAGCGCCGGTTGACGTTGTCGAAGGTGAAGCCCTGCATGACCGTGGCGTCGTGCAGCGGCATGCTGCGGAACAGGTCGTACGACGGCTGCGTCAGGTCGAAACGCTCCGAAGAGGGCAGCCCGAGGGCGTCGGCCTGGGCGCTCTGCACGCCCGTGCCGAGACCCGCCACGGCCAGCGCCCCCACGCCGGCCGCCTGGAACAGTCCACGCCGGCTGAGCCCCGGCATCCCTGTCCCCGTCACTTCCTGGTGTTGCGTCATGATTCCCCTCCCGGTGAACGCTTGGTGTCGCCCAAGCGTTGCGCAGCCTAAGGGGCTCGGCTGTGCGTCGTCGCGGGAGATTCCGGGCCGGCGCCCGGACGACCGAGCCTGCGGGGCGAGAGGTGGAACGGGCGGCGGGGCCGGGTGCGGCGTGGCGTCGGTGCGGGTCCGCAGAACCGGACTTTCTTCGTCCTGGGCGGAGAACAACCGGCCGGGGGCTTCTCTTTTTGATCGGGATGCCTTGTCATGGACATGTTTTGTGCAGGTAATCCCCTGGCCCTCCCGAGAGGATCGCATCAGCGTGAGAAGTCTGAAGTCCACGGCGGCCGTCTTCGCCGCCGCCGCAGCCCTGGTCCTGGGCTGCGGTCTGGGCGCCGCCGCTGCCAGCCCCGCGCACGCCACGCACCCCGCCGCGAGCCCTCGGGCCGCCGCCTGCAATTCCGCCGCAGTCTCCGGCCAGACCGTCCGCGGGGCGCTGTCGAAGGCGGAGGTCCAGCGTGGGCTCTCCTCCCTCACCGCGCAGCACCGCGCGCAGTACGGGATCGCTGCCAAGGGCCCGCTCGGCCCCGCCGCGAGCCGCCCCGCGAGTTCGCCGCGGGTCGACATCCACCCGGCGCAGGGCACCTCGTTCAAGTCGATGTCCGGTGCGGACGGCTCCTGCGCCACCCAGTCGGTCTCCACCTCGCTCACGGTCGCGGACAGCTTCACCACCATCTACACCCCGACCATGTACCCGCCCGGCGGCTCCTGCGTCGAACTGGTCACCGTCTACACCCAGTCCGTCCGCTCGGTCTCCGCCTGGGACTGGTGCCAGAGCGTCAACTTCGCGGCCTCGGTGCCCATCAACAGCTCCTTCCTGAGCACCTACACCAACGGCACCGGCGCCTACACCGGACGGGTCATCAAGACCAACGCGGCCTCCAACACCTGGTCCGCGGCGCTCTACAACTACTCGACCGGCCAGTGGGACACCTTGTTCACCCAGTCCGGGACCAACCAGTCGGGTCGCACCGACGGCTGGGACATCGAGGAGCTCTACTCCACGGTCGCCTCGTCCGGCCAGGCCTACTCCTGCAGCGACATGGCCGGCCAGACCTTCGAGTCCAGCAACATCTCGGTGCGCAACAACGGTGTCTGGTCCGCCGCGAGCTCGGCGAATTCCGACACCCACTACGACCAGCCGAACAGTGCCTTCTACTGCCCGAGCCGCAGCTACCAGATGATCAGCGCCTTCGACCACTGGAAGGCCGTGGGCTGACCCCACCCCACACCCGCGGTGCCCAACAGCCCCCTCCCCGGAGGGGGCTGTCCGCATCCCGGGAGACGCGTCGCGGTCGGACTCGGGCCGGTGGGCGGGCGTGCGAAAGTGGTCCGGTGACGCCGCAATCGTTCCGCGCGACCCTCCGGCTGCGCGACCGTACCCTCGACCTGTCCCGCCCGGTGCTGATGGGAGTGGTGAACGCCAACCCCGACTCGTTCTCCGATCCCGGCCATCGGCCGATCGACGCGCAACTCGGCCAGGTGCGCGCCATGGTGGCCGACGGCGCCGCGGTGATCGACGTCGGCGGTCAGTCCGGCATCACCAACGTGCCCGAGGTGGATCCGGGCGACGAGATCGCCCGGGTTCTGCCGCTCGTCGAGGCCGTGGTCGCCGAACTGCCGGACGTGGTGGTCTCGGTGGACACCTACAAGCCGCCGGTGGTGGAGGCGGTGTTGCGGGCCGGCGCCCATATCGTCAACGACGTCAGCGGTCTGCGGCACCCGGAGGTGGCTGATCTCGTCGCCCGGCATGATGCCGCCCTGGTCGTGATGCACACCGCGGCCCCGCCCAAGACCCGGCTGCAGGCCACCGGACTCTACGGGGACGTGGTCGCCGAGGTGGGTGAGTTCCTGGCCGCCACGGTGGCCCGGGCGGTGGACGCCGGAGTCCACCCCGAGGCGATCATGGTGGACCCGGGACCCGACTTCACCAAGACGCCGGCCCAGACCGTCGAGGTCCTGCGCCATCTCCACGATCTCAACCCCGACGACCTGCCCATGCTGCTGGCCATCTCCCGCAAGGACTTCATCGGAGCCCTCACCGCTACCCGCCCGATGGAGCGCCTGGCCGGCACCCTCGCCGCGGTGGCCGCGGTGGGCACCGGTTCCGGCCTGATCCTGCGGGTCCACGACGTGGGCGAGGTCCGCCGCTTCCTCACCGTGCTGGAGGTGCTGCGGGGCACGGGCGCCGTCGATCCGGAACTGCGTCTCGCCGACGAACTGCGCTGGGCCGCCGGACGGCCCGACGGAACCACGGCACGGTGAGCCGACCGGATGGGCGAGGGCTGTTTCGGTTCACTCTGTGACAAGGAACGGGGCACGCGTTGCCAAGGACGTTCGGGTCGGCGCTGCGTAGTGTCGGTGGTGCCGCCGGTGCCGGGGCCGAGGGGGGAGTTCCGGGCACCGGCGGCGTTCGGGCGGGCTCATCACGGGGGTGAGGGCCCGGGTCACGGGCCGGCCATAGGGTGGACGGCAGCACATCGTGAACCGGAACAAGGAGCAGTAGTGAGCGAGCCGGCGTCCGTCGCCCTGCAGCAGGAGATCGCCCGGGAACTCCAGGTCACCGAGACCTTCGAGGCCGAGCGGGAGGTCGAACGCCGGGTGGCCTTCCTGGCGGAGCGGCTGACCACCACCGGTCTGCGTTCCCTGGTGCTCGGCATCAGCGGCGGCGTCGACTCCACGACCACCGGCCGGCTGTGCCAACTCGCCGTCGAGCGGGCCCGGGCCGCCGGCCACGAGGCGCACTTCTACGCGATGCGGCTGCCCTACGGTGTGCAGGCCGACGAGCACGACGCCCAACTCGCGCTCTCCTTCATCCAGGCCGACCACGTGCTGACCGTGGACATCAAGCCCGCGAGCGACGCCGCGCTGGAGGCGTCCAAAGTCGCCGGTGTGAGCTTCCGCGACGCCCACCACCAGGACTTCGTGCACGGCAACATCAAGGCCCGGCAGCGCATGATCGCCCAGTACGCGGTGGCCGGCGCGCACGACGGCCTGGTCGTCGGCACCGATCACGCCGCGGAGGCGGTCTCCGGCTTCTTCACCAAGTTCGGGGACGGCGCCGCCGACCTGGTTCCGCTGACCGGCCTGACCAAGCGCCGGGTGCGTGCCGTCGCGGACACGCTGGGCGCGCCCGCCGAGCTGGTGTGGAAGACCCCGACGGCCGATCTGGAGACCCTCGACCCGGGCAAGGCCGACGAGGTCGCGCTCGGGGTCACCTACGACGACATCGACGACTTCCTTGAGGGCAAGCCGGTGGACGAGCGGGCCTTCGAGACGATCGTGCGCCGCTACCGCCTCACCGAGCACAAGCGTCAGCTGCCCGTCGCCCCTTGAACGGCTGACTGGTCCACAGGACACGGCCCAGCGTGAACCCACGATCCCGTAGGGAAGTTGTGGTTCACCGCTGAAGTGATGGATGGCCGCGGCACGTATGCTGCGGGGGCTCCCGGTGCTCCAGGGCATCGGGGGCTCGCGACGCTGTCCATTCCCGTGCGGCCGCGCCCATGGCGGCGCCTCCCGCCGCGCGTTCGCCGAACGGGGGCCCATGCCAGACACGCAACATCGCCAAGGACGCCGTGTCCGCAGAACGGTGCTGACCGCCGTGGCCGCCGCGCTGGCCGTCGGCGGCGGCATCGCGCTCGTCCCGATGGTCTGGGCGACGCCCGCGACGGACTCGTCCGCGGTGCGGCAGCAGGAGTTCACCGCCGCGGCGAAGGAGTTCCACGTTCCGCTGCCGGTGCTGCTCGGCGTCTCCTACGAGGAGTCGCAGTGGAACGGGCACGACGGGGAGTACAACACCGGGGGCGGCTTCGGTGTCATGGGCCTGACCGACGTGACCCCGGCCATGATGGCCGGCGGTGGTGCCGGCGAGGCCGGGCGGGCGGAGCTCGCCGCCATGACGAAGGACCCGTCGCTGCACACCCTGACCCGGGCCGCCGCGCTCATCGGGCAGCCGGACCGCCAGGTGCGCACCGACGAACGGCAGAACATCAGGGCCGGCGCGGCCCTGCTGGCGTCGTACGAGAAGGACCTGGCCGGCGGTTCGGCGCCGAGCGACCCGGGGCAGTGGTACGGCGCGGTCGCCAGGTACAGCGGCTCCGACCAGCAGCGGGAGGCGTCCGCCTTCGCCGACTCGGTCTACGGCACGATGCGCGAGGGCGCCGCCACCGGCACCGCCGACGGGCAGAAGATGCGGCTCGCGGCGGACCCGGGCGTCACGCCGCGCACCGACCAGACGGCCTCCCTGCGGCTCAAGGCGGCGGCCACCGCCACCCCGGGCGCCGAGTGCCCGGCGACGCTGGACTGCCAGGTGGCGCCGGCCGACCCGAGCAACTACCAGGCGGCGAACCGTCCCGCGGACGGCCTTCCCATCCGCTACATCGTCATCCACGACACGGAGGGGTCGTACCAGTCGGCGATCGACGCCTTCCAGAAGCCTGGCAACGGCGACGCGGCCAACTACGTCATCCGCGCGTCGGACGGCCAGGTGACGCAGAGCGTGCCGAACGAGGACGTCGCCTTCCACGCGGGCAACTTCTGGTTCAACATGCACTCGATCGGCATCGAGCACGAGGGTTTCGCGGCGCACGGCGCCACCTGGTACACCCAGGCGCAGTACGACGTGACCGCGACCCTGGTGCGCTGGCTGTCCGCCGAGTACGGCATCCCGCTGGACCGCCAGCACATCATCGGCCATGACAACGTCCCCGCTCCGGCGGACGCCTACGTCACGGGCATGCACTGGGATCCGGGCCCCTACTGGGACTGGAACGAGTTCATGGGCATGCTGGCCGACACTCCGGCCGCCGGTCACCGGCACCACGCCGAGCCGGTGGGCTCGGCGGTGACCATCCAGCCGGCGTTCGGCAGCAACAGCCAGACCGTCTCGGTCTGCCCGGTCGACGACCCGACCGGCGCGACGACGGCGTGCACCGACCAGACGCAGAGCGCCGGCATCCTGTTCCTGCGGTCCGCGCCCGACGCGTCCGCGCCGCTGGTCGCCGACCCGTACCTGCACGGCGGCGCCGCCGGCACCGACGAGATCAGCGACTGGAGCGCCACGGTCTCCGCCGGTCAGCAGTTCGTGGTGGCAGGTCAGCAGGGCGACTGGACGGCGATCTGGTTCGCCGGACAGAAGGCGTGGTTCCTCAACCCGAGCGGGGTGAACACCGCCCCGGCGCACGGTGTCCGCGTGCTGACCCCGGCCACCGGCTCGGCGGTCGCGGTCTACGGTTCCGGCTACCCGCAGGCGTCCGAGTACCCCACCGGCCTGTCGCCGTCCACCCAGGCGCCGCTGAGCAAGTACAGCGTTCCCGCCGGTCAGGCGTACGTCGCCGACACCGACGCGGTCCCGGCGGACGACTTCTTCCACAACCCGCCGGACACGATCGTCACCGGTACGGAGAAGTACTTCACCGTGCAGTACGACCACCGTGTCGCGCTGCTGAACGCGGCGGACGTCACCGCGACGTACCTGCCGTAGCGCGCACCCTCCCGCGAAAAGACGCCTCCGCCGCCGGAACCCCCGGCGGCGGAGGCGTCCGCGTCGGGGGACTCCTCCGTCGTGCGGCAGTGTCCGGCCATCGCCTATAGCGTCGACTACATTCATGAGGTAGCTTGGTAGTGAACACTACGAAGGATGCTCCGGAAGAAGGCCCTGATGAGCGTTGCCCCGACCCCCGCGTCCGCCCGCATCCTCGATCCGGAGAAGTTCTACTACACCGGGCCCACCCCGTTCTTCGCCGCTCGCTCCGACGAGCGCTTCTCCTACTGCCTCTACGTCCCCACCGCCCACAAGCAGGCCGCCCCCGGGGTCAGGCTGCCGCTGGTGGTGCTCATGCACGGCACCCAGCGCTCGGCCGAACGCTACCGCGACGCCTACCGGGAGTTCGCCGAGCAGCACGGCTGCGTGATCCTCGCCCCGCTCTTCCCGGCCGGCATCGGCAAGCGCGGCGACCTGCACGGCTTCAAGCGGCTCGACGAGTTCGGGATCCGCTTCGACGAGATACTCCTGTCGATCGTCGACGAGGTCGGCGAGCAGTTCCGGGTCGACACCGACCGCTTCCACCTGCACGGCTTCTCGGGCGGCGGGCAGTTCGCCCACCGCATCGCCTACGTCCACCCGCAACGGCTGGCCTCGGTCTCCATCGGCGCTCCCGGACGTATCACCCGCATCAGCCAGGACATCCCCTGGTGGCTGGGCACCGCCGACCTCAAGGAGCGCTTCGGCGCCGATCTGGACCTGGCCGCGCTGCGCGAGACGGCCGTCCAGATGGTCGTCGGCGGTGACGACGTGGAGACGTGGGAGATAGCCGAGCCGGACATAGACGCCGGTGGCCGCACCCGGGTCGAGCGGCTGACCACGCTCCGGGAGAACTGGACCCGGCACGGTGTCGACGTCCGCTTCGACGTCGTCCCCGGCGTGGCGCACAGGGGGTTGCTGATCATGCCCACCGTCCAGAAGTTCTTCGCCGAGGTGCTCGCGAGCTGACCGCGGCGGTCGCCCGCACGGCAGGACACGGCCCAGGCGGCGCCGAGGCCGCGTGCCTGCTCGCGTCACGATTCGTCGAGTTCCTCGGCGACGCGCTGGGCCGAGCGCTGCGCCGAGCCGCGGGAGGCGACCACGCCCAGCGTGATGATGGCCAGTCCGGTGGCCGCGATGATGAACCAGCCGGGGCGGCTCGTGTGCGCGAAGCCGGTGTACGTGGTGGTGAGCCCGATGGTGAGGCCGGCGCCGAAGACGGCCACGCCCAGGGACTGGCCCAACTGGCGGCTGGAGGAGGCGAGGGCGCCCGCGATCCCCGCCTGACTGCGCGGCATCCCGGCCATCGCGATGTTGTTGACCGGGGTGTTGGCGGCACCGAACCCGATGCCCAGGACGACGTATGCGGCCAGCAGCAGGACCGAGCCACCGCTGCCGACCCCGACCATGATCATCACTGCCGCGGTGGTGATCGCCGCGCCGGCGACGAGCAAGGCCGTCCTGGCACCGCTGACCCGCAGGATGCGCGCCGACAACTGTGCTCCGAGCGACGTGGCCAAGGCCATCGGCAAGGTGTACAGGCCGGCCTTCAACGGGCTGTACCCGCGGATGTCCTGAAGGTAGAGGGTGTTGAGGAACAGGAAGCCGGCGATGGCCGAGTAGTTCAGCACGGCGATCAGCATGGACGAGGAGAAGGGCACGCTGCGGAAGAACCGGAAGTCCAGGAGCGGATCCGTGCGGCGCCGCTCGACGCCCCACAGGCCGCCGGCGGCACACACCGCGACCGCCATTCCGGTCAGGACCAGAGGCGATGCCGGACCGAGATGCGGGGCCTCGATGATGACGAAGATCACGCTGGCCACCAGCAGGAGCACCAGCACCTGGCCCACGAGATCCGGCCTGCGGTAGTGGGGAGACCTGCTCTCCGGCACGAACGCGCGCGTGCACACCGCGACGGCCAGCGCGATGGGGATGCTGATCCAGAACACCGAGCGCCACCCCCACTCCTGCACGAGCAGGCCGCCCAACACCGGGCCGAGGGCCATGCCGAGCCCCACCGCCCCGCCCCACGTCCCGAACGCCCGCGCCCGCTCCTGGGCGTCGACGAAGACATTGCTGATGATGGACATGCCGACCGGATTGAGCATGGAGGCCCCGAGCGCCTGGATCACCCGGAACGCCACCAGCCACTCGGCGCTCGGGGCCAGGCTGCTGAGCAGGGAACCGGCGGCGAAGGCGAGCAGTCCGCACTGGAAGACCCGCCGCCTGCCGAACCGGTCGCCCAAAGAACCACTGAGGACCAGCAAAGAGGCCAGCGTCAGCATGTAGGAGTCCAGGATCCACTGCATCCCGGGAACGCTGGGGTGCAGGCTGGCCCGGATGTCCGGCAGCGCCACGTTGACAATCGTGTTGTCCAGGTTCACCAGGAAGGTGCTCATACAGGCGGTGACCAGCACCAGCCCCTTGCGGATGGGTGGCGGCACCACCCCGGTGGGACGGGACCTGTCGGCGACGCCGGTCACGCGGACGTGCTCCGGCGCTGGATGTTCGGCCATGGACTCAACCCTCTCGGCAACGCTCTGCGGTGTGTCGACAACGTTGTGGGCCTGCCTGACAAGCCGGCCGTCCTCGGGCGCCCTGTCGAACCCGGTCAGGAATCTCCCGGTCCGATCACGAGTGAGCGATGCCTTCCGCTCTCGCCGGCGGCGTTTACTCGTGCTCCTTGGAGAATGTGTTGTGCGGCTCCGCCGGTCACGGCGGATTCGACATGTCGAAGAGAAGGAGATCCTCCACCCGGCTCCGACGTTTCCCCTGACCCGTCGAATATCACCGCGGAAAGTGGCCTCCGGCCCGCACCGGCATGTCGGGGGGCCGCCTCGGACCTGCGGCGAAGCGTGCCTTGACACCCTTGTGGTGGTCCAGGGGCCGCTCAGGATGAGGCACGCCGTCTCCTATCGGGTCGAGATCGCCGCAGACATTCTCCGAACGTTTCTGTCAATGGGCCAGTCTCGAAACCGGACAACTGATCAACGCGAAAGACGGCAGGTGAATGGCGTTCCGGCGGGAAGTTCGCACTGTTGTCCGGGTCGGGTGAGACCTCTGATTCCTCTCTCGCCCGGAATTGGCATTCACGGCTTTGGCCTGCGCGTTCGGCTATCCCGCCGGGCCGCCGCGACGGCCCGCTGATCGTCCGTCGACACCGTTGCCGGTCGTTCGCGCACCGGTCCCAAATCGGATCACATGGCCCATCGTCCCGCCGTGTGGCCCGGTGGCCGGAAACACGGAACGCCGGCGCCACGACGGCACCGGCACCGGGTCGATTCGGCCACCGGCGCGAAGCGTTGGCGGCGATGCGGTCGCCCGTGCGCCGTCGAACTCGGCCGGGATCGCGGTGTTCTGGGGGACTGCTCCGGCGGCCGATCAGAAAACGGCGAGAGTCGAAGCGCCGGCCGCCGGAGAGCTATTCGTCAGGGTCATGCCAAGTATTTCGTGCCGGTTTGTCGACAAAGCGCAACGCATGGACGACGTTCCGGGGGTTGGCTCGTCACCCTCGACGCGACCGTCTTCCGTCCGGCTCGACGTGGTCGCCTCGGCCGTCGCGAGCGCCGCAACGGAAGTCCCGGCCGGTCGGGGGCACGTCGTCCCGCGCGAGCGGAGCGCGCCGTAGCATCCACCGGGGCTTCGGGAACCGATCGCCCGTCAGTCGCCACGCCCGCCCGGACGGACCTGCCCGGCGCGCGCGACGCCGGGCAGGTCCCGGACGGGGAGCGCGGACGGATCCGGTTTCTCTACGCAGCGATTCACCGGCCGTCCCGTCCTGGGCGCACCCATTGGCCCCACCAACGCTCACTGATTATCGGCAGGAACACGGCGGACGGTCTTTCCCGGAAGCGCTCAACCACCACTCGGAAGTCATCGGTGCGGCCTGTGTGGCGAAGCCGCGGCACGTTCCCGGAGTGGCGAAAACTCGCGATGGACTTCACCTGTCCGATCTGCTTATCTCGGGTGAAGGTCTGCTAGTTAATCCTTGGGGGCGGCGCTTCCCCTCGAAGAGAATGAGGATTTCCAATTCCTCCCAACACGATCACAAGACGCATGGACTTCACCGCCTGTCTGAGAGACAAAGGCCCTCTCGCGCTGGTCACCTGTATCACTCCGTGGCTGTCCTGTCCCGCCGACCTGGTGGATCAGGAAGTGGCCGGCGCGGCGCGCGTGGATCTGCTGAACGCGGTCAGCGAACTCAACCGTGCGGCCACCGACGGCGGCCAGGACGCCTTCTACGCCCAGCAGTTACTGCTCGCGCGGGTGTACGGGCTGGTCACGACGCTGCCCGACACCCTGACGGCCGAGGGATCCGCGGCCGTCCACGAGATGACCCGCCTGCTGGAACGCGCGACCATCGAGGGCGAGGACCGCCACGTCGACGACGCCCTCATGCGAACCGCTCCGGCGGATCCCAGGAAGTTCCTCTCGTGGCTCAAGGACGTGGCCCGAGCCCACACGGCATACAAGCACCCCTACTATCTCGAATTCATACGCAACCGGGCGACGCGGGAAGACATGCGGAACTATGTCATCCAGGAGTCGGTCGTGGACGGCCGGTTCGACGATCTTCTCGCCATGATGCAGGTGGGCACCCATGGCCAAGCCAAGATGGAGATCGCCAGCAATTTCTGGGACGAGATGGGGAACGGCGACCAACGCCACGTCCACACGTATCTCTTCAACAAGATCTTCGACGTCTTCGACATTTCGCAGCATGATCTGGAAAAGGCCCTCAGCGCGGAATCACTGCTGTCGGGGAACCTCGCCGTCCTGCTCTGCCGGTATCGCCTGCACTACCCGCACGCGGTGGGCTTCCTCGGCATGACCGAGTGGTTCGCGCCCGACCGGTTCGTCCAGGTCGTCAACGCCTGGGAGCGCCTCGGCCTGCCGGAAGTGGGGATCGTCTACCACCGTCTGCACATCACGGTCGACTCCCGGCACGCCACCGGGTGGTTCCACCGGGTGGTCGTGCCCGGAGCCGAGTCCCCCTACATGCGCGAGGGCATGGCGCGCGGCGCGCTGTGGCGGCTCAACTCCTCCGGGCGCTACCTGGACGAGCGACTCGCCCAGATCCGCGCGTCCTGATCCCGTTCTCGGGCACCACCGGCATCTTGAACAGGAGTTCCCATGTGCGCCATGTCGACACGCCAAGAGGCAGTGCTGCGGGAAGTCGCCAGGACCGTCGCCGAGATCAGGAACCAGCCGGTCGATGAGGTACTGGCGGCCGAGGCGGCCGGGGAGCCGCTGACGCTCGACTCGCTCGACCTCGTGGAACTGTCGATCCGGCTGGAGCGCTCCTACGGGTTCGAGATCGGATCCCAGCCCGACGACTTCCCCATGCTGCGGGATCTGAGCTCCCTGGCGGAACTGGTGACCAGGCGGAGCAACAGATGACGCAGGAGAGCGACTGTCTGCCGTCGCTGCTGGCCGCTGTGGAGGCGCATGCCCGCGACACACCGGCGAACGTGGCGCTGAGCACCGACCAGCAGACCCTGACCTACGGGCAGTTGCAGTGCTGGGTGACCGCTGTGGCGAGCGGTCTGCACGGCCTCGGCGCACGGCCGGGGCAGCGGATCGCGGTGCTGGGGCACAAGACGGTCCGGTCGGTCGTCGCCCTGCTGGCCGTGATGAGGTCCGGCTGCGCCTACGTACCCCTCGATCCGAGAGCCCCCGCGCGGCGCATCGCCCAACTCGTCGAGGACGCCGGGTGCGCCCTCGTCCTGTGCGACCAGGAGGCCGGGGACCGACTGCCCGCGGGCGTGCGTGCCGTCTCGGTCGCCGACGCCGCGCGGACACCGGGACAGCCTCCGCCGCGCTCCGTCGCCGACACGGACATCGCCTACTGCCTCTACACCTCGGGCAGCACCGGCCGCCCCAAGGGCGTGCAGATCCCGCACCGCGCCCTGAACGCCTTCTTCCGGGCGGTGCACCCGCTGCTTGAAGTGACACCGTCGGCGCGCTGCCTCAACACCTCGGCCCTGCACTTCGACGTCTCGGTGGTCGACGTGCTCTATCCGCTGTGGCGGGGGGCGACGGTCCACCTCGGGCCGGCGGTGCCCCTGCCGCCCGTCCTCCTCGGCCTCATCGAACGCCATCGGATCACCCACATGGCGGCCGTCGGCTCGACGCTCTCGCTGCTGGCCAACGTCACCGACGGCTTCCGCGGCAGGGACATCGGTTCGTTGCGCCGGGTGATGACCGGTGCCGAGATCATCGACCCGCGGACGGTACAGGCCTGGCTCGCCGCCGCTCCGGATCTGGTGGTGATCAACGGTTACGGGCCGACCGAGGCCACCTGCCTGGTCCTCGCCCACGCCATCGGGGAACGGGAGCCGGGGCGCACCGAGCCCTACCCCATCGGCCGGCCGTTGAGCGGCGTGCGGCTGAGGTTCCTCAAGGACGACGGCGACGTCTGCGAGTGCGGTCCGGGGGAGATCCTGATCGGCGGCGACCAGGTGATGACCGGGTACCTGGCCCGGCCCGAGGAGCAGGAGCGGGCGTTCATCGAGGCCGACGGCACGTCCTACTACCGCACCGGGGACCAGGGCGCTTTGGCGGCCGACGGCTCGGTGCTCTTCCGGGGCCGCCGGGACGACGAGGTCAAGCACCGCGGCTACCGCATCAACCTCCAGGAGATCAACAAGGTCCTCCAGGGCCACCCGGACGTCGGATGGGCGTTCTGCGGCCCGGCCGTGGACGAGCGGGGACGGGCGGTGCTGCGCTGCGCCGTCGTGCCGGCGGGCGCGCAGGCCGAGCACCACGACGCGGGGTCGCCGACTGCCTCGGCCGAACCACTCCCCGAACCCGAGAGGCAGACGCTGCGGGACCACCTCGCCCGGCAACTGCCGGCGTACATGGTGCCCGACCACTTCGTCCGGCTGCCCGTGCTTCCGGTGCTCTCCAGCGGCAAGCCCGACACCGCCCGGATCAGGGGGCTGCTGGACCGGGCGGGCCAAGGGGTGGGCGCCGTATGACCGCCCAGGACCAGGAGCTGCCGACGGGCGCCCGGCCGGCGCCCGGGGACCACGCCGACCACGCGCCCGGACCGCTCGCGTCGGTGGTGACCGAACTCCGGGCGCTGAACGCCGGGTCGGCGCGACCGGCCGTCCCGCGGATCCTCGCGGCACTCGGGCGCGCGGGTGCGCTCGCCGAAGTGTCCACCGGCTCGACGGCTGCGGCGGAACATCTCGCCGAGGCCCTGACTCCGCTCCAGGCGGCGGCCGTTGTGGCACACGCCGGGATCGCGGTGCCGGCCCTCGACGCCTCGGATCGGGTACGCGCCCTGCTGCGGCGGGAGTTGTCGCTCGCGGCCCGGGGCGAGTACGTCTTCGGTTTCCCCCTTCGTGACGAACCGTCAGATCTGCGGGCGTCGCGGCAGGCCGGGGGAGTGGTGCTCACCGGGATCTCGCTCCGGTACCCGGGGGCGGCGGGCACGGACGGTTTCCTGGTGCCGTTCCTGCCGCCGGACCCCGCGCCGGGCGGTGGCCGGGCGGTGGCCGTCGTGCCCTCGCGGACCGCGGGGCTGCGCCTGGTGGGTTCCGAGCGACGATGGGGGACCGCGGACGTCGCGCTGCGTGGGGTGTTCGTCCCCGACTCCCTGGTGGCCACCGTCGGGCACCGCCGTCTCGTGGCCGCCAGGTTGTGGCTTGCGAGGTTCGAACTCACCCTCGCCGAGCGCCTGTTGACGCGGACGTACCGCCACCTGGGAACACGCCGCTCGTTCGGAAAGGTGCTGACGGACCATCAGTCCGTCCGGTTCCGGCTGGCGGAGCACCTGGTTCGGGCCGACGGGGTGCGCGCGCTGATCGAGACGGCCGACGAGGACAACCGCCTCCGGCGCGGCCGGGCCACCGCGCCGGACGCCGCGGAACTCCTCGCCAGTGGACTCCTGCGAGACGTCACGGCCGACTGCCTGCACCTGTACGGGGCCTCGGGGCAGGTCGCGGGCGAGCCGGTGCACCGGCTCCTGCTGGAGACCCGGATGCTGGCGGCGGACCGGGCTGTGGAGCGGCGCGCCGCCCATGCGCTCCCGCGGGCGCTGGGGTGGTCCGATGAACGGTGAGGCCGCCGAGCTCGCCGCGTACCGGAACCGGGTGCGGGCACTCGTCGAGCAGGAGCCCTCGCTCTTCGGCGACGAGGTCTGGGACCGCTCCGACCGGCCGCCGCCGGTACGGGCGGCGCTGTCGGCGCTCGGCGACGCCGGGCTGCTCGCGTCGGTGATCCCGCTCTCAGGGGACGACCACGCGCGTGCGGTGGGCCACTCCGCGGTGCTGCACCGGGAGTTCGCCCCGCTCGCCGCGGGATCCGTGGTGCTGACGCACACCGAGGTGGGAAGCCGGATCCTCGCCGCACATCCCGAACCAGCCCTGGAGGCGGTGAGGGCTGCCCGGGCGGGACGCCACCTCGCCGCGCTGGCGGTGACCGAGCCCGGCGGCGGCCTCGACTTCGGCGCCATGACGACGAAGGCCGAGGCGGCGGGCGACGCCCTGGAGCTGAGCGGCGAGAAGTGGTTCAGCAGCAACCTGCCCTTCGCCGACGAGGTCATCGTGCTCGCCGTCGACGCCCGGACCGGCACCGGCCCGGCGGCACGCCACAGCCTGGTCAGGGTGGCCACCGACAGCCCGGGGGTGACGGTCGAACCGCTGGACACCTACGGGCACCGAGGACTGACCGGCCGGCTGCGGCTCGACCACGTGCTGGTCAGGACCCCGGCCGTGCTCGGCTCGCCCGGAGCCGGACTGCTGCTGCTCATGCGCCACTGGGTGCACGAGCGCGTGATGCTGGCCGTGCGCATGACGGCGATGGCGGAATGGCTCACCTCCCTGCTGACCCCGTCGTCCGCGCGCGGCCACCGGACGCTGTTGACCGGCCTCGCCGCCTGCCTGGAGTGCGAGCGCGCGGCCTGCCGGCTGGCCGTCGGCCGGTTGGCCGCGGGCTCCTGCACGATGCGCGAGGCGGCCGGGTGCAAGTACCGGGCCGGCCGGCTGCTGCGCGACGCGGCGGAGGGCGTCCTGATGATGCGGGGCCTGGCCGGCGACGACACGACCGCGGCGGAACGCGTGCTGCGGGACGCCACCGGACTCGCGCTGGCCGGCGGCAGCGAGGAGGCCCTGCTGATGCAGGTCGCCCGGAGCCTGCGGTGAACGGCGGCGCCGGCGCGGGACGCTGGCTTCCCGACGGTGCCCCGGCGCCCGGCGCGATCCCGCTGTTCCTGCTTCCGCCGGCGGGCGGCTCGGCGGACCTGTTCCGCGACCCCGCGTGGGCGGCGCTGCCCGCACCGCTGCTCGCCTGCCGGGTCGAACTGCCGGGGCACGGGGGCCGCATGGCGTACGACCCCTTGCCGACCGACATGGACACGCTCGTGACCGGCCTCGATGAGGCGTGCCGGCCCCGCGACCGGACGCCGTGGGCCGTGCTCGGACACAGCATGGGGGCACTGGTGGCCGCGGCCTGGGCGGCGCGGGCGCACCGGTCGGGGCACGGCCCGTGCGCGGTGTACCTGAGCGCGGCGGCGCCGCCGTGGGCATCGCAGGCGGCGGTGCGTCTCGCGGAGCTGAACGACCTGCGCCTGTGGGACACGCTGTCCGCGCTGGGCGGGATGGATCCCGCGTTCGCCGCGTCCCCGGTGGCGCGGCGGCTGGTCACCCGGGTCATGCGGGCGGACATCGCCACCGCCGCGTCCTGGCGGCCGTCGGCGCCGGAATCCACCGGGTGCCCGGTCGTGGCGCTGGGCGGCGTCGAGGACCCCGCCGTCGCACCGGACGCGCTGCGCGCCTGGCGTGGGGCGGCGGTCGGCGGTTTCCGTGACGTCCGCCTGCCGGGCGGCCACTTCTTCCGGAACGGACTGGCCGACCTGGCACCCGCCGTCCTGGCCGCCTGGCGCGGACCGCCGGGCGCGCCGCACGGCCACGAGACCCTTCCCGACCAGCGCGACGAGAGGGACGCACATGTCTGACCTCCCCGCATCACCGGACGTCTACATCGGCACGCCCGTCCTGCAACCCTTCCTGCTGGACGCCGCGAGCCAGTACCGCAAGGCGTGGGCCGCCTCCCGCGATCCCTCCGGCGAGCGCTACCTGCCCAGATGCTGGGCGCTGCTCGTCGGGGAGATGACCCCGGACGCCCTGCGCGTACGGGAGCTGCGCTGGGCGGGAAACGTGCGGGAGAGCGACAGCGACGTCATCGAGGAGTTCACCGACGTCATCGTCCCCTGCTTCGGCAGCGCGTACACCAGCGGCCGACGCGGCTACTGGTGCGATCCCAAGGAGCTGCTGAGGATCACCCGCGAGGTGGAGAGCCAGGACATGGACGTCCTGGGGTCGATCCACATGCACGCCGACATGCACCGGTTCTGGCCCGAACACGCCGCAGGCCAGGAATTGAGCGAGTGCCCGACACCGATGGACACCTATCTCTTCCGCAACGGGGGGTGGCCGCTGAACGTCATCTGCCATCTGGAAGGGCACCAGGGCGAGATCGTTCCCCGGTTCGGAGCCTGGGCCCCGCCACCCTACGACGACGAGCGGGCCGCGGCGCGGCGGTTGACCGTCCACCTCACCATGGGCGCCCTCTCGCAGGCCTCCTGACCCCGACCGACCGCGACGGGAGACGACGTGATCCACCGATGCGTTCTGATCAGGTCTGCCACACCCGACCGCGTCGACCGCGTGCTCGACGCCTTCGAGCGACTGCACGGCACGGTGCCGGGGTTGGTGCGGATCGTCACCGCCACGGACCGCGGCGACCGCTCGCGCGGGTACACCCGCATGTTCACCCTGACGTTCCGCGACGAGGAGGCGATCAAGGTGTGGAGCGAGCACCCGGCGCACATACCGATACGCGAAGAGCTCGGCCGGTACGCGGAACTCCTGGTGTTCGAGTACGAGGACCCGGGCCGCGGCGCCTGCGGCTGACGCCTCCATCCGTTCTCACACCCGAGGGGTAGGACATGCCCATAGTCACCATCCAGCTCATCGAAGAAGTGACGCCCGAGCAGAAGAAGCAACTGATCAGCGGCGTCACCGACCTCCTGCACGACGTGCTCACCAAGGACCCCGACCGCATCTACGTCGTGCTGCAGGAGGTGCCGCTGGACAACTGGGGCGCGGGCGGCCACTCGGTGACCGAGATGCGCGCCGCGGGACTGGACGGCCGGTGCCGGTGCCCCGAGCACCGGCCCGGGTAGCCGTGCCGGTGCGCGGACCACGGCGGACGGCCTGGGCGCCCCCGGGTGAGGGCGCCGGCCGTCGCCTACAGGTCGGCGGGGGAGGACAGCCGGCCGGTGACCGCGGTGGCCGCCGCGACGGGAGGCGAGACCAGATGGGTGCGCCCGCCCTTGCCCTGGCGGCCCTCGAAGTTCCGGTTGGAGGTCGAGGCCGAACGCTGTCCGGGGGCGAGGCGGTCGGGGTTCATGCCCAGGCACATCGAGCACCCGGCGAACCGCCACTGCGCGCCCGCCTCCTTGAAGACCCGGTCGAGCCCCTCCGACTCCGCCTGGAGGCGCACCCTCGCCGAGCCGGGCACGACCAGCATCTCGACGCCTTCGGCGACCTTCCTGCCGCGCAGTACCTCGGCCGCCGCGCGCAGGTCCTCGATGCGCCCGTTGGTGCACGAGCCCAGGAAGACGACGTCGACGGCGATGTCGCGCAGCGGTGTGCCCGGCCGCAGGTCCATGTAGGCCAGGGCCTTCTCGGCGGCCGCCCGCTCGGTGGGGTCGCCGAAGGACGAGGGCGCGGGAACCACGGAACCGAGGGGGGCGCCCTGGCCGGGGTTGGTCCCCCAGGTCACGTGCGGCGTCAGCGTGCCGGCGTCGATGACGACCTCCCGGTCGAACACGGCGTCGTCATCGGTGTACAGGGTGTTCCAGTAGGCGACGGCCTCGTCCCACGCCTCCCCGGTGGGGGCGTGCGACCGGCCCTTGATGTAGCTGTGGGTGGTCTCGTCTGGGCTGATCATCCCGGCCCGCGCGCCGGCCTCGATCGACATGTTGCACACCGTCAGGCGGCCCTCCATGGAGAGGTTCCGGATGGCCTCGCCCCGGTACTCGATCACATGGCCCTGGCCGCCGGCGGTGCCGATCTCGGAGATGACGGCCAGGATGATGTCCTTCGCGGTGACGCCCGGCGGGAGGGTGCCGTCGACGGTGACCGACATCGTCTTGAACGGGGTCATCGGCAGGGTCTGCGTGGCGAGGACGTGTTCGACCTGGCTGGTGCCGATGCCGAAGGACAGACAGCCGAATGCGCCCAGGGTGGAGGTGTGGGAGTCACCGCACACGAGGGTCATCCCCGGCTGTATCAGGCCGAGTTGGGCCCCGACGATGAACACGATGCCCTGTTCCGGGTCGCCCAGCGAGTGGATCCGGATGCCGAACTCCTCGCAGTTGGCCCGCAGGGTCTCCAACTGGATTTTGGAGACCGGGTCCTCGATCCGTGTGATGTCCGTGGTCGGGACGTTGTGGTCCTCGGTCGCGACGGTCAGGTCGGGCCGCCGCACGGGGCGCCGCGCGGCCCGCAGACCGTCGAACGCCTGCGGGCTGGTGACCTCGTGGAGCATGTGGAGGTCGATGTAGAGCAGATCGGGCTCACCCTCCGCCCGGCGCACCACATGCGCGTCCCACACCTTCTCCGCGAGCGTTCGCCCCATGCCGGACTCCACTACATCTCACTACATGAGACACCCTGTCTCGATGCGGGCCATGCTAAAGGAAGTCCCCTCAAAGGGAGGCGAGTTGGCCGGTTCATCGCGGTCGACTCGTGGTGTTGGCCGATAAGCGCATGGCGTGTTCGTGCTTTCCGGCCAATCCGGTGCCCTTGCCGACGAGGTACCGCACCCGTTGGGCGCGTCTTGCATATTGAGATGGCGAGTTTGGGATGCAGACAGTACGCCCGGAAATCCCTATCGTTTGACCGGTCTCTTCCTTGCTCGCCAAGCTGCCTCGCCTTTCCGGGTAACGCGTCGCCCGTTCGTCCGGGGACTCCAGCGCGCCCGCCGGTTTTCCGCGGCGCCCTCCACACACGCACTGGCGGGGAGCGGACCGAAGAGAGTCGAACTACCGCAGGGGAAGCAATGAAAAGCAGGATCGGCTTCTTAGGCATCTGCCTGGGATACTTCGCTGTCATCCTCGACGGCAGCGTGCTGAACGTGGGAATTCCCGATATCCGCCATGACATGGCAGCGTCGATGGCCGACGCCCAATGGACGGTCAACGGATACACGCTGGTGCTGGCCGCACTGCTGCTGTCCGGGGGTACGTTCGGTGACCGCTTCGGTCTGAAACGCACGCTGCTGGTGGGCCTGGGCGTGTTCACTCTCGCGTCGGCCTGGTGCAGCGCGGCGGACTCCCCGGCGATGCTGATCCTCGCCCGCGCGGTACAGGGCCTGGGCGCCGCGGCCCTCCTGCCGGCCACCCTGGGCCTCATTCCCCATGTCTTCCCCGACCGGGCGCTGCGGGAGAAGGCCGCGGTGGTGTGGGTGGCGACATCCGCGATCGCGGTGTCCGTGGGCCCGCTGGTGGGCGGCCTGCTGATCGACGCGTTCGGCTGGCGCAGCATCTTCCTCATCAACATCCCCGTCTGCGCCGCCGCCGCGCTCGTCGTGTGGCGCTGCGTCAGCGACACACCGCGGCGCAGCACCCCGATCGACTACCCGGGCCAGGTGCTGGCCGTCGCCACCCTCGGCCTCCTGACCGGCGGAATCGTCGCCGCCGGGTCCAGGGGCTGGGGCGCGCCGACGACCTGGGGGCTCATCGTGGCCGGCGCGGCCTGCGGAGCGGCGTTCCTGCTCACCGAGAGCCGTACCTCCCACCCCCTGCTGCCGCTGTCGTTCTTCGCCCACAAGGTGCGCTCGGCCGCGGTGGTGGCGCTCGGCGCGACCGGATTCCTCTTCTACGGCGCCCTGTTCGTCATGTCCCTCTACTTCCAGCAGGAGTTGGGGTGGTCCTCCGGCCGGACGGGGGTCGCCCTGCTGCCGCTCACGGTCGGCACGGTGCTGGCACCCCTGGTGCTCTACGGCCCGCTGTCCCGCAAGTTCGGGCACCCCATGATGATGCTCGTCGGCTTCACGGGGTTCCTGATCGGCACGATCGAACTGCTCTGGGGCGGTGGCGGCGCCACGTACGCGTGGATCGCCGTCGGCCTGTTCGCACTCGGGGTGGCCAGCACCTTCGTCCCCTCGGCGGCGGCGTCCATCGTCGTCCTGACCATGGACGGCGGACACGGCGGACTCGCCTCCGGGGTGCAGAACACCCTGCGCCAGACCGGCGGCCTGCTGTCCGTGGCCGTCTTCGGTTCCCTCCTCAACTCCAGCGACTTCATGGGCCGTCTGCGGGTCGTCCTGATGGTCATGGCCGTCTGCGAGGTGCTCGGTGTGCTGGGCAGCACGGCTGTCCTGCGGATCGCGCGCACGTCGAAGGCAGCGCCCGAACAGGACGACCCGTCCTCGGACCCCGCGCCGCTCGAAGGCCAAGTGGCCGAAACGGGCTGACCCGCGGCACGGATCGTCCGTGCCGCACCGCACACCGGCGCCCGGCATCGGGCCGCGGGCCGCCCGCCGACCCGCCCCTCGGCAGCACTCCTCGCACGGTTCAACGCTCTCCCGCCCGGACAACGATGGAAGGTGTCTCATGGCCAAGGGTGACTACGAAACCAAGGGTGTACCTCGCCGGCCCGCGTTCGATCTGCTCCAGGGATACATCCTGTGCTCGGTGCTCGCCTCGCTCGACGACGCCGGCGTCCTCGACACACTGGAGGAGAGAGGACTTCGCGTCGAGGACGTCGGAGGAAACGCGCAACTGTCCCGTGACACGCTCTACTACCTCGTCGACCGCGGCATCGTCGCCCCCGACAGCGGGCTCTACCGCCTGACGCCGTACGGAACCGAACTCCTGGCCGACCGCGGCTACGTCTACTGGATCGCCGGCGGATTCGGCGAACCGTTCTGGCGCTTCGGCCAACTCGTGGCCGGCACGCACAAGTACGGCCACGACATCGTCCGCGACGGCCGCATCGTCGCCGTCTCCTCCGCCGACCTCGGCCGGGACGACCTGAGGCCCTACGTGCACTCCGTCCTCAGCCGGATCGAGTACAAGAAGGCCGCGGACTTCGGCTGCGGCAACGCCCGCAACCTGATCGGCATCTGCGGCATCAAGAACGCCGAAGGGCTGGGCGTCGACATCAGCCCGGAGGCCATCGGCGAGGCTCGGCAGGAAGTGGAGAAGGCCGGCCTCGGCCAGAGCATCACCGTCGTCGAGGCGGACGCCTCGGACGCCGCGGCCATCCCCGAACTGGAGTCGGTCGACCTCATCGTCGGCTTCTTCTTCATGCACGAGGTCCTGGAGAAGGGCCTGGAGGCCTTCGTGGCCTACCTCCAGGGCCTCCACCGCAGGCTGCCGGTGGGCGCGCACATACTCGCCGCGGAGGTGACGCCACCCGAGCGCGACCGGGCCGGGGCGGAGACCTTCACACCGGAGTTCACGCTCATCCACGCCCTCATGGGGCAGGGCCTGCTCAGCGAGGAGGGCTGGCGTGACGCCTTCGTGAGAGGGGGGTTCGAGATCAAGGAGACCATCCGCCCCAACATCCCCGGCGGGCTGCTGCTGCTCGCGCAGAAGACGGCCTGACGGCCGACCGGTCCGCGCGCAGGTCCGCCGCCGGGCGTGCGGCACGCGCGCGGACCGATCGCCGGCGGCCGAGTCCTCTTCCACGACAGGAGCTGTCCCCGTGTACCTGGTACTGCTGACCTACCTCGTCGCGGAGTCGGAGGTCCTCCCCTTCCGCGAGAGCCACTACGAGTTCGTCGACCGCCACTTCAAAGCGGGTGTCTTCCTGCTCGGCGGGCGGCGGGTGCCGGCGACGGGCGGGTTCATCCTCGTCCGCGGCGTGGCGGCGGACGAACTGAAGGCGATCATGAGCGAGGACCCCTACCTCACCGCGGGACTGGTCGAGCACGAGATCATCGCCCTGGAACCCACGAGGAGCCAGCCGGAGTTCGCCGAGGTCCTCGGCCTGGCGGGCGGCTGAGACAGCGAGAGCATGGCACGGTGAACGACAGCGTCACGGCGATCCGGTCCCATCCGGGTGAACGTGCCCGACGGCCGCCACCCGCCCCGGGCGGCGCCCCGGACCACCCCCGGTCCGCGGGCCGTCCGGGGCGGAGACCCGCGCCCGTACGGTCGTCCATGAACACCTACGACGACGCCACGGGCGCGTCCACGCCCGCACCAGGCCCCTCCCGCGCGCCGGGCGGAGTGGCGGGCGCGGACAACGGACCCGGGCGTTCAGGGAGATTGATGTGAAGCGCTGGATGATGCTGGCACTCGGGACCGCCGCCCAGACGGTCGCGTGCGTCTTCGTGTACGGACTGCCCTATGTCTCCGACACGCTCAAACACGGCAGCGGACTGACGCTCGCCCAGATCGGCCTGCTCGTCGCCTGCCCGACCGCCGGCCTGGTCGTGACGCTGGTCGGCTGGGGAGCCCTCGCCGACCACTACGGGGAGCGCCGGGTGATCACGATCGGCCTCGCGGGCACCGCGATCGTCCTGGGCGCCAGCTCCGGCGTACACGCCCTGGTCCCACTGGGCGCGCTGTTCTTCCTCGCCGGGGCCATGTCCGCGTCCGTCTACGCCGCGAGCGGCCGTATGGTCATGGGCTGGTTCGCGGCGCGGGAGCGCGGCCTCGCGATGGGGATCCGGCAGACCTCCACCCCGCTCGGCATGGGCATCGCGGCGCTGGCCATTCCGCCGATCGTCGAGCACTCGGGGGTCACGGGGACGGTCGTCTTCAGCGCGGTGCTGTGCGCGGTCGTCGGCCTGCTGGTCGGGGTGCTGGCGGCGGATCCGCCCAGGGCACGCAAGACCAAGCAGGAGGAGGACACCGGCAACCCCTACCGCCAGCCGGCGCTGTGGAGGATCCACGGTTCGAGCGCGCTGCTGTGCGTTCCGCAGTTCACGGTCAGCGCCTTCGCCCTGGTCTTCCTCGTCGACGTGCGCGGATGGACGGCGGTGCACGCGGGTCAACTCCTCGCCCTCTCCCAGGTGTTGGGGGCGGCGTCCCGGGTCGTCGCCGGCCGCTGGTCGGACCGGACGGGCAGCCGGGTGCGTCCCATGCGGCAACTCGCGTACTGCATCAGCGCGGTGATGGCGCTGACAGCGCTGGGCGCGGTCTGGTCCTCCCCGCTGGCCGACGTCCTCATGGTCGTCGCGTGCGGAATTACGGCGAGCACCAACGGTCTGGCGTTCACCGTGACGGCAGAACTGGCGGGACGCTCCTGGTCGGGACGGGCCATGGGGGTGCAGAACACCGGCCAGAACCTGGCCGCCTCCCTCACACCACCGCTGCTCGGCGTCCTCATCAGCTCCGCGGGGTACGCCTGGGGATTCCTCCTGGCAGGGGCGCTCGCCGCGGTGGCCGCCGCCCTCGTACCGTCCATGCCGCAGTCCGCGTCGCCACCGCGGTCCCAGCCGGATCCCGCGATCCGGGACCGGGATCAGGAAGAGCAGGGGGAGGGGCAGCCCAGGGAGGACGCGCGCTGACCGGCCGGTGCCACGCCGGGCTCGAACCGTGAACAACCGCCTTTGGATTTCGCGGTGTTCACATCTCATCCAACGCGGCGTGGCACCAATTCGTTCCGGTGCCGGGTGTGACTTTTCCCGTGTGCTCGATGCCTTCTCCGCACGGCGACCGTGACTTCATACTCCGAGACCGGCGGCTTCCGGGCGCCGCCTATTCGCAGGAGGAGAATTCATCGTGACCTCGACGACGATCACCGCGGCGGCCGCGGGCACCTGGAAACTCGGTCACCGGGAAGTCAACCGTCTCGGCTTTGGCTCGATGCGCCTGACGGGCAACGGCATGAGGGGGAATTCCGACGGTGCCCCGATCGACCGCGACCAGGCGATCAGGATCCTGCGCCGCGCGGTCGAACTCGGCGTGAACCACGTGGACACCGCCTCGTTCTACTTCTCCCCGCTGCGCTCCGCCAACGAACTGATCAACCGGGCGCTGGCCCCCTACCCCGATGACCTGGTCATCGTCACCAAGGTCGGGCCGGGGAGGGACCCTTCGGGCCAGTGGGTGACCCCGGCGACGCCGGAGCGGTTGCGCGGCCAGGTCGAGGAGAATCTGCGCCAACTCGGCCGCGACCATCTCGACGTCGTCAATCTGCGCAGGATGGGGCAGGATTCGATCGCCGAGCATTTCGGCGCGCTGGCGGAATTGCGCGAGGCCGGTCTCATCCGTCATCTGGGACTCTCCAGCATCCGACCGGAGCATCTCGCCGAGGCCCAGGCGATCGCGCCGGTGGTCTGCGTGCAGAACCGGTACAGCCTCGACAGCCGACTCGCGGACGCCAACGGTCTGCTGGAGGACTGTGGTCGGCAGGGCATCGCGTTCGTGCCGTACTTCACGATCTCCGGCGACCGTCTGGAGGCGAGTGCGATCGACACCCACGAGGACGAGGTGCTCGCCGTCGCGCGCGCCCACGGGGTGACGCCCGTACAGGTCAGACTGGCGTGGGCCCTGCACCGTGGACCGCACGTGCTGGCCATCCCGGGCACCGGTGACCTCGGCCACCTGACCGAGAACATCGCCGCCGGGGCGCTGCGGCTCACGCAGGACGAACTGGCCCGCCTCGACTCCCTCCACCCCAGAGAAGCGTGACGCGGCAGAGCCCTAGCGCTGGAGCCGTACGGTCATCTCGACGGTCACCTCGTCGCCTGCCGACAGGCTCTGCGGCTTGCGTACGGCGTTCTTGAGCGGCAGCAGGTAGCCGCCGTCCTTGGGGAAGAGCGACGTCTCGAAAGCGGTCCCGGCGATCCGGGCCTGGACCGGGATCACGCCCCATCCGTAGGTGGCCATCGCGGCCACCTCACGGATGTCGGCGGACTCCTCCTCCGGCACCGGCACGAAGTAGTACGGCGCCGGCCCACGCCACTCGATCACACTGCCGGCGAAGACGATTTCCATGCCCCCAGTCTCACCCCCCAACGCGTGCAGGTCACCCCCCCGGTCGCCCCTCCGACCGACCGGCGCCCGGGAGGCACTACGGAAGATTCGGGATGATGGACGTTGTTTCGGTGGCCCAGGTGCGCAGGACAGGATCGGAGATGTGAACGCTGACGGGGCGAAGCGCTGACAGCAGGTTCTTGACCTTGCGCAGGTAGCGGATGGACTCGATGGGAGCGGATCGCCAGTTCTCGGCTTGCCGCATCAGGGCATCGGGTGAGTCGCCGAGAACATCACGAGCCCTGAGCGCCAAGGCGTCAGGAGAATACCGAGACCGAACGGAATCCGATTCGACCTGGGTAAGAAGAAATTCGATGACGCGGACCTCTTCCGCGAGGGGCGGCAGGAGGTCGTCTGCCGAGGTTCGGGCTTTCGCATGGATGGCGCGGATGGCGACGTCGCCCCAGCGCAGTCGCTCCTCGTCGGGGCGTCCTGCGGCCTGGTAGCGGGATACCGCCAAGGATCGCAGGCTTTCCCACCATTGCGGGTCGATGGCGTCCGAGCCCGCATCCGCAAGCCCTTGCAGGCTTTCTTCGACGGATGACAGTGGTAGGTCCGCCAGTTCGGAGACGGACATGGGCGGCGGATGAGCGGCGGGCCCGCGGTCAGGCGAAGATGATTCCTGCCCGTTCAAAGGCGTCCTTTCCGATGTGGAGGCTCTCCAACGATGGTAGGTAGTGCCCACTGTTGTTGATGTCGATGCCGAAGTCTCCGGCGAGGCCGCCGACGTAGGACGTCCGGCCGGCGCCCGTGGGGCAGGGCCCGCGGGCGGGGACGGTGGGCGGGGTGACTGGGTGAGGGGAGGGTCGCTTCGGGGTGGGGTCGTTCAACCATTGACCAAAAGACTTAGGTGTGCCTAACCTAAGTCGCCGCGCCCTTCCTCCCTTTCTTCACGCAAGGACTGTCAACCATGCCTGCATCCCCTCCGGTGCTCTCACACGTGCCGTTCCTCGCGGCCCCCGCCCCCTCGACGCCGCTCGGGCCGTTCGCGGACAGCGCCGTCGTGTGGACGACGTGGGTGACGTTGATGGGGTTCGTCGGCCTGACCGCGCTGGCCCTGATCGCCGCGGGGCCGGCCGCCCGGCGCATCGGCGACGACGCCCTCGCCGCCGTGACCACCAGGCTCACCCGCGCCGCGGTTGTCCTCGGCGTCCTCGCCGTACCGGCGGTGCTCACCGACCTCGCCCACTCCGGCGACGACGGCGGCTTCCACTACGGCACCGCCTGGCACTCCCTCTACGACGGCAGCAACGTCGGCCGGCTGTCCGGCCTCGAGGTGACGCTGATCCTCGTCGGCAGTGCGCTGCTCGCGCCCCTGACGGTCCGCGGGATCGCCAAGAGCCCGGCCCGCCGATGGCTGCTGGCGACCGGCCTCGCCTCGGGCGCGGTGGCGCTGGGCACCACCAAGTTCCCCGACGCCGCGCCCGACCCGGGTGACTGGGGCCGCACCAGCTTCGAGACCGTCATGTGGATGTTCCACCTGTCCGGCGGCTCGGTCTGGCTGGGCGGTCTGGCCGGTCTGGCGCTGCTCGCCCTGCCCGGCGCGGTCGCGCCCGCCGACCGCGGCGCGTTCTGGTCCCCGGCGATCCGCCGCTTCTCCGTCACCGCGATGAGCTGCGTCGCCGCCATCGCCCTGTCGGGTCTCTTCCTCTACTGGGAGCACGTCGACGGCCCCTCGCAGCTGTTCACCACGATGTACGGTCGCGTCCTCGGGGTGAAGATCCTCATCTTCGGCACGCTGCTGCTGCTCGGCGTCTTCAACCAGTTCTGGCTGCACCCGCGGATCGACGCGCTGCGCGCCGCCGGTGACGACCGCCCGCTGCACACCCTGCTGGTCCGGCGCTTCCCCGCCGTGGTCACCCTTGAGGCGCTGCTCGGCATGACCGTGGTCTTCGTCGCGCCCTTCCTGCACGGCTCGGCCCGCAACCAGGCGTTCCAGGCGGACACGGCCAAGCGATCCGCCACTCCGGTGTCGCTCGACGACCTGCCCAAGCTGTCGCCCAAGACGGCCGGCGTCTCCACCTGGGTGTGGGGCAGCGCCGAGACCATCGGCGTCATCGCGCTGATGATCGTCGGCTACTGGTTCTCCGGCGTCATCGCCCGCCGCCGTGCCGAGGGCGCCGGCTCCCCGACTACCGCCGAGGTCGACCTGGTCGAGGCGTAACAGCACACGAACCGGCTGCGGCGCCGGCCGACCGCGGGGCTACGGCCCCCGGCCGGCCGGCGCCGCATGTGCGTCCACCGTCGGAGACGGCATCGCCACCCGCCGGGATCGACGTCGGCCGACCAGGAGTGATTACTAGACCAGTCTATATATTCGTGTAGGGTGCCGCCATGGCATCGACAAGCAAGGAGCGGATGCTGCGCACCGCCGCGGCGCTCTTCCGCACCCAGGGCTACCACGCGACCGGGCTCAACCAGGTGATCAGCGAGGCCAAGGCACCCAAGGGCTCGCTGTACTTCCACTTCCCCGGTGGCAAGGAGCAGCTCGCCGCACAGGCCATCACGCTGTCCGGCACGGAACTGGACATCGCCTACGCCGACGTACTGCACGACGCGCCCACGCCGGGTGAGGGCGTCGCCCGCGTCATCGAACTGCTCGGCGAGCAGTTGGCCGCGTCCGAGTTCACGCAGGGCTGCCCGGTCGCCACGACCGCGCTGGAGGCGGCGAGCAGCAGCGAACCGATCCGCCAGGCCTGCGACGACGCCTTCCTCGGCTGGCAGCGCACGCTCACCGCGCACCTGACCGCTCACGGGATCCCCGACGCCGAGACGTTGTCGACCGTCGTGCTCGCCGCCATCGAGGGTGCCCTGCTGCTCGCCCGCACCCGGCACGACCTCGTGCCGCTCACGGCGGTCGCGGCCCACCTGCGCACCACGCTGGACGGTTGACCGCCCGGGACGAGGACAACCCGGCGCACGACATCGTGACGAGAGACCTGAAAGAAGGCACGGATGAAAGCCGCACGTGAGCTGTCCCTGAAGACGATCCGGCTCGAACAGGACGCCCGCGTCCTCACCGCGATCTACGCCAACCCACCCGTCAACATGGCGGACACCGCCTTCCTCCGCGAGCTCGACCTGCTGACCAGGGCGGTCGATCGCGACCCGTCGGTCGGCGCCGTCGTGCTCACCGGAGGCATCAGGGGGCGTTTCCTCACCCATGCCGACCCGGGCGACATCGGCGCGTTCGCCGCGATGCCGCACCCGCAGGTGCCGATGGGCCTGGTCGAGCCGGGGCTGCGGATGCAGAACGTCCTGCTGCGGCTCCCCGGGGCGGCCCGGGTGACCGAACGACTCGGGGGCGCCGTCGGCCGCGGGTTCGTCTGGGGCTACCGCTGGAAGCGCACGATCCTGCGCATGAACCGCTCGGGCGTCGTCTACCTGGCCGCGATCAACGGGCCGACGCTGGGCGGCGGTCAGGAACTCGCCCTCGCCTGCGACCTGCGCTACGCCGCCGACGCCCCGTACGTGCGGATGGGTCAGATAGAGATCCTCGCCGGCCAGATCCCCGGCGGCGGTGGCACCCAGCGGCTCCCCGGCATGATCGGCACCGGCCGGGCGCTGGAGCACATGCTCGAAGGCGCGCCGATCGACGCGCGTGCGGCCCTTGAGCTCGGGCTCGTCCATCACCTGGTCGCGCCGAGCGACCTCCTCGCCGAGACACAGGCCGCGGCGGCGAGGCTGTCGCGCCGGCAGCGGACCGCGGTCGCCGCGCTCAAGCGGTCCGTCTACCTCGGCACCCGGCGCAAGCTCGGGCGCGGGCTCGACATGGAGCTGTCCGGGTTCATCGCCGGCGCGTTGACCCGCCCCTCGGGCAAGGCGCTTCGTGCCCTGAACGCCGACATCGCCCGGCTGGGGGACAGCCCCTTCCTCGCGGATCCCGAGCGCTGGATCGAGGGCACCAGGGTCAAGCAGGTGCAGTGAGCCGACGTCGGTACGCGGGAGTTCGGGCCGGCCATCGACTACGCCCTGCGCCCGGTGCTGTCCTCCATGGGTGCCTCCCACATCGTCCAGGGCTGGTTCGTCCTCGACCGCCACATCACCATCGGGGACACCGGCGAGGTGACCGTCGAGGCGGCCACCGCCGAGGCACTGGACCAGGTCGTCGACCGTTTCTCCGCCACCCTGGACGCCACCCGCCCCTTCGTCGCCGCGGGGTGACCACGGTCGGACCGCTCTCGGCATGACGCCGGCTCAGGCCGCCGTGGGGGATTGCCCGTTGCGGGGTCGCGGCCCCATGATCGGGCGGACACAGGAGAACCGAGGCGTTGTTCCAGGGGGCGTTGATGACACACCTGACCCGCAGAGCCTTCGCGGTCGTTTCGGCCGGCGTGGCCGCCACGGTGCTGACGGGCGGGACCGCGGCGCGCGCCGACGGCGGGGAACGCCCCCCGGAGCAACTGCGCGGCATGTGGATCGCCACGGTGGCCGACGACGACTGGCCGTCGGCCGCCGGGCTGCCCGCCGAGCAGCAACGCGCCGAGCTGACCGCGCTGTTGGACGTGGCGGTCGCGCGTCGGCTCAACGTCGTCTACCTCCAGGTCAGACCGGCCGCCGACGCCTTCTGGCCGTCCCGGTACGAGCCGTGGTCGCAGTACCTCACAGGCACCCAAGGGATGTCTCCCGGATGGGACCCGCTGGGGTTCGCCGTCCACGAGGCGCACCGCCGCGGGCTGCAACTGCACGCCTGGTGCAACCCCTACCGCGTCTCCCTCACCGCGGACCTCGACGCGCTCGTCCCCTGGCACCCGGCCCGCCGGCATCCGGAATGGGTCGTCACCTACGGCGGTCAGCTCTACTACAACCCGGGCATCCCCGAGGTGCGCCGCTTCGTGCAGGACGCGATGCTCGACGCGGTCGAGCGCTACCCGGTCGACGGACTGCACTGGGACGACTACTTCTACCCGTATCCCGTGGCGGGCCAGGTCTTCGACGACGACGACGCCTTCGCCCGGTACGGAGGCGACTTCACCGACCGGGGCGCCTGGCGCCGCGACAACATCGACCTGCTGGTGCGCGAGACGGCGGAGCGGATGCGCGCGCTGCGTCCCCGGGCGAGCTTCGGCATCAGCCCGTTCGGTGTGTGGCGCAACGCGGCCACCGATCCCCGCGGTTCGGACACCACGGCCGGTGTGCAGACCTACGACGACCTGTACGCCGACACGTTGCGCTGGGTACGTGAGGAGTGGGTCGACTACATCTGCCCGCAGGTCTACTGGAACATCGGATTCGCCGCCGCCGACTACGCGAAGCTGATCCCCTGGTGGTCAGAGGCGGTCGAGGGCACCCGCGTGCGGCTGTACATCGGCGAGGCGCTCTACAAGCAGGGCGCGGCCGGACAGCCCGCGCAGTGGCAGGACCCGGCAGAACTGAGCCGCCATCTCACCTTCGACCAGGCATGGCCGCGAGTGGCGGGGAACGTCTACTTCTCCGCGAAGGAGGTGGCGGCTGACCCGACCGGCGCGATGGCCCAGGTGGTGGCCGACCACTACCCGACGCGGGCCCGCGTCCCGCGCTGACGGACGCCGCGTGTCCCTCCCCGGCCGCACGGCCGGGGAGGGGCCGAACCCGACGCCGAAGCACGAGTCCGGACCAGGTCAACCACGCTTGTCCGAGTCCGGCGACTCCTTCGCGCGCCTACCGCGCCGGGACACGAGGAACGCGAATCCCGACTTCACGTCCTCGACCGCGTAGAGCCAACGGCGCGCGACGAACTGCCGGATGTCGGTGGTCACCTTCAGCCGTCTGAGCCACCAGGGCATGTCCCGGAACGGCACGTAGTCCAGGGCGTCGCTGATCGCGTTCTCCGCCACCCCGTGCGGACCTTCGGCATGGAGGATCTCGTAGATGCCGGGGGAGAGTTCACCGAACAGCCGCGCGGTGTGACCGGCGGCGACGAAGGCGAACTGCCGCACATCACGATCCGCGGACCGCAGCCCCCGCTCCACCCGGGGGGCGAGCACGGCGAAGTCGTCACCGTTGAGAACGAGGCCGATGAGCGCCGTGCCGACGCGCCGCTCCCCGCGGTCGAACGCGGCGTCGACCTCCTCCGGGTCGTGCACCCGGAGCAGGCCCTCACCGGTCTCCCAGTCATATTCCCGAGTCACTGTGGCCCCGGCTCACTTCTCACAAGGCGGCGGCAGGACACGCTGCTTCTTGATGTTGTCGATCATTCCCGCCTTCTTGAGCTGCGTGAGATGCGCCTGCGTCACCGCTTTGGAGGGGTATTTCGCCTGGACGTGGCCGTGGTAGATCTCCTTGACGATGTTACCGTCCTTGTCCGTGACGAAGTCGTGACGGTCGAGCACGACGATCTCCTGATTCGCGTGGTCGACGCCGATCCGGCGGAAGGCGGCATCGTTCCCCGTGGTCCGCGGCATGGACCGGTCCAGCGCGGCCTGCCCGTCGGCGGGTGCCCGTCCGATCTCGCCCTTGGCCGACGAACTCGCGCTCGAACTGTGCTTGTCGTACGTGGAGTCGTCGTAGATCCGTTGCGGTTCGCCGGTCAGACCCAGCGGGTCGCTCCACGACAGCGGGTTGTCGACGTAGGAGTGGTGGTTGGGAGCCGGCTCCCGGCCCAGCGGGTCGGGGGAGAGGAAACGCCCTGTCGCGGAGTCGTAGTACCGCGCGAGGTTGTAGTCGAGCCCGGTCTCCGCGTCGTGGTACTGCCCGGGAAACCTGAGCGGGCACAGAAGCTCCCGGTCGTCGGCCGTGCGTGGCCGGCCCCACAGCGTCGTGCTGGAACGCCAGGCGATCCGGCCGTCCGGACTCACCAACTCGCTCGGTGTCCCGATCATGTCGGTGACGATCGCGTAGAAGCGGTGGTCGACCTCGTCCTGCCTGCCGTCGGCGGCCTTCCAGGACCGGTTGAGCTGGCTGGCCGGACGGTGGGTCCCGGGCTCCCAGTCCCAGGTGATGGCCTGGACGCCGTCGGCGAGCGCGGTGCGCTGTTCGGCCAGGTTGGTGCCGTCCCAGGTGAACCTGGTCTCCTCGACGGTGTTGCCGTCGAGGTCCAGGCGCTGCTTCGCGACGCGCCGGCCGAGTGCGTCGTACCGGTACCGCCACACGGCGCCGTCCGGTGTGACGACCCGGGTGAGCCGGTCCTCCGCGTCCCAGTCGTACCGCCACTCGCCGCGCTGCCCGGAGAGCGTGTGGCGGATGGTGCGGATCAGCCGGCCCTGGCCGTCGTGCTCGTAGCCGGTGCGGCCGGCCCGGCGGATCAGGGTGCCGCTGCTCTCGTGCCCGCCCCGCTCCGGCGCCCCCTCGTCCCCCGGGAGGTCGGCCTCCGTCAGATTCCCGAGCGTGTCGTAGGCGTAGGACTCCGTCCAGGTGGCCGCGCGGACCGCGGTGACCCGCCCCGCGGGGTCGAGGTCGAACCGGCGGACGCCGTCGTGCTGGTCCGCCGTCTCGGTGAGATGGCCGTCGGCACGCCAGACGTACGTCCGCTCCTGTAGCCGGCGGCGTTCCTGCGCCGCGGCCTCGCCGGCTCCCGCGGCGGAGGTGGCCCAGATGGTCTGGCTCGACAGGCGGTGCCCGTCGTCCCAACTCTGGGTCAGCAGGGCGCCGTCGCCGATGGATCGGGCGACCTCCCGGCCGTTGCGGTCGAACTCGAAGGTGAGGGCGCCCCCGGTGGTGGTCAACGCGGTGGGCAGGCTGCTCGCGTCGTAGGCCCAGTCCGACACCGCGCCGGAGGGGGTGGTCCGCCGGACGCGCCGGCCGAGGAGGTCGTAGGTGTTGGAGACGGCCAGTCCGTCGACGGACTCGGTGAGCACCCGGCCGACAGCGTCGTAGGAGTACTCCAGAACGCTGTCCGGGTTCGCGGCGCTGACCAGACGCCCGACGAGGTCGTAGGCGAGTACCGTCGCGGCCCCGTCGCCGGTGCGCGACTCCACGACCCGGCCCTGGGTGTCCCGGGCCAGCCGGACGGTCTGCCCCACACCGTTCGTACGTTGCGTCAGCCGGCCGGCCGCGTCACTCACATAGGTGAGCGTGCGGCCGTTGAAGTCGGTCTCCTCGGTCAGGCAACCGGTCTCGTCGAAGCGGTACCGCCAGACCTGGCCCTGCGGATTGGTGACCGCGGTCAGCCGCAACTCCGTGTCGTGGGTGAACTCGTACCGCGTCCCGTCCGGGTCGGTCCGCCACCGGGGCAGGTCGAAGGGGCCGTACTCGTAGACCGTGGTGCCGCCCACCGCGTTCTGATGGGTCGTCAGGTTGCCTTCGCCGTCGTAGAGCCATTCCTCGTGACCGCCGTCCGCGGTGACGCGCCAGGTGAGCTTCCCCTCGGCGTTCCACCCCTGGCGGACGGTTCCTCCGGCGGCGTCCTCGATGGCGGTCACCCGGCCGAACGCGTCGCGTCGCAGGCGGACCGACCTGCCGAGCGGGTCGATCACCGCGACCGTGAGGCCGGCACCGTCGGTCTCGTACCGCGTCGTGTTGCCCAGGGCGTCCGTGTGGGTGACCCGGCGGCCCGCCTCGTCGTACGTGTAGCGGTCCGCCGCGCCGAGCGGATCGATGCCGGCCAGCAGGTTGCCGCGCTCGTCGTAGGAGTGCCGGTAGACCGCGCCCGCCGCGTCGGTGACCTCGACGGGGAGCCGCGATCCGTCGTAGACCACGGAGACGCAGCCGCCGTCCTGCCGGTCCATCCGGATCAGATCGCCATGCCGGTCGTAGGAGAACCGGGCGGTGTGGCCGAGTTCGTCCGTCCTGGCGAGCAGGCGCCCGTGCGCGTCGTACTCGGTGAGGACCGTGCCGCCCAGCGGGTCGACGGTCCTGGTGAGGTGGTAGGACTCGTCGTAGTGGTACTCCGTGCGATGACCGAGGCTGTTGGTCATCGTGTTGACCCGCCGGTCGCCGTCGTAGCCGAACACCGCGGACAGGCAGCCGTCCGGTCCGGTACCGCGCACCACCCGCTCGGTCGAGCCGTCGTACTCGTACCGGTACCAGTAGCCGTTGCGGTCGGTCCAGGACGTGATCCGGCGACGTTCGTCATAGGTCAGCCGAAGCGCCCCGCCGGAGCTGTCGGCGACGTGTTCGAGGTTGCCGTCGTCGTCATAACCGTAGGTACGCAAGAGGGTGCCGGTGCCGCCGGGCGCGCCGTCGCTCGTGTCGAGCAGGCGCAGCCCCGTCACGCGGTCTCCCACGGTGTCGATGGCCACGTGGTAACCGCCGCTGTGGCGTACCGCCGTGGGGACGCCCTCCTCGGTCCGGTCGATCTCGATCCGGTGGCCGTTGCGATCGGACACCGCCCGAAGCGGCAGGATGATCCGGCCGTTGTGGGCCACCTGCGACAGCGGAGCGTAGTGGCGGGTGCCGCCGGTGACGGGATCCACGATGCGGATCTCGCCGCTCCGGGTGCCGTCCCAGGTCAGGGGGCGCTGGGGTCCCTGGCTGGGCAGCACTTCCCGGCCGGCCCGCGGGACGGGGTAGACCTGGAGCATGCCGTCGGCGGCACCGCAGACGATGCCGTCGCCGTCGGCCTCGAGTCGTTCGTCCAGGGTCGATGCCCACGACGGCCCGAACCAGTACCCGCCGCGGTATCCGGAGACGTGGTGGCGCTCGATGGTCAGCGGGAGGAGCCCGGCCAGTTCGAGGTCCACCTGGGACATCAGCATCTGGCCGGTGATCAGGTCGACGGGGTCTCCGCCCTTGCAGCGGCCAGCCATGTCCTTGCCGGCCTTCGCCTCGTCCTCGGTTCCCCTGCGGAGCGAGGGCATGGCGTCCTTGAGCGCTTGGCCGCCCTTTCGCAGGGCGTTGGCGGTGCGCTCGAGTGTTTCGCCGCTGCGCAGGAGTGCGGGGGCTTCCCTGGCCATTTTGAGGAGGCCGCCGGCGGTGGTGAGGCCTTTGGTCATGGGGATGCAGTCGAGGGCGGCGAAGGCGACGTCCCACAGGCTGGCTTTGCCGTGGAGGTATTTGTTGACGGTGTCGGCGAGGACGAGGAGGGCGGCGGCGACGACGAGCCAGGCGAGGGGTCCGCCGATGATCATGACGACGATGCCGAGGACGGCGACGATGACTTTGCAGACGGCGACGATGTCGTCCCAGTGGTCGGCGACCCAGTCGACGGCTTTCTGCCACCAGTGTTTGTTCTGAATGCCGGCGTCGGAGGCGTCGTCGAGGGCGTGGGCGGCGGTGGTGGCCGCGTGGTCGCGTAGTTGTGTTGCTTGGCCGGCGAGTTGTTTGGCGGCGTCGAGTTTGTCTTGGGCGGTGTGGACGCTGTTTTGGGCGGTGGTGTGGGCTTGGCCGGCTTGGGTGGCGTTGCGTGCGGCGGCTTTGACCTTGTCAGGGTCGGGCGGCGGGGCGTGAGTGCCGGAGGTTTGCTGGTATTTCTGTGATTCGGTGTTCGCCCGGTTGACCCAGTCGTTGGCGGTCGACAATTGGCTGTTGGCGGTGGCGAGTTGCTGTTTGGCGTCTCGCGCGTCGGACAGTGCCTTGTCGGCCTGGCTTTGGGCGTGCTCCAACTGCGGCCAGTAGGTGGCCAGGGCGGTACCGGCCATGCGGTAGGACGATTCGAGCTTGTCCAAATCCTTGGGCAGGTCGCCGTACTGCTGGCGGAACGCGTCACCCGACAGGCCGACCCAGTCGAGCAGGGCGGAGTCGCCGGCGAGTCCGCGGATGGAGCGCAGGGCGGTGCCGACGTCGTCGGCGAAGTCGTGCAGTGTCTTCGCCAGCGCTTTCACATCGTAGGGATCGCCCGGAACCGGGTCCTTGTCCAAATCCAGCGCTGACCAGTCCGTCGGCCGTGACATCGGCCCCCACCCCCGTGAGCTTTCGTGCAACTGACGATCAAAATATCGGACATCACCGGCCCGGTACCGGACCGGCCGATGTGACGGCGTACGTGTCGCGTCAGTCCTGTCTTCCGGTGTCGTTCCCGGTGTTGGCCGGGCTGAAGCGGAAGGTGGAGGTGACGGCGTCGAAGATGTCGAAGAAGGAGTCGGCCAGGTCGACCACGGCACTGCTGCCGGCCACCAGGGCGACGCGTTCTCCGTTTCCCGGAATGGGGATGAACGTCTGCATCAAGACGGTGCGCATCGAACGGCCGCCGCCGGGTTCCTCGACGTCCTCGATGCCGTAGGTGCGGGCGGCGGGGCCGACGTCGGCAATGTCGACGGCGGTGACCTTGCGCCAGGGGTCGCCGTCGCGGGCGGCGGGCTTCTCCCGGAGGGTGGTGAGGATGGCGGCGGGGTCGGTGGGCAGCAGCCGGCCGTCGGAGGTGCGGGCACCGACGACGGAGACGGTGACGGTCGCGGTCAGCGGGATCGCGCCGAAGTTCTGTGCCATGCAGCCGACATAGACCGCTCCGGAGTCATGGGCCTCACGCGCGGCCTTGCCCAGGAACTTCGACAGCGTGCCGCGGTGTTCGGCCAGGGCGGGGTTCTCGCGGACACGTCGGCCGATCAGCCGGCGGATGGACTCCTCGCGGGTGGCCGGGTGGACGTCGAACTCCCACCACGACATCGGCACGGTGATGGTGAACCCGCCCCGCTCGATGGGCATCACCCGCACTGCGGACTTCGTGTTCACTGCGTGCTGCCTTCCGTGCATGTGCTTCCGCCGCGTCCTGCCTTCGTGCTGAGGGTGACGTGACGTCACCTTCACGCGGTTCCCCGGATTGTGTCAGCAACCTCCGACAGTCCGCCAAAGAGGCCGGGCAAGGGCGCGTCGAGACGTTCGGCAGGCGGCCGCGTACGCAGGGCAACGCGTGAAGCCCCTGGTGCGGGAGACCCGGTCTTCGTAGACCGACTCCCACCAGGGGCTTCACGGATGTCCGGTGCCGGGCGACCCGGCCCGCCGACCGGCACCGGCGGCTCCGTCACACAGTGCGACCTTGCCGACAGGCGATCGTTCAGGCGGCCTGGTAGCCGGCGTCCAGCTCCAGCCGCAGGCGTTCTCGGTCGACCGACTTCTCCCACTTGCCGACGACCAGGGTCGCGATGCAGTTGCCCGCGATGTTGGTGAAGACGAACGCGGCGGACAGCACCCGGTGCACGCCCAGCACCAGCGCGATGCTGCTGACCGGGATCGTGTGGGTGGCGCTGAGCGTCAGCGCCAGGACCGCGATCGCGGAGCCGGACACACCGGCGCCGCCCTTCGAGGTGAACAGCAGGACCAGCAGCAGCCCGAGCTGCGCCTGCCAGCCCAGGTCGGTGCCGGTGGCCTGGGCCAGGAACACGCTGACCGCGGCGAAGTACAGGCAGGTGCCGTCGTGGTTGAAGCTGTAGGCGGTGGGCAGCACCAGGCCGACCACCGGTTCGTCGACACCGAGTTTCTTCAGTTTCGAGGTGAGCTGGGGGAAGACGCTCTCCGAGGAGCTGGTGCCCAGCACGAGGACGAGCTCGGCCCGGAAGTACCGGATCAGCTTCAGCAGGCTGATGCCCGCGTACTTGGACACCGGCCACAGCACCAACACGAAGAACAGCAGGCAGATCAGGTAGAACACACCGATCAGCTTGCCCAGCGAGAGCAGCGAGCCCAGCCCGTACTTGGCCACGGTGAAGGAGATCGCGCCCAACGCGGCGATCGGCGCGGCCTTCATCACCACGCCGATGATCCAGAACAGCGCCTGCTGCACGTTGTCGACGATGTCCAGCACCGGCTTCGCCTTGTCTCCGAGCGACGCCAGCCCGCAGGCGAACAGCACAGAGAACACGACCACCTGAAGGATGTTGTCCCCGGTGAAGGCCCCCACCGCCGACGTCGGCACCAGGCTGACCAGGAAGTCGGTGAAGCCGACCGACTTGGCCGGGGCGGTGGCCGCGCCACCGCCGTGCAGCGTCGACAGGTCGATGTGCATGCCGACGCCCGGCTTGAGGACGTTGACGACAACGAGACCGATGACCAGGGCGAAGGTGGTGATCACTTCGAAGTACACCAGCGACTTGATCGCCACACGGCCGACCTTGCCGAGGTCGCGCACACTGGCGATGCCGTGCGTGACGGTGCAGAAGATGATCAGCCCGACCACCATCTGGATCAGGTTGATGAAGATGTCACCGAGGAAGTTGAGGTTGTTGCCGATGTCGGGCGCGAAAACGCCCACGGCCACACCCACGGCCATGCCGACGAAGACCTGGAACGTGAGGTCCTTGTAGAAGGGTTTGGACTGCTTCTCAGCCTTTTCAGGCTCGATGGTGGATATCGTGTCGTTCATTGCTTCCGGTTTCTCCGTTGAAGGGCCGGTCCAAGGAAATGGTTACCGAATAGTGCTGTATGTCCGAACGCGCCTCAGTCGCCCAGGTCCCCCAGGACTTCCCTGGCGGGGCCGAACACCTCGTCGACACTGAGCTCGCGAGGCAGCAGGTTCTGGGCGAGGCAGGCCTCGACGATGAGCTCGACGGGCCGGCGCAGCCGCTCGAAGCCGAACACGACGGGGTTCGGCTCGCCGTCCGCCGGTGCCACGGCTTCGGCGGACCGCCGCAGCAGGCGGTACGCCTCCCGTACGGCGGCGGGGTCGCGGCGGCACGCCGACCGTCCGGCGACGACCATGTGGTTGATCGGCATGAAGCCGTTCTGCCGCCACCAGGCCAGGTCGAGCGTCGCGGCGTCCGGGACGACGCGGACGAACTCGTCACCTTCGGGGAGGTCGTTGCCGAGGATGGTGGCGTCGATCTCGCCCTCGCGCAGCAGGTCGGCCAGTCCGCGGTCGCCGATGCCGTGCTCGACGTACTCCGGGTCGGAGTACTCCTGGACATGCGCGCCGTCCCTGGTGATCCACCGCATCCGGTCCGCCGCCAGGCCGTAGTCCTCGGCGAGGTGCGCGCGCACCCACATCCCGGTGGTCTGGGTGAAGGCGCGCACACCGACCCGCTTGCCGGCCAGTTCCTGCGGTGAGACCGGGCGTGACGCGTGCGCGATCAGGCATCCGCGCTGGAAACGCGAGGCCACGACGGCGGGCAGCAGGACGACCGGGCGCCCGTAGGCGATGGCCTGGAGGCAGGTGACGACGGCCAGCTCGCAGACGTCGTAGGCCTCCTCCCGCACCATCGGCGCGAAGGCCTTGTGCACCGGTGAGACCTCGTGGAATTCCAGCCGCACCTCGGGACTGGTGAACTCGCCGCGCTTGAGCCCGGTGGTGTGCGGATAGTCGGCGAGCAGGGTGCGCAGCACGGTCGGATCAGCCATGGTGGGCCTCCCGCTCGGTCGCCGAGGGGTAGAACTTCTCGGCGGTGCCGCCCAGGATCAGCTCCTGGTCCGCCTTCGGCAGGAACGACAGCGCCTCGCTTGCCGTGCCGAGCAGCTCCGGCAGGGTTCCCTCGGCGGCCGGGAAGTTCGAGCCCCAGGCGATCCGCCCGGCGCCGTACGCGGCGACCAGCTTCTCCAGGAAGGCCGCCGGGGTGGACGCGCCCTTGGCCGCGGTGTCCAGGGTGCGGTTGGTCAGTTTCAGGTGGACACCGGGAAAGGCGGCGAGGTCGAACAGCTCCCGCGCGTTGTCGTACGGCGCGCCGTCGGACAGGTCGGGACGCGCGCAGTGGTCCAGCAGGACGCGTACCTCGGGGAAACGTTCCAGCAGGCCGCGCAGCGCGGGCAGGCCCTGCATCGTCATCTGGAGGCACACCGGGATGCGTTGCGCCTCGGCGTACGCCCACGCCGGGTGGGAGTCCTCGTGGCCCAGCCAGCTTGCCTGCCCCGGCATCGTGGTGCCGGTGGTGAACAGCCGGAACCCGGAAAGGCCCTGGGCCTGCCAGTACTCGATCTTCTCCACCGCGTCAGGGGCGATCGAGTCGATCGAGTAGACACCGACGAACCGGTCGGGGTGCGCGCGCAGCGCGTCCACCACGTAGCGGTTGTCATGCCCGTACACGGTGGATGCCTGCACCACCACGGCTCTGGCGATGCCGGCGTCGTCGAGCGCGCTGACCAGGCCCTCGGCGTCGACGGGATGGGCCTTGGACCACTCGGACTGGCGTCCCCCGATGGGATCGACCGGGTAGCGCGCGCTGTCCGGCGATATGACGTGGGTATGGGTGTCGTTGATGATCATGAGTCTCCTTCGGGTCGGGCGGGACACCACGCGTCGGTGGCGGGGAGCGGGGGCCGGGGGCCGTCAGTCGCGGTAGGTGAGCCCTGCGGCCGCCAGCGGTTCCCGCATCCCGTACATGTCGAGCCCCAGTTCGCCCGCCGCGAACCGCTCCCGCTTGTCCGCTTCGCCGTCCTCACGCCTGCGGGACGCCTCGGCCACCTCATCGACCCGCTCCGGAGGAACGACGACCACGCCGTCGGTGTCCGCGACGACCATGTCGCCGGGGCGTACCAGCGCGTTGGCGCAGACGACCGGGATGTTGACCGATCCCAGGGTGGCCTTGACGGTCCCCTTGGGGTTGATCGCCCTGCTGAAGACGGGAAAGTCCATCGCCGCCAGGGCGTCGACGTCGCGGCAGCCGCCGTCGATGACCAGCCCGGCCGCGCCGCGCGAGCGGGCGGACGTCGCCAGCAGCTCACCGAAGAAGCCGTCCTCGCACTCGGTGGTGCACGCCGCCACCAGGACGTCGCCGGGCCGTACCTGCTCCACGGCCACGTGCAGCATCCAGTTGTCGCCCGGCTGCAGCAGCACGGTCACGGCCGGGCCTGCCAGTCGCGCGCCGTGGTACACGGGGCGGATGTAGGGGCGCATGAGTCCGGTGCGTCCCATCGCCTCGTGGATGGTGCTGACGCCGAAGGGGACCAGCGCCTCGACACTCGCGCGCGGGGGGCGAGGGACGGTGCGGTGGACGACTCCGAGTTCGTACATGGTCTGCGGCTCCCTGTGGGGTCAGCGGCCCTGCTGCGACAGCAGGGTGTCCAGGCGTGGGTAGACGGAGCGTGCGTTGTGCTCCTGGATCGTGGCCAGATCGGCGGCCGGCAGCCCGGCGGCCTCGGTGTAGCGCCGGGTGTCGTCGAAGTGGTGGCCGGTGGCGGGATTGATGTCCCGGACGGCGCCGATCATCTCCGACGCGAAGAGGATATTCCGGACGGGGACGACATCCAGTAGAAGGTCGATGCCCGGCTGGTGGTAGACGCAGGTGTCGAAGAACACATTGCCCAGGACGTGCTCCTCCAGCGGGGGACGTCCCAGCGCCATCGCCAGACCGCTGAAGCGGCCCCAGTGGTAGGGGACGGCGCCGCCGCCGTGCGGGATGATCAGCCGCAGGGTGGGGAAGTCGGCGAACAGGTTCCCCTGGACCAACTGCATGAACACCGTGGTGTCCGCGTTGAGGTAGTGGGCCCCTGTGGTGTGGAAGGCCGGGTTGACACTGGTGCTGACGTGCACCATTCCCGGGATGTCGTACTCCACCATCTTCTCGTAGAGCGGGTACCACGAGCGGTCGGTCAGCGGCGGGGCGCTCCAGTGGCCACCCGACGGGTCGGGGTTGAGGTTGAGGGCGACGGCGCCCAGCTCCTCGACGCACCGCTTGAGCTCCGGCAGGCAGGTCGCCGGGTCGACGCCGGGTGACTGGGGGAGCATCGCCGCGGGGGCGAAGCGCTCGGGGTAGAGGGTGCTGACGCGGTGGCACAGGTCGTTGCAGATGGCCGCCCACTGCGAGGAGGTCTCGAAGCCTCCCACGTGGTGGGCCATGAAGGAGGCCCGGGGCGAGAAGATCGTGAGGTCGATGCCGCGCTCGTCCATCATGCGCAGCTGGTTCGACTCGATGCTCGCGCGCAGGTCGTCGTCACTGATCCGCAGGTCGGCGGGATCGGGGGCCGCGGACGGGTCGGTGAGTCCGGCGATCTGCCGCTCGCGCCACCTCTCCAGCGCCGGGGGCGCGGTGGTGTAGTGGCCGTGGCAGTCGATGATCATGGGCTTCCTTATCGGGCATCGCGGTGTCGGGGTGCCGGAGACGCTGGGGCGTCGGCACGTCGCCCCTGGTGATCGGCCGGGCGGTGCGCGGGGATCGAGCCGGTGGCGTGCCGTGCGTCGCGGGGAGCCGGGCCCGGTTCGGCACGGGGTCCACCGGCGGGTGCTCCACGCGGACGGCGGTGCCATGAGCGGGGGTCGCCATGTCCTGGGCGACCCCCGCCGTCGAGCACGCACTCTTTGCTGAGGGTGTCCGCCAACCTAACCATCGACGAGATTGTTTACAATGTGTTCAACGAAAAAGTTTTCTGATATGTCGTCAGCGCGGCACCGGCCGATGTCAGCGCGCCTGCGAGGATGCGGGTGCGGATACACTGCGCGAGGTCTCAGGTGTCGGGCTCGAAGCTAGGCGGTAGGAGTGGCAGACAAACCGGTCGCCGGTCAGGTGGGTCGGCGGGTGGTCAGCACGGCCATCCGTCAGGCGCTCGCCTCGGGAGACATGGTCCCCGGCCAGCGGCTCATCGAGCAGGAGCTCTCCGAGACACTGAACACCACCCGCAGTGCGGTCCGGGAGGCGCTGCAGGACCTGGCCGCCGAGGGACTGGTCGAACTCGTCCCCCGCCGCGGGGCCCGGGTGAGGATCGTCTCCGTCGACGAGGCCATGCAGATCACCGAGTGCCGCATGATGCTGGAGGGGCTGTGCGCCCGGCGCGCGGCCGAGCTCGCGTCGCCGGAGGAGCGCAAGGGCCTGCGGGACATCGGGGCCCGCATGCGCGAGGCGGTCGCCGGGGGAGACCTGAACACCTACTCCGCGCTGAACCGCGAGCTGCACGCCTCCATCGCGCACATCAGCGGCCAGACGGTGGCGGAGGGGCTGCTCGACCGCCTCAAGGGACAGATGGTGCGCTACCAGTTCCGGCTCGCGCTGCGCCCCGGCCGCCCCGCGCAGTCCCTGCCACAGCACCTGGCGATCATCGAGGCGATCGTGGCCGGCGAGGGCACGGCGGCCGAGGCCGCGGCGCGGGCGCATCTCGACAGCGTCATGGAGGAACTGCGGATGGGCCCTGACCGGACGCCGTCCGCATAGGGCCTGCCTACGGCCGCTCGCCGTCGGCGCGCTCCTGACGTACCCGCCGGCCCGCGGCCGTGATGTCGCGCATCTCCAGCAGGAAGCGCCGCACCGTCGCCAGCTCCGCCTCGTCGAAGGAGTGGGTGGCCCCCACCATGTCGTCGATCAGTGGGCCGAAGAACGACCGGCCCAGGTCGACGGCCTTCTCCTCGACGGCCAGCAGCACCTTGCGGCGATCGCGGGTGTCGCGTTCGCGCCGCACGAGGCCGAGCCGTTCCAGCCGGTCGACGAGTGCGGTGGTGGACGCCGAGTTCAGCCCTAGCCGAGAGCCCAGCCGGCCTGGGGTGGCGGTGGCGCCTGCCCGGGCGGCGTCGAGCAGATGGATCAGCGCGCGCACGTCGGTGGGGTGCAGTCCGTTGCGGGCGGCGAACTCGGCTCCGAAGAGGTCGAGTTCGACGGTGATGGCCCGCAGCAGATGAACCAGCCGCAGTGCGGGGTCCTGGTCCTCCATGGTCTCCTTCCCGATATTGTCTCGATGGTCGAGAATATCGATGAGCGAGTGAATCCTACGGTGGGGGAACAGCCATGGGTGACGAGTCGGCCTTCTTCGCGGCGTACGACGCCATGCTGCGGCGGTGGCCCGCCGACGTCCGCGGCGTCGATGTGCCCACCGCCTACGGGTCGACCCGGGTCCACGTCTGCGGCCCGGAGGAAGGCCCCCCGCTCGTCCTGCTGCCAGGAGGCGGAACCACCTCGGCGGTGTGGTTCGCCGTCGTGGGGGAGTTCGCGCGCACCCACCGGGTGTACGCGGTCGACCTGATCGGCGACATCGGCCGCAGCGTCAACGACGGCACACCGCTGCGCGGTGCCCGGGACCTGACGGCCTGGCTGGACGAGCTCTTCGACGCCTTGCGGCTCGACGGCGCGCGGCTGTGCGGCCACTCCTACGGCGCGTGGATCGCGCTGAACTACGCGCTGCACGCGCCCCACCGGATCAGCGGGGCCGCGCTCCTCGATCCCACCAACTGTTTCGCCGGCATGAGCCCGCGCTACCTGCTGCACGCGGTTCCGCTGCTGCTCGGCCGCACCGCGCCGCGTCTGCGTGCCTTCCTGTCCTGGGAGACCGGTCGCGCTCCCGCGGATCCCGGCTGGCAGGACTTCCTGGACAGCACCGCCGCGGCCGGGCGGGCCAAGGTCGTCGCGATGCGGCGCCCCGGGCGGGAGGCGCTGGAGGGCTGTCGTGTCCCGACCCTGGTGGTGCTCGCCGAGCGCAGCCGGGCGCATGACGTCCAGCGGGTGGCCGCCGGCGCCCGTCGGCTCCTGCCGCGGGTGACCGTCGCCGTCCTGCCGGGCGCCTCCCACCACTCCGTCCCGACCGAGCAGCCGGCCGAACTCCACCGCCTGCTCAAGGATTTCCTGGCCTGACCTGCGGCCCCCGCGCGTCCCCGCCGCGTCAGGGGTGACGCGGCGGGGGCGCCCACCCGGTCATCGCACCGCGGACCGCAACCGCTCGGTCTCCGCCTCGTCGGCCTCCCACCCGTCCGGTGTGGTCACGGTGGCGACGCCGTAGTGGGCGCGGGCCGCCTCGGGGGAGACGTAGCCCTCCCGGACGTCGTGCAGCACCTCCTGGACCGGCCGTGTGTGCGGATCGCCGAATCCGCCGCCGCCGGCCTGGGACATCCGGACGACGTCGCCCGCCCGCAGGGTCACCCCGCCGTCCTTGACGGTGATCTCCCGTTCGCCGTCGGTGCCCGGGTTGAGGGTCAGCGTCGAGGGACGGCCGGGAAGCCCGCCGTCCTTGCCGGCCGGCGGGGTCAGCTCCCGGCCGTTGCGGGTGGTGAACCGGGCGGGACCGAGCACCCGGTACTCGCGCAGATAGCCGAGCCCGCCGCGGTGCCGCCCCGGCCCGCCGGAGTCGGTCACCAGGTCGAAGCGCTCCAGCCGTACCGGGAACTCGCTCTCCAGCACCTCGATGGGGGTGAGGCTGCCGTTGGCCACGTGCACCTTGGAGGCGGACACCCCGTCCTTGTTCCAGCGGGCACCCATCGCACCCGCGGGCAGCTCGTACTGCACCTTCGGGGAGGCGTGGCCGGGCAGCCGGTAGGAGAAGGTGCCGCTCGTCCCGCTGCTGCTCTCCGCGATCCGGCCGGCCGGCAGGGCCTTGCCCAGGGCGTCGAACAGCGCCTCCGCGGTGGCCACGGCCACCGGCATGTAGGTGTTCACCGGTGCGGGCAGCATCGGGTCGAGCAGCGAGCCGGGGCGGAAGGAGGCGGCGACCGCGGCGGCGAAGCCGGAGTTCGACGGCAGATCCGGGTTGATCAGGCACTTCAACGCGTAGTAGCACACGGCCCGCACCAGCGGCGGACGGATGTTGTAGGGGCCGGTCATCTGGTCGTCGGAGCCGGTGAAGTCGAAGCTCACCTGGTCCCCGGCGATGGTGACCGCCACCCTGATGGCCACCGCCTTGCCCCCGCCCATGCCTTCGGAGTGCAGCTTGCGCTGCCCGGTGTAGGTGCCGTCAGGCCACCCCGCCACGGCCGTTCTGATCAGCTTCTCCGTCAGGCTCAGCAGCCGGCCGGAGGAGGCGTGCACGACCTGTGTGCCGTACTTGGCGCACAGCGCCCGCACCCGCTCCGCCGCCAGGTGGGTCGCGCCCACCTGGCCGCGCAGGTCACCCAGTACGAGTTCCGGCGTGCGGCTGTTGGCGCGCAGGAGCGTCTCGACCTCCTGCGACGGCTCGAACCCCCGGTAGTAGCGCACCGGGGGGACCATCAGCCCCTCGTGGTAGATCTCCGTGGCCTGGCTGGAGTTGGTGCCCGGGACCAGCCCACCGATGTCCGACTTGTGGGCGATGCTGCCGCTGAACCCGAACACCTCGCCGTCGACGATGATCGGCGCCACCACCGCCATGTCCGTGGCGTGCGGACTCCCGCCGAAGTACGGGTGGTTGACGATGAAGGCGTCACCGTCGCGGATGTCGTCGAGCGGGTACGCCCGCAGGGTGTTCGCGATCGTCTCGGGGAACGCGCCGAGGTGCAGCGGCAGCACGGTGTGCTGGGCGACGACCCGGCCGTCGAGGTCGGCGATCGCGCAACTGGCGTCCTTCGACTCGCGGATGATCGTCGAGTAGCCGGTGCAGAACAGCGAGTTCTGCATCTCCTGCACCACGCCGATGAGGCTCTGCCGGATCACCTCGACGGTGATCGCGTCGACCTCCTCGGCGGCCGCCCCACCGGGGCGCGCCGCGGCCTGCTCACTCATCTACTCGACCTCTCCGTGCGTGATCAGGAGGTTGCCGTACCCGTCGACCCGGGCGGTCTGTCCGGGGAAGACGACGACGGTGGAGTCGTACTGTTCGACGATCGCCGGGCCGGTGACGCGATGCCCGGCACCCAGCTTCGTCCGGGCGTACACCGGGGTCTCGGTGTACCCGTCCGCCGTACCGGGGAAGAACGCCGGCCGCGATCCCACGACGGCCGCCTCCACCGGGCCGTCGGCCGCGGGGACGGTCGGCATGGCCACCCGGGGCACCACACCGATCGCCTGGACGCGGTAGTTGACCACCTCGACGGACTGGTCGGGGGCGGCGTGGCCGTGACACTGCTCGTGGATGGCGTCGAAGTCCCGGCGGTAGCGCTCGACGTCCTCGGGCGTCAGCGGCAGCTCCCGGACCGGCACCGGGTTCTCGTAGCCCTGGCCGCTGTAGCGCATGTCGAGGAAGTACCGGAAGGCGACACTGTCCTGGTCGAAGCCCTCCTGGGACAACTGCTTGGTCGCCCCGTTGACCATCTGCTCGAACAGCCCGTTGGCGTGCTCCACGTCGAGGTCGGCCACGTCGGAGAGCCGGCTGCGCACGAAGTCGTGCTTGACGTCGGACATCAGCAGACCCAGCGCGGACGTCGCGCCGGGCGCGGGCGGCACCAGGACCCGGGGGATGCCCAGGTCCAGGGCTATCTGGCAGGCGTGCAGCGGGCCGGCGCCGCCGAAGGCCACCAGGGTGAAGTCGCGCAGGTCGAAGCCGCGCTCGGTGGAGATCGAGCGGATCGCCTGCCCCATCTTGACGTTGACGATGCGGACGATGCCGTCGGCCGCCCGTGTCACGTCGACGCCGAGCGGGCGGGCGACCTCGTCGATGACCCGTTTCGCCGCGGCCGAGTCGACCGCGAGGGCGCCGTCGAGCAGAGCGACGGGATTGAGGTAGCCGAGCACCACGTTGGCGTCGGTGACGGTCGCCACCTGCCCGCCTTTGCCGTACGCGGCGGGCCCGGGAACCGCCCCGGCGCTCTGCGGGCCGACGTGCAGGGAGCCGTACTCGTCGACGAAGGCGACGGTGCCGCCGCCGGCGCTGACCGTGTTGATGTCCAGCATGGGCACCGCGATGTGCCGGCCCTCGACCGAACTCTGGTCGGAGACGGTCGGCTCGCCGCCCTGTACGAGGGCGACGTCGCAGCTGGTGCCGCCCATGTCGAAGGTGATGATGTCGGCGATGCCCACGGCCTGGCCGATGGCCACCGACGCGGTGACGCCGCCGGCCGGCCCGGACAGGATCGTCGCCACCCCGCGGTCCGACGTCCGGTCGAAGGGCACGGACCCGCCGTTGCTCTGCATGGTGAACCTGCGGCCCTCGGCGACGCCCAGCCGCTCCAGCTCGGCGGACAGTCGTCCGACGTACCGGCCGATCACCGGTGAGACGTACGCGTTGATCACCGTGGTGCTCAGCCGGAAGTACTCCCGCATCTGCGGCAGCAGCTCACTGGAGGTGGTGACCCACCAGGACGGGTCGGCCTCCCGCAGCGCCCCGGCCAGCCGCTGCTCGTTCTCGTCGTTCATGAAGGAGAACAGCAGACAGACCGCGATCGACTCGACACCGCTGTCGCGGAACCGGCGGACCGCCCGCGCGATCGACTCCTCGTCGATCGACTCCCGCACGGTGCCGGACGAGTCGGTCCGCTCCTTCACCTCCACGGTCCTGCTCTCGGCTGCCAGCAGTGCGGGCTTGGTGTAGCCGAGGTCGAAGACCGAGGGGCCGAACGGCCGGCTCTGCTCCATGGCCTCGTAGATCCCGCGGAAACCGTCGGTGACCACCAGGCCCACCCGGGCGCCGCGCTCTTCGAGCAGCGCGTTGGTCCCGACGGTCGTGCCGTGGGTGAACACCGAGATCCGGTTCAGCGGCACCCCCTCTTCGGCCAGCGCCGCGAGGCCGTCCAGCAGGGCCTGTTCCGGGCTCTGCGGGCTGGAGGGGACCTTCATGATCCGGTACGTCCCGGCGGACTCGTCAAATATGACGAAGTCGGTGAAGGTTCCACCGGTGTCCGTGGCGACGCGGTACGACGCAAGACGCTCGCTCATGGAGCCCAGACCTACTTCCTTACTCGGGTCGACACAGTCGTGTCGCGGTGCTGGCCGGCGGCGCACGGCCGGCTGGGCGCGGGCGCCCTGAGCTCATCCGGGCAGCGACTTCGGATGGATCTCGTACGCGCCGGACCGCAGGTCGTAGCGGCGGCGCCAGACCTCCTCGATGGGCCGGGGCCGCACCACGACGTTCCAGGCCGGCTCGGCGGTCTCGTTGGCGATGAGGTGGACTTCGCCGGGCCGGACGACGTCGGTCTGGCCGGGGAGCAGTTCGTCGTCGCGCTCGCCGAGCAGCGCCGCCCTGCCCGGGGCGGGGTCGTCGGCCCGCCGGTACCTGCGGTACCGGCTGCGACCGCGCACCACCCCGTAGACCGCCCACGTCTCACCGTGGTCGTGGGCCTCCGTCAGATGCCCGGGCAGGTGGACCGAGCAGTGCACGATGAAGTGGCGGCGCGGGTCGACGTAGGCGGCGAACGACTTGTGCCGGCCCGCGAACAGCGGAAGCAGGTCCTCGCGGTCCAGCGCCTCGGTCATGGCCCCGGCGATCCGCGCCGTCACCAGGCCGGCATCCCCACCGGTGTCGAGGATGCCGGCGAGCGCCGCGGTCAGCCGCTCCAGGCCACCCGCCGGTGCGCCTGCCGCGACCGGCCCCGCGCCGGGCGGGAACTCGGGGACCATCGTCAGTCGCCGGAGGAGATGAGGGCGCCACCGTCGACGAGCAGGTCCGTGCCCGTGATGAAGCCGGCCTCGTCGGACACCATGAAGGTGACCGCGTTGGCGATGTCCTGCGGGGTGCAGCCACGCCCCACCAGGTTGCGCCGCTCACGGTTCGCCGGCTCCACGTCGGTGCCGACCGGCGAGCCCACCTTGTTGGGGCTGACGGTGTTCACCCGGATCCCGTGGGCGCCCAGCTGGAGGGCGAGAGAGCGCACCAGCGCGTAGACGGCCGCCTTGGCGGTCGGATAGGCCAGCGCGTTCTTACGGGCGAACTGACCCGATGTGGACCCGATGTGGAGGATGACCCCACCGCGCTCCTCGGCCACCATCCTCTTGGCGAGGTACTTCGTCGTGAGGAAGCTCGCGGTCAGCGTGACGTCGAGAACCTTCCGCCACAGCTCGTCCGGCAGGTCCAGCACGGTGGCGGGCCGGTCGGTGATGGCGACGCAGTTGACCAGGGTGTCGATGTGGCCCAGCCCGGACCAGGCCTGCTCGACGAGCGCCTTGACGTCCTCCGGCTGGGAGACGTCGCAGCTGAGCGGGACCGCGCTGTCCGGGTGCTCGTCGTTGATCGCCTTGGCGACCCGCGCCGCGGCCTGCGGGTCGATGTCCGCGACGACGACCCGTGCCCCCTCGGCGGCGAACCGGTGGGCGATGGCCTCCCCGACGTTACGACCGGCGCCGGTGACGATGGCGCACCGGCCGTCCAATCTCGACGACATGTCAGATCCTCTCCAAGCGTGTCGGCCGTCCGGCCGACCGGTCCGTGCGGTGCGGTACGCCGCACCGGTTGCCGCCGGTCACTTTCCGTACTTCGCCAGGTCGTAGCGGCGCGGCTTGAGCACCCGGCACACCTCGCGGTTGACCGCGGACTGCGGGAGTCCGATGCCCGCCGTGGCGGCCATCTCCGAGACGATCTTCATGTCGTCCTCGGCCCAGGCCATGGTCTGCTTGTTCCAGTTGTCCAGCGCGTGGTTGGACGCGCTGGACATCCGCAGCGCGCCGCGCAGGACGTCGATGTCGACGCCGTAGTGGTGCGCCAGGGCGAGACCCTCGTGGTCGGCCACCAGGCAGGCCCACAGGATGAGGTTGTTGACCGCCTTCGCCACCTGGCCGGCCCCGATGTCACCGATCCTGACGACGTCGGCGGAGTACGCCTCGGCGACCTTGGTGAACTTCGCCACCGCCTCCGGTGTGCCGCCCAGCAGGGAGAGCAGTTCGCCCGCGTCGGCCGCCCACGAGCCACGGCAGACCGGCGCGTCCACGACGTGCACGCCATACTTCGCGGCGGCCTCCGACAGGCCGCCCATGCCCTCGGGGGAGACGGTGCTCAGGACGGCCACGACGGCGCCCTCGCGCATCGTGCCGAGCATGCCGTCCGGCCCGAGCATCACCTCGCGGAGCTGTTCCTCGTAGCCGACGCAGACCATCACCGTGTCGCACTCAGCGGCGATCTCGTCCCGGGACGGCACGAAGCGCGCCCCGCGTTCGGCCACCGCGGACTCCTTGGCGGGGTCCACGTCGTGGACCAGCACCGTGAAGCCCTTGCGGACGAGGTGGCCGATGATGGGCATCCCCATCCGTCCGGCCCCCAACAACCCAACGCTGCCCAGCTGCCCTGTTGCCATGCGGAAAGGACTCCTTCGCCGATCGGTGAATAGCTGACGTGCTTTCGTGTGATGAGCGTGTCGCGTGCTTTCGCGGCGGCGTGGCACGCACGCCGCCGCGGAGGCTCTAGTCGCGTTGCCAACGCAGGACTCTGCGCTCAAGGAGGCCGACCAGCACCATGCCGACCGCGATCATGAGCATCAGCACGACGATTCCGGCGAACACCGTCGCGGAGTCGAAGTTCTGGGTGGCGGTGTTGATGAGGTAGCCGATCCCGTCCTGGGAGGCGATGAACTCCCCGACGATGACGCCGATCATGGCGAACGGGACCGAGGACTTCATTCCCGACAGCACCGGAACGCTGATCTGGGGCAGCGTCACCTTGCGGATGATCGTGGACCTGCTGGCCCCCATGACGCGGAGCACGTTGACCAGGTTGGTGGGCATGGTCGTCACGCCCATGTAGCTGTTGTAGAACATCACGAAGAAGACGGTCATCGAGGCGATGGCGATCTTCGATTCCACGCCGATGCCGAACCAGATGAGGAACAGCGGCGCCAGCGCGATCTTCGGAATGCCGTTGATGGCGGCGATGAGGGGGTTGAAGATCGTGGCCCCGGCTCGCCAGTACCCGAGCAGGAGTCCGACGACCAGCCCTCCGACGACTCCCAGGAGGTATCCCAGGATCAGTTCCTCGCCGGTGACCTTGATGTCGTTCCAGAGTCCGGGCTGCACGCCCGTGGCGTACTGCCACAGGGTCCTCGCCACCTGGGTGGGGCTGCTGATGAGGTAGTCGGGCAGGACCCTGCGGTCGACGAGCTGCCACAGGCCCAGGATCACGGCGAACAGCAGCAGCCGGAGCGCCTGGGTGCGCCATGCGGTGCCGGACCCCCGGGGAGCCAGCGGTGAGGGTGACTCGCCTCCCGAGGTGGCGTCCGGCCCCGCCGCGCCGGTGTCGTCGGCGGTGGCCGTGTTCGCTTCGGCGTTCACTTCGACAGACCTCCCATCGAGATCTCGGTGGAGAACATGTCCCACAGGACGCGGTGCTGCTCGGCGAACTCGCGCAGTTCGGAGACGTGGAAGACGTCGCGCGGCCGCGGGATCGCGATCGGGGTCTCCGCCTTGACCTTGCCGGGGTGGCGGCTCATCACGATCACCTTGTCGGCCAGGGTGATCGCCTCCGACAGGTCGTGCGTGACGAACAGGACGGTCTTCTGGTGGGCGTCCCAGATGTCCAGCAGGGTGTCCTGGAGGACCGCCTTCGTCATGGCGTCGAGCGCCCCGAACGGTTCGTCCATGAGGAGGATCGGCGGGTCGTACACCAGCGTCCGGGCGATCGAGCAGCGCTTCTGCATGCCACCGGAGAGCTGACGCGGATAGCTGTCGCGGAAGCTCCCCAGCCCGACCAGGTCGATCCAGCGGTCGACGAGTTCGTCCTGCTCAGCGGTCGGCACCTTGCGGATCCGCAGCGGCAGCCGGATGTTCTCGTCCACCGTCATCCAGGGCAGCAGGTTGGAGTCCTGCGTCACGTAGCCGACGTCGGGCACGAGCCCGGTGACGAGCTCGTCGTTGACGTAGACCTGGCCGGAGGTCGAGGAGTTCAGCCCCGCCGCCAGGTTCAGCAGGGTGCTCTTCCCGCAGCCGCTGGGGCCGACGATCGCGCAGAACTCACGATCCTTGACCTCGAACGACACGTCATGCAGTGCTTCCACCGGCGTGGAGCGCTTGCGGCTGTCGAACACCAGCGAGATCTCCTCGAAGCGGACCGCGCTGCGCGTGCGGACCGGTTCCCTCACCGCCGTGTCCGACCCGGGTACTCGGGTTTCCCTCTGCATGCAGGATCACCTGTTCGTGGTTGCTGGGCGTGCCGGCGCCTGACGCGGACCCGGGCCGGCGGACGTTCCTACGGAAGGCGACGCGCGGGCGGATTCACCCGGTACCGCCGGAGGTGAGGTCGGCTGCCTTGAGGTACTCGTTGGTCCAGGTGCCACCGGTGGGCGATACGTCGACGGACGACACTCCGGCGACGCCGGTCTGCGCGGCTTCGTCCCGCGCGTTCTGCCATTGGCTCTGGGACATTTTCCCGTCGGGGGCGAATGTGACGTATTTGAGGCTCTGGAGCAGGACTTGGTCACTCATCGCGGGATAGTGCTTCTTCTCCACGCTGAGTACCGAGTTCGGGTCCTTTGCCATCGCGTTGTCGGCCATCGCCATTGCGGTCGCCACCGACTTGACGGTGCCCGGATGGGACTTGGCATAAGAGGAGTCGACCACCAGGACGTCATAGGCCATTTTGCTCAGCAACGGCACGGCGTGCAGGGAGGCGATGATCTGGGCGCCGCCTTGCGCCTGTGCGAGAAAACTGTTCGGGGGCGAGAGGAGAAAAGCGTCGATCTGGCCGTGTTGCAGAGCCGCCAGCGCGGCGGACTGGGTCTTGATCGTGATGGTCTTGAACTTGCCCTGGTCGACCCCGGCCGCCTTCATGAGGAAGTGGTTGTAGGTCAGGTCGGTCGTGGAGATCACGCCCAGCGTGGCACCGGTCAGCCCGCGCATCACGGTGTTCAGCGGCTGGTTCGCCGAGAGGTGGTGGGACTTGATCCAGTCGTTGGAGGCGATCAGCTGGAGGGAGACGCCGTAGTCGAGGGAGGCGACGGCCTGGAGGGGTACGCCTTTGGACTTGGCGTTCAGCAGCGCGGTGGAGGACGCGGTGACGAACTGGACGCTGCCGCTCTGCAGGGCGGCGAAGGCGGTGCTGCTCCCGCCGAGCAACTCCTCCTTCGTGCTCACGCCCTCCTTGGCGAAGTAGCCCTTGGACTGGGCGACATCGACGGTGGTGAAGCCGATGGTGTCGACGGCCTTCCCGATGGTGACGTGCTGGGAATCGCCCGAGCCGCCGGCCGCGCCGGGTCCGCCGCCGCAGGCGGTGAGCACGGCCCCGACGGCGACGGCCGCCACCAGCGCCGGCAGCTTGCGCCGTAGCGCGCGTATCAAAGGTGAAGGGCCGCTCTGACGAGCGGTTGCGCAAGATCGTTCTCGCATCGAGCGTCCCGGTTTCTCGTTCTGGTACTCACGGTTACCGCAAGTCGCGGAGTACAACGGACTACGGGCGACGCCGGAAAGCACGATCGTCCCGCCGGCGTTTCCCTGTGCCGCGCGCGTGAATATTGCGCGGCCATTTCGAAGGTATGACCATCTGCCCTTTCGGAAGTCTGTCCATTAGTCATCACGCGTGTCAAGACTCGTGCTTGGCTTCTCTGGATGATCGACTCCAGGGAATCGATGATCGAATGAGGCCGCCGAGCGGAGGGATTTCGCCTGCTCCTGCCGGCAGGCGTGATGGCGTCCTGCCGGGGGTGACGCGGCGTTCGGCGATCCATCGCCGCTGGTCAAGGTCGTCCAGGACCGGGCACTCGAAGTGCGCACCGGTGGCGGGGGCTCGGGCGCGGACGGCACCGGGCAGGAGGCCGAAGAGGCCGTGGCGGGCGTCGGCTCACGTCCGACGGTGTGCGCCGAGGGGCCGGGCGGACACCCGCGTTCGGCGCGTACGCGGTCCTCGCGTCGCGCGGGCGGGAGCTGCCGCCGGCAGCGAGGAGCGCCCCGCTGCCGGCGGAACCGACGTCCGGCCGGCCGTCACTGCGGCCCGGCACTCGTCCTGGAGTTCGTGCGGCTGCCGTGTCCGACGGCGCCTGCGGTCAGGAGAGGGGCTGGAAGGTGACCGGCACGGTGGCGTCCTTGGCGTTCGTGTCGGTCGGCAGCGCCGTGAACGTGGCGGTGCCCGTGCCGGAGCACGGCACGGTCAGGGTGGACGGGAAGGGCAGCGTCACGTAGTAGTTGGTGGTCGTCCCGATGACGGCCGGCGTCCCGGCGGACGCCGAGCCGCCGATCGTCACACGGACCGAATGCGCGATCGACCCGGTGAAGCCCCATGTCGTCGTCACGCTGTCGTACAAGGTGACCATGGCGGTCTGGCTGCCCAGCGGGTGGCCGGTCTGCGACGGGGTGGTGGGCGAGGCGCAGTCCGTCTTGACCACGGCGCCGGACGACACGCCGTTGATGAGGCCCACGTAGTACTGGTTCGGGCCGATCGGGACGGGGAGGGATCCGTCGGCGGACGCCACGCCCGCCGACGCGAGAGTGAAGAGGAGGCCGGCGCCGAGCACGGTCGTGCGAGATACGCAGGAACGAGAAGTCATGTCGTCTCCCTGACGTGGTACCCCGGATTGGTGTGCGTTCGCGAAGCTGTCGCGCCCAGGACGCGGCCTGGTCCGTACTGTGCCGTCTTCGTGTGTGCCGGGTGACCGTAGCGTCGCCCCGGGCCCGGAACAAGACGTGCCGTCAGGCGCCGGGCCCGTCAAGAGACGTATCCCGCCAAGGAGGCCGCTATTCGGCGGCGGCCTCCCGCACGCGCTGGTAGTGCCGCCGCGCCTTCATCCGGTTCCCGCAGACCGCCATGGAGCACCAGCGGGCGGCGTTCGGCTTGCTCCGGTCGATCAGGAACAGCCGGCACTCGGGGTTGGCGCACGGTCGCAGCCGGCCGGGCCGGTTGTGGCTCAGTTCGTTCCAGGCCAGTACCGCGCGGACCGCGACCGCGTGATCCGGCGGTGTCTCCAGGACCCAGTCGATCCCCTCGTCGGTGGCGCGCGGGAGATAGCTGACGTCCTCCAGCAGGGTCGCCAGCGAGGCGGCGCTCCGCTGTCCGCGCACCACGTCCTGCAGCGTGTCGCGGGTCGTGACCAGAAGACGCCGCTCCTGCTCGGTCCCACTGCCGCCGTGCGCCCGCTGCCATGCCTCGGCGTCCGGACCGGCCAGTCGATCCCGTACCGCGCCGTCGATCGCCGGCGCGGTGTTGAGCAACTCCAGCAGTGCGTCTTCCAGCGCCGAGTCGATCACCATCGCTCCTCCCCTAACTTCTTTCTCGCGCTTGACAGGTTACAGCACTCGACATAACCCCAATGGCTCACTTGACAGGTTAGGTGGATCGTGGTGGGCTGGCGCTATAGCCAGTAAAAGATCCCATGGAGGTTAGAGATGCGTACTGTCGTCCGGCACCACACCGTCACCGTCGACGGCCTTGACGTCTTCTACCGGGAAGCCGGCGACCCGCAGGCGCCCGTCGTGGTCCTGCTGCACGGCTTCCCCACCAGTTCGCACATGTTCCGCGACCTGATCCCCGCACTCGCGGACCGCTACCGGGTGATCGCCCCGGATCACATCGGCTTCGGGCAGTCCGCCATGCCGTCGCCGCGGGAGTTCCCCTACACCTTCGACGCCCTCACGGACATCACCGAGGGACTGCTCGGCCGACTCGGCGTCGAGAGGTTCGCCGTCTACGTCCAGGACTACGGCGCGCCCATCGCCTGGCGGCTCGCCCTGCGCGACCCCGGGCGGATCACCGCGATCATCACCCAGAACGGCAACGCCTACACCGACGGCTTCGTCGAGTCGTTCTGGAGCGGCCTGTTCGGCTACGCGAGCGACCCCACCCCGGAGACCGAGAAGCCGGTGCGCGGCGCGCTGACCGCGGAGGCCACCCGCTGGCAGTACGTCAACGGTGTGCCGGACCCCAGCGTGGTCAGCCCCGACAACTGGACGCTGGGCCAGGCCCTGCTGGACCGCCCGGGCAACGACGAGATCCAGCTGAAGCTCTTCCGCGACTACCCGTCCAACGTGGAGCTGTACCCGGCGGTGCAGCAGTACTTCCGTGACTCCGGGGTGCCGCTGCTGGCGGTCTGGGGCGCCAACGACGAGATCTTCGGCCCCGACGGCGCCCGGGCCTTCCTGCGCGACCGGCCGGACGCCGAGGTCCACCTGGTCGAGTCCGGGCACTTCGCGCTGGAGAGCCACCTCGACGTCATCGCCGAGCACATCCGCGGGTTCCTCGGCCGCGTCCTGGCCCGATAGCCCGCCCCGGTCGGCGTCGGCATCCGCCCCCCGACCGGCGGCGGCCGGCGCCCCGGTGGTCCGGGCTCATCGAGCCCGGACCACCGTCGTCATTCCGGGGCCAAAGCGGGATTGTGCGGCGAGTAGGCCACCTGGCCGCCGTCCCGCACGGGCAGCGTCGTGGTCACCGCCTCTTCGGTGCGGAACCTGACCCGGCGGCCGGTGCCTCCGTCGTCGCCGGGGGAGCCGGGAGCGAGCCACTGAAGCTCCGCGGTCCCGGACAACCGCACGGCGGTGCCGGTGGCGAAGTCGACGAACAACAGTGCGACGGTGGGGTCGACGGCGATGTTCCCCATGCTGTTGAACATGTTGTTGCCCGCGTAGTCCGGCCACCACAGGCCGCCGTCCTCGATCCTGACGAAGCCAGGAGATCCGCCCTTGTGCGAGGTGTCGGCGCCTCGGGTGGGATGCGTGGTCCCCAGGAAGAAGGTGTCGGCGGCGGCGATGACGCGGGCCTGCTCGGCGGTGAACGCCCCCGGCCGCTCCCGGACGGTGCCCGCTTCCGCTTCGCCGGCCGCCCGGTCGGACGTCCGGCTGATGTCACGCCGCTGGATGTAGGACGGGCAGTTGCCGAACGCCTGGTCCGCCTCGATCTCCAACCCGTCGGAACCCGCCGCCGTCAGCCGGCCGTTGACCCGCACCCGGCGGCGGATGGCGAAGTCGATGGCCAGCAGGCCGACGTCCTGGCCGGTCGGCAGACCGTGCAGCGGGTCGTCCGGTCCCGGCGCGGCGTGCACGGACAGCACGTTCTCCCGCCCTTCGAGGAAACCGGGCGACCCCGACAACAACGAGGTCCACAGCCGTCCGCCGGTGCTGCGGCCGGTGATCACCGCGAGATCGCGGGCGGCCAGGAACGCCGCCGCTCCGCCGCGCAGATCGGCCGGCTTGAGCATGCCTTCCAGGCGGGCGGCGTCGCGTTCGACCCCGGCCCTGCGCTGGACCCGCAGTTCGCCTTCGTGAAATCCGACAGTGTTCATCTTCGCTCCCGCACGGTCGCGCTGGGTGCCGCGGCCCGCCGGGTGATGCCGGCGGGCCGAGCCGAATTCAGTGGGCCGCCTGGCCCGGTGAGTGGGTGCGTTCGTAGTGCCGGGCGACCCGGACCCGGTTGCCGCAGATGTTGGCGGTGCACCATTTGCGGCGCTTGTTCTCCGCCAGGAAGAGCATCGAACACTCCGGATTGCCGCACCGCCGCAGGACCCCCAGCCGCTCGGGATCGGCGAGCAGCCGGACCGCCTCGGCGGCGATGGCGGCGAGAGCGGCGTTGCCGCCGTGCTCGACGTGCCAGCGGGTCCGCTCCCGCGGGCCCTCGTCGGTCATCACCAGGCGCGGGCTCGTCGGGACCGACGCCGCGGTCGCGTTGAGGTCCTCCAGCGAGGTGGCGTCCGGTGTACGACCCGCGAGATGGGCGTCGAAGGCCTCCCGGAGTGCCGCTCGCAACCGGCGTACGGCGGTCGGTTCCGGCGCCGGGCCGGTGGGCAGTCGCGAGGCCTGAAGCGCCCACCAGGCCGCCTGGGCCGCGGCGGCATCGAGCAGGTCGACCGGCGGGTCGACGGCCGTCATCAGCGTGTCGGCCAGGTCCAGCGCGACCAGTGGTTCCCCGCCCATGGGGAAACCGGCCGACTGCACCTCCTCGATGTTCAATGAAATGCTCATGAAGGCATGCTACCCATTAGTTCGATGGGAGTCCAGGGAGGTGCCCACTGCTGTCCGTGGCAAGGGAAGTCGTACTTTGCCCGCGTAGCCGACTGTTGCCAAGCCGAGCCTAATGTGTCTACTGTCGATTTAAGCATTAGCCCCTCGGAAGGAACGATCATGGGTCTGTCATGGCAGCAGGGTCCGCTCTCTCCCACCGCGCTCGGCCGGTTCCTCGTCCCGGAGCCGCTTCCTGAGCGCCTGCTGTTCGCCGAGCGGTCGCGGCGCCGGATGCGGGTGAAGTTCGCCGGTGAGTGGATCGCCGACAGTGAGGACGTGGTCCTGCTCCACGAACCGGGCCGCTATCCGGTGGCCTACTTCCCCCGTGCCGACGTGCGGGCGGACGTACTGGCCGGGGGAGAGCGGGTCACCCGGCACCAGGACCTCGGGGACACCGCCTGGTACGCCGTGAACACCGACGGGCGCACCGCCGAACGCGCCGCGTGGGAGTTCACCGGACCGCCGGGGTACGCCGACGAGTTGCGGGGACGCGTCGCGTTCGCCTGGCGGGCGATGGACGCCTTCTACGAGGAGGACGAGCGGATCCTGGGGCACGCGGCGGACGCGTACCACCGCATCGACATCCGCGGCACCTCCCGGACGTTGGAGGTCCGGGCCGGCGGCCGCGTGGTGGCCAGGACCGAGCGGCCGGTCGTGCTCTACGAGTCCGGCTTCGCACCGCGCTGGTACGTGCCCCGCGCGGACATCGACGAGAGCTCGCTGACCGCGGTCGCCGGACAGACGTTCTGCCCCTACAAGGGCCTGTGCGACTACTACGACATCGGGGACGCCGCACGCGCGGCGTGGTCCTATCCGCAGGCGTACGACGAGGTGGGACGGATCGGCGGCCTGGTCTCCTTCGAGCCCGACAAGGTCGAAGTCCTGCTGGACGGCAGGCGGTTGGAGCTCGAACCGGGTCAGCGGGTGATCCCGCACGGCATCGACCGCGGTCTGGACGCCGAGGAGATCCGGGTCCGCTGAGACCCGTTGAAGGCCCTTGCCCCCACCCGCATGACCGCACGAACCGGCGGCCGGGTCCCGGCCGTGTGGCGAACCATCGAAGGAGACCGAAATGACAACATCACTGCAGGACAGGACCGTGCTCGTGGTCGGCCGGGGGAGCGGGATCGCCCGCGCGGTCACGGACGCCGCGCTCGCCGCCGGCGCCCGGGTGGTGGCCGCGGGGCGGGATCGGGAAGCGCTCGAAGCCGCCTACCGGAGCACCGCGGTGACCGTGCGGAGCGTCGACCTGACCGACGAGGCGTCCATCGCGGCGCTGGCCGAGGACCTGCGGCAGGTCGACCACGTGGTCTCCACCGCCTCCGCCCGCGCCCGCGGCCTGGTCAGGGAGTTGACGCCCGAGGCGCTGATCCTCTCCTTCCACACCAAGGTCGTCGGCCCGGTCATGCTGGCGAAGCACTTCGCCCCGAGAATGCCCGCGGACGGGTCCTTGACGCTGTTCTCCGGTGTGTCGGCGCTCGAACCCGACCCCGGCTTCCTGGGTGTGGCCGCGACCAACGGCTCGGTCAACACGGTCACCCGCTCCCTGGCGGTCGAGCTCGCGCCCATCAGGGTCAACGCAATCTCACCGGGCACGATCGACACCGGCGCGTGGGACGCGCTCGGCGAGGAGAAGAAGTCGCAACTGTTCGCACGGCTGTCGGCCGTGAACCCCGCGCGCCGGATCGGCACGACACAGGACGTCGCACAGGCCGTGCTCTTCGCGATGACCAACACCTTCATGACCGGTGTGTCCATCGCCGTCGACGGCGGTCAGCCGCTCGTCTGACGTGTACCCGCCGACACCTCGGCCGCGCCCCCGGGCGGGCGGTCCCTCCGCCCGGCCCGGGACGCCCCGCCTCAGCGGCTCGCGGCCGGGTCGCCCAGGACGTAGGGCGACAGGATGTCGGCGACGGTGTGGTTGCGGGGTGTGTCGACGCCCAGTTCGCGCCCGAGTTCCGCGACGCCCCCGCTGAGCCACGGGAGCTCCAGCCGGTTGCCCTGGGTCAGGTCGTGGTGCATGGAGGACGTCATGGCCTCCGGCAGCGTGTCGAAGAACTCCAGCCGCTCGTCGGCGAAGCCGGGGTCGAGATGTACTCCCGCGGCCCGGCCGACGGCGACGACCTCCGCCATCACATCCCGCAGCAGCGCCCGCGCCCCCGGGTCGCGCCGGATGACGCCGACCGGCTGCCGGACGGTGGAGGTCGTCGCGGACAGCCCGACGAGGAAGACGAACTTCTCCCAGACGACCCGCGCGATGTCCGGGTCGGCCTCCGCCTGCACACCGGCCTTGAGGCACGCGTCGAGGAACTCCCGCGCGAGCCCTTCGTCCCGCCCCTCGTACGGGCCGAAGACCAGCTTCTGCATCTCGCCGCGGTGCGAGACGACCCCGGGTTCCGAGATGGCGGCCGAGATGTAGCAGACGCCGCCCCACACCGCCTCCGGGGGCAGGTGGCGGCGCAGGACGGTGTCCTTCTGTACGCCGTTCTGGAGCGAGATCACCCGGGCCCCGGCCTCCGCCGCCGGCCTCAACTGGGCGGCGACCTCCTCGGTGTCCCACAGTTTCACCGCCACCAGGACGACATCGGCCGCACCGGCGTCCGCGACCGACGGGACGAACGCCTCGGCGGGCGCCCGGAACTGTCCCAGCGGACTGTCCACCCGCAGTCCGTATTCGCGGATCGCGGCCAGATGACGACCCCGGGCGACGAACGTCACCTCGTTGCCCGCCTCCGCCAGACGGGTGCCGAAGTAGCCTCCGACACCGCCGGCTCCCACAACAGTGATACGCATGTGACTTCCCTTTCCGGTACGACAGGACGAATGGGCCGGTGCGCGCGAGGACCGGACCCGGATCAGCGGGTGCCGTCCGCGCGGGCGGCCCGCGGGTCTTCCGCGGTGGCGGCGGGCTCGGCAGGGGACTGGCCGCGATGGGCGACGGCGGTCGCCGGTATGAGCAGGGCGGCGATCCCCGCGGCGCAGGCGAACAGGGTCGCCGGCGGCAGGACCCCCTTGACCGCGGTCACGACGTAGGGCGCCGCGAAGCCGAGATAGGTCAGGCAGTAGAAGACCGACGCCGCCGTCGCCAGGTCGTGCGGCTCCGTCAGCGCCTCCACCCGGCTCAGCCCCGCCACCAGCAGCATCCCGTAGCAGGCGCCGAGTGCCACCGCCGTCGGTATCAGCATGACCGGTGCCGTCAGCCGGATCGCGACGGCCGCCAGCAGGAACCCGGCCACCGCGCAGACCAGCCCGACATGCCGTGTGGAGTGGGCGCCGCGGGCCGAGAGCCGTCGGGCGAACGGCTGGACGGCCATCCCGCTGGCGAGCGTCAGTCCGGCGATGCCGCCGCCGGCCGCGATGGCGGGGCCGTGCGGCGGGACCAGACCGGGCAGCACCGCGAAGCTCGTGGTCGCCGCGCCGAAGACCAGAGGCGCCGTCGGGCCCACCTGGTAGCGCAGCGCGCGGTGCCCGAACGCGGCCCGCAGTGACGTCCTGCGCGCCGGGGCACCGGTCGGATGCGCGGGGTCGGGATCGGGCGCGTTCCAGACCAGCGGCGTGACGGCCGCGGTCAGCGCGATGTGCACGAGATACGGCAGCACCTCGGGTGCCCGCAGCCACTGGGCGAGCGCTCCGGCGACCAGCGGGCCGCCGCCGAACCCTCCGGACAGCGCGAGGGCCGCCCGGCGCGATCCGGTGCCGGGCCGCGCGTCCGCGGACAACTCCCTGATCCACGCGGTGCCCGGCCCGAACGCGACGCCCGAGGCGACGCCCGCCAGTAGCCGGCCCACCGTCAGGGCCCACGACTGCTCACCGCCGACCAGCAGCACCAGCGACGCCACGGCGGACAGGACCAGGACCGCGCGCATCACCCGCGACCGGCCGAACCGGCGCACGACGGCGGCCGCCAGCAGCAGCGCCGGGATCAGACCGACGGCGTACGCGGCGAAGGCCGCGGTCGTCATCGTCTGCGAGACCGCTCCACCGGCCCGGTAGACCAGGAGCAGTGGGGAGAACTGGTTGGCTCCCCAGCCCACCACGAACAGTGCCAGGGCCACGCGCACCCAAGCCCGCATCTGCCCACTCTCCTTAGTAACCTGTTTTTAGGTTACTATCATGGCATGACCTCCGGCGCACCCACCACCCCCCGCACCCGGACCACCGCGGCGATCCGCGCGCTGCGCTTCGACGCCGGATCGCTCGCGCTCGACCTCGTCGCCACCGTCGGCCGCCGCCCGAGCTCCCCGGTCGAACGCCTCGGCGACCTCGACCGTCTCCATGCCTGGTGCGACGGCGTCGGCCTCGAACTGCGCACCGAGGACGCCGGCCCGGACTGCCTCGCCGCGCTCCACGGCCTGCGCACCGCCGCGTACGACGTCGTGGCATGCCTCCTCGACGGCCGTGCTCCGCGGACGGAGTCGGTGGACCTGCTCAACCGGCTGGCCGGGGTCGAACCACCGCCACCCGGCCTGCGGATCGACGCCGGTGGCCGCCCGCGGTCCGCGACCGGCCCGTTGACGGCTCCGGCGCTGCTGTCGCTGGTCGCCCGTGATGCCATCGCCCTGGTCACCGACCCGCGCCGCCGCGACCGGCTGCGGACGTGCGACTCCGAGATCTGCCGCATGGTCTACCTGGACACACTCGGCGGAAAGCCCCGCAAGTGGTGTTCCATGCAACGCTGCGGCAACAGCGCCAAGGCGGCCCGCCACCGGCGCAAGGCCGAGGAGACCGGCTAGGCCGTGTCTTGCGGATCTTGGCGGGCTCGCGACGCCCGGCACGGCGCCTCGCGGCGTTGCCGAAACATCCCGATAACACCGACTATCGGGACGCTTCAGCGCCTTGCGATACACCGCACCGGACGCCGCTCCCTGATCCACCCTGATCCACAAGACACGGCCTAGGGCGTGCCGTCGCCGCTCAGGTCGATTCGGGGTCCGTGGGGTCCGCCGGCCGGAAGCGGACCGGGGCCTCGAAGCGGGCCCGGCGGGCGGCGCGCCGGAACGAGGTGAGGACGGCGGGGCCGGCGATGAGGACACCGATGAACGTGGTGACGGCGCGTCCGGTGTCCCAGCCGAGGGAGGTGGCGGCGTCGAAGGTGAGGTAGCGGTGCCACTGCTCGGTGAAGGGGAGCCCGGGCAGATAGGCGATGGAACTGTTGGGATCCAGGGAGAACGGCCAGAAGGAGAGGTTGAGCAGGAAGCCGAACAGGTAGCCGGAGAACGCTCCGTAGGAGGCCAGCATCACGATTTCCGTCTTGCGGCCGCCCACCCGGGGCAGGAAGCCGGCGAGCATGCCGACGAACGCGCAGCCGAACATCTGGTACGGCATCCACGGCCCGACGCCGCCGGTGATGAGCGCGGAGGCGAACAGCGAGGTGCAGCCCAGCGTGAACCCGAAACCGGGACCGAAGACCCGTCCGGCCAGCACCAGCACGAAGAAGACCGTCTCGACGCCCGCGGTCCCGGCGCCCAGCGGGCGCAGCGCCGCGTTGACGGCGGACAGGACGCCGAGCATCGCGAGGGCCTTGGAGTCGATGCCGCCGTCGGCGATCTCGGCGAAGACCACGGCGAGGACGAGGACCAGCAGGCAGCCGAAGATCAACGGCGGCGCGTACGAGGAGCCGAACTTGCCCGGCGCGACGACGAAGGGCCAGAAGAACGCGACGACCCCGATGAAGGAGGCGAGCAGTGCGGCCGTCGCCGCACGGGGGTGGAGCCGGACGGCGACCCGGGCGCGGCTCACGACTCGCCCGGCACTTCGAGGGCCGCCGCGATCTGACCCACCGTCAGATATGGCAGTGGCGCCAGGATCTTGGCGGCCTGCGGGGCGAACGCGGGGGAGGCGACGATGACTTCGGTGGTGGGCCCGTCGGCGACGATCTCGCCTTCCGCCATCACGATCACCCGGTCGGCACAGGCCGCGACGAACTCCACGTCATGGGTGGAGATGACGACGCCCCGACCCTCGGCGGCGAGGCCCTCGACGATGCCGATCAGCGCCGCCTTCGCCTGGTAGTCCAGGCCCCGAGTCGGTTCGTCGAGCAGCATCACCCGTGGTGCGGCGGCCAGTTGGATGGCGAGAACCAAGGACAGCTTCTGGCCCTCGGACAGGTCCCGCGGGTGCGTGGCGCCGTCGATGCCGGGGGCGAGGCGATCGAGGAGTTCACGGGCGCCCGGTCCGGTGGAGTCGGCCGACTCCCGGTCGGCCTGGGCGAGTTCGTCGGAGACGGACTCCAGGTAGAGCAGATCGGTCGGCGTCTGCGGAACCAGCCCGACCAGCGTGCGCGCGTCGGCGGCCGACAACCGCTTCGGGTCATGGGCGCCGGCCGGCTTGCCGGGCAGCGCGCCGCTCACCTCGACCGAGCCGCCCTGCCGGGGACCCGAGCCCTGCAACGCCCACAGCAGCGAGGACTTGCCCGAGCCGTTGCGGCCCATCATCGCGGTGATCTCGCCGGCCCTGATCCGCGTGCCGACCTCGCGGACGGCCACGTTGTCGCCGTAGCGCACGACGACCTTCCTGGCGGTCAGCAGTACCTCGCCGGTGGTGTGCTCGCGCCGCACCGGGGGGACGGCGGTGTCCGCGAGGCGATCGCGCAGCGGACGGGCCGCGCGGCGGGCGTCGCGCACCGACAGCGGCAGCGGGTCCCAGCCGGCGAGGCGGCCCAGGTCCACGACGGGAGGCGCCACCGTGGTCGTCCGGAACATCTCGGCGGGCGGCCCCTCGTGGACCGTTCCGTCACCCGCGAGGTGCACGACGCGGTCGGCGTACTGCACGACCCTCTCCAGCCGGTGCTCCGCGAGCAGCACCGTGACGCCCAGGTCGTGCACGAGACGGGTGACCGCGGCCAGGACCTCCTCCGCGGCGGTCGGGTCCAGGGCGGAGGTGGGCTCGTCGAGCACGAGGACACGCGGATGGGCGGTGAGCACCGAGCCGATGGCGACCCGCTGCTGCTGCCCGCCCGACAACTCGTACAGGGCCCGGTGGCGCAGGTCGGCCAGACCGAGGAGGTCGAGCGTCTCCTCCACCCGCTTGCGCATGACGGTCGGCGGAACGGCCAACTGCTCCATGGCGTAGGCGAGTTCCTCCTCCACGGTGTCGGTGACGAACCCGGCGAGCGGATCCTGCCCGACGACGCCGACGACATCGGCGAGCTCACGCGGCGGATGCGTGGCGGTGTCGCGGCCGTCGACGGTGACCCGCCCGGCGAGGGTGCCGCCGGTGAAGTGCGGGACGAGGCCGTTGACCGCGCCCAGGAGGGTGGACTTGCCGGCGCCGGTGCGGCCGACCACGAGGCAGAGTTCACCCTCGTCGATGTGCAGGTCGACATCGCGCAACACGGGCTCGTGCTCGCCGTCGTAGGTGACGGTGACCTGGTCGAAGCGGATCACGCGGCGCTCTCCGTCGGGGCGTTGGACGTCGTGGGGTCGGCGGGCGCGGGCTTCCTGACCCGGGCGGCGACCGGGCGCGGTGCCGCGATCCCCGCGACGCCCGCCAACAGGATCGCGGCAGCGGGGACGAGCGGGAGCGGCGGCCAACTCAGCGGATACAGCGACGGATTGAGCTGGAGGGCGCTGTATCCGGCGGTGACGAAGAGGACCACGGCGCCGGCCACCCCGCACCCGGCGACGATCCACTCCGGCACCCGCCAGGGCTCCGGCCGGTAGCTGGTACGGCGTACCCGGCGGCTGCCCAGCGCCAACCCCGCGCAGCACAGCACCGATCCGGCCAGCAGCGCGGGAAGTCCCAGCGCCCGCGGGGTCGTTCCGTCCAGCAGGCCGTAGACGCCGGTGCACAGCCCCAGCATGCCCAGCAGCATCAGCGCGCCGGTGACCCTTCTGGACCGCCGGGTGGCGGTGCCGGCCCGGCCGTAACCACGGGAGTCCATGGCCGCCGCAAGAGCCAGTGACTTCTCCAGCGCGTCCTCCAGCACGGGGATGACGATGCCCCGCAGCGCCCGCACCCCCTTGTTCCGGCCGGCGCGCAACCGGCGGGCGCGGCGGACGCGTTGAACGCTCTCGATCAGCTGCGGCGCGACACTGAGGGAGACCGTGACGGCGACGCCGAGCTCGTAGAGCGCGCCCGGCAGCACGCGCAGCGCCCGTTTCGGGTTCGCGAGGGTGTTGGCGGCACCGATGCAGCACATCAGGCAGGCCAGCCGCAGACCGTCGAACGCGGCGGACATGGTGGCCTCCAGCGAGACCGGCCCGCCGATCCGGATGCCCGCGTACCACGACGGGGTCGGGATGTGCGGCAGCGAGAACATGATGTGGTCGGCCGGGGTGACACCGGTCTCGAACACGACCCGGAAGAGGACCCGGACGGCGACGACGGTCAGCGCGAGCCACAGGTAGTACTTGAACCCCCGCGCCCAGGGCGCCTCGGTGCGGCGGGCGGTGATGACGTAGCCCAGGACGCCGAGCACCAGCAGGAGCAGCAGCGGGTTGGTGGTGCGGCTGACGGCGGTGGCCAGCCCGACGGCCCAGATCCACCAGGCCACCGGGTGCAGGTTGCGCGGGATGCGCCGTCCCCCCGGGGACACGGCCGGCCGCCCGGTGGGGAGGGTGGTGCTCACCGGCACGCGCTCAGCCCGCCCGTCGGCGTCGCCACGCGGCCACCCCGGCCGCGCCGCCCAGGACGACCACCAGGGCCACCGCGATCAGCGTCGGCGTCCTGGAACCGGTCGACTGCCGGGCCGCGGCGGTGGGGGCGGCGTCGACGATCCGGGTGGCGGGACCTGGCGAGGCCCCCGCCGCACCCGCCGCGCTGCCGGACGGCGACGGCGCCAGGGACGACGCCGCGGCGGACGTCGGCCCGGACGCGCTCGGGGAGGTTTTCGGAGAGTCAGCGCCCTTCCCGTTCGTGGCGCCTTCGTGGCTGGTCGGACCGGCGGTCGTGGTGGGCCGGCTCCGTGGCGGTGAGTTGGTCGCCGGGCTGCCGGGCGCCGCGTTGTGCGCCCGGACGGCGTCCGGCGAGATGGCGGGGCGGCCCTGGGTGCCCGCGATGTTCGTGGCTCCGAAGATCCACAGGTCCACGCTGCCCGGCTTCGGGTGGTAGCTCATCGCCCCGAGCTGGCTGTAGGACCACGTCTTCTGCCCGGGGTCGGCGTGCCAGTACGACCAGTACGTGGACGCCGGCGGAGTCAGCACACACGGCTCCTGCGCGGGCGTCGGGTACTGCGTGCCGCCCTGGTAACCGCTGTAGCCGATCCGGCAGATGAACGCCGGGCCGTCGTGCTGGGTGCCGGTGGTCCGCCAGCCGCCCTCGTTGAGCAGGTCGAACCCGGTGGTGGGCGTCGTACCGCAGGCGCGCAGCAGGGGACCGCCCCAACGGCTGAAGTCGACCGCCAGCACCACCCCCGTGGTCGTGGAGCACCTGCTCATCGGCTGTGCCGCAGCCGAAGCCGGCACGGTCGCGGCGCCCACCCCGGTGAAGGCGGCCGTCGCGGTGAAGGCGGCGGCCGTCACCAGGCGGCTCGTGCGTCGCGTCACCGGTGCCGTCCGTCTGCCGGTGTGCGCCGGCGGACCACGGTGAAGGCGGCGCCGCCGGCGAGCAGCAGAGCGCCGGCCAGCAGCGCCTCCTCGCGTGCGTCGCTGCCGGTCGCCGCGAGTTGGCCACCCGCGCCCGTCCCTGCTCCGCCGGTCCCGGGGAGCAGGGGGGCGTCGGCGGAGTCCGAGGCGCTGGGGCTGTCGGGAACGGTGCTGACGGTGGGTGTGGGAGTGGGCGTGGCCGAGGTGGTGCCGGTGGGCGAGGCACTCGGCGTCGGCACACCGCTGAGGTCTCGTGACAGCGTGCCGAAGGAGATACCGGTGGCCCCGCCCACGACCTGGGCGGAAGCGCGCAGGTCGGAGCCGGCCTGCCCGCCGGCCGCGACGCCGAAGCCGCCGTCGCTGTTCTGCTGCCCGGCGAGGAAGGCCAGCGCCTTGGTGATCTGGGCGGAGTACGTGGTCCCGCGCAGGCTCAGGCCCTGGATCGCCAGGGCGGTGGAGTTGGTCGAGTCACCGGCCGCGCCGGGAAATCCGCCGTCGGCCTCCTGCTGCCCGGCGATCCAGGCGGCGCCCTTGTCCACGGCCTTCGACGCGGTGTCACCGGGGACCAGCGCGAGCGCCATCATGGCCATCGCGGTGCTGTCCACCTCGGAGTCGCCGGTCGACGGGATGAGGCTCGGCCAGGCACCGGCGGGGCTCTGCAGGCTCTCCAGATAGCCGATCGGCCCGGCGGCGTTCGCGCTGTCGCCGGCCCGCGACTGCGCCATGACGCCCAGGGCCTGGGCGAACACCGAAGGCGAGTTGGTATAGGCACCGGGCGCCGGGCAACCGGTGCCGGCCTGCGAGCACACGGCCTTGTCGAGCGCGGCGATCAGGTTGTGGCCGCCGAAGTCGTGGGGGTCGTCGCCGACGACCTCCGCCAACAGCGCCTCCTTGCCGATCGCCCCGCCGCCGGCGTACTGCGTGCCGATGAGGGTCCAGTCGTCGATGGTGCGACCGGAGCCGTCCTTGCCCGGCTGGTCGAGGAAGCCGACGATCTTCGCCAGCGCCGCGTCGTTGCCACCCGTCGAGGCCAGCGAGAACGCGCCGTCGATGGTCAGACCGTAGTCGGCGAACCCGCCGCCGAACGGCTGGTAGTAGTGGCCGTCCGTCAACTGCTTCGGCGCGACCAGGTAGGCGGTGCCCTTCGCCAGGTCGGGTGTCCCGTTCGCCGCGGCCGCGAACGACGCCCGGGGCGGGGCACCGGGCGTGGCCGTCGGGGAGGCGGCGCCGGTGGGCGAGGCGGACGGGGAGGCGGTCGAGGCCGCCGCCGGCTCGGCGCTCGCGGGCGCCACGGAGGACCACAGCGAGATGCCTGCGGTGGACAGCACGAGGAACGCCGCGGCGGACGCCGCCGTCAAGCTGTGTCTGCGCTGGCAGTACCGACCCGGAACACGGTGCATCGCGACCCCCTCTGTCGACCACGAGTGACGCGCGCAGAGGCGGGGTCCTTCCGGAAGACGGCCGGGACGCCCACTCCACACCGCAGACCTCGACGGCGTTGGTTCTCGAACGGCTCCAGCACAGGTAATCCGGCTCGCCCACGCGGAGGTGGGCCCACGGTTGCGGGTCAGCGCCGGACTTCGACCGGCTTCCCCTGACTGCTGAAACGAAATCACACCATGACACCACGACGGCTAGGCGCAGTCAACGAACCACAGCAAGTGACCGTCATCACCCGGTGCCTTCCGCTGACCTCGTCGGTCGTTCCGGGGCGGAGTGCGCCGCCCCGGAACGACCGACGGCCCGGTCCGCCGTCAGCTGGCGCGGACCGAGGCCGGGGTGAAGTTGGGCTGGCCGGTGGTGCCGTCGATGTCGGTGTCGCCGTAGACCCACGCCTCGACCTCGCCGGCCTTGGGCACGTCACCGGTGGCGCCGGCCGGGCTGTAGGACCAGGTGCTCTGGCCCGCCGGAGCGATCCAGTACGACCAGTAGGCGGATGCCGGCGGGGTCACCACGCAGGCGTCCTGCGTGGCGGTCGGGTACTGGGTGCCGCTGTTGAACGCGGGGCTGCCGATCCGGCAGATGAACGCGGGGCCGTCGTGCTGGGTGCCGGCGGTGGTGAAGCCGCCGTTGTGCAGCAGGTTGTATCCGGTGGTGGGATTGGCGTCGCAGCCTCGCAGGACGGAGCCGCCCCAGGGGCCGAAGTCGACCGCGACGATGGCGCCCTTGGTCGGGGTGCAGTTGCCGATCGGATCGGCGGACGCCGGTGAGGCCGCCGCCGTGAGGGACAGCCCTGTCGTCGCCAGCGTGAGCATGGTGGCGGCGAGCGCGCCCGGGATCCCCCGTCTCGCGACGCGGCGCTGCCTGGTGGTGTTCTTCATCGGTGCCCTCCCTGTCGGCCGTCGACGGCACCGACGTGGGCGAGCGGTTCCAGGCCCGGCTTCAGGGCGGAAGCGTCCGGTCCACGCCGTAGACCGCGACGGCGCTTCGTGTGCTGCGGCTCCAGCGCAGGTAGTCCGGCTCGCCCACCTGACGGTGGACCTACGGTTGCGGGTCAGCGCCGGACTTCGACCGGCTTCCCCTGACTGCTGAAGTGAAATCTCGTCATATCACCACACCCCACCAACCACGGTCAACGCCACCTCACCCCGGCAGGGCCATCGCCGCCGAACCCTGTGCCTCGGGACAGAGGGTGGACGGTGCGGACGGTCAGGTGAGGTGGGCGGTGATCATCCTGGTGGCTTCGGCTACCAGGGCGTCGTCGGGCGAGGTGTCGTATCCGGGCCGGTCGGACATGACGGCCAGCACGAGCGGGGCGGCATGGGGCGGCCACACGATGGCGACGTCGTGGGCCCTGCCGTAGTCGCCCGTGCCGGTCTTGTCGGCCACCGTCCACCCCTTGGGCAGCCCGGCCCGGATGCGTTTGCCGCCGGTGGTGTTGCGCTCCAGCCAGTCCTTGAGCAGGGCGCGCCGGTCCGCGGTCAGCGCGTCGCCCAGCACCAGCTTGCGGTAGGTGGCGGCGATCGCCCGGGGAGTGGTGGTGTCGCGCGGGTCCTGCGGGGCGTCCCTGTTCAGCTCGGGCTCGTACTGGTCCATGCGGCTGACGGTGTCCCCGAGTTCGCGCAGATAGGCGGTCAACCGCGCCGGGCCACCGATGTCCCGCATCAGCAGGTTGCCGGCCGTACCGTCGCTGTACCGGACGGCGGCGTCGCACAACTGCCGGATCGTCATTCCGGTCGCGATGTGGTCCTGGGTGATCGGCGAGATGGAGTCGACGTCGGCACGGGTGAAGGTGACTCGGTGGTCCAGGTGGCTGAGCGGGTGCCGGTCCAGGACCGCCGCCACCGCGAGTGCCTTGAAGGTCGAGCAGAACGCGAAACGCTCGTCCGCACGGTAGGCCACCGTGGCTCCGCTGCCCGTCGCCAGGGCGTAGACGCCCAGTCGGGCACCGTGCTCGCGCTCCAGCGCCGCTAATCGTGAACTGTCCGGGGCCGGGGCGGCGCGGTGGCCCGGCACCGGGGATGACGATGAGCCGGCGGCCGGATGGCCGCCCGCTCCGCACCCCGCCAGCGGCAGGAGAGCCGCCGCCACCAGCATGGCGCGACGGGACGGGTTCGACCGCTCGGACCGTTCGAAGGACATTCGGTACTCCTGCTTCCGCTCACCGGGCTCTACGTGATCATGCCCTGGAAGCGAAGCACCCTACCGACATCGGCCAGAAAGCGTCCGGGCCGGCCGACGAGTGTCGGCCGGCCCGGACGTCGCGGATCAGACCAGGTCGAACCGGTCGAGGTCCATGACCTTGCTCCACGCCGCGACGAAGTCGCTCACGAACTTCTCCTTCGCGTCATCGCTCGCGTAGACCTCGGCGAGCGCGCGCAGTTCGGAGTTGGAGCCGAAGACGAGGTCGGCACGGCTGCCGGTCCACTTCACCTCGCCCGTGGCGGCGTCGCGACCCTCGAAGGTGTTCGCGTCCTCGGAGGTCGCCTTCCACGTCGTGCCCAGGTCGAGCAGGTTGACGAAGAAGTCGTTGGTCAGCGACCCCGGGGTCGAGGTGAAGACGCCGACCTGCGACTGCTGGGAGTTGGCGCCCAGGACCCGCAGACCACCGACGAGGACGGTCATCTCGGGGGCGCTCAGGGTCAGCAGGTTCGCCCGGTCGAGCAGCAGGTACTCGGCCGGCAGCCGGCTGCCCTTCCCGAGGTAGTTGCGGAACCCGTCGGCGGCCGGCTCCAGCGCGGCGAACGACTCGACGTCGGTCTGCTCCTGCGAGGCGTCCGCGCGGCCCGCGGTGAAGGGGACCTCGATGTCGAAGCCGGCCTCCTTGGCGGCCCGCTCGACGCCCGCGGCACCGGCGAGGACGATCAGGTCGGCGAGCGAGACCTTCTTGTCGCCGGTCTGGGCGGCGTTGAAGGTCTCCTGGATCCCTTCCAGGGTGCGCAGCGCAGTCGCGAGCTGGTCGGGGTTGTTGACCTCCCAGCCGCTCTGCGGTTCGAGGCGCACGCGCGCGCCGTTGGCGCCGCCGCGCTTGTCGCTGCCGCGGAAGGACGCGGCCGAAGCCCACGCGGTGGACACCAGCTGGGAGACCGACAGGCCCGAGGCGAGGATCTCGCCCTTGAGGGAAGCGGCGTCAGCGGTGTCGATGAGCTCGTGCGTCACCGCGGGGATGGGGTCCTGCCACGCCAGCGTCTCGGCCGGGACCTCCGAGCCGAGGTAGCGGGCGACCGGGCCCATGTCGCGGTGGGTCAGCTTGAACCACGCCCGGGCGAAGGCGTCCGCGAGCTCGGCCGGGTTCTCGAAGAAGCGCCGCGAGATCTGCTCGTAGGCCGGGTCCACGCGGAGCGCGAGGTCGCTCGTCAGCATGGTCGGGGAGTGGGTCACCGAGGCGTCGTGGGCGTCGGGAACGGTGCCCGCGCCGCCGCCGTTCTTCGGCTTCCACTGGTGCGCGCCCGCGGGGCTCTTGCTCAGCTCCCACTCGTAGCCGAACAGGATCTCGAAGAAGCTGTTGTCCCAGGTCACCGGGGTGTTCGTCCACGCACCCTCAAGACCACTGGTGATCGTGTCGCCACCCTTGCCGGTGCCGTAGGTGTTCCGCCAGCCGAGGCCCTGCTCCTCGAAGGAGGCAGCCTCGGGGTCGGCGCCGACGTGGTCCGCCGGGCCGGCGCCGTGGGTCTTGCCGAAGGTGTGGCCACCCGCGATCAGGGCGACGGTCTCCTCGTCGTTCATCGCCATCCGGCGGAAGGTCTCGCGGATGTCGCGGGCCGAGGCCAGCGGGTCCGGGTTTCCGTTGGGGCCCTGGGGATTGACGTAGATGAGGCCCATCTGGACGGCGCCGAGGGGGTCCTCCAGCTCACGGTCGCCGGTGTAGCGCTCGTCGCCGAGCCAGGTGGTCTCGGGACCCCAGTACACGTCCTCCTCGGGCTCCCAGACGTCCTCGCGGCCGCCGGCGAAGCCGAAGGTCTCCAGACCCATCGTCTCCAGGGCGACGTTGCCGGCCAGGATCATCAGGTCGGCCCACGAGATCTGCCGGCCGTACTTCTTCTTCACCGGCCACAGCAGGCGGCGGGCCTTGTCGAGGTTGGCGTTGTCCGGCCAGCTGTTGAGGGGGGCGAAGCGCTGCTGACCGGCCCCGGCGCCGCCACGGCCGTCGCTGATCCGGTAGGTGCCCGCGCTGTGCCACGCCATGCGGATCATGAACGGGCCGTAGTGGCCGTAGTCCGCCGGCCACCAGTCCTGCGAGGTCGTCAGCGTCTCCGCGATGTCCTGCTTCACCGTCGGCAGGTCGAGGCCCTTGAACGCCTCGGCGTAGTCGAAGTCCTCACCGAAGGGGTTGGCCACGGCGGGGTTCTTGGCAAGGATCTTCAGGTTGAGCCGCTCCGGCCACCACTGGCGGTTTCCTACGCCCTTGGTCGGGTGCGGGGCGCGCCCGTGCACGACCGGGCAGCCACCCCCGCTCTCCGCCTTCGCGTCTGTGACGGTTGCATCATGGTTCTCAGTCATGGGAATCCTTCCGGACCAAGCGGATGACGGTGCTGCTCAGGAACTGCGGGCGGTGGAACAGCCGGGGCGGGCGCGTCGGGTGTGCGGGCGGCATCGGCGACGGCACCGCGCGAACGGCACACGTCGCGGTGGCCGGCCGGTGGGCCTCGCACACGACGTGTGCGGAGAGCAGGACCCGCACGATCACGCGCCCGGAGGCGATCGCCTCGACGCCCGGTCGGTCCTGCCGCACTGGTGCCTTCCCGTCCCTTGGCTAATTGCCGGAACCGATCCTACAATGGACAGAGTCTTAGTCAAGAAGCACGCCAAACCCATATCCAGTCGGAGCCCGGATGTCCATGCGTAAACTTCCGGTATCCCACCGAACCTGAATCAGGTGAACAGATATGAGTGACCTGCTGGAGCGACTGCGCGGGCGCGGCTGGCGGATGACGTCCCAGCGGCGCGTCGTTGCGGAGGTCCTCGACGGTGACCACACCCACCTCACGGCAGACGAGGTGCACGCCCGCGCGGCCCGGCGGCTGCCCGAGATCTCCCGGGCGACCGTCTACAACACCCTGGGCGAACTGGTCTCACTCGGCGAGGTCATAGAGGTCACCACCGACGGCCGTGCCAAGCGCTACGACCCCAACGCCCACCACCCGCACCAGCACCTGGTGTGCACCAGCTGCGGCACCATCCGCGACGTCCACCCGACCGGCAACCCACTGGCCGACCTTCCGGCGAAGGAACGGTTCGGCTTCATGGTCTCCGACGCCGAGGTCACCTACCGCGGGCTGTGCGCGTCCTGCGCCTGAGACCCTGGTCGTCGGTCATCTCGTCGGTAATGCATGCGACCCTCGTGCTCCTGACGTAGGTTCAGTAGTTTGTTGTCATGAACAAGCCCAACGTATGCGTACGTCCATGGCACCGGGACAGACGTCCACTGCGCCGAGTCCTCACGGCCTGCGCGGCGGCTGTGGCGCTGCTGGGAGTGGCGCAGTCCGCCCAGGCGCGGCCGAACGCTCCCACCGAAAAGGCCCACTACGCCGCCGACCACATGGGCTCCTGGCTGGACGGCACCGCGTCCCCCGCCGTGTCCCGGGCGGCGGTGCCCCAGGGGGTCTCCGGACTCGACGTGAGCGGCTGGGACGGAACCGTCGACTGGTCGGCGACCGCGGCCAAGGGCGCCGCGTTCGCCTACGTCAAGGCGACCGAAGGCATCGGATACGTCAGCGACACCTTCGACCAGCAGTACGGCGGCTCGGCCACCGCGGGACTGCTGCACGGCGCCTACCACTTCGCCCTGCCCGACAGATCCGACGGCGCCACCCAGGCCGACTACTTCGTGGCGCACGGCGGAGGCTGGGCGAACGACGGCAAGACCCTGCCCGGCGTCCTGGACATCGAGTACAACCCGTACGGCGCGACCTGCTACGGGCTCAGCCAGAGCGCGATGGTCGACTGGGTCGGGCAGTTCCGCGACGAGTACCGGGCCAAGACCGGCCGCTACCCGATGATCTACGCGGGGCTCAACTGGTGGACCGAGTGCACCGGCGACTACGCGGGATTCGCCGCCACCGACCCGCTGTGGACCGCCCACTACGCGGCCACTGTCGGGACCCTGCCGGCCGGCTGGAGCAACTACACCATCTGGCAGTTCGCCGGCTCCGGTGACCTCCCGGGGGACCAGAACGTCTTCGCCGGAAACCTCGCGGACCTGCGGTCCTTCGCCGCGGGAGACCCGACACTGCCCGGCAGCCACAGCTGGCCGACCGTGCGGCAGGGGCAGAGCGGCCGGCAGGTCAGCACCGTGCAGTACCTGCTGACCGCGCAGGGGGCGAGCCTCACGGTGGACGGTCAGTTCGGCTCTGCCACGGCGGCCGCCGTGAGTGCCTTCCAGTCGGCGCACGGCCTGTCCGCCGACGGCATCGTCGGGACCACCACCTGGCAGGCGCTGGCCGGCACCGTCCAGCAGGGCAGTGCGGTAGCGGCCGTGCAGGCCGTCCAGGACGAACTGGTCGACCACGGCTTCCCCCTCACCGTGGACGGTCAGTTCGGCCCCGCCACCGCGGCCGCCGTGCGGGCCTTCCAGACGGCGCACGGCCTGTCCGCCGACGGCGTCGTCGCGACCACCACCTGGCAGACGCTCGTCTCCTGAATGCGGGCGCGTGGTGAGCCGTTCCGCCGCGAGCGGCTCACCACAGCGGGCACCGCGCCGCCTGGCGAGATCAGGGTCGGGGCGCGCTCATGCCGGCCCGGGTGGCGTCCGTGCCCCAACTGGCGAGGAGCCGCAGGGCCTCCGCCGATGCCGAACCCGGCTCCGCGTGGTAGGTGATCATCACCTGCTCGCCGTCGTCGGGGAGCCTGAAGGTCTCGAAGGAGAGGGTGAGCTCGCCGACCAGCGGATGCAGCAGCCGCTTGATGCCGTGGCTCTTCTCCTTGACGTCGTGCCTGGCCCACATCTGCCTGAACTCCTCGCTCTTGACGGAGAGTTCGCCGACAAGGGCGGACAGCCGCGGATCGTCCGGATGACAGCCCGCGTCCATCCGCAGGAAGCCGACGATGTCGCTCGCCTTCTGCTCCCAGTCCACGTACAGGTCGCGGTACTCGGGCTTGAGGAACACCAGCCGCGCCCAGTTGCGCTCCTGCGGCGGCAGCTCCGACCAGTCGCCGAAGACGGCCGCGGCCATCCGGTTCCAGACCAGGATGTCCGAGCGCCGGCCGGAGACGTAGGCGGGGACGCCGTCCAGGGTGTCGAGCAGTTGCCGCAGGGTGCCGCGCACCTGCTGCGGGCGCGCCGTGTGCTTCTTCTTGTGCTGCTTGGGCTTGGCGAGATGCATGAGGTGGGCATGCTCCGCGTCGGTCAGGCGCAGGGCACGCGCGATCGCGTCGAGCACCTCGGCGGACACGTTCCGCCCGTTCCCCTGCTCAAGGCGCGTGTAGTACGCGACCGACACCCCGGCCAGCTGCGCCAGTTCCTCACGGCGCAGTCCCGGCACCCGGCGGTGCCGACCGATGTCCGGCAGCCCCACGTCCTCCGGCTTCCGCCGGGCCCGGCGGGTGCGCAGGAACTCGCTCAGCTCGGTACGCCGGTCCAACGGATGCCCCGCTTCCCCGGCGGACTCCTGGGAGGGTCGTTCGTCCATTCCTCCAGTATTCACGGTCATACGTTCAGGAGCCTGACCCTGTCAGTAGTACGACCACGCGACGTAGGTCGAGCTGTGACCTGGATGAGGTTCGCCCGGTGAGGCAGGCTGAAGCCGTGCCCGGTTGATGGCAGCCGGCACAGGACCACCCCCGAGGAGAATTCCGGCATGACCACTGTCGCCGCGTACGCCGCTCCCGCCGCCAAGGCACCGCTGGAGCGCACCACGATCGAGCGCCGCCCGGTGGGCGAGTTCGACGTACTGATCGAGATCAAGTTCGCCGGTATCTGCCACTCGGACATCCACCAGGCCCGTGAGGGCTGGGGCGAGGCCATCTTCCCGATGGTGCCGGGCCACGAGATCGCCGGCGTCGTCGCGGAGATCGGCTCCGGGGTCACCAGGTTCGCCGTCGGCGACCGGGTGGGCGTCGGCTGCATGGTCGACTCGTGTCGCGAGTGCGACAACTGCAAGGCAGGCCTGGAGCAGTACTGCACCAAGGGCAACGTCCCGACGTACAACGGCATCGGCAAGGACGGCGAGCCGACCTACGGTGGTTACTCCACGCACATAGTGGTCGACGAGAACTACACCGTCCGCATCCCCGACGGGCTGTCCCTGGACGTCGCCGCGCCGCTGCTGTGCGCGGGCATCACCACGTACTCCCCGCTCAAGCACTGGAACGCCGGCCCGGGCAAGAAGGTGGCCGTCCTCGGTATGGGCGGTCTCGGACATGTGGGTGTCAAGATCGCCCACGCGCTCGGTGCCGAGGTGACGGTCCTCTCGCAGTCCCTGCGAAAGAAGGACGACGGCCTGAAGCTCGGCGCCGACCACTACTACGCCACCAGCGACCCGAAGACCTTCGAGGAACTCGCCGGCACGTTCGACCTGATCCTGTCGACGGTCTCGGCCCCGCTGGACTTCGGCATGTTCCTCTCGCTGTTGAAGACGGACGGCGCGCTGGTGAACGTGGGCGCCCCCGAGGAGCCGATCGCCCTCAACCTCTTCGCGGTGATCTCCGGTCGCAAGACCCTGGCGGGTTCCGGCATCGGCGGCATCCAGGAGACCCAGGAGATGCTCGACTTCTGCGCCGAGCACGGGTTCGGCGCGGAGATCGAGCTGATCGGCGCGGCCGAGATCAACGAGGCGTACGAGCGGGTGCTGAGCAGCGACGTCCGGTACCGGTTCGTGATCGACACGTCGACGATCTGACCCCCACGACGGCCGGGGCACCGGGCCCCCGCCCCGCGGAGATGCCGGCCGGTCCCCTCAGCCCGTGTGGCTGGGGGACCGGCCGCCGCGTGCCGCGGCGCGGGCCTGACGGCACCGCGGGGGCAGCCGCCCGCAGCCGTTAGCCGTTCCAGTTGCCGCTGTCGAAGGAGACGTAGTCGCCGTTGACGTTCGCCCAGTTGGTCGAGTACGCCCAGTAGGTGTAGCCGGCGCCCTCGTCGATGCACGAGTAAGAGGTGGCCATGACGTCCAGGACGTTGAAGTCGCTGGCCGTCTCGGAGCTGCCGCAGTTCGTCACGAAGCCGAACTGGTCGCGCTGGCGGATCTGGATCGTCACGCCCATGCTGGCCGGGGTGCTGCAGAACGTGGAGGCCGACGCCTGGATGAAGCCCCAGCCATCGGGGGAGATGGTGTAGCTGCCCCAGCAGTTGGGGGTGTGCGGGCGGATGGTGTGGGTCTCCGCCTGTGCGGGCGCTGCGGTGATCGTCAACGCGGTGGCCGCCAGCGCCGAGGCCGCCACCACCGTGCCGAGCCTGCGCATGGTTCTGGCCGTGCGTGAACGCTTGATGCTCATGGTGCCCCTTCGATGTGGATGCTCAACCGACCGGACGTGCCCTTCAGTGCCGTGCACCGCACATCCCCTGGTAGGGGCGACGACGAGAAGAATTCTGACGGGACGTCATGCACACGTCAATGAATTCTCACAGCTTCCTCATGGGCATCGTGCGTCGAACGGGCCACTGTGATCGCGGCGTGGTGCGGGACCCCGTCGGCCGTCAGGCCCGGAGTCCCGCCCGGCGCGCCCGGGGGTCAGCTCAGGAAGTCGGCGACCAGGTCCGCGAACTCCTGCTCGCTGACGACCTTCGTGCCCAACTCCTGGGCCTTGGCGAGCTTCGATCCGGCGTTCTCGCCCGCGACCAGCAGCGTCGTCTTCTTCGACACGGTGCCCGAGGAGGTGCCTCCCGCGTTCTCGACCAGTTCCTTGACGTCGTTGCGGTTGCGCCCGGCCAGCGCCCCGCTCATCCCGCCGGTGACCACGACGACATGCCCGTCCAGCGGCCCGCCGGGCGCGGCCTGGGAGACGGGCTCCGTCATGTTCACCCCGGCGGCGGCCAGCTTGTCGATGACCGCGCTCATCGCCGCGATATGGGCGGCTATCTTCGGCGCGTTCGCGGCGGGCAGCTTCGGCACGGCGGCCAGGACGTCCGCGTCAGCCGCGCGGATCGCCTCCATCGTGCCGAAGTACCTGGCTATCTCCCGGGACAGGGTCCGGCCGGTACGCACGATGCCCAGCGCGCAGAAGACCCGGTTCAGCGGCCTGGTCCTGGCGGCGGCGATCTGCTCCAGCAGGGTGTCCGCGCGCTTCTCGCTCCGGGCCGCCACGGCCAACTGCTCACGGGTGAGAGTGAACAGGTCCGCGATGTCACCGACCGCGCCCTCCTCGACCAGGGCCTCGATGAACGTGCCCCCGAGGCCGTCGATGTCGAGCTGGTCGCGGCCGACCGCGTACTTCAGGGCGGCCAACAGCCCGCAGCCGCCGCCCGCGCCACCGGCGCACTCCCAGCGCTCCCCGGACTTGTCGATGCCGCCGCCGCACTTCGGGCACACCTGCGGGAAGACGATCGGCGTCGCGTCCTGCCCGCGCAGGTCCACCACCGGGGCCTCGATACGCGGGATGATGTCGCCGGCCTTCCACACCGTCACGACGTCGTTGAGCATCAGGCCGCTGGCGGTGATGAACGCCGGGTTGTGCAAGGTGGCGTAGCGCACGACGCTGCCGTCCACCTCGACCGGCTCCAGCACGGCTCTCGGGGCGATGACGCCGGTGCGCCCGACGTTCCACTCCACCCCGACGAGCCTGGTCCGCCGCTCGACGGGGGGCAGCTTGTACGCGATCGCCCAGTGCGGATGGCGGGTGGCGAACCCGGCCGACCGCTGCTCGGCGAAGGCGTCCGCCTTGACGACCACGCCGTCGATGCCGAACGGCAGCCCGGCCCGCAGGCGGGTGATCTCCTCGATGCGGCCCTGCACCTCCTCCAGCGTCCCGTACACCCGCAGGCCGACCTCGGTCGCGGCCGTGGTCTGGACGCCCAGGGCGGCGACCTGTGCCATGACCGCCTCGTGCGTGTCGCCGGTCAGGAAGCCCGCGTCGTCCAGGTCCACCGCACCGTAGGCGAAGAAGGTCGTCTCGATCCGGTAGCCGCGCGACTTGGCGCCGCGCAGGGTGCCCGCCGTCCCGTTGCGCGCGTTGGAGAACACCTTGGAGCCGTGCTCCTGGCGCAGTTCGTTGGCCTTCTCGAACTGCGCGCGGGTCAGCAGGACTTCACCGCGGACCTCGACGGTGGCGTCGACCGGCAGCCGCTCGGGCAGGCCGACGATGCTGCCGATGGCCTGCGAGAGGTCCTCACCGCGGGCGCCGTCGCCGCGGCCGATCAGCTGGACCAGGCGTCCGGCGCGGTAGCGGGCGGCGACCGCCGCGCCGTCCAGCTTGGGCTCGACGGCGTACCCGCCGTCCGCCGGCCGGCCGAGCCGCCGCGCCAGCGAGGCGCCCCACTTCCCCAGCCCCTCGGCGTCGAAGACGTTGTCGAGCGAGAGCATCGGCACGGTGTGGGCGACGTCCCCGGTGGGGGCCGCGCCCCCGCCGACCTTGCCGACCGGGGAGTCGGCACGTACCTGCTCGGGGTGGGCGCGTTCGTACTCCCCGACACCGCGTACCAGCGCGTCGTAGGAGGCGTCGTCCAGGGCGGTGTCCCCGTCCCCGTAGTAGGCCGCGCAAGCGGCGAGAGCCATGTCCACCGCGGCGTTGTAGTCCTCGATAGCGGCGAGCGAAGTGGCGGTTGCGGTCGTCATACCCTGATCCTCCCGGAGGGGTCTGACAACGAAGCCCCCGCGACGACGGCCCAGGAGGAGTGGGCGGGGCGTGTCCTTTGGGGGTGGCTGGGCGTTGGGGGAGGTATGGCGGATGGGGTGGACGACAGGGGCGTGATCTGTCCTCGGCTGCGGTTCGGTGGGGTGGTGGCGCGTGGTGCGCTGTACGGGCTCGTGGTGGCGCCGGTGCTCGTCGTGGTGTCGCTGACGGCGAGCCGTTACGCCTCGCATGACGACCGGACGTTCTTCCTGGCCGCGATCGGCATGCTGGCGGGGCTGTTCTCGGGGATGGGCTGGGTGGTGGGTGGCTTCTTCTGGCTCTGCTGCGGCGGCGACATCCGCCGCATGTCAGACTGGCGGACGGTCAGGAGCGAGTCCCAGGGCGTCACACAGGCGGCACCCGTCCTGATCAGGGTCGCCGCGTTCACCGCCGTCGTCGGCGCGGTCTGCTGGCTTGCCCATCTGCTCGTCGATGTCGGCGCCGGAACTCCGTGGCTGCACGGGAGTTGATCGCGTAGAAGACGGCCCCCGTCAGGAACACGGACCGACGTCGGCGGCCGGGGCGCGCCGACGTGATCCGGGAGCCCGACAGGGGCAGGGCTCAGGAGACGAGCCAGGCCTGGTTCTGCAGGCCGTTGCAGGTGGCCATATGGACGTTGGCGGTGTTGTGTCGTTCGCCACGCAGTTGTCCTGGGCGTAACCGAGTTTGATGGTCCCGTTCCGGTCGCCGGCGGCGGCCGCGGAGCCGCTCAGAGCGGTGACCGCGAAGGCCAGGGCGGCCAGGACGGCTCCGGTGGTGCGGATGGTGTATCGGGGGGCGGAGAACATGGTCGGCGGCTGACGATCCGATCGATCGCCCCCCGCCCGCGACGGCCGCCGCCTGCCGGGACCATGAGCGGACCCGCCGCCTGCCGGGACCATGAGCGGACCCGCCGCGTGACGCGCAACGCCCGCCGCCCGCGACGTGACGCGGGCGACGGGCGCGCAGCCCACCGGTGTCACACGCCGGCCAGCAGTACCTCCAGCGCCGCCGCCGTATCCGGATGCACAGCGGTCAGCGCCGCGCCCGCCGGGCCGGGATCCGCCGTCTCCCACGTCCCGTCGCAGCCCAGCAGAAGCGCCACCGCGTCGCACGTCGCCGGATGCGTCGCCAGCAGCGCGCACCCGGCGCCGCCGTCCGAACCGTGCGAAGCACGCACGGCTACCGGCTCCGGCTGTGCCCGCCACGGCGGCACCCACTCGTCCAGCGCCGCCAGCCGGCCGGGGAAGATCCGCCCCGCCTCACGGATCAGCAGCGGCGCCAACTCCGTGCCGCTCGACCGCAAGGTGGTGATCAGGGTCGGCAGCCAGGGAAGCAGGACCGGGTCCGGCAGCCGTCCGAAGGCGTTCGACACCGCTTCCACGACGAAGTCGGTGAGACCCGGGACGGGCTCCAGCGCCTGCACGAAACCGCTGAGGTAGCGCGGATACGCCGGTACCACCAAGGGATTGTCCAGCAGTTCGTCGCACTTCGCCCGAAGGTCCGCGCGGGTGAGGTGCCCGAGGTGGGTCTGCGCCGCCCACAGCAGTGCCGTCTTCGGCGGGTCCTGCGGATGCGACTGGACGACCGCCAGCTCCAGCTGGGTCCGGTCGCAGCCCAGCGACAGCGCCAGGCTCTCCATGCTGAACAGGAAGCCCAGCATCGCCGCCACCTGGCGGACGGTCGCGTCGTCGTCGGTGAACGCCGTCGGCAACAGGGTGCAGTAGTGCGCGTATCCGGTCTTGACGAAGGACTCGATCCACGGCGGCAGCACCGGCTCGCTGGTGCGGTAGTACGCCAGCAGCCGCCGCACCCGGCGCAGCACCTCCGGAGCGCCGTCGACGCTGCGTTCGACCGACAGCACCTCCAGGGCGCGGGTGCCCAGGTCGTCCGCGAGACGGCGGCTTCGCAGGTACAGCGTGGCGTCCTCGACGGACTCCAGGACGGTCGCCGCCGTGGCCCGTGGGCTGTACGCCGTGCGGCGCAGGCGCTGCTCCAGGACCTGCTCGATGCTGACGCCCTCGTAACCGAGCTCGATGAGGGCGCGCTGGTGGGTGCCAAGCGCCAGGTCCCACGACTCCTGGATCGGCCGTTCGCCCAGCTTCCGCTCGCCCATGATCGCCCGTGCGGCGCCCTGCGGCATCAGGTACCGCAGCATCCACAGCACGTCGGAGCACCGCTCCAGTTCCGGCTGACCCGCGATGTCCAGCAGCGCTCGCTGCACGCCGCGTTGCTGGAGCTTCAGGTTCAGCGGCGCGAGCCGGTCGTGCACGTCGCGGGCCAGCGGTGGCAGCGCGTCGTAGCCGACCTGGCCTACCCGGTCGCCGCCCATCATGATCTCCACGAGGCGGCGCACGTCGCGCCGGCCCGGCACGGTGTCCTTCTCGATGCAGGTGACGGCCGCGTCCTGGAAGTCGTACGGTGTGGGCCTGGCCCGGTCGCGCATCCCGGCCAGCAGGATCGACGTCTCGAACACCGCGATGGCGTCGGCGGTGGAGGCCAGATAGCCGTTGCGGCGCGCGGCGCGCACGATCTCCACCGACCAGCCGAGCAGTTCGGCCTCGTCCAGCCGGTCCAGGGCGGGCGGCTGCCGCAGGAAGCCGGTCAGCTTGTCCGAGGGCGGCAGGGCCGGTACGGGGGCCGCCGCGGCCGTGGTCTTCTTGGCCTTCGACTTCTTGGCGCCCCCCTGTCCCGCCAGCCGGTAGGGCTCGACGCGCGTGCGTTTGAGGTTCTTCGCCCAGACCGTCGCGGCGATCGACACCGAACCGGCGGCGAGGCCGAACTGCGCCTCGATCGCCGCGTGGCTGGACGGAATCAGGCCGTGCTGCCACTTGGTGGCACTGCGCGGGCTGATCTCGAAGGTGTCCGTGCCGTGGACGCCGAACTCCGCGACCCTGCTGGCCGCGTGGAACGCCCCGCAGACGTAGAGGCAGTCCGCGGGATCGGTGCCGGTGGCGGCCAGGTGCTCGCGCATCCGGGTCCACATGTAGCGTTCGCGGTCCTCGTCCACCCGGACCCGGTGGGGGTCGCCGGGTGCCAGGCGCCGGAACAGGCTGCCGATCAGGAGCATGACCTGGCGGTAGGTGTCCAGGTCGCTGTCGCCCAGCGGCAGTTCGACGAACTGGTGCCACCACTCCGACCAGTGCCGCACCCGGCCGTGGCGCAGCAGGTGTTCCTCCAACTCGGCGAAGCGCGGCCGCAGGTCGCCGATCTCCACGCCGACCGCGTCGCCGTGCAACGCGGCCTCCTCCTCGGCGGGCGGCGAGTCCGGGTCGGCCTGCTCGGCGGCGTGCGTCCCGCCCGCGTCCCACTGGTAGACGTGGTCCGAGGAGCGGTCGACCAGGACGAGCTCGACGCCCGGGGTGTCCAGCGCGTAGGCGATCGCCTGGTACTCGGCCGAGGCCTCGGTGATCGGTGCGACCACCGACAGCGGTGACCAGTCGGCGGGGAAGCCGTCGATCTCGGTCGCGAACGCCTGGACCGCCACCGGGAGCCGGCAGTTGCGCAGTTCGGTCAGCAGCGGCGCCATGTCCTCGCACAGCTCCAGGTACACGACCTTCGGCTGCTTGTCCCGCAGACGGCGGGCCATCGCGGTCGCCGAGGCGGGTGAGTGGTGGCAGACGGGGAAGATCTCCAGGGGCTCGCGGACCGCGCGGTCGACGTCGTCGACGATGCCCAGGAGGATGCCCTCCAGGGCGTCGGGACCGTCGGCGAACGTCCCGGCGGCCTCGTGCAACTGCGCGCGCAGCGCTTCGAAGGTGCCTTCGTCGGGGCCGCTCATGACAGGGTGGCGATCGCCTCGCGGCCGCCCGCCAGGAACTCCGGCCAGGATCCGCCCTCTTCCTTGCTCCGCGGCTCGACGACGCCGTGCAGGTACTTGTTGAGGATGGCCAGGTCCTCGGGATCGCGCCGGGCCAGCGACCCGACCAGGGAGGAGGCCAGGGTGTGGGCGGTCAGGGCGCGCTCACCGAAGAAGTTGCCGTGCAGGATCGCGTCCTCCAGCACGCCGATCTGCTCGGCGGTGGACAGCGCAGACTCCAGTTTCTCGTCGTCGCTGCCGGCCGAGGCGGCCGAGGCGCGCAGGTCGGCGAAGCTCTGCAGCAGCACGTCGAGCAGCGTCGGCGGCACGTCCAGCTCGATCTGATGGCGTCGCAGCAGTTCCTCGGTGCGGAAGCGGACGATCTCCGCCTCGCTCTTCTTGTTCGTCACCACCGGGATGCGGACGAAGTTGAAGCGGCGCTTGAGCGCGGAGGACAGGTCGTTGACGCCCCGGTCGCGGCTGTTGGCGGTGGCGATGATCGAGAAGCCGGGCTTGGCGAAGACGATGCCGTCGCTGTCCAGTTCGGGAACGGAGATGTACTTCTCGGACAGGATCGAGATCAGCGCGTCCTGGACGTCGCTGGTGGAGCGGGTGAGCTCCTCGAAACGGCCGATCATGCCGGTCTCCATGGCGGTCATGATCGGTGAGGGGATCATCGACTCCCGCGACTGGCCCTTGGCGATGACCATGGACACGTTCCAGGAGTACTTGATGTGGTCCTCGGTCGTACCGGCCGTGCCCTGCACGACCAGCGTGGAGTTGCGGGAGATCGCGGCGGACAGCAGCTCGGCCAGCCAGCTCTTGCCGGTGCCCGGGTCGCCGATCAGCAGCAGGCCGCGGTCGGATGCCAGCGTGACGATGGAGCGCTCGACGAAACTGCGGTCGCCGAACCACTTCTGCGAGATCTCCCGGTCCAGGCCGTCGGAGCGCTCCGAGCCCAGCACGAACAGGCGGACCATCTTCGGGGACAGGCGCCAGGAGAAGGGCTTGGGGTTGTCGTCGACGGACTCCAGCCAGTCCAGTTCCTCGGCGTACTTGGTCTCGGCGGGGGCGCGCAACAGGTCGGACACAACAGGGCCTTTCTGGGCGGGAAACGGCCGGCCGAAGTGAGGAGTGGCCGGCTGAAGAGAAGGACGGCTGGCTAGGCGAGGAACGGGCCGGCTAGGCCAGGAACGTCTTGAGTTCGTGGACCAGCTTGCGGATGTGGCCGGAGATCACCGGCGTGCCGAGGTCCTTGAAGCGCTCCCGGAACCACGGGTTGACGCTTCCGCGGCCGGAGCTGGTCACGGAGCCGACCGGGATGAACTTGGCTCCGGAGCGGTGAACGGCGGCCATGCTCTCGAAGAGCTGCTCGGTCTGCCATTCGTAGAAGTCGGAGATCCACACCACGACGGTGTTGCGTGGCTCGGCGATCTTCGGCTGGGCCAGTGCCATGGCGACCGTTCCGTCGGTGCCGCCACCGAGGTTGGTGCGCAGCAGCGTCTCGAACGGGTCGTGCACCCACGGCGTGAGGTCGAGCGCCTGCGTGTCGTACGCGATCAGGTGGACGTCCACCTTCGGCAGCCCGGCGAAGATCGACGCCAGGATGGTGCAGTTCACCATCGAGTCGACCATCGAGCCCGACTGGTCCACGACCACGATCAGCCGCTGCGGCGTCGTCTTGCGGGCGGTGTGCCGGTAGTAGAGGCGGTCGACGTACAGCCGCTCCTCCTCCGGGCTCCAGTTGGTGAGGTTCTTCCAGATCGTGCGGTCGATGTCGAGGTTGCGGAACACCCGCTTGGGCGGGACGGAGCGGTCCAGGGCGCCCACGCTGGCCTTCGCCACCTGGGTGCGCAGCACTTCGGAGACCTCGTCGACGAAGCGGCGGATCAGGTCCTTGGCGTTGGCCAGGGCCAGGCCCGAGAGGTTGTTCTTGTCCCGCAGCAGTTGCTCGATCAGCGACATGCTCGGGGTCAGCCGCGCGGCGAGCTTGGGGTCGGCCAGCACCTCGCGCAGGTGCATCCGCTTGACGAGGTCGGCCTCGATGGCGCCGAGTTCCGGGCCGATCGCCGGAATCAGCCGGCTGAGGTCGGGCGTCGTGCCGCCGCCACCGGTGCCGGTCGGGCTGACGCCGGTGCCCCCGGCACCCCCGCGTCCACCGCGCAGTTCGCCGGGCCCGCAGCCGAGAGCCCGCTCCAGCCACCCCGCGTCGGACTGCCAGCGTGACAACTGTTCGGCGCTGACCGTGCCGGAGCCGGAGGCGAAGACGTTGAGCAGCACCTTCGACACCAGTGCCGCGCGCCGCACCTCGGCGGCCCGGTCGCGCGCGCCGTCGTCGGGCTTGGGGGCCATCAGACCGTCGAACTCGGCGGCCAGCTCCGGGTGGCGCTGCACGATCGAGTCGACGGAGGTCTGCGGGTCGAGCAGCGCGGACGGCAGGCCGATGTCCTCGACGACGGCGAGGCTCGACGATTCCAGCGGGGCCTGCTCCTCGGGGTCGAAGAGGCGGGCGAGGAGCCGCCAGTACAGGACCTGGCGGCGGTTGTCGTGGGGATCCACCGGTGTGCTTCGCGGATCGGCGAGGCCGTCCGGGCCTTCGGCTGCGGCGGCTGTCGCGGTCGGGTGCTCGGTCATTTGCGCAGCAGCCTTCCGGCCCGCTCCCGCAGCACCGCCACGGCCTCCGTGGCGGCCTTCTCGGCCTTGACGGCGGCCTTGTCGGTGGTGCCCCCGGCCCATCCGCCCGCGTGGATGGCGACGGGCTTCTTGCGGACGGTCGTCTCCACGGCCAGCGGCTGGACGCGATACGTCCCGTCGTCCCAGCGCAGCAGGCCGATGCACGCACCGGCCGCCGCGACGGCGTCCGGAGTGAGCGGGCCGGCGGCCGGGACGCGGTCGGTGTCGACGACGAGCGGGTGCCCGGCGACGGTGAAGGTCAGCGCGTCGTCGTCCTTGGCTGCGGCGTAGCCCTCCAGGAACACCGGGACGGCGATGCGCGCCGGGTGCCGGTCCAGGGGTGCGATCGCCGGGTCGGTGGCGGTGGGCAGGGCGACGCGGGCGGTGGCGAAGGCGTCGGCGGGCTCACCCGGGCGGGCCTGCTCGTCGCTCCAGACCAGGTCGCCCTCGTCGGTGACCGGCATGTCGGTGAGGTCCATCGAGCGGCCTTCGCTGACGGCCGACAGCAGGGACATGTGCGGGCGGAGCAACTGCCACACGCCCGCTCCGACGACGGTGTCCGGCTTCGGTACCGAGACGCCGGCCCGTACCAGGCGGGGCGCGCCGCCGTCAGCGGGCTCGAACACCGCGTGGACCTGGGCCTGGGCGGCTGTCGCGTGTTCCTGGAGGTCGACGCCGAGCGGCAGCAGACGGCCGGTGGCGGTACCGGTGGCGGGCGCGTCGGCGGCGCCGGGCACCGTCAGGAGCATCGCCCGCGACCACAGGTCGGCCCAGCGGCGGGCCGGGACCCGGTCCAGGGACGCGCCGGGGCAGGACGCGGCGAGTTCGGTGGAGAACCCGTCGAGGAGGGTGGCGAGGCGGCGCATGGCCGGGTCGGGGAGCATCGCGGAGACGACCTGCGCCGAACCCGAGACCACCTCGTGGTCGATGCCCCGCCAGCCGGCCCGCGCGAGATCGCAGAGCCAGGAGCGGGCGGCGGTGAGCAGGTTGACCGGCTGCCGCTCGGTGGGCGCCGGAGCGCTCACCTCGCCGCGGGTGCGGCCGGTCGACTCGTCGAGGCGGCACACGAGGGCGTCGTGGACGGAGCCGAGGAGGGCGGTGCGGGCGGCGGCGAGGGCGACGAAGTGGTCCTCGCCGGCGGCTCCGGCCGCCGCCTTGCCGGCTGCCTCGGCGACCCGGGAGGCCAGCGGGGTGCCCGCGACGGCCTGGGCGAACTCCGCCAGGTCGGCGGCCTGGGCGGGCTGCGGGCGGAGCAGTCCTGCGACGAGCGCACGGTCGAAGGCGTCGACGGCCGCCAGGGCCTCGTCGAGTCCGGCGACGGGCTCGGCCAGCGGGTCGGTGCGCATCACGCCACCGCCCGGGTCGGCGGGAACCACTGCATCTCCGGCAACGCCGCCGTGGTCGGGGCGAGTTCCAGGTAGGCCAGGTGGCGCAGGAACCGGCTGAAGACGGGCGCCGCGGCGGTGGTGTCGCCCTGCGGTGGGTTCGAACCGGTCATGCCCGCGGTGATGGTCTGCGCGTCCGGCTCCCCGTCCGCGATCTCGACCTTCAGATAGCGGGCGACGCGCTCGGCCCCGTACTGCAGGACGGCCTCGCTGATCAGGGCGCGGATGTGATTGCAGAACCAGCCGCGCGCGCCGCCGCAGGGGCGGTTGTTGTTCGTGCTGCAGGCGAACGCGTAGGTGCTCGCGGCGACCGACGAGACGTAGACCCGCTCCAGATCCGATCCGCTGGACACCACGCCCTGCAGACGTCCGTCGGCCAGTTCGACGAACGGGACCTTGGCGAGCTTGCGCGGTCGTGCGGGCGGTATCACCCGCGCCGTACTCGACCTCTCCCAATCCGACAACGCACCATCTCCTATGCACCAAGGGGGCGTCCGAGCCACACCGGCGGGACACCTCTGAACATACTGGTGACCACTGACAACGCCGGTCGCCAAGGACGGACGCGGGAGACGGTGGAAGGTGTCGGGCTTTGTTTGTTCAACTGGGGAACATATTCTGTGTCGCAGAGCCCCCTGCTTCCACAGGAGTTGCCATGCCTACTCAGCAGACGTTGACCGGTGACCACGCCCTGGACCTGCCCGAGTTCGACGCCCCGCCCGCGGAGCCGCTCGGCCTGCTCGGCCGGTGGCTCGACGACGCCGTTCGGCGCGGGGTCCGCGAACCGCTCGCCGCCGGTCTGGCCACCACCGACGCGGCCGGCCGCCCTTCGTCGAGAGTGCTCCTGGTGAAGGAACTCGACGAGCGCGGGCTGGTGTTCACCAGCTTCAGCGGAAGCCGCAAGGGCCGCGACATCGCCGCCCGGCCGTACGCGGCGATGACCTTCCACTGGCGCGAGACCCTCCAGCAGATCACCCTCGCCGGTCCCGTCGAGACGCTGAGCGCCGACGCCTGCGACCGGCTCTTCGCGGAGCGCCCTCGCATCGCACGGGCGACCACCGTCGTCTCACGGCAGAGCAGGCCGCTGGAGGACGAGAACGCCCTGCGGGAGGCGGCCAGGCGACTGGCGGAGTCAGCCGAACCGGTGGCCCGGCCGGCCGAGTGGACCGGCTACCGGCTCGTCCCGGAGAACATCGAGTTCTGGTACGGGAGCCCCGACCGCCTGCACCGGCGTCTTCGCTACGACCGTTCGCAGGCCACCGCGCCGTGGACGCACCAGCGCCTTCAGCCGTGACGCCGGCCGGTTGAACGAGGGCGTCCGGCCACCCGGGTGCGGGCGGCCGGACGCGTCGTGGTCCGTCGAGCGGGACCGGCCTACAGGCCGCCGGCGCTCAGCCGTGCGCGGTAGCCCCGCGCGCCGTCGCTGCCCACGTTCTCACCCGGGTCGGTTCCGCCGGGGTTGGTCTGCACGTGGTAGTACGTCGCGCCCCAGAGGTTGCCGGCGACGGAGTCGTCGAAGTGGACGAGGTTCGCGTACTTGTAGCCCTTGTCGTACGGGGCTATCCCGGTGGCGCGGATCGAGTACTCGGTCGCGATGACGTTCTTGCCCGGCCAGGTGGAGGCCGCCCGCTGGAGCGTCTCGGCGTAGGTGAGTTCGTTGTACCCGCCCTGGTTGGTGAAGCTGCCGTCGGCGGGGTTGCTGTAGAAGTGCACCCCGACGAAGTCGCACTTGGCCACGGCAGCCTGGTAGTTGGGGTTGCTGTACCAGTTGTCGGGGCTGAAGCTCTTGTTGGGGGACAGGGCGGTGCCGCATATCAGCGCGCCGGGGAACGCCGAGCGGATCTGGTCGACGGCCGCGCCGAGGTTGTACCCGTAGGTCCAGGGGTCGAGGGATCCGACGTTGGGCTCGTTGCCCAGCTCGATGATGCACTTGCCCGAGCCCGACTGGTCCTGCTTGTACTCGTAGAACCGCGAGGCCTGGATCTCCTGGACCGCCGTGTTGGGGTCGAGGTACGAGGAGGTGTCGCCGGTGACCGTCCGGACGATCAGGTACTCCGAGGCGCCGCAGGCGGTCCAGACGAAGTCGGGGTTGGCGCTCCAGCCACCGGGGATGCCCCAACCGGTCACCACCTTCGCGAGGTTGGCCGCCTCGAAGGAGATGGCGTCGAGCCACGTCTGGTAACCGTCGGTCAGAAGGGGGCCGTGCGCGCGGTAGAACGGCGCAGCCGCCGCGGGCGTGGCGCTGAGCAAGCCGGCCACCCCTGTCGCGGCGACGCTGCCCAGGGCCAGTCTGCCGAAGTTCCGGCGGGTCAGGCCGTGCGGATGATCCTTGGCCGGGCCCTCGTTGGCGGCGGTCATTTCCTTCTCCTCCCTGGTGATGATCAATGCGGGTCGCTGAATGTTATGCCCCTGACAACTCCACCGGTGGCGGCTTCCCGGATGCCCGTCCCCGGCCTGGTCGGACGGGGTTTTTCCTATCTTTCGACCCCTGGATCACATGGACCTATGGTGGAAGAGGGATCCACGAGAGATGCCTGAGGGGTCCGTATGGACGACGCGGAGATCATGGAAGAGCCGGACGAGCCAGAGGAGCCGGACGACGACTTCGAGGGCGCGTCGGTCGATCGGCGCGAGGAGCCGGACGTCCTGCTCGACGTCCCCGCCCTCAAGATCGACGAGATCGATCTTGAGGTGGATGATCTTCGCGCTCGGGTGACGCTCCAGGCCGAGGTGCTCGATCTGCTCAAACTCAACGTCGGCGCGGACGTCGCCCTGGGGCACGTGAAGCTGGACATCAAAGGGGTGGACGCGCAGGCGCTGCTCAAGGTCCGTCTCGACAACGTGGCCGAGATCGTGGGACGCGTGCTGACGACGATCGATCGCCATCCCGAGATCCTCGAACAGCTGACCTCCTCCGTGAGCTCCGCCGTACGCGACGTCGGGAGCGGCGCCGAAGAGGCCGTCGGCGAGGTGGGCCGTGGTGCGGGTGACACGGTGCGCCGAGTGGGCGCCGGTGCCGGGAAGGCCGTCGAGGACGTCGGCGAGGGCGCGGAGAGCGCGACGCGGGACGCGGGCTCCGCGGCGGCGGGGACCGTCGAGAAGGCCGGGGACGCGGTCGAGGACGCCGAGATCGTCGGCGAGGTGAGTGACGCGGCGGAGAAGGCCGGAAGCACGGCGGACGATACGGCGAAGCACGCCGCCGACGGGCGGACGGCCGAGCGCGCTGCGCACGGGCGCCGCCGTTCGGGACGCCTGAGGGAGAAGGCGGAGCAGAACCGGCCGCGCCGCAGCAGGCGGGAGCAGCCCACCTCGCCCCGCGCGAACTGAACGCGCCCACCACCCCTGAGAACGGCGACGCCCTGCTTGCACCTCGCCGCGCGCGAACTGAACGCACCCGGCCTGGCCAGGCATCAGCTGAGCTAATGCCTGGCCCAAGAAAATGGTCTCTTCTCGCCCGTGGAGGGCGGCCCTAGCGTCGTGCGCACCGGTCCCTTGAGGACGGCTCCTGACGCGAACGGATGATGTGCGGTGACTGCGAAGAGGCCCCCGATGATTCTGACGGCCGCTCTCATGCATGGCCTGGGCATGCACACGGGTGCCTGGCTGGCGCGTGAGGGCGACGCGTCCGACTACCTGTCGGGTGCGATGTACAAGGACATCGCCCGCACCGCCGAGGCCGGCAAGCTGCACGCGGTCTTCCTCGCCGAGCAGATGACCAACCAGGAGGTGGGGACCGAACGGCCCTGCGGCGCCCTGGACACCGCCACCGTGCTGGCGCTGATGGCCGGCGTGACGGATCGGCTCGGCCTGGTCGGTACCGGGTCGACGACCTACAACGAGCCCTACGACCTCGCACGGCGCTTCGCCACCCTCGACCACCTCAGCGGTGGTCGGGTGGGCTGGAACTCGATCGCCACGCAGAACCCGACCGTCATCGAGATGTTCGGCGGCGGCGAGAGCCTCGACCACGAACAGCGCTACGCCCGGGCGGACGAGTTCATCGAGGTCGTCCTGCGGCTGTGGGACAGCTGGGAGGAGGGCGCGCTGGTCGGCGACAAGGTGAACGGCGTGTTCGCCGACCCGGACCGGGTGCACGAGATCAACCACAAGGGCGAGTTCTTCGCCGTCCGCGGCCCGATGCCCTTCCCCCGCTCGCCGCAGGGCCGGCCGGTCATCTTCCAGGCGGGTTCCTCCCCGTTGGGCCGTGACCAGGCGGCCAAGTTCGCGGACACCGTCTTCACCGCCCAGCACCTGCTGGAGAGCGCGATCGCGTTCCGTACGGACATGCGCGAGCGCGCCGCCGCCTACGGACGCGACCCCGACCAGATCAAGATCCTTCCCGGGATGTCGTTGGTCCTGGGCGGCACCGAGGCCGAGGCGTGGGAGCGCAAGCGGACGCTGGACGAGGTCTTCGGCACTGGTGCCAACCTCAAGAAGCTGTCGAAGCGGGTCGGTCTGCCGATCGAGGTACTGGAACTGGACCAGCCGTTCCCGGCCCATCTGCTCGGCCCCGACGAGGAGTTCAAGGGGTCGATCGGCTTCCGGCGCACCATCGTGGAGCTCGCCGTCAAGGAGAATCTGACGGTACGTCAACTCATCGCGGCCTACGGCGGCGGCCACCACCAGGTGGTCGGCACCGCGGAGCAGATCGCGGACATCATGCAGGAGCGGTGGGAGGCCGGGGGAGCGGACGGCTTCACCCTGATGATCGACATGCTGCCCTCAGGACTGCACGACGCGGTGGACATGCTGGTGCCAGAACTGCAGAAGCGCGGCCTGTTCCACGAGGAGTACGAGCACACCACGCTCCGCGACAGCCTGGGGTTCGACGCCCCCGTCCCCGCCCCCGTGCCGAGCGTCCGCTGACCGCCGGTGAGCCACCCGCGTACCTTCAAGGAGAGCGACATGACCGACCAACTCACGTCCATCGGCGGTCCCGCCGTCGGCACCGCGCCGGTTCCGACGGTCCTGGGCATCGGCGGAACCCTGCGCCCCGGCTCCTCTTCGGAGCAGGCCCTGCGCCACGCCCTGCGGGTGGCGGACGAGCGCGGCGCGCGGACCGAGATGATCACCGCCGCCGAACTCGTCTTCCCCATGTACGACCCCGGAACGGGCGAACTCCACGCCGCCGCCGTGCGCATGCTGGACGCCGTCCGCCGGGCGGACAGCCTGATCATCGCCACCCCCGGCTACCACGGCGGAACGTCGGGACTGCTGAAGAACGCCCTGGACTACTTCCAGGAACTCGCCGCCGACCCGGTCCCCTACATCCACGGCAAGGCGGTCGGCTGCATCGTGACCACCGCGGGGTGGCAGGCGGGGGTCACCACGCTGAGCTCGCTGCGCTCGACCGTCCACGCGCTGCGCGGCTGGCCGACCCCGCTCGGTGTCGTGATCAATTCCTCGACGAAGCCGTTCGCCCAGGACGGCTCGGTCCTCGACGACCGGGTGGGCGGCCAACTGGCCGACCTCGGGGAGCAGGTCGCCGGCTTCGCGCGGACCCGGCCGGTCCCCGCGGCGTGACATCCTCCGCAGATGCTGGACTGATCCTGTATTTTGCCTAGTAGAAGCGAGGACATTAAGGTCTTCCACCTTGCTTCTGCGTGCATGGATCGGCAGTGTCGTGGGAGCAGAGGGGAGACAAGGCCATGGCGGACGACGTCCCGGCGGTCCTCAACGCGGTACGACTCCTGGAGCGGATCGTGCTCGGGTGGCCCGAGCCGGTGGCGTCCGGGACCCTCGTCGAGGACACGGCCGTCAACAGAAGTGCCTGCTACAACATCCTGGGCACGCTGCACCGCGCGGGCTGGACGGCGAGCCGCGGCGACCGGGCCGGCTGGGCGCCCGGCCCGCGGTTGCTCGCCTTCGCCCGGGCCTGTGACGACTGGATCAGCGTGGTCGTACGGGAGGAACTCGACGTCCTGAGCCGGCGCCTGGGCCTGATGGCCCTGGCGCTGCGCCGCCAGGGACCCGACGCCTACGCGGTGTGTGCCAAGGGCGATCGCGGCAGGGGGGTGCGCATCACGGTGGACGTCGGCCAGGTCTTCCCGTTCTCCTCGCCGGCGATCATGCGCTCCTTCCACGCCTGGAGCGATCCGGCGCGGTTCGACGCGCTCGCCGACGAGTACGGGATAGAGGCCTTCACCCCGCAGACCGTCACCAGCCGACCGGAACTCCACGAGATCCTGCGGATCACCCGCGGGCGCGGCTACGCGGTCAGCACCCGCGAGTTCACCACCGACCGCTCCGAGGTGGCCGCCCCGGTCTTCGACCACCGGGGACGCGTCGTCATGGTCGTCCACACCCTCGCCTTCGCCTCCGGACTCGAGACCGGCGACGTGCGCCGGATCGGCACACTCGTCCGCGACTGCGGCCTGCGCATCAGCGAGCGCACCGGAGGGGTCGAGCCGTACGGTGCGGCAGAAGCCGTCGCGGACCGCGCCGAATCCGGCCGTTTCGTGCGCCTGAGCGGCTGAGCCCGGCATGCTCGACGTCCGGCGTCTCCAGATCTTCGTGACCGTGACGGAGGAGGGCTCGTTCACCGCGGCGGGCCAGCGGCTGTACCTGACGCAGTCCGCGGTCTCCCAGCAGATGGCCGCCCTGGAACGCGACCTCGGGGTCGCCCTGCTCCGCCGGGTGCCCCGCGGAATCCGGCTCACCCCGGCGGGCGAGGCGCTCGTGGCCCGGGCCAGGGACCTCTTCGGTGAGATGACGGCGATCGAACAGCAGGTGCGCACCTTCGGTGCGGGCCCGCAGGACATCAGGGTCGGCACGTTCGCGACCGCGGGTGTGGAACTGCTGCCGCTCGCGCTGAAGGGCTTCAGGGCCAGGCGCCCCGACGTCCGGGTCCTGCTGACCTCCGTGCACACCGACGACCTCCTCACGACACTCCGCGCGGGGGACATCCACGTCCTGCTGACCTGGGAGTACAACTTCGCGCCGCAGCCGTTGACCGGCGGTTTCGTCCAACTGCGCCTGCCGGACGACCCGTTGCACGTCCTGCTGCCGATGGACCACCCGCTCGCGCGGCGGGCGGAACTCGCGCTGGCCGAGTTGGCGGACGAACGCTGGGTGGTGCGCTCGCACCGCCCGCCGTACGAGGACGCCTACGAGCGGATGTGCCGGCTCGCGGGCTTCGAGCCGGACATCGCCTTTCGCACCGACGACTACCACTCACTCCAGGGGCTCGTCGCCGCCGGCATGGGAGTGAGCCTGGTGCCGGGACTGTCGCTGGCGCCGCACCGCGACGACATCGTCACCTGCCGGCTCACCGATCCCGTCCTCACCAGGAGGCTCACTGCCGTGACCCTCACCGAGGCGTCCCCGGACACCCCCGTCGCCGACCTCCTCGCCGTCCTGCGCACGACGGCGGCCGACATCTCCCCGGCACCACCCGGGCCCGGCGGCGCCGACCGCCACGACGGCCCACCGGTCGCCGAAGCCGGTGACATCGCGGTCGGGCCGGCAGCGGCGCCGGCGGGCAGCGTCGCCTGACTGGCGTCGACGGACACGCCCGTGGCTCAGGGTTCGTGGGCCTTCGGGGGGTGTCGCGGACCGGCGGGCGCGTTCCCGGCGTGGTCGCTCCTTCCGCCGGACCGGTCGTCCGCCCGTACCCGGACCCGTGCCAGGATCCGGCGGTCCGTCAGCACGATGGCCAGTCCCAGGACGGAGCCGGCGACCATGATCAGCGCGATGGTGTGCAGGCGGTGGTCGCTGACCCCGGTGTGGAACACGATGGAGATCAGCGCGGAGGAGGCGATCGAGCCGAGGAAGCCGGAGGTCCGGAACAGACCCGCGGCGGTACCGATCCGATCGGCCGGCACCTGGGTGTACAGGGCCGTCTGGTTGGCGCTGATGGTCGTGCCCAACGTGACACCGAAGACCAGGGTGATGACCACGATCCAGGCGATCGGGGTGCTCGCGGTGAGCATCAGGACCCCGGCGGAGCCGGCCAGACAGGAGACGGCCGCGACGAGGAGCGGCCCGCGGACCAGGTTCCGCCGCGAGATCGGCCGGGTGATCAGGGCGGAGAGCGCGCTCATGGGCAGCAGGAGCAGACCGGCCTCCTGCGAGGACATGCCCCGGCCGACCTGGAGCCACTGGGTGAGGCCGTACAGGATCGTGTAGACGCACAGCGCCGCCACGGCGAAGCGCAGGTAGGTGCGGGTGAGCGCCAGGTTAGTGGCCAGCAGGCGCACGTCGATGAACGGGTGGGCCGCCCGCGACTCCCACCACACGAGTGCCGCACCGGTCACGACGGCCAGGCCGAGGGCGATCCAGTCGGGTCGCGGCAGCCCCATCAGGAACACCAGCAGTGCCGACATCGCCCCGCCGAAACCGACGATGCCCGGCACGTCGAGCCGCGCCACCACCTCCCGCGGCGCTCGCGCCCGTTCGGCCGGCGGATCGGAGGGAATCCACCACAGGGCCATGACGAGGGTCAGGGACGCGAAGGGGAGGTTGACGAGGAACGTGGTCCGCCACCCCCAGGCGTCCACCAGCACACCGCCGATCGGAAGACCGAGGGCGGCCGTGGCGGCCCCCGCGATCATCAGGCCGCCGAGCACGCCACCGGGCGGCGCGTCCAGCCCGGCCGCCACCGCCCGGCGCCGGATGAGCAGCATCGCCGAGGGGTAGACGGCGGAACTGCCCACCCCGATCAGCACCCGGGCCACGACCAGGGCGGCCAGGTCGTGCCCCGTCCCGCCCACCAGTCCGCCCGCCAGGACGATGAGGGTGCCGGCCAGGAAGACCCGGCGGGGTCCGAACTCCTCCGCCAGCTTCCCGCCCATCGGCTGGGCGATCGCGCTGGCCAGGTAGAGCACCGACACCAGCAGCGCGGTCCGCCCCACCGGGACGTGGACGGCGGTGGCGATCGGCACCAGTGCGGTCGCGATGAGCGAGGTGTTGATCGCGTTGATCGCGGAGCCGGTGAGCAGCGGCGTCACGAACCGCCAGGAGAACGCGTTCGAGGGTTCGCGAGCGCCGCCCGGTATCGGTGTCACAGGCTCTCGCCCAGCCGCTCGATCAGCGGCGCCGCCGCCATCAGGGTCTTCAGCTCGGCGCGGGTGAAGCCGCCCGCGACGAGTGCGTCCGCCAACTGCCCGGCCCGGGCGCCGCGCCGGTCGCGCAGCGCCCGCTGTCCTTCCCCGGTCATCGACATGACCACCCGTCGCCCGTCGGCGGGGTCGGGGTGGCGCTCCACCAGGCCGCGGTCCTCAAGCCCGGCGAGCGTCACACCCATCGCCTGCGGGGTGATCTGTTCGGCCCTGGCCAGGTCGCTCGTGGTGGCCGACCCGGCGCGCTCCAGCCGGGACAGGGCGGACACCTCGGGAAGGGTGAGTTCGCCCTGGGCGACCGGCTGCCGAAGCCGTCGCACGAACAGACCGAGGCTCAGTTGCAGTGCCGAACCGACCGCCGCCACATCGAGATCTTCCACCATGGTTGGAAGGCTAGCTTTCACAGTTGAGGTTTTCAATCCAGCTTTCATAAATCGGTCCGGCGGTGGAAGGGGGCCGGCCGTGGCGGCCGGCCCCCTTCCCGTGCTCAGTTCTCCAGACGGACGGGCATCAGGATCGAATAGCCGTCCTCGGAGTCGGTACGGCGGATCGCCAGGGGCGCCGTGGGGGCGCCGATCTCCAGGATCAGCCGGTCCCGCGCCCCGGCGGCGAGGGCGTCCAGCAGGAACTCGCGATTGACGGCGACGTGCCCGCGGCCGTCGTCACCGTCCTCGCAGACGGCCACCGTGCCGTCGTCCGCCACCTTGAGCACCGTCAGTTCGCGGGGGAGGCCGTCCGGATCCCGCGTCTCGCCGACCCGCACGGGACCGGTCTCCACTGCCTCCCGGAAGGCCCGGACATCGACGAGGACGCGCTGCCCGGCGGGCAGTCGGACGAGGCGGCGGTAGTCGGGGAAGTCGTGGTCGACGCACTGGCCGGCCACCTGGCGATCCCCTGCCTCCAAGGTCACGCGGTCCGCGTCCACCGTCAGCCGGACCGGCGCGTCGTCATCCAGCAGCGCCCGCATCGCGTCGGCGAGCGGGGACGGCACGATGACCTGGGAACGGGGTCCGTCCTGTCCGGAGGTCGAGGCTCGCGCGACAGCCATCCGATAGCGGTCGGTGGCCACGGCGTCGAGTGCCTCGCCCTCGATGTCGAACAGGACGCCGCCGAGCATCGGCAGCTCCGGGTCCGTGCCGGCGGCGAAGCGGACCGCGTCCAGCGCCGCGGCCAACTCCGGCGCGGGAACGGTCAGCAGGACGGCGGAGGTACGGGGCATGGGCATGGGGTTCTCCCTGCGTTCGAGTAGTGACCGGATCGTGGAGAACTCACCGCGTGCGTCGGACAGCCCGCGTTCGAGGCGGCGCAGATGCGCGTCGAGCAGTGTGCGCACCAGGTCGGTGTCCGCGCCGGCCCAGCCGGCCAGCACCAGCCGGATGTCCGCCAACGGCATACCCGCCCGCCGCAGCCTGGCCAGCAGCCGGCACTCGTCCGACTGCTCGCGGCCGTACCAGCGGTAGCCGCTCACCGGATCCACCCAGGCCGGGACCAGCACGCCCGCCCGGTCGTAGAACCGCAGGGCGCTCACGCCCAGTCCACTGTCCCGGGCCATCTCGCCGATACCGCGCATCTCGTTCTCCACATCCAGGACTCTGCGGCCTTCACCAGGTCGAGGGTCAACCCCGGCCGGCCGGCTCCGGCGAGGTGGGTACGGTGGTCATCGAACGGGAACGAGCCGACCGAGAGGGTGCTGATGGCCGGAGCGAAGCCTTCGCCGGACGTCGTCGACAGGATCCTCGAACAGTGGGCACGCCATGCCCCCGAGGTCGACGCCTCGGCGATGGCCGTCTTCGGGCGGCTGCATCGCAATTTCCTGCGCTACCAGACCCAGGTGGCCCGGATCTTCGCCGAGCACGACGTGAGCATGGCGACGTTCAGCGTGCTGGCGTCCCTTCGCCGGAGCGGGCCGCCCTACCGGCTGACGGTCGGGGAACTCGCCGACATCGCCCTGGTGACCTCGGGCGGCAGCACCCAGCGCGTCGACCGGCTGGAGTCGGCCGGCCTGGTGGTGCGCGAGCGCGGTGAGCAGGACGCGCGTGTCGTGCACGTCCGGCTCACCCCGGCGGGCATCGCTCTGATCGACGAGGTGCTCAAGGCGCACTTCGCCAACGAGAAGCGCATGCTGGACGGTCTGACCGCACCGGAGCAGCGCAGACTGGCCGACCTCCTGCGCAAGCTGGAGCGCTCCCTTGAGGCGAGCGAGTCCGCGGCGAACGCCGAGGAGACGAAAACGGCCAAGGGCTCGCGCGGCCCCCGGCAGCTCTCCCAGATCCTGCGCGACGACTGGTAGACCGTCCACGCGGCGATCGCCGCCGGCAGTAGTCCGCGGCGAGTGGCACCGCCGGTCCACCACCCTTTCCCGGATGGTCCCGGTCCCTTGAATTATATTAGACCTAACGTATTTGGGGATGGGGAGCCGCGACGGTCCGGCGAAGCGCGCGAAGGTTCGCGACCGCGGGAACGGCCGGCCGGGGCAGGACAGAAGGGGCGGACCGATGGCCGCACGTCCGAGGAAGTCGACGCAGACCGCGTCTCACTGGGGGGTCTACCGGGTCGAGACCGATCCGCGGAACGACGAGGTACTCGGCACCGAGGGGGTGCCGTTCGACCCGCACCCCTCCCCGATCCAGGCCAGTCTGCCCGAGGTGGTGCACGGTGGGCTGCGGATCGATCGGCCGTATGTCCGGGAGGGATATCTGCGCTCCCGGGCGGCGAGCCGGGAGCGTCGAGGTGCCGAGGCGTTCGTCCCGGTGGAGTGGGAGGAGGCCTTCCGGCTCATCTGCGACGCCTTGGTCGAGGCCCGTGAGGAGCACGGCAACACCTCCGTCTACGGAGGGTCGTACGGCTGGGCCAGCGCCGGCCGGCTGCACCACGCCCCCAGCGTGCTCAAGCGCTTCCTGAACCTGTTCGGCGGTCACACCGACAAGTCCGGTAACCACAGCTTCGGCGCGGCGCTCGGGATCATGCCGTACATCCTCGGCCGGCGGGACATCAACCACCTCGTGGTGCGGTGGAGTGAGATCGTCGCGCACACCCGGCTGATGGTGATGTTCGGTGGCGCGGCGTTGAAGAACGCGCAGATCGACCCGGGTGGCGCGGTCAACCACGACAACGCCGACTGGTTCGCCAAGGCGCGGGCGGCGGGCATCGAGGTGGTCAACATCAGCCCGTCGCGGGGCGATGTGACCGGTTCCGCCGGGCCGCGGTGGGTGCCCATCCGTCCCAACACCGACACGGCGATGATGCTGGGTCTGGCCCACACCCTGGTCGCCGACGGCCGGCACGACCGGGGTTTCCTGGACCGCTACTGCGCGGGCTACCCGCGCTTCGAGCGCTATCTGCTGGGTGAGAGCGACGGGATACCCAAGGACGCCGACTGGGCGTCCCGGATCACCGGCGTCCCGGCGGAGACCATCACCGGCCTGGCGCGCCGGATGGCCGGCACCCGCACTCTGGTCAACGTCAGCTGGTCGGTGCAACGCGCGGACCACGGCGAGCAGCCGGTCTGGATGACGATCGCGCTGGCCGGACTCCTCGGCCAGATCGGTCTGCCCGGCGGCGGCTTCAGCCTGGGGTTCGGCGCGGTCAGCGGCATAGGGCTGAACAGGCCGGCCGGCATCCCCCGCCCCACGCTGCGACTGGGCGGCAACCCGGTGGGCGTGTCGGTGCCGGTCGGCCGGGTGACCGACCTGCTGCTCGACCCCGGCGGCACCCTGGAGCACGACGGCAGGGTCATCGACCTGCCGCACACCGAGGTGATCTACTCGGCGGGCGGCAACCCGTTCCACCACAACCTCAACCTCAACCGGTTCCTGCGTGGCTGGCAGCGCCCGGGGACCGTCATCGTCCACGAGCAGTGGTGGAATCCGCCGGCCAAGCATGCCGACATCGTGCTGCCCTCCACCACCACGATGGAGCGCAACGACATCGCCGCGGCGGATCACAGCAGGTTTTGGATCGCCATGCACCAGGTCATGCCGCCCCACGCTCAGTCTCGCAACGACTTCGACATGTTCGCCGAGCTCGCCGATCGGCTCGGATTCGGGGCTGCGTACCACCAGGGCCGTGACGAGATGGGCTGGCTGCGGCACATGTACGGCGAGGCGCTCGACCTCGCGCGGCAACGGGGCTTCGCGCCGCCGGAGTTCGACGAGTTCTGGGCGGCCGGCAGATTCGAGTTCCCGGCGCCGGAGAGCGAACCGACCCTGCTGGCCGACTTCCGCGCCGACCCGGTCGCGGCGCCGCTCGACACGCCGTCCGGGCGGATCGAGCTGTTCAGCGAGGCGATCGCCTCGTTCGGCTACGAGGACTGCCCGCCGCATCCCGCCTGGCTTGAGCCCGCCGAGTGGCTGGGCGGCGAGCTCGCCGGGCGTTATCCGCTGCATCTGCTGAGCAACCAGCCGAGAAACAAACTGCACAGCCAGCTCGACCACTCCTCGCTCAGCCGGTCCGACAAGGTCGCCGGCCGCGAACCGATCCACGTCACCCCGGCCGACGCGGCCGCCCGCGGGCTGGCCGACGGTGACGTGGTGCGGGTCTTCAACGACCGCGGCGCCTTCCTCGCCGGGGTCCGTCTCGCCGACCATCTGCTGCCCGGCGTCGTGCAGGTCTCCACCGGCTCCTGGTACGACCCGATGGAGCCCGGGGTCCCCGGCAGCATGGACAAGCACGGCAACCCCAACGTGGTGACCCTGGACGGCGGCACCTCACGCCTGACCCAGTGCACGATGGCCCAGACCTGCCTGGTCGAGATCGAGAAGTACGACGACCCGCCCCCCGTCACCGCCTTCGACCTGCCGCGCTTCGTCCCCGCGGCGAGCGACGGGTCCATCGGTGCGCGTCCGCCCCATAGGGAAATCGCGACGGATCGGCGACACTGACTAGTCGTGGACGCAGGTGGTCCCGTTCTCGCGCCATGCCCGACACAGCTGTTGAGCGATCTCCCGCCCGAACTGACAGTCCGAGCCGCGTCCGCCGGTCTCTCCTTCGGCCGCGGCGTCGGCCTCTGGAAGGGACCGGCCCGATGTCATCCTCATCCGCCTTCCGCACCGTTCCGAGCACAGCCGACGTCGTGATCATCGGCGGCGGCGTCATGGGCACCAGCATCGCGTTCCACCTGGCCGAGGCCGGAGTGGCGAACATCGTCGTCGTCGAGCGGGGTGACCTGGGCGGCGGCAGCTCGGGCAAGCCGATCGGCGGTGTGCGGGCCCAGTTCTCCGATCCGCTCAACATCGAGTTGGGCAGCCGGAGCCTGCGTGCCTACCAGGCCTTCCGCGACCGCCCCGGCGCCGACATCCGGCTCGACACCGTCGGCTATCTCTTCCTGCTCACCGGCGCCGGACAGGTGGCGGACTTCGAGACCGGCGTCGGGATCCAGAACGCCCTCGGCGTCCCCAGCCGCATGATCGGCCCGCAGGACGCGCACCGGCTGTGCCCCTACCTCAGCACCGAGGGCCTCGACGCGGCCGTCTACTCACCCACCGACGGTCACGCCCGCCCCGCACTGGTCGTCCGGGGCTACGCGCGCGCCGCAGCCCGGGCCGGTGTCACCTTCGCCACGGACACGACGGTCACCGGTATCGACACGATCGGCGACCGCGTCACGGCCGTGCACACCGACCGGGGGACGACGGCCTGCTCTGCGGTCATCTGCGCCGCGGGCGCGTGGTCGGCGCGGATCGGCGACATGGCGGGCGTCGACCTGCCGGTGCGCCCGTTACGCCGCCAACTGGCCTTCACCGTGCCGCTCACACCGCCCGCGCCGCGCATCCCCTTCACCATCGACTTCTCCTCGACGGCGTACTTCCACAACAGCGACGACGGGCTGCTGTTCGGTCTGGCCGACCCCGACCAGCCCGACGGGTTCGACACCACCTGGACCCCGGAGTGGCTGGAGCTGTTCCGTGCCGTGGCGCGACGCCGGGCGCCCGCTCTGGCGGACATGGCGACGTCCGGCGGCTGGGCCGGACTCTACGAGGTCACCCCCGACCACAACGCGCTGATCGGCCGCTCCGGCGAGCCGGTCAACTTCCTTTACGCCACCGGCTTCTCCGGCCATGGATTCCTCCAGGCCCCGGCGGTCGGCGAGATCGTCCGCGACCTCTACCTGGACCGTCGGCCGTTCGTCGACGTCGCCCCCCTCAGCGCCGACCGCTTCAGGACCGGGGCCGGGATCCGCCCCGAGGCCCACGTGGTCTGACGCCCCCGCAGGACTCCGCACCCCCACTCCGCCGACCGCCAAGGGAGCATCATGACCAGTGTCAGCCTGCCCACCACCGACGACCTGCGCGACCGGGCCGCCTCGGCTCTGAAGCACATCGGTGCCACGGTCCCTGAGGGCACCGACTTCCCGGCACGGACGCCCGTCACCGGCGAGGACCTCTTCGGTCTGAAGGCGGCCACCGCCGCCGACGTCGAGGAAGCCCTCGCCGCCGGCAGCGAGGCCTTCCGGGCCTGGCGCGTCACACCGGCCCCGCGTCGCGGTCAACTGGTGCGCCGACTGGGGGAGTTGCTGCGCGAGCACAAGGGCCACCTGGCCGATCTCATCACCGTCGAAGCGGGCAAGATCCGCTCCGAGGCACTCGGTGAGGTCCAGGAGATGATCGACATCTGCGACTTCGCCGTGGGCCTGTCCCGGCAGCTCTACGGCCGCACCATCGCCTCCGAGCGCCCGGGCCACCGCCTTGCCGAGACCTGGCACCCGCTGGGCGTGGTCGGCGTGGTGTCCGCGTTCAACTTCCCCGCCGCCGTCTGGTCGTGGAACACCGCTGTCGCCCTGGTGTGCGGTGACAGCGTGGTCTGGAAGCCCTCGGAGCTGACTCCGCTGATCTCCCTGGCCTGCGACCGGCTGCTGGCCAGGGCCGCCGAGGAGGTCGGCGCCCCGCGCGACGTGCACCGGCTGCTGCTCGGCGACCGCCTGGTCGGGGAGCGGCTGGTGGACGACCCGCGGGTGGCACTCGTCAGCGCCACCGGCTCGACCCGCATGGGGCGGGAGGTCGGTCCCCGGGTCGCGGCCAGGTTCGGGCGCAGCCTGCTGGAACTCGGCGGCAACAACGCCACGGTCGTCGCCCCCTCCGCCGACCTCGACCTCGCCGTCCAGGGCGTCGTCTTCGCGGCGGCCGGCACCGCGGGGCAGCGCTGCACCACCTTGCGCCGGCTCATCGTCCACCGCGACATCGCCGAGACCTTCGTCGGACGTCTGGTCGCCGCCTACCGGAAGCTGCCGATCGGCGACCCCTTCGACGAGGCCACCCTCGTCGGCCCGCTCATCTCCGCCCAGGCCCTGGAGCGCATGGGGGACGCCCTGACCCGGGCGCGGGCCCAGGGCGGCCGGACGCTCGTGGGCGGCAACCGGCGGCTGGCCGAGGCGGCACCGCTGGCCGCGTACGTCGAGCCGGCGATCGTCCGGGTCGAGGAGCAGAGCGATGTCGTCAAGGAGGAGACCTTCGCGCCCATCCTCTACGTCCTCACCTATGACACCTTCGAGGAGGCCATCGCCCTGCACAACGACGTCCCGCAGGGCCTGTCGTCCAGCATCTTCACCCGCGACCAGCAGGAGGCCGAACTCTTCCTGTCCGCCGAGGGCTCCGACTGCGGCATCGCCAACGTCAACATCGGCACCTCGGGCGCGGAGGTCGGCGGGGCCTTCGGCGGTGAGAAGGAGACCGGCGGCGGCCGCGAGTCCGGCTCCGACGCGTGGCGTGCCTACATGCGTCCGGCCACCAACACGATCAACTACTCCAGCCGGCTCGCCCTGGCCCAGAACGTCAGCTTCCTCTAGGAGTGTCGACCGGCAGGTCCGGCAGCCGCGGGGGGCTCGCCCCGGACGGGACCGCCCCGTCCGGGGCGGGGGCGGTGCGGTCGATGCGTCGCAGGGCGGGCAGCATCAGGAGCCCGAGGAGCAGGGTGGGCAGGCCGCCGACGACCAGTGACCAGCGGCTGCCGTACTCCTCGGCGATCCAGCCGACCAGCGGGCCGCCGATGACCGTGGTGCCGCCCCACGCCATCGACCACAGGGCCATGACTCTGCCCCGCATCGAGGGCGCCGAGGCGAGCTGCATGGCGGTCTTGGACAGCGAGTTGAAGGAGATGCTTCCGTAGCCCACGAACGGCAGCGCCACGAGTTCCCAGGCAAGCGTCGGCGCGAAGGCGGCGGCGAGGATGGCGATGCCCCATCCGATGCCGGCCAGTCCCAGGGATCCGGCGCGCTGCCGGTTGCCGCGGCCGGCGACCACCAGTCCGCCGACCACCGCGCCGATGGCCATCAGGGTCGCCATCGCCCCGTAGGTTCCCGCCCCGCCGTGGAAGGCGCCGCGCGCCACCAGCGGCAGCGTGACCGGGAACTCGTAGGCCAGCATGCCGGTGAACGTCAGCATCACCAGCGGCAGTAGCAGCGCGGGGGTCCGGCGGATGTAGCGCAGGCCGTCGCGTATCTGCCCCTTGCGCCGCGGCGGCCGGTCGACGGGGTCCATCTCCGATGCGCGCATCATCGCCAGGCTCGCGATGACGGCGGCGAACGACAGCCCGTTGAGGGCGAAGCACATCGTCAGGCCGACGGCGGCGACCAGCGTGCCGCCCACCGCGGAACCCAGCACACGGGCCAGGTTGACCGAGACGGAGTTCAAGGTGACGGCATTGCCGAGTCGGTCACGGGGGACCAACTCGGAGATCAGGCTCTGCCGCGCCGGATTGTCGAAGACCGTCAGCGACCCGAGGGCCAGGGACAGCAGGACAACGGTGAGCATGTCGATGACGTGCAGGGCGGTGAGCAGGGCGAACAGCAGCGCGATGACCGCGGAGGCCGACTGCGTCACATACAGCAGCCGGCGTTTGTCGTAGCGGTCGGCGAGCAGCCCGCCGAACGGGCCCAGCACCACGAACGGCAGGAACCGGGCCGCGGTGGCCACCCCGAGATCACTGCCGCTGCCGGTCAACCGCAGGACCAGGAAGGCCAGGGCGATGGTCTGCATCCAGGTACCGGCCACCGAGACGGAATAGCCCCAGAAGTACAGGCGGTAGTTGCGTATCGAGAGCGAGGAGAGCATGCGGGCGAAGGGACCGGCCCGCTCCGCGGTGCGGCGCGGTGTGAGACGGGGGCTCATGAGGCGCTCTTCACGGCGCGGCTGCCGGCCCCTTCCTCCGGCGTCTCCGCCAGGGCCGGCTGCTCGAACTCCGCGAGCCGCCGCATCAGCGCGCCGGCGGCCAGCAGCACCCGCTGTTCGTCCTGGTCCAGGAGGGTCTCCACCGCCCGGCCCAGCCAGGTGTCCCGCTCGCTGCGGACCCCGGCCACCACCGAGCGGCCGTGTTCGGTGACGAGCACGGAGACCCGGCGGGCGTCGGAGGAGTCCTTGCGTCTGAGCACGTACCCGGCCGCTTCCAGTTCCCGCAGCGCGGCGGCGACGTTCGAGCTGGTCATCTGCAACTCCGCCGCGATCTGCCGGGGTTGCGGGGCCTCGGGCCGGCGCTCGACGGCGGCGATGACCTGGAACGCGGTCCTGGAGACGCCGTGCACGGGAAGCGCCTCGCGGCGCAGCCGCCGCTGCAGGAGCTTCATCTGCGTCCGGAAAGCGCGTACCTCGTGATCCTCCATGGCGGCTATCTTACATAGCTATCTGGCATAGGCATATCGGGGCCGGTCGGCGCGCCGGTCGCGATGTCAGTGGTGGGGGGTAGCGTCGGCACCGTTCGACGAGCATCGGAGGAACACCCATGACGAGCTTGGCCGACCGGCCCAACACCGCCCTGCTGGTGATCGACATGCAGAACGGCATCGTCGCCGACGCGCACAACCGCGACGGCGTCATCGCCAACATCAACAGCCTGGTCGACAAGGCCCGTGCCGAAGGGGTGCCGGTGGTCTGGGTGCAGCACTCCGCCGACGACATCCCGCAAGGATCCGAGGGCTGGCAGTACATCCCGGAGCTGCGGCGCGACGAGGACGAGGCGCTGGTCCACAAGATCTACGGCGATTCCTTCGAGGACACCGACCTGGAGGCGCAGTTGGCGCGGCGCAAGGTGGGCCGGGTCGTCGTCACCGGTGCCCAGACCGACGCCTGCATACGCGAGACCCTGCACGGCGCGCTGGTCCGCGGATACGACACCACCCTCGTCGGGGACGCCCACACCACCGAGGACCTGCGGCAGTGGGGTGTGCCGATCGGGCCAGAGGAGGCCATCGCCTACACCAACACCTACTGGAGCTTCTCGGCCGCCAAGGGACGGAAGGGCGGCACGATCCCCACCGCGGAGGTCGACTTCGCCGCGGCGCCCTGAGGCCGGCCGGCTCCGGCCGGCCGCAGGGCGGCTCCCGTCAGACGGACCGGACCGGCCGGGAGCCGGTCGCCGCGTTGCCCGCGATGCGGCCGAGGCCGATCGCGGAGAGCAGTCCGTTGCCAGAGGAGTAGCCGCGGGCGCCCGAAGCACCCGACAGACCGCCGGTGACCCCGCCGACGGCATGGAGCCCGGGGATGACGGATCCGTCCGCCCGGACCACCCGGGCGTCGCCGTCCACGTCCACCCCGCCCTGGGTGTGGAAGAGCGCGGGCACGGTGCGCACCGCGCAGAACGGTGCCCGCAGCGGGCCCATGGGGAAGTCGGTGCGCCCATGGGAGTCGGCGGTCCCGGCGGAGGCCGCCGACCGCTGGTCGCTGAGGGCCCGGGCCACGGCCTCGGAGGGACAGCCGATGATCCCGGCGATCCCCTCGGCGGTGTCCGCCTCCCGGACGCCGCCGATGGCGACCAGTTCCGCGAACTCCGGTTCGTTCCCGGCGACGAAGTCGCGGATCCGGCTGTCGAAGACCACCCAGCTCTCCTCGGCGGCCCGGGCGACTGCGGTGGTGAAGCCGGAGTAGCCGACGCTCTCGTCGCCCATCCGGCTGCCGTCCGGAGCCAGCAGGAAGCCGCCCTTCTCCACGGTCGTCCAGCTCACCAGCGAGCCGTGCGGGTACGCGACGGCCGCGTATCCCTGGTAGGCGCCCATGTTGAGCAGCCGGGCGCCGAGGTCGTCCGCCCAGGTGATGGCCTCGCCCGTCGAGCCCTCCGCGCCGAAGTAGCGCACGGCGGCGCCCTCCGGGATCCAGCGGGCCACCATCTCCTTGTTGTTGCCGAACCCGTTCGACGCCAGGACGACCGCGCGGGACCGCAGGGTGTGACCGCCGCCGGCCGGGCCGCCGACCCGGACGCCGGCCACCCGTCCGTCCTCGACGACCAGGCCGGTCACCGGATTGCCCGCGACCACCTCCACGTCCAGCCGCTTCGCGGCGGCGGTGAGGTCGCGGATCAGCGAGGCCCCGCGCCGGTCCGGCGGCGCGTGCAGTCGCTGGACGCTGTGGCCGACGTGTTTGTAGTCCGTGATGATGCGCAGGTCCACGGAGTGCTGTTCGACCAGCCACTCCACCAGGCTCGCCGACCGGGCGGCCAGGAAGCGGACCAGGTGCTCGGCCTGGTGGCCGCCGCTCTGCCGCAGCAGGTCCGCGACCATCCGCTCCGGGTCGTCCTCGATGCCGGCGGCCCGCTGGTAGCGGGTGCCGGCGGCCGGGATGGAACCCGTCGAGACGAAGGTGTTGCCGCCGGCCCGGCCCAGCTTCTCCAGCAGCGCCACCTCGGCGCCCGCTTCGGCCGCCGCGATCGCCGCGGTCAGCCCGCCACCACCGGCGCCGACCACCACGACGTCGACGTCGACGTCGGTGGATGTCCCGTTCACCGCTGTCCTCCGCTCGCGCCGCCGCGCAGCGCCTTCAGCTTGGGGAGCAACTGCTCGGTCGTGGAGACGTCGGCGTACTTCTGGGCCATGTCGAAGAGGTTCACCTCGTGGACCACCGGGCTGCGGTCGTAGACCGCGTCGCTGGGAACGGCCACCCGGAAGTTGAGCGAGAACGCGTCGGTGACACTCGAGCGCACACAGCCCGACGTGGAGCAGCCGGTGACCACGAGGGTGTCGACGCCGGCTTCCACCAGATAGCTGGTCAGCGGGGTGCCGAAGAAGGCGCTGGGGTGGCGCTTGGGCAGCAGGACGTCGCCCTCGACCGGCGCGACCTCGGCCACGAAGTCGTAGCCGTGCTCGGGGATGGCCATGATCCCGGGGACCTTGGCGCCCAGTCGGCCCGCGTCGTAGCCGCGCTTGGGCGCGACATGCGGGTAGAGCACCGGCCAGCCCGCCTCGCGGAAGGTCTTGAGCAGGGTGACGATGTTGCCCACCGCCTGCCAGCCGGTCTCACCGCAGCTCGTGGTGAACTCCCGGGTGGCCTCGTCGAAGGGCAGCGGCCGGGTGCCCACCGTGCGGTACTGCACGTCGATGATCAGCAGGGCGGGACGCGTGCCCAGGCCCGACGGGTGGCCGAAGCCGGCGAGGTCGTAGCGGTGACGGGTGGTCTCGTCGATGACCCCGGCACCGCCCACCGTCCACGGCTGGTCCGGCTCCCGCGGGGTGCCACCCGGTGCGGGGGTCGCGGATGACGACGTCACAGTTCCTCCTTCTCGGCGGCGGCCAGTGCGGTCGCGCCACTGTGTGCCCGGGGCAGATAGGCCCCCTGGGGAGTGTCCGAGAGCTGTCCGTCCCGTACGGCGAAGTGCCCGCGCACCAGCGTGTGGACGACGCGGACCGGTGCGGTGCGGCCCTCCCACGGGGTGTAGGCGGCGGCGCTGTGCTGTCGGTCCGCGGTGATGACGGTCTCGCCGTCGAGGTCGACCACGGCCAGGTCGGCGTCCGAGCCGATCCGGATCACCCCCTTGCGCGGGTAGAGGCCGAACAGCTTGGCCGAGCGGGTGCTGGTGGCGTCCACCAGCCGGCTCAGCGGCACGCCGCGCCGCAGGCCCTCGCCGAGTGTGAGGGGCAGCAGCACCCCGGTGCCGGGGAAGCCCGCCGACGCCGACCAGATGTCCTTCTCCTTGAAGGAGCGGTGTCGGGAGTTGTGGTCCGATCCGACGGTGTCCACGCTGCCGTCGGCGACGCCCTGCCAGAGCGCCTCCAGGTCCTCCTGGGGCCGCAGCGGCGGATTCACCTTGCCGTAGCTGCCGCACGAGGCCGCGGTGGTGAGCGTCAGATAGTGGGTGCAGGTCTCCACGAAGAGGTTCGGGTAGGCGCTGCGCTGCATGCGCATGGCGTTCAGGCCCGCGGCGCTCGAGGTGTGCACCGCGTAGGCGGAGGCCCCGGTGGCCGCGGCCAGGTAGGCCACCCGCTGCTCGGCCTCCGCCTCCACCAGCGGCGGCCGGGTCAGGTGCCAGGCGTGCAGCGGGCCCAGGGTCTCGTCGCGCGGCCGCTCCCGGAGCTTCCAGACGATCTCGATGTTCTCCGGGTGCGGATTGACCATGGCCCCGGCGTCGGCGGTGACGCCCAGCAGGTCGTACATGAAACCGTCGTCGTTGCCCGGCATCCCGAGGTAGGCGCCCTCGTCGCCACGGAAGTTCATGAAGAACTTGAAGCTGGAGACGCCGAGTTCACGGATGTAGGCGGGGACCGACCTGACGTGCTCGTCGGTGCCGAGCACGAAGTGGAAGCCGAAGTCGGTGTGCGCGCCGGACTCCATGGCGGCCCGCGACTCCTGGTGCACCCGCTCGTAGGGGTCCGCGCTGAGCAGGTAGACGAGCATCGAGGTGACGCCGCCCGCGACCGCGGAGGCCGTCTCCCGCTCGGCGTCCTCCCGGTCCCTCGGCACTCGGATGTCCTTGCCGAGGTGGACGTGCGGGTCGATGGCCCCGGGCAGTACCGCGGCCCCGTGCAGGTCCACCGTCTCGGCCGCCTCGGCGGGTGCCGTGGGGTCCACGACACCGGCGATCAGGCCGTCGTGGATCAGCAGGTCGGCCGTGGTCAGGCCGCTGCCGTGCAGGAAGACGCGTCCGCCGCGCAGCCGCAGGTCGTACGTGGTCATCGGGCCTCCTCGGTGCTGCGGTTCGTCGAGTAGCGCGCGTCCAGCGCGTCGAAGTACGGCTTGCGCACCAGGCTCTGCCGCTCGGCCCAGCTGATCATGAGATCGTCGGCGTCCCGGGTGTCACCGTGCTGCTTGAGGTGGTCCAGGACGGAGCGCATGCCCAGCACGGCGCCGCGCATGGCGGCGTTGGCGTACAGGGCCACGCTGAAGCCGAGGTCGCCCAGTTCCTTGCTGGACAGCAGCGGGGTCAGCCCGCCCTCGACCATGTTGGCGATGTGCCGGCCGGGGACGTCGCGGGTGATGCGGAGCATCTCCTCCCGGCTGGTCGGCGCCTCCACGAACAGCATGTCCGCGCCCGCCTCGGCGAACGCCCTGGCCCGCTCGCAGGCCGCCTCGACACCGTCCACGGCCAGCGCGTCGGTGCGGGCGATGATCACCAGGTCCTGGTCGTCGCGGGCGTCCACCGCGGCGTGGATCTTGTCGACCATCTCACCGGTGCCGATGATCTCCTTGCCCGCGAAGTGCCCGCACTTCTTCGGGCTGACCTGGTCCTCGAACTGGATGGCTGCGGCTCCGGCCCGCTCCAGCACGCGTACGGTGCGCCGCACGTTCAGGGCGTTGCCGAAGCCGGTGTCGGCGTCGACGACCAGCGGCAGTTCGACGGCGTCGGCCATCGCGGCCACCTGGGAGGCGAGCTCCGGCAGCGTGAGCAGGCCCAGGTCGGGCATGCCGAGCTCGCTGTTGGTCACCCCGGCTCCCGAGACGTACACGGCCTCGAAGCCCGCTTCCTCCACCACACGCGCGGTGAGGGCGTTGGGGGCCCCTGGCAGGACCAGTGGTCGTGCCTCACGGTCGAGGAGCCGTCGCAGGCTGGTAGTGGTTCTCATCGTCTCGCTCTCACTTCGGTCAGGTGGTGCTGCCCGGGCCGGGCACCCGTTCGTCCTCGGTCTCCGGCAGCCCCAGCGCTTCCATGGCGCTTCGCCTGGAGCGGTCCAGGTGACGGGTCATCAGGTCATGGGCGCGGTCGGCGTCGCGCTCGCGCAACACGGCCACCAGCTCGCCGTGTTCGGCCACCGCCTCGCGGGCCCTAGTGGGCCGCTTCGCCGACATCGAGCGGGCCAGGTAGAGCTGACGGTGCACTTCGAGCGCGCTGCGCATCAACGCCGGGTTGGCGGCCAGCAGCACCAGCCTCAGGTGGAAGTCCAGCTCGGAGGGGTAGGCCTTGGCGTCGGATGCGCGTATCCGGCTCTCGGTGTCCACGAGCATGGCGTCCAGCTCGTCCAGTTCCCGCTCGCTCGCGCGGGCGCCCGCCAGTCGCACGGCGTGCAGCTCCAACGCGGCGCGCAGCTCGTACAGTTCGCCGATCTCGTGCCGGGAGAAGTTCCGTACGAAGGCACCCCGGTGGCTGACGACGGTGAGCAGGCCCTCGCTGGCCAGCCGTTGGATGGCCTCGCGCAGTGGGCCCCGGCTGATGCCCAGCGCGGCGGCCAGCATCACCTCGTTCAGCCGCTCGCCCGGCCTGAGGGAGCCGTCGAGAATCATGTCCCGCAACACGGAGCCGGTGGCCTGCGAGAACGTGTTGTCACGTGGCAGCAGGCGCTTGTTGTCGAGCTCGGGCATCAGATCTCCTCAGGCGTCCCGCAGTCGCGTCCCGGCGGTCTCCTTCAGGGTGAAAGCCGCACACAGCGTGATCACCGCGGTGCCCAGGACGAACCAGGCGGGCGCGAGGCTGGAGCCGGTGGCGCCCACCAGCCAGGTGCAGATGTAGGGGGCGGTGCCCCCGGCGGCCGCGCTGCCGATGTTGAAGCCGAGGGCGATACCGGTGTAGCGGATCCGGGTGGGGAACAGCTCGGAGAAGGTGGAGAACGCGGCACCCATCAGGGCGGAGTCGACGAGGCCGAGCACGATCTGTGAGACCACCGCCCATCCCGGTCCCGCCTCGAAGAGCAGGAAGCCGGGCACCGGGAGCACCAGTCCGGCGATCGACGCCCCGATGAACACCTTGCGCCGTCCGATCCGGTCACTGAGCGCGCCGAAGAACGGCATGCAGGCGGCCGAGACCGCGAGCGTGGCCGCGCTCGACCAGAACGCGGTGCCGGAGGAGAAGCCCAGCACCTTCTGGAAGTGGATGCTGATGTAGACGTAGAAGACGTAGTAGGCGGAGAACAGCAGGATCGACAGTCCGACGCACTGCAGAAGCGCGACCTTGTGGGTGCGGAAGGTCTCGAAGAACGGGGCGCGGCGCTTGCCGTCGCGCTGCTCGGCCTCCTGGAACATCGGTGAGTCGGCGAGCCGGGCGCGGATGAGCAGACCGACCACGCCGAGCGGCACGGCGATCAGGAAGGCGATCCGCCAACCCCAGTCGTTCATCGCGGACTCACCGAGCACGGTGTTGAGCAACGCCACGCTCAGCGCCGCCAGCAACGCCCCGACCAGGGCCCCGGTCTGCGTGGTGGCGCAGTACAGACCGCGCTTGGCGTCCGGGGAGTGCTCGGCGACGTAGGAGGCGGCACCGCTGATCTCGCCGCCGGCCGCCAGACCCTGGAGACACCGGGCGAGGACCAGCAGCGCGGTGGCCCCGACGCCGATCGCGGCGTAGGAGGGCAGGACGCCGATCAGCCCGGAGGCGATGGCCATCAGCACGACGGTGGCGGCCAGGGCGTTCTTGCGGCCGTAGCGGTCGCCGAGGTGCCCGAACAGGACCCCGCCGACCGGGCGCAGCGCGAAGGCCACGGCGAAGGTCGCGAGGGTCGCCAGCAGCGCGGTGTTCCCGTCACCGCTGACGAAGAAGTGCGCCGCGAGCATCGTGGACACGTAGCCGTACACGCCGAAGTCGACGTACTCGACGATGGAGCCCACGGCACCGGCCGCGACGACCCGTGCGGGAATCCGCTCTGTTCCCTGTCTGACGGACGCGGCGGAAAGAGCCGTGTCGCCCATGGTGCCTCCACGTGATGTGCGCAGCCTTGGCCGGTTGACCGGCGGCTTGAGAGGTCGGGCTCCGGAGGGAGCCTCGCGAGTACGTAGGCGTCCCGCCGTGCGTGACGCCTACCTTCACCTCTGCGACTGAAAACTGTCAACAGTTTTCAGGAATATGACTTTCCGCGCGCACTCGACATCAGTGGGTTACCGCGAGGGCGGATCCACCCTGATCCACAAGACACGGCCTAGGTCAGCAGGTCGACCAGGCGGCCGTGGACGCCGTCCCTGCCGTTCGGCGGGGCCGTCACCAGCTTGTCGTGGTTGCCCGGGTCCCGGGACAGCACGTGCAGCCGGCCGTCGTTGCGGGCCAGGACCAGGTCGGTGCTCTCCCCGGCGATCTCGGCCGATCCCTGCGCGGTGTAGTCGGTGACGGTGAGCAGCGCCGACCGCTCCGACTCGGTGAGCACCGACGTGGCGTCCACGGACGGGCCGGGGTCCGCCGGCCGGCCCTGGGGCAGCCAGTCGGTGAGGATGTCGAGGGCCTCGTCGAGCTTGTACAGGCCCATCTGGTGCACCCCCAGCGCGTCGATGCGCACCATCAGGCAGATCTGCTCGGGCTGGGGGAGCAGCAGGATCCGCCACGGTTCGCCCGGCTCGGTTCCGGTGGTGCGCGCGTCGAGCACCTGGCGGGCCCGCTGCTGGAACGCCACGGCGATGCCCAGGTCGCCGCGTACCTGGACCTGTTCGCCCGAGGAGCCGGCCAGCAGCAGTTGGCGCGCGGCCAGTGAGCGGACGGCCTCGGCGAGCACGTCGTCCGGCGGCCGGGCCTCCAGGAAGTCCACGATGGCGTCCACGGCGGTGAGTTCGGCGATGGTGTACGCCCCCAGCAGCACCGGTCCGGTGTCCACCAGGTTCACCACCGCCGACACGAGCCCCTCGGGGACGGACGCCTCGCCGGGTCCTGTCGGCTCCGGCGGGGGAACGTTGTGCCGGTCGTCGCTCATGACGGCCCTCCTGCCTGCCAGGTGTCCGCCGGGGGTGGTTCGCCGTTCTCCCGGAGAACCACGGCGGCGGCGCGGGACGGTGTCTGGGTGACCCACACCTCGGAGCTGCCGAACAGTCCCCGCCCCGCCCTGCCGGACAGCGCCTGGCCCAACTCGCCGGTCAGGTCCGACCGGTCAGGCGGCGGGAAGCGGGCGGCCAGGTCCTGGGACATGGCGGTGACGTCGTCGTCCTTCTCGATCCGGCGCAGCGCCCGGGTCAGTGACCGCGCGACCGGAGGTGTCAGTGAGGTGGGCACGGCCAGGACCGGCGACAGGTACATCGGGTGCCGCTCGGTCATCCGTGACAGGCCCCACGGGCCGACGTTGCTGCGGGTGACCCGGTAGACCACGTAGTCCATGAGGTGCCGCAGGTCGGTCAGGCTGGGCATCTTGCTCTTGCCGAAGGCGGCCGGGGTCTTCTCCAACTGCACCCAGGTGCCCTCGGTCGTGCGCCCGTGCAGCTTCTCCCGCACCACCTGGCCGCGCATCCCGATGTCGGGGTAGCGCTCCTTGTCGATGTCGTGGTGATGGCTGGACAGCCGGGAATGGCTGACGTCGGCGAAGCGCCAGTCCTCGTACAGCTGCGGGTCGTCCACCAGCACATGGCCGCCGCACAGCACGTCGTGCAGTTGCGGCACCTGGAGCCCGTGCCCTTCCAGATCGGCGAGGATCACGGCTTCCTGCGGGCTGAGCCGCCCGGCGGCCGTCACCAGCCCCTTGCGGTAGGCACCGGCGCGGGCGGTGATCTCGATCATGAGCCTGACCCGGCGCCTGACCTGCTCCGCCTGCCCGGGCCTGGCGGCCTCTGGGGCCGCCACGTCGGGTTTCCCGGCGTGCCTTGCGATCGACACCGTGTGCTTGCGCTCCACCTGGCCAGTACAACACGGCAGCCTGCCCCCCGCATTCGGGCTCCGGTGCCGTGGTGCGGGGGCGCCCCGCACCACGGCACCTTGCGGTTTCAGGCGGCTGTCGGGCCGTCGACCCCGTAGCCGGCCAGGGCCCGGTCCACCAGGGCGGTCGCCCGGTCGAAGTCGTAGACCTGGCTCATCCGGGAGCGGACCAGGAACGGCGCTCCCGCGTAGAACATCTCGTACTGCAGGTGCCGGCTCGCGAACTCGGAGCCCACCAGGTCCCAGACCAGCTTGAGCAGCTTGACGCGCTCCTGGCTGGGGTAGCCGGGCGACCGGACGTACCGCTCCAGGTCGGCGCGCGCCTCCGGGTCGCCGTAGTCCGCGGCGGAGGACGGCAGTTGGATGACGCCGCCGCCGCACAGGTCGCGGACGATGTTCAGCAGCTTCGGATAGAACTCCGACTGGAGTGTCATGGTGGCGAAGCACTCGGCCCGGCCCGGCCACGCGACGCCGAACTCGTCGATCTCGCAGTTCTGCTCCTGCGCGTAGACCAGCCCCGAGACCATCGCGGCGTGCGCGGCGAGTTCACCGAGGGTGCCGCGCACCGGCGGGAAGGTGGCGGAGCCGTTCATCTCGGCGACCCGCAGCGCCAGGCCCGCCAGCAGGTCGAGCTTGACCGAGAACCGGATCTGCGCCTGGTTGTTGCCCAGCAGATGGGCCGGTGTGTTGTTCCACTGGGCGCTGGTGATGTCCCGGTCGCGGAAGACGAAGACCCTCTCCCACGGCACGAACACGTCGTCCAGGACGATCAGAGCGTCGGTCTCGTCGAAGCGGCTGGCCAGCGGGTAGTCGTAGAGGCTGGTGGCCGCCGCCGCGTAGCCGCGACGTGAGTAGACCTTCAGGCCCTCGGCGTTCAGCGGGATCGCCGCGCTGACCGCGTAGTCCTCGTCGCCGGGCCGCAGTGGCACGATGCAGCTGAGGATCAGGTAGTCCGAGATGGCGGCGCCGGTGCCCAGCATCTGGGCGCCGGCCAGCACGATGCCGTCCTCCCGCTCCTCCTTCACCCCCGCGTACAGATGCGGATCCTCCTGCTGGTGGGCGGGCTTGGAGCGGTCGATCTGCGGCGGCACGATCGCGTAGGAGCAGTACAGGTCGTTGTCGCGCGCGTACTCGTAGAAGCGGGTCACGTTGTCGGCGAAGCGCTGTCCGCCCGCGGCGAAGACGTCCGGCCGTCCCGCCCAGCCGGCCAGGAAGCCCGCCACGTGCTCGGGGCCGCGGCCCATCAGGCCGAAGGTCGCCTCCGCGGACTCGCGCAGCGCGATCCGGCGGGAGCGCAGGTCGTCCTCGCTGCGCGGGATCATGAACGACCGGTTGACCGGCTTGCCCGTGGTGGGCGAGGTGTAGGTCATCACCTCGGCGTTGCGCGGGTCGTCGGCCAGGTCGTAGACGCGGGCGATCGACTCGACCGCGCCCTTGAACGCCGGGTGCTCCACGACGTCGGAGACGTAGGCGCCGTCGATGAAGACACGGCGGCCGTCCCGCAGCCCCGCCATGTACTCCTTGCCTGAACGCGTCACGCGAACTCCTCCAATGCGATGGGCAGCGGCCGGGGGCGGGGATGGTGGATCCCGCGCTGCAACTGCCGGTAGGCGCCGCGGAAGTGCACCAGCGGCTCGTGGTGTGGTGCGGCGGCGTCGAGGCCGATGCCGCGCACCCGGCCGATGAGCACCGCGTGGGTGCCGGCCGCGACGTCCTGCTCGGTCTCGCAGTCCAGATAGGCCAGCGCGCCGGACAGCGCCGGCGTGCGCCAGCCGGGGTCCCGCGCGAGCCATTCGCCGCGCAGGCGCTTGTCGGAGCCCGGCCGCGCGCAGTGGTCCGAGATCTCCCGGGCCGCGGAACCGAGGGTGTTGACCCCGAACCTGCCGGTGGCCGCGATGTGCTCGTAGGTCCTGGCCGAGCGGTTGACGCACACCAGGATCAGCAGGGGGTCGACGGAGACCGACGCGAAGGCGGTCGCCGTCATGCCGAGCGGCCGGTCCCCGGCCTCCCACATCGTGATCACGTTCACGCTCGCGGCGAGCGATCCGAGAGCCGCCTTGAACCCGGTGGGGTCGCTGGCGACGGGTTGCAGACCCATGGGAACCTCCTTCGCGAGTAGTGAACTTCAATACGGTACTTTAGTCAAGTAAAAAGCGGGTCGGCGGCACCGGGGTGCGTCATGTGAGTACCTGTTTCCGATGTGTTAATTTCGGGCGGCACGGCTCCGGGAGGAGCCGGTGGCTCCCGAGCGGAAACCCGGAGGAACATGAACGACGGCATGCGCGCCTACCTGGACTGGGCCGACATCGGCGACAGTCGGCGCAAGCGCGAGTTCCAGTCGTACGTACGCAACGTCGCCGAGGCGCGGTACGTCATGCGCCGCGTCCTGCGCATCGTGGAGGAACGGGCCAAGGAACACGGGCTTGAGCCGCTTCTCCACCAGGCGCTGCTCCAGGTGTACGGCGCCGACGGCGGACAGGGCATCACCGTCGGCGGACTCGCCGCCCGGCTGGACGTCGCCGCGGCCTTCGCCTCCCGCATGGTCCGCCGCCTGGAGGAGATGGAGCTGGTCCAGCGCCGCTCCTCCGAGAGCGACCGGCGCGCCATCATCGTCGCCGCCACCCAGGCCGGCGCGGAGCGGCTGGCGGCCATTGACGACGACGTGCACCACCACGTGGCCTTCCTGCAACGGCAGCTCGGCGGCGACGAGAAGCTGATGGCCCTGTCCATCTTCGCCTTCTACGTGGGCCTCGACCCGGATTCGCCGATCGCGACGGCGATCCGGGCCGAGACGGAGTCCTGAGCGCTGCCTCGCCGCGGTCGCCGCGGCGAGGGTCAGTACTGCGGCAGGAGCGCCTGCCTGCGCTCCTGCCTGGTGCGTGAGGCGCGCAGCGCGAGCGCGGCCAGCGAGCACAGCACCGCGGGAACGGCGAAGACGATGAAGTACACCGGGAACGGCAGGTGCAGCGCCAGCAGGTAGCCGCCGATCAGCGGGCCGAGCAGTCCGCCGAGCCGGCCGATGCCGAGCGCCCAGCCGAGCCCGGTGGCCCGGGTGTCCACCCCGTACGTTCCCATCACCAGCGTGTGCACCACGTTCTGCCCGCCGATGATCAGCGCGCCGGCCAGTGCGTTCAGGGCGTACAGGGCGACGGGTGAACTGGTGAGGCCGAAGCAGACCAGGCACAGGCCGCCCGCGGCGAAGGCGACCGCGAGGGCGACGCGCTTGTCCACCCGGTCCAGGACCCACCCGAGGGCGAAGCCGCCCGCTGTCGCGGCCAGCGCCTGCTCGATCGCGTACGAGTAGCTGTGGGTGAGCGAGAGGCCGTGCCCGACCAGCAGGGTCACCATCCAGAAGTCCAGGGCGTACACGACGAACTGGAGGAACAGGTAGAGCAGCGAGATCAGCACCGTCGCCTCGCGGTACCGGGGACTCCACAGGGTGCGGAACTGGCCCCTGCCGGCCTCGGCGGCCCTCTCGATGCCGAAGTACCGAGCGGGATCCCCCTCATCCGGCGGCGCCGCGGCCGGGAAGACCTTGCGCACGGTCGCGAACGCTTCGGTGTAGCGGCCCTTGGCGGCCAGGTACTGCGGGGTCTCCGGCACCCACACCGCGATGAGCACGGCCACCACGAGGGCGAGATAGGACAGGTGGAACATCGGCCGCCAGCCGTGGTCCGGCACGATGACCGTCGCCAGCGCGGCCGCGACGGCGAACCCGAAGGTGAAGCAGCCCGCGCTGATGGCGACGACCCGGCCGCGCCGGGCCGCCGGGGTGTACTCGCTGATCATGGTGATCGTGCCGGGCAGCACGCCGCCCATGCCGACGCTCGCACAGAACCGCAGGACGGCGAACTGGGTGTAGTCGTGGGCGAATCCGGCGGTGCCCATGAAGATCGCGAAGATCACCACGCCGGCCACCAGCATGCGTTTGCGCCCCCAGCGGTCACCCACCGCGCCGAGGCCGACGGCCCCGGCGAACAGCCCGACGAAGGTGTAGGAGGCGAGCCAGCCGGCCTGGACGGACGACAGGTGCCAGGCGGCGATGAGCTTGGGCAGGGTGTAGGAGAGGGCTTGCAGGTCGTACCCGTCGAAGACGACGGCGGTGCCGGCTATGGCGGCGATGAAGAGGACCCGGCGGGGGAGGGGAGTCTCGGACATGCCTCGGTCGAAGGTGATTGCTCGCATACGCACTCCTCGCCCGGTGGTTGACCCTCATCCGCAGACGTCGATGGCTACGTGCGCAAGGGAGAACGTAAGGGCTCTGTCGACGCGGTCGAAGACGTCGCTGTAAACGGCTTCGAACAATTGAGGTACTTGAGTACCTGACTTGACAACCCAAAAAGGTTGGGGAGAGGCTAAGTCGCGCATGCTGCGGTGTCAATGGTGTGCATACGGTGTGAATGAGGAGGTCACGACGTGGCACAGGCGCGCGAGAACGACGAGGGCGGCAACCCCGCATACCCGTACGAGGACCTCAGGCAGTACCTGGCGGAACTGGAGCGCAGGGGCCTGCTGGTGCGGGTGACCCGTCCCGTCGACAAGGACACCGAACTGGTCCCGCTGGTACGCCTCCAGTTCCGGGGACTGCCGGAACGCGACCGCGTCGCCTTCCTCTTCGAGAACGTCACCGACTCGCGCGGGCGCCGCTACGAGGGATCCGTCGCGCTGGGCGCCTTCGCCGCGTCCCGCGCCGTGTACGCGACCGCCCTGGCGGCCGAGCCGGCCGAGGTCGGCGGACGCTGGGCCGCCGCCCTCTCCCAGCCGGTCGAACCCGTCGTCGTCCCCACCGGGCCGTGCAAGGAAGTGGTCCTGACCGGCGAGGAACTGCTCGCGGCGGACGGCGTCGACGGCTTTCCGCACCCGATATCGACGCCGGGCTTCGACCCGGCGCCGTTCCTCACCGCGCCCTACTGGGTCACCAAGGACCCCGAGGACGGCACGTACAACGTGGGCACCTACCGGGGCATGGTCAACGGCCCGGACCGGATCGGCCTGCAGATGGACACCCCCACCCAGCACATCGCGATCCATCTGCAGAAGGCCCGCCGCGCCGGCCGGAAGCTCCAGGCCGCCGTCGTCATCGGAGCGGTGCCCGCCGTCGGTTTCGCGAGCGCGCAGAAGATCCCGTACGGAGTGAGCGAGTACGCCGTCGCCGGCGGGCTGATGGGCAGGCCGCTGGAGCTGGTGCGCTGCGAGAGCGTCGACATCGAGGTGCCCGCCCACGCGGAGATCGTCATCGAGGGCGAGATCGACCCCGAACACCTTGAGCCGGAGGGCCCGTTCGGCGAGGCCAGCGGATACATGGGCCCGCGCACCATGTCCCCGGTACTGCGGGTCAAGGCCATCACCCACCGCAGGTCGCCGGTGGTGCAGGCGTTCATCAGCGAGTTCCCGCCCAGCGAGTCGACGCTGATGCGCAAGATCGCCTTCGAGAACGTCTATCTGCGCTTCCTGCGGCAGGCGTGCAACATCGAGGCGGTGCGCCGGGTGGTCACCTACGAGTCCGGCACCTGCAACATGTTCTTCGTGATCCAGCTGAGCAACCCCACGCCGGGGCAGGCCAGACAGGCCCTGTACGCGGCGTCCGGATACGAGGCGTCGATGGGCAAGACGATCGTGGCCGTCGACGAGGACGTGGACCCCGAAGACCTGGACGCGGTGGTGTGGGCGATGAGTTTCCGCATGCAGCCCGCCCGCGACGTCACCGTGCTGCCCGGCAAGCTGCCCAGGCTCGACCCCTCGGCCCCCGCGGCCGACAGCGGTGAGCTGTCCTCGGCGCTGCTGATCGACGCCACCCGCAAGCGCCCCTACCCGCCGACCTCGCTGCCGGCCCGTCAGTACATGGAGCGGGCGCTCGACCTGTGGCGGGAACTCGAACTGCCCGCGCTGAACATCTCCGAGCCCTGGCACGGCTACGAACTCGGCGAGTGGTCGGACGAGGACCGCCGCAACGCCGAGCAGGCGGTACGCGGCCGCTACACCGACCGGGAGGAGTGACCCGCACGTCCGTACCCCTCGACGCGGGCTGCGGCCTCGTCCCACGCCCCGGCGTCGCGCGGGAGGTAGCGCCGCAGCGGCTGGGTGGCGGCGACCAGCGCACGCATGGCCGGCAGATCGCCGACCAGCCCGGCGGCCCGCGCCTGCACCAGGACGTTGCCCAGCGCGGTCGCCTCGGCCGGCCCGGCCACCACGGGCAGGCCGGTGGCGTCGGCGGTGAACCGGCACAGCAGGGGGTTGCGGCTGCCGCCGCCGACGAGGTGGACGGTGGTGATCTCGCGGTTCGCCAGCTCCGCCGCCTCGCGCAGCGCCCGGCGGTGTGCCAGCGCCAGGCTCTCCAGTACGCAGCGCACCACCGCGCCCCGGTCCGCCGGGACCGCCTGACCGGTCCGGGCGCAGAAGCGGCCGATCCGCCGGGGCATGTCCCCGGGCGGCAGGAACTCCGGCGCGTCCGGATCGATGAGCGACCGGAACGGAGCGCAGCCGGCGGCCTCGGCCAGCAGGTCGGGCAGCCGTGCGTCGTCGCCGTCCTGCTCCCAGACGCGGCGACACTCCTCCAGCAGCCACAGGCCCATGATGTTGCGCAGGTAGCGGATGGTGCCGTCGATGCCCCGCTCGTTGGTGAAGTTGGCCGCGCGGGATGCCGCGGTGGTGACCGGCGCGGTGAGTTCGAGACCGGCCAGGGACCAGGTGCCGCAGGAGAGGTAGGCGAAGCCGTCGCCGGTGGCCGGCACCGCGGCGACGGCCGAGGCGGTGTCGTGCGAGGCGACGGTGACCACCGGGGTGCTCCCGGCCAGACCGGTCCGGGCCGCGACCTGCGGCAGCAGGATGCCCGCCGGGTCACCTGGCCGCCGCAGCGGGGGCAGCAGGGCCGGATCGATTCCGATCCCCTCGATCACCCGCCGGGACCAGGTCCCGGTCCGCGCGTCGAACAGCCCGGTGGTGGAGGCGTTGGTCTCCTCCGCCCCGATCGAACCGGTCAGCCAGTGGACGAACAGGTCGGGCATCAGCAACAGCGTGCGCGCGACGGCCAGTTGCGCCGTCGACCGGGCCGCCGCGAGCTGGAAGACGGTGTTGAACGGCAGGTGCTGGATACCGGTGACCGCGTACAGCTCCTCCTGGCCGATGGCGGCCCACACCCGCTCGCGCCACACCGTCGGTGCGGGCGTCCCGGTAGTGGAACGGCTGCCCGAGCAGCACGCCGTCCGCGTCGAGCAGGCCGTAGTCCACCGCCCAGGTGTCGACCCCGACGGAGCGGGCGCCCCCGGCGCGGGCCACCTCCCGCAGCCCGTCCAGCACGCCCTCGTACAGGCCCAGCACGTTCCAGCGCAGGCCGTCCGGCAGCATGACCGGGGTGTTGGCGAAGCGGTGGACCTCCGTCAGGTCGAGGACGCCCGGCCCGACGCGGCCCAGGACCACCCGGCCGCTGGTCGCGCCGAGGTCCACCGCGGCGAACGCGGTGGCCGTCATCGCAGGAAGGCGGCGGCCACACCGGCGTCGACCGGGAGGTGCGCGCCGGTGGTGTGGGTCAACTCCCCGCCGGTGAGCGCGAAGACGGCGTTGGCGACGTGCTCGGGCAGCACCTCGCGCTTGAGGAGGGTGCGCTGGGCGTAGAACTCGCCGAGCTTGTCCTCCTGCACGCCGTAGACCGCGGCGCGCTGGGCGCCCCAGCCGCCCGCGAAGATCCCCGAGCCGCGGACCACACCGTCGGGGTTGATCCCGTTGACGCGGATGCCGTGCTCGCCGAGTTCGGCGGCCAGCAGCCGGACCTGGTGGGCCTGGTCGGCCTTGGTGGCGGAGTAGGCGATGTTGTTCGGGCCCGGCGAAGACCGCGTTCTTGGAGGCGATGTAGACGATGTCGCCGCCGAGGCCCTGCGCGATCATCACCCGCGCGGCCTCCCGGGAGACCAGGAAGGAGCCGCGGGCCATGATGTCGTGCTGGAGATCCCAGTCGCGCGTGCGTGGTCTCCAGCAGCGGCTTGGAGATGGAGATGCCGGCGTTGTTGACGACCAGGTCCACGCCGCCGAACGCCAGCAGCGCCGCCTTGAACGCGGCCTCGATCCGCCCCTCGCCGGTGACGTCCACGGTGACCGCCACGGCCTTGTCCGGGCCGCCCAGCTCCTCGGCGACCGCCCCGGCGCTCTCCGCGTTCAGGTCCGCGACCACCACGCACGCGCCCTCGGCGGCCAGCCGGTGCGCGATGGCCCTGCCGATCCCCGAGCCGGCGCCGGTGACCAGCGCGATCCGGGTCGCCAGCGGCTTCGGCGCGGGCATCCGCCGCAGCTTGGCCTCCTCCAGCTCCCAGTACTCGATGCGGAACTTCTCGCGACTCCTCGATGGGTGCGTAGGAGGAGACCGCCTCGGCGCCGCGCATCACGTTGACGGCGTTGACGTAGAACTCGCCGGCGACCCGCGCGGTCTGCTTGTCCTTGCCGAAGGAGAACATGCCCGACCCCGGGGACCAGCACGATCGCCGGGTCGGCGCCGCGCATGGCGGGGGAGTCCGGCGGTGGCGTGCCGGTCGTAGTAGGCCGCGTACTCCTCCCGGTACGCGGAGTGCAGTTCCCGCAGCCGGGCGACGGTCCGGTCGAGCGGGGTGTCGGCGGGCAGGTCCAGGACCAGCGGGCGGACCTTGGTGCGCAGGAAGTGGTCCGGGCAGGAGGTGCCCAGCGCCGCGAGCCGGGGGTGCTCGGCCGCGCGCCAGGAAGTCCAGCACGACCTCGGAGTCGGTGAAGTGGCCGACCTGCGGCCGGTCCTGGGAGGCGAGGGCGCGGATCACCGGGGCCAGCGCGGCGGCCCGCTCCCGGCGCTCGGCCTCCGGCAGCGGCGTCGTACCTCGGCAGCACAGGACCGAACGGCTCGGCCCGGCCGCGCTCGGTGAGGAACGCCTCGGCGGTGCGGATGATGTGCAGCGAGTTGCGCTTCGCACTCCTGCGCGGTCGTGCCCCAGGCGGTGATGCCGTGGCCGCCGAGGACGCACGCCGATCGCCCGCGGGTTGGCCTCCTTGATGGCGGCGATGTCCAGGCCGAGCTGGAAGCCGGGCCGGCGCCACGGCACCCAGACCACGCGGTCGCCGAAGCACTCCTTGGTCAGCTCCTCGCCGTCGGCCGCGCAGGCCAGCGCGATCCCGGAGTCGGGGTGCAGGTGGTCGACGTGCGGCGGCGTCGACCAGCCCGTGCATCGCGGTGTCGATGGACGGCGCCGCGCCGCCCTTGCCGTGCAGGCAGTAGTCGAAGGCGGCGACCATCTCGTCCTCGCGGCCCGACCCCCGGATACACCCCGGTCAGCGCCCGGAGCCGGTCCAGCCGCAGGACGGCGAGCCCGGCCTCGGTCAGGGTGCCGAGGTCCCCGCCGGACCCCTTGACCCACATCAGCTCGGCGTCCCCGCCGGTGACCGGATCGGTCCCGACGCCCTTGGCGGAGGTGTTGCCGCCGGCGTAGTTGGTGTTGCGCGGATCGGAGCCCAGCCGGTGGGAGCGCTCCAGCAGCGCGGCGACCTCGGGGTGGGTGGCGGATGACATGCGATCTTCCTCCGGGCGGAGCAATCGGGATGGGCGGGGTCAGGCTCCCCAGCCGGCCTGGGTGCCGCCGACCCGCTCGGCGACGATGCGCTCCTGCCAGCCGGAGGCCCGGTACGCGGCGACCGGATCGGGGGCCAGGCCCTGTTCGGCGCGGACCTCGGCCAGCAGTGGGCGGACGTCGGTGTTGTAGGCGTCCATCAGCACGGCGTTGGCGGCCAGCACGTCCCCGGCCGCCTGCGCGGCGCGCAGCGCGTCGAGGTCGACCAGCAGCGCCTTGGCGGTCGCCTCCTGGACGTTCATCACCGATCGGATGACGGCCGGGATCTTCGCCTCGATGTTGTGGCACTGGTCGAGCATGAAGGCCACCTGGCGCTCCGGATCGAAGCCGCCGTTCTTCGCCACCTCGTGCAGGATGCGGAACAGCTGGAAGGGGTCCGCGGCACCGACCATCAGGTCGTCGTCGGCGTAGAACCGCGAGTTGAAGTCGAACCCGCCGAGCTTCCCCTCGCGCAGCAGGAACGCGACGATGAACTCGATGTTGGTGCCCGGCGCGTGGTGCCCGGTGTCGACCACGACCTGCGCCGTTCGCCCAGCCGGAGGCAGTGGGCGTAGGAGGTTCCCCAGTCGGGGACGTCGGTGGAGTAGAAGGACGGCTCGAACAGCTTGTACTCCAGCAGCATCCGCTGGTCCTCGCCGAGCCGCTCGTACACCGCCGACAGCGCCTCGCGCCAGACGGTCCTGGCGGGCGGTGATGTCGTCCTGGCCGGGGTAGTTGGTGCCGTCGGCGAACCACAGCTTCAGATCGCGTGAGCCGGTGGCGTCCATGATGTCGACGCACTCCAGCAGGTGTTCCACGGCCTTGCGGCGCACCGCCGGATCGGGGTTGCAGAGGCTGCCGAGCCTGTACTCGTCGTCCTGGAAGACGTTGGCGTTGATCGCGCCCAGCCGCAGACCGCGCTCCTTGGCGTATGCGGCGAGTTCGGCGTAGTCGCTCGACGCGGTCCCACGGGATGTGCAGCGAGACCACCGGGGCGACCCCGGTCGCGGCGTGCACCTGCGCCGCGTCGTCCAGCTTCTCGTACGGGGTGCGTGGGACTCCGGCCTGGGCGAAGACCTTGAAACGGGTGCCGGAGTTCCCGTAACCCCACGACGGGGTCTCGATCACCTGGGAGGCCAGCGCCGCCTTCACGGCCGAATGGTCGGGCACGGCGTTCACTCCTGCACCTGGAATGAATCGTTTCATGAGCGAAATCTAGAGCCCTCCCCCATGCCTGTCAAGGCGTCAGACCGGCCTCGATCCGGCGGGGCGTCAGGTATTCGATCCGCCCCCGATCGGGCCCTCTTGACGAGCCCGGAGGGCAGGGCTAGCTTCCCGGCAATCAATTTGAAACATTTCACATGAGTGTTCGCACTCTGGCACCCAGGAGCGCCCGAATGACGCACCCCGAACCGGTGAGTCCCCCGGTGCTAGCGCTGAGGGAGGTGAGCAAGTCCTTCGGCGCCGTGCGGGCGCTGCGGGGTGTGTCGCTCGCGCTGCGCGCCGGGGAAGCGCATGCCCTGGCGGGTGAGAACGGCGCGGGCAAGTCCACGCTGATCAAGACCCTCGCCGGCGTGCACCGCCCCGACGCCGGCAGCGTGCTGCTCGACGGGGAGCCCGTCGTCTTCGGCGGTCCCGCCGACGCGCGGGACGCCGGGGTCGCGGTGATCTACCAGGAACCCACGCTCTTCCCCGACCTGTCGGTGGCCGAGAACATCTTCGTCGGCCGCCAGCCGCGCCGCGCCTTCGGCCGGGTCGACCACCGGGCCGTCAACGCGGCGGCGGCCGCCCTCTTTCGGCGGCTCGGCGTCGACCTCGACCCGGACCAGCCGGCTCGCGGCCTGTCCATCGCCGACCAGCAGCTCGTCGAGATCGCCAAGGCGCTGTCCTTCGACGCCCGCGTCCTGATCATGGACGAGCCGACGGCGGCACTCACCGGCAGCGAGGTGGCCCGGCTGTTCGGCGTCGTCCGCACCCTGCGCGACCAGGGCGCCGCCGTGCTGTTCATCTCGCACCGGCTCGAGGAGATCTTCGCCCTGTGCCAGCGGGTCACCACCCTGCGCGACGGCGCCTGGATCGCCGACGAGCACGTCGCGGCGCTGACCGAGGACGATCTGGTGCGCCGCATGGTCGGCCGGGACCTCGACGAGCTCTACCCGAAGCAGGACACCCGGATCGGTGAAGTCGCCCTGAAAGTCGCGCGGCTGACCCGGGAGGGCGTCTTCACCGATGTCTCCTTCGACGTCCGGCAGCGGCGAGATCGTCGGCCTGGCCGGGCTGGTCGGCGCAGGCCGCAGCGAGGTCGCCCGGGCGGTGTTCGGCGTGGACCGCTGGGACGCCGGGGAGGTGCTGGCAGGCGGGGTGCCGCTGCGCAACGGCGCCCCGAGCCTGGCGATGTCGGCGGGCCTCGCGCTGGTCCCCGAGGACCGGCGGGCCCAGGGCCTGGTGATGGACATGTCCATCGAGCGCAACATCGGCCTGACCGGCCTGCGTGCCACCTCCCGGGCCGGACTGGTCAGCCGCCGGCGCCGAACGCCGCCGGGCCGTCGACTGGGCGGTGCGCCTCCAGGTCAAGTACGCGCGGCTGGCCGACGTGGTCGGCACCCTGTCCGGCGGCAACCAGCAGAAGGTCGTCCTGGCCAAGTGGCTGGCCACCGCGCCCGAAGGTGCTCATCGTCGACGAGCCCACCCGCGGCATCGACGTCGGCACCAAGGCCGAGGTGCACCGGCTGCTGTCGCGAGCTCGCCGCCGAGGGGGTCGCGGTGCTGATGATCTCCTCCGACCTGCCCGGAGATCCTCGGCATGGCCGACCGGGTGCTGGTGATGCACGAGGGCCGGCTGGTCGCCGAGATCCCGCGGTCCGAGGCCACCGAGGAATCGGTGATGGCCGCCGCCACCGGGCGTACGGAGAAGGCGGCATGACGGTGGCCGCCGGCTCGGCGGACTCCGCCCCCGGCCGCGGAGGCGACCGCCTCCGCGCCGGCTCCTGGACAGGGTGCTCAAGCTGCGGGAGCTGGCCATCCTGGCGCGTCCTGGTGGTGCTGCTGGCAGTCACCCAGCTCGACAACAGCCAGTTCCTGTCCCAGCAGGGCATCAAGGACCTGCTGCTCAACGCGACCATCCTGGTGCTGGTCGCCATCGGCCAGGCCGTCGTGGTCATCACCCGCAACGTCGACCTGTCGGTCGGCTCGGTGCTCGGCATCAGCGCCGTTCGCCGCCGGCACCGTCCTGCGGCACGGCGGCGACCCGGCGCTGGCGGTCGCGCTGGCGGTCGCCCTGGGCGTCGGCTTCGGGCTGCTCAACGGCCTGCTGGTCAGCCTCGGCCAGGTACCCGCCCTGGTGGTCACGCTCGGCACGCTCTACATCATCCGCGGCGTGGACTCGATCTGGGTCGGCTCGCGGCAGATCACCGCGAGCGACCTGCCCGACGGCTTCGTCCGCTTCGGGCACAGCGGCCTGGGGGCGTTGCCGTACCTGGCACTGCTGGCCGCGGTGGTCCTGGTGGCCGTCGGCTACTACCTGCGGGACTACCGCAGCGGCCGCGACCTGTACGCCCTCGGCTCCAGCCCGCAGGCGGCACGACTGGCCGGCATCCCGGTACGCAAGCGGGTGCTCGGCGCCTACGTGGTCTGCGGGGCGCTGGCGGGACTGGCCGGCGCGCTCTACCTGGCCCGGTTCGGCAACGTCGACTCGGGCACCGGCAGCGGCTACGAACTCACGGTGGTCAGCGCGGTCGTGGTCGGCGGCGTCGCCTTCACCGGCGGGTCGGGCACCGTCTACGGCGCGGCGCTCGGCGCGCTGCTGCTGACGTCCATCAACAGCGTGCTGCCCTCACTCGGCGTCAGTTCCGTGTGGGTGCTGGCCATCGACGGCGTCCTGCTGCTGCTCGCCATCGCGGTCGACCGGGTCGTGGCGCTGCGGGTCGCCGCGGTACTCCGCAAGAGGGCCGCCCGGATGAGGAGCGCGCATCATGACTGAGTCCGGCACGTCACGCCACGGGAGCCGGCTCGCCTCGGCGGTCCGCTGGGACACCGCCGTGGGGTCGCTCCTGCTGGTGCTGCTGATCTGCTCCTTCGCCTTCGTCGGCGACTTCGGCAACGCGCTCAACGTCTCCTTCCTCATCGGCAACACGCTGCCGATCGCACTGATCGCCCTGCCCATGACGATGCTGGTGGTCGCCGGCGAGATCGACCTGTCGGTCGGTTCCACGGCCGGACTGTCCGGGGCGGTGATGGGCGCCCTGTGGAACGACGGCCTGGCGATCGAGACGATCATCCCGCTCTGCCTGCTGCTCGGCGTGGTCTGCGGTCTGGTCAACGGCCTGCTGGTGACCCGGCTCGGGCTGCCCTCGCTGGCCGTCACCATCGGCACCATGGCCGCCTACCGGGGCATCGCCCAGATCGTGCTGGGCGCCGACTCGGTCACCGACTTCCCCCAGCAGTACCTGGACTTCGGCGCGAACCGCGTCCCGGGGACGTTCCTCCCCTACGCGGCGATCCCCTGGGCGCTGCTCCTGCTGGTCGCCGTCGTCGTCCTGCACGCCACCCCGGTCGGCCGCTCGCTGTTCGCCGTCGGGGCGTCGCAGGAGGCCGCGAGGTTCGCCGGGATCCGCGTCAAGCGGCTGAAGCTGTCGATGTTCGTCGCCACGGGCCTCGTCTCCTCCCTGACCGGCGTGTTCTGGGCGCTGCACTACGCCAGCGCCCGCTACGACAACGCCACCGGACTCGAACTGTCCGTCATCGCGGCGCGTCCTGCTCGGCGGCATCGACTTCGACGGAGGCAAGGGCACCCTCGGCGGAGCCGTGGCCGGGGTCTTCCTGCTCGGCGCGCTGCAGAACGTCATGAGCCTGCTCAACGTCTCCGCCCAGTCCCAGATCGTCGTCACCGGTGTCCTGCTGGTGGTCTCCGTCCTCGCACCACGGGTGGGGCGGCAGATCTCCCGGGCCCGGGCCAGGCGCAGATCCTCCGAGCCGTCGCGGCCGGTGCCGCGCCCCACCTGATCCGCACCATCCATCGACGGGCAGCGCCCGGCCCTCATGCCGCGCCCGCGCAGTGAAAGGACGACCATGTCGCCAGCCAGGACCACCACTCGCCGGGTCACCGCCGCCTTGGCGGTCGCCGTCGCCGTCGCTCTCGCGGCGTCCGCGTGCGGGGGGACGACCAAGAACTCCACGGACAAGAACGCCTCGGCGCCGACGGCGACCGGGTCCGCCGATCCGCACGCCGCCCTGAAGAAGGGGCTGACCGTCGCCTACCTGCCCAAGCAGGTCAACAACCCCTACTTCACCACCGCCGACGCCGGCGGGAAGAAGGCGCTGGAGGCGCTGGGCGAGAAGTACAAGGAGGTCGGCACCAACAGCGGAACCGACACCGCGGGACAGGTCTCCTACGTCAACACCCTCACCCAGCAGCAGGTCGGCGCCATCGCGGTGTCCGCCCAGGATCCGGGCGCCCTGTGCACGGCGCTCAAGCAGGCGATGAGCAACGGCATCAAGGTCGTCACCTACGACTCCGACACCAACGCCGACTGCCGGCAGCTGTTCGTCTCCCAGGCCAGCTCCGAGGACCTGGGTCGCACCGAGGTGCAGCTGCTCGCCAAGGAGATCGGCTACAAGGGCCAGATCGCCATCCTGTCGGCCGCCCAGACCGCGACCAACCAGAACACCTGGATCGGCTACATGAAGGACGAGCTGCGCAAGCCCGCCGTACAAGAACGTCAAGCTGGTCAAGATCGCCTACGGCAACGACGACGCCCAGTTGTCCTTCCAGCAGACCCAGGGCCTGCTCCAGCAGTACCCGGACCTCAAGGGGATCATCTCCCCGACGACGGTGGGCATCAAGGCGGCCGCCCAGTACCTGAGCGGGTCCAAGTACAAGGGCAAGGTGCGGCTGACCGGTCTGGGCACACCGAACGACATGCGCGCCTACGTCAAGAACGGCACCGTCGGCTCCTTCGAGCTGTGGGACCCGGCCAGGCTCGGGGCGCTGGCCGGCTACGCGGCCACCGCGCTGGCGTCCGGCCGGATCACCGGGGCGACCGGTCAGACGCTTCAACGCCGGTGACCTGGGCAGCTTCACCATCGGGGACAAGGGGGTGGTGGTGCTGGGCAAGCCCACCGTCTTCGACAGCTCGAACATCGACCAGTACCACTTCTGACACTCCGCGCGGAGACCGAGGATCGGGGCGGACCGGCGAAGCGGTCTTCGGCCCGGTCTACGATGTGGCAGCGTCCGTGACCGTGCGAGGAGCCCGTGGCGGGCCTTTCGTACTCGTTGACAGGCAACTGGACCCGTGGGGATATGACGCGAGCGGTGGTCGGTATCAAGGACGTCGCCAGGCACGTCGGCGTCTCGGTCGGGACCGTCTCGAACGTGCTCAACCACCCGGATCTGGTGTCCGGGGAGACCCGCCGGCGGGTGATGGCCGCGGTGGACCAGCTGGGCTACGTACGCAGTGAGGCCGCCCGCCACCTGCGCGCCGGCCGCAGCCGCATCGTCGGGCTGCTGGTCCTGGACCTGGCCAACCCGTTCTTCGTGGACGTCGCCATGGGCGCCGAGCGGGTGGTGCGGGCGCAGGGCCTGGGGGTCATGGTCTGCAATGGCGCCAACGGGGGCGCCCAGGAGTCCGACTACCTCGCGATGTTCGCCGAGCAGCGGGTGCGCGGCGCCCTGGTGACGCCCGCGAGCGACGACGGAAGGGGCCTTGAGCTGCTGCGCAGGCAGAACATCCCCTTCGTGCTCGTCGACCGGATCGCGCCGACCGCCGAGGGCTGCTCGGTGTCGGTGGACGATGTGGCGGGCGGCGCGCTCGCCATGCGCCACCTGCTGGAGGCGGGACACCGCCGCATCGCGTTCGTCGGCGGCCCCGCACTCCTGCCGCAGATCCGCGACCGGCGGGCCGGCGCACTCGCGGCGCTGGCCGAACGCGGCCTGGGCGCGGACGCGCTCGTCGACATCGAGGCCGTCCGGCTGGACGCCGAGGGCGGCCGGGACGCGGGCCACCGGCTGCTCGGGCTGTCCGAGCGGCCGACCGCGGTGTTCTGCGCCAACGACATACTCGCCCTGGGGGTCCTGCAGTCCCTCTTCGCGGCCGGTGTCTCGGTGCCGCGCGACATCGCGCTGGTGGGCTACGACGACATCGAGTTCGCCGCGGCGGCGACGGTGCCGCTGACCTCCGTCCGCCAGCCCGCGGCGCGGATCGGCGCACTGGCGGCGGAACTGCTGCTGGAGGAGACCGGCCAAGGCGGCGAGCCGCACGCGCACCGCGGCATCGTCCTCCAGCCGGAACTGGTGGTACGCGCCTCCAGCCTCGGCCGCCGCTGAGCGCCCGCGGCGGGCTCGTCGCGTCGATGCCCCGGTGACACCGTCAGCAGGCGGCGTCCGCCTCCCGGGAGAGCTCGTCGATCTCGGCTTCGTCGGCCGAGCGCAGCAGGAAGGCGACCCAGGAGCGGTACGGGCGCCAGCGGTCGGCGATCGCCCGGTACGCGTCGTCCGGCGGATCGCCGGGCAGGCGGTACACCGTGCGCATCCGCCCCAGAAGACGCGGCTCGCTGAGGGTGAAGACATCGGGTGCACCCGCGCCGCGAATCAGGATGAGACCGGCGGAGAACGGTCCGACGCCCGGTAGTTCACACAGACTCGCCAGGGCGTCCCCGGTGTCCTGGTCGCGGAGCGAACCGGCGGTCAGCACACCGTCGAGGGCTGCGTGCGCCAGCCCGTGGATCCGCTCGACCTTCAGCGAGGGGACGCCGGGCAGCTGGTCCTGGCCGAGCAGGGTGCGCGGCGCGGGGAACGCGAGGTGCGCGTCCCCGTCCACCTCGACGGTCGTGCCGAGGCGTTCGGCGATCCGCCGCTTCGTCGCGGACGCGACGCGCATCGAGGTGCGCTGGGTCAGCACGGCCCAGCAGGCGGCCTCCCACGTGCTCCAGAAGCAGACCGGCCGCAGCCCCGGCCTTCGGCGCAGCAAGGCGGCCACCACGGGGTCGCGGTCGGCCACGCCGGTGAGGCCGGTGGCGTCGACATCGACGGACAGGACGCGGGCCAGATCCTCGCGCAGTGTCACCGACGCGGGCCGGGTCACCTCGAACTCCAGCCGGTCGCCGGTCTGGGCGACGCTGACGCCCACCGGCTCCCAGTCGTCCGGCCCGTGGTAGGCGAAGCGCAGCCGGGTCGCTCCGGCCGGCACCGTCGCGGCCGGCCAGTCCTCCAGGAAACCGAGGGACTGGTCCAGGTCGAACGGCCCGCCCGGGGTCAGCTCGAAGCGGTCGCCGGTCACCGCTGTGCCCGGCGCGGCGTCGGGGAGGGGGAGTCGAGGCCGAGGGTGGACATGGCCGCCTCCTGAGTTAGGGTGCTCACACTATATAAGCAAGCTAACATGTCGACCATGCACTCGCACACCGACCCGGAGCGGACCCTCGGATTCGCCTTGAAGCGCCTCCAGCAGGCGCTGCGGTCGCGCATGGACGCCCGGCTGGCACCGCATGGACTCACCGCCCCGCAGTACGCCGTCCTGACCCTGCTCGGTGAGAAGCCGGGGCTGAGCAACGCGCAGCTCGCGCGCGCCTGCTTCGTCGCGCCGCCGACGATGATCAGGATCGTCGCCGCCATGGAGCGGGCCGGCCTGCTCACCCGGATCGCCCGCCCGACCGAGGGCCGCTCCCGAGGGGCGAGCCTTACCCCCGAAGGGCACGACCGCCTCCGGGCCGCCGCCGGATCCGTGCAGGCACTCGAAGACGTCCTCGTCTCCCACGCGCCGCCCGGCGGCACGCAAGCCGTCCTGAAGTGGTTCAACGACTGCGCCGAAGACCTGGAAACCGACTGACGCTCGGACGTGGCACTGGTGCCCGCGGCGGGCCGCAGGATCGTCGTGGCCGCATGCGGACACCCCCCGCCGGCCCGGCCCCCGCTGCCCATTGCGGTCATATTGGTCGATTGGCAAGGCCCGGCCCCACCCCCGTCCATATGCTGGCCGCACCGTTCGGCACCATTCCTCCGTCGAAGGAAGCCCTGGTGACCACCTTCACGAACACGAACGCCGGCACGTTGTCGGAACGCCTGGACACCGCCCGGCGGGACTACGCGGCCCTGCTCGGAAAGGGGCTGTCGCTGGACCTGACCCGCGGCAAGCCGTCCACGCGCCAACTCGACCTCGCCTCCGAGATGCTCGCCCTGCCCGGCGACCACCACACCGCCGCCGACGGCACCGACGTCCGCAACTACGGCGTGCCGCAGGGGCTCCCCGAACTGCGGGAGATCTTCAGCGGTTTCCTCCAGGTGCCGGTCGAGCAGCTCATGGCCGCGGGGAACTCCAGCCTTGAACTGATGCACGACTGCCTGGTGTACGCCCTCCTCAACACCCTGCCCGGCGCGGCACGCCGGTGGGCGGACGAGGACCGGATCGCGTTCCTGTGCCCCGTCCCCGGGTACGACCGGCACTTCGAGCTGTGCGAGCGGTTCGGCATCGAGATGATCCCCGTGCCGATGACGGCCGACGGCCCCGACATGGCGGTGGTGGAGCGCCTGGTGGGCGAGGACGCCGGGATCAGGGGCATGTGGTGCGTGCCGAAGTACAGCAACCCCGACGGCGCCTGCTACAGCGACGAGGTGGTGCGGCGGCTGGCGGCCATGCCGACCGCGGCGCCCGATTTCCGGCTCTTCTGGGACAACGCCTACACGGTGCACCACCTGACCGACCAGGAGGTGGCGATCGCCGACATCCTGGCCGCCTGCGCCGAACTCGGGAACCCCGACCGGGCCTTCGTCTTCGGCTCCACCTCGAAGATCACCCTGGCCGGATCGGGTGTGGCGTTCTTCGGCTCCTCCCCGGCCAACGTGAGCTGGCTGCGCGCCTACAGCTCCAAGCGCTCGATAGGACCCGACAAGATCAACCAGTTGCGCCACGCGATGTACCTGCGGGACGCGGACGGCGTGCTGGAGCACATGCGCAGGCACCGGGAGGTGCTGCGGCCCAAGTTCGACGCCGTGCTGCGCATCTTCGCCGAACAGCTCGACGGCACGGGCCTGGCGACCTGGTCCGACCCGCTGGGCGGCTACTACATCTCCCTCGACGTCCTCGAAGGCTGCGCCCGCGCGGTGGTGCGCCGGGCCGCCGAGGCGGGGATCGCCCTGACACCGGCGGGCGCCACCCACCCCTACCGCGACGACCCGCGGGACACCGTCATCCGCATCGCCCCCACCTATCCGGGCATCGCCGAACTGGAGCAGGTCATCCACGGAGTGGCCGTCTGCGTGCGGCTGGTCGGCTACGAGAAGCTGGCCGCCGCGCAGGGCTGATCCACCCGCCTGATGACGGCGGCGGATCCGGCGGGCGGGTCGAGGCGCGGCCTCGACCCGCCCGCCCGGGCCCTCAGGCCGAGTCCCGTTCCACGAGCTGGTACTGCACTCCCTCCGAGGACTCCGGCTGGGTCCAGGCGTTGAGGTTCGGGCCCACCGCGATCGGCTGGTCCGCGGTGAGCTGCACGCCTAAGCCCCGAATGGCCTCCATGGTGCGGGCGATGTCGTCGACCTCGACCCCGATGTGTTCGATCCGGGCCCGGGCGCCCTCGCCCAGCCGGCGCTTGCGGGCCTCCTCGGTGGTCGGCTCGATCAGCTCGATCCGGCCGTCGCCGCAGCGGTAGAAGGCGAGCTTCACGTTCCGCTCGGGCACCTCCGCCGCCCGTTCCAGCTCCATCCCCAGGCTCTCCACGAACTTCCTGGCCGAATCCAGGTCCTCGACGATGATGCCGATGTGGTCGATGCGCTTGAGCACGACAGACTTCCTTCCTAGATTTTCACGGGTGCGATCGGCCGGGTACGGCCCAACTGGACGGCGGCCAGGATCATCACGGCCACCATCAGAAGCCAGCCGATCCGATAGCTGGACCAGCCGATGATGAGACCGAAGATCGGCGGCATCGCCGCGGCGACGACCTGGTTGAGGGTGATCGCGAAACTGATGGTCGAGGCCACGGCGTGCTGCGGAGCCACCTCGGCGACCTGGACGAGATACAGCGGGTACCACCCGACGGCCAGCATTCCCAGGAACGCGCTGAGCGCCATGAGGATCCACATCGGCGACGTCGGTGTGAGCAGCGTGAGGCCGACGAGGGGGATCGTGCAGGCCAGCGCCATCCACTGGAGCGATCGTAGCCGCCGGCCGGGCCACAGGTTGTCGCTGATCCAGGCCAGGGCGATGCGGCCCAGGATTCCCGCGCCCTGTGCGACCGCGAAGACGAATCCGGCGGTGACGATCGGGATGTCGAGGTGGTCACGGAAGAAGATCAGGATCTGCGCCGAGAAGGTGTACTGCAACGAGGCCATGGCCAAGCCGGTGATCAGCAGCGACCGGACGGCGGGGTCCCGGACGAGCCCGGCCGTCAGCTTGCCGATCTTGACCGTCGCCCGCTCCACGGTCGCGGCCTTGCCCGACCCCTCCCGGTAGAACACCCCGAAGATCACGCCGCCGAGGATGGCGACCCCACCTTGCAGGTACATGGCCGTCGGCCATCCGCTCCGCAGGGCCAGGGCGGGGAGGACGAGGGCGGCGAGCGAGGCACCGAGCGGCAGCCCCGCCTGCCGTACCCCGGTCGCCATGCCGCGGAGGTTCGGCGGGAACCACCGCACGATGGCGCGCTGCCCGCCCGGCAGGATCGACCCGTAGAACGCCCCCATGACCGTCACGAACAACAGCAGCATCGGGTAGCTGGGGTCGAGCGCGGCGGCACCGAACGACGTGAGACCCATCGCGACCATCGTCGACGAGACGACCTTGCGCTCCCCGTACCGGTCGATCGCCCAGCCGAGGATGAGCATCGAGGCGATCGGGCCGGCCTGGATGGCCGAGGCGCCGAGCGCGGCCGAGGCGGGGGAGAGGTGGTACGCCGACTTCCAGAACGGAATGAGGACACTGACGCCGGAATACACCACAGAGCCGGTCGTCAGGGCGCTCAGGGCGACGCCCAGCACGACCCATCGGTACGAAACATCCCGAACCGGTTCGGCGGATAAGGTGGCTCCTTGTGTTGATGTCATGTGCGGGAACGATATCCGTGCGCATGCCGGCTCAGCTCAGGCGACCTCATCGGCAGTGACCTCCTTCTCCCTGACGAGGAAGTTGTAAAGATCCGCCTGCTGCGGCAGATTCGTCACATTGAGCAGAACCAGGTCCTCCCGCGTTCCCAGGTTCTCGAAGTAATGCGTCGACCATGCCGGGATGAGCATGATGTCGCCGGTGGTCAGATCGGCCGCCTCGTCCGATTCCTCGAACACCACCGTGCCCGTTCCCGAACGCACGACATACAGATGCCACCAGGCGTGCGTGTGCGGTGTGGTGCGGTCCCCCGGCCTGACGATCTGGAAGGCCACCGCGGTGCCGGGGACGATTTCGTCGGTGCCGCCGGGTCTCGACAGCGCGATGGTGCCGCGTTCGGAGTGTTCGGCCGCTTCGAGTTCCCCGGCCAGCCACTTCCACTGCCACATCACGGGCGACGCCTTCTTCGCCGCGTGCCGGGCGCGGAATTCAGGATACGGAAGCTGGCTGCCGCTTTGGATCGACATGGTCATCTCCTTCGTCTCCCGATTTCTGCTGGATCTGCGTGAACATGTCGCGTACGCAGGCGTCCGCGTCATCGGTGAACCGTGAGCCCATCTGATGCCGCGGCAGGGCGTAGGTGTAGTACTGCGGCCCCTCGACCAGGTACCCGACCGCCCAGACGTTCGGCAGCGTGGTCCCCGCCGCCGTGATGGGACGCAGGTCGCGGCCGGTGTCGAGGCCGCCCGGCTGGAAGGCCCCGTTCGCGTAGGGGCGGATGAGGCCCCGGGCCAGGAGGTTTCCGACCAACGGCGAGTTGTCGGCCTCGGGGTGGAACAGGTCGAGGCGGGCGATGACCAGCGCGTCGATGTGGCGGGTCTCCTGGCCGTCGGCGAAGTCGCTCCTGATCGCGAATCGGGCCGCGCGGTGGTCGGGCTCGACGCGGCAGCCGGGCCCGCCGGCCAGGTCGACGACCCCGGAGTCGAGCAGGGCCAGGAGTTCGACGCTGCGTCGCCGCGGCGGACCGAACGATATCCGGTTCATCAGCGGGACGAACTTCGCATTGAACTTCCGGTGCGACTCAGGAGTCAGCGCGCCGAACTCGACCGCGTCCCGCAGGCTTGCCCGAGTGTCGCGGATGACGTCGGTGGCCGCCTTCACGGGACTCGTCAGGTTCCCCATCGCGGCCTGGTCGAGATCGGCCGAGACGTATTCGACGAAGTATTTCCTGAACTCGCTGAAGTTCGCGAAACTCCGGTCCCGCAGCGGATCGAGAATGGCGTCGATGGCCGCCTTGTCCGCCGGCCCGAAGACGTACTCCTCCGGAGGAATGTTCCGCTGTTCTTTCGCCGAACGATACGCGTATCCCATCTCGACGAGCAGGAGCGGCAGCACTTCCTCCTCGAAATCGAGCTGCCGGCTTCCGCGCGTCCGCTCGGCCTGGTTCTTGAGGCGCTCGACGGCTTCCCTGGTGAAGAACCGCGCCTTGTGCTGTCCGGTGACGCCCTTTTGGTTCACCCCCCGCGCGCTGAACGGCAGGCACTGCCGGGAGAACAGCAGGATGTTGGGCTCCCGGCCGGACGGGACGTACCGCAGGTTCTCACCGGATCCCTCGAAGTGCCCGCCGCGGCCGACGGTGAGCGCGGCGATGACGTCGTGCGCGGTCAGCCCGAGGCCCTGGACGGCCACGGTGGCACCCGGGGAGACCCGCTGGATCTTGTCCACCGGATAGGGATTGGAGCAGTACGCGAGGTTGTGGTTGCGCGGGGTGTTGTCCCGCACGAACTTCTCGAACGTGCGGTCCTCGTCGGTCGGCGTCCGCTCGCAGTGGCCGGTGGCCAGGAAGACGTAGTCGCTGTGGATCTCGAAGCCGTCCCGAAGGCGTACGGCGAACCGCGTCGAGTCGACCATCTCGATGTCGTGGGCCCGGTCGCGGTGGTGGACGACGCGGACGTGCGGCGGAAGGGAGCGGACCGTCCGGTCGAACACCCAGCTGAGGTACTCGCCCAGCATGTTGCGCGGCAGGTAGTCGTGCTCACCGATGACCTCGCCGACGCCGTCGCCGGTGCGCAGATGGGCGCCGGCGAAGGTGCGGTACCCGGCCATGTGCGCCCACTCGGTGAACGAAGGCCCCCTGCCGTGGGGGTACATCGACAGCTGGTTGGCGACGGTGTTGGTCAGCAGATGCGAGGGCTGGCGGGAGGAGTGGGTGCCCTGGCCGCTGTCGCCGGGATCGACGAGATGGATCTCCATCTCGGCCCCGGCGGGGAGTTCGTCGGTCAGTTCGGACACCCGCTGAAGGATGCTCAGCCCGCGTGGTCCCATCCCGACGATCGTGACGTGGATCGTGTTCATCCTGCCGCTCCGTTCGAGATCGCGGTGACGGGGGAGCCGACGATCGGCGACTCGTGGAGACTGACCCACCGCTCGGACTCGACCGACCGCGGGAAGCGCAGCGCGACCTGCGGATCGTGCCCCGGGATGATGTGGTCCTCCCCGTCGGCGAGCGTCTCGATGACGTCGTACGCCTCCACCATCGAGGTGAGGTTGTCGAGGATCGGGAAGGGGCTGCGGCGCCGGATGTTCGCCCACAGGTGGGAGGCGTCGCTGGCCAGGACGATCCACCCGCGCTTGGTGTGGACGCGGACCACCTGGAGTCCGGGGGTGTGGCCGCCGACCGGATGGATCGTCACCCCGGGCACGATCTCGGCAGGGCCCTGGTGCAGCACCAGGTGACCGTCGAAGAGCCGCTGGATCATCGTCATCACGTTGGCCGACTCGAACGGCTTGCTGGTCGCGCCGTGCCGCATGGAGCGACCGGTGCAGAACCTGAGCTCCTCCTCCTGTATGTGAAGCCGCGCGGAGGGGAACAGATCCAGGTTTCCGACGTGGTCGTAGTGCATGTGGGTGATCACGACGTCGGATATGCCGCCCGGGGAGATCCCGAGTTCGGCCAGCCCGTCCCGCGGCGAGCAGACCATCGTGCGGCCGCGTCGCGCGGCCGCGTCGTGGGAGAAGCCGGTGTCGACCACCACGACGTCGCGGTCGTTGCGGATCACCCACATGTAGAAGTCGAACGGCGTCTCCGCCTCCGGGTCGAAGTGCCCGTCTTCGAACAGGAAGTTCTCGCGCTCCAGCCGGTCGGTCTGCGTGCCGTAACGCAGTGCCAGGACTTCGTACGTCGGAGTCGTCTCCTGGTTCATCGGACTACACCACCGCCGCTTCACGAGGCTCGGGAAGGATCTGCTCCGGCTCCGAGGCCGGCAACTGGTCCTGGAAGAAGAAGCGCTGTTCTCCGAATGCCGGAACGAGTTGGTCGAACCACGTGGCGGTCGGGTCGTACTTGGCGTAGAACGGCAGGCGCGTCCACTGCGAGTCGCGGCCCTGGAGGAGTTGCAGGGCGAAGACCTTCTCGCCGCGGATCGTCGGGACACCGTCGACCAGGACCTTGCCCGGGAAGGCACTCATGGAGGGACCGCGGACCGTCCTGGCCAGTCCGGAGACCGACTGGTACGCCTCCCGGAAGATCTCGTACGCTCTGACCAGCGGAAGTTCGAAGTAGGAGCGGGCGCCGGTGTCACGCTCGACGAACATGTAGTACGGGATGGCGCCCAACTTCACGCCCAGCTTCCACAGTTCGCTCCAGGCGCGCGGGTCGTCGTTGATGTGCTGCAGGACGGGGGACTGCATCCGCACCGTCGCGCCCGCCGCGATGATCCGCCGCACCGCGGTCTGCGCGATCTCCGGACGCAGCTCGGCGGGGTGGTTGTAGTGGCCCATGACCGCGAGGTGCTTCCCGCTCGCCACCACCCGCTCGAACAGGCGCATGAGGTCGTCGGCGTCCCGGTCCGAGACGAATCGCTGAGGCCAGTAGGACACCGCCTTGGTGCCGATCCGGATGTTCTGGATGTGGGCGAGCTTCGGGGACAGCAGGGGTTCGAGGTAGCGGGCGAGCGTCTGGGTCCGCATGATCATGGGGTCGCCGCCGGTGATCAGGACGTCGGTGACCTCCGGATGGCGTTCGAGATACGCGACCAGCCCCTCCGCGTCCCTCGCCGCGAACTGCAGCTCGTCGCCGCCGACGAACTGCGGCCAGCGGAAGCAGAAGGTGCAGTAGGCGTGGCAGGTCTGTCCGGCGCTCGGGAAGAAGAGCACCGTCTGGGAGTACTTGTGCTGGATACCCGGCACCGGCGTGCCGTCCAACTCCGGGACGTTGTGGGTCATCTGGCCGGCCGGATGCGGGTTCATCCGCTCTCGCACCGACTCCACCATCTGCGCGATCTCGGCCTTGTCCTTCGTGGCCATGACCTTGCGGAGCGCGATGTACTCATCGTCCGCCAGCATCGACTGGAGCGGAAAATTGAGTCGGTAGATCGGATCGTCGGGGACGTTGTCCCAGTCGATGAGTTCGTCCAGGACGTACTGGTTGGTGCGGAAGGGCAGGACCTGGGACACCACGTCGACCGCCTCGCGCAGCTCCTCGGACATACGACCCCATTGGGGAGCGCGCTTGATCGTCGCACGGTTGTAGGGCGTGAATTTGTCATGAGTCATTACCTGCCACCTTTCTCATTGCTCGCCAAAGACCTGTCATCGACCGATGGCAGCCGGAAACGAGCTACTTCGCATATGTGTCGGATTTTGCAGCCGAAATGCGCGCGAAAGTGATTCGCAACACATGACCCCTGAATGCCGTTGCCTGCGTCGGCGCATGCCGACGGGGCGCGGGTAGCGCCAAATCGCCGGACCGTGGTGCGTGGACGATCCGGTATTGGTCATGCAGGTTCGAGGGGCCTGGCCGAAGTTCTGCGGGGGCCGGACGCGATGGGTCATCGCTGGTCGGCGAGGTCTGTCGCGGTCGTCGCTGCCTGTGGCGGGCAATAAGAGATTGCCGGCGAAGGTCTTTTCGACTGACCGCTGTTCCGCAGACTGGTGTGGTCTCTCCTCCGGGGCCTTTGAACCCGTGGTGGTCCGACGGTTCTGGCCCGCGTTTGTGCACGCTGATCGCTGATGGACTCGCCGGCTCGCTGGGCCGGCCGCCATCATGCCTGGTCGCTGTTGGTGTCACCGCGCTCGTTGTGGTGATCCGGGCCGCGGTCCGCGCCGGTTGTCCGGATCCTGAGCGTGTGGTGCGTGGTGCCTGTCGCTGGCGGCCTCCCTTGCCACCGTCGTTGCTTCCCCAAGGGTCCTTACAAGTCGTTAGTAGCTGAAGGCCTGTTAGGGCAAGCGAAAGGGCAAGCTGTACGGGCCGAACGGGAAGCACGTCGGAGTCGGTCGGCGGGACGATCGCTCTTGCGGCCGCTGCGGCCGGTCGTTCCCGGGTCCCCCGATCGGGGAACGGGCGAGCCGTTCGAGGCGTCGGTGACGCTTGGTGCCCCGGGAGGCCGCCCTCGCGGCGCCGCGACGGGGGCGAGGAGGCGCCGTCGGCCGCAGCGGACCCCGGATCCGGATTCCGGCCGCGGCCGATCAGCCACTGACACCCGTGGGGCGCGTGTGACCGCGTGGGTCCTGCCGTCGGCCTCCGATCGCCGGGATGACCGACAAACCATTGGACCGCATCCGGTGCTGTGGAGGCCCGTCGGGCGGTCGCGCCCGCGGTTCGGGCGTGTCTTGTCCGATGTGAACGAGCCATCCCGGGCGGTCGGTCGCCGCGCTGCCGGCCGGCGACGCCGGCCGGGTCCCGTCGAAGGCAATTGTGTTTTGAAGCCCCTACAACTGTAGGAGAGTTGACGGCGGACTCTCCGGAACAGCTCTGTGTACGTTGAATAATGCGCCGGCCCGGGCGGAAGGGATTTCCGCCGCAATGCAATGTGTTCGTTTGCTCCGGGTAAAGGGGCCGAACGCGGGCATGGGTGCGCCGATCAATGGGAAGGAGTGCTTCCGTGCCGTCCCCGGGATCGTGACCTCAGATCGCCCCCGGGGGTTTGCTCGCTCTCTTCGGTATGTGTGCGCCGTTCTCAGGTTTCGGTCCGTCCGGTGCGGCGACGTACCGGCGCCCGTTCGTGGAAAGAGGGTTGGATGAAGCTGGCTCTGGTGTCAGGCGACGGACTTCCGGTGAGCGGACTGCTCACCATCTTCCGGAACGTGATCGACGCGGAACTCGGCTCGGGACAACTGGAGTTACCCGTCGCCGCGGATCTGGGCTACTCGTGGCGGCCCGACAAGGAACACTTCTTCCCCGCGGGGCGGCCGGACAGCGGCTACCCGGAGTGGATGGCGGTCAGCGACGTCGTGCCGGTGGACCTGGACGCCGCGGACCTCATGCGCCGGCTCACCGACATCCGGGCCGGCGTCGCCCGCGCCGACTCCCTGGACGAGGCGGAGCGGGAGCGGTTGCGGCACGCGGTGGAGGAGTTGGCCGTCCCGTACGAGGAGTACTTCTCGCGGTGGTTCGAGGAGAACGACATCGACTGGGTGTGCGCGGTCAACATGACGCTCTCGGACGCGGTTCCGGTGACCGTCGGCCTGCACCGGGCGGCGGCGAAGCGCTGGTCCGACGGCCGGGCCGGCGGCGTCCTGTTCTGGGACCACGACCTGTTCGGCAGCTGCGCGATCTTCGAGGACGGGGTGCGCGTCTACCCCGAGGCGCCGAACGGGTTCACGCTGCTGCCCGGCTCCCATCCCTGCCACCGGTGGGCCGTCGTCTCCCCGGCGCTCGCCAAGGAGGCCGGCGGCTATCCGACGCGGCTCACCCCGGTCATCCTCCCCAACGTGCTGCCGACGGTGGACGGCGAAGGGCTCCAGGACCGCCACACGGAGTTCCTCGCGCAGCGCGGACTCGACCCGGCGCGCCCTCCCCTGCTCGTGACGGTGCGGATGTTCCGGGTCAAGGGCGTGGAGATTTCCGTCGCGCTGCTGGCCGAGGTCAAGAGGCTCTGCCAGAGCCGCGGGACGCCGGTGCCGTACCTGCTGGTCTTCGGCAGCATGGACGAGGACCCGCCGTACGCGCGTGAGGTGGTCGCCCTCGCGCGGGAGCTCGACGTCATGGATGACATCGTTTTCCTCGACGGCGTCCCGCTGGCCAGCCACCCGGGCCCGGACGGACGGTGGCGGCTGGACGAGGTGGACCTGTTGCGGCTGTGCCGGGCCGGCTCGGGGGCCGTGCTGTTCACCCCCAACACCCCCGACGTGGAAAGCGTCGGCCTCGGCCCGGCGCTGGCCGCCGTCGCCGGTGTGCCGTGCGCGGTCACCCCCTACACCTGCTTCGAGGACTTCTACGGTCCGCGCAGCAGTTGCGTCATCGTCAGGGGACCGGGCATGGCGGACGCGGCGCGGGAGTTGCTGGAGCTGATGGACCGCACGGCAGATGGCGATCCGCGGGTGCGGCGCGGCCTCGACCAGGACCGGGATCACGTCCTGGGGTCGTTCGATCCGCAGCCGTGGCGGGCCCAGTTCCGCGCCATGACGACGGACGTGGCGCCGTCGTGACGGCGAAGGCCGGGCGGATCGCCGCCTGCGCCTCGTGACTCCTCCTGACCGGGACACCGCCAGGTGGTGCTGACTGACGCGGGCCGCCGTGCGTTGCGGAAGACGACTCGGCGCGGCGGCCCCCGTCGACACCGCTGACCGGTACGCCGGCACCGTTGCTCCCGGAGCGCGATTTTGGTGCAATGGTATTATCAATCTGCCCTAAGGGATGGGTGTCCCGTACCGAGGAGACGTGATGCGCGAATCCGACGAAGTCCCGGCCGAGGAGCCCACCGCGGCGGCGGACGACGCGGCCCTGGCGGGCCTGTACCACAGCCAGAAGAACAGGATCTTCGTCCGGAGTATCGAGGGCGACTACGGTCTGTCCGCGGAACTGGAGCGGCTCCGCTCGATGCCGCGGGTCCGCAAGGCCAGCGAGATCAAGTTCGTCGACGGCCCGCAGGCCTACAGCAGGCACTACGTGGAGCCCAAGGACGGCATCACGCAGACCTTCCACCTGCACCTTGAGGAGTACGGTCCCGGCGGCAAGTCCCAAAAGCACGGACACGTCAACGAGGCGGCCTTCTACATCCTCGACGGCCGTGGCTACGAGATCCACGACGGCGTCCGCTACGACTGGGAGGCCGGCGACGTCGCGATCGTGCACAACAACTGTGTCCACCAGCACTTCAACGCCGACCCGGACAAGCCGGCCCGCGCGCTCGTCATCAAGACCAAGCCGATGTACCTGTTCATGAACATGCTCTTCCAAAAGCAGGTCGAACCGCGGCAGATCGAGCCGGCACCCGGAGGGGTCGGCTTCGAGGCCCGCGAGGGCGAAGAGGACTTCAACCACCCGGAAGGCGGGTACTGACCGTGGCTTGGGGCGAGACGAGTGCCTGGATCTCGGGCGAGGACAACCAGCCGCTGTACGGGCGGCTGTTGCAGGAGGCCACGGACGCCCCGGTGCGCAACGCCGGGCGCAAGAAGATCGTCCGTCCGCACGAGATGCCGTGGGAGATGTCCCGGCAGGGCATCCTCAAGCACCTGATCAACGAGGACATGAACACCCGCATGGAGACGGTCGACGCCTACATGCAGATCATCCCGGCGGGCAGCCGCTCGGGCCGGCACCGCCACCTCGCCGAGGAGTGCCTGTACGTCCTGGAGGGGCGCGGGTACGACCAGCACCAGGACTGCGACGTCGAGATCACCGACACCTACCACTGGAAGCCGCGGCCGGAGATCCAGCGGTTCGAGTGGGAGGCGGGCGACGTCATCTACATCCCGCCGAACACCATCCACCAGCACTTCAACGCCGACCCGCGACGCCCGGTCCGCCTCATCTCGGCGATCAACCGCATCTACCGGCACTCCGGCCTCAACGACCTGGAGCAACTGGACGACGCGCCGGAGTACGACCCCGGGGTCACCCTCGACGCGGACGCGATCCGGCGGTACCTGTCCGCGTCGACGACGGTCGGCTGACGGCCCCGGTCGGCCCCGAACGCTTCGCGCAGGCCCCGGCCCTGATCACGGGTGGAGTGGCCGGAGCCGGGGGACCACATGGTGGTCCCCCGGTCGCGGGCGGGTGTTCAGGCGGTGCGGCGGATCAGACGGTGCCGTCCTGCCACCACCACGCCCGGCCCAGGTCGGCCCTGCTGTCCACGTGCTGGTGGTCCTCGTTGTAGGTCTCCAGGCCGGAGAACCCGCAGGTCTCCGACTTCTGGTAGACGGTCTTGTTGGTGACGCCGGGGACGTCGAGGTCGGCCGCGGTGCCGTACAGGTGCATGCTGTCGCTGGCACCGCCGACGTCGGCGTTGTGCTGGATGCTGCGGAAGCCGGAGTTGACGGTGATCGGGACGTTGCCCAGCTTCTTGCGCAGCGCCTCCAGCTTGTACATCAGCCGGCGGGCGTTCTCCTTGGCCGCGGCGGTGCTCACCTTGCCGCCGGCGAAGGTGCCGCTCACCCGGTCGGTGAACTCGCTGAAGTCGAAGTGCGTGGTCGAACCGTCCGACTGCTCCAGCGCGTTGAGCTGCGACTGGGTGGAGGGCCCGGCGACGCCGTCGGCCGGCAGGCCGTAGGCGGCCTGGAAACGGCGGACCGCGGCGGCGGTGCCCGGCCCGAAGTCCCCGTCGATGCTCACCCGCGACTGGCTGGCGCTGTCCGCGGCCCAGCCGGCGACTCTGATCTGGAGCTCGGTGACGTCGGCGCCGGTCGCACCCTGCTGGAGGGTCCGCGACCACGAGTAGGCGTGCGCCGAGCCGGCCAGCAGGGTCGGGCCCAGCACGACGCCGACACCGGCGGCCAGCGTCCCGCGGAGCACGGCGCGGCGGTTGAAGGGGCGGGGGGATGAAGTCATCGTTGTCCTTTCGGTGACCGATCGAGTCCGTCGGCTGGGAGCCGCACGATCCGCGCATCCGTGCCGCGGGCGTGCTCGTGCGGCCTCCAGCGGGTGCCGTCCTCGACATCGGTCGCGGCGAACGCCCCACGAGGGGCCGGGAGGTGGAGCGTGGTGCCGGCGCGGACGGATCCGCCCCGGCCGCGGACGCGGCGTGTCCCAGGATGCCGTCGGTGCGAGGGGCGCTCAAGAGGCCCGTGCGGCACTGGGGTGCGGGCTGCCGGACTTCGCCTCGAACGACCCAATCGTCACCCCTACCGGTGAGTCACCGGGCCACTCTCGGCGGCCGTATCGCTCAGCAGGTGCGGCCGATGTCCATGTACTGCTCGAGGACGGACCAGGTGGCCGGGTCCACGACGCCGTCCGAGGGCAGCCCGGCGCAGTTCTGGAACTGGCCGACGCGCAACTCGGTCTTCGCGTCGAAGTCGCCGTTGACCTCGATGATGTCGTCGATGATCAGGATGTTCAGCAGGTAGCACTGGGCCTGCTCCACCGCGGGGCCGGTGTCCCCGAGTCGGATCGTGGGCCGCGCGGTGGTGTAGGCGCAGGTGTTGGAACCGCCGGACGCCTCGTCGGCCACCGCGGTGCCGGCGGTGGCGCCGCCGACGGTGAGGGCCAGCGCGGCGGTCGCGGTGGCGGTGATGGCCGCCCTCGTCGTGGTGCGGTCGCGCCTCATCGGTACCCCTCACGGATCGGCTGGTTCGGCGGATGCCGAGCCCTCATGATGCCGGGTCACCCCGCGGCCGGACAGCGGTCCGCCGGACAGTCGCCGCCGATGTCCGGCCGTCGGGGAGCCCGTAGGGGCGCCTCCTAGCCGACCGGTGCCTGGAGGAGCGCCGCGAGCAGCCGGCCGAAGAGTTCGGGTGAGGCGCTCTCCGGGTCGACCAGGTGTTCCAGCCCGTAGCCGTTGAACAGGGCCACCACCCCGATGGCCAGGTCGTGGGCCGGCATCGGCAGGGTGCTGCCCCAGTCCGCCTCCCGTGCCTCCAGCAGGTCGACCACCGCGTCGCGGATCTCCATGCGGTGGATCAGGAAGTGCTCCCGCACCCCCGGGTCGCGGGCGGCGCGCATCCAGAACTCCATGAGGAGCAGGTGCAGTTCGGGGGCCTCCTCGAAGGTCGCGGACATCGCCCGGCCCGCCTCGCGGGCGGTGCCCTGCTGTAGCGCCGTGGTGCCCAGTTCCCGTAGCCGCCGATCCACGGTCTCCCGGAACAGCGCCAGGAACAGTTCGTCCTTGCCGGCGAAGTTCGAGTACACCGCCCCCCGGGAGAGCCCGGCCGCGGCGGCCACCTGTTCCAGCGAGCTCTGTGCGAAGCCGTTGTCCCCGAAGGTCTTGATGGCCGCGCTCATCACCGCGGCGCGGGTCGCGGCCCGTGGCTGGCGGCGGACGCGGGCAGGGCGTTGCTCCGACGTTGACATGTCCCTCTCTCAACTGGATACTGCGCTGTATTCAATACGCACCTGTACTGAGTATTCCCCCGTATCAAAAAGTCTATCGAGGCACGTGTGATCACCGTCAGAGCGCTGCGGACCGGCAGCATCCGCATCCGTCCGTCCCACCGGGCCGGCCGGATGGACCACCCGGTGTGGCGGCGACGGCTCGCGATGCTGACGGACCGGGAGTGGACAGAACCGCTGCCGATCCACACCTATCTGATCGAGCACCCAGAAGGGCTGGTCCTCTTCGACAGCGGGGAGACGGCCCGCACCGCGACCAAGGGCTTCCTGCCCTGGTGGCATCCGTTCTTCCGGCTGGCCGTCGACATCCGGGTCGAGCCGCAGGACGAGATCGGCCCCCGGCTGCGCAGCCACGGGATCGATCCCGCCCGCGACATCGACGCCGTGGTCCTGTCCCACCTGCACCACGACCACGCCGACGGCCTGCACCACTTCGAGCGGACCCGGATAGTGGTCGGCGAGGAGAACTGGCGGGCCTCCAGGGGACTGCGCGGAACGCTGGACGGCGCACTGCCCAAGCACTGGCCCGGCTGGTTCGACCCGGAGAAGATCGGCTTCACCGGCCCGGCCGACGGCCCCTTCGTCCGTACCCATCCCCTCACCCGGGACGGCCGGGTCTTCGCGGTGGAGACCCCCGGCCACATGAAGGGGCACCTGTCCCTGGTCGTGCGGGCCCCGGGGACCACCTACTTCCTCGCCGGGGACGCCACCTACGACCAGGAGTCGCTGCGCTCCCGTGTCGTCGACGGCGCCAGCGCCGACGTGGCCGCCTCGCTGGCCACCCTCGACGCGATCAGCGCCTTCGCCCGCGGCGAACCCACCGTGCTGCTGCCCGCCCACGACCCGCTCGCCGAACTGCGGCTCGCCGAGCGCCGCCCCCTCGAAGCCCTGGAGCACCCGACCGCATGACCCACGACCGCACCGCTGTCCAGCGGACCAGGGAAGCCCTGGTCGTCCGGCACTTCGAGTCCGAAGCCGCCCAGGACTTCGACACCACGCTCACCACCTTCGACCATCCCCGCTACGAGGTGATCCCCACCGGGCAGGTCTTCGACGGCCCCGAGGAGGTCATGGCCTACTACCGGTCCAGCCGGGCGGCCTTCCCCGACCAGCGGCACGACAACGTGCGGCTGTACCACTGCGACACCGCGGTGATCGTCGAGTTCGACCTGCTGGGCACCCACCTGGGAGAGCTCTACGGCATCGCGCCGACCGGCCGGGCGTTCCACTGCCCGATGGTCGCCTTCTTCCTCTTCGACGGCGAGGAGGGCGAGCGCATCGTCTGCGAGCGCATCTACTTCGACACCACGACCCTGATGACGCAGCTCGGCGTCAGCGCCGATCCGACCTCGTTCGAGGCCGGGCACAGCGCCCGCTGACCGGCGTCACACCCCCGGTCCGGCAAGCCCGCCGGACCCTCCCGACCCCCAACCCCTTCTGGGAAAGGTGCACGACCATGTCTGTTGAGAACGTCAGCCGCGACGAGATCCTCTCGGTCATCAAGAAGAACATGGCCAAGGTGCTTGAGGACGCCGACGGCAAGGAGATCCCCGAGACCGCCAACATGAAGAACGACTTCGGCGCCGACTCCCTGGAGATCGTCGAGGTCGTCTCCCGCTCGATGAAGGAACTGCGCATCAAGGTGCCGCGCACCGAGCTCTCGCGCGCCGGGAACATCAAGGAACTGGCGGACATCTTCCAGAACCACGCCGCCGCCTGACCGGCCCGCCACGAAGCACGAGACGACCGTGAACGAGAACGTGATGGACCGGCCGCCAGAACAGCGGGTCGTGATAACGGGAATGGGCGCGGTGACGGCACTGGCCGACAGCGTCCCGCAGTTGTGGTCCGGACTCGTCGAAGGACGATCCGGCATCACGAACTGGAAGAACATGGACGGCCGCGTGGAGTGCCGGGTCGCCGGCGACATGAGCGGCTTCGACCTGGACGACCACCTGCTGAGGGTGGGCGCCGACTACCCCGCGGAGCTGACCCGCAGCGCCAGGCGCCTGCTGCGGGTGACACCGCCCTCGGGCCGGCTCACCGCCGCGGCCGCCCTCCAGGCCTACGTCGACGCCGGCCTCGACACCTTCACCTCGGGTGCCGAGCGCACCGGCCACGTACTGGCCGGGCAGAACCTCAACACCCCGAACGTCGTGGCGAACAGCCGCACCTTCGCGGAGGAACCGGACTTCATCGACCCGCTGTTCGGCATGGTCTGCCTGGACACCGACGTGGTCGGCGTGGTCGGCGAACTGCTGGGCCTGCGCGGACCGAGCTTCATGGTGGCGGGCGCCTGCGCGAGCGGCAACCTCGCCGTCCTCAGCGGAATGGACATGATCCGCGCCGGGCGTGCCGACACCGTGGTGGTCACCGGCGGTTCCATCTCCATGGACCCGATGGTCGTCCACTCGTGGGTGATGATCGAGGCGCTGACCTTCCTGTCGTTCAACGACGACCCCACCCGCGCGAGCCGTCCGTTCGACGCCCGCCGGGAGGGCTTCGTGCCCAGCGAGGGCGCCGCCGCCGTGGTGATCGAGTCGCTGGCGAGCGCGCGGCGCCGGGGCGCCACGATCCACGCCGAGGTGCTGGGCGGCGCCGCCGCCTCGGACGCCTCCCGGCAGACCCGCCCCCACCAGGAGGGCCAGGAGCGTGCCATGCGGTTGGCGCTGGCCGACGCGCGGGTCGGCGTCGAGCGGGTCGACTACGTCAACGCGCACGCCACCTCGACGCCGCTCGGTGACGCCACCGAGGTCGCCGCGGTCAAGTCGGTGCTGGGCGAGCGGGCCCTCACCACCCCGATGAACGCCACGAAGTCGATGATCGGCCACTCCCTCACCTCCGCGGGGGTGATCGAGCTGGTGGCCACCACGTTGCAGATGACCCACGGCGTGCTGCACCCCACGATCAACCAGGAGGTCGAGGACCCGGAACTGGGCCTGGACTTCGTGCCGAACGAGGCCAGGGAAGCCGACATCGACATCGCGATCTCCAACTCGTTCGGCTTCGGCGGGATCAACTCCTGCCTGGTCGTGGGACGGCCGCGATGAGTGCCGCGCCGACGGCACTGCTGCTCGCCGGCCAGGGCAGCGAGCGGTCAGGGATGACCGGGCCGGTCGGATGTTGCCCGGACTGCCGCGAGATCCTCGCGGTCGCCGACCGGGTCCTGGACCTGCCGCTGTCGCGGTGGATGGCCGAGGGACCCACCGCGACGCTTCGCCGCACCGACGTGGCGCAGCCGGCGCTGCTGGCGGTGGGCGTCGCGCAGGGGGAGCACCTGCGGGCCAGCGGCGTCGAACCCGTCGCGCTGGCCGGCCACAGCCTCGGGCAGTACACCGCCCTGGTGCTCGCCGGATCGCTGACCTTCGAGGACGCCCTGCTGCTGGTGGCCGAGCGCGGTCGCCTGATGCGCGAGACCGTGCCGGCCGGGCGCGGGTCCATGGCGGCCGTCGCCGGTCTGGAGACGGCCGAAGTGCTCCAGGCGTGCGAGCGGGGAGCCGGGACGGGCACGGTGGGCGTGGCGTGCTTCAACGCCCCGGGGCGGATCGTTTTGTCGGGCGCCGCTCCGGCGGTGGAGGCCGCGGTGGACGCCTGCTGGGAGGCGGGCGGCGGCAGTACGGCCATGGAGGTCGAGGCGCCGTTCCACAGCGAGTTGCTCGCGCCGATGGTCCCGCGGTTCGCGCGGGCCGTCGCCGGCGTCCGGATCGCCGACCCGCGCGTGCCGGTGATCGACAACGTCACCGCGCGCCCGCTGATGGACGCCGGCTCGGTGCGCCGGTCCCTGGTGGAGCAGATCGTCGCACCGGTGCTGTTCGAGGAGAGCCTGCGCACCCTGGTGGAACTGGGCGCCGAGCGCTTCGTGGGGATCGGCCCCGGCCGGGCCGCGCTGAAGTTCGCCTCGCTCACCGTCCCTTGCGTCCCGCGTTCGGCCTTCGAGGATCTGGCCGCCTCCTCCGGCGACGGGGGAGGTGCCCATGGCGGGCCGGTTCGCTGACAAGGGGTTCGTCGTCACCGGCGGTACCCGTGGCATCGGCCGGGCGGTGGTGCTCGGCGCCGCCGCCGAGGGCGGGCATGTGGTGTTCTGCGGCAGGGCGGCCTCGGCGGCCGTCGGCGCACAGGTGGCGGACGCCGCGCGGGCCGCGGGCGGGCAGGCGTGGTTCGTCCCCGCAGACCTCACCGAGGAGGACCAGGTCGAGGCGTTGTTCGACGCCGCGCTGGACAAGCTGCCCGGGATCGACGTCCTGGTCAACAACGCGGGGATCACCCACGACGCGCTTCTCGTGCAGACCGCCCTGGAGGACTGGCAGCGCGTCCTGCGCACCAACCTGCGCGGGCCTTTCCTCACCTCGCGCCGCGCGGTGGAGGAGATGCTCGCGGGGGGCAGCGGCGGGCGGATCGTCAACGTCGCCTCGTTCACCGCCGACGGCCTGGCGGGCGCGGCGAGCTACGCCGCCTCCAAGTCGGCGCTGCTGGCACTCACCCGCAGCGTGGCCAAGGAGTACGGCCGCCGGGGCATCGCCTGCAACGCGGTCGTGCCCGGCTTCGTCGACACGGACATGACCGTCGGCTACGACCCCGCGGCCCGCGAGCGGATGGCCGCGCTCAGCCCGTACGGGCGGTTCGGCCGGCCGGAGGAGATCGCCGAGACGGTCCTGTTCCTGGCGTCGGAGCGAGCCTCGTTCGTGACCGGCGACGCGGTCTACGTCTCCGGCGCGGTGCGCGAAGTACCGCGGATGTCCTCATGAGCCAAGGGGAAACACCCATGCGACCCGCAGTCGGAATCGACGACATCAACCTGTACGGCAGCACGCTCACCGTCGACGCGCTCGCGCTCGCGGCCGTCCGTGGCACGGCCGTGCGCGAGGCCCGGCGGCTGGAGCTGCTGCGCCGTTCGCTGGCACCGGTCTTCGAGGACCCGGTCTCCCTCGCGGTCAACGCCGCCCGCCCGCTGACCGATCCGGACGACCCGGAGCGGTACGGACTGCTCATCGTGGCCACCGAGTCGGGCGTCGACTACGCGAAGCCGCTGAGCTCCTACGTCCACAAGTACCTCAGCCTGTCACACCGCTGCCGGCACATCGAGGTCAAGCACGCCTGCTACGCGGGAACGGCGGCGCTGCGGCTGGCCGCGACCTGGGTGCAGGCCGACCCCTCCCGGCGGGCCCTCGTGGTCACCACCGACATGGCCCGGCGGCTCTTCCACGATCCGGGTGAGCCCGCCGAGGGCGCGGGATCCGTCGCGATGGCCGTCTCGGCCGACCCGCGGGTGCTGGCCCTGGACCCCGAGTGCGGGGTCGCCGCCCGCGAGGTCTACGACGTCATGCGGCCGACGCCGGTGCTGGAGACGATCCACTCCGCGCTGTCACTGGCCGCCTATCTCGACCTGTTCGAACTCGCCTGGGCGGACTACCGTGCCGCGGCCGGGGAGCGGGTGTTCGATGAGTTCACCCACATGATCTACCACACCCCCATCGTGCCGTTGGTGCGGCAGGCGCACGGACTCCTGGTGGAGGACAACCACCCCGACGCGGACCCCGACGAGCGGGCCGAGAGCTTCGAGCGGATGGTGCTGCCCTCACTCCGCTACACCCGGGAGTTGGGCAACACATACTCCGGAAGCCTGTGGTCCACGCTCGCCGCACTGGTGGACCACGCCCCCCGGGTCGACCCCGGCGCCCGGATCGGCCTGTACTCCTACGGCTCCGGCGCCTGCGCGGAGTTCCTCAGCGGGCGGTTCGGCACCGCGGCGCGCGAGACGGTCGGACGGCACCGCATCGCCGACCACCTCGCCGAGCGCAGGACCGTCGGGATCCCCACCTACGAGCGGATCGTGGCGGAGACCGAACGCGGCCTGAGCGAGGCCGACTTCACGCCCGACCTCACCCTGGTCCCCGGACTGTTCGAGGAGGCCTACGCGGGCCGGGAACGCCTGGTGCTCGACCACGTCAGGGACTACTACCGCACCTACCGGTGGAGCTGACGGTGGACGAGCGACTGCGGATCATCCTGCCCGTCGGCGACGGCCGCCCGGCCATCACCCAGAGCCTGGCCGAGAGCCTGACGGACGAACTCGCCCGCACCACGGCGCGCTACATCACGATCGAGGGCTCGCCCGGCGCGTTCTGCGAAGGCCTCGACCTGGACCGGCTGGCCGACTCCCGTGACGACGTCCGCAGCGCGCAGCTGAGCTACGCGGCGATGCTCAGGGCCGTCGAGTACGCGCCCTGCCCGGTCTTCGCCCTGGTGGACGGGGTGGCGCTCGGCGGCGGACTCGGGCTGTGCGCCGTCGCCGACCTGGTGATCGCCACACCCCGCTCCACCTTCGGACTGCCCGAGGCCCTGGTGGGCCTGATCCCCGCGGTGGCACTGCCCTACATCGCCCAGCGGACCGGCACCGCCCGCGCCCGGCTGCTCGCTCTCGACGGAGGGGCGATCGACGCGGACACCGCGTTGCGCGCCGGTCTGGTCGACGAGCTGACGGACGACCTGGAGGCGGCCTGCGCGCGGCACGCGCGGCGCATGCTGCGGATGGACGGCGCCGCGCAGCAGGAGGTCAAGGCCATCGCCGCGGCGATGGGCACACCGGACGCGGACGCCGACGCCCTGCGCCGGTTCGCCGACCTTTACGAGACGTCGACCACCCGCACGCGCATCGCGCGGCTGGCGGCGGGCGAGCCCCCCTGGCTCGACGACAGCACGGAGAGCGACACCCCATGAGCGGCAGCACACGAGCGAGCGGCGGCCCGGCGCCCGACCGCGACGCGGAACTGGACGGCAAGGTCGTCCTGGTGACGGGAGGTTCGCGCGGCATCGGCCGCGCCATCGTCCTGGCGGCGGCCGCCGCGGGGGCGAAGGTGGCCTTCTGCGCCCGCTCCCTGACCCCGGCCACCGATCAGGTGGTGCGCGAGGCCGAGCGGTACACCGGCCAGGGAAACACCCTCGCGGTCGCCGCGGACGTCTCCCGCGAGAGTGACGTCGAGGAACTGTTCGACACCGTCACCGACCGGTTCGGTCAGGTGGACGTGGTGGTCAACAACGCCGGGATCAACCGCGACGCGCTGCTGGTCCGGACCCCCACCGAGGACTTCGACGAGGTGATCGCGACCGACCTCACCGGCGCCTTCCTGATGTGCCGCCGGGCCGTCCAGGAGTTCCTGACGCAGGACGACGGCGGCCGGATCGTCTCGATCGGCTCGATCTCCCAGCGCGGCGCGACCTCGCAGGCGGTCTACGCGGCGGCCAAGGGCGGCCTGGTCGGCCTGACCCGCACGATCGCCAAGGAGTACGGCCACAAGGGCGTGGTCGCCAACCTGGTGACGGCCGGTTACATCGAGACCGACCTGACCCGGGACATCGACCCGCTGCTGATCCGCGGGCTGACCGACGCCAGCCCGCTGCGGCGGGCCGGCCGGCCGGAGGAGGTCGCCGACGTGGTGGTCTTCCTGGCGTCCACGCGCGCCGGCTACCTCAACGGCGAAGCGGTGTCCGCCACCGGCGGTCTCGCGGAGGCGGCCCGATGACCCGGCGGCCGTACGACCACCCGCCGCTGACCCTGCGGCACGTCGGTGACGGCGTCGCCACGCTGACCCTCGTGACCGACGAGGCCCCGCACATCGGCGACGCCCAACTCGCCGCGCTGCGCGAGGCGGTGGAGGCGGTCCGCGACGACCCGGGCATCAGGGCGCTGGTACTCGAAGGCGGCGAGCGGCACTTCTGCAGCGGCGCGACCCGCGAGACCCTGATGGGCGACGACGCCCCGCAGGCGATCGCCCGCCTGATGGGCGGCTTCCCCCGGCTGCTGCTCAGCCTGGGGATCCCCACCCTGGCCGCGATGTCCGGGCACGCGCTGGGCGGCGGCCTCATGCTCGGCCTGTGGTGCGACGTCGCCGTCCTGGCCGAGGAGTCGCTCTACGGCGCCAACTTCATCGCTCTCGGCTTCACCCCCGGCATGGGTTCCACCGTGCTGCTTGAGGAGATGCTGGGCGCGCCGCTCGCCCGCGACATGCTGCTGACCGGACGGGTGGTCAAGGGCCGGGAGCTGCGGGACGCGCACGTACCGCTGTCGCACGCCGTCGTGCCGCGCGCCGCGGTGCACGACCGGGTCCACGCGCTGGCCAGGGAGATGGCGCAGGCCCCTCCCGAGGCCATGGCCCTGACCCGGGGGCATCTGGCCGCCCGGCGGCTGGCCCGGTTCGAGCGGGCCGTCATCGAGGAACTGGCCATGCACACCCGCGTGTTCGCCGACCATCAGACCCGAACCAGCATCGTGGAGAACTACCCCACGGGCGCCGACGAGACGGAGCGAGCATGATCACCGGTGACCTCAAGGGGAACACCGTCCTGGTGACCGGGGGGACCCGGGGGCTGGGCAAGGCCATCGCGATGGAGTACTCCCGCACCGGGGCCACGGTGTTCGTGACCCACCGCTGGGGCAGCGTCGAAGAGGCCGACCTCGCCGCGGAGTTCACGGCCGCCGGGCTGGAGCCGCCCGTCGTCGTGGAGGCCGACGCGAGCGACCCGGAGGCCACCCGCGCCCTGATGCGGCGGATCAAGGAGCGGGCCGACAGCCTGCACGCCGTGGTGAGCAACGTGTCGTTCGCCAAGATCGTCGAGAGTGTCGGCGACCTGAAGAAGCGCAGCCTCGATCTGTCGCTCGGCTACTCCACCTGGCCGGTCGTCGACCTGGTGCAGGCCGGCCACGAGGTGTTCGGTGGGTATCCCCGCTACGTCCTGGCGATGTCCAGCGACGGACCCGAGGTCTGCCACGAGGGCTACGACCTGGTCGGCGCCTCCAAGGCCGCGCTGGAGACGCTGTGCCGCTACCTCGCCGTGCGCCTCAAGCCGCACGGCACCCGGGTCAACGTCGTCAGGGCCGGCTACGTCGACACACCCGGTGCCCGCTCGACGTTCGGCGACGCGATCGTGGACACCGTGCGCGACCGGCTCGGCGACGTCTTTCTCGACCCGCACCGGGTGGGCCAGGCCTGCGTGGCGCTCAGCAGCGGCCTGCTCGACGCGATGACCGGACAGGTCCTCGTGGTGGACGAGGGCATGTCCCTGCTCGTCCCGGCCGCGTACCTGACCGGACGGAGCGAGGGCTTCGTCTTCCCCGACGAAGGAGACCGACGGTGATCCCGACCCCCTCGGAAGAGGTCGAGCGGCTGTTCCGCAGGGCCGAGAAGGGCCCTCTCGTGGCGGACCGCGGCTCGCGGGTCCTGCTGGCCGACGCCGGTATCCGGGCCCACCTCCCACAGCGCGACCCGTTCCTCTTCCTCGACCGGGTCACCCTGCTCGACACCGGCCGCTCGGTGATCGCCGCGCGCTACGACCTGGCCCGCGCGGAGCGGATCTTCGCCGGGCACTTCCCCGGCCGGCCGCTGTTTCCCGGCGTCCTCCAGATCGAGGCCATCGGCCAGGCCGGCATCGTGCTGGCCTGCGCCGAAGGCGGATCCGTCCTGGACTTCGCGCTCACCCACGTGATCGCCGCCCGCTTCATCCGCCCGGTACCCCCCGGCGGGGACATCGAGGTCGTCGCCCAGGCCGTCGAGGACGGGCTGCTGCGTACCTTCGTCGGCCAGGTGCTGCGTGACGGCGAGGTCTGCGCGGTCGCCGCCGTCTCCGGAATGGACTCCTCGTCATGAACGACCTGTTCGACGTCATCGCCGCCGACCCGCTGACCCACACCACGGCCCACGCCCGCGCGCGCGGCATGTACCCCTACTTCCTCCCCCTGGAGGAGAGCGAGGGCACGGAGGTCGTCATGGACGGCCGGACGCTCGTGATGTTCGGCGCGAACAACTACCTCGGCCTGACCCACGACCCGCGGGTGCGCGAGGCCGCCGCTGAGGCCGTCAGCCGCTACGGCACCTCCTGCACCGGCAGCCGGCTGATGAACGGCACGCTGGCCCTGCACCTCGAACTCGAGGACCGGCTCGCCCGGTTCCTCGGCACCGAGCGGGCGCTGGTGTTCGCCACCGGGTACCAGAGCAACCTCGGCGCGATCACCACCTTCCTGAACGAGGACCACGTCGCCGTGTGCGACAAGGAGATCCACGCCTCCGTCATCGACGGCGTCCGGATGGCCGGTGCGCGACTGGCCCGCTTCCGCCACAACGACCCGGACGACCTCGACCGGGTGCTGAGCCGGCACGCGGACACCCCGGCCATGGTGATGATCGACGGCGTCTACTCGATGGGCGGGGACATCGCGCGGCTGCCGGAGATCAACGCCGTCGCCCGCCGGCACGGCGCCCGGGTCCTGCTCGACGACGCGCACGGACTGGGTGTGGTGGGCCCGGGCGGGCGGGGCACCGCGGCGCACCACGGCCGCACAGCGGACATCGACCTCCTGGTGAGCACCTTCAGCAAGTCGCTGGCATCCGTCGGCGGTGTCGTCGCGGCATCCGGCGAGGTCGTGGACTACCTCCGGCACACCGCGCGGCCGCTGCTGTTCAGCGCGGCGCTCCCACCGGCCGACACCGCCGCCGCGCTGGCCGCCCTGACCATCCTCGAAGCCGAGCCCGACCGCCCGGCGCTGGCCCGACGGCACGCCATCCGGGTCAGGAGCGCGCTGCGCGTCCTCGGCTACGACTGCGGCGACAGCGCCACCCCGATCATTCCGGTCCTCATCGGCGAGGAGTTCGCCACCATCGCGGCGTGGAAGGCGCTGACCGAACGGGGGGTCTACACCAACCCGGTCGTCACCCCTGCGGTGGCCCCCGGCCGCGGCATCCTGCGGGTCAGCTGCATGGCCACCCACACCGACGCGCACATCGACCGGCTCGTCACCGCGTTCCACGACATCCGCCACCTGGTCCCGGCCGCCCGGGACTGAAACGGACGCCGGCCCTGTACCGGAATCGGTACAGGGCCCCTGACGCGCGCTGTTGCCGGGCGCCACTGACGCTTCGCCGCCGATGAGTTCCCACGCGGACTCCGGCGGCACGGCGTATGGGCGCCGTCACTCAGTCGATGCTTCTCACGATCTCCACCATTTGCTCGGGGTGGACGTCACTGAACGGGTTCCAGTTGTCGGGAAGCGGCTGGCACTTCCACATCTGCATCTGCTCGCCCGGGGCATCGCTCTCGGTCGGCCGGTCAAGGCAGAGCGCACCCAGCAGGGCCTGCAGATGGTAAATGGTGTGACCCGAGGAATTGCCCAGCAGGTTCGTGTCCCAGTATTCCGAGGCGTCATTGACGTCGCACGGCTTCAGGACGACCGGGCTGCCGTTTATCCCATGGCCGTCCGGCACCGCCATGCAACCGGTGGTCCAGCGGCTGGCGAACATGTAGTACGTCGCCCCCGCCTCCTGGACCGGAATCTGACTCCACTGCTCGGTCTCGGTGTTCTCGCAGGTGTAATCCCGAACCGTGTTCGTGTCGGAATCCGCCATCAGGCACAGGCCGTTCCCGAACCCGGTGATGTGCTGGTACGGGTCCGGGTCGATGATGCTGGCGCTCGCCGTTCCCGCGATCCCTACGCCGATCGCCGCCGCCAGTACCACCGACAGCGACAATCCGGCCAACTTGCGTCTGTATCCCATGTGACTCCTCTCAGTATGGACCACGTGTTCGTTGCTCTTTGTGGAGCGTCGGGAAAATAGCATCCACGAGTTCTGCACTGCAACGGCGTTCCGCGGAGACGGAGTTGCCGCGGAAAAATGGAACGGAGTTGGCACGGGATGGAACGCCTTTACTCGCGAAGGCGTTCGGAGATATTGCTTCGGTTTGATTCCGATGGTCTCGCCCATTCCCCTTTCGGCGTTTTCCGGGCCAGGGACCACCAGGCGGGGACACCGCGCCGCTCCAGGGGGATCGCCACCCGCGGCGGTGGGTGGAGCAGGAACCGAGGCCACGGGACCGGCGGCGTTCTGACAGGATCGTCCGGCAGCAGGCAGCCGTGTCGCTCGGACTGCCGGACAGGGCAGCCGGCCACCGCCTCTCACACGAACTGGGCTCACGATGACGGATCACTACCTGAGCACCGAAGACCACGATGCCTCTCGCTGGTTCGCCGTTCCGGCACAGTGGCCGGTTCCCGGCTTCGAGAAGGAACTCCCCGACATCGCCGCCTGGGCCGATGTCGCCGCCCGAGCCGCCTGGAACAGCAGCCCGCTCACCGCCCGCCCCGACGAGCTCGACGAACTCGCCGGAATTCTCGCCTTCGCCGTCGAACGCTTTCCCACGGTCTACCCCGGCTTCGAGGTGCTGCTCCATCTGCCCGGTCCCCGCCACAACCCGATTCCGGTGTACGTGGGAGACGTCGAGGCGACCGACGACGATCCCGAGAGCGCCCTGCGATACGGGACCGCCGCCGATGATCCGAATGCCGTCGAGTCCCCGATCGTGGAGGAATTGCACTCCCCGCACCTGGGCAGGGGAATTCGGGTCCTGCGCTACTCCACCGAGTCCGACGGCGGCATCCTGGCCGGCCTTCGCTACGGGTGGTACATCGAGGAACTCGGCCTCGAAACCTATGTGTTCACCGCCTCTCCCGACACGGGCCGTCTGCTGGGCGCCATGGACGACATCGACGCCCTGGCCCGCTGTATCCGCTATGAGGCCGAGTAGTCGGGCGCCCGCCCCGGCCCACGGGCCGGTTTCGACAACGGCCACCTCCCCGGCCCGCGGCATGGCAGGCTGTGGGCCGGGCAAGATCGTGATGCCGGGGTCGGGAGGCGTGGTGTCGGAGTATCAGCTGCCAGGCGGGTCGGTGCCGCCCGGGCGCGGCGGCCGGGAACGGTCGGCCGCCGACGAGGAGCGCCGGCTCAAGCACCGGCTGGGCTTCTGGGGCCTCACCGCGATCGGCTTCTCCAACATCCTCGGCTCCGGCTGGCTGTTCGCCGCGATGTACGCGGCCCAGACCGCGGGACCGGCCTCACTGCTGTCCTGGGTGGCCGCCGGACTGCTGAGCGCGCTGGTCGCCCTGGTCATGGTGGAGCTGGGCGCCTCCCGGCCGGAGGGCGGCGGCACCGCGCGCTGGCCGCTGTACGCCAGCGGCCGGCTGGTGGGCACCATGGTCGGCTGGTCGGTGCTGCTGTCGGTGGGCGGCACCGCCGCCGAGATCACCGCCATCATGCAGTACGCCGCGCACTACCTGCCGGGTCTGTACAACGGCCACACCCTGACCTTCGCCGGGCTGGGACTGGCGCTCGGGCTGAGCGTGGTGCTGACCGCGCTCAACTGGTTCGGGGTGCGGCTGTTCTCCCGGGTCAACAACGCCGTCTCGGTCTTCAAGGTCGTGGTGCCGGTCATCACGGTGATCGCGCTGTTCGCCTCCGGGCTGGACTCCTCGAACCGGCTGACCGCGCACGGCGGTTTCGCCCCCTACGGCTACGCCGCCTGCCTGACCGCGCTGTCCGCCGGCGGCATCGTCTACTCGGTCAACGGCTTCCAGGCCCCGCTGGACTTCTCCGGCGAGGCCCGCAACCCGCGCCGCACCATGGCGACCTCGGTGCTCAGCGGCATCGGCCTGTCGATGCTGATGTACCTCGGTCTGCAACTGGCCTTCCTCTACGCGGTTCCCGAAGGGCTGCTGGGCCACGGCTGGCAGGGCGTCAACTTCGACTCCCCGTTCGGTCAGCTGGCGTTGCTGCTCAACCTCCAGTGGCTCTCCAGCCTGCTCTACGCCGATGCCGTGGTCTCACCCGGCGGCTCGGCCTACGTCGGGGTGGCGCTCGACGCCCGCCACACCTACGCGCTCGCCAAGAACGGCCTGCTGCCGCGGTTCTTCATGCGGGTCAACGAGCGGTTCGGTGTGCCGAACCGGGCGCTGGCGCTGAACCTGGCGGTGATCGTGGTCTTCCTGCTGCCGTTCGGCAGTTGGCAGAACATCGTCAGCGTGATGGGCGACATGTACCTGCTCATCTACGCGTCCTCCGCGGTGGCCGCCTCGGTCTTCCGGGTCAGCTCCCGGGACCAGCCCGTCGGCCGGGTGCCGGGGGTGCGCTGGATCTCGCCGGTGGCCTTCGTGGTCTCCACCGAGTTCGTCTACTGGTCCGGCTGGCACGACCTGCGCCTGGCGCTGCCGCTGGTGCTGGTCGGGCTGCCGCTCTTCCTCTTCCTGCGCCGCGACGCGTCCACCGCCCCGCTGGCGGTGGAACTGCGCGACGGCGTCTGGCTGGTGGTCTACCTGGCGGTGATCACCGTGCTGTCCTGGCTGGGCAGCTTCGGGGGCTCCGGCCACCTGGGCGCCCCCTGGGACTCGGTGACGGTCGCGGTGTTCGCGCTGGCGGTCTTCTGGTGGGCGGTCCGTTCCGGCGCCCGCCATCTGGCCGGCGTTGGCCTGGTCGACCCGGCCGACGGCGGCGCCCCGCAAGCCGGCTGACGAAGCGCGTCCTGACGTCCCGTCAGGCTCCCGTCCGGACCGGCCCGGGGTTGGTCCAGATCCGTACGTCGGTGTCCGGCGGCAGGACCGAGTACGTCCCGTCGACGGCATGGCGTTCCAGCAGTGCGCGCAACCGTTCGTCGAACTCGCCGAGCCGGTCGCCGAACAGATGGCAGGCGGAGTTGGACCGGGAGTGGACGTCCGCGACGACGTCGTCGACCGTGCGGGTCAGCAGCCCGGCCGTCTCCACCGCGACCCGCCTCGGGCCGGCGAAACCGGCCCGGGCCATGGCCTCCTCCTCGTCACCGGGCGTCCCGTTGACGAGCAGCGAGCGCCCGGCCCTCCTGACCGGGCCGAGGTACTCCGCGACGAGCGCGTCCACCTCGGCCTGGGGAACGTCCACGGTTGTCTCGGTCGGCGCGGAGCGCGGGGTCTTCACATCGGCGACGAGCACGACGTGGCCGTCGACCCGGACCGCCTCCCGCATCGCCCCGGCGACCCGGTCGCGGTCCATCCAGTGGAAGGACTGGCCGAAGACGGCGGCCGTCAGTTCCCCGGGGGCGAAGACGGCGTCCTCCGCGGAGGTCGTCCGCCAGGTGATAGGGGCGGCGCCTGCGAGGGCGCGACCGGCGGCGATCATGTCCGGATCGGGGTCGACGGCGATCACCCGGCCGACGTGCCGGGCCAGTACCCGGGCGAGGGTGCCGGGTCCGCAACCGAGGTCCGCGACCGTGCCCGAGCCGTCCAGCCCGAGTTCGGCACGCAGGACCGTCCCCAGCGCTTTCGCGTACGGCAGCCGCCCGCGTTCGTAGAACTCGGCCGCGCCCTTGAACAGGTACTCATCCCAGGACGCCTCGCTCCGGCCGGTCACCGTCGCCTTCCTTCCCCGAAATCGCCGCGACCGCGGCCCGGCAGGCCCGCACCCGGCAGGCCGACGGGCCAGAACCCGTGATGACACCGAGTCTGACCCGTCTTCCGTGCACGGAACCTAGCTGTAGCTCCAGTATCCCTTGTGCCACTGGTAGGACCAGTAGCCCGGGTGCCACTTGTGGCTCCAGTAGCCGTGGTGCCAGTGATGGTGGTGGTCCCAGTAGCCGTGGTGCCACTGGTTGTACCAGTAGCCGTGATGCCATTCCTTGGTCCAGTGGCCTGGGTGCCAGACCCGGTGATGTTGCGGGCTGACGGTGGATGTCGCGTGGGTCGCGGGGGCGGCTGACGCCTCCGTGGCCGTGGTCAACGCCGCCCCGCCCGCGAGCAGCATGCTCGCGGCGACGACGGCGAGAGGACGTTTCGCGCGCAGTGTCATGATTCCGGACCTCCGGGAGGGGAATCGCGATGGGAGACGGTGGCGTGAATCGCATTCCGGATGCGTTTCCGCACCCTCGATGCGTCAGTTCGGGGCCACGACCGGAATTCAGTCATAGTCGTGCCTTATAGCCCGAATTGGCCACCGCTATTGATCGTAAGTGAGCCATAAGAGTGCCGCCACTCGGAGGAAAAGCACCGGTGGGGAATCCTGTGGCGGGTGGTTCCGCATCAAGGAATCAGGCGGTCATGGCGCGGGTGGGCCGGACGACCAGGGCCAGCAGGGCGGCGACGGCGCAGACGGCGCCGAGGGTGGTCCACACCATGTCGTAGCTGCCGAACAGGTCGCGGGCCATGGCGCCGAGGAACGCCGAGGCGCCGGCGCCCAGTTGGTGGGCGGCGTTCGTCCAACCGAAGACGATGGGCCCGTCCTCGCCGTAGCAGCGGTTGGCCAGCGCGATGACGGGCGGCACGGTCGCGACGTCGACCAGCCCGTAGACGACCACGAAAAGGATCATCGAGGTGTCCACGTTGGAGGAGAACAGGACGGGCAGCGTCAGCAGGGTCAGGCCACGCACGGCGAAGTAGACCGTCAGCAGCCGGCGGGGGTCGAAGCGGTCGGTGAGCCGGCCGGAGAGGATCGCGCCGAGCGCGGAGAACACCCCGATCAGCGAGAGCAGCGACGCCGCCACCGTGGTGCGCATGCCGTGGTCGCAGGCGGCGGGCACCCAGTTGCTCCACATGATGCCGTTGGTGGAGGCGCCGCAGATGACGAACATGCCCGCCAGCAGCCAGAAGGGCCCGGTCCGCGCGGCGTCGAACAGCACCTTCACCGTGCGCGAGGCGGCCCCGGGCACCGGTGGCGGCTTGGGGACGGGGCGCCGGGCCCCGTAGGGCGCCTGCCCGACGTCGGCCGGATGGTCACGCAGCAGCGTCCACGCCACAACGGTGACCGCCAGCGCGACCAGGCCCAGAGCCACCACGGGGGGCCGCCACCCATGGTGGCCGACCGCCCAGGCCAGCAGGGGCAGGAAGAGCAGTTGGCCCAGGTGGCTGGAGGCGCTGAGCGCACCGGTGACCAGCCCGCGGCGCTCGACGAACCAGCCGCGGGCGACCGTCGCGGCGAAGGTCATGGTCAGGCAGCCGCTGCCGAGGCCGATCAGCACCCCCCAGTACAGGGTCAGTTGCCAGACCGCCGACATCACGCCGGTGAGCATGGCCCCCGCGGCGATCAGCAGCAGCGCGCCGCCGACCACCCGCCGGATGCCGAAGCGGTCCATCAACGCGGCGGCGAAGGGGGCGGTGAGACCGAACAGCACCATGTTCACCGAGGCGGCCGGTGCGATCCGGTCGCGGTCCCACCCGTAGGCCTCGTGCAGCGGGGTCACCAGAAGACCGGGGACGGTGGTGAAGGCGCCGGCGCTGACGATGGCGGCCCCCGCGACGGCGGCGGTCAGCCACGCGCGGTGCACACCGGAGCGGGCGGCGCGTGGCGGGAGTACCGGTGAAGTCTGCGATCGCTGAGCCATCCACCCAGGCTGCTCGGGTGGTTCCGGCGGGACGAGTGTCTGGATAGACGTGATGCGCAAGAATATGGCCATGGCTGTCTTCGACCGACCCGAGCGGCACCACGTCGCCGTCCTCGCCCGCCGGATGACGCTCCCCATCGAGCTGGGGATAGTCCACCAACTCTTCGGACAGGCCAGATCGGGCGCGACGGCGGACGGTGAGCCGCTGTACGAGGTGGTCACCTGCGGCCTGCGCGCGGGAGAGGTGGACACCGACGGGGACTTCACGATCGGGGTCCGCCACGGCACCGAGGCGCTGGCCGAGGCGGACACGGTGATCGTCCTGTCCTCCTACGAGGACTACGACCAGACCTCCCCGGAGCTGTCGGCCCCGCTCAAGGAGGCCCTGGCCCGCATCCGGCCCGGCACCCGGCTGGCCTCGATCTGCACGGGCGCCTTCGTGCTCGCCTCCGCCGGGCTCCTCGACGGGCGCGAGGCGACGACCCACTGGCGCTACGCGGACCTGTTCGCCCGCCTCTTCCCGGGGGTCGCCCTCGACCCTGACGTGCTCTACACCGACGGGGGAGACGTGCTGACCTCGGCGGGCTGCGCGTCGGGCATCGACCTGTGCCTGCACATGATCCGGCGCGACCACGGGACCGCCGTCGCCAATGACGTGGCGCGCCGCACCGTCGTCCCCCCGCACCGCGAGGGCGGCCAGGTCCAGTACGTGCGCCGGCCGGTGCCTGAGCCGGCCTCGCCCGCCACCTCCGCGGCCCGCGACTGGTCGCTCAGGCACCTCCAGGAACCGATCACCCTGAGCAGGATGGCGGCCCTGGAGTCCATGAGCGTGCGGAACTTCAACCGGCGGTTCCGCGACGAGGTCGGCACCACCCCGATGAGCTGGCTGAACCAGCAACGCCTGGAACACGCACGGGAGTTGCTGGAGGAGACGAATCTGCCGGTGGACCAGGTCGCCGCGCGCAGCGGACTGGGCACGGCGGCCAACCTGCGGCAGCACTTCCAGTCGGCGCTGGGCGTGGCGCCGAGCGCCTACCGCATGACCTTCCGCGGCCCCGCCGGGGCGGACATGGAATGACCGGTTCGGGGGATGATGGATCTCCCACCCCGCCGGACCGCGCGTGGAGCGGCCGGGCCAGCGGTCTTCGACCACCTTGAGGAATCGCGGAGGAATCTCGCGTGAGCAATACCGAGACACGGCCTGAGGTCGTCCCCTGCGAGTCGGACGCCTCCGCGCCGGCGCCTGAGGTCCTCGTGCCGCGCATGGTGCCGCTCGGCGGTCCGCGCGCCCAGCCGGTGCGGCGGACACTGCCGCAGCGCGGCCGGTCGCTGATCGGCGCGTGGTGCTTCGTCGACCACTACGGCCCGAACGAGGTCGCCTCCTCCGGCGGCATGAACCTCCCCGGACATCCGCACACCGGGCTGCAGACCGTCTCCTGGCTCTTCGCGGGCGGTCTGCGGCACCTGGACACGATCGGCTCGGACTGCCAGGTGCTGCCCGGTGAGATGAACCTGATGACGGCGGGCCGGGGCATCGCCCACTCGGAGGTCACCACGGCCGGGACCGAGGTGCTGCACGGGGTGCAGTTGTGGATCGCGCTGCCGGAGCGTGAGCGGCACACCGAGCCCCGGTTCGAGCACTACGCCCCTGAGCCGTTCACCGTGGGAGACGCCCGCCTCAGCGTCTTCCTCGGTTCGCTGATGGGCTCGGCCTCACCGGTCAGGACGAGCACACCGCTCGTCGGCGCGGAGCTGAACCTCGCGCCGGGCTCCTCCCTGACCCTGGAGGTGGACGCGGGGTTCGAGCACGGGATCCTGGTCGACACGGGTGAGGTACGGGTCTCGGGGGCCGAAGCCGGCGCGGCGCGACTGCTCTACCTGCCGACGGGGTCGGCGTCGCTGACGATCGAGGCGGGCGACGAGCCGGTGCGAGCCCTGCTGCTGGGCGGGGAGCCGCTGAACGAGCGCATCATCATGTGGTGGAACTTCATCGGTCGGACCCATGAGGAGGTCGTCCGGTTCCGTTCGGAGTGGCAGGAGCAGGCGTTCGCCGAGGACCGCGGCGAAGGCCCGTACGGCCGGTTCCCCGACGAGTGGGCCAAGGTGCTGCCCGCCCCCGAGATGCCGAACGGCCAGCTGAAGCCGAGGCCCTGACGAGCCCCGAGGCGCCGGCCGCGCACTGCTCGGGCGAGCGGCCATGAGCGCGGGTAGCGTGGAGGAAGCCGTCATCGCTCACGCGCACTCGGGGACGAGGACCAAGGAGTGCGACCATGCGTGCCACCGCACAGATCGGCGTCACCGGACTCGCGGTCATGGGCCGCAACCTCGCCCGCAACTTCGCCCGCAACGGACTCACGGTGGCGCTGCACAACAGGACCGTGGCCAGGACCCGCGAGCTGGTGGAGGAATTCGGCGACGAGGGCTCCTTCGTCCCCGCCGAGACCGCCGAGGACTTCGTCGCGGCGCTGGAGCGCCCTCGCCGCCTCGTCATCATGGTCAAGGCCGGCGATCCCACCGACGCCGTCATCCGGGAGTTCGCCGAACTGCTGGAGGAGGGCGACGTCGTCATCGACGGCGGCAACGCCCACTTCGAGGACACCCGCCGCCGCGAACGGGACCTGCGGGAACGCGGTATCCACTTCGTCGGCGTCGGCATCTCCGGTGGCGAGGAGGGCGCGCTGCACGGCCCCAGCATCATGCCCGGCGGCTCCGCCGAGTCCTACCGGTCGCTGGGTCCGCTGCTGGAGCGGATCGCCGCCAGGGCGCACGACGGCGCGCCCTGCGTGACGCACGTGGGGCCGGACGGCGCGGGGCACTTCGTGAAGATGGTGCACAACGGCATCGAGTACGCCGACATGCAGCTCATCGGAGAGGCATACCACCTGCTGCGAGCCGTCGCCGGTTACTCGCCGCGGGAGATCGCGCGGACGTTCCGCACCTGGAACACCGGCCGGCTCGACTCGTACCTCATCGAGATCACGGCCGAGGTCCTGTCGCACACCGACGAGGCCACCGGGAAGCCGTTCGTCGACATCGTGCGGGACCAGGCCGAGCAGAAGGGCACGGGACGCTGGACCGTGCAGAGCGCCCTGGACCTGGGCGTGCCCGTCTCCGGCATCGCCGAGGCGGTCTTCGCCCGGTCCCTGTCCGGCCACGCCGACCTGCGCGAGGCCTCCAGGTCCCTGGTGGGCCCGGCGGCCGAGCCGCTGGACGAGCGGGGAGCGGCGCGCTTCGCCGACCAGGTCGAGCAGGCGCTGTACGCCTCGAAGATCGTCTCGTACACGCAGGGCTTCCAGCAGGTCAGGGCCGGCAGCGAGCAGTACGGCTGGGACATCGACCTCGGCTCGGTCGCGGCCATCTGGCGGGCGGGCTGCATCATCAGGGCCGCCTTCCTGGACCGGATACGCGGCGCCTTCGACGCGGAGGCCGAGCTGCCGAGCCTGCTGTCCGACAAGCGGTTCGCCGACGAGATCGGGACGGCCCAGGGCGGCTGGCGCGCGGTGGTGGCCACCGCGGCCCGGCAGGGCGTGCCCACCCCCGGCTTCGGCGCCGCTCTCGCCTACTACGACGCGCTGCGCGCCGAGCGTCTTCCGGCGGCTCTCACCCAGGGGCTGCGGGACTTCTTCGGTGCCCACACCTACCGGCGCAACGACCGCGACGGCGTCTTCCACACCCTGTGGGGCGAGGACCGCACCGAGGTACGGACGGACTGACCGTGGGCTCCCACGAAGTGGGATGGGCAACCCACAGCGCGGTAGGGTGGGGCATGGCTGAGACGACGACTGCCCCGGCGCCACGGCTGACCAGCCGGGGGCGGGCGACCAGGGCGCGGATCCTGGCGGCGGCCGCCGATCTGATCCTCAGGAACGGTGTCGCGGGCACCCAGATCGACGACGTCCGCAAGGCCGCGGGGGTCAGCGGATCGCAGATGACGCACTACTTCCGCGACAAGCGGCACCTCATCGAGGACGTCATCGCCTGGCAGGCGCGGGCCGTGCTGGAGCGCCACACGCAAGCTCCCCCGGGCCGACCCGACAGCTTCGAGGCGCTGCGCCGGTGGGCACGGCTGGAACTCGAAGGGCTTCAGGCCGCCGGGTTCGAGGGAGGATGCCGGTTCGGTTCGCTGGCGGGACAGCTGGTGGAGTCCGACCAGCGGACCCGGGCGATCCTGGCGGACGGGTTCGAGAAGTGGCTGGAGCTGCTGCGCGAGGGGCTCGTGGCCATGCGCGACCGCGGGGACCTGCGCCGCGACGCCGACCCCGAGGCGCTCGCGCACATCCTCCTCGCCGCCGTGCAGGGCGGCACCCTGCTGAGCCAGACCCTGCGCCGCGCCGAACCCTTGCGGGACGCGCTGGACGCGGCCCTCACCCACGTCGAGTCCTTCGCCGCCGCCGGTCGCTGACCGCCCGGCGGACCGAGGCCGGCGTCCGGGGTCGTTGTCAGCGGGTGGACCGCTCGTGGTCGACGAGGCGGGCCTGGAGGTCGGGGTAGGGGGTCGCGACCGGTGGCCGGGTGCCGTCACGCACCGCGGTGGCGGCCTGTACTGCGGCGTGCAGCGCGGCGCGGTACGGCAGGGACCCGGTGCTGATCCGGCGGATCCCCAGGCCGGCGAGTTCGGCGACGGTGAGGTCGGGTACGGCCAGGACGTTGACCGGCAGCGGGATGGCCGAGGTCAGCTCGCGCAGGACCGTGGGAGCCGTCGCGCCGGGGACGAAGATCCCGTCGGCGCCGGCGTCCGTGTAGGCGGCGGCCCTGGCCATGGTGGCCTCGACGGTGGCGTCGGCGCCGAGCCAGTAGGTGTCGGTGCGGGCGTTGACGAACATCCCGGGGCTGCGCCGCTTGATCGCCGCGACCTTGGCGGCGTGCGCCCGGGGCGCGACGAGCCTCTCGGCGCTGCTGTCCTCGATGTTGACCCCCGCCACGCCGAGGTCGGCCAGTCGGGCGACGTAGTCGGCGACCTCGGCGGCGTCGTCGGAGTAACCGTCCTCGATGTCCACACTGATGGGGACCGGCAGCGGGGCCAGGAGACGTGCGAGGTCGAGATTGGCGTCCCGGGTGGCCCGGCCGCCGTCGGGGCGGCCGAGGGCGGAGGCCACACCGAAGCTGGTGGTGCCGATCGCCTCGAAGCCGGCGTCGAGGAGGGCCAGCGCGGACGGGAGGTCCCAGGCGTTGGGCAGGACCAGCGGCTGGTCACGACGGTGGAGGTCCAGGAAGCCCATGTCTCGATGCCCTTTCGGATGACGCGCTCCGCGCGCTACGAGTGCGGCGACCGCGGCGAATGCCGACAGCAGGGGGGCGCCGAAGTGCCGCCCGCGCAGGGGGTCACTCCTCCACGGCGCTGTGGACTGACCGTAGGTGGTCGCGGAAGGTGAGGGAGGGGTTCTGCTGCTTGCGGGCCAGGTAGGACGCGAAGCGCACCTGGTCGCGGAGGGAGACCCCGCCGTGGATGCGCTCGGCCTGGCGGCGTTCGGTGTCGCGGATCTCCTCCGCCAGGGTGATGATCCGCTCGGCGTGATCGGACGCCACGAACAGCACGCCGTCGGCATCACCCAGGACCAGGTCGTCGCGGTCCACCGTCCAGTCGCCCACCGTGGCCCGCAGCAGCGCGTCCGTCTGCCGGGCACCGGGCCGCAGCGGGCCGGTCGGGGTCGCCCCAAGACTGAAGACCGGCAGCCCGATCGCCAGGATCTCCGCGGTGTCGCGGTGCAGCCCCCAGATCACGATCCCGGCCAGTCCGGCGGCCCTGGCCTCCAGCGCGACGAGGTCGCCGACGCAGGCCTCGTCGAGACGCCCGGCGTTGTCGACGACCAGCACGTCGCCCGGCTCCGCGTGCTCGAACGCCTCCAGGAAGACGTCGACGCTGCCGGCGTGACGGGCGGGCAGAACCCGTCCGGCCACCCGGCCGCCGGGCGCCACCGCCCGCAGCGGCGAGGGGGCGCAGCGCACCGGGACCCCGCCACGGACACAGGCGTCCGCGACATGAGCGGTGGTCAGCGTCGCGAACCGATCCTGAAGCGTGGGCCGATCCATGCCGGGTCTCCTTCTGCCTGCCGGAAGGGCGTCAGGCTATCAACGACGATCACCGGCGGCGTGCGACGCTTGGCGTCGTGACTACGGTGCGATCAGATGATGTCGAAGAGCTGGCCACAGGGGCCCTGGACTGGCTCATGGGATGCGCCCGGGACACCGGGACCCGCCTGGCGTGGACGACCAGGCCGAGCGATGACGAGCTCAACCCCAGCCTCTACAGCGGTACCGCGGGCATCGTGGTGACGCTGCTGGAGGCGCGGGCGCACTTACACGACGACCGCTACGGTGACGCCGCCGTGCGTGCCGCCCGCAGCATCGCGGCGGCCGTCGGGGATTGGGACCACGACTCCCTGTACATCGGCCTGACCGGGATGGCGTTCGCCCTGCGCGCGGTCCACGAGACGCTGGGCGACACCGCCGCCGGCGCCGCCGCGGATCTGGCCCTTGACCGGGTGCGTTCACGGTTCGACGGGACGCGCTGGCACGTGCAGTTCGACCTGATCGGCGGCAACGCCGGCATCGCGCTGGGCGCGCTGGCCGCCGGCGACACGGAGCTGGCGGTGCTCGCGGTGACGCCCTATCTGCGGACGGCGGAGTGGACCCCGAACGGCGTCCACTGGGAGACACGCGCCGGAAGGGCGGCGCGGCTGCACCACATCTCGCACGGCACGCTGGGCGTCGTCCACGCGCTGGCCGCCGTCGGCCGGGCGGCCGGCCGGCCCGATCTGATCGACCTCGCGCTGGCCGCCGCGGGCGATGTCGTGGCCCGTGACGAGGCCGGACCGGCGGGCTTCCTGGTTCCGCACTCCGATCCGCAGGACCAGCCCGACCGGGTCGACCGGTACAGCTACGGCTGGTGCCACGGACCGGCGGGCGACGCCCAGGTCTTCCGGCTGCTGCGCGACGTCCTCGACGACCCGGCGTGGTCGGCGCTCGTCGACCGGTGCTGGCACACCGTCACCCGCTCGGGTCTGCCGGAAAGGCTGCGGCCCGGCTTCTGGGACAACAACGGCCACTGCTGCGGGACGGCCGGGGTACTGGCGCTGGCCTGCGACCGGCACGTCGAGAACGGCGACGGGCTGGACTTCGCGAACGTCCTCGTCGCCGACCTGAAGTCCCGGGCCACGGCGGACGCCGACGGGGTGCGCTGGTCGAACGTCGAGCACCGTGCCACCCCCGGCACTCTCGAACCGCTCACCGGGTGGGCCATGGGCAACGCGGGCATCGTCCGCGAACTGCTCAGGTTCGCCCGCGCCGGCACCGGACGGGACCCGGGCTACGCGGTCACCTGGCCCGACCACCCGGTGGCCCGCGACCTGACGGCCTGAATCCTTCCCGGGATCGGGGTAGGTGTGCTCCTGCGGGGCAGACGGCCGCGTGAGGAAAGGAGCGACGCGATGGAGATCTGGAGCTTCCCGGCAGACGTGATGGGGGATCTTGTCGGATTCGAGGTGGAGGCGGCCGACGGATCGCTGGGGCGGGTCGAGCGGCAGGTGTCCGATGCCGGCCGGCAGCACCTGATCGTGGACACCGGGGTGTGGCTGTTCGGCCGGAGTGTGCTGCTCCCGGGCGGCGCGGTCACCGAGGTCGACGCGGAACGAGGTGTCGTGACGACCGCCTTCACCAAGGAGCAGATCAAGGGCGCGCCGCGGTTCGTCACGGACCAGGAGGCCACCACGCCCACCTACCTTCGGTCGGTCAGTTCCCACTACCTCCGTCTGACTGTCGGCGACGGAACCCTGGCGCAGTAACGCCGGCACGAGAGCGGCCGTATCCCGGCGGGACCGGGGTACGGCCCGCCGCCGGTCAAAGGCCGAGCAGGCGGGCGGCGTTTCCCCACAGGAGGGAATCGGTGGTCTCGGCGCTCAGACCGGGGATCCCGTCGAGCAGAACCGTCGGGTCGTGGTCCATGAACGGCTTGTCCGTGCCGAAGACGAGCTGGTCCGCACCCACGGTGTCGATCAGCAGCTCCAGCAGTGGCGCCGAGAAGACCAGCATGTCGTACGTGATCCGCCGGGCGTACTCCGCCGGGTCACGGGGCATCAGCGCCCTGACCCGCTCGAACTGGCCCGCGAGGAAACGCAGCCGGGGAAGGACGCTGATCAGCGAACCGCCGCCGTGGGAGGCGAGGATCCGCAGGTCCGGGACGCGCTCCAGGACGCCTTCGACGATCAGGCCGCCGATCGCCTGGCCGATCTCGTTGGGGAAGGTGACCGCGTTCCCCGCCATCGGTTCGGAGAAGGTCCCGAAGGCCGGCGGATGGAAGGCGTGCACGAAGACGACCAGCCCCAGCCGGGCCGCCTCGGCGAAGAAGTCCGCGTACCGAGGGTCGTGCAGCGGGACGCCCTGGACGTTGCTGCCCACCTCCACCCCCGGCAGCCCCAGCGACACCAGTTGCGGCAACTGGGCAGCGGCGGCCGCCGGGTCCTGCATCGGGACGACGCCGAAGCCGCGGAAGGACCGTGGGAACGCGCGGACCGCCGCGGCGATCCACTCGTTCACGGCCGTGCAGTACTCGCCGGCCGGCCCAGGGGCGCTCCAGTAGGAGAACAGCTCCGGCATCGCCGACAGCACCTCGACGTGGTCCGCCGGCAGCCGCGCCGCGCGGTACTCCAGGTCGTACGCCGTGCGGTCGACGGTACGGAAGACCCGGCCCGCCACCAGGACGTCCGCCCGGTCATCGGCGCGCTCGACGAGCACCGGCCACCGCTCGTCGCCGTCCGGCGCCGGCAGGCCGCCCGGGACGACGTGGCTGTGCGTGTCGATCTTCCTCATGCCGTGGCTCAGGAACGCGGTCCGCGGGGCTGGTCGGCGCGCTCCGCCTGCTTCTCCTTGAGGCGTACCGCCTCCTTGCGGACCTCGGCCTGGGTGGCGCGCTCCCGCCGCAGCCACTCGGGGCCGTCCGCCTTGAGCGACTCGATCTGCTCTGTGGTGAGAGCCTCGGTGACGCCACCGCGCGCGAGACCCGCGATGGACACCCCCAGCTTCGCCGCGACCACCGGCCTGGGGTGCGGGCCGTTGCGCCGCAGCTCCTGCAGCCACTCGGGCGGATCGGCCTGCAGGGTGTTCAGCTCGTTGCGTGAGACGACACCCTCCTGGAACTCGGCGGGGGTGGATGGCAGGTACACACCCAGCTTCTTCGCCGCGGTGGCCGGCTTCATCGTCTGGGTGGTCTGGTGCGACGTCATGGGCTCAAGGGTATCCAGGCCCGGCGATGCCTCCGACCAAGGACGGTAACCTTGCGAGGTGACAGGCTCGCAAGCACCTTCGTCGTTTCGGCTCGCGTATGTGCCGGGGGTGACACCCGCCAAGTGGGTACGCGTCTGGAACGAGCGACTGCCGGACGTCCCGCTGACCCTTGTGGCGGTGCCCGCCGCCGAGGCCCCCGCCATGCTGCGGGACGGTGGCGCCGACGCGGGACTCCTCCGGTCCCCGATCGACCGGACCGACCTCAACGCGATCCCGCTCTACACCGAGACGACGGTGGTCATCGTCCCCAAGGACCACCTGGTGGCGGCGGTCGACGAGGTGTCGGCCGAGGACCTGGCCGACGACATCGTGCTGCACCCCCTCGACGACACCCTCGAGTGGGAGCGGCTGCCGGGGCGGCCCGCGATGGAGCGCCCGGCCACCACGGCGGACGCCGTCGAACTGGTGGCGGCGGGCGTCGGCCTCCTCGTCGTCCCGCAGTCCCTCGCCCGCCTGCACCACCGGCGGGACCTCACCTACCGGCCGGTCGTGGACGCCCCCGCCTCCCGTGTCGCCCTGTCCTGGCCGCAGGAGGAGACCACCGACCTGGTGGAGGAGTTCATCGGGATCGTCCGCGGGCGCACCGTCAACAGCTGGCGGGGCCGCACCCCGCCTCCCGCGCAGCCGAAGCACGAGCGCGCGCAGACCGGCGGCGCCCGGCGCAAGCCCGCCGCCGGCGGTACGGGAGCGGGCGGCGGTGCGGGCGCCGGCGCCAGGGGCAGGCGGGGCGGTTCCGGCGGCTCGGGCGGCACCAAGGGCGGCGGGCGCGGCAAGCCCCGCCGCCGTTCGTAGGCCCCTTCAGGCACCGCGGGCCCGCCAGGATCCGCGAGACAAGCCCTAAGGCTGTTGGAAGTCGCGGGCGTGGGCCCATGCGGTGCCCAGCCGCAGTCGTCCGCTCATGGCGCCGTGGCCGAGGTAGTCCTCGACGTCGGCACGGTGCGAGCGGCGGGCCAGCGGCGCGAGTCCGACGGCCACCGCGATCCGGCCGCCCGCCCGGGTGAACTCCGCCCACCGCCTGCCGACTTCGACCAGCACCACCCGTGGACAGCCGTCGATGCGCACGGCCGCCCGGTGGCCGTCGACCACGAGCACCCGCTCGCCGGCGTCCGGCAGCATGCCCTGCGGTGGAGCCAGCCCGAGCCGTTCCGCCAACTGCACCAACTGCGGTGCGACCGTGTCGGCCTCGGGGTGCGCCAGGAGCAGGAAGGCGACCTGGCCGACCGCGGTCTCCTCCAGCCAGGTCCACGTAGCAAGGCAGTTGATGAACTCCGCCGTCGGGGCCGATACCGGGCTCATGCGCCTTCTCCTTCGTCGGCCGCGGGTAACCCGGTGGGGGAGTCCATGAGCCCTCCGTGGAGCCGGGTACGTGCGGGCGGTGCCGGGGGCGCCGTGCTGAGCGGGGCACTCCGGGGTGATGACATGTTGCTCCTGGTGAACGTTTCGCGCAATCTTGCTTGCGAGAAAGGTTGCGCATCGGTGGGGTGGTCCGATGCCCATAGCTGCCTCCCGGGTACGCTGCGTGCTCAGATGAGGAGGTCCAGTCGTGGTGGACGCACAGCCGAACCTGCACCGTCGAAGGCTTGGTTTGGAACTTCGGGCGCTGCGGAAGGAGGCCGGCCTCAACCTCGGCGACGCGGCCCGCGAACTGGGACTGTCCGGCGCTCCGGCGCTGTCCAAGATCGAGAACGGCAAGCAGCGCGTGCAACCCGTGGCGATAGCCGGCTTCCTTGAGGCGTACGGCTGCGCCGACGAGGCACGCGCCACCGAGATCCGCGGCCTCGCGAGCCTGGCGTCGTCCGCGAAGCGGGCCAGCCTGCTGACCAGGTACCGCGAATCGGTGCGCGACCCGTTCGCCGAGTACGTCCATCTCGAAGAACTCGCCCGCCGTGCTGAGACGTTCAACCTGATCATTCCGGGCCTGCTGCAGACCGAGGGCTATGCCTACGCCGTGGTGGCGGGAAGCCGGAAGTGGAGCACGCAGCGCGACATCCGCAAGTTCGTCGAGCTGCGGATGGTCCGGCAGACGGCGCTCACCCGGGACGACCCGCTGCACCTGTGGTGTGTGCTGGACGAGGCCGCCCTGCGCCGGCAGGTGGGCGGGCCCGCGGTGATGCGCGAACAACTCGTGCGGCTGGCGGAAGTGGCCGAGGACCTGCCGCATGTGACGATCCAGGTGCTGCCCTTCGACAAGGGGTCGCACGCCGGACTCGACGGAGAGTTCACCCTCCTACACTTCGAAGCGGGGCCCCCGGTGGCCGTCGTGGAGCCGATGACCACCTCGCTCTACCTCGAAGAGGAACGGGACATCGGCCGGTACGAGACTGGCTTCGACCACCTCCAGGCTGATGCTCTGGACCCGGAACAGTCCCTCACCTTCCTCCGAGACTTGATCAAGGACTGATCAGCATGAAAAAGAGAGTCGACCTCACCGATGCGCAGTGGTTCAAGAGCAGTCTCAGCAACGGTGGGGACAACTGCCTGGAGATCGCCTTCGTCTCCGGTGTCGTGGCGCTGCGCGACTCCAACGACGCCGACGACCCCGAGGGCACGGTACTGATCATCTCCGAGGCGGACTACCGCGCCTACACCGCGGGCGTCGCCCAGGGCGAGCTGCTGCTCCCCTGAGGAGCGGGCGCTAAGCGTTCCGGTCGGCCCGCAGATGGCCCATGACGCGTTCCAGATCACCGATCCGGTCGGCGAGACCGGCGGTGTCGGTGTTCTCCCGGTCGCGCAGCAGCAGTTCGATCTGGGCGAGCCGGTCGGAGGTCTCCGCCAGCCACCGCCCGTCGACCACGCTCCGCGCCTCCGGCTCCGCCGCCTTCGGTCCCGGATGCCCCGCGGGGCTCTTCTCGCGAACCAGCAGTTGTTTCAACTGCTCTGCCTGCACGGCGAGTTGCCGGTTCTTGCGGTGCAGTTCCAGGAAGATGTTGACCTTGGTGCGCAGCAGCCACGGATCGAAGGGCTTGGTCAGGAAGTCGGCGGCGCCGATCACATAACCGCGGTAGGCGTAGTCGATGTCGGTGTCGGCCCCGGTCAGCAGGATGATGGGGACGTCCTTGGTCTGGTCGAGGTGCTTGATGTTGGTGGCGGTCTCGAAGCCGTCCATGCCCGGCATCAGCACGTCGAGCACCACCACCGCGAACTCCTCGCGCAGCATCGCCTTCAGCGCCTCCTCGCCGGAGCGGGCCCGCACCAGGCGCTGGTCGAGAGGGCCGAGCACGGCCTCCAGGGCGACCAGGTTCTCCTCCATGTCGTCGACGATCAGGATGCTGGACTTCTCGGGTGCGGGGATGGTCATGTCCTCTTCCTCGGCGGGTCGGCGGCGGCGTCCGACGGAGCGTCCGGTTCCGCCGTCTCCCGCTCGGACCGCGGTCGCCACGGCGGGGAGCCGTGCGGGTCGAGCAGGCGGTAGATCACCGACAGCAGGTGGTCCAGGTCCACGGGCTTGGGAACGTAGTCGGACGCGCCGCTGTCGATCGCCTTCTCCCGGTCACCCGGCATGGCCTTCGCGGTGAGCGCGACGATGGGCAGGTTCGCGAGACGCGTGGTGCCCCGGATCGTCCGGATGGTCTCGTACCCGTCCATCTCGGGCATCATGATGTCCATCAGGACCAGGGAGACGTCCGGGGACCGGTCGAGCACCTCGATGCCCTCGCGGCCGTTCTCCGCGTACTTCACGCTGATACCGACCCGGCCCAGCACGTGGGTCAGGGCGAAGACGTTGCGGACGTCGTCGTCGACGATGAGGATGTGCCGCCCCGCCAGCACGCGCGCCGGCTGTCCGCTCGTCCACTGGCTGAGCCGGGTCGTCTCCGGCCAGGTGTCCTCGTGCCCCTCGGCCGTGCGCAGCGCGCCGGCGGTCAGGGTGTCGGTGTCGGCCAGCCCGCTCGGGGCGCGCTTGTCCGGTGGCCGAGGCGGCCCGCCCAGCGCCGGGAGCGCGGGCGGTCCGCCGGGCGCCAGGGCCTTCGTGCCGCCCGCGCCCGGTTCGGCGCCGTCGGTCACGGTGGAGACGCCCGGATGGCGGTCGGGAACGTAGAGGGTGAACCGGGAACCGACCCCGCGCTCGCTCTCGGCGACGATCCGCCCGCCCAGCAGCCCGGCCATCTCCCGGCTGATGGACAGGCCGAGCCCGGTGCCGCCGTACTTGCGGTTGGTGGTGCCGTCGGACTGCCGGAACGCCTCGAATATGACGTTGAGCTTCTCCGGGGCGATCCCGGTGCCGGTGTCCTTGACCGAGAAGGCGACCACGCACTCGGCGTTCCGCAGCGCCTCCTCCTCGAACTCCTTACCCGGTACCCGCTCCACGCTCAGTTCCACGCCGCCAGAGGAGGTGAACTTCACCGCGTTGGACAGCAGGTTGCGCAGGATCTGCTGGAGGCGTTGCTCGTCGGAGTACAGATCGCGCGGCACGTCGTCGCCGACCACCACGTCGAAGGTCAGCCCGCGGTCGACGGTGAGCGGGCGGAACGTCGCGCGCACGTAGTCGAGCAGCTTGATCAGTGGCATCTCCTTGGGGTGCACGTCCATCCGGCCGGCCTCGATCTTCGACAGGTCCAGGATGTCGTTGATCAGTTGCAGCAGGTCGGAGCCGGAACGGTAGATGGTGGCCGCGAACTCCACCTCCTGCTCCGACAGCCGGCTGGCGGAGTTGTCGGCGAGCAGCCGGGCCAGGATCAGCAGCGAGTTGAGCGGGGTGCGCAGCTCGTGCGACATGTTCGCCAGGAACTCCGACTTGTACTGCGAGGAGATGGCCAGCAGGGCCGCCTTCTCCTCCAGTTCGGCGTTGGACAACTGCAACTCGTCGGAGCGTTGCCGCAGTTCGGAGGTGAGCCGCTGGGACTCGGAAAGCAGCGACTCGGTACGGGAGTTGGCGATGATGGTGTTGATCGAGACACCGATGGTGTTGACGAACTGGTCGATGAAGGCGAGATGGACCTCGTTGAACCTGCTGAACGAGGCCAGTTCGATCACCCCGAGGACCTCGTCCTCGAAGATGATCGGCAGGATGACGACGCTGGCCGGAAGTGCCTCGCCGAGCCCGGAGTTGATGGTGATGTAGCCCTCGGGGACGGTCTCCACCAGGATGCGCTTCTTCTCCCGGGCGACCTGGGCGATCAGGCCGCGCCCGGGCGATCCCGGCCTGGGCAGCGGACCCATCTCGTCGGCCTCGCCCGATCCGTACCCGGTGATGAACTCCAGTCCCTCGCCGGGCTTGGAGTCCGACTCGGCCAGGAAGAACGCCCCGAACTGCGCGTTCACCAGCGGTGTCAGCTCGCGCAGGATCAGGTCGGCGACCTCGACCAGGTCGCGGTGGCCCTGCATGAGGCCGGCCAGCCGGGTCAGGTTCGACTCCAGCCAGTCCTTGGCACGGGTGGTCTCACGGAGGTTGGCCACCATGAGGTTGACGTTGTTCTTGAGCGCGGCGACCTCGCCCCGCGCGTCGACCGAGATGGACCTGGACATGTCGCCCTGTGCGACCGAACTGGCGACCTCGGCGATCGCGCGGACCTGGGTGGTCAGGTTCAGCGCGAGCACGTTGACGCTGGTGGTCAGCCGCTTCCACGTCCCGTAGACGCCCTCGACACGTGCCTGGCCGCCCAGCTGCCCCTCGCTGCCGACCTCACGGGCCACCCTGGTGACCTCCGAGGCGAACGAGGAGAGGGTGTCGACCATGGTGTTGATCGTCGACTTCAGTTCCAGGATCTCGCCGCGGGCGTCGACGTCGATCTTCTTCGACAGGTCGCCCTGGGCGACGGCGGTGGCGACCTGGGCGATGTTGCGGACCTGGGAGGTCAGGTTGTCGGCCATGAAGTTGACGTTGTCGGTGAGGTCCTTCCACACCCCGGATACGCCGTGTACCTGGGCGCGTCCGCCGAGCCGGCCCTCGGTGCCGACCTCACGGGCCACCCGGGTCACCTCGTCGGCGAACGCCTGCAACTGCAGGACCATCGTGTTGACGGTGTCCTTCAGCGCCAGGATCTCGCCGCGGGCGTCCACGGTGATCTTCTTCGACAGGTCACCGTTGGCGACCGCCGTGGTCACCTGGGCGATGTTGCGGACCTGGGAGGTCAGGTTCAACGCCATGAAGTTGACGTTGTCTGTGAGGTCCTTCCACACCCCCGAGACCGCTCTGACCTGCGCCTGTCGTCCCAGGTTCCCCTCGGTGCCGACCTCGCGGGCGACCCGGGTGACCTCGTCGGCGAACGCCGAGAGGGTGTCGACCATGGTGTTGATCGTCGACTTCAGCTCCAGGATCTCGCCCTTCGCCTCCACCGTGATCGTCTTGCCGAGGTCGCCCTGGGCGACGGCGGTGGCGACCTGGGCGATGTTGCGGACCTGGGAGGTGAGGTTGTCGGCCATGAAGTTGACGTTGTCGGTGAGGTCCTTCCATACGCCGGAGACGCCGCGTACCTGGGCGCGTCCGCCGAGTCGGCCGTCGGTGCCGACCTCGCGGGCCACTCGGGTGACCTCGTCGGCGAAGGCCGAGAGCTGGTCGACCATGGTGTTCACGGTGCTCTTGAGCTGGAGGATCTCGCCGCGGGCGTCGACCGTGATCTTCTGGCTGAGGTCACCGTTGGCGACCGCCGTGGTCACCTGGGCGATGTTGCGGACCTGGGAGGTCAGGTTCGAGGCCATGAAGTTGACGTTGTCGGTGAGGTCCTTCCATACGCCGGAGACGCCGCGTACCTGGGCGCGTCCGCCGAGTCGGCCGTCGGTGCCGACCTCGCGGGCCACTCGGGTGACCTCGTCGGCGAAGGCCGAGAGCTGGTCGACCATGGTGTTCACGGTGAGCTTCAGCTCCAGCAGCTCACCGGTGGCCTCCACCGTCACCTGCTGGGTCAGGTCGCCGCGGGCCACCGCCGTCGTCACGACCGCGATGTCACGCACCTGCGCGGTCAGCCGGGAGGCCATCATGTTGACGGCCTCCGTCACCGAGCGCCAGTCGCCGGACAGCCCCTGCACCTTCGCCCGGCCGCCGAGACGGCCCTCGGTGCCCACCTCACGGGCCAGCCGGGTCACCTCGCCGGTGAACAGCGAGAGCTGCTCCACCATGCGGTTCACGCCGCGTCCCAGGCGCCGCAGGTCGCCGCGCAGCTGACGGTTGCCGTCGTGCAGGTCCACGTGCTGGGTCAGATCTCCGCCGGCCACCGCGTCCAGCACCCGCGTGGTGTTCGCCACCGGGATGACCAGCCCTTCGACCAGCGTGTTCGCCGCGTCCACTGTGGTCGCCCAGGTGCCCTGGCCAGGACTCGCCGTGATCCGCGCGTCCAGCCGGCCCTGCCGCACGACCTCGCCGCGCACCCGCTGCACCTCGGAGGCCAGATGCGCGTTGCGGGCGACGACCCGGTTGAACACCCCGGCCATCTCGGCCAGCACGCCGTCGTCCGACCCCTCCGCGTGGGCGGTGAAATCCCCGTCGCACAGCGCGTGCAACGCCGCCAGCAGCGGGCGCAGCTCCGCCACCCGCACCCACTGCCCGTCCCCCTCCGGTGCTGGGCGGTGCCCGTCGGCGTACTCGGCCGGGCCGGATGCCCGCGGGGGAGCGGGAACGGGTTCGGCGGGGTCTGACGGGACCTGATCGGGCTTGGCCGGATCGATTGCCATGGCAACTCATTCTGGAGGGATAGAGATGTCCATATATGCAGTGCAATAGTATAAAAGCCGAGTTCTGGTATACCAATCCCAAGATGCCGGAGATGCGTGTGGGCTTCTCGTCGTCCTATCCCCGAGAGTCCGTGTCGCGGACCCGGCTGCCGGCGCCCCAGCTCGCGGGCCCCGCGGCGCGCAGGTTCGTCCGCTCGGTGCTCGGCGAACGGACCGGGCCGCAGATCCCCGAGGCGTACGCCGTAGCACAGCGGCTGGTCGACGAGGCCCTGCTCCTGGTCGACGCGCTGGTCGGCGAGGCCGTCGGGCACACCGGCGCCGAGATCGAGGTCGTGTGCCGTCTGGAGGCCGGATGGGAGCCGCCGGTGGCCAAGGGTAGCGGCGGAACCAGCAGGCGTGGGGGAGCGGAGGCCGGCGGCACCCCGGTCGAGCAGGGTTCGGCCGCTGTGGTGATCGAGGTGGTCACCCACCACCCGTCCGGCTGGCCCGGCGCCGGGCAGGACGCACGAGAGCACGACTTCCACGACGTGGCTCCGCTCGCCGAGGCGTGGGGGGTGACCTACCGGCGCACCCAGAAGACCGTGTGGTTCCGCCTCCAGGCCACCCGGGAGCACCCCAGGATCGACGACCCGGACAGTGGCCCGGACGCTGGCGAGTCGGCCGGCGACACCACCGGGCTCCCGCAGCCGCACTACACCGGCCGGACGGCCGAGTGGACCGGCCGCGGAGGGCAGTCGTTCCTCACCGAGGCCAGCGAACTCCTCGCGGGGCAGCTTGACGCGAACATGGTCGCCGCGATCGCCGGACAGCTCCTGGTGCCCAGAATGGCCGACTGGTGCGGGGTCTGGCTGACCACCGAGAGCGGCGCACTGCGACTGTCCCGCGTCTGGCACGCGGACGAGCGCCGCATCGACGCACTGCGCCTCGCGCTGGAGGCCGCCCCACCGCCCGCCAACCTGCGTACGACGCGCACCCTGTGGTCCTCACCGGGGGACACCGACGGCCAGGTCACCGACGGCTCGGCGATCGCCTTCCCGCTGGTGTCCGGCAGCACCTCCCAGGGGGTGCTGATGATCGGCAGGGCGGGCCGGCTGCGGATGACCGACGCGGTCGCCAAGACGGTCGAGGACATGGCACGCCTGGTGGCACAGGCACTGGTCACCGCACGCCAGTACACGCTCCAGACCACCATCAGCCGGGCGCTGCAACGCAGGCAGCTGCCGTCCGCCCTCGCCAGCGTCCCCGGGGTCGAGACGGCGATCGTCTACGAGCCCTACGGCGAGGGCCAGACCGTCGGCGGCGACTTCTACGACCTGTTCCCGGTGGGCGACCGCCGCTGGTGCTTCCTCCTCGGCGACGTGCAGGGCAAGGATCCCGAGGCGATGTCCGTCACCGGTCTGGCCCGCCGCGTCGTCCGGTTGCTGGCCCGCGAAGGCCATGGCGTGGCGTCCGTGCTCGACAAGCTCAACGTCGCGATGGTCGAGGAGAGCGAGGAGGCGGTGGGGCCCGACGGCGACTCAGCGCAGCCCCGCTTCCTGAGCCTGCTCTACGGCGAACTGGAATCCGCCCCGGACGCGGGGGGCGCCCGCTGCACCGTCGCCAGCGCCGGGCACCCGCTGCCGCTGCGGCTGTCCGTCGGCGGCTCGGTGGCACCCCCCATCGACCCCCAACTGCTGCTCGGGGTGGACGAGACGACCCGGTTCAAGGCCGACACCTTCGACCTCGCGCCCGGCGAGACCCTGCTGTGCGTCACCGACGGGGTGACCGAACGCCGCAGCGGGAAGCGGCAGTTGGACGACGAGGACGGACTGTCCGACGTGCTGCGCGAGTGCGTGGGGCTGGGCGCGATGGCGGTGGCGGAACGGGTACGGCGCGCCGTGCACGACTTCGACGCCAAGCCGGTCGAGGACGACGTGGCGGTGCTGGTGCTGCACGCGGCGCCGACCCCCGGGCGCCGCCGCGGAAGGTGACCGCTCCCGGCCGCGAGGGCGGGCCCGACGGGCCTATCCGGGCGGGGCGACCAGGGTGTCGGACTGGTTCGCGCGGCGCAGGGCGTCGGCGACGAAGCCGTCGGCCTTCAACTCCTCGATGACCTCGCGGAGGAAACCGACGGTCTCCGGCCGGCGCGTCCTGGTCGTGCCCACCGCCTGCCGGATCTGCATGAACCGGCCCTCGATCAGCCGCACTTCGGGATGCGCGGCGGCGTAGGCGGTCAGCGGCTGCCTGATGCCCGCCGCGGCCTCCAGTCCCTGGGCGCGGAACTCGTCGACTCCTTCCTCACCGCGCACGACGCTCGCGTGCCGCAGGGTGCGGGTGAGGAACAGGTCATAGGCCGACCCGCGTTTCACCCCGATCCGCACCCCCGCACGGTCGACGTCGGCGACCGAGTGGAGATCGGAGTCGTGGGGTACCGCGTACACGCCCTCGATCACCACGTACGGCGCGGTGAAGGCGACCTCGGCCTCACGGGCGGGTTCGATCGCCAGGAAGCAGATGTCGGCCCGGCCGGTCGCCATCGCCTCGTACGACTTGCGCGCCGCGTCGAAGCACAGGAGTTCCACCGGCACGCCCAGCCGCGCGCCGATCTCCCGCGCGATGTCGACCGTGATGCCGCCCGGCTCGGCCGGCGTGCCCTGGGCGAGTACGGGGTTGCCCAGGTTGATCGAGGCCCGCAGCGTGCCGTTCGGTGCCAGGTCCTCGGTGATGGCGGCGCTCGCGATCGTCATGGGGCGGAGTGTAGGACACCCCGCTGTCCACGCCGCTCGCCCGCCGGACCGGCGTGACCCGGGCCTGAGCGGGTCCCGCCGGCCGCCGCTCAGCGGCCGAGCAGACGGGTGGCCGTGTCGAACGCGGCCGTCAGCGCCTGGTCCAGCGCTTCGGGCCGTCGGCCACCGGCGTTGGCGACAGGGCCGTGGCCTCCGGCGCCGCCGCCGACGACGCGGGCGGCATCGGTCAGCACGCAGTGGGCCTCGACGCCGTCGGCCGCCGCGTCAGCGGAGACGGCGGCGACCAACAGGGCCTTGCCCTGGTGTTCCAGACCGAGGATCACCGCGGCGGAGGTGTGCCCGAGACGGCTCACCGTCTCGGCCGCCAGACCGCGCAGTTCGTCCGGTCGGACACCGGAGACCTGCCGGGCGACGACCCAGGCGCCGCCGGCCTGCCGGACGGTACCCGCCAGGTCCACGGCCCGCTCCTGGAGCTCCCGCGTGCGCAGCCGCCCGAGTTCGTCCTGGGCCGCCGTCAACACCTCCAGCCGCTTGCGCAGCGTTCGCGGGGCGTCCGTGGGGCGCGTGTCGAGCAACGAGGCCAGTTCGTCGAGCAGTCGGCGTTCGATGTCGTAGTGCCGCAAGGCGTCCCGCCCGGTCAGGGCCTCCACGCGGCGCAGGTTGGAGCCGATGGAGGTCTCGCCCAGGAGACGGACAGGGCCGGCGTTCGAGCCGTGGCCGACGTGGGTGCCACCGCACAGTTCGCGGGAGAAGCCCCCGATGTCCACGACGCGGACCCGGTCGCCGTACTTCTCCCCGAACAGGGCCGTGGCCCCGGCGGCCTGGGCGTCCGCCCTGGAGGCGTACCAGACCCTGACCTCCGGGTCGTCGAGGAGGTGGTCGTTGACCAGTTGCTCGATCGCCCGCAATCGGTCCGGGTCGACGGCGGAGAAATGGGCGAAGTCGAACCGCAGTCTCCCGGCGTCCACCAGCGAGCCGTGCTGGCGGGCGTGCTCGCCCAACGTGCGCCGCAGCATGGCGTGCAGCACGTGGGTGGCGGAGTGCGAACGAGCGACCGCAGCCCGCCGCGGACCGTCGACCCGGGCCTCGGCGCTCTCCCCGGCTCGGACCTCTCCTTCCGTGACGTGGGCGCTGTGGATGTGGAAGCCCTCCAGACCTGGGCGGGTGTCGAGCACGTCGAGTACGGCGCCGCCGGCGGTGCGGATGACGCCGCGGTCGCCGACCTGGCCGCCTGATTCGGCGTAGAACGGGCTGCGGTCCAGCACCAGTTCGACGGTCGTGCCCTGCCCGGCACCGGGGACGATCCCGCCGTCGCGGATCAGGCCGAGGACCGTGACCTCGGCGTCCAGCCGGTCGTAGCCGACGAAGTCGGTCCTCCCGTGCCGGGCGGACAACTCGCGGTAGACCTCCGTCTTCCGCAGGGCTTCGGCGGTCCTGGCCCTGCCGCCGGACTTGGCGCGCTGCTGCTGCCGCGTCAGCAGATCGGCGAACCGGTCCTCGTCGACGGTCAGCCCCGCCTCACGGACGGCCTCGACCGTCAGCTCGATGGGGAAGCCGAAGGTGTCGTGCAGTTCGAAGGCGGTCTCGCCCGGCAGGCGGGCGGAACCGGCGCCGCGGGTGTGGGTGATCGCGGCGTCCAGCAGCCGGGTGCCCTGGGCGAGTGTGCGGGTGAAGGACTCCTCCTCGGCGGTGACGACCTGCTCGATCAGCGAGGCCTGGGCGGTCAGCTCGGGCCAGACGTCACCGAGGTTGGCGACCACGCCGGCCGTCGTGGCGGGCAGGACGGGACCGGTGATCCCCAGCAGCCGGGCATGTCGGACGGCCCGGCGCATCAGGCGGCGCAGGATGTAGCCGCGGCCGTCCTTGGCGGGCAGTACGCCGTCGGCGATCAGGTAGGCGATGGACCGGGCGTGTTCTGTGACGACCTGGAAGGAGACCTTCTCCGCACCGGAGCCGGGGCACTCGCGGCCGGCGAGTTCCTGCACCGTCGCCAGGGTGGGGGCCAGCAGGTCGGTGCCGCAGACGTTCCCGACGTCCTGGAGGATCGCGGCGAGCCGGTCCAGGCCGAGACCGGTGTCGATGCTCCGGCTCGTCAGTTCCCCCAGGATCGGGAAGCCGTCCTTGCCGTCGCCCTCACCGCGCCGGGACTGCATGAAGACCAGGTTCCACAGCTCCACATAGCGTTCGCCGTCGACGGCCGGTCCGCCTTCAGGGCCGAAGGCCGGGCCGCGGTCGTAGTGGATCTCGGAGGACGGGCCGCACGGCCCCGGCACCCCCATGGACCAGTAGTTGTCCGCCATCCCGAGGCGCTGGATACGCGAGGCGGGGACGCCGACGCGGCGCCACAGCCGCTCGGCCTCGTCGTCGTCCTCGAAGACGGTGATCCACAGCCGGTCCTTCGGCAGGCCGTAGCCCTCGGTCAGCAGCTCCCAGGTATAGGCGATGGTCTCGGCCCTGAAGTAGTCGCCGAAGGAGAAGTTCCCCAGCATCTCGAAGAAGGTGGCGTGCCGGTCGGTACGGCCGACGTTCTCGATGTCCGAGGTGCGGACGCACTTCTGTACGGACATCGCGCGGGGGAACTCGGGCTGGGCCTCGCCCAGGTAGTAGGGCTTGAACTGGTTCATCCCGGCGTTGGTCAGCAGCAGGGTCGGATCGTCCGGGACCAGCGGGCTGGAGGGCACCTGATGGTGGTCGCGGGCGGCGAAGAAGCGGATGAAGGTGTCGCGGATCTGCGGTGAGCGCATGGCGGCATGGCCCCAACGGTGAGTCGTGGAAGGTGGGGGTGGATCACACGCCGAGCCGGGCCGAGAACAGGGACTGAGAGGCGCTCTCAGTTCTCCGGCTCGACGCACATAGCTCGCGCCCCCACGGTGAACACCATGACTCCAGATCCTTCGCGATCACAGGACGGCGTTCCGGACGGCCGACCCCACGGTCGCCGCCTGCCGCTTCACCGACTGTAGCGACCGTCAGCGCCGCCCGCGCGGCAATTTCTCCCCCGTTCGCCCCGCCCGACCGGCCGCACACCTCCGGCGGCCCCGGCCCCGCCTTAGCCTGGTGGGATGAGACGTTCGGAAGGTGCCTGATGCGGTCGAGTTCCTCTGTCCCGGTCCTGCCCGACGACGCTCCTCGCTGGGCCGTCGGCGACGCGGTCGTCCACCGGATCGACGAGGTGATCCTGCCTCCGGAGACGGGACCGTGGCTTCTGCCGTCCGCCACGCCGCAGCTCGTGGAACGCGCGCCCTGGCTGACGCCGTCGTTCGCTGACGAGGCGGGCAATCTGCACATCGCCGTCCACACCTTCGCGATCGAGATCGACGGGCTGCGGGTGCTGGTCGACACCGGGATCGGAAACCGCAAGACCCGGGCCAATCCGGCCTGGCACGACCTGCGGACGTCCTATCTCGACCGGCTGATCGCCGCGGGCTTCGAGCCGGAGGCTGTCGACCTGGTGATCCTCACCCATCTGCACACCGACCACGTCGGATGGAACACCGTCCCCGGCGCGGACGGCGGGTGGCGCCCGACGTTCCCCTCCGCCCGCTACCTGACGTCCCGGCGTGAGTACGACTACTGGGCGGGTGCCGAGTTGGAGGGGGCCCGCCGCACCATGTTCGAGGACTCCGTCCACCCGGTCCGTGACGCCGGGCTCCTCGACCTGACCGACGTGCCGGCCGACGGCGCCGAGGTCATCCCGGGCGTCACCCTCGTCCCGGCGCCGGGGCACACCCCCGGTCAGGTCTCCGTCGAGATCACCAGTGCCGGCGAGCGTGCCGTCATCACCGGTGACTGCGTCCACCATCCCGTGCAACTCGCCCATCCCGGGGTGGTCAGCAGCGCCGATGTCGACACCGATCAGGCCGCCCGTACCCGGCACGACCTGCTCGCCCGCCTCGCCGACACCGACACGCTCCTGTTCGGCAGCCACTTCGCCCCGCCGACGGCCGGCCTCGTGCGTACCGACGGCGACGCCTACCGACTGGACCCGGTCCCCGGCCACCACCCCGCCCCGAGGACTGGCTGATTCACGAACATGAACGCCCGACACATGGGTGTTCAGTGATGGGCCGGTCGTGCAGGATGTCTCCGACCTCCTTGTGACATTTCCCCACTCGGAACGGCGGACACTCGTGAGCGTTTCCCGGCGGGCCCTGCTGACCACCGCGGCCGGCACCGCGGTCGCGGCGGCCACCACCTCCTCCTCCTCCTCGGCCCGGGCCGCCGAGGACGCCCCCGACCAGGCTTCGGTCCTGACGACGCTTCGGACGGCGGCGGACTACGCGGTGGCGAAACTGCGCGCGGTCGCGCCCGGAGTGAGTGAGTTCCCGGTCGGCACGAAGTTCGAGAAGTGGACGTACTCCAAGGACGGCGACTGGGTCGGCGGCTTCTGGCCGGGGGCGCTGTGGATGGCGTGGCTGCACAGCGGCGACGAGCGGTTCCGCGAACTGGCGCTCACCTCGGCGGCCGGACTGGCGCCGCGTCAGAGCGACACCGGCACGCACGACCTCGGTTTCCTCTTCTACCCGTCCTGGGTCACCGCGTGGCGGCTCACCGGCGACGACACCTGGCGGGCGGGTGCGATCCGGGCGGCGTCCTCCCTGATCCAGCGGTACAACCCCAACGGCCACTTCATCCGGGCCTGGGGCGCGCTGGACGATCCGACGGACGCGGGCCGGGTCATCATGGACACGATGATGAACCTCGACCTGCTGGCGTTCGCGACCCAGCAGACCGGCGACCGGCGATACCTCGACATCGCCGTGGAGCACGCGCGGACCACCGGGCGCTACTTCCCCCGCCCGGACGGGTCGACCCCGCACGCCTTCGACTTCGACCCGGCCTCCGGCGCGCCGCTCGGCCAGGCCACGGTGCAGGGCTACAGCCCGGACTCGTGCTGGTCACGCGGCCACGCCTGGGGGATCTACGGGTTCACCACGATGTACCGCAGGACCGGGGAGGAGGGGTTCCTGGCCACCGCGCGCGACCTCGCCGACTTCGCGCTCGGCGCGCTGACCTCGGACCACGTCCCCGTCTGGGACTACCTCGCGCCGCAGCAGCCGTACGACATCAAGGACGCCTCGGCCGGCACGATCATGGCATGCGGCCTGCTCGACCTGGCCGCGGTGACCGGAGCCGCGCACTACCGTGCCGAGGCGCTGCGGCTGCTCACCGCCGTCTCGCAGACCTGCCTGACGGTGCGGTCGGCCCGGGCCGAGGCGGTCGTGGCCCGCTGCACCCGTAACCGGCCCGCCGAGGACGGCATCGAGATCTCCCTGCCCTACGCCGACTACTACCTCCTCGAAGGCATACTGCGCGTGCTGCGGCCCGCCGACGTCGACCGGGCCATCGACCTGTCCTCCGTCTGATCCCGCCCGCCGGCTACGCGGGGGCTCCCGGCCGCTACCGCGCCGGGCCGTCGTCGGCGACGAGTTGCTCGCACCAGATGGTCTTGCCGTCCCGGGCGTGGCGGGTGCCCCAGCGGTGGGTGAGCTGGGCGACCAGCAGCAGCCCGCGCCCTCCCTCATCGGAGGGCCGGGCCCGCCGCATGTGCGGGGCGGTGCCGCTGGCGTCGGACACCTCGCAGATGAGGGTCCGGTCCCGGATCAGCCGCAGCTGGACGGGTGCCTCGGCGTAGCGGATGGCGTTGGTGACCAGCTCGCTCACCACCAGTTCGGTGACGAAGGCCGCCTCCGTCAGCTCCCACAGGGCGAGTTGGCGCACGGCCCACGAACGGGCCGAGGCGACCGCCGCCGGGTCGGCCGGGATGTCCAGCTCGGCGACCTGGTCGGCGCCAAGCCCCTTGGTCCGGGCGACGAGCAGGGCCGCGTCGTCGGTCGGATGCTCCGGGAGCAGCTCGTCGAGCACCCGGTCGCACAGCGCGTTCAGGGAGACCGCGGGGGCGGCGAGCGCGTCGCCCAGCTGCCCCAGCACGCCGTCGAGGTCACGGTTTCTGAGGTTGATCAGCCCGTCGGTGTAGAACGCGAGGATGCTGCCCTCGGGGATCCGCACCTCCGCGGCTTCGAAGGGGATGTCGCCCAGCCCCAGCGGAGGGCTCTCCGGCAGGTCGACCAGCTGGGCCTTGCCGCCGGGGGAGACCAGCACCGGCGGGGGATGCCCGGCCCGGGCGAGCTGGCAGGTCCTGGATATCGGGTCGTAGACGGCGTAGAGACAGGTCGCCCCGAGGATGCCGTCGCCGGGGGAGTCGCTGTTCTCGGCGGCGAGCCTGACGACCACGTCGTCGAGGTGGGTGAGCAGTTCGTCCGGCGGCAGATCGACGTCGGCCAGTGTGTGCACCGCCGTGCGCAGCCGTCCCATGGTGGCGGCTGCGGTGATGCCGTGGCCGACGACGTCACCGACGACCAGCGCGACCCGCGCGCCGGACAGCGGGATGACGTCGAACCAGTCGCCGCCCAGACCGGACTGGCCGCCGGCGGGCAGATAGCGCGAAGCGGTCTCCACCGCCGGCTGCGGGGGAGTGCCCTGCGGGAGCAGCCGTTGCTGCAACGCGAGGGCGGCGGCGCGCTCCCGGGTGAATCGCCGGGCGTTGTCCAGGCAGACGGCGGCGCGCGCGACGAGTTCCTCGGCGAGCAGGCGGTCGTCGTCGGTGAAGGGGGCCCTGTTGCTGCGGTAGAAGATGGTGATGCCCAGCGTCGTGCCGCGCGCCCGCATCGGCACACCCATGGCCGACCGGAACCCGTAGGTGCGGAACCGCTCGGCCCGTGCCGGGTCGTCGGCCAGCCAGGCCTTCACCGGATCGTCCGTCGACCGGTGCAGGAACGACCGGCCGGTCGCCATGCAGCGCACCGGCGGCGAGTGGGAGGGGTAGAAGTCCACCGCCCCGGCCAGCCGTACCGCCTCGGGGGCTCCTTCGCGCACCGACTGGTTCGCCGCGCGGCGCAGCGCCACGGCGCCGGTGAAGGGGCCGGGCTCGTCACCGAGGAGCAGGGATTCCAGCAGGTCGACGGTGACGAGGTCGGCGAGCCGGGGCGCGGCCACGTCCGCGAGCTCCTGGGCGGTGCGCATCACGTCCAGCGTGCTGCCGATCCGGGTGCTGGCCTCGTTCAGCAGGACCAGGCGTTCCCGGGCCCTGAACTGGTCGGTGACATCGGTCACGGTGGTGCACAGCCCCACCTTGCGCCCTCGCGGGTCCCGCAGGGCGGTGGCCGCGGCGGAGAAGACCCGCTCCTGGTCCGGGTCACCGAGGAAGCGGCCGTGGATCTCGTGGTCGAACGCGGGCTCGCCGGTCTCCAGCACCCGGCCCATGCACTTCTCCCACGCCATGGCGTCGGATCCGGCCAGCACCTCCGGCAGCCGCTTGCCCTGCCGGCCGGCCTCCGACAGACCGCTCAGCCGGGTCATCGCCGCGTTCTGCCGCACGCACTTGAGGTCCGTGTCGAACACCGCCATCGCGACGGGCGAGTGGGCGAACAGCCAGTCCAGGACGGCCCGTTCGGTGTCGGAGGCGAGGAAGTGCCCGGCGAGCGACGCCACCAGGACCCACTCGGCCGGCTCGCCGTGGTCCGCGCACCGGAAGCCCAGCGCCCACAGGCGCAGGAGCCGGCCGTCCTTGTACCGCGTCGAGACCGACCCCGACCATTCGTGCCGCTCGGCCAGGGCGGACGACAGCGGCGGCCCGGACTCCGGCACGAGGAGATCGTCGGCTCGCACGCCCACGACCTGCTCGACGCCACGGCCGAGGAACCGTCGAGCGTCCCCGCCGCAGCCGGTGACCACGCCGGTCCCGTCGATCATGAGCACGACGGCCGACGGGACCTCCGTGTCCGCCGGTGACTCGGACGGCGGGCCAATGCCGGGATCCATGGCACCCCATCTCAGCGACGAGGGTCGTCGGGACGGAGCTGTGGGCCCCGAACCGGCCTCGTCACCCCACCAGCATGCGCCCGCCGCCGTGCCCGGTTCAAACGTCCGATGCGACAGCCGCGGTCCCGAGAAGGGTGGACCGGCTCGGTCGAGACCGGCTACTCGGTGTCCGAGCGGAGGGCCTCCAGCACCGGGATCCTCGCGGCCTGCCAGGCCGGCCACAGCGCCGCCAGCGTGCCGATCACGGCGGCGAGGGCGAAGAACAGGGCGAGCCTGCCCCAGGGCATGACGAGCGGAGCGCCGTCCTGGCTCACCACCGCCGCGATCCCGATCAGGCTCCCCGCCGTGAGCCCGAGCGCCGCCCCCAGCAGGGAGATCCCCACCGACTCCAGCCGCAGGACCGTGCCGACCTGCCGCCGGTCGAAGCCGATGGCGCGCAGCAGTCCGATCTCCCGGACCCGCTCGAAGACCGCCATGGTCATCGTGTTGGCCACGCCGAGGGCGCCGATCAGCACCGCGACACTGAGCATGGCGTACATGACGTTCAGGAACGGGGTGTAGGGGCGGGCGGCCTCCTGCCTGGCCTCGGCCCGGTCCTGGACCACGAGGGCGGGGTTGTCCAGCGCGCGCCGGATCTCCCCCTCCAGCGCGGCCGTCCGGCCGGCGACGGCCGCGACGAGCACCGAGGTGATGAGCGGGCGGTCCGCCGCCGCGACGGGGTGCGGCAGGCTCGCGGCGGAGACCAGGGCGGGGGTGAGCTCGTCCGGCCCGTCGTAGACGGCCACGACCGGCAAAGTGGTCGGCGAGGATCCCGGGACGAAGGTCGCGGTGATACGGGAGCCGAGCCGCCAGCCGTGGGCCGCGGCCGCCTGCCCGGTGACGGCGATCCCGTGGTCCAGGCCGGCCAGCGAGCCCTGCCGGAGGGTGAGCGGGGCGAGACGGGCCACGGTGGCCGGGTCGACGGCGGTGGCCTGGAACAGGTCCCCGTCGGCCAGCCGCATGGGGGCGTCCACCGTCGGGCTGACCGCCGCGGCGTCCGGCAGCCGTGCCACCCGGGCCGCTGTGTCGTCGCCGACCCGGGCGAAGTCGACGGCGGTGACCCGCAGGTCGGAGGTCATCGCGGTGTCCGCCTGCCGCTCGGCCTGCCGGCTGAGCGAGGAGATGGCGACGGTGGTCGCCGCGACGAGGGCGAGGCCGATGGTCAAGGCCGAGGCGGTGGCCGCGGTGCGCCGGGGATTGCGGCGCGCGTTCTCCACGGCGAGCGTGCCGCGGATCCCGGCCAGCCGGGTCAGCGGGGACCGCAGCAGCCGCGCCGGCGCGTCGGCGAACAGCGGGGTGAGGATGACCAGTCCGACGAGGACGACGGGCACGGCGACCGCGAACAGATCCTGGGCGCTGATCGCGGCGAGGGTCAGCGCCACGCCGACGGCGGTCACGCCCAGACCGGTGGCGTTGCGGCGGCGTAGCGAGGACGCGGTGGGGGGCTCCCCGGTCCGCAGCGCCGCCACGGGTGCCACGGCGGCCGCCCGGCGGGCCGGCAGGTACGCCGACAGCGCGGAGATCCCGACCCCGACGCCGAAGGCTGTGAGGAGCGGTCCGCCGGCCAGTACCGGCACCGGGCCGGGGGTGCCTCCCGTGGCGTCGAACACCGAGGCCAGCAGTCGCGCGACGCCGATGCCGAGCGGATATCCGACGGCCGAGGCGAGGGCTCCGACGAGTACCGCCTCGGTCAGGACCAGCCGTGTCACATACGTCCGGCCGGCGCCGATCGCGCGCAGCAGCGCGTGCTCACGGGAGCGGGCCGCGCTCAGCATGGTGAAGGTGTTGGCCACCAGGAAGGTGGAGACGAACAGCACCAGGCACGCGAACGCCATCAGCAGCCTGGAGATCTTCGCGGCGTCCGAAGGACCGGCTTCGGAGTCCAGCTCCGCCTTGGTGACGGCCTCAAGACCGGTCGGCAGCAGCCCGGTGACCTCCTGGGCGAGCCTGGTCTGCGAGGTGCCCTCGGCGGCGGTCAGGCTGATCGCGGTGTAGCTGTGCGGGGTCGGGGCGAACTGCCGCTGCGCGGTGGCGGTGTCGAAGGCGGTGAGCGTGCCGCCCGCCGCCGCGGGGCCGTCCCGGGTGGTGAGGACACCGACGACCCGGGCGGGGCGGACGGTGCCGTTGACGACGACCCGTGCCCGGTCGCCGACGCGGTACCCGGCCCGGTCGGCGGCCCGCCGGTCGATGGCGATCTCCCCGGAGGTGCGGGGAGATCGCCCCGCGATCAGCGGATAGCGCGGGTCCCGGCCGGACGGACCCGGAACGAAGTTGACGCCCACCGCCTGAGAAGGGGAACCGACCAGCGTGCCGTCGGAGCCGACGAGCAGGACACGGCCCTCGGCCGTGCCGCGCACCGCGGCCACACCGGGCAACGTGCCGAGCCGGCGGACGAGGCGCGCGTCGAGGCGGGCACCGGCACCCGGCGATCCGGCTCGCGCGGAGAAGGCGGTCCGGACCTCGACGGACACCTCGGACCGGGAGGCGGTTCTGGTCAGAGCGGACTCGACCGACCGGCCGTAGAGCAGGGAGCCGGTCAGGAAGGCCACGCCCAGCACGACGGCGACGGCGGACATCAGGAAACGGCGGGCGTGCGCACGGAGGGCGCGCAGGGCGGTGCGGAGCATTCGTGGCCTTCGGGAGGGTGCCGGCGGACGGGACATCGCGGTCAGCTCACCCGTTGCCGGGCGTCGAACGTCTTCATCACTTCGAGCACGCCGGCCGCGTCCGGGCCGGTCATCTCGTGGACCAGGCGGCCGTCGGCCAGGAACAGCGCCCGGTCGGCATGGGCCGCGGCCACCGGATCGTGGGTCACCAGCACGATCGTCTGGCCCAGGTCGTCCGCCGAGGACCGCAGCAGGGACAGCACCTCGCCGCCGGCGCGGGAGTCCAGGTTCCCGGTGGGCTCGTCGGCGAAGAGGACCGCGGGCCGCGACACGAGTGCCCGGGCGCAGGCCACCCGTTGCTGCTGGCCGCCCGACAACTGGGCGGGTCGGTGGTCGAGCCGGTCCGACAGGCCCATCGCGTCGATCACCCGGTCCAGCCACGCCCGGTCCACCGGACGTCCGGCGATCATGGCCGGCAGGGCGATGTTCTCCCGGGCGGTCAGGGTCGGCAGCAGGTTGTACGCCTGGAAGACGAAGCCGACGCGTTCGCGCCGCGTCCTGGTCAGCGCGGCGTCGCCGAGCGAGCCCAGGTCCGTCTCACTGATCCGCGCCGTACCGGAGGTGGGGCGGTCGAGTCCGGCCAGGCAGTGCGCGAACGTGGACTTCCCCGACCCGGACGGTCCCATGATCGCGGTGAACTCACCGCGCCGGAACTCGGCCGAGACCCCGTCCAGTGCCACCACGCGCCGCTCGCCCTCGCCGTAGACCTTGGTCAGGCCCTCGGCGGCGGCGACCACCGGGGCGGGCGGCCCGGAGCGCGTCCCGCTGGCCGGGGCACCTGTCGAATCGGGCATCGCGCATCACTCCTGAACGGTGGGTGGGGGAGGAGGACGACCGCCGCCGGGCGGGCCGCGGCGGGGTGTCGAGACGATGATCGGCTGCCGCGCGGGCCGCGCGTATCCACCGGACAGCCGACCCGGGCGGGCCCCGCACTCGGCCGAATGGCTGAGGCGGCGGGCCGATCAGCCCACGTAGCCTGACGTGCCATGACCTTTGTGGTGACCGGTGTCCGCGCCCGTGTCCGGCAGGCCCTCGTCGCCCTGACCGGCGCCGCGGTGGCCGTCGCGCTGGTGGCCGAGGGGCTCGACACCGCCTTCGCCCCCACGACGGCGGGTGTCGTCGTCAGCGGCGCGGTGGTGGTGCTGGCGCTGTGGGTGCCCGTGGAACGCCTGACCCGCCATGTCGTCCTGGCCGTGGCGGCGTCGTGCGCGCTGTCGGTGGTGAGCACGCGCCTCGCGGAACGCCCCGAGCACACGCCGGGCATGACCGAGTTGTGCGCCCTCCTGCTGATCGTCGCCCGCGTGTTCCGCCGTTGCTCGATCGTCCGGGCGACCGTTTTGGCGGCCGGGGCGGCGGTGGCCGCGGTGCTGCTGCCGCTGCGGATCTCCGCGCCCGGCTACGCGGCCCTGAACCTCGTCGAGCCGGCCGTCCTGTGCGGTCTGGTGCTGGCGGCCGTGCTCGGCCTGTGTCTGCGGTTGCGCGACAGCCTCCGGGCGCGGGAGCGTGAGGCCATCCGCCAGGCGCAACGGCTCGAATACGCCCGGGACCTGCACGATTTCGTCGCCCACCACGTCACCGCGATCGTCGCGCAGACCAAGGCCGTCCGTTTCGTCTCCGAGGCGGGCCGCCCGCCGGAACCGGCGGATCTCGACCGGATGCTGGCCGGGATCGAACATGCCGGTGCCCAGGCGCTGGCCTCCATGCGGGCCATGGTCTCGGTGCTGCGCGACGGCGCGCCCGCGCCGACCGGACCGGCCGGGCGGCTGTCGGAACTGCTGCCGGGGATGGCCGCCGACTTCTCCGCCGCGGGACCGCGGGCCACCGTCGCCGTCGATCCGCGCCTGTCCCGCCGCCGCCTTCCACCCGAGATCACCGAGGTGGTCCACCGGGTGGTCCAGGAGTCACTGACCAACGTGCGCAAGCACTCCCACGCCGCGACCGGGGTGACCATCGAGGCCCGGATACCTTCCGGGGTGTCCGACGGCTTCGAGGTGTCGGTGGCCGACGACGGCCGACCGGGTCCCGGGCGGGCCGGCCGGGGCGAGGCGGGCTCCGCGGGGTTCGGCCTGCTGGGACTGGCCGAGCGGGTGCGGGCGGTCGGCGGCAGGATGACGAGCGGGTGCCGGACGGATGGCCCGGGGTGGCGTGTCCTGGCCAGGCTCCCACTGGACGACGGTCCGCGGCAGGACGTCCGGCCGCGGCGACCGGAGGCCCCCGAGCCCGCGCCGGAACTGCGGGAGCCCTGACGTGGTCACACTGGCGGGTCCGGGCGTGCGGCTCTCCTCTGGAACGATGCCGGTATGACGATCCGGGTGCTCCTCGCCGACGACCAGGACAGCGTCCGGTCCGCCTTCCGTATGATCCTCGACTCGCAGCCGGACATCCGGGTCGTGGCCGAGGCCGCCGACGGCGCGACGGCGGTCGAGGCGGCCCGCAGACTGCGTCCCGACGTCTGCCTGCTGGACATCCGGATGCCGGGACTCGACGGCCTGGAGGCGGCCAGGCTGCTGGCCGGACCGGAGGTCGAGGAGCCGCTGAACGTCCTCATCGCCACGACCTTCGACCTCGACGAGTACGTGCACCGGGCGCTGCACAACGGCGCCTGCGGCTTCCTCCTCAAGGACGGCGCGCCCTCGCTGCTCATCGAGGCGGTGCGCGCCGCGGCCGTCGGCGACTCGCTCATCTCCCCCTCGGTCACGGTCCGTCTCCTCGCGCACCTGGCTCCGAGGCGGAACGCCACCGCCACCCGCGCGGCGGCGGGGGACGAGGGGCGCGGTGCGGCGACGCGGCCCGCCGAGCCGTTGACCGGGCGGGAGCGGGACGTCGTCCGTCTGGTCGCCCGTGGCCTGACGAACGAGGAGCTCGCGGCGGAGCTCTTCGTGACCCGCTCGACGGTCAAGACCCACCTGGCCAACGTCCAGCGCAAGCTCGGTGTGCGCAATCGCGTCGAAATAGCCGCGTGGGCCTGGGAGAACGGGATCTGCACCACCCGCGGGACCTGACCGGCCGACCGGCGCCCGGGCCTTGGGGCGGCGGGTCAGCACATGGCGGCGCGTTGGTGCAGGTGCTCCAGGGCGTCCAGCACGACGGTGTGCTGGTGCCAGTCGAGCCACGCTCCGGTCTGCCGGGCGATGTCGTCCAGGGCTCCCGCCTCGGCGGGCGAGTAGGTGCGGCCCGGATGCGCGTCGTGCGTGGAGTACACCCCGACGGTGCGACCGGTCGGCGCCATCAGCGGGGTGCTCTGCACGGACCGGGAACCGGCGGCGAGCATCGTCCGGCGCGAGGCGTCGTCGTAGACCGGATCGGTGGCCACTTCCGTCACGGTGACGCGTGACCCGTCCCGCAGGGCCGCGGCGCAGGCGGAGGTGGTGTCGTTGATGACCGCGAAGAAGTCCACGAAGTCCCGCGAGAACCCACGCTGTGCCTCCAGCACGAGGGCGCCGCTCACCGGGTCGGACAACTGCACGTTGCAATGGTCGCTGCCGGTGCATTCCGCGGCGGCGTCCAGCACGGTCTGCAGCAGGGACGAGGGGGTGATGCGCGGGCCGCCGACCGGCTCGCGGAACGTGATGTCGGGCTGCGGCAGGGGCTCGCGGCCGGGGAACCAGGTGCGGCCGTGTGCCGGACGCGGTGCCTTGACGAAGGCCCCGGCCAGGGCGCGGACCGTGACCCCGTACTCCCGGGACACCGTGCGCAGCAGTCCCAGCGCGGCGTCGGGGCCGGTCAGCCGGTAGCGCTCGACCAGCATCCCCTCCGCCAGGGCGATCAGGGGATGGTGACGGATCTCGCGCCGCAGCCCGAAGATCTCCTGCCGCAGCGCCTCCACATCGCGATCGGGCCCGGCGTCGCCGTTCGACGCCGCGTTCTCGGAGGGGTCGGGCAGATGGAGATCGACCGATGTCGAACGAGCGAAACGGGTCATCGTTCTCCCGGTGAGACTGATTGGTCGTTTTATCCCCCTTTCACAGCGTACGACCCGAACCGAGCGGACCGAGCCGCGGGCCCGGGGCTCAGCGGAAGACGCCGTCGGGACCGAAGGCCAGGGCGGCGAAGCGTCGCCCGATCCGGCGGTATCCGGCGGCGTCGGGATGGATGCCGTCGGGCAGGCGCGCCTCGTCGGCCGGGCCCAGCAGTTCCCGGCCGTCGAGGTGGTGGAGCCGGGGATCGCGTCGTGCCCGGTCCCGGACGATCCGGGCCAGCGTCTCGCGGACGCCCGCCATCGTCAGGTCGCCCTGCGCTATTTCGCCGGGGTCGCCCGCCCGCGAGCCGCCCCCGCCGGCACCCTCGGTGTCGGACTCCAGGGCGGGGGCGTGCAGCGGCGAGATCACCAGCAGCGGGGTGTCGGGATGACCGTCCCGCACGGTGTCGAGGAAGCCGTGCACGGCGGGGGCGAAGGTGCGGGGTCTGAAGGTGGACTTGGCGACCGGGTTGGCTCCGAGTTCGAGACTGATCAGGTGCGCCGGCTGGTCGCGGATCGTGCGGGCGACATACGGATCGAGGTGGCAGTTGCCGGCCATGCCCAGGTTTACCACCTCGACCCCGGCGAGTGCCGCCGCCACGACGGGCCAGGTGCCGATCGGCCCGTCGGCCTGTGTGCAGTGGCTGATCGAGCTGCCGTGGTGGACCCACACCCGCCGGCCGGAGGGCGCCGGGGCCTGGACGGCACCGTTCGCCCGCAGCGCGCGCAGTTCGCAGGGGGTCTGCTGGGGCAGCCAGATCTCCACGTCCTTCGGACGGCCGGGCAGGCCGTCGAACCGGACCGTGCCGGGGCTGCCGTACACCAGCCGGCCGCGGGCCCGGGAGTGCGCGAGCCGCAGCACATCACCCGGCGGCACATCGGCGCGGGCGTGCGGCTCGCCGTCGACCAGCAGGTCCAGGACGCCGGCCGGGGTGGGCGACGGCGCGCCGTCGAAGTGCCGGACGACGGAGAGCAGGTCGAGCTCCAGGGCGGTCGCGTCGGTCCGCAGCACGAGCCGGACGCCGGACGGCATCATGGCGACGAAGTCCATGAAGGCGTCCGGGTACTGCTCCCTGGTCCAGGCGGGCAGGCGGCGCGGCAGGACCCCCGCCCCCCGGCGCTCCAGGTCCAGCGCGCCCCGGAACTCCACCGGGCCGCCGGCCAGCGGAACCTCACGCCACCGCGTCAACGACTCGCCCTCCTGTCCGCTCGGCGTGCCCCGCACGCGTTTCTCATGATGCCGCCGTGCCGGTGGTGGCAGCCGGCACAGGATCGCCACGCGAGACTCGATGTGGCCGACGCTACATTCACCAACATGTTCTGTAGGCTACGCTACAACAGTGACGCGGCGGACGCCATGGCCAGGCAGAACCGGCCCGCGTCCCCACGCACTGTTCTCCTCCGCCCGGCCGCGGACACCCTCAGCCCCGGCCGTAGACGATCGGGCATCGCCATGTCGACAACAACCCTGGACACCCGCCCCGCCGAACTCCACCACTCGCACCGTGACGTCACCGGGGGCTGGCTGCGGCCCGCCACCTTCGGAGTGATGGACGGTCTGGTCTCCAACTTCTCCCTGGTCGCCGGTGTGGTCGGCGGCGGTGCGCCGCCGCACACCGTGATCCTCACCGGACTCGCCGGACTGGTCGCCGGATCCTGCTCGATGGCCACCGGGGAGTACACCTCCATCAGCTCCCAGAACGACCTCACCCGGGCGGAGATAGCCGAGGAGCGCCGCGAACTGACGGTCAACTCGGACGAGGAACTGCGCGAACTGACGCTGATCTACCAGGCGAAGGGCCTGCGTCCCGAACTCGCCGAGCAGGTCGCCAGGGAGCTGAGCGCGCATCCCGAGGTCGCCTGGCGGGTGCACGTACGGGAGGAGTTGGGCATCGACCCGGACGACCTGCCCTCGCCCTGGACCGCGGCGGGATCCTCCTTCGCCGCCTTCGCGGTCGGCGCGCTCGTCCCGCTGCTGCCGTTCTTCTTCGGCGCGTCCGGCGTCGTCGAGGCCCTGGTGCTCAGCGCGCTGGCGCTGATCGCCGCCGGTGGGGTCATCGCCCGTCTCACCGCCACCCGGGCGTGGCTCGGCTCCTCGCGGCAACTGCTGCTGGGCGGCCTGTCCGCGGCGGTGACCTACGGTGTCGGTCTGCTCGTGGGATCCGGTGTCTCGTGACCGCCGCGACCCGGAAGACGAATCCGGCCGCCGTCCGCGGCCTGCGTACCGTCGCCCTCGTCAAGCAGGTGCCGCGAGGGGACGAGGTCGGGGCCCTCGACGCCGAAGGACGGCTGCGGCGCGAGGGGTTCACCACCGAGATGAACCCCTGGTGCCGCCGCGCCGTCACCCGGGCGGTCCGGCTCAGCGGCCAGGAAGGGCGGGCCTGGGCCGTCACGATGGGGCCGCCCTCCGCCGCCGGGGTGCTGCGTGAGGCGATGGCGTGCGGGGTGCACGACGCCCTCCACGTCACCGACCGCGCGCTGGCCGGCGCCGACTGCCTGGCGACCGCGAAGGTGCTGGCCGCCGCCGTCCGCCGGATCGGCCCGGTGGACGTCGTCACCGTCGGACGCTCCTCCGTCGACGGCAACACCGCCGCCGTGGGCGCGATGGTCGCCGAACTGCTCGGATTCCCCTTCGTCGGCCCGGTGCTCGGGCTGGACGTGGCGGACACCCCGGGCGGCGTGGCACTGCACGCCACCGTGCAGTCCGAGGAAGGCGGCCGGCCCGTCACCGTCAGCCTGCCCGCCGTGGTGGCCGTCGCCGAGCGGTCCTGCGATCCGGCGAAGGCCGCCCCGGAGTCCTGGCCCGACGCCTCCCGCGTCACCACCATCGGGCTGTCCGCGCTCACCGGCGGCGATCCCGTGCCCCCGGTGAGCCCCACCAAGGTGGTCGGCGTGCTCGACGTCGGCCGCACCCGTGAGCCGCTGATCCTGTCGGGACCGCTGGCCGAACAGGTGGCCCGGGCGCTCGATCTGTGCGAGGCGCCCGGAGCCGTCCCCCTCGCGGTGCCGCCCCTTCCACCCCGCGCGCCGGCCTGCTCCGGTACCCGCAGGGCGGACGTCGTGGTCCTGACGGACGGCGCCGACCCGGCCGGGGACCGGGCGCTGCTGGGCGAGGCGGCGGTCCTGGCGGAGCGGACCGGCGGCCGGGTGGTGGCCGTCGCGCCGCCCGACTCCGACATCAGCCGGTTCGCGGCCTGGGGAGCGGACGAGGTCTCGATGCTCGGTGGCGCCGCCCCGCGCTGTGTCGCGGCGGCGCTGGCCGGTGCCTTCACCGCCCGGGGCATTCCGTGGGCGCTGCTGGGGTCGGTGCGGTCCGGGCCGCGCGAGGTGCTGGCCAGGCTGGCCGCCCGGCTGGACTGCGGGCTGATGTCCGATCTCGTCGCCCTCGGCGTCGTCCCCGGCTCCCCGTTGCCCCGGCTGGTCGGCAGCAAGCCGTCGGGCAGCGCGTCGATGGCCGAGATCGTCAGTTACGGCGCCGTGCAGGTGGCCACCGTACGCACCGGCTGCCTGCCGTCGCGTGGTCCCCGTCCGGCCGGCGCCGCCCTCGCGGTCCGCTCCCTGGCGGTCCCGCCTGACCCGGACGTCCGGGTGGGCACGCTCGAGCGCACGACCGACTACGACGCCCTGGAGCGCGCGGACGTGGTCATCGGCGTCGGCCGCGGGGTGGATCCCGGCCACTACGGCGAACTGCTGCCGCTGCGCCGCCTGCTGGGCGCCGAACTCGCCGCCACCCGCAAGGTGACGGACGCCGGCTGGCTCCCGCACACCCTTCAGGTCGGTGTCACCGCGCGGGACATCGCCCCCCGCCTCTACATCGCGTTGGGGCTGTCGGGCAACGGCAACCACATGTCGGGGGCCGGCCGGGCGCGGACCGTGCTCGCCGTCAACTCCGACGCCGCCGCCCCGGTCTTCGGGGCCTGCGACATCGGCATCGTCGCCGACTGGCGGGAGGTCGTGCCACTGCTCGCCGCCGAGATGGAACGCCGCCGGACGACGGTTGGCGCCGCCGGGTCCGCGCCTGGGGCGCCCCGGCGATGACCGCCCCGCCGGCCGGTGCCCTCCGGCTCCTTGTCGGGGCACCGGCCGGCGGCCGACCGAGCTGTCGGTGATCCGCGGGAGCATCTAGCCTTGTCCCATGCCAGACGCAGCCGATCCCGCCGTCCCCGCGGACGCCGCCCATGGGCCGTGGCTCATGCTCATCTACCGGGTTCCCACCGACTCCTCCCGCGCCCGGGTGGCCGTGTGGCGGCAGCTCAAGCGCCTGGGCGGCCTGTACGTCCAGCAGGCGGTGTGCGTCCTGCCCGACCGCACCGATCTGCGCGGCGAGCTGAAGCGGGTGCGTGAGCGCATAGACGAGCTCGGCGGCTCCAGCCTCTTCCTGATCCTCACCGACGTCGAGGAGGACGCCAGGACGCAGTTCGTCGACGGTTTCCGCGACCAGTCGGCCAAGGAGTACGCGGAGATCGTCGAGGAATGCGAGACCAAGTTCTTCAAGGAGATCGAGTTCGAGCGCTTCCGCGGCAACTACACGTTCGAGGAGGCCGAGGAGATCCGCCAGGACCTGGAGAAGCTGCGGCGCTGGCTGAAGAAGGTCGAGTCCAGGGACTGGATGGGCGCGGACGGGCGGGATCTCGCCCGTACCAAGGTCGCCGAGTGCGAGCGGTTGCTGGAGCAGTTCGAGGCGGACGTCTACGAGAAGACGGTCAGCGACCCCGGCTGAGCGCCGGGGCCGGCCGCGTCAGTGCTGGTCGCCGCGGGGGAAGAGACCGTCGTCGACCGGGTGGCCGTTGAGGTCCTCGCGCAGCTGGTTCATCCGGGTGATCGCCTTCATCGACCGGTCCTGGTCGTGGGCGGCGACCGCCATCGTCAGCGCCTCAAGGACGATGAGGGTGGTGGTCTGGCCGCCGTACGTCCCCGGCCGGCCGACCGCCGCGGAGAGCACCACCTCCGCGCGGTCCTTGAGGGCCTCGCCGAGCGTCTCGGTCAGCAGGATCACCGGCGCGCCGACCGAGGCCGCGTGGTCCAGGATCACCCGGATCTCGCGCACCACACGGTTGTGGGCGATCACCAGCACCGCGTCGTCGCGCTCCAGCGGCAGCAGCCGGTCCGCCAGCTGGAAACCGGTGTCCGAGGCGCTCCGGGCGCGGTAGCCGATCCGGATCAGCCGGGTCGCGGTGTACTCCACCAGGCTCACGTGTCCGGCGATCCCGAAGACCACCGTCTCGCGGGCGTTGACGATGACCTCGACCGCGCGGCGGAACGCCGCCGGGTCCAGGGTGCGGCCGAGGTCGTTGATGAGGTCCACGCGCTCCGACAGCGTCGCGGCGAGCACGCCCTCGGGGCCGTCGGTGTAGGAGGTCATCGCGTTGTGCAGCCGGTTGGCCGGTGTCAGCAGGGCCTCAAGATGCCCTTGGAGCGAACGCTTCAGCCCCGGCAGGCCCTCGAAACCGAGCGCCTTGGCGGTACGCACCACGCTGGCGTCGCTGGTCCCGGTGGCCCGGGCGATCTCCTCCGCCGAGGCGAAGGCGGCCTGTTGGGGGTGCTCGGAGAGGTAGCGGGCCACCCTGCGCTCGGTGGCGGTGAGCACGTCGCTGCGGGCCACCACCCGTTCCTGCAAGGTCGGCTGCTTGCTGAATTCCGGTTCCGCCACGGCTCTCCTCGTTTCGTCTGTAGCGAAGACTACAGGCGTTTCCGCCCGGGGGAGCCGCGCCGGTGGCGCCCGGGGAACGGCAGGGGCCACCGGGCGGGATCTCTCCCGCCGGTGGCCCCTGCCGCCGCGAAGGCGGTCAATTCCGCGACGCCGGGCGGACGTCGATGACGAGGCTGACCGAGAAGAACGCCACGATCAGGATCGCTCCCACCACGGCGACCGCGGTGTCGCCCAGACCGGCGGCCAGGGCTCCCAGGGTCGCACCGAGGGCGAGGACCATCGCGACGGCGATCTTCCAGTCGTCGCCGATGATGAAGTCGTACCAGAACTCGCCGAACGCCTTGAGGAACTTCATGACGTGACCTCCTCGGTCATCGCGGGAGCGACCGGGGTCTTCGGCTCACCGGGGGTGCGCAGACCGGCGATGAAGACCCGGCTGAGCACGAACCACACGGCGACCAGGCCGAGGACCGCCAGATCCTGCCCGGGCCAGGCGATGCTCTCGCGACCCGACCGGAAGATTCCGAGGCCCTCCACCGCCCAGAAGGTTCCGAAGGACGCCAGCAGCAGGCCGACGACGTACTTCAGCAGATTCTCGTTGATCATCGACAGCGGCCGCTTGAGGGCCATCGCGATGCCGAGCACGAGGACCACCGCGACCGCGGCGCCGGCGCTGGCGGCCGGCACGTTGTTCGCGTTGAGGCCGAAGGTGATGACGATGAAGACGACCTCCATGCCTTCGAGGAAGACGCCCTTGAAGGACACCATGAAGGCGAACATGTCCAGGCCGCCGTCCCGTTGTCCGGCGGCGCGGGCCGCCTCGACCTCCTTGCGGTAGATCGCGTCCTCATCGTGGATGGCCTTGCGGCCCGAGGACCGCAGGATCGCCTTGCGCAGCCACTGCAGGCCGAAGATGAGCAGCAGACCGCCGATGGCGAGTTGCAGCGCGGACTCCGGCAGCCAGCGCGTCAGCGCGTAGCCGGCGGCAGCCGTCACCACGGCGAGGACGCCGAGCGCCGCGGCGACCCCGGTGAGAGCCGAGCGCCAGCTCCGGGTGAAGCCCATGGCCATCACGATCGTCGTCGCTTCGACCATCTCGACGAAGCAGGCGACGAACGAGGCGATGACCACGCCCCAGGTTGCCCCATTCACGAGAACTCCTTTCCCATACTGAAGGAAACACTTGTTTCATGTAACACTAGTTACTTTGGACTGAGAGTGTCAACGCCGCCGGGCGGCCAAGGGCGCCAGGCGGCGTTCGCGTCAGGTACGGGCGACGGCTTCGCTGGAGGAACTGCCTGACCTCCCCGGGGCAGGGGTGGTGGAGCGCCGGCCGCGGATCGGGATGCACAGCGGCTTGCCGCTGACCGGATGGTCCATCACATGCGATTCGACCCCGAAGACCCGCTGGATCAACTCCGCGGTGAACACCTCACCGGGCGGACCCTCGGAGACCAGCGTGCCGCTCTGCATCACGAAGATGTGGTCGGCGTACTCGGCGGCCATGTTGAAGTCGTGCAGCACCATGGCGACCGTCGTGCCGTGGTCCCGGTTGAGGTCGGCGAGCAGGTCGAGCACTTCCAGTTGGTAGGCCACGTCCAGGTAGGTGGTCGGCTCGTCCAGCAGGATGATGTCGGTCTCCTGCGCCAGACACAGCGCGATCCACACCCGCTGGCGCTGGCCGCCGGAGAGCTGGTCGACATGCTGGTGGCGCATGTCCGCGACACCGGTGACGGTCAGCGCCCACTCCACGGCCTCCTTGTCCGCCGCGGTCGGCACCTTCAGCGACGAGCGGTGCGGATGCCGGCCGAACCAGACCAGGTCCTCGATGGAGATGCCCTCGGGGGCGGTCAGTACCTGCGGCAGGATCGCCAGCTTCCTGGCGACCTCGCGTGTCGGCATCTGCTGGATGGACCTGCCGTCCAGCACCACCTGCCCGGAACGCGGTGGCAGCAGCCTGGCGAGGGAGCGCAGTGCCGTGCTCTTGCCGCATCCGTTGGGTCCGATCAGCACGCTGACCTTGTTGTCTGGGATCGTCAGCGTCAGATCCTTGGCTATCACCCGGGCGTCGTAGGCGAGGTCGACGCCGCGCGCCTGCAGTCTCATCAAGCTCTCCTATTTCCCGGTCTTGACCAGTAGGTAAAGGAAGTACGGTCCGCCGATGACGGCCGTGATCAGTCCGGCCGGGATCTCCAGCGGCGGCGCGATGCCGCGGCCGATGGTGTCGGCGAACAGCATCAGCAGGACGCCCACCGCCGCCGACGCCGACAGTGAGGTCAGGTTCCGCCCGCCGACCAGCCGCCGGGCGATGTGCGGGGCGATCAGTCCGACGAACCCGATGGTGCCGGAGACCGCCACGCAGCAGCTGGCCAGCGCCACGCCGAGCAGCAGCAGGATGCGGCGGGTGCGTTCCACCGACTCCCCGAGCCCGGCGGCGAGGTCGTCGCCGAGTCCGAGGACGTCCAGCCGGCGCGCGTACAGCAGCACGACCGGCACCAGGATCACCACCCATGGCAGGGCCAGCAGGACCGTGCTCATGGACCGGCCGTACAGGCTGCCGGTCAGCCACAGCAGCGAGGCGTTGACGTTCAGCGGGTACTTGGTGAGCAGATAGCGGATCAGCGCCTCGAAGGTGGCGCTGACCGCGATGCCCACCAGGGCCAGCCGCACCGGCGAGGCGCCCTGCCGGTAGGCGAACAGGTAGACCAGCGCGGCCCCGAGTACGCCACCCACCAGCGCGACCGGCGGCACCAGGGAGGCGGAGGCGGTGGGCACCACCAGGGTCAGCAGCATGCCCGCGAACCCGGCGCCCTTGGTGACGCCGATGATGTCCGGTGCCGCCAGCGGATTGCCGATGACGCCCTGCATGACGCCGCCGGAGACCGCCAGGCCGATGCCGACGATCCAGCACAGCAGCACCCTGGGGGCCTGGAACTCCAGCAGGATCTGGGCGTTGTCGCCGCCGTGACCGGTGAGCGCCGACACCACGTCGGAGAACGGGATGGTGGTCGCCCCGATCATCAGACTGATGACGCTCCCGATGACCGCCACGACCAGCAGCGCGCCGATGAGCAACCAGGGTTTGCGGGACAGCGCCGATGCGGAACGGACGGGCTGTGCCACCGCGACGTTGACGGTCATGAGTGTGCCTTTTGCCGACGGGCCAGGACGATGAAGATCGGCGCGCCGATCAGGGCGGTCACCACGCCGGTGGGCACTTCGTACGGCGGGCTGACGTACCGCGAGGCGATGTCCGCGTACACCGACAGCAGGGCGCCCATCAGCACGGACAGCGGCAGGAGTACCAGGTGGTTGGAGCCGACGAGCTTGCGCACGATGTGCGGCGCGATCAGTCCGACGAACGCGATGGGACCGGCGACCGCCACCGACGCCGCGCACAGCACGATGACGACGGCCGCGCCGAACGCCCGGGTGCGCTCCACCTTCTGTCCCAGACCACGGGCCATGTCCTCGCCGAGGGCCAGCAGATTCAGCGGCCTGGCCAGCGCCATGGCAGCGGCCAACCCGAGCACGGTCCACGGCGCCACGGTGCTCACGTCGTGCCACTGCGCGAAGTTCACGCCGCCGACCAGCCAGAACAGCACCGACTGGGCGTCGTTCTCATGGAAGATGATCAGCGCCTGGGTGAGCGAGATGAGCAGGGTGCTGGTGGTGACGCCGGCGAGGGCCAGCCGCACCGGGCTGACCCGCCCCGATCCCATCCCCGCCAGCGCCATGACCGTGACGCCCGCCGCGCCCGCGCCCAGGAAGGCCAGCAGGATCGAGGGGGCGCCGGCCAGCGAGGGGACCGCGGTGGTCGCGGCGACCACCACCACCGCGGCGCCCGCGTTGACGCCCATCAGGTCGGGCGCCGCGATGGGGTTCGCCGTCGTCGCCTGCATCAGGGCGCCGGCCACCGCCAGGTTCCCGCCGACGATCACGGCCAGGATCAGGCGCGGCATGCGAATGGTGCGGACGATGGTCCCGGCCGTCGAGTCACCGGAGAACACCGACCGCACGACAGCCGACCAGCTGATGGGAACGCTGCCGATGGACAGGCTCCACACGGCACCGACCGCGAGGATCGCGAGGCACACCACGCTGACCAGGACGACCAGCCGCCGGTTTGTGCGACGTCCGGGCGCCGCGGAACCGGCGCCGACGGCCGGTTCCGCGGGGAGAGTGGAGGCTGTCATGACGTCCCGAACAGATCGTTGACGGCCTGCTGTGCCACCAGCTGGGCGGCCAGCAGACCGCGGGACTTGGACCACACGTCGCCGTCCACCGTGTAGACGGCGTTGTTCTTGACGGCCGGGATGCTCTTCCACAGCGGGTTGGTCTTCCACTGGTCGACCAGCGTCTTGGGGGTGGAGTTCGCGATGAACAGCACGTCGGGCGAGGTACTGACCAGCGTTTCGAGCGTCATCCCCACCGAGGCGTCGCCCTTGCTCGCGGACAGGGCCTGCCGCAGGCCGAGCTGCTGAAGGACGCTGGGCGCGAAGGAGAGCGCGGTGTCACCGGTGACCGCCTTCTCGGAGGCGATCGCGAACAGGACCTTGCGCTTGTCGCCCGCGGGTACCTTCGCCTTGAGTCCGCTCATGACGGTGGCGTTGGCGGCGAGCGCGGCCTTCATCCGGTCGCACTGGTTGACCGCCGCGCCGATCAGCGTCTCGCCGGCCTTGATCTGCTGGTAGTCGGCCAGCAGGCTGGCGGTGGTGACGGTCGGCGCGATCTTGCTGAGCTGCGGGAGGAGCGCCTTGTCCCGCGCGTCGTCCGCGAGGATCAGGTCGGGCTTGAGCGACTTGATCACCTGGAGGTTCGGCGACGCCCGCAGACCGACGGAGGCGTACGAGCCGATCTGGGCCCGCAGCTGCGGGAGCACCCGGGCCGGCTTCCCGTCGTCCGCCACACCCACCGGCTTGAGACCCACGTTCGCCAGCGAGTCGACGAAGGAGAACTCCAGGGCGACGACGCGCTTAGGGTCGCCCTTGATGACGGTGGTGCCGAGATCGTCCTTGATCGTGCGGGTCGACTTGCCGCACTGGGCGGCGTTGACGTCCGAGCTCACACCGGTCACGGCCTTGCGGTTGGTGCCGGTGCCGTTGGCGTCGCTGCTGCCCGCGCCGGCCGAACCACCGCAGCCGGTGGCCACCAGGACGGTCGAGGCGGCGATGCACGTCGCGATCGCGGATCGTCTGAGAATGGGGAGTCGAGACACTTCTGGCTCCTCGGGTAAGGGGTGGGAATCCGTCACCGGCCCGCGTCGAGGACGCCGGCGGGTACGGGAGGTTTCGAGAGGACGGTGTGACCACGATTCGGCCGGTTGTCACCGGTGGTCAGGCACACCAGGGTGGGGTGGTCGCGGGTGGTGTTCGGGGGTCCCGAGGAGTCGCCCACGAGCCGGTGAATGAGGCCCGTGAGCTGGACGTTCGCGCGAAGGTGGGGCCGCGTCCACCGCGGGTTGGCCTCACCAGGTTTTGAGTACCGTAGTTACCACTACGGCGTGCGTCAATAGTGTAGTAACACGCTTCAGGATCCGATCCGTGCCCGTGCCCGGCCTGTCTCGCGGTAGTGCGTCCCTCTGCGGACCCTTGCGGCCGCCGTTCTGTAGTGTTGACAACAACTGTTGCCAGTAGATGTAGAGATTGCTACGATCCCTTTCATCGACAGACGCCGCGCATCGGCTGGCGCTGGCGCTGTGACCGACCGGTTCCCACCGCTCTCGCGCGGCTGGCGCTTCGACCGGCCTCCTCCGCCTCCTGCCGCACCGGCGTTCCACGAACCTGGAGGTCTCATGAGGACGCCCGTGTCCCGAACCGGCTCACCACCGCCGTCCCGATCCGGACGGAGGGCCAGGTGATGCGCGCGACGGCGGAGGCCGTGCTCGGTCTGCTCCCGGCCGACGTCGAGTACGCGGACGTGCGAGTGGTGCACCGCCGGCACGAACTGGTGTTGGCCGAACACAACGGCCCGGGAGAGGTGACGCACGAGGAGTCGCTGGGTCTGGGCGTCCGCGCGCTCGTCGCGGGTCAGTGGGGGTTCGCGGCCACCCACCGGCTCGACGCGCGGGGCCTGTCCGACGCGGTCACCGCGGCGGTCACCCAGGCCAGAGCGGTCGACGGCGGAGCGAAGGTGCCGCTCGGCGAACCGGTCACCACCCGTGCCCGCTGGTCCTCGCCCCTGCTGATCGACCCCTTCACCGTCTCCCTCAGCGAGAAGCTGGACCTGCTGGCCGGCGCGGTCACCGCGGCGGAGTCGGCCGGACCGCTGGTGCACCGCGTCGAGGCGTCCATGGACTTCTTCCGTGACGACAAGGTGTTCGCCAACACCGAGGGCGCGATGATCGAGCAGACGATCACCGAGAGCGGCGCCGGTCTGCTCGTCCTCGCCTCCGACGGCGACGACGTGCAACGCCGCTCCTATCCGCAGGCCGTTCCCCGCAACATCCGCGGCCAGCGCGGGCTGTTCGCGACGGCCGGCTACGAGCACGTCTCGTCGATGGGGCTGATCGAGGAGGCGCCCAGGGTCGCTGCCGAGGCGGTCGCCCTGCTGACCGCGCCGCAGTGCCCGGACGAGTCGACCACCCTCATCGTCACCGGCTCGCAGTGCGCGATGCTGCTGCACGAATGCGCGGGCCACCCCATGGAGGCGGACCGGGCGCTGGGGGCGGAGGCCAGCCTGTCGGGCGGCACGTACGCCACTCCGGAGCGCCGCGGGAACTTCCGCTACGGCGCACCCATCGTCTCGGTGTACGCCGACGCCACCATCCCCGGGGCACTCGGCTCCTACGGCTACGACGACGAGGGCGTCCCGGCGCAGCGCACCGAGCTCATCAAGGACGGGGTCTTCACCGGCTACATGTCAGGCCGGGAGTCCGCCGCCGCGCTCGGCGGGCAGTCCACCGGTGCCGCCCGCGCCGACGGCTGGCAGCGCCTGCCGCTGGTGCGCATGACCAACCTGTGCCTGCAGCCAGGCGAGTCCTCCCTGGCGGAGATGATCGCGGGCACCAAGCGCGGCGTGCTGGTCGACATGACCAAGGGCCTGTCCATCGACGACAAGCGGCTCTCGTTCCGCTTCGGCACCGAGGCCGGGTGGGAGATCCGTGACGGCCGGCTCGGCCGGCTGCTCAAGAACTGCTCCTACACCGGGGTCACCCCCCAGTTCTGGGCGGAGTGCGACGCGCTCGGCGGTCCGGAGGAGTTCATGGTCCACGGCATTCCGTCGTGCAACAAGGGAGAGCCCCTCCAGGTCGCCCACATCGGCCACGGCACCGTGCCGGCCCGATTCCGCAACGTTCGGGTAGGTGCCTGATGATCGCTCCGGACAAGGTCCGCACCGCGCTGGACATCCTGGGACCCGGCACCCGGCTGGAGATCTCCGGCGAGCGCACCGGCCTGATGCGCTACGCCTGCTCCCGGGTCACCGCACAGCACGACGAGGAACGGCTGCGAGTACGGGTGCGGGTCATCCGGGACGGCCGCGCCGCCTCCGGCGCGCTGGAGACACTGGAGGAAGGACCGGTCAAGGAGTTGGCGGTCCGGCTCCGCGACGCCCTGGAACGCCTGCCGGCCGGCGCGGCACCGGCGGCGGGCGCCTCCTCAGCCTCCTACCCGCGGCCCGTCCTTCCCGCGGTCGGCGAGGCCACCGCGTCCGCCCGGGCCGACGACCGCCACGCCTGGTTCCGTGCCATCCGGGACGGACTGGGCTCGGCGGCGACGCTCGGCGGCGCGATACGCCACGACGTGATCGAGCGCGTGGTCGCCGATCACGACGGGCTCTACCGCCAGGAGACGCTCACCAAGGCGGCGTTGCAGGCCATCGCGGAACGCGGCGGCCGCTCGGCCAGCGTGCGCCGGGTAGATCGGGACGCCTCCCGGATCGAGCTCGACGACATCCCCGAGCGGCTGCTGGCCGAACTCACCCCGCTGCCCGACCGCGAGCCGATCCGCGGCACCTGCCGGGTGCTGCTGCGACCCCAGGCGGTGATCACCCTGCTGGGCACCTACGCCTACGTGGCGCTGGGCGCCGCGGGCTACGCGGACGGCCGTACCGCGGTGGCCGGGCGGCTGGGGGAGCCGGTGGTCAGTGAACTGCTGACCCTCACCGATGACGGCAACGACCCCGATGGACTGCCCAGCGGGTTCGACGTGGAGGGCACCCCGCGCCGCCGGACACCGCTCATCGAAGGCGGAGTCCTGCGCGGGGTGGTCTCCGACCTGGAGCGCGCCGCGCTCACCGGTGGCTCCTCCACCGGCCACGGCGTACCTCTCGGATGGCGGTTCGGCGCCGACCCCTCACCGTCGCACATCCTGCTGGAGCCCGGCCGGCACGACGAGGCGGAGCTGCTGGCGGCCTGCGGCGAGGGTCTGGTGGTCAACCGCCTGGACTACCTGCGCGTGCTGCACCCCAAGGACACGCTCGTCACGGGGACCACGCGGGACGCCACCTACTGGGCCCGCGACGGACGACTCGTCGCCTGGCATCCGCCGGTACGGCTGAACTTCCGCATGGACGAGGTCCTGCGGGCCGTCACGGCGGTGGGCAGCGCGCGGGAACGCGGTGAACTGGTCTTCATGGAGTCCGTCGTCACCCCCGCACTGCTCGTCGAGGCGGGGCCGATCACCGCCTGACACCCGCCGGGGCGCGGGGCCCGCACGGCCGGCGTGCGGGCCCCACGCCCCGGCGGGTACCGGCCCCACGCCATGCCGGGCGTGGCCGTCCCCCCACACCATGCCGGGCGGGCGTCCCTCACACCGTGCCGGGTGGGCGCTCCGATTCCGCCGGGTGGGCGACGAACCGCACGGTCGCCGCCATCGCTTGCGGGTCGATGACCCGGAAGGTGATCGGTACCGGGTCGGTCAGGTACTCGACCTCGCCGCCGCCGGTCAGCCGGAACGGGCGGTCGTGTCCCGGGTGGACGGTGTCGGCGAGGGCGGCGACGCGGCGGACGGACGCGGCGGCCTTCCCGGCGTCGTACGGGATCCCCAGACAGCGCCCGGTACGCAGACAGCCGGCGGTCCCGACCGCGTCGCCGGTCAGCACGGCGAGCCCGGCGCCGGTGGCCACCGAGACACCGATCGACCCCGGGGTGTGTCCGGGCAGGGCGATCACCTCGACCCCGGGCAGGATCCGATCGCCGTCGCCGGTCTCCCGCACGGCCACCGAGGCGAGAACGGCCCCGGCCCAGCGGGGAGCGCCGCTGCCACCCGGCAGGGCCGCCGCCTCCAGATCGCGCAACTCCCGTGGGTGTACCAGCACCTGGGCGCGGTCGAAGAGGTCCACGTTCTGCATGTGGTCCCAGTGGGCGTGCGAGAGGACCACCGTGTCGACGTCGGCGGGGGTCAGCCCGCGTTCCGACAAGGCGGCCAGCAGCATTCGGCGGCGGCCGACGTGGCCGCAGTCGTAGAGCACGGTGCGGCGATGGCCGCTGTCCCGCCCCTCGATCAGGTACGCCCCGCAGAAGGCGGCGTTTCCCTGGTCGGAGCTCAGCAGATAGCCGTTGAGCAAGGTGGTGATCGTCGGATGGCCCATGGCGGGATCCACCTTCGGTCCTCGGGAACGGCCGGCGGAAAGGGCTGCTCGATGACGCGACTGTAGCGTATGCTGCAATAATCGTCCTCGGTTGTAGTGCTTGCGATGGGCGAATGAGCGGATGACCGATGGAGGGAACCATGAAGCCCGCGACCGCGCTGACCCGTTGCGGGCCGGCCCGCTACCCCTCCGTGTTGTGACGCCGGCCGACCGAGCGTGCCCGGTCGGTGCCGGGCGCCAGTTCGCCGCGCAGCGAGTTGAGCAGTTCGGAGGTGGCCGTGGCCCGCTCGCGGTCCCGGCTGGAGAGCGCCAGCACCATGCAGTCGGTGACCAGCAGGGCGCTGTAGACCTCCGCGGTGAACCCGGTGGCCGACTGGACGGCGGGGAGCGAGACGGTCACCCGGTCCGCGAGGGTGGGGCCGAGGGAGTCGGAGACCAGGATGGTCGCCGCGCCGACCGCCGCCGCGTGGTTGAGCAGCACGACGGTGTCGTTGCTCAGCCGGGAGGGCGCGTACAGCACGATGACGTCCTCCTTGCGGATCTTGATGAGCTCGTCCGCCAGCCGGAAGCCTGTCGTGTCGACCGACCGCGCCGAGGTGCCCATCCTGTTGAGTTTCAGCGCCAGGAAGCGGGCGCCGACCTCCGACGGCCCGACGCCGAAAGCGAAGACCGAGGCGGCGCCGGCGAGCAGGTCGATGGCGCGCTCGAACGCTTCGGTGGGGATGAGCCGATGGGTCTCGGTCAGCCGCTCGGTGGCTTCCTCGAAGACGTGGTCGATCAGGGTGGCGGTCTCCTGTCCGGCCCGGTCGATGCGCTGGTTGAGCCGTACGGAGGGGCGGGTGGCGTCCACGATCTGCCGGCCGATCCCCTGCTTGAGGTGGGGCAGGCCGGAGTAGCCGAGGGTCTTGGCGGTGCGGATGACCGTCGCGTCGCTGGTGCCGGTGGCCGTGCCGATCTCCCCGGCGGTGGCGAAGATGATGCTCTGCGCGTTGTCCCGCAGGTACTCGGCGACGCGGCGCTCGGCGGGGGTCAGGACGGGCAGCCGCTGGGCCACGCGCTCGCGCAGCGAATCCTCGGCATCCGCGTCTGTAGTCATTGCGACTCCTCTTGACATTTGAGTAGCGATCACTACGCTCCTCAGTAGTTCACGCTACCGAATCCGCTTGGAGTGTAGTCAACGCTAGGGGTGGGGGCCAAGGCTCCGGCGCCTCAACCGGAGAGGAAGAGCCTGATGGCGAGAGGGTCGATCCCTTTGATCGAGGTCAGCGGTGATCCGCGGGCACGGGGCCTCGCGTACGGCGAGGCGGCGCGCGCCGAGATCCGCCACTCGATCGCCTACTACCGGGAGGCCTTCGCCGTCTCGTCGGGACTCGACTGGCCGGACGTGCTCGTCACCGCCCGCCAATGGCGCCCCATGATCGAGGCCGTCGCCCCCGACCTGCTCGCCGAGATGGACGCGGTGGCCGAGGGGGCCGGCCTGCCGGCCGACGAGATCCTCGCCCTGAACGCCCGGGGCGAGATCGTCCGCAGCCATGACAGCGGTTTCGCGCCGGCCATGACCGACGGCTGCTCGTCGTTCGCCCTTCTGCCGGAGGCCACCGGCGACGGCCATGTGTACTGCGGGCAGAACTGGGACTGGCGGGCGGGCGTCACCCCGAGCACCGTGATGCTCCGCATCGTCCAGCCGCCCAAACCCACGATCATCATGCAGGTGGAGGCGGGCCAGATCGGCCGCCAAGGAGCCAACTCGGCCGGCATCGCACTCAACGCCAACGGCCTGGACGGCCGGTTCGGCACGCCGATCGGACTGCCGCAGCCGGTCCTGCGAAGACTGGTGCTCGACTGCGACAACCTCCGCCGCGCCCTCGAAGTGCCCTACCGGGTCCGCCAGCACATCGCGACGAACCTGCTGGTGACCCACCGCGACGGGGTCGCCGTCGACCTGGAGACCACCCCCGGGGTGCACCGCTGGGGTCTGCCGGAGCGCGGGGTCATCGTCCACGGGAACCACTACCAGTACGGCATCCCCGACCCGCTGCGGGACACCTACCGGCTCTCCTCGCTCGACTCCCTCTACCGGGTGCAGATCATCGAGCGCGGTTTCGCCGCGCTGCGGGATGCCAAGGAGCCGGAACAGACCCGGAAGATCATCAACGCCACCATGAGCGACCACACCGGTCACCCGCACGGGGTCTGCGTCCACCCGGATCCGGCCGACCGCGAGGTCGAGCAGGGCATCACCGTCATGTCCAGCCTGGTCGACCTGACGACGGGGGAGTACCGGGTGGCCGACGGGCCGCCCTGCACCGCCCCGATGGAACGGCTGCCGTGGAATCTCTACGACGGTGTCGGGGGCGATTGGTGACCGGTACCCCTGTGTCGGGCCACAGTTGTCACGACACCGCCGTGCGCAACCACCGCGCCCCGTTCCGATGGGACCTGCCATGACGACGCCGTCCGACGACACCGCCGCCCCCGACCGGGCACCCCTCCTCCTCGACCCGGCGCCCCGGATCGACGCCGACGCCGCGGTCCGCATCCTGCGCACCCACTTCGGCACCGATGCCACCGTGACCGCGCTGCGCAGCGAACGCGACCGCAACTTCCTGGCGGTCACCCCGCAGGGACGACGGCTGGTCCTGAAGGTCTCCCACCCCGCCGACGACGCCGACGTGATCGCCATGGAGAACGCCGCCATGCTGCACGTCGACCGTGTCGACCCGGGCCTGCCGATCCCCGCCGTCCGACCGACCGTCGAAGGGCAGGCGACGGCCACGGTCGAGGCGCCCGACGGCCGGCTCCACCAGGTCCGGCTCATCACCGTGGTCCCCGGCACCGCCGCCGACCAGACGACGCGCACCGGCGGCTTCGACAGCGGGTTCGGCGCCGTGTGCGCCCGGCTCGCCGTGGCACTGCGCGGGTTCAGCCATCCCGCGGCGGCGCGCAGGCTGGACTGGGACCCGCGCACGGTCGGCGAACTGCGGCCGCACCTCGCGCACATCGCCGATCCCGCCCGGCGGGGGGCGGTCGAGCGGCTGCTGGACAGGTTCGAGGAGCTGCCCGCCGCGACGGCGGTGTTGCCGGCCTTCGTGCTGCACGGCGACCTCACCTTGAGCAACGTCCTGGTGGACGCCGCCGGCGAGGTGACCGGGCTGATCGACTTCGGCGACATGCACCACACCGCGCGGGTCAGCGATCTCGCCATCGCCCTGGCCTCGCTGCTGCGGGTCGCCGACGACCCCTGGCGGGCCGCCGCCCGGTTCCTCGACGGGTACCAACGCGTCACCCTCCTCGAACCGCAGGAGGCGGGCCTCCTCGGCGAACTGCTGCTCGCCCGGCTGACCGCGACGGTGCTGATCTCCGCCTGGCGGGCTCCCCTGCACCCCGACAACCACGCCTACGTCACCAGCATGGACGACGGCAGTTGGCGCATGATCGACCTGTTGACCCGGCTCACCCCCGCCGAACTGGCCGACCGCGTCCACCGCCTGTGCGGAACCTCCCGGGTCGCCTCCGCCCGGCGCCCGGAGCCGTCCCTGCTGAGCCGCCGCAACGCCCGGCTGGGCGGCACCCTCTCGCCGCTGTTCTACAAGGCGCCGCTCCAGGTGGTGCGTGCCGCGGGCGCCTGGGTGCACACCGCGGACGGCCGCCGCTACCTGGACGCCTACAACAACGTGCCGGTGATCGGCCACGCCCACCCCGCCGTGGTGCAGGCGATCAGCAGGCAGTCCGCGCAGCTGAACATCAACTCGCGCTACCTGCATCCCAACGCCGTCGAGTTGGCGGAGCGGCTGACGGCGAGCCTGCCTCCCGAACTCGACACCTGCGTCTTCGTCAACTCCGGCAGCGAGGCCAACGACCTGGCCTGGCGTATGGCCTCGATCAGCACCGGACGTTCCGGCACCGTGGTCACCGACCACGCCTACCACGGCGTCAGCGCGGTCACGGCTCCCATGTCCACCAACACCTATCCGCCCTCCGCCCGTCCGGCGGACGTGGCCGTCTTCACCCCGCCGGTCCCGGACGCCGACGGCCGCGACCCGGGAGCCGCGGCGGCGGTCGACGCGGTACGCCAGGCCCGCGAGGGCCTGCGGCAGCGCGGACACGACATCGCGCTGCTCGCCGTCGACACGATCTTCAGCAGTGTGGGCGTGCTGGAACCCTCGGACGCGTACATGCGCGCCCTGGCGGACGAGACCCGGGCGGCGGGCGGGCTGTTCCTGGCGGACGAGGTGCAGGCGGGCTTCGGCCGCGGCGGCCGCCACCTGTGGCGCTTCCTCGACTTCGGCCTCACCCCCGACTTCGTGACACTCGGCAAACCGATGGGGAACGGCCACCCCATCGCGGCACTCATCACCCGGCGGGACATCGCGGAGCGCTTCACCGCGGTCGACGAGTACTTCAGCACCTTCGGCGGCAACCCCGTCTCCTGCGCGGCGGCGCTGACGGTGCTCGACGTCATCGAGGACTACGACCTCGTACGCAGCAGCGGCCGCGTCGGTGAGCACCTGCGTGCCGAACTGCGCGACCGGCTCGGTCTGACCGTGCGGGGGAGCGGACTGTTCGCCGGCATCGACGTGCGGCCGCGGGAGACCGGCGGGATCACCGCCGCCGAACTCGCGGAACGACTGCGGGACGCGGGCGTGCTGGTGGGCACCACCGGCCGCGACGGCGACGTGCTGAAGGTCCGGCCACCGCTGATCTGGGAGACCGAGCACGTCGCGCACTTCGTGACCGCCCTGCGGGCCGCCCTGGGCAGATGACACCGGGCACCACGCGCGTGCGTCGAACAGCGGACGGACACCGGTGGCACGGACGGCGTGGCCGCGATCTCAGGACCGCTTGACCAGAACGGCGCGGGTGTAGAGCAGGTCGAAGCCGCGGCGCTGGGCGTTCTGCTGGGATTTGGACCCCGGGTGGGTGGTGATGGTGGCGATGTCGCAGCCGGCGTCCGCGGCGTCGGCGAGCCGGGCCGACAACAGGGCGGTCTGGACGCCCCGGCGGCGGTGCGTGGGCGCGGTCGCCGCGCCGGTGAACTGCGCGACGCCCTCCGCCATTCGGAGACTGCCGCCACCGGCGACCACCCCGTCGCACAGCCCGACGTAAGGGATGGCGCCGACCGCCACGAGATCGCGTAACGTGGCCGCCACAGCCTCGCGGGAGAACTCCTCGTGCCCGGGCGCGCCCTGGGTGTCCGGGTGGACGGCGCCGTCCGAGACGGCATCGAGCCACGCCTCGAACTCCTCGTCGCCGATCGGCCGCACCTCGACCCCGGGCGGGGCGGCGGGCCGCTCGAAGACGCTTCCGAGGGCGAGACCGAGCACGTTCTCGAACGACACGAGCCGATAGCCCCGCTCGGTCAGCAGGGCGCCCACGGCCGGGTCGGCGAGGTGGGCGAGTTCGACCTGCGTGGCGGCACCGCGGGCCGCGAAGGCCTGCTCGATCTCCTCCAGGGCGGCAGCCCGCGGAACGCCGTGGAAGCCGAGCCCGGCCACCTTGTTCAGCGGTGAGTCCTCCTCCGCGAAGCTCGCCACGCCGCCGGCGAGAGGGGTCACGAACCCCGCGGTGTCCGCCCGGCGCCGGTGGGCGGCCGCACTGCTCCCGGCGATCAGCTGTGTCTCGACCCGCTCGATGCGCTCGGCGAGTTCGGTGTCGCAGAAGAGAGGCAGTCGGTCGGCACCCATGTTCGGAGACTACGCGACCGCCCCCGGCGCGCCTCGCTCATCCGCAATCCGGCCGAGACGGGCTGGGTTGGCCGGAACCTCGGCCGTGCCGCCTTGACGCCTTGGAAACCCGGGCGGTTGACTTCTGACGGTAGAGCGCTCTCCCGAGCTGCCCGCCGTCCCACCGCGCACCCCCGGTACCGCCAACCGACCGCCGGTGTCCTCCGGTTCGGTCCACCCGGAGAAGGGACCGTCATGCGCAAGACCACCTGGATGGTGTTGCTGGCATTCCTGGCCGGCCTTGCGGTGTTCCTGCCGAGCGGCACGGCCGCCGCCGACAGCGAGGCGGACTACCCGGAGTTCCCGTACCCGGCCACCTCCTATGGCGAGCCGTTCCGCGGCCAGTTCCACTTCAGCTCCCGGTCGGGCTGGATGAACGACCCCAACGGCCTGGTGTACGCGAACGGCGAGTACCACTTCTTCTACCAGAACAACCCGCACGGGCTGGCCTGGGACACCATGCACTGGGGCCATGCCACCAGCCCCGACCTGGTCCACTGGACGCAGAAGCCGGTGGCCCTCGAACCGGGCGCGCAACCGGGGAACCTGTGGTCCGGCGCGGGCGTGGCGGACAGGGACGACACCTCGGGCCTGCGCACCGGCTCTGCCGACCCGATCGTGGTGTTCTCCAACACCGACGGCGTCAGCATGTACTACAGCAATGACAACGGCCAGACGTTCCAGGCGTACGACAAGGGCCGCAAGCTGATCGACATCCCCGACCCCAGCCGGGATCCGAAGGTGTTCTGGTACGCGCCCACGAACAGCTGGGTGATGGTCGTCTGGTCGTCGGACGCCGCGGGCAACGGCGTCAACATCTACACCTCGCCCAACCTGACGTCCTGGACCTATCGCAGCCGGTTCGCGGCGCCCTGGATCTTCGAGTGCCCTGACATGTTCAAGCTGCCGCTGGACGGTGACACCGGTGACCAGCGCTACGTGCTGACCAGCGCGTCGAGCCAGTACGTGGTGGGGACGTTCGACGGCACGAGGTTCAGCACGGACTGGACCGCCCCGCAGAAGATGGACCAGGGGGACAACGGCGCCGGCAGCCCGTTCTACGCGGCCCAGACCTTCAACGACATGCCGGACGGACGGGTCGTCCAGATGGCGTGGCAGGGCGGCAACCAGGGCACCACCTGGACCGGCGACGCCACCTTCCCGGCGGAGCTGAAGCTGGTCACGACCCCCGACGGCCCGCGGATCACCCGCGACCCGGTCGCGGAACTGTCCACGCTGCGGGGCACCCCGACGACGTGGGGCGCGCGGACGATCACCACCGATCCGGCGAGCGATCCGTTCGCCGGGACCAGCGCCGACACCTACGAGATCAACGCCGAATTCGACCTCACCGGCGCGACGGCCGGCCAGTTCGGCTTCGCGCTGCACAAGCGCGCCGACGGCACCTCGGACCGCACCGTGGTCTACGACCTGGCCGCCCACACCCTGTACGGCAAGCCGCTCGCGCCGCAGAACGGCCGGGTGAAGGTACACATCCTGGTGGACCGGGGGCAGTTGGAGGTCTTCGGCGACGACGGCCTGCTGTCGGTCAGCGACAACGTCAACTTCGACTCGTCATCGGGCAGCCAGGGCATCGGCCTGTTCGCCACCGGTGGTTCGGTGAAGCTGGTGTCCGCGCAGCTGTTCACACTCCAGTCCGCGTGGGGCCGCGGCGAGTCCACCCTGGCCGGCAACCTCAGCGGTCCCTGGAAGGCGGCCGGCGGAACGTGGACCGACGTCTCCGGTGGCAAGCAGGGCGACAGCTCGGGCGACGGGTTCTACCTGAGCTCCGGCAGCGGCGGCGACTTCACCTACGAAGGCGACCTGCGGGCCGACACCGCGGGCGCGGTCGGTCTGACGTTCCGCTCCAACGCGGACGGCACGCAGCAGTACACGGCGAACGTCGACACGACGGGACTGCTCAAGCTGTGGCGCCCGGGCAGGGACATCGCCACCTACCCGACCCCGATCGTCAAGGGCCGCACCTACCACCTGAAGGTCGTCACCTCGGGATCGCGCATCCAGGTCTACTTCGACAACGGCACGACTCCCGTCATCGACGCGACCGACACCGCCTACGCCGGCGGGCTGTTCGGGGCGAACGTCTTCGGCGGACAGGGCGTCGTGCAGAACCTCACCGTCCAGGGGCCCGGCTTCCGGAGCTTCGCCTCGGGCCCCTGGCAGTCCGCGAGCGGCGTGTGGACGGTGGCCTCCGGCGGACTGCACGGCACCGCCCCCTCGGACGGCTTCTACCTGAGCGACCGCACCGGCGGCGACTTCACCTACGAGGCGGATCTCCAGGTGGTCGACGGCGGGGCGACAGGGCTGACGTTCCGTTCCAACGCGGACGGCACGCAGCAGTACACGGCGAATATCGACACCGCTGGACTACTCAAGCTGTGGCGCCCGGGCAAGGACATCGCCACCTACCAGACCTCCGTCGTCGAGGGCCGTACCTACCATCTGAAGGTCACGGCCACCGGCTCGCGCATCCGGGTCTACCTCGGCTCCGGTGCCACCCCGGTCATCGACGCCACCGACACCACCTACAGCACCGGACTGTTCGGTGTGAACGTCTTCGACGGCTCCGCGCTCGTCCAGAACGCCACCGTCAGCTGACCTCGCGCCGGCCGGGGGAGCCTCAGGCTTCCCCGGCGGCGAACAGCGACCGCAGGTGCCGGCCGTTGACGACGAGGGCGACACCGATCAGCAGGAGGCCGCAGGCGCCCTGTTCGATCCGCATCCACAGCGGAAGGAAGCCCGGCAGCGTGATGATGACCGTGATGACCACCACCATGACGCCCGACAGGATCCGCAGCCTGCGGTACGCCCCGCGCGAGCCGCGGGCGGCGCTCAGCACGCACCGGTACATCACCGCGGCACTGGCGACCACCACCACACATCGCGTCCAGACGGCGCCGTTGACCGCCGCGCTGTCGTTGCGGAGCAGGACGACCGCCAGGAGCGCGAGGACGCTGACGGCGAGGTAGCCGCCGACGAGCAGTCGCGTGTCGCGGAACGCCTTCAGGCTGAGCGGATGGCTGAAACGGGCGTCGGTCGTCGCGGCGGGGCGCTGACTCCGGGTAGGCATGGGGATCCCTTCTTTCTCCCGGCCGGGGCGGCGGCTTCACATGCGCCGCGGGCCACTTCAAGGATCCGGCCCGTCCGTGGTCCGTTCGTCGCCCGCGCGGATGACCGGCGCGACGCCCGTCTTCGGGGACCTGTCGGGGGCGTCCAGTAGGGGCGGCCCCTGATTCCGACGGTCATGTCTTCCGGACGGCTTGACAACACCGGAGCTTCGCCGATCGGGCCGCGGACGAGCTACGCGGGAGTAGCGTTGGCGCGGTGCAGACGAATTCGTCCGATCCACACGTCGTCATCGTCGGCAGCGGTTTCGGAGGCATCGCGGCGGCGATCGAACTTCAGCGGCACGGTTTCCGGAACGTCACCCTGCTGGAGCGGGCACCGGAGTACGGCGGTACGTGGTTCCACAACAGCTATCCCGGAGCGGCCTGCGACGTCCCCAGCTCCCTGTACTCCTTCTCCTTCGCCCAGCGCCGCGACTGGTCGCGTCCCTGCTCCTCCCAGGAGGAGATCCTGGAGTACCTGCGGGCCACCGTCCGGCGGTTCGGGATCGACCGCAGGGTCGTGCCGGACACGGAGGTGGTGTCGTGCGCGTGGAGCGACACCACCCGCCGGTGGACGGTGACCGGCGCGGACGGGCGCGATTGGCAGGCTGACGCGGTGGTGCTCGCCACCGGCCAACTGCACCAGCCCTCCTACCCGCGGGTCGAGGGCCGCGAGGACTTCCGGGGGCACAGCTTCCACTCGGCGCGGTGGGACCACGACTACGACCTTCGCGGCAAGCGGGTCGCCGTGGTCGGCACCGGGGCCAGCGCGGTGCAGTTCGTTCCGCCGATCGCGTCGCGGGTCGCGAAGCTCGTGCTGTTCCAGCGCACCGGAAACTGGTTCCTCCCGCGTCGGAACAGGCCGTACCCCAGACTCGTGCGGAACGCGATCAGGTACATTCCCGGGATCCAGCCACTGCGCCGGTATCTCTTCTTCCATTTCTCCGAGTTGCTCACGTTCATGATCCGCCATCCGCGGACCTGGGGGAGAATTGGCCGGGCGATCTCGGCGGGATTCATGCGCAGCCAGCTGGCGGACCCGGAGCTGCGTCGAAAGATATGGCCTGATTACACTTTCGGCTGCAAACGCGTGTTGTTCTCCTCGCGTTTCCTGGAGACGCTCCGGCTCCCGAACGTCGAGCTCGTCGCGGAAGCGATCACCGGGCTGACCGCCACGGGTGTGGTCACCGCCGACGGCACCGAGCACGAGGTCGACTGCGTGATCTACGGGACCGGTTTCCGTACGAACGACTTCATGTTCCCCATGGAGGTCACCGGCGCCGCGGGGCGTTCGCTGCGCGAGGCCTGGAGCGGCGGGCCGTACGCCCACCACGGCATCACGGTCCCCGGTTTCCCCTCGATGTTCATCATGTACGGCCCCAACACGAACACCTCCGGCGGATCCATCCTGGTCTACCTGGAGGCGCAGGCGCGGTATCTGCGCCAGGCGCTCGAAGCGGTACGCGACCGCGGCGCCGCCGCGATCGGGGTCCGCCAGGACGTGGCGGCCGAGGGCGACCGGCGGATCCAGGGGCGTTTCGCCGGGACCGCGTGGACGCGGTGCGATTCCTGGTACCGCGACGACGAGGGCCGGGTCGTCGCGAACTGGCCGGGCTACATGAACGAGTACCGGGCCCGCACCCGGCGGCTGGACCCCGCGGAGTACGAGTTCATCCCGCCGCCGGAACCCACCCGGGGCTGACGGAGTGGCGGGGTGGCGGAGCGGCCCGCCGGCCGCTCCGCCACCACCGGTCGCTCAGCAGAGTGCGGACTCCATCACCCAGCCGTGCTTGTTGGCGCTGCCGTAGGCCATTCCGTAGGCCCAGGCACCGCTGGGGGACAGACGCTCCTGGTCGAAGGTGTCCCCGTTCTGCAGCAGACCGATGGAGACACCCTCGGGCTGCTCGCGCAGGTAGACGTCCTGGGCGCAGACGGTCCTGCGGGTGGTGTTCGGGTGCACCGCGTTGGTGGCGGCGTGCGCCGCGACCGGGGTGATGATCGCGGTGAACAGGCCCGCGGCGAGGGCGCCGGCCGCGAGGGTGCGAGAAGCTCTGCGGAACATGGTGGTGCCTCCTGTGTCGTCGCGGGGATCAGCCGAACTGGACGCAGCTACGCAGGACGAAGCCCCACTTGGTGTTGGCTCCGGCGTAGTAGGCCATCACGGAGTTGCGGTCGTCGGTCTCGTAACGGACCCCGATCGCGTAGCCGCGGTAGAGGGTGTTGATTGGGTCCGAGTGACCGGCGCCCGGCGTGTAGTTGCCGAACTGGGTGGCCGAGTCGCAGACGATGGTGGCGTTCTTCATGGGGACCCACGGGTCGGAGACCGTGCCCGAGCCGTCCATCGGGTGCACGACGGCCGGAGACGCATGCGTCGCCGACGACGCCTGCGCGGAGCCGGCGGTCACCATTCCGGCCACCGCGGTGGTGGCCAGCAGTGCGAATGCGGTGGTAGCGATCTTGGAGCGACGTGAAACAATGGAACTCAACGACATTGCTTCCTCCAACGCTTTGTTAGTGATCGGGCGTCAGTCACGTTAGCAATGTGCCGCGTAATGCGGAAGTGAGAATCGAACACCGAATATGTGAAAACGCGTGTGGCTGTATTGCCCAACTTGGCCGGATTCACCGGAGGCGGCCGATGGCGTGGTCTATTTCTGGTCCGGTCCAACTTCCTGTCGACCCGGCCGGTATTTTTGCTTTCCCATCGGGGATAGACTGCGGAAGTTCCGGTGTTGCCTGTGCGATTTCCCTCCGTAAGGGCCGTGGCGGGCCGTCTCGACCGGTGAATGCTGAATTCACCTGTTACGGACGGATGGCGTGGCGGGAAATGGCATGAAGGATCCCGTACGGCTCGTTACGGGGTAAGTGCTCCGACCTCTCCTGGGTGGTCCGGACGGCCCCCGGCGGCGCCGCCCGGGACGGTGGACGCCGCGTCATGTCCGGTCGGTGGTCAGCCCTCGACGCCCCACGCGTACGCCGGAGCGATGCCCAGGTCGCAGCCCTCCGCGACGCGCTTGAGGAACCGCATCGCGTCGGAGGAGGCGGGAGCCTTCCGGTCGAGGGCGGCGCGGGCCGTCCTCGCCGCCGCGCCCTGACCGCTGATCAGCGTGCCCAGGGTGCGCCGGTCCCGGATGCACAGCTTGCGGTAGACCCTGCTGAGGTGCATCTCCACGGTGCGCTGGGTGACGTACAGGCGGTTGGCGATCTCCTTGTTCGTCAACCCGTCGGCGGCCAGCAGTGCCGTGCGGTGCTCGGCCGGGGTCAGCGCGCCCAGGCCGGTCTCGGAGTTCCGCCGGGGCTTGGCGCCCGAATCGGCCAGATCCTGGCGCAGTTCCCGCAGCAGGATGTCGGCACCGCTGCGCTCCGCCAGGGCCAGCGCCGCGCGCAGGTGTTCCCTGGCCTGCTTGGCCTTGTGGGCGTACAGCAGTTCCCGGCCCAGGTCACGCAGCGCGTGGGCCTCCTCAAGACCGGCGCCGCAGCCGCGCAGCGCCCGGACCGCCTCGGTGAGGAACGCGATCCGCTCGTCGCCGTGGGCCAGCAGCCCCAGGACCCGCAGCGCCTGCCCGATCGGGCGCGGCGCTCCCCAGCAGCGGGCGAGGGCGAGTTCCTCCAGGGCGAGCCGCTCCGCCTCGACGCCGTGGCCGAGACGTCCGTGGGCCAGCGCCGCGGCCGAACGCCACGGGTAGGCGGCCGGGTTCGACCATCCGCGGATCCGCAGTTGTCGGCCGCACTCCTCCAGGTCCGCCAGCCCCGCCTCGACGCGACCCAGCGCCGTCCGCAGCCGCCCGCGGTGCAGCAACAGCGTGGGGACCAGGACCTCGGGAGTGGCGCCCAGGTGGATGGTGTCGAACAGGGCCTGCGCGTCGTGGAGCCGACCGGATTCCAGCAGCGCGGCCCCCAGGCACATCCGGGCGGCCGCGGGCCCCAGACCGGTCGGCGACGAGGGCCACGGGTTCTCCGGTGAGGCGGTGTGCATGCCCAGTGCCTCGTGCGCGGCCCGCACGGCCCGCCGGACGCAGCCGGAGCGCAGCGTGCACTCGGCGAGCACGGTTCGGGCCAGGGTCTCGATGATGGGGGAGTTCCCGCCCTCTGCGGTGGCGAGGATCGCCTGACAGGCGTCGATCGCGTCCTCGTCCTCGCCGGCGTGGCACAGGATCAGGACCAGTAACAGGCGCAGGGGCTGGGCACCGGCGTTCTCCACCGGTTCCGCCAGGGCCAGCCGCGCGTAGCGCACCGCCCGCTCCCGCTGGGTGCCCGACAGGTAGGCCTGTAGGGCGGACAGCGCCGCCTGAGCCCGTCTGCCCCAGGAGGTGGCCGGCTTGTCCGGCGCGAACGGCGGCAGGGACGCCACATGGTCCGCCAGCAGGGTCAGCACCCCGACCATCGCCTGCATGCCGGTGCGCAGGCCTGCGTCCGCCCCGGCCCGTTCGAACTCACCGATCTCGCTCTTGGCGGTGCGCAGCGCCTCGTTGACGTCACCGGTCAGGACGATGGCCTGCACCAGGTCGAGCAGCACAGTTGCCCGCCATTGCGCGTCCTGCCGGGTGAGGTGCAGCGTCTGCCGCAGCCGGACCGCCGCCGAGGCGGGGTCGGCGCCCAACTCGACGTGGCCGAGCCGGCGCAGCAGCCCCGGTGTGGTGCTGGCACCGTATTCGGCCAGGCCGCGTTCGAGGTAGGCGCGGGCCTGCGCCGGTTCGCCGGAGGCCAGCGCGGTGTCGGCGGCCTCGATGAGCAACTGGCAGGCCCACGGCTCGTCGAGCGGCGCGGCGTACAGCAGGTGGTCGGCCACCTGCTCACTGGAGGCGTCGGCGTCGTGCAGGGCCCTGGCGGCCTGCGCGTGCAGCCGGGAGCGCTCGCTGGGCGGCATGGCCGCGAGCAGCGAGGCGCGCAGCATCGGCCGACTCAGCTCGGTGCCGTCCCCGCTGCGGTCGAGCACCGCGCAGCGGGTCAGCGTGTGCAGCAGGTCGGCGGCCTCCTCGATGCTGATCCCCGCGAGTTCGGCGACGATCCGCGGGGAGCGCACGCGGGACAGGACGGCGATGATGCTCAGGGCACGGCCGACGCCCGGCAGCCAGGACTCGAAGCGGGCGATGAGGGTCTCCGCCACCTCGGAGGAGCCGAGTTCGGCCACCTGGTCCGCGGACAGATCGGCCGGATTGGTACTGCGCAGGATCTCCCGGAGCAGCGCCTGGACCAGCGCCGGGCTGCCGCCGGTGGCCCGGTGGGAGGCCTGGACGACGTCCTCGCCCACCGGCCGGCCGAGACGGGAGGACAGCAGGAAGCCGACGCTCTCGCTGTTCAGCCCCGGCAGCACCACCCGCTGGTGGAAGTCGGAGGCGACGGCGGCGAGCGAGACGCGCGCCGCCCGGTCGTGCTGCTTGCCGCACGGCTCGATGTGGTCGCGGGACATCGTTGCCAGCAGCGCCACCGGCAGTCCTTCGAGCGGTGCCATGAAGTGGCCGAGCCAGCGCAGTGACGCGGCGTCGGCCCACTGGAGGTCGTCCACCACGAGCAGCAGCGGGCCGCGGGCGGCCAGAGCGGTGACGGACTGCTTCACCAGGACCGCGACCGCCTCCGCGGTGGCGAGCGCGGACTGGGTGGGACCAGGTGCGTCGGCCGGGCCCGCGGGGAGCTGTTCGGCGTGCGCCGGGAGTTGGTCGCGCAGTTGGGACAGCACGCCGTACGGGAGGTTGTGCTCGGACTGCCGGGCGCGGGCGCACAGCACTTCGAAGCCCCGGGCACGCGCGGAGCGCAACGCGGCCCGGGCCAGGTGGGACTTGCCGAAGCCGATGTCCGCCTCGATCAGCAGACTCGCTCCCATACCTGATGCCGCGGACGCCAGGGTCTGTTCCACTATGGACATTTCACTGTCTCGGCTGAGCATAGGAGTCCCCCCTGCGCCGCCCGGCCGGCGTTTCGCGTCGGTCGTGGCGGTGCGCCAGGTCACTAGGCCGTGTCTTGTGGATCAGGGTGGATCAGGGAGCGGCGTCCGGTGCGGTGTATCGCAAGGCGCCGAAGCATCCCGATAGTCGGTGTTATCGGGATGTTTCGGCAACGCCGCGAGGCGCCGTGCCGGGCGTCGCGAGCCCGCCAAGATCCGCAAGACACGGCCTAGGTCGGGATCGCACGCTGCCGATGTTGCCCGTGGTGGCAGCGCCACTGCTGGGTGGCCACCCCCGCGAGGATCGTATCGACGACGTCCTCCGCAAGCGTCGGCGTGATCGGGAGATGTCCGAAGAACACCCGGTAGTAGGTGGTCGAGGCCAGCATGTCCAACAGCAGGTTGATGTCGGCGTCGGGGCGGATGTCGCCCCGGCTGATGCCCCGGCGCAGGGCCTCGGCGGTGGTGGCGCGGCGCGGGTGGAAGAACCAGTCGAGGAAGCGTGATTCCAGCTCCTGGTCGTCGGAGAGATCGGCCACCAGGGCGGGCAGCGCACGCCGCCCCACGGTGGTGGTGAACGCCTGGCTCAAAGTGCCCACTCCGGCGATCAGGTCGCAGGAGGTGCAGCCGGTGTCAGGGGTGGGCGAGGTGCCGATGGCGGTGACGAGCGCGTCGACGACCAGGTGCTGCCGGGAGCGCCAGCGGCGGCGGAGCGCCGGCTTGCTCGTTCCCGCTCTGGCGGCGACCGCCTCCAGGGTCAGACCCCGGTAGCCGCTCTCGTTGAGGATCTGCAGAACGATGACGGGAACGGTCTCGTCGATGCGTCCGTCACGTGGCCGTCCGGAACGCTGTCGCGCTGTCGACGGCGTGGTGTCTGCGCCGTCTTGAGTGTTCACCATGGGCACAGTATAAGTATAATTCAATTACGTTCCACAACGTAACGTATTTTTGGCCCGAGGAGTGACACCATGTCCCAGCACGTCGGCGAGGCACCAGAGGGGGCCGACCGGACATCCTTACCGTCGGCCGCACCCCAGGAAGAAACCGCCCGGAGCGTCTTCGCACGGCCGTACGCGGCACTCACCTGGGGTGTCGTGCTGTCGGTCAGCATGGTCGCGTTTGAATCGTTGGGGGTGGCCACCGTGCTGCCCGGAATCGCCCGGACGCTGCACGGCCTACAGGCCTACGGCTGGGGTCTGTCGGCCCTGATGCTGGCCAACATCGTCGGCACCGTGGTGGCGGGCCGGTCGGCCGACCGGCACGGTCCGCTGCGCCCCATGGCGGTCGGACTGGTGGTGTTCGCCGCAGGATGCGCGATGGCCGGCGCGGCCCCCGACTGGCCGCTGTTCCTGCTCGGCCGCTTCGGACAGGGCCTCGGCATCGGCGCCGTCATGGCCATGGCCTACACCGTGATCGGGCTGGCCTTCCCGGAACACCTGCGGGCGCGCATGTTCGCCCTGCTCTCCTCCGCCTGGACCGTCCCCTCGCTGTTCGGCCCGGTCGTCGCCAGCGCCCTGGCTGACGTGACCAGTTGGCGGCTGGTCTTCCTGGTGCTCATCCCGATGATCGGGGTCGCCGCCGCCATGACCCTGCCCGGGCTGCGCTCACTCCAGCGCGGACCGGACGAGCAGCGGCCGGCACCCGCCGGACCGTGGTGGAACGGGGCACTCGCCAACGCGCTGCTGCTCACCATCGGCACCGCGCTGCTGCTTGAGGCGCTGCTGCTGAAGAACCTCGTGCTGCTGATCGTGCTCGCCGTGGTCGGCGCGGTCGCCGCCGTGGTGGCACTGCGCCGGGTGACCCCGGAAGGCACCCTGAGCGCACGGGCCGGAATCGGTGCGGGGGTCGCCATCCGGGGCCTGCTGTGCGGTGCCTACTTCGGCAGCGAGGCGTTCCTGCCGCTGGGCCTGCAGAACCTGCGGGGCATGGGGGCCACCGAAGCCGGTCTCGGACTCTCCGCGGGAGCCATCACCTGGGTGGTGGGCTCCGCGGTGCAGGCCAAGCAGGACGGCAAGGCGTCGAAGGGCCGCACCGCGAGCGTGGCGATGGGCTGCGCCCTGCTGCTGGCCGGGGTGCTCGTCATCGCGCTCGCGGTGCTCAGCCACGCCGTCCCCGGCTGGGTCGCGGTAATCGGCTGGGCGCTCGGCGGGTTCGGTATGGGGGTGGCCTTCAACGCCTCGACCACCGACACCCTTGAGCAGACCCCGGCGGAGCGGCAGGGCGAGGTGAGCGGGGCGCTGCAACTGGCCCAGACGCTCGCCACCGGCGTGGTCGCCGGACTGGGCGGTGCCGCGATCGCCATCGCCGAGCACCACCAGTCCACCACCCACGCCGGGTTGACCGGGGTCTTCGCACTCACCACCGTGCTGGCGGCACTCGGCGTGCTGCTGGCCTGGCGGCTGCGGCCGGCAAGGGCCGGCCGCAGCGGGGCGTAGATCCCGCCCGAGGAGGGTCAGGCGCGGCAGCGCAGCATCACCAGGGGCGGATTGGCCAGGAAGTCGTTCCAGAAGTCGTCCCCGAACTGCCGCCGGCCCTCCTCGGGAACCTCCAGCGCGATCCATTCGAGGTTGTCGAAGCCCGCCGCCCGTAGCGCCGCCTCGTAGACCTCGCGGCGCGTGTAGTTGGTGACGAAGGTGACGGGCGGATCGACCAGCGCCGTGATCCGCACCCGCGCTCCCACCTTGCCCTCCCCGATGCGCTCGTAGACGAAGCCGTACTTGTCGGTGGGCGGCCCGTCGAAGCGGAACCCCGGTGCCTGGGTCAGGATGTGGAAACCGGCGCCGGGTGCCAAGCAGCGGTGCACGCTGCGGCACATCCGCTCCATGGTCTCCTCGTCGTCGGCGTAGTTGAGCAGGTAGACCGCGGTCGCCAGGTCGAAGGGGCGCTCCGGCGGCGGCAGTTCCGCGGCGTCGGAGACCGCGTAGCGGATGCCGAGCGGCCCGCGCTCCTCGATGGCCCTGGCCGTGGCCACCATCTCGGCCGAGACGTCCACTCCGCACACCTCGGCCGCGCCGAGCCGTTTGAGACCGCGGGTGTAGAAGCCGGTGCCACACGCCAGGTCCAGCACCGACCTGCCGGGCACCTGGTCGCCGAGCATCCCGAGGAAACTGTGCTGCTCGGGGTAGCGGGCCATGGGCAGCCCCTTGACCCCCTCGTATGACTCGCCGATCAGGTCGTACTGCGACATCTTCATCGGGTCATTCCTCCTGCTGTCACGTCCTCGTCGCAGCGGTGGGCCTCCGCCGGGCCGGCCGGGACCGCCCGGCGCAGCAGGTCACCGGCGACCGCGAGCCGCCGTCCCTGGTGCGCGGCGGCCGCCAGCGCGGCAGGCGTCGGCGAGGTGCCGTCGCTGAGGGTGTATGAGGTGCCGTACGGGTTGCCCCCCGCGGCGTAGACCGCCGGGTCGGTGTACCCGGGGGGTATCACCACGGCCCCGCCGGACAGCAGGGCGTGGTGCAGGGCGAGCACGGCCGACTCGCTGCCGCCGTGCTCCGCCGTGGTGGTGACGAACCCTCCGGCGGCCTTGGCCGTCAGCGGGCCAGGACCGGGGAAGGTCTCCAGTGACTGCACGAACTCCATCAGGTGGGCGGCCATACCGCCCAGCCGGGCCCGGGAGCCGAAGAGCACCGCGTCGGCCCACTCGATGTCGGAGAAGGTGGCCCGCCGGGCCGACGGGGTGGACTCACCGGCCGTCCGGTCCACCAGGCGCAGCCGGACCTGGGCGCCCGCCGACCTGGCCCCCTCGGCGCAGGAGTCGGCGAGCAGGCGCGCGGCGTCGTCGCCGGTGCCGCACACCACCGTCACCCTGACCGGGCGCGGTGGCCGTGGACCGGGGACGGGGGACCCGCCGGTCGGCCGGACCATCGCCGCGCGGGCCGCCAGAGCCGCCATCCGGCGGCCGAGCGCCGAGGCCGTCGCGCACTCGACGTCGCTGAGCGGGCCGGGACGGTTGGCCGCCGACACCCCGTAGGGGTTGCCGCCCGCCGACCGCACCGCGGGATCGGCCGGATCGCCCCCGGCCACCCAGGCACCCCAGTGGCAGGCGGTGTGGTGCAGCGCCAGCAAGGTGGCCTCCCGGCCGCCGTGCAGGCAGGTGGAGGCGGTCATGCCCGCCACCACCCGGTCGGCCAGCAGCCCCTGCCGCCACAGCGGGGTCGTGCTCTCCAGGAAGCGCTTGAGGGTGGAGGAGACGTTGCCGAAGTACGTCGGGGTCGCCAGCACGACCCCGTCGGCCCACCGCACGTCCTCCGGCACGGCCGCGGGCTCGGGCCACACCGGGACGTCCGGGCTGTCGTCGGCCACCTGAAGCAGCCTCACCTGAGCGCCGCCGGCCAGCGCGCCCTCCGCGGCCAGCGCCGCCAGTTCCCGCATGGTGCCCCGCCGGCTGTGGAAGACGACCGCGACCCGCGGCCCCATCACTCCTCCCCGGGCAACGGCCGGGCGCGCAGCACCACGCGGACGTCCTCACCCAGCCGGCTCACCTCGTCCAGGCGCAGCCGCAGCGCGTCCTTCAGGGTCCCGGCCCCGAAGTCGTCGAGCACCGGGCGGCCGCCGCCACCCAGCAGGACCGGTGCCACATAGGCGACCACCCGGTCGAGCAGGCCGCGGGCGGCGAAGTGGGCCGCCAGCCGGGCACCGCCCTCCACCAGCACCGAGCGCATGCCCCGGTCGTACAACTCGGCGGCCAGCACCCCGATGTCCAGCAGCCCGTCGACGACCGGTATCCCCAGCACCTCGTGAGGGCCGGGCACCGGCGGCCTCGGCGCGTCCTTCGCGGTCACCACCAGGGTGGGGGCGGCGTCGTCCAGCACCCGGGCGTCCGCGGGTATCCGCCCGTCGCGCGCCAGCACCACCCGCAGCGGCGGACGCCCGGCGACCCCGTGCCGTAGCCCCAGGTGGGGGTCGTCGGCGCGCAGGGTGCCCGAGCCCACCAGGACCACGTCGTGCCGGGCCCGCAACTCGTGCGCGTCCTCCCGCGCCGCCTGCCCGGTGATCCACCGTGAGGTGCCGTCAGGCGCGGCCGACCTGCCGTCCAGGGTGCCGCCGAACTTCCAGGTCACGCTGGGCCTGCCCAGCCGCACCGCGGTCAGCCACAACTCGTTGCCGCGTTCCGCCTCGGCACGCAGCACCCCGCCGACCACGTCGAGTCCGGCCGCCCGCAGCCGGGCGCCACCGCCGGAGGCCTGGTCGGTCGGGTCAGGCACCGCGTAGACCACCCGTGCGACACCGGCGGCCCGCAGCGCCTCCACGCACGGCCCGGTCCTTCCCCGGTGCGCGCACGGCTCCAGGGTGACCACGGCCGTTCCACCGCGGGCCAGGGCACCGGCCGCCGCCAGCGCCTCGACCTCGGCGTGCGGTCGCCCGGCGCCGTGGTGGAATCCCTCGCCCACCGTCTTCCCGGCGGGATCCAGGATGACGCAGCCGACCACCGGGTTCGGGCTGGTACGCCCCAGCGCGGTGCCGGCCAGTTCGACGGCCCGGCGCATGGCGGCTTCCTCGGCCGCGCCGGCCTCGCCGGCCGCCGCCGGTAGCGAGGCCGACGCGGCGGCGGATCCGCGGGCCGTCACGGTGTCTCCGCGAGCCGGAAACCCATGGCGTAGATCTCGCGCCGGTACCAGCCGTGCCGGCGACGGCAGCGCGCGAGGTCACCGAACCGGGTGAAGCTGCCGCCCCGGGCGATCCGGTAGCTGCCGCTGGTGACCAGCAGGTCGTCCTGGACACCGGCGCCGCCCGGATAGGGCGCGTAGTCGTCGCTGGTGTACTCCTCCACGTTGCCCGCCATGTCGTGGACCCCGAACGGAGAGCGGCCCGCGGGGTGCACGCCGATGGGGGTGGTGGACAGCGGTCCGTACTCGACGGTGTTGGCCGCCTCCGGGGTGAACTCCTCGCCCCAGGGGAACTCCCGGCCGTCGCCGCCGCAGGCCGCGTACTCCCACTCCGCCTCGGTCGGCAGCCGGAAGGCCCGGCCGGTGCGTGCGGCCAGCCAGGCCGCGTAGGCGTCGGCCGCCTCCGGCGGCACGGTCCACACCGGATGGTTGCCGAGGCCTTGCGGATACATTCCGAAACGCCAGGAGGTCGGCAGCGCCGTGCCGCCGGTGTCCGCCAGGAAGCAGCGGTACTCGGCGTTGGTCACCGGGTGCTCGGCGATCCGGAAGGCGGCGATGTCCACCTCGTAGGAGGGGCACTCCTTGGCGATCCACTCCGACTGCACCCCGGCGTGCCGCCATCGCGCGGTGACCTCGGCGACCCGTTCCTCGTCCAGTCCGGCGCGCACCCGGGCCGCCGGAACGTCCACCATGGGCGGGTCGTCCACCCGGACGCGCGGATCGCCCAGCATGCCGAGCAGCGAACCCGCGGCCAGCCGCCGCGCGTAGGGAGCCGCACCGTCCTGTGCGACGTCCACCAGCGCGGCGGCGGGCAGCCCGTACAGGTCGGGGTGCTCCGCCAGCGGCCAGCTGCCGGTGCGTGACACGAAGGTGTCGGGCATGCCCATGGCGGCGCGGTCCGAGAGCGTGTTGGGGTTGGCGGTGACCACCAGGTCGGATGCTCCGGCGGCGCTCACCGGTCGCCGGCCGGGGACAGGGCGCGGAAGGTCGCCACCAGGTAGCAGAGGTCGCCCGCGGCACGGGCCACCCGGCTCACCCGCGGTTCGGTGAAGCCGATCGGGGTCACCAGCGCGGTGAGCTCCTGTTCGGTGAACTCCCGGTACAGCCGGTTGCCGTCGTTGACGAACAGCCGTCCCGGTCCCGAGGGCGACTCGAAGACGGAGACGGTGAACAGTCCGCCGGGGCGCAGCAACCGGTGGATCTGTGCGAGGTAGCGCTGGTATCCGGCGGGGTGCTGGTGGTGCAGGCATCCGTTGTCCAGCACCGCGTCGAAGCCCTCACCGGTGAACTCCGTGAACGGCGTGGCCTCGAAGCGCGCCCGGTCCGGCCAGCGGGCCTCGATCGCGGGCCACTCGTCGGAGGCCACCAGGTCGACCCCGGTGACCCGGTGTCCGGCCTCCAGCAGAATGCGTGCGTCCAGTCCGTGACCGGTGCCCAGGTCCAGTACGTGGGCGTCGGTCACCGTGCCGAGCTCTTCCAGCAGCACCCGCGGGGTGCTGCGCATGGCCTCCTCCGCGGTCCACACGTCGCGGCCCTTGGCGTAGTGCTCCTCGAAGTCGCCGGAGAGCACGGCCTCGTAGGCCGTCTCGTCCAGCGGGGGCGCCGCCACGGGGACGATCGAATAGCGGTTGGCGATCCGGTGGGTGTCCATACGGCCTGTCTCTTCCTCGTGAGTCAGTCAGACGGTCAGGCGCCCGGGACAGACGGGGCCATCCCACGTCTGTCCCGGGGCGTTCGTCGGTACCGGCGGCGTCAGGGGCCGACCAGGTACACCTGACCGTCGTAGGAGGAGGCGGCGAACTGCTTGCGCTGCGCGTTCCAGGCCAGCGAGGAGATCCCCGCGGTGGTGGGCCGCACGGTGGCGGTCCAGCGTCCGTCCAGCCGGTCGTACAGTGCGACCTCGCCGTTGTAGCTCCCGGTGGCCACGACCGCCCCGTCGCCGGAGGCGGCCACGCACTTGACCGAGTGGGTGTGCGGCGTGGCGATGGTCGTCGCGCGCTGCTGCGGGTCCCAGATCCGCAGCATCAGGTCACGGCTGACGCTGGCGAACCAGCCGCCGCCGAGCCCCGCGCAGCCGTTGGCGATCCGGTCGTGCGCGTCGCCGAGGACGGCCACCTCCTGGAGCGTGGAGATCCGGTACCAGGTGGCGGAGGTGTCCGCCGCGACCGAGAAGAGCAGGTCGCCGGAGACCGCGACGCCCTTGACGGCGTTCTGGTGCAGCGGCAGGTCCTCGATGTGCTCGACCCGGTCGTCACCCGCCAGCCGGAACAGCAGTCCCTCGCCGGTGTACGTGCCGACCACCGCGTACCGGTCGCCCTCGCGCTCGAAGGCGGCGCCGCAGTTCAGCGGTGAGCGGTGCTGGTAGAGCTCGCGGCCGGTCAGGGCGTCGAAGACCTTGCCCAACTGCCCGCCGCTGAGCACCACGTCGCCCAGCGGGGTGAGGAAGTTGCACAGGCTTTTGGTCCTGGCCACCACCACGCCGTCGCGGCGTACCACTCCGGCGTCGCCGACCGTCAGCGACGTGCCGTCGGCCTCCGGCAGCACGGCGTTGACCCCGCCGGTCACCGGCACCTCGCCGGAGTCCCAGACCCGCTCGGCGTAGTCGTAGCCCCGGTAGCTCGCGCCGAAGGTGGCGAACACCAGCCTCGAACCCCCGGCGAACGCGCAGGAGCGCGGCCACACGTCGTCCGGCAGCACCGCGGTGTCCCGTGGCTGCGGCTCCCCGGTGGAGACGTCCCACAGCCGCATGGTGCGGTCGTAGCTGAGGCTGACCAGCAGGGCCCGGGCGTCGTCCAGCACCAGGCGTTTGATCCCGGCGTCGTGTGCCGGCACGGTGGTGCGTCCGTCGTCCCGGACCACAATGATCCGGCCCTCGTCGTTGCCGGCGTAGATCACCCCGCCCGAGGAGATGGCGACGGTGTCGGTCTCCACGCCGTCCATGTCCAGGTCGTCGACGAGTTCGCCGGTCTCCAGCGACCAGCGCTTGATGGTCCCGTCGTCGCTGGAGGAGATCAGCTCGTCGGCGTCCTTCGCCCATTCCACCGAGATGACGTCCGCCCGGTGGCCGGTGAAGGTGTTCAGCAGCCGCCCGGTGAAGTCGTACACCCTGACCCGGTGGTCCCGGGAGGCGGTGGCGATCAGTTCCTTGGACCGGTGGAAGACCGACATCTCCACGTCGTCCTCCTGCGCGGCGAAGACCGCCACCAGGCGCAGGTCGGGCACGGTCCACAGGCGTGCCGTGTAGTCGCTGGAGGAGGTCAGCAGATGCCGGCCGTCCGGCGAGAAGGAGCACTGGTTGGCCAGATGGTCGTGGAACGACCTGGCCAGCGCCTCCCCGGTGTGCTGGTCCCAGCAGATCACCTGGTTGTCGTAGCCGGCGGTCGCCACATAGGTGTCCTTGTAGGCGGCGATGCCGCTGATGGGTCCCTGGTGCTGGATCACTTCGGCTCCCCTACCAGTTCGATGGTGTGGCCGCCGAGTTCCGCCTTGGCACGCAGGTACCGCAGGTTGCTGTCGGTGCGGAAGATGCCGGTCCGCCGCACCTCGTCGATCTCGATGCCGTACGAGGTCAACTGGCTTGCCTTGTCGGGGTTGTTGGTGAGGAGTTTGATACGCATCGCCTCCAGGGCGTGCAGCATCTGAGCGGCCGCCCGGTAATCGCGAAGATCGTCGGAGAAGTTCAGGTGACGGTTGGCGGCGAAGGTGTCCAGTTGCAGATCGTCCTGGACCCGGTAGGCGTCGAGCTTGTTGTAGAGGCCGATGCCCCGGCCCTCCTGACGCAGGTACAGCAGGATGCCACCGGAGGCCGCGAGCATCTCCAGCGACTCCCCGAGCTGCGGACCGCAGTCGCAGCGCGCGGATCCGAACACATCACCGGTCAGACATTCCGAGTGCACCCGCACCAGAGGCACCGTCACCGCGGGGGCGAAGGCCACCGCTATGTGTTCCAGACCGTCACCCAGGTCGGTGAACGTGATCATGTCCGCCGTGCGCCGGGTACCGTCGCGTAACTGGACCGGTACCTTCACCCGTGCTCTGACCTTCGCGGTGGGAGTGTGCGGTGCGGACTTCCGCGGCGAGTGACCGCCTTGGGATGTTTCGAGCACTTGTTCGCTCCTCCCGTAGGAACGGCGCACCCTGCTCCTGACCGCGCCGTGTGCTTGGAGCCCAGCATTCCCACTCCACCGCCGGTACGCAGCACGGAGATCCCGCTGACCGCACCGAAACGTTTTGTGTCCGCCACCGAAACACAGCCGAAACACAACGGGAACCGAAGCAGGTCGGCGGGTGGGGGCGGAAGGGGGGTTCGGGGTCGGGTGGCGCCCCGTCGCGGAGCGGGTGCCGTGCCGTCAGATTAAGGGTCGGCCGTCCGGTACGCCCCCGCCTACGACGGATCGATACCGCCCGGTTGCCGCACGGCCGTTGCAAAACGGTTCCGCATCTTGCTGAAAGATCATCCGAGCACTACCTTCGCTGCGCGAATGGCACATCCGACATCGGCGTACAGCGATTCGAGGGGGAGCCGAGTGGCCGGGCGATCTCAGCGTTCACGACTCAAAGGTCTGATGGTGGGGGTGGTGGCGCTGGGGGTCGCCGCACTCGCCGCGTTCCCGTCCGCGGCCGTGGGAAGCCGTCCGTCCACCGCGCCCCGGGACACCGACCTGACCCGGTCGGCCGCGCAGTGGATCGACGCCACGACGCTCGCCGTGCCGCCGGACTGGGGGTACGGCGCCACCCCGGCGGCGGGCGACGGCGCCGAACTGCGCTACTCGCCCACCGGCTCGCTGACCGTCGCGGACGGTGAGTTGACCGGTGACGGGGCAACGCTGCGGCTGCGTCCGGCGAACGGACTGACCGCCGCCCAGCTGAAGGCCCGTCCGGAACTCAAGGGCTACACGGCCTTCTCCGTCGACCCGCGCGACACGGGACGGTCGGCGGCGGCGCTGGAATCGCAGCTGGTGATGGCGGAACACACCGCGGACGGAAAGCTGGTGGCCGCCACGGGCGTGCAGATCCCCGGCGTGCTGGACGCCTTCTACGCCCGCCACGCGGCGCACGCCTCCCTCGGTGCCGTGTTCGGCCCCGGCGGCAGGCCCACCCTTTCGGTGTGGGCCCCCACAGCGCGGGACGTCAGCCTTGAGCTGTTCGACTCCGGCACCGCCCCGACCCCGGTCACGGTGCCCATGCGCCGGCAGAACGCCTCCGGGATCTGGTCGGTGGGCGGCCGGCCGGACTGGAAGGGGAAGTACTACCTGTTCCGGGTCAGGGTCTGGGCGCCCTCGGTGGGCCGGGTCGTCACCAACGAGGTGACCGACCCCTACTCCGTCGCGCTGTCCACGGACTCGCGGCGCAGCCAGATCGCCGATCTCGCCGACCCCTCGCTGGCACCCGCGGGATGGGCCGCCGACCACTCACCCCAGGCGATCGGCGCCGCGCGGCAGGAGATCCAGGAACTGCACGTCCGTGACTTCTCCGTGGCGGACACCACCGTCCCGGCGGATGAACGCGGCACCTATCTGGCCTTCACCGACGCCTCGTCGGCCGGCATGCGGCACCTGGAGCGGCTGGCCAGGTCGGGGGTGACCACCGTGCACCTGCTGCCCGTCTTCGACTTCTCCTCCGTGCCGGAGGCCAGGAGCGAGCAGTCCACCCCGGCCTGCGATCCCGCCTCCTACCCGGCCGACTCCGACCGGCAGCAGGCCTGCCTCGCCACGACGGCGTCCACCGACGCCTACAACTGGGGCTACGACCCGTACCACTTCACGACCCCCGAGGGCTCCTACGCCACCGACCCCGAGGGCGGCGCGCGCACCGAGCAGTTCCGGCGGATGGTCGCCGCCCTGCACCGCGCCGGGCTGCGCGTCGTGCTGGACGTGGTCTACAACCACACCGCCGCCGCAGGACAGGCCGCCACGTCCGTGCTGGACGAGATCGTGCCCGGCTACTACCAGCGGCTCAGCGCGACCGGCGCCGTCACCACGGACTCCTGCTGCGCGGACACCGCGCCCGAGCACGCCATGATGAACAAGCTGGTCGTGGACTCCACCGTGACCTGGGCGACCCAGTACCACGTGGACGGTTTCCGCTTCGACCTGATGGGTCTGGACCCCAAGCAGACCTTCCTCGACGTCCGCTCGGCCCTGGGTCGGACCGGACGCGAGGAGTTCCTGTACGGCGAGGGCTGGGACTTCGGCGTCGTGGCCGGCAACGCCCGCTTCGTACAGGCCACCCAGCGCGAGATGGCCGGCACCGGCATCGCCACCTTCAACGACCGGCTGCGCGACGCCGTACGCGGTGGCGGCCCCTTCGACAGCGACCCGCGCGTCCAGGGCTTCGCCTCCGGGCTCTACACCGACCCCAACGGCGACAGCGTCAACGGCCCGCCCGACCAGCAGAGGTCCACGCTGCTGCACGAGATGGACCAGATCAAGGTCGGCCTCACCGGCAACCTGGCCTCGTACTCCTTCACCGACAGCGCGGGCCGGCCGGTCACCGGCTCCCAGGTCGACTACAACGGCTCCCCGGCCGGGTACACCGCCGACCCCGGCGAGGCCATCACCTACGTCGACGCCCACGACAACGCGGACCTGTACGACGCGCTCGTCTACAAGCTCCCCGTCGGCACCTCCATGGCCGACCGGGCGCGCCAGCAGGCGCTGGCGCTCGCCACGACGGTGCTCTCCCAGGGCCCCGGCTTCTCGATGGCCGGCAGCGACCTGCTGCGGTCGAAGTCCCTGGACGGCAACTCCTACGACTCCGGCGACTGGTTCAACGCCATCTCGTGGAACTGCCAGGACGGCGACGGCTTCGGGCACGGGCTGCCCCCGGCCGCGTCCAACCAGACGTTCTGGCCCTACGCCCGGCCGCTGCTGGCCGACCCGGCGCTGGTGCCGGACTGCGCCGCCGCCGACACCTCATCGGCGCTCTACCGGCAGTTCCTGGAGATCAAGAAGAGCACCCCGTTGTTCTCCCTGGGCTCGGCCGCCGCCGTCCAGCGCCGGATGACCTTCCCGCTGTCCGGCACCTCGGGCGAGGTCCCCGGCGTGATCACCTTCCACCTGGACGGCGCCGGCCTCGGCACGTACCGGTCGGCCACCGTGGTGGTCAACGCGACGCCGGCCGCCCAGCGGCAGACGGTGTCCTCGCTGGCCGGCACCACCGAGCGCCTGCACCCCGTCCAGGCCGGCGGCGCCGACCCGGTCGTCGAACGGTCCGCCTTCGACCCCGCGGACGGCACGTTCACCGTCCCCGCCCGCACCGTCGCGGTCTTCGTCCAGGAAGGGGGTCAGTAGGCGGGCGCGCCGCGGTGCTCTGAGGGGATCAGCACCCACAGTGCGAGGTAGATCAGGAACTGGGGTCCCGGCAGCAGACAGGACACCACGAAGATCACCCGCACCTGGGTGGCGGTCATGCCGTACCGCCGGGCCAGGCCCGAGCAGACTCCGGCGATCTTGCGGTCGTCCACCGGGCGGACAAGCGTACTCATCGCGCTCCCTTCGTCACCGACCGTGCGACGCCCTGTTCACGCCGCTATACGATGTTATGCCCACATCCGAGCGGCTCAGGCCTCCGGCTTCCCGGCCAGCAGGTCGCCGGTGGCCGTGCGCCGGTAGACCACCCGCCGGCCCACCCGCGTCCCGGCGATCAGACCCGCGTCGCGCAGCACGGCCAGATGTCCCCCGACGGTGCCGAGCGAGTGGCCGAGGTGCGCGGCGAGTTCGCTGGTGGTCGCCGGCCGGCCCAGTTCGCGCAGCACGACGGCGCGGCCGGCGCCGATCAGCCGGTCCAGGGCCAGGTCGGGCCGGTCGGCCGCGGCGGTCACCGCGGAGCCGCGGGCCGGGTAGACCAGGGCGTAGCGATCGGGGGGCGTCTCGCACAGCCAGGTGCCTCTCGACAGGCTCACCGGGACGAAGAGCATCCCCTCGTCCCCGACGACGCGGTCCGGGAAGGTCTGGTTGCTGAAGCGGATCGCGTCGGCGCCGACCCACTCACTGCGCCGGCTCATCCGCTGAAGGGCCCGTGGCCAGCCGTACGCGGCCAGCAGCCCGGCGCGGTAGGTGACGTCCCGTTCCAGCAGGGCCTTGCGGCGCGGCCAGTCCGGCGCCACATGGCGCCGCCACACCGAACGGAACAGATCGGCGGTCCTGGCTCCCCACCCGCGGCCGGTCAGCCAGTCCAGGTCGTGCCGCTCCCAGCTGTACCGCACCGCCTCCGCCACTTCGACACGCACCAGCTCGTCCGGGGTGCCGGGCAGGTGCGTCAGTTCCTCGGAGAGGGTGGTGAGCATGCCACCGGCCGGCGGCATCGTGACGAAGTCGGGCAGCCACTTGGTGGAGGTGAGCAGCGCGACCAGGCCCTTCGCGAAGGGGTCGGCGTCCAGGGCGGCGTGGAAGGCGCCATGGTGGCGGGCGTGCCAGGCGGTCAGCCACGGATCGCAGGAGTCCGGGCGCAGTTGCTTCATCGCCCCCAGGGTCTCGGCGAACGGGGACAGCGCGAACCGGGACCGCGACAGGGCCAGCGGGGTCAGCCGGAGTAATGTCATCTTTCGCCTCCTGCCGAAACATTAGCGCCAGGTCCGGCGGCTGCGGAGACTGCGGACGGTGCGCTTCTCCCTTCTGCGACAGGCAGACTTCCGCTGGTTCTTCACCGGACAACTGGTGTCCCTGCTCGGCACGTCGATGGCCCCGGTCGCGCTGGCCTTCGCGGTCCTCAACGCCTCCAGCGACACCAGCGACCTCGGAGTCATCCTCACCGCCCACATGGTGCCGATGCTGGTCTTCCTCGTGGTGGGCGGCGCCACCGCCGACCGGTGGGGGCGGCGAACGGTGCTGGTGGCGGCGAACCTCGGCTCGGCGCTCACCCAGGGCGCCGTCGCGGTCCTGCTGCTGACCGGCCACTACGGCCTGTTCCCGGTGGCCGCGCTGGAGTTCCTCAACGGTGTCCTCGCCGCGTTCACCACACCGGCACTGCGCGGTGTCGTCCCCCAACTCGTCGGCAAGGGGGAACTGCGGCAGGCCAACTCACTGCTGGCCTCGGTACGCAACGCCACCAAGATCTCCGGGCCGAGCCTGTCGGGGGTGCTCGTCGTCACCATCGGCAGCGGCACGGCCATCGCTTTCGACGCCTTCACCTACCTGCTCGCTGCCGGGTGCCTGGCCCGGCTGGCCCTCACCACCACCGGGACCACCACCCGGACGTCCACCATGGCGGCCGACATCCGCGACGGCTGGACGGAGTTCCGCCGCATCCCCTGGGTGTGGATGGTGTCCTCGGCGTTCTGCCTGATGAACCTGGTGCAGACCGGCACCTGGCAGATCCTGGGCCCCGAACTCACCCGGCAGGTCAGCGGCGAGGCGACCTGGGGGTTCGTGCTCAGCGCCCGCGGCCTCGGCCTGCTGGTGATGAGCGCCGTGATGTACCGGCTGGTGGTCCGGCACCTGCTGCGGCTCGGGCAGTTGGCGAGCGCGCTCACGGCCCTGCCGCTGCTCGCCCTCGGCGCGCACCTGCACACCCCCTGGCTGATGGCCGCCGCGTTCGTCGCCGGGCTGGGCTCGTCCGTCACCGCGATCGGCTGGGACACCTCACTCCAGGAACACGTGCCCGCCCACGCGCTGTCGCGGGTCTCCTCCTACGACGACCTGCTGTCCTACGTCGCCATCCCGATCGGCCAGTTGTGCGTCGGCCCGCTCGCCGGGTGGCTCGGCGGCTTCCGGGTGGTCACCGCCGCCGGGATCATCTACGTCGTCGCGGCCGTCGTCCCCCTGGCGTCCCGCACCGTCCGCCGGCTGCCCCATGCCCGGCCCGTACCGGCCGCCGGCGAACCCGAGGCGGCCGGTCACGGCGGCGTCGGCGCGGTCATGGGGGAGCCCGGCCCGGCGCCCCATGAGGCGGCGGCCCCGGACGGTGGCGAACCGGCGTCCGGGCAGCCCGCGCGGTAGCCCGTACGGGACCGTCAGCTCGTGGCGGCGGCGCTGGAGGCGGTGATGGCCGCGGTGGTCGCCGCGTGGACGGACCTGATGGCGTCGCGCACCGCGTCCGCCGCCCAGTCGCCCTGGGACAGTTCCTTCATCCGGGCCTTGCGGACCGAGCGGCTGATGTCGGGGAAGAGCTTGCCCGACATCCCGCACGCGTCCACCAGGGAGGCCAGCGCGCAGGTGCGGTCGTCGGCGGAGCCGCCCTCGACGGCCGCGGTCAGCCGCCGCAGGATGTCCTCGCGGGGCTGCGGGCCCCGCTCCGCCCACCGGGTGGTCGGGAACAGCCCGAGCACCCGGTCGTGCCGCTCGGCCAGGATCCCCTGCTCGGCCAGGCCCGCCAGCAGGCGCTGGTTCACCTCACCCGACTCGGCCTTCTGCACCCACCACTTCGGCTTGTGCGGGCGCCGCTCCGACCGGACCCGGTCCAGCAGCCCCTGGAGTTCCGGATGCCCGACCATGGACTTCGCCGCCGGGACCACCAGCCGTCGGTCCACCACGCCCAGCAGACCGTTCAGGGTCAGATCGATCAGCAGGGCCCCGGCGACCCCCCGGGTCCGCTCCACCCTGCCACTGAGTTCCTTGCCGTCCTGATCCCGTCCGACGATCAGGAGTTCCTCCGCGATGATCAACATCATTACCGGAGACTACCCGTGGTGGCCGGGACCATGCTCTTGACAGCCGGGCGCACGGGGGCGCGGCGGGCCCGGGAGCCGGCGGCGCCGACCGCGCGGGCCGCAGGAAAACCAGGTGTGCCGGTCGCACCCGCCTCCGTACACTCGCAACGAATCGCACGCCGGCACATCGCGGCGCGCGCCATGACCGACGAGGGGGGACCGGCCGTGCGGCACCGCATTGCTGTCGTCATTCCCCCGTCGCGTCACGAGGTGATCCTGGTGTCTTCGACCGTCCGGTGCAGGCTGCGCGGCCGCACCGGACGTCCGTGACGAACAGCTCGGCACTGCCCGCCCGTTGACGGGCCGAACGCCCGGGTACGCCCGGCGCGCTCGCGGCGTGCCCAGACGAGGCGGATGTGGTCCGCCCCAAGCTGTTCCGACCGGAAATCGCGCCGTCCTGTCCGGGATCACCCCGAAAGGCCATAGGCCGTGCGTGCCAACCCGCAGTCCGCGAACCCCCTGACCGCCGTCCGCAACGTGGGCATCCTCGCCCATGTCGACGCGGGCAAGACCACCGTCACCGAACGGATCCTCTACGTCACCGGCGCCACCTACAAGCGCGGCGAGGTCCACGACGGGACGACCGTCACCGACTTCGACTCCCAGGAACGCGATCGCGGGATCACCATCTTCGCCGCGGCGGTGAGCTGTGCCTGGGACGGCCACCGGATCAACCTGATCGACACCCCCGGTCACGTCGACTTCTCCGACGAGGTCGAGCGCTCGCTGCGGGTGCTCGACGGCGCGGTCGCGGTCTTCGACGCGGTCGCCGGAGTCGAGCCGCAGAGCGAGTCGGTGTGGCGGCAGGCCGACCGGCACGGGGTGCCGCGGATCGCGTTCGTCAACAAGCTCGACCGCGCCGGCGCCGACCTCGACGCCGCGGTCGAGTCGATCCGCGAACGGCTGGGCGCCGACCCCGCTGGTGGTCCAGCTGCCGATCGGGCGGGAGGACGGCTTCGCCGGCGTGGTCGACCTGCTGCGCATGCGGTCGCTGGTCTGGGCCGACGGCCGCGAGACGCTTCGAGGAGGGGCCGGTACCGGACGAGCTGCGGGAGGAGGCGCGCCGGCGCCGGCGGCTGCTGGAGGAGGCGGTGGCGGAGCTGCACCCGGCCGCGCTGGACGAGTTCTGCGCGCGCTCGGACGATCTCCGAACGGACGCTGGCCGCCGCGCTGCGCGACCTGACCCGCACCGGAGAGGGCGTGGTGGTGCTGTGCGGGTCGGCCTACCGCAACCGCGGGATCGAGCCGCTGCTCGACGCCGTCGTGGCGTACCTGCCCTCGCCGCTGGAGATGCCGCCGGTGCGCGGCACCGACGGACGGCACCGCGCAGGAGCGGCGCCGCCGACCCGGCGGCGCCGTTCGCCGCGCTGGTGTTCAAGGTGAACTCGACCGCCAACGGGCGGCTGACCTACCTGCGGGTGTACTCGGGAACGATCCGGAAGGGAGAGACGGTGCTGGACGCGGCTGCCGGTCGCACCGAGCGGATCGGCCGGATCCTGCGGGTGCAGGCCGACCGGCACGCGGACGTGGACCGGGCGGTGGCCGGCGACATCGTCGCGGTGGTCGGGCTGAAGTCCGCCCGCGCCGGGGCGACCCTGTGCGCTGCCCGCCGCACCGCTGGTCCTGGAGCCGCCGACGGTCGGCCGATCCGGTCGTCTCGGTCGCGGTCGAGGCCCGTCGAAGCACCGACGCCGAACGGTTGGTGTCGGCGTTGGCGCGGCTGGTCGAGGAGGACCCCTCGCTGGTCGTCCGGACCGACCCCGAGACCGGGCAGACGCGTGCTGTCGGGCATGGGCGAACTGCACCTGGAGGTCGCGGTGGAGAAGCTCCGCCGGGCCCACGGCCTGGAGGTCAACGTCGGCCGGCCGCGGGTGGCCTACCGGGAGACGGTCGAGCGCGGGGTGTCCGGGCTGATGTACCGGCACGTCAAGCAGGACGGCGGCGCGGGCCAGTTCGCCCACGTGGTCCTCGACGTCGAGCCGTTGGTCGCCGACCCGCGGTCCGACGGCGGCGAGGCCGGCGACGAGGAGGCCTTCGCGTTCGGTTCGACCGTCGTCGGCGGCCGGGTGCCGCAGGAGTACGTGCGGGCGGTCGAGGCCGGCTGCCGGGACGCCCTCGCCGAGGGGCCGCTCGGCGGTCACCCGGTGACCGGGTGCGGGTCACGCTGACCGACGGGGCCACCCATCCCAAGGACTCCTCGGAGCTGGCGTTCCGGACGGCCGGCCGGCTGGCGCTCCGCGAGGCTCTGCGGCCTGCGCGATGCGGCTGCTGGAACCGGTGGCCGAGGTCACGGTCACCGTGCCCGACGACGCCGTGGGCGCGGTGCTGGGTGACCTGGCGGCCCGGCGCGGCCGGATCGGCGGGTCGACCAGCCGGGCGGGCATGGCGGTGATCACCGCCACCGTGCCGCTGGCCGAGCTGTTCGGCTACGCCACCCGGCTGCGCAGCCGGACGCAGGGCCGGGGGACCTTCACCACCCGGCCCGCCGGCTACGCCCCGGCGGTGACCGCGGCGTCCGACGCGGCGCCGGGCAGGTAGCGCACCGGCGGTGGCCCCACCCGTACGCGGGTGGGGCCACCGGCTCGTCGAGGGGGCGGCCGGATCTTCGAGGGGTTGGCCGGCTCTTCGAGGCGTGCGCTCTTCGTCTGATCAGGCGTCAGGATCGTCATACCGGGCCGGATATGCTGCGGTTCCCGGATGTCGCGAGGACGACCTGCCGGAACACCGCCGTCTCCCGATCCGAAACGCTTCCGCAGCCCCGGAGAACTCGTGTCCAGCTCCTCCACGCCTCCCGTCCCTGCCGCACCCGCATCGGCTCCTCCGCCCGGTTGTCCCGCCCACCGCCCCGAAGGCCCGGCCGCCGGGCGGTTGTACGGCGCCGACGCCGAGGCCGACCCGATGGCCCTGTACACCCGGCTGCGCGAGGAGTACGGAGCGGTCGCCCCGGTCCTGGTCCCCGGCGACGTGGAGGCGTGGCTGGTCCTGGGCCACGCGGAGAACCTCGAAGTGCTGCGCAGCCCCCACCGGTTCTCCTCCGACCCGGTCCACTTCGCCCGCGCCGTCGCCCCCGACCACCCGGTGGCACCCCTGACCACCCGGCAGTCCCTGATCAACTTCGCGGACGGCGAGCAGCACGGACGGCTGCGCGGCGCGGTCAGCGACAGCCTGGCGCGGTTCAACCGGCGCGGCATCCGTCAGCACATCACCCGCTCCGCCAACGCGCTGATCGACGGGTTCGCCGCGACCGGCAGCGCCGATCTGGTCGCGGAGTTCGCCCGGACCCTGCCCATGCTGGTCATGACGCGGCTGCTCGGGCTCACCGACGTGCCCGCCGAGCGGTTGGCCCAGGCGTGCCGGGACCTGCTGCAGGCCACCGAGACGGCCGTGGCGAGCAGCGAGTTCCTCCTGACGACCCTCCAGGACCTGGTGGAGCGGGCGAAGGCCGAGCCGGGAGCCGAGTTCTGCTCCTGGCTCATGCAGCACGAGGCCGGGCTCGCGGACGAGGAGGTCGTCCACCACCTGAGGCAGATCCTGGTGGCCTCGAACGAGGGCACGGTGAACCTGATCGCCGACACGCTCCGGGTGATGCTGACCGACGAGCGCTTCCGGGCCCGGCTGGCCGGCGGGAACATGACCCTCGCCGACGCCCTGGACGACGTGCTGTGGAACAACTCACCGCTCGGCGTGCTCCCGGCGCGGTGGGCGACCGAGGACACCAGGCTCGGTGAACAGGAGATCCGCAAGGGCGACTGGGTGCTCAACGGTCTGGCGGCCGGGAACGTCGACCCGCTCATCCGGCCCGACCTCGCGGAGTCGATGCAGGGCAACCGGTCCCACCTCGCCTTCTCCAGCGGTCCCCACGAGTGCCCGGGACAGTCGATCGCCCTGTCCATGGCCGAGTTGTCCATCGACGTCCTGCTGAGCAGGCTGCCCGACCTGAAGATCGCCGCCCCGCCCGAGCGACTGACCCGGACCCCCACCTGGACCTCCAGCCATCTGGACGCGCTCCCGGTGGAGTTCACCCCCCGCGAGGTGGACCGGCGGGTCGCCGACCAGCTGGCTTCCGCCCTCTCCTCAGACCTCCCGGCGGAGCGGCCGCTCCCGGCGGCGGTCCCGCCCCCGGCGCCGCGGCCCGCCTCCTGGTGGCGCAGGGTGCTGGGACGCGACTGAGGCGGCGTCGGCGGGTCAGCCTTCGGGGAACTCGTAGTCCCAGTCGAGTTCCCGCAGCAGGACCTTGCCGTCCATCGTGCCCGACACGACCTCGCGGGCACCGGGCGTGATCGAGGCGGTCGAGACGTAGGTGGCCCTGACCTGGTGCAGGCACCGGCCGGTGTCCAGGTCCCACCAGCGCACGGTGTGGTCGAGACCGCCGCTGAGCGCCCGCCGTCCGTCCCGGGTGATCGCGACGGAGCGCACCCCGCCGGTGTGCCCGGTGAGGACCCGCAGGCAGCGCCCGGCACCGGGACTCACGCAGCGGGCGTCAGCGGCATCTGACGGCTGGAGCGGGGGAGGTGGCAGACGTGGTGGGGCGGTCCGTGGCGGGGGCGGACGGGCGGGGAGCGCGGGTGCGGCGGCGTCGCAGGAGCACCGCGGCGCCGGGCAGGGCGGCGATGAGGGTGAGGACGCCGTAGACGACGGCCGTGGTGAGACCGTGCGCGCCGCCCAGCCCCGCGGCGCCGAACGCCAGCGCGGACACCGCCTCGCGCGGGCCCCAGCCGCCGATGTTGACCGGCACCCCCATCCCGATCAGCGCGAGCATCATCGGCGGCACCAACTGCGTCACCGGTGCCGAGAGCCCCGTGACACGCGCCGAGACCACGAACAGGGCGAGGTGGCCCGCCACGGTCGCCACCGACGTCAGCAGCACCCCCGGCCAGGTGTCACGGGCCAGCAGCCCCAACCGGGCGTCGGCGAGCGTCGTGGCCACGCCCCGCCTCCACCGGGCGGGTATCCGGTGCCGGCACGACCGGATGACGACCGCTACCGCGACGGCCAGGACGGCGACCGCGGCGACTGCCACCCACGGACCCGCCGCGATCCCGTGGACCAGCGGCTCGTAGAGCGAGGGCCGGGTCAGCACCACGGCACCGCCGGCGACGATGAGGGTGACCTGCCCCGCGGTCCGCTCCAGGACGACCGCCCGCACCCCCCGCGCGACGTCGCCGCTCTGCCGGCCGTGACTCACCGCGCGGTGCACGTCGCCGAGTACGCCCGCGGGCAGCACCGCGTTGAGCAGCAGCGCCCGGTAGTAGTCCGCGACCGCCGGCATCAGCGGCAGCCGCAGGCCCAGCCGCCGGGCCACCAGGCACCAGCGCCAGGCGCTGAACACGGTGGTCAGCAGGCCGATCCCCAGCGCCGCGAACACCGAGGGAGCGCTGATCACTCGCAGCCCGTCGACGAACGCCCCGGTGCCCAGCCGCCACACCAGCGCCGCCAGCACCCCCGCGCCGATCAGCGGTCGCAGCCACGGCCAGGCCCGTCGTATCACGAGGTGTCACCCTCCCGGGAGGCCGGCAGCGCCAGCAGGTCACGGTGTCCGACGACCGCCCGCAGCTCACCGGCCGCGCAGGCGTCGAGCCTTCGGCGCAGGTAGTCCGCGGCCCGGGCCGCGAGCTCCGGCCGCTGCTCGACGGCGGCGCCGACCCAGCCGCGCAGCCATTCCGACAGCAACGAGGCCTGGTCCGGGCCGAGTTGCCAGGGGCTCGGCGCGGTCAGCACCATGGCACCCCGGCGTTCGAACGCCCACGTCGTGATGGCCACGGCATCGGGGCCGAGTAGCCGCCGCCGACCGGACTCGCGCCGCTGGTGGGCGTCGAACGCCGCCGCGATCGCGGCGTCCAGCGGATCGGCGGGCCGCAGCGCGACCGCCCCCACCACCGAGAGCGTCAGCAACGCCGGACAGCCGGCCGCCACACACGCGTCGGCCAGCGCCTCCACCTCGTCCGCCGACAGCAGATCCAGCAGCGCCGAAGCCGTCACCAGACCGGTACCTGACAGCTCATCGGCCGTCAGGTCGCCGATGTCCCCCTCGGATGTCCGCGCGGTGACCGGGCTCCCGTCGGCGGCCGAATCCGGCATGCCCGCCGCGGCGAGAGCCAGCAGCCCGGGGTCGCGGTCGTGCAGGACCCAGGCCTGGGGCCCGTCCAGGCGGCCGGCCAGCCAACGGCCCATCGATCCGGTGCCGCAGCCCAGATCCCGCACGACCAGCGGCCCGCCCGGCGCCCGCGGCCCGGAAAGCCACCCGCGCAGCGGGTCAAGCAACCGGGTGGCACGGGCCTCGGCGTCGGCGCCCTCCCGCGCCGCCAGCCAGTCCGGGGCGAACAGCGCCGCCCCCGGTACGCCCTGGTACCCCGTGTCCGCCACGCCCGCCATGCCGTCGTTCTCCGTCCGTTCCGTGCCGAGCCGGTCCAGCTCGGCCGCCATTTCCCGCGCCGCGCACCGCCATCCCCGCGTCGTCTCCCGCCGCATCCTGGCCGAGGCCCTCAGACGGTGCCGCAACCCGGGATCGCGCAGCCACTCCTCCAGCGCGGCGGCCAGCCCCGCGCTGTCCTCGGGCGGCACCAGGATCCCCGGCAGACTGCCGTCCGGGGCGCTGCCCAGCGCCTCCGGTACGCCGCCGACGTCCGTGGCCAGCACCGGAATCGCCCGGGCCAGCGCCTCGGCCACCACCATCCCGTAGGTCTCGGCACGGGACGGCAGCACCACCAGGTCGGCCGCCGCGTAGGCAGCGTCCAGCGACTCGCCCACCAGCGGGCCGGTGAACCGCACACGGTCGGCGAGGCTATGGCGCTCGGCCAGTTTCCTCACCCGTTCGGCATATCCGGGATCGCGGCCGAGCGGCCCGGCGCACACACAGCTCCAGGGCAGATCGGCGAGGGACGCCAGCGCGTCGATCAGCAGATCGTGCCCCTTGCGCTCGGTCACCGAGGCGACGCACAGCAGCCGCGAGGCCCCGTCGGTGCCGGGCGCCGGCGGCGCGGCATCCGTCCCGGGCGGCACGACCCGCACCCGGTCGGCGACGAGACCGTGCCGACCGGTCAGCAGCCGCGCCGACCGGTGACTGGTCGTCACCACCAGGCGGGCGGCTCGCAGCGTCTCGCGCTCGGCGGCGTCGAGTTCCGTCGCCAGCGCGGGCGCGAGCCCCGACTCGTCGGCCAGCGGCAGATGCACCAGCACCGCCAGCCGCAACCGCCGCGCCTGCGGTACGACGACCTCGGGCACCCCGCAGGCGACCAGACCGTCGAGCAGCACCGGCGCGCCGTCCGGCAGCCCTGACAGCCGGTCGGCCAGCGCGGCGCGGGCGGCGTCGCCCGGTCGCGGCCATTCGCCGGGCACCGCGATCTCGCGCACCGGCCGTCCCGCCGCCGCGAGTCCCTGGATCAGGCGGCGGTCGTAGGCGTTGCCCCCGCTGGGCACGGCCGGGTCGTCCACGTCGCCGGGTACGACGACGTGCACCGGCCGCGCGGCGGCGGTCACCTCATTCACAGCGGGCGCTCGTAGCTCGCCCAGGCGATGTGCGACTCGTGCAGGGTGACCGCGACGCCGTCGAGGCCGAGCGCCCCCTCGCCCAGCGCGCCGGAGCGGACCCGCTCCACGAGCCGGTCGGCGATGGTCTTGGCCAGGAACTCCGTCGAGGTGTTGATCCCGGCGAAGGCCGGATCGTCGTCCAGGTTGCGGTAGTTGAGCTCGCCGAGCAGCGCGGACAGTTGCTGGGAGGCCAGCCCGATGTCGACCACGATGTTGTCCGCGTCGAGTTCGGCACGCCGGAACGTCGCGTCCACCAGGAAGGTCGCACCGTGCAGCCGTTGGGCCGGGCCGAAGGTCTCGCCGTGGAAACTGTGGGCCACCATGATGTGGTCGCGGACGGTCACGCTGAACAAGGGATTCAACCTTCCTGTGTCGGCCGGTCACCGGGCTGCGCGCCCGGTCCGGCGGTGCCGTGGACGATGCGGTGGCACAGCGCGGGAAGCCGGCCGTCCGCGATCCGCGGCATGACCCGCGGCAGATCCTCGAAGGCGCTCTCACCGGTGATCAGGGCGTCGAACGCCGGGTTCTCCAGCAGCCGCAGGGCCAGCGAGATCCGGTCGGCGAAGCCGCGATGCCCCTGGCCGGCCGGGGAGACCGTGCCCACCTGGCTGCCGCGCACGGTCAGCCGGCGCGAGTGGAAGAACTCGCCCAACGGAACGCTGACCCGCCGGTCGCCGTACCAACTCAGCTCGACCACCACGCCGTCGGTGCGCAGCAGTTCCAGCGAACGGTTGAGCCCCTCCTCGGTGGCGCTGGCGTGCACCACCAGATCGCACTCGCCGTCGGCCTCCCCGGGCGAGGCGAAGCCGATCCCGAACGCCTCGGCCACCGCGGCCCGCCCGGGGTCGACGTCGACCAACTGCACCCGGGCACCGGGGAAACCGGCGAGCACCCCGGCGACGGCGCAGCCGACCATCCCGGCGCCCACCACCGCGATCCGGTCACCGACCAGCGGCGCCGCGTCCCACAGCGCGTTCACCGCCGTCTCCACCGCCCCCGCGAGCACCGCCCGGGCCGCCGGCACACCGGCCGGCACCACGGTCACCGCGTGGGCCGGGACGACATAACGCGTCTGATGCGGATACAGGCAGAAGACGTCCCGGCCGAGCAGACCGGGCGGGCCGTGCTCGACCGTCCCCACACTCAGGTAGCCGTACTTGACCGGACCGGGGAAGTCGCCCTCCTGGAACGGCGCCCGCATCAGGTCGTACTGGCTGCGCGGCACCCCACCGCGGAAGACCAGGGACTCGGTTCCCCGGCTCACCCCCGAGTAGCGGGTGCGCACCAGCACCTCGTCGGGGCCAGGGGCCGCCAGCGTGACGGGACGGATCTCGCCGTGGCCGGGCGATTGAAGCCAGAACGCGTTTGCCGCGTACTCCATGGTGGTCCTCCTGGACGGCGGGGAGGCACTCCTCGAGTGATGGCGGAGCCGGGCACCGAGGGCGGTGGTCCGGCGGGAACGGAAGCAGAGGTCGCGATGATCGTAGGAGACCGGCGCCGCACGGCCCGCACGGTGCTGCCACAGACCCTCGCGGCCTGCGCGCAGTTCGCCCTGCTGGGTGTGCTCGGCCGGTACACGGGCCTCGGCGCGGCGGGCTGGTCGGCCGGAGCCGGGTACGCGGTCGCCGTCTGGATCCTGTTCACCGTGGCCCTGCGCCGCGCGGGCCGGGAGTCGGCCGGCCCCGCGGACCGGGTCACCCTGGCCCGGGTCGTGCTGGTCGGCGGCGTGACGGCGCTGGTGGCACAGCACGGGGGAGACCAGGGCACCGCGATCACGGTTCTCGCCACGGCGGCACTCGTGCTCGACGGGGTCGACGGCTGGGTCGCCAGGCGCACCGGGACGGCCTCCGCGCTGGGCGCCCGCTTCGACATGGAGGTCGACGCCTTCCTCATCCTGGTGCTGAGCGCGCAGGTGGCCGAACGGCTCGGCGGCTGGGTGCTGCTGATCGGCCTGATGCGGTACGCCTTCGTCGTCGCCGGCTGGGCGATGCCGTGGCTGCGCGGTGAGCTGGCACCGAGCCTCGCCCGCAAGACGGTGGCGGCCGTGCAGGGCATCGTGCTGGTGGTGGCCGGGGCCGGGGTGGTCGCCCGGCCGGTCGGCATCGGCACGGTCGTGGTGGCGCTGGCGCTGCTGACCGGTTCGTTCGGCCGTGACGTGATCGCCCTGCGGGCCGCGGCGGCCCGCAGGGCCGTGCGCGGTGAGCGGCTGGAGAGCGGGGTGTAGCGCGCCGGCCGCCCCGGGCCGCTCAGTCATCGCGGCGCGGGCGGTAGCGCAGCAGGACGACATCGCCCATCTGGCGGGTCTCCACCAGTGCCATCCGCTCTTCCCTGCCGCGCGGGGCGGCCGGGCCGGCCAGCCGCGGCGCGCCGGACTGGCCGACGAACAACGGCGCGTAGACGATGTGCAGTTCGTCGACGACCCCGGCGGCCAGGAACATGGTGTGCACGATGCCGCCGCCCTCGACCATCAGCCGCCGGACCCCGCGGCCGGCCAGGTCGGCCAGGAGCGCGGAGACGTCGAGCGGGTCGCCCGCGTCGACCACGGTGGCGACCGAGGCCAGGCGCTCGCGGACCTCCGCGAGCGCGCCGGTCGTGGTGTACACCAGCTTCTCGCCCTCCCCGGTGGTGAAGAACCGGGCCTGCGGGGCGAGGTCGCCGCTCGCGGTCACCGTGACCTTGAGCGGGCTCGGCGGCAGCCCGTCCTCGACGCGGCGCGCCCGGCGCCGTGCGGAGCGCACCAGCAGCCTGGGGTTGTCCACCCGGACGGTGTTGGCGCCGACGAGGATGGCGTCCATGCCCGCCCTGACCTCGTCGACCCGGTCGAAGTCCGTGTCGTTGGACAGCAGCAGCCGGGTCGCACTGGTGTCGTCGAGGCAGCCGTCCAGCGAGGCGGCGGCCGACAGCAGCACGAAAGGGCGGGCGTTCACGGAGACGACGGTCCCTCCGGCGCGGTCGGCCGCTGCATCAGCATCACGATCTCCATGGCGTCAGGGCACGAGCGCATCTCACCCGTCGCACCTGGCTATACGGAATCACGACCCGCGGCGTTCAGCCACGGGATCCGGACCGGCGGTTCAGCGGGCCGCCAACTGCGCACGGGCGCGGGAGGCCGCGCCGATCGCGACGGCGTCGTTGCCGAGCGCGGCCCGCACGAGACGGATCGGGTGACCGCTGACCAGCGGTTCGGCGTCGAGCGCCGCACGGATCGAGGGCCCCAGCAGGGACCAGGCCCGGCTGACACCGCCGCCGATCACCACGGTGGTGACGTCGACCACCCCCGCCGTGATGAGGATCGCGCGGGCCACGGCGGACCCGGCGGCCTGGAAGACGGCGATCGCGTCCGGGTCGCCCCGCCCGGCCGCCGCGGCGACCTCGCGCGCGGAGGTGTGCCGCCCGGTCCGCTCGCCGTACCGGGTGCCGATGAAGCGGCCGGAGGCGAGCGTCTCCAGATGCCCGCGACCACCGCAGGAGCAGGGGGTGTCGCCGAAGCCGGGGATGTGCCCGATCTCGCCGGCGGCCCCGTGCGGTCCGTCCAGCAGCGCGCCGTCCATCCACAGGGCCCCGCCGACCCCGGTGCCCAGCATCATCCCGAGCGCGTGCGACTCCCCTTCGACGGCGCCCTTGGACGCCTCGCCGCGCAGGAAGGCGTTGACGTCGTTGTCCAGGAACGCCGGCACGCCGAGCGCCGTCTCGACGGCGGCGGTCACCGCGAAACCGGCCCACGCGTGGAAGGAGTCACTCGCGGCGATGATGTGGCCGCTCCGCGCGTCGACGACCCCCGCCGCCCCCACGCCGACCCCGGCCAGTGGGGTGGGCACCCGGTCCAGGAGCAGTCGGAGCGCGTCGAGCGCGGCGCCGACCATCGCGTGCCCGCCCTTCGCCGCGGGGGTGGGCACCTCGGCCCGGTCCAGGACGGTGAGGTCGGCGGCGCACAGCACGACCTGCGTGGTCGTGCCCCCGATGTCGACCCCGGCGTAGCCGCCGGGCACCGGGCGGTGTGCCCAGGGACCGGTCACGCCTCGCCCTCCGGTCCGTCCCCGCCGAGCACGGCCTGCCGCTCCGCGCGGCGCCGGCGTTGCAGCACCGGGTCCGGTACGGGGACGGCGGCGAGCAGCCGTCGTGTGTAGTCGGTCGCCGGGCGCAGCAGGGTGGCCGAGGTGCTGCCCTGCTCCTCGATGCGCCCGTCGCGCATGACGACGACGCGTTGCGCGAAGTGCTGCACGACCGCGAGGTCATGGGAGACGAACAGGCATGCGAACCCCAGCTCGTCCTGGAGTTCGGCGATCACCTCCAGCACCGTCTCCTGCACGCTGACGTCCAGCGCACTCGTCGGCTCGTCGGCGACGAGCAGCCGGGGCGCCAGCACGAGCGCCCTGGCCAGGCTCACCCGCTGGCGCTGTCCGCCGGACAACTCGCGCGGGGCGCGGTGGGCGAAGCCGCGCGGCAGGCGGACGCGCTCCAGCGCTTCCGCCACCAGCGCCCTGCGCTCCTTGGCCGGCATGTCGCGGCGGTGGACGCGCAACGGCTCGGCGACGCACTCCGCGACACTCATCCGCGCGTCGAGCGAGGCGACCGGATCCTGGAGGACGACGCCGATGCCGGACCGCAGGGCGCGGCGGGCGCGTGCGCCGGTCCGGCCGAGGTCGGAGCCGAAGAGCGAGACCGTGCCGGAGTCCGGCCGCACCAGGCCGAGCGCGACCCGCGCGGCCGTCGACTTGCCGGAACCCGACTCCCCGACGAGCCCGACCGTCTCGCCGGAGTCCACCGTGATGGAGACGCCGTCCAGGGCGTGTACCGCCCGCTGCCCGCGGCCGAAGACCACCGAGACGTCCCGCAGGTCGACCACCGGCTCGCGGGACCGCCGCTCCCGGGCGGTGTCCGCGGGCGCCGGGCCGGGCTCGTCGACGGTGAGCCGGGGCACCGCGGCGAGCAGCCGCCTGGTGTATTCGTGGACCGGGCGCAGCAGCACGTCCTCCACCGGCCCGGTCTCGACGATCTCGCCCTGGAACATGACCGCGACCCGGTCGGCGAAGTCGGCCACCACTCCCATGTTGTGGGTGACGAGCAGGACGCCGGTGCCGGAGTCGGCGGCGAGCTTGCGCAGCAGGTCGAGGATCTCGGCCTGCACGGTGACGTCGAGCGCGGTCGTCGGTTCGTCCGCGATGAGCAGCACGGGGTCGTTGGCGATCGCCATCGCGATGACCACCCGCTGCCGTTGCCCGCCCGAGAGCTGGAAGGGGAACGCGGACGCCCGGTGCTCCGGGTCGGGGATGCCGACGCGGCGCAGGAGCGCGACCGCCTCCTCGCGGGCCTGCCGGGCCGAGACCGGCCGGTGGTTGCGCACCACCTCGGCGATCTGCGCGCCGATCCGGGTCAGCGGGTCGAGCGCGGTCGCGGGCTCCTGGAAGACCATCGAGACCGTGCGGCCGCGCAGTCCGGCGAGCACGTCCTCGCCGGCGGTGACGACATCGGTGCCGCCGAGCGAGGCGACGCCGGTGGCGGAGGCGTTCCCCGGCAGCAGCCCGATCGCGGCGAGCGCAACCGTCGACTTCCCGGAACCGGACTCACCCACCAGGGCGAGCGTCTCACCGGGCCGCACCTGGAGCGAGACCCCGCGGACGGCCGGCACGTCGCCGGTCTCGGTGGAGAAGGTGACGCCGAGGCTGTCGAGTTCGAGGATCGGCTCCGCCGCGGTGGCGGGGGAGCGGTCGGTGGCGGTCATCCGCGGCCCCTCACGTCGAACGCGTCACGCAGGCCGTCGCCGATCGCGTTGAAGGCGCACACCACGAGGATGACGGCCAGGCCCGGCGGCAGGATCAGCCACCAGCGCCCCGAGTAGGCGGCGGTCAGCCCGGCGGTCAGCATCCCGCCCCAGTCGGTCTGCGGCGGCTGGACGCCCAGGCCCAGGTAGGAGACGTAGGCGACGAGCAGGATCGCGTCGGCGACCTGGAACGTCGCGGCGACGACGATCGTGGAGACCGAGTTGGGCAGGATGTGCCGGGAGATCGCCCGGGTGTGGGTGCCGCCGATCGCCCGGAGGGTGAGCACGTAGTCGCGGTTCTTCAGGGTCAGGGTCTCCGCCCTGATCAGGCGGGACGGCACGAGCCAGGAGACCAGCCCGAGGATCACGATGAGCCCCGGCACACCCGGGGTCGAGATGGCGGAGATGACCAGCAGGATGAACAGCGCCGGGATCGCGATGCCCGCGTCGACGACCCGCATCATGGCCGCGTCGATCCAGCCGCCTGCGTAGCCGGCGGCCGCGCCCCACAGCGTCCCGATGACGGTCGCCAGGACGCCCGCGGCGAGGCCGACCAGGAGTGAGACCCGGCCGCCGAACATCAGCCGGCCGAGTTCGTCGTGCCCGACGGCGTCGGTGCCGAGCAGGTGGCGCGCGCCGGGCGCGAGGTTCACCTGCGTCAGCGTGGTGTGCGTCTGGTCGGTGGGGTGCAGGAGCGGACCGGCGAAGCAGAACAGCAGGAAGAGCACGATCACCGCGAGCCCGGCGACGGCGAGCCGGTTGCGGGCGAACCGGCGGACCATCAGCCGCGCGCCCACCACCCCCGCGCCTTCCGCGGACGGGTCGGACAGCGGTCCGGTGCCGGGGGTCTGACCCGGCTGGAGTACGGCGCTCATGCGCGGCCCGCCTTCACTCGGGGATCGATGATCCGCTGCACGATGTCGGCCAGGAGGGTGCCGACGACGGTCGCGATCGAGATGACCAGGACGCAGCCGAGCAGCACCGGGTAGTCGGACGACTGAGCGGAACTCCAGAACAGCAGTCCCATACCGGGGTAGTTGAACAACTGCTCGACCACCAGCGCGCCGCCGAAGAGCACCGGCACGTAGTAGCCGAGCATCGCGACGACGGGGGTGAGGGAGTTGCGCAGGACGTGGCGCCACAGGAAGGAGCGCCGCCGCGCGCCGCCGGCCCTGGCGGTCCTGACGTAGTCCTCGGAGAGGTTCTCCAGCGTCGCGGCTCGCATGTACCGGCTGAAGACCGCGATCATGGAGGCGGCGCCCGCCACGATCGGCAGGACGAGCCCGGCGGGGTCGGAGAAGACCTGGCCGAGGGTGTCGCCCTGCGGCGCCTGGGAGGGGAACCACGGCAGCACCTGGGTGAAGACGAGCACCAGGATGAGCCCGAGGAAGTAGACGGGCGTGGAGTAGGCGACGAAGCTCAGCGTGGTGATCACGTAGTCGACCGGCTTGTTGCGCCGGACCGCCTGCCACATGCCGAGCGGGATCGCCAGCAGCAGCCCGGCCAGCGCCGACAGGACGGTCAGCACGAGCGTCTTGGGCAGGCGCTGCACGATCAGCTGCGAGACCGGTTCGTTGAGGGTGTACGAGGTTCCCAGGTCGCCGTGGAGCAGGGTGCGCAGGTAGTAGACGTACTGCACGGGCAGCGGCTGGTCGAGGCCCTGCCGGTGGTTGAAGTCCGCGATCTGCTGGGCGGTGGCCTGCGGCCCGAGGATCCCGCGCGCGGGACCCCCGGGGAGGGCGTGCAGCAGGCAGAAGACCACCACCGTCACGATGAGGATCACCACGGCGGCCTGGAGGAGACGTCTGGTCAGGTACAGGAGGGTAGTCATCTGCTTTCCGGACGTTCGGTCAGTGGTGCCGACGGTCCCCGGCGGGGCTTACTTCCCGGTCCAGTTCCACTGGGCCGGGTGGAAGTTGGCCAGTGAGTCCTGGGCGAAGCCGCCGAGGCCGTTCTTGACGACCGAGATCTGGTAGTCGGGCTCCGGGAGCCAGATGACGGGCAGGTCCTTGGCGACCGCGGCGCTGTAGTCGCGCACGGCACTCGTCGAGGTCGAGGTGGTCGACGCCGCGATGAGCTGGTCGACCTTCGGGTTGGAGTAGTTGCCGAAGTTCGAGCCGCCCTTGGTCTGGAAGAGCGAGTCGCCGGTCGGGAAGGCCGAGAAGTACCAGCTGCCGGCGGTACCGAAGAAGGACAGCTGCCATTTGCAGATCGGCTGGTCGGCGGTGCACGGCGGGGTCTGCGACAGGACCGAGTTGACCGGCGCGGTCTTGATCGAGAAGCCGATCCCGGTCTTCGCCAGCGAGGACTGGATGACGCTCATCATGTTGTCGGTCACCGTCGAGCCGGACTGCGACAGCACCTGCATCTGGAACTTGGTGCCCTTGGCGACTCCGGCGCCGCACTGCGAGGAGGACGTGCCGGGGTCCGTGCAGACCATGACACCGCCCTGCTCGGTCCAGCCGTGGCCGGTCAGCAGCGCCTTGGCCTTGGTGGTCGAGAACGGGTACGGGTTGTCCTTCTGGGCCGGCGAGACGAAGTCGGACGCCTGGGCCTGCGGGACCGGACCGTAACCGGGCACGGCGGTGCCATTGAAGATGATCTTCGCCAGTCCGGCCTGGTCGATCGAGGTCTGCACCGCCTGGCGGGCGTAGAGCTGCTTGAAGACGGGCCCCATGACCGGGTTGGCGAAGTTGTACGGCATGTAGGTGATCGCCCACCCGGTCCACGGCTTCACCGTGTATCCCTGCTGGGTGAACGACGCCTTCTGGTCGAGGTCGGTGGCGTTGATGTACCCGTAGTCCACCTGCCCGGCCCGCAGGGCGTTCTCCTCGGCGTCCGTCGTCGTGAACGGCAGGAGGTTGACGGTGGCGATGTGCGCCTTCTCGCCGCCGTCGTACTTCTTCCCGGCGCTCAGCACGACCTTGCCCGAGGTCGAGAACGACTTGATGGTGTACGGGCCGCTGACGGTCTTCCACAGCGGGTCCGTCGCGTACCGGGAGATGCTCTTCGCCGCGGAGTTGAGGTAGGTCCACACGCCCTTCGCGCCCGCGGCCGTCCGGTCGGCGTCGGAGACCGCGCCGGTGGCGCTCGTCCGGTCCCACACGTGCTGCGGCAGCGGGGTGATCAGGCTCAGCTCGTTCGCCAGCATCCACTGGTTGTTGTAGGCCCGGTCGAAGGTGATGGTGAAGTGGCGGTCGTCGACGGCCTTGAAGGACGTCCAGTTGTCGGGGGCCTTCCCCTCGCTGTACGCGGCCCACTGCGACTTGTTCGCCTTGATGAGGTCGAACCAGAACTCCACGTCCCGCGAGGTGATCGGCTTGCCGTCGCTCCAGTGGCGGTCGCCGAGCGTCACCGTGACGCTTCTGCCGTCGGCGGCGAAGTCGGCGGCGGTGGCCACCGAGGCCTTCTTGTTCCACGCGATGCCGCCCGTGGAGCCGTCGTAGGCGATGAGCGGCTCCCACAGGGCCGCGGCGATGGAGATGTTGTTGGTGTTGAGGTGGGCCGCGGTGCCGATCGGCAGGATCCAGTTCGGGGTGAAGTTCGCCGGCAGCGCGTAGTCGACCGAGTCGGACGAAGCGGACGGCGATCCGCTCGATCCGCTGCAACCCGCGAGCAGCGCGCTCACCGAAACGGCGGCGCCGGCGAAGAGCGCCCATCGGCGGAGCTCCGCCGTTCGAGCAGGGAACATGATTCCTCCTCAGGGTGAACAAACCGTTGTGTCAAGGGACAAAGCGGTGAAGGTTGCGGGATCGGCGGGTGGCGGAAACAGTCAACGGCCTGCCGGTCCGAAAAAACAAACGATGATCTGTAACAAGTAGGTATCTGCTGATTCGACAAAAGTACCGACGTTCCGGTCGGCTCTCGGGAAAACCTCCGCCACGTGCGGATTCACCGGCCGGGCCACGGTTCCGGTGGGCGGTGGGCGACGCTTCCTGCGGCAGGGCCGCAGGCGTACGCTCGTCGCCACCACCCCCCTGTCGGAAGTTAGTTCACCCATGCCTGACATAAGTGCCCCGCACCGGAGCCGCGCCAGGAGCGCCCCCTCCCTCGCCGCACGCGTCCTCGAACTCATCGCGTCCGGACAGGCGATGTCGCGCACCGAGCTCGCGGAACTGCTGGAGGCCGCGCCGTCGACGATCTCGCTCACGGTCAGCCAGCTCGTCGAGCGCGGACTCGTCGCGGAGCACGGCACCCGGGCGTCCACCGGCGGACGCCCCCGCAAGGTCCTGCGGCTCGGTGGCACGGACGAGTTCGCCGTCGCGGCCGACCTCGGCAGCCGGCACGCGCGGATCGGCGTCTTCCTCCCCGGCGGTGAGCTGGCCGACGTCTCGACCGTCCCGTTCGCGATCTCCGACGGTCCGGAGGCCGCCCTGCCGCGCCTCGCCGAGACGCTCTCCACGCTGGCCGAGCGGCGCGGCCGTGACCGGCTGCGCGGCGTCGGGCTCGCGCTGCCCGGACCGGTCGACGTCGAGTCCGGGACGGTCACCCTCCCCTCCCGGATGCCCGGCTGGAACAAGTTCCCGGTCGGCGCCTGGCTGCGGGACCACTTCGGGGTCCCGGCCGCGGTGGAGAACGACGCCAACTGCATGGCACTGGGCGAGCACGCCAACCAGCCGGGCGAACGGCGGCAGTCGGTCACCGTCAAGATCGGCTCCGCCATCGGCGCCGGCATCATCGTCGACGGGCGCCTCTACCGCGGCGCGACCGGCTCCGCCGGCGACATCACCCACGTACGCATCGACGCCGCCGGGGACACCCCCTGCTCGTGCGGCAACACCGGCTGCCTGGAGACCGTCGCCTCCGGCTCCGCCCTGGTGCGCATCCTCAACGAGCGCGGCTGCCGCGTGCGGTCCCTCGAAGACGTCGTCCGCCTCGCCTCGGACGCCGATCCGCAGGCGACCCGCGCCGTGCGGCAGGCCGGCGGCTACCTCGGCCAGGTGCTCGCCGCCAACATCAACTTCTTCAACCCCGACGCCGTCTACCTCGGCGGCATCCTGTCCACGCTCGAACCACTCGTGGCCGCCGTTCGCAGCCAGCTCTACGAGGGGTGCCACCCGCTGATGACCGAGCACCTGACCATCGAACGCGCCAGCCTGGGCGCCGACGCCGGGCTGTTCGGCGCCGGTCAGTTCGCCCTGCAGAGCGCCCTGACCCGGGCGCTCGGCGACACCCCCCTGCACACCGCTCCACGCTGACGCACCGCCCCCGTGGGCCCCGCCATCCGAACATCACGACAACCGCCCGAGGAGCCATGTCACAACCGCCTACCACCGGCGCCCGTCCCGTCATCGCGATCGCCGGGCTCGGAATCGAGTCGTCGACCTTCTCGCCCGCCCGCACCGCCTCCGCGGCCTTCCACCCCTCGCGCGGCGCGGACGTCCTGGACCGCTACCCCTTCCTCGCCCCGGGCGCGCCGCTGCGGGCCGCCGCCGACTGGCGCGGGGCGCTGGTCGGCAAGTCGCTGCCCGGTGGCATGGTCACCGCCGCCGCCTTCGCCGAACTGTCCGCTGAGCTCCTGCGCCGGCTGGCCGACATGCCGCGCCTGGACGGCCTCTGGTTCGACATCCACGGCGCCATGACGGTCGAGGGCGTCGACGACGCCGAGGCCGTCCTGCTCGCCGGCATCCGCGAGACCGTCGGACCGGACGTCATCGTGTCCACCTCCATGGACCTGCACGGCAACGTCTCGCGCGAACTCGCGCACCGAAGCGACCTCATCACCTGCTACCGGATGGCCCCGCACGAGGACCACATGGAGACCAAGGAACGCGCCGCCCGCAACCTGGTGGAACTCCTGGCCTCCGGCGCGCCCCGACCGGTCAAGGCGTGGGTGCCGGTGCCGGTGCTGCTGGCCGGCGAGCAGACCTCGACACGGGTCGAGCCCGCGCGCAGCGTCTACGCGGCGGTCGAGGAGGTGGAGGCCATGGACGGTGTCATCGACGCGGCGATCTGGGTCGGCTACGCCTGGGCCGACGAGCCGCGCAACCGCGCGGCGGTCGTCGTCACCGGGCCCGGCCGTGACGCCGTCACCGCGGGGGCCGAGCGGTTGGCCCGCGGGTTCTGGGAGAGCCGGCGCGAGTTCGCCTTCGTCGCCCCGACCGGATCGCTCGACGGCTGCCTCGACGACGCCCTCGCCTCCGACGCGCGGCCCTACTTCGTCAGCGACACCGGTGACAACCCGACCGCGGGCGGCGCCGGGGACGTCACCTGGGGGCTGCGGCGGCTGCTCGCCCGGCCGGAGTTCCGCGACCCGGACGGCCCGGTCGTCATCTACGCCTCGCTGCCGGGACCCTTGGCCGTCGAGACCGCGGAGAAGGCCGGCGTCGGAGCGACCGTCACGGTCACGGCCGGTGCCGAGGTCGACGACACCCACGCCGGACCGGTCACCATGACCGGCGTCGTCCACGCGGTCAGGCACGGCGACCGCGACGCCGGGACCGAGGTCGTCCTGCGGGTCGGGAGTGTGTACGTGATCCTCACGCGGCTGCGCAAGCCGTACCACCACGAGAGCGACTTCACCGACCTCGCGCTCGACCCGCGCGGCGCCGACATCGTGATCGTGAAGATCGGCTACCTGGAGCCGGAACTGTTCGACATGGCCGCCGACTGGAAGCTCGCGCTCACCCCGGGCGGCGTCGACCAGGACCTCCCGCGGCTCGGACACCGCCGCATCCGGCGTCCCATGTTCCCCTACGACGCGGACATGGCCGACCCGGACCTGACGGCTCGCGTCATCGCCGCCTCGAACGAACCGCTCACCGGGGACGACGAGTGAGCGGGACCGCCGGCGGCCCGCTCGCCCTGGAGATCGCCGTCGCGAGTGCGGCCGGCGCGCGGGTCGCCCTCGCGTGCGGGGCCGACCGGGTCGAGCTGTGCTCGGCTCTGGAGGTCGGCGGGGTGACGCCGTCGGCGGCGCTGGTCGAGGCGGTGTCGGCGGTCGGGCTGCCGGTGCAGGTGCTCGTCCGCTGCCGGCCGGGCGACTTCGTCCACGACGCCGAGGAGATCGCGCTGATGACCGCCGAGGTGCGGTCGGTCATCGCCTCGGGCGCCGACGGTGTGGTCGTCGGCGCGCTGACCGCGGTCGGCACGCTCGATGTGGAGGCGGTGCGCCGGCTGGCCGATGCGGCGTGGGAGGCGGGGGCCGCGGCCGGCCGGCGGGTGGAGGTCACCCTGCACCGGGCGATCGACCAGGCCGTCGACCCGGTCGGCGCGGCGGCGCTCGTGCCGGGGCTGGGGCTCACCCGCATCCTCACCTCCGGGGGTGCGGTGACCGCGGTGGAGGGGCTCGCCACGATCGGCGAGATGGCGGCGGTGGCGACCGGCGTCGAGGTGATGGCCGGAGCGGGGGTACGGCCCGGCGACGTGGCCGCGCTCGCCGCCGCGGGCGCGGTGGCGGTGCACCTGTCAGCGAAGCGCGCGGCGCCGGCGCGGCGCGGCGTCTGGATCCCGATGGGCACCGCGAGCACCACCGCCGAAGCGGACACCCACTTCACCACCGCCCCCGAAATCGTCACCGCCGCCAAATCCGCCGTGATGTCGGTCCTCCACCCCACAGACGATCACTGACGAGCTCTCATCCGGGTGCGGCTGGGATGGAGAGAGCGCGGCTGGAAGCGGTATGGACAGGGGGAAGTGGGGCGCACTACCTTACGGGAAATTGGTCTGAACCTTTCGCGCGTGACCGGCGCGCTCGTGCGCCGTGCCCGTGGACCCTTCCGTCTCCCGAGGTGATCCCATGCGCAACAAGATCAGTGCCGCCCTCGTCGGCCTCGGCGCCATCGGCGTCCTCGTCCTGACGACCGGCAGCGCCGACAGCCACGGCTACGTCAGCACCCCGCCCAGCCGCCAGGACCTGTGCGCCGCGGGCACGGTGACCGGATGCGGCGACATCCAGTACGAGCCGCAGAGCGTCGAGGGCCCCAAGGGGTTCCCCGCCGCAGGGCCGGCGGACGGCTCGCTGTGCAGCGGCGGCAACAGCCGCTTCGCCCAGCTCGACGACCCCCGCTCGGGCGGCTGGCCCGCCGTCAAGGTGTCCGGCGGCCAGAGCTACAGCTTCACCTGGACGTTCACCGCCAGGCACGCCACCACCGACTTCGAGTACTTCCTCACCAACAGCAACTACGACCCCACCAAGCCCCTCACCCGGTCGGAACTCCAGACCACCCCGTTCCTCACCGTGCCCTACAACGGCCAGCCGCCCGCCTCGAACACGGTCACCCACCAGGGCACCATCCCGGGCGGGCTGACCGGCAAGCAACTCGTCCTCGGCGTCTGGAACATCGCCGACACCGGCAACGCCTTCTACTCCTGCGCCGACGTCCAGTTCTGACGCAGCGGGCCGCCGGCGCGACCTGCGGACGCCCCTCAGGTCCCGCCGGCGGGCGGCAGGCCCACCCCGCCCAGGACGTCGAGATCCGTGCGGCTCGGCGGGGCGGACAACAGGGCCAGGACATCGGCCGGGGTGGGACCGTCGTCGGCCGGCGGTGCGCTGAGCGCGGCCTGCGCGGCGGCCTCGTTCCGCCAGACCTCGGTGACGCGCACCGTGTCCGAGTCGTCCCGGTCCTGGCTGATCAGGTAGATCTCGCAGCCGGGAAAGCCGCGCAGCCGCCCCGCGACCTTCAGCAGGACCGCGGCGAGTTCGCCGCCCCTGCCCGGGTGCGCGGTCATGGTCATCAGTCGGCCGATCATGTTCACACCAGGGTGGTGATGCAGAACGGATGACCCGCCGGGTCCAGCAGCACCCGCCACCGGTCGGGCTGCGGCTGGGTCGGGGGCTCGGTGGCGCCCAGCTCCAGCAGCCGGGCCTGGGCGGCCTCCAGGTCGTCGACGCCCAGTTCGATGTGGGCCTGCTTCTCCTGGGTGGGGTCGGGCCAGGTGGGACGCCGGTAGTCGGCGAGCCGGTTGAAGGCCAGACCGGTCGTGCCCTCCCGGCCGAGCAGGACGAAGTCGTCGCCCGACCAGGCAATGGGCAGGCCGAGCGCTTCGCTGTAGAAGCGGGCCGACTCGGCGGGGTCGGGGCAGTCGAAGGTGATGGCCGCGAAACGGATCGCCGGCGTGGAAGTGGTTCCGGTGCTCATGGGCAGGACGCTATGCCGGGACCAGGACAGTTACGGTCCTGGTCATGGTGGACACTTCGGGATGTGATCAGTACATCCGCCCGCCTGCTGCGACTGGTCTCGCTGCTGTCCGCGCGGCCGTCGTGGACCTGTGGGGAACTGGCCGAGCGCATGGCGGTCACCGAGCGCACGGTCCGCCGGGACGTGGCCAGGCTGCGGGAACTCGGCTACGGCGTCGAGTCCGACCCCGGACCGTGGGGCGGCTACCGGCTCGGCGGTGGCACCCGGGTGCCACCGCTGATCCTCGACGACGAGGAGGCGCTCGCCGTGGCCGTCTCACTGCGCGAGGCCGCGCTCAGCGGTGTACTCGGCAGTGACCAGGCCGCGCTGTCGGCGCTGCTGAAACTGCGGCAGGTCCTGCCGCCCAGGATCGCCGGCCGGCTGGAGGAGATGGACTCCGCGTTCGTGCACACCGCGTTCGAACACACCCCGAGGCCCGACGACCGGCAGATCGCCCCCGGCATGCTGCTGGAACTGGCCACCGTGTGCCGTAGGGGCGAGCGCACCCGCCTGTCGTACCGGGACCGGGAGGGCAACGCCACCGTCCGGGAGGTCGATCCTTACCGCCTGGTGCGCACCGGACGCCGCTGGTACTTCGTGGCCAGGGACGTGGCGCGCGGCGAGTGGCGGACGTTCCGGGCCGACCGGGTGGCCGAGGCCCGCTCGACCGGCCGGGCGGTGGAACTCTCCGACCCGCCCGACCCGGCGCTGCTGGTCTCGCGGGGTATCGCCGCCGGCAGCTACCCGGTCACCGTGACGGTCCGTCTGCCGCTACCACTGGACCGCGCGTTGCGGTTGGTCCCGCCGACGGTCGGCAGCCACCGCCCGGACGGCCCCGACGCCACCGTCGTCGACATCGGCGGCCCGAACGCGGACGGGCTCGCCAAGTACCTGCTCAGCCTGGCCACACCGCTGCGGGTGCTGGCCCCCGACGAGGTGCGGCAGGCGCTGCTGCGCCGCACGCGTGAGCTGTACGAGGACAACGGCGGCGCCCACCCGGCCTGAGACGCGGCGGCCCGGCGGGGCGGTCAGGCGGGGCGGTCAGGCATCCTGCGGGTACCAGCGCAGCTCGATGGTGTTGCCGTCCGGGTCGAGGACGTAGACCGACTCGGCGTCACCCCGCGCGCCGCTGCGGGTCCCGGGACCGTCCACCACGGTGAACACACCGGAGTCCACCACCTCCTGCCAGTCCAGCGGCTCGACGACCAGGCAGAAGTGGTCCACGTTGGACTCCCCGCGGGTGCGTTCGACCAGGTCGATGATGGTCGTGGCGTTCACCCGGACCGACGGGAAGGGGAACTCGCCGGAGCGCCACTCCGCCACCCGGAGCGGTTCCAGTCCCAGCGGGCCGCAGTAGAAGCGCAGGGAGCGCTCGACGTCGGCGACGTTGAGCACCACATGGTCGAAGTCGATGACACGCATAGTGTTTCCTCGGGTAGGGCGCGTGAAGAGAGCCACTACCGAGACGATAACCATCCGCCGGTCAAAGCAGCGATCGCTCCACGCTCCCCCTTCCCCCGGCCCGGGTCCGCGGGCGGCGGCTCACCACGCGACCGGCAGCCCCATGAGCGTGCTCAGGATGTCGCCGCCGCTGAAGCGGATGTCCGCGGGGTCGGCGTCCAGCCGTAGACCGGGGATGCGGCGCATGAGGACGCCCAGGCCGATCTGGAGCTCCGCCTTGGCCAGATGGGCGCCGAGACAGTAGTGCGGCCCACCGCCGAAGACCAGTTGCGGCGGGCTGTCCCGGTCGAAGTCGACCACGTCAGGATCGGGGTAGTAGTCGGGATCGCGCAGCGCGGACCCGGTGGCGATCACCACCGCCTGACCCTCGCGCACGGTGCCGGAGGGCAGCGGCACGTCCTCGACGGCCCGGCGCATGCTGATCATCGTGCCCGGAGGCGAGTAGCGCAGCAGCTCGTCCACCGCGGCGGGCGGCACCTGCGGGCCGTCGGCCAGCCGGTCCCACAGCTTCCGCCCGTCGCTCAGCAGTGTCAGGACCGCCCGGCCCAGCGAGTTGGACGTCGCCTCGTTGCCCACCGCGATCAGTCCGAGCACCAGCATGAGGAGTTCGTCCTCGGTGAGCCGGTCCCGTCCGTCCCGCGCCTCGATCAGCGCGTCGATCAACTGGTTGCCGGGCGCCGAGCGCCGGTCGGCGATCAGCCGGGTGACGTATCCGGTGAACTCCTCGACCTGGCGACCGCGCTCCGCGGGGGAGAGCCGGCTCACCGACAAGAACGCCTCCGACCAGTGCCGGAATCGCTCCGAGTCCTCCTCGGGGACACCCAGCAGGCGGCAGATGACCCGCACCGGGACCTCGAAGCAGTAGTCGAGGCTCAGATCGGCCGGCGGGCCGGCGGCGATCAGGTCGTCGCACAGCTCGTGCGCGATCGCCTCGATGGCGGGCCGCCAGCGGTCGACGCTGCGGGGGGTGAAGGCCGAGGCCACGATGCGGCGCAGCCGCAGGTGCTCCTCCCCGTCCATGTTGATGATGAGCCTGGGGTCCTGCCGGAAGCTGGCCGCCTGATGCAGTTGCGGGCTTCCCGGCGCGGTCAGGTTGTGTGCCAGCCGCGGATTGCCGAGGGCCTCGCGTACGTCCTCGGCCCGCACCAGCAGGACGGCACGGTGCCCGCCCTGCGTCATGACGTCGCCGAACGGGCACTCCCGGCGGCGGCGGGCGTACTCGGGCGGCTGCGGGTGCGCGGGATCGTGGGGGAAGGGAAAGACCGGAAGCTCTTCGTCCGGGACAGTGGACACGGTTGGCTCGACCCCTTGTCGATTGTCGGCGTGGTCAGTGATCGCGGGTGCTCGCCGCGCGGGCCAGCGACACCAGGGAGGAGACGGCGGGCGGCCACAGCTCGGCCCCGGCCAGGTGTTCCATGGCACGTTGCCGATGGCGCGCCGCCTCCCGCTCGACCCAGCGGCGGCCCCCGGCCTCCTCGACGAGTTCGGCGGCCCGGAGCGTCTCGGCATCGGTCAGCGGGCGGGCGAGTGCGTACAGCTCGGCGACCTGCCGGCCGGCCGGCGTTCCGCTGTTCAGCGCGGCCACCACCGGCAGCGACTTCTTGCGCCGCCGCAGATCGGCCCCGACCGGTTTCCCGGTGGCGTGCGGGTCACCCCAGATGCCCAGCCAGTCGTCGACCAGCTGGAAGGAGAGCCCGAGATGGCGGCCGAAGTCCCGCAGTGCGCGGATCCGGCCGGGATCGGCGTTCGAGCACATCGCCCCGATCGCGCACGCGGTGGCGAACAGGGACGCGGTCTTGCCGCCCGCCATCTCCAGGCAGTCCTCCAGCCGGATGCCGCCGAGGTCCTCGAAGGCCAGATCGGTAGCCTGGCCCGCGACCAGCTCCAGCAGGGTCCCGCACAGTTCGGAGGTGTAGCCGGCCTGCGACCGTGAGCCGGGCAGCTCGGACAGGATCTGCAGGGCCAGGACCAGCAGGGCGTCCCCGGCCAGCAGCGCCTGGGCCTTGCCGAAGACCGCCCAGGCCGTGGGACGGCCGCGGCGGGTGGCGTCCCCGTCCACCAGGTCGTCGTGCAGCACGGTGAACTGGTGCACCAGCTCGATCGCGGCGGCGGGCGCCGCGGCCTGCTCGGCGAGCGCCCCGGTGGCCCGCGCGCTGGCCAGCACCAGGGCGGCACGGATGCCTTTCCCTGAGTCCGCCACCGCCGGGGTGCCGTGCCGGTCGCACCAGCCGAGGTGGTAGCCGGCCACGGTACGCGTCGGGTCGGACAACCGCTCGACGGCCCGCCGCAGTTCGGGGGCGATGGTCGCCCTGGCCTGCCGCAGGAAGAGCGCCGCCTGCCCGGTGTCGGGCGGGGTGGCCGTGGTCATCGTTTCCCCCGCAGGAGAGCCGGCTCCAGGTACAGCTCCGGCCGCTCCTGCGCCGCCCCGTCCGGGGCCTGGTAGCGCTTGGTCTGCCGCGACCAGTCGAGGTTGCCGCGCATCCACGAGCGCATGCCCGCCAGGGACGGCCGCAGCACCGCGCCGTGCTCGGGGTGGGCGGCCAGCAGCCGGTCCTGGGTGTCGACGAAGAACCCGGTGGCCGCCGAGATCATCGAGCGGACCTGGCGCAGCGCCTCCTCCTGGGTCAGTCCGCGATGGTGCTGGACGACGTGCACCAGGTTGTGGGTCTCGCCCAGGGAGCGCTCCTTCTCCAGCGAGTAGACGTCGTTGGTCCAGCACACGACGTCGCAGGCCGCGTCGAGCGCCGCCGAGAAGTCCGGGTCCCGGTACAGCGACTCGGGCATGTCCAGGTCCTCGACGATGTCGATGAAGTCCATGCAGACGTAGATGGCCCCGGTGTGCCGGCGCTTGCGGACGTAGGTCTCCTCGTCCGGCACGATGCCCTGGATCCGGTTGGCCGCCTCCCAGGTGGCCGCGGTGCGCAGGCACTCCTCCAGGTGCCCGGCGAACCTGCGGCGCCACCGGGGGGTCGCGTCCGCGGCCGTACGCTCCCACAGCTCGGCGAGCGAGGCCGCCGCGACGGACAGGCCCGGGCGCACGGCGGGGTCGACGGCCCCTGGCTCACTGCCCAGGACCTCGCGTAGCTCGCACAGCATCTCGGCGGCCCGGTCCAGGTCCCGCCCGGCCTGTCCGTCGTCGAGTTGGTCGTCGACCAGGAAGAGCCAGGCGAACCAGTCGGCCATCAACTCAAGGCGCCGCAGGTCGGCACTCGGGTAGACCATGGCGGCGAACCAGCCGAAGTCGGCGTGCTCGAACCGCCGCACCGCCGATTCCCTGCGGACCAGGCCGACCCGGCGGGCCCAGTCCGACAGGTGCTCCCTGGCGTGCTCGGCCTGCGGGTTCACCTGATAAGGGAAGGGGCTGGTGATGTCTGTCGATCGGTCTTCCATGACGAGGGCGTGTCCAATCTCCCGAAGCGGTGCGCGGTCTCCTCAGCGGTGTTCCAGGGCGAGGTGGATGCCGCCCCTGGGGTGCAGGGTGATCAGGGCCTCCGGCTGCACCTCGGCGCCGTCCGGCGGCGTGACCAGGCGGTACTCCCGGGCCACGGTGGACAGCACGAGGGTGAGTTCGGCCAGGGCGAAGTGCTTTCCGATGCAGACCCGCTGACCGCTGCCGAAGGGGATGTAGGCGTGCTTGGGACGCGCGGCGACCCGCTCCGGGGTGAAGCGGCTCGGGTCGAAGCGCTCCGGCTCCTCCCAGAAGTCCGGGTGCCGGTGCAGGAAGTAGCTGTTGATCAGCATGTTGGTGCCGGCGGGCACCGCGTGGCCGTCGATCTCGTCGTACTCCCGGGCCCGGCGCATGAACTGGTAGGCGGGGGAGTAGATGCGCAGCGCCTCCTCCACGATCATCCGGGTGTACGTCAGGTTCGGCAGGTCCTCGAAGGTGGGCGTGCGCCCCGACAGCACCCGGTCGACCTCCTCGTGCAGCCTGGCCTCCACCTCGGGGTGCCGGGCCAGCAGGTAGAAGGTCCAGGACAGGGTGTTGGTGGTCGTCTCGTAGGCCCCGATGCAGATGTTCAGCACCTCGTGGTGCAGTTGTTCCAGGTCCATCCGCAGCCCGTCGTCCTCGTCGACGGAGTTCAGGAGCAGGGTGAGCAGATCCGTTTCGGCACCCGTGGACTCCTCGGACAGCCGCTTGTTGATGAACAGGGAGACGAAGGCGTCCATGTCGTCGATGGCCCGCCGCAGCCGCCGGTGGGAGGGGGTGGGCACGCTCAACGGCGGGAACGGGAAGCGGAAGAAGGAGCCGAGGATGTCGTTGGCGATCCCGAAGGCCCGCTCGAACGCCTGGGCCTGCTCCCCGACCTCGGCGCTGAACAGCGACCTGTTGACGATCCGCAGGGCCAACTGCCCGATCTCGTCGGTGACGTCGAGCACCTGGCCGGTACCCGCCGAGCGCTCCCAGCGCACCAGCATCTTCTCGGTCTCGTCGGTCATGTTCTCCGCGAAGGCCTGCACCGAGCGGGGGGTGAAGTGCGGCGCCATCATCCGCCGCTGGCGGCGCCACAGTTCCATGTCCGCGTTGGCGATCAGGCCCTTGCGCAGGACTGGGCGGACCACCTTGAAGATCGCCGCGTCCTTGTCGTAGAGGTCGCCCCTGTCGACCAGGATGTGCTTGATGTGGTCGGGGTGGTTCACCATGACCATCGGGATGCCCAGCGGGCGGAACCTGAACAGGTCCCCGTGGCTGCGGATGCCGTCGCCCAGGAAGCCCAGTGGGTCACGGCGGAAGGCCAGTGTCGAGCCGATGACCCCTTGCGACGCGATCGACGGGATCTCCTTCGGTCCGCCAGGGACGGTCTGCGGGTCACGTCGGAGCAGCGGCATGGGCCAGGTATCCATTCTCGGGAGCGGAGTTGCCGGAAGGAACGCGGTCGAACGGGCGCGGAACGCCGCCGGCCCGCCGCGGTCGGCGGGCCCGGTGTGCGGGCGCGGTCAGCGCCGCCGCGCGAGCAGGTGGATCCCGCCCTTCGGATGGAGGGTCACCAACGGGGCGAAGCCCACCGGCGGCTGCCCTTCGGGGCACGAGAAGGTGAAGGACTGGGCGAGCATCGCCGTGACCAACTGGAGTTCGGTGAGGGCGAAGTGCTTGCCGATGCAGTGCCGGGGCCCGCTGCCGAACGGCTGGTAGGCGTGGCGCGGGCGGTCGGCCACCGCCTGCGGGGTGAAGCGCTCGGGGTCGAACCGGGTCGGCTCCGGCCACATCAGCGGATGGCGGTGCAGCGTGAAGAGGTTGAGGTAGATGTCGCTGCCCCGCGGCACGCGGTAGCCGCCCACCTCGTCCTCGTCGATGGCCCGCCGCATCGTCTGCCAGGCGGGCGTGCACAGCCGCAGCGTCTCCTCGATGACCATCCTGGTGTAGGAGAGCTTCGCCAGATCGGCGAAGCCGGGCTCCCGGCCGTCCAGGACGCTGTCCACCTCCTCCTGGACCCGGCGCTGCACCTCCGGCCGTCCGGCCAGCTGGTACAGGACCCAGGACTGGGCGTGGCTGGACGTCTCGTAGCCGGCGATGATCATCCCGAGGATCTCCTGGGAGACCTGGTCGGTCGTCATGCCGACGCCGGTCTCCTCGTCCATCGCGTTGGCCAGCAGCGAGAAGAGGTCGGCCCGCTCCTCACCGCTCCGCGAGCGGATCGCGACCACGTCGGCGACGAAGGCGTCCAACTCCCCGATCAGCGCCCGCAGCCGGTTGCGGGACGGGGTGCGCCAGCTCAGCGGCGGGAAGGGGAACCGCAGGAACTCCCCAGCCAGTCGGTTGACTTCGAGGAAGTCCCGTTCGAAGACCCCGTCCCGGCCCTCGGAGTCGACACCGAACAACGACCGGAGCACGACCCTCAGAGTCAGGTTGGCCATCCGGGCGGAGACGTCGATCACCGACCCCCGGTCGGCGGCGGCACCCCACTCGCTGATCACTTCCGAGGTCAGCTCGGTCATCGGCCCGGTGAAGTCCGCGACCGTCGAGCGGTGGAAGGAACGTTGCATGAGGCGGCGGTGCAACTGCCATTCCGGGCCACCGGGACTGCCGGTCAGACCGTCCCGCAGAATTGGCCGGATCGCGCGGTAGAGGAAATTGTCCTTGTCGTAGTTGGCGTGATTCTCCACCAGTATGTGGTGGACGTGGTCGGGGTGGTTCACCATCAGCATGGGAAATCCGCCGAGCCGCATGCGGAAGATGTCCCCGTGCTTTTGGAGATTGCGTTCCAGAAAGCCCAGTTGATCGTTGCGCGCCGCCAGCAGGCCGGCCAGGTTCTCCCGGAACCCCAGCTCGGGAACGGCGCGAAGGCCGACCCGCCCGGTTTTTGTTCCTGGGGTCCTGAGCATCGACATGCCCGCTCCTTCGATGTTCCCAATCACCTGGGCCCGGTGGGCCCGTCTGCTGACGGCAGAAGTCTCGCCAACCGCTTTCCGGGGCGGAAGGGAAGGACTCTGGCCTGTTGCGGCGGTTGGCCGCAACAGGCCAGGAAGATGTGCGTGGCACGAATCGCCTCCTGAGGAGGGCATGTCATGCCGGCTCGTCCGGGGCGGCGAGCAGTCCCTCGTAGTAGGCCGCCGGCCAGGCCGCGCCGCAGCTCAGCAACCGGAAGCCGGTCAGCCCCCGACAGGTGCGCAGCGCGCGCAGACACACCCGGAACGCCGCCCCCTCGGCCTGCTCAAGGGACTCGGCGAGCAGGAAGAGCCCCAGCACGGGTCCGGGAGGGTCCTCCTGGTGGACGGCGACGTGTTCCAGCCGGTCCTCCGGCCGGGCGCAGCCCGTGACGAGCGGGACGGTGTCTGGGGGCAGTGCGGCCTCGTTGTTCGAGGCCAACTGGGCGTGGACAAGATACACCCGCCGATAGTGAATGCCCGATCGGCCCGGTGCACAGATTTCCAACCTGGACCGTTTATGCCGTTGCCGGAAGTGTCCAATGCCAAAAGTCATGTTCAACCCGGATGACCGGATCCGGCGGGTGGCCGCGTCGCACGCGGCCTGGAATGCGGTGACGCGCCTGAATCATCCCGTTCTCGCGCAAAGCCGTGGACTGCCCGTCTGGTCCGCAGACATATGCATTCACATCGCCGATGCGCCTGCGTCCGGCACCCCCCGAGCTTAGGATCCGGATGGTGGTATCACTACGAGTCACGGGGGCTCATATGCTCGAATCACTGGGTCTTGACGCTTTGTCCGAACGGCTCTACCGCGAGATGCTGGCTCATCCGGGCGAGGGCGTCGCGGAGTTGGCGAATCGGCTGGGGACCACGGAGCCGGAGATCCAGCGGACACTGGACCGGCTCAGCGCGCTGACGCTCATCCGCCCCTCGGACCGCGAGAACTGCGGTTACCACCTGCTCTCTCCGCAGATGGCCATGGAGTTACTCCTGGCCCGCCAGGAGGCCCAACTCGCCGCGGAACAGGCGAAGGCGGAGGCCGCGCGGGCCGCCGCCACCCGGCTGGTCGCCGAGTACTCCGCCCTGTGCGTGCACGCGGTGGAGCCCGCCTCGGAACGGCTCATCGGGGGCGACGCGATCCGTGACCGGCTGACCCGCCTGGGGGAGTCCACCAGATCCGAGGTCATGACCTTCATGCCGGGCGGCGGGTGTCCGTCCAGGGACGGACACCCGGACAGGGGAGCCAGCGGGAAACTGCTCGACCGCGGGGTGCGGCTGCGTACCGTCTACCTCGACAGCGTGCGCAACGACAAGTCCGCGCTGGAGCACATCGGCTGGCTGCGTTCCAAGGGCGGCGAGGTGCGCACCGCCGTGAGCCTGCCCACCCACATGATCATCATCGACCGCCGGCAGGCGCTGCTGCCCGTCGAGCTCTCCGACGCGCGAGACGGCGCGGTGTTCGTGTGGAGCGAGGCCACCGTCACAGCGCTGTGCGCGCTCTTCGAGTGCGTCTGGGCGCAGGCCACCCCGCTGGGCGGCCGGCCGGCGCCGGACGCCAGGGGACTGCCCCGGCAGGAGGCCGAGGTCCTGCGACTGCTGGCCAACGGTCTCACCGACGAGGCCATCGCCAAGCGGCTGGGGGTCTCGCCGCGCACCGCCCGCCGGGTCGCCGCCGAACTCATGGAACGCCTCAACGCCCGCAGCCGCTTCGAGGCCGGCGTCCACGCGGTCCAACGCGGCTGGCTGCCCGCGGAACGCTGACCGCCCGCGGCGGCGCCCCGCTCAGCTCCCGGCCCGGTAGAGATGCTCTGGACGGCCGGTGGATCCGTAGCGCAACTCCAGCGTGGCGAGTCCCTCACGGACCAGATACGACAGATAGCGCTGGGCCGTGGCGCGGGAGATCCCGGTCGTCCCGGCGACCTCGGAGGCCGACAGACCCCGGCCGTCCGGGCACAGGGCGTCCCTGACCAGGGCCAGGGTCGGCGCGGAGTGGCCCTTGGCGGGCACCGCAGGCAGGGCGGCCGGCCGGGCCGCGCTGAAGAGCGCGTCGATACCCGACTGGTCGGCCTCGGCGCCGCGGTCCAGGGCCTCGGTGCGGCGCCGCAGTTCGTGGTAGGCGGTCAACCGCTCGGTGAGCGCGGCGCGGGTGAAGGGCTTGACCAGGTACCCGACCGCGCCGAGCCGCATCGCCGAGCGGACCGACTCCACGTCGCGGGCCGCCGTCGTCATGATGGCGTCCGGGCGGGCCCCGCCGGAGTCCTGGGTCAGCTGCCGCAGCACGTCGAGCCCGGTGCCGTCGGGGAGGTAGATGTCCAGTAGCAGCAGATCGGCCTCCGTGTCACGGACGGCCGCCAGCGCCTGCGCCACGGTGGCCGCCTGGCCCACCACCTCGAAGCCGGCGACCCGGCTGACGTAGGCGGCGTTGATGGCACTGACCCGGAAGTCGTCCTCCACCACCAGGGTGCGGATCATCGGTGCGCCCCCTTCGCGGCCAGGACCGGTGCCGCCCCGGCGGACCGCGGCCCGGTGACCGGGAGGACCACGGTGAACACCGCGCCCGCCCCCTCGCTCACCTCGATCGTCCCGCCGTGCCGCTGCACCAGCCGGCGGACCAGGGCGAGCCCGAGGCCGCGTCGCGCGGTGCCCCGGTCCGGCCGGGTCGACCAGCCGTCCTCGAAGATGCGCGACCGGGCCGCCGCGGGCACCCCAGGACCGCTGTCGGCCACCCGGACGGTCACCCGGTGGTCCTGCTCGACGAGCGACACACAGACCAGGGCGGGACCGGCGCCGCCGGAGGCCGCCGCGTCGACGGCGTTGTCGAGCAGGTTGCCGACGATGGTCAGCAGCCGGTCGAGATGCGGCGGCTGTTCGCCCAGCACGGAGTCATCGGACAGCACGAGCCGTACCCCGCGCTCGGCCGCCACCGTGGTCTTCGCCAGGACCAGCCCGACCATCAACGGATTGCCGATCCGGTCGCGCACCGACTCGGCGAGCGAGGGTTCGGCGCCGGCCGACTCGACCACGTAGGCGAACGCGGCGTCGTACTCGCCGAGTTCCAGCAGCCCGGCCAGCACGTGCATGCGGTTGGAGAACTCGTGCTGCTGCGAGCGCAACGCGTCGGTCAGTCCGCGGACCGAGTCGAGCTCACGCAGCAGCCCGACCAGTTCCGTCCGGTCCCGGACCGTCACCACCGCGCCGAGTTCCCGGCCCTCCAGGGTGACCGGCATCCGGTTGATGACCAGGCAGTGGCTGTCGGTGAGCACGGTCAGATCGGCGCCCGGCAGTGTGCCGTTCAGGGCGCGGCGCAGCCTGCTGTCGGGCATCAGCGTCTCCAGCGTGGACCCGAGCGCGGTGCCGACCCCCAGCAGCCGGCGCGCCTCGTCGTTGACGACGGTGATCAGGCCCTGCTTGTCGAAGGAGATCACTCCCTCGCGGATCCCGTGCAGCATCGCCTCCCGGTCCTGCAACAGCCCGGTGATCTCCTCCAGCTCCAGCCCGAACGTGGAGCGCTTGAGCCGCCAGGCCAGCACGTAGCTGGCGATCACCCCGACCGTCAGGGCGACCCCGACGTAGAAGGCGAACGAGGGAAGCTGCTGCCACAGCCGGCTCAGCACCCGGGTCTCCTCAATCCCGACCGAGACCTCACCGACCAGCCGGTTCGTCGGCCCGTAGAGCGGGACCTTGCCGTTGGCGGCCCGGCCGAGGGTGCCATGGTCGATCCCCACGTGCTGTCTGCCGTCGGTGATCACCAACGGCAGGCCGACCGACTTGCCGATCAGGCCGGGGGTCGGGTGCGAGAACCGGATGCCGCGCAGATCGGTGACGACCACGTACGACGCGCGCGAGGAGTGCCTGATCCGCTCGGCGATGCTCTGGACGACATCGCCCCCGCCGCCGTACTCCATGGTGTCGCGGATCTGCGGCTCCGCGGCGGTGGTGGCCGCGATGGCCAGCGCCTCACGTTCGTACTGCTCGTCGAGTTGCGCGCGTTGGGTGAAGGCCAGCAGAACCAGTCCCACCACGCCGGTGAGGGCGAGGATGGCCAGCTGGCCGGTGAGGATGCGGGCCGACAACCGCCGATTCCGGCTGGGCCTGCCGACGAGGAGGCTCAGGGTACGCATCCGCAGATTGTCCACGCCACCGCGGCGTCTGCCCACCCTCGGGACTGTGAGCAATACGCGCTGAACCCATTTCAACGCGGGAAAGCCGGACAACGCGCGCAAGGCTCGTCACCGCGGCCGGCCGCTTCTACGGTCGCTTCCACTCGTCGGCCCAAGGTGGTGCTACCCAAGTGAACGACACGGTGAGCGACGCGGTTCCCGGTAAACCTCCGGCACCGGCCGCACCCGCGATCGAACTGTCCGCGGCGACCAAGCGGTTCCGTACCCCGTCGGGCGGTGTCCACACCGCCATCAGGGACCTGAGCATGCGGGTGGAGCCGGGTGAGTTCTGCGCGGTCGTCGGACCGACCGGCTGCGGCAAGTCCACCACCCTCTCGCTGGTGTCAGGACTGGAGAGCGCCTCCGCCGGCCGGACCCTCATCGACGGCGCGCCGGTGACCGGCATCGATCCCCGGGTCGGCTTCATGTTCCAGACCGACGCCGTCTTCCCGTGGCGCTCGGTGCTCGACAACGTGGCGGCTGGACCGCGCTTCCGCGGCGTGGCCAAACGGGAAGCGGTGGCCAAGGCCAGGGACTGGCTGCGCAGGGTGGGGCTCTCGGGCTTCGAGGACCGGTTGCCGCACCAGTTGTCCGGCGGCATGCGCAAGCGCGTGGCGCTGGCCCAGACCCTGATCAACGAGCCCGCGATCCTGCTGATGGACGAGCCGTTCTCGGCGCTCGACGTGCAGACCCGGCAGATCATGCAGGACGAACTGCTCGGCCTGTGGGAACTGACCCGCCCGGCGGTCGTCTTCGTCACCCACGACCTGGAGGAGGCCATCGCCCTCGCGGACAAGGTCGTGGTCCTCACGGTCGGCCCCGGCACCGTCAAGGCCACCTTCCCCATCGATCTCCCCAGGCCCCGCAAGGCCCAGGAGATCCGTTTCCAGCCGCGGTTCGTCGAGCTGTACGAGCAGATCTGGACCAGCCTGCGCGACGAGGTCCGGCTGGCGTACGCCGCGAGCGCGGGCGAGGGATCCACCAGGAAGAAGACGGGAGAGCGCACCGATGGCCGCTGAGACCCTGAAGTCCGGCGATTCCGCCGCGAGGGACGAGCACGCCGCGATCCGGGCCGCCAGGGCCCGGCGGCGCGGCCGCCGCCTGCTCATCGCCTGCGCGCAGGTCGCACTGGTCGTGGTGGTGGTCGGCGGCTGGCAACTGGGCTCGTCGCAGGGCTGGGTGGACGACTTCACCTACGGGTCGCCCTCCGGGGTGGTCGGCCAGCTGAGGACCTGGTTCACCCAGGGCACCGCCACCGGCTCCATCTGGCACAACATCGGCGTCACCATGCAGGAGACGGTCCTGGGCTTCCTGATCGGCACGGTGACGGGCATGGTGCTGGGCATCCTGCTCGGCCGGATCAGGACACTCGCCGAGATCATGGCGCCGTTCATCAAGGCCGGGAACTCCATCCCCCGGGTCGTGCTGGGATCGACCTTCATCATCTGGTTCGGCCTCGGCCCCTCCGGCAAGGTGGCGCTCGCCGTGGTCCTGGTGTTCTTCTCCGTCTTCTTCAACGCCTTCCAGGGCACCCGCGAAGTGGACCGCAACCTGATCGCCAACGCCCGCATCCTCGGGGCCTCCGAATGGCGGGTGACCACACAGGTCGTCCTTCCCTCGGCGATGACCTGGATCGTCGCCTCGCTGCACGCCGCCTTCGGATTCGCCCTCATCGGCGCGATCGTCGGCGAGGTGCTGGGCGCGCAGTCGGGACTCGGCCAGCTGATCCAGCAGGCCCAGGGCAACTTCAACGCCAACGGCGTGTACGCGGGCATCCTGATCATCGCCGTCCTCGCGCTGGTCGCCGAATTCCTGATCACCCGATTCGAGAAGCGGGTGCTGGGCTGGCGCCCCACCCAGTTGGCCGGCGAGCCCGCCGACCTGTGACCGACCCGCGCCATCCGCTCGCCACCCCCATCCCCCGTGCTCCGGCACCACCGACCGTTAGGAGACCCGCGATGACGCAGGTCAGGAATTCGTTGCTCGCCGTCGCGACCTGTACCGCCCTGGCCATGGGGCTCAGTGGCTGCGCCGGCCACTCCGCGAAGACGGCCCCGAAGAACGCGGCGGGGGAGTCGACCGTCCGGATCATGGTCGGCGGACTCGACAAGCAGATCTACCTGCCGGTGATGCTGGCCAAGAACCTGGGCTACTTCAAGGCGCGGGGCATCAACGCCGTCATCTCCGACGAACCGGCCGGCGTCGACGCCGAGACCGACATGCTCGCCGGCCAGCAGGACGCCGTGGTGGGCTTCTACGACCACAACATCGACCTGCAGTCCAAGGGCAAGTCCACCGAATCCGTGGTGCAACTGCTCCAGGCGCCCGGCGAGGCGGAGATGGTGCGCAGCGACGAGGCGGCCACCATCACCTCCCCCGGCGACTTCAAGGGCCGCAAGCTCGGAGTGACCGGACTGGGCTCCTCGACCAACTTCCTCACCGAGTACCTGGAGGCGAGGAACCACGTCAAGCCGAGCGAGGCCACCTCGGTCGCGGTCGGCGCCGGATCCACCTTCGTCGCCGCGGTCAAGAACAAGCAGATCGACGCCGGCATGACCACCGAGCCGACCATCTCCGTCCTCCAGAAGCAGGGCATCGCCAAGCCGCTCGTCGACATGCGCACCGTGGCCGGCACCAAGGCCGCGCTCGGCGGCACCTACCCGGCCTCCTGCCTCTACCTGACCACCGCCTACGTCAGGAAGAACCCCGCCGTCGTGCAGAGCCTGGTCGACGTCTTCGTCCGGACGATGCGCTGGATCGACACCCACAGCGCCGCCCAGATCACCGACAAGATGCCGCCGGAGTACTACGCGGGGGTGGGCAAGGCCGTCTACACCGCGGCGCTGCAGAAGGAGAAGGAGATGTTCTCGCCCGACGGCCGGATGCCCTCGGACGGTCCGGCCACCGTGCTGAGCGTGCTGTCCTCCTTCGACCCGACGGTCAAGGGCCACCAGGTCGACCTGTCCAAGACCTACACCGACAGCTTCGTCGACAAGGCGAGCTGACCGTCCCGGCCGCCGGGAGCCGGACCGCTCCTCAGCCGGCCACCGGGATCGCTATGGCCAGCCGCCCCGCGCCGGGGAAGTCCAGATGGTCCAGCCGTGTGCGGTAGGACCACTGCCGGGCTTCGGTGAAGCGCAGGTCGGCGGGGATCGGGGCGTCCCGCAGATCGACGGCGAGTGCGCCAGGCGCGAGCGCGGCGACCGACGCGCGCAGCGGATCGGCCTCGTCCGCCCACTCCGCGACCGGGACGGGCCGGGGCCACGGCTCACCGGTGTTGGGGAAGAACCAGCCGGTGCGGTCGGCGACGTGGCGGGCGAAGTCCGGCTCCGCGGCCGCCGCGCGGACGATCCGCGTGACGGTCAGCAGCAGGTGCGGCAGCGACTCGGCCAGCGGCGTCACCTCCGGCCGCTCGCCGAGGCCGCGTGGGTCGTCGGGGACGGAGACCACGTAGCCCCACTCGCCGGTCCGCCGGTCGATCCGCACCTGGGCCAGCGCCGAATACCGCCCGTACCGGACCCGGGAGACCGGCCAGTAGGAGCCGTCACCGCCCATCATGCGGTGCGCCTCGGGGTCGATGGCGTGCTCCGCCGCGCCCGGCAGCAGGCGCAGGTCCGGCATCCCGGTCACCGACACCCCGCCGATCGCGCGCAGGACGGTGCGCACGTCCTCGGGGACCGGGACCGGCCAGCCGTCCATCTCCGCGTCGCCGCGGCCCGGTTCGAGCGTCAAACGGCCGGGGAGTTCCGCGGCCAGCTCGCGCAGTTCGGCGACGGCGCGCGCCGCGGCGTCGGCCGGTACCCGGTGACGGCGTACCGGTCGGTCCAGGAAGTCGCCCATCACGTCGCTCGTCACCAGCAGAGCCCGCCCGCCGCCGGCCATCCGCAGCAGGATCTCGCTGCTGCCGGTGTCGGCGGTGTCGTGGGTCGAGTAGTAGGGGCGCCACTCGACCTCGCACGGAGTGCCGGGCAGCGCCCGCAGGTCGACCAGGTCGGTGAGCGAGTCGCCCCGGCCGACGAGGGCGGCGAGTTCGGTGTCCGGGCCCTCGGCCACCTCCACGGTCGGCACGGCGGGTACCCGGGCGGCCGGCGCGGGATCCCGCCCGGCCGGATCGGCGGCGAGGCGTTCCGCCAGGGCGGCCAGCCAGCCGGTGAAGGAGGCGGCCTCGACCGTGAGGCGCGGATCGTCGGCCAGGTCCAGCGTGATGACCGGCCCCCAGTCCGCGCGTCCCGCTCCGTCCACTCCGACGATCAGAGAGCCGCTCTCCTCCTCCGGTTCCCCGAGCGTCCAGTAGCCGTCGGCGAACGGGGACCGCCGGGCCGCCGGACCGCGGGGCCCGAACTCCAGGTGCAGGTCGTCGCCCGACACACCGCCCACCGCCCGCAGCACGACCCGGACCGCCTCCGGTACGTCGATCGCCCATCCGTCCAGCTCGGTGTCCGTGAAGCCGTCGAGCAGTTCGATCTCGTCCCGCCCGCCGAGCGCCAGGGCGCGAAGCGCCTCGACCGTGGCCTGCGCCTGTGCCGGTATCTGTGCCGTCTCCCCGTGGATCATGGTCGACATCGTTGCATGCGCGCGTCCGGTGCCCGCCGGGCACCGGACGCGGGTGGTCGGCTCAGGGCACCATCCACGACAGCACGGGTGTCGACTGGAGGTAGACGACCACGCACATCACGACCACGAACAGCACGCTCCAGGAGAACACCTTCCGGAACAGGTCGCCCTCCTTGCCCGCCACCCCCACCGCGGCGGCGGCGATGGCGAGGTTCTGCGGGCTGATCATCTTGCCGAGCACCCCGCCGGAGGAGTTGGCCGCGCTCATCAGCACGGGGTTCAGCCCCGCCTTGTGCGCGGCGGCCACCTGAAGGGCGCCGAACAGCGAGTTCGACGAGGTGTCGGAACCGGTCACCGCGACGCCGATCCAGCCGAGCACCGGGGAGATCAGCGCGAACGCCCGTCCCGCGCCGGCCATCCAGGTGCCGAGGGTGGCCGTCTGGCCGCTGGCGTTCATCACGTACGCGAGCGCCAGCACCGTCATCACGGTGAGGATCGCGGTGGCCAACTGGCGGTAGGTGCCCAGGTACGCCTTGCCCGCGGCGGCCGGGCGGATCCGGATCAGGGGAATCGAGACCAGTCCGGCGATCAGCAGCAGCGTGCCGGCCGCGGCCAGCCAGTTGAAGGTGAACTGCGGCAGGGTCGACGGCTGGCCCGCGGAGTTGACGATGTGCAGCCCGGGCCAGGAGAAGACCTTGGTGACGTCGGCCAGGGCGCTCTTGATCGCGGGGATCTGGGCCAGCACGAAGACCGCGATGATCACGATGTAGGGCAGGTAGGCCCGTATCACCTCGGCTGTACTGTCGCGTTCCGCCGGCGTCCGGGCGGCCCGCGTGGCCTCGTCGCCCTCGGTGTAGGGCTCGGCGGGCCGCCAGAACCGCAGGAGCAGCACGGTCGTGGCGACCGACAGCAGTGAGGCGACGATGTCGGTGAGCGGGACGCTGATGTAGTTGGAGACGACGAACTGGGCGATGGCGAAGGTGAATCCGCAGACCAGGGTGGCGGGCAGGGTCTGCCGCACCCCGCGGAAGCCGTTGATGATGAAGACCAGCGCGATCGGCACGAAGACACCGAGCAGCGGGGTCTGGCGCCCGACCATCGCTCCCAGGTCGTCCTGCGGGAGGCCGGTCACCGTGGCCAGCGTGGTGATCGGCACCGCGATGGCGCCGAAGGCCACCGGCGCGGTGTTGGCGACCAGGGCGACGGTCGCCGCCTTGACCGGTTTGAAGCCCAGGGCGATCAGCATGACGCTCGTCATCGCCACCGGGGTGCCGAAGCCGGCCAGCGCCTCAAGGAGCGCGCCGAAGCAGAACGCGATGATCACGCCCTGGATCCGCTGGTCGTCGCTGACCCTTGCGAACGAGCGCCGCAACACGTCGAAGTGACCGGTGGTGACGGTCATGTTGAAGATCCAGATCGCGCTGATGACGATCCACAGGATCGGGAAGAACCCGAAGGCCGCGCCTTCGGAGGCGGCGAGCAGGGCCTGGCCGGTCGGCATCGGGTAGACCAGGACGGCCACGAGAAGGGCGACGACCAGCGAGATCAGCGACGCCATCCAGGCCCGCATGCGCAGGGCGCCCAGCAGGACGAAGAGCGCCACCAGTGGCAGGGCGGCGAAGATGGATGTCAGCCCGAGCGAGTCTGAGACGGGATCGAGGACCTGTCGGTACATCTGTCACCTCGCGGCTGGGGAGGAATGTCAGGCGTCTCCGGCAGGCGGTCGGGCAGGACAGTGTGGGCCACCGATCCTTCCGCACAACGGAATTCGCGTTTGCCGTGCCGGAACGCTAGGGGCGGATGATTGCCTCGTCAACCGTTGCGGACACGGCACGCGACAAGCGGTCGGTTTCGTTGTCCGAGCGGTTGTGCGGACGGCGGACGCCAGGACACGCCCTACGGGAGGGCGAGCTCGAACCAGACGACCTTGCCGGCCGAGGTGGGCCGGGTCCCCCAGGCGCGGGAGTACTCGCTGACGACGGTCAGCCCTCTGCCGCCCTCCTCGTCGGGGCCGGAATGCCGGCGTCGTGGCACGTGGACGTCGCCGTCGGCCACCTCGCAGACCAGCACCCCGCCCTTGGCCAGCCGCAGTTCTATGTCACCGGTCGCGTACCGCAGGGCGTTGGTGACCAGCTCGCTCACCAGCAGCGTCGCGGCGTCCACCAGCCCGGGCAGATCCCACACCCGCAGCGTCTGCCGTATCAGGGAGCGCGCCTTCGAGACGGACTCGGGCAGCGGAGGCAGCGTCCACTCGGCGAACCCGTGGTCGGCGCCCGAGGGCACCCGTGCCATCAGGACCGCGAGGTCGTCCTCCGCGGCGGAGCTGCTGCCCAACTCGGTGGCCACCCGCTCGCACAACTCACGCGCGGAGTCGACGTCCGCGGTGAGCACGGCCCGCAGGTTCTCGATGCCGGTGTCGATGTCCTCGCCGCGGTGCTCGATCAGACCGTCGGTGTAGAGCACCAGCGTGCTGTCCTCCGGCAGTACGAGGTCGGTGGCCGCGAACTCCGGGTCGTCGATGGCCACACCCAACGGCACCCCCGGCGAGACAGCGATGATCTCGGTGGTCCCGTCGGCGTGCCGCAGCAGGGGCGGCGGGTGGCCCGCGCTGACGATGCTGCACTCACGGGTCACGATGTTGAACACGGCGTAGACGCACGTCGCGTACTTCATCGTCGTGCCCTTCTGGACGGTCTCGTCCAGCCGGGCCAGCAGGTCCACCGGTTCCAGGTCGAGTTGGGCCAGCGTGCGCATGGCGGTCCGCAACTGGCCCATGTTGGCGGCCGCGTGGATGTCGTGGCCCATGACGTCGCCGACCACCAGGGCGATCCGGTGACCGGACAGCGGGATCACGTCGAACCAGTCGCCGCCCACCTGGGCGGCGTTGCTGCTGGGCCGGTAGTGGTGAGCGATCTCCAGGCCTGACAGCTGCGGGATGACCCCCTCCTCCGGCAGCATGCTCCGCTGCAGCGCCACCGCGATGCGCCGCTCGTTGCTGTACGCCAGGGCGTTGTCCAGGCAGGTGGCGGTGCGGGCGGCCAACTCCTCGCCGCTCTTGAGGTCTTCGGCCGTCATCGGCGTGCGGCTCGCCGCCCGGCCGAACAGCGCGACACCGAGTACCCGGTCGCGTGCGACGAAGGGCGCGACGATCAGGGAACCCAGGCCGCTCTCCCGGATCAGCCGGGCATGCTCGGCGTCCTGCGCCAGCGCGGCTATCGCCTCGTCGTCGATCGTCGTCAGGAGCCGGGCCTGCCGGGTGCGCATGCACTCGTGCAGCAGCGAGCCGGGCTCCCGGGAGATGTCACCGTGGGTGCGGTAGAGCTCGGCGGACGCCTCGTTGTCCATCAGGTCCATGCCCGCGAGCCGCAGCAGCCGCACCGGCGTCGAGGAGATCTCGGGGACGGTGTCGCCGAACAGGTCGTCACGTATCTTCACCACGGCCAGATCGGCGAAGGCCGGCACCGCGACCATGCTGAGTTCCCGGGCGATCTCCGGCATCTCCAGCGTCGTTCCCACCCGGGTGCTCGCCTCGTTGACGAGTGCGAGCCGCTGGCGGGCGGCGGACGCCTCCAGCAGGGCGGTCTGCTTGTCGGTGACGTCGACGACGATGCCACCGAGGCCCAAGACCTGGCCGTCGCGCGCCGCCAGCCGGAACAGCGACACCGACCACGCCCGGTCGGTGTCCCGGTGGCCCTCGGTCCGGCCGCTCACCAGCATGCCGTGCATCGGCTCACCGGTCCGCAGCGTCTCCAGCAGCCGCTGCTCGTAGGCGCCGTCGTCGTGGGTCAGCACCACCTCGCCCACCCGCCGGCCGATGTGCGCCTCCGCCGGAACCCCGTTGATCGCGCCGAGGGCGTCGTTCGCCAGCACGTAGCGCAGGTTCTCGTCGAGCATCACAAGGCCGAAAGGTGACTTGCGCATCAGCTCGTCCATGAACGCGGCCTGGGTCTCCGCCCGGCGGTCCAGGTCCATGTCGCTGATGTTGCACAGCATGATCGTCTCGCCCGAGGCGCCGATCAGCGGCGAGCAGTTCAAGGCGAGGTGTAATAACCCGCCCCCGCTGGCCTTGACATGGAGCACCTCGCTGTACGGCTGCCCCTGGGAGATCCTGCCGAGCGCGTCGTCCAACTGGCCGCAGGAGTCGGAACCGAACAGGACGTCCCACTTCAGCCCCAGCGCCTCGGGGGCCGGACGGTCGAACAGAGTGGCGGCCTGCTCACTCCATGCGGTGATCCGCCCGGTGTGGTCCGTGGTGAACGCCGCGGTGTGCGGGCGAATCGAAGGGTACGTCGGGTGCCCCGAATGCGGACCCGGCTCGGCCTGACCAGTGTTCGTGACACAACACATGCAGGAAGCCCACCTGACTGAACTGGGAGTCGCACTCGTACGTATGCGGGAGTGACGTTCGATACAGAACCCGCCAATAGAGTAGGCACTCTACGTCTCGCCGACGGCTCACCGCCAGTGGCGCGGATCATGGTGCCCCTGTTCGGCATGGGCATGCCGTGACGACCGCGGGGTGGAGGTCCACTCGGAAGCGATCGCGGGAGCCGCACGCCGCGTTGACGAGCGCCCCGTGTCCAGCGATTCACCCTCTGTGCATAATATGGCTGCGTCAAGATCGTCGGCGAGCGCGCTGTCGCTTTCAGCGCCCCCGGCAGATCCATGTCCGTTAAGGGGTTTCATCACCGTGCTTCACAGCACCAGTTCCACCATGCCCACTCGTCGGCCGATCACCGTCGTCGGTGCGGCCCTCGCGCTCGCCGCGGGTGCCGTGACCCTCGGGGCCGCGTCGCCGTCCCAGGCGGAGACGCCGAAGGCCTCCGCGACCGGCGCCGCCACCGCCGTCGTCCTGCGCACCGGCCTCGATGTCTCGCTGCTGAACAACACCGCACACCTGCCGCTGAACGTCAGCGTGAACGACGTCCACGCTCCGGCGGACGCCCACCGCGCCCTCCTCACCGCCCGGCTCGACGGGGTCGACGGCGGCAGGCAGTTCGACGTCCTGCGTGCCGACGTCGCCACCTCGCACGCCACCGCGGACGACCGGCGCTCGCAGGGTTCCACGAACCTCACGCACGCCGTCGTGCGGCTGCCCGGCCTGTCGTCGGCCGGCCTGGTCGGCGTCGAGGCCGTCACCTCCACCGCGACCTGCGAGGTCGGCAAGCAGCCCACCGCGCACATCACGATGGCCGGTGACGTCACGGTCCTCGGCAAGAAGGTGTCGGTCACCACCCGGGGCACGGTCCACGTCGACGTCCCCGGTGTGGGACAGGTCGCCCTCGAACTCGCCAAGAAGACCAGCACCACCTCCACCGCCGCCGCCACGGCCCTCGAACTCGACGTCGCCGTCACCCCCGGCCACCTCAACGTCGCCACGATCAAGGGCACCGTCACCCTGGCCCAGGCCACCTGCCGTATGCCGGGCACCACCGGCGGTTCGACCGGCAGCGGCGGCACCACCACCGGGACCACCACCGGCGCCACCGGCTCGGCCGGTACGTCGGCCGGTGACACCTCCACGGGCGGCACGACCTCCGGTGGTTCGAGCACCGGCGGGGCCGGCACCGCCGGCACGAGCACCGGTGGCAGCAGCGCCGGGACGTCCTCCTCCGGTGGCGCCTCGTCCACCTCCGGCGCGACCGGCGGGAACCTCGCCGAGACCGGTGGCGACTCCAGCACCCCCTACATCGCCGCCGCGGCCGCGGCCCTGGTCGCCGCGGGCAGCGGTGCGCTGTACGCCTCCCGGCGCCGCAAGTCGCAGGCCTGACATCCGTCCCACCGCATGACGGCATCGCCGGCAGCCGTGACCACGGCTGCCGGCGATGCCGGGACACCGGCATTTTCCCCCTTCCCTTCTCTTTGACAGGAGCCTCATGAGCGACACCTCCTCTCCCTTCGGCTTCGAGTTCGTGCGCCGCGGTTACGACCGCAACCAGGTGGACAGCCGCATCAACAAGCTGATCGCCGACCGTGACAACGCGATGGCCCGGATCACCACGCTGGAAAAGCGCATCGAGGAGCTGCACCTCGAAACCCAGAACGTCGGGGCGCAGATCAACGACTCGGAGCCGTCGTACGCCGGTCTCGGCGCGCGGGTCGAGAGGATCCTGCGGCTCGCCGAGGAAGAGGCGGAGGACCTCGGGGACAAGGCCCGCAACGCCGCCGAGCAGCAGCGTGAGATGGCGGAGGGGGCGGCCAACCAGGTACGGCAGGACGCCGAGACCTACGCCGCCGAGCGCAGGGCGATGAGCGACGACGAGTGCGCGGGCATCGTGGAGAAGGCGACCGGCGAGGCGACCGCGCTGCGTACGGACGCCGGCAAGGACGCCAAGGCCAAGCGCGACGAGGCGGACGCCCTGTTCGAGGCCACCCGCGCCAAGGCCGCCCAGGCCGCGGCCGACTTCGAGGGCAACCTGGCCAAGCGCCGCGAGCAGTCCGAGCGGGACCTGGCGGCCCGTCAGGACAAGGCCGAGAAGCGGCTGGCGGAGATCGAGCACCGCGCCGAGCAGCTGCGCGTGGAGGCCGAGAAGCTGCGCACCGACGCCGAGCGCCGCGCCCGGCAGACGGTGGAGACCGCGCAGCACCAGGCCGAGGACATCACCGCCGACGCCAACGCCAAGGCCGACCGGGTCCGCAGCGAGTCCGAGCGCGAGTCGGTGGCGTTCGCCAACCGCCGCGACAGCATCAACGCCCAGCTGACCAACGTCCGCGAGATGCTGGCGACGCTGACCGGCGCGGCGGTGACCGCGGCCACCCCCGAGGCCGACATGGCCTCCAACCGGGCGCTGGCCTGACCGGGCGGATCCGCCCGGGCGGCCGGCCGATCGTCAGGCCGGCCGCCCGGCGGGATCGTCAGGCGTCCAGCCGCTGGCGTTCCGCGAGCCGGTGTGCGGTGTCGCGGGTCGCCGGGTACAGGTCGAGATAGAGGCGGTACAACTGCCCGTAGATCTCACCGGCCACCGGGTCGGGCTCGACACGGGCCTCGACCGGATTCCAGGACGGCAGGTCGTCCGGGGTGACGAGAGCGGCGCCCACGGCGGCGAACATCGCGTCGCCGTAGGCCGCGCCGATGGTGTGCCGGGGGATGTCCTGGCAGCGGCCCGTCACATCCGAGACGATCCGGGTCCACAACGCGTTCGCCCCGCCGCCGACCGCGACCAGCCGGTCCGGCGTCCCGCCGGCCTCCCGCATGGTCTCCAGGTTGTGGCGCACCCCGAAGGCGGTCGCCTCCAGCGCGGCCCGGTAGAGATGGCCCCGGCCGTGCCGCAGCGTCAGACCGTGGATGAGACCGCGCGCGTCCGGGTCGAACAGCGGAGTGCGTTCCCCGGCGAAGTACGGGAGCATGAGCAACCCCTCGGCGCCCGGCGGCAGTTCGGCGGCCTCAGCGGTCAGCGTCCGGTAGGAGGCACCGGTCAGGTCCCGCAGCCAGCCGGTCACCGCGCCGGAGGTGGCCATGCCCGCGGCCAGACAGCGGGTGCCGGGGAAGGCGCCGACCGTTCCCCACAGCCGCGCGTCGCCGACCGGGTGCGAGGTGACGTTCACCAGGAACATGGTCGTCCCGTACATCAGCATCGTGTCGCCGGGCTCACGCACCCCCACCGCGGTCGCCTCGGCCCACGCGTCCACCGTGCCCGCGACGACCGGGGTGCCCGCCGGGATGCCGGTGGCCCGCGCGGCCCGCTCGGTCACCGTCCCCACCGGTTGCGCGGGCCACACCAGCCGCGGCCACTCCAGCCCCGGCGCGATCTGCTCGCACCACTCCTCGATCCACCCACCGCGCTCGGGGTCGTACAGCGGCACGCACTGGCTGGCGGAATGGTGGTCGAGCACGTACTCCCCGGTCAGCCGATGCACCAGATACGAGCCGGCCATGAACCAGCGCCGCGTGCGCCGGTAGACCTCCGGCTCCCGCTCGCGCACCCAGGCGAGCTTCGGGCCGATCGCCTGGCTGGTGAGCGGCGCCCCGCAGCGCTCCAGCACCGCCGTGTCGCCGTACCGCTCGCGCTGCGCCTCGATCTGCTCACCGGCCCGGGTGTCCACCCCGTACAGGATGGCCGCGCGCAGCGGGGTGCCGGCCGCGTCGGCGGGCAGCAGGCAGGGGCCGATGCCGCTGATGCCGACCGCGGCGAGACGCTCACCGGGCGGCACCAGCGCGGTCAGCTCACAGGCGATCCCTTCGGCGTCGCGCCACCACACCTCCTCGGCGTCGTGCTCCACCCAGCCGGGGCGCGGTGAGCCGGTGCGGTGCTCGCGTACCGCCTGGGCGATCAACTCGCCGTCCTGGCGGGTCAGTACACCCTTCGAACTCGCGGTGCCGATGTCGATGCCGAGTAGAACGGCCATCCTGGTCCTCTCCCACGTCGCGGTCGGTCGGCGGCCCGCCGGTCACACGGCGGAGCCGAAACCGTCGTAGCGGATCGACAGTTGCCGGCAGACCGCGCGCAGCGCCTCGACATGGTCGCCCGGCACCGCGTGGATGTGGTTCGACCCGAACCGGCCCAGGAAGTCGTCCGCGGTGGCGTCGAGCCGGGCGAAGGCGTGCGGCCACTCGAAAGTGGAGGCGCGTGCCATGCGGTCGTTGGTCGCATCGTCGTAACTCTCGAACGCGCCGCGCATCACGTGCATCCGGTAGGCGCCGTCCTCGCGGGTCAGCCGGGCGAAGGTCATCTCGCCGGGGGCGGCGAGGTGCTGCACGGAGGCGCCGCCGGCCGGGAAGTAGAAGACCTCGGGGTGGAAGTGGACCCGCGACAGGTTCACCGCGGGGTCGGCGGAGCGGGCCGCGTACCAGGTGGCGTGCTGGCCGGAGTTGCACAGGTCCCACACGTCCTTGTCGGCGTGGTAGTGCCGCACGTCCGCGAAGAGCACCGGGTCGCCGGTCAGCAGTTTCAGCAGCTGCATGGTCAGCGCGCCGTCCATGTCGGCTTCGGTGGCGGTGACGTGGGTCGCCTTGGGGCCCTCCCAGTCGTAAGGGTCGTTGAGGAACGCCTCGGCGATGTCCATCGTGCAGAAGTGGGTGGTCAGCTCCGGCTGTCCCTTGATGCCGGAGAAGTCCAGGTGCCACTCGTCGATCAGCTCGCGCATCGCGTAGTAGCTGCGGATCTGGCGTTCCAGGAGTTCGGGGGTGAGCCGGTCACCGTCGTAGTGGACTCCGGCGGAGTTCTTCTCCAGCCACTGGCGGGCGGCGGTGACCCGGGACTGCTCGGCGTTGTCGCAGCGCCGCACGATCTCCCACTGGTCGATCTCCTCGACGTCCACGCCGAACTGCTTCATCCACTGGTCGGTGTTGGCCACCGCGGTGTACATCCCCATCGGCCGCCCGCCGATCCTGCCGAACGTCGAGCCGCGCAGCCCCTGGACCGCTGCGGCGGCCCGCACCTGGGTGAGGATGCGCTGCCGGACGACGGGGTCCTTGAGGTCGCCCCAGGCGCGGGCGTGCACCCGGCCGATCTGGTCGAGCCCGCCGCCGCCGGCCAGCATCCCGACCATGCCGGGGAACCGCGGGTCGATGTTGGCGACCAGCAGCAGCGGCCCGCGGGTGGCCTCGGCCGCCAGCATGGTGAAGTGCGGGAAGGTCCATACCGAGTGGTGGAAGACGGTCAGGTCCAGGTGCTGGTCGGACAGCCAGCGTGCCTGGCTGGTGGCGAGTTCGTTGCTGGAGACCTGTTCGGGGGCGATGACGACCTGGTGGCCCGCGTCGGTGAGCATGGTGGCGAGTTCGCGGGTGGCGCGGGTGATGTGCTCGGTGATGTCGCGGTGGACGAAGTCACGGCCGTCGGAGATCGAGAGCAGACCGATGCGTGCCATGAGAACCCTCCATGGGTGGGGTGACGGGCGGCTTGCGTGGCGCGGTTACTTGAGTCCCGAGGTCTTGATGGACTCGACGATCTGGCGCTGGAAGGCGAAGAACAGCGCCAGCATCGGCAGCGCGGCGACCGTCGCCGCCGCGAGGACGTAGTTCCAGTTGGACGTGTACTGGCTCTGGAACGCGGAGATGCCCAGCTGGACCACGGTCAGGTCCGGGTTGTCGGTGGCCACCAGCGGCCAGACGAACGCGTTCCAGTTGGCGAGGAAGAAGAAGACCGCGAGCGCGGACAGGATCGGGCGTGACAGCGGCAGCACCACCGACCAGTACACCCGCCAGTGCCCGCAGCCGTCGACGATCGCCGCCTCCTCCAGCTCCCGTGGCAGCCCCAGGTAGAACTGGCGCAGCAGGAAGATGCCGAAGGCGTTGAAGACCGCCGGGATGATCAGTCCCTGGTAGCTGTCGAGGATGTGCAGCTGCCGTGCCACCAGGAACAGCGGGATCAGTACGACGGGCGCGGTGACCAGCAGCGTCGCGAAGATGGTGGCGAACAGCGCCTCGCGGCCGGGGAAGCGCAGCCGGGCGAGCGCGTAGCCGGCCATGGAGTGGAACAGCAGGGCCACCACCGTCACGACGGCGGAGACGAGGAAGCTGTTGAGCAGATAGCGGGCGAACGGCACCTGGGTGAAGACGTAGACGTAGTTCTGCCAGGTGATGTGGTGCGGGATCAGCTTGCCGTCGGTCACCCGGTCCCGGGTCTTGAGCGATCCGGTGACCATGTAGAGCACCGGCAGCGCGGACAGCGCGGCCAGCACCACCGCCAGCAGTGTCAGGCCCGCGCGTCCTGGGCGGGTCCGGCGGCGGCGCGGTGGGGTCGTCGTGCGCCTTGCGGGCGCGGCGGTGAGGTCAGCGGCCATCGTCGAACCTCCCGCCTCGGGTCAGCTTGAAGATGACCGCGGAGACGCACACCATGACCAGGACCAGGAAGGACCCCATCGCCGAGGCGTATCCGTACTCCCCGAAGACGAACGCCTGCTGGTAGATGTAGAAGATCGCCAGCGAGGTGCCGTTGGCGGGACCGCCGTCGGTCAGCACGAAGATCAGGTCGAGCCCGCCGGTGAGGGCGGCGACCGTCGACATCAGCAGGACGAAGAAGCTGGTGGGCCGCAGCAGGGGCCAGGTGATGGTCCGGAACGAGGTCCAGGGGCCGGCCCCGTCGATCCTGGCCGCCTCGTAGTACTCCTTGGGGATCTCCTGGAGACCCGCCAGAAAGATGATCATGTAGTAGCCCATCATCACCCACACGGTGATGGCGATGACCGAGCCGAGCGCCAGACGCGGGTCGCCGAGCCAGGAGCGGGTGCCGAGACCCACCGCCGCCGTCACCCGGTTCACCGCCCCCACCTGGTCGTCGAGCAGGAACTTCCACAGCAGCCCGGTGACCACCAGGCTGACCACGTACGGCAGGAACAGCGCGGTGCGGTAGACCCCGACGCCGGGCAGCTTCTGTTTGACCAGCAGGCCGAGCCCCAGGCTCACCACGAACAGCACGGGAACCAGGACCACCACGTAGATGCCGGTGACCCTCATGGACTCCCAGAACAGCGGGTCGGACATCATCCGCTCGTAGTTGCCGAGCCCGATCCACCGGTAACTGCCGAAACCGCTGACCTGGAAGAAGCCCAGGACCACCGACAACACCATCGGGATACCGACGAAGACCAGCAGCCCGAGGCAGTCGGGGGCCAGGAAGAGCCCGGCGGCGATCCATTCGCGGTGCCGGCGGCTGAGTCGGCGGCGGGCCGGACCGGCACCCGCCGCGGTCCTCGCCGGTGCCCGGCTCGATGTGCTCGGACTCGTCATACCAGACTCGCCCCCTGGTAGCTCCTGGTGTACGCCGCGATGGACTCGGCGGCCCGGTCGGCCTCGGCGGAGACCGGACGCCCGGCGAGCATGGTGGCCTGGATGGCGTCGGAGATCGCCTTGTAGATCACCGGGGGATAGCGCGGCTCAGGCCGCCCGCCGGGGAAGATCTCGTCCTTGAACCGCTTCATCGCCCACGAGTCGTAGCCGCCCCGGGCCGCGCCGCGTTCCAGCGCCGAGGTGCGCGGCGCGACGTCGGACTTGACGACGGTGCACCACCGGACCATCCGCTCCACGCAGTCCTCCTTCATGGTGCCCAGCGCCCAGGCGCAGAACTCGGCGGCGGCGTGCGGGTCGCGCCCCTGCGCGTTGGCGCAGAAGGACCAGCCGCCCAGCGTGGTGACATACCGGCCGCCCGGCGGCACCGGGAGCTTGAAGAGCCCGTACCGGTACGAGGGCGCCGCGGCGCGCAGCGCGGCGACCTGCCAGATGCCGCTCTGCCAGAGCGCCGCCTGCCCCGAGCGCATGGCGCCGACGAGGTCACCCGCGGCGGGGTCGGTGCGCGGCGCGATGCCGTGCCGCACCGCGTCCTGCCACAGCTGGAGCGCCTGCCGGGTCGCCCGGGAGTCGAAGGCGGGCCTGCCCGAGGGGTCCAGCACGTCCCCGCCGCCCTGCCACATCCAGCAGTACCAGGTGAAGTTCTGGAAGTAGCCGGGCTGTGTCTCGAAGACCAGACCCGCCCGGCCACGGCGGCGCAGTCTGTCGCCGACGTCGAGGAGTTGGTCCCAGGTGGCGGGGATGTCCCCCTCGGACAGGCCCGCCTTCTCCCAGGCCGCCACGTCGTAGTACATGGCGAGCGGTTCGACCTCCATCGGCAGGGCGTAGACCTTGCCGTCGACCATGCGGCTGGCCAGCGAGGTGCCGTAGTCGGCTATCGCCGCACGGTCCATGTGCGGGGTCAGGTCGGCGAGGACGCCGCCGTTGTAGTAGCGCAGGAAGTCGCCGGGGCTCAGCAGGAAGATGTCGGGTCCCTCGCCGGCGGCGAACGCGGTGGGCAGCTTGGAGCCGTTGAGGTAGCTGTTGTTGGGGATGTACTGGAGCCGGACCTTGACGTCGTGGGTGGCGTTCCAGGCGGCCACCATCTCGACGAACCAGTCGCTCTGCCGGTTGGCCGCGGGATCGGGCCCGTGCGCGGGGGCGTAGAAGTTCCAGAAGGTCAGCTCGCCGGCGCCGGAGGAGCCGGATCCGCAGCCGGTCAGCAGTGCGGGAGACGCGGCGGCGGCGGTCGTGGCGGCGGCGCCGGTGACGAACCGCCGGCGGGTGAAGGAGGAGGGCGCGGCGTCGTTGCCGTGCTGGAGCATGAGGTGCTCCTGTCGGTGTGCGGGTTCGGAAGGGGAAGGGGGAGGCCCGTCAGGGGACGCGCCTGCGGTGGGTCAGTCGACTTCGAGGTCGAGTCGGCCCGGCGTCGCGGACCGGGAGCCGGGCGAGGCGGGGGAGTCGAGGTAGAACCACGCGGTGCTGGCGATGTCGTCGCTGGTGTGGCGGTAGCGGTGCGGCAGCCCGTTGTCGTGCCCGGGGCCGATGCCCAGGCTCTGTACGGTGACCCGCAGGTCCTCGGTGAAGCGGATCGGGTCCGGCAGGTGCCAGCGGTACATACCGAAGCGCTGCTGGCTCAGATACAGCCCGTCGGGACGCAGGATCTGGTGCAGGCCCAGATAGGGCGTGGTGTAGGCGGTGTAGCCCTGCCCTGGCACGTCGAAGTTCCAGGCGCCGCCGAAGTAGTCCTCGGTGCCGGTGCCGCAGATGGTCGGGAACTCCTCGTCCCCGTCGAGGTGGAACTTCAGCTCGCCCTCGCCCCACCAGCCGGGGCTGTTGACGCCCCAGGCCAGATAGGTGCCGACGTAGTGCCCGCTTCCGGTGACACCGTCGAGCAGGGTGTGCACCTCGCCGAACGGCACCGGGTGGCTGCGGCGCCAGCGGGTGTGCAGATAGCAGGCGTCGTCGGGGACCGCGCCGAGTTCGTAGTCGACCTGGTAGTAGAGGGTGACCGTCTCCGCCGAGACGTTCTCCAGCGTGATGCGCGCGGCCCGGCGGAACGGCATCGGCCAGTAGGAGTTGAAGCCGCCGTTGGGGTTGGTCGCCACCGGTACCGAGGAGACCTGGCTGAAGACGTTCCAGCCCTGGCAGAAGAAGTCGCCCAACGGCACCTCGACCGCCGGGTCCTCCTCGTCCTCCCAGTACGTCCGCAACACGGTGCCGCGCCAGGCGCGGTGCGGCGCGGTGGTGCACCACAGGTGCCGGATCGTGCCCGGGCCCTCGATGTCGGCGAGCAACGCGGTCTCGCCGGGTGGGATCTCGATGCTCGGGGAGATCTTCCAGCCCCGTCCCAGCAGACTCGCCGCGGTGGCGCCGGTTCCCTCGGTCGCCATGCCGCCTCGGCCCTTTGCCCCGGTGGGGTTCTCCGGGCTGATCGAGCGGCTCACTCCGCCGGTCCGGCGGGCCAGGCCATCCATTCCAGAAAGGATCATGACGTATCGCTCCCGGAGAAATCGATTTCTTAAATGGGCATGCGATCGCGCAGCAGGTGGTTCTTGTGACGCCAGGATGCTTGACAACCTGGTGGAGATGGGGGAATGGATGCCTTGAAATCCATTTCACGCGAACGTAGGGTTCAGTCATCGAGCTGTCAAGGGGTCCGACCCGGAGCGGCCGGGGTGGCGGGCGGCGCGGCTCGGGGAGCGGCGTGCGCGGCAGGGGAGGACCAGGAGCGATCATGGCGAGGACGATCCAGGACGTGGCCCGTGCGGCCGGCGTCTCACCGGCCACCGTCTCCCGGGTGTTCAACGGGGGCCGGGTGACCCCCGAGCGGGCGGAGCGGGTCCGCCGCGCGGCGCAGGAACTGGGCTTCGCCCCCAACCGCGTCGCCCGCTCCCTGCGCACCCAGCGCAGCGGCCTGATCGGCCTGATCATCCCCGACATCGAGAACCCCTTCTTCACCGCCATCGCCCGCGGTGTCGAGGACGCTGCCCTGCGGACCGATCTGTCGGTGGTGTTGTGCAACACCGACGGGGACGTCGACAAGGAGCGGCGCTACCTGGAGGTCGCGCTCGCCGAGCGGATGGCCGGTGTCATCGTGGCCGCCGCCTCCCGCCAGCGCACCGACCTGTCGGCGCTGGAGTCGCGCGGCATGCCGGTGGTCGCCGTCGACCGCAGACCGCGCGGCAGCGACGTCGACGTGGTGCTGGTGGACGACGAGCACGGCGGAGAGGAGGCGACCGCGCACCTGTTCGCCCGCGGCTACCGACGCGTCGCCTGCATCACCGGACCGCAGGGCGCCTCCACCTCGGAGGAACGCCTCGCCGGATACCGCACCGCGGTGACGGACTTCCTCGCCGACCACCCCGAACTCGCCCCGCCGGACGGCGATCCGCTGCGGGACTACACGCGGTACGCCGACTTCAGGGCGGAGGGCGGGTACAAGGCGATGAAGGACCTGCTGGCCGAGCCGAGCAAGCCGGACGCCGTCTTCGTCGCCAACAACCTGATGACCGTGGGGGCGTTGCAGGCGCTGGCGGAGGCCGGGCTGTCCGCGCCGGGGGTGGGGATCCTCTCGTTCGGCGACGTGCCGTGGGCGTCGCTGGTCAGCCCCAGCCTGACGGCGATCCAACTCCCCTCCTACGACCTGGGATGGACCGCCGCGTCGCTGCTCCAGGACCGCATCGCCGGCCGGCAGCGGCCGCGGCAGACGGTCGTGCTGCGCACCGCGCTGCTGGTGCGGGCGAGCACCGCTGGCCCGGCGGACTGACCGGGGGACTCAGGGCAAGGGCCCGGGACGGTGTATTGACGCGTACATGGCCTGGCCGTACGGTGCCGTGAAATCGATTCCGAAAGCAACTCACCCTGGAGCCGTTCATGCCCCGAGTTGCCAGATTCCTTCCCCGGCGGACCCTCACCCGCGCGGTGGCCTGCGCCTTACTGATCCTCGGGCCGGTCGTCGCGAACACCCCGCTCGCGACGGGCAGCACGCCCGCGACCGGCCCGGTGCGCACCACGGCCACCACCGGCGTCGGCACCGCGCGGCCCGCGACCTCACCGCCTGAAAGCGATTTCTTCTCCACCGTCCAGATCGACTCGGCCGCCACCGTCGGCGCGCCGGCCGTGGGCGACAACGTCAACCACGGTGACCTGTGGCCCAACTGCTGGTCCGACGACGACAACGTCTACGGCGCCTACGGTGACGGTGTCGGCTTCGGCGCGCCCGGCAGCGACGTCGGCGTCGCCCGGATCTCCGGGAACATCGGCGGCCTCCAGGGCACCAGCCTCGCCCAGGGCAACGCGGTCGGCCAGGTGTGGACCGCCGGGCACACCCGCAAGCCCACCGGCATGGCCTGCGTCGGCGGCACCCTGTATCTCGCCGTGCAGGACCTGGCCACCGACTTCAACGACGCCCCCGCCGCGACCATCGCCCAGTCGACCGACCACGGCAGGACCTGGACCTGGAACCACTCCGCGCCGATGTTCGGCAACGGGGTGTTCACCACCGTCATGTTCCTGGACTACGGCAAGGCGTACGGCAACGCCCCCGACGGATACGTCTACGCCTACGGTCTGGACGGCAACTGGCGGGACTCCTTCACCGACGTGGTGCCCGACCCCGCGGACCTCTATCTCGCCCGGGTGCCCCGCGCCAGCGTGATGGACCGGTCGGCCTGGCAGTTCGTCGGCGGCTTCGACGGCTCGGGGCAGCCCGTCTGGACCTCCGACATCGGCAAGAAGGTCTCCGTACTCCACGACGACCGGCACATCTACCGGAACGTGTACACCGCGGGCCGCGCGTCGAACCTGAGCGTCATGAGCCAGGGCGGCGTGGTCTACGACAAGCCGCTGGGCCGCTACCTGTACACCTCGTGGACCGAGTACACCTACGAGTTCTACGAGTCTCCCACCCCCTACGGCCCCTGGAAGCACTTCGAGACCAAGGACTTCGGCGGCTACCCGTGGACCAACACCAAACACGGCGGCTACGCGACGACCATTCCCTCGAAGTACATCAGCGCGGACGGCACGTCGGTGTGGCTGCAGTCCAACGTCTGCCCGTGCGGCGGGGGACTGCCCGGCGGTGACAACTGGGCGTACACCTACTCGCTGCGCCACATGAACCTCGTCCCGGCGGTCCCCAGCACCCCCACCAACACCCCGAGCACCTCCCGCGACCTGGCCAGGGAGCCAGGGACGGTGGGCATCGAGCGGGCCACCCACTACGGCAACGTGCGGTACTACAACGACGGCAACCGCGCCGAGACCGACGACGACTGGAACGACGAGGCCAAGACCGCCAGTTGGTGGGGATACACCTGGCCTCGGCAGTACACGGTCGACCGGGTCCTGTACACCACGGGCAACATGTTCGGCGACGGCGGCTGGTTCGCCTCCGGCCTGCACGTCCAGATCCGGCGCGACGGAATCTGGACCGACGTGAGCGGTCAGAGCGTCACCCCCGCCTATCCTTACAACGCCACCGCCGGACCGAACCACACCTACGAGTTCGACTTCCCGGCCGCCGCTGCCGACGGGGTACGGGTCACCGGAGTCCCGGGCGGCACCCGCACCTTCACGTCGATCGGCGAGCTCGAGGCGTACTACAGCTGAACCGCATGAGCTGACTCTCCCCACCGAGGAGGCAATTCCCATGCACGAAAGCACGTTCCGCCGAAGACTGCTGGCCGGCCTGGCCGCCGTCCTCCTGACGCTGTTCGCCGGGGCCACGGCGAACGCGGCCGGCCCACGGCCGGACAGCGCCCCGGCCGGTGCGGCCACCACCGTGCGGCCGGACGCCACCGGCTCGTTGCTGCGCAACGGGACGGGCATGTACCCGCGGGTCGTCCGGCTCGCCCATTCCGGCTCGGCCAACGGCCAACTCGTCGCGTCCGTCGTCGACTTCGACGCGGCGGGCGGCGTCGGGGTGATCTACCGCAGCACCAACGACGGCGCCACCTTCACCGAGGTCGGCGACATCCACGACCCGGCGACGGCGTCCGGGTTCTGCTGCTCCACGTTGTTCGAACTGCCCAAGCAGATCGGCTCGATGCCCGCGGGCACCCTGTTGTGGGCGGCGTCCGTCGGGCAGAACGGCGCGAACCGCCGGATGGCGATCGACATGTGGAGCAGTCCGGACCACGGCACCACCTGGTCGCAACTGCCGCCCTGCCAGACCGCCCCCAACACCGGGGGGTTGTGGGAACCCGAGCTGTCGGTCGACAGCGAGGGCGACCTGGTCTGCCACTACTCGGACGAGACCAACCCGGGCGCGCACAGCCAGTCGCTGGAGGAGCGCTTCTCCTCCGACGGGCGCACCTGGGGCCAGGTCTTCCCCACCGTCGCGCCCACGAGCGTCGGGTTGCGCCCCGGCATGGCGACCGTGGTGCAGCGGGCCGACGGCAGCTACTACATGACCTACGAGGTCTGCGGCACCGGTGACCAGTACGACTGCGCGGCGCACTACCGCACCTCCGCCGACGGCGCCGACTGGGGGCCGCCGACCGACATCGGCCCGCGGATCACCACCGAGACCGGGCAGTACTTCACCCACGCCCCGACCGTCGCCTGGCTGGCCAACGGCACGGCGGCGGGCCGGCTGGTACTGGTCGGGCAGCAGTTCCGGGAGGCCAACGGCGCCATCTCCACCACCAGCGGCCGGACCGTGCTGGTCAACACCGAGAACGGCGGCGGCAACTGGTTCCCGATCAACGCGCCGGTCGCGGTCCCGGCACCGCCCAACGACCCCTGCCCCAACTACAGTTCGGCCCTGCTGCCGTCGACCGACGGCAGCAGGCTGCTGGAGATCGCCACCGACTACGACGGCTCGGTGTGCAAGCCCTACTACGCCACCGGCTCCTCGCAGGGCACCGGCGACTCGACCGGGCTCGGCCTGACCTCGGGCAACACCTACCGGGCGATCAACGTCATCAGCGGTATCTGCCTCGACGTGGCCGGCGACTCACGGGTGGTCGGCGGCAACATCGAGCAGTGGACCTGCAACGGACTCGGCCCGCAGAACTTCCTGTTCACCAAGACCGCCTCCGGTGACTTCACCCTGACCGGACGCAACTCCGGCCTGTGCGTCTCGGTCGCCGCGAGCAGCACCCAGCCCGGTGCCAACGTCGACCAGGAGGCCTGCGCCGGCACGGCGGGCCAGCGCTGGCAGGCGCTCAACCAGGGCGACGGCTACTGGACGTTCCGCAACACCAACAGCGGTCTGTGCCTGGACGTCGCCGGCGGCTCCACCGCCGCCGGCGCCAACGTCCAGCAGTGGACCTGCAACAAGCTCGCCCCGCAGATCTGGAAGCTCGAACCGCGCTGATCCGAAAAAACCCGACCGGCCGGTGGCCGCCCCCGCCAGGGGTGGCCACCGGCCGGTTGTGGTGTCACCACTCGCGTCAGCCGAACCGGCGCCGCCCCCCGCGGCGTTGGACACCGCCCCCGCGCCGTGTGTCGCCGGCTGTGAGAGCGACAACGTCTTCATCACAACTGCCATGTCGTCTTCCGTTTCGGTGCCCTCGGGAACGCCGATCAATTATCGACCCTTACACGACCAAAACCACTCGGGCGAGGCGGGCGAACCGGCCCAACTCAGGCCGACCGTAGAATGGACACCTTTTGCCTCCTTCGCCCGGGAGGTAGTCTGCAATGAGTGTGCTGTAGCCGGTGCAAACAGGTACGTACTCACTTCATAGCAGTTGGGGGTTGTTATGTTGAGTGAAATGCCTCTACCAGACAGCGAACGCGATACCACCACGGACATCCACGAAGGATCGACTCCGATCACGTCACTCGAGGATTGTCCGGTCGTCAGCATAGAAATAGGAAATCTGACCCTTGAGGGTTCGCCGAGACTCGCGGGTGAGGACCTGGAGCACGTGCGCGTACTTGCCAGTGTCGAAAGCACTCTGCCGCCGATAACGGTACGGCGGCAGACAATGCAGGTAATTGATGGAAGGCATCGGATCCACGCGGCTCTCTTAAACGGCCGGAGCGTGATCGAGGCCCGTCTGGTCGAATGCGACGAGCGCACTGCATTCGCCCTCGGCGTGCGGGAAAACATTGCGCACGGACTTCCCTTGTCCCTGTCGGACCGCAGGGCGGCGGCGGTCAGCATCATCGCTTTCCACCCGCACTGGTCCGACCGGGTCGTCGCGGAGCAGACCGGGCTGTCGGACAAGACGATCTCCACGCTCCGTACCGTCGGTTCGGCGTCCGACCCCGCGGAGCAGAGCGCCCGGCTCGGCCGGGACGGGCGGCTGCGCCCGCTCAACAGCGCGGCCATGCGGCGCAAAGCGGCCGCCATGCTCCGGGAGGACCCCAGCGCCGGCCTGCGGGAAATAGCCCGTTCGACCGGGCTGTCGCCCACCACGGTACGAGACGTGCGGATCCGCATCGACGAGGGCAAGGACCCGGTGCCCGCCCGGTACAGCGACACCACCAACCGGAGCTTCGCCGCGGCGTCCACCCCGCCGCGCAGGCGCGGCGGACACCTCGAACCCATCAACCGGAAGGCCCTGCTGGCCAAGTTGATGGGCGATCCCTCCGTGAAGTTCAATGATTCGGGCCGGAGCCTCCTGCGCTGGCTGGAGCGTTATTCCGTCAATCCCGAGAACTGCGAGACGCTGGCGCCGAACATCCCGGACCATTGGGCGCTGCCCATCGCCAATCTCGCCCGAAGCTGCGCGACGGCGTGGACCATGCTCGCAGAACAGCTTGAACAACGGACGTCCGAGGAAGCCGCACAATCCGTCGGACGGACCGGCTGACGCGTATGTGTCGTGAGGGCTGATTCCATTTCACCGACCGCCGCCACCCGGCCCATCGACGCCGGGCCGGCGGCGCTGTGCCCCGGAAGCCGTCGTGCCGGGTTCGCCACGGGGATCAGTGCGTGCCGATGATTCATCCGGGCAGGTCAGCGCGGTAAACCCGTTCAGCAGGTGGGCCGGTGCGATGTCGGTCGGCCGACCGGGCGCTCAATTGCCCGGATGAGTTATCGGCGACGCGCAGGATCCTTTCTTCCCTATCTCACGATGACGACCGCCTCCGGATAACGATCGCCCCGCGACTTCGATCCTTACCGGAGCCCGGCGGAGGGCATTCGGATTCGCCGGTGGACCGGGGGCGGGCGGGGTACCCCCGGACGCGGGACCGGTCCCCGGGCCGATCCGCCGTGACCCGGCCGGGTGCGCCGCCACGTGATGAGGCGTCACATGCGGCAATATGGTTTAACGAGCGTGCGGTTCCTGGCAGTTGTGGAGTCGGGGCCGGTGGTGGTTCCGGCCCGGCCAGGGACCCGGCCGCCCGCCCGCGGCGAGTTGCGACCGTCAGCCCGCCGGCCGGCCGGTCCGCTTCCGAGGAAGGGAAGTCTGATGAGCAGTCTCAACAAGGGGATCACCAAGGCCGAAGTGAAACTCAAGTGGGACCCCAGCCCCTTGGGTGCGCCGGCCAGCGACCTGGACATCATCGCCGCGACCTACAACGCCGCCGACCCCGGCGGACGACCCGCGTACCTCGTCTACTTCGACAGCCGGTCGCCCGACGGCACCATCACCCTCAACCGGGACAGCCTCAACGGCCAGGGCCTGGGGTACGACGAGGTCATGACCCTGGAGCTCGATCGGCTGTCGACCTCCTACTCCCGCGTCATCGTCGGGGTGGTCGTCCAGCAGGGCGACGGGCGGATGTCGTTCGGCCAGGTCGCCAACACCGGCGTCCGGGTCTCCGAGGGGTACACGGAACTGTCGGTGAGCGACCTGTCCGAGGTCTCCGGATCCACGGCCGCGATCGTCGCCGAGTTCACCCGCAATCCTGACGGCGAGTGGGAATTCCACAAGACCGTACGCGGATTCGAGGGCGACCTCAATTCCTTCGCGAAGACGATGGGAAACAAGTCCTCCTGATCAACCGACTTGTCAGGGTTGTTGCGGAAGTGCGTGCCGGGGCGGAAATCGTCCGCCGGCTCCGAGAACGGCGAACGGTCGCCGGGCCGGCTCGGACTCACCGGGCGGCGCACTCCGCGGCACTTCGGCCGATCCGGCCGCCACCTCGTCTGGCATCCGCCTGACCTGGACTCAACGGGCTTCCTACCCGCGCGCGCCGTGGTCATGCCGGTGTGCCCTTTGACCGTCCGCCTGCCGCAGAGCCGATTCACAAAGTGACAACGAATCCATCTCATCGGTTTTCCGATGGATGACTCAATGGTAGTCACATTAGTAGTTCTGTTGGTTGAGTAACGGCCTCGGCGTAGACGTCGAACCGGTGAGGAGCATTCTGCATGGTCACCAGCGATACCTCAGGGGCGATACGGCCCAAGCCGTCCGACCGGCCGAAACTCAAGCGGGACATGGGAATCGTCAGCCTGCTGTTCGCCGGGGTGGGATCCATCATCGGGTCGGGCTGGCTGTTCGGCGCGCTCAACGCGGCGAAGATCGCCGGACCGTCGTCGATTCTGTCCTGGCTCATCGGCTCGGTGATGATCCTGCTGATCGGGCTGTGCTTCTCCGAGCTCGGGCCGATGATCCCCGTCTCCGGCGGGGTCGTGAGGTTCCCCCATCTGTCCTTCGGCTCCTTCGCCAGTTACGTCCTCGGGTGGATCACCTGGATCGCCGCCGCGGCCGTGGCGCCGATCGAGGTGGAGGGCGCCCTGACGTACGCGACCAAGTGGGCGCCGCTCACCACCAACCACGCGGGTAGTGGAACCCACACGCTGACCGGCATCGGCTATGTCGTCGCGGTGGTCGCCATGGCCCTGTTCGTGGTCGTCAACTACTACGGTGTCCGGTGGTTCGCCCGGGTCAACAACGTGCTGGTCGGCTGGAAGCTGTTCGTCATCCTGCTCGTCGTGGTGGCCTTCATGGTCACCGCCTTCCACCCACACAACTTCAACGCGACCGAGTACGGAGCCACCGGCGGCTTCGCGCCGGGCGGGGCGAAGGGCATCTTCAGCGCGATCGCCACCGCCGGCATCACCTTCTCCTTCCTGGGCTTCCGGCAGGGCATCGAGCTGGCCGGCGAGACCAGCAACCCCAAGCGCAACATCCCCATCGCCATCATCGGCTCGGTGCTCATCACCGGCCTGATCTACGTGCTGCTGGAGGTCGCCTTCATCGGCGCGGTTCCCAAGCACGACCTGGACGGCTCGCACGGCTGGATCGGCCTGACCTTCGCCAACGACTTCGGGCCGCTGGCCGCCATCTCCTCGGCGATCGGACTCGGCTGGCTGGCCTGGATGCTGTACGTGGACGCCGTGATCTCCCCCGGGGACACCGGTCTGATCTACACCACGGTCACCGCGCGGGTCTCCTACGCGATGGGCCGCAACGGCAACGCCCCCGAGTCGCTGACCCGCACCAACTCCAGCGGCGTGCCGATGGTCAGCCTCATCGTGACGTTCGTGATCGGGCTCATCGTCTTCCTGCCGTTCCCGAGCTGGCAGCAGTTGGTCGGGTTCATCACCTCCGCCACGGTGCTCTCCTTCGGCGCCGGTCCGCTGGTGCTGAGCGCGATGCGCCGCCAGCTGCCCGACTTCGTCCGGCCCTTCAAGCTGCCCGGCGGAGACGTGATCCCCTTCCTGGCGCTGTACTCCTCGAACCTGATCGTCTTCTGGGCCGGCTGGGCGACGAACCTGAAGCTGTTCGTGAGCATCCTGATCGGTCTGGCCGTGCTGGTCGTCTTCCAGCTCAGGGCCAAGGGGAACGCGCCCAAGCTGGACCTGAGGTCCGGAGCCTGGGTTGTGGTGTGGCTGGGACTGCTGGCCCTGGAGAGCTGGCTGGGCAGCTTCGACGGGGGGCTGGGCCACATCGGACTGGGCTGGGGCTTCGTGACCAACCTCGCCATCACCGTGATCGCCTTCGTCATGGCACTGAAGACGATGCTTCCGAGTGCCGAGGCGGAGCGGTACTGCGAAGACGCCATCGAGGAAGCCGCCGAGGAGCCGGCACCGGCGGTCTGACCCGCGTCCCCTCCATCCGGCGGCCGCATCCCCTCGGGGGTGCGGCCGCCGGCCGTTCGCGGATCCGCCACGTCGCGGCGTTCACCGCTGGATCGGCGAGGTTCGGGTAGGCGTACCGGTGGTCCGCACCGCACAGCGCGGAGACCGGCGGTACCAGGGAGAAAGGCAGCGGAGCATGCGGGACGAGAGCCGATTCCAGCGCACCGTCGGTGCGACCTTCGGACCCAACGCGGCGCGAGTGCCGCTGTACGGCCTCGTGCTGGCCGTCGTGGCCGCCGCATCGGTGACGGCCGGATGCTCCACCCAGGACAGTGTCTGCGGCTCAGGGCAGTACCCGGTGAAGGCGGTGGGCAACACCACCGGCCGCTCGTGCGTGTCCAACGGCGAGGATCCGCCGCACGGCTATGTGCGTTATCCGCAGGGCAAGGTCCCCGGCCATGTCGGCGACAAGTGGGACACGTACTGGAGCAAGGTCGTCGTCGACAAGAACGGCCACATCGTGAAGGGCCCAGGAAAGCCGTAAACCGGATAACTGACCGCACGAAGTGGCGGAGAATGATATGTCGGGACGGTCTTGATGGGCCGGAATCCCGATGGTATCGTTGCGCAACTTTTTACTCTCTTTGATTCCGGCTCAGGGGTTCCGCTGTATAAGCGCGGCTCGGGCGACCGGAATTGCGCAGGGTCGGGAATGGTCCATCGGGGAGCGCGGCGGTCCGCACCCCGACGGCGTCGGGAGAGGCGATCATGGGCAACGGCTTCATTTCGCGCCTGGTGGCCAACCGAGACGGCACCGCCCGGGCCATCCGGGACGCGATGGTCGAGCGGGTGCCGGCCTACGCGGTACTGCCCTCGGCTCGGCACGCCGCCCTGCTGAACGAGGTCCAGGACACCTGGAGCCCTGTGCTGAGGCAGGCGGGGGCGGGTGAGCCGCTGGGGGAGAGCGACCTCGAACCGTATCGCGCGCTGGGGCGGCAGCGCGCGCTGGAGTCCTTCCCCCTCGATGACCTCATGACCGGGTTCGCGGTGGCGCACACGGCCGGTCTGCGGGAATGCCTGGCGACCATGGAAGCGGGTGACAAGGAGGAGCCGATGGCCTTCGTCACCTGGGGAGTCAGGGAGCAGCCCCGGGTCATGGGGGCCGTGGCGGAGGCCTACAAGGCGGCCCGGATACGGATGGGTGACCGGGTCCAGGCGCGGGAGACGCTGGTCGACTGCCTGACGAAAGGGGCGCCGGCCGAAGCCGAAGCCGCCGCCTACGGAATTACCCTTCCCACCGGATATCTTGCACTCGCGTGCCAGTCACCGTTCTCCGAAAGGCTTTCCCTCGGAATTCGGCAGGGGACGGTCGGCCGTGTGCTCGAATCCGTGCCCGATCTCCTGTGGCGGGAGAACTCCCTCACCGGCAGACTGCTGCTCCTGTTTCCCGTCACGGAGGATGTCGCCCCGGTCCGTGAGACGGCGGCCGACCTGACCGTGGCGCTCTCGGAGTTCCTCGGGAAACCGCTGCACACCGCCGAGGCGTACGGCGCCACCCTGGGCGCCGTGCCGAGAGCCGTCCACGAGGCCCAGCAGACGACGAACCTGGTCGCCGCCATGCCGGATTCGCGATCCCGCCCCTACCGGGCGGACGAACTGCTGGTCGAACTGGCCGTGGCCCGGCAGCCCGACATCCTGGAGCGGCTGGTCGGCCTGCTGGCCCCGCTGCGCAAGGGGACGGACCTGCGGCGCACCCTTGAGGTGCTGTACGACTGCGGGCTGGACCGGGAGAGAGCCGCCAAGGCCCTCTACGTCCACCGCCGGACCCTCACCTACCGGATCCAGCGCATCCGCGAACTCACCGGACTCGATCCGACCAGCGCCCACGGCATCCAGCTGCTGCGGGTGGCGCTGACCGCGGCGCGGCTGCGTGCCGGGGCCGCCGCGTCCGCCGACACGGTGACCCCGGCCGACGTGCTCAGGCCTTGGTGAGCCGGTACGCGGTGGTCGGGAAGCCCGGGTTGGTGCTGCACAGGGTGCTGACCTCGGTGGCGGTCCAGTTCCAGCCGGCCGGCGCCATGCACGCCCAGACGCCCTCGGCCGGGGCGATGACGTCGTAGCTGATGCCGTCCGCCACACCGCAGTTGGCGTCGTAGGTGACCCAGTCCCAGGTCATCCCCGGCGGGACGGAGCACTCCCAGGCGCCCTTGGGCGACACGGTGTGCGGCTGGACGGCCGTGCCGGTCCGAGCGTCGAGCCGGGACGCCGACGCGGTCCCGGCGCCGACCAGTGCCAGGCTGCCGGCGAGGGCGCCGGCCAGCGCGAATGCGGTGATTGACTTCCCGATCATGGTGAGTTCGCCTTCCGATTCCGGCAGCGCCCGTCGCCGCCGTACGGTCCGTCATCTGAGCAGTCCGGTCGGTGGGCGCACAAGATTCTCATAGGAATCGCGGCGGCCCTTGCCCGAGTGCTCAACGCGCGGCCGGTGGTCGGCCGCGGGAGTTGTCCCACTCGGGCAAGGGTGCCTACCGGGTGTTGCCTCACCCGGCGGTCACGCGTCAGCCCGGTTCGATGTCCGAGATGAGCATGGACTGCGTGTCGCTCTGGATCCGCAGCGTGGACTTCTCCGGGTTGGGGCCGTAGCCCCAGACCAGATGGACGACGGTGAAGACGTGACCGGCCCCGGCGCCGTCGGTGGTGACCGACCAGCTCACCGGGATGCTCTGGGCGCGCAGCACACCGTCGGCGTGCTCGTCGGCCTCCCAGGCCGTCAGTTTCGTCTGCAGAGCCGTCGTCAGGTACAGCGAGCGCAGCTGGTCGGAGAGGTTGCCGGTGTCGCCGTCCACGGCGTCGATGTACGACCCGTAGAAGTCGGCCACGCGGTCGACCGCGCTGAACGGGCTGCCGGCGCGGACGGTGGTACCGGTGGTGGCCACCGCCTTGGCCGACGCGACCGGCTTGGTCGTCGCGGCGGCAGGCAGAGTGGCCGCCGCCGCGATGGCGAGCGCCGCGCCGACGCCCGCGGCGCCGAGCACCGCGCGACGGGAAAATCTGGTGGTACGCATGCGGGTGGTTCCTTTCCCCCTGTTTCCCCCTGAACGCGGGATCTTGTCCCGCGATCGATATCACGCCATACGGCGGAGAACGGTTCCCCGTTCGGGCGGTTTTTCTTCACGGGTGATCACCGCAGGTCTCCTGACGGAGCGCCAGCTGACGTTCCGACAGACAACTTCTGTCACAGGAGTAACAATCCGTCAGGTGCAGCCCTAAACTGAGCGCCGATTCCGAGGGGGAGCCTGTGAGTCCAGATGAGACCGTCACCCATCTCGTCGGAGCCACCGCGATCATCCTGGTGACCGCGCACGGTGCGGGCTGGGTGGCCCGGCGACTCGGACAGCCGTCCATCGTCGGCCAGTTGATCGCCGGCATCGCGCTCGGACCCAGTCTGCTCTCCCAACTCCCGTCCGTCGTGGGCAGGACGCTCTTCCCGTCGGCGATCGAGCCGATGCTGACCGCGCTGAGCCAGGTCGCGCTCGTGCTCTTCCTGTACTTCGTCGGCTACGAACTCGACCTGCGCGTCCTGAGCACGCGAGCCCGCACCACGTTGACCGTGGCGGGTGCCGCCTTCGTGGTGCCGATGGCGGTCGGTGCCGCCATGGCGTTCATGTTCCACCACACACTGGAGAAGCTGGGCGTCCCGCATCACCTGTCGGCGGGCCCGGTCCTCTTCCTGGCCGTCACGCTGTCCATCACGGCCGTGCCCGTCCTGGTGGTCGTGGTCCGGGAGAACGGGCTGGCCGGATCGGTGCCCGGGGTCATCGCCGTCTCGGCGGCCGGACTGATCGACGTACTCGGATGGACCGTGCTGGTCGGCGCGATACTGAGCGGTGGCCATTCGCGGATGTCGCTGCCGGTGCGGGTGCTCCTGCTCCTCCTGGCCGCCGCGGTGATGATCTGGCCGGCGCGGCTGCTGCTGCGCCGGCTCATGCGGTCCACCACGATCTCCACGGCAACCCGGTTGGCAGTGCTGACCGGGTTCGCCTTCGCCGCCGCCTGGGCGACCAGTGCGCTGGGTCTGCACGTGATCTTCGGGGCACTGCTCGCCGGGGTGGTGACACCACGCGAGCCGGACGGCACCCTCGATCCGGACCTGGTGCGCTCGCTGGACGGGGTCGGCTCGTTGCTGCTGCCGTTCTTCTTCGTGGTCTCCGGCCGAAGCGTCGCGGTCGGCGCCCTGAACGGCACCGCGGTGGCCGTGCTGGCGGTGGTCACCGTGCTCGCGGTCGTCGTCAAGGTCGGCTCCGGGGGGCTGGCGGCCCGCGCCTGCCACCTGGACCGCCGGGTCTCCTGGACGGTCGGCGCGCTGCTGAGCACCCGTGGCCTGACGGAACTCATCGCCCTCAACGCCGGGTTACAGGCCGGTCTGCTGAGCGGCACGCTCTACACCGTGCTCGTGCTCATGGCGATAGCCACCACCTTGCTGACCCAGCCGCTGCTCGCCCTGGCCCGCCGCCTCCCGACGGCCGGCCCCGGGCCGATGGACACCGGAGACCCGCTGCGCGAGGTGGTCCCGGGCATCCGCTGACGGCCCGGCGGCTTGCGTCAGCTCGCCGGGGTCGGCCAGAAGCGGCGGCGCTGGAAGGGGTAGGTGGGCAGTGCGATCCGCCGGCCGGGGAACCCGTCGGTGACCCGGCGCCAGTCGAGAGAGCCGCCGCGCACGTAGAACTCGGCCAGTGACGTCAGGAGCCGTTCGGGGCTCGCGTCGTCGTGGCGCAGCGCGGCCACCGCCCTCGGCGCACCGGCGCTGTGCTCCGGTTCGGCCAGGACACCCCGGATCGCCGGAGTGAGGTCGGCGGCCGGACCGAGCTCGACGAAGCCGGTGACACCGCGAGCGCGCAGCCGCCGTACGCCTTCCTCGATCCGGGGCGGGCAGGCGGCCCGCGTCAGCCAGTGGCCGGCCTCGCGGATCGAGGCGTCGTCCACCGACTCGCCGGTCGCGCCAGAAAGAAGAGGGACCGTCATGGGGGCGTGGCGCAGCCGGCCGACGACCCCGCGGAACTCCTCGGCCGCGGTGCCGGCCATTGCCTCCGGCACCGTGGACCCACGCCACAACCGGCCGCGTGCCACCGCCAGCCGGCAGGCGTCCTCCAGCGAGAACGCGCCCGCGACGTGGGCGGCGGCGATCTCACCGGCACGGCAGCCCATCACGTAGTCGTGATCGAGCCCCAGCGAGGCGACCAGCCGGGCCAGCGCGACCTGCGTCGCGAACAACGCCGGGCCGGCGTACTCGGGACGACCCACCCAGTCGTACTCCGCCGAACCGGAGCCGGAAGAGGGGGTGACGGGCGGTCCGGCCAGCAGCGCCTGCCGTACCGGACGGTCCAGCGACTCCTCCAGCCACGCGCAGGCGTGGTCGAGCGCGCGGGCGAAGACCGGGAAGGCCGCGTACAACTCGCGGCCCATGCCCGGCCGCACCGACTCCTCGCCGGAGAAGACCAGAGCGGTCGGCCCGGCGGCACCCGCCACGCCCTCGATCACCCTCGGGTCCGCCTCTCCGGAGGCGAGGCATCGCACCCCCGCCACCAACTGGTCGCGGTCGGCTCCCAGCACGACCGCGCGACGCCGGAAGGCGGTACCGGTGGCCGCGAGCGTGGCGGCGACGTCCTCCGCGGCCACTTCGGGCGCGGCCGCGAGATGCGCGGCCACCCGGTCGGCGCGGGCCCGCAACGCCGCCTCACCGCGGGCCGACAGCACCCATGGCAGCGGGCCGCCCGGCGCCCAGGACGCGTCGCCGCCGCCCGGCTCCGCCGCCCTCTCACCGCGCTCGGAAACCTCCGGCTCCTCGTACTGCTCAAGGATGAGGTGGGCGTTGGTGCCGCTGATGCCGAACGCCGAGACACCGGCCCGCCTCGGCCGTCCGGCGTCCGGCCAGGGACGGGCCTCGGTCAGCAGGGACACCGCGGCGCCTGACCAGTCCACGTGCGGGGTGGGGGCGTCGACGTGCAGCGTCCGCGGCAGCAGGCCGCGCCCGAGCGACATCACCATCTTGATCACCCCGGCCACCCCGGCGGCGGCCTGGGTGTGACCGATGTTGGACTTCAGCGAGCCGAGTGCCAACGGCCGCCCGGCGGGCCGGTCCCGGCCGTAGACGGCCAGCAGCGCCTGCGCCTCGATCGGGTCGCCGAGCGCGGTGCCGGTGCCGTGTGCCTCGACGGCGTCCACCTCGTCCGGGCGCAGACGTGCGTTGGCCAGCGCCTGACGCAACACCCGCTGCTGCGACGTCCCGTTGGGTGCCGACAGCCCGTTGCTGGCGCCGTCCTGGTTGACCGCGCTGCCCCGGATCACCGCCAGCACCGGGTGCCCCGCGCGCCGAGCGTCCGACAGCCGCTCCAGCAGCACCAGGCCGGCGCCTTCCGCCCAGTTGGTGCCGTTCGCCGCCGCGGCGAACGGCTTGCACCGCGCGTCGTCGGCCAGCCCCTTCTGCTGGGAGAACTCCTGGTACATCGCCGGCGTCGCCATCACCGTCACGCCGCCGGCCAGCGCGAGCGAGCACTCGCCGTGGCGCAGTGCCTGGCAGGCCAGATGCATGGCGACCAGCGACGCGGAGCACGCGGTGTCCACCGTCATCGCCGGGCCCTCCAGCCCGAAGGTGTAGGAGATGCGGCCCGACACCACACTCGCGGCGCCCCCGGTCAGCAGATGTCCCTCGGCGCCGCCCGCGGTGAGCAGCGAACCGTAGTCCTGGCCCGAGACGCCCGCGTAGACCGCGGTGTCGCTGCCACGCAGCGCGGCCGAGTCGACGCCCGCCCGCTCGAACGCCTCCCAGGCGAGTTCCAGCAGGACCCGTTGCTGCGGGTCCATCGCCAGCGCCTCACGCGGTGAGATCCCGAAGAACGCCGCGTCGAATCCGGTGGCGGAGTCGACGAACCCGCCCTCGCGGACGTAGGACCGGCCGGGAAGCCCGGGTCGCGGGTCGTAGATGCCGGCCAGGTCCCAGCCCCGGTCGGTGGGGAAGTCGCCGACGGCGTCGGTCTCCCGCTCGACCAGCCGCCACAACTCCTCAGGGGAGGTGACGCCGCCGGGGTAGCGGCAGGCCATCGCGACCACCGCGATCGGGTCCTCCTCGGGCCGCTCCGGGACCCGTGGGGGCACGGCGGCCGAGGACGGCCGATCCGCCTCCTGCCCGCCGAGCAGCATCTCCCGCAGGTGGTCCGCGAGGTCGGCGGGCGTGGGGTGGTCGAACGCCACCGTGGAGGACAGCCGCAGCCCGGTGGCGGCGGCGAGCCGGGTGGCCAACTCCGCGGCGGTCACCGAGCCGAACCCCAGATCCTTGAACGTCAGACCCGGCTCGATCCCCGTCGGATCACCGTGACCTGCCACCACCGCGGCATGGGCGAGCACCACATCGAGCGCCGCCGGGTACCGCTCCGCCCCGGGCAGCCCGGCCAGCCGCTCGGCCAGGGCCGGTCCGGCTTGTTGGGCGGGCTCGACCGGATCGGCGGATTCGACGTGTTCGGCGGGGGAGCGCGGGGGATCCGGCGTGACGGATCCGGGGAGGGCCGAACCGGTCGGGCCGGTGCTCGCCGGGACGTCGAGGAAGTAGCGGCGGCGCTGGAACGCGTACGTCGGCAGCGCGACCCGCCGGGCGCCGGAACCCGCGAGGACCGCCGGCCAGTCGACCTCGACACCCCGCACGTACAACTCGGCCAGCGACGTCAGGAACCGCTCCCGGCCCGGCTCGTCGCGGCGCAGCGATCCCACCGCGAAGCACGCTCCGCCCTGACGCGGGTCGTCGGCCGCGGCGAAGGTCTCCTGGAGCGGCACGGTCAGCACCGGGTGCGGGCTCACCTCGACGAAGACCCGATGGCCGTCGGCGGTGGCCGCTTCGACCGCCTGCTCGAACCGCACGGTGTGGCGCAGATTGCGGCACCAGTACGCGGCGTCCAGGGTCGCGGTGTCGAGAAGTCCGCCGGTGACGGTGGAGTAGAAGGGGAGTTCGCCGGTGCGCGGGCGGATGCCGGAGAGCGCCTCCATCAGTTCGTCGTGGATGGCGTCGACCGCCGCGGAGTGCGAGGCGTAGTCCACCGCGATGGTCCGGGCCCGTACCCCGGACGCCTCGCAGGCGGCGACCAGTTCGGCCACCGCGCGCGGCTCACCGGAGACCACGGTGGCCGCCGGGCCGTTGACCGCCGCCACGTCCAGCCGGTCGCCCCAACGGCTCATCCGCTCCAGGCACTCCGCGACGGGCAGCGGCACCGACGCCATCGCCCCGGTGCCGGCCAGCCTCAGCAGGGCGCGACTGCGCAGCGCGACCGCCCGGGCCGCGTCGTCGAGGGTGAGCGCGCCCGCCGCGCAGGCCGCCGCGATCTCGCCCTGTGAGTGGCCGGCCACCGCGTCCGGCCGGACGCCCACGGATCGCCACAGCGCGGTCAGCGAGACCATCACGGCGAACAGCGCGGGCTGAAGGACGTCGACCCGGTCCAGCGGCGGCGCGCCCTCGGCCCCGGTCAGCACGTCGGTCAGTGACCAGTCGACGTGGGCGGCGAGCGCTTCGTCGCAGCGGCGCAGTTCGGCGGCGAAGACCGGCGCGCCGGCCAGCAGGTCGACCGCCATGTCCGGCCACTGCGATCCCTGGCCGGGGAAGACGAACACCGTCTTCCCCACCGCCCCCGCCACCCCCTGGACCACACCGGGTGCGGGCGTGCCGTCCACCAGGGCGGTCACGCCACCGCTGAACCCGGCCGCGTCCCGGGCCAGCAGCACGGCACGGTGCTCGAAGGCCGACCGCGTGGTGGCCAGCGAGAAACCCACATCCGCGAGGGTGGCCCCCGGCTGCCGCAGGACCGTGCCCCGCAGCCGTTCCGCCTGGCCGCGCAGCGCCTGCGGCCCCCGTGCGGACAGTGGCCACGCCAGCAGCGGAGCCCGGTCGGCGCCGGACGGCCCGCAGAGCGGCGTGGCTGCCCGCCCGGTCGGCTCCGACGGTGTCCCGGCCAGCACCACATGGCAGTTGGCGCCGCCCATCCCGAAGGAGCTGACCCCGGCGACGGCCGGTCCGTCAGGCCACGGCTCGCTCTTGCCCGGCACCCGAAGTCCCAGCTCGTCCAGGGGTATACGCGGATTCGGGTGCTCGAAGTGCAGGCTGGGCACGATCTCGCGGTGCTCGACGCTCAGCGCGGCCTTGAGCAGCCCCGCGATACCGGCGGCTCCTTCGAGATGCCCCAGGTTGGTCTTGGCCGAGCCGACCGCGAGCGGTGGCCGCGATCCGCCGCCGCGGCCGAACACCGCGCCCAGCGCCGCCGCCTCGACCGGATCGCCGACCTTGGTGCCGGTGCCGTGCAACTCGACGTAGCCCACCTCGGCGGGCGAGGTCGCGGCCCGCGCGTACGCCTGACGGAGCACCGCCTCCTGCGCCCGCGGGCTCGGCACGGTCAGGCCCTCGCTCGCGCCGTCGTGGTTGGTCGCGCTGCCGCGGATCACGCAGTGCACGCGGTCGCCGTCGGCCAGCGCGCGCTCCAGCGGCTTGAGCACGAGCAGGCCCGCGCCCTCGCCGCGTACGAAGCCGCTCGCCCCGGCGTCGAAGACCCGGCAGCGCCCGTCCGGTGACAGCGCGCCCAAGGTCGCCGTCACGGCGGCGGACTCCTCGGCGAGCATCAGGCTCACACCGCCGACCAGCGCCGCGCTCGACTCGCCGGCGCGCAGGCTCTCGCAGGCCAGGTGCACGGCGACGAGTGAGGAGGACTGCCCGGTGTCCACGGTCATGCTCGGACCGTGCAGCCCGAACAGATAGGAGAGCCGGTTGGCGATCAGAGTGCGGTGCAGGCCCGTCGCGCTGTGCGCATCGAGCGGCGGCGCGCCGGAGCGCAGGCTCAGCCTCGCGTAGTCGTCGGCCATCACGCCGACGAACACCCCGGTCGCGGTGGAGCGCAGGGTGGCCGGCACGATGCCGGCCTCCTCCAGCGCCTCCCAGCCGAGCTCCAACATCAGCCGTTGCTGCGGGTCCATCGTCACGGCCTCACGTGGCGAGATCCCGAAGAACGCCGCGTCGAACTCGTCGACCCGGTCGAGGAATCCGCCGTGCCGTGCGGCACCCCAGCCCGTCCGGTCCGGCGGCGCCTCGGTCACCGCGTCGACGCCGTCGCGCAGCAGTTCCCAGTACGCCTGGGGACTCGGCGCCCCCGGCAGCCGGCAGGCCCAGCCCACGACGGCGATCGACTCATCCACAGCCTGGCTCCTCGGCCGCATCGTCACGGGCGTCTGAACCGCACTAGTCCTGGTCGCGCCGGGTCAACTCGTCGCGCAGGACGGCGGTGATCGCGTCGATCGTGGTGGTGTCGCGCAGCACGTCGCCCTCCAGTTCGACGTCGTAGCGCACCTCGATGTCGCGGCCCAGCTGGATCTTGTGCATCGAGTCGATGCCGTACCCGGCGAGGCTCTCCCAGGTGTCGATCTCGTCACCGGGCTCGTCCAGGTACTCGGCGATCCGGCCGACCAGCCACGCGCGAATCGCGTCATCCGTATCGGTTGCCTGAGTCATCGGACGCATCCCTTCCGCTTCTGCTGTCTCCGCGTCCGCCACCGCGACGGAACGCCCTTGCTCCGGCCTGCGGCGATCTCACCCGCGCGGCCGTGCGACGTACCTCAACCGCAGCCGCCCGCCACATCGGTGTCGTAGCCGCCCGGACGGTCGGCCACCGCGGCCGGCACGTCCTCCAGCGGATCGGCCGCCGTCGCCGCGGGGTCCCAGGCGCCGGGCGTCGGCGCCGGTCGCCCGATCGTGGGCAGGAAGGCGTTCAGGAACTCCTCCAGCCGGTCGAAGCCCCAGAACCGCTGCCGGCCGGCGAAGAAGTAGGGGATCCCGAAGACGTCGTCCTCGTACGCCCTGACCAGGTGCCCGACGGCCTCCGCACGGATGTCCGGGTCGTCGGTCGCGTCGGCGAGAGAGTCCTCGTCCGCCCCGATCCTGCGGGCCAGATCCCGGATCACCGCCCGGTCGCACACGTTCTCGCCGCGCTCCCAGCGCGCCGCCATCGCCTCGGCGAGGAAGGCAGGACCAAGGCCGTCCCGGTTGGCGCGGCACCACGCGAAGTGCGGGATGTCCCACTCGGGGTCGATGTCGACCGGCCAGACCATGGAGATGCCGAACCGCTGCGCGATGCGCTTGGTGTCGTAGAGCAGGTAGAGGTGCTTGGCCTTGGTCATCGGCGCGTAGAGGAACTCCGCGCCCACGTCCTTCAGCCCCTGATAGGTCTTCGGGTCGGGCTCCCAGTACGGGATGAAGTCGATGTGCTCGTACATGTCCGGTACGACCAGGGCCAGTTGGCGCAGCGACAGCCAGGTGTACGGGCTGCGGATGCAGAAGTAGAGCCGGGGCCTGCGCTTCACTGTCCCTCTCCTCCGGTGCGCGACTGACGGGAACCCGCTTCCTCGGTGCCGGTCGCCGTCGCGGCCGTTGCCGGCAGCCGCAGCGCCGCCGCGCCGAACGCGCCGTCCGGTGTCCAACCGCTGAGCAGGACGATCCGCTCGGTGCCGTGGCCGCCGGCCAGCGCCTTCGCCAGTTGGAGCCCGCCGGCCGCCGCCCCGCATTCGCCCAGGGTGGGCACGAGCCGCAGATGCTCCACCTCGCGGTCGCCGAAGACCTCGCTCACCGCCGAGGTGTCGGCGGCCGTCTCCGCCGTGCCGACCAGCGCGACGTCCTCGGGGGAGAGGCCGGCGCGCGCGAGCGTCCCGCGCAGACTCCGCGCGAGGACGGCCGCCGGATCACCCTCCGCCATCCCGGGCCTGAACCCGGTGGAGACCGCGAGCACCTCGGCCAGCACCCGCCGGCCGCCGGCCGCGGCGGCGTCGGCCGGCTCCAGCACGAACATCGCCGCGCCTTCCCCCGCCTCGGCGCTGCCGCCGGTCGCCAGATGCGTGGTCCAGGCGATGTCTGGGGTGAACTCCTCGACGGCGCCGGTCAGTACGGCGTCCGCGTGTCCGTGCCGCAGCGCGCGGGTCGCGTACAGCAGGGCGCTCAGAAAGCCGATCCGGCCGCCCGCCAGGGTCGCGTTGACACCCTTGAGGCCGTATCTGATCGCCGCCTGGCTCGCCGCGCCGTTGAGCACGGCGTTGGGAAACAGACCGGGATTGACCAGGTAGGGCCGGGGGTTGACCAGCGTCTCGCGGGTGTAGTCCGCGGTCGACTTGAAGCTGCCCAACGTGGTGCCCAGCACCATCCCGACCCGTGCGCGGTTGCCGTCGTCGATCGTCAGCCCGGCGTCCTGGATCGCCCGGCCGCCGGCGACGAGCGTCAGCCCGGCGGCCCGGTTGAGGAAGCCGGTGCCCTTGCGGCCCAGCAGCCGCCTGATGTCGAAGTCGGCGATCGCGTGTCCGGCGGGAGAGGGCAGCGGCTGCTCGTAGACCTCCCGCGCCGCGTCGCGCATTTCCGGGTCGGCACCGGACAGGGCGGCGTCGGGGCACAGCACCCCGGCACCGGTCACGGCGATCCTCATGTCATCTCCCCGAAGACCACGATCGCGTTGTTGCCGCCGAAGGCGAAGCCGTTGTTCTGCGCCACCCGGACCTTCGCCGGCCTCGATTGGTTCGGCACGATGTCCAGCCCGGCCAGCGCCGGGTCGAGCGTCGTGGAGTTGATGGTGGGCGGCAGGAAGCCCTCGGTGATGGCCAGCGCGCAGGCCATCGCGCCGAACCCGCTGGCCGCGCCCATCGCGTGGCCGAGCATGGACTTGACCGAACTGATCGGCGGCGGGCGCTCGCCGAAGACCTCGCGCGTGGCGAGCCCCTCCGCGGTGTCGTTGGCGGGCGTGCCGGTGCCGTGGGCGCAGATGTAGTCCACGTCGTCCGCCTTGATGCCCGCGTTGCGCAGGGACAGCCGCAGGCACACCGCGATCTGCTCGGCGTTCGGCGCCACGACGTGGTCGGCGTCGCAGTTGAGCCCGTAGCCGAGCACTTCGGCGTACGGCCGGGCGCCGCGTGCCAGGGCGTGGTCGAGGGTCTCCAGCATGACCATCGCCCCGCCCTCGCCGACGAGCAGTCCCTGCCGGTCGCGGTCGAAGGGCGCGCAGGCGGTCTCGGCGAGCGCTCCCAGCCGCTGGAAGCCGGCGAGCGCCCAGCGGCAGACGGCGTCGGCGCCACCGGCCAGCATCACGTCCGCCGCGCCCTCGGCCAGCAGGTCGTAGGCGTAACCGATGGAGTAGTTGCTGGCCGAGCACGCCGTGCCGACGGTCAGCGACTCGCCCTCGATGCCCAACTCCTCGCTGACCGCGTGGGCCAGCCTGCCGGTGGGGACCTGGCGGATCAGCTCGGGTGACATGGCCGACAGGTCGGCGGCCACCTCCTGTGCCACCAGCTCTTCGAGGACCTGTGCCTCGCCGCTGGCCGTGCCGACGACTGTGCCGACCCGGTCGGGTGCCACCCGGTCGAGGTCGAGGCCGCCGTCGGCGACCGCCAGCCGGGCCGCGGCGGCGGCGTACTGCCCGGCCCGTCCCCAGCCGCCGGGATCGATACGGCGCAAGTGGTCGTGCGGGCGGAAGCCCCTGACCTCACCGGCGTGGACGTTGGGGAATCCCGTCGTGTCGAAGCTCTCGATCGGCGAGATTCCCGACGTCCCGCGGCGCAGCGCCGCACCGAAGTCCCGGATGCCGATGCCGATGCTCGACACGGGCCCCAGGCCGGTGACGACGACGCGATTCATCCGTCACTCCTGCCAGTTGGCGTACTGCGCGACGATCCGGTAGACGGCCTTCAGGTCGTGCATGTCGTTCAGCGCGCTCTGCGGGATCTCGACCTGGTACTTCTTCTCGATCCTGGTCAGGATCTCGATGGCGCCCAGCGAGTCCGCGTCGTAGTCCTCGACGAAGTGGCCGGTCTCCGAGATCTCGTTCGGCTCGAACTCGAGCACGTCGGCGACGATGTCGCGGAGCTCGTCGATGTGCGTGGCGTACGCGCTGGTCGTCATGGTGTTCCCCTCGTTGGCGGTTGGCTTGGCGATGTCTGGTCGGTCACAGCGAGATTCCCCCGTCGACCTGGAAGACCTGTCCGGTGACGTAGGCGGCGCGCTCGGAGGCGAGGAAGGTGACCATGTCGGCGACTTCCTCTGCGGTGCCGAAGCGGCGCATCGGGATGCCGTCCATCGCCCGGCTGCGGATCTTCTCGTCGAGGCCGCTGGTCATGTCGGTCTCGATGAAGCCGGGCGCGACAACGTTGACACGGATGCCGTAGGCGGCGACTTCCTTGGCCAGCGACTTGCTCATGCCGATGATCCCGGCCTTGGCCGCGGCGTAGTTGGACTGTCCCGCGTTGCCCTGGACCCCGACGACGGAGGAGAGGTTGACCACGACGCCCGAGCGTCGCTTGGCGAAGCGGAAGACCACCGAGTGGCAGACGTTCCAGGTGCCGGTCAGATTGGTGTCGAGGACGGCGTTCCAGTCCTCCGGCCGCATCATCACCATCGGGCTGTCCCGCACGATGCCCGCGCTGTTGACCAGCACCTGCACGGGGCCGACCTCGCGCTCCACCGAGCGGACCATCTCGTCGACCGCCTCGACGTCCCGCACGTCGCACTGGGTCAGACGGCAGGTCACACCGATCTCGGCGATCTCGGCCGCGGTCTTCTCCGCCTGCTCGGTGCCGGAGAAGTAGCACCCGGCGATGTCGTATCCGTCCCTCGCGAGGCGAAGCGCGACGCTCCGGCCGATCCCCCGCGACGCCCCCGTCACCAGGGCGCATCCCTTACCTGGCATGTCTCTCCTTCGGCCCCGAGGGGTCAGCTGTCGGGGAGCCAGTTGCTGTGGAAGCCCCACTGGACCCGCTGCGGCAGGTGGATCGTGGCGACCGGCCCGGCCGACAGGTCCTGCGCGTGCAGGACCACGACCTCGCTGCGGTCGGTGGCCGCGTCGTAGACGTAGGACAGCAGCCAGCCGTCGTCCTCCGCGGAGTCCGCGGTACGCGGCACGAACTGCACCTCGGTGGTGGCACGGCCGCGGCCGAAGTCGACGAACTCCGAGGTGTCCTTGACCAGGTCGTGCTTGTACAGGCCGCCGAACTGCGAGCCGGCCAGCGCGTCGACGTAGGCGTACCGGTAGGGCCGGCCCACCAGTCGCTGGTCGGTGCGCGGGAACTCCTGGCTGCGGTCGTCGAGCCGCTCCTCGGTGAGCCGCCCGGTCGCCGGGTCGATCGTCCAGCGGTCCAGCGTCGGCACCGAGGTGTCGAACGGGTCCACCGGGTCCAGCCGGAACAGGTGCTCGTAGCGCACCACGTCCATCACGACGCGGCCGTCGGGCAGTTCGTAGGCGTTGACCGGGTGGAAGACCCAGCAGTCGCCGACCTCGAACCAGGTGATCGAGTCCGCGTCGCCGTCCCGGGGCATCAGGCCGACCCGCGCCGGGTGCTTGGGGTTCCAGGCGTACGGATAGGTGGGCCGCCGCAGGGCCAGTTCCTTGATGAAGGTCACCGGCAGGTCCATCACGACGACGTAGTTCGGCGTCAGTCCGAGCGAGTGGACCATCGGACCGTGCCGGGTCGGGATGTCCACCGTGCGGCGGACCTGGCCGTCGGTGCCGACCACCATGTAGCGCACGTGGTCCCAGCGCCAGAAGTAGGAGATCGCGTGCAGCTCGCCGGTCACCGGGTCGGCCGTCGGGTGCGAGGTGAAGCCGCCTTGCAAGGTGCCGCCGAAGTCCGACCTGGACTGGGTCTCCAACTCGTAGCTCAGCAGGAACGGCAGCGCGCCGGCCTCGCAGAGGCTGAACGTCTTGCCGTTGAGGCTGATGACGTTGGTGCTTGAGGTGTTGTCACCGGAGCCGTGGCGGGGGCCGGGCGTCGGCTCCCAGCCGCGCGAGTCGGTGACCCGGCCGCTGCGGGTGAACCGGTTGCGGTACCACTCGGCACGGCCTTCGCGCAGCCGCACTCCGTGCACCATGCCGGTGTTGGTGAACCAGTCGTACCACTGGTAGGTCGCCGGGTCGTCCGGGACGACCGCCGGGTTGGGGCCGATGTAGACCAGCCGGCCGTTGAGGTCCGCCGGCAGCTTGCCGGTGACCTTCAGGTCGTAGCTGGTCACCTCCTCGGTCAGCGGTTGGTACCCGCCGTCGAGCCAGATGTTCCCGGTGCGGGTGACAGAGTCCTGGACGGTCATGATGGCCACCCTCCGAACAGCGGGTCGGTGTCGGTCATGTCAGGCCGCGTCGTCGCCGGACGGCGCGAGGGCGTCGAGGATTTCCTCCGCCCGCTTCACGGCGGCCTTCGGGTCGGCCTCGGGGTGGCCGATCAGCGGATCCCAGTTGAGGTCGTAGAACAGCTCGGTGACACCCTGCTCGGCGAGCCACCGGGTGTCCTCGCGGATCTGCTCGTACGTGCCGGTCAGCCGGGCGCGCTCGCCGCCGGTCGTGGTGGCGGTGCTGACGACACCGCGGCAGACGATGCGCATCGAGGCGGGGTCGCGGCCGGCCTTCTCGGCCGCGTTGCGGACGGTGGCGGCGTACTCGCCGATCATGTGCAGCTCCGGGTGCCCGGTGCTGCTGATCCAGCCCTCCGCGATCCGGCCGGCGCGCTCCATGGTCCCGGTGCCGCTTCCGGCGAGCAGGATCGGCAGCGACGGGCGCTGCACGGGCTTGGGCTCCATGCTGGCGGGCGGGATCTTGTAGTGGTCGCCGGTGAACTCCGTGGTCCCGTCGGCGAACAGCGCACGCAGCGCGCGGACGTACTCCTCGGACCGCGGGCCCCGGCGGGACTTGTCCGCTCCCATGACGCTGAACTCCAGCGCCGACCAGCCCAGCCCCAGACCGATGTCGACCCGGCCGCCGGAGAGCACGTCGAGCGAGGAGGTCTGCTTGGCCAGCAGCACCGGGGGCAGGAACGGGAAGTGCACGACGCCGAGCCCGAGGCGAATTCGCGAGGTGTTGGCGGCGGCGAAAGCGAGTGAGATCAGCGGGTCCAGGACGCTGCGATTGACGATTTCCATCTCGTCAGGCGCGGCGAGTAGCCGCTGAAAAGTCCAAAGCGAGTCATAGCCGAGTTTCTCGGCACGGCTCGCGAAATCGACGAGAGCGTCTGAACGCGCCCATGCACCTGCCACCGGTAGGCCGAATCCAATGCGCATGGCGGAGAGGTTAGCTACATCCCATGGGAAGTGTCAACGGTCGAAATGAGGACCGTTCACGGTCTTGGATCGATTTTGTTTTCAACTTCATTTCGCTTATTTAGTCCCTCAAATTACCCAAAGTCCCGCACGGCGATACAAACGGCAGATAAGGATGAACACAAACGGGACACCACGGCCAATTGCACAATCTGTCGACGCCATGTCCAGACCATTGCCGTGGCATGGCGAAGGGCCGTGCCTACCAAGGGAGTTGGGAAGGCACGGCCCCTCGTCGAACGGCCGGTAAAAGAAGGGTCAACGCGTGGTGCGCGAGCCCTCTCCAAACATCGGGATCACTGGGGGACCAGGTGATCGCGGACCAGGGTCACCAGTTCCTCCGGCGGGTCCTGGACGAAGAAATGGCCACCGGCGAACATCCGGAACCCGAAATCACCGCCGGCCGCGTCCCGCCACTGTGCTATTTCATCCCGACTCGCCAGCGAGTCGTCGTCGCCGCCTACTGCGAGCACAGGACACGTCAATCCGGTGACCGAGGTCCGCACCGGATAACTCTCGGCGACCGAGAAATCCGACCGCAGCACGGGGACGAAGAACTTGTACGTCTCCTTGCGGCCGAGCAGCTTCGGAGGAATTCCACCGAAACCCGCCAGTGCCTCGACGAACTCGTCGTCGGGCAGCGCGGCTATCCGGCGTGGCCGCCGGGCGGAATGCGGTGCCCGGAAGGCGGCGACGACCAGGGCGGCCGGATCGGGTGCCCCGGCCTTCGCCAGCCCGCAGGCCACCTCGTAGGCCATCAGCGTGCCCAGGCTGTGGCCGAACAGGGCGTACGGCCGCCCGGTGTGCTCCAGCAGGCCTTCCACCACGTCGGCGACCAGCGTGTCCATCCGGGTGTACGGCGCCTCGTCGGCCCGGGTCTCGCGGCCCGGCAGCCGGATGGGGCAGACGTCGATGTCCGGCAGCAGCAGCTTGCGCCACCCGCGGAAGAACGAGGTGGCGCCCCCCGCGTGCGGGAAGCAGAACAGCCGAAGGGCGTCGGGCGCGGCCCCCGGCGTGCCGGTGAACCACTGGGTGGTCACCGCTCAGCTCCCGTCGGCGGACGAGGTGGCGGACTCGCGCCAGCGCAACTGGTCCTCGGAGGGGACCAGACCGCCGGCCGTCATCGGCTGCTGCGCCTCGGTGTCGCCGCGCAGGGCGGCCGTCAACTCCCGCATCTCCTGCCGGGCGCCGGTCATCACCGAGGTGTTGAACACCGCGGCCCCCCGCTCCCTCGGGGTCTTGGTCTCGCCGGGCCCGGCCGGGGCCAGCGCGTCGGTGAGTTCCTGGGACGCCTTGGACAGCATCAGCTCGGCCTCCGCCGTCGTGCCGCCCACCAGCGAGGCGAAGGCCTCCAGTTCGGTGCCGTCCATGCCGGACACCTTCTTCGCCTTCCAGAAGTAGGAGTCCTCGCCGGCCTGCATGTCGTAGAAGGCGGCCAGGAACTCGTAGAACATCCCGTACTCGCGGCGGTAGCGGCCGTCGAACTCCGCGAAGCTGCGCGACTCCTCCAGCTCACCTGCCAGGCAGCTGTTGATCGACCGCGCGGCGAGCAGTCCCGAGTAGGTCGCCAGGTGGACACCGGTGGAGAAGACCGGGTCGATGAAGCAGGCGGCGTCCCCGACCAGCACCAGGCCCGGCTTCCAGAAGGAGTCCATCGAGTACGAGTAGTCCTTGCGGACCCGCAGTTGCCCGTAGACGCCCTCGGTGACGCGTTCGGCGTCGCTGAGGAAGTCCGCGATCATCGGGCAGCTCGCGATGAACCCGCGGAACGCCGCCTCCGGGTCGCCCTGGAGCATGTCCGCGTACTCACGCCTGACCACCGCGCCGACGCTCGTCATCGTGTCGGACAGCGGTATGTACCAGAACCAGCCCTCGTCGAAGGCGGCGCACAGGATGTTGCCGCTCTGGTCGCCCGGCATCCGCTTGCCGCCGGTGAAGTAGCCGAAGAGCGCCAGGTTCTGGAAGAACGCCGAGTAGCGGCGCTCGCCCACCGAGCGGTAGAGCGAACTGCGGTTGCCCGAGGCGTCCACGACATAGCGTGCCCTCGCCTGCCGGGCCACTCCGTCGGGTCCGGTGTAGTCGACCCCGACCACCCGGCCGTCCTCCTCGACGACCCCGCCGACCGAGGTGTTCTCCCGCACCTCGACACCCTGCCGGGCGGCGTTGCGCAGCAGGATCTCGTCGAACTTCATCCGCTCGACCTGGTAGGCCGCCGAGTTGCCCTCGTGCAGCAGCGGTGAGTAGGCGAACAGGAAGTTCCACGGTTCGGGGTTGGTCCCCCAGCGGAACGCGCCACCGTGTTTGGGCATGAAGCCCGCCTGGGTGATCTCCGTCGTGACCCCGAGCAGCCGGCACACGCCGTGGATCGTGCTGGGCAGCAGGGACTCGCCGATCTGGTACCTCGGGAAGGTCTCCTTCTCCAGCAACAGCACCCGGTGCCCGGCCTTCGCCGTCAAGGTGGCCGTGGTGCTGCCGCCGGGGCCACCGCCCACCACGATGACGTCGTACTCGTCAGAGCTCGAGGATGTCACGCTCTACCTCCTGTGGCGGTCCGCCGCCGGGTTCGACAGTGCGATGCCCGTCGCGGCGACCTGGGCGGCCACGGGCGCGCAGAGCCTACTTGAAGGCCCGTCAGAGGGAGCCTGACGGAAGTGGGACGGCGGATTCCGGAGGGGGGAGCCTTTCGGTCAGCCCCACCAGAATGCCCCGGCGATGATCGCGTACAGCACGATCAGCGCGGTGCCCTCCAGCCAGTTGGACTCCCCGTCCAGGACGACGATGACGGCCACCGCGACGGCCAGCACCAGCGAGATGATCAGCAACGGTGGCAGGACGAGGGTGAAGGAGGCGCCGACCAGCGGCGACAGCAGCACCAGGGCGGGCGCCACGACCAGGGTGATCTGGAGCGGGCTCTGCAAGATGACGGACAGCGCGTAGTCGCTCTGGTTGCGGTAGGCGAGCTGGATGCCGACGACGTTCTCCACCGCGTTGCCCGCGATGGCCACGATCACCAGACCGGCGAACGCCTGCGAGATCCCGAGCGAGTCCATCGCCGGGGTCAGCCCCGCGACGAACCAGTCGGAGACGAAGGCCGCGCCGACGCCGGCCAGGGCCAGCACCGTGATCGCCAGCCACAACGGCCAGCCGGGCCCGCCGTGGTGCGCCTCGGCAGCCGCGGCCTCCGGCGCTTCCCCGGCCGGCTCGGGCTCGGACTCCGTACGCTTCAGCGACGCGGGCAGCGAGGCGGCGAACAGCCCGAGCAGCAGCACCGAGACCGCGATCGACAGCCCGCGCTCGTGCCCGGCGGCCGGGGTGTGCAGGGCGCTGGTGAGCGCCGGGACCACCAGGGCGGCGACGGACAGCACGAGCAGCATCGAGATGGTGCGGGCCGCGCCCGCCTCGAACCGCTGCGTTCCGTTCTTGATCCCGCCGGCCAGGAACGCCAGTCCCAGCACGAGGAGCAGGTTGGCGAGGATGGAACCGACGATCGTCGCGGTGGCCACCTCGTACAGCTTGCTCTTGAGGGCGAACAGCACGACGAACAGTTCCGGCAGATTGCCCAGGGCGCTCTGCAGCACGCCGGTGGCGCCCGCCCCCAACCGGGTGCCGAGCGCCTCCACACTGTGCCCGACGAGGCTGGCCAGCAAGGCGAGCGCCAGGGCGGAGACGATGAACGGGGCGAGGGTTCCCCCGATGCCTCCGTAGTAGAGGACGGCGGCGACGGCGGTGGCGACAACGGCAAGACCCACCCGACGTATGTCAGGCCATGTGAAAAGCATGCCGGAGATCATGCCCTAGTCAAGCAATCACCAAAAAGTCGGGGGGTGACGGCCGCCGGTCGGCACTTCTGTCCGCCGGTCAACCCCCGGACCGCCGGTCGGCCGTCAGATGGGCCCGCCACCCGCCGCGGCCGGTGATGTCCTGCGCCCCCTCCAGCGCCGCCGGCTCGCACAGGAACCCGGTGACCCGCGTCCCGTCCGCCAACTCGACCTGGCCCAGAGCCATCGGTGCGGGGAGCGCGGCCAGCAGCCTGCCCAGACCGCTCACCGGCAGCTCCCACACCTCCGCCTCCACCGCCGCCCCGCCGGTCGGGACGCGGACCAGTCCTGGCCTGGCCGGCGAGGTGCGCAGGGCGTGCAGCCGGTAGACCGGCGCCGTGCTGGTCGTGCCGAGCAACCGCCCGCCCTCGTCGAGCAGTTGGTGGTTGAGTGGTTGCCCGGACAGATGCGCTCCGACGACGGCCAGTTTGACCGGTCGCTCCAGCAGCGCGGCGATGTCCGCGACCTGGTCGTCGGCGAAGGCACGGCCGACGAGCATCACGCCGAACGGCAGCCCGTCGACCTCGCCCGCGGGGACGGCCACCGCGCACATGTCCAGCAGGTTGGTGGAGTTGGTGAACCTCCCGAGCGAGGCGTTGACGCCCAACGGGTCGGCCCTCACCGCCTCGATGCTCGGATGGTGGGGCACCGTGGGCAGCAACAGCGCGTCGGCGTCCCCGAGTTCGGCGAGCGCCCGGGCGCGCAGCTCCTCCAGACGGGCCAGGTCAGCGAAGAGCCGGTGCGCCGGGATGCCGCGGGACGCGCGGATGATCCCGGCCACCACCGGATCGAGGTCGGGCGCGGCCGGATCGCCGTCGATGAACGACCCCACAGCGGTGTAGCGCTCGGCGACGAACGCACCGTCGTACAGCAGCGCCCCGGCGGCCAGGAACGGTGCCGGGTCGACCGTCAGCATCTCGGCGCCGGCCGCCGCCAGGCGCCGCGCGGTCGACTCGTAGGCCGCCGCCCAGCCGGGGGCCAGCTCACCGAGCCGGTCGGCCGGGGCGACCGCGACCCGCCAGGGCCCCGGCGGACGCGGCGGCATGGCGGGCGCCGCTCGCCCGGCCGGCGTCGCCATCAGTGCCATGGCCTGCCGGGCCGACGGCAGCGAACGGGCGAAGACGGTGACGCAGTCGATGCTCGCGCAGGCCGGCACCACCCCCGTCGTCGGGACCAGACCGCGGGTCGGCTTGACGCCGGTGACCGCGTTGAAGGCCGCGGGGACCCGGCCGGATCCCGCGGTGTCCGTGCCGAGCGCCAGATCGGCGATGCCCAGCGCCACGGCGACGGCGGAACCCGAGCTCGAACCACCGCTGACCAGTGCGGGGTCCAGCGCGTTGCGGACCACCCCGTAGGGACTGCGGGTGCCGACCAGGCCGGTCGCGAACTGGTCGAGGTTCGTGGTGCCGATCACCACCGCCCCGGCGGCGCGCAGCCTCGCCACCGCGGGGGCGTCCTGGCTCGGCCGGTACGCGTAGGAGGGACAGCCGGCCGTGGTGGGCAGGCCCGCCACGTCGATGTTGCCCTTCACCGCCAGCACGGTGCCGGCCAGCGGCAGCCGCTCGCCGCGGGCCGCTCGCGCGTCGACCTCCCCGGCCTCCGCCTCGACCTCCGCCCGCGGACGCAGGGTGATCCAGACCTCGGGCCTGTCGACCTCGGCGATCCTCGCGTACGCGTCCCGCACGCGCTGCTGGGCCGTCATGCCGCCACCTCCGCAGGGGCCAGGGTGACCAGGACCGTTCCGGCGTCGATCTGGTCCCCGGGCCGCACCAGTATCTCCGCCACCACACCGTCCGCGGGCGCCGTCGCCGGTGATTCCATCTTCATCGCCTCCAGTGACAGCAACCGCTGTCCGGCCCGCACCCGTTCACCCGGCCGCACCGACACCTGCCACACGCACGCGGTGAACTCCGCCGTCACCGCGTGCCCGCCGAGCGGAACCGTCACCTCGGGCGCGGCCACCGCGGGCGGGCCGGCGGCCTGCTCGTCGCGGTCGAACTCGCCGCTCGCCTCCCACGCCGCGCGCTCGGCGGCGAACGCCGTGGCCTGCCGGGCCTGGAAGTCCGCGATCGAGCCGGCGTTCTCCGCCAGGAAGCGGTGGTGCTCGGCGAGCGAGAACCGCCCCTCCTCCGTCTTGAGTTCGAGCCGCCCGGCGGCCATGTCGGCCCGCATGTCCAGCAGTTCGTCCGCCTCGACCGGGTACCACCTGATCCGGTCGAAGAACCGCAGCAGCCAGGGGGAGCCGGGCGTGAAGGGACCGCGCTGCCGGGCGCCGGACCACACCTGCACGGTCCGGCCCACGAACTGGTAGCCGCCCGGGCCCTCCATGCCGTAGACGCACAGGTACGCGCCGCCGATGCCCACCGAGTTCTCGGCCGTCCAGGTACGGGCCGGGTTGTACTTGGTGGTCACCAGCCGGTGGCGCGGATCGAGCGGGGTGGCCACCGGCGCGCCCAGGTAGACGTCGCCCAGCCCCAGCACCAGGTACTCGGCGTCGAACACCGTCCGGGCGACGTCGTCGACCGAGTCGAGGCCGTTGATCCGCCGGATGAACTCGATGTTCCACGGGCACCACGGCGCGTCGTCCCGCACCCCCGCCATGTACCGGCGGATCGCCTCGCGGGTCGCCGGATCGTCCCAGGACAGCGGCAGGTGCACGGTCCTGCTCGGCACCACCAGTTCCTCGGTGGGCGGCAGCAGATGCTCCGCCTCGTGCAGGACGTCCAGCAGTTCACGCTGCGGCAGGACGTCGGGATCGGTGTGGACCTGGAGGGAGCGGATGCCGGGGGTGAGGTCGACGACGCCGGGCAGACCGCGTTCGGCCAGGTGCTGCGACAGGGCGTGGACCCGCATGCGCAGGGCGAGGTCGAGCCGCATCGGGCCGTACTCGACCAGGATGTTGTCGTCGCCGCCTCTGCGGTACAGGGTCTCCGGTCGGGAGTCGTCGCCCGCCAGCCGCCCCAGGACACCTCCGTCGGCGATCGCGGACCGCGTGGCGGTGGCCGGTGCGGCGGGGGAGCGGCGGGCCTCGGCGGCGTCGCCGTCGGCGACGGGCACGAACCGCACGGTGTCGCCCGGCCGCAACTGGCCCAGCATCCAGCGGTGTCCGGTCACCACCGTGGCGGGGCAGACGAAACCGCCGAGCGACGGGCCGTCAGGACCCAGGAGCACCGGCATGTCACCGGTGTAGTCGACCGCGCCGACCGAGTAGGGGGTGTCGTGGATGTTGGACGGGTGGAGTCCCGCCTCGCCGCCGTCCGTGCGGGCCCAGCGCGGCTTCGGGCCGATCAGCCGGACCCCGGTGCGCGCCGAGTTGAAGTGGACCTTCCAGCGCGCCGCGTAGAAGTCGTGGATGTCCTGCTCGGTGAAGAACTCCGGCGCGGCGTGCGGGCCCTCGACCACCCCGATCCGCCACCGCGCGCCGATCACCGGACGTGCCTCCCGGGGCACCGGCTCGGGCACCGCATCCGGCGCCGGCCGCGCCCGCAGCACGTCGCCGGTGCGCAGCGCCCGCCCGCCGTGCCCGCCGAACCGGCCGAGGGTGAAGGTGGCCGCGCTGCCCAGGTACTCCGGAACGTCCAGGCCGCCGGCGAACAGGACGCAGGTGCGCAGGCCGTGCTCGGTGGGCGCGCCGACCTCCAGCGTGCCGCCCGCCGGCACCGTGAACGGTTCCCACTGCGCGACCGGCTCACCGTCCACCGCGCAGTCGGCCGGGGCGCCGGTCACGCACACGGTGGTCGGGTGGCTGAACCGGAGCGCCGGGCCCCGCAGGGTGCACTCCAGGCCCGGCGTGCCCTCGGGGTTGCCGAGCGCGGTGTTGCCCAGCCGGAAGGACAGGTCGTCCATCGGCCCGCAGGGCGGCACACCGACGTGCCACAGCCCGGTGCGCCCCGGCCAGTCCTGGACGGTGGTGAGGGTGCCCGGTGTGACGACCTCGATCCGGGGAGTGGGGTCGGTGACCTCCGCCAGCGTCGCGGTGGAGTGCGCGGCGGCCCGCACGTCCGGGTGGGCCAGCGCGGCACGCAACTGGCCGAGGTTGGTCTCGACCCCGTCGATCCGGGTCACCGCCAGTGCCCCGGCGAGCCGGTCCAGCGCCTCGGACCTGTCCCTGCCGTGTGCGATCACCTTGGCCAGCATCGGGTCGTAGGAGGTGGAGACCTCGGTGCCGGTCTCCACCCAGGTGTCCACCCGCAGCCCGGGCAGGTCCGCGGGCAGGACGACCTGGGTCAGCACTCCGGCGCTGGGCCGGTGGCCGCGACCGGGATCCTCGGCGTAGACGCGGGCCTCTACGGCGTGTCCGGTCGGCGTGCCGGGGTCGGCCACCACCGCGCTGTCGCCCTGGGCGAGGCGCAGCATCCACTCCACCAGGTCGACGCCGTGGGTCTCCTCGGTCACCGGATGCTCCACCTGCAGGCGGGTGTTGACCTCCAGGAAGTAGGCCTCCTCCCGTTCGGCGTCGTACACGAACTCCACCGTGCCGGCCGAGCGGTAGCCGACCGAGGAGCACAACGTGCGGGCCGACTCCAGGAGCCGCCGGCGGATCCGGTCGGGCAGACCGGGCGCGGGTGCCTCCTCGACCACCTTCTGGTTGCGGCGCTGCAACGAGCAGTCGCGGTCCCCGAGGGTGACGACGCCTCCCCGCCCGTCGCCGAAGACCTGCACCTCCACATGGCGGGCCCGCTCCACCAGCCGCTCCAGGAAGACCCCGGCGGAGGAGAACGACGCGGCGGCCGTCCGCTGCACCCGCTCCCAGGCGTCGGCGAGCGCGGCCGGGTCGTGGCAGGCGCTCATCCCGATGCCGCCGCCCCCGCCGGTGGCCTTGAGCATCACCGGATAGCCGATGTCCCGCGCCGCGGCCAGGGCTCTCTCCACGTCCGGCAGCAGTCCGGTGCCCGGTGCCAGGGGCACGCCGGCTGCCTCGGCGGCGGCCCGTGCGGTGTGTTTGGCGCCGAACAGCTCCAACTGGTCCGGCGTGGGCCCGACGAAGACGATCCCGGCCTGTTCGCAGCGGCGTGCGAAGTCCGCGTCCTCTGACAGGAATCCGTAGCCGGGGTGGATGGCGTCCGCGCCGCTGCGGTGCGCCGCCGCGAGCACCCGGTCGACGTCCAGGTAGCTCTCCTTGGCGGGCGCAGGACCCAGCCGCACGGCGTGGTCGGCCAGCCGCACGTGTTCGGCGGCGCGGTCGGCGTCGGAGAAGACGGCGACCGTTCGCAGGCCCAGCCGGCGGGCGGTGCGGATGACGCGGACCGCGATCTCGCCCCGGTTGGCGATGAGCAGGGTGTCGAAGGCGCGGGACGTCACGCGTGCCCCCCGGTGACGGTCATGCGGACGGCGGCTGGCTCGAAGCTGTTGCACGGGTTGTTGACCTGCGGGCAGTTGGAGACCAGGACGAGGACATCGGTCTCGGCGCGCAGCACCACCTTCAGGCCGGCCGCCGAGACGCCGTCGACGATGCCGATGGTGCCGTCCGGCTCGACGGGGACGTTCATGTACCAGTTGATGTTGCTCACCAGATCCCGCTTGCCGAGGCCGTGGCGGGCCCCCTCGGCCAGGAAGTTGTCCACGCAGGCGTGCTGCGACCAGGTGTGGTGGCCGTAGCGCAGCGTGTTGGACTCCTTGGAACAGGCACCGGCGAGGGTGTCGTGGCGTCCGCAGGTGTCCTCGACGACCGTCATGAGCGCCGTGTGTTCGTTGGACATCAGCACGCTGCCGGTGGTGAGGAAGACCGAGCCGCCCGCCTGGAGGGTGTCGGGCGCGCTGTAGCGGACGGCGGTGTCGTGGGCGTCGTAGACGAGGAAGTCGACGGCCTGGTTGCCGTGCAGGTCGGTGATGGTCAGCTCCTGGCCGCGGGTCAGCGCCGCCGACCACGCGGCGCGGGCGGGCACGACGGTGTCGGAGACGGTGGCACCGCGCGGGGCGAGCGCGGTGCCACCGGTGGACGGGCCGGTCATGAGATCCCCCTGGCGCTGAGGTGTTCGGCGGTGTTGAGGAAGGCGCGGCGGCCCTCGGGCGTGGCGTCCCACAGGGCGTCACCGGGAGCGGTGGGACGCGCGCGCCACGCCAGGACGCCCAGCGGCCCCGACCGGTAGCTCGGCCGCGGGTCGAGCGGGTGCGGCACGTTGGCGATCAGCACGGTCAGCGGCTGCTCCGCGCGCAGTACGAGTGCGCCGCCCGGTCCGTGCGTCCCGGTGAACTCCAGCCCGCCGCCGGGGCCGACCCGTACGCCCTGGAAGAAGGAGATCGACGGCGGCAGGTCGCGCGCCTCCAGACCGTTCTTGAGCGCGGCGAGCTTGAGCAGCTCGCGCCCGGCGGGGGAGGGGCCCTGCGGCGAGCCGTCCCCGTAGCGCCGGGTGTTGCGCGCCGCGGTGGACGTCCCGCACAGGGCGTCGTGCCGGCCGGAGGTGTCGGAGACGACCGAGGCGAGGACCCGGCCCTGGTCGGACAGCAGCAGCGAGTTCTCGCCGAGGTAGGCGTTCCACCCGACCTTGACGGTGTCGGCGCTGTTCAGCCGCTCCCACGGGCGGCCCTCCGCGTACAGCAGTACGTGCGCGCAGGCGTCTGAGGTGGTGTCGGTGAGCCGCAACTCCGTGCCGCGGGCCAGGACCTTGTGGGTGTAGTTGCCGCCCGCGACCGTCTCCGCCCAGACCAGGTCCGCCGGGCGTACCCCGTCCGGTGGACGCGGCCACTTACTGGCCGGGAGCACCGGCATCGTCTCGACCCGTGTGTCGTGCTGCGCGCGGGCGTGGTCGCGGGCCCCGTACGTCGTGGCGGTCGCCATGACTGAACCTCCGGCTCGGCATTAATTTCTGTCGCTTGACAGAAATTAATGCGGTGGCGGGTCGGGACGATTGCCCCGCCGTTTCCCGGGTGTTACCGAAGACTCACAGGCGTCGCCCGCTCGTCCGGCGACCCGGCGGGCGCGACCGCCACCGGGCCCGGGCGCATCCGGCGCCGCAGCCGGTAGCCGGCCCCCAGCGCGACCGTCGCGCCGAGGAAGAGCACGGTGAACCACTGCAGGTACCAGTGACCGCCCGCCGGGTCGTACACCTCGGCCCGCGGCCACGCGAGGTTCACCGTCATGCCCACCCCGTACAGCACCGCGACCACGTTGACCGGCAGCCCCCAGCGGCCGAGCGAGAACAGCGGCCGGCCCCTCTCGTCGGAGCCGAACGAGGCGCCCGAAGGCAGCCGGCCGCGCACCCGGCGCAGCAACTGCGGACCGGTGACCATCAGATAGGCCAGGTACAGCAGGGCGATGCACGTCGTGCCCAGCGCCAGGAACGCGGAAGGGGCGGCGAAGCTCAGCAGCAGACAGCCCGCGGCCAGCACTCCGACGGCTATCGCGGGCGCGGCCGGGATGCCGGTGCGCGGTGCGACCTTCGCCAGCCGGGCCGAGAACGGCAGCACCCCGTCGCGGGCCATCGAGAAGAGCATCCGGGAAGCGGCCGTCTGCACCGCCAGCGTCGCCACACTGATCGCCACCACCACGTCCGCCAGCAGCACCCGGCCCACCCCGTCACCGAGCCGGCTGGTCAGCACATAGCTCAGCCCGTCGGTGGCGAGGTGACCGTCGGTCAGGCTCGGCGCGGCCAGCAGCCCACCGAGCAGCAGCAGCCCGCCCCCGACCCCGGCCGCGGCCAGCGCCCCGAGAATGGTGCGTGGCGCGGTACGCCGCGGATCGCGGGTCTCCTCGCTCATCTCGCCCGCGCTGTCGAACCCGACCATCACGTACGCGGCGGTGAACGACGCGATCAGCAGCCCCCCGAGAGCGCCCCCGGCGCCCCCCGTGTGCACGGCGACGCCCGGTGAGCGGTCGCTGTGGGTCAGCAGCAGGACCACCATCAGGGCGACCCCGGCGATCTCGGCGGTGACACCCACCCGGTTGACGAACGACATGACGCGGTTGTCGAGCAGGTTGACCAGCGTGGTGAAGGCCAGCAGGACGAGACCGAGCAGCGCGGCGTTGGCGGCACCCGTGGGCGAGGCGGGCGCGGGATCGCCGCCCACCAGTTGGAAGCCGGACCAGATCGCGGGCAGCACGACCTGGAGTGCCAGGGCCGCGGCGGCCACCACGACGATCTGCCCGATCACCATGATCCAGCCGGCGAACCAGCCGAACGCCGCGCTGCTCAGCCGCGAGGACCACTGGTAGATCGCGCCGGAGATCGGGTAGCGGGCGGCCAGCTCGGCGAAACAGGCGGCGACCAGCAACTGCCCGCCCAGCACCACCGGCCAGGTCCACAGGAACGCCCCGCCACCGAAGGAGAAGCCGAACGCGAAGAACTGGAAGACGGTCGTCAGGACGGAGATGAAGGAGAAACCCGCGGCGAACGAGGCGTACCTGCCCAGACTGCGGTGCAGTTCCTGCCGGTAACCGAACGTGGCGAGCGAACCGTCCGCGATCGGCGGCGAGTCGCCGGGCGGGCCGGAGGGGGTGATGGTGGCCATGATGTGCCTCTCTGTCGTGTTCGGTACCGGGATCGGGCTGTTCAGGGGGCGGAATGGCCGAAGGAGGACAGTGCGAGCGATCCGTCGGGCAGTTCGATCTCGCCGGCCGCGAGGCGCCGGCGCAGATAGCCGAAGGTCTGCGCGGTCTGCGCGAAGAGGTGTTCCCCGGCGATCAGTCCGGGGCGGGCCGGCCGCTCGGCGCTCACGTAGCGTGGCAGCGGAGTGACGTGAGTGGCGTAGTCGAGAGTGCAGAACAGGGGGAAGGAATAACGTTCCTCCGCGACCCGCCGCACCCGGTGGGTGGTCGCGGTGAACTCGCCGTTGGACCACAGTTCGAGCAGGTCTCCGGTGTTGACGACGAAGGTGTCCGCCACCGGCGGCGCGTCGATCCACCGGCCCGCGCCGTTGAGCACCTCAAGGCCCGGCGCGGTGGGCCGCAGCAGCGTGAAGAACTCGTAGTCGGTGTGCGCGCCGATGCCGGGCCGGTCGGCGGCTGCCTCGTCGTACGGGTAGTGGATGAGCCGCAACTGGCTCGGGGGCTTGGTGAGATGGCGCTCGAACGCGTCCCGCGGCTCACCGAGGGCCAGGGCGAAACCGCCGAAGAGCGTGCGGCCGAGCCGGGCCACCGCCTCGTACCAGTCGGTCACCGCCTCGCGGAAACCGGGCACCGACGGCCACTGGTTGGGACCGAGCAACGGATTGCCGGCGAGGTGGTCGGGATCGTCGGGGGGCAGGTCGGCGGAGAGGTCGAACGCCTCCTTGCGGTCCGGCGTACCGCCCGCGAAGACCTCCTCACCCTCGGGCACGTACCCGCGGTGGTCGTGGGACAGACCGATGTAGGTGCGCATCTTCTCCTCGGCGGGCAGCGCGAAGAACTCCCGGGTACGGGCCAGCAGCCGGTCGAAGAGCGCCTGCGGGACGCCGTGCCCCGTGACGTACAGGAAGCCGGTCTCCCGCGCCGCGCGGCGCAGTCGGTCGGCCACCTGCGCGGCGTCCTGTGGCGAGCCGGTGCGCAGCCCGCGGATGTCGACGACGGGCAGGGACGAGAAGTCGTGGAGCGGGCTCACGAAAGCGCCTCCGGGTCTCGGGGGTCGGACAGCAGCAGGGGAAAGTGGCCTTCGGCGTCGACGACCCGCCATCGGCGCGAGACCGGCGCGCCGTACGGCCCCGTCTCGTCCGCGACCAGCCGGTCGCCGACCGCCCGGCAGGCGAACCGCCGGCCGGCACGGCCGGGCAGGATGGACCGGCGGACCGTCCAGCCGTCGGGCCGGGCATGACCGAGGGAGACCTCGCAGTCCAGCAGCCGGCCGGCCGCCTCGGCGGTGGAGCCGGCGAGCAGTTCGCCCAGCCGTGCACCGGGTGGCAGACAGGTGAGCGGGTCACGGCCGCGGACGTAGCCGAACCAGGAACCGGCCCGCACCAGCAGACCCGTCCGGCCGCTGTCCGGGTCGTACAGCAGCGCCGCGGCAGCCTGACCGGTGTCCGCGGCCCGCTCGGGGAGCGGGTCGTCGCGCCGCCAGTGTTCGACGTAGGCCTCGTGCACCCCCTCCTCGACCAGCAACCCGCCCGCGGTGCTCAGCCGCCCCATGTCGGGAAGCGGGACGGACGGACGCAGATCGACGGCGCGCCGCCAGTGGAAGACCTCTCCTTCCCGGCACAACCGGCCCGCGAACGCCTCCTGGCCGGCCAGGGCGGACAACTGGCCGCCGCTCAGATCGCCCAGGCCGCGCGCGGTGGCCGGATGACCGAAGCCGGCAGGCTGCCGCAGATCGACGTAGTAGGAGGGACCCTGGAGCCAGCCGGCCCAGGTGGAGGTGTCGCAGGCGCCGCCGGGCACGGCGAGCAGCGTGCGCCGCCACAGACCGGGCAGCTCGCCGATGCCGGGCACCGACGACGTGGGAGATCGGGGAGAGGGGCCGGGTACCGGCATGAGGTGCTCCCGTGGTGTGCGGACGGCGACAATTCCTGTCGAGTGACAGAAATTAAGAAGGGGGTCCGTTTCCACGGCGTGTCGGCGTGGTGTCGCCGCCGTTATTGATCCCTCGCTGGTGTTGCGGAAGCCCGCGCCGCCGCCGGGCCCGGGGGAGGGGCGGCAGCGTGGACCTGTGCGAGGATCGCCGGATGAGCGCCAGCACGCCGCCCGCCCGCGCCGGCAGAAGAGTCGGCCGGCCACGCGCCCAGGAGCGGCCGTCCAGCGGCCTGCCGCCGCGTCAGGAACTGCTCGCCGCGGCGGCCGAGTTGTTCACCACCCACGGCTACACCGCCACCACCACCCGTGCGGTGGCCGAGGGCGCCGGCATGCGCCAGGCGTCGATCTACCACTACTTCGACGGCAAGGAGGCGATCCTCGCCGCGCTGCTGGAAGGCACCGTGCAGCCGTCGCTGGACCTCGCCCGCCGGCTGGCCGCGGACACCGCCGCCCCGGCCGAGGCGCGGCTGTGGGCGCTGTGCCGCTCGGACGCGGAGTTGCTGGGCGTGGGGCCGCACAACCTCGGCGCGCTCTACCTGCTGCCCGAGGTCCGCTCCGCCGAGCAGTTCGCCGACTTCCACCGGCTGCGGGCCGAACTGCGCGGTGCCTACGGTGCTCTGCTGGCCGGCACCGCCACCGGGTCCGCGCTCGGTGCCCAGGATCTGGGCCTGCGCACCGACCTGCTGTTCGGGCTCACCGAGAGCGTCATACTCATCCGGCGGGCCGCGCCGGAGCGCGATCCCGCCGTTCTCGCCGACGGCACCGCCGACGCGGCCCTGCGGGTCGCGGGAGTGCCCGAGCGCGCCCTGCCGAAACTGCGCCGCGCGGGCCAGGCCCTGCTGACGACCGCGTCCGGCTGACACGGTCGTCGCGCCGTGCAGGGCCCCGCCCCCGGCCGACGCGTCCGGGTCAGGCCGGCGGCGAGATGCGGATGACGGCGACGCCGTCGACGACGCCCAGCGCGGCGATCTCGACCTTGTTGTCGATCGAGGTGGTGGCCAGGGAGCCGGGGTCGGCGAACACCGTGACCTCCATGTTGTTCCCGTTGGTCATCCGTCCGCTGACCTGCACCCCCTCCGCGGTGACGGCGGTGACGGTGAGCTTGGCGACGCCGGTCTTCGGCGACATCGGGATGTTCATCGGGGCCCGCACCTGGACCTCGCAACTCCCGTCGTAGCAGGCGTGGATGTCCTTGCCGTCGGTGGCCGGGGGCAGCGTGGGACCGGTGGGCGACGGGCTGGCGGTGGGGCTGGTCACCGGGGCCGCCGTGTGGGTCCGGGGACCGGACGAGGGCGCCGCCGCACCGGTCGGCTTCCCGTTGTCGCACGCGGTCAGCGCCAGCGCGGCGAGCAGCGTGGCGGTGGTGAGAACAGCACGGCGCACGTAATACCTCCCATGGTCGCCGGTCGGGGTGACCGGCTCTGATTGAATGCTGTCGGCTCGACGTGTGAGGGGTCCCAAGCCCGGGGGTGTTTTGTGGACGCGACTGTGTCGCCGTTTCCGAGTGAGCCGGAAATGGCGAGCCTGCTGCCGCGTTACAAGGAGTGGCGGCAGTTGTCCCGGACCGGGATGAGCGCGGTCTACCTCGCGACCGACACCAAGCTGCGCGGCCGACGGGTCGCGGTCAAGGTGCTCGATCCCGGCCTCGCCCACCGGCCGGACTACCGCCGGCGGTTCATTCGCGAGACGCACATCATCGCCTCTCTGCGTCACCACAACATCATCGACATCATCGGGATGACCGAGGACGGCGAGGAACTGCTCTACCTCGTCATGCCCTACATCGAGGGCCCGGACCTGCGGACCCTGCTGTACGAGGAGGGCAAGCCGCTCCAGCCGGCCCGGATGGTCCACATCGTCCGTCAGGTCGCCAAGGCCCTCGACCACACCCACCGCAAAGACGTGGTGCACCGGGACGTCAAACCGGCCAACATCCTTGTCGACGGCGAGGACGAACACGTCTACCTGTGCGACTTCGGCATCTCCCTGGTGCGCGGCGACGACCGGCTGACCAGATTCGGCCCGAGCCCCGGCACACCCGACTACGCACCGCCCGAACGCTACCAGCGCGTGGACGCCCCACCCGACGTCGCCGACCGGGCAGCCCCGCCGGACGTCGCGGGACCCGTGCCCGACCCGCGCGAGGACGTCTACTCGCTCGGCGTGGTGGTGCGCGACTGCCTGGCCGGCGGGCCGTCGTCCGCGGGCACCGTTCTACCGAAACCCTTCGACCGGATCGTCTCCAAGGCGACGAGTTGGGACCCCGGGCAGCGCTACGACTCGTGCGGTGCGCTGGTGGCCGACCTCGAACAGGCCCTGAATCGGCGCCGCATGCCGCAGGTGGCCGACACGGTCAACCGGTCGGCGCGGGTGGCCCGTTCGGCGTTCGACACGGTCAGGGCCCGCCCGCTGGTCGCCGCCGGCGTCGTGCTGGCGGCGCTGGCCGCGGTCGGTGTTCCCCTGCTGATCGGCGGTGGACCGGACGACGGCCAACTCGACCGCGTCCCGGCCGAGTTCCGCGCCCACTGCGCCGCCGCCGACGCGTCGGCCGGCTCGCCGGGCGCGTCGGACGTGCTCAGCTGTGCGCACGGTGGGCAGACCGTCGTCTTCAGCCTGTTCGACGGGTCCTCCGGGCTCGACGACGCCTACACCAGGGCGGTGCGGCAGTCCGGGGTCACCGGGGACAGCGGCGACTGCACCGCCGCGGTCGGCGCCGAACACCGCTATCCGCAGGCGGGCAAGGAGCGCGGCCGGGTGCTGTGCTTCGAGCACAGCGGCCGGACCGACTTCGTGTGGACCGACGAGAGCGAGCGCACCATCGCCCAGGCGGAGGGCCGGGACACCGACCAGCCCGGCCTCGCCCCGGCCTGGGCCTCCTGGGTGGGGCTGCCCGCCTTCCCCACGGCCGCCGAGAAGTCACTGATCGACCTGGTCCATCTGACGAACTGCCACCGCACCCCGGCCGGGGCCGTCGACGTCTACCGGAACGTGTCGGCCGCGGTCGACTGCGATCCGTCGGGCGACGGCGCGAACGCGGTCACCTACTACCGGTTCGACGACCTCGCGGCGCTCAAGAGCGCGCACACCGGCGACGCCGCCCGGGTGAACGCGCCTGCCGGGGTCGACTGCTCCGACGGCACCGCTCCGGGACATCTGGGCGACCACGCGCTGGACATGCGCAGCGTGGTCGTGGGGGACCTGCTGTGCTATCTGGACAAGCGCAAGGCGCCGGTACTCGAATGGACCGAGGAGCCGCTGCTCGTGCTCGGCCGGGCCACCGGCACCACGTCGGCGAAGCTGGCGGGCTGGTGGCGCGGGTACTTCGGGTTCGAGGCGCCGACCTCGCAACTCGCCACGGCCGTCGACCGGCAGGCCACGCCGGCCTTCCCGGACGCCTCGGAACAGGCGCTGCTCAGCCACGTGCCGGCGAGCTCCCGCGTCGACTGCATGCGCCCGCCGCAGGAGCAGATCACCGCCAACGTGGGGACCGCGCCGGTCACCGCGGTGGTGTGCGGCCCGACGCGGGGCTCCTCCATCGTCTTCTACTACCAGTTCGACGACGCCGCCGCGATGAACGGCGCCTACGCCCGCAACACCGACATCAGCGGCCCGGACTGCACGACCCACCCCGCCGACTTCCACGGCGACGCCCCGTACAGCAAGTCCGGTGCCCACGGGCGGCTCGCCTGCGCCACGGTCAGCGGACACCACTCGCTCGCCTGGACCGACAACACCCTGGAGATCCTCACCCTGGCCTACGGAGGCGACGACCAACTGCTCGACTGGTGGCGCTTCGACGCGGGGCCCGTAAGGAAGGCGACGGGCTCCTGACGCCGTCAGTCGTCCATACCGCTCAGCAGCCGCAGATCGGTCGGCAGCAGTGTCGTGTTGTGCAGCATCGCGAGAATGAGGTTGTGGTTGATCGTGTTGCCGAGCGGTTCCGCCGCGCCCTCGGCCCGCATGATCCCCTCGATCGGGTTCTTCCCGCCGGACAGCCGCTGCCGCACCTCGGTGACGACGTTGGCCGCCCGGTGCGGTGTCCACTGCCGTCCGTTCGGCACCTGGTTCAGCTCCTTGGCCACCTCGTTCCACGACAGCGGCCGCGGGTGGTCGTCGTGCCGCAGGTAGCGCTGGGCCAGCGCGGTGAGCACCAGGCGCTCGACGTCGCTCAACTCGTAGAGGTCGGGCAGTACCGTCTTGCTGTCCGGGTCCGCGTCCGCGCCGGTCGGCCCGCCGCCCACCACACGGATCTCGACCAGGTGCTCCCGGCGGCGGGAGGCGCCGATGAACGCCGGCAGATAGCCGTTGCGCAGCCGCATCTCCTGCCCTGACAGCAGCAGTGAGTCGCCGGGCAGCCGGATGGGCAGCCCGCCCTGGTTGCGCATCCACCACTGCGTTCCGTCGCACATCAACTGGCCGTGGCACCGGCTGATGTGCGGGTCGCCGATGCCGACCGGCACGTGGACGTTGTCGCCGTCCCGCCCGAACAGCAGGGTGAACCGGCGCGGCGGCACGGCGTAGCCGCCCTGCGCCGCCAGTACGAACAGTGTTCCGGGCGGTGCGGAAGGAACCTGGGCGGCCAGGCTGCGCATCGACGCGGGCAACACCTGTGGCACGAACTCCATGACGGTCACACCGCCTCCTCTCAACGGGCTCGGCTCAGACTATGCGGCGTCCCGAACGGGACCCCTCCCACCGCCGCGGCGCTACGCGGTGGTGCCCGAGTCGCAAAGGCGCGGCCGGGCCGCCGCGCGTCAGGCGCGCGGGGACCCGGCCGGTGGCCTGCGGGGTGAAGCGGCGTCAGGCGGAGTAGCCCTTCGGCGGGATCAGCGTGGCCAGCTGGTCGAAGGAGAGCCAGTAGATCTGGTTGCCGCTGAAGGAGGCCGGGTCGGCGATGAGGACGGTGCTGTTGGCGTCGTCGTAGCCGATCACGGTGAAGTAGTGGTAGATCGTCTGGTCCGACGGGTACCCGGGCGGCTGGTTGCCGGGAGGGGCGACGATGTTCGCCACGATCGGGTAGTTGTTGTTGATGTCCAGCACGACGTCGTTCCACAGCAGGTCCCGCTGGGCCTGGGTGGGCGGGTCGTTGGGCATCTCCTTGGTCTCGTACCAGCCGGTGCCGAGGTCGGCGTTGAGCACGCCGGTGACCTGGCCGATCCAGTCGGTGCCGTTCACCGTGGTGCCGAGCTGCGAGGCCAGGGTCGACTGGCTGGGCGCGGCGATGCGCGCCGACAGGGCGATGCGGGTGGCGGCCGGCCCGCACCAGTAACCGGTCTGCTGGACCTGGTAGTCGATCGACAGGCTGTGCGCGGTGTCGGTGTGCACGCCGTCGAAGTGCAGTTGGGCGCCGGGCCGGGTGAGTCCGCTGAGCACCGCGGTGCCGGAGGTCGATCCGTGGCTGAGCACGGAGGCGGATACGGCCGGCGGGGCGGCTGGTGCCGCCTGTGCGACGGCCGGGACGAGGAGGCCGCCGAGGGCGGCGGCGACGATCGCGGTGGAGACGGATCTCTTACGCATCAAGGCTCCTGGTGCCGGGGATGGGGGGTGCACCTGAACGAACGAGGCCGTGCTGAATTGTCGTGAGCGCGTCAAATATAAGGCCGGTGGTCGTGCCCTGAGAACACTCCTGGGCACGTTCCTCGCGAAACCCTCTAGCCCGGCGGAAAACCGGATGACCGGCCGCGCCCGCCCGACTACCTTCACGGCATGGACGGTTCGGGGGAATTGCTCAACGTGGTCGACGTCGAGGCGACGTGCTGGGACGGCGAGCCGCCGCCCGGAGCGGTGCACGAGATCATCGAGATCGGCCTGACCGTGGTGGACCTGCGCGCCCGCGAACGCGTCGCCCGTCACCGCGTGCTGGTACGGCCCGGGCGCTCGAAGGTCAGCGAGTTCTGCACCGAGCTGACCGGACTGACCCAGGCCGAAGTGGACACCGGCGTCAGCTTCACCGAGGCGTGCCGCCTGCTGGCCGCCGAACACCGCGCCGGCAGCCGCCCCTGGGCCAGTTGGGGCGACTACGACCGCCACCAGTTCACCCGGCAGTGCCAGGCCACCGGCACGCCGTACCCGTTCGGCACCCGCCACACCAACGCCAAGGCGGTCTTCGCCCAGGCCCACGGCCTGCGCAAGCGCCCCGGCATGGCGGGGGCGCTGAGTTTCGCCGGTCTGCCCCTGGAAGGCCGGCATCACCGTGGTGAGGACGACGCCTGGAACATCGCCGCCCTCGTCCTGAGCCTGCGCGACCGCGACGCCTGGCCGGGCTCGCCGACCGGCTGAGTCCGCCGCCCGTACGCCACCCATCGGAGCGGCGAAGCGAAGCGCGCCCGCGGGGGTCCACCCGGCGGGCGCGCTGCTGGGACGGTTCGGTCAGGCGGTGGTGCCGCCGTCGATGACCATGTCGTGGCCGACGACGAAGGAGGAGGAGTCCGAGGCCAGCCACAGGACGGCGTCGGCGACCTCCTGCGTGGTGGCGACCCGGCCGATCGGCACCGCGCCGCGCACCCGCTCGTCACGGTCCGCGACGCTCTCGCCCGGCCGGAAGGACATCGCGGTGTCGGTGCCGCCGGGGCTGATGGCGTTGATCCGCACCCCGTCGCCGATGTACTCGCGGGCGGCGTTGCGGGTCAGCACGCTCACCGCGGCCTTGGACGCCGCGTAGGCGCTCATGCCAGGACGACGGCCGTGGACGCCGATGTTGGAGGCGGTGTTGACGATCACGCCGCCGCCGTTGGCCTTCATGTGGGCGATCTCGTGCTTCATCGACAGCCACACACCCTTGGTGTTGGCCGCGAAGACGGTGTCCCAGGACTCCTCGTCGATGTCGGCGGTCGGGCCGGGACGCCCCACGGTGCCGGCGTTGTTGAAGGCGACGTGCAGCCCGCCGTGCCGCTCCACGACGGTGCTCACCAGCGCCTGCACGGCGGCGGAGTCGGCGACGTCGGCCACGACGGCGTCGGCCCGCCCGCCGTCCTGCTCGATCAGCTTGACGGTCTCGGCCAGCCGGTCGGCGTCGCGGCCGGCGACGACGACCACGGCCCCTTCCTTGGCGAACGCCTGCGCGGTGGCGCGGCCGATGCCGGAGCCCCCTCCGGTGACCAGGACGACCTTGCCGGTGAAGCGTGCGGACATGTGGGTGACTCCTATGCGTAGTTCTCAGTGTCCGGCAGGCCGAGGGCGGTGTCGCCCGAGCCGGCCGGAGTCCGGTTGCGACGGCGCAGCACCGCCGCCGTCACGACGGCGCTGACGGCGAACAGCACCGCGGCGACGTCGAAAGCGAAGGAATACCCGCCGACCGTGGCGGCCGCGGACGCGGTGCCCGTACGGGTGAGCGCCTGGGTGTGCGCGGCGGCCAGCGACGCCAGGACGGCCAGTCCCACGGTGGGGCCGATCTCCATGGCGGTGTTGACCACGCCACCGGTGATGCCCGCGATCTCCTCGGGGACGTCCTCCAGCGCGGCGACCGTGCCGCCGGAGAAGACACAGGCCATGCCGAGCGGAAAGACCATCAGACCGGCCAGGACCGTGCCCGCGTACCCGGAGTGGGCACCGGTCATGCCCAGCAGCGCCAGTCCCACCGCGGCGATCAGCAGACCCGCCGGTGCCACCACCCGGGTCCCGAAGCGGCCCAGCAGCCGGCCCATCGAGGAACCGGTGGCCACCAGGGTGAGGCTGAAGGGCAGGAACGCGGCCGAGGTCCGCAGCGCCGACCAGCCCCGCGCGTCCTGGAAGTACAGCGAGAACAGGAAGAAGATGGTGGACATCGCCGCCGCTCCCACCAGCACCGCCCACAACGCCACCCCGCGGCGCGGCGACGCCAGCAGCGACAAGGGCATCAACGGCTGCGCGGTGCGCCGCTCGACCAGCACGAAACAGGCGAGCGCGACCACTCCGAACAGCCCCGGGGCCAGCACCTGGACCGACAGCCACGGATGCTCACCTGCCTGGACCAGCCCGTAACTGAGGACGGACAGCCCGGCGGTGGCCAGCACCGCGCCCGCCACGTCCACCCGGCCGCCGGAGGCCGGCGGCCCGGCCGGGATCATCGTGCGGGCACCGGCCACCACCAGGGCGGCCGCCAGCACCGGCAGCACGAACGTCCAGCGCCACGACAGCCAGTTGACCACCACACCGGCGTACAGGATCCCGCCGGTCGCGCCGAAGCTGGCCAGGCTGCCCCAGACCGCGGTGGCCCGCTGACGCCGCTGTGGGTCAGGGAAGACCGTGCCGAGCAGCGCCATCGCCGCCGGCGCGGCCAGCGCCGCGCCGACACCCTGGAGGAAGCGGGCCGCCAGCAGCGCCCAGGCGGCCGGGGCGAGCCCGCCGAGCACCGAGGCCACCCCGAAGACGGCCATCCCGGTCACGAAGATCCGGCGGCGCCCGTACAGGTCGGTGAGCCGGCCGCCCAGCAGCAGCAGCCCGCTGAAGGACAACCCGTACGAGGCGCTGGCCAGCACCAGTTGGGAGTGGCTCATGCCCAGGTCCCGCTGGATCGCCGGGATGGCGACCGACAGCATGGTGATGGCCAGGATCAGCACCACCTGACCGGTGCCGAGGAGGAAGAACGCGGCGCCGGGCCGTGGCACGTCACCGGACCTCGCACGGTCGTGCTCAAGACCGCGCTCGGGTTGCGCCTTGTCCGTGCTGCTTGCGCCCGGCACCGCGGGTCACCTCTCTCAGGCCGATCGGGTGGGGAGGATCAGATCGACTGCTTGTGGTGGAAGACGCCGCGCGGGTCCCACGCGGCCTTCACCGCCTGCAGCCGGGGGTAGTTGTCCTTGTAGTACAGGTCGTGCCAGGCCACACCCGAGGTGTTGAACGCCGGGTCGTTCAGGTCGACGTCCGCGTAGTTGACGTAGCACCCGTCGGTCACGTCGTTGAAGGCGGGCACGCCGCCGGTCGCGGAGTAGACGTCCTGGTAGAACTCGCGGATCCACGACAGGTGGGCGGCGTCGTCGGCCGGGTCGTCCCAGAAGGTGATGTAGTGCAGCTTGAGCACCGAGTCACGCTGCGGCACCACGGTGGCCGACGGCGAGACGGTGTTGATCCGGCCGCCGTAGGCGCTCAGCATGACCAGGGAGGCCGGCCCCTGGAAGTCGGTGCGGGTGAGGTGCTTCCAGAACGCCGCGATCTGGTCGTCGGGGAAACCGCGCCGCATGTAGGCCGACTTGGCCTTGAAGCGGTTGGTGGTGTCGTCCACCGTGAACCCCGGGTACTGGGTGGCGGCGTGCAGCCACGGCAGGGTGCGCCGGTCGTCCACCTGGTAGGCGACCCCGACGCCCTGGTTGATCTGCGAGAGGTAGTCGTCCAGCAGTTTGGCGGCGTTGGGCACCGAGGCGTCTATCTGGGTGGTCATGGAGAACCGGCCGCCGGATATGTGAGCCGGCTTCAACTGGCTGAAAAGGCTCGCGTACGCGGAGTCGGCGGAGCTGTTGTTCTCGTACCAGGACCCGTAGTTCCTCAACAGGGTGCTGAACGCCGTCTCGTTCATCTGGTCCCACGACCAGGAGACGGAGCTGATCAGAACCTTGGAGGGCGCCTTGGGCAGCAGGGTGGACGGGTCGGTGCCGGTCGCGTCCGGGGAACGCAGCCAGTAGCGGGTGATCACGCCGAAGTTGCCGCCGCCGCCACCGGTGTGCGCCCACCACAGCTCGCGGTTGGGGTCGGAGGCCTCACGGGTGGCCGTCACCGAGCGGGCGGTCCCGTCGGCGTCCACCACGACCACGTCCACGCCGTAAAGGTGGTCGACCGTCAGCCCGTGCAGCCGCGACAGCGCGCCGTAGCCGCCACCGACGATGTGGCCGCCGGCGCCGACGGTCGGGCAGCTGCCGCCCGGCAGGGTGACGCCCCAGCCCTTGTAGAGCGTGCGGTAGACGTCCAGCAGCCGGGCCCCGGGCTCGACGAAGAAGGCGTTGCGGTCGGTGTCAAAACCGACGGCCGCCAGCCCGGACATGTCGATGACCACGCGGACGTCCGCGTTGCTGACGAAGTCCTCGTAACAGTGCCCGCCGCTGCGCACGGCGACGCCCTTGCCCGCCTTCACGGCCTCCTGGACCGCCTGGCGCACCTGGTCGGCGGAGCCGACCACCCGCACGTAGTCCGGCGTGCCGACCCAGCGCTGGTTGGTGCCCCACACCAGGTCCGGGTACCGGCCGTCGTCCGGGGTGACGGTCGCCGGGCCGAACACCGAGGAGGTGGCCGCCTGGTGGGCGGCGCCGTGGTCGGACGCCAGGGCCAGCTGCGCGGGGCCGGACGCCAGGAGCGCCGCGCTGCCGCTCACGGTGGCCGTACGTCTCAGGAAGGACCGTCGGGACACGCTGTTCATTGCCAAAACCTCGTCACATCGGTAGGGGACTCACGGCGACCGTTATCAGCACCGAGGTCATCGCCTCCATCGTCGCGGCGAAGTCCTCGTGCAGATTGCGCAGGAAGGGGCTTTCCGCCAATGCGGTGGCCACGCTGCCGGGCGCCAGGGTGATAGCGAGGGTCAAGGTGAGCCGGCCGTTCTCGTCGGTCCCCAGCTCGTTGCTGATCTCGCTGATCCATTCGTCGTCAATGTGCTGGAAGGTGATCAGCCCCGCGGTCTCGTCCGCCACCACCCGCTGCAACAGCCGCCGAGAGCCGCGCTTGGCCTCCCGCAGGAACCCGTCCGGGTACCGCTCGACGATGGTGCTCTCGGTGATGGCCGGCACGTACTCCACGGGCTCCTCGGCCTTGTGCAGCAAGGCCTGCCACAGGCTCGCCCGGTCGGTGAGCTCGCTGTCAGGGGTGTCGGGGCCATCGACCGCGACAGTCCAGGACATCTTGATCATCAGTGGTCGCTCCGCCCGATCGGGAGTTGTCCGAGTTCCAGCGGCACGACTTTGAACGAGGAGCGCCACGAGCGGCAACCGGCTTCGCGGCAATCTGTCAGGTACGGCCACGGGTCCCCCCGCTCCGCCACCGGGCGCCCCCCCCCCGTGCGACGCGCGCCGGGACACCTGACGAAATGCGGCCGTCGGCTTTGACGGTCGATCAGTCCCTTTCACAGACTTCATCGGCATTCAAGTTCAGCGGCCCCGCACGCTCCCCCTCATCCACTCCGTCATCCCGGAGAGCCGACGATGCCCGGAATTCCCCCCATCGCCTCCTACCCCATGCCCCAGGAGCACGAACTGCCGCCCAACACGGCACGCTGGAGCGTCGACCCCCGGCGGGCCGCGCTGCTCGTCCACGACATGCAGCGCTACTTCCTCGCCGGCTACCCGGTCGGCCAGGCCCCCGTCACCGATCTGGTCCGCAACGCGATCCGGCTGCGCGAGCACTGCGCCGCCCTCGGGGTCCCGGTCGTCTACACCGCCCAGCCCGGCGGGATGACACGGCAGCAGCGCGGCCTGATCAAGGACTTCTGGGGTGACGGGATGACCGTGGCACCGCACGACCGGCGGATCGTCGACGGCCTCGAACCCGCGCCGGGCGACCTGGTCCTCACCAAATGGCGCTACAGCGCCTTCCAGCGCACCGAACTCGCCGGGGTGCTGCGCGACGGCGGACGCGACCAGCTGCTGCTGTGCGGGGTGTACGCGAACATCGGCGTCCTGCTGTCCGCGGCCGACGCCTTCTCAGCCGACATCCAGCCTTTCATGGTGGCCGACGCGGTCGCCGACCTGACCGCAGGCGAGCACCGGGCGGCGCTCGGGTACGCCGCCGCGCGCTGCGCCGTGGTCGCCACCACCGACACCGTCCTGCGGCAGCTCGGACCCGCGCCCGGCAGCCGCGGTTGTGAGCGGACCACCTCACAAGCCCCGAATGGTGTAGTCGGCTCACCTGGGTACCACGTGTCCCGCGAACCAGACTTGGGCTGAAGAACCACGTGCCGAACACCGGCACTCGGGCGCGGGGCGCCCGACGGGGATATGGGGGGACTCATCGTGCTGTCCGCGGAGCCATTACACATAAGACCCGACGAGGGCACCCGACACGCCCTCGCACCGACCGGGATCACCCCGGAGACCGCCGCGCGCTGCCGGGTCCTGCTCGCCTCACTGCCACGGCAGGACCAGCGGCTGCGCGGCGAGGACTACGTGCGCGGGCTGCTGACGGCGCAGGGCCGCAAGTCGATGCGCAACGTCGCGCGTACGGTCGGCGGTCCCGCCACCGAGCAGCGACTGCACCACTTCATCAGCGAATCCACCTGGAACTGGCGGCAGGTGCGGGCGGCGCTCGCACAGCACCTGGAGTCGGCCCTGCGCCCGGACGCCTGGGTGGTGCTGCCGATGGACATCGTCAAGGAGGGCGAGCAGACCGTCGGGGTACGGCGGCGCTTCGTCCACAGCCTCGGGCGGTACGCCAACAGCCAGCTGGCGTACGGGCTGTGGCTGGACAGCCAGGGGCCGAGCTGCCCGGCGCACTGGCACCTGTCGCTGCCGGACGACGCGAGGGAGGGCGTGGCGCGGGTACGCAAGGCGGAGCGGCTGCTGCCCGGCATGACCGGCAAGCCGGAGCGGACCGGGTACGCGCAGGTGCACGGTGCCGGGGGGCAGGCGCTGCACACCGTGCTGGACTTCGCCCGCTGGGGGTCGGCGCCCCGGCCGGTGGTGATGACACCCGAGGCGGCGCAGGTATCCGCGTGTGTGGCCGGACTGCGGGCGAACCGGCTGCCGTTCCTGCTGAGGGTCAACGGTGACACCCGGCTCCTGGCACTGCCCTCGCCGTCCCGGACGGCCGGCCCCTGGACGGCTCGCGCGCTGGCGGAGGCGGCGGCCCGGCACCGGCGCCGGATGACGTGGACGGATCCGGCCAACCCCATCGCGCCGCCGGTCGCCGCGCTCGCCACCCGCGTCCGGCTCCCGGAACCGGCCGAGGACCGGCCGTTGGTGCTGCTCGCCGAATGGCAGCAGGACAGCCGCCGCCCGACCGCGTTCTGGCTCTCCGACCTCGACGAGACGCAGATGGCGACCCTGCTGTCGCTGAGCCGCGCACCGCTGCGGGCCGCGGACTCCTTCGCCCGCACCGGGGTGCACGTGGGCCTGGGGGACTTCACCGGGCGGTCGCTGAGCGGCTGGCACCGGCACATCTCCCTCGCCTCGATCGCCCACGCCCTCGCCGCCCTCGACTGCGCCCCGGCCCGCCAGCACCCCTCCTGGAGCGTGCCCGACGCGTCCTAAGGGGCGGGCGTCTGGAGCGCGGAGCGCACCCGGTGGAGGTTCAGCGCGAGCTGGATCTGCAGGGCGCGTGGCGGGTCCTGCCAGTCGGCGCCGAGCAGTTCCGAGACGCGTTCCAGCCGCCGGTAGACGGTGTTGGGATGCAGATGGAGGAGCTCGGCCGCCTGGCTGGCGCCCCCGCCCGACTCGAAGTACACCGTCAAGGTGTGCACGAGTTGGGCGTTGCGCCGCTCATCGTGCCGGATCAGCGGGCCGAGCGTGGCCTCGACGAACCCGGTGGCGTTCTTCTCGCCGCTGAGCAGGACGCCGAGGAAGCCCAGGTCCTGCGAGCAGGCCGCGGAGCCGTGCCGGCCCAGGGCGATCAGCGCCTCAAGGCAGCGCCGCGCCTCGTCGTACAGCCGGCGCAGTTCGCCGATCCCGGTCATCGGGCCGGCCGCGCCCGCGGTCACCGGCCGGCCCAGCACCCGGGTGAGTTCCCGGGAGACCGCCCGCGCCGACGCGCCGGCGTCCTCCGACGGCAGCAGCAGCACGATGTTCCCGCCGTGCCGGCCGTTCATCCCACCGCAGCGCCCGGCGTACGCGGCGGCCCACATGGTCGCCCGGCCCCAGGAGGTGTTGTCCTCGGCGCGGGCCACCACCAGGGCGTACCGGCGTTCGGGGTCGACACCGACCCTGCGGGCGCGGGCGGCGAGCTGCGCGGCGTCCTGCGCCCCGCCGGCCAGCAGTTCCTTCATCAGCTCGTCGAGGACCTGAGGATCCTCCAGCACGGCGTTGCGCCGGATCAGCAGCATGGCCGAGACGGACTTGGCCACGGCGGTCAGGACGGTGCCGCCCGGCCCGACATGGCTGTCGGGCAGATGGCACAGCACGGTGCCCAGGTCCTCACCGGACGCGGTGGCGGGGGTCACCCACACGCCGTTGCCCAGCCCGACCGGCACGTTGTAGGAGCGGGCGTCCGAGGCGACGACGCCGATCTGCTCGGCCGGCACCGGCGGCATCGTGCCGGCGACGGCCAGCACCCGCCCCTCGGGGTCGCGCACCTCCACCGCGCCGCCCAGCACGTCCGCGCAGGTCTCCACCAACTGCTGGAGTTCGCCGACGTTCAGCAATGCCTCGATGACCCGGGCCTGCGCGGCGGAGGTCCTGCGTTCCTCGGCCAGCAGCGCCTGCTCCCGCTCGTGCGCCTCGGTCAGCCGGGCCAGGGTGGTGTCCTGTCGCGTCATGACGCGGACGCGTTCGACGACCGCGGTGGCGTGGTCGGCCAGGGAGAGCAGCGAGGCCACCTCGTCCGGGTCGAAGTCGCGCGGGGCCCGGGTGATCACGTACAGCACGCCGATGACCGCCTCCGCCCCCCGCATCGGCACCGCGAGCAGGGCCGAGATCCCCTCGGCGCGGATCGCCTCGTCCAACCGCGGATGGTGCGTGATCCGCTCGTCGGCGAGGTAGTCGGCGGTCCAGAACGGTGCGGCGGTGCCCGTCACCAGCAGGCTCAGCGCGGCGCCGCCGGGCACCCGGGCGCCCTCCACGAGAGAGGTGGTCGCACCGACCGCGGCCCTGATGTGGAAGTCGTCGGGCGAGTCGGGTTCCGGCAGGCTGACATAGGACATGTCCGCGCCGACCAGCTGTCTGGCCCGGCGGATCAGGGTGCACAGCAGCTCTTCCAGGTCGTCGGTTCTGACGATGTCGTACACGGCCTCGGCCAGCGCCGCCGCCGCGGTCTCCCGGCGCTGGCTGTTGGCCAGCTGTGAACGGAGCTTGGAGAGCAGTTCCGGCACCTCGGACCCGTTGTCCCCGTCAGCCGTATCCCGAGAGAGAGCCACCAGCCCACCCCTTTCCCGCCGCAGAACCAGACAGACGAGCAGCCTAGAGGCTGTCCATGCGGGGGGAGGTGGGCCGGACTTTCCCGACCTGGCGGCAATATGGCGGTACGTCCGGACGAATAGATGTCATAACAAAGCCTTGACAGTCACTCCCGCCGGGAGTTGACTCCGGGGTCCGCCCCCACCGGGGCACGCGCGAACCCCCGGCAGTTGACTCGTTCACCCTACTGAACCACCCGGAGTTCCCATGTCTGCCTCCCGACGGGCCGTCATCGCGCTGTGCGCGGGCGGGCTTTCCCTGGCGCTGTCCGCCTGCAGCTCGCTGACCTCCGGCGGTGGTTCCGGCTCCGCGCACGACCTGACCGCGTACGTCGGCGGCGACACCAACGTCGAGGGACTGTGGCGGCAGACCATCATCCCCGGGTTCGAGAAGGCCAACCCCGGCTACCACGTGAAGCTCGTCTACTCCGCCCACGGGGTGGCCGACGCCGCGACGCTGGCCAAGATGGAGGCGGCCTCGAAGACCGGGCACGACACCGGCCTGGACATCATCGACTCCGGCATCGCCAAGGACGCCGCCGACGCCGGACTGCTCATCAAGGTCTCGGCCTCGAACGTGCCCCACCTCAAGTCGGTCGACGCCGGTCTGCTCGGCCCGGTCGCCGGTTCCGCCGTGCCCTACCGCAGTTCCTCGGTGCTGCTGGCCTACGACTCCACGACCGTCAGCACTCCACCCACCACCTACGACGGCCTGATCGCCTGGATCAAGGCCCACCCCGGCAGGTTCGCCTACAACAGCCCGGCGACCGGCGGATCGGGCCAGTCGTTCGTGCAGACCACGATCGACAAGCACCTCGACGCCGCCACCGCCGCCATCTTCCAGAAGGGCTACGACGCCGCCAAGGAGAAGGCCTGGGACGCCGGTTTCGCCGACCTCAAGGCGCTCAACCACGACGTCTACGGCAAGGGCGTCTACCCCAACGGGAACCAGGCGGTGATGGACCTGCTCGCCAAGGGCCAGATCGACCTCGCCCCGGTCTGGTCGGACATGTTCCTGACCGCCCAGCAGAACGGCACGTTCGGCAAGGACATCAAGTCCGGCCAGATCTCCGGTCCCGCCCTGACCGGCGGCGCCAACTACATCGCCATCCCCAAGAGCAGCAAGCACCAGGAAGCCGCCCTGAAGCTGGCGGACTTCCTCCTGGAACCCGCGGAACAGGCCGCCATGGTCAAGCAGATGGCGTCCTACCCGGTGATCCCGGTCAGCCAGCTCCCGGCGTCGATCGGCGCGCTGTTCGCGGGGGTCGACGTGCGCCACCTGCGCCCGGGCTACTCCGGCAAGAGCGGCAGCGACATGAACGACCTGTGGCAGCAGAAGGTGCCGGGCGAGTGACCCGGACACCGGGCACACTCCTCGGGAGCGACCCCGGACCCGGTCCGGCGAGCGCGGAGAAGGACGGGCAGGGCGGGCGGCGTCCCGCCCGTCCCGCCCGGCAGTGGCTCGGTGGCCTGATGGCCGCCCCACCCCTGCTGGTGGTGGCGCTGTTCGTGGGCATTCCCATCGTGTCGGGCGTGCTCTACACCCTGGGCCACTTCGGCGGACTCAACTCCACGATCGCGCTGCTCGGCCTGCACCAGCACCGCGGCGACCACTGGTGGGGCACGTTCGGGGCGTACGGCGAGGTGCTGTCCAACCGCGCCTTCCAGCAGAGCCTGCGGGCGACCGTCGAGGTCACCCTGGTCAGCGTCGTGCTGGTCTTCGCCCTGGCCCTCGCCGTCGCGCTGTACGCCCGGCTCGCCGGGAACCGCACGGCCAGGACGGTGTCGGCGCTGGCGGTGACCCCGCTGTTCCTGCCGGCCGTCATCGGCTCCTACGCCATCCTGGAGTTCTACGCCGGGGACGGTTTCGTCAAGACGGTGGCCCACACCTTCGGCTGGGACTCCGCCCCCCGGCTGAGCTACACCATCTGGGCCGTCGTCATCGGCCAGATCTGGACCAACCTGCCGTTCGCCGTCCTGATGATGACCTCAGGGCTGGCGGCCGTGCCCGACGCGCTCATCGAGGCCGCCCGGGACAGCGGCGCCCGGGTACGCCACGTCGTGGCGCGCGTCCTGCTGCCGATGGCGGCCGGGCCCGCCGTCATCGTCGCGACCTTCACCACGATCTCCGTGCTCGGCAGCTTCACCGTGCCCTACCTGACCGGACCCTCCGCGCCGAACATGCTCGGCGTCCAGCTCACCAACACCTTCCAGGCGTACAACAGGCCGCAGCAGTCCCTGGTGATGGCCGTCGTGGTGTTCGTCCTCGCCTCGATGGTCGGCTTCGTCTACATCCGATCCAACGTCCGCCAGGCCCGTCGCAGTGCCGCCACCCGCTGAAGGGACCGCCGTGACAAACCCGCCCTCCGCGGTGCTACGGGCCGTCGGCCGCCGGGTCGGTCCGCTCCTTTTGCTGGTGGTGCTCGCGCTGTTCGTGCTCGGCCCGCTGCTGTGGCTGTTCGTCCACGCCTTCGCCGGCACCTGGCACTATCCCGACCTGCTGCCCTCCCGGTGGACGCTGCGCTGGTGGCGCACCGTGGCCCACGACCCCGACCTGCTGAGCGCGATGCGGCTGAGCCTGGTCTTCGCGCCGGTGACCACCGTCGTGTCCGCGGTGATCTGCCTGCCGGCCGCCTACGCCTTCTCCCGGTTCGACTTCCCCGGGCGCCGGGTCTTCCTCGTCGCGCTGTTCTCCACCAACGCGTTCCCGAAGATCGGCCTGTACGTCGCGATGGCCTCGCTGTTCTACACGCTCAACCTGATGACCACGTTCTGGGGAGTGGTCATCGTGCACCTGCTGAGCACCGTGGTCTTCATGACCTGGCTGCCCGCGGCGGCGTTCTCTGCCGTGCCGCGCAGCCTGGAGGAGGCGGCCCGCGACGCCGGGGCCCGTCCGCTGACGGTCTTTCTGCGCATCACCCTGCCGATCGCCAGGCCCGGCATCCTGGTGGCCGTGATCATGTCCTTCCTCGCCTCCTTCGACGAGTCGCAGGGCACCCTGCTGGTCGGCAGCCCGACGTTCACGACCATGCCGATCGCGATGTACAGCATGGTGACCAACTATCCCGAAGGGGTGGCCGCGGTCTTCTCCCTGCTGTTGTCCATCCCGTCCGCCCTCCTCATGTTCAGCGTGCGCAAGCACGTCATGGGCGGGCACCTCGCGGAAGGCTTCCAACTGCGATGAAGAACCCGACCACCCCAGGAGAACCGGTCGCGGCTCCCGCCGGGCTGACGCTGCGCGGCCTGACCAAGACGCTCGGCGGCCGGACCGTCGTCGACCACCTGGACCTGCGGGTCGAGGCGGGCGAGATGGTCTGCCTGCTCGGTCCCTCCGGATGCGGGAAGACCACGACGCTGCGCATGGCGGCCGGCTTCATCGCCCCCGACGCCGGCCGGGTCGAGATCGGTGGTACCGACTACGCCGACGTGCCGCCCGACCGCCGGCCGACGGCCATGGTCTTCCAGAACTACGCGCTGTGGCCGCACATGACGGTCGCCCAGAACGTCGGGTTCAGCCTCAAGATGCACAAGGTGCCCAAGGCGGAGGCCGCCCGCCGGGTCGCCGAGGCACTCGAACTGGTCAACCTCGGCCACCACGCCGGCTCCTACCCGGCCCGGATCTCCGGCGGCGAACAGCAGCGCGCCGCACTGGCCAGGGCCCTGGTCGCCCGGCCCCAACTGCTGCTGCTGGACGAGCCGTTGTCCAACCTCGACGCCAAACTGCGCGAGCGGGTGCGCGACGAGATCCGCGACATCCAGCAACGCCTCGCCATCACCACGCTGTTCGTCACCCATGACCAGGACGAGGCCCTCACCGTCGCGGACCGCATCGCCGTGATGAACAACGGCCGCATCGAGCAGTACGCCCCGCCGGCCGAGCTGTACCGCACGCCGGCGACCTTGTTCGTCGCGGAGTTCGTCGGCGGCCTGAACCGGATCGACGACGTCGAACTGCGCCCGGGGGCACTGCGGACCGCCACCGGCGAACTGCCGTGCCGCGCGCTGGCCGGCTCGCCCGAACCGGCCGGCTCGGGCCTGACGGTGGGCGTACGGCCCGAGGAGATCCGGCTGCTGGCCCCCGACGACCCACAAGGGGCACCGGCCACCGTCGCCAAGGTGCTGGCCCGCGGCCACTTCACCGAGCTCCACCTCGACGCCGCGGGGCGACGGCTGCGCGCCTACACCGGTGGCGGCGCGCCCAGCGCGGGTGAGAGTGTCCGGATCCTCGTCGAGCGGGCGCTGGTCTACCGTGACGGCGACCTGCTCACCGCCCGACCCGCACCCGTGGAGGCAACCACATGACGTTCGCCGTGGCTCACCGGGGTGACTCCCGAGGAGCGGTCGAGAACACCCTGGAGGCCATCGTCCGCGCCGCGGAACTGGGCGCCGACGCCATCGAGGTGGACCTGCGGCTGACCGCCGACGGCGTCGTCGTACTGCACCACGACCCGCTGCTGGAGCGGGTGTGGGACCGGCCCGGCGCGGTGGCCGAGCTGACCTTCGCGCAACTGCGCGACCTGGTCCCGCGGGTGCCCACCCTGGCCGAGGCGCTGGAGGCGGTCGGCGACCGCGCGGAACCCCTCGTGTTGGACGTCGCCGAGCCGCAGGTCGCACTGGCCGCCCAGGCGGAACTGGCCGAACTCGGAGCGCGGGCCTGGTTCTGCGGCCACCCGGACGCGCTGGTGCGGGTCAGGGCGGTCGACGCGAAGACGGTAGTGCTGTTGAGCTGGTACGGCGACACCCCGCCGAGCGCGGAACTGCTCGACCAGGTGCGCCCCCAGTACTTCAACCCCGAGCACCGGTTCCTGGACCAGGCGGCGGTCCGCCACTGGCACGCACAGGGCATCGGGGTCTGCACCTGGACCGTGGACGAGGCGGCCCGGCGCGAGGAACTCATCTCCTGGGGGGTCGACGCCATCATCAGCAACGACGTGGCAGGGGTGGTCCGGGATGTCTCCCGGTCAGGAGGACAGCGTGCGCGGTGACGAACTCGGGCGCGCCGCGCGGGTGGCCGCCGAACTGGCGGACCGCGCGGCCCAGGTCATGCGCGACTCCGTCCCAGGAGTCCACCGCCACAAGGCGAACCCCGCGGACATCGTCACCGACACCGACGAGGCCATCGAGAGCCAGGTGCGCGCCGTGCTGCGGCGGGAGTTCCCCGACCACTGGATCGAGGGCGAGGAACACGGCGTCCACCAGGGGGCCGAGGGCGCGCCCCGCTGGGTCGTCGACCCGGTGGACGGCACGACCAACTACGCGCACGGCATCGGCTGGAGCTCCTTCTCCCTGGGGCTGGCCGACGCCGACGGGACCCCGCTGGTGGGCGTGGTGGCCGACCCCTACCGCGGCGAGGTCTTCAGCGCGGTGCGCGGTCAGGGCGCCCGGCTCAACGGGCGGCCGATCCACGCCGCCGACCACGGCGAGCTGCGCGGTCACGTCGTGATGACCGAGTGGGCCGCCCACGCGCCCTGGCGCGGCATGCAACGGATCCTGGCGGAACTGTCCGACCGGTACTGCACCGTGCGCATCATGGGCTCCACCGCGCTCTCGCTGGCCCAGGTGGCGGCCGGGCGGGCGAGTGCGGCGATGATCGGCGCATTCCACGCCGTGGACGGCATGCCCGCCTTGCTGATCGGCATGGAGGCGGGCGCGCTGGCCTTCGACGACAACGGCCCCACGACCGCCTCTCCCTCCGGCGGACTGCTGCTCGCGGCCCCCGACACCGCCCGCGAGGCCGCCGAACTCTGGCACACCGCGCGCCGCGATGCCTAGCTCTGGCTCTCCGCGGGCAGCGGGTTGCCGCGGGTCTCGGGGGCCAGCCGCACCAGGGCCATGCCGATGACGAAGACCACCGCGGTGAGGCTCAGCGGGAGCGCCAGGGAACCGGTGGCGTGGATGCCGTAGCCGATCAGGAAGGTGCCGGCGGCGGCGACCCAGCGTGAGAGCGTCGTGGTCAGGGCGAAGGCGGTGGCCCGCATCCGGGTGGGGTACTGCTCGGGGAGCCACAGGGTGAAGACCGCGAAACTCGCCCCGCCCAGCCCGAGCACCGGCAGGAAGACGAAGGTCAGACCCACGGAGTGCAGCGGGTAGGCGACGCCGTAGCAACCGACCGTTCCGAGGACCATCAGGCCGAACAGCGTGACCAGCGCGCCCCGGCGCCCGGCCACTCCGGCGAGCCGCGGGACCGCGAAGCAGCCCAGGATGGTGAAGGCGGCGACGGTCATGGAGGAGAGGCTGGCGAGCCGCACGGTGGCGTCGTGGCCGTAGCCGGCCATGCCCGACAGGTTGGTCATGGCGGTGGGCACGTAGGTGGAGCCGGCCCACAGGCCGATGACGCAGACCACGAGCAGCAGCAGGTTGCCGGTGGTGCGGGCACGGTAGGGCGCGGAGAACACTTCGGCGACCGGCTGCCAGAAGGAACGTGCGGGGCGTTCCGAGGCGTTCCGCCGCCACCGTTCCGGCTCCGGAGTGGTGCGGCGGATGAGGAAGACCGCGACCGCCGGGATGCCGCCGACGAAGAACAGGCCGCGCCAACCGAGTTCGGGGCCCAGGAGCAGGTAGATGATGGAGACGGCGAGCACGCCGAAGTAGGCGGCGGAGTGCATCAGCCCGCCGAAGCGCTCCCTGACCCGTTCGGGGATCACCTCGGCGAGCAGGGTGCCGGCCATCGCCCACTCACCGCCGACGCCGATGGCGGCGAGGAAGCGGAAGGCGTTCCATTCCCACAGTTCGGTGGCGGCGCCCGCCAGCGCGGTGAAGATCCCGTACATCAGGATGGAGGCCATCATGGCGGGCTTGCGGCCGAAGCGGTCGGCGATCGGGCCCCAGATGAAGGCGCAGCCCCAGCCCAGCAGGAAGATCGCCGCGCTGATCTGCCCGTACCAGCCGATGTTCTCCGGGTTGACCGCGATGCCCTCGGTGGGCAGGAGCACGGTCAGGGTGGGGGCGAGGACGAGTCCGGGGATGGTCCAGCTGAAGCCGTCCATCGCCCAGCCGCCGAAGGAGCCCCAGAAGGCGTGGCGTTGCGGCTTGGTGAGACGAACGGGGTCGGTCGCTGCGGTCGCGTTCTGTGCGGTCTGCTCTTTGATCGTCACGGGGACCTCGTTTCGGCTCTTGGTGTGACGACGTGCGGGGGTGGTGTCGGGCTGCCTGCGGTCCCACGTAGGTCAGCCGGTGACGGCGGGATCGGGACATGTGGGGGATGGACCCAGGCCGCGCCGCGGGCCGGCGGGCACGGCGACGCGGGTCAAGGGGTTCGGCGGTACGAGGCTGCCCCGTCGGGCGGCGGGCATGCCCCATCCGCCTGCGGCCGGCCGTCCGCGCGCGACCGACCCCCGGTTGGCGCCGGGTAGATCGGGCGTTGGCATGCGCGACGTGACCTCTCTGAGCGAGCAGTCGGCCGAATTGGATGGACCACTGGACCTCTGGACCGGTGGGCTAGAGTGTCGACCGGGTCCGATGAGCTGTCAAGGGCCGGAAATCCGCACGTCCGGGAAAGGGGGCGGGGTCGGTGGCCGAACCGCTGCGCCCGCTGGTGCGACCGCGGCTGTACGAGCAGGTGGTCGAGAGGCTGCGGGAGTACGTCCAGGCGGAAGGCCTGCGCGCCGGGGACCGGTTGCCGCCTGAGCGGGATCTCGCCGAATGGCTCGGGGTGAGCCGCACCTCCGTGCGGCAGGCCATCGTCGCCCTGGAAGTACAAGGACTCGCCGAGGTCCGGCACGGCGGCGGCACGTATCTGCTGCGCGACCGGCTGGACGCCGAACCACTGGAAGCCATGATCGACAGGCGCCGCCGACTGCCGGATGTCCTGGACGCCCGGGACGCATTGGAGACCAAGCTCGCCGCGCTCGCGGCGGTCCGCCGCACCGAGTCGGACCTGGTGGAGATCGACGCGGCGCTGACCGCGATGGCCGAGGCCGTCGACCGGGGAGAACTCGGGGTCGCCGAGGACCAGCGCTTCCACGCCGCGCTCACCGCCGCCGCGCACAGCGCGCTGCTCGCCGAGTTCATGGCGGAGATCTCGCTGTCCATCGCCGAGAGCCGCAACGAGTCGCTGCGTCAGCCCGACCGCCCCGGGCAGTCACTGGAACAGCACCTGGGCATCGCGCGGGCGGTGCGGGCCGGCGACCCCGAGGCCGCGGCGCACGCCATGCACCTGCACGTCGAATCCGTCGGCCAGGTCAAGCTGCTCGAATGGCGGGCCGACCCCGACGGGTGACCCCGGCCCCCGGCGTCCGACAGGCATCGCGCCGACCGGTACGCCAGTGCGCCCGGGCCGCCCGGTGCGGAAAAACCTGCCGCCCCTGACCAGCGGTCATCCGTAGCCTTGAGGCAGTCGCGATGCGCAGCGCGGCAACCCCAGTGGTTCGTAGCTCAATCGGCCTCGCGGGTTCGAATCCCGCTCTCTCCGCCACCCGCCGTCCGGCGTTCACGGGCTCCGGCCGGTCCAGGAGAGCTGCCGGGCGGGACGGCGGCCCGGCTGATCCTAGTCCAGGGCACACAGTTCCCTCACAGGTGGCGCATAGAAATCGGCCATGCCATGCGGCCGGCCGCCGGGGAGCGTTCCGGGAGATCGCACGGGATGCCGTGCCACCGAGAAACACAAGGTCAGAAGCGGCCGATCCATTGGCTGCGAGCCGACTCGCCGACGTGCGCGATTTCGCCCTTCGGCCATGACCTCGGCCTGGCCTGATCCCCGCCGCCGAGCGAACTCATCGGGTCAGCACCGCTTTCACCAGGGAGAACAACCGCTCGCACCGCCTGAGTCCAGTCGGCCGACGCCCGGCCGGAACCGCACGCACAGAGGCTGAAAAACGACTGATAGCCCCGGCCTATCGCGGGTTGACATCATCCCGAAGGCCTCCGGACTCCCTGAAACTCTGCGGTACCTGACGGGTCGGCCTGACCCGTTGACGGACGACTAGGAGTGCCCCCCACATGCGACTCCGCACCTCAGCGATCTCTGCCGCCCTCGGTCTGGGGCTTGCCGCCGCCGCTCTGGGCGCCGTTCCCGCCACCGCGGCCACCCCGGCCTCGGTCCAGCACTACGCCGCGCACCACGAGAGCGCGCAGGCCAACCAGGCGTTCCTGGACGCCGTCATGAAGAAGGTCGCGGAGAAGCGGGCCGTCAGCCCGAACGCCGCGGTCACCATCACCTACGACGCGGGCGACGCCCCCACCTTCGCCGGTGAGATATCGCAGAGCACGAGCATCTGGAACAGCTCGGTCTCCAACGTCAAGCTCCAGGCCGTCAGCAGCGGCGGGGACTTCTACTACACCGAGGGCAACGACCCGACGGACGGCTCCTACGCCAGCACCGACGGGCACGGCAGCGGCTACATCTTCATCGACTACTCGCAGGCCCAGGAGTACAACTCCACCCGTATCGTCGCCCACGAGACCGGGCACGTGCTCGGCCTGGCCGACGACTACTCGGGCCCGTGCAGCGAGCTGATGTCCGGTGGCGGCCCCGGCCCGTCCTGCCAGAACACCCACCCGGACTCCAACGAGATCGCCGAGGTCAACTCCCTGTGGGCCAACGGCTTCGCCGCCGCGGTCGCCAAGCTGTCCTGACCTGACCGTCTCACCGCGGTAATGCGGCCCGCGGCCCCCGGACACCGATCCGGGGGCCGCGGGCCGCTTCGCGATGCCGATCAGCCGAGCTCGATGAGCAGGTCACCCGCCTCGACCTGCTGGACCTTGCCGATCGCCAGCCGGCCCACCGTGCCGTCGCGCTGAGCGGAGATGGACGCCTCCATCTTCATGGCCTCGATGGTGGCCACCGTCTGGCCCGCCGAGACCGAGTCGCCCTCGGCCACCTGGAGCGTCACCACGCCGGCGAACGGCGCCGCGACATGGCTGTTGTTGCCGCGCTCCGCCTTCTCCGCCGCCTTGACCTCGGTGGCGATGGACCTGTCCCGGACCGACACCGGCCGCAGTTGCCCGTTCAGGGTGGCCAGCACCGTGCGGAAGCCGCGCTCGTCGGCCTCGGAGATGGCCTCCAGCTCGATGAGCAGGCTGACACCGGGTTCCAGGGTGACGATGTGCTCGTGCTCGGGCTCCATGCCGTAGAAGAAGTCCTTCGTGGGCAGCACCGAGGTGTCGCCGTACGCCTCGCGGTGGGCGGTGAAGTCCTTCGTCGGGCCGGGGAACAACAACCGGTTGAGCGTCAGGCGGCGGGAGTCACGCAGCCCCTCCTCGTCCTCGGCCGACAGCGTGGGCGCCTCCACCCGGGTCGGTCGCCCCTGCAACGCCCGGGTGCGGAACGGCTCGGGCCAGCCGCCGGGCGGCGACCCCAGCTCACCGCGCAGGAACCCGATCACCGAGTCCGGCACGTCGAACTTGCCGGGGTCCGACTCGAAGTCGGCGGCCTCGACCCCCGCGCCGACCAGGTGCAGCGCCAGGTCGCCGACGACCTTGGAGGACGGCGTGACCTTCACCAGCCGGCCCAGCATGCGGTCGGCGGCCGCGTAGCAGTCCTCGATGAGTTCGAAACGGTCCCCGAGCCCCAGGGCGATGGCCTGCTGGCGCAGGTTGGACAACTGACCGCCGGGGATCTCGTGGTGGTAGATGCGGCCGGTCGGGGAGGCGAGCCCGGACTCGAACGGCGCGTAGACCTTCCGCATCGCCTCCCAGTACGGCTCCAGGTCGCTGACCGCCTGAAGGGAGAGCCCGGTGGCCCGCTCGGTGTGGTCGGTGGCGGCCACCAGCGCCGACAGCGACGGCTGACTGGTGGTGCCCGCCATCGAGGCGACCGCCGCGTCGACGGCGTCGACCCCGGCGTCGATGGCCGCCATCAAGGTGGCGAGCTGCCCGCCCGCCGTGTCGTGGGTGTGCAGATGGACGGGCAGGTCGAAGCGCTCGCGCAGCGCCGTGACCAGGGTGCGGGCGGCGGGCGGGCGCAGCAGCCCGGCCATGTCCTTGATGGCCAGCACATGGGCGCCCGCCTCGACGATCTGCTCCGCCAGCCGCAGGTAGTAGTCGAGCGTGTAGAGCGATTCGCCCGGGTCGGACAGGTCGGCGGTGTAGCACAGCGCGACCTCCGCCACCGCGGTGCCGGTGGCCCGCACCGCGTCGATGGCGGGCCGCATCTGCGAGACGTCGTTGAGGGCGTCGAAGATGCGGAAGATGTCCATGCCGCCGGCCGCGGCCTCGGCGACGAACGCCTCGGTCACCTTGGTCGGGTAGGGTGTGTAGCCGACGGTGTTGCGTCCGCGCAGCAGCATCTGGGTGCAGATGTTGGGCACCGCCTCGCGCAGCGCCACCAGCCGCTCCCACGGGTCCTCGGCCAGGAAGCGCAGCGCCACGTCATAGGTGGCCCCGCCCCAGCACTCCAGACTGAGCAGTTCCGACGCGGTGTGCGCGACCTGCGGGGCGACGGCCAGCAGGTCACGGGTGCGCACCCGGGTGGCCAGCAGCGACTGGTGGGCGTCGCGGAAGGTGGTGTCGGTGACCGCGACAGAAGAGCGGGCGCGCAGTTCGGCGGCGAAGGCCTCCGGGCCCACCTCGGCCAGGCGCTGCCGGGAGCCGGCCGGCGGTGCGCCGGCCGGCAGCTCGGACAGCTTGTCGGCGGGGTCGATGACGTTCGGCCGCGGGCCGTGCGGGCGGTTGACGGTCGTCTCGGCGAGGTAGTTCAGCATGCGGCTGCCGCGGTCGGCCGACGGGCGGGCCCGGATCAGCTGCGGGTGCCGCTCGATGAAGCTCGTGGTGACGCGTCCCGCGCGGAACTCCGGGTGGTCCAGCACGGCGCCGAGGAAGGGCAGGTTGGTGGACACGCCGCGGATACGGAACTCCGCGATGGCGCGGCGGGCTCGTCTGGCGGCATTGGCGAAGTCGTGCCCGTGGCAGGTCAGCTTGACCAGCATGGAGTCGAAGTACGCGGAGACCTCGGCACCGGTGTGCACGGTCCCGCCGTCGAGCCGGACACCGGGCCCGCCGGGGGAGCGGTAGGCGGAGATGGTGCCCACGTCGGGCCGGAAGCCGTTGGCGGGGTCCTCGGTGGTGATGCGGCACTGGAGGGCGGCGCCGGTCAGCACGATGTCGTCCTGCGTCAGGTTCAGCTCGGGCAGCGTCATGCCGGCCGCGATCCGCAACTGGGCGATCACCAGGTCCCGGCCGGTGACCTGCTCGGTGACGGTGTGCTCCACCTGGATGCGCGGGTTCATCTCGATGAAGACGTGCCGGCCGCTCTCGTCGACCAGGAACTCCACCGTGCCCGCGTTCACGTAGCCGATGTGCCGGGCGAAGGCCACCGCGTCCGCGCAGATCCGCTCGCGCAGTCCCGGGTCCAGGTTCGGCGCCGGGGCGATCTCGACGACCTTCTGGTGGCGGCGCTGGAGTGAGCAGTCCCGCTCGTACAGGTGCACCACGTTGCCGGTGGCGTCCGCGAGGATCTGCACCTCGATGTGGCGCGGGTTGACCACGGCCTGCTCAAGGAAGACCGTCGAGTCACCGAACGCGGACTGCGCCTCGCGCATCGCCGCCTCGATCGCCTCCCGCAGGTCGGCGAGCTCCGCGACCTGCCGCATACCGCGGCCCCCGCCGCCCGCGACCGCCTTCACGAACACCGGGAAGTGCATGTCCTCGGCCGCCGCAAGCAGGGTGTCGGTGTCCGTCGACGGCTCGGAGGAAGCCAGCACGGGGACCCCGGCCTCGCGGGCGGCGGCGATCGCCCGGGCCTTGTTGCCCGTCAGGTGCAGCACCGAGGCCGGGGGGCCGACGAAAGTGATCCCGGCGTCCGCGCAGGCCGCGGCGAGATTCGGATTCTCCGACAGGAACCCGTAGCCCGGGTAGATGGCGTCCGCGCCCGCTCGGCGCGCCGCCTTGACCACCTCGTCGACCGACAGATAGGCCCGCACCGGGTGGCCGGTCTCACCGATCTGATAGGCCTCGTCGGCCTTCGCCCGGTGCAGCGAGTTGCGGTCCTCGTAGGGGAACACGGCCACCGTGGAGATGCCCAGCTCGAACGCCGCACGGAACGCGCGGATCGCGATCTCACCACGGTTGGCGACCAGTACCTTGCCGAACATCGAACTCCCTAGCGTTTCGCGGGCGACCCGCCTCGGGCCGGTTGTCGTTGTCACCGGTGTGCCGTGGCGGACGTCCGGGGGCCTCGTGGGCGGTGCCGGTGAATTTGTCGCACCGTGCACCACATCGGCCGGTCGGCCGGTGGGAGACTCTTCCCCCGTTCCTACCTCAAAATGCCTCGGATTCTCCCGCGACATCCCAGCTCGGACGGCGTGTCCCCGTCCAGCCCCCGGGTCCTGCGCGGGTCGTGAGGTTTGTCACGGGAGGTGACCGGTCCGTGAGACGGCCCGCGGGGAGCGTCTCCGCCGCGTCCGTCCCGCCCGCCACCGGTGCCACGCACGAATGGCTGTCGTGCTACTTGCGCGCCTGTGGGCACCGGGTCACCATGAACCGCCCGAGTACTACTTCTGGGTAACTCGACGGTTTCCGGGAGGGATCCGATGACCCTGCGCAGAACCCTTGTCGCGCTGGCGGCGTGCGCCGCGGCGACGACCGCCGGGATGCTCGTCCCCGCGACGGCCCAAGCCCAGAGCACCACGTCCTACGTCGCGCTCGGCGACTCCTACACCTCGGGGCCGCTGATCCTGCCGGTCTCCTCGACCGCGCCGCTGGACTGCCTCCAGTCCGGCGTGAACTACCCCCACCTGGCCGCCCAGTCGCTGGGCCTGCCGCTCACCGACGTCAGCTGCTCCGGCGCCGACGTGGGCGACATGACCAGCGCGCAGTACTCCGACCAGGCGCCGCAGTTCAACTCGCTGTCCTCGTCCACCGGGGTCGTCACCCTGGGCATCGGTGGCAACGACAACAGCACCTTCCTGACCGCGCTCAGCGGATGCGCCGTCATCGACGCCGTGGCCGGCTCCGGCAGCGGCTCGCTGTGCAAGCTTGCCTACGGCAGCAAGTTCTCCGACAACATCGCCGCCGACGAGCCGAACATCGCCGCCGCGCTGCAGCAGATCCATACGCTGTCCCCGCAGGCCAAGGTGTTCGTCGTCGGCTACCCGGACATCCTGCCGCAGCAGGGCAGCTGCTTCTCACAGATGCCGATCACCACCGGCGACGTGGCCTACCTCAACGGCGTCGAGCTCGATCTGAACGCCATGCTGAGGACCGCGGCCGCCCAGAACGGCGCCACCTACGTGGACACCTACACCTCCAGCGTCGGCCACGACGCCTGCCAGAGCGAGTCGGTGCGCTGGGTCGAGCCGTTGGTCCCCTCGACCGACGCGATCTCCGTCCACCCGAACGGCGCCGGCGAGTCGGCCACCGCCGGCACGGTCGTCAGCGCGATGCGGGCCGCCGGCCTCGGCTGAGCACGCCTGCCCCCGCACCACGGGCGGCCGACCCCGTCACCGGCGAGTGACCGGGCCGGCCGCCCGCCTCGATCAGCACCCGCACCAAGCACTTCCGAACGGCGTCACCGACGGCCGCCGCGCCGACCCGCGCGGCGGACGACCGACCTTGGAGGAGCGCCCGTGCGACTGCCCGGCTTCCCCCGGACCGTGAGAGCGTCGATCGCCCTCGCCGCCGGTGTCCTGCTCACCGTCGGCCTCTCGGCGCCGTCGGCCCCCGCGGCCGCGCCTGCCGCGTCCACCCCGGCGAACGTCATCGGCTTTCTCGACGGGATCAGCGGCAACCACACCGTCTCCGGCCAGCACAACCGCGAGCCCAACTCCTCCCCGGCCCAGTGGACCGACAAGGTCGACGCCATCACCGGCGTCTACCCGGGGCTGTGGGAAGGCGACTTCCTCTACGCGGCCGACGACATCGCCCACCGGCAGACCATGGTCGACGAGGCGAAGGCCGAGTGGGCGGCCGGCTCCCTGGTCGGGCTGATGTGGCACGAGTGCCCGCCCACGATGGCGGAGCCGTGCGACTGGAACGACGTCCAGTCCAAGCTGTCCTCGGCCCAGTGGAACGACCTGGTCACCGACGGAACCGCGCTCGACAAGGCGTGGAAGGCCGAACTCGACCGGATCGTCCCCTACCTCCAACAGCTCAAGGACGCCGGGATCCCGGTGCTGTGGCGACCGCTGCACGAGATCAACGACGCGTGGTCGTGGTGGGGCGGTACCGCCGACAGCGCCCGGCTCTACCAGATCACCCACGACTACCTGGCCGGCACCAAGGGCCTGACCAACCTGATCTGGGTGTGGGCGGTCAAGGACGACGACACCTCCACCGTGCGCGACCACTACCCAGGCGGCCAATACGTCGACGTGGTCGCGCTGGACTCCTGGAACGCCGACTTCCCCTCCACGTCCTGGTACCAGACGCTCCAGTCGATCGCCGGCACCAAGCCGATCGCCCTCGCGGAGGTCGGACGACTGCCCAGCCCCGCGCAGTTGTCCGCACAGCCGAAATGGACCTACTTCAGCGACTGGGCCGAATACCTGACGAACAGCAACAGCGACGACGCCATCAAGGCCACCTACTACGACCCACAGGTCCTGCACCGCGGCGACATCCACCTGCCATCGGGCTGACCGTCGTACCAGGCGGGCGCTGCGAGATACCCCTATTCGTCCGGTGAACCCCTGTCACCGACCCCTGAATCCCAGCGGCGAAAGCACCGCCACCGCGTCAGGTGCGACGGCCTGGGCAGGAACCGGGGTACGCCCGAGGGGCCTGAGCCGTTCAGCCCTTGATGACCGCTGCTCACTGAGAACCCGCATCGACCGGAAGCGATGACGACGACTCGACGACGCGACACAGACGGCAACGTCACCGTGCCCGTGGTGACGTCGGGGGACGACGCTCCCCGCCGCTTTCCGCGATCCGCGGTGCGCCGGGGCCGGGTCCAGTGTGCAGCCGACCGCACGACACCCCACCGAGTGGAGAATTTGGAATGGCCCACATTGTTGTCTTCACCATTCCCGCGCAGGGACACATTACGCCGACCCTCGCCGTTGTCGAGGACCTGGTGCGCCGCGGACACCAGATCACCTATGTGACGGTCGAGGAGCACGCCGCCACGGTCAAGGCAGCCGGCGCCGAGCCGCTGCTGTACCCGACCACCTGGGCGCGTGACGAGGCGGACGGGCAAGGACAGCAACCCGCACCCGACCCGGCCGAGGTCGTCGCCTGGGCACCCCTGGTGGCGCTCGCCGAAATGCTCGCCCAGGCCCCGGCGGCCAAGGAGCGCTTCGACGCCGACCCGCCCGACCTCGTCCTGTACGACACGGTCAACTACGTGGTGGGCCGCGGGCTGGCCCGATCCTGGGGCGTGCCGGCGGTCAGGCTCTGCTCCACCCTCGCGTCGAACGAGTCGTTCTCGCTCTTCCGGAAACTGACCACCGCGGTGCACACCGACCCGCAGCACTTCGCGATCCAGGAGTTCAACCGGCTCACCAGGGAGTTCCTCGACCAGCACGGCTTCCCCAAGGTGACCGCGGAGGAACTGGCCGACCGCGACGAGGAACTGACCCTGGTCTTCCTCCCCAGGCCTTTCCAGCCGGCCTCGGAGCTCTTCGACGACCGGTACGTCTTCGTCGGCCCGGCCCTCGGCAACCGCGAGATCCAGGGCGCCTGGCAGCCCCCGGGCAACGGGCTGCCGGTGGTCCTGGTGTCGCTGGGCACCGAGGACCCCAGGCCGACCGCCGAGTTCTTCCGCTCGTGTGTGGAGGCCTTCCGCGACCAGCCCTGGCACCTGGTCCTGTCGACCGACCACGTCGACCCCGCCGAACTCGGCCCGCTGCCTGCCAACTGCGAGGCCCACCGGCGGGTGCCGCAGCTCAGCGTCCTGCGGCACGCCTCCGCCTTCGTCTCGCACGCCGGCATGGGCAGCCTGATGGAGGCGTTGTCCTTCCAGGTACCCCTCGTGACGATCCCGAAGGTGCCGGAACAGGCGGTCGTGGCAGCGCGCACCGCCGAACTGGGACTCGGCGTCTACGTCTCGGCGGACGGCGTCTCCCGGGACCAGCCGTCGGTGGCGGAACACGTGGAGGAGTTCGGCCTCGGCGTGTTCAAGCCGTTCAGCGGCGAGGTGGGCGAATGGCTGCGTGACGCGGTGCGTCATCTGACGACCGACGCGGGAGTCGCCGAGCGGCTCGCCGGGATGCGCGCGGAGATCGACAAGGCGGGCGGCGCCCCCGCGGCGGCAGACGCGATCGAGGCCAGAATCGCCCAGGTCCGACGGGGCAACGGCGGCTGACCGGCCAGGCAACAACCCGACCGACCCGGTGTGCGGGGGCACTGGGCTCCGGGGGCAACCCTCTGCGATAGGGGTGTCTACACAGCGTCATAGGGGTTACCTCTCCGAACCCTCCTGCCTACCGTACTGACCGAGCCAGCCGGCATCCGTCAGGCGTAACTCACCTGTGGATCCCGTGCTCGGAGCGTCGATCGCTGCGGCCTCACGTCGGAATGATCAATCAGGCATGACGCACGAGGGATGTCACATGAATGAGATAGTCAGCGCCATTCTCAGCTCCGACGCCACCTCTCAGGACTTCTCGGCCCTGGCGCTCCCCGAGAGCTACCGTGCCTGTGTCGTCCGCAAGGAAGAGAGCGGCATGTTCGACGGCATGGCGTCCGTCGACAAGGATCCCCGCAAGTCACTGCACACCGCAGAGGTACCCCTCCCCGAACTCGGTATGGGTGAGGCTCTGGTGGCCGTGATGGCCTCCTCGGTCAACTACAACTCCGTGTGGTCCGCGATCTTCGAGCCGGTCCCCACGTTCGCCTTCCTGGAGCGATACGGGAAAACCTCCCCGATGGGCAAGCGGCACGATCTGCCGTACCACGTCATCGGTTCCGACCTGGCGGGTGTGGTGCTGCGGACCGGGCCGGGGGTGAACGCCTGGAAGCCGGGTGACGAGGTCGTCGCGCACTGCCTGTCGGTGGAGCTGGAGTCCGCGGAGGGTCACAACGACACGATGCTGGATCCGGAGCAGCGGATCTGGGGGTTCGAGACCAACTTCGGTGGTCTGGCGGAGATCGCGCTGGTCAAGTCCAACCAGTTGATGCCCAAGCCGCGGCATTTGAGCTGGGAGGAGGCGGCCGCCCCCGGGCTGGTCAACTCGACCGCGTACCGGCAGTTGGTCTCGCGTAACGGTGCGGGGATGAAGCAGGGCGACAACGTGCTCATCTGGGGTGCCAGCGGCGGCTTGGGCTCGTACGCCACCCAGTTCGCGCTGGCCGGCGGCGCCAACCCCATCTGCGTGGTCTCCAGCGACCGCAAAGCCGAAATCTGCCGGGCGATGGGCGCCGAGGCGATCATCGACCGCAACGCGGAGGACTACCGGTTCTGGAAGGACGAGCACCACCAGGACCCCAAAGAGTGGAAGCGGTTCGGCAAGCGCATCCGGGAGTTGACCGGCGGGGAGGACGTCGACATCGTCTTCGAGCATCCCGGCCGCGAGACCTTCGGGGCCTCCGTCTATGTCACCCGCAAGGGCGGCACCATCGTCACCTGCGCCTCCACCTCCGGATACACCCACGAGTACGACAACCGGTACCTGTGGATGTCACTCAAGCGCATCGTCGGCTCCCACTTCGCCAACTACCGCGAAGCCTGGGAAGCCAACCGCCTCATCGCCAAAGGCAAGATCCACCCCACCCTGTCCCGCACCTACACCCTGGAAGAGACCGGACAGGCCGCCTACGACGTCCACCGCAACCTCCACCAGGGCAAGGTCGGCGTGCTGTGTCTCGCCCCAGAGGAAGGCCTCGGGGTCCGCGACACGCAACTGCGTGAGAAGCACCTCGACGCCATCAACCTGTTCCGCACACCGCAGGACTGAACGCCCGATGCGTCAGGGCCGCCCTCCGTCGAGGGCGGCCCGCAGCGGCTCCCACCAGTCGCGGTGCTCGCGGTACCAACGCACCGTCGCCGCCAGCCCGGCGGTGAAATCCACCCGGGGGACGTAGCCCAGCTCCGTGCGGATCTTGGCGCAGTCCACCGAGTAGCGGCGGTCGTGGCCCAGCCGGTCGGCGACGTACTCCACGCTGTCCCAGTCCGCTCCGCAGGCCCGCAGCAGCAGGTCGGTGAGCTCCTTGTTGGACAGTTCCGTGCCACCGCCGATGTTGTAGACCTCACCGGCCCGGCCCCCGGCGCGCACCAGCTCGATGCCCTGCACGTGGTCGTCGATGTGCAGCCAGTCGCGGACGTTGCCGCCGTCCCCGTACAGCGGGACCTTCCTGCCGTCCAGCAGGTTCGTGATGAACAGCGGGACGACCTTCTCGGGGAACTGGTGGTGCCCGTAGTTGTTGGAGCAGCGGGTCACCCGCACGTCCAGGCCGTGGGTGCGGTGCACGGCGAGCGCCAGGAGATCACTGGAGGCCTTCGACGCCGAGTACGGGGAACTGGGCGCCAGCGGATGCGTCTCCGGCCAGGAACCGGACTCGATGGAGCCGTAGACCTCGTCGGTGGAGACATGGACGAAGGTCCGCACCCCCCGGCGCAGCGCCGCGTCCAGCAGCGTGTGCGTGCCCAGCACGTTCGTGCGGACGAACTCGGCACCACCGGCGATCGAGCGGTCCACGTGCGACTCGGCGGCGAAGTGCACCACCTCGTCGTGTTCGGCCAGAAGAGTGTCGACCAGCGTGGCATCACAGATGTCGCCCCGCACGAAGGCGAACCGGGAGTCGCCGCGCACCGGATCGAGGTTGGCCGGGTTGCCCGCGTAGGTGAGCTTGTCGAGCACGGTGATCCGCACGTCATCCCGCCCCTGCGGGCCCAGCAGCGTACGGACGTAGTGCGAGCCGATGAAACCGGCGCCGCCGGTCACCACGATCCTCGTCACGCTCGTGTCAGTGGTCATGAGGAGATCTGTACCTGACTGTGGTCGCCGAGGACCAGACGGTGCGCCGCCGGCACCCGTGGCGCCGGCGTCACCGTCACGTTCCGGCCGATGAGCGACGCCTCGACCCGGCGCACGCCGCGCAACCGGGAGTCCCGCAGCACGATGGAGTACTCGATCTCGCTGTCCTCGATCCGGCAGTTCTCGGAGATCGAGGTGAACGGACCGATGTACGAACCGTTCACCACGGTCCCTGAGCCGATCACCACCGGGCCGACGATGCGTGAACCGTGGACCTCGGCACCCGCGTCGATCCGCACCCTGCCGATGATCTCGCTCTCCGCGTCGACCGTGCCCTCGACCATCGGCTCCGCGCTCTCCAGAACCGTCCGGTTCACCTCCAGCATGTCGGCGACGTTCCCGGTGTCCTTCCAGTAGCCGGAGATCACCGTCGACCGCACGTCCCGGCCGTTGTCGATCAGCCACTGGATGGCATGCGTGATCTCCAACTCGCCGCGCCAGGACGGTCTGATGGCCCGCACGGCCTCGTGGACGGCCACGGAGAACAGATAGACGCCGACCAGCGCGAGGTCGCTCTTGGGCTGCGCGGGCTTCTCCTCCAACGCGATCACCCGCCCGTCGCCGCCGAGTTCGGCCACCCCGAACTGCGAGGGATCCGGCACCCGCGTCAAAAGGATCCGCGCGTCCGGGCGTTCACCACGGAACTCCTCGACCAGTTCGGTGATGCCACCGACGATGAAGTTGTCGCCCAGATACATGACGAAGTCCTCGTCGGCCAGGAAGTCACGGGCGATCAACACCGCGTGAGCCAGTCCGAGTGGCGCTTCCTGCCGGATATAAGTGACATCGATACCGAATTTCGAGCCGTCCCCAACGGCTTCCCGGATGTCCTTCTCGGTGTCACCGACGATTATTCCGACCTCGGTGATCCCGGCGTCCGCTATCGCCTCCAGACCATAGAACAACACCGGTTTGTTGGCGATCGGCACGAGTTGTTTGGGTGACGTGTAAGTGATCGGACGCAGCCGGGTCCCGGCCCCGCCGGAAAGTACGAGAGCCTTCATGGCCGCGTAGCCTAACAACGCTCCCGAGGCATATGGGCTGAGTAGGGGTTGTGGCTAGGGGTGCAGCCCTGGTTAGCCTGACGCGGGCCGACATGGCCGGAGATCAGCACTGCACACGGGAGTGGTGATGACAGGGGGTACGGACCAACAGGCTCGTCTGCGCCGTGAGGTGTGGAACGAGTTCGTACGGACGGCGGCCTCCGACGGTGACCCGTATGCGATGCTCCTCGGCGTCCCGGACGATCCCGCCCCGTTGTACGCGGATCTGCGGGCTCGCGGACCGCTGTACCGCAGCAGCCTGGGAACGTGGGTGACCGGCAGCCACGGGCTGGCCGGCCGGATCCTGCGCGACCGGCGCTTCGGCGTGCGCCAGGTCAGCGGCGAGAAGGCTCCCGAGTCCATCGCGTTCGACAACTCGATGCTCGGCGAGGACCCGCCGGTCCAGACCCGGCTGCGCAAGCTGACCACGCCCACCCTCAACCCGCGCCGGATGGAACAGTGGCGGCCCAAGGTCGAGGAGTACTGCGACGAGCTGATCGACAAGATCCTCGCCAAGGGCGGCAAGTTCAACTTCATGACCGCGTTCGCCCAGCAGCTCCCGGTGCGGGTCATGAGCGAACTCATCGGGATCCCCGAGCGGTACTGGCGCAGCTCGTTCCGGCTGACCAGGCGGATGGCGCACCTGATGGACGGCGACACCACCGTCGAGGTCGCCGCCGACGTGACCAGGGCCATCGAGGAGTCCTACGCGATGTTCGGCGAGATCATCGCGCTGTGCAAGGACAACCCCGGCGAGAACCTGATCAGCGATCTGCTGCCCGCCGTCGAGAACGGCACCATGTCCGAGTACGAACTGGTCGCGCTGTGCAGCTTCCTCACCCTGGCCGGGGTCGAGACCACGGTGAACCTGATCGGCAACGCCACCGCCACCCTGCTCAACCACCCCAGCCAGTGGGGGCTGTTCAAGGACGATCCGATGGGCCTCGCCCGCGGCACCATCCAGGAGACCCTGCGGTACGAGACCCCCGTGCAGCAGTACCGCAGGATTGTCCAGGAGGATCTCGAACTGGCGGGTGAACACCTCCCCGCCGACACCGAGTTGGCCATCTGCGCGGGTGCCGCGAATCGGGACCCGGAGGCATATCCGGACCCCGACACATTCGACATCACCAGAAAATCGGACAACGAGGTGCTTTCCTTCTCCCTCGGAATCCACTTCTGCCTCGGTGCGACGCTCGCCCGACTCGAAGCGGAAGTGGCGTTGGCCGCAGTGGCCCAACGGCTCCCCGATCTCACGCAGGCGGCACCTGTCAGGCGCCGGAGTTCTTACATCATTCGCGGGATGCTTCAGTTTCCTGTCGCCGCAGCGTAATCCGTGACCAGAGGTTGGCGAGATGGCAGATAAAGAGACGTTGCGGGATTACCTCAAGCTGGTCACGGCCGACCTCCGGCAGACCCGGCAACGGCTTCGGGAGGTAGAGGAAAGGGAAACCGAGCCGATCGCCATCATCGGCATGAGCTGCCGCTACCCGGGCGGCGTCGAGTCGCCCGAGGACCTGTGGCAGGTCGTCCTCGCAGGTGAGGACCGGATCTCCGGCTTCCCCGAGGACCGCGGCTGGGACCTCGGCCGGCTCTTCGACGACGGCCACGAGCGCTCCGGCACCTCCTCCGTCCGCGAGGGTGGCTTCGTCACCGGCGCCGCCGAGTTCGACCCGGTGTTCTTCGGGATCTCGCCGCGTGAGGCGCTGGCGATGGACCCGCAGCAGCGGTTGCTGCTCCAGGCCGCCTGGGAGGCGTTCGAGCGGGCCGGCATCGACCCGACCTCGCTGCGGGGCAGCAGGACCGGCGTGTTCGCCGGCACCAACGACCAGGGCTACCTCTCCCTGCTCGACGCCTCGCAACACGGCAGCGAGGGATACCTGCTCACCGGCGGCGCCACCGCCGTGACCTCGGGACGCGTCTCCTACACCCTCGGGCTCGAAGGCCCGGCGATGACGGTCGACACGGCCTGCTCGTCCTCCCTGGTGGCCATGCACCTCGCGGTGCAGGCGCTGCGCAAGGGCGAATGCGGCATGGCGCTGGCCGGCGGTGTGACGGTGATGTCGACACCGGCCGCGTTCGTCGAGTTCAGCAAGCAGCGCGGCCTGGCACCGGACGGCCGCTGTAAGTCCTTCGCCGCGGCCGCGGACGGCACGGGCTGGTCGGAAGGTGTCGGAGTCGTCGTGCTGGAACGACTCTCCGAGGCACGCCGTCTCGGGCACCCGGTGCTGGCGTTGGTCCGCGGCTCGGCGGTCAACTCCGACGGCGCGTCGAACGGCCTGACCGCGCCGAACGGCCCCTCGCAGCAGCGCGTGATCCTGGAGGCACTGGCGAGCGCCAAGCTGTCCGCCGCCGACATCGACGCGGTGGAGGCGCACGGCACCGGCACGGTTCTGGGTGACCCGATCGAGGCCCAGGCGCTGCTGGCCACCTACGGTCAGGGGCGCGAGGACGACCGGCCGCTGTGGCTGGGTTCGGTGAAGTCCAACATCGGCCACGCGCAGTCCGCGGCCGGTGTGGCCGGCGTGATCAAGATGGTGATGGCGCTGCGACACGGCGTGCTGCCGCGCACCCTGCACGTCGACGAGCCCTCCCCGCACGTCAACTGGTCCTCCGGCGCGGTGGAACTGCTGACGCGGCAACGCGACTGGCCGCAGACCGAAGGCCGGCCGCGCCGCGCCGGTGTGTCCGCGTTCGGTGTCAGCGGCACGAACGCGCACACCATCATCGAGGAGGCTCCCCAGCCGGAGAGCGCGACGGAGCGGGAGACCGGCGAAGGCGAGCCGACGCCGATCGCCACCACCGCCCCGGCCGCTGCCACGCCCGGAGTGCTGCCGTTCCTGGTCTCGGGGAAGTCCGAAGAGGCACTGCGCGCGCAGGCCGACCGGCTCCGAGTCTTCCTCAACGACCGGACGGACGCCGAACTGGTCGACATCAGCCTGTCGTTGGCGACCACCAGGGCTGCCCTGGAGCACCGGGCCGTCGTGCTGGCGGCAGATCTGACCGGCCTCGACACCGGGCTGGCCGCGCTCGCTGCCGACGACAAATCCGCATTCGTCGTACGCGGTGAGGTGGCCAAGGGCAAGACCGCGTTCTTGTTCACGGGTCAGGGTGCGCAGCGGGTGGGGATGGGGCGTGAGTTGTATGCCGCGTTCCCGGTGTTCGCGGAGGCGTTGGATGCGGTGTGTGCGCGGCTGGACGTGGAGCTTGGTCGGTCGCTGCGTGAGGTGATGTTCGGCGACGAGGGGTTGCTGAACCAGACGGCTTATACGCAGGCGGCGTTGTTCGCGCTTGAGGTGGCGTTGTTCCGGTTGTGGGAGTCGTGGCGGGTTCGGCCGGACTACCTTCTTGGCCATTCGATTGGTGAGGTGGCGGCGGCGCATGTCGCGGGTGTGTTGTCGCTGGATGACGCGTGTGTGTTGGTGGGTGCGCGTGGTCGCCTGATGCAGGCGTTGCCGTCGGGTGGGGCGATGTTGGCAGTGGAGGCGGCGGAGGTTGATGTCGTTGCCGAACTCGTGGGTCGTGAGGTGTCGGTGAGTGTGGCGGCGGTCAACGGGCCGTCGTCGGTGGTGGTTTCGGGTGATGCTGAGGTCATCGACGAGTTGGAGTCGGCGTGGCGGGAGGCCGGCCGTCGGGTGAAGCGGTTGACCGTTTCGCACGCGTTCCACTCGCCGCGTATGGAGGCGATGCTGGAGGACTTCGCCGCCGTGGCCGAGGGGTTGACCTTCGAGGCCCCGCGGTTGCCGATTGTCTCCAACGTCACCGGTGAGTTGGCCGACCCGGAGGAGATCTGCTCCGCGGGTTACTGGGTGCGGCATGTGCGGGAGGCGGTGCGGTTCGCGGATGGTGTGGGGGTGTTGGCGGCGCAGGGTGTGTCGTCGGTGGTGGAGTTGGGTCCGGACGGTGTGCTGTGCGCGATGGCGCAGCAGAGCGTCGACCTGATCGCGGCTCCCGCCATGCGTGCGGGTCAGGACGAGGTACGTGCGGTGCTCGCCGCGCTGGCGACGGCGCATGCCCACGGCACGACCGTCGACTGGACCTCTGTGTTCGCGGGCTGGGGCGGCAGCCGGGTGACGCTGCCGACCTACGGATTCGAGCGTGGGTGGTTTTGGCCTGGGGTGGGGGTGCGGGTTGGTGATGTGAGTGGTGTGGGTTTGGGTGTGGTGGATCATCCGTTGTTGGGTGCGGGGGTGGGGTTGGCTGGTGGTGGGTTGGTGTTTTCGGGTCGGTTGTCGACGGGTGTGCAGGGGTGGCTTGGGGATCATGTGGTGCATGGTCGGGTGGTGGTGGCGGGGACGGTGTTTGTGGAGTTGGTGGTGTGTGCGGGTGATGAGGTGGGGTGTGGTCGGGTGGAGGAGTTGGTGTTGGAGGCGCCGTTGGTGTTGTCGGAGGGTGGTGGGGTGCAGGTTCAGGTGTGTGTGGGTGAGGTGGATGGGGAGGGTCGTCGCAGGGTTGAGGTGTTTGGTCGGGTTGAGGATGGGGTGGGGGGTTGGTCAGGTGGTGGTTGGGTGAGGCATGCGTCGGGTGTGGTGGCGCCTGAGGTGGTGTCTCCTGTGTTGGGGTCGGGGTCGGTGGTGGAGGGGTTTGAGGTGTGGCCGCCGGTGGGTGGTGTGGAGGTGTCGCGGGATGAGGTGTATGGGGTGTTGGGTGAGGGTGGTTTGGTGTATGGGGAGGTGTTTTCTGGTGTGGGGCGGGTGTGGGTGCGGGGTGGTGAGGTGTTTGCTGAGGTGGGGTTGCCGGAGGGTGAGCGGGTGGGTGCGGGTCGTTTTGGGTTGCATCCGGCGTTGTTGGATGCGGCGTTGCAGTGTGCGGCGGCGGGTGTGGTGGTGGGCCGTGCCGAGGGTGCTGATGGGGATGCCAGCGGTGCTGGTGTGGGTGTGGGGTTGCCGTTTTCGTGGTCGGGTGTGTCGTTGTGGGCGTCGGGTGCGTCGGTGTTGCGGGTGCGGGTGTCGTCGTTGGGTGTGGGTGGGATTGCGGTGGTGGGTGTGGATGAGGGTGGTGTGGGGGTGGTGTCGGTGGAGCGGTTGGCGGTGCGTCCGGTGGTGGCCGGTCAGGTGGAGCAGGCGGCTTTGGCCGGCGGCGCTGCGGGTGCGGGTGGGGGTGAGGTGTATCGGTTGGAGTGGGTGAAGTTTGCTGCGGAGCAGGGTGTGGAGGGGTTTGGTTCGGCTGGCGGGGGTTCGGTGGCGGTGGTGGGCGCCGATGGGTTGGGTGTTGGAGTGGGTTTGGCGGGTGTGGGTGTGCGGGTGGAGTCTGCGGGGTCGGTGGAGGAGTTGCTGTCTGGGGGTGTGGTGCCGGAGGTGGTGATTCTTCCTGTTTCGGCACCGGAGTCTGGTGTGGGGTCTGGTGGGGTTGATGGTGTTCGGGGTGTGTTGGTGGAGGCGTTGGATGTGGTGCGGGGTTGGGTGGGTGATGGGCGGTGTGAGGGTTCGCGGTTGGTGGTGGTGACGTCGGGTGGTGCGGGTGCGGGTGCGGGTGCGGGTGCGGGTGTGTGGGATGTGGCGGGGGCTGGGGTGTGGGGTTTGGTGCGGTCGGTGCAGTTGGAGCATCCGGGCAGGGTGCAGTTGGTGGACGTTGATGGTCTTGAAGCGGCTTGGGGTGTGTTGGGTGCGGCGGTGGGGTGTGGGTTGTCGCAGGTGGTGGTGCGTGGGGGCGAGTTGTTGGCGGGTCGTGTGGTGCGGGATGAGGGCGGGTTGGTGTTGCCGTCGCAGGGTGAGGGTGTGTGGCGGTTGGAGCCGTCGGAGCATGGGGTGTTGGACGAGGTTGCCGCGGTGGTGCAGCCTGAACGGCCCGGCCTGGGTATCGACGAGGTCCGGGTGGAGGTGCGTGCGGCGGGTGTCAATTTCCGTGATGTGCTGATTGGTTTGGGCACCTATCCGGAGCCGGGTCTGATGGGTTCGGAGGGTGCTGGCATCGTCCTCGAAGTCGGCGCGGGCGTTGAGAACGTGGCGGTGGGTGATCGGGTCTTCGGTCTGTTTGCGGGTGGGTTTGCTCCGGAGACGGTGACGGATCGGCGTTTGGTGGCGCGGATGCCGGACGGGTGGTCGTTCACTGATGCGGCGTCGGTGCCGATGGTGTTCATGACCGCGTACTACGGCCTGTTCGACCTGGGCGGTCTCGCTCAGGGTGAGTCCGTCCTGGTGCATGCGGCTGCTGGTGGTGTGGGGATGGCGGCGGTGCAGTTGGCACGTTGGGCCGGGGCGGAGGTTTACGCAACCGCGAGCGAGTCCAAGTGGCCTGTCGTGAAGGGGCTCGGGGTTTCCGGGGATCGGATTGCGTCGTCTCGGGATCTCGAATTCGAGGAGGCGTTCCGTGCGGCGTCGGGTGGCCGGGGGGTGGATGTCGTCCTGAATGCTTTGGCGGGCGATTTCATCGACGCGTCAGCGCGGCTTCTCGGTGATGGCGGGCGCTTTGTGGAGATGGGTAAGGCGGATTTGCGTCGCCCGGATGAATTCGACAATGCGACGTATCGTTCGTTTGATTTGTTTGATGCGGGTTTGGAGCGGTTGCAGGAGATTTTGTTGGCGGTGGTGGGGTTGTTTGGTGAGGGTGTGTTGGAGTGTTTGCCGGTGCGGGTGTGGGATGTGCGGGAGGTGGTGGGTGCATTCCGGTTGATGGGGTCGGGGCGGCATGTGGGGAAGAACGTGGTGGTGTTGCCGCGTAGGTTGGATCGGGATGGAACGGTGCTGGTGACGGGTGGTACCGGCGATTTGGGCGGGTTGGCGGCACGTCATTTGGCGTCGGCACATGGGGTGAAGCACTTCGTGCTGCTGTCACGCAGCGGCATGGAAGCGCCGGGCGCCACCGAGCTGGTGGCAGAACTGGAAGGCCTGGGGGCACAAGCACGGGTGGTGGCGTGTGATGTGGCGGATCGCGACGCCCTGCAAAAGGTGGTGGAGGGTATTCCAGCATTGACGGGTGTGGTGCATGCGGCGGGTGTGGTGGATGACGGTGTGGTGGAGTCGATGTCGGGCGAACGGTTGGCAGGGGTGTTCGGGCCGAAGGCAGCGGCGGCGTTGGTTTTGGATGAGTTGACACGTGATGTGGATGTGGCGTTGTTTGTGTTGTATTCGTCGGTGTCGGCAACGGTGGGGTCGGCGGGGCAGTCGAATTATGCGGCGGCGAATGGTGTGCTGGATGGTGTGGCCGCGGTGCGTCGCAGCCTGGGCCTGTCGGGTGTGTCGTTGGGCTGGGGTCCGCTGGTGGGTGAGACAGGTCGGGGCATGCTGGGCCGGTTGAGCGTGGCGGAACGCGAGCGGATGGGCCGGTCCGGGTTGGTGCCGTTGGCTGGTGCGGAAGGCTTGGCCCTGCTGGACCGGGCCATGGCCGGTACGGGTGGCGCGGTGATGCCGATGCGGGTGGATCGGGCAGCACTGGCCGCAGCGGGCAGCGCGTTGCCGGCACTGCTGCAGTCACTGGTGCGCCCGGTACGCCCCTCGGCAGGAACCACGGCGGCTGCCGGTGGTGTGTCGGGGTTGGCGGCCAGGCTTGCGGGGTTGGACGTCTCGGAGGCGTCACGTCTGTTGCTGGAGACGGTGCGGGGCCATGCGGCCAGCGTGCTGGGCTTCGGTTCGTTGGAGGCGGTGGGTGCGGCCAAGGCGTTCGCGGAGATGGGCTTCGACTCGTTGACCGCGGTCGAGCTGCGCAACCAGTTGAGCGCGACGACCGGGCTACGCCTGCCGCCGACGTTGATCTTCGACTACCCCAACCCCACCGCACTCGCCGACCACCTACGTCGCGAACTGCTGGGCGAGCAGGGTGAGATCACCGTTCGACCCACTGTGACGGCGTTCGACGACGAGCCCATCGCGATCGTCGGGATGAGCTGCCGGTTCCCTGGCGGGGTCTCCTCGCCGGAGGCGTTGTGGCAGCTGGCGGTGGACGGGATCGACGCGATATCCGAGTTCCCGGCCGACCGTGGCTGGGACGTCAGCGCGATGTACGGCGACACCGACCCGGCCACCTGGGAGCGCCAGCACACGTTCGAGGGTGGATTCCTTTACGACGCACCGGAGTTCGACGCCGCCTTCTTTGGCATATCGCCGCGTGAGGCGCTGGCGATGGACCCCCAGCAGCGGCTGCTGCTGGAGACGTCATGGGAGGCGTTCGAGCGGGCCGGGCTCGATTCGAGTGCGCTGCGCGGCAGCCAGATCGGTGTCTTCATCGGCGCGGCGACCTCGGGTTACGGCGTCGGCCGCTACGACATCCCGGAGGGCGGTCGCGGGCACATCCTGACCGGCACCGCGACGAGCGTGCTGTCCGGACGCATCGGCTACGTCTTCGGCTTCGAGGGGCCGGCGGTGACGGTGGACACCGCCTGTTCGTCCTCGTTGGTCTCACTCCATCTGGCGGCGCAGGCGGTCCGGCAGGGCGAGTGCTCGATGGCGCTGGCCGGCGGCGTCACCGTGATGCCCAGCCCCGGCATGTTCATCGACAGCAGCCAGGCCGGTGCGTTCTCCTCCAACGGCCGTAGCAAGGCCTTCTCCGCGCAGGCCGACGGTACGGGCTGGGGTGAGGGCGTCGGCATGCTGCTGGTGGAGCGGCTCTCCGACGCGCGGCGCAACGGCCACAAGGTGCTCGCCCTGGTCCGCGGGTCCGCGATGAACCAGGACGGTGCCTCCAACGGTCTGACCGCGCCGAGCGGTCCTGCCCAACAGCGGGTGATCCGGCAGGCGTTGGCCAGCGCGAAGCTTGAGCCCGCCGACGTCGACGCCGTCGAGGCGCACGGCACCGGCACCGAGTTGGGTGACCCGATCGAGGCGCAGGCGCTGCTGGCCACCTACGGCCAGAACCGCCCTGAGGGTCAGCCGTTGTGGCTGGGATCCCTCAAGGCGAACATCGGTCATACGCAGTCCGCGGCCGGCGTGGCCGGTGTGATCAAGATGGTGATGGCTCTTCAGCACGCCGAGTTGCCGAAGAGTTTGCACCTGGAGGAGCCGACCCCGCATGTGGACTGGACGGCGGGCGCCGTCGAGCTGCTGACCGAGGGCCAACCGTGGCCTGAGACGGGTCGACCGCGCCGTGCGGGGGTGTCCTCGTTCGGGATGAGCGGGACGAACGCGCATGTGGTGCTTGAGCAGGCGCCGGATGGCGAGCCGGTTCGGCAGTTGGTGCCCAGCGGTGCGTTGGCCTCCGGTGTTGTGGTGCCGTGGGTGCTGTCGGGTCGTGGTGCGGTGGCGTTGCGTGCGCAGGCCGGCCGGTTGCGGGAGTTCGTGGCGGACCGGCCCGAGGCCGTGCCGGCCGACGTGGCCCATGCGCTGCTCGCGACCCGGGCCGCGTTCGAGCACCGAGCTGTGGTGTTGGGCGCGGACGATGGTGAGTTGCTTTCCGGGCTCGGGTCACTGGCTTCGGGTGAGGCCGGTGCCGGTGTGGTCGAGGGTCGGGTGCGTGAGGGCCGGGTGGTGTTCGTCTTCCCGGGTCAGGGGTCGCAGTGGGTGGGTATGGCAAGGGAGTTGCTGGACTCCTCCGAGGTGTTCCGGGCCCGGATCGAGGAGTGCGGGCGCGCTCTGGATGCCTTCGTCGACTGGTCGCTGCTCGATGTGCTGCGTGCCGAGGGTGACGAGGGCGCCGCGTGGCTGGCGCGGGTCGATGTGGTGCAGCCGGTGTTGTGGGCCGTGATGGTGTCGTTGGCGGAGTTGTGGCGTTCGGTGGGTGTGGTTCCGTCGGCGGTGGTGGGTCACTCGCAGGGTGAGATCGCTGCTGCCGTTGTCTCCGGTGGGTTGTCGATCGAGGACGGCGCTCGCGTGGCGGCGTTGCGCAGTCGGGCGATCGGTGAGGTGCTGTCGGGTCTCGGCGGGATGGTGTCTGTGGCTTTGCCGCAGTCGGACGTGGTGCGGTTGCTGGCGCCGTGGGGCGAGGCGCTGTCGGTGGCGGCGGTCAACGGGCCGTCGTCGACGGTGGTGTCCGGTGACGCGGCGGCGTTGGATGAACTGCTCCTTGCCTGTGAGGAGCAGGAGATCCGGGCGCGGCGCATCCCCGTTGACTACGCCTCGCACTCCGCTCAGGTGGAGCGGATCCGGGAGCGGCTGCTTGCGGAACTGGTGGTCTCGCCGCGGTCGTCGGGTGTGCCGTTCTATTCGGCGGTGACGGGTGAGCCGTTGGATACGGCGGGGTTGGATGCGGAGTACTGGTATCGGAATTTGCGGGAGACGGTGGAGTTCGAGTCTGCTGCGCGGCGGTTGGCGTCGGATGGGTTCCGGTTCTTTGTGGAGTCGAGTGCGCATCCGGTGTTGGCGCAGGCGGTTGCCGAGTTGGATGACGAGGAGGTGGTGGCGGTCGGGACGTTGCGGCGTGACGAGGGTGGTGTCGGGCGGTTCCTGTCCTCTGCCGCCGAGTTGTGGGCGAACGGTCTCGACGTCGACCTGACCGCGTTCCTGCCGGGCGACGGCTCCGCCGCGGTCGACCTGCCCACCTACGCCTTCCAGCGCCGCCGTTACTGGCTGGAGCCGGCCACCGAGCCACGGGCGGTGAGCCGTTCGCTGTCGCCGACGGATGACTGGCGCTACGAGGTGAGTTGGCTCCCGGTGAGCGGGCCTGCCCTGCCGGCGCTGTCCGGTACCTGGCTGGTGGTCTCGGGCGCCGGGGGCACGGAGCTGTCCGAGCGTTGCGTGGCACGGATGACGAGCGCGGGTGCCCGGGTCGTTTCGGTCGAGCTGGACAGGGCCGACTTCGACCAGGAGGAGTTCGTCGCGCGGCTGAGCGCCGAGCCGGAGGTCTCCGGTGTGCTGTCGCTGCTCGCTCTCGACGAGAACCCTCACCCCTCCAGGCCCGAGGTGTCCGCCGGACTGGCGGCCACCTTGCGCCTGGTCCAGACGCTGGCGGACGCCGGGATCGAGCTGCCGCTGTGGCTGGTGACGACCGGCGCCGTCGCGATCGCCCGTACCGAACGGCTGCGTAATCCAGGACAGGCGCAGGTGTGGGGCCTCGGACTGGTCACCGGCCTGGAGAAGCCGGGTCAGTGGGGCGGACTGGTCGACCTGCCGGAGACGGTGGACGACCGCGTCCTGGACCGCTTCGTCGGTGCGCTGGCGGGGATCGGTGCCGAGGACCAGCTGGCGGTCCGGGTGTCCGGCGTGTTCGCCCGGCGGCTGGCCCGCTCGGTGGCGCCCGAGCCCTCGGCCGACGGATGGCGGCCCGCGGGTACGGTGCTGGTCACCGGCGGCACGGGCGCGCTCGGTGGTCGGGTCGCCAGGTGGCTCGCGGAGAAGGGCGCGTCGCGTCTGATCCTCACCAGCCGCCGGGGTGGCTCCGCACCCGGCGTTGCCGAACTCGTCGCGGAACTGGCCGAGTTCGACACCGAGGTGGTGATCGAGGCCTGCGACGTGACCGACCGTGAAGCGGTGGCGGAACTCGTCGCCCGGCACCCGGTGAACGCCGTCGTGCACCTGGCCGGTGTCTCCCAGTCGACGCCGCTTGCCGATATCGGCGTCGACGAGCTGGCCGATGTGGTCGCCGCCAAGATCGCCGGTGCCCGCCACCTCGACGAGCTGATCGAGGGGCCGCTCGACGCCTTCGTGATGTTCTCCTCCGGCGCCGGCGTCTGGGGCGGCGCGGGCCAGGCTGCGTACGCCGCCGGCAACGCCTACCTGGACGCGCTGGCCCGCAACCGCCGGGACCGTGGTCTCAAGGCGACCGCGCTGGCGTGGGGCGGCTGGGGCGACGGCGGCATGACGGATGCCACCGCGGCCGAGCTGCTGGGTCGGCGTGGTTTGCGCCTGATGGACCCGCGGCTGGCCATCAGCGTGCTTGAGCAGGCGCTGGGCGCCGACGAGACCTGTCTGGCCGTGGCGGACATCGACTGGGAGCGGTTCGCCGTCGGCTTCACCGTCGCGCGGGCCAGGCCGCTGATCGAGGACCTGCCCGAGGTGCGCAATGCCCTGGCCGACTCCACGGGTCCGGCCGCCGACTCCGGGGACGATTCGGAACTGGCCCAGCGGCTCAGGGCGCTCCCGGAGGCGGAGCGCGCCCCGTACATGCTGGAGCTGGTCCGTACCCAGGCAGCCGCCGCGCTCGGCTACGAGGAGGCCTCGGCCGTGGAGCCGGGCCGGGCGTTCCGGGAACTCGGCTTCGACTCGGTCACCGCGGTGAGCCTGCGCAACCGGCTGCGGACGGTGACCGGGCGGAAGCTGTCGCCGACGCTCGTCTTCGACCATCCCACCGCTTCGGCGCTGGCCGACCATCTGCTGGCCGAGACGCTGGGCCGCAGGGAGGAGACCGCTTCCGCGGTGACGGCCACGGCCCTGATCGACGAGCCGATCGCCATCGTCGGCATGAGCTGCCGCTTCCCCGGTCAGGTCGAATCGCCCGAGGACCTGTGGCGGCTGGTCACCTCGGACGGCGACGTCATCTCGGCGTTCCCCGAGGACCGCGGTTGGGACCTGGACAACCTCTACCACCCGGACGCGGACCACCCGGGGACGTCGTACGTCCGCGAGGGCGGATTCGTCCACGACATCGGTGAGTTCGACGCCGGCTTCTTCGGGATCTCGCCGCGTGAGGCGATCGCGATGGACCCGCAGCAGCGGTTGCTGCTGGAGTCCTCGTGGGAGGCGATGGAACGGGCGGCCATCGATCCGCGCTCGCTCAAGGGCAGCCGGTCGGGTGTCTTCGTCGGCACGTCGTTCGTCGGCTACGGCGTGGGCAGCAAGCCCGGAAGCGACACCGAGGGCTTCTTCCTGTTCGGCTCCGGCACGGCCGCCGTCTCCGGCCGGGTGTCCTACACGCTGGGTCTTGAGGGCCCCGCGGTCACCGTGGACACCGCGTGTTCCTCCTCGCTGGTGGCCCTGCACCTGGCCTGCCAGGCGCTGCGCCAGAACGAGTGCGACATGGCGCTCGCCGGCGGCGTCGCGGTTCTGGTGTCACCGGTGTCCTTCACCGAGTTCAGCCGGCAGCGCGGCATGGCGACCGACGGCAGGTGCAAGCCGTTCTCCGCGCAGGCCGACGGCATCGGCTGGGGTGAGGGCGTCGGCATGCTGCTGGTGGAGCGGCTCTCCGACGCGCGGCGCAACGGCCACAAGGTGCTCGCCCTGGTCCGCGGGTCGGCGACCAACCAGGACGGTGCCTCCAACGGTCTGACCGCGCCGAGCGGTCCCGCCCAACAGCGGGTGATCCGGCAGGCGTTGGCCAACTCCCGGCTGCAACCCACCGAGGTGGACGCGGTGGAGGCGCACGGTACGGGCACCACCCTGGGTGACCCGATCGAGGCGCAGGCGTTGCTGGCCACCTACGGTCAGGACCGGGACGCGGACCGGCCGCTGTGGCTCGGTTCCGTGAAGTCCAACATCGGTCACACGCAGTCCGCAGCGGGTGTGGCCGGTGTGATCAAGATGGTGATGGCCCTGCAACACGGCGTACTGCCCAAGACGTTGCACGTGGACGAGCCGACCCCGCACGTGGACTGGTCGGACGGCACGGTGGAACTGCTGACCGAGGCGCAGCCCTGGCCGGAGACCGGACGGCCGCGGCGTGCGGGTGTCTCCGCGTTCGGCGGTACCGGGACGAACGCGCATGTGGTGCTTGAGCAGGCGCCGGTCGACGAGCCGGTTCGGCGGTCGGGGCCGGATGGCGCGTTGGCCTCCGGTGTCGTGGTGCCGTGGGTGTTGTCGGGTCGTGGTGCGGTGGCGTTGCGTGCGCAGGCCGGCCGGTTGCGGGAGTTCGTGGCGGACCGGCCCGAGGTCGGATCGGCCGACGTGGCCCGCGCGTTGACGGCCACCCGTACCGCCTTCGAGCACCGCGCGGTGGTGCTGGCCACTGACCGCGACGAGCGACTGGGGTCGCTTGCCTCGCTCGCCTCCGGTGAGGCGGGCGCCGGTGTGGTCGAGGGTCGGGTGCGTGAGGGCCGGGTGGTGTTCGTCTTCCCGGGTCAGGGGTCGCAGTGGGTGGGCATGGCGAGGGAGTTGCTGGACTCCTCCGAGGTGTTCCGGGCCCGGGTCGAGGAGTGCGAGCGGGCGCTGAGCGAATACGTCGACTGGTCGCTGCTCGACGTGCTGCGTGCCGAGGACGACGAGAGCACGGCCCTGCTGGAGCGCGTCGATGTGGTGCAGCCGGTGTTGTGGGCCGTGATGGTCTCGCTCGCGGCGCTGTGGCGTTCCGTCGGTGTGGTTCCGTCGGCGGTGGTGGGTCACTCCCAGGGTGAGATCGCTGCCGCTGTGGTGGCGGGCGGGTTGAGTCTGCGGGACGGCGCCCGAGTGGTGGCGTTGCGCAGCCAGCTGATCGGTGAGGTGCTGTCGGGTCCCGGCGGGATGGTGTCGGTGGCGTTGCCCAGGGCCTCCGTGGTGGAACTGCTGGAGCGTTGGGGAGAGGCGCTGTCGGTGGCGGCGGTCAACGGCCCGTCGTCGACGGTGGTCTCGGGTGACGCGGTGGCGTTGGACGAACTGCTGGCCGCGTGTGAGGAGCAAGGGGTCCGCGCGCGGCGGATCCCCGTCGACTACGCGTCGCACTCCGTCCAGGTGGAGCTGATCCGCGAACGGTTGCTGAAGGTGCTGGAGGGCATCGAGCCGCGTTCCGGAGACATGGCGTTCTATTCGGCGGTGACGGGTGAGCCGTTGGATACGGCGGGGTTGGATGCGGAGTACTGGTATCGGAATTTGCGGGAGACGGTGGAGTTCGAGTCTGCTGCGCGGCGGTTGGCGTCGGATGGGTTCCGGTTCTTTGTGGAGTCGAGTGCGCATCCGGTGTTGGCGCAGGCGGTTGCCGAGTTGGATGACGAGGAGGTGGTGGCGGTCGGGACGTTGCGGCGTGATGAGGGTGGTGTCGGGCGGTTCCTGTCCTCTGCCGCCGAGTTGTGGGCGAACGGTGTCGATGTCGACCTGACCGCGTTCCTGCCGGGCGACGGCTCCGCCGCGGTCGACCTGCCCACCTACGCCTTCCAACGGGAGCGCTACTGGCTGGAGTTGGAGTCCGGGCAGCCGGGCGACGTGTCGGCGGCGGGGCTCGGTGCCACCGGGCACCCGATGCTCGGGGCGACCGTCCAACTGGCCGACGGAGACGGACTGGTGCTCACCGGGCGGCTGTCCGTGCGCACCCATCCCTGGCTCGCGGACCACGCGGTGCTCGGCACGATCCTGCTGCCCGGCACGGCCTTCGTCGAACTCGCCCTTCAGGCGGGCGGACAGGTCGGCTGCCACCGGGCCGAGGAGCTCACCCTGGAAGTACCCCTCGTGCTGAACGAGCGCGACGCGGTGCAACTCCAGGTCGTCGTCGGCGCACCGGAGCAGTCCGGCCACCGGCCGGTGAACATCTACTCCCGCCCCGAGCAGGACGACGTGATCGGCGGGGACCAGGGGGCCACCCCCTGGACGCGGCACGCGACCGGCACGGTGATGGCCGCGGCCATCCCGGCAGGGCCCGAGTCGCAGCAGTGGCCGCCGGCCGGGGCCGAGGCCGTCGGGACCGGGGACTTCTACCAGCGGATCGCGGATCTCGGCTACGGGTACGGTCCCGCCTTCCAGGGGCTGCGTGCCGCGTGGCGGCTCGATGACGCCGTGCTCGCCGAGGTGGACCTGCCCGACGAGGTGCGCAAGGCGGGCACCGGCTTCGGGCTGCACCCGGCGCTGCTCGACGCCGCCCTGCACGCCATGGGCATGCTGCCCAGGACCGGCGACGCCGCTGCGGACGGCCGGACCGGCGCGGTGGAGCTGCCGTTCTCCTTCCGCGGGGTGAGCCTGCACCGTGCGGGTGCCACCTCGCTGCGGGTGCGGCTGACGAGGACCGACACGGGCGCGGTGACGGTGTCGATCGCCGATGAGACGTCTCGCCCGGTCGCCGAGGTGGAGTCGCTGATCAGCCGCCCCGTCGCGACGGAACTCGCCGGGCTGCGCCGTTCGGGTGACTCGCTGTTCCGGATCGACTGGGGCAGCCCGCTCACCCTGCCGGCCGCCCCCGCGGTGGATCGGGCGCTGCTCGGCCCCGACACGCTGCGGCTGGCCGCGGTGCTCGCGACGGCAGGCGGCGAGGTGCCGGTGTACGACGGCCTCGCGGGGTTCGCCGAAGAGGGCGCGCCGGATGTCGTGCTGGCCCAGTTCGCCGACGAGGGCGATGATCCGGGCCTCCCGGCGAGCGCGGAGCGGGCCACCCACCGGGCGTTGCGGCTCGTGCAGGAGTGGACGGCCGACGAGCGGTTCGCCGACAGCAGGCTCGTGGTGGTCACCAGGCACGCGGTCGCCGTCGCGGACGGCGACCCGCTCGACCTGGCGTATGCGCCGGTCTGGGGTCTGCTGCGGGCCGCGCAGTCCGAGCATCCCGGCCGCTTCGTCCTGCTGGACCTCGACGACGACCCGCGGTCCCCGCAGACCGTGGCCGCCGCCATCGAGACCGGTGAACCGCAGGTGGCCGTGCGCGGCGGCAAGGCGTACGCCCCGCGGATGACCCGTATCCCGCCGGCGGACGCCGGGGAGAGCGGGGCCACGGACGGGCTCGGAGACGCCGAGGGGACCGTCCTGATCACCGGTGCGACCGGCACCCTGGGCGCCGAACTCGCCAGGCACCTGGTAGCCGAGCGCGGCGTCCGCCACCTGCTGCTGGTCAGCCGGAGCGGGATGGCCGCGCCGGGCGCCGCCGAACTCGTCGCGGAACTGGCCGGGGCCGGCGCCGAGGCGACCGTCGCCGCGTGCGACGCCGCCCACCGCGAGGCCCTGGCGGCGCTGCTCGCCCAGGTGCCCGCCGAGCATCCGCTGACCGCGGTCGTGCACACCGCCGCCGTACTGGACGACGGAGTGCTGTCCGGCCTGACCCCGGAACGCCTCGACGCGGTGCTGGCCCCCAAGCTGCGCGGTGCGTGGAACCTGCACGAGTTGACGGCGGAGTCGGACCTGGCCGCCTTCGTGCTCTTCTCGTCCGCGGCCGGTGTCCTCGGCGGCGCCGGGCAGAGCAACTACGCGGCGGCGAACACGTTCCTGGACGCGCTGGCCCAGCACCGCAGGACGCGCGGCCTGCCGGGGGTCTCGCTGGCCTGGGGACCGTGGGCCCAACGCACCGGAATGACCGGTGAGTTGACCGAGGCCGACGTGCGCAGGCTGATGAGGTCGGGGATGACCCCGCTGTCCACGGCGGACGGCATGGCCCTCTTCGACGCCGCCCGTGCCACCGGCGAGGCCCTCGTCGTACCGATGGCGTTCAACCCCACCGCACTGCGCGGCCGGGGCGCGGACGTGCCGCCGTTGCTGCGCGGCCTGGTGCCCGTCACCGGCCGGACGTCCGGCGGGGACGACCCGGGCGTCGACTCGGCCGCGACACTGCGCCGCAGGCTGGAGGCCGCGTCCGACGGGGAGCGCAAGCGCATCCTGCTGGACCTGGTGCGCGGGCAGGTCGCGACCGTGCTGGGCTACGGCTCCGCGGGCATGGTCGACAGCGAACGAGGCTTCCTGGAACTCGGGTTGGACTCGCTGACCGCGGTGGAACTGCGCAACCGGCTCAGCGCCGCGACCGGACTGCGGCTGCCCGCCACGGTGGTCTTCGACCATCCGACCGCCACCGCGCTCGCCCAGCGCCTGCGCTCCGACCTCGAACCTCGGGAGCAGACGGCGGCGGCCCTGGCACTGGCGGAACTGGCCAGGCTGGAGCGGGCGTTGAGCGGCGTCGAGGCCAATGACACCGGCCGGGACGAGATCAACTCCCGGCTGCGAGCGCTGATGTCCCGCTGGAAGTCCGCGTCCGGCGACGCGGAGGAGGAGCGGGACGACCTCGAGTCGGCCACCGCGGAAGAGATGTTCGACGTACTGGACGAGGAGTTCCTGGGGTCCTGACAGCACACGGGACCGAAGCACGATGCCAGGAACGCCGAGAGAGCCGAGACAGGGAGCCGGGATGTCGAACGAGGAGAAGCTCCTCCAGTACCTCAAGCGAGCGACGAACGAACTGCGTGACTCCAACCGCAGGGTCCGCGAGCTGGAGGACCGGGCGAGCGAGCCGATCGCCATCGTCGGCATGGCCTGCCGTTATCCCGGCGGCTGCGCTTCCCCCGAGGACCTGTGGGAGCTCGTCTCGTCCGGCGGCGACGCGATCTCGGGCTTCCCCACCGACCGGGGCTGGGACGTGGACGCGCTGCCCGGCATCGCGGTCCGTGAGGGCGGCTTCTTCCACGAGGCCGGCCGGTTCGACCCCGGCTTCTTCGGCATCTCACCGCGTGAGGCGCTGGCGATGGATCCGCAGCAGCGCCTGCTGCTGGAGACCTGCTGGGAGGCGGTCGAACGGGCCGGCATCGACCCGCTCGCGCTGCGCGGCAGCCGAACCGGTGTGTACGCCGGGGCGATGTACCACGACTACGCGGCGGGGCTGCACGCGATGCCGGAGGTGCTGGAGGGCTTCATCGGCACCAGCAACGCTGGCAGCGTGCTGTCCGGCCGCGTCTCCTACTCCTTCGGGCTCGAAGGCCCCGCCGTGACCGTGGACACCGCGTGCTCCTCGTCACTGGTCGCCATGCACCTGGCCGCCCAGGCACTGCGCAACGGCGAGTGCACGATGGCGCTGGCCGGCGGGGTCACCGTGATGGCCACCCCGCTGATGTTCGCCGGTTCCGAGTTCGACGAGGGCATGGCACCCGACGGCCGGTGCAAGTCGTTCGCCACGGCGGCCGACGGCACCGCGTGGGGTGAGGGCGCGGGCGTGCTGCTGCTGGAGCGGCTCTCCGACGCGCGGCGCAACGCCCACCCGGTGCTGGCCGTCCTGCGGGCCAGCGCGGTCAACCAGGACGGCGCCTCCAGCGGACTGACCGCCCCCAACGGACCCTCGCAGCAGCGGGTCATCCAACAGGCCCTCGCGAACGCCGTGTTGTCGCCCTCGGACGTGGACGTGGTCGAGGCGCACGGCACCGGAACCACACTGGGCGACCCGATCGAGGCCCAGGCGCTGCTCGCCACCTACGGCCAGGACCGGCCCGAGGGACGGCCGTTGTGGCTCGGCTCGCTCAAGTCCAACATCGGGCACACCCAGGCTGCCGCCGGGGTGGCCGGCGTGATCAAGATGGTCATGGCGATGCGCCACGGCGAACTGCCCAAGACCCTGCACGTAGACGAGCCCTCCCGGCACGTCGACTGGTCCACGGGCGCGGTGGAGTTGCTGACGGAGTCCCGCCCCTGGCCGTCCACCGGTGCGCCGCGCCGGGCGGGCATCTCCTCCTTCGGGGTCAGCGGCACCAACGCGCACGTCATCATCGAGCAGGCCGAGGAGGCCCCCGAACCGGCGGAACCCGCCGAGCAGGCGCCGCCGGCCGTCCTGCCGTGGCTGGTCTCGGCGCGCTCCGCGGCCGGGTTGCGTGGCCAGGCCGACCGCCTCACCGACTTCCTGGAGCGCGAACCCGCCCTGCCGCCGTTGGACGTGGCGCACTCGCTGGCCGTCAGCCGGGCCGCGCTGGACCACCGGGCCGTCGTACTGGCCGCCGACCGGGACGGCTTCCTGGCCGGGCTGTCCGCCCTCACCGCCGACGAGGACGACCCGCGGGTCGTCCAGGGCTTCGCCGCACCCGGGGACGTGGCGTTCCTGTTCACCGGCCAGGGTGCCCAGCGCGCCGGCATGGGCCGCGAACTGCACGCCGCCTTCCCGGTGTTCGCCGAGGCGCTGGACGCGGTGTGCGCGCGGATGGACCCCGAACTGGACCGGCCGCTGCGGGAGGTGATGTTCGGCGAGCAGGAACTGCTCGACCGGACCGTCTACACCCAGGCAGCGCTGTTCGCCCTGGAAGTGGCGCTCTACCGGCTGCTGGAGTCCTGGGGGATCACCGCCGACTTCCTCCTCGGGCACTCGATCGGCGAGATCACCGCGGCCCACGTCGCGGGCGTGCTGTCGCTGGAGGACGCCTGCACCCTGGTCGGCGCCCGCGGCAGGCTGATGCAGGCGCTGCCCTCCGGCGGCGCGATGCTCGCCGTCGAGGCCACCGAGGGCGAGATCGCCGTCGAACTCACCGGACACGAGGAGTCGGTGAGCCTCGCCGCCGTCAACGGCCCCACGTCCGTGGTGGTCTCCGGTGACGAGGCGACCGTCGCCGAACTGGAGGCCCGCTGGCGGCAGGCGGACCGCAGAGTCAAGCGGCTCACCGTCTCGCACGCCTTCCACTCACCGCGCATGACCGCGATGCTCGACGAATTCGCCACCGTCGTACGCGGATTGACGCTGAACGCGCCGACGCTGCCGATCGTCTCCAACCTCACCGGCGCGCTCGCCGACCCGGAAGAGATCCGCACCCCCGAGTACTGGGTGCGGCAGGTGCGCGAGACGGTGCGCTTCGCCGACGGCGTCACCACCCTCCACGAGCAGGGCGTCACCACCTACCTCGAACTCGGCCCAGACGGCGTGCTCAGCGCCATGGCCCGGCGCTGCCTCGCCGAGCGGACCGGCACCCGCACCACGGTCACCATCCCCGTGCTGCGCGGCAACCGCCCGGAGGCCGCCGCCGCGCTCACCGCCCTTGCCCAGGCCCACGTCAACGGTGTCCGCATCAGCCGCGACCGGCTGTTCGCCGACTGGGGCGGGCGCCGGGTGGACCTGCCCACCTACCCCTTCCAGCGCGAGCAGTTCTGGCCGGTGCCCGACTCACCGGCCGGCCCCGCCAGTTGGCGCTATCGCATCGAGTGGAAGCCGGTCACCACCGGGCGGCAGCCCACGTTGCGCGGCACCTGGTGGCTGCTCCTCCCGGACGGCGGGGAGCACGAGGAGACCGCGGCCGCCTGCGCGGAGGCGGTCACCCGCGCCGGCGGCACGGTGGTGCGCCACATCATCGGGACGGAACCGGGCCCGACACTCGAAGCGGCCGACGGCGCCGACCGTCCCAACGGGGTGTTGTCGCTGCTGGCCCTCGACGAGCGACCGCACCCCGACCACCCCGCGCTGGCCCGCGGGCTCGCCGCCACCGTCGCCCTGCTCCAGTCGCTGGACAAGCTGGCCGTGGACGCCCCCGTGTGGACCCTCACCCGAGGCGCGGTCCACGCGGCCCCCGACGACCTCCCCGCCGACCCGGCCGGACACGCGGTGTGGGCGCTGGGACGGACCGCAGCCCTCGAACACCCCACGCGCTGGGGCGGACTGATCGACCTGCCCGCCACACTCGGCGACCAGGACCGCACCGCCCTCGCCGCGCTCCTCGACCGGGCCGACGAGGACCAGGCCGCGCTGCGGCCGACCGGGACGTACGCCCGCCGCCTGGTGCGCGACAACCCGGCCGCGCCGGCGGCCGAACCCTGGCAGCCGCACGGCACCGTGCTGGTCACCGGCGGCACCGGGGCGCTCGGCGGCCAGGTCGCCCATCGACTGGCCGAACTGGGCGCGGACCACGTGGTGCTGACCAGCCGCCGCGGCCCCGAGGCACCCGGAGCGCCGGAGCTGGCCGCCGCACTCGAAGAACTCGGCGCGAAGGTGACGGTCGCCGCCTGCGACGTCGCCGACCGGGACGCGCTGCGCACCCTCCTGGCCGGCCTGCCGCAGGAGTTCCCGCTCACCGCGGTCGTGCACACCGCCGGACTCGGCGACCTGACCCTGCTGTCGGAGATGACACCGCAACACGTGGCCGACATCCTCAGCGCCAAGGTCACCGGCGCGGAGAACCTGCACGCGCTGTGCGAGGGCCTGCCACTGGAGGCCTTCGTCCTGTTCTCCTCCGCCGCCGCGACCTGGGGCGGAGCGGGCCAGGGCGCCTACGCCGCCGCCAACGCCCACCTCGACGCCCTCGCGCAGCGCCGCCGCGCCCACGACCTGCCCGCGACCTCCATCGCCTGGGGGAGCTGGGACGGATCCGGGATGGGCGAGGGGGACACCGCCGACCAGCTGCGCCGCCGCGGCGTACTGGCCATGGCCCCCGACCTGGCCGTGACCGCCATGTGGCAGGCGATCGGGCAGAGCGACCCCGACCCGTGCGTCACCGTCGCGGGCATCGACTGGACGCGGTTCGCCCCGGCCTTCACCATCGCCCGGCCCAGCCCGCTGCTCGGCGAACTCCCCGAGGCCCGCACCGGCACCGCGCCGGCCCACCAGGACCGCCACCGGGCCGACACCGGGCAACTGCGGGCCAAGCTGTCCGCCCTCCCGGTCCAGCAACGCGAGAACGAAGTGCTCGAACTCGTGCAGACCCAGGCCGCCATCGTCCTCGGGCACGCCGACAGCGGTGACGTGGCGGCCGACCGGGCCTTCCGCGACCTCGGCTTCGACTCGCTGTCCGCCGTCCAGATGCGCGACCGGATCGAGACGGTCACCGGCCTGGCGCTGTCCGCCACCGCCGTCTTCGACCACCCGACACCCGCCGCACTCGCCCGCGAACTGCTGGCCGAACTGCTCCCCGACGGAGCCGACGCGGAGCCGGCCTCCCCCGAGGAAGCGCGGATCAAGCGGACACTCGCCGCCATCCCGCTCTCCCGGCTGCGTGAGGCAGGACTGCTGGACATCCTGCTCCGGCTCGCCGAGACAGGCGATACGGAAACCGGGAAAACCGATGCCGAGGCATCGTTCAACGCGGACGCGCTCGACGCCATGGACGGCGAGAGCCTGCTGAAATTGGTCGCCGGCGACGAGGGAGACCGCTCGTAATGAGCCCCACCATCGATCAGTACGTCGAGGCCCTGCGCAGCTCGGTCAAGGAGACCGAACGGCTCAAGGCACTCAACCGGGAACTCACCGCGGCCACCCGGGAGCCCATCGCGATCGTGGGCATGTCCTGCCGGCTGCCCGGCGGTGTCGACTCCCCGGAGACCTTCTGATCGCTGATCGACGCGGGCGGTGACGCCGTCACCCGCTTCCCCGCGGACCGGGGCTGGGACGTGGAGCGCCTGTACGCCGCGGAACCCGGACAGCAGGGGACCTCGACGACCGGCGAGGGTGGCTTCGTCCACGACGTGGGCGGCTTCGACCCCGCGTTCTTCGGGATCTCCCCGCGCGAGGCACTGGCCATGGACCCCCAGCAGCGGATCCTGCTGGAGACCTCCTGGGAGACGTTCGAACGCGCCGGGATCGACCCGCTGTCACTGCGCGGCAGCCGCACCGGCGTCTACGTCGGCTCCACCAACTCCGGCTACGGCGTCGCCACCCCGGTGGACGCCGAGACCGAGGGCTACGCGCTGATCGGCGCAGCCACCAGCGTGCTGTCCGGCCGAGTGGCCTACACCTTCGGGCTGGAAGGCCCCGCGGTCACCGTCGACACCGCCTGCTCCTCCTCACTGGTGGCACTGCACCTGGCCGCGCAGGCGCTGCGCAGCGGCGAGTGCACCATGGCACTGGCCGGCGGCGTCACCGTGATGGCCACCCCCGGCGCGTTCGTCGAGTTCAGCAGGCAGCGCGGACTGGCCTCCGACGGGCGCTGCAAGTCCTTCGCGGCAGCCGCCGACGGGACCGGCTGGAGCGAGGGCGTGGCCCTCCTGCTGGTCGAGCGGCTGTCGGACGCGCGGCGCAACGGACACCCGGTGCTGGCGGTCGTCCGCGGCTCCGCGGTCAACTCCGACGGCGCCTCCAACGGCCTGACCGCCCCCAACGGACCCTCCCAACGGCGCGTCATCCGAGACGCGTTGGCGAACGCCCGGCTCACCACCTCCGACGTGGACACCGTCGAGGCACACGGCACCGGCACCGTGCTGGGCGACCCGATCGAGGCCCAGGCGCTGCTGGCCACCTACGGCCAGGACAGGGCCGAGGACCGCCCTCTGTGGCTCGGCTCGGTCAAGTCGAACATCGGGCACACCCAGTCGGCCTCCGGCGTCGCCGGGATCATCAAGATGGTGATGGCGATGCGGAACGGGGTGCTGCCGCGCACCCTGCACGTCGACGAGCCCTCACCACACGTCAACTGGTCCTCTGGCGCGGTGCGGTTGCTGACCGACCCCCGCCCCTGGCCGCGCACCGACGCCCCGCGCCGCGCCGGCGTGTCCTCCTTCGGCGTCAGCGGCACCAACGCCCACGTCATCATCGAGGACGCCCCGCAGGCCGAGCCCGCGCCACCCGCCCCCGCCACCGAGCCGTCCCGGCTGCCCTGGACGATCTCCGCCAAGACCGCGCACGCGCTGCGGGCCCAGGCCGACCGGCTGCGGGCCTTCGTGGCGGCCGACCCGGACGCCAGGCCCGTCGACATCGGCCTGTCACTGGCCACCACCCGGGCGGCACTGGAACACCGCGCCGTACTCCTCGCCGCCGACCGCCAGGGCTTCCTCGACGCCCTCACCGCGCTCGCCCGCGACGAGGACAACCCCGACGTCGTACGCGGTGTCGCCGCCAAGGGCAAGACCGCGTTCCTGTTCACCGGCCAGGGTGCCCAGCGCGCCGGCATGGGCCGCGAACTGCACGCCGCCTTCCCGGTGTTCGCCGAGGCGCTGGACGCGGTGTGCGCGCTGCTGGACGCCAAGCTCGGCCGCTCGCTGCGGGACGTCATGTTCGGCGACCAGGAAGCACTCGACCGGACCGAACACACCCAGACCGCGCTGTTCGCGCTCGAAGTGGCGCTCTTCCGGCTGCTGGAGTCCTGGGGGGTACGCCCGGACTTCCTGCTCGGGCACTCCATCGGCGAACTGGCGGCCGCCCATGTCGCGGGCGTACTCAGCCTGGAAGACGCCTGCACCCTGGTGGCGGCACGCGGCCGGCTGATGCAGGCACTGCCCGCGGGCGGCGCCATGCTCGCCGTCGAAGCCACCGAGACGGAGACCGCCGAGGCACTCACCGGCCTGGAGACGGTGGTGAGCATCGCCGCGGTCAACGGGCCCACCTCCGTGGTGATCTCCGGGGACGAGGACACGGTCGCCGCCCTGGAGAAGACCTGGCGCGACGCCGGCCGCAAGGTCAAACGGCTCACCGTCTCCCACGCGTTCCACTCACCGCGAATGGCGGCGATGCTTGAAGAGTTCGCCACCGTCGCCGGGGAACTCACCTTCCACCAGCCGCAGTTGCCCATCGTCTCCAACCTCACCGGAAAAGCGGTCGACCCCGACGAGATCCGCACCCCCGGATACTGGGTGCGGCACGTCCGCGAAGCGGTGCGCTTCGCCGACGGCATCGACACCCTCCAGCGGGCCGGCGTCACCAAGTTCCTCGAACTCGGCCCCGACGGCGTCCTGTCCGCCATGGCACGGGAATGCCTCGGCGACCGCGCCGACACCGCGACCCTGATACCCACCCTGCGCCGCGACCGCGACGAAACCGACACCTGGTGGCAGGCCGTGGCCCGGCTGCACACCAGCGGCACCGCCGTCGACTGGGCCGCCGTCCACGCCCCCTGGGGCGGAACGCGGGTGACCCTGCCGACGTACGCCTTCCAGCGCGAGCACTTCTGGCTGCTGCCCGTCGCACCCGGACACCGCAACACCCAGGACGCCTGGCGCTACCGCACCAGCTGGAAACCCGTCCCCGACAACGCCATACCGGACCTGTCCGGCACCTGGCTCCTGGTCCTGCCCCCACGGCACGCCGACCTCACCACGGCACACGACTGCGCCGACACGCTGACCGGTCACGGAGCCGCGGTGCGCCAGGTGGTGCTCACCGACGCCGACACCGACCGCGCCGCCGTCGCCGACCGCCTGCGGGAAGCGGCCGAAGGACGGCCCGTCGACGGGATCCTCTCCCTCCTCGCGCTGGACGACCGGCCCGACGCCGACCACCCCGTCATGGCCGCCTCCGTCGCCCGCACGGTGACGCTGCTCCAGGCACTCGCCGACACCGGACTGGACGCCCCCCTGTGGCTGACCACCCGCGGCGCAGTCACCGTCGGCTACGACGAAGAGCTCACCGACGTCCCCGGAACCCAGATCTGGGCACTCGGCCGCGTCGCCGCCCTGGAATTCCCCCGCCGCTGGATCGGCATGGTCGACCTCCCCGCCACCCCCGGCACCCTCGACGAGCCGACCCGCCGTCACCTGGCCGGCGTACTCGCCGACAGCGGCGACGAGGACCAACTCGCCATCCGCCCGGCCGGACTCTTCGGCCGCCGCCTGGTCCACGCGCCCGCCGGACCCGTCACCGACACCTGGACGCCCACCGGAACCGTCCTCGTCACCGGCGGCACCGGCGCGCTCGGCGCACACGTCACCCGCTGGCTCGCCGGCCGCGGAGCCCCGCACGTCCTGCTGACCAGCCGCCGCGGGAAGACGGCCCCCGACATCGACCGGCTGGTCGCCGAGATCGAAGCCCTCGGCACCAAGGTCACCGTCGCCGCCTGCGACGTGGCCGACCGGGCCGCGGTCGACGCACTGCTGGCCACCGTCCCCGCCGACCTGCCGCTGACCGCGGTCGTGCACGCCGCCGGATCCGGCGAGTTCGTTCCGCTGGAGAACACCACCCTCGCCGACTTCGCCGCCGGACTCGACGCCAAGGTGGCCGGCGCGATCAACCTGCACGAAGCACTGCGCGACACCCCGCTCGACGCCTTCGTGCTCTTCTCCTCCGTCTCCGCCCTGTGGGGCAGCGGCGGCCAGGCCGCCTACGCCGCCGCCAACGCCTACCTCGACGGCCTCGCCCAGCAGCGCAGGACCGCCGGACTGCCCGCCACCTCCATCTCCTGGGGACCGTGGGCCGGCGAAGGCATGGCCGGCGCCGCCGCCACCAGCGACTACCTGCGCAAGCGCGGCCTGATCACCATGGCCCCGGCGCTCGCCGTCGCCGCCCTGGGACAAGCCGTGGACCACGGCGACGCGTGCGTCGCCGTCGCCGACGTCGACTGGTCCCGGTTCGCCGCCACCTTCACCGCGGCCCGCCCCCGCCCCCTGCTCGACGAACTCCCCGAAGCCCGCCGGACCTCCGGCGAGGAAACCACCGGGACGCCGCGGTCCGGCCTGGCCGGCCGCCTCGCAGGACTCTCCGAGCCGGCACAGGAAGCCGCCGTCCTGGAAATCGTCAGGACCCAGGTCGCCACCGTGCTCGGCCACCGCCGCGGCACCGAAGCGGTCGAACCACGCCGGGCCTTCACCGAACTCGGCTTCGACTCGCTCACCGCGATCGAACTGCGCGACGCCCTCACCACCGTCACCGGCCTGCGACTGCCCGCCACCCTCATCTTCGACTACCCCACCCCCGCCGCACTCGCCGCGTACGTGCGCACCGAAAGCCTCGGCCAGTCCGGCACGCCCGAGCAGACGTTCCACTCCACCGCCGACGCCGACGAGCCCATCGCGATCGTCGGCATGAGCTGCCGGTACCCCGGCGGCGTCGAGACACCCGAGGACCTGTGGCGGCTCGCCGACGCGGGCACCGACGCGGTCTCCGGCTTCCCCACCGACCGCGGCTGGGACATCTCCAGGCTCTACGACCCGCAGGGCGCCGAAGGCACCTCCTACGTCAACGAGGGCGGCTTCCTCACCGGAGTGGCCGAGTTCGATCCGGTGTTCTTCGGGATCTCGCCGCGTGAGGCGCTGGCGATGGACCCGCAGCAGCGGTTGCTGCTCCAGGCCGCCTGGGAGGCGTTCGAGCGGGCCGGTATCGACCCGACGACACTGCACGGCAGCAGGACAGGTGTCTTCACCGGCACCAACGGCCAGGACTACCTCCCCCTGCTCATGGGAGCGCGGGAAGGCAGCGAGAGCCACCAGGGCATCGGCAACGCGGCCGGAGTGATGTCCGGCCGGATCTCCTACGCCTTCGGCCTCGAAGGCCCGGCGATGACGGTCGACACCGCCTGCTCGTCATCCCTGGTGGCCATGCACCTCGCCGCCCAGGCGCTGCGCAACGGCGAATGCACGATGGCCGTCGCGGGCGGTGTGACGGTCATGTCGACACCGGCCGCGTTCGTCGAGTTCAGCCGGCAGCGCGGACTGGCCACCGACGGCCGGTGCAAGGCCTTCTCCGCCGCCGCGGACGGCACCGCCTGGGGCGAGGGCGTCGGCATGGTGGTGCTGGAACGCCTGTCGGACGCGCGGCGCAACGGTCACCGGGTGCTGGCGGTGGTGCGGGGCAGTGCCATCAACCAGGACGGTGCGTCGAACGGTCTGACGGCGCCGAACGGTCCGTCGCAGCAGCGGGTGATCCGGCAGGCGCTGGCGAGTGCGGGCCTGTCGGCGTCCGACGTGGACGCGGTGGAGGCGCACGGTACAGGTACGACGTTGGGTGACCCGATCGAGGCGCAGGCGCTGCTGGCCACCTACGGCCAGGAGCGGGACGAGGACCGGCCGTTGTGGCTGGGTTCGGTGAAGTCCAACATCGGTCACACGCAGGCGGCTTCCGGCGTGGCCAGCGTGATCAAGATGGTCATGGCGATGCGGAACGAGGTACTGCCGCGCACCCTGCACGTGGACGAGCCCTCGCCGCACGTGGACTGGTCCTCCGGCGCGGTGCGACTGCTGACCGAGGCCCGGAACTGGCCCGAGCGGGACGTGCCGCGGCGGGCCGGTGTGTCCTCGTTCGGCATGAGCGGCACGAACGTCCACCTCATCCTCGAAGAGCCCCCGCAGGACGAGCCCGCGAAGGACGGCTCATACGACGTGGACGCGCCCGCACCGCTGACCGTGCTGCCGTTCCTGATCTCGGGGAAGTCCGAGGAGGCGCTGCGCGCGCAGGCCGACCGGCTGGGCTCCTTCGTCAGGGACTGCGGCGAACTGGACGAGCGCGACCTGGCGTGGTCGCTGGCCACGACCAGGACCGCCCTTGAACACCGAGCCGTCGTCCTGGCCGGCGATCGCGCCGGACTGCTCGAAGAGCTTCGCGCGATCACCGCCGACGGACTCAGCCAGGGCACGCTCCGTGGCGAGACGGCACCGGGCAAGACCGCGTTCTTGTTCACGGGTCAGGGTGCGCAGCGGGTGGGGATGGGGCGTGAGTTGTATGCCGCGTTCCCGGTGTTCGCGGAGGCGTTGGATGCGGTGTGTGTGCGGTTGGACGGTGAGTTGGGCCGTTCGCTGCGTGAGGTGATGTTCGATGACGGGGAGTCGCTGAATCGGACGGTGTTCACTCAGGCGGCGTTGTTCGCGCTTGAGGTGGCGCTGTTCCGCTTGCTGGAGTCGTGGGGGATGGCTCCCGACTTCCTGCTGGGGCATTCGATCGGTGAGGTGGCGGCGGCCCATGTGGCGGGTGTGTTGTCGCTGGACGATGCGTGTCTGCTGGTGGGTGCGCGGGGTCGGTTGATGCAGGCGTTGCCGTCGGGTGGGGCGATGTTGGCGGTGGAGGCCACCGAGGCCGATGTCGTCGCTGAACTCGTGGGTCGTGAGGCGTCGGTGAGTGTGGCGGCGGTCAACGGGCCGACGTCGGTGGTGGTTTCGGGTGACGCTGAGGTCGTTGACGAGTTGGAGTCGGGCTGGCGGGAGGCGGGTCGCCGGGTGAAGCGGTTGACCGTTTCGCACGCGTTCCACTCGCCGCGTATGGAGGCGATGCTGGAGGACTTCGCCGCCGTGGCCGAGGGGTTGACCTTCGAGGCCCCGCGGTTGCCGATTGTCTCCAACGTCACCGGTGAGTTGGCCGACCCGGAGGAGATCTGCTCCGCGGGTTACTGGGTGCGGCATGTGCGGGAGGCGGTGCGGTTCGCGGATGGTGTGGGGGTGTTGGCGGCGCAGGGTGTGTCGTCGGTGGTGGAGTTGGGTCCGGACGGTGTGTTGTGCGCGATGGCACAGCAGAGCGTCGACCTGACGGCGGTGCCCGTTCTGCGGACGGGGCACGACGAGACTCGCTCGGTGCTGGCGGCCGTGGCCACGGTGTTCGTGAAGGGCACCGCGGTGGATTGGGCGGCGCTCTTCGCGCCGATCGGTGCGAAGACGGTGGAGTTGCCGACGTATGCCTTTGCTCGTGGGTGGTTTTGGCCTGGGGTGGGGGTGCGGGTTGGTGATGTGAGTGGTGTGGGTTTGGGTGTGGTGGATCATCCGTTGTTGGGCGCGGGGGTGGGGTTGGCTGGTGGTGGGTTGGTGTTTTCGGGTCGGTTGTCGACGGGTTCGCAGCAGTGGCTTGGGGATCATGTGGTGCATGGTCGGGTGGTGGTGGCGGGGACGGTGTTTGTGGAGTTGGTGGTGTGTGCGGGTGATGAGGTGGGGTGTGGTCGGGTGGAGGAGTTGGTGTTGGAGGCGCCGTTGGTGTTGTCGGATGGGGGTGGGGTGCAGGTTCAGGTGTGTGTGGGTGAGGTGGATGGGGAGGGTCGTCGCAGGGTTGAGGTGTTTGGTCGGGTTGAGGATGGGGTGGGGGGTTGGTCTGGTGGTGGTTGGGTGAGGCATGCGTCGGGTGTGGTGGCGCCTGAGGTGGTGTCTCCTGTGTTGGGGTCGGTGGTGGAGGGGTTTGAGGTGTGGCCGCCGGTGGGTGGTGTGGAGGTGTCGCGGGATGAGGTGTATGGGGTGTTGGGTGAGGGTGGTTTGGCGTATGGGGAGGTGTTTTCTGGTGTGGGGCGGGTGTGGGTGCGGGGTGGTGAGGTGTTTGCTGAGGTGGGGTTGCCGGAGGGTGAGCGGGTGGGTGCGGGTCGTTTTGGGTTGCATCCGGCGTTGTTGGATGCGGCGTTGCAGGCTGCTGCGGCGGGTGTGGTGGTGGGTCGTGCCGAGGGTGCCGGAGGTGCCGGTGAGGGTGTGAGTGCTGGTGGTGTGGGGTTGCCGTTTTCGTGGTCGGGTGTGTCGTTGTGGGCGTCGGGTGCGTCGGTGTTGCGGGTGCGGGTGTCGTCGTTGGGTGTGGGTGGGATTGCGGTGGTGGGTGTGGATGAGGGTGGTGTGGGTGTGGTGTCGGTGGAGCGGTTGGCGGTGCGTCCGGTGGTGGCGGGCCAGGTGGAGCAGGCTGCGCTGGCAGGAGGCGCTGCGGGTGCGGGTGGGGGTGAGGTGTATCGGTTGGAGTGGGTGAAGTTTGCTGCGGAGCAGGGTGTGGAGGGGTTTGGTTCGGCTGGCGGGGGTTCGGTGGCGGTGGTGGGCGCCGATGGGTTGGGTGTTGGAGTGGGTTTGGCGGGTGTGGGTGTGCGGGTGGAGTCTGCGGGGTCGGTGGAGGAGTTGCTGTCGGGTGGGGGTGTGGTGCCGGAGGTGGTGATTCTTCCGGTTTCGGGTGTGGGGTCTGGTGGGGTTGATGGTGTTCGGGGTGTGTTGGTGGGGGTGTTGGATGTGGTGCGGGGTTGGGTGGGTGATGTGCGGTGTGAGGGTTCGCGGTTGGTGGTGGTGACGTCGGGTGGTGCGGGTGCGGGTGCGGGTGCGGGTGCGGGTGCGGGTGTGTGGGATGTGGCGGGGGCTGGGGTGTGGGGTTTGGTGCGGTCGGTGCAGTTGGAGCATCCGGGCAGGGTGCAGTTGGTGGACGTTGATGGTCTTGAAGCGGCTTGGGGTGTGTTGGGTGCGGCGGTGGGGTGTGGGTTGTCGCAGGTGGTGGTGCGTGGGGGCGAGTTGTTGGCGGGTCGTGTGGTGCGGGATGAGGGCGGGTTGGTGTTGCCGTCGCAGGGTGAGGGTGTGTGGCGGTTGGAGCCGTCGGAGCATGGGGTGTTGGACGAGGTTGCCGCGGTGGTGCAGCCTGAACGGCCCGGCCTGGGTATCGACGAGGTCCGGGTGGAGGTGCGTGCGGCGGGTGTCAATTTCCGTGATGTGCTGATTGGTTTGGGCACCTATCCGGAGCCGGGTCTGATGGGTTCGGAGGGTGCTGGCATCGTCCTCGAAGTCGGCGCGGGCGTTGAGAACGTGGCGGTGGGTGATCGGGTCTTCGGTCTGTTTGCGGGTGGGTTTGCTCCGGAGACGGTGACGGATCGGCGTTTGGTGGCGCGGATGCCGGACGGGTGGTCGTTCACTGATGCGGCGTCGGTGCCGATGGTGTTCATGACCGCGTACTACGGCCTGTTCGACCTGGGCGGTCTCGCTCAGGGTGAGTCCGTCCTGGTGCATGCGGCTGCTGGTGGTGTGGGGATGGCGGCGGTGCAGTTGGCACGTTGGGCCGGGGCGGAGGTTTACGCAACCGCGAGCGAGTCCAAGTGGCCTGTCGTGAAGGGGCTCGGGGTTTCCGGGGATCGGATTGCGTCGTCTCGGGATCTCGAATTCGAGGAGGCGTTCCGTGCGGCGTCGGGTGGCCGGGGTGTGGATGTCGTCCTGAATGCTTTGGCGGGCGATTTCATCGACGCGTCAGCGCGGCTTCTCGGTGATGGCGGGCGCTTTGTGGAGATGGGTAAGGCGGATTTGCGTCGCCCGGATGAATTCGACGGAGTTGCTTACCGTTCGTTTGATTTGTTTGATGCGGGTTTGGAGCGGTTGCAGGAGATTTTGTTGGCGGTGGTGGGGTTGTTTGGTGAGGGTGTGTTGGAGTGTTTGCCGGTGCGGGTGTGGGATGTGCGGGAGGTGGTGGGTGCATTCCGGTTGATGGGGTCGGGGCGGCATGTGGGGAAGAACGTGGTGGTGTTGCCGCGTAGGTTGGATCGGGATGGAACGGTGCTGGTGACGGGTGGTACCGGTGATTTGGGTGGGTTGGCGGCGCGTCATTTGGCGTCGGCACATGGGGTGAAGCACTTCGTGCTGCTGTCACGGAGCGGCATGGAGGCGCCGGGCGCCGCCGACCTGGTGGCAGAGCTGGAAGGCCTGGGGGCACAAGCACGGGTGGTGGCGTGTGATGTGGCGGATCGCGACGCCCTGCAAAAGGCGGTGGAGGAGATTCCCGCTGAATATCCGCTGACGGGTGTGGTGCATGCAGCGGGTGTGGTGGATGACGGTGTGGTGGAGTCGATGTCGGGTGACCGGTTGGCGGGCGTGTTTGGGCCGAAGGCGGCGGCGGCTTTGGTTTTGGATGAGTTGACGCGTGATAGGGATGTGGCGTTGTTTGTGTTGTATTCGTCGGTGTCGGCGACGGTGGGGTCGGCGGGGCAGTCGAATTATGCGGCGGCGAATGGTGTGCTGGATGGTGTGGCCGCGGTGCGTCGCAGCCTGGGGCTGGCAGGGGTGTCGTTGGGCTGGGGTCCGCTGGTGGGGGAGAGCGGCCGGGGCATGCTGGGCCGGTTGAGCGTGGCGGAACGGGAACGTATGGGCCGGTCCGGGTTGGTGCCGTTGACTGGTGCGGAGGGCTTGGCCCTGCTGGACCGGGCCATGGCCGGTGCGGGTGGCGCGGTGATGCCGATGCGGGTGGATCGGGCAGCACTGGCCGCGGCGGGCAGCGCGTTGCCGGCACTGCTGCAGTCACTGGTGCGCCCGGTACGCCCCTCGGCAGGAACCACGGCGGCTGCCGGTGGTGTGTCGGGGTTGGCGGGGCGGCTTGCGGGGTTGGACGTTTCGGAGGCGTCGCGGCTGTTGCTGGAGACGGTGCGGGGCCATGCGGCCAGCGTGCTGGGCTTCGGCTCGTTGGAGGCGGTGGGTGCGGCCAAGGCGTTCGCGGAGATGGGCTTCGACTCGCTGACCGCGGTCGAACTGCGCAACCAGTTGAGCGCGACGACCGGGCTACGCCTGCCGCCGACGTTGATCTTCGACTACCCCAACCCCACCGCACTCGCTGACTACTTGGCCGCGAAGCTGCTGCCGGCGGCGCCCTCGCCCACCGCGATGGTGATGGAGAACCTCGATCGGCTGGAAGCCGTCGCTCCGGGTTTGAACCGCGCGGACCGGGCCAGGATCCGGGCCAAGATGGAAGCGCTGCTCTCGCGGTGGGGTGACTCCCCGAACACGGCCGAGGCGCCCGACGACCGGGACGTCGAAGCCGCCACGGAAGCGGACATCTTCGACCTTATCGACAGTGAGCTGGAGAGCTCTGAATAGGGAAACCATGAAATGGAGGACTACTTCTTGACTGTGCAGAAAGAATCGGCCGGCGGTGCTGCCACGTCCGCGGCCGACGAACGACTCGCAGCATTCGAACTCGTAGGTCTGCAGAAAACGTTCGGCGACTACGCGGCGGTCAAACAGGCTGACCTGACCGTGGCGCCGGGTTCGTTCTTCGGGCTCGTCGGGCCCAACGGCGCGGGCAAGACCACCATGCTGTCCATGGCGGTCGGGCTGTTGCGTCCTGACGAGGGGCACTCACGGGTTTTCGGGATCGACGTCTGGAAAGAGCCGGAGCGGGCCAAGGAGCTGATGGGCGTTCTGCCCGACGGCCTGGCGATGCCCGAGCAGCTCACCGGGCGCGAACTGCTCAGCTACCTGGGGCAGCTCAGAGGGCTGGACAAGGCGACGGTCGCCGAGCGGGTCGATGAACTGCTGACGGTCCTGGAGCTCTCCGGAGACACCGAGCGGACGCTCATCCTCGACTACTCCACCGGTATGCGGAAGAAGATCGGCCTGGCCGTCGCGCTGCTGCACGGGCCGAAACTGCTGGTCCTGGACGAGCCGTTCGAGGCGGTGGACCCGGTGGCCGCCGCGATGCTGAAGCGGCTCCTCAAGCGGTTCGTCGCCTCCGGCGGGTCCGTCCTGCTCTCCAGCCACGTCATGGCGCTGGTCGAGCAACTCTGCGACACCGTGGCCGTGATGGCCAAGGGAAACGTCGTGGCCCAGGGACCACTGGACGAGGTGCGGGCCGGCAAGTCGCTGGAGGAGCGGTTCGTCGAGCTCGTCGGTGTCGAGGTCGAGAACGAGGAAGGTCTGTCGTGGCTGGCGCGCTGATCCACATGAAGCTCGCCGTGATGCGGCGTGACATCAGCGGCCCGCGGTCGAGCTGGGTGTTCGGCGGGGCCGTCATCGGGCTCGGTCTGGCCGTCGCCACCATCAACATGGCGACGATCGACGCCGCGCGGCAGAGCACGGTGATGGACCTGCTCGCCGTGACGTTCGGGGTCTGGACCCTCGGCTGGATGCTGGGTCCCGCCTACAGCGGTCAGCCGGTGCTGCGCGGTGAGCAGTTCCAGCTCCAGCCGATTCCGCGGCGCAGGCTCGCGCTCGGCCTGCTCGGCGCGGCGTTCGTCAGCATCACCGCGCCGGTCACCTTCATCGCGTTCGCCGCGCTGGTGGTGTTCGGCGCCCGGTTGGGCACCGGCCCTGTCGTGGTGGCCGTGATCGCGCTCTTCCTGCAGATCACCTTCGTGGTGCTGCTGTCCCGGCTGACGGCGCGGCTGTTCGCCGCACTGTCGAGGTCGCGGATCGGCGGCGCCGTCAGCGCGTTGCTGAGCGCGGCGATGCTGGTGGCGAGTTCCTCGTGCTGGATCGTGTTCGTGGCCATCCACGCGGTGGTGGCGACGGGCTTCTCGCACGGGGTCGCGATCACGATCCGTTCGCTGCCGTCCAGTTGGGGTGTGGTCGCGGTCGAGGCCTCGTCCCGGTCGGACTGGGCGATGACCGTGCTGCCGCTGGTGGGCCTCGCCCTGCTGGTGCTGCTGCTGTGGGTGGTGTGGAACCGGTCGCTGGGCCCGGCGCGTTGGGCCAGGCCGACCGTGCGCGGCGCGGAGGCCGATCGGGCGGCCCCGGCCGGCCGCCTGTCGTCCGGTGCCACCGCGGCGGTCTTCGTCAAGGAGATGCGGACCTGGGCGCGGGACCCGCAGCGGATGCAGAGCTTCGTGGTCTCGCCCGCCTTCGCCGTACTGACCTGCCTGGTGCCGTTGGCGTTCCACTCGACGCAGTTCCTGCCGTTCCTGGGTGCGATCACGGCGCTGATGGGCGCGGTCACCGCCGCGAACCTCTACGGTCAGGACGGCACGGCCATGTGGCTGACGCTGCTCATGCCGGGCAGCGAGAAGGCCGATGTGCGCGGCCGGCAACTGGCGTGGCTGACGATCTTCGGACCGATGACGCTCGTCCTCACCGTGGTGGGCATGGCGGTCGGCGGGCACTCCGAGCTGTGGCCGTGGGCGTTGGCGGCGACGGTCGCCCTGCTCGGCGGCGGGGCGGGACTGCTGCCGCTGGTCGCCATCAACCAGTTGGCCCCTGGCCCGGATCCCCGGGAGATCAAGAACGCACCCGTCGACCACTCCGACGTGACCGGCCAGGCGTTCGTCATGATGTTCATGGCGCTCGGCACGGCGGCACCGGCGCTGGCGATGGTGCTGATCGGCCACATGCTCCACAACCCGGGACTGCGCTGGGCCGGGCTCGTGGTCGGTGCCGTCACCGGGGTGCTGTGCTACGTCTTCTTCGGCCGCTCGGCGTACGGGAGCCTGGCCAAGCGCGGGCCCGACCTGCTGTATCTCATGCGGACCGGCAAGGAGCAGCGGACCAAGGCGGGCGAGGGTGCCTCCTTCCTCCAGGCGATGCCCAAGTACCGGCAGCGGCTGTTCTGGAGCAGCTTCTTCGTCGGCTGCATCGCGTTGTTCCCGCAGGCCCTGGTGCCCTTGCTGATGAAGGCGTCCGGCAAGATCGCCAAGGTGTGGTTCCTGGCCCTGTACATGCCGGACGCCTGGCAATGGCCGGTCATCGCCCTGATGTTCGTGCTCGGAGTCGCGTCGTTCGGGCTGGCCGCCCAGATCTGTGTCGCCGAGCTACGGTCGGTGCGCTCCTGACAGATCACCACAACACCCCCTGACCCGACCCCTGACCCCATACCCCTCAGGACCCCTGAAGACGGCAGGGCCCCCGCGACCCAGGCGCTGCCCCCCGGAGCCACGATAGGGGCTCTGGCTGCCTCTTTAGGGGTTGGTCGGGCTTCGCCTGCTTACTAGCATGAAGATCATCAGCATCAAGCTTGATGAGCTGCTTGTAGGAGGTCAGCGCGGCTGCGAGGCCGAGAGGGGCGACAAGATGACGGCCTTTGCGTTCGTGCCGGACGCCCTGGGGACGGCATTCGTACTGGTGAGCGAGGTTGATTCCGGCCGTCCGTCGACGGCGGCCGAGGCGTTCGCCGATCCCGCGCCGCCTCTGCCGCGCGCGCGGACCTCGCCCCGCAGACCCCGTCGCCCACACCCGCTGACCTGCGGACACCCCACAGCTGTCCACACCGCGCCGTCGGACGACCGCGCGGTGACACCGCGTTGTCCGCGCGGTACGCACGACCGTCACCGACGACTCCTCCGGATCCCTCGGGCCTTCGGAAACCTGCCCTGCGGTGGCAGATCCCCGACCTCGGCCCCGGGAGTCATGCCGCGGGCCGGTCAGACCCCACGTGAGACACGCTCTTAGACAGATTCGTCGCACTTGAGCAGATGTGAGCCTTTCATGACTGAAATGCGCGCCGAGAACGAGCCTGTAGCGATCGTCGGGTTGGCCTGCCGGCTGCCCGGTGCTGCGGGGACCGAGGCGTTCTGGCAGTTGCTGCGTGACGGGCTCGACGCCACCGGAGAGGTGCCGGCCGACCGCTGGCGCTCCGCTGACGTCTCGGATGTGCGCCGGGGCGCGTTCCTCGACCGGATCGGCCACTTCGACCCCGGCTTCTTCGGTATCTCGCCGCGCGAAGCCGCCGCCATGGACCCCCAGCAGCGGCTCATGCTGGAGCTGAGCTGGGAGGCGCTGGAGGACGCCCGGATCATCCCCGCCGACCTCGACGGCAGCGCGGCAGGCGTCTTCGTCGGCGCGATCTGGGACGACTACGCGATCCTCCAGCACCGCGGCGGTACCGACTCGCTCGACCAGCACTCGATGCCCGGCCTGCACCGCAGCATCATCGCCAACCGCGTCTCCTACACGTTGGGCCTGACCGGCCCCAGCATGATCGTCGACGCCGGGCAGTCGTCCTCGCTGGCCGCCATCCACCTCGCCTGCGAGAGCCTGCGCCGCGGCGAGTCGACCTTCGCGCTCGCCGGCGGCGTGAACCTCGCCATCGCCGGGGAGAGCACGGTCAGCGCCGCCCGGTTCGGCGGCCTTTCCCCCGACGGCAAGTGCTTCACCTTCGACGCCCGCGCCAACGGATTCGTCCGCGGTGAGGGCGGCGTCCTGATCGCGCTCAAGCCGCTCTCGCGCGCCCTGGCGGACGGCGACCGCGTCCACTGCGTCATCCACGGCACCGCGGTCAACAACGACGGCGGCGGCGCCAGCCTGACCGCGCCCTCCGAGCGGGCCCAGGAGGCGGTACTGCGCGCCGCCTACGCGGACGCCGGAATCGACCCGGCCGACGTCGGCTACGTCGAGCTGCACGGCAGCGGCACCAGCCTGGGCGACCCGATCGAGGCGGCGGCGCTCGGCACGGTCATCGGCGCCGCCCGGCAGCCCGGCGAGCCCCTTCCCGTCGGCTCGGTGAAGACCAATATCGGTCACCTTGAGGCCGCGGGCGGCGCGGCCGGACTGCTCAAGGCCGTCCTCGCCATCAAGCACGGCGAACTGCCCGCCAGCCTCAACTTCCGCACCCCCAACCCGCGGATCCCGCTGGACGAGCTGAACCTACGGGTGCAGTGCGACCTCGCCGACTTCCCGGTCGCCGACGGCCGGCGGGTGGCAGGCGTCAGCTCGTTCGGCATGGGCGGTACCAACTGCCACGTCGTGCTGGCCGGACTCCCCGTCGAGCAGGGCGCCGAGGCTCCCGCGGCCCCCGCCGCCGAGAGCACCGAGGCGCTGCCGTTCGTGGTGTCCGGGCGTACCAACCGCGCGCTGCGCGCCCAGGCCGCCCGGCTGCGCGCGGCGGTGACCGACCGTCCCGCGCTCCGCGCCGCCGACGTCGCCCACTCGCTGGCCACCACCAGGACAGCGTTCCACCACCGCGGAGTGGTGGTCGCCGCCGACCGCGACGAACTGCTCGCCGGGCTCGGCGCGCTTTCCTCCGGCGAGCCGACGGAAAACCTGGTCGAGGGTCGGGTGCGTGAGGGCCGGGTGGTCTTCGTCTTCCCGGGCCAGGGTGCGCAGTGGGTGGGCATGGCAAGGGAGTTGCTGGACTCCTCCGAGGTGTTCCGGGCCCGGATCGAGGAGTGCGGGCGGGCGCTGGATGCCTTTGTCGACTGGTCGCTGCTCGATGTGCTGCGTGCCGAGGGTGACGAGGGCGCCGCGTGGCTGGCGCGGGTCGATGTGGTGCAGCCGGTGTTGTGGGCGGTGATGGTGTCGTTGGCGGAGTTGTGGCGTTCGGTGGGTGTCGTCCCGTCGGCGGTGGTGGGTCACTCCCAGGGCGAGATCGCTGCCGCTGTGGTGGCGGGTGGGCTGTCGATCGAGGACGGCGCCCGGGTGGTGGCGTTGCGCAGCCGGTTGATCGGTGAGGTGCTGTCCGGCCCTGGCGGGATGGTGTCGGTGGCGTTGCCCCGGGCCTCCGTGGTGGAACTGCTGGAGCGTTGGGGCGAAGTGCTGTCGGTGGCGGTGGTCAACGGCCCGTCGTCGACGGTGGTCTCCGGTGACGCGGCGGCACTCGACGAGCTGCTCGCTGTCTGTGAGGAGCGGGAGATCCGGGCACGGCGCGTCCCGGTCGACTACGCGTCGCACTCGGTCCACGTGGAGCTGATCCGTGAGCGGCTGCTGGAGGTGCTGGAGGGCATCGAGCCGCGCTCAGGTGACATCCCCGTGCTGTCGACCGCGGTCGGTGAGTGGATCGACTCCGCGACGATGGACGCGGAGTACTGGTACCGCAACCTGCGCGGGTCCGTGGAGTTCGAGGCGGCGACCCGGCGGCTGGTGGACGAGGGGTACCGGTTCTTCGTCGAGGTGAGCCCGCACCCGACGCTCACCCACGCCGTCGACGAGCTCGAGTTCGACGAGGTCGTCGCTCTCGGAACGCTGCGGCGGGACCAGGGCGGCGCCCGACGGTTCGTGACCTCCGCGGCCGAACTGCACGCGAACGGCGCGGCCGTCGACATCCCGGCGCTGTTCGCCGGGCACCCGGCCACCACGGTCGACCTGCCCACCTACGCCTTCCAGCGCCGCCGCTACTGGCGGGAGCCCGCCGCCCTGCCGGGTCTGACCGGCGGTGCGCCGACGGAACAGCTCCCCGAGGAGGAGCCGGCCGACGAGGCCACCGACGCCAAGGCGGCGATGCGCGCCCGACTGGCCGGAGTCCCCGAGGCCGAGGGCCACCGTGTCGTGCTGGACCTGGTGTGCGCGCATGTCGCGACCGTCGGCGGATTCGACGCGTCGGACGTGCTCGACCCCCTGCTGACCTTCAAGGAGCTGGGGTTCGAGTCTCTGACGGCGGTCGAACTGCGCAACCGCCTGGTGCTGGCGACCGGACTTCGGCTGCCCACCACCTTGCTGTTCGACCACCCGACCCCGGTGCGGGTCGCGTCCTTCGTGCGTGACGAACTGCTCGGCTCCGACGGTGACACGGACGACCGGCCGCCCGCCGCGACGGTCCCGGTCGACGAACCGATCGCCATCGTCGCCATGGCCTGCCGTTACGCCGGAGGGGTGAACTCACCCGAGGACCTGTGGCGGCTCGTGGTCGACGGCGAAGAGGCCCTGACCGACTTCCCGACGGACCGCGGCTGGGACCTCAGCGAGCAGTACCGGGCGGACTCCGCCTCCGCGGTGGCCAACGGGACCTCCTTCCCCACCCGCAGCGGCTTCCTGCACGAGGCCGCCGAGTTCGACGCCGGGCTGTTCGGCATCTCACCGCGCGAGGCGCGGGCCATGGACCCCCAGCAGCGGCTGCTGCTGGAGAGCGCCTGGGAGGTGCTGGAACGGGCCGGCATCGCGCCGCAGTCGCGGCGTGGCAGCCGCACCGGGGTCTTCGTCGGCGCGATGTCGCAGGACTACGGGCCCCGGATGCACGAGCCGAGCGAGGGCCTTGAGGGCTACCTGCTGACCGGCAACACCGCGAGCGTCGCCTCCGGCCGGATCGCCTACACCTTCGGGTTCGAGGGGCCCGCGGTCACCGTCGACACCGCCTGCTCCTCCTCGCTTGTGGCGCTCCACCTGGCCGTTCAGGCGCTGCGCAACGGCGAGTGCGAGATGGCGCTGGCCGGCGGCGTCACCGTGATGGCGACCCCGGGCATCTTCGTCGAGTTCAACAGCCAGGGCGGCCTGGCCGCCGACGGCCGCTGCAAGGCGTTCTCCGCAGCGGCCGACGGCACCGGCTGGTCCGAGGGCGTCGGCATGCTCGTCGTCGAACGGCTCTCCGACGCCCGGCGCAACGGCCACAAGGTGCTCGCCCTGGTGCGCGGCTCGGCCGTCAACCAGGACGGTGCCTCCAACGGCCTGACCGCCCCCAACGGTCCCTCGCAGCAGCGGGTCATCCGCCGCGCCCTGGACAGCGCCGGTCTGACGGCGGCGGACGTGGACGCGGTGGAGGCGCACGGCACCGGCACAGCGCTGGGTGACCCGATCGAGGCGCAGGCGCTGCTCGCCACCTACGGCCAGGGTCGCCCCGAGGACCGGCCGCTGTGGCTGGGGTCGGTCAAGTCCAACATCGGGCACACCCAGGCGGCGGCCGGCGTGGCCGGCGTCATCAAGATGGTCATGGCCATGCGGCACGGCTTGCTCCCGCAGACCCTGCACGCGGACGAGCCGTCCCCGCACGTGGACTGGTCCGCCGGCGCCGTCGAACTGCTGACGCGGCCCCAGCCGTGGCAGGACGCCGGGCGCCCGCGCCGGGCGGCCATCTCCTCCTTCGGCATCAGCGGGACCAACGCGCACACCATCCTCGAAGAGGCACCCGAGACCACTGAGGCGCCGCTTCCGGAGCCGACCGAGCAGGAACCGGGCACCTCGCGGACCCGGCCGGCCACCGGCTGGGTCCCGCCGTGGGTCCTGTCCGCCAAGTCGGAGCGAGGGCTGCGGGAGCAGGCCGACCGGCTGCTGACGGCCGTCACCGCGGACACCGCGGACTCCGTGACGGACATCGGCTTCTCGCTGGCGACCACCCGCTCTCCCCTCGACCACCGCGCGGTCGTCCTCGGGGCCGACCGGGACGCCATGGCCACCGCGTTGCGCGAGATCGCCACGGGCACCCAGGAGCCCGCCGGCGTGGTCCGCGGCGTCGCACGGCCGGGCCGCACCGCGTTCCTGTTCACCGGGCAGGGCGCCCAACGCGCGGGCATGGGACACGAGTTGTACGCGTCCTTCCCGGTCTTCGCCGACGCGCTGGACGCGGTGTGCGTACGGATGGACGACGAGCTGGACCGTCCGTTGCGTGAGGTGATGTTCGGCGAGCCGGAGTTGCTGAACGAGACGGTCTATACCCAGGCGGCGTTGTTCGCGCTTGAGGTGGCGTTGTTCCGGTTGTGGGAGTCGTGGGGGGTTCGGCCGGACTTCCTGCTGGGTCATTCGATCGGTGAGGTGGCTGCCGCGCATGTGGCGGGCGTGCTGTCGCTGGATGACGCGTGTGTGCTGGTGGGGGCTCGTGGTCGGTTGATGCAGGCGTTGCCCTCTGGCGGGGCGATGCTGGCGGTGGAGGCCGAGGAGGCCGATGTCGTCGCTGAACTCGTCGGGCGTGAGGCGTCGGTGAGTGTGGCGGCGGTCAACGGGCCGACGTCGGTGGTGGTTTCGGGCGACGCTCAGGTCATCGACGAGCTGGAGTCGGCGTGGCGGGAGGCCGGCCGTCGGGTGAAGCGGCTGACCGTCTCGCACGCCTTCCACTCGCCGCGCATGGAAGCGATGCTCGACGACTTCGCCCTCGTGCTCGCGGAGTTGGCCTTCGGCGCCGCACGGCTGCCGATCGTCTCCAACCTGACCGGGCGGCTGGCGGACCCGGACGCGATGCGCACGCCGGAGTACTGGGTGCGGCATGTGCGTGAGGCGGTGCGCTTCGCCGACGGTGTGACGACCCTCTACCAGGAGGGCGTGACCACGGTCGTCGAGCTGGGCCCGGACGGCGTGCTGTCCGCGATGGCGCAGCAGTGTGCCGACGTGACGGCCGTGCCGGTCCTTCGCGCCGGACAGGACGAGACCCGCACGGTGTCCGCCGCCCTCGCGACCGCGCAGGTGCTCGGACTGGCGGTGGACTGGCGAGCGGTCTTCACACCGTTCGGCCCGCGCACGGCCGAGCTGCCGACGTACGCCTTCCAGCGCGAGCGGTACTGGGTGAGCGGCGGGTTCGGCGCGGGCGACGTCGCGGGAATCGGCCTCGCAGCCTCCGGCCACCCTCTGCTCGGTGCCGAGGTGTCGTTGGCGTCGGGTGGTGGCCTGGTGTTGACGGGTCGGTTGTCGGTGGGTGCGCAGCCGTGGCTGTCCGATCACCGGGTGCACGGCAACGTGGTCGTGCCGGGCACGGCGCTGGTGGAGATGGTGTTGCGGGCCGGGCAGCAGTTGGGCTGCGCGCGGTTGGAGGAGTTGACGCTGGAGGCGCCGTTGGTGCTGCCTGAGCGTGGTGCGGTGCAGGTTCAGGTGGGTGTGTCGGGTGATGCCGATGATCGTGTGGTCGAGATTCATTCGCGGGTTGATGGTGAGGGCGGTTCGTGGACTCGGCATGCGGAGGGGCGGCTTGTCGAGGAGAGCGCAGCGGTGGTGCCGGGGATGGATGCCTCGGTGTGGCCGCCTGCGGGTGTCGAGCGGGTTGATCTGGAGGGGGTGTACGAGGGACTGGCCGCGACCGGCTTGTCCTACGGTCCGGTCTTCCGTGGTCTGACGTCGGCCTGGCGGGCGGCGGACGGCGCGGTGTACGCCGAGGTCGCGCTGCCCGACGGGGTCCAGGCGGAAGCCGGTTCCTTCGGTGTGCATCCCGCGCTGCTGGACGCCGCGCTGCACGTGATCGGCCTGGGCGGGCTGGTTCAGGACAACGGCGCGGCATGGCTGCCGTTCGCGTGGTCGGGCGTGTCGCTGTTCGCGGCGGGCGCGGTGACGCTGCGGGTGCGAGTGGCCAGAACCGCCCAGGACACGCTGTCTCTTCAGGCGTTCGATGCCGCTGGTGGTGCGGTGGTGTCGGTGGATTCGCTGGTGTTGCGGGCGGTGGACGGTCGTCGTGGGCTGGGCGTGGGCGGGGACGTGGCGGACGGGCTGTTCGGGGTGGAGTGGTCCCGGGTGACCCCGGACGGCTCTGCCACCGGTGCCGTCGCGGTGTGCGGTCTGGATGAGCTCGCGGGGTTGGACGGGGATGCGGATGCGGCGGTGTGGGTGCCGTCGGGCGCTGGTGTGGCTGAGGTTGCCGGCCAGGTGCTGGAGGTGGTGCGGGAGTGGTTGTCGCGGGACGCCTCCGGCCGGTTGGTGGTGTTGTCGCGCGGTGCGGTGAGCGTGGGCGACGGCGGTGTGGTCAGCGATGTCGCCGCCGCCGCGGTGTGGGGTCTGGTGCGGTCGGCGCAGGCCGAGCAGCCGGATCGTCTGGTGTTGCTGGACGCTGACACGGATGACGTGAACCTCGGCCTGCTCACCGGTGTGTTGGGGTTGGGTGAGCCGCAGGTGGCGGTGCGTGGTGGTGTGGTGTGGGTGCCTCGGTTGGCGCGGGTGTCGTCGATGCCGGTGCTGGCGGTGCCGTCGGCTGGTGAGGGTGTGTGGCGTCTTGAGCCATCCGAGCGTGGGGTGTTGGAGGACGTCTCCCCGGTGTTCCAGCCTGCGGGTGGGGGGTTGGCCGCGGGTGAGGTGCGGGTGGAGATCCGGGCTGCTGGTGTGAACTTCCGGGATGTGTTGATCGGTCTTGGCACGTATCCGGGTGCGGCGTTGATGGGTTCCGAGGGTGCGGGTGTTGTAGTCGAGGTGGGTGCGGGCGTTGCGGATCTGGCGGTCGGGGATCGGGTCTTCGGCCTGTTCGCGGGTGGTTTTGGTCCGGAGGCGGTGACCGATCAGCGGATGCTGGCGCGGATGCCGCAGGGCTGGTCGTTCGTTCAGGCGGCGTCGGTGCCGATCGTTTTCATGACGGCGTTCTATGGGTTGTTCGACCTGGGTGGTCTCGCTGAGGGTGAGTCGGTGTTGGTGCACGCGGCTGCCGGTGGTGTGGGTATGGCGGCGGTGCAGTTGGCGCGTTGGGCCGGGGCGGAGGTGTTCGCGACCGCGAGTGAGGCCAAGTGGCCGGTCGTGCGCGGGTTGGGGGTCTCCGGTGAGCGGATCGCCTCGTCGCGTGACCTGGAGTTCGAGGGTGCCTTCCGGGCCGCCTCCGGTGGCCGGGGTGTGGATGTCGTACTGAACGCGCTGGCTGGCGAGTTCATCGACGCCTCGGCTCGACTGCTCGTCGACGGTGGTCGGTTCGTCGAGATGGGCAAGGCCGACATTCGCCGGCCGGAGGACTTCCCCGGTGCGAGCTACCAGGCCTTCGATCTCTTCGACGCGGGCGCTGACCGGTTGCGGGAGATTTTGAGCCTGTTGGTGGGGTTGTTCGATGAGGGGGTGTTGGAGCCGCTGCCGGTGCGGGCGTGGGATGTGCGTGAGGTGGCGGGTGCGTTCCGGTTGATGAGTTCGGGTCGGCATATCGGCAAGAACGTGCTGGTGATGCCGAGGCGGCTGGACTCCGACGGAACGGTCCTGGTCACTGGTGGTACGGGCACGCTGGGCGGGCTGGTGGCCCGGCATCTCGTATCGGTGTATGGGGTGCGGGAGTTGGTGTTGCTGTCGCGGCGTGGGCTGGACGCGCCGGGTGCGGCAGAGCTGGTTGCGGAGCTGGAGGGGTTGGGTGCGCGGGTTCGGGTGGTGGCGTGTGATGTCGCCGACCGGGACGCGTTGGCTGGCGTGCTGGCGGGGATTCCTGCCGATCATCCGCTGACCGGTGTGGTCCATGTGGCGGGTGTGGCGGACGACGGTGTGATCGGGTCGATGACGCCGGAGCGGGTCGCGAGGGTTCTGGCGCCGAAGGCTGATGCGGCGTTGCATCTGCACGAGTTGACCAAGGACACCGACCTGGCGATGTTCGCCATGTACTCCTCGGTCGCCGCGGTCTTCGGTACGCCGGGGCAGGCCAACTACGCTGCGGCGAACGCGGTGTTGGACGCGTTGGCGCAGCAGCGGCAGGCGAGCGGCCTGGCCGGTGTCTCGTTGAGCTGGGGGCTGTGGGCGCGGGAAAGCGCGATCAGTGGCAACCTCACCGCCGCCGACCGGGCACGCCTGGACGTCGCAGGAAAGGCGCTGTCGGACGAGGCGGGGCTAGCCCTCTTCGACGCGGCACTCGAAGTCGGCCTCGGCCATGTGGTGGCGGCCCGGCTGGACCTGGCCCGGTTGCGGGCCCGAATCGGTGAGGGCACGGTCCCGGCGCTGCTGCGCGGCCTGGTGCGGGCGCGGGTACGGCGGGCCGTGGCGGCAGGGACGGGATCCCTGGCCGACCGGCTGACGGGCCTGTCGGCCGTGGAGCAGGAACGGTTGCTGACGGACGTCGTACTGGGCGAGGTGGCCGCGGTACTCGGCCACGCGTCGGCTGACGGGATCGAACCGGCCCTGGCCTTCAAGGAACTCGGCTTCGACTCGCTGACCTCGGTGGAACTGCGCAACCGGATCAACGCGGTCACCGCCCTGCGGCTGCCCGCCACCCTGGTGTTCAGCTACCCCAGCCCCACCGCGCTGGCCCAGCAGCTGCGCGTGGAACTGCTCGGTGCCGAATCGGCCGGGACGGACACCAGCACCCCCGCACCCTCCGCCGACCTGGCACCGCTCGACGACGACCCGATCGTCATCGTCGGCATGGGCTGCCGCTTCCCCGGCGATGTGGCGTCGCCCGAGGACCTGTGGCGGTTGGTCGACGCGGGCGTGGACGCCATCGGCGAGTTCCCCACCGACCGCGGCTGGGACCTCGCCCGGCTCTTCGACCCCGACCCGGAACGCCCGGGCACCTCGACGGCACGGGAGGGCGGCTTCCTCTACGGAGCTGCGGAGTTCGACGCCGGGCTGTTCGGGATCTCCCCCCGCGAGGCCATGGCGATGGACCCGCAGCAGCGACTGCTGCTCGAGTCCGTCTGGGAGGCGCTGGAGTACGCGGGCATCGACCCGACCTCGCTGCGCGGCAGCCGCACCGGCGTGTTCGTCGGTGCGATGTCGCAGGACTACGGACCGCGGTTGCACGAGGCCACCGGGGACCTCGAAGGCTTTCTGCTGACCGGCAACACCGCGAGCGTCGCCTCCGGCCGGATCGCCTACACCTTCGGGCTGAAGGGCCCGGCGATCACCGTGGACACGGCGTGCTCGTCGTCGCTGGTCGGCCTGCACCTCGCGGTACGGGCGCTGCGCTCGGGTGAGTGCACGATGGCCCTGGCCGGCGGCGTCACGGTGATGGCGACCCCCGGGCTGTTCACCGAGTTCAGCCGGCAGAGCGGGCTGGCCCCGGACGGGCGCTGCAAGGCGTTCTCCGCCGAGGCGAACGGTACCGGCTGGTCCGAGGGCGTCGGCATGCTCGTCGTCGAGCGGCTGTCGGACGCTCGCCGCCACGGTCACCAGGTACTCGCCCTGGTACGCGGCACCGCCGTCAACCAGGACGGTGCCTCCAACGGGCTCACCGCCCCGAACGGCGTCTCGCAGGAGCAGGTCATCCAGCAGGCGCTGGCCGACGCGCGGCTCGACCCGGCCGACATCGGCCTCGTGGAGGCGCACGGCACCGGCACAGCGCTTGGCGACCCGATCGAGGCCCAGGCGCTGCTCGCCACCTACGGCCAGGACAGGGCCGACGACCGGCCGCTGTGGTTGGGCTCGCTCAAGTCCAACATCGGCCACACCCAGGCCGCGGCGGGCGCGGCCGGCGTGATCAAGATGGTCATGGCGCTGCGGCACGCGGTCCTGCCCAGGACCCTGCACGCCGAGCAGCCCTCCCCGCACATCGACTGGTCGACCGGTGCCGTCGAACTCCTGACGGAGGCCCGGCCCTGGGAAGGCGCCGGGGCCCCGCGCCGGGCGGCGGTCTCCTCCTTCGGCATCAGCGGTACGAACGCCCACGTCATCCTGGAGCAGGCACCCGACACCCCCGTCGCACCGCGGCGTGACGAAGACGCCACCGGTTGGGTCCCGCCGCTGACGCTCTCCGCGCGCTCCGCCGACGGGCTTCGGGCACAGGCCGAGCGGCTGATGGCGGTCGTTGCCGAGAGCGACGAGACGTCCTCCCTGCTGGACATCGGCTTCTCCCTGACGACGACCCGCGCGGTCTTCGAGCACCGGGCCGCGGTCGTGGCGGACACGCGTGCCGACCTTCTCGCCGGGCTGGCAGATCTTGCCGCCGGCCGGACGAACGGCTCCGTGGTGGAAGGCCGGTCGGCAGGTGGCCGGACCGCCTTCCTGTTCACCGGCCAGGGCGCCCAGCGCGTCGGTATGGGGCGTGAGTTGTATGCGTCCATGCCGGTGTTCGCGGAGGCGCTGGACGCGGTGTGTGCGCGGATGGACGCGGAGTTGGAGCGTCCGTTGCGTGAGGTGATGTTCGGCGAGCCGGAGTTGCTGAACGAGACGGTGTTCACGCAGGCGGCGTTGTTCGCGCTTGAGGTGGCGTTGTTCCGGTTGTGGGAGTCGTGGGGTGTGCGGCCCGACTTCCTCCTCGGCCATTCGATCGGTGAGGTGGCGGCGGCGCATGTGGCGGGTGTGTTGTCGCTGGATGACGCGTGCACGTTGGTGGGGGCTCGTGGTCGGTTGATGCAGGCGTTGCCCGCGGGTGGGGCGATGTTGGCGGTGGAGGCTGAGGAGGCTGACGTCGCCGCTGAACTCGCAGGCCGCGAGGCGGCGGTGAGCATCGCGGCGGTCAACGGGCCGACGTCGGTGGTGGTTTCGGGCGACGAGGACATGGTCGCTGAGCTGGAGTCGGTGTGGCGTGAGGCCGGCCGTCGGGTGAAGCGGCTGACCGTTTCGCACGCGTTCCACTCGCCCCGCATGGAAGCGATGCTCGACGAATTCGGGTCTGTCGCTGCCGGGTTGGTCTTCGAGGCGCCCAGGCTGCCGATCGTCTCCAATGTGTCGGGGCGGCTGGCGGACCCGGACGCGATGCGCACGCCGGAGTACTGGGTGCGGCATGTGCGTGAGGCGGTGCGCTTCGCCGATGGCGTGGCGACCCTGCACGCGGAAGGTGTGACCCGGTTCGTGGAGCTGGGTCCGGACGGGGTGCTGTGCGCGATGGCGCAGCAGAGCGTCGAGGCGACCGCCGTGCCCGCGCTGCGTGCGGGACATGACGAGGTACGGTCGCTGTCCGCCGCTCTGGCGAGCGTGTACACCCTGGGCACTCCGGTCGACTGGACCGCGGTGTTCGCGGGCCGGGACGCGCGCCGCGTGGCGTTGCCGACGTACGCGTTCGAGCACCAGCGGTACTGGGTGAGCGGTCGCGCGGCCGCTGGTGACGTCGCGGGCGCCGGCCTCGGAGCCTCGGGGCACCCGTTGCTGGGCGCTGAGGTGTCGTTGGCGTCGGGTGGTGGCCTGGTGTTGACGGGTCGGTTGTCGGTGGGTGCGCAGCCGTGGCTGTCCGATCACCGGGTGCACGGCAGCGTGGTGGTGCCCGGGACAGCACTGGTGGAGATGGCGCTCGTCGCGGGGCAGCAGTTGGGCTGCGCGCGGTTGGATGAGTTGACGCTGGAGGCGCCGTTGGTGCTGCCGGAGCGTGGTGCGGTGCAGGTTCAGGTGGGTGTGTCGGGTGATGCCGATGATCGTGTGGTCGAGATTCATTCGCGGGTTGATGGTGAAGGTGGCTCATGGACTCGGCATGCCGAAGGACGGCTTGTCGAGGAGAGCGCAGCGGTGGTGCCGGGGATGGATGCCTCGGTGTGGCCGCCTGCGGGTGTCGAGCCGGTTGATCTGGAGGGGGTGTACGAAGGCCTGGCCGCGACCGGGTTGTCTTATGGTCCGGTCTTCCGTGGTCTGCGGTCGGCCTGGCGAGCCGAGGATGGTTCGGTCTTCGCCGAGGTGGAGTTGCCCGAGCAGACGCTGCCGGAGGCCGAGTCGTACGGCGTGCATCCGGCGCTCTTCGACGCGGTGCTGCACGCGTTGGCGGTGGGCGGTCTGCTGACCGAAGGGGACGTCGCACGTCTGCCGTTCGCGTGGTCGGGCGTGTCGTTGTTCGCGGTGGGTGCGTCGGCGTTGCGGGTGCGGTTGACGCGGGTGGGCGATGACGCGGTGGCCTTGCGGGCGTTCGATGCCGCTGGTGGTGCGGTGGTGTCGGTTGATTCGCTGGTGTTGCGGGCGGTGGACGGTCGTCGTGGGCTGGGCGTGGGCGGGGACGTCGCGGACGGGCTGTTCGGGGTGGAGTGGTCCCGGGTGTCGGTGGATGAATCCGCTGATGGCGCCGTCGCGGTGTGTGGTCTGGATGAGCTTGCGGGGTTGGACGGGGATGCGGATGCGGCGGTGTGGGTGCCGTCGGGGTCCGGTGTGGCTGAGGTTGCCGGCCGGGTGCTGGAGGCGGTGCGTGGGTGGCTGTCGAAGGACGGCGCCGGCCGGTTGGTGGTGTTGTCGCGTGGTGCGGTGAGCGTGGGCGACGGCGGTGTGGTCAGCGATGTCACGGCGGCCGGCGTCCGGGGTCTGGTGCGATCGGCGCAGTCGGAGCAGCCGGATCGTCTGGTGTTGCTCGATGTCGACTCCGAGGAGGTGGACGCGGGGCTCGTGTCGGGTGTGTTGGGGTTGGGTGAGCCGCAGGTGGCGGTGCGTGGTGGTGTGGTGTGGGTGCCTTGGTTGGCGCGGGTGTCGTCGATGCCGGTGCTGGCCGTGCCCTCGACCGGTGAGGGTGTGTGGCGTCTTGAGCCGTCCGAGCGTGGGGTGTTGGAGGACGTCTCCCCGGTGTTCCAGCCTGCGGGTGGGGGGTTGGCCGCGGGTGAGGTGCGGGTGGAGATCCGGGCTGCCGGTGTGAACTTCCGGGATGTGCTGATCGGCCTTGGCACGTATCCGGGTGCGGCGTTGATGGGGTCCGAGGGTGCGGGCGTCGTGGTGGAGATCGGTGCGGGCGTTGCGGATCTGGCGGTGGGGGATCGGGTCTTCGGTCTGTTCGCGGGTGGGTTCGGCCCGGAGGCGGTGACCGACCGACGCCTGGTCGGTCGGATGCCGGCCGGCTGGTCGTTCGTCCAGGCGGCGTCGGTGCCGATCGTCTTCATGACGGCCTACTACGGGTTGTTCGACCTGGGTGGGTTGGCGTCGGGTGAGTCGGTGTTGGTGCATGCGGCCGCCGGTGGTGTGGGTATGGCGGCGGTGCAGTTGGCGCGTTGGGCCGGGGCGGAGGTCTTCGCGACCGCGAGTGAGGCCAAGTGGCCGGTGGTCCAAGGCCTGGGAGTCGCGCACGACCGGATCGCTTCTTCACGTGACCTGGAGTTCGAGGAGGCGTTCCGCGCGGCATCGGGCGGCCGTGGCGTGGATGTCGTACTGAACGCGCTGGCGGGCGACTTCATCGACGCGTCGGCGAGGTTGTTGGCTGATGGTGGTCGGTTCGTCGAGATGGGCAAGGCTGACATTCGCCGGCCGGAGGACTTCCCCGGTGCGAGCTATCACGCCTTCGACCTGCTCGACGCGGGCGCTGATCGGTTGCGGGAGATTCTGAGCCTGTTGGTGGGGTTGTTCGATGAGGGGGTGTTGGAGCCGCTGCCGGTGCGGGCGTGGGATGTGCGTGAGGTGGCGGGTGCGTTCCGGTTGATGAGTTCGGGTCGGCATATCGGCAAGAACGTGCTGGTGATGCCGAGGCGGCTGGACTCCGACGGAACTGTCCTGGTCACTGGTGGTACGGGCACGCTGGGCGGGCTGGTGGCCCGGCATCTCGTATCGGCTTACGGGGTGCGGGAGTTGGTGCTGCTGTCGCGGCGTGGGCTTGAGGCGCCCGGTGCGGCAGAGCTGGTTGCGGAGCTGGAGGGGTTGGGTGCGCGGGTTCGCGTGGTGGCGTGTGACGTCGCCGACCGGGACGCGTTGGCTGGCGTGCTGGCGGGGATTCCTGCCGATCATCCGCTGACCGGTGTGGTCCATGTCGCCGGCGTGGCGGACGACGGTGTGATCGGGTCGATGACGCCGGAGCGGGTTGCGAAGGTTCTGGCGCCGAAGGCTGATGCGGCGTTGCATCTGCACGAGTTGACCAAGGACGCCGACCTGGCGATGTTCGCCATGTATTCGTCCGCCTCCGCCACGTTCGGTACGCCGGGGCAGGCCAACTACGCGGCGGCGAACGCGGTGTTGGACGCGTTGGCGCAGCAGCGGCAGGCGAGCGGCCTGGCCGGTGTCTCGTTGAGCTGGGGTCTGTGGGCGCGGGAAAGCGCGATCAGCGGGAACCTCACCGCCGCCGACCGGGCACGCCTGGACGTCACCGGGAGCGCGTTGGCCGATGGTGAGGGGCTCGCGCTGTTCGACGCGGCACTGGAGACCGGGCTGGCGCATGTGGTCGTCACCCGGCTCGACGTTGCAGGGCTTAGGGCGCGGGCGAGTCAGGCGCCGGTGCCGGCTCTGCTGCGCGGCCTGGTACGGGTCGCGGTGCGCCGGGCGGCCGGCCAGGCGGGCGCGGCCTCGCTGACGGATCGGCTGGCGCGGCTCTCGCAGGCCGAGCAGGACCGGCTGCTGGCCGGGATCGTGCTGGGCGAGGTCGCCGCGGTACTCGGCCACGCGTCGGCCGACGGGATCGAACCGGGCCGGGCCTTCAAGGACCTCGGCTTCGACTCGCTGACCGCTGTCGAACTGCGCAACCGGGTCAACACGGCGACGGGCCTTCGGCTGCCCGCCACGCTGGTCTTCGACTACCCGAGTCCCCGGGCGCTGGTGGAGTGGCTGCGCACTGACCTGGTGGGCACGGTGACGGCGACCCCGGTGCCGATCGCCGCGCTGGCTCCGTCGGACGACGACCCGATCGCCGTCGTGGGCATGGGCTGCCGGTTCCCGGGCGGGGTGTCCTCGCCGGAGGACCTGTGGAAGCTGGTGCTCTCCGGTGCCGACGCGATCGGCGAGTTCCCGACCGACCGTGGCTGGGACCTCGACGCGCTGTTCGACCCGGACCCGGAACGCCCCGGCAGGTCGACCGCGCGGGTGGGCGGGTTCGTCTACGACGCGGACGAGTTCGACGCGCCGCTGTTCGGGATCTCGCCGCGTGAGGCGTTGGCCATGGACCCGCAGCAGCGGTTGCTGCTGGAGAGTGCCTGGGAGGCACTGGAGCGGGCGGGCATCGCACCGCTGTCCCTGCGGGGTGAGCAGGTCGGCGTCTTCATCGGCGCCGCGTCGTCGAGCTATGGCGCGGGACCGGTGTCCATGCGCACCCGTGGCGAGGTCGAGGGCCACCTGCTGACCGGCACCACGACGAGCGTCGCCTCCGGGCGCATCGCGTACACCTTCGGTCTTGAGGGCCCGGCCGTGACGGTGGACACCGCGTGCTCGTCGTCGCTGGTGGCGCTGCACCTGGCGCTCCAGGCGATGCGCAACGGCGAGTGCGACATGGCGCTGGTGGGAGGCGCCACGATCATGGCGACGCCGGGGATCTTCACCGAGTTCAGCCGGCAGAAGGGTGTGGCGGCCGACGGGCGCTGCAAGTCCTTCTCGGCGTCGGCCGACGGCACCGGCTGGTCCGAGGGTGCCGGCGTCCTCGTGGTGGAGCGGCTGTCGCAGGCCCGCCGCCACGGCCACGAGGTGCTGGCGGTGGTGCGGGGCAGCGCGATCAACCAGGACGGCGCGTCGAACGGCCTGACCGCGCCGAACGGCCCCTCCCAGCAGCGCGTGATCCGGCAGGCGCTGGCCAGCGCCGGACTCTCCGCGTTGGACGTGGACGCCGTCGAGGCACACGGTACGGGTACCGCGCTGGGTGACCCGATCGAGGCGCAGGCGCTGCTGGCCACCTACGGCCAGGACCGCCCTGCGGACCGGCCGCTGTGGCTGGGCTCGCTCAAGTCGAACATCGGGCACGCGCAGGCCGCGGCCGGGGTGGCCGGTGTGATCAAGATGGTCATGGCGCTGCGGCACGGCGTACTGCCGAAGTCGCTGCACGCCGAGGAGCGATCGCCGCACATCGACTGGGCCTCGGGCGCGGTGGAACTGCTGACCGAGAACCGGCCCTGGCAGGACGAGGAGCGTCCGCGGCGGGTCGGCGTGTCGTCGTTCGGCATCAGCGGGACGAACGCGCACACCATCCTGGAGCAGGCACCCGACGTCCCCGCCACCCCGCGCGGGGACGAGCCGGTCGCCGGCTGGGTCCCGCCGTGGGTGATCTCGGCCAAGTCCGAGCAGGGCCTGCGGGAGCAGGCGGCCCGTCTGCTGTCGGCGGTCGACGTGGACGACGCGTCGGTGACCGTGGACGTGGGCTTCTCGCTGGTGACGACCCGGACGCCGCTTGAGCACCGCGCCGCCGTGGTGGCGGACACGCCGGCCGGATTCCTCGATGGGCTGGCCGAGCTGGCCGCCGGGCGCTCCGGGCGTGCCGTGGTGGAAGGCCGTGCCGTCGGAGGCAGGACCGCGTTCCTGTTCACCGGCCAGGGTGCCCAGCGTTCCGGGATGGGCCGTGAACTCCACGCCGCGTTCCCGGTGTTCGCCGAGGCGTTCGACGCGGTGTGCGTGCGGATGGACTCGGAGCTGGACCGTCCCTTGCGTGAGGTGGTCTTCGGCGACCAGGGACTGCTGGACCGGACGGTCTACACCCAGGCGGCGCTGTTCGCGTTGGAGGTCTCGCTCTTCCGGCTGCTGGAGTCGTGGGGTGTGCGGCCCGACTTCCTCCTCGGCCACTCCATCGGTGAACTGGCCGCCGCACATGTCGCCGGCGTGCTGTCCCTGGACGACGCGTGCACCCTGGTGGCGGCGCGTGGCCGGTTGATGCAGGCGCTGCCCGCCGGTGGCGCGATGCTGGCGGTGGAGGCCACCGAGGCCGATGTCGCCGCTGAACTCGTGGGCCGCGAGGCGTCGGTGAGCATCGCCGCGATCAACGGGCCCACCTCGGTGGTGGTCTCCGGTGACGAGGAGGTCGTCGCGGAACTGGAGGCCGCGTGGCGCGAGTCGGGTCGTCGGGTGAAGCGGCTCACCGTCTCGCACGCGTTCCACTCGCCGCGGATGGCGGCGATGCTGGAGGACTTCGCCGCCGTCGCCGCCCGACTCACCTTCCACGCACCCCAGTTGGCGATCGTCTCCAATGTCACCGGTGCGCCGGCCGACCCGGAGGAGATCCAGACGCCGGGGTACTGGGTGCGGCATGTCCGCGAGGCGGTGCGCTTCGCCGATGGCGTCGCCACGTTGCGCGCTCAGGGAATCACGACGCTCGTGGAGCTGGGCCCGGACGGCGTGCTGTCCGCGATGGCGCAGCAGAGCGCGGAGGTGACCGCCGTGCCCGTCCTGCGCGACGGCCATGACGAACCGCGGACGGTGTTCACCGCCCTGGCCACCGCCCACGCGCACGGAACGGATGTGGACTGGCCGGCGGTCTTCGCGGGCCGGGGAGCGCGACGCGTGCAGCTGCCGACCCACGCCTTCGAGCGTCAGCGGTACTGGCTGAACATGGAGTTGCCGGAGTCGGCCCCGGCGAGTGCCGCCGACGCCGCCGAGGCCGGTTTCTGGGACGCGGTGGAGCGGGAGGACAGCGACGCGCTCACCGAGGCGCTGCGCCTGCCGTCGCAGGACGGGCTGAACGTGCTGCTGCCCGCGTTGTCCGCCTGGCGCAAGGGGCGCCGGGACGAGGCGGCGGTCGACGGCTGGCGCTACCGGGTGGCGTGGGAGCCGATCGCCGAGTCGTCCGGGGCGCTGGAGGGGCGTTGGCTGGTCGTGCGGCCCGCGGGGTGCGACGACGGCGGTGTGGCGGAAGCGTTGCGCCGCGGTGGCGCCGAACCGGTCGAGCTGGAGACGTCCGGTGACGTGACCCGCGCCGGGCTGGTGGAGCGGCTCGACGGGATCGGTGACGTCGCCGGAGTGGTGTCGCTGTTGGGTCTCGCGGAGAACGACGGCGTCCAGGACACGCTTGCGTTGGTGCAGGCACTGGGCGACGCGGGTGTCGGCGGCCGGGTCTGGTGCCTGACGCGCGGCGCGGTCTCCGTCGGCCGGGCGGACCGGCTCACGGACCCGGCGCGGGCGCAGCTGTGGGGCCTCGGCCGGGTGGCGGCCCTGGAGTTCCCGCAGTGGTGGGGCGGGCTTGTCGACCTGCCGGAGACGCTGGACGAGCGGGCGGCCGGCCGGTTCGTGGCGGTGCTGTCCGGCACGAACGGCGAGGACCAGGTCGCGGTCCGCGGCTCGGGGATCTTCGGGCGCCGGCTGCGGCGTGCCGCGCTGTCCGGACACTCCGGTGGAACCAGCTGGCGGCCGCGTGGCACCGTGCTGATCACCGGCGGTACGGGCGCGTTGGGCGGCCGCGTCGCACGATGGCTGGCGGAGCGGGGCGCGCCGCGTCTGCTGCTCACCAGCAGGCGCGGACCGGATGCCCCGGGGGTGACGGAACTCGTCGCGGAGCTCGCGGCCCACGGCACCGAGGCCGTCGTGGTGGCCTGCGATGTCGCCGACCGGGACGCCCTGGCCGTGTTGCTGGCTGAGCACCCGGTGACCGCTGTCGTCCACACCGCCGGAATCGTCGACTCGGCGTCCCTGGCGGCGACTTCGGTCGACGAGTTCGCCGAGGTGATCCGGGCCAAGGCCGTCGGTGCCGCGAACCTGGACGAGCTGACCGCGGGCACCGAGCTGGACGCCTTCGTCATGTTCGCCTCGATCGCCGGTGTCTGGGGGAGCGGAGGGCAGGCCGCCTATGCCGCGGCGAACGCCTACCTCGACGCGCTGGCCGAACACCGCAGGGCCCGTGGTCTCGCGGCCACCTCGGTGGCCTGGGGACCGTGGGACGAGAGCGGAATGCTCGTCGACACCGACGAGGGCGACTATCTGCGGCGCCGGGGTCTGGCCCCCATGTCGCCCGACATGGCGATCACCGTCCTGGGCCAGGCACTCGACCACGCCGAGACCTGCCTGACCGCGGCCGACGTGGACTGGAGCCGGTTCGGCGGGGCGTTCACCTCGGGTCGGCCGAGCCCGTTGCTGAGCGAACTGCTGGAGACCGTCGCACCCGCGGACTCCGCCGAGCCGGGCGACGAAGTCCCGGCGTTCGTGCGGCAGTTGGCCGGAATGTCCGCGCTGGAGCGGTCGCACGCGGTCCTCGATCTCGTCAGGGCAAGGACAGCCGAAGTCCTCGGCTACGCGGATGCCGGCCTGGTCGTGACGGACCGGCCGTTCAAGGAACTGGGCTTCGACTCGCTGTCCGCGGTCGAGCTGCGCAACCGGCTGGCCAAGGCCACCCAGGTGACGCTGCCCGCCAGCCTGGTGTTCGACTACCCGACCGCCCAGGCGCTGGCCGACCACCTGGCCGGGCGGCTCGGCGGTGAGGTGACGCAACCGTCGCCGGAGTCCTCGGCGAGGCAGACCGTCTCCACCGACGAGCCGATCGCCATCGTCGGGATGAGCTGCCGCCTGCCCGGTGGCGTCACCTCACCGGATCAGCTGTGGGACCTGGTGATCACCGAGACGGACGGGATAACCGCCTTCCCGACCGACCGCGGCTGGGACCTGTCGGACGTCGACGCGAGCTACGCGCGGGCCGGCGGGTTCGTCGAGGACTTCGCGGGGTTCGACGCCGGGCTGTTCGGTGTCTCGCCGCGTGAGGCGCTGGCGATGGACCCGCAGCAGCGCGTCGTGCTGGAGGCCTCCTGGGAGGCGCTTGAGCGGGCCGGTATCGACCCCTACTCCCTGCGCGGCAGCCGGACCGGTGTCTTCGTCGGCGCCTCCAACTCCGAATACGGCGCGGGGACCCGGCTCGCCGAGGACGCGGCCGGCCACTACCTGAGCGGCAAGGCGAACAGCGTCGTGTCAGGGCGGATCGCCTACACCCTCGGCCTTGAGGGTCCGGCGGTGACAGTGGACACGGCGTGTTCGTCGTCGTTGGTGGCGTTGCACTTGGCGGCGCAGGCGCTGCGTAACGGTGAGTGCTCGATGGCTCTCGCGGGCGGTGTCACCGTGATGGCCACCCCGGGCGCGTTCGCCGAGTTCAGCCGCCAGGGCGGGCTGGCCGCGGACGGCCGGTGCAAGCCGTTCTCGGCAGCCGCGGACGGCACGGGCTGGTCCGAGGGCGTCGGTGTGCTGTTGGTCGAGCGGTTGTCCGACGCGCGGCGCAACGGTCACCAGGTGCTGGCGGTGGTGCGGGGCAGTGCGATCAACCAGGATGGTGCGTCGAATGGCTTGACGGCGCCGAATGGTCCGTCGCAGCAGCGGGTGATCCGGCAGGCGCTGGCGAGTGCGGGGCTGTCGGCGTCGGATGTGGACGTCGTCGAGGCACATGGCACCGGCACCACGCTGGGTGACCCGATCGAGGCGCAGGCGTTGCTGGCCACCTACGGTCAGGACCGGGACGAGGACCGGCCGTTGTGGCTGGGTTCGGTGAAGTCCAACATCGGTCACACGCAGGCGGCTTCGGGCGTCGCGGGCGTGATCAAGATGGTGATGGCGTTGCGGCACGGTGTGTTGCCGAAGTCGCTGCACGTGGATGAGCCGTCGCCGCATGTGGACTGGTCGGCGGGTGCGGTGGAGTTGTTGACGGAGGCGAGGGAGTGGCCTGCGGGTGAGCGTCCGCGTCGGGTGGGTGTCTCGTCGTTCGGGATCAGTGGGACGAACGCGCACACGATCCTGGAGGAGGCCGAGGCGTTGCTCCCGGCCGCGCCTTCTGCACAGCAGCCCCAGCCGGTGGTGGTGCCGTGGGTGGTGTCGGGTCAGAGTGCGGTGGGGTTGGCTGCTCAGGCGGGACGTTTGGCGTCGTTCATCGCTGAGCGGTCTGAGTCGCGGTCGGTTGATGTGGGTGTGTCGTTGGCGACGACGCGTGCGGCGCTGGAGCGCCGTGCGGTGGTCCTCGGTTCCGATAGGGCCGAACTGCTGGACGGCCTGGGTCAGTTGGCGGTGGGCGCATCCGGTGCTGGCGTGGTCAGCGGGACGGTGACGTCGGGTCGTACGGCGTTCCTGTTCACCGGCCAGGGTGCGCAGCGGGTGGGGATGGGCCAGGAGCTGTATGCGTCCTTCCCGGTGTTCGCGGACGCGCTGGACGCGGTGTGTGCGCGGATGGACGTGGAGTTGGATCGTCCGTTGCGTGAGGTGATGTTCGGCGACGAGGGGTTGCTGAACGAGACGGTGTTCACGCAGGCGGCGCTCTTCGCGCTTGAGGTCGCGTTGTTCCGCCTGCTGGAGTCGTGGGGTGTTCGGCCGGACTTCCTGCTGGGGCATTCCATTGGCGAGATCGCTGCCGCCCACGTCGCCGGCGTGCTGTCGTTGGATGACGCGTGTGTGCTGGTGGGTGCGCGTGGTCGGCTGATGCAGGGGTTGCCTGAAGGTGGGGCGATGTTGGCGGTGGAGGCCGAGGAGGCTGATGTCGCCGCTGAACTCGTGGGTCGTGAAGCCTTGGTGAGCATCGCGGCGGTCAACGGGCCGACATCGGTGGTGGTGTCCGGTGATGTGGACGTCATCAACGAACTGGAATCGGCCTGGCGGGAGGCCGGCCGTCGGGCGAAGCGGTTGACCGTCTCGCACGCCTTCCACTCGCCGCGTATGGAGGCGATGCTCGACGAGTTCGCCGCTGCCGCCGCGCGACTGACGTTCCACGCGCCGAAGTTGCCGATCATCTCCAACCTGACCGGCCGGGTCGTGGACCCGGAGTTGATCCGTACGGCCGAGTACTGGGCGCGGCATGTGCGCGAGGGGGTGCGGTTCGCCGACGGTGTGGCGACCTTGCACGCGGAGGGCGTGACCCGGTTCGTGGAGCTGGGCCCGGACGGGGTGCTGACCGCCATGGCCCAGCAGTGCGTCGACGCCGACGTGGCGATTCCCCTGCTGCGCGGGGAGCGGCGCGAGAGCGAGGTCGTGCTGACGGCGCTGGCCACCGCGTTCGTCCGAGGCGTGGCCGTCGACTGGGCCGCCGTGTTCGCCGCGTGGGGGGCCCGCACCGTCGAGGTGCCCACGTACGCCTTCCAGCGCGAGCGGTACTGGCCGCGACCGCAGGCGGCCACCGGGCTGGGGGCCACCGACCATCCGCTGCTGGCCACCGCCGTCCCCCTGGCGGACGGCGAGGGCGCCCTGCTGACCGGACGGCTGTCCACCAGGACACACGCCTGGCTGGCCGATCACGTGGTGCTGGGCAACGTACTGCTGCCTGGCACGGCGTTCGTGGAGATGGCGCTGCGGGCGGGCGAGCAGGTCGGCTGCGCCCGGCTGGCCGACCTCACGCTGGAGGCACCCCTGGTGCTCTCCGAGCAGGACTCGTACGAGATCCAGGTCGCCGTCGGTGACGAGGCGGGGCACGGCGGCCGGCCGGTAGCGGTGTACTCCCGGCCAGAGGGCGCGCGGACCTGGACCCGGCACGCGACCGGCACGCTGGTGGCCGAGTCGGTCGCGCCGGACTCGTTCGAGCTGACCGTATGGCCGCCCGAGGGCGCGGAACCGGTGGCCGTGGACGACTGCTACGACCGGCTGGCTGACCGCGGCCTCGCGTACGGTCCGGTCTTCCAGGGGCTGCGTGCCGCGTGGCGGGTCGGGGACGAGTTGTTCGCCGAGGTCGCGCTGCCCGAGTCGGCGCGGCAGGACGCCGAGCAGTCCGGCATCCACCCGGCCCTGCTGGACGCGGCGTTGCACACCGTCGTGCTCGGCGGCCTCGTCGAGGACACCAGCGCGGCGCAACTGCCGTTCAGCTGGTCCGGGGTCTCCCTGATCGCGGCCGGCGCCTCGGTGCTGCGGGTCAGGCTCACCCCGGTCGGTCCCGACGAGATCTCGCTGCTCGTCGCCGACGGCACCGGAACCCCGGTGGCCGAGATCGAGTCGCTGGTCCTGCGCGCCGCCTCCGACGAGCAACTGCGCAACCTTCGTGACGCGGGCACCGCCGACACGCTGTTCGCCGTCGACTGGGTGGCGGTGGCCGAGGCCGAGGCCGACTCCGATGACGCGGGCGCGCCGATCCCGGTGGCGGTCCTGGGCGCCGACGGCACCATCGTGCTGGACCCGCCGCTCTCACCGGACCTGCCCGTCCCTGAACTGGTGCTCGCCGAACTCGCCGACGGTGGCCCGGCCGGCACCGCCGACCTCGGGCCGGACATCGCCCAGGAGATCCGCCGCCGCACGCACGACGCTCTGGCCCTGCTCCAGGCATGGCTGGCCGACACCCGCTTCACCTCCTCCCGGCTCGCCGTGCTCACCAGGGGCGCGGTCGCCGGCGGCCAGGACGAGGCGGTCACCGACCTGGCCGGTGCCGCGGTGTCAGGACTGGTGCGCAGCGCGCAGACGGAGAACCCGGACCGGCTCGTCTGGGTGGACGTCGACGCCGACCCCGCCTCGCACGACGCGCTGACCGTCCTGCACACGATCGACGAGCCTCAACTGGCCGTTCGCGCCGGACAGCCGCTGGCACCGCGTCTGGTGCGGGCGCTGCCCACCGAGGCGGCCCCCGCGCGGTGGAGCGACACCGGGACGGTGCTGATCACCGGCGGCACCGGGGCCCTGGCCGCGCTGGTGGCCAGGCACCTGGTGACCGAGCACGGAGTCCGGCACCTGATGCTGCTCAGCCGCCGCGGGCCGGACGCGCCGGGTGCCGCGGAACTCCAGGCGGAACTGACGGACCTGGGCGCTCGGGTCACGGTGCGGGCGTGCGACGCCGCCGACCGCGACGCGCTGGCCGGTGCGCTGGGCGAGATCCCGGCGGATCACCCGCTGACCGCGATCGTCCACACGGCAGGTGTGCTCGACGACGGCGTCATCGAGTCCCTGACCCCCGACCGGCTTGACTCCGTGCTGCGTGCGAAGGCGGACTCCGCGCTGCACCTGCACGAGCTGACCCGGGACGCGCGACTCGACGCCTTCGTGCTGTTCTCGTCGGCCTCGGCCACCTTCGGCACCGCGGGCCAGGCCAACTACGCCGCGGCGAACGCCGTACTCGACGCACTCGCGGCACACCGCAGGGCCCGCGGGCTCACCGCGCTGTCCCTCGCCTGGGGCCCGTGGGCGGGCACCGGCGGCATGGCGGGCCGGCTCAGCCAGGCAGGACTCGCCAGGATCACCGCACTGGGCGGCGCGCTGTCGGCCTCGCGCGGCCTCGCGCTGCTCGACCTCTCCCCGGCCACCGGGCGCGCCCTCGTCGTGCCGATGGCCACCGACATCAGCGCCGCGCCCGTACCGGACGGCCTGCCGGTGCCCGCGCTGCTGCGCGACCTGGTCAGGACGAAGCGGCGCCGGGCGGTACGAGGATCGGCTCCGACGGGTTCCGCGCTCGCCGAGCGGCTGGCCGGGCTGTCCGAGCAGGAGCAGAGCCGGGTGGTCGGCGAACTGGTCCTCTCCCAGGTCGCCGAGGTACTCGGACACTCCTCGGCCGGTGCGGTGGAACCCCGGCGCGCCTTCACCGACCTCGGCTTCGACTCGCTGATAGCGGTGGAACTGCGCAACCGGCTGGCCGCCGCGACCGGACTGCGGCTGCCCGCCACCCTCATCTTCAGCCACCCCAGCCCGCAGGCGCTCACCGAGCACCTGCGGGACGAGCTGGTCGGCCGGGCCGCCGAGCGCCGTCCGAGCGCGAAGGCCACGACCCGGACGAACGACGACCCCATCGCCATCGTCTCGATGGCCTGCCGCTACCCGGGCGGGGTACGGAACCCCGAAGAGCTGTGGCAGTTGGCGCTCCAGGGCATCGACGGGATCACCGAGTTCCCGGTCAACCGCGGCTGGGACGTGGAGCGGCTCTACGACCCGGACCCCGAGCGCAGCGGGACGACCTACACGCGTGAGGGCGGCTTCCTGCACGACGCCGACCGGTTCGACGCCGAGCTGTTCGGCATCTCGCCGCGTGAGGCACTGGCGATGGACCCGCAGCAGCGCCTGCTGCTCGAACTGGCCTGGGAGACCTTCGAACGCGCCGGGATCGACCCGACCTCGATGCGCGGTTCCAGGACCGGTGTGTTCGCCGGCGTGATGTACCACGACTACATGTCCAGCCTGCCGGTGATCCCGGAGGACATCGAGGGCTACCTGGGCACCGGCAGCGCCGCCAGCGTGGTCTCCGGCCGCGTCGCCTACACCTTCGGGCTCGAAGGGCCCGCGGTGACCGTCGACACCGCCTGCTCCTCGTCGCTGGTGGCCCTGCACTGGGCGTGCGCCGCCCTGCGGGCCGGAGAGTGCGACATGGCGCTGCTGGGCGGCGTCACGGTGATGGCCAAGCCGGACACCTTCGTCGAGTTCAGCCGCCAGCGCGGCCTGTCCGCGGACGGACGCTGCAAGTCCTTCGCGGCGGGCGCCGACGGCACCGGCTGGTCGGAGGGCGCGGGTCTGCTGCTGGTGGAGCGGCTGTCCGACGCGCGGCGCAAGGGTCACCAGGTGCTGGCCGTCGTCCGCGGCACCGCGGTCAACTCCGACGGCGCCTCCAACGGCCTGACCGCCCCCAACGGCTCGTCGCAGGAGCGGGTGATCCGCCAGGCGTTGCAGGAGGCACGGCTCTCCCCGTCCGACGTCGACGTGGTCGAGGGACACGGCACCGGCACCACCCTCGGCGACCCCATCGAGGCGAACGCCCTGCTGGCCACGTACGGCCAGGACAGGCCCGACGACCGGCCGCTGTGGCTGGGCTCGCTCAAGTCGAACATCGGCCACACCCAGGCGGCGGCCGGCGTCGGCGGCGTGATCAAGATGGTCATGGCCATGCGCCACGGTGTGATGCCCATGACCCTGCACGTCGACGAACCCTCCCCGCACGTGGACTGGTCGGCCGGCGCGGTCTCGCTGCTCACCGAGAGCCGTGACTGGCCGCAGACCGGGCGTCCGCGCCGGGCGGGCGTCTCCTCGTTCGGCATCAGCGGCACCAACGCGCACGCCCTCATCGAGCAGGCCCCGCTGCGAACCGAACCCGTGCGGCGGACCGCGGAGCTGCCCGCACCGGCCGGAACCGAAGCCGAGCCGGGCACCGTGCCGTGGTTGCTGTCCGCCAGCTCGGACGAGAGCCTGTCGGCCCAGTCGCGGCAACTGTTCTCCTTCCTCGACCCGGAGGCCGACCAGGAGCACCCGCTCACCCCGGTGAACGTCGGCCGCTCGCTGGCCGAGACCCGGGCGGCGCTCGACCACCGGGCGGTCGTCTTGGGCTCCGGCCTCGCGGACTTCCGGCACGGTCTCGACGACCTCGCCGCCGACCGGGCCACGCCCGCTGTCGTACGCGGCATCGCCAGGCCCGGTCGTACGGCGTTCCTGTTCACCGGTCAGGGTGCGCAGCGGGCGGGGATGGGTCGTGAACTCCACGCCGCGTTCCCGGTGTTCGCGGAGGCGTTGGATGCGGTGTGTGCGCGGATGGATGCCGAGTTGGATCGTCCGTTGCGTGAGGTGATGTTCGGCGAGCCGGAGTTGCTGAACGAGACGGTCTACACGCAGGCGGCGTTGTTCGCGCTTGAGGTGGCGCTCTTCCGGCTGTTGGAGTCGTGGGGCGTTCGGCCCGACTTCCTCCTCGGCCACTCGATCGGTGAGGTGGCCGCCGCGCACGTGGCGGGTGTGCTGTCGCTGGATGACTCCTGCACCTTGGTGGCGGCGCGTGGTCGGCTGATGCAGGCGTTGCCCGCGGGTGGGGCGATGCTGGCGGTGGAGGCCGAGGAGGCTGATGTCGCCGCCGAACTCGTGGGTCGTGAGGCGTCGGTGAGTGTGGCGGCGGTCAACGGGCCGACGTCGGTGGTGGTTTCGGGTGACGCTGAGGTCATTGACGAGTTGGAGTCGGTGTGGCGTGAGGCCGGCCGTCGGGTGAAGCGGCTGACCGTTTCGCACGCGTTCCACTCGCCGCGCATGGAGGCGATGCTCGACGAATTCGGGGCTGTCGCTGCCGGGTTGGTCTTCGAGGCGCCCAGGCTGCCGATCGTCTCGAACGTGTCAGGGCGGTTGGTGGATCCGGATGCGATCCGTACGCCGCAGTATTGGGTGCGGCATGTGCGTGAGGCGGTGCGGTTCGCGGACGGTGTGGCAACCCTCCACGCCGAGGGTGTGACCCGGTTCGTGGAACTGGGGCCCGACGGGGTGCTGACCGCGATGGTCCAGCAGTCTGTTGATCCCGCCGTCGCGATTCCGGTGCTGCGCCGCGACCGCGAGGAGTCCGAGGCGCTGTTCACCGCGCTGGCCACCGTGCATGTGCACGGCACCCCGGTGGACTGGGCAGCGGTGTTCGCCCCCTGGGGCGAGCGGCGCGTACCGCTGCCCACCTACGCGTTCCAGCGCAGGCGCTTCTGGGTCGACGCGCCCGTCGGGGAGGCAGCGTCCGGCCCGGTGGCCGACGCCGAACTCGCCCAGTTCTGGCGGGCGGTGGACGCCGAGGACCTGACATCGCTGACCGGGACCCTCCGGCTGGAGGGCGACGCACCGCTGAGCGCGGTGCTGCCCGCGCTGTCCGCATGGCGGCGCCAGCGGCAGGACCGGTCCGCCGTGGAGTCGTGGCGCCACCGCTTCGCATGGCGGCCGGCCACCACCAGTCCGGTCGGTTCGCCGTCCGGAACCTGGCTGGTCGTGGGCGCCGCGCAGGGCTTGGCGGGCCCGCTGGCCGACGCGCTGCGTCGCGGTGGCGTGGACGCGGTCGAGATCGTCGATCCCACGGCGAACGGCAAGGAACTCGGCGACCGACTGCGGCTGCTGGCCGAGCGGAGCGGTGACATCGCGGGCGTGGTGTCCGTACTCGGCGAGGACGCGGCCTATCCGGCCGACGGCTCGGCCCTGCCCACCGGGCTGACCGACACGGTGGCGCTGATCCAGACGCTCGACGAGGCGGACATCCACGCCAAGCTCTGGTGCGTGACGCGCGGCGCGGTCTCCGTCGGGCGCTCGGACCCGCTCGCCAACCCCGTGCAGGCGCACATCTGGGGCCTGGGCCGGGTCGCCGCGCTGGAGTACCCGCAGTGGTGGGGCGGGCTCGTCGACCTGCCCGCCACGCTGGACGAACGGGCCACCGACCGGCTGCTCGCGGTGCTGGCCGGCGGGGCCGAGGACCAGGTGGCGATCCGCGACTCGGGCGTGTTCGTCCGCCGGCTGCGGCACGCCCCCGCCGCGCGGAACACCGACGGCGGCGTCGACTGGGCGTCCTCTGGCACGGTGCTGCTGACCGGCGCGACCGGTGCGGTCGGCGCCCACGTGGCCCGCTGGCTCGCCGAGCAGGGAGCCCGGCACCTGATCCTGGCCAGCCGCCGCGGCCCGCGGGCTCCGGGCGCGGCCGAGCTCGTCGCCGAACTGGCAGAACGCGGCGCCGAGGCCACCCTGGTGGCGTGCGACGCGGCGGACCGGGAGGAACTGGCCGGACTGCTCGCCGGGGTGCCCGCCGAGCGCCCGTTGTCGGCCGTACTGCACATGGCGGGCACCCTCGACGACGGCATGCTCGGCTCGCTGACCCCTGAGCGGTTCGAGTCGGTACTCAGGTCGAAGGCGCTGGCCGCGCACAACCTGGACGAGCTGACGCGCGGTCTCGACCTGACCGCGTTCGTGCTGTTCTCCTCGCTGACCGGCTCGGTCGGCAACCCCGGCCAGGCCAACTACGCCGCGGCCAACGCCTATCTGGACGCCCTCGCGGAGGCCCGCCGGGCTGCCGGGCTGCCGGCCACCTCGGTGGCGTGGGGGCCGTGGGCCGACGGAGGCATGGCCGACGACGACCTGGTCACCCAGCGGCTGCGCCGGGTGGGCATGTCGCCGATGTCCCCGCAGCAGGCGGTCAGCGCGCTGGCGAGCGCGGTCGACCAGGGCGACACCACCATCGCGGTCGCCGACGTGGACTGGTCGCGCTTCGTGCCCGGATACGTGGCGACGCGCGACAGCGCGATGTTCGAGGAACTACCCGAGGTCAGGGCGGCGCTGGCGGACGACACCGGTGCCGTCCCCGGCGGTCGGGACCAGGCGGCCAGGCTGCGCGAGCAGCTCGCCACCGCGGGCGACGCCGAGGCCGACCGGCTGCTCCAGGAGCTGGTACGGCTCCAGGCGGCGACCGTACTGGGGCACGCCTCGGCCGGCGCGATCGACGCGGGTCGGGCGTTCCGGGACCTCGGGTTCGACTCGCTCACCGCGGTCGAACTGCGCAACCGGCTCGGTGCCGCGACCGGGCTCACCCTGCCGGCCAGCCTGGTCTTCGACTACCCGACGCCGGGCGTGCTGAGCGGGTACCTGCGCGCCGAACTGGCGGGTGGGCTCGGGACGTCGCCGGCCGTCACCGGCTCGGCGCCGGTCGCGGCCGTCACCTCGGAGGACGCCATCGCGATCGTCAGCATGAGCTGCCGGTTCCCCGGTGGGGTACGGGACCCCGAGGAGTTCTGGCAGCTGATCTCCGGAGGCGTGGACGCGATCGGGGACTTCCCGCCGGACCGCGGCTGGAACCAGGGCAAGAACGCGGGCGCGGCGGCGACGTTCGCCCGGAAGGGCGGATTCCTCACCGACGCGGCGGACTTCGACGCCGGGCTGTTCGGGATCTCGCCGCGTGAGGCGTTGGCCATGGACCCGCAGCAGCGGCTGCTGCTGGAGATCTCCTGGGAGGCCTTCGAGCGCGCGGGGATCGACCCGATGTCGCTGCGCGGCAGCCGCACCGGCGTGTTCGCCGGCACGAACGGCCAGGACTACGGGTCGATGATCCTCGGCGCGGAAGGGCTCGAAGGCCACGTCGGCACCGGGAACGCGGCCGCCGTGCTGTCCGGCCGGGTCGCCTACACCTTCGGTCTCGAAGGCCCGGCGATGACCGTGGACACCGCGTGCTCCTCCTCGCTGGTGGCGATGCACCTCGCAAGCCAGGCACTGCGCAGCGGCGAGTGCTCGCTCGCGCTGGCGGGCGGCGTGACCGTGATGTCGACCCTGAACGCCTTCATCGAGTTCAGCTACCAGGGCGGCCTGGCCGCCGACGGCCGCTGCAAGGCGTTCGCCGACTCCGCCGACGGCACCGGCTGGGGCGAGGGCGCGGGAGTGGTCCTGCTGGAGCGGCTGTCCGACGCGCGGCGCAACGGGCACGAGGTGCTCGCCGTGCTGCGGGGCAGCGCGGTGAACCAGGACGGCGCGTCCAACGGCCTGACCGCCCCCAACGGCCCCTCCCAGCAGCGGGTGATCCTCCAGGCGCTGGCGAACGCCGGACTGTCACCGGCCGACGTGGACGCGGTGGAGGCGCACGGCACCGGCACCGAGCTGGGTGACCCCATCGAGGCGCAGGCGCTGCTCGCCACCTACGGGCAGAACCGCGAACGCCCCCTGCGGATCGGCTCGGTGAAGTCCAACATCGGGCACACCCAGGCCGCCGCCGGCGTCGCGGGCGTCATCAAGATGGTGCAGGCCATCCGGCACGGCGTCCTGCCCAAGAGCCTGCACGCCGACGAGCCGTCCTCGCACGTGGACTGGTCGGCGGGGGCCGTGGAACTGCTCACGGAGGGCACCGACTGGCCGCAGGCCGGCGGACCGCGCCGGGCCGGCGTCTCCGCGTTCGGCATCAGCGGCACCAACGCCCACGTCATCATCGAGCAGCCCGAGGAGCAGCGACCCGAGGGGCAGCCGACGCGCGCCGACTCCTACGACGGCACGCTGCCCTGGGTGCTGTCGGCGGAGTCCGCCGGCGCCCTGCGTGGCCAGGCGCGACGGCTGATGTCCCACACCGGCGCGGAAGGCACGCTGTCGCCCGTCGACGTCGGCTGGTCGCTCGCCGCCTCCAGGGCCAGGCTGGCCCACCACGCCGTGGTCCTCGCGGCGGATCCCACCGGCCTGCTGGCCGGCCTGACCGCGATAGCCGACGACGCCCCCGCGCCCGGCGTGGTGCGCGGCTCGGGCACACCGGGCGCACCGCTGGCCTTCCTGTTCACCGGCCAGGGTGCCCAGCGGGTCGGGATGGGGCGTGAGTTGTATGCCGCTTTCCCGGTGTTCGCGGAGGCGTTGGACGCGGTGTGTGCGCGGATGGATGCCGAGTTGGAGCGTCCGTTGCGTGAGGTGATGTTCGGCGAGCCGGAGTTGCTGAACGAGACGGTGTTCACGCAGGCGGCGTTGTTCGCGCTTGAGGTCGCGCTGTTCCGTCTGTTGGAGTCGTGGGGTGTGACCCCTGATTTCCTGCTGGGTCATTCGATCGGTGAGGTGGCGGCAGCGCATGTGGCGGGTGTGTTGTCGCTGGATGACGCGTGCACGCTGGTGGGTGCGCGTGGTCGGTTGATGCAGGCGCTGCCCGCGGGTGGGGCGATGTTGGCGGTGGAGGCCGAGGAGGCCGATGTCGTCGCTGAACTCGTCGGGCGTGAGGCGTCCGTGAGTGTGGCGGCGGTCAACGGGCCGACATCCGTGGTGGTTTCCGGCGACGAGGACGTGGTCGCGGAGTTGGAGGCGGGGTGGCGTGCGGCGGGTCGCCGGGTGAAGCGGCTGACCGTCTCGCACGCGTTCCACTCGCCGCGCATGGAGGCGATGCTGGACGAATTCGCCTCTGTTGTGGGCGGGTTGACGCTTGAGGCGCCCCGGTTGCCGATCGTCTCCAACCTGACCGGCGGCCTGGTCGACCCCGAACTGATCCGGACCCCGGGGTACTGGGTGCGGCACGTCCGGGAAGCGGTGCGGTTCGCCGACGGGGTCACGACGCTGCGGGACCACGGCGTCACGACGTACCTGGAGCTCGGTCCCGACGGCGTGCTCAGCGCCATGGCCCACCAGAGCGCGCAGGACGCCACCGCGGTGCCGGTGCTGCGCGCGGACCGCGACGAGACCGAGGCACTTCTCACCGCGGTCGCGCAGGCCTACGTGCGCGGCGCCACCGCACGCTGGACCGCGGTCTTCGAGGACTGGGGCGCCCGCCGGGTCGCGTTGCCCACCTACGCCTTCGAGCACAAGCGCTACTGGCCGGAACTCCCGGAAGGCGAAGCGGCCCCGGACACACCGGAGTCGTGGCGCTACCGGATCTCCTGGACCCCGGTCGCTCAGGCACCGTCCGCCTTCCTCTTCGGCACCTGGCTGCTGGTCACTCCGCAGGGCAGCCGGCACGACGACCTGGCGACCGCCCTGGAGGACGCGGGCGCGAGCGTCATCCGCGTCGAGATACCCGCAGGGCAGCAGCGGTCCGCGCTCGCGGCGCGGCTGCGCGAGGCGGTCATGCCCGGGGAGGTCACCGGCGTGCTGTCCGCTCTCGCGCTGGGCGGCAAGCCGTCCGGGCGGACTCCGGACGCCGCGGCCGGTCCGGCCGCCACGATGACCCTCACCCAGGCGCTGGGAGACGCCGGAGTGACCGGGCGGCTGTGGGCGCTGACCCGCGGCGCCGTGTCCACCGGCACCGACGACCCGCTGTCGAACCCCGCGCAGTCCCAGGTGTGGGGTCTGGGCAGGGTCGTCGCGCTCGAACACCCCCAGATGTGGGGTGGTCTCGTCGACCTGCCCGCCTCCTGGGACGGCCAGGCGGCCGACCGCCTGGTGGCGGTGCTCGCCGACGGGGCCGAGGACCAGGTGGCCATCCGCCCGGCCGGCGTCCTGGGACGCCGGCTGCTGCGGGCGCCGCTGCCCGAGAGGGCGGCGGAGAGCTGGCAGCCGTCCGGCACGGTTCTGATCACCGGGGGCACCGGCGCGCTCGGTGCCCGGGTCGCCCGCTGGCTCGCGGACCGTGGCGCGCCGAGGCTGCTGCTCACCTCCCGCCGGGGCATGGCCGCCCCGGGGGCGAGCGAACTCGTCGCCGAGCTCGCCGAACGTGGCACCGAGGCGAGCGTGGTGGCCTGTGACGTCTCCGACCGGGAGGCCCTGTCCGGGTTGCTGTCGGCGATCCCCGCGGAACACCCGATGACGGGAGTGATCCATGCCGCCGGGATCGTGGACGACGGGATCGTGGACTCCCTGACCCCGGAACGGCTCGCGAGCGTGCTGCGCGCCAAGGCGGTCTCCGCCGCCCACCTCGACGAGCTGACCGAGGGCATGGACCTCGGCGCGTTCGTCCTCTTCTCCTCCTTCGCGGGAGTGCTCGGCAACCCCGGGCAGGCCAACTACGCCGCCGCGAACGCCTTCCTGGACGGCCTCGCAGAACAGCGCAGGGCCCGCGGGCTCGCCGCGACCTCCGTCGCGTGGGGTCCCTGGGCCGACGCGGGCATGGCGCAGGACCAGGCCGCCTCCGGAGGACACCGCGCGGGCGTCGCACCCCTCGATCCCGAACTGGCCGTCACCGCACTGGCCCAGGCGGTCGACCACGGCGACACGGCCGTCGCCGTCGCCGACATCGACTGGGCGGCGCTCGCCCCGGAACTCGGTGCGCTCCGGCCGACCCCGCTGCTCGAACAGCTCGCGCTGCCCCGGGCCCGTACCGAACCGGCAGGCCAGGAGACGGCTACCGCCGCCCCCGACCGCGCGGAGGCACTGCGCGGCGAACTGGCCGCGGCCACCGAGTCCGAGCGGGAGCAACTCGTGGTGGACCTGGTCAGTGAGCAGATCGCGCTGGTGCTCAACCACAGCTCCGCCGCCGAGGTCGAGATGGAGCGGCCGTTCCGGGCCCTCGGGCTCACCTCGTTGGCCGCGGTGGAACTGCGCAACGCGCTGTCCGCCGCCACCGGGCTGACCCTGCCGGCCAGCCTGGTCTTCGACCATCCGACGCCGACGGCGGTCGCCGAACTCATCCGTTCCGAACTCTCGCCGGCCCAGGGGAGTGCGGAAAACGGGCAGACGCTCGCGCAACTGGACAAGCTGGAGGCGGCGTTGACGGACCTGGCGCCGAGCGGTGACGAGGCCTCAGTTATCGCTGATCGTCTGCGGCAACTGGCGTCTAAGCTGCTGGGCGCTGGGAGCGGTGTCGTGGACGGCGCCGACGAGACGCTCGCCGAGGCATCGGCGGACGATCTCTTCGACATCATCCACAACGAATTCGGAAAGTCCTGACCGTCATGCGAGCGGAACCAGGAATGCGAGCAGAGACGGTCCTTGGTGGGAGACAGTCGAATGGCTAATGAAGAGAAGCTTGTCGAGCACCTTCGTTGGATGACCGGAGAGCTCCGGCAGGTCCGTCAGCGCCTGCGCGAGGTCGAGGAGAAGGACGCCGAGCCGATCGCCATCGTCGGCATGAGCTGCCGCTTCCCGGGCGGTGTCACCACCCCCGAGGAACTGTGGCACCTCGTGTCCACCGGCGCGGACGCGATATCCGGCTTCCCGGCGAACCGGGGCTGGGACCTCGGCACGCTCTTCGACGACGACCCCGACAAGCGCGGCACCTCCTACGGCCGTGAGGGCGGCTTCCTCGCCGACGCCGCCGACTTCGACGCCGCCCTGTTCGACATCTCGCCGCGCGAGGCGCTGGCCATGGACCCGCAGCAGCGGCTGCTGCTGCAGACCTGCTGGGAGGCGTTCGAGCGGGCGGGCATCGACCCGACCTCGCTGCGCGGCAGCCGCACCGGTGTCTTCGCCGGCACCAACGGCCAGGACTACGCCACCCTGATGTTCGGCAACCCCGACGTCTCCGACGGCTACCTGGCCACCGGCAGCGCCGCCAGCGTGATGTCCGGACGGGTCTCCTACACCTTCGGGCTCGAAGGCCCGGCGCTGACGGTGGACACCGCCTGCTCCTCCTCACTGGTCGCCCTGCACCTGGCCATGCAGGCGCTGCGCAACGGCGAATGCTCGCTCGCCCTGGCCAGCGGCGTGACCGTGATGGCGACGCCCACCGCGTTCGTGGAGTTCAGCAGGCAGCGCGGTCTGGCCGCAGACGGCCGCTGCAAGGCCTTCGGCGCGGGCGCCGACGGCACCGGCTGGGGCGAGGGCGTCGGCGTGCTCGTGGTCGAACGCCTCGCGGACGCCCGGCGCAACGGCCACCAGGTGCTCGCGGTGGTCCGCGGCTCCGCCGTCAACCAGGACGGCGCGTCCAACGGCCTGACCGCACCCAACGGCCCCTCCCAGCAGCGGGTCATCCGCCAAGCCCTGACCAGCGCCGGACTCTCCGCCGCCGACGTGGACGTCGTGGAGGCGCACGGCACCGGCACCTCGCTCGGCGACCCGATCGAGGCGCAGGCGCTGCTGGCGACCTACGGCCAGGACAGGGCCGACGACCGGCCGCTGTGGCTCGGCTCGGTCAAGTCCAACATCGGCCACACCCAGGCCGCCGCCGGTGTGGCGGGCATCATCAAGATGGTCATGGCCATGCGCCACGGCACGCTGCCCAAGACCCTGCACGCCGACGAGCCCTCGCCGCACATCGACTGGTCGGCGGGCGCGGTGCGGCTGCTCACCGAAGGCCGCGAATGGGCCGGGGGAGAGGCCCCGCGCCGGGCAGGCGTGTCCTCGTTCGGGGTCAGCGGCACCAACGCGCACATCATCCTGGAGCAGGCACCGGACCCCGAGGCCACCGCCGGTGAGCCGGCCGACGGAGCCAAGCCGTCGAGCACCGAGGCGCCGGTCGTTCCGCTGTTGCTGTCGGCGCGCTCCGACACCAGCCTGCGCGGACAGGCCCAGCGGCTGCACACGCTTCTGTCAGGACCGGCGAGCCCCGACATGGCCGAGGCCGCCCTGACCCTGGCCACCACCAGGGCCACCCTGGAACGCCGTGCGGTCGTGTGGGCGTCCGACAAGGACACCGCCCTCGCCCGCCTCACCGACATCGCCGAGGGCGACCGAGGCCCGGGCGCCGTCACCGGCACGGCGGGCCCCGGCCGCACCGCCTTCCTCTTCACGGGCCAGGGCGCGCAGCGGGCCGGTATGGGCCGCGAACTGTATGCCGCCTTCCCGGTGTTCGCCGAGGCGCTGGACGCGGTGTGCGCCCGAATGGACGGCGGACTCGATCGCCCGTTGCGTGAGGTGATGTTCGGCGACGGGGAGTCGCTGAACGAGACCGTCTACACCCAGGCGGCGTTGTTCGCGCTTGAGGTGGCGTTGTTCCGGCTGTGGGAGTCGTGGGGTGTTCGGCCGGACTACCTCCTCGGCCACTCGATCGGTGAGGTGGCGGCCGCCCATGTGGCGGGCGTGCTGTCGCTGGATGACGCGTGTGTGCTGGTGGGGGCTCGCGGTCGGCTGATGCAGGCCTTGCCGTCCGGCGGGGCGATGCTGGCGGTGGAGGCCACCGAGGCCGATGTCGCCGCTGAACTCGTGGGCCGCGAGGCGTCGGTGAGTATCGCCGCGATCAACGGGCCGACGTCGGTGGTGGTTTCCGGTGACGAGGACGCCGTCGCGGAGTTGGAGGCGGGCTGGCGGGAGGCCGGCCGCCGGGTCAAGCGGCTGACCGTTTCGCACGCCTTCCACTCGCCCCGCATGGAAGCGATGCTGGAGGAATTCGCCTCGGTCGCCGCAGGGTTGGTGTTCGAGGCGCCCAAGCTGCCGATCGTCTCCAACGTGTCCGGCCGTCTGGTCGACGCCAAGCTGATCCGCACCCCCGAATACTGGGTCCGGCACGTCCGCGAGGCCGTGCGCTTCGCCGACGGTGTCGCCACTCTCGCCGCCAAGGGCGTGACCCGGTTCGTGGAACTGGGCCCCGACGGCGTACTCACCGGCATGGCACAGCTCTGCCTGGACGGCGCCGAGAACATCGGCCTGTTCGCCACCCTGCGGGACGGACGTCCCGAAACCGAGACGCTGCACGAAGCGCTGGCCCTGGCACACGCGAGCGGCGTACGGATCGACTGGTCCGCGCTGCTGCCCCCGTCCACGGGCGAGCGGGTCGAGCTGCCGACGTACGCCTTCGACCTGCGGCCGTACTGGCCCGACGCCCGTGCCTTCACCGGCGACATCGCCTCGGTCGGCCTCGGCGCCGCGAACCATCCGCTGCTGGGCGCCGCGGTCACGCTCGCCTCCGGCGACGGCCTGCTGCTGACCGGCCGGCTCTCGACCGGCACGCACGCCTGGCTGGCCGACCACGCGGTGATGGGTGACGTGCTGCTGCCCGGCACCGCCTTCGTGGAGATGGCACTGCGCGCGGGTGAACAGGTGGGCTGTCCCCGGCTGGACGAGCTGACGCTGGAGGCGCCGCTGGTCCTGCCGGAACACGGCGCGGCACAGATCCAGGTGAGCGTCGGTCCGCCGCAGGACGGTGGCGCCAGGACGGTGGAGATCTACTCGCGCCCCGACGACGAGGACGCGGGCTGGCTGCGGAACGCCGCCGGACTGCTGACCGACGAGGACGCCCCCGCGGAGCCGCTGGACTCGGGTGTCTGGCCGCCGGCCGGTGCCGAGCCCGTCGACCTCACCGGCTTCTACGACCGCGCGGCCGAGGCCGGTTACCGCTACGGGCCGGTCTTCCAGGGACTGCGTTCGGCCTGGCGGCTGGACGAGGACCTGTACGCCGAGGTGGAACTGCCGGAGAACGTACGGGCCGACGCCGCCCTGCACGGCCTCCATCCGGCCCTCCTCGACGCCGCCCTGCACGGCACCGGCCTCATCGGTGACGCCGGACTGCCGTTCGCGTGGTCGGGCGTGTCGTTGTTCGCGGTGGGCGCGTCGGCGTTGCGGGTGCGGTTGTCGCGGGTGAGCGGCGACGCGGTGAGTGTGCGGGCGTTCGACGCCGCGGGCGGTGCGGTGGCGTCGGTGGATTCGTTGGTGTTGCGGGCCATGGACGCCCGAGCGGCTGCCGCCGGTGGTGCGGTGGACGGGCTGTTCGGGGTCGAGTGGTCGCGGGTGTCGGCGGAGGGCTCTGCCACCGGTGTCGTCGCGGTGTGCGGTGTGGATGATGTCGCGGGGCTGGACGGGGACGCGGACGCGGCGGTGTGGGTGCCGTCTGGGTCCGGCGTGGGTGAGGTCGCCGGCCAGGTGCTGGACGTGGTGCGGGAGTGGCTGTCGAAGGACGGCGCCGGTCGGTTGGTGGTGTTGTCGCGGGGTGCGGTGAGCGTGGGCGACGGTGGTGTGGTGGGTGACCTCGCGGCGGCTGGTGCCTGGGGTCTGGTGCGGTCGGCGCAGTCGGAGCATCCGGATCGTCTGGTGTTGCTCGATGTCGACACCGAAGACGTCGATGCCGGTGTGCTGACCGGCGTGTTGGCGTCGGGCGAGCCACAGCTGGCGATGCGCGGCGGCGTGGTGTGGGCGCCGCGGTTGGCACGGGTGTCGTCGATGCCGGTGCTGGCCGTGCCGTCGGCCGACGAGGGCGCGTGGCGCCTTGAGCCGTCCGAGCGCGGTGTGCTGGAGGACATCGCCGCGGTGGTCCGGCCCGCGAGCGGGGAACTGGCGGTCGGCGAGGTGCGGGTCGGGATGCGCGCCGCCGGGGTGAACTTCCGGGATGTGCTGCTCAGCCTGGGCACCTACCCCGAGCCGGGGTTGATGGGTGCCGAGGGTTCCGGCGTCGTCCTTGAGGTGGGTCCGGGCGTTGCCGATCTCGCCGTGGGTGACCGGGTCTTCGGTCTGTTCGCGGGTGGGTTCGGTCCGGAGGCGGTGACGGATCGGCGTTTGTTGGCGCGGATGCCGGAGGGTTGGTCGTTCACCGATGCGGCGTCGGTGCCGATGGTGTTCATGACCGCGTACTACGGGTTGTTCGACCTGGGTGGGCTGTCGTCGGGCGGCTCGGTGCTGGTGCACGCGGCTGCCGGTGGTGTGGGGATGGCGGCGGTGCAGTTGGCGCGTTGGGCGGGGGCTGAGGTCTTCGCGACCGCCAGCGAGCCCAAGTGGCCGTTGGTCCGGGGCCTGGGAGTCGCTGATGACCGGATCGCTTCCTCGCGTGACCTGGCGTTCGAGGAGGTGTTCCGCGCCGCTTCGGGTGGCCGGGGTGTGGATGTCGTACTGAACGCGCTGGCAGGTGAGTTCATCGACGCGTCGGCAAGGCTGATGGCCGATGGCGGTCGGTTCGTCGAGATGGGCAAGGCCGACATTCGCCGTCCGGAGGACTTCCCGGGGGCGGTGTACCGCTCGTTCGACCTGTTCGACGCGGGGATGGACCGGCTTCAGGAGATACTCCGGTCGGTGGTGGAGCTGTTCGAGGACGGCCTGCTGGAGTTCCTGCCCGTCCGGGCGTGGGACGTACGGGATGTCGTCGGCGCGTTCCGCCTGATGAGTTCGGGTCGGCACGTGGGCAAGAACGTGCTGGTCATGCCGAGGGCACTCGACCGCGACGGCACCGTGCTGATCACCGGCGGCACGGGTGCGCTGGGCGGACTCGTGGCCCGCCACCTGGCGTCGGTCCACGGGGTGCGGCATCTGGTGCTGCTCTCGCGCAGTGGCTCCGAGGCGCCCGGCGCTGTCGAACTGACCACCGCACTGGGCGAGTTGGGTGCGACGGCTTCGGTTGTGGCCTGCGATGTGGCGGACCGCGACGCGGTGGCGGCGGTCCTGCGGGCCATTCCCGCCGATCACCCGCTGACCGGCGTGGTGCACGCGGCCGGCGTCGTCGACGACAGCGTCGTGGAGTCCATGACCCGGGAGCAGGTCGCCGGGGTCATGGCGCCGAAGGCCGACGCCGCGCTGCACCTGCACGAAATGACCCGGCACCTCGACCTGGCGATGTTCGCCATGTACTCGTCGGTGTCCGCGACCTTCGGTTCACCCGGGCAGGCGAACTACGCCGCCGCGAACGCGGTACTGGACGCGCTGGCCCAGCAGCGGCAGGCGGACGGTCTGGCGGGTGTCTCGCTGGGCTGGGCGCTGTGGGAGCAGGAGAGCGCGATCAGCGGCCACCTGTCCACCACCGACCTGGCACGTGCGCAGGCGGGCGGCGACGCGCTGTCCAGCGCGCAGGGGCTGGACCTGTTCGACGCCGCCCTGACGGTGGGCCTGCCGCATCTGCTGCCGATGCGCCTGGACGTGGCCCGGCTGCGGACCCGGATCGGCGACGGCGCGGTGCCCGCCCTACTGCGCGGACTGGTGCGCCCCCGGGTGCGGCGCGCGGCGGCCGGGCGGTCCGGCTCGCTGGCGGACCGGCTGGCGGGGCTGCCGGTGGCCGATCAGGAGCGGCTGCTGGCCGAACTCGTGCTCGGCGAGGTGGCGGCGGTACTCGGCCACTCCTCGGCCGACGCGGTCGAACTCGGCCGGGCCTTCAAGGAGTTGGGCTTCGACTCGCTGACCGCGGTGGAACTGCGCAACCGGGTCAACGCGGTCACAGGACTCCGGCTCCCCGCCACCCTCGTCTTCGACTACCCGAGCCCGCGGGCCCTGGTGGAACGGCTGCGTACCGACCTCGTCGGCGGTCGGACCGCCGGGGCACAGCCGGTCAGGACGACGGCCGCGGTGGCGGACGACCCCGTGGTCATCGTCGGGATGGGATGCCGCTTCCCGGGTGGCGTGGAGTCGCCGGAGGACCTGTGGCGGTTGGTGGTGGACGGTGTCGACGCGATCGGTGAGTTCCCGACCGACCGTGGCTGGGACCTCGCCGCCCTGTTCGACCCGGACCCCGAGCGCTCCGGCACGTCGACCGCGCGGACGGGTGGATTCGTCTACGACGCCGACACGTTCGACGCGTCGCTGTTCGGGATCTCGCCGCGTGAAGCGTTGGCCATGGACCCGCAGCAGCGGTTGCTGCTGGAGAGCGCGTGGGAGGCGCTGGAGCGGGCGGGCATCGCGCCGCTGTCCCTGCGCGGCGAGCAGGTCGGCGTCTTCATGGGCATCGCCAGCTCGCTCTACGGAATCGGCGGCACGCTCCCCCAGGAAGTGGAGGGCCTCTCGCTGACGGGCACGCTGACGAGCGTGGCGTCCGGCCGCATCGCCTACTCGTTCGGGCTGGAAGGCCCGGCGGTGTCCGTCGACACGGCCTGCTCCTCCTCGTTGGTGGCCCTGCACCTGGCCATGCAGGCACTGCGCAACGACGAGTGCCGGATGGCGCTGGTCGGCGGTGCCACCGTGATGGCGACCCCCGGCATCTTCACCGAGTTCAGCCGGCAGAAGGGTGTGGCGGCCGACGGTCGCTGCAAGCCCTTCGCGGCGACCGCGGACGGCACCGGCTGGTCCGAGGGCGCCGGCGTCCTGGTCGTGGAGCGGCTGTCGGACGCCCGGCGTCTCGGCCACGAGGTGCTGGCCGTGGTCCGCGGCTCCGCGGTGAACCAGGACGGCGCGTCCAACGGCCTGACCGCGCCGAACGGCCCCTCACAGCAGCGGGTCATCCGCCAGGCGCTCGCGGGCGCCGGACTGTCGGCCTCCGACATCGACGCCGTCGAGGCGCACGGCACCGGCACCTCGCTCGGCGACCCGATCGAGGCGCAGGCGCTGCTGGCCACCTACGGTGAGGACCGCCCCGCGGACCGGCCGCTGTGGCTGGGATCCATCAAGTCGAACATCGGGCACGCGCAGTCCGCTGCCGGCGTGGCCGGGATCATCAAGATGGTCATGGCCATGCGTCACGGCACGCTGCCCAAGACCCTGCACGCCGAGGAGCCCTCCCCGCACGTGGACTGGGCGTCCGGCGCGGTCGAGCTGCTGACCGAGGCCAGGGACTGGCCTTCCACCGGAGCGCCGCGCCGCGCCGCCGTGTCCTCGTTCGGCGTGAGCGGCACCAACGTGCACACCATCCTGGAGCAGGCCGAGCCCACCGCGCCGGCCGAGTCCGCTCGGGTGCGGCCGGCCACCGGGTGGGTGCCGCCGCTGGCCCTGTCGGCACGATCCGCCGAGGGGGTACGGGCTCAGGCCGAGCGACTGCTGTCGGTCGTGGCCGAGGACGAGACGGCTTCCCTGGTCGACGTGGGCTTCTCGCTGGTCACGACCCGGGAGACCTTCGACCACCGGGCCGCCGTGATCGCGGACACCCGTGCCGACGTCCTGGCCGCGCTGGCCGATCTCGCCGCGGGCCGGGCGAACGGCTCCGTGGTGGAGGGCCGGTCGGCGGGTGGCCGGACCGCGTTCCTGTTCACGGGTCAGGGTGCGCAGCGGGCCGGGATGGGGCGTGGGCTCTATGAGGCTTTCCCGGTGTTCGCGGAGGCGTTGGATGCGGTGTGTGCGCGGCTGGACGGCGAGTTGGGTCGGTCGCTGCGTGAGGTGATGTTCGGCGAGCCGGAGTTGCTGGACCAGACGGTGTTCACGCAGGCGGCGCTCTTCGCGCTTGAGGTGGCGCTGTTCCGGCTGTGGGAGTCGTGGGGTGTCCGGCCGGATTACCTGCTGGGTCATTCGATCGGTGAGGTGGCTGCCGCCCACGTGGCGGGCGTGCTGTCGCTGGATGACGCGTGTGTGCTGGTGGCGGCTCGTGGTCGGTTGATGCAGGCGTTGCCTGAAGGTGGGGCGATGTTGGCGGTGGAGGCCACCGAGGCCGATGTCGTCGCTGAACTGGTGGGTCGTGAGGCGTCGGTGAGTGTGGCGGCGGTCAACGGGCCGACGTCCGTGGTGGTTTCGGGTGATGCCGAGGTCGTTGACGAGTTGGAGGCGGGGTGGCGTGAGGCGGGTCGCCGGGTGAAGCGGCTCACCGTTTCGCACGCGTTCCACTCGCCGCGCATGGAGGCGATGCTGGAGGACTTCGCCGCCGTCGCCGCCGGACTGACGTTCAAGGCACCGAAGTTGCCGATCGTCTCCAACCTGTCGGGCGATGTCGTCGACGCCGAGCTGATCAGCACGCCCGGGTACTGGGTACGGCACGTCCGGGAAGCGGTGCGTTTCGCCGACGGCATGGCGACCTTGAGCGCCCAGGGCGTCACCACGGTGGTGGAGTTGGGTCCGGACGGTGTGCTGTGCGCGATGGCGCAGCAGTGCGCCGACGTGACGGCCCTACCGGCTCTGCGTGATGGGCACGACGAGCTCCGCACGGTGTCCACCGCCCTGGCCGGTGCCCAGGTGCGGGGTGTGGCGGTCGACTGGAACGCGGTGTTCGCCGGCCGGGACGCCCGGCGCGTGGAGCTCCCGACGTACGCGTTCCAGCGGGAGCGGTACTGGCTCGACGCTTCCACCGGTGGCGTCGCCGCCGGTGCCGTGGTGGACAGCGAGTTCGCCGAGTTCTGGGAAGCGGTGGACTCCGACGACCTGGGCGCGCTGGCGGAGGCCCTGCGGCTTGAGGGCGACGCGCCGCTGAGCGCGGTGCTGCCCGCCCTGTCGGCGTGGCGGCGGAAGCGCCGCGAGCAGTCGGTCGTCGAGGGCTGGTGCTACCGGATCTCGTGGTCGCCGCTCCCGAGTGTGTCGGGATCGGTCACCGGCCGCTGGCTCGTACTGTCGCCGACCGGCGGCGCCGCGGACAGCGGTGTGGTGGCCGGTGCGCTGCGTGGCGCGGGGGCCGAGGTCGTGGAACTGGAGCTGCCCGGCGAGGCGGACCGGGCCGCGCTCGCCGAACTGCTGGGCGCCGAAGGTGCCGTGGCGGGCGTGGTGTCACTGCTGTCGCTCGGCGGGCGAGGTGCCGAGCGGACGCTGTCGTTGGTGCAGGCGCTGGGCGACGCGGACGTCACCGGCCGGCTGTGGTGCCTGACGCGCGGTGCGGTGTCGGTGGGCCGGGCGGACCGGCTGTCGGAACCGACGCAGGCGCAGGTGTGGGGCCTGGGACGGGTGGCGGCCCTGGAGTTCCCGCAGCGCTGGGGCGGGCTCGTGGACCTTCCGGAAACGCTCGACGAGCGCGCCGCCGCGCGACTGCTCGCCGTCCTGTCCGGCACCTCAGGCGAGGACCAGGTCGCCGTCCGGGCCTCCGGTGTGTTCGGCCGCCGGCTCGTCCATGCGGGATCGGAACGCCTTACGGGCGAGCGGAGTTGGCAGCCGCACGGCACCGTACTGATCACCGGCGGCACCGGTGCGCTGGGCGGTCACGTGGCCCGCTGGCTCGCGGTTCGCGGGGTGCGGCGGGTCGTCCTGACCAGTCGCCGTGGCCCGGACGCCCCGGGCGTGACGGAACTCGTCGCAGAACTCGCCGCCCACGGCACCGACGCGGACGTGGTGGCGTGCGACGCCGCCGACCGCGACGCGCTGGCCGCGGTGCTGGCCGCCATCCCCGCCGATCAGCCGCTCACCGCCGTGGTGCACGCGGCCGGCACGGTCGACGACAGCGAACTCGACGCCCTCCGCCCGGAACAACTCGAAGCGATGTTCCGCGGCAAGGTCCAAGCCGCCGTCAACCTCGACGAGTTGCTGGCCGAGGCGGACCTGGACGCGTTCGTGATGTTCTCCTCGATCGCCGGTGTGTGGGGCAGCGGTGGCCAGGCCGCCTACGCCGCGGGCAACGCGTTCCTTGACGCCCTCGCCCAGGACCGGACGGCCCGCGGCCGGGTCGCCACCTCGATCGCCTGGGGTCCCTGGGCCGACGCGGGCATGGCGGCGCGCGGCGAGGCCGCCGACTACCTGCGCCGCAGGGGACTGCGCGCCCTCACCCCGGAACTCGCGGTGGAGGCACTCGGCCAGGTCGTGGCGGCCGCCGAGCCCAGCCTCACCGTCGCCGACGTGGAGTGGCCGCGGTTCGCCGGGACCTTCACCGCGACGCGACCGAGTCAGCTGCTCGCCGAACTGCCCGAGGCCGACACCGCCGGCGACGGAACCGCGGACACCTCCGGGGCCGCCGGGTCCCAACTCCGGCAACGGCTCGACGCCTTGTCACCCGCGGAACGCACCCGCCACCTGCTCGATCTCGTACGGCAGAGCGTGGCAATCGTGCTCGGCTACGCCGACCCCTCCTCGATCGAGGCGTGGACGCCCTTCGCCGACCTGGGGTTCGACTCACTCACCGCCGTCGAGCTGCGCAACCGGCTGGTCGCCGCCACCTCGCTGACCCTGCCCACCACCCTCGCCTTCGACCACCCCAACGTGGCCGCGCTGGCGGAGCACCTGACCGAGCAGCTGACCGGCGAATCGGCCGGACGGGACCGCGTCCAGGACATCGCGGCGGTGGACGACGATCCGATCGCCATCGTGGCGATGAGCTGCCGTCTGCCCGGCGGGGTGAGCTCTCCCGAGGAGTTGTGGCGACTGGTCGTCTCGGGCGGCGAGGGCATATCGCCGTTCCCGACGGACCGCGGCTGGGACCTCTCCGAGGCCACGTTCGCCTACGCGACGGCCGGTGGATTCCTCGACGGCGCCACCGAGTTCGACGCGTCGCTGTTCGGGATCTCGCCGCGTGAGGCGCTGGCGATGGACCCGCAGCAGCGTGTGCTGCTGGAGAGTTGCTGGGAGGTCTTCGAGCGCGGCGGGATCGACCCGAAGTCGGTACGCGGCGAGCAGACCGGGGTGTTCATCGGCGCCTCCAACAACGGCTACGGCACCGGGATCGCCCTGCCCGACGCCGTTGAGGGCCACATGCTCACCGGCAGCGCCAACAGCATCATCTCGGGCCGGGTGGCGTACAGCTTCGGTCTTGAGGGTCCGGCGGTGACGGTGGACACCGCGTGTTCTTCGTCCCTGGTGGCGTTGCACCTGGCCGCCCAGGCACTGCGCAACGGTGAGTGCTCGATGGCACTGGTCGGTGGTGTGGCCGTGCTGTCGACCCCGGCGGCCTTCGCGGAGTTCAGCAAGCAGGGCGGGCTCGCCGAGGACGGTCGGTGCAAGCCGTTCGCCGCGGCGGCCGACGGCACCGGGTGGTCGGAGGGCGTGGCCGTCCTGCTGGTCGAGCGGCTGTCGCAGGCTCGGCACAACGGACACGAGGTCCTGGCGGTCGTCCGCGGTTCGGCGATGAACTCGGACGGCGCCTCCAACGGCCTCACCGCGCCGAACGGCCCGTCGCAACAGCGCGTCATCCGGCGGGCGTTGGCCAACGCGGGTCTGACCGCCGCCGACATCGACGTCGTCGAGGGCCACGGCACGGGCACCAGGCTCGGTGACCCGATCGAGGCGCAGGCCCTCCTCGCGACCTACGGACAGGAACGCGCGGCCGGACAACCCCTGCGACTCGGCTCGCTGAAGTCCAACATCGGTCACACCCAGGCGACGTCGGGCCTTGCCGGGATCGTCAAGATGGTGATGGCCATGCGGCACGGGGTACTGCCGCGGACCCTCAACGTGGACGAGCCGACGCCCCACGTGGACTGGTCGGCCGGTGGGGTCTCCCTGCTGACCGAGAACGAGGCATGGGACGCCGACGGCCGACCGCGCCGGGCCGGCGTCTCGTCCTTCGGGATCAGCGGCACCAACGTCCACACCATCCTGGAAGAAGCCCCCGCACCAGCGGAGCTCGACGCCTCCGCCGGCCGGCCGGTCCCCTCGGTCGAGCCGGCGCTGCTGCCCGTCGTGCCGTGGGTGCTGGCTGCCCGCTCTGACGCGGCGCTGCGAGCCCAGGCGGGACAGCTGGACGCCGTCGTGGCGGACGAAGCGGCGCTGCGTCCCGTCGACGTCGGGTTCTCTCTGGCGTCGGGCCGTGCGGGGCTGGAGCGCCGTGCGGTGGTGCTGGGCGCGGATGTCGCGGGGCTGCGGGACGGTCTCGGGGCGTTGGCCGAGGGCCGGTCGGCGATCGGCGTGGTCGAGGGCACGGCCCGAACGGGCGAGGTCGCCTTCCTCTTCGCCGGCCAGGGTGCCCAGCGGGTCGGTATGGGGCGTGAGTTGTATGCCGCGTTCCCGGTGTTCGCGGACGCCTTGGACGCGGTGTGTGCGCGGATGGATGCCGAGTTGGATCGTCCGTTGCGTGAGGTGATGTTCGGCGAGTCGGAGTTGCTGAACGAGACGGTGTTCACGCAGGCGGCGTTGTTCGCGCTTGAAGTGGCGTTGTTCCGTCTGCTGGAGTCGTGGGGTGTTCGGCCGGACTTCCTGCTGGGTCATTCCATTGGTGAGGTCGCTGCCGCCCACGTTGCGGGTGTGTTGTCGCTGGATGACGCGTGTGTGCTGGTGGGGGCTCGTGGTCGGTTGATGCAGGCGTTGCCCTCTGGCGGGGCGATGCTGGCGGTGGAGGCCGAGGAGGCTGACGTCGTCGCTGAACTCGCGGGCCGTGACGCGTCGGTGAGCATTGCTGCGGTCAACGGGCCTACCTCGGTGGTGGTGTCGGGTGACGTTGAGGTCATCGACGTGCTGGAGACGGCGTGGCGGGAGGTCGGCCGCCGGGTGAAGCGGTTGACCGTCTCGCACGCCTTCCACTCGCCGCGCATGGAGGCGATGCTGGAGGATTTCGCCGCTGTGGTCGGCGAGCTTGTCTTCGACGCGCCGCACCTGCCGATCGTCTCCAACCTGTCGGGCGAGATCGTCGACCCCGACCAGATCCGTACGCCGGGCTACTGGGTGCGGCACGTGCGCGAGGCGGTGCGGTTCGCCGACGGTGTCGCCACGCTGACCGCCAGGGGAGTGACCCGGTTCGTCGAACTGGGCCCGGACGGTGTGCTCAGCGCCATGGTCCGGCATTGCGCGGATTCGGCGACCGCGATTCCGCTGCTGCGCGGGGACCGCGACGAGCCCGAGGTACTGCTGACCGCGCTGGCCACCGCCTACGTGAACGGGATCGGTGTCGACTGGTCCGCGCTCTTCGCAGGCCATGGTGCGCAGCGGGTGTCGCTGCCCACGTACGCGTTCCAGCGGGAGCGGTTCTGGATCGACCCCGTCGCGGACGTGGTGCGCGGTTCGGTGGCCGAGGCCGAGTTCGCCGAGTTCTGGGAGGCGGTGGATTCGGCGGACCTGAGCGCTCTCTCCGACACCTTGCGTCTTGAGGGGGATGCGCCGCTGAGTGTTGTGGTGCCGGCGTTGTCGGCGTGGCGGCGTAGGCGGCAGGAGCGGTCGGTGGTGGATGGGTGGGTGTATCGGGTTTCGTGGTTGCCGTTGTCGGGTGTGTCGGGGTCGGTTTCTGGTCGTTGGGTTGTGGTGTCGGCTGCGGGTGGTGGGGATGGTGGTGTGGTGGCTGGTGTGTTGCGGGGTGTGGGGGTTGAGGTGGTGGAGTTGGAGGTTGACGGGTCGGTGGATCGGGTTGCCTTGGCTGGGCGGTTGGGGGCTGTGGGTGAGGTTTCTGGTGTGGTGTCGTTGTTGGGGTTGGCTGGGGATCAGGTGGTGGAGCGGTCGGTGGTGTTGGTGCAGGCGTTGGGTGATGCGGGTGTGGGTGGTCGGGTGTGGTGTGTGACGCGGGGTGCGGTGTCGGTGGGCCGTTCGGATGTGTTGGTTTCTCCTGAGCAGGCTCAGGTGTGGGGGCTGGGACGGGTGGCGGCGCTGGAACACCCGGAGTGGTGGGGTGGGTTGGTCGACCTTCCCGAGACGCTCGACGAGCGGGCGAGTGCACGACTGCTGGCCGTGTTGTCGGGGTCGAGTGGCGAGGACCAGGTGGCGGTACGTGCGTCCGGGATCTTCGGGCGACGGCTGCGGCGCGGCGCGTTCAACGATGTTCCCGACGGTGGGGGTTGGGTTGGTCGGGGGACGGTGTTGGTGACGGGTGGTACGGGTGGGTTGGGTGCTCGGGTGGCGCGGTGGTTGGTGGGGCGTGGTGTGTCGCGTTTGGTGTTGACGTCGCGGCGTGGGTTGGAGGCTCCGGGTGCGGTCGGGTTGGTGGGGGAGTTGGAGGGGTTGGGTGCGGTGGTGGAGGTGGTGGCGTGTGATGTGACGGATCGTGAGGGTGTGGCTGGGGTGTTGGCGGGGATTCCGGGGGAGTTTCCGTTGTCGGGTGTGGTGCATTGTGCGGGGTTGGATCGTGCGTCGGTGTTGGGGGAGGCGCGGGTGGGGGATGTGGTGGAGGTGTTGGGGGCGAAGGTGGTGGGTGCTTGTGTGTTGGATGAGTTGACGGCTGGCATGGATTTGGATTTGTTTGTGGTGTTTTCTTCGATTGCTGGTGTGTGGGGTAGTGCGGGTCAGGGTGCGTATGCGGCGGGGAATGCGTTTGTGGATGCGTTGGTGGAGGTGCGGCGTTCGCGGGGGTTGGTGGGGTCGTCGGTGGCGTGGGGTCCGTGGGCTGGTGGGGGGATGGTGGTTGATTCGGTGGAGGCGGAGGGGTATTTGCGGCGTCGTGGGTTGGTGGCGATGGATATGGAGTTGGCGGTGGGTGCGTTGGGGCGTGTGGTGGATGGGGGTGAGGGGTGTGTGACGGTTGCTGATGTGGATTGGGATCGGTTTGTTGGGACGTTTACGTCGTCTCGGCCGTCTCCTTTGTTGGAGGCGTTTGCGGGGGGTGTTTCGGGTGTGGTGGTGCCGGTGGAGGGTGCTGGTGTTGTTGGTGGTGGGGAGTTTGTGCGGCGGTTGGTGGGGTTGTCGGTGGGGGAGCGGTTGCATGAGGTGTTGGGGTTGGTGCGGGTGGAGGCTGCTGGGGTGTTGGGGTATGGGGATGTGGGTGTGGTGGATGGGGGTCGGGCGTTTAAGGATTTGGGGTTTGATTCGTTGACGGCGGTGGAGTTGCGGGATCGGTTGTCGTCGGTGTTGGGGGTGCGGTTGGCGGCGAGTTTGGTGTTTGATTATCCGAATGCGGAGGTGTTGGCGGAGTTTTTGTTGGGGTTGTTGGGTGTGGGGGATGGGGTGGAGGCGGCTGGTTCCGGTGCTGCCGTTCCGGTGTCGGTGGTGGTGGATGATCCGGTGGCGATTATCGGGATGAGTTGTCGTTTCCCGGGAGGTGTGAATTCCCCGGAGGACCTGTGGCAACTCGTGTCATCCGGTGTCGACGCGATCAGTGATTTCCCGGTGGATCGCGGGTGGGACACCGATGCGTTGTTCGACTCGGACCCGGACAAGCCGGGAACGTCGTATGTGCGAGTCGGCGGTTTCCTCGACGACGCGGCGGCGTTCGACGCGGGGCTGTTCGGGATATCGCCGCGTGAGGCGATCGCCATGGACCCGCAGCAGCGCCTGCTGCTGGAGGCGTGCTGGGAAGCGCTTGAGAACTCGGGCATTGACCCGCGGTCGCTGCGTGGCAGTCGGACCGGGGTCTTCGCCGGCACCAACGGGCAGGACTACACCAGGCTGACCATCGCCGCGGCCGAGGCACGTGAAGGACACGTCGCCACCGGCGGCGCGGCCAGCGTGATGTCCGGCCGTATCTCCTACACCTTCGGTCTTGAGGGTCCGGCGGTGACGGTGGACACGGCGTGTTCGTCGTCGTTGGTGGCGTTGCACTTGGCAGCGCAGGCGCTGCGCAATGGCGAGTGCTCGCTTGCTCTGGCCGGTGGGGTGACCGTCATGGCGACTCCCGGTGCCTTCATCGAGTTCAGTCGTCAGCGCGGGCTGGCTGCCGACGGCCGGTGCAAACCGTTCTCGGCCGCTGCCGACGGCACGGGCTGGGGTGAAGGCGTCGGCGTTCTGATGGTCGAGCGACTCTCGGACGCGCGGCGCAACGGTCACCAGGTGCTGGCGGTGGTGCGGGGTAGCGCCATCAACCAGGATGGTGCGTCGAACGGTCTGACGGCGCCGAACGGTCCGTCGCAGCAGCGGGTGATTCGGCAGGCGTTGGCGAGTGCGGGTCTGTCGGCGTCAGATGTGGACGTCGTCGAGGCACATGGCACCGGCACCACGCTGGGTGACCCGATCGAGGCGCAGGCGCTGCTCGCCACCTACGGCCAGGACCGGGACGAGGACCGGCCGTTGTGGCTCGGTTCGGTGAAGTCCAACATCGGTCACACCCAGGCCGCCGCAGGTGTGGCGGGCATCATCAAGATGGTGATGGCGCTGCAACACGGCGAGTTGCCGAAGTCGCTGCATGCGGATGAGCCGTCGCCGCATGTGGACTGGTCGGCGGGTGCGGTGGAGTTGTTGACGCAGGCGAGGGAGTGGCCTGCGGGTGAGCGTCCGCGTCGGGTGGGCGTCTCGTCGTTCGGGATCAGTGGCACGAACGCGCACACGATCCTGGAGGAGGCCGATGTCCCGGCCGAACTCCCTGAACAGCAGCCTCAGCCGGTGAGGGTTGAGCCGGTGGTGGTGCCGTGGGTGGTGTCGGGTCAGAGTGCGGTCGGATTGGCTGCACAGGCGGGACGTTTGGCGTCGTTCGTCGGCGAGCGGTCTGGGTCCCGGTCGGTTGATGTGGGTGTGTCGTTGGCGACGACGCGTGCGGCGCTGGAACACCGTGCGGTGGTCCTCGGCTCCGGGCGGGCGGAGTTGCTGGATGGGCTGCGCCAGGTAGCGGAGGGTACTTCGGGCGCCGGTGTGGTCAGCGGGACGGTGACGCCGGGTCGTACGGCGTTCCTGTTCACCGGTCAGGGCGCGCAGCGGGTCGGGATGGGTCGTGAACTCCACGCCGCGTTCCCGGTGTTCGCGGATGCGCTGGATGCGGTGTGTGCGCGGATGGATGCCGAGTTGGATCGTCCGTTGCGTGAGGTGATGTTCGGCGACGAGGGGTTGCTGGACCAGACGGCGTACACGCAGGCGGCGTTGTTCGCGCTTGAGGTGGCGTTGTTCCGCCTGCTGGAGTCGTGGGGTGTGCGGCCGGACTTCCTGCTGGGGCACTCCATTGGCGAGATCGCTGCCGCGCACGTGGCGGGTGTGCTGTCGCTCGATGACGCGTGCACGTTGGTGGCGGCGCGTGGTCGGTTGATGCAGGCGTTGCCCTCTGGTGGGGCGATGCTGGCGGTTGAGGCGGCCGAGGAGGAGATCGCTGAGGAGGTCGCCGGTCGCGAGGCGTCGGTGAGCATCGCGGCGGTCAATGGGCCGACGTCGGTGGTGGTGTCCGGTGACGCTGAGGTCGTTGACGAGTTGGAGTCGGCGTGGCGGGAGGCCGGCCGTCGGGTGAAGCGGCTGACCGTTTCGCACGCGTTCCACTCGCCGCGGATGGAGGCGATGCTCGACGAGTTCGCCGCCGCGATCGAGGGGTTGGCCTTCGATGCCCCGCGGCTGCCGATCGTCTCGAACGTGTCGGGACGGTTGGTGGATCCGGATGCGATCCGTACGCCGCAGTACTGGGTGCGGCATGTGCGGGAGGCGGTGCGGTTCGCGGACGGTGTGACGACCTTGCACGCGGAGGGCGTGACGCGGTTCGTGGAGCTGGGTCCTGACGGGGTGCTGACCGCGATGGTCCAGCAGTCTGTTGATCCCGCCGTCGCGATTCCGGTGCTACGCCGCGACCGCGACGAGTCGGAGGCGCTGCTCACCGCGCTGGCCACGGCATTCGTCCAGGGTGTGGCTGTCGACTGGACCGCTGTGTTCGGGACGTGGCGGACCGATGTCGTCGAGTTGCCGACGTATGCCTTCCAGCACGACCGCTACTGGGTGAACGTCCGCGTCGGCTTTGGAGGCGTGACCGGGCTTGAGGCCTCCGGGCACCCGCTGCTCAGCTCCGAGGTGTCGTTGGCGTCGGGTGGTGGCCTGGTGTTGACGGGTCGGTTGTCGGTGGGTGCGCAGTCGTGGTTGGGCGATCACCGGGTGCATGGTCGGGTGATTGTGCCGGGGACGGCGTTGGTGGAGATGGCGTTGCGGGCGGGGCAGCAGGTTGGTTGTGCCCGGTTGGAGGATCTGACGCTGGAGGCGCCGTTGGTGCTGCCGGAGCGCGGTGCGGTGCAGGTTCAGGTGAGCGTCGGGGCGCCGCAGGACGGTGGCGCCAGGACGGTGGAGCTGTATTCGCGCTCCGATGACGACGACGCGGGGTGGCTGCGGAACGCGGCGGGCCTGCTGTCCGCCGAGGATGCCGCGGGCGAGCCGCTCGACCTGAGCGTCTGGCCGCCGGTTGGTGCTGAGCGGGTTGATCTGGAGGGCATGTACGAGGGGCTGGCCGCGACCGGGCTGTCCTACGGTCCGGTCTTCCGCGGCCTTCAGTCGGCCTGGCGCGCGGAGGATGGTGCGGTCTTGGCTGAGGTGGAGTTGCCGGGTGCGGTGGAGGCTGCGTCGTTCGGTGTGCATCCTGCGTTGCTGGATGGGGCGTTGCATGCGTTGGCGGTGGGTGGGTTGTTGGGTGAGGGGGAGGCGGCTCGTCTGCCGTTTGCGTGGTCGGGTGTGTCGTTGTTCGCGGTGGGCGCTTCGGCGTTGCGGGTGCGGTTGTCGCGGGTGGGTGACGACGCGGTGAGTGTGCGGGCGTTCGATGCTGCTGGTGGTGCGGTGGTGTCGGTGGACTCGTTGGTGTTGCGGGCGATGGATGCGGGTGCTGCTGTTGCTGGTGGTGTGGCGGATGGATTGTTCGGGGTGGAGTGGGCTCGGGTGTCCCCGGACAGCTCTGCCGATGGTGTCGTCGCGGTGTGCGGTCTGGATGAGGTCGCGGGGCTGGACGGGACCACGGATGTGGCGGTGTGGGTGCCGTCGGGGTCCGATGTGGGTGAGGTCGCCGGCCGGGTGCTGGAGACGGTGCATGGGTGGCTGTCGAACGAGGGCGCTGGTCGGTTGGTGGTGTTGTCGCGTGGTGCGGTGAGTGTGGGAGATGGCGGTGTGGTCGCGGATATAGCGGCTGCTGGCGCGTGGGGTTTGGTGCGGTCGGCGCAGTCGGAGCAGCCGGATCGTCTGGTGTTGCTCGATGTGGACACCGATGAGGTGGACGCGGGGCTCGTGTCGGGTGTGTTGGGGTTGGGTGAGCCGCAGGTGGCGGTGCGTGGTGGTGTGGTGCGGGTGCCTCGGTTGGCGCGAGTGTCGTCGATGCCGGTGCTGGCCGTTCCGTCCGCTGATGAGGGTGCGTGGCGCCTTGAGCCGTCCGAGCGCGGCGTGCTCGAAGAGGTCACCCCGGTCCTACGCCCTGCGGATGGGGAACTGGCCGCTGACCAGGTGCGGGTGGAGGTTCGTGCCGCCGGTGTGAACTTCCGTGACGTGCTGATCGGCCTGGGCACCTATCCCGAGCCGGGGTTGATGGGCTCCGAGGGTTCCGGTGTCGTGGTGGAGGTCGGTTCCGGAGTCGACGACCTGGCCGTGGGTGACCGGGTCTTCGGTCTGTTCGCGGGTGGGTTCGGCCCGGAGACGGTGACTGATCGGCATCTGGTGGCGCGGATGCCGGAGGGGTGGTCGTTCACCGATGCCGCGTCGGTGCCGATGGTGTTCATGACCGCGTACTACGGTCTGTTCGACCTGGGTGGGTTGTCGTCTGGCGAGTCGGTGCTGGTGCACGCGGCTGCCGGCGGCGTCGGTATGGCTGCGGTGCAGTTGGCGCGTTGGGCGGGGGCTGAGGTCTTCGCGACCGCCAGCGAGCCCAAGTGGCCGTTGGTCCGGGGCCTGGGAGTCGCTGATGACCGGATCGCTTCCTCGCGTGACCTGGCGTTCGAGGACGCGTTCCGCGCCGCTTCGGGTGGCCGGGGTGTGGATGTCGTACTGAACGCGCTGGCCGGTGAGTTCATCGACGCGTCGGCAAGGCTGATGGCCGATGGCGGTCGGTTCGTCGAGATGGGCAAGGCCGACATTCGCCGTCCGGAGGACTTCCCGGGGGCGACCTACCACTCGTTCGACCTGCTCGACGCGGGGCCTGAGCGGCTCGGGCAGATCCTCGCCTCGGTGGTTGAGCTGTTCGAGAGCGGTGCGCTGGAGTTCCTGCCGGTGCGGGCCTGGGACGTGCGCGATGTCGCCGGTGCCTTCCGGTTGATGAGTTCGGGTCGGCATGTCGGTAAGAACGTTCTGGTGATGCCGAGGCGTTTGGCTGCCGACGGCACGGTCGTGGTCACCGGTGGCACGGGCACTCTCGGCGGGTTGCTGGCTCGGCACTTGGTGTCGGCGTTGGGTGTCCGGCATTTGGTGCTGGTTTCCCGTAGTGGTCCGGATGCGCCTGGTGCTGCCGAGTTGGTGGCGGAGTTGTCGAGTCTTGGCGCTGAGGCCCGCGTCGTGGCATGCGATGTGGCGGATCGGGACGCTCTGGCGGCTGTGTTGGAGAGGATTCCGGTTGGGCATCCGTTGACGGGCGTGGTGCATGCGGCTGGTGTCGTGGATGACGGTGTGATCGGGTCGATGACTCCGGAGCGGGTCGCCAACGTGCTGGCGCCGAAGGCTCAAGCCGCTTTGAATCTGCACGAGTTGACCAAGGACGCCGACTTGGCGATGTTCGCCATGTATTCGTCGGTGTCCGCGACCTTCGGATCCCCCGGACAGGCGAACTACGCTGCCGCGAACGCGGTGTTGGACGCGCTGGCCCAGCAGCGGCAGGCGAGCGGTCTGGCGGGCGTCGCCCTCGGCTGGGGTCTGTGGGAGGAAGCCAGTGCGATCAGCGGGCATCTGACCGCTACCGACAAGGCTCGTGCGCAAGCCGGCGGAAGCGCGTTGGCCAGTGACGAAGGGCTGGCGCTGTTCGACGCGGCGCTGCGGACCGGACTGGCACACGTGCTGCCGATGCGGTTGGACGTGGCCCGTCTGCGGGCCCGCGCCGGGCAGGAACCGGTGCCGGCATTGCTGCGCGGTCTGGTCCGGGCCGGAGTACGCCGTGCCGCCGTCGCGGCGGGTGCCGCTTCGCTGGTGGAGCGGCTGGCGCGGCTTTCGACCTCGGAGCAGGAGCGGGCGCTGACGGGTCTGGTGCTGGCGGAGGTCGCTGCTGTGCTGGGTCATGCGTCGGCGGAGGCGGTGGAGCCGGGTCGGGCGTTCAAGGATCTGGGGTTCGATTCGCTGACGGCTGTCGAGTTGCGCAATCGGATGAACACGGCGACGGGTCTTCGGTTGCCCGCCACGTTGGTCTTCGACTACCCGAGCCCGCGGGCCCTGGTGGAACGGCTGCGATCGGATCTGGTGGGCGGCGAGGTCGCCACGGTGGTTCCGGTGCGGGCTCTGCCGCCGGTGGCCGATGATCCGGTGGTGATCGTCGGGATGGGGTGTCGGTTCCCGGGTGGGGTCGGGTCGCCGGAGGACTTGTGGCGGTTGGTGGTGGACGGTGTCGACGCGATCGGTGAGTTCCCGACCGATCGTGGCTGGGACCTGGCTTCCCTGTTCGACCCCGACCCGGAGCGTCCCGGTACGTCGGCCACTCGGGTGGGCGGTTTCGTCTACGACGCGGACACGTTCGACGCGTCGCTGTTCGGGATCTCGCCGCGTGAGGCGTTGGCGATGGATCCGCAGCAGCGGTTGCTGTTGGAGAGCGCGTGGGAGGCGTTGGAGCGGGCGGGTATCGCGCCGCTGTCGTTGCGGGGTGAGCAGGTCGGCGTCTTCATGGGTGCCGCGACGTCGAACTACGGCGTGGGCTCGGTGTCCCGTGAGGCTCGTGGGGAGGTCGAGGGACATCTCCTCACCGGGACGGCGACGAGCGTGGCGTCCGGCCGGATCGCGTACTCCTTCGGGCTTGAGGGTCCGGCGGTGACGGTGGATACGGCGTGTTCGTCGTCGTTGGTGGCGTTGCATCTGGCTGCGCAGTCGTTGCGTGGTGGTGAGTGTGAGATGGCGTTGGTGGGTGGTGCGACGGTGATCGCGACGCCGGGTATTTTCACCGAGTTCAGTCGGCAGAAGGGTGTGGCGGTCGACGGCCGGTGCAAGTCGTTCGCGGCGTCGGCTGACGGTACTGGCTGGGCTGAGGGTGCTGGTGTGTTGGTGGTGGAGCGGTTGTCGCAGGCGCGTCTGCGGGGGCATGAGGTGCTGGCGGTGGTGCGGGGTTCTGCGGTCAACCAGGATGGTGCGTCGAACGGTCTGACGGCGCCGAATGGTCCGTCGCAGCAGCGGGTGATCCGACAGGCTTTGGCCAGTGCCGGACTGTCCGCATCCGACGTGGATATGGTGGAGGCCCACGGCACCGGGACCATGCTGGGAGATCCGATCGAGGCGCAGGCGCTGCTGGCGACCTATGGCCAGGAGCGACCTGAGGACCGGCCGCTGTGGCTGGGTTCGTTGAAGTCGAACATCGGACACACCCAGTCGGCCGCCGGTGTCGCCGGTGTGATCAAGATGGTGATGGCGCTGCGGCACGGCGTGCTGCCGCAGACTCTGCATGCCGAGGAGCGCTCGCCGCACATCGACTGGGAGTCGGGTGCGGTGGAGCTGTTGACGGAGAACCGTTCGTGGCCGGAGACGGGGGCGCCGCGTCGTGCGGCGGTGTCCTCCTTCGGAGTGAGCGGCACCAACGTGCACACCATTCTGGAGGCCGCTCCCGAGTCCGCTCCGCGACCGGCGACCACGGTGGAGGCCCCGCCGGCGGTCCTCCCCTGGGTGATCTCCGCGAGGAGCGAGGAGGCGCTTCAGGCTCAGGCGGCCCGCCTTCGTGGTGCGGCTTCCGAGGGCGCGGAGCTGTCCGCCACGGATGTGGGCGCGTCGCTGGCCACCACCCGCGCCCTGCTGACCAGCCGGGCCGTGGTGCTGGCCGCCGACCTGGAGGGCTTCGAGCGGGGCCTGACGGAGCTGGCCAACGGCAGGTCGGCCAGGAACGTCGTTCGTGGCACTGCCGAGACCGGTGGCCTGGCGTTCTTGTTCACCGGCCAGGGCGCGCAGCGGGTCGGGATGGGGCGTGAACTCCACGCCGTGTTCCCGGTGTTCGCGGAGGCGCTGGACGCGGTCTGCGCTCGGATGGATGCCGAGTTGGAGCGTCCGTTGCGTGCGGTGATGTTCGACGACGGGGAGTTGCTGAACCAGACGGCTTATACGCAGGCGGCGTTGTTCGCACTTGAGGTGGCGCTGTTCCGGTTGCTGGAGTCGTGGGGTGTTCGGCCGGACTTCCTGCTGGGGCATTCGATCGGTGAGGTGGCCGCCGCGCATGTGGCGGGTGTGCTGTCGCTCGATGACGCATGCACCTTGGTGGCGGCGCGTGGTCGGCTGATGCAGGCGTTGCCCTCTGGTGGGGCGATGCTGGCGGTCGAGGCCACGGAGGCCGAGATCGCGGAAGAGATCGCCGGTCGTGAGGCGTCGGTGAGCATCGCCGCGATCAACGGGCCCACTTCGGTGGTGGTCTCCGGTGACGAGGACGCGATCGTTGAACTGGAGGCGATGTGGCGCGAGTCGGGCCGCCGGGTGAAGCGACTGACCGTCTCCCACGCGTTCCACTCGCCCCGGATGGAGGCGATGCTGGCCGAGTTCGAAGCGGTCGCCGCCCAACTCACCTTCAGCGCCCCCAAGATGCCGATCATCTCCAACCTGACCGGCCGGATCGTGGACCCGGAGCTGATCCGTACGGCCGGCTACTGGGTGCGGCACGTACGTGAGGCGGTGCGCTTCGCGGACGGGGTGGCGACGCTCCACGCCGAGGGCGTGACCCGGTTCATGGAACTGGGTCCGGACGCCGTGCTGGCCGCCATGGTCCAGCAGTGCGTCGACGAGGCGGTGGCGATCCCCGTGCTACGCAAGGAACGGGACGAGGCCGAAGTCCTGTTCACCGCGCTGGCCACCGCGCATGTGCACGGTGCCACGGTGGACTGGGCCGCGGTGTTCGCCCCGTGGGGCGGGCGCCAGGTGGAACTGCCCACCTACGCGTTCCAGCGCAGGCGTTTCTGGCTGGCGTCGACGGAGACCGAGCCGGCCGCGCGCCCGGCGGATGCCGTGGAGGACGCGTTCTGGTCCGCGGTGGAGCAGCAGGACCTGGAATCCGTCGCCAGCACCTTGAAGCTCGACGCGTCCAACGGCCTGAGCTCCGTGCTGCCCGCCCTGTCGGAATGGCGCAGGGAACGACACACCAGGTCGACGGTGGACGGCTGGCGGTACCGGATCGGCTGGACGCCGCTGGCCGGCGCGCCCGCGGTGGCGTCCGGTGTCTGGCTGGTGGTGGTCCCCGAGGGGCAGGTGGACCGGTCTCCGGCGACCGCGCTGGCCGACCACGGTGCCGAACTCGTCGAGATCACCGTGGACGGGAAGACCGACCGTGCGGCGCTGGCTCAGCGGCTGCGGGAGGCCGTCTCCGGATCCGACGAGATCGCCGGGGTGCTGTCACTGCTGGCACCCGTCGCGCTCGACCGATCGCTGCTGCTCGTACAGGCGTTGGGCGATGCCGAGGTGGACGCACCCCTGTGGTGCGTGACCAGCGGCGCGGTGGCCGTCGGAGGGACCGACCGGTTGACCGACATGGCCGGTGCCCAACTCTGGGGATTCGGACGTGTCGTGGCCCTGGAGCACCCGAACCGCTGGGGTGGTCTGGTGGACGTTCCCGCCACCTTGGACAAGCGAGGTGCGGAACGTCTGGTGGCGGCGCTGACCGGCGGATCAGGCGAGGACCAGATCGCCGTACGGGAAACAGGCACGTATGTACGGCGGTTGGCGCACGCGACCCCCAACGGACCGTCGCGGGGAGCCGCGTGGCAGCCGCACGGCACAGTGCTCGTGACCGGCGGCACCGGCGGGCTCGGCGGCAACGTCGCCAAGTGGCTCGCCGAACGCGGCGCGGAACACCTGGTGCTGACCAGCAGGCGCGGCATGGACGCTCCGGGGGCGGCCGACCTGGTCGCGGAGGTACGCGCCCTGGGAGCCGAAGTGACCGTGACCGCCTGCGACATCGCCGAGCGCGAGGCCGTGAGCCGGCTGCTCGCCGCGATCCCCGCGGAACACCCGCTCACCGCGGTGGTCCACGCGGCGGGCATGACCGGCACGACCAAGCTCACCGACCTGACCGCCGACGAACTGGCCGAGACACTGCGCGCCAAGGTCGAAGGCGCCAGGCACCTGCACGAGTTGCTGGCCGAGGCGGACCTGGACGCGTTCGTGATGTTCTCCTCGATCGCCGGTGTGTGGGGCAGCGGTGGCCAGGCCGCCTACGCCGCGGGCAACGCGTTCCTTGACGCGCTCGCCCAGGACCGGACGGCCGGTGGCCGAGCGGCGACCTCGATCGCCTGGGGTCCGTGGGCGGACGCCGGAATGGCGACCGCGGACGAGACGGCCGACTACCTGCGGCGACGCGGGCTGCGGGTGCTCGACTCCAAGCTCGCGATCAGGGCACTCGACCACGCGGTCGAGACCGGCGAGAGCTGCGTGACGGTGGCCGACGTCGACTGGGAGCGGTTCGCCCCGGTCTTCACCTCGGTCCGCACCAGCCCGCTGCTCAGCGAACTGCCCGAGGTCCGTGGACTGCGTGCGGCGGCCGACCGCGACGCCGAGCTGACGGGTGACCAGTCGCAGCGGCAGAGCGGGCTCTCGGCGCTGGGGGAGCGGATCATCGGGTCCTCGCCCGCCGAGCGGCGGCGCGCCCTGCTCGAACTCGTGCGGGGCCAGGTGGCCGCCGTACTGGGTCACGAGGGCACGGCCTCCGTCCCGCCGAAGGTCGCCTTCAGCGAGCTCGGCGTCGACTCGATGACAGCGGTGGAGATCCGCAACAGGCTCACGGAGGCGATCGGAGTATCACTGCCCCCCACGCTGGTCTTCGACTACCCGACCTCGGCCGCGCTGGCCGAGCGGCTGGAGACGGAGATCGGCGGGGAGGGCGTCGCGGACCCGGACGGCGGGCCCGACGAAGCGCGGATCCGGCAGGCACTGGCCAACGTGCCGTTGTCCCGGCTCCGCGACGCAGGTGTGCTTGACATGTTGCTCAAGCTGGTTGATCCAGCGGACACGGGTGTCGTGACGGACACCGAAACCGGCACGGACACCGATTCGGAATCGATCGACGACATGGATGTCGACGCGCTCATCGAGACCGCTCTCGGTAATTCGGATTCCTGACAGCGCCCGCAATTGGAGCTCAAGCATGGCTACTCGTGAGGAACAAGTTGTCAAGGCGTTGCGCGCGTCGCTGAAGGAAACCGAAAGGCTGCGTGAGCAGAACCGGGAACTGATGGCGGCCGGCAAGGAGCCGATCGCCATCGTGGGGATGAGCTGCCGCCTGCCGGGCGGGGTGCGCTCCCCCGAGGAGCTGTGGGAACTGGTCCACTCCGGCATCGACGGCGTCTCGGGGTTCCCGACCGACCGTGGCTGGGATCTGTCCGACCCGGACGCCACGTACGCGCGGCAGGGCGGGTTCGTCGACGACGCCACCGACTTCGACGCGTCGCTCTTCGGGATCTCGCCGCGTGAGGCGTTGGCGATGGACCCGCAGCAGCGGTTGATACTGGAAGCCAGCTGGGAGCTCTTCGAGCGGGCCGGCCTGGCGCCGGAAACGCTGCGTGGCAGCCGGACCGGGGTGTTCGTCGGAGCGTCGAACTCCGGTTACGGCGCGGGCATCGCCCTGCCGAAGGAGATCGCGGGCCACGCCCTGACCGGCACCGCGAACAGCGTGATATCCGGCCGGGTGGCGTACAGCTTCGGTCTTGAGGGTCCGGCGGTGACGGTGGACACGGCGTGTTCTTCGTCCCTGGTGGCGTTGCACCTGGCCGCGCAGGCGCTGCGCAACGGTGAGTGCTCGATGGCACTGGTCGGCGGCGTGACGGTGATGCCGACGCCCGCCACCTTCGAGGAGTTCGACAAGCAGGGCGGTCTGGCGTCGGACGGTCGGTGCAAGTCGTTCGCCGCCGCCGCGGACGGCACCGGCTGGGGCGAAGGCGTCGGCGTACTGCTGGTCGAGCGGCTGTCGGACGCCCGCCGCCTGGGCCACGAGATCCTCGCGGTCGTCCGCGGCTCCGCGGTGAACCAGGACGGCGCGTCCAACGGCCTGACCGCGCCCAACGGCCCCTCACAGCAGCGGGTCATCCGCCAGGCCATCGTCAACGCCCAACTCGTGCCGGGTGACGTGGACGTCGTCGAGGGCCACGGCACGGGCACCAGGCTCGGTGACCCGATCGAGGCGCAGGCGCTGCTCGACGTGTACGGGAAGGACCGGCCGGCGGACCAGCCGCTGTGGCTCGGTTCGCTGAAGTCGAACATCGGGCACATCCAGGCGGCGTCCGGCGCCGCCGGAGTCATCAAGATGGTGATGGCCCTTCGGCACGGGGTGATGCCGAAGACGCTGCACGTCGACGAGCCGTCGCCGCACGTGGACTGGTCGCGGGGCGCGGTCGAGCTGCTGACGGAGACGCGGAACTGGCCGGAGCTGGACCGCCCGCGCCGGGCCGGCATCTCCTCCTTCGGGGTGAGCGGCACCAACGCGCACGTGATCATCGAGGAGGCCCCGCGCGACGAGGCCGAGACGGAGGCCGAGGCAGGCGAACCGCGCGAGCCGCAGGCCGCCGTCGCTCCGGCCATGCTGCCGTGGGTGCTGTCGGCCAGGTCGGACGTGGCGTTGCGCGCCCAGGCGGAACGGCTGGCCTCCTTCGCCGCGGACGACGCGGCAATGCGGCCCGTCGACGTCGGGTTCTCTCTTGCCACCGGCCGCGCCGGGCTTGAGCACCGCGCGGTGGTGCTCGCCGAAGGCACGGATGGCTTGCGGGACGCACTCGGCGCGTTGGCCGAGGGCCGGTCGGCGCCGGGGGTGGTCGAGGGCGTCGTCACGGAAGGCGAGGTCGCGTTCCTCTTCGCCGGTCAGGGTGCCCAGCGGGTCGGGATGGGCCGTGAACTCTACGAGTCCTTCCCGGTGTTCGCGGAGGCTCTGGACGCGGCGTGTGCACGGCTGGACGTGGAGCTTGGTCGGTCGCTGCGTGAGGTGATGTTCGGCGACGAGGGGTTGCTGGACCAGACGGCTTATACGCAGGCGGCGTTGTTCGCGCTTGAGGTGGCGTTGTTCCGTCTGTTGGAGTCGTGGGGTGTGACCCCCGATTTCCTGCTGGGTCATTCGATTGGTGAGGTGGCGGCTGCCCATGTGGCGGGTGTGTTGTCGCTGGATGACGCGTGTGTGCTGGTGGGTGCGCGTGGTCGGTTGATGCAGGCGTTGCCGTCTGGCGGGGCGATGTTGGCGGTGGAGGCCGCGGAGGCGGAGATCGCCGAGGAGATCGCCGGTCGCGAGGCCTCGGTGAGTATCGCCGCGGTCAACGGGCCGTCGTCGGTGGTGGTTTCGGGTGACGAGGACGCCGTCGCGGAGTTGGAGGCGGGGTGGCGGGAGGCCGGTCGCCGGGTGAAGCGGCTGACCGTTTCGCACGCGTTCCACTCGCCGCGCATGGAAGCGATGCTGGAGGAGTTCGAAGCGGTCGCCGCTCGACTGACCTTCGAGGCACCGCGATTGCCGATCGTCTCCAACCTGACCGGTGAGTTGGCCGACGCCGAAGCGATCCGCACCCCCGGGTACTGGGTGCGGCATGTCCGTGAGGCGGTGCGGTTCGCCGATGGTGTGGCGACCCTGCACGCCGAGGGCGTGACGCGATTCGTGGAGTTGGGCCCGGGCGGGGTGCTGACCGCCATGACGCGCGGGTGCGTCGAGTCGGCGACCGCGATTCCGGTGCTTCGGCAGGACCGGGACGAGCCCCAGGCCCTGCTGACCGCGCTGGCCACCGCACATGTACATGGTGTGGCCATCGATTGGGCCGCGGTGTTCGCGCCGTGGGGCGGCCGTCGGGTGGCGCTGCCGACCTACGCGTTCCAGCGGCAGCGGTTCTGGGTGGACCTTCCCGCCGACGACGTGGTGTCAGGCTCGCAGGTGGACAGCGGGTTCGCCGAGTTCTGGGAAGCGGTCGACTCCGAGGATCTGGAGTATCTGGCGGAAGCCCTGCGTCTTGAGGGGGATGCGCCGCTGAGTGTTGTGGTGCCGGCGTTGTCGGCGTGGCGGCGTAGGCGGCAGGAGCGGTCGGTGGTGGATGGGTGGGTGTATCGGGTTTCGTGGTTGCCGTTGTCGGGTGTGTCGGGGTCGGTTTCTGGTCGTTGGGTTGTGGTGTCGGCGACCGGTGGTGGGGATGGTGGTGTGGTGGCTGGTGTGTTGCGGGGTGTGGGGGTTGAGGTGGTGGAGTTGGAGGTTGATGGATCGGTGGATCGGGCTGCCTTGGCTGGGCGGTTGGGGGCTGTGGGTGAGGTTTCTGGTGTGGTGTCGTTGTTGGGGTTGGCTGGGGATGCGGTGGTGGAGCGGTCGGTGGTGTTGGTGCAGGCGTTGGGTGATGCGGGTGTGGGTGGTCGGGTGTGGTGTGTGACGCGGGGTGCGGTGTCGGTGGGTCGTTCGGATGTGCTGGTTTCTCCTGAGCAGGCTCAGGTGTGGGGGCTGGGGCGGGTGGCGGCGCTGGAGTATCCGCAGACGTGGGGTGGGTTGGTCGATCTGCCGGAGGTGCTGGACGAGCGTGCCGCTGGTCGGTTGGTGGGTGTGCTGTCGGGTGTGTCGGATGAGGACCAGGTGGCGGTGCGGGCGTCGGGTGTGTTCGGGCGTCGGCTTGTGCGGGGTGAGTTGGCTGAGGCACCTGATGGTGGGGGTTGGGTTGGTCGGGGGACGGTGTTGGTGACGGGTGGTACGGGTGGGTTGGGTGCTCGGGTGGCGCGGTGGTTGGTGGGGCGTGGTGTGTCGCGTTTGGTGTTGACGTCGCGGCGTGGGTTGGAGGCTCCGGGTGCGGTGGGGTTGGTGGGGGAGTTGGAGGGGTTGGGTGCGGTGGTGGAGGTGGTGGCGTGTGATGTGGCGGATCGTGAGGGTGTGGCTGGGGTGTTGGCGGGGATTTCGGGGGAGTTTCCGTTGTCGGGTGTGGTGCATTGTGCGGGGTTGGATCGTGCGTCGGTGTTGGGGGAGGCGCGGGTGGGGGATGTGGTGGAGGTGTTGGGGGCGAAGGTGGTGGGTGCTTGTGTGTTGGATGAGTTGACGGCTGGCATGGATTTGGATTTGTTTGTGGTGTTTTCTTCGATTGCTGGTGTGTGGGGTAGTGCGGGTCAGGGTGCGTATGCGGCGGGGAATGCGTTTGTGGATGCGTTGGTGGAGGTGCGGCGTTCGCGGGGGTTGGTGGGGTCGTCGGTGGCGTGGGGTCCGTGGGCTGGTGGGGGGATGGTGGTTGATTCGGTGGAGGCGGAGGGGTATTTGCGGCGTCGTGGGTTGGTGGCGATGGATATGGAGTTGGCGGTGGGTGCGTTGGGGCGTGTGGTGGATGGGGGTGAGGGGTGTGTGACGGTTGCTGATGTGGATTGGGATCGGTTTGTTGGGACGTTTACGTCGTCTCGGCCGTCTCCTTTGTTGGAGGCGTTTGCGGGGGATGTTTCGGTTGGTTCGGGTGGGCCGGTGGAGGGTGCTGGTGTTGTTGGTGGTGGGGAGTTTGTGGGGCGGTTGGTGGGGTTGTCGGTGGGGGAGCGGTTGCATGAGGTGTTGGGGTTGGTGCGGGTGGAGGCTGCTGGGGTGTTGGGGTATGGGGATGTGGGTGTGGTGGATGGGGGTCGGGCGTTTAAGGATTTGGGGTTTGATTCGTTGACGGCGGTGGAGTTGCGGGATCGGTTGTCGTCGGTGTTGGGGGTGCGGTTGGCGGCGAGTTTGGTGTTTGATTATCCGAATGCTGAGGTGTTGGCGGAGTTTTTGTTGGGGTTGCTGGGTGCGGGTGATGGGGTGGAGGCGGCTGGTTCCGGTGCTGTGGTTCCGGTGTCGGTGGTGGTGGATGATCCGGTGGCGATTATCGGGATGAGTTGTCGTTTCCCGGGAGGTGTGAACTCCCCGGAGGACCTATGGCGACTCGTGTCATCGGGCGGGGATGCCATCAGTGAGTTCCCGGGTGACCGGGGCTGGGACAACGACGCCTTGTACAACCCTGACCCGGACAATCCCGGGACTTCGTATGTCAGCCTCGGTGGATTTCTCGACGACGCGGCGGCATTTGATGCGGGGCTGTTCGGGATATCGCCGCGTGAAGCGGTGGCGATGGACCCGCAGCAGCGGCTGCTGCTGGAGACGTGCTGGGAGGTCTTCGAGCGGGCGGGGATCAACCCGCGGTCGCTGCGTGGCAGTCGGACCGGCGTCTTCGCCGGCACCAACGGGCAGGACTACGCGAGGCTGACCATCGCCGCGGCCCAGGCCCGTGACGGGCAGTCCGTCGCCGAAGGGCACATCGCCACCGGTGGCGCGGCGAGCATCATGTCCGGCCGGATCGCCTACTCCTTGGGCCTTGAGGGGCCTGCGGTGACGGTGGACACGGCGTGTTCGTCGTCGTTGGTGGCGTTGCACTTGGCGGCGCAGGCGCTGCGTAACGGTGAGTGCTCGATGGCTCTCGCGGGCGGTGTCACCGTGATGGCCACCCCGGGAACGTTCATCGAGTTCAGCCGTCAGCGTGGGCTGGCCGCCGACGGCCGGTGCAAGGCGTTCGCCGCGTCGGCGGACGGCACCTCGTGGGGCGAAGGGGTCGGCGTCCTACTGGTCGAGCGGCTCTCGGACGCCCGACGCAACGGGCACCGCGTGCTGGCGGTCGTGCGGGGCAGCGCGGTGAACCAGGATGGTGCGTCGAACGGTCTGACGGCGCCGAATGGTCCTTCGCAGCAGCGGGTGATCCGGCAGGCCCTGGCCAGCGCGGGCCTGTCGGCCTCGGACGTGGACGCGGTGGAGGCGCACGGCACGGGTACGGCGCTGGGTGACCCGATCGAGGCGCAGGCGCTGCTGGCCACCTACGGTCAGGACCGGCCCGCCGACCGGCCGTTGTGGCTCGGCTCGGTGAAGTCCAACATCGGCCACACCCAGGCGGCGGCCGGCGCCGCGGGCATCATCAAGATGGTGATGGCGCTGCAACACGGCGTCCTGCCGCGAACGTTGCACGTGGACGAGCCGTCGCCGCACGTGGACTGGTCGGCCGGTGCTGTCGAGTTGCTGACCGAGTCCAGGGACTGGCCGGAGCTGGCGACGCCGCGACGTGCGGCTGTGTCGTCGTTCGGGATCAGCGGGACGAACGCGCACACGATCCTGGAGGAGGCCGAGGAGCTGGTCCCGGCCGAGTCTGCTGAACGGCAGCCTCAGCCGGTGGTGGTGCCGTGGGTGGTGTCGGGTCAGAGCGTGGTGGGGTTGGCTGCTCAGGCGGGGCGTTTGGCGTCGTTCGTCGGGGAGCGGTCTGAGTCGCGGTCGGTTGATGTGGGTGTGTCGTTGGCGACGACGCGTGCGGCGCTGGAACACCGTGCGGTGGTCCTGGGTTCCGAGCGGGCCGAACTGCTGGATGGTCTGGCTCAGTTGGCGGTCGGTGGATCCGGAGCCAGTGTGGTCAGCGGGACGGTGACGCCAGGCCGTTTGGCGTTCCTGTTCACCGGCCAGGGTGCGCAACGGGCCGGCATGGGCCGGGAGCTTTATGAGTCCTTCCCGGCGTTCGCGGATGCGCTGGACGCGGTGTGTGCGCGGATGGATGCCGAGTTGGATCGTCCGTTGCGTGCGGTGATGTTCGGCGACGCCGAGTCGCTGAACCAGACGGCTTACACCCAGGCCGCGCTGTTCGCGCTTGAGGTGGCGCTCTTCCGCCTGCTGGAGTCGTGGGGTGTTCGGCCGGACTTCCTGCTGGGGCACTCCATTGGCGAGGTCGCTGCCGCCCACGTTGCGGGTGTGTTGTCGCTGGACGATGCGTGTGTGTTGGTGGCGGCGCGTGGTCGGTTGATGCAGGCGTTGCCGTCTGGCGGGGCGATGTTGGCGGTGGAGGCCGAGGAGGCTGACGTCGCCGCCGAACTCGTGGGTCGTGAAGCCTCGGTGAGTGTGGCGGCGGTCAACGGGCCGACATCGGTGGTGGTGTCCGGTGACGCTGAGGTCATCGACGAGTTGGAGTCGGTGTGGCGGGAGGCCGGCCGTCGGGTGAAGCGGCTGACCGTTTCGCACGCGTTCCACTCGCCGCGGATGGAGGCGATGCTCGGCGAGTTCGCCGCCGCGATCAGTGAGTTGGTCTTCGATGCCCCGCGGCTGCCGATCGTCTCGAACGTGTCGGGGCGGTTGGTGGATCCGGATGCGATCCGGACTCCCGGGTACTGGGTGCGGCATGTGCGTGAGGCGGTGCGCTTCGCCGATGGCGTGGCGACCTTGCATGCCGAGGGCGTGACCCGGTTCGTGGAGCTCGGGCCCGACGGGGTGCTGACCGCGATGGTCCAGCAGTGCGTCGACGCTGCGGTGGCGATCCCCGTGCTGCGTGGCGAACGGGGCGAGTCCGAGACCCTGATGACGGCGCTGGCCGCTGGCTATGTTCAGGGCGTCGCCGTGGACTGGGCCTCGGTGTTCGCGACCTGGCAGACGTGTTCTGTCGAGTTGCCCACGTATGCCTTCCAGCGCGAACGGTACTGGGTGCGCGGCCGGTTGAGCGTGGGCGATGTCTCCGGCGTCGGACTCGGTGTCTCGCATCACCCCCTGCTGGGTGCCGAGGTGTCGTTGGCGTCGGGTGGTGGCCTGGTGTTGACGGGTCGGTTGTCGGTGGGTGCGCAGTCGTGGTTGGGCGATCACCGGGTGCATGGTCGGGTGATTGTGCCGGGGACGGCGTTGGTGGAGATGGCGTTGCGGGCGGGGCAGCAGGTTGGTTGTGCCCGGTTGGAGGATCTGACGCTGGAGGCGCCGTTGGTGCTGCCGGAGCGTGGCGCGGTCCAGGTGCAGGTGAGTGTGTCGGGTGGTGTCGACGGCCGGGTGGTGGAGATCCACTCGCGGCCTGACGACGTCGACGGTTCGTGGACTCGCCATGCCGAGGGGCGTCTGGTCGAGGACCGGCAGGTGACCGTGCCTGGCATGGATGTCTCCGTCTGGCCGCCGGTGGGTGCTGAGTCGGTGGATGTGGCCGGGATGTATGAGGCGTTGGCGGGGGTGGGGTTGGTTTACGGTCCCGTCTTCCAGGGGCTGCGGTCGGTGTGGCGTGGGGTGGATGGTTCGGTCTTGGCTGAGGTGGAGTTGCCGGGTGTGGTGGAGGCGGGTGCGTTTGGGGTGCATCCGGCGTTGCTGGATGGGGCGTTGCATGCGTTGGCGGTGGGTGGGTTGTTGGGTGAGGGGGAGGCGGCTCGTCTGCCGTTTGCGTGGTCGGGTGTGTCGTTGTTCGCGGTGGGCGCGTCGGTGTTGCGGGTGGTGTTGTCGCGGGTGGGTGATGACGCGGTGAGTGTGCGGGCGTTCGATGCTGCTGGTGGTGCGGTGGTGTCGGTGGACTCGTTGGTGTTGCGGGCGATGGATGCGAGTGCCGCTGCGGCGGGTGGCGTGGCGGATGGTTTGTTCGGGGTGGAGTGGGCTCGGGTGTCCCCGGACAGCTCTGCCGATGGTGCGGTTGAGGTGTGCGGTCTGGATGAGGTCGCGGGGCTGGACGGGACCTCGGATGTGGCGGTGTGGGTGCCGTCGGGCTCGGCCATCAACGAGGTTGCTGGTCGGGTGCTGGACGTGGTGCGTGGGTGGCTGTCGAAGGACGGCGCCGGCCGGTTGGTGGTGTTGTCGCGGGGTGCGGTGAGCGTGGGCGATGGTGGTGTGGTAGCGGATGTCGCCGCCGCTGCGGTGTGGGGTTTGGTGCGGTCGGCGCAGTCGGAGCAGCCGGATCGTCTGGTGTTGCTCGATGTGGACACCGAGGATGTCGATGCGGGGCTCGTGTCGGGTGTGTTGGGGTTGGGTGAGCCGCAGGTGGCGGTGCGTGGTGGTGTGGTGTGGGTGCCTCGGTTGGCGCGGGTGTCGTCGATGCCGGTGCTGGCTGTCCCCTCAGCTGACGAGGGTGCGTGGCGCCTTGAGCCGTCCGAGCGCGGTGTCCTCGAAGAGGTCGCCCCTGTCGTTCAGTCGGCCGGCGGCGAACTCGCGGCGAACGAGGTGCGGGTGGAGGTGCGTGCCGCCGGTGTGAACTTCCGTGACGTGCTGATCGGCCTGGGGACCTATCCCGAGCCGGGGTTGATGGGCTCCGAGGGTTCCGGTGTCGTCCTTGAGGTGGGTACGGACGTTACCGATCTGGCGGTCGGCGACCGGGTCTTCGGCCTCTTCGTGGGCGGGTTCGGTCCTGAGACGGTGACCGACCGGCGGACGCTGGCCCGGATGCCCGAGGACTGGTCGTTCACCGATGCGGCGTCGGTGCCGATGGTGTTCATGACCGCGTACTACGGCCTGTTCGACCTGGGTGGGCTGTCGTCGGGTGAGTCGGTGCTGGTCCATGCCGCTGCCGGCGGTGTCGGTATGGCTGCGGTGCAGTTGGCGCGTTGGGCCGGGGCGGAGGTGTTCGCGACCGCGAGTGAGGCCAAGTGGCCGGTCGTGCGCGGGTTGGGGGTCTCCGGTGAGCGGATCGCCTCGTCGCGTGACCTGGAGTTCGAGGGTGCCTTCCGTGCCGCTTCGGGCGGCCGTGGCGTGGATGTCGTACTGAACGCGCTGGCCGGTGAGTTCATCGACGCGTCGGCTCGACTGCTCGTCGACGGCGGCCGGTTCGTCGAGATGGGCAAGGCCGACGTCCGCCACCCGGACACGTTCTCAGGCGTCGCGTACAAGTCGTTCGACCTGTTCGACGCGGGCATGGAGCGGCTACAGGAGATCCTGAGCCTGCTGGTCGTGTTGTTCGAGAGCGGCGCGCTGGAGTTCCTGCCGGTGCGCGCCTGGGACGTGCGCGAGGTGGCCGGTGCGTTCCGGTTGATGAGTTCTGGCCGGCACATCGGCAAGAACGTTCTGGTCATGCCGAGGACGCTCGACCGCGACGGCACCGTTCTGGTCACCGGCGGCACCGGAGCCCTCGGCGGGTTGCTGGCCCGGCACTTGGTGGCTGTACTCGGTGTCCGGCATCTGGTGCTGGTTTCCCGTAGTGGTCCGGATGCGCCTGGTGCCGCCGAGCTGGTGGCGGAGTTGTCGGGTCTTGGCGCTGAGGCCCGCGTCGTGGCATGCGATGTGGCGGATCGGGACGCTCTGGCCGCTGTGTTGGAGGGGATTCCGGTTGGGCATCCGTTGACGGGTGTGGTGCATGCGGCCGGTGTGGTGGATGACGGTGTGATCGGGTCGATGACGCCGGAGCGGGTCGCCAACGTGCTGGCGCCCAAGGCTCAAGCCGCTCTGCATCTACACGAGTTGACCAAGGACGCCGACCTGGCGATGTTCGCCATGTACTCATCCGCCTCCGCCACCTTCGGCACTCCGGGACAGGCGAACTACGCTGCCGCGAACGCGGTGTTGGACGCGTTGGCCCAGCAGCGGCAGGCGAGCGGTCTGGCGGGTGTCGCCCTGGGCTGGGGCATGTGGGAGCAGACGAGCGCGATGAGTGCGGGTCTGGGCGGGGTCGACCTGGCCAGGCTCGAATCGACCGGCACCGCGATGTCGGCCGAGGACGGACTCGCACTGTTCGACGCGGCTCTGAAGGTCGGCATCCCGCATGTGCTGCCGATGCGGTTGGACGTGGCGCGTCTGCGGGCGCGGATCGGGCAGGAACCGGTGCCGGCGCTGCTGCGCGGCCTGGTGCGCGCCACGGTGCGTCGTGCGGTGGACTCGGCGGGTGCCACCTCGCTGGCGGAGCGGCTGACGCATCTTTCGCCGTCGGAGCAGGAGCGGGCACTGACGGGTCTGGTGTTGGCGGAGGTCGCCGCTGTGCTGGGTCATGCGTCGGCCGAGGCGGTGGAGCCGGGTCGGGCGTTCAAGGACCTTGGGTTCGACTCGCTGACCGCTGTCGAGCTGCGAAACCGGATGAACACGGCGACGGGTCTTCGGTTGCCGGCCACGTTGGTCTTCGACTACCCGAGCCCGCGGGCCCTGGTGGAACGGCTGCGCGGCGACCTGGTCGGGGAGGCCGTGGCGGCGGTGCCGGGGCGCACGACCCCGAGCCTGGCCAATGTCGGCGACGATCCGGTGGTGATCGTCGGGATGGGGTGCCGGTTCCCGGGTGGCGTCGCGTCGCCGGAGGACTTGTGGCGGTTGGTGGTGGACGGTGTCGACGCGATCGGTGAGTTCCCGACCGACCGTGGCTGGGACCTCGACGCGCTGTTCGACCCCGACACCGAGCGCTCCGGCACATCGGCCACCCGGGTGGGCGGTTTCGTCCATGACGCCGACGAGTTCGATGCCCGGCTCTTCGGGATCTCGCCGCGTGAGGCGTTGGCGATGGATCCGCAGCAGCGGTTGCTGTTGGAGAGTGCGTGGGAGGCGTTGGAGCGGGCGGGTATCGCGCCGCTGTCGTTGCGGGGCGAGCAGGTCGGCGTCTTCATGGGTGTGGCCAGTTCGCTGTACGGACTGGGCGGTGGACCGCTCCCGCAGGAGGTGGAAGGCCTCTCACTGACGGGCACGTCGACCAGCGTCGCCTCCGGGCGCCTGTCCTACACGTTCGGGCTTGAGGGTCCGGCGGTGACGGTGGATACGGCGTGTTCGTCGTCGTTGGTGGCGTTGCATCTGGCTGCGCAGTCGTTGCGTGGTGGTGAGTGTGAGATGGCGTTGGTGGGTGGTGCGACGGTGATCGCGACGCCCGGCATCTTCACGGAGTTCAGTCGGCAGAAGGGTGTGGCGGTTGACGGCCGGTGCAAGTCGTTCGCGGCGTCGGCTGATGGCACGGGGTGGGCTGAGGGTGCTGGTGTGTTGGTGGTGGAGCGGTTGTCGCAGGCGCGTCTGCGGGGGCATGAGGTGCTGGCGGTGGTGCGGGGTTCTGCGGTCAACCAGGATGGTGCGTCGAACGGTCTGACCGCGCCGAATGGACCGTCGCAGCAGCGGGTGATCCGACAGGCCTTGGCCAGCGCCGGACTGTCCGCATCGCAGATCGACGCGGTGGAGGCGCACGGCACCGGTACCGCTCTCGGCGACCCGATCGAGGCGCAGGCGTTGCTGGCGACCTACGGCCAGGAACGGTCGGGGGACGAGCCGCTGTGGCTGGGGTCCATCAAGTCGAACATCGGCCACGCACAGCCGGCCGCCGGTGTCGCCGGTGTGATCAAGATGGTGATGGCGCTGCGGCACGGCCTGCTGCCCAAGACCCTGCACGTCGAGGAGCGTTCGCCGCACATCGACTGGGAGTCGGGTGCGGTGGAGTTGTTGACGGAGAACCGTTCGTGGCCGGAGACGGGGGCGCCGCGTCGTGCGGCGGTGTCCTCCTTCGGAGTGAGCGGCACCAACGTGCACACCATCCTGGAGGCCGCTCCCGAGCCCGCACCGCGACCGGCGGCCACCGTGGAGATGCCGCCGGCCGTCCTCCCCTGGGTGATCTCCGCGAAGACCAGCGATGCGCTGCGTGCGCAGGCGGCACGGCTGTCGGCGTTCGTCGGCGACGCCACGGACCTCGGACCGCAGGACATCGGCGCCTCCTTGGTGAATGGCCGAACTCCCCTGGAGCACCGAGCGGTTGTGCTGGGCGGTGACCGGGACGCGTTCCTCGCCGGACTGGCCGACATCGCGGCCGGTCAGCAGAGCGCCCGCGCGGTCAGCGGTTTCGCCGGACACGGCAGGCTGGCGTTCTTGTTCACCGGTCAGGGTGCGCAGCGGGCGGGGATGGGTCGTGCACTCCACACCGCGTTCCCGGTGTTCGCGGAGGCGTTGGACGCGGTGTGTGCGCGGATGGATGCCGAGTTGGATCGTCCGTTGCGTGAGGTGATGTTCGGCGACGAGGGGTTGCTGGACCAGACCGCTTATACGCAGGCGGCGTTGTTCGCGTTGGAGGTCTCGCTCTTCCGGTTGTTGGAGTCGTGGGGTGTTCGGCCGGACTTCCTCCTCGGCCACTCGATCGGTGAGGTGGCCGCCGCGCACGTCGCGGGTGTGCTGTCGCTGGACGACGCGTGTGCGCTGGTGGCGGCGCGTGGTCGGTTGATGCAGGCGCTGCCTTCTGGCGGGGCGATGCTGGCGGTCGAGGCCACAGAGGCCGAGGTTGCGGAAGAGATCGCCGGTCGTGAGGCGTCGGTGAGCATCGCCGCGGTCAACGGGCCCACCTCGGTGGTGGTCTCCGGTGACGAGGACGCGGTCGTTGAACTGGAGGCGCTGTGGCGGGAGGCGGGCCGCAAGGTCAAGCGGTTGACCGTCTCGCACGCGTTCCACTCGCCGCGGATGGAGGCGATGCTCGGTGAATTCGCCGCCGTCGCCGCACAACTGACGTTCCACGCACCCCGGGTGCCGATCGTCTCCAATGTGTCGGGACGGCTGGCGGACCCGGACGCGATCCGGACTCCCGAGTACTGGGTGCGGCATGTGCGGGAGGCGGTGCGGTTCGCGGACGGGGTGGCGACGCTCCACGCGGAGGGCGTGACGCGGTTCCTTGAACTCGGTCCTGACGGTGTGCTGACCGCCATGGCCCAGCAGTGTCTTGACGGCGCTGAGGTGGCGGAGGACGCGGAGCGGACGCTGGCTCTCGCGGTGCTGCGTGCCGAGCGCGACGAGTCGGTGACGCTGATGACCGCGCTGTCGACCGCGTACGCGCACGGCACGGAGGTCGACTGGTCGGCGATGTTCGCCCGGTGGAGCGACCGCCGGGTCGAGCTGCCGACCTACGCGTTCCAGCGGGACCGGTACTGGCTGACGTTGGACCGGCCGGAGGCCGTCGCCGCGGATCCGGCCGAGGCCGAGTTCTGGTCCGCGGTGGAGAAGGGCGACATGGCGGGGCTCGCCGGAACGCTGGAGCTGGAGCCCGGCGAAGGGCTGAGCTCCGTCCTCCCCGCGCTCGCCGCGTGGCGTCGTCGACGGCAGTCCCACTCCACCGTCAACGCCTGGCGCCACCAGGTGTTCTGGCGGCCGTTGCCCGAGGCGTCGGGCGTGCTGGAAGGCCGGTGGCTGCTGGTCATGCCCACCGCCGAGGGCGACGACGCGGTGGCGCGAGCCCTGCGTGACGGCGGCGCCGAGGTCGTCGGGTTCGAGCCGGCCGAGGACCAGGACCGGGCGGGTCTGGCCGAGCGGCTGCGCGCGGTCGGCGAGCTGTCCGGGATCGTCCTGCTGGGCACGGTGGACGGCGCTCGATGGGCGGCGGCGCTGCTGCCAGCGCTGGCCGACGCGGAGATCGACGCACCGGTGTGGTGCCTGACCCGGGGAGCGGTGACGGTCGGCCGCTCCGACCGGCTGTCGGATCCGGCGCAGGCGCAGGTGTGGGGTCTCGGTCGGGTGGCTGCTCTGGAGCTGCCCCGGACCTGGGGCGGCCTCGTCGATCTGCCCGAGACGCTGGACGAGCGGGCGGCGGCGCGAGTGGTGGCCGTGCTGGCGGGGACAACAGGCGAGGACCAGGTGGCCGTCCGCGGCTCGGGCACGTTCGGGCGGCGCCTGCGGGCCGCACCGTCCACCCCCTCGCCGGCCGCCACGTGGACCCCGGCCGGTCCGGTCCTGATCACCGGCGGCACCGGCGCGTTGGGGTCGCGGGTGGCGAAGTGGCTGGCGGCCCGGGGCGCCGAGCGGCTGGTGCTGCTCAGCCGCGGCGGCCCCGACGCCCCCGGCGCGGCCGACCTGGTGACAGAACTCGCCGGGCTCGGCACCGAGGCGACCGTGCTGGCCTGCGACGTCGGCGACCGCGAGGCGCTGGCCGCCGTACTGGCCGAGCATCCGGTCACGGCGGTCGTGCACACGGCGGGAACCGACCGTGGCGCGCGGCTGGGCGAGCTCGACGCCGCCGAACTGGCCGACGTGCTGCGCGCCAAGGTGACCGGCGCGGTCAACCTCGACGAGTTGCTGGCGGACACCCCGCTCGAACAGTTCGTGATGTTCTCCTCGATCGCCGGCACCTGGGGCAGCGCCGGGCAGGCCGCCTATGCCGCGGCCAACGCCCATCTGGACGCGCTGGCCGAGCACCGGCGGGCCCGGGGACTGCCGGCCACCTCGATGGCGTGGGGCCCGTGGGCCGCCTCCGGTATGGCGGCGGACGGCGAGACCGACGCGTACCTGAGCCGCCGGGGGCTGCGTGCCCTGGCGCCGGAGCTCGCTCTCACCGCGCTCGGCCAGGCCGTCGACGGCGGCGACACCGGCGTCACGGTGGTCGACGTGGACTGGGCGCGGTTCGCCGCCGCCTTCACCGCGACCCGCTCCAGCGCGCTGCTGGCCGAACTGCCCGCCGTCCAGGCCGCGTTGCGGGACCCCGCAGCCGGCTCTGGGAGCGAGACAGCAGGGTCCGAATGGGCGCGGCGGCTGGCAGGACTGCCCGAGGGCGAGCGGCTGCGTACGGTACTCGACGCGGTACGTGCGCAGGTCGCGGCGGTGCTCGGCTACCCGGACCCGGCGTCGGTGGAGACCGGTCGGCCGTTCAACGACCTCGGGTTCGACTCGTTGACCGCGGTCGAGCTGCGGAACAAGCTCGCGGAGGTGACCGGGCTCCGGCTGCCGTCGAGCCTGGTGTTCGACTACCCGACGGCCACCGCGCTCAGCCGCCACCTGCTGGAACTGCTGGTCGGCGAGCCGGCCGGGGAACCGGGCGCGTTGGTGACGGCGGCTGTCTCGGACGACCCGATCGTCATCGTCGGCATGAGCTGCCGCTTCCCCGGCGGGGTGTCCTCGCCGGAGGGGCTGTGGGAACTGGTGGCGGCGGGCGGCGACGGGATCTCCGGGTTCCCGGCCGACCGCGGCTGGGACCTGTCGCGTCCCGAGGTGACCTACGCGCAGGCGGGCGGCTTCGTCCACGACGCGACGGAGTTCGACGCCGAGCTGTTCGGGATCTCGCCCCGTGAGGCGCTGGGCATGGACCCGCAGCAGCGGTTGCTGCTGGAGGCGTCGTGGGAGCTGCTGGAGCGGGCCGGGATGAGCCCCTGGTCGCTGCGCGGCAGCACGACCGGGGTGTTCGTGGGCGCCTCCAACTCCGGCTACGGAGCCGGGGTCCAGTCCCTCGACGAGGTCGCGGGACACCTGCTGACCGGTACCGCCAACAGCGTGCTGTCGGGCCGGATCGCCTACACGCTGGGGCTTGAGGGCCCGGCGGTGACGGTCGACACCGCGTGTTCCTCCTCGCTGGTCGCCCTGCACTGGGCGGCCCGCGCGCTGCGGGCCGGCGAGTGCTCCATGGCACTGGTCGGCGGCGTGGCGGTCATCCCCTCGCCGGCCGTGTTCGACGAGTTCAGCCGCCAGGGCGGACTGTCCTCCGACGGGCGGTGCAAGCCGTTCGCGGCGGCGGCCGACGGCACCGGCTGGTCCGAGGGCGTCGGCATGCTCCTGGTGGAGCGGCTGTCGGACGCGGTGCGCAACGGACACCAGGTCCACGCGGTGGTCCGCGGCTCCGCGGTGAACCAGGACGGCGCGTCCAACGGCCTGACCGCGCCCAACGGCCCCTCGCAGCAGCGGGTGATCCGCCGGGCGCTGGCCGACGCCGGACTGACGGCCGCCGACATCGACGTGGTCGAGGGGCATGGCACCGGCACGACGCTCGGTGACCCGATCGAGGCCCAGGCGCTGCTGGCCACCTACGGTCAGCGACGGGAGGCCGGACAGCCGGTGTGGCTGGGTTCGGTCAAGTCCAACCTCGGCCACACGCAGGCCGCGTCGGGACTGGCCGGTGTGATCAAGATGGTCATGGCCATGCGACACGGGGTCATGCCCAGGACCCTGCACGTGGACCAGCCGTCGCCGCATGTCGACTGGTCGGCCGGCGCCGTCGAGCTGTTGGCCGAGGCCAGGGAATGGCCGCAGACCGGCGCGCCGCGTCGCGCCGCGGTGTCCTCCTTCGGGGTGAGCGGCACGAACGCGCACGTCCTCATCGAGGCGGCGCCGATCGTCGAGGAAGCCGGCGAGAGCGTCGGCACGAGTGACCTCCCGGTGGTTCCCTGGACGATCTCCGCCCGAGGCGAGGACGCGCTGCGGGAGCAGGCCGAGCGGCTGCTGGCCCTCACCGAGGGCCCCGGCGCTCCGGAGCCCGCCGACATCGGCTGGTCACTGGCCACCACCCGGGCAGGACTCGAGCACCGGGCCGTGCTGCTCGGCCGGGACCAGACCGAGCTGGTGTCCGCTCTTGCCGCGGTGGCGGAAGGACGTCCGGCCTCCGGTGTCGTTCAAGGCACCGCGCACGAGGGCCGGTTGGCGTTCCTGTTCACCGGTCAGGGCGCGCAGCGGGCGGGGATGGGGCGCGAACTGTACGACGCCTTCCCGGTGTTCGCGGAGGCGCTGGACGCGGTGTGCGCTCGGATGGATGCCGAGTTGGATCGTCCGTTGCGTGAGGTGATGTTCGGCGACGAGGAGTCGCTGAACCAGACGGCGTACACGCAGGCGGCGTTGTTCGCGCTTGAGGCGGCGTTGTTCCGCCTGCTGGAGTCGTGGGGGGTGCGGCCGGACTTCCTGCTGGGCCACTCCATCGGTGAGGTGGCGGCGGCTCACGTCGCGGGTGTGTTGTCACTGGACGACGCGTGTGTGCTGGTGGGGGCTCGTGGCCGGTTGATGCAGGCGCTGCCCGAGGGCGGGGCGATGCTGGCCGTGGAGGCTGACGAAGCCGATGTCGTCGCCGAACTCGCCGGTCGTGAGGCGTCGGTGAGCGTCGCGGCGGTCAACGGTCCTACGGCGGTGGTGGTCTCCGGTGACGAGGATGTCGTCGCCGAGTTGGCGGCGCTGTGGCGGGAGGCGGGCCGCAAGGTCAAGCGGCTGACCGTCTCGCACGCGTTCCATTCGCCGCGCATGGAGGCGATGCTCGGCGAGTTCGCCGCTGCCATCGGTGGGTTGACCTTCGAGACACCGCGGTTGCCGATCGTCTCCAACGTGTCCGGGCGGCTGGTGGACCCGGATGCGATCCGGACCCCCGAGTACTGGGTGCGGCATGTCCGTGAGGCGGTGCGCTTCGCCGACGGTGTCGACACGCTGCACGCGGAGGGCGTGACCCGGTTCGTGGAGCTGGGTCCTGACGGGGTACTGACCGCCATGGCCCAGCAATGCGTGCCGGACGGCGACGTCGTCGCGGTTCCCGCGCTGCGCGGTGAACGTCCCGAGCCCGGGACCGTCCTCACGGCACTGGCGCGCGCCTACGTCCACGGGGTGGGTGTCGACTGGTCGGCGGTGCTGGGCGGCGGCCACCAGGTCGGCCTGCCGACCTACGCCTTTCAGCGCAAGCGCTTCTGGCTGGCCCCGGCAGGGCAGGAGAGCCGGTCCGCGGTGGAGAAGTGGCGGTACGGGGTCGGCTGGCAGCCGCTCACCCTGCCGACCGGCGCCGGGCTCTCCGGCACCTGGCTGCTCGTCGTGGAGCGAGGACCGGCCGACGGCGACCTGGAATCGGCGCTGCGGTCGGCCGGAGCGGAGACCACGACCCTCGCGGTCGCCGGACTCGACCGGGCGGCACTGGCCGAACGACTGCGTGCATGTGGCGAACTCGGCGGCGTCGTACTGCTGCCGGCCCTCGCCGGGCACTCCGAGCCGACCGGGCCGGCCGTCACCGTGACGATGCTGCAGGCACTGGCCGACGCGGAGATCGACGCACCGGTGTGGTGCGCCACCCGTGGAGCGGTCGCGGCGCACTCCTCTGACCGCCCCGCCGATCCGGAGCAGGCGGCTGCGTGGGGACTCGGCCGGGTCGCCGCGCTCGAACTCCCCAGGCGCTGGGGTGGGTTGGTCGACCTGCCGCAGGAGATGGACGACCGTGCGGGACGCCGGCTGGCCGCGGTGCTGGCCGGTGGATCGGGCGAGGACCAGGTCGCGATCAGGGACACCGGTGTCCTCGGCCGCCGGCTGCGGCCCACGCCGCCTGCCGCCGACGCCGGGGCCCGCCGCTGGGACCCCAGCGGGACGATCCTGGTCACCGGTGGCACCGGCGCTCTGGGTTCTCAGGTGGCCCGGTGGCTGGCCGGGCGGGGCGCGCAGCGGCTGGTGCTGGCCAGCCGACGTGGCGACCAGGCGCCCGGCGCGGCCGAGCTGGTCGCGGAACTGGCCGCCTCCGGCACCGAGGCGACCGTGGTGGCGTGCGACGCGGCGGACCGCGACGCGCTGGCCCGGCTCCTCGAAGAGCACCCGGTCTCGGGCGTCGTGCACGCCGCCGGTGTCATCGAGGACGGCGTGCTGGACGCGATGACACCGGACCGGATGGACGCGGTGTGGCGGTCCAAGGTCCTGGCCGCCGTCCACCTGGACGAGCTGACCCGGGACATGGACCTGTCCTTCTTCCTGGTCTTCTCCTCTCTGGCCGGCACGCTCGGCAGCCCTGGCCAGGGCAACTACGCGGCCGCCAACGCCTATGTGGACGCGCTCGTCGAGCGGCGCCGCGCCCGCGGCCAGGCCGGTACCTCGATCGCCTGGGGTGTGTGGGCGCAGTCCGGGATGGCCGCCGACGACCTGGTCGCCACGCGCATGCGGCGGGCCGGGGTGCTGGCCATGGCGCCGGAGCTGGCGCTCACCGCGCTGGCCCAGGCACTGGACGGCGGCGACGCGTGCGTCATGGTGGCCGACGTGGACTGGCCCCGGTTCGCCGCCGGATTCACCGCGGCGCGGCCCAGCGCCCTGCTCGGTGAGCTCCCCGGCGCCGGGGCGGAACCCGGTGGCGTCTCGCTCGCCGCGGACCGGTCGGCCGGCCTGCGCCATCGGCTCGCGGACGCCTCGGCCTCCGAAGGCCGGCGCCTGCTGCGGGAGTTGGTCTGCGGGCAGGCCGCGCTGGTACTCGGGCATGACTCGTCCCGGGTCATCGACCCGGACCGGGCGTTCCGCGATCTGGGCTTCGACTCGCTGACGGCGTTGGAGCTGCGGAACCTGCTGGGAACGGCGACCGGCCTCACCCTGACGGCCGGCCTGGTCTTCGACTACCCGACGCCCGCCGCGCTCGCCGACCACCTGCTGGCCACGCTGGGCAGCACACAGGACAGCGCGCGCCGGCAGGCCGTCACGGTCCCGGCGGCGAACGACGAACCCGTCGCGATCGTCGGCATGAGTTGCCGCTTCCCCGGTGGCGTGGTCTCGCCGGAAGGGCTGTGGGACCTGGTCGTCTCCGGTACCGACGCGATCTCGGCGTTCCCGGCCGATCGCGGTTGGGCCCTGGACTCGCTGTTCAGCGCGGACCCGGAGCGCACCGGCACGACGTACGCCAGGGAGGGCGGCTTCCTGCACAACGCGGGCGAGTTCGACGCGGCGCTGTTCGGGATCTCGCCGCGTGAGGCGCTGGCGATGGACCCGCAGCAGCGACTGCTGCTGGAGACCTCCTGGGAGGCGTTCGAGCGGGCCGGCATCGACCCCTTGTCGTTGCGCGGCAGCGACACCGGGGTGTTCGCCGGGACCAACGGTCAGGACTACCTGGCCCTGATGCTCGACGGCGAACCTGAGCTCGAAGGGCATCTGGGCACCGGCAGCGCCGCGAGCGTGCTGTCCGGCCGACTGGCCTACACCTTCGGTCTCGAAGGCCCGGCCGTCACGGTGGACACCGCGTGCTCGTCGTCGCTGGTGGCGCTGCACCTGGCGGTGCAGGCGCTGCGGAACGGCGAGTGCTCCCTCGCACTGGCGGGCGGTGCGACGGTGATGGCCACGCCGGGCGCGTTCATCGAGTTCAGCAGGCAGCGCGGCCTGGCCGAGGACGGGCGCTGCAAGGCGTTCTCCGCCGCGGCGGACGGCACCGGCTGGGGCGAGGGCGTCGGCATCCTGCTGGTGGAGCGGCTGTCGGACGCGGTGCGCAACGGACACGAGGTGCTGGCCGTGGTCCGCGGCTCCGCGGTGAACCAGGACGGCGCGTCCAACGGCCTGACCGCGCCCAACGGCCCCTCGCAGCAGCGGGTCATCCGGCGGGCGCTGGCTACCGCGGGACTGTCGGCGTCCGACGTGGACGTCGTCGAGGCACACGGCACCGGCACGACGCTTGGTGACCCGATCGAGGTCCAGGCGCTGATGGCCACCTACGGCCAGGACCGGCCGGCGGACCGGCCGTTGTGGCTGGGCGCGGTGAAGTCCAACATCGGGCACACCCAGGCCGCGGCCGGTGTGGCCGGCGTGATCAAGATGGTCATGGCGATGCGGAACGGCGTGTTGCCCAGGACGCTGCACGCCGACGAGCCCGCGCCGCACGTGGACTGGTCGACCGGCGTGATCGGCCTGCTCACCGAGAACCGGACGTGGGAGACCGACGGACGGCCGCGCCGCGCCGGTGTCTCCGCGTTCGGGGTGAGCGGCACCAACGCCCACACCCTCATCGAGGAGTACCCCCGGGGTACGACCGGCGAGCAGACCCCGGCGCCCGCCGACGGGCCCGTGCAGGCCGCCGGGTCCGCCGAGAACCCGCTGCCGTACCTGCTGTCGGCCAACTCCGCCGACGCCCTGGGCGCACAGGCGCAGCGGCTGCTGGCATGGCTGAGCGCGGACAACCCGCAGGGCGCTGCGGCCGACGCGGACATCGCGGCGGCACTGGCCACCACCAGGGCCACGCTCAACCAGCGTGCCGTCGTACTGGCGGCGGACCGGACGGGTCTGCTGGACGGGCTGACGGCCCTGGCGGCCGGCGGGACGGCGGCCGATGTGGTCCGCGGTCAGCGCGGACGCGGCGGCCTCGCGTTCCTGTTCACCGGGCAGGGTGCGCAACGGGTCGGGATGGGGCGTGAGTTGTACGACGCCTTCCCGGTGTTCGCCGAGGCGCTGGACGCGGTGTGTGTGCGGATGGACGCCGAGTTGGACCGCCCGCTGCGTGAGGTGATGTTCGGCGACGAGGAGTCGCTGAACCGGACGGTGTTCACGCAGGCGGCGTTGTTCGCCCTTGAGGTGGCCCTCTTCCGGCTGCTGGAGTCGTGGGACGTGCACCCGGACTTCCTGCTCGGTCACTCGATCGGTGAAGTGGCCGCCGCGCACGTCGCGGGTGTGTTGTCACTGGACGACGCGTGTGTGCTGGTGGGCGCCCGTGGCCGGTTGATGCAGGCGCTGCCCGAGGGCGGGGCGATGCTGGCCGTGGAGGCCAACGAAGCCGATGTCGCCGCCGAGCTCGCCGGGCGCGAGGCGTCGGTGAGCATCGCGGCGGTCAACGGGCCCACAGCGATGGTGGTCTCCGGTGACGAGGACGCGATCACGGAACTGGAGGCGGGGTGGCGGGAGGCCGGTCGCCGGGTGAAGAGGCTGGTGGTCTCGCACGCGTTCCACTCGCCGCGCATGGAGGCGATGCTGGAGGAGTTCGGCGCGGTCGCCGCTCGACTGGACTTCCACGAGCCCCGATCGCGGATCGTCTCCAACCTGACCGGCGACCTGGTCGACCCGGAGCTGATCAGCACCCCCGAGTACTGGGTGCGGCACGTGCGTGAGGCGGTGCGCTTCGCCGACGGTGTCGCCACGCTGCACGAGCAGGGTGTGAGCACCCTCCTGGAACTGGGCCCTGACGGTGTGCTCACCGCCATGGCCCAGCAGTCCGCCGCCGCGGACAGCGCAGCGGTCGCTCTGCTGCGCGCGGGCCGCGCGGAGGCCGACACGGTGCTGCGCGCGCTGTCGGAGGCACACGTCCGGGGCACCTCCGTCGACTGGGCGGCGGTGCTCGGCGGCCCGGCCGGCGCGCCGGTGGCGCTGCCCACCTACGCCTTCGACCACGTACGGTTCTGGCCGAAGACCGGGACCGGGCGCCGGAGCGGTTCCGGGACGGACGCGTGGCGCTACCGGGTGTCCTGGCAGCCGGTCCCCGAGAAGGCCGGTTCGCTCGACGGCACCTGGCTGGTGGTCGTACCGCAGGACCCGGCGGCGCGTGGCCCGGTCGATGCCTGCCTGGCGGCGATCCGGGCCGGCGGAGCGGAACCGGTCGAGGTGCCCTTCGCCACCCCGGACGGGCAGCCGCTGGCCGAGCGGCTGACCGAGGCGGGCACGGTCGACGGGGTGGTGTCGCTCCTCGCGTTGGACGACCGCCCCGAAACCGGCCATCCCCATCTGACCAGGGGGCTCGCCGCCACCGTCACCCTGATCCAGGCGCTGGGCGAGGCCGCGGTGGAGGCACCGGTGTGGTGTCTGACCCGGGGCGCGGTCTCGACATCGCCGTCGGACCCGTTGACCAGCTCAGGGCAGGCCCAGGTCTGGGGGCTCGGCCGGGTGGCCGCGCTGGAGTTCCCGCAGATCTGGGGCGGACTGGTCGACCTGCCGGAGGTCCTGGACGAACGGGCCGGCCGCGCGCTGCTGTCCGCGCTGTCCGGCACCGGCGGGGAGGACCAGCTCGCGGTGCGCGGCGCCGGCCTGCTCGCGCGCCGACTGGTCGACGCGCCGCTCGGCCGCGTACCGGACGAGCGGTGGGAGCCGACCGGGACCGTGCTGATCACCGGTGGCACGGGGGCACTGGGAGCACACGTCGCGCGCTGGCTCGCCGCACGCGGCGCCCAGCACCTCCTCCTCACCAGCCGTCGCGGACCCGACGCGCCCGGCGTGGCGGAACTGGTCGTCGAGCTGGCCGAGTCGGGTGCGCGGGCCACGGTGGTCGGGTGCGACGTGGCCGACCGGGACGCGCTGGAGGCGGTCCTCGCGGCGGTGCCCGCCGATCGTCCGCTGACCGGTGTGGTGCACGCGGCAGGGGTCTCGGTGCCCGCCGGACTCCATGAGACGGGGACCGCCGAGTTCGCCGACGCGACCCGTGCCAAGGTGCTCGGCGCCGCCCACCTCGACGAACTGCTCGGGGAGACCGAACTCGACGCCTTCGTGCTCTTCTCCTCGATCTCCGGGGTCTGGGGCAGCGGTGGCCAGGCCGCCTACGCGGCGGGCAACTCCTACCTGGACGCGCTCGCCGAGCAGCGCCGGGCCCGCGGGCTCACGGCGACCTCGATCGCCTGGGGCCCCTGGGCCGGGGCGGGCATGGTGGTCGACGGCGAGGGCGAGGAGTATCTGCGCCGCCGCGGGCTGAGCGCCATGGCACCGCAGTCGGCGCTGGGTCTCCTCGGGCAGGCGGTGGACGGCGGGGAGACCTGCCTGACGGTGGCGGACGTCCAATGGGCCACGTTCACCGAGGCGTTCACCATGGCCCGGCCCAGCCCGCTGCTCGCCGGTCTCGTTCCCGAGGCCCTCGCACCGGCGGCGCCGGCGCAGGCGGAGTCGCGGCAGGGGGACGAGTTGCGCGAGCGGCTCGCCACCCTGTCGGAGACCGAACGGGAGGAGGCGGTGCTGGGGGTGGTGACCACCGCGGTCGCCGAGGTGCTCCGGCACTCCTCGAAGGACACGGTCGCTCCCGAACAGGCCTTCAAGGAGCTCGGGTTCGACTCCCTGACCGCGGTCGAGCTGCGCAACAAGCTGGCGGCGGCGACCGGGCTGAGCCTGCCGTCGACCCTGGTGTTCGACTACCCGACGCCGCTGGACGTCGCCCGGCAGCTGCGGCAGGACCTGGCGGGCGGCCCGGTGTCCGGGGTGACCGGACTGCTGGCCGAACTGGACGTGGTGGAGAAGGCGTTCGCCCAGGCAGAACCGGACGGGCTGACCCGGGCCAAGGTGGCCGTGCGGCTCCAGGCGTTCCTGTCGAAGTGGGCGGGTGGCGGATCGGCGGCCGAGGCGGCCCTCGACGACGACGGGCTGGAGGACGCGCTGGAGGACGCGGACGACGACGAGATGATCAAGCTCGTGCAGCGCGAACTCGGGCTGTCCTGACCCCGGTCGCGCGAACGGCGGGGCCCGGTGCGCTCAGCACCGGGCCCCGCCGTTCGACCGGCCGTACAACCCGTCAGGCGCGCGTGGCGTGCACCATGTAGGTCACGTTCCGCGCCTCGGTGAGAGGCGCCTGGGTGACCGCGGTCTTGAAGCCGTTGCCGTGCAGGATGTCGCAGACCTTGGCCAACTGCCCGTCCAGGTCGGCGACTTCGAGGATCGCCTGGTGGATCCGGGACCACTGGCCGGCGTCGATGCCGAGCATGACGTCGGCCTCCGCCCCCTCGACGTCGATCTTGAGCAGGTCGATGTCCCGGTCCTCGGGCAGGAAGGACGCCAGCCGCTCCACGGTGGCGTTGACCTCCTGGACCTTGTACATCTGGTCGACGGCCTTCTGCGGCACCTCCTCGGCCATCTGGACCATCGGCAGCACCTTGGTCTCGGGGTACCTGGTCGAGTTGCCCGGCAGCATCGGGTAGAACGCGAACATGACGTTCTGCTCGATCTCGCTCCCCAGCGCGACCTCGTGGAGCGTGATGCCTTCGAGCTTGTGCAGAGTGACGTTCTGCCGGAACACGGCCGCCGACTGGGGCATCGGTTCGAAGGAGATGATCTCGGCCTCGGGGTATTTGCCCTTGATGTAGATGACGAACATCCCGATGTTTCCGCCTACATCGACGATGAAGGGGCGATCGGGAAGTTTTACGTCGTAACACCCCTCGTTGAATATCTCGTCGTGCATGAAGCGAGTTTCCATGATGCTCTGGGCGTAGACGTGCAATCCGCCACCCAGATCAAGGAGTTTGGACATACTCACCCTTTCGCTATTCTCCGGCGTGACCCTGAAGGAACCTGGAAAGAGCTGGGGGAGGCGCCGAAATGTGGAGGCTCCGGGATCCTAGCCGCTCGCCTGCGGCGATCCAACCATTACAGCAGGTTGCCCCTGCTGTCGGTGGCTCAGGGGGGTGGCCGCGCTCCGGGGTCTCATAGGGTGGTCGGCACACCGGAGTTCGTCCCGCATGGCCGGGTTGCGCCGTATCACCGATTGGGGGTGACGGGCCGGGTTCCGGCAGTCGTTTCCGCTGGTGGGAGTGGTCGGTGCGGGGTGGGTGCCGGTCCGCGGGAAGGGGTGGGCGGCCCGCCGGACCCCCAGAAGGATCGGGGCCGGTCCCTTAGGGGTGGTTAGGGGGTTGTGTGAGGTGCTGGCCAGTTCATAGGGTCAAGACGATCTTACTCTTCAACGATTGTGTATGCATTTAATTCAAGAATCGTGACGGCTTCAGGCTGCTGACATTCTTGAATGGATGGCGCGCGTCAGGTGTCGGGTTTGGCGGTCCGGAGAAGGTGGCATCGAGTGGCGGACGACCAGAAATACCTCGACTACCTCAAGCGGTTGACCGTCGACCTGCGGCAGGCGCGGCGCCGGCTGTCCGCGGCCGAGGCCCGCGAGCACGAGCCCATCGCGATCGTCGCCATGAGCTGCCGCTACCCGGGTGGGGTGCGTTCCCCGGAGGAGCTGTGGCAACTCGTTCTCTCCGGCAGTGACGGCATCAGTGGTTTCCCCACCGACCGCGGCTGGGAACTCGACACGCTGTTCGACTCCGACCCCGACCGGCCGGGCACCTCGTACGTGCGCGAGGGCGGTTTCCTGCACGAGGCCGGGCAGTTCGACGCCGGGCTGTTCGGGATCTCGCCGCGTGAGGCGCTGGCGATGGACCCCCAGCAGCGGTTGATGCTGGAGACGTGCTGGGAGGTCTTCGAGCGCGCCGGCCTGGACGCCACGTCGCTTCGGGGCAGCGAGACCGGGGTCTTCATCGGCTCCTCGTCGTCGGCCTACGGCGCCGGCGTGCGGAAGATGCCGCAGGGCCTCGAAGGACACCTGCTCACCGGCAACGCGCCCAGTGTCGTCTCGGGCCGGGTGTCGTACACCTTCGGTCTTGAGGGTCCGGCGGTCACGGTGGACACGGCGTGTTCGTCGTCGCTGGTGGCGTTGCACCTGGCGGTGCAGGCGTTGCGCAACGGTGAGTGCTCGATGGCGCTGGCCGGTGGTGTGACGGTGATGGCCACACCGGGCATCTTCACGGAGTTCAGCGCGCAGCGCGGACTGTCGGGGGACGGCCGGTGCAGGTCGTTCGCGGCGGGCGCGGACGGCACGGGCTGGGGCGAGGGCGCCGGCGTGCTGCTGGTGGAGCGGCTGTCGGACGCCCGGCGCAACGGTCACCAGGTACTGGCGGTGGTGCGCGGTTCCGCGGTCAACCAGGACGGTGCCTCCAACGGCCTCACCGCGCCCAACGGCCCCTCGCAGGAGCGGGTGATCCGGCAGGCGCTGGTCAACTCGCGGGTCGAGGCCTCCGACGTCGACGTCGTCGAGGCACACGGCACCGGTACCGTGCTCGGCGACCCCATCGAGGCCCAGGCGCTGCTCGCCACCTACGGCCAGGAACGCCCCGACGACCGGCCGTTGTGGCTCGGGTCGATCAAGTCGAACATCGGGCACACCCAGTCCGCCGCGGGTGTGGCGGGCATCATCAAGATGGTCATGGCGCTGCGGCACAGCGTGCTGCCGAAAACCCTGCACGTGGACGAGCCGTCGCCGCACGTGGACTGGACGTCCGGCGGGGTCGAACTGCTCACGCGGGAGCGTGAGTGGCCGCTGACCGAGGGCCGTCCGCGTCGGGCGGCCGTGTCCTCGTTCGGTGTCAGCGGCACGAACGCCCACGTGATCGTCGAAGGACCCGAGGGACAGCCCGAGGAAGCCGCCGAGGAGGCCGCCGACGAGGCGCCCGTGGTGGTGGCGGCCGAGGGCGCCACGGTGCCGTGGGTGATCTCCGCCGGATCGGCGCAGGCGCTCGCGGAGCAGGCCGAGCGGTTGCGCCGGCATGTGGTGGAGGGCTCAGGACTTCGACCGGTGGATGTGGCCTGGTCGTTGGCGTCGTCGCGGGCGGTGCTCGAACACCGTGCGGTGGTGCTGGGCGCGGACACCGATGGTCTGGCGGCCGGGCTGGCGGGCCTCGCCCGTGGCGAGGAGGCTCCGGGTGTCGTCAGCCGGACCGGTGACGTGGGTTCGGGCGATGCGGTGTTCGTCTTCCCGGGTCAGGGTTCCCAGTGGGTGGGCATGGCGCGGGAGTTGCTCGATTCTTCCGAGGTGTTCCGGGCTCGGGTCGAGGAGTGCGGGCGGGCGCTGAGCGCTTTCGTCGACTGGTCGCTGCTTGATGTGTTGCGTGCCGAGGGTGACGAGGGCGCCGCGTGGCTGGCGCGGGTCGACGTGGTGCAGCCGGTGTTGTGGGCCGTGATGGTCTCGTTGGCGGAGTTGTGGCGTTCCGTCGGTGTGGTTCCGTCGGCGGTGGTGGGTCACTCGCAGGGTGAGATCGCTGCTGCTGTGGTCTCCGGTGGGTTGTCGCTTGAGGATGGCGCTCGGGTGGCGGCGTTGCGGAGTCGGGCGATCGGTGAGGTGTTGTCGGGTCTCGGCGGGATGGTGTCTGTCGCTTTGCCGCAGTCGGATGTGGTGGAGCTTTTGGGGCCGTGGGGTGAGGCGTTGTCGGTGGCGGCGGTCAACGGTCCTTCGTCGACGGTGGTGTCCGGTGATGCGGCGGCGTTGGACGAGCTGCTTGCTGCCTGTGAGGAGCGGGAGATCCGGGCGCGGCGCGTCCCGGTGGACTACGCCTCACACTCCGCTCAGGTGGAGCGGATTCGTGAGCGGCTGCTTGAGGAACTGGTGGTCTCGCCGCGGTCGTCGCGGGTGCCGTTCCATTCCGCGGTGACCGGTGAGTTGCTGGACACCACGACGCTCGACGCCGAGTACTGGTACCGGAACCTGCGGCAGACCGTGCAGTTCGAGCGGGTGACGCGCGGCCTGCTGGACGCGGGTCGGTCGTTGTTCGTGGAGGTCAGTGCGCATCCGGTGCTGACGGTGGGTATCGAGGAGACGGTGGCGGAGGCGGGTGCCTCGGCCGCGGTGCTGGGTACGTTGCGTCGTGACGAGGGCGGTTCCGCGCAGTGGTTGGCGGCGTTGGCGCAGGGCTTCGTGCACGGTCTGCCGGTGGACTGGCGCGCGGTGCTGGCCGGGTTCGGCGGGCAGCAGGTCGAACTGCCCACCTACGCCTTCCAGCACACGAACTACTGGCTGGAGTCCGAGGAACCGGATGAGGCGGCGCCGCTCACCGCGGACCCCGCAGAAGAGGAGTTCTGGGCCGCCATCGAGCGCGGTGACGCCGAAGAGGTCGCGGGCACGCTGCGGTTGGAGACCGTCGACGAGTTGGAGGTCGTGCTGCCCGCGCTGTCCTCCTGGCGCCGGAACCGCCGTGACCGCTCCAAGCTGGACTCCTACCGCTACCAGGTGACCTGGAAGCCGGTCGGGGACACCTCCTCCTCCGCGCTGTCCGAGACGTGGCTGGTGGTGCTGCCGGAGAGCCACGCCGAGGACGAACTGGCCGCCCAGTGCCTTCTGGCGCTGCGGGAGCACGGCGCCGAGGTGCTGGAACTCGTCGTCGAGGACGACGGGATGGACCGCTGGGCGTTCGCCCAGCAGCTCGACGACCTCGTGTCGATGGGTGAGACCCCCACCCGCCTGCTGTCGCTGCTCGGCCTCGACGAGCGCGAACACCCGGAAGAACCAGGTGTCGGCGTCGGGGTCGGGACGACGGCTGCCCTGCTCCAGGCGTTGATCGACCTCGGTCTCGAACTGCCGATGTGGTCCGTCACGTCGGGTGCGGTGTCGATCGGCCGGTCGGACGCGCTCCGCAACCCCGTGCAGGCGCAGGTCTGGGGCCTCGGCCGGGTGGCGGCGCTCGAACAGCAGGCCCGTTGGGGCGGCCTCGTCGACCTGCCCGCGTCGCTGGACGAGCGCGGACGAGCCCGGCTGACCGCTGTGCTCGGCGACCGCGGCTCCCGCGAGGACCAGCTCGCCGTGCGGACCTCCGGGGTCTTCGCCAGGCGGCTGAGCCGGTCGCCGATGGCCCAGGGGACCGTCGCCGAGTGGGTTCCCTCCGGCCCGGTGCTGATCACCGGTGGTACCGGCGCGCTCGGCGCCGAGGTCGCCGGATGGCTGGCCGGCCGGGGCGCGGACCGGCTGGTCCTCACCAGCAGGAGCGGCCCCGACGCCCCCGGCGCCGCGGAACTGGTGGCCAGGCTGGCCGAGTTGGGCGCCACCGCGACCGTGGTGGCCTGTGACGTGGGTGACCGGGAGGCGCTGGCCGCGCTGCTGGCCGAGCACCCGGTGACCGCTGTCGTGCACGCCGCCGGCACCGACGTGTCCATGCCGCTGACCGACATCGAGCCGGGTGACCTCGCCGACCTGTTCCGGGCGAAGGTGACCGGCGCCGTCCACCTGCACGAGCTGCTCGACGGCCAACGGCTCGACGCGTTCGTGACGTTCTCGTCCATCGCCGGGATCTGGGGCAGCGGCAGCCAGGCCGGATACGCGGCCGCCAACGCCTTCCTGGACGCGCTGGCCGAGCGGCGCAGGGCCGACGGTCTGCCCGCCACCTCGGTGGCCTGGGGCGCCTGGGCGGAAGCCGGTATGGCCACCCGCGGCGGCGCGGGGGAGTACCTGCGCAGCAGGGGCATCGACCCGATGCCTCCGCAGCTGTGCGTCACCGCGCTCGCCGGTGCGATCGACCACGGCGAGACCTGCCTGACGGTCGCCAACGTGGACTGGGAGCGGTTCGCCCCGGCGTTCACCTCCACCCGGCCCAGCCCGCTGATCGGTGACCTGCCCGAGGTGCGGGCGGTGACACAGGCCGACGCCGGACAGCGTGCGGCGGACGACGGCGAGACGCTCTCCGCGCTGCAACGCGAGATCGCCCAGGCCAGCCCCGACGAGCGGGCCCGGGTGGTGCTGGAGGTGGTCAGGTCGGCGACCGCCTCGGTGCTCGGCTACCAGGACTTCGACGCGGTGGAGTCCGACCGGCCGTTCAAGGACATCGGGCTCGACTCGCTGACCGCGGTGGAGACCTGCAAGCGGCTGCGGACGGCGACCGGACTGCGGCTGCCGGCCACCCTGCTCTTCGACTACCCGACGCCGCGGGTGCTCAGCCGGTTCCTGGTGGACGAACTCACCGGCGCCGACGCCGAGGCCGGTGCCGCCGCCCCGATCGCCGCCGTGACCACCGACGAGCCCCTCGCCATCGTGGGGATGAGCTGCCGGTACCCGGGTGGCGTCGGTTCGCCGGAGGAGCTGTGGGACCTGGTGGCCGCGGGCGCCGACGGGGTGTCGGCGTTCCCGACCGACCGCGGCTGGGACCTGGCCACCGCCGAGGGCGCCTACACGCCGGAAGGCGGCTTCGTCTACGACGCCACCACCTTCGACGCCGGGCTGTTCGGCATCTCGCCGCGCGAGGCGGTGGCGATGGACCCGCAGCAGCGCGTGCTGCTGGAGGCGTCCTGGGAGGCGCTGGAGCGCGCGGGCCTGGACCCGACCTCGCTGCGCGGCACCCGGACCGGGGTCTTCGTCGGCGCGTCGACCTCCGGCTACGGCGTCGGCATGCGGCTGTCGGCGGGACTGAGCGGCCACTACATCACCGGCACGTCGAGCAGTGTGATGTCCGGCCGCATCGCGTACTCCTTCGGGCTTGAGGGCCCGGCGCTGACGGTGGACACGGCGTGTTCCTCGTCGCTGGTGGCGCTGCACCTGGCCGGCCAGGCGCTGCACGGCGGCGAGTGCTCGATGGCGCTGGTCGCCGGTGTCGCGCTGATGACCAGCCCGGACATCTTCGCCGAGTTCAGCACCCAGAACGGCCTGTCCACCGACGGCCGGTGCAAGTCGTTCGCCACGGCCGCCGACGGGACGGGCTGGGGCGAGGGCGTCGGCGTACTGCTGGTGGAGCGGCTGTCCGACGCGCGGCGCAACGGGCACGAGGTGCTGGCGGTCGTGCGGGGCTCCGCGGTGAACCAGGACGGTGCCTCGAACGGCCTGACCGCGCCGAACGGCCCCGCCCAGCAGCGGGTGATCCGGCAGGCGCTGGCCAACGCCCAGCTCACCTCGTCCGAGGTGGACGTGGTCGAGGGACACGGCACCGCCACCACCCTGGGCGACCCGATCGAGGTCCAGGCGCTGCTCGCCACCTACGGCCGGGAACGGCCCGCGGAGGCGCCGCTGTGGCTGGGATCGCTGAAGTCGAACATCGGGCACACGCAGGCCGCTTCCGGGGTGGCCGGGGTCATCAAGATGGTGATGGCCATGCGGCAGGGCGTGCTGCCCAAGACGCTGCACGTGGACGAGCCGTCCCGGCACGTGGACTGGGCGGCCGGCGCGGTGGAACTGCTGACCGAGGCCCGGCCCTGGCCGGAGACCGGCGCTCCGCGCCGGGCGGGTGTGTCGTCCTTCGGGGTCAGCGGCACCAACGCCCACATCATCATCGAGCAGGCCCCCGAGGCCGAGGAGCCGGCCGCCACGCCCGCCGGGCGGCCCCCGCGTGTCCTGCCGTGGCTGGTGTCGGCCAGGACCGCGGACGGACTGCGCGCCCAGAGCGCCGCCCTGAGCGCCCACGTACGCGAGCACTCCGGACTCGCTCTGACGGACGTGGCCGGTTCCCTGGCGCTGGGCCGGGCCTCGCTGGAGCACCGCGCGGTGGTGTTCGCCGCCGACGCCGACGGATTCAGGGAGACCCTGGACGCGCTGGCCGCCGGTGAACTGCCCGCCGGTGTCGTACGCGGAACCGTCCGCGAGGGCCGGCTGGCCTTCCTGTTCACCGGACAGGGCGCCCAGCGGGTGGCGATGGGCCGCGGACTCTACGAGTCCTTCCCGGTGTTCGCGGACGCCCTCGACGCGGCGTGCGTGCTGCTGGACGCCGCACTGGACCGCCCGCTTCGTGAGGTGATGTTCGGCGACGAGGAGTCGCTGAACCAGACCCGCTACACCCAGGCCGCCCTGTTCGCGCTCGAAGTCGCGCTGTTCCGGCTGCTGGAGTCCTGGGGTCTCACGCCGGACTTCCTGCTCGGCCACTCGATCGGCGAACTGGCCGCCGCCCACGTGGCCGGAGTGCTGTCCCTGGAGGACGCCTGCACCCTGGTGGCGGCGCGCGGCGCGTTGATGCAAACGCTGCCATCGGGCGGCGCGATGCTGGCGGTCGCCGCGACCGAGGCCGAGGTCGCGGAGGCGATCGCCGGTCACGAGACGTCGGTGAGCGTCGCCGCGGTCAACGGGCCCACCTCCGTGGTGGTCTCAGGTGACGAGGAGACCGTCGCCGAACTGGAGGCGGCCTGGCGGGAGTCGGGCCGCAAGGTCAAGCGGCTCACCGTCTCGCACGCCTTCCACTCGCCGCGCATGGAAGCCATGCTGGCGGACTTCGCCGCGGTCGCAGAAGGACTCTCCTTCCAGCCGCCGCGGCTGCCGATCATCTCCGACATCACCGGCGCGCCCGCCGACCCGGAGCTGATCAAGACCCCCGGGTACTGGGTACGGCACGTCCGCGAGGCCGTGCGGTTCGCCGACGGGGTGGAGTGGCTGCGGGCCGAAGGCGTCACCCGCTTCCTCGAACTCGGCCCCGACGGCGTACTGACGGCCATGGCCAGGGAATGCCTGCCGGCCGGCGCCGACACGGCGGAGACGGTGCTGGCCCCCGCGCTGCGGGCCGACCGCGACGAGGCCGAGACCCTGCTGCGGATGGTCTCCGCCGCCCACGCGCACGGCACCGGGGTCGACTGGCCGGCGGTGTTCGCCGGCTGGGGCACCCGGCGGGTGGGGCTGCCCACCTACGCGTTCCAGCGGGAGCGGTACTGGCTGGACACCTTCGTGGCACCGCCCGCCCTCGGCGGCAGCGCGGCCGAGGCCGAGTTCTGGGCCGCGGTCGAGGGCGAGGACCTGACCGCGGTCGCCGACGCGCTGCGCCTGGAGACCGAAGCCGTCGGTGCCGTACTGCCCGCGCTCTCCACCTGGCGCCGCAAGCGGCAGGAGCAGTCGACGGTCGACGGCTGGCGCTACCGGGCCGTCTGGCGTCCGCTGACCGACCTGCCGAACGGCACGATCTCCGGCACCTGGCTGGTCGTGGCACCGGCCGGGGCCGCCGAACGCGAGGACGTCACGGCCGTCGTACGCGCGATGGGCGACGGCGGTGCCGCGGTCGGCCTCCTCGAACTCGACGTGACGCGGGACGACCGCGACACGACGGCGGCCCGGCTGCGGGAGGCCGCAGAAGCCGCGGGCGGGCTCGCCGGTGTGCTGTCCCTGGTGGCCTTGGACGACGGCGAACACCCCGAGCACCCGGGGCTCACCCGCGGCCTCGCCGCCACGGTGCTCCTGCTCCAGTCGCTGCACGCGGCCGGGATCGAGGCTCCGCTGTGGTCGGCCACCCGCGGCGCCGTGGTGGTGAACCGTTCCGACCAGCCGGTCGACGCCGCACAGGCACAGGTGTGGGGCCTCGGCCGCACCGCAGCCCTGGAGTTCCCGCAGGCCTGGGGCGGTCTGCTGGACCTGCCGGAACTGCTCGACCGGCGGGCCGGCGCCCGGCTGGTGGCCCTGCTCGCGCACGGCGCCGAGGACCAGGCCGCCGTCCGGTCCTCCGGGGTGTACGCGCGGCGGCTCGCCCACGCGCCCGTCGCCCGTGACGCGGTCCGGCGTGAGTGGCGGCCGTCCGGCACCGTGCTGATCACCGGCGGCACCGGCGCGCTCGGCGCACGGGTGGCCCGGGTGCTCGCCCAGCGCGGCGCCCGGCACCTGGTGCTGACCAGCCGCCGGGGCACCGACGCGCCCGGCGCGGCCGAACTCGTGGCGGACCTGGCGGCCGTCGGCACCGAGGCGACCGTGGTCGCCTGCGACATCGCCGACCGCGACGCGCTGGCGGCGCTGCTCGCCGCGCACCCGGTGACCGGTGTGGTCCACACCGCGGGAGTGATCGACTCCGTACCGCTGGCCGCCATCGGCCCGGCGGACCTGGCGCGGGTGCTGCGCGCGAAGGTGTCCGGCGCGGCCCACCTGGACGAACTGCTGGCGGGCACCCCGCTCGAAGCGTTCGTGACCTTCTCCTCGATCGCCGGTGTGTGGGGCAGCGGAGGCCAGGCCGCGTACTCGGCGGCGAACGCCTTCGTGGACGCCCTGGTGGAGAACCGGCGGGCCCGCGGCCTGACCGGCACCTCGGTCGCCTGGGGTCCGTGGGGCGGCGGAGGCATGCTGGCCGCCGAAGGAGGCGAGGAGTACCTCTCGCGCCGCGGCCTGACCGCCATGGACCCCGACCTCGCGCTGCGGGCGCTGGCCGACGCGGTCGACCACGACCTCGGCTGCGTCACCGTGGCCGACGTGGACTGGGCGCCGTTCGCTACCGCCTTCACCTCCCGCCGCCCCAGCCCGCTGCTGGCCGAACTGCCGGAGGCCGCGCCCGCCCGGGTCGCCGCCGACGAGCAGGCGGGGTCCGAGCGACTGCGCCAGCGGCTCGCCGACCTCGGACCCGACGACCGCCGGCGGATGCTGGTGGACCTGGTCAGGACCGGCGCCGCCGAGGTGCTCGGGCACTCCTCGGCCGACGCCATCGAGGCGGAGCGGCCGTTCAAGGACCTCGGCTTCGACTCGCTCACCGCGGTGGAACTCCGGGACCGCCTCGCCCAGTTGACCGGCCTGGTGCTGCCGACCACGCTGGTCTTCGACTACCCGAACGCCACCGCGCTTGCCCGGCTGCTGTCGGAGGAACTCGGCGTCACGGCCGCGGAGCAGAGCACCCCGCAGGCCGGCGAAGGCACCGTGAACGGCACGGACGAGCCGATCGCGATCGTCGCCATGAGCTGCCGCTACCCCGGCGACGTCCGATCTCCCGAGGACCTGTGGCAACTGGTCGTCTCCGGCAGCGACGGCATCGGCGCCTTCCCCACCGACCGCGGCTGGTACCTGGAGGACCGGGACCTCGATTCGGCCGACCCGGTCGGCTCGATGACCCGCGAGGGCGGATTCGTCCACGACGCGCCGGGGTTCGATGCCGGGCTGTTCGGTATCTCGCCGCGTGAGGCGCTGGCGATGGACCCGCAGCAGCGGTTGATGCTGGAGGCCTCCTGGGAGGCGTTCGAGCGCGCGGGGATGGACCCGATGTCGCTGCGCGGCAGCCGGATCGGCGTGTTCGCCGGCATGAACAGCCACGACTACCTCGCGCTGATATCGGGCACCGCGTCGGGCGTCGAGGGCTACATCGCCACCGGCAGTTCCGGGAGTGTCGTCTCGGGCCGGGTGTCGTACACCTTCGGTCTTGAGGGTCCGGCGGTCACGGTGGACACGGCGTGTTCGTCGTCGCTGGTGGCGTTGCACCTGGCGGTGCAGGCGTTGCGCAACGGTGAGTGCTCGATGGCGCTGGCCGGTGGTGTGACGGTGATGGCCACGCCGGGGATCTTCGCCGAGTTCAGCGCCCAGCGTGGGCTGGCGGCTGACGGCCGGTGCAAGTCCTTCGCGGGCGCCGCGGATGGTACGGGCTGGGGTGAGGGCGTCGGTGTGCTGCTGGTGGAGCGGCTGTCGGACGCGCGACGCAACGGTCACCGGGTGCTCGCGGTGGTCCGGGGTTCCGCGGTCAACCAGGACGGTGCCTCGAACGGCCTCACCGCACCGAACGGTCCGTCGCAGGAGCGGGTGATCCGGCAGGCGCTGGCGAACTCGCGGGTGGAGGCGTCCGAGGTGGACGTGGTGGAGGCGCACGGTACCGGCACGGTGCTGGGCGACCCCATCGAGGCCCACGCCCTGCTCGCCACCTACGGCCAGGCGCGCTCCACGGAACAGCCGTTGTGGCTCGGTTCCGTGAAGTCCAACATCGGCCACACCCAGGCGGCATCCGGCGTGGCCGGCGTCATCAAGATGGTCATGGCGCTGCGGCACGGGATTCTCCCGAAGTCGCTGCACGTCGACGTGCCCTCGCCGCACGTCAACTGGTCGTCGGGCGCGGTGGAGTTGCTGGCCGAGTCTCGTGAGTGGCCGGCGGTCGAGGGCCGACCGCGCCGCGCGGGTGTGTCGTCGTTCGGAGTGAGCGGGACGAACGCGCACGTGATCGTGGAGGCGCCGCAGGAGCCGGCGGCCGAGGCGCCGACGGTGTCCGGCACCGACGGTGTGGTGCCGTGGGTGGTCTCCGCCGCCTCGACGCAGGCGCTGGCCCTCCAGGCGGAGCGGCTGGGCCGCCACCTGGCGGAGCGGCCGGAGCTGCGGCCGGTGGATGTGGCCTGGTCGTTGGCGTCGTCGCGGGCGGTGCTCGAACACCGTGCGGTGGTGCTGGGTGCGGACACCGATGGTCTGGTGGCCGGGCTGGCAGGGCTTGCCCGCGGTGAGGAAGCCCCGGGTGTCGTCAGCCGGACCGGTGACGTGGGTTCGGGCGGTGCGGTGTTCGTCTTCCCCGGCCAGGGTTCGCAGTGGGTCGGCATGGCGAAGGAACTGCTGGACTCCTCCGATGCCTTCCGGGAGGCGGTCGAGGAGTGCGAGCGGGCGCTGGCGCCGTTCGTGAAGTGGTCGTTGCTCGACGTGCTGCGTGCCGAGGGTGACGAGGGCGCCGCGTGGTTCGAGCGGGTCGACGTCGTCCAGCCGGTGCTGTGGGCGGTCATGGTCGCGCTGGCCGGTCTCTGGCGCTCCGCCGGTGTGGTTCCGTCCGCGGTGGTGGGCCACTCCCAGGGTGAGATCGCCGCCGCCGTGGTGGCGGGCGGGCTGAGCGTGGAGGACGGCGCCCGGGTGGTGGCGTTGCGCAGCCGGGCGATCGGTGAGGTGTTGTCGGGCCTCGGCGGGATGGTCTCTGTGGCCCTGCCGCAGTCGGACGTGGTGGAGCTGTTGACGCCGTGGGGCGAGGCGTTGTCGGTGGCGGCGGTCAACGGGCCGTCGTCGACAGTCGTTTCCGGTGATGCGGCGGCGTTGGACGAGCTGCTGACGGCATGCGAGGGGCGGGAGATCCGGGCGCGGCGCGTCCCGGTGGACTACGCCTCGCACTCCGCTCAGGTGGAGCGGATTCGTGAGCGGCTGCTTGCGGAACTGGTGGTCTCGCCGCGGTCGTCGCGGGTGCCGTTCCATTCCGCGGTGACCGGTGAACTGCTGGACACCACGACTCTCGACGCCGAGTACTGGTACCGCAACCTGCGGCAGACGGTGGAGTTCGAGCGGGTGACGCGCGGACTGCTGGACGCGGGTCGGTCGTTGTTCGTGGAGGTCAGCGCGCATCCGGTGCTGACGGTGGGCATCGAGGAGACCGTCGAGGCGGCAGGCGCCTCAGCCGCGGTGCTGGGGACGCTGCGCCGTGACGAGGGCGGCTCCGAGCGGTGGCTGACATCGCTGGCGCAGGGCTTCGTGCGCGGCCTGCCGGTGGACTGGCGTGCGGTGCAGGCCGGATTCGGCGGGCGGCATGTGGACCTGCCCACCTATGCCTTCCAGCACACGAACTACTGGCCCGAGTCGTCCCAGCTGCCGAGCAACGTGGCCTCGGCCGGCCTCACCGCTGTCGGACACCCCCTGGTCGGCGCCGCGGTCCAGCCCGCGGACAGCGACGGCGTGCTGTGGACGGGACGGCTGTCGCTCGCCACCCACCCGTGGCTCGCCGACCACTCGGTGATGGACACCGTCCTGCTGCCCGGCACCGCGTTCGTCGAACTCGCCCTTCAGGCCGGCGACCAGCTCGACTGCCCGGTGCTGGAGGAGCTGACCTTCGAGGTGCCGCTGACGCTTCCGGAGCGGGCCGGGGTACAGCTCCAGGTCGTCGCCGGCGCGCCGGACGACGACGGGCGGCGCTCGGTCACCATCCACTCGCGCCCCGAGCGCTCGGACGGCGAGCGGCGCTGGACCCGGCATGCCACCGGAACGCTGGCTCCCGGAGCCGTCGCACCCTCCTTCGACCTGGTCACCTGGCCGCCGCCGGGCGCCGAGCCGGTGCCGGTGGACGGCTTCTACGAGGCGCTGGCCGACGGCGGTTACGCCTACGGGCCGGCCTTCCGGGGGCTGCGCGCGGTCTGGCGGTCCGGCGAGCACGTGTTCGCCGAGGTCGCCTTGCCCGACCACATCCGCAAGGACGCCGGCTCGTTCGGTGTGCACCCCGCGCTGCTGGACGCCGCCCTGCACGCCGCCGGGCTCGGCGGTCTGCTCGGCACGGACGGAGCACCGAGGCTGCCGTTCACCTGGGGCGGCGTGTCACTGCACGCCACGGGTTCCCCGGCGCTGCGGGTGCGGCTGACACCGCTGGGCACCGACAGCCTCGCCGTCGCGGTCGCCGACGCCACCGGTGCGCCGGTCGCGCAGGCCGAGACGCTGACGCTGCGCCCGGTCTCCGCCGCGCAGTTGCGCCAGGCGGGTCCCGGTGACACCTCGAACTCGCTGTACCACCTGGACTGGACGCCGCTCACCGCTCAGGAGCCGTCCGCGACCGTCCGGTTGACCGGGATCGGCGAGGGCGACTTCGCCGAGCTGATGGAGTCGGGCTGGCCGGTCTCCCGGTACGACGACCTGACCATGCTGCGTGAGGCCGTCGGGGCGGGCCTGTCCGTGCCGGAGAACGTGGTGTGGCTCCTCGACGGTCAAGACGGCACGGTCGCCGCCACCACCCACCGGACGCTGGCCCTCGCGCAGGAATGGCTGCGTGACGAGCGGCTGGCGTCCGCCCGGCTGATCGTCGTCACCCGTGGCGCGGTGGCGGTGAACGCCGGGGAGGACGTGCCGGACCTGGCGGCGGCCGCCGCCCGCGGGCTGCTGCGTTCCGCCCAGTCGGAGAACCCGGACCGGATCACGCTGGTCGACCTCGACAATCACCCCGATTCCTGGCGGGCGCTGCCCGGCGTGCTGAGCGTCGACGAGCCGCAGACGGCGATCCGTGCCGGGCGACTGCTGGCTCCCCGGCTCACCCGGGCCGGCGAGCCGGGACTCGTTCTCCCGGCCACCGGCGAGGCGTGGCGGCTGGACACCGACGGCACGGCCGGTCTCGACGGGCTCGCGGCGCTGCCCGCGCCCGCCGCGGCGGCGCCGCTGGCGCCCGGCGAGGTACGCGTCGCGGTGCGCGCCGCAGGCGTCAACTTCCGTGACGTGGCGATCGCGTTGGGCATCGTGCCGGACCAGACGGTGATGGGCACCGAGGGCGCGGGCGTCGTGCTCGAAGTCGGCTCCGCGGTCACCGACCTGACCGTCGGCGACCGGGTCTTCGGACTGCTCGCCGGCTGCTTCGCCCCGGTGACGGTGGCCGAACGCCGTGCCCTGGTACGGATGCGTCCCGAGTGGACCTTCGCGGAGGCCGCCTCGCTGGCGACCGTCTTCCTCACCGCCTGGTACGGGGTCGTCGACCTGGCCGGAGCGAAGGCCGGGGAGTCGCTGCTGGTGCACGCGGCGGCCGGCGGGGTCGGCATGGCCGCCGTGCAGATCGGCAGGCACCTGGGCCTTGAGGTCTTCGGTACGGCGAGCGCGGGCAAGGAAGACGTCCTGCGCTCCTGGGGACTGGACGACGAGCACATCGCCTCCTCCCGCACGCTCGACTTCGAGCAGCACTTCCGGGGCACCACCGGCGGTCGGGGGGTCGACGTCGTACTCAACTCGCTGACCGGGGAGTTCGTCGACGCCTCCATGGAACTGCTCGCCCCAGGCGGCCGGTTCGTCGAGATGGGCAAGACCGACATCCGCGACGCCGCGGCGATGGCCGAGGAGTACCCCGGCCTGTCCTACCGGGCGTTCGACCTGAGCGAGGCGGGTCCCGACCGGCTCGGTGAGATGCTCGCCGACATCCTGGCGCTGCTCGACCAGGGCGCCCTGCGGATGCTCCCCATCACCGCCTGGGACCTGCGGCAGGCGGTGGACGCGTTCCGCTTCATCAGCCAGGCCAAGCACGTCGGCAAGAACGTGCTGACCGTGCCCGCCGACCTCGACCCGGACGGCACGGTGTTGATCACCGGTGGCACCGGAGTACTCGGCGGCGCGCTGGCCAGGCACCTGGTCGCCGAGCACGGGATCCGCCATCTGCTGCTGGCCGGCAGGCAGGGCCCGGACGCCCCCGGCGCCGCCGAACTGGTCGCGGAACTGCGCGAGTCGGGAGCCAACGCGGAGGCGGTCTCCTGTGACGTGGCCGACCGCGACGCGCTGGCCGCGCTGCTGGCACGGGTGCCCGCCGAGCACCCGCTGACCGGCGTCGTGCACGCCGCCGGAACACTCGACGACGGCGTCCTGGACTCCATGAGCCCGGACCGGGTGGACGGGGTGTTCCGCCCGAAGGTGGACGCCGCGCTCAACCTGCACGAGCTGACCCGGGACGCGGACCTGGCGATGTTCGTGCTGTACTCCTCGGCCTCGGCCACCTTCGGCTCGCCGGGACAGGCCAACTACGCGGCCGCCAACTCCTTCCTGGACGCCCTCGCGCAGCACCGCAGGCACCAGGGGCTGCCCGCGGTGTCGCTGGGCTGGGGACTGTGGCAGCAGGCCAGCGCCATGACCGGGCATCTGTCCGGCACCGAGCTGGCCCGCGCCACCCACGCGGGCGGTCCGCTCGGCACCGCCCAGGGCCTGGAGCTGTTCGACGCAGCCGTCGGCCTGGGCCGGGCGCACCTGGTGCCGGTCAACCTCGACCCGGCCGCGCTGCGTGGCCGGCCGGACGACGGGGTGCCGGTCCCGGCGCTGTTCCGCGCCCTGGTGCGCGCGCCGCGCCGCCGGGCCGCCGAGACCGTGCGCACCGCACCGGTGTCGCTGGCCGAGCAGCTCACCAGGCTGCCCGTGCCGGAGCGCCGCCGCACCCTGCTGGAACTGGTCAGGACCCACGCCGCCACCGTGCTCGGCCACGCCACCGCGGAGGCCATCGGTGCCGACCGCCCGTTCAGGGAGGTCGGGTTCGACTCGCTCACCGCGGTCGAACTGCGCAACCGGCTGGGCGCCGCGACCGGTCTGCGGCTGCCGGCGACGGCGGTCTTCGACTACCCGACCCCCGGTGAGCTGGCCGCGAACCTCATCTCGCAGCTCGTGACCGGGCCGACCAACGAGCCGGCGCCGACCGAGGACATCACCGCCGAGGTCGAACGGCTCACCGCCAGGCTGGAGTCGGTCTCCGAGGACGCGGTCGACCGCGTCCGGCTCGGTGACAGCCTCCAGGCACTGGTACGCAAGCTGACCGCGCTGACCGGTTCGCCGGACGGTGCGGTGGCGGACAAGCTCCAGGACGCGTCCGCCGAGGACGTCTTCGACTTCATTGACAACGATCTGGGCGTCTCGTGAGCGCGCTCTCGCCGGGTGCAGTGACCGATGAATAGGACAGAGTCGGATGGCCAACGAACAGAAGCTGTTGCAGTACCTCAAGCGAGTGACGGCCGACCTGTCCGCGACCAGGCAGCGGCTGCTCGAAGCCGAGGGGCGGGAGCCGGACGCCATCGCGGTCGTCGGCATGAGCTGCCGCTTCCCCGGCGGCGTCAGCAGCCCTGAGGACCTCTGGGAGCTGGTGGAGTCGGGCCGCGACGCGATCTCGGGGCTGCCCGAGGGCCGGGGCTGGGACACCAGGCGCGGTGACGAACTCGGCATCCGGGGCGGCTTCGTCACCGGTGGCGACGAGTTCGACGCCGCGATGTTCAAGATCAGCCCGCGCGAGGCGCTGACCATGGACCCCCAGCAGCGCCTCGTCCTCGAAGCCTCCTGGGAGGCGTTCGAGCGCGCCGGGATCGATCCGCTGTCGATGCGCGGCAGCGACACCGGCGTCTACATCGGCGCCGGGACGTCGAACTACGCGCTGACCGCGGAGCTGCCGGAGGAGGCCGAAGGGCACCTGCTCACCGGCAGCGCCGGCAGCGTGCTGTCCGGGCGCGCCGCCTACACCTTCGGGCTCAAGGGCCCGGCCATCACCACGGACACCGCCTGCTCCTCCTCGCTGGTGGCCCTGCACCTCGCGGCGCAGGCGCTGCGGCACGGCGAGTGCGGCATGGCCCTGGCCGGCGGCGTGACCGTGATGGCCGGCCTCGCCCTGTTCAGTGAGTTCGGCCGGCAGGGCGGACTGGCCGCCGACGGCCGCTGCAAGGCGTTCGCCTCGACCGCCGACGGCACCGGCTGGAGCGAGGGTGTCGGCATGCTGCTGCTGGAGCGGCTGTCCGACGCCCAGCGCAACGGACACCCGGTCCTCGCGGTGCTGCGCGGCTCGGCGATCAACTCCGACGGCGCCTCCAACGGCCTGACCGCGCCCAACGGCCCCTCCCAGGAACTGGTCATCCGCCAGGCGCTGGCCGCGGCCCGGCTCGCCCCGTCCGACGTGGACGCCGTCGAGGCGCACGGCACCGGCACCACCCTGGGCGACCCCATCGAGGCGCAGGCGCTGCTGGCCACCTACGGCCAGGGACGCGAGGCGGAGCGGCCGTTGTGGCTCGGCTCGGTCAAGTCCAACATCGGCCACGCGCAGGCCGCCTCCGGTGTGGCCGGCGTCATCAAGATGGTGATGGCGCTGCGCAACGGCGTACTGCCCAAGACCCTGCACGTCGACGAGCCGTCACCGCACATCGACTGGTCGGCCGGCGAGGTGGAACTGCTGACCGAGGCACGGCAGTGGCCGAGCACCGGCCACCCGCGCCGGGCCGGCGTCTCCTCGTTCGGCATGAGCGGCACCAACGCCCACGTCGTCCTGGAACAGGCACCGGAGCCGGTGGAGGACGAGATGGCCGCCGCCATCGCCGCCCCCTCCGCCCACGGCCACGTCGAGACCGACCTGCTGCCCTTCCTGGTCTCCGCCAGGACACCGGAGGCGCTGCGCGGACAGGCCCAGCGGCTGCTGTCCTTCGTGGAGGCCGACGGCGCGCCGGAACTGCTGGACACCGGGCGGTCGCTGGCGACCACCCGGGCCGCGCTGGAACACCGCGGGGTCGTGCTCGCCGGTGACCGCGACGGCCTGGCGCACGGGCTGCGCGAGCTGGCCGCCGGACGCACCGGCGCGGACGTGGTGCGCGGCGAGTCCACCGAGGGCGGGCTGGCGTTCCTGTTCTCCGGACAGGGCGCGCAGCGTGCCGGGATGGGCCGCGAACTGTACGACGCCTACCCGGTGTTCGCCGAGGCGCTGGACGCGGTGTGCGCGCGCTTCGCACTGGAACGCCCCCTCAAGGACGTGCTGTTCGACGATTCCGCCGCCCAGGAGCTGAACCGGACGGTCTACACCCAGGCCGGGCTGTTCGCCCTCGAAGTGGCGCTGTTCCGGTTGTGGGAGTCGTGGGGTGTCACCCCGGACTTCCTGCTCGGCCACTCGATCGGCGAGCTGTCCGCCGCCCACGTGGCGGGTGTGCTGTCCCTGGAGGACGCCTGCACCCTGGTGGCCGCCCGCGGAAGGCTGATGCAGGCGCTGCCGTCCGGCGGCGCGATGCTGGCGGTCGAGGCGACCGAGTCCGAGGCGCTGGGCGCGCTGTCCGGCCGCGACGGCCAGGTCAGCGTCGCCGCGGTGAACGGGCCGACCTCGGTGGTGGTCTCCGGCGACGAGGACGCCATCGCCGAACTGGAGGCCGAGTGGCGCGGCAAGGGCCGCAAGGTCAAGCGGCTCACCGTCTCGCACGCCTTCCACTCGCCGCGCATGGAAGCCATGCTGGCGGACTTCGCCGCGGTCGCCGAGGGACTCTCCTTCCACCCGCCGCAGCTGCCGGTCATCTCCAACGTCACCGGCGAACCCGCCGACTTCGAACTCATCCAGACCCCCGGCTACTGGGTACGGCACGTTCGGGAGGCCGTCCGCTTCGCCGACGGCGTCACCACCTTGGTGCGCCAGGGCGTGAACACCTTCGTCGAGCTCGGCCCGGGCGGCGAACTGACCGCCCTGGCCAAGGGCTGCGCCGGCGAGAAGAAGGTGACCGCGGTCCCCTCGCTGCGCGGCGACCGCTCGGAACCGAAGGCCCTGCTGGAGACGCTGGCCCGGGTGCACACGGCCGGCCGGCGGATCGACTGGCAGTCGGTGTACGGCACCTGGGGCGGCAAGCCGGTCGGCCTGCCCACCTACGCCTTCCAGCGTGAGCCGTACTGGCTGGTCGACGCCGGCGGCACCAGGAGCGGCGGCGCGTCCGGCGACAGCCAGGCAGAGGAGAAGTTCTGGACGGCGGTGGAGTCCCAGGACGCCGCCGCCCTCGCCGACACCCTCGGCCTGGAGACCGGCAGCGGCCTGGACGGCCTGCTGCCCGCGCTGTCCGCCTGGCGCAAGGGCCGCCAGGAGCACACCACCGTCGACGGCTGGCGCTACCGGGTGACCTGGAAGCCGGTGGCCGCCGGCACCCCGGACGAGCCGCTCGGCAACTGGCTGCTCGTGGTCCCGGCCGACGGGAGCGCCCGGGAGGCGGCCGACGGCGCCGCCCGCGGACTGGGCGCCCACGGGGCCGAGGTGGTGGAGTTCGCCGTCGATCCCGCCGAGACCGACCGCTGGACCATCGCCGGCGACCTGTTCGAGAAGGCCGCCGAGACCGGCGGCTTCAACGGCGTGCTGTCCCTGCTGGCGCTGGCGGAGGAGCTCCACCCGGAGTACCCGTCCGTCTCCACCGGGCTGTCACTGAGCCTGCTGCTCGCCCAGGCCCTGGGCGACGCGGACATCGACGCCCCGCTGTGGTGCGCCACGCAGGGCGCGGTCGTGGCCGGCCGCGACGACACCCGGGTACGTCCCGACCAGGCCCAGGTCTGGGGATTCGGCCGAGTCGCGGCCCTGGAGTACCCGGGACGCTGGGGCGGCCTGGTGGACCTGCCCGAGACGGTGGACGACCGGACCGGCGCCCTGCTGGCCGCGGTGGTCACCGCCGGGGACGGCGAGGACCAGTTGGCGCTGCGCGCCTCCGGCGCCGTCGCCCGCCGGCTGGTGCGCGCCCCGCTCACCAACGAGGCCGCCCACACCTGGCGCCCGTCGGGCACCGTACTGATCACCGGCGGCACCGGCGCGCTGGGCACCCACGTCGCCAACTGGCTCATCGACCGCGGCGCCCGCGAACTCGTCCTGACCAGCCGCCGCGGACCCGAGGCGCCCGGCGCCGCCGAACTGGTCTCCGCGCTCGAAGCACGCGGCGCCCGGGTCACCGTCGTCGCCTGCGACGTGGCCGACCGCGACGCGCTGGCCGAGCTGCTGGCCGCGCACCCGGTCACCGCCGTCGTGCACGCCGCCGGTGTGGCGATGGCCGGCGCGCCCTCGGAGACCAGCGTCTCCGAACTCGAAGAGGTCGTGCGCACCAAGGTGCACGGCGCCCGCAACCTCGACGAACTGCTGGCGGACACCCCGCTGGACGCGTTCGTGATGTTCTCCTCCATCGCCGGGATCTGGGGCGACGGCGGCGCGGCCGGCTACTCCGCGGCCAACGCCTACCTGGACGCCCTCGCCGAGCGGCGCCGGGCCGGCGGACTCGCCGCCACCTCGGTGGCCTGGGGTCCGTGGGGCGGCGGCGGCATGGCGGCCGACGGCGAACTCCAGCAGCACCTGGCCCAGTTCGGCCTGGGCCCGATGGCCCCCGAACTGGCGATCACCGCGCTGGGACAGGCGATCGACGCCCGGGAGACCTGCCTGACCGTCTCCGACGTCAACTGGGGACGCTTCGCCCCGGTCTTCTGCTCGGCCCGGCGCTCCCCGCTGCTGCACGAGATCCCCGAGGCCGCGGCGGAACTGGACGCCACGAACGAGGTGGACACCGAGAGCAGCCGGATCCGCGCCGACTGGGCCGCACAACTCACCGCGATGCCCGAGCGCCGGCGCTCGGTGGCCCTGCTGGACCTGGTGCGCGGAGAAGTCGCCGCGGTGCTCGGCTACCGCACGCAGGACGCGATCGACCCGGAGCGGCCGCTCAAGGACTTCGGCATCGACTCGCTGACCGCCATCGAGGTCAGGGAGCGGCTGGCCGCCGCCACCGGCCTGCGGCTGTCCGCCGGGCTGCTGTTCGACTACCCGACCGCGGAGGCGCTCAGCAGGCGCCTGGTCGAGCAGTTGGTGGGCGAGACCACAGAACAGGCCGTACGGTCCGAGGTCGTCGCGACCGACGACCCGATCGCGATCGTCGGAATGACCTGCCGGCTGCCCGGCGGGGTACGCACCCCGGAGGACCTGTGGTCCCTGGTGTCCTCCGGCACCGACGGCATCACCGCGTTCCCGACCGACCGGGGCTGGGACCCGGAGGGCTCGGGCGTCTCGTACGTGCGGGAAGGCGGCTTCGTCTACGACGCGACCTGCTTCGACGCCGAGTTCTTCGGCATCTCCCCGCGCGAGGCACTGGCGATGGACCCGCAGCAGCGGGTGCTGCTCGAAGCCTGCTGGGAGGTGCTGGAGCGGCACGGCGTGCCCCCGACCTCGGTCCGGGGCAGCCAGATCGGCGTCTTCATCGGCGCCTCCAACTCCGCCTACGGCGCCGCCGTCGAGCTGCCCGCCGACTCGCTCAGCCACGCGCTGACCGGCAGCGCCAACAGCGTCATCTCCGGCCGGGTGGCGTACTCGCTCGGCCTGGAGGGACCGGCCGTCACCGTCGACACCGCCTGCTCCTCCTCGCTGGTGGCCCTGCACCTGGCGACCCAGGCGCTGCGCGGCGGCGAGTGCTCGCTGGCGATCGCCGGCGGCGTGACGGTGATCCCCTCACCCGCGGTGTTCGCCGACTTCCACCAGCAGAACGGCCTCGCCTCGGACGGCCGTTGCAAGTCCTTCGCCGCCGCGGCGGACGGCACCAGCTGGGGTGAGGGCGTCGCCGTCCTGCTCGTCGAGCGGCTGTCGGACGCCCAGCGCAACGGCCACGAGGTCCTCGCCGTGGTCCGCGGCTCGGCCATCAACCAGGACGGCGCCTCGCAGGGGCTGACCGCGCCCAACGGCCCGTCGCAGGAACGGGTGATCCGCCAAGCGCTCGCCAGCGCCCGGCTCGCGCCCTCCGAGGTGGACGCGGTCGAGGGCCACGGCACCGGCACCACGCTCGGCGACCCGATCGAGGCCCAGGCCCTGCTGGCCACCTACGGCAAGGAGCGCGACGCCGCCGCGCCGCTGTGGCTGGGATCCCTCAAGTCCAACATCGGCCACACCCAGGCGGCGTCCGGCGCGGCCGGCGTCATCAAGATGGTGATGGCGCTGCGCAACGGCGTACTGCCCAAGACCCTGCACGTCGACGAGCCCTCGCCGCACGTGGACTGGTCGGCCGGTGAGGTGGCGCTGCTGACCGACGCGCGCGAGTGGCCGAGCAGCGGGCGCTCCCGCCGGGCCGGCGTCTCCTCGTTCGGGATGAGCGGCACCAACGCGCACATCATCCTGGAGCAGGCCCCGGAACCGCAGGAGGAGCCGGAGGAGCCGGCCCGCACCACACCGCAGCTGGTGCCGTGGGTGCTGACCGCCAGGACCGAACAGACCCTGCGCGCCCAGGCGCTGGAACTGCACCGCCACCTCAGCGCCCGGCCGGAGGCCGAACTCACCGACATCGGCTACTCGTTGGTGACCACCCGCTCCCGGCTCGACCACCGCGCGGTGGTGCTCGACGGCGACCGGGACGCGCTGCTGGGCGGACTGGAGGCACTGGCCCAGGGGCTGCCGGCCGCGAACGTGGCCACCGGCAGCGGCAACGCGGGCAAGGTGGTGTTCGTCTTCCCCGGCCAGGGCTCGCAGTGGCCGGGCATGGCACTCGAACTCGTGCAGACCTCCGCGGTCTTCCGGCAGCAGTTCGCCCTGTGCTCCCACACCCTCGGCGCGCACCTGGACTTCTCCCTCCTGGACGTGCTGAAGGGGGCGCCCGGCGCGCCCGACTTCGAGCGGGTCGACGTCGTGCAGCCCCTGCTGTTCGCCGTGATGGTCTCGCTCGCCGCCACCTGGCGCAGCTACGGCATCGAGCCGTCCGCGGTGGTCGGACACTCGCAGGGTGAACTCGCCGCCGCGGTGGTGGCGGGCGCGCTGTCCATGAAGGACGCGGCCAAGATCGTCGCGTTGCGCAGCCAGGCCATCGTGGAGCTGTCAGGACACGGAGGCATGGTCTCCGTGCCGCTGCCGGCCGCGCAGGTCCAGGAGCGGATCGCCCCCTACGGCGACCAGCTGGCCGTCGCCGCGGTCAACGGCCCGGAGTCGGTCGTGGTCTCCGGCGCCGCGGCCCCGCTGGAGGAACTGCTGGAGACCCTGGTCGCCGAGGGCGTACGGGCCAAGCGGATCCCGGTCGACTACGGCTCGCACTCCAGCCAGGTCGACGCGATCGAGGGCCGGCTCGCCGAAGCGCTGGCGGGCGTGACGCCGCAGCCGGCCGAGGTGCCGCTCTACTCCACGGTGACCGGTGACCTGCTGGACACCACCACGATGGACGCCGGCTACTGGTTCACCAACCTGCGCCGCACGGTCCGCTTCCAGGACGCCACAGAAGCGCTGCTGCGCGACGGCCACCGGCTGTTCATCGAGTCCAGCCCGCACCCGGTGCTGACCACCGCGATCCAGGAGACCATCGAGGCACGCGGCAGCGCGCTGTCGTCCGCCCAGGTCATCGGATCCGTCCGCCGGGACGACGCCGGACGGCGCCGCATGCTGATGAGCGTGGCCGAGGCCTACGTGCGCGGCGCGGAACCGGAGTGGTCCGGAATCTTCGAGGGAACCGGCGCCCAGCAGGTCGCCCTGCCCACCTATGCCTTCCAGCGCACCCGCTTCTGGGCCCCGCGGGCACCCGAGGCGTTCGCGGCGCCGTCCGCCACCCGGACCGCCGCCATGCCGCAGACCCCCGCCCAGCAGAAGTTCTGGACGGCGGTCGACGAGGGCGACACCCACACCCTCGCGGAGACGCTGCGGTTCGACAGCGCCCAGGCGGCGTCCCTCGAACAGATGCTGCCCGCGCTGTCCGACTGGCACCGCGGGGTACGCGACCGCTCGGCCGTCGACCAGTGGCGCTACCGGGTGCGCTGGGACGCGGTCGGCCGGCCGCAGTCACCGGTGCTGTCCGGGCGCTGGCTGCTCGTGGTGCCCGCCGCCCATGCCGACGGCGACCTGGCCCGCTCCTGCGTCGGCGCGCTGCGCGACCACCTCGCGGAGGTCGAACTGCTGACGGTCGACCCCGGCACCGCCGACGCCGGCGAGTTCGCCGCGCGGTTGACGGAGCTGAAGGAGGCCGGCACGCCCGCCACCGGCATCCTGTCCCTGCTGGCACTCGACGAGAGCGCCCACCCGGGGCACCCCACGCTCGCCGCCGGACTGGCCGGCACCCTGGCACTGCTGCACGCGGTGGTGGAGACCGACCCCGGCGCGCCGCTGTGGTGCGTGACGAGCGGCGCGGTCGCGGTGGCGGACACCGAACAGGTGGCCAACCCGCTCCAGGCGCAGGTGTGGGGCATGGGCCGGGTCGCGGCCCTGGAACACCCCAGGCAGTGGGGCGGACTGATCGACCTGCCGGCCACCGCCGCGGACGCGTCGGCCGACGCGCTGGCCGACGCGCTCGCCCGCGGCGACGACGAGGACCAACTCGCCGTCCGGCCCTCCGGGATGTTCGGCCGGCGGCTGGTGCGGGCCGCCACCGGGGACACCCCGGCGCCGCGGACCTGGCGGCCCTCCGGCGCGGTCCTGGTCACCGGCGGCACCGGAGCCATCGGCGGCCATGTGTCGCGGTGGCTGGCCAGGAACGGCGCCGAGCACCTCATCCTGGTCAGCAGGCGCGCCAGGCTCGCCCCGTACGCGGACGACCTGGCCGACGAGCTGACCGGGCTCGGCGCGAAGGTCACCATCGCCGAGTGCGATCTGACCGACCGGGGCGAGGTGCAGCGACTGCTCGCCGGTCTTGAGGCCGAGGGCACCGTGGTCCGCGCGGTGATGCACACCGCCGGGACCGGCATCCTCACCAGGCTGGAGGACACCGACACCGCGGAACTGGCGCACGCCACCGCCGCCAAGGTGACCGGGGCCAAGCACCTGGACGAACTGCTGGACGCCAAGGAGCTGGACGCCGTCGTCCACTTCTCCTCGATCGCGGGCGTGTGGGGCGTCGGCCGGCACGGCGCCTACGCCGCAGGCAACGCCTACCTGGACGCCCTCGCCCAGCGGCGCAGGTCCGAAGGGGTCAACGTGCTGTCCGTGGCCTGGGGACCGTGGGACGGCGGCGGCATGGTGCCGCTCGCCGAGGTCGAGCCGATGCTGCGGCGCGGTGTCCCGCTCATCACCCCGCAACCCGCGATGCTCGCCCTCCAGCAGGCCCTCGACCACGACGACACCTTCGTCGCCGCGGCCGAGGTCGACTGGGAGCAGTTCGTCCCGGCGTTCACCTCGATGCGCCCCAGCCCGCTCATCGGCGAACTGCCCGAGGCGCGGGAACTGCTGGCCCGAGCCGAGCCGGGCGACGCGGCCGGCGCGCCGGGCACCTCGCCCGAGCTACGGCAGCGGCTCGCCGGACTGTCCGAGCCGGAGCGCGAACGCGCCCTGCTCGAACTGGTCAGGAGCCATGCCGCCGCGGTGCTCGGCCACGGCGACACGAAGACGATCACCGTGGACAAGCCGTTCCGCGGCTTCGGGTTCGACTCGCTGACCGCCGTCGAACTGCGCAACCGGCTCAGCGCGGCGACCGGACTCAAGCTGCCGGCGACCCTGGTCTTCGACCAGCCGACGCCCGGCGCCCTGGTCGGCCATCTGCTCGCGCGGATCGAGCCGGAGTCCGCCGGGACGACGCTGCCCACCATGGCGGCGCTGGACCGGCTGGACGCCGCCCTGGCCACCTTCGCCGACGACGACATCGCCAAGGTGCGGGTCATGATGCGGCTCGAAGCGCTGCTGACCAAGCAGCGCAAGGGAACCTCCGGCGCGGACCAAGGCAGGACGGGTGACCTGCTCACCCAGCTCGGGTCAGCCACCAACGACGAGTTGTTCGACCTTGTGGACCGCGACCTGGGAGTCAACTGATGGCTGACGAGGCAAAGCTCCGGGACTATCTCGGCAGGGTCATCGCCGAGCTGCACCAGACCCGGCAGCGCCTGCGCGACGCCGAGTCGGGCGAGGTGGAGCCGATCGCCATCGTGTCGATGGCCTGCCACCTGCCCGGTGGCGTCCACAGCCCCGACGACCTGTGGCAGTTGCTGGCGGACGGGGGCGACGCGATCACCTCGTTCCCGTCCGACCGCGGCTGGAGCGCGGAGTTGCCCAGCGGCGCCGAGGAGGGCCGTGCCTCCTCGGCCAGGGGTGGCTTCCTGCACGACGCGGCGTGGTTCGACCCCGGCTTCTTCGGGATCAACCCCCGCGAGGCGCTGGCCATGGACCCCCAGCAGCGGCTGGCGCTGGAGACCGCCTGGGAGGCGGTGGAGCGGGCCGGGATCCACCCCAGGACCCTGCGCGGTTCCCGGACCGGCACCTTCGTCGGCGCCAACGGCCAGGGCTACGACGCCGCCATGCAGGCCAGCGCCACCAACAGCGGCTCCGAGGGCTATCTGCTGACCGGCGGCGCTACCTCCGTCGTCTCCGGCCGGATCGCCTACACCCTCGGCCTTGAGGGGCCCGCCGTCACGGTGGACTCCGCCTGCTCCTCCTCGCTGACCGCCCTGCACCTGGCCGGCCAGGCGCTGCGCAACGGCGACTGCACCATGGCGCTGGTCGGCGGCGTCACCGTGATGCCGCACGCCATCGGGTTCTACGAGTTCGACCGGCAGCGCGGACTGTCCTCCGACGGGCGGTGCAAGGCGTTCTCCGCGTCGGCCGACGGCATGGGCATGGCCGAGGGCGCCGCGATGCTCCTGGTCACCACCCAGTCGCACGCCGAACGCAACGGCTACCCGATCCTCGCGCTGGTGCGCGGCAGCGCCGTCAACCAGGACGGCGGGTCCAACGGGCTGACCGCGCCCAACGGCCCGTCGCAGGAACGGGTGATCCGCCAGGCGCTGGCCAACGCGCGGCTGTCCCCCGAGCAGATCGACGCCGTCGAGGCGCACGGCACCGGCACCACGCTCGGCGACCCGATCGAGGCCCAGGCGCTGATCGCCACCTACGGCCAGGACCGCCCCGCGGAGCGGCCGCTGTGGCTGGGCTCGCTGAAGTCCAACATCGGCCACACCCAGGCCGCCGCCGGCGCCTCCGGCGTCATCAAGGCCGTCCTGTCGCTGCTCCACCGCACCCTGCCGCGCACCCTGCACGCGGACGAGCCGTCGCCGCACGTGGACTGGTCGTCCGGCACCGTGGAGCTGCTGACCGAGTCCCGGCCATGGCCGCGCTCGGACGGACCTCGCCGCATCGGGGTGTCCTCCTTCGGCATCAGCGGCACCAACGCCCACCTGATCATCGAGGAGGCCCCGGCCGCCGAGCCCCAGGAGGCGCCGACACCGTCGGCCGCCCCGCCCGTGGTGCCGCTGCCGGTCTCCGCCAGGACCCCGGACGCCCTGCGCGACCAGGCGGAACGCCTCGCCTCCTTCGTGCGGGCCGACCCGCGCCTCGACGTGCTCGACCTCGGCCGGTCGCTGGCGACCGGCCGGGCCTCCTTCGACCACCGCGCGGTGGTGCTCGCCGCCGACCGCGAGGAGTTCCTGGCCGGCCTGGAGACGCTGGCGGCCGGAGACGCCGCCGCCCACCTGGTGCGCGGCACCGAGACCGGCGAGCTGACCGCGTTCCTGTTCACCGGGCAGGGCGCCCAACGCGCCGGCATGGGCAAGGAGCTGTACGAGGCGTTCCCGGCGTTCGCCCAGGCGCTGGACGAGGCGTGCGCCCTGCTGGACACCGCCCTGGACCGGCCGCTGCGCGACGTGATGTTCGGCGAGCAGGAATCGCTCGACCGCACCGAGTACGCCCAGGCCGCGCTGTTCACCCTGGAGGTCTCGCTCTTCCGGCTGCTGGAGTCGTGGGGGGTACGCCCGGACTTCCTGCTCGGTCACTCGATCGGTGAGGTGGCCGCCGCCCACGTCGCCGGGGTGCTGTCACTGGGCGACGCCTGCACGCTGGTGGCCGCCCGCGGAAAGCTGATGCAGGCGCTGCCGTCCGGCGGCGCGATGCTCGCGGTGGAGACCACCGAGGAGGACGCCGCCCAAGCGATCGCCGGACGAGAGGCGTCGGTGAGTGTCGCGGCGGTCAACGGCCCCACCTCGGTGGTGCTCTCCGGCGACGAGGACGCGATCGCCGAACTGGAGGCCGCCTGGCGGGAGTCGGGCCGCAAGGTCAAGCGGCTCACCGTCTCGCACGCCTTCCACTCGCCGCGCATGGACGCGATGCTGGAGGAGTTCGCCGCCGTCGTCGGCGGGCTGGCCTTCGAGGCGCCGCACCTGCCGATCGTCTCCGACATCTCGGGACAACTCGCCGACCCCGAGGAGATCCGCACCCCCGGCTACTGGGTGCGGCACGTCCGCGAGGCGGTCCGCTTCGCCGACGGGGTGCGCACCCTGCGCGCCGAAGGGGTGGGCACCTTCCTCGAACTCGGCCCCGACGGCGTGCTCACCGCCATGGCCGGGCACTGCCTGCCCGAGGACACCGACTCCTGCCTGGCAGCGACCCTGCGCTCCGGCCGTGGCGAGACCGGGCAACTGCTGCGCGCGCTCGCCATGGTCCACACCGCCGGAATCGAGCCCGACTGGTCCGCGGTGTACGCGGGCTGGGGAGGCAAGCGCGTCGAACTGCCGACCTACCCCTTCCAGCGCCAGCGCTACTGGCCGGCGGGTGTCGGCGCCACCAACGTCGCCGCGGCAGGGCTGGGCAGCGCCGACCACCCGCTGCTGGGCGCCGCGGTCTCGCTCGCCGCCGGCGACGGCGCCCTGCTCACCGGCCGGCTCTCCACCCAGACCCACCCCTGGCTCGCCGAACACGTCGTCCTGGGCAGCACACTGCTGCCCGGCACCGCCCTGGTCGAGCTCGCCCTGCGGGCCGGCGAACAGGTGGGCTGCCCCCGGCTGGACGAGCTGACCCTGCGCACCCCCCTCGTCCTGCCGGAGCACGGCGGCGTCCAACTCCAGATCCGGGTCGGCCCCCCGGCGCCGGAAGGCACCCGGCCGGTCAGCGTGTACTCCCGGCCGGACGGCGAGAGCGACGCGTGGACCTGGCACGCCGAAGGCACCGTCGCGGAAGGCGGCCCGGCCGCCTCAGAAACCCTGACCCAGTGGCCCCCGGCGGACGCCGAGCCGCTGTCCGTCGACGGCTGGTACGACGGAGCCGCCGCGGCCGGACTGGTCTACGGCCCGGGCTTCCGCGGACTGCGGGCGGTGTGGCGCGCGGCCGACGCGGTGTACGCCGAGGTCGAACTGCCCGAGCTCGCCCACGCAGACGCCGCCGGCTTCGGCCTGCACCCCGCCCTGCTGGACGCCGCACTGCACGCCGTCGGCGTCTCCGGACTGCTGCCGCAGGCCGACGGGATCCGGCTGCCGTTCGCCTGGTCCGGCGTCACTCTGCACGCGGTGGGCGCCACCGCGCTGCGGGTGCGGCTGGCGCCGGCCGGTGCCGACGCGATCTCGCTGACCGTCGCCGACGGCTCGGGCGAACCCGTGGCCTCCGTCGACCAGTTGGTGCTGCGCCCGACGACCTCCGGCCAACTGCCCACCGCCGCCCTGCGCGACACCCTCTTCCAGGTCAACTGGACCCCGGTCGCCCTGCCGGAGGCGAGCGGCGGTCCGGCCGGCGCCGAGTCGTTCACGATCGCGCCCGCCGCCGGCGACCTGGCCGAGGCCGGCCGCACGGCGCTGCGCGACACGCTTGCCGCACTGCGCGCATGGCTCGCCGCCGAGCATCCCGCCGACGCCCGCCTGGTGGTCCGCACCCGAGGAGCGGTGCCCGCGGGGGACACCGCCGTCGACCCGGCCGCCGCCGCGGTCTGGGGCATGGTGCGCGCCGCCCAGTCGGAACACCCCGACCAGTTCGTCCTGCTGGACAGCGACACCGCCGAGGAGCGGCCCGACCGGCTCGCCGCCGTCCTCGCGGCCGGTGAACCCCAGGCGGCGCTGCGCGCGGGCCGGATCCTGGTGCCCCGGCTGGTGCGCGCCACCACCGCGGGACAGCCCGCGGCCAGGACGCTCGACCCGGCCGGCACCGTAGTGATCACCGGCGGCACCGGAGTGCTGGGCGGCATCCTCGCCAGGCACCTGGCCGCCGAGCACGGCGTGCGGCATCTGACCCTGCTCAGCCGCCGCGGAGCGGACGCGCCCGGAGCCGGCGCGCTGCTGGCGGAGCTGACCTCGCTGGGCGCCGAGGCCGAGGTGGTCGCCTGCGACGCGGCCGACCGGGAGGCGCTGGCCGCCGTCCTGGCCGCCATCCCGGCCGAGCACCCGCTCACCGGTGTCGTGCACGCGGCGGGCGTCGTCGCCGACGCCACCATCGAGTCCCTGACACCGGAACAGCTGGAAACCGTGCTGGCGCCGAAGGCCGCCGCCGCGGTGAACCTGCACGAGCTGACCGCGGGCGGCGACCTCGCCCTGTTCGCGCTGTTCTCCTCGGCCTCGGCGACCTTCGGCACCGCGGGACAGGGCAACTACGCCGCCGCCAACGCCTTCCTCGACGGCCTCGCCCAGCACAGGACCGCCCTCGGACAGCCCGCCGTATCCGTCGCCTGGGGCCTGTGGGCCGAGGCGAGCGGGATCACCGCGCACCTCGGCGAGAACGACCGGGCCCGCATCACCCGCGCCGGCGACGCCCTGACCACCGAGGAGGGACTCGCCCTCTTCGACGCCGCCCTGGCAGCCGGCAGCCCCCACCTGGTGGCGCTCCGGCTGGACCTGGCCGCCATCCGCGCTCAGGGCGACGCGGCACACCCGCTGCTGCGCGACCCCTCCCGCACCCGGGCCCGCAGGGCCGCTGCCGCCGGCCGGACGGCCACCGACCGGTCGGAGCTGGCCGCGCGGCTGTCCGAACTCGACGAGCCGGAGCAACTGCGGGAGCTGACCGACCTGGTCAGGGCCGCCGCAGCGGTCGTACTCGGTCACCCCTCCGCGGAACTGATCGAGGCCCGGCGCTCCTTCGCCGAACTCGGCTTCGACTCGCTCACCGCGGTCGAACTGCGCAACCACCTCACCGCGCTGACCGGGCTGCGCCTGTCGGCCACCCTCGTCTTCGACCACCCCTCCTCCACGGCCCTCGCCGCCCACCTGCGCCCCAAGGTGCTGGGCCTGTCCACCGCGCGCCCGGTCACCGCGCAGGGCACCGCGGACGCGGACGAACCCATCGCCATCGTGGGCATGAGCTGCCGCTTCCCCGGCGGCGCCGACAGCCCCGAGGCGCTGTGGCGGCTGGTGGCCACCGGCACCGACGCCATCTCGCCGTTCCCGGACAACCGCGGCTGGCCGACCGAGGCGCTCTTCGACCCGGAGCAGGGCAAGAGCGGCAAGTCGTACGTGAGCTCGGGCGGTTTCGTCCACGACGCGGACACCTTCGACCCGGAGCCGTTCGGGATCTCGCCGCGTGAGGCGCTGGCGATGGACCCCCAGCAGCGGATGATGCTCGAAGGGTCCTGGGAGGCGTTCGAGCGCGCCGGGATCGACCCGCTGTCCCTGCGCGGTACCCGCACCGGCGTCTTCGCCGGTCTGATGTACCACGACTACGCCGGAACCATGACGACCCTGCCGGAGGGCGTCGAGGCGTTCCTGACCACCGGCACCTCCGGCAGCGTGCTGGCCGGCCGGGTCTCCTACACCTTCGGGCTCGAAGGCCCGGCGATGACCGTGGACACCGCCTGCTCCTCCTCGCTGGTGGCGCTGCACCTCGCCGCGCAGGCCCTGCGCAGCGGGGAGTGCGACCTGGCGCTGGCCGGCGGTGTGACCGTCCTGTCCACGCCGGCCGTCTTCGTCGACTTCAGCCAGCAGCGCGGACTGGCCCCGGACGGTCGGGCCAAGTCCTTCGCCGCCGCGGCCGACGGGACCAGCTGGTCCGAGGGCATCGGCGTGCTGGCCGTCGAGCGGCTGTCGGACGCCCGGCGCAACGGGCACCCCGTGCTCGCCGTGGTCCGCGGCACCGCCGTCAACCAGGACGGCGCCTCCAACGGCCTGACCGCCCCCAACGGCCCCTCCCAGGAACGGGTGATCCGGCAGGCGCTGGCCAACGCCCGTCTCACCACCTCCGACATCGACGTGGTCGAGGCACACGCCACCGGCACCAAGCTCGGCGACCCGATCGAGGCCCAGGCGGTGCTCGCCACCTACGGCCAGGACCGCCCCGCCGACCAGCCGTTGTGGCTCGGCTCGCTCAAGTCGAACCTCGGGCACGCCCAGGCGGCGGCCGGCGCCGGCGGCGTGATCAAGATGGTCATGGCGATGCGCCACGGAGTGCTGCCCAAGACCCTGCACGTGGACGCGCCCAACCCCGAGGTCGACTGGTCGGCCGGTGCGGTCGAACTGCTCACCGAGGCCCGGCCGTGGCCCGCCACCGGCCGGCCGCGCCGGTCCGCGGTCTCCTCGTTCGGCGTGAGCGGCACCAACGCCCACGTCATCCTGGAGGAGGCCCCGGAGCAGACCGTCCTGCCCGCGCCTCGGCCGGAGGCGGTACGCGGCGGAAAGCGGCCGTTCGTGCTGTCGGCAAAGAACGACGAGGCGCTGGCGGAGCAGGCGGCCCGCCTGCTGTCGGCGGTACGGGAAGCGCCGGAGCAGGAACCGGCGGACATCGCCAGGTCGCTGGTGGAGACCCGGGCGACGCTGGAGCACCGCGCGGTGCTGCTGGCCGAGGGATCCGACGAACTCACCGCCGGACTGGCCGCGGTGGCCGCCGGCGGCTCGGGAGCCGGCACGGTCACCCGCACCGGGGACGCGGGCCGCGGCGGCGTGGTCTTCGTCTTCCCCGGCCAGGGATCGCAGTGGGTCGGCATGGCGGTCGAACTGCTGGAGTCCTCCGAGGTCTTCCGCGCGCGTATCCAGGAGTGCGACACCGCGCTGCGGGCCTTCGTCGACTGGTCGCTGGTGGACGTCCTGAAGTCGGTGGGCGACGAGGGCACCAAGTGGCTCGACCAGGTCGACGTGCTCCAGCCGGTGCTGTGGGCGGTGATGGTCTCGCTGGCGGAGATGTGGCGTTCTGTGGGCGTCATGCCCGCCGCGGTGGTGGGCAACTCCCAGGGTGAGATCGCCGCCGCCGTCGTCTCCGGCGCGCTGTCCATCGAGGACGGCGCCCGGGTGGTCGCCCTGCGCAGCCGGCTGGCCATCGAACTGCTCGACGGACGCGGCGGAATGGTCGCCGTGGCCCTGCCGAGGGCGCAGGCGGCCGAACTGATCGAGCCCTGGGACGAGCGGCTGTCGGTCGGCGCCGTCAACAGCCCGTACTCGACGGCGATCTCCGGACAGGCCGCCGCGCTGGAGGAACTGCTGGCGGTCTGCGAGGAGCGCGGCATCCGGGCGAAGACCATCCCCCGCGCGTTCGCCTCGCACTCCCGGGAGGCCGAGGTCATGCGCGAGCGGCTGCTGGAGCTGCTGCGCCCGGTCGCCCCCCGCGAGCCCCGGGTGCCGTTCTACTCCACGGTGCTGGGCGGCCGGCTGGAGTCGGTGCCGCTGGACACCGACTACTGGTACGAGAACATGCGCCGCGAGGTGCTGTTCGAGGCCACGACCCGGGTGCTGCTGGGCGAGGGCCGCTCGCTGTTCATCGAGATGAGCCCGCACCCGGTGATGGCCGCCGCGCTGTCGGAGACCGTGGAGGACGCGGGCGCCCGCGCCGCCGTGCTGGGCACCCTGCGCCGCGGCGAGGGCGGCGAGGACCGCTGGCTGCGGGCGCTGTCGGAGGCCTTCGTCCACGGCGTCGACGTCGACTGGGACGTGGTGCTCCGAGACCGCGGCGGACGCCGGGTCGGACTGCCCACCTACGCCTTCCAGCGCAAGCGCTACTGGCCCGACTCGACCCCCGTCATCGGCGCGGTCAGCGCGGCCGGCGTCAACCCCGCCGACCACCCGCTGCTGGCGGTGGCCGTACCGGTGGCCGGCGGGGAAGGCGTGCTGTACACCGGCCGCCTCGCGCTGTCCACCCACCCCTGGCTGGCCGAACACGCGGTGCTCGGCACCGTCCTGCTGCCCGGCACGGCCCTCGTCGACCTCGCGCTGCGCGCCGGCGAGCAGGCGGGCTGCCCGCGGCTGGAGGAACTGGTCCTCCAGGCCCCGCTCACCCTGCCGGAACAAGGCGGGCTGCGGCTCCAGGTCGCCGTCGGCGCGCCCGGCGGCGATGGCGACCGGTCCTTCACCGTCTACTCCCAGCCGGAGTCGGCGGACTCCTCCACCGCATGGACCACCCACGCCACCGGCACCCTGCGCTCCGCTGATCCGGCCGAGCCGTTCGACCTGGCGGAGTGGCCGCCGGCGGGCGCCGAGCCGGTCCCCGTCGAGGGCTGGTACGACGGCGCCGCCGCGGGCGGCTACGGCTACGGGCCCACCTTCCGCGGGCTGCGCGCCGTGTGGCGGCGCGGCGCCGAGGTGTTCGCCGAGGTGACCCTGCCGGAGCAGGCGCGCGAGGGCGTCGACCGGTTCGGGATCCACCCGGCCCTGCTGGACGCCGCACTGCACGCCATGGGCCCCTCGGGCCTGCTGCCGGACACCGGCCAGATCCGGCTGCCGTTCTCCTGGAACGGTGTCAGCCTGCACGCCACCGGCGCCGTCAGCCTGCGGGTGCGGCTCACCGCGGAGGGCACCGACACCATCCGGCTCCAGGCCGCCGACGCGGCCGGCCGGCCGGTGGTCACCGCCGAGTCGCTGGCGACCAGGACGATCGCCCCCGCCGAACTGCGGGTGGCGGGCGACGTCACCCGCGACTGCCTGTTCCAGCTGGACTGGACACCGCCCAGGACGATGCCCGCCGCCTCCGCGCCGGCGGTGTGGGCGGTGGTCGGCGACGACACCGCGAGCGTCGCCGAGCAGTTGGTGAGCCAGGTCGGCCGGCTCGACTGGCACCCGGACCTCGCCGCCCTCGCCGAAGCGCTGGACGCGGGCCGGGAAACCCCCGACGTGGTGGTCTGGTCGGGCGGCACGGACACGGCCACCGGATCCCCGGCCGCCGACGCGCTGACCGAGACCTCGGCCATGCTGGAGCGCCTGCACGGCTTCCTGGGCGACGAGCGGCTCGCCGACGCGACACTGCTCGTCCTGACCACCGGCGCGGTGGCGGTCTCCGGCACCGAGGACGTGCCGAACCTGGCCGGTGCCGCGGCCCGCGGCCTGGTCCGCTCCGCCCAGAGTGAGAACCCCGGCCGCCTGGTGCTGGTGGACACCGACGACGACCCGGCCTCGGTGGCCCGGTTGCCCTACCTCGTGGCGGCCGACGAGCCGCAACTCGCCCTGCGGGCCGGCACGGTGCTGGTACCCAGGCTGGCCAGGGCGACCGCCGCCGGCGCGCCGGAGCGGACCTCCCGCGAGGGCGCCCGGGTGCTGATCACCGGCGGCACCGGCGTGCTGGGCGCGATCGTCGCCCGGCACCTGGCCGCCGAGTACGGGGTCCGCGACCTGCTGCTGCTCAGCCGCAGCGGCGAGAAGGCCGAAGGGGCCGCCGAACTGGTGGCGGAACTGGCCGAGTCGGGCGCCCGAGCCGAGATCGTCGCCTGCGACGCGGCGGACCGCGAGCAACTCGCCGCGGTGCTCGCCGACCGCCCGGTCACCGGCATCGTGCACGCCGCCGGCGTCCTCGACGACGGCGTCATCGGAACGCTCACCGCGGGACACGTCGAGCGCGTGCTGCGCCCCAAGGTGGACGCGGCGGTGAACCTGCACGAGCTGACCGCCGACAGCGATCTCGACATGTTCGTGCTCTTCTCCTCCGCCGCCGCCACCATGGGCTCCGCAGGACAGGCCAACTACGCGGCCGCCAACGCCTTCCTGGACGCACTCGCCCAGCACCGGCGGGTCCGGCAGCAGGCCGGCGTGTCGATCGGCTGGGGCATGTGGGCCCAGGCCAGCGGCATGACCCGGCACCTGGACAGCCGCGACCTGGCCAAGGCGGCGGGCGGCGGCGCCGCGCTCGGCTCCGAGGAGGGCATGGCCCTGCTCGACACCGCGCACGGAGCCGGCGGCGCGGCCCCCGCCCACCTGGTGGCGGCCCGCTTCGACCTGCCCGGCCTGCGGGCCAACGCCGCGTCGGTCCCCGTACCGTCGCTGCTGCGCGGTCTGGTCCCGCAGCCGGTGCGGCGGGCGGCGGAGGGCGGTACGAGCGCCGACAACGCCTCAGGACTGCACCGCAGGCTGGCCGAACTGTCCGAGGCGGAGCGGCGGCGCACCCTGGTCGAACTCGTCCGCGTCGAGGTGGCCTCCGTACTCGGGCACCCCGACACCGACGGGATCGACCCCGAACGCGGCTTCACCGAGCTGGGGTTCAGCTCGCTGACCGCCATCGAGATCCGCAACCGGCTGGCCGGGGCGACCGGTCTGCGGCTGCCGACCACGCTGATCTTCGACTACCCGACGGTGACCCGGCTCGCCAACCACCTGTACACCCAACTCGTGGTGGACGACGGCCCCACCGGCACGCCCGCCCTGCTCGACCGGATCGCCGAGTTCGAGACCGGTCTGGCCGCCACGCAGGACGACGAACTGCGCGGCAGGGTGATGCAGCGCCTTCAGGCGCTGCTCGCCAAGTACGACACGGACGCCGATTCGGAAACCGGGACAGTGGACCTGGAATCCGCCTCCGACGACGAGATGTTCTCGCTGATCGACAACGAGCTGGGGGCGTCGTGAACGCGTCGTCGACGCAGCCACACGCACCGTTGACACCTGGAGGCCCCGGTGGCGAATGAGGACAAGCTTCGGGAATACCTCAAGCGGGCGACCACCGAGCTGACCCAGGTACGGCAGCGGCTGCGCGCCGCGGAGGCGGCCGACCACGAGCCGATCGCCATCGTCGGCATGAGCTGCCGCTACCCGGGCGGGGTGGACAGCCCGGAGACCCTGTGGGAGCTGGTGTCGCAGGGCACCGACGCGATCGGCGACTTCCCGGCCGACCGCGGCTGGGACATGCGGTACTTCGACGCGGCCGACTCCGGCGGCGCGTCGTTCACCCGTGAGGGCGGATTCCTCTACGACCTCGCCGACTTCGACCCGTCGCTGTTCGGGATCTCGCCGCGTGAGGCGCTGGCGATGGACCCCCAGCAGCGGCTGATCCTGGAGACCTCCTGGGAGGCACTGGAGCGGGCCGGCATCGACCCGCTGTCGCTGCGCGGCAGCCGCACCGGCGTGTTCGCCGGCGTGATGTACAACGAGTACGCCTCCCGCGCGCTGGCCATCCCGGAAGGCGTGGCGAACTACCTGGGCACCGGAAGCGCGCCCAGCGTGGTGACCGGACGCATCTCCTACACCCTCGGCCTCGAAGGCCCCGCCGTCACCATCGACACCGCCTGCTCCTCCTCCCTGGTGGCGATGCACCTCGCCTCCCAGGCGCTGCGCAACGGCGAGTGCACCCTGGCGCTGGCCGGCGGCGTCGCGGTGATGATCACCCCCAACACCTTCGTCGACTTCGGCATGTCGGGCGGCCTGTCACCGGAAGGACGCTGCAAGGCGTTCGGCGCGGGAGCGGACGGCAGCGGCTGGGGCGAGGGCGTGGGCATGCTGCTGCTGGAGCGGCTGTCGGACGCCCGGCGCAACGGGCACCCGGTGCTCGCGGTGGTCCGCGGCACCGCGGTCAACCAGGACGGCGCCTCCAGCGGCCTGACCGCGCCCAACGGCCCCTCACAGCAGCGGGTCATCCGGCAGGCGCTGGCGAGCGCCCGGCTGACCGCCGCCGACGTCGACGTGGTGGAGGCGCACGGCACAGGAACCGTGCTGGGCGACCCCATCGAGGCGCAGGCGCTGCTGGCGACCTACGGTCAGGAACGCACGGGGGACCGGCCGTTGTGGCTGGGTTCCCTCAAGTCCAACATCGGCCACACCCAGGCGGCGGCCGGCGTCGGCGGCGTGATCAAGATGGTCATGGCGATGCGCCACGGCACACTGCCCAGGACGCTGCACGCCGACGAGCCCTCCCCGCACGTGGACTGGTCGGCCGGCGCGGTCGAACTGCTGACCGAGGCACGGCCGTGGCCGCAGACCGGCGAGCCGCGCCGCGCGGGCGTCTCCTCCTTCGGAGTGAGCGGGACCAACGCCCACGCGATCATCGAACAGGCACCGCAGGAGACCGCGGCCGAGGACGCCCCGCAGGCCGGAGGCCACAGCGGCCCGGTGCCGTGGGTGGTGTCGGGCAAGACCGCCGCCGCGCTGCGCGGCCAGGCGGCCCGGCTGCTGGAGCGGCTGCCCGACCTGACGACGGCGGATGGCGCAGGCCCGATCGACGTGGGGCTGTCGCTGGTTGCCTCCCGGGCGGCGCTGGAACACCGCGCGGTGGTGCTGGGCACGGACACCGAGCGCCTGGGGCAGGGACTGGCCGCGCTGGCCCGCGGCGAGGAGGGCCCCGGTGTGGTGGTCCGCACCGGCGACATGGGCCGCGGCGAGGCGGTGTTCGTCTTCCCCGGCCAGGGCTCGCAGTGGGTCGGCATGGCGGTCGGGCTGCTGGACTCCTCACCGGTCTTCCGGCAGCGGATCGAGGAGTGCGAGCGCGCGCTGGACGCGTTCGTCGACTGGTCACTCACCGAGGTGCTGCGCGCCGAGGGCGACGAGGGCACCGCGTGGTTCGACCGGGTGGACGTCGTCCAGCCGGTGCTGTGGGCCGTGATGGTCTCGCTGGCCGAGCTGTGGCGTTCGGCCGGCGTGACGCCCGCCGCGGTCGTCGGGCACTCGCAGGGCGAGATCGCCGCCGCGGTGGTCGCCGGCGCGCTCAGTGCCGAGGACGGCGCCCGCGTGGTGGCCCTGCGCAGCCGGCTGATCGGCGAGGTGCTGTCCGGCCTCGGCGGAATGGTCTCCGTCGCGCTGTCGCGCGCCGACGTGGTGACCCTGCTGGAGCCCTGGGGCGAGGCGCTGTCGGTCGCCGCCGTCAACGGCCGCATGTCGACCGTGGTGTCGGGGGACGCCGGCGCGCTGGAGGAACTGCTGGCCGCCTGCGAGGAACGCGAGATCCGCGCCCGCCGCATCCCGGTGGACTACGCGTCCCACTCCGCCCAGGTGGAACGCATCCACGACCAGCTGCTGCGCGACCTGGCACCGATCACCCCGACAAGCGCGCAGGTCCCGTTCTACTCGGCGGTGACCGGCGGCTGGGCCGACACGACCTCGCTGGACGCCGGGTACTGGTTCGAGAACCTGCGGCGCGAGGTGCTGTTCGAGGAGACCACCCGGGTCCTGCTGGGCGAGGGCCGCTCGCTGTTCATCGAGATGAGCGCCCACCCCGTGCTGACCGCCGGGCTGTCGGAGACCGTGGAGGACGCGGGCGCCCGCGCCGCGGTGCTGGGCACCCTGCGCCGCAACGAGGGCGGCGAGGAGCGCTGGCTGCGGGCGTTGGCCGAGGCCTACGTGCACGGCGTCGCGGTGGACTGGACGGCCGTCTTCGACGGCTGGGGCGGCCGCCGCGTCGACCTGCCCACCTACGCCTTCCAGCGCAGGCGCTACTGGCTGGAGACCCTGCCGATCGGACTGCTGACCGCGGACCCGAACGCGGCGGCCCCCTCCTCCTGGCGCTACCAGATCAACTGGAAGCTCACCCCCGTACGGTCGGCCTCGCTGACCGGCGACTGGCTGCTCCCCATCCCGGCAGGACTGGCCGACGACGCCCTGGTCACCTCCTGCCGCGCGGCGCTGGAGGGCGCCGGGGCCACCGTCATCCCGTTCGAACTGGCGGAAACCGGCAACGACCGCCACACGCTGGCCGCGCGCATCGCCGAGCTGACCCGCGACGAGCCACTGGCGGGCGTGCTGTCGCTGCTCGCGCTGAACGAGGAGGCCCGCGCCGGCGAGGCGGACGTCCCGGCCGGACTGGCCGACACCCTGGCGCTGTTGCAGGCGCTGCACGACGCGCGGATCGAACCCGCGCTGTGGTGCGCCACCCGCGGCGCGGTCTCCACCGGCGTCGGTGACGAGCTCACCCACCCCGTACAGGCACTCCTGTGGGGATTCGGCCGCGTTGCCGCCAACGAGTACCCGCGCTGGGGCGGACTGGTCGACTTCGGCGACGGCGCGGGGGAGCGGGCGGTCTCCTGGCTGCCGGGCGTGCTGGCCCGCGAGTCCGGCGAGGACCAGGTCGCGCTGCGCGAGTCCGGCGTCCTCGTGCCGCGGCTGGGCCGCGCCCTGATCGGCGACACCCCCGCCCGCCGCGACTGGAAGCCCTCCGGCACGGTCCTGCTCACCGGCGCCACCGGTGGCATCGGCACCCACGTCGCGCGCTGGCTGGCCCGCAACGGCGCCGACCACCTGCTGCTGATCAGCCGGCGCGGCCACGCGGCCCCCGGCGCGGCCGACCTCGTCGCGGAACTCACCGAACTCGGCACCAAGGTCACCCTGGCCGCCGCCGACCCGGCCGACCGCGACGTGCTGGCCGGACTGCTCGCCGACATCCCGCAGGAGCACCCGCTGACCGCGGTCTTCCACGCCGCGGGCGTGGTCGACTCCAGCATCCTCGACTCGCTCACCGTCGAGCGGATGGGCAACGCCCTGCGGGCGAAGCTCCAGGTCGCGGTCAACCTGCACGAGCTGACCCGGGACATGGACCTGTCCGCGTTCGTGCTCTTCTCCTCGCTGGCCGCCGTCTTCGGCACGGCGGGCGAGGGCAACTACGGCCCAGGCAACGCCTACCTGGACGCCCTGGCCCAGTACCGCAGGGACCAGGGACTGACCGCGACCTCCATCGCCTGGGGCTCGTGGGCCGGCGCCGGAATGGCCGCGGGCGACATCGGCGACGCCATGACCCGGCACGGCATCCCGCGCATGGAACCCGACCTGGGCATCGCGGGACTCCAGCAGGTGCTCGACCACGACGACACCGCCATCGCGGTGGCCGACATCAATTGGGAGACCTTCTCCTACTTCTTCACCGCCACCAACCCCACCCACATCCTCGACGACCTGCCAGAACTGCGGCGCCAGGTGGCGCAGCCGGCGGAGGTGCCGCAGGAGGAGACCGACACCGACGTCCCGCCGCTGGTACGCACCCTCCTGGCCGCCACCGAGGCAGAACGCAACCGCGCCCTGCTCGGCCTGGTACGCGACCAGGTCCGGATGGTGCTCGGCTACGACTCCATCGACGAGGTCGAGCCGGGTCAGCCCTTCCAGAACCTCGGCCTGTCCTCCGCGGGCTCCGTCGAACTGCGCAACCGGCTCACCCTGACGACCGGCCTGCGGGTACCGGCGACTGTCGTCTTCGACTACCCCAACTGCACGGAACTGGCCCGCTACCTGGGCACCCAGCTGCTCGGGTCGCGGCAACCGGAGGCCGCGGCCCCGACCCGGCGGACCGTGGCCGTCGCGGACGCCGAGGAACCCATCGCGATCGTCGGCATGAGCTGCCGCTTCCCCGGCGGCGTCCGCTCCCCCGAGGACCTGTGGGACCTGGTGCGCAACGGCACCGACGCGATGACCGGCCTGCCGGAGGACCGCGGCTGGGACATCGGCGCCCTCTACCACCCCGACCCCGACCACGCGGGCACCAGCTACGCGCGGGACGGCGGATTCATCCCCGACGCGACGGAGTTCGACGCCGCGCTGTTCGGGATCTCGCCGCGTGAGGCGCTGGCCATGGACCCGCAGCAGCGGCTGCTGCTGGAGGCGTCCTGGGAGGTCTTCGAACGCGCCGGGATGGACCCGCGCTCGCTGCGCGGCAGCCAGACCGCGGTGTTCGCCGGCACCGGCGGCCACGACTACATCAGCCTGTTGTCCGCCTCCGGGGAGTCCACCGACGGGTATCTGGCCACCGGCGGCTCACCCAGCGTGGTCTCCGGCCGGGTCGCCTACGTCTTCGGACTGGAGGGCCCGGCCGTCACCGTCGACACCGCCTGCTCCTCCTCGCTGGTGGCGCTGCACCTCGCGGTGCACGCGCTGCGCCGCGGCGAGTGCGATCTGGCCCTCGCCGGCGGTGTGTCGGTGCTCTCCAGCCCCAGCATCTTCATCGAGTTCAGCAGCCAGCGCGGCATGTCGTCCGACGGCCGGTGCAAGTCCTTCTCCGCCGCCGCCGACGGTGCCGGCTGGGGCGAGGGCGTCGGTGTGCTGCTGGTCGAGCGGCTGTCCGACGCCCGCCGCAACGGCCACCAGGTGCTCGCCGTGGTGCGCGGCTCGGCCATCAACTCCGACGGCACCTCCAACGGTCTGACCGCCCCCAACGGCCTCGCCCAGCAACGCGTGATCCGCCAGGCACTGGCCGGCGCGGGACTGGCCGGCGCCGACGTGGACGTCGTCGAGGCGCACGGCACGGGCACGACGCTCGGCGACCCGATCGAGGCCCAGGCGCTGCTCGCCACCTACGGCCAGGGCCGCCCCGCGGAGCGGCCGCTGTGGCTGGGCTCGGTGAAGTCCAACATCGGCCACACCCAGGCGGCGGCCGGCGCCGCCGGCCTGATCAAGATGGTCATGGCCATCCGGCACGGCGAACTGCCCAAGACCCTCCACGTGGACGAGCCGTCCCCGCACGTCGACTGGTCGGCCGGCGCGGTCGAACTGCTCACCGAGACCCGTCCCTGGCCGGAGACCGGCGGACCCCGCCGGGCCGGTGTCTCCTCCTTCGGCATCAGCGGCACCAACGCGCACACCATCATCGAGCAGGCCCCGGAACCCGAGCCGCTGCGAGCCCCGGCCGAGGAGCCGTCCGACGAGCGCACCGCGGCCCAGGTCACCACCGTGACGCCGGTGCCCGCCCTGCTGCCGTGGCTGGTCTCCGGCGACTCCGTCGACGCCCTCGCCGCCCAGGGCGAGCGGCTCGCCGCGCTGGTCGGCGCCGACCAGGAGGTGCGGCCGCAGGACATCGCGCTCTCCCTCGCCATGACCCGCGCCGACCTCGACCACCGTGCCGTGCTGCTCGCCGCCGACCGGGACGGCTTCCTGGCCGGCCTCGACGCGTTGGGCCAGGGCCGCGCCGCACCGGGCCTGGTGCGCGGTGTCGCGGGCCAGGGCCTGACGGCGTTCCTGTTCACCGGCCAGGGCGCGCAACGGGTCGGGATGGGGCGTGAGTTGTATGCCGCCTTCCCGGTGTTCGCGGACGCGCTGGACGCGGTGTGCACGCGGATGGAAGCCGAGTTGGACCGCCCGCTGCGTGAGGTGATGTTCGGCGACGGGGAGTCGCTGAACCAGACCGCCTATACGCAGGCGGCGTTGTTCGCGCTTGAGGTGGCGCTGTTCCGGCTGTTGGAGTCGTGGGGTGTGACCCCCGACTTCCTGCTGGGTCATTCGATCGGCGAGGTGGCTGCCGCCCATGTGGCGGGGGTGTTGTCGCTGGATGACGCGTGCACGTTGGTGGGTGCGCGTGGTCGGTTGATGCAGGCGTTGCCCGCGGGTGGCGCGATGCTGGCGGTGGAGGCCGAGGAGGCCGATGTCGTCGCCGAACTCGTTGGTCGTGAGGCGTCGGTGAGTGTGGCGGCGGTCAACGGGCCGTCGTCGGTGGTGGTTTCGGGTGACGCTGAGGTCATCGACGAGTTGGAGTCGGGCTGGCGGGAGGCCGGCCGTCGGGTGAAGCGGCTGACCGTTTCGCACGCGTTCCACTCGCCGCGCATGGAGGCGATGCTGGACGAATTCGCTTCTGTTGTGGGTGGATTGAGGCTTGAGGCGCCCCGGTTGCCGATCGTCTCCAACCTGACCGGCGGCCTGGTCGACCCGGAGTCGATCCGGACCCCGGGGTACTGGGTGCGGCACGTGCGCGAGGCTGTGCGGTTCGCCGACGGCGTCACGACGCTGCGCGGCGAAGGCGTGCGCACCTTCCTGGAGCTCGGCCCCGACGGCGTGCTCACCGCGATGGCGCGGACCTGCCTGGACGACCCCGAGACGGCCGTGGCGCCCGTACTGCGCGCCGACCGCGACGAGACCCTGGCGCTGTTCACCGCGCTGGCCGTCGCCCACACCCACGGGGTGTCCGTCGACTGGCCGGGGCTGTTGGCGCCCTGGGACGGCCAGCAAGTGCGGCTGCCCACCTACGCGTTCCAACGTCAGCGCTACTGGCCGTCCTTCTCCGCGGTGGTCCCCGACCGGGTGGCCGCCCTCACCCCCGACGCGGTCGAGGAGCGGTTCTGGGCCGCGGTCGAACACGAGGACCTGGAATCCCTCGCGGGCGCGCTGGGCCTGGACGAACAAGCCGGGCTGGACGTCGTGTTGCCCGCGCTGTCCGCCTGGCGCAGGAAGCACCGCGAGCAGTCGACCGTCGACTCCTGGCGCTACCGGACCGTCTGGCAGGCGCTGCCGGAGACCGAGGGCGGCCTGACCGGCACCTGGCTGGTCCTCACGGCCGAGGACGGCGACGCGGCGCTGACCGCGAACACGGCGGCGGCACTGCGGCGCGCGGGCGCCACGGCCGTCGTGGAGACGGTGACCGAGGACGATCCTCAGGCGCTCGCCCGGTGGGTGCTCGGCCTCGCGGACGAACACGGTGGTTTCGCCGGGGTGTTGTCACTCCTGGCGCTCGATGGGCGTCCCGGATGGCACGGACTGCCCGCCACCGTGCGGCTGTTGCAGGCGCTCGGTGAGGCGGGAGAGGCCGCCCCGCTGTGGTGCGCCACCCGGGGCGCGGTCTCGGCGGTCCGCTCGGACCGGCCGGCCGACCCGCGGCAGGCCGCCCTGTGGGGCCTGGGCCGGGTGGCGGCGCTGGAGACCCCGCACCGCTGGGGCGGGCTGGTGGACCTGCCGGAGGATCTGGACGAACGCGGTGGCGACCGACTCGCCCGGGCGCTGGCGGGCGGTTCGGACGAGGACCAGATCGCCGTCCGCGCCGCCGGTGTCTTCGGCCGTCGGCTGCACCACGCTCCGCCTGTCGACGTCCCCACTGCTGACCCCTCCTGGTCCGCTCCCGGCTCCGCCCTGGTGACCGGCGGCACCGGCGCGCTGGGCACCCGGGTGGCCCGCTGGCTGGCCGGCCGCGGCACGGGCCGCCTGGTGCTGGTCAGCCGCCGAGGCGCCGACGCGCCGGGTGCGGCCGAACTCGTCGCCGAACTGGCCGAGTCCGGCACCGAGGCGACCGTTGTGTCGTGTGACGTGGCCGACCGGGAGGCACTGGCGGTGCTGCTCGCGGAGCACCCGGTGGACGCGGTGTTCCACACCGCCGGTGTGCTGGACGACGGTGTGCTGGAGTCCCTGCGACCGGAGCAGCTGCGTTCCGTACTGGCCGCCAAGGCGGACGCCGCCGGCCACCTGGACGAGTTGACCCGAGACGCGGAACTGAGCGACTTCGTGGTCTTCTCCTCGCTGGCCGGCACCCTGGGCAGCGCGGGACAGGGCGCCTACGCGGCCGCGAACGCCTACCTCGACGCCCTGGTCGCCCAGCGCCGGGACCGCGGTCTGGCGGGCACGTCCATCGCGTGGGGAGCGTGGGCCGGCAGCGGCATGGCCGCCGACGAGGCGGACGCCGACCGTATGCGCCGCGCCGGAGTCCCCGCCATGGAACCGGAGTTGGCGCTGACCGCGATGGGCCAGGCGCTGGCGCAACGGGACGAGTGCGTCGTGGTGGCGGACGTGGACTGGACGCGGTTCGCCCCGCGGTTCGCCGCCACCCGGCCGAGCCCGCTGCTCACCGGACTCCCCGAGGTCCTGCGGGCCGCCACATCCGGCGGCGCGGAGCCGGCCCGCGACGACCAGGCCGCGGCACTGGCCAGGCGACTGGCCGGCGGATCCCCCGAGGAGCGCCGGCAGGCGCTGGTGGACCTCGTCCTCGAACAGGCCGCGCTGGTGCTCGGACACGGCTCAGCCGGGGCGATCGCCGGGAGCCGGGCCTTCCGTGACCTGGGCTTCGACTCGCTGACCGCGCTGGAACTGCGCAACCTGCTGGGCCAGGCGACCGGGCTGACACTGCCGGCCGGACTGATCTTCGACCACCCCACGCCCGCCGCGCTCGCCGAGCACCTGAGCACCCGGCTGGCCGGGGCCACCGGCCATGTCACCGCGGCCCCCGTCGTGGTGGCGGCCAACGACGAGCCGATCGCCATCGTCGGCATGAGCTGCCGGTTCCCCGGAGGCGTCGCCTCTCCGGAAGAGCTGTGGCAACTGGTGTCCAGCGGCACGGACGCGATGTCCCCCTTCCCGGCGAACCGCGGTTGGGACCTGGAGTCCTTCTTCAACCCCGACCCCGACAACCCCGGCACCTCGTACACGAGGGAAGGCGGATTCCTGCACGACGCCGGGCAGTTCGACGCCGGGTTGTTCGGGATCTCGCCGCGTGAGGCGCTGGCGATGGACCCCCAGCAGCGCATTCTGCTGGAGGCCTGCTGGGAGGCGTTCGAGCGGGCGGGCATGGACCCGACCTCGCTGCGCGGCAGCCGTACCGGTGTCTTCGCGGGCACCAACGGCGGTACCTACACCTCGCTGTTGATCGGTGCCTCGGGCGAGTTGGCCGGCCACCTCGGCACCGGGAACGCGGCCAGCGTCCTGTCCGGCCGGGTGTCGTACTCCTTCGGTCTCGAAGGCCCGGCCATGACCGTGGACACGGCGTGTTCGTCGTCGCTGGTGGCGTTGCACCTGGCGGTGCAGGCGTTGCGCAACGGCGAGTGCTCCATGGCTCTCGCGAGTGGTGTGACGGTGATGGCGACGCCCGGCATCTTCGCGGAGTTCAGCGCCCAGCGTGGGCTGGCCGGGGACGGCCGGTGCAAGTCGTTCGCGGCGGGCGCGGATGGTACGGGCTGGGGTGAGGGCGTCGGTGTGCTGCTGGTGGAGCGGCTGTCGGACGCGCGACGCAACGGTCACCAAGTGCTGGCGGTGGTCCGGGGTTCGGCGGTCAACCAGGACGGTGCGTCGAATGGTTTGACGGCGCCGAACGGTCCGTCGCAGGAGCGGGTGATCCGGCAGGCGCTGGCGAACTCGCGGGTGGAGGCGTCCGAGGTGGACGTGGTGGAGGCGCACGGTACCGGCACGGTGCTCGGCGACCCCATCGAGGCCCACGCCCTGCTCGCCACCTACGGCCAGGACCGGGCCGCCGACCGGCCGTTGTGGCTGGGCTCGGTGAAGTCCAACATCGGCCACACCCAGGCGGCGGCCGGTGTCGCCGGCATCATCAAGATGGTCATGGCGCTGCGGCACGGCGTACTGCCGCGCACGCTGCACGTGGACGAGCCGTCGCCGCACGTGGACTGGACGTCCGGCGCGGTCGAACTGCTCACCCGGGAGCGCGAGTGGCCGCGGACCGAGGGCCGTCCGCGTCGGGCCGCTGTGTCCTCGTTCGGTGTCAGCGGGACGAACGCCCACGTGATCGTGGAGGCACCGGAAGAGCCGGTGGCCGAGGTGCCCGCGGACGTGGACAGCGACGCCGGTGTGGTGCCGTGGGTGATCTCCGGTGGATCAGCCGCCGCGGTGGCCGGCCAGGCCGAGCGGTTGCTGGAGTGGCTGACGGGCACGCCGGACCCGGTGCACGCTGCCGATCTCGCCTGGTCGCTGGTCTCCTCGCGGGCGGCGTTGGAGCACCGGGCCGTGGTGCTCGGCGCGGACGTCGAGAGCTTGCGCCGCGGGCTGGAGGGACTGGCCGAGGGCGGGCAACCGGCCGGTGTGGTGAGCCGGACCGGTGACGTGGGCTCGGGCGGTGCGGTGTTCGTCTTCCCCGGCCAGGGGTCGCAGTGGGTCGGGATGGCGAAGGAACTGCTCGATTCCTCCGAGGTGTTCCGGGCTCGGGTCGAGGAGTGCGAGCGGGCTCTTAGTGCCTTTGTCGACTGGTCGTTGCTCGATGTGTTGCGTGCTGAGGGTGACGAGGGTGCGGCCTGGCTGGCGCGGGTCGATGTGGTGCAGCCGGTGTTGTGGGCCGTGATGGTCTCGTTGGCGGAGTTGTGGCGTTCGGGGGGTGTGGTTCCGTCGGCGGTGGTGGGTCACTCGCAGGGTGAGATCGCTGCTGCTGTGGTCTCCGGCGGGCTGTCGATCGAGGACGGCGCTCGGGTGGCGGCGTTGCGCAGCCGGGCGATCGGTGAGGTGCTGTCGGGTCTGGGCGGGATGGTCTCTGTGGCCCTGCCGCAGTCGGATGTGGTGGAGCTTTTGGGGCCGTGGGGTGAGGCGTTGTCGGTGGCGGCGGTCAACGGTCCTTCGTCGACGGTCGTTTCCGGTGACGCGGCGGCGCTGGACGAACTCCTTGCTGCCTGTGAGGAGCGGGAGATCCGGGCCCGGAAGGTCCCCGTCGACTACGCGTCGCACTCCGCTCAGGTGGAGCGGATTCGTGAGCGGTTGTTGGTGGATTTGGGGCCGGTTGCTCCGCGGTCGTCGCGGGTGCCGTTCCATTCGGCGGTGACTGGCGAACTGCTGGACACCACGGCTCTCGATGCCGAGTACTGGTTCCGGAATCTGCGGGAGACGGTGCAGTTCGGACGGGTGACGCGGGGCCTGTTGGATGCGGGTCGGTCGTTGTTCGTGGAGGTCAGTGCGCATCCGGTGCTGACGGTGGGTATCGAGGAGACGGTGGCGGAGGCGGGTGCTTCGGCCGCGGTGCTGGGGACGCTGCGTCGTGACGAGGGTGGTTCGGCGCAGTGGCTGGCCGCCTTGGCTCAGGGCTTCGTGCACGGTCTGCCGGTGGACTGGCGCGCGGTGCTGGCCGGGTTCGGCGGACGGCATGTGGACCTGCCGACCTACGCCTTCCAGCACACGAACTACTGGCCTGAGCCGCTCCTCGCCCTGCCGACCGTGCTTCCGACGGCGCTGACCACCGAGGACTCGCTGCGCTACCGGGTGAGTTGGCAGCCGGTCGCCACGCTCGGATCCAGCCGACTGACGGGTACCTGGCTGGTCGCCGTACCAGCAGGGCACGAAGGTCACCCGGTGCTCGACGCGCTGACCCGGCACGGCGCACAGGTCGCCGAGGTCGTCATGGCCGACGCCGAACCCGACCGCTGGGAGTTCGCCGACCGGCTGCTCCAGGCCGCGTCCTCGACCGAGGTCGGCGGCGTGCTCTCCCTGCTCGCGCTGGACGAGCGGAGCACGGAGTCCGGACTGCCGTTGGCACTCGCCGCGAACGTCGCGCTGGTCCAGGCGCTCGGCGACGCCCAGGTCACCGCGCCGCTGTGGTGCGCCACGCGCGGCGCCGTCTCGATCGGCCGCTCCGATCCGCTGACCGGCCTGGCGCAGGCGCAGATCTGGGGATTCGGACGGTCGGCCGCGCTGGAGTTCCCGGGCCGCTGGGGCGGACTGGTCGACCTGCCGGAGGTCGTGGACGCCCGGGCGGCCGGCCGACTGGCCGCGGTCCTCGCCGGTGGCGAGGAGGACCAGGTGGCGGTCCGCGGTGCCGGGGTCTTCGCCCGCAGGCTGCGGCGCGCCCCGCGCCCCGCGGCCGACCGGCGCGGCAGCCGGGAGATCACCGGCCCGGTGCTGATCACCGGCGGCACCGGGGCGCTCGGCGCCGAGGTGGCCAAGTGGCTGGCTGGCCGGGGCACGGAGCGGCTGGTGCTCACCAGCCGGGGCGGCCCCGACGCGCCGGGCGCCGCGGAACTCGTGGCCGACCTGGCCGGTCTCGGCGCCACCGCGACCGTCGTGGCCTGCGACGTCGCCGACCGCGACGCCCTGTCCGCCCTGCTGGCCGAGCACCCCGTCACCGGAGTCGTGCACGCGGCCGGTGTGGCGGGCACGGTGCCGGTCTCCGAGTTGGAGCCGCACCAGCTGGCGGACGAGATGCGCGCCAAGGTGACCGGCGCGGTCAACCTCCACGAACTTCTCGGCGACACCCCGCTGGAGATGTTCGTGCTCTTCTCCTCCATCGCCGGTGTGTGGGGCGGGGCGAACCAGTCCGGCTACGCCGCCGCCAACGCCTACCTGGACGCGCTCGCCGAACAGCGCCGGGCCGCCGGCCTGACCGCCACCGCGGTCTCGTGGGGCGCCTGGGGGAAGGCGGGCATGGCCACCCGTGACGGGGCCGGCGAGTTCCTGGCCCGGCGCGGACTGCGCCAGATGCCGCCGGAGCTGTGCCTGTCCGCGCTGGCGGACGCGATCGAGGGCGGCGAGCCCTGCCTGACCGTCGTGGACGTGGCCTGGGACCAGTTCGCCCCGGCCTTCACCGTCACCCGGCCCAGTCCGCTGCTCGGCGACCTGCCCGAGGTCCGCGCCGCGCTGTCCGCGGGGGAGCCGGCACAGCGCTCCGAGGAGCGGCCGACGGCCGCGCTGGTGGACCGGCTCGCCGGACTGCCCGCCGCCGAGCGACTGCACGCGGTCCTCGAACTGGTCCGCCAGGAGACGGCGGGGGTGCTCGGCTACACCGACACCGACGCCGTCGAGGCCAACCGCCCCTTCAGGGACTTCGGGATCGACTCGCTCACCGCCGTGCAGGTACGCAACCGGATCGCGGCCGCGACCGGGCTGCGGCTGCCGACCACCTTGCTGTTCGACTTCCCGAACCCGCTGGCGCTCAGCCGCTCCCTGCTCGACCTGCTGGCCGAGGACGGCGGGCTGGGCGCGGGGTCGGCCGCTGCCCCGGTGGCCGCGGTCACCGCGGTGACGCAGGACGAGCCCATCGCGATCGTCTCGATGAGCTGCCGCTACCCGGGTGGCGCGCACTCCCCTGAACGGCTGTGGGACCTGGTCGCCGCGGAGGCGGACGGCATCACCGCCTCCCCGACCGACCGCGGTTGGGAGGGCATCCTCGGCGGCGACTACGCGCTGCAGGGCGGGTTCGTCCACGACGTGGCGGACTTCGACGCCGCGCTGTTCGGCATCTCCCCGCGTGAGGCGCTGGCGATGGACCCGCAGCAGCGGCTGCTGCTGGAGGCGTCCTGGGAGCTGCTGGAGCGGGCCGGGATGGACCCCGACTCGCTGCACGGCTCGCCGACCGGTGTGTTCGTCGGCGCGTCGGCCTCCGGCTACGGCTCAGGCGTCGCCCTGCCCGCCGAGGCGGTCGGCCACGCGCTCACCGGCAGCTCCAACAGCGTCATCTCCGGCCGGGTGGCCTACACCTTCGGCCTCGAAGGCCCGGCGGCCACCGTCGACACCGCCTGCTCCTCCTCGCTGGTGGCGCTGCACCTCGCCTCGCAGGCGCTGCGCAGCGGGGAGTGCTCGCTGGCACTGGTCGGCGGGGTCGCGGTGATGGCCATCCCGGCGGCCTTCGTGGAGTTCAGCCGGCAGAACGGCCTGGCGGCCGACGGCCGGTGCAAGTCGTTCGCCGCCGCCGCCGACGGCACCGGATGGGGCGAGGGCGTCGGCATGCTGCTGCTGGAGCGGCTCTCCGACGCCCGGCGCAACGGCCACGAGGTGCTGGCGGTGGTCCGCGGATCCGCGGTGAACTCCGACGGCGCCTCCAACGGGCTGACCGCGCCCAACGGCGCGGCCCAGCAGCGGGTGATCCGGCAGGCGCTCGCCAACGCCGGGCTCGGCACCGCCGATGTCGACGCGGTGGAGGGGCACGGCACCGGGACCACCCTGGGCGACCCCATCGAGGCGCAGGCCCTGATGGCCACCTACGGCCAGGGGCGGGCGGCCGAGCGGCCGCTGTGGCTGGGCTCGCTGAAGTCCAACATCGGCCACACCCAGGCCGCCTCCGGCGTGGCCGGCATCATCAAGATGGTGGAGGCCATCCGCAACGGCGTCCTGCCCAGGACGCTGCACGTCGACGAGCCCACCCCGCACGTCGACTGGGCGGACGGCGGCGTCGAACTGCTGGACCGCGCCCGCCCCTGGCCGAGCACCGGTGCGCCCCGCAGGGCTGCGGTGTCCTCCTTCGGGATCAGCGGCACCAACGCGCACGTCGTCATCGAGCAGGCGCCCGAGGCCGAACCGGAGCAGGAGCCGGCGGCCGCGGTCACCGCGCCGCCCGTCGTGCCGTGGGTGCTGTCGGCCCGCTCGGCCGCCGCGCTGCGCGGACAGGCCGGCCGGCTGCGCGACCACGTGGAGGCCGCCGCCGAACTGGACGTGGTCGGTGTCGGCAGGTCGCTGTCCACCACCCGCGCCGTGCTCGGTCACCGCGCCGCGATCCTGGCGGCGGACCGCGAGGGATTCCTGCGCGGACTCACCGAGTTGGCCCAGGACACCCCCGCCGCGAACGTGCTGCTGGACTCCGGCGACGGCAGGCTGGCCTTCCTGTTCAGCGGCCAGGGCGCCCAACGAGCAGGGGCCGGGCGGGAGTTGTACCGGACGTTCCCGATGTTCGCCGACACCCTGGACGCCGTGTGCGCCCAGTTGGATCCGGCACTCGACCGGCCGCTGCGCGAGGTGCTGTTCGCCGAGGCCGGGACCGCGGACGCCGCGCTGCTCGACCGCACGGTGTTCACCCAGGCGGGGCTGTTCGCGTTCGAGGTGGCGCTGTTCCGGCTGTACGAGTCGTGGGGGATCACTCCCGACCTGCTGCTCGGGCACTCCGTCGGCGAGCTGGCCGCGGCGCACGTCGCCGGGGTCTTCTCCCTGGAGGACGCCTGCGCGCTGGTCGCCGCGCGCGGCCGGCTGATGCAGGAACTCCCGCCCGGCGCCATGCTCGCCGTCGAGGTGTCGCAGGAGCGGGCCGCCGCCATGGTGGCCGACTTCCCCGACCGGCTCGGCCTGGCCGCGGTCAACGGACCGACCTCGGTGGTCGTCTCCGGCGACACCGGGGCGATCGAGGAGCTGGAGACCCGGGTGAAGTCCGCGGGGCAGCGTGCCAAGCGGCTCACCGTCTCGCACGCCTTCCACTCGCCGCTGATGGACCCGATGCTCGACGACTTCGCCACCGTCGCGCGGACCGTCACCTTCCATGCGCCGACCCTGCCGATCGTCTCCGACGTGACCGGGGAGCCGGTCGAGGCCGGGCTGATCCGCACCCCCGAGTACTGGGTGCGCCACGTGCGCGAGACCGTCAGGTTCGCCGACGGGATGGAATCGCTGCGCACTCGTGGGGCCACCACCTTCCTCGAACTCGGCCCGGCCGGGGTCCTGACCGCCATGGCGCGCAACTGCCTGGAGGCGGCCGGCGCACCAAACGAGGTGTCGGCCGTCGCGTCGCTGACGGCCGGCCAGGACGAGTGCGAGGCGGTGCTGCGGGCGGTCAGCCGCCTGCATGTGCGGGGAGCACGGCCGGACTGGCAGACGGTCTTCGCGGACTGGGGAGGCGGCCGGAGCGCGCTGCCCACCTACGCCTTCCAGCGTGAGCGCTACTGGCCCGAGGCCACCGCCGCGCCCACCGTCGCGGCCGACCCGGCCGAGGCGGAGTTCTGGAGCGCCGTCGACGCGCAGGACGCCACCACCGTGGCGAGCACCCTGCGGCTGGAGTCGGCGACCGCCCTGGACGCCGTGCTGCCCGCGCTGTCCGCCTGGCGGGCGGAGCGCCGGGACAAGTCCGCGGTGGACTCCTGGTGCTACCGCGCCGACTGGCGGCCGATGACGGAGCCGACCGACGCGGTGCTCTCCGGCCGCTGGCTGGTGGTCGGCACCGCCGACCCCCGGTCCGAGCAGGTGCTCGAACTCCTGCGGGAGCGGGCGGCGGACCTCGTGGAGGTGTCGTTCGGCGAGGGCGACAACCGCGAGAGCTGCGCCAAGTCGCTGCTGACGAAGCTGGACGACGAACGCCGGGTGACCGGGGTCATCTCGACTCTGGGCCTGGCCGCCGGGACCCCCGGCACCGGCCAGGACGCACCCGCCGCGGGCCTGACCCTCGCGTTGTTCCAGGCGCTCGACGACACCGGGATCGACGCCCCGCTGTGGTGCCTGACCCAGGGCGCGGTCTCCGTCAGCGGTACCGAGCCGCTCGACGCCCCACAGCAGGCGCAGATCTGGGGACTCGGCCGGGTGGCCGCCCTGGAGGCGCCGCACCGCTGGGGCGGCCTGGTGGACCTGCCACCGGTGGTGGACGCGCTGGCCGTCGGACGGCTGACGGCACTGGTGTCCGGTGGCGCGGGGGCGGAGGACCAGATCGCCGTCCGCGGCTCCGGGATCTTCACCCGCCGCCTGGTACCCGCCAGGGCCGCCACGGCAGGACGGGAATGGCGACCGAGCGGCACCGTGCTGGTCACCGGCGGCACCGGCGCGCTCGGCGCCAGGGCCGCCCGATGGCTGGTCGGTCGCGGCGCCGAGCACCTGCTGCTGGTGAGCAGGCGCGGACCGGCGGCGCCGGGAGCGGCGGAGCTGGTACGGGAGTTGGAGGCGGCAGGCGCCACGGTGACCGTGACCGCCTGCGACGTGGCCGACCGGGCCGCGCTCGCCGAGGTCATCGCGGCCGTGCCGCCGCGGGCCCCGCTGACCGCGGTCGTGCACGCCGCCGGGGTGGTCGACGCCACCGAGGCGGCCGTGCTGACCCCCGAGCGGTTCGCCGAGGTGCTGCGCCCGAAGTCCCGGGCCGCCTGGCACCTGCACGAACTCACCCGCGACCTGGACCTGTCGGCCTTCGTCCTGTTCTCCTCCGCGGCCGGCGTCTGGGGCGGCGGGCTTCAGGCCGCGCACGCTGCGGCCAACGCCTCGCTGGACGCCCTGGCCGCCCACCGCTTCGCGCACGGCCTGCCCGCGACCTCCGTCGCCTGGGGGCCGTGGGCGGACGAGAAGGGCATCTCAGGACGTGACGGCGTCGTCGACCGGCTCGCGAGCCACGGCGTCATCGCCATGGACCCGGAGGCGGCCGTACTCGCGCTCGACCGGGCGGTCGACGACCGGCGGGAGAGCTGCCTGACGGTGGCCGACGTGGACTGGGAACTGTTCATGCCCGCCTTCACCATCGCCCGTCCCAGCCCGCTGTTCGACGAACTGCCCGCGGTCCAGCGGCTGCGCGGGTCGGAATCGGCCCGCGTCGCCCAACCGGTCGACTCGGCCGAGGAGTTCCGGCAGGGCCTGGCCGGCATGGCGGAGGCGGAGCGCCTCCAGACGCTCCTCGCCCTGGTGCGAGAGACCGCCGCCCGGGTCCTCGGGCACACCGGCACAGAACCGATCGAGGCGGACCGCAAGTTCCTGGAACTCGGCTTCGACTCGCTCACCGCGCTCGAACTGCGCGACGCCCTGCGCACCGCGACGGCGCTCTCCCTGCCGGGCACTCTCACCTTCGAGTACCCGACACCGCTCGAACTGGCCCGCCATCTGCACGCGTTGCTGCCGACCGCCGGCGGTGCTGCCCCCGCCGACACCGGCTCTGAGCCCACGCTGGGCATCTCCCCGTCGGACAGGAACCCGATCGGCCTGCTCAACTCGCTCTACCGGCAGGCGGCGTCGGAGCGCAAGATCCCGGAGTTCCTCGAACTCCTCGGCAAGGCGGCCGAGTTCCGACCGGCCGCCGACTCCCTGTCACAACTGTCGCCCGCTCCGCTGGTCAGGCTGGCCGGCGGCGGCCAGGGACCGGGGCTGATCTGCTGCAGCGGGACGAGCGCGGCCGGCGGTCCGCACGAGTTCGCCAGGATCGCCTCCGCGCTGCGCGGCCGGCGCGAGGTCAGCGCGCTGTCCCAACTCGGCTACGGGCGCGGCGAACTGCTCCCGGCCACCTTGGACGTGGCCATGGGCTGGCAGGCCGAGGCGGTTCTGCGGCACACCGACGGCGCCGACTACGTCCTGTACGGGCACTCGGGCGGCGCGGTCCTGGCGCACGCCCTGGCCCGGCACCTCGAAGCGATGGGAGCCGGCCCGTCCGCACTGGTCCTGGCGGACATCTATCCGTTCGATCACGACATGATGACCAAATGGGATACCGAACTTTCGGAAGGTGTGTTCGAAAAGGAACGCGCTTACGTCCCGATGGATGACATCAGGCTCACCGCGATGGCATGGTACGGCTCGATCTGTATGAGCTGGGAACGTGCCGCCACCGCAGCGCCGACGCTGCTGGTGAGGGCGACCGAGCCATTGGGTGATGTTCCCGACGACGAAACCTGGCGCAGTTCGTGGGAGTTCGCGCACACCACGGTCGATGTGCCAGGCAATCACTTCACGATGACCATTGAACACGCGGAATCGACGGCGCGGGCGATCGACCGCTGGATAGCAGAGGTGCTGTGAGATGACTGCCGAAGTACTCGCCCGCGCGAGCGGTGTGACCCGCCGGTACGGTCCGGTGACGGCTGTGGACGACATGTCGCTGGACATACCGGCCGGGCAACTGGTGGGTCTGCTCGGACCGAACGGCGCCGGCAAGAGCACGTTGATCAACATGTTCGCCGGGCTGCGGACCCCGGACGAGGGCACCATCGAGCTGTTCGGCCGCGACCCGCGGGACGTCAAGGCCCGTCTGCGGATGGGCATGACGCCGCAGGAGACCGGACTGCCGGACATGGCCAAGGTCGGTGAGGTCGTCGACTTCGTCGCCTCGCACTTCCCCGACCCGATCGGCCGCGACGAACTGCTGGAGCGGTTCGAACTCGGCGATCTGGTCAACCGGCAGACCGGCGGGCTCTCCGGCGGACAGAAGCGCAGACTGGCCGTCGGACTCGCCTTCGTGGGCCGCCCGGACCTGGTCTTCCTCGACGAGCCGACCACCGGTCTGGACGTCGAGGGCCGCCAGACCCTCTGGGAGGCGATCAGGGAGTTCCACAGCCGCGGCGGCACCGTGGTGCTGACCAGCCACTACCTCGAAGAGGTGGAGGCGCTGGCGCACCGGGTGATCATCGTGGACGGCGGCAAGTGCGTCGCCGACGACAGCGTCGAGGCGCTGCGCCGGATCAGCGGGACCCGCCGGGTCAGCCTGCGGGTGCCCGAACTGCCGCCGCTCGACGGCGTCGTGGGGATCGAGCGGGACGGCGACCGGGTGGACCTGATCACCCGTGACGCCGACCGGCTGGTGCGCGACCTGGTCGCCACGGGTGCGCCGTTCACCGATCTGGAGGTCCAGGCGGGATCCCTGCAGGACGCGTTCCTGGCCCTGACCACCAAGACCCGGGCCGCCACGTCCGCGTAGCCCCGGTCACGGGGAACCACCGCTCGTGACTGACGTAATGGAGATTCGTAAATGAGATCGGCCACCGCGCACATCAAGTTCGAAGTCGTCCAGGCCATGCGCATCCCGATGGTCTACGTCGGACTGCTCTTCCTGCCGTCCGTCGGCATGCTGCTCTATGTCATACCCCAGGTGCACAACGACCCCAAGACGGCCACCCTCAGCACCGCTTCCATGTGCCTGTTCACCGTGCTGACCATCTGCTCGGCGCAGTACGGAACCGGCATCGCCGACGCGCGGATGCGGCCGTGGGGCGGCTATGTGCGCACCCTGCCCGGCGGTGCGCTGCCCAAGATGATCGGCATGATCGCGCTGAGCATCATCTTGTCGGTGGCCGGCAGCATCCCGATGATCGCGATCGCCGCGATCGGCACCGACGCCTCGGTCTCCGTCGGCCGGCTCGTGCTCGGAGTGCTCGCCCTGGCCTTCGCGGTGGTGCCCTTCAGCCTGCTGGCGCTCACCATCGGGTACGCGGTCAACCCGTACCTGGTACATGTGCTCGCCACCATCGCCCCGATGCTGCTCGCCTACCTCGGCGGCTACTTCACCGACCCGAACGCCACCTCCGGCTTCATCGCCACCATCGCGCCGTACATCCCGGTCCGGGGCCCGGCGGAGCTGGTGTGGGACGCGGTCGGCGGTCACCCGGTGAACGTGACCGCGCTGGTCATGCTCGCGGTGTGGACGGTCGTCTTCGGCTTCCTGGCCCTGCGCGCCTACCGCTCCGACGAGGGGCGCCGCTTCCGCTGACCGGGGCGGGCGGTTCGCGTCCAGGCCTGCCGGAACCACCTGACGGATGAGGATCATGAGTCACCACATCGTCTTTCTCAACAACACCGGGTTCGGCCATGTGATCCCGACCCTCGACGTCGTCGCCGAACTGGTGCGCCGAGGACACGAGGTCACCTATGTGACGGGAACCGCCCTGGTGGACAGGGTCGCGGCCACCGGAGCCACGGCCCTGGGCTACGACTCGGTGCTGGACGGAGTGGACCTCACCGAGATGGTCACCGCGGAGGCGACCGCCCGGATGCCCTCCGTCTACCTGCGCGAGGGCAAGGCGGCGCTGCGGACCCTGCGCGACCACCTCGGCGACCGCCGCCCCGACCTGGTGGCCTACGACCTGACCTTCTACCACGTGGCGCGCGTCATCGCCCGTGAGTGGGACGTGCCGGCCGCCGAGACCTTCCCCGCCTTCGCGTCCAACAAGAGCTTCTCGCTGCTCGACAAGCTGATCGAGAAGATGGGCCCGGGGGACCCGGACAACCCCGCCCTGCTCGCCTTCCTGCGCGAACTGACCGCTCTGCTGGCCGAGCACGACCAGAGCGACACCTCCATCGAGGAGCTGATGGGGCGCGAGGAGGACCTCAACCTCGTCTTCTACCCCCGCTCCTTCCAGCCCGCCGGGCCCACCTTCGACGACCGGTACGTCTTCATGGGGCCCTGCCTGGACACCGCCGCGGTCACCGAGCGGTGGAGCCCGCCGGGCGACGGCAGGCCGGTCGTGCTGATCTCGCTGGGCACCAGCGTCCATCACCGGCCGGAGTTCTTCCGCACCTGCGTCGAGACGTTCAAGGACATGCCCTGGCACGTCGTCATGGCGGTCCACAAGGGCATCGACCCGGCCGACCTGGAGCCGCTGCCGTCCAACATCGAAGTGCACAGCTGGGTCCCGCAGACGGCGGTCCTGCTGCACGCCGACGTCTTCGTCTCGCACGCGGGACTGGGCAGCATCATGGGCGGCATGTACACCGGCACCCCCGTGGTGCTGGTGCCGGGCACCCCGGAACACGAGATCAACGCCCAGCGGGTCGCCGAACTGGGACTGGGCCGGGTGATCCGCGGCGGGGCGCCCACCCCCGAACGGCTCCGGGCCGCGGTCGAGGAGGTCGCCGCGGACCCGATGACCCGAAGGCGGGTCGCCAGGATGCGCGCCGACATCGAGAAGGCCGGGGGAGCGCGGGTGGCGGCCGACGCGATCGAGGCCCGGGTGGCCGCCCACCACGGTTCGCGTTCCTCATCGTGAGCGCGCCCCTATCGGAGAGGTTAGGGGTTGACCATGTGACACGCGTCCACCAGAGTTTCCGAAGAGTGGAATTCTTTTCGGCCGGTGACTGCCTGGTCCGTCAAGGGCCTGATTCCTTGTCGCCCCACAGTCGATAGTGACGGACGGATCGCATGACGGAGTATTTCGATTTCACCAGTCCCCAGCTGGAAACCAACCGGATCGAATACCACGAGAACTTCCAGAAGAACGACCCGGTCCACTGGACGCCGTACGGGTACTGGGTGATCTTCCGCTACGACGACGCGCAGCTCCTGCTGCGGACGCCCGGCATCTCCAGCAACTTCCCCGCGAACCCCAACTGGGCCGCCGCCCGCGGCGGTCCCAGCAGCCCTGCGGTGAAGTCGGCGCACAAGTGGATGCTGATGCAGGACGGCGCCGCGCACCGCCGGCTGCGCGCCAGCGTGGGCAAGCTGTTCGCACCGCGGATGCTGGAGATGATGCGCACCCTCATCCCGCGGATCGTGGGCAGGCTGCTCGACGACATCGGCGACGACGCCGAGATCGACATGATGAGCCGCCTGGCGCTGCCGCTGCCGACGACCGTGGTCAGCGAACTGCTCGGAGTCCCCGAGGAGGACCGCGACTTCTTCCGCAGCGTGACCGAGCCGATCGGCCAGCTGATCGACCGAGCCGTCTCGCCGGAGCGGCTGATCGCGATGAACAAGGCCGAGCCCAAGGCGCGTGCCTACGTCTACAAGCTGATCGAGAAGGCCCGCCACGACGAGCCCAGGGACACCCTGGTGTCGGTGATGCTCCGGTCGGACGACAACTTCACCGACGACGAGATCGCCGCCAACACCGCGCTGCTGTACAACGCGGGCTACGAGACGACCTCGAACCTGATCGGCAACGGGATGCTGGCCCTGCTCCAGCAGCCGGACGCCATGCGGGTGCTGCGCGAGGACCCGTCCTTGATGGCCACCGGCGTCGAGGAGTTGTCCCGCTTCTACCCCTCCGCCCGCTACGTCGCCCGGATCCTCACCGAGGACCTGAAGATCCGGGACACCGTCATCCCCGCCGGTGACTGCGTGTTCGTGGCCTTCGACGCCGTGGGCCGGGATCCGCAGACCTACCCGGACCCGCACCGGCTCGACATGAGCAGGTCAGGTGTGAAGTCGCTGGCCTTCAGCGCGGGCCCGCACCACTGCATGGGCAAGGCGCTCGGCCTGCTGGAGGTCAGCAGCCTCTTCGGCGAGATGCTGAACCGCTACAGCACCATCGAACTGGCCGAACCGCCCAAGTACAACGAGCACTTCAACCTCCGCGCGCTCGCCGAGATACCGGTGCGACTGCGCAAGTGACACCGTCGAGGGGCGGTGGTGTGCTCCCCACAGCGGGGGAGCACACCACCGCCCCTCGACGTCCGCGCTCAGGCGTGTCTTCTGGCGAGCGGCACCCGGCTCGTGCCGTACGACTCGCTCTCGGTCAGACCGGCTCTGGTACGCAGCCCGGCCGGCAGGTCCTGACGCCGCTGGATGTTCAGCTTGCGATACACCCGCGTCAGGTGCTGCTCGACGGTACTTATCGTGATGCACAGGCTGCTGGATATCTCCCGGTTGGTGCGCCCGAGCGCGGCCAGCTCGCTGACCCGCCGCTCGGCATGCGAGAGATGGGCGAGCTTGTCATCGCTCGGATCGTGCCCCGAGGCCGGCGCGGGGTTGCGGATGACGTCCACCAGCGCGGTGCAGTGACCGCTCTTGGTCTGGCACTCCTGCGTCAGATGCCTGGCCCGGCGCACCGCGACCCGCTGCCGGGCACCGTCGCCCAGCACCTGGTAGGCCTGGCCGAGGTCCACCAGCGCCTCCGCGAGTTCCGGCTTGCGGTCGAGCCGCTGCAACATCTCCACCGCCTCGTTGAGCAGATGGATCCGCTCGCGGGGCGGACGGGTCAGCCCCAGCAGACGCAGCGAGGTTCCGCGCAGCGCGGAGTCGTGGTGGGGGAGCAGCGACAACTGCTCCTCGATGAGCTGGCGTGCCTTGCTGGTGTTGCCCAGGTGCAGCCACGCCTGAGCCGCGCCGGAGCGCCACGGCACCAGGATCGGCCGGTCCTGCCGCCAGCCGGCCATCAACTCCCCGCAGGCGATGAAGTCCTTGAGCGCGCCCTGGTACTGACGGCGCGCCAGGTGAAGCTGTCCCCGGGCGTGCAGATACGCGAGACCGTAGGGGGTGCCGAACATCGCCTCGGGCACCGGCCGGTTGAGGATGTCGGTGGCCTCGGAGAACTTCCCCATCAAGGTGGCGGTCCGCAGCAGCGTCGCGTACGGGCCGCCGACGGCGATACCCCAGGCCTCGGGAGGCATATGGGTGAGCGCGGTCCGCGCGTACCGCTCCGCCGCGGGCAGGTTGCCCAGCCGCAACGTCACGCACGCGGCGGCCCAGGAGAAGGTCGCCCGCCAGTTGGCGGCCCCGCGCTCGTCCGACTCGTTCAGCAGCCGCTCGGTCCACATCTGGGCCTCGGACAGCCGGTCGGCGTGGATGAGGGTCCACACCGACATCACGATGGGGCGGAAGGTGACCGGGGAGAGCGACGAACCGGCCAGGATCTGCTTGGCGTCCGCCAGCGCGCCCGGGTCCGCGCCCCGGATCTGCGCGGTCTCGCACGCGGACAGCGCCTTGAGCCGGTTGTTGATGACGAACGCCGAGGCGGGCAGCTGCCGTTCGGTACGCCGGCCCAGGACCTCGGAGACCTCCTCGGCCAGTTGCGGGAAGGTGTAGGACAGCATGCGGCGGATGATCTCGGCCTCGGTGTCCATCCCCGCCCCCTGGGCGGTCATCAGCTCACCGACCAGCCGCGGCAGGTCGTCGCAGGTGTCCAACTGGCCGTTCCACAACAGCGACTCGAACAGCCGCAACGCCTTGCGCCCCGGCAGGTGGCCGCTCTGCAGGGCGGCCATGAGCTGCGGCACCCGGCGGCTGGCGGCCAACGGGTTTATTCGGCATTCGACTTCGGTGAGCGCTACGATGATCAACGCCCGTTGTTGTTCGTCGGTGCTGAACTGGTACGCCAGTTCGAGACAGTGGTGCGCGGTCTCGGCCTGGTCCTTCTGGAACAGCTTGTCCGCGGCGCTGACCAGCGTCTCGATCATCCACGGCTCCTCCGCGCGGCCGGTGCCGAGCAGATGGCCGGCCACGGCCTGGGCGGGCGCGCTCAGTTCGTAGAGCACCCGGGCCGCCGTGGAGTGCAGACTGTCGCGCTCGTGCGGCGACATGTCCGCCAGTATGGCCGCCGCGGTCGCCGGATGCCGGAACCGCAGGCCGTCGAGCACGCCCGCGACGGCGAGGGCGTGCAGCGCCCTGGACACCGTCTTGGGCTCGAAGCGCAGCAGCCTGCCCAGCACGTCCGCCGTCGCGCAGTCGCCCAGCAGCGCCATACCGCGTGCGGTGCTCAGCAGGAGCGGTTCTTCAGACGCCAGGCAGCAGACCACGGCCTGCTCGAACAGCGAGCCGGGCAGCGGGCGGTCGGTCGGCGCGTCCGCGTCGGACCCCGCCGGGTCGCGCAACAGCGCCTGCACCAAAGAGGGGTTGCCGCCGGTCAGCGCGTGGTACTCCTCGCCCAGCGCCCGGCCCCGCTCCTCGCCCGCCGTCGCGGAGACCATGTCGGTCACGCCCTGGAGCGAGAGCGGTGCCAGCCACAGGGGATGCGCGTTCGGCTGGCGCAGCAACTCGGTGTGCAGGGCGGACTGCGGTCCGCTGTACGAGGCCCGCTCCGTCAGGATCGCCAGCACCCGCGCGGAGTGCAGCCGCCGCAGGATGTGCAGCAGGTACTGAAGCGACTCGGGGTCCGCGTGATGCACGTCGTCCACGCTCAGCACCACGGTGCGCGTGCGGGAGAGATCAAGGATGACGCGTACCAGTCCCAGCATGACCTGGGCGCGATGCCGGTCGGCCTCGACACCCTCCGCCGGCCGCTGCCGCTCGCAGAGCAATTCGGTGGCCCTTTGCGACTCCCGCGCATCCAGTGCGGGGCTGTCGAACAATTGGGTCAGCGCCGCGAGTGGCACCTTCTGTTCGGCCTTCGCACAACTGGCGCTGAGGACGACGCAATTATCACGCTTTACGCTGTCGCTGAATTCGCGCAGCAGCGCGGTTTTCCCGCTGCCGGCCGGTGCGGTAAGAAGCGCAATTTGGCCGTTGCCGTTATGCGAATTAACGAGGAGGTCGTTCAGAGTAATTAATTCACAGACGCGCTCGAAAAGCTCCATGCGCTTACCCCCTGTACATGCCTAGCATGTGAAAGCCCGCGTGGTCGTTCCGCTTCGCTACCCGTGTATTAATGCCGACGCCCCATGACTTGGTAAAGGTGGTCGTGGTCCCTGGAGCTCGGCGGTCAACATACCAGACCACTGACCTGTTGTCTCGATGGATCGTCTGGTGTTACATCGGTGCAAAACGCCTGATCGGCTTGAATGTGACATCGATGAGGTCGACAGCGGCGCGAAGGTTCATATTTGGCGGCAACGCCCACGACCGCAGAGGAGGAAATGTGTAGGTGTCTCGGAGTAATCTTTTGTCGGCGCCGCCCGAAGTGGTAGGGGAGGGCGACCGAACACGTCCCGTCGGGATCGACGGGGCCCCGCGAGGTTCCGGTATATGTGAGGTCGAACTCATCCGGGGCCGGGCCGCGCGGTTTTGAGCCATGGCGCCGGTTCGACTCCACTCGGTGGAGGGACCATGTACCGTCCGTGGCGATTGGCGAACTGACGGTGTGACAGGTGTCGATCGGCCGCGAAGTGGGTAACGGCGACCGGTCGGCAACGGCCCGTGACAACAGTCCCGCTGACGTTCCGCAGGACCCAAGCGGGGGACGAGGTTTAGGGGTGCGTTAGGGGTTTCGAGTCGAAGGGCCGCTCCCCAATACTGCTGCGGTGTTCCTGGCTCGCCGTTCCAGTTGGTTGAATGCGTTTGTCATCGGCTCGAATACCGGACGTGAGGGTGCTTGTGGAAGCGTTCCGCGGACTCGGTCCGACGGCACTCGTCCGGCCGACGGAGGGTTCCGGTCGGGTAGTTCGACAGCCGGATTTCATCCACCGGCCTCCCGATCCTGTTCACGTCCTTTGACAGCCATCTGGAGAGGAGTGCCTGCGCCGTGACGACGCCTGCCGAGAAAGACACCCTGTGGATCCGCCGGTTCCATCCGCGCCCGGACAGCGAGGCCCGGTTGGTGTGCCTCCCGCACGCGGGCGGATCGGCGAGCTTCTACTTCCCGATGTCGGAGGCAATGCCGTCGTCGCTCGACGTGCTGTCCGTCCAGTACCCGGGACGCCAGGACCGTCGCTCGGAGCCCTGCATCTCGAACATCCCGGAACTCGCCGACCGCATCACCACCGCGCTGCTGCCGTGGACCGACCGCCCGTTGGTGTTCTTCGGGCACAGCATGGGCGCCACCATCGGCTTCGAGGTCGCCAGCCGGCTGGAGCGCGAACACGGTGTGGTGCTGGAGGGGCTGTTCGCCTCGGGCCGTCGTGCCCCCTCGCGCAAGCGGCACGAGACCGTGCACCAGCGCGACGACCGCGGCATCATCGCCGAGTTGCAGCGGCTGAGCGGCACCAACTCCCAGATCATGGGCGACGAGGAACTGCTGCGCATGGTGCTGCCGGCCATCCGCGCCGACTACCGCGCCGCCGAGACGTACACCTACGAGCCCGGGCCGAAGCTGCACTGCCCGATCGTGAGCTTCGTGGGTGACGACGACCCGAAGGTCACGCTGGACGAGGCGCGGGCGTGGGACGAGCACACGGAGAGCTCCTTCGACTTCCAGGTCTTCTCCGGCGGGCATTTCTACCTGTCGTCGCACCAGTCCGAGATCGTCAACGCGATATCGGACCACATGCTCGCCCGGCTGCGGCTCAAGCCCGCCACGTGAGCGGACCGGCGCCCGTGCGCTAGGGTAATTGCTGGATGAACTGTGAAGCTGTTGTGGTAGTGGTACTGGCTGGAGGGCTCAGGGGTGCAGGCGACCGGAAAGATTCTGCGTTTCGATGAGACGCGTGGTTACGGTTTCATCGTGCCGGACCATGGCGACGAGGACGTATTCGTCCACGCCAACGACCTGTTGGAAGAGAAGCACGCCTATCAATCCGGCCGTGCGGTCGAATTCTTCGTCGAGATGGGCGAAAAGGGGCCGAAGGCCTCCGAGGTGCGCTTGATACGCGGCGCCTCGACCTCGTTCACACCGCCGCCCGCCACGGCCGCGGCGCCGTCCGCGAGCCGGGTCGCGAAGCCGTCTCCGCAGGCCATGGACGACACCTTGTGCGATGTACTGTCCGTCGCCGAACTGCGCTCCGAGCTGACCGAGTTGCTGCTGGAAGCGGACGACACCCTCACCGCCCGGCAGATCAGGCAGGTCCGCTCCCGCTTCCTGGAACTGGCGCGGGCCCACAGTTGGACCGACGCCTGAGCCGGTCCTGCCGTTCGCGCGCCGACGCCATGTGATCCTTTCCTCATGTTCCTGGTGGACGAAGTAGTTCACCAGGAACATCGTCCTGCGGGTCGAATCAACCCATCCATGATGGATGCGCGCATTCGACCGAACATGGGTGTCGCTCTGATTCGAGCCGATATCGGTGGAATGGACACTCCTATCTCGACGGCCTCCTTATTAGGGGGCCGTCGGCATGAATAGGGGTGTTCAGTGCTGTGCTGCTCTGCCACTATTCACGGGCACAGAAATTCCATCAATTCAGCGAACAATTGGGAGGACGAGTATGAAGCGCGTTACCCGCGGACTGCTGGCTGGTGCGAGTGCGGCTGCGGCCCTGGCCGCTGTCGTTGCCGGTCCGAGCGTGGCGTTCGCCGCCACCCCGGTCCACACCCAGGGCACCGTTGTTCCGGCGGACGCCTGCACCGCGACCACCGTGGGCAGCACCGTGTCCGGCGGTTGCACCATCTCGACGGTGTTCGGCACCTTCGGTGGCACCTTCACCGGCACCTTCGGTTCCGATGGCATGGGCTCCGGCACCATCGTCCTGCACGGCGGCGTGATCGGTGACATGAACGGCACCTGGTCCGGTGGCCCGTTCACCGGTGGACCTGCCACCATCAACTACACGGTGCAGACCCCGGCCGGCCCGGTCAGTGGCTCCTTCCCGGTCACTGTCAACTGACCTGATGGACCGCAGCGTTTGAACACAGTGCCCGACCACTTCGGTGGTCGGGCACTGCCGTTTCCGCGGGCCCTACGCCGGCAGGTTGCGGGCCATCACGATCCGCTGCACCTGGTTGGTGCCCTCGTAGATCTGGGTGATCTTGGCGTCGCGCATCATGCGCTCCAGCGGGTAGTCACGGGTGTAGCCGTAACCGCCGAGGAGCTGGACGGCGTCGGTGGTGATCTCCATCGCGGCGTCGGAGGCGAAGCACTTGGCCGCCGCGCCGAAGAAGGTCAGGTCCTGCTTGTCCCCGCCGAGCGAGACCCGCTCGGACCGGGCGGCGGCCGCGTAGGTCAGCTGCCGGGCCGCCTCCAGCTTCATCGCCATGTCGGCCAGCATGAACTGGATGCCCTGGAAGTCGCCGATCGGCTTGCCGAACTGCCGGCGCTCGCGCACGTACCCCTTGGCGTAGTCCAGCGCGCCCTGGGCGATCCCGATCGCCTGGGCGGCGATGGTGATCCGGGTGTGGTCCAGCGTCTTCATCGCGGTGGCGAAGCCGGTGCCCTCCTCCCCGATGATCCGGTCCGCGGGGATGCGCACGTTGTCCAGGTAGACCTCACAGGTGGGCGAACCCTTCACCCCGAGCTTCTTCTCCGGCGCGCCGAAGGAGACCCCCTCGTCGTCCTTCTCCACCACGAAGGCGCTGATGCCCTTGGAGCGCATGTCGGGATCGGTGACCGCCATCACCGTGTAGAACTCGCTGTGCCCGGCGTTGGTGATCCACCGCTTCACGCCGTTGAGCACGTAGGAGTCGCCGTCGCGCACCGCCCGGGTCTTCATCCCCGCTGCGTCGGAGCCGGCGTCCGGCTCGGACAGGCAGTAGGAGAACATCGCGTTCCCGGCCGCCAGCGGGGCCAGGTACTTGCGCTTCAGCTCCGGCGAACCGGACAGGATCACCGGCATCGAGCCGAGCTTGTTGACGGCCGGAATCAGTGAGGACGAGGCGCACACCCGTGCGACCTCCTCGATCACGATCACCGTGGACAACGCGTCCCCGCCCGCGCCGCCGAACTCCTCCGGCACGTGTACCGCGTGCAGATCGGCGCCGACCAGGGCGTCCAGCGCCTCCTGCGGGAAACGCGCGGCCTCGTCCACCTCCGCCGCGAACGGAGCGATCTTCGCCTCGGACAGGGAGCGCACCGCGTCCCGGAGCATGTCGTGCTCCTCGGACAACTGGAAGAGGTCGAAATCGTTGTTCATGGTGGGCACGCTACTCCACTCCGAGGGACGAGATGGCACTGGGTACCCTTAAGTATGCACACCAAGTGCCACTCCTCAATGTCCGCGCCCAAGATCAAGTGTTAGGTTCCCGTCCATGAGCCACGCGCACGGCCGCAGTCACAAGGCCGAGAACGGAACCGCGGCCGATCGGCCCACCATGCGGGAGGCGCTCATCGCGGCCGCGTTCCAGCTGTTCCTCGATCGTGGATACGACCAGACCACCATCGACGACATCGTCTCGTTGGCGCAGGTGGGCCGGCGCTCCTTCTTCCGCTACTTCCCCTCCAAGGAGGACGTGGTCTTCCCCGACCACGAGCGCTGCCTCGCCGAGATGACCGAGTTCCTGCGGTCCGGCAGCGACGCGGAGGACCCGGTCGCCCGGGTCTGCGACGCCGCCCGGCTGGTGCTGCGGATGTACGCCGAGAACCCGGCCTTCTCCGTCCAGCGCTACCGGCTGACCAAGCAGGTGGCCGGCCTGCGGGCCTACGAGCTGTCGGTGGTCTGGCGGTACGAGCGCACCCTCGCCACCTACCTGCGCGGGCGCTTCGCCGCCATGCCCGACGGCGGCCTGCGCGCCGAGGTGGTCTCGGCCGGGGTCGTCGCCGCCCACAACAACGCCCTGCGGTCCTGGCTGAAGTCCGGTGGCGAGGGCGACCCCGCCCCCGCGGTCGACGAGGCGCTGGCGTTCGTCCACCGCGCCTGGACCCCGGAGGGCGCCCCCTCGCTCGACCCCCAGGAGCCGGAGGACGTGGTCGTCGTGATCACCAAGCGGAAGACCCCCATGTGGCGGGTCGTACGTGACATCGAGACCACTTTGAGCGACGGTTGACACTTGGTGTCTCTCCCATGTGGAACTTAGTTCCACCATGAGCTTCGGATCCGCCGGGCCGGCAGGGATCGCGGGCTGTTCATGAAATATTTGATTGGCCGAAGTGAGACCATGACAGCAGCACATCTCACGTTCCGGAAATCGGATCTTCTAATTAGTCCCGATGGGTGCCTCGCGACGGTCGCTGTCGTCCCGACCGATGAGCCCTCATCCATGAAGTTCTCATCCGAACAGCGGATTTCTCATCGGCCAGGCGCGTGTGACGGTGTGCCACCGAGATGACCCGTGAGGGATGGGGGAGGACCGTGGATGGTGGAACGGATGAACGGGCGGCGAAGATCCGGGAAATAGTGGCCCGGCTGCTGCGGGGGTCCAAGGCGTTGTTGGACGCCGCCGACTTACTCCTGCAACTGGCCGAGGTCATGCCCGACGCCCCCGCACGGCCGATTGCGGAACCCGAACAGGAAACGGAGCCGGGCGCGGTTCCGGTGAATGCCGTGGCGGCGGCCGAGAAACTCCAGCTGACGCCCCGGGAATCGCAGGTGATCGAAATGCTGGGAGACGGGCGTACGAACCGTCAGATAGCCAGGGCACTCGGGATATCCGACAACACGGTGCGATCCCACCTCCAGTCGGTCTACCGCAAGCTCGGCGCCGGCCACCGGACGGAGGCCGTGCTGCTCGCCCAGCGCGCCGGCATCCTGCGGACACTTCCCTGGTGACCGAAGTGGTCTGACCTCTTGACCAGTTGCCCTGTCGCGGACCAGTCTGGGGCCATGGGCGATTTCACGCAGGTCCGCCGGACATCCGTCTCCGGAGCGGTCTTCCAGCAGATAGCCGCACAGGTGCTGGACGGGACGCTGCCCGCGGGCTCCGCGCTGCCGCCCGAACGAACCCTCACCGAGACCTTCGGCGTGAACCGGCAGGCCCTGCGCGAAGCGCTGCAACGCCTGAGCCAGCTGGGGCTGGTGGAGATCCGGCACGGCGGCGCGACCCGGGTGAGCGACTACCGGTCGAGCGCTGGATTGGATCTGCTGCCGATGCTGCTGACACGCCCCGACGGAACGATAGACGCGCAGGTGGTCGCGTCGATGATGGAGATGCGGACCGCCGTCGGCGCGAACGCCGCGGCGCTGTGCGCCGAGCGTGCCGACGACCCTTGCGTGCGCGCTCTGCGGCAGGTCGTCGACGAACTCACGGCCGACGGCCGTCCGCAGGGATACCCGGCCGCGAGCGCCCGCTTCTGGGATCTGGTGGTCGAGGGCAGCGGCAACATCTGCTACCGGCTGTCCCTCAACGCGCTGCGCGCCTCGTACGAACAGGCCGAACCGATGGTCGAGGGCATCCTCACCCCCGAGCACGACGCCGGGCACCTCTACCGCGAGGTCGTAGACGCCGTCACCGACCGGGACCCCGAGCGGGCCCGGGTCGCGGCGAACGAGCTCCTGCGACGCGGAGCCGCGGCGATGAACGCCTTCTTCAGCGATTTGGAGAGCCGATGAACGCCGAGCAGGAGACCCGAAAGTTCCGCAAGGCCGACCTCACGCTGGCCGACGCGGCGCGCATGTTCGCCCGCTATCCCAGTCCGCGCGTGCTGATACCCGCCGCCGCCACGGCGGTGGCCGCCCGGGTCGCGCTGGGCAGGTGGTCGAGGCGTGACGCGAAGATCGCGGCGGCCCTGGTGTGCCTGGAGCCGTTCGTCGAGTGGATGATCCACGTCCATGTGCTCCACCAGCGGCCCCGCGACGTCCTGGGCCGCACCTTCGACTCGGTCGTCGCCCGCAAGCACCGCAGGCACCACGAGGATCCGCGCGACCCAGGTCTGGTGTTCATCCCGGAGGAGGCCGTCGTGCCGTTCGTGGCCGGGCTCGCCGCGGCGAACGCGCTCGCTCTGCGCGACCCGCGGGCGGCGCTGACCGGGACCGCCGCGTCGCTGCTCCTTCTCAACGCCTACGAGTGGACCCACTTCCTCATCCACTCCTCCTACAAACCGCGCACCGCGCTGTACCGTGCCATACGCCGGACGCACCAACTCCATCACTTCCGCAACGAGAAGTACTGGTTCGGCATCGTCACACCGGTCTCCGACAAGGTCCTCAACACCAATCCCGCCAAGCACGACGTCCCGCCGTCCCCCACCGTCAAGAACCTCGGCATCACCGCCCCGAACTCCGCCTGAACCGCCGAACACCACACCGCCCGGCCGCGCTTGAGGCAGCCGGGCGGTGGGCCGTGGGCGAACCGGGTCAGGAGACGAGCAGCCGCCAGGTGGCCGCGCCCACCGTGCCGTCGGCCGCCAGGCCGTAGGTGTGCTGGAGGGCGCGGACGGCGTCGGCGGTGCCGGAACCGAAGACACCGTCGACGGTCACCGCGGTGCCGTGGACGGCGAGCAGCGACTGGATGGCCGAGACCGCGGGCCCTGAGCTGTTCAGCTGCGCCGCGACGACGAGCGCCTGCCAGGTGGCGGTGCCGACCTCACCGTCGGCGGCCAGGCCGTGCGCGGACTGGAAGGCGCGCACCGCACTCGCGGTACCGGTCCCGAACGCGCCGTCGGGGGTCAGACTCGTCCCGTGCGCTTCGAGCAGGTACTGCACGGCCTTGACGCGGTAGCCGCTCTGGCCCTGCCCGACCAGCGGCCACGGCATGGCGGGCGCCGCCGTGCCCGCGCTCGCCGGAAGCGTGAAGGGCGCCGGGATGAGGAGCTGGGTGTTGCGGCTCTCGGGTACTCCGTACCGGACGTCGATACCGCGCGCCACCTCCTGGATGTCGTTCGCGGCCAACTCCCGTGCCAGCGAGGCCAGCGCGGAGGGGCTGCCGAGGTCGGAGCCGTGCGACAGCGGCGCGTCGGCGTTGACCATGGTGGTGAAGATCGACAGCACGCCGTCCCCCTCGGCGACCTCGATGAGGCGGCTCTGGACCGGCCAGTCGATGTGCGAGGCGGTGTTCACCTCCCAGAAGCCGTGCCCGATGGACGAGGACAGCGTCGGGCTGTGCGGGGTGATGTTGTTGGCGTGGGTGTGGCCGTCCACCATCAGGACGACGTTGGGGAACAGCAGCAGCTTCGCCAGCAACTGCGCACCGCCGTACGGGTAGTCGTCGTCGGTGTTGTCCATCGAGCCCAGCGTGTGGTGGCAGCAGACGACGATCAGCTTGTCCTGCACGCCGGGCTGGCTGACGACGGTGCGTGGCCTCGTGCCGTCCGAGTCGTCGAGTTCGTAGCGTGAACTGTTCGCCTTGAGCAAGCCGTCCAGCCAGTCCCACTGCTCCTGGTCGATCGCCCCGTCGGCGCCGCCGTTGTTGTTGGTGGTGTCCAGGACGATGAACTGGAACAGGTCGCCCGCGGCCGAGGGGATCGCGTAGTAGGCCTGGTCGCTCCCGGGGGTGAAGCCGTGTCCCTGGGGGCTGCCGGTCGTCCTGGAGTGCTCGGCGATGAAGTCGCTCCGGGACAGCAGCCGTCGCGAGGCGTCCGCCGTCACGTCGACGTCGTCGTAGCCGACGTCACCGATCAGGGCGCGGGTCAGGACGTCCAGGTAGAACGTCGCGCTGTTGTCGAAGACGTCCGGCAGGCCGTCGAGCGCGGTCAGCTTCGTCGAGCCGGTCGCGATGCCCTTGAGGGGGTCGAAGGGGAGCGCGTCGATGGCGACGTTGCCCTGGACCAGCCCGTCGTGGTTACCGTAGGCGGCGTACCAGGGCATCCCCAGACCGGTCGCGGCGAACGGCCGCCGGGCCGCCGCCAGCAGCCCGGGCACCAGCGGGAAACCGTTGAGCGAGTTGTTGTCCGGGGGCGACTGGAGGGCCTCAGGATGCCAGTAGCCGACGTCCGCCCCGAGCGCGCCGCTCGACACGCTCTCGTCCTTGCCGAGATCGCCGGAGTCCGCTTGCACGGTGTTGCCGTCGAGCAGGTCGATGTACCAACGGGTCTCGTTGTACTGGCAGTTGTCGGTCGCGTCGCCGGTGACGACGGTGAAGCCCAGCGGCAGCCCGGTGCGCGGTCCGGTCCCGACCTTCTTGATGGCCCGGCACATCGCGTCCGTCGTGTGCGTCGACAGGAACTCATGGGCCCGGTACGCCGACGAGGTCGGGTAGGAGTCGAAGTGCGGGGGCCCGTAGTCGGCCAGCCGGTCGAGGAACTCGACGCGCAGCGGGGACTGGTCGTCGACGATGTGCAGGTCGGACATCTGCGCGAACGCGATGAGCGACCGGTCGGCCTGCGGGGCCGCGACATCGGTGATGTCCCGTCGCACGATGTGCGGCTCGCCGGGCCCGGAGACGACCCCGTGATACCCCTTGCCCAGGTCGGGACCGCGCACGACCGTCTGGTTCAACGTGGTGACGGCGGCCGGGACGGTGCCGGAACTCCTCAGGCCCCACGGCCTGGCGACGGCGGCGGCGGTGAGACCGCCGGTGTCGACGACGCCCGCCACCACCCCCACTGCGGCTGCGGTCAGGATACTTCGACGGGATATTGCCATGTCACATCCTGTGGTCGGTGCGGTCGGCGGATGGGCCGGTCTCCACCTTTGACCGCGTTCCAAACCGTTCCAGGACGTTCCACGGCCGGCGCGCGGGGCGCCACCGGCGTCACACGGGCCAGTACGAGCAGCGGGCACCGGTGTGCACGGTGCGGCGCAGATGGTCGCCTATGACCGCGTCGGCCTCGGCGATCCGCTGAAGTGCCCGCCGGATCGCCTTGCCCACCGCGATGCGCGCCCGCTCCCCGCCCTCAGGGAACAGCCGGGGACGCCCGCCGAGACCGGAGGCCCCGGCCAGCTCGGTCACCAGCCAGTCGTGTTCGGTACGGGCCCGGGCGGCCCGCTCGTGCTCGCCGCTCGACTCCAGCTCGTCGATCTCGGCGCGCAACCGCGTCAGACGCCGGCGGTACTCCTGCAACGCCACCCGGTCCAGCTTCGGCTGGGCCGAGGCCGAGGTCCGCTCGGCGGCGTTGCCGAGCACGGTCAGACCTGCCACCAGGTCTGCGGCCTGTATCTCCTGGCCGGGATTGGCGATCAGCACCGCCAGATGGAACATCCCGATGCTGTGCTTGACCAGCGCGCTGTGCCGGCCGAAGTCGATGCGCCAGCGCTGGCCCTGCCGGGTGCAGCTCACCTCGGTCCGCGGCGCGTCCTCCTGCCCTGACCCGCCGGGCACGGGGATGCCCATGGCCACCGCCTCACCGGTGGCGGTGTCGATCTCCAGCCGTGCCGTCTCGGCGTCCGACCCCCGGTCCCGGCGCCGGAGCGCCTGGCCGAGCCGGTACCGGGAGATCATGGCGGCCGGCCAGTGCGCCAGGGCGAGGTTCTGCCGCACGGCCGCGCGCAGATGCTCCACCGCACCGTCGAGATCACCGGTGGTCGACAACGCCAGCCCCAGCGCCTGCTGGGTCGAGCCGAGGCAGGCGACACCCAGGCTGCCGACCATCGGCAGATCGGCGAACGGGAGCAGCAACTGGTAGGCGCGCGCCGCGGTGTCGGCGTCGTCGAGAAGGTGCGCCGCCTCCACGATGCCGTGCATCGTCACCAGCCAACTGCTCGACCGCGGCAGGTCCGCCAGGTCGCGGCCGCACAGCGTGGCCAGTGCCCCGGCCGCCTTGCGCCGGTCCCCGGCCCTGGCCGCGGTCACCGCCAGCGCGGCCAGGCAGTGGTCGTCCACCGCGCTGAGCGTGGGGGAGTTGACCATGTCGTTCAGCAGCGGCAGCAGTTCGACGAGGCGGCCCTGGTACCAGCGGATGGTCACCAGCTGGGCCGCGTGCCAGACCGTGGTGTCGGCGTCGCCCGCCGTGGCTCCGCGCTCGGCGCAGGCGCCTGCCAGCGCCTCCGCCTCGTCGAGACGGCCGGAGCGGATGGCGAGCATGACGTCGATCGCGCTCACCACGTAGCCGATCGCGAGGTGGTCGCGTTCGGCCAGCAGTTCCCGCAGCTCGGCGAGGCAGCGCTCGGCGTGCGGATCGCCGTCGAGGAAGAGATCGACGGTCTGCCACAGCAGGCCCATGAGCAGGTCGCTGCGGCGCGCGGTGCGGAAGCTCTCGCCGACCAGTTCGACGGCCAGTTCGCGGCGCAGCGCGGCATGTTCCGGGCCGAGCAGACAGTGGTGGGTGAGGCTGAGCGCCTCCGCCCGGGCCAACGGGCTCTTCGCCGCCCTGGCCTCCTCCAGCACGGCGAGGATCGCGGAGTACTCGCTGTTGCGGTAGTCGATCTCGCCCGCCAGCCTGATCCGCAACCGCAGGGCCAGCGAGGAGTCCGGGTCGAGCAGCGAGACCGCGTGGCGCAGCCGGGACTGCAACAGGACGGAACGGGCGACGGTCCGGTGCTCGTGCACCCACAGGCCGCCGAACCCCAGCGCCGCCACGGCCATCGACTGGGCGTCGCCCGCCGTCTCGGCGAGCCGGTACGCCTTTTCGAACAACTGCCGACCGGTGTGCAGGTCGCCGTCCATGACGACCGCCTGGGTGCCGAGGGCGAGCGAGGACGCGACCTCGCCCGGCGGCCCGGCCGGCTCCGCGTCGTCCTGGTGCTCGGCGACCGGTCCCACCGGATCCGGGCCTTCCCTCATCAGCGCTCCTGGTTCCTTCACGGCTCCATATCCGCAATCGAGGGTCGGGAACAGAGCGTATGCAATATCGCGGCGGCGGACCAGTGGGATAGGGAAAGCGGCCCCGCGTGGATGCGCGGGGCCGCCGATTGCCTGCCGACAATATGGTTACAGATTGAACGAATTACCGGAGCGCAGCTGGAACCCGACCGGGGCCCAAGGCGACCAGGTGGTGGCGTTCGGATTGCTCTGCTTGCTGTGCAGGACCGTCCCGTCGTCTCCCACCGCGAACAGTTCGATGCGACCGGAGCCGTTCCGCTCCGCCGCGATGTGGCGCATCCGGCCGGGAAGCCGCGCCCAGGGCGTCCAGGCGGCGTTGCCGGGAGCGGTTTCGAAACGCTGGAAGACCTGTCCGTCGCTGTTGGTGCCGAAGACCGCCAGCCGGCCGTCGAGGTTACGGGCCATGGCGACGGAATCGAGATTGCCGTCGAGCGGGAATACCGGTCCCCATTCCTGCTCGGTCTGCCCGTTGGCGACCAGCTTCTTGCGCTGGAACAACGTGCCGTCACCGTCGACGCCGATCAGCACCGCCCGCCCGTCGGCTCCGAGCTCCACGGCCAGCCGGGTCGCGCTGCCGCCGAGCAGGACCCACGGACTCCAACTGTCGGCGCTCGGGGCGTCCTGCCAACGGTGGTGGATCGTGCCGTCCTGCGCGGTGGCGAAGACCTCAAGGCCGCCCCACTGGTCGCGCAGGGCCGCGACGTAGGTGAAGGAGGCGTCGAAGCCGGCGTCAGGGCCGGTGTACGCGCTGCCGCCCACGGCGGTCTGGGACAGCCGCCGGATGGTGCCTGCCTGGTCGATGGCGAACAGCTCGACCCGGCCGTCCGCGTCGGTCCGCGTGGCGACCGACTGCCAGCCGCCGCTGCCGATCCTCGCCCACGGCCCCAGATCGCCACTGACCGACCGCTGCGCGGCCCGGTTCAGGTCGCCCGACGCGGTCGTGCCGAACAGCTCCAGCCGCCCGTCGTGGTTGCGGGCCACCGCGATCGGGGAGCCCAGCTCGTGCGGGGCGGGCAGCGCGAAGGACGCGACGGTGGCGGCGCGGACCAGGGTGCCACCGCTGACGGTGGCGGCCACCACATCGGCGCCCGTCGCCGTCAGCAGCTTTCTACGCGAGATACCCACTTCGTGTCCCTTGCAGAAGAATGCGAACCCGTTTCCCCTACAGGCGTTCCACCACGTTCCACCACGTTCCACCGCGTTCCGGTTCCGGGCGCGGCGGTCCGGGGACTTCGCAGGTGGCGGGCTCAGGGCCGGCGTGCCGCGCCGGAGTCGGCGCTCACCCGCAGGGCCGAGACGTCGACGGCCTCGAAGTCGGACCCCGTCAGGCCGTCCAGCGCGTGCAGCGCGTCGTTGCTCCACCGGTCGTCCTGGGTTCCGCTGATGTACCAGGGAGAGCCGTTGTCGGCCACCATCGCCCCGTAGGTCTTCAGCGCCTGGGCGATGGCCCTGGCCTGGGGAGGCATTCCGGAGATGTCCGTGCCCGCCTTCAGGCGCAGCCGCAGTCCCATCGGGGGCAGCCCCGGATCGCCGCTGGAGGACGCCTGATGGCGGGCGGGCCACAGGACGGCCGCCTGGGTGCGGGGGACGGTGATGCGCAGCGCGTGGTCGATCGTCCCGGTCCTGGCCTCGTCGTAGCGGGCCAGACCGGGGAAGATCGGCAGCCCGGCGGCGTCCGCGGAGGTCCAGCCCATCGGGCGCAGCCGGTCGGAGCGCAGGTCGTAGACGGCTCCGGATCCCGCGTGCCACGAGCCGCCCGCCCCCGGGTGGGCGTCGTAGAGTTCGTAGACGCGGCAGCCGCCGCGGTCGTAGGCGATCACATGGCGGTCCCCCGAGGCCTGTGAGCCGCCTTCGACGAGAGCGCCGGCCGGGATGCGGTAGGGACCCTTGTCGCTCTCCGAGGCGTAGTCGAAGGAGACCCGGGCGGCCGGCGTGCCCGCCGTGACGTCGGTGACGGGGAGGCCGAAGGGCGCGCCGTCCCAGGTCCCCGAGCCGAAGTCGGCGTGCACGTGCGCGTCGGCGCCGATGGCGGCGACATAGGCGCCGGACCGGGACGCGACGGGCAGCGAGTCGACGCGGGTGCGCCAGATGCTGTCGGCGGGCGCGACCTGGCAGCCGGTGGCGCCGGCCGCCGGGTGGGACGGCCGCGGCGTCGCGCGGGGCGGCTTGTGGGCGGGGCGCGTCGGTGAGGCGCTGGGGGAGGCGGAGGCCGAGGAGACGCTCGGCGCGGCCGCGAGCACCGGGTGTGACGGCCGCGCGGCGCCGGCCGACGCCGGGGCGACCGAATGGAACCGCAGCCACGCCCCGAGCCCGGCCGCGGCAAGGACGCACACCATCAGTCCTGCGAGCCATGGACGCCGCGTCGGCCGTCCGCGCCACGACCCGTCGACGCGATGTCTGGCCGAAGTTCCCACCGAGTTGACCTCCTGGTTCCGCGGATTCCGGTCGCCGGGGAAGCGCACCTGACACGGTGCGTCGAGATGTTCCCGGAGCGGGCGCGGCAAGGGCGGCGGCCGCCGGTGACGGAGAGGGCGGCTGTGACTCTAGCGAAGCGAGTGGCGTTCACGATGGGTGACGCCGGTCACAGTGCGCGATCAGCCGCCCGGGCCGCCGACCGCGGATCCGGCTCCCCAGCCGCGACTTTCCGACGGTGATGCCCAAGTGCCGCCCGCTGCTGGAGGATTGGCCACCTTCCGCGGCAGGACCGCACGACAGGAGCAACATGCCGTACGCCTTCGACCCCGAACTCGCCCCCTGGGCCGCGCTTCCCGAACTCGTCCCGCTGGACTTCGCCGATCCGCCCGCGGCCAGAGCCGCGCTGCGGGCCGCGATGGCCGGCCTGCCGCCGTACGAACCCGAAAGCCCCGTCAAGGTGACGGACGCGTCGATCCCAGGGCCGGCCGGCGGACCCGAGGTCGGGGTGCGGATCTACCGGCCCGCCGCTGAGGAAGGCATCCTGCCGGCGCTGCTGTACTTCCACTGGGGCGGTCTGGTCTGCGGGGACCTGGAGACCAACCACGGCGTCGCGCTTCGGCTGGCCGAGCGGGTCGGCGCCGTCGTCGTCTCCGTCGACTACCGGCTCGCCCCGGAACACCCCTTCCCCTGCGGGCTGGAGGACGGCTACGCCGCGCTGACCTGGGTGGTGGACAACGCCGCCGACCTGCGCGTCGACCCGGGCCGCGTCGCGGTGGTGGGCGACAGCGCCGGTGGTGGACTGGCCGCCGGGCTCGCCCTGCTCGCCCGGGACCGCGGCGGCCCCGCCCTGTGCTTCCAGTGCCTCAGCTTCCCCACCATGGACGACCGACTGCTGACCCCGTCAGCCCAGGCGTTCACCGACACCCCGGTGCTCGACCGCGCGGCCGTCGGGCACAGTTGGCGCCACTACCTCGGGCCGGACGCCGCGCTCCCCGGAGCCGAGATCTCCCCGTACGCGGCCCCGGCACGCGCCGCCGATCTGGCCGGACTGCCGCCGGCGTTCATCAGCGTCTGCGAGTTCGACCCGCTGCGCGACGAGGACCTCGCCTACGGGCACCGGCTCATCCAGGCCGGTGTCTCCACCGAACTGCACCACTACGCGGGCACCTTCCACGCCTGCACCGGCATCGCCGACGCCGCCGTGGCGCAGCAGATGCTCGCCGACCAGTTCCGGGCGCTGCGGCGCGCCCTGCACCGCGGCTGACCGCCGGGGCAGCGCCCCGGCCGGTCGCCGTCCCGGTGGCCGGCCGGGGTCAGGCCTGGTACTCGGTGAGATCGATGGCGTGCACGCTCAGCGGGAAGCCGTACACCGGGTGCGTCGTCACGCGCTCCGGCACCATCCCGAGCTTGCGCATCACGTTCTCGGACGCGTCGTTGCCCACTCGCGCGATGCTGATCACCCGGTCGAGACCGCGGTCCTGCAACGCGAACTCCAGCGTCGCCTGGGCGGCCTCCGAGGCGTATCCCTGGCCCCAGAACGGCCGGCCGAGCCGCCAGCCGATCTCCACCGCGGGCAGCACCTCCGGCAGGAAGTCCGGCACCGACAGACCCACGAAGCCGGCCAGTTCACCCGAGGCGAGCAGTTCGACGGCGAAGAGGCCGAAGCCCTCCTCGTCCCACTCCTCCTCCCACCTCTCGATGCCCGCCGCCGTCTGCTCCAGGTCGCGGACGGAACCGTCCCCGATCCAGTGCATGACCTGCGGGTCCGCGTTGATGTCCGCCATGGGGGCCAGGTCGTTGTCCTGCCAGCGGCGCAGCAGGAGACGGGGAGTGTGGATCTCGGTCATGCGCCCATCCTGCCGAACGAGCCGGCCTCGGCAGTAATCGGCCCACCGCGCCGTGCGGCGTCCACCGGGACCGTCACGGCTTGCGGGCGACCGCGGCGTAGCAGGCGGCCTCCGCCGCGGTGATGTTGTCGACGTCCTCGCTGTTGTCGGGACGCCAGTGGTGGGCCACGGTGACACCGGGGTCCAGGAGTTCCCAGCCGTCGAAGAACCGGGTGAACTCGGCCCTGGTGCGATAGCGCAGTCCGGTGCCGGCCCTGGTGTAGATGTCGGTGATCTCCGCCATGGCCGCCGGGGCGAAGTCCGGGGTGCCGTGGGTGATGGTCAACGTGCTGCCGGACACCAGCGCGGACTTGAGGTGCTCGATGATGGCGTACGGGTCCTGCTCGTCGGTGACGAAGTGCAGGAGGGCGTTCATGGACAGGGCGACCGGCCGCTTGAGGTCGAGCGTCTCGTGCAGCCGCGCGGCGGACAGGATGTCCTCGGGACGCCTGACGTCCGCCTCGACGTAGGCGGTCCGGCCGCGGGGCCGGCTGCGCAGCAGCGCCGCCGCGTGCGCGAGCACGATCGGGTCGTTGTCGGTGTAGACGACCCGGGCCTCCTGGGCCACCGACTGCGCGACCTCGTGCAGGTTGGGGGGCGTGGGGATACCGGTGCCGATGTCGAGGAACTGCCGCATGCCCGCCTCGGTGAGGTGGCGGGTCGCCCGGTGCATGAACTCCCGGTTGGCCCGGGCGGAGACGAGCGCCGCGGGGAAGATGGACAGGACCGCGCCGATGGCCTCGCGGTCGGCGCGGAAGTTGGTCCTGCCGCCCAGCAGGTAGTCGTACATCCGGGCCGAGTGCGGCCGGTCCAACTGCAGATCGACTGCGGGTGCCGTCGGCTGTCCGTGTTCGGCCACGCGGGGTCCTCCCCAGGAAAGGGCTTCTCGTTGTCTATTGGCATATACCACTAACATGGGTAATTTGTGACCCGCTTGTCACTGCCCATACGATCCATTGGGCAATCTCGGGCCGGTCGCCTGGTCCACGGGGTGAAGACCGAACGCAAAGTAGCAAGTTCGATCACCTCGCTGCTTTCGCTGACACACCCTCACCGATCAGATGTCATGGTCGCCGGGGATGGAGGAACGATGAGCAAGGCACGTGACGAAGAGGACCCGGAGACCTCCGACAGACCGGTGCCCAGCCGGCACCGGCATCTGGAGATCGTCTTCGAGGCGTTCCACGACGAGCAGTACCCCATCTGGTACGGATACGCCTTCCTGCACACCGGTACCCGGACCGCGGCCCGAGCGGTCTGCCACGACCTGTCCCGCTGCCTCGCGGCGTCCTGGCCGGTGGCGCTGGAGCAGTCGCCGGCGAACTACTCCTGGAAGCTCCTCAAGGAGATCCTGGCGGTCCGGCTGATAACCAGGGTGGAATCGGTGTTCACCGGAACCGCCGCATTCCACACGACGTTGGAGAGGAAGTCCGAGGTCCAGGACCAGTTCCGCCTCCTGGAGCGGGCGTTGAGCCTGTACTGGGGGATCTCCCGGCTGCCGGAGCGGCAGCGCGACCTTCTCGTCCTGCACTACACGCTGGGGCAGAGCGCGGCCGCCATCGCCGGCCTGTTCGACGAGACGGAGGCCGTGATCGGCGTGCAACTCGAAGCGGCGGCGCGCCGGTTGTCCGTACTGCTGGGAACGACGTCGGCACACCGTCGTCAGGACCTTGGGGAGTAGAAGACCATGCACCACGGCTGCGACAACATCCAGGACCTGCTCCTACAGGCCAGGATGATGCTGGAGCCCGCAGGCCCCGACGAGGACGCGGTCGAGGCCCGGGTCGCCATCACCAGCCAGCGAAGGAACGCCGCGACGGCACCGGGCGCCGACAAGGCACCGGTGACGGCACCGGACCCCTACCCGACGGCCGCCGCACAGGCGGAGCACGAACTCGACCTGGTCTGTGCCCTGGTGCTCAACGCCCCCGAGGCGGCCGCGAGTCTGCGGGCGCTGGTCGAGGACCACCGCATCGATCCCGAAGGCGCCCTGGTCTTCGCGGCGCTGCTGCACGTGGCCGCCCGCTACCACGCGGCCCGTTTCTGGTGGCAGTTCGCCGCGGGCGGCGGCAGTTCCACCGCCGCCTACTGCCTGCACCTGGACCACCAGCGGCGTGGGGAGTTCCACGACGCGGCGCACTGGCACAGCGAGGCCACCCGGCACCCGCAGAGCGAGGCGCCGGCCCGGTGCGGCGCGGTCCCCGCCGAGCCGCTGCTCCCGGACAACATCCGGCACGACCTGCTGGCGCAGTCCTACGACGGAGCGAGCCCCCATCTGCCCGGTGCCGTCGAGGCCGTCATCGACAGCCTGCGGGTGTGCACGTTCGACGAGTACGGCGACGTCCCGCAGCCCACCGTGGAGTTCACCCAGCACCTGTCGCGCGTCTCCTGACCCCGGCCCGGCGGACGGGCGGGTCAGCGTGCGGGCGGGGCGGGGGCCAGCGCGGTGCCGATCAGTACGGCGGCCATCTCCTCCGCCCGGAGCGCCGACTCCTCTATCGAACCCATGGAGTTGGCTATACAGGCGCCCTCGTGGAGGATCAGCAGCCGCCCGGCCAGGGAGCGCGGGTCACCGACGCCGGCTTCGGTCGCCAGGTCGCCGAGGTAGGACAGCATCCAGGTCTTCTGATCGCGGGCCACCTGCTGGCCCGGATGGTCGGCCGGTAGTTCCACATGGGCGTTGACGAAGGCGCAGCCTCGCGGGTTGCGCTCGCGCAGCCAGTCCCCGAGGGCCTCGAAGGTCGCCAGCAGCTTCTGCTGCGGGGTGCCCCCACTGCGCTCGACGTGCCGGACGAGGGTGGAGCGCCACAACTCGTCGCGGGCGTGCAGATAGGCGAGGATCAGGTCGTCCTTGGACCCGTAGCAGTCGTAGAGCGTCTTCTTCGTCACCCCCGCCGCCTCGGCGATGGCCTCGACACCCACGCCGCGCAGACCCTGCTCGTAGAACAGCCGGGAAGCGGTCTCCAGGATCCGCACGCCCGCGGGGGTCAGGGGTTGTCCTCCACGCCGTTTGCTCCTTGGGGCAACGGCTCCGTATTGGCCGGTCATGTTCTTGACGATACACCGAGCGGTATGGTTAGTTCGATTGCTATACCGGTCTGTATACCTCGCTGGGAGTCGCGCTTGTGAACGGACTGCGAGCGGGGATGCGCAGCGGGCCGGTGGTCGCCGGGCTCTTCGTGGTCATGTGGAGTTCCGGCTTCATCGGCGCCGCCATCGGCACCGCCGTCTCCAGCGCGGTCACCTTGCTGATGTGGCGCTTCATCGCCTTGGCCGTCATGTTGCTGACCTGGCAGTTCGTCATCAGGCGGCGGCGGTTGACGCCGCGTGAGATCGTCGTGCAGGCGCTGCTCGGGCTCTTCTCCCAGAGCATCTATCTGCTCAGCATGTTCAAGGCCGTGGAACTCGGGGTGACCAGCGGCATCGTCTCGCTGATCGACGCGTTGCAGCCGGTGTGCGCCAGCGCGCTGGCCGGCCTCCTGCTGAGCGAGCGGGTCTCCGCGCGGAAGTGGGCGGGGCTGGCCGTCGGCCTGCTGGGGGTCTGCGTGGTGATCAGCGGCGATCTGGGCCTGCGTCCCGGCGTCCCCACCTGGGCCTATGTGGTGCCCTTCGCGGGCATGGCGGCGCTGACGGTGGCGACGATCATCGAGCGCAAGACCGATCTGCGCACCTCGCTGTCGGACTCGCTCGCCGTCCAGTGCGGGGCGAGCGCGGTGTTCTTCTCGGTGATCGGACTGTGCACCGGGCAGGCGGCCATGTCGTTTCGCGGACAGTTCTGGCTGGCCATCCTCTGGCTCATCGTCCTGTCCACCATGGGTGGTTACGGGCTGTACTGGGTCCTCCTCCAGCGCCATGGCGTGGCCTACGTGAGTTCGCTGATCTATCTGACCGCCCCGGCGACGATGGTCTGGGGCTTCATCATGCTCGGGGACCGGATCAGCCTGGTCAGCGGTCTGGGCCTGCTGGTCTGCGTGGCCGGGGTCGCCCTGGTGCAGGCGCGCTCGCGGACGGTGGACAGACCGCCGGCCGCCCTGGAGCCGCGGCCCGCCGACGAGGAGGGCGCGACGGCGATGGGCTCCCACGGCCCCATAGAGGCGGGACGAAGAGAGAGCTAACTCTTACTCTGAATTTCATATTTAAGGATGAGCCCTTATGGAATCAGGGGAGTGATCGCCGCGGCCCGGGATGGCCAAAAGTCATTGAACTTCGTCCACGTCAGTCATTGACACCCCAAAGAAGGCCGTCCTAGCGTAGTATCCACACCGGTCGGTATATCTCTCTGAGCAAGATATCTGCCGAAGGAGATCCACTCATGGCGCTCGACCTTTCCGGCAATTCGAAGAAAGGATCGCTGGAACTTCCCAAGACCGCCACCGGATTCGATCAGGTTTTCCATGCGATCAAGGCGCGAAAGCCCAGGTTCGACGGAAGGCTCCCCGTGGAGCCGCCGTGGCGAAGTGAATTCGTCCGACCGGACATCCACAACCCCACGATGACGCTACAGGACTTCGGCTACCGGCCGGACGAGCTCCACCGGGGCCACGGAGTGGTGGACGAGACCGCCCTCGCCGGGCCCACCCAGATCCTGACCCCCGAAGGAGTCGCACACCTCAAAGAGGTGTGCGACAAGCTGGAGACCTATGCCGGGGACAGCGAGTTCATCGTGACGCGCCGGGTGCGCAGCGCCGACCTGATGTCCCCGTTCATCAACAACATGATTCGGGACAAGAATTTCCTCCAGGCCTGCTCGCGCATGGTCGGAGTTCCCCTGATCCCGCATCCGCTGCGTATCCCGACCGCGCAGATCAACTACTTCGAGGGACGCTCGGGCGGTGATCGGGAGATCGCCAAATGGCACCGCGACGGGATGGACTACGTCTTCACCATCCAGCTCAACGACGCGAGCGAGTACGAGGGCGGGCGGTTCAAGTACTTCAAGGCGCGCACCGACGAATTCGACGGCGTGGTCGAGGACGACGAGCGAATCATGGAAGCTCCGTGCGACGCGCTCGGGGCGTCACTGTTCATCCACGGCAGCCATATCTTCCACGCCGTCACACCGGTGACGGCCGGCCGCCGGGTCACGTTCGTGCTCTCGTTGTTCTGCCCGTACTTCCCGCAGCAGGACTCCAACACCTTCTGGCACCTCGCCGGTGACGACGGGATCCTCGCCACCATCCCGAACTGGCTGCGGTTCAAGTGGCCCGCCAAGAACCCGTCGATGGACTACAGCCTCCGCGCGGGCAGCCCCGCGATCACCTGGTCCGACATCCGGTAGAGGGCAGGACCCGCCCCGCCGCCGCTCGGAGAACCACGTCGTGGGTCTCCCGGCCGGATCAGCCATGCCGGAAAACAACCCGTGACCGTGCAATCGAAGACTCCGGAGGAAAACGCATGCCGCAGCCCTCGGCCGAAGCTTCCGCGCAACCCGGAACCAGCCTCATCGAACAGATCAGGAACGGTCTCGCCACGTATCTCCGGATACCGCAGGAGAACATCACCATCCCGAGGAACGTCGACAAGTACCACGACAAGAACGCTCCGGAGCAGGCCGACCCGACGCTCGAAGAGGTCTTCCGGCTGATGTGGCGGCTCAACGAACTCGGCCTGTCGGACGCGACCATAGGCAACACCGAACTGCGGATCCATTCGTTCACCACGGCACTCGACCAGGTGCTCGCCGACGTCACCGACCAACTGGCGGGCGAACCACTCCAGTACACCGAGTTAGGGCCCGAGCCGGTCAAGACCAAGTACATCCTGCGCGGTCTGCGCGAGCGCGGGGTCGCCGTCCGGAGGTACAACGGCGTCGACATCAACCCGGCGTCCCGCGAGACGATGCGGCGCGAGCTGTCCCCGATCGTCGGCGAGGAGAACTTCACCTACGTGCAGACGCTCTTCGAGGACCTCGGCGAGCGCGACTACCGGGTGCCCGGCGTGCGCAACCTCGTCACCATGCTGGGCTTCGAGGAGGGCAACGAGCACCCCGCCGCCGTCAACGCGATGCTGGAGAGCATCCTGGAGCCAGGCGACCTGTTCCTGTCGGAGATGCAGATCCTCTCGGGCGGCGGCTGGCATCCGATATTCAACTTCTACCAGAACGACCTGATGCGGCGGTTCTCCAAGCTGGCCTTCGAACGCGCCCGGCCCGGCGTGGACTCGGAGTACGGGGTCTATCTGGTGCCGCTCTCGCTCGGCACCGACGGCGCCCCGACGATGGCCGCGGTCACCGCGGAGCGGGTGCACAACGAGGCGGTCGGCCAGGACCGCATCCACGTGACCAACTACTGCCTGAAGTTCGCGCTGGAGGAGTACCGCCACCTGCGGGAGGACTCCGGACGGCTGAAGGTGCTCGCCCAGCGCACCACGGCCGACGGCTCTGTGGTCTTCCAACTCACCCAGCGACTGTGACCGGTCCGCGACGGCACCTGGACGAGGAGCAGCGGTGAAACCGTTGAGGATCGACGCGGAGGCGGAACTCCAAAGGGGCCACATCGCCGCGAGTTGCCGGGAGATCTACCGCCGTGGCTGGATGGAGGGGACGTCGGGCAACGTCTCCCTTCGCTCCGGCCAGGCGGTGCTGATCTCGGCCACCGGCCGTGGCAAGGGCCGGATGTCCCGGCGCGACACGGTGCTGGTCGACCCGGTCGAAGGCCTTCCGGTGGCCGGCGAGACCGAGTGGCCGTCCGCCGAGACCGCGATCCACCTGGCGGTCTACCGGCGGCGCCCCGACTGCGGCGCGGTGGTGCACGCCCATCCGCCGTACGCGACCGCGGTCGCCGCGCTCGCCGACGTGGGGGAGGCGATCGGTCAGGTGGTCTTCGAGGACCTGGAACTCTCCAAGGGACTCGGGGTCCAGGACCCGAGCCGCGTCGAACTCCCGGTCTTCCGCAACTGGCCCGACGTCACCCGGATCGCGGCCGACGTCGACACCTACCTGGCCAAGCACGAACCGCACGACGCGACCGCGCTGCTGATCAGCCGGCACGGCGTGACCACCTGGGGACGCGACCTCGAACAGGCCGGCAACCGGCTCGAATGCGTCGAATCGCTGTGCCGGTTGCTGCTGTTGATGGACTCCGCGCGCCGACCGGCCGACCGGGCCGAGCCCGCGCCGGCCGTCCCGTTCAGGCCGCGCCGTCACCCGCGGCCCTGAGGGTGCCACCCGTGCCGAACTCGCGCACCGCCTCCTGCACGACGGCGTTCAGCCGGGCATGGTGCGCGCCGCGCCAGTAGACCTGCTCGCAGTCGGCGCACTGCGCGAACACGTCGTAGGTGCGCTCCGTGCCGTCGTGCACCTGGCCGTGGACCGACTCCTTGGTGGCGTCGCGGAGCGTTCCGTTGCAGGCGGTGCACCTGGTCCAGGGGGTGAGCGGCGGCGCGAACCGGGACAGGACGTCCTTGAGCTGGTCGGCGGGGCGGTGGCTGTAGACGTAGGCACCCGCCCACAACTCCCGGCGGCGCAGCAGCCCCCGGTCGCGGGAGAGCATCACGCGCTGCTCGGCGGCCGATCGCGTGGCCAGCGCCGCGTCGCCGATGTCCAGGTTCTCGTAGGCGGAGTCGATGCCGAGCAGCCGCATCCGCCGTGCGAGGGTGCCCAGATGGACGTCGAGCAGGAACCGGGGCGGACCGGACAGACGCTGCGGCCTCACCACACCCGCCACCGTGATCTCGTCGCCGTGCGCGGGGATGTGCGACGCGGGCACCTGCCGCCCGTCGACCAGCAGCGTGCCGACCTCGGTGAGCGGAACCCCCAGGGACTCCACGAGGTGCCCGAGCGTCGAGCTGCCGTCGGTGCGTACCGCCGACCGGCCCGCCCGTTGCGTCGCACTGATGAAAACGCCCAGTTCAGGGGCGAAGCTGATCCAGATCTGCGGCTTCTCCACGCTGCCAGCATGCCAGCGCACCGGACTCGGCTGCCAACCCTTTCGCCGACCCGGCCGACCGGCGCCGCGCCCACCGCGCGTCAGGCCCGGCACCCGCCCCCGTCAAGACGTTCGCGCTGATGGGGATGTCAAAGCGGGCGCGGTGCGGGATCATCGCAGCGTGGCTCCCCCCAGACCCCGCAAGACACCCATGAGCGAGCTGTACGGATCGCTGTCCGACCTGGCCTACGCCATGTCGGGTGCCCGCGCCCACACCCGTCTGCGGCTGATGGCCGAGCTGTCCGTGGACCGCGCGTCGCTCGCCCTGCTCCGGGTGCTGGCGGCGGCGCCGGACGCCATGCGGATGGGCGAGCTCGCCCAGGCGCTGATGGTCCAGCCGCCCCACGTCACGCGCGAGATCAAAAGCCTGGAGCAGCGCGGGCTGGTCGAGACGGTCCACGAGGCGAGCGACCACCGGGTGCGCAGGATCACCATCACCGACGACGGCAGGGAACTGGTGGCCCGCGCCGAGGCGATCGGGCAGCACTGGCTCGGCGAGGCGCTGAGCGGCTTCACCGCCGACGAACTGAACATCACCGCCAGGGTCATCAGAGGCGTCAACGTCGCCTACCGGCGCGACTGAGCCGCGATCCGCCCGCGAGTCACTCTTGTGGCGCAACCCGGGGCCGGAGCCGGCGGTGCGGCGGGCCGCGCGGGCGCATGGCACCGCCGGGGATCGCCCGGTCTGTGGCCGCCCCGGTGGCCGAGCGTGCGGCACCCACCGCTGGCACGATCGTCGAAGAACGTGTGCGTGGGAGAGCAGCCGATGGCTGAGATCGCCGACCACCTGGCACAGCTGTTCCGCAGTTGACGGCAGACGTCATGTCCCGCGAGGGCTGGGTAAGTTGGCCGTCGGCGCGACTTCGGTGCGGCCCCTCCCGCCCGGGTGGGAGGGGCGATCCGTCGCCGTGCGCTGAAAAGGCCTACCAGAGCGGGCGGTTCAGCGGAGAAATGGAGTACGCGATGTCATCGGAGACGACGAGTCGGCAACAGGAGCACCGGAGTTCGACGGAACCGGCCGTCGCTTCCGGTCAGGAGCAGAAGCTCGGGATCCTCGACGTGTGGGCCAGATCCGCGCCGATCCGGCTGGCCGGCTTCGAGGACGATCTCGCCGAGCCGCACATCCTGCCCGGCGTCGACTGACCGTCCGGCGCCGGGCACCCGGCTCAGGCCGGATTGTCGTGGAGCCAGGCCAGGGAGTCGGCGATCTCGCGGGTGCGCGGGTGGTTCGGCCCGTAGACGCGTCGGCAGTCGGCGAGGCAGCGGGTGAGGAGTTCGGCGGCCTCGCGGTGGTTCCCGGCGTCCAGCACGACGTTGGCGAGGTTGACACGGGCGGCGAGGGTGTCGGGGTGGTTCTCGCCCAGCAGCCTGCTACGGGAGGCGAGCACCTCGCGCAGGATCACCGCGGCCTCCCGGTAGCGCTCGATCCCGTGCAGCACCGCGGCGAGGTTGTTGCGGCCGCTGAGCGTGGTCTCGTGATCCCTTCCCAAGGTGCGCTCCTGGGAGCGCAGGACCGCCCGCAGCACCCCTTCCGCCTCCTCGAAGCGCTCCAGCCGGCACAGCACGGCTCCCAGGTTGCTTCGGGCCACCGCGGTCAGGTTCCCGTCGGGGCCGTAGCGCCGCTCCAGCCGTGGGACGAGGGCGGAGAAGACGCGCTCGGCCTCGTCGAAGCGGCCCGCCTCCACCAGCATCGCCCCGTAGCTGTTGGTGGCGGACAGCACCTCGTCGTGGTCCGGCCCGAGCGACCGCGTCTTGCGGTCCAGGACGTCGCGGCGCAGGGCCGTCGCCTCCGCGCCCCGGCGCAGTTCGCTCAGGACGTCGGCGAGCCCGGCGGCGGCCCGCAGGGTGTCGGGGTGGTCGGCGCCCAGCCCGGCCGTGCGGGTCCTGAGCACGGCCCGCCAGGTCTTCTCCGCCTGCCGGAACTCCCCGGTGACCGCGAGCAGATCCGCCAGTTCCCCGGTGGTGGTCAGGGTCTCGGGGTGGGCCTTGCCGAGCGTCTTCGCCTGGGCGTCGATCACCTGCCGGTACAGGTCCGCCGCCCCGCCCTGGTCCTCGGGGACGACGGCCAGCGCGCGGGCGAGTTCCCGGAAGGCGGCAAGGGTCTCGGGGTGGCCGGGGCCCAGCCGCTGCTGGGTGGCGTTCGCCCGCATCGAGTGCCACTCGCGCGGTGAGATCGCGGTGCGGGAGATCTCCTGCTCGGGTTGGCCCGGAGTCACCTCCGTCAAGGTGATGTAGCCGCCGGGCGGTCCCTTCCTCGGCGCCGGAGGCCCGGTCCGGGGCGCCGCCTCGGCGTCGTCGCCGGTCTGCTTCTTCTTCCGCCAGGGGGTCATCGCCCGGTCCTTTCCTGAATGTCCCGTGTTCCTGTTCTCGGTGCTGCCGTCCTGTCAGGCCCCGGCGTGCACGTGCGCGGCCCACAGGCTGGGGGCGCGACGGAAGGCGGCACGGCAGTCCCGCACGGCGTGGTGCAGCGCCTCGGCCGCCCGGTCGGTGTCCAACTCCTGCGACGTCGCGGGCAGGCCGGCCCGCAGAGTGCCGTAGAGACTCCTGGTGACCCGGACCGCGATGGCGTCGTGCACCGGCCACAGCGTGCCGATGGCCTGCGGATAGCCGGCGATCTGAAAGGCCGAGGTGATGTGGACCGCCTCGTCGGCCAGCCATCGCGCGCCGCGTGAGGTGTCGCAGGCCGACAGCACCGCCAGCCGGGCCGCCGTCAGATCGAGCCGGGAGATCTCCCGCACCGTCAACGGCCTGACGTCATGGTCGTACACCAGCAGCCGGGCGTCGGACGGGTCGTCGGGGTCACCCACCCCATGGCAGGCGAAGTGCGCGTAGGGGTGGTCCGGCAGGGCCGCCAGCACGTGGGCGAAGGTGGCGAGCGGGCCCGCCAGCACCCGGGGAGCCGGCAGCAGCCTCTCCAGCGCCCGCACCTCCCGTGCCACACCGCTCAGCGGCGGTGCTCCCGGCGTGTCGGGCAGCGCCACCGCGAGCAGCCCGCCGCCGGGCGCGGGTCCGGCCGCGCGCCGGCGGGCGTAGGCGAGTGCCCGGACGGTCGGCGTGTACGAGGAGACCACCCGGTCCAGCACCGCACGCGGCTCAGGGAGCGGCTGCGGGTCATGGTGGCCCGCCGCGTGCAACGGCAGGCAGGCGAGGGCCCCGCCCGGCGACCACCACAGCCGCGGCCAGCCGCCGTCGGGAGGCGGGCCGCGGAAGCCCAGCCGGTCGAGCACCGGTTCGGTGACGTGTTTCCAGGTCCAGACGAGCACCTCGGCGACGGTCTGCTGGGCCTGTTCCTCCGTGGCCGGGTCGACGGCGGCCACCAGGGCCTCGTCGAGCCGTTCGACCTGTCGCTCCACCTCCTGCGGGGTGGCCCCGGGCAGCGCGACCCGGATGATCCGGCCCTCGTGCAGGACCAGGGCGTCACTGCGGTAGTCGCAGCAGTAGGCCAGGACGACCGGCCCGTCCTGCGCGCACGCCAGCAGGCTCTCCGCGGACGGCGCGGCCAGGAAGTCGGCGAAACCCGGCAGGGTCCGGATCCCAGCCACCAACCGCTCCCATTCGTCGGCCAGTTCATGGCGCAGATCGGTGGCCGGGCCCGCCGGAGCCCTGGCAGCGGCGAACATCGGATCCCCGGCGGACTCCAGCGCCTCGATCCGTTCTCGCAGCAGCGTGTAGCGTTCGGCGACGCCGGGATGCTCCGCTCCCAGCCGGACGAATTCGTCGCGCACCGCCATGGTCCGGCCCAGCAGCACTCCGCGCCCCTGCTCCAGCAGCACGATCGCGCGCTCCGGGCGGCCCGCGTTCATGGCGCAGGCGGCCGCCTCGGCGGCCAGACCGTGCGCCTGCGCCAGGCCCTGCTCCTGATCACGGCGGGTCAGCCGGCCCGAGGCGGCGAGCGGCAGCAGTTCCACCGCGAGTTCGTAGCCCTCCAGCGCCTCCTGCCACCGCTCGCCCTCCGCCGCTGCCGCGCCCCACTGCCAGGCCGCCAGGACGCGCCGGTACGCGGGCATCGCGTCGATGACCGCGGCCTCCCGGTAGGCGTCCTGCGCTGCCTCCAGCACCGTCGGGTCGCCCTGGAGGCCGTAGACGTCGGCCAGGGCGTCGGCGTACCCCATCAGATGGACACCGCGGGTGGCGTCCTCACCGGAGGTCGCCCACACGGCCCGGCCGAGCGCGATCACGGCCTGGTCGAGCGCCTGCGGGTCACCGGTGGCCTGATGCGTGGTCAACCACGCGGAGCCCAGGTTGGACAGCACCGTGGCCAGCACCGGATCGCCGTACGGGGTCTGTTCGACGGCCTCCTCCAGCAGCGCCACGGCCTCGCGGAGCCGGTCCTGGTCACCGTCGATGTCGAAGTCGGTGCGCAGCGCGTTGGCCAGCACGTTCAACCGGTCGGCGCGCAGTGAGCTGCCGGGCGGCAGCAGGGCGAGAGCCTCCCGCGCGATGTCCACGGCCTCGGCCGCGGTCGCTCGCTCCCCGGTCGTCTCGTACCAACTCTGCAGCACCACACCGAGGTTGCTCAGCATCGCGGCGTGTTCCTGATGGTCCGCGGCCCCGGCACGGATGGCCTGTCGCGCCAGATCCGCCGCCTCGCGCAGTGCCTCCAGGTCGCCGGTCTGCTGGTGGCGCCGGCGCAACGCCACCGCGAGGTTGCCCAGCCCGGAGGTGCGCCCGAAGACGCCCGGGCGCCACCCGGCGACGGTACGGCGCAGATGGCCGATGGCCTCGTCCAGCAGCGCCGGGTCACCGGTCCACTCGGCCAGCCGGTGCAAGGCGTTGCCCAGGCTGTTCGACCGGTCGTGGTACGCGGCGGTGTCGGGGGCGGTGCGCCGCAGCGCCTCGCGCAGCAGGCCGACCGACTCCCGCAACGGCGCCGGATCCCCGATGCCCTCGGCCGCCAGCCGCAGCGACACCCCCAGGCCCGCCAGCCGCTCCACGTGGTTCGGGTGACCCTCGGGCACCGCGTCGAGCGCCTGCCGGCTCACCTCGACCAACTCCTCGAAGTCGGCCGGGTCCATCGTGAAGGAGACCCACTGCCGCAGACAGGCGGCGAGGTTGCCCAGCACGGCGGGGCGCGCCGGAGAGCCCACGGCGACGGCCGGCAGGCATGCGCGCAGCAGGCCCAGCGCCTCCCGCAGGGCGGCCGTGTCACCGTGGACCAGGAAGGCCTGGTACCGGGTCGCCGCGAGGTTGCTGGTGATCCCGGTCGCCTCCGTGCCGCCCGGCGGCACGAGGCGCAGCGCGGCACGATAGGCGTTCTCGGCGTCCGACAGGTCGGCCGCCTCGCCGGTGAGCCGGTGGCGCCGGTCCAGGGCCAGGCCGAGTGAGTTGAAGGTGGCCGACGGGTCGGCCACCGCCCCGGGAGGGAACGCCGCCGCGCGCCGGAACGCCTCGATCGACGCGTCCAGGTCCTCCGGGCGCCCGTCGAGCTGGTGGCGGTACTCGTACGCGGTGCCGAGGATCCGCACGTCCTGCGCGCCGGCCGCCCGCGACGCGGCCGCGGCGGTGCCCAGGGCGATCAGCTCCGCCACGTCCGCCCGGTCGGGGGAGCGGGTGGATCCGGTGCACCGGATCGCCAGCGCGGCCAGCAGATTGCTCACCCCCGCCCGCCGCCCGGCATCGGAGGCGGGCGCGGACGCCAGATAACCGCGGTACAGCGGGATCGCCCGGTCCAGCGCCACGGGGTCACCGGTGGCGAAGTGGTGTCGCAGCAGGTCGTCGGCCTGGCGTAAGCGCTCTTGTGACGCCCGCATCGCGGAATCAGACGTGTCCGGCATGATCGGCCCCCGTCCCGCCGCGCGGACCCCCGTCAATTCGCCCTTTTGTCCGCGAAGCCTGTCCCCACGATAGCGAACACCCCCGCGCGGGGCGGTCGTTACGCTGGGCCGACAGCCGAGGACGTCACACGAGGGGGCAGCGATGACCGGAGCGGGGGACGGCGTCCATGAGGGTGACGGCTCGGGACACGCGCGTCTGGGGGACCTGTGCCGGCGGCTCGCCGAGACCGCCGGGCCGCTGCTGCCGGACGCGCGCGGACAGCGGCTGATCGAGGAGCTCACGGCGCGGATCCGCGCGGGTCGGACGCCCGAGGAGCTGGAGGAGGAGTTCGACGAACTGGAGGAACTCCTGCTCGCCGCGGGACACAGCGCGGGCCTGGGCTCCTACCGTGGGGCACCCCGCTATCGGGGGCTGCCCGGGTCCGCCCACGGGCACCCCGCGCTGTATGTGCTGGCCTGTCCCGGCGGGCACTGCGCGCGGCTGGAGGCACCCGATCCCGACGCGGACCGGGCGCAGGTCTGCCGCATCCTCGGCCGGCCGCTGCGCGAGGTGGGGCTGCGACGACCGTGAACGCCTTCATCGGCTCGCTGGGCGGCCGGCTCGCCGAGCGCTGGCTGGCACTGCTGGCGATGCCCGGCCTGCTCTACCTGGCCACGCTGACCGGTGCGATGGTCCTCGGCCAGCGGCACTGGTACGACGTCGGACGGCTGAGCGATCGGCTCGACCGGGTGGCCACCGCGCCGGGCGCCCACAGCCCCGGAGCCATCGCCCTGGTCGCGCTCGGCCTGCTGGCCGGGGCGGCGGCGGTCGGGACGGCGGCCCGGAGCCTGGGCACGGTGACGGAGCGGATCTGGCTGATGGACGCGCGCGGGCCGGTCACCGACCGGCTGACCGAGCGGCGGTCGGCGCGGTGGAACGAAGCCGACGCGCGCTACCGCGCGGCGCTGCTGTCGGCCGGCCGGACCCGGATGGCAGGCCAGGACAACGACGCGCGCGCCGGTGACGCGGAACGCCACTACGCGGCCCGCGACCGCATCGCGCTGACCCCGCCACGCCATCCGTTCTGGGTGGGGGACCGCGTCGCGGCACCGGAGCGGCGGGTCTGGCGCGCCTACCGTCTCGACCTCGTGGCGGCCTGGCCGCATCTGTGGCTGCTGGCCCCCGACGGCACCCGCGAGGAACTGCACACCGCCCGGCTCGAACTCGGCTCCGCGGCCCGGCTGATCGCCTGGGGGATGGGCTACGTCCTGCTGGCCGTGTGGTGGTGGCCCGCCGCGGTGGTGGGGGTGGTGGCCGTCGTGGCGGGCCTGAACCGGGGCCGGGAGGCGGCGACCGCCTTCGCGGACCTGGTGGAGGCGGTCACCGATCTGCATGTCCGTGAGCTGGCCGCGGCGCTGGGTGTGGAGTGCGGCGGGAGGTTCACCCGGGAGGCGGGCGAGGAGCTGTCCCGGGCCCTGGGCAAGACGGGTTGAGTCGGCCGGGGTAGTTAAGGTGAATTGATAAGTCTATTGTTACTACTTATGAATGGGATGGGAGCGGCACCGGACGACACCGCCGAGACCGGGGCGGCACTGCGGCTGATCGTGGCCAGGATCGCCCGCCGGCTGCGGCAGACCCACGCCGTGGGGGACGTGACCCTCTCCGAGGTGTCCGTCCTGGCCCGGCTGAACAGGGACGGTCCCGACTCGCCGGGGTCCCTCGCGGAACTGGAACGGGTCCGCCCGCAGGCCATGGCCGCCACCCTCGCCACGCTTGAGGAGCGCGGTCTGGTCGACCGGGGGCAGGACGCCGGGGACGGCCGCCGTGCGGTGATGACGGTCACCGAGGCCGGGAGCAAGATGCTCAACGACCGGCGGTCGGAGTCGGTCAACCGCCTCGCCGAAGCCCTCGACGCGGAGTTCACCCCCGCCGAGCGACGCGAGCTGATCGCGGTGCTGCCGCTGCTCGACCGGCTCGCGGAGCGGCTGTGACGGCCCGGCGGGCGGAGGCGGCGAGCGGGACGGGCGACCGCTACAAGTGGGTCGCGCTCTCCAACACCACACTCGGTGTGCTGATCGCGACCATCGACGGCTCGATCGTGATCATCTCCCTGCCGGCCATCTTCCGCGGCATCGGCCTCGACCCGCTCGCTCCGGGCAACATCGGCTATCTGCTCTGGATGATCCTGGGCTATCTGCTGGTCTCCGCCGTGCTGGTGGTGGCGCTCGGCCGGCTCGGCGACATGTTCGGCCGGGTCCGGATGTACAACATGGGCTTCGCGATCTTCGCCTGCGCCTCGCTGGCCCTCTCGCTCGATCCGCTCAAGGGCGGTGGCGGCGCGCTGTGGCTGATCGGCTTCCGGATAGTGCAGGCCTTCGGCGGGTCCATGCTGACCGCGAACTCGGCGGCCATCCTCACCGACGCGTTCCCCACCCGGCAGCGCGGCATGGCGCTGGGCATAAACCAGATCACCGCGCTGGCCGGGCAGTTCCTCGGGCTGCTGGCCGGCGGGCTGCTGGCCACCATCGACTGGCGCGCGGTGTTCTGGGTGAGCGTCCCGATCGGCGTGGTCGGCACCATCTGGTCGTACCGCAGCCTGCGGGAGACCGGATCGCGCAAGCCGGGCCGCATCGACTGGGTCGGCAACATCACCTTCACCGCGGGCGCCGGGGCCCTGCTCGCCGCCATCACGTACGGCATCCAGCCCTACGGCGGTCATCCGACCGGCTGGTCCAACCCCTGGGTGCTGGGCGGACTCGGCGGTGGTGTGCTGCTGCTCGCCGTCTTCTGCGTCGCCGAGACCCGGATCGCCGAACCGATGTTCCGGCTGGGCCTGTTCCGGATCCGGGCGTTCGCCGCCGGCAACCTGGCCGCGCTGCTGACCGCGATCGCCCGCGGCGGACTCCAGTTCATGCTGATCATCTGGTTGCAGGGCATCTGGCTGCCGCTGCACGGATACGAGTTCGAGCGCACCCCGCTGTGGGCCGGCATCTTCATGTTGCCGCTGACCGTCGGGTTCCTGATCGCGGGCCCGGCGTCCGGCTATCTGTCGGACCGCTTCGGGGCGCGGCTGTTCTCCACCGGCGGCCTGCTCCTGGTGGCGGCGGCCTTCGTCGGCCTGCTCCTGCTGCCCGTCGACTTCTCGTATCCCGCGTTCGCCGCCCTGCTGCTGCTCAGCGGGATCGGCCAGGGGATGTTCTCCGCCCCCAACACCTCGGCGATCATGGGCAGTGTGCTGCCGGAGCAGCGCGGGGTCGCCTCGGGCATGCGCTCCACGTTCCAGAACTCCGGCACCGCCTTGTCGATCGGGCTGTCGTTCTCGCTGATGATCTCCGGCCTGGCCGGCTCGCTGCCGACCACCCTCAGCACCGGTCTGCGGGCGCAGGGGGTACCGCCGGGGACGGCCGCGCAGGTGGCCGGGCTGCCACCGGTGAGCACGCTGTTCGCCACGTTCCTCGGCAACAACCCGATCAGCCACCTGCTCGGGCCCAGCGGTGTGCTGCGCACGCTGCCCGCGCACAACGTGCGGACACTGACCGGGACCCGGTTCTTCCCCGAACTGGTCTCCGGCCCCTTCCACCACGGGCTCGTGACCGTCTTCGGCGTGGCCACCGCGATGTCCTTGATCGCCGCGCTCGCCTCGGTGCTGCGCGGCCGCCACCACACGGCCGGACCGGGCGCGGCGGCCGGTCCGGGAGAGCCGGGGGACCCCGGCAAAAGGAAAGGGAAAAGTAAGCAAGCATGGCGAAAAGCGCGCTCCTCGTGATGGACGTCCAGCAGGCCATCGTGGCGCGGTACGGCGAGGACAGCGGATATCTGCCGCTGCTGCGCGGGGCGATCGACGCCGCCCGCGCCGCGGACGTGCCGGTGATCTACGTGGTCGTCGGCTTCCGTGCGGGACACCCGGAGGTCAGCGCCCGTAACAAGATCTTCGGCGCGATCGCGAGCCGCGCCGGTGGCGGCTTCGCCGAGGACGACCCCTCCGCGCGGATCCACCCCGACGTCGCCCCGGAGCCCGGGGACGTCGTGGTCACCAAGAAGCGGGTCAGCGCCTTCGCGGGCAGCGACCTCGACCTGGTGCTGCGGGCCGGGGAGATCGACACCCTCGTCCTGACCGGCATCGCCACCAGCGGAGTGGTGCTGTCCACCGTGCGGCAGGCCGCCGACCTGGACTTCGGCCTCACCGTGCTGGAGGACGGCTGCCTGGACTCCGACCCCGAGGTGCACCGGGTGCTGACCGGCAAGGTCTTCCCCCGCCAGGCGGACGTCGTCTCCGTCGCCGAATGGGTCGCGGCGCTCAAGAAGTGACCCCAGCGGGGGGCGGCCGGACACCCGAGGGTCCCCGGCCGCCCCCGGCGTGCGCGCCGGGGCTGGAAGAGGCTCATGGTTTTGGGTGAAGTGCCCCCGGTACGGCGGGATTTGACGGTCCGACAGGTACGCGGGTGCTGCTAGCGTGGGGGCAAATCAGACGAAGGGGCGTGCGATGGCCACGGCTGCGGTCACCGATCTGGTGGCGATGGGCGACAGCTTCGTCCGCGACCCCTATCCGGTCTACGCGGCGCTGCGGGAACGCGGCCCGGTGCACCGGGTGCGGATACCGGAGGGCGCGGAGGCCTGGCTGGTCGTCGGCCACGAGGCGGCGCGGTCGGCGCTGGCCGACCCGCGGCTGTCCAAGAGCTGGGACTACGCCTCGCCGCAGTTCCCGCTCACCAGCCCGTCGCCCGGACCGCACATGCTCATCAGCGATCCGCCGGACCACGCCCGGCTGCGCAGACTGGTGGTCCGCGAGTTCACCCCGCGCCGGATCGAGCAACTCGCCCCGCGCGTACAGCAGATCACCGACGAGTTGGTCGACGCCATGCTGCGGGTGCCGGACGGCCGGGCCGACCTGGTCGAGGCGCTGTCCTTCCCGCTGCCCATCTCGGTGATCTGCGAGCTGCTGGGCGTGCCGATGCTGGACCGGGAGGCGTTCCGCGCCTGGACCACCACGATCATCTCCGAGCCCGACCCGAGCGCCCGGGTCAGGGCCACGACCGAGGTGACCGCCTACCTCGCCGGGCTGCTGGACGAGAAGCGCCACGCCCCGGGCGACGACCTGATGAGCGCGCTGATCCGCGCCACCGACGAGGACGGCGACCGGCTGTCCACCGACGAACTGCGCGGCACCGCCTGGGTGCTGCTGGTCGCCGGACACGAGACCACCGTCAACCTGATCTCCAACGGCGTGCTGGCCCTGCTCACCCACCCTGACCAACTCGCCGCGCTGCGCGCCGACATGACGCTCATCGACAACGCGGTGGAGGAGATGCTGCGCTACGACGGGCCGGTGGAGACCACGACGTTCCGGTTCAGCGCCGCGCCCGTGGAGTTCGGCGACACCGTCATCCCCGCCGGTGAACTGGTCCTGGTGGCCCTGGCGGACGCCGACCGCGACCCGGCGCGTTTCCCCGACCCCGGCCGGTTCGACATCCGCCGCACCTCGCACAGCCATACCGCGTTCGGCCACGGAATCCACTACTGCCTCGGCGCGCCGCTGGCCCGGCTGGAGGCGCGGATCGCGATCCGCACGCTGCTTCAGCGCTGCCCCGACCTCGCTCTGGACGCCCACCCGGCGGCCCTGATCTGGCGTCAGGGCATGCTCATGCGCGGCCCGTGCCACCTGCCGGTCTCCTACGGCACCTCGGCGAACGGCTGAGATCCGGCGGCAGGCGCCGCCGTCATGAGCCGGGACCGACCGGGTAGGCGCACCCGCAGGAGCGGCGGTGCACCCAGGTCGGCGCCAGCTGCACGGTGCGGGGCGGCGCGGTGTCGCCGGCCAGCCGGTCGAGCAGCATCCGGGTCGCCTGCCGGCCGATGTGCTGCCAGGGCTGGGTCACCGCGGTCAACGGAGCCGGCAGCAGATCACCCCACTCGACGTCGTCGAAGGCGACCACGGCGATGTCGTCGGGGACCGTGAGCCCGCGGTCGCGCAGGCCGCGCAGCACTCCGACGGTCATGTGGTTGTTGCCGCTCACCAAGGCGGTGGGCGGGTCGGAAAGGTCGAGCAGGCGGTGGACGGCGGCCCGGGCGGGTTCGGCGTCGGAGCCGCCGCTCGCCTCCAGCGCGGGGTCGTGGGGCAGGCCGTGCGAGGCCAGGCCGTGCCGGTAGCCCTCGATCCGTTCGACCGTGGTGACCAGTCCCTCCCGCCCGGCGATCATCCCGATGCGACGGTGGCCGCGTTCCGCCAGATGGGAGACGAGACCGGCGGTGGACGCCACGTTCTCCACACCGATCCGGTCGAACTCGGCGGTGGCGAGCCGGTCGATGAAGACGATCGGCGCGGCCGGCCCTGGCAGGTCCGCCAGCAGGCACCGCAGTGCCGGTGCGCCCATCGAGGTGGCCAGCAGGACCCCGTCGACCCGGCGGTTGCGCAGCACCCGCAGCACCCGCTCCTCCTGGGCCGCGTCGTCGTGGGTGTCGGCCAGCAGCACGGTGTAGCCCGCTTCGGCGGCGGTCGACTCGATGGCGGAGCTGAGCTCGCCGAGGTAGGGATTGGTCAGCGCGGAGACCGCGAGCCCGATGGAGCGGGTGCTGGCGGTCGCCAGTGAGCGGGCGATCAGGTTCGGGACGTAGCCGGTGTCCTGGATGGCCGACTCGACGGCGCGGCGGGCCTGTTCGCTCACCGGCCGGGTCTTGTTGATCACGTGCGAGACCGTGGTCACGGACACTCCGGCCCGGCGCGCCACCTCGCTCATCGTGGCCACGGATTCTCCCCTTCTCCGCACCGAGTGCGTTTCCCCCACGCTGTGTTGCCGGGAATCGTAGCGCAACCCCTTGCGCAATCGCTTGCGTTTGCTTACAGTCACATCACTATCACGCGCAAGCGGTTGCGCCTGGATCGGGCAGCAGACCCGACGGCCGCCGCCGCACCGACCGGGTGACCCGGGTGTCCGTGCCGCGCACCGCCGCGACGCGGGGTCCATCGACGAAGAAGACATCGGCGAGGGGACAGGACAGATGCGGATGCGGAAGCGAGGCGGCCGGCGCGGGACCCGTGCCGCAGTGGCGGTGGCCCTCGCCGGACTGCTGGGCACGGCCGGCTGCGCGGGCGCGGGCGAGATCGGCGGCTCCTCCTCGGGAACCACGATCACGGTGGCCATCGTCGCCAACCCGCAGATGCAGGACGTGGAGACGCTCACCTCCGACTTCACCCGCAGCCACCCCGGCGTCCACGTCAAGTACGTGACGCTGCCGGAGAACGAGGCCCGGCAGAAGATCACCGAGTCGGTCGCCACCGGCAGCAACGAGTTCGACGTCGTGATGATCAGCAACTACGAGACGCCGATGTGGGCCAGGAACGGCTGGCTTGTCGACCTGCGGCGGTACACCGAGCACACGCCCGGATACGACCCCGGCGACTTCATCGCCCCCGTCAGGCAGTCGCTGTCCTACCGGGGCGACATGTACTCGGTGCCCTTCTACGGCGAGTCGTCCTTCCTGATGTACCGCAAGGACCTGCTGGCGGCCCATCACCTGACCATGCCCTCCCACCCCACGTGGCGGCAGGTCGCGGCCATCGCCGACCGGCTCGACGACCCCGCCCACCACATGGCCGGGATCTGCCTGCGCGGCGACCCGGGCTGGGGCGAGAACCTCGCACCGCTGGACACCGTCATCAACACCTTCGGCGGCCGCTGGTACGACCAGGACTGGAAGGCCCAGCTCACCTCGCCCGCGGTGCGCGAGGCCGTCGGCTTCTACACCGACTTGATCCACCGCGACGGTGAACCCGGCGCCGCCACCGCCGGGTTCACCGAGTGCGGCACCGACATGACCCAGGGCACCGCGGCCATGTGGTACGACGCCACCTCGGCGGCCGGCTCGCTGGAGGACCCGGCGAGCAGCAAGGTCGTCGGCCGGATCGGCTACGTCGCGGCCCCGGTGGAGCACACCGCGTCCGCCGGCTGGCTGTACACCTGGTCGCTCGGCATCCCCAGGACCAGCGGGCACCAGGCGGCCGCCTGGCAGTTCATGTCCTGGGCGACCTCCAAGGAGTACATCCACCTGGTCGGCGAGAAGCTCGGCTGGTCGCGGGTGCCACCCGGCAGTCGCGCCTCCACCTACCGGATCCCGCAGTACGCGAAGGCGGCCGCCGCCTTCGCAGGACCGACCCTGGAATCGATCAGCAGCGCCGACCCCACCCACCCCACCACCGAGCCCGTCCCCTACACCGGGGTGCAGTTCCTGGACATCCCCGAGTTCGAGGACCTGGGCACCCGGGTCAGCCAGCAGATCACCGCGTCCATCGCCGGACAGCAGTCGGTCGCGGACGCGCTCGACCAGTCACAGTCCTACGCCGAGACCGTCGGCCGCACCTACCGGCGCCACTGACCGGCCCTCCGACCCCACGAGATGGGAGGCGACATGGCGACCCTCGCCCCGCCCCGTTCCGGTCCGGTGCGCGCCGGATCCCGGCCCACCGAGCTGACCCGACGCCAAGCCTGGCAGCGCCGACTGCCGTTGAGCCCGGCGCTGCTGCTGATGATCATCGTCACCCAGGTCCCGTTCGTCTTCACGGTGATCTTCTCCTTCCAGTCCTGGAACCTGGTGCGGCCCGGCTCCCAGGCCTGGGTGGGGTTCGCCAACTACGCCGGGGTGTTCACCGACAGCGCCTTCCGGGACGCGCTGGTGACCGAGATCGAACTGACCCTGCTCGCCGTGGTGATCTCCATGCTGCTGGGCATCGGTCTCGCCGTCCTGCTCGACCGCCGGTTCCCGGGGCGCGGAGTGGTGCGCACCCTGCTCATCGCGCCGTTCCTCGTCATGCCGACGGTCGCCGGACTGCTGTGGAAGACCACGATGCTCGACCCGGTCTACGGCATCGTCAACTACCTGCTGCGCGCCTTCGGCGGCTCCTCCGTCGACTTCGTCAGCCGCTTCCCGATGGCGTCGGTTGTCACCGTGCTGGTGTGGCAGTGGACACCGTTCATGATGCTCATCGTGCTGGCCGGACTGCAGAGCCAGTCCTACGACGTGCTGGAGGCGGCCCGGGTCGACGGCGCCGGGGCGTGGACGACCTTCCGGTCCATCACGCTGCCCCACCTGCGGTCCTACATCGAACTCGGGGTACTGCTGGGCGCCATCTACCTGGTCAACACCTTCGACGTGATCTACATGACCACCCAGGGCGGCCCCGGGACCGCGACCACCAACCTGCCCTACTACCTCTACCAGCGCGCCTTCCTGGGCTTCGACGTCGGCCAGGCGTCCGCACTCGGCGTGGTCACCGTGGCCGGCACCATCGTGGTCGCCTCGGTCACGCTGCGCATGCTGTTCACCGTCTTCTCCTCGACCGAAGGGCGGGCCTGATGACCTCCACGACGCCGACCGCCCCAGCACGCGGCGTTCCCGCCGCGACCGCGCCACGCCGTGCGCCGCGATCGGGCCGGCGGGCGCTCGGCCAGGCGACCTGGACGGCCGGGGCCTGGCTCGCAGGGCTGGTGTTCTTCTTCCCGGTGCTGTGGATGGTGCTGACCGCCTTCAAACAGGAGTCGGACGCCTACACCACCACCCCGCACCTGGTCTTCTCCCCGACGCTTCGCCAGTTCCGCTCGGTCTTCGACAGCGGGATCGGCCCCTACCTCGCCAACTCGGCCGTCGCCACGGTGCTCTCCACGCTGCTGGTACTCCTCCTTGGCGTTCCGGCCGCCTACGCGCTGTCGATCCGCCCGGTGGGCAAGTGGCGCGACGCGCTGTTCTTCTTCATCTCCACCAAGATGCTGCCGGGTGTCGCCGCGATCATCCCCATCTACCTGGCGGTCCGCGACCTCGGCGCGCTGGACGACGTCGGCACCCTGATCGTGCTGTACACCGCGATGAACCTGCCGATCGCGGTGTGGATGATGCGGTCGTTCTTCCTGGAGGTGCCGCGCGAGGTGCTGGAGGCGGCCAGGGTCGACGGAGTGACCCTGCGGCAGGAGATCACCAAGGTCATGCTGCCGATCGTCTCGCCCGGCATCGCGGCCACCGCGCTGATCTGCGTGATCTTCTCGTGGAACGAGTTCTTCCTGGCGCTGAACCTGACCTCGGTCCGGGCCGGGACCATGCCGGTCTTCCTCGTCGGCTTCATGACCAGCGAGGGCCTGTACTGGGCCAAGCTCGCCGCCGCCGCCACCCTGGCGTGCCTGCCGGTGCTGCTGGCCGGGTGGCTCGCCCAGAAGCAGTTGGTGCGCGGGCTGTCCATGGGCGCGGTGAAGTAGCCGTGACACGGGTCGAGCCCGGCACCATCGCGGTGTGCGGAGAGGCGCTCGTCGACCTGGTCGAACAGGAACCGGGGCTGTTTCGGGCCTACCCCGGCGGCAGCCCCGCCAACGTGGCGGTCGGGCTGGCCCGGCTGGGCCTTCCGGTCACCCTGCTCGCCCGGCTGTCCGACGACACCTTCGGCCGTCGGCTGCGCGAGCACCTGAGCGCCAACCAGGTCGGCCTGACGTACGCGGTAGCGGCCGCGGAACCCGCCACCCTGGCCGCGGTCGCCACCGACGGCGAGGGGGCCGCCACCTACGACTTCTGGTTCCAGGGCACGGCCGACCGGCAGTGGCTCCCGACGGAGCTCCCCGACCCGCTGCCCGACCCGGTCGTCGCCGTGCACACCGGCTCGCTCGCGCTGGCCCTGGAACCGGCGGCGGGCGTGCTCACCGACTGGCTGCGCGCGGTGCGCGCCACGAGCGGGGCGACCGTCTGCCTCGACCCCAACATCCGGCCCGTCCTGGAACTCGACCGGGCCACCGCGCTGCGCCGGGTGGAACGCCAGGTCCGGCTCGCGCACATCGTCAAGGTCTCGGCGGAGGATCTGGCCTGGCTGGCGCCGGACGAGCCGGCCGACCGCGTCGCGCGCCGCTGGCGGGAGCTGGGCCCGTTGCTGGTCGTGGTCACCCTCGGCGCCGACGGCGTCCTGGCGATCGGCCCTGACGGCTCGACAGTCCGCCGGCCGGCCGTCCCCGTCGACGTCGTCGACACCGTCGGCGCCGGCGACGCCTTCACGGCAGGACTGCTGGCCGGGCTGCACCGGCTGGAACTGCTCGGCCCCGGCGGACGCGAAGCCCTGGCAGCGCTTGGCCCGGCCCGGTTGGCCGGACTGCTCGACGAGGCGGCCCTGGTCGCCGCCCTCACCTGTGCCCGGGTCGGCGCGGATCCGCCGACGCCGGCCGCTGTACGGCAGGCGGAGCGGGCTCGGACGCCCGGCAATGTCTCCGCACCTCACCACGAGTCACCGAAGGAAGCCTCATGCGAGCCGTGATCATCGACAAGCCCGGTCAGGTGCGGGTGGGCACCGCCCCCGATCCCACGCCGAAGGCCGACCAGATCGTGGTGGAGGTCGCCGCGTGCGGGGTGTGCGGCACCGATCTGCACATCCTGGACGGGGAGTTTCCGCCCACTCCCTACCCGATCATCCCCGGCCACGAGTTCGCCGGCACGGTGGTCGCGGTGGGCCAGGCGGTACGCGGGCTCGCCGAGGGCACCCGGGTCGCCGTCGACCCCTCGCTGTACTGCGGGGCGTGCGAGTACTGCCGGATCGGCCGCGGCAACCTGTGCGGCGACTGGAACGCGGTCGGGGACACCGTCGACGGGGCGTTCGCCCGGTTCGTCGCGGTCCCGGCGGCCAACGCCTACCGGCTGCCGGAGGAACTGGGGATGCGGGAGGCGGCGATGATCGAGCCGCTGTCCTGCGCCGTGCACGGTGTCGACCAACTCGGCCGGGTCCTCGGCCGCCGGGTCCTGGTCGTCGGGGCCGGCACCATGGGTCTGCTCATCGGCCAGCTCCTTCAGCGGTCCGGAGCCGCCGAGGTCGCGGTCGTCGACCGCAACACCTCCCGGCTGGAGATCGCCCGCGGCTTCGGCTTCACCACCGGCACCGACGTCGGCGGACTGCCGGGGCCCGGCTTCGACATCGCGGTCGACGCGACCGGTGTGCCGGCCGCCATCGAGTCCGCCTTCGACGCGCTCCGCCGGGGCGGCACACTGCTGGTCTTCGGTGTGGCGGACGCCGCGGCCAGGATCTCGCTGTCCCCGTTCCGCGTCTACAACGACGAGATCAAGGTCATCGGCTCGATGGCGGTGCTCGACAGCTACGGCGACGCGGTCGATCTGATCGCCCGCGGCGCGGTGGACGTCACGCCGCTGCTCGGCCAGGCCTTCCCGCTCGACGGCTTCACCGACGCCGTGCAGGCCGTCCGCGCGGGCACGGGCACCGGCACGAAGGTGCACGTCATGCCGGGCGAGTAGCGAGCGAGGTGCGGGCGGCGGCCGATGCGCCGCCGCCCGCCGTCCGATCAGCAGTCCAGCAGCACCGGCGACTGGTTGAGCACCTGGGCGCGCACCGAGGTGAAGGTGTCGTACCTCCGCCGGTCACCGTCCCCGGGGAAGACGGCGACCCGGTGGCAGTTCTGGAATGCCAGGCGTACTCCGAAGTGGCGCTCCAGGCTGCCGCGGATCGCGTCGCTGGCCATGGCGCGCAGCAACTGGCCGCGCTCGCCCTCCGTGGCCGGCGGTGTGGTGTTGTCCGCGAACGGCCGTGAGCCCGAGCCGAGTTCGGCCACCAGGCCCTCGATCATCCGATAGGCGTACGGCAGCGAGGCGCGGACCGTCCCGACGAAGGCGGCCTCGTCGACCTCGCCCTGCTCGGCCTGGGCCAGGAGTGCGGGGGATACGTCAAGCGACATGCGGTTCCAATCGTGTCGTGGGTGACCGGCACCCGGCGGGCGGCGAAGTGCCGTGCCCCGCACCGGGTACCTGCGACGAGGCTACATGAAAATGGATTCCATTTCCATCGCACTTGGGGGGTTGTGGTGGTCCGGCCGGGGGAGCGGGAGGGGTGGGTTGCGAGCTGGTTCCCCCGTCGGGAATTCTTGATAAAATTTCGAGCGATAATATACGTAGAGAAAATATGAATAAATCCGTTCGCACTTTCTCTATTCCATCGCAGGGTGTGATTGCGTAAGCTCATTTCTGCTCTGAGGTGGAAGTCTCGACGACTTTCATTTCTCTGTCTTTGCCGGAGGAGTAGAAATGGTGAACGGGCTCAAGGGTCGTATTGCCGTACTATTGGCGGTCGGGGTGGTGGCCTCTGCCGGCCTGGTGGGGACGGCGGCTGTGGCGTCCGCCGTCGGTACGCAGTCGGCGCCCGCGATGAGTTCTGCCAAGGAAATGCCCACGAGTGATCACATCATCAGGCCGCGGGCGACGCTGTATCGCAACCAGGCCTGGACATCCGGGAACGGCCGGGCGGTCCTGCGGCTCCAGGAGGACGGCAACTTCGTTCTCTACAAGGACGGCCGGGCGGCCTGGCAGGCCCCCAACGCCTGGAGCCACGGGAATTCCGCGGTCTTCCAGGAGGACGGCAATTTCGTGGTCTACGACAGCGCCGACAACCCGGTGTGGGCGTCGGACACCTGGCGCAAGGGTGACTACCTGGCGATCCAGGACGACGGCAACGTGGTGATCTACAACAGCTCCCACCACCCGGTCTGGGCCACCAACACCGGCGACTGACGGCACGGCGGGACAGCGGGTCCACTCCGCTGTCCCGCCCCGGCCGACCGGGGATCAGCGCTTGCGCAACCGCAGCGATGTCCAACTGGCGTCCGACGTCCAGCCGCCGTCGACGGGCAGTGCGACACCGTTCACGAATCCGCTTCGGGCGGGATCGGCCAGGAAGGCCACGGCCTGGGCGATGTCACCCGGAGCGGCGAAGCGGGCCATGGGCACCTGGTCGACGATGTCGGCGTCCGAGTAGCCGCCGGACGCCTGGTCGGCGGCGTCCATCTCGGTCTTGACCCACCCGGGACACACGGCGTTGACCCGCACTCCCCGGCCGCCCCACTCCGCGGCCAGGGTGCGCGTCAGGCCGACCAGTCCGTGCTTGCTCGCGTTGTACGCCGCCCGGTCGGAGACGCCGCGCAGCCCCGCGATCGAAGCGATGTTGACGATGGAGCCGCTGCCCGCGTCGAGCATCAGCCGGCCCAGCGCCTGGCACAGCAGGAAGGGGCCGGTGAGGTTCACCTCCAGGACCCGGCGCCACTGGTCGGCGGTGGTCTCCTCGGCCGGGGTGAGCAGCGAGACGCCCGCGTTGTTGACCAGCACGTCCACCCGGCCGAACCGGTCGCGCACCTGGTCGGCGAGCGTGTTCCCGGTCGCCTCCGAGGCGATGTCACCGACCACGGTCACCGCGGTTGCCCCGGCGTTCCGCACCGCTTCCAGCGTCTGCGTGGGCTCCCGCAGATCGGTGAGGACGAGTGTGTATCCCTCGTGGGCGAGCACCTCGGCCACCACGCGTCCGATGCCCTGGGCCGCCCCGGTGACCACTGCCACCGGAGCCGCCGCGTGATCCGTCTCCCTGACCGACGCCATGCCTGTGAGTTCCTTCCGTCGTGGGTTCGCTGCCGGACCAAGCCTCACGCAGAGCGCGCCGTCATGGGAAGCGGACGTCAGACGGCGAAGATCTGGGCCTCGTCGGCGAACGCCTTGAACTCCAGGGCGTTGCCCGCCGGGTCGAGCAGGAACATCGTCCACTGCTCACCCGGCAGGCCGGCGAACCGCAGATACGGCTCGATGACGAACTCGATTTCGGCGTCCCGCAGCCGGTCGGCCAACTCGTGGAACCCGGGGATGTCCAGGATCAGGCCGAAGTGCGGCACCGGCACGTCGTGGCCGTCGACCGGGTTGTGCGCCCGCTCGGGGCGGTCGGCCACCAGATGCGTGACGAACTGGTGGCCGTAGAGGTTCCAGTCCGCCCAGGTGGACGCGGCGCGGCCGGGCTCGCAGCCGAGGACCTCACCGTAGAAGCGGCGGGCGGCGTCGAGGTCGTCCACGGGCACGGCCAGATGGAACCGGGGGATCCGCGTACCGGACGTCGCCATGTGCTTCCTGCCTTCTCGGGACACGGTGGTGGGGGCGGCCCGTCGACGGGCCGCCCCCACCACGCGATGTACGGGTCTACTGATCTACTGCCGGACCCGCGGGTAGTCAACCGGCGTCTTCAGCTGTGAGACGGCCGGTCCGCGTTCAGGAACTCTGCGCGGCGTTGTAGGCGGCCTCGGCCTCCCAGCCGTAGTAGGGGTGGTACTCGTAGGAGCCCGCGCTGATGCTGATGTTGCCGATCTGCATCCCGCCACCGTTGCTCGGGTCGAAGTTCGCCAGGAACGGACCGCCGCTGGAGCCACCGGTCTGCACGCAGTCGATGCCCCAGACGCCGCCGCCCTCGTGCCCGCCCGGGTTGATCTCGGTGCCGGTGCACCAGTTCATCTGCTCGCCGCCGCCCTCGGCCGCCGAACCGCCGTAGCCGAAGGAGTAGACGGTCTGTCCCGGCGACTGGTCGAAGCCGATGCCCTCGCCGCCCACCGTGTCGACCAGGTTGCGCCCGTTCACCGTGCCCACCGTGGCGAAGGCGGCGTCCCAGGCCGCGTCGGAGTCGTTGATCCGCTGCGACTCCCAGTGCAGTGAGGTGGCCGCGAAGGTGCCGAAGGGACGGTTGCCGTGGTCGTAGGCCGGGATGAACACCCAGTTCTGGTACGAGGTCCCGTCGGTGTCGACCACGCAGTGCCCGGCGGTGGCGACGACCGCGTGGTTGTCGCTGTTGACCGCGTCTCCCGAGCAGGCGTAGTCGCCGTTGTCCTTGGGGTTGTGGAAGAAGACCTTGCCCGCGGTCGTGCTGATCAGGCCGCCGCCCGTCCAGCGCTGCGGCGAGGTGGCGTGCGGCCGGACCGCGCCCGGCTCGGCGTGCGCGGGCGTCACTGCGGCGTCCAGGTCGGTCGCGGCGGCGATCCTCGCCGGCGTCCAGTAGGCCAGCGCCCTGGCCTGCGCGGCGGCGCCGACGCCGGCTGACTTGATGGGCGAGGCGTCGGCGGATCCCGAGGTCAGTCCGGCGGCGAGAGTCGCGGCGACGGCGGCCACGGCGAGAGTACGAGGGCGGAAGCGCATGGTTCTCCTCATCGGTGGAGGGCCGCCGTCCCGGTCGTCCGATGACAAGGTTGTCATCGACCGTCGGGGCCGTGCGGCGATGCGGATGGGAGGTGCGGGCTGCGGTTGCGGAGGCGATCGCGGTGGCATCCGGCGCGCCGGGGTGGGGCCGTCGCCGGTGGTCCACAGTCAACGTTATTGGTATGGACCATATGTGAGCCGCTGTCAATGGTCCCGATGCCGACCCGCAACTGAATCCGGCCACCGCACGTCATCACCGTTGACCCCACCGTTGGCCTTGGGTGTCCGGTCCGGCTGCGTTATCTTGCGTCTGCCGTGAAGCGCGTTGTTCCGGCAGGATTGTCCGAAAACGGGGGCACACAGACATGCCATGGGTCGTTCCTGGATACACGCATACCCGCGAGCTGGGCTCGGGGGCGAGCGGCCGCGTCGTCCTGGCGCTGCACACCGAGACCGGCACTTCGGTCGCCATCAAGTACCTGGCCGAGGAACTGCGCGGTGAGGAGTTCCTGGGCGGCTTCCGTGGCGAGGCCCGGCTGCTCGGCGACCTCGACTCCCCGTACGTCGTCCGGTTGTGGGAGTACGTCGAGGGCCCGCAGGGCGCCGCGATCGTGATGGAACTGGTCGACGGAGTCACCCTGCGCGCCCTGCTGCGCGAAGAGGGGGCGACCGGCCCCGAGGCGGCGCTTGTGGTGCTCAAGGGGTCGCTGCTCGGACTGGCCGCCGCCCACGAGGCGGGCGTCGTGCACCGCGACTACAAGCCGGAGAACGTCCTGGTCGCCGGGGACGGTTCGTCCAAACTCGCCGACTTCGGCATCGCGGTGGCCGGCGGCGAGCGGGGGCAGATCATCGGCACCCCGCCCTACATGGCCCCCGAGCGCTGGACCGGTGGCCCGGCGTCACCGGTGGCCGACGTGTACGCGGCGACGGCCACCTTCTTCGAATGCCTCACCGGAGCGCGGCCCTACACCGGGACGACCTCCGCCGAGCTGATGGTCCAGCACACCACCGCGCCCATCCCCGACGAGCTCGCACCCCGGGCACTGCGCCCGCTCATCCGGCGCGGACTGGCCAAGGAGCCGGCCGACCGGCCGCAGAGCGCGGCGACCTTCCTGACCGAGTTGGAAGCGGTGGCCGGAGCGGCCTACGGCGAGGACTGGGAGCGGACCGGACAGCGGAAACTGGCCGCGCTGGCGGCCCTGTTGCTGCTGCTGTTCCCCTCCGCGGACGGCCCGGCGCAGGCCACGACCGCGCAGGCCACCACGGTGCTGGACGACGCCCCCACGACCCCCACGACCCCCGCGGCGCGGCCGGGGACAGCTCGGGTGGGACGGCTCCCGGGCCGGCTGCTCGCCGGTGCGGCAGCGGCCGTCGCGCTGGTCGTGCTGGCCGGCGGATACGCGTCGGGCGCGTTGCGCATAGGCGGGCACACCGCGCGCCACCAGGTCGCGGCGGCGCCCACCGGCTACGCCTCCACCGAGGTCAGCCCGCCTGCCGCGACCGGTGCCGCACCGGCACCGTCCGGCTCCGCCACCCCGAGCGACCCGGCCTCCGCTTCCGCGTCCGCGACCCCCTCCGCGTCCGTCTCGGCCACCGCGACAGCCACTCCCACGGTGAGTCCCACGGCCGGCGACTCCCCGTCGGTGGCCGTCTCGCCCACCACGACCCCGTCCCCTTCGGTCCATGTCACGGACCTGGAGGTCGACGCCTTCGACATCGACCCCGGCAGCTACACCGGGACGGTCTACGCCAACGTCACCACCGACGGCACCGCCGCGGTGCGGGTGACCGTGCGGTGGTTCGCCAGTCCGGACGCGAAGGGCACGGGCCCGGTGGTGAGCAGCGAGACCGTGACGCTCTCCGGCAGCATGCGCTACGTGCGGGTCGCCTTCACGCCGTACACCTTCCCGGTCCGTGACTGCGGGCAGTACCTGGGTGCGGCCCTGTCCTCCGCACCGGCCGCCGCCAACGGCACCCCGTCCCGTTCCAGTTACGAAGGATGCCCGATCGAATGAACCACCAGGACGAGATGACGACCCGGCGTCTGGGCCGCCCGGAGTCCAGACCCGACGGCCCCGACGAGATGACCGTCCGGCTGCCCGCCGCCTCCGGGACCGACCAGTCCTGGACCTCGGTGCCGCTCGCCGGCGACGACAGCGAGCCGCGGCCCGTGAAGGCGTCCCCCGATCTGGCGACGGTCCGGACGGCGGAGCGCGGGGCGGCGCCCGTCGATCCCCGTTCCGCCTACGCGAGGGCGACGCTGGTCCGCTTCGGCCCCGGAGTCCCGCGCCCCGGGACGGCCGCGGCGGTCGCCGCCTGGCACGGCACGGCCGCGGCCGACCGCTCGGCCGCGCCCCCCGCCGCTCGTGCCCGGCGCCGCCGGGCACCGTCCTACCTCCTCGCGGTGCTCGTCCTGCTCGCGGTGGTCGCGTTCCTGCTGTGGCAGCGGATGACCCCCGCGCTGGCGGTCGACTCCGTCAGCGTCTCCGCCGGCCCGGGCACGCTGGCCTGCGACAGCACCGAGGAGGTCCTGGCGACGGTGCGCACCAACGGCGGGGCGGGCATCCTGCGCTACCACTGGCGCCGCAGCGACGGCACCGACAGCGGCCCGCTGCGGCAGACCGTCACGCCCGGCCGGAACCAGGTCCGGCTCCCGCTGCGCTGGACCTTCCGGGGCCACGGCACCTACCGGGCGACGGCCTCGCTGAGCGTCGAAGCCCCCGCCTCCTTGAGCTCCTCGGTCTCCTTCACCTACTCCTGCCGCTGAACGAGGACGGCGCCGCCGGGGACGTTTTACGCGTCCCCGGCGGCGCCGGTCACCTGCCGTCCGGTGTCACTGGACGTTGATGGCGAAGGTGGAGGTGGTGTTCTGGATGTTGACGAAGTTGTTGCTCTCGGTGAGGTTCTTGAAGGTCACCGAGCCGACGGCCGGGCCCTGACCGGCTTCCGGCAACTGGTTGGCCCAGATGCCGTAGCCGGACTTGGCGTTGTAGGTGTCGCCGCTCTGCTGGGCGCCGGTGATGGAGACGTCGGTGAAGATCGTGTCGGTCACCGGGTTGAGCGCGGTCCCTCCTACGTAGTCGGTCTGGAACATGATCCCGGAGTAGGTCGGGATCGGTGATGTCCACGCTGTTGACCCGGATGCCCTGGAACGGCTGGGTCGCGGAGAACACCCAGATCGCCGGGAAGACCTGGCCGTTCCAGAAGTGGCCGCCGTCGCGGACCAGCGAGACGTTCTGGATCACCGTCTGCGGACTGGCCCCGAACCCCTCGAAGGGGTAGCCGAAGTTCAGCGAGCTGATGGTGATGCCCGCGTAGGTCAGCGTGTCGGCCACGTACAGGTTCTGGAAGGTGTTGGCGTAGCCGCCGTAGACGGCGATGCCGGCCGCCCGCCAGGGGGTGAGCGCGCTGAGGTTCTGGAAGGTGTTGTTCTTCAGGTCCGAGGAGTTGTGGTCCTGGGCCGCGAACAGCGCGAAGCTGTCGTCGCCCGTGCTGCGGGCCTCGTCGTTGCCGACCAGGTTGTCCTGACTGCCGTTGGTGAGGTTGATGCCGTCCGCGAAGGTGTCGCGGATGCGCAGGTTGGTCGCCGTCAGCCCGGTCGACGTGGGTGCCCCAGATCGCGCACGACCTGTGTGCTCGATCCACACGTTGTCGATGGTGAGCCCGGAGACGTCCGTGAGGTCGAAGACCTTGCCGGGCCCGTCGATACGGGAGGTGTAGTTGCCGAAGAAGCCGAAGCCGGAGAACGACGAGCCGTTCGCGGTCGACTGGACCGAGAAGCCGACGTCGGTGTTGTCCTGGGTGCTGGGCGAGTTGAACTGGGTGTACCAGGGACCGGCGCCGACCACCTTGACGGCCTTGCCGGAGACCTGGAACTTGCTGGTGGTCTGGTACTGCCCGGCGGGCAGGTAGACGCCCACCAGCTTGCCGGTGGTGTCCTGCGCACGCCGGTCGAGCGCGTTCTGCACGTCCTGCTGGCCGAATCCGGCCGGGGTGACGTACTTGGCCGGGTCGGGGTTGGCGATCGGCGCGACCTGTTCGGTGTTGATGTAGTCGATTGCGTACGCCGAGGAGTTCGACGCGTCCTTCTGCAGCCTGATCACGCTGCCGGCCGGGACGGTCTGGTCCGAGCATCGCGTTGCGCCTCGTCGTAGATGTGGCGCTGCGATGCCGACGCCCGGCGAGTTGCCCGGGCGGGTCTCGTCACCGTAGAGCCAGGCGTACTTGGAGGTCAGGCTGACCGCCTGGAGGAAGGTGCCGTTGACGTAGACGTCCAGGGTGGCGTTGGTGCCGCTGCCGTCCGAGGAGTCCGGGATGGAGAAGCGGGTGACCAGGGTGTTGGTGCTGGCCCGGGTGGTCCACTGGACGTAGGAGCCGGTGGAGGCGAGCCGTGCACCGCCTTGCGGCCGGACGCCTCGCCGGCCAGGTCGCCGATGGTGCGGTTCGGCCCGACCACCGTGGCGCCGCCGCCGGTCTGGCCGCTCTCCGCCTCGTAGGTGTCGTACGGCATGTTGGCGCCGCGGCCGACGAACAGCGGGGTGTCGCTGATGTTGTTGGCCTGCTTGACGCTGACAGCTCGTTGGCGTCCACCGCGATCGGTGACGTGCGCGGTGTACTTGCCGTTGGCCGCGGTCCAGCTGCCCAGGTTCACCGGGCTCGCCGTCTGGCCCGGAGGCGAGGGCACCCGCTGTAGGAGCCGGTGAGCGTCTTGACGCGTGCCGCCGGTGGCGTCACGCAGGACGAGGGTGATGCCGTGCGCGCCGCTCGCCGAGGCGATCGGTGCCCTGGTTCTTCAGCGCCACGGAGAAGTTGACGGTGTTGCCGGCCGCCGGGTTGCCCGGCGTCCAGTTGACCGCCGAGGCGACCAGGTCCGAGCTCTGCACCGGGGCGACCACCAGGTCGGTGGGGTTGGTGTAGCTGTTGTTGGCGTCGTTCAGCTCGATGACGCGTGTTCGCCTCGTCGACCTTGGCGGTCAGCTGGTAGGTGCCCGCGTTCTGGGTGCCGATGGCGGCGGACACCGTGCTGGAGGCGCCCGCGGCGAGTGCCCCGACGGAGGCGGTGCCGACCTTGGTGGTGCCCAGGTAGAAGTTGACGCTGCTGGCCGGCGAGGCCGCGGTGCCGGTGTTCTTCACGGTGGCGGACAGGGTGACCGGGTCGGTCTCCACCGGGGAGGCGGGCGACCACGGTCAGGACCGGTGACGGTCAGGTCGGGGTTCGGGCGCCGGCGTCGCCGATCACCTGGAACTCGGCCACCTGGCCGCCGGGGGCGCCGCTGTTGGAGGTGATGCTCAGCTCGACGTCGGCGACCCGGGCGCTGACCGGGATGCTGACGGTGTTGCCGCTCGACGGGTTGAAGGTGTAGCTGCTGCGCGGCGGCGATCGTGGTGAAGCCGCTCGCGCTCTGCTCGCGGCCCAGCACCTGCGATGGTCTGGGTGCGGGTGCCCCAGGCGGCGTCCGGGTTGAGCTTGACGACCACCGAGCTGACGTCGGCGTTGGCGCCCAGCGCGACGGTCAGGGGCTGGGTAGGAGGAGCCCTCGAAGTACGTGGTCAGGTCGTTGTCGTCGGCGTTCGCCGGCGACGAAGATGTAGGTGTTGGCCGAACCGGTGATCGGCTTGCCGACGGCCAGGTTGGTGCCGGTGCCGCGCGCTGCCGGTGCGGGTGACGGTGTTGCTGTTGCCGCGGACTCGTTGCCGGCCGCGTCGTGCGCCTGCACGTAGTAGGAGACGGTCGCGGTGTCCGGCTGGGTGTCGGTGTAGGTCAGGGTGCTCGCCGCCGACCGTGGCGAGCTTGCCGCCGTTGCGGAACACCTCGTAGCCGGTGACCGCCGACGTTGTCGCTCGAGGCGGTCCAGGTCAGCTTGATCTGCCCGGACTGCGGCTGGGTGACAGGCCAGATTGCCGGGCGCGGTGGGCGCCTGGGTGTCGCCGGTCTGGCCGGTGCGGGTCACGCTGTTGCTGTTGCCCGACTGGTTGCCGGCCGCGTCGTGGGCCCGCACGAAGTAGCTGACGGTGGCGCGCCGCGGCTGGCTGTCGGTGTAGGTCAGCGCACTGCCCGGGACGCTGGTGACCAGGGCGTCGTTGGCGTACACGTCGTAGCCGGTGACGCCGACGTTGTCGGTGGCGGCGTTCCAGGTCAGCTTGATCTGGCCGGACGCGGGCTGGGTGTACGCCAGTGAGGTCGGCGCGGACGGCGGCGGTGTGTCACCGGTGGTCGGTCCGTAGACCTCGAACTCGGAGATCTGGCCGGCCGGCCAGCCGGTGTTCGCGGTGATCATGCAGCCGCACGTACCGGGTGGTGGCGGTGGTGAAGCTGATGGTCGACCGTGTTGCCGGTCGCCGGGTCGAAGGTGTAGCCCGGTGGAGGCGACGAGGTCGGAGAAGTTGCTGCCGTCGGTGCTGCCCTGGACCGCCAGCGTCTGGGTCCGGGTCGCCCAACGCGGTGCACGGCGGCAGCTTCAGCACCACCTTGTTGACGCCGACCGAGGCGCCCAGGTCGACCCGCAGCCACTGCGGGAAGGCGTTGTTGGCGCTCTCCCAGTACGTCGAGGCGTTTGCGTCGGCGGCGTTGCCGGGCACGTAGTCCTGGCTCACGCCGCTGGAGGTCATCGGCTTTCCGGCCGCCAGGTTGGTCGCGGCGGCGGAGGCCGTCAGCGGCTGCAACGCCGGCAGTACCGAGATGAGCAGCCCTATGAGTGCCAGGACCGCCGTTCTGAGTCTGGGGGCTCTGCTTCTTCGTCTCATCGTCATCCTCGGCCATCTCCTGCGAACACGGCGGATTGGGGGGTGGTGCGAGTAGGTGGCGCGATCAGTCGGCGTACGCCTGGAAGCGGGCGAGCTGACCGGCCGGCCAGCCGGTGTTGCCGGTGAACTCCAGCCGCAGGTGACGCGCGACGGAGCCGTGGAGGCTGACGGTCGCGGTGTTCCCGGTGGCCGGGTCGAAGGTGTGGCCGGCCGCGGCGGCCAGCGTGCCGAAGCTCGTCCCGTCGGTGCTGCCGAGCACCGAGATCGTCTGGGTTCTGGTGCTCCAGGCCGTCGATGGCGGCAGGGCCAGCACGATCCGGCGGACGGCCGTGGCCGAGCCCAGATCGACCTGGATCCACTGCGGGAAGGCGTTGTCGGCGCTCTCCCAGTAGCTGTCCGGATCGCTGTCCACCGCGTTCGCGCTGACGTAGACCTGGGTGTGACCGCTGTCCGTGGTGGGCCGTCCCAGCGCGAGGTCGACCTCTCCGCCCCCGCCGCCGACGACGGGCTGGGTGGGACGCACCGCGGTCAGCGCGATCTGCCCCTTGAGCATCCGTCCACCGTCCGCGGTCAGCCGCAGGTAGTAGTCGGACGAGCAGGCGGTGCCGTCCGCGTCGAGGGCGAGCAGCCCGGAGCCGACCGGTACCTGGGCGGCGTTCTCGGCGGTCTTGGCGATCTGGTTGCCCTCGCCGAACTCGTCGAACATGGAGATGTAGATGCCCTGGGCACCCACCCGGACCATGTTGTAGAACTGCCGCCACATGAAGTCGCCGTGGGCGCGCTGGTTGCCCGAGACGTCGCCAGGCAGGACGCAGGGCTGGTAGTCGATGCCGTTCGCGAGGCAGTCGGCCTGGTCGGGCACGTTGATGTCCTGGTAGACGGAGTCGGACTCCGCGGCGTTGCCGATCGCGCCGACCATCCACGGGGAGAGCATGTCGAAGGCGTGGTGGACGCCGAGGTAGCCGGGCCGCGCGCCGCCCACGCCGGTCCGCCATTCGCGCGGGACGCCGCCGATGACGTAGCAGCCCTGGTCCTTGAACCAGGTGACGACGTCCAGGCAGGTGGCCGCGTCCCAGGGGTGGTTGGCGTCGGTGAAGCCGAATCCCCAGACGCACACCACCGGCTTGCCGCCCTGCCTGGCATAGGCGGACGAAGAGGTGTGGGCGGACATCTTGGCCGTCCAGTCGGCCTTGATCTCCGACTGCATCGCGGTCCAGCCGGTGACGTCGTACATGATGTAGAACTTGCGGCCGTGCGACTCGGCGGCGGACCTGACCTTCTGGGCCATGGCGTCGCGGGTGGGGCCCTCGCTGCTGTTGGGGTTGAACCGCTGGAGCGCGACGGTGTCACAGCCGTTCTGCTGCATCCACAGGAAGTGGGTGTCGACCGTCTGCTGGTCGTAGGAGGAGAACAGCGTCGCGGGCTGCCCGTTGCCCAGGTTGCCGTAGGCGGTCGGGTAGCCGTGGGTGAACTCGCGCATGTCAGGCCACGCCTTGATGGCGTTGTTGGTCGGCGAGGGAGTCCTGGACCAGTCCTGGCCCCAGTGCCACCAGCCGTCGATCGGCGCGCCGTCGCCCGCGCAGGCGAACCAGCCCTGGTAGCCCACGGTGATCTTGCCGACCACGTCCCCGGCCTGGCCGACGGCCGGCGCGGTGGTGGCGGCCACCGCGGAGTGTGCTCCCGGACCCGCCAGCGTGCCCACGGCCGAGCCGGCCAGTACGGAAGTGATGAACGTCCTGCGGGAAACGCCCATGTGAATCCTCTCGAGGATCTCTTGGGCCGATCGCCCGGATCGTCCCGGCCGTGGCCGGGACGGGGGCACGGCCTCGGACGGAACGCGGTGGTGACCCCACAGCCGCCGAGCGTAGCTACGCTGACATCTGTGAGCAATATGCATGACACAAGATGAAAGAATTTGACGTCGCAACGCAAAGACGGTTGTCGTGGCCAACCGGTGCCGTATCAGGGCAGCCTGACGGTGATTCCTGCGCAAGCCACTTGCGTGAACGCCGAAGGCCGCGGGCCAGGTCGGCGCGGGCGGGGACGGGATGCCGGGATCCCGTCCCCGCCCGCTGTCCGGGCCGGGACGGTCAGGACTGCGCGGTCAGCCTGAAGGACTCCAGGGTGGATCCGTCGCAGGTCCGCTGGACCATCTGCACGCCGTCGGCTGTCGAGTCGCTCGCGGCGCTCAGGCACTTGCCGCTGTTGCGGTTGACGAGGTGGTAGGTGCCGCTGCTCTCCGCGACCGCCTGCCACTGCTGGTTGGTCCCGCCGGAGTACGTCCACAACTGGATGGGCGCGCCGTCCGCGGTGGACACATCGGTGACGTCGAGTACCTCGGCGCTGTTGTTGCGGTTGCCGACCCGCGCGTATCCGCCGGTGGTGGGCTGTACCTGGAACTGCTGGGCGGTGGTGCCGTTGCAGGCGTACTGCTGGATCGCCGTCCCGTCGGCCGACGAGGCCGCGCGGGCGTCCAGGCACTTGCCCGAGGCGGCGTCGGTGAAGGCATACCAGGCGGTGGAGGACAGCGGTGGGGTGGGCGCGACTCCCGAGGTGTCCCCGCCCAGCCACTTGAGGCCGTTGATGACCAGCTGGTCCTGCTGCGCGCTGCCGAACGTCAGCGACAGCGTGGTGTTGTTGCCGTAGTCCATCGCGTTGTGGCCGAAGTTGGCGTACAGCATCTTGTAGTTCTTGTTGGTCCACACCAGGGGGTAGTAGCCGCTGTACCAGGTCTGGTTCGGGTCGGTGCCGACCGGGAAGCTCGACTGGTCGATGGAGGCCAGGATGTCGATGTCGGGGTTCTTGCGCAGGTCGTTGGTCCAGCTGTACCACTCGCTCACCGAGGAGGGGATGGTCTGCGGCAGCCCGGCGGTGGCCGGGTGGCCCTGGTCCTCGACGTGCAGGGTGACACCGGTGGGGCCCCAGGTGTTCGACACGAAGGCGCCGGTGCCCAGGAAGGTGTTGTGGTACCACGGCCAGGTCTGGGGGTCGGTGTTGAAGGCTGAGACATGGAAGCCCATCCAGGCGCCGCCGTTGTCCATGTACTGCTTGAAGGCCGCCTGCTGGTTCGCCGAGTGCGGGAAGTCGTCGAGGAACATGACGACCTGGTACTGCGAGAGCGTGGCGGCGTCGACCTTGGACCAGTCGTCGGTGGCGGTCCACGAGAAGCCGTTCTGGGCGGCCATCTGCGGGAACCACTGCTTGGCCTCGTTGTCGAAGCTGGCGTGCGCGGCGTCGCCCTCGGCGCTGTCGTAGAACGCCAGCACCTTGAAGGTCGGAGCCGCCGACGGCTTGGCGCTCGCGTAGGCGGGGCTCGCGGCGAAGCCCAGCACCAGGGCGCAGATCGCCAGCCATCGGATGACGGTGCCCGGCCCCCGGGTGCCGCGCCGTCTCGGCTGGCCGTGCTGCCCGGCGGTCATGGATGTCGTGTCGTACATGGTCAAGGTGATTCCTTCCCTGAGAGTCCGCACGTGGGGGTGGAACGGCAAGTTCGTCAGGGAGCCGCTGAGGGCGAAATGGAGTGCCGACCGTTCACGCTGATGAACTTGCGATCACTATGTGAACTTTGCGACTGCCGCAAAGGTATGGACCTTTACCGGGGCACGTCAAGACGGCTGCTAACGTCCCGGGGCATGAGCGACAGCGTGTACGTGGGCAGCGCGGGCCGGGACGCGGCGTTGGACAAGGGGTGGCTGCTCGGGCACTTCAAGGACGCCGGCGATCCCCGGCACAGCGAGGACGTCGAGATCAAGTGGGGTGTCCACCCGCCCGGCGACGAGCGCAAGCAGTGGGTAACGGGTGAGGAGCGCACGGCCCTGCTGGTCCTGATCAGCGGCCGCTTCCGGGTCGAACTGCCCGGGCGCAGCGTGCTGCTGACACAGCAGGGGGACTACGTGGTGTGGGGTCGCGGCGTCGACCACTCCTGGGTGGCGGAGGAGGAGTCGGTGGTGATGACGGTCCGTTGGCCGTCGGTGCCCGGATACGCCGTACCGAAGGAGGACCGCGCGCGGTCGCATGCCTGACGGCCCGGCACGCCCGGCCGAGGTGCTGCTGATCGGCGGCCGCTCGGGGGTGGGCAAGACGACGGTCGGCTGGGAGGTCTCGGTCCGCCTGCGGGCCGCCGGGGTCCCGCACGCCGTCATCGAGGGCGACTTCATGGGGCAGGTGCATCCGCCGCCCGAGGGGGACCCGCAGGGCTCGCGGATCGTCGAGGCCAATCTGACCGCGGTCTGGACGAACTACGCCCGGCTCGGCTACCGCCGCCTGATCTACACCAACACCCTGAGCGTCATGCCGGAGGTCACCGGCATGTTCCGGCGGGCCATGGGCGCGGACACCCGGCTCTTCCGGGTCCTGCTCACCGCGTCCGACGCCATCGCGGGCGAACGGCTGGCCGGTCGTGAACTCGGTTCCGAACTGGCGGACAGCCTGGCGACCGGCACCCGCCGGGCCCGGCTGCTGGACGAGGGGGTGTCCGCGGACACCGTGCGGGTGGTGACCGACGGGCGGTCCGTGCCGGACATCGCGGCGGAGGTGGTGGCCGCCACCGGCTGGTGCTGATGACCCGCGCCGACGGTGCCGGCGGACGCGTCGCCGAACCGGCCTGACGCCGCGAGGTGCCGTGTCGGGCGTCGCGAGCCCGCCAAGATCCGCACGACACGGCCTTGTACGTGCCGTGCGTGGATGCTCCACTGGGCCGACCGACATGGCTGAAAGGCGGCACGGTGGCTCAGGGTCCCGCGATCGACGTGGTCTTCGCCGGCGAGGTCTTCTGCGACCTGGTGTTCGGCGGTACCCCGGGCCTGCCCGTCCCCGGCGGCGAGGTGTACGCCGAGTCCTTCGCGGTGGCCGCGGGCGGCACGGCCAACCGCTGCGTCGCCACCGCCCGGCTGGGCCTGAGCACCGCGCTGGCCGGCGTCATCGGCCGTGACATGTTCGGCGACCGGGTCGCCGCGGAACTGTCCGCCGTACCCCACCTCGATCTGCGCTGGCTCCGCCGCGACCCCGCGGTGCACACCCCCGTCACGGTCGCGGTCGCCGACCGGCACGATCGCAGCTTCATCACCTACGAGGAACCCGGAGCCCGCTACCCGGAGCACTGGGAGGGCGAACTTCCGCGCGCCCGGGCGTTGCACGTCGGTCTGCGGCGACCGCTGCCCGAGTGGGTCGCCCGGATGCGGGCCGCCGGAACGCTGGTGGTGGGCGGGGTCGGCTGGGACGCCGGCGGCGACTGGTCGGACGAGGTGCTGGACCGGCTGGCCGGGGTCGACGTCTTCCTGCCCAACGCCGTCGAGGCGATGAACTACACCCGTACCCGCACGGTCGAGGACGCCGCCGCCGCGCTGGCGCGCCGCGTCGGGCAGGTGGTGGTCACCAACGGGGCGGCCGGCGCCGTCGGCGTGGAGGAGGCCACCGGCGAGGTGGTCCGGGTCCCCGCGCCCGCGGTGCGGGCCGTGGATCCCACCGGAGCCGGTGACGTGTTCACCGCGGCGTTCATCTACGGGCTGCTGGCGCGCCGGCCGCTGCGGGCCCGGATGCGTTTCGCCTGCCTGTGCGCCTCCTGGTCGGTGCGGACGCTGGGCGGCTCGGCCGGGGCGCCCGGTTGGTCCGAGATAAGCGCGTTCCCGGACACCGTGCCGGACATCACCGACGAGGACCGCGACCTCATCGCCGCCGCGGCGGCGCACGCCGGCATCCCGGGCCCTCGCGCCAGCTGACATCCCGTCGGTCCGCGGATCTTCCCCGGGCGGCCGCCCATGGGCGTGGCCGCCGTCTGGCGGCCTTCTGAGCTGCGAGGACGGCTGCCCCGCGTCCGGATTGCCGGGTACGTCACGTGCCGTCATATGAAATTGACGTGGTTCATCTGCTTGTCATTGATAGGACCCTTAGTCCATTCTCTCAATGGCTCAGCGGGCGCGCGGTGGCCCGACGTCAGCGACGACCAAGGGGCGATACCGTGAAACGAAGTGCGATCCCCGCCGGGGCTCCCGGGCGGGAAGGCGCCGACGGCCCGCGGTCGGCACGCGGGTCCACGGCGCATCTCGACGCCTCGTCGGTCACCATCGCCTACGCGTCCCGCCGGGCGAAGGACGAGCCGGTGCTCGCGGTCGACTCGCTCGACCTGACCGTCGAACAGGGCGAGATCGTCTGCATCGTCGGGCCCTCCGGCTGCGGCAAGACGACCTTCCTCAACGCGGTCGCCGGATTCATCCCGCTCGGCGGCGGTCGGCTCACCCTCGGCGGACGCGACATCACCCGCCCGGGACCCGAGCGCGCGATGGTCTTCCAGCAGCCCAGCCTGCTGCCGTGGCGCGACACCCTGGGCAACGTCACCTACGGCCTGGAGATGTCGGGGCTGCTGAGAGGAAAGGCCGCCCGGGAGAAGGCGTCGCATCTGCTGGAACTCGTGGGCCTCGCGGAGTTCGCCCACAGCTTCCCGCACCAGCTGTCGGGTGGCATGCAGCAACGGGCGAACCTGGCCAGGGCCCTGGCGGTCGAGCCCGAACTGCTCGCGCTGGACGAGCCGTTCGCCTCGGTCGACGCGCAGACCCGGGAGGTGCTGCAGGGCGAGTTGCTCCGGCTGTGCACCCAGACCGCCGTGACCGCCATGTTCGTCACCCACGACATCGCGGAAGCCGTCTTCCTCGGCGACCGGGTGTGCGTCTTCGGTCCCCGGCCCGGCCGCATCATCGCCGAGTTCGTGGTGGACATCCCCAAGCCGAGGCAGTCGCGGATCCGCCGGGACCCGGTCTTCGTCGACCTGGTGGACCAGGTCTCCCAGGCGCTGTACTCCGGCTCCGACCCGCAGCGAGAGGGGAGGACGTCATGACGGCCGACATGACGTCACGCACACGAGGCGACCGGCGCGCCGGGACACCGGGAGCGCGACGGCTGGTGCCCACCCGCCGACTGGACAACCGCGTCGAGAAGTACCTGCTCGGCACGGTCGCGGTCGTGCTGGTCATCGCCGGCTGGGAGGTGGTGGCCGCGCTGCGCCTGGAACCGGTGATCCTGCTGCCGGGTCCGCTCGACGTGATCGGCGCGTTCCGGCAGATGTTCTCCTCCGAGACCATCTGGCAGGACCTGGGCGCCAGCGGTGCCGAACTGTTCTACGGGTTCGCCCTCGCGGCGCTGTTCGGGATCCCGGTCGGCATGCTGCTGGGCTGGTACCGCCGGCTGGGCTACCTGTTCGACCCCTTCATCAACTTCCTCTACTCCGTCCCGCGGATCGCCCTCGGCCCGCTGCTGATCGTGTGGCTGGGCATCGGGCTCTCCTCCAAACTGGTGCTGGTCTTCTTGATGGCGCTGTTCCCCATCGTCATCAACACCACCACCGGGGTGCGCAACATCGACGCCCAACTGGTGCGCGCCTCACGGTGTTTCGGCGGGAGCGACCTGCAGATCTTCCGGACCATCGCCCTGCCAGGCGCTGTGCCCTTCGTGCTCAGCGGACTGCGGCTCGCGGTGGGCCAGGCGCTGATCGGTGTCTTCGTCGCCGAACTCATGGGCGCCCAGCACGGCGTCGGCATGCTGATGAACAACGCCGGCCAGCAGTTCCAGACGGCGACCGTCTTCGCCGGACTGATCATCTTCGCCCTCGCGGGATTCGTTCTCACCGTCCTACTCCGGCGGGCGGAACGGCACTTCGACGCGTGGCGACCCTGAAAGTGAGGACCACCATGAACGTCAGGCGTTCCCGTCCGCGTGGGCACGGCCGAGTCGCACTCGCCGCGGCCACCGCGATGTCCTTCGCCCTGATCGCGGGCTGCGGACCCAATACCGGAGGCGGCTCGTCCTCCTCGGAGATCACCGTTTCCTACAGTGAGATATCGGCGAGCGAGGTGCCGCTGTTCATCGCGCTCGACCAGGGCTATTTCAAAAAGCGCGGCCTGACCGTCAAGTTGCGCAGCATCAGCTCGCAGCAGGGCATTCCGGCGATGCTGTCCAACCAGGTCCAGTTCGGCTCGGTCGGCGGCTCCGAGGTGCTGTCCGCGGTCGCCTCCGGCGCCTCCATGCAGTACCTGCTGACCTTGACCCCGGTCTACGCCTACGTCTTCTACGCCCAGCCGCAACACGCCACCGCGGCCACGCTCAAGGGCCAGCGGATCGGCATCACCTCCACCAGCGGATCGAACTACGTCGCCACCGTCCTCGCGCTCAAGGCCCTCGGACTGACCCCTTCCGACGTGCAGTTGGTGCCGCTGGGCTCGGTCACCAGCGTCAACAACGCGCTGCTGAGCGGGTCCGTCGTCGGCGCGCTGTCGCACCCCCCGGCCTCGACCGCGTTCGACCAGCACGGGCTCAAGCACGTCATCGACCTGACCCAGCAGCGCACCTTCGCCGCCCAGGACGGCATCGCCGTCACCAAGTCCTACCTGGACGCCCACCACGACATCGCGCAGAAGCTGTGCGACGCGATCGTGGAGGCGGTCAAGAAGGAGAAGTCCGACAAGGCGTACACCGAGCAGGAGATCGCCAAGTTCCTCAATGTGCACGACAAGCCCTCGCTGGACGCGACCTACCAGTTCTACGCGCAGGAAGTGCTGCCGGAGCGTCCGGTGCCCAACACCGACCAGTTCACCGTCTCCCAGGCGACCCTGGCGAAGACCACCCCTGCCGTGGCCAAGATCGACCTGAACTCCGTGGTGAATCCCGGGTTCGTCAAATAGCCGGAGCCGTGCGGCCTTACAGACGAGTCCGGATCGTTTTCTGAAAGGAAACGTTGATCTGAATGAGCAGGACCACGACCAAGACGACCCACTACCACGTGCAAAAACAGCGCCGTGCGGCGTTCATCGAGGAATGGCGCCAGAACCAGAAGACCATCGTGCGCCACGAGGACGTCGTCATGCACGAGACCGCGCGCGGCACCCGGCAGGGTGTGTACGTGGGCGTCGACGGTGACCGGCCGACCCGGACGATGGACGCGCTGGCCCACGAGATCGACCCGGGCGTCGTCTCGACGGTGCACCGGCACTCGTGGGACGCCATGATGTTCTGCGTCGCGGGCAACGCGTGGACCGAGATCGACGGGCAGCGCATCGAGTGGGGTCCTGGCGACTCACTGCACCTGCCGGCCTGGGCCTGGCACCGGCACGGCAACGACGGCGAGGGGACCGCCCGTTACCTGACCTTCTCCTCCGAGCCGTTGCTGACCACCATGGGCATGGCCATCGTCGAGGAGGGCGGCCACACCCCGGTCGCCGAGCTGCCGCCGCGCCCGCCGTACGCGGACCAGCAGGAGGGCGGCGACCCCTACGCGCGCCGACTGCGCCGGCTGGGCAAGGAGCAGGACGCCCGGCGCGGCGGCCGGCTGCACACCAGCTGGGACGACCTGGAGCTGCTGCCCACCCCCCGCGGCACCCGCACGACCTTCCTGCTGGACAAGGCGATCGGCTACCAGGCCTCCGGGATCACCATGGCCATGTTCGAGATCGGGCCCGGCCGTGCCCAGTCCATGCACCGCCACCCCGGCGAGGCGTGGCTGTACGTCGTCGAGGGCCAGGGGCACAGCTACCTGGGAACCGAACCCGAGGGCGGCGAGAACCACCCGTGGAAGAAGGGCGACATCATCGTCGTCGACCACTTCCTGTGGCACCAGCACATCAACGATGATCCGGACAACACCGCGAAGGTGGTGCGGATCCACATGTTCGACAGCCTGCTGGAGACCATGCGGGCACTGTGCGATCCGCTGGTGCTCTTCGAGGAGCCGCCGGACCACATCCGCGACGCCCAGGCCGGCGACCCGACCGCCATCGAATGGCCCGAGGTGGTCCGACCCACGTGGCCATGACCGAGCAGTCGATGCCGCCGGGAGTGCTGTCGGTCCACGCGCTCCCGGCCGATCACCACGACGGCCCGTGGGACGCGATCATCACCCCGCCCGGGGTGAAGGAACGCCTGCTGGGCACGGCCTTGTTCACCCTGCTGCACGGCCGGGCGCTGTCCGCGCTGGCGGGCGCGGTGCACGGGCTGATCGTGCTGGCCGGACCGACCGGCACCGGCAAGACCTCACTGGCCCGCGGACTCGCCCAGGCCGCCGCACTGGCGGTCTCCGACCGGGGAGCCACCACCTTCGTCGAGGTCGACCCGCACGCCTTCCCCAGCGAGATGCTGGGGGAGAGCCAGCGCAACGTCACCAAGCTCTTCCGCGACACCATCCCCGAACTCGCCGCCCGTCGCCCGCACACCGTGGTGCTGCTCGACGAGGTGGAGAGCTTCGCGGTGCGCCGCTCGGTGACCTCGCTGGATACCAACCCGGTCGATGTCCACCGGGCGACCGACGCCGTGCTCGCCGGGATCGACGACGTGGCCGACCGCTGCCCCACCGTGGTGTTCGTCGTCACGACGAACTTCCTGTCCGTGGTGGACGAGGCGTTCTTGTCCCGGGCCGACCTGGTACTGGAGCTCGACCTGCCCGACGAGCCGACGAGGGCGCGGATCCTGCGGTCGGCACTGGAGGAACTGGCCGTGCACTGGCCGGAAATCGGCACCCTCGCCAAGGACGAGGCGCTGCACGCGGAGCTGGCCGGACGGTGCGAGGGGTGGGACGGCCGCCGGCTGCGCAAGCTGCCGTTGCGCGCCATCGCCGAGAGCCCGCGCTCCGCGCGGGAGCCGGCGACGCTGACCGCGCGGGGACTGCTGGGCACCCTGACGGCGATCAACGGTGGGCCACCAGGGGTCATGCACCTGGTGTAGTCCGTATCCGAAGGTCGCGGCGTCCCGCCCGCACGGTGGGCGGGACGCGTCGTCGGCCGGCCCGGGGTGAGGGCGGGCCGGCCGACGACCGGGGGGCCTCAGCCGGCGGAGCGGTAGGCGGCGCCGCTGGCGTTCGGGGTGGTCCCGTCGTACAGACCGGTGGGGCTGGTCCGGGTGGACAGGGTGAACCAGGCGTACCGCTCCACGAACGGCAGGCTGTCGAGCATGGCGGTCGAGGAGTTCACGAAGTCGACCTGCTGCTGCGCGGTCGGATAACGCGGGGTGCTGCCGGAGAAGTCGGTCAGCGCGTACTCGGTCAGCCAGATCGGCTTGTGGTAGCGGTCGTACACCGCCTGGAGATAGCCGCGCAGTTCGTCGGCCGCCGCCGAACCGAAGTCACCGCCGTACCAGTGCAACGGGATGAAGTCGACGCGGTAGCCGCGGGCCGCGGCCCCGGACATGAACTGGTCCAGCCATCCGCCGGGGGTGTCCCCGCCGAAGGCGACGGCGGGGGCGCCCAGTCGCATGCCGGTGGCCTCCAACTGCGGCCACAGGTCCAGCGCCTGACTCACCGACATGTTCGCCTGGCCGGCCAGGTCGGGCTCGTTGAACGCCAGCAACTGCGTGCCCTGCTGCTTCGCCGTCGCAAGGTCGGTCGGATCGACCGCGCCGGAACCCCAGATCATCGGCACGAACTCGGCCCCGGCGGGCTTGGCTATCGCACCGGTGGACGGCGCCCAGTCGTAGTACCAGGAGGCGCCCACGTCGGTCAGCGCCTGCGCCGCGCCCGGGACGTCGGTGGCGCTCACCCCCTTGCGCGGCGAGGAGGCGTCGGCGCTCACCCCCTTGCGCGGCGAGGAGGCGTCGGCGCCGGCCGGCGGGGCGAGCGCTGCCACGCACAGCACCGCCAGGGCCGACCCCACCAGCAGTATCCGCCGGCGTACCGCGTTCACGGACGTCATCTCGCCACCCAGCCTCTCGCCGGTTGTCAGTGGAAGGTCACGGTGAAGCCGGTGCACGACCGGCACTGGCGCACCACCTGGTTGCCCGGCACCCGGTCGGCCCCGGACCAGCCGTACGCCGTCGGGCAGTGCGAACCGATCATGTCGCTGTACGAGGTCTGCGCGTCCCGGTTCGGGTTTACGCACTCCAGCGGTCCGCCGGTGCCCGGGTCGGTCAGCAGGTCCTGCGGCGGGCAGAAGGGCAGCAGGTTCTCCGGGCAGCCCATGGTGGCGCACTCCCCGCCGTTCGGCGGCGGGACGACGCCGTCCGGCGTGATGGTGACCGGCACCGAGAAGGCGTTGACGTAGCTGACGTCGTACCAGGGGGCGAGGGAGTCGGCCGGGTCGAAGTTGAACTCCGCGAGGCTGCCCGGCTGTTCGCCGGTGGAGCAGCGGTCGGCGTGCGGCCCGCAGTCGCCCAGCGCACAGTGGAAATCGCCGCCGTCGCTCCCAGAGCAGCCCTGCCGTGCGAAGAACGTGCCCCGCCAGTGCCCGGCGGAGGTGTTCTCCGGGACCGTGAGGGTGGCGGACTGACCATCCGTCAGGGTCGGCAGTCCGCTCAGCGCGGTCGAGCCGTCGGCGTTGACGGAGGAGCCGATCCACACGGTCTGCCCGGTCAGGTTGACCAGGGTGACGGTGTGCGTGGCGCGGGGAGCCGCGGTGGCCCCGACCGGGGCCGCTCCGGCGGCGAGTGGAGCCGCGCAGACCACAAGGAGGACAAGGGCATGGAGGATTGAACGGATACGCATGCGATCACCCTTCGAGAGCGAAGACTTCACAACACGTCCGCTGCCAGATCGTGGATAGCACAGCCCGTCGGCGTCCGACAACGGTGTCACCCTTGGCGGGGGCGGTCGGACACCGGTATCCGGCCGTTCGGGCAGCGCGGCCCGGGACCGGTCCCGAGGGTGGGTGCCAGGCTGCGTCCGCGGGGGAACACAGGGGACGGGACCACTTCAATGGCAGTTCGGAAACTGCGGACCGACGCGGCCACCCGGTCGAAGCTCGGTCCGGACGTCATGGCCGACCTCAAGGCCGGCCTGTGGGCGCTGGACTGCCAAAGCTGTGGTCGGCCGTTCGGACGATGGAGGGCACCGGCACTGGAGGTGCACGCCGAGGACGGGGGAGTCGCGATCGCCGTGCTGAACCACCTCCGGTGCCGGCCGCCCGCCTGGCACGACCGGCCGCTCGAACCGCCGCGGCCGTTCCTCACCTGGCAGGCGGGGACCTTCCTGCTGGCCCCCGGCGGTGTGCCGGTCTTCCTGGTCAATCCGTCGTACGAGGCCGCCCTGCTCCGGCGGGACAGCGGTGGGCCCTGGCGGGTCGCGAGCCTGACCCCGTTCATCGAGCTGGGTCTCGTGCAGCGGTTCCCGTCCGACCCGCTCCCGCCGGTGCCGGCCCTGACCGCCGTGATCGACGGCGACCGGATCTCCGTCGACGTCCGGCACGGTCCCGTGCGGTACGCCTGGCACGACATCCCGGTCTCGGCGACCGTCCGGGATACCGTGCGGCGCTGGGGGGAGATCATGGTCGCGGTGACGACCTCCCTGGACGTGCGCGCGCGGCTCACCCACGAGCGGGTCCGGCAGTTGATGGGGGCGGGCATGATGGCGCTCGGCCCGGCGCGGCTGGTCTCGGTCTCCTATCCGGCGGCCCTCCAGCGGCCGGTGGCGGCCGACTTCGAGAGCGGCCTGCGCACCCAGGTGTTCGCCCTGGCGGCCGAGGCGATCAGACGTCGGCTGGGGTTCACCGTCGACGACGCGTGCCTGACCGCGGCCCTACAGGTGTGCGACGGGGAGAGCGAACCACTGCGCGGGCTCGACGGCCGTGCCGCGCTCGCCGGGGCCTTCCTGGTGAGCGCCCTCTACTCGACCGACTCACGGGACCGTTCGGGGAACGCCGTCCGCGGGCAGGGTGTGCACCTGATCACGCCGGACGCCGCGACGGCGGGGGAGTACCTGGCGTTCTTCGAGCCGCTGGTCGGCGAACTCGGCGGATCCGTATGGCGGTTAGGGGATGATCCGTTGTCGGCGCGAGGCGCGCGGGCGTATCTGGCCGACTTCGTCATCGGGACGGCACGGGAGTTCGCCACCGCCCGCGCCGCCTATGCGGACGCGGGGACCGGGTGGGAGCGGCACGGCAGTCGCGGTCGGCTCGCGGTGGTCACCGACGGGGACACCGACCGGCCGCCGGTGGCCGAGCTCATCAGGAACTACCCCCGTGTGGTGGCCGGATGACCGACGGCGCGGGCGCGGCCGGCTCCGCGGACCAACTGGCCAGCAGCCGCAGGGCGTGCTCCGAGGGGGAGCCGGGCTCGGCGGTGTACAGACCGAGCACCTGGTCGGGGTCGCCGGTCGGGGTCAGCGCCTCGTAGTCCAGGGCGAGGTCGCCGACCACCGGATGGTGGAAGCGCTTGGTCCCGTGGGAGCGCCGCAGCACGTCGTGGTCGGCCCACCAGCGGCGGAAGTCCTGGTCGCGCACGGACAGTTCACCGATCAGTTCGGCGAGCCGCGGGTCGTCCGGATGGCGCCCGGCGTACAGGTGGAGGGCGGCCACCGTCCCGCGGGCCGAACTCTCCCAGTCCGCGTACAGCTCGCGGGCGGCCTCGTCGAGGAAGATGAACCGGGCCATGTTGCGCTCCCGGTGCGGCAGCGCGTCGAAGTCGGTGTACAGCGCCCGGGCCATCCGGTTGGCGGCGAGCACGTCGGTGCGGTGGCCGATCACCAGCGCCGGGGTGTCGGCGAGGGTGTCCAGCACCCGGTACAGCCCCGGCCGTACCCGCTGCGGGGGCATCGGACGGTGCCGGGTACGGGCGGGCCTGGCCAGAGCGAACAGATGGCCGCGCTCGGTGTCGTCGAGCCGCAGCGCACGGGCGATGGCGTCCAGCACGCCCTCGGAGACGTTCACACCGCGGCCGCGCTCCAGCCGTACGTAGTAGTCCACGCTCACCCCGGCCAGCCGGGCGACCTCCTCCCGGCGCAGACCGGGCACCCGGCGGGCGCCCGGCTGCGGGGGCAGGCCCGCGTCCTCGGGGGTGATCCGGGCCCGGCGCGAGCGCAGGAACTCCCGCAGTTCCGGGTTGCCCCCGGCTGCGGGGGAGGGGTCGCTCGAAGGGGCGCTCATGCCTTCCAGGCTAGGCGCTCCTCCGCGAGGGAGAGCGCCCGTGAGGGGTACCGCTGGACCCCCGGTCGGCCGGTGCCCGGGTGAGGGGAGGCCCCTTCGGGCCCCGGAGGGCGGCCGGGACGGTGTTTGGCTTGAGGTACGCCCCCGGAGCGCCCGGGGGAACCCGGACCGGCCGAGCCCGCGCCGGGGCATCGCAGAGAGGCCGGACCCATGACCCAGCTCACGCCGCCCGCCGTCACCACCCCCTTCGACGCTCGTTCCACCGCTGCCGACGTCGCCCGGGGCGTCGATCTCACCGGCCACTGTGCCGTCGTCACCGGCGCGGCGTCCGGTATCGGGGTCGAGACCGTCCGGGCGCTCGCCGGAGCCGGCGCGGAGGTGACGCTGGCGGTACGCGACCGAAAGGCCGGCGAGGCGGCGGCCGAGGCGATCGGCTCGGCCGGCGGTGCCGAGCGGTTGCGGGTCGCGACGCTGGACCTCGCCGACCGCCGGTCGGTCGCCGCGTTCACCGACGCGTGGCAGGGCCCGCTGCACATCCTGGTCAACAACGCGGGCGTGATGATGACGCCCGAGCTGCGGACACCGGAGGGCTGGGAGCTGCAGTTCGCCACCAACCACCTCGGCCACTTCGCGCTCGCCGCGGGCCTGCGCCCGGCGCTCGCGGCGGCCGGCCGGGCGCGGGTCGTGGCGCTCAGCTCCGTGGCGCACCTGCGCGAACCGGTGGACTTCGACGACATCCACTTCCGGGTGCGCGCCTACGACCCCCGGGTCGCCTACGCCCAGTCCAAGACGGCGGACGTGCTGTTCGCGGTCGAGGCGAACCGGCGCTGGAGCGAGGACGGCATCACCGTCAACGCGGTGCACCCGGGAGCGATCCTGACCAACCTGACCCGGCACATGGACAAGGACGACCTCGACCAGGCGGTGGCGTCCTACGCCTTCTTCAAGACGCCGCAGCAGGGCGCGGCGACCTCCGTGCTGGCCGCGACCTGGCCGGGGTTGGAGGGCGTGGGCGGGCGGTACTTCGAGGACTGCAACCAGGCCGTCCGGCACGTCCCCGGTGCGTCCTCGGGCGTCGCCGACCACGCGCTGGACCCCGACGCCGCCGCCCGGCTGTGGCAGGTCTCCCTCGACCTGCTCGCCTCCTGAGACGGGCCGGCCTCCCGCCGACGGTCAGCCGCGGGCGGCGAGCCGGGCGCGTAACTCCTCGTTCTCCTCCTCCAGAGCCGCGATGCGGGAGCGGATCGGGTCGAGCGCCTCGGCCAGCTCCTGCTCGGAGAAGCGCGGGGTGATGTGCTGGTGGCAGTTCCAGTTGAAGCCCTCGACCTCGATGATCATCAGGCGTTCCAGATGGCCGTCGGTCCGCCTGGCCGTCAGTCGCTCGGACAGCCCCGGGTCCTCCTCCAGGCTCTGCGTCCTGGCTCGCCCGAAGACCTTCAGCCGGGCCTGGCGGGGGTAGTCCATGAAGAACAGCGCCACCCGCCCGTCCGCGCGCACGTTGCCGGTGGTGATGTACTGGCGGTTGCCGCGGACGTCGGCGTAGGCCAGCGTCCGCTCGTCCAGTACGTGGAGGAAGCCGGGCGGCCCGCCGCGGAACTGGATGTAGGGCCAGCCGGTCTCGCTGACGCTGCCCAGATAGAAGCCGTCGCGTGTGCGGATGAACGCGGCCTCCGCCTGGGTCATCGGCTCCGGTTCGTCGCGGCCCATGAGTTTGCGGTCGCCGGCCGTCGCGCTTCCCTGTTCCTTCTGTACCTGGCGGACCGAGTCGGTGTACGCCAGATGGGCGTAGCGGCTCATCTGCTTCTCCTGTGGGCTCGTCGGCGCGAGGACCGGGTGGGGCGCGGGGCATGGCGGGCGGGGGCCGCGGTCACCCCACGAGCTGCGCCGCCGGCGTCGCGGCCAGCACGGACGCCAGCAGACCGGGGAAGCGCGCTTCGAGCTCGTCCTTGCGGAGCCTGGACAGCCGGGAGTTGCCGACCAGCCGGGTGGCCACCACGCCGCTCTCGCGCAGGGTCCGCAGGTGATGGGAGACCGTCGATCTCTTCACCGGTACGTCGAGGGTGGTGCAGGAACCCTCGCCCGCGGCGTCCAGGAGCCGCACGATCAGCAGGCGGACCGGGTCGGCCAGGGCCTGTAGGACCGTGCCGACATCCACTTCCGCGAGGTCGGGTTCGGGTAGCCAGGTGTCCTTCGCATCGCGCATCATCGCCTCCGTGGTGATCGTCTCTGACGATACACATCGAATCAGCCGTGCTCCGCCCCTCCGGGGCACCTGATCCGGGCCCGGCGGGGGATACCCATGGTGGGTAAGGCCATCGTCGCCAGGCGTGGCCCAGCCCGGCCAGTCCGGTATCGGCCTCTTCAGTCGAGCACCGCCCGTCGCATACGGTCGCAGGGACCTCCGTCGTCCCCGAGGCAGCCCCGACACTGGTCGGTGCGGCGCCTTCGGCGACCCGGACCGCTGCCCGGACCGTCGTCCGGATGACTCCCCCCACGACCACGTGGCGCTCTCCACGGTTAATTCGATCGGCATCGACTGTTACGATGAGCATCGACATAAGTTACGATGCCGATCGTAACAGACGCCATTCATCGGATCGGGAGCACGGATGACTGACACCGCTGAGGCCAAAAGGGGTGACAACTGGCGCCCCCACGTGGTGGTTCTGGCCTTCGGCACCTTCGCCGTGGGAACCGACGCGTTCGTCATCGCCGGTCTGCTGCCCGACATCAGCCGCTCGCTGCACATCGACATCGCGGCGGCCGGCCAGTTGGTCACCGTCTTCTCCATCGCCTACGCGGTCCTGTCGCCGGTCCTGGCGGCACTGACCGGCAAGTGGTCGCGGCGCCAGGTCCTGGTGACCGCGCTGCTGGTGTTCGTGCTGGGCAACGTGGTGACCGCCCTCGCGCCCGACTACGCCCTGGTCCTGGTGGCCCGGGTGGTCGCCGCCGCCGGAGCCGCGATGTTCACCCCCAACGCCGGGGCCACCGCCGCGGCGATCGCGGGAAGCGAGCGGCGCGGGCGGGCGATCGCCATCGTGACCGTCGGCCTGACCTCCTCGCTGGCGCTCGGCGCGCCCCTGGGCACCGCCATCGGCAACGCCCTGGGCTGGAAGGCCACCATGTGGTTCGTCACCGCGCTGGGCGCCGTGGTCGCGCCGATCATCGCGTTGCGGCTGCCCGACATCAGGCTGGGCACCGCGGTCAGCCTGCGCAAGCGGCTCTCGCCGCTCGCCGACCGCCGGGTGCTGAGCGTCCTGGTGGTCACCCTGACGGCCTTCGTCGGCATCTACCTCCCCTACACCTACATCAGTTCGGTCTTCGCCCCGGCGACCAATGACGACGGCGGCCGGGTCGCGATCCTGCTGCTGGTGTTCGGCATCGCCGGCACGGCGGGGAACCTGGTGGCCGGACGGCTGGCCGACCGGCACGGCCCGCGCCGGGTGGTCATCGCCGCCACCCTGGTGCTCACCGGGGTCTTCCTCGCGATGATGCCGGGCCGTGGATCGTTCGCCGCCGCCATCGTGCTCGTGGTGGTCAGCGGTGCGGCCTCCTGGTCGGTCACCGCCCCCCAGCAGCACCGCATCATCGCGCTCGCCCCGCCCGGAGCCGAGGCGCTGGTCGTCTCGCTCAACGCGGCCGTGATGTACCTGGCGATCTCGCTGTCCAGCGTGATCGGCGGCGTCGGCCTCAACTCCTTCGACTCCGCCGCCGGGCTGCTGCCGCTGGGAGCGGCCTTCGTGGTCGTGGCGGCGCTGCTGACCTGGGCCTTCGGCCGCTCCGACGGACGGGCGAAGGAATCCGGCGCCGCGGTGCGCCCGGCCCCCGACGAGAAGGTCTCCCCGGCCGCGAAGTGAGCCGCCCGGGCCGCCCCCGCGCGGCGGCCCCGGCGGCCCGCCGACCCCCGATCCACCGATGCCCGCTGGCCCTGGACAAGGGCCCGCGGGCATCGGTCATTTCGGTGCGGTGAAATGGCGTCAGGCCGTGCTCGATCCGGCGAAACGGTTCGGCGCGGCCCGGGAAAACGGCGCGGCGTCAAATCGAGATGAACAGGGGAACTGTCGATATCGGTCGGCCATCCGACGAATGGGTGGGGCGGTTTCTTCGCGGCACACCTCGCGTACGCCAACATACCGGGCGCCCGGCGGGAATCGACGAGCCGGCCGGACCGCAGAAGTATCGTTTCGCCACCCCGTGGTGCGTGGCGGAAAACCCTCGACTGGCGTGTGGCGGAAAGCGGCGGAGCGCTCGATGGAATCAGACCGTATTACGCTGAGAATGCCGGTGGCGGCCTGGTCATATCGGACACCGGTCGATGGTCCGCTTTCGCAGGACCGGCCGGCGGCATCCCCCGACTCACCGGCGCTGGCTTGTTCCGTGGGGCCCGATCTGCGAATTGCCTGACGAAAAGGTTGCCTCGGCGCACGGGTGGCCGAATGCCGCTGCCATGCAGGTGGGGTGATGTTCGGCGGTGCGGTAGATCATCCGTGGACGCTGCCTTCGCAGGCTGGAATAAGCGAATCGGCGCACGCGAATATCTCCGGCGCAAAGTCGCCGGTCGCGGACCAGGGGTTTTCGGCCAGGGCCTTCGTCGGCAGGTCATCACAATGTCAACTCGGCGGTGTCCCGATCCTGTTGACAAGGAGCCGTCGGCAACTAAGCTGAGCTTTTGGCAACTGGCGCGGCATCCGATTCCGTGTCACGGCAAGGGCAGCCAGGGCTGTCGCCGACAATCAATCCCTGTATTGGCCATACAATTGACGGAACCGAGCCTGCCCGCTGACCGACCTCCGTAGTTCCGAGTGACAGCCATCCCCTCGAATACGCCTTTGGACTCCTCGTTGTGCCGTGGTGTTGTGCAACGGCCGGATGGGACAGACGACTCGATGGAAAAGCAAGCCGTCCAGAAAACCGCGAGCTGGATCCAGGCGCTCCGGCCCACTCCGCAGGCCGACATCGGTTTGGTCTGTTGCCCGCATGCCGGAGCATCGGCAAGTGCTTTCGGCCCGCTGGCCAGAGCACTGCCGGAGCACATCGAGGCGCTGTCCGTACAGTACCCGGGGCGGCAGGGCGGACCCGGATACCAGGGTTTCCATGACATCGGCGAACTGGCCGACCAGGTATGCGAGGAACTGCGGCCCTGGTACGACCGGCCGCTGGCGGTCTACGGCCACAGCATGGGATCGGTCATCGCCTTCGAGCTGACCAGGCGGCTGGAGGCCGCCGGTGTGCGGCCGGCCAGGCTGTTCGTCTCCGGCCGGCGCTCTCCCTCGGACGGACTCGGCGTGCACGTGCCGAACAACGACGAGGAGATCGTCGCGGAGCTCAAGGAGCTGGGCGCGGTCCCGGCCAGGCTGCTCGACAAACCCAAGTACCGGGATCTGATCCTGACCGTGGTGCGCAACGACTACGCCGCCAACTCCCGGTATCTCGCCTCGGCGGACGCGACGGTCGACGCCCCGATCACCCTGCTGTTGTCCGACGAGGACCCCTACCTCGACGCGACCGCGGCCGCGGGCTGGAAGATCCACACCACGGCGGACTTCACGATGGTCCCGTTCCGTGGCGGGCACTTCTTCCTCAACGACGAACTGACCAGAGCGGTCGAGACCATGACCGAGGACCTGCGGGTCGATCTTTCCGGGCGAGACGGTGGAGGCCGACGGTGACCAACACACTGAACACGACGCTGCCGCCGCGCAGTGAGGGAATGCCAGGGTGCACGGTCGACGACGTGACCGCGGGCACCGGACTGGTGGTGAACGAGCTGGCCATCCAGGTCTACGAGCACACGCTGGCCAACGGGTGGGTGACGGTGGCGGAGGTGGCCGCCGCGCTGCGGCTGCCGGTCTTCCGGATCGAGCAGGCGATGGACACCCTGCGTACCCTGCGGCTCGTCAAGTTCTGCGAAGTGGACGGCCGTTGCCGGGCGGTCAGCCCGGACGCCGCCCAGGTGGAGCTGATCGTCCCGCTGGAAGAGGCCATACACAACAAGCGCCGTGAACTGGCCGGCATACACGAGCAGTTACGGTCCTTCGCGGACACCTTCAGCACGCTCAACAGCTCGCAGCTACGGCGCGACGTGGTGGTCAGCTACCAGGAGGCGGACCAGGAGCAGGTCGAGTTGCGGATGGCGGACGCCGCCCGCAAGTGCACCTCGGAGATCCTGGCTATGCAGCCGCTCGGCCTGTGCGAGGAAGAGGAGTTGCGGCCCTTCGGGCTGAAGGCGCTGCCCAACGGGGTGCGGATGCGGGTGCTCTATCCGCACACCGCCCGGACCAGTTCGGTCACCCGGGGCAGTCTGCGGAAGATCGCCGAGACCGGCGCGCGGATCCGCACCTCCAACCAGATCTTCGACCGGCTGCTGATCGTGGGCGACGAGGCGGCGTTCATGCCGGACCACAGCGCCGGCAAGGACACCCAGGCGGTCACCATCATCTACGAGCCGACGGTGATCGCGCTGCTGCGCCGGGTCTACGAGTTCGCCTGGCAGTCGGGGACCGACTTCGACGAGGACGGCGTCTCGTACGGGGAGACGCTGGGCGACGTCAGGTCCACCATCCTGGGGCTGCTCGCCTCCGGGCTGAAGGACGACGTCGTCGCCCGCCGGATCGGGATGTCCTCGCGCACCTTCCGCCGGCACATCGCCAGCATCATGGCCGAGCTGAACGCCGAGAGCCGCTTCCAGGCGGGCGTCGCGGCGGCCCGGGCCGGACTCGTCGGCCTGCTGTAACACCCCGCGTCCCGCCGCGTCCCGCCGCGGCCCGGTGAATTCCGGGCCCGGGGCGGCGAATCGCGCCGGGCCCGTGTCGAGCGGGCCCGGAACACGCCCTCCACCGGGTGATCGAGAACGCGTGGCGGGGCGCCTTCCGTATGCCGCGGGATGAATTCTTCCGCCGCTGCCGCAGGCAATGACCTTACCGTCCATGAGGCTGCGTCGGCGCGATTTTCCGTGCCCATTTTTCTATTCTTCCCCTGGCGTCCCAGAAGAACTCGACGATGCCATCGCGCACTGGCCGGGTCCGGTCGGCGAAGGGCGAGTGGAATGTTCCGTTCCGGGCTTCCGCCATGGCCGCCGAGCTCCTCGCCGACGCCGCCCACGGGTCGATCCTGCATGGTCAGCGGCACAAAACCGTCCGGCTGGTATGTGGGGTGGCCGGGTCCGGCCAAGCCGCTTCCGGTCGTTGCTCGATGTTGCTCATTAGCTCCTTTCCTACCTACTGTCTTTTCAGGGCCGGAGAAGTGGCGCCGAGGCTATCGCAGAACGTCACTCAGGCAGCGTCGGACGAGTTGGAGGATTTTCGAGCATGGTCAGCAATCTGATCGATCGGGATGACCGTTTTCTCGGAATCCTCGATCGCCTGACCAACAAGTCGATCGATGACTACTACAACCCGTACAAGCTCTTCGAGTGGCCTGACACGCTCCCTGAGCAAATGTGGTGGATGAGCCCCGAGCTGACCACCACCTACGGCACGGAAGCGGCCAAGCGGCTGACCCAGGAGCAGCTCTACGCGCTGTCGCGCTACGAGAGCATCAACTTCTACAGCCTCAACGTCCACGGCATTCGTGAGCTTCTCATCGAGGTCACCCGGCGCATCCACACCTCGGGGTTCGAGACGCCGTCGAAGTTCTTCCACCACTTCATCGGTGAGGAGAACGAGCACATGTGGTTCTTCGCGGAGTTCTGCCTCCGTTACGCGAAGAAGATCTACCGGCAGCCGGGCGGCGCCAACGTCGAGATCCCGCGGTCGAACGTGGAGAGCCTGCTGGTCTTCACCCGCATCCTCATCTTCGAGGAGCTGGTCGACCACTTCAACTCCAAGATGGCGCTGGACGAGCGGCTGCACGAGACGATCCGGGGCATCAACCGGATCCACCACCAGGACGAGTCCCGGCACATCGCCTTCGGCCGCGAACTGGTCTCGGCGCTGTTCGAGGACGTCAAGGCCACCTCCTCCGAGGAGGAGCTGCAGGACATCTCCGACTACCTGAAGCGGTATCTGACCTACAGCTTCGAGTCGCTGTACAACCCGCAGGTCTACCGCGACGCCGGCGTGGAGAACCCGCTGGAGTTGCGTCGGGAGCTCCTGCAGGCCCCGTCCCGCGCGGAATTCGAGCAGAGCGTCTTCCGCAAGACCAGCAAGTACCTCACCAAGGTGGGACTCATCTGATGACGACCGCGCACGAGAGCGTCGACCTGTCCCAGGCACTCGTCATCCTCGACCCGGACCAGACGGATCTGCTGCGCGAACTCGACCGCACCTTCACCGGCTGGGGCCGGGCCGCCGGCGCCCGGGAGATCCTCCCCCCGCCGCTGTACCCGGTCAGCGACCTGGAGAAGTTCGACGTCTACACCAACTTCCCGCACCTGGCGCTGGTCGCCGCCCCGCTCGACCTGGACGCCGGCAGCGGCAAGCCCGCCGAGGGCCGCTTCACGCCGCCGGACACCCAGGGCGCCCGCGTCGGACTGCCGCACGCCACCTGCTACGGCGCCTACCTGTTCTTCGAGAACACCACGGTCGCCGAAGACACGCTGGTGACGCTGGTCAACCGCTGCTTCCGCAACGAGACCTACTACGGCGGGCTGCGCCGGCTGCTGAGCTTCCAGATGCGCGAGATCGTCGCGGTGGGGGCGTACGAGCACACCCAGCAGGTCCTCAAGGGCTTCACCGAGCGCATTCTGGCCTTCGCCGACTGCCTCTCGCTGAAGATGGAGAAGATCGCCGCCTCCGACCCGTTCTTCCAGAACGACGGAGCCCGGGCCTTCATGCAGAAGCTCAGCCCGGTGAAGCACGAGTTCCAGTGCGGGGACCTGGCCATCGCCTCGGTCAACACCCACCGCAACTTCTTCGGCGAGCGCTGCAACATCCGCAGCGGCGCGGCCGACGAGTTCGCCTACACCAGCTGTGTGGCCTTCGGCCTGGAGCGCTGGCTGTCGGTCCTGCTCGACCTGCACGGCGGCGACGCCGTCCAGGCGCTGGAATCCGTCCGGGCCGCGGCCCGGCGGATCCCCTGAGGTGATCGCCGGCCGGGTCGGGGTCGACCTGGTCCCGTTCGGCCGGGTACGCGAAATGCTGTCCGCCGAAAGGGAGTCGCCGCTGCCCCGGATGCTCTCCGGGGAGGAGATGGACCTCTCCCGCCAGGCGACCGGCCCTGACCTCGCGGGGATCGCGGGGCGGCTGGCCGCCAAGGAGGCGGTGTTCAAACTGTTCCGCGTGCCGGGTCAGACCCTGCCGTGGCTCGGTATCGAAATCCTCAAGGACGGTGGCGGCTGGCCCGTGGTCCGGCTCAGCGGGCGAGCCGCCGACCTGGCCCGGGAAGCCGGCATCGAGCACATCGAAGTGAGCATCACGCACGACGAACCCTGTGCCATAGCGGTCGCCTTCTGCACCGGTGCGCCGGACGGCGACGCCAGCCGACGGAAAACGTCCTGAACAGCTAGGGAGTGGAAATGGCTTCGGCAGGAATTGATGAAGTCCGTTCGTGGATCCTGAGCCGGCACCCGGAGCGGGAGTCCATCGAGCACGACGAGAACCTCATCGAGAGCCGACTCGTCGACTCGCTGTCCTTCGTCGAGCTCGTCTACGCGATCGAGAGCGCGAGCGGTACCGAGATCGATTTCGACAACATCGACCTCCAGGACTTCCAGACCCTTTCGGCGATCGAGAAGGCCTTCTTCGTCGCTGTCTGACCCTCCGGGAGGAACGCACATCATGGAAGCTGTTTCCTACACCGCCCAATGGACGGCGGCGGCCCGCGCGGTGGAGTCCGAGCGCGTCGGCGACGCCATGTTCGACGACCCGTTCGCCCGCGAACTCGCCGCCCCGCGCGGATTCGAGCTGCTGGACAAGTACGGCGGCGGCGGCCTGCTGCCGTTCATCGCCATCCGCACCAAGTACCTCGACGACAGCATCGAGGCGATCCTGCGGGAGAGCGGGATCCGGCAGGTGGTCTTCATCGCCGCCGGCATGGACACCCGGGCGTTCCGCCTGGAGTGGCCGTCGGGCACCACGGTGTACGAGGTCGACCACGTGGCGCTGATCGAGGAGAAGCGCCGGCGCCTGGACGCGCTGGGCGGCAAGGTCAAGGTGGAGCGCCGCGAGGTCTCCGCGGACCTGGCGAGCGAGTGGCTGCCCACGCTGCACGCGGCCGGGTTCGACAAGGACAAGCCGACGCTGTGGGTCGCCGAGGGACTGATGTTCTTCCTGACCCAGGAGCAGGCCACCGGGGTGCTGGACACCCTCGGCTCGGTCTCGGCCGCCGGCAGCTGGCTGGCCGTCGACTTCGTCAGCAAGGCGCTGCTGCGCAGCCCGTTCTCGCGGTCCTTCCTCAAGGGCCTGCGGGAGGACAACACGCCGTGGCTGTTCGGCACCGACGAGCCGGAGGAGTTCCTGGCCGCCTCGGGCTGGAAGGTGCGCGAACTCAAGGAGCCCGGCGAGCCCGGTGCGGGTGAGGGCCGCTGGCCCTACGAGGTGCAGCCGCGGGACCGCCGTGGTGCCTCCCGCAGCTGGCTGGTCCGAGCCGAGTACTCCGGACACTGAGAGGGTTGACCGAATGAGCGGCGCGACGACGCTGGAGAGCATCGAGTCGTTTCTCCCCGAACGCAGTGTGAAGATCGACGAACTGGCCGACAGCCTGGGCCTGCGACGGGCCGAGATCGGGGTGTTCCGCAAGATCTACGGTCTCGACCGGCTGCGTTTCGACCCGGACACCGGGCTGTTCGACCTGGTGCTCCCCGCGGCGCGGCAGGCGCTGAAGGCTCTGCCCGAGGGGCGCAGGATCGCCTATGTCATCTACGCCCACACCATGCAGACCCTCACCCCGCCGCACATCGACGCCGCCCAGCAGATCCGCTCGGACCTGGGACTGCACGACGCGGAGGCGTTCGCCCTCACCCAGCAGGCCTGCGTCAGCTCTCTCGGCGCGATCGACCTGGCAGGGGAGCTGTTGCGGGCCGAGGCGCCGGAAGGCGCCTACGCCCTGATGGTGACCGGGGAGCGGGCTTACTCGCCGAAGGTCCAGCTGATTCCCAACAGCGCGATCATGGCCGACGCGGCGGCCGCCTGCCTGGTGACGGTGGGCGGCCGCGGCGACCAGGTACGGGCGCACGTCACCAGTACCCTCGGCCAGTTCGCGGCCGGCCTGGAGATGACCCGCGAGGAGATCCAGGGCTTCGGCCAGTCGTACAGCACGGCGCTCGGCGAGATCATCCACCACGCGGTCGCGGAGGCGGGGCTGACGTTCGAGGACATCGACCTCGTCATCCCGCACAACGTGAACATGGTCTCCTGGCGCCAGACGATCAAGGACATGGGCGCCGACCCGGCCAAGTTCTTCCTGGAGAACATCGAGCGCTACAGCCACTGCTACGCCTCGGACGTCTTCGTCAACTACACGACGGCCCGCGAGCAGGACCGGCTGGTCGACGGCGGCCACTACGTCCTGGTCTCCGTCGGCCTGGGCGCCACCTTCGGCGCCATGGTGATCACCCACCGGAAGAGATGACCACGATGACCGGTACTGCCTATACGGCGGATCTCAAGGAAGCGCTCACCGGCGACCGGGACGCCCGGTTCGTCTGGCTGTGCAACTTCGAGGTGGAGAACCAGTGGGCACGCGACTACGTGGGCTTGCCCGCCGCGAAGTTCTCGGCCACCACCGCGACCGTGCAGCGGATGGAGGAACTCGGCGCGCTGCTGGCCGAGCCCTCCGACCATCTGCTGCTGGACCGGCCGCTGGACGACGGCTACCGCCGCTACGTCGACAGGAGCGGCCTGGGCAGCCCGAACGAGCTCATCACCGACGCGCCGGCCACCCAGGGCGGCACCAGCCAGGCCGTGCTGGACTCCCCACGGCTGATGGCCCGGCTGCGCCGACTGGCGGATGACGGCGCCTACCTGATGACCATGGGCAACTCGCTGCTGGAGCAGCGCATCTCCGAACTGACGGGGCTGCGCCCCGCGGTGCCGGACGCGGCCACCTACGAGCGGGTCAACAGCAAGATCTACAGCCGGCGGCTGACCGAGGAGCTGGGGCTGCGCGAGATCCCCGGCTACTGCTGCGAGACGGTGGCCGAACTGCACCAGGCCCTCGACGAGGGGCTCGCCGACGGCGGGCCGGTGATCGTCAAGGACGCCTACGGTGTCTCCGGCCGGGGGCTGGTGGTGCTCGACAGCCGACGCAAGGCCGACCGGCTGATGCGGATGGTCGACCGCCGGGCGAACAGCACCGGTGACGACTCGGTGCACGTCGTCGTCGAACGCTTCCTGGCCAAGCGGTTCGACCTCAACTACCAGTTCACCATCGAGCGCGGCGGCCGGGTCCGGCTGGACTTCGTCAAGGAGGCCATGACCGCCGGCGGGGTGCACCTGGGGCACATCATGCCGCCCGCGCTGTCCGAGGCCCAGCACGCGACGCTCGCCGCTGCGGCCGAGCAACTGGGCGCCCGGCTGTACAAGGACGGGTTCTTCGGCATCGTCGGGGTGGACGCCCTGCTGGGCGCCGACGACCTGGTCTACCCGGTGCTGGAGATCAACGCCCGGCTGAACATGTCGAGTTACCAGGGCAGGGTCACCGAAAGGTTCCTGCGGCCCGGCGGCGTGGCCCTGGCCAAGCACTACCCGCTGCGGCTGACGGAACCGCTGCCCTTCGACGAGGTGACCGCGGCCCTCGGCCCGCTGGCCGACCCGCCCGCCGACGGCACCGGTCTGCTCATCACCTGCTTCGGCACCGTCAACGCCCAAAGCGGCAGCACCGACCCCTTCGACGGGCGGCTCTACACCGTGCTGTTCGCCGGTGACCGCACCGAACTCGATGCCGTCGACCGCCGTGTGCAGGACGCCCTCCGCCGCTTCGGTCGCAGCGAAAGGACATCATGAACGCCAGCGAACTCCAGATCCAGGGCGTGCCGGTCTCGCGCATCGCCGAGGAGTTCGGCACCCCGCTGTTCGTCTACGACGCCGAGGTGCTGCGCTCCGTCTACCACTCCATCCGTGACCGGATGCACCCCGCCGTGGACGTCTTCTTCTCCCTGAAGGCCAATCCCAACGTCAGCATCTGCTCCTACCTCGGCTCGCTCGGCTCCGGCGCCGAGATCTCCTCGATGGTCGAGCTGATGACGGTGCGTCAGGCGGGATTCGCCCCGGAGGACGTGATCTTCCTGGGGCCGGGCAAGACCCGTGCCGAACTCCAGGCGTGCGTCGAGGCGGGGATCCACGCGATCGTCTGCGAGTCGCTGGACGAGGTCACCGCGTTGGAGGAGATCGCCGAGGCGGCCGGCCGGGAGGAGGTCGCGGTCCTGCTGCGGATCAACCCTGACTTCCACACCAAGGGCTCCGGCCTGGCGATGGGCGGCAAGCCGCGGCAGTTCGGCATCGACGCCGATGTGCTGCGCCACTCCCGGGAGTTCGTCGACAACCTGCGGCGGGTGCGCGTCCTGGGCTTCCACGCCTACATGGGGACCCGGTTCCTCAACGCCGACGACCTGGTGCACAACACCCGCCAGATCCTGGCCCTGGCCGAGGAACTCGCCGACACCCTCGGCATCGAGCTGCGGACCCTCGACTTCGGCGGTGGATTCGGCGTCGCCTACTTCGACAACGAGAAGGACCTCGATCTGACGGCGACGATCGACGGGATCAACGAGGTGGTCGAGCCGTTCGCCGCCGCGCACCCCGAATGCCGGCTGATCAACGAACTCGGCCGGTATCTGACAGCGTTGTCGGGCACCTATGTGGTGCGCGCCCTGTACGTCAAGGACTCCATGGGCGAGAGCTTCGTGGTCGCGGACGGCGGGACGAACCACCACATGGCCGCGGTCGGCGTCGGCAGCTTCGTCAAGCGCAACTTCCCGATCCGCTCGCTGACCCGCTACCAGGACGAGCCGACCAGCAAGTACACGGTCACCGGGCCGCTGTGCACGCCCAACGACGTGATCGGCAAGAAGGTGGTCATGCCCGAGGTCACCGCGGGTGACCTGCTCGGGGTGGAGCGCTCCGGGGCCTACGGCCCCTCGGCCTCGCCCGGTCTGTTCCTCAGCCACGGCTTCCCGGCGGAGGTACTGGTCCACAACGGGACCGCCCATCTGGTCCGGGAACGGGACCGCAAGGAAGAGCTGCTGGCCAAGCAGCGTCTCGTCGACTTCAACTGACTCACAGGAGCGAACCGGCAATGGAACGTGGCAACGTGATCTCCGCGGTCGAGACCGCCCTCAGCGAGGTCCTGGAGCGCAGCGTCACCGGGCTGACCGAGGACGTGCGGCTCTTCGAGGACCTGCACCTGGACTCCACCTCCGTCCTGGAGATGCTGATGGCCCTGGAGGACGCCATCGACATCTCCGTGGACCCCGAGGACCTCGACATGGACGACTTCAAGTCGGTCGGGTCGCTCACCGACTACGTCATGTCCCAGCAGGCCCCCGCCGAGATGTGAGGCACCGGTATGCCAAGTCTGCGTGCCGCCTGTGCGGTGGTCTCCCCACCGCCCAGGCCGTATGACGAGGACCCATCGAAGCTCTCCTACTACCGCGACCTGGTGGAGCCGTTCGGGACGCAGGTGAGCGAGGAGCTGCTGCGCGCCGCGCCGAACATCAGCCACTGCGACCTGATCGACCGGCTGGTGGAGGCCGAGGGCGTCGGCGACAGCGATCCGGACCTGGTGATCGTGACGCAGGCGCTGCCGGACATCACCCCGTTCACCGCGATAGCCCCCTACCTGGACCACAAGCTGGGCGGCCGGGCCACCAACTTCGGTCTGCACAACCAGGGGCTGGCCGCACCGTTCACCGCGCTGCGGGTGATCTCCGCCTTCCAGGCGTCCGGCCGCAGCCGCACCGCGGCGCTGGCCGTACTGGAGCAGACCACCCTGCCCAGCCGCTTCCCGCTGGTGCACGACAACCACCTGGTCGACTCCGGCGCGCTGCTGGTGTTCGGCGTGGACGGCGGACCGCGGGTGGCGTCGGTGGAGACCCTGCCGTCCGCCGCCCCGACGGCCGACCGGCTGTGGGAACTGGTGGGCAAGGACCCGGCCCGCACCCTGCTGGTGAGCGGCCCGTGGTTCGACCGCTCCGGGCTCGGCGAGGTGGTCCACCACTACCGCGCCAGCCGCGGCACCTACTGCACCGGTGTCTGGCTCCCGCTGGCCCGGCACTGGCGCGCCTGGCAGGAGCAGTACGCCACGGTGGTGCTGGTCGACACGGAACCGCGCACCGGGGACAGCCACCTGGCCGTCCTGAGCTGCGAGTCGGAGACCGGAGCCGACCGGGTGGGTGAGGCGGCGTGATGCCGCAGGACGACCCGGCCGCGAGATCCGAGGCAGGGCTGCGGGAGTTCACCGCCGCCCTGGACGCCGCCCACGAGAGCGTCAGCCCGGGCACCCTGGTGGGCTCACCCGCCGGCTGGGCCGTCGCCTCCCCGGCTCGCGCCGAGGGCGTCGAGGTGGCCGGGAGCTCCGGAGCACTGGTCGCGGTGCGGGACACCGCGCCAGCCACCGACCAGGTGCTCCAGGCCTTCGCCGACCAGCTGCTCACCTTGCACCGCAAGGCGCTGGGCGAGGTGCTCGACGTCGCGGTGGCCCGGCTCGACAAGCGGGTCTCGGAGGGCAGCAACCTGCTCAACCGCCAGTTGGTGCGCGGTTCTGCGGCCGATGTGGCGCTGGCGCTGTCGGAGACCGACGACCTGCGCGCGCTGCCGGATCCCACCCCGGCGCGGCGCTGGCGCGTCCACCAGGAAATGGTCGGCGCGGGCCGCGTCCTGCTGAAGCTGTACGGCGCGAGCAGCTTCGCCTCCGACGGCCCAGGCCGACTGCTCTACCTGACCGAACTGCTCGGCAACACCTATCTGTACCCGCGGGCGCGCGAGGACGGAGGGGACGAATGAACGAGGACGACACGCCCCGGGTCGCCGCACTGCGCTCCCATCTGCGGGACGCCTCCAAGGGCCTGCGGGACATCGGGCTGGAGATCGACAAGGATCCGCGGGCCATCGACCGCTGGCTGCACCTGCCGGCGGTGGACATCATGCGCAAGTGCACCATCCCGGTGGAGTACCTCGACACCCCGGTGCGGATCGGCGAGTTCACCTACGACATGAGCTCGTGCCTCGAACACACCGTGACCATCGAGGAGTTGAGCTACGGGGACGCGGGCTTCATGCTCGCCTGCCCCGGGCCGCTGATGTCGGGCGTGGCGGTGGGCGCACTGGGTGACGAGGCCCAACGGCACGCGTACCACGAGCGGTTGGCGAGGCTGGAGCCCACCTGGACGTTCTTCGGGCTCACCGAGCCGGAGAAGGGCTCGGCCGCCACCGAACTGGAGACGTCCCTCACCCCGGACGGCGACGGCTTCCGGCTCAACGGCGAGAAGCGCTACGTGGGCAACGCCGCCTTCTCCCAACTGGGCGTCGTCTTCTGCCGCCGGGCTCCGGGACCGCTGGGCATCGAGGCGGTCCTGGTGGACACCGACACTCCTGGGTTCGAGGCCGAGCTGATCCCGATCGTGGGTCTGCGCGGGGCCCGGATCTCGGCCATCCGGATGCGGGACGTCCGGGTGGAGAAGCGGCAGATCCTCGGCTACGAGACGCTCAAGCCCAGCCGGCGCGGGCTGATCGGCGCGATCCGCACCCTTCAGCGGTTCCGTCCGGTGCTGGCCGGCACCGCCCTGGGGCTGACCCGGGCCGTGCTGGACCATGTGCGCGACGAGCGCCCCGCCATGACCGGTTCGGCGCGGCTGCGGTACGAGGAGTTGTGCGACCAGCTCGCGGCGGTACGGCGGCGCAACTACGCGGTCGCGGCGGCCATCGACGCCGGCCAGGTGCGCACCGACCGGATCGCCGGGGTCAAGACGCGGGCGGCCGAGCTGGCCGAGCGCGCCACGGTCGCCGCCGCCGAACTGCTGGGCCCGGGATCGCTGTTGCGGGACCCGCTGCTGAACAAGTGGTACCGGGACGCGCGCGCCTTCGAGTTCATGGAGGGCACCGGCCACATCCAGCGGCTGGCCGTCTTCCAGGGGGTGCTGAAGGGCACCTTCCTGGACCGCTGACGCCATGCGCGGGACCGGGGGCACATCGGCCCCGGTCCCGCGGAGGACCGAGGAGGACACGGTGTGGATCGGCGTCGACGTGATGCGCACGGACGAGTTGCGGGCCCTGCTGGGACGTGACTGGTTCCGCGTTTACGTCTACACGCCCCAGGAGCTGGCCGTCGCCGACACCTTCGGGCCGGAGCGGTCCCGGGAGTTCCTCACCGGCCGGTTCGCCGCCAAGGAGGCGGTGCTGAAGGTGCTGGGTACCGGTGTCGGCGCGGGGGTGACGTTCCGTCAGATCGCCGTGTTGCGGTCGGCCAGCGGCGCCCCGCTGGTGCGGCTGACCGGTGCGGCGGCGCGCCACGCGGCGCTGCGCGGCATCGCGGATGTCGAGGTGTCCGTCACCCACAAGCAGGGCACGATCGTGGCCGCCGCGATCGGGGTGCCGACGGCCTGCCGGGCCGCGCATCCGGCCGACCGGACCGCGGAGCGGATCAGCGCGACGACCCTTCAGGCGCTGGATCCTGCCCGGTGAGGCAGGTCGCGGTGCGCAGCAGGGTGAGCGCCGCGTGGCGGGCGTACTCGGCCGCGCAGGGCTCGCCGAGATGGTCGGCGACCGTGGTGGCCCCTTCGAGCAGCATCAGCAACTGCCGCCCCAGAGTGGCGGGATCGGCCGCTCCGGCCCGCTGCGCGATGCCGGTGAGCAGGTCCAGATGGCGGCCGAGATGCCGAGTGGCGATCGGGCCGGCCGGACCGTTGTGGCGCTGGGTGGCCGCGTTGACGATCGCGCAGCCGCGGAAGCCCGGTTCGGCGTACCAGCGGTGCAAGGCGTCGAAGACGGCGGCCAGTTGGTCGGCCGGCGAGTTGCCGGCGTCGGCGGCCGCTTTGTTGAGCCAGTGGGTGACCCGGTCGCTGCGGGTCTCCAGGACGGCCTGCACGAGGCCGTCCTTGGAGCCGAAGTGGCGGTACAGCGTCTCCTTGGAGATGCCGGCGTCGGCGCACAGTTCGGCGATGCCGACACCGTCGAGCCCGCGTTCGTACAGCACGTCGGCCGCCGAACGAAGGATCGCCGCGCGGGTGCGGGAGGGATCGAGGCTGCTGCCCTTCGGGACCGGCATTCCACAGATGGTACCGGTCGGTTCGACGTGCTGCTACTCTTTCATCGAACCGATCGGTTCTATCTTTGGGAGCGCACGTGCCCGAACCTCTCGCGCCCGCCACCACCACCGAAGCGCCTGACGGGCCGTTACCCGGCGGGGACGCGAAGCCGTATCTGTGGGCTTCGGTACGGCTGTCCCTGGGGACGGCGTCCGCGCTCGGACTCGCCCGGTTCGCCTACGGACTGCTGCTGCCGGCCATGCGCAGCGATCTGCACTGGAGCCTGGGCGACGCCGGCGTCATGACCACGGTCAACGGCCTGGGCTATCTCGTCGGCGCCGGGGCGACGGCGGTGTACGCGCGCCGGTGGAACCCCACGGCCACCTTCCGGATCGGCATGCTGCTCACCACGCTGAGCCTGGTGGCCAACGCGGCCAGCGGCGGGTTCGCGCCGCTCATGGTCGCCCGCGCGGCGGCCGGATTCGGTGGAGCGCTGGTCTTCATCACCGGGGGCGTGATCGCCGCCCGGATCGCCGCGAAGGCCAAGTCGGCGGCCCCGATCATGATCTACTTCTCCGGCGCGGGACTGGGCATCGTCATCAGCGGCGCGGCCATCCCCCCACTGCTCGACCACGCGGCCGACCGCTGGCCGGCGGCCTGGATCGGACTGGCCATCGGCGCCGCCCTCGCCACGGCGGCGTCCTGGACCGCCGCGCGGACCGACGCGCCCATGAACGTGATGGGGGAGAGCGGCAACCGGACCTGGCAGCTGTGGCGCACCGCGCTCGCCTATCTGCTGTTCGCCGCCGGCTACATCGCCTACATCACCTTCCTGTCGGCCACCCTCGCCGACCGGCACAGCACGACCTGGCAGGTCGCCCTGGTCTGGGCGCTCCTGGGGATCAGCGTGATGGCGGCGCCCCGGCTGTGGAACCGCCCGCTGTCCCGCTGGCCGGCCGCGCACAACCTCACCGCGATGCTGGTGCTGCTCGTGGTGGCCAGCGTCATCCCGCTGTTCAGCTCGGCGCTGCCGGTCATCATCATCTCGGCCATCGCCTACGGCGCCAGCTTCATGGCGGTCCCCGCCGCGGTCACCGCGTTCATCCGCACCACCACCCCGCCTGCCGAGTGGCCCCGCACCCTCGCCGCCTTCACCATCCTGTTCGCGGCCGGCCAGACGGTCGGACCCTGGGCGGCCGGCGCGATCGCCGACCACACCGGGTCGAGCGCCACGCTGGTGTGGACCGCGGTGCTCTGCGCCGCCTCCGCACTCATCGCGGTGACCGAGCGGACCCGCGGCACCGAGCAGAGCTGATCCGCCCGGCCCGGCTCAAGGGCGCGGCGCGGCCGGGGTGTCGAGGACCGGCCGCCGCCGCAGCCCGCCGTCGCGGGGCAAGGGAGTCGGGCAGCCGCTCGAAGGGCGGGTGGAACAGCCTCCCCCCGCCGTGGGCGAACAGCCCCTCGTGGCAGGCCGCCAGGCAGTCCGCCCCCGCCGGGGCACGCCCCACGACGGACCAGCCGGCCGGCGCCGCCCAGGACCACTACACGCTTCGGCACGTCTCGTCACCCTTTTCGTACAGCCGCCGCAGGTCGCAGGCGGCCTCCACCAGCGTCGCCTCGATCTCCCGCAGCGCCCGGATCGCGCGGTCCGGCCCCAGCACCCAGGTGTCCGTGGTCAAGGTGAGCTCGATCGCCTCGTGCGGGTCGTAGACGTGGAAGGCCAGGGTCTCGTCGCCCTGCTCGTCGGAGGTCGCCACCCACTCGGTCGTGGTGGCCGCCACGCTCGCCCGCAGCGCCGCCACGTCCGGACCGCCGGTGTCCGGCACCGACTTGTCGAACCGCAGGTCGTTGAACCAGCACGCCAGATTCAGTCCCGGATCCGCGGCGTGCCGGGCGGCGGCCAGGGCGGTCAGCAACTCGGGCTTGTCGAACTGGGCGTGCCGGTACGCCTGCATGCTGGCCCGCCACGCCCGGGCGGCCAGCCCCGCGAAGTCGGTGCCCGCGGTCGGCATCGCCAGCAGCCCCTCGATGGCCATCGGGCTGACCAGCCGGTGGAAGGGCGCCCGGCCGCGGTTGCTGACCATCACCATCAGGCACGGGGCCTCGCTGCCGGTCAGCAACCCGAGCTGCCGGGCGACCGCGGCCAGCAGGACCGCCGTGCTGCTGACCCCGGCGGCCGCGGCGATCTCCAGGACCGCGTGGCGCACCGCCCGTGACCGCATCGAGGCCCGCCAGAACCTGGGCCGCCGGGGATCGGCGGCCTCGGGGGAGAGCCGCATGACCGGGGCGCCGTCCAGCGTGGAGGTCCAGTAGGCGATGGCGCGCCGGGACTGGGCCCGGCCGCGTTCCGAGGCCTGGTGCCGGGCGAGTTGCCGGGGCTGCGGCGGCGGGTCGTCGCAGGGGTCCGGCTCCACGCACAGGTCGTCGGCCTGCGCGGTGCCGACCTGGCCGAGCCGGCCGATCAGGTCCTCGGCGGCGATGGCGGTGCCCTCGAAGTCGGCCGCCATGTGGGAGAAGCCGAGCACGACGGTGTGCGGCCGCCCCGACTCGGTGAGGATCGTGACCCGGAACCCCACCTGCGTGCCGTGGTCGTAGCGCCCGGTCCTGATCGCCCGGACCGCCTCGGCGACCCGGTCCTCGGCGATCCGCTCGACGGGCCCGTGCCCGGCCGGGGCGCCGGGCGGCAGCAGTTCCTCGACGTCCAGGTCGAAGGTGAGCGATTCGAGCACCCGCTGGCGCAGCCGTCCCGAGGCGTCGCGGTGGAAGAGGGTGCGCAACGACTCGTGGCGGGCGATGAGCCAGCCGACCGCCTCGGTCACCGCGGGCAGGTCGATACCCGGCGCCCTGGGCACCGCGATCACCCAGTCGAGGTTGAACTGGTCGGCGTGCGCGCCGAGTTCCTCCAGCGTGCCCCACACGGCCCGCTGCGCCCAGGTGGCCGCCTCCTCGCCGCCCTCCAGCTCCCGCAGCTCGATCCGCATCCGGTGCGTTCCGCCCACGGGCCCACTCCGCGCGGGATCGGCCGGCCCGGTCATGTGCCGGCTCCTTCGAGGGTGGCGGGCAGCGCCTCACGGTTGGAGTAGCCGCCCATGCGGTAGTCGAGGGTGGCCCGCCGACTGCACACCACCTCCACCCCGGCCCGGGACAGCTCCAGCGCGAAGACATAGTCCTCGGTCCACTGGAGCCGCTGACGGGCGCGGGAGAAGTCGGCGGGGTAGCCGACGCGCTCCACCACCTCGCGGCGCACCAGGAACTCACTGGTGTCGACCCGGGCGACGACCCGCCCGCCCACCGCGAAGACGTCCCGCACCACAGCCGAGCCGGGCTCGAACACGCCGTCCTTGACCAGCAGTTGGTAGGACTCGGCACGCAACCGCGGGTCCGGGTGCCAGGGATCCTCCCCGTCGGGGACGAACGGGGTGCCGTCGGGCAGGTGCAGCGTGCGCCAGCTGTGGGCCGCCCCGGCGTGCGGCGCGTCGTCCAACGCCCGCCGCAGCGAGGCCAGATGGTCCGGCTGGAAGGTGTTGTCGTCGTCCAGTTGGGCGACGAAGACGCCGTCGTCGCGGGCGATGCCGAAGTTGCGCAACGCGCCGAGCCGGGCCGGCAGGTAGGTGGCCGCGGACTCGGGGGTGCGCGCGACATCGATCACCAGCGCCTGCGGGAAGTCCGCGCGCAGCTGCCTGACGAAGGCCTCGTCACCCAGCCAGGGGCAGGCGTCGCCCACCACGACATGCCGGACGGCGACATCCCGCTGGGCGGCCACCGACTCCATGGCGCGGCGCAGCAGACCGGGCCGGTCGCGGGTGAGCGTGACGACGGTGACGTGGTCGTTCACGCGGTGGCCCAGGACTCGGCGAACAGGTCGGCGATCGCGGCCGGGGTGCGGTGCTTGGCGATCCGCTCGGGGTCCACGTTGATGAGTGCCGTCTGCTCGATGAAGAGGTCGACGAGTTGGTCGCGGTTCACGGTCTCTCCTTGTTCTGGTCGCTGTGCCTTCGATGGGTGCTGCCGGTACCCCGTCGGCCCCGCGGTGCCCCCGCCATCACGCCTCCTCGCCGAAGGCGTGCCGCGCGCACGGCGGCAGGTCGCGGTCGTCAGCGGCGATCACGACGAGGCAGAGCTGTCCGGCGCGGGCCTTCTCGCGCGCGGTGCGCAGCGCGTCCTCCACGGCGGCCGGGCCGACCGGATGCGTGACGTCGGAGAACATCCGCTCCAGCAGCGGCAGGGTGCGGGCGGTCTCCTCGAAGGTCGCCAGGTGCCGGGCCTCCGGGCGGCCGCAGCGGGGCCAGCCCCAGCCGCCGTTGTCCCAGACCACCACCGTCAGGCCGACCCCCCAGGCGCGGGCGGTCGCCAGGGCCGCGAAGCTCATCTCCAGCGCGCCGTCGCCGCAGGTCACCACGAGATCCAGGCCCGGGTCCGCGAGGTGGACGCCCAGCGCGGCCGGTACCCCGAAGCCCATCATGGTCTGTTCGCCCGGGGTCAGCGCGGTCCCGGTGGCGCCGAGGTCGAGGACCGGGAAGTGGTAACCCCACAGGTCGTGCAGGCCGTTCTCCTGGACGACGCAGTACGGCCGGTCGCCGAATACCCGGGAGATCGCCCGCAGCGTCGAGGGCACCGGGCCCAGGCCGCCCTCCACCGAAGCGGCCAGCGCCGCACGCGTCTCCGCGATCTCGGCCGCCCAGCCGGAGCGGTCGTGCGCCGCGGCCGTACCGCGCAGTTCGGCCGTCAGCCGGGCGGTGCCCAGGGCGGCGTCGCCGAGCAGGAAGCACGCGGATCCGGGGCCGGTCAGTTCCGCGCGCGGGTCGCTGTCCAGCCGGATCACCGGCACCTCGTCGAGCGCCGGCCAGTCGTAGCGGGCGGTCTCCTCCAACCGGGAGCCGATCACCACCACCAGGTCCGCGCGCTCCACCACGGCCGCTTCCTCGGTGCGGTACAGCCCCACGAGCCCGCAGAACAGTTCGTGGTCCTCGGGGACCGTCCCGCGACCGCTGGCGGTGGTGGCCACGGCGGCGGTCAGCAGATCGGCGAGTTCGACGACCTGGGCGGTGGCCCGGGCGGCGTGCGCGCCGCCTCCCACGACGATCAACGGCCGTTCGCTGGCCGCCAGCAGCCGCGCCGCCTCGTGCAACGCCTCGTCGCCGGGGAGCGCGACGGGAGGTGTGCGCGGCCGGCGGTCCCGTCCGCCGGGCACGACACCGGGTGCGGAGGCGATCACCTGGTCCACCTCCACCAGCGCGATGCCGCGCCCGCCGCCGCGCGCCGTCCACGCGGCGGCGTCGATGACCCGGCCGACCTGGTCGGCGGAGTCGATCAGCCCGGACCAGACGGCGAGTTCGCCGAGGGTGGCCCGCTGGTCGATCTCCTGGAAGGCGCCCCGGCCGCGTCTGCTCGCGCCTATCGCACCGGTGACCAGCACGGCGGGGTGCCGCAGTGACGCCAACTCGCTGAGTCCGACCAGGGAGTTCATGAACGACGGCCCGGTGGACACCTCGATCGCCGCGGTGCGTCCCGAGGTGTGCGAGTAGCCGGCCGCGACGCAGCCGAGCATCCGCTGGTCGCGCGGGACCACCGCGGTGAGCCGGGGGTGGCGGTCGGCCGCGTCGGTCAACGAGGGTTCGTCGGCCGGGAATCCGATGACCAGCTCCACGCCCGCGTTGTGGAGTTCACCGGCCACGCGGTCCCAGAAGGCGGGAGTCCCGGTCATGGTCATCCTTTCGCGGGGAGGAACGCGCGGGCACCGCCGCGCGGGGCGGCCGGGCGGTGAACAGCTCCGCCAGGTCCGGTGCGGGGTGCTCCGCGAGGGCGAGCACCTCGGCCGCCCGCAGCGCGGCGCCGACATCGCTCCCGGAGGCGTACACGAAGGCCCGGCCGGACCGGTCACTGTCGGAGCCGTGGGTCAACAGCAGCCTGGTGGGCTCCGGTTCGAGTGACGCGGACGGCCGCATCCGGCCCCGGACTGCCCCGGCCCTGGCCAGGTACAACCAGGCCGCGATGTCGCAGGCCGGCTCGGGTCCCCGCGGTTCGCCGGCCGACTCGGCGGTGACCGGACCGGTCGGGTACAGGGCGGTGTCGTTCACCGCCCGGTTCCCGCCATCGACGCGGCGCGGTCCGACCGGCGTGCGAGTTCACCGGAGAGCAGCAGCGGACGGCCGACGAGATTCCCGTCGCTGAGACAGGAACCGGCCTGCGGGCCGTAGCCGCCGAATGGCCGGTTTCCGTCTTCCACATCGAATGGGTTCGCCGGTTCGCAATTCACCGTGGTGCCTATCCGGGGTTCCGGCAGGGCCGGCTCGCCGTAGACGCTTACATACATGCCGCGTGCCAATTCCGGTTCGCTGCACAGCCACCGGCGGATCTCCCCGGGATCGTCATAGGGGGTGGCGCACACGATGGGGGACAAGAGCTCCGGCGGGTGGAATCCGGACAGTGCGGGAATGCCGACAAGAGTCGGTTCGATCCACTGGTCCGCCTCCTCGCCCTGGGCGAGCAACTCCTGGGCCCATAACCGGGCCGAGGCCTCGACGGAATCCGGTTCACCGTGCGGTGTGCCGCCGTCCCCGGACGCTATCGGTCTAGGCCCGCTCATTTCGCACACCACCAGCCCAATAGGAGACCTTCCGCACCTCTCAGGTGCGAAGACCTGATCTTTCATGACAGGTCGTCAGTCTGTCCAGGGGTGTGTCGGCGTAAAACACCGTATCCGGGTGGTCCAATTCCGTCCGGCCTCGGGGCGAATTCCTCCGTGTTGGCCTCATTACCCGTGCCGAGTATCGCGTGGTGGCATTTGTGGCGGCCTATGCGTGCGAAAGCGGGCCTTATCGATTCGACGCGGTTGCCGGCTGTCCCTTTCGCCCGGTCGGACGGCCCCGGTGGGCGTGGCGGACGGCCGGGTTCCGGCGGGCGCGAACCGGGTCCCGGGACGGCGTTGCGAACAGGCTGCCGGTGGAATTATGGTCTAACCAATAGTCGCTGTGTCAGGAAGGTGCCCATGGCCGCCCCGCCGGCAAGGAGCAGGCCGGTGTCGGCCGCGGTCGCCACCGAGGCCCTCACCACCCGCATCCGACGGTACCCGCTGCCCGAACTCGGCCCGGACGACGGCCTGCTGCGGGTGGAGGCCGCCGCGGTCTGCGGCACCGACTGGGAGATCTACCGCCGCCGCGGCCGGGACGCGGACCTCGGCCCGCTGATCCTCGGCCACGAGAACGTCGGCCGGATCACCGCCATCGGCGCCCGCGCGGCCGAGCGCTGGGGGGTCGAGGCCGGCGACCGGATCGCCGTCGAGCAGTACCTGCCGTGCGGGACCTGCCGGATGTGCCGCGGCGGCGACTACCGGCTGTGCCCGGACACCGACTCCTACGGCGGCCGGCCCGTCCCGCGCTACGGCGCCACCCCCGTCGACGTCGAGCCCTCCTTGTTCGGCGGGTTCGCCGAGTACCTGTACCTGCATCCCCGGTCGATCGTCCACCGGGTGGGCGAGGACATCGCGCCCGAACTCGCCACGCTCTTCGTGCCCTTGGCCAACGGAATCCGCTGGGTGGTGCGGGAGGGCGGCCTCACCGTCGGACAGACCCTGGTGGTCATCGGCCCCGGGCGGCACGGACTGGGCTGCGTCGTCGCCGCCCGGGAGGCGGGCGCCGGGCTCATCGTGGTGGTCGGCACCCCGCACGACCGCCGCCGGCTGGCGGTCGCCCGGGCGCTGGGCGCCGACCGCGTCCTGGAATCGGGCAAGGACGACCCGGTGGCGGCGGTACGCGAGCTGACCGGCGGAGTCGGGGCCGACCTGGTCGTCGACCTGGCACCCGGCGCCGCCTCGACCGTCGAGGACGCGATCGCCATGTGCGCCCCGCGTGCGAAGGTGATGCTGGCGGCCTCCAAGAACGGCAAGCCGGTCAGCGGATTCCAGCACGACCTCGCGGTACGCAAGGAACTCGTACTGCGCGGGGTACGCGGCCACGACCACCGCAGCGTGGAGCCGGCGCTCGACCTCATCCGTTCGGGACGCCACCGGCTCGGGATGCTGTGCACCCACCGCTTCCCGCTGGAGGCCGCCCACGCCGCACTGCTGACCGCGGGCACCGGAGCCGCCGCCGGCGCCATCCATGTCAGTGTCATACCGGCACCACGGACCACCGCGGCACGGACCACCGCCGCGCGAAAGACCGTACGACAGACCTCGGGAGAGACCGTATGACCTCCGCAGGACCGGACACGACCGACTCGCGCGACCCGCGGCACGACCGGGCGGACGAGCACGCCGGCTCGCGCACCACGCTGGCGCTGGCCTGCCGGATCCTGGCACACGCCGGGCTGATGGAGGACGTGCTCGGGCACGTGAGCCTACGGGTCGGGGACGACCGCATGCTGGTGCGCTGCCGCGGACCGCGCGAACGCGGACTGCTGTTCACCACCGAGGAGGACATCCGGCTGGTGGACTTCGACGGCGAGGGGGAACTGAACGGCGGATACCGGCCGCCCAACGAACTGCCCATCCACGCCGAGCTGATGAGGGCCAGGCCCGAGGTCCGGTCGGTGGTGCACGCGCACCCGCCGGCCGTCCTGCTGGGCGGCCTCGCCGAGGTGCCGCTGCGACCGGTCTTCGGCGCGTACAACATCCCGGCGGCCAGGATGGCGCTGGACGGGGTGCCGGTCTACCCGCGCTCGGTGCTGGTACGCCGCCCGGAACTGGGCCGGGAGGTGGTGGCCGCGATGGGCGACTCGACGGTGTGCGTGCTGCGCGGCCACGGGATCGCCACTGTCGGGGACGGGGTCGAGCAGGCGGTGGTCAGGGCGCTCAACCTCGACGCGCTCTACCGGGTCTCGGTGCGGCTGCACTCCCTCGGCTCCACGGCGCCGGTGCTGCCGGAGGAGGACCTGGCCGATCTGCCCGACCTCGGCTCGTCGTTCAACGACACCCTCATCTGGCGCCACCACCTCACCCGGCTGGAACAGGCAGGACTGGAGATCTGACCCGGACGCCACACACCGGCCGCGCCCCAGGGCACGGCCGGCGTGCGGCGCCGGAGCGGCTCAGTACCGCTGGCGTATCAGCACCGCGCAACAGGCGATCGACAGCACGACGGTACCCACCAGCACCATGAACCCCGCGGTGTAGCCGTGGGTGGCCACCAGCAGCCAGCCCATGAACGCCGGGGCGCCCGCGCCGATCAGATTGGTCAGCGAGGAGAACACCCCGCTGGAGTGCTCGACGTCGCGGGTCGGCATCAGGCTGTGCAGCAGGCTCCAGTTCGCCACGATGCACCACGCGTTGCCGGCCAGGCCAAGGAAGACGAAGAAGCCCACGGTCAGCATGTTGCCCGGGATCAGGGCGGCCCCCAGGATGCCGACGCCCTCGATCGCGAAGCCCACCGCGGCGAACCCGGCCCGCCGCATCCGGCGGTCGGATCCCGCGGCTACCAGGAACATCACCACGATCGACAGCGCGTTGGCGGCGGTGAGGATCACCCCCACCACCCCGAAGTCCAGGTGCCGCTCCTCCTTGAGGAAGGTCGGCAGCCAGGTCACCAGACCGTAGAAGGGGATGTTGCCGCCCAGGTACATCACCATCGTCAGCCAGTACCGGTAGTTGCGGTACGGCGAGTCGGGGCCCTTCTTGGGGATCAGGGTGGTCGTCTCGAAGCGGTTCTCCTCGATGTGCCGCACCTCGGTGTCCCGCACGTCCGTGGCGGCCCGCGGGTCGTCGCGGATCAGCAGGAAGGTCAGCCCGAAGGCCAGCACCAAGGCGATGCCCGCCTGCACGTAGAAGGTGCCGCTCCAGCCCAGCGAGCTGAGGGTCAGCGTGGTCAGGAAGGACGCCACCGTCGAGCCGATGAAGATGCCCGACAGCCACGACGCGCTCGCCCTGGCCCGCTCCTGCACCGGGAACCAGTGCGCGGTGAGCGTGTGGGCCACCGGGTAGAAGCACGCCTCGCCGACCCCCAGCAGGATCCGGGTCGCGTACAGCTGGCCCATGGTGTGCACCATCGGCGTGACCGCCAGCGCGACCACCCAGACCGCGGTACCGATCAGCATCGCCCGGCGCGCCCCCAGCCGCTTGACGAGGTATCCCCAGCCCAGCAGCGCCACCCCGTAGGCGTAGAGGAACGAACTCGACACCCAGCCCACCGCCCCCGAGTGGGCCCCCACATGGAAGCGGGTGAGGAAGGCGGGAGACGCCACCACGATGCCGACCGAGGTCTTGACGAGCTGGGCGACGGCGAACCCGACGAGCAGCGGAAAGCTGACATACAGCCACCGTCGGGCGTTCCGCCCGCGAGCGGTGGCGGCCGGGGCCTCCGACGCTGTCGCGGGAGCAATCTTGGACATGATCATCCTTGTCGAACGGAGTTTTCGTGCTACTTACGGATCGGACGCCTGCGCGTCGCGGCCCGGGCGGGGACCGTGGCACGACCGCTCAGCCGCTCACGGTGGAGTCGGCCAGCCGGTAGGAACGCACCGTCCGGCCGCGCAGCGCGCAGCCCGCCGAGACCAGGACCGGCACGGCGCCACCCAGCGTCATCGCGGCGAGCGGACCGAGCGCCCCGGCCAGCACGCCGATGAAGGAGTCACCCAGCGCCGGGCCGCCGCGCGCGGTCATCTGGTAGAGCGCCGAGACCCTGCCGCGCAGCGTGTCGGGCGTCTCGACCTGGACGGCCGCGTGCCGCACTGTGGTGGCCAGCGCGTCGAACAGCCCGGCGGTCGCGGCCATCACCAGTGCCAGCACGAAGAACCGCGACTGCGCGAGCCCGACGATCGACAACCCGTACGCCGCCGTGCCCAGCAGCGCGATCCAGCCCGAATGCGCGGAGCGCACCAGCCGGAAGACCAGCACCGAGCCCAGCAGGGCCCCCGCCGAAGGCGCCGCGGACAACAGGCCGTAGCCGGTCGCTCCGGAATGCAGCACCGTCAGGGCGAACGCGGGCAGCGCGACCCGGTACGCGCCGAAGACCGTGGCGACCAGATCGAGCCCCATCAACTGCCAGATCACCGGCCGCCGGGTGATGTACGCGGCGCCCTCCTTGATGCTGGACAGCAGCGAGGCATGCGGCTTGTCGGGCACCAGCGGCGGCACCCGCAGCACGACCAGCACCCACACCAGCGCCGCGTAGGTCACCGCGTCGAAGACGTAGACCAGCCCCGGCCCGCCGACCGCGATCAGCAGCCCGGCCAGCGACGGGCCGATCAGGACGGCCAGTTCCCTGGACGGATTGAGCAACGCGATCGCCTCGACCAGCCGCTCCCTCGGCACCATCGCGGGGATCAGCGCCTGGCGGGCCGGCTGGTCGAAGGTCCCGGCGGCGGTGGTCAGCAGCGAGGAGAGCACCACCATCCACGCGGTGGCCTGGTGGTCGAAGGTCACGACGGCCAGCGCACCCGACGACAGCAGGGACAGCACCTGCGTCCACTGGAGCAGCCGCCGCCGGTCCAGCCGGTCGGCGTACACCCCGCCGAGCGGGGAGAGCACCAGCAGCGCGACCGCCTGCGCCAGCCCGACCAGACCCACCTGCGCGGTGGAGCCGGTCAGCAGATAGACCTGGTAGAGGTTGGCGGCGACCGTGCCGCGAGTGCCGATCTGCGAGAAGACGACGCCGCCTGAGTAGAGCGCGAAGTCCCGGTCGCGCAGCACCTGCGGTATTCGCGGGCCGCGCCGGGGGCGTTCGCGCCCCTCCGGTTTCGGCCGGGGCGCATCCGGCTCGGAGCGCTGTTGCTCGTTCGGGTCCTGTGACATCCGTTCCGCCCCCCGCTCAGCCGGCCACGAGGACCACGTCGGAGGGATCGACCACGGCGCTCACCTCGGTGCCCGGCGGGAGGGAGACGTTCGGGTGGGAGCGGCAGCGCATCCGCAGACCGCCCACCTCGATCACGTGGTCCGTCGCGTCGCCCAGGTACGCCCGGGTGAGCACCTGTCCTCGGAAGGTGTTGGGGCCGTCCCCCGGCGGCCGGTCGGAGACCGCCACCGACTCGGGGCGCAGCGACATCAGCACCCGCTGCCCCACCGCGAGCTCCGCCCCCGGCCGGCGGGCGGACAGGAACCGCCCCTCGGGGGTGTCCACGGCTACCGCCTCGTTGTCCACCACCGCCACCGTCGCCTCTATCAGGTTGGAGGTGCCGATGAACTCCGCGACGAACCGGGTACGCGGCTCGCGGTAGATCTCCCGCGGCTTGCCGATCTGCTCGATGCGGCCCTCGTTCATCACCGCGATGCGGCTGGACATCACCAGTGCCTCGGCCTGGTCGTGCGTCACGTAGACCGCGGTCAGGCCCAGCTCCCGCTGGAGGCGCTTGAGCTCCAGCCGCATGCTCTCGCGCAGTTTGGCGTCCAGGTTCGACAAGGGCTCGTCCAGCAGCAGCATCGACGGCTCGGTCACCAGGGCGCGGGCCAGGGCGAGGCGCTGCTGCTGGCCACCGGACAGCCGGGTCGCCGGCCGGCCGGCGACCTCGCCCAGTTCGGTCGCCTCCAGCGCGCGGGCGACCCGCTCGGCGGTCTCCTTGCGGCCGAGCCGCTTGACCTCCAGCGGGAAGGAGACGTTCTTGAAGACGGTCAGGTGCGGCCAGATCGCGTAGGACTGGAAGACCATGCCCAGCCCGCGCCGGTTCGCCGGCACGTGGACCTTCCCCGCCCCGTCGAACAGCACGCCGCCGCCCAGGGTGATCCGGCCGGAGTCGGGCCGCTCCAGCCCGGCGACCGAGCGCAAGGTGGTGGTCTTCCCGCAGCCCGACGGCCCGAGCAGGGTGAACAGCTCACCCTCCTGGACCTCGAAACTCAGGCCGTCGACCGCCCGCACCCGGGCGGATGGGTCCGCCCGGCGGCGTTTGCGGCCGGAGCTGTCATAGCTCTTGACCAGATCAGCGACGCACAGCATGTGCCAGCTCCCTGCCCTGTCGCGGTGTCGGTGTCCGTTTCCTGGATCTGCCGGTGTCTCAGCGGTCCGCCGAGACACCGAGGCGCGCTCCCGCGCGGTAGGCGATCGCCACGAAGACCACGAGGATGGCGACCATGCACACGCCGATCGCGGCGAGTGTGGTGAACTGCCCGTTCTCGAACTGCTCCCAGATCAGAACGGAGAGCACCTCCTTGCCCGGGCTGTACAGCAGGATCGTGCTGGACAGCTCGCGGAAGGAGACGACGAGGATGTAGAGCCAGCCGGCGACCATGCCGCTCCCCGCCAGCGGGAGGACCACCCGGCGGAAGGTCTGCGCCCAGGTCGCCCCGCACACCTGGGCGCTCTCCTCCAGTTCCTGGCCGATCTGCCGCATCGCGCTGGAGGCGTACCGTATCCCGTACGGCAGGTAGCGGGTGCAGTAGGAGATGAGCAGGATCAGCAGGGTGCCGTAGATCGGCAGCGGCACCCGCAGGTAGACGAAGGCCAGTGCCAGACCGAGGACCAGTCCCGGGATCACGATCGGCGTGAAGCCCAGCACGTCGAGCAGCCGGCGTCCCGGGGCCTTGGTGCGCACCACCACCCAGGAGACGACCGCGGTGATCAGCATGACGATGGTGGCCGCCCCCACGCCCAGGACGACGGAGTTGCGCAGCGCGGTGGCCGCCAGCGGCATGCGCAGCACGGCGCGGTAGTTGTCCAGGCTCATGCCGGCGAGCACGGCCCGGGACGGCGCGGTGTAGTACTTCAGCAGGGAGGCGTAGACCAGCACGCCGACCGGCAGGACCACGGTCAGCGCGAAGTAGCCGATGACCCCCGCGCCTACCCAGGGCCTGGCCCGGCCCAGTTCGACCGGCCGCGGCCGGAACGCCTTGCCGGTGACCGTCTGGTAGCCGCGGGCGTCGCGGGAGAGCCAGTTGGACAGCAGCACGCCGGCCGCCGCGACCGCCAGCAGCCCGATGGCGTACGCGCCCGCCGCGCCGTAGTCGATCGGGAACTGCCGCAGCACGAAGTAGATCCGGCTGGTGAACACGTAGATGCCGCCCTGGAGCCCGAGCAGCCCGGGGACCTCGAAGCTCTCCAGCGACTGCACGAACATCAGCAGCCCGCCGGCGATCAGCGCCGGGCGCATCAACGGCAGGGTGATCCGGCGCAGCACCCGCGACCGGGAGGCGCCCGACATGATCGCCGACTCCTCCAGGGAGGGGTCCATCCCCTTGAACGCGGAGACCATCAGCAAGAACGCCACCGGTGCCAGGTGCAGTCCCTGCACCCACACCATGCCCCACAGGCTGAAGACGTCGAACGGCGCGGTGCCCAGGAGCGGTTTGAAGACCAGGGTGTTCACCAGCCCGATGTCGGGATCGCCCAGGAAGATCCAGGCCACCGCGTACAGCACGCCGGGCACGATCAGCGGTACCAGGGAGGCGGCGAAGAACAGCCCCTTGAACGGCGCGTCGGTGCGCACCTGGACGAAGGCCAGCGCGGTGCCGACGGCCAGCGCGAAGGCGGCCGATCCGAAGGCGAAGACCAGGGAGTTGCCCACCATCCCGCCGGCCTGGGTGTTGCCGCCGTAGGCGCGGGCGAACGCCTGGAAGGACAGCCCGTGCGCGCCGGTGAAGGTGTCGCGGAAGAGATAGACCAGCGGTACGAGGGAGAGGTAGCCGACGACCAGGACGCAGATCCCGACCAGCAGCCCCTGCCGGGTGGCCGCCCTTCTCACCAGTGCCGCCAGGAGGGTCGGCCGCCCGGGCGCGGGGGTGGGGGGACTCGTTGCCATGGCCGGTGAGCCGCCTTCCGTGGGAAGGCGTGGCGCCGTCGGCGGCCCGGCGGCGCCACGCTGTGGGGTGCTCAGTTCTTCGCGTAGTGGCGCAGCAGGGTGTCGTACCGGTCGGACCAGGTCTTGCTGTCCTTGTCCAGGATGTCCAGCGGCACGTTGTAGACCTCGGTGCCGTCCGGAACGGGGTCGACGATGCCGGGCCCCGACTTGGCCGCCGGGATGCGGTGGGACTGCGAGATCAGCTTCTGGCCAGGGCCCAGTACGAAGTCGGCCCACAGCAGGGCGGCGGCCGGGTGCTTGGCGTCCTTCATCAGGGCCACGCCGTTGGGCCGCTCGATGACCGGGCCGACCGCCGGACGCCAGGCCACCGGGGCGCCCTTGACCGCCGCGTCGTCGACGGTGTGGCTGTAGATGTCCACGCCCACCGGGAACTGCCCGGCGGACAGCAGTTGGCCCATCACCGTGTGGCCCTTGACGACCTTGGCGTTGGCGGCGATGCCCTGGATCAGGTGCTGCGCCTGGTCGGTGGACATCCCCTGCTTCTGGACGAGGTAGGTCGACAGCGCCGCGTACCAGTCGGAGTCGCTGACCTCCAGGGCGAGCTTGCCCTTCCACTTGGGCCCGGCCAGCTCCTTGAAGCTCTTGGGCTGCTGCCCGGGCTTGACCAGCTTGGTGTTCCAGCCGATGACGAACGCGTTGAAGCGCTCCGCGATCCAGTCCTTGAAGATCGCCTCCGGCCGCAGCCCGGCCATCGCGGGACCGGCGTACGGCTGGAGGACGCCCTGCCGGCTGAGGGCCTGCAGCTGGAGGTCGTCGGTGTCGATGATGTCGTTGGCGGTCCGGCCGGCCTGCGTCTCCTGCGACACCCGCTGCAGAACGGTCTCGGAGTCGGCCCGGAACGGCCGCACCATGATCGTCGGGTACAGCTTGTGGAACCCGTCGACCAGGGCCTGAAGGTCGGTGTTGGAGGTGTAGATGTCCAGCACGCCGCCCTGGGAACGGGCGTCGGCCAGCAGGGTGGCGGTGCGCTTGGCGCCGGCCAGACCGGCGTACCTGGCGTACTCCCCGCCGGAGCTGGAGGACGGTTTCGCGGACAGCGTCCCGGGGCCGTCCGCCGCGCCGGAGCCGCAGGCGGCACAGGCGAGAGCGATACATGCCACCAACGCGGCGGCGTTGCTGCGCATGGCGTCCTCTCCAGTCAGGGTGATGGGATGGATGAGTGCCGCCGACCGGGAGAACGGGCGGGTCGGCCTCGGTCTCCACAGGGTTGGTCGTACGGACTAATCATTAGTTCGATGGTCTACCACATGGCCAAACCCAGCGGAAGACCGCCGACGCCACCGGTGCGAACAGGCGTCCGGGGCGGACCGGCCGCGGGCGCCCACCGATCGGCTGTCCGCCCTGGCGGCCCGGGGTTGTCGGGCCTCAAACCCAAAACTCGTGAGGATCCTTGCGCGATCGGACGAATGGACATACCTTTGCCGTCCCCGCCTTGATGCGGACAGAGCCGCTTTGTTGCATTTTCAACTTCTTTCGCGCTCGCGCCCGCCTTCCGAGACTGTGAGGACCTCGATGATGCTGTCCTGCTCCCTCTCCCGACGCGCCGCCGCCGGCGCCGCGGCCACCGCGCTCGTCGCCGCCGCCCTGGCCGGCTGCAACCCGAAAAGTTCGGCCGCGGGCGGTGACGGAGGAAGCTACTCCGGCCAGACACTGCAGATCGTGGTCCCCTACGGCCCCGGTGGTGGCTACGACCAATGGGCCCGGGTCATCGCCCCTTACATGAAGAAGTACCTCGGCGCCGGCCAGGTGCAGGTTGTCAACACCCCCGGCGGCGGTGGGCTCATCGGCACCGGGTCGATCTTCCACGCCAAGCCCGACGGGCTGACCATCGGTGACACCAACGCCGGTGGCGACGTGTTCGACCAGATCGACCACGCCTCGGGCTTCAACCTCGACATGACCAAGGTCAACTGGCTCGGCCGCCCCGACGACGATCCGCACCTGATCGCCACGCATGCCAAGGGCGCGTTCCCGACCTTCGAGAGCCTCATGCAGGACAAGAGCACCGTCGCCTCGCTGGCCACCGGCAAGGGCAGTTCCGACTACAACGCCGCGGTGATCGTCTACAACGCGTTCAAGGTGCCGTTCAAGATGGTGGCCGCCTTCGCCGGAAGCAGCGAGGAGAAGGCCGCCTTCATGAGCGGTGAGGGCACCGCCGCCTCGCTGTCCTCCTCCGACCTCAAGCAGATCCAGTCCTCGGAGAACTCCGTCCTGCTGGTCTCGGCCACCCCGTTCGACAAGCTGCCGAACGTGCCCACCGTGATCCAGAAGGCCAAGGAGCACGGGGTCTCCGGCAAGACGCTGCAGGCCCTTCAGGCGCTCACCGGCGTGATGGACCTCGGACACGCCTTCTTCGCGCCGCCCGGGGTGCCCGCCGCCCGGCTCAAGGCACTGCGGGCCGCCTTCCAGAAGTCGATGAACGACAAGAGCTTCCAGGACGCGGCACAGAAGGCCGGGCTCTACTTCGGACCCGAGTCACCCGCCGACCTGGCCGTCGCGACGAAGAAGGCGCTGTCCCAGGGGGCGCTCTTCACCGACCTGCTGAAGACGAACTGACCGCGGCGCTTCAAACCTTTGGGAAGCACAAGGAGATGACGTGTTCCACGGCCTGATATCGGGCTTCACCGGCATGATCGACCCCTACGCGCTGTTCCTGCTGCTGGTCGGCACCTTGGTGGGCACGCTGGTCGGGGCCATTCCGGGGCTGGGCGGGGCCGTCCTGCTGACACTGCTGCTGCCGTTCATCTACGGCATGCCGATCGTGCCGGCGCTGGCCCTGCTGCTCGCCGCCCACACCGGCATCTATTTCAGCGGCTCCGTCACGGCCATCCTGTTCAACACCCCGGGAGCCCCCGAGTCGGCGGCCACCACCTTCGACGGGTACGCCATGACCCGCGCCGGGCAGCCGGCCCGGGCGCTGGGCATCTCGGCGGCCGCGACCACCATCGGCGGCTGGATCGGCGTCGCGCTGCTGTTCGTGCTCATCCCGTTCATGAGCAAGCTCGCCACGCTCTTCCACGCCTCGGAGTACCTGGCCCTGGCCATCCTGGCGATCGTGCTGATCGGGCAGATGCGGGCCGCCTCGGTCACCAAAGGCCTGCTGTCCGGGGCGATCGGCCTGATGGCCTCGTTCGCCGGGTACGACCCGATCACCGGCGTGCAGCGGTTCACCGGTGGCCTGCAGTCCCTCTACAGCGGCTTCAACATCACCTCCGCGGCGCTGGGGCTGTTCGCGCTGTCGGAGATGTTCCGCCTGTACGCCACAGGCCGCATCTCCCTGTCGGCCGGCGGGGGTTCGATACGCAGCAGCGCCAACCCGGGCAACCGCGTGCTGACCGGGGTGCGCGACGTGTTCCGCTACCCCTGGCTGACCGTCCGCTCCGCGATCCTGGGCACCGTGCTCGGCATCATCCCGGGCATCGGCGGGATCGCGGCCAACTTCATCTCCTACGGCCAGGCGATGAAGACCTCCAAGAACCCCGAGCGGTTCGGACGCGGCACGCCGGAGGGCATCATCGCCCCCGAGTCCTCCTCCATCTCCAAGGAGGCGGGGAACCTGCTGCCCACCGTCGCCCTCGGGGTGCCGGGGGGCGTCGGCATGGCCGTCCTGCTGAGCGGTTTCACCATCCTGGGCATCGTGCCCGGCCCGGCGATGCTCAAGGACCACCTCGACGCGGTGTGGGCGATGGCCCTGGTCATCGGGGTCGGCAGCCTGCTGGCCAGTCTCACAGGACTGGGGCTCGCACCGCTGCTGGCCCGGCTGGCGAAGGTCCCGGGGCGGACGCTGGTGCCGTTCGTGATCGCGCTGGGCTTCCTGGGCGTCTTCGCCGCCTCCGACGAGGCCGCGCAGGTGACCGTGCTGGTCGCCTTCGGCATCATCGGCTACCTGATGACCCGCTTCGGCTACTCCCTGCCCGCGGCGATGGTCGGCTTCATCCTCGGCAAGGTGGTGGAGAACAACCTCTACCTGGTCTCGCAGTTGCAGGGCTGGGGAGCCCTGACCCGGCCCATCACCGACGTCATGGTGGCCATCACCGTCCTGAGCCTGTTCGGTCCGCTGCTGCGTCGCGGGGTGCGCAAGGTGCTGCCCTCCCGCGCGGTCGCGCCCGTACCGTCCCCCGCCCCGCCGGCCGGTGACGCGGGCCCGGGCGCCGGGAGCGCCGACGCAGACGAATCGGCCGACGCCGGGGCGGCGTCCCGTACCTCCGGAGCAGGAGAACAGCGATGAAGACAGGGCGGCAACGTCACTTCGGTGAACTCGCGGTCGACCTCGGGATCGTGATCGGCTCGCTGCTGTATCTGCGGGCGGCGGCCAACTACCCGGCCGAGGGACGGCAGATACCCGATGTCGTGGGCTATCTGGCGCTCGGTCTCGGCCTGTTGCACCTGGTCGCCCACGTGGTCCCCGCGCTGTGGAAGCTGACCCACGGCAATCCCGAGGCCGGACGCTCCAAGGCCCCCGCGGTCCCCGCCCAGGCGGGCGCGGCGCGGACCGCGGCGGTGGAGCCGGCCGTTCCCGCCGCGCCGACCGGGTCGGGCGAGGGGACGGATGTCCCGGAGGCGGCCGAGCCGGCTCCGGTCACCCTGGACGTGGCTCCCGGCGAGCCCCGGCAGGTCCTGATCGCGATGGCCTGGGTGGTGGGCCTGCTGCTCGGCACCTACCTGGTCGGCTACGTGGTGGCCATCCCGGTCTTCTTCCTCGCCTACTTCGGGGTGTTGCGCATGTGGCGCACCGCGGTCGTCAGCGCGGTGGTGATGGCGGTGGTGGCGCAGGGGCTGTTCGTGACCGCGCTGGCGGTGCCGCTGCCGCACGGGCTGCTGTTGTGACCGTGTACTTCATCGCGGCCCAATGGTATGCTCATTATACCAACAGGGTGGCCACTCCTGCGCTCATGACGACGACGGTGGCCGCCTCGGCCGCTGGAAGGTGAGGGATCGATGGGCAAGAAGGGACGCGTCTTCGTACGCGGTCTGACGAGTGAGACCTATGGACTGGGGGACTTCCGAAAGGCGCAGCTGGCGGCGGAGCGGGTCCGCGACGACTCGGTCGTCGTCGACGACGCGAAGGTCGGCCACTCCGGCGACTCGGAGAAGTCCCGCACCTGGTGGCGGATCGGACCGGGCGATGAGGAGTTCCTGACCCAGACCCTCCAGGTGCACTTCGTGGAACTGCCGCCGCGCAGCTCGAACCACGGTCACGGCCACCAGAACGAGGCCGCCTTCTACATCCTCGAAGGCGCGGGCTACGAGATCCACGACGACATCAGGTACGACTGGAAGGCCGGCGACCTGGCCTTCGTGCACACCGACTCGGTGCACCGGCACTTCAACCCCTACGACGAGAAGGCCGTCGCCCTCGTCATGAAGGCCAAGAGCACCTGGATGTTCATGGGCCTGATCCAGCAGGGGCGCAGCGGTCCCATCGACCGGCCCGAGGAGTTCGGCGACCGGGTGGACTGGGCGAACATCTGGACCCCCGGAGTCCTGGACCGCAAGAAGGTCGTCACGCCCGAGGACACCGTCTGGGAGACCACCCCGATGGGCAGGGTCCGGGTACTCAACCACCCGGACCGCACCGACCTGCGGCAGTTCGGCGTCGACGTCTTCGAACTGGACATCCCCGCGGGCAGCCGCTCCGGCAAGCACTGGAAGATGGCGGACGAGGTCCTCTACGTGCTCGACGGCGAGGGCTACTCCCTGCACTGGGAGGTCCAGGAGGAGATCGCGGAGAAGTACTACGCCCGCATCGCCAAGGAGCCCACCCGGCACGAGGTGAAGAAGGGCGACACGCTGTACGTGCCGCAGAACACCGTGGCGGTGCACTACGCCGCCGACGGGACGCCGCTGCGTCTGCTGTCCGCGCAGAACCGGCTCTTCAAGCACCTCGGCTACGACAACGTCCACTACTTCGAGGACGCGCCGGAGTACGGTGCGGCGGCGAACGGGTCCTGAGGGGACCGGTTCCCTTCCGGTTTCACATCGTGACCTGCGATCCGCACACGGGGGTGCGGATCGCTTCGTTTTCCGGGCCGTTACCCGGTGTTGGCTGTTAAGATCGGCTCCCTTCTTGGTCCGATCCGGCTACCGAGGGTATTGGTTAGACCATAATGCCGTTGCTGGTAGAATGCAACGAAAAGCGGTTACAGCGGGCAACGAGATCGAGGAGGGCCGCGGCATGTCAGCAGGCGTATCGGACGGGATGCCGGGCGGCAGGAGCACGGCTGACCTGTTCGGGCCGGTCAGCGTGGGGCGGGTCTCCGAGGTCATCGTGGAGCAGATCCGGCTGCTGATCAGGGAGGGCAAACTCCTCCCCGGCGACCGGCTGCCCAGCGAGCGCAACCTGTGCGAGCGGTTCGGCGTCAGCAGGGTGACGGTCCGTGAGGCGCTGCGGGTGCTGGAGGCCGGCGGTCTGCTGGAGATCCGGGTCGGCGCCCGGGGCGGCGCGTTCGTCACCAAGCCGTCGAGCGAGCGCGTCGGCGAGAGCCTGGCCGATCTGATCACCCTGACCCGGATGACCGCGAGCGAGGTCACCGAGGCGCGGATGGTGGTCGAGCTCGGCATCGTCCCGCTGGTCGTGGAGCGCGCCACCGAGGAGGACATCGCCGACCTGCGGGCCATCGTGGAACAGGGCCTGCGCGCGCTGGAGAGCGGCTCCTACACGATGGCGATGTCGGCCGCCTTCCATGTGCGGGTCGCCTCCTCGACCCACAACCCGGCGGTCGAGATGCTGGTGCAGAGCTTCCACGGCCCGCTGCTGATGTCACTCCAGCAGGCCCGGGTCGCGGCGCCGCTGATGGGTCATCTCGGCGCCCAGGAGCACTTCCAGTTCGTCGAGGCGGTCGAGCGGCGGGACGTGGAGCGGGCCGTCGCCATCATGACCACCCACGTCCAGCGCACCGCCACCCGCGTCGCGGAGCACCGCGGCGCCGACGTGGGGCTGCCGGACAACGACTGAGGCCACCGGGTGACGGGGGCGCCGCGACCGGCGCCCCCGTCACCCGCTCACCTGGTCGTACCGGGGGTCCTGGCTGAAGACCAGCGACTTGATCGTGACGGGCACCGTGTTCGACGGGAAGCGCACCCGGCCGATGTCGATGTAGTCGAAGTCCCGCAGGCTCAGCCCGTCGATCACCAGCATGGCGTTGGTGACCCCGAGTTCCTCGCGCAGCAGCCTGCCCAGCGTCATGGCCACGTCCCCGTCGAGCATCACGTACAGGGGCAGGCCCTTCGCGGTGCGCTCCGTGAGGCCGTCCCGCAGACCGTGCGCGAAAGGCAGGATCCGCTCGTAGCTGGGCGGTCCGCTCCACGTCATCGCCAGCGCCACGTCCGCGTCGCCGCCCGCGGCGTCCAGAGCGACCAGATGGCGGCGCACCGCGTCCGCCACCGCGTCCGCGTCGATGGTCTCGCCCAGCTCGTAGTCCGGCCGTACCACCTGGAGGTTGCGGCGCGGCAGCAGGGCGTCGGGGTCGGAGACACAGCCGGTGTTGCCGCTCAGCTGCACGCTGTACTCCGAGGCGCCCAGCGCGGTGGCCCGGATGCACTCCCCGGCCGGCAGCAGCGGATAGGGCAGCGCGCCGCCCGCCAACCGCTGGCGCAGCGCCCGGCCGAGCGGCTCCCCGAGGTCGCCGAACCGCCTGGTCTCCCGGTCGTAGACGTACTCGGCGACCCCGCCGGAGAACATCACCGCGTCGATCGGGCCGCCCGGGACGAGCGGTTCGGTCAGGTACAGCTCCGCGATGTCGGCCGGCGGCGGATCGGCGGTGACCGCCGCGATCAGCGCGTCCGCCATCGACTCGGCGACCCGCTCCGACTCCTCGGCCCGCACGATCTCGCCCAGCTCCCAGGTGTGGCCGGCCCGGGCGGCCAGTGCCCGGCCCGCCGGGTCGAGCCGTACGATGCGGCCCCGCTCGTCGACGACCTGCAACCGGCCGCCGATGTGCACCGCCGCGGTGCTGACCACCCGGCCGCCGTCCACCACCGCGAGCTTGGTCGTCCCACCGCCGATGTCGATGTTGAGGATGCGCAGACCCCTGTCGTGCGAGGTCTTCGCCGCGCCGGAACCGTAGGCGGCCAGCATGGCCTCCATGTGGTGCCCGGCCGTCGCGTTGACCAGTTCACCGCCGCGCTCGGCCAGCACGCCCGCGATCGCCTCGGCGTTGCGGCGGCGCAGCGCCTCACCGGTGAGGATGACCACCCCGGTGTCCACGCCGGCCGGGTCGACCCCCGCGTCGTTGTAGGCCCGGTCGATGATCGAGCCGAGCGCCTCGGCGTCGATGTGCTCGGCGCTCGCGTACGGCGTCAGCTCGACCGGGGAGCGGTACAAGGTCTCCCGGCGCACCACGATGTAGCGGGTCGTCAGGTCCTCGCCGATCCGGCGCAGCCGCAGCCGGGAGAAGACCACCTGGGTGCCGGAGGAGCCGATGTCCATCCCGACGCTGTGCAGCGTGACGTTGTCCTGCTGCCAGATCGGGTTGTCCTCCAGCGGGCTCAGCGCCTCGTCGTCGTGCGCGTGGTCGTGGTCGGGGGAGTACGCCGAGTAGACCGTGCGTCCCTGCTCACCGTGGTGGTGCTCGTGGTCAGCGCTGTGCGCACCGGCGTGGCTCACGGTCTCGCTCCTCATGAGGACGTGCGGTCCGCGGGGGGACGCGGACCGCACGTGTCGGGATGCAGGCCTCAGGCCTGAACGGACGGGTCCGGCTTGGGCGCCAGGGTGGGCAGTTCCGCCTCGTACACCTCGTTCATCCGCGGCTCCATGCCGTGCTTGGCCAGCGCCTCACGGAATGTCTCTCGGACGTAGGTGGACTCGTCGGCGTAGTCGATCTGGTCGCCGCCGATGCGCTGGCTGATCCACGCCTTCGGCACGCCCTGCGCGTTGCGCACCGAGACCACCTCGTGCTTGAAGGCGAGGTAGCGGCTCGGCTCGGTGCCGGTGTTGAAGTGCTGGTGGAACCACATGTTCGGCGGGACGATCAGCGTGCCCGGGCTCCACTCGTAGCGCCGCGGCTCCTCGCCCTCCGGCCACATCAGGCTGTAGCCCTCGCCGGACAGGATGATCACGTGGGCGCCCGGGCCGTGCCGGTGCCCCTTCTTGTACGTGGCGGTGGGGAACTGCGAGATGTGGCTGTTCATCGAGCCCTTGGCCATCGCGAAGCGGATGTGCCCGCCGCCCGCGCCGCGCTCCTTGGCCTCGATCAGCGGCAGGTTGACCGCGTCGGCGACGAAATTGGTGTCCAGCAGCAGACCCTTCTGCTCACCTCGCGGGGAGAAGTAGTCCGGCTCGCCGTTGAAGCGGTTCGGGAAGTCCTTCGCGGTGCCGAACACGAAGTCGGCGTCGTCGTAGAGGTTGATGACCGGCGGCATGTTGGTCGAGGAGACGAACCGCGCGGTCTTGAGACCCGAACCGTTGAAGTGCTGGTGGTGGGCGTTGAGCGGAATGGCGAAGAGCGAGCCGGCCTGCCACTCGAAGGTGACCTCGGCGCCCGAGTCGTTCCACACCTTCGTCGAACCCTGGCCGTCCAGGACCAGGATCATCTCCTCGAACAACTGCCGCTGCGGCGCCAGCTTGCCGCCCGCCGGGATCTCGCATACGTAGCAGTCGTTCGACGTGCGGGTGGCTTCGTGGTTGATGAACACACCGCGTCCGCCGCGCCGCTCCCACGGCTTGAGCTCCACCGTCCGCAGGTCGGGGACGTAGTGGGCGGCGATGATGTCCAGCCCCTCGTCCGCCACCCAGCGGGTGTAGGGGGAGTCCTTCTCGGTGGCGAACTTCGCCGCGAGGGTGTCGTTGACGATCGCGTCGCTGGCCATGCAGACCCTTCCTGGTCGGCCGGGCGGTGACGATCTACCCAAAATGAGGCTTGAGGATCCGCGGACCGGCTCTATTGGTATGACCGTAAGTCCGAAAACTCGCGTGTGTCAATCGTGTGTCGGGACGCCCCCGGACGGTCACCGCCCCTGGTTGGCCACCGCCTCGGCGGCCACCGAGGCCGCCTCCGGGTCGAGATAGCGCCCACCGCGGGTCACCGGATCCAGCGTGGCGTCCAGCTCGTAGACCAGCGGCAGGCCGGTGGGGATGTTCAGTGCCATGACCTCCTCGCGGCTCAGCCGGTCGAGGTGGGCGGCGAGTGCGCGCAGCGAGTTGCTGTGCCCCACGACCAGGACGGTCCGCCCGGTGCGCAGGTCAGGGGCGACGGCCTCGTGCCAGTGGGGCAGCAGCCGTTCCGCGACGTCGGCGAGCGACTCGGTGCGCGGCGCCATGGCCGGATCCGGCCCGGCGTACCGGGCGTCGTGCGGCACTCGCCACGGGCTGTCCGGCTCGATCGGCGGCGGTGGTATGTCGTAGGAGCGGCGCCACAACCGGAAGCGCTCCTCGCCGTAGAGGCGCAGGATCTCCTTCTTGTCCCGGCCCTGGAGCGCGCCGTAGTGCCGCTCGTTGAGCCGCCAGTGCGCGGCGGCCGGAACCCCCGCCCGTCCGGCCGCCTCCAATGCCAGCGAACCGGTGCGCACCGCGCGGGTCAGCGCCGAGGTGTGGGCGGCGTCCGGCGCCAGTCCCGCCTCGCGCAGCAGCCGGCCGGCATCTCGGGCCTGGTCCTCGCCGAAGGGTGTGAGACCGACGTCGACCCACCCGGTGAACAGGTTCTTCGCGTTCCACTCGCTCTCGCCGTGGCGCAGAAGGATCAGCGTCCGCATGCGGCCGATTGTGCACCACCTGTCACGCGGTCAACTCGCCGCTTGCTTGGTTGCGCGCTATCAGGTCTAATGGAATGACCAAGGACGGAGTGCGTTAGCCAGCCCTTTTGGCGCTTCCCGCGTCCGTCCCTTCGGGTGCCATCAATGCGAGAGGACTTGAGGGACCTTGCCCAAAGTGATCTACATCGGCAGTGCCGGTCCCCAAGCCGTGGTCGACGCGACGGTCGGTGACTCGGTCATGGCGGCCGCGGTCAGGAACGGCGTCACCGGGATCGTCGCGGAGTGCGGCGGCAACGTCTCCTGCGCCACCTGCCACGTGTGGGTGCGGCAGGAGTTCGAGGGCCTGGTCGGCCCGCCCGGCGACATGGAGGAGGACCTGCTCGACATGGCCGTCTCCGAGCGCCGCAGCGGCAGCCGTCTCGCGTGCCAGATCCGCATGACCGACGAACTCGACGGCCTGACGGTCGACATCCCGCCCGAACAGCCCTGAGCGGCGAGCCCGCCCGCGGCCACCGCGAAACATACCTACGTCCTCACCCCGGTGACGGGTCAGCACCTGAAAGGTAAGGCTGTGCTTCGACAAGACATCAACGAGCTCCTGACGCAGACCGGGCCCGGGACACGCCGATGGGCGACCTGTTCCGGCAGTACTGGATGCCGGCCCTGCTGGCCGAGGAGCTGCCGGAGAACGACTGCTCCGCCGGTGCGGGTGAAGCTGCTGTCGGAGCGCCTGCTCGCCTTCCGGGACAGCGAGGGCCGCTACGGCCTGATCGACGAGTTCTGCGCGCACCGCGGCGCCTCGCTGTGGTTCGGCCGCAACGAGGAGTCCGGCCTGCGCTGCCCGTACCACGGCTGGAAGTACGACGTCACCGGCCAGTGCGTCGAGGTGCCCTCGGAGCCGGACAACAGCAGCTTCTGCGCAGAACGTCAAGCTCACCGCGTACCCGCTGGTCAAGATCGGCGACGTGCTGTGGACCTACATGGGCGACCCGGCCACGCAGCCTGCCCTGCCGGAGTTCGAGTTCGCGCAGGTGCCCGCCGGAGCAGACCTACACCTCCAAGCGCTGGCAGGAGTGCAACTGGCTGCAGGCGCTCGAGGGCGGCATCGACTCCAGCCACGTGTCCTGCCTGCACTCCGGCGGCCTGAAGACCGACCCGCTGTTCAAGGGCGCCAAGGGCAACGAGTACAACCTGAACGACACGCAAGCCGTTCTTCGAGGTCGCCGACGTCCGAGGGCGGGCTGTTCGTCGGCGCCCGCCGCAACGCCGAGGAGGGCAGCTACTACTGGCGGATCACGCCGTGGGTGATGCCGAACTTCACCATGGTGCCGCCGCGCGGCGACCACCCGATCCACGGCCACTTCTGGGTGCCCGATCGACGACGAGAACTGCTGGGCGTTCACCTTCGACTACCACCCGGTCCGCGCCGCTGACCGACGCCGAGCTGCCAGGCCATGAAGGACGGCCACGGCGTGCACAACGAGTACGTCCCCGGCACCTACCGGCCGCTGCCGAACAAGGACAACGACTACCTGATGGACCGCGAGGCGCAGAAGCGCGGCGACACCTACTCCGGCGTCAAGGGCATCGCCATGCAGGACGCGTCGCTGCAGGAGAGCATGGGCCCGATCGTGGACCGCACCAAGGAGCGCCTGGTGTCCGCCGACAGCGGCATCATCAAGGCCCGCCGAAGCTGCGGCAAGGCCGCGGTCGGCGCTGCGGGACGAGGGCGTGACGCCGCCCGGCGTGGACCCGGCGCACCACAGGGTCCGGTCGGCCGCGGTCGTGCTGCCGCAGGACCGAGTCGTTCCTCGACTCCTGCCGCGACGCGGTCACGGCCACCCCCGGCGTCCCGCAGCGTCGGTCTGAGCATGCCGCGTCGGCCGACGCTGCTCCGAGCGAGCTGCGCCCGGGCGACCACCGCGGCGAGGCGCGGTACCGGATCACCGTGCCCGATCGCCCCGGCCAGGGCCGCCCGCGTCATCGCGCTGGACGGCGCGGCCGAGGCGGTCACCCGGCGGGCCGCCGGCCGGCTGTGGGCCAACGCCAGGTTCTACACCTGCGCGGGCGTGGCGGGCACCGGCACGCCCGACGAGTCCGCGGTGCTGCGCGACCTCGACGGCTCACCGGTCGCTGCTCGGGCGAGGTGCTGACGGACACCGACGTCGTGGTGGTCATCGCGACCGAGGACGCCGGGCGACGCCTGCGGCCGCCGCGATCGGCCGGGCCTGCACGCGCGCGGGCATCATGACGGCCGGACTGGTGCTCGGCGACGGCTTCGAGGCAGAGGACGCCGTCGCCGCGCTGCGGCCGCACGCCCGGGTGCTGCTGCTGTCCGCCGACGAGAGCGACGTGTTCGAACTGCTCACGGCCCTGCGGGTCTGACCGCCGATGACGAGGGGAGTTGAGGGCGGGATGGCCGAGAAGATCAGCCTCGGCGCCCTCCAGCGGATGAAGCGACGACGGGCGCAAGATCGTCGGCGTGGTGGCCTGGGACTACCAGATCGCCCGCATCGTCGACCGGGCCGGCGTGGACATCGTCTCCGTCGGCGACACCGTCGGCATCAACCTCTGGGGCCAGCGCGAACCCGTTCGAGGTCACGATGGACCAGATGCTCGTCGTCGCCCAGGCGGTCCGCCGCGGGGTGAGCCGGGCGCTGGTCAGCGTGGACTTCCCGTTCGGCCCGTTGCAGGAGGGCACCGACAGCGCGGTGCGGGCGGCGATCCGGCTCGTCAAGGAGGCCGGCGTCGACCTGGTCAAGCTCGACGGCGCCGCCGACTTCCCCGACGCGGTCACCGCCGTCACCCGGGCCGGCATCCCGGTCTTCGCCCAGTTCGGCATCACCCCGCAGACCGCGCTGCGGCTACGGCGTCGAGCTACGAGGCGATGCCCGTCGGCCGGCGACGCAGGTGCCCGGTGGAGATGCCGGACGCGCTGGTGGCCGAGGCCAAGCGGCTGGAGGAGGCCGGCGCGGCGCTGCTCGACTTCACCAACTCCGGTCCGGTGGTCGGGCGCCGCGGTGGCCGAGGCGGTCTCCATCCCGGTGCTCGGCGGCTTCGGCGGCGGTCCCTGGCTCGACGGCCGGATGCGCATGGCGCACGCCGCCATCGGCTACGCCGCCTCGGCCATCGACAACCCGCCGGACACCTACGCGAACGTCGCCCAGATCACCCTCGACGCGATCACGGCGTACGCCGAGGACGTCCGCGCCGCCCGCCAGATCGGCCGGCGGCATCCCGGTTCCGCCGGTCACTCCGTAGTCCTCGATCCGCCCGAAGGAAGAACCCCATGCCCACCACCGTCGTCGACGGCATCGCCACGCGCTACGAGGTGGCCGGCTCCGGGCCGCCGCTGCTGATGTTCTCGCCCGGCGGCTTCGACTCGACGCTCGAAGAACTGGACGTACGGTCGGCATCTACCGGCGGCTCGGGCCTGCTGGACCAGCTCGCCGCCGAGCTACACCTGCATCATCTTCGACCGGCGCGAGTCGGGCGCAGTCCGGCGGCCGGGTCGAGCGGATCTCCTGGGCCGACTACGTCGCCCAGGGCAAGGGGCTGCTCGACCACCTGGGCATCGAGCGGGCCCACCTGATGGGCGGCTGCGTCGGCTGCTCGACCGTCGCCGCCTTCGCGGTGGCGCATCCCGAACGGGTCGCGAGCATGGTGCTGTACTCGCCGGCCGGCGGCGCGAAGTACCGGATGACGCAGCACGCCCGGTTCGCGCGGCACCTGGCGTTCGTGCGACGAGTACGGGCCGACCGCGGGTCGTCGCCCTGGCCGAGGATCGTCCGAGCAGGGTTTCACCGCCGACCCGCGGGTCGGGCCCCTGGGTGAGCGTGATCCGCCGGCGACCCGGCGTTCGCCGGACGCTACGCGGACACCGACCGGGACCGCTACCTGACGCTGGTCGACGGGATGGCCCGGCTGCTGTTCGACCGCGACACCGTGCCCGGCCCGGAGCCGGAGGACCTGCTGCGGCTCGACGTCCCCGCGCTGATCGTGCCCGGCCAGGACGCGTCGCACGCGCACGTCGGCCGCCCGCTACCTGCAGGAGTGCCTGCCGGCGGCCGAGTACTGGGACGTGCCGGTGGCCGAGCAGACCGCGACGACCGCCCCGGCCAGAGTGCTGGAGTTCCTGAACGGGGTGCGGTAACCACGCGTGATGAAGGGGCGGGGGCCGGTCAGACCGGCCACTCGCCCCGTTCCAGCGCGGCGATCTGGTCCAGCCGCCCTGGTGGACGCCGCCCTTGAACGGGGTCGCCAGCCAGACGCCGACGATCTGCTCGGCCAGTTCCGGCGGCGACGACCTTGGCGCCGAGGACCAGGACGTTGGCGTCGTTGTTGCGCGCGGGAGATCTCGCGTGGTGAACAGGTCGTGGCACAGCCCGGCCCGCACGCCGCGGATCTTGTTGCACGCGATCTGTCTCGCCCGGGCCGCTGCCGCCGACCACGATGCCGCGGTCGGCCGTCGCCGTCGACGACCTGCCGGCAGACGTCGGCGCACAGCGGCGGGTAGTCGACCACCTGCGTCGCCGTCGTGGGCGCCGCGGTCGTCGACGTCGTGGCCGTGCGGCGGTCAGCCGCGCGGTCAGCCGGGTCTTGAGCGCGACGCCGTTGTGGTCGGCGGCGATGGCGATGCGCATGGTACCCTCCTCGGGGATCGCGGTCCGGTCCCGCCGGTCAGGCCGTCAGGTCGCGGGTGCCCGCGCGCGAAGAGCTCGTCGAGCGGGAGCGCCCGCTCGAAGGATCCGCTGGTCGACCGCGTGCCGGATGAGCTCCTCCAGCATCGCCCGGTTGGGCTCGATGCCGTACGGCAGCGGGTCGGCGCCGGTGATCTCCATGACCCGCGCGTACATCCGGTCGGTCGGGGTCGGGCTCGTGCGATGCCGTCGCGCAGCCGGCCGACGTAGCGGCTCTTCGGCTCGGCGAACGCGCCGAACAGCGCCGCCGCCAGGTCGGGGTGGGCGGCGAGCAACTCGTCCTTGACCACGACGAGGTGGTTGATCGGGTACATGCCCGCGCTCGCGCAGCGCGCGGTAGCCCGCCTCGTCCGCGTCCGGGATCAGCGGGGTGAAGTCCGGGCGGTCCGGGGTCCGCCCCGATCACCGCGGCGAGTTCACCGGCGGCCAGCATCTCGGCCAGCGAGGTCGCCGGCCGGCATCGGCACCACGTTGGCCGGCGGCACGTACTCCGCGACGTGCTCGTCGCCGGACAGCACCCAGGTCACCCGGTCGAGGTCGACGCCGTACTCGTCGCCCAGGATGCCGCGCGGGCCCACACGCCGGTGGTGACCGTGTAGCCGCGGTTCACGCCGACCCGGCGGCCCTCCAGCTCCTTGGGATCGCGGATGCCGGACGCCGCGGTCGACCAGGATCGCGCCGTGGTGGAAGCCGCGGACCAGGAACACCGGCAGCGCGGTGAACGCGCTCGCCGTGCGCCTTGGCCACCAGGTAGGTGGTCAGCGCCATCTCGGTGACGTCGAATTCGAGCCCGCGCACCATCCGGCGGAAGGCGTGGACGAGGACCGGCACCTCCTCGAACGTCGAGACGGTAGCCGTGCGGTGTCGACCTCCCGTCCTTGAGCGCCGCGGTTGTTGCCCTGGGTGCGGGTCACGGTCCTGAGCTGAGGTTCGGCCATGTCGTCTGCTCGACTCCCTGGTAGCGTGGCGGACGCCGGTCGGCAGCGCGCATCGGACCGGCCTGACGTCAGAAGGTACCATGGTCAGCCATAAGTCCATGGAGCATGGTGAGCCACCGGACAGCCGCGAGGACGAGCAGTCGCTCATGGCAGAGCAGGTGCTGGCAGCGGTCAGGACCGCGCCCGGGCACGACGGAGCTGCGCGAGTTCCCGATGCCGGACATACCCGACGACGGCGCCCTGCTCAAGGTCGAGGTCGCCGGGATCTGCGGCACCGACGTGAAGATGTACGCCAAGCCGCCGTTCGCCGACCCGGTGATCATGGGCCACGAGAACGTCGGCGTGATCGCCAAGGCCGGGCGCACGTTCACCGAGCGGCAAGGGCCTCGCGCGAGGGCGACCGCGTCTTCGTCGAGCACTACGTCGGCTGCTTCCAGCTGCGACTGGTGCCACGCAGGGCGAGTACCGGCACTGCGAGGCCGACCGACTGGCGCACCAACCCCGACGCCCGCCGCTACGGCTACACCTCGGCGGACAACCCCTACCACCTGTGGGGCGGCTTCGCGCAGTACATGTACCTGCCGTGGAACTCGGTGCTGCACCGCGTGCCCGGACGGCGTCTCCGCCGAGCTGGCCGGCCTGGTCACCCCGCTGTCCAACGGCATCGAGTGGGCGCTGGTCGACGGCGGGCGTCGGCTACGACTCGACCGTGCTCATCCAGGGGCCGGGGCAGCAGGGGCTCTCCCAGGTCGTCGCCTGCAAGCAGGCCGGCGCCTCGCTGATCATCGTCACCGGCACCACCCAGGACGCCGCGCGGCTCGACCTGGCCAAGGAACTCGGCGCCGACGACGTCATCGACGTCCGGCAGGAGGACCCGCTCGAGCCGGATCCTGGAGATCACCGGCGGCCGGGGCGTCGACGTCGTGCTCGACTGCACCGCGGGCGCCGGCACCGCCCCGGTCCTGCTCGGCATCGACGCGCTCAAGCGCCGCGAGGGCACGCTGGTGATCCAGGGCGAGCTGGCCGCCTTCCCCGACTTCCCGGTCAAGAAGGTCACCGAGAAGGCGATCACGCATCAAGAGCGCCCGCGGACACAGCTACCGCGCCTGCGAGCTCGCCCTCGAACAGCTCGCGTCCGGACGCTTCCCGCTGGAGCTGCTGGCCACCCACACGCTTCGGTCTGACGGACGTCGACCGGGCGATCCGGGCCGTCGGCGGCGAAGGCGCCAAGGACGTCGTCCACGTCTCCCTGCTCCCCTGGGGGGAGTCGGCATGAGCCATCGTCGTCCGCAATCCCCGCCGCGCCGACCGGGCGGTGGTCGACGCCCTCGGCGCAGTACGGCGTCGCCACCGTCCACGAGGCCCAGGGCCGCACCGGGCTGCTCGCGCCCGCCCTGCGCCCGGTCTACCCCGGGCGCGCACATCGCCGGCACCGCGGTGACGGTCAGCGTTCCGCCGGGCGACAACTGGATGATCCACGTCGCGGTGGAGCAGTGCCAGGAGGGCGACATCCTCGTGGTCGCCCCCACCTCGCCCTCGGAGGCCGGCTACTTCGGCGAGCTGCTCGCCACCTCGGCCGCCGCCCACGGGGTACGCGGGCTGGTCATCGACGCCGGCTGCCGGGACGTCGCGGAGCTGCCAGCGCATCGGGTTCCCGGTGTGGGCGCGGCACGTCTGCGCCTTCGGGACCGTGAAGGAGACCCTCGGCGACGTCAACGTCCCGCTGGTCTGCGCCGGCCAGCTCGGTCGAGCCGGGCGACGTCATCGTCGCCGACGACGACGGTGTGGTGGTCGTACCGCGGCGGGACGCCGCGCAGGTGCTGGAGGCCTCCCGGGCCCGGGAGGAGAAGGAGGCGGTGACCCGCGAGCGCTACGCGCGCGGCGAGCTCGGCCTCGACGTCAACTCCATGCGCGAGCGGCTCGCCGCGCAAGGGGCTGACCTACGTCGACCAGCCGCCGGGCGAGTGAGCACCCCCAGGAGCGAGGACCACCCAGCATGATCATCGATTGCCACGGTCACTACACCACCACCCCGCCGCAGCACCAGACGTTCCGTGACGCGCAGCTCGCCCGGCTGGTGGACGGCTCGCTGCCCGTCCCCGTGCCCGCCGCCATCAGCGACGACGCGATCCGCGCGAGCGTCGAGCCGACAACCAGCTGAGACTGCTGCGGGAGCGCGGCGGCGACCTGATGCTCTTCTCGCCCAAGGCGTCCGGCATGGAGCACCACGTGCCCGACCCGCGGACCGCCCGCGCCTGGGCGAGCGCTGCCAACGACCTCGTGCACCGCGTGGTCGGCTTGTTCCCGCGGCACTTCGCCGCCGTCTGCCAGCTGCCGCAGACCCCCGGCGGCCCGCTGGACGACGCGGTGGCCGAACTGCGCCGGTGCGTGGAGACGCTGGGCTTCGTCGGGTGCAACCTCAACCCCGACCCCTCGGGCGGCCACTGGACCTCCAAGCCGCTCACCGACGAGTACTGGTTCCCGCTGTACGAGGCGATGACGGAGCTGGACGTCCCCGCGATGATCCACGTCTCGGCGTCCTGCAACCCCAACTTCCACGCCCTCGGCGCGCACTACCTCAACGCCGACACCTCGGTGTTCATGCAGCTGGTCGAGGGCGACCTGTTCGCCCGGTTCCCCACCCTGCGGTTCGTCATCCCGCACGGTGGGGGAGCGGTGCCCTACCACTGGGGCCGCTACCGGGGCCTCGCCGTCCGGCTGGGCCGCCCCGACCCGGCAGAACACGTCATGAAGAACGTCTTCTTCGACACCTGCGTCTACCACCAGCCGGGCATCGACCTGCTGCACGAGGTCGTCGACGCCGACAACATCCTGTTCGCCTCCGAGATGCTCGGCGCGGTACGCGGCGCGGACCCCGACACCGGCATCGCGTGGGACGACACCAAGCGCTACGTCGACCGCGGCCGGTCTGACGGACGAGGACCGGCACAAGGTCTTCGAGGGGAACGCCCGCCGGGTCTATCCCCGCCTCGACGCCCGGCTGACCGCGGAAGGCAGGTAGGAAGATGTCCCGACTGCGACTGACGTTCGCCTGCGGCGACTACGACCGCACCAGGGCGCTGGCGGAGGGCACGATCCGCCCCGACGGGATCGAGCTGACGTATCTGCGGCTGTCCGCCGAGGAGACGTTCTTCCGGATGATGCGGCACCAGGAGTTCGAGGTGGCGGAGCTGTCGCTGTCCTCGTACGTCCTGTCGCTGCGGGCCGACCCGTCGCCCTTCGTGGCGCTGCCGGTCTTCACCTCCCGGATGTTCCGGCACGGGTCGCTGTTCTGCCACGCCGACTCGGGCATCTCCTCGCCGGAGGACCTGCGCGGCAAGGTGATCGGCTCCCCGGAGTACCAGCTGACCGCGTGCGTGTGGATGCGTGGCATCCTGTCCGACCGGCACGACGTGCCCTTCGACTCGGTCAGCTACGTCACCGGCGGCCAGGAGAGCACCGGGCGGATCGAGAAGGCCAGCGTCGCCCTGCCGGACTCGGTCCGCATCAGCCGGATCCCGGCGGACCGCACGCTGTCCGGGATGCTGGCCGAGGGTGAGATCGACGCGATCTGCAGCCCGCGCATCCCCTCTCCCTACATCGCCAGGGACCCGCGGGTGCGGCGGGTCTTCCCCGACGTGGTGGCCAGCGAGAAGGAGTACTTCCGGGCGACCGGCATCTTCCCGATCATGCATGTGGTCGTGGTGCGCCGGGACGTCTACGAGAGCAGCCCCTGGGTCGCGCAGTCGCTCTACAAGGCGCTGCTGGCCGCCAAGCGGGAGGCGTTCGCGAACTTCCACGACTCCTCCGCCCTGCGGTTCATGCTGCCCTGGCAGAACCAGCACTTCGAGGAGGCGCAGGAACTGCTCGGCGACGACTACTGGTCGTACGGGATGCAGGGCAACCGCGAGACGCTGGCCACCTTCCTGCGCTACCACCACGAGCAGGGACTGTCGCAGCGGTTGTGGACCCCCGAGGAACTGTTCGCCCCCGAGTCGCTGGAGTCCGCCGTCATCTGACTCCCGTGGGTACGCCACCGGCCCCGGCAGGATCGTTCCTGCCGGGGCCGGTCGCTTTCCGGGGTCCGCTCAGGCCGTCCGCGCCTCGCCGTCGTCGTCGGCGGCGACGATCTGGTTCTTCAACGGCACCGCGGCGTCGCCCGCCCCCCGCGCGGCGATGGTCGCGCCCTGCGAGAGGGCCTTGCGCACCGCCATGTAGTCGGCCGGGCTGTTGACGGCGTCGACGGCCAGGAGCCGGCCCTGCCGGTAGTACAGAACGGAGAACCGCTCAGCCGCCGGGTCACCGCGCACCACGTGCTCGTCGTAACCGGCGGCCAGCCCGGCGATCTGCAACCGCAGGTCGCCCTGGTGGGACCAGAACCACGGCACCGCCTTGCTGTCCCGCGGGTTCCCGAGCAGGGAGGCGGCGGCCACCTGGGCCTGGGTCACGGCGTTCTGCACCGACTCCAGCCGCACCCGGCCGGCGCCGGTCAGCGGATGCGGCTGCACGGTGCAGTCGCCCGCGGCGCACACGGCCGGGTTGCTGGTGCGGGCGTAGGCGTCCACCACGATCCCGCCGTCGCACTCCAGGCCGAGTTGTTCGGCCAGTTCGGTCCGCGGCACCACCCCGACGCCCACCAGCACCAGGTCGGCGGGCAGACGGCTGCCGTCGGCCAGCAGCACCTGGGCGACCCGGCCGTCCACCCCGTCGAATCCGGTGACCCCGGCCGACAGCAGCACCTCGGTGCCGCGACGGGTGTGGGCCTGGCGGTAGAACTCCGAGACCACCGGCGCCACCGCGCGGGCGATCAGCCGCTCGGCCGCCTCGACCACGGTGACGGCCTTGCCGGACTTGCGGGCCACCGCGGCCGCCTCAAGGCCGATGAAGCCACCGCCGATCACCACGACCCGGGAGGCGTCCGTCAGCCGGGAGCGCAGGTCGGCCGCGTCGTCGTGGTCCCGCAGGTAGCAGATCCCGTCCAGGTCGGAACCCGGCAGTGTGAGCCTTCTGGGGCCGGCCCCGACGGTGAGCGCCAGCCGTTCGAAGGGCAGGACCCGTCCGTTCGCCGTCACCGCGGTCCCGGCTCCTGACCGGCCCGGGGCGGACAGTGTCACTTCCGTCACCCGCTCGCCGCAGACCAGCTCTATCCCGGCGTCGGCGTAGTAGCCGGGCGCCCGGAAGGCCAGCGACGGGGTGTCCACCTCACCGGAGAGGAACTCCTTGGACAGCGGAGGCCGCTGATAGGGCGGGTGCGCCTCCTCACCCACCAGGGTGATCGGTGAGGTGTCCCCCAACTGCCGCAACGAGACGGCCAGTTGGAGACCGGCCTGGCTCGCGCCGACGACGAGTGTCCCACTCATCGCCGCCCCCGTGACCGGCGCTGGTCTTTGCTTACCATCGAAGGCACACCTCTCAGCCTGGCTTAATGTAATACCATTCTACCGTTGAGGGGTGGTCGCGCGTAAGGGCCGCGCCCACGGCTTGAGGGCCGCGTCGCGAGGGGTCAGGCTGTACGGATCAAAGAGCCGACGGGGTCGATCGCTCGTACTCCGCCAGGCAGCGCTCCAGCGTGCGCCGGGCCCAGGCCGCGCGGGCGGGATCGGTGTCGATGGCTCCGGCGAGGGTGATGAGCGCCTTCCACAGGGTCCAGCCGCGTCCCCTGGCCCAGGTGGCCTGGTCGACGCCGAGCGTGGAGCGGAACGCCTGCCGGCTCTCACCCGACAGCAGGGTCCAGGCGATCGTCACGTCGCAGGCGGGATCGCCGACCCCCGAGCAGCCGAAGTCGATGACGGCGGACAGCCGGCCGTCCCGGACCAGCAGGTTGCCGACGGCGACGTCGCCGTGGAACCAGACCGGCGGGCCTTCGAAGGCGGCGTCGAGCGCCGTCTCCCACACGGCCGTCGCCCTCCCGCCGGGGATCCGGTCGCCCAGCACCTCGATCGCCCGCCGGGTCTCGGCGTCGTAGGTCTCCAGCGGTGAGCCGCGGAAGGCGCTGTGCGGGCCCGCCGCCGGTCCGCCGGCCGGGTCGACGCGCTGCAGGGCGGCCAGGAAGGCGGCGAGGTCCGTGGCGAACCCGGTCAGGTCGTCGATGCGCCCGACCTCCGCGTTGTCACCGTCGATCCAGCGGTAGACGGACCAGTTGAAGGGATAGCCCTCGGCCGGGGCGCCCTCGGCCAGCGGCGCCGGGACGGGGAACGGCAGGTGGGGCGCGAGCACCGGAAGCCAGCGCTGCTCCTTGGCGACCTGCGCGGCGTACCCCTCGCCGCTGGGCAGCCGCACCGTCATGGCGGCACCGAGGTGGAAGGTGCGGTTGTCCCAGCCGCCGAACTCGACCGGGGCGACCGGGAGATCGGACCACCGGGGGAACTGCTCGGCGATCAGCCGCCGTACCAGCGCCGCGTCGACGTGCGGTGCCACCGGCGCCGCCGTCCGGTCCTCGGATTCCCGCTGCCCTTTGTCACTCATCGGACTCCACGGTCGTGGTGCGGACCCTCGCCCGGCAACTGGTTTTCCCGCTCACCGAGCCACCCGCGGCCCGCCGTCGCCGCCGGTCAGGCCGCCAGCGGAGCGGTCCACGCGTTGTAGCCGTAGACCCAGTCGACGTCCGTACGGTCCTTGAGCCAGTTGTTCTTGCGCGAGGTCAACTGGACCTCGGAGGTGCGTGCCTTGCGGGTGGTCTCGAACCGCCGGAAGGCCTCGGGTATCTCCCCGCGGTCCGCCACCTGGGCCAGCAGCCGGGACAGCACCGCCGCGTCCTCGATCGCCATGGCCGCGCCCTGCGCCATGTAGGGGGTCATCGGATGGCACGAGTCGCCGAGCAGGGTGACGTGGCCCGCCGACCAGTTCTCCAGCGGATCCCGGTCGACCAGGGCCCACTTGTTGACCTGCGGGCAGGCCGCGAGCACTCGCTGCACCTGGGGGTGGAACCCGACGAACGCCGCCCTGAGGGTGTCCATGTCCCCCTTGGCGGTCCACGACTCCACGGTGAACCCCGGCTCCGGCTGACTCGTGACGAAGTAGACCTCGCTGCGGTCCGGCTTGACGTAGTAGATGATGATGTGCCGGTCCTCGCCCCACCACTTCGTGCAGTCGTCGATGGGGTGGCCGCCGAGCAGTTCGGCGGGGAAGGTGGTGCGGTACGCGATGCGTTCGGTGAAGTTGGCCTCGGTCTCGCCGAACAGGATGCCCTTCACCGTGGAGTGCACGCCGTCGGCGCCGATCACCGCGTCGGCGACCGCGCGGGAACCGTCGGCGAACGCCAGGTGCACACCGTCCGCCTTCTCGTCGAGCCCCACGAGTGTGTGGCCCAGCCGGACGTGCTCGGCGGGCACCACGCTCGCCAGCGCCTCGTGCAGGTCGCCGCGGTGGGCGAGCAGGTAGGGAGCGCCGTACTTCTCCTCGGCCGTGCGGCCGAAGATCGCGTCGAACTTGACCTCGCCGGTCCGCCAGTCCCTGTTGTTCCACGACCGCGGGTAGAAGGCCTGCGCCCGCAGCCTGCTCTCCAGGCCCAACTCACGCAGCACCCGCATCGCGTTGCAGCCCACCTGGATGCCCGCGCCGACCCGGCTGAACGCCTTCGCCTGTTCGTAGACGGTCACCTCGATGCCGACGCGCCGCAGTGCGGCGGCCGACGCGAGGCCGCCCATGCCGGCTCCGATGATGGCCACAGCGGGCTTCCTGCTCATGTCCGGCCTCCGTGTCACACGTCGTGGAACAGACTTCGACCCAGTGGTTCAGTCATCAATCAGAAATGAACCAGCGGTTCATTGTCAATGGGATCATGATGACTTATGCTGCCCGAATGAACGGTGAGCCCCACTCGGAGGACGTCCGGGCCACCTCGGGCCAGGGTGTGCAGGTCGAGCGGGCGCTCGACGCGCTGGAGTGGCTGGCCGCCGCTCACGGACAGGCCCGCGGTCTCTCCGAGATCGCCCACGGTCTGGGCCAGTCCAAGGCGACGGTCCACCGGTTGCTGACGGTGCTTCGCCGCCGCGGCTACGTCACCCAGGACGCGCGGTCGGGATACCGGCTGGGCATCAAGTGCTTCGAACTCGGGGACCAGTGGGCGCAGAGTTTCGATCTGCGCGCCTTCGCCCGCTCCTTCCTGGAGGAGCTCAACGAGGAGTCGGGGGAGACCGTCCACCTGGCCGTCTACGACCAGGGCGACGTCGTCTACGTCGACAAGCTGGAGAGCACCCAACTGGTCATCGCCCGCCCCGAGATGGGCAACCGGGCGCCCGCGACGGTGGTGGCCACCGGCCGTGTCCTGCTGGCCTTCCAGCCGGAACGCGAGATCCGGGCCCAGCTGTCCCGCCCGTTGCCGGCCTACACCGACCGCACACCGGCCACCGCCGAGGAGATCGACACGCTGCTCGCACAGGTCAGACGGGACGGGTACGCGGTCAACCAGGAGACCTACCGCAAGGGCATCTGCGGCCTGGCGGCACCGGTCCGCGACAGCACCGGCTCGGTGATCGCGGCCGTCGGCATCCTGGTGCCCGCCCATCGGTTCGGTGCCGGGGAGTTCGCCGCGCACCGGGACGCCACCGTCCGCACCGCGGTGGCGATCAGCGGCGGACTGGGCGGACCCGCCCAACTGATCACTTCCACCCGCTGATCGGCCGGACCCCGGCCGATCGCGACCGGCGGCTTGGGGCGGGCCCGCCGGTGGAGGGTGTTCAGGAGGACCGGACGCCGTCCAGGACGATGTCGATGTAGCGCCGCCAGTCCCCGCCGCGGCGGTGCACGATCGCGGTGAGACCACAGGTCAGCGAGAGGATGTCGGCGCCGACGATGTCGCGCCGGATGCTGCCGCAGGCCTGGCCGCGCAGCACGAGTTTCACCAACTCGGCCTCCAGATCGGCCCGCAGGGGGCTCGCGGGTCCGTCGGAGCCCAGGGTGCCCTCGACCACGACGCTGGCGAAGCCCCGGTCCCTGGCCTCCACCTCGGCGATCCGGGTGAGCAGCAACTGGAGCGACTCAAGCGGCTCGGCCGACTCGCGGCACACCGTGCGGTAGTACGTCAGGATCTCGCCGAAGCGCTGCTGGGAGGCGGCCTCGACCATCGCTTCCTTGGTCGGGAAATGACGGTAGAGCGTCCCGATGCCGACCTCGGCGCAGCGTGCCACCTCGTCCATGGACACGTTCGCACCGCGTTCGGCGAACAGTTCACGGGCCGAGTTGAGTACCCTCGCCCGGTTGCGCTCGGCATCCGCTCGGCGCCGACGGGGACCACCGTCGCTCACTGTCGAAGGCGTTGGCATGCGGAACCTCCTTCCGCTTCACTCTACTATGCCTGGCCTTCCTCGTTTGTTTCCAGTCCCCATGATGACCAGTCAGGTTGACATCCGGCCCGCCTCGCCTCCGTTCTGAGGCGGAGTCCCGTTCCGCTTCTGGCGTTGACCACCACCCGGCCGGCGGGCGCGGGCCTGCCTTCGAGGCGACCGGTGCCGCCGATTTCGCTGTGCAACTGTACGGGTTCCGCGGTTGGACACCGTCCGGTGGCGGGTGCGGTTGAATGCGGCCGTTCCACGTGGCAAGGACCGTGGATGAGCCTTTGGGCGAGGTGGGGGAGCGTTGGATGAGTGAGGAGACCCTGCGGGTCGCGGTGATCGGTGCGGGCATCGGCGGTCTCGCGGCCGCGATGGTGCTGCGCCGCAGCGGCATGCTGGTCGAGGTGTACGAGCAGGCGCCGGTCCTGACCGAGGTCGGGGCCGGGCTGCACCTGGCGCCGAACGGCAGCCGGCTGCTGCACCGGTTGGGACTCGGCGAACGGCTGCGGGAGGTCGCGGTACAGCCCGAGGCCCTTCAGGTGCGGCTGTGGAACAGCGGGACGGTGCTGAACCGGCAGCCGATGGGCGCCGGCTGGGAGGCGGAGTTCGGCGGGCCGCACTACACCGTGCACCGCGCGGACCTGCACCGCCTCCTGGCCGAGCAGGTCCCCGCCGAGACGATCCACCTGGGACACCGCTGCACCGGCTACACCGAGGACGAGGATGGCGTACGGATCGAGTTCGCCGACGGCGGCAGCGCGCACGCGGATGTGCTGGTCGGCGCGGACGGGGTGCACTCAGCCGTACGGCTGGCGACCGCCGGACCGGACCGCCCGGTCTTCTCCGGCACCGCGGCGATCCGCGGCGTGGTCCCGATGGACCGGGTGCCGGGACTTCCGGCGGACGAGATGTTCATCTGGACCGGGGCGCCGTTGCGGATGCTGGCAGCCCCCGTGGAGTCCGGCCGGGCGCTCTCGTTCGTCGCGGTGTGCCAGGACCTGGTAGGCGGCGGCGACTCCTGGAGCCGGCGCAGCGCCCCGGCCGAGCTGGCCGCGCTGTTCGCCGACTGGGAGCCGGCCGTGAAGGACCTGGTGTCGGCCGTCGAGGAGGCCGCGCACTGGTCGCTGTACGACCGTGAGCCGCTGACCGCCTGGAGCACCGCGCGCACCACCCTGCTCGGGGACGCGGCGCACCCGATGCTCCCGCACCACGGACAGGGCGCGAGCCAGGCGATCGAGGACGCGGTGGCGCTGGCAGCCTGCCTGACCCGGCAGCCGGCCGGCCCCGACCGGATCGCGGCGGCGCTGCGGGACTACCAGGCGCTGCGCCTCGGCCACACCTCCCGGGTACGGCAGGAGGCGATGGCCGGCGGCTCCCAGCGCCTGGGCAAGGCGGCTCCCGCCGGAGCCGCCCGCCCGGACTCCAAGGGGGAGATGTCCTCCATGGTCAGGGACGTCTCCTGGGCACAGCGCTACGACATCGAAGCGGCGCTGGCCGAGACAGCTCCCGCCTCCTGAGGCGGCCGGCCGCGGCCGCCGTTCCACGATGCCCTGATCGCCGTGCCGCCGAGGGCGGCACGGCGATCAGGCGTCGGCCACAAACGTGGCGGCGGCCGACGGCACCTTCGCACCGATCAGCGCCCCGCTCGCCCAACTCGTCGCTCTCCTCCGCCGGCACGATGTCGTCGATGAGCCGCCGGCTCTCCGACGAACCCCGCGGCACCCACGGCGAAAACATGGTTCTCATGGAACGTGTTGTCATGATGCGACGCCGGAATTCTCCTTCGTCGAAGAGAGATTGATTCTCTCTTCGAGACCATGGTTGCCGCCGTCGAAAATTCGCAATGGCGAAAAGTCAGGATGTCCGGTTGTCCGGACGATGGCGCCACCACACATCGCCGGACATTCGGAGCGCTCCTGACCGGTGTTCGACTGCGGCATTTCCGTGGTCGAACGGCACCCGACTCGTGCCTGGGTGCTCGGAGAAGGGTTTCCCGGTCACCTCGCATCGACGTACCAGCAGGTCATGGCGGTCAAGTCCGGTTCCACTGGGACATCCTGACGTCCAGTCGGTGTGAAGGCGGGCAATCTGTTGTGTCCTCTTGCGGATCGAGGGACTATCGAGAGTGCTTCGGTTCGAGATTCCTGCCGCGAAGCATCCACATCACGCTTAATTCTGCCGACTCCGCCGCAGACCGGCGTCGCCATTGCCCCTCTCCTGTCGTGGGCGCGGGCGAAGAGGACAGAAGGGGAGTGCTGAAATGCCCTTGGGAAAGGACGTTCCGAACGGTAGTGAAACGGGACGGTCCGAGCGGATCGCCACCCGATCCCGCGACGAGAAATGGAAGAAACCGCCTCGTCGTATCGAGGCATCCGAATGCATCAACTGCGACAGCTGCCTGCGCGGTTGTCCCGCCGAGTTCGGTGCCATCTTCGACCGCGGACTCGACGTCGTGATCATTCCCGAACTGTGCTCGGGCTGCCCGGTCTGTGTCCTGGAGTGCCCCGTCGACTGCATCTACCTCGACGAGGACTGGACGCCGACCACCACCGACATGTGGAGCCATATCGAGCTGACCGCGAAGAGTCCGTCATGACCGCCACCGGACGGGACAGCATGTCGCGCCGCGCCGTCAACGCCAAGAAGCGGCAGAGCCGCCGACCCAGCCGCCTGGGCACCCTCGCCGGGGTCGCCCGGAAACCCGACTACCCGACCGCCCCCGACGCCGGATTCCCCGGGCTGCTGGCCCGGGCCTGGCGCAAGGCCGCCGAGGCACCGGACCTGACCTCGGCGGTGCGCACCCTGCTCACCCTCGACGGCCACGTCCCCGCCGACGTCCAACTGCGGGCGTTGGGCACCGCGGACGAGGCAGCGGTCAAGGTGCTGTGCGGCATCTCCTGGCGGGAGGAGGAAGCCGCCCCCGCCGCGCCGGCAGACGCCCCCGCCGCCCCGGCGGCCGGCGCCGCCGACGAGGGGGAGACCGCGTTCCTCGGCGAACTCGGGCTGACCACCAGCGGACGGATCGTGCTGCGCGTCCCCTCCCAGGGCCCGCTGGCCGGCCGGGAGGACCTCGTCGACGGCGTGCTGCGGGTGCGGTGGTCGGAGCGCGACCTGCTGGAGTACCGCGCCGAGCGGCGACGGGCCGCCACCCGGCACGCACGGGAGGTCGCCGACTGCCGGGAGTGGCTTTCGACCGGTGCCGCCCAGAGCCCGCAGGAGTTGCTGGAGCAACTGAAGGAAGCGGCCCTGCGGACCGCTCCGTTCGTCCTCTACCAGGACGGCAGGCAGTACACCAACTTCCGTGACCTGAACACCCTGACCGGCAAGACGCTGTGGCCCGGCCACCCGGACTGCGCGCTCAGCAGCCTCAAAGGCGTACCGCTGCAACTGTGGTCGGACAACGACGTGGTGACGGTGGTCTGCCTCACCCTGCTGGTGCGCTCCGCCGGGTTCGGACGGGTGGAGGAGGCCAACGGGACACAGCTGACCGTCGGTCACATCGGGCAGCTGCTGGAGCGCACCCGGCTGAACTACAACGAGGCGACCTCAGGCAAGCCCGCGGTCCCCCCGGCGCCGTCCGCCCGGGTGGCGGCGCTCGACGCCCTCGCGGTGGCGCTGCGCGAGCGGCGCGCCGACGTCATGCGCGGCGTCCAGCTCTACCGGGAGATCCACGGCGCGCTGATGCACAAGATCGAGTGCGTCGCGGGGCCCCCGGCCCGGGGCGCGCTGGGGCGGCAGAACGCGCTGGTCGCCCGGCTGTGTGACGACCTGCCGGTCGAGGGCGGCACCCTGGAGGAACTCGCCGAGAGCCTCGCCGCGTCGCCGTACTGGCTGGCCAAGCCGCACGGCGACTTCGAGACCGGACTCGAATCGCTGGTCCACCGGTCGGTGGCCGCCGCGACCTCGGTCTTCGAGGCGGACTTCGCGATGAGCCGGGGCATCCGCTCGCTGCCGGAGCTGACGCGGGCGCTGCGTGAGGAGGACTGGGAGGAGATCACCCGCTGGGGGATCACCGACTTCTTCTGCTGCGTCGTCCCGGCCCCCGAGGCGAGCCGGCACTTCTCCGGCTCCACGGGGAAGCTCGCCGACATGGCCTGGGCGATGTCCTCACGGATGCAGTACAACTCCTGGCACTTCATCGCCGGCAACCTGCCCAGGATCCCGGCGGTGGTCGACCGGGACCACTTCGTGCCGCCCACCATTCCGGACGTCGCCTTCTACTCCGACCAGCACCACCACGGTCACGTCGCGGCCCGGGTCCGCTTCAGCATCCGCAGCCCGCAGGCCGTCGAGGTACTGGGCCGCAGGTTCAACGGCTTCATGGACCTGCGCCTGCTGCGGTGCGACGGCGAGCCCTTCGACGAGCAGGACCTGCTGGCCGCGCACAGCCTCTCGGCGTTCGTGGCCAAGGCCACCGGCCTGGCCGCCGACCTGGTCGCCGAAGGCGAGGGGATCGAGGTCACCTCCTTCGACTCCCCGTGGCACTGGGCGAGCGTCAACTCCGCCGCCGAAGCCGCGTCGGCCGGCGCCCGTCCGGCCTGACCGAGCCACCCCCTCCCCCCACCCCCGGTAGCCGGCTGCCGTTTCCCCAAGGAGAAGCCGTTGACTTCGTTCGGCGTACGAGAAACCAGGAAGCTCCTGAGCCGTGGCGAGTTCTCGGTCACGGATCACCTCCAGGCGGTCCTGACAGCCATCCACGAGAGCGACAAGGACCTGCACGCCTTCCAGTCGGTCGCGGGCGACGAGGCGTTCGCCGCGGCGGCGGTGGCCGACGCGCGGATCCGCGCGCTCGGCCCCGCCGCCTGGGAGCGCCAACCGCTGCTCGGCACGCCGGTGTCGGTCAAGGACCTCATCCAGACCGCCGACCTGCCCACCACCAGGGGTTCGCTGCTGGAGAACCGGCGGACGCGGGCCGACGCCCCCGCCGTCGCCCGGCTGAGGGCGGCCGGCGCCATCGTGGTGGGCAAGACCACCACCTCGGAGTACGGGTGGAGCGCCAGCACCGTCAACAGGCTCGGCGCGCCCACCCGCAATCCCTGGGCCCACGAGCTGTCGGCCGGAGGATCGAGCGGCGGTGCGGCCGCCGCGGTGGCGGCCGGGCTGTGCGCGGGTTCACTGGGCACCGACGGCGCGGGGTCCATCCGGATACCGGCCTCCTTCTGCGGGGTGGTGGGATTCAAACCCTCGCTGGGCCGGGTGCCCTACGTCCCGGCGTGCGCCGACCGGTTGGCGCACCTGGGGCCGATGGCCCGGAGCGTGGCCGACGTGCGGGAACTCACCGCGGTGATCGCCGGCCCGGACCGCGGTGACCCGGACTCGGCGATGGACGCGGTGGACGGCTCCCGGCAGGCGAGGCCGCTGCGGGTCGGCTGGATCGAGTTCCCCCGGACATCCTCGGAGGTCCGCCGGGTGAGCGAGCAGGCTCTGTCGCTGCTCACCGCCCTCGGGCACCGGGTGGAGCGCATCGACGTGCCGTTCCGGGACCCGTATCCGGCGCTGGTCGACCTGATCGCCGCGGGCGAGGCGGCCGGCACCTCACCGCAGGACGAGGAGCGGTGCGACCGGGGGCGACTGGCCGTCGTCCGGTACGGGCGCACCCTCGGCGGCGCCGCGGTCGTGCGGGCCGAGGAGGTGCGGATGGAACTGCGCACCACGCTGGGGTCGGTGATGGACCGCTACGACCTGCTCGCGATGGCCACCGTCCCCGAGGGGCCGTTCGACGCCCACGCGGTCGGCCCGGCCTGGGCGGCCGACCCCGACAGCCTGCTGTGGCTGGCCTGGTCGCCCGCCAGCTACCCGTTCAACTTGACCGGCCAGCCGGCGCTCTCCCTGCCGGTCGGGCTCACCCGTGCCGGACTTCCGGTGGGCGTGCAGTTGGTCGGCCCGGTCGGGGCGGACGACCTCGTCCTGTCGACCGCCCACCGCATGGAGACAGAACTCGGGCCGCTGCCCGTCGCACCAGATCGCGCCAGCGAAAGGATCTTGTGATCATGTACTCCCGGTCGTGGTCCCGCCTGTACACGGAAGGCGGCGTGGGACGTCCCGCGTTCGTCACCGAATTCGGCCTCTGGAACGACCAGCAGGCGGGTGCGGCCGTCCAGATCGAGGCGGCCCTCGACCAGGTCGACCTCGTGCGCCTGGTCTTCTGCGATCCGCACGGGCTGGCCCGGTCCAAGACCCTGACCGTGGACGCGTTCCGCGGCGTGCTGCGCAACGGCCTGGACTTCAGCCCCGGGCCCTTCATCTTCGACACCGGCCACGCGGTCGCGGTGGACTTCCTGTCCGATCCCGGCGTCGGCGTCGCCGAGATCGCCGGCGCGGGCAACTTCGTCGTCGTCCCCGACCCGCTGACCTTCCAGGTGCTCCCGCACGGCGGCTCGCGCACCGCGTGGGTGCTGGGCGACGAGTACCTGCGCGACGGCACGCCGCATCCGCTGTCCACCCGCAACGTACTGCGCCAGGTCGTGGCGCGGTACGCGGCCCGGGAGCTCACCCCGGTCGTGGGCCTGGAGGTCGAGTGGTACCTGACCCGCCGGCTGGACGGCCCGGTCGGGAACTCGGGCAACGGCTTCGGCCTACAGGGCGCGGCGCCGGTGGTGGAGGCGATGAACGCCGGCTACCAGTTCAACCTCGACAGCCGCTACGACTCGGTCGCCTCGTTCGCCGACCCGCTGGTGCTGCAACTGCTGCAACTGGGGCTGCCGGTACGCACCGTGGAGCACGAGTCGGGTCCTGGCCAGATCGAGACCACGTTCAACCCGATGCTGGCGATGGACACGGCCGACGCGATGCTGTTGTTCCGGACCCTGGTCAAGCAGACGGCGGCGCGGCGCGGGCTGCACGCGACGTTCATGTCGCTGCCGGGCGTCGACGGCTTCGATCCGAGCGGCTGGCACCTCCATCAGTCGGTGCTGGACGACCGGACGGGACGCAACCTGTTCGCGGCGGACGACGACGCGGACCACCTGTCGCCGGAGGGGAGCTCCTACGTCGAGGGCATGCTGGCCCTGGCGCGCGACTTGTGTCTGTTGTCGGTGCCGACGGTGAACGGCTACCGGCGCCTGGGCTCGGGGTTCTCGCTGTCGCCGACCCGGATCGGATGGAGCTTCGAGGACCGCAGCGCGATGATCCGGGTGGTCGGCGGCGACAGCTCGCGGCACGTGGAGAACCGCACCGGCGAGCCGTGCGCCAACCCGTATCTCGCCATCGCCTCGCAGTTGTTCGCCGGGCTCGACGGGCTGATCGACGAGCGCGGTCCGGTCGGGCGCCCCGCGCTCGGCCCCGGGTCCGCGGGCGGCCCGGCCGAGATCCTGCCGCAGTCGCTGGGCGAGGCACTGGAGGCGTTCCGCCACGGCCGCGCCCGCGAACTGCTCGGCAGGCCGTTGGCGGCCTGCCTGACGAAGATCAAGGCGAGCGAGGTCGCCCGGTTCGAGGAGTGGTGCGACAAGAACCGACCACCCGAGGGCGATGTCACCGAGTGGGAGCAGCGCGAGTACTTCGAGGCTTTCTGACGGGCCGTCGACGGACGGCGGGACGTTCATTCCTAGCTGGGGGTACAGGTCGAAATGATTCCACGCTATACGCGGCCCGAGATGGCGGCGCTGTGGTCGGACCAGGCGCGCTGCGAGACCTGGGTCACGGTGGAGATCCTCGCCTCGGAGGCGCAGGCCCGCCTGGGCCGGGTCCCGGAGCAGGCGGTGGAGGACATGCGCCGCGCCAAGGTGCCGTCCGCGGCACGGGTGGCCGAGATCGAGAAGGAGCGCGACCACGAGGTGCTCTCGTTCCTCGCGGCGTTCTGCGAGGACATCCCGCCGGAGTCCGCGCGCTGGGTGCACCTGGGCATGACCAGCTACGACCTGGTGGACACCTCGCTCGGCCACACCCTGGCCCGGGCGACCGACCTGGTGCTGGCGGCCGCCCGGCGGCTGCGGCGGGTACTGGTGACCCGGGCCGTCGAGCACTGGGACACCGTCTGCGTCGGGCGCACCCACGGCGTGCACGCGGAGCCGACGACCTTCGGCCACAAGCTCGCCGGCTTCGCCTTCGCGGTGGACCGCTCGGTGCGGCGGCTGGTCGCGGCGCGTGAGGCGGTCGCCGTGGGGACCATCTCGGGCTCGGTCGGCACCTACGCGCTGATCGACCCGTCCGTCGAGAGCCATGTCTGTGCCGCTCTCGGGCTGGGTGTGGAGCCCGCGCCCAGCCAGGTGGTGGCTCGGGACCGGCACGCCCAACTGGTGCAGTCCCTGGCGCTGCTGGGCGCCTGCGTCGAGCAGATCGCGCTGGAGATGCGGCTGCTGCAACGCACCGAGGTCGGCGAGGTCGAGGAGCAGCGGACCGTCGCCTACCAGGGGTCGAGCGCCATGCCGCACAAGCGCAACCCGACCACCAGCGAGCGGCTGTGCGGGCTGGCCCGGCTGCTGCGCGGCTACGCCACCACGATGACGGAGGACGTGGCGCTCTGGCACGAACGGGACCTGGCCCACCAGTCGGTCGAACGGGTCGTGCTGCCCGACAGCCTGGCGGTGGCGCACTTCCAGGCGACCATGGCCGCGGACCTGATCGAGAACCTGAAGGTCTTCCCCGATCGCATGCGCTCCGCCATCGACCACACCCACGGCCTGATCTCCTCCTCGGCGGTCCTCGCCGACCTCCTGCGCGACGGCGTCGAGCGCGAGAAGGCGTACCGCGTGGTACAGGCCGCGTCCAACCACACCGCCACCACAGGCGAGGACTTCGGCGCCGCGCTCGGCAAGGAGGGCATCGACATCGGCCCGTTGCGGCCGGAACGCTTCCTGGTCAACCATGATGTGATCTTCGGCCGATTGGAGCAGCTCCGTGACCTGGAAGATTGACCGTGTGGTCGGTGCCGACCTGGACATCGACGAGGTCCTGGAGGTGTACCGCTCCTCGGGGCTGGGCGAGCGCCGCCCCATCGAGGACCGGGAGCGCTTCACCGCGATGATGCGCAACGCCAACCTCGTGGTGGTGTGCCGGGTCGACGGCGAACTGGTGGGGGTCTCGCGCAGTGTCTCCGACTTCAGCTACGTGACGTATCTGTCGGACATCGCGGTCAGCGGCGAGTACCAGCGGTCGGGCATCGGCCGGGCGCTGATCGAGGCGACCCGGCGCGAGGCGCCGGGCGTGAAGATCGTGCTGCTGTCGGCGCCCGCGGCGGTCGACTACTACCCGCACGTCGGCTTCGCCCGGCACGACTCCGCCTGGGTGCTCAACCCGTAGGGACACGCCGCTTCGCGACCGCCCGCACGGGCGGTCGCGAAGCGGCGTCGACACCGACTCGTCAGTCGTCGAACACCGCCTCCTGCTCGGGATCGACGACGACGTCCGCGAGCGCAGCATCGTCCAGGCAGACCCGGCTGACCACGGTGGTCAGCCGGCCGCCCGGATTCTCGATGGCGTTCGGCTCGGCGCGGCTCAGCCGCATCCAGGCTTCCTGGACGGCGTCATCGGCTTCGGCCGGCGAGCCGGGCATTCGAAAGACAACAGCCGGTAGGTGGCTGCGATGTGCCTCGAACCTCTCGGCCAACACCTGCCATTCGCCTTTGTCCACCGGCTACTTCCTTTACTTGCACCCGTGTACCCCTGTGACGGACGAAATTCAGCCTATGTGACCGGGATGAGAGAGGAGGGGGGATCGCGAGAGTTCGCCGGACGGCCGCCGAGCGCCCGATCGACTGACCGTCTTGTACCTGATTGACCGTCAAAGTCCTTACCCGGTACGTCATTGCGCCGACTGCCGCTCGGTACGGCTGAAATCAGCCGTCTCGTGGCCGGTTTGGGACATGGGTCTGGTCATCCTCGGTCGCGAGCGTTGACAGTGCTCCCACGAGTCCCCTTCAATATCGGTACCGGAACTGGATTCCGGTTCCGATTCACTGTTAGGCGGTGCATCTTGAGTCTGGCCGAACAGTCAGTTGACGAGCAGTTATTAACGTATCCGTCGGTTGATCTCGACGAGATCGAATCGTCGGCCATCTGGATCGAGTCGCACCCGATCAGGCGCGTACGGATCGACTCCCTGGTCTTCGAGGACTCACCGCGGCTGTGCGGCGAGAACCATGACCACGTCCGGGTGCTCGCCGAGGCGGGTGACGCCCTGCCCCCGATCACCGTGCACCGCCCCACGATGCGGGTGATCGACGGGGCCCACCGGGTACGCGCCGCGCTGCTCAACGACCGCACCGAGATCCAGGCGCGGATGCTGGACTGTGACGAGGCCGCGGCATTCGTCCTGTCGGTGAAGGCCAATGTGACCCACGGTCTGCCCTTGTCGCGCTCGGACCGCGCGGCAGCCGCCGCGCGCATCATCATGACCCACCCGCAGTGGTCGGACCGCGCGGTGGCAGCGGCCACCGGCATCTCGGACAAGACCGTCTCACGGATCCGTTCCCGCTCAACCGCGGAATCGACGCAGTCGAACGCCCGCATGGGACGGGACGGACGGCTTCGTCCCCTCGACAGCGGACTGCGACGCCAGCAGGCGGCCGCGATGTTCCTCGACCGGCCGGAGGCGGGACTGCGTGAGGTCGCCCGCGCGACCGGACTGTCCCCGGCCACCGTGCGCGACGTGCGCCAGCGCATCGACCGCGGCGACGACCCCGTGCCCGGCAGGTACCGCGCGGCCGCCTCCGCCGAGACCGCCGCCTCCCGCACCCAGCGCGCCGCGAACGGCGGACGGGTGGGGCGCCGGGACATGGCCGTCGACCGCCAGAAGCTGCTCGCCAAACTCAGCGAGGACCCCTCGCTGCGACTCAACGAAGCCGGCCGGCGCGCCCTGCGCTGGCTGCACCACTACTCCGTGGACGGCGAGGGTCTGGAGAGCCTGGGCAGCGGCCTGCCGTGCCACTGGGCGCCCGAGGTCGCGAACCTGGCCCGCAGTTGCGCCGCCGCCTGGATCGCCCTCGCCGACCAGCTTCAGCACCGAGCCGAGTGAGCACCGCGCCGCGCCGGCACACCGGCGCCCCTCGGATGCTCCGACGCGTCAACCGCCCTGTCCAGGGCGGCGAATTGACCTTGACCGGCCTATCACAGAACGCGTAGACCTCCACACGCAACGTTTCGGATCCCAGACCGGCGCTCCATCGGCCGGAAGAGTCGCCCGTCCAGCAGTGCCCAACCGGTCGTGACCGGCCGTCTGCGAAGAAATTGACGTTTCAGGAGGTTGCCCGTGTCCCTTCATGCCGAAACGCCGGATATCCCGTCTCGCATCGGCGTGTGGTTCATCGGAGCCCGTGGTTCCGTCGCCACGACGGCGGTCGCCGGATGCGCCGCGGTGGCCGCCGGACTGCAACCGGCCACCGGAATGGTCACCGAGACCGAACCGTTCGCCGGCAGCGGGCTGCCGGAGCTGTCCTCACTGGTCTTCGGCGGACACGACACGGTCGACTGGCCGCTGCCCAAGCGCGCCGAGACCCTGTCCGCCGAGGGCGTGCTGCCGCACGGGCTGCCCGCCGCCGTGCACCGTGAACTCGCCGCCGCCGACGCGGAGATACGCACCGGCGGCCCACTGGCCGGTGACTCCCGCACCGACGAGGAACTGATCGCCGCCTTCGCCGCCGACATCGAGGACTTCACCCGGCGCGGCGGCCTGGCCCGCACCGTCGTGGTCAACGTCGCCTCCACCGAGCCCGCGCCCGCCGACGGCGACACCCGGCTGCCCGCCAGCTCCCTGTACGCGGCGGCCGCCCTGCGGGCCGGCTGCTCCTACGTCAACTTCACCCCCTCGACCGGCCTGCACCACCCCGGACTCCGCCCGGCGGCCGAAGGGGCGGGCGTGCCGTACGCCGGCCGGGACGGCAAGACCGGCCAGACCCTGCTGCGGGCGGTGCTCGCCCCGATGTTCTCGCAGCGCGCGCTCGCGGTCCGCGCCTGGTCGGGCACCAACCTGCTGGGCGGCGGCGACGGGGCGGCGCTCGCCGACCCCCGGGCCGCGGCCGCCAAGAACGCCGGCAAGAACCGCGTGCTGGAGGACAACCTCGGAACGCTCCCCGAGGGCGAGGTGCACATCGACGACGTGCCGGCGCTGGGGGAGTGGAAGACCGCCTGGGACCACATCGCCTTCGAGGGCTTCCTCGGCTCCCGGATGATCCTGCAGACCATCTGGCAGGGCTGCGACTCGGCACTCGCCGCGCCCCTGGTCCTCGACCTTGCCCGGCTGGCCGCCCGCGCGCACGAGGCGGGCCTGACCGGCGCCCTGCCGGAGCTGGGCTTCTACTTCAAGGACCCGGACGGCGGCCCGGCCGCGCTGGGCGAACAGTACGCGGCACTGCTGGGCCTGGCCGGGCGACTGCGGGAGGTGCGGTGACCCGGCTGCGCGACTGGGCCGAACTCCTGCGCGTCTCCGCCTTGTTCACCGTGCCAGGCGACGCCCTCGCGGGCGCCGCCGCCGCCGGTGTGCGCCCCGGCCCGCGTACCGCGCTGGCCATCGGCGCCTCGCTGTGCCTGTACGAGGCGGGGATGGCCCTCAACGACTGGGCCGACCGGGAGGAGGACGCCCGCGAACGCCCGGAGCGCCCGATCCCCTCCGGACGGATCAAGCCCGGCCAGGCACTCGCGGCCGCCGCCGGACTGACCGCGGCCGGCCTCGCGCTGGCCGGCCGCGCGGGCCGACCCGCCGCACTGGTCGCCACCGCGCTGGCGGGCACGGTCTGGGCGTACGACCTCCGGCTCAAGCACACCAAGGCGGGACCGGCCGCGATGGCGGCCGCCCGCTCCCTCGACCTGCTGCTGGGGGCCGCCGCGTCGGGCTCCGCCGTGACACCGGCGCTCGGCCCGGCCGCCCTGCTGGGCGGGCACACCTACGCGGTCACCATGGTCTCCCGGCGCGAGACCGAGGGCGGCTCGTCGGCCGTCCCGCTGGCGGCGCTCGGCACCGCGGCGGTGCTGGGCGCGCTGGCGAACCGGCGCACCGCGCGGCCCGAGCGCTTCGGGACCGCCGCCGAAGGAGCGACCCGGCCGAGGAACTCCACGCTGCTGCCCGCCTCCCCCCAGGAGTTCGCGCAGAGCGCGCTGGTGGCCGGCTACCTGGCCACCGCCGCAGAACCACTGGTGCACGCCGCGCTCAACCCGTCACCCGAACTCACCCAGAAGGCGGTCGGCGGCGGGATCCGGGCGATGATCCCGCTCCAGGCGGCGCTCGCCGCACGGGCAGGGGCGAGGGTGACCGCCGCCGCCATCATCGCTCTGGTGCCGGTGGCCAGGAGACTCTCCCGGACGGTGAGCCCGACATGACCCTGCGACTCGGCTACGGCACCAACGGACTGACCGACCTGCGGCTGGACGACGCCCTCTGCCTGCTCGCCGACCTCGGCTACGACGGCGTCGGACTGACCCTGGACCACATGCACCTCGACCCGTTCGGCTGCGACCTGCCGGTGCGCACCCGGAAGGTGGCACAGCGCCTGGAGCGGCTAGGGCTGGACGTGACGGTGGAGACCGGCGCCCGCTACGTCCTGGACCCACGGCGCAAGCACGGGCCCTCGCTGCTCGACCCCGATCCGCAGGCGCGTGCCTCCCGGGTCCGGCTGCTGGTGCGCGCGGTGCGCATCGCCGGTGAACTCGGCGCGCGCGCCGTGCACTGCTTCAGCGGCGTCCGGCCGTCCGGCACCGACGAGGACACCGCGTGGAAGCGGCTCAGCGAGGCCCTGGAACCGGTGCTGGAGGTCGCGGAGAACCTCGGGATACCGCTGGCGATCGAGCCCGAGCCCGGCCATCTGCTCGCCACCCTCGCCGACTTCCACCGGCTGCGTACCGCCCTGGACAGCCCGCCGATGCTCGGGCTCACCCTGGACATCGGGCACTGCCAGTGCCTTGAGCCCGACTCGCCCGCCGACTGCGTGCGGGCCGCCGCGCCCTGGCTGCGGCACGTGCAGATCGAGGACATGCGACGCGGCGTCCACGAACACCTTCCCTTCGGGGACGGCGAGATCGACTTCCCGCCGGTGCTCCAGGCGCTGGACGCCACCGGCTACCAGGGGCTGACCGTCGTCGAACTGCCCCGGCACTCCCACGCGGGCCCCGAGCAGGCGGCCCGCTCCCTGCGGTTCCTGCGAGACGGAGGCATCCGGTGACGATCACGGACACCGAAACGGCCGACCTGCGTGCGGTGCTCCACGCCCGGCTGGACGAGGGCGCCCGGCAGTGGCTGGAGACGGCGCTGGCCGCCGCGGAGCGGCACCGGGCCGAGCAGGCGCCCCGAGCGGCCATGCCCGCCTGGGAGTTGCGGTTCGCCGAAGCCGGCCGGCACTGCGGCGGCCAGGACGCCGCCGATCTCGCCAGGCTGCTGCTGCTCCAGGCCGCGGGCGCCGACGGGCCCACCGTGACCAGGCTCTACCGGCAGGGCAGCGCGGCGGAGCGGCGGGCCGTGCTGCTGGCCCTGCCCCGGCTGGGCATCGACCCAGAAGCCGGACTGCCCCTGGTGGAGGACGCGCTGCGCACCAACGACACCAGCGTGGTCGCCGCCGCCGTCGGCCGCTATGCCGCCGACCACCTCGACCCGCACAACTGGCGGCACGCGGTCCTCAAGTGCCTGTTCACCGGCGTACGGGTGGACGCGGTCGCCGGACTGGCGGAACGAGCCGCGGGCGACACGGAACTCGCCCGCATGCTCGGCGACTACGCCGCAGAACGCACCGCCGCCGGCCGCCCGGTCCCGGACGACCTGCGGCACGTCACGCAACTGACCGACGCCGCCAAGGACTCCTGATGCGCATCTTCGACCCGCACATCCACATGACCTCCCGCACCACCGACGACTACCAGGCCATGTACGAGGCGGGGGTGCGCGCGGTCGTCGAACCGTCGTTCTGGCTGGGCCAGCCGCGCACCTCGCCGGAGAGCTTCTACGACTACTTCGACGCGCTGCTGGGCTGGGAGCCGTTCCGCGCCGCACAGTACGGGATCGCCCACCACTGCACGCTCGCCCTCAACCCCAAGGAGGCGAACGACCCGCGCTGCGTCCCGGTCCTCGACGAGCTGCCGCGCTACCTCGTCAAGGACAACGTGGTGGCGGTCGGCGAGATCGGCTACGACTCCATGACGCCCGCCGAGGACACGGCCCTGTCCGCCCAGTTGCAGCTCGCCGCCGACCACGGTCTGCCCGCCCTGGTCCACACCCCGCACCGCGACAAGCTCGCCGGACTGCGCCGGACCATCGACGTGGTGCGCGAATCCGCCCTGCCGCTGGACCGGGTACTGCTCGACCACCTCAACGAGACCACCGTCAAGGTGGCCAAGGACAGCGGCGCCTGGCTCGGGTTCTCGGTCTACCCGGACACCAAGATGGACGAGGACCGCATGGTCGCCATCCTCAAGGACCACGGCCCGGAGCGGGTGCTGGTCAACTCCGCGGCGGACTGGGGCAAGAGCGACCCCCTCAAGACCCGCAAGGTCGCCGACACCATGCTGGACGCGGGGTTCAGCGAGGACGAGGTCGACCGGGTGCTGTGGCGCAACCCGGTGGCCTTCTACGGCCTCAGCGGGCGGCTGACGCTGGACCGCGCGGAGCCGGTGGGCCTGCACGAGGGGAACTCCATCCTGCGCGGCGGGGAGTGAGGCAGTGCGCTTCCGGCACCCCGACGGCTCCACCGTCCACCTGTCCTACTGCACCAACGTGCACCCCGCCGAGACCCTCGACGGCGTGCTGGCCCAACTGCGCGACCACTGCGAGCCGGTACGCGAACGGCTCGGCAAGGAGACCCTCGGCATCGGCCTGTGGCTCGCCAGGGGCGCCGCCCGCACCCTGACCGCGGACCCCGCCGCGCTGCGCGCCCTCCGCGGTGAACTCGACCGCCGCGGTCTCGAGGTCGTCACCCTCAACGGCTTCCCGTACGAGGGTTTCGGCTCGCAGGAGGTCATGTACCGCGTCTACCGGCCGGACTGGACCGAGCCGGAACGCCTGGAACACACCCTGGACCTGGCCCGGCTGCTGGCGGCCCTGCTGCCGGACGACGTGACCGAGGGCACCGTCTCCACCCTGCCCATCGCCTGGCGCACTCCGTTCGACGCCACCCGGGCGCGGGCCGCCCGAGCCGCGCTGACCGCGCTCACCGAGGGCCTGGACGCCCTTGAGGAGGAGACCGGCCGCTCCATCCGGGTCGGCCTGGAACCGGAACCCGGCTGCACGATCGAGACCACGGCCGACGCGATCGCCCCCCTGACCGCCGTCCCCGGCGACCGGGTCGGCGTCTGCGTCGACACCTGCCATCTCGCCACCTCCTTCGAGGACCCGGCCACCTCGATCGCCGCCCTCCAGGTCGCCGGGATCCGTATCCCCAAGGCCCAGCTGTCCGCGGCCCTGCACGCCGAGCACCCCCATCTGCCGGACGTGAGGGCGGCGTTGGCGGCTTTCGACGAGCCGCGTTTCCTGCACCAGACCCGCGCCCGCACCGCGGAGGGACTGCTGGGCACCGACGACCTCGGCGAGTCGCTGGCCGGCGGCGCCCTGCCCGACACCACGCCCTGGCGGGCCCACTTCCACGTACCGCTGCACGCCCCGCCCGCCCCGCCGCTGACCTCCACCCTCGGCGTCCTGAAGGAGACCCTCGACCTGCTGGTCGGCGGGCCGACCGCGCTGACCGGGCACCTGGAGGTCGAGACCTACACCTGGCAGGTACTCCCGCCCGAGCAGCGCCCGCGCGACCGGGACCAGCTTGCCGACGGCATAACCGCCGAACTCGCCCTCGCCCGGGACCTGTTGATCGACCGGGGCCTCAAGGAGCTGCCATGACGGATGCCGTAACACCCACCCCGCTGCTCGTCATGGACGTGGTGGGCCTCACCCCCCGACTGCTGGAGCACATGCCCCGGCTGAGGGAGTTGGCCCGCTCCGGCTCCGAGGCGCCGCTGGGCACGGTGCTGCCCGCGGTGACCTGCGCCGCCCAGTCCACCTTCCTCACCGGCACTATGCCCGCCGAACACGGCATCGTCGGCAACGGCTGGTACTTCCGGGAGCTCGGCGAGGTCCTGCTGTGGCGCCAGCACAACGCGCTGGTCGCCGGGGACAAGGTGTGGGACGCGGCCCGCCGGGCCCACCCGGGGTACACCGTCGCCAACATCTGCTGGTGGTACGCGATGGGCGCGGACACCGACTTCACCGTCACCCCCCGGCCGGTCTACTACGCGGACGGCCGCAAGGAACCCGACTGCTACACCCGTCCGCCGGCCCTGCACGACGAACTCACCGCGAAACTCGGCACGTTCCCGCTCTTCCGCTTCTGGGGGCCGGGCGCGGACATCCTCTCCAGCCGCTGGATCGTGGAGGCCACCCGGCACATCAACGAGGTCCACCGGCCCGACCTGTCGCTGTGCTACCTCCCGCACCTCGACTACGACCTGCAGCGCTACGGCCCCGACGACCCCCGCTCCCACCGGGCGGCGGCCGATCTGGACGCGGAACTCTCCCCGCTGCTCGACGACGCGCGGGCCGAGGGCCGCACGGTGGTCGTGCTGTCCGAGTACGGCATCACCCGGGTCAATCGGCCGGTCGACATCAACCGGGCGCTGCGCCGCGCCGGGCTGCTGGAGGTGCACACCCAGGACGGCATGGAGTACCTCGACCCCACGACCTCCCGGGCGTTCGCCGTCGCCGACCACCAGGTCGCGCACGTCTACGTACGCCGCCCGGAGGACATGGCGGCCACCCGGGAGGCGCTCAAGGACGTCGAGGGCATCGAGACGCTCCTGGACGACGAGGGCAAGAAGGCCCACGGGCTGGACCACCCGCGGGCCGGCGAACTGGTCGCGGTCGCCGCCCCGGACGCCTGGTTCACCTACTACTACTGGCTCGACGACGACCTGGCCCCCGACTTCGCCCAACTGGTCGAGATCCACCGCAAGCCCGGCTACGACCCGGCGGAGCTGTTCATGGACCCGCGCGACCCGTACGTGAAGGTCAAGGCGGCCGGCGCCCTGGCCCGCAAGAAGCTCGGCATGCGCTACCGCATGGCGGTCGTGCCGCTGGATCCCGCACCGGTACGCGGCAGCCACGGCCGGCTCCCGGACGACCCGCGCGACGGGCCGCTCGTCCTGTGCTCCACCGCCGGCGCGGTCGGCGGCCGGGTCGAGGCCACCGAGGTGAAGTCCCTGCTGTTGCGGCTCGCCAGACTCGAATGAGGTTTCGACGCCGACCGCGGTACGGATGTGCCGCGTCGGCGGGTCACCGCGCCGTCCGGCGCCCGGCCGCGGTCAGGCCTCGGCTGCGCGGCGGCGGTGCTCGCCGCGCAGCACCTGCGCCGGGGCGTCGTCGTCATAGGCGCCGCAGCCGGTCGCCGACCACAGCGACGCGGCCTGCGGCACGGCGTAGTAGGGGACCAGGACCTTCGCGGTGTGATGCCGGGAGACCCGGACCGTGAGCAGGGCGGGCAGCACGTCGGGCGCCTCGCCGGCCAGGATCGCCATCCGGCACGACGAACAGGCCGGGCGCCGCTCGGCGCTCGCCTCGCGCGCCGACAGCCGGCGCTTGGTGCGCTGCCTGTGCTGCGACCCGGACGTCTCCGCGCGGTGCCGGTCGGCCGGGCCGTGCAGCGGGTTGTAGTAGCAGCGCACCACCCGGGCCGCGGGGCGTCCGCCCGCGTGCCGGGCGTGGGCCGCGGCGAACCGTTCCAGCGCCCGGTCGGCCAGCACCACGGCGGCTGCCAGGTCCGGCAGGTCGGTGGCCTCGTCCAGCAGTTTGCCGGCCGCCTGGAACGCGTCCATCGCCCAGGTGTAGTCGCGTCGCACGGCCGCCTCCGCCGCCTCCGGGGTGAACTCCAGCCTGCTGTCGCTCAGCAGCCCCCCGACGTCGGCCACCCGTTGCCCGGCGATCGCGGCCAACCGGTCGCGCAGCACCGCCCATTCACGCAGCACCCGCTGCTGCCGCTCGCGCAGTTGCGCCCGGCTCGCCGGCTTCCGGTCGTCGACGGGTCCGCCTTCGAGTGGCGGTGTCACCCGCCGCAGCCAGCGCAGATCCGGCACGATCCGGGACACCGCCGCGCGTACCACGCCCACCGGCCCGTACCTGGTCATGCCTGCCTCCCCCGAGAGCGCCTCTCCGCCACCATTGTGACGCGGCGTCGGCCGAGCGCTCCGACCGGGGGAAAGGGAAGCCGGCGACCCCGTCCGGACCGGCCGCGGGGGAGGCTGCCAACCGTTCAGGGTTCGCAAGCCGGACGGGGCCCCCTGCCAACGGTACAACGTTGTACCTTCCGGCAACACCCCTTTGGGGCAACGCTGTTGTGTTTTGTCGGTGTGTACTCAGCAGCCCCGGGCCTGTCGGGCTACTTCAGCCCGGTGCCCGCGATGCCCTCGATGATGCGCCGCTGGAAGAACAGGAAGAACACCAGCAGCGGGAGCCCGCCCAGTACCGCGGAGGACATCAACTCCGCGTACCTGATGCCGTAGGAGTCCTGCGTGGTGGCCAGTCCGACCGGCAGCGTCATCATCGGGACGCTGGTGTCGACCAGCAGCGGCCACAGGAAGTTGTTCCAGGACCACACGAACGTGAAGATCGCCACCGCGGAGACGGCCGGCCTGGCGAGCGGCATGACGATCCGGGTGTACACCCGGACCCATCCCGCGCCGTCCGCGCGGGCCGCCTCCACCAACTCGCCTGGGATGCCGTCGAAGAACGACTTGAAGACGAACACCGCGATGGCGCTGGGCAGTTGGGGCAGGATCACCGCCCAGTAGGTGTTCAGCAGATGGACCCCGTTGAGTTCTTTGAACTGCGGGACGAGCAGCACCTGCGGGGGGATCATCGCCCCGCCCAGCACAAGCCAGTACAGCGCGCGCCGCCCGCGGAAGCCGATCCGGGACAGCGCGAAGGCCGCCGCGCTCGCCACCACGACGGTCAGCGCCGAGGTGAGGCAGGAGGTGATGAGGCTGTTGAGGTACCAGCCGCCCAGATGCCCTGCACCGAGCACCGACCGGTAGGCGGCCAGCGTCGGATGGTCGCTGAACCAGTGGGTGGGCGCGGTGTTGATCTCGCCGTCGGGGCGGACCGAGGTGGCCACCGCCCAGGCCAGCGGGACGACCCAGACCAGCGCGAAGACGACGAGCACGGCGGCGCACAGCCGCTGGAAGGCGCGCTCGCCCGGCTCCCGCAGTCGCGCGTCCGCCCGGGCCGCGGAGCGCCGGGTGCCGCGGGAGGTGGTGGTGACGGCTGCCATGGTCAGACTCCCTGGTCGGAACGGCGGGTCACGGCGAACCAGACCGCGGAGACGGCGAGCATCACCAGGAACAGCAGGAAGGAGATGGTGGCGGCGTAGCCCACTCGCATGTCGGTGAAGCCGGTGTCGTAGACGTATTCCACCGAGGAGCGGGCGGCTCCGGCCGGACCGCCGCCGGATCCGGCGATCAGGTAGATCTGCTCGAAGACCTTGAGGGATGCGATGACCTGGAGCACGGTGACCAGGGCGGTGGTCCGGCCGAGCATCGGTACCACGACATGGCGGATCCGCCGCCAGGGGCCGGCCCCGTCGATCGACGCCGCCTCCAGCACGTCGCGCGGGATGTCCTGCAACGCGGCGAGGTACAGCACGAAGTTGAAGCCCAGGGTCCACCACACGGTGGTCGCGGCGACCGAGGGCAGCACCCACGACGGGTCGGACAGCCAGCCCGGCGAGGCGATCCCGGCCAGCGACAGCAGGTGTTGCAACAGCCCGACGCGGTCGGCGTAGACGTAGGTGAACACCAACGCGACCGCGGAGACCGGCAGGACGTAGGGCGCGAAGAAGACGGTACGCAGCAGCCACCGGCCACGCCGGACCCGTTCCGCCATCAGGGCCAGCGCCAGGCTCAGCAGCACCAGCGGCACGGTGGTCAGGACGGTGAACCACACCGTGTGCCACATCGTCTGCCAGAAGTCGACGCTGGTCAGCGCCTCGCCGTAGTTCCGCAGGCCCACGAAGGCGCCGAGTCCCGGGCGGACCAGGCTGGTGTTGAACAGCGAGGCCACGGCGTTGTAGAGGGCCGGGCCGACCATGAACAGCAGGTAGAGGACGAGAAAGGGGGCCATCAGGCCCGGTCCCGCCCAGTCGCGGCGGCGGACCCCCCGCGCCGCGGCGGGAGCCGCGCGCGGACCGCTGACCGGCACGGACGGCGAGTGAACGGCCATGAGGGGGACCTTTCCTGTCGGGCCTTCGGGCGGTGCGGGGTTCAGCCGTGACCGATCACAACGGGCTGGGCCGGGAGGCCAGTCGGCGCAGACCCGAGCGCAGGTCGCGTACCATCGCCGCCGGGGTCGCGGCGCCGCCGAGCAGTAGTCCGATCGCACCGCCGGCCACCGTCTCCAGGTCGGAACCGGCACCCGAGTACCAGGCGGGCGGGTCGTAGGCCGCGCCGCGTGTCGCGTCCGCGTAGTTGGACTCCGGCTTCAGCCGGCGGTACCGGTCGCTGTCACGGGTGGGGAGCCAGGCGGGGATGTGACCGCCCTCCGCCCATACGTAGCTGTTGTCCAGCAGGGACCGCACGAACGTCAGCGCGAGGTCGAGGCGCCCGGCCTGCCGATCGGGGGAGCGCGGCAGCACGAGCGCGTGCGAGTCGGCCCAGACCGCGTAGGGCGCCTCGTCGAACAGCCGTGGGACGGGCACCATGCCGAAAGGCGACTTGGTGCTCTGCACCGTGGTCACGTCCCACTCGCCGTCCAGCATGAACGCCGACTTGCCGGTGGTGAACAGCGAGATGGCGCCGCCCTGGTCCAACGTCCCCGGCATCAGCCCCTGTCGGACCAGCGAGCGCAGGTAGGAGGCGGCACGCACCGCCTTGTCCTCGTCCAGCGTCACCGTGGTCCCGTCGGCGCCGAGCAGGCCGCCGCCCAGTTGCCGGTAGCAGGTCCACCACCAACGCCAGCACATCGAGGGGTCGTTGGTGATGCTCATCACCGCGCCGTAGCCCCCGCACGCCCGGCCGCCGGCCCGCAGCGCGGCGGCGAACGCGTCCGCGCCGTCGAGCGGTTTGAGCGCCCCCGATGAGTCCAGCAGCCCGGCCTTCTCGCACACCCGCGGGTTGTAGTAGAGGACGAACGGATGGGTGTCGAGCGGCAGCGCGTACAACTCGCCGTCGTGGTGGGCCTGCTGGTGGGCGCGGGGGTCGAAGCGGTCGGCGGTCAGCCCGTGCCGGCCGAGGTCGGCGGCGCGTAGCGGGCTCAGCAGGGAGGCGGCGGCGAGCGTGGGCAGCCGTGACAGGTGGGTGATCGCCACGTCCGGCGGCCGGCGGCCGATGGTGGCCAGCGCCAGCTTGGTGTAGTACGGATTGCCCCACGACAAGGTCACCGGTGCCAGCCGCACCGCCGGGTGGGCCGCGCGGAAGGCGTCCTCCATCTGCTGCATGCGGGTGCCGTCGCCGCCGCCGAAGAGGTTCCAGAAGGTGAGGGTGCCGGGTGTCTCCGGCGCGCCGGACAGTCCTTCGCCCACCGCCGTCCCGCAGCCGCTCGCGCCGGCGCCCACCGCGCCGGCCACGGCCAGCGCGGCGGCGCCGCGCAGCAGACCGCGCCGGCTGGGGGGACCGGGACGGGCGGATGCTGATGGGCGCGGCATGGGGAAGTCCTTCCCGTGGCATGGCGACCCGGCGTCGGCGCACGACCGTGAGCACGGTGTGCCGAGGACGGCGGTGATCCTTCTCCGGAGGCCGGAGTCACGTCCCCGCTCCCGGGATTCAACGTTGTATCTTCGGCCTCACGGGGGTGTCAATGCCCGTGACCAAGGTTGTCGTGGTGACGTGACAGCATGGGCGCAGCACGGATCGGAGAGGGCGGTCGCGGTGGCGCGGGTAGGGCTGAAGGATGTCGCGGCGTTGGCCGGCGTGTCGTTCAAGACGGTCTCGAACGTGGTGCGCGGTGAGGGGCGGGTCTCGCCCGCCACCCGGGAGCGTGTCCTGCGGGCCGTGCAGGAACTGGGCTACCAGCCCAACGACTCGGCCCGCCATCTGCGCACCGGACGCAGCGGCATGGTCATGCTCGCCGTCCCCGAACTGCTCTCGCCCTACTTCGCGGAGCTGGCCGCGGCCTTCATCGCCGCAGCCAAGGAGCGCCCCTGCACGGTGCTGATCGAGGAGACCCAGGGCGACCCCGAGGAGGAGTTGCGGCTGGCCAGCGGTCTGGTGAGCCCGCTGATCGACGGCGTGGTGCTCAGCCCGCTGCGGCTGGACCAGGAACGGCTCGCCGGACGCAAGGTCCGCTTCCCCCTGGTGCTGCTGGGGGAGCAGGAGTACCAGGTGGCCGCCGACCACGTGCTGATCGACAACGTGGCCGCCGCCCGGGAGGCGGTCGGCCACCTCCTGGCGTCGGGCCGTCGGCGGATCGGCGTGCTCGGCAACCAGGACCGCCCCCCGTTCGCCACCTCCGCCAAGCGGATGCGCGGCTACCGGGAGGCGTTGCGGGCCGCCGGGCTGGACTTCGACCCCGAACTCGCGCCGGCCGTGCCGCACTACGGACGCGACCTGGGCGCCGAGGGCATGCGCAAGCTGCTGACCCTGCCGAGTCCGCCGGACGCGGTGTTCTGCTTCGCCGACGTGCTCGCCTCCGGTGCGCTGCGGGCCGCCTACGAGGCGGGGGTCGCGGTGCCGGGGGAGATGGCGGTGGTCGGCTTCGACGACGTGGAGGAGTCCCGGTTCTGCGTCCCCGCGCTGAGCAGCGTGCGCCCCGACCGCTCGCAGATCGCCCGGCTGGCGCTGGACGCGCTGCTGGAGCGGGTCGAGGCCCCCGGTGAGCAGCGGCCGCAGCGGGTGCTGACGGCCGGCCATCGGCTGGAGGTGCGGGAGAGCAGCGGCCGCTGACGGCGGGGCCGACGGGTCGGGACAGGTGCCTTGCGCCCGCCCTGGTACAACGTTGTAATGGTGGCCCGTCGCCATCTGCCGGGCCGCCTCGGGCCTGACGCGCGCGGACCCTTCGGCGGCTGCCGCCGCCCCTTGGCACTTCGTCCCGACAGGCAAGAGGACTCGCTGTGACTTCTGCCCTTCCCCGGCCCGACGCCGACACCGACGACTCGGCGATCCCCCGCCCGGAGTATCCGCGGCCCCAGTTCGTGCGGCCCGACTGGCTCACGCTGAACGGCAGTTGGCAGTTCGAGGCCGACCCAGGCGACTCCGGTCTCGAACGGGGCCTGCGCGATCGGGAACTGCACTCGCGGATCACGGTCCCCTTCTGCCCGGAATCGGAGCTGTCCGGGATCGGGGAGACCGACTTCATGGAGGCCGTGTGGTACCGCCGCACGATCCACCTCCCCGAATCCTGGGCCGGCCGACGCGTCCTGCTGCACTTCCAGGCCGTCGACCATGACACCACCGTCTGGGTCAACGGCCAGGAGGTGGCCCGCCACCGCGGCGGCTTCACCCCGTTCACCGCGGACCTGCACGGCGTGGCGGAGCCCGGCTCGCAGGCCGTGGTGGTCGTCCGCGCCCGCGACACCCGGCACGCCCCGCAGGCCCGCGGCAAGCAGGCCACCTGGTACGCCAACTCCGGCTGCCACTACACCCGTACCACCGGCATCTGGCAGACCGTCTGGCTGGAGCCGGTGCCGCACACCCATATGCGGCGCCCGCGGATCACCCCCGACCTGGCCTCCGGAGCCTTCCATCTGGAGGTGCCGCTGAGCGCCAACCGGGCGGGGCAGCGGCTGGTCGCGGTGCTGAGCGACGCCGACGGCGAGGTGTGTGCCGCCACCACCCGGGCCGACCTCGATCTCACCCCGCGGCTGGTGCTGTCCGTCCCCGAAGGCCGCAGGCGGACCTGGTCACCGGCCGACCCCCATCTGTACGGTCTGCGCCTGGAGTTGCGGGACGCCTCCGGCGGCGTGGTGGACGGCTTCGACAGCTACGCGGGGCTGCGCTCGGTCTCCATCGACGGCACCTCACTGCGGCTGAACGGGGAGCCGCTCTTCCAGCGCCTCGTGCTCGACCAGGGCTACTACCCGGACGGAGTGATGACCGCGCCGGACGACGCCGCCCTGGTCCGCGACATCGAACTCGGCCTGGCGGCGGGGTTCAACGGCGCCCGGCTGCACCAGAAGGTCTTCGAAGAACGCTTTCTCCACCACGCCGACCGCCTCGGATACCTGGTCTGGGGGGAGTTCGGCGACTGGGGCGCCAAGACCGAGGGGCCCGCCACCGACCTCCAGCGCCCCGACGCCTCCTTCGTCGCCGAATGGCTGGAGGCCGTCACCCGTGACTACTCGCACCCCTCGATCATCGGCTGGTGCCCGCTCAACGAGACCCACCAGGTCCTGCACGACCGCATCACCGCACTCGACGACGTCACCCAGGCGATGTACCTGGCCACCAAGTCCGCCGACCCCACCCGACCGGTCCTGGACGCCTCCGGCTACGCGCACCGGGTGCCGTTCGGCGACGTCTACGACTCGCACCTGTACGAGCAGGACCCGGCCCGGTTCGCCGCCGCCATGGCGGGGCTCGCGCAGGGGGACCCGTACACCAACAAGGGCGAGGACGGAGCGCCCTGGTCGGTGCCCTACCGCGGGCAGCCCTACTTCTGCAGTGAGTTCGGCGGCATCCGCTGGAGCCCCGCGCTCCGGGAGGGGCGAGACTCCTGGGGATACGGCGAACAACCGCGTGACGAGGAGGAGTTCTACGCGCGCTTCGCCGCGCTCACCGCGACACTGCTGGATGACCCCCTCATGTTCGGCTACTGCTACACCCAGTTGACCGATGTCCATCAGGAGCAGAACGGCATCTACACCTTCGACCGGGGCAGCAAGCTCGACATCGCCCGCATCCGGCTCGCCCAACTGCGCCCAGCTGCCTCGGAACAGACGCCCCGTCAGCCTGGCTGTCCCGGATAGACCGGCGGCCGGGACCGGGTGGCGACAAAGTGCCCCGCGAGGTGCCGCGCTCTCTTGACACCCCGGCACGGCGGGGCCAAAGTTCCCGGGAAACGCAAGTCCGACAACGCTGTCATCGTCCGGTCCGGCCGCCGCCGGACCGGACGCCGGGCGCGGTGTCCCTCCGAAGCCCGAGCCGGCCGCGCGCCGGAGTCGGACAACGTTGTCATGATCCGTCAGTTCCGCCGTTCGAGCCGACCCGTCCGCCCATGGAGGTAGGTCCACGATGGCACGACACGAAAGACGGTACAGATCCGGTCCACTCGCCCTGCTGGCCACCGCGTCCCTGATCGTGGCCGGCACCGCCGCCCCGGCCCTCGCCGAGAACGTCCGGCCCGCGGCGCTGGTCACCTCACCCGCGTCGCTGGTCAACCCCTTCATCGGGACGTCGCACGCCGCCGACGACTTCCCCGGCGCGGACCTGCCGTTCGGCATGGTGCAGTGGAGCCCCGACACCCCCTCCCGTCCGGACGGCGGGGGCTACGAGTACAACGACTCCTCGATCACCGGGTTCAGCCTCACCCACATCGCCGGTCCCGGCTGCGGAGCGGCGGCCGACATCCCGGTGCTACCGACCGTCGGCGCCGTCAACACCGGTGCCAGTGACGCCTTCTCGCACGGCAACGAGTCCGCGTCCCCCGGCTCGTACGCCGTCACCCTCAACAACGGCGTCAAGACCGAACTGACCGCCACCACCCGCAGCGGCATGGCGCGGTTCACCTTTCCCGCCACCTCCCAGGCCAACCTGGTCTTCAAGCTGGCGGGCAGTCAGAACGGCGACTCCAACACCCAGTTCAACGTGGTCAGCAGCACCGAGGTCAGCGGTCAGGTCACCAGCGGCAAGTTCTGCGGGGCCGGCAACACCTACACCGTCTACTTCGACATGGTCTTCGACAAGCCGTTCTCCTCCAACGGCACCGCCGCCGCGACCACCTCGCACGCCACGCCCCGCGAGCGCGCCGGCAAGAACGCCGCCGAGCCCGCCAACAAGCCGGCCCTGCACGGCGCGTCCCCACGGACAGCCGCCGCCAAGCCCGCGGCTGCCGCCTCGAACGGCTATGTCACCTTCAACACCACCAGCAGTCCCGTCGTCCAGGCCAAGGTCGGCATCTCCTACGTCTCCGCCGCCAACGCGGTGACGAACCGTACCTCGGAGAACCCGGCCTGGGACTTCGCCTCGGTCAGCACCGCCGCCCGCGACAACTGGGACTCGCTGCTGGGCCGGGTGCGGATCGCCGGCGGCACCACGAGCCAGCAGACGGTCTTCTACACCGCGCTCTACCACTCGCTGCTGCACCCCAACGTCATCAGCGACACCAACGGGCAGTACTACGGGTTCGACGGCCGTACCCACACCGTCGACGCCGGCCACCACGCCGCGTACGCCAACTACTCGGGCTGGGACATCTACCGTTCCCAGGCGCAGCTCGAAGCGCTGGTGGACCCGCAGGCCGCCTCCGACACCGCGCAGTCGATGGTCGACGACTACGCGCAGACCGGGGTGTTCCCCAAGTGGTCGGAGAACAACGGCGAGTCCTACGTGATGGTCGGAGACCCGGCGGACGAGATCATCGCCGACTACTACGCCTTCGGCGCCCGCGACTTCGACACCGCCACCGCGCTGAGCGACATGGTCAAGCAGGCGACCACCGCCAACAACGACCGCCCCGGGCTCAACTACCTGGAACAACTGGGGTGGCTGCCCAGCGACGGCAGCTACGGCTGCTGCAACTTCTACGGCCCGGCGTCCACCACACTCGAGTACGACTCCGCCGACTTCGCGATCTCCGCACTGGCCGGCGCGCTCGGCGACACCGCGGACAAGACCGCGTTCGCCAACCGGGCCCAGGGCTGGCACAACCTGTACGACAGCGCCTCGGGATTCATCCAGCCGCGCGACAAGTCGGGTTCCTGGAGTTCGGGATTCTCCCCGACCTCGGGGACGAACTTCGTCGAGGGCGACTCCTGGCAGTACACCCCGATGGTGCCGTTCAACCTGCACGGGCTGTCCACCGCCATGGGCGGTGACGCGGCGATGGCGACCTTCCTCGACAAGGACCTGTCCTCGCTGACCGGCGCGAACGGCTTCACCGACCTCGGCAACGAGCCCAGCCTCAACATCCCCTGGGAGTACGACTACATCGGCCGGCCGTACCAGACCCAGCAGGTGGTCCGTAAGGTCCAGGACCAGATCTGGACCGACAGCCCCTCCGGGCTGGCGGGCAACGACGACCTGGGCGAGATGAGCTCCTGGTACGTGTGGTCCGCGCTCGGCATGTACCCCGAGACTCCGGGCACCGCCGACCTCGCCCTGGGCAGCCCGATGTTCACCCAGATCGTGGTCACCCTGCCGTCAGGACAGACCCTCACGGTCAACGGCGCCAACGCGGCCGACAACGCCCCCTACGTCCAGTCGGCCACCTGGAACGGCTCGGCGTGGAACAACGCCTACCTGCCCACCGGCGCCCTGGCCGGCGGCGGCACGCTGGGCTTCACCCTGGGGACCACCGCGAACACCTCATGGGCCTCCGCGGCCTCGGCCGCCCCGCCGTCCTACGCCGGAATCCCCGGCTTCGGCAACGCCGGAGTCTCGGACGACAGCGCCTCCTCCGCGGCGAACTTCGACGGCGGCGGCCGCAGTTACTCCGCACAGGCGCTGGCCGCCGCGGGCGTCACCCCCGGCGCCCAGGTGCACGCCGCCGGCGCCACCTTCACCTGGCCGAACGTGGCCTCCGGCAAGCCCGACAACTACGAGGCCAACGGACAGACGGTGACCGCCGCCGGCTCCGGCGCGATCTCCTTCCTGGGCGCGGCCAACAACGGCCCGTCCGCCGGCACCGCGACCGTCACCTACACCGACGGCAGCACCCAGAACGTCCAGGTCAACCTCTCGGACTGGACGCTCGGCGGCGGGAGCGCGTCCCCGGTCGCCGGCAACACCGTCGCCGCGACCGCCGCCTACCGCAACCAGGCGGGCGCCGCGTCCGACGGTGTGAAGACCTACCTGTTCGCCACCGCCCCCGCCGCGCTGGCCGCCGGCAAGACGGTCGGCTCGGTACGCCTGCCGGCCGACGTCAGCACCGGTGGCATGCACATCTTCGCCGTCGGCTTCGGCGGCACCCCGTCCGCCGGACCGGTCGTCGCCGGGGTGTCCGCCACCTTGTGCGTCGACGACGCCAACAGCGCGACGACGCCCGGCAATCCGGTCCGGCTGTGGGGGTGCAACGCCAGCAGCGCCCAGCAGTGGACGGTGGGCGCCGACGCCACGATGCGGGTCCTCGGCGGGTGCCTGGACGTCAGCAACAGCGGCACCGCGGACGGCACTTCGGTGCAGTGGTACACCTGCAACGGCTCAGGCGCCCAGCAGTGGTCGCCGGGCCCGAAGGGCTCGCTGGTCAACCCGCAGTCCGGCAAGTGCCTCGACGACCCGAACTCCGCCACCGCCGAGGGCACCTTGTTGCAGATCTACACCTGCAACGGGAGCTCCGCGCAGCGTTGGGTGCTGCCGTAGCGGATCCACGCAGGAAGGGGGGTGGCCCGGCATCCGCCGGGCCACCCCCCTTCCTCGTCACCGCGGGCGCTACTGCCCGGCGAGCAGCCCGCTCAAGGCGCTGGCCTGGGTGCGCCAGTCCCGGTTGTTCGGGTGGGCGGTCGTGCCCTGGCCCGACCAGCGCACACCGAGCCGGTTGAGCGAGTCACGGTCGGCGTTCCAGATCGAGTCGGCCTGCGTGGCGGCGAAGCCGTGATAGGCGTTGCCGGTCGCGCTGTCGAGATCCTGGAGATAGCGCATGAACACCCCCTTGAACTGCTTGGCGTTGTCGTCGCAGTCCGCGTTGAGGTTGTCGCACGACTCGGTGAGCAGCCCCGAGGTGACCAGCGAGGGGGAGGCGAGGGCGGCGTCGGCCAGTTGGCGTGCCTTGGTCAGCGCGGAGCTGTCGCCGGTGGCCCGCCAGATCTCCACACCGGCGCCGATGGCCAGCCCCTGGTTGTAACTCCACACCGTCTGGCCGTTGTTGGCGCAGCCGGAGGTGATGCCGTCGTTGACCAGGCCGGCGGAGTTGATCATCCCGCTGGACTTGAACCAGTTCCATGCGGTGGTGGCGCGGCCCAGCCAGGTGGTGTCACCGCTGATCCGGTTGTGCAGTTCCGCGGCGAGCCGGACGTAGAGCCCGTTGGTGACCGCGTTCTTGTAGGTGCGTTCCCGGTCCCACCACACACCGCCGCCGCAACTGCTGGTGTCCCACAGCCCGTTGACGTAGTTGGCGATGGTGACGGCCTCGTTGAGGTACTTGCTGTCATGGGTGAGGTCGTAGGCGTCGATCCACGCCAGCCCCCACCATTCGGAGTCGTCGGTGGCCCGGCTGATGAAGTCGCCGTCGATGGCGTCGGAGCTGCGGGCGCCGGCCGGGAAGGGCACCTTGTTCACCTGGAAGGTGTGGTCGACGATCCACTCGTACTGGGTGTCGCCGGTCTGCCGCGTGTAGTCGATCACCGTGGCGAGTGCCACCGCGGAGTTCCACCAACTCGACGGCCAGTAGGCGGTGTTGGGGTCGTACGAGGACATCAGCACATCGGCGGCGGCCGTGGTGTCCACCGCGGCGGGCCTGGCCCAGGCGGTGCAGCTGCCGTTCTGGCCCTCGACGGCCCGACCGCAGGCGCGTACCGCTCCGCCGTAGAGCTTGCCCAGCGGGTCGTCGGTGTTGATCTTCACCGTGCGGGTGCCGGTCGCGCCGGACGGCACGCTCGTGCGGCCCTTGGAGGAGCCGTCGGGCCAGCTGGTCCCGCCGTCCCAGGAGCGGTCCATCCACACCTCGTCTCCGGCGGTTCCGCCGGAGACGGTGGCCCAGGCCATCCCGGAGTCGTCGGTGTGCAGCGCGATGGTCCGGCCGCTCAGCGTGGTCGCCGGCACCGGCTGGGTGTCACCGGTGCCGACGGAGGCGTCGACGCCGTCGCACCGCGTGGCGCAGACGTTCAGATGCGCCCAGGTGGTGCACACCACGCCCTGGGCGTCACCGCAGGCGCGCAGCACGGCGCGCCGGTGGTTCGCGGGGTCGTAGAGGTTGTACATCAGGGTGCGGGTGCCGGTCCAGGAGGACGGAATGCTCGCCTTGCCCAGCAGCCCGTCCCAGGTCGAGCCGCCGTCCCAGGAGCGGTCGATCCACACCGAGTCGCCCGGCTGGCCGGCGTCGATGCTGGCCCAGGCCATGCCGTCGGTGTCGGACACGTGCAGCTCGATCAGCCGGCTGTTGTCGCTCTGGTTCGGAACCGGGAAGGTCTCCTGCCGGGCCAGCGACGGATCGCGCGTGTCGCAGTAGACCGCGCACACCGTGGTCGCGGCGGTCGCCACGCGCGGTGCCGACGGCGAGGACGCCGCCGACGCGCCCGACTGCCCCGCCGCGACGAGCGCGGTCACCAGGAGCACGATCCACAGCCATGGTTTTCTCACGGGACACCCCTCTTGCTCATCGACGGCAGTGGGTGGAGCCGTTCACATGATGTTTCCAACGTTGCAATTCCACATTGAGACACCGTTGTCATGCACAGTCAACCCTCGCCGACGCGGGTACCCGATTCAGCGGAAGAACCTGGCGCCGATCCGGACATGTTGGAAGATGGGTCGAACACCTGGATCGGTCGCCGATGATCCCGACAGCGTCGTCGGGAGGTACCCCGCCTGCGGCGGGCGTTTTGTCACATCGGCGTCAAGCAGGTTCCCGGCGGGAGTGAACCGCGCCTCGAACCTGCCTTCCGCAACAAAACTTTTGCTCGCGTCGTCGCGGCGACGGCGGGCCCGACCCCATGCTGTAGACCACGTTGGTCACGAGAGAGGTGGACGATGACTCATCCGGAACCTCAGCGACTCGGCGTCGCCGCTGAGTCAATCGAGGGGGAGACCCGGGTCGCGGCGACCCCGGCGACCGTGCGGCGGCTCGCCGCGCTGGGATACCAGGTCGTCGTCGAGCCGGGGGCGGGAGTGGCGTCCAGCTTCTCCGACGACGCCTACGCCGAGGCGGGCGCGGTGATCGGCGATCCCTGGCAGGCAGGGATCGTACTGAAGGTCAACGCCCCCTCCGGCCAGGAGATCGGCCGGCTGCGGGACGGGGCAACCCTGGTCGCCCTGATCAGCCCGGCGCTCAACCCCGAACTGCTGGAAGAGCTGGCGCGGCGCCGGATCACGGTGCTGGCCATGGACGCGGTGCCGCGGATCTCCCGCGCGCAGTCGCTGGACGTGCTCAGCTCGATGGCCAACATCGCCGGCTACCGGGCGGTGATCGAGGCGGCCCACGTCTTCGGCCGGTTCTTCACCGGTCAGGTGACCGCCGCCGGCAAGGTGCCGCCCGCCAAGGTGCTCGTCGCGGGCGCCGGTGTCGCGGGGCTCGCGGCGATCGGCGCGGCCAGCAGCCTCGGCGCGATCGTCCGGGCCACCGACCCACGGCCCGAGGTGGCCGAGCAGGTGCGTTCGCTGGGCGGGGAGTTCCTGGCCGTCGAGGTGGAGATGGAGGCCAGCACCGACGGGTACGCCAAGGCGACCTCGGACGACTACAACCGGCGGGCCGCCGAGATCTACGCGGAACAGGCGGCCGATGTCGACATCATCGTCACCACCGCGCTGATCCCGGGCAAGCCGGCCCCCAAGCTGCTCACCGCGCAGGACGTGGCGAGCATGAAGCCCGGCAGCGTGATCGTCGACATGGCCGCGGCGCAGGGCGGCAATGTCGCCGGATCGGTGGCCGGAAAGGTGGTGGTCACCGAGAACGACGTGACGATCATCGGCTACACCGATCTGGCCGGACGGCTGCCCACCCAGGCGTCGCAGCTGTACGGCACCAACCTGGTCAACCTGATGACGCTGCTCACCCCGGCCAAGGACGGCCGGCTCGTCCTCGACTTCGACGACGTGGTGCAGCGCTCGATGACCGTGGTGCGCGACGGCGAGAAGACCTGGCCGCCACCGCCGGTCCAGGTGTCCGCCGCCCCGGCCGCCGCGGCCGCACCCGTGGCCAGGCCGGCCGCCCCGCAGAAGCGGCAGCGGTCCGCGCGGTCCACCTACGCCCTCGTGGGCACCGGCGCGGCGGCGCTGTTCGTGCTGACCGCCTTCTCGCCGAACCAGCTGATCGGCAACTTCACGGTCTTCGTCCTCGCGATCGTCATCGGCTACTACGTCATCGGCAAGGTGCACCACGCGCTGCACACTCCGCTGATGTCGGTCACCAACGCGATCTCCGGGATCGTCGTGGTCGGCGCGCTGCTGCAGATCGGGCACGGGCGCACGGTGGTCACCGTGCTGTCCTTCGCCGCGATCCTGCTGGCGAGCATCAACATCTTCGGCGGATTCGCCGTCACCCGCCGCATGCTCAGCATGTTCTCGAAAGGCTGACCCCATATGACAGCCGCCACGGCCGCGGAGGCCGCCTACATCGTCGCCGCGCTCTTGTTCATCCTCAGCCTCGCCGGGCTGTCCCAGCACCGGACATCACGGTCGGGGATCATCTACGGCATCGCCGGCATGGTGATCGCGCTGGCCGCCACCATCGCTCTCGCCTCCCGCGACATCGCCTTCACCGGTGTCGTCCTGCTCGTCGTCGCCATGGTCATCGGCGCGGCGATCGGACTGTGGCGGGCCAAGGTGGTGGAGATGACCGGCATGCCGGAACTCATCGCCCTGCTGCACAGCTTCGTCGGTCTGGCCGCGGCCCTGGTCGGCTGGAACGGCTACTTCGACGTGGAGGCCAAGGGCCACGCGCAGACCGAGGTCATCGGATCGCTGCTGCGCATCCACCACGCCGAGGTGTTCATCGGCGTCTTCATCGGGGCCGTCACCCTCACCGGCTCGATCATCGCCTTCCTGAAGCTGTCCGCGCGGATCAGGTCCAGCCCGCTGATGCTGCCGGGCAAGAACCTGCTGAACCTCGGTGCCCTCGCGGCGTTCGTGGTGCTGACCGTCCTGTTCGTCATCCACCCGGGCCTCGGCCTGCTGATCGCGGTCACCGTGGTGGCGCTGGCGCTCGGCGCCCACCTGGTCGCCTCCATCGGCGGCGGCGACATGCCGGTGGTCGTCTCGATGCTCAACAGCTACTCCGGCTGGGCGGCCGCCGCCTCCGGCTTCCTGCTCGACAACAACCTGCTGATCGTGACCGGTGCGCTGGTCGGCTCCTCCGGTGCCTACCTGTCGTACATCATGTGCCAGGCGATGAACCGGTCGTTCATCTCCGTGATCGCCGGCGGGTTCGGCGTCGAGGCGCCGGTGGGCGACGACACCGACCACGGCGAGCACCGGGAGATCACCGCGGAGGACACCGCCGCGATGCTGACGGACGCCTCCTCGGTGATCATCACACCGGGCTATGGCATGGCGGTGGCCCAGGCGCAGTACCCGGTCGCCGAGCTGACCCGCACCCTGCGCGAGCGCGGGATCGACGTGCGGTTCGGCATCCACCCGGTGGCCGGCCGGCTGCCCGGACACATGAACGTCCTGCTGGCCGAGGCGAAGGTGCCCTACGACATCGTCCTGGAGATGGACGAGATCAACGACGACTTCGCCGCCACCTCCGTGGTGCTGGTCATCGGCGCCAACGACACCGTCAACCCCGCCGCCGCCGAGGACCCGGCGAGCCCGATCGCCGGCATGCCGGTGCTGCACGTCTGGGAGGCGGCGAACGTCGTCGTCTTCAAGCGCTCCATGGCCACCGGGTACGCCGGGGTGCAGAACCCGCTGTTCTTCCGGGACAACAGCCAGATGCTCTTCGGCGACGCCAAGCAGCGGGTGGAGGACATCCTGCGCGCGCTCGGGCCCGCCACCCCGCAGCGCCGCCAGGCGCAGCCGCTCGCCACGTCGGACAGCTCAGCGGGCTGACTCCGGCGCACGCCCGGCGCACCCGCGAGGGTCCCGCCGGGCGTGCGTGGTCCGTCCCGCAGCATGGATCAGCCGACGGTCAGCGACTCGACCCGGTCGAGCACGGTGTCCAGCGCGGCCTCCAGCGCCAGGGTGTCGCGGCGGATCTGGGTGAGCAGGAGCCCGCCCTGCAACGCGCCGAGCACCGCCAGGCCCAACCGGTCGGGATCGGCGTCCGCGCGCAGCTCACCGCGCTCGCGCATCGCCCGCAGCCCCTCGCGGATCGGCTGCTCCCAGCGGGCGAACCCGGCGGCCACGTCGCCGCGCGCCTCCTCGTCGACGTCGGCGAGCTCGCTGCCCAGCGACCCCACAGGACAGCCGCCCTGGCAGCGCCGCCCGCGCTGCGACTCCACGGCGAGGTCCCGCCAGGCCCGAAGAGCCTCGATGCTGTCGAGGTGGCTCAGCAACGGCTCCTGGGAGCGGAGCACGGCCTCGGTCTGAACTGCGATGACCGCCCTGACCAGGGTCTTCTTGTCCCTGAAGTAGTGATAGACCTGCGAGGGGCTGACCCCTGCGGCCACCTGCACGTCCTCGATGCTGGTCCCGGCCACCCCGCGCTCGAACATCAGCGCCGCCGCTGCCGCCGCGATCCGGTCCCGTGTCGCCTGCCCCTTGCGGGTCAGGCGGGGAGCGGCGGCGACCTCATCGGCTGGCATGCGGGGGAGGCTACCCGTTTTGGAGCAAACATTACAAGAAGTCCGGTCCTGGGTGCCTCGCCCGCCCCCGGCGCCGCGATCAGGAGCCCGGCCCCCGGATGACCGCCGTGGCGCGCCGGCCCGCCAGCCGCCGGCGCGGCGCCCCGTCAGCCCGCGAGCGCGTCGCCCCGCCGGCGCGGCGCCCCGTCAGCCCACCAGCGCGGCGGCCTCGTCGTGGAAGGCGTGGCGGACCGCGGTGATGCCGTCGCCGTCCCGGCTCGGATGCACCCGGTTGGTGAGCAGCACCGCGTACCGCCCGCTCGCCGGATCGACCCACACGCTCGTGCCGGTGAAGCCGGTGTGCCCGTAGGAGTCCGGGCCGAAGGAGCCGCCGACGGGGGAGCCGTGCGGGTCCTGACCCTGCCAGGCCAGGCAGCGCCGCAACGCCAGGCCGTCCGTGTGGCAGGCGGTCATCAGCGCGAAGGTCTCCGGACGCAGCACGGCACGCGCGCCGCCGGCCAGCGCGCGGCCCAGCCGTTCCATGTCGCCCAGCGGGGCGAACAACCCGGCGTGCCCGGCGATCCCGCCCAGCACCACCGCGTTCTCGTCGTGCACCTGACCGGTCACCGCGCAGCCGCGCCACGGGCAGTCCTCCGTGGTCACCGCCCGCGCCCGGCCGGCGGCGTCCGGATCGAAGCGGGTATCGGCCATACCGAGCGGGGCGCACACCAACTCGTCCACGAGTTCGTCCAGCGGCGCCCGCCCGGCGGCCTCGGCGGCCAGCCCGAGCAGGATGAACCCCTGCGAGGAGTACTCGACCCGCTCGCCGGGCGCCCGCAGCGGCAACCGTCCGATCGCGTCCAGCAGCCCGTCGCGGGTGGGGTGGTCACGGTAGAGCGGCACCCGGCCGGGCAGCCCCGAGGTGTGGGAGAGCAGCCGCCCCACCGTCAGATCCGCCACGCCGCCTGTCCGGTACCGCGGCAGCAGATCGCCGATCCGGTCGGCCGGCGCCAGCGCGCCACGCTCGATCAGGGCCATCACCGCCAGGCCGACGACCGGTTTGGTCACCGACGCCAGGTCCCACAGGTCGTCGCCGTCCAACTCGTGGCCGTCCCAGCTCCTGGTGCCGGTCCAGCCCCGGTCCAGCGCGCCGGCCGTGGTGCCCACCGACCAGGCGGCCCCGGAGTACACCCGCCGCTCGCGCCCGCCGGCCAGGACCGTCAACAGCGCGCTCACGTCGGCTCGTGTCCGGCCGCGTCCACGAGCCCCAGCCGCGGTGCCGGGGAGCCCAGACCGCCGGAGACCCCGCGGGCCGCGGCGCGCACCATCGGGCCGTACGTCTCGATGCCGCGCGCGTCCAGGGTGAACGTCAGCCCCGCTATGCCGAGCGCGCCCACCACGCGGCCGTCGCCGTCCAGAACCGGAGCGCCGATCGAGCGCACATCCGGTTCGTCGTACTCGTCCTCGACCGCGTAGCCGAGCCGCGCCGACTCCTCCACCACGCGCAGCAGCGCCGCCGGGTCGGTGAGGGTGCGCGCGGTGCGGGCGGCGAGCGGGGCGTCGCCGAGTAGCGCCGCCGCTTCGTGCGGCGGCAGCGCGGACAGCATGGCGAGTCCCACCCCGCTGCGGTACAGCGCGACCCGGCCGCCGGGCCGTGCGCCCATCCGGTACTCGCGGGCCGGTTCCGACAGCTCCAGGTAGACCGCCTCGTCGGCGTCCCGAACGGCGTAGTAGGCGACATGACCGGTGCGAACACGCAGGTCGGCCAGGGCGGGCCGGGCCAGCCGCAACTCCGGCCCGGCGTGCAGCGCGGCTGCCGCGAGGCCGAGCAGCCGCGGTCCGGCCCGGTAGCTGCCGCCCTCGGCGGGCTGCGCGAAGCCCTGGTCGGCCAGCATCCGCAGATGGCGGTGGACGGTCGGTTTGCTCAGTCCGGTGCGCCGGGCGATGTCGGCCAGCCGCTGGGGGCCGCCGGATCCGGCGAGCACTTCGAGCACCTCCATCGCCTTGTCGACCGGGCCTTTGACGGCTGTTGATTCGCTCGATCGGGTGTTGACCGCTTTCGCCATGGCGCTTAGCTTAGCCCAATCGCATTCCATCTGCCGGAACGGACGTGTTGTTTGATGGAACGTATACGCAGAGGACGGATCGTGGACCGCGGCCATCCGCCCCGCCGCGACCTGCTGCGGTTCGGCGGCCTGCTGCTCCCCGCGCTCGCCGCACCGGCGCTGCTGACCGGGTGCGGTACGGACCCCGCCGGTGGCGCGGGCAACGTCCTGCGGGTCTCCCAGCCCGGCGACCCCAAGACCATGGACCCGCAGAAACAGGGCGACATGGTGTCGATGAACGCCCTGATCAACATGTTCGACACGCTGACCACCCACGGCACGGGCAATGAGCTGCTGCCCCGGCTCGCCCTGTCCTGGACCGCCCTCGACCAGCACACCTGGCGCTTTCGGCTGCGACCAGGCGTCACCTTCCACAACGGCGAGGTGTGCGACGCGGCGGCGGTGAAGTTCAGCGTCGAGCGGGTGCTGGACCCCAAGACCGAGTCACCGATCGTCGAGTTGCGCTACGTCCAGGGCGTCACGGTCGTCGACCACCTCACCGTGGACATGCACACCAGCCAGCACGACCCGATCCTGCCCGAGAAGCTCTCGCTGTTCGGCGGGGTCGTCGTGCCGCCCCGGCTGCTGGCCGAGGTCGGCGACGCGGGCTTCGCCGACCACCCGGTGGGCACCGGCCCGTTCACCTTCGTGCACTGGCAGCCCGACCACGAACTGCGGATGCGGGCCAACCCGAAGTACTGGCACGGCCGCCCGCCCGTCGACGAACTGGTCTTCAGCCCGCAGCCCAATGCCTCCTCCTCGCTCGCCGCCCTGCAGAGCGGCGAGGTGGACCTGGTCGCCGGACTCACCCCGGACGCCGCCCAGCAACTCGCCGGGTACCCCGGCGTCACGCTGGACGGCTTCCCCGGCATCCGCACCGCCTACCTGTCCCTGGACACCACCCACGGCCCGCTGCGCGACCGCAGGGTGCGCCAGGCGCTCAACCACGCCGTCGACGTGCCGCTGCTGATCAAGGCGGTTCTCGGCGGCCAGGCACGCGAGGTGCCCGCGATGATCCCGCGCGGCACCTTCGGCTTCGACCCGTCGCTCAAGCCGTTCACCCGCTCGGCAGGCACCGCCCGCGCGCTGCTGGCGCAGGCGGGCTTCCCGCACGGCTTCGCCACCACCCTGACCGCCTCCGACGTCGACTCGAACGTCGCGCAGGCCATCTCCGGCCTGCTGGCCGAGGCCGGGGTGCACGCCCCGGTGGACCTGCTGGACCCCGGCACCTACTCCAGTCGGCTCACCTCGGACGACCGCGGCGCGCTCGGCCCGATCTACCTGGCGGCCAGCACCGTGTGGACGCTGGACGGCGAGAGCATGGTGCAGTCCAACGTCCGCAGCGACCGCCGCCAGAGCAGATGGCGATCCAAGGAAGCGGACGCCCTGGTCGACGTGGAGGAGTTGTCGGGGGACCCCGCCGCGCGCCGCCGGGCCTTCTCCGACCTGCAACGGCTGATGATGCGCGAAGCCCCCTTCGTGCCGCTCTACCAGCTCGACAACATCGTCGCCCGCAACCGGCGCCCCCGCTGGCGGCCCGGCGCCGCGGGCTGTCTGGACATGGCGAGCGCGGAGGTGTCGCGATGACCGAGGTCTCCCTACGTCCCGGCGCGCGGACCGCCGCCGTCCGCCGCCGGTCATCCCTGACGCGTGCCGTGCTCGGCCGGCTCGGCAGCGCGCTGCTCGTGCTGTTCTGCACCGCGACCGTCTCCTTCTTCCTCGTGCGGCTGTCCGGCGACCCGGTCAAACTGCTGCTGCCGCCGGACGCCACCGCCCACCAGGAATCGGTGCTGCGGGCCTCCCTCGGCCTGAACCGGCCGCTGCTGACGCAGTACCTCGACTTCCTGCGCGGGCTGCCCCGACTCGACTTCGGCAACTCGATCGCCTACGGCCAGCCGGTCGCCCACGTGCTGGCGGCCCGGCTGCCCGCCACCCTCGAACTGGCCGCGGGCGCCCTGGTGGTGACCTTGGTCATCGCCGTCCCGGCCGGGATCGTGGCCGCCATGCGGCGCGGCAGGGCGGCCGACCGCGGGGTGATGACCGGAGTGCTGCTCGGCCAGTCCACCCCGCCCTTCTGGGTCGGCATCCTGCTGATCCTGGTCTTCGCCGTCGGCCTGCGCGCGCTGCCCGCCTCCGGGTACGGCACCTTCCCCCACCTCGTGCTGCCCTCGGTCACCCTGGCCGTCTACTCCGTCGCGGTCGTCGCCCGGCTGCTGCGCTCCTCGCTGATCGACCAACTGACCTCGGACCACATCCGCGCCGCCCGCGCCAAGGGCTTCGGCCCGGTCAAGGTGGTGCTCACCCACGGGCTGCGCAACGCCTCCCTGCCGGTGGTCACCGTCGTCGGCCTGGAGATCGGCAGCCTGCTGGGCGGCGCGATCTTCACCGAACGGGTCTTCTCCTGGCCCGGCGTCGGACAACTGACCATCGAGGCCGTCTCCAACCGCGACTTCCCACTCGTACAGGCCACCGTGCTGTTCTTCGCGGCCACCTTCGTCGTGGTCAACCTGCTGGTGGACCTCTCCTACAGCCTCATCGACCCGAGAGTGCGGGCCCCACGATGACCGTCACCTCCCACCTCCCGACCGGTCCCGGCGCCGCCCGGGCCGCAGGGCGCAGCCCCCGGTCCCTCGCCGTGCGCACCATGGTGCGCAGCCGACTCGCCGTCGTCGCCCTCGCGGTCCTCACCGTCCTGGTGCTCGCCGCGCTGTTCGCACCGATCGTCGTCCCGCACGACCCCAACGCCCAGAACCTCCTGCTGCGGCTGCGCCCGCCCGCCTGGGCCGGCGGCGACCTCTCCCACCCGCTGGGCACCGACCAACTGGGCCGGGACATGCTCTCCAGAGTCGTCTACGGCACCCGGGTCTCGCTGCTGGTCGGCGCCGGCGCCGCGCTGTTCGCCGGGGTGCTCGGCACCGTCATCGGCATGACCGCGGGCTACTTCGGCGGCTGGCCCGACCGGGTGCTGATGCGGCTGGCCGACGTCCAGCTCTCCTTCCCCTCGATCCTGCTGGCGCTGGCCGTCGTCGGCTTCCTCGGCTCCGGCCTGTGGCTGGTGATCCTGGTGCTCGGCTGCACCGGCTGGGTCTCCTACGCCCGGGTGGTGCGCTCCGAGGTGCTGTCGCTGCGCTCCCGCGACTTCGTCGTCGAGGCACGCGCGATCGGGGTCACCGACACCGCCATCATGCGCAGGCACCTGCTGCCCAACGTGATGGCGCCGCTGGCCACCATCGGCACCCTGCAGATCGCCGCGGCCATCGTGGCCGAGGCGTCGCTGAGCTACCTCGGCCTCGGAGTGCCCGCCGAGACGGTCACCTGGGGCGGGATGCTCGCCGACGGACAGCTGTACCTGGGCACCGCGTGGTGGGTCGCGGTCTTCCCCGGCCTGGCCCTGACGATCACCTCGCTCGCCGTCAACCTCACCGGAGACGCCTTGCGTGACGCCACCGACCCGAAGGCATACCGCCGATGACACCGCTGCTCGAAATCAACGACCTCAGCGTCGACTTCCGGCTCGCGTCCGGCACCGTGCACGCCGTCCAGGGGGTCAGTCTGCGAGTGGAGGCCGGCCGCACCCTCGCGGTCGTGGGTGAGTCCGGCAGCGGCAAGACCGTGACCGCCGCCTCCGTGCTCCGGCTCAACCCGAGCCCCCCGTGCGTCTACACCGCCGGCCGGATCCACTTCGACGGCCGCGACCTGCTGACCCTGTCCGAGCGGGAACTCGGCCGGATCCGGGGCAACGACATCTCCATGGTCTTCCAGGACCCGATGACCGGTCTGGACCCGCTGCAACGGATCGGCGCGCAGGTCGCCGAGGTGGTCCGCCACCACCAGGGACTCTCCCGTGCCGAGGCGAAGGCGGCGGCGCTCGCCACGCTGGAGGAGGTAGGCATCCCCGAACCTGAACAGCGCTACCGGCAGTACCCGCACGAGCTGTCCGGCGGACTGCGCCAGCGGGTCATGATCGCCACAGCCCTGGTGGGACGCCCCCGGGTGCTCATCGCGGACGAGCCGACCACCGCCCTGGACGTCACCGTGCAGCGGCAGATCCTTGACCTGCTCGTCGCACTCCAGCGCCGGCACGGCATGGCCGTCGTGCTCATCACCCACGACCTGGGAGTCGTCGCGGAGACCGCCGACGACGTGGTGGTGATGAAGGACGGCAGGGTCGTGGAGAGCGGCGGCGTCCTGGACGTCTTCGACCACCCCGCCGACGACTACACCCGCCGCCTGCTGGACGCCACCCCCCGATTGGAGCCGGCATGACGCTGCTCGAACTACAGGGTCTGCGCAAGGAGTTCGGCGGCAGACACCCCAACGTCGCCGTCGACGACGTGTCCTTGACGGTCCAACAGGGCGAAACGATGGCCCTGGTGGGCGAGTCGGGATGCGGCAAGACGACGCTCACCCGGCTGCTGCTGCGGCTGACGGAGCCCACCGCGGGCACCGTGCGCTTCGACGGCCAGGACCTGGGCGCGCTGACCCCGGCACAGATGCGCCGGATGCGCCGCGAGATGCAGGTCGTCCTCCAGGACCCGTACTCCAGCATGAACCCCCGGCTGCGGGTCACCGACATCGTGGCCGAACCGCTGATCACCCACGACCCCCAGGCGCGGGGCAGGCGCGGCCGGGCCCGCACCAGGGAACGGGTCGGCGAACTGCTGGAGTCGGTCGGTCTCCCGGCCGGGATCCAGGACCGCTATCCGCACGAGTTCTCCGGGGGCCAGCGCCAGCGGGTCTCCATCGCCCGCGCCCTCGCCCTCGAACCGCGCCTGGTGGTGCTGGACGAGCCGACCAGCGCGTTGGACGTCTCCGTGCAGGCCCGCATCCTCGAACTCCTCGCGGAACTCCAGCAACGACTCGGCCTGACCTATGTGTTCGTCTCCCACAACCTGGCCGTCGTACGGCAGGTGGCCGACCGGGTCGCGGTGATGCGGCACGGCCGGCTGGTGGAGACCGGCGACGCCGACCAGGTCTTCCGTGCGCCCCGGCACCCCTACACCCGGCAACTGCTGGACGCGGTGCCGGTCCCCGACCCGCACCGGGCCCGCCGCGCCCGCCCCGCGGCACCGGCGCCCACCGAAGGGGGTGAGCCCCGGTGACCCGCGGCGCGCCGCGCGGGGCCCGGCTACCGGTAGGACAGGACCAGGCCTGCGCCGCCCAGCAGCGCGACGTCGTCCACGGCCGCCTGGTTGACCTCCACCCGGGGCTCCTCGGCGCCCACCTGGGCGCTGTCGGACCGCAGCCGGCGTTCGATCAGGCCGCGGAACCGCTCGCCGCCCTCCCGGGCCTCGCCGTGCAGCACGAACAGGCCGGGCGCGAAGAGCTGCTGGACGTTGACCAGGCCGAGGGCGAGGTTCGCCGCGTACTCCGCCACCACCCGGCGGGCCGTCGCGTCGTCCGCCCTGTCCACCAGCGCCGCCAGCGAGACCTCCGGGCCGAGGCCGGCCGCCAGTGCCCGGGCCCGCAGCCAGCGCGTGGTGGCCAGCGTCTTCCAGCAGCCCCGTCCGCCACAGGTGCACGGCTCCCCGCTGGCCGACACCGTCATGTGGGCGCCGCTGCGACCGCCGTGCGGGGCCAGCACCTCGCCTTCGTACAGGATGCCCACGCCCAGCACCTCACCGGTGGAGACCGAGGCGAAGGTGCGCCTGCCGCGGCCGGCCCCGAACCACCGGTCGCCCAGCACCTGCACCCTCGCCCGGTGCTCCACCCGCACCGGCACGCCCACCAGGGCCCGCAGCGCTTCGGTCACCGGATAGCCGCGCAGTGCCCGCACGTCGTTGACCTCGATGATCAGCCCGGCGTCCGGGTCGACGAGCCCGGCCGCCGCCACCCCGACCCCTACGACACCCCGCCCGGTGAAGACCTCGGCGGCCCGGGCGAGCGCGGCGTCGACCGCGGCGCCGTCCGCGCTTCCCGCGTCGTACGCCGCCTCGGCACGGTGCAGCACGGTGCCCGACATCGTCAGCACGGCCGCCCTGACCCGGCCGGGGACCAGCTCGACCGCCCCCAGCGTGCGCGGGGCGGGAGCCCGCGCCGGATCGGGCACGGGGTCGGGCACCAGGCGCAGGGCGGGACGTTCATGGACCATGCGCCGACTCTGCCACGCCCGCGTTTCGAGGAAGTAGCCCTGTGAACCAACTGAATCTGACCGACCTGACCTGGCGCGAGGTGCGCGCGGCGGGCCAGGAGGGCATCGCCCTGCTGCCCATCGGCTCCCAGGAACAGCACGCCGGGCATCTGCCGATGGGCACCGACACCCTGCTGGTCGAGGCCGTGATCGACCGGGCGGTCGCCTCGCTGGCCGAGGACGACGGGCCGCAACCGTCAGTGGTGCGGCTGCCCGCCCTGCCCTTCGGGCACAGCCCCCACCACCTGTTCGCGGCGGCGGTCTCCCTGTCGGCGGACACCCTGGCAGCGGTGCTCGACGACATCCTGGAGTCGCTGGCGGCCTCCGGCTACCACCGGATCATGGTGGTCAACGGGCACGGCGGCAACGACGAGATCATGCGGCTGGCCGTCAAGCGGTTCGCGCTGCGCCGCGAGGTGACGGTGGCCGCCTGCTCGTACTGGAGTGTGGTCAGCGGTGAGCCGGACGGCGGCCGTCCGCAGGTCACCCCCGGGCACGCCGGCTGGTTCGAGACCTCGCTGATGCTGGCGGCCCACCCTGCGCTGGTACGCACCCCCGTGCCGGTCCGCCCCCAGGTGGAGCCGCCACCGCTGTTCGACCGCCCGCCCTATCCGGGCCTGACCGTGGAACGCCACGGGGAGTGGGCACGCGTCGGCGGCGCGACCGACGACGCCTCGGGCGCCGACGCCGCCGACGGACGGCGGCTGCTGGACGACCGGGCCCGCGGGCTGGCCCGGGCCCTGCGCGCGTTCGACGCCGCCACCCGGCCGAGCCGAGGAGAAGCATGAAGATCACAGACGTCGACGTGTGGGTCGTCAACCTGCCGCTGGTCAATCCGTTCACCAGCTCCTTCGAGACCAAGACGGGGGAGACCCGCACGGTGGTGCGGGTGCGCACCGACTCCGGCGTCGAGGGCTGGGGCGAGACGATGTGGGGCAGGCCGGTCGCCGCGATCGTCGCGTCGATGGCCGGCGACCTGATCGGCACCAGCCCCTTCGCCCTGGAGGGCTTCCACCGCAGGCAGCACATGGTGCCGTTCTTCTACGGCTACCTCGGCTACGCGGCGATCGCCGCCGTCGACGTGGCCTGCTGGGACGCGATGGGCAAGGCCACCGGGCAGTCGGTCACCGACCTGCTGGGCGGCCAGGTGCGTGCCGAGGTCCCGATCACCGCGCTGATCACCAGGGCCGACGCGCCCGGCGTCAGCGGCGACGCGCTGCCCGGGGCGCTGGCGGACCACGCCGCCCGGGTGGTCGCGGAAGGCGGCTTCGAGGCGGTCAAGCTCAAGGGCACCCGGGACGTCATGGGCGACGTCGCGATCCTGCGGGCGCTGCGCGCGGCACTGCCGGCGGTGAACCTGCGGGTCGACCCGAACGCCGCCTGGTCGGTGCCGGACTCGGTGCGCGCCGGGATCGCCCTGGAGGAGTTGGACCTGGAGTACCTGGAGGACCCCTGCGCCGGCATCGAGGGCATGAGCCAGGTGCACGCCAAGGTCCGCATCCCGCTGTGCACCAACATGTGCGTCGTGCGCTTCGAGGAGTTCGCCCCGGCGATGCGGCTCAACGCGGTCGACGTCATCCACGGTGACGTCTACAAGTGGGGCGGGATCGCCGCCACCAAGGCACTCGCGGCGCACTGCGAGACCTTCGGGCTCGGGATGAACCTGCACAGCGGCGGCGAGTTGGGCATCGCGACCGCCGCGCACCTGGCCGTCGTCTCCAGCACCCCGGTGCTGTCCCGGGCGATCGACAGCATGTACTACCTGCACACCGACGACATCATCGAGCCGCTGAGCCTGGTGGCGGGCCGGCTCCAGGTGCCGACCGGGCCGGGGCTGGGCGTGCGGGTGGACGAGGACAAGCTGCGCCATTTCGCCGCCGTCAACGAGCGCGAGGGGGACCTCACGGGGTGACACATCATGCGCCGGGCGTGCGCCCGGCGCATGACCGGCGGGTTCACGGGGTAGGGCGATCTGATCTCAGCTTTCATGTCCATGCCCAACGGAGCCAGAAAGGTTCCCGCCCATGCCCGGGACAGCCATTCGGCTGCACAACCTCCACAAGTCCTTCGGCCAGGTGGAGGCGGTCGGCGGGGTCGACCTGGAGATCAGCGACGGGGAGTTCTTCTCGATGCTGGGTCCGTCCGGCTCCGGCAAGACCACGATGCTGCGGATGATCGCCGGATTCGAGGAACCCACCGGCGGCAGCATCGAGTTGGCCGGTCAGGACGTGACCGGCCTCGCGCCCTTCGAACGGGACGTCAACACCGTCTTCCAGGACTACGCCCTCTTCCCGCACATGACGGTCGAACAGAACGTGGGCTACGGGCTGAAGGTCCGCAAGGTCCCCAAGGCGCAGCGCGCCGAGCGGATCCGCGACGCCCTGCGCTCGGTGCGGCTGGAGGGCTACGGCAAACGGCGCCCCGCCCAGTTGTCCGGTGGTCAGCGGCAGCGCGTCGCCCTGGCGCGCGCCCTGATCAACCGCCCCCGGGTGCTGCTGCTGGACGAGCCGCTGGGCGCCCTCGACCTCAAACTGCGCGCCCGCATGCAGGTCGAACTGAAGGAACTCCAGCGCGAGGTCGGCATCACCTTCGTCCTGGTCACCCACGACCAGCAGGAGGCGCTGACGCTCAGCGACCGGATCGCGGTGTTCAACCAGGGCCGGATCGAGCAGGTCGGCACGCCCGCCGAGGTCTACGAACGCCCGGCGACCACCTTCGTCGCGGACTTCGTCGGCACCTCCAACCTGCTGACCGGGCAGGCCGCGCAGCGGATCACCGGTGAGCCGGGCACCTACAGCGTCCGCCCGGAGAAGATCAGGCTGCTCGACGAGGGCGCGGACCTGGAATCCACCGGGCACTGCACCGCGCCGGGAGTGGTGGCCGAGGTGGTCTACCTCGGCGACACCACCCGCTTCCTGGTGGACCTCGACGCCGGCGGACGGCTGACCGCCCTGCGGCAGAACCTGGAGACCGGCTCGGCCGAGGCCGCCGCCTACCGCGGCTCCCGGGTCCTGCTGCGCTGGCACCGCGACCACAACTTCCCGCTGCCGACCACCCCGTCACCTTCCGCCGACGCCTCGTCAGCGGAGCCGTCGTCCGCCGAAACGGAGACCCCGTGCGCCTGATCCGAGCACTCGCCCCCACCGCCGCACTGGCCGCGCTCGCGCTGGTCGCCGGCTGCGGATCCTCCGGGTCCGGCGGCGTCAACTCCGACGGCACGTTCACCCCGCCCAAGATGACCGCGCAGAAGAGCCTCGGAAAGGGCGAGGGCGCAGTCGACCTCATCGCCTGGGCGGGCTACGTCGAGGACGGCTCGGACGACCCCAAGGTCGACTGGGTCCACCCGTTCGAGCAGCAGTCCGGCTGCAAGGTGAACGTCAAGATCGCCGGCACCTCCGACGACATGGTCAACCTGATGAAGACCGGGCAGTACGACGCCGTCTCCGCCTCCGGTGACGCCTCGCTCCGGCTGATCGCCTCCGGTGACGCGGCACCGGTCAACGACAAGCTGGTGCCGAACTACCGGGACGTCTTCCCCGACCTCAAGCTCCAGGCGTGGAACTCCGTCGGCGGCGTCAGCTACGGCATCCCGCACGGCTACGGCGCCAACCTGCTGATGTACCGCACCGACAACGTCTCGCCCGCACCGACCTCCTGGGGCGAGGTGTTCCGGAAGAACTCCCCGTACCAGGGGCACGTCACCGCCTACGACTCGCCCATCTACATCGCCGACGCGGCCCTGTACCTGATGAAGACCCGGCCGGCGCTGGGCATCAAGAACCCCTACGCGCTGGACCAGAAGCAGTTCGACGCCGCGGTGGCCCTGCTCAAGCAGCAGAACACCGCCATCGGCGAGTACTGGAGCGACTACCTCAAGGAGGTCTCCGCCTTCAAGAGTGGGGACTCGGTGATCGGCACCACCTGGCAGGTCATCGCCAACACCGCCCTGTCGGAGAAGGCACCGGTCAAGGCGGTCCTGCCGAGCGAGGGCTCCACCGGCTGGTCGGACACCTGGATGCTCTCCAGCAAGGCCAAGCACCCCAACTGCGCCTACCGGTGGATGAACTGGATCATCTCCCCGCAGGTCAACGCCCAGGTGGCCGAGTACTTCGGGGAGGCGCCGGCCAACAAGCTGGCCTGTGACCACACCAGCGACAAGAACTTCTGCGCCACCTACCACGCCGGGGACAGCGCCTACTACAAGCGGGTCTGGTTCTGGACCACGCCGATCCCGCAGTGCGTCGACGGCCGCAAGAACGTCGCCTGCGTGCCCTACGCCAAGTGGGTCCAGGCCTGGACCTCGATCAAGGGCTGAGGATGGCCACCTCGTTCCCCCGGAAGCTGGCGGGGGCGCTGCACCGGCGCCCCCGGCTGCGGTTGTCGCTGCTGCTGTCCGCCCCGCTGGCCTGGCTGGTCGTGGCCTACCTCGGCTCGCTGCTGGCGCTGTTCCTGTCGGCCTTCTGGACCACGGACCCGTTCACCTCGGACGTGGTGCGGGTCTGGAACACCGGCAACTTCGGCACGCTGCTGACCACCCCGGTCTACCGGACGGTCGCCCTGCGCAGCCTCGGCGTGGCGGTCGCGGTGACCGCCATCGACATCGTCATCGCCTTCCCCATCGCCTTCTACACGGCGCGCATCGCCCACCCCAGGTACCGCCATCTGCTGGTGGTGGCGGTCCTGACCCCGTTGTGGGCCAGCTATCTGGTCAAGGCCTACGCCTGGCGGATCATCCTGTCCCGGGGCGGACCGCTGGACCAGGTGCTGAGCCCCCTGGGGCTGAGCGGTCCCGGGTACGGGCTGACGGCGGTGGTCATGGTGCTCGCGTACCTGTGGCTGCCGTACATGATCCTGCCGATCCACGCCGGTCTCGCCCAACTGCCCACCGGTCTGCTGGACGCCTCCGCCGACCTGGGCGCCCGCACCTGGCGGACCCTCAGATCGGTGGTGCTGCCGCTGGTGCTGCCCTCGGTCGCCGCCGGGTCGGTCTTCACCTTCTCACTGAGCCTCGGCGACTACATCGCGGTGCAGATCGTCGGCGGCAAGACCCAGCTCATCGGCAACCTGGTGTACTCCAACATCACCCTGGACCTGCCGCTCGCCGCGGCGCTCGGCACGGTCCCGGTGGCGGTCATCGTGCTCTACCTGCTGGCGGTGCGCCGCAGCGGCGCGCTGCGCGCCCTGTGAACCCCCGGTCGGAACGGCGGACGGAAAGGCGAGACAACCCCGCATGCGACTCTCCAGGACCGCACGGATCATCCTGCGTACCGCCGCGGTACTCGGATTCGCCGTCATCTACGTCCCGCTGCTGCTGATCCTGGTCGACTCCCTCAACGCCGACCGGGGTTTCGGCTGGCCGCCGCCCCGGCTGACCCTGCGCTGGTGGGGCGCCGCCTGGCACAGCGCCGGGGCCCGCTCGGCCCTGTGGACGTCCGTGCAGGCGGGGGTGGGCGCCACGGTGATCGCCCTGGTGCTGGGCAGCCTGATCGCCTTCGCCGTGCAGCGCCACCGGTTCTTCGGGCGCGAGGCGGTCTCGTTCGCCGTCATCCTGCCGATCGCGCTGCCCGGGGTGGTCACCGGTATCGCGCTCAACACGGCGTTCCGCGCGGTGCTCCAGCCGCTCGGCATCGGCCTGGGGCTGCTGACGGTGGTCATCGGGCACGCCACGTTCTGCGTGGTGGTGGTCTTCAACAACGTCGTCGCCCGGCTGCGGCGCACCGCCGGTTCGTATGAGGAGGCGGCGATGGACCTGGGCGCGGACACCTTCCAGGTCTTTCGGGACATCACCTTCCCGCTGGTGCGCTCGGCACTGCTGGCGGGCGGGCTGCTGGCTTTCGCGCTCTCCTTCGACGAGATCGTGGTGACCACGTTCACCGCGGGCGCCGGCATCCAGACCCTGCCGGTGTGGATCTTCGGGAACATGGCACGCCCGCAGCAGGCTCCGGTGGTCAACGTCGTCGCGGCGGTCCTGGTGCTGGTCTCGGTGATCCCGATCTACCTCGCCCAGCGGCTGTCCGCCGACACCGCTTCCGGCGGGCGGATCTGACCGCTGACCGGGACGCGGACACCGCCTCGGGCGGTGTCCGCGTCCCGGCGGCCGATCAGAACTGGAGGTAGCGGCTGGGGTCGGTGGCCGCGATCCGCCGGGTGTTGTAGCGGTGGCCGGTGTAGTTGTTGGCCGCGGAGTACCAGTTGTACTCCTCGACCTGGATCGTCCCGTCGCCGTAGACCGCCGAGACGTAGGCGACGTGCCCGGTGCCGCCGGCGCCCGCGTGGTTGTCGTCCCACTGCGCGACCTCGCCGACCTGCGGGGTGGACGAGCTGGCGGAGCCGTGCCAGGTGTCGGCGTTGCCCATCGAGTCGGGCGAGGCGCTGTGCCCGAGGCCGTCGCTGCGGATCGCCCAGGCGGCGAACGAGGTGCACTCGCCCTCGTAGTAGCCGTGGCCGTCGGATATGTAGGTGTTGGGGTCCACGCTCGGCCAGGGGTAGCCGTTCGGGTCGAGCGCGGGGGAGACGGCGGCCGGCTGGGCGACGACGGTGACCGCGGTCGACTTCGCGGAGCCGGACGCCTGGGTGGCGGCCGAGGCGCTGCCGGCCAGTGCCGTGGTGGTCACGAGGACTCCGGCGGCGAGGAGTATCGAGGCGCGGGTCTTCCCGGATCCGGGCATGGTGGCTCCTTCAGGGGACGTGGGCGCAGGCCGCGAACGGCCGACGGGGCCCGGCCGCCCTGGAACACCCGTGGGGGGATGCCATGCACCATTGGCATGGGCATGCCAGAAGTTACCGTGTTTCGCCGCCCCCCGGAAGAGCGGGTGGAAGGCCGGCAGCCGCCACTGGCCGCAGGTGGCGGTGGTCCCGACCCGGCCCACCCGGCCGGGACCGGAACGTCCCGCCCGAGCGGGCCCGCCGGAGCGCGGGCCGCGGCCTAGGCCTGCCGGGCGCCCGTCATGATCGCCACCGCGTCCTCCATGGAGTGGGTCGCGGGGGAGACGACCGCCGCGCGGCGGCCCAGGCGCTGGATGTGGATACGGTCGGCCAACTCGAAGACCAACGGCATGTCATGGCTGATGAGCACGATGGGCAGTCCGCCCTCCCGCAACCGCCTGATGAGCGCGGCGACCTGCCCGGACTCCCGCACGCCGAGCGCCGCGGTCGGCTCGTCGAGGATGACGACCTTGCTCCCGAACGCCGCCGCCCTGGCCACCGCGACGGCCTGCCGCTGGCCCCCGGAGAGCGTCTCGACCGGCTGGCCGAGGTCCTGAAGGGTCGAGATGCCGAGCCGCCTGATGTGCTCCCCGGCCTCCCGGCGCATCGTCGCGGTGTCCAGGAGCCGGAAGACCGCCCCGAGCGGGCCCTTCTTGCGCAGCTCACGTCCGAGGTAGAGGTTGCTGGCGATGTCCAGCGCCGGAGTGACCGCCAGGGTCTGGTAGACCGTCTCGATACCGGCGTCCTTGGCCTGCTGCGGATCCCGGAAGTGGGTGGACCGGCCGTCCAGCCGCAGTTCCCCGAAGTCCGGCACGGTCGCACCCGAGAGGCACTTGATCAGGGTCGACTTGCCGGCACCGTTGTCCCCGATGACGGCGAGCACCTCGCCGGGGAACAACTCGAAGTCCGTCCCCCGCAGGGCCTCGACCCGCCCGTAGGACTTGACGAGACCGGTCGCGGACAGGACGGGCGCGGTGTCCGGCCCGGTGGCTGATGAGTCGTCGGAGCTCTTCGCAGTGTTCATCGGCGCACTTTTCGGATCCATCGGTCGAGACTGACCGCCGCGATGACCAGCAGTCCCTCGGCCAGCTGCTGATAGAGGTCCTGGACACCGGCGAGCGCCAGGCCGTTCTGGAAGACCTGGACGATCAGCGCCCCGAACAGCGTCCCCAGCACCGCTCCGCGCCCGCCGAACAGGCTCACCCCGCCGATGACCACGGCGGTGATGCTGTCCAGGTTGAGCGTCGAGGAGATCTGGGTGCTGGCGTCGCCGACCCGGCCGATCTGCACCCAGGCGGCGATGCCGTACACCAGCCCGGCCGCCAGGTAGACGCTCAGCAGCAGCCGGGCGGTCCTGATACCGGTCAGCCGGGCCGCCTCCAGGTCGTCGCCGACCGCGTAGACGTGCTTGCCCCACGCGGTGCGCCCCAGGGCGTACCCGACGACGACGTACAAGGCGATCATCATCAGCACGCCCACGGTGATGCGGAACGAGCCGAGGGTGACGACCTTGCCGGTCCACACCAGGAAGCTGCCCGGCCGCGGGGAGAGCGTCTGCCCGCCCGCGTACTTGAGCCCGACCGCGGTGAAGACCCCCAGGGTGCCCAACGTGCCGATGAACGGCGGCACATGGAAGCGGGTCACCAGCACGCCGTTGGCGAGTCCGGTCAGCACGGCGACCGCCAGCCCGACCAGCAGCGCCACCACCGCGGGCAGGCCGCTGGTGACGGCGAGACCGGCCGTCACCATCTGCGCGAGGATCATCGCGGCCCCGACGGACAGATCGATCCCGGCGGTCAGGATGATGATCGTCTGACCGAGCGCCAGAAGCCCGATCACCGCGACCTGCTGAAGCATGATCGACAGGTTGGGCGCGCCCAGGAACCGCCCGTTGATCAGGTCGAACACCACGCAGGCCAGCACCAGCACGGCGAGCGGCCCGAGCGAGGGATGGGAGTGCAGCAGCCCCTGCACCGGATTGCCGTGCCGCCTGGCCTTGGCCGGCAGGCCGTCGGAGGGGTCGCCGGGTGGCTCACCGGCGGCCACGAGGTCGTGTGAAGCGTCCTTTGCGGTCATCGGTCAGCCCCAGCACACCTTGGACGCCGCCGAGCTGGTGATGCTCGGCACCCCCGGCTGCGGGTCGTCGGTGTACAGCTTGGTGCCGGTGTTGAAGAAGTCCTGGCCCGGCTGGTTGACCGGCTTCTTGCCGGTGCGGGCGTACTCGGCGATCGCGGCGACACCGAGTTCGGCCATCTTTCCGGGGGCCTGTCCGGCGCTGGCGCCGATGCCGCCGCTGGCGACGAAGGGGAGGTTGCCGCAGCCGCCGTCGATGGCGACGACCGTCACACCGGTGCGGCCGGCCGCCTTCAGCGCCTTCGACGCGCCCTGCGCGGCCGGTTCGTTGATGGCGTAGACGACGTTGATGGCCGGGTCCTTCGACAGGCAGGTCTCCATCGCCGACTGCCCGCCGGTCTCCGATCCCGTGGTGGGCAGCTGGCAGGCGATCTTGTAGCTGCCGCCCTTGCCGCCGGTGTAGTGGCCGCTCTTCGGCTCGCCGCCGTTGGTCTTCGGGTCGCCCACCGGGATGCCCATGCCGGTCAGGAAGCCGTGGTCGCGGTCGATGTCGACGGTGATGACCTGGTTGGCCAGGTCGTCCAGCAGTGCGATGTCCGCGTCGCGGCCGGCCAGCTTGGCCGCCATCCACTTGCCGTCCAGCGTGCCGGCCTGGGTGTTGTCGGTGGCGTAGGTGACGTCCGCGACGGAGGCCGGGATCGGCGGGGTGTCCAGCGCGATCACCACCAGCCCGGCGGACCTGGCCTGCTGCAGCGCGCTGTTCACCGCGTCGCCGTTGAGCGAGATGATGATGCCCTTGTCACCGGCGGCGATGGCCTCGTCGATCTGGTTGATCTGCGACGTCGAGTCGTCGTCGGACTTCCCCGCGGAGACCTGGAGGCTCACACCGAGCTTGGCGGCCTCCGCCTTCGCGCTCTTCTCCATCGAGATCCAGTACGGGTTGGTGAACTCCTTGAGGATCAGGGCGACTTTCGTGCCGCTGCCCGATCCCGACCCGGAACCCGAGTCACCGCTCCCGCAGGCGCTGAGCGCCAGGAGCGCGGTGACCACGCCGACGACGCCCACCGCGCGGGTCAGGGGGGTGAACCGGTCCCGGCTCCCTCGTTCACCGACTCCGTACATGTCCGGACCTCCTTGTCAGACCTGCGAGTTGTCGTCCCCCGTGTTGTCAGTCCATCGAGCTGACGAGACCCTAGGTGCCCGCAACCGCTTTGGCAACCGCTTGCGAGGCCTCCGTTCCGTTCGCTATACATGCCCTATGGGCAGATGAGGCACGCACTGTCCGGTTCGCCGGAGTTCGTGTCTCCCGAAGAGGATGGGGCGGTTCCGGTGGTCAAGATGGCGGATGTCGCTGCCGCGGCAGGCGTGTCGATCACGACGGTCTCGCACGTACTGAACAACACCCGGCCGGTCAGCGACGAACTGCGGCAACGGGTGCACGAGGCGGTCGCGGCGTCCGGCTACACCACCAACAGCGTGGCCCGCGCGCTGGCCACCCGGAACACCATGCTGATCGGCGTGGTGATGTCCTTCCTGTCCAACCCGTTCTTCGCCCCGCTCGTCTCCTCCATCGAGAAGACCGCCCGCCGCCACGGGTACACCCTGCTGCTCACCGACAACCACGAGAACGCCGCCGACGAGATGGCACAGGTCAAGATCATGCTCGACCGGCGGGTCGACGGGGTGATCCTGGCGCCCGCCGCCCGGCACGCCGAGCCGGTGCTGGACCTGCTGGCCCGGCACGGTGCCCCGACCGTGCTGGTCGACCGGTTCGTCGACCACCGGTTCGACGAGGTCTGCGTGGAGAACGTGGAGTCGACCGCCGGCCTGGTCGGGCACCTCGCGGGGCTGGGACACCGCAGGATCGGCTTCGTCAGCGGCCGGTCGGGCCTGTCCACCACCACCGAGCGGCTGGCCGGATACCGCACCGGCCTGGAGCGGGCCGGCCTCGGCTTCGACCGCTCCCTGGTGCGCTCCGGCGCCTCGCGCACCGGCCCGGCCGGTCAGGCGGTCAAGGCTTTGATGAACTCGGCGGAGCCGCCCACCGCGATCGTCTCGGCGAACAACGCCATGACCGTCGGCGTACTGCGCGGGCTGAAGGAACTCGGCGCCCGGGTACCGCGCGACGTCGCGGTCGTGGCCTTCGACGACATCGCCTGGGCCGACCTGATGAGCCCCGCTCTCACCGCGATCGCCCAGCCCATCGCCGAAATGGGCAACCTGGCCGCCAGATTGCTGATCAAACGGATCGCAGGGGACGACGGCCCGCCGCGGCACCGCACGCTCGCGCCCGCCTTCCGGCACCGCGAGTCCTGCGGCTGCGCCCCCGCCGGGCGTGACCGGTGAGCGCGGCCGGCTCACCGCGGCAGGGGCCGGTGCTGCCCTGGTCGCCGCCGGTCCTGGCGGGGCACGCGAGAGCGCTGATGCGGCCCGGGCGGCGCACCCTGCTGGGACTGGCCGGGCCGCCCGGGGCCGGCAAGAGCACCCTGGCCGCCGCCCTGTGCGCGGAGTTGGGCCCGCTCGCCGCCCGGGTCCCGATGGACGGCTTCCATCTGGCCAACCAGGTGCTGCGGGAGCTGGGACTGGCGCACCGCAAGGGCTCACCGGCCACCTTCGACGCCGGCGGCTTCCTGGCACTGCTGGGCCGGCTGCGCGCCGACACCGAAGAGGTCGTCTACGCGCCGGAGTTCTTCCGTGAGCTGGAGGAACCCGTCGCGGGCGCGCTGGCGGTGCCGCGCGGCGTTCCACTGGTCATCGTCGAGGGCAACTACCTGCTGCTCGACGAGGGGCCGTGGGCCGGGACCTCCGCGATGTTCGACGAGGTGTGGTATCTGAGGCCGCCCGAGGCACTGCGCCGGGAGCGCCTGGTGCGGCGCCACATGGACCACGGCCGGCCGGCGGCGGAAGCGGAGGCCTGGGTCGCGGGCAACGACGAACCCAACGCCCGGGTGGTCGCCGACACCGCCGACCGGGCGCACCGCACCATCGAGGACCGGCCCGGTCGGCGGGACGGAGCGGCGGGCCGTGCATCATGAAGGACCCGTGTCCCGGCCCCGGAGGTCCCCCATGGCAGCTCGTCCCTCGGTGAAATCCCGCCCGCTGGCGGTCTTCGACCTGGACGGGACGCTCGCCGACGTGCGGCACCGGCTGCACTTCGTGGCGGACAAGCCGCGGGACTGGGACGCCTTCTTCGCCGCCGCGGCGGACGACCCGCCCCTGACGCGGGGGATCGAACTGGCCATGGCGAGCGTGACCGAGGACGGCTGCGAGATCGCCTACCTCACGGGCCGCCCCGAGCGGTGCCGTCGCGACACCCTGGCGTGGCTGACCCGGCACGGTCTGCCGGACGGCCGGCTGCTGATGCGTGACGCCTCCGACCGCCGCCCGGCCAGGACCACCAAGCCGGAACTCCTGCGGCGGCTGGCCCGCGGCCGCACCGTCGCGCTGGTGGTGGACGACGACCGGCTGGTCTGCGACGCCTATCGCGAAGCGGGCTTCCATGTCGTGTTCGCCGACTGGATGGCCGTGGCCGCCGTGCTGGAGCGGGCCCAGGAACGCGACGGGCGCACCTGACAGGTCGCCCCGCCCGCGCCGGACCTTCGGCGGCGCGGGCGGGCGCCGTTCACCCGTCGGTGCGCTTGAGCACGATCGGGTTGGTCAGGCCCGCCATCGCACCGAACTGCAGCGCGGGCGCCCATGGTGTTGCCCTTGCCCGGCGTGCCGTCGGCCATCGGGTGGCGGACCTCGGCGCGGACGTACGCGGCCAGTGAGGCGGTGGTCCGCCAGACCACGGTGCCGACGCCGGTGGCGTCCAGCGACTCCTGGTGCATCTGGCCCTCGTCGGTGATGATCCGCACGGTGCCGTTCGGCACGCCCGGAGACATCCAGACCCGCACGTCGACCGGCGCGTCGGCGGGAACCCGCAGCGTCTCCCCGATGCCCGCCTGCCGGCCCCGGCCGGTGGCGGTGAAGGCCGAGCGAGACCGCCGAGGACTCCGCGATCCAGGTGCGGCCGGCCCGGATGCCGGCCAGGATCGCGTCCGTGGTCAGGTCGTCGGCGTGCACGACGTTGTGCGGCAGGCCGATGACCTGGGGTTCGCTGTGCGCGTCGCTGTTGCCCATCGCGGGCAGCCAGTCGCCGGCCGCCGCGCACCGCCTCGCCGAGCTTGGCGTCCCAGGTGTCGACCGCGTGACTCGTCGTCGTAGGTCCACGGCCCGTTCCACACCTCGATGGCGTCGGCGTCGTCGAAGCCGAACTTCCACTGGCAGGCGATGTAGGGGCAGTACGGGTGCGCGGGCACCACCAGACCGCCGAGCCGGTGCACCTGGCGGGCGAACCGCGGGAAGGCGTCGTCGCGCGAGCGGTAGCGCCAGTCGATCCAGCTCGCCGGCCGGCAGACCCAGGGCCAGCCAGTGGCCGTTGCGGGTGGTGATCTCCTCGCCGGTGATGATCAGCAGGTCCTGGCCCGCGTACTGGCCCCAGACCCCGTGCGAGGAGGAGGTGTTGTGGTCGGTGGAGACCATGAAGTCCAGCCCGGCGGCCCGCGCCCCGGCGGCCACCTCGGCGGGCAGTCGCTTGCCGTCGGAGTAGACGGTGTGCAGGTGGCAGTCGCCGCGGTACCAGGCCCGGCCGCGGCCCTTGGCCCGCTCCGGCGGGTAGTCGGGCACGAAGGGCGCGCCGGGCGCGCCGTACGTCAGGGTCACCTGTGACCTGGTAGTCCATCCCCTGCGGGGCGACCTGGTAGGGCCCGAGCACGATGTGCCAGGTGCCGGGGTTGACCGGTCCTGGCAGGTAACCGGGCGTGGTGGTGTCGCTGTTGACCACGAACGAGGTGCGGAAACCGCCCGACCAGCCGCGGAACCCCTTGCCTCCCAGGTCGGTGCCGCGCTCGTCGAAGATGCCGATGTCGCACGAGTTGGCCGGCGTGCCGGCCGGCACGGACGGCTTGTCGTAGGTGTAGGAGACGGCGATCTGGTTGACACCCTTGGGCACTTCGACCGGTAGGTAGACGAAGTCGGCCGCGCCGGTCTCCAGATGGCCGCTGATCACCCGGGTGACCTCGGTGCCGTTCGCCGGAGCGGTGGAGGGGCGGTCGGCGGCCTGCGCGAAGGTCACCGGGGCGAGGGTGAGCGCGCCCGCGGCACCGAGCACCCCACCCATTCTCAACAGCGAGCGCCGGCCCGGTGCCGCCGTCGCGTTCTCGTCGTCCACCGGTGCGGCGGACGGGGTCGGGCTGTGCTCACAGGCTCCGGGCTGGCACACGTGAGTCCTCTCGAACGCGGTTGGGGTGCTCGGACGCCCGCAGACTCTCCCGCGAAGATGAACGGCACACCCTTCCGGGACGACCGGTACGCGACACTCCGGAAGAGCCCAGTGGCATGCTCCGAACGCTTCGTGGCCGCCGAAGCATGCCCGTGGGAGGTCGACTTCACTCCCGCCCGGTGCCCGGCCCCGGCCGGCCCTGGCCGCTCAGTCCAGTGCGATGCGGGCGCTGACCCGCTTGCCGCCCGCGCGCTGCTCTATGTCGAAGCTCAGGCACAGGGCGAGGACGATCTCCAGACCGTGCCGACCGATCCGCCGGGCATCGGGCGCCTGGGGGACCGGCGGTGTCGGCTCGGTGTCCCACACGGTGACCCGGGCCGCCTCGGAGGTGAGTTCGAGCTCCAGCAGATAGGGTCCCGGCGCGTACTTGCTGGCGTTGGTGATCAGTTCGCTCACCACCAGGCGCACCACGTCCGAGAGCCGCTCGGTGACCGGCACCCGCAACTCGTCACGGGCCCGGTCGAGGAAGGACGAGGCGAAGTCGCGCGCCACCGCGGTCGATCCGGGCTCGCCGTCGAAGGCCGCGGCGTCACTGAGCGACATCCGCCCGCCCCGGGCCATCACGTCACCGGACACCCCGCGCTCCTCACTACCGTTCCCAGGTCCCGCGGCCGGGACTCTTCAACCGTGCCCGGCGCGTACCCAGGATCAGCCCCGCCATGCCGGTCCGGTCCGCGTCGGATGGGTCACAGGGCGCGAGAGGGGTGACCGGCGGGCGGACGGGCAGGTCGGCGCAACCGGCACCCGCCGCGGGACCGTGAAGGTATAAAGAGTCCCGACGCCATTGGGCCGCACTCCTGGACAGGTGAACTTTGAACGCGACAGAAGGTCAGGTCATCCTCATCACCGGGGCGACGGACGGCCTCGGACGTGCTCTCGCGGCTCGGCTCGCCGAGGACGGCGCGAAGCTCCTGCTGCACGGGCGCGATGAGGGCAAGCTCGCCGAGGTCGCCGCTGAGGTGACCGCCAAGGGTGCGCCGGCCCCGGCCACCTTCGTCGCGGACCTGGCGGAACTCGCCCAGGTGCGGCGGCTGGCGAAGGAGGTGCTGGCGGGCACCGACCGGCTGGACGTGTTCGTCAGCAACGCCGGGATTGGATTCGGCGAGCCGGACGGCCGGACCAGGCGCACCAGCGTCGACGGGCACGAGTTGCGGTTCGCGGTGAACTACCTCGCCGGATTCCGCCTCACCCTCGATCTGCTGCCCCTGCTGCGGGACTCGCGTCCGTCCCGGGTGGTGAACGTGGCCTCCGTCGGCCAGTTCCCGCTCGACTTCAGTGATCTCATGCTGGAGCGCGGCTACCTGGGCGTCCATGCCTACCGGCGCAGCAAGCTCGCGCAGATCATGTCGGCCACCGAGTTCGCGGCCCGGATCCCGGCCGACGAGGTGACCTTCAACAGCCTGCACCCGGCCTCGTTCATGCCCACGAAGATCGTCGTGGGAGACGGCATCACCGCGATCGACACCATCCGGGACGGCGTCGCCGCCACCCACCACGTCGTCACCGCCGCGGGGCTGGCCGGGGTGACCGGTGAGTTCTTCGACCGCACCCGAAGGTCGCGGGCCATCGAGCAGGCCTACGACCCGCGGGCCCGGGCCGAGTTGTGGCGGTGCAGTCTCGACCTGGTCGGCCACGAGGGCATCGGGGAGCCGCGGGGCTGAGTACGGCTCCTCAAGGCGGCGGCCCGTCCGGACACGATCCCGGACGGGCCGACTCGGGTATGGCCGAGGGCTCTCCTGACAGCGCGGGGGCGCCCATGTGGTCCAGACCAATTTGGCACGGGGTTCGAAAGTCCCGGCGTTTACCGGAACTTGGGCATGTCAGTGCCCTTTCGTGAACCTGAAAGTTTCTTCCAGCGCCCGGTCATCGCCGCAGCTCCCGGCAGTCCTGACAGGCGTAGACCAACGGCGGTGACCGGTGGCCTTCCGAAAGCCCTGTCTACGCGCGTAAGTTCTTGCGCTGGCATGGACACCCCAAGTCATCCACATGCCATCCCCCCACGCTCTGGAGATCCCCATGCTCGCTGCCAGATCCCGCCGCTCGCTCGCCGTCGCGGCGGGTGCCGTGGCCGCCCTGGTGTCGGCCGCCGTCGCGCTGCCCGGCACCGCCGAAGCCGCCCCGGCCGCCCCGGCCACCTCGGTCAACCACGTCACCCACCCACAGCTGGACTGGATGGGCTCGACCATCGCCAAGCACGAGGGCGGCAAGAAGGACACCCACGTGGTGATCCCGATGGTCGACCAGACCCCCGGCATGGACGTCAGCGCCTACCAGGGCAACGTGGACTGGGCGACGGCATGGGCCAACGGCGGCAAGTTCGCGTATGTCAAGGCGACCGAGTCGACCTCGTACACCAACCCGGACTTCGCCCAGCAGTACAACGGCTCCTACGACGTGGGCATGATCCGCGGCGCGTACCACTTCGCGACCCCCGACACCTCCGGCGGCGCCGCGCAGGCCGACTACTTCGTCTCCAACGGCGGCGGCTGGTCGGCGGACGGCAGGACCCTGCCGCCCATGCTGGACATCGAGTACAACCCCTACGGCGCCGAGTGCTACGGGCTGAGCCAGGGCGACATGGCCCAGTGGGTCGCCGACTTCAGCAACGAGGTCAACGCCCGCACCGGACGCTTCCCCACCATCTACACCACCACCGACTGGTGGAGCACCTGCACCGGCAACAACGGTGGCTTCGGCGGAAACAACCCGCTGTTCATCGCCCGGTACTCCTCCGACGCCGGTACGCTGCCGGCCGGCTGGGGCTTCTACACCTTCTGGCAGTTCGCCGACTCCGGCACCTTCCCCGGTGACCAGGACTACTTCAACGGCCCGCTGAGCGGCCTGCAGAACCTCGCCGGCTGACGGCGGCGACCCGAGGGCACCTCGACGCGGGCGGTGCCGGCGGCCGGATCACGGCCACCGGCACCGCCCGCGCGCCGTTCAGCGCCCGGCGCCCTCCGCCAGGGCGCGCAGCAACAGGGCGGCCAGCGCCGTCCGTTCCACCATTCCGCTCACCAGCGCGAACTCGTGCCGGGCATGCGCCCCGTCGCCCACCGGGCCCAGGCCGTCGAGCACCGGGAGCCCGAACTGGGCCGCCAGATTGCCGTCGCTCGCCCCGCCCACCGAGCACTCCCGCAGGTCGACGCCCAGTTCCACCGCCAGCTCGCGGGCCAGACCGAACAGCGCGGCGGTGCCCTCACCGCGCTCCATCGCCGGCCGGTTCCATTCGCCGCCGACCGTGATCGCGGCCCGTTCGTCATGCGGCGCCAGCGCGGCCAGCGCCGCGTCGATCCTGGCCGCCTCGCTCTGCCGGGCGATCCGCACGTCGATCGCCGCTCGCGCCCGGCCCGCGGTGACATTGGTCCGGGTACCGCCCTCGACCACCCCGACGTTGACCGTCGTACCGGCCGCCGGATCGGTCAGCGCGTGCAACGCCAGGACCACCCGGGCCAGTTCGTCGATGGCACTCACGCCGCGCGACGGGTCGAGACCCGCGTGCGCCTCGACGCCGCGCACCTCGATGTCGAAGATGCCGATTCCCTTGCGGGCCGTCTTGAGCGCGCCGTCGGCCGCCGACTCGAAGACCAGGGCCGCCGCGGCGCCGGCCGCCTCCTGTTCGATGACCTCTCTGGAGGCGAGCGAGCCGATCTCCTCGTCACCGTTGAGCAGCAGCCGCACCGGCGGCCTGGGCAGCCCGGCCGCGTCCAGGGCGAGCAGCGCGTAGACCGCCTGCACCAGACCGGCCTTCATGTCGAAGACCCCGGGACCGGTCATCCGGTCCCCGTCCACCTGGAAGGGCCGCTCCACCAGCGTGCCCGGCGGCCACACCGTGTCGTAGTGGCACAGCAGCAGGATCGGCCGGTCCCCCTGCCCCGGGTAGTGGTGGACCAGGGTGTCCCCGTACGGTCCGCCGTCCACCCGGCGCGCGGCCTCGGGCGCGCCCAGCCGCTCCGCCAGCCAGCCCTCCAGCCAGGTCAGCGTGGCGTCCAGGGCGGGCTTGTCGTCGCTGGACGTCTCGCGTCCCACGTACTCGGCCAGGTCGGCGAGCATCGCCTCGCGCCTGCCGTCCACCCAGTCCCGCAGGGCCGGTCCGTGTCCGCCGCTCATCGTGCCTCCCGGGTGTTCGAAGTGGCGTCCTGTGCGGTGATGACCGCCTCCAGCTGTTCGAGGTTGGCCTCGTCCATCGGGTCGCGTCCGCTCTCGACGGCCGCCAGCAGGCTCAGCATCGAGGCCAGCAGCGGTGTCGGGATGCCGTGCTCCGAGGCCAGAGCGAGCACCGGACGGTAGTGATGGTGTACCTCGACCGGGCGTTTGCGTACGGCGATGTCCCGCCAGATGCCGCTGCGGTCCTTCGACTGGGTGCGCAGCCAGGCCACCAGCCGGTCGGTCGTGGCCTCCCGTCCGGCCGGATCGGCGCCGGGCAGCAGGGCCGCCGGGTCGAAGGCGTCGAACGGCTCCAGGCCGACACCCAGCGCGGCGGACACCGCGAACACCTCGGCCGCCATCGCGTACATCAGCGGGCGGTGCCGGTCGATCAGGTCCGCCATCGGCGCGTCGGCCAGCGCGGTGGTGGTGAGCATGGCCCCGAAGCCGAGCTTGGACCACAGATAGCCGTTGACGTTCGCCGTCGCGCGGGCCGGTCCCCAGGCCCGCAGGTCGCACACCACCTCGGTGACCCGCTCGGAGACCCCGCCCTCGATCTCACCGACGACCAGCGCGCCCGCGCCGCCGTCCCTGATCACCCCGGCGCTCTCCACGTCGGCGAAGAGGTTCACGAAGGCGCCCACCACGCGTTCCTTGCCGACGTGATCGGCGATCAGCGCTTCGTTGAGGCCGTTCTGCAACGACACCACGAAGCCGTCGGCGGCCAGCCGGGGGGCCAGCCAGCGGGCCGCGCCCTCGGTGGCCTGCGCCTTCACGCACAACAGCACCCGCCCCAGTGGGCCTTCGGCCTGATCGGGCGTCACCGCGGTCAGCCGGACGCTCTCCTGCCCGCCGGAGGCCCGCAGCACCAGGCCGTTCGCGTTGATCGCGGCCACATGCGCCTCGTCGCTGTCGACCACCAGTACGTGGTGGCCGGCCCTGGCCAGATGGAAGGCGAGGGTGCCTCCGATGGCGCCGCCTCCCACGACGGTGTACGTGCGGTCGGTCGCTTCGGTGCTCACGCGTGGCTCTCCTCACTGATCGCGGACGGCGACCCGTCCTGGACGCCGGTTGTGCCGCTCCAGTGCAACGGGAGGGCGTTGGTGCCGGCCGTGGATCCGCCGTCGACCCGCAGCACCGCACCGGTGACCCAGTCGCAGTCCTGGCCGGCCAGCCAGAAGACGGCGCGGGCGATGTCGGCCGGCAGACCGCGCCGGCCCAGCGGATTGACCGAGACCGCGGCCGCGTACTCCTCGGTCACCGGATTGGCCGCGCTGTCGACGGTCACGAAGCCGGGGCTGACGGCGTTGACCCGGATGCCGTGCGGGCCGAGTTCGACGGCGCACGACTTGGTGAGCATCTCCAGCGCCGCCTTGGAGGTGCTGTAGTGCGAGGCCCCGGGGCGGGCCCGGGTCGCGGCACCGGAGCTGATGTTGACCACCGCGCCCGTGCGGTCGGCGGCCACCCTGGCCCGGGCGAAGGCCACGGTGGTCAGCATCGCCGCGCGCACGTTGACGTCCATCACCCGGTCCCACTCTCGCCCGGTCATCTCCAGCAGCGGGATCGCCGGATAGATGCCCGCCGCGTTCACCAGGACGTCGACCTCCCCGTGCGGGCCGTCGGCCGCCCCGGCGAGCAGCCGCGACGCCGCCGGGGCATCGGTGAGGTCGCACACCACGCCCTCGACCGGTACGCCGTGCTCCTCGCGCAGTCCGCGCACGGTCCGCGACAGCGCGGGCTCGCGCAGGTCGACCGCGGTGACCCGGCAGCCGCCGGAGGCGAACTCGGCGCAGACGGCCGCGCCGATCCCACTGGCGGCGCCGGTCACCAGGACGTGTCGCGGGTCGCTCATGCCAGCTCCTTCCCCTTGGTCTCCGGCATGGTCGTGTAGACAGCCACCCCGACCAGCGCCGCGGCAGCCACGTACACCCACACCAGGTCCCGGTGGCCGTGCGAACTCATCCAGGTCGTGATGTACGGCGCCGTGCCGCCGAACAGCGCCACGGCCAGCGCGTACGGCAGCCCGATCCCGGTGGTGCGCACGTCCGGCGGGAACTGCTCCGCCATCACGACGGCGCAGTTGGCCGAGTAGCCGACGATCAGCACCATGCCCACCAGTTCGATCGCCAGCAGGCTCCAGAACCCGCCGGACAGGAAGTGCAGCAGCGGCCAGGCCAGCACCAGGAACCCGGCGGCGAACGCGGTCAGCGTCGGCTTGCGGCCCATCCGGTCCGACAGCAGCCCGCCGAACGGCAGCAGGACGAGGAAGACCGCGAGCGCGATGGTGTTGGCCAGCAGCGCCCGGTTCAGCGGGATCCCGGTGGTCACATGCGCGTAGGAGGGCATGTAGCTGACCCACACGTAGTAGATGAGCGTGCCGGCCACGGTGATCCCGACGACCCGCAGGGCCGCCCTCGGGTGCTGGAAGAGCATCGTCGTCAGCGGGTTGCGGCTGGTACGCCGCTCGGCGCGCATCGCGGTGAACGACTCGGTCTCCGACACGCCGAGGCGCAGCCACAGGCCGACCAGCCCGAGCAGACCGCCCGCCGCGAACGCGACCCGCCAGCCCCACGCGTGCAGCGAGCCGTCGTCGAGGGTGCCGGTCAGCACGGTGCCCATCAGCGAGGCGATCAGCGCGCCCGCGCCCACCGACACCTGCTGCCACGACCCGGCGAACGCCCGGCGGCGCGGCGCGGCCGACTCGATCAGGAAGGCCGAGGAGGTACCGAACTCACCACCCGCCGAGAAGCCCTGCACCAGCCGGGCCAGCACCAGCACGGCCGGGGCGGCGACCCCGATGGCGCCGTACGACGGGCAGACGGCGATGAGCAGCGAGGCTCCCGCCATCAAGGAGATGGTGAGCGTCATCCCCTTCTTGCGGCCGTGCCGGTCGCCGAACGCGCCGAGCACCGCCCCGCCCACCGGGCGCATGACGAATCCGACGGCGAAGACCACCAGGGTGGACAGCAGACTGGCCGTGCTGTCACCGGAGGGGAAGAACTCCCCGGCGAAGATCGAGGAGAAGGTGGTGTAGACCGCCCAGTCCACCCACTCCACGGCGTTGCCTATGGATCCGGCGACGATCGCCCGCCGCCGCTCGGGGGTCAGCCGGTGGTCGGCCTCCTTCGCCCCGGCCGCCGGATCGGCGTGGACATCGACGCGTCGCGTGGTCATTTCGGGCCTTCCCGGTCGGTGGTCCCCGCTGCCGCGTCCAGGACGTGGCGGGCCAGTTGCTCGTGGGTGGCGAACCACACGTCGTCGTGCGCGCCGATGTGGTCGAGGAGTTCCCCCAGGACGGTCATCCGCGACCGGTGACCGATGATGTGCGGGTGCAGGGTCAGCTGGAAGACGCCGCCCTCGTCGCGGGCCCGGTCGAACTCGTCGCGCCAGATGGTCAGCACACCGCGCGGCGGGGTGTAGGGCCGCAGTGACCCGTAGCGCTCCATCATGAAATACGGCGCGTCGTCGCGGATCCACTCCACCGGGATCTCCACCAGACCGGTGGGCCTGCCCTGGTGGAGGATCTCGTACGGGTCGTCGTCCGCCATCAGCGACGAGTCGTACAGCAGCCCCAACTCACGGGAGATCTCCAGGGTGTGGTCGGAGAAGTCCCACGACGGGGTGCGGATGCCCACCGGCCGGTTGCCGGACAGCGCCTCCAGGGTGTCGGCCGCCCGGAACGCCAGGTCACGCTCTTGCGCGGGGGCCAGCAGCATGTTGCGCTCATGGATCCAGCCGTGCAGCGCCACCTCGTGCCCGGCGGCCACGTAGTCGCGTACCTCGTCCGGGTGCAGCAGCGCGGAGACCGCCGGCATGAAGAAGGTGGCGGGCAGCCCGCGCTCACGGAGCATCCGCAGGATGCGCGGTGCGCCGACCCGCGAGCCGTACTCGCCCTGGGCGAGCTTGCCAGGCCGGGTCTCGCCGTCCCGCAGCGGAATGGTCTCGTGGTCGGAGTCGAAGGACAGCGCCACCGCGACCCGCGCGCCGCCCGGCCAGTGGGCCGGGCGCAGGCCGCGGCCGGCCCGGACGGCCCCCACATGGGCGCGCCAGGTCGTCTCGTCCCATTGCCAGGGCTGAAGTTCTTCATTCGTCATGCCGGTCTCCGGTGGGGTCGATGCCGTTGCGCGGAGGCTGCGTCGGTCGGGGACCCACGGCGGGCGGCGGCAGCGGTCCGTGCGCGCCGGTGACGGCGGGCAGCGCCGCGATGGGGGTCCAGGCCCGCTTGAGCGTGCGGGTCTGCAAGGTGATGTCGGCGCCGCGCAGCCCGGGCAGCGCGCCGATCACCTCGGTGGTGTACGCGTACAGCTCGCCGTAGTGGCCCAGCACGATCTGGCCGACCAGGTTGTAGCGGCCGGTGGTGGCCGACAGGTACTTCGTCGAGGGGTGCCCGGTCAGCACGTTGCCCGCCCGGTCCAACTCGCCCGGATCCACCGACAGCCAGAGCATGAACTCCAGGCGGTAGCCCAGGATCTCGGGCTCGGCCAGAGTCCGGAAGCGCAGACAGCCGCGCTCCACCAGCGACTCCACCCGGCGCGCCGCCGTCCGCTCGCCGCACCCCGCTCGCTCGGCGACGTCCTTGTACGGCAGGCGCCCGTTCCCGGCGAGCACCTCGACGATCCGCAGGTCGGTCTCGTCCAGCCGCTCGGGGGCCCGCTCCCAGAACCGGCTCTCGAAGGACGGCGTACCCGTCCCGGTCCGCAACTGGCGCACGGCCGCCTCGTCGAGCACCCCCGGATCCCAGTCATGCGCCGAGGTGAAGGTGTGCATCACCGGCAGCGACTCGGTCTCCACCACCTCCGGCAGCGAGGCCAGGTCGGCGGCCATCACCTCGTCCAGCTCCGGGTAGCTGGGCACCACCATCTCCGCGACCAGGTCGGTGCTTCCCGCGACGCAGGCGACGAAGCGCATCTGCGGGCGGGCGGCCAGCGCGGCCGCCACTCGCGGCGCGGTGCCGGGACGGCACCGGTAGCGCACCAGTACCGGCACCCCGAGACCGCACCGGAGTACGTCCACCACGCCGATGACTCGCAGCAGGCCGGATTCCTCCAGCCGTGCGGCCCGCCGCATCACCGTGCGCGGCTCGGCCCCCACGTGCCGGGCGACCTCGTGCCAGCTGGCCCGGCCGTTCAGCTGGAGCGCCGCGATGATGGCGCGGTCCAGCGTGGGCACGGTGCTCGTCGAATCCATGCCAAGCATCATGGATGTCAGAATCCGACATTGGCAAGGGTCGCTGTGACCTATTCCGTCATGCGAGACGGAGCGAATGTCGGTGATGTGTCATGCGAGAGCCGGTCTCGGACAGGGATCCGCCCTTGGGGTCCGGCTGTCGGGGGCTACCGGTCGGACGGATCTTTTTCCGCCCCGGGCGGTCCGGCGGGCTGGCTGCTCACCGGCGTCGCCGCAGGCCGGCGGCTATGACGCCGGCGGTTTGCGGAAGACGAGGCATGCCTGCGGGGACCGGGTGTTCTCCGGTCCCCGGGACAGCGTGGCCAGCAACGGCATCCCGGCCTGGGACACCGACTCGGTGACCCGCTCGGGCCGCAGCAGGTGGACGTCGAGGGACATCGGGTGGCCGCCGTAACCCTTCTCCTTGCGCTGATGCTCGTCGCCGACGTGGAAACCGAGCAGCAGATGGCCGCCGGGAGCCAGCACCCGGTGGAACTCCTCGAACACCACCGGCAGTACCTCCGGCGGCGTGTGGATGACGGAGTACCAGGCGACGATGCCGCCCAGTTCGCCGTCCGCCAGCTCAAGGTCCGTCATCGTTCCGATGTCGAAGCGCAGGTCCGGATGGTTCCGCTCGGCCACCTTCACCATCCCCGGAGAGATGTCGACACCGAACACGGCCAGCCCGAGGGAGTGGAGGTACGACGTCACATGGCCGGGGCCGCAGCCCACGTCCGCGACCGGGCCACCACCGCCCGCCCGTACGAGTTCGGCGAACCCCCCGAGCATGGCGCGCCCCAGCACGTCACGCTCGAACAAGGGGGGAACGATTTCGGCGTAGTCGACGGCGACGGTGTCGTACGACGCCCGGGTCTCACTCAGATAGGACGGCTCGGTCACGGCGGCGACCCTACTCCCCGCATCTCCCTCGCGGGGAATGCCCTTACCGTTCCTCCATGCCTGACGAACTCTTCGCGCATCCCCGGCTGGCCGGCATCTACGACGCGCTCGACGCCGACCGAGGTGACCTCGATGTCTACCTCGCCATCGCCGAGGAGTTCGGCGCGCGCCGGGTACTGGACGTCGGGTGCGGAACGGGAGCGCTGGCGCTGCTGCTGGCCGACCACGGCATCGAGGTGACCGGTGTCGACCCGGCGGCGGCCTCGCTCTCCATCGCGCGGGCCAAACCGGGCGGCGAGCGCGTGCGGTGGATCGACGGCGACGCGACGACGCCTCTGCCCGCCCTGTGGTTCGACCTCGCCACCATCACCGGCAACGCGGCTCAGGCGATCGTCGATCCGGGGGAGTGGCGGGGGACGCTGCGCGGCATTCATGCCGCTCTGCGGCCCGGCGGGCGGCTCGTCTTCGAGACCCGTGACCCGGCACGGCGCGCGTGGCTGGAGTGGAACCGGGCCCGATCCCATCGGATCACCCGGGTCGAGGGTGTCGGTGCGGTCGAGAACTGGGTCGAGGTGACCGACATCGACGGGCCGTTGGTGACGTTCCGTTGGACGTACGTCTTCGCATCCGACGGGCAGGTGCTCACGTCGGACTCGACGTTGCGGTTTCGTGAACGTGGCGAGATCGAGGCGGAGTTGGCCGCTGCCGGCTATGAGGTGTGCGAGGTCCGCGGTGCGCCCGACCGCCCTGGTCGGGAGTTGGTGTTCGTGGCCCGGCGGGGCGGTCCGGCGAGCGACTAGGCCGTGTCTTGTGGATCAGGGTGGATCAGGGAGCGGCGTCCGGTGCGGTGCATCGCAAGGCGCCGAAGCGTCCCGATAGTCGGTGTTATCGGGATGTTTCGGCAACGCCGCGAGGCGCCGTGCCGGGCGTCGCGAGCCCGCCAAGATCCGCAAGACACGGCCTAGACGACGCGCAACCCTCAGAAGCGATCCGGGCGGCAACCCGACAGGGCCGACTCGACGGTTCCGTCGACCAACTCCCGTGCGACCAGGCGGCCCACGGCGGCGGCGAGCGTGACCGCCGCGTGCATCACCGCCAGGTAGAGGCCGGGGACTTCGGCGACCGGGCCGATGATCGGCTCACCGTCGGCCGGCATCGGGCGCACCCCGAGTCGGGTGCCGAGCAGTTCGACGCTGTCGGTGCCATGGAAGGTGGACCGGACGGCGGCAAGGGTCCGTTCGGGCGAGTCCGCAGCGGCGATCAGCCGGTCCGCGGCGACCTGCCGAAGATCGAAGTCCTCGGTGTTCACCACGGTGCGGACCAGACCGGCCGGGGCGCGGAGCCGGAACAGCGGGCACGGCGACGGTTCGACCGGGACGCGCAGGCCGAGCGACGCACTCAGCGCGGCGGTGGCGACTCCGGCCGCCAGCACCACCGTCGCACCGGGGAGAGGGCCTGCCGCCGTCTCGACTCCGGCGATCCGGCCCGCCGCATCCCTTCGGATCGCGGTGACCGGCGTGTCCAGGTGTACCTGAGCTCCGTGAGCGTGAGCGCCCGCGACCAGTCGCTCGGTCACGCCCACCGAGTCGATGGCGCCGTCCCCCGGCGCCCAGACGGCCCACTCAGGAGGCTGCCGAAGGGCGGGCTCGAGCTTCGCCACGGTGGCCGCGTCCACGATCGTCTGCTCGGGGCCGGCGTCCGGCGCGCTGCCCTCCCTGCGCCAGCTCAGTGAGCCGGACCAGGTCACCGGGAGTCCCGGCAACTCGGCCCCGAGCCGGTGGTACTCCGCCGTCGCGGTGGCGCGCAGCCCGGCGGCCGGGCCTGTCCGCACGCCGGACGCTCCGACCCAGGCGAACGAGTCCGCCGTCACGCCGGCGCCTGGCTGTCCGGCGTCGACCAGCGTCACGGTGGCGCCCGCTCGGGCGGCGTGATAGGCCACGGATGCGCCGATGATGCCGGCGCCGACGACGACCATGTTTTTGCTCGCTGGTGGGGTCAACACGTTCACGACTTTAGCGTTCGCAGTGTGACTGACGACTGCCTTTAAACGAGGGGCGGACGGGGGCGGGGAGCCGTGTGCGGATGGGTGGGGAGCCGTGGGCGGGTGCGGAGTGTTGCTGCGCCGCTGCGCGGCTTGGGGGGCGGAGGGCGGGGGCCACGGCGCTGCGCGCCTGCCTAGTGATGCCCGCTCGCTACGCTCCCGGGTTCGCGCCGGATGGCCGTCCCCAAGTGGGTCTCTTCAGGAATTCGTTGTCTGGTCGTTGTCACAGACAACAACACGGATCCCGGCCACGAATGCTGCCCCGTCGCTGACCTCCCCTTGTACGCCCGAAGTGCGCGACGCGGCGACCGATGGTCTGGGAGGGTTTGGGGATGGGTGAACTCGGGTTGGATGACGGGGTGGTGCGGCTTTGTGAGTGGGCTGATGAGGACGCGGGCTGGTATGCGGACAGCGTGCGCGATCCGCTGATTCAGCGGTTCACCACGGACTCGCCGACGTTGGATGCCGCCCAGGTGCTGGCGGCGATTGTCCGGTTGCGCGGGGCGGGCGATGCCGAAGGCTTCCTCGTCCGCGACTCGGTCACCGGACAGCGGCTGGGCAACGTCGCGTTGCACCATGACGGGCGGGCCGGGGAGGTCTCGTACTGGGTGGCCGCCGAGGCGCGGGGACGTGGGGTGGCGACGCGGGCGGTGGCCCTGTTCAGCTCCTGGGTGTTCCGGCACGTGGGCCTGGAGGAGGTGTGGCTTCGTGCTCATCGTGACAACGCCGCCTCGCAGCGGGTGGCGTTGCGGGCCGGCTTCCGTCGTGATCCGGAGCGCGACACCTCGCAGGAGGCGAAAGGCACGGTGTGGCCGATGCTCGGCTACGCGCTGTCCGGGCCGGGCTCCAACGAGCCGTGAGCGGACCGACGTTTCCCCCGGAACCGCACCCCGGTGGCGACGACGGCCAGGGCGATGGTGGTGACTCCCGAAGCGGCCAGGACCAGTCGCGGGCCCAGGGCGGCGGTGAGCGGGCCGCCGAACGCGGTGCCCACGGGTGCGGCGGTGAGGAGGGCCGCGCCGCGGGCCGCCAGGACCGTGGTCAGCCACGCGGCCGGTGTGCGGTCCTGGAACAGGGTGAAGGACAGCGCCGTGAAGGGTCCGTAGATCAGGCCGCCCAGGGCAAAGCACGTGACGGTGACGGGCGTTGGCGCACCCAGGCCGAACGGCACGAGGGTGACTCCCCAACCGGCGACGATGCCCAGGGTGACCGGCCAGAGCGGAAGCCTGCGCAGCGCACCGGCGGTCAGACCGCCCAGAACGGCACCGACCCCGAACAGGGTCCAGTACAGCCCGAGAAGGCTCGCCTGGGCGTGCAGGTCCTCGGTGACGTGCAGCGGCAGGGCGACCTCCACCGGTCCGTAGAGGAAGTTGAAGAACCACGTCAGAGCGAGGACCCCGAGCAGTTCCGGCTGTCTGCGCAACAGGTGCAGGCCGGCGGTCGAGCGGCCGGTGTCGATCGGCGCGGATGCCGTCGCCCCATCGGCCGCCGCGCCCAACCGGCGGACCTGGACGGCGAGTACGGCGAAGGAGACGGCGTCGAGGCCGATGATCCAGGCCGGGTTCACGGCCGTCGCCAGGAGTCCGGCCAGTGCGGGACCGACGATGACGGCTCCCGCCGCGCTCGCGCTGACCAGCGCGTTCGCCGCCAGCCGCCGGTCCGGCGGAAGCATCTGGGCGAGCAGGGAGTACTTCCCCGCACTACCCCAGGCGTGCAGTACCGAAGAACCGGCGAGCAGGACCACGTACAGGATGGGATGCAGCACTCCCACGGCCCAGGCCAGGGGGACACAACCGAGCAGTGACGCGCGGAGCCAGCCGTCCGCCGCCAGCAACCGCCGGGCGGGCAGGCGGCGTAGCAGGCGCCCGAAGACCAGCGCTCCGACCGCCCCGGGAAGGGCGTACGCGGCGACGGCGGCACCGACGAGCAGTCCGGATCGACCGGGAGGCGCGATCAGGACGGCCAGCCATGCCACGGCGACCACGCTCATGCCGTCACCGAGGTCGGAGGCCGCCAGGACAGGCAGGAGTCGCCGGAATTCGGGGTGGGCGAACAGCGGCTGATACGTCCGGGGCAGCAGGCGGGGCGTCCGTAGGAGAGTCACCCGGTCAGATTCGCGGTTCAAGGGCCCTTGAGGTCAAGAGGGGCGGGATCCGCCAGGTGGCGGGAGACGAAGTCGTGCCACTGGGCCGCGGCCTCGGGCTTCGTTTCGCCGTGCGGGCCGCTGTGGCCGGCCAGTCGCTTGTCCGATGACCCCAGCGCGTCGAAGAGGGCCAACTGGCCGTCCCTGGGGAAGATCTCGTCGTGCCATTGGATGTGGAAGTGGGTCGGGGCGGTGATCCGCCGGGCGTCCGCCGTCATGCGTTCCGCTGATTCCAGGCCCTTGTGCAGGCCCGGTCCCTGCCGCAGGCCGAACTTGCCGAGGACCGCGCAGCGGAGCCGGTCGCCGAGGGCTGCCGCCAAGGGGATGCCGAAGCGCGTTCCCATGGACAGTCCCAGGTAGCCGAGGTTGCCGCCGTCCACGATGCCGGAGGTGCCGAGGGCGTTCACGGCTGCCTGCCAGTCGGCCGTCATGCGATCGAGGACGACGTCGATCCCCTCTTCGGCGATGAGCGCCTGGTACTCCACGGCAGGTAGCGGGACGGGCACCCGATCGCCGTGGTACGGCCCGTCGATCGCGAGCGCGGCGAGACCGGCGCGGCCCGCGAACCAGCGGGCCCGGCCACTGATCCGCTCGTTCCGTTTGTGTCCGCTGCCCCCGTGCCCCAGCAGGACCACGGGGGGAGGCGACGCGACGGGTGAGGGCGGCAGCCAGAGCACTCCGGGGACGACGCCGGTTTCCCGGGCCAGCAGGAAACCCCGTTCGACGACACCGTCGTCCATGACACGCCGGTCGGTCCATCGGATTGCCTCGTCCACCCGGTCATCCAACCAGCCCGCCGGGCTCAGGTGGCTTCGACGGCGGCCTTGATGCGACGGCCGAAGGCGTCCGCGTCCTTGCGGGCGGCGCTCAGGGCGAGTCCGGCGAAGAGTTTGCCGACGCCGTGGCCCTCCAGGACGTTGTAGATCCGGACCCGGGTCCCGCCCTCGGGGGTGGGCCGCAGGTCGTAGCCGCCCTCCTTGGCCGTCACCAGGTTCTTGGAGGTCTCGGCCCAGCGGATCCTGGTGGGTGGTTCGAACGCGCTGATCCGGAACTCCCGCCGGGTCGTCATGCCGGCGTCCTTGACCGTGCTGGCGTAGACGGTGCCTTCCGCGGTCGGGCCGGCCGTCCTCTTCTCGATCCGCTGGACGCGTGGGCTGAACCTGGGGTCGTTCTCACCGTCGGCGAGGAAGGCGAAGACCTCCGCGATGGGGCGGTCGATCTCGACCGTCGCCTCGAACTGACCGGTCATGACGTCCTCCGATCGCCGGTGCGCATAACGGCTCATCCAAAAATACGCCCGGCCGCCCGCCCCCGCACGACGCACGCCCCGACCCGGCCGCCCCCGTGCGACCGCCCGCCCTCTACGCCCGCCCCACGCCCAGGTGGCCTCCTCGCCGAGCGGTTGCCAGGTCAGACGGCCTGCGGGTGCAGCAGGTCGGTGAGTTCCAGGCGGCGCAGGAACTCGGTGCGCACCCGGTCGGCCACGGCGTTGACCACCGCGGCACCGTCGTCGGACGGGTCGATGTGCACCCGGAAGGGCCGCTTGCCCTTCTCGGTGCCGACCACGTCGACGATGGCCCTGGCGACGTCCGCCACGTCGGCGTCCGGCGGCTCGGTCTCGGACATCCGCTGCCCGATCTGGTCCATCAGCCCCGGGTAGCGCTTCTCGTACTCGTCGCTGACCGCCTTGTCCTCGGGTCGGCCGCTGTGCGCGTAGTGGCTCGTGCCGTGGGTGAAGGAGCCGGGCACGACGATCGTCGTCTCGATGCCGAACCGGGCGAGTTCCAGCGCGTAGCTCGCCGCGAGCGCGTCCATGCCCGCCTTGGCCGCGAAGTACGGCGCCAGGTAGGGCGGCGTGCCGCCGCGGGTGCTCGAACTGCCCACCCACAGCACGAGGCCGTCGCCCCGGCTGCGCATGCCGGGCAGGGCCGCGCGGTTGAGCCGCTGGGTGCCCAGCACGTTCGTGTCGTAGAGGGCGGCGAGCTGCTCGGGGGTGAACGCCTCCGCCGGGCCGGTCACCATGTGGCCGGCGTTGTGGATCAGGACGTCGAGCGCTCCGCGCTGGGACTGCGCGACACGCACCGCGTCGGCGGCCGACTCGTCGGAGCCGACGTCCAGTTCGACGGCGCGCAGATCCACCTTGTGGTCCGCCGAGTAGGCGCCGGCGGCCTCCGCCTTGTCCGCGTTGCGGCCGGTGACGTCGCGCATCCCGGCGTAGACGGTGTGGCCGGCGTCGGCGAGCGCGCGGGCGGCGAGCGCGCCGAAGCCGCTGGAGGCGCCGCTGATGAGAATGGTCATGGGCATCGTGCTGCTCCTTCGCTTGCGGTGTGGCGGGTCATGCGATCCCGCCGTTGGCGTAGACGACCTGGCCGTTGACCCAGTGGCCAGCGGGGCCGGCGAGGAAGGCCACCACCTCGGCGATGTCGGCCGGGGTGCCGAGGCGTTCCAGCGGGGGCTGGGCGGCCATCCGCTTGACCGTCTCCTCGTCCTTGCCGTCCAGGAACAGCGCGGTGGCGGTCGGTCCTGGGGCCACCGCGTTCACCGTGACGTCCCGGCCGCGCAGTTCGCGGGCGAGGATGGGGACCAGCGCCTCGACGGCCGCCTTGCTGGCCGTGTAGGCGGCGTAGGTGGGCATCAACAGCTTCACGGCGCTGCTGGAGAAGTCGACGATCGCGCCGCCGCCCCGGAGCCGTTTCGCCGCCTGCTGGTCGACCACGAACGTGCCGCGGATGTTGGTGCGGTGGATACGGTCCAGATCCGACAGGTCGAGGTCGGTGACCGGGGACAGGTGCATGATCCCGGCCGCGTTGACCACCACGTCGACGCCGCCGAACTCGCGCTCCGTCTGGTCGAACAGGTCGGCGACCGCGCTCTCGTCCGCGACGTCCGCCCGGACGGCGACGCCCCGGCCGCCGGCCTTGGCGACCTCGTCCGCCGCGTCGTCCGCCTCGGTCTGGTTGCCCGCGTAGTTGACGACCACGTCGTAGCCGTCGGCCCCCAGCCGGGCGGCCGTCTCGCGTCCGATTCCCCGGGAACCGCCGGTGATGATCGCCACACGATGGGTGGCGTTCCGATCGGTCATGATCACTCCCTTGTCCGATTGACGGTTTTCGCGTGGGTTTCACTCTTCAGTGAACGTGATCCGCCGACCGTTCGCCGAATGCCGGGACGGTTGTGTGCCGACAATAAATCCATACCGAGTTTGATTCTGAACTCAGTCTGATTATTATTGCGGCATGGCGGGACTCCGGGAGCGCAAGAAGGAACAGACCAGGCAGCGGATCGCCGCGGTCGCGTTGCGGCTGTTCACCGAGCGTGGCTACGACGCGGTGACGGTCAACGAGATCGCCGACGCCGCCGAAGTCGCCAAGGCCACGCTGTTCAGCTACTTCCCCACCAAGGAATCCCTGGTGCTGCACGGTGTCGGGGAGGACGACCTGGCCGGGATCGTCGCCGGCCGGCCGCGGGGTCTGACGCCCCTGGCCGCGCTGCGGGCCCACTACCGGACGTTCGCCGGCGAGGGGATCGCCGCGGCGGACCTGGACGCGCTGCTGGCCCGGGTGCGGGTGATCTTCGACAACCCCGCACTGGCCGGCGCCGCCGACGGACTGCTGTACCGGCAGCGCCAGGAGCTGACGGAAGTGCTCGCCCAGGAGTACGCACGCACCGCCGCCGCGCTCGTGGCGGCACAGGTCTCGGCGTCCCTGAACGCCCTCCAGGAGTCCTACCTGCACCGCCTGCTGGGCGGGACGGCACCACACGAGGCGGGCCGGGCACTGGCCGAGGACGTCGAGCTCGCCTTCGACCTGCTGGAACACGGCATCGGCCACTTGGAAGGAGAGTGACGTGCGCGCACGAGGCATCAACTACGACACCGGGACCCTGCCCGGGGACCACTTCACCCGGAAGACCTTCGACCCGGACGCGGTCCGGGCCGAGATGGCGGTGATCGCCCGGGAACTGCACTGCGACGCGGTGCGCGTCTCGGGCCGCGATCCCGAGCGGCTGGGCACCGCCGCCCGGCTCGCCGCGGACGCCGGTCTGGAGGTCTGGTTCTCGCCCTTCCCCGTGGACACCTCCCCCGAGGAGGCGCTGGCGCTCTTCGCCGACTGCGCGCGGCGGGCCGAGGAGGTGCGGCTGACCGGCGCGGAGGTGGTGTTCGTGACCGGCTGCGAGGTGAGCGCCTTCTGCGGCGGCTTCCTGCCCGGCGCCACCTACACCGACCGCCTGCGGGCCATGGTCACCGCCGACCTGGAGTGGTGGACCTCCCTTGGGCCGGTGCAAGAGCGCCTCAACGACTTCTTCACCCAGGCCGTCGAGACCGTCCGCACCCACTTCAACGGACGCGTCACCTACGCCGCGGGTCCCTGGGAGGGCATCGACTGGAGCCCCTTCGACCTGGTCTCCATCGACGCCTACCGCACCGGCGCCGACGGCGACAGCTTCCGCACCCACCTGCGCGAGTTCTTCGCCCACGGCAAGCCGGTCGCCATCACCGAGTACGGCACCTGCGCCTACCGGGGCGCGAGTGATCTGGGCGGCATGGCCTGGCAGCCGCCCAAGGACGCGGTGCGGGACGAGGACGAGCAGGTGCGCTACCTGACCGAACTACTGGACCTCTTCGAGCAGGAGGGGGTGGACACCGCCTTGTGGTTCAGCTTCGCCAACTACGACAAGCAGGGGGAGCGTGACCTCGCCTCCTACGGCGTGGTCCGCATGCTCGACGAGCTTCGCTGGGAGCCGAAGAAGGTCTTCCACACCATGGCGGAACGCCACCGCCGCGACTGACCGGCCGGTGCGGACGGAGCGCCGCGGGGCGAGGTGCCCGTCGAGCCGCCGTCAGGACGCCTTGCGGGCCGTTTTCTTCGCGGCGGCCTTCTTCTTGCCGGAGGCGGCGGTCTTCTTCGCGGCGGCGCTCTTGGAAGTGGTCTTCTTCGCCGCGGCCTTCTTGGCGGGCGTCTTCTTCGCGGGCGCCCCCTCGTCCGGGGCCTTGGCGGCGGTCCGCCGAGTGGTCTTCTTCGCCGGGCGTTCGTCGCCGGCGCCACCGCTGGCGTCCAGACTGGCCTGGAGCGCCGCGGTCAGGTCGATGACGTTGTCCGGGGTCCCGGTGGTCTCCGCGGCGGGGGCCGGCTTGCCCTCCAGCCGGGCGACGACCAGGCGTTCCAGGGCGTTCTGGTAGTCGTCGTGCAGCTCGTCGAGGTCGAAGCCCTCGGAGAGGGTGGCCATCAAGCTGGCCGCCATCTTGCGCTCCTGCGGGCGGATGGTGACGTCCCCTGCCGGCCCCAGATCGGCGTCGGAGCGCACCTCGTCGGGCCAGTACATGGTGTGCAGGGTCATGATGCCGTTGTGGACCCGCAGCAGGGCGAGGGACTCCCGGGTGGACAGCGTGATCTTGGTGATCGCCGCCTTGCCGCCCTCCACCAACGCGTCACGCAGCAGTGCGTACGGCTTGTCGGCGGTCGGTGACCCGGTGTCGAGGTAGTACGACGAGGAGAGCATCAGGGGGTCGATCTCGTCGGCGTCGACGAAGGCCAGCACATCGATGATCTTCTTGCTGGGCAGCGGCAGGTCGGCCAGGTCGTCGTCGGTGAGCACCGCCTGACGTCCCTCGCCGTCCTCGTATCCCTTGGCGATGTCGGAGTACGGAACCTCCTCGCCGCACACCTCGCACACCCGCTTCTGGCGGATCCGGCCGCCGTCCGCGGCGTGCACCTGGTGCAGCGGGAGCCGGTGCTCCTGCGTCGCCTTGTACAGCGAGACGGGGATGGAGACCAGGCCGAAGGTGATCGCCCCTTTCCAAATGCTGCGCATCCTCGCACTCCCTCCGTCGCCGAATCTCCAGCGTAAGCCGCTCCCGGCCGCCCGGCAGGCGCTGCGCGGCCCATCGGGTGGCTACTCGGCGATGCCCCGGGTGAGCAGAACGACGGTGACGAAGGTGCGGTAGAGCCACACCGGGTCCTCGCCGGTGATCCGCACGCTCAGCGCGTCCGCCCGCTCGACCCCCGCGATCCAGGTCGCCATCTCGGCGAGGTCGGTGTTGCGGAACCGCACACTGAGCGTCGCGGGCAGCGCGATGCTCGGCGGGGCCGCCGAGGGCAGCGCCTCGATCGCCTCGCGGGCCGCCACCCTGATCAGCTCGCGCGCGGCGTGCGGATGCAGGCTGTCGGCGGCGAACCGGGAGACCGACGACTTGACCACCGCGCTGCGGATCCCGGGGCAGAACGGCTCGATCTCGGCCGCGGTCGTCCCGTCCCCGGTGATCAGCACCACCGGTACGCCGTGCCCGAGGGCGACCAGCGCGTTGATGCCGCTCTCCCCGGCGACCACGCCGTTCAGCCGCACCTCGCTGATCGCCGCCGGGTTGTAGGTGTGCGAGAGCGTGGAGCCCTCGCTGGACATCGAGCCGTGGTAGGAGACGAAGAAGACGGCGTCGAAGGAGTCGTCCAGGCCCTGCATCATGTACAGCGGCTTGTGCCGGCCGGACAGGTAGCGGGCCTGGCCGGCCAGCGCGTCGGGGCGCAGGTTGGCCATCTTCGAGTGCGAGTCGTTGACCAGGAACTCGGTGGCGCCGGCCGCGGCGGCCCCCAGGATCGCGGAGTTGACCTCCTCCTGGAGCAGCCCCCGGTAGTACTGGTACTCAGGCTCCGGCGGCCTGCACTGCTCCCAGGCGACGACACCCGCAGTGCCTTCCATGTCGGAGGAGATGAAGACCTTCACAGCGGGCTCCTCGGAGTCTCGGGGGCCGGTCGGCACGGCCGCGCGGCGATCTCCGCCGCAGTCTGGCACCCCGCCCACCGTCCCCACCAGGGCGCTCAGGGCCGAGGGGCGATGTCCCGCAGGCTGACCGGCGGCAGGAACTCGCGCACCGGCGTGCGCCGCCACCAATCACCGGTGTCGCGCAACTCCCGCCAGTCGGTGTACCGGTAGCGGTACAGCCACGCCCGCACATGCGTCGGCGGCGCGTCCGGGAAGGGATTGGTCCGCAGCAGCCGCAGCGTCGCGCGGTCGTTCTCCAGCAGCCTGGCGACGAACGGCAGGAACCACTCCTGCGCGTAGGCGGGCGACAACGCGGCGAACCACAACTGCCAGTCGAGCCGCAGATGGTACGGCGCCCACTGCCGCGGCAGGCGGCCCACCTCACCGGGCTTGCCCTTGAAGCCGTACTCCCGCCACACCGTCCGCCCGGTCGGCTCCGCCTCGTCGGTGCCCTCCACCACCACCTCGGCGCGCACCCGGCTGACCGAGCCGAAGGCCCCGTAGGCGTTCACCAGGTGCAGCCGGTTGAAGGAGTAGTTCATGACCTGCCCGCGCGAGAGGAGATTGCGGGCCGGCCAGTAGCTGAGCACGACCACCAGCGCGACCGCCGCCAGCACCACGCCCTCGAACCAGCCGGGAGCCGCCGCGAGCGCGGGCGGACGGGGCAGCGGCAGGACGCCCGCCACCCGGGAACCGTCGAGCGCGGACAGCGCCAGCAGGATCGTCAGCCAGTTCAGCCAGGCGAAGTTGCCGGAGGCCACCAGCCACAACTGGGTCACCACGATGACGCAGGCCGCCACCCCGGCCACCGGCTGCGGGGTGAACAGCAGCACCGGCACGACGAGTTGGGCGACATGGTTGGCTGCGGTCTCCACCCGGTGCAGTGGCTTGGGCAGATGGTGGAAGAACCAGCTCAGTGGTCCCGGCAGCGGTTGTGTCTCATGGTGGAAGTCCAGACAGCTCAGCGTCCGCCAGCACCGGTCGCCGCGCAGCTTGATCAGGCCCGCGCCGAACTCCACCCGGAACAGCAGCCAGCGCAGCGACCAGAGCACCGGCACCGGCGGCGCGCACCGCGCGTTGCCCAGGAAGACCGCCAGGAAGCCCGCCTCCAGCAGCAGCGACTCCCACCCGAACCCGTACCAGACCTGCCCGACGTTGACGATCGACAGGTACGCCGCCCACAGCACGGCCCACATCGCCATCGCCGCCCACAGCGGCACCCGGTCCGCCGCCCCCGCCACCACGGCCGCCGACAACAGCGCGCCGCCCCACGCCACCGCGGCGAAGAACCGGTCGGAGTAGTGCAGGTGGAAGACGCTGGGCGCGCCGCGGAAGGACACCTGAGCGGTGAACCGCGGTACCGGGAGCATCCCGCGCTCACCGATCAGCGCCCGGAACTGGTCGGCCGCGGCCGTGAAGCCGACGAGGTAGACGGCCGCGAGCCCGCGCTGGAAGACCAGTCGGCCCAGCCAGTAACCGGACGCCGTGAACCACTGCATGCCGCCGCTCCCTGATCCGCCGCCACGATGCACAAGACATGCCCTGGCGATCTCTACCACCGCCACGCCTCCTCGCGAAGGACCCGCGTACGCCGCGCGGCGGGACCCCGGCGGCTGACGGGCCGTCGATCGGGACCGGTACGTCCGGTGTTCTCCCCGCCCGGAGCGACCCGGTCGCGGGTTGCGGCGGCGGGGACGGCATGATTCCGCCCATGAATGACCAAGACCGCTATGACGATCTGCTCGCCCGGGTGGCGGCCCGAGCCGGGGAACGCTGCGCGCCCCTGCCGTCTCCGGTGTCGCAACAGGCCTTGGCCGCCGCCGAGGAGACCCTGGGTTTCGCACTGCATCCGCTGCTCGCCCGCCTCTACCGTGAGGTCGCCGACGGCGGATTCGGCCCCGAATACCGGCTGTTCCCGCTCGACGGCCCGGCGAACGCCGATGGCGACAAGGGTCCGCTGACCTCCGCCTACACCGCGCGGCGGGCCGAGCGCCCCGATGACGCCGGCTGGTTCTGGCCGGAGGGCGTGGTGCCCTTCCTGACCTGGGGATGCGGCATGCTGGCCTGCGTGGACTCGCGCAGCGCCGAGGGCACGGTGCTGCTGTTCGAGCCCAACCCGGTCGACAACGACTGGGCCGAGGCGTGGTTCGTCGACTCCGACAGCCTCGCGGAGTGGCTGGAGACCTCCCTGGCGGGCCGCGGCTGGTACATCGATCCGGACGCTGACGACGACTGGGGAGACCTCGATGCCGCCGTCAAGGACGAGGATCTCCAATCCGTCGACCTGCGACCCTGGGCCGAGCAGGCCCGCGCCCGCGCGGGTGGCGTGCCCCTGGCGTCAGCCGGGGCGTGAGACGAGCCCGCACGCGAGGGCGGCGCGGTCCGTGACCGGGCCGCCCGGGTGGTGGCGGCGCTCCACCGGGGGTGTGCACCCAAGCAGTGGCCGGGAGGCCGTCCCGGGCCGGCGGTCCCACCGCAGGAGACGGCCCGGGTCAGCCGCGTACCCCCAGCAGGTGGTCGAGGGCGAGTTGGTCGAGGTGCTCGAAGGCCATGCCACGCGCTCCCGCCTCCTCGGGATCGAAGGGCTCGGCGAGCAGATCCGCGAGGGTCTCACCGGGCGCGACGGTGGGCAGGGCGAGCTGGTCCAGCCGGGAGGCGCGCAACGCCTCGGCGACCTCGGGGTCGGCCCTGAAGGCCCGTGCCCGCTCGCGCAGGACCAGGTAGTTGCGCATGCAGCCGGCCGCCGACGCCCACACCCCCTCGTCGTCCTCGGTGCGCGGCGGCTTGAAGTCGAAGTGCCGCGGCCCCGCGTATCCGGCGCTCTCCAGCAGGTCGACCAGCCAGAACGCCTGGCGCAGATCACCGGCGCCGAAGCGCAGGTCCTGGTCGTACTTGATGCCCGACTGGCCGTTGAGGTCGATGTGGAACAACTTGCCCGCCCACAACGCCTGGGCGATGCCGTGCGGGAAGTTCAGCCCCGCCATCTGCTCGTGGCCCACCTCGGGATTGACCCCGAACAACTCGGAGCGCTCCAGCCGTTCGATGAAGGCCAGGGCGTGGCCGACGGTCGGCAGCAGGATGTCGCCGCGCGGCTCGTTGGGCTTGGGCTCGATGGCGAACCGCAGGTCGTACCCCTGCCCGACCACGTACTCGGCGAGCAGGTCGAACGCCTCCTTGAGCCGGTCGAGTGCGACCCGCACGTCCTTGGCCGCGCCCGACTCGGCGCCCTCCCGCCCGCCCCACGCGACGTAGACCGATGCGCCGAGTTCGACGGCCAGATCGATGTTGCGGACCGTCTTGCGCAGCGCGTACCGGCGCACGTCGCGGTCGTTGGCGGTGAAGGCGCCGTCCTTGAAGACCGGGTGGGTGAACAGGTTGGTGGTCGCCATCGGGACCTTCAGCCCGGTGGTGTCCAGCGCCTGCCGGAACCGCTTGACGCGTGCCTCGCGTTCGGCCTCAGAGGAGCCGAACGGCACCAGGTCGTCGTCGTGGAAGGTCACCCCGTACGCGCCGAGGCCGGCCAGCCGCCGCACGGTCTCGGCCGGGTCGAGCAGCTCCCGGGTGGCGTCGCCGAACGGGTCGCGACCCTGCCAGCCCACGGTCCACAGACCGAAGGTGAACCTGTCGTCGGGGGTGGGGGTGAAGGACGGCTGGGTCATGACGACTCCCCGAAGCTCGCGGGCGAAGGGCGGGACCGGGCCCGCCGCGCGGTCCGGCAGCAGGCGTATCGGCACCCTATTCGTAAACGCGGAAAACAAACTAGTATGCGGTGGCACCGCGGGGGAACCCCCGCGACACGCACCCGCTCCCGTAGCCAGGAGGGCCGGCATGACCGACGGACAGGTCGTCATCGGGGTGGACAGCTCGACGCAGTCCACCAAGGCCGTCGCGGTCGACGTGGACAGCGGCCGGGTGCTCGGCGAGGGCTCCGCCCCGCACACCGTCAGCACCGGCGAGGGCCGCGAGAGCGACCCGGCCCTGTGGTGGGAGGCCTTCGGCTCGGCGGTGGGCGCCACCGGGTACGCCGACCGGGCCGCTGCGGTCTCGGTGGGCGGCCAGCAGCACGGCCTGGTCGTGCTCGACGCGGCGGGCCACCCGGTGCGCCCCGCGCTGCTGTGGAACGACGTGCGCTCCGCACCGCAGGCCGAGGCGCTGACCAGGGACCTGGGCACCGCGCGATGGGCACGGCGCGCCGGATCCGTTCCCACCGCGGCGTTCACCGTCGCCAAATGGGCCTGGCTGCGGGAGAACGAGCCGCGCGCCTCCGACCGGGCCGCCGGAGTCCGGCTGCCGCACGACTTCCTCACCGAGCGGCTGACCGGCGTCGCGGCCACCGACCGAGGCGACGCCTCCGGCACCGGCTGGTGGACGCCGGACGGCTACGACAGCGAGTTGCTGGACCTGGTGGGGCTGGACGCGGACCTGCTGCCCGAGGTCGTGCCCACCGGCACGGCGGCGGGCCGGGTGCGCGCCGGGGGACCGCTGCGCGAGGGCGCGCTGGTGGCGGCCGGCACCGGCGACAACATGGCCGCCGCGATGGGGCTCGGTCTGCACCCCGGCGCCCCGGTGCTCAGCCTCGGCACCTCCGGCACCGTCTACGCCGTCACCCGGGGGCGGCCCGCCGACCCGACCGGGACGGTGGCCGGCTTCGCCGACGCGGGGCAGGACTGGCTGCCGCTCGCCTGCACGCTCAACTGCACCGTGGCCGTGGACCGGATCGCGACCCTGCTGGGGCTCGACCGGGAGGCCGTCGAGCCCGGCGGGACGGCCGTGGTGCTGCCCTTCCTCGACGGGGAGCGCACCCCGAACCTGCCCTGGGCGTCCGGGCTCTTCCACGGGATACGGCACGACACCACCGGCAGCCAGTTGCTGCAGGCCGCCTACGACGGAGCGGTCCACACCCTGCTGGGCGCGCTGGAGGACGTCCTGCGGGCGGGCGGCGAGCCGGCCGCCCCGGACACCGAACTGCTGCTGATCGGTGGCGGGGCGCGCGGTGTCGCCTGGCAGCACACGGTGCGGCGGCTGTCCGGCCGTCCGGTGCGGGTGCCGCACGTGGCGGAACCGGTCGCACTGGGCGCGGCAGCGCAGGCGGCCGGGCTGCTGACCGGCGAGTCGCCGTACGCCGTGGCCCGGCGCTGGGGCAACGCCGACGGGCCCGTGCTGGAGCCGCTGAAGCGGGACGAGGCGGCGGCCGAACGCATCGCCGATACCCTGAGCCGGGCCGCCGGACTGCTGGCACCCCCCGACCCACCGCGCGCGGGCCCCCGAGACTGAAGGAGCAGCAGGTGCCGGACACGGCGGCGCCCCGGACCGGGGTGCGGGATCCTCGGCCGGCCTCGCAGCAGGGCATGCGGCGGCAGAACCTCGCGCTGGTGATGGGAGCGGTGGCCGGCGCCGGCCCGGTCTCCCGCGCGGTGGTGGCCACCCGCACCGGCCTGACCCGGGCCGCGGTCTCCAGCCTGGTCGAGGAACTGCTGGCCGCCGGGCTGCTCGCCGAACGCGGTCCTGCGCCCAGCGGACGGGTGGGACGACCCGGCAGCGCTCTGGTGGTCGACGCGGAGGGGCCCGCGGGCCTCGGTCTGGAGATCGGGGTCGAGCACCTGGCCGCCTGCCTGGTCGACCTCGCGGGACAGGTGCGCGGCTACGTCCGCGTCGAGGCCGACAACCGGGACAGCGACCCGGCCGCCGTCCTGGACCGGCTCGCCGAGCTCGCACGGGATCTGACGGACCGGCATGGAACCCCCCGGCCGGCCGGCGTGGTGGTCGCCGTGCCGGGACCGGTCGGCGACGACCCCGGCCGCCTGGCACAGGCGCCCAACCTCGGCTGGCGGCGGGTCCCGGCTGCCACACTGCTGCGGGACCGGTTCGCCGGACCGCTGGAGGGTCTGACGCCCGACCTGGACAACGAGGCCAACCTGGGCGCGCAGGCCGAGCTGTGGCTCGGCGCGGGCGCCGCCGACGCGGTGCACGTCTCGGCCGAGTCCGGCATCGGGGCCGCGCTGGTGGTCGGCGGACGGCTGTTCCGAGGTGCCCGGGGCTTCGCGGGCGAGCTGGGCCACGTCCCGGTGCGCCCCGACGGGCCGCGGTGCGCGTGCGGGGCGCGCGGCTGCCTGGAGCAGTACGCGGGACTGGCCGCGGTGCTGCGCGCCGCCGGGCTCCAGGACCGCCCCGGCGACCGGGTGGCCGAGCTGGCCCGGCGCGCCGCCGACCGGCAGGAGGCCGTACTGGGCGCCCTGGGGCGGGCCGGCGACGCGCTGGGCACCGCGCTGGCCGGCGCGGTCAACCTGATCGATCCGGCCGCGGTCGTGCTGGGCGGTGCCTACGCGGAGCTCGGGGAGTGGCTGCTGCCGGGCATGAGACGGGAGTTGGCCGCCCGGGTGGCCGTGCGGCCCTGGGACCAGCGGGCGTTGAGCGTCTCGCGGCTCGGCAGGCGCGGACCGGTGCTGGGGGCCGCCATGGTGACGGTGCGTCGGATCATCGAGAATCCGGGGCTCCGGGCCCCGGTGTGACCTGCGCAATTCCGCCCGCCGCGAGCGGTCGCCGGATGGTCACCCGGGGTGATCGGCGGGGTTGATTTGCGTTCTCTTTGTTGAACTCCATCGATCCGGGTAGCCGCGTACCGTGGAAGAAGCGCACGGATTGAGGTGACTGCGATGCTCCTGCTGGGACTTCTTCTGATCGGAGCGACCGCGGCGTTCACCGGCCTGGTGATCTCCGACAACATCTCCGGCGGACCGGACTACACGGTTTCGGTGCTCGGGAACAACATCGCGACCATGAACACACTGGCCGTCTTCCTGGCCGGTGTGGGACTGGCGCTGCTGTTCTGCCTCGGGCTGGCCATGATGACCGGCGGAGGCCGGCGAGCGCGACAGCGCAAGTCGGACCTGCGGATGGCGCGCCGTGAGGCACGGGACGCCGCCGCGGAGCGCGACATGCTCGCGTCCCGCGTGTCGGACGACCCGACCCTGGCCGGCGACCCGTCGGCCACCGGGCGGCCGATGGCCGACGAACGCGAAGAGGTCGGGTCGACGCGTGGCACCCGCCACCGTCACGGCCGGCACCTGTTCGGGCACTGACGCGTCCGGCCGACGGCACGTCGTACGCCAACGGGCGCCCCGTCGTCACGACAGGGCGCCCGTTGACCGCACATCACATCGACGGATGCGCGGGCTTGTGAGTCGCCTGCTCGATGTCGTCGGCCGCCTTCGCCAGCAACTGCCGGGCCAGGTCGTTGAGCGCACGGGCCGCGGCGAGTTGTTCGCCGACCTTGTTCTGCAACGGGTCGTGCGGATGCCGCCGGGCCCGGCCCTCCGCCCGCAGTTCCGTGTCGTCGGGCAGCCGTAGGAAAGCGGCGGTGCGGGTGTTCTTGTCGCCGTCCTCCTGGATGTCCAGATCGATGTGCCATTTCAGGAGCGCCTGCATGGCCATCACCTCCCTCCGTCCCCATCCAGGGTGCACCTGACGGGTTTCCACCACCAACCACCACCCCGAACCTTGGGGGAGATCATGGAACTCGGTTTTCTCCGGCCGCTGGACCGCCCAGGCCCCTGGACATCGGTCTACCTGGAGACCTCGCACGTCACACAGGACGCCGCCAAGCAGGACGAACTGCGGCGCCGCGCGGTGGCCGTGCGGCTCACCGACCAGGGGACCGACGACCGTACCCGGGCCGCCGTCCTGGACCGGCTGGCCGGCGAACCGGTCTCGGGCGCGCCACCGGGCAGGGCGCTGTTCGCGGCCGACGGGCGGGTCGTGCTGGACCTGCCGCTGGACCTGGCGCCGACCACCACCGAGGTGGTGTGCGGCCCGCTGCCGCACATCGCGCCGCTGCTCGGCCGGTACGGGGAGGAGCCCGGCTGTCTGGTGGCGCACATCGACCGCAATGGTGCCGACCTGGAGCGCCGCCAGGGCCGCGCCCGCGAGCGCTGCGGCCACGCCGAGGGACCGCACCGGCCGGCCAGGGGCCACCGGGGACTGCCGGCCGACCGCTACGAGTGGCACTACCGGCACCGGGTGGAGAACGACTGGAACCGAACAGCCGAGTCGATCGCCGCCGAACTGACCACACGGTGGGCGCGACGGCGCGGCGCCGACCTGCTGCTGCTCGCCGGGGAGCCGCGCGAGCGCGCCGCGGTGCGCGACCGGCTGCCCGGGCCACTGCGCGAGGTGACCTTCGAGGCGGGCAACGGAGGCGGCGGCCGGGCCGACGGGGCCGGCACCCCGCTGGACCGGGAGATCGAGCGGGCCCGGCACGAGCACGCCCGGCGGCACCTCGCCGAGGTCCTCGAACTGTTCGGCGACGGCCACGGCCGACCCGGTGAGCACGGTGCGCCGGGGGTCGCGGCCGAGGGAGTGCCCGCGGTGGTGGACGCCGCCCGCGGCCACCGGGTGGCCACGCTGCTGCTGCGGGAGCCGGAGCCGGCCGACGCGGGCCGCCAGGTGTGGGTCGGCCCGGAGCCGGAGCATCTGGGCGCCCGGCGCGGGGACGTCCGGGCGATGGGGGTCCGTGAGCCGGGACTGGCGCGGGCGGACGACGCCCTGCTGCGCAGTGCGGTGGCGGCCGACGCCGAGGCGCTGCTCGTGCCGCCGGACGCCCCCGCCCCTGGACCGGTCGGCGGGGTCGGCGCGGTGCTGCGCTGGAGCGCCTGAACCGGCCGTTGCGACGACGAGGCGGGGCCCCGGCGCGACATTGCGCCGGGGCCCCGCCGTGGAGCGATGGGCTGGATCAGCCGCTGAACGCCCCGGTGCCGTTCGGGGTGCCGAGACCGGTCGGGCCGTCGTAGCCCGGGCCGGCGGCGCACAGGTAGTCGCTGCAGGAGCCGTTGGCGCCCGAGGTCACGTCGTTGAGCGACCCGGTGTGGGCGTACGGGAAGGACGCCGGGTTGCTGCCACCGGAGGGGGTGCCGGCCAGCGCGTAGACACTGGCGATGATCGGCGAGGAGGCGCTGGTGCCGCCGTAGACGTTCCAGCCACTGGCCTGGTAGGTGTCGTAGACCGCGACACCGGTGTTCGGGTCGGCGACCGCGGAGACGTCCGCGACCGTGCGGCCGGAGCAGTCACCGTCGGACTGCCAGGAGGGCTTGGGCTCGACGCTGGAGCAGCCGGAACCGGTGCCCTCGCCGCCGAAGTCGCTGCCCCACACGCTCTCGGACCAGCCACGGGCGCTGCCGTCCTGGTTCAGGCTGGTGCCGCCGACGGAGGTGACGCCGGGGGAGGCGGCCGGGTACTCGACGCCGTAGCCGGAGTCACCCGCGGAGGCGGTGATCACGGTGCCGGGGTGGTCGAAGTACTGGCTGTCGGCGGAGGTGTCCGAGGAGTCCTCGCCGCCGCCGTAGCTGTTGGAGACGTAGCCCGCGCCGAGCGCGACGGCCTCGTTGACCGCGGTGCCCAGGTCGTCCATGGTGGCCTGGTCGGCCTCGACCAGGATGATGTGGGCGTTGGGGGCGATCGCCGAGACCATGTCGAGGTCGAGGGAGATCTCGCCGGCCCAGCCGGAGTCGGCGGCCGGGTAGTCGCTGCCACCGCGCTCGTCGACCTTGCTGAAGCAGCCGTTGCCCGTGGTGCAGGACGGCAGGCCGTACTGGGCACGGTAGGTGGCCATGTCCGACTCGGCGTTCGGGTCGTCCTGCGCGTCGACGATGGCTATCGTCTTGCCGGCGCCGCCGCCCGTGGGCAGGTTGTAGGCGCTGGTCAGGTCCGACGGGCCGTAGCCGTCCGGGGTCGCGTTCGGGGAGAGCGCGAGCTTCTGGACGATGTCGGTGCGCTCAAGGGCGTTGCAGGCCATCATGCCGGCGTGCGCGACGGAGCAAAGGCGCTTGACGTGTGCCTGGTGGCTGCCGGCCGCGGCGGCGCCCGCCGGGCCCGCGGTGGCCAGGCCCGCGGTGATCAGCGCGGCGGCGGCGACGGCCGCACCCGCGGTGCGCTCGAGTCTGCGTCGGCGCGCGTTGGAGGAATGCATCGAACTGCCCTCCCAGTGGGGGTTGGGGATACGGGCCCGTCGAGGTGGGGTGACGGAAACCGGCTCCCAGGGGAAGCGATGGAAGTGGTGCGTGGTACGGACACGGCACAAAACGACAAGGACATGACAACGTCGACCATGGAAATGTGCGGCGCTTTCATGTGCCACCCCGTTGAGTGGTGTCTGGCGTGAAAGTAGCCCAACGAGGCGCGCGTCACAAGGGATTCCGGTTGACGAGTGCCCTGTCTACCTCGGAATACACCGCAAATGCCGCGCAACGACCGGACTTGGGGACGTGGCCGAAACGGCAGGTGCCGGACCGTGGACCGGTCCGGCACCTGGGTGAAGGCCAACTGCTGTGCGGGGGTCGGCCGTTGGGGGAGCGGGGGTCAGCCGCGAGGCAGGACCTCGGGCAGCACGGTGGTCAGGTTGCGCCAGTCGCAGGAGGCGATGGTGGCGTGGGCGGCGGCCAGTTGGGCCACCCGGGCCTGTGCCTGTGCGACGGTGGGGGCGGTGTCGTCCAGCGCGGGAGCCACGTTCTGGGCGTCCGTCATGATGAGCAGGTAGTGGTTGGTGTCGTACCAGGAGGTGTCGATGCCGCCCAGGTAGGTCGCCGCGTCGCCGTCGAAGACCACGAACCACGGTCTGATGGTGGTGTCCGAGTAGCGGGTGCGCGGGTCACCCGAGGCCGCCCCCAGCACGCTCGGGAAGACCTCCGCCTGGCTGGTCTTGCCGCTCGCGGCCAGGTCGCGCAGGTGGTCGGCGTACTCGACGTCGGTCCACAGGTTGTCGAACGGGTTGCTCTGCTCGACCGTGCCCGGGATGGCTTCGATGAGCACCTTGCCGGCGAGGGCCGACCGGGTGGGCCAGTTGCCCGCCTTGGCCGCCGCGTCCAGGGTGGCGTAGGCTCCGCCGCCCGACTTGGCCAGCAGGTCGGCGGGCTTGAAGACCAGGCTGCCCAGGTGCTGGTTGACGAAGCTGTCCAGCGCGGTCGGGCCCAGACCGTCGGTCTGGTCGAAGCCGATCTTCATCTCCATCTTGATGGTGATCGGCGCATGGCCCGGGTGGGCCCCCATCCACAGCCGGATGTCGTCCAGGCAACTGCCCAGATCCTTGCTGCGGTCACCGCTGTAGAGGGCGGAGGCGCTGGTGGCGCTCACGCAGTTGTTGTCGTCGCCCACCGGGTTCTCGTGGCTGACGTCCCATTTGCCGGTGACCGGGTTGACCCAGACGTCCAGCTCGACCAGCGAGGTCCCGGCGTCCAGACCCTGCGCCAGGTAGGCGTAGGAAGCCTGGTCGTAGGTGTTGTGGACCCCGACCGAGGTGGTCGAGGCGAAGGAGAGCGAACCGGTGTCGGCGGCCGCGGCGCGGGTGCCCGCACCCGGTGCCAGGAAAGCCGCGGCGCCCGCGAGACCCAGGGCCAGCAAGGGGGTCAGCAGGCGGCGTGTACGCGATGAAGGCATGCCGTTCGGGGCCTTTCTCATCAGGTGGACGAGGCGACTGCACCGTACTGGGATTGACATGCTCATCGCAGCAGACTTCATGGCCACTTCATCCGCCCGCCGCCCGAAGCGGACTTGGGCGGACCCCGGCGGCCTCCATACCAGGTCTATATGCTGGTCGTATGTTGGACCTGCGCCATTTGCACGTACTACGGGAGATTGCCCTCGCAGGCTCGCTGGCCGGCGCGGCCCGGTCGCTGCATTACAGCCAGCCGACCATCACTCACCACCTGGCCTCGCTGGAGAGCCACTTCGGCGCGCAACTGGTACGCCGTGGCGCGCGCGGCGCCACCCTCACCGAGGTCGGCGAGGCGCTATTGCCGCACGCCGAGGCGGTGTTGCGGCGTGTGCAACTGGCCGAGAAGGAGGTCCGCCTCCTGGTGGAGCACGGCACCTCCACCTTGCGGGTCGGCACCTTCCCCACCGCGGGCGCCCTGCTGCTGCCGCCCGCGGTCAAGTCCCTGCACGACCAGGGCGTGCAGTTGTCGCTCACCGAGGGCGAACTGCCCGCTCTCCTGGACGGGTTGCGCTCCCGGCAACTGCATCTCGCGTTGATCTTCTCCCAGCCGGGCGACCGGCTGGATCTCGACGACGACATCGACGTGCACACCCTGCTCGACGACCCGCTGCTGCTCGTGCTGCCGGCCGACCACCCCTGCGCCAGGCTGGACCGGGTGCCGCTGGAGGCACTGCGCGAGGAGGCGTGGATCGTCGGCACCACCGACTGGGACCCCTGTGACCGCCTGCTGACCTGGGCCTGCCGCCAGGTGGGCTACGAGCCCGTCCACGCGCTGCGCACCGACGACTACGGCGTCATCCAGGGCTTCGTCGCCGCGGGCACCGGGGTGGCCCTGTTGCCCCGGCTGGCGCTGGGCACCCCCCGCTACGACATCGCGGTGCGGCCGCTGGAGGGTCCGCCGCTGGCCCGCCGGATCGCGGTCGCCATGCTGCGCTCGACCACCGCCCGCAGCGCCCGCGACCTGCTCGACGCGTTGCGCGTGCAGGCCGACCGGATCACGACGGACTGGGCCTGACCGTCCGCGGCCCGTCGCCGGGCAGTCCGGTGATCGGCGCCCGGGTGATGGCGAGCATGGCCATGTCGTCGGAGTGCCCGCCGCCGGTGTGCCGGTCGACGTCGGCGAGCAGGGCGTCCAGCAGGGCCTCGGGGCTGTCGAAGGCCCGTCCGGTCAGCCTGGCCAGTGGATCGTAGAAGGCGCCCGCGCGGTCGCGTGCCTCGCTGACGCCGTCCGTGTGCAGCAGCAGGGTGGCCCCCGGCGGGAAGGGCACGGTGTCGATCAGGTTCGCCGGCGCGGCCAGCGACTCCATCCCCAGGGGCACCGCCGCCTCGGACGGGTGGAGCGCGCGGACGGTGCCGTCCGGCAGGAGCAGCAGCGGCGGGGGATGGCCGCGGTTGACGGTTCTGATCTCGGAGCCGTCCGAGGGGATCTCGGCGAGGACCGCGGTGGTGAAGCCCTCGAACTGGTCGAGGGTCGCGCGGCGCAGCCCCTCACGCTCCATCGCCCGCTCCAGCCGTGCGGTGACCTGGCGGATGGTGGGTTCCTGCTCGGCCGCCTCACGGAACGCGCCCAGGGTGACGGCCACCGCCTCGACGGCTCCCAGGCCCTTGCCGCGGACGTCCCCGACGATGCAGCGCACCCCGAAGGCGGTGTCCTGGATGGCGTAGAGGTCACCGCCGATCTGCGCGTCGGCCTGCGCCGCCTCGTAGCGCACGGCGACGTCGAAGGAGCTGATGCGTCTCGACGGCTGGGGAAGCACGGCCCGCTGCACGGCGAGGGCGACCCCGCGCACCGACTGAAGGCGCAGGTCGCTGCGTTGCAGCAGGCGGTTGATGACCACCGCGATGCCGGAGACGGTGGCGATCGTGATCACTTCGGTCTGGCCGCTGGATTCGCCCAACTGGCCGTAGTAGGCGTTCAGCACGGTGTCGGCCGCGCAGGCGAGCAGTCCGGTCAGCACGGTCGCGCGCCACGACAGCAAGGTGGCCGCCACCATCGGGGCGGCCGAGTAGAAGGGCGCGGCGCTCAGGTCCGGCGGGGTGAGCCAGTCGAGTACCAGCCCGCACAGCAGGAGGAAGGCGGGGAGCATACGCAGACGGCGGACGCTCAGGCGCCCACCGGCCATGCCCTGCTCCATCCCTCGCCACACGTGCGCGCTCCTGCCTCCGGCCCGTCCCTCCAGCCTCGCCCCCCGCGTGCCCGTCGGCCAGCCAGGGGACCTGGACGAGTGGGGCCGAGCGATGCTGCGGCGGACCCGACCTGGTCAGGAGGGGCCGGGCGGCCGGCCGGCAGGCGGGTTCGGGCCGGCGAGGGCGCGGATGACGCCGGCGATGACACCGCGCACCCGGTCCGCCGCGTGTTCCGGGTCGGGGCAGCCCTCGTCGACCCAGGTGAGGACCGTCTCCAGGAGGACACCGGGGGGCGGGCGCGGCGGCGCGGCGGCGCGCGGCAGCAGCCTGCGGCCCGTCGCTGCCGCGCTCGACGCTCTGCCACCTCCCGTCCACCGGTGCCCCCGGCTCCGCCGCTCTCGCCGCCCCGGCGGCTACCGTTGCCCCGTGACGGATGCGAGGCAGGCCAGGGCCGGGGCGATGGGGGAGATGGCGGAGGGCCTCAGCGGGAGCGTCCTGGTGACGCGGGGCGGCACGACGCTGCTGCGGGCGGCCTTCGGCCCGGCGGACGCGGCGGCCGGGACGCCGTGCACACCGGACACCCGGTTCCAGATCGCCTCCGTCAGCAAGCAGTTCACCGCGGTGGCCGCCCTGCTGCTGGCCGAGGAGGGCGCGGTCACGCTGGACGCGCCGATGTCCCGCCTGCTGCCCGGCTGCCCCGCCCACTGGCGGGAGATCACCCTCCATCAGCTGCTGAGCCACACCTCGGGACTGGAGCACTGGCCGGCCGCGCCCGGCTTCGACATCACCCGGCCGGGGACCGCCGACGACGTGCTGGCACTGGCCGCCCGAGCCCCACTGCGCGGCCGGCCCGGCACCTCCTGGCACTACAGCAGCACCGGCTGTCTGCTGGCGGCCCGCGTCATGGAACTGGTCACCGCGCGCCCGCACGCCGACTTCCTCGCCGAACGCGTCTTCGCCCCGCTCGGCATGACCGCGACCGCGGCCGGTGCGCCCGCCGCGGGCCGGGCCGCCCACGGCTACCGCGAGGGCCGCCGGGTGGACGTGCCCGCGTTCGCCGCGCTGCCCGGGGCAGGCGACGTCTGGTCGACGGCCGGCGACCTCGCCCGCTGGACCGCCGCCTTCAACGCCGGCGAGATCCTCACCGCCGCCTCACGCGCGGCGATGCGCACCGCGCACGCCCCGATGGACGGCGTCTGGGGGACCGGCGGCCCGGTGGCCGCCCACGCCTATGGCTACGGCGTGTGCCTGGGCACCGTGGCGGGCCATCCGGCGTGCTTCCATCCCGGGGACAACCCCGGCTACCAGGCATTCCACGGCTGGCTGCCCGAGCGGGACCTGACCGTCGTGGTGCTGGCCAACGACGAGGGCTGCGACCTGGACGCCCTGGTGGGCCGACTCGTCACCGCGGCTCACGCCGCGCGCTGACCCCGCCCGTCAGCCGGCCGGCGGCGGACCCAGCACATCGGCCAGGTCGTAGCCGACCGGCTCCTCCAACTGCGCGTACGTGCACCCGCCGGGCTCGCGGTCCGGACGCCACCGGCGGAACTGCGCGGTGTGCCGGAACCGGTCGCCCTGCATGTGGTCGTAGGCCACCTCCACCACCCGCTCCGGGCGCAGCGGCGACCACGACAGGTCCTTCTTCCCGCTCCATCGGCTCGGCGCGCCCGGCATGCGCGAGGCGGCGTGCGCCTCCTCGTTCGCCCACGCCGCCCACGGGTGCCCCTCCACCGACGGCATCCGCAACGGCTCCAACTCCGCCAGCAACTCGGTGCGGCGGCGCATCGGGAAGGACGCGCAGACGCCCACATGCTGAAGCCCGCCCGCGTCGTCGTACAGCCCCAGCAGCAGCGAGCCGACCACCGGGCCGCTCTTGTGGAAGCGGAACCCGGCCAGCACGCAGTCCGCGGTGCGCTCGTGCTTGATCTTCACCATCAGCCGCTCGTCGGGCCGGTAGGGGATGTCGAGCGGCTTGGCGATCACCCCGTCGAGCCCAGCCCCCTCGTAGCTGCGGAACCAGCCCTCGGCCACCTCGACATCGGTGGTGGCCGGTGCCACGTGCACCGGCTCGCGCACCCCGGCGAGCGCCTCGACCAGGATCGCGCGGCGCTCCCGAAGCGGAGTCTCCAGCAGCGAGCGGTCGCCCAGCGCGAGGATGTCGAAGGCCACGAAGGACGCCGGCGTCGCCCCGGCCAGCATCCGCACCCGGGAGTCGGCCGGATGGATGCGCTCCAGCAGGGCGTCGAAGTCCAGGTGCCCGTCTCTGGCGATCACGATCTCGCCGTCCACCACGCAGCGCGGCGGCAGATTGGCCCGCAGCGCCTCGACGACCTCGGGGAAGTAGCGGGTGAGCGGCTTGCCGCTGCGGCTGCCGATCTCGATCTCGTCGCCGTCCCGGTGCACCAGGGCACGGAACCCGTCCCACTTGGCCTCGTACTGCATGCCCGGCGGGATGCGCGCCGCGGTCTTCGCGAGCATCGGCTTGACGGGAGGCATGACCGGAAGGTCCATGGGGCGATTGTGCTGCCGCGGCCGGCGGTCCGCCCGCCGGGAGGCGGTCGAGCCCCACCGGTCCTACCGTTGGGGCATGGGCGAGGCGATCGAGCTGACGGTGGGGGAGCGCACCGTACGGCTGTCGAATCCGGGCAAGTTCTACTTCCCCGAGCGCGGCATCACCAAGCTGGACGTCGCCCGCTACTACCTGGCGGTCGGCGACGGCATCACCCGCGCGCTGCGCGACCGGCCCACCACGCTGGAGCGCTACCCCGACGGGGTCACCGGGCGAGTCCTTCTTCCAAAAGCGCGCCCCGAAGAACCTCCCCGAGTGGATCCCCACCGGGCGCATCGCCTTCCCCAGCGGCCGGTACGCCGACGAGATCTGCCCCACCGAGCCCGCCGCCGTCGTGTGGGCCGCCAACCTCGGCTGCCTGACCTTCCACCCCTGGCCGGTGCGCCGCGACGACGTCGACCACCCCGACGAACTGCGCATCGACCTCGACCCGCAGCCGGGCACCGACTACGCCGACGCGGTACGCGCCGCGCACGAACTGCGCACGGTGCTGGACGAACTCGGCCTGCGCGGCTGGCCCAAGACCTCCGGCGGCCGGGGACTGCACGTCTTCGTGCCCATCGAGCCGCGCTGGACCTTCGTGCAGGTGCGGCGCTCCGCCATCGCCGTCGGCCGCGAACTGGAGCGGCGCATGCCGGAGCAGGTCACCACCAAGTGGTGGAAGGAGGAGCGCGGCGAGAAGATCTTCGTCGACTACAACCAGACCGCCCGCGACCGGACCATCGCCTCCGCCTACTCGGTGCGCCCCCACCCGCACGCCCCCGTCTCCGCGCCGCTGCGCTGGGAGGAGGTGCCGGACGCCCGGCCGCGGGACTTCGACGTGGTCACCATGCCGACCCGGTACGCCGAGGCCGGGGATGTGCACGCCGACATGGACGAGCACACCTACAGCCTGGAGGCGGTCCTCGAACTGGCCGCCCGTGACGAGCGCGACCACGGTCTGGGCGACCTGCCGTACCCGCCGGACCACCCCAAGATGGAGGGCGAGCCCAAACGCGTGCAGCCCAGCAGAGCCAAGCACTGACCGTGGGCGGCGGAAGGCGGTGGCCGTACCGGAGGCTGCCGCCGCTGCTGCTGTCCCGGCGCTCGCGGTGGCTGATCATCGCGGCGTACCTGCTGATCCTGGCCGCCGTCATCGCCGACCTGCTGTCCGGTCCCGGCTCGACCTTCTCCCCCCTGCTGGCCGCCGTGCCGGTGCTGGCGAGCACCACCACCCGCAAGCCCGCCGTCCCGCTGCTGTCCGGCGCCGCCGCGGTGCTCGCCGTCCTGGTGCTGGCCCTGCTCAACGAGGGCGTGCCGGGCATCGTCCATGTCACCGCGGCGGTCACCGTGGCGGCGGTGACCTTCACCAGCGCCGCGACCGTCGGTCTGATGGCGGTCAGGGAGCGGGAGCTGGCCACCGTGCGCACCGTCGCCGAGGCCACCCAGCAGGCACTGCTGCGTCCGGTGCCCGCCCGCATCGGCGGCCTGCGGATCGCGGTGGCCTACGTGGCGGCGCAGGCCGAGGCCCGGGTCGGCGGTGACCTCTACGAGGTGGTGGACACCCCCTTCGGCGTCCGGCTCTTCCTGGGCGACGTGCGGGGCAAGGGGCTGGCCGCGGTGGAGACCGTGGCGGACGTGCTGGGGGTCTTCCGGGACGCCGCGCGCTGCGAGGCCGACCTGACCGCGGTGGCCCGCCGCATCGACGCGGCGCTCGCCCGGCGCCCGGCGGGCGAGGAGGCGCTCACGGCGGAGTTCGTCACCGCGGTGCTGGTCGGCATCCCGGACACCGGCGAGGTGGCCACGGTCGTCAACTGCGGTCATCCGCCGCCGCTGCTGCGGCACCGGGGGCGGATCACCGAGGTGCTGCCGCCGCGCTACTCGCCGCCGCTGGCCCTGCTCGGCATGGTCGGTGACCGCTATCCGGCGGGCGAGCTGCCGCTGGAGCGCGGGGACGTGCTGCTGCTCTACACCGACGGGCTCTCGGAGGCCAGGGACGCCGCCGGGCGGTTCTACCCGCTGGCGGACGGGCTGGAGGCGCTGCCGGAGCGTGAACCGGAGGAACTGCTCGACCTGCTGCTGGCCGACGTGCGCCGGTTCGCCGGCGGCGGGTTCGACGACGACGCGGCGGTGCTCGCGGTGCGCCGGGAGCGGTGAACCGGGCAACACGAGAGCCCGGCCGGTTCGCCCGGCCGGGCTCTCACGTGGTGCGTATCAGCCGATCACGACCCGGAAGGTCAGTGACCGCCCTCGTCGACGACGGCGACGACCTCGATGTTGCGCTCGATCTCCTCGGTCGGGGCGGCGGTGGAGCCGGCCCAGTAGTAGATCACCAGCGCGAACACCGCGACGATCGCGATGTCCCACCACAGGCCGATGTGGCCCTGGCCGCCGAAGCCGCCCTGCCAGGAGATGATGCCCATGCCGACCAGGTAGGCGGGCAGCCACTGGGCGGCCTTCCAGCTGAGCTTCGGCGCGTTCGGCAGGCCCTTCTTCACCGCGTAGGCGGCGTAGGAGCCCAGCAGGACGTAGCCGAGGACGATGGCGATGCCCAGACGCCACAGGGTGTTCCAGCCGGACCAGTAGATGATCAGGCTGGCGACCACGAAGGACAGCGGAGCGATGACCTGGCCGCCCGGCAGGCGGTAGGGGCGCTCCATGCCCGGCAGGCGGTTGCGGAAGACGCCGTAGGCCAGCGGGGCGCCCGCGTACATCAGGACGCTCGCCGAGGTGATGAAGCTGACCAGCTGCTGCCAGCTCGGGAAGGGCAGGAAGCAGATGACACCGGTCACGAAGGACATGATCAGGCCGAACCACGGCACGCCACGGGCGTCGGTGCGCTCGAAGAGCTTGGGCGCGTAGCCGTTCTTGGTCAGACCGTAGGAGACCCGGGAGGTCGAGGTCACGTAGATCAGACCGGTACCACCGGGGGAGATGACCGCGTCCGCGTACAGGATGATGGCCAGCCAGCCGAGGCCGACGACGGTCGCCAGACCGGCCCACGGGCCGCTGATGCCGGCGTAGGTGAGCTTGGCCCAGCCGTGCACGAACGAGGAGCCCGGCAGACCGCCGATGTAGACGACCTGGAGGACGGTGTAGATGACCGCGCCGATGGCGACCGAACCCAGGGTGGCCCGGGGCAGGTCGCGCTTGGGGTTGCGGCTCTCACCGGCCAGCTGGATGGCCTGCTCGAAGCCGAGCAGGGCGAAGATGATGCCGCTGCTGCTGATCGCGCTCAGCACACCCTTGGCGCCGAAGGGCGCGAAGCCGTGCGAGGTGAAGTTGCTGCCGTGGAAGTGGGTGATGGCCATGACGAAGATGGCCACCAGCGGGACCGCGATCTTCCACCAGGTCGCGATGCTGTTGGTGTGCGCCAGCACCCGGATGCCGAAGAAGTTGACCGCGACGAAGACGGCCATCAGCAGGACCGCGACGAGGAAACCGCTCACGGTCAAGGTGCCGTTGTCGGCGTGCAGGAAGCTCTGCGCGAACTTCCAGTGACCGGCGTAGCCGATCATGGCCTCGACCTCGATCGGGGCCACGGTCGCGGCCTGGAGCCAGGAGAACCAGCCGAACGACATGCCGGCGAGGCCGCCGAACGCGTAGTGCGGGTAGCGCGCCGTACCGCCCGCCACCGGGAACATGCCGCCGAGCTCGGCGTGCACCAGCGCCAGCAGGACGATGGCCACCGCGCCGATGACCCAGGAGATGATCGCGGCCGGACCGGCCGTCGTCACCGCCCGTTCGGCGCCCAGCAGCCATCCGGAGCCGATGATGGAGCCGACCGAGGCCCACATCAGACCGATCAGTCCGACATCCCGACGCAGAGTGCTGGAATCTCTTCCGGTGTCGGGGGCGAACTTGTCAACGCTAACCATAAGGGGCCTCTCAATGAGGACAGAGCTTTTGAAAGTTGCCTCAGATTAGGGAGTACTTGCAGGTCTGCAAAGAGTCGGTGTCTGAATAGTTACCTTCCAGAGGGCGTTTCTCAGCCTTCGCAGCACCCGGCGTGGCGTTGTGAACCGTACGGGTGGCCCGGCGGTTTCCGCAGGTCGGGGTCTGCGGACGGGACCAGTTCCGCAGCATGGCCATTTCTCTTGACCTGCGCTTGACCCGTACTTGAAACCAATTTGAGGCACTTGAGCCCAATTTGAGCCTTGGCATGGCTGTATTCAGAGCTGGGCCCTGTCCTGCCAGTGCGTGAATTGCTGTACCGGATCGCCGTCGAGTCCCCACGGCCAGGGAGTGACGATGCCGCCGATCGCCGGGAACACCGTCGCCGCGTCTCGTGTGCGGTTGGCCTGAACGAGTGCGTAGGCCAGAAGGTTCAGGTCGGCCAGTGCCTCCGCGTGCTGGAGGTATCCGGGCTTGAGCCAGTCCCGCAGCGCCTGGTCCAGCGCCGCCTCGACCCGCGGTTGCGACCACTGGCTGCCGGCCATCAGGGCGGTCAGTCCGCCGTTGGAAACGGTTCTGCGGTGCCGCTCCACCAGTGAGATCAGCTCCACGCCCGCGGTCGGGGCGTCCGGCGGCACGGCGGTGCGCATCGAGTCGACGAAGTCCAGCACCTGCGCGGGCGAGCCGCACTCCTCGGGCGAGAGGTAGCCGAGCATCTGCACGTGTGCCTCGCGGCTCCACGCGTCCCGTGCCGTCGCCTCCCGCCAGGCCGGCAGCACGTCCGGCAGCGGATAGCGCAAGGTGCGCAGCACGCCGAGCACCGCGATCCACGGGCCGGGGTCGGCGGGTTCCAGGTCGGCCGCGCGGTAGCAGGTGTCCACCAGGGACTGCGGATCGGCCAGTTCACCCAGACGGCGGCCGCGGGTCAGCTCGACCCAGGCGCTGAACAGCAGCGCGTCGCCGCTGTTGGGACGGCGGCGCAGCCAGGCCTGGGCGAGGGAGGGGTCGCAGCCGCGGGCCAGCACCACGATCCGGTGCATCCGCCGGTCCCAGTCGGACCCCGCCTCGGCCAGCACCCCTTCCAGCTGGTCGACCCTGATGCCGATCATGCCGGGCGTCGCGGGGGACTGGAGTAGCTTGCGGACCCTGCCGAGCGCCGCGTCGTCGAGCTCGGGAGCCAGTCGCGCGGTTCCCCGGCGGGATCCAAATATCGGCATGGCCGGAGCTTAAGCGGGTACGCGGACGGAGCCCAGATGGCGGGCCAGGATCGTTATCGGCGTGGCGCGCGTCATGACGGCGAGTGGCTGAATGGTCGCCCATCGTGGTGGCCGTCCGGTCGTCCGACGGTGTGAACCAGCCGATTTTTCCTGTTCCGGGGGCCTTTTTGGGCGGCGTATTACCGTCCGGTTGTGCGCTTGGGCAACCGGGCGGATGCTGAACCAAAAGCAGCCCGCCGAGCGCGGACCGGAGCAGACATGGGTGATTCATCCGCCGGGCCTCCCCCGGCCGCGCCACCGGTGGAGCCGAACGGCCTCACGACCGACAAGGGCCTCAAGGGCGGTGCCCTCGGCCTGATCTCCAGCACGGTGATCGGTCTGGCCTCGACGGCTCCCGCGTACAGCCTTGCCGCGACGCTGGGCGTGATCGTGGCCGGGGTGGGACTCCAGTCGCCGATCATCATCATCCTGGGCTTCGTCCCGATGTTCCTGATCGCCTACGGCTACAAGGAACTCAACAACGCCGACCCGGACTGCGGGACCACCTTCACCTGGGCCTCCCGCGCCTTCGGACCGCGCACCGGCTGGATGGGCGGTTGGGGAATCGTCGCCGCCGACATCATCGTGATGGCCAACCTCGCCCAGATCGCCGGGCAGTACGGCTTCCAGCTGGTCGGTGCGGACGGCCTCGCCGACAGCACCCTGTGGACCACGGTGGCCGGCGTGGTGTGGATCGCGCTGATGACGCTGATCACCTACATCGGCATCGAGATCTCGGCCAACAGCCAGAAGGTCCTGCTGACCATCGAGGTGATCCTGCTGCTGGTGCTCGGGGTCACCGCGCTGGTCAAGGTGTACGGCTCCGGCGCCCCGGACGTCTCGGTCCATGTGCAGGCGTCCTGGTTCAACCCCGCCGCGGTCACGTCGATCGACGCGCTCACCAAGGGGGTGCTGGCCGCGGTCTTCATCTACTGGGGCTGGGACACCGCGGTGTCGGTCAACGAGGAGACCGCCGACCGCAACCGCACCCCCGGCCGCGCCGCGGTGCTGTCCACCGTCCTGCTGTTGCTGATCTACCTGCTGGTCACCACCTCGGCGCAGGCGTTCGCCGGAGTGGGGACCACCGGTATCGGGCTGGGCAACCCCGACACCTCGGACGACGTGCTGTCCAACCTGGGTGGCGAGGTCTTCGGTACCACGGGCTTCGGGTGGTTCCTGTCCAAACTGCTGGTGCTGATGGTGCTCACCTCGGCCGCGGCGTCCACCCAGACCACCATCCTGCCGACCGCGCGCACCACCTTGTCGATGTCCGTCTTCAAGGCCATCCCCAGCCACTTCGCCCGGATCCATCCGCGCTTCCTGACCCCCACCTGGTCGACGGTGGGCATGGGGCTGGCGTCCATCGGCTTCTATGTGGTGATGACCCGGGTCTCGGAGAACGTGCTCGCGGACTCCATCGGCTCCATCGGGCTGATGATCGCTTTCTACTACGGGCTGACCGGGTTCGCCTGTGTCTGGTACTACCGCAGGGTGCTGACCAGGTCCGCGCGCGACCTGTGGACCAAGGGCATCATGCCCGGCCTCGGCGGCGTCCTGCTGCTGTACTTCTTCGTCGACGCCTGTGCCGTCTACGCCGCGCCCGACTACGGCAGCACCTCCTGGACGCTGCCGTTCGCACCGCACTGGCACCTGGGCGGGGTCTTCGTGATCGGCATCGGCGCCCTGCTGCTCGGCGCGATCCTGATGATCGTCTACCGGTACATCGCGCCCGCCTTCTTCAAGCGGCAGACCATCCCGGTCTCCGCCGCGGTACGCACCGACAAGAAGCGCAACGCCCACCGCCGGCAGTCGTGACACCCGGTCAGACGACGTGCTCTCCCTCGGGGCCGAAGCGGGGCAGGATCCGCTCCAGCCAGGCCGGCGCCCACCAGGCGCGCCGGCCCAGCAGGGTCATCACCGCGGGGACCAGCAGCAGCCGCACCACGGTCGCGTCGATCAGCACGCTGACGGCGAGCCCGAGACCCAGCATCTTCACCACGATGTCGTCGCTGATGACGAAGGCGGCGAAGACGCTCGCCATGATCAGGGCCGCGCAGCCGATCACCCGGGCGGTCACCTCCAGCGCGTGCGCGACGCTGCCCTTGCTGTCCCGGGTGCGCAGCCAGGACTCCCGCACCCGGGACAGCAGGAAGACCTCGTAGTCCATGCTCAGACCGAAGACGATGGCGAACATCATCATCGGCACGTAGCTCTCGATCGGCACCGTGCCCGAGACCCCCAACTGCGGGCCGCCCCAGCCCCACTGGAAGACCGCCACCAGGACGCCGTAGGAGGCGCCGATCGACAGCAGGTTGAGGACGGCGGCCTTGAGCGCGACCAGCACCCCGCGGAAGACCATCAGGATGATCACGAAGGCGAGCGCCACGACCACGCCGATGATCAGCGGCAGCCGTTGCGCGATGATGTCCAGGAAGTCCACCTGGGCGGCAGTCGTGCCGGTGACATAGCCCGTGGCCTTCGTGCCCGCGACGGCGGCCGGCAGCACGGTGTCCTTGAGGCGGTTGTCCAGATCGGTGGTGACCGCGTCCTGCGGTGCCCCGGTGGAGATCGCGGTGGCGGTCAGGACGTCGCCGTCGCTGGTGGGCTGCGGCGCGCTGACGCTCGCCGCGCCGGGAACGCCCTTCAACGCGTCCTCGACCTGCCCCGACAGCGCCTGCCGGTCGGCGGCCGGCACCTTCGTCGCGTCGATGACGATGGTGAGCGGCCCGTTGGCGCCGGGCCCGAAGCCCTCCGAGATCAGGTCGAAGGCCCGCCGGTCGGTGAATCCCGGCGGGTCGGCCCCGTCGTCGATGTGTCCCAGCCGCATCGAGAACAACGGCACCGCCAGCACCGCGATCACCACCAGCCCGGCCAGCAGGAACCACCACGGCCGGCGCTCCACCCGGCGGGCGTACCGGTGCCAGCCGCCGCCAGCGCGCCCGTCCGCTCCGGTCACCGGCTCGGCGACCGGCACCCGTACCCGGTAGCGGTCGATCCGACGTCCCGCCAGTCCCAGCAGGGCGGGCACCAGGGTGAGCGCGCCGAGGACCGCGGTGATCACGGTGACCGCCGCCGCGACGCCCAGCTTCCCGATGAAGCCCACCTGGGAGACGTACAGGCCGGCGAGGGCCACGACGACCGTGCAGCCGGAGACCAGCACGGCCCGGCCGCTGGTGGCCACCGCCCGTCCGGCCGCGCTCACCGGGTCCGCGCCGTCGATGACGTTCTGCCGGTGGCGGGTGATCAGGAAGAGGGCGTAGTCGATGCCGACGCCCAGTCCGATCATCGTGGCCAGGGTCGGTGAGACGCTGGCGAAGGTGAGCAGCGCGGCCAGCAGGCTCAGGCAGCTGACCCCGACGATGACGCTCAACAGCGCCGTCAGCAGCGGGAATCCCGCCGCCAGCACGCTGCCGAACGCGGCCAGCAGCACCACCACCGCGACCCCGAAACCGATCGCCTCGCTGGACAGGTCGGCGGCCTTCGGGCGGGCGAGTTCGCCGAGCGGCCCGCCGTACTCGACGTCCACGCCCGCGGACCGCAACGGCGCGACCGCGCGGTCGACCCCGTCCAGATAGGAGGCGCCCAGCGCGTTGGGGTTGGTGTCGAACCGCACGGTGATGTAGGCGATCCGGCCGTCGGAGGACAGCGCCCCGGTGGGCTGGTCCGATCCGGCCGGCGGCAGCGGATTGACCGCCTGCGTCACGTGCGGCAGCCCGCCCAGCGCGGAGACCGCCTGGTCCACCTGGGAGCGCACCGCGGTCAGCGGGCCGGCGCTGTCGTGCAGGACGACGGTCCCGCTCAGCCCGCCCGCCTGCGGGGCGTGCGCCCGCAGGACGTCCAGACCCTGCTGGGACTGGGTGCCCGGCAGCGAGAAGTCGTCGGAGTAACCGCCGCCCACGGTGTCCTGGGCCGCGTGCAGTCCGCCCAGCGCGGCCAGCCAGACCACGATCACCACCACCCAGTGCCGCGCGCACCACCGCCCGAGGCGCTGCAGGACGCCCGCTCCGGCCGGCCTTCGCTCTTCGGTCGCGGGCATGGGGGTCTCCCGGGGCACTGGGAAGATCGACGGTCGCGCGGACACACGCCCTGACGGCTATATGTACCGTATTGCGACGCCATGCACACGTATGACGGAAGGTCAGGTCAGCCGGTGCAGCGTGACATCGGTCAGCCGTCCCCCGGCCACCTCGGCGGTCATGTAGGTGCGGTACGGCTGGCTGCGCCGGTCGGTGGGCGAGCCGGGGTTGAGCAGCCGTGGACCGCCGGGGGCCACCGAGTCCCAGGGGATGTGGCTGTGGCCGAAGACCAGCACGTCGAGATCGGGGAACCGCCGTGCGCAGCGCGCCTCGCGGCCGCGGGACGCACCGGTCTCGTGGACCACGCCGAAGCGCAGGCCGCCGAGTTCGGCCCGCGCGACCTCGGGCAGCCGGGCGCGCAGTTCCGCGCCGTCGTTGTTGCCGTACACCCCGATCAGGCGCTTCGCCCTGGCCTGGAGCAGGTCGAGGGTCGCGGTGTCCACCCAGTCGCCGGCGTGCACCACGACGTCGGCGAGCGCGATGTGCTCCAGCAGCGCGGGCGGCAGCGCCTTGGCGCGCACGGGCAGGTGGGTGTCGGTGGTCAAGGTCAGCAGCACCCCACGACGGTATGCCGGATCGCCCGGCCCGGCAGCGCGACGGCGCCGCCGCCACGCGCTCTTCCGCGTGGACGACGGCGCCGTGGTGGCGATGGTGGCGTCAGACGGCCGGTACGCCCATCGCGCCGAGCAGCATCGGCAGCGAGCGGTGCAACTCCCGCTGCCAGTACGGCCACGAGTGGGTGCCCGGGCCGTAGAAGTCGGTGACCAGATGGCGGTCGCCGAGCGCGCGCAGATGGTCCGCGAGGTGCTGGTTCTCGGCCAGGAACAGCGTCTCGTACGCGCTCGTCGCCCCCGGCTTGTCGAACGGCCCCGCGGTGCCGTCACCGCTGGACAGGAAGACCGGCAGCCGCAGCAGCGCGTGCGCCAGGTAGTAGGGGTCGTGGGCGGCCCAGGTGGCCCGGTCGGTCACCGGGTCACCCCACAGGGCGTGCGGGTCCGCGCCCTCGCCCTGTGCGATGGACACGATGTTCTCCGGTCCGCCCTCGGAGTACAGCGGGTCGGAGACCCCGCTGTAGGACGCCGCCGCGCGGAACATCCCCGGGTGCCGCCCGGCGTACGACAGTGCGCCGAAGCCGCCCATCGACAACCCGGCCACCGTCCGGTCCGCGGAGGCGCCGTAGGACGACTCCAGGATCCGGCGCAACTCGGTGAGGTGGAAGGTCTCCCACCCGGGCGGGCCGCCGGCCCCGTAGTTGGACCAGTCGCTGTAGAAGCCGGTGTCGCCCGCCTCCGGCATGACGACCAGCACCCGGCGCAACTGCGGGATGCTCGCCACGTCGGTCAGGGCGGTCCAGCTGGTGTAGTCGCCGCAGCACCCGTGCAGCAGCCACAGCGTCGGCCAGTGCCGGTGGGTGCCCTCGGTCCAGCCGTCCGGGGTGAGCAGCCGCACCTTCGCGGTGGTGGCCAGCGCCGGCGAGTCGACGGTCAGGTCCAACTGCCGTGGCGCGACCTGCGTCTCGGCGACCACCCGGGCGCTGTCACCGCCGTCCCGGGCGGCGGCGCCGGCTTGGGAGGGCGCCGCGCCGAGGCCGAGCAGGACCAGCAGCCCGGCCAGCGACGCGGTGACAAGGGTCCGAACAGTACGTGCGGTACGCATCGGGCCCCGCCCCTCAGTGTCCGTAGCCGATGCCCGAGCCGTAGCGGAAGACCGTGCCGTCACCGGCGGCGGTCGGCACCGTCACCGGCAGGTGCCCGGTCGGCTCCGCGCCCAGCAGCGTGTTCGCCAGCGCGGTGGTGCTGGCCGGCTGGTAGTCGTAGGCGGCCAGGTAGGTGGTGGCGCCGGGGAAGTAGCCGATGTCGTACGGACCACCGACCGAGGCGACCACGACCGGCTTGCCGGTGGCCAGCAGTTGCGCGACCAGCTTCTGCTGGGTGGTGTCGTTCCAGGCGTTGTACGTGGCCACCACGGTCACGTCGTTGGCCTTGGCGGCCGCCACCGCGGCGTCGATGGCTGCCTGGTCGGGCGAGCCGGTGTACAGCCGCTGGGTCGTCACACCCGCCGAGGTCAGGTCCGCGGCCAGGTTGGCGGTGGTGCTGACACCCCAGCCGGTGACCAGGACGTGCTTGCCGGAGTCGGCGGCGAGCGGCAGTACGTGGTTGTCGTCGCGCAGCAGGGTGATCGAGCGCTGCGCCGCGTCCGCCATGGTCTTGAGGTGGTCCGGCGTGCCGACGGTGGCGGTCACCTTGTCGGAGGTGGTGTACGGGTCGGTGAACAGCCCGAGTTCGTACTTCATCCGCAGGATGCGGTACACCGACTGGTCGATCCGGTCGGTGCTCAGGGTGCCCGACTTCACCGCGTCCAGCACGGTGTTGACGGCGGCCGACAGGTCGGTGGGCATCAGCAGTTCGTCGTCGCCGGCGTTGATGGCGTCCAGCATCACCTGGTCCTGCGGGATGTCGGCCAGCGCGGCCGCGCTGAGCGCGTCGGTGATCACCACGCCGTCGTAGTGCAGGGTGTCGCGCAGCACGCCGGTGACGATCGGCTTGGACAGGCTGGCGGGCAGGCCCGAGGGGTCCAGCGAGGGGGCCACGATGTGGGCGGCCATGATGGACTTCACGCCCGCGGCGATGGCGGCCCGGAACGGGGGGACGTCCTTGGCCATGATCTGCGCCCGGGTCTCGTCGGTGACCGCGACGCCGTTGTCGGTGTTGACCGTGGTGTCACCGAGCCCGGGGAAGTGCTTGGCCTGGGCGCCGACCCCGCTGGACTGGTAGCCGTCGACGGCGGCGGCCGCGAAGGCGGAGACCACGGCGGTGTTGTCGCCGAAGGACCGCGGGCCGTCGGCGCTGTTGTGGGCGTTGCTGTTGACGTCCACCACGGGCGCGTCGTCCACGTTGATGCCCAGCGCGCGCAGTTCTGAGCCGCTGACGGCGGCCACCTTGCGGGCGATCAGCGGGTTGAAGGTGGCGCCGAGGGCCATGTTGCCCGGCGACACCGCCATCGGGGCGCCGATCCGGTTGACGACGCCGCCCTCCTGGTCGGTGCTGATCTGCACCGGTACCCCGTCGGAGCCGGCGGTGGCGGCCTGCTGGAGCCCGTTGGACAACCCCGCGATCTGCTGCGGGTCCTTGAGGTTGTCGCTCCAGGTGAAGTAGATGACGCCGCCGAGGTGGTAGCGGTCCAGCACCTCGGCACCGTTGTCGACGTCGGCGCCGTACATCTTGTGGTTGGCCGCCACGTCCGCCGGATCGGTGGTGGTGGCGCTGTCCCCGTAGACCTCGGAGACGAACATCTGGCCGACCTTTTCCTCAAGGGTCATGCCGGCCATCGTGGAGCGTATCTGACGGTCCATCAAAGACGAGTGGTTCTCGCCCTTCGCCGACGCGTCGGGCGCGCCGGATGTGAGGGTGACCGCGGCTGCGGCCAGCAGGAGTGGGACGACCGCACGACCGCGCATCAACAGCCTCCAGGGGCGGGAGTGGAGTAGACCAGATGTCCGAGTGCGGACGCATTGGACCGCGATGGTTGACCCGCTGTCAACGATCCCGGCGTCATTGACCCGACGCGGTGACCCGCGTAGCGTCCGTCCCCGTACGTACGGCGGAAGCCCCGCGCATCCCGGACTTCTCACAGCGCGTCGCGGCGCGGACATCTTCGCGATCCGGATCATTCCGGGCTTCCCCGGACTTCGTAGGACTCCGTACGCGTCGTGGGAGGAAAGCAATGGCACGGCTCAGCCGACGTGGCTTCATCGCGGCAACCGCGATCGCCGGACCTGTTATCGCGGCCGGCCAGGCGCAGGCCGCGGCCCCCGACAGCCCGTCAGGCGGCGCGCGGGGCGGTGCCCACCAGGTGGTTCCGGCCGCCGACACCCTGGCGGCGGGCGGCTGGCACGCGCTGGCCGGCCGGAAGGCCGGGGTGCTGACCAACCCGACCGGCATCCTGCGCGACCTGACCCACATCGTGGACGCCATGACCGACGCCGGGGTCAAGCCGGTCGCCGCGTTCGGCCCGGAACACGGCTTCCGCGGCACCTCGCAGGCGGGCGGGTCGGAAGGCAACTACACCGACCCGCGCACCGGCATCCCGGTCTACGACGCCTACGGCGCGACCGCCACCAAACTGGCCGGCATGTACCGCGAAGCCGGCGTCGACACCGTGGTGTTCGACATCGCGGGCGTCGGCGCCCGCTTCTACACCTACACCTGGGCGATGTACACCGCCATGCGGGCCGCGGTGCTCACCGGTGCCTCGTTCGTGGTCCTGGACCGCCCCAACCCGATCGGCGGCCAGTCCTACGGGCCGGTACTCGACCCGGCGTTCGCCACCGGTGTCGGACTCAAGCCGGTCACCCAGCAACTGGGCATGACGGCGGGGGAGTTGGCCCGGATGTTCGACGCCCTCTACCTGCCGGACGACACCGGCGGCAAGCGGTTGACCAGCCTTGAGGTCGTGCCGGTGCGCGGCTACCGGCGCGAGATGCTCTACACCGACACCGGTCTGCCGTGGGTACCGCCGAGCCCCAACATGCCCACCGGCGACACCGCGCTGCTCTACCCGGGCACCTGCATGTTCGAGGGCACCCTGCTGTCGGAGGGCCGCGGCACCACCCGCCCGTTCGAGATGATCGGCGCCCCGGGCATCGACTGGCGGTGGGCCGAAGCGCTGAACGCCATGGACCTGCCGGGCGTCAGCTTCCGGGAGAACTACACGGTGCCGACCTTCAGCAAGTTCGTGAACGAGACCTGCGGCGGGGTCCAGGTCCATCTGACGGACCGCCGCGTGGTCGACCCGATCAGGACCGCCGTGGCGATGATCGTCACCGCGAAGCAGTTGTACCCGGCGGTCTTCGGCTGGCGCCCCGACAACTGGATCGACGACCTCACCGGCTCCAGCAGGCTGCGCACCATGGTCGACTCCGGCGCGTCCACCGACGAGGTCGTCGGGGCCTGGACGGACGAGCTGGCCGGGTTCCGCAAGCAGCGCGAACCGTTCCTGCTGTACCGCTGAGCGCCCACCGCGCCACGCGGGTGATCTGTCGGTGACCCGACATCCACGTAATCCCAAGCGAAGGGAAATCCGCTCATGCTCGCTCGCAGAGCCGTTCTGGCGGCTGTGCCGCTGACCGTCACCGCGGCGCTGGGGCCGGCCACCCGGGCGGTCGCCGCCGGCGCCAAGCCGTCGCGTCCCGCCGGGACACCGACGACCGGGCGGTTCGACCAGCCCCAACACGACTTCGCGCCCCGGACCACCCTGCTGCGCCAAGGCACCCCCGCCCAGGTCGGTCTCGACCCCGCCCCGATCGGCGCCGCCTACGACCAGCTCAGCGCCTGGACCCAGAACGACCCGGCCACCGGGCACCCGCTCTACTCCGGCCATGTCACCCTGCTGGCCCACGACGGCGTCGTGGTCGCCCACGAGTCCGCCGGCTACGCGCTGCGCTACGCCGACCAGCAGGGCACCCTGCTGCCGAGCGACCAGTGGATCGAGATGGGCAAGGACACCATCTTCGACCTGGCCTCGCTCTCGAAGCTGTTCACCTCCATCTGCGCCATGCGGCAGATCGAGGCCGGCACGCTGGACCTGACCGCCGCGGTCGCCGACTACCTGCCGGACTACGCCAGCAACGGCAAGGGCGACATCACCATCCAGATGCTGCTCACCCACACCTCGGGGCTGCCCGCGGACCCGTCCCCGGCGCTGTGGACCTACGCGGACATGCCGTCGCGGATCCAGGCCATCCTCGACACCGTCCCGCAGTACGCGGCGGGCACGATGTACCTCTACTCCGACCTCAACATGCTCTCGCTGCAACTGGTCCTGGAGAAGATCACCGGCAAGACCCTGGACGTGCTGGTGCGCGAGGGCATCACCGCCCCGCTGCGGATGCGCGACACCATGTACAACCCGCCGGCCTCCCTCAAGCACCGCATCGCCGCCGAGGAGTACGAGGTCGGCGCGGGCGAGCCGCCGCGTGGGCTGGTCTGGGGCCAGGTGCACGACGAGAACGCCTGGGCGCTGAACGGCGTCGCGGGCCACGCCGGGGTCTTCTCCACCGTCGCCGACATGGCGGTGCTCGCCCAATGCGTCCTGAACGGCGGCATCTACGGCGGCCACCGCATCCTCAGCGAGGTGTCGGTCCGCCAGATGATGACCAACTACAACCAGAAGTTCCCCGACGACTCGCACGGTCTCGGCTTCGAGCTGGACCAGCGCTGGTACATGGGGCGGCTGGACAGCACCGCGACCGCCGGGCACACCGGGTTCACCGGCACCACCATCGTCATCGACCCGGTGTCGCGCTCCATCGCGCTGCAGTTCAGCAACCGCTGCCACCCCAGCCGCAACTGGGGCTCGACCAACCCCGCCCGGCGGGCCGCCGCCGACGGGCTGGCCGACGCCATGGCGGTGCGCGCGCCCGGCGGGCGGCGTTCGTGGTACTCCGGCATCCCGGACGCCACCACCTCGACGCTCACCACGAGCCTGACCTCGCGCGGCGGCGGGATCCAGATCGGCTACACGACCTTCGTCGACACCGAGCCCGGCTTCGACCTGTCGGTCCTTGAATCCAGCACCGACGGCGGCACCACCTGGCAGACCGTCCCGGTCATCGCCACCGGGCCTGGCGCGCCCTCCGGCCCGGTCGACTCGCTGTCCGGCGGCACCCGTTCCTGGTGGCAGGTCTCCGCCCAACTGCCCGCTGTCACCGGTCAGTTGATGCTGCGCTGGCACTACACCACGGACAAGCAGTACAGCGGCCGCGGTGTCAACGTGACGGGGGTGCGGGTCAAGGACGGCAGCGGCCTGCTGTTCGACGGCGACCGTGCCCCGGGTTCCTTCGTCGCGGACGGCTGGGTGCTCACCGACCGCTGACCGCCGGCCCGCCACAAGGCCCCGGTACCTCGTCATGACGGCGAGGTACCGGGGCCTTCGCCTGTCGTGGGTGCCGGCGATGGGGGAGCGGGCCGGGGAATGGCGGGGATTGACCGTATATCCATGTCGACTTGCGGATTCTTGGCGGGGACTTTGCCGATCACTTGACGTCTTGTCATGTCTCCAGTGGTTGTCTGCACACTGTCAAATCCAGCAGGATCCCGCGAGAAGGAGCAGCATGTCGGCAACAACCCGTATCACCGCCCTGTCCGCAGCCGCCGCGGCGGCGTTGCTGTCAGCGGCGCTGGTCGCCCCCCACACGGGTGCCACGACCGCCCAGGCGTTCCGGCTCACTCCGGTCGCCGGGCACAAGATCATGGATCCGCACGGCCGGATCCTGCACAGCAGCAGTGACAACTGGGCCGGCTACTCGGCCACTGGTTCGTCGTTCACCAGCGTCTCCTCCAGCTGGGTGCAGCCCGCCGCCACCTGCGGCAGCCAGACGACCTACTCCGCGTTCTGGATCGGCATCGACGGCGACGGCAGCGACTCCGTCGAGCAGACCGGCAGCGAGGTGGACTGCTCCGGCGGCTCGCCGCAGTACTACGCGTGGTACGAGATGTACCCGGCCTTCCCGGTCAACTACACCAACACGGTGAGAGCCGGTGACCACTTCAACTCGACGGTGAGCACCGACGGCAGCGGCAAGTTCACCCTGACCCTGTCCGACACCACCCAGGGCTGGACCAAGACCACCAGCAAGACCTCCTCGACGGCCGAGCTGGCCTCCGCCGAGGTCATCGCCGAGGCTCCGGCCAGCGACAGTGTCCTGCCGCTGGCGAACTTCGGCACGGTGAACTTCACCAACTCCACCGCCAACGGCGAGCCCATCGGGGACTTCGGCCCCGACCAGATCAACATGGCGTCGGGCAGCACCACCAAGGCGACCACCTCGGCGCTGTCGGGCGGTGAGAACTTCAGCATCACCTGGAAGCACAGCTGACCTCGCAGCGCGAGGCGGTGACCACGTGACACCGGCCCGTCCGTATCCGCTGGGGTGGATACGGACGGGCCGGCGCGTCTGCATGACATGACGGTCGCGCGCGGCTCACCGCGCGCGACCGTGGCACCTGGCTGGGGTCAGGCCAGGGATGTGCGCAGCGAACCCACCCGGGAGACCGCCGCGTTGAAGGCGGCCGACGGCAGCTGACCGCTGCTGTAGGCGTTCGCCAGCGCGGTCACCGCCGTGCTGCCCTGCGAGACGTCGCGGGCCGAGCACAGCAGCAGGTCCATGCCGGCGCCGGCCGCGGCGACCGCGCGCTGCGAGGTGGACATCGAGGCGGGGATGCCGCCCGCCTCCAGGGCGTCGGTGACCGTCACACCGGTGAAGCCGAGCCGCGAGCGCAGTTCCCCCTGGATGATCGTGGAGGACAGGCCCGCCGGGTTGTGCGGGTCGAGGGCGCTGTAGACGGCCCACGACAGCATGACGCACTTGACGCCGGAGTTGATGGCCGCGGTGTAGGGCGCCTCGTCGATGGTGCGGATGTCGTTGAGGCTCTGGGTGAGGGTGACCGGGCCGGCGTCGGTGTTCTGGCTCGCGGTCGCGGCGCCCAGTCCGGGGAAGTGCTTGGCGCACGCCGCCACACCGGTGGCCTGCTGGGCGTGGATGAAGACACTGCCCAGGCTGGCGCAGACGCCCGGGTCGCTGCTGTAGGAGCGGCCGAACTGGTCGTCGAAGTCGCCGGCCGTGCGGTAGACGTCCAGGACCGGGGCGAGGTTCATGTTCATGTTGGCGCTGAGCAGGTTCTGCCCGGCGCCGGTGCCCGCGTTGATGGCCTGGGTCTCGGACTGCGAGGACTGGCCTATCTGCTTCTCCGACAGGGTGGGCGCGCCGGACAGCCGGCGAACCTGGCCGCCTTCCTGGTCGGTCATCATCAGCAGCGGCGACTTCACCGGGCTGCTGGCGTTGGCCTGGGTGAACTGGTCGATGACCGAGGCGATCTGGCTGTTGCTGGAGATGTTCTCGCCGAAGAAGATGACTCCGGCCGCCTCGCCGGCGCTGATGGCGGTCAGCAGGCTGGAGGGCGGCGTGAGGCCGGAGTAGGAGTAGACCACTCGCTGGCCGGCCAGCTGACGGTTGGTCAGTGCCTCGGGACGGATGTGGCCGCGGGTCTCCGCGGAAGCGTTTGCGGCGGTGGCGGACGCCGTCGCCACGGCCGCGCCTGCCGCTGCCAGGAGCGTACGCCGCCGGACGGGGAGACTGCGGGGTGCGTCCATCGGGGCCTCTTCCGGTATGTGTCGGATGGAATGTCGGTTATTGCCGTGCCCATGACATGCCGCTGAGCTGCGAGGCGACCGTACGCGTCGTGGACGGCGTGACGGAAGGGGATCGCTGTACTGCCGTTGGTCTACTCCACCGGAACAATGAAAGAGCTGCGGCGATGACGGTCAGGGGAAAGTAAAGACTTCGCTGGTGAAACCACGGATGGGCTCTCGTGGCGATGCCCGGCGAGGCGGCGTTCCGGGCTCGTGCGACCCGCCCGGCGCCCTGCCATGACTGACAGGCCGTCACATGTGAAAGTGATCAGTGCCCGCCGCCGTCACCGGCCGCGGTCACCGAGATCCGGAAGGTGAGCGCCGATGTCCCCCACGATCCGTCACATCGCCTGCGCCGGGGCCGCCGCCGGGATGCTGTGGGCACAGGCCCTGCTGTCGCCGTGGGCGCACGCCCCGCACTCCGTCGCGGACGCCGCCGCCGCGGACCCCGGCGGGGGACGGCCGTTCTGGGTCGACCCGGTGAGCCGGGCGCACGAGCAGGCCGCGCTGTGGCGGCGGCACGACCGGCGGGGCGACGCCGAGGACGCCCGCCGGATCGCCGACCAGCCCACCGCGGTCTGGCTGACCGGCGGCGACCCCGAGGCCCGGGTACGCGGGATCACGGTGCGCGCCAGGATGGCCGGCCGGATCCCGGTACTGGTCGTCTATGACATCCCGCACCGCGACTGCGGCCAGTACTCGGCCGGCGGCGCGGCCGGCGCCTCGGCGTACCGCGCGTGGGTACGGCGGCTGGCCAGGGGAATCGAGGGCCGTCAGGCCTGGGTGGTGCTGGAGCCCGACGCGGTCGCCGACACCGTCACCTGCCCGCGGTTGGGCGCCGACCGGCAGCGGCTGGAGTTGCTGGCGGAGGCGGTCGGCACCCTCAAGTCGCTGCCCGCCACCAGGGTCTACCTCGACGCGGGCAACGCCGGCTGGGTGGTCGACCTGCCACGGCTGGCGGCCGCCCTGCGGGACGCCGGTGCCGGGCGGGCCGACGGCTTCGCGCTCAACGTCTCCAACTTCCAGAGCACCCCGGTCACCCGGGACTACGGCCACCGGATCTCCGCCCTGCTGGGCGGCGCGCACTTCGTCATCGACACCAGCCGCAACGGCACCGGCCCGCTGGGCGACGTGCCCAGCGGGCTGACCCGGGCCTGGTGCAACCCGCCGGGCCGGGCGCTCGGGTGGCCGCCCACCACGGACACCGGTGACCCGCGGGTGGACGCCTATCTGTGGGTGAAACCCCCCGGCGAGTCCGACGGACCGTGCCGGGGAGGTCCACCCGCGGGCCACTGGTGGCCCGACTACGCCTCCCGGCTGGCCCGCGCCGCCCGGGAGTGGGGGCGGCTCATTCCACGTGGACCCAGCGAGCCCGGGACGGCGTCCCCAGATAGTCGGTGACGAAGAGCATGTACCAGCCCGACGGCACCAGAGCCCGGTCGGCGGGGACGGTCAGCTCCACCGAGTGACCGTGCCTGCGCAGGCCCAGGGCGATCGAGCGCTGCTCCACGTCGGTGACATGGGTGACGGAACTCGGCCGCATCAGCCGGGCCGTGGCCACCTGCGACGCGGAGCGGGAGGCGAACGAGACCACCTGACCGCGCCGTACCCGCACCGGACCGGCGTCCAGCCCGGGCCGGGTCCGGTTGTACAGGTAGGGCGGGGTGTAGATCTCGATCCGCTTTTCGAAGACGCCCTCCACGGTGTCGGCCTTGTCGCTGAACAGCGGGTTGGAGCCGAACACCGCGATCCGCCCGTCCGGCAGCAGCAGTGCCTCCGAGTGGTAGTCACGGCCCACGGTGGGCGCCGCGGCGGGCCGGAAGACCCCGTGCGCCGGATCGTAGAACTGCGCCCTGAGGATGTCGCTGGCGCTCTTGCCGCGGTAGTCGCCGGATCCGCCGGTGGTGAAGACCGAGTCGTCCGGGGTGAGCACCGCGTTCAGGTAACGGGTGCCCTGCGGCAGGTCGGGGCCGTTCATGTAGTGCGGATGGTCCTGGCGCAGGTCGACCACGGCGGTGCGCGCGGTGGAGTGATGGGACTCGCCGACCCCGCCGCCGCCCATGATCATCACCGACTGCCGCTGCGCGGGCGCCAGCAGCACCGACGCGGAGGTCTCGGTCAGGTCGGCGTCCCGCAGCCCCGGCACCGGGGTGAACGCACCCGACCGCGGGTTCCACACCCCGGGCACCCGGCCCTCGTCCGCCGGACCGTAACCGGCGTTGGAGCCGGAGTAGAACAGGTTGCCGCCCTCGGTGAGGAAGAGCGCGGGGTAGGTCGGGAAGTAGCGGGTCGGCCCGCGCGACCAGCGGCCGGTCGCCGGATCGAAGATCTCGTTCTTGCCCGGGATGATCTGGCCCATGTCGTCCAGGCCGGAGACCGCCATCACCCGGCTGTCGGCGAGGGTGACCAGGGTCGGATACCAGCGGGCCTCGGCCATGGAGGCGACCTGGACGTACCGCTCGGTGTCCGGGTCGAAGACGTAGGACTCGCGGAACCCCTGGAAGTCCTTCTTGTCCAGGCCGAGTTTGGTGGCCAGCCCGTAGTGGTTGCGGGCGTCGGCGCCGCGCAGGCCCGGCACCCGGTAGTGGTCGGCGGTGTTGGCGATGCCCCGCTCGCCCTCGGTCAGCGCCTCGACGTAGACCCGTGCCTCGCTCGCGGTGACGGTGACGACCTTGTCCGGGCCGGTGCCCCGCTCCACCTTGGTGGCCGCCGGCACGACGACGGGGACCTGGGCGGAGTAGCGCTTGCCGCCCGAGCCGCGGAAGACGGTGCCGCGGGCGATGCGCCACGGGCGGTGCGGGTCCTCGTTCTTGACCACCATCGCGCCGCCGGCCCGCTTCACGTCCCCCTTCAGCTTCTCGTAGCGGGCGGTGCCGCCGGCCACCAGCAGCCGCCCGTCCGGGAGTTGGGCGTGGCCACCGCAGAACATGTCCCTCGGTGTCCGGATCTCCTTGAAGGTGCCGCGCCGCGGATCCCACAGCACGCTCTGGAAGGTGCCGGCCTTGAAGTTGTGCTCGTCGTTGCCCGACCCGGCGATGAGCAGGACCTTGCCGGTCCGCAGCAGCGCGGCGTGGATGGCGTTGATCCGGAAGCGCCGCGGTACGTCGACCACCGTCCAGTGGCCGTACGCCGCCTTGTAGCGGGGCTGGTCGATCCGGTACGCGTGGTAGGAGTTCTTGGCGAAGCCCAGCGCGGCCGGGCCGTTCATCGCCGCCAGGACGACGAAGGCCGAGGCGCCGAGCGCCGTCTTACGAGTCCGTGGACTGGGACGGTACCTCACAGGCGGGTTCCTTTACTGGGGTGCGGATGACCGTGGTCCCTGCGGCGGGCCCGGCGCCTTCGGCCGGCGGGACGCGCCGCCTGGCCGGCCGCGAGCCGAGCCACATCACCGGTGGTGCCACGGCGATGAACATGGCCAGCAACGCCCAGGTGCGCATGGCGGCGTGGCTGTGCCCGAGCAGGACGGAGGCGAGCAGCGAGGCACCGAAGACCCCGGCCCAGCCCAGGTGGACGGAGAAGGTCGACAGCCGGTCGGGACTGGCCGAGTCGCCCTTGGGCGTGACCACGAACCCGACCCGGCGGCGCAGCACCGCGCCGGTCAGCGAGCGGGCGTACAGCGGCGCCGACAGCGCGGACATCACCATGCCCGCCACCCCCGAGGAGCCCTCCGGCTCGTGCGGGCTGACGTTGTGCCGCCGGTTCCACAGGTACAGGCCGATCTGCAGGGCGGCCGCGTCGCTGTAGAGCATCAGCCAGATCCGCGGTTCGATGTGCACCCCGGAGGCCCCGACCACCATGAACAGCGCGCAGGAGACCGCGCCCAGGATCCAGTTGAGCGCCGACATCGGATAGAAGGTCACCAGCAGCGCGTAGTTGAACATGCGGCCCGGTGAGAGGGTGAAGGGCGCCTTCCAGAACTGCCGCAGCAAGGTCTCGTAGGTGCCCCGGCTCCAGCGCAGCTGCTGGTTGAAGAAGTCGGTCCACGACGAGGGGCCCTCGCCGACGGCCAGCACGTCCGGGGTGTACACCGAGCGCCAGCGCTCGCCGGTGCGCGGGTTGCGGGTGGAGTGCAGTTCGAGACCGGTGGCCATGTCCTCGGTGACCGAGTCGTACAACCCGCCGACCTGCCGCACCGCGCTGATCCGCACGCAGTTGTTGGTGCCCACGAACATCGGCGCGCCGTAGGCGTTGCCGGCCCGCTGGATCAGGGCGTGGAAGAGGAACTGCTGGCTCTCGGCGGCCCGGGTGACCAGGGTGTCGTAGTTGCCGTAGACCTGCGGGCCGACCACGAACGCCACGTCAGGATCCCGGAAGTAGCCCAGCATCCGTTCGAGGAACTGCGGCAGCGGCACGTGGTCGGTGTCCACGCAGGCCATGAAGTCGTAGTCGCGGCCGTGCTCGTCGAGCCAGGCGTTGTAGTTGCCGTGCTTGGTCCTGGCCCGGAACGCCCCGCGCGGTCGGTTCCAGCGCTCGACGCCCTTGCGGGAGAAGTGCCGTACCCCCAGGTGCGCGCACAGCTCCCGGACCTCCGGCAGATCGCCCTCGTCCAGCAGCCAGACGTCCAGCGGCCCGTCGTGGCGCAGCCGCACGGCGCCGGTGAGGGTCGCGCGCAGCATCTCGATCGGTTCCTTGCCCGGCACGTAACTGGTCAGGAACGCCACCCGGGTGCCGGTCTCGGCCCGCACCGGCACCGGGTCGCGGGCGACCAGGGTGGCGTGCGCGTTGGAGACCACGTTGACCACGCGGAAGGCCTCGATCAGCCCGATGGCGGCGAGCATCACTAGGTCGGCGGCGGTCCGCCACCACGGGACGTGGTCCTGGTGCACCCAGTGGTCCGGCCACAGCACCCAGACCAGCAGCGTCAGCGAGAGCACCGGGGCCACGGCCAGCAGCACCATGGCGCGGGTCCGCAGCCGGCTCGCGCCGAGCAGGCCGCGGTAGCGCACCCGGTAGGTCTGTCCGTCCCCGGTCTCCGGCTCCGTCAGCGGTCCGGCGATCCGGCTGAAGCGCTCGTAGTCGTATCGCGGTGCCGGTTCGGGCGGGCCGGTGACGGCGCCCTGCGGACCGTTCGTGCCGCGCGGGCCGGGAGCGGCGGCCGGGAGCGGCACCCGGGCGTCGGTGACCGTGCCGCCGGCCCGCGCGGCGGTGTCATGACCGCCCCGCGAGATGGTCACGGCGTCCCCGGGACCGCGCGATGCCGGGGATGATAAATCGTATAGATCATGATCGCATAGTGACAAAACCGGCACGGTCGGTAAGGCAATCCGCCGTTCGGCGCGCCGTCGTCCCGGGCGGGCTCACACGGAAGGGCGCTCCCCGCCCGAGCAGGGGTAACTTTGGCTCATGGCACCAAGCGGCCCGGAAGTGCCGTCGCCCACGTCACGACTGCTGAGCCATCCGTGGGCGAAGCTGGCTCTGCCCATCGCCTGCGTGCTCGCGCTGCTGACGATCGACCTGCTGTCAGGACCGCGGTTCCGGATCGGCGGGCTGATGGTGGCGATCCCCGCCCTGGCGGCCGGTTTCCTCAGCCCGGGATACGTGGTGGCCGTCGCCGCGGTGACCCTGCCGTCGGTGGTGATCGCCTCCGCGTCGAACCACACCCTGGACATCGCGAACTTCCCGGTCTCGTTCACCACCGTCGTGCTGATCAGCGTCGCCTCGGTGGCGGCTTCCGCGGCACGGCAGCGCCGTGCGCGGGAGCTGGCGCAGGCGCGCTGGGTGGCCGAGATCACCCAGCGGGTGCTGTTGCGGCCGCTGCCGAGCCGGCTGGGGCCGCTGGCGATCTCGTCGATGTACATCGCCGCGGACGAGGAGGCCACCATAGGCGGTGACGTGTACGCGACCGCGGCGATGGAGAACCGCTCCCGGGTGCTGGTCGGGGACGTGCAGGGCAAGGGGCTGGGGGCGGTCGAGATGGCCGGCTATCTGCTGACCGCCTTCCGCCGGGCGGCCAGGAAGCGCGTCCCCCTGTCCGACCTGCCGGACCATCTCGACCGAAGTCTTCGCGAGGACCTCACGGACCGGCTCGAGGGGAACTCCGGGGAGTCCCCGGAGAGCGACGTGGCGATGCGCCAGGCCATGGAGGGGTTCGTGACCGCCGTCATGGTGGACTTCACCGAGGGCGACGAACTGCTGCACGTGGCCAATCGCGGACACCCCCCGCCGCTGCTGATCCACGGGGACAAGGTCCTCCAACTCGACCCCAGCGTTCCCGCACTGCCCCTCGGGCTCGGCGACCTCGACGGCGACGTCCAGCACGTGGACACCTACGATCTGGACGTCGGCGACACCGTGTTGCTGTACACCGACGGGGTGATCGAGGCCCGTGACAAGGCCGGGGACTTCTACCCGCTGGCCGACCGGCTCGCCGACTGGACCTCGGCGAGCCCGGAGGCGCTGCTGGAGGCCATCAGGTCCGATCTGCTGCGGCACGTCGGATCGGGGCTCGGGGACGACGTGGCGATGGTCGCCGTGCACCGGGTGTGCTGACCGCCCCACCCGGTGCCCGCGAGAAGCGTCAACTCCAGTTCGTGCCGCCCGCGTAGTCGGAGGCGAACGCGGTCCCTATGCCGGAGATGATGGACGTGTTGTTCGTGACGAACCCGAGTTCCCGGTTCTTGTTCAGCGACGCGTTGGAGAAGTTCTGCGAGCCGACGTCGACCATCGCCGAGGTGGTTCCGGCGTCGGCCACGATGATCTTGGCGTGTATGTAGAGCGACGCGGTGTAGGCGTAGGTGTGCACGTGGACGCCGGCCGCGGTCAGCGCGTCGAACTCGCTGCCGTACTCGTTGCTGTCGTTGGTCATGGTGACCTCGACGTTCACCCCGCGCCCTGCGGCGTTCTCCAGGGCGGTGGTGACGGCCGGCAGGCCCATCTCCTCGTTCTCCACCGACAGCGTCTTGGTGGCGCCGTTGATGATGCCGAGGATCTGCGACTGGGCGTCGGTGGGGCTCCACACCAGGTGGTCGCCGTCGGTGGGGGTGATCGCGGTGCCGGCGTAGTCCGCGTTGAAGACCTTCTCTATCGCCTTGACGTCCAGCGAGTTGTTCTCGATGACCGCGAAGTCCCGGCTGGTCGAGTAGTACTGGCTGGTCAGGTTGCCGGTCATGATCGCCGAGGTGACGCCGTCGATCGTGATGGTCTTCTGGTGGGTGGCCGCGTAGGTCGTGGCGGCCCAGTGCGTCGGGACGCCGTTGGCGTTGAGGTAGTTGAACGCCGTGGTGTTGTTGGACTTCTCCAGGTTCTGGTCCAGGATCACTCTGACGGTGACGCCGCGGGCCGCCGCGGCGGCCAGGTCCTGCTCCGCGGTGGTGTCGGTGAGTTCGTACATCGTCATGTCGATGCTGGTGGTGGCCGAGTTGATCAGGTTGTAGATCGGCGTGTACCCGGCGGTGGGCTCGGTCACCAGGGTGTACGTGACCGCGTGCGGGCTCGTGGCCGACGGGGCGGCCGCGGCGGCTCCGCCGGTCCCGGCGGCCAGGGCCAACGTCGCGAGAACGCAGAGGGAGCGGGTGTGCAGGGCGGACATGCGGACCTCACGTGGGGGTGTCGGATATGACATGCTCAGAACAGCACGTCGCGACGACGTAGATCCACACAGGGCGGGCGAACACCAGTCCTGGGATTGGCAAAGTCCGGCCCGGTCGTCCGCACCGACGGCTGGACGACCGGGCCGGGACCGCTACAGGGCGAAGATCCCGTAACCGAAGCCGCCGGCCACGACCTGTCCGTCACGGATCTCGACGCCGTGTGCGGCGAGCGGGTCCGGCGTCCTGGTCAGCGCGCCGACATCGGCCCGGGCCTCGTCCCGGCGGCCGTTGACGACGACCAGGTGGGTGCCGCCGCGCACGTAGACGAACGGGTAGCCGTCGTTCAGCACCTCGACGGAACTGCCGGTGCCCAGTGCGGGTGTGGCCCTGCGCAACGCGATCAGCCGGCGCACATGGTGCAGCAGTGACGACTCGTCGGCCCGCGAGGCGGCGACCGTGGGGCGGTCGGCCGCCGGGTCGACCGGCAGGTACAGCCGCTCGGCCGGCGCCCCGGAGAACCCGCAGTTGGCGGAGTCGTCCCACTGCATCGGGGTGCGCGAACCCTGCCGGGCCTCGCCGTCGTGCAGGCTGCCCTCCTTGTCCGGCAGCCCCGGCACGTACCGCATGCCGATCTCGTCGCCGAAGTAGATGACCGGCAGCGTCGGCCAGGTCAGCTGGAAGGCGAAGGCGGGGGCGACCATGTCGCGGGTGCGCGGACCGCAGGTGAGCCGGGAGAAGTCGTGGTTCGCCGTCGGCAGTGCGACATGCCCCGCGCCGTCGATCGCCGCGTCCGCCTCACTCCAGGCGGTCAGGAACTCCCGCATGGAGCCGCGGCCCTCGGGGTCGAAGTAGCACGGCTCGTCGGTCGCCCAGGAGCCCCGGCTGCCGCTGCCGTTGTCCCACAGTGAGCGCATCCCGCGGCCGACGAAGTGCAGGAAGAAGTCGGAGTGCAGGCCGGCCGGGACCGAGATCTTGGGGTCGCCCCACTCCGACAGCAGCACCCGGTCCGGATAGCTCACGTCGATCCACTCGCGCATCCGCCCCCACAGCTTCGCGGTCTCGACGTGCCCGGGGTCGTCCTTGACCAGCGAGGCCGCCATGTCGACCCGGAAGCCGCTGACACCGTTGTCGAACCAGTAGGCCATGATCTCGCGCAGCGCCGCGCGGTTGGCCTGGGGCGCCTCGTCGTCCACGCTCTGCCGCCAGGGCTCCGCCGGGTCGGGGCGCGCGTAGCCGAAGTTGAGGGCGGGCTGGATGGGATAGAAGTTCGCCAGGTAGTAGCCGCCGCGCGGGCCGTGGTTGGGGATCCAGTCGCGTACCGGCGCGCCGACCCGGTCGGACCAGATGTAGCGGTGGTCGCCGGGGTCGCGGACCGCCTGCTGGAACCACGGGTGCAGGTGCGAGGTGTGACCGGGCACCAGGTCGAGCATCACCCGGATACCCCGCGAGCGGGCCGCCTCGATCAGCGCGAAGGCGTCCTCGTTGGTCCCGTACCGCGGGGCGACGGTCAGGTAGTCGGTGATGTCGTAGCCGCCGTCGCCGAACGGGGAGGCGAACAGCGGGCTGAACCAGACCGTGTCGACGCCCAGCCACGACAGGTACTCCAGCCGTTCCGTCGCGCCGCGCAGGTCGCCGATCCCGTCGCCGTCGGAGTCGGCGAAGCTTTGTGGGTAGATCTGGTAGAGGACGGCGTCGGAGAGCCAGGCCGGAGCGGGGCGTCGGGAAGTCATGAGCAGGGATTCTCCAGAGTGGGGATGGAACGGGCGGTACGGCCCTCGGCCGTACCGCCCGCTCTCGGTGCTCCACGGACGTGCCGGGAGTCGATGTCAGCCCTTGACCGCGCCCGCGGTCAGGCCCGAGACGACGGCACGGCGGAAGACCAGCACCAGGATGGCGATGGGCAGCATGGCCACCGTCGCGGCGGCGAAGATCGTGCCGTACGGGGTCACGAACTGGCCGCCGAACAGCGCGATGCCGACCGGAATGGTGCGGTGGGCGTCGTCGTTGTCCAGGGTCAGCGCGATCAGGAACTCCGTCCAGCTGGCGACGAAGGTGAAGATGCCGGCGGTGAAGATGCCCGGCTTGGCCTGCGGCAGGATGATGCTCACCACGGTCCTGACCGGTGAGGCGCCGTCCATCCAGGCCACCTCCTCCATCTCCTTGGGGATGGCCAGGAAGTAGTTGCGCAGGATCCAGATCGCGAACGGCAGGTTGAGCGCGGTGTAGGCCAGCGTCAGACCCTGGAAGCTGTTGAGCCAGCCGATGTCACGCATCAGCAGGTACAGCGGCGCCGCCAGCGCCACCGTCGGGAACAGCGAGATCATCAGCAGCGTCATCATCACGCCGGACTTGCCGCGCACCGGGAGCCGGGCCAGCGCGTACCCGGCGAAGATGCCCAGCCCCAGCACCAGGATGGTCGCCACCACCGAGACCACCGCGGAGTTCACGATGTACTGGGCGAAGTTGTAGGTGTGGAAGGCGTCCTGGAAGTTGTGGAAGGTGGGCGGCGACGGCACGTACTTCGGCGGCGAGGCCGCCACGTCCCCGGTGTTCTTGAAGGCGGTGGCCACCAGCCAGTACAGCGGCGCGGCCACGAAGAGCGCGATCACCAGTCCGGCGAGGTTGGTCCCGTTCATCCAGCGGGGCAGCCGGCCGCGGCGGTGTGCGGTGGTCATGGTGCTCATGCCGTCTCCTCGTTGCCGACCTGGGACCGGAAGACCTTGAGGAACACCAGGCAGGCGATCAGGACGATGCCCGCGGTGCTGGCCGCGACAGCGGCGCCCGGACCGAACTTCAGGTCTTGGAACATCACGCGCCAGCCGAGTACCGCCAGCGACTCCGTCGAAGTACCGGGACCGCCGCCGGTCAGCACGTACGGCAGGTCGAACAGGCCGAACGCCTGGAGGATGCGGAAGAGCACCGCGATGGACAGCGTCGGGCGCAGCAGCGGCAGCCGGACCCGCCAGAAGATGGTCCAGGCGTTGGCGCCGTCGATGCGGGCCGCCTCCACGATGTCGCCGGGCAGCATCACCAGGCCGGCCAGCGCGATGATCGCCACGAACGGGGTGGTCTTCCAGATGTCGGCCACCGCCATCGCCACGGTCGCGGAGAACGGCGACCCCAGGATGTTGACGTCATGTCCGACCAGCGGCGACAGCGCCGTGTTGAGCACGCCGTACACGCCGTTGTAGACGTAGGCCCACAACTCGGCGGAGACCACGGTGATCATCGCCCAGGGGAGCAGCAGCAGCGCCATCATCCAGCCGCGGGCGGCGGTCAGCCGCTCCAGGACCAGGGATATCGCGGTGCCCAGGATGATCTCGACGATGACCGTGCCCACCGTGTAGAGCACGGTGAAGATCAGCGCGTGGCGCCAGCGGTCGGAGCCGAAGACGATGGAGAAGTTGTTGCCGGTGAGGCCCTGAAGGTCGAAACCGTCCCCGGTCACGTTCACGTTGCTGAAGCTCATCACCAACGAGAAGACGATCGGGAAGACGGTCACCGCGGCGATGACGATCAGCGCGGGCGAGGCGAACAGCCAGCCCAGGCGTGCGGATCGTCGCTCCAGCAAGGAGCGCGTGCCCGCGCGGGAGTTGCGGCTCTTGGCCGGCCGCTCGGTTGGTTCTGGTGGACGTGTTACCTGATCCGCGGTCACTTGGGAAACCTGCCTCTTCACGTGCTGGGGGGAAACACCTGAGAAAGATGATGAGGACGGACCCCGCACGCTCCAGCGGAGCGCGAGGGGCCCGTCCGGGTGGCTCAGAGGCCGTTGCTGCTCAGCGCGGTGCCGATGGCCTTGTCAGCCTTGGACAGCGCGCTCTTCGGGGAGGCAGATCCCGAGACAGCGGCGTTGACGTTGGTGAAGATGCCGCTGCTGACCTGGGAGTACTCCGCCGCGGTGGACGGACGGGCGGCCAGCTTGTTCTTCGCCGCCACCGGGTAGGCCGGGTTGGCGGCCTGGACCTTCGGCATGGCCAGCACGCTCGCCACGGTCGGCAGCTCGCCGCCCTGGGTGGCGATGATCTCCTGCGCGGCCGGGCTGGTCATCCACTTGACGAAGGCGACGTCAGCGGCGACGTTCTTGCTGTGCGGGTTGACGTACAGGTTCCAGCCGCCCGTGGTCGAGTAGCCGGGGCCCTGCTGACCCTGGAAGGTGGGCAGGTTGGCGATGCCGATCTTGCCCGCCACCTTGGAGGTGTCGGAGTTGGCGTCGGCGTAGGCGTACGTCCAGTTGCGCAGGAAGGCGACCTGGCCGGAGGTGAACAGGCTCTCCGACTGCTGCTCCTGGAAGGTGGTGACGGCCGAGGGGGCCACACCGCTGCTGACCAGTCCGCGCATGTAGCTGAGCGCCTTGAGCGCCGCGGGCGAGTCGATGGTGGACTTGGTGGCACCGGTGTTCACGCTGGAACCGCCGGCGTCCGCCTCGAACTCGGTGAAGTTGCAGGTCAGACCCTCGTAGGAGTCGAACTGACCGGCGAAGCCGTACTTGACGGCCTTGGACTTCTGCAGCTGCTGCGCCTCGGACTGCAACTGCTCCCAGGTGGTGGGCACCGGCAGGTGCGCCTTCTGGAGCAGGTCCTTGCGGTAGAACAGGAACGCGTTGTCCGTGAACAGCGGCGCCGCCATGATCTTCCCCTGGTAGGTCAGGCTCGACACGAGCCCGGGGGAGAAGGTCTTCCAGTAGGAGGCCGGCAGGTCGTCCTGGAGCGGCCTGGCCAGTCCGGCCTTGCCGAACTGCGCCGGCCACACGACGTCACCGTTGTAGACGTCGAAGCTGCTGGAACCACCGGAGATCTGGGTGGTCAGCGTGGAACGGTAGGCGTCGGAGTCGCTGGGCGCCTGCTCCAGCTTGACCTTGACGGCCGGGTTCGCCTTCTCGAACGCGGCGATCAGGGTCTTGCGGACGTCCACGTTCGTCGGTCCGAACTGGTTCGCGTACCAGGTGATGGTGCCCTTGGCGGGACCTGACGCGCTGTTGTCGGACGAAGAGCTCCCGTTGTCCGAGGAGCAGGCGCTGGCGGCCAGCAGCAGGGCTGCTACGCCGACGGACATGAACGCCTTACGTGGGCGAACGGCGGTGCGTATACGCATGAGGGTTCCTTGTGCGGAGGAATTTCGACGGACTGTATCGCTGTGGGGAGAGCTTGAGATTAGCCCCCTCCACCCTGAGTTTGATCCTGGATACGCATGCTGCTGGTCGCGGATCTTACGAGAGTGGCGCCCCCACCGTCTCCTTGATGACCAGACACGCCGCTCCTCTGGCCCAAAGATCGTCGGTTACCGGATCGATCTTCACAGCGCAGTCACGTGCCGCCTCGGAAAAGGCGTGCCGTTCCAGGGAGTCGGTCATCGCCGGTCCGAACAGGTCGTGGGCGGCGGCGCCTTCCCCGGCCAGGATGATCTTCTCCAGGTTCAGCAGGTTGCACAGACTCGCCAGTCCTCTGCCCAACGCGTCCCCGGCCGCGGCGAACGCGGTGCGCGCCGCCTCCGACCGCGGCCCCGGGCCGCCGCGGGCCAACCGCGCCGCCTGGTCGATGTCCTCGACGTCCGGCACCCCGTGGCGGCGCAGCCGGCCCAGCACCGCGCCGGAAGCGGCCAGCGCCTCAAGACAGCCGCGCCGGCCGCAACTGCACAACGGGCCGTCAGGGTCCAGCGGAAGGTGGCCCAGTTCGCCGGCCATGCCGCTGGCACCGGAGAACAACGAGCCGTCCAGCAGCAGCCCGCAGCCGATCCCCGAGCCGATGGTGACCACGGCGAAGGAGTCGACGTCCCGGCCCTCGCCGAACCAGCGCTCGGCGACCACCAGGGTGTTGACGTCGTTGTTGACCACGACCGGCAGCCCGGTGGCCGCCGACAGCGGCCCGGCCACGTCGACCTTCCGCCAGTCCAGCAGCGCCGAGTAACGGCAGACCCCGGCGGAGGAGTCGACATGGCCGCTGACGCCCACGCCGACCCCCAGCACGTCGCCCGCGGCGCCCGACACCTCTCCCAGCAGAGCGGCCGTCAGTTCGGCGGAGGCCGAAAGGGCGGTGGCGGGAGCCGGATCGGGGATCGCCGTCTCGGCCCGCGCGACCACCTGGGCGCCCATGTCGGTGAGCACGGCGGCCACATGGGTCGGGGCGATCTTGACCCCGACCACGAAGTGCCGCTTGGTGTTCACGTGCAGCAGCCGCCTCGGCCGACCGGGACCGACCGCCTCCGAGGTGGTCTCCCGCAGGTAGTCCGCCTCCACCAGCGGGGCGAGCAACCGGGTGACGGTGGACGGCGACAGGCCGAGCCGCCCGGCCAGCCAGGTGCGGGAGACCGGCCCCGCGGTGAGCACCATGGCGAAGATCTCCGCCCGGGTCCGCTCCCCGATCAGGTCGGGGACCACCGGCCGGGACGCCCGCACCGAGCGCTCGCTGAGGTTCACCGTGCCGCCTCCTCGCGGGCGTGGTCGGTGGTCGGTGGGACGGCGGTGACGTTCGCTTCTGGTGTCCAACGCGGGTCAGGCGCTCACTTCGATGTAGTTGAGGTTGAACGCCCCGGTGTCGCCGGAGGTGCGGGCGATCGTGATCAGGTTGAGGCCGGCCGCCAGCGTCACCGTGCCGCTGACGGTGGCCCAGGTGTTCCAGTCGGCGAGGGCGGGGAAGGAGACCTGGAACGCGCTGTTGATCACGTTGCGGGCGGCGCCCTCGACCGCCACGGTCGCCGTCCCCGTCGAGCCGTTGGCGTTCGCGTAGCGGTAGTGGATCGTGTGACTGCCCGCGGCGCTCGCCTGGACGGCGAAGGTCACCGACGCCCCGGCGCTCGCCGCCTCCAGCTTGTCCACGAAGCCCATGGCCGAGTAACCGGTGTGGTTGTTGTTGAAGTTCGCCCCGCCGCCCCACGCCGCGAACGCCGCCTGGTAGCGCCGCGTCGACTCGGCCGGCACCACGTGCACCAGCCGCGAGGCGTGCGGCGCGAGGCTCGCCGAGAAGGAGGTGGCCGACCCCAGGTCCGTGTGCGACCACAGGTCCCGCACGCTCGCGGAGCCGACGATGCCCAGGTCGGCGCCGAAGTCGACCGACTTGGTGACCGTGCTGGAGTCGTTGCGGTTGAACAGCGCCACCGCCCAACTGCCGTCCGGCAGTTGACCCATCCAGCGCTCGGTGTCGCGCGAGGTGCCGTTCACCGAGTACAGGTCGCCGTTGTGGAAGTACGGCTTGCCGGTCAGCCCCTGGTTGTGCAGGGCCAACACCTCGGTGTTCTGGTAGAACGCCGCGCCCGAGCCGATGTCGTCCACCCGGTCGGAGATCGCGATCGGCGAGCCGGCGACGGTGAACAGGTTGATCGCCGTCTGCCGTTCGGCGTCGCTGGCGAAGGAGTTCATCATCAGGAAGTCGCCGTCCAGGATGAGCTGCCCGCGCCCGGAGCGGTGCGCCCAGCCGGTGAACCCGGAGAAGGCGTTGCTCCACTGCGACCAGCTGTCCTGCCAGCTCTGCCGGCCCGCGCTCAGGTGCGCCCAGCCGCCGGTGGTGGCGTCGTCGTTGATGCGGATCATGTCGCCGTACATGACCTCGTTCGCGCCGTTTTCGTAGAGGTTCGGCATCACGACGCTGACTTCCATCGTGTCGCCGGCCGCCTCGGCGATCCACTCCAGGGCGGTGGCGTAGTTGGCGCTGCCGTGCGCGACGATGCCGCCCTGGTTGTCGGTGGCGCCCGCCTCGTACCAGGCCCAGAAGTCGGTCCGCAGATAGCCGACGCCCATGTTCTTGAAGTAGTTCACGTACCCCTGGATGTACTCCTTGGCGCCGTTCTTGGTGACGTCCACCCAGTACAGCTCGCCGTTGGAGTTGAGGTAGTCACCGCTGTTGACGATCGACCCGACGGTGACACCGGGCTTGCCAGTCACGATCTTGGACGGGTCGCCCGCCGCGGCGGCCGTCACCCACAGCGGGTTGTAGTAGACGCCGAGCTTGAGCCCCTTGGAGCTCAGGTAACCGGCCCAGTACGACCAGTCGTTGACCCACGCGTCGCTGTAACTGGTGATGTAGCCCGCTGAGTTGGTCTTCTGGGTGAAGTCCACCCAGCCGTCGGTGCAGCACATCGTGTAGCCGTACGACTTGAAGGTGGTCGCCACCCAGTCGACGTTCTGCTTCCAGACCGACTCCGGGAGCGTGTCGTTGTTGGTGTAGTCCCAGCTGTACGCGGACCAGTACAGCGGTCCGGCGCCGCTGCGGCTGAAGACCGAGTCGCGGCTGTTGTGGGGGAGCGCCGCCGCCGAGGTGGCCGCCTGCGCCACCCGCAGGGGTACCTCCGCCGCGCCGTGCCGCCGCGGCAGCGCGGTCATGCCACCGAGCGCCGCCGCGCTCGCCCCTGTCAGCAGGGCGCGCCGAGAGATGGTCATCCGTGCCTCCGTTCGCCGAGCGGGCGCCGTCGCCCGTGGCCGTGTCGGGACCGCGGTGAGTCTCTTCCAGGTCAATTACGTGTGTCAAGGAAAAAACCAGGCGACCCGATGCCCGCTGCACGCCAACCAGCTCCGGGAAGACCGGAGTTTTCTCCTCCTTGGTCAACGACCCGACGGGGTTTGTTGCTTGACGGGCGCAATTAACCTCCGCGACACTCATGCCGCTCCAGGGTCGGTCTCGCCCACTGACGCCCCGGGAGGCCCACGACGTGCCGCTGGGCGGGAGGCCCGGAAATGAAGAGACTCCGAACACAACTGATCGGTACGGCCACCGCCGCCGCGGTGGCCCTGGCCGGAGCGCTCGGGGCGGCCACCCTGACCGCCCAGAGCGCCCACGCGGCGACCACCACCCAGCCGTCCACCGAGACGGCCAGGTCGCTCTACATGAACAACTGGTCGGACACCACCGGCATCTGGATGGCCTCGCAGCTCGCCCAGACCGACACCAACACCCAGTACGGACCCCGGCTCGCCGAACTGCACTACTCACCCGGCGGCACGGCCTCCAGCGCCTCGGACGTCAACCAGATCAACGACTACACCGGCTTCTTCCGCGACGAGACGCACGGCGTGAAGTACGACCAGGTGCACAACTTCTCCGGCGCCACCGGGTACCTGGACTCCGGCGGCATCCTGCGCTCGGACTACGGTGCCTACGCGGGCCAGGCGATGCCGGTGACCGTCGGGCGCGACTACGCGACGGTGCCCGGCCAGCACTTCACCGTCGTCACCTACCGGCTGAAGAACACCACCGCCTCCGCCGTCACCATGAACGTCCTGGACCAACTGCACGTCAACAACACCGGCGCCGGCTCGGGCAAGACCGTCCACGCCACGTACGACGCCACCCGGGACGCCGATGTCGTCGACATGTCGGCAAGCGGCCAGTACCACCTGGTGCTGGGCTCCTTCGGGGCGTCGACCGGTCACCAGGTGGGCGACGACGGCAACTCCGACACCGGGAGCGCCACCGTCGCCCCGTGGTACGCCTTCGACGCGGCCGGCACCCTGCCGGGCAACACCTCCGTCACCGCCACCGACGTCTCGGTGGGACTGTCCAAGCGGGTGACGGTACCGGCCAACTCGCAGGTCACCACGTCCTTCTACCTGGCCGTCGCGTCGAGCGCCGCGGACTCGCTGGCCGCCGCCGACACCGCCCGGGGCACCAGCGACACCAGCTGGCAGCAGACCACCACCACCGACTACGCCAACTGGCTGGCGGCCGGCAAGCGGGTCTCCTCGACCTTCACCGACACCGGTCTGTCCACCGCGTACGACAGGGCGTTGGTGGTGATGAAGCAGACCCAGAACCCGGTCCTGGGCACCTGGCCCGCGGCGACCAACCCGATCGCCTACGGATACAAGACCTGGGTGCGCGACTCCGCGGTCACCGCGCTGTCCCTGGACGCGGCCGGGCACCACACCGAGGCCGACAAGTTCTTCCGGTGGCTGGCGAGCATCCAGTCGGCCGACGGCTCGTTCGGCACCACGTACGACGAGTGGACCGGGCAGTTCATCAGCTTCGTGCAGCCGGAGAACGACTCCATCGGCATCTTCGTCATCGGTGTGCTGCGGCACTACGCGGCAACCGGCGACTCGGCGTTCCTGAGCGCGATGTGGCCGGCCGTCAAGAAGGCGGCCGGATTCATCGCATCCGGCACCGGTGCGAACGGCTTCGGGCCGGCCGACCACTCGATCTGGGAGGAGGACCTGGAGTACAACTCCTTCACCCAGGCGACCTACGTGGCCGGACTGTGGGCCGCCGGGCAGCTCGCGGCGGACGAGGGCGACACCGCCTCGAAGAACAGCTGGACCGCGACCGCCTCGACCATCACCGCCGCGCTGAACCGGGACTCCACCGCGAGCCCGGCCGGGATGTGGAACTCCGCGGGCGGCGGGTACTTCGACCGCGCGGTCAACACCGGCAACACCGCGCGGGTCGACCCGGTCGACTCCTCCTCCGACATGCTGATGGTCCTCGGCGTGGTCGACGCGGGCAGCACCAAGGCCGCCTCGCACATCGCCAAGATCAGCTCCACCCTCGCCCAGGACACCTGGGGCATCGCCCGCTACGTCGGCGACACCTTCTACTACACCTCGCAGTACAGCCCCGCGGGCAACGAGGCGCTCGGCGCCGAGCCGTCCTGGCCGCAGATGAGCATGTACCTCGCGCTGGACGAGATCTTCACCGGTGACAAGGCGGACGCGCTGAGCCGGCTGACCTGGTACGCCTCGCGCACCGCGACCGGCTACATGCCGCCCGGTGAGGCCACCTCGAACGTCAGCCACAAGCCCATCGTCTCCACCATGGTCGAGCCGGTGACCGGCGCCTGGTACGTCCTGACCGCGCTTCAGTACGGCGGGCAGAACGACACCCGGGTCCAGCCGCCGGCGTAGCCGTAAGAGGGCCCACCACCGTGGGGGCGGCGTGTCAGGGACGGTCGAGGTGGCGTCGCAGGAAGCGCGTCATGGCCGTCCAGGTGGCCTGCTGCGCCGCGGCGTCGGCGGCCGGGGAACCACCCTGGTCGAGCCCGGCGTCGCGGTCCACGGTGGTGGGGACCAGCGGCGGCCGGACGAAGTGCCCGGCGCCCCGGTTGACCAGCAGCACGTCACCGTCCGGGCCGGTGTGCGCGTGCGGCGAGCCGCGGTGACGCTCGATCAGCGCCCGCGCCATCGCCTCCGCCGGCCACACCTCGTCCGCCGTCCCGGCGACCGCCATCAGTGGCGCGGCGATCCGCTCGACGGGGATCACCGCCGCGCCCACCGCGGCGCCGTGGCGCAGCGCGGCCTCGTACGCGGGCCGGGTGTGCGCCGCCCGGGACCGGTCATGGCTGCCTGGCAGCCACCGCAGCAGGGCGTGCGCCGCAGGGCCAGGCAGCGGCCGGTCACCCCTGACCGGCACATACGGCAGCGGCACGCCCAGGTGGCTCAACGACGAGGTGTCCGGCGCCGACCCCTTGGACGCCGACGCCTGCCAGACCACGTGCGTCGGGGCGAGGGCGACCACCGCCCGCACCGGGATCAGCTCCAGGGCGAGAGCGGTCAGCGCGCCCGCGGTGCCGGCCGAGTACGCCACCACGGCGGCCCGCGGCGGCTCGGCGGCCGACCCGCCCGCTGCGGCGGCGATACCCCGGGCCAGCCGCTCCAACGGCAGCTCGCACAGCGACCACGACCCCTCCCGCTCGTCCGGGTCGGCCAGGACGGTCGCGGTGAGGCCGCACCGGGAGGCCAGCAGGGCGGCGGTCGCGGCGGCGGTACCGACCCCGGCCGGGCCCGGGACCAGCACGACCACCGGGGGCGCGGGACCGAGCGGCGGACCGGGGGAGAAGCGCACGTGGCGCAGACCGTCGAGCACGGAGTCCGAACGGGTGACCTGCGCGGCCCGCCAGCGTCTGACGACGCTGCGCCGGGCGGCGGGCGCGGAGTCGGCCGGCGCGCAGTCCACCGTCCAGGTCAGCCGGTCGTCGTCGACCTCGAACGTGGCGGGGTCCCGGCGCGGTCCGTGCCCGTCGGCGGGCGTCATGGACCACCACGGGCCGGCCGGGTCCACACCCGGATAGCTGCCGTGGTCGGGCGCGGACGTGGCGGTGTCCACCACGCCCTGGGCGTCGGCGCGGTACTCGTTGACCGACCGCCACCGGTTTCCCGCGGCGTCCCGCACCTCGACCGTCAGGACGACCGGCTCGTCGGGGCGCAGCCCGCGGGCGATGACCGTGGGTACCTCGTCCACGAGGCCGTCAGCGGGTACGACCGTCAGCTCCACGCCGCCATTATCAGAGGGTCACGGGCGTGGCGCCTGTCGGAGCGGCGGCCCGCGCCGACCGGATTTCACGCCGCTCGCCCCGATGACACCGCAGGTGGGAGCGGTGCGCGATGGTGGCCGACAGTCAGATGACAGCGGAATGCCGCGTGAACTGCCAGCGGCCGGGTCTAGAACAGGCGTTGGCACACAGCACGGGAGTTCGTACCAGTCCCGAGCAGAAGGCCGTGGCCGGGACGCTGTGTCCCGGACGTTTCGCCCCCCAACCCAAGGAGGACGCAATGTCGCAGAACTCCCTCGAGTCCCTCGCCCAGGAGATCCTGGAGCTGGAGTCGGAGACCTTCGAGATCACCGACTACTCGGACGCCAGCGAGGTCATGCTGGGTTCGTCCACCAGCTGCAGCAGCACCAGCACCTGCAGCAGCACCACCAGCACCACCAGCTGCACCGCCTGATCCGAGGCCATGCGGCAGGCCCTCCGGGCGACGCCACGCGCGTCGCCCGGAGGGCCGTCGGCGTTCCGACGCCAGGTCAGCCGCGGCGCAGCACCACGCCGCGCACGAAGGCCGCCTGGCCCACGTGCTGGAGGTCGTCGGAGATCACGCTGACCAGTCGCACGCCCAGTGTCACCGCGGGCGTCCAGGACCGGTCCACCACACGGTCGAGGTCATCGTCGGACAGCCCCTTGACGTAGCCGAGGGTCCGCTCGTGCACCGCGTCGTAGTACCCCAGCAGCAGGTCGGCGTCCGGGCGGACCACGGAGACCTGCTCGGCGTGGTGACCGAAGCCGACGTCGGCCGGGTGGAAGGGCAGCGCGAACCGGTCCATCCAGCCCTCCGCGGTCCACGCCTGCTCGAAGCCGCCGACCCCCGCGACGTGGTCGTCCTGGATCCGGGTCAGGTGCCAGATCAGCCAGCCGATCGAGTTGGCCTGCTCGTCGAGCTGGACCGCCAGCTGCTCACGGGTCAGTCCCTCCACCGCGTTGTGCACCGTCTCCCTGACACGTCCGAACGAGTCGGTGAGCAGTTCCGCGCTGTTCATTCGTCACTCCACGGGTGTACCGCGGTACCGCCGCTACTGGCGGGACCTCATGCCGTCGATTGTCACCCGCCCCGTGAGGGGAACACCAAGGCGAATCCGCTCTTCGCGGACGACCCGCGGGCTGTCGCGGGGGATTCGCCCCGGCAAGGCCTAATGTGGACGGCGCCATGACTCAGGTGATCACGGCATGGCGGCAGCGGTGGCGGCCGGGCGGAGAGGAAGGAGCGGCGGGGTGGCGATGACAGCGGCCGTCGTGTTCGCGCTGCTGGCCGCCGGAAGCAACGGGCTGGCCACCGTGCTACAACGGCGCGCCGCGCTGACCGTGCCGCTCGCCAAGGGCTTCAGCGCCGCGCTGATCGTCAGCCTGGCCCGCAGCCCGGTGTGGCTCGCCGGGATCGGCGCCGTCATCTGCTCGGCGTGCTTCCAGGCCCTGGCACTGGTCGACGGGGCACTGTCCGTCGTCCAGCCGATCTTCGTCCTCGAACTGCCGATCGCGCTGCTGATCGCCGGCGTCATGCTGCGCCGCCCGCTGCCGCGCCGCGGCTGGCTGGGCGTCGGCTGCATCGTGGTCGGGGTCGGCTCGGCGCTGGCCGCCGCCGATCCGTCGGCCGGGGCACGCCAGGCGCCGATGGACCGATGGATCCCGGCCCTCGTGGTGTGCGTCGCGGTGGCCGGCGCCCTGGTGGGCACCGCGCTGCGCCGCCCGGCGGGAAAGGCCAGGGCCGCCTGCTTCGCGGGGGCGACCGCCATCGGCTACGCGCTGACCGCCGCGCTGATGAAGACGGCCACCTACGCCTGGGAGACCGGCGGGCCCGGCCGGTTCTTCCTGTCCTGGCAGACCTACGCCTTCGCCGCCGCCGGGGTCGGTGCGCTGTTCATGCTGGAGAACGCCCTGCAGTCCGGCCCGCTGGCCGCCTCGCAGCCGGTGCTGACCATAGGGGACGCCCTGCTGAGCATCAGCCTCGGCATCAGCCTGTACCGCGAGCACATCAGAACGGGATGGTGGCTGGTCCCCGAACTGCTGGGCACCTGCGTGACGTTGGCCGGTGCCCTGCTGCTGGCCGTCACGCCGATCGCCAAGTCCCTGCTGACTCCGCTGCCCGATCGCCCCTGACCTGCGACGTTCCGCCAAGTCGGCCGCCTTGGGCGCCGGTTGCGCCGGGGGACATGTGGGCCGGACACATGCGGCGCGCCCAAGGAGGGTTTGACGAGCACATGTCGGCTGCGGCGGGCCGCTCCTACGGTGCGGGGATTCGTCACAGCGGAAGACAGCGGGGAGCCGGTCATCATGTGTTCCAGCACGGCGCGAACCACCAGTCACAGAGCCCGACACGCGGTCTCCTTGCTTGCCGCGGCCCTCCTGCTGGCGGGGTGCGCCGCCGCCGGAACCGCCGGATCCGGCGACTCCTCAGGCGACACCGGCAAGGACGTGGGCAAGTCCGCGCCGGTGAAGGTCGGCCTGGTCTACTCCCGCAGCGGCCTGCTCGCCGCGTACGGCAAGCAGTACCTGGAAGGCTTCCGGGCCGGGCTCGACTACGCCACCCACGGCACCGGCAAGGTGGCCGGCCACCCGATCCAGGTCTCCGAGCAGGACGACGCGGGCGACCCCGCGAAGGCGGTCGCCGCCGCCAAGGACCTGATCGGCAAGGGCTACCCGATCATCGCCGGGACCACCGATTCGGGCGTCGCGCTCCAGATGGCTCCGCTGGCCGCGCAGAACCACGTGCTCTACATCTCCGGCCCGGCCGCCGTCGACGAGGTCACCGGCGCCAACACCTACACCTTCCGCTCCGGACGCCAGTCCTACCAGGACATCCTCACCGCGGGCTCGCTGCTGAGCGGCGCGAGCGGCAAGAAGGTGACCGTACTGGCCCAGAACTCCGCGTTCGGGCAGGCCAACGTGACGGCGGTCAAGGCCGTGCTGGGCGCCCAGGGCGCGAAGGTCTCCTCGGTGCTGGCCCCGCCGAGCGCCGAGGACCTGACCCCCTTCGCCCGCCAGGTCAAGGCCGGCCACCCCGACCTGGTCTTCGTCGCCTGGGCCGGATCGACCGCGCCCGCGCTGTGGACCGCGCTCGACCAGCAGGGCGTGCCGGACGCCGCCAAGGTCGTCACCGGGCTGGCCGGCACCGCCTCCTACCCGATCTTCGGCGCGGCGGGCGGCAAGGTGTCGTTCCTGGCCCACTACTTCCCGGGCGCCGGCGGCGGCAACCCGGTGGAGAAGGCGATGCTGGCCGGCATCACCAAGGCGGGCGGCACACCCGACCTGTTCAGCCCGGACGGGTTCACCGCGGCGCAGATGATCGTGCACGCGGTCGAGTCGGGCAGCGCCACCGACACCTCGGCGATGGTCAAGGCGCTGGAGGGCTGGAGCTTCGAGGGCGTCAAGGGGGCCGAGCAGATCCGGGCCAAGGACCACGCCCTGCTCCAGCCGATGTTCACCGCCCGGCTGACCGGCACCGGAACCGCGGCCAAGCCCAAGCTGCTGACCAGCCTGCCGATGACCGCGGTCGCGCCCCCGGCGAAGACGATGGCGGGCTGACGATGGAACAGACCGGCGCGGGGGTCCGGCCGGGCGGCACCGGGGCGGCCGGCGGCGGGGCCGCCCCGGTGCTCCGGGTGGCCGGACTCGGCTGGGACGTCGGCGGCGCGACCATCGTGCAGGACGTGTCCTTCGAGGTCGCCGAGGGCGAGTTCCTGGCCTTCATCGGCCCCAACGGGGCGGGCAAGTCCTCCCTGTTCAACCTGATCAGCGGACTGCGGCGGCCCACTGAAGGGACGATCGCGCTGGACGGGGACGACGTCACCGGCCGGCCGGCGCACACCCGGGCCCGCCACGGGCTCGGCCGGACCTTCCAGACCTCCAGCCTGTGGCCGGGCATGACCGTCGCCGACCACGTCCGGCTCGCGACGCAGGCCGCCCGCGGCGGCTCGTACCGCGTCTGGCGGCGGGCGGCGGCGTACACCGAGCAGGTCACCGGCGTGCTGGAGCGCACCGGTCTGGGACACCGGGCCGCGGCCCTGGCAGGTGCGCTCTCGCACGGCGAGAAACGCAAACTGGAGATCGCCGTGCTGCTCGCCGGCGACCCCAGGCTGCTGCTCCTGGACGAGCCGATGGCCGGGGTCAGCGCGGAGGAGGTGCCCGCGCTGACCGAGCTGATCCGCGGGCTGCACCGGGACGAGGGCCGCACCGTCCTGATGGTCGAACACCACATGGACGTGCTGCTGGGACTGGCCGACCGGGTCGCGGTGATGCACCACGGCACGCTGCTGGCCCTGGACACCCCGGCCGCCGTCATGGCCGACCCGGACGTCCAGCAGGCCTACCTCGGGGAGGCGTTGTGACCGAGAACGCCGAACCCCTGCTGGCGGTACGGGACCTGCGGGTCGTCATCGGCGGCCGCCACATCCTGCACGGCGTCGACCTGGACGTCGCGCCGTCCGGGGTGACCGCCCTGCTCGGCCGCAACGGGGCGGGCAAGACCACCACCGTGCGCGGTGTCCTCGGCCTGGTCCCGCGCACCGGGAGCGTGCTGCTGGACGGCCGGGAGACCGTGACGCTGGCCACCCACACCCTGGTGCGGCGCGGCATCGGCTACGCGCCGGAGGACCGCGGGGTCTTCTCCGGGCTGACGGTGGCGGAGAACCTGCGACTGGCCGAGCGGCCGGGCGCGGGGGAGCCGGACTACCCGCTGGTCCACGAGCTCTTCCCGGAACTGCGGCAGCGCGCCAGGCAGGCCGCCGGGTCACTGTCCGGCGGGCAGCAGCAGATGCTGGCCATCGCCCGCACCCTGCTGTGCGGCAACCGGCTGGTCATCGCCGACGAACCGACCAAGGGCCTGGCTCCCAAGGTGGTCACCGAGGTCGCCCACGCGCTGGAGCGCACGGCCGAGGCGGTGCCGGTGCTGCTGGTCGAGCAGAACCTCGCGCTCGTGCGGCGGCTGGCCCGCACCTGCGTCGTCCTCGCCGACGGCCGTACCGCGCATGCCGGCCCGGTCGGCGACCTGCTGGCCGACCCGGAGGCGACCCGCCGGCTGCTGGGCGTCGGACGGCACACCCAAGGACCCTCCACCCAGGTCACGGAGGCGAGCGCCTGATGGCCACCGTCGTTCTTCTCGTCTGCACCGGACTGGGCCTGGGCGCCCTGTACTTCCTGGTCGCCTCGGGACTGTCACTGATCTTCGGACTGATGGACGTGCTCAACTTCGGCCACGGGGCGCTGCTGTCCGTCGGCGCCTACGCGACCTGGTGGGCGGCGTCCGGGCATCTGCCCGGCGCGGGACCCGGCGGGGCGGGCTTCGTCCTGGCGGTCGCCTTCGGCGTCGTGGTCGGAACCGCGGCCGCGGTGCTGCTGGAGTTCGCGCTCATCCGCCCGCTCTACACCCGGCCGCGCGAACAGATCCTGGCGACGGTCGGCGTGGGACTGGCCGTTCCCGCGCTGCTGTCCGCCATCTGGGGAGCCGACGCCCGGACGTTCCCGGGACCCAAGGCGCTGTCGGGCACCTTCTCGCTGCTGGGCGCCGACGTCCCCCTCAACCGCGTGGTGCTGGTCGGTGCCGCCGTGGTGGTGCTGGTCGCCCTGCGGCTCTTCCTCGGCCGGACCCGGCACGGCCTGGTGGTCCGTGCCGGAGTGGAGGACCGGGCGATGGTCACCGCGCTGGGCATCGACGTGACCAAGGCCTTCACCCTGGTCTTCGCCATCGGCGGTGCCGCGGCGGCGCTGGGCGGCGCCCTGGGCGGGCTCTACTTCGGCTCGGTCGACCCCGGGCAGGGGTCCTCACTGCTCATCTACGCCTTCGTGGTCGTGGTGATGGGCGGCATGGGCTCGGTGACCGGCGCCGCCGTGGCGGGAGTCGCGGTGGGCCTGGTCCAGCAGTTCGCCAACTACTACACCAGCGCCGGCCTCGGCGATCTCGCCGTGGTCGTCCTGCTCGCCGTGCTGCTGCTGATCCGGCCGCGCGGCCTCACCGGGAGGCTCGCGTGAGCGCCACCACCGAGACACCCGACGACACCCGCGCCACCGCGTCACCGGGCGGCGGGGAGAGCGTGCTGCGACGGTCCGCCCACTGGTGGCCGCTCGCCGTGCTGGCGCTGCTGGTCGTCGTGCCGTTCAGCGAGGTGCCGCTGCCGGGTCTGCTCGACGGACCCGCCGGCAGTGCGGGCAGCCTCCAACTGCTGGCGCTGTGCCTGGTGTTCGGTGGTCTTGCCACCGGGTACGACCTGCTGCTCGGCCGTACCGGGCTGCTGTCGTTCGGGCACGCGCTCTACTTCGCCGCCGGCAGCTACGCCACCAACACCCTGATGCTGGAGGCGGGTTTCTCGTTCGCCGCCTCGGCGGTGCTGGGCCTGCTGTGCGGCGCGGCGCTGTCCGCGCTGCTCGGTTCGGTCGGCCTGCGGGTCGGCGGCATCGGATTCTCCATGGTGACGCTGGCGTTCGCGCAGGCCGGATCGATCCTGGTGGAACGCGACCCGGGTGGCGTCACCGGCGGCGAGGAGGGCCGCGCGGTCCCCGCGGACCGGCTGCCCGCCGCACTGGTCGGCATCGAGCACACCGCCAACCTGTACTGGATCGCGCTGGCCTACGTCGTGCTCACCGTGGCCGTCGTCCACTGGGCGGTGCGCTCGCCGACCGGCCGGGTCTGGGAGGGCGTGCGGGAGAACGAACTGCGGGTACACGTCCTGGGGTTGCGGCCCTACGGTTTCAAGCTGGTGGCCTTCGTGCTGGCCGGTACGCTGGCGGCGCTCGGCGGCATCGTCTACCTGCTGCTCACCGGCGGTGCCACCCCGCGGACGACGACCCCGGACTTCACCCTCTCACTCCTGGTGATGGTGGTGCTCGGCGGCTCCGGCACCCGTTGGGGTCCGCTGCTCGGCGGGGTGCTCTACACCTGGGCCGACCAGCGGCTCGGCGACCTGTCCGGATCCGGCGCGGTGACGGGACTCCCGGCCGTCCTGCGGATACCGCTGTCGCAGCCGCTGTTCGTGCTCGGGACGCTCTTCGTCGCCGTGGTGTACCTGTTGCCCGGCGGCGTGGTGCGGCTCCCGCAGCGGCTGCGCGCCGCCCGGCACCGTGCCGACGACACCGAGGAGGACCCGCGTCCATGACCACCCGCAACGCGCCCGAGGGGACGACCGCCGCCGGCACCCCGCAGCCGTCCGGCTTCCCGCCGTACGAGGAGTTCACCGTGCCGGTCGACGGGGGCGACCTGGCCGTGGTGCGCTGGCCCGCGGCCCGTCCGGACGCCCCCGTGGTGCTGGCCGCGCACGGCATCACCGCCAACGGGCTGTCCTGGGCCCGCGTCGCCCACCACCTCGCCGGGCGGGTCACCCTGCTCGCCGCCGACCTGCGCGGCAGGGGTGCCAGCGGCACGCTGCCCGCACCGTACGGGGTCGGCGCGCACGCGCGGGACCTGGCCGCGGTGGCCGACGCCTCGGGGGCCGCCCGGCTGGCGATCACCGGCCACTCGATGGGCGCCTTCGTGGCCGCCGTCGCCGCGGTCCGGTACCCGAGCCGCTTCCAGGCCCTGGTGATGGTGGACGGCGGAGTGGGCTTCCCGCTGCCGGTGGACCTGCCGCCCGACGAACTGATCACGGCCGTCATCGGTCCCGCGATGCGGCGGCTTTCCATGACCTTCTCGGACCGCGCCGCCTACCTGGACTTCTGGCGGGCGCATCCGGCCTTCGCGGCGACCTGGTCGCCGTGGGTGGAGGCCTACATCCAGCGCGACCTGATCGGCACCGAACCGCGGATGCGCTCCTCCTGCGCCATCGAGGCGGTACGGGTGGACGGCGTGGGGCAGTTCGAGCCGGAGGTGCTCGAAGCGGTGCGCCGGCTGCCGTGCCCCGCCCGGCTGCTGTGGGCGGAGCGCGGGGTGATGGACGAACCGCGGGGCCTGTACTCCGAGGAACTGCTGGCCACCGCCGCGCTCGACCCCGAACGGGTCACCGCGACCCGGGTGCCCGGCGCCAACCACTACACCGTGCTCGTCGGTGACGAAGGAGCGCGGACGGTGGCCCGGCACCTGCTTCAGTCGGTCGAAGGATGGTCGCCGGAGCGGTAGTCCGCCGACAACAGGTGGAGCCGCAGGGCGAGTTGGAGTTCCAGCGCGCGGGCCGGGCTGTTCCAGTCCCGGCCCAGCAGCGCCTGGATACGGTCCAGGCGCTGCACCACGGTGTTGACGTGGACGTGCAGTTTGTCCTTGGCCCGGGTCAGGGAGCCACCGCAGCCGAAGTAGGCGTCCAGGGTGCGCACCAGATCCGTGCCGCGCCGCGCGTCGTACTCCAGCAACGGGCCCAGCGTCGTGCCCACATAGCCCCCGACGTCATGGCCGTTGCCCAACAGCACGCCCAGAAAGCCGAGTTCGGCGGCGCCGGCGCCCTCGCCCACCCGTCCCAGCACATGCATCGCCCGCAGGCAGCGCTCCGCCTCGGCATGCGCGGCGGCCAGCGCGACCGGCCCTGACGCGGGCCCCGCGCCGGCCACCGTGACCGGGGCGCCCACGAGTTGGGCGAGCTGCTCCGCCGCGGTGACCGCCGCCGCGCCGGGCGCGGTCCCGTCGTCCGGCAGCAGCAGCACGGTCGCCCCGGCGTACTCCGCGCCGATGCCGTCGCTGCCGAACAGGTACCGCATGGCCGCGACTCCCAGCCGTTCACGGGCGTCGGCGCCGGCCTCGGCCACCACCACCAGATGGCGCCGGGCCAGGTCGACACCGAGCCTGCGTCCACGCTCGGTGAGCCCCACCGGATCACGGCCGGGGTCGCCGAGCACATCGGCCAGCAGTTCGCCGCGTACCCGGTTCTCCGTCTCGGCCACCGACCGCCGCAGCAGCAGGAGCAACGCCGCCACCACACTGGCCCGCTCGAACAGCCGCCGGTCGGGGTCGTCGAGCCGGGGCCGGTCGTGCAGCACCAGACTGCCCATCAGCTCCTGGCCCGCCAGCACCGCGCAGACCCAGCGGCCGTCCCGCAGCACCGCGTGCGCCGCGGCCGACGAGTCATGGGCCGCCTGGACCAGCGCCCCGGTGTCGAGCACCGGCGCGGTGAACGCGCTGCCGTCGCCGCGGACCGCGGCCAGCGGGCGGCCCTCCGGGTCGTGCGCCGTGATCGCGCCGCCCAGCAGCCCGGCCACCGCGGTCGCCACCTCCGGCATCTCGCCGCCGCGCAGCACCAGGTCGGTCAGCCGGTCGTGGGACTCCGCCGCGCGCTGCATGGCGGCGGCGTGCTCGCGGATGACGGCGTTGGCCTCGGCGAGACCGTCCAGCGCCGCCCGGGTGTCGGCCAGCGCCTTGGCGGTGTCGATGGCGATCGCGGCGTGCGCGGCCAGCGAGCACAGCAGGGCGACCTCGTCGGGCGAGAAGGGCCGCGGCGTGCGGTCGGCGGCGAACAGCACGCCGATCACCTTGCCGCCCTCCGAGGAACTGGACCCCAGCAGCAGCGGCACCCCCAGGATCGCCACCAGCCCCTCGTCGGTCACCCCCGCGTCGATCGTCAGGGTGTGGCGGAACCGCTCGTCGGTGCGGTAGTCCGGGGTGGCGTACGGTCGTGCCGTCTGCGCCACCAGACCGCCCAGGCCCTCGCCCAGCTCCAGCCGCAGCCGCTGGAAGATCGCCGAGACCGAGCCGTCGGTCACCCGCATGTAGGTGTCGCCGGCCTCCTCGTCGGGCAGCGTCAGATACGCCGTGTCGGTCCCCAGCAGCATCCTGGCCCGCCGCACGATCGACAGCAGCACGGCGTCCAGGTCGCGCAGGGCGGCCAGGTCCCCCGCGGTGTCGAAGAGCGCGGCCAGCTCCGCCTCCCGGCGCCGGTGCTGGCGCAGCGCCCCGCGCACCCGCAGCGCGGTGGCCGCGGCCCGCTCGATCTCCGACAGGTCCGCGGCCCGCGCGCCCGCCGCCCGCGCCTCGGCGGCCAGGGCGCCGAACTGCTCGGCGGGGCCGTCCTCGGCGAGCAGGTCGACGAGGCGGCGCATGTACGGCGCGATGGACACCGTCGGGTCGGCCACGGCACAGACCCCGCTCAGACGCCCAGCGACATCAGGTTGCCGGGTTGCGGGTACGGCTCGAACCCGGCCGCCGCGTAGACCCCGTGGGCGTCGGCGGTGGCCAGCAGCAACCGCTTGAGCCGGTAGGGGGCGAGGTGGTCACGCACCGCGGCGACCAGCCGGCAGCCCAGACCCCGGCCGCGGTGGTCGCGGTCGATGTAGACGTCGCACAGCCAGCCGAAGGTCGCCAGGTCCGTCACCACCCGCGCGTAGCCGACCTGGGTGCCGTCCGCCGCGTAGACCCCGAAGTTGAGCGAGGCGCGGATCGACTCCTCGACCGTCTCGCGGCTGCGGCCCAGCGCCCAGTACGCGTCGCGGGACAGCCAGCGGTGCACCGAGTCGATGTCGAGACGGCCGGGATCGGTGGTGATCTCGTAGCCGTCCTGCCCGGGAGTGGTCATGACCGTGCAGCTTAGCGCCGGGACCCGGAGCCGTCAGCTCGCCGTCCAGCCGCCGTCCAGCGGCAGGGACGTGCCGGTGACCGAGGCAGAGAACGGGGTGCACAGCCACAGCGCGGCCTCGGCCACCTCCTGCGGCGTCACCAGGCGCTTGACCGCAGTCCGCTCCAGCAGCACCCGCTCCAGCACCTCCGCCTCCGGGATCCCGTGCGCCGCCGCCTGGTCGGCGATCTGGCCCTCCACCAGCGGGGTGCGCACATAGCCGGGGCACACGCAGTTGCTGGTCACCCCGTGCGGCGCACCCTCCAGCGCGACGACCTTGCTGAGCCCTTCCAGACCGTGCTTGGCGGTGACGTAGGCGGACTTGAAGGCGCTGGCGCGCAGGCCGTGCGCGGAGGAGATGTTGACGATTCGGCCCCAGCCCCTGGCGTACATGCCGGGCAGGGTGCGGCGCAGGATGAGGAACGGCGCCTCCACCATGACCCGCTGGATCAGCCGGAAGGTCTCCGGCGGGAAGTCCTGGACGGCGGCGACGTGCTGCAGCCCGGCGTTGTTCACCACGATGTCCGCGTCGTCCGGCAGCGAGTCGACGGCGTCCGGCTCGGACAGATCGGCCACGTGCGCGGTGCCGCCGATCTCCAGGGCGACCTCGCGCGCCCCCTCGGCGGCCTTGTCCACCACGTGCACCTTCGCGCCCGCGGCGGCCAGCGCGACCGCGCAGGCCCGTCCGATCCCGCTGGCAGCGCCGGTCACCAGCGCCGTCCGTCCGGTCAGGAACCGGCCGGCGGCGAGTGAGCCGCCGGGATCGCCGGAAGCCTGGCTCCGGTCGTGACTGTCGGTGGTCTCCATGGTCGACACGTTAGGCAGGAGGTCCAGGGCGGCACATGTGACCGGCCGACACAATCACCGGTCCGGCGGTGTCCTCCCGGCACATGTCCGGCGGTTTGTCCCGGTCGTACCGTCCGCAGGAACAGACCGGCCCTCTCCACAAGACACGGCCCACTACCTTCCCCTCACATCGGGAGCACCCATGGGTCCATCCGTCCTGCGAAGACTTCTGCACCGTCTGGCCTCCGCCTCCTCCGTGGCCGCGGTCGTCGCCGCGGGCCTCCTGCCGCTCGCCACCCCCTCGCCGGCCGCCGCGGCCACCGGCACCTACCAGCAGGTCACCGGCTTCGGCTCCAACCCCGGCAACCTGGCGATGTACGAGTACACCCCGGCCAACCTGCCGGCGGGCGCGCCGCTGGTGGTCGCCCTGCACGGCTGCACCCAGACCGCGACCGACTACCACAACGACTCCGGCTGGTCGAAGTACGCCGACCTGTGGGGCTTCGCGGTGGTCTACCCGCAGACCTCCTCGGCCAACAACGCGCTGTCGTGCTTCAGCTGGTTCGACTCCACCAAGGACACCCGCGGCAAGGGCGAGGCGGCCTCGGTGGACCAGATGGTCGGCTACGCGGTGAGCCACAACGGCTCCGACGGCCACCGGGTCTTCGTCACCGGTCTGTCGGCCGGCGGCGGGCTGGCCACCGACCTGCTCGCCGACTACCCCGACGTGTTCGCCGGCGGTGCCATCGACTCCGGGCTGCCCGCCCAGTGCGCCGCGAGCCAGGCGGCGGCCTCCGGCTGCCAGATGTCCAACCAGAACCTCACCCCCGCCCAGTGGGGCGACAAGGTCCGCTCGTCCGACCCCGGATACGGCGGTCCCTGGCCGCGGGTGGCGATCTGGCAGGGCACCTCGGACTTCACCGTCTACCCGGTCAACGCCACCGAACTGCGTGACCAGTGGACGAACGTGTGGGGCATCAGCCAGACCGCGTCCAGCACGGTGAACCTGCCCGGCGGCACCACCGAGAGCGTCTACGACGACACGAGCGGCGCGCCGGCCGTGGAGATGTACCAGATCTCCGGCATGGGCCACGGACTGGCCGTCGCCCCCGGATCCGGCGCCGACCAGTGCGGTGCGACCGGGGCGTACTTCCTCGGTTACATCTGCTCCACGTACTACACGGCCACGTTCTGGGGCCTGGACGGCGGCACGAGCGGGGGCGGCGGCGGCACGCTCGCCGCGCCCACCGGGCTGGCGGTCTCCGGCACCACCACCAGCAGTGTCTCGCTGACCTGGAACGCGGTCAGCGGTGCCGCCTCCTACGCCGTCTACCGGGGCGGCGTGAAGGTCGGCTCCCCGGCGTCCACCTCGTACACCGACACCGGGCTGTCCGCCGGCACCGGCTACAGCTACACGGTGGCCGCGGTCGACTCCTCCGGGGCGGCGGGCACGCGGTCCGCCGCCGTCCAGGCGACCACCACCGGCGGCGTCACACCGCAGTGCTTCACCGCCAGCAACTACGCCCATGTGGCGGCCGGCCGGGCCACCACCAGCGGCGGCTACACCTACGCGAACGGCTCCAACCAGAACATGGGCCTGTACAACACCTTCGTCACCCACACCCTGGAGGAGACCGCCCCCGGCAGCTACGTCATCGCCGACGCGCGCTGCCCCGCCTGACCGTCCCTCGGGGTGCTCACCGGTCGGCGGTGAGCACCCCCCGTACGACGTAGCCGGCGGACTGCACGCCCGAACTGCCGCCCTCGACCAGCGAGGCGACCGCGATGTCGTCGTCGTAGGCGGTGAGCCAGCCGTTGGTGCCCAGGCCCTCCTCCGCGGTGCCGGTCTTGGCGCCGGTGCGCGGCAGGTCGCCCAGCCGCGGCTCGGCCGTGCCGCCGGTGACGACGGCACGCATCATCTCCCGCAAGTCGGCCGCGGTGCGGGCGGAGATCGGCTGCCGGGCGGGCTCCTGCCGCTGACCGGGCAGGATGACCGGCTGGTGGAACGCTCCGTCCCGGACGGTCGCCGCCAGGGAGGCGAGGATCAGCGGGCTCATGCTCACCGCGCCCTGGCCGATGAACTGCGAGGCCTTGTCGCCCAGTGGCGGGTCGGCGGGGATCTTCGGGTCGGCGGTCTGCACCCCGCCCCCGATCGACCAGCTGCCCAGCCCGAAGACGTCGAACGCCTCGTCGTGCAGGGTGGAGGCGTCGTCGCCGTGCACCAGGTAGTCGAAACCCTCCTTGATGAACGCGGTGTTGCAGGACTCGGCGAAGGCCTGCTCGATGGTGGTGTTCGGATTGGGACGCACGTCGGAGTCGTTGTGGAAGACCTCGCTCGCGGCCGTGATCTGCGCCGTGCACGGCGCCTTGCTGTGCGGGGTGAGGCCGGCCCGGTCGAACAGGGCCGCCGAGGTGATGATCTTCAAGGTGGAGCCGGGGGCCTTGCCGGCGTTGATCGCATCGTCGGCCGGGCCCTGGAAGGCGATGGCCAGAATGTGCCCGTTGCGCCGGTCCAGGGCGACCACCGAGGCGGGCTTGCCGGCCAGATGACCGTCCAGCACCGAGTGCTCGGCGGCGCTCTGCAGCTTCGGGTCGATGGTGGTGGTGACGGAAGGGGCCTTCGGCGCCCGGAAGACCCGCACCGCGCGCACCGGCTGCCCCGAGGAGTCGACGACGGCCACCCCGCTGCCGCCGTCGCCGCCGGTGGAACTCGCGGCGTGCTGCCGGATTGTGGCCGCGATGTCGGTGAGCGACGGGTAGCGCGCGCCGGTCAGTTCGGTCCGCCCGTCCCGCGCCAGCACCCGCACCGACGCGTTGTCCGCCGGGACCGGGCCCGCCGCCAGCCGCTCGCCGTCGCGCAGCCCGGAGTAGAGCACCGAAGGACCCCAGTGCACGGCCTTCTGCCCGTTGCCGCTCTGCACCACGTCCAGAGCGCCGGGGTAGGTCCAGACGCCGCCCGCCACCCGCGCCGTCACCTCGAACGTCACCTTGGCACCGCCGGTGTACCCGGTGTCCCGGCCCTCGCCGGTGACCGAACCGAAGGACAGCGAGGTCAGCCGCAGGCCGTCGTGGTAGTCCCGCAGATCCTGCCCGGCGCTGTCGGGGGCGTCGGTGTCACTGGCCGCGCCGGTGTAGTGCGCCGGCCCCGCCGCCCAGCTGTCCAGGAACGCGCGCGCGAACTTGGTGGCCTGCGCGTCGTCCGGCGGTGTGTCGGAGACGGCCTTCGCGTCGAAACTGCTCTTGCCCGACCCCGAACCGCCGCCTGTCACGGCGTTGAAGATGTTGTAGGCGCCGAACCCGCCCACGGCGAACAACGCCACACAGGTCGTTATGCAACCCGCCTTCGCGGCCTTTCTCATGGCTTCCCCCCGTACCCCTCGCCGCCCCGGGACATTCCGGCCGGTCACGCCAGATGATATGTGACCATCTCGCGAAGAAAAGGGGGGAAAGGAGCCTGATCGGTGAAGCCGATCTTCCGGTCACCGGGGCGCGGTCAGGGCCGGCGGCCGATCCCTGGATCGTCGAGCAGGGCGTCCAGCGCCCGGCCGAAGACCGCCCGCCCGCACCCGGCCGTCACACCGTCGAACAGCGCGGGCACCCCGCGCACCCGCAGGTCCTCGCGCCACTCCACCTCGCATCCGGTGCCGTGCGCGCGCACCGAGAGCTCGGCCCAGCCGGTGACCACGGAACCGCGCTTCTCCAGCCGGCACAGGCCCTCGTGTCCGTCGCCCGGCGGCTCCCAGCGCACCACCTCCATCGGGTCGTCGAACCCGGCACGCGCGATGCCGGTGCGCGCGACGAACCGGGTGCCCTGGCCGCCGGGCGGTGGTGTGGTCAGCGCGATCCGGGTCAGCGGGATCCGGTCGGCGTGCCGCTCCCAGCGGGTCAGCCGCCGCCATGCCTCCGGCGGGTCCAGTGCCGAGCGGCGGGTGATCCGGATGAGCGCCATGGCGCGATCGTAGGCGGCCGAGGCCCGTGCGACCCCGGCCACCTCGCCGGAGTGTCAGCAGATACGGGGGAGTTGTTCGCCCAGCGGGATGTCGACTACTCGGGTGCCGCCCAGACCGGTGCGGGCCACCACCATGCCCGGATGCTCCGCCACGCACTCGCCGATCACCGCCGCCCCCGCGCCCAGCGGATGCGCCCGCATCGCCGCCAGCACGGCCTCCGCCTCGCCGCGAGGCACGAAGGCGACGAGCTTGCCCTCGTTGGCGACGTACATCGGGTCCAGGCCCAGCACCGCGCAGGCGTTGGCCACCTCTGGCGGCACCGGGACGTCACGCTCCCGAAGGCTGACGCCGACGCCCGCCGCCGCCGCGATCTCGCCCAGCGCCGCCGCCAGACCCCCGCGGGTCGGGTCGCGCAGCACGTGCAGATCGGGGGTGACGGCCAGCATCGCCGCCACCAGGCCGCCCAGCGCCGCGCAGTCGCTCTCGATCGCGACGCCGAACTCCAGCCCCTCGCGGACGCTCATGATCGCGACGCCGTGCACCCCGATCGGACCGCTGACGATGACCACGTCGCCGGGGGTGGCGCGCTGCGGCCGGATGTCGACACCGTCGGGGATCAGGCCGATGCCGGCGGTGTTGATGTAGACGCCGTCCCCGCGGCCGGCCTCGACGACCTTGGTGTCACCGGTGACGACCTCCACGCCTGCGGTGCGTGCCGCCGCGCCCAGGTCCTGCGCGATCCGGGCGACCATCGCGGTCTCGACGCCCTCCTCCAGGATGAAACCGCAGGACAGATAGGCGGCCCGCGCCCCGCTCATGGCCAGGTCGTTGACCGTGCCGTTGACGGCCAGGTCGCCGATGCTGCCGCCGGGGAAGACCAGCGGCCGCACCACGAAGGAGTCGGTGGAGAAGGCCAGCCGCGCCCCGCCCAGCGTCACCGCCGCGGAGTCGCCCAGCGCGCCGAGCGTCTCCCCGCCGAAGGCCGGCGCGAACAGGTGCTGCACGAGTTCCGCGGACAGCGTCCCACCGCCACCGTGGCCCATCACGATCCTGGGGTGGTCGCGCAGCGGCACCGGGCAGGTCCAGCCGGAGAAGTCCGGCGCGGCCGGCGCCCGCGTCAGGTCGACGGTGTCAGACAACGCTGCTCTCCTCCAGGGAGACCGGCGCGGACGCCGGGGCGGACGGGGAGACCGGCGCGGCTTGCGGCGCCGGAGCGCTCAGGCGGCGGTAGAGGTAGTAGGCGGCGCAGGCGCCCTCGCTGGAGACCATGGTGGCGCCCAGTGGATTGCGCGGGGTGCACACGGTGCCGAACGCCTCGCACTCGTGCGGCTTGATCAGACCCTGCAGCACCTCACCGCTGCGGCACGCCGCCGGCTCCTGGGTGGCGATGTCCGTCACCGAGAAGCGCCGCTCCGCGTCGAACTCCGCGTAGCGCTCGGACAGCCGCCAGCCGCTCGCCGGGATCACCCCGATACCGCGCCAGGCGCGGTCGGTGACCTCGAAGACGTCGGCCAGCATGGCCTTGGCGGGCGGATTGCCCTCGGGGCGCACCGCGCGGGCGTAGGCGTTGTGCACGGTGTGTTCGCCGCTCTCCAACTGCCGCACCGCGTGGCGGACCCCTTCGAGGATGTCCAGCGGTTCGAAGCCGGTGACCACGATGGGCACCTTGAACTCGTCGGCCAGCGGCGGGTACTCCTCGGTCCCCATCACGCTGCACACATGGCCCGCGGCGAGGAACGCCTGGACCCGGCAGTCGGGGGAGCGCATGATCGCCTCGATGGCCGGCGGCACACGCACGTGCGAGACGAGCAGGCTGAAGTTGCGGATGCCCAGGTTGCGGGCCTGATAGACCGTCATGGCGTTGGGTGGCGCGGTGGTCTCGAAGCCGATACCGAAGAAGACCACCTGGCGCCCGGGGTTGTCCCGGGCGATCTTGAGGGCGTCCAGCGGGGAGTAGACGACACGTACGTCGCCGCCCTGGCCGCGGACCTGGAACAGGTCACGACCGGTGCCCGGCACCCGCAGCATGTCGCCGAAGGAGCAGAAGATGACGTCCGGCCGGGAGGCGATCTCCAGCGCCTTGTCGATCATCTCCAACGGGGTGACACACACCGGGCAGCCCGGGCCGTGGATCAACTCGACCTGTTCCGGCAGCAGTTGGTCGATGCCGTGCCGGATGATGGAGTGCGTCTGCCCGCCGCACACCTCCATCAGCGCCCACGGCCGGGTGACGGTGGCGTGGATCTCGTCCAGCAGCCGGCGGGCCAGCCGCGGGTTCTGGAACTCCTCCAGGTACTTCACGGCCGCACCTCCGGTGCCACGGTGGACTTCTCTGCGAGCGGCCCGGCATGCTCCGCCTGTTCCCACGGATCGCCGAACTCCTCCTCCAGCAGCCCCAGGGTGCCGAAGAGTTCGAGCGTGCGGTGGGCCGACTCCTCGTCGAGGCGCTGCAACGCGAATCCCACATGGACGATCGCGTACTCGCCGACCTTCAGGTCCGGCAGGTACTCCAGGCACACCTCCTTCTCCACGCCGCCGAAGTCGACCGTGGCCATGCGGGTGCCGTCCCGGTCATCGATCCGAAGTACCTTGCCCGGTACTGCCAGGCACATAGAGCCTCCTTGGTCCGCTGTGTACGGGGGTGCTGTCATCGGGAGCCGGACGCGTCGGCGTCCGGCCGGGCGGCGCGGGCGCCGACCATCAACTGGCCGAGCGCCAGGCCTCCGTCGCCCGGTGGCACCAGGCGGTGACGCACCACCGTGAAGCCGTCCGCCCGAAGCCCTGCCGAACAGGCCTCGGACAGCAGGGAGTTGGCGAACACCCCGCCGCTGAGCGCCACCGTGCCCAGCCCCCGCCGGCCCCGGGCGAGCGCACAGACCCGGCGCACGAGGAGGGCCACCGCCGTGTGGAACCTGGCCGCGATCACCTCCCGGGGCACCCCGCGGCCCACGTCCGCGACGACCGCGGCCAGCAGTGGCGCCGGATCGGCGGCCGCCGGACCGCCGGGCGGTTCGCGCAGCGCGAAGACGTAGCGGTCGTCCGGGGCGGGGGCCGCGTGGCGGACGGCGGCGGCTTCGAGTTCGAGGGCGGCCTGTGCCTCGTAGCCGGCCTCGTGGCGGACACCGGCGAGCGAGGAGACCGCGTCGAAGAGCCGGCCCATGCTGGAGGTCGGAACGCAGGCCAGACCGCGCTCCAACTGCCGCCTGAGCAAGTCGAGTTCGTCTTGGGGGCAGGCGGCGACGCAGGGCAGGGCGGGGTCCCAGGGCAGGCCGGCCGCGTACAGGTGGGCCAGCGCCATCCGGTAGGGCCGTCGCACGGCCGCGTCGCCGCCGGCCAGCGGCACGTAGGCCAGGTGCGCGAACCGCTCGAAGCCGGCGTAGTCGGCCAGCAGGAACTCCCCGCCCCACACCGCCCCGTCGTCGCCGTAGCCGGTGCCGTCGAACGCGGCGCCGATCACCGGTGAGCCGCCGTCCAGGCCCGCCTCCGCCATGACCGAGGCGATGTGCGCGTGATGGTGCTGCACCCGGCGCACCGGCCGGGCGGCGGCGTTGCGGATCGCCCAGGCCGTGGAGCGGTAGCCGGGATGCCGGTCCGCCGCCAGCAGCACCGGCGTGACCCCGGTGATGCCTTCCAACTGCCGCTCGGCACGGTCGAAGGCGGTCAGCGTCGCCAGGTCGTCCATGTCGCCGATGTGCGCCGACAGCCAGGCGCGGCGCCCGGAGCCGAGGCAGAAGGTGTTCTTCAGGTCGCCGCCCACCGCCAGGGCGGGCTCCACCGGCACCGGCAGCCGTACCGGGATCGGCGCGTGGCCGCGTGAGCGGCGCAGCGGCAGTTCCTCGCCGTCGCAGACCCGTACCACCGAGTCGTCGCACGGCACATGGATCTCGCGGTCGTGGGTCAGCCACGCGTCGGCGAGCGGGGCCAGCCGCTCCAGCGCCTCCGCGTCGTCGGTGACGATCGGCTCGCCACCCAGATTGCCGCTGGTCATCACCAGCAGTCGCGGCCCGGCGGGATCGCCCGGCAGCCCCAGCAGCAGATGGTGCAGCGGGGTGTACGCCAGCATCACGCCCAGATCGGCGCTGCCCGGTGCGACCGCCGCCGCGACGCGGGGCGCCGCGCCGGTCGGCTCACGCCGACGCATCAGCACGATGGGCCGCCGGTTCGAGGTGAGCACCCCGAGTTCCACCGGGCCCAGCCGGACCAGTGCCGCGATGTCGCCCGGGTCCCCGGCCATCAGCGCGAACGGCTTGTCGCCGCGAGCCTTGCGTCGCCGCAGCAGCCGGACGCTGTCCTCGTTCGCGGCGTCGCAGGCCAGGTGGTAGCCGCCCAGCCCCTTCACCGCGAGGATCGCGCCGTGCGCGAGCAGCCGCCGTGCCGCGGCCATCGGATCGCCGTCCGGCTCGGTGTACCGCCCTCCCGTGCCCGGCCCTGACGGCACCAGCAGCCGCAGCCTGGGGCCGCAGTCGTGGCAGGAGACCGGCTGCGCGTGGAAGCGGCGGTCGGCCGGGTCGGTGTACTCCCGCTCGCAGGCCCGGCACATCGGGAACCGCGCCATCGTGGTGTTGGCCCGGTCGTAGGGCAGACCGGTGACGATGGTGAAGCGCGGACCGCAGTGGGTGCAGGTGATGAAGGGGTGCCGGTGGCGGCGGTCGGCCGGATCGCACAACTCCGCCAGGCAGGCGTCGCAGGTCGCGGTGTCGGGGGAGACCAGGGTACGGCTCGGCCCGCCGCCCCGGGAGGCGGCGATGGAAAAGCCGGTCCCGCCCCGCGGGGGCAGCGCCGTCCAGTCCACCGACTCCACGGCGGCCAGCGGCGGGGCGTCGGAGCGCAGCCGGGCGCAGAAGGCGGCGACCGCGCCCGGGTCGCCCTCGACCTGCGCGACCACGCCGTCACCGGTGTTGGTGACCTCACCGGAGAGGTTCAGTTCCTTCGCGAGGGCGAACACGAACGGCCGGAAGCCGACCCCCTGCACGACCCCGCGCACGGTCACCAGACGGCGTGAGCCCGCCGTGGGGGCGGTGGCCGCGACCGGTTGCCGACCGGTCATGAAGTCCCTTGGCGCGCCGCGCCGTCGACATGGGTGTGCGCCGCCCCTTCGGCGCCGTCACCGTGGTGGTGGCCCGGGTGTCCGGCCGCCTGCTCGGCCATCACCGGCCGGTGTACGGCGGCCCCGTCGTGCACCGCGAGCGCGTGGTCCAGGATCAGGCCGATCCCCTCGCCGCGGCGGGCGGAGGTGAAGAGCACCTCGACGCCGGGGTTGACCTGCCGGACGTTGCCGAGAAAGGCGTCCCGGTCGAAGTCCGCAGCCGCCGCGATGTCCTGCTTGGTGACCACGACCAGGTTGGCCAGGCCGAAGGCGGTCGGGTACTTCAGCGGCTTGTCCTCGCCCTCGGTGACCGAGGCCAGCACGATCCGCAGCGTCTCACCGAGGTCGTAGGAGGCGGGACAGACCAGGTTCCCCACGTTCTCCACGAACAGCAGGCGGGTGCCGTCCGGCAGCCAGCCGTCGAGGTGCGCCCGCAGCATCTCCGACTCCAGATGGCACAGCCCGTCGGTGAGCACCTGCTTGACCGGGACACCCGAGCGGGCCAGCCGCCGCGCGTCGTTCTCGGTGGCCAGGTCCGCGGTGAGCGCGGCCACCGGCACACCGCGCAGCCGGGCCAGTCCCAACTCCGCCTCCAACAGGGCGGTCTTGCCGCTGCCCGGGCTGGAGAGGAGATTGACCACGGTCGTCCCACGGGCCGCCAGATCGGCGCGCAACGCCTGTGCGCCCTGGTCGTTCCTCGCCAGGACCGCCTGCTTCAGGTCGACCACACGGCACATGGCTTCAGCGCTCCTCGTACGCTCGGACGCGTGCCGGGGGATCCGCCCACCGCACGCTGACGATCTGCAACTCCCGGCCGGACAGCAACCGCGAGGTCCCCTTGTCGCACCTCGGACAGCACAGCTGCGGCGGCATTCCGGTGGGCCACTCGTGGGCGCACGGCGCGCAGCGGGCCCGTCCGGGGACGAACTCGGTGTGCAGCCGCGCCCCTTGGAGCACGGTGTCCTCGCAGGCGAGCGTGAAGCAGAAACTCAGGGCGTCGGGGACCACTCCGGCGAGTTCGCCGACCCGCAGTTCCACCGACTCGACCCCCTCCACACCTTCGGGGCGGGCGGCCGCCTCGACCTGTCCCACCACTTCCAGCGCGATGGACATCTCGTGCATCGGTCTCTCTCCGGTGTGCGGTCCGCCCGGTATGTCCGGCTCGGGCAGGCCCATTACAGTCCCGGCCCGACGGGACCACGGCACGCCACGCCGCCGTGTGCCGCCGTGTCCGCCGTTCGGTCCTCACATGGAGCGGATCTTCAGATAGCGCTTGATGTCGGAGAAGGTGACGGCCACGACGGCGCCGACGGCGACTGCGCCGACACCGATGAAGATCTTGGACATGGGGGTTCCTCTCGTTTCCGGTTCGCTCCCGGCCGGTCAGTCGGGGACGGTCTGTCTGCGGTCCGCGGCCCCCGGCGCGCCGGGACCGCTCTCCTCCCGCAGTACACGCAAGGTGAGACGGACGGCCTCCTCCACCGCGGCGGCGACCGGCTCGCTCAGCCCCATGCCCTCCTCCAGGCTCGCCGGTTCGCATCCGACGAGGACCACCCGTCGCGGGACGGAGCCGCCGGTGCCCGCGCTGAGGGTGCCCAGCAGGGCGAGAACGGCGTCCGGCGTCATGCGGTGCCCGTCGATCAGCGCGTCCTGCGGTGTGAGGTCACCGGGTTCGTCCACCTCGACGCGGTAGACGGTGCCGGGCGGTCCGCCGCGCCGGGTGACGTCCACCAGGACGAGGGTGCGGTACCCGTCGAGCAGCCGGTAGGCGAGATCGACCCCGCGCACCCCGGTGTCGACGAGTTCGACGCCGTCGGGCAGCGGGTGGCCCGACAGCCGCCGGACCACCTCCACGCCGAAGCCGTCGTCGCCCAGGAAGATGTTGCCGATGCCCGCGACCAGCACCCGCTCCTGGCCGGTCACGCCCCCTCCAGCGGTGCGACCTCGTCGGGCTGGAAGTAGAGGAACCGGCCCTGCTGGCGGCGCAGTTCGGCCCCCGGGTCGTCGTCCACGGTGACCGCCAGGTGCACCAGGCCGTCCACGTCGTGCAGCACGGCCTCCACCAGGGCGCTGCGGCCGTGCAGGAAGAGGTCCTGGGCGTCGGTGCGGCGTCTGCCGGGCCGCAGCACGACCCGGTCGCCCGCGCCCACCGTCGTCCCGTCCACCGCCACCCGGTCCGTGCCGGGGTCCACGTCGCGATCGGCCGCCGGATCCCACCACGGCGTGTCGGGGCGCATCACCGGCAGGCCGTCGTCGTCCGGGCCCGCCACGGGCGCGTCGGGGCCGGTCACCTCGCGCAGCGCCCGTACCGCGCCGTGCAGGCGTTCGAGCACCTCGGGCGGCATGGAGTCGGCCAGGTCGATGACGGCCGCCGCCCGGTCGTCGGTGCCGCGGGCCTCGCGCTTCTCCTCGTCGGTGAGAGCGGCGGTGCGCAGCGTGAGGATCTCGTCGATCTCGGTGGAGTCGTACAGGGCCCCGGGGCTCTCCGGCGCGATGTGCGGGTGGTCCTCAAGGATGATCGGCGAGGAGAGCAGCACGTCACCGGCTCCGTCGTCGCCCGCGAGCACCGGCCAGACGTGTTCGTTGCGGCACTCGGCGACCGCGGCCCTGGCCCACTCGGGCGGATCGGTCATCGACACGAAGGAACCAGGGACGAGACCCAGCATCAGATGGGCGGAGACCAGGGAGTGCGCCAGCGCCTGCGCCCGGCCCGCGCCCTCACCGCTCCAGCCACCGGTGTTCTCCACCACCGCCGTCAGCCGCATCACCCGGAACGGCCCCGGCAACTCGACGGCGGTCAGCCTGACCACCCCGTCGACGCGCTCGCGGGTACGCACCAGCCGGCCCACCACCAGGCCGGCCTCGTCGTGCACGGTCTCGGTCTCCTCGCGGGCCGACCGGGTGAACGGCAGGACCACGCCCTCCTCGGCCAGCTCCTCGACCCTGGTGTCGAGTTCGACGCGCTCCTCCACGCCCTCGTCCCAGGGCAGCAGTACCCGGTCCGCCAGCTCCAGCCGTTCCACCGTCTCGAACCGCCCGGCGGACAGGGCGCGTTGGACGGTACGCCGCTGTGCGTGCAGGAACCGCAGCTCCACCTGGAGCACGGCCTGCCGGCGCGGCTCCATCAGGCACTCGGTGCGCAGGAAGGAGTGCTCGGCGCTGTCGCCGCCGTAGGCGGGCGGCACCAGGACGCCGAACTGCCAGCGCATGCGGTTCTTCGCGGAGGAGGCGCGGTAGGGGTAGAGCACGTAGCCCTCGAACAGCACCGCGTCGGCCACCTTGCGCGCGGACTCGAACCGGGATCCGGTCCGTGACTCGCCGGTGGTGGTGGTCATGGCGTGCTCCCTTCGACGACGGCCTGGCGCATGGCCCCGGACAGCGCGCGGACCGCCGGGCCCGCCCCGGTGCCGGACGGCGCCGCCTCCAGCAGTGCGCGCAGCGTGGCGTCCCAGGAGGGCAGCGCGTTGCGTGACCGGTAGGCCAGCAACTCCTCCATCACCGCGCCGGGCAGCCGGATCCAGCCGCAGCCGGGGAAGTGCTGCTCGATGGCCTGCCGCCACACGGCCACCGGCATCCGCACCGACGCCTCCTTGTCCCACGGCACCGGCCGCACCTGGAACCCTCCGGGCCCGCAGAACGCGGTGCCGGAGAAGAGCAGCAGCATCGGCACCTCGCCCTCGGCGAGCGCCGCGAAGTACTTGGTGGTCGCGATGTCCATGTCGTACGTGCATGGCACGTGCAGGTCCACCTCGCCCTCCCCGGTGAACCCGGGGACGACCACCGACACGTGCGCGAACTGCATCGGGTGCTGGGTATCACCCCAGCGCGACCGGTCGCCGAACAGGTCGCCGAGCCGGTCCGCCTCCTGCGGCAGGTAGCCGCGCGCCGCCGGTTCGATGCGCAGCTGGCAGCGCAGCGCCAGCGCGTGCACCCGCTCGTCCCCGTCGACACTGATCCGCAGCCGGAAGACCAGGGTCGGCCCGGCGGCGTACGGATCGCTGCGCACGTCCACGCAGGAGAAGGTCAGCCCGTTCACGAAGTCCCCTCCTGCCGGGCCACATCGGTGGCCCGGCGCTCCAGCCGTTCGAAGAAGGCGGCCAGGGTGGCCCTGGCCTCGGACCCGCCGTCGAAGCCCTGCCAGTGCAGCCGCACCCGGCCCACCAGTTCGTACGCCATGTCGACGGGGACCAGGAAGCACGCCGTGCCCTCCTCGGTCCGCCGCACCAGCAGCGCCTCCACGTCCGGCAGCAACCGCGCCGCCAGCGGTGAGTCGCCGAAGACGCTCCGCCACACGACGGGGTCCACCTCGCTCTCGGTGGCCCCGGCCGGGGAGGGGTAGAGGACCACGAGCCGGTCGAGGTCGGAGTTGTGGAAGAAGAAGGCCATGCTCACCGGGATGTTGAGGCGCTGCCAGTCCGCCGCCGTGATCCGTACCCGCGGATCGGTCAGGACGCCGTCGGGCACCGCGCGGAACCGCCCGCCGCCCACGCCCGCCACCGAGAAGAGCAACGCGCACGCGGTGCAGGCACAGGCCAGCGAACGCCGCTTGGTGTCCACCAGGTGCCGGTGCTCCTCCGGGAGCGGCGTGTCGCACAACTCGCACCGCTCCTGCCGTGGCGGCGGCGGGACCAGGAACCGCCGCAGCCCGGTGGCACCGCCCGGGGCCGGTGCCGTTCCGGGCGGCGTCACGCGGCACCCGCGGGACGCGAACCGATCTGGAGCAGCACCGGCTCGCGGGCCGCGGCGACCGGGGCGTCGAACACCACGGCGGTCACCTCAGGCGCGAAGCACGACAGCGCCGCCTCGATCCGCTGCCGGGTGGCCGCGGTGGTGCTCGGGCAGCCGCAGCCGTCTCCGGCGGGCAGTGCCAGCCGCAGCGTGCCGGCCTGCTCGTCCAGTCCGACGACATCGGCCGACTCCGCGCCCGCCGCCTTCAGCCCGCGGGCGACGCGCGCCATGAGGTCTTCGGGGTGCAGACCGTGCAGCACCAGGAGACCGGTCAGCACCTCGTCGTCCAGCAGCGGCCGCATCGCCTCGCCGGTCCCGGTCGACAGCAGGGCGACGACCCGCGCGAGCCCGGCGCCGTAGAAGTCCATCAGGACCCGGACCAGTTCCTCGGCCGCCGCGGCGGCCGGGGAGTCGCCGGTCGCCGTCAGGCGGGCCAGTACCTCCTCGACCCGGCGGCCCGCCACCTCGACGGTCATCCGGCCATCCCGCTCAGCCCGGTGGGGACGTGCAGCTTCTCCACGGTCCGGCCGCCGCCGACGTACATGTGCACACCGCACGGCAGGCACGGGTCGAAGCTGCGGACGGCCCGCATGATGTCGATGCCCTTGAAGTTCTCCGGCGGGTTCTCCTCGAAGATCGGGGTGTTCTGCACCGCGTCCTCGTACGGGCCGGGCGTGCCGTAGCTGTCGCGCACGCTGGCGTTCCACGGGGTCGGCGGGTAGGGGTGGTAGTTGGCGATCTTGCCGTCCCTGATCACCATGTGGTGCGAGAGCACCCCGCGCACCGCCTCGGTGAAACCGCAGCCGATGCTCTCGTCCGGCACCTCGAACTTCTCCCAGGTCTGGGTGCGCCCCGCGCGGACCTCGGACAGCGCCTTCTCCGCGAAGTGCAGCGCGACGGCGGCGGCGTAGGCCTGGAAGTAGGTGCGGGCCCTGTTGCGCTCCAGGGCGTTGCTCCACTTGGGGATCTTCCACTCGAAGGTGGTCTCCGGCTTGGTCAGCGACCGGGGCAGGTTGATGATCACGCTGTGCCCGGTGGCCTTGACGTAGCCGATGTCGACCAGGCCGGACAGCGCGGTGGACCACAGCCGCGCGATCGGGCCGCCGCCGGTGTCCAGCGCCAGGTGGTCCTTGCCGTCGAACCAGCGCGGTGACATCACCCAGCTGTACTTGTCGCCGAAGTCGCGCTTCTGCGGCGCCGGGATGGTGTGCTGGTTCCACGGGTGCCGGGGGTCGACCGGGTTGCCCAGCGGGTCGTGGGTGACGAAGGACCCCTGGTCCTCCCAGTCCTGGTAGTAGGAGCTGCCCAGCAGGATGCGGATGCCCAGGTTGATCTGGGTCAGGTCGTTGGTGACCAGTTTGCCGTCGACGATGATCCCCGGGGTGACGAACATCCTGCGTCCCCAGTCCGTCATGTTGCGGTAGGTGAAGTCGCAGTGGTCAGGGTCGTTGAGCGCGCCCCAGCAGCCGAGCAGCACCCGCCGGCGGCCGACCTCCTCGTAGCCGGGCAGCGCCTCGTAGAAGAAGTCGAACAGGTCGTCGTGGAGTGGCACGACCCGCTTCATGAACTCCACGTAGCGCATCAGCCGGCTGAGGTAGTCGGTGAACAACTGCACGGAGGCGACGGTGCCGACGCCGCCCGCGTACAGCGTGGAGGGGTGGACGTGCCGCCCCTCCATCAGGCAGAACATCTCCCGGGTGTACCGGCTGACCTGGAGTGCCTCGCGGTAGAACTCGCCTTCCAGCGGGTTGAGCGAGCGCATGATGTCGGCGATGGTGCGGTAGCCGTGCTCGCCGGCGTGCGGCGCCTCGGTGCGTTCGGCCAGCTCCAGCACCCCGGGGTTGGTCTCGCGGACCATCTTCTCGCAGTAGTCGACCCCGACCAGGTTCTCCTGGAAGATGTTGTGGTCGAACATGTACTCCGCGGACTCGCCGAGGTTGATGATCCATTCGCCCAGGTGCGGCGGCTTGACACCGTATGCCATGTTCTGCGCGTAGACCGAGCAGGTGGCGTGGTTGTCGCCGCAGATGCCGCAGATGCGGCTGGTGATGAAGTGCGCGTCGCGGGGGTCCTTGCCGCGCATGAAGACGCTGTAGCCGCGGAAGACCGACGAGGTGCTGTAGCACTCCGCGACCCGCTTCTGCTTGAAGTCGATTTTGGTGTGGATGCCCAGGCTGCCCACGATCCGGGTGATCGGGTCCCAGGACATCTCCATCAGGCCGCTGCCGTCTCCGGCCGCCTTCGCCTTCGTTGCCATCGTGTGTGCCATGCCCTTCGTCGAGCCGGGATTCGCTGAGCGGCCGGTGGAAGCGGGAACTACCGTGGGGTCACCAGGGCTTGCTGTAGCCCGTGGTCAGATCGCGGCCGGTGTGGCGCCACTTGGGCTCCTTGTCGACCGTCTTGGCGGTGATGGTCCGCAGCCTGCGGATCGCGGCGCCGTAGATGCCGCTGGCGGTGCTGGAGACCTTGGCGCCCGGCGGCTCGTCCATGAACGGCATGAACTTGTCCGGGAAGCCCGGCATGGTGCAGGCGATGCAGATGCCGCCCACGTTCGGGCAGCCGCCGATGCCGTCCATCCAGCCCCGCTTGGGGACGTTGCACTTGACGACCGGACCCCAGCAGCCGATCTTCACCAGGCACTTGGGGGAGTCGTAGGTGGTGGCGAACTCGCCCTGCTCGTAGTACCCGGCCCGGTCGCAGCCCTCGTGCACCGTGGCGCCGAACAGCCAGGTCGGACGCAGCTGGTCGTCCAGCGGGATCATCGGCGCGGAGCCGGCCGCCTGGTAGAGCAGGTAGGTGAGCGTCTCGGCGAAGTTGTCGGGCTGGATCGGGCAGCCCGGCACGCACACGATCGGGATGCCGGCCTTGGACTTCCAGTCCCAGCCGAGGTAGTCCGGCACGCCCATGGCGCCGGTGGGGTTGCCCTCCATGGCGTGGATGCCGCCGTAGGTGGCGCAGGTGCCGATGGCGACCACGGCCAGCGCCTTGGGCGCCAGCCGGTCGATCCACTCGCTGGTGGTGATCGGCTGGCCGGTCTCCGGGTTGTCGCCGAAGCCGCACCAGTAGCCCTCGGGCTTGATCGCCTCGTTGGGGATGGAGCCCTCCACCACCAGGACGAACGGTTCCAGCTCGCCGCGGTCGGCCTTGAAGAACCACTCGATGAAGGCGTCGGCGCCCTGCACGGGACCGCACTCGAAGTCGATCAGCGGCCAGTGCACGGCGATCTTGGGCAGCCCCGGCAGCGCGCGCAGCGCGATCTCCTCGATGGAGGGCTGCGTCGCGGCGGTCAGCGACACCGAGTCGCCGTCACAGCTGAGGCCGGCGTTGATCCACAGGATATGGATCGGCGGTTCCTCGTCGGCGGCGGCGCCGGAATCGGCTGCCGCGCCGCTCATGGTCGAAGCGTTCGCATCCATCGTGATGCCTCCTCGGCGAAGGATGGGGACGAATAGCACATAACGATGTCTCCCTCCTTGCTACCGTGCGGCGCGCCGGAGTGTGACGGTGCACAGGGCCATCCCGGTGACGCCCAGGGGGCCGACCGGGGGTAGCGGTCACTCGCCGTCAAGGTCGGGGCAGTACATGGCCCCGCCGTCCGGGTCAGTGCCGCCGCGGTCCCGGCCCGCGGCGCAGCCGGTGGGAGGCGGACCGGGCACCACGCCGCAGCCGGTTGGCCAGCGCGCCGGGGACCGGTTCACCGGCGCTGATCTGTGAGGCGAGCCAGCGCGAACGCCGCTCCACGTCCAGTTCGCCCAGCAGCCGGTCGATGTTGGCCAGCAGCGCGCCGTGCAGCTCCCAGCTCTCCCACTCCCGCTCCGTCTGGGTACGCAGCAGCCCCGCCAGATGCCCGCGCTCGCGGGTGGCCTCGTGCAGCGCCTCGGCCAGCTCCTCCTCCGCGCGATCGGCGCCCGCGGTCACCTGAGCGGTGATCAGCCGCCCGAAGCTCAGGACCGCCTCACCGATGTGGTCCAGCAACCGCTTCAAGGTGGCGGCCACCTCACCCGCGTACAGCGACTCCTCCTGGAGGGTGTCGGGCGCCAGGTCGCGCAGCGACCGGCACACCGCGCGCAGCACCACCGCGCAGACCTCCAGCGAGTCCAGGCCGCTGCGCAGCACCAGCCGGGCCATCGCGCCCTGCCGCACCCGGGGGTTGAGCCGGGTGCTCTCCTCCGCCCTGCGCAGTGACTCGTCGAACCGGGCGATCTCGTTGTCCAGTTCGCGGGCCCGCGCCAGCCAGGAGGCGGCGTGCTCCACGGAGGACCCCTCCTCCAGGTCCAGCCCGATCCGCCGGGTCAGCCCGGCCATCGAACCGGCCAGCTCCTCTACCGCCTGACCGGCCGTCTGCACGAAGACCGGCGGCGCGAACACCGCGTTGAGCAGCACTCCGGTCACCGCGCCGACCAGGGTCTCCGCCACCCGGTCGAGAGCCTGGCCACCGGGGGTGGAGACGGCGCCCAGGATGAGCATGCCGCTGATCGCCACCTCCGCGACGAACTCGTCCACCCGGATCACATGGCCGATCAGCAGCGCGGTCATGATCGTCAGGCCCAGGCTCCACCAACTCAGCCCGATCAGTTCGCTGAAGCCCACCGCGATCAGTACGCCGGCCACCACCGCCAGCACCCGGCGTATCCCGGTCGTCAGCGTGGTGTAGAGGGTGACCTGGACGACGAGCAGCGCGGTCAACGGTGCGGTCAGCGGCCGGGGGTTGGGGACCAGGTGCAGCGCGATGAGGTAGCTGAGTGTCGCGGCGACCGTCGAGCGCGCCACCTGCACGACGACCGGTTCGTGCCGCCGCTTGATGAGCCCGACCAGCCGGGCGGGGACTGCGCGCATCTTGCACGTATCCCCCGACTCCGGCCACGAACACCGGTTCGCCACCCAGCCGAGTGAACGCCGCACCGTCTCGACGGGCGCGCAGATCCTCCCACGCGGGCCGGGTCCGCGGGCGGTTCGGTCAGCGGCGGAACGCCACCCCGGCCAGGCCGCACATCCGCTCCGGGTGGTCACCCACCGCCCCGGCGGTCTCCGGACGCCACTCGGGGAAGTACACCACGCCCGGTTCGACCAGGTCGAAGCCGTCGAACAGCGCGGTGATCGCCTCCCGGGAGCGCATCGTCAACGGCGTTGGTGTGCGCGCGTACAGGTCCTGGTGGGGCCCCGCCTGGTCCGGCCGGCCCTCCAGCGCCGCGTGCGAGAGCACCAGCGCGCTGCCCGGCGCCACGGCCTCCCGCAGCGCCCCAACGATCCCGCCCGGGTCCTGCTTGTCGGTGACGAAGTGCAGCACGGCCAGCAACAGCACGGCCACCGGCTCGCCGGGCGCCAGTAGACCTGCCACCGCCGGTTCGGCCAGCAGCGCCCGCGGGTCGCGCACGTCCGCCTCGACCACGGCGCTCAGCTCGTCGTCCGCCAGGATCTGCCTGCTGTGCGCGACCGCCACCGGATCCATGTCCACGTACACCACCCGCGTCTCGGGGCGGATCTCCCTGGCCACCTCGTGGACCGCGCCGAAGGTCGGGATCCCGGAGCCGATGTCGAGGAAGCGGGTGACGCCCTCCTGCGCCAGGTAGCGCACCGCCCGGCGCAGGAACGCCCGGTTCGCCCGCATGATCAGCGGCAGGTCGGGCCAGAGGCCGACCGCCTCCCGGGCCAGCTCCCGGTCGACGGCGAAGTGGTGCGAACCGCCCAGGTAGGCGTCGTAGACCCGGGCCGCGTTCGGGGTGTCCTGGTCGATGTCGCGCGGTACCCCATCCGGTCTCGTCATGGCCGAACCCTCCGTTTCAGGGGACCCCCACTGTCAGGAAGCCTTCTGCCGGCGGTCAGCCGTCCTTGCGCAGGAACTTCCGCAGCCGCCGCAGCGGCCAGGTGTTGATCACGTCGTCGGCGGTGAGCCAGCCGCGCTGCGCGGTGCCCGTGCCGAACCGGGTGTACGCCAGGTGCGGGGTGCTGTGCGCGTCGCTGTCGATGGCGAACCGCACGCCGTGCCGCTTGGCCCGCAGGATGTTCTCGTCTCCGAGGTCGAGGCGCTCGGGCTGGCCGTTGATCTCCAGTGCGGTGCCGGTGCGGGCGCAGGCGGCGAACACCGCGTCCAGGTCGGCGTCGATGCCGGGCCGCCTGCCGAGGTAGCGGGCCGTCGGGTGGCCGATGATGTTGACGTGGGGGTTCTCACAGGCCTTGATCAGCCGCCGGGTGAGCGCTTGGCGACCGAGGGTGAAGTGCGAGTGCACCGAGGCGACGCACAGGTCGAACCCGGCCAGGAACTCCGGCGGCCAGTCCACCTCGCCGTCCGGCCCGATGTTCAGCTCGGTGCCGTGCAGCAGCCGCATCCCGCGGTGGCGGCCGTCCAGCTCGCGCACCCGCTCCCGCTGGGCCAGCATCTTCTCGTCGGTCATCCGCTGCATGAACAGGTCGGGGGCGTGGTCGGTCACCGCGTAGTACGCGTAGCCGCGCTCCGCCGCCGCCCGGACCATCTCCTCCAGCGAGGCGACCCCGTCCGTCAGGTCGGTGTGGGTGTGCAGGTCCCCGCGCAGGTCCGCCTCGGTCACCGGATCCGGCAGCTCACCGGCGAGCGCGGCGGCGATCTCCCCGCGGTCCTCCCGCAGGGTCGGCGGGATCCACGGCAGACCGAGCCGCTCGTAGACGCTCTCCTCGGTGCGGGAGGCCACCAGATCCCCGCTCTCCACCTCGAAGAGCCCGTACTCCGACAGCTTCAGCCCCTTGCGGACGGCGATCTCCCGGATGCGGATGTTGTGCGCCTTGGAACCGGTGAAGTAGATCAGCCCGGCGCCCCACGCCTTCGGCGGCAGCACCCGCAGGTCCACCTGGAGTCCGTCCGCCGTGCGGATCGAGGACTTCTTGGTGCCCCGCGCGATCACCTCCGCGGCGTACGGCAGGTCGGTGAAGGCCTTCATGAACGGCCCGGACTCCTCGGCGGCCACCAGGATGTCCACGTCCCCGATGGTCTCCCGCATCCGGCGCAGCGATCCGGCGTGGACGCAGTCGACGCATCCCGGGATTCGCGACAACGCGCCGACGAGGTCCTCGGCGACCTGCGCCGCCGTGCTGACCAGGACCCGGTCGCCGGACTGCCGCAGCAGGGCGATGCCGTGCAGCAGGTTCTCCTCGGTCTTCGGCCCGAACCCCTTCAGCCCGCGCAGCCGCTCGCCGCGGATGGCCTCGGCCAGTTCGTCGACGGAGGAGATGCGCAGGTCGGTGTAGAGGGTGAGCGCCTTCTTCGGGCCCAGGTTCGGGATCGCGACGAGTTCGCGCACCCCGGCGGGGATGCGCTCGCGCGCCTCCTCGACCGAGGGGATGCGGCCGGTGCGGAAGTACTCCACGACCTTCTCGGCGATCGACCTGCCGACCCCGGGAATCTCCCGCAGCTGCTTGACGTCCAGCCGCGAGACGTCCGCGTGGTGGCCGCCCAGCGCCCGGGCCGCCTTCTCGTAGGCGCGTGCCTTGAAGGCGTCGCCGCCGGTGATGGCGAGCAGGTCCGCGTACTCCTGGAGCACCGCCGAGACCTTCTCGTTGGGCCGGGCCATGCCCAACATTCTAGGTCCGCTGTCGCGCGCCCGCCGGGGTGAGGAGCGGGCCTCAGGGGTTCAGCAGGGCTATCACCTCGGCGTCCGTCAGCTGGCGGAAGTCGTCGTACCACTGCCCGACCGACTCGAAGCCGGCGGGCGTGCTCAGGCACACCACCTCGTCCGCCTCCGTCCGCAGCGCCCGTGCCGCCTGGGCGGAGCCCACCGGCACCGCGAGCACCAGCCGGGCAGCCCCGGCCGCGCGGGCCGAGCGCAGCGCCACCCGGGCCGTCGAACCGGTGGCCAGACCGTCGTCGACCACCACCACCGAGTGCCCCGCGAGCTCGGGCGCCGGACGGTCCCCCCGGTAGAGCGCCTCGCGGCGCAACACCTCGGCCCGCTCCCGTTCGGTGAGTGCCCCCAGCGTCGGCGGGCTCACCCCCAGCGCCTCCACGGCCGGCATGTCGTAGAACGGGGGAGCGCCGCCGGTCACCGCCCCCACCGCGTACTCCGGCTGGCCCGGAGCCCCGATCTTGCGCACCACCAGCACATCCAGCGGCGCGTCGAGCGCCCGGGCGATCACGGCCGCCACCGGGACGCCGCCGCGCGGCAGCCCCAGCACCACCACCGGGTCAGGCAGCCCACCCGCCGCCCGCAGCGCGCACACTCGTTCCGCCAGGTCATGACCGGCCTGGCTCCGGTCGGCGAACCGCATCCGCCGTCCTCCCGCCTTCCGCATCCGTTCGTCACCTGTCCCGTACCCGTGGCCAAACCCCGGTCCCTCCGGTGTGCCGGCGGTCGGAGGCGGTGTCCTGTTCGTCCGTGAATGCGGCGTAGGCTCACAGTGTGGCCAGCGGTGCGACGAGGACAACCGCGGGGGGAGACGATCGGAGGGGGCGCCGGTGCCGCGAGACGCGGTCCCGGGCGGTGCCGGAGCGGATCGGGTGGACCAGGCGTCTCGTCCAGTCGCCCGACGCCGCCCAGGAGCCAGGAGGACATGGTCGTCGCGTCCCGGATCTTCGCCCCGAGCGCGGAGGGCCGCCGCTCGTACGCGGTGCTCGCCCTTCCCTTCGTGGCGCTGGCGCTGTGCACGGTCGGGGTCCTGCTGGCCAGCCCGAACAGCCACTACGGACTGTTCCTGGCCGCGGTGCCCTGCATCGCCGCCGCGATCCACGGGATCGGCACCACCGCCGCGATCGGGGGGATGTCGGTGGCGTTGTATGTGGCGCTGCACTACCAGGTCGCCGAGGACCGCACCGACATCTGGCTGATCAAACTGGCCTTCGTCGTCGTGGCGGCGCTCACCGGCGTCCTGCTGAGCAGGGTGCGGGTCCGCGAGCGGCAACTGACCCAGAGCCGCGCCCTGTCACTCGCCCTCCAGCAGGGCCTGCTGCCGCGCGAACTCCCCGACACCAACGCCGTCGAGGCCTACCGGCGCTACCTGCCCGCCGACAGCGCCGCAGGGGTGGGCGGGGACTGGTTCGACGTCATCCAGTTGTCCGGCGCCCGGGTCGCGCTGGTGGTCGGCGATGTCGCGGGCCACGGCATCCATGCCGCCGCGATGATGGGACGACTGCGCACCGCGGTCCACACCCTGGCCGACCTCGACCTGTCGCCGGACGAACTGCTGGGCCGGCTCGACGACTTGCTGTTCCGGCTCGCCGACGAGGAGGCCGACCGGGTGATCGGCGCCGGCTGCCTGTACGTGGTCTACGACCCTGTCCTGGGGAAGTGCTGCGCGGCCAGGGCCGGCCACCCGGCGCCCGCGGTCGTCGGACCCGCCGGTGACGTCCTGCTGCCGGAACTGCCCGGGAACCCGCCGCTCGGCCTGGGCGGCGGGGCCTTCGAGAGCCTGGAGTTCAGCGTTCGCGAGGGCAGCGTCCTGGCGCTGTTCACCAACGGCCTGCTGGACCTGCGGCACGGCGGCGCCGACGACGCCATCGCCCGGCTGGCCGGGGCGCTGCCGCCCGCCGGCCGCCCGCTGGAGGAGATCTGCGCGGGGATCATGACCGCCCTGCGGCTCGACACCCCGGCCGCCTTCGACGACGACATCACGCTGCTGCTGGCCCGTACCCGGGTGGTGGCCGGCGAACGGGTCGCGGAGTGGGAGTTCCCCGCCGACCCGCGCGTCGTCTCGCGCGCCCGCGCGCTGGCCGGCGCGAAACTCGCCGACTGGCGGTTGGAGGAGGCCGCCTACCCGACCGAACTCGTGGTCAGCGAACTCGTCACCAACGCCGTGCGGTACGGCTGCGCGCCGATCACGGTGCGGCTGATCCACGACCGCACACTCATCTGCGAGGTGTCCGACGCCTCCAGCACCTCACCCCACCTTCGCCGCGCCCAGCCGATGGACGAGGGCGGCCGGGGCCTGTACCTGGTCGGCAGGCTCACCGAACGGTGGGGCACCCGCTACACGGCCGACGGCAAGACGATCTGGGCGGAGCAGTCCCTGCGCGGCGGTACCACGGACCTGCTCGCCGTCCTGGCCACCGAGGTGCTCGACTGACCGTTCGACTCCTCGGTCGGGTCCGCCCGGCACCGGCCGAAGTCCGGCCGCGGGGCCGGTATTTCGGGGTGCGCGGGCGGCCCGTCCATGCTCGAACGAGATCGTTTCGCGCAACTGCGCTGATCAGCCGTAGGGGGGACGGGTTCGAGCTTCGGGGGGTGACGCGTCTAAGGTGTTGCACCGGTGAAGTCCGTGAAGGAGGAGACGTGCCCCGACAAGCCAGTTCCGTCGGCCCGCAGTTGTCCCCGGGGGCATCCGACCCGGTGGACGTGCGGCCAGCCAGGCGGTCCGGCGCCCATCGGGCACGCCACCGGGCACCACGCCGTCGCAGAGGCCGCCTGCGCCTGGTGGTCTTCGCGGCGGTGAGCGTCGGCGTCCTGGGCACCAGCGCGGTGCGCAGCAGCCCCGCCGCCCCGGCCCGCGCCGCCTCCGCCACCCCCCGGCCCGTTCCGCACACCCTCGCGCCGATGTCCGCCTCCCGCGTCGTGGCCGCCAAGGACGCGGCCCCCACGGGGCGTTCGGCGCCGCTGGGGGTGGGACCGCGGTTCGCCGCGCGGATCCCGGCCGACGCCCGGCAGGCGCTCGTGGTGGTCGGCGCCGGACCCGACTCCGACGACTCGGTCGCCACGCTGTGGCAGCGCGGCGGCGACGGCCTGTGGCGCCCCGGCGTCGGCTGGCCCGCGCACAACGCGCTGCGCGGATGGATCGCCGACCATCAGGAGGGCGATCTGCGCAGCCCCATCGGTGTGTTCTCGCTCACCGCCGCGGGCGGCCTGGAACCCGATCCCGGCGCGAAACTGCCCTACGACCACTCCCGGGCGTTCCACGCGGTGGGCACCGGCTTCGAGGGCGAACCGCTGACCGGGGCCTTCGACTACGTGGTCGCCATCGACTACAACCGTATCCCCGGCACCTCACCGCTCGATCCCACGGCGCCCATGGGACCCGGCAAGGGGCAGGGCATCTGGGTGCACGTCGACCACGACGGCCCGACCCACGGCTGCGTCTCGCTGTCACGGCCCCACATGGTCGACCTGGTCAAGGCGCTCGACCCGGCCGACCACCCGGTGATCGTGATGGGCGACCACGTCGCGCTCGGCTCCTGACCGACGGCCCGTCAGATCGCGTCCTGGGGAGCGCGGGCGAACAGGTCGAGCACCCGGGCGGCCAGGGCTGTGTCCACCGGCGGGACGACGTCGTCGATCCGGGAGACCTGGGCGATCCCGCGTGAGTTGACGACCACCGCGCCGTCGAACGAGGCGAGGTCCGCGATCCGCACCGTCCGCCGCAGCCACGGCACCCCCGCGGCGGTCAACTCCCGCCGCAGGACCAGCATCCCGATGCCGTCCAGCGCGGGCGCGTCGGGCCAGACCACCCGATCGCCCTCCAGGAAGCCGATGTTGCAGGTCGCCCCCTCGGCGACCACGCCGCCGGGGCCGGTCAGCAGCGCCTCGTCGAAACCGCGCGCCACCGCGCGCCGCTGGTGGTAGGCCTGTCCGAAGCCGCCGAGGTGCTTGATGTGGGCGACCGGCCGCTGGTAGTCCGCCGTCAGCAGGCCCAACGGGCCGTCCGGCATCGAGGCGGGCGGCCGTACCGACACCAGTAGCGACACCCGCTGGTCACCCTCCGGGTGGAAGACGATCACCCGCACCGCGGCGTCGGCGATGTCCGGGCCGAGCGCGTGCGCCACGAGTTCGCGCACCCGCTCCCCCTCCAGCCCGGTCCCGAACAGTTCACGGGTCGCCGCGTCGAGCCGGGCCAGATGCAGATCCCATCCCCGGGTCGCCCGGTCGCGGACCTGCATCGCGGTGAAGTGGCCGTAGTTGTTCAACGCGAAATACGACAGCTGCCGTGCCGTCGCCGGCCGGCCGTCGATCTCGAAAAGCGGCACCCGCGGTTGGCTCATCCCCGCAGCCTATTCGCGCAGAAAGCCGGTGAGCAGCGCCGATACCTCGGCGGGGCGCTCCAGACTCGGCAGGTGGCCCGCCCAGGGCAGGTCCAGCGCACGAGCACCGGGAAGCAGGGCCGCCAGCCGGGCGGCGATCTGCCGGAAGTCCGCCAGGTCATGACCGCCGGAGACCACCAGTGCCGGCCCGGTGAAGTCGCTCGGGTCGATCCCGCTCTCGGTGTCCGGCGCCTCGAACCCCGTGTCCCCGGCCGCCAGTTGCAGCTCGAAGGCGGTGCGCTGCATCATGCGGACCTTGGCGCGGGTGGCCTCGTCCGCCTCCGGGCCGAGCCAGGTGGAGACGTTGAGCTCGACGGCGGCGTCCAGGTCACCGGCCTCCAGCAGCGCGTCCTCGCGGGCACCGAACGCCCGCAGCTCGGCCGTCGGCACGTGCCCCGGCATCCCGGCACACAGCAGGGCCAGCGCCGTCACCCGTGCGGGTAGGCGGGCGGCGATCCGCAGGGCCACCCGCCCGCCGTAGGAGGAGGCGACCAGTGCGGCCCGCTCCACGCCGAGGTGGTCCAGCAGATCGAGGACGTCGCCGTCGTCGCTGTAGGCGCGGTCCGCGGCGGGCGTGCCGCCGAAACCCCGGAAGTCGCAGCGCACCACCCGGTGACCGGCGTCGATGAGGTCCTGCCACTGCGGGTCCCACATCCTGCGGTCGCAGACCGCGGAGTGCAGCAGGACCACCACCGGGCCGTCACCGGCCACGTCGTAGGAGAGGGTCATCCGGCAGATTCTAGGGCGCGCCGCGCCGCGGCGGGCCTGGGACGGCGGTGGTCAGGCCGCGTCGTGGAAGACCAGCCCAAGGGTACGGCGGGAGCCGGCGCGGACCGTGCTGACACCGTGCCGGACCGGTGCGGCCGACCAGCCGCGCACCGAGCGCACCGGTCGGTCGCGGGTGGTGAAGACCAGCCCGCAGCCTTGCCGCAGCACCCGGGAGGTTCCCCGGGACTGCGCCCTGGCCCGCTGTTCGACCAGCAGGAACTCCCCACCGGTGTAGTCGGTTTCCGGCTCGTCGAGCCCGATCACCACCTGGAGCGGGAAGACCAGCTCCCCGTACAGGTCACGGTGGAGCGCGTTCCAGTCGCCGGGACCGTAGGACAGCAGGATCGGTGTCGGCCTGGTCTGGCCGGCGTCATGGCACATCGCGAGCCATTCGTTCAGCGTGGGCGGCCAGGGCGCGGGCCGGCCGAGCCTGGCCGCCCAGTCCCGGGCCACCGGCAGCAGCCTCGGGTAGAGCGCCTCGCGCAACTGCCGCACCACGTCGGGCAGCGGATGGCGGAAGTAGCGGTACTGCCCGGAGCCGAAGCGGTGCCGGGCCATGTCGACGGTGGAGCGGAACCGCCCCACGTCGTCGTACAGCTCCGCGACGGCCCGGCATTCGGCGGGCGTCAGCAGCGGGTTGGTGAGCGCGCAGCCGCCGCTGTCCAGTTCGCCGGCCACCGCCGCCCAGTCCGCCCGCTCGACCCGCCCCGCGGGCCCGGTCGCCCGCGTCGTCCGCCGGTCGTCGCGGGCCTCGTCCGTCACACCGGTCTCGATCTCGCCTGTCACACCGACCACCTTGCGGTACGGGCGGACGGGACACCGGCGGGAATCGGACGCGCAGTCCGGCCGGGCGGACGGCGGGCAGTCACCCTCCGGAGCGCGTCCACTCCAGCAGCCGCTCCGCGCTCCAGGTGGTCACGACCCGATCGGCCGGCACCTCGCATTCGGCCGCGCGGACGCAGCCGTGGATCTGCCAGTCGAGCTGCCCGGGGGCATGCGCGTCGCTGTCCACGGCGAAGTACACCCCAGCGTCCAGCGCCTCGCGGATCAGCGCGCGCGGCGGGTCGAGCCGGTCGGGCCGGCTGTTGATCTCCACCGCGGTGCCCGACCGCGCGCAGGCGGCGAACACCCGCGCCGCGTCGAACTCCGACGGCGGCCGCCGCCGGCCGCCGACCAGCCGTCCGGTGCAGTGGCCGAGCACGTCGACCAGCGGATCGGTCACCGCCCGCAGCAGCCGCCGGGTCATCTCCTCCCGGCCCATCCGCAGCCGCGAGTGGACCGAGGCGACCACCACGTCCAACTCCTCCAGCAACTCCGGCTCCTCGTCCAGCGAACCGTCGGGCAGGATGTCGCACTCGATCCCGGTCAGCAGCCGGAAAGGCGCGAGCCGCCCGCCGACCTCGGCCACCACCGCCAACTGCTCGCGCAGCCGCGCCGGGGACAGGCCGCCCGCCACGGTCAGCGTGGGGGAGTGGTCGGTCAGCACCGCCCACTCGTGGCCCAGTTCCCGCGCGGTCCTGGCCATCGCCATGATCGGGCTGCCGCCGTCGGACCAGTCGGAGTGCAGATGGCAGTCCCCGCGCAGCGCGTCCCGCAGCTCCTGCCCTGCTCCCGTGGGCGAGTCGGTCTCCCGGGCCTCCAGGTCCGCCAGATACCCGGGCGTGTCGCCCGCCAGCGCCTCGGCCACCACCCGCGAGGTCTTCGGGCCGAGCCCGGCGACCTCGGGAAGCGTCCCGGCCCGCGCCCGCCGCGTCAGCCCGCCCTGATCCATCCCCGCCACCGTCTCCGCCGCGGTACGGAACGCCTTCACCCGGTACGTCTGCGCGCCGGCCCGCTCCAGCAGGAAGGCGATCCGCTCCAGCGCCTCGACCGGATCCACGCCACCCACCTCCCGGTCCGCGTGCCGCACGGGTCGCCCCGCCCCTCCACCGTGCCGTACCCGGCCGCGGGCCGCCCGGCGGGCCGTCTCCGGCGGGACCTCGCGCCACCTCCCGCGCGGGGACGGGCCGGCCCGTCGGCGACCGCCGCGGATCCGACGGGCGTCCATGCTGCGTTTGGGGCACCGGCGCGGCACGATGGAAGGTGGCGAACCCGCCCGGTTGTGGACGCGGCGGATCCGCGAGTCTTGTGGCGGATGGGGGTGCTGGGATGGGTTCCACCGAACCTTCCCGCACGAGTGGGAACCGGGCGCACGCCCGGGGTCCCGACCCGCCTGCCGACAGGACGACCGACGGGGGGAGCACCGGCCCGCGCACCGCACCGGCGGACACCGTTCCCGGAGCGGGGCCCACGACCCCCGAGTGCGCCGCAGACCCAACGACATCGGACCCCATGACGCCCGGCACCGTTCCACCGGATCTCACCGCGACGGGGCCCGACGCCCCGGAGCCCGCCGAGCCCGGCCCACGGGTGGCCGGCCCTGGCTCCGAATCCTCCGGCGGGCTGCTGGACGTCCTGGGAGTCGCCGCGGTCGTGCTGGACTCCGGCGGGCGCGTCGCGCTGTGGAGCCCGCAGGCGCAGAAACTCTTCGGGTACAGCGAGGAGGAGGCACTGGGCCGGTACGCGGACCAGCTGATCGTCGACGCCGACCGGGCACAGCTGGCCGTCTCCCTGTTCAACCGGGTGATGCGGGAGAGCGGAAGCTGGGCCGGGGTCTTCCCGGTACGGCACAAGGACGGCAGCACCCGGCTCGTGGAGTTCCGCAACATCCGGCTGCGCGATGCCGGAGGCCATGCCTACGCGCTGGGGCTGGCCGCCGAGGAGGCGACGGTCCGGCGGGTGGAGACCGATCTCGCCCTGTCGGTGCGGCTGGTCTCCCAGTCGCCGATCGGCTTCGCGATGCTGGACACCGATCTGCGCTACATCAACGTCAACCCCGCCCTGGAGCAGATCAACGGCGTCCCCGAGCGGGCGCATCTGGGCCGCACCACGGCCGAGGTGCTGCCCCACCTGGACAACGACACGATCACCTCCGCCATGCGCGAGGTACTGGCCAGCGGCCGGCCGCTGGTCGACCAGCACGTCCTCGGTCGCACCGTGGCGGACCCGGACACCGACCACGCGTGGTCGGTCTCGTACTACCGGCTGGAAGGCCCCGGCGGGCGGGTACTGGGACTGGCCGCCTCGGTGATCGACATCACCGAGCGGTACCGCACCGCGACCGAGGCGGCCCAGGTCAGGCAGCGCCTCGCCCTGATCGCGGACGCCTCGCAGCGCATCGGCACCACCCTGGACCTGGAACGCACCGCCCACGAGCTCGCCGACCTGTGCGTGCCCGCGCTGGCCGACGTCGCCGCCGTCGACGTGCTCGACACGGTGCTGGGCGGCCAGCGCACGGCCCAGGGCAACGCGACGGGGGCGGGTGGCGACGCGACCTTCCGGGCGCTCGCGGTGGCCAGCGCCCACCACACACCGGCCGAGACCGCCGCCGACCCGCCGGGGCAGGTCGCCAGCTACGGCCCCGACCGGCTCGTCACCCGGTGCGCCACCGACGGCGTGCCGGTGCTCGTACCGCAGGTGACCGACGACGACCTGGGCCGGATCGCCCGCGACGGCGAGGCGGTCGCCCTGCTGGCCGAGGCGGGTGTCCACTCCTACCTCGCGGTGCCACTGATCGCCCGCGGCGAGGTGCTCGGCGCGCTGGACCTCAAGCGGGCCGGCAATCCGCTGCCGTTCACCAAGGACGACGAGGTCCTGGCCTGCGAACTGGCCGCCCGGGCGGCCGTCTGCATCGACAACGCCCGCTGGTACCAGAACCAGCGGCACGCCGCCCTCGCCCTCCAGCGCCACCTGCTGCCCCACCAGCCGCCGGACCGGCCGGGGCTGGAGGTGGCCTACCGCTACGAGCCCGCCGAGGGACCCACCCAGGTGGGCGGCGACTGGTTCGACGTCATCAGCCTCAGCGGCGACCGTACGGCGCTGGTCGTCGGCGACGTCATGGGCAGCGGCATCAACGCCGCCGCCACCATGGGCCAGGTACGCACCGCCACCCGCACCCTGGCCGAACTCGACCTCGACCCGGCCGCGGTCCTCGACCACCTCGACCGGATCACCGCCGGTCTGGAACGCCCCATCGCCACCTGCGTGTACGTCGTCTACGACCCGCACACCATGCGCTGCAAGGTGACCACCGCGGGCCATCTGCCGCCCATCCTGACCCGCCCCGGCAGCCCGCCCCAACTGCTCGACCTGCCCACCGGCGCGCCGCTCGGGGTCGGTGGCGTGCGGTTCGAGGTGACCGAGCTCGACCTGGCCCCCGGCGACGAACTGGTGCTGTACACCGACGGGTTGGTGGAGGCCCGTGACCAGCCGCTGGACGAGGGGCTGGACGAACTGCTGGGTCTGCTGGACGCGCCGCGCCGCCCGTTGCAGGAGACCTGCGACCTGCTGCTGCACACCCTGCGGCCGGACGGCGAACCGGACGACGTGGCGCTGCTGGTCTCCCGGATCGAGGCGCTGCCCGCTACGGCTTCGCCGCCAGACCCGCCACGATGAGCTGCTCCCACACCTCGGTGTCGTGACCGACCCGGGGGAGTTCACCGTCTTGGTCCGCCCGCCAGGCCGAGGCGGCCACCACACCGGGGTCCAACAGGTCCAGCCCGTGGAACAGTTCGCGGATCTCCTCGTCGGTGCGCCAGCGACCACGGCCGAACGAGGCCTGTAGCAGCCGCTCGGCGTCCCGGGCGTGCCGGTCGTCGCCGCTGCGGAAGTGGCTGATGAAGAACCGGCTGCCGGAGGGCACCTGGCCACGCCAGTAGGCGACCACCTCGCCCGGCCGCTCGTCGTCGTTGAGGTGGTGCAGGATCCCGCTGAGCACCACCGCGACCGGCTCGTCGAAGTCGATCAGCCGCCGGACGTCGGGGTGGTGGCGGATCGCCTCCGGCTCGCGGGCGTCGCCCCTGACGACCTCGGTGTCGTCGTTCTCCGCCAGCAGCGCACGGCCGTGGGCCAGCACGATCGGGTCGTTGTCGACATAGACCACTCTCGAACCCGGTGCGTGACGCTGAGCGATCTGGTGGACGTTGTCCGCGGTCGGCAGCCCGCTGCCGATGTCGATGAACTGACGGACGGCCGTCTGTGACGCGATGTCACGGACCGCCCGTCCCAGCGCGCGGCGATTGGTGTGCGCGATGGCCACCGAGCCCGGCAGTTCGAACCTGAATCGGTCGCCGATCACCCGGTCGACCGCGTAGTTGTCCTTGCCGCCCAGGAGGTAGTCGTAGACACGGGCGATGCTCGGCCGGGTCTGGTCGACCTGGCAGCGCTCAGCCATCAACTCCTCCTTGGCGCATGGTGTTGCGGAGCGTGTACGGCGGTCATCATAGAAGGCCCCGGAACGGCCCGACATGTGTCAGGGACAATGGGCGCCAAATGCCCGACAGGCCAGACTTGTTCACTACGCTGTGCTACAGGACTCGCCGGATCCGGCAACCGGCCCGGCGGTACGGTCGACGGATCGGCGCTCCTTTCCGCGACGGACATGGCACCGTATGTGTGTTCGCGAGAACTGGAACATTCGCGAGAACTGGAACAGTTGAGCAAGGAGCATGACCGTGGAGCAGACAGTCCGGGCGACACCGAGCATCCGCCGGGCCGGTGCGGAGGACCAGGACGCCATAAGCCGGCTGGTGGCCGAGGCGTTCATGAAGGACCCCGTCAGCCGCTGGGTCTTCCCCGACGAGGACAACCGGCGCGCCGTCCAGCCCCCTTTCTTCGGGGTGTTCGTCGAGTCGGCGCTGCGTGACGGCTGGGTCGACATGATGGACGACGGCTCGGCGGCGGCGCTGTGGCTGCCGGTCACCGGCGGGCACGAGGCGTCCGCCGACGACGCGGACGACGACACCGCCCGGCGGCTGGAGGAGATAGCCGGCAACGAACGGGCCGGTCTCATAGGCCAGTTGACGGCCGAGGTGCACCCCACCGAGCCGCACTACTACCTGCCGATCATCTCCGTCGCCCCCGACCACCAGGGCAGCGGGCTCGGCGCCCGGTTGATCACCCACGTCACCGACCGCTGCGACCGTGAGGGCATGGCCGCCTACCTGGAGGCCAGCAGCGCCCGCAGCAAGGCACTGTACGAGCGGCTCGGCTTCGTCTTCACCGGCAAGACCGTCGACCTGCCCGGCGGTCCGCACATGTGGCCGATGTGGCGCGAGCCGCGCGGCTGATCCACCCCGCCCGGCCGGTGGGCGCGGCGGCTGCCATGGTGTCCCGCGGGACGCCCGGCGCCGAGCCCACCGTCCGAGCCCCGCTTCCCCCTTCGCCGTCAGGAACCACGTCGTGCTCACCGTCCGGTCCGTCGCCCTGTTCGTGCTCGCCGCCGTCTTCGAGATCGGCGGTGCCTGGCTGGTGTGGCAGGGCGTCCGTGAACACCGCGGACCGGCCTGGACCGCCGCCGGGGTGGTCGCGCTGGGCGTCTACGGCTTCGTCGCCACCCTCCAGCCCAGCGGTGAGTTCGGCCGGATCCTCGCCGCCTACGGCGGGGTCTTCGTCGCCGGTTCCCTGGTGTGGGGGATGGTCGCCGACGGCTACCGGCCCGACCGCTACGACATCACCGGCGCGCTGGTCTGCCTGGCCGGAGTCGCGGTCATCATGTACGCCCCGCGCGGCCGCTGACCCCTGGGCGTCACCCCGCCGGAGCGCCGGTCGCACGCCGGCGCCGTTGGGATACGCTCGCCCGATGCCTCGTGCCCTCATCCTCGGCGGTACCGGCCTGATCGGCCGCGCCGTCGCCGGCCGTCTGCTCGCGGCCGGCTGGCAGGTCGACCTCACCGGACGCGACCCGGCCCACCTGCCGGCCGGTGTCGCCGCCGCCGGAGGGCGCTTCCTCGCCTCGGACCGCGCCGACGCGGGCCACCTGGCGGCCGCGCTCGGCGCCGGCGCCGATCTGCTGGTCGACTGCGTCTGCTACACCGCGGCCGGCGCCCGGCTGCTGCTGCCGCTGCTCGGCGACGTGGCGTCCACCGTGATGATCTCCAGCAAGGCCGTCTACGTGGACGCCGAGGGCAACCACGCCAACTCCGACCTGCCGCCGCGGTTCGACGGACCGGTGCGCGAGACCCAGCCCACCCTGGCCCCCGGCGACGGCGACCATGCCACCCGCGAGGGGTACGGCCCCAACAAGGTGGCGGCGGAAAACACCCTGCTGGACTCCGGCGCGCCCGTCACCGTACTGCGGCCCTCCTTGATCCACGGCGCGGGCGCGGCCTCACCGCGCGAGTGGGTCTTCGTCAAACGGGTCCTCGACCGGCGCCCCGCCGTCCTGCTCGCCCGCCGCGGCGCCGGGGTGGCCCATCCGACGGCGGCGGCCAACATCGCCGCGCTGATCGAGACGGTCGCCGCCGCGCCCGGCCGCCGGGTCCTCAACAGCGCCGACCCCGACGCGCCGAGCGCCCTGGAGATCTCCCGCGTCATCGCCCGGCTGCTGGGCCACGAATGGCAGGAGGTCCTGCTGGACGAGGACGCGGACGCCTCGCTGGGCCGGACCCCCTGGGACGTGCCGCACCCGGTCGTGCTGGACACGACCGCCGCCCGCGCGCTCGGCTACACCCCGGCCGGCGACTACGCCGCCACCGTGGCCGAGGAGGTCGACTGGCTGGTCGCCGCGGCCGCCGGCGATGCGGAGGCGTGGCGGCTGCCCGCCGAGGACGACGACCGCTACGCGCCGATGCTCGACTACGCCGCCGAGGACCGCCACCTCGCCGCCCGCCCCCGCTGAGGCCCCGCCCCCGCGAAAGCCTGCCCCCCGCTGAAGCCCGTCCCCGCGAAAGCCCGCCCTCGTACCGGAGACCGACCGTGCCCGCTGACCCCGCCAGGACCGCCGTGGTCCTCACACCGATGACCGCCGAGCACGCCGGGCAGGTCCTGGCGATCTACCGCAGCGGTATCGACGAGGGAGACGCCACCTTCGAGACCGAACCCCCCTCCTGGGAGGCGTTCGACGCCGGCAAGCTTCGCGCCCACCGGTTCGTCGCGCTCGACCCCGGCGACGCACGGGTGCTCGGCTGGGTCGCGGCGAGCCGGGTCTCCGACCGCTGTGCGTACGCCGGGGTCGTCGAGCACTCCGTCTACGTCCACCCCGGAGCGCGCGGCCGGGGGATCGCCCGCGCGCTGCTCGACGCGCTGATCGTCTCCACCGAGGCCGCCGGTGTGTGGACCGTGCAGTCCGGCATCTTCCCCGAGAACGCCGCCAGCATCGCGCTGCACCGGAAAGCGGGCTTCCGGGTCGTCGGGACCCGCGAGCGCCTGGGCCGACATCACGGTGTCTGGCGCGACGTGGTGCTCATGGAGCGGCGCAGCCCCTCGGTCGGCTGACGTGGGGGCCGTGGGGGCGTTTACGTCCCGGCCCGCTCCGGCATGGGCTCCTCGACGCCGTCCAGCATCAGGCTGCAGCGCGGGACCCGGGAGCCGAACCGCGGCTGGTGCACCGCGACGCTGAAGGGATGCGGCGGATCGTCCGGCAGCTCGCTGTTCATCACGGTGGTGCCGGAGTCGAACGGACTGCGGTGACCGACTTCCTTGCCGTCGACGAGCAGTTCGAGCTCACGAGGGGCTCCGGAGTGCACGCTGACGGTGATCGAGTGGCCACCATGGTCCGTGTGGAAGTAGTGCTGGCGGCTCATGACGCACCTCCGCGATCGAGCCCACCACCCAGTCTAGGCAGGCCCCCGTCGTCTCTCATCCGCTCACGCCGACCGGTCGGGGCGGTTGGCGCGGTGGGTGTGGGAGATGTAGAAGACCGACACCCCCATCGACAACGCCAGCGCGAAGCCGACCAGCGACGCCTTCAGGATCGACCAGTCGCTCAGGCTCAGCAGATAGCCCATCGCGCAGCCGAAGACCACCGCGTACACCGTCGCCACGCTCTCCGACTGGCGGCCGGCCTGCCACCTGCCGACCACGAAGCACACCAGGCCGAGGACCGCGCCGGACACCAGGGCGATCAGCCAGGTCAGGCCGGTGGACCAGCCGTTGTCCCCGGCCATGAACGCCGCGTAGAGGCAGTAGGCGATCGCCAGCACCACCGGGATCCCGACGGACGACGCGCGGGCGAGAGCCCCGCGCGGCGACGGCCCGCCGGTCCCGCGCGATGATGTCCCTGACGTGGTGCGCGGTGATCCGCGGTGCGGCCGGAGCGCCGGGATGACACTGGGCATGTCGGTCGTCCTCTCTGCCTCCCCCTTCACTCCAGGGCACACCCGCCCCCCGGGCCCGGCAAGTCGATCACCGGGGGTCCACGTGGTCATGGCAGGCGCAGGGAGAGGCAGCGACATGGGTGACGACACGGGTGGACGCCGGACGCGGGCCGACGGGGACCCGCCGCCCGACCCGGACGACCCCGGCTTCCCCGCCCGCAGCGCCCCGGCCGCCCCGGACGTCGCCGCTCTGGACGCCGCGGTGGTCGGCTGCCGGGCCTGTCCCCGGCTGGTGGCGTGGCGGGAGGAGGTGGGCCGCGTCAGGCGCAAGGCGTTCCGCGACGAGGAGTACTGGGCCCGTCCGGTGCCGGACTTCGGTTCGCGCGACGCGGCGCTGGCGATCGTGGGGTTGGCCCCGGCGGCGCACGGCGGCAACCGCACCGGCCGGGCCTTCACCGGTGATCCTTCGGGAGACGTGCTGTACGCGGCCCTGCACGCCGAAGGGCTCGCCTCGCAGCCGACCGCCACCCACCGCGAGGACGGACTGGAACTGCGCGGGGTACGCATCGCGATGCCGGTGCACTGCGCACCGCCGGACAACAAGCCCACCCCGGCGGAACGCGACACCTGCCGGCCGTGGCTGGCCCGCGAACTGCATCTGCTGCGGCCCACCCTGCGCGCCGTCATGGTGCTCGGGGCGTTCGGCTGGCAGGCGCTGCTGCCGGTGCTGGCCGACGCGGGGTGGCGGCTGCCCCGCCCGCGTCCGGTCTTCGGGCACGGCCGCACCGTGGCGCTGTCCGACGGCGCCGGTGAGCTGACCCTGATGGGCTGTTACCACCCCAGCCACCGCAACATCGCCACCGGCCGGCTCACTCCGTCGATGCTGCGGGCCGCGGTCCGCGAGGCGGCCGCGCTGGCCGGCCTGTGAGCACGGCCGACGCCCCCCGCCTGGCGGTATCCCGGTGCCGCAGGAATTGCCGAAGGTTCGCGTAGCGGCCAAGAATTGAGATCCACAACGGCACGGAGGTGAACCGTCGTGCGGTCATCTCCCGGACGGCTTACCCGGTGGTGGCACGGGCTACCGACCCGCGCGCGGGTGGCCGCGGCCGGTGTCCTGGTGGTCGCGGTCGTTCTCGCGGTGGTGCTGCCGCTGGCGCTCGGTGGCGGTACCCCGGCCGGCCGGCAGGTCTCGCCGCTGACGGGCCTGAAGGGCGGCAGCGGACGGATCGTCGCGGTGAAGATCGACAACTTCGCCCAGGCCCGCCCGCAGACCGGGGTCGAGGCGGCCGACGTCGTCTACGCGATCGAGGTCGAAGGCGGGCTGTCGCGTTTCCTCGCCGTCTACGACACGGCCCACCTGCCGTCCGGCGGCACCGTCGGGCCGGTCCGCAGCGCCCGCGAGAGCGATCTCCAGGTGCTGCGGCAGTACGGGAAGGTGGACTTCGCCTACTCCGGCGCGCAGACCAGGTTCCTGCCGGTCCTCGACGCGGCGGACATCGTCAACTGCTCGCCGCGGCAGGCGGGTTCGCTCTACTTCCGCGGCCGGGGCAGGCCCGCGCCCTTCAACGAGTTCCTCCGGCTCCCCGACGCGCCGCGCGAGTGTCCCGGCTCCGCCGCGGCGAAGGACATCGGCTTCCGCTTCGGTCCCGCGCCACGCGGCGGTGTGCCGGCCGACTCCTTCGGCGCACGGATGCCGGCGGCGTCGTTCACCTTCACCTGGTCGCCGGACGAAGGCGAGTACCTGGTGTCGGTGGACGGCGCCCCGGCCCGGACGACCGACGCGGGCCGGCTGGCCGCGCCGACCGTGGTGATCCAGCGGGTGGCGGAGACCACCTCGCCGCTCGGACTGAGGGACTCCTCCGGCGCGCTCTCCCCGTTCGCGCCCACCGTGGGCAGCGGGACCGCGGTGGTCCTGCGGGACGGACGGGCCTACCAGGGCACCTGGTCACGTCCGAAGGAGGGCGACGGCACGGTGTTCACCTACCAGGGGCGGCGGATGCCCTTCCGTCCCGGCCGGGTGTGGGTGGTGCTGGAACCGCGCTGACCGGCCGGGCGCCGCGGGTCACAGCGAGGCGGCCCAGATCGTCCAGTCGTCGGTCTCCCGGATCCGGGTGGCCCGCGGCAGCCTGCCCACCACGTGGTCCGCCAGTTCCGTGAGCTGATCATCGGTCAGCTCGTGCAGGATCGACCGGCCGGTGCGGGCCATCAGGTCGGCCCTGACCTCGTCGCTGTCGTCGTACTCCCGGCGGACCTCGCGCAGCGCCAGGGTGCGCACGGCGGGGAAGCCGGTCTGGCGCATGGCGGACTCGACGGCGGCGGTGGTGGGACGGCGTGCGCGCTCGAAGTCGACGAGGGCGGGGAACCGCTCGAAGAAGTAGCCGCGCAGGTGCGAGTCGGAGCCGGGCCGGGTCACGTCCTCGATGGTGCGGTCCTGCACGATGAGCGTGCCGCCGGGCGCGAGCAGCCGCCGGGCCTCGCGGAAGCAGCCGGCCAGGTCGTCGAGGTGGTGGACGAGCGCGCGTTCGAAGACGACGTCGGCGCGGCCGTCGGGCAGTCCGGTCGCCTCCGCCCGCCCCTGGTGGAACGTCAGGCCGCCTTCCTCGCCCTGGCGTTCGCGCGCTCCGGAGAGCATGGCGGCGGAGAAGTCGACACCCGTGACGGACGCGGCGCCCAGGTCCCGCCACGCGGCGCAGTACACGCCGCCACCGCAGCCCACGTCCACCACCCGCTTGCCCTGTGGCGGCACGACCGAGCGCATCGCCCGGACCCACTCCTCGCCGGCCTCGCGTCGCGCGTAGGTGAGGCGGTTGGACTCGTCGTGGAAGTCGATCGGCATGGTGTCCCGTCCCTCCGAAAATTATCTCGACATCAAGATATGCAGGCGGTGGGCGCATCGCAAGGGGATTGCGGACGGCCGGAGTCGGCCCCGCGCGGCCGGTCCGCACCACGGGCGACGGCCGGGGGTCGGAGAGGCGGGCCGGATCGCCGGGGGAAAGCCGGTCGGCGGCCTCCCCAGGAGGACGGCGGGGCCGCATACTCCATGGCCATGGATTGCTGCCCCCCATCCCGTCGCCAGGCCCTGATGTGGGCCGGGCTCGCCGCCGCTCCGCTGGCCGGCGCCACCCTGCTGGAACCGGGCACCGCCTCCGCCGCCGTGCCGGCGGACGCGCTGCTGGTCACCGACCTCGACGTGGTGACCGTCACCGACACCAGCGCCGTCATCACCTGGTTCACCGGCTCCAGGACCGACACCGACAGCTACGGCGCGCCCGCCCCGGTGCCCGCCGACACCGAACTGCTGCTGGGCGATCCCACCAGCCCCGGCTCGCTCAGGACGGTGCTGCACGACACCACGCCCACCCCGTACCACTACGCGGAGGTCACCGGGCTCGAACCGGGCCGCACCTACGTGTTCGCCGCCCGCTCCGCCGGACAGACCGCCCAGCAGACGACCCTTCAGTTCCCCGGTCCCGGCGGGTCGCTGGACGCCCCGGGGATGTTCACCACGCTCACCCCGCCGCCCGGCCGGCATCTGTTCACCGTCGCGCTCACCAACGACCTGCACATGGGGGAGGGCACCAGCGGCATCATCGTCGGCGACTGGCCGCCCGCCTACCAGCAGGACCCCGGCCTGCCGCCCTACCCCGAGGTCATGCTCGACGCCGTCCTGGAGGACCTGCGCAAGCCCGACCGCGCCGCCGACCGGCTGCTGATCGCCGGTGACCTGACCTCGGAGGCCAAGCCGCAGGACGTGGCGAGGGTACGTCAGCTCCTGGACGGCTGGGGGACCTTGAACCGCGACTACTTCGTGGCCCGGGGCAACCACGACCGGCCGCACGTGGGCGCCGAGTACGACGGCTGCACGGCGGTGCCGGACGCCACCGACCACCACGACTGCTGGGGCGACGTCTTCCCCCACCGCCGCCAGACCCTCTCCACCCACGAGATGGGCGGACTGCGCGTCATCGGCCTGGACACCACCACCCTCGACGCGGCGGGCGGCACCCTGGACGACGACCAACTCGCGGATCTCAGGCATGAGTTGCGGCGGGACGCCGACCGCCCGACGCTGCTGTTCGGCCACCACCCGGTGACCTTCGAGGCGGCCGTCACCACCGCCGCCGGGCCTTCCTTCGACCTCGACCAGAGCAAGGCCAGGACTCTCGAATCCCTCTACCGGCGCACGCCCGGCGTCTTCTTCCACCACGCCGGGCACACCCACCGCAACAAGCGCACCTTCATGCAGGAGAGCCAGTCGGTGGAGTTCCTGGAGGTCGCCGCGACCAAGGAGTACCCCGGCGGGTACTCCCTGGTGCGGATCCACACCGGCGGCTACATGGTCAACTTCTACAAGACCCGCTCCGACCTCGCCCGCCGCTGGAGCCAGCGCACCAGGGGTGAGTACTTCGGGGTCTGGCCGCACTACACCCTCGGCACCGTCGGCGACCGCAACCACACCGTCGTACGCGACCTGTCGGGCCTCACCCGGCCCTGACCGAGCCGTGGGCACGGCTCGCGGAGCCTCGGCCGCCGGACGGCACCCGGCGGTCGAGGCTCCCCTCGGGGGAAAGTCGAGCTAATGTCGGATTTGTGGATTTCGCGGGCGGGCGGCGGTCCGATCCCGCACCCCGAGGAGGCGAGCCATGACCGATCAGCAGCGTGACCGGACCGAGCGCGGGATCCTGCACCGGATCAGTTCGATGATCTCCGACGAGAAGGACCTGCGGGACGCGGTCGCCGCCGGGCGGATCGACACCCGCACCGAGCAGAGCCGGCTCGCCGAACTGGAACGCGAGCTCGACCAGTGCTGGGACCTGCTGCGTCAGCGCCGCGCCAAGGCCGAGTTCGGCGACGACCCCGACACCTCGCGGGTGCGGCCCTCCTCGCAGGTCGAGGGGTACGAGGCGTGAGGGCGCCGGGGGTCAGGGGAAGTCGAGGGTGACCGAGTCGCCCGGTGCCACGCAGGCGTCCCGGCCGTCCCGCGCGACCCGGATCGGCTGCTCGGAGGAGTCGGGGACGCCGACGCTGATCCGGCCCGCCTCCAGCTTCAGCTCCACCCCCCAGTGCCCCCGGTAGCGCAGCGAGAACCCGAACTCGGGCAGCTCCCGCAGCGGTGCCGGATCCAGCCACAGGATGTCCTCGCGGGTCTCCAGCCCGGTCAGCCCGCGTTGCACCAGGTCGAGCGTGCCGGCCATCGCCCCCAGATGGATGCCCTCGGCCGTGGTGCCGCCCTGGAGGTCCGCCACGTCACCGGCGAGCGCCTCCCGGTAGTAGGTCCACGCGTCCGCCCGGCGGGCCCGGGCCAGCACCCAGGCGTGCACCAGGCCGCTGAGCGTCGAGCCGTGCGAGGTGCGCCGCAGGTAGTACTCCACGGTCTCCCGCCACGTCGCGTCGTCCAGCGCGTACCCCAGCCGCCGGAAGACGCCCGCCAGCTCCACCGGTGAGAACAGGTAGCCGAGCATCAGCACGTCCGCCTGCTTGGAGGCCTGGTAGCGGTTGACCGTGTCGCCCTCCGCCTCCAGGACGCGGTCCAGCCGCCTGATGTCGCCGTACCGGGAGCGGTAGCCCTCCCAGTCCAGCTCGGCCAGCTTCCCGTACCCCTCGAACTGGCTGATGACCCCGTTGTGGAACGGCACCACCAGCCGCCGTGAGACGTCCTCCCAGCGGTCCAGCTCGGCGTCGGCCAGCCCGATGCGCTCGCCCAGCTCCCGCAGGCGCGGCACCGGCATCGTGCGCACCAGGTCCAGCGCGCGGGCCAGCACCCACGCGGCGGTGACATTGGTGTACGCGTTGTCGTCGAGGCCGGGTGTCTCGCGGTCGGGGTACCCGTCGTGGTACTCGTCGGGGCCGACCACGCCGCGGATGCGGTAGCGCCCCAGGTCCGGGTCGAGCACCGCGCAGTCGGCCCAGAAGCGGGCGATCTCCAGCAGCATCTCCGCGCCCTTGGTGTGCAGGAACTCGCTGTCCCCGCTGGCCTGGCAGTACTGCCAGATGTTGTACGCCACGGCCGAGCCGACGTGGTGCTGGAGCCGGGAGTTGTCCGGCAGCCAGCGCCCCGAGCGCGGGTTGAGGTGCAGTACCTGCGTCTCCTCGCGGCCGTCGCTGCCGGACTGCCACGGATACATCGCCCCGGCCCGGCCCGCGTCGGCCGCCGACCGGCGAGCGGCCGGCAGCCGGCGGTGCCGGTAGGTCAGCAGGGCCCGGGAGACCTCGGGGAAGTGCAGGTTCAGATACGGCAGGACGAACAGCTCGTCCCAGAAGACGTGACCGCGATAGGCCTCGCCGTGCAGACCGCGGGCCGGCACCCCCACGTCGAGCTCCGCGGTGTGCGGGGAGAGCGTCTGCAGCACGTGGAACAGATGCAGCCGCAGTGTGCTCCCGGTCTTGTTGGGCACGTCCAGCTCCGCGTTGCGCCACAACTGCCCCCAGGCGGCCCGATGGGAGGCCAGCAACCCGGGGACGTCCGGGGCGCGGCGCACCAGGTCGATGGCGGCCCGCAGCGGATCGCCGATGGCAGGGTCGCGCGAGGTGTGCAGCGCCACGGTCTTGTCCACCGTCACCGTGGCGCCCGCGCCGACCGGGATCGCCAGCAACTGGGCGGCGCCGAGCGGGCCGAGCACCCGGCGGGAGGAGACCGGCGCGGCGGCGGTGACCCGGGTGCGGGCCGCCAGCGCGATCCCTCTGTCGGAGGCGCTGGTACGGCAGCGCAGCCACACGATGTCCGGCTCCACCGCGCCGGTGTGGAAACCGGTCAGGTGCCGGCCCGCCAGATCGCGGTACCGGGCGACCCCCTGGTTGCTGACGTCGCCGTCCAGAGCGGACTCCACCTCCAGCACCCCCGACCACCCCACGGCGGTGAACTCGGTCCGCAGCAGCGCCAGATGGGGATCGCCCATGTGCACCACCCGTGTCTGACGTACCGTCAACTCCCGGCCCTGCTCGTCCACGTAGGCCAGCGAGCGGAGCAACGTGCCGTCGCGCAGGTCCAACCACTGCCGGTAGGAGCGCAGGTCGGCGCCGTCGGCGGTGAACCAGCCACCCGGCCGCTCCCGGTCGGCGTCACCGGCGTCCCGGGCGCGGAAGCGCAACGGCAGCCAGTTGGGCAGGTTGACCATGTCCTCGTTCTCGACCTGCCGTCCGGCCACCGTGGAGGTGAGCCGGTTGTAGCAGCCCGCGACATAGGTGCCCGGGTAGTGCACCGCTCCCGCCGGACTCTCCGGCGCCGCCCCGCGGGTGGCGAAGTAGCCGTTGCCCAGCGTGCACAGCGACTCGCGCAGCCGCTCCTCGTGCGGTGCGTAGCCCTCGTAGACCCAGGTCCAGTCGCTCATGTCAGTCCCTCGTGGCCGGTGGATCCAGCAGTTCCCCCAGATCGGCCACGACCAGGTCGGCGCCGTGCACCCGCAGGTCCGTCGAGGCGGCCGCCCCCGGGGTGCGGTCGACGCCGATCACCAGGCCGAAGCCGCCGCGCCGCCCCGCCTCGACACCCGCCATCGCGTCCTCCACCACCGCCGTACGTGAGATCGGGGCGTCCAGTCGGGCCGCAGCCTCCGTGAACAGCGCCGGATCCGGCTTGCCCGGCAACCCGAGCCGCGCCACCTCCACGCCGTCCACCACCGCCGAGAAGCGCTCCAGCAGCCCCGCGCCCGCCAGCAGTTCCCGGGCGTGCCGGGAGGCCGAAACGGCGGCCATCGGCACCCGGGCCGACCCGAGCGCGCGCAGCAGCGCCACGGTCCCCGGCCACGACGAGACCCGCCCCTGCCCCAGCCGGGCGGTGAACAGCCGGTCCTTGCGGGCGGCGACCGCCCACACGGTGTCCGCCTCCGGCGGGTCCTGCGGCGTGCCGAGCGGCGGCCGTGACCCACGTGAGGCGAGGAACCCCGCGGCGCCGTCCAGCCGGGATCTGCCGTCGACGTGGGTGCGGTAGTCCACCCCGGTGTCGAAGGGCCGCCGGTCGGCGGGGTCGGCCGGCGGATGCCCGGCCAGCCAGTCGTCGAAGGCCGTCTTCCAGGCGGCCGCGTGCAGGACCGCCGAGTCGGTGAGCACGCCGTCCGTGTCGAAGACCACCGCCCGCAGGCCCCGCGCCCACGGCATCGTGGCGAGGTCCGCCCCGGGCCGGCCGGCGGAACGCGGCATGGCGGAACTCCTTCCGTGATCCCCCCGCCCCGGTCTACGTCGGCGCGGCGCGCACCGCAAACGGGAGCGGGCGTCCCACCGGCCGTAGGCCCGGCCGGCGGGCCGGCAACGCCGTCCGCGAGGACGCGCGCGGTGCCCCGAAGCGGCCCAGGTCCGGCGCGCACGCTGCTCAGGCCACCCGGCGGTGCGGGGCCCGTCCGCCTCGCGCCAGGCCGTGCGCCAGGCGGCCTCGGCGGCGTCCGGCAGCGGTTGCGCCGTCGGGTGGACCCGTCGTCGCGGGCGCCGCCCACCGCCGACGGGCGGCGGCGGACGGCTGCCGGTCTACTGGAGACAGACCCCTGCGTCGGACGAAAGCGAGGTGGCGGCCATGCGGCTGACCCTGACCACCTTTCTCACCCTGGACGGTGTCATGCAGGCCCCGGGCGGTCCCACCGAGGATCCCGGCGGCGGGTTCGACCACGGGGGATGGCTGGTGCCCTACGCCGACGCGGACATGGGCGAGGCCGTGACCGCCTGGTTCGCGCATGCCGACGCGTTCCTGCTGGGCCGGCGGACCTACGACATCTTCGCCGGGCACTGGCCGAAGGTGACCGACCCCGGCGACCCGGTCGCCACCGCGCTCAACCGGCTGCCCAAGTACGTCGCCTCCCGGTCACCGCGCGAGCTGTCCTGGGCGGGCGCGGAACTGATCGAGGGCGACGTCGTCCAGCGCGTCGCCGCGCTCAAGCACGCGCCCGGCCGGGAGCTGCAGGTGCACGGCAGCGGCGACCTCGCCAGGACCCTGATCCGGCACGGCCTGGTCGACGAGTACCGGTTGCTGATCTTCCCGGTCGTCCTCGGCAGCGGCCGCCGTCTGTTCACCGACGGCGCCAAGCCCGCCGCGCTGCGGCTCCTCGGGAGCCGGACCACCGCCGCGGGCGCCGTCCTCACCGTCCATGAACCGGTCGGGGATCCGCAGTACGGATCCTTCGAGCTGTGACCGGGCCACCACACCATGACATAGCGTCAAAAACCCCTCCCGGCCGGTCACTTCGGTGGCCGGCCGGTTCCGCCTGCCCGAGTTGACGGGTGCGCGGGACGGGTAGATGCCGACGGGCCGGCGGGTTGCCGGACCTGTTCGCATCACCTGGAGTTGGTCATGAGCGACCCGACAAGACGGCCACGCCGCGGTGCCGGACGCACCGCCGTCGCGGTCACCACGGCGGCCCTTCTCATAGCGGGCGGTGCGGCGGGAGCCCCGGCCTCCGCGCACGCCCGGCCGGCCGGCGCCCCGGCCGCTGTGGCGCCGGACGCGTCCTGGCTGCCGTCGACCCCGCCCGGCTGGCCGCAGGTCGTGGACTTCAGCCGCACCCCGGCCGACACCGTCACCCACGGGGTCAAGCACTACTCCGAGACCTACGACACCGTGGGCGGCCGCCAGCACACCCAGGTGCTCGACGTCGACCTGGCCGACCCCAACGTCCGGCTCGGCGTCCTCCAGGCCGGTGACACCGTCACCTACCCGGCCGACGAGACGGTCTCCTCGATGGCCGGCCGCACCCACGCGGTGGCCGGAGTCAACGGCGACTACTTCGAGATCCACGCGACCGGCCGTCCGGTGGGCGGGGTCATCAGCGGCGGCGTTCTGATGAAGACCCCCAAGCCCGGCTTCGCCTCCCAACTGGGCGTCAAGCCGGACGGCACGATGGTCATGGGGCCCGAGACCTTCAGCGGCACGATCACCGACGGCTCCGCCACCCGTCCGCTCACCTCCGTCAACACCGTCAACGACCTGGCGACCGGCGGGATCACCGAGATCACCCCCTACTTCGGCGCCGCCTCAGGACTGACCAAGGGCACCCTGGTGCTCGGCCACGCCGCCACGGCCGGCGCGTTCACCGTCGACAGCGTGCGCACCGGGGTGACCTCGGTGGACCGGCTCGCCGCTGACCAGACCGGCCTGCTGGGCGCCGGGGCGGGCGGCGCGTGGCTGGCGGACACCGTGCACCCGGGCGACACCGTCGCGCTGCGCACCGCGCTGTCCCCGGACGACGACCTCACCCAGCTGATCAGCGGGGTGACGACCTTGGTGAAGGACGGGCAGGTCTACCACGACCCGACCGGCACACCACCGGGCGGCACCAACCCGGAGACGGCGATCGGGATCAGCCAGGACGGCAAGCACGCCACCCTGGTCACCCTCGACGGGCGCGCCGGGGCCGCCACCGCGTTCGGCGTCACCCCTGACCAGGTCGCGGGCTACATGGTCGCGCACGGCGCGTACACCGCGGAGCTGTTCGACGGCGGCGGCTCCACCGAGATGGTGACCCGGCGGCCCGGCGACTCCCAGGTCTCGGTGGCCAACTCGCCCTCCGACTCCGGCAATGTCGAACGCCCGGTCGGTGACGGCCTGTTCGTCTACAGCACGGCCACCGGGCCTGGCCCGGCCACCAAGGTCGTCGTCAACGGCGGCCACCGGCTGACCACGGTGGTGGGCGGAACGGTCCCGGCCCCGGTGTACTCCACCGACCGGCTCGGCAACCCGGCCGCAGGAACGCCCGCGGTACGTGTCGAACCCGCCTCGCTCGCCTCCTGGTCCGGCGGCCGGCTCACCCCGCACCGCACAGGCACCGGACGGATCATCGCCCGCGACGGCCACGCCATCTCCTCGCAGCCCCTCAAGGTGGTCGACCGGCTCGGCGCGCTGACCGTCTCCCCGGCCGCACCCGACCTCGGCAACGGCGCCACCCAGACCTTCACCCTGTCCGGATCCACCCCGAACGGCGCCCGGGTCGACATCCCCGCCGAGGCGGCACACTGGTCCACCGACCAGCCCTCGCTGGGCACGGTCGACGCCCACGGCCTGTTCACCGCGGACGCGCACAACGCCGGTATGGCCAAGGTGACCGCCTCGGTGGCCGGGGCCGGCGCCACCGCGACCGTCGCGGTCGGCAACGTCGTCAAGGCCATCGACCCGATGAGCGGCACCGACGAGTGGCGGATCAGCAACAACACCACAGGACAGCCCGCGACGCTGACCGGCGACCCGGGCACCGTCCCGCCCGGCTCGACCGCCTCGGGCTCGCTGCGTCTGGACTACACCATGCCGGCCGGCGCCGGGGTCAAGCAGCTGGTGCTGTCCCCGCAGACCACCCTGCGGACCCCGGTGGGCGACGGTGGCCGTACCCCCAACGGCATCGGCCTGTGGGTCAAGGGCGACGCCACGGGCATCGAGCTGGCCGAGTCCTACCTCGGCGTGGACGGTGTCCGCACCACCTTGTACCCGACGTATGTCACCTGGCAGGGCTGGCAGTTCGTGGTCGCGCAGCTCCCGGCGGGGCTGACCTTCCCGCTGACCATCAGCTACGTGGACTTCCTCGCCATCAGCCCGAGCCTGACCACCACCGGTTCGCTGGACGTCAGCGGCCTGTCGGCGCTGTACTCCCCGCGCCCGCTGCCCACCAGGCAGTACACCGCCCTGCCCGAGAACCCCTCCTGGCTGCGGTACGAGGAGACCTCCGACCGGTTCGGCCCCGACGGCGCAACGGTGCTCGCCGGGGGCGGCGCCGGACTGACCGCCGCCGACCCCGGTTCTGCGGGCGCCGCGGTCATGGGCGCGGTCCGCGACCGGCTCCCGGCGCTGAGCGCCCAGGCGCGGCCCGCGCAGGCGCAGTTCCTGGGCGACATGGCCGCCGACGGCAAGAGCGCGGACCTGCTGGCCGCCAAGTCGGCGATCGACGCCCTCGGAGTGCCCGGCCGTGACGTGACCGGGGACGCGGAGACCACCGGCGGCAAGGACCCGGAGAACGGCGCCTTCGCCCAGGTCTTCGGCGACACCCACTACTCCTGGACCGCCGGGTCGGCCCAGGTGATCGTGACCGACAGCGCGCACGGCACTCTGCAGTCCTCGGACCCCTACCAGGCACCGGCCGGATCGCAGTACCCGTGGCTGGTCGACCAGCTGACCCGGGCCACCGCCTCCGCGGTCATCGTCGCCACCCACCTGCCCGCCTACGACCCGAACGGCGGCGACAGCCAGTTCGCCGACCGGTGGGAGGCGCGGATGTACCTGCGCCTGGTGCAGAGGTACCAGCAGTCGCACCCCGGACAGCACGTCGTCATGGTCTACGGGCACGCGGGCGGGTTCGCCGAGCAACTGCTGGATCCCACCGGGGCGAGCGTGACCGCGGGCCAGGGCGGCATCCCGCAGTTCACCTTCGGTGACCTGGGGACGGCCCCGCAGGCGCCGGCCGGACAGGGCGGCTTCACCCACTTCGGCCTGCTGCACGTCTCCGCGGGCGGACAGCTCCAGTTCTCGGTCGAGCCCGTGCTCTCCGACGTCCGGGTCACCGCGCCGCAGACCGAGTTGGCCCCCGGCGGCAAGGAGACGCTGAGTGCCACCGGCGCCGAGGTCGGCGGCGGAGCCATACCGATCGCCGACCCGGCCTCCCACCTGTGGTCCTGCGACGACACCGGCGTGCTCTCCGTCAACCCGGTCACCGGCGTGGTCACCGCGCACCGGGCGGGCAGCGCCACCGTGTCGGTCAGCAGCGGCGGCGTCACCGGGAGCGTGACGCTGACCGTCGGCTGAGCCCCGGCGCGAGTGTGGATCCGGCCGCCGGGGACGCCCCCGGCGGCCGGATCCACACCGGCCGGTCAGCCGGGCCCGGCAGCACGGCGCTCCAGCGGTGTGACGGCCGGGCCGTGCAGGACGGCGCCGTCGGTCCCGAAGCGGGAGCCGTGGCAGGGGCAGTCCCAACTGCGCTCCGCGTCGTTGTACGCCACCAGGCACCCCAGGTGGGTGCAGACCGCGGACACCGCGTGCAGGGCGCCGTCGTCGTCCCGGTGCACCGCGCACGGCCGGCCCTTGAGCCGTACCACCGCGCCCCCGCCCGGATCGATCGCGGCCACGCTGTCGGCGGCGTGCGCCGCGTGCAGCCGGTCGGTGACGAAGTGCCGGGCGGTGGCGAGGTTGGCCCGGGTGAAGGCGGCCGCCTCCGTGGTCGGATGGACCCGCCGCGGGTCGTACAGCCCGGCCCACTCCGGCTTCTCGTCGTTGACCAGGTCCGCAAGCAGCCGACCGGCCATCGCGCCGCCGCTCAGCCCCCAGCCGCAGAATCCGGTGGCCACGAAGACATGGCCGGTGCCGGGGTGGAACAGGCCCACGTACGGGATCCCGTCCGTCGTCCAGTTGTCCTGGGTGGCCCAGTGGTGGGTGAACTCCGCCACCTCGAAGTGCTCGCGGGCCCAGGCGGCGAGCCGCCCGAACCGTGCGATGGCCCCGGCCTCGCCCGGGGTGGCCTTCTCCCCGGCGACCACCAGCAGCCGGTGCTCCTCGTCGAGCGGGGCGCTGCGCACCGACCGGGTGCCGTCGTCCGGGGTGAGGTACATCCCCGGCGGCGCGCCGGCCCGCGGGACCGGCGCGGCGACGACCATCTCGCGCAGCGGGGTGAGCCTGGTGAACGCCAGCGACCGGTCGAAGGCCGGGTAGTGGGTGGCCAGGACGACGTCCGCCGCCGTCACGGTGTGGCCGGAGGCGGTGGTCACCCGGGGCGGGCGGCCCTCCCGCAGACCGGTCACCCGGGTGCGCTCGAAGATCAGGCCGCCGTGCCGCAGGAAGTCCTCGGCGAGCCCCAGCAGGTAGCGCCGCGGGTGGAACTGCACCTGTCCGCCGACCCGGATCGCGGCTCCGGTGGGGAACGGCAGCCCGGTCGGCGCGCCGGCGGCGACGAACTCCGCGTCCACCCCGGCCTGCCGGGCGGCGTCCACCTCGGCCCGGAAGGCGTCGTCCCGGCCGGGCCCGGAGGCGTAGGTGAGGGCGGGGCGGCGCTCGATGTCGCAGTCGATGCCCAGTTCCGCCGCCGTGGCGACCACGTGCTCGACGGCGTCCGCCTGCGAGGCGGCGTACAACTCGGCCGCCTCGGGGCCGAAGTCGGCGCGCAGCCGGGCGTAGACCAACGAGTGCTGGACGGTGAGCTTGGCCGTGGTGCGCCCGGTCGCCCCGGCGGCCACCCGTCCCGCGTCGAGCAGCACCACCGCGCGGCCGAGTCTCGCCAGCTCCCACGCGGTGGACAGCCCGGCCATTCCGGCGCCGACCACCACCGTGTCGGCCCGCAGGTCGCGGTCGAGGGCGGGGTGCGGTGCGGAGTCGGCGGTCTGCATCCAGTACGACTCCGAAACCCGCGGAATCATCGCCATGATGGCGATCTACCCCTTATGTGACGTATCCACCCGCCGAGCGCGTGTTTACCGGCCGTGGCGACGGGCAGGCGCAGCGCCGAAGCGGAGCCACCGTCGCCGGTACCTCCCGGGAGGCAGCAGCCCATGGCAGACACGCCCGCCGACATCACGGCGTTGGAACTCGACGCGCTGTGGGAGGAGTTCCACAGCGTGGTGAACATGACGTCGATGGAGCTGAGCGCCTGGCTCAGCGCCCTGCCGGACGGCGCCGACCCGCACGGCGGCGAGCGAGTGCTCGCCATCTTGCACAAGCGCCGGATCGACCTGACCGACGAGGACGTGACGACGATGTACCAGGTCGTCGACACCGTCGGTGACGAGCGGGATCGGCCCGGCGAGGACGACGCCACACGGCGGGGTGAGCTGATGACCCTGGGACACGACCCGTTCAAATCGGCCTAGCCCGGCCCAGCCCCTCGACGGGCTCGCGCAAGACGCCCGTGGCCGGCGGACACATCCCCGCCGGCCACGGAACCAGCCTCAGTCCGGTGTCAGTGGCTGCCCGTGGGCAGTACCTCGACCGTGTCACCCACCGCGCGCTCCCCGGTGGAGTCGGAGGTGCGGTTGACCAGGACGCCGTCGACCGCCATCGCCGTGGAGCCGCCGCCGTCGAGGTTGAGCGCCTGCACCGCGCCCAGCGAGCGCATGAAGTCGGCGGCCTCCTCCAGGGTGAAGCCCTCGCTGCCACCGGTGGCGCGGCCGTCCACGGTGACCAGCAGCAGCCGGCCCCTGGCGTCGATGCCGGCCATGGTGCGCGGCTGACGGCTGTTCGCCCATGCGTAGCCGAACGACAGGTCCGCCGGGTCGACCGTGCCCTCGGTGGCGGCGTCGACGCTCACCCGCCCGTCGCGCACCAGCATCGGCGCGGCGCTGACGATGCTGTCCCCGGCGCCCAGCGGGACCCGGTGGCCGGCCGCGTCCTGGACCTGCTCGTCGACCGCGACCCGCTCGCCGACCCGCGCGTGCGCGGTCAGCCAGTCCGCCGCGGAACCGATGCCCTGGAGCACCGTGCCGTCCGCCGGAACCGCGCCGCCGCGAGCGCCCGCGGAGACCACCCGGCCCGCCTTGTCCAGGACCACCTGGGTACCCGGGCCGGTGGGCAGATCGGCGGCGAACGCGGGGGTGAACAGCACCAGGTCGTCGCTCTCGTGACAGGTCACGTCCTGCCAGGGGAGCACGCTCGGGACGGCGCCCGGCCGCCCGCAGTCGCGGACCGTGCCGGGCACCCGGTTGACGCCCTGCACGGAGAAGGCCGAGCCGCCCGCGCGGGCGGTGGCGCTGCTGGACAGGTCGGCGATCCGCACGTGCCGTCCGCCGTCGGCCAGCACCAGCGAGGCACGCGAGCCGGCCGACATCGACTCCAGCCGCCCGTCGTAGGCGCCCAGGCCCGACTGGGTGCCCTGCACGCCGTCGCTGTCGGAGGTGACGAAGAACCCGCCGTTGACGGCCACCAGGGAGCCGAGCTTGCTGGCCACCGACGAGGTGGTCTCGCGCTGGGCCACGTCGCCGTCGTGGGAGCCCCGCACGCTGCCGGTGAAGGTGTGCGGGTCGATGACCGCGACATGGATGTTCTCCACGTCGGCCGGCTGCTCGATGTCGTAGCCGGTCCACTCGGCCACCGCGTGGAACCCGGCCGCGGTCAGCGGCGCCGCGGCGGCCTGCGCCTCGGCCTGGGTGGCGTAGGAGCCGAGGCGTACCCGCACGCCCATCGTGCCGTGCGGGGTGTCGGTGTAGTGCGGCCACCGCACGGTCTCCTCGCGCGGGGAGAACCCGGCGGCCCGCAGCTTCGCGGCGGTCTCCTCTGCCCAGTTCGCCGGGCCGACCTCGGCCCAGGTGGCCGCGCCCGAGAGCCGGCCGGTGCCCGGGTCCTGCACGGTGACCGTCCAGGACGGCGCCGCGCCAGCCCGCCGCAGGGTCCCGGTGCGCACCTGGACGCCGGGGGCGACGGTGCGGGTGGTCCACTGCGCGGTGACCGCGCCGGCGGCCGACGCGGGGCTCGCGGCCTGCGCCGGGTCGGTGAGCCCGACCGGGGCGACGACGGCCAGCACGGCCACGGCGGTCAGCAGGGTGCGGGAACGCGCGGCACGGCGGGGCGTAATCGCGCTCCCGGTGCCCGAAGTCCGGGACCGGGCACGCTTGTTGTTCTCCATGAATCCTCACGGGGATGGCGACGGAGGCAACCGGTGGGCCTGTTGGGGCCCGTCGGACACCATTTCGAGGCTGATCAGAGCCGTCGCGGGCGTCCCAGTCAACTCCGCGGTGCGAAGATCTGGCGAAGACTTGAAGAACGGGTGTCCGGCCGGTCGGTACCCCGGCGCGGTGCCGCCTTGAGTGGACCGGGAGAATTCGAGCCCCCGCGTCCGTACGCACCTGGAGGCCGACGTCCGATGACCTCGCCCGAGCACCGCACCGCTCGCCGGTCCCGCCCGCGCATAGCCGTCTTCGGTGCCGGGAGCATCGGCTGCCATCTGGGCGGCAGCCTCGCCCGGGTCGCCGACGTGACGCTGATCGGCCGGCCGGCGGCCATGGAGACGCTGCGCGGCGCCGGGCTGACACTGACCGGCGGCGGCCGTCCCGCGCAACGGGTGGAGCCGGGCGAACTGCGGCTGGCGACCACCCCGGAGGCGGTGGCCGGTGCCGACTTCGTCCTGGTCACCGTGAAGTCGGCGGGCACCGCGGCGGCGGCCCGCGAGATGGCGGCGCACCTCGATCCGGACGCCGTCGTCGTCAGCTTCCAGAACGGCCTGCGCAATCCGGCCGTGATCGCCACCAACCTGGTACGGCACACCGTGCTCACCGGGATGGTGCCCTACAACGTGGTGGGGACCGGGCCCGGGGAGTTCCACCAGGGCACCGGCGGCGCGTTGATGGTCGACGACAGCGAGCGGGCGGCGCCGCTGGTGGCGGCGCTGAGCGCGGCGGGCCTGTCGATACGGCCGCGCGGTGACATGCGCGAGGTCCAGCACGGCAAGCTGCTGATGAACCTCAACAACGCCGTCAACGCGTTGTCCGGGCTGCCGCTGCGCGAGGAGTTGGGCCGGCGCGCCTACCGCGCCTGTCTGGCGTTGTGCCAGGCCGAGGCGCTGGCGGCCTTCGCCGCGGCGGGCGTGCGGCCCGCGAGGCTCGGTCCGCTGCCGCCCGCCATGACCCCCTACGTCCTGCGGCTGCCCGACGCCCTCTTCCGCCGACTGGCGGCGGCCACCCTGCGCATCGACGAGCACGCGCGTTCCTCCACCTGGGAGGACCTGCAGCGCGGCCGGCCCACCGAGATCGACAGCCTCCAGGGCGAGGTCGTCGCCCTCGCCGCCCGGCACGGCCTGCCGGCCCCCGCCAACTCCCGGCTGGTCACACTGATCCGGCTGATGGAGGCAGCGGGGCCCGGGCAGGCCCGCACCTGGAGCGGTCCCGACCTGCTGGCCGAACTGTGCGCGCCCCGGCGCTGATCAGCCGCTCCGGCGGGCCGAGCGGTCGCCGCCGGTGGTGTCCAGCGCGGTGAGCAGCCGATGCGGCCCGTCCAGCGCCTTGGTGACCGGGTCCACGGGGGTGCCGTCGAACTTCCAGCCCGGTCCCGGAGAGGTGATGATGTCCCTCGCCGGGACCTGGCGCTCGCAGACGGCGCACCGGTCGGTCGGGTCCAGCCGTCCGCCGCATTCGGCGTGGAAGAACTCCCTGGCCGGGCCGTTGGGCGCGTAGTGGCTGTCGCCCCAACCGCTCAGCGCCCGCAGCGCCGCCCGCAGCCCCACTCCCTTGGTGGTCAGCTGGTACTCGTCGTGTCCGCCGGAGCCGGGCACCCGGTCCATGATGCCCTCGCCGACCAGTGACGCCAGGCGCTCGGAGAGCACCGCCCGGGGGATCCCGAGGTGGGAGCGGAAGTCGCTGAAGCGCCGCACGCCGTAGAAGGCGTCCCGGACGATCAGCAGGGTCCAGCGCTCGCCCACGATCTCCAGCGCCCTGGCCACCGAGCACACCTGGTTTGTGTAGTCACGCGGAAGTGCCATGCCCTCAGCATAACGCGCGTTGGTTCGATGAATGAACCAGACGTGCTAGGGTCGCGTTGGTTCAGTGAACGAACGAAGCAAGGTCGCCGAAGGCCGATGAGGAGCGCCGTCATGATCGAGGAGAAACAGGCCGGGACCGCCGCGGTCGCCGTGCCGCGGCCCGAGACCGGCACCACCCGCCGGTGGGGGATCCTGGCGGTGCTGTGCGCGGTGGTCTTCATGGCCCAACTGGACCTGTTCATCGTCAACGTGAGCCTGCCCGCCATGGCCGGTGCCTTCCACGGTGCCCGGCTGGCCGGCCTGTCGTGGGTCCTGAACGCCTACACCATCGTGTTCGCGGCGCTCCTGGTGCCCGCCGGACGGCTGGCCGACCACGTCGGAAGGCGCCGGGTCCTGCTGGCCGGCACCGTCGTGTTCACCCTGGCCTCGGTGCTGTGCGCGCTCTCGCCCACCCTCGGCGTCCTGATAGCCGGGCGGGCCATCCAGGCACTCGGCGCCGCGATGGTGGTACCGACCTCGCTCGGACTGCTGCTGCCGAGTTTCCCCAAGCACCGGCACAACAAGGTGGTCGGCACCTGGGCGGCGGTCGGCGCGGTCGCCGGCGCGTCCGGGCCGACGATCGGCGGTCTGCTCATCACCGTCGACTGGCGCTGGATCTACCTGGTGAACGTGCCCATCGGGGTCGCGATCGTGATCGGGGGGCTGGCGGTACTGCCCGAGGTGCGTTCCGTCGTCGGACAGCGGCTGCCCGACCTCGTCTCGGTGGTCGCGGTGCTCTACACCGTCGCCATGCTCGCGCTGGCCACCGTGCAGGGCCCGGCCTGGGGCTGGGGGAGCGGCGGGGAACTGGCGCTCATCGGCGGGTTCGCCGTCGGGGCGGCGGTCTCCGTGTGGCGGATCCTCGGCGTGCCGCACGCGGTCATCGAGCCCGCGCTGTTCCGCTACCGCGACTTCACCGCCTCGGTCCTGGGACTGCTGGTCTTCTTCGTCAACTTCGCCGGCTGGCTGCTGATCTCCGTGCAGTTCCTCCAGGAACAGTGGGGGTACAGCCCCGTACGCGCCGGGCTCGCCCTGGCGCCCGGCCCGATCGCCGCCGCCTTCTTCGCGGTCGCCAGCGGCCGGCTCTCCAACCGGCTCGGCCGGCGGGTGCCCGCCGCCATCGGCGGTTCGGTCTTCGTGCTGTCCGCCCTGTGGTGGTTCTTCCTCGCCTCCTCGACCCCCGACTACCTGGTCGGCTACCTGCCCGCCGCGATCATCGGCGGGGTGTCGGCCGGACTCCTCCAGGCACCGCTGTTCGCCGCGGCCGGCTCCCTGCCGCATGAGCGGACCGGCACGGCGAGCGCCACGCTCAACATGGCACGGCAGGTCGGCAGCGCCATCGGGGTGGCCGTCTTCATCGCCCTGCTCGCCGGTCACAGCCTGCACGCCCTGGACAGCTACCGGCGCGCCTGGCTGGTGATGGCCGGCATCGCCGTGCTCACCACCGCGGTCGTGCTGATCGGCCTGCCCGGCCGCCGGGGGCGCGCGGCCTAGGTTCTGACCCGTGGTCACCGGGGAGCGGGCGGCGCGGCGCTGAGTCGCCGCGACGCCCGCTCCCGGACCAGGGGCCGCCGTCGCGGGACGACGGCCCGGTCGGCCCGTCAGCCGCTGCTGAGCACCGAGGTGTAGTCGATCAGCATCGGCACGCCGGGCTGAGTGGCGGAGGTGGGGGTGGTGGTGCCGGCCACGCCGTTGGGGAAGCCGCCGCCCATCGCCAGGTCGTAGATGATGAAGATGCCGTGGTTGGTGGCGTTGTTCCAGGTCGTGGCATCCAGCTGCGAGGAGTTGACGGACCAGTACTGCTGGCCGTCGACGTACCACCGCAGCTGCTGGGGGGAGACGCTGCGGTCCCACTCGAAGGAGTAGGTGTGCCAGTTGCCCGGGCACGGGCTGCCCGGGCAGGCGGTCCGGCCGCCGAGACCGCTGCTCTCGTTGCACGGCCCGCCCGGGGAGACCCCGCAGTGCAGCGTGCCGTACGACAGGTTCTGGCCGTTGACGTCCTCCAGGACGTCGAACTCGCCGACGCTCGGCCAGGTGCCGCCGGAACGCAGCGGGGTGCCCAGCGCCCAGAAGGCGGGCCAGTAGCCGGCCGCCGCCGCGCCGGTGACGTTCGGCAGCTGGATGCGGCTCTCGACGCGCAGCTTGCCGCCGGCCGGCGGCTGGAAGTCGTCGCGCACCGTTTCGATGCGGCCGGACGTCCAGTTGCCCGAGCCGTCCCGCAGTGGGGTGATCTTCAGGTCGCCGCTGCCGTCCAGCGCGACGTTGGACGTGCTGTTCGTCATCGTCTCGATCTCGCCGGTGCCGAATCCGGTGCCGAGGTCGAACTTCCAGTTGCCCGACGACGGTGAGGTGCCGGCGGCGCCGTCGAAGTCGTCCGACCAGACCTGGGTCCAGCCGGACGGCGGCGGAGGAACGGAGGCCTGCGCCGCTCCTGGTGAGGTGAAACAGGTGCCGACGAGCGCCGCGGCGGCGGCGAGCACGCCCAGCGTGCCGCGCCGGGCCGCGCGGCCGCGCGTCGACGAACGTGCTCCGGGTGGGGTGGCCGAGAACAGGGGAGGCATGCGTTCCTCCAGACGGTGGTGGGGGGACTGGCCCTTCGCACCATGGCGTCATGCACCTGTCAACGTCAATACCTTACGCATGAGAGCGCTCTATTTTCTCCGTGTCTTCGAATATTGAACACACCCTGAGTGTGTGAGCCGAAGTCGCCTCACCCCCGGCCCTCGGGCAGGCTGGAGTCCGGCATCCCTGCCGGTCCACCGCCCGCCCACCACCGCGGAGTCACGATGACCGACGTCTCCCCGCTCGCGCCGATGCCCGACGACTGGAGCCGCGCACTGGCGATCGTCGCCCACCCCGACGACCTGGAGTACGGGGCCGCCGCCGCGATCGCCGTATGGACCGCGGCCGGCCGGGACGTCCGCTATGTGCTGGTCACCCGTGGCGAGGCGGGGATCGACGGGCTGGCACCCGCCGAGTGCGCGCGGATCCGCACCGCCGAGCAGCGGGCGAGCGCGGCGGTGGTGGGCGTGGGCGAGGTGGAGTTCCTCGACCACCCCGACGGGATGATCGAGGGCGGCCGCGGCCTGCGCCGTGACCTGGCGGCCGCCATCCGCCGCCACCGGCCCGAACTACTGTTGACGATCAATCACCACGACACCTGGGGCGGCACCTCCTGGAACACCCCCGACCATCGGATCGTCGGCCGTGCGGTGCTGGACGCCGCCGGGGACGCGGGCAACCGCTGGATCCTCCCCGAACTCGCCGATGCGGACGGCTTGGAGCCGTGGCACGGCGTGCGCTGGACCGCGGTGGCCGGATCACCCTTCCCCACCCACGCGGTGGCCGTCGCGGACGGGGTGGAGCGGGCCATCGCCTCGCTCGCGGAGCACCGCGCCTACATCACCGGCCTCGGCGTACCGGAGGATCCGGCGCACTACGCGCGGGAGACCGTCACCGGCATGCTGAACTCGGCCGGCGAGCGCTTCGGCGGCCGACCCGCGGTGACCTTCCAGGTCTACTCGCACTGACCGGGGTTCCCGGCGCGCGGGCCCGGCCGCTTGTAGCCTCGCTGTCCATGGACGGCATTGTTCGGCACGGATCACCCGGCGGGGACGTTTCGGCACTCGGCGTCGCGGAAGCGGACGTCGTCGCGATCGCCGAGGCGGTCTGCGACCGGATCGAGGAGAGCGACGGGAGCGTCCTGGCGTTCCTGCCCGAGCCCGGCCGCCGTGACCGGCTGCGCGCTCAGGCGGGGCGGGTCCTGGAGCGCTGGCCCGACCCGGCGGACCGGCCCGCACTGTACGGGGTGCCGGTCGGGATCAAGGACATCATCCACGTCGACGGGCTGCCGACCCGCGCCGGATCCTCCCTGCCGCCGACGATCCTGGCCGGCGCCCAGGCCGGTGTGGTGGATCGGCTGCAGCAGGCCGGCGCGCTCGTCGCGGGCAAGACGGTGACCGCGGAGTTCGCCGTCACCGCGCCGGGGCCGACCCGCAACCCGCACCATCTCGGCCACACCCCGGGCGGGTCGAGCAGCGGTTCGGCGGCGGCGGTGGCGGCGGGCATGGTGCCGCTGGCCATCGGGACGCAGACCGTCGGCTCGGTGATCCGCCCGGCCGCCTACTGCGGCGTCGTCGGCTTCCGGCCCACCTACGGGCGTATCCCGGTCGACGGGGTGATCCCCAACGTGCCCGGTCTGGACACCGTCGGCACCTTCACCACCGATGCCGCGGGCGCGGCACTGGCCGCCGCCGTGCTGTGCGACGGCTGGCGACCGCAGCCCGGGCGGAGCGCCCCCGGCCTGCCCGTGCTGGCGATTCCCTCCGGGCCGTACCTGCGGCGGGCCGACGCCGTGGCGCTCGACGCCTTCGACGCCCAGGTGAACCTGTTGCGGGAGGCCGGCCACACCGTGCGCGAGGTGCCCTACCTGGGCGATCTCCAGCGGCTCTCCGCGCACTTCCTCGCCGTCAACCGCTACGAGGTCGCCCGCACCCATGCCCGCTGGTTCCCCCGGTTCGGCCCGCTCTACCGCCCGCAGACCGCGCGGGCGATCCGGCAGGGGCACGCCGTCGGCCCGCACGAGTACGCGCTGGGCCTGCGGGAACTGGGCGTTTTCCGCGACCGGTTGGACGCGGACATGGCCGCCGAGGGCATCGACGCCTGGATCACCCCGGCGGCGACAGGACCGGCGCCGCGGGGGCTGGAGAGCACGGGTGACTCGGTGATGAGCCTGCCGTGGAGCGGCGGGGGACTGCCCGCGGTGACCCTGCCCGCCGGCCGGGCGCCGGACGGCCTGCCGCTGGGCCTGCAGTGCGTCGGCCGACGGCACGCCGACGAGCGGCTGCTGATGTGGGCGGCCGGGATCGAGGCCGCGCTGGCCGGGGCCCGAGCCGCGTGAAGGGGTGCCCGCGCCGCAGGAAAGCGCGGACACCCCGGTTCGTGGGTCAGCCAGTGGCGGTGGCCGGGTCGCTGGTGGCGGGCCGGCCGGTCTCGACATGGCCGGCCAGCCGGCGCAGGAAGCCGCCGTCCTGGTCGGAGGTGACCGCCAGGTCGTACCAGCCGTTGCCGCGGGCCGGGTCCGCGGTGTGCGTGACCCGGTCGCCGGGCCTGACCCGGTAGGTCACGGGGTGCTCGTGGCCGTAGCCGTCCTTGACGGTGAACCGCACCGGCCGCGCACCGTCGTTGGCCAGCACCAGGCGGACCCGCCCGCTCGCGGCCTCGTGACGCGCGCTGACCTCGGCGCCCGCCTCGGCCACGCTGCCGGCGAACTCCCGCAGGAAGCCGTTCGGGCCGTGCACCGAGAACCCGTAGCCGCCCTTGCCCGCCGCACCGGCGGCGAAGGTGCCCGTCAGCCGCCGGCCGGCCTCCACGGTGTACGTCCACGGCCCCTGCCGCCCGGCGCGCACGTGGAAGTTGGCGCCGGCGAGGCCGTGGGCGGCGAACTCCACCGACAAGGTGCCGTCCGCCGAGGAGACCCGGCCGTCAGCCGCCAGGTCGTAGGGCAGCGGACGGGCGGGCCGCAGACCGCGCTCCTGCTGGGGCAACCGCGGATCGGCCGGGGGAGCGGGCACGTAGTCGGGGTGCCGGTCGTGGTCCGGCGGCCGGTAGCCGTCGGTGTCCGGCAGCGGCGGCACACCCGGGTCGGTGCGTGAGAAGTCGAAGGCGGCGGTGAGGTCCCCGCAGACCGCCCGGCGCCAGGGCGAGATGTTCGGCTCACGCACCCCGAACCGGCGCTCGACGAACCGCACGATCGAGGTGTGGTCGAAGACCTCGGAGCACACCCAACCGCCCTTGCTCCACGGGGAGACGACCAGCATCGGCACCCGCTGGCCCAGTCCGTAGGGGCCGGTGGCCTCCGGGTCGGCGGCCGAGGCGTGGAAGACCTCCAGCGAGGTGTCGGCTGTCGAGGCACCCTGCGCCGCGGAGGTCGGCGCGTACGGCGGCACGACGTGGTCGAAGAAACCGTCGTTCTCGTCGTAGGTGATGAACAGCGCGGTCCTGCCCCACACCTCGGGGTCGGCGGTCAGCGCGTCCAGGACCTGCGAGATGTACCAGGCACCGTAGTTGGCCGGCCAGTTCGGGTGCTCGGTGAAGGCCTCGGGGGCGACGATCCAGGAGACCTGCGGGAGCTTGCCGCCGAGCACGTCGGCCTTCAGGACGTCGAAGAACCCGTCACCGTTCTTCGCGTTCGTGCCGGTGCGCGCCTTGTCGTACAGCGGGTCGCCGGGAGCCGCGGTGCGGTACTGGTCGAAGTAGAGCAGCGAGTTGTCGCCGTAGTTGCCCCGGTAGGCGTCCTGGATCCAGCCCCAGCCGCCCGCGGCGTCCAGGCCGTCGCCCACGTCCTGGTAGATCTTCCAGGAGACCCCCGCCCGCTCCAGGCGCTCCGGGTAGGTCGTCCAGGAGTACCCCGCCTCGGCGTTGCTGATGACCGGGCCGCCGCCGGAGCCGTCGTTGCCGACCCAACCGGTCCACATGTAGTAGCGGTTCGGGTCCGTGGGGCCCAGCAGCGAGCAGTGGTAGGAGTCGCAGACGGTGAAGGCGTCGGCCAGCGCGTAGTGGAACGGGATGTCCTCGCGGGTCAGGTACGCCATCGTGGTGGCCGTCTTCGCCGGGATCCAGTTGTCGTACCGGCCGCCGTTGACCGCGGAGTGCGTGCCGTCCCAGCTGTGGTCCAGGTCCTGGAGGAATCGCAGCCCCAGGTCCGGGGCGTCCGGGTGGAAGGGCGCGATGTCCCTGGTGCCGTCGGACTGGTACCAGACCGGCTTGCCGTTCGGCAGGTTCACCGGCCGCGGGTCGCCGAAACCGCGCACCCCGCGCAGGGTGCCGAAGTAGTGGTCGAAGGACCGGTTCTCCTGCATCAGGACGACGATGTGCTCCACGTCCCGCAGTGAGCCGGTCCGGCGGTCGGCCGGGATCGAGGCCGCGCGGGCGATGCTGGCCGAGAGCATGGTGGCGGCAGCGGTTCCACCGGTCAACTGCATGAATCTGCGACGGTTGATGGAGGTCATGGCAGGGCGGTCTCCTGACTGGTCCGATGCGCACCCGAACGTCTGCGGGGAGTCTCCGCAGGCGATCGAGAACGCACCGCACTGGAGGGGTGAACGCGTCAGGAACCCTCCGTTAACCTCCATCGCCCGGCCGCCGCGGCGGCGAACCACTCGGCCGATCCGCCGGGTGAGGCGGCGTCAACGAGCCCGCGAACCCCGGGGGGAGATCCGCAGGCTGATCCCGGTGCCCGCGGCGATCCTGGTTCCCGGGGCGGGTTCCTGCTCGCACACCCGCCGCTCGGAGCGCACCGGGGCACAACCGCCCACCCGCATGCCGCCCACCCGCAGATGCGCGTCCTGGGCGCTCCTCCTGGCCTGCGGCACGCTCTCGCCGCGCAGATCGGGGGCCACCACGAGGGCGGACGGCGTGCCCCCGGAGTGCTGGGAGCGGACGAGGTGCACGCCGGCGAGCGCTGCGGCCACGACGACCACCGCGGCCACCACCGCGGCCCGGCGGGCGCGGACGCGGCCACGGCGGCGGGGTGCGGCGGGCGACTCGACGGCGGGACCTGCCGGCACCCCGAGCGGCCGGGACTCCGTGGGAGCCTCGGGAGCGGTCAGCGCGGTCCGGACGGCGGCGCGCATCGCGGCCGCGTCCTGGTAGCGGTCCTCGCGCTCCTTGCTCAGCGCCCTGAGCACCACCGCGTCGCAACCGGCCGGCAGACCGGGCAGGTGGGCGGAGGGCGGCAGCGGTTCCTCCTGCACGTGCTTCCAGGCCACCGACAGCGCCGAGCCCCCGGTGAACGGCGGCCTGCCGGTGAGCAGTTCGTACAGCAGGCACCCCGTGGAGTACAGGTCGCTGCGGGCGTCGACATCCCTGCCGCGCGCCTGCTCGGGCGAGAGGTACTCCGCCGTGCCCACGACCATCGCCGTCCCGGTCAGCGTCACACCGTCCACTCCGGCGGCCCGGGCGATGCCGAAGTCCATCACCTTGACCCCGTCGTGCTCCGCCACCATCACGTTGGCGGGCTTGATGTCGCGGTGCACGATGCCGCCCGCGTGCGCGTGCTCCAGCGCGTCGAGCACCTGCGCGGTCATCTCCAGCGCCTCGGCGGCCGGCAGCCCCGAACCGTCGCGCACCAGGTCGGCGAGCGTGCGGCCCTCGACGTACTGCATGACGATGAACGGCAGCTCCACCCCGTCCACCACCGCCTCGCCCGCGTCGAAGACCGCGACGATCCGGGGGTGGTTGAGCGAGGCCACCGCCAGGGCCTCCCGGCGGAAGCGGCCGCGGAAGGTGGCGTCGGCGGCCTGCCCGGTGCGCAGCACCTTCACCGCGACGTCACGGTCGAGCCGCAGGTCGCGCGCCCGGTGCACCTCCGCCATCCCGCCGCGCCCGAGGAGACCGGACAGCGCGTACCGTCCGGCCAGTACCGGCCCCTGGTCCATCGTTTCGTCCCTCTCGCGTCGGCTGTGCGGTCCGCTGTCAGCGCGCGCACGGTAGGGGGCAATCGTGTGGAAACCCTGTGAGTCGCATCCCGTGGGTTGTCCGAAGTGTGCGTCATCCTGGACCTGTCCGAGCCCGCGATCCGCCCGACCCGCCCCGAGGAGGTCCGCATGGGCCCGGTGCCCGAGAACGGCGGCCGGCGTCACCGGCCGTGGATCGTACGGGTGGTCGTGCGGCTGTGGGAGACCGGCCGGGAGATCGAGCTGATGCACCGGGCGCTGGGGTTCTCCGCGCTGGGCCTGGTCACCCTGGTGCCGCTGCTGATCGTGGTGGCCGCGGCTTCCGGCGGCGGCCGGCACGGCTTCGTGACCTGGATACGGGCCGGACTCGGGGTGTCCGGCCGCTCAGCCGACGCCGTCGACGTGCTCTTCAGCCCGCCCGCCAGGGTGCTGGGCACCACGACCGCCCTCAGCCTCGCGGCGCTGGCGGTCTTCGGCGTCACCTTCATCGCGTCGATCCAGGTCGGCTACGAGCGTGTCTGGGGCCTGGAGCCCGCCCCCTGGCACGCCACGTGGCGGCGGGCGATCGCCTTGACCGTGCTGATCGGCTACCTGCTGGTCGCCGCCAACAGCGGTGGCATCTTCCCTGGCACCTTCCTCGAACCCGGGGCGCGGGTGGTGGTCACCGTCGTCGGCGGCTTCCTGTTCTTCTGGTGGTTCCAGAGCTTCCTGCTGTGCGGCCGGGTGCGGCGCGGCGCGCTGCTGCCCGGCTCGCTGGCCACCGTCGCGGGCCTGGTGGGGCTGCGCTTCTTCTCCATGTGGGTCTTCTCGCCGTGGATCGCCTCCAGCGCGGTGTCCTACGGGCCGATCGGCACGGTGCTCGTCGTGCAGTCCTGGCTGATCGGCATCGGCTTCGTCATCCACGCGGGCGCGCTGTTCGGCTGGTCACTGGTGGAGCGGCACACCCTGTCGTGGACCGGCGGCCGGTCCGGTCGGCGCCGCGGGCTGTGAGGTGCGCTCGAGCGATCGCGGGTCAGCCCCGTGCCGGCGCCTGCGTCCGGCGGCGTCCCAGCCCCGGCGGCACACTGAGGTCGAACCAGGTGGTCTTCCCGCGACCGGCAGGTGAACTGCCCCACGCGGCGGCCAGCACCTCGACGATCAGCAGGCCGCGCCCCGACTCGGCGGCCTGGTTGTCGGCCGCGTCGGCGGTGAGGATCGCCGCCGGTACCGGCGGGTGCGGATCGCTGTCGCGCACCTCGACCCGGATCCGGTCCGGGTACTCGCGCAGCCGCACCTCCACCTCGCTGTGGGCGTGGATCAGCGCGTTGGTGACCACCTCGGTGGCCAGCAGGTCCAGGTCGTCGCGCAGCGGCTCCAGATGCCACTCGCCCAGCAGGTCGTCCAGGAACCGCCGCACCCGGGCCACCCCCTGGAGGTCGTGACGGGAGACCGAGACGCGGGCCACTCGTGGCCGGCCGTCGGCCTGCGGCCCGTCGTAGCGCACCAGCAGCAGCGCCGCGTCGTCGAGCACCCGCTCCGGGCGGCTCCCGTCGACCAGCCGGTCGGCGAGCACCTCCAGGTTCCCGCTGTGCTCCCCGGACAGCAGCCCGGCCAGCCGGTTCACCGCCGGGCCCGCACCCAGCCGCCGGGAGTCGAGCATGCCGTCGGTGAAGAGGGTGACCATGGAGCCGGGGGCCAGCGTCACGTCGCCGTTGCGGTACACCGACAGCGGCGCGACCCCCAGCGGCGGGCCGACGGGGATCTCCATCCGCCTGGTCCGGCCGCGCGCGTCACTGACCAGCGGGCCGTGGTGTCCGGCGGTGGCCGCGACCGCGGTGCCCGTGGCGAGGTCGACCCACATGCAGCAGCAGGTGGCGTAGCGGTCGGAATCCAGCCCGGAGAACAGGCGGTTGCTGCGCTCCAGCACACTGGCCGGGTCATGCCCCTCGGCCGCGTAGGCCCGCACGGCGCTGCGCAACTGCCCCATGATGCCCGCCGCCTCCAACGCGTGGCCCTCCACGTCGCCGATCACCAGCCCGGCACCGCCGTTCGGCAGCGGGATGACGTCGTACCAGTCGCCGCCCACCTGGGTCTCCTCGGCGGCCGGCAGATAGCGCGCGGTGGCGTCCGCCTCGGTGAGGTGGGGCAGACTGCGCGGCAGCAGGCTGCGCTGCACGGTCCGGGTGAGCGCCTGCTCGATCTCGTGCGAGCGGGTCCGCTCCAGGGACTGGCCCACCTCCTCCAGCATCAACACCAGGACCGCGGTCTCCGCCGCGGTCAGCGGAGGATTGTTCTCCGGGAACTCCAGCACGCAGCAGCCCACCGCGCGGCCGTTGGAGATCAGCGGCAGGAAGGAGCGCGCCTGGTACTCCGAGTCGACGTCGCTGTCCGGATACTCCTCGCGCAGCGCCGCGGAACTGCGGAAGTTCATCACCTGGACCAGGGCCACCGTGTCGGTCTCCGGGGTCCGGCGGGACAGCGGTGTCCCCTCCACCCGGTTGACCGCCTCCCGGGAGAAGCCGGCCGCGCCCAGCACGTGCAGCCGCCCGGACTCGGCCAGGCACAGCATCAGCGCCCTTCCGCCGAAGGGCCGGACGACCTGGGTCTGCGCGGCGGCGACCACGTCGTGGACGTGCTCGGTCCCGGTGAGCTCGGCGGCCAGCCTGCGCAGTTGGTAGAGGAAACTGGTGCCCGAGGTGGAGTGTCCGCAGGGCGGCGGCCCGTCGGCCCGCCGCGAGGTGGAGTCCCGCTCGGCCGGATCCGCCCGGTCGATGAAGAGCGGGACCTCGGGGGCCAGCATGGACTCTCCCTGTCCTGCGAGGTCCTGCAACCGCTTGCCCAGCGACTTCCCGGCGTCCGCCACCTTCCGCAGGCAGTCGGGGTCGTCGGATCCCGGCAGTTCCCATCGCAGGGTCAGCACACCCAGCCGGCGCTGCGGGGTGGACACCGGCACGGAGACCACGACCATCGGCACCGGGACGTGCAGCAGGACGGCGGGGGAGCGCCGGGTCAGCCGCTGCACCGCGGCCCAGTCGAAGCTCACCGGCTCGTCGGTGAAGAACGCCCGGGAGGTGGCGTTCAGCTCGTCGTCGACCGCCATTCCGGGGCTGACGGTGAAGCTCAGCGGTGTCTCGACCGTCATGGCAGCCGACAGCCACCGCTCCCGCTCCTTGAGCAGGTAGGCGGTGCAGGTGCTCGGGCGCAGCGCGGCCATGAGGTCCCGCAGTGTCGCGGCCACGACATGGTCCCGGGGCGTCCGTGGCAGCCCGGTGCCCCCCGTGGCGGACTGCGTGACGAGTTCCAAAGTCATCTCTCGCGACCGTGGTGACGTGGTCCCCCGTCGGGGCCCCCGCCGGCCGCGAGTGGCACACCCCTACCTCGATGGCCAGTGGGAACCATTCATCCATTATGAGGGCATCGCGGGATGATTCGAAACGTCCGTTTCCTCTCGGGTAACGCCGAGGTCGGATTATCGGTGCGCGACTGTCATGCGGGCGCGATAAAGTTAGCTGCAACAACCAACGAACCTCCCTCGCGCCCAGGCGCGGGACGTGAAGGGGACAGGAAACGCAGAAGTGGCTATAGCCGACACCGCTTCGGGTGGGTCGCCGGAAGCGGCGACCGGGCCCGGGCGGCATTACAAGTGGATCGCACTGTCGAACACCACCCTGGGTGTGCTGATGGTGATGATCAACCAGTCGATCGTGCTCATCGCGCTGCCGGACATCTTCCGGGGCATCCACCTCGACCCGCTGGATCCGGCCAACACCAGCTACCTGCTGTGGATGCTGATGGGCTTCATGGTGGTCACCGCGGTGCTGGTGGTCACCTTCGGCAGGCTGGGCGACATGTTCGGCCGGGTGCGCATGTACAACATGGGCTTCGCGGTCTTCACGGCGTGTTCGATCATGCTGTCGCTCTCCTGGCTGCACGGCAGCGCGGGCGCGATGTGGCTGATCGGCTGGCGAGTCGTGCAGGGCATCGGCGGCGCGCTGCTGTTCGCCAACTCCACCGCCATCCTCACCGACGCCTTCCCGGCGAAGCAGCGCGGGACCGCGCTGGGCATCAACTCCATCGCCGCCATCGCCGGATCCTTCCTGGGCCTGATCCTGGGCGGCGTCCTGGCGCCGGTCAACTGGAAGATGATCTTCCTGGTCTCGGTGCCGTTCGGCATCTTCGGCACCATCTGGGCGTATCTGAAGCTGCACGACACCGGTGTGCGCCGCAAGGCCCGGATGGACTGGTGGGGCAACGTCACCTTCGCCGTCGGCCTGATCTCCGTGCTGGTCGGCATCACCTACGGCATCCAGCCGTACCGCACCAGCACGATGGGCTGGGGCAATCCCATGGTGGTCGCCGCGCTGATCGGCGGTGTCGTGGTGCTCGCGGTGTTCGTGGTCATCGAGAAGCGGGTCGCCGAGCCGCTCTTCCGGCTCTCGCTGTTCCGGCTGCGGGCCTTCACCGCGGGCAACATCGCGAGCCTGCTGACCGCGCTGGGACGTGGCGGCCTGCAGTTCATGCTGATCATCTGGCTCCAGGGCATCTGGCTGCCGCTGCACGGCTACAGCTTCGAGCAGACGCCGCTGTGGGCGGGCATCTACATGATCCCGCTGACCATCGGCTTCCTGCTGTCCGCGCCGCTGTCCGGCTGGCTGTCGGACCGGTTCGGCGCCCGGTCGTTCACGGTGGGCGGGGCGCTGCTGACCGCGGCGAGCTTCCTCGCGTTGATGACGCTGCCCACCGACTTCAGCTACTGGGTCTTCGCGCTGCTCATCGTGATCAACGGGCTGGGCTCCGGCCTGTTCGCCTCACCGAACCGGGCGGAGATCATGAACGCGATCCCGGCCGAGTCGCGCGGCGCGGGCGCCGGAATGACGGCGACGTTCCAGAACTCCTCGATGGTGCTGTCCATCGGCATCTTCTTCAGCCTGATGGTCGCCGGCCTGTCCCACACCCTGCCGCACACCATGCAGAACGGTCTGGTGCAGCACGGCGTCCCGCTGGCCGAGGCGCACCAGATCGCCCAGCTCCCGCCGATCGCGGTGCTGTTCGCGGCCTTCCTGGGCTACAACCCGTTCCAGCAACTGCTCGCCGGGCATCTGGCCGCGCTGCCGGACCACGGCGCCGCCATCACCAGCAAGGAGTTCTTCCCGCACCTGATCTCCGAGCCCTTCCACAAGGGCCTGGTGATCGCCTTCTGGTTCGCGGCGGCGGCCTGTGTGGTGGCCGCGGTCTCCTCGCTGCTCACCGGTGGGCTGCGCCGCAAGCAGCCGGTACCCGCCGCCGAGCCGCTGGGCGCGGAGCTGGCCGCGGTCTCCGGTGAGGTCGGCGTCGCCCTGACCGAACTGGTGATCCCCGACGACTCGGAGCGCTCCGGGACGTAGCGCATTCCCGGCCGCGGACGACCGTGGAGCGGACGCTCGCCGCGTCCGGTCCACGGTCGCCTCGTCAGCGGGGTGAGAAGCGGTAGACGGTCGTCTCGCGCGGGGCGAAGCCCATCCGCTCGTAGAGCCGGTTGGCCGCCACCCGCGACGGGCGCGAGGTCAGGTCGACCGTGCCCGCGCCGGCCTCCCCGGCCAGCCGGAGCGCCGCCTCGGTGAGCGCGGCGCCGACACCCCGGCCCCGTGCGGCGTCGTCGACCACCACGTCCTCGATCCTGGCCCGCAGCCCGGTCGGGAGCTCGAACACCACCAGCGTGAGAGTGCCGACGATCGCCCCCTCGCAGCGGGCGACCAGGATGGTGACGGCGTCCGAGGCGATCAGCCGGGACAGCGCGGTGCGGTCCAACGGCGCGGCGGAGCCCGACAGTTGGGGCAGCAGACGGCCGAAGGCAGCGACCAGTTCGTCGTCGGCTGCGGAGACGATCTCGATGTCGGCGCTCATGATCGTCGATCCTAGGCGCTCCGACCGCGGCTCTCGGCCGGCCGTCGTTCAGACCCGCGCCCGCGGCGTCACCGCCGCGGGCGCGTCGGGCGCGTCACAGGGCGCGGATCATCCCGCCGTCCAGCGGGATGACCGATCCCGTGACGTAGGAGGCGGTGGGGGAGAGCAGGACGGCGGCCATGCGGCCGAACTCCTCGGGCTGGCCGAGCCGGCGCAGGGGGATGGTGGCCTCGCTGCGCTTGCGGGCCTCGGGGTCGCCGCCTTCCAGGTCCAGGGTGCGGGCGGTGAGGATGCGTCCCGGGAGCAGGCTGAGCACCCGGGTGCCCTGCGGTCCGAGTTCGTCGGCCAGGTCCTTGGCGAGCATCGCGAGCCCGGCGCGCAGGCCGTTGGAGACCGACAGGTTGGGAATGGGGACCTTGGCCGAGCTGGACAGCACGAACGCGATCGCGCCGCCGTCCTCACGGCCGTTGGCGACGTCGAGCAGCGTGGCCAGATGCCTGGCGAGCCGCACCGAGCCGAGGAAGACGCTCTCGAACGAGTGCCGCCACACGTCGTCGGAGATCTTGGTGACCTTGCCGGCGGGCGGACCGCCGACGCTGATCAGCGCGCCGTCGATGCGGCCGAAGGCCTCGACCGCCGCACTGGTGAGCCGCTCGGGGGCGTCGGGGGCGGCGTTGTCCACCGCGAGGCCGGCGGCGTTCGGGCCCAGGGCCTCGACGGTGGCGGCCACCTTCTCCTCGTTGCGCGAGGAGACGAGGACCCGCGCGCCCTCGGCGACCAGCGCCTCGGCGGTCGCCCGCCCGAGTCCTGAGGTGCCGCCGGTGACGAGATAGACGCGTCCGGCCAGTCCGAGGTCCACTCGAATCCTCCTTCGTCGGGGTCGCCCGACACCTTATCCGTGCCAGGTGAACGCGGGGGGACGGCACCCCGTGCGCCGCGCTCAACCCGCCGCGGCCGGCTCCGCCGCCTCCCCGGGTTCGACGGGCGGCGCGAGTGGCGTGGCGGCCTCCGGCCTCGCGGCGGTGTCCTGTTCCACGGCACCGGCCGGGGAGCGGCGGCGTGTTGCCAGGTAGGCGCCGGAGAGCAGCAGGAGCGCGGTCATCGCCAGCAGCAGGATCCGGAAGTCGACCACCGCCAGCAGCACCGCGCCGAGCGCGACGGCGACGGTCTGCGGCGCCGAGGTGATGACACTGGCCGCGGTGCTCACCCGGCCCATCAACCGTGCCGGGGTGCCGCGCTGAAGGGCCGTCATCAGACCGGCGATGATCCACGGCAGGCCGACACCGATCAGCAGGACACCGGCCAGCACCGCCGCCGCGGCCGGGACGGCCGTCAGCAGGAAGCCGAGCCCCGAGGCGAGCAGTCCGAGCGCCACCACCGGGCGCTCGCCCCGTCCCCGCATCAGCGGCGAGACCACCACTCCGCCGGCGACCGCCCCGGCCCCCTGGACCGAGTCCAGGACTCCGAGGAAGGCCGGCGGCCGGTGCAGGCCCTCCACGACGGCGAAGACCACCGTCTCCGACATCCCGAACGCGACGACCGCGAGCGCCGTCGCCCCCACCAACTGCCGCAGCAGCGGCACGGCGGCGATGTGCCGTACGCCCTCGGTCAGCTGTGACCGCAGGCGCTGCGTCGACCGGGCCGGCCGCTCCTCGCGCACCCGCACCGCGCACATCAGCAGCGCCGCGATCACGAAGGTGGCCGCGTCGCCCACCACCAGCGGCGACGCGCCGAAGGCGGCCAGCGCGCCGGCGCCGATCAGCGGTGAGATCAGCCGAAGCCCTTGCAGCAGCGTCTGCAGCAGGCCGTTGGCGCTGCCGAGCAGTTCCTCGGGGACCATGGTCCGGGTGAGCGCGTTCTGGGCGCCGCCGATGAACCCCGACATCACCCCGTAGCCGAACAGCACCAGGTAGATCACCCAGATGTCCGCGCGGCCGCGCACCAGCAGCAGCGGGAGGACGAGCACGGCCGCGAGCAGGTTCAGGACGACGAGCGTGGGCCGTCGCCGGTAGCGGTCGACCAGGACACCGCCGAGCGGCGCGCACACCAGGCCCAGGGTGAAGGCGAAGAAGGACAGGCCGGCCGCGGACGAACTGCCGGTGAGCATCTTGACCCAGATGCCGAGCGCGATCCACAGGGCGTTGTCCCCGAGCGTGGACAGCACCTTCCCGGCGATCGACAGCCGTATGTTCGCGTCGGCGAGCAGTTCGCGCACCGCTCAGCCCTCCGGGGGGCGTACGGCGTCGAGCGGGTGCATGAAGTGGATCAGCTGCATCGGGATGCTCCCGTCCGGGCGGGCGAGCGGGTCGTCGTTGCGGTCCCGGAAGCGCTCCAGCATGGCCAGCAGTTCCTCCTTGAACTCCTCCGCCTCCCGCTGCGTCATGAACCGCACGGCCCCCGCGCCGGTGGTCACCTTCCGCCACTCTTCCGGGAAGCTCGACCGTCGGGCGTTGACCTGCCGGATGCGGTGGAGCCAGTTCTCCGTCACCACGTCGCTGAGCGCCTCGGCGGCCAGCCGGGTCTCCGGGTCGGCGCCCCCTTCCGGCTCCTCGCCGAAGGTGAAGCCGCTGTGGGTGCGCCGCCAGGGCCGCCGCCGGCCGGCGCCGCCCTCGGCCTCCTCGACGAAGCCGTACTTGGCGAGGGTGCGCAGGTGGAAGGCGCAGTTGGTCGGCGACTCGGCCACGATCTCGGCGGCCTCGGTCGCGGTCAGTGGCTCATGCAGGCTCAGCGCCTCCAGCAGCGCGAGCCGGGTCGGATGCGCCATGGCGCGCATGGCCTTGGGGTCGGTGAGGCGAAGGTGGGGACGCGGCGACGGGCCGGCGCTGCCGGCTGGTCCGCTCTCGAAGGACATGTTTCGAAACACTACGCTCGAAAGACTTCTTTCGACAAGCTTCGAGGGCGGACCGCCAGGGTCGAGGCCCGGAAAAATGCCGGGCGCTCCTCGCCGACCGGTCGTTAGCCTCTGCGGGATGACGGAACTGAAGGTGCTGACCCCTGACGACTGGGCCGCCTGGCGGGAGTTGCGGCTCGTGGCGCTCGCCGAGGCGCCCTACGCGTTCGGCGCGACGCTCGCGGACTGGCAGGGGCAGGGCGACCGGGAGGAGCGCTGGCGCGCCAGGCTGGGCATTCCCGGCTCGATCAACCTGCTCGCCATGGCCGGGGGCCGCGCGGTCGGAATGGTCAGCGGCGTGCCGGGGCCCTCGGACGGGATGGCCGAGCTGATCTCGATGTGGGTCGGGCCGGCCGCCCGGGGCCAAGGGGTCGGCGACCTCCTGGTGCGGGCGGTGGGCGAGTGGGCCGAACGGTCCGGCGCCCGGGTGCTGCGGCTCGCGGTGTCGGTGGTCAACACCCGCGCGATCGAGCTCTACCGGCGCAACGGCTTCGAGGACATCGGGGAGTTCACCGACGTGCCGGCACGTGAGGACGGCCGACGGGAAGGAATCATGGCCAAGGCACTCGGCCACCTCACCCCAGGCCGGGCCCCGGCCTGAGCCCGGCGGGCCACCCCGAACGGCCCCCGGCCGCCGCGCGCCGTTGACGGCCGGGGGGCGGTGGAAGGGCTGGTCAGCCGCCCAGTACCGTGAGCTGCGCCGGGCGGGTGCAGCCGGGCCTGAGCGGAGAGGAAGGCCCAGCGAGTGAGCATCGCACTGTTCACCCTCGGCGGCACGATCGCCATGTCCGGCCATGAGAAGGACGGTCACGGCGGAGCCGTAGTGGCCCGGCTGACGGGGGCCGACCTCACGGCGGCGGTTCCCGGGCTCGACGGCCTGCCCGAACCGCTGGACGTACGCGACGTGGACGCCGTCCCCAGCGCCGACCTGACGTTCCGCCAGGTCCTGGAGGTGGTGGCGCAGGCGTCCCGCGCGGTGGACGAGGGCGCCACCGGCGTGGTGGTCACCCAGGGCACCGACACCCTGGAGGAGACCTCCTACCTGGTGGACCTGGTGTGGCGGCGCGCGGCGCCCTTCGTACTCACCGGGGCGATGCGCAATCCGACACTCGCGGGTCCCGACGGCCCGGCCAACCTGCTGGCCGCCGCCCGGGTCGCCGGGTCGCCGTCCGCCCGCGACCTCGGCGCGCTGGTGGTGTTCAACGACGAGATCCACGCGGCCCGCTGGGTGCGCAAGACCCACAGCACCAGCACCGCGACGTTCGCCTCCCCCAACCTCGGCCCGATCGGCCATGTCATCGAGGGCGCGGTGCGCCTGCTCGCGCCGCCGCCCCGCCACGAGCCGCTGCCGCCGGTGCCGGCCGGGAGCGCCGACGGCGTCCGGGTCGCGCTGTACACCGCCACGATGGACGACGGCGGGGTGCTGCTCGACGCGGTGGCCGACCGTTGCCAGGGCCTGGTCGTCGCGGGCTTCGGCGCGGGCCACGTCCCCTCCGCGCTCGCCCCGGTGCTGGGCGCGCTCGCCGGGCGGATCCCGGTGGTGCTGGCCTCCCGGTCGGGCGGCGGCTCGGTGCTGAGCAACACCTACGGCGCCATCGGCTCAGAGAAGGACCTGCTCGCGCGCGGACTGACCAACGCCGGGCTGCTCGACCCGTACAAGGCGAGGGTGCTGCTGCGCCTGCTGCTCGCCTCGGGCGTGGACCGCGACGGCATCATGGCGGCCTTCGCCCGGCACGGCTGAGCGGTCTCTCTCTGACCCGGCCTCTTCGGACCCGGGTCAGGGAGAGACGACGCCGTCGAGGTAGACCCAGGCGCCCTCGTGGCGGGTGAAGCGGCTGTTCTCGTGCAGGCTTCCCGCCCGGCCCCCCTCGCGGTAGTGCGCCCGGAACTCCACGGTCCCCTCGGTGTGGAACGGCCCGCCGCCGGTGGCTCCCAGTACCTCCAGCCGCGACCACCGCACCGCGGGGTCGAGTTCGACCCGTGCCGGCCGGGTCCGCGGATGCCAGGTCCGCAGCAGGTACGCGTCGTCCCCGACGGAGAAGGCACTGAACCGGGAGCGCATCAACTCCTCGGGCGTGACGGCCGGCTGTCCGAGGTGCCGCCGCGCGCAGCAGTCGTCATAGGAGGCGGGCAGCCCGCAGGGGCAGGCCGGCGCGCCGGACCGCACGGAGCGCGGACGGGGTTTGCGTGTGGGCATGGCCGCCATTGTGCCGGGGCGGCGCGCGGCTCCCGCACCGCGTCGCGGGGCAGGAGCGGGTGCGGCGACCGCGACGCGCACCGGGCAGCGGGGTGTTCGGACCGTTCTACCGCGGGTTCCGCGTGGTGGTGCCGTCCTCCTCGCGCCGGCGCCCGGCCTTGTCGCCGGGCGCCGCTCGGTGGCCCGCGGCGGTCGCGACGGCTTCGACGAACCGCCGGTCCCAGGAGGACCGCAGCGTCGTCAGCGGCAGGTAGAGCGAGTCGCCCCCGGTGGCGATCAGGGCCAGGTTGCGGCCTTCCAGCCACACCTGCCGGATGTGCGAATGCGGGATCCTGACGTCGCTGCGGCCCTCGCGGTGCACCACGATCGCCTGGTCGTCGGCGGCCACCCAGCCACCCCAGATGCTGCGGCGCGGGCCGATGGGACGGCCCAGCGGAGCCGAGTAGATCGCGGGCGGCATGGGCGTCCGCCGTGCCGGTCTCGACGCGGATCGGTCCGTGGCGCGGGCGGTCGCCGCCGACATACCGTCAGTCATGTGTACCGACCTGATCATTGATCTGAGTTTCGTCATATCTGCCCCCTCAGACTGCGTGCACGAATCGTGCCAGCAAAGTGGAGAATGTGTAAGGGTATTTGCAAAACGTCACACGGCAAGCCGGTCGTGCTGCTGACGGTGGCCAAGTCACGCCGGATTCCCCGGCCGGGAACGGGTCGAAGGGTGACGGCGCCACCTGGCATGCTGCCCTCAGCGCACCCGGTATACCGCCGTGAAAGGGCCTCGATGCCACAGCAGACCGCCGACGACTCATCGCCCCAGGAACCCGCGGCGGACGCCGCAGTGGGAGAGGAAGCCACGTCCGAGGAGGCGGAGGTGATCGTCGTCGGGGCCGGTCCCGCCGGATCCTCCGCGGCCTTCCATCTGGCCCGCGCCGGAGTGGACGTACTGCTCCTGGAGAAGGCCACATTCCCCCGGGAGAAGGTCTGCGGCGACGGGCTGACCCCGCGCGCGGTACACCAGTTGATCCGGATGGGGATCGACATCCAGGCTCCGGGATGGATGCGCTCGCGCGGCATGCGCTGGATCGCCGGGGAGCGGGCGGCCGTGATCGACTGGCCGAGCCTGGGCCGCTATCCCGACTTCGGGCTCTCCCGAAGCCGCCACGACTTCGACGACATCCTGGCCCGGCACGCCACCGCCGCCGGGGCGCGGTTGCGGACCGGGGTCAAGGTCACCGGCCCGCTGACCGACGCCTCCGGCCGGGTCACCGGAGTCGAGGCGCAGGCGGGTCAGGACCGTGTCCCGGTGACCTTCCGGTCCCGGGTGGTCATCGCGGCGGACGGCGCGTCGGCCCGGCTCGCCCTGGCCATGGGACGCGAACGCGACCGGAGCCGGATGGTCGCCACGGCGGCGCGGCGCTACTACCGCAGCCCCGAGCGGTCCCAGGAGGAGTACCTGGAGCTGTGGGCCGATCTGCGCACCCCCGGCAGCGACCGCTACCTGCCCGGCTACGGCTGGATCTTCCCGATGGGCGACGGCCGGGTCAACGTCGGGCTCGGGGCGCTGCCGCACCGCCGGCACGGCTCGGCCGACCTGCGTGCCACGCTGGAGAAGTGGCTGGCCCGTACCCCGCCGGAATGGGGACTGCGGGAGGAGAACGCCGAGGGCCGGGTGCAGAGCGCCGCGCTGCCGCTGGGCTTCAACCGCCATCCGCAGTACGCGCGCGGCATGCTCCTGGTGGGTGACAGCGGCGGCATGGTCAGTCCGTGGAACGGGGAGGGCATCGCCCAGGCGCTGGAGGCGGGCGAGGTGGCGGCCGAGACGGTGGCCCTCGCGCTCACCCGGCCGCAGGGCCCCGGCCACGAGCGGGCGCTGGCGCACTACCCGGTGGAGATGCACCGCCGTTGGGGCCGCCACTACCGGCTGGGCAACGCGCTCGCCCGCCACCTCTTCAGCCGCGCCGGGTTCCAGCCGCTGCTCAACCGGTACGTGATGGGCTCGCCGGCCATCCTCAACACCCTCGCCCGGCTGCTGGTCGACCTGACCGACGATCCGTCCCGGGACGCCATCGACCACGTGCTCAACACGCTGGTGCGCGTCGTGCCGGCGCCCAACGCCCGCCTGTGAGCTGAAGGTTGGCCAAGGCTTTGCGAGTGGTTGGGCTAACTGAACAGGGTTCAGGCCGTTGTAGCGGTTTAATACTCAACCAGCACTGGCGGCCGGTGACCCGGTCCGCCCGTGTGGCGGCGGGGTCGCCGTGGTGAGTTCTTCCGGAGGTCTAGGGAGCGGCGGACCAGCGTCACCCCGCCCGCGCTTCGCTCACCGAGCGAAGCACGCAAGCCCGAACTGCCTGTGGGAGAAATGGTGTTGCGCACGCGCACGCCGCGACGGCCCGGCCGAAGCGCCGGAAAACCGTCGCGTCTGGGATCACTGCGGACCGTCCTGCTCGTTCTCGCGGTGGTCCCGAGTGTCGCCCTGGTCACGCTGTGGGGGATCAGCTCCGACCGGCTGTGGACCCAGTGGCAGACCCAGAGCGCCCAGGACGACCTGGCCGGCCGGGCCGGCGTGCCGGCCGGCCGGCTGTACACCGCGCTTCAGGACGAACGATTCGCCACCGCCCGGGAGCTGGACGGTTCCTCGGATGCGGCCGGCGCCCTGCGCGCCGCCCGGGCCCGCACCGACGTCGCGGTCCGCGGCGTCCAGGCGCTGTCGGCCGTCGACTCCTCCGGTGCGGCGGCCGGGCTGCGTGAGGCCGTCGCCGACACCGGCGAGCAGCTCCAGCAACTCGGCGGCATGCGGATCGCCGCCGACCACAAGGCCGTCTCCCAGGCCGCGGCCTTCACGTACTACACCGGGCTGATCGGCCACGACCTGGACATCTTCGAGTCGCTCGCCCAGGCCGACAACGGCACCGTGACCTACGCGGCGACCAACCTCGACGACCTGTTCTGGGCGGGGGAGATGCTCTCCCGCGAGGACGCGGTGCTCGCCCGCGACCAGGTGACCGGCGCGGACCGTGAGCAACTGCTGGAATGGATCGGCGCCCAGCACTTCCTGGTCACCACCAGGGTCGCCCCGCACCTGTCCGCGGATGACACCGCCACCTTCCGCCGGATCGTCGGCAGCGCGGACTGGCGGGAGAAGACGACTGCCGAAACGACTCTGCTGAACTCGGCCGCCCCCCAGGACGGCCGCTCCCCGTTGGTCTCCGGCCAGGCGCGCACCCGCTGGCTGAACGACATCGACCGGATCGACCCCGGCCTGCGCCGGCTGATGGTCAAGCGCACCGGCGACGTCGCCGACATCGCCGACAGCACCCTGCACAGCCTGCTGGAGCGCCTGCTGCTGATCGCCTTCGTCGGCCTGGTCGCGGCCACGCTGGTCGTCACGACCACCTTCCGCCTCACCAGCACCCTGCGACGGCGCATCTTCGCCCTGCGCGACGAGGCGCTGACCCTCCAGGAGAAGCTGCCGGACGTGGTGGAACGCCTGCGCGCCGGCGAGACGGTGGACGCCGCCGGTGAGGTCGCCGAGGTGGCCCACGGCGACGACGAACTCGGCCGGCTGGGTGAGGCGCTCAACCTCGCTCGCCGCAGCGCGGTGGAGACCGCCGTCCAGCAGGCCGAGCAGCAACGCGGGTTCGAACGGCTGCTGCAACGCATCGCCCGCCGCACCCAGCTGCTGATCGGCCTCCAGCTCAAGAAGCTCGACCAGTTGGAGCGCCGCCACGAGGACCCGCAGGTGCTGGAGGGCCTGTTCGACCTCGACCACCTCACCGCCCGCCTGCGCCGCTACGAGGAGAGCCTGGTCATCCTCGGCGGCGGCCAGCCCCAGCGCCGCTGGCGCCGCCCGGTGCCGCTGCTGGACGTGCTGCGTGCCGCGCAGGGCGAGGTGCAGGACTACCGCCGGATCCGGATCGAGATCGAGGACCGGCCCTGGATCTCCGAGCGCGCGGTCGGCCCGATGGTCCACATGCTGGCCGAACTGATGGAGAACGGCGCCGCCTTCTCCAGGGCGTCGATGCCGGTCGAGGTACGGGCCGGGGTGGTCGACCGCGGGGTGACCGTGGAGATCGAGGACCGCGGCCTGGGCATGGAACCCGATCAGTACCGCGAGGCCAACGAGATGATGGCCGAACCCCCGCAGATGGACGTCCTGTCCAGGGCGGAGGACGTACGCCTCGGCCTGTACGTCGTCGCCCGGCTCGCGGTGGGCCTCGGCGTAGGGGTGGAACTGCGGCCGTCCGCCTTCGGCGGTACCCGCGCGATCGTCTACATCCCCTCCGACCTGGTCGTCGACCCACCGGGGCCGGGCAGCACGACGAGCGGCACCGAGACTCCCGAGCCCGCCGTGGAACCCTCCGCCGCGAGCGGCCCGACCGCCTCCCCGGCGGTCGGCCTCGCCGGGGGACTGCCGGCCAGGGCCAGGGGCCGCGCGATGTCGAAGATCGCCCCGGCCGTCGTGGGACCGGTCGCCGCCGGCACCGCCGGCCGTCCGGGTACCACCACCGCGGAACCGGCCGGGACACCGGCGGGCGGTGCGGCCACCGGCAAGCTGCCCAAACGGGTGCGGCAGGCCAGCCTCACCGCCGGCCTCAAGACCGAGCAGGCCGTGACCGAACCCGCCCCGGACACACCTGGGTCGGACCGCGAGCCCGTACACAGGCTGCCGGAACCGGGCCGCTCCGGCGCCACGGTGGGCGCCTTCCAGCGCCAGTCCAGGCGCGCCCGGCGCGGCCCGGCGGCCGAGCCTCCCAGCACTACCGGCAGCAGTGAGCCGGAGCGTACGACGGATACCACGAGGGACCCCGAATGACACAGCGCACCACCGCCACCGACCAGGACCTGGACTGGCTTCTCGACCGCATGGTCGACCAGGTCGCCGGGACCAGACACGCCATCCTGCTGTCCGACGACGGACTGGTCATCAGCAAGTCGGCCACCATCGAACGCGGCGCGGCCGAGCGGGTCGCCGCCGTCGCCACCGGCCAGCAGAGCCTGGCCCGCGGCATCGGGGACCTGTTCGAGGGCGGCCCGGTACACCAGATCATCGTGGAGATGGCGGAGCTGTGGCTCTTCGTCACCGCGGCGGGCCCGCGAACCCACCTCGCGGTGATGGCCTCGCAGGACGTCGACGCGGAGGTGATGGCGGTGGCCATGCACACCCTCGTCCAGCAGGTCGGGCAGAAACTGGGCACCGAGTCGCGGTCCGAGCCGGCCGACGGTGGTGGAGGTGAGTGAGCCACTGGACCGATGAGCTGGAGCAGGGGGCCGGCGACGACGAACCGCTGGTCCGGCCGTACACCATCACCGGTGGCCGCACCGCTCCCGAACACGACGGACTGACGCTGATCACGGTGGTCACCACCACCGACGAGGGACGGGCCCCCGGCGGGCCGGGCCTGCAGCCCGAGCACCGGGCGATCCTCACCCGCTGCGCGGAACCGGTCGCCGTCGCCGAACTCGCCGCGCAGCTCGACCTGCCGGTGTCGGTGACGAAGATCCTGGTCGCCGACCTGACGGAACAGGGCCGGGTGACCGTCCGCGCGCCCCTGGCGGTGGCCGTCGGCAGCGGCGGCAAGGGCCACGGAATCGACATGACGCTTCTTCAGGAGGTGAGGAATGGACTGGCAGGCCTCTGACCACCAGACCGGTACCGCACGACGCCCCGCGCCCGCGGCGGTCAAGGTGCTGATCGCCGGCGGGTTCGGCGTCGGCAAGACCACCATGGTGGGCTCCATCAGCGAGGTGGCGCCGCTGCGCACCGAGGAGTACATGACCACCGCCAGCGTCGGTGTCGACGACCTCGACGGGCTGGACGACAAGGCCACCACCACCGTCGCCCTGGACTTCGGACGGGTCACGATCAGCCGCGACCTGGTGATGTACCTGTTCGGCACCCCCGGGCAGGAGCGCTTCTGGTTCATGTGGAACGACCTGGTCAACGGGGCGCTGGGGGCGATCGTGCTGGCCGACACCCGACGGCTGGACGTCAGCTTCGCCTCCATCGACTTCTTCGAGAGCCGCGGCATACCCTTCGTGGTGGGGGTCAACTGCTTCCACGGCCGCCGCGACCGCACCGAGACCGAGGTGCGCGAAGCGCTGGACCTCGACCCGCACATCCCGGTCCTCATGCGGGACGTGCGCGAACGCGACGCGAGCCGCGACCTGTTGCTGGCCCTGGTCGACCAGCTCATCGCCACCCACGAGAGCGCCGCGACCCCGGTCGGCTGACCCGGACTCCGGCTCCCCGGCGACGGGCGGCGGTACAGTCGTTTGTTCCGCGCCTGCCCGATCGCCTCGAAGGAGACCGCGTCGTGACGACCGCGCCCGCCGATCTGCTGCTGACCGGGGCCGCGGTCCGTCTCGGCGCGGGCCGCTTCGCCCGCGCGGTGGCGGTCCGCGACGGGCTGATCGCCGCGGTCGGCGATCCGGACGACATGGCGGAGCTGACCGGCCCGGCCACCCGGGTGGTGCACGCGCCCGGTGCCCTGGTCGTGCCCGGCTTCCAGGACGCTCACGTCCACCCGCCGTTCGCCGGGCGCAACCTGCTGCGGCTGTGGCTCAACGACCTCAAGGGCGTGCCCGCCTACCTCGACGCGGTCGCCGGCTACGCCAGGGCCAACCCGGCGCAGGAGTGGATCACCGGCGGCGGCTGGGCGATGGAGCACTTCCCCGGTGGCGTCCCGCGCAAGGAGGAGTTGGACGCCGTCGTCCCGGACCGCCCGGTCTTCCTGCTCAACCGGGATGTGCACGGAGCCTGGGCCAACTCCCGGGCCCTGGAGCTGGCCGGCATCACCAAGGACACCCCCGACCCGCCCGACGGCCGGATCGAGCGCGACCCGGTCACCGGGGAGCCCACCGGCGCTTTGCACGAGGGCGCGGCCTACCGCGTCGACGAGCACGTGGTGCCCGCGCCGGAACCGGCCGAGTGGCAGGCGGCGATCCTTCGGGCACAGGAGCATCTGCACTCGCTGGGCGTCACCGGCTGGCAGGACGCCTGGGTCACCCCGGCCACCCAGGCGGCGTACGAGGCGCTGGCCGCCGACGGACGGCTGACCGCCCGGGTGGTCGGCGCGCTGTGGTGGGACCGGCACCGCGGCATGGAGCAGATCGCGGACCTGCTGGCCCGCCGCGAGCGCGGGTTGAAGGTGGTGGCTCCCGGCGCGGCCCTCGGCAGCGGTTTCCACCCCCGCACGGTCAAGATCATGACCGACGGGGTGCTGGAGAACCACACCGGTGCCCTGCTGGAGCCCTACTGCGGCGGCCACGAGGACAACCTCGGCCTCAGCTACGTCCCGTACGACCTGCTGTGCGAGGCGGTCACCGAACTCGACCGGCAGGGCTTCCAGGTCCATCTGCACGCCATCGGCGACCGGGCGGTGCGCTCCGGCCTCGACGCGATCGCCGCCGCCCGCGCGGCGGTCGGGCCGGCCGACCGGCGCCACCACATCGCGCATGTACAGGTCGTCCAGCCCTCCGACATCGGGCGGTTCGCCCGACTGGGCACCGTGGTCAACTGCCAGGCGTACTGGGCGCAGAGCGAGCCGCAGATGGACGAGCTGACCATCCCCTTCCTCGGCCCGGAGCGGGCCAGGATGCAGTACCCGTTCGCCCGGTTCCTGGCCACCGGAGCCCGGCTGGCGATGGGCAGCGACTGGCCGGTGACCACGGCCGATCCACTGGAGCAGATCGAGGTCGCGGTGACGCGGACCAACCCCGAGCACCGGGAGAACGCGCCCTTCCTGCCGGAGCAGCGGATCGGCCTGGACGACGCGTTCGACGCCTTCACGGCCGGCTCCGCCTATGTCAACCACGACGACCTGGGCGGGCGGATCGCGGTGGGCCGGCGCGCCGACCTCGCGCTGCTGGACACCGACGTGTTCGCCCCGGGCTTCGCCGGTGGGGGATCGGTGCCGGTCTCCGACGCGCGGGTGCGGCTGACGGTGGCCGCGGGACGCGTGGTGCACGACACGGCCTAGTTCGAGAGCAGGACGACGGCCAGTGTGATGGCGCCGGGGATCGCCTGGGCGAACAGGATGCGGCTGCTGGCCGTCATGGCGCCGTACAGACCGGCGATGACGACGAAGACCAGGAAGAAGATCTGGACCTGGAAGCGGACCGGGTCGTCGCCGACCAGGCTCCAGATCAGCCCGGCCGCCACGAAGCCGTTGTACAGGCCCTGGTTGGCGGCGAGCGGTGCGGTGGCGCGGGCGGTCTCGGCGTCGAAGCCGGACAGCTCGCGTCCCGGCTTGCGCTGCCACAGGAACATCTCCAGCACCATGAAGTACACGTGCAGCGCGGCCACCAGGCCGATCAGTACGTTCTCGACGGTTTCCAAGACGGGGACTCCTTGTCGCGCAGGGCTTTGCGGATCGTCCGCCCGACGTACTTTATAGACACCTGTCCAGGAAGTCATAATCGCCGTGACGCAGAAGGCCACCGCGGGCGCCCGGCGGCGCCCGCGGTGGCCGGATGGTGCTGCGTGGCGGTCTCGGATGGCCGGGGCCGCCGGGAGACCCTACGGGTGGGTGCCGATCTGGTCGGCCTCGCCCTCGAAGATGCCGTAGTTGGCGTCGGCCGGCGGGATGCCGTAGAAGCAGACGCTGTCGACCTGGCCGCCGGTGTTGCCGCCGACCGAGGTGCCGAACTGCACGTAGCGGTATCCGCGGTCGGTGATGGCGTTGTTCGGGTTGTCGATGCCCGCCTCGGTGACCTTCATGCTGATGCCGCTGTTCCAGCCGCGCACGTAGTCGACCATCTTGTAGGGGTTGTGCTCGCCCGCGCCGGACTGCGGGGTGATGTAGTCCGAGCTGTAGCAGTGCACGGTGACGATGTCGGGTTGGTAGGGCCCGTTCAGCATGGCGCCCAGCCCGTCGCCCGCGTCGGCGACGAAGCCGTTGAACCAGTCGCCCGAGGTGCCGAAGGTGAAGCCGGTGCCGTCACCCGCCCAGCGTCCCGCGGGCATGTTGATCGCCCACATGAGGTTGGAGCGGTCCTGGCCCGGTTTGTTCTGCTGGATGGCGGCCAGCCGGTTGTGACGCGCGAGCCCGGGGTTGTCGGGCTGGTGCCAGTCCGGCTCGTTGCCCAGTTCGAAGACGAACAGGATGCCGGGGTGGGCGTCGATGTACGGCAGCAGCGAGTTGAGCTGCTGGGCGGCCAGCCCCGGGTCCGGGTCCTCGGAGGACTGGATGATCATCTCGGTCAGGCCGGTGCCGAGCAGCTGGTCGAGCTGCGCGTCGGAGAACTGTCTGTTGTTCGGGTCGCCCCAGAACATCGACACCCGGACCGTCTGCGGTCGCATGCGTCGCAGGATGTCGACCTTCTCCGAGAACGGGATGGTGTCGGCCGGGGAGATGACGGCTCCCCACTTCATGAAGGACTCCGCTGAAGCGGGGGCCGCAGTGCCGAGCACCGTGACGGCGGTGAGAGCAGCTGCCCCGGTTCCGACGGTTCCCAGGAACCGGCGACGGGACATTCCGGGGGCTTCACCGGAAGGCAGCTCTTGACCGTGGTCAGTCATTTCTAGCGTGCTCCTTCGCTGATGCGAAACTCGAAAGGCATGGGATGCGCGGCACTTGGACAGCACCCGCCTGCGGCGCCGTCCGAGGTTGCCACAGCCGGGCGGCCGCGCACAGTCCTTGAGAGACGATCAGCTCCGGGGCTTCCGGAGGTATCCGGAGGTACCGGCCGGGGGTGGGGCCCCGGCCGGGATCACTTCCCTTCGACCCAGGCCGTCATCGCCGAGCGCCACCGATCCAGGGCCGCGTCGTACTCGCGCTCGGCGTCCTCGTCGGTCCAGCTCTGGCCGGCGTCGGCGTACTCCCCGACGTCGCGCGTGGTGGGGTCGGCCGCCCTGCGCCGCTGCATCTCCGCGTCGAGCAGTCCGTCCAGCGTCCGGCGCAGTTCGGCGCAGGCCGCCACCCGGCGTTCGATCTCCTGGTAGACGTCGTCGTCGAGGCCTTCCAGCGGCCAGGTCTGCGGACCGCGGTGGCCGGTCCCCTCCAGCATGATGCGCACGTGCCGGCGCATCTCGTCGTCCGTGAGAATGGTCAGTCCGGTGTTGTCGTCGGTCACCCTGGTCCCCGTCCTCTCAGCCTGCCCCCCGCCCGGCGACAGCCGGCCGCTTCGAGGGCTGTTCGCGCAGCTGATGGGATCCTGCCCGCCACTTGGCGCCGAACTCCAGCAAACGGGCACCAACAGCCCGCCGGGGCAGGGAAGTTCTTTTTTGGCGAGGGGTCAGGCGGAGGCACCCACGCCGATCAGCCACAGGCAGGTGATACCGCTGGCGGACCGGGAGAGCGCCGAGCCCTGGACGTCGGCCGCGCTGACCGCGTAGTCCTTGCTCTGCCACAGCGGCAGGATGGGGGAGTCGTCCGCCTCCCGGGTCTGGATCTGCGAGAACAGCTCACTCGTGGAGGGTCTGGAGGCCACGGTGCGGCTCCGGGTCAGCAGCGAGTCGATCGCCGGGCTGCGGTAGCCGTCGTGGAAGACCCCGTCGGCGCCGAGCAGCGGGGCGACGAAGTCGTCCGGGTCGGGGTAGTCGGCCGTCCATCCCACGGTGAAGGCGTCGAAGGAGTGCGCGGTCCAGCCCTTTTGGAAGGTGGCCCACTCGACGTGCCGGACGGTGACAGAGAACAGCCCGCTGTGGTTCAGCTCGTCGGCCAGCGCCGTCGCCTCGGGGACCGCGGCGGCACCCGAGGAGACCGTCAGGGTGAACTTCACCGGGGTGTGGATGCCGGCCGCCTGGAGGGCGGAGGCCGCCTTGGCCGTGTCCGGGCCGGAGCCGTACAGGTCGAAGAAGGTGGTGGTGTGCCCCAGGACCCCTTGCGGGATGAGTGAGTACAGCGGCTGCACGGTGCGTCCGTAGACGTCGCGGGCCAGGGCCTGGCGGTCGACGAGCCGGGCGACGGCCTGGCGCACGGCGCTGTCGTCGAAGGGCGGGTGGGTGGCGTCGAAGACCAGGATGTGGGTCAGCGAACTGCTCACCTCGATGGTCTGATAGGTGCCCACCCCGCTCTCGTAGGCGTTCTCCACGGCCGGCGGCAGACCGCGCGGCACGAAGTCCACCTGCTTCTTCTTCAGGGCTGTGGCCAACGCGGCGGGGGTCGGGTAGTACCGGATGGACGCCCCGCCGTTCACCCGCTTGGCGTCGCCGTTGTAGTTCGGGTCGGGCACGAGGTCGATGCGCTTGCCGGGCTGGTAGTCCTTGATCTCGTAGACCCCCGAGCCCACCAGCCGGTTGCCGGTCAGCAGGTGGTCGACCGGGTAGACCAGGTGGTCGACGATGGAGGCGGCGCCGGTGGCCAGCTTCATCGGGAAGGTGGCGTCCGGGGCGGACAGCGTGAAGACCACGCGTCGGCCGGCGGCGGACACCGACTTGACGGCGGCCATCAACGGGGCCGGGCCCTCCGGGGAGTTGATCAGCTTGATCCGGTTGAAGCTGAACGCGACGTCCCTGGCGGTCAGCGGGTCCCCGTTGGAGAACTCCAGTCCGGAGCGCATCGTGCACGCGTAGGTGGTGCGGGCGCTGTCGGTGAAGCCGCAGGAGCTCGCCGCGTCGGGCACCGGCTGGTCGGATCCCGGGGGGAAGCTCAGCAGGGTCTGGAAGGTGTTGCCGTAGACGTTCCAGGACCCCTGGTCGTACGCGCCGGCCGGGTCGAGGCTGGTCACCTGGTCGGTGGTCCCCATCACCGGCCGCCCCTCGGACTGGCCGTCACCACCGGCACCGCAGGACGCGCAGGCGGTGACAAGGGCAGCGGTGGCGAGGGCGATCCAAGTGCGGCGCATCGGCGGCTCTCCCGGAAGCAAGGCGAACTTCAGTTCGCACGGTCGGAAGATGTTAAGCCTTCAAGATGGGTGTTCGGGCACAGGATCTGCACACCCGTCACGGAATGGTCGTCACCCCGCCGCGCGGCGCATGGAACCGGCCACGGCAAGCGGGCCGCCCCGGACCGCGGGTGCGGTCCGGGGCGGCGGCGCCCGTGCGTGGTGGTCAGCCCTTGACCGCTCCGGCGATCATTCCCGAGATGAAGTACCGCTGGAGGAAGACGTAGAGCAGCACCACCGGGGCGGCCACGATGAGCGACGCCGCCGCCAGCAGGGAGAACTGCGTGGTGTGCTCGCCCTGGAAGAACGCCAGGCCCAGCGGCGCGGTCCGCTTGGCCTCATCGGTGATCATGACCAGCGGAAGCAGGAACTCGTTCCAGGTCCACATGAACACCAGGATCGCCATGGTGAGCAGCCCGGACCGGCTGACCGGCACCAGGATGCGCCACAGCACCGCCCGGTCCGAGGCACCGTCGATCTTCGCCGCCTCGATCACGCTGACCGGCACCGACCGGAAGAACGTCCGCATCCAGAAGATCCCGAAGGCCAGCGACTGCGCGGTCTGCGGGAGGATCAGCGACCAGTAGGTGTCGGTCAGACCGAGCCCGCGCAGGTTGAAGTAGAGCGGGATGACGAAGGCCTCGGGCGGCACCATCAGCCCGATCAGCGTGAGGTAGAACAGCAGCGACCGGCCGGGGTAGTCGAAGAACGCGAAGGAGTAGGCGGCCAGCACGGACAGCACCGCGGTCAGCAGCACCACACTGACCGCCACCAGCACGCTGGAGCCCAGATACGTCCCGAAGTGCCCCTGCGACCAGGCGACCGAGAAGTTGCCGAAGTCCGGGTGGCTCGGCCAGCTGAAGGACGAACTCGACTCGCTCTGCGGAGTCACCGCGGACAGCAGCACCCCGACCAGCGGCACCAGGGCGAGCGCGGAGAAGACGACGAGGATGGCGTAGGTCATCACCCGTTCGCGGTGCGAGATCACGCGTCGTCCTCCTCGGGCCGCAGCCGGTTGATGGCGAAGGTGAGCAGCAGGATCAGCAGCGTCAGCACCACCGCGACGGCGCAGGCCGAGCCGACCTGCCCGGTGTTGAACGCCCGGTTGTACACCTCGATCGCCGGCACGGTCGTCGCGTTGCCGGGACCCGCGTGCGTGGTGATGTACACTAGGTCGAAGGTGTGCAGCGCGGCGATCACGGTCAGCGTGAGGGCCACCGCGATGTGGCCGCGCAGCCCCGGCAGGGTGATGGCGAAGAACTCCCGCACCGCGCCCGCACCGTCGACCTTGGCGGCCTCGTACCGCTCACGCGGGATCCGGCCGATCCCGGCGAGGAAGAGCACCAGGCACAGCCCGATCTCCAGCCAGCTGCCGACCAGCCCGACCGCGGGCAGCGCGGTGGAGAAGTCACCCAGCCACGCCCGGGTCACCGCGTGCAGCCCGACCGCGTCCAGGGCCGAGTTGAGCACCCCGTCCGGCGCGTAGATGGCCGCCCACGCGGTGGCGACCACCACCGTCGCCACCACCTGGGGGAGGAACAGCAGGGTGCGGAAGACCGACACCCCGCGCAGCCGCGCCGCACGGGTCATCACGGCGGTGAGCAGGAGCGCCAGCGCGATGGGGATGAACGCGTAGAAGACGATCAGAATCAGGCAGTGGGCGAACCCGGCCCTCACCACCGGGTCGTGGGCGATGTCCGAGTAGTTGGACAGACCCGCCCAGGTGGACGCCGACAGGCCGTCCCAGCGGTAGAGGGATATCTGGATCAGCTGGCCCAGCGGGACCAGGACGAACGCCGCGAGCACGGCGAGCGCCGGCAGGACGTACAGATAACCGGACCACTGGACGCGCCGGCGCCCGGCCTTGCGGGCTGGCGGACCGGCCGGTTCGCCGCGGGCGCCGGGGCGGTGTGTGGTGAGGGCCATCGGGCCTGACCCCTCCTACCGGCTCTTGGCGAACGCGGAGTAGTCGGCCTGAAGGGCGGTGCCGAAGTCGTGCACGCTCTTCTGGCCGGCGAGCATCTCCTGGAGCGCGGCGGTCAGCGTGTCGTAGAAGGTCGGCGTGGTGTAGTCGAGATACGGCAGCAGGCCGTCGGAGCGGCTGACCGACTTCCACTGGGTCAGCAGGTCGGCGTAGACGGTGCCGGCGGCGGGGTGGAAGTCGGCCGGCGGCAGCGCGGGCAGGCTGCCGTCGGCGGCGGTGCGGCTCATGCCCTGGCTGTCCACCAGGAAGTTGATGTAGGCGGCGGCGACGTCGGAGTGCCGGGACTTGGAGGTCACGGCCCAGGCGAGCCCCTCACCGCCCTGGGTGACCGCGGAACCGCCTGCGGTCGGGGACAGCGCGGTGAACCCCACCTTCGACGCCCCCATCTTCTGCGCCAGGGCGGCCGCCTCCCAGCTGCCGTCGACCATGAAGGCGGCGCCGCCGCGGGCGAAGGCGTCGGCCGACTGGTCCTCGCTCTGACCCTCGAACCCGGGGCTGAGGTAGCCCTTCTTGACCCAGTCGCGCAGGATCTGCGCCGACTGGAGCGGCCCGGCGTCGGTCCAGGACGCCTTGTTCTGGCTGAAGACCAGGTCGCGCACCTCCTGGCGGCCCGCCTGTACCGCCTGCACCATGCCGAACAGCTGGATCGCCGGGCTCTTGTCGGAGTCGCCGAAGGAGATGGGCAGCGTTCCGCCGGCCTTGGCCTTGGCCACCGCGCTCTGGAGCTGGGCCAAGGTGGTCGGCGGCTTGATGCCCAGCGACGCGAGCTTGGCCTTGTTGTAGTAGACGCCGACCAGTTCACCGGTCTGCGAGACGCCGTAGAGGTTCCCGGTCTTCCAGGTCTTCCCGTCGCCGGAGAACCGGTTGAGGTCCAGCAACTGCTGCGGGTAGGCGGAGTCCCAGTGGTACGCCTTGGCGTAGCGGTCGACCGGCTCCAGCAGCCCGGCCTTCACGAAGGCGCCCATGTCCGGGTAGCCCTGGTTGGCCTGCACCACGTCCGGCGGGTTGGCGGAGGACAGCGCGAGCTTGAGCGTGGTCTTGAGGTCGTTGAACTCCCGGGAGACCCGCACGATCCGCACGTTCGGGTACTTCTTCATGAACGCGGCGTTCAGGGCCTTGGTCGAGGCGTTGACACCCTGGTCGGTGTTCTGGTCCCAGACCGTCAGGGTGACCTTGCCCGCGGTGGCCGGGTCGGTGGAGACCGGGCCGCTGCTGACCGGCCCCGCGGACGGCTTGGAGTCGCTGCCCGGCGCGCAGGCCCCCGCCGTTCCCAGGCATATGGCGACGAGTGCCACCCCGGCCATCGTCCGCCGCGGCCGTGGACCTGTGATGTTCATGCCTGCTCCTGGGAAGTCGTGCGCGCCTCGCGGCGCCGATCGTTTCGCGGTCCCGGCCGGCGCTCCCCGGCCCGGTGTCGAGGAATGCTCGCACGACGGCCCGCCCCGGCCGCCGCCGGTGCCGCCCCGGGAGGGCCGGCCGTCCCGCCCCGGCGCGTCGTCTTCCGGCCAGACAGCAGGTGCCCCATACGAGCACTCCGTTCACCGAATGACAAGGTTCGGTCAGATAACAAAATCAACAACGGCATGGATGACCGACCTCGGTCAGAATCGTTGACCAAGGTCGGTCATCCGGTGGTAGCTTGGCGGCGTGACAGCGACCGACCGGCACGCCAGAATCGTGGAGTCCCTGCGGGCCACCGGGGTCGCGTCGGTCCGCGAACTGGCCGCCAGCCTCCAGGTCAGCGAGTCGACCATCCGGCGTGACCTGAAACATCTGGATCGCAACGGTGAACTCGTCCGCTCCTACGGCGGCGCCGCGCTGTCCCCGCGCCCCGCCGCCGTGAGCGAGGACCCCTTCGACGTCACCGCCACCCAGGAGCGGGCGGTCAAGGCCGCGATGGCCGCGAAGGCGGCGGAACTCGTCCCCGACGACAGCGTGGTGCTGCTGGACATCGGGACCAGCACCGCCATGATCGCCCGTCAGCTGCGCGGCCGACCCGTCACGGTCATCACCGGCAACGTGGCCGTCCTGGACGAACTGCGCGGCGACGAGGCGGTGCGCCTGGTGCTGCTCGGCGGCGTCCTGCGGCGCAACTACCTGTCCCTGGTCGGCTCGCTGACCGAGAGCGCGCTGCGGCAGGTCAGCGCCGACATCGTCTTCCTCAGCTGCACCGGGGTGCGCCCCGGTGGGCAGGTGCTGGACGACATGGCGGTGGAGGCCCCCATCAAACAGGCCATGCTGGACGTCGCCGACCGGCGGGTCCTGGTCGCCTCGGGGCAGAAGTTCCCCGGCACCGGGTCGCTGCGGCTGTGCGCGCTGGCCGACATCCACACCCTCATCACGACCACGGGTGCCGACCCTCGCACCGTCGAGGGCTACCGGCAGGCGGGCGGAAAGGTGATAGCCGTATGAAGCTGTCCATCCTCGGCGGCGGCGGGTTCCGGGTTCCGTACGTCTACCAGGCGTTGCTGCGGGACCAGGGATCGCCCCGGATCGAGCGGGTGAGCCTGTACGACGTGGACGAGGGCCGGCTCGCCTCGATGACCCGGGTGCTGGCCGAACTCGCCGAGGGCCACCCGGACGCGCCGAAGGTCACCGCCACCAGCGTGCTCGACGAGGCGCTGGAGGGCAGCGACTTCGTCTTCGCCGCGATCCGGGTCGGCGGACTGACGGGCCGCACCTGCGACGAGCGGGTGGCACTGGACCTCGATGTCCTGGGCCAGGAGACCACCGGGCCCGGCGGCATCGCCTACGGGCTGCGCACCGTCCCGGTGATGCTCGACATCGCCCGCCGGGTCAAGGCGCTCGCCCCGCGGGCCTACGTCATCAACTTCACCAACCCGGCCGGCATGATCACCGAGGCGATGCAGAGCGTGCTGGGTGACCGGGTGCTGGGCATCTGCGACACCCCGTCGGGCCTCGGACGCCGGCTGGCCGGTGCGCTGGGCCTGGACGCCTCCCGGGTGCGGCTCGACTACGTCGGCCTCAACCACCTCGGCTGGATGCGCGGGGTGTACCACCAGGGGCGTGACGTGCTGCCCGACCTGCTCGCCGACGACGACCTGCTGGGCGGGCTGGAGGAGGGCGTGGTCTTCGGCCGGGAATGGCTGCGTGACCTGGGCCTGATCCCCAACGAGTACCTGTACTACTACTACTTCAACCGGGACGCGGTCCGGGCGGTCGTCGACGCCGGGCAGACCCGGGGGGAGTACCTGGTCGAGCAGCAGACCGCCTTCTTCGACCGGGTCGCGAAGGCGAGCGGGCCGGGCACGGTCGGCCTGTGGCGGGAGACGGTGGCCGCCCGCAGCAACAGCTACATGGCCGAGGCCAGGTCCGCCGACCACCAGGACACCCGGGTCGACGGCGACGCCTCCGACCCCGACGACCACGGCTACGCCCAGGTCGCGGTCGGTGTGATGGCGGCGATCAGCCGCAACGAGTCCGCCACGATGATCCTCAACGTGCGCAACGGCACGACCATCGGCGCGCTGCCGCCCGAGGCGGTCGTCGAGGTGCCGGTCACCGTGGACGCCACCGGGGTGCGCCCGCTGACGGTCCGTCCGCCCGACCTGCACCAGGCGGGACTGATGCAACAGGTCAAGGCCGTCGAGCAGTTGACCATCGAAGCCGCCGTCACCGGTTCGCGCGCCGCCGCCGTCAAGGCCTTCGCGCTGCATCCACTGGTCGACTCGGTCACCATCGGCCGCCGTCTGTTCGACGGTTATGTCGACCGCATCCCACAGGTCGCAGCCGTCTTCAACAGGTGAACGCTGCCGCTTCCCCGGACACCGGGCGAACCATGGCAACGTGTGCCGTATGACCCACCGCACGGAAAGGCCGGATCCGACCATGGCAGGCACCCCGCCGACCCCGCCGCGCGCGGCACTGGGCAGTTGGCCGACCCCCCTGGAGCCGGCGGCCCGGCTCGCCCTGCGGCTCGGGCTCGGACCCGACGACCTGTGGGTCAAACGGGACGACCTGACCGGCCCCGGCGGCGGTGGCAACAAGGTGCGCAAGCTGGAGTGGACCTGCGGCGCCGCGCTCGCCGAGGGCGCCACGACACTGGTCACCAGCGGCGCCCCGCAGAGCAACCACGCCCGGCTGACCGCCGCCGCGGCGGCCCGGCTCGGGCTGGACGCCGTCCTGGTGCTGGCCGGCACCCCGGACGCGCCGGTGTCCGGCAACCTCGCGCTGGACGGCCTGTTCGGCGCCCGGGTGGTGTGGGCGGGACCGGTGGACGAGGCGGCGCTCCAGGCCAGGGTGCGCGAGGTCGCCGAGGAACTACGCGCCGCAGGGGCCACTCCCGCCGTGGTCCCGTTCGGCGGATCCAGCCCGCTGGGCGCCCTCGGCTACGCGGAGTGCGGCCGGGAGTTGCTGGCGCAACTCCCCGAGATCTCCACCGTGGTGGTCGCGCTGGGGTCGGGCGGCACCATGGCGGGGCTGGTCGCCGCCCTCGGCCCGCAGCGGGTCGTCGGCGTGCACTGCGGCGCCGTGCCCGACCCGGCGCGCGCCGTGGCGGACCTGGTCGCCGGCATGCCGTCGGCGGGCGAGTGCCCGCCCGAGGCGCTGCGCGTGCGGCTCGACCAGGTCGGCGAGGGGTACGCGGCGCTCACCGAACCGGTCATGGCCGCGATGACCACCGCCGCGCGGACCGAGGGGCTGGTGCTGGACCCGGTCTACACCGGCCGGGCGATGGCCGGTCTGGCCGCCGCCGTACGGGAGGGGTCGATCACCGCGGGGCAGCGCACCGTCTTCCTGCACACCGGGGGCCTGCCCGGCCTGTTCGGGCACCCGGCGGCGCTGGACAGGGCGCGGCAGGAGCTGATCGGGCACACCGGCTGAGGGACACCGCCCCGGGGTCACCCACCACCGGACGGCTCGGCCGGCGGGGGAGCGGTGCTGCCCCGCGGGATGAGCCGGGTGGGCAGCACGATGTGCCGTGTCGCGTCGGTGCCGGGGACGTCCACGATCGAGGCGACGAGCGCCGCGGCGGTCCGGCCGACCTGCACCGCGGGCTGCGCCACGGTGGTGAGATCCAGCCACTCGGACATCTCCTGGTCGTCGAAGCCCAGCACCGACATCCGGCCGGGCACGTCGATCCGCTCCGCGCGCAGCACCCCCAGCACCCTGGTGGCGATGTCGTCGGCCTCCGCGAAGACCGCGGTGGGCTGTCCCGGCAGGCTCAGCAGATGCCCCACCGCCTCCACCAGGCTGCGCCGCCGCCCCGGGGATATCCGCACCACCAGGTCCTCGTCGTAGGGCAGTCCCGCTTCCTCCAGGGCCTGGCGGTAGCCCACCAGGCGGTCCTTGGAGCTCCAGGCGAAGCCCGAGGGGTCGGCCGTCTGCACGAAGGCGACCCGCCGGTGGCCGAGGTTGAGCAGGTGCCGGGTGCCGCGGCGCGCCCCGGCCACGTCGTCGATGTAGACGCTGGCCCGCCCCGGGGCGTGCTGGCTGACCAGAACCACGGGCATGTGGAGTTCGTCGAGCCGGCCGCGTTCGGCCGGTGTCAGGTCGAAGGAGACCACCATCAGGGCGTCCGCGTTGCGGCGGGCCGGCAGCCGGTCGAAGAACTCGGCGCGCTCCCGCATCGAGGTCACGCTGTAGATCAGCAGATCCAGGTCGTTGCCGCCCAGCACCTCGCTGATGCCCGACAGCACGGCGCCCGGAAACCACGAGCGCATCGGTGGCACCAGGACCGCGATCCGCCGGGTCCGGCCGGTGACCAGACTGGAGGCGCTGCGCGAGATGGCGAAGGACAACTCGGCCGCGGCCTTCTCCACCCGGTCCCGGGTGCGCGCGGAGACCACGCTCAGCCCGCGCAGCGTACGGGACACCGTCGAGACCGAGACACCGGCCCTCCGTGCCACGTCGGCCATGGTGACCTGCCGTTGTTCTCCCGACATGGCGGGAACGTAGCACAGCGACCGCAACCTCCCACGGTGCCGCCCAAGGACCCGAATACCCCAATTCTTCACATGACTTCACAGCACCTGGACATGAAACACCCGGACAACGCTGTCATGCCCCAGGGGCGCGGATTCGCCGCTTGCCGAGTCTCCGCGAGCAGCCCATTGCTGTCACGTTTTGAAGTCAACTCTCGTCCGGACCGTTGACGGCCCCTGTCCGCAGCCATAGTTTCTGCAATCGCTGTCAAGAAGTTTCAAGACAGCCGTCATGCGTTGGGGACGTATGACGCCGAGCCGCCGACCCTGCCGCAGCGGAGCGCGCAATTCGGACGATCGCGCCGACGCCGTGACAGGCACACCACCGCGAGGTGTTCTCTTGACGCCCGACTCAGCTCCGCGACCGCCGGTCTCCGACCCGGACTGGTGGCGGCAGGCCGTCGTCTACCAGGTCTATCCGCGCAGTTTCGCCGACGCCGACGGGGACGGCCTCGGTGACCTGGCCGGCGTCACCTCCCGATTGCCCTACCTCGCCAGGCTCGGGGTCGACGCCGTGTGGCTGAGCCCCTTCTACCCCTCGGCGCTCGCCGACGGCGGCTACGACGTCGCCGACTACCGGGACGTCGACCCCCGGCTCGGCACCCTGGACGACTTCGCGGTGATGGTCGGACGGGCCCACGAGCTCGGCATCAAGATCATGGTCGACATCGTGCCCAACCACACCTCCGAGGACCACGTCTGGTTCCAGGAGGCGCTGCGCGGCGCGCCCGGCTCACCGGCCAGGGACCGCTACGTCTTCCGCGAAGGACGCGGCACCGCGGGCGAACTGCCGCCCTCGGACTGGACCTCCAACTTCGGCGGCCCGGCCTGGACCCGGGTGCCCGACGGGCAGTGGTACCTGCACCTGTTCGCCCCCGAGCAGCCCGACCTCAACTGGGACCACCCCGAGGTGCGCGAGGACTTCCTGACCACGCTGCGCTTCTGGGCCGACCGCGGGGTCGACGGCTACCGGGTGGACGTCGCCCACGGGCTGGCCAAGGACCTCGTCGAGCCGCTGCGCGACCTCGGCGAGGGCTACACCCACGACATGACCACCCTCCCCGACGACGGCAGCCACCCGTTCTGGGACCGCGACGAGGTGCACGAGATCTTCCGTGAGTGGCGCGCGGTCTTCAACGAGTACGACCCGCCGCGCACCGCCGTCGCCGAGGCCTGGGTGCGGCACGCCCGCCGCATCGCCTACGCCCGCCCCGACGAACTCGGACAGGCCTTCAACTTCGAGTTCCTGACGGCCGGCTGGTCCGCGCCGGCCATCCGCGCCACCATCGACACCGCGCTGACCACAGCACGTGCCGCGGGGGCGTCGGCCACCTGGGTGCTGTCCAACCACGACGTCATCCGGCACGCCTCGCGCCTGGGGCTGCCGGAGGGCACCGACACCGACGCCTGGCTGATGGGCGGCGGCCAGGAGCCGCGACTGGACCTGGAGCGCGGACTGCGCCGCGCCCGGGCCGCCACCTTGCTGATGCTCGCGCTGCCCGGATCCTCCTACGTCTACCAGGGCGAGGAACTCGGGCTGCCCGAGGTCGCCGACATCCCGGCCGAGTCCCTCCAGGACCCGGTGTGGCTGCGCAGCGGCCACAGTCGCAAGGGCCGCGACGGCTGCCGGGTGCCGCTGCCGTGGACCCGGAGCGGATCATCCTTCGGCTTCGGCCCGTCCGGCAGCTGGCTGCCCCAGCCGCCGCGGTTCGGCGAACTGTCGGTCGAGGCGCAGGACGGGACCGACGGATCCACCCTGGAGCTGTACCGCGAGGCGTTCTCCCTGCGCCGCAAGCTGCTCGGTGACGAGTCGCTGGAGTGGGAGGGCGCGCGGGGAGACTCCTCCGAAGGCCTGCTGCACTTCCGGCGCTCCGGTGGGTGGCACAGCGTCACCAACCTCTCCGGCCACCCCCGCCCGCTGCCGGCGGGTGACGTACTGCTGAGCAGTTCACCGCTGACCGGTGGTGAACTGCCCGCCGAGACCACGGTCTGGCTGCGTCGAGCCTGATCGCACAACCGTCCAAAGCGCGGAACGTGCCGCCATCCGGCACCTCCGTCGCCCCGTCCATGGCTGATTCAGGAGCACAGGTGAGAATTTCCGCACAACGCGCGATGGTTTGGCTCGGCGTACCCGCACTGATGCTGGTGTCGGCGGCCTGCAGTTCGTCGTCCTCGGACGGCGGCAACTCCGGCGGATCGGACAACGACGCCCGTGGGCCCATCACCTACGTGCAGGGCAAGGACAACACCGGTGATGTCAAGAACATCATCGCGCAGTGGAATTCCTCGCACCCCGGCCAGATGGTCACGCTCCACGAGCAGAGCGACAGCGCGGACGAGCAGCACTCCGACCTCGTCCAGCACTTCAAGGCGAAGGACACCGGCTACGACGTGGCCAGCGTCGACGTCGTGTGGACCCCGGAGTTCGCCGCCCAGGGCTGGCTCCAGCCGCTGGAGGGCAAGTTCGCCCTGAACACCGCGCCGCTGCTGAAGGTCGCCGTGGACGCCGCCACCTACCAGGGCAAGCTGTACGCGGCGCCGATGACCTCGGACGGCGGAATGCTGTACTACCGCAAGGACCTGGTCGCCAAGCCGCCGACGACGTGGGCCGAGCTGACCGCGGACTGCAAGATCGCCAAGGCGCACAACATGGGCTGCTACGCGGGCCAGTTCGCCAAGTACGAGGGCCTGACGGTCAACGCCTCCGAGGCGATCAACGCGGCCGGCGGCAGCTTCGTCGGCGCCGACGGCAAGACCGCGAACGTCGACAGCGCCCAGGCCAAGACCGGCCTGTCCTTCCTGGTGAACGCCTACAAGAACGGCGACATCCCCAAGGAGGCGATCACCTACCAGGAGGAAGAGGGCCGCCAGGCGTTCGAGGCCGGCAAGCTGCTGTTCCTGCGCAACTGGGCCTACGTCTACAACCTGGCCAAGACCGACGGAAGCTCGAAGGTCAAGGGCAAGTTCGCCGTCGCCCCTGAGCCCGGCCCGAACGGGACCGGCGCCAGCACCCTGGGCGGTCACAGCCTGGGCATGAGCGTGTACTCCAAGCACAAGGCGACCGCGATCGACTTCATGAAGTTCTACGAGAGCAACTCGATCCAGCGCCGACTGCTGGTCAAGGACTCCAACGCTCCGGTGCTCAAGGCCCTCTACACCGACCCGTCGCTGCTGGCGAACCCGAACCTGGGCTACCTCAAGACGCTCGGTGACTCGCTGGCCACCGCCAAGAGCCGTCCGGTGACCCCGTTCTACCCCGGCGTCACCGCGGCCATCGAGGACAACGCGTACGCCGCCATCAAGGGCGACAAGTCCGTCGACCAGGCACTCAAGGACATGCAGACAGCCATCAGCTCCGCGACCAGCGGCCAGTAGCCGCTGGGCGCGCCGACCGGGCCGGTCGTCCGCAGGACCCGGCCCGGGCGGCGCGCCACCGCATCTTCACCGGTAGAAAAGGAGACGCGGATGACCGCTGTCACCCCCACGGAAGCCGGGCAGGAACCCCCTGCCGGCAAGCCGTCGCGCCAACGACGCAAGGCATCCTCGGACGAGAGGCGGCTGGCGCTGATCCTGGTCAGCCCGCTGCTCGTCCTGATCTGCCTCGTCATCGGCTATCCCGTCGTGGCCGCGGTCGTCACGTCGTTCCGCCAGGACCAGTCGCTGCACAACGGCTTCTTCTCGCAGGGCGGCGGTTTCGCCGGCTTCGACAACTACACCCACTGGCTGCTGCAGAACTGCGGGTCCGTCGCCTGCGCGCCGGGCACCCTCGGCAGCGAGTTCTGGGACGCCGTCTTCGTCACCGTCTTCTTCTCGGTGATCACCGTCGTGCTCGAAGTGGTCCTGGGCATGGCGATGGCCCTGGTGATGAACCGGGCGTTCAAGGGCCGCGCGCTGCTGCGCGCCGCCGTCCTGGTGCCGTGGGCGATCCCGACCGCGGTGACCGCCAAGCTGTGGTACTTCATGTTCGCCTACGACGGCATCGTCAACCGGATCCTGGGTGCGCACATCCTGTGGACCGCGGGCACCTGGTCCTCGCGGTTCGCCGTGATCATCGGGGACGTGTGGAAGACCACGCCCTTCGTGGCCCTGCTGATCCTCGCCGGACTCCAGATCATCCCCGGCGAGCTGTACGAGGCGGCCACCATCGACGGCGCGGGTGCCTGGCGGTCCTTCAAGGAGGTCACCCTGCCGCTGGTACGGCCGGCCCTGCTGGTGGCCGTGCTCTTCCGGGTGCTGGACGTGCTGCGCATCTACGACCTGCCGGCCATCCTGACCCAGGGCGGCGGCGGCAGCGGACACGCCACCACCACTTTGTCGATCCTGGTCATCCAGCAGATCAACCAGGGCTACGGCGGTGCCTCGGCGCTGTCGACCATCACGTTCCTTTTCATCTTCCTGGTGGCTCTCGCGATGGTGAAGCTCTTCAACGCCAACGTGGTCCGGTCCCAGCAGCGGGCGGTGAAGTGACATGACGACAGCCACAACCACCGCCACGGCGGTGCCCGCCACCTCCCCGGCCCGGGCCCGCGCCCGGCGCCGCGCCCCCGGCTGGAACCGGGTGGGCCTGTACGCGGCGGTCGTCGCGATCGCCGTGTGGTGTCTGGCGCCCTTCTACTGGATGGTGGTCACCGCCTTCCGGGACGTCGGCTACACCTTCGACACCACCCCCTGGCCGACCCACGTCACGCTGGACAACTTCCGCACCGCCTTCGACACCGGCCGTGGCAACCACTTCGGGCAGGCGCTGATCAACAGCCTGGTGATCGGCGCGGCGACGACCGCCATCGCCATGCTGATCGGCATCTTCGCCGCCTACGCGCTGGCCAGGCTGCGCTTCCGGGGCAAGTTCCTGGTGCTCGGACTGGTGCTGGGTGCCTCGATGTTCCCCGGCGTGGCACTGGTGACGCCGCTGTTCCGGCTGTTCACCGACATCCACTGGCTGGGCAGCTACCAGGCGCTGATCCTGCCGGACATCTCCTTCGCGCTGCCGCTGGCCGTGTGGATCCTGACCAGCTTCTTCGCCGAGATGCCGTGGGAGCTGGAACAGGCCGCCCGGGTGGACGGCTGCACACCGGGACAGGCCTTCAGGCTGGTCATCTTCCCGCTGGCGGCCCCGGGGCTGTTCACCGCGATGATCCTGGTGTTCATCTCCGCCTGGAACGAGTACCTGCTGTCGAGTCTGCTGTCCAACGGCAAGGCCGCCGTCGCCCCGGTGACCGTGGCCATCGCCAACTTCACCGGATCGCAGCCGCACCAGGAGCCCTACACGGCCGTCATGGCCGCCGGGGCGATCGTCACCATTCCGCTGGTGGCCCTCGTGCTGCTCTTCCAGCGCCGGATCGTCTCCGGCCTGACCGCGGGCGCCGTCAAGTAGCGGACGGGTGGGGCCGCGGGTTCGCCCGCGGCCCCACCCCTCGCGGTGTCATCCGCGCGGTCGCAGCGCCGGGCGGGCCCGCTTGCGCGGCCCGAGGCGTTCGGCGAGCCGGGCGACGGTGGGCGTCTGGAAGATGACGTGCACCGGGAGTTCGGCCTCCAGGGTGGCCCGGACCCGGTTGGCGAGCCGGGTGGCCAGCAGCGAATGCCCGCCCAGGTCGAAGAAGCTGTCGTCGACGCCCACCCGCTCCACCCCCAGGATCTCGGCGAACAGCGCGCACAGCGCCCGCTCGGCGTCGGTGCTCGGCGCCCGGTGCGCGGCGTCGCCGTGGTGCTCGGGGACGGGCAGCGCGGCCCGGTCCAGCTTGCCGTTGGCGGTGAGCGGGAAGACGTCCAAGGCCACCAGGGCCGAGGGGACCATGTACTCGGGCAGCCGCTCGGCCAGCAGCGCCCTGACCGCCGTCCGGTCAACCACCTCGCCGGGTGCGGGGACCAGGTAGCCGACGAGCCGCTTGTCGCCCGGCCGGTCCTCGCGCACCACGACCGCCGCCTGCCGCACCCCCGGGGCGGTGACCAGCGCCGCCTCGATCTCGCCGGGCTCGATGCGGAACCCGCTGACCTTGACCTGGTCGTCGGTACGGCCGAGGAAGTGCAGGCCGTGCGCGGTGCGGCGGACCAGGTCACCGGTGCGGTACATCACCTCGCCTGGCCGCTCGCCGTACGGGTCGGGCACGAACCGCGCCGCCGTCGCGCCGGGCCGGCCCAGGTAGCCGCGCGCCATGCCCGCGCCGGCGATGTACAGCTCACCGGGGACACCGGCCGGCACCGGGCGCAGGCCGTCGTCCAGGACGTACAGCCGGGTGTCGTCCAGCGGCCGGCCCAGCGGCACACCCGAGGCGGAGACCTCCTCGGCGTCGGTCAGCGGCAGCTGGGTCACGCACAGGGTCGTCTCGGTCGGCCCGTAGGTGGTGCGTACCGTCAGACCGGGGCAGGCCCGCAGCGCCCGGCTGACGGCACCGGGGGAGACCACGTCACCGCCGGTCGTCACCTCCGCCAGGCCGCGGAACGCCTCCGGGACGTCCTCCGCGATCACCCGGAACAGCCCGGCCGTCAGGCTCAGCTTGGTCAGCCCGTGCCGCGCGATCAGCCGGCGCAGTCCCTCGGCGTCCAGATCGCCGGGCGGGGCGACCACCACCCGGCCGCCGGCCAGCAGCGGCGCCCAGATCTCGTAGGTGGAACCGTCGAAGGCGTGCGGCGCCTGGAAGAGCACCCGGTCGCGGTCGCCCATCTCCCAGCACGGATCCAACGCGAGGTCGGCCACGCCCTGGTGGGTGATGGCGATGCCCTTGGGTTCGCCGGTCGACCCGGAGGTGTACATCACGTACGCCAGCCGCCCGGGGTGGCTGCGCGGCCACGGCACCTGGGCGCCCGCCGGCCGCGCGCCGGCGCCGTCGACGACCAGCACCGACGGGTGCGCCGCGAGGGCCTCGTGCCCGGCCCACGCCGGATCGGCCAGCAGCACGGGGGAGCCCGCGCGGTCGATCACCTCGCGCATCCGGGTCGCCGGATAGGAGGTGTGCACCGGCAGATAGGCCCCGCCGGCCCGGAGCACCGCGAGCAGGGCGACCAGCAGGTCGGCGGACCGGTCCATCACCACCGGCACGAGCGTCTCGGTGCCCACCCCCCGGTCCACCAGCACCCGGGCCAGCCGCTCGGTCCTGGCGTCCAGTTCCCGGTAGGTCAGCCGCACCTCGCCCGCCTCCACGGCCACCGCGGCGGGGGAGCGGCGGATCCGTTCCTCCAGCAGCGCGGTCAGCGACCTCGGCGGGGCGGGCGGCAGCGGGGAGGCCCACTCGCGCACCACCCGGCGGCGCTCCCGATCGCCCAGCAACTCGGCCGAGTCCAGCCGCAGTCCGGGGTCGGCGGTGAACTGCGCCAGCAGGCGCATCAGCGTCTCGCCCATCGCCCGCGCGGTGTCCGCGTCGAACAGGTCGCGGAAGTACCCCACCTCGACCCGCAGCCCGGCGCCGTCGGACTCCTCGGTGAAGTCGAACTCCAGGTCGAACTTGCTCCACTCCATCGGCGGGGCCACCGGCTCGCAGTCCAGCCCCGCCAGCCGCAGTCCCCGGTCCCCGCCGCCGTTCCACGACAGCATCACCTGGAAGAGCGGGTGCCGGGACAGGGACCGGGCCGGTTGCAGCTCACGGACCAGGTGCTCGAAGGGCACCTCCTGCCGTTCGAAGGCGGCGAGGTCCGCGGTCCTGACCCGGGAGAGCAGCTCGGCGAAGGTCGGGTCGCCACCGGTGTCGGTGCGCAGCACCAGCGTGTTGACGAAGAAGCCGATCAGGTCGTCCAGCGCCTCGTCGCCGCGGCCGGCCACCACGGTCCCCAGCGGGATGTCGGTGCCCGAGCCCAGCCGGGTCAGCAGTGCCGCGACCGCCGCCTGCGCCACCATGAACACCGTCACGCCGTGCGACCGCGCCAGGTCCCGAATCGCCCCGGCCAACCCGGACGGCGCCCGGACCACCTCGCTGCCGCCCCGGTGCGAGGAGCGGGCCGGCCGGGTGCGGTCCACCGGGAGCGGCAACTCCTGCGGCAGTCCCGCCAACGCCGAGCGCCAGTAATCCAGTTGGTCCTTCAGGCCGTCGAAGCCCTCGTGCTCCCACAGCGCGAAGTCCGCGTACTGCAGGGGCAACGGCTCCCACTGGGGGGCGAGCCCGCGCCGCCGTGCCGCGTACGCCTCGGCCATGTCCCGGGCCAGCGGTCCCATCGACCAGCCGTCGGTGGCGATGTGGTGGATGTTGAGCACGAAGACGTGTTCGGTGCCGGGGACGAGCTCCAGCAGTTCCGCGTGCACCGGGGGTCCCGCGGAGAGGTCGAAGGGGTGCCCGCACGCCTTCGCCAGCGCTGGACCGGCCTCGTGCGGCGCGCACCGGGTCAGCCCGATCGGCGTGGCGGCCTGCTCGGCGGGCAGGATCCGCTGCATCGGCTCACCGTCCCGCTCGACGTAGACCGTGCGCAGGATCTCGTGCCGGGCGACCACGTCCCCCAGCGCCGCGGCCAGCGCCTCCCGGTCCAACTCGCCGCGTATCCGGGTCACCAGCGGGAGGTCGTAAGTGGCGCCGGGCACGCCCAGCTTGTGCAGGAACCACAGTCGTCGCTGTGCGGAAGACGTCGGATACATCTGTCAGCCGATGCTCGTCTGGTCTGGATTCGGCACTCCGAGCACCCCCTGTGATCGAGTCCCGACGCGAGGTGACGCACGGTGCGCGGCATCGTACCTTCATCCGGCGCCCGCCGGGGGAGCCCAACTGCCCCTGGAAGCAGGCATGTCAGCTTGCTGACAGCCCCCGGCGGGCCGATGGACGGCACGCGGGCCCGCGCCTAGGTTCGGACAACGAGTTCCGTTTGAGGGGGTCACCGGGTGGGATCGGGTGTGGCGGAGCCTCGTCCTGAGGCGGTGCCGTTGTCCTTCGCGCAACAGCGGTTGTGGTTCCTGCACAAGCTGGAGGGGCCGAGCGCCACCTACAACGTCCCGGTGATCACCCACATCCGCGGACCGCTCGACGAGGACGCCCTCGCGGCGGCGCTGCACGACGTGGTGGAGCGCCACGAGGCGCTGCGCACCGTCATCACCGATGCCGACAACCAGCCGGCCCAGTGGGTACTTCCCCCCGAACGGGTGGGGGAGATACTGCGGTTGACGCGTTGCTCCGCCGAGGAGCTGCCGGCGGTGATCGACCGGGCCTGCGCCCACCCGTTCGACCTGTCGTCCGAGATACCGGTCCACGCCGAACTGGCCCGCTCCGAAGCACGGACCTACACCCTGGTGCTGGTGGTCCACCACATCGCCGTCGACGGCTGGTCGATGGAACCGCTGCTGAACGACCTCTCCAGCGCGTACGCCGCCCGGGCCAAGGGCGTCCCGCCCGACTGGCAGCCGCTGCCGGTGCAGTACGTGGACTACGCCTCCTGGCACCGCGAGGCCCTGGGCGACGAGCGGGATCCCGGCAGCCGGATGAGCCGTCAGCTCGCCTACTGGTCCAAGGCGCTCGACGGCCTGCCCGAGGAGATCCCGCTGCCGGCCGACCGCCCCCGCCCGGCCCGGCGCACCCACGAGGGCGGACGGCTCACCGTCCCGGTCGACCAGGCCACCGCGCAGGCGGTACGCGACCTGGCCGGCCGGATGCACGCCACGGTCTTCATGGTCGCGCAGGCCGCGCTGGCCGCCCTGCTGACCCGGCTGGGCGGCGGCACGGACATCCCGCTCGGCTCGGCGGTGGCCGGCCGCTCCGACGAGGAACTCGACGACCTGGTCGGCTTCTTCGTCAACACCCTGGTACTGCGCGCCGACACCTCGGGCGACCCCGACTTCGCCGAACTGCTCTCCCGGGTGCGCGCGGTGGACCTGGGCGCCTTCGACCACCAGGACCTGCCCTTCGAACGCCTGGTGGAGGCGCTGCATCCGGCCAGGTCGGTCTCCCGCAACCCGCTCTTCCAGGTGGCGTTCGCCGTACAGGACCGGTTGCCGCCGCTGTCCCTCGACGGGGTCGTGACCGTCGCGGAAACAGCCCCCGACGCACCCAAGTTCGACCTGTACGTGGTCTACCAGGACGCGGCGGACGCGGTCGAGGTGGCGCTGACCTACGCCGGTGACATGTTCGACGAGTCCACCGTGCGCACCCTGGGCGAACGCCTGGTGCGGGTGCTCGCCACCGTCGCCGCCGACCCCGGCAGGAGACTGAGCGAGATCGACGTGCTGTCCGCCGGTGAGCGGCGGCGCATGCTCACCGAGTGGAACGAGACCCCCGGCACCCAACCGCGCACCCTCCCGGCGATGTTCGAGGAGCAGGTGGAGCGCACCCCCGACGCGGTCGCCGTCGAACACGGCGCCGACCGGCTGACGTACGCCGAACTGGACGCCCGCGCCAACCGCCTCGCCCGCCACCTGATCGGCCGCGGGGTCGGACCCGAGGTCCCCGTCGCGGTGCTGATGCGGCGCGGGGTGGACCAGCTGACCGGCATGCTCGCGGTGCAGAAGGCCGGCGGCGCTTACGTCCCGGTGGACCCGGACTACCCCGCGGCCCGCCGGGACTTCATGCTCGCCGACACCGCACCCGCCGTGGTGCTGACCAACGAGCCGGGTACCACCGCGGACCCGCGGCAGGTGCGCCTGGACACCCTCGAGACCGCCGGGCTGTCCGCTGCGCCGGTCGGGGACGCGGAGCGCCTGCGGCCGCTGCGGCTCGCCAACACCGCGTACGTCATCTACACCTCGGGGTCCACCGGTCGGCCCAAGGGGGTCCTCACCACCCACGCCGGGCTGGCCCGGCTCAGCCGCGCGCACCCCGATCTGGCCACCGGTCCAGGACACCGGGTGGCGCAGTTGGCCTCGATGAGCTTCGACGCCTCGATCGGCGAGTACGCGATGGCGCTGTTCACCGGCGCGACGCTGCGGATCTGCGACGCTGAGGAACTGCTGGCGGCGGACGGCCCCGGGGCCTCCCCGATGGCCGGGGTGACCCACTCGCTGATCACCCCGTCCCTGCTGGGGGCGCTGCCCGAGCACGTCTTCCCCGGCCCGATGGTGTTCGCCATCGGCAGCGAGGCGGTCCCACCCGGCCTGGTGCGCGAGCGGCTGGCCGCCGGACACCGGATGGTCGACGTCTACGGGCCGACCGAGACGACCGTCTACTCCACCGCGGGACGGCTGGCCCCCGACGACATCGTGACCCTCGGCGGCCCGCTCCCCGACACCCGGCTGTACGTGCTCGACGACGCCCTCCACCCGGTGCCGCCCGGGGTGCCCGGCGAGCTGTACGTCTGCGGCATCGGACTCGCCCGCGGCTACCTGGGCCGGCCGGGCCTGTCCTCGTCCCGGTTCGTCGCCTGCCCCTTCGGCGGGCCCGGCGAGCGGATGTACCGCACCGGTGACGTGGTGCGCTGGACCGCCGACGGGCGGATCGACTACTTCGGGCGCTCCGACGACCAGGTGAAGATCCGCGGCTTCCGCATCGAACTCGGCGAGGTCATGAGCCAGTTGGCCGCCGCCCCCGGGGTCGGGCAGGCCGCCGCCGTGGTCCGCGAGGACACCCCGGGCGACAAGCGGCTGGTCGGCTACCTCGTCCCGGCCGGAGCACCCGGCACGACCGACCCCGACGAGGTGCGCCGCCATCTGGCGGACCGGCTGCCCGACCACATGGTGCCCACCGCCTACGTCCTGGTCGAAGCGCTGCCGATGACCCGCAACGGCAAGCTGGACCGCGACGCGCTGCCCGCGCCCGAGCGGCCCCGCCCGGCAGGCCGCACCGCCCCGCGCACCGAGGCCGAGCGGGGGCTGTGCGAGGTCTTCGGCCTGGTGCTCGGCACGTCGGACGTCGGGATCGACGACAGCTTCTTCGGTCTGGGCGGGCACTCCCTGCTGGCCATCAGACTCGTCGCGGAGATCCAGTCCAGAGCGCTCGGCTCGGTCACCGTCCGCGACGTCTTCGAGACCGCCACCGTCGGTGACCTGGCGGTCCGGATGGCCGCTCCGGCCGCCAGGCAGGTCCCGGCCCTCACCAGGGTCGCCCGGCCGCGGCGCACCGTCGACGCCCCCCGGCCCGGCCCGCAGGAGAGCGCATGACCGACACCGGCCGGCAAGTGATCGAGCTGCCCGCCTCCGCGGCCCAGCAGGGACTGTGGCTGGTCGACCGGGTGGGCAACGCGCCGGGCGCCTACATCGTGCCGTGCGCCATGCTGATCGAGGGGGACTTCTCGGTCGAGGCGGCCCGCGCCGCCTTCGAGGAGTTGGTACGCCGGCACGAGAGCCTGCGCACCGCGTTCCGGATGCGCGACGGCGAGCTGACCCAGGTCATCGACGCGCCCGAGGACGACGAGCCGGTCCGGCTGGACTTCGAGGTGCTCGACGTACCGCGGCACGAGACCGACGAGCGCGTGCTGCTGGAGGCGGGCCGCCCCTTCGACCTGGTCGACGGGCCGCTGCTGCGGATCCGGGTGCTGCGGGCCGAGCCGCTGCGGTGGACCCTGCTGCTGACGGTGCATCACATCGTCGTCGACGGAACGTCCATGACCGTCCTGCTGGAGGAGTTCGGCGCGCTCTACAACGCCGCCGTGGCCGGCACGGACGCAGGGCTGGACGAGGTCGCCTTCCAGTACGCCGACTTCGCGCAGTGGCAGCTGGAGCGGCTCACCGAGGAGACCGTCGAGGCCCACACGGCGTACTTCAGGCGGCGGCTGGCCGGTGCCCCGGTGCTTGACATCCCCACCGACCGGCCCCGCCCGCCGGTGCAGAGCCACCACGGCCGGGCGCACCGCTTCCCGCTGCCCGCGGCGCTGTCGAAGCGGCTGCGGGAGCTGGCCAGGGACGAGAACGCCACGCTGTTCTCGACGCTGTTCGCCGTCCACCACGTGCTGCTGACCCGCTACACCCGCCGCGCGGACGTGTGCGTCGGCGTCCCGCTGAGCACCCGCAGCCTGCCCGAGGTGCAGAGCGTCGTCGGCTTCTTCGTCAACCTCACCGTCTTCCGGCTCGACACCGCTGACGACCCCACGTTCCGCCGCCTCGTCGCCCGGGTGCAGAGCGAGACGCTGGACGCGGTCGACCACTGCGAGCTGCCCTTCTCCTGGCTGGTCGACCGGCTGCGGCCGGAGCGCGATCTGAGCCGCAACCCGCTCTTCCAGAACACCTTCTCCCTGGAGCCGGTGATGGCCGCAGGACTGCGGCTGACCGGCGCCCGGGTGACGCCGAGACAGCCGTACCTGGGCAACGCCAAGTTCGACCTCGGCATGGTCGTCGAGGACGACGGCGAGGAGATGGCCGGTGTCCTGGAGTACGACACCTCGCTGTACGACCACGCCGCCATCGAGCGGATGGCGGCGCAGTACGTGGCACTCGCCGAATCCGCGGTGGCCGCGCCGGACACCCCGGTCAGCGCGCTGGACGCCGTTTCTGCGGCGGAGCGCCGGGAACTGCTCGCCGACGGGAACCGCACCGCCGCCGACCTCCCCCAACCGGCCACCGCCGCCGAGCTGTTCGAGGAGTGGGCGCGCCGCACCCCGAACACGCCGGCCGTGCTCACCGCCGACGCCACCGTCAGCTACCGGGAGCTGAACGAGCGGGCCAACCGGCTCGCCCGCCATCTGCGCGCACTCGGGGTCGGCCCGGACCAGCCGGTCGGCGTGTCGCTCGACCGGTCGGCCGACATGATCGTCGCCGTCCTCGCCGTGGTGAAGGCGGGCGGCGCCTATCTGCCGCTGGTGCCCGGCCACCCGGTGGACCGGCTGCGGCACGTGGCCCACGACGCCCGGGCCCGGGTCGTCGTCACCACGTCCCACTTCGCCGACCGGTTCGCCGACGGCCACCAGGTCGTCCGGCTCGACACCGACGCCGCCCTGATCGCCGGCCAGGAGCCCACCGACCCGCCGCCGTCCGCACTCGCCGCCAACCTGGCATACATCATCTACACCTCGGGATCCACCGGGGTGCCCAAGGGCATCGCGGTGAGCCACCGCGCGCTGGCCGCCCGGCTGGTGGGCATCGGCTACGCGGACCTGCGGCCCGGTGAGAGCACGCTGCAACTCGCGCCGCTGTCCTTCGACGCCTCCGTCTGGGAGATCTGGGGTCCGCTGCTGACCGGCGGTTCGGTGGCCCTGCCGCGCCAGGGGCTGCCCTTCCCCGAGGACCTGACCGACGCGCTGGCCCGCTACGACCTCGCCACGCTGCTGCTGATCTCCCCCCAACTGCACCTGGCCGCCGAGGAGTTCCCCGAGGCGCTGCGCGGCGCACGGCAGGTGATCGGGTGCGGCGACGTGCTCTCCCCGCACCACGCCGCCGCCCTGCTGCCCCATCTGGACGGCCGGCTCATCCACGCCTACGGCCCCACCGAGACCACGGTCTTCGCCACCGCCACCCCTCTCGACGAGGTGGACGCCGGCCGCTCGACCGTCCCGATCGGGCGGGCCATCGCCCACACCACCGCCTACGTGGTCGACGAACACTGCCGCCTGGCCCCCGTCGGGGTGCCGGGGGAGCTGTGGGTGGGTGGCGAGGGCGTGGCCAGGGGCTACCACCGCGCGCCGGGGCTGACCGCGAGCCACTTCGTCGCCGACCCGTTCGGCCCGCCCGGCGGGCGGCTGTACCGCACCGGAGACCTGGTGCGCCGGCTGCCGTCAGGACAGCTGGACTTCCTCGGCCGGATCGACGGGCAGGTCAAGGTGCGCGGTTTCCGGATCGAGACCGGCGAGGTGGAGGCGGTACTGCTGCGGCACCCGGCGGTACGCGCCGCCGTCGTCGTGGCCCGCGACGACCTGCCCGGCGGCCGGGAACTGGTCGCCTACGTGGTGGCCGAGGGCACCCCGGCGACCGACGGCGAACTGCGGGCCGCCCTGCGGGCCGCCCTGCCGGACTACATGGTGCCCGCCGCCTTCGTACCGCTCGACGCCGTCCCGCTGACCGGCAACGGCAAGCTGGACCGTCACGCGCTGCCCACCCCGGTGCTCGGCGGGCGGGTCGGCGACGACGGGCCGCGCACCCCCACCGAGGCCGCCGTGCGCGACGTGTGGTTCGGGGTGCTGGGAGTACCCGGCCTCGGCAGGGACCAGAAGTTCTTCGAGGTGGGCGGCAACTCCCTGCTGGTGGCCGTACTGCTGGAGAAGATCACCGAGCTCTTCCCCGACGCGGGGTTCTCCCTGGTGGAGCTGTTCGAGTTCACCACCTACGCGGAGATCGCGGCGGTCCTGGACGAACGACGGCTGAAGAAGGACACCGAGGCGTCGGCCTTCGACATCTGATCCGCGAGCCCCGCCCGCCCGCAGCCCGCCGAAGACGAGTCAGAAAGGGGCACGCCGACATGCCGCCCACCGTGCATCCCGTGCCGACCACAGTGCCGAGCCCGGCCGTCCCGGCGTTCGAGCCGATCGCCATCGTCGGCATGGGCGTCCGCATGCCGGGGGCCGACACGGTGGAGGAACTGCACGCCCTGCTCTCCCAGGGCCGCGACCTGGTCGGCCCACCGTCCGCCGAACGGCTCACCCTCGGCGGGCTCGACCCGGCCGTCGGCTACGGGCGGATGTCGGCGCTGCGCGGCATCGAGGAGTTCGACCACGAGTTCTTCGGCATCACCCCGGCCGAGGCCGAGGCGATGGACCCGCACCAGCGGCTGACACTCCAACTGGCCTGCGCGGCGGTGGAGAACGCCGGATACCGGCTCTCGGCACTGAGCGGCCGGGCCTGCGGTGTCTTCCTGGCCGCCCCGCGCCCCGACTACGCCGGGCTGGTCGGCGACTCCGACGTGCTGACCCTGCTCGGCACCCAGCCCTCGGCACTGGCCGGCCGGGTCTCCTACCTGCTGGGGCTGCACGGTCCCGCGGTGGTACTGGACACCGGCTGCTCCAGCGCGCTGGTCGCCCTGCACTACGCCTGCCGTGAACTCGCGCACGGCGCCATCGACACCGCGCTGGCCGGCGGGCTGTCGCTGCACCCGGTGCTGACGCCCGGCGAGGGCAGCCAGGGCTTCTCGGAGATCCTGTCGGCCGACGGCGTCTGCCGGGCCTTCGACGCCGACGCCACCGGGACCTCACCGGGTGAGGGCGGCGGGGTGCTGCTGCTCAAGCGCCTGGACCGGGCGCTGGCCGACGGCGACACCGTCCACGCGGTGCTGCGCTCCCTGGCCCTCAACCACAACGGCCACCGCTCCAACGGCTTCTCCGCGCCCGGCCTCACCGCACAGGTGGAGGTCATCACCCAGGCCTGGCAGCAGGCCGGCGCCGACCTGAGCCGCTTCGGCCTGCTGGAGGCGCACGGCTCGGGCACCCGGCTCGGTGACATGATCGAGATCGAGGCGGTACAGCGGGTGCTGACCTCGGCCGGCGCCGGACGGCACGCGTGCGCCATCGGCTCGGTCAAGACCAACATCGGCCACCTCGGCAACGCGGCGGGCATCGCCGGACTGATCAAGGCGGTCCTCCAGATCCGGTTCGCCACCCGCTACGCCTCGCTGCACTTCGAACGGCCCAACCCGCAACTCGCCGCGCACGGCGAGCCCGCCCACGTCCAGGCCCGCACCGAGCCGTGGACCAGCGAGGGGCCCAGGATCGCGGGGGTCTCCTCCTTCACCCTGGTCGGCACCAACGCGCACGCCGTGCTGGAGCAGGCGCCGGAACCGCCGGTCCGCCCCGCGCCCGCCCACCCGGACAGGCCCGACCTCGCGACCGTCTCCGCCAAGAGCCCGGCCGCCCTGGAACGGCTGCTGGAGGCGCTGCGCGGCTGGCTGCCCACCCTGGACGAACGCGACCTGCCCGACGCGCTGTTCGTCATGAACGCCGGCCGCGACGACCACCCCTACCGGGTGGCGTTCCCGGTCACCGACTCCGCCTCCCTCGAAGCCGGACTGCGAACCGCCCGCCCGCCGCGCGAGGCCGCCCGTGATCGCCGGCTGGTGCTGGTGCTCGGCGACCCCGGCAGCGAACCGCCCGACCCGGCGTGGGCCGAGGTCTTCCCCGCCTACCGCCTGGCCTGGGACGAGTGCGGCGCGGACCTGCCGCCCGCGGCCCGCCACCAGTACGCCGTGGTGCGGCTGCTGGAGGCGCTGGGCGTCGAGCCCGCCCTGGTCATCGGCGCCGGGCGCGGCCGGGCCCTCGCGCGGGCGCTGCGCGGTGAGCTGTCGCCGTCCGCCGCGTGGGCCGAGCCGCACACCCCGCCCGCCGACGTCGCGGCCAGGACCGCCGAGGTGGTGGGCCGGCTGGCGGCCGGGGAGCCGTCGGCGTTCCGGGTGCTGGGCGAGGTGGACGACGCCTTCGAGGCGCTGGCCGCCGACCGCCACGACCACGCGCGCTGGGACGTCCGCACCCCGGCGGAACTGCCCGCCGCCGTGGCCGGGTTGTACACCGCCGGGATCGGCGTCGACTGGGACGCGTGGTACGCAGGCGAGCCGCGCCGCCGCGTGGAACTGCCGACCTACCCCTTCGAGCCGACCCGCTGCTGGCCGCAGGTCACGCCCGCCGCGCGGGTGGCCGCGCCGGTCGCCGAGGAGGAGGGCGCGGATCCGGACGGCGACGTGGAGGACGCGATCATCGCCATCTTCCAGGACGCCCTCAAGATCTCCGGAGCCGACCGGGACTCCGACTACTTCGACCTCGGCGGCAACTCGGTGCTCGGCCTGTCGGTGCTCGAACGCGTCAACCGGCGCTTCCGGGTGAAGCTGACGCTGCCCGCCCTGTACGAGTCGAGCACCGTCTCGGCGATGGCCGACCTGGTGCGGTCGCGGGCGTACACCGCCGAGGCCTCCACCCGGGCCGGCGGGATCCCGCGGATCACCGGCGACGGCCCGTTCCGACCGAGCCACGGGCAGGAGGCCCTGTGGTTCCTCGACCAGTTCCAGCCGGGCGTGGCGATGTACAACGTCCCGCACGACATGCATCTGCGCGGCCCCCTCGATGTCGCCGCGATGCGCACGGCGATGGCCGCGATGGAGCAGCGCCACACCCCGCTGCGTACCCGCTACGTCGACGTGGACGGCGCCCCGATGGTGCTGCTGCGCCAACCGGACGAGAACGAGTTGGAGTTCGTCGACCTGTCCGGGGTGGCCGACCAGGAGCGGCGCACCGCGCTGGCGGCGGAGCGGCTGCGCGCGGCGGCCGCGGACCCGATGGACCTGTCCACCGGGCCGCTCTACCGCAAGGTCCTCATCAAGCTCGCCGAGGACGACCACATCCTGCTGCTGGTGGCCCACCACAGCGTCTACGACGGCTGGACCCCGGCGATCCTCGACCGGGACCTGTGGGAGCTCTACGACGCGGCCCTGCACGCCCGCCCGGCCGACCTGCCGGAACTGCCCATCAGCTACCTGGACTACGCCGCCTGGCAGCGCGAGCGGCTGGCCGGTGAGCGCCGCGAGGAACTGCTGGGCTTCTGGCGCGGCAACCTCGCCGGGGCCGCCGCCTCGGTGGTCCCCACCGGAAAGCCGCGCCCCGAAGCACAGTCCGGCCGCGGCGCGGGGTATCGCTTCACCGTCCCCGAGGACGTGATGGCCGGGCTGCGCGAGCTGAGCGCACGGCAGCGCGGCTCGTTGTTCATGACGCTGCTGACCGCCCTGAACACCCTGATCGCCCGCTACAGCGGCGAGCCGGACGTCGTCATCGGCACCACCACCGCGGGCCGCACCCATCCCGACATCCTCGAACTCATCGGGTACTTCAACAACGCCATCGCGCTGCGGACCGACCTGGGAGGCGACCCGACCTTCCGCGAGGCGATGAGCCGCACCCGCAGGACCGTCATCGACGGCATCGACCACGACGACCTGCCGTTCGCCATGCTGGTGGCCGACCTGCAACCGGTCCGCGACGCCTCCCGGCACCCGGTCTTCCAGATCGTCTACGTCCACCAGAACGCCGCGGACGTCATGGGCGAGCTGAGCGAAGGACTGCGCTACCGGTTCGACCGGCAGCCGATGTTCGGCGGGCTGCCGCCGGGCACCGCCAAGTGGGACCTGACCCTGGCCGTGATGGAGATGGAGGACAGGACCGACCTGCCGGCCGTTCTGGAGTACGCGACCGACCTGTACGACGAGCCGCAGATCGCGCGGCTGGCCGACGCCTTCCTGACCCTGCTGCGGGGGATCGTCGCCGACCCGGACGCCAAGCTGTCCGAGCTGCCGCTGACCACCGGACCCGTCCGGGAGCGGCTGCTGCGGGCCGGCGACGGCCCCGGGCCCGCCGGTGACGGCGTCCTGGTCGCCTCCGGCCCGCCGGACGAAGCCGTCGCGCGGCTGGCCGGACGGCTGCGGGCCCGCGGGGTGCGGCCGGGCGGCACGGTCGCCGGCCTGGCGACCGGATCCGAGGCGGCGACGGCGTTCCTGGCCACGCTGGCGGTCGGCGCAGTGTACGTACCGTGCGATCCCACGGCGCCGGCCGAGCGGCAGACCGCGATCCTGGAGCGGGCGGCGCCGACCGTGCGGCTCACCGGCACAGACACCGGTCCCCTCGTCAAGTGGCACGGCATGACGCTCGCCGTGGACGGCCCCGCGGGACCCGCCGCCCCGGCCCGCACCCCGGAGCCAGGGGACGCCGCGATCGCCCTGTACCGGGGCGGCAAGAGCGCCGAGGACGGTCTGGTCCTCGACCACCGCGCCCTGGCCGCGGCGTGGGGCAGCCCGGCGGCGGCCGACCTCCCCGAGCTTTTGGCCGGACTGCTGGCGGCCCATCAGGACGCCGACCCGCTGCTCGCCGTCGAGACGGCCACCGACGACCCGCGATGGTCCGACCTGGCCGCCGCGCCGGCCGGCTCCCGTTTCTACGTGCTCGGCCCCGACCTGCTGCCGGTGCCGCACGGCGTGCCGGGTGAGCTGTTCGCCGCCGGCACGGCCGCCGGACTCGGCCACCGGTGGCACGCCTGGGGCAGCACGCCGCAGACCCATGTGCCCGACCCGTTCGCCGGGGACGAGGACGCCCGGATGCGCCGCACCGGACGGCGGGCCCGGATCACCGCGCGGGACACCGTCCAGGTGTGGAACCCGGTCCCGGTGGCCGCCCGCCCGTCCGGCCCGGTCGGTGGGGACGCGGCTCCGGACGCCGGTCCCGCCACGCCGCTGGAGACGTCGCTCGGCCGCATCTGGTCCGCCATGCTGGGCGCCGAGGTCGGCCGGCACGACAACTTCTTCGAACTGGGCGGCCATTCGCTGATGGCCATGGCGCTGATGAGCCGGGTCCACACCGAGCACGGCGTACGGCTGCCGGTGACCGCGCTGTTCGACAACCCGACGGTCCACCGACTGGCCGCGGTGGTGGACGCGGCGGGCGGCCGGATCACCAGCGCCCCGTCGGCCACGCTCCAGTCCCACGGCGACGACGTCCCGCTGTTCTGCCTGCACCCCAAGGCCGACAACACCCTCGCCTTCCACTCCTTCGCCCGCACCTTCGCACCGGACCACCCGGTCCTCGGGGTGCGTGCCGAGCCGCCGAACGACGAGGTCACGCCCGAGCGCCGGGTGGACAACTGCCTCTCGGCGATCCGCGCGCTGCGCCCGAAGGGCCCCTACCGGCTGCTGGGCTGGGAGTACGGCGCGGTCCTGGCGGCCGAGGCGGCCCGCCGGCTGACCGAGGCGGGGGAGCGGGTGACCTTCGTCGGCCTCGTCGAGCCGCCCGGCGCCGCACCGCGGGATACCGGGTACGAGGGCCGGATCCACCGCTTGCGTACCGCGGGCGGCGACTACCCGGCGCCACGCGGCGGCGACCCGGTGGTCGAGATCGGCCATGACCTCGGCGGCCAACTGCGCGGCTACGCCACGGACCTGGCCACCGCGGTACGCGCCGCCTGGAGCGCGGACGACGCCACCGGCGGCGCGGCGGCCGAAGCGGGCGGCCACCGGGTCGAGCTGCGGCCCGACCGGCCCGGCAGCGAGCCCACAGGCGCGGTGACCGTGCGGCCCTTCCGGCTCACCGACACCGTCGGGCGGGCCCTGGGCTGGCAGCCCGGCGGGCCGCCGCCCGCGGCAGGTGCGGTGGCCGCCGTGGCGGCGCTGACGGCCCGGCTCACCGGGGAGCACGACATCGTGGTGGGCCTGCGCGAGACGGGCGCGGAGCACGTGCTGCCGGTGCGCGTGGACACCGGCGGCGACCCGGATCTGGGCGTACTGGTCAAGCGGGCGGAGGTCGCACTTGCCGCCGCCCGGGGGCAGGCCGCCGCGCCGCTGAGCGCGGACCCGGACGGACGCCATCCGCTGTGCTCGGTCGCGGTGGAGGTCGGCGACCCGGCCACCGACCTCGCCACCCCGGCCGGCCGTCTCGACCTGCTGTGGCGGGTGCGCGGCGGTCAGCAGACGCTGTCCGGGGCGCTGTTGTGCGACGCCGACCGGTTCCTGCCGCGTACCGCCAAGCGACTGGTGGACTGCTGGCGGCAGTTGCTTCAGGCCGCCGCGGAACCGGGGGTGGCGATCGGCGCGGTGCCGCTGCCGGACCCGGCCGTGGAGCCGGGCGGCCCCGACGGGTCCGGGCGGTGAGCGGCGATGCCCGGCCGATCAGGCCCGCCGCTCGCCGGGCAGCGGGCCGGCCACCTCGATCAGCATGCTGCTCCAGGCCGCGACCGGCGCGCTGTTCATCACCAGCACCAGGTCACCGGGCTGGAACTCCCCGTCGGCCATGCCCGCCTGGAGGTTGAGCGCGATGTCGGAGGACCCGATGTGACCGTACTCACGCAGATTCCGCCGACAGGCCTGGGCGATGGATATGTCGAAGTTCTGCTCGTAGAAGTCGAATGAACCCGAGGAGAGGTTCTGGGTGACGAAATGATCGATGTCCTCGATCGCCAGGCCCTGCCGGGCGAGCATTTCGTCATTCATCCTCGCGAAGCGCTTACGGCTTTCCACCGCCAAGGAGAAGGAGTAGCGCCTGGTGTCCTTGCACACCTCGGTCCATGATGCGTAAGGCTGGTCGAGATAGTCGACCTGGAAGAGGTCCCAGTATTCGCCGTTGGTCTCCAGTGTCATGTCGAGAATGCGCAGCGGCCCGTCGTGAGAGAGGAGCAGTGCCATCGCCCCGTCACCGTTGACCGTCACCGGCCGGCGGTACCGCCGAGGCCCCGGCGGCGTGCTGCCGTGCGCCAGCAGCACGCCGGGCAGTGCCGGGTCCGCCGGTCAGCCCGGCGTCCTGCTGCGCCCTGGTGGCCTCGGAGGCCATCAGCAGTTCGGGGAACCGGCCGCCGACGAGCACGAAGGCGCCGGGTGCCGGACGGTCGCCGAGACCGGCCATCAGCAATCCGGCGGCCTCGGCGGCGAGGCGGGTCGCCGACCGGTCGCCGGCATCGCGGACCGCGGCCACCCCGAGACGTTCCACCACTTCGAGATCGAGTTCGGAAAGCGCTTCCCGCTCGGCGAGTTCGGCGGTTCCCAGACGTTTTGGCGGAAGCACCGTGACGATTTCGGAAATTGCCACCATCGCGCACTCCTTCGGTCGGATCCGCGGGAACGAGCCGTCGAACGCGCGGTATTCTCGCACAGCCGAATCGGGCGGCTCAGGTGAATGAGACCGAGAACTTCGGGTCCGTACCAGAAGGGAAGAACACGCGATGACCATTACACCGGTCGCCGTGATCGGCGCCGGCACCATCGGTCGCGGTGTCGCTCACAGTCTCGCCGCCTCCGGGCACGACGTGATCCTGGTCGACGTCGGCAAGGAGGTCCTGGACGAGGCCATGGCGCACATCCGGCGGGAGATGCGGTTCGCCCGCTTCCTCGGCGGGCAGCACGGCACGGACGACGCCGCCGCGCTGGCCAGGATCGAGACCACGACGGACTACGCGCGGGTGGCCGGGGCCCGGTTCGTGGTGGAGAACACCACCGAGGACTGGGACGTCAAGAGCGCGGTCTACCGCCGTCTTGACGAGGTCTGCGGCACCGACGTGGTGTTCGCCGCCAACACCTCCTGCGTGCCGGTCACCCGGATCGGCGGCCTGATCCGGCGGCCGGATCGGGTCATCGGCCTGCACTTCATGAACCCGGTGCCGCACAAGCCCGTGGTCGAGATGATCCGCGGTGAACTGACCAGCGAGGAGACCATCGACCGGGCCCGCGAACTGCTCGCCGGAATGGACAAGACCGGCATCCTGGTCAACGACTCACCGGGATTCGTCGCCAACCGGGTGCTGATGCTCTCCATCAACGAGGCGGCGCACCTGGTCCAGGAGGGGGTGGCCGAGCCCGCCGAGATCGACCAGATCTTCAAGTCCTGCCTCGGCCACAAGATGGGCATGCTGGAGACCGCCGACCTGATCGGCATCGACACCATCCTCAAGAGCATCGAGATGTTGCAGGACAGCTTCGACGGCGACAGCAAGTACGAGCCCTGCCCGCTGCTGCGCCGCATGGTCGCCGACGGCCACCTGGGCAAGAAGACCAACCACGGCTTCTACACCTACACCTGACGGAGACACAGCGACCATGAGCACGACACCGGAACCCCAGGCGGTCCGCGAGCAGACCCGGGAGTACCTGACCTCCAGCCTCGCCCGGCAGATAGGCGACGACGAGGACATATTCGCCGCCGGATTCGTCAACTCGCTGTTCGCCGCGCAGCTGGTCATGTTCGTCGAGAGCCGGTTCGGCATCGAGGTGGACAACGACGAACTGGAGCTCGCCTACTTCAGCTCGGTCGACGCGGTGACCGACTTCGTGACCTACAAGGCGGCCAAGGCACAGGCCGCCGAGGGCCCCAGGGCCGAGTGACGGGGCCACGGTGCGACTCACCCTGACCCCCGAACAGGCCGCGCTGCGCGCCCGGTTCCGGGAGTTCGCCGACACCGAGGTGGCCCCACACGCCGCCCGGCACGACACCGAGGAACGCGTGGACCGCGCGCTGGTCGGCACGCTGGCCGCCGAGGGGCTGCTGGCGCCGCTGCTGCCGGCCACCTCCGGCGGGCGCGGCCTCGACCCGATCGCGTACGGGCTGCTCCACGAGGAGATCGGCCGCGCCTGCTCCTCGGTCCGCAGCCTGCTGACCGTCCACGACATGGTCGCCGACACCGTGCGGCGCTGGGGCGGCCCGGCGCAGCGCGAGCGGTGGCTGCCCCGGCTGGTCAGCGGCGAGGCGCTCGGGGCGTTCGCGCTCAGCGAGCCGCAGGCCGGCAGCGACGCGGCCGCCGTCACCACCTCGGCCGAGCCGGATCCCGGCCGGGACGGCGAGGAGGACGGCTTCGCACTGACCGGCACCAAGCGCTGGATCACCTTCGGCCAACTCGCCGACGTCTTTCTGGTGTTCGCCCGTACCCCGGAGCGGGGACCGACCGCGTTCCTGGTGGAACGGGACCGGCCGGGGCTGACCGTCGTACCGCTGGGCGGCATGCTCGGCACCCGCGGGTCGATGCTCGCCGAACTGCGCTTCGACCGCTGCCGGATACCCCGCGCCAACCTGGTCGGCGCACCGGGCCGGGCCCACCCCTTCATCACGGCCTCCGCGCTGACCCTGGGCCGCTACAGCGTCGCCGCCGGCAGCGTCGGCATCGTGCAGGCCTGCCTGGACGCGGCCGTCGCGCACGCCACCGAACGCGGCCTGATCGACCACCAGTTGGTGCAGCGACTGATCGCCGACATGGTGGTCGCCGCCCGGGCCGGGCGGCTGCTGGCACTGCGGGCCGGTGAACTCATCGGCGCCGGCAGCCCGGACGCGCCGATGGCCGCCACCGAGGCGAAGTACTACGCGGGGCGGGCGGCGGGCGACGCCGCCCGGGACGCGGTGCAGATCCTCGGCGCCGCGGGCTGCTCCCCCGACCACCCGGTGGCCCGCTACTTCAGGGACGCCAAGGTGATGGAGATCATCGAGGGCGGCAACGAGATCAGCCAGACCATGATCGGCCGTTTCGGCCATGGCGTGACACTGTGAAAGGACGTGGGGCATGAGCACGCAGCCCGCAGAGGACCGCACCACGCCCGACCGACCCGCGCCGCCGCTGGTGAAGTGCGTGGTGTGGGACCTGGACAACACCCTGTGGCACGGCGTGCTGCTGGAGGACGGCCACGTCACCCTGCGCGAGGGCATGGCCGAGGCGATCCGCGCGCTGGACGCCCGCGGCATCCTCCAGTCGGTGGCCAGCCGCAACGACCCGGCCACCGCCCTCGGTCGGCTCACCGAGGCCGGACTCACCGAGTACTTCCTGGCGCCGCAGATCGGCTGGGGCGCCAAGTCGGAGTCGGTGCGCCGGATCGCCAAGGCGCTCAACCTCGGCCTTGACTCCTTCCTGTTCGTCGACGACGACCTCTTCGAACGCGAGGAGGTCTGCCGGGCCCTTCCCGAGGTGCGCACCACCCAGATCACCTCGGCCGAGGACGTCACGGCGCTGCTGGTCCGCCCCGACCTCACCCCGGCGTCCGTGACCGCCGACGGCAGCCGGCGCCGCCCGATGTACCAGGCGGAACTGCGCCGCACCGACGCGGAGGAGGACTTCACCGGCACCCCGCAGGAGTTCCTGGCCTCGCTCGGCATGCGGCTGACGGTACGCCGGGTCGGCGAGGGCGACCTGCGCCGCGCCGAGGAGCTGACGGTGCGCACCCACCAGCTCAACGCCACCGGCTACACCTACTCCTACGCCGAACTCGACGCGATGCGCGGCTCGGCACGGCACGCCCTGCTGGTCGCGGAGCTGTCCGACCGCTACGGGGACTACGGCACCATCGGGCTGATCCTGGTGGAGCGCGACGCTGTGCCGCAGGAGACCTCCTGGACGCTGAAACTCCTGCTGGTCTCCTGCCGGGTGATGGCGCGGGGCATCGGGGCGGTACTGCTCAACCACGTGATCGCCCGGTCCCGGGAGGCGGGGGTGCGGCTGCGGGGGGAGTTCGTGCCGACGGACCGCAACCGCGTGATGCTGGTCGCCTACCGCTTCGCTGGCTTCTCACTGGCCGAGGAGCGCCCCGACGGCGTCGCGGTCTACGAGCACACCGCCGCAACGGTGCCGGCCATCCCCGAGTACCTCGACATGACCTCGGAGTTCTAGCCGTGTCCGGTATCTCCCGCCCGCCGCTCGGCGCCCGCCGCCCGGACGTTCCCCGGTGCGATGCGCCCGGCACCTGACGAGGTCGACCTGTGGTGGGCGGGACCGGACACCGAAGGGACCGGCGCCCACCCCCGCGTGCCGGACGAGCGCGTCCTGTCACCGGACGAACGCCTGCGGGCGGAGCGGTTGGTGGCCCCCGGGGCGCGGGCGGACTTCGTCCGGCACCGCACAGCGCTGCGCACGGTCCTCGCGGGGTATCTGGACGCCGCCCCCGGGCAGTTGCGGTTCGCCTACGGGCCGTTCGGCCGGCCGCGGCTTGACCTGCCCGGCGCCGCCCCGGCCTTCTCGCTCTCCCACGCGGGGCGGTGGGCGCTGATCGCGGTCGGCGGCGCCCAACCGCTGGGGGTCGACCTGGAGTCGACCGGGCAGCGGGTCGACATCGCGGGCCTGGCCCGGCGGTTCCTGCCCGGACTCGACCTGGAGGGCGTGGCGCCGCACGAGCGGCGCGCGGCGTTCTTCGCCGGGTGGACCCGCTACGAGGCGCTGCTCAAGGCGGCCGGCAGCGGGCTGGGCCGCCCGCTGCCACCGGGGAGCCACGAGTGGGCGGTCCACCCGCTGGAGGCGCCGCCCGGGTACGCCGCGACGCTGGTGACCGCGGGGCAGGTCACCACGGTGCGGTGCCGCGCGCCGTTCCCGACCGCCGCACGGCCCGCGGCGACCGACGCCGCACGGCGGCCACTTCGAAGGGAGCGCGCATGACGAGCACCGGAACGGGCGACGCGGTGGCGGGGGAGGAGACGGAGCCGGCGCTGGTGCCGTTGCGCCGCAACTGGCGCTTCCAGGCCCTGTGGGGCGGGTCGGCCGCCTCCATGCTGGGCGCCAGGATGGCCGACACCGCCTACCCGCTGCTGCTGTTGTCGATGACCGGCTCCTCCACGACCGCCGGTGCCTTCGGCGCGGTGCAGATCGCCTCCTCGTTCGTCTTCAGCATCCACGGCGGCTCGATCGCCGACCGCCACGACCGGCGCAAGGTGCTGATGATCGCGGACGGGATCCGCTGCCTGGTCACCAGCAGCATTCCGGTGGCGCTGTGGCTGCACTGCCTGACGGTCGTGCAGACCATGACGGTCGCGGTGGCCATCGGGGCGGCGACCGCGTACACCGGGCCGACCCGGCTGCTGGCGGTGCGGTCCGTCGTGCCCAAGGCGCAACTGCGCCAGGCGCTGGCCCAGGACGAGGCACGGGCCAACGGCTCCAGTCTGCTGGGCCCGCCGATCGCCGGCTTCCTGTTCGGGCTGGGACGGCAGGCGCCGTTCATCGGCACGGCGTTCGGGTCGCTGATCGCCTTCCTCGCCGCGTGCGTGGTGAAGTTCGAGAGCGGGTCGGCCGAGGCCGGCGGGCGGCGCGGCGGGGCGCTGGAGGGCTTCCGCTTCCTGCTGAGCAGCCCGGAGTTGCGCCCGGCGCTGGCCGTCACCTGCCTGCTCAATCTGGCGACCACCGCGCTGATCCTGCCGGTGATCGTGCTGCTGCGCGAGCACGGGACCGCCTCGGGCGGCATAGGCCTGGCACTGTCGGGCGAGGCGGTCGGCGGGATCATCGGCGCGTTCCTGATCGGCCGTCTGCACCGGCTGCTGAGCCCCGGCAAGCTGCTGCTGGCCGCCACCTGGGCCTGCGTGCCGTTGTTCTTCGTGCCGCTGCTGCCCGGCGGAGCGGTGACGGTCTTCCTCGGGCTGGTCGTGACGATGCTGAGCATGCCCGCGCTGCGCGTCATGATCGACGTGCTGATCTTCCAGCGGGTCGCGGAGGAACTTCGCGGGCGGGTGGTGGCGGCCACGGTGATGCTCTTCATCCTGGGCGTCCCCGCCGGGATGCTCGGCAGCGGCCTGTTGCTCGACCACTTCTCGCCCGGCGCCACCCTGGCGTGCTACGCGGTGCTGCTCACGGTCGCGCTGGTGCCCGCCACCCTCTCGAAATCCCTACGCCACGCCGTATGGCCGGCCTGACCCGGAGGTGCTGACGAGGCCGAGTTCCGCCACTTTGAGCCCGGCCTCGAAACGCGAACTGACGTCGAGACTCCGCAGGATGGTCGCCACATGCCGCCGATAGGTGCGTACCGACACATTCATCTGACGGGCGGCCGTCTCATCCTTCATACCCGCGCAGAGCTTGTGCAGGACTTGTGACTGCGCGCTGTCGAGCACCAGCGGCGCGACCTCGGGACCGCTCGCCGGGGTGAACTCCAGCGCCTGCTCCCACAAGGCCAGTTGGATTCGCCGAAGAATACCGACAACCCCGCTTCCGCGTACCAGCAGAGTCTCGGTGCGCTCCGTCGCGCCGGCCGTCCGCAGGATCGCCAACTCGTTGCCCAGGACGACTATCGCGGGCAGGTCGCCCGCCAGTAGCCGTACCCGCGCACCCTCGGCCATCAGGGCGCCGAGCCACTGCCGCGCCGAGCGGTCGAGTGCCTCTCCGCGATGTCGCAGAACCCTCAGCCGATGCCCCGCGGCGAGAATGTCCCGGTGCAGGAACTCGATGAAATCGGTGGTCGATTCCATGGGGAGTCCGGCCAGCGGATCGCCGGTCAACTCGACCGTCACGGGCGAATCGGAGGCCTGTCCGACGGCTATTCGTAAAACCCTCGCCATGGTCAGCGGGTCGATCGACGTCATCATTCCCGACGACTTCCTCCGATAGGCGTCGAGGGCGTCGCTGATAATGCTTCTGGCGCTGTTGATCGCCTCGTCCGATATCACTTCCTGATCCGCTGCTGATTCCGGCGGAGAAGCGTGGTGAAAAGCCTGGGAAACGACGCGAAATTCGTCCACTGCCTGCTGCACGAGGGCCTCTCCCCAGAAGACTTCCAAGTGGAGTTCTTGATCATGACCGTGCGTCTCACGGGGGACTCTCACCCGGTGACAGGCCCCGTGGCGCTTACCGTAGGCAAGGACGTGTCGTACGTCGAGTGGCCTGCGTCAACTCGGCGACACGAGCGCCGCACGTCTCCCGTAATACGGTATCCAGATAACCATGGCGCACTCGTTCGGGGGATCGCAGGGAACGGGAGCCTTGCGGGGAGGGGTGCCGCCTGGCACCATCACGGCGGTGGCGGACACGGGGGCCGACGGTCGGGCGTCGGGCATCAGGGAATCTGGCGGGAGTGAACCTGTAATGATGCTTGAGCCTTTAACATCGAATTCCTCGGCAACCGGCGATTCGCAGCCGCGACCCTTACTTCGGCCAGGCGCCCCGGCGGCCCGGGGGCGGTGGTCATGATCGACGAAAGACCCGCACCCCGCCGCCCTCTGACCGTTTCGGCCGTGGTGGAAGATGTCGTCGAGGACGATGTCGCGTCGATTCCCATCGGATCCCTCGTGCTGGCCGGATCACCACGGCTCGGCGGCGAGGACGAGAGCCATGTGCGCGCCCTCGCCGAGTCCGACCTCCCGCTGCCCCCCATCGTCGTCCACCGGCCCACCATGCGGGTGCTGGACGGCAGGCACCGGCTGCGGGCCGCCCTGCTGCACGGCGACACCACCATCGACGCCCGGTTCTACGACGGCAGTGACGAGGACGCCTTCGTCCTGGCCGTCCGGCTCAACGCCGGTCACGGGCTGCCGCTCTCGCGCGCCGACCGGGCGTCCGCCGCCCGCCGGATCATGGCCTCCCACCCGCACTGGTCCGACCGCCGCATCGCCTCCGCCACCGGCCTGGCCGCCCGTACCGTCGCCGGTATCAGGCGTTCGACCGGTGACGGTACGCAGTTGAACACCCGGGTCGGCAGCGACGGACGGGCCCGGCCGCTCAACGCCGCCGACGGACGACTGCGCGCCGCCGAAGTGGTCGCCGCCACCCCCAGCGCCTCGCTGCGTGCCATCGCCAGGGCCGCCGGGGTCTCGGTCGCCACCGCCCGCGACGTGCGGGAACGGCTGCGGCTCGGCAAGGCGCCGGTGCCCTCCGAAGGGCGGGCCTCCGGGGCCGCCCTGGCCGCCGGCCCGGTCCGGCCCCATCTGGTGACCGCCGACTCCCGTGACGGGCAAGGGGAGTTGGCGCCGCAGCCGCCCAACCGCGACGCGGAGCCGATCCTGCTGATGCTGCGCCGCGACCCGTCACTGCGCTTCACCGAGGTGGGACGGCTCTTCCTGCGGCTGATCGGCGGCCATCCGCTGGGGGCGGAGGCCTGGGAGCGGTTCGCCACCGGCATCCCCGCCCACTGCGCGGAATCCGTCGCGACGCTCGCTCGAAGACATGCCGAGGACTGGCTCTACTTCGCCAACACCGTCGAGGAACTGCGGGACCACGACCACGGTGAGGAGCCCGGCGGCCGGGCCCGGCCGAACCAGGGATGAGGTCGGACCCGATGGGCCGCCGGTCGCGATCAGCACCATGTCGGGCAGTGCAGGGGCAGTGAAGCGGAGGCGCCGTCGTGATCCCGTTGTCGTTCGCACAACAACGGTTGTGGCTGATCGACCGGTTGGAGGGGGCCAACGCGGTCTACAACGTCCCCATCGTCATGCGGCTGACCGGGACGCTCGACCAGGACGCGCTGGAGGCGGCGCTCGGGGACGTGGTGCGCCGCCACGAGAGCCTGCGGACCCGCTTCCCGCAGACCGAGGGCACCCCATGGCAGGAGGTGCTGGACGAGGACACCGCGCGCATGCCGTTCACCGTGCGGCAGATGAGTGCGGACCGACTCGACGCGGCGGTCGCCGCCTCCGCCGGCCGGCCCTTCGACCTGGCAGGTGAACTACCGCTGCGCGCCGACCTGTTCGTCCTGTCGCCGCAGGAGTCGGTACTGTCCCTGGTGATCCACCACATCGCCACCGACGGCTGGTCGACCGGACCGTTCTTCACCGATCTGCGCACCGCCTACACCGCGCGCCGTCAAGGCACCGCCCCGCTCTTCGAGCCGCTGCCCGTGCAGTACGCGGACTACGCGCTGTGGCAGCGCAAGGTACTGGGCGAGGACACCGACCCGGACAGCGAACTCTCTACGCAGTCGGCGTTCTGGAAGGAACGACTGGCGGGGCTTCCCGAACAGCTGGCCCTGCCCTTCGACCGGCCGCGCCCCGCCAGAAGCAGCCATCACGGCGGCACCGTGCCGTTCGAGGTGAGCGAGGAGGTCCACCGGCGGCTGGTCCGGCTGGGCCGCGAGGCGCACGCCAGCATCTTCATGGTCCTGCAAGCCGCCTTCGCCGCGCTGCTGACCAGACTGGGCGCCGGGACCGACATCCCCCTGGGAACCGTCACCGCCGGACGGTCCGACGAGGCGCTGCACGACCTGGTCGGATTCTTCGTCAACACCCTGGTGCTGCGCGCCGACACCTCGGGGAACCCCGGCTTCGGCACGCTGCTGGAGCGGGTGCGCGGCATGTCGCTCACCGCCTACGCCAACCAGGACCTGCCCTTCGAGCGGCTGGTGGAGATCCTGAACCCGCCGCGCTCGCTCGCCCGCCACCCGCTCTTCCAGGTGCTGTTCGTCTTCCACCAGAACGCCGGGGACTTCGACGTCGAACTCCCCGGTCTGAGTGTGGACTTCAAGGAGAGCGAGGGCGCCCTCGCCAAGTTCGACCTGACGCTCACCCTGTTCGAGACACTCGACGCCACCGGCACCCCGGTCGGGCTGGCCGGCGGCTTCCGGTACGCCACCGACCTGTTCGAGCGGCGGACCGTGGAGCGGATGGCCGCGGCGCTGCTGCGGGTGCTCGAAGCGGTCACCGCCGATCCGGACGTGACCGTCGACGCCATCGACATCCTCGACCCGGCCGAGCGGCACGCCATGCTGGTGGAGTGGAACGGCCGCGCCACCGCACCCCCCGACGGCCTGCTGCTACAACTGTTCGCCGCCCGGGCAGCCCGGCTCCCCGACGCCCCGGCTGTCGTCGACGCCGACACCGTCCTGAGCTACCGCGAACTGGACGCCCGCGCCAACCGCCTGGCCCACCTGCTGACCGAACAGGGTGTAGGGCCCGAGGAGTTGGTGGCCGTCGCACTGCCGCGCTCGGCACAGGCCGTCGTCGCCCTGCTGGCGGTGCTGAAGGCGGGCGGCGCCTACGTCCCGCTGGACCCGGACTACCCCGCCGACCGCCTCGCCCACATGATCGAGGACGCCCGGCCCCGACTGCTGCTCACCGGCACAGAAGGCGGCGTGGCAGCGGCCGGGACACCACGGCTGCTCCTGGACAGCGAACAGACCCTGGCAGCGCTGGCCAGGCAGCCCGCCACACCCCCGGCGCCGCGCGCCGCACCGGACAACCCCGCCTACGTCATCCACACCTCCGGCTCCACCGGCCGCCCCAAGGGCGTCGTTATCCCGCACTCCGCGCTGGCCGACTACGCCACCTGGTGCGCGCGCTCCTACCCCGCCCTGACCGGCACGGCGCTGCTGCACACCTCGCTCTCCTTCGACCTGACGGTCACCGGGCTGTGGGGCACGCTCGCCTCCGGCGGCTGCGTGCTCCTGGCGTCCGTCACCGAGCGGGACGCCCGTGAGAGCGGGCGGCTCGCCGAGTTCCCCTGCACCTTCCTCAAGGCCACCCCGAGCCATCTGGCGATCCTGGCCGAGGCGCCGCGGGAGTTCTCGCCGAGCGACACGTTCCTGCTCGGCGGCGAGCTGCTCACCGGGGAGGCCCTGCGGGCATGGCGCGACCGGCACCCCGAACCGGCCGTCCACAACGTCTACGGTCCCACCGAGGTCACGGTGAACTGCGCCGAGTACCGCCTGGCACCCGGCGAGCCGATTCCCCCCGGTGGTGTCCCCATCGGCCGTCCGCAGGCCAACGTCCGCCTCTACGTGCTGGACCACTCACTCGCCCTGGTCCCGCCCGGTGTCGCCGGTGAGCTGTACGCGGCGGGCCCGGGCCTGGCCCGCGGCTACCTCAACCGGCCAGGGCAGACCGCCGAACGCTTCGTCGCCGACCCCTTCGGCGCCCCCGGCGAGCGGATGTACCGCACCGGTGACCTGGTGCGCTGGAACGCCGACGGCCTCCTGGAGGTCCTGGGCCGGGCCGACCAGCAGGTGAAGGTCCGAGGGTTCCGCATCGAGCCCGGCGAGATCGAGGCGGTCCTGGCGGCCGATCCGTCGGTCGGCCAGGTCTGCGTCGTCGTACGCGAGGACACCCCTGGCGACCGGCGGCTGGTGGCCTACGCGGTCCCGGCGCTGGAGGGCGCCGTGCTCGACACCGCCGCGCTGCGTGCCAGGGCGGGCCGCGACCTGCCGGACTACATGGTCCCGGCGGCCGTCGTCACGATGCCCGCGCTGCCGCTGTCGCCGAACGGCAAGCTCGACCGCGCGGGGCTGCCCGCCCCCGAGGAGCCCGGCGGCGGTCGGCGGTCACCCGAGCCGGTCACCGCGACGCAGGCCGCGCTGTGCGAGCTGTTCGCCCGCCTCCTGGGCCGGGAACAGGTCGGCACCGACGAGGGCTTCTTCGACCTCGGCGGCCACTCGCTGCTCGCGGCGCGGCTGATCGGCCTGCTGGACACCGACTTCGGCGCGAAGCTGAAGATGCGCGACCTGTTCGAGACCCCCACCGTCGCCGGCCTCGCCGCCCGCCTGGAGACCGGCGACCCCGGCGAGCAGGACACCGGCCGGGAGTCCTTCGAGGTGCTGCTGCCGATCCGGGCGCGCGGCGAGCGCGAGCCGCTGTTCTGCGTGCACCCCGGCGGCGGCATCAGCTGGTGCTACACGGCGCTGCTGCGGCATCTCGACGACGACGTGCCGGTCTACGGACTCCAGTCGCCCGTGCTGTCCCGGACCGGTGACCGCCCGGCCGACATCGAGGAGATGGCCGCCGGATACCTGCGGCAGGTGCGCGCCGTGCAGCCGGCCGGCCCGTACCGGCTGCTCGGCTGGTCCTTCGGCGGAGTGGTCGCCCACGCCATGGCCGTGCGGCTCCAGGCGGAGGGCGAGCGGGTGGAACTGCTCGCGCTGCTCGACAGCTACCCCGCGATCGACGGCACCGGGCGGCGGACCCTGCCCGGCGCCGACGACCCCGCGGGAGACTTCGACGCCGATCTTCCGCGCTGGGGCGAACCAGGCGCCCTGGAGGCCCTCGACGAGGCGGTCGGCGGTCTGGCGGGTCTCGCGGCGGACGAGCTGCCGCTGGTCGTGTCCGCGATGGCCTATCACCGCGAACTGCGCGACGGCCATCTGCCCGGGCGCTACCGCGGCGACCTGCTGTTCTTCACCGCCGCCCGGGACCGGCCGCCGGGCCTGCCCACCGCGCGGGTGTGGGAGCCGTCGGTGGACGGCCGGATCGAGGAGGTGCCCGTCGACTGCCCGCACGCCCGGATGCTGGACGCGGAGCCGCTCGTGACGATCGGAAAGGCCGTGGGCGAAGCGCTGACGCGTGCGGTCAGGCCCTCGTGAGGCCCGCCCCGGCAGCTCTCCGCCGTGCCCGCCGACCACGGTTGACACCGATTGGGTGGGCGGCGAAGCTGACGCACCATCGGCGGGACGTGTGGTCCGGGTCCCGTCCCGCGGTAGTGAGCGACCTGAGAGCTATCGAGTTGGCGGTTGATGATGCTCACTGACACACAGGCCACCGGTGCGCCGCGGGCCGACGCGATGCGCTGGTTCCGGTTCCTGGTCATCGGCAACGCGGTCTCGTCGTACGGCAGCTTCCTCAACATGGTGGCGCTCAACCTGTTCGCGCTGCATGTCACCGGAAGCCCGTTCCAGACCGGCCTGATCATGGCGGTGCGGCTCGCCGTCGGCTTCGGCACGGGGTTCGTCTCCGGCGGCGTCGTCTCCCGCCACCCGCGCAAGCTGATCATGATGGGCGGCGACTTCTCGCAGGCCCTCGCGCTGCTGGCGCTGCTGCTGGTGCCCGGCGGCGGGCGGGTGGCGCTGCTGTACCTGGTCGCGGTGGTCGCCGGGGCCGGCGGCACGCTCTCCCAGGTGGCGCTGCGCAGCTCCATCCCGGAGATCGTCGGCCAGGAACACCGGGTGCGCGCCAACGGCCTGCTGGCGACCGGCCGGGCCTTCGCCATGGTGCTCGGATTCGCCTCGGCGGGTGTCGTCGTCTCCGCGTTCGGCTATCGCACGGCCATGCTGCTGGACGCCGTCACCTTCCTGGTCTCGGTGGCCAACATGACCTGGCTGCCGATCAGGACCCGCCGTGCGGGGCCGCTGCCCAAGGCCGCGCCCGGCGAGGGCATCGGCTCCCTGCGGACCGGGCTCGGCGTGCTGAGAGCGGCCCCGGTCCTGCTGGTGCTGATCACCATCCGGGCCGTCGACGGCTTCGGCTCCGCCTCGCACAACGTCGGCCTGCCGGTGTACTCCAGCGCCCTGGACGCCGCGCACCCCGCGGCGTTCGTCAGCCGGTTCTGGGCGACCTGGGCGATCGGCAACATCATCGTCCAGCGCCTGCTGGTGTGGTACCTGAAGCGCACCGGCAAGACCGTCGGCGAGGCCGCCTTCGCGATCGGCACCTGCGCGATGTCCGCCGGGTTCATCCTGGTCTTCACCGGCCCGCCGGTGGTGCTCGGCGTGGTCTTCGCCCTGCTGGCCGGCATGGCCGACGGGTTCACCGAGAACGCCTACACCTCGCGGTTGCAGACGGTCCCCGACGACCAGCGCGGCTACGTCTTCGGCTGCTCCTCCATGGCGGAGAACCTGGGCTTCGGCTCCGGCATGGTGCTCAGCGCGCTGCTGCTCGACCACTTCACCCCGCTGTCCGTGGTGGCCGTCTCGCACGGCATCGCCATCGCCTGCGGTCTGGCCTTCCTGCTGGGCGTCGGCATGCGCCGGCTGCGGGCCAGGAGGGAGCCGCCACCCGCGCCGCAGGCCGCGGGCGCGGCCGCCGAGATGAGGGAAGCGGGCCGATGACGCGGACCAACGACCGGGCCGTCGCGGTCATCGGCATGTCCTTCCGCTTCCCCGGCGCGGACAACCCGGACGCCTTCTGGCGCAACATCCGCGACGGGGTGTGCAGCGTACGGCGGTTCACCCCGCGGGAACTGGAGAGCGCCGGGGTCCGCGCCGAGGACTACCACTCGCCCGACTTCATCGGGTCCAGCGGGGTCTTCCCCGGCATCACCGACTTCGACGCCGGGTTCTTCGGGATGAGCGGCAACACCGCCAAGGTCACCGATCCGCAGCAGCGGCTGTTCATCGAGACCTGCTACCACGCGCTGGAGGACGCCGGGTACGCCGACACCCCGGCGGACGCCCGGATCGGGGTGTACGCCGGGGTCGGCTACCACCTGTACTCGATGAGCAACTACCTGGTCAGCAACCTGCTCGCGCAGGGCTGGGACGACTGGGTCGCCGGGGCGCAGATCACCAACGGCAACCACGCGGACTTCATCGGCACCCGGGTCTCCTACCAACTCGGCCTCACCGGACCCGCGTTCGGCCTTCAGTCGGGCTGCTCGACCTCGCTGGCCGCGGTCCACCAGGCCTGCGGCACGCTGCTGTCGGGGGACGCCGACCTGATGCTGGCCGGGGCGTCGGCCGTCCACGTGCCGCAGATCCTCGGCTACCGGTACGTCAAGGGATCCATCCTGTCCAAGACCGGTGTCTGCCGGGCCTTCGACGCCGGGGCCGACGGCACGGTCGGTGGCAACGGTGTCGCCGCGGTCGTCCTCAAACGCCTCGACGACGCGCTGCGCGACGGCGACACCGTCCACGCCGTCCTGCTCGGTGCCGGCATCAACAACGACGGCAACGACGGCGGGCGCAAGACCAGTTACGCGGCACCCAGCGCCAACGGCCAGCGGGCCGCGGTGCGCCGCGCGTTCCAGGCGGCCGGGGTGGACGCCGACAGCATCGGGTACGTCGAGACGCACGGCACCGGCACCTTCAAGGGCGACCCGATCGAGTTCGCCGGACTGACCGCCGCCTTCCGGGAGTCCACCGACCGGCGCGGCTACTGCGCCATCGGCTCGACCAAGCCCAACATCGGCCACCTGGACTCCTGCGCCGGAATGGCCGCGCTGATCAAGACCATCCTGGTGCTGCGCAACGGCGTCATCCCGCCGATGGCCAACTTCCGCACCCCCAACCCGGCGCTCGACCTGGACGCCAGCCCCTTCTACATCCCCACCGAGCCGGTCGAGTGGCCGCGCGGCGACCGGCCGCGGCGCGCCGGGGTGACCTCACTGGGGGTGGGCGGGACCAACGTCCACATGATCGTCGAGGAGCCCCCGGCCGCACTGCCGCGCCCCGCGGCCTCCCCGCCGCCGCTGGTCGCGCTGCCGGTGTCGGCCCGCAGCGCGACCGCGCTGGCTTCGGCGGTGCGCGGCCACGCCGACCACCTGGCGCGCCACCCCGGCCTGAGCGCGGCGGACATCGCGCTCACCACCGGGGCGGGCCGCCGGCACTTCGGGCACCGGGCCGTCGTCCTGGGCGCGGACACCGCGGCGCTCGCCGAGGGGCTCGCCCGGCCGGCCCGGTTCACCGGTGTGGTGCCCGAACGGCGCGGGGCGACCGCCTTCGTCTTCTCCGGCCAGGGCAGCACGTACGGCGGCATGGCACGGGCCTTCTACGACCGCTACGCCTGCTTCCGCGCGGTCGTCGACGAGTGCGACGCGGTCCACCGGGAGGTGACCGGCCGCTCGCTGCTGCCGGAACTGACCGGGACGGGCACCGGGGCGGACCAGGAGACCGACGTCGCCCAACCCGCGCTGTTCGCCCACCAGTCGGCGCTGGTGCGGCTGTGGCGGGAGCTCGGCGTGCGGCCGGACGTCGTGGCGGGACACAGCGTCGGTGAGTTCGCCGCACTGTGCGCCGCGGGGGCGTTCCCGGTCGCCGACGGCATGCGGCTGTCGATCGCGCGCGGCGCGCTGATGCGGCGGCTCAGCCCGGCCGGGGCGATGCTCGCGGTCGCCGGCACCCGGGAGGAGGTCCAGGAGATCCTGGCGGCCGTCCCGGGGCTCGACCTCGCGGTCGTCAATGGGGAGCGTGAGTTCGTCCTCGCCGGTGAACCGGACCGCGTGCGGGAAGCGGCGGCACTGTGTGAGGAACGGGCCGTCCGCCGCCATGTGCTCCCGGTCAACCGGGCGTTCCACTCGCGGCTGCTGGCCTCCGCGCTGAAGGAGTGGGCCGAACTCGCCGCCGAGGTGCCGATGGCGCCGCTGACCACCGCCTTCGTCAGCGGCCTGGACGGGATAGCCCGGGAGCCGGGCTGGCGGCCGGACCACGCGTACCTGACCGGACAGGCGGCCGGGGCGGTCCGCTACGACCTGGTGCTGGCGAGGCTGCGGGAGACCGGCTGCGACGCGGTGCTGGAAGTCGGCCCCACGGCGACGCTGACCTCGATCGCCGGCCGGACCGCCGCCGACCTGCCGGCGTTCGTCTCGCAGCGCCGGGGCCGGGAGAGCGCCACGCTGGTCGAGACGGCCGCCCGGCTCTACTGCGCCGGAGCCGACATCGCCTGGTCCGCCCTGCTGGAGGGCAGCGGAGCGGGCCGCGTCCCGCTGCCCGGCTACCCGTACGAACGCCGGACGTATTGGGTCGGCCCGATGCCGCTCCCGGAGTTCAGCGAACCACCCCAAGGGCCGCTTGACCGGCGGCCGCAGGAAGGGACACCGTCGATGAGCCAGGACAGCCGCAGTGCCGAGCGGATCGCGGCCACGATCGCCGAGATGACCGTGCGCCACATCGGATGCGAAGCCGCCGAGGTCACGCCGGGTACCGCCTTTGTCGACCTGGGTGCCGACTCGCTCCAGATGATCAACATGGTGCGGGAGGTGGAGAAGGAGTTCGACGTCAGGGTCTCGATGCGGGAGCTGTTCGAGGAAGCCGGCACCCCAGGGCTGCTCGCCGCGCTGGTCGCCGGGCGCATCGCCCCCGAGCCGGCCACCGTGCCGGCCGCCGCCAGGACCGTGCCCGCCCCCTCCCCGGCGGTGCCCGCCACCGACCGGCCGGCGGCCCCGGCTCCCGCCGCCGCGGCCCCCGTCGTCCCGGCTCCCGTCGTCCCGGTACCCGCCCCCGCCGTCCCGGCCCAGCCCGCGCGGGACCCCGAACTCACCCTTGAGTCACTCGCGCGGCAGATCCAGGTACTGACCCAGGTCCAGACCCAGATGATGGCGCAGCTCTCGCAACTGCTGACCACCCTCACCGCCTCCGGTCGCTGAGAGAGATGGAGACGAACGCCATGGGTACCGTGGAGGACCAACTCCAGGAGATGCTGCGGCTGTCGGCCCGGATCTCCGAACAGGTCGCCGAGGTGACCGCTGCCGCGCCCGACACCCCGGCCGCCGACACACCCCGGACGCACGGCCCGCGGGTCTCGGTGGCCGTGGACTCCGGCATGGCCGCCGCCTCCACCGCCGAGTCCCAGCGCGCCCACGTCTCCGACCTCGTCGAGCGCTACACCGCCAGGACCCGCACCTCCAAGGAGATCGCCGCCCGGTACCGGCCGGTCCTCGCCGACAGCCGGGCGATCGTCGGCTTCCGCAGCGCCACCAAGGAGATGTTGTATCCGATCGCCGCCGAACGGGCGGCCGGATCCTGGCTGCGGGACGTCGACGGCAACGACTACGTCGACATCACCATGGGCTTCGGCATCCTGCTGTTCGGCCACGAACCGGAGTTCGTCGCCGAGCCGGTACGCCGCCACCTCGCCCGCGGCATCCAACTCGGCCCGCGCAACGTCGAGACCGGCGAAGCCGCCGAACTGCTGGGCGAGTTGACCGGCATGGAACGCGTCGCCTTCGCCAACTCCGGCACCGAGGCGAACAGCGCCGCGATCCGGCTGGCCCGCAACGCCACCGGCCGCGACAAGATCGTCACGTTCCACGGCTCCTACCACGGACACGCCGACAACGTGCTCGGCCGCTCCGTCCCCGTAGCCACCGGCCGCGAGACCGTCCCGGTGTCCTCCGGCATCCCCGGCAGCGCGGTCGCGGATCTGGTCGTCCTGGACTACGGCGCCCCCGAGAGCCTCGCTGTGATCGACGCGATGGGGCCCGAACTCGCCGCCGTCATCGTCGAACCCGTGCAGAGCCGCAACCCCGCCCTGCAACCGGCGGAGTTCCTGCGGGAGTTGCGCGAGGTGACCCGACGCCACGGCATCGTCTTGATGTTCGACGAGATGCTCACCGGCTTCCGCCCCCACATCGGCGGCGCCCAGGCGCACTTCGGTGTCACCGCCGACCTCGCCACCTACGGCAAGGCGCTCGGCGGCGGCTTCCCCATCGGAGCCATCGCCGGGCGGGCCGACATCATGGACGGCGTCGACGGCGGCCTGTGGAACTACGGCGACGCCAGCTACCCGCCACGCGACACCACCTTCTTCGGCGGCACCTACATCCAGCACCCGGTCTCCATGGTCGCCGCCCGCGCGGTGCTCAGCCACCTCAAGAGCAGCGGCCCGGCGTTGCAGGAGGGACTCAACGCCCGCACACAGCAGTTCGCGGACGGGCTCAACCGGTTCTTCACCGACGAGAACTACCCGTTGCGGATCAGCCACTTCGGCTCGATGTTCCGCTTCGAGCACCGCGCCGACATGGAACTCCTCTACCACCACCTGCTGCTCAAGGGCGTGTTCGTCTGGGAGTGGCGCAACTTCTTCCTGTCCACCGCGCACAGCGACAGCGACCTCGGGCGGATCACCGACGCCGTCACCGGATCGCTGCGCGAACTGCGGGACGCCGGATTCCTGCGCGAGGGCGCCCCGGCCCGCCGGACCCGCCCGGCACCGGCCGTCCCCGCACCGGCCGTCGCCACTCCCGCACCGGCCGTCCCCGCGCCCCGCGCCACCACCCCAGCGCCGGCCGCCACCGTGCCACCCGCCACCACAGCGGCACGTACCGAGCCGCGTGAGCCCGCCGCCCGGCCGGCCGGCTCCGGACAACCCTCCACACACACCGACTTCAGCGTGTACTTCTTCGGCGACTACCCGCTGGACACCCCGGAGGAGGAGCGCTACGACCTGGTGCTCGACACCGCCCGGTACGCCGACCAGCACGGGTTCCACACGCTGTGGATGCCCGAGCGGCACTTCCACTCCTTCGGCGGCATCTCGCCCAACCCGGCCGTACTGGCCGCCGCCCTCGCCCGGGAGACCCGGCGGATCAGGCTGCACGCGGGCTCGGTGGTGCTGCCGCTGCACGACCCGGTCCGGGTCGCCGAGGAGTGGGCCATGGTCGACGCCCTGTCCGGCGGACGGGCGGGCATCGGCTGCGCGCCGGGCTGGCGGCCGGACGACTTCGTCTTCTACCCCGACCGCTTCGGGCGCCACCGCGAGGTGATGTACGAGCAGTTGGCCGAGGTGCGCAGGCTGTGGCGCGGTGAGGTGGTCCGCCGGGCGGCGGGCAGCGGGCAGACCGTCGACGTGCGGCTCTTCCCCCGGCCGGTGCAGTCCGAGCCGCCGATGTTCGCCGCGACGGTCGGCCGGCCCGAGTCGTACCGCAAGGCCGCCCTCAACGACCTCGGCATCGTCACCAACCTGATGACGCAGGATCCCGCCCGACTCGCCGAGAACATCGCCCTGTACCGGGCGACCCGCGAACAGGCCGGGCTGGACCCGGCCACCGGCCGGGTGGTGGTCCTGCTGCACACCTATCTCGACACCGACCTCGACACCGCCCGGCGCGACGCCCTCGGGCCGCTGAGCCGCTACATGCGCTCCTCGCTGTCGATGTTCGGCGACGTCACCAACAGCCTCGGCTTCACGGTCGACCTCGACAAGATGAACGACGACGACCTGGACTACGTCTTCGAGCGGGCCTACGGACGCTACTGCGACCAGCGCTCACTGATCGGGACGGTCGACAGCTGCTCCCCGGTGGTGGACGCGCTGCGGCAGGCAGGCGCGGACGAGATCGCCGCCCTCGTCGACTTCGGCGTGCCGGCCGCCCGACTGCGCGGCAGCATGCGCGAGTTGGACCGGCTGCGCGAACGCTACGACGGCCGGACCCCGCTGCCGGGGGCACCGGCCGAGGACCGTCCCGCCCCCAACGAGCGCGTCGAGATCGCCGCCCCGCCCGCCCCGGAGCGGGCCATGGCGACCGGGACGCCCCCGGCCGACGAGGACACCGAGACCATCGCACCGCTCACCCCGGGACAGCAGCGCATCTGGTTCCACGAACGGCTGCACCCGGGCAACACCTCGTACAACGAGGTACAGGCACTCCGGCTGGACGGCCCGCTCAACGTCCCCGGTCTGGGCGCCGCGTTCGCCCGGCTCATCGAGCGGCACGGCGCGCTGCGCACCGTCTTCCGCGACATCGACGGCGAGCCGCGCCAGGTGGTGCGCCGCCGGGGGATCGTCGACTTCCAGCTCATCGACTGCACCGGGCTGACCGAGCAGGACGCGGTGGGCGACGCGGTCGACCAGGAGAGCCTGCGCTCCTTCGACCTGGCCGACGGGCCGCTGTTCTTCGCCCGCCTGCTCAAGTTGTCGGCCCGGCGCCACGTCCTGCTGCTGTCGATGCACCACATCGTCGTGGACGCCCTGTCCGGCGCGGTGATGCTGCGGGACCTGTCGGCGTACTACCGCGCCGAGACCTTCGGGGAGGAACCGCGGCTGCCGCGGCCGCCGTTCACCTACGCCGACGTGGCCGCCCGGCGGGCCGGCGCGGCGCGCTCACCGCAGGCGGTGCGCGACCTGGCGTACTGGACGGAACGACTCGCTGGTGAACTCCCCGAGGTCACCCTGCCCACCGACCGGCCGCGGCCACCCGTCATGACCTCCAACGGCCGATCGGTGTTCGACCACCTCGACCCCGAACTGACCGACGGGATCCGGGCGTTGAGCCGCAAGCACGGCGCCACGCTCTACACCACACTGCTCGCAGGACTGGCCGCCACCCTGAACCGGCTGACCGGAGCGGAGGACATGGTCATCGGCACCCCGGTCTCGGACCGCGCCGAGGGCACCGAGGACCTGGTCGGGTTCTTCCTCAACACCCTCGCCCTGCGCTTCGACCTGACGGGTGACCCCGGCTTCGCCGAACTGCTGCGCCGGGTGCGGTCGACCAGCCTGGACGCCTACGACCACGCAGAACTCCCCTTCGAGGACGTCGTCCACGCCCTCAGCCCGCGGCGCGCCACCGACCGCAGCCCGGTCTTCCAGGTCCTCGCGGAGTTCGAGAACGAGACGGCCTGCGCGCTGGACCTGCCGGAGGTGACCGCCGAGTACCTCGACGTGGCCGCCCACAAGGCGATCGTCGACCTCACGTTCTATCTCACCAACCGCCCCCGGGAGATCGGGCTGCACGTCGAGTACAACACCGACCTGTACGAGGCGGCCACCGTCGACGGCTTCCTCGCCACCTTCCGGGACATCCTCGCCGCCGCCGTGGCCGACCCGGCCACCCCGCTGTCCCGACTGGCCCGCCCGGCGCCCGTACCCGAGGCCGTCCCGCTCGACGCGAGCCGCTCCCTGCACGAGGCCTTCGCCGTGCGGGCGGCCCGTCATCCGGAGGCCACCGCCCTTGTCGCGGCGGACGGCACGCACACCACCTACCGCGGGCTGGAGGAGCGGGCCGCCCGGCTCGCCGCGGTCCTGCGGGCCCACGGCGTGCGGCCGGGCGACGTGGTCGGACTGTGGCTGCCGCGCTCCCCGGAACTGGTGACCGCCATGCTGGCGGTGCTCAGCACCGGCGCCGCCTACCTCCCGCTCGACCCCGCCAACGCGCGGCGCCGGCTGCCCGCGGTGCTGGCCGAGAGCGGGATCCGGCTGCTGGTCGGTGATCCGGCCGACCTCGGCGACCCCGCCGGTGTCACCGTCGTGGACCCCGCGGTGGCCGAGAAGGAGGGCGACACGCCGGAGGAGGCGGTCGAGGCGTACCGCGCCACGCCCGACGACGCGGCCTATGTGATCTACACCTCCGGCTCCACCGGCCGCCCCAAGGGCGTCGTCGTACCGCACCGCGCGGTGCTCAACCTGTGCGACTGGCAGCGGTCGAGGTTCTCCTTCACCGCCGAGGACCGCAGCGCGATGGTGTGCAGTCAGACCTTCGACGCCTCGGTGGCGGAGATCTGGCCCGCGCTGACCACCGGCGCCTCCCTCGCGGTGGTCCCCGAGGCCGACCGCCTGGACCTGCCCGCGCTGGCCCGGTGGTACGAGCGGGCGGGCGTCACCTTCTCCGCGCTGCCGACGGCCATGGGCGCCGAGTTCCTCGCGCTGCCCGCCGACCGCCAGCCGCCACTGCGCGCGATGCTGCTGGGCGGCGACACGCTGCGCCGCCGGCCGCGCCCGGGCACCCCGTACGAGGTGGTCAACATCTACGGGCCCACCGAGACCACCGTGCTGGTGACCACCCATCAGGTGGCCGCCGGCGACCCGCGGGACCGCTCGCCCCAGCCCATCGGCCTGCCGATCGACAACACCCGGCTGCTCGTGCTCGACGACCGGCTCGCCCCGGTGGCCCCCGGCGAACCGGGCGAGCTGTACGTCGCGGGGGAGGGGGTGGCCCGCGGCTACCTCAACCGGCCGGACCTGACCGCGGAACGCTTCCTGCCCGATCCGGCCGGCGGCCCCGGCCGGATCTACCGCACCGGTGACCGGGTGCGCCAGGCGTCCGACGGCACCCTGGAGTTCCTGGGCCGGGCCGACGACCAGGTCAAGATCCGCGGCTACCGGGTGGAGCCCGGCGAGAGCACCCACGCGCTGCTGGGACTGCGCGATGTCCGTGACGCCGTGGTGACCGCGCGGCGCGACCAGGACGGCGAGGCGTCACTGGTGGGATACGTCGTACCCCGCGCGGAGGTGACGCCCGGCGGACGCCCGGGGTTCCTCGCCGACCTGCGGAGCGACCTGTCCGCGGTGGTGCCCGACTACCTCGTCCCCTCGGCGTTCGTCCTGCTGGACGCGCTGCCGCTCGGCGGCAACGGCAAACTGGACCGGGCGGCGCTGCCCGACCCGGCGGCCGAGGAACCCGGCCGCGCGGCGCCGGCGGCGAGCGCGGACTCCACCGAGGAGACGGTACGCGGGCTGTGGGCGGCCGAACTCAAGGTGGACGTCGCGGCGGTGACGGCCGAGTCGTCCTTCTTCGACCTCGGCGGGCACTCGATCAACGCCATGCGGCTGCTGAACAAGGTCCGCGACACCTTCGGCCACGAGTACCCGATGCTCGACTTCTTCCTGGAGCCGACACCGGGCGCCATGGCGAAACGACTGGCCGACGCCCCCGCCACCCCGGGGGAGCGGGCCGCGCCGAGGGAGCGGATCCGCCCCCGGGCACGCGGGACCGTGCCCACCTCATGACGGCGGAGTGCGGTCGCGCCGGTGATGCGCGGCCGCACCTTCTCCCGCGGACCGGATCCCGGTCCGCGCGACGCCTGCGACTCAAGGAGACAACTGAGATGGCCAATCCATTCGACGACGAGAACGGTCGTTTCCACGTACTGGTCAACGCCGAGGGCCAGCATTCGCTGTGGCCGGCCTTCGCCGAGGTGCCGGCCGGCTGGGAGGTCCGCCTCAAGGACGCGGCCCGGCCGGAGGCGCTGGCCCACGTGGAGGAGCACTGGACGGACATGCGCCCGGCAAGCCTGGTCGCCGCGATGGACGCCGACCTGCCGACCGCGGACACTCCGGCCCGGTGACCGTACTGCGGGAGGAGCGGACCTCGCCGGGGCCGCCGCGTCCACCCCGTCCGCCGGGGCGCCGTGGTCCGGGCTTACCCGGACCGCCCGGACCCTACCCCGGCCTTCCGCACCCCGGGGTGCTCGGTGCCGCTCCGCCGACCGACCTGGACACGGCCGACCTCGCCCGTATCGTCGCGGTCGGCACCGCGGTGCCCGCCGAGTCCTATTCGCAGGCCGAACTCCTCGACATCTTCGGCATCGAGGACGGCAAGGTCCGCTCGGTCTTCCTCAACAGCGCCATCGACCGGCGGTTCCTCACCCTCCCGCCGGCCGGCGCCGACGGCCGGCCGGTCGCCGAGGTCCAGGGCGAACTGCTGGCCAAACACAAGGCACAGGCCGTGGACATGGGCGTGCGCGCCGTACGCGACTGCCTGAAGGAGGCGGGCACCGACCCGTCCGCCATCGGCTATCTGTGCTGCGTCACCTCGACCGGATTCCTCACCCCCGGACTGAGCGCCCACCTCATCCGCGAACTCGGCGCCGACCGGCACTGCGCAAGGCTCGACATCGTCGGCATGGGCTGCAACGCCGGGCTCAACGGCCTCAACGCGGTGGCCGGCTGGGCCAGGGCGCACCCCGGGCAACTCGCCGTCATGGTCTGCGCGGAGGCGTGCTCCGCCGCGTACGTCTTCGACGGCACGATGCGCACCTCCGTCGTCAACAGCCTCTTCGGCGACGGCTCGGCCGCCGTGGCGCTGGTCGCGGGGGAGAGCGGCGACGGCCCGCTGCCCGGTGCCGGCGGACCGCGTGTGCTGAGGTTCGCCAGCCGCATCATCACCGACGCCATCGACGCCATGCGCTACGACTGGGACAGCGCCCAGGACCGGTTCAGCTTCTACCTCGACCCGCAGGTGCCGTACGTGGTGGGCGCGCACGCCGAGCCGGTCGTCGACCGGCTGCTGGCCGGAACCGGGCTGCGCCGCAGCGACATCGGGCACTGGCTGGTGCACTCCGGCGGCAAGAAGGTCATCGACTCGGTCATGGTCAACCTCGGCCTGACCCGCCACGACGTACGCCACACCACCGGAGTGCTGCGTGACTTCGGCAACCTCTCCAGCGGATCGTTCCTCTTCTCCTACCAGCGGCTGCTGCGGGAAGGAGTCGTCAACGCCGGCGAGTACGCCGTGCTGATGACGATGGGGCCCGGCTCCACCATAGAGACCGCCCTGGTGCGTTGGTGACACATCGAAGCAGGGAGACACAGACCCCCGTGACCAGCATCGACATCAACCCCGAGGCGCATCCCGGCCTCGTGGTGCGGATCGACGGCGCACAGCCGCCCACCGCCGCCTCCGTGGCCGAGCTCAGCGCGTTCTGCGACGCGGTCGAGGACCACGGCGCGGCCACCGCCGCCGTCGTCCGGGTGTCCGGCGCGCCGGGCGCGGGCTGGACGGACGGCCTCGACGTGCGGCTCGTCAACAAGTGGGAGCGGGCCGTGCGCCGCCTGGAGCGGCTGGCCGCGCCCACCGTCGCGGTCGCCGACGGGGACTGCGGCGGGCCGGCGCTCGACGCCCTGCTGGCCACCGACTACCGGATGGCGACGGCGAGCGTGCGCCTGGTCGTCCCTGCCGCCGCCGACGGTGCCTGGCCGGGCATGGCCCTGTACCGGCTGGCCAACCAGGCGGGGGTCACCGCGACCCGCCGCGCGGTGCTGTTCGGCACCCCGATCCCGGTGGCGGAGGCGCTGGGCCTGCACCTGGTCGACGAGGTGGTCGACGACCCGGCGGCCGGCCCCGCGCGGGCGGCCGAACTGGCCGCGCGGTACGAGGGGAACGGGCTGGCCATCCGGCGGCAGTTGATGCTGGACGCGACCACCACCAGCTTCGAGGAGGCGCTCGGCACCCACCTCGCCGCCTGCGACCGGGTGCTGCGCCGCGACGCCACGGGACTGACCGGATGACCGCCGCGACCGGGCCGGCCCTCGACCGGGAACTCGACCCCGCCTGGCGGGCGCCGGCCCGGACGGCGGAGGACGCCGAGCAGGTCCTGGCAGCGCTGCCGGAGCCCGCCGGACGCTCGGAGCGGCAGCGTGCGCTCGCCGCCGAGGCCAAGAACGCCGCCCGCGCGGCCCGTGCCGGCTTCCTGGACGTGCACGCCGAGGCGGTCTACGACCGGCTCACCGACGGCCGCTCGACCCAACCGCGACTGCCGGAACTGCTCGCCCGCGCCACCGAATGCTTCCCCGGGCTGGTCCCGGACGCCGAGCGGATGGCCCAGGAGAACGCCCGGCTCCAGGCGGACAAGGAGGGCCGCGAGATCGACCAGGGGATCTTCTTCTCCCGGCTGCTGCGCTCGCCGGCCGCCGGCCGCCATCTGATGGACTCGATGCTGCGGCCGACGCCGCGCGCCCTGCGGCTGCTGCCGGAGTTCCGCCGGACCGGCCTGGTGGACCTCGGCTCGGTGACGCTGGAGCGGCGCGGCGGCGCGGCGCGGGTGACGATGTGCCGGCCCGACTGCCTCAACGCCGAGGACAACGACCAGGTCGAGGCCATGGAGACCGCCGTCGACCTCGCGTTGCTCGACCCGGCGGTCGGCGTGGGGCTGCTGCGTGGCGGTGAGATGACCCATCCGCGCTACCGGGGCAGGCGGGTCTTCAGCGCCGGCATCAACCTCAAGGAACTGCACGCCGGGAAGATCTCGCTGGTGGACTTCCTGCTGCGCCGGGAACTCGGCTACATCAACAAGCTGGTCCGCGGCGTGCTGGTGGACCACGGCGCCTCCTGGCAGTCGCGTACCGTCGAGAAGCCATGGCTCGCCGCCGTGGACACCTTCGCCATCGGCGGCGGAATGCAACTGCTGCTGGCCTTCGACCGGGTGGTCGCCGGGTCGGACGCCTATCTGAGCCTGCCGGCGGCCCAGGAGGGCATCGTGCCCGGCGCGGGGAACTTCCGCCTCGGCCGGCTCACCGGCGGCCGGATCTCCCGGCAGGTGGTGCTGTGGGGCCGCCGGATCCAGGCGAGCGAGCCGGACGCCCGGCTGCTGCTGGACGAGGTCGTGGAGCCGACGGAGGTCGGCGCCGCCGCGGACCGAGGCCTGGAACGGCTCGACAACCCGGCGGTGATCACCAACCGCCGCATGCTCAACCTGGCCGAGGAACCCCCCGAGGCCTTCCGCGGCTATATGGCCGAATTCGCCCTCCAGCAGGCGTTGCGCCTGTACAGCGAGGACGTCATCGGCAAGGTCGGCCGGTTCACGGCGGCTCCGGAGCGCGCCGCGGGAGGGTGAACCGCCGTACCGCGCATAGTGGTTCCGCCTGAGGGCAGCAGACGGGGGAGTAACCGAGCCCGAAGGATTTACGGAGGCACTCTTGTCGACGCGGGCCGAGGCGGCGGCGATCCACCTGGAGGCCATGCTCCGGCCGCTGGCCGTCGTGGGAGCGGTGCTGGTGGTCACCCTGGCCGTTGGATGGGTGGTGGACCGCGTCATGCGCCGGGTGGACGCGGCCCGTCCGGAGACGCCGCTGTGGCAACTGCTGCGCAAGTGCCGCGTCCCCTTCCAGTTCCTGCTGGGAACGGTGCTGATGCTCGGGGCGTACCCGGCCGCCCGGCTGGGACACGGCCGCACCACCGCCGTCGAGCGGGTGCTGTCGATCGTCCTGATCGCCTCGCTGACCTGGCTGGTGGTACGAGTGGCGGCGGCGGTCGGTGAGTCGGGCTACGCGCGCTACGCCTCGGTGGCCACGCACGACCCCGCCCGGGTGCGCCGGGTGCGTACCCAGGTGACCCTCATCCTGCGGGTGGTGACGGCCGCGGTCGCGGTGATCGCCGGGGCGGTGATGCTGATGCAGGTACCCGGAATGCGGACCGTCGGCACCTCCGTCCTGGCGTCCGCCGGGGTGATCGCGGCCGTCGCCGGCATCGCGGCCCAGTCCACCCTGGGCAATCTGTTCGCCGGACTGCAGATCGCCTTCGGCGACATGGTGCGACTCGGCGACACCGTCGTGGTCGAGGGCCAGTGGGGCAGCGTCGAGGAGATCACCCTGACGTACCTGGTGATCCGCACCTGGGACGAACGCCGGGTCACCATGCCGGTGTCGTACTTCACCAGCAAGCCGTTCGAGGACTGGACACGCGGCGGCACGCAGCTGACCGGCACCGTCTACCTCCATCTCGACCACGCCACACCGGTCGAGGAACTGCGGGCGAAACTGCACGAGGTCCTGGAGAAGACCGCGGAATGGGACGGCCGCTCCTGGGGGCTGGCGGTCACCGACAGCACGCCCACCACCATCGAGGTGCGGGCGCTGGCCACCGCCAAGGACGCCACCGACGTGTGGACGCTGCGCTGCACCATCCGCGAGGTGCTGCTGGACTGGCTGCGCCGCGAGCACCCCTACGCGCTGCCCCGCGTCAACACCGCCCCCGCACCCGTCCGCCCCCGCGACGACGACTGACGGGCCTGGGCGTCTGCGCTACGAATCCTGGCGTCTGGTGCTACGAGTCCTCGGGGTCGTCCACGGTGTGCACGGCCGCCTCCTCGGCGGAGGCCGCCCCGCCGGCGATGCCCGCCTCCTCGGCGGTCACGTCGTCCACCTGCGAACCGGCCGGCCGCGGCACGCCCTCGTCGGAGCCGACGAGCCGTCCTGAGCGTTCGTCCCCGGCCTGCGGATCCACCGGCTCACCCTCGGCGCCGGGCGCGTCACCGATGCCGTCGGCCACCTCGTCCCGCGGGTCCGGCTGGTCGGGCACCTCCTCGGCCAGCCGCTGGTCCAGCGACTCCCCGCGGCGCTGCTCGGCGGCGGTGGTCCCGGTCCTGTCCACCTCAAGCGGCTTCTCCGGAGGGGAGTACCCCTCGTCCAGCGCCGGATCGACACCGCGGTCGTCCAGGGTGTCCAGCGGATCCATCAGCGCCGCGTCATCACTGACCTCGGAGTCGTCCGGCTGGGGCTGATAGACCTCGTCACCCCTCATATCGTCCTGGGGGAAGTCGGACTCTGACATGTCAGCCTCCTCGGGTGACGGTGGGGGACGTCCGCCGCGCGGCGCGCGGCCGTCTACTGGTCGCCTGCTCATGAACGCGCGATGTATCCCGATGCGGAATGGAATATTCGACCGCGCGGACGCCGGTGGGTCACGTGTCACTCGCGGAGGGTGGTCATCGCGCGGCCAGGGCGTCCCGGCGCAGTCGCACGGGCGCCCGGAGCGGCCCGGAGGGATACCGCCGACAGCTGCGGCGGGGTCGACCGCCGGGCCCGGCCCGGCTGAGGGCGGTGGCCGTGCGGCATTCGCCGCCCGCGACGTGGCCGCTGGTCCGCGGTCCTGGATTCTTCGGACCGGGCGCGTTCCTTGTTTCACGTCGGGGCGGCGATTTCCTCGGCCCGGCCCGCACACCCGCCGCGGCTCGTTTCGCGTTTCGCGTCCGATCCGGCGGGTATCGGCCTCACCGCTTTCCGGCGGGCCGGGTTCGGCTGTGCCGGGCTTTCCGGTGCCGGATTCAGCTGTGCCGGGTGCCGCGGCGGCGCTCCCGCAGGACCCGCAGACCGTCGACGCTCTGCGCGATCAGCACGAAGGAGACGATGGCCAGCACGACCTCGACGGTGATGCCGGCCGCCGTGTTCCCGGTGCCCCGGAACAGGCTGGAGAGCGATTCCACCAGCAGGACGAAGCCGACCGCCAGGCTGACGTAGCCCATGCCCATCGACCAGGGAACGAAGCGCCACCACGGGCCGCCTCGCGGTCGGCCCCAATCGTGTGCCATGCCCTTCATGATCCGAGTCTCCTCCCGGTTACTGATTCTTCGTCAACCCGCCTGCCCCGAAAGCGAGTTGGGAAACGGCGTGGGATGTCACCGGCAGCGGGGAATTCATCGGTGCCGCCCGCGGACATGACTGTGGCCCGACCGGAAAGGGTCGGGCCACAAGCGGGCGGATATCCCGGTTAACGCCATGCTTTTACCATCGGTACCAGCGGCCGCGTCCGCCACCGGAGTGGGTGGAACGCATCACGAAGCCGAGAAGCCATACCACCAGGACGACCACCGCGACCCACCAGAGGATCTTGACGGCGAAGCCGACACCGAAAAGCACCAGCGCGAGAAGCAGGACGAGAAGCAGGGGACCCATATCTATCAACCTCCTGAACCACCCATGCCCGCGCTTTTCCAGGTCACTCATTCACGGTGTTTCCTGTTTCTGTTTTATTCCGGACGTGAAAGGTGTCAACCCTTGGCGCCGGTGTTGCGGCGGTGCGGTGTTGCGGGGGTCCGGCGCGAAGGTGACCCCGGCGCCGCAATGCCGCAACGGCACCCGGACCGAGCGAGGCAACCGGTTCGCGACCGCTCGGTGCGGGGCCGGGAAAGCCCACGTGTGTTCCGGGTGCGTTCGGTCGTGCGCTTCGGCTAGGCTCCCTGTCGAGGTGATCTTGTGCCAGAGGAGCGGGACAGGCTTTTCGCCGCGGTCGACGCGTTGTTGGAGGAGGCCGCGGCCCCCGACGCGCTGCCCGAGCCGGGGGAGCGCAAGCGGCTGCGGGAGGCCGCCGGGCTGAGCCAGGAGCAGATCGCGCGGGCGCTGGACGTGCGGCGGGAGACGGTGACCGGCTGGGAGTCGGGCCGTACCGAACCGCGGCCACCCAAGCGCGCGGCGTACATCCGCCTGCTGGAAGGCCTCGCCGCCCGCCACCCCACCCCGGAGCCGGAGCCCGAGCCGGGGCAGGAGCGGGCCGAGGCCGAGGCGGCACCGTCCACCTCCACGGTGCCCGCCCCCAGCCCCGAGCCGGTGCCCCTCGGGACGCCGCCCGCCGCCACCCCGAAGGCCGGGCGGAAGACCGCGTCCCGCCGTCCGGCGAACAGGACGCGGGAGGCCCAGGCCCCCGACCCGGCCGCCGCCGACCCGCGGTTCGTCAACGGCCCGCTGGCGGTGCTGGACGGTGACGGCAACGCGTACTGCGTGGACGGCCTGGTGCTGGACTGCCCGGCCGACGACCTGCCCGCCCTGGTCGCCTGGGCGCTGGCCGAAGCCCGGCTCGGCACGGTGCGCCTGCACCGGCACGGCAAGGACTCCGATCCGCTGATCGTGCTCACCGCCGGAGCGGCCGAACGGTTCGGTCTGCCGCAGCGGTTGGAGGACCGGCGCGGTCTGCGGCTGCCGGGCGACCATCCGGCCGTCAAGCAGTTGACCCGCGCCAAATGGCAGCTCACCCGGCGCGGTTTCGGCCCCTGGGCCCGCGTCTACCGGCCGGCCCAGAGTGGCCGGCGCAGCTGCGTCCAACTCGCGATCCTGCCGTGGGGCGCCCTCGACCAGCGCGCGTGGGGCGAGGCGGCCGACCTGCCGCCCGCCGAACTCGCCCGTCTGCTCGGCGACTACGCGGCCCGGGTCATCACCCCGCGCGGCTCGACGGCGGTCAACGGCCTGGAACTGCTCAGCGCGCTCCGCCCGCCGACCCGCCCGGTCATGGACGCGGCGACCGGCGGTTATGTCTCCGGCCCGACGCCCGGCTCCCTCACCCACCCCATCGACCCCGCGCCGCCGGAAGCCCCCGAGGAGCATCCGGTCGCCCAGGGCCGTGACCCCGGGGAGGTGCTCGACGAGGAGGCGTACGACTGGATCCGCGATCCCCAACTGCTCACCGACGCCGAATGCGCCAAGCGTTACGTGGTCGGCCTCGACGTCAACGCGGCCTTCGCCGCCGCCGCCAACCGGCTCATGGTCGGCACCGGGGCCCCGGTACACGTCAGGCGGCCGCGGTTCGACCCGAAGATGCCGGGATGCTGGCGGGTGGACCTGAGCCACATCGAACTCGACCCGCGTCTGCCGTCCCCGTTCACCCCGCACGGCGACCGGCCGGAGGGACCCGCCTGGTACGCCACCCCGACCGTCGCCTACGCGGTCGAACTCGGCCACCGGGTCGACCCCACCGAGGCGTACCTGCGGCCGGAGAACGGCGCCTACTTCGACCCCTGGTACGCGCGGCTGCGGGCCGCCTACCTGACCACCATGGCCGAACTCGGCGTCCTCCCCGGCATGGAGGAGGGCGCCTATCTGGCCGCGATGGAGGCCCACAAGAGCGGCGACCCGGCCCGGGTGGCGCTGCTGTCCGCGGTGAAGGCCACCGTCAAGGGCGGCATCGGCAAGCTGCGGGAGCGTCCGCAGGGGGCCGGGTACCGGCCGGGGGAGCGCTGGCCCGCGCTGGAACGCCCCACCTGGTCGCCCCATCTGCGCGACATGCTGATCTCCACCGCCCGGATCAACGAGGCCCGCAAACTGGCCGCGCTCGCCCGGGCCGGACTCTTCCCCGTCGCGGTGCTGTCCGACTGCGTGGTCTACCCGTCCGACGGCCCCTCCCCGCTGGACGTACTGCCGCGCACCCCGGACGGCGCGCCGCTGCCCGGCGGCTTCCGGCTGGGCGTCAACCCGGGCATGGTCAAGCACGAGGGGACCAGACCCTTCCTGTGGGCCGCCGAACTCCTGGACGCCGGCCACAACCCCGCCCGCCACCTGAAGGGTGACGACACGTAGGGGCGGTCCGAGGGAGCGGGGGTCGTCAGCCCGCTCGGCTTGCTATGGCTACCAGGTCGCGTGCCGGGCCGGCCGGGGGCTGGGCGCCGCCGGTCCACACCGCGCGCAGCTCGCGGACCAGATCGACCCCGCTGACCCGCAGCGCACGCAGCCGCCCGAGGGTGATGTCGTCGGCGACCGCCAGCGAGGAGAGCGCGCCGGGCCCGGCCCCGGCGATGATCGCCGACTTCACCGAGGCGGTGCCGGTGAGTTCCAGGATCGGCTCGACCTGCTCGACGCCCGGTACGGCCGCCTCCAGCGCCACCGCGAGCGCCTGCCGGGTGCCGGAGCCCGGCTCCCGGGTCACCAACGCGGTCGCTGCCAACTCCGCCGCCGTGACCGGTGAGCGGCGCCGGGTCCAGGGATGGTCGCTGGCCACGACGAGCAGCAACTCGTCCCGGGCCACGGCATGGCTGCGCAGCCCGCGCGGCGGATGCGGGCCCTCGACGAAACCGAGGTCCGCGCAGCCGTTCCTGACCAGGTCGGCGACGGCGACGCTGTTGGTGGCCTCCAACTCGACACTGGTCGGCGGGCGCCGGGCCAATCGTTGCTGGTCACGCAGCGCCACCATCCAGCGCGGCAGCAGATGTTCCGCGACGGTCAGACTGGCCGCGACCCGCAGATGCACGGCGTGGTCGGTGCGCAGCGCGGTGATGCCCGCGTCGAGTTCGGCGGCGGCGTCGAGCACCCGGGAGGCCCACTGCTCGATCAGCCGGCCGTCGGGGGTCAGCTGCGAGCCACGCGGCCCGCGGGTCAGCAGGGTGACGCCGACCCGCGCCTCCATCGCGCGGACCCGCTGGGAGAGGGCCTGCTGCGTGACACCCAACTCCGCGGCGGCCAGTCGCAGGCTCCCGGTGCGCGCGACGGCGGACAGCATCTGCAGAGCGGCCAGCTCCGGCACCCGCTGACTGAGCACGACGTCTCCCGACAGTGACAAGGTTTCGTTGTCCCCCCGACAACGTTTTGCAGACTACCCGGGTCCGCCGTCCGGCGACACCGTGGGATGGTGAAAACCGCTGTTCGGGAACGGCCCATCGGCACCGCGGCGTCGTCGGTTGCCCCCGGGCTGGCCGTCACCGCGGCCGGCGCGGCCGCCGCCTTCGCCGTCTCCCATGTCTGTCCCATGCTGAATCCGTCCACCGTCGCGGTGGTCCTCGGCTCGCTGCTGACCCACCTGGGCCTGCACCGTGCCACGCTGCGCCCGGGCACCGCGCTGGCCGGCAAGCGGCTGCTGCGGATCGCGGTCGTGCTGCTCGGGTTGCAGTTGTCGCTGCCCGAACTGGTGCGACTGGGAGGCACCGGGCTCGCGGTGGTGGCGGGCACGGTCGCGGTGACGTTCTTCGGCACCCAGTTGATCGGCCGGTGGCTGGGCGTTCCGCCGAGCCGGGCCCTGCTGGTGGCCACCGGCTTCTCGATCTGCGGCGCCTCGGCGGTCGCGGCGATGGAACCGGTCGCGGACGGGGACAAAGAAGACACTTCGGTCGCCGTGGCGCTGGTGACCCTGTGCGGCAGCCTCGCCATCGTGATCCTGCCGCTGCTGCGGGTCCCGTTGGGTCTGGACGTCGCGCAGTTCGGCTCCTGGGTCGGGGCGAGCGTTCACGACGTCGGGCAGACGGTGGCGACCGCCCAGCGGGTGCCGGGGGCGCTCACCACCGCGGTGGTGGTGAAACTGACCCGGGTGGTGCTGCTGGCGCCGCTGGTGGCCGGCGTGTCGTTGACCCGCCGCACCTCGGCCGCGGCGGGGACTGCCAAGCCGCCTCCCATGCCGCTGTTCGTGGCGGGCTTCCTGGTGTCGGTGGCGGTGGCGAGCACCGCCCTCCTGCCGCACCGGGTGCTGGCCGGCGCCGCGTCGGCGCAGTCCGTCCTGCTGGTCGCGGCGCTGTTCGCGCTGGGCACCGGCATCCATGTGCCGACCTTGCTGCGCACCGGGAAACGCTCGCTGGCGCTCGGCCTGATCTCCTGGCTGCTGGTCGCCGGCGTCGCCTACGCGGGGGTCAGGATCGCCGCGTGGTGACCGCGGAAGAAGATCGTTCCCGGCCCCGGCGGACGTCGCACACAGTGGTCACGGTGCCGCGGGGATGCCATGATGCCGTGTGACCATCGAGCGGCGGACCTACAAGGAGCAGGCGTACCGGGAGATCCGCCAGATGCTCGTCGGCGGTGAACTGGTCCCTGGTTCCAAGGTCGTTGTCCGGGTGCTGTCGGAGCGGTTGAACCTGTCGCCGACCCCGATCAAGTCGGCGCTCGCGGGTCTGGAGCGGGACGGCTTCCTGACGTCGATTCCGCACCGTGGCTACTTCGTGCCCGAGGTGGACGTGCAGGACATGCGCGAGATCTACCAACTGCGCGAGGTGCTGGACGGGGTCGCCGCCCGCAACGCCGCCGCCCTCCCGAGCCCCGGCGCCTTCGTGCACACCACCCTCCAGCCGTTGTACGAGGAGCAGGTCCGGCTCTTCCAGGAGGACGGCGGCCATGGCTACAGCGATGTGGACGTCGCCTTCCACCGGGCCATCTGGCACGCCGCGGGCAACTCCCGCCTCGCCCAGTTCATGGACAACCTCGGTGGCCAGTTGCGGTTCGGCTCGGGATCATCGTCCCGGTACCCCGGCCGGATAGAGGACGCTCTCGACGAGCACGCGGCCATCATGGAAGCCGTCGCCAACGGCGACCGCGACCGGGCCGAGCGGCTGTCGCGCGAGCACGTACGGCATGCCGCGGACGCCTTCGAGGGCGGCGTCGCCATGCCCTGCGCCGAGCAGGGATCCCACCCCACCCAGGACTGAGCGGTCGCTCCGCCACCTCTCCCAGGCCCGTTGTCCGATGTGACGCGTGTAGAGCACACCGGTTCTTGAGACGGGTCTTGACGGCCCCGAAAATTGGATTCAAAATTCAAATCCTCTACATCCCGCCGTCAGAGGAGAGACATGCCGTTCTCGGCCCTGAGCCACCTCGACTGCTCGAAAACCGGGGAGCGTTACGACGCCGACCTGGTGCAGGGGGTGAGTGCGGCGGGTGCTCCGCTGCTGGCCCGCTACGACCTGGAGCGGGTCGCCGCGACCGTCACCCCCGCCGAGATCGCCGAGCGGCCACCGACGCTGTGGCGCTACCACGAAGTCCTGCCGGTGCGGGACGAGGCGAACATCGTCAGCATGGGCGAGGGCATGACCCCGCTGCTGCCGCTCCCGTCGTACGGCGCGGCCATCGGCGTTCCGCGGCTGATGATGAAGGACGAGGGCCTGATCCCCACCGGCACCTTCAAGGCGCGCGGCGCGGCGGTCGGTGTCTCGCGGGCGAGAGAGCTGGGCGTGCGGGGCGTGGCGATGCCGACCAACGGCAACGCCGGCGCCGCGTGGGCCGTCTACGCCGCCAGGGCCGGGCTGACCAGCATGATCGCGATGCCGGTGGACGCGCCCGCGATCACCCGGGCCGAATGCGTGGCCGCCGGCTCCGAGCTGTACCTGGTCAACGGTCTCATCGGTGACGCGGGCAAGCTGGTCAACGCCGCGGTCGCCGAGCGGGATGGCTACCAGGAGGTCTCGACCCTCAAGGAGCCCTACCGCCTCGAAGGCAAGAAGACCATGGGCTACGAGATCGCCGAGCAGTTGGGCTGGAAATCGCCCGATGTGATTCTCTACCCTGCCGGTGGTGGTGTCGGCCTGATCGGCATCTACAAGGCACTGCTGGAAATGCGTGAGCTGGGCTGGATCGGCGACAAAATGCCGCGCCTGGTAGCGGTCCAGGCCGAAGGGTGCGCGCCGATCGTGCGCGCCTTCGAGTCCGGAGCGCAGGCGAGCGTCCCCTTCCCGGACGCGAGCACGATCGCCTTCGGCATCACGGTGCCCAAGGCGCTCGGCGACTTCCTCGTCCTTGAGGCGGTGCGCGCGACCGAGGGGACCGCGATCGCGGTCAGCGACGAGGAACTCCTGGTCGAACAGCACCGGCTGGCGGCGGCTGAAGGAACGTTCATCTGCCCCGAGGGCGCGGCCTGCATGGCCGCGGCGAAGCGGTTGCGCGAGTCCGGCTGGCTGAGTGACGACGACCACACCGTCGTGCTCAACACCGGAATGGGACTGAAGTACCCCGAGACCGTCAACGTCGACGTCCCGACCCTTGAGATCGACTCACGAATCCCGGCGACGCCGGCCGGCTGAACCGCTCCGCCAACGCCTTCGTGCACTGACGCGACGCGTAGGGGCGAGATATGAGGAGACGTACCATGCGAACCCCCAGGAGAGCCGGACTCGTCGGTGTCGCCATGCTGGCCGCGGCCGCGCTGGCGGCCTGCTCCACGCCGACGACCAATGGCTCCGCCCCCGGCAAGACCTCCCACGACGCGTCCTTGACGGCCGACCTCGCCAGCTACCCGGCCAGCCTCGACCCGGGCCTGCAGTACGACACGGATTCCTACTCGGTCTACCGCAACGTCTTCGACCAACTGCTGCACCGGGACCCCAGCAGCCACAAGATCATTCCGTGGCTGGCCACCAAGTGGAAGCAGACCGGTCCGAAGACCTGGGACTTCACCCTGCGCGACGGCGTCAAGTTCAGCGACGGCACCCCGCTGACCGCGGCCGATGCCGCCTTCAGCCTCCAGCGCATCCTGAACCCGAAGTTCGCCAGCCAGCAGAACGCGAACTTCTCCGCGATCGCGTCGGCCACCGGCTCGGGCAACCGGCTCACCATCACCACCAAGTTCCCCTCGCCGACCCTGCTGTCGTACCTCACCACGCTCTCGGTCGTCCCGATGGCCGACGTGAAGAAGGCCGGCGACGCGCAGTTCAACCTGCACCCGGTCGGGTCGGGGCCGTACACCTTCGTCTCCTCCATACCCGGCTCGCAGGTCGTCCTCAAGCGCAACGACGCCTGGTGGGGACCGAAGCCGCAGATCAAGACGGTGACCTTCCGGGCGGTCCCCTCGGCGGCCAGCCGGGTCGCCGACCTGAAGTCCGGCAAGGCGGACATCGCCGACTCCCTGACCCCGGACAGCGCCGTGCAGCTCAAGGGCACCGGCAACCTCAAGGTGCTCTCCGCGCCCACCGAGCGGGTCAGCTACCTCGCCTTCAACACCATCAAGGGCGGCGCGGCCACCGACCCCAAGGTCCGCCAGGCGGTCAGCATGGCGATCGACTACTCCTCGCTGATCGGCAACCTCGAACAGGGCTACGCCAAGCGGGTCAACAGCGTGCTCACCCCGCTGGCCGCGGGCTACCCGACCGCCCTGACCGACTACCGCTACGACCCGGCGCAGGCCAAGAAGCTGGTCAAGCAGGCCGGGGCCACCGGCAAGACCATCGTGATGGCCACCTCGCCGACCTACGACCCGCAGATCGTGCAGTCCATCCAGGCCAGCATCGAGGCCGTCGGCCTCAAGGTCTCGATCCAGAACAGTGACCAGGCCACCTACCTGAAGAAGGTGCAGAGCCCCACCCACAACTGGGGTTCGATCCGCTTCGGCCAGTGGTCCTGCTCCTGCCTGGACGCCGACGGCGTCGCCTACCCGCTGTTCCGCACCGGCACCATCTGGAGCTCGTACAGCAATCCGCAGTTCGACTCGCTCGTCGACCAGGCACGCCAGACCCTCGACCCGAAGACCCGCACCGGCCTGTACGCGAAGGCCTACCAGATCCTCGACCAGGACCTGCCCGGCATCGGGCTGTTCCAGATCGACTCGATCTACGGAGCGAGCTCCCGCCTGCAGTGGACCCCGGACGCCCAGCAGAGCTTCTTCGTCGCGGACATGAAGCTCGGCTCGTGAAGAAAGGGACCGCGGTGACCGCCGGGTCGTATCTCGCGACCCGGCTCGGTCAGGCGCTGATCGCCCTGCTGGGGGTGACCACCGCCGTGTTCTTCGCGCTGCGCCTGTCCGGCGACCCGGCCCAGCTGATAGCACCGCAGGGGGCGAGCCAGGCCGACATCGCCACCCTGCGCCACCAACTCGGCCTGGACGTACCCGTCTGGCAGCAGTACACCAACTACCTGGGCGACCTGCTGCACGGAAACCTCGGCTACTCCTACGTACAGCACGAGCCCGCGCTGGGCCTGCTCACCCAGCGGATCCCCTACACCGTCAACCTCGCGCTGGCCGCGCTGGTGCTGTCGGTGGTCCTGGGGGTCGGCGCGGGCATGATCATGGCGCTCAACCGGGGACGCTGGCCGGAGCGGGCGCTGATGCCCCTGGTGCTGATGGGCCAGGCGATGCCGGCCTTCTGGACCGGGATCCTGCTCATCCTCGTCTTCTCCGTCACCTTCCACATGCTGCCCTCCACCGGCTACGGCGGGATCACCTCGCTGATCCTGCCCGCCATCACCCTCGCCTCGCTGTCCGCGGCGACCATCGCCCGCATCACCCGGGGCGCGGTCCTGGAACAGCTGGCCCGCGACTACATCCGCACCGCCCGCGCCAAGGGCGCCGGCACCGCCCGGCTCGTGACCCGCCACCTGGCCCGCAACGTGGCGATCCCGATCCTGACCGTGCTGGCCCTGGAGATCGCCAACCTGCTCGGCGGCTCGGTCGTCACCGAGCTGATCTTCGCCTGGCCGGGCATCGGACAGCTCACCGTGCAGTCGGTGGACGGCCGTGACTTCCCGCTCGTGCAGGCGATCGTGCTGCTGGCCGCCACCGTCTACATCGTCGTCAATTTCTTCACCGACATCGCGTACGCGTTCATCGATCCCCGGATCAGCGCGCTGGGGAAGGCGGTCGACCGATGAGGAAGCACCGCGGGCTGCTGCCCGCCCTGTTCGTGGTCCTGTACGTCCTGGTCGCCCTCGCCGCCCCACTGATCGCGCCCTTCGACCCCAACCACGCCGACCTCGCGGCCCGGCTGAGCGGACCGTTCGCCGTCCGGCACGGCCACCTGCACCTGCTGGGCACCGACGGGCTCGGCCGGGATGTGCTGAGCCGCATCATCTTCGGCTCCCGGGTGTCGATCACCGTCGCGGCGGCCACCGTCGTGGTCTCCGGACTGTTCGGCGTCTCGGTCGGCGTGCTGGCCGGCTGGCGCCGCGGCTGGGTCGCGGCGGTGATCATGCGCATCGCCGACATCGCCCTGTCGGTCCCCTTCTTCCTGCTGGCGATCCTGGTGGTCGCCGTGCTGGGCCCCAGCCTGCCCAACGTGGTGATCTGCCTGGCCCTGGTGCGCTGGCCGCGCTACACCCGCATCGCCTACGCGAACGTGCTGGAGACCCGGGAGCGCGGCTTCGTACGCGGCGCGGTGGCCGTCGGCGCCACCGGCCGCTGGATCGTCACCCGCCACGTGCTGCCCGAGGTGACACCGCTGGCCGTCGTGGTGGGCACCCTCGAACTCGGCCTGATGGTGGTCTTCGAGGCGTCGCTGTCCTTCATCGGACTCGGTGTGCAACCCCCCACCGCGTCCTGGGGCTCGATGCTCTCCGACGGCCAGCAGTACGTCGCGTCCGCCTGGTGGCTGGCCACCTTCCCCGGCCTCGCGCTGTTCGGCCTGGTACTGGCGGTCAACCTGCTCGGCGACGCGGTACGCGACCGGCTCGACCCGATGCGCGCCGTCCCGCTGCGGGCCCGGCGCTCCCGGTCCGCGCGCCGCCCGTTCGCCGGACGCCCCGGCACGCCCAAGGAGGCGGAACATGCTTGATTGGCGCAGTGAGTACGAGGGGGTCCGGGTGGTGCTGACCGGCGCCGCCGGGGTCTTCGGAGGCTGGATCGCGGAGGCGTTCGCGGCGGCCGGCGCCGACCTGCTGCTGAGCGACGCGCGCCCCGGCCCGCTGGCGGAACTGGCCGGCCGGCTCGGCGCCCGGCACGTACCCGCCGACCTCGCCGACCCCGAGGGCCTGCGCGCCCTGGGCGAGGCGATGACCGACGGGTGGCAGACCCCGGACGTGCTGGTGAACAACGCGGGCGTCTACCCGCGTACCCCGATCGCGCAGACCGGGCCGCAGGAACTGCGCCGGGTCTTCGACATCAACGTCACCGCCCCGTTCGAGCTCTCCCGCCGGGCGATCTCCGCGATGATCGCCGCCGGAGTACCCGGCAGCATCGTCAACATCAGCTCGGGCGCCGCGCTGCGCCCCGGGCCGGGCGGATCGGCCTACGCGGCCAGCAAGGCGGCGCTGGAGACCCTCACCCGCAGCATGGCGCTCGAAGTGGCCCGGCACGGCATCAGGATCAACACCGTCCAGCCCGGATTCGCCCCCGGCAGCGAGGTCAGCGAGCTGAGCGAGGACCACGTGCGCTCCATGAAGGCGCGCATCCCGCTGGGCCGCACCTCCGGTCCGCACGACGCGCCCGCCGCGGTGCTCTGGCTGGCCTCGAACGAGGCGTCCTTCGTCACCGGTACGACCCTGGCCGTCGACGGCGGGCGCACCGCGGGCGACTACACCGCGCCGGCGCGAGACGGCGCCGCATCGAACGGAGACCGCCAGTGACCAGCGCCTACCCCTGGCCGCAGGGCAAGCGCGCCGCCCTGTGCGCCACCTTCGACTTCGACGGTGAGTCGCCGCACCTGTGGCGCCGGCGAAACGATCCTCCGGCCGACGTCGCGGAAATCGAGCAGCGGCGCTACGGACCGCGCCGCGGCATCCACCACGTGCTCGACACGTTGGAGGAGGCCGGCGTCCGCGCCACGTTCTTCGTCCCCGGCTGGATCGCCCACACCTACCGCGAGGCCGTCGCCGAGGTGCACGCGGCGGGCCACGAACTCGCCCTGCACGGCTGGTGCCACGAACCCCCCTCGGCACTGGACGCCGCCGAACTGCGCGAGACCCTCATCCGGGCGAGCGACGTACTGGCCGACATCAGCGGCCGCCGGCCCACCGGCTACCGCTCGCCCAGCTTCCGGATGGCCCCCGAGACCTTCGAGGTGCTGTCCGGACTCGGGCTGCGCTACGACAGCTCGGTCATGGGCGACGACCGGCCCTACCGGATCGGCGACCTGGTCGAGGTGCCGGTCGACTGGGCCACCGACGACGCCATCTACTACCGCTACACCGGCGGCGATCCGCGGCCGCCCTACGGCGCCGACGCGCTGCACGACGCGTGGAGCGCCGAGATCGAGGGGGCGCGCGAGTACGGGACGCTGGTCAACCTCACCATGCACCCCTGGCTGTCCGGCCGCCCGGCCCGGGCCCGGCGGCTGCGCGACCTGATCGTGGCGGCCAAGGACGCCGGCGACGTGTGGATCGGCACCGTGGGCGACCTGGCCGAACACCATCTCGACGCCGGCCGCGACCTTCGCGGCACCGAGGTCGCCGTCTCGCAGATCGGCTGGCCGCGATGACCGAGACCCTGCTCGACGTACGGGACCTGCGGGTCTCCTTCGGCCCCGGAAAGGACGCGGTCACCGGGCTGTCCCTCACCGCCAGGCGCGGTGAGACGGTCGCGATCGTGGGCGAGTCCGGTTGCGGCAAGACGCTCAGCGCCCTCGCCCTCAACGGACTGCTGCCGCCCGGCGCCTCCGCCACCGGATCCGCCCTGCTCGGCGGCGTCCAGCTGATCGGCCGCTCCGAGCGGCAACTGCGCAGACTGCGCGGCGACATGGTCGGCATGATCTTCCAGGACGCCTCGACCGCGCTGAACCCGCTGATGAGCGTGGGCGCCCAGATCGAGGAGGTGATGGCGATCCACGGCACCCACAGCCGGTCGGACCGCCGTCGCCGTGCCGTCGAACTGCTCGAATCGGTCGGCGTTCCTGATGCCGCCGGCCGGGCGCGGAACCACCCGCACCAGCTCTCCGGCGGTATGCGGCAGCGCGTCATGATCGCCATCGCCCTGGCCGGCGCCCCCGACCTGGTGATCGCCGACGAGCCGACCACCGCGTTGGACGTCACCGTGCAGGCCCAGGTCCTCGCCCTGCTGCGGGAGTCGACCCGGGACGCGGCGGTCCTGTTCATCACCCATGACATGGGTGTGGTCGCCGAGATCGCCGACCGGGTGGTGGTGATGTACGCCGGATCGGTCGTCGAGAGCGGTGCGATCCACGACGTACTGGAGCGCCCCCGCCACCCCTACACGGCGGCGCTGCTGGCCTCGGTCCCCGACCCCGACGAACCGCGGGTCGGCGAGTTGCCGACCATCCCCGGGCGGGTCCCGCCGCTGGGTATGCGGGAGTCGGGCTGCCCCTTCAGGGACCGCTGCCCCAAGGCGCGCGAGCGCTGCGCCGAGCAACCTGAGCTGGAAGTGGTGGACGGCGGCTCGGCCGTCGCGTGCTGGTACCCGGAAGACACGCTTGAGGAGGCCGCGCGATGACGGACCCGACCGGCACACCCCTGGTCGAGGCGACCGGGCTCACCAAGCGCTACACGGTGCGCACCCCGGCCGGCCGACGCACGCTGACCGCCGTCGACCGGGTGAGCCTGGCCGTCGGCGCCGGGCGCATCGTGGCCGTCGGCGCCGGGCGCATCGTGGCCGTCGTCGGCGAGTCGGGCTGCGGCAAGTCCACCACCGGGCGCTTGCTGCTCGCGCTGGAGCGGCCCAGCGAAGGCACCGTCACCGTCGAGGGCAAGGACCTCAACCGGCTGTCGGCGGCCGAACTGCGCCGCACCCGGCGGGACATCCAGCCGGTCTTTCAGGATCCCTACGACTCGCTCAACGGCCGCATGCGGATCAGCGAGATCCTCTCGGAGCCGGCGCGGGTGCACGGTGTGAGCGGGAGCGGCGCCCGCTCGGTGACCGAACTGCTCGACCTGGTCAACCTCGGGCCCGACTACGCGGAGCGCTTCCCGCACGAGTTGTCCGGCGGGCAGCGGCAGCGCGTCGCGATAGCCCGGGCCATCGCGCTGGACCCGAAGTTCGTGGTGTGCGACGAGGCGGTGTCCGCGCTGGACGTCTCGGTCCAGGCCCAGGTCATCAACCTGCTGAGCAGGCTCCAGCGGGAACTGGGCCTGGCCTACCTGTTCATCAGCCACGACCTGGCCCTGGTGCGCTACCTCGCCCACGAGACCGCGGTGATGTACCTGGGCAGGATCGTCGAACAGGGCCCGACCGAGACGCTGTTCGCCGACCCCCGCCATCCGTACACCCAACTGCTCCTGGCGGCAGTGCCCCGGCCGAGGGTGGGCGACCGCGCCCGCCGCGCGGCGCCCGCGGCCACGATCGGCGAACTGCCGAGTCCGCTGGAGCGCCCCGCAGGCTGCGTCTTCTCCACCCGCTGCCCGATGGCGACCGAGCTGTGCCGCACCGAGGAGCCGGACTTGCGTCCGGTCGGCGACGGGACGCGGACGGCCGCCTGTCACTACGCCGAGACGGCGCAGGTGGCCGCATGAGCGAGCAGTGGATCACCGAACTGGCCGGCGCGGCCCGGCGGCACGTGGACTCCGTGGCACCGGGACTGCTGGCCCTCAGCCACGCCATCCACGCCGAGCCGGAACTGCGGTTCGCCGAACACGCGGCGTCCGCACGGCTGGTGGCGGCGCTCACCTCCGGTGGCTTCGGCGTCGAGTCCGGCATCGCCGGGATGCCGACCGCCTTCCGCGCCACCCGGGTCTTCGGCACCGGGGGCCCCACGCTCGCGGTCTTCTGCGAGTACGACGCGCTGCCCGGGCTGGGACACGGCTGCGGGCACAACATCATCGCCTCGGCCGGGGTCGGCGCGGCCGTGGCGACCGCCGCGCTGCTGGCCGAACGGGCCGCGGCGGGACGGCTCGTGGTGATCGGCAGTCCGGGCGAGGAGGGCGGCGGCGGGAAGGTGAAGCTCATCGAGGCCGGCGCGCTCCAGGGCATCGACGCCGCGGTGATGGCGCATCCGGCCGGCTTCGACGCGGTGACCCGTACCAACCTCGGCAGGCTCTCGTTGCGGGCGTCGTTCACCGGAAAGGCGTCACACGCGGCCGCCGCGCCCGAGGAGGGCCGCAACGCCCTGGACGCGGCGACCTTGCTGATGGTGGCGATCGGACTGCTGCGCCAGCAGGTGCGCTCCGACTCCCGCATCCACGCCAAGGTCGCCGAGGGCGGCCAGTCGATCAACATCATCCCCGAGCGGGCGGTCGTGGAACTGTTCATCCGGTCCGTCGACCACGCCTACCTGCGCGGCCGGCTCCTCGAAGCCGTGGGCGACTGCGTGCGCGGCGCCGCGCTGGCCACCGGGTGCACCGCGGAGCTGGCCGAGGTGGCGCCGGCGTACGACCCGGTGCGGGCCGACCCGGTGCTGGCCGGCCTCGCCGCCGAGGCGTTCGGCGCGCTGGGGCGGCCGATCCCACCGGTCACCGGATGGTCGGGCCCGGCCGGCTCCACCGACATGGGCAACGTCAGCCAACTCATCCCTGCCCTGCACCCGTACGTCTGCGTGGCTCCCCAGGTGCCGCTGCACACCCGGGAGTTCGAGGCCGCGGCGGCCGGCGCGGGCGGCGACGCCGCGGTGCTGGACGGGGCCGCGCTGCTGGCCACCGTGCTGACCGGGCTGTTCACCCGGCCCGAACTGCTCGACCAGGCACGGGAGCGGTTCACGGCGGTGAACCCGTGAGCGTCACCCCGCGGGACCTCACGGCGCTGCGACTGGTCGGATCACCGAGCATCGTCCCCGGCGGCGAGGAGGTGGTCGCCGCGGTGCAGGGCGTCGACCCGCACACCTCGCGCTACACCGGCACTCTGTGGACCTTCTCCCCGCACCGGCCCGCCTGGCCGCTGACGGACGCCGGGCCGTGGTCGGACACCATGCCGCGGGTGGCTCCCGACGGCTCCTCGGTGGCCTTCCTCAGCGACCGGGGCGGCTCACGCGCGGTGTGGCTGGTCCGCGACGGCGAGCCGCCGACCCGGCTCGACGGCCCCGACGCGCCCCCGACCGCGCTGGCCTGGCTGGACGCCGACCGGCTGCTGGTGCTGGCGGAACGGCCGGCGGACGACGGCGACGGCGCACCCGTCGTCATCGACTGGCTGCGCTACAAGGCGGACGGCTCGGCCGGACCGCCGGAACCCACCAGTGAGCTGTGGCTGGTTCCGGTCGACGGCCCGGGGACGCGCGTGCACACCAGCGAGGAACGGCTGGGCTGCCTGACCGTCACCGGCCGCGAGGTCCTCTGCACGGCCCGGCCCCGGCACAGCGACGAGGTCGAACCGGCCGTCGAGGTGCGCCGCCTCGACCTGGACGGCGGTCGGCCCGAGACCGTCTGGCGGTGCGCGTCCCCCGTTCAGGCGCTCGCGGTGACGGCGGACGGCCAGGTGCTCGCGCTGGCCAGCGGCGAGCCCGGCCAGAGCGCGACACCGCCGCGCCTGTGGCTGGCCGGGCAGGCCCGCCCCGCCTTCCCCGACGCGGACCTGGAGTGCGAGCGGGCGGTGCTGTCCGACTGCCGCCCGCGGACCGCGCCCGCGCTGCTGCGGGCACGCGGCCAGGAGGCGCTGTTCACGGCCACCGTCGGCCACGAGGTCGCGCTGTTCGCGGGCGTCGCGGGGACCCGGCCCAGCCGGGTCAGCCCGCAGGGGTACTCCCTCGTCGACTTCGCCGTCGACGAGGCGAGCGGATCCACCGCCCTGTGCCTCGAATCGGCCACCGAGCCGGTTGAGCTGTACCTGAACGGCGTGCGGATCTCCGAACTCAACACGGCCTGGGCGAAGCGGGCAGAACCGGTCGCCCCGCGGGAGATCACCGTCACCGCCGCCGACGGCCTGGAGATGGCGGGGCTGTTCTACCGTTCGCCGACCGGCGACGGCGCGGTGCTCATCCGGGTGCACGGCGGGCCGCACATGGCCTTCGGCAACACCTTCGACCTGGAGACGCAGACCCAGATCTCGGCCGGCTACCACGTCCTGGTGCCCAACATCCGCGGGAGCGCCGGGCGCGGGGCCCGCTACCGGGCGCTGAGTGTCGGCGAGTGGGGGCGCGCCGACCACAGCGACCTGATGGCCTTCGCCGACTGGGCCGAACGAGCGGACGGCACCGATCCGGCCCGGCTGTACCTGGCCGGGGGCAGCTACGGCGGCTACCTCATCAACTGGGCGCTCACCCGGACCGACCGGTTCCGGGCGGCGGTCTCGGAGCGCTCGGTGTCCAACCTGCTGTCCAAGTACGGGACGTCGGACAACGGGTTCACCGTCAACCGCTTCGAGTTCGCCGGACTCGACCTGTTCGACGAGGACGGCGCCCGCGAGCTGCTGGACCGCTCCCCGCTGCGGCACGCCGCCGCCATCAGCACACCGGTGCTGCTCATCCACGGCGAACGCGACCAGCGCTGTCCCATCGAGCAGTCCGAGCAGCTGTTCGCCGCCTTGCGCCGCACCGGCACCGAGGCGGTGCTGGCCCGCTTCCCCGGTGAGTCGCACGGGTTCACCGCGAACGGCCGACCGGATCGGCGCATGGCGAGGCTCAAGATGATCATCGATTGGCTCGACGACCACCGCTAGAGTTGGCCTCCGCGGCACTGCGGGATCCGCGCCGCAGGAGGCCGAGGACAACGGGGGAGCGAGGCCGGCAGTGGGCATCATCGGCGACAGCCTCGACAAGGCCGAGACGGCGGCGTTCACCCGGCAGCCGCCCAGGAGCGCACCGGCCAGGATGCGGTTCCTCGTCAGGTCGGAGAAGGGCTCCACCCTGGCGGTGGCCCGGCGCCTCGGCGTCTCCCAGCGCACCGTCGAGCGCTATCTGAAGGGCACGTTCAAGCAGCCCCGGCCGGAGCTCGCGGAGCGGCTGGCCCGCGAGGTGCGCAGGGACTGGCAGCCACGGGTGCGGCGGCGCGCCCGCGGCCGTGCCGCCACCACCGGGGGCATCGTGATCGAGACCCGGGCCCGCTTCGGCTTCACCGCGGCCCCCGGCACCACCGACGACGGCCGCATGCGCCTGATCACCCAGCACCTGCCCCCGGACTACGCCGCCCGGCTGTTCGACGCCCGGCGAAGCGGCGCCGACGAGCAGCGGTTGCGGGACATCGTCGCGGAGGGCCTTCAGGAGGTCTACTTCAAGGACCGCGGGCGCCGGGCCTCCGATCTGCTGGTGGAGTTCACCGACATCGACTACGCCGAGATGGACTACTGACGCCCTTCCCCACGGCCGAGGACCGGTCACGGGGCCGGGCGTCCTCGGTGTAGCGCGCGCGGCGTGGTGGTAGCGGTCTTCCAGACGACCGTACTCGGAGGGAGCCCGCAGCATGCCGGACGAGGGGCGGCGCGAGAGCGCGGAACAGCGGGCCGACCGCCTGTGGGTGGAACTGCTCCAAGAGGTGCGGGTGGCCCAGACGGGCGCACAGATCCTGTTCGGCTTCCTGCTGAGCCTGGCGTTCACCCCGCGCTTCGACTCCCTCGGCCAGTTCGACAAGGACGTCTACGTCGTCACGGTCGTGCTGGGGGCCCTTGCGACGGGCGCCCTCATCGCGCCCGTCTCCCTGCACCGCTTCCTTCAGGGCCACCGGCTCAAGCCCCAACTGGTCAGGGTGGGCGCCCGGCTGATCACCTGCGGGGTGATCCTGCTCGCCCTCACCGTGGGATCCGCCCTGATGCTCCTGCTGCACGTCGCCACCGGCTCCGACGCGGCCTACGCGATCACCGGGGCGGTCATGCTGTGGTTCGTCGCGTGCTGGCTGGTCTTCCCGGTGGTGCTGCTGCGCAGGGCCGAGCGGGGTCGCTGACCCACACCCGGCCCGCTACCGCCGGTGGAATACCGGGACCTCCGGCGCGGTGTTCTCCAGCGGCACCACCGGGGCGCGCACCAGACCGAGCTGGACGGCCTGCGTCGGAAGCAGCGCGTCCAGCAGCCAGTCGGCCGCCACCCGGACGCGATTGCGGGGCAGCGACGCCAGGTGGTAGCCACGGGTGACCGCCTTGGCCAGCACCCCGGACAGCGGTACGCCGAACGGGTCCGCCGCCGCCCGCGCCCCGCCCAGGTCCACCGCGAACCCCAGGTCGCGGTGGCGGTAGGGGCGGGCGGGCCCGTGGCCGAAGGAGGCGGCGATGTTGTGGGCGACCGTGCGGCCCTGGCGTACGGCGTGCTGGGCCGTCATGGGAGCCAGCCCGCCCGGCCGGCCGGGGACGGGAACGGCGGCGGCGTCGCCGCAGGCGAAGATCTCCGGATGGCCCGGCACCCCCAGGTGCTCGTCGACGACCAGCCGCCCCCGCTCGGTGGGCAGCCCGAGGTCGGCCACCAGCGGGTCGGGACGCACCCCCACGCACCACACGAGGGTGCGGGTGGGCACCATCTCGCCGTCGGTCAGGACCACGCCCTCGCGGGTCGCCTCCGCCACCGAGGTGCCGGTGCGCACCTCGACCCCGCGCCGCCGCAGCGTGCGGGCGGCGATCCGCGACAGGCGCGGGTCGAGCTCCGGCAGGATCCGCTCCGCGACGTCCAGCAGCAGCCAGCGGGGCCGCGGTGCGTCGCGCAGGACGGGGTGGCGGCGTACCAGGGCGTCGGTGAACAACTGCCCCTGCGCGGCGACCTCGGTGCCGGTGTACCCGGCGCCGACCACGACGAACGTGCAGCGGGCGGCCCGCTCCCGCGGGTCGTCGGCCAGCTCGATCTGCCGGATGACGTGATCACGCAGGTACAGCGCCTCCGGCATACCGCGGAAGCCGTGCGCGTACTCCGTCACCCCGGGAATGGGCAGCAGCTTGTTCACACTGCCGACGGCCAGGACCAGCCGGTCGTAGCCCATCCGCCCGCGGCGTCCCTCCGGGTCGCGCCAGCCGATCCGCCGCGCCCCGACCTCCACCGCGTCGACCTCGCCGAGGACCAGGCGCACCCCCGGCAGCCCGCCGGTCAGCGGGATCGCCGCCCGGCGCGGCTCCAGGATCCCGGTGGCCACCTCGGGGAGCAGCGGCACGTACAGGAAGTAGTCGTTGGTGTTCACCAGGACGATGTCGGCCGCACCCCGGGCGAGCCGGGACAGCGTCCGTGCCGCCTGGTAACCGGCGAACCCCGCCCCGACGATCACGATGCGTGGACGGCTCATGCGGACCTCCGGAGTGGATTGTCGGGTGGAATTCGTCTCGCCGACCGTGCCGGGGCGGCCCTGGCGGCGAGTCGTCGCCGGTCGCGGTCAGTCCCGGGGCAGCAGGCTGCCGAGCGGCCCGAGATCGAGGTTCAGGTCCTCTAGGCGCAGACCGTGCAGCGCGCACAGCTCGGCCATCCGGTCGTCCAGCAGCATCAGCGTGGTGCCGATCCGTTCGACCTGGTCGTCGCTGAGATCGCCCTGGTCGACCCGGCGGATCGCCTGCCGCTCCATCAGCTGGCGCAGCAACTCCACGACCGTCAGCACCAAAGCGACCAGATCACGGCTCACATGATCGGGATCGATCTCCAGCCGGGCCTCGCTCACAGCGGCCCCCCGTCGGCCCAGGGCGCCGGGACCCGGTCGGTCACCGAGGACAGCAGGGCGTGCAGCGACAACCGCACCAGCGGCACGTCGGCGATCGCGATCACCAGGTCGCCACTGATCACCACACCCGCCGCCAGCACCCGGTCCAGCAGGTCCACCAGCGGCACGCCCAGCGGACCCGACAAGGTCGGCGACCCCTGCCAGGCCACCGGCTCGCGGTCGCCGCCGACCACCGGCGCGGCCCGCATCTCACACCTGCCCGGCGAAGGAGTACGGCACCCAGGGGCCGGAGACCTCGATCACGGCGCCGGTGCGCCGCCGCAGCCCGACCACGGTCCTGGCCAGCTCCTCCTCGCGGTCCGCGGCCACCAGATAGGCGGCGTTGAGCACCTGGGCGCGGCGCGGGCCGGCCGGCTCCTCGCCATGCGGGCGCAACAGCCGTGCGGCGGCGGACAGTTCACGAAGCTCGGCATCGACGGTGCCGGCCGCCCGCAGCGCGTCGTCGTGCCGGTCCTCGCGGGCCCGCAGCGCCCCGCGCCGCATGTCGAGGTAGGCGCGCCCACCGGCCGGGCGCGGCGCGACAGCGGACTCGGGTCGTACCGGACCGTCCGGGGCCGCGTACACCTTGACGCCCCATTCGACGTGCCCGTCGATCCGGTCGAGCGCGGCACGGAAGCGGTCTGCGCCCTCCGAAAGCGCCCGCCGGGCCCGGTCGTCGCCGCGGTACAAGGTGGCCAGCGCCAGCGGCACGACCGGGCCGAAGGCCGCCGCGGCCGACACCACCCGGTGGTGTGCCCGGGCGCACCGCTCCAGTTCGGCCGGATCGGCGAGCCGCCGCTGCCAGGCCTCCTCGGTGAAACCGCCGGCCGGGACAGCCTGGACGACCGCGGTCAGCCCGCCCACGGCCAGCGGCCGGACCGGCGCGCCCTCCGCCAGCCCCGGCAGCCGGGCGAGGCCGTCCGGGTCGACGCGTCGGCAGACGGCGAAGACATACGTGGCGGTCCCGGCCGGGTCGTCCGGGGCAGGAACCCCTGGGGGAGGGGCGCCCGCCGTCATGAACGCTCCGCCCTGCGGCGCGGCGCCCGGGAGTCCTGCTCGGGCGCGGTCTCCAGCTCTCGCAGCCTGTTGCGCAACTCGCGGTTCTCCTCGCGCAGTTCATCGCGGGCGGCATGCGAGCTGAGCGCCGGATCGGTCTCCCACCAGTCGATGCCCGCCTTCTTCGCGGTGTCGACGGAAGCCACGAACAGCCGCAGCCGGATGGTGAGCAGCTCGATGTCGAGCAGGTCGATCTTGATGTCCCCGGCGATCACGATGCCCTTGTCGAGGACGCGTTCGAGGATGTCGGCGAGACTGTCCGTGCTCTGGCGCCCCACCGGCAGATCCCGTGGCAGCACATCGGCATCGCTCACCGGGCCACCTCAGTCCTCTTCCTCGTCCTCGTCGTATTCCGCCTCATCGTCTTCGTCCGTCTCCTCGTCCTCGTACTCCTCCTCCTCGCCGTCCGCCTCCTCCTCGTCCATCGCCTCCTCGTGGGTGCGGACCACCTCGCCGTCCCGGATCTCGCCCCGCCAGCCCTCGGCCTCCTCCTCCGCGAAGGTGACGTACCGCCGGAAGTGCTTGAAGTCCAGGCGGATGCGCCGCCCCTGGGCGCGCCACAGGTTCCCGGTCTTCTCCAGGAAGCCCGCCGGCTGGTACTCGACGACCAGGACGATGCGGGTCAGGTTGGGGGCGATCTCGTGGAAGCTGACCGCGCCGTGGGTGTTGCCCTGACCGCCCTCGGTCTTCCACACGATGCGGTCGTCGGGCACCTGCTCCAGCACGGTGGCCGTCCAGTTGCGCTTGGACGGGCCGACCTTGACGCTCCAGTCGCTGGTCACCTCGTCGTCGTCCTTCGAGACGTCCTGGACGCCCTTGGTGAAGGCACTGAACTTGTCGTAGGCCGTCCAGTGGTCGTAGGCACTGCGCAGCGGGACGCCGACGTCCAGCACCTCGGTGATGTGGGTGGCCTTCAGATCGCCCCCCTCGCCGCTGCCGCCCCCGCCGTCGGAGCCGCCCATGACGCTGTCCTTGACGTCCTTCGCCTTCTCACCGACGGCCGCCTTCACGGGCGAGTCGCCCTTGAGGATCCGGGAGCCGATCTTGGGCAGCGACCCGCCGTCCTCCGCGGCGTCGGTCAGCCGGTCCGTGAGGTCGGTCAGCTTGTCGCCGGCCTTGGACGCCAGCCGGTCCAACTGCGAGCTGACGACCCTGCCGAGCTCTTCGCGGACCCGGTCCAGGATCGAGCCGCCTTCGCCCTTGCTCTTCGCCGCGGCCATGGTGGATCACCTCCCGCGGTCGGACCGGGTGGACCGGCCGGACCGGTTCGTACGTGAGGCCGTCTTGTCGGCGGCCGTCTTCTTCGCCGCTGCCTTCTTCGCAGGGGCGGCCGTCTTCTTCGCCGGAGCCTTGGCCTTCTTCGCCGGGGCCTTCTTCCTGGCCTCGGCGCCCTTGCCGGAACCGGCCTGTCGCCGCCCGGCGCCCCGCGCGGGCTCCCGCGGCTCTTCCTCCTCCTCGGGCTCTTGCTCTTCCTCCTCGGGCTCCTCCTCGTCCCGCTCCTCCTCGTCATCGTCCCGGCCGTCCTCGTCACCGGAACCGGGGGAGCGGTCGCGGAGCGAGCCGGCGAGCGAACCGAAACGGCGGCCGGCGGCGGCCTTGACGGCGGCCCGACCCGCCTGGAAGACCTCGCCCCTCAACTGCTCGCCGAGCTCGGCGAGCTGCGGGGTCTCGCGCAGTCTGCGCAGACCCTCCAGCAGGAGCTGGCGCGGCTCAAGGCTCCGTCCCGCGACGAACGTCGCCGCCGTCAGGGCCAGCCGTCCCTTCCTGGTCCGGCCGAGTACGTAGCCGCCCGCCACCGCGGCGGCCAAGGTCAGCTTCGTCTGATCATCCATCGATCGTCGCCCTCTCAATTGCCTGGTGCGACTGGCGCGCCTGCCACAAGGAGGTCCAGCAGCTCGTCCTCCTCCCTTGCGAACCGCGCCTCGTCCACCTCTCCGGCCTCGAACTCCCGGTTGAGGGCCGCCAGCCTGGCGCGGATCACCGAAGGGTCGTGCAACTCCCGGTCGGCGGCCTCCGCCAGCCGGTCCGCGACCCAGAACACCCCGCGGGCCGGTGCCAGCGGGAGCGTGAGCAGAGCGCTGATCAGTCCCATGTCAGACCCCCGCCGCCACGTGCGGGCCGTCGGACGCGGCGAAGCTGTAGCACGGCAGCGGCCCGGTCAGCCGCAGCTCGGCCGACTCCCGCCGTTCGCCGGCCAGCCGGGCGGCCTCCGCCGTGAACCTGCCGGCGTCCACCGCCTCGACCAGGAACGACATGTTCAGCGCGCAGCCGGGGACCTCGGGTCCCGGACAGGCGTCGACGGCCAGCGGGAGGAGCTCTGCCACGACCTCGCGGCCGGCCTCGGCGGCCCGGCGGGACAGCGCGGCCGAGACCGCCTCGCCCAGCCGCAGGCTCGCCTGGTAGCCGGGACGCTCCCTGGCCGCGGCCCGCAGCCGCCGGACCGTCGGGTCCTGCCGCACCAGCGCGGCCAGCGCGTCGGTCGCCGGCAGCGCCTTGAGGTTGACCTCGGTACGGCCGGTCAGCCTCCGCAGGGTCTCCAGGTGGCGCCGGCCCGCCGCCGACAGATGGCCGCGCAGCGCTCCCTCGTCGGTCGCGACGGTGCCGAACCGCATCGGGATCACCGGTCCGGCCGCGGCCAGACGGTCCAGCACCTCCTGGTGCGCCAGCAGATCCCTGCGCCGGGGTACCGGCCGGGCCGCGGCCTCGCAGACGACGGCGGCCAGCGCGCCCTCGCGCAGCACGCGCGGGGGAGAGGGCGGATCCCCGAGCCCCGCCGCCCCGCCGGGTCCGGGGTGCCCGGCCGCGACGATCGCGAGGACATGGAGGCCGGCGGTGGTCATGAGACGGCCTTGCGCCGGGCGGGGGTACGCGAGGCGGTGTCCCGGGACTTCTTGCGCTGCTGCGCCGTCGCCTCCTCCTCGTCGTTGTCCTCCTGCTCCTGCTCCGGCTCCCCGCCGGTCACCTCCCGGACCTTGCGGCCCGCCGCGCGGACGGCCCGCCCGGCCTTCCGCCGCCCGGCGGCCTTGGCCGCCCCGCCGCCGAACAGCTCCGGCACGGTGGAGCTGTCCGGGTCGCTCTCCAGGTCCAGCCGGTTGCACGCCTCGGCGAACCGCAGATAGGTGTCGACGCTGGCGACGACGATCCGGGCGTCGATCTTGAGGATCTCGATGCCGACCAGGGAGACCCGGACGAAGACATCGATCACCATGCCCCGGTCAAGGATCAGTTCCATGACGTCGTAGAGCGTGCCGGCCCGCGCCGGCACGTAGGCGACCTGGCCGGGATAGGTGGTCGACGTGGTCATCGGGCGGGTCCTTCCGAAGGTCGCGGGCCGGTCATTCGTCGGCCGCGCCGCGCCGGTAGCGGCGGGTCCTGTGGTAGCCGACGAGCTCGCCGTCCGTGTCGAGCCGTACCTCGTAGGTGGCGAGCAGGCTGGTGGTGTCGGGGATCCGCTCGACCTCCAGCACGTCCACGGCCACCGACCAGCCGTCCTCGCAGCGCCGTACGGCGGAGGCGCCCTCCGCGGGATGGCTGATCAGGCTCTCCAGCCGGTCGCATGCCGTGCGGGCCGCCTCGGCCGGGCCGGTGGCGGCGGAGGGACGTGACGTGGTCGCCGTCGCGGAGGACCGCGCACGCGTTCGCCGTTGCTCTGCCATACCCCCAGTCTGGTATTAATCTGACAAAACGCATCCCGGGGCAGGCCGAACGTGTGCCTGGTGGGTCACCCGGAAGGCGGTACGGGACGGCGCGATCGCGGGACCGGACCGGACGGCGCGTCAGCCTGCCCGGCGCGAGGATGGGCGCAGCAGGTCCGGATCCGGGCAGGGCCCGGCACTCGCGCATGCCCGGACGGGTGCCGGGTAGGCGCGTGACATGTCTTTCGGCGGTGCCACCTACCACGCCACGCCCCTCGTTCCCGGCGGCGGCGAACAGGAAACACCGCGCAGCACGGCCGGCGGACTCCAGCGGCGAGGGCACGGCGGACAACGCGTCCCCGGGCAGTCGGCGTCCCGCGAGATCACCGCATGCCGTCCCTGGCCGAAGGCCGCAGCGGGCACATGGTCGAAGCGGGTGCCCGCAGGCGGCGGGAGGCACGAACCACTGGTGGTCGCGAACGAGTTGGGCTGATCCGCGCGAGGCGGGTCATATGGAGGTGGCAACGGATGGAGGGGCACGGACTGTCGCACGGCGAACAGCGGGCTCTCTACGCGATGGAAGAGGTCCTGCGGCAGGAGGCCGCCGCGCTGGACAGGCAACTACGGACCATGACACCCAGGATGTGGCATCGGCTGGCCGACCCGCTGTGCCGGCCGGCCACCCAGTTGGTGGTGCTGCTCGGCATGGGGTCGGTCCTCTTGCTGGTACTCGGGATAAGGACCTCGTCCATCCCGGTGATCTGGGGCTTCAGCGCGTGCTGCACGGTGACGCTCCTCGCGGCCGGCCGGTTGACGCGCAGGCCGCGGCCCGGACGGCCGCCCAAGGAGCGTCCGGCCGGGTAGCCGGGGAGAGATCCCGCCGATGACGGTGCGTCGGCGGGATCAGCCGGGCTGCGGCTGCCGCTCCTCGCGCGCCTCGCGCCGGTCCGACCGGACCTGTGGACCGAACACGTCGAACAAGGCCACCAGCAACGCGGCCACCACGAACGACGAGGCGACGACCACCCCCTGCTGGAAGGCCCCCGCCCAGTCCTGCCGGCGCGCCGCCATGTGCGCGAAGAAGACCGAACCCACCGCCGCGATGCCGACCGCCGAGCCGATCCGCTGCGAGGTCTGCAGGACGCCTCCGGCGCTCCCCGCCCGCACCACCTCCACCTCGCGCAGCGTCAGCGTCTGATTGGGCGAGATCACCAGTCCGCTGCCGATACCGGCGAACAGCAGCGGAGCCGCGGTCAGCCAGCCGACGTCCCGCCCCGAGCTGACGTGCACGGCGACGGCCGCCCCCACCAGCCCGGTGACCACCATGACCAGCCCGCCCACCACCAGCGGCCGGCCGATCCGGTGCACCACCCGGCCGCCGATCGCCGCCGCCACACCTGACCCGAGGGCGAACGGCGTGATCGACAGGCCGGCCAGCAGCGCGCTGTAGCGCAGCCCGCTCTGCAGGTACAGGGTGAAGATGAAGAAGATCGCGGTGAACCCCGCGAAGTACAGCAGCGACAGCAACGTGCCCAGGCTGTAGGAACGCGCCCGGAACAGCACCATGTTGACCACCGGCTCCCCGCGGCGGGCGTAGTACGCCTCCCAGCGGACGAAGCCGGCCAGGAACAGCGCGGCGGCCACCAGCAGCAGCCACTTCGCCGATCCGGGCCACTGCTGCTCCTGGACGAAGGGCAGCAGGAGCAGCACCGTGCCGCAGCCCAGCAGCAAGATCCCCACCGGGTCGAAGTCGCCGCGCCGCCGTGGGCGGCGGGCGTCCGCGTCCGCGCCCACGGGCGGGCCGGGGAGCAGCCGGTAGGCGAGCGGCAGCGCGGCCACCCCGATCGGCAGGTTGACGTAGAAGACCCACCGCCAGCCCTCCGAGGCCCCGAACGCCTGGATCAGCAGACCGCCCAGCAGCGGTCCGACCGCGGTCGACAGCCCGATGGTGGCTCCCAGCAGTCCGAACGCCCGGCCGCGCTCCGGGCCCCGGAAGAGTTGCTGGATGAAGCCGGAGACCTGCGGGACCAGGATCCCGCCCGCGATGCCCTGCAACAGCCGGCCGGCCACCAGCCACGCCTCGTTGCGCGCGGCGCCGACCAGCGCGCTGGTCACGGTGAACAACGCCAGACCCGTCATGAACACCGCCCGGCGGCTGCGCGCGTCCCCGAGCCGGCCGGCCGGCACCAGGGCCAGGCCGAAGGCCAGGGCGTAGCCGGACAGCACCCACTGCAACGCCGCCTCGGAGGTGTGCAGACCGCTGCGGATCGCGGGGAGGGCGACATTGACGATGCTCACGTCCAGCAGCGTCATGAACCCGGCGACCAGGCAGACGGCCAGCGCCGACCAGCGGTGGTCGCCGCCGGGATCAGGCCCTGCGGCGGGGAAGCGGGCCGACGGGCCGCCCGGTGGCTTGCGCGGGGTTGTCACGATGCGGCCTTTCGTGGGCTGGTCATCGGTCGGTCGGGCGTCACGGGGTGACGCGCCGACCTGAAGCGTTCCAGCCGGGGGGCCCGCACCCGCGCCGTGGCGCGGCGTGGCGGCCGGGAAATCCTCCGGGTGCGCGGACGGACCGCTCCCGCGCCTACTCGGCCAGCGCGGTCACCGGCGGCCGTTGCATCTGGATCTGCCGCTCGCTGTCGGTGAAGCCCAGCGCGCGGTAGAGCCGGATCGCGTGGTAGCCGGGGTCCGCGACGATGACCAGCCGGCGGGCACCGAGTGAGGTCAGCCCCCACAGCCCGCCCAGGTGGACCAGGGAGGAGGCGAGGCCGCGGCCGCGGAAGTCCGGATGCGTCTCGACGTTCTGGAAGCGCGCGGACCCGTGGCCGTCGGTGAACAGGCCGGCGCCGGAACGCATCCGGCCGTCGACGAACGCCCCGAACCAGGCGCCGTGACCGGCCTCACCGAGTCTGCGGTGCTCGGCTGTCTTGGTCGCGACGAACCGCCGGTACTCCGCGGAATCGGGGGAGTCGTAGCAGGCCAGGCGCAACTCCAGGGCCTGCGCCCAGTCCTCGTCGCCGGACAGCGGACGGATGTCGGCGTCCGGCTGCGGCCACCGCGACGGGCGCAACCGGGTCGCGGTCAGCACCGAGTTCACCTCGACGGCCACCTTCAGCCGCGCGTGTTCCGCCGGGTCGCCGGCGTCACCGCAGGTGCCGTCCACCCCCAGCGCCAGATGGGTGGCGTCGGGGAACTCCCGGGCGAAGACGGCCTCCCAGCGCGCCGCGTCGCCGGGCCGGGGCGGGGCGTCGAACAGCACGAAGTTCCCCCACCAGAACCCCGGGTTCTCCGGCGTCCGCACCACCAGGTGTGATCCGTGGTCGGTGACGACCGAGCCGGACATCCGCAGCAGCATCAGGTCCGTACCGAACCCCAGTGACTTCACCTTCACGGGGGCGACTATACGACCGGCCAGTGCGCCAGCGTGAAGTGCAGCGCCGCCACCCCCCGCTCCCAGGAGGTGCGCACCGTGCGGGGATGGTTGAAGCCGTCGGCCGCCTCCAGGCTGACGTATCCGTGGAAGGCGCTGCGCAGCAGCCGGACCGCGTCGGTGAGATCCGGTTCGGCCAGGTCGTATCCGCGCAGCACGGCGGAGGTGGTCTCGATGAGGAGCAGATGGCCGGAGGACGCCGCGATGGTCTCGGGGTCGAGCCGGAGCTGGGTGGCGGCGTACCGGCCGGGGTGGGCCAGTGCGAAGTCCCGGTAGGCGTCGGCGAATCCGGCCAGCGCGTCCTTGCCCGAACGCCCGGCGACGCCCGCCGCGAGGCGGTCGGCGAACTCGCGGGCGCTGAGCAGCGCGACCCGCTCCCGCAGGTCACGGACGCCTTTGACGTGCGAGTACAAGCTCGCGTCCTTGACCCCGAAGCCGCGGGCGAGCGCGGAGACCGTGACGTTCTCCAGGCCCACGGTGTCCGCCAGGTCCGCGGCGGCCAGGGCCAGGCGGTCGGCCGTCAGTCCGGCACGGGGCACGGCTTCACCTCCGGGGGTGGTCGGATGCCGGGTACCCCGGCATCCTAGAGCCTCTAGGCAGTTCCCTAATAATCGTTTGCCCGATCCTTCGAGGCCTTGTTAGCGTCCGGCGTATGAAGGCAGTCAGTGAGCAGGACATCCGCGCGTCGTTCGCCAATTGCTCCAAGGGCGAGGCCAAGCGCCTGCCCCTCCCGCGTGACCTGGCGGAACGGCCCTGGGACGACTTGGACTTCCTCGGCTGGTACGACCTGTCGGCGCAGGACCGCGGCTACATCGTCGCCGAACGCGACGGTGCCCCGGTCGGAGTGGCCCTGCGCAGTTCTTCCCAGCAGCGCGGATTCCTGCGCCGGACGATGTGCTCGTTGTGCCTGACCACCCACCCGGGCAACGGAGTCTCGCTGATGACCGCCCGGCGGGCCGGCCCCGCGGGCCGCCAGGGCAATTCCGTCGGCGCGTACATCTGCACCGACTTCGCCTGCTCCCTGTACGTGCGCGGGAAGAAGACCCCGGTGACCGCCATCCGCTTCGAGGAGTCGCTCACCACCGAGGAGCAGATCGAGCGCACCACCACCAAACTGCACGCCTTCCTCGACCAGGTACTCGGCTGAGTTCAGCCGGCGAGCACGCAGTCCCCGCACAGCGCGCCGGCCGCGTTCGGCGCGGCGCGGTAGATCAGGCAGCAACTGCGCCGCTTGAACCGCCCGGTGACGGGCGCCGTGGTGTGGGCGTCACGCAGCGGCGGCAGCGCCAGCACCCGCGCCGCGGCCGGCCGCAGCCGGGCCGCGTGCGGGGACGCCGAAGCGCCGGCGGCCGCGACCGCCCCGTTCACCGCGGAGGCGACGTTGCCCCACAGCACACGGGGCGAGACGGACAGTTCGGCGACCGCGTGGAGCAGGTCGCCGACCGCCCCGCCCGGCACGGCCTCCGCCCCCGCCCCGGCCGTCCCGTCGCAGGCCGGCCGGGGCAGCGACAGCGGGAACGCGCCGCCCAGCACGGGCTGCCAGCGCACCTCGTCCAGGGCGAGCGCCGGGAAGGTGCCGTGGAAGGCGGCCAGCGCCAGGGCGGGTGAGACCAGGCGGGCCACCAGGCCCAGATGCGTCACCGACGCGGCGACCCGCGCCTCGACGGCCTCCGGCGGCCGGCCGCCCGCCGCCGCGAGATGGCGGCGGACCGAGGCCACCCGCTCCGGCAGCACACCGGGCTCCCGTACCAACTCACCCATCGAACGCCAGGGCCCGGTGAGCGGTGAGTGCGGGTCATGGATGTCGAAGGCGAAGAACGGTCCGAGGGCCGCCGCCCACCGCGCCGCCGTGACCGCCGACGGCCTCACGCCGCGGTGACCGGCTCGGGTCGCACCGGCTCCGGTCCGCGGGCCCGCCGCGCGCCGGGGACGAGCAGCCGCTCGGCCAGCGGCGCGAAGACCAGTCCCAACACCGACCACAACAGCAACTGGGCGGCGACGGAGTACAGGCGGAAGGAGAACAGGACGTCGGCCGGGAAGCCCGGGTAGACGATCGTGCCCTTGGAGTCGGTCAGCGGCAGCGGGGTCTCGGTGGCGTGGTGACCGTACTCGCTCACATTGGCGGGCAGTTGCCCGAGCGAGGGCAGCAGCGCCATCACGACACCGATCACCACCACGAAGGCGCCGCCGGCCAGCAGCGCGGCGTTCCAGTTCCCGAACCGCGGGCGCAGCCGCTTGCCGAGCCAGACCGCCCCGACCAGCAGGACCACCGAGCACACCACCATCACCAGATACAGGTTGCCCCGCTGCTGGATGGTGTCCGGATGCCCGATCGAGGGCGGATTCGCCGGATACTTGACGAACGGTACGAAGTAGACGCCGAGGAAGCCGCCCAGCGCCACCAGCAGCGACAGCGTCCTGGGCCGCAGAGCGCCCACCCGGCCCAGGCAGACCGCGTAGGCGACCGCGAACAGCGCGCCCATGGCGATGCCGAAGAACACCATCCCGACGCCGACGCCGATGTTCGCCTGGACGGTCCGGCTGAAGATGTCGGGCCCGGGCGCCTGAGCGGCGAGCCCGGCGGCCCGGTCCACCGCCGCCGAAGCGGCGTCCCGGCCGCTCTCGTAGTCGATCGCCGCGGTGATCTGCGGTTCGGCGAAGATCCGGGCGAAGAGGAAGGCGAGCATGCCCGCCACCGCGCCGGCGAGAACGCCGCGCAGGATCAGTCGTTTCTCCATGTTCGGATGTCCCTGTTTCCGCTCGTCGTCAGTGGCAGGGGAATCCGAGGAAGTGCCGGGCGTCGTGCACGAACTCGTGGACGTGCGTGTCCTTGCCGAACACGGAGTAAGCGCCCTGGTCGACGCCGATGAAGTAGTAGACGGCCAGCGCGATCAACGCGGTACCGGCCAGCCACAGCACCGCCTTCGAGACCGGCAGGACGACCGGGGTCGGAGCGGCGGTGGGTGCGGACAGACTGCTCATGGATGAGCCTCCTTCGGGGATGCTGCGTCCCTCGGCCAATGGAGCGCGTGACGGCGAAGTATCTGACTGCAGCCCACCCGCCGGGTGGCCTGATCACAGTGGCGCGACCGTGCTGGATTCCCACCAGCTTCCTTGCGCCATCACTGGAACGGGAGCCTAGGGACCCCCTCGTGGGCCCGTCAATGACACGGCGGCGTCGCGGAGATCACTTGTGTCGTGGCCCACCGGGACCTGCACCCGACCGAATCGGGGAGGGGATGTTTGAACTTCTCCGCCCGGGTAGAAGCCCTGTGCTCATCGGCGTTGCGCCGACGCGCTCAGGAGGGATCGTGCGATGACATCTCAGTTGACGGACCGAGAGACCATCCAGGCCGCCCCAAGCGAGGGCGTGCCCAGCGCCGGCGAAGTGGGGGTCGGCGACGACCACATGAGCGTGAGCGACGTCCGGGCGGTCTCCAAGACGATGTTCGCCCGCCTCGGCGTCCTGGAGGAAGGCACCCAGGACTACGCCTACGTGCGCAACACCCTCATCGAGTTGAACATGTCGCTGGTGCGGTTCGCCGCGCGGCGTTTCGGCACCCGCTCCGAGCCGATGGAGGACATCCTCCAGGTCGGCACGATCGGGCTGATCAAGGCGATCGACCGGTTCGACCCCGACTACGGGGTCGAGTTCGTCACCTTCGCGATGCCGACCATCGTCGGTGAGATAAAGCGATTCTTCCGGGACACCAGTTGGTCGGTGCGGGTCCCGCGCCGTCTCCAGGAACTGCGGCTGAGCCTGGCGAAGGCCACCGACGCGCTGGAGGCGGAACTGAGCCGCGCGCCCACCGTCGCCGAACTCGCCAAGCGGCTGGACATCGGGGAGGAGGAGGTCATCGAGGCGATGGTGGCCTCCAACGGCTACACCGCCAGCTCGCTGGACGCGGAGATCAACGAGGACGGCGGCGACCAGGCGACCACCTGGGCCAGCAGGCTCGGCTACGAGGACAGCGCCCTTGAGGGCGTCGAGAACTTCAACGCCCTCAAGCCGCTGCTGGCCGAACTGGGGGAGCGCGAGCGGGTCATCCTGTCGCTGCGCTTCGGCCAGGAGATGACCCAGGCCCAGATCGGCGCCGAACTCGGCCTCTCCCAGATGCACATCTCCAGGCTGCTGACCCGCACCCTCACCAAACTGCGCGCCCGCCTGCTCGTCGAGGAGTGATCCGGGCCCCGCCCGGCCGACGGCCTCAGTCGCCGTCCACCGGAAGGGGCTGCGCGGTGTCGAGGAAGAAGGCGTCGATGCTGTGCACCGACTCGATGAAGTCGTCGAGGTTGACCGGCTTGGTGACGTAGGCGTTGGCGTGCTGCGCGTAGGCGTTCTGGATGTCGTCCGGCGCGCCGGAGGTGGTGAGCACCACCACGGGGATGGCGCTCAGGTCCGCGTCGTCCTTGAGGATCGTCAGCAGCTCCCGGCCGCTCATACGGGGCATGTTCAGGTCGAGCACGATCAGGTCGGGACGGGGGTTGTCGGTGTCGCGGAGGAACTCCAGTGCCGCCACGCCGTCCTCGACCCTGCTGACCGTTCGGGTCATGCCGCGCTCTATCAGGGCCTCCTCGACGAGCATCGCGTCGGCCGGGTCGTCCTCGATCAGCAGCACATTGTAGGGGCGGGCGGGCACGAGGGCTTGCACAGCGGGACTCCGGGGGGTGGAGGCGGGTGGCGGACTGGTGGAACGGCGAGCGGTGAAGACCAGGCCCGGCCATCTTCGCCGGGCCCCCTGTCTGCTGATGCCCCAGGCGTCACCCAACTGCGGGTAGCCCGCGCCGGCCAGAGCCGCCGCCTGTGCTTCCAGGTCGGCACACCGCTGCACGGCCTGCCGCAGATGCGCCAGCGCGTGCAACCGGGCCAGCGCGCTGTCGGGCTCCGAGACGGCGGTACCGCCCGCTGGGACACTACCGGCCACCGGCCGTACGGCGAACGCCCGGCCGGCCAGGAGGTGCGCCAGGTCTTCGACCGCTCTGTCGGCCAGGGCGGCGATCTGCTGTTGGTCGAGGCTGGGACTCGGCATGTGATCCGCACGACGCACTCTCGCAACCTTACGCCCCCGACCGATGAGACGACAACGATTGTTGTCGTCGCTGTATGCTCTGCCCGGTCGGATGGCGTCCGCGAGGCCGACAAGTGCGACGTTGTCGGTCTCCTCGCCTGTCCGGGCCGGGGCCGCGGGAGGGAGGCTCGGATGCTGCAAGGCCGTACCACACGGCAGTTGCTCACCGCGGGGGTGTGCGGGGCGCTGGTCGTTCTGGCGCTGCTTGCCGGGTCCGGGGCGTCGGTCGTCGCCCGCTCGACCGCCATCACCGACGAGTTGCTGGACCACGACACCCCCGCCCTGGTCGCCTCCGTGCAGTTGGAGAGCGCCCTGATCAACCAGGAGACCGGGGTACGCGGCTACGGGCTCAGCGGGCAGTCGGACTTCCTGACGCCGTACCGGTCCGGTCTGGACCAGCAGAAGACGGCGGTGCGCCGGCTGGGCACCCTGCTGCCCGGCGACGGCATCGACCAGCGGGACCTGACCCTGGTGCTGGACCGCACCCGCCGCTGGCAGGAGCGCATCGCCTCCCCGATCGCCGCCGCGTCGCCCGACACGGTGGTCGACCTGGCCACCGCGCGCGCGGACGAGGGGAAGACCGAGTTCGACGCCGTACGCACGGCGCTCACCACCCAGCAGGCCCACCTGGAGGCAGGCCGGGACCACACCCGTGCGCAGCTGCGCCATGAACTCGCGCTGCGCAACGGCGTCTTCGCGCTGATCGGCGCGATGCTCCTGCTGCTCACCGTCCTGGTCTTCGTCGCCCTGCGCCGCGGGGTGACAGGGCCGCTGGGCCGGCTGTCCGCCGATGTGCGCGCGGTCGCCCGCGGGGAGTTCGGCCGCCCGGTCACCGGCACGGGACCCGCCGACCTCAGACGTCTGGCCGCCGACGTCGACGCCATGCGCGGCCGGCTCGCCGAGGAGCTGTCCTTCACCAACGAGGCACGCGACCAACTGGACGAACAGGCGGCGGAACTGCGCCGCTCCAACGCCGAACTGGAGCAGTTCGCCTACGTCGCCTCGCACGACCTGCAGGAGCCGCTGCGCAAGGTCGCCAGCTTCTGCCAGCTGCTGGAGCGCCGGTACGCCGAGCAACTCGACGACCGGGCCCGGCAGTACATCGCCTTCGCCGTCGACGGGGCGAACCGCATGCAGGGGCTCATCAACGACCTGCTGGCCTTCTCCCGGGTCGGCCGGCTGCACACCGACCACGAGCCAGTCGACCTGGACGCCCTGTTCACCCGCACCCGCGACTCGCTCAGCCTGGGCATCGAGGAGAGCGGCGCCGAGGTGACACACGACACGCTGCCCACCGTCCCCGGCGACGCCACCCAGCTGGGCATGGTGCTGCAGAACCTGCTCACCAACGCGGTGAAGTTCCGGTCCCCGGAGCGGCCGGCCGCCATCCACTTCGAGGCGGTCCGTCAGGGCCCGCTGTGGGAGCTGTCCGTCGCCGACAACGGCATCGGCATCGACCAGGCCTACGCGGAGAAGGTCTTCGTGATCTTCCAGCGGCTGCACACCCGGGAGACCTACCCGGGCAACGGGATAGGCCTTGCCCTGTGCAAGAAGATCGTGGAGTACCACGGCGGCACCATCGCCATCGACCCCGTTCACACGCCCGGCACCCGCATCACCTTCACCCTTCCCGCCGCGCCCGAACCGCAGGAGAGCCCGGACGCCGACGACCCGCCGTCCCCGGCGGAGGCCCTCGACACCGCGGACGGTACGGCGGCACGGTCATGACCGACACCACCCAGCCGCCCTCCACCGCAGCCGGGCCGGCCCCGGGCCGCACCACCTACCGGGTGCTGCTGGTGGAGGACGACGCCGGCGACGCGCTGCTGGTCGAGGAACTCCTCGCCGACACCGGTCTGCCGATCTCCCTCCAGTGGGTGCAGACCTTCGCCGAGACCCTCGCCCTGCTCAGGACCCAACGACCGCCGGACTGCATCCTGCTCGACCTGCACCTGCCCGACGCCTCCGGCATCAGCGCGGTGCGCGACGTCCACCGGGCGGGACCGACCGCCGCGGTCATCGTGCTGACCGGGCTCGCCGAAGGACAGGCCGGCGCCGAGGCGGTCGCGGTCGGCGCACAGGACTACCTGGTCAAGGGGCAGGTCACCGCGGAACTCCTGGACCGGGCGCTGCGATACGCCGTGCACCGCAAACAGGCCGAGCACACCGCGACCCAACTGCGGGAGAACCGGCTGCGGGCCCAGGAGAACACCCGCCTGGAACGCGGCCTGCTGCCCGCGCCCCTGCTCACGCTCGACACCGTCACCCCCGTCACGCGCTACCTGCCCGGCCGCGAACACGCCCTGCTGGGCGGTGACTTCCTCGACATCGTGCAGACCGACGACGGCACGGTCCACGCCGTCGTCGGCGACGTCAGCGGCCACGGCCCCGACGAGGCGGCGCTCGGCGTCTGCCTGCGCATCGCCTGGCGCTCCCTGGTCCTGGGCGGTCACCGCGACAACGATCTGATGGCGCTGCTGGAACGGCTGCTGGTGGCCGAGCGCATGCACGCCGAGAAGTTCGCCACCTGCGTGAGCATCTCCGTCCACCCCGGTTCAGGACGCGCCGACATCACCCTCGCGGGACACGACGCGCCACTGCTGATCCAGCCCTCCGGCACCCGTTCGCTGGCCTGCGAGGGCGGCCTGGCCCTCGGGTTGGCCCCCGGCGCGCACACCTGGGCGACGACCCGGGTCACCCTGCCGTCCGCCGCCTCGCTGCTGATGTTCACCGACGGCCTCATAGAGGGCCACACCGGTCAGGGGCGGGAACGGCTCGGCATCGACGGGCTGATCGGCCTCATCGACGCCGCGCCCGGGCTCACCGGCAACAAACTGGTGGAACACCTCACCACGACCGCCCGGCGACTCGACGACAACCGCCACACCGACGACTTGGCCGTCCTGCTGCTCACATGGTCTTAGGCGGTGGCGTTTTGCCCGGCCGTGAGCGGTAAGGCGAAAGTCATGGCAGAAGAGAACGTGAACTCCAGCAAGGCCGCGAGGAAGCCGTCGGGCGCCCCCCGGACCGCGTCCTCACGCGGGACCGCACGGGCCGCGAAGGCGAAGGCGAGCACCGGGAAGGCCGAGATGACCGCGAAGACGCAGGAGGCCGAGGAAGTACGGAAGAGCACCGGGCGGCTGGGTCGGACGGCGGCGCGCCGGGTCCGGGCCGGGCAGCGGGCGGTCACCACCGTCTCGAAGCGTGCCGTGTCCGGCGCGATCAGCGCGTGGACCGTGCTGCGGGCCAGCAAAGCCGTCGCGGCCGGAGCCGGTGTCGGGGTCGCCGCCGCCGGGGCCTGCTACGCGGTCGGCCGCAAGTCCGCGGCCCAGCACTTCGGTCCGGTCACCCGGCTGACCGGTGGTCGTCTGTGACGACCACCCGCGATCGGGCACGCGGCCGGCGGGAATGAGCGCGGGGTGAGCCACGCCCGGCACAGTGGCGTGGCACCCCCGCGGCCGGCGCGCGTGCTCCTCACCGGGGGGCGCTGTCGGTGAACAGCTCCGGGTGGCGGACCAGGGCGAGGCGGGTGCGGCGGATGTGGGCGGCGAGGAAGCGCTCCGCGTCGGGGACATCGGTCTGGCGGACGGCGGCGATGATCAGCCGGTGCTCGGCGTTGACGAGCCGGCGGCCGGTGCTGTCCGCGATCCGGGTGTAGGCGCGCCGGTAGTGCTGTGTGGTGTTCCAGAACCGGTGGATCATCGTGGTGAGTTGGGCGTTGCGGCAGCCGGCGTAGGTGGCCAGGTGCAGTTCGCGGTCGAGGGTGAGGAAGCGGTCGACGTCGTCGTTGCTCTCGATGTCGTCCTGGATCTCCTCCAGCCGGTCGATGGAGGCGGCCTCCAGGTGCGGAATGGACTCGGCCAGCGCCAGGGGTTCCAGCCGTTCGCGGATCTTGTAGGTGTCCTCGCACTCGGTGAGGTCCATCTTGGACACCCACGCTCCGCTGTTGGGCTTGAGGACGACCAGCCCCTCGGCCTCCATGATCCGCAGGGCCTCGCGCACCGGCAGCCTGCTGGAGCCGAGCGAGGCGGCGATCTCCTCCTGCATGATGCGTGAGCCGGGTGACAGCCGTCCGCTGAGGATGGCCGTGCGCAGGTGGTCGGCGACGCGCTGGCTCGCGACGGTCGACGGGACCGGGTCGCCGGACGGATGCTCTGGCATGGGCGGTGGCCTCTTGGGTGATCAGCGGATGTCGGGACCCTCAGGTTGCCACAGCAGCACCGGGGCGTCCTTCTCGTAGGCCTTGCCCCCGGGGAACGAGACGAGTTCGAGCTGCATCCCCCACGGGGTGAGGAAGTAGACCCAGTTCTGCCCCTGGCTCGGTCCGGAGCTCGCGGTGGGCTCGCCCAGGATCGTGACACCGTGCGAGCGCAGATGGTCGATGGCCGCGTCGAGGTCGGCCACGTAGAAGCCGAGGTGGTGGCCGCCGACGTCGCTGTTGCGCGGCTGCCGCGGATTCCGCTCCGGCGCCTGGTAGTCGAAGATCTCGAAGTTCGGGCCGTTGACGCAGCGGAAGAACCGCAGGCGCTTCATCACGGCGCGCGGGTCCACGTTCAGGTGCTCCGCCATCCAGTCCCCGTCCGAGCGGAAGGGCCCGAGTTCGTAGACCAGTTCGCAGCCGATGACGTCGACGAAGAACGCCGTCGCCTCGTCGAGGTCGGGGACGGTGAAGCCGATGTGCTCCACTCCGGTGAGGCCGGGGAGGCCGCGATGCGTCTGCCGGTTCATGAGGGTCCTCTCCATGAGTCAATGGATCCATTGGGGATCAATGCCAGCGTGGCACTTCCAGATCATGCCTGCACCACAAGGATTTTGCGAGAGGTGGCGGCGATCCGACGGTGGTGAGTGCTTGCGTATGGATCCATTGCCTGTTTAGTGTGAGGATGCACGCACCTGCTCAGGGCGGTGCGTCCAGGGACGTCACCTCATCGGCGGGCCCGCCCCGTACCGGGCCGGCCTTGGAGATGCTCATGCCTCAGCACAAGAAGCTCAGCCCCGCCGCGCCATGGACCGCGCTCACGGTCACCCGCAAGGACTGGGACGCGGCCGACGCGGACCTGCTCACCTCGATGTACGCGCAGATCCTTGTCATCCGCACCTTCGAGGAGTACGTGCTGCACCTCGCCTCGCAGGGCCTGGTGCACGGCCCCGCGCATTCGAGCATCGGCCAGGAGGGCGGCGCCGTCGGCTCGGTACTGGCACTGCGCGCCGCCGACTTCGTCAACGGCTCGCACCGCGGCCACCACCAGTTCCTCGCCAAGGCCCTCAACTACGTCGCCCCCGGCGGCCTGGACCCCCTTCGGCCGCTGCCCGGCGAGGTGCGCACCGTGCTGTCCCGCAGCCTCGCCGAGATCTGCGGCCTGGCCAGGGGCTACTGCCGCGGCCGGGGCGGATCCATGCACCTGCAGTGGAAGGAAGCCGGGGCGATGGGCACAAACGCCATCGTCGGCGGCGGGGTCCCGCAGGCGGCCGGCTTCGCCTGGTCGGCCCGCAAAGCCGGGACCGACGCGGTCTCGGTGAGTTATTTCGGTGACGGCGCGGTCAACATCGGCTCGGTATTGGAGACCTTGAACCTCGCCGCCGCCTGGCGGCTGCCGGTCTGCTTCTTCATCGAGAACAACCAGTACGCCGTCTCCACCCACGTCAACGAGGTGACCGCCGAACCACGGCTGTCCGGGCGCGGGCCGGGGTTCAACATCCCCAGCTGGCGGGTGGACGGCATGGATCCGCTGGCGGTGCACCTGGCGATGAGCGAGGCCGTCGCCCACATGCGGGCCGGCGGCGGCCCGACCGTCGTCGAGGCGGACGTCTACCGCTACTTCCACCAGAACGGCCCTTTCCCCGGCAGCGCCTTCGGCTACCGCACGAAGGAGGAGGAGAAGCAGTGGCGCGAGCGCGATCCGCTGACCGCGGTGGCGGACCGGCTGACCGGGCGCGGCATCCTGACCGCGGACCGGCTGGAGGAGTTCGCCGCCCGGGTCAAGGCCGACATGGAGGAGATCGGCGGTGAACTCCTCGAACCGCTGCCGGGTGGAAAACCCGGACAGCGCCGGGTGCGCCCCGCCGAGTGGCCGGCGCCGGAGTTCCGGGACGTCGGCGTACGCGGCGACCTGACCGAGTTCGAGGACGCCCCGGTCGCCGACCGCGACACCTTCACCGGGAAGCTCGCGGAACGCAAGTTCATCGACGTGGTCGCCGCCGTGATGGCCCGCCGGATGGACACCGACGAGCGCATCGTCGTGCTCGGCGAGGACGTCCACCGGCTCAACGGCGGGACCAACGGCGCCACCAAGGGTCTTGCCAAAGCCCACCCCGACCGGGTGCTGGGCACTCCGATCAGCGAGAACGCCTTCGCCGGACTGGCCGGCGGCATCGCGCTGGACGGCCGGTACCTGCCGGTCGTGGAGTTCATGTACGCGGACTTCATGTGGGTCGCCGCGGACCAGCTGTTCAACCAGATAGCCAAGGCCCGCCACATGTTCGGCGGCGAGAACGACGTCCCCCTGGTACTGCGCAGCAAGGTCGCGATGGGGACCGGCTACGGCTCGCAGCACTCGATGGATCCGGCCGGCGTCCTGGCCACCTCCGCGGGCTGGCGCATCGTGGCGCCCTCGACCCCCTTCGACTACGTGGGACTGATGAACAGCGCCCTGCGCTGCAAGGACCCGGTGGTGGTGCTGGAACACGTGGACCTGTACGGCACCGTCGGCGACGCTCCGGTGGACGACCTCGACTACTGCCTGCCGGTCGGCAGGGCCGCGGTGCGCCGCACCGGCGAGGACATCACCGTCATCTCCTACCTGGCGATGACCGGCTTCGTCCTGGAGGCCGTCGAGGCGCTGGAGTCCTGTGACGCGGAGGTCATCGACCTGCGGTGGCTGGACCGGGCCAGCGTCGACTGGGACACCATCGGCGCCAGCATCCGCAAGACCAACAACGTCCTCATCGCCGAACAGGGCGCGGCGGGCACCTCCTACGGTGCCTGGCTGGCCGACGAGATCCAGCGCCGCTACTTCGACTGGCTCGACCAGCCCGTCCAGCGTGTCCACGGCGGCGAGGCGAGCCCGAGCATCAGCAGGGTGCTGGAGCGGGCCGCCATCGCCCGGAGCGAGGAAGTCCTCGCCGAACTGAAGAAGATCACGGGTCACTGAGCCCTCCCGACACTCTTCCTCCAGGAGGGACACCATGGCGGAGCTGCTCCGCATGCCGGCCGTCGCGGCGGCGGAAACCAGCGCGGTCCTGTCCGGCTGGCCGCTGGCCGAGGGCACCGCGTTCGGCGAGGGCGACCCGGTCGTCGTCGTCGAGACCGACAAGGCGGAGGTCGAAGTCACCGCCGAGAGCGACGGTGTGCTGCTGCGGACCCTCGTTGCGGCCGGGTCCGAGGTGGCGGTCGGCAGCCCGATCGCGCTGATCGCGGCCATCGGGGAGACCGTCGCCGACCCCGACGCGGCGCTGGCCGAACTCGGCGCGGGATCCGTCGCGGAACCGGTCATGGCCGCACGGCGTGACGTCCCCGACGACGATCCTGAGCCGGTCGGCCCGCCGCCCGCCGATCCGCCGGCGCCCGCCCGGGTCTTCGCCAGCCCGCTGGCCCGCAGGCTGGCCAAGGAAGCAGGACTGCCGGTCGGGACACTGGCGGGCACCGGCCCCGGCGGCCGCATCGTGCGCAGGGACGTCGAGGCCGCGATCGCCTCCCGCGGCAGCGCGCCGGCCCCCACCGCCGAGGACGCCCCCGCTCCCGCCGAACCGGCCGCGGGCACCGCCGACGGTTACCAGGACATCCCGCACACCCGGATGCGCCGGTCCATCGCGGCCCGGCTGACCGAGAGCAAGCGCACCGCGCCGCACTTCTACCTGCGGGCCACCTGCCGGGCCGACGCGCTGCTGGAGTTGCGCGAGCGGATCAACGAGGGCGCCACCGGGAAGGTCTCGGTCAACGACCTGCTGGTCAAGGCGGTCGCCCGGGCTCACACCCTGGTGCCCGAGATGAACGCCGTCTGGCGGGACGAGGCGGTACGCCGCTTCTCGTCCGTGGACGTCGCCGTGGCCGTCGCCACCGACGGTGGGCTGGTGACACCGGTGCTGCGCGACGTCGAGGACCGCTCGGTCACCTCGATCGCCGCGGCCGTACGGGACTTCGCCGAGGCGGCGCGGGCCGGCGGGCTGCGCCAGGCGGACCTCGACGGCGGATCCATCACGGTCACCAACCTCGGGATGTTCGGGGTCGAGGAGTTCGCCGCCGTCATCAACCCGCCGCAGTCCGCCATCCTCGCCGTCGGCGCCGCCAAGCAGGAGGCGGTCGTCGTCGACGGCGAGCTGACGGTGGCCCGGGTGATCAGGTTCGTGCTGTCCGTGGACCACCGCCCGCTGGACGGCGCGCTGGCCGCCCGGTGGATGCGGGAGCTGACCGGTCTGGTGAACAACCCGCTGCGGATCCTGGTCTGAGCGGGGGCGCCGTCAGTGCTCGTGCGAGGAGTTGCGGCCGTGGACGAACCAGATCGCCTCGACGGGAACGTCGCCGTGGTTGGTCAGCCGGTGCGGGGTGGCGGAGTCGAAGGAGACCGACTGACCCGCCGTCACCACGTAGGTCTCGAACCCCAGCGAGACCTCCAGCGTGCCGCTGATGACATAGCCGTACTCGATCCCCGAGTGCCGGGTGAGCTGCTCGTCGGAGACCGAACTGCCCCCCACGTCGTAGCGGACGAACAGGAAGTCGACGGCGGCCTCGTGGGTGGCGGACAGCCGCTCCCAGGTGACGCCGGAGTCCAGCACGAGCCGGCGGCGCTGCTCCGGGGTGACCACCGGGGTCGACTGCTGCCTGGGCAGTTCGTCGAGCTTGGCCAGCGCGCCGCGGAAGCTGTGGGTGGCCGGCTCGTCGGCGGACTCCGGCGCCGCGACCGGGGAGGCGCCGTCACCGTCGGGGGCGGTCACCCCCGCCTTGCTGAACAACTCGTCGATCGAGACGTCCAGGGCGCTGCAGATCATGTAGAGGGTGGCCACCGAGGGCTGCGACTTGCCGTTCTCCATCTGGGAGATGAAGGACGGGGAGACCCCCAGGTCGCGGGCGAACTGCCGCAGGGACAGCCCCGCGGCCAGGCGCCTGGTGCGCAGCTCGGCCCCGACACTCATGATCGCGTCCCGGGGGCCGGTGGGCGGCGTCTGCGGATCCGTCGTCTCGGTGGCCGGGCGGGGCCCGGGTTTCCTCGACCGTGCCGAGGACCCATTGGTGGCCTTCACGGATGCTCCTTAGACGACGCGCTCGGATGGAGGGGGACCGTTCAGCGTATTGGAACGGCGTCGGGGACGGGAACGGTGCCTCCAGCCAAAGCAACCGGGACAGATGTTCAGTAGCAGTTCACACTAGTATACGATCCGGTCACGGTACCGCTTCCACGCGAAAGCCGACCCGGAAGAGACGGAGATCGACATGGCCGACACCGCACGGGCGCTTGTCGTGGGGGTCACCGGCATCGCCGGCAACAACGTGGCACGGCGGCTGGTGGAGGCCGGCTGGCAGGACGTCCACGGACTCTCCCGCAGCGGAGCCGCACCGGGACCCGGGATCCGCCCGGTGGCCGCCGACATCCTGGACGCCGCGTCAACCGCGTCCCTGCTCCAGGAGATCAGGCCCACCCACCTGTTCCACTGCACCTGGCAGCGGCGCCCCACCGAGGCGGAGAACTGCCTGGTCAACTCGGCCATGCTGCGCAACGTGCTCGACCCGCTGGTGGACGCCGGATCCCTGCGGCACGTCGCGCTGGTCACCGGGCTCAAGCACTACCTCGGCCCCTTCGAGGCGTACGCGCGCACCCCGGTGGAGACCCCCTTCCACGAGGAACAGCCCCGGCTGCCGAACCGGAACTTCTACTACGAGCAGGAGGACGTGCTGTTCGACGCCGCGGAACGCGGTGGCTTCGGCTGGTCGGTGCACCGCCCGCACACCATGATCGGCTGGGCGCTCGGCAACCTCATGAACATGGGCGTCACCCTCGCGGTGTACGGGGCGCTGTGCGCGGAGACCGGCGAGCCCTTCGTCTTCCCCGGCTCTCCGCAGCAGTACTCGGGGATCACCGACATCACCGACGCGCGGCTGCTGGCCCGGCAGATGGTGTGGGCCGCCACCAGCGAGCGGGCGGTGGGACAGGCGTTCAACACCGTCAACGGGGACGTCTTCCGCTGGCGCCGGATGTGGCAGGTCGTCGCCGACGGACTGGGCGTGCCGGCCGCCGAGTACCCCGGGCACGCGCAGCCGCTGGAGCAGCGGTTCGCCGACGCCGGGCCGGTGTGGGAGCGGATCGTCAAGAAGCACGGGTTGCGCGACATCCCGCTGGAGCGGATCGCGTCGTGGTGGCACACCGACGGTGACCTGGGCCGGGAGATGGAGACCTTCGCGGACATGACCAAGAGCCGTGCCCACGGGTTCACCGACACCCAGGACTCGCGACGGTCCTTCCTCGACCTGTTCGAGACGCTGCGCCGGGAACGGATCATCCCCGGCTGACCCCGCCCCGCCCCTGCGGGCGGACGGGCCGGACACCGTGCGGGGCCGGACCCGGGGGCGACCCCGGACCCGGCCCCGCCGCCGGTCACCGCGGGCCGAGCAGCCGGCCGCGGACCCACTCCAGTTCCCGCACCACGTACTCGGTGATGTCACCGGTCTTCAGGTGCTCGGGCAGCACGTCCCAGGTGTAGGTCTCGATCTCCAGATGGGTGGACTGCGGGTGGGCCAGATGCTCGTCCAGCGCCTGCTCGATGGCGAAGCGCGTGGTCCGGAACGGACCGAGGTCGTCGAGGAAGACCGGCACGTGGAAATGGGTGCGCCACTCCCGCTTGCCGCCGGGGTCGCGCCGCCAGGCGGCGAGCGCGTCGCCGAGGTTGAGGTGGCGGGTCAGTTCGCCGTCGCGTGACTCGGTGGTCTGGCTCAGATAGATGGTGTCGGTGAACCGCTCCAGTTCCCGCACCGTCTCCTCGTCCACTTCCGGGACCCACAGCGCGGCCGCCTCCTGGAGCTTGAAGACCGGAACGCCCTCGGCGGCCAGCAGCCGCAGCGACGCCGGGATGTCGTCGAACTCCACCGCCTGGTGGCAGATGTCGAAGACCACCCCCAGATGGCGGCGCAGCACGCCGAACGCCTCGGACAGCGGCAGACCGGACAGCGCCGCCAGGGTCCGCGCACCCGTGTGCGAGTAGAGCCGCTCGCGGAAGTAGCGGACGGTCTCCTCGATGGTCTCCAGGTAGCAGAACGGCTCGGGCTCGATGGCCAGCTTCACCCGGCGGCCCGTCCGGCGCTCGACGCCGGCCAGATGTGCCACCACTCGCAGCACGTTGCGGGTGAACGCCTCGACGTAGTCCTCACCGGTGACCTTCGGGCGGAACGCCAGCGGCACCGTCTGGATGGTCGGCTCGACCCCGGGCCGGGTGATGTCGGCCAGGACGTCGGCCACGTCGACGGTGTAGGCCACCCGCTCCTCGGTGGTCCAGTCCGGCTCGTAGACGTCCTCCATGACGGAGCGCCCCTTGAACGCCCCCTGCGGGAAGGCGTTGACGGTGTAGACGTAGAGCCCCTCGGCGGCCAGGAACTCCCGCAGCCGTTCGCGCTCGGCCGGATCCGAGGCCAGCCGCGCCGCCGACGCGCCCGAGAGCCGCAGCGAGACGCCGAAGTCCTCCTCCGGTGACACCCGGCGTTTCACCTCGGGCAGATAGGTGGCGAGGCTGGCGCTCATCTCGGCCCAGTTGTCGCCCGGATGCACCAGGGTCGAGTACGACAGGTGCCCCAACTGTTCGCTGAGAAGCATGACATCCCTCCGAGGAAGTGCGACGGCCGCCCGGAAGCGGGCACGGTCATGCCCGGGACGGTGAGTACGGAGACCGTGCGGGCCCGCCGGTACGGCGGTCGCCCAGTGCGGCCGTGCCCGCGGTCGGGGAACGGCCCGGCGGTGTCGTGGCACGAGGATGCCCGGGACCGGCCGACGTTTCGTTGCAGTGAACATCTGTCGTGCGGTCACGTCAAGGGAAACAACCGAAAACGCCGCTTTCACCACGGAGTCCGGGCCGTGGCATTGACTCCGGCGCCGCCATCAGTTCACTATCGCTGTACACAGCCGATTAACACTGTGGCTGTCGGAGGACACACCGGGCCGCCCGCGGGACACCTTCCCGGGCCGGCGAATCCGGATCACCCACACGAAGCCGCGAGGAGTCGCGCATGCGCGCCGCTGTCTACCACAGCAGACACGACATCCGGGTGGAGGAGACACCAGAGCCCGCCGCCGTGGGCCCACGCGAAGTCCGCGTCCGGCCGTACCTGTGCGGCATCTGCGGCACGGACCTGCACGAGTACGCCGCCGGCCCCATCGTCATCCCCACCACGCCGCACCCGCTGTCGGGGGCCGCCGCGCCGCAGATCCTGGGCCACGAGTTCTCCGGCGAGGTCCTGGAGACCGGCTCCCAGGTGACCGGCGTACGCGTCGGCGACCGGGTCACCGTCATGCCCCTGGTCTACTGCGGGGAGTGCTACTTCTGCCGGCGCGGGCTCAACCACCTGTGCCCCCGGATGGCGTGCACCGGACTGAGCTGGAGCGGCGGCGGCATCAGCGAGCAGGTCGTCGTACCCGACTACCAGATCACCCGGCTGCCGGACTCCGTCAGCGACGTGCAGGGCGCTCTGGTGGAACCGGGCGCGGTCGCCGCCTACGGCGTGGACCGCACCGGACTGCGCCCCGGCGACACCCTCCTGGTCACCGGCGCCGGGCCGATCGGCGCCCTGGCCGCGCTGTACGGGCACGCCGCCGGCGCCGCCCAGGTCATCGTCAGCGAGCCCAACCCCCGCCGGCGCGCGCTCGTCGAGGCGTTCGGGGTGGCAACCGTGCTCGACCCGACCGCGGTCGACGTGCCGGCGGCGGTGCGCGACCTGACCGCGGGCGTCGGCGCCGACACGGCGGCCGAGTGTTCCGGGTCGCAGGGCGGCCTGAGCACCGCGCTCGCCGGACTGCGCGCCCACGGCACCGCGACCCAGGTCGGACTGCACGTGGCCCCCGCGACGATCGACCCGATGGACCTGTCCAACCGTGACCTGAGCCTGGTCGGCACCTGGTGCTACCCGGTCCACGACTTCCCCCGCATCAGCGCGCTGATCGCCTCCGGCCGGTACCCGGTCGAGAAGGTGCTCACCGAGGTCATCGAGGTCGACGACATCGTCGCGCGCGGCTTCGAGCGGCTGCTGGACCCGGCGGGCGACGCGCAGAAGCTCCTGGTCAAGGTCGGTTCCTGAAAGATGAGAAGAGGCAACGTGGGTACAGCCACCTTTGGCACGAACGCCGTCGACTGGGAACAGCGGGTCGATCTCGACCGGCTGCGCGATGAACGGCTGGCACGCCTGCGCCACGCGCTGGAGACGTCCGAACTCGGCGCCGTCCTCGCGTTCGACTTCACCAACATCCGCTACATGACGTCCACGCACATCGGCACCTGGGCGATCGACAAGCTGATCCGCTTCTCCCTGCTGGTGCGCGGCGGCGAGCCGATCGTGTGGGACTTCGGCTCGGCCGCCCGCCACCACCAGCTGTACGCGCCCTGGCTCGACCACAGCGACGTGGCCTCCGACGACCCGCACGCCCCGCACCACGGCGCGAGCCCGCGCAACCCCTCCGGCGCCCGGGCCGGGATCTCCACCCTGCGCGGTGCCTTCCACCCCGGCGCCGGGGTCGCCGCCGAGGTCGCCCGCAAGGTCAGGGCCGAACTGGAGCTGTACGGCCTGCTCGACCAGCCGGTCGGGGTCGACGTCATAGAGATGCCGGTGCTCGCCGCGCTGCGGGACGCCGGAGTGACCGTCCTGGACGGCCAGCAGGTCTTCCTGGAGGCCCGCCGCATCAAGACCGACGGCGAGATCTCGCTGCTGACCCAGGCCTGCTCGATGGTCGACGCCGCCTACGACTCCCTGTACTCCTTCCTGCGCCCCGGCGTACGGGAGAACGAATGCGTCGGGCTGGTCAGCAAGGCCCTGTACGACATGGGCTCGGAGTTCGTCGAAGGGGTCAACGCGATCTCCGGCGAGCGGTGCGCCCCGCATCCGCACGTCTACTCCGACCGCATCATCCGCCCCGGCGACCCGGCGTTCTTCGACATCCTGCACAGCTATCTGGGGTACCGCACCTGCTACTACCGCACGTTCGCGGTGGGCAGCGCGTCCCCGGCGCAGCGCGACGCCTACACCCGGTGCCGCGAGTACATGGACCAGGCCATCGCGCTGGTCAAGCCCGGCGCGACCACCGCGGACATCGTCTCGGTCTGGCCGACCGCGCAGGAGTTCGGCTTCCCGGACGAGGAGGCGGCGTTCGCGCTCCAGTACGGGCACGGGGTGGGACTGTCGATCTGGGAGAAGCCGATCTTCTCCCGGCTGGTCTCCCTCGACCATCCGGAGATCCTCGAACCGGGAATGGTCTTCGCCCTGGAGACCTACTGGCCCTCGGCCGACGGGCTCGGCGCGGCCCGGATCGAGGAGGAACTCGTGGTCACCGCCGACGGCTGCGAGGTCATCACCAAGTTCCCCGCGGAGGAACTGCTGGTGGCCGGGCAGCGCTACTTCACGGTCGGCGGGCAACTGCCCACCCTGCGCCAGTCCCAGTCGCACCTGAACACCGCGACCGGCGGTCCGGTGACCGCCGCCGGCCCGGCCTGAGGAGACACCGTGAAAGCGCTGCGATTCGTCGGCGACGCCACCGCCCGGGTCGACGACCTCCCCGTCCCGCGCCCCGCGCCGGACGAGATCCTGGTGGCCGCGCGGTCGGTCGGCATCTGCCACTCGGACATCGAACTGCTCGAAGGCCGCTACATCATCCCCTTCGAGTACCCGGTCGTGCCCGGCCACGAGTGGGCCGGGCAGGTCGTCGAGGTAGGCGAGCGGGTCGACTCGTTCGCCGTCGGCGACCGGGTGGTCGGGGAGTGCGTCATCGGCGAGGACCACTTCGGGTTCAGCATCAGCGGTGCCGCCGCCGAGTACTTCGTGGTGCGGCCCGAGTGGCTGCACCGGCTGCCGGACTCCATGACCTGGACCCAGGGCGCGCTGGTGGAACCGTTCAGCTGCGGTTACCACGCGACACGGCAGGCCGGTGATCTGGACGCCGGCGACACCGTCGCCGTCCTCGGCGCCGGGCCGATCGGGCTCGGGGTGGTCGCCTCGGCGGCCGCCCACGGCGCCCGGGTCCTGGTCGTCGAACCGGATCAGGCCCGCGCCGCCCTGGCGATGGAACTGGGCGCCGAACACCACCTCGACCCGGCCGACGGTGACCTGGCGGAGCGGGTACGGGAGCACACCCGGGGCCGCGGGGCCGACGTGGTGATCGAGGCGAGCGGCAACACCGCCGCCATGGCCGCCGCGTTGGAGGTGGCCGCCTTCCGGGGCAGGGTGGTCAACGTCGGCATCGACGTGGGCGGCTACGCGCCGGCCCGACTCGGCCTGGTGCAGTCCAAGGAACTGACGGTCCGCGGCATCATCGGCTCACCGGGCGTCTGGCCGCGCACGCTGCGCTTCCTGGAGCGCACGGGCATCGACCTGTCGCCGCTGGTGACCACCGCCGTCCCGCTGGCCGACGCCGCGCGCGCCGTCGAGACGGTCCGCCGGGACCGCACACAGATCAAGGTCCACCTCACCTCGGAGGCCGTCCGGTGACCGGGACGATGCGAGCGGCGGTCTACCACGGCGCCGGGGACGTACGGATCGAGGAGCGCCCGGTGCCGCAGGTCACCCCGGGCCGGGTGCTGCTGCGCGTCGTGCGGTCCGGCATCTGCGGCACCGATGCCACCGAGTACCTGCACGGGCCCTCCCTCTTCCCGGTCGACCGCCGCCATCCGGCCAGCGGTCACCAGGGGCCGATGGTCATGGGCCACGAGTTCGTCGGGGAGGTCGTCGACTGCGGCGCCGGCACCGCCCAACTGGACGGACGCCGGCTGGCCACCGGCGCCGGGGTCTCCTGCGGCACCTGCGCCTGGTGCCTGACGGGGCGCACCAACCTGTGCGCCGACTACTGGACACTGGGACTGAACGCCGACGGAGGTCTCGCCGAGTACGCCCTGGTGCCCGCGTCCACCTGCGTGCCGATCCCCGACGGCTGCGACGACGACTCGGCCGGGCTCGCCCAGCCGCTGGCCGTCGGTCTGCACGCCGCCCGGCGCACCGCCGCCGGGCCGGGCGACACCGTCGTGCTGATCGGCGCCGGTGCGATCGGCTCGTTCATCCTGTGTGGTCTGGCGGGACGCGGTTGCGACCGGGTCGTCGCGGTGGACGTCGACGACGCCAGGCTCGCCACCGCGCGGAAGCTGGGCGCGACCGACACCGTGAACGTGGCCGGGGTGGACCCGGTGGACGCGGTGCGGGAGTTGACCGGTCCCACCGGGGCGCAACTGGTCGTCGAGTCCAGTGGGGTGTCCGGATCGGCTCAGCGGGCGGTGCGCATGGCGGCCCGCGGCGGCCGGGTGCTGCTGGTGGGACTTGCCCACGAGCCGCAGAGCCTGGACCTGGCGGACGCCACCTTGCGCGAGGTCGACCTGCTCACCACCGTCGCCCATGTCTGCGACGACGACCTGCCGGAAGCCCTGGACCTGCTGACGGACGGCCGGATCGCCGGTCATCTGCTGGACCGGGTCATCGGGCTGGAGCGGCTGGTGGCCCCCGACGACGGCCTGGCGGCGCTGGCCGCCCGCCGGGTGGCGGGCAAGATCCTCGTGGACCCGCGGTCATGACCCGGGTCGCCGTACTGGGACTGGGACGCATGGGCGCCCCGATGGCCGCGATGCTGCTGCGCGCCGGGCACGAGGTCAGCACCTGGAACCGCGGCGCGGCCGGACACCGGCGGCTGCGGGAGGAGTTGGCGGCCGGTGACCCCGTGCCGCGGCGGGCCGGGACACCGGCCGCGGCGGTGGACGGCGCCGAGGTGGTCATCACCATGCTGGCGGACGGTGCCGCGCTGGAGGCGGTGCTGTTCGGGCCGGACGGGGTGGCCGGGGCGACGGCTCCCGGCGCCGTGGTGTGCGACATGGGCACTATCGGCACCGAGGCGGCCGTGCGCTGCGCCGGCCGACTGGCCCGTGCGGGCGTGCCGTTCCTGGACGCCCCGGTGTCCGGCAGCGTGGCGAGCGTCCGCGGCGGGTCGCTGCTGGTCATGGTCGGTGGGCCGGCGCCCGCCGCCGACCTGGTGGCACCGGTGCTGGCCGCGTTCGCCGGCACCGTGGTGCGGGTCGGGGACAGCGGCGGCGGGCAGGCGATGAAGCTCGCGGTCAACGCGGTCGTGCACAGTCTGAACGCCTCCGTCAGCGAAGCCCTGGTGCTCGCGGAGCGAGGCGGCGTCCCGCGTGACACCGCCTTGGAGGTGATGTCGGGGAGCGCGGTGGCCGCGCCCTTCCTGCTGTACAAGCGGGCCGCGTTCGCGGACCCGGGCGGGCAGCCGGTGGCGTTCACCGTCGACCTGATGCGCAAGGACCTCGATCTGATACGGGAGTTCGCGCGCAGCCGCGCCGCCCCCGTACCGCTCGCCGACACCGTCGGCCGGATCTGCGACGACGCCGCCACGGCGGGCTTCGGTGAACACGACATGTCAGCGATCGCCGAACACCACCGGGGCGGCCTCCCCGGACCGTAGGCCGTGTCCTGCCCGCAGGCCCGGCCCGCGACCGGCAGTACACGGGCGCGCGTCTCCAGAAAACTGTGCGCTGATCCTTGACGGGCGACCCTCAGGTGTACAGCATTAATGAACGTTCGATGACGGCCATGTTTCCCCGGCCGGTGCGGACGTCCCCGAATCACTCGCAGGAGCGATCGATGAGCGACACGGCAAGGGACTCCCTGATGGAAACCACTCCTGACCGCCCCGACGGGTCCGGGTCCTTTGCCGAGGCCGGACCCGCGGCACCCGGCGGCACGCGCCGCCCGGGCTCGCGGGTCTCGCGCGGTCTGGTCACCATCACGGCCGCCACCGTGCTGCTGTTCGCGGTCAGCCTGGTGGCCCAGCCCGACAGCCTCAGCCGCAGCTCCCTCCAGGGGATGCTGCCCTTCGCGGCGGTCCTCGCGATCGTCGCGCTCGGCCAGACACTGGTCATCCAACAGGCCGGCATCGACCTGTCGGTCCCCGGAATGGTCTCGCTGAGCGTCGTCATCGTCACCCACAACCCGGCCGGCGACAACGCGAAACTGCTGCCCGCGGTGCTGCTGGCCTACCTGGCCGCGCTGGCGGCCGGACTGCTCAACGGGCTGATAGTCAGCCGCCTGCGGATGCCGGCGATCGTCACCTCACTCGGCAGCAACGCGCTGCTGTACGCGGTGGTCCTCGGCATCTCGGGCGGTTCCCCGACCACCACCACCCCGGCCCTGCACAACATCGCGGCGGGCCAGTTCCTGGGTGTCTCCTACGCGGTGTACTTCGCTCTGGCCGTCACCGCGCTCGTCGGCTTCGCGGTCAAGCGCACGGTGGCCGGCCGGCGCTTCGAGGCCATCGGGGCCAACACCCGGGCCGCCGGACTGGCCGGACTGCGCACCCACCGCCACCGACTCGCGGCATACGTGTGGGCCGCGCTGCTGTACTGCACCGCCGGGATCCTGCTGGGCGGAATCGTCTCGCGCCCCAGCGCCTTCCAGGGCGACTCCTATCTGCTGCCGTCCGTCGCGGCGGTCGTACTGGGCGGCACCTCGCTGCTGGGCGGCAAGGGAAGCCCGGTCGCCAGCGCCGTCGCCGCGCTCTTCCTCAGCCAACTCGACCAGTTCGTCCTGACCCTCGGGGTCAACCAGGCCGCCAGCAACATCGTGCAGGCCGTCGCGCTGGCGGCCGGGGTCGCGGTGTACGCGGTGAACTGGTCCGCGCTGCTGGAGTGGACACGCCGCCGCGGTCCGGCGCGTGACCTGATCAAGACCTAGGCGACGACATGCCTTCGGCCCCTCCGCCCGCACCGGTAAGGAAAACCTCCCGCCCCCGGCCGTGCGTACCACGAACTCCCCTGAGCAAAGGAAACACCCTCATGTTCTCGCGTTCTCCCAGCCGGACGTGGATCGTCTGCGTCGGCGTACTCGCTCTGGCGGCCGCCGGCTGCGCGTCCAACGACACCGGATCCGCCGACGCGCAGACCGGTCACCCGGCCGGGGGCAACGCCCCCTCCTGGTGCGGTTCCAAGAAGGTGTCCGTCGGCCTGGCCGACGGCTTCGGCGACAACAACTGGCGGCAGGTGACCGCCGCCGAGGCCAAGGCGGAGATCGCCAAGTGCCCCAGCGTCTCCTCGTTCTCCTACACCGACGGCCAGGGCAACACCCAGAAGGCGATCTCCGACATCCAGGGCCAGGTCGCCAAGGGCACCCAGGCCCTGGTGGTCTTCCCCGACGCCGGACAGGCCGTGCTGCCCGCGCTGCGCAGTGCCTACAAGGCCGGCGTGGTGACCGTCCCGTACCGGGTGAGCCCGGGCGGCAAGGACGGGCAGGACTACGACTACTTCGTCAGCACCGACTTCCGGCAGGCCGGGGTGCTGTGGGCGCAGTGGCTGGTCAAGGCGCTGGGCGGCAAGGGCAACGTGCTCAACCTCGGCGGCCCGCCGGCCAACTCGCAGAGCCTGGCGGAGTTCCAGGGCATGCAGTCCGTCCTGAAGTCCCACCCGGGCATCAGGTTCGTCGGCACCACGCCGTACGAGGTGACCAACTGGGACGCCGCCCAGACCCAGAAGGTCGTCACCGCGGCCCTGTCGAAGTACCCGAAGATCGACGCCATCACCACCGACTTCGGCGCCGCCCTGGCCAGCTCGTTCTCCGCCTTCTCCGGAGCGGGCCGCAAGATCCCCGCGATAGCCACCGAGGACGCCAACGTGCTGGCCTGCGACTGGCAGAAGCAGAAGGACGCGGGATCGCCGTTCAAGCTGTTCACCGTCTCCTCGCAGAACGCCATGTCGCGGCTGGCGATCGACGTGGCCGTCGCCAAGGCGTCCGGGGGAGTGGTCCCCAGCTCGAAGGTCTTTCCGCAGTCCGCCTTCGAGGACTCGGTCAGCGGCGCCCCTCACCCGGTGACCTGTGACAAGACCCTGCCGCCCGACGCCTTCGTCTCCAGCTCGCTGACCAACGCCCAGCAGAAGTCCGCACTGAAGTGACACGGATCGACCAGGCATACGGGACGAACAAGTAGGAGCGACCAGTGGATGCCACGACAACGGTTCCGGTGCTGAGCCTGGCCGGCGTCTCCAAGCACTACGCGGCGGTCCGCGCCCTGTCCGACGTCTCCTTGGACGTCCACCCCGGCCGGGTGCACGCCCTGCTGGGGGAGAACGGAGCGGGCAAGTCCACGCTGATGGGAGTCGCCACCGGCTCGGTGGAGCCCGACGAGGGCCGGATCACCGTGGACGGCGAGTCCGTCGGGAAACTCACCGCCGAACTCGCCGCCCGGCTCGGCATCGCGATCGTCCACCAGCATCCCGCGGTGCTCCCGGACATGACCGTCGCCGAGAACATCCGGGTCGCGCTGCCCACCGACCGTGCCCGCGAGGCGGGCGACCAGCGCGCCTGGATGACGCGGCTGCTGCGCCAGGTGGGCTCCGACGCGCGGCTCCAGGACCGGGTCGGCGAGCTGAGCATGGCGCAGAAGCAGTTGCTGGAGGTCGCCAAGGCGCTCGCCATCGAACCCAGGGTCCTGGTGCTCGACGAGCCGACCGCCCCGCTGGGCGCCGACCAGACCGACCTGCTGTTCACCCGGATACGGCAGGCGGTCGCCAAGGGGACCGCCGTCATCTACATCACCCACCGGCTGGCGGAGGTGCGCCAGATCGCCGACGACGTCACCGTCCTGCGCGACGGCCGCATCCGGGGCACCTCGGCCGTCGCCGATCTCACCGACGACCAGATGCTGCGGATGATCGTCGGCCGGGAGCTGTCCTCGGCGTTCCCGGCCAAGAACCCGGCGGGCGGGCAGGCGCCGGTTCTCCTGCGGGTCGAGGGTCTGTCGGGGGAGGGGTTCCACGACGCCCGGCTGACCGCGTGCCGCGGTGAGATCGTCGGGCTGGCCGGCATCGTCGGCAACGGGCAGAGCGAGGTGCTGCGCGCGCTGGCCGGTCTGCACCGCTCCTCGGGCGGCATCACGCTGGACGGGGCGAAGCTGCACGGCCGGGCGCTGGTCCGCTCGACGGCCTACATGCCCGCCGACCGCCACCAGGAGGGCCTTATGACCTCCATGTCGGTCCGGGAGAACGCCGCGGTCGGCGCCCTCCCCGCGCTGGCGCGGGCCGGGGTGGTCGGCCGGGAGCAGGAGCGGCGGGCGGTCGGCGACGGGGTGGCGAAGCTGTCGGTCAAGACGCCCTCCATCGAGGCCAACGTGATGTCGCTGTCCGGCGGCAACCAGCAGAAGGTGGTGATGACGCGTGCGCTGCTGGCGTCGCCGCGCATGCTGCTGGCCGACGAACCCACCCAGGGCGTCGACGTGGGGGCCCGCTCCGAGATCTACCGGATCATGCGGGACGTCGCCTCCTCCGGGGTGCCGGTGGTCATCGTCTCCTCCGACGCGAAGGAACTGGAGGGGCTGTGCGACCGTGTCGTCGTCTTCTCCCGGGGCCAGGTGGTCGCGGAGCTGACCGGCGAGGACGTCACCGAGGAGAACATCACCGGTCAGGTCGTCAACGCCACCGCCCTGCGCGAGGAGCGCACCGCGCGCAAACGGCGTCAGGAGTCGGCGGACCGGACCGGCGGCACGCGGGAGCGGATCCGCGACCTGGTCAAGGGCGACTACGCGCCGAGCGTGATCCTCGCGCTGGTCATCGTCGCCCTGGGGGCGTACACCTACGCGCAGAACACCCGCTATCTCGCACCGTTCAACGTCACCTCGGTGCTGACCCTGCTCACCGCGCTGGCCTTCATCAGCATGGGGCAGACGGTCGTCATCATGACCGGCGGCATCGATCTGTCGGTCGGGCCGCTGGCCGGACTGCTGGTGGTGATCGCCTCGTTCTTCGTCACCACCGGCAAGTCGCCGACGGTGATGGTGCTGGGATTTGTGATCATGGTCGCTGTGGCAGCGGCCTCCGGATTCACCAACGGGTTGCTCGTCAGGTACGGCGGCTTCACCCCGGTCGCCGCGACCTTGACCCTGTACATCGGACTGCAAGGGGTCTCGCTGCTGCTGCGGCCCTTCCAGGGCGGATACATCAGCACCAAGGTCACCGACCTGATCACCACCCCGGTCGGCTACGTGCCCATCGCCTTCATCGCGGCCGTGGTGATCGCGGTCGGACTGGAGCTGTTGCTGCGAAGGACGGCGTGGGGCCACAACCTGCGGGCGGTCGGCTCCCACGAGGACTCCGCCCGGCGGCTCGGCGTGAAGGTCAACCGCACCCATGTGCTGGCCTACGCGGCCGCCGGAGTGCTGACCTTCCTCGGCGCGCTGCTGCTGATGGCGCAGATCGGCGTCGGCGACCCCACCCAGGGGGTCAACTACACCCTCTCCAGCATCACCGCCGTCGTCCTGGGCGGCGCCAGCCTGATGGGCGGGCGCGGTTCCTTCATCGGCACCCTGCTCGGTGCCGCCCTCATCCAGCAGATCCTCAACGCCACCACCTTCCTGAACCTCAGTCAGACCTGGCAGTACTTCTTCCAGGGCTTCCTGATCCTGGTCGCGGCCGCGCTGTACACCCAGGCCCGCAACCGTTCCCCCGTCACCGTTTGACCCTCGAAACCCAAGGAGCGGCACCATGCCCGGACGCCTGGCAGGCCGGACCGTCCTGATCACCGGCGCGGCGCGGGGCATCGGCGCCGCCCTGTCCCACGGCATGGCCGCCGAGGACGCCCGCGTCGTGGTGACCGACCGGGACGAGGAGCAGGCGGCCGAGGTCGCCGCCGCCATCCGGGACGCGGGCGGCGCCGCCGTGCACCACAGGGTGGACGTGACCAGCAGGCAGGAGGTGCGGGAGGCGATCGACCACGGTGTGGCGGAGTTCGGCCGGCTGGACGCCTTCTTCAACAACGCCGGATTCAACGAGCCGGAGAAGTTCCTCGACATCACCGAGGCGGTGTGGGACCGGATCATGCGGGTCAACGCGTTCGGTGTGGTGGTCGGCAGCCAGGAGGCGGCCCGGCGGTTCATCGCGCAGGGCGGTGGCGGCAAGATCGTGAACACCGCCTCCATCGCCGGCCGCCAGGGCTTCGCGAGCTTCGCCCCCTACAGCGCCAGCAAGGCGGCGGTCATCTCGCTGACCCAGGCCGGGGCCAGGGCGCTCGCCGAACACGGCATCACCGTCAACGCCTTCGCGCCCGGGGTGGTGCGGACCCCGCTGTGGGACAAGCTCGACCGCGATCTGGACCGGATCGGCGAGGGGGCCTCCGGCTTCGACTCGATGGCCGAGGGCATCCTGCTGGGCCGGCCCGCCGAGCCACGGGACCTGGTGCCGACCGGCATCTTCCTCGCGGGCCCGGACTCCGACTACATCACCGGCCAGGTCATTCCGATCGAGGGCGGCATGATCCTGGTCTGAACCGCCTGGCGGCGGGCGATTGCGCGGGCTCCCCCCACCGGTTATCGTCACTTCGACGCAAACCGAGGGGGAATCCGTGTCCTTCACCGATACGTTGGGGGCGCTGGTCGCGCCACTGGACCATCAGTTGTTCCGGCTCGGCCAGGACGCCGTCACATGGGCCGAGTTGCTGGGCTTCGTCACCGGCGCGCTGTGCGTCTGGCTGTGCGTGCGGGCCGACGTGTGGAACTTCCCGGTGGGGATCGCCAACAACCTGTTCTTCCTGGTGCTGTTCTTCAGCGCCCGGCTGTACGCCGACGCCGCGCTCCAGGTGGTCTACCTGGTGCTCGCCGGGTGGGGCTGGTGGCAGTGGCTGCGCGGCGGGGAGCGGCACACCGGGCGCCGGATGGGCCGCGCCGGCGCCCGCACCCTCGTGGTGCTGGTGGCGCTGGTCGTCCCGTTCACCTGGGGGCTGACCGTGCTGCTGTCCAGGGCACACGACATCGCGCCGCTGTGGGACGCGCTGACCACGGCGCTTTCGCTGGCGGCGCAGTGGCTGCTGAACGCCAAGCAGATCGAGAACTGGTACTTCTGGATCGCCGCCGACCTGGTCTACATACCGCTGTACACGGTCAAGGCGCTGGACCTGACCGCGGTGGTCTACACGCTGTTGCTCGGGATGTGCCTGTTCGGACTGCGGGCCTGGCGGCGGGAGACGGGCACCGGGCGGCCCTTGGCACCCGCGGGGGTGGCCCGGTGAGCGGCCGCTTCGCCCACGGCATGGTGATCGGGAAGTTCTACCCGCCGCACTCCGGCCACCACTTCCTGATCAGATCCGCCGCCGACGCCTGCGAGCGGGTGACGGTGGTGGTGATGGCCTCCCGCCAGGAGAGCATCACGCTCGCCGAACGCGTGGCGTGGATACGCGAGTACTGGTCGGCCGACCCGCACGTCGCCGTCGCGGGGATCCCCGACGAACTGCCGATGGACTACGGCAGCGACGAGATCTGGACCGGCCATGTCGCGCTGATGCGGCAGGCACTCGACTCGGCGCCGCCCGGCCCGCCGGTGGACGCCGTCTTCAGCTCCGAGCCCTACGGCACCGAACTCGCCCGCCGTTTCGACGCGGCGCCGGTGGTGCTCGACACCGGCCGCGGGACGTTCGCCGTCTCCGGTACCCGGGTCAGGGCGGATCCGGTCGCCTGCTGGGACGAGTTGGAACCCCCGGTCCGCGCCCGACTGGCCCGGCGGGTCGTCGTGGTGGGCGCGGAGTCCACCGGCACCACCACCTTGTCGCGGGACCTGGCCGCCGCCCTTCGGGAGCGGGGCGGCCCGCACGCGCTCACCCGCTGGGTGCCGGAGTACGGAAGGGAGCTGACGGTCGCCAAGCTCGCCGTGGCCCGTGCGCTGGCCGCCCCGGGCGAGCCGGTGCCCGAGGTGGGCGATCTGCGGTGGTCGGACGCCGACTTCGAACTCGTCGGCCGCCGGCAGAACGAGGCGGAGGAGCGCGCCGCCCGGGCCGGCGGCCCGGTGCTGGTCTGCGACACCGACACCCTGGCCACCACTATCTGGCAGGAGCGCTACCGCGGCCGTGCCACCGATCCGGTGCGGCGGCTGGCGGATGCCATGCCATCGCGCGGGGTGTACCTGCTCACCTCGCACGAAGGGGTGCCGTTCGCCGACGACGGACTGCGCGACGGCGAGCACCTGCGCCCGTGGATGACCGGCCGGTTCCGCGAGGTGCTGGCGGGCTGCGGCGTGCCCTGGTGCGAACTGCGCGGGGACCGGGCCGCCCGGCTGGGCGAGGCGTTGACGGTGGTGGACCTGCTGCTGACCCAGGAGGCTGGGCTGGCCGATCCGTTGGGATGAGCCCGGTGAGACAGTGATCCGCGTGACTGCTGCCGAAAATCGGACCGGTTCGTACCGCCAACTCTTCGGGCACCCCGGGCTGCGGCGGCTGGCCGGGGCCGACGTGTGCGCCCGGCTGCCGCAGGGCATGGTGAGCATCACCTTGTTGCTGGTCGTGGCGCGGCACGCGTCCTTCCCTGTCGCGGGCGCCGCGGTCGGCGGCTACTCGCTGGGCCAGGGGCTGACGGCACCGATACGCGGGCGGCTCGCCGATCTGCGCGGGCTGCGGGTCGTCGCCCCGGTCTGCCTGTGCGGATACGTCAGCGCCCTGGTGGCACTGGCACTCGCCGCCCGCGCGCAGTCGCCGGTGCCCGGACTCCTGATAGCCACCGCGGCCCTCGCGGGGCTGGTCACCCCGCCGTTGAGCCCGGCGATGCGCAGCCTGTGGGCGCTGCGCACCCCGGCGGCGCTGCGGCACACCGGATTCGCCCTGGACGCGGCGGTGTTCGACCTGACGGCCATCGCAGGACCCGCGCTCGCCGGCGCGCTGGCCACCGCCGTCGCGCCGGGCACCGCGCTGGGGGTGCTGCTCGCGCTCACCGTGGTCGCCGCCGTCATCGTCAGCCGCGAGCCGGGCCGGCCCGCCGTCCGGCTGCCCGGGGCGGGATGGGCGGGGCCGCTACGGTCCAGGGCGCTGCGGCGGCTGCTGGTCACCGCCGCACTGACCAACTGGTCGTTGAGCGCGACCGAGGTGGCGCTCACCGGCTTCGCGCGGCACGCGGGCGCGCTGTGGGCGTCGGGACCGCTGCTGGCCGCCGTGTCGGTGGGCAGCATCGTCGGCAGTCTCGCGTTGGGCCGTCGTGGCGGTCCGCCCGGCGGGGCCCGGCGCGGACTGCCGCTCCTGCTGGCCGGATACACGCTCGGGCTCACCGCACTGACCGCGGCCACCGCGTTCGCGCCGCTGATGGCCCTCGCGGCTCCGGCGGCCGGTCTGTGCCTGGGACCCACCCTGGCCAGCCTGTTCACCGCGGCCGCCGACGCCGCGCCGGCCGGGGCGGCCATCGAGGCGCAGTCCTGGGTCAACACCATCATGTCCGGCGGTGCCTCGGCGGGCGCGGCCCTCGCCGGGCTCAGCGCCCCCCGGCCGGTCCTGGGGCTCGCGTTGGCCGCCGGCACCGCGGGCGTCGCCGCTCTCAGCGCGCTCACCCGGGGCGGCGGGGCTCGTTCCGGACCGGAACCCGCCCCGCGGCCACCGGAATCCTGACGTCGGGTCAGCCGGTGTAGCCGCTCATCGCTTTGCCGAAGTCGCCCGCGCTCTGGGCGACGGACGAGCAGGTCGCCGACGCGGAGCCCTGCGGGCCGCCGGGCAGGGCTGGTCCCGAGTCGCCGATCAGAAGGAGCGCCAGGTTGGGACCGGGGCCGATTCCCCGGTCCCGCCGGGCAGGTCAGCCGAGCAGGTCGACGGCCGCCCCGACCACCGAGTCGGTGTCGATCCCGTGGTAGCGGTAGACGTCCCCGACATCGCCGGACTGGCCGAAGGAGGTCACCCCCAGATGGGTGGCGGGCACCGAGTTGACGCCGGCCAGGAAGGCCAGGGTGTGCGGGTGGCCGTCGAGCAGCGTCACCATCGGCCGGGCCCTTCGGGCGGGCAGCACCGAGTCGAGGATCCAGCCGGAGCCCTCGCCCTTGCCGCGCCGGGCGCTCACCGCCTCGAAGAGCGACCCGGGGTTGGTCACGCACACCACGTCGGCGCCGATCCCCATCGCGGCCAGCCGGTCCGCCGCGGCGATCGCCTCGGGCAGCAGCGCGCCCATCGCGCACAAGGTGACGGCGGGCTCGGGATGCCGGCGCAGCGGATAGGCGCCCGCCAGGACCTGGCGACGTCGCAGCTCACGGGCGGCCGGGTCGGACGGCACCGCGGCCAGCGCCTGGTCGACCGGCCGGGTCGACAGCCGCAGATACGCCGACTTGCCGCCCGGGCGGCCCAGTTGGGCGAGCGCCGCCAGCAGCGTCCACTCCGCCTCGATGGCGAAGGCAGGCTCGTAACTCAGGCAGCCGGGCTGCTCCAGGCCGATGGAGGGCGTAGTGATCGACTGGTGCGCGCCGCCCTCGGGGGCGAGGGTGACACCGGAAGGGGTGCCGACCAGGATCGACTGCCCACCCGCGTATATCCCGAACGACCACGGCTCCAGCGCCCGTCCGACGAACGGGTCGTACAGCACGCCGATCGGCAGCAGGGGCTGGCCCCAGCGGCTCCAGGTCGCGCCCAACTCGCCGAGCAGACCGACGAGGTTGGTCTCCGCGATGCCGAGTTCGACGTGCCGCCCGGCCGGATGCTCCCGCCAGTGCAGGATCGTCTCGGCGTCGTCGGCGAACCAGTCGGGACGCTGGGTCTGCGCCCAGACCCCGACCTTGTTGACCCAGCCGCCCAGGTTGGTGCTGGAGCTGACGTCGGGGCTGACCGTCACGATCCGCCGGGCCGCCTCGGGCGCCGCGCGGGTCAGGTCCAGCAGTGCCCGCCCGAGGGCCGCCTGGGTAGTGCCCGTCCCGGTCGGGGTCCGGCCCAGGTCGGTGGGCAGCTGCTCGGGCAACGTCTGCTCCGGGACGGTACGGCGCAGCCGCAGCGCGGTCCGCGCGCACAGCAGGTCCGGCTCGCTGCCCGGTGCGAACCGCTCCCAGCGGGAGTCGGCCCGCACCCCCAACCGCGAGGCCAGCGCGCTCAGCTGATCGGGGGTCAGCAGCGCCGAGTGGTTCTGCGGATGGCCCTCGCTGGCCAGACCGTAACCCTTGACAGTGTACGCGAGGATCACCGAGGGGCGGGTGTCGTCGACCGCGTCGAGGGCCGCGCTGATGGCGGCCGGGTCGTGACCGCCCAGGTTGCGGAAGGCGGCCCGCAGCGTCGGGTCGTCGACGCCGGCCAGCAGCGCGCGGATCTCGTCGCCGCCCTCGCCGGTGCCCGGGAGCCTGCCGCGCAGTTCCTCGGCCGGGCAGCGCAACAGCCGCTGGTACTCGGGATTGGACATCTCGTCCAGACGGCGGCGCAGCGCCTCCCCGCCCGGCCGGTCGAGCAGTTCGCCCAGCAGCCGGCCGTACTTGACCGTCAGGACCTGCCAGCCCGCGGCGGCGAACATGCCCTCCAGGCGGCCGGCGCCCAACTGCGGGACGACCCGGTCCAGCGACTGGCGGTTGAGGTCGACGATCCACACCACCTCGCCGAGCTCGCCGACCATCGGGTCGAGGATCGCCTCCCAGCAGGCGCCCTCGTCGAGTTCGGCGTCGCCCAGCAGCGCGTACTGCCGACCGGCCTGCGGGGTGGCCGTCCCGTCCGCGGAGTCCTTGAAATGGGTGTCGACATAGCGCCGGGCGAGCGCTCCCCAGATCGGCGCCGTCGCCCCGATGCCGACCGAACCGGTGGAGTAGTCGACCGTGTCGGGATCCTTGCTGCGGCTGGGGTAACTCTGCAGGCCGCCGAAGGCCCGAAGCGACTGAAGATGCGTTTCGTCCAGCTCGCCGAGCAGGTAGTTGATGGCGTGCAGCACCGGTGAGGCGTGCGGTTTGACGGAGACCCGGTCGCCCTCCCGCAGATGCCTGAACCACAGCGTCGTCATCAAGGTCACCATGGACGCGCTCGACGCCTGGTGGCCGCCGACCTTCATCCCGGACGGGTTGGGCCGCACCCGGTTGGCGTGGTCGACGACGGCCGTCGACAGCCACAGCACCCGGTCCTCCACCGCTCGCAGCAGATCCGCGGGCACGTCCACCGAGGTCTGACGTGCCGTCAGATCCTGCCGGGTGCCGGGCAGGTGGTTGGTTTCGGCGGTCATCGAGCAGTGCCTCCCCCGTCGTCATGGCCTGCGCGAGAGGGTCGATCCCGCGACGTCGCGGTCACAGTATCGTCATCGCCGCGCGCCGGGCGGCCATGGCGGAAAGTGTTTTCCGCCATGATTCTCCGGCGCCGCCGCCCCTGGTCGCACGCCCCTCGCGGTCAGTGGCCGACGGCGTCCTGGACCGCCTGGGAGAGCCGGCCCACCGCGACCACGAGCGGTGTCACCGGCTCCACGAAGGAGGTCAGCCGCTCCAGACCGCGGCGCAGCACCCCCGGCTGCGGTTCCGCCTCGCCCAGCTCCTCGCGGATCCGCCGCAGTTCGACCTGGGTACCGGACTGGTCGGGAAGCTCGGCGCGGTGCTCCTCCAGCAGCCGCTCGACCAGGGTGAGCAGGTCGGACGCCTGGGTCGCCGGCGCCGGCACCAGGGTGCGGAAGCCGATGTCGCCGGCCACCGCCCTGGCGCCGGCTCCGATGGCCTGATTGCCGATCTGACTGTTGCCGCCCGACTGCTGGAACCCGTTGTTGACGGGGCCGCCGCTGGGTTCGTTGGACATGGTTCCGCCTACGGGGTGGTGGGGGCCTGCTGCGTCGGGGGCTGGTTGAACTGCGTGGCGTTGGCGCCCTGGCCGACGGCCTGGTTGCCGATCACGCTGGTGCCGCCCTGCTGGATGACGCCGTGGTTGAGGATGGTCTGCTGCTGCCGCTGGAAGTCGGTGGTGTCCACGCCGTGCGCGTCGAGGAACTCCCGGATCGCGTTGAGCGTGTGCCGGGTGAGCGCCTTGGTGACCCGCTGCCCGTCGAGCACCTGGAAGTAGTTGAGATAGGTGGGGTTCATCGCCTCCTCCCGGACGCTCATCCCCGCGCCGTAGTCGAACTGCGGGTCCTGCTCGATCGCCCGCAACTCCCGCAGTTCCCGCTTGGCCCTGCGGGTCTCGAACCGCGCCTGGCTCACGGCGTTGAACGCGGAGGAGCGCAGCAGCGGACCGGTCGTCGGCAGCGAGGTCAACAGCAGTTCCAGCCGCCGCTCGGGGGTCAGGACGTCGGGCAGGACGTCGACGGCGTGGTAGCTGCCGCGCACCGGGGGCAGGGTGTGCACGTCGCACTCCACGTGCACGGTCTGCTCGGAGACGGACACGTGCAGCAGCACGCCCGGCACCACGTCACCGCCCCACAACGGCAGGAACGCGCCCAGGCAGTGGCGTGCCGTGCTGGTGGGGTTCAGCGCGATGAGCCGCACCTCGGCCTGGTCCAGCCTGCTGACGGGGGCCAGCCGGTCGTCGGTCAGGAAGCGGTTGTCGCCGCCGATCGTGGCGCCGTGCACGAAGACCCGGTCCTCGACCAGGAGTCCCGTCAGGTCCGTCCCGCCGCCCTCGGCCACGCTGCCGGCCGGTCCCGCCAGGTCGTGCAGGCTCTCCCGCAGCCGGCTCACCAGGTCCCAGGCGTCGAACCCGGTCATCTGGGCGGGCCCGGTGCCCGCGGGGTTCGTGGCGGCCACGACGGGCAGCGCGACGGACCAGTTCGACTGGCGGGCGGCGAATCCCTGGTGCGGCAGCCAGCCGCTGTAGACGGTCACGTTGCCCCGCTGCGCCCGGGTGATCGCCTCCAGGCGCTCCGCCAGCCAGGCCGGTGCGGCCTTCGGCTCGGGCGCCGCGTCGGGGGTGAACCGCTCACGCCGCAGCTTGTCGCGCAGCAGCGCGTCCGTGGCGAGCTGGTGGTTCACCACGATCGCGTAGGCCAGCGGCAGCCCGCCGCCCACCGTCAGCAGCACCGGGATCCCGTACAGATATCCGCCGAACAGCCACTGCGCCACGCCGATGGGCAGTGAGGAGAACTCGTTGCCGATCAGCACGCCGAAGGTGAGCAGCACCACGAAGGCGGCAGCCCCCCGCCACACGGCTGCCGGATCCTTGGACCGGCTGTGGCCTCGATCGCCCGCGCCCTTGGGATCGGCACCCGGGCTCGCGGCGGCGCGGATGATGTTCAGGAACATCGCGCCGAGCGGCAACCACAGCGGCGCCAGCACGAGGATGGCACAGAAGACCGCCGAAAGGCGCAGGTCACGGCGCTGGTGCCAGTCGCGGGCGGCCAGGGCGTGGCGGACCACGGGCACCAGGTCGACGCCGGGGGACGCGGCGACCGCGCCGAACGGGTCGCCCAGCACCTTCTCCACCACCCGGCGGGCGAACCCCGGGTCGGTGTAGGCGGCGGCGCACAGATAGCGGGTGACGTCGCCGGGCGCCCGCCCGAGCGCCGTCGGGGACGAGTCGTCCAAGGTACTGATGACGTTCCTCCGTTCGATCGGCCGGCGCCGCGAACGGGCGGCGGGTGAGGCAGGCGAGCGGCCCTCGGCAAAGATCAGCGCCATGGCCAGACCGAGCAGCGCCCCGAAGGCGGCCGAGGAGAACTCCAGATTGACGAACAACTGGTCCGCGGGCTCCAAGCCGTGCGCGAACCCGGCCAGCACGATCCAGGAGAGCAGCCCGGCCACCGCCCCGATCGCCACGCCGGTGCCGAACGCGGTGGCCTGGCGGACCCGTCCGGCCGGCGCCCGCAGCACCACCCGGGGGACCAGCACGACGATGCCGACCAGCAGCGTGGCCACACACAGGAGGTCGCTCCAGGTGATCGCCGCGCCGAAGTCGCGGACCGCCTCGGTCAACGGACGCCACTGGGGGGTCGACAGGATGCTCTGCGCCCATCGGAGCAGGGCGTTTCCGGAGTAGGTCGTCAACAGTGGGTGCTGAATCCAGGGACTGCCCACGACGACCACGCCCGCACACAGCACGAAGACGCGGATGCGCACCAACTCGCCTGCTCTCTCCAGCAGTTCGGCCACAACTACGGTGGCTCGGGCGCAGCACATTACGCCGATGATGCCGCCATGTCAGATGGTTTCCGACATCATCCGGTGACGATCCGGTCGCGCGGCAGGGGGCGAGCGGGTTCCGGCCGGTCCGGGTCAGCCGGACACGATCAGGTGGATCCCGTAGGCCGCCACCGCCAGGCAGGCGGCGAAGCACAGCGCCGCCGCGCCGAACGCGGTGCGCCGCGCCGTGCTGCGCGGGGTCGCCGGGTGGGCTTCGCCCTCGCCGCCCCGGGCCCAGGCGGCCACCCCCAGCGAGAAGACCACGACCACGACGACGGTGACCGCGAGGCTGATGACGACCACCTCGCCCAGGGAGCCCCAGTCGACATCCATCGCGTCCGGCTCCTTTCCGTTCGGTGCTCTCCCGCCGCGCCGGCAGACGGGCTCATCCCGCCGTGTGCCCCGCGGGCTCCTTGATCGCGGCGGGTTCCTCGTTGACGTTGCGCCGGTTGACCGGGCGGCGGCGGGAGAGCAGGTAGAACCCGACCGCGGCGGCCAGCGCGACGCCGGCCACCAGTGCCACTCCCAGATTGCCCTGGCCCGCGACCCAGGCCGCGACGCCGCCCACAGCCGCCGCCGCCGGCAGGGTCAGCACCCAGGACACCGCGATCCGCCCGGCGATCCCCCAGCGCACCTTGGCCAGCTTCCGGCCGAGCCCGGCACCGAGGATGCCGCCGGTGCACACCTGCGTGGTGGACAGCGCGAACCCCATGTGCGAGGAGGCCAGGATCACCGTGGCCGCGGTGGTCTCGGCGGCGAAGCCCTGCGGCGCCTCGATGTCGGTCAGCCCCTTGCCCATGGTGCGGATGATCCGCCAGCCGCCGACGTAGGTCCCCAGCGAGATCGCCAGACCGGCGCTGAGCACCACCCACCACGGCGGTCCTGAGCCGTGGCTGATCAGGCCCGCGGAGACCAGCGTCAAGGTGATGACGCCCATCGTCTTCTGCGCGTCGTTGGTGCCGTGGGCCAGCGCGACCAGGGACGCGGAGCCGATCTGGCCCGCCCGGAACCCCCGGCCGGCCTTGCGTCCCGCCACCCGCCGAGTGATGACGTAGGCCAGGTAGGTCGCCAGCAGGCCCACCAGGCAGGCCAGCAGTGGAGAGGCGACCGCCGGGATGACGATCTTCTCCACGATCTCGGCGAAGTGCACCGCGGAGCCGCCGGCCCCCACCCACACCGCGCCGATCAGCCCGCCGAACAGCGCGTGCGAGGAACTGGAGGGCAGGCCGAGCAGCCAGGTGACCAGGTTCCACAGGATCGCGCCGATCAGTCCGGCGAAGATCATCACCAGGGAGACCTGGCCGTCGTCGACGATGCCGTCGGAGATCGTCCTGGCCACCTTGGTGGACAGGAAGGCACCGCCCAGGTTGAGCACGCCCGCCACCGCCACCGCGATCCGCGGGGACAGCGCCCCGGTGGCGATGGAGGTGGCCATCGAGTTCGCGGTGTCATGAAAACCGTTGGTGAAGTCGAACGCCAGCGCCGTGATGATCACGACGACCAGCAGGAAGGAGACGGAGCCCACCTTGGACCTCCCGGTACCAGCGCGATCCCGCTCTCGCTGCCCCTCTCTCCGTGTAAGAAGCGGCCGGCCGGGCTCGCACCGCCGTCGACTCCACGCTAGAAGAGGTACGTGTCGCCCGCCATCCGGGCGGTGTCGGCGAGCGGCCGCCGCGCGGTACGGGCGGGGGCGCTACGAGGGGATCCGCTGGACCTGGACCGGACCGCTCTCGCCGAAGTGACCGGGGTGGGCCTGCCCGTGCCCGCGCACGCTTTCCCCCTCCCGTCCCGCGGCCGGCGCCTGCCGCACCACGGCGCGGCCCGCAGGTCCCCACGCGGTCTCCACCAGCGGGTAGCCGCGCAGTGCGGCGCGGGCGGCCAGGTACGCCGCGTCGGAGACCATGGCCGAGGTGCCAGGCGCGACCGCCAGCGACACCGGGATCGGCTGCGGGGGAGCGGGCAGCATCCCGTCCTCGACGCGCGGCAGACCCCATAACTCGTCCCCGTTGGCCACCAGGCACGCTATGCCGAGTCCGACCTGCGCGGCGGCCCGCAGCCCCGCCAGGTCACCGCCCTCGTAGGCGATGTGCCAGGTGGCGTCCCGGGCGTTGAGCGAGTCGAGGGTGTGTCTGCGGGTGTTGCACGGCTCGGTGGACAGCGCGAGGGGGACCGAGCGCTCACGGGGGCCGGGCGGCGTGCCGAACCAGCCCAGCCGTAATCGGCCCAGCGGACGGCTGCGGTCGTCGCGGACCGGGCGTACCAGGACGGCGAAGTCGAGGTCGCCGCTGGTGACACAGGAGGCGAGCGGCTCGCTCAGACCGGTGCGTACGGTCAGTTGGGCGCCCGGGACGCGCCGCGAGAGCTCCGACAGCAGCTGGGGCAGACCGTCGGCCAGTTGCTGGGAGACCCCCAAGGCCAGGCGCAGTCTGCTCCTGGGGGCGACGAAACGCAGCACCGCCTCGTCGTTGAGCAGGACGATCCGCCGGGCGTAGGCGAGGAGTTCCTCGCCGGCCGCGCTCAGCGCCAGGGTGCGCCCGGTGCTGGTGAAGACCGGCCCTTCCAGGAACGCCTCCAGCCGGCGGACGTGCTGGCTCACGGCGGGCTGGGTCAGCGACAGGACTTCGGCGGCCCGACGGAAGCCGCCGGCGTCCACGATGGTGACCAGGGTGCGAAGCTGGCTGATGTCCAGATTACGATGCATCTGCCGCCTTCTGATGTGCTCTTCCCGGTCCCTGCGCGGCCACCCGCGCGCGGGGGCCGTCAGTTGTAGACGCACGGCGCGCCGGAACGGTTCCCGGTCGGGCGGTCCGGCCCTGCCGGCCGATCACCGCTGCTTATCGGAATGATAAGAATTCGTGGGTTGCAGGCCCGGAACGGGCTCTCGTATCGTCAACGAGCCAGAGTGGGAGCCGCGATTCCGGTTCGGCGTGGATCGTGCATCCACCAATTCCCGGAGCTCTCCGAGGGTTCAACGGGAGGGGTTCAAAAAATGACCGGAATTACTGCTTCCGCGAACGACCTGTGGAATCCCGAAACGTATGACGCGCTGCGGCGCCAGCTCATTCCGTCTTTCGACCTTCTCTACGGCAGCGCGGTGAGCGCGGTGGCGATGACGGTGCCGGCCGACGCCCGCATCATGGACCTGGGCGCCGGCACCGGCCTGCTCAGCGCCGCGCTGCGCGAGCGCCTGCCGGAGGCCGACCTGCTGCTGGTGGACCGCTCCGAGCTGATGCTGGGTCAGGCCAGGCAGCGCTTCGCCGCGGACGACCGGGTGGGCGTGCACGTGGCGGACCTGGTGGATCCGCTCCCCGAGGGACCGTTCGACGCCGTCGTGTCGGGTCTTGCGATCCATCACCTCACCCACGAGAGGAAGCAGGACCTGTTCGCCCGCATCCGCAGCGTGCTCAAGCCCGGCGGCCTGTTCCTCAACGTCGAGCAGGTGCTGGCGCCCACCCCCGCCCTGGAGGCGATGTACGACCGGCAGCACGAGCAGCATGTGCTCGACTCCGGCACGCCGGAGGACGAATGGGCTGCCGGGCGCGAGCGGATGAAGCACGACATTCCGATCGACGTGCCGGCCCAATTGGAATGGCTGCGGGCCGCCGGATTCGACGCGGTGGACTGTCTGGCCAAGGACTGGCGGTTCGCCGTCTATGCCGGCTGGCGGAATGCGTGAGCGTTTGAAATCACCGCTCCGCATTCCCGGACAGCGCGATTCAAGGAACGAAAACAGAAGGCGGACGACGCATGACCCTTCCTTCCCTGGAGGACGGCGCACAGCCGGCGGCGCAGGACGCCCGGCGGCTGTGCTGGATCTACCCCGACCGGGGCACGGCACGGCAGCGCGCCACCGAGGAGCAGTACGTGTGGGGCGTCTACCAGGACGTCGCCAAGGAGTGCGGCCTGCAGATGTCGCTGCACCAGCCGGAGTCCGTGACGGTCGACGCCATCCGCGGCGGCGCGCCGCGCGTCTTCCTCGACGGTGAGCTGATCACCCCGCAGGACACCATCATCGTCACCTCGCTGTGGTCGCTGCCGCACCAGACCGGCGACGTGTGCAACGAGCTGTTCCTCTACACCATCCTGGAGCAGGCGGGCTTCTTCCTGCCCATCCCGCCGAGACTGTCGTACATCACCACCGACAAGATGGCGACGATGCTCCACCTGAACGACTGCCCGGTGCCCCTGGTGCCGACCATACGAATAGGCTCCGGCCGGGACGCCGCCGCCAAGGCGTACGAGGCGGCGCTGGACCGGCTGGAGTTCCCGGCCATCGTCAAGCCCGCGTACTGGGGGATGGGGCTGGGCGTCTGCCTGGTCCACAACCTCTTCGAGCTGCGCGGCGTGGTCGGTCTTGCGGGCGGCTCCGACACCGCCCTGGTCGCCCAGCCGTACCTGGGCGAGGGGGTCAACGACTACCGGGTGTACGTCGTCGACGGCAAGGCGCACAGCATCATGCGGCGCATCCCCAAGGGCTCCTCGCTCGTCGCCAACCTCTCCAGTGGCGGCTCCCTGGAGTTCGTCCCGCTGCCCGACGAACTGGCCGAGGCCGTCGACTACATCGTCCGCAAGCTGCCGATGCCCTACCTGGCGATCGACTTCCTGCACGACGGCAAGCAGTTCTGGCTCTCCGAGGTCGAACCCGACGGCGGTGTGGGCTTCCCCGACTCGCCGGAGTCCGCACGGCAGATGCGCTCCATCATCGAGGACCGCTTCCACACCTACCGCCGCGCCCACCGCCACTGGATGCAGGGCCGCGAGGCCCGGGAGGAGACGTCGTGATCGGCAGCATTCCCGTGGAGGGCGTGCGCGAGCACGCCGAGGCGCTGGCCGCGCTGGGCGGCCCCGAGGTCCCCGCGCGCACCGACCGGCTGCCGGACTTCGCGGTGTCAGGGCCGCCGGAGATCTACCTGGCCACCCGGGCGGCGGCCGAGCACGGCGGCAGCGTGCTGATGTCCAGCGGCGGCACCACAGGCAAGCCCAAGCTGACCCACCTGCCGCACGGCATGGGCCTTGAGCGGCTGATGCGCAGCTGGTCGCCGCTGGGCCCGGGCAACGTGATGCTCAACCTCTTCAACGCCGGCCGCATGTGGGGTTCCCACTACTACATGCAGACCCTCGCCGAGAAGTCGCACTGCACGATCATCCCCTCCGGCCCGTACCCGCCGGACGAGGTCGAGCGCTGGCTGTCGATGTTCAAGGAGGTCGGGCTCGACGCCCTGGCGGGCACCCCGACCGGCCTCGCCGACTTCGCGGAGGGCGTCCTCGCGGCCGGCGAGACGATCCCGGTGAAGGTCATCATCTGGATGGGCGAGCCGTGGACCGGCAACAAGCGCGAGTCGGTGCGCCGGGCGTTCCCTGAGGCCGGGCTGTGGGGCAACTACGGTTCGGTGGAGACCTGGGTGATGGCCACCAACCGCCCCGGGTGCGAGGAGACCGTGCTGCACGTGCTGCCGGACCAGGTCATCGAGCCCGACGAGGAGGGCGCGCTGCTGACCCGGGCCGGTGACGGCTGGACGGTCCCCACCGTCCGCTACCGACTCGGTGACTGCGTGGAGCCCGCGCAGTGCCCGTGCGGCCGGCCCGACGGGCTGCGGGTGACCGGGCGCGCCGACGACTCGGTCAGCTTGCGCAGCGGTCTGTTCCGGGTCAGCGAACTGCTGGACCTGGCGCGCCAGGAGCCGGGGGTGACGGACGGGCAGCTCGTGTTGACGCGCAGCACCGATTCCGCCAAGGCGGCCAGCGCCTTCGTCCTGGAGTTCACCGGCGACGCGGAACCGGACGCGGTGCGGGACCGCTTGCTGCGCGAGTACTACCACCTGGCGGCGATCGACCGGCAGTACCCGGGGGCGATCACCGTGCGGCGGGTGGCGGCGCTGAACCGCATCGACCGGACCAACAAGATCCCGGCGGCGGTCTGGCAGGAGGCCCAGGCGGACTGACCCGGCACCGAACCCGCGTCGGGTCCGCGATCATGGTGGGCCCGATGCGGGTACTCGACTCTCCAGTGACAGGTGCGACGAAGGTGAAGGCTCGATGATTCAACGGCGTTGGCGCGGCAACCCCTGGGCGATACTGGTGGTGCTCTCGCTCGGCTTCTTCATGACCCTGCTGGACCTGACGATCGTCAACATCGCGATCCCCAGCATGATCACGAAGCTGCACGCCTCGATCGACGAGGTGCTGTGGACGCTCAACGCCTACATCCTCGTCCTGGCCGTGCTGCTGATCACCGCCGGCCGCCTCGGTGACCTGCGAGGGCCACGGCAGCTGTTCGCCTGCGGTGTCGCCCTGTTCACCCTGGCGAGTCTGGTGTGCGGACTGGCGCAGAATCCGGGCGAGTTGATAGCGGCCCGTGCGGTGCAGGGGCTCGGCGCGGCGCTGCTGCTGCCGCAGACCATGACCCTGATCGTCGGGACCTTCCCCGCCGATCGGCGCGGCGCCGCGCTCGGGGTGTGGGGCGCGGTGGCCGGTGTCGCCGCGGTGGCCGGACCAGGACTGGGCGGACTGCTGGTCAGCGGCCTGGGCTGGCGGTGGATCTTCTTCGTCAACGTGCCGGTGGGCGCCGTGGTGCTGGTGCTCACCTACGCGATCATTCCCGACGTCCGGCAGGGCGTACGGCGCCGGCTGGACCTGACCGGTGTACTGATCGTCTCCGCCACCGTGCTGTGCTTCACCTTCGGCCTCACCGAGGGGCAGCGCTACCACTGGAACGCGATGATCTGGACGCTGCTTGCCGCCTCCGCGCTGTTCTTCCTGGTCTTCTGCCTCCAGCAGCGCGGCCGCCAGGACCGTGATCCGCTGGTGCCCTTCGCGCTGTTCGCCGACCGCAACTACACCGTGATGAACGCCGTCTCCGCCTCGGTGTCGGTGGGCGTCCTGGGCCTGATGCTGCTGCTGTCCATCTACTTCCAGTCCATGCTGGACTTCAGCGCGCTCAAGGCGGGACTGGCGATCGTGCCCGCGTCGCTGGTGTCGATGTCGCTCGCGCCGTTCGCCGGCCGGCTCTCGGACCGCGTCGACGGCAAGTACCTGCTGCTGGCCGGGCTGGTGTTCACCGCGATCGGCATGGTGTGGATCACCGCGGTCATGGATGTCGGCGCCGCCTGGGCGGTCTTCCTCGCCCCGATGGTCGTCGTCGGCCTCGGCAACGGCCTGCTGATCGCCCCCATGGCCGCGGTCGCCATGCGCGGGGTCGAACCGGAGGTGGCGGGTGCCGCCTCCGGCGTGATGAACACCGTGCGGCAACTGGGCTCGGTCGTCGGCAGCGCCGCTGTCGGCGCGCTGCTGCAGAACCGGATCGCCGCGGCGCTGCGCGGCGAGGCGGCCCGGCACCCGGGCGGGCTGACCGCTTCGGTCCGCGCCCACGCCGACGTCTCCGCGATGCACACCACCATGACGCTGCCCATCGTGGTGATCGTGCTCGGAGCGATCGCCTGCCTGGCGGCCCGGCGCGCCGTCACCGCCCGGCCGCGGGTCGAGCAGGACAAGGCGGAGCCCGCCGTCTCCGGCTGAGCGGCGCACTCCGGGAAACCGGGGTGCGCCGCCCAGGCGCGGCGTCAGGAACTCGCCGCGTTCATCATGTCGAGCGCGCTCTGCTGGCGGGCGGCGTCGGTCTTGTCCAGCGGCCCGTACCAGCGCACCCCGTACTGGTCCAGGGAGTTGCGGTCGGCGGCATAGGCGGTGTCCGCCTGCCGGTTGAGGTAGCCGGTGTAGGGGTGGCCGGACACCACCGAGTTGAGCTTGGCCAGCCCGCGGACGTCCGCGCCCTTGAAGGAGGGCCCGTCACCCCCGCAGTCACCGCTCTCGCAGGGGTCGGTCAGGATCCCCGCCGAGGTGTTGAGGGCGGAGGAGGTGGTGTTGGCGTCCGCGATCTGCCGGGCCGCGGTCAGCACCGAGGAGTCGTTCGTCGCCCGGTACAACTCGGTGAGCCCGCCGACCAGCACGCCCTGGTTGTAGGACCAGACGGTGCCGTTGTTGTTGCGGCAGGACGACAGGTCGATCCCGTCGTTGACCAGGTGCGAGCCGTTGACCATCCCGGTGCCCTGGAACCAGCTCCAGTCGTCCTTGGCCCGCTGGAGGTAGGTGGTGTCGCCGGAGATCCGGTTGTGCAGCTCCGCGTTGAGCTCCATGTAGAGCGAGTTGGCGATGGCGTTCTTGTACGTCCTGGCGGTGCTCCACCACACCCCGCCGCCGCAGGTGCCGTCCCAGTAGCCGGCCATGTAGTCGGCGTCCGCGCGGGCGGTCGACAGGTAGCGGCTGTCGCCGGTCCGGTCGTAGGCGGCGACCCAGGCCAGCCCCCACCAGCCGGTGTCGTCGATGTAGTCGTTGCGGAACTGGCCGGCCCCGGAGTTGACGTTGAGGTCGTAGGTGCGCCCGATGGCGTAGCTGTAGCTGTTCATGCCGGTCGCACCGATGTTGTCGATGACCGCGTTCAGGGCGTTGGCGGAGTTCCACCAGCCGGTCGTGTCGAACAGCCCGGTGCCGTAGTCGTAGAACTCCATCTGGGCGGTGGCGGCCGCGGTGCGCCGGTCGCCGGCGTTCCAGGTGGTGCGGGCCCAGGAGGTGCAGGCGATGTCAGCCCGGTCGCCGGCCTTTCCGCAGGCCCGCAGGGCTCCGACGCCCAGGTTGTTCCAGTCGTCGTCGTTGTACATCTGGGTGCGCCAGCCGAGCTGGCCGGCGGGCATCGTGGTGTCGCCGAGCTTGCTGCCGGAACTCCAGGTGCGCCCGCCGTCGAAGGAGCGGTCCAGCCAGACCTCGTCGGTCGGGCTGCCGTTGTCCAGGGAGGCCCAGCCCATCGCGTCGGTGTCGTCCAGGTGCAGGGTGATGGTTCTGGAGAACACCGTGGCGGTGACGGGCTTGCGGTCCGCGGGGGAGAGCGCAGGATCCCGGGCGTCGCAGTACTTGTTGCAGATCGCCGCCCGTGGGGCGACCGTGCCGCCGTGCGCCGCGCCCCGGGATGAGGCGTGCGCCGACTGTCCTGACAACGTTGCCAACAATGCGGCGGCGAAGATCGCCGCCCCTATCCGCGATGCCTTCATGCTGGGACTCCCGGTGACCGGCGACCGCCATGGAGCAGCGGAGTGCGAGGACGAATGGAGCGGTTCCCGTGAAGTTAAGGTAGATGACGCGAGCACGTCAACGAGTTCGGTCCTGGACGACCGGATTCCCGCGACGCCGCTACAGCGGTGCTTCATCCGGTTGTCGTGCGGCGTTCGCCCGGCGGATCCCCGCGGCGGAGAGGGTTCGCGAAGGCTGATCCGGCCGGCGGCCGCGCCTTGCGCGCGCGGGCGGTCCGGCGCCGCCGCGCGACCGGCCCGGCGGCTCTGGCGGATCAGGTCCCTCGCGGAGGAAACGATGCTCGTCCGAACCAAGATCGCCACTGTCGCGGCGGCCTCCATCGCCGCCGGAGCACTCGCCGTGGGCACCGGCCTGCTGCCCGCCCAGGCGTCCGCACCGGTGCGCACCGACACCCTGTCCACCACCGCACAGGCCGACGCCGCGCCCGAACCCCCGGTGTTCACCGCCACGTTGGCCAGATCGTACGACACCTTCGACGCCCACCAGGGGGTCGCCGTCGACAAGAAGTACTTCTACGTGGTCAACAACCAGAGCATCACCAAGCACGACCGGGCGACCGGCAAGCCGCTGCTCCAGTTCGTCTCCGACGACGACGGCCCGATCATCCACATGGACAGTGCCACGGTGGTCGGCGACAAGCTCTACGTCGCGACCTCCGACTACGACAGCGCGCCGATGACCAGCTCGATCGAGGTCTTCGACACCCGCACGATGCGGCACGTCGGCACCTACAGCTTCGGCATCCAACGCGGTTCGCTCACCTGGCTCGACCGGCACGACGGCGCCTGGTGGGGTGGCTTCGCCAACTACGACGAGGTGCCCGACGGCCAGACCCAGCCGTACGGCCAGACGCAGAACACGCAGGTCGTGAAGTTGGACGACGACTTCCAGGTGGTGCAGGCCTGGACGATCCCGAACCGGATCCTCGACCGGTTCAAGCCGATGAGCAACTCCGGCGGATCCTGGGGCCCCGACGGCCGGCTGTGGATCACCGGGCACGACCTGGACGAGGCGTACGTCATGGAACTGCCCGCCGCCGGTTCCGACCTGAAGTGGATCGCCACCGTCACCCTGCCGGCCGTCGAGGGCCAGGCGATCGCCTGGGACCGCTCGGGCGGCAAGCCCACGCTCTGGGCGATCAAGCGCTCGACCTCGCAGGCGTTCAGCTTCACCGTGCCCTACTCCACCATCACCGACCCCACCGCCGCCGACTGGCAGGTGCTCGGACCGGGCCACTTCCAGCAGTGACTCCGGGCTGTTCAGGGGCCCCGGCGCTGCGGCGGGGCCCCTACAATCACAGGTCGATCAGCCACCCCTGACAGAACGGTGCGGCGCAGGCCCATGACCCCAGGTTCCCGACACCCCCGGATCGTCGTCCCCGACGCCTTGGCGGCCACCCACGACGACTTCTTCGGGGACCGGGGCCGGGCGTGGGTCGCCGCGCTGCCCGGTCTGGCCGCCGACCGCATGGACCAGTGGCAGCTGCGCCCCGACGGTCCGCCGCGCCACGGGGTGATCGCACTGGTGCTCCCGGTGCTGCGTGCCGACGGCACCGCGGCGGCCCTCAAGCTCCAACCCGCGGACGAGGAGACCGGCGGCGAACCGCTCGCGCTGCGGGTATGGGACGGACACGGCACGGTGCGGCTGCTCGAACACCACCCCGCCTCCGGCTCGATGCTGCTGGAACGCCTGGACGCCGACCGCTCGCTGGCGGCCGTGCCGGACGACCTGGCCGCCCTGCGGGAACTCGCGGGGCTCATGGCCCGGCTGACCGCCGTCCCGGCGCCGCCCGGGATGCGACGGCTGGCCGAGGTCGCCGCCGCCATGGTCGAGGCGGCCCCACGCGCCCTGGGCTCGCTGTCCGACCCGGCCGAGCGCCGGATCCTCGCCGCCTGCGCGGGTGCCGTCCGGGAACTGCTCGACGAACCCGGTGACCGCCTGCTGCACTGGGACCTGCACTACGACAACGTCCTGGCCCCGCTGCCGTCCGGCCGTGACGAGCCCTGGCTGGTCATCGACCCCAAGCCGCTGGCGGGGGACCCCGGCTTCGAACTCCTGCCCGCCCTGTACAACCGCTGGGACGACGTCGTCGCCACCGGGGACCCGCGGGCGGCGGTGCGCCGCCGCTTCGACCTGATGACGGAGGTGGTGGGGCTGGACCGGCAGCGTGCCGCCGGGTGGACGCTGGGCCGCGTCCTGCAGAACACCCTGTGGGGCATCGACGGCGGCGAGGTTTGTCTGCGGCCGGAACAGAAGGTCATCGCGCGGGCACTGCTCGACCACCGCTGAGTCGGCCCCGGCGGGTCGTCCTCATCCCGTAACGACGCGTCATGTTTTCCGCAGGTGTTCTGGGACACACTTCGGTCGTTCGTTCGGGACGCCAGGCTGACGGCGCCTGGCCACAGGCAGGGAGCACGCATGACCATTTCGCGCAGAGCGCTCGTCCAGGTCCTGGGAACCGCGGCGGCGGGCGGCATGATGACCGTCGGGGCCGCCCCGGATGCCGCGCAGGCCGCGGCGCCGGTGTCCCCGATGCCGCTGGGCCGCTCGGCAGCGAGAGGAGCCGTTCCCGCGGGCAGCCGGGACAGCGTGTTCACCCGCGGTGGCGTCGGCCCGCTGTACTGGACGGTCTACGGCTGGGACTTCCCCAACAACGTCGCGCTGCCGGAGACGGTGTGGCAGCAGAACATCGACTGGGTGGCCGACAACTTCAAGCCGTACGGCTACGACATGGTGTGCACCGACGGGTGGATCGACTACACCCAGAAGACCACCAAGAACGGCTACATCCTCAGCTACACCGACGACTGGACCCACGAGTGGGACTACTGGGCGCGCTACCTGCGGGCCCGGGGGATGAAACTCGGCGTCTACTACAACCCGCTGTGGGTCACCAAGTCCTCGGTGGAGGACCCGACCAAGACGGTCGCCGGACGGCCGGACGTGCCGATCTCCTCGATCGTCACGCCGGGCGACTGGTTCGGCGGCGACATCGGCTCGCACGAGCTGTACTGGGTCGACGTCACCAAGGACGGCGCCAAGGAGTACGTCCAAGGCTACGTGCGCTACTTCCGCGACATGGGCGTGCCGTACCTGCGGGTCGACTTCCTCGGCTGGTACGAGTCGGGCAAGGACCAGAACATCTCAGGACCGGTCGGCGTCGCGCACGGCAGCGAGAACTACGCCACCGCGCTGCGCTGGATGAGCGAGGCCGCCGGCGACGAGGTCGAACTCAGCCTGGTCATGCCCAACATGTACGGCCACGCCGCCAACGAGGTGCTCTACGGCGACATGGTCCGCATCAACGACGACGCCCAGAACGGCGGTTGGGCCAACCTCAGCGGTGGCCGGCAGACCTGGCAGGACCTGTGGTCGCAGTGGCACAACCCGTTCCTGGGCTTCACCGGGTTCGCCGACCGCAGCGGGCGCGGCCAACTGGTGCTGGACGGCGACTTCCTGGTGCTCAACGGGTTCGCGGACGACGACGAGCGCCGGACCGCGATGACCTTGTTCACCATGGCCGGCTCACCGCTGGCCATCGCCGACCGGGTCGACACCATCGGCCCCAACGCGGCCTTCTACCAGAACCGCGAACTCCTCGCGCTGCACGAGCAGGGCCTGGCGGGCAAGCCGTACTTCCACAGCGCCGCCCCCTACTCGACCGACCCCGGCAGCCGTGACAGCGAGCGGTGGATGGGACAACTGCCCGACGGCAGTTGGGCGGTGGCCCTGTTTAACCGGAACGACGGGCCGGACCCGACCACCAAGTCGGTCGACTTCGCCGCCGATCTGGGCATCACAGGGCCGGCCCGGGTGCGCGACCTGTGGACCCACGAGGACCTGGGCGCCATGACGGGTCTGTCCAGCAGTCTGCGGCCGCACGCCTGCCAGTTGGTGCGGGTCGTCCCCGAGGAGCCGGTCCGCCGCTACCAGGCGGCCTTCGCCGCGTGGGGCGGCGGCGCGATGTTCGCCAACGACCGCACCGGCCACTCCGCCATGGGGTACGTGGACGGCCTGGACACCGTCGGCGCGTCGGTCACCTTCGCCGTGCACGCCGACCGCCCGGACGTCCACACCGTGCGGTACCGGTACGCGAGCGGCGGCGGTGCGCCGGCCACCTTGACGGTCTCCGCGCGCACCCCGCAGGGGGAGTTCGCCGGCCCCGCCGAGCAGGTCGCCTTCCCGCCCACCGCCGACGGGGATACCTGGGGCACGGCGACCGCCCGGCTGCGGCTGCGCGCGGGCGTCAACCTGGTGACCCTCGCCCGCACCGCGGACGACGCGGGAGCGGTCGACCTCAACCACATCGAGGTGCTCGGCTGACCTTGCGGGCATGACGGAAGGGCACGGCGGGACCACCGCCGTGCCCTTCGCGCTTCCGGCGCCGAAGTGACGCCGGTCACTCGCTTCCGCGCTTCCCATAACGCCATCAACTCCGTCAATTGCGTTGTCTTCGGGCTCCCTTGACCGGTGATTGGCATAGACCACATACTGCGGAGCGAAGCTTGAAGCCCGTCGGCCGACGCGGCTTCACTTCGCGCACATCGTGTTCATTGCGCAGCGCTACCGGTCTCCGTCGCCCGGCCACCGGAATCCCCAGTTGCCGCGCCGATGACGTCCGGACCCGAAAACTGACCACTCACGACGGGCTTCGCCATGCCCGAACGCGGTGGCGCACCACTCGGCGTGGCCGTCAACGGTGACTCGGTGACGGCCCGATGGATCCATGGGAGCCGCAGATGAGATCGAATGCCACGAATCCGCGTGCCCGGTCGGGCGCGCGTATGTTCTTCAGATTCCTGCGCGGCAGGGTCGCGTTGCTGGCGGTGGGCCTGCTCGCCGTCTTCGCCGCGTTCCCGAGCACGGCGAACGCCGTCACCGTGCCCCCGCCGCCGTCCGGCTGGAGCACGATCTTCAGTGACAGCTTCTCCGGCGGGTCCGGCAGCGGACCGGGCGGGAACTGGAAGTACGACACCGGCCCCGGCTCCAACTTCGGCACCGGTGAGATCGAGACGATGACCAACTCGTCCAGCAACGTCCACCTCGACGGCAGCGGGCACCTGGACATCACCGCCCTGAACAACGGCGGCAACTGGACCTCCGGGCGTATCCAGACCACCTCCGCCAACGTCGGCGCCCCGGCCGGCGGCAAGCTCCAGGTCTCCGCCTCCATCCAGCAGCCCAACCCCGGCAACGGCCTCGGCTACTGGCCGGCGTTCTGGATGCTGGGCGACGGCCAGTGGCCCGAGAACGGCGAGATCGACATCATGGAGGACGTCAACGCGCTCTCCAACGTCGCGGGCACCATCCACTGCGGCGTCTTCCCCGGCGGCCCGTGCAACGAGGGCAACGGCATCGGCAGCGGCCTGCGCGGCTGCGGCGGCTGCCAGACCGGCTTCCACACCTACTCGATGATCCTCGACCGGACGAACACCTCGGCCGAGTCCATCACCTTCTACCTCGACGGCGCCTCCTACTTCACCGTGACCGAGGGCCAGGTCGGCACCTCCACCTGGCAGCAGGCCTTCGACCACAACCTGTCGATCATCTTCGACCTCGCCATGGGCGGCGGCTTCCCCAACGGCGTCTGCGGCTGCACCTCGCCGAGCGGCTCCACCACCTCCGGCGGCACGATGAGCGTCGGTTACGTCGCCGCGTACACCACCGGTGGCGGCGGCACCAACCCGCCGCCCGGCGGCAAGGCGATCACCGGCATCGGCGGCCTGTGCCTGGACGACCGGTCCGGCAGCACCGCGAACTTCAACCCGATCCAGGTCTACACCTGCAACGGCTCCACCGCGCAGCAGTGGACGTTCGTCCAGTCGGGCAGCACGCTGCACGTGCTGGGCAAGTGCCTGGACGTCAACGCGGCGGGAACGGCCAACGGCACCCTGGTGGACCTCTACGACTGCAACAGCACCGGATCACAGGTGTGGATACCGCAGTCCAACGGGTCGTTGCTCAACCCACAGTCCAACAAGTGCCTCGACGACCCCAACTCCTCGACCACGCCCGGCACCCAGCTCCAGATCTGGGACTGCACGGGCGGCCCCAACCAGGTGTGGCACCTGCCGTCCTGACCCGGCCGTCCTGACCCGGGGGCAGTGATCTACCGGGTCCGCACGGCGTGACCGGACCACCACGGTCCGGTCACGCCGTCCCCGCCGGGCGGGGCGGGGTAGGATGGCGATCTCCAGTAGTGGACGTATCGAGGAGGTGAGACCCATTACCGCTGTCGCAGGCCGGGTGCTCTCATCTCATGGCCGTACGGTCCACCTGTCGTAGGTGACCGGGAGGGCACCCTTCGGTACCCCCGAAAGGTTCCCATGTCGGTTTACCCCTCCTCCCTCTCCTCGTCCGCCATCGTCCCCAGACTCCGGGCCGCGGGCTGTGTCTTCGCCGAGGACGAGGCGCGGCTGCTGATATCCGCGGCGCGCACCCCCGCCGACCTCGACGCCATGGTGGAGCGCAGGATCGTCGGTCTTCCGCTCGAACACGTGCTGGGCTGGGCGGAGTTCTGCGATCTGCGGGTGGCCGTGGATCCCGGGGTCTTCGTGCCCCGGCGGCGCACCGAGTTCCTGGTGCGCCGCGCCGCCGACCTCGCCCGCCCCGCCCTCGACGGGCGGCGGCCGGTGATCGTCGACCTGTGCTGCGGCTCGGGAGCGGTGGGCGCTGCCCTGGCCGCCCGGCTGGGCCCGGTCGAACTGCACGCCGTCGACATAGAGCCCGCCGCGGTGCGCTGCGCCCGCCGCAACGTCGCGGGAGCCGGCGGCCGGGTCCACGAGGGCGACCTGTACCGCCCGCTGCCCGCCGGACTGCGCGGCCGGGTCGACATCCTGGTCGCCAACGCCCCCTACGTCCCCACCGACGCCATCGGCCTGCTGCCCCCGGAGGCCCGGGAGCACGAGCCGAGGGTGGCGCTCGACGGGGGAAGCGACGGGCTCGACGTGCAGCGCAGGGTGACCGCGGAGGCCGCCGGGTGGCTGGCCCCGGGAGGCCGGCTGCTGATCGAGACCAGCGAGCGGCAGGCGCCCAGCACCGTCGAGGCCTTCACCCGGGGCGGGCTGGTCCCGCGGATCCTCCGCTGCGAGGAACTGAACGCCACCGTCGTCATCGGCACCCTGCCCCGGGCGAGCGGCTGACCTCGCCGCCAGGCCCCAGGGGTACTTCTCGATGGTGATATCGGGGATCGGGCACGCATTCGATCGGCCGGAACACCGCCCACCAGCGGTGCGAGGCGGGTGCGCCCCGGTCACCGGTCACCGGGCCGCGGCCCTGGGCGGACCCGACGGTACGGTCGGTTCTTTCGTTCCGCACACGGCAAGGAGCAGGGTGTCCGCAATTCACCAGTCGTGGACCGACCCCGCACCGCCGGTACAGCGATGAGTCCGGAACGCGGGGCCGCCCGGGGCACCGACCGTCCCTGATCCAGGGGCACGATCCCTCCCGGCACCCCGTTCCTCCCGGCCGTGCGTTCCCTTGTCGAACCCCTTTGTCGATTCCTCATCCGCAAGACACCTCACGCGTCGGCGCCGACGCGCCCGATTACCAGGAGCAGCACGTGGAGACATTCGACGCGATCGCCCGGACGTCGCTTTTGACGACCGCACTGCGCGCCCAGGAGACCAAGCGCCCGGACCGGCTCTACGAGGACCCCTTCGCCGCCCGGCTCGCGGGTGCCCTCGGCGCCGATCTGTTCTCCCAGGTCGCCGACGCCACGTGGCCCAACCGCACCGATTCCGAAGGACGGGTGCCCAGCACCTTCGACTACAACGCGATCAGGACGCGCTTCTTCGACGAGTACCTGCTGTCCGCCATGAAGGACGGCGGCTTCACCCAGGTCGTCCTCGCCGCCGCCGGCATGGACACCCGCGCCTACCGTCTGCCGTGGCCGGACAAGGTGGAGATCTTCGAGCTCGACCGCGAGGCCGTCCTGGAGGCGAAGGAGTCCGTCCTCGGCGACGTGCCGGTCCACCCCAACGTCACCCGGCACGTGGTCGGCGCCGACCTGCTCAGCTCCGACTGGACCGAATCGCTGAGCAAGGCCGGATACCGCCCGGACGAGCCCTCGGTGTGGCTGCTGGAAGGGCTGCTGTACTACGTCACCGAGGAGGACGCCCGACGGGTGATGGCAAGCGTCCGCGACGCCAGCGCCCCCGGCAGCCTGGTCGCCGCCGACCTGGTGAGCGCCACCGCCCTGACCGCCCCCGCCGTCAAGCCGCTCCTGGAGGTCTTCGAACGCTGGGGCTGCCCCTGGCTGTTCGGCCACGACGAGCCGGAGCAGTTCTTCGCCGAGTACGGCATCAAGGCGGAGGCCGTACAGCCCGGTGAGGAGGGCGCCGACTTCGGCGGGCGCTGGCCCGACCCGGTGCACCCCCGCGGCGTGGCGGACGTCGAGCGGGTCTTCCTCGTCGACGGCAGCCGCGCGTGACGGCCGCCGCCACCGGCGAAGCGGCGGGAGAGACGGGGGGAAGACCATGACGAAAGCGGTCGTCATCGGCGGCGGCATCGCCGGATGCGCCACCGCCCTCGCCCTGAGCGGGCAGGGACACGATGTCACCGTGCTGGAGAAGGACGGCGGCCCGCTGCCGGCCACCCCGGACGAGGCACAGCACGACTGGGACCGTCCTGGCATTCCGCAGAGCCGGCACGCCCACACCTTCACCTCCCGGGGAGTCAACCTCCTGCTGGAGCGGGAGCCGGGCATCTACGCCGCGCTGCTCGACGCGGGCGCGCGGCCCATGCGGCTCGGCGACAGCATGCCGGACTCCGGTGGCGAGGCGCCGGACGAGGAGCTCAACTTCCTCGCCTGCCGCCGCCGCACCTTCGAGATGGTGCTGCGCACGCAGACCGCCCGGCGTCCCGGTGTCACCGTCCGCGGCGGGGTGGCCGTCCAGGGCCTGGAGCTGGACGGCAGCGGGCCCGGGCCGCGCCGGGTGACCGGCGTGCGGACCGCGGCCGGGGTGGTGTCGGCCGCGGTCGTCGTCGACGCGACCGGGCGCCGTTCGCGCTCCGGCGGCTGGCTGGCCGAGGAGGGCGTGCCGCAGCCGGAGGACCTCGTCCACCGCTCGCTCATCACCGGCTACGCCCGCTTCTACCGCCTCAGGGCGAGCGGCCTGCCCGGGCCGCTCAACCGGGACAACGCGGCCGGCACGCTGTACGACGGGTACGCCGCCTTCCTGCACCCGGCGGACAACGACACCTTCAGCATCTCCTTCGGCGTGCTTCCCGACGACGAGGCGCTGCGGGTCCTGCGGGACCCGGCCGCCTTCGAGGCGGCGGCCGCCGTCGTCCCCTACTTCCGGCCCTGGCTGGCGGAGGGGGTGTCCGACCCGATCGGCGACGTGCGGGTGATGCCGTTCGCCGACAACACCCTGCGCGGCGCGGCCGTGGACCCCGAACAGCAGCCGGTGCACGGGCTGTTCCGGGTCGGCGACGCCGCCTGCGTGACCAACCCGCTCTACGGGCGCGGCGTCTCGCTCGGCCTGACGTCCGCCTACCTGCTGGCGGACGTACTGCGCCGCCACCCGGTGGTGGGGCAGGAGCAGAGCCGGGCGGCGGCCGCGGCCGCCGACGCCCACCTGCGACCGTGGTTCGAGTGGTCGGCCCGCACCGACCAGGACCGCATCGGCCTGTGGAACCACACCGTGCACGCCGTCGCGCCACCGGCGCGACCAGACGACGACGTCAGCACGTCGCACATGGGGCTGGCCGCGACCCGGGACCCGGTCGTGTGGCGGTTCATGGCCCGCGCCCAGATGTCGCTGCCGCCGGCGTCCGACGGACCCTCGCCCGGCGAACTGCGCGACCGGGTGCTGCGGGCCTGCCGGGACATCGGCGCGGTGCCGCGCCCCGCCCCGGACCGCGCGGGGCTGCTGGCCGCCCTCGCCGCGGCCGTACCCGGCGCGCCGGACCGGCTCCCTCGGGCCGGGTCGCCGATGGCGACCCCGACCACGACCCACTGACACAGGAGATCAGCGTGCCCGATCCGAGCACCGCGGCGAACGCCGCCATGACCGCCCCCATCCGCCTCGGGATCCACGGCTCGCCGCGGCTGCCCGAGTCCGTCCTGACCCGGGTGGGCCGCGGACCCGGCGAGACGCAGTTCGTCCCCTACGACGTCCGTGACCCCTTCGGCCCGCTGCGGGCCGGCCAGGTCGACCTGATGATCGTCAAGTACACCCTGCTGGAGGACGACATCGCCTTCAGCGAGCCGGTGGCCTTCGACACCAGAGCGGTGATCACCGGCCCCGGGCACCCGCTCGCCGCCCGGGAGTCCGTCTCCGTCGAGGAGGTCGCCGAGTACGACGGCTTCGAGTGCCCCGGCGACTTCCCCTCCTACGTGTGGGACAAGGTCGTGCCCCCGGTGACCCCCGGCGGCCGCACGATCCGCCGGGTGCACCCGATGACCACCCTGGAGGCGATGGCCGACATCCTCGCCGACGGGCGCTCGGTGCACCTGTCCTTCCTCTCCCTGGCGCCCGCGCTGCCGCCGGGTGCGGCGGCGGTGCCGGTCCACGACCTGCCGCCGGCTCCGGTCTCCTTCGCCTGGCTGAGCGGCAAGCCGCCGGCCCCGGCCGTGGCCCGGCTCGTCCTCGACGCGGAACGGAGCGCCCGATGAACCCGACGACCGGCACCCCGGTGGTCCTGCTGCACGCCCTGCCGCTGTCCTCCTCGATGTGGCAGGCGCAGGAAGCCGCGCTGCGCGAGCGCGGGTACACCGTGCTGGTGCCCGACCAACGCGGCTTCGGCGCGGCGCCGTTGGGCGACGAGCCGCCCTCGATCGACCTGGCCGCCGACGACCTGGCGCGGCTGCTCGACGAGCAGGGGCACGAACGGGCGGTCCTGGTCGGCAGCTCCATGGGCGGCTACGTCGCCCTGGCCTTCCTGCGCAAGTACCGCGACCGCGTGCGGGGACTGGCGCTGCTGAGTACCCGGGCCACCGCCGACTCCGAACAGGCGGCGACCGAACGCCGCGCCTTCGCGTCGATGATGCTCGACGACGGGCTGCGCGACCGCGTCGTCGCCGCGACCACCCCCCGGCTGCTCGGCGCCACCACCAGGCAGGAGTGCCCCGGCGTCCTCGCCGAGGTGACCGAGGCGGTCGCCGCCGCACAGCCGGCGGCGGTGGCCTGGGCACAGCGCGCCATCGCGGACCGGACCGACACCACCGCGGTACTGGCCGCCGCCGAGGTGCCCGTCCTGGTCGTCGCGGGGGACGAGGACGAACTGGTCACCCTCCAGGAAGCGGCGGAACTGGCGGCCGTGCCGCCGCTGGGCCGGCTCGTCACCATCGCCGGTGCCGGACACCTCCAGCCGCTGGAGACCCCGCAGGCCGTCACCGACGCCGTCCTCGACCTGCTCGCCCGGGTCGAGGACCCGGCGAGGGACGCCGACCACCGGGCCTGGGGCCACACCGCCTCCACCGGTCTGGGCTTCACCAGCGAGGCCATCGTGGCCTCGCACTTCGACGCCTGCGAGCCGTACTACCGCGCGGCGCTGGACAAGGCCGGGATCGAGCCGGGCTGGCACGTCCTGGACGCCGGCTGCGGCGGCGGAACGTTCTTCCCCTGGCTGACCGAACTCGTCGGCCCGCGGGGCCGGATCTCCGCTGTCGACCTGGCGCCGGAGAACGTCACCCTCGCGACCCGGCGGGCCGAGGAGCTGGGCCTCGGCGGGCGCGTCGAGGTCACGCACAGCGACCTGCTCGCCCTGCCCTACGCCGACGACACCTTCGACGCCGTCTGGTGCTCCAACACCACGCAGTACCTGGACGACGCCTCGCTCGCCGTCGCGCTGAAGGAACTGAGCCGGGTGGTACGCCCCGGCGGGCTGGTGGCGATCAAGGACCTGGCCGCCGACCTCATCACGATCCGCCCGGGGGACCCGTTCCTCGCCCAGGACTTCTTCCGGCGGGCCGCGGCGGCCGGAGGGTACGCGGCACAACTGCTGCGCAGCCGCGACCTGTACCGGTACCTGTCCGAGGCGGGTCTCGAACAGGTCCGCCAGGAGACCGTCCTGATGGAGCACCACGCCCCGATGCCGCCGGTGGTCCTGGAGTTCTACGGGAAGGCCTGCGCCAGCATCGCGGGACAGGCCGCCGAGGCGGGGGTGGGTGCCGGCTGGGAGCCGTTCGCCGACCCCGCCGACCCGGCGCATCCGCTGCGCAGCCGGTACGGGTACATCAGCGAGGGCAGTGTGCTGGCCCTCGGGGTCGTTCCCGGCTGAGCCACCCGCCGTCCGGGAGAGACGGTGGCGCCGATCCGGCGCCACCGTCTCCGACGGCCCGGCGATCCCTTCTCAGATGTCAGACATGAGATATGGTGTCTGCCGTGATGCGTGATGAGCCCGCGGGGATGTCCGTGACACCCGACAGGATCGCCGGTGAACTGCGGCGGGCCGGCGTCGCCGAGGTCGACACCGCCACCCGCCGCCGCGCGGAGTACTCCTCGGACGCGTCGAACTACCGCGTGGTGCCGCACGCGGTGGTCTTCCCGCGACACGCCGACGAGGCACAGGCCACCCTCGCGGTGTGCCGGGAGCTCGGGGTACCGCTCACCTCACGGGGGGCGGGCACCTCCATCGCGGGCAACGCCGTCGGCACCGGAGTGGTGCTCGACTTCTCCCGGCACCTCGGACGGGTGCTGCGCGTCGACCCAGAGGCGCGGACCGCCGTCGTGCAGCCCGGCGCCGTACTGGACGCGATCACCGCGGCCGCCGCACCGTACGGACTGCGGTTCGGACCCGACCCGTCCACCCACTCCCGGGCCACGATCGGCGGTTCGCTGGGCAACAACGCCTGCGGCTCCCGGGCGCTCGCCTACGGCAGGACCGCCGACAACGTGGTGGACCTCGACCTGCTCACCGGCTCCGGGGTGCGGTTCACCGCCCGCCGCTACGGCCGGGACGGACTGCGGGCGACCGGCCCGGAGTCCGCACTGCTCACCGGGATCGACGCCCTGGTGCGCGACCGGCTCGGCCTGATCCGCACCGAGTTCGGCCGCTTCACCCGCCAGGTCTCCGGCTACTCCATGGAACACCTGCTGCCGGAGAACGGCGCCGACCTGGCCAAGTTCCTGGTCGGCACGGAAGGCACCCTCGGTGTCGTCCTCCAGGCGACGGTGAACCTCGTCGAGGCCCCCGGGTACACCGCCCTGGCGGTGCTCGGCTACGAGGACATGGCCGCCGCCGCCGACGCGGTGCCCGGCCTGCTACCGCACCGCCCGGTCGCCCTGGAAGGCATGAACGCCCGGCTCGTGGACGTCGTCCGCGACCGCCGCGGGCCCGCGGCGGTGCCCGACGCACTGCCGCGCGGCGGCGGCTGGCTGTTCGCGGAGACCGCCGGCGCCACCGAGGCCGAGGCCGTGGACGCCGCCCGGCGGCTGATCGCCGACGGCGGCTGCCTGGACTCCACCGTGGTCACCGGCGCCCCCGCCCTCGCGCTGTGGCGCATCCGTGAGGACGGCGCCGGCCTCGGCGGACGCACCCCGGCGGGCGAGCCGGCCTGGCCCGGCTGGGAGGACTCCGCCGTGCCGCCGCGCGTACTGGGTTCCTACCTGCGCGAGCTGACCGCGCTGCTGACCGCCCACCGACTGGACGGCCTGATGTACGGCCACTTCGGCGACGGCTGCATCCACCTGCGCATCGACTTCCCCCTGCGGTCCGGCACCGAGGCCTTCCACGCGTTCATGGTGGACGCCGCGGAACTGGCCGGGCGGCACGGCGGCTCGATCTCCGGCGAGCACGGCGACGGCCGCGCCCGCGGCGAACTGCTGCGGTACATGTACACCCCCGAGGCGATCGGCGTCTTCGAGGCGGTCAAGCACGCCTTCGACCCCGATGACCTGCTCAACCCCGGGGTGATCGTGCGCCCCGCGCCGCTCGCCGCCGACCTGCGGGTGCCCGCCGCCCGCCCGCTGGACCGCGGCCTCGCCTTCGCCTACCCCCACGACGGCGGTGACCTGTCCGCCGCGGTGCACCGCTGCGTCGGAGTGGGCAAGTGCCGGGCCGACACGACCGGGGCGGGCGGCGTGATGTGCCCGTCGTACCTGGCCACCAAGGACGAGAAGGACTCCACCCGGGCGCGCGCCAGGGTGCTTCAGGAACTGGCCAACGGCACGCTGGTCAAGGGCGGTTGGCGCTCCCCGGAGATCGCCGAGTCGCTGGACCTGTGCCTGTCGTGCAAGGGGTGCGCCAGCGACTGCCCGACCGGTATCGACATGGCGACCTACAAGGCCGAGGCGCTCCACCAGCGCTTCCGGCACAGGCCGAGGCCGGCCGCGCACTACGCGCTGGGCTGGCTGCCGCGCTGGGCCAAGCTCTCCGCCCACGCCCCCCGGCTGGTCAACGCCGTGCTGCGGATCGGGCCGCTGGCCGCCCTCGCCAAACGCCTCGGCGGCATCGACGCCCGCCGGGAGCTGCCGCGGTTCGCGCCGCGTACCTTCCGGCAGTGGTTCGCCGGCCGCCCGGCCGGCGCCGGCCGCCCGGTGCTGCTGTGGGTCGACACCTTCACCGACCACTTCTCCCCGCAGGTCGGGCAGGCGGCGGTGCGGGTCCTTGAGGACGCCGGGTACGCGGTGCGGCTGACCGACTCCGAGGTGTGCTGCGGACTGACCTGGATCTCCACCGGGCAACTCGACGGCGCGCGGGCCCGGTTGCGCCGCACGCTGGACGCGCTGGCACCGGCGCTGGAGAGCGGGATGCCGATCGTCGGGCTGGAGCCGTCCTGCACCGCGGTCCTGCGCTCCGACCTGGTCGAACTGCTGTCCCGTGACCCGCGGTCGGTGCGGGTGGCCGCGGCCACCCGCACCCTCGCCGAACTGCTGCGCGCCACCCCGGGCTGGACCCCGCCCGACCTCACCGGGGTGCACGGGGTCGCCCAGCCGCACTGCCACCAGCACGCGGTGCTCGGCTGGGACGCGGACGCCGCGCTGCTGCGCGAGGGCGGCGCCCGCATGGAGGCGGTGGGCGGATGCTGCGGACTGGCGGGCAACTTCGGGGTGGAGCGCGGCCATTACGAGGTCTCGGTCGCCGTCGCCGAAACGGCGCTGCTGCCCGCGGTGGAGCGGGCGGGACCGGGATCCGTCGTCCTCGCCGACGGGTTCTCCTGCCGCACCCAGCTCGACCAACTCGCCGGGCGCGACGGTACGCACCTGGCGGAACTGCTCGCCGAACGCCTGGAGCCCGGCGCGCCGGACCCGGCCTGAGCCCACCGGGGTCCGCGGCGCTGTAGCGGAACGACCCAAGGGGTGCCGGGCGGGTCTCGCCGGCACCCCTTGAGTCGCTCACCGCCCGGTCCGGTCCCTCACAGCCCGGCCCGCGCGGTCCGCCCGGCCCGCGTCAGGAGGCGGTCAGCGGTTCGTCGAGCCCGAAGTACACCGACTTGGTCCAGGTGTAGAAGTCGGTGGCCGCGGCGCCCTGTTCGCGGTAGGTGTTGGTGGAGGACTCCTTGACCCCGCCGAACGGCAGGTTGGGGTCGACACCGCTGGTGGGGCGGTTGACCTTGACGATGCCCGCCTGGATGGTGTCGACGAAGCGGTTCGCCAGCCGCATGTCGTTGGTGACCACCCCGGCCGACAGCCCGAAGGGGATGTCGTTGGCGATGGCGATCGCCTTGTCGACGTCGTCGGCGGCGAGGACCCCGACCACCGGCCCGAAGATCTCCTCCTGGGCGACCCGGGAGGACGGCTGGACACCGACCAGCACGGTCGGCTCAAGGAAGCGGTCCGCCACCTGGGCGTCGGTGACCGCTTGGGCGCCCTCCCGGGCCGCGGTCTCCAACCACTCCAGGTCGGTGGCGAGTTGGGCGTCGCTGACCACCGGGCCCATCAGGATCTCGTCCGCCAGGCCGTCGCCGGGCCGGTAGCGCTGCGACTGCTTGACGAGCTCCTCGACGAACCGGTCGTGGATGCCCGGGGTGCAGATCACCCGGGAAGTCGCCGTGCAGGCCTGGCCGGTGACACCGAATCCGCTCTCCGCGGCGATCCGCGCGGCCAGCGCGGGATCGGCGTCGTCCAGCACGACCAGCGGGTTCTTGCCGCCCATCTCCAGCAGGATCCGCGCGTGGCGGCGGGTCACCTGCTCCTCGATGGCCCGGCCGACCTCGTTCGACCCGGTGAACGAGACGGCCGCCAGCGCGGAGTGCCCGGCGATCGCCCCGCCGACCGGCGCCCCGGCGCCGTAGACGACGTTCAGCACGCCCGGCGGCAGCCCGGCGTCAGCGAGCGCCTGTGCCAGGTGCCAGGTGGACAGCGGGGTGAGCCCGGCCGGCTTGAGCACGACAGCGTTGCCGGAGATCAGGGCGGGCGCGGTCTTCCAGGTCGGGATGGCGATGGGGAAGTTCCACGGGGTGATGACGCCGACCACGCCGAGCGGTTCGCGACGGGTGTAGGTGAGGGTGTTGGGAGTGCCGGACGGCAGCACCTCGCCGCGCCCGCGGCGCCCCTCGCCGCCGTAGAACTGAAGGAGTTCGATCGCCCGGCCCACTTCGCCGGTCGCCTCGGCGAGGGTCTTGCCCTCCTCGCGGACCAGGTCGCGGGCGACGTCCTGGTGCCGGCCGCCGAGGATCTCGGCCGCCCGCAGCAGCACGGCTCCTCTGGCCGGCGCGGTCAGCGCGGCCCAACCGGGCTGAGCCTCCCTTGCCGCCTCGACCGCGAGGTCCACCGTGGCGGCGTCCCCGGCCGGGGTGAGTGCCACGAGGTCGTCGGCGCGGGCCGGGTTGCGACGCTCCACCTCGGGCTCGCCCAGCAACCGATCGCCGATCCGATGGCGCAGTGCGGCCGTGCTGCCGGGGACCGATGTCGAAACGTCAGCTCTCATCGATGGTCTCTCTCTCGGCGAGGTGGTGAGCGCCACGACCGTCGGCCGCCGGTGTCTCGGCCGCGTCGGGTGGCCGATCTGGATCACGGCCACGCCGTATCGTATCTCGTATAGCGCGTATCTGGTATAGCATACGGCGACCAATGGCGACCTCAAGCGTCCGGGCCGGTCAACGCCGCTGCGCGGCACGGCACTCGGGCCTGTCGGACGGTGGCCGGCCGGGTCGGTCCGCCCTCGAGAAGGAGTCCTGCGATGCAACTGGCCACGATTCGCGAGGGTGACCTGGAGATCGCGGTGGCGGTGGATCCGCCGCGCGGGGTGGTCCGGCTCACCGAGCTCGCCGAGCCGTTCCACGGCAGCACGCTGGAGGTCATCCGCCGGCTGCCGCCGCACCGCTTCAGCGAACTGGTGGCCGCGACCGAGGACGGCAGGTTCTCCCCGCTGGAGGGCCACCGGTTCACCGCCCCCTACCGCGACCCGCACAAGATCTGGGGGATCGGCCTGAACTACCGCGAGCACGCCGACGACCTGACCGCCGGATATCCCGACGAGCCCGCGTCCTTCATCAAGGCGGACCATACGATCATCGGCCCGGGCGATCCGATCCCGCTGCCCTGGCAGAGCGAGCGGGTCACCGCCGAGGCCGAACTCGGGCTGGTCGTCGGCCGGGAGTGCCGCGACGTGCCGGAAGCCGACGCCCTGGACCAGCTGTGGGGCGTCTGCCCGGTGCTGGACCAGACCGCCGAGGACATCCTCCAGCGCAACCCGCGCTTCCTGACCCGGTCCAAGAACTTCCCCGGGTTCTTCTCCTTCGGCCCCGGCATCACCCCGATCGGCGAGGTGATCGGCGCCTTCGGCGGCCTGGGCCAGGTCGAGGTGTCCACCGTGGTCAACGGCTCGGTGCACCGGGCGAACACGGTGGACCACATGATCTTCGCCCCGGCCCACCTGATCAGCTTCCACAGCCAGGTGATGCCGCTTCACCCCGGTGACATCATCTCCTCCGGCACCCCGGGCGCGGTCGTCGTCGAGGGCGGTGACCTGGCGGAATGCCGGATCCCCGGCGTCGGGGTGCTGACCAACCCGGTCCTGGCCCGGCGCGGCTAGGGGAGTGGGCATGGACGAGGAAACGATCACCCGCGCGGTGGGATTCGCCGCCACCGACGGCGAACTCCGTCTCCAGGCCGCGGACTGGACCGGGACGCTCACCCTGGTCCGCGACGGCCGGGCCCAGCGGATCACCGTCACCGCCGGTGCCTTCGCCGGGCCGGTCACGGCCGGGGACGCGGCGCCTGCCACCACCCCGACCGCCGACGACATCGTCATCAGCGGGACGGCGGCGGCCTGGGAGGAGCTGCTCGCGCCGGTACCGGCACCGGGGTTCACCGACGTCTTCAGCGCCGCCCGGGCCGGCCGGTTCGACCTCGCCCCGGTCATCGGCCTGGCCAGGCGGCACAACGCGGTCCGCCGGTTCGGCGAGTTGCTGCGCCACGCGCGGGCCGGCACCGATCCCACACCGTCGCCCCGGCCGGTCGAACCCGCGCACGGCCGGCACGACCAGGCGGTCGGCCGCTATGTCCATCTCGACATCGGGGGACTCGACCACCGGGTCCACTACGAGGAGGCCGGCAGCGGGATCCCGCTGCTGTGCGCCCACACCGCCGGCGCGGACGGGCGGCAGTGGCGCCATCTGCTGGAGGACGAGCGGGTGACCGGCCGCTACCGGGTCATCGCCTACGACATGCCCTTCCACGGCAGGTCGCTGCCCCCGGCGGGCACCGCGTGGTGGACCCGGGAGTACCGGCTGACCACCGAGTCCGCGATGGCGGTGCCGCTGGCGCTCGGCGACGCGCTCGGCCTGGCCGCACCGGTCTTCATGGGCTCCTCGATCGGCGGCATGCTGGCGCTGGACCTGGCCCGCCACCACCCCGAGCGCTTCCGGGCGGTGATCTCCCTTCAGGGCGGACTGCGCAGCTCCGGCGGCCTCACCCCGGAGGGCGCCGCCCGGATCGAGCGCTTCCGCACCCTGGAACGGCTGGCGGATCCCGCGCTGCACGCCGCCCGGCAGATGGCCATGATGTCGCCGACCGCGCCGCAGGAGTTCCGCCAGGAGACGATGCTCGGCTACGCGCAGGGCGCCCCCGGGGTGTTCGCCGGCGACCTGTACTTCCACGCGGTCGACCACGACCTGCGCGACGAGGCCCAGCTGATCGACACCACGCGGTGCGCGGTGCACCTGCTCACCGGCGAGTACGACCCGACCATGGTGCCCATCTCGCAGCGGGCGGCGGCGGCCATCCCCGGCGCACGGTTGCAGATCATGAAGGGCCTCGGTCACTTCCCGATGTCGGAGGACCACGACGCCCTCATGCCCTATCTGCTGCCGGTCCTCGACGAGATCGCCGTGGCTGGCGCGCCATGACAGACCATCAGATGTCATATCCGGTACGCCGGATCGGACGGCCGGAATTGCCCGGCCGGGACGGGGCCGCGGTGACGCCCGAAGCATCCGCCGTCGAACTCACCATCGCCGCCGGAATCGCCCGGGTGGAACTCAACCGGCCCGCGAGGAAGAACGCCGTCGACTCCGCGACGGCCGAACTGCTGACCGCGGCCCTGGAGGAACTGGGCCGCCGCCAGGACTGCCGCGCCGTCGTCCTGCACGGCCGGGGCGGGGACCTGTCCTCCGGCGCTGACCTGCGCGAGGCGCCCGCCGCGGAGCCCCGGCCACCGGGCCGGCGCGGTGAGCGCGCCCTGATGCTGCGGGCGATCCGCGACTGTCCGGTGCCGGTCGTCGCGGTGGTGGACGGCTGGGCGGTCGGCCTCGGCCTCGCCATCGCCGGGGCCTGCTCCTACGCGGTCGCCGGCGACGGGTCGCGCTTCGCGCTGCCGGAGGCGGCCATGGGCTTCTTCCCGTACGCCGTCGCTCCCTACCTGACGGACCGGGTGGCACCCCACGTGGTCCTGGAGTGGGCGCTGTCCGGGCGCAGGTTCGACGCCGCCGAGGCGCTGGCCGCGGGACTGGTCACCGAGGTCTGCCCGGCGGGCACCGCGCTGGCCACCGCCGGGCGGCTGGCCGGGCGGATCGCCTCGGCGCCGCGCGCCGTGGTCGAGCAGGGGACCGGCTGGCTGCGCAGGTACCAGCGGTACGACGGCACCGGCGAGAGCTTTCTGGACTGGTGCGAGGAACGGATGGCCGTGACGAACGAGGCCCGCCGCACACGGCCGGCCACTACACCGGCGGGACGAGAGGAAGAGTGATGGAGGGACCAGGTCCGCTCGACGGCGTTCGGGTGCTCGAACTGGGGCACTACATAGCCGCCCCGTTCTGCACCCAGATCCTGGCCGATCAGGGTGCCGACGTGATCAAGGTCGAGCCACCCGGCGGCGGGGCGCGCCGCAACTCCGACCCCAAGACCAATCCGGGCGGCTACTTCAACATGCTCAACCGCGCCAAGCGCAGCATCGGCGTGGACCTGAAGTCACCGGAAGGCCGCCGCACCCTGCACGCGCTGGCCGGCACGGCCGACGCGCTGGTCACCAACTTCGCGGTGGGGGTGCCCGACCGGCTCGGTTTCGGATACCGGCAGTTGCACGAGGTCAACCCGCGCCTGGTCTACGTGCACGCCTCCGGCTTCGGCGCGCAGAGCCCGTACGCGGACAAGCCGGCCTTCGACGGGATCATCCAGGCGATGTCGGGGCTGATGCACCTGACCGGGGAGCCGGACGGCGCGCCGTCGCTGGCGGGAATGTTCGTACCCGACCACGTGACCGCGATGTACGCGGCACTCGCGGTGATGTTCGGGCTCAAGCGCCGGGACGTGACCGGCGAGGGCTCGTTCACCGACCTGAGCATGCTGGACAGCATGATGTCCTTCCTCGGGGCGTCGCTCTCCGAGGTGCTCGACCTCGGCATCAGCCCCAAACGCACCGGCGGCAGCGTCCGGCGCAGCTACGCGGGCACCTACGAGGCGAAGGACGGCTACGTCTACCTGGCGCCGCTGTCCGCGCGGATGTGGGAGGGCGTCGCCCGGGTGGTCGGCGACCCGGGCCTGCTGGAGCACTATTCGGCCCAGCCGGGCTCGGTGGACCGCCGGATGGCCGACCGGGCGCGGCTGGACGCCGTCATCGAGGCGTGGACCCGTACCCGGGCCGTGGACGACGCGGTCGCGATCATGACCGAGGCCGGGGTGCCGGCCAGCCCGATCTTCGACATCGAGCGGCTGGCCGCCGACCCGCATGTCGCGGGGCACCGCATGGTGCGTGAACTGCCGCTGCACGGCGGGCTGACCACCCATGTCGCGGCCTCACCGCTGCCGGTGGCCGAGTCGGTCTACAGCGCCTCGCCGCCCGCGGCCGGGCAGCACACCGAGGAGATCCTGGCCGAGCTGGGCCTGACCGGCCAGGACGCCGCCACCGACGCGGGAGGGCGGTCATGAGCGCCGAGGTCCCCTTCGGCCGGGTGCGCGTCGGCCTGACCGCACATGCCGACCCGGTCAGCGCCCAGGAGCCCGGGGTGCGGGGGTTCCTCGCGCTGGTGGAGGGATTCCGCCCGTGCTCCGGAGCGCAACTGGTGGACCTGAGCTGGTCCGCCGGAGCGCCCGTGACCGCCGACCGGGCCGAGGCCACCGTCACCCGCCGCCGGGTGGACGGCTCGGGCACCGGCACCGTCCACCAGGACGTCCGGCTGCTGGACGCCGCCGGCAAGGCGGGGCAGCGTGCCCAGGCGGTCTGGCGGGTGGCGGGGACCGGGGAGAGCGAAGCGGAAACCCGGGTGGCCACCGACTTCGGCTCCCGGGACTGGGCCCGGCGGGTCGGCGCGGTGCTCGACGCCGACCAGGAGTTCGCCGCGGCCACGGCAACCTTCGACGGCTCCATCGGACTCACCATCGGCACGGACGACGTCGACTTCCGCATCTACAAGGGGTCGGTGATCGAGGTCGGCGCCAAGAGCCTTCAGGGCGCCACCTTCACCATCACGGCCGACGAGCTGACCTGGGTGCGGCTGTTCACCGGCCCCCACGACGACTACGTACGGCTGGCCGCCCGCGGCGCGTTCCGGATCAAGGGCAGCGGTTTCCAGTACCTGCGGATGACGAAGGCCGTCCGCATCCTCGTGAGCCGGGTAAGGAGTCTGGTGGCGGATGCCGACCATGCGTAGGGCCGAATACCTCGAACTCGACGGCAGGCTGGCCTTCGTCGAAGTGGAGGGGGAGGGCGAACCCCTGCTGTGCGTGCACACCGCGGGCCAGAGCGGCGTGCAGTTCCGCAACGTCAGCCGGGGCCTGGCCCGGCTCGGACACCAGGTCGTCATCGTCGACCTGCCCGGCCACGGGCGCTCCGAGCCGGCGGCGCACGGACCGGTCAACGACCTGTCGTGGTACGGCGACTGGTGTCTGCGGCTGCTGGAGCAGATGGGCGTGGAGCGGCCGTATCTGCTGGGCTGCTCGATCGGCGGCAAGATCGTGCTGGACATGGCGGTCAAGGCCTCCAAGGACCTGGCCGGCGTCGTGGCGATGGCCGCCTACGGACAGCGCGGCGGCCAGGGGCGCTCGGCGCGGCCCTGGGGCCTGGAGGACTCCAGCTCACCGAGCAACCGCGACCGCTCCTACTACGGGCACGCCGCGCTGTGCGGGCGTTCCGTGCCACCCGACGTGGTCGAGATGATCGCGCTGATGCACTGCCGGGAGGACTGGCACATCACCGTCAGCGACCAGACCGGCTGGTCGCGGCAGGACATCTGGGACCGGCTCGGCGACATCGACTGCCCGACCTATCTCGTCGTCGGCGAGGACGACTTCGGCGTGCCGTACGAGCGGGTGCGCGAGACCGCCGCCCGGATCCCCGGCGCCCGTACCGCCCTGATCGAGGGCATCGGGCACTACCCCATGGAGGAGATGCCCGACTTCGTGGACCGGTTCGAGGGCTGGATCAGGGAGTTGCGCGGACCCGCGCCGCTGCCCGGGGCGGGTGGCCGGCGATGAGGCGCGGGCACGGCGGCGCCGTGCTCGTCGGTGCCTGGGAGCACCCCGCACGGGTGATCCCGGACCGCTCGGTCGCCGAGATCCACGCCGAGGTGGCTCGCGGCGCGCTCGCCGACGCCGGGCTGGAGATGTCCGACGTGGACGGCTACTTCTGTGACGCGACCGCGCCCGGCGGGGCCCTCGGCATGGCCGAGTACCTCGGAGTGCGCTACCGGCACGTCGACTCCACCGAGACCGGCGGCTCCTCCTACCTCTCGCACGTCGGCCACGCGGCGACCGCCATCGCGGCGGGGCGTTGCCGGATCGCGCTGTGCACGATGGCCGGCCGACCGCGCAGTGCCCCGCCGGCCGCGCGGAGCCGGGCACCGGGACCGGCCGCCGCGTTCGAGGACGTGTGGGGCATCACCGCCACGGCGCACAACTACGGCCTGGTGGCGATGCGGCACAGCTACGAGTTCGGCACCACCGGCGAGGAACTGGCCGAGGTCAAGGTCGCCGCCTCCCGGCACGCCCGCCACAACCCCAACGCGTTCCTGCCCAAGGCGGTGACCGTCCAGGAGGTGCTGGACTCACCCATGATCAGCGATCCGCTGCACCGGCTGGACTGCTGCGTGGTGACCGACGGCGGGGGAGCGGTGGTGCTGGCCGCGCCCGAAGTGGCCCGCGAACTGCGCCGGCCGCTGGTGACGGTGCTCGGCCAGGGTGAGGCACCCTCCCACCAGCACCACGGCCGGGCCGACCTGACCCGCACCGGCGCGCTGCGCTCGGGGCCCGCCGCCTTCGCCGAGGCGGGCGTCACCCCGGCCGACATCGACTACGCCTCGGTGTACGACTCGTTCACCATCACCGTGCTGCTGACCCTGGAGGACCTGGGGTTCTGCGAGAAGGGCCGCGGCGGGCGGTTCGTCAGGGACGGCGCCCTGCGCGCGCCCTTCGGCCGGCTCCCGTTGAACACCGACGGCGGCGGCCTGTGCAACAACCATCCCGGCAACCGGGGCGGCATGCCCAAGATCATCGAGGCGGTTCGCCAACTGCGCGGCGAGGCGCACCCGGCGGTGCAGGTCCCCGGGTGCGAACTGGCCCTGGTGCACGGCACCGGTGGCCGGCTGGGCACCCGCAGCGCCGCCGCCACCCTCGTGCTCGGCCGGACGGAGGCGTGATGGCCGCTCTTCCCGTCGAAGTGCCCGACGACGACCCGGGCACCGCGCCGTTCCGGGAGGCCACCCGGCGCGGTGTCCTGCTGCTGCCCTGGTGCGACCGGTGCGGCGAGGTGATCTGGTACCCCCGGTCGTTCTGCCCGCACTGCGGCTGCGCGGAGGTCACCTGGCGGCCGGCGAGCGGGGCGGGCACCGTCTACTCCTTCACCGTCGTCCGCAAGGCCCACGGCCGGTACGCGGGCGCGGTGCCCTATGTCTTGGCCTACGTCGAACTGGCCGAGGGGCCGCGGGTGCTGACCAACGTCGTCGGCTGCGAGCCCGGGCGGGTGCGCATCGGACAGGCCGTGACGCTCGCCTGGGAGACCGCCGAGGACGGCACCCGGCTGTACCGCTTCAGTCCGAGCTGAGCCCGCTCCGACCGTTGTTTCCGGCGGTTTTCCGGCCGTGGTCAACTACCGCCGTGCGTACATCGCATAACGGACTTTACTGTTTCAAACAGATGTCTTGACCGTGTCTTAGATCTCAGATACGGTACGCCACATTCCGCGATCAGAGTTCCGATGAAGGGATCCGCTCGTGACCAACTACCTGACGGGCGCTCGCAGAAATGCCACCGGCACCGGCTCACGGCGCGTCCGTGGCCGGACGGTCGTGGCCCTCGGACTTGTGGTCGCGGCGCTGGCCGCCGCGAGCGGCTGCTCGTCCGACACCAAGGCCGCGGCCACCACCGACGGCCACTCCGGCGGACTGACCACCATCAACGTCAGCAACACGCTGATCGTCGGTGACGAGGTCCCGCTGGTGTACGCCAACGCCACGAACCTGTGGAAGAAGTACGGCCTGAAGATCAACATGGAGACGGTCACCAGCTCCGCGCAGTTCGGGTCGCTCGGCGCGGGCCAGGCCGACATCGCCCTCGGCGGCGCCGCCAGCATCGAGGCCGCCAAGAAGGGCGCCCCCGAACGGCTGATCGGCAGCATGGGCAGGGTGCGGATGGACTTCCTCGTCCAGCCGCAGATCAAGACGGTCGCCGACCTCAAGGGCCAGACCCTCGGAGCCTCCTCACCCGGTTCCCTGCTGGGCGCGGGCGAGCAGTTGTACATGCAGGAGAACGGGCTGAAGTTCCCCGGCGACTACAAGATCGTCTACACCTCCGGCAGCTTCCCGGCGACGATCACCGCCTTGATCAGCGGCCGTACCCAGGGCGGCTTCGCGGCGCACCCGTTCATCGAGACCGCCAAGGCCGGCAACCCCAAGCTGCACACCCTGGTCCGCGTCGACCAGACCAACCTGGGCATCCTGACCGCCAACGTGGCCACCGCCAACTCCAGCTGGGCCGCCTCGCACAAGGACGCCCTGGTGAAGTTCATCCAGGCGTGGCAGGAGGCGTCCAAGCTGGTGAAGTCCCACCTGAGCGAGACGGCGGGCTACCTGGCCACCGCGGCGAAGATCTCCCAGCCGGTCGCCACCAAGTGGGTCACCGACCAGGCACCGCTGGACGGCATCTTCGCCATCAGCAACGCGGACTTCACCACCATCAGGAAGGCCCTGGCGGTCGGCTTCCCCGACGTCGCGTCGGCGACCTTCGACAAGTCGGTCGACAACTCCTTCGTCAACGCCGCCAGCGGATCGTGAACCGTTGTCCGATCCCATCCCCCGAAAGGTGGTCCCGGTGAGGCCGACCGCGCTGAGCCCCTCGCCCCCCTCCGCCGTACCGGACACCGCAGCGGACGAGGCGGAGCCGGCCGCCGGCCCCCGGTTCCCGCTGCGCAAGTGGCGCTCCCCGGCGCTGTCGACCGGGTTCGTCCTGCTGGTGCTCGCGATGTGGCAGGTCTCCGCCGCGCTGAAGTGGTTCAACCCGCTCTACACCAGCTCGCCCAAGGCCGTGCTCATCTCCGCCTACCACTTCATCCCCTCCGCCGAGGGGCTGACCGACATGCGGGTCTCCGGAGAGGAGTTCGCGACCGGCCTGCTCATGGCGATCGTGGTCGGCGTGGGACTCGGCCTGCTGATGGGCTGGTACTCCCTGCTGGAGGAGACGCTGAACCTGGCGCTCAACATCTTCTACTCGCTGCCGCTGGTGGCCCTGGCACCGATCATCGTGCTCTGGTTCGGCATCGGCATCGCCTCGAAGGTGGTGGTCGTCTTCGTGGCCTCGCTCTTCCCGATCCTGGTCTCCACGCTGACCGGGGTGAAGAACGTCGACCGCTCGCTGCTGAACCTGGCCCGCTCCTGCAACGCCAGCCGCTCGCAGATCTGGCGCACCATACTGCTGCCCGGCGCGGTCCCCTCGATCGTGACCGGCGTGCGGTTGGGCATGGCCACCGCGCTGATCGGCGTGGTGGTCGGCGAGTTCATCGCCTCCTCGGCCGGCATCGGATACCTGGTGTCGCAGGCGGCCAACAACTTCAACATCGACCTGCTGTTTGTCGGACTGCTGATCATCGCGGTCGCGTCCGTCGTGCTGACCGTGGTGCTCAAGGCGGTCGAACGGCACTTCAACAAGTGGAGGGTGGGATGAACCGGGTGATCGCCGACGGTCCCGGCACGTCCGAGGAGGCGAAGCTGTCGGTGCGCAACCTGCGTATCGACTACCGGCACCCGGTCAGCGGGCAGCCGTTCTGCGCGGTGCGTGACGTCAGCTTCGAGGTGCCGCAGCGCGGGATCGTCTCGGTCATCGGCCCCAGCGGCTGCGGCAAGTCGACCCTGCTCGGCTCGGTGGCCGGCCTGGTGCCCTACACCGGCGGCAGCGTCTCGGTGGCCGGCAAGCAGGTGCGCAAGCCCGGCAAGGACCGGGCGGTGGTCTTCCAGAAGGCGGCGCTGCTGCCGTGGCGCACCGCGCTGGACAACGTCGCCTACCCCCTGGTGCTGCGCGGGGTCAAGCGGGCCGAGGCCCGCGACCGCGCCGCCCGGGTACTGGAGCGGGTCGGCCTCGCGGCCTTCTCCGAGCACTACCCCGACCATCTGTCCGGTGGCATGCAGCAGCGGGTGAACGTGGCCCGCGCCCTGGTGGTGGAGCCCGAACTGCTGCTGCTGGACGAGCCGTTCGCGGCCGTCGACGCCCAGATGCGGGAGATCCTCCAGGACGAGGTGCTCGGACTGCTGGAGAGCGGCTCGTTCTCCGGGGTGTTCGTCACCCACCAGATAGACGAGGCCGTGCTGGTCGGCGACACCGTGGTGATCCTCTCGCGGGGTCCCGGCAGCACCGTGCGGGCCGTCATCGACATCCCGCTGGAGCGCCCCCGCGGTGCCCGGATGCGGCGGTCCCCGGAGTTCCTCGCCCTGGTGGACAAGGTCTGGGAGATCGTCCGCGGTGAGGTCATGGCCGGCATCGGCGCGGCCACCGCCGAGGCGGAGCACTGAGTACGCAGTCAGCACCCGGGCCGGGACGGCCGTCCCGGTCTCCTGGAGAGGATCTGGTCATGCGCTTCACCGGTCACTGGATCGGCGGTGGGCCCAGACCGGTCGTCGACGGCCCCCGCTTCGAGGTCCGCGACCCCGCCACCGGCGAGCCGGTCTCCACCGTCGCGCTCGGCACCGAAGGGGACGTCGACGAGGCGGTGCGCGACGCCGCGGCCGCGCAGCGGGCCTGGGCCGATCTGACCCCCGCCGCCCGCGGCGCCCACCTGCGGGCGCTCAGCCGGGCCCTGCGCGAGAGCGGCGAGGAGTTCATCGCCGCCGAGTGCTCCGAGACCGGCAAGCTCGACTCCGACATGCGGCGCGGACTGGCCGACGCGGTGGAGTACCTGGAGTACTACGCGGGCATCGTGCGGGCCCTGTTCGGCGAGACCATCGGCCTGGGCGCCGGGCAGCACGCGTTCACCCGACGTGAGCCGCACGGCGTCGTCGCCATGATCACCCCGTGGAACAGCCCGTTGCAGCAGGCGGTCCGCGGCATCGCCCCGGCGCTCGCGGTCGGCAACACGGTGGTCGTCAAGCCGTCGGAGTTCACCTCGGCCACCACCGTCATGCTGGCCGAACTCGCCGGCCGCACCGGACTGCCGCCCGGGGTGCTCAACGTGGTCACCGGCACAGGACCGCAGGCCGGAGCCGCCCTGGTGGCCCACCCGGTCGTGCGCAAGGTGGTGTTCACCGGCTCGGTCGCCACCGGGCGGGCGGTGGCGGTCGCCGCGGCAGCCAACCTCGTCCCGGTCACCCTGGAACTCGGCGGCAAGTCACCCAACATCATCTTCGCCGACGCCGACCTGCCCGCCGCCGCCGCGGCGGCCACCGCCTTCAGCCGCAACGGCGGCCAGGTCTGCTCGGCGCTGTCCCGACTGCTGGTGGAACGTTCCGTCCACGACGAGGTCGTCGAGGAGATGCGCTGGCGGCTGGCCCGGGTCACTCCCGGCGAGGGGCTGCAACCGATGACCACCCAGGCCCAGTTCGACAAGGTGCTGTCCTACTTCGACATCGCAGCCGGCGAAGGCGCCCGCCTGGTCGTCGGCGGCTCGGCCGCCACGGACGGCGAACTCGCCCGCGGACGGTACGTGCGGGCCACCGCCTACGCGGACGTGCGGCCCGACATGCGGATCTTCCGGGAGGAGATCTTCGGCCCGGTGGTGACCATCACCCCCTTCGACGACGAGGAGCACGCCCTCGCCCTCGCCAACGACAGCGACTACGGGCTGATCGCGAGCGTATGGACCCGCGACTCCGCCCGGGCGCTGCGGATGGCCGCCCGGATCCACGCCGGCCAGGTCTTCGTCAACGGCGGCAAGGGCGGGGTGGAGACGCCGTTCGGCGGCTACCACGGCAGCGGCCTGGGGCGGGAGAAGGGCTTCGAGGCGTTGCACGACTACACCCAGGTCAAGACCACCGTCATCGCGACGGGCGGCTGACCGTGACGGCGGGCAGGCGATGAGCGCCCACTCGATCTGGGTGGTGCAGTACGGGGTGGCCGGCGGCCACCCGGCCGCCGACCTGCTGTACGGCCGGCACGGCGACCCGCCGCGCACCGTGCCGTACTGCTTCGGCCTGCTGCGCTCGGCGCGGCACACCGTGCTGGTCGACACCGGGTTCGGCGACCGCGCCAACCAGGAACGGCTGAGCGCGAAGTACCGCGACACCGCCTGGTGCACCCCGGTGCGGGCGCTGGCCCGAATCGGGGTGGCGGCAGACAGCGTCGACACCGTCCTGCTCACCCACCGGCACTTCGACCACGCCGGAGGCCTCGACGGCTTCCCGCGAGCACACGTCCACCTCCAGCGGCGCGAGGCCGACTCGCTCGCGGCCCTGCGGGAACTCCCCGAGCGGTTCGGCTTCCTGCGCAAGGCCACCGACCCCGGCCTGGCCGCCGTGCTGGAGGAGCGCCGCGCCCGATCGCTGCTGACCTGTGTCGAGGGGGACCACGAGGTCTTCGGCGGGCTGCGGTTGCGGCCCGCCTTCGACACCCACACCGCCGGCTCGCAGTACGTCGTGGTGGACAACGACGCCGACGGACGCTGGATCTTCCCCGGCGACAACGTCTACGTCCAGGAGAACCTCACCGGTGTCGGCGGCGACGGCGTGCTGGTCCCGATCGGTTCCTCGGCCGGCAGCCAGGAGCGCTGGCTGCGCGTGGCGGACGGGATGCTCGCCGAGGTGCACCGCGATCCGCGCCGGATCCTGCCCTTCCACGACCAGGGGCTGTGGGACCGGTTCCCCGGCCGGGTCTTCGAGGACGGGCTGCACGTCGCCGAGATCAGCCTCGCCGCCGGGCACCTCGGCGTGACGACCGGCCCCACCCCATCCTGAGGAGAAGCGTCATGCGGTACACCAAGCTCGGCACCACCGGACTGGAGGTGTCCCGGATCTGCCTGGGCGGCATGAGCTACGGCCTGCCGAACCGGGGCAACCACATCTGGACCCTGGACGAGGAGGCGAGCCGGCCGCTGATCAAGGCGGCGCTCGACGCGGGCGTCAACTTCTTCGACACCGCCAACGGCTACTCCGACGGCACCAGCGAGGAGATACTCGGCCGCGCACTGCGCGACTTCGCCGACCGCGACGAGGTGGTGATCGCCACCAAGGTGCACAACCGGATGCGGCCCGGGCCCAACGGCGCCGGACTGTCGCGCAAGGCGATCCTCAGCGAGATCGACCACAGCCTGCGCCGCCTGGGCACCGACTACGTCGACCTCTACCAGATCCACCGCTGGGACGACACGACGCCGATCGAGGAGACCCTGGAGGCGATGCACGACGTGGTCAAGGCGGGCAAGGCCCGCTACATCGGGGCGTCCTCCATGCGGGCCTGGCAGTTCAGCAAGACGCTTCACCTGGCGGAGCGCCACGGCTGGACGCGGTTCGTCACCATGCAGGACCACTACAACCTGCTCGACCGGGGCGAGGAGCGCGAGATGCTGCCGCTCTGCGCCGACCAGGGGGTCGGGGTGATCCCGTGGAGCCCGCTGGCCCGCGGCCGGCTCACCCGCGAGTGGGGCGAGACCACCGTCCGCAGTGAGAACGACGCCCTGGGCAAACGGCTCTACCCGCAGGTCGACAAGGACGTCATCGACCGGGTCGGCGAGGTCGCCGCCGGGCGCGGGGTCTCCCGGGCCCAGGTGGCGCTGGCCTGGGTGCTGGCCAATCCGGTGGTCTCGGCGCCGATCATCGGCGCGACCAAACAGGGTCATCTCCAGGACGCCGTCGCGGCGGTGGACCTGGAGTTGACCGAGCAGGAGCTGGCCCGGCTGAGTGAGCCCGCGGGCCGCTGAACGACGGCGTCATCCGCCCCGCACGGCGGGTGGCGCCGTCCCGGCCGTCCGGCGGCCGGAACCGGTCAACTGCTCGCGGCCGCCAGCACGAAGGACATGACCTCCGTGATGTGGTCGAACATCAACTGGGCCGCGAGCTCGGCGTAGCCCGCCTCGATCGCCTTGGCGACCTCCACGTGCTGACGGCCACAGTGCACCGAGTCGTCGGGCGTGGGCACGTCCCTGGAGCGCAGGGTGAAGGCCAGCACCAGCGAGTCGGTGATCGCCTTGGCCAGCAGCTTGTTGCCGGTCGCCTCGGCCACCACGGCGTGGAAGTTGGTGTCCCACTGCCGGAAGCCCTCGGCGTCGCCGGCCTGCGCGTTCTCCAGCGACAGCCGGGCGGCCTCGACGATCGACTTGCGGTGCTCGCGGCCCGCGCGCTCCGCCGCGGTGCGCGCGGCGCCGGCCTCCAGGCTGCTGCGCAGCTCGTAGGCGTCCCGGATGATCTCGCTGTTGGGCAGCACCACCCGCAGGCCGCGGGTGGTGGGCTCCACCAGGCCGACATGACACAGCCGCAGCAGCGCCTCGCGTACCGGGGTCTTGCTGACGTTCAGCATCTCGCTCAGCATCGACTCGCTGACCCGGGTGCCGGGGGTCAGGGTCTGACTGGTGATCGCATCGCGGATCCGGTCGAAGACGATCTCCGTCAGGCTCTGGGGCCGACTGCCGACCGGCTGCACCGCCATAGCTGCCATGGGGTTCGTCGCTCCTTCGTTGTCACCGGGCCTCGTCGCTGTTGCCGGACGCCGTGTGCCGTTGATCGTTGTCGAGTCCGCGCTCCACACCGCTGATTTGTCGGCCGAACGCGGGGACCACGGGAAATGCTAGGGCCGTTCCCCCGATGCCGATGCCCTCGGGGACCCCGCTTCCGCCGGGGCGGTCGCGGCCCGCGTGGCCTTTGAGTGGTTACGGCGGTATTTCTGACTCATGTCGATGGTGGTCGTTCAGTCTTGACGGCCTGTGGATTCCCCCTTAGCGTACCAGACACGAGATATGGAATCCGGTTCGCAGATCGAATTCCATGCCGGACCATCCGCCTTGAGGGAGACCCCCTCCCGGACATCGGTCCCCACCCCGCGCACCGGGACGCTCCCCGGTCGGCTCCGCCCTCCCTCCACGACATCCGGCTGTCATTTCGGGCTATTCGAGAGGTTCATCTATGGGAATGACCATGGCGCACAAGGTGCTGGCGGCGCACAGCGGCGAGAAGACGATCACGCCGGGCCAGATGGTCGTGACCGAGGTCGATCTCGTCGTGATGGCCGACAGCGTCTTCTACCGCGCCGCCGAGCGGCTGCCGGACGACCTGATCAAGGTGGCGCACCCGGAACGGGTGGCGGTGCTGCTCGACCACGCGGTCCCCGCGCCCAACGTCAAGTCCGCCACCGCCCACCGGCGGGCCCGCGAGCACTGCGAGCGGCTGGGGCTGAAGTACTTCGCGGACATCGGCCGCGGCGGCATCGAGCACCAGATCATCCTGGAGCAGCGCCTGGCACTGCCCGGCAACCTGATCGCCTGCAACGACTCGCACACCAGCGCCGCCGGCGTCCTCAACTCCGCGGCCCGCGGACTGGGCATGGCCGACATCGTGCAGCTCGTGTGCACCGGCAGAACCTGGTACAAGGTCTCCCCGACGGTGAAGTTCCGGCTGGAGGGCGCCCTGCCGCCGGGCACCTTCGGCAAGGACCTGTTCCTCTACATCGCCCAGAACTTCGGCAGCCAGGAGGGCCACGACGTCGAGTTCGAGGGCCCGGGGCTGTCCTCGCTGTCCCTGGACGACCGGGCGACCCTGTCGACGATGTGCACCGAGCTGAACGCCAACTTCGTCATGATGCCCGCCGACCAGCTCATCCTCGACTACGTCTCCGGCGTCACCGACCGGCCCTACGAGCCGGTCTTCTCCGACCCGGACGCCGAGTACGACGCGGTCCACACCGTCGACCTCACCCAGGTACGGCCCTCGGTCGCCCTGCCGGACGCCATCAACAAGAACGTCAAGGCGGTCACCGAGGTCGGCGAGGAGGAGATCAGGATCGACCAGGCCTTCGTGGGCTCGTGCGCCAACGGCAAGCTGTCCGACCTGCGGATCGCCGCGGGGATCGTCAAGGGCCGCCGGATCGCCGACCACGTGCGCTTCCTGGTCACCCCCGCCTCGCAGTCGATCTACCTCGAAGCGGTCAAGGCCGGCTACGTCGCCACCCTGGTCGAGGCCGGCGCCATCGTCACCAACTCCACCTGCGGTGCCTGCTCCGGCGGGCACATGGGAGTCCTGGGCCCGGGCGAAACCTGCATCACCTCCAGCACCCGCAACTTCCGGGGCCGGATGGGCAGCCCGGAGGCCCGTATCTACATGGGCTCCTCCGCGACCGTCGCCGCCTCGGCCCTCGCCGGGCACATCACCGACCCGATGCCGTACCTGGAAGCCGCGGAGGTGACCCGGTGAACACCGCCGTCAACGTGTCCGACATCACCGGCCGGGCCTGGGTCTTCCCCAACGACTACATCAACACCGACGCGATCATGCCGCGGGCCGGCTACGACCTGGCCCCCAAGGACCAGGAGGCACTGGTCCTCAACACCATCCGCCCCGGCTGGGCGGCCGACCAGGTCGGCAAGGGCGACGTGCTCATCGCCGGCCGCAACTTCGGCACCGGCTCCAGCCGGCCGGCCGTCACCCTGCTCACCCGGCTGGGCATCGCGGCGATCGTCGCCGAGTCCATCGGCGAGATCTTCTTCCGCAACTGCGTCAGCTACGCCATGCCCGCACTCGAACTGCCCGGCGTGCTCGACATGGTCAAGGACGGCGACGTGGTGCACGTGGACGTCTCCACCGGCGCGTTCGAGAACACCACCACCGGCCGGGCCGCCAAGGGCAGCGCGATGCCCGGCGCGCTGCTGGAGACCATCGCGGCCGGCGGCGCCTACGTCCAACTGCGGGCCGAGGGCTACATGTGAACCACCCCGGCACCCCTGCCTTCCCGCCCGCCGTCCCATCACCACCGGAGCGAGACGAGGACATGAGTCCAGACTCTGCGATCACCACGACCGGCACCCCCGCCGCGGGCGGGGTCACGCCGTACGTCGTCGCCCACACACCGGACGAGCAGTTCGGTGTCCGCGACCTGACGCTGCAGTACTGGTCGCGGGACGCGACCTACGTCGAGGCGTTGAGCAGCGTCGACCTGTCCATCAAGAAGGGCGAGTTCATCGCCCTGCTCGGGCCGTCGGGCTGCGGCAAGAGCAGTCTGCTGCGCATCCTGTGCGGGCTGACCGAGCCGACCTCCGGTGAACTGGACTACCAGGGGCGGCCCGCGGGGGAGGCGAGCCGGCTGGTCGGACTGGTGCCGCAGGCCGCGACCCTGCTGCCCTGGCTCAAGGTCGTCGACAACGTGCTGCTGCCCGCCAGGATCCTCGGGCTGCCCAAGGAGGCGGCCCGGGAGCGGGCGATGGAACTGCTGGAGATGACCGGCCTGGCCGGCTTCGAGAACAAGTACCCCAGGCAGCTGTCCGGCGGCATGCAGCAGCGGGTCTCCATCGCCCGGGCACTCCTGCACGACCCCGACCTGCTGCTGATGGACGAGCCGTTCGCCGCGCTGGACGCGCTGACCCGCGAGCGGATGTCGGACGAGTTGCAGGCGATCTGGATGGCGACCGGCAAGACCGTCGTGTTCGTCACCCACAGCATCAGCGAGGCGGTCTTCCTCGCCGACCGGATCCTGGTGATGTCGCGCCGGCCCGGACGCATCATCTCCGAGTTCACCGTCCGGGCCGGGCGGCCCCGCAGCCTGGACAAGGGCACGGAGGAGTCCACCGCACTGTCGGCGACGATCCGCCGGGTCCTCGAAGGCGACGCCGGAAGGGACCAGACGTGAGCGCCACCACGACCAAGCACCCCACGGCGGGCGGGCGGGCCCCGGCCCGCAGCTCCGCGCCCCGGCGCCGCCGCAAGGCCATGAAGGCCGGGCGCTCCACGCTCTACCTGGTCGTCGCCCTGGTCGGCGGCGTGGTCATCTGGCAACTGCTGGTCCAGATCTACGCCCCGCCGCGCTACATCATCCCGCCGCCGTCCACCGTCTGGCAGGCGTTCAAGTCGCTGGTGGTGGCCGATCCCTCGCTGCCCGGCGGGCTGTGGGACCAGCTCGGCGCCACCTTGGAGGCGACCGCGCTGGGGTTCGCCATCGGCAGCGCGGCAGGGGTGGTGCTGGGCATCGCGGCCGGTGAGTTCGAGACCGTGCGCAGGCTGATCTACCCCTATCTGGTGGCCGTCCAGAGCCTGCCGAAGGTGGCGCTGGGCCCAGTGCTGGCCACCTGGTTCGGCTTCGGCCTCACCGCCAAGGTCAGCCTGGTCGTGCTCTTCGTCTTCTTCCCCGTCCTGGTCAACACCCTCCAGGGGGTGGTCATGGTCGACCAGGACCGCATCGACCTGGTGCGCTCGCTGTCCGGCGGACGCTGGCAGCAACTGCGCCGGGTACGGGTCTTCAGCGCCATGCCGTTCATCTTCACCGGCCTGGAACTCGGCATCACCTACGCCTTCCTCGGCGCCGTGCTGGCCGAGATGACCGGATCCCAGAAGGGGATCGGCGTGATGATCTCGCAGTTCCAGAACAACTCCGACACCCAGGCGACCTTCGCCACCCTGATCATCCTGGCCGTCATCGGCTACCTGCTCAACACCGTCGTGCGCTTCGCGCACCGCCGGGTCGTCTTCTGGGAGCAGACCACCGACAACGACTTCCGGGCCACCAACGCGAACGGCTGACCCGAGCCGTCCCCCCGTCACTGCGACGCACCGAGCAGCCGCACCGAACCAGAAAGGCACCACCGTGGAGAAGGAAACGGGCGGTCCCCCGAAGGGCCGCCGTACAAGACGAGCTCGCCGCCCGGCGCTGGCGCTCTCGCTCACCGCGGCCGTCGCGCTGATCGCCTCCGGCTGCGGTGGTGACGGCGGCACCGGCCCGGCCTCCGGCGGTGCCAACCTCAAGCCCCTGGTGGTCGGGATCCCGTCCCCGGCGGTCACCGTCTTCAGCGCCAACTACGCGGTCGGACAGTACCTGGGCTGCTACGCCCGCTACGGCTACAAGTTCTCCACCCAGGTCACCACCACCCCCGCCCAGCTGGTGGCGGCCTTCCACCGCAAGGCCGTCGACGTCGGGGTGCCCGGCAGCGACCAGTACCTGAACATGCTCGACACCATCAAGACCTCCGGCGGCGGGCTGCCGCTCAAGGCCTTCTACGAGTTGGACTACCCCTTCAAGTACGGGCTCGCGGTCAAGCCGGGCAGCAGCATCTCCGCGCTGTCCCAGCTGGAGGGCAAGACCGTCGGGGTGGACGTGCTGTCCGACAGCAGCGCCGCGACCCTCAAGGCCCTGCTGAGCGCCAACGGCGTGGACCCGGGCAAGGTGAAGATCATCGCCACCGGTGTCGGGGCCGCCTCCGGCCAGGCGCTGGACTCCGGCAAGATCGACGCGCTCTTCTACTACGACGTCGGCTTCGGCACCATCCTCCAGGCGGGCATCAAGCTGCGGTTCGTCACCGTCGACGGAAAGCCGCCGTTCCTGGCGGTCTCCGGCATCCTGGCGGTCGCCAACACGGACGAGTACACCAAGGAGCCGGCGAAGTTCAAGGCGTTCGCCCGCTGCACCACCGAGGGCGACATCTTCGTGTCGGCCAACCCGGCCGCCGCCGCGTACATCATGCTCAAGATGTTCCCGACGCTGGCCAAGCCCGGTGAACCGCTCGACCAGCAGATCTCCTCGCTGACGCTGCCGTTGAAGCTGCGGCAGAAGCTGCTGCACAGCTCCGACGCGAGCGTCCCCTACGGGCAGATGAACTCCGACGAGTTCCGCCAGGACCTCAAGAGCCTGCTGGGCAAGAGTCCCGACTCGCAGGACGTCGACTCGATCTACAGCAACGACGCGATAACCAAGCTGACGGACGCGCAGGTGGCCGCCGTGCGCAAGAAGGCGACGGACTTCAAGATCCCCGGCGTCTCCGGCCCCATCAAGGTGCCCGCCATCCCGCCGAATGCGCCCTGAGGTGGGCGGCGCTGCGGCCCGGCGGCCGGGCAGGATCGCGCTGCTGTCCCGGATCGTCGCCGCCAGCCCCGCGGCCATGGCAAGACTCCGGGACGCCGGCGTCGAGATCCTGGTGGACCTGCCGGGATACGAGGCCATGCGCGGCGACCAGGAGAGCTGGGACGCCGTGCTGCGCGACATCGACGCGCTGGTCGTCGGCCTGCAACCGGTGGACCGGCGGCTGCTGGACCGGGCGCCCCGGCTGCGCTACGTGCTGCGGATGGGCACCGGCCTGGACAACATCGACGTGGCGGCGGCCGCGGAACGGGGAGTGAAGGTGGCTTCGCTCCCCGGACTCAACGCCGCCGCCGTCGCCGAGTACGCCTTCGGGCTCCTGCTGGCCGCGGCCAGACGCATCCCGGAGGCCCACGCGTCGATGCGGGCGGGGGAGTGGACCAGGTTCACCGGCCGCCACCTCGGCGGCCGCACCCTGGGCCTGGTCGGCTACGGCGACATCGCACGGCTGATGGTGCCGAAGGCCCACGGCTTCGGCATGGACGTGGTCGTGCACCGGCGCAGCGGCACCACGGCCGACGAGGGCGTGCGCACCGTCGGGCTGGACGAACTGCTCGCGGTCAGCGACTTCGTCTCCCTGCACGTCCCGCTGACCGAGCGGACCCGGCACCTGATCGGCGCCCGGGAGTTCGCCCTGATGAAACCGGGCACGGTGCTGGTCAACACCGCCCGCGGTGAGGTGGTCGACGAGGCCGCCCTCCACGAGGCACTCGCCACCGGCCGGGTGTCCGCCGCGGCGCTGGACGTCTTCCCCACCGAACCGCCGCCGCCCTCCGCCCTGCTCGCCAGGCGCGACGTGGTGCTCTCGCCGCACAACGGCGGCTACAGCGACCTCGTCATGGAAGGCAGCGCCGCCGCAGCGGTCGACGCCCTGCTCGACGCGCTCGCCGAACCCGCCGACACCCCCGCGTGACCCCGCCGACCCGCTCGTCCCCGTCCTTTCCAAGGAGTCCGTCCATGCCAGCGTCTCCCCTCGTCGCATCACCGGTGCACGTCACCGAGGCAATCGTCCGCGCACTTGAGGACGCCGGGGTCGACACCGTGTTCGGCATGTCCGGCGGCAACACCGGGCGCATCCACAGCGCGCTGGCCAAGCACACCGACACCATCCGCTCGATCCTGGTGCGCAACGAGGCCTACGCGACCTCCGCGGCCGAGGCGTACGCCCGCTCGACCGGCAAGGTCGCGGTGGCCATGGCCCAGGGCAGCTGGCTGATGGGCCAAGGCGTGGTCGGCACCCTGGAGGCGCTGTTCAACGGCACCCCCATGGTGCTGCTCGGCGACCTCAGCGACGGCGCGCCCTTCTCCCAGCACGCCCCCTACCAGTCCGGCACCGGCGAGTACGGCAGCTGGGACGCGCGGCTGGCGTTCAAGGGGATCACCAAGCTCGTCCTGGAGGCGCACGACCCGGTCTCCGCGGTGCAGAGCGTGCAACTGGCGGTCAAGCACGCCACCGCCGGCCAGCCCGGTCCGGTCGCGGTGCTGTTCCACTCCGCCGCGCTGGTCGGCGACGTCGGCCCCGAATCGGTGCCCAGGCTGTACTCCAGCCGCGGATACCTCACCAAGCGGCCCGCCGCGCGACCGGAGATGTCCGAGGTCGCCCGGGCGCTGCGCGAGGCATCCGCCCCGGTGCTGCTGTCCGGCGGCGGGGTGCGCGCGGCCCGCGCCGAGGAACTGCTGCTGCGCACCGCCGAGGCCACCGGCGCCGCGGTGGTCACCACCGCGACCGGCAAGGGCACCTTCCCCGAGGAACACCCCAACTGTGCCGGAGTGTTCGGCAACTTCGGGGTGCCGCTCGCCAACGACGTGCTCGGCGCCGCCGACGTGGTGCTGGTGCTCGGCAGCAAGCTCGGCCCCAGCGACACCGCCCTGGAGAGCCCGGACCTCATCGACCCGGCCCGCCAGCACGTCATCCACGTCGACGTGGAGGAGCTGAACGCCGGCTGGACCACACCCACCGACGACGTGATCATCGCCGACGTCGCCGACGCCCTGACATCCCTGCTGGAAGAACTCGCCGGCGACCCGGTGCCGGCCGGCACCACGGAGTCACGGACCGGGGCACTCGCCGCCCGCAGGTACGCCGACGCCGACCAGATGCCGTTCGCCACCTCCCAGGACGCGCCGCTGCACCCGCAGCGCGTCATCGCCGACCTGCGCGCCGCGCTCCCGGACGACGTCGTCATCTGCTGTGACGCCGGGGAGAACCGGCTGCTGATGTGCCGCTACTTCCAGTCCCGCGGGGGCGGCGGCTACTTCCAGCCGGCCGGTGCGGGCGGCATGGGCTACTCGGTGCCCGCCGCGCTCGGCGTCAAGGCGGGCTCGCCCGACCGGACCGTCGTGGCGGTCTGCGGCGACGGCGGCTTCAGCATGTCGCTCGCCGCGCTGCTGACGGCCGTCGAGGAGGACCTGCCGATCGTCGTGGTGGTCTTCAACAACGGCGTCCTGGGCTGGGTCAAGCACAGCCAGCGCTCCCGCGGCGAACTGGAGTACAAGTCGAGCCTGCGCGGCTTCGACTACGCGGGCATCGGGCAGGCCGCCGGGTTCACCGCGTTCCGGGTCGGCCACCCCTCGGAACTCGCCCCCGCGGTCTCCGAGGCCGTCGCCGCCGGGCGGCCCGCCCTGGTGGTGGTCGACGTCTCGACCGACCAGACCTTCGTCGACCTTCGCACCCCGCTGATGGGCTGAGAACCCCGCCCCGGCGCCACTCGCAGTTTTCACCGAATCACCAGGAGGAGCAGGACATGCGGCTCGAAGGCAAGGTTGCCATCATCTTCGGCGCGGGGCAGTCCGCGGGACGCACCATCGGCAACGGCAAGGCCGTGGCCATGATGTTCGCCCGGGAGGGGGCGAAGGTCTTCTGCGTGGACATCGACAAGGCCGCCGCCGAACAGACCGTGGCCGACATCCGCGAGGAGGGCGGCGTCGCCGAGGCGTTCGCCGCCGACGTCACCGACGAGGAGACCGTCGTCGCGGCGGTGCGAACCGTCTACGAACAGTGGGGCAGCATCGACATCCTGCACAACAACGTGGGGGTGAGCATCGCCGCGGGCGACGCGACGATCACCGACATCACCATCGACGCGTTCGACCGGGTGATGGCCATCAACCTGCGCGGCATGGTGCTCACCATCAAGCACGTCCTGCCGATCATGCGCAAGCAGCAGTCCGGCTCGATCATCAACATCTCCTCCGCCGCGGCGTTCAACAACTACCCCTACGTCGGCTACAAGACCTCCAAGGCCGCGGTGGTGGCGCTCAGCAACCACGTCGCGATCCGCAACGCGGAGTACGGCGTGCGCTGCAACGTCATCCTGCCCGGACTGCTCAACACCCCCACCGCGGTGGAGAACCGGGTCCGCAAGTTCAACCTCAGCTACGAGGAGGTCGTCGCCCAGCGGGACAAGGAGGTGCCGCTGCGCCGCAAGATGGGCACCGCCTGGGACATCGCCTACGCGGCGGTCTACCTCGCCTCCGACGAGGCGTCCTTCGTCACCGGCGTGGCGCTGCCGGTCGACGGCGGCCAGAGCCAGCAGATCGGCCGCCAGCCCTCCCCGGCCGAGGCCGCCGAGGAGAAGGCCGCCGCTGCCGCTGCCGCCGCCACCGTCGAATGACCACCCCACCGCCGCCCGGCGATCCGGACGAGCCGGCCGTACGCGGACGTCTTCGGCCGCTGCGCGAGACGGAGCTGACCGCGCGGCAGCGGCAGATGTGGGACGAGCTGTCCGCCGGACCGCGAGGGGCCACCGCGGTGCGTCCCGAGGGCTTCCTGACCGGGCCGTTCGACGTGCTGCTGCGCTCACCCGACGTCGGACGGGCGGTCGCCGACCTCGGCTCGCTGCTGCGCTACGAGTCGGCGCTGACCCCGCGGCTGCGCGAACTGGTGATCCTCACGGTCGCCGCCCGCTGGCAGGCCGCGTTCGCCTGGCTGCGGCACGACGTCTACGCCCGGCGGGCCGGCCTGCCGAGCGACGCCGTCGAGGCGATCGGCGCGGGCCGCACCCCGGTCTTCGACCAGGAGGAGGACCGCGCGGCGCACGCCTTCGTCCACCAACTGGTGCACACCGGCGCCGTGAGCGACGAGCACTACGCGGCGGCGCGCGCCGCGCTGGGGGAGGAGCGGCTGGTCGAACTGGTCGCACTGACCGGCTACTACTGCCTCAGCTCGATGGTCCTCAACGCCTTCGAGGTACCGCTGCCGTCCGGCGCCACCGTGCCGTGGGCGGCCCCGGACCGGCCCGCCGGCAGCACCCCGGCCCCACCCCAACCGGTCACGCCGGCGTCGCCCGGCGCCCGCCTTCGAGAGGAACACCGTTGACACACGACGCCGGATTCCAGTACGTGCGGCAGGTCGACCTCGCCGCCTTCGCGGCACTCGCCCCCGACGAGCGCCGCTCGCAGAAGCTGCTCGACCGCCGCACCGGCGCCGACGAGGTGGCCGTCAGCTACATCCGCACCCCGGCCGGCGGCGGCTCCCCCGAGGGACTGCACACCCACCCCGTGCAGCAGGTCTTCTACGTCCTGGCCGGCACGATGACCATCGAGGTGGAGGGGCGGACCTTCCAGGCCGGCCCCGGCAGCCTGGTGGTCTTCCCCAAGGACGTGCCGCACCGCAACTGGAACGCCACCGACGCGGAGACCGTCCACCTGGCCATCAACGCCCCCGCACCCCAGCTGGACGTCCCCTTCGCCAGGCCGGTCGTATGAGCATCTGGACGCGGCTGTCGAGTGGTCCGTTCGCCCTGGACTTCGTCGACGTGGCGGGCGTGCCGACCAGGTCGCTGCGGCTCGGTGAAGGCGAGGCCATCGTCCTGCTGCACGGCACCAGCAGCCACCTGGAGGTCTACGCGGGCAACCTGCGGGCCTACGCCGACGCCGGCTACCGGCCGCACGCCATCGACATGCTGGGCCACGGCTTCACCGGCAAGCCCGACCACGACTGCGAGGTGCCGACCTACGTCGAGCACGTCCGCGGCTATCTGGACGCCGCCGGCCTGGACCGGGTGCACCTGGTCGGCGAGTCGCTCGGCGGCTGGGTCGCCGCCTGGTTCGCCAGCGAGTACCCCGACCGGGTGCGCAGCCTGCAACTGCTGGCCTCCGGCGGTACCCGCGCGGTCCCGGCGGTGATGCGCCGCATCCGGGAGACCACCACCCGCGCGGTCATGGACGACGACCGCACCCACACCCGCGACCGGCTGGCCAACCTGCTGTTCGACCCCGACAGCGTCGACGAGGAACTGGTCGACGTCCGCTACGAGATCTACCACCGGCCGGAGTTCCAGGCCGTCCTGCCGCATCTGCTGTGCATGCAGGACATGGCGGTGCGCACCCGCAACCTGCTCACCGTCGACCGGATGGCCACCATCACCGCGCCCACCCTGGTCTTCTGGGGACGGCACAACCCGATGGGCGACGTCTCCGAGGCGGAGGGGATCCACGCCGCGATCCCCGGATCCGGCCTGGAGATCTTCGAGAACTGCGGGCACTTCCCGCAGATCGAGTACCCGGACAAGTTCAACCGGCTGTCGGTGGACTTCCTGCGCCGGGTCGGCGGGAGCGAGGAGACAACTCCGTGACAACCGTCCGGGTCGCCGTGCTGGACGACTACCAGCACGCCGCGGCCGGCATGGCCGACTGGGCGGGCGCCCTGCCTCACGCCCGGATCACCTGGTTCGACCGGCACATCGCCGACCGCGACGAACTCCTCGCGGCGCTGGAGCCGTTCGAGGTGGTGGTCGCGATGCGCGAGCGCACCCCGTTCCCCCGGGAGGTGCTGCTCGGACTGCCCCGGCTGCGGCTGCTGGTCACCACCGGGATGCGCAACGCCTCCATAGACCTGGACGCCGCCCGGGAGTGCGGTGTCGTGGTCTGCGGCACCCGGGCGAACCCCTCCAGCACCGCGGAGTTGGCCTGGGCCCTCATCCTCGGGCTGCTGCGGCCGGTGGCCGCCGACGACGCGCGGATGCGCGCCGGGGGCTGGCAGGAGGGCGTCGGCCAGGACCTGGAGGGGCAGACCCTCGGCATCCTCGGACTGGGCCGGCAGGGCGGCCGGGTCGCCCGGATCGGCCGGGCCTTCGGCATGGAGGTCGTCGCCTGGAGCCCCCACCTCACCGCGGAGCGGGCCGCCGAGCACGGCGCCCGGCGGGTGGAGAAGGCCGAACTGTTCGCCTCGGCCAAGGTGGTCAGCGTGCACATGGTGCTCTCCGACCGCTCCCGCGGCCTGGTCGGCGAACGCGAACTGCGCGGCATGCGGCCGGACGGCTACCTGGTCAACACCTCCCGCTCCCGCCTGGTGGACTCCGAGGCGCTGCGCCGCGCGCTGACCGAGGGCTGGATCGCCGGCGCGGGCCTGGACGTCTACGACACCGAGCCGCTGCCGGCCGGCCACTGGCTGCGCACCGCGCCGCGCACGCTGCTCTCCCCGCACATGGGCTACGTCAGCGACCGCAACTACCGCGTCTTCTACGGTGACGCGGTCGAGGACATCGCCGCCTTCCTCGGCGGCGCGCCCCTGCGCACCCTGTGAGATCCCCGCGTTCGTCCCGCCCCGCCGCGGGACGGACGCGGCACAGCGCGCGCCGCGGCCGTTCGCTTTCCGGCCAACCATCCGGGGACGAACGGCTCGTTCTGGACATCGTTGTCAGCCGACGCCGCCGGGGGTGTTGACGGTCTAGACCTTTGCGCGGAGGATGGCACGCCAACGGCACCACCTCGGGATCCCCCATGCTCGTGGACTACGTCACCGTCGACACCGCCGGCTGAAGCCGCGCACACCGCACACCGCCCGCCGCACCCCCACCGCGGCGGGCGGGCCGGTGACAGGACACGCCCCAGGCCGACCCCACCATTCCCCTGACTCCAGGAGAGCCTGATGCGCCTCGCACGCCGCCACAGATGGACCGTGCTGCCCGCCGTGGCCGCCGTCGTCCTCGCCTGCGTCTCCGCCCTGGCGGGTACCGCCTCGGCCGACGCCGCCCGACCGGCACTGTCCGCGAACGGGCACGTCGTCGCCTACTACCAGACGCAGTACAGCAACAACAGCTACGTCTCGCCCTCCCCGCTGCGCGGCATCGCCACCGACATCGAGGTCGCAGCCTTCCACCTCAACGGTGACGGCAGCGTCCACCTCAACGACAACCCGCCCTCCGACGCGAAGTTCAGCCAGATGTGGTCCGACCTAGCGTCCCTCCAGCAGTCCGGGGTCCGCGTCGAGGCCATGCTGGGCGGCGCGGCCCAAGGCTCGTACGCCAACCTGCACAACGACTTCACCACCTACTACGGGCTGCTGCGCAGCACCCTGCAGACCTACCACTTCAACGGGGTGGACCTCGACATCGAGGAGGCCTTCTCCCTCGCCGACACCGAACACCTCATCAACCAGCTGCGTACCGACTTCGGCAGCGGTTTCGTGATCACCCTGGCCCCGGTCGCCACCGACCTGTCCGGTGGTTCGGCGTTCTCCGGCGGCTTCAGCTACCGCCAGTTGGAGTCCGACATGGGCTCGCGGGTCAACTGGTACAACGCGCAGTTCTACTGCGGCTGGGGGAGCCTGTCCGGCACCTCGGGCTACAACGCGGTGCTGGCGAACGGCTTCTCGGCCTCCCGGGTGGTGGCCGGCACCGTCACCAACCCGGCCAACTGCTCCGGCTATGTCGACCCCGCCACCCTGGCCGGCACCCTGCGCTCGCTCGCCGGCCAGCACGCCGACTTCGCGGGCGTGGCCGGCTGGGAGTACTTCAACTCGGTCGGGGTGAACGGCGGCGGACCGGCCAGCTGGTACCAGAACGCCCGCGACGCCCTGGGCTGACCGCCCGCGGTGGCCCACCGCCCTCCCCGGCGCGCACCGCGCGGGGGAGGGCGCGCGCGGTCGCCGTCGGCCACCGAATCCTCCCGATTCGGCCGACCGGGGGGTGGCCCGCGGGCGGGTGCCGAGGGACGATTGACCCCGGACCTGCTGGGCGACGACGAGGTCGGGACAGCTGATGTCAGTGCGTGGTGATCTCCGGCAGCGACGGGCCGCCCTGGAGAGCGAGTGGACCCGCTGGGTGCCGGAACTCAAGGCGGCCCGCCGCACTCCGGGCGACGGCACGGCGCTGCGCCGCGAGGTCACCGAGTCCTGGCTGCGCTCCCTGACCACCGTCGACCCCGCGCGTGACAGCGCGCCCTGCTCGGACGGCGGGCAGGTGCGCCCCCGGTGGGCCGGCTCCCCGCTGCGCGGGCCGGTCGGCGACATGGCGGACGAACTGCGCAGCGTCGCGGACGACGCCGGGTTCGTGGCCGCCGTCACCGACGAGTCGGGCACGATCCTGTGGACCTGCGGGGGCCGGGTGATGCGGCGCCGCGCGGAACAGGTCAACTTCGCGCCCGGCGGCCGGTGGGACGAGCAGGCCATGGGCACCAACGCCCTGTCGCTCGCGTTGCGCACCCACCGTCCCAACACCGTCTTCTCCGCCGAGCATCTGGTGGCGGCGCTGCACGGCTGGGTCTGCTACTGCGCCCCGATCCGCGGCCCCCAGGGCCGGGTGCTGGGGGTACTGGACCTGTCGACCACCTGGGACCGCTCGCACCCGCTGGCGATGGTCACGGTGCGCAGCCTGGTCTCCGCCATCGAGACCAGGCTGCGCACCGACCCGCCCGGTCCGCCGCGGCCGACAGGCGGACTGCGCCTGGACTGCCTCGGCACGGAGGAGGTGTCCTGCGACGGGGTGCCGCTGCGGCTGCCGCCCCGTCAGCTGGAGATCCTCGCCCTGCTCGCGCTGGAACCCGACGGCTTCACGCCCGAGCGGCTGCGTGACGCCCTGTACGGCGAACGGGCGGTGACCGCCTCCACGTTCAAGGCGGAGGTCTCCCACCTGCGGCACACCCTCGGCGGCCATGTCGCCACCCGCAAGTACGCGTTGACCGCGCCGGTGGTCTGCGACGCCGTCCAAGTCCTGCGCGCACTGCGGGACGGGGACGTCGCACGCGCCGTCCGCCGCTACCGCGGTCCGCTGCTGCCGCACTCCCAGGCGCCCGGCATCGTGACCTGGCGCGAGCACCTGGAAGTCGCCGTGCGGGAGGCGGTCCTGGTCAGCGCGCGTCCCGAACACGCCCTGGGCTACGGCGAACGCGTGCCGTACGACGCCGAGATCCACGAGCACGCCCTGCGGGTCCTGCCGCCGGGGGATCCGCGCCGGGCCATCGCGGCCGGCCGGCTGTCCACCGCGCGGCGTGGCGGCTGAGGACTCACCAACCTTTCGCCAACCTCAAGGGACGAGGGTGACTCACATCACCACGACCGGCGCCAGTCGGTCACCGCCATCCGAATCCCCTTGAGGAGGAGCCGTAATGGTGTACGCGCAGCCCGGAACCGAGGGCAGCATCGTCAGCTTCGCGCGGCGGTACGACAACTTCATCGGTGGAGACTGGGTCGCGCCCGTCGCCGGGCGGTACTTCGACAACCCGTCCCCGGTGACCGGCCTGCCGTTCTGCGAGGTCGCCAGGTCGGCGGCCGCCGACGTCGACCTGGCACTGGACGCCGCGCACGCCGCCGCGGGCAAGTGGGGCCGCACCTCGCCCACCGAACGCGCGAACATCCTCAACAAGATCGCCGACCGGATCGAGCAGAACCTGGAGAAGCTCGCGGTCGCCGAGACCTGGGAGAACGGCAAGCCGGTGCGTGAGACGCTGGCCGCCGACCTCCCGCTGGCCGTCGACCACTTCCGCTACTTCGCCGGTGCCGTGCGGGCCCAGGAGGGCAGCATCGCGGAGATCGACGCCGACACCGTCGCGTACCACTACCACGAGCCGCTGGGCGTGGTCGGCCAGATCATCCCGTGGAACTTCCCGATCCTGATGGCCACCTGGAAGCTGGCACCCGCCCTCGCCGCGGGCAACTGCGTGGTCATCAAGCCGGCCGAGCAGACACCCGTCAGCCTGCTGATGGTGATGGAGCTCATCGCCGACCTGCTCCCGCCCGGCGTGGTCAACGTGGTCAACGGGTTCGGGGTCGAGGCGGGCAAGCCGCTGGCGTCCAGCCCGCGGGTCGCCAAGGTGGCCTTCACCGGAGAGACCACCACCGGGCGTCTGATCATGCAGTACGCCAGTGAGAACATCATCCCGGTCACTCTGGAACTCGGCGGCAAGAGCCCGAACATCTTCCTGTCCGACGTCACCGCCGCCGACGACGACTACCTGGACAAGGCGGTCGAGGGGTTCGTGATGTTCGCCCTCAACCAGGGCGAGGTGTGCACCTGCCCGTCGCGGGCGCTGATCCACTCCTCGATCTACGACGAGTTCATGGCCCGCTGCGTCGAGCGCACCAAGGCCATCGTGGGCGGCGACCCGCTGGACCCGGCGACCATGATCGGCGCCCAGGCCAGCAACGACCAGTACGAGAAGATCCTCTCCTACATCGACATCGGCAAGCAGGAGGGCGCCGAGATCCTCACCGGCGGCAACCCGCGGACGGTCCCCGGCTACGAGAGCGGCTTCTACGTCGAGCCGACCATCTTCCGCGGCACCAACGACATGCGGATCTTCCAGGAGGAGATCTTCGGCCCGGTCGTCTCGGTCACCACCTTCGACTCCGCCGACGAGGCGCTGAAGATCGCCAACGACACCCTCTACGGGCTCGGCGCCGGCGTGTGGACCCGGGACGGCAACACCGCCTACCGGATGGGCCGCGAGATCAAGGCCGGCCGGGTGTGGACCAACTGCTACCACGCCTACCCGGCGCACGCCGCGTTCGGCGGCTACAAGAAGTCCGGCATCGGGCGCGAGAACCACAAGATGATGCTGGAGCACTACCAGCAGACCAAGAACCTGCTGGTCAGCTACTCGCCGAAGAAGCTCGGATTCTTCTGATGGACGACGCCCGCACCAACCGGGTCACCCTCACGGCGGCCGCCGGAAAGCTGCTGGGGGAACTGGTCGCCGTGCACGGGCCGGTGATGTTCCACCAGTCCGGCGGCTGCTGCGACGGCAGTTCGCCCATGTGCTACCCGCGCGGTGAGTTCCGGGTGGGCGGCTCGGACGTGCTGCTCGGACATCTTGAGGGGGACACCCCCTTCTGGATGAGCGGGGACCAGTACCGGTACTGGCAGCACACCCATCTGACCGTCGACGTGGTCAGCGGGCGGGGCAGCGGATTCTCCCTGGAGGCCCCGGAAGGCGTGCGCTTCCTGCTGCGGTCCCGGCTGCTCACCGACGAGGAGGTCCGGCGGATGGCCGCCGAACCCCCACTGCTGACGGGAGCGGACGAGCAGGGGTGACCACGGCGCGGGCTCGCCCCCGACCCGGCCCCCGAGCGGGACGGGTCAGGGGCGCCCGGCGGCCGGGATCTCCTCACCGGCGGGCACCGCACCGGGCGGTGTGCCGTCCCCGAACGGCCGGCCGCCCAGCTCCTCGCGGTGGTGCGGGGTCAGCCAGCCGGACAGGTCGGGGCCCACGGGGACGATGCCGGTGGGATTGATGCCGGTGTGCACCCGGTAGTAGTGCGCCTTGATGTGGTCGAAGTCGACCGTGTCGCCGAAGCCCGGCGTCTGGTAGAGGTCGCGGATGTACGCCCACAGCACCGGGTCCTCGGCCAGCTTGTGCACGTTGCACTTGAAGTGTCCGTGGTAGACGGCGTCGAAGCGCACCAGCGTGGTGAACAGCCGGATGTCCGCCTCGGTGATGGTGTCGCCGACCAGGTAGCGGCGGTCGGCCAGCCGCTGGGAGAGCCACTCCAGCCGCCGGAAGACGTCGCGGCAGGCCTGTTCGTACTCCCGCTGCCCGGTGGCGAAACCCGCCCGGTAGACACCGTTGTTGACGTCCCGGTAGACGCCCTCGATGACCTCGTCGATCTCGGCCCGGTACGCCTCGGGGTACAGGTCGGGCGCGCCCGGGCGGTGCAGCGCGCTCCACTCGGTCGCCAGGTCCAGTGTCATCTGGAGGAAGTCGTTGGTGACCAGTTTCCCGCTGGGCACGTCCACGATCGCGGGCACGCTGACCCCGCCGGGGTAGCCGGTCTCCCGCGCGTCGTAGGCCTCACTGAGGTAGCGGATGCCCAGGACCGGGTCGCGGTCGTCCGGGTCCAGGGTGAAGCGCCAGCTGCGGTCGTCCTGGATCGGGTCGGTGACGGCGAGCGAGAGGGCGTCCTCCAGACCGAGCAGCCGCCGGGAGACCAGCGCCCGGCTGGCCCAGGGGCACGCCCGGCTCACCACCAGCCGGTAGCGCTTGGCCTCCACCGGCCAGCCGTCCCGTCCGTCGGCCGTGATCCGGTCGGCGAAGTGGCTCCGCGACCGTTTGAAGGCCTTCCTGCCGTACTCGGTGTTCCCGTCCGTGTCGCTCCCGCCGGACCCGGTCATCACCGTTCCCCTTTCCGGTACGAATGCGTGGGCATGCTCTGGCGAGCCTTCCCGCGACGCGGTGGATATCCCACACCGTCACACTCCTGGCGCACGGTGACCGCGACCGGGCGGCCCGACACGTCGGTCCGGGACGGGCGGCGTCAGGGGTTGGCGTGGGCCGAGGCCGACGGGCCGGCGGAGGACGAACTGGGCCGGGGTGCCGGGTGGGAGTCGCCGGGGTCCTTCATGGTGTGGCCCCACACCCACAGCGCCGCCACCACGAGGATGATCAGCACCCACGGGGAGTTCTTCTTCTCCTTGGCCTTGCCCACCCAGTAGCCGCCGTGCCAGATCTTCGCCACCGTGTCTCCCCGACGAACCGGGCCACCGCCGCGGTGACCGTCCACCTCACAGCACAGCATTCGGCCATGAATCCCCGACAGGGCGCACGAAGGTGCGCAACAGGCGTGTCAGGGGGCGCATTCGTTCATCGGCCACTGTCGGCTCATGATCGCTCGCGCGACTCCCGCGGCTCCGCCACGGGTGGTCGGCCGGATGCCGTCCGAGGCGCCGTGAGGTCCAGGAGCAGCAGAGCGTCGTGGTCGGGGGTGCCGGGTTCGGCGGTGTAGACGCTGAGGCGCTGCCCCGGGGTGCCTTCCAGATGCATCACCTGGGTGGTGAGGGAGAACGTGCCCACCTGGGGGTGCCGGAAGGTCTTGCGGGTGGGTTTGCGGCCGGTGACGTCGTAGCGCTCCCAGAGCTTGGCGAAGTCGGGACTCTTGAGGAGGAGTTCCCCCACGACGTTGGTCAGGTCCGGGGCGTCTGGGGCGGTGCCGGCGACCGCGCGCAGCCGGGAGACGCAGGCGCGCACCTGGGCGTCCCAGTGGGGGGACAGCTCACGGGCGCCGGGGTGGAGGAAGAAGTAGCGGGCGAGGTTGCGCCGCTTGGCGGGCCAGTCGTCTAGGCCCGCGAACAGGGCGAGGCCGCCGGGGTTCCAGGCGAGGAAGTCCATGCTGCGGCTGAGGATGTAGGCCGGGTTGGGGCGCATGCTCTCCAGCAGCCACTTCAGGTGGGGGTGCACGGTGCGGCCCGGGGACGGGGGTGGTTCGGGCGCGTAGCGGGCGGCGCGGGCGGCGAGATCGCGCAGGTGCTGGTGTTCCTGGTCGTCGAGGCGCAGGGCGCGGGCGAGGGAGTCCAGGACGGCGGGGCTGGGGCGGGTCTCCTTGCCGCGTTCCAGGCGGACGTAGTAGTCGATGCTGATCCCGGACAAGGTGGCCAGCTCCTCGCGGCGCAGTCCCGGGGTACGGCGCAGACCGGTCCCGACGGTCAGGCCGACCTGGTCGGGGGTGGTCCGGGTGCGGCGGGCCCGCAGGAACCGGCCCAACTCCGCGCCCTCGCTGCCGCCGGTGGTGTGCTCGGATGCCATGCCCTCAGTGTCACACCCGGGTCGAGCCGGTCGGCAGTGCGGTGAGGGGCCCTGTCACTACCCCGAACAGCCCTGGCCGGCGGGGGACTCGATCAGGTCCGCGAGACAGGCCGACGCACCGTGCGGCGGCAGAACCGGCACTCTCTCACACCGACAGTGTGTCAGTGGGCCGGTGTCCGGGCCGGTTTCGGCTTAGGCCTCCCGGGCGGGTCCGTTGCCGAGGGTGCGGCGGGGGGTCGGCTCGCCCGGTTCGCCGTTGTGCGAATCCGCCGGAGCGGTCACGCGCTCGATGTCGGGGAGCGGCCGTGGCGCCCGTTCCTCGGAGCCGTCGGTGACGGGGTGTGGTCCGGTACCCAGCGGACGGCGTCGCGCGCTCATGATCATGAGTCTGGCACGAGATCGCCTCCCCGGCCCGGGGAACCGACAGGTTCCCCGGGCCGGGTGGCCCCGCCGCCGTCCGCTGAGGGGTTGTCAGGAGCCTGACTGGTGCCACACGCGTATCAGGACGTGGTTGACGACGAACAGCACCACGAAGACGATCGGCGGGATCACACCCCCGGTGGCGGCCAGCGCGGCGGCACCGACGCCGAACCAGACGATCTCGAACGCAAGGCGGGCGCCGCCGTGCAGGTACATCGTCGCTCCGGGGGCACCGAAGAACGTCCACAGCGCGATGAGGACCGCCGGACCGCCCAGTCCCACCAACAACCGGACGGCGAGGCCGGTTTTGAGCGAGAAGCCCCAAGTGCCCACGGAGAACAGCACGGTCAGTTCGAGAATGAACGCCAAGACGAGGTTGGCGTTCTTGAAGACGGTGAGCATCGGTGCCTCCTGTGCACGATGAGCGGCCGAACGGTTGGCGGGTGGCAGGATCTCGAGCCGTTCAGTCTTTACCCCCCGGTTGGGGATTCGACGAGGTGATGGGCGCTCCGGTTTCGCCTGTGACCCTCCGGCGGAGGCATTGTGCCGTCGAAGCCCGCACCAACTGGTGTCGGGGGGGGAGAAGTTCGCCTTTCGAAGGCGTCACGGAGCCGCAGACTCCGCGTCACCGCCGGGTGAGCGACCGGCGTGCCGCGCGCAGGAAGTCGCGTTCCGCGGCGTTCTCGGTACGGTCGATCGCCGCCTCGTAGGCCGAGGCCGCCTCGTCGTCGCGGCCCAACCGCCGCAGCAGGTCCGCCCGGACGGCGTGGAAGACGTGGTAGTGCTCCAGGTCGCCGGCGAGCTCGTCCACGAGGGCGAGCGCCTGCCGCGGGCCCTCGGTCTCCGCCACTGCGACCGCGCGGTTGAGGGAGACCACCGGGCTCGGGGCGATGGCCGTCAACTGGTCGTACAGCCGCAGGATCTGCCACCAGTCGGTGGCCGCCGCCACCGGCGCGTCACTGTGCACGGCGTTGATCGCCGCCTGGATCTGGTAGGGCCCGGGCCGGTCGCGGCGCAGGCACCGCAGGACCAGGGCCTGGCCCTCGGCGACCAGGGAGCTGTCCCAGCGGCCGCGGTCCTGGTCCGCGAGCAGCACCAGGCCGCCGTCAGGACCGGTGCGTGCCGCCCGGCGCGACTCGACGAGCAGCATCAGCGCCAGGAGGCCGATGACCTCCGGCTCGTCGGGCATCAGCTCGGCCAGCAGCCGGCCGAGGCGGATGCCCTCCGCGCACAGGTCCGCCCGCGCCAGCGACTCGCCCGAACTCGCCGTGTGGCCCTCGGTGAAGACGAGATAGACCACCGCGAGCACGGCCCGCAGCCGGTCCGGCAGATCGGCGTCGCTCGGCACCCGGTAGGGGATCCCCGCGTCGCGGATCTTGGCCTTCGCCCTGACCAGCCGCTGGGCCATGGTCGGCTCGGCGACCAGGAAGGCGTGGGCGATCTCCGCGGTGGTCAGTCCGCCCAGCAGCCGAAGGGTCAGCGCGACCCGCGCGGCCGGGGCGAGCGCCGGGTGACAGCAGGTGAAGATCAGACGCAGCCGGTCGTCGCGCACAGGGCCCTCCTCGGCGGGTTCGTCGCCCGCGTGCAGCAGTGCCGCCTGGGCATGCCGGTCTGCACGGGACGCCTCACGGCGCAGCTGGTCGATCGCCCGGTTGCGGGCGGTGGTGATGATCCAGCCCGCCGGGCTCGCCGGCAGCCCGGCGGACGGCCACCGCCGCACCGCGGCGGTGAACGCGTCCTGGACCGCCTCCTCGGCGATGTCGATGTCCCCGAAGGCCCGCACCAGGACGGCGACCGCGCGGCCGTGCTCCGCACGGAAGACGCGCGCCATCACCGATGCGGTCACCTTCGGCGTGCCGGATGTCACGCGGCTCCGCCGTGCTGCAACGGCCTCACCTCGATCGGCAGGGTGACCGCCCGGGCGTACTTGCGGCCCCATTCGAGAGCGGCGTCCAGATCGGGCGCCTGGATGACCGTGAACCCGCCGAGGTGCTCCTTGCCCTCGACGTACGGGCCGTCGGTGGTGAGCACCTCGTCGTCCCTGAGCCGCACCACGGTGGACGTGCTCGCCGGGTACAGCCCACCGGTGAACACCCAGGCGCCGGCCGCCTTGATCTCGTCGTTCACGGCCCGCACGTCCCGCATGATCGGGTCCAGGACCTCGGGCGGCGGCGGGTCGCCGTCGGGCTGGTAGATGCTGAGCAGGTACTGCTTCATGACGTCCTCCTTGACGGTGGTCCCCGCCGCGGGCCCTTCGGCCCCCGGCGGAGCGGCCGGTTCCGTGCCGGCCTTCACCCTCTATACGAACGGGTCCGGCCAGGATCGACATCACGACACGGTGGCCCGGCGAATTTTTCTCGCGGACCGCCGCCGGCCTTCGTCAGCAGGTGGACTTGTACTCGTATTTGTCGGCAAGCGCGTCCTGACCTGGGCCTATCACGACCAGCTCGGTGAGCTGGGTCGCCTCGACGCTCTCGCCCTCGATGAGTTTCCTGGCGGTCCGCATCGCCGCCTGGCCCTCCTGGACGGGGTTCTGGGCGATCAGCGCGGCCAGGGTGCCGTTCTTGAGGGCGGCCACCTCCGCGGAGGCGGCGTCGTAGGCGACGAGCTTGACCTTCTTGGTGGCGCCGGCCTGCTTCAGGCCGGTCAGGGCGCCGATGGCCCCCTGGTCGTTGGTGGAGAAGACCCCGGCGAGGTCGGGGTGGGCGGACAGGGTCGAGGTGACGATCTGCGCGGCCTTCTGCGGGTCGTCCGACTGGTACTGGGCCCCCAGGTAGCCGATGCCCGGGTGTTTCTTCAGCTGCTCCTCGAAACCCTTGGTGCGGTCGTCCTGGGCGCTGGAGCCGGGCGGCTGGGTGATCACCAGGACCTTGCCCCTGCCCCCGAGGAGCTTGCTCATCTCGTCGGCCGCCAGCGCGCCGCCCTTCTCGTTGTCGGTGATGATCCGGCTCTTGACCAGCTTCGGGTCGGCCAGCACCTGGTCGACGGTCACCAGCCGGGTGCCGGTCGAGGTGAGCGCCATGAGCGGCTGGACCAGTGCCGAGGCGTCGGTCGGCACGACCGCGGCGACGGCCGGCTTGCTCGCGGTGACCGCGTTGACGACCGGGACCTGGGAGTCGGCGGAGAACTGGTCGCCGGCCGAGACCGTCAGGTCCAGACCCAGCCGCTTGGCCTCGGCCTGGGCACCGCACGCCATGGCGCTGTAGAACGGGCTGCCCTTCACACCGAGCACCAGGGCGACCTTCTTCGAGCCGGTGGGCGCGGCGGCGCCGGCCGCCGGACCGGTGGAGCCGTGGGAGCACCCGGTGGCCGCCCCCAGCACGAGGGCCATGAGTGCCGAAGCCGGCACGACGGATTTCTTCATGTCCTTCTCCTCATCGAACGCGGATGACCCGCGGACCACCGGCGCTCCGGAGTACCGGAACGGCGGGCGGACCTCACTTCTGCTCCGCCGGTGACCGGCGGAAGGGCCGACGCCGCTCGCCTCGCTGGCTCGCGCGTCGTTTCAACTGGTCGGCGTAGACCGCGACGATGAGGACTGCGCCCATGGCGACCGTCTGCCAGAACGGCTGGATGCCGAGAATCACGAACCCGTTGAGCAGCATGATGGGGATGAACACCCCGATGACCGTGCCGAACACGCTGCCGATTCCTCCGAAGAGGCTGGTACCGCCGAGCACGACGGCGGAGATGGAGGTGAGGTTGTCGGTGGTGTGGCCGTTGATCGTGGTGGTGGCGAACCGGGCGACCGACATGATCCCGGCCAGCCCGGCCAGCGCCCCCGACAGCAGGTAGACCTTGACCAGCTGGGCGCGGACCGGCACCCCGGAGCGCCGGGCCGCCTCGGCGTTCGAGCCCACCGCGAACGTCCAGCTGCCGAACCGGGTGGTGTGCAGCAGCAGCCCGCCGGCCACCGTCACCAGCAGGGCCAGCCACACCAGACTCGGCACGCCCAGCAGGGCTCCGGAGCCGATGTCGCTGACGAGCCGTTGCGGCACGGCCCGCACGTCCTGCCCGCCGCTGGCCAGTTGGGCGAAGCCCAGGGCCATGCCGAAGGTGCCCAGCGTGACGATGAGCGGCGGGATCTTGGCGCGGGCGACGAGCAGCCCGTTCAGCGTGCCGAACACCGCTCCGGAGGCGATCGCGGCGGCGGCGCCGACCGCGACGACCCCCCAGCCGGCGTCGGTCGTGCCGTACGTGGCGCCGGAGTTCCCGGACAGCGCCAGCATCACCTTGGCGCCGATGACCGAGGAGAAGACCAGCACCGTGCCCACCGACAGGTCGATCCCCGCGGTCGCGATGACGTAGGTCTGCCCGACGGACAGCACCAGCAGGATCGAGGCGTCGACGGCGAGCGTGGAGAGGTTGAACGCCGTTGGGAACTCCTGCGGGCGCAGGACGGAGAACAGGGCGAAGAGCACCACCAGGAGCGGAAAGATCCAGCCGCCGCCCAGCCTGCGGTTCCAGCGCGCCGTCAGGGACTCGCGCCCCGCCTCGACCTCGACCGCGTCGGGCCGGCCCTCCAGCGTGGTCATCGTTCCGCCTCCTTGTGCGCCGCGGAGGAGGTCATCGCGGTGACCAGCCGGTCGACCGTCGCCTCACCCCGTTCGAATCGAGCGACACGACGGCCCAGCCGGAGCACCTCGACCCGGTCCGCCACCTCCAGCACCTGCGTCATGTCGTGGCTGACGAGCACCACGGCGATGCCCTGGTCGCGGACGGACCGGATGAGGTCGAGCACCCTGCCGGTCTGCACGACGCCGAGGGCCGCGGTCGGCTCGTCCATGAAGATCACCTTGTCCGACCACAGCGCGGCCCGGGCGATGGCGACCGACTGCCGCTGGCCGCCGGACAGCGAGGAGATGGGCACGTCGGGCGATTTGAGATAGACCCCGAGGGACTGGAAGAGCAGCGCGCTCTCCCGCCGCATCCGCTTGCGGTCCAGCAGTCCGAGTCGGCGCAGCGGACCGGAGCGCAGGATCTCCCGGCCCAGGAACAGGTTGTCGGCGGCGGCGAGTTCCGGGGCCAGGGCGAGGTCCTGGTACACGGTGGCGACGCCGGCCCGCTGGGCGTCCGACGGTGAGCCGAAGGTGACTTCCGCGCCGTCGAGAAGAATCGTTCCTTCATCGGGTTGGTCGGCACCGGACAAGATCTTCACCAGGGTCGACTTGCCCGCGCCGTTGTCACCGACCAGCGCGCAGATCTCTCCGGGGTAGACGGTCAGGTCGGCGTCCGCCAGGGCCTGGACCTGGCCGAACCGGCGCTTGATGCCGCGTGCTTCCAGCAGGGGGACGGTCATGGCCCGCTCACCTTCGTTCCCACGTTGTTGGCCGACTCGAACCACCGGCCGTAGCCCGCGGCGGTCAGCGCCTCCCAGTACCCGTAGGCGGCCTCGACGGTGGGGAAGCGCCAGACCTCCACGGTGGAGAAGTCGCCCTGCCCCCGGACGTTGAAGGCGCCCTCCGTCCGAGCCCCGGCCTCCAGCGAGGCGGCCCGCACTCCGGCCCACCGCTCCCGCAGTTCCTCCTGCCGGTCGCGGGGCAGCTCGTACCAGCTGGTGCGCGGCAGTGCGTAGTGGATCCACAGGACGTCAGCCATGGTGGGGCTCCAGAAGGCCGAGAAGCGGCTCGCGCCGTCCGACGTAGTGCCGTGAGGTGGTGAACTTGAAGTCCGCCACCCGCTCGTGTTCGAGCATCGCGGCGTCCACCGACCCGAAATCGGGGCACTCCCAGATCCCCAGGTGGTGCCACCGGCCGGCCAGGTCCAGCCGGTGGCGCCCGGCGATGCCGATACCGGACGCCACGTCACCGGCGAAGGCCACATCGCACTCCGCGTCGTACGCGGCGCGGGCCGAGGAAGTCGCCGCCTGCCAGGCGTGGTTCCACTGCCACAGGGCGAAGAACCCCCACGGCGGCGGCGCCTGCGCACCGGCCCCGGAACCCGGCACCGGATCGAACTCCCGCGGACCCACGCACCACTCGGTGCGCAGCAGTTCGTCCCAGCCGGCCGCGCCCAGCCGGACCGTCCCGGCCAGCGCGGCGTCCGGCGAGGGCGCCTCGAACGCCCCCACGAAGTCCACGCCCTGCGCGAACCCGGTGTCGTACCCGGCCGCCGGCTCGTCCCGGCCGAACATGCCCCCGACGGACAGCACCCAGCCACCCGCCGCCATCCGCTCCAACTCGGCCGCGACGCCCTCGACGGCGCGGCGTGCCCGGTCCGTGCCCAGGCCCGCCCGGCGCCGGGCGGCGAAGAACGCCACGCAACCGCCCCGCCGGCTCAGCGAGAAGACATCCGTGGCCCCGCTCAGGGCGGTGGCCCCACCCGCGGCCCGCTCAGTCATGGCTGCTCCGCACCTCGGTCACGGCCGCCATCAGCCGCTCGACCCGCCGGGGGTCGACCGGGTTCCACCAGCGGCCGTCCTCCTTGAGCCACTGGCCGACGATCGCCCCGTCCGCCACCGCGAACAACTCCGGGACCTGCTCGGGGCCCAGGCCGGAGCCCACGACCACCGGCAGGTTGGTGCCGGAACGCACCTCCGTCACCTCCTGCGGGCGGGTGGGCGAACCGGTCCTGGTCCCGGTGGCGATGAGCACGTCCGCGTCGAACCACTCGGCGTCGGTCGCCTGCTCGGTGGTGCTGCGGTCCGCGGTGATGGCGTGGGCGCCGAACTTGACGTGCACGTCGGCGAAGATCCGCACGTCCTTGGCACCGATCGCCGCCCGGTACCGTGCGGCGGCCGGCGCCGGGCCGTTGAGCAGACCCTCGTTCGCCACGTAGGCGTTGACCCACTGGTTGGCGCGCACCCAGCGGGCACCGACGGCCTTGGCCACCGCGAGGGCCGGGATCACGCCGTTGGCCACACAGGTGATCCCGATCGGCACGTCGGTGGCGGACCGCACCTCGACACAGGCCGCGGTCAGCGCGGAGACGGTCTCCGGGCCGATGTCCTCTGGCCGGGCGAACGGCATGTCACTGGCGTTCTCGACGATGATGCCGTCGATCCCGCCGGCCGCCAGGGTCCGCGCGTCGCGGACCGCCGCGGCGTATATCCCCGCCACCGGCTCCCCGTCGTAGCGGGGGGCGCCGGGCAGCGGCCGCAGGTGGATGACGCCGATGATCGGCTTGCTCACGGGGAAGAGCTCGCCGAGGGCATCGGCCTTGGGCGGAAGTACGAGTGGAGCTGTCACGGGGTTCCTCGATGGGTGGGTGCGGCGCGAGTGCTCGCGCCGGGGTCGGTCGGGGCGGCGCCGAGGGCGGACAGCACCTCGGCCCGGGACGGGTAGGACGGTTGGGCGCCCGGCCGCGCGCAGCTCATCGACGCCGCGGCCACCGCCTCGGACAGCGCCGTCAACCGGTCGTCGCCCGCGTCGAGGCGCCCGGCGAACCAGCCGGCCAGGCAGTCGCCCGCCCCCGTGGTGTCGACCACCGCGACCGCGGGGAGCGGCGGCGGCACGTCGGTCCGCCCGTCGGGGAGAACCAGGCGCACCCCACGCGCTCCCAGCGTGCGGACCACGCCCAGGGCGCCCAGCCCGAGCAGCCGGTTCGCCGGGTGCTCGCCGAGCCGGGCGGCGGCCCGCTCGTTGCAGAAGACGACCGCGGCCCCGAAGAGCACCGGAGCGAGCAGACCGAAGTCGCGGGGGATCGTCGCCGGTTCCAGGTCGACCGAGAACGGCACGCCCGCGGCGCGGCAGCGCCCGGCGAGCAGGGCCGCCGCGTCCAGGTCGTAGGCGGCGGTGTGCACCCAGGATGTCCGGGCGAGGCCGACGGCGCCGACCGCCTCCTGGGAGGGGTACATGCTCGCCCCCGGCACCAGCACCAGCCGTTTCTCGCCCTCCGCGTCGATCAGGATGACGGCCCGGCCGGTCACGCCGGGCACGGTGGCCGCCTCGACGCCGACCCCCTCAGCGCGCAGCCGGTCGACCGCCTCCCGGCCGGCGGCGTCGGAGCCGACGGTGCACAACAGCCTCGCCCCGGCGCCCGCCAGGGTCGCCGCGTAGGCGGCGTTGGCGACGACCCCGCCCACGTGCTCGGTGGCGGCGTCCGCGACCACCTTCTCGTCCCCGGCCGGCAGATGGCTCACCACCAAGGTGGTGTCCACTCCGATGTCCCCGACGAACAGCACGCTCATGGCCGCACCATCTCGACATGGAAGCGGTACCGGTCCGCCCGGTATCGCGTCACGACGTACTCGAGCACCTGGCCGTTGCCGGCCCGGGAGGTGCGCCGGGCCACGACGACCGGGTCGCCGGCGGTGATCCGCAGATGGGCGGCGAGTTCACCGGTCGCCGCCTCCGCCTCGATGAACTGGCTGCCGGCCGCTATCCGCAGTCCGCTCTCGCGGTCGATCCAGTCGTAGAGCGAACCGCCGTCGAGGTCCGCGGCGGTGGGGTGGGCCTTGGCCACCGCGACCGGGTGCAGCCAGACCACGCTGTAGGCGATCGGCGACCCGTCGGCCAGCAGCAGCCGGCTGACCACGGTGGTCTGCGTCCCACGGTCCACCCCCAGACCCGTCGCGGCCTCGGCGGTGACCCTGGCCCGCTTCAGCGACGTGGTCCGCGCGTCGGGGGTCAGACCGCGCGAGCGCATGTCGTCGCCGAACCCGGACAGCAGGTTCAGCGGCTGGTCCACCTGGGGCGGCAGCACGATCGAACCCCGCCCGGAGGCCCGGGCGATGAGGCGGGCGGCCTCCAGATCGTCCAGGGCGGACCTGGCCGTGGTCCTGCTCACCCCGAACCGTCGGATCAGCACCGACTCCGACGGCAGGGCGTCACCCTCGACGAACTCGCCCTTCCCGATCGCCTCGCGCAGTCGCTCGGCGATCTGGAACCACTTCGGCACAGGACCTTCCGCCAGGTCCTCGGCATCCCAAGACATGACCGCATCGTCACAACGTCATGACGTTTGAGCAAGACCTGGGACGTAAGAAATGTGTTGCTTCGGTGTTGCCGGGTTCACCTGCGACGCGGCGGCGGGCGCCCGGGCGACGACCCCCGGCCCCTGGCGGCGCCGCATCACCACAGGGATGGCGGGCACGTCGCGACCTCGGACGGCCCGGCCGCGTCGTCAACCGGCCGAGCCGACCGCGTCGTCACAGGAGAAGCGCATTGCTACCAATGAGTAAATGATTTATGAGCATCGTCTGGGAGCGCCGCGATCTCGCTAACGTATCGCGGGCAGGGCGGGGAGTCGCGTGGCAGCGGGCACAGTTGCGCGTCGGCTGCCGGTCCGTCACCCCCCACCAGTGGTACGGGCGTTGAGCAACGAGGCGAACGTCCGTCACCCGAGAACCGACCAAGCCTGCCCGACCACCGACCCGCTCCCCCCAATCAACGGCGGGCGGTGGAGCGACCCCCCAAAGCCGCGTGCCGGACCGGGAGGAGAAGTCCCGGCCTGTGCTTCGGCGCGCCCGTTGACCTGGAACTGAGAATCCCGATGGAAATCACTGCGCCCCCCACTCTGCCCTCGCGACAGAACGCAGTCATTGTCGTCGCCCCGCCGGCCGCGGGTCTTCCTCCCACCGATCTGGAAGTGGTCATACCCGCATACAACGAGGAACACCGCCTTTCCCGCACCCTGGTCGCGCTCGCCGACCACCTGCGCCGCATTCCCCTGCGCACCGCGCTGCGGGTGATAGACAACGGCAGCAGCGACCGCACCGCGGAGTGCGCCGACCGGCTCGCCGCCTCCGGAATCCCGGTCACCGTCACCGGATGCTCCCGCAAGGGCAAGGGCGCCGCGGTGGCCCGCGGCATGGTCACCTCCCGGGCCCGCTGGGTCGGTTTCTGCGACGCCGACCTGGCGACCCCGGCCGCCGCCATCGACGACGCGCTCGCCCTGCTGCGCGACGGCCGGCACGTCGCGATCGGCTCCCGCCGTTGCGCCGGCGCGCAGTTGACGGTGCGCCAGCCGGCGCTGCGTCGGCTTGGCGGAGCGGGCTTCCGCATGGCGACCCGGCGCTTTTCCGGACCGGTCGCCGACACCCAGTGCGGCTTCAAGTTCTTCGAGGCGGCGGCCGCCCGGCGGATCTTCGCGGACATCGGCACCGCCGGATTCGCCTTCGACCTGGAGGTGATAGCCCGCGCCCGGGTCCTGGGCCTGACGCTGGAGGAGTTCCCGGTCGCCTGGAGCGACCAGGAGGGCTCCAGTTTCCGCCCGTTGTCCGACGGACTGCGGGTGGCCGGCGAACTGTGGCGGCTGCACCGCTCCGTCTCCCGCCTGCGGTCGGTACCGCAGCAGCCCGCCGTCCTCAACCAGTCGGTGCCCGCCGAGGTGATCCGGTGAGCCTTGCCGAGTCCTTCCCCCGCGTCGCCGAATGGCGCGGGCGTCGCGTGGTGGTCTGCAACTGGCGCGACGGCCGGCACCCCGAGGCGGGAGGGGCCGAGCTGTACTGCGAGCGGGTGGCCCGCGAACTGCACGAGGCCGGTGTCGAGGTCACCTATCTGACGGCCCGTCCGCGCGGCGCCGCCCGCCGTGAACGGGCCGCGTACGGGACGGTGGTGCGCGGCGGAGGACGGTTCACCGTCTATCCCTTCGTCCTGCTGTGGCTCTTCCTGCACCGGACCCGGATCGACGCGGTGATCGACTCGCAGAACGGCATCCCCTTCTTCACCCCGCTCGCGCTGCGCCGGCGCACCCCGATCGTGCTGCTGATCCACCACGTCCACCAGGACCAGTTCGCGGTCTGGTTCCCCGGCCCGGTGGCCGCCCTCGGCCGGTGGCTGGAGAGCCGGGGCAGCCGGCTGGTCTACCGGAGCCGGGCGATCGCCGCGGTCTCGCCGTCCTCCCGCGCCGAGATACGCGCCCGGCTCGCACTGCGCGGCCCGGTGCACCTCGCCCCCTGCGGACAGCAACCGCCCGGAGCCACCCCGGCCGGCCACGAGGGTGAGCCGGAGGCCGGGCCGCGCGTGGTGTGCGTGGGGCGGCTCGTACCGCAGAAACGGGTCGACCGGCTGGTGCGCGCGGTGCCCGCGCTGCGGCGCGAGTTCAGCGGTTTACAGCTTCACCTCGTCGGTGACGGCGAGGCGCGCCACGACCTGGAGAAGCTCGCCGCGGACCTGGGCATCGCGGACTCCGTGGTCTTCCACGGGCGCGTACCGCACGAGGAGCGCGACCGGTTGGTCGCCTCCGCCCGGATCACCGCCACCGCGTCCATGGGGGAGGGCTGGGGGCTGTCGGTGATGGAGGCCGCGGCCCTCGGCGTGCCCGCCGTGGCGTACGCCGTGCCCGGCCTGCGCGACACCGTCCTGCCCGGTGCCACCGGGTGGCTGGTCGGTCCCGACGAGGACCTGGACGAGGCTCTCGCCGCAGCGCTGCGCGCGGTCGCCGAGCCGGAACAGGCCCGGGAGTGGGCGCGACGCTGCCTGCGGTGGGCCTCGCGATTCGGCTGGGACGCCACCGCGGGCCACCTGCTGGCCTCGCTCACCGCCGAGCGGGACCGGCTGCTCCACCTGGCTCCGCACCGCCGTTCGGTCACCGACGCCTGCGCCCTGGTCACCCTGCCCGCGCAGGCGCTGGCGCGGGCCGATCTGAGCGCGCTGCGGGCCACCGACCTGCTGGACACCTCGGGGCCGGACGTCGCGTTGCTGCTGGTCGGCGCGGACGAGCAGGACGCCGAGGAAGTGCTCGCCCGTATCGGGGCGGCCGGGGACCGGGACAGCGGTGTCGTGATCCGGCTGGCCCGGCACTCCGACGCGCTGGGCTGGCGGCAGCACCCGCCCGCCCGGCGCACCGCGCCGGACGGGCCCCGCGCGGAGGATCGATCCGGCACCCCGTCACCTCGCACGCCGGCCGTGCCCGCGACACCCCCCGAGCGGTCGGCCGCCGCCGGGCGGGTCCGCCTGGCGGCCGCGCTGGTGGGCCTGTTCGTGCTCGCCCTCGCCCTGCGGCTGTGCTTCATCGGACGTTCCTACGACCTGTTCGTCGACGAGATCACCTACGCCACCGTCGGCCGCAACCTGGCCACCGGTCACGGCGTCACCCTCTACGGCCACCTGTTCGCCCTGCACCCCCCGGCCTTCTTCGCGCTGCTGGCCGCCGTCATCAAGGTGGTCCACCCGCACCTCGACACGGTGCGGTTGGTGCTGGGGCTGCGGCCGGTGGACGCGGTGGCCGGATCGGTGACCGTCGTCGCTGTCACCGCGCTGCTGTGCCGCGCCGTGCGGACCCCGATCGCACTGACCGCGGGGGCGCTGCTCGCCTGTGACCCGTTCCTCAACCGCTTCGACAGCCGTCTGATGCTGGAGGCACCGGCCACCGCAGCAGCGGCGCTCGGCATGCTGGTGATCGCCCGTACCCCGGCGGCCTCCCGCGCCCGCGCCGGGGCCGGGGTGACGGCGGGCCTGCTGTTCGCGCTGTCCGTCACGACCAAGGAGCTCTACGCGTTCGTCACCGTCGTGCCGTTGGCGGTGCTGGCCTTCACCGGCCGCGGACCCGTCCGGCGGCTGCGGCTGACCGCGACCGCGGTCGCCCTCGCCGGGTACGGGGTGTACGTGGCGGTGACCGCGGCCACCGGCGGCTGGTCCGCGTGGTGGGCGCAGAAGAGCGAAGGCGTCGCCCGGGTCGTCGGCACCGAGCAGATCACCGGCTTCCACCGGACCGGCGCCGCACCGGCCGCCGGGTTCTCCGCCCGGCTCCTCGCCGACCTCGGCAGTTTCGGCGTCCCGTACGCGATCATCGCCCTCGGCGGGTGCGCCACCGTGTGGCTGCTGGTGCGACGTGCCCGGCGACCGTGGCTGTTCGGCGGCGGGCCGGCCCGCTCCGTCATCACCGCCTGGTCGGCGGGCGCGCTGTTCTTCCTGCTGTACGCCGGGGGATTCGGCACCCTAGAGGAGCAGATGTTCTACCCGCTGGTGGTGACCAGCACGGCGGCGCTCGCCACCGCCGTCGACCTGGCGCTGCCATCGCGCACCGCGAACTCCCGGCGGACGGCACCGAGTCGGCGCCCGTCGCGCACCGTGGCGGCGATGACGGCGGTCACCGCCCTGGCGCTGGTCGCGGACGGCGGGTCCTGGGCGGCGGTGCACACCCGTCACGACGACGCCTACCGGCGGACGCTGGCGTGGACCGGCACCCACATCCCGCGGGGCAGCACGGTGGACGTCACCGAGGGCAGCGCCCAGTTCCTGATGCGCGGCGTACGACTGGGCACCTGGGACTCCGTCGCCGCCCTGGACCGCAACCACGCCGACTACCTGCTGATGTCGACCCAGTTGGTCGCCCAGGGGTACAGCCCGATCGATCCGGAGCTGATCGCGAGACTCGACCGCAACGCCCGACTGCTGCACACCGAGTCAGGACCGACCACCGGCGAGTTGCGGGTCTACGACGTGCGTCCGATCGTCGCGGCCGCCGCGCGCGACGGGAAGGGCGGTACCCGATGAGCACCGGATCGCCCACCGCGTGGGCCCCGGAAGCGGACGGCGACCACGGCGGGCGGGATCCGTCCGGCCCGGACGCCGCCCCCGCCGTCCCACCAGGGCAAGCGCCACCGCACCCGGCCGGGGACACCCCCCGGCTGGGCCGGGGCGCAGCCCTGCTGACGGCCGTCACCGTGCTGGTCGGCGCCGCCAACTACGGCCTCTCCCTGCTCCTGGTGCACCTGCTGCCGCCGTCCGTCTACGCCACCTACGGCGCGGTGGCCGCCGTACTGCTGACCGTCGGCACCCTGTCGGGCGCCACCGTGCCGTGGATCCTCGCCCGGGAAGTGGTGGTGAGCCGGCCCGGCAGCGTGCGACGGGCCCGCGCCCTGCGCTCGTGCCTGCGCCTGAGCCTGGGGCTGTCGGTGGTGTGCGCGGCGGTGGCCTGCGCGGCCGTCAGCCGGTACGCGGCACCCTCGTTGCTCGCGGTGCTCGCCGCCGCCTGCGTGCTGATCATGCTCTGCTCGGCGGGCGCCGGATACCTCCAGGGCCGTCAGGACTTCGGCCGGCTCGGCGCGTTGCGGATGACCGAGGTCGTCGTGCGGATTGCCACCGCGGTGGCCGCCGCCGTACTGGGCTGGGGAGCCGCCGGGGTGATCGGCGCGTTCGCGGTCGCCGCGGGCGTCGCCGCGATCGCCGGACTGCTGGCCATGCGGCGTGATCTGACGCCACACCACGCCGAAGGCGAGGCGGATCCCGACGGACCGGGCCGGAGCGCGGCGCACCGCCGGGAGCTGTGGCGGCAGGCGGCGGCGATCGGCGGGATCCAGACGCTGGTCGCGGTCCTGCTCACCCTGGACGTCACCGTCGCCTCGGCGGTCCACGGCGCGTCGGGACGACTGGCGACCTATCAGGCCCTGCTGGTCCTGGCACGGGTGCCGGTCTTCCTGGCCACCGCGCTGTCCATGGTCGTCTTCCCGAGGCTGGCCGCGACCCGCCCGGCGGGTCCCGCTCCCGCGCCGAGCCGCGACTTCCACGCGGTGCTGCGCCCGCACTGGATCACCGCCTTCGCGGTCACCGCCGTGGTGGCCTCCTGCCCGGCCAGGGTGCTGGAACTGGTGCTGCCCGCCCGCTACGCGGTCTCGGCCTCCCTCCTGCTGCCGCTTGGGCTGGCCGGGCTCGCGGCCGGGACCGTCAACCTCATGACCACCCTCTTCCAGGCCTGGGGCCCGGTGCGGCGGGTGCTCGTGCTGCTCACGGCGGCCACCCTGCTCGGCGGCGCGGCCTTCGCGACCGCCGGCGCCGATCCCACCGCCCTCGCCTGGTCGGCGGCGGGTGTCTTCGGCCTGTGCGCCGTCGTCCTGGTGGCACTGGCCCGCCGCCGGGTGGCCGGCCTGGGACCGGCCGGCGGAGCCATCGCACCGCTGGCCGCCGGGGCGTCGGCCTTCGGCGTGCTCACGGCGTTGCGCTCCCATCCGGCCGCATGGCTGTCCGGCGCGGCCGTCGTGTGCCTTCTCGCCGCCTCGGCCGCACGGCCACGGCGCCGACGGCCGGGACCCTACCGGGTGCTGCACCTGGGCTTCGAGGATCCACGGCAGCCGGGCGCGGGCGGCGGGTCTGTGCGCACCCACGAGGTGAACCGTCGGCTGGCCGCCACCGGTGCCGAGGTCACCGTCGTGTGCGCGCGCTGGCCGGGGGCCGCCCCCGCGCTGGTCGACGGGGTGCGCTACGTGCCCGTCGGCCCCCGCCTCGGACCGCTCGCCCGGATCCGCTTCAGCGCGCAACTCGGCTACTTCGCCGCCGTACTGGGCGGACTGTGGCTGCTGGTGCGGCGCACCGATCCGGACGTCGTGGTGGAGGACTTCGCCGCGCCGTTCTCCTCGCTGTGCGTGCCGTACCTGACCCGCCGTCCGGTGGTCGGTGTGGTGCAGTGGCTGTTCGCCCGGGACAAGGCCCGGCAGTACAAGCTGCCGTTCGGCGCCGTCGAACGCCTCGGGGTCGTCTCGCACCGCTCGCTCGTCGCGATGAGCGACGATCTCGGCGCCGAACTGAGCCGGCGCAATCCCTCGGCGCGGGTCACGGTCGTGCCCAACGGCCTCGACCCGGCCGCCTTCGAAGCCCGCCCGCCCAAGGCCCGGGAGCACCTGCTCTACCTCGGCCGGCTGGAGATCGCCCAAAAGGGCCTCGACCTGCTGCTGCACGCCTACGCCCGCGCGGCGGACCACATCGAGGCCGAACTGCACATCGCCGGGAACGGTCCCGACGAGGAGGCGCTGCGCGCCCTCGCGGCGGAACTCGGCATCGCCGACCGGGTCCGCTGGCTCGGCCGGGTGGACGGCCACGCGCGCTTCGACCTGCTGGCCGCGGCCCGGCTGGTCTGCATGCCCAGCCGGTACGAGACCTTCGGCATGGTGGCCGCGGAGGCACTGGCCACCGGCACCCCGGTGCTCGCCTTCGACATCGACTGCCTGCGGGCCCTGGTCGTCGACACCGTGGGGCTGAGCGTGCCGGCCGGTGACCTCGCCGGGTACACGAAGGCGCTGGTCTCGCTCGCCGGCGACCCGGAACGCTGCGCGGCACTGGGCGCCGCCGGACCCGCCAGCGTGCGCCGGCTCGACTGGGACCGGATCGCCGCCGCCCAACTCGCCGTCTACCGCGAGGCGTCGGGCCCGGTGACCGACGCGATGACGGCGGAGGAGGCGGACGACCGCGGCGCCGCTCACGCGGCTGACGCCGCGTCGGCCGGACCGCTGACCACCGGCCGGCAGATCCGCTACCTGCTGCGCGACCGGCGGCACCGCCCCGGCCGCGCCCTGCTGATCGGCAACTACGGCAACGGCAACACCGGCGACGAGTCCATCCTGGCCCGGCTCGCCGAACTCGCGGGCGACCGCCGCGACCGGCTCACCGTGGTCAGCCGCGACCCGGGCACCGTCGCCACGCTGCACGACCTGGCCGCCGTGCGTACCGTCTCCGCCGAAGGGGCGCGCGCCTTCCTGCGCGCGGACGCCATCGCGGTGGGCGGCGGCGGGATGTTCGGACGCGGCCTGCCGCCGCTGGTCCGGATCCTGCCCGCGGTGCTGCTGGCCGCCCGGCTGCTCGGCAAGGAGATCCACATCGTGGCCATCGGGGCGTACCCCGACACCCCGCAACCCACCCGCCGGCTGCTGCAGTCGGTCTGCCGCCACGCCGCGTCCGTGACGGTGCGCGACCCGGGGACCCGCCAGGTGCTCTCCAGCGGACCCGCCCGCTGGGTGCGGCCCACACTCGTACCCGACCCCGCCGAATCACTGGCACCGGCCGGCGACGAGCGGGTGCGTGCGGAGACCGGGATCGATCCGGCCCGGCGCCCGTTGCTGGTCAGCCTCAAGGCGATGCCGGACCAGGAGTCGCTGCGCCGGGTCACCGACGTGGTCGCGGACGCCCTGCGGACGTGGGAGGGGGACCGGCCGGTCGTCTTCCTGTGCCTGTCCGACCGGGGCGACTACGGCCTGGGGGAGGCGGTCTCGGACGCCGCGCTCGCCGCCCGGGTGGCGGACCGCGCGGGGCTGGGGGCGCGGGCCGTGACGGCCGGTCCCGGTCTGCACCCCGCGGTGGCCAAGGCGCTGGTCCACTGCGCCACCGGGATCGTCGCGATGCGGCTGCACGCACAGATCTACGCGGTGGCCGGGAACACCCCGCTGTTCGGGATCTCCTTCGAGGCCAAGTCGGACGCCTGGCTGACCGCTTCGCGGGCACCGGTGCACCGCGCCGAGGACCTGACGGTCTCTCCACTGTCGCGCTGGCTGGCCGCGCTCCCCACCCCGGACGAACGTCATATGGATTGACCGCGGCGTCCCGCGGCGGGTTCCGCCTTCACGGAATCCGGGTGGCGGGGAACAGTAACCATGCCCGATAGGCGCACGGGAGGAAGCGAACGGTTTCCGAAAACCATCGCTGCCGTCCTTCCGGAACGGCGTCCGGACCGCCCCCGTAAGGCGGCGCCGGACGCCGTCGAGGCATCTCTTGCCACATCCACCAGGCGTTTCTTCGACGTGTATTACCGACGCCCGCCGTCGAGGAATTGATCATCGCGGATGGCTGAAAAGGCCCATTACCTCATCGGCGTAAGAATCACAAACGCGGTAGTAGCGCTGAGTACGACATAGGTACTACTCTATGGCAGGGCGATCTACGGATCGTCGTCCGTGGAGTTGGCGTCCCCGTTCTGTCGGCTCCAGTTATCGCGCAGGGGCTGAAACAGCCGGGAAACAGGCGCCGTTCACGGCGGTCCGGTATTCCCGGCCGCAATGTAGTCGATTTGATCGTGCGCATCACAGTCCGAGTCGCGACCCCTCATATGAGTTCAATATACAGCTTTCCGTTGTTTCGTTGAGGGCGCCTTCGGCCGACCCCGTGCGCCATCGAGAAAATGCCGAGCATCCTCCTGGTCGACAAAGAACCGGGATTTTCCCGTACGACCTTGCCGAATATGACATCGCCGACCCGCACCGGTTCGCGCGTCCTTGAATGATGCACTCGATCAGTCGAAGGAGTACCAGATGAGTCAAGCGGTCGAACCCGAGCTGGACGGATCCACAAGCGTCCTGCTCGCCCCCGTGAAGGGGAAGGACGAACGCCGTACCCTGCCCCAGGACCTCTTCGTGAAGAAGCCGATGGTCTTCACCGCGAAGGTCGTTCTGGCATTCGTCCTGGTGGCGGCTACCTGGACCGCGGTCGTGACCCACCCGACCTGGTGGGTCATCGTCCCGTCGGTGATCGTCAACGGTCTGCTGTACGCGCACCTCGTGGAACTCCAGCACGAGTGCCTGCACGAGCACGCCTACACGCAGCGGTGGCTGAACCGGTTGGTGGGCTTCATCTCCGGCGTGCCGATGCTCAGTTCGTACTGGCACTACAAGCACGACCACCTCCGCCACCACGCGTTCCTCGGAATGCCGCAGAACCGGGAGTTCTTCAACTACCGCTTCGAGAAGCTGGGGACCTTCCCCGGTTTCGTGCGCGGTGCCTACCACCTCGGGCGCTACCTCGACGTGCTGGTGGAGACCGTGCGCTCCCTGGTCGGGCTGACCAACTCGAAGGTCACCAAGTCCGTCGCCGCGAAGAAGATCCGAACCGAGTACCAGGGGTTCGCCGTCGTCATCGCCGCCGCCGTGGTGTTCTCCGTCCTCGCCCAGAGCTACCTGCTGCTGTGGGTGTGGATCCTGCCGATGCTGCTGGTCGCCGAGCCGACCCACTTCCTCATCGAGATGCCGGAGCACTACGGGCTCAACACCCAGTCCAACCCTGACGTGCTGTCCAACACCCGCACCATCATCGCGGGCCGGTTCGCCCAGTGGTTCACCAACGGCAACGACGTGCACACCGCACACCACTTCCACCAGGGCGTACCGATGGTGAACGTGCGTGCGCTGCACGGCCTCATCGAGGGACGCATACAGACGGTGGCTCCCTCATACTGGTCCTTCTACAAGGGCGTGTTCACCGGGCGGATCACGTACCAGAACCAGGACGACAACTGCATGACCCGCTGAAGACCGTCGACGACGCCTCAGACGAGTTCCCCAGCGGCCGCCGGGCCGCTGGGGACCGTCGAGAATCCTTCAACGAGGGAGCTTCCCCATGGCCAGCAACACCGCTTCGGAACTGGAAAAGCTGAAATTCCTCTCGCCGCAAGAGGTCCGCGAAGTCGCCACGACCTTCAACACCCCCGTCTTCGTCTACGACGAGGCCGGCATCAGGGCCCAGGTCGCGCTGCTCAAGGGACTGCCCAGCGCCTACGGTCACACGATCCGCTACTCCCTCAAGGCATGCCCCAGCGCCGCGATCATCCGAGTCTTCGACAGCGCGGGCGTGCGGTTCGACGCCAGCTCGGTCTGGGAGGTGGTGCGCGCGGTACGCGCCGGGGTCACCCCCGACAAGATCCTGCTGACCGCGCAGGAAGCCGACTTCAGCAGCCGTGAGCTGCCCGAACTGGTCGCCGCCGGGCTCAAGTTCGACGCCGGCTCGCTGCACCAGCTGGCCCGCTACGGCCAGGCCTTCCCCAACTCCGCGGTCTCGGTGCGCATCAACCCCGGCTTCGGCTCCGGGCTGGTACGCCGGCTGACCTCCGGCGGCCCGAACTCCAGCTTCGGTATCTGGCACGAGGAGATCTCCGAGGTCAAGGCGATCGTCGAGCAGTACTCGCTCACCGTCGAGCGGCTGCACGTGCACATCGGCTCGGGGCACCACGCCGACGTGCTGCTGCCGGCAGCGCGCAAGCTGCTGGAGATCGCGACCGACTTCCCCGACGTGCACACCGTCGACCTCGGCGGCGGCTACCGGCTCACGGTCATGGCCGACGACCCCGAGTACGACCACACCGAGTGGGCCTCCGCCCTGGCCGAGAACATCTCGGAGTTCGCCGAGTCCACCGGCCGCGAACTGCACATGGAGATGGAGCCGGGCACGTTCCTGATCGCCAACTCGGGATCGATCGTCTCGGAAGTCATCGACGTGGTGGACACCGGTGACGGCGGCCAGCGGTTCGTGAAGATCAACGCCGGCCTCACCGAGATCCTCCGGCCCTCCTACTACGGTGCGCCGCACCCGGTGGTGGCCGTGAGCCGGGACGGCGAGCTGCCCGACGAGGGCCCGATGACCTGCGTGGCCGGCCACTGCTGCATCGCGGGCGACATGCTGACCGTGCGGTCCGGCTCGGTCGAGGACCTCGCCCCGATCCGTCTGGGAGCCGTGGAGCCGGGCGACCACGTCGTCATCGAGCGGGCCGGCGGCTACTGCGCCAGCATGTCGATGAAGAACTTCAACTCCTACCCCGAGGCGCCCGAGGTGCTGCGCCGGATGGACGGATCGTTCGCCCTCATCCGCGCGCGGCAGACCGTCGAGCAGCTGACCGCGAACGAGCTCATCCCTGACGACCTGTCGGGAACCTCCGCCTGACCCGCGCGGGCAGTGAGAAGGGCCCCACCGCTTCGGGACCGGGTGGGGCCCGGCTCGTTCGATCCACGCCGGGCGGGCGCGGTTATCGGTCAACGCTGTCGAGCCGACTGGAAGTCGGCTGCGCCGCCTGACACGCTGTGCGCCGTGGGCAAACGCATCGGCTCTCCCAGTTTCCTGGCCCTGGCGGGCACCGTCGTGCTGTGGGCATCGGCCTTCCCGGGCATCCGCGTGGGGCTGGAGAACTTCGGAGTGGCCGGGCTGACCCTGCTGCGGCTGGCGGTCGCCTCGGTCGCCCTCGCGCTGGTGGCCCCCTTCGCCGGTGTCCGGCGGCCCCGCGCCCGCGACCTCCCGCACATCGCGCTGTGCGGCGCGACGGGCATGACGGTCTACCAGGTGATGCTCAACTGGGGCGAGGTGCACGTGCCCGCGGGCACCGCCAGCCTGCTGATCGCCGCCGTCCCGGTCTTCAGCGTGCTGCTGGCCGGGGCGTTCCTCGGCGAGCCGATCACCCGCAAGGTGATCATCGGCAGCGCGATCGCCATCGCGGGGTGCGCGCTGGTCGCCCTCGGCGGCGTCACGGCCTTCTCCGCCAGTGCCTTCGTGGTGGTGGGCGCGGCCGTCGTGCAGGGCGTCTACCACGTCGCCACCAAGCCGCTGCTGCGCCGCTACACCGGCCTTGAGGTCGCCAGTTACGCCATGTGGGCGGGGACGATCCTCGCGCTGCCGCTGACCCCGGCCACCGTCCACGAGGTCGCCGGCGCCCCGGCCGGGGCCTTCGCCTCGGTCGTCTACCTGGGCCTGCTGCCCTCCGCCCTGGGGTTCGTCATCTGGGGGTACGCCGTGGCCCGGCTCCCGATGGCGGTGTCCACCGCGGGCCTCTACCTGGTCCCTCCGGTGGCGCTGGTCATCGCGTACGTCTGGCTCTCCGAGGTGCCAAGGCCCGTCGAACTCATCGGCGGTGTGGTCACCATCCTGGGTGTCGTCCTCATCAACCGCCGTTCCCCGGCCGGGCGGAGCCAAGTATTGGCCAAGGCCTCGGCGGATCCGGCCGCCGCACCCGCCGCCGCGGAGCAGGACCCGGCTTCCGGGGCGGTCGCGGGGCAGGACGGGCGGGGCCGGTCCTGAGCCGGGTGGTGCCGGTGGGACTTGAGGGGACGGTGCGGCGATTGTGTGATGATCGCCATCGTCTCGGGTGGCCTGTGCAAATCTGAGGGCGCCGCGGAAGGCAGAACGACCGGGTGAACCAGGCGCCCACAGCGGCGGAGCGGACTCTCGCACTTGACCAGTGCATGCCACTTCGGGGCGCGTGGCCTCTCGCCACCAGGCCGAGAAACGGCCGGTCGGAACGGGAACCAGCGCAACCGCAGGACACGACAGACCACTTCACTCACAGGGGACGCCATATGAAACGATCCGCCCGCCTTCTCCTCCCCTTGGCGCTCGGCGCCACGCTCCTGGCACCCCTCACCGGAACCGCCCACGCCGCCACGTCGCACGCCCGGGCCGCCGTCGTGCACCCCGCGTACGACCGTGCGACCACCATCAGCCGCGCCAAGACGTGGCTGACCGCCATCGACGGCCACCAGGTTCCGTACAGCCAGACCACGACCTACGGCGGCTACCGCACCGACTGCTCCGGCTACGTCTCCATGGCGTTGCAGCTGGCCAAGCCGGGCCCCAACACCGTCGGGCTCGCCACCAGCACCTACACCACGAAGATCACGATGGCGCAGCTCCAGCAGGGCGACCTCATCATCGACGCGACCGGCACCAGCACCACCCGGCACGTCGTGATCTTCGACAAGTGGACCAGCTCGGCGCACACCCTGTACTGGGCCTACGAGCAGCGTGGCAGCTACGGCACCGACCACGACGAGCGCAGCTACGGCGTCGGCGCGGACCAGTACGACGCCTACCGCCCCAACAAGTACTGATCCACCCACCGGTGCCACCTCGGGCGCCGCACCCGCCGACCGGCGGGTGCGGCGCCCGTCGGCGTGTGAGGACCCGCGAGTCCCGGTGCGACCCGGCGTCCGCGAGCGTCGCGACAACGGCCGGTTCCCGCTCCCGCCAGCCGGCGGCGTCACAGCAGGCCGAGGGCGAGCCGGATGCCCAGCAGGCACAGGGCCGCGCCGCACACCGAGCTGATCCACCGCATGGCACGCGGTCCGAACCGCTTGCGGAACGCGCCGATCAGCAGGGTGAGGCCGTGGAACCACACCGCCGACGCGGCGGCCATGCCCACCACGAAGAACGGGACCTCGGCCGGGGAGAGCTGGGCACGGAAACCCCCGAGCAGCAGTGTCCCGTCCACCAGGGCCTGCGGGTTGAACCAGGTGAGGGTGAACGCGGCCATCGCCACCCGGGCCCACGCGTAGCCGAACGGGTCCGCCCCCTGCCGGCCGTTCCCCTGCTCGTCCGTGCCGGCCCGCTCCCGCAGCAGCCCGACGCCCTTCCACAGCAGGAACAGCGCTCCGACCACCGTCATCACCGTGCCCAGCCAGGACAACCGGTTCAAGACCGTGCCCAGCCCGTACACGCAGGCCAGCGAGAGGGAGACGTCCATCGCCGTCACGAGCAGCGCGGTGCGCAGCGACAACCGCAGCGGCCCGCCCGCGGCGGACCGGATCACGTAGACGTTCTGCGCCCCTATGGGTGCCGCGTACGCCAACCCGAGCGCGAATCCCTCGACGGCCGCGTTCACCGCGCCGCCCCTACCAGGCCGGGTGGCCGTAGTCGGCCTCTCACCGGTATTCGTCCGCGCACTCCCGCCCCTTCGCCGACTGGGATTCTCTCCTGCGGCCTCCCACCCCGGGCCCGCCGGCACCGAATTTACGGCCGAGCCGGACCGCCGGTCGGAGATGACCATGGAAAATCGGCCAATGTCGTCCCGGTGCGGGGCCGCCGACCAGCGCGGGGCGATGTCGTGCCGGTCTCCGACGGCGCCCGGTCAGTCCACCCCGGACAGTCCGGCCGAGTCCAGCAGCCGCCGGGCCGTCAGGGCGTCGCGGGCCACGGAGGTCACCAGGACGGCCGGTCCCTCCAGCGGGGTGAGGACCGCGACACCCTGGTCCGGGTCCTGGGTCAGGACACGCGCGGCACGGGACTGCCCGGCGAACGCCGCGTCGACGACCAGCAGTTGGCCCACCGCACGGTGTCCGGCGAGCACCGCGGGCCCCGACCAGCCGGGCTCACCCGGTCCGAGCGCGAGTTCCTGGTCCAGCAGCGGGCGGCCGGCCAGCTCCACGGTGAGTCGGCTGACCAGATGCCCCGGCGGCTCACCGCTGCGGCCCAGTACCTGCGTCTCGCCCAGCACCAGTCGGGCCCCCTCGGCCAGCCGGACCCGGGTGGCCGTCGCCAGATCACTGCCCGCCGCGCTGATCAACGGCTGGGGCAGCCAGCGCAGTTCGGCATCCCGGCCCACCGTCAGATCCACGCCGTAGGTGGCCCGGCCGCCGCCGTGCCCGGGCAGCGCGACGGTCGCCGCGGCCGAGCCGACCCGCACGCGCGCCCCGGCGCGCACCTCCACCTCCAGAGCGAGCCGGTCACCGCCCAGCGGCGCGCTCATCGCGCCGACGATCGTCACCCCGGCCCAGGGCGCCCGCGCCCGGGTGCGGCGCAGCGCGATCGGCCCGTCACCACTGAGCAGCGGCAGCACCGTGCCGCCGCGGCCGTCCGGCTCCGCAACGAGACGGGCGGCGGCCCGTACCCCGTCGGCGGCGACCGTCACGCCGCGGCCGTGGTCCACGCGGCGAGCCGCTCCCGCACCCAGGCGGCCACCGGCGCGATCCCCCCGGGGGCGGTCAGCGAGGTGAAGGCGACCGGAAGCGCGCCGCGTTGCAGCTCCGCGTCCCTGGCCATCACCGCCAGGTCGGCGCCGACCATCGGTGCCAGATCCGTCTTGTTGATCACCAGCAGGTCCGCGGTGGTCACCCCGGGACCGCCCTTGCGGGGTACCTTGTCGCCGCCGGCGACGTCGATCACGAAGACCTGGAAGTCGGCCAGTCCCTTGGAGAAGGTGGCGGTGAGGTTGTCACCGCCGGACTCGATCAGCACCAGGTCCAGTGGCCCGACCGACTCCTCCAGGTCCTCCACCGCCTCCAGATTGGCCGAGATGTCGTCGCGGATGGCGGTGTGCGGGCAGGCGCCGGTCTCCACCGCCGTGATCCGCTCGGGCGGCAGCACCGCGTTGCGCAGCAGGTACTCGGCGTCCTCGCGGGTGTAGATGTCGTTGGTGACGACGGCGATGGACGACTCCTCCCGCAGCACCCGGCACAGCGCCGCCACGGTCGCCGTCTTGCCCGAGCCGACGGGGCCGCCGAGCCCGATGCGCAGCGCCCGCCGCGGGCCACCCGGCCGGACGGCGGGTGGGGGAGCGGCCTCGCTGAAGGTGTGGCGTGGCGGGAAGGTCGACGGGGGGTCTCGATGCATGGTCGGCTCCGGGGGGGAGAGAGGGGACGGGGGCGCGGTCCGGGGTCGGTCGGCTACGAGGCGAACAGCCGCACCGGCCAGGCGGCGTGCTCCTCGGCGGTCACGTCCAGCAGCGGAGCCGACGTGGCGGGCAGCGCGCCGACGCCCTCGGACAGCGCCCGCTCGCCGCACTCCACCGCGTGGCGGGCCACCCGGTCCTGTTCGGGGGCCAGCCGGGCCAGCACGGCGGTCGCCTCGAACGGGTCGAGGCTCAGCAGCCGTACCGCCGCCGTGGCCGGGCCGCTCACCGACTCGTAGGCGGCGGCCGTGCGCCGCGTCCAGCGGACTCAACCCGGCGGACGCCGCCGCGAGGCCCAGGACGACGGGCTGATGGACGCCGCGCGGCCAGGCCGCCGCCACGTCGTCCAGCAGCGGGGACGGCCAGGCCGCCCGTGCCGCCCGCATCAACTGCCGGCCGAGCTTGCGGGCCGTCGACCGCAGCGCGGGTGAGGGGGTACGCGCGTCGGCCGCCGCGTCCAGCAGATCGGGGGCGACCCCGGCCGCCGCGGCCGCCGCGAGGGAGGCGGCGACCAGCCCGGTGGTGCGCAGCCGCCCGGCGCAGAACGCCGCCAGGTCCGCCGCGTCGCACAGCCGCCCGGCCCGCACCGCCGCCTCCGCACCGCCGGAGTGGGCGTGGCCGCCGGCCGGGAAGCGGCCGTCCGCCAGCACGAGCAGCGCCGCGTGGCCCACCGCGAGGGCGGGCGCCGGGTGGGAGCCGTGGGCGGAGGTGGTCATGGTCTCCCCCTCAGAACAGGAAGTAGCGCTGGGCCAGGGGAAGTTCGGTGGCGGGCGCCGGTTCCACCGGCTCACCGTCGATGCGCACGGTGAAGGTGTCGGAATCGACCTCCACCCGAGGCAGCGCGTCGTTCTCGCGCATGTCGGCCTTGGTGACCCGCCGGGTGTCGCGGATCGCGGTGAACCGCTTCGCGAGCCCCAGCCGTTCCGGCAGCCCGTCGTCGATCGCGGTCCCGGTGGTGAAGTTGAGGGAGATGGCGGCGGGGGCCCGGCCCATCGCGCCGAACATCGGCCGGGGCAGCACGGGCTGCGGGGTGGGGATGGAGGCGTTGGCGTCGCCCATCTGCGCGTACGCGATCTGTCCGCCCTTGATCACGAGTTGCGGTTTGACCCCGAAGAAGGCCGGATCCCACAGCACCAGATCGGCGAGCTTGCCCTCCTCGACCGAGCCGATCTCGCCGTCGAGCCCTTGGGCGACCGCGGGGTTGATGGTGTACTTCGCCACGTAGCGGCGCGCCCGGTGGTTGTCGGCCCTGGTCGTCGCCCGGCAGCTTGCCGCGCCGCTTCTTCATCACGTGCGCGGTCTGCCAGGTGCGCAGCACCACCTCGCCGATCCGCCCCATCGCCTGCGAGTCGGAGGAGATGATCGAGATCGCGCCGAGGTCGTGCAGCACGTCCTCGGCGGCGATGGTGGTCGGCCTGATGCGTGACTCGGCGAACGCGAGGTCCTCGGGGAGCGCGGGGTTGAGGTGGTGGCAGACCATCAGCATGTCGAGGTGTTCCTCGACCGTGTTGACGGTGTGCGGGCGGGTCGGGTCGGTGGAAGAGGGAAGCACGTTGGGCCGAGAGACCACGGTGATGATGTCGGGCGCGTGCCCGCCTCCGGCGCCCTCGGTGTGATAGGCGTGGATGCCGCGCCCGGCGATGGCGGCCAGGGTGTCCTCGACGAAGCCGGCCTCGTTCAACGTGTCGGTGTGGATGGCGAGTTGGGCTCCGCTCGACTCGCACACCGTCAGACAGGCGTCGATGGCGGCCGGGGTGGCTCCCCAGTCCTCGTGGATCTTGAAGCCCACCACCCCGGCGCGCAGCTGGTCGCGCATCGAGTCGGTGCTGACCGTGTTGCCCTTGCCCAGCAGCCCGATGTTGACCGGGGAGAAGTCCAGCGCCTCGAAGATGCGGGCCAGATGCCAGGCACCCGGGGTGATCGTGGTGGCCTTGGTGCCCTCGGCCGGCCCGGTCCCACCGCCCACCAAGGTGGTGATCCCCGACGCCAGCGCCTCGTCGACGAGTTGCGGGCAGACGAAGTGGACATGGGCATCGATGCCGCCCGCGGTGAGGATCTTGCCGTTGCCCGCGATGATCTCGGTCTCCGGCCCGATGACCAGGCGGGGATGGACCCCGTCCATCGTGTCGGGGTTGCCGGCCTTGCCGATCGCCGTGACGCGCCCGTCGCGGATGCCGATGTCCGCCTTGACCACGCCCCAGTGGTCGAGCACGACCGCACCGGTGATCACCGTGTCGGGGGCGCCTTCGGCGCGGGTCAGCCGGGACTGGCCCATGGACTCCCTGATCACCTTGCCGCCGCCGAAGACCGCCTCGTCCCCGCTGTTGCCGGGGCCGCCCGACAGGTCGCGTTCCACCTCCACCAGCAGATCGGTGTCGGCGAGCCTGATCCGGTCACCGGTGGTCGGCCCGAACAGGTCCGCGTAGACCTCGCGGCTCAGTTCAGCCATCGAGCGCCCCCGCCGTCTCGCCGCGCAGTCCGGGGACGATCCGGGCGCCGCCGATCGGCACCAGGGCGACCTCGACCGGGATGCCGGGCTCGAAGCGGACCGCGGTGCCCGCCGGGACGGACAGCCGCAGGCCATGGGCCGCCGCGCGGTCGAAGCGCAGCCCCGGGTTGGCCTCGGCGAAGTGGTAGTGGGAACCGACCTGCACCGGGCGGTCCGCGGTGTTGAGCACGATCAGCCGGGTGACGGGTCTGCCCTCGTTGAGGGCCACCGGTTCCGCGGCGTGCAGGATCTCTCCGGGGATCATCAGGGTCCCTCCGGTCTGCGGTCTGCTGACCCGCTCTCGCGGTCAGACGATCGGATCGTGGACGGTGACGAGCTTGGTGCCGTCCGGAAAGGTCGCCTCGACCTGCACGTCGCGCAGCATCTCGGGGATGCCGTCCATGACGTCGGCGCGGGTGAGCACGGTGCGGGCCGAGGACATCAGCGTGGCGACGCTCTCCCCGTCCCTGGCACCCTCCAGGACGTGCGAGGTGATGAGGGCCACCGCCTCGGGATGGTTGAGCCTGAGTCCACGGGCCTGCCGCCGCCGTGCGACGTCGGCGGCGACATGGATCAGCAGGCGCTCCTGCTCGTGCGGGGTCAGTCGCACACCTACCACCTCACAGTCGTCCCGCCGGGTCCTGACGCCGGCCCAGCTTTTTACGGTGTGGTTACGCGACCGGTTCCGTACGGTTTCGTCCACGTTAACGATGTCCGGTGACCCGCTCGGGCCGGTCGCTCGGGCGGGTCACCGGTCGGTGGAACGACGGCATGATGAATTGATTCAATTCCGAGACTTCCCGGGCTGCACTGGCTCTTCGTGGCGGTAGCGATAGGCCGGAAGACCGTATTGACGAGGTGTCAGCGGCGGGCTAGCTTCGCGGGTGAAACGATTCATATGAGAACGGTTTCCCCCGCCGGCTTCGGCCTGTCCGCAAGGAGGAGTCCCATGAGACGCGTGATCCGCACCGTGCTCGTCGCCGCTCTCGCACTCGGCACCGGCAGCGCGGCCTTTCTGCCGTCACTCGACACGGCCGTCGAGGCGGCCGCGGCACCCGCCCCCGCCTCGGCGGCGGCCACCTCCCCGTGTGCCGCCGACATCGTGGCACCCACGTCCAGGACACTGGCGCCGGTCTCGGTCCACGCCGCCTCCGCCACGGTCGGCAACCCGGCCGGTGTGCTGTCCGGCGCCTCCACCCGGCTGAACGGCGACGGCTCGGCCGTCACCCTCGACTTCGGCAAGGAGGTCGGTGGCGTCGTCACCCTGCACTTCGCCGGGGCAAGCGGTGCCGGCCAGAGCGTCGGCCTGGCGTTCAGCGAGTCGTCGCAGTTCGTGGGCCAGGGAAGCGACGCCTCCAACGGCGGGGGAGGCGCCGACGGCGCGCTGTTCACGACGGTGAACGGCGCCGGCACCTACACCATGCCGCTCGACAGGCAACGCGGCGGCTTCCGCTACCTGACGCTCTTCCTCCACTCCACGGGCTGGGTGGACGTCAACGGCGCCTCGCTGAGCCTCACCGCGGCGCCCGGGGTCAGCGACCCGGCCGCCTACCCCGACTACTTCTGCTCCAATGACAGCCTGCTGAACCGGATCTGGTCGGCCGGCGCCTACACCGTGCAACTGGACACCATCGCCCCTGACCAGGGCCGCGTCTGGCCGGCGCCCGCCTCGGGGTGGGAGAACAACGGGACCGTCGGCGTGGGCAGCGAGGTCCTGGTGGACGGCGCCAAACGCGACCGTTCCGTGTGGCCGGGCGACATGGGCATCTCCGTGCCCACCGCCTACGTCAGCACCGACGACCTGACCGCCAGCCGCAACTCGCTGACCACCATGTACGACAACCAGAAGTCCTCCGGCGAAATGCCGTACGGCGGGCCGGAGTTCAACTTCTACGGCTCGGACACCTACCACATGTGGACCTTGGTGGGGACCTACAACTACTACCTGTTCTCCGGCGACAAGAGCTGGCTCGATGGCATCTGGTCGAAGTACCGGCTCGGCATGGACTTCATCACCGCCAAGGTCGACGGCAACGGGCTGCTGAACGTCACCGGCAACGCCGACTGGGCCCGCGGCGGCCAGGGCGGGGAGAACATCGAGGCCAACGCGCTGCTCTACGAGTCGCTGGCCACCGGCGCCACCCTGGCGAGCGCCGAGGGCGACACCTCGCTGGCGAGCGACTACGGCAACCGGGCGAGCGCCCTGAAGTCCCGGATCAACGCCGTGCTGTGGGACGCCTCCGCCGGCGCGTACAAGGACAATCCCTCCAGCACGCTGCACCCGCAGGACGGCAACTCACTGGCCGTCTGGTACGGCGTCGCCTCGCACTCCCAGGCCCAGAGCATCACCGCCGAACTGCGCGGGAACTGGAACGGAGTCGGCGCGCGGACACCGGAGTTCAGCGGCAACGTCTCCCCGTTCGCCGGCTCGATGGAGGTGTACGCGCACTTCACCGCGGGCGACGACACCAACGCGCTCAACCTGATCAGGACCGAGTGGGGCTACATGCTCGACTCGCCGCTCGGCACCGCGAGCACCTTCTGGGAGGGCTACTCCGACACCGGGGCGCTCACCGCGTACCCCAGCGCCTACACCAGCCTGGCGCACGGCTGGTCGACCGGCCCGACCGGCGCGCTGACCACGGACGTGCTCGGCATCTCGCCCACCGCCGCCGCGGGCAGCGCCTACCAGGTGGTCCCGCACCCCGGTGACCTCAGCCACGTCGAAGGCACGCTCACCGTCGCCGCGGGCAAGACCCTGCACGCCTCCTACGACCACGACGCCGCCGGCGCGTTCAGCATGCGGGTCGACTCCACCTCCGACACCGGGTCGACCGGGGTGATCGCGGTCCCGGCGTACGGGCAGAACCACGTGGTGACCGTCAACGGCGCCACCGCCTGGAACGGCACCTCCTTCACCGGGGCGAGCGGCATCACCGGCGCGGACACCGACGGGAACTACATCTACTTCCGCGGCGTGCGACCCGGCTCCTACACCGTCGGCTACCCGGCGACCGGCACCGTCCCGCCCGTCACCCACCCCGCACTGCCCGGCACCTGGCCGAAGTGCGCGGTGGAGAACGGGACCTGCGCGGTGAACGGCGACTCGGTGCTGGCCTTCGGCGCGGCCGGGCGGTTCGACTACGCGGACGCCACGTCGGCCACCGCGTGCGACGTCGCCGTCTTCGGCGACCCCGCCGACGGAGTGGCGAAGTCCTGCTACGCGGAACCGGCCGCACCGGCCACGAACGTGTGGACCCGCTGCGCCGCCGAGGACGGGACCTGCTCGTTCAGCGGTGTGATGACGGTCGCCTACGGCGCGAACGGCAGCTACGCCTACGCCACCCTCGGCGGCGGCGGAACACCGTGCACCAACGCGGTCTTCGGCGACCCGGCGGCCGACGCCGCCAAGTCCTGCTACCTGGTCGGCGCGCCGCCGACGTTCACCACCTGGACCACCTGCGCCGCGGAGAACGGCACGTGCTCGTTCACCGGCACCCACGAGGTGGCCTACGGCGCGGACGGGCACTACGCCTACGGCAGCCTGTCCGGCGGCACGGCCTGCTCCACCGCTGTCTTCGGCGACCCCGCACCCGGCACGGTGAAGGCCTGCTACCTCCAGTGAGGACCGGAAGCCGGCCGCCGGCGGTCGGCGCGGGACGGGAGGCGCGGCTTCTTCCGCGAGGTCGCGGGCAACTGGCATGCTGACCTGCCGGCACCGCCGGAGCAGTCCTGAACTCCCGCAGTGCGCACCACCTTTCGGCCCTCCACGCGCCACAAGGCAATGCGGCCACGGCCGCATCGACCACGGGATGTGACATGAGCGTTTCACGTCGAAGATTCCTCACCGCAGCGGCGATCGGGGTCGTCGCGGGCGTCGTCGACATCGCGGGACCGCTCTCCGCGGCCACCGCCGCACCGCGCCGGCCGTACGCGACCCCCGCGGCGTCCGGCACCACCACCTTCAACCAGACGATCGTGCGCGGCCCCGACCTCGGCAAGGGCTACCACGGCATCGTCACCGGGCTCGGCGAACCGCACATCGTCCGGCGTGAACTCGCCGACGTCGCGGCGCCCCAGATCAGCCAGTCGCTGAAGGCGTTCGCGCAGATGTCCGACCTGCACATCGTCGACGACCAGTCGCCGTTGCGCGTCGAATTCCTCGACCGGCTCGCCGACTTCGGCCCGCCGCACTACAACTCCTACCCCACCTCCTCGGCCTACCGGGCCCACGAGTTCCTCTCGACCCACACGACGGACGCGATGTGCCGCGCCGTGCGCAACGTCGGCCAGGGCCCGCGCACCGGCCTGGCCCCCGCCTTCACCATCGTCACCGGCGACGCCACCGACAACTGCCAGTACAACGAGACCCGTTGGTACATCGACCTGCTGGACGGCAACACCGTGCAGCCGGACTCAGGAAGCCTCAGCAAGGACGAGGGCGTGGCGAGCGGCGTGCTCGGCGCGGATTCCGCCTACTGGCATCCGGAGGCCGCCCAGAGCCCCCCGGACGTCAACGCGCAGGCCGGCTTCCCGCTGGTGCCCGGGCTGTTGGGGGCCGCGCGCCGCCCGTTCGACGCCACCGGTCTCGGAATGCCGTGGTACGCCGCCTTCGGCAACCACGACGGACTGGTCCAGGGCAACGTCGCCATCGACGCGCTGCCCTTCGACCCGCTCAAGGGCATCGCCACCGGCTCCACCAAACTCACCGAACTCGACGGTCTGCCGGACACCTTCAGCAACAGCGCGTCCTTCTACCTCGACGTCATCACCCGTGCGCTGGTCGGCGACGTCACCTACTCCGACCACGACGTGACGGCGGACGCCTCCCGGCGCCTGATGGCCCGCGCCGACTTCGTCTCCGAGCACTGGAAGACCAACGGAGCCCCGGTCGGTCACGGCTTCAACACCGGCAACGGCAAGGCGTACTACGCGATGCCGTCGGCGGCCGACGACCTCTTCCAGTTCCTCGTCCTGGACACCACCAACATCAACGGCGGCGCCGACGGGGCGATCGACGAGGACCAGTGGCAGTGGCTGGACGGCCAGTTGAAGGCCTACAGCTCCCGCTACGAACTCGACGACTCCGACGGCACGAGGCCGCGCACGGTCGTCACCCGGCAGGGCGTGAAGGACAAACTGATCGTCGTCTGCTGCCACCACACGATCGACACCATCACCAACACCGACAGCGACTCGCCGTACTCCGGCGCGCAGTTGCGTGACAAGCTGCTGCTGTTCCCCAACGTGGTCATGATGGTCGACGGCCACACCCACGCCAACAACATCACCGCGCACGCCCCCTCGCTGGCGTCCTCCATCGGACACGGCTTCTGGGAGGTGAACACCGCCTCGCACATCGACTGGCCGGTCCAGAGCCGCCTCATCGAGGTCGCCGAGGGCAACGGAATCCTGTCGATCTTCACCACCATGATCGACCTGGACGCCCCGCTCTCGCACGGCACGGACCTGTCGAACCCGGGCGCACTGGCCTCCCTGGCCCGCGAACTGGCCGCCAACGACATCCAGGAGGTGGCGCGCGGAATCGACGTGCGGCGTGGCGTCGCCGCCAGCCGCAACGCCCAACTGCTCATCCCGGCACCGTTCGCCATCCCGGCCGGATTCGGCGCACAGCCGGCCGCCGCCCCGTGGCCGGTGGTGCGGCAGGGCCAGAGCGACAGCCGCGTCAAGGCGGTGCAGTACCTGCTCAACGCCCACGGCTCGGCCCTGACCGTCGACGGCGTCTTCGGCGCGGCCACCGCCGGCGCGCTGCGTGCCTTCCAGTCCGCCCACGCCCTGACCGCGGACGGGACGGTCGGCGCCGCGACATGGCAGGCACTGGTCGTCACCGTGGGGCAGAGCACCGCGGGCCCCGCGGTCTCCGCCGTGCAGACCATGGTCTCGGCCCGCGGCACGAGCGTGGCGGTCGACGCCTCCTTCGGCACCGGCACCGACACCTCGGTACGCGCCTTCCAGCACACCCACGGCCTCGCCGCCGACGGCCAAGTGGGCCCCGCGACCTGGCAGATGCTGGTCGCGTAGCGGTCTCACCCGTGGGGCCGACCGCCGACCATCGGTCGGCGGCCGGCCCCGACGGGCCGGTTCGGCGGCGGTGCGCTCAGGTGCCGTTGATCGCGGCCAGGGACTGCGCGTAGACCACCCGTCCGCACGGGGCCGGAGACGCTGCGCAAGTGCCGGTGGCGCTCGACCGCTCGGACAGCGACCACAGCAGCGGTGCCGGGGTCCCGGACAGCGCGTTGCGGTCGAGATAGAGATCCTCCGGCCCCACGGCGGTCACCGTCGGGGAACCGGTGTCGGCGAGGGAGGAGCCACTGACCTTCGCCTTCTGCACGCTGCCGTTCGAGGTTCCGTTGCTCCGGTCGAAGTAGTACGTCTCGTCGGTCGCGGAGGACCCGTACCGCACGCCGCCCTGCACCAGGTCGACCGGCATGTTGTAGGCGTCCGTGGCGTGCACGACGCCCGAGGTCGCCGTCAGCTCACCGGTGGCCGCGTCCAGCGGCAACTGGGCGATGCGGCCCTTCTCGGTGTGGGTCGAGTCGCTGTTGCAGTACTCGCCCAGGGACAGCGTGTCGTTGCCGGTACGGTCGATCGACAGCCACGACGCCTTCGGCGCACCGCTCGCGGCGCAGGTGTCGGCCGAGGTGTTGGACTGGGCCGCGGTGAACGACCAGGTGGCGACCTGGGGCATCACGTAGCGGTAGCCGTAGCTGTACCAGACGTTGTTCTCCCGCCCGACCTGCCGGGTGTCCTGGACGTTGCTGGTCAGACCGTCGGGGGTGGAGTCGTTCGTCGACGGGTCCTGGTCCGGGTCGAGGTCCATGATGTAGCGCATGTCGAAGACCCGCAGGCCGTTGAGGGTGTCGGCGACGTACAGGTAGTTGCCGTACCAGGCGATCCCGCCGGCGTGGATGCCGTTCTGCGGCGGGTCCTGACCCTCCTTGGCGTGCAGCGCGTCGAAGGAGGCATGGCCCGCGCTGTTGGTGTACGGCCACACCAGCAGCACGTGCCGGTACTTGAGGGTGGAGGGGTCCAGGAAGGTGACCCGCACGCCCTTCTCGTTGCAGGCGTCCGACTCCGAGGCCGTGCAGCCGTCGGAGCGGCCCGGGTCGCTGTTGTCGTACCAGGCGGTCAGCACCGGGCGGGCGCTGCCCCACTCCTCGTCGTCCTGGGCGTCGTCCACGCCGGTGATCGCCTGGGGGACCCACTCCGTGGTGTTCTGGTCGTCGGACTGCCAGCAGTACTTCTGCACCGGTGCCAGCGCCGTGCCGCCGAACGGGTTGACGGCACAGGAGGAACCGGTGGTCAGGTCGCGATTGGCCTGGAGCAGCAGGTTCTGTACGCCCTGCTTGGGCAGCGCGGCATCCAGTTGGGAGTCCAGGCCGCTCAGGTCGCCGCCCGCCGCGAGGTTGAAGTCGGAGGCGGTGACCGCCGCGCCGACGACGGCTGCGGACTGCCGGTCGGCCGCGCCGGACGCGGCACCGTCGGCGTGCGCGGCCTGCGACAGCCCCATGACGGCGCTCACCACGAGCGCGATCCCGGCGGTCCAGCCGGTGCGCCGGGTGAACCGGGAACGGGCCTCGTTCGTGTTTCCGGGGCGGACGGGCCGTCCCGTTCGTCTCCAGCTCGACATGTCGTGATCCTCCGTCATGATTCCTTGGTCCCCGTGGCGCGCGGGCCGTGGTGAGACCGCGCGGACGGTAGTGAGAGTGTCATGAACACCGATGGCCGGCAGCCCGTTTCAGCTGAAGCTGAAACGGCGACATCCGCTCCTTCCCGGACGCCGGCCGACCTGCCCTTCCCGCTCTGCGGCGAGACGCCGGGTACCTGACGATCGGGGCCGGAACGACACCACTTATGATCCTGGCGTCGTATCGCTGTGAGGGGACGATGAGCCGAACACGCATGACCAGGGGCCAGAAGGCCGCGGTGGCCGGAGTGCTGGGCGCGATGGGCCTGGTGGTCCTGGCGGCCGTCGCGACCCTCCACTTCGTGGAGATGTCGTCCGCCCCGTCCACCAGCCGTGTCACCCCGGTGCACCCGCGCGTCTGCCGGCGGACCGGCGTCGGCGATCCCTCGCTCCAGGCCGCCGCCCGCCACTTCCACCTCGTCATACCGCGCGGCACCTACCAGGTCGCCTTCGAGGCGAGCACGGGCCACGGGGGGACGGTGGGCCTGGACATGAGCTTCACGACCACACCCGCCCGCCTGACGATCTTCCTGGCGGCGAGCCACTTCAACAAGCCGATGCCCGACGGCACGACCGCCGTCGCCACCCCGGCCCCGACCCAGGCACCGCCGACCCCCGGGCCGATCCCGGCACCGACCCCGGACTCCTCCTGCACCCTCGTCCCGCCGGCCGGCCGGACGATGCTCCACAGCCAGGACGGCTCCTACGGCGCGGCGGCCACCTCCAGCCGGTCCCTCGCGGTGGACATGACCGACCCCGCCCACCCCGTCGTGTGGGTCTCGGCACTCGACCGCTGAAACGCCGCACTCGCGGGCCACGGCGGGCACTTGGGGCCCGTCCGGTCGCCCCGGTCGCAGGAGTGACGGGTCGTCGGAGCCCGGTGGGCAGTGACGGTAAAAGGCAGGTAGATCCTCCGGTCGGCGCTCTTGTCGGCACCCGCCGCAGGGCCGTACCGTCCGCACACCCGCACGGGCGGGCCGCCATGGCACGGTTCCCGGGCGGTCCGGCCCCCGTGCGTCTCACCGACCACAGGAGGCACCCCTCCATGCTCAGACCCGTCTCCCGGGCGCTCCGCCGTCCCGGGATCTCCCTGACCGCCGTCGCGGGCCTCGTGCTCGCCGGCGCCGCCGCCCTCGCCACGCCGTCGGCCGCGATGCCGGGCGCGCCCAAGGCCGACAACCCGGCCGGTGTGCGCGCCTGCGCCGCCCTGGCCAGACCCGGCCAGGCCTTATGCCAGGCCGTCAGGATCACCGGTGGGGTCTCCGCGGCCCGCACGACCGGGGTGTCCCCGGCGTCGGCGCCGTCTGGATTCGGCCCCGCGGACATCCTCGACGCCTACAAGCTGCCGGTGAACGCCGGCGCAGGCAGCACCCTCGCGGTCGTCGACGCACAGGACGACCCGAACGCCGAATCCGACATGGCGGTCTACCGCGCGCAGTTCGGCCTGTCGGCCTGCACGGTCGCCAGCGGCTGCTTCAAGAAGGTCAGCCAGACCGGCAGCACCACCGCTCTGCCGACCCCCGACGCGGGCTGGGCGGAGGAGGAGTCGCTCGACCTCGACGCGGCTTCCGCCATCGCGCCGGCCGCGCACCTCATCCTGGTCGAGGCGAACAGCGCCACGATGGCCAACCTCGGCACCGCGGTCAACCGGGCGGTCGCGATGGGCGCCACGTCGATCCTGACCTCCTTCGCCACCAGTGAGTCCTCCTCCGACACCTCCTACGACTCCTCCTACTTCAACCACCCCGGCGTGGCGATCAGCGCCCCGGGTGGTGACTCCGGCTTCGGCGTGAGCTATCCGGCCGCCTCCCGGTACGTCACCGCGGTCGGCAGCACCTCGCTGTCCCGGGCGTCGACCGTGCGGGGCTGGAAGGAGGTCGCGAACGGTGGCGGCGGCTGCTCGGCGGTCGATGCCAAGCCGACCTGGCAGCACGACACCGGTTGTGCCCGGCGCACCGTGGTGGACGTCGCCGCGGTCGGTGACCCGGCCACCGGGTTCGCGGTGTACGACACCTACGGCGGCGACCCGGGCTGGGAGGTCTTCGGCGGGACGTCGGTCTCCGCGGGCATCATCGCCGGTGTCTACGCGGCCGCGGGCGTTCCGTCCGCCGGCTCCTACCCCGCCTCCTTCCCGTACGCGCACCCCAACGCGTTGAACGACATCACCACCGGCACGGGCGCGGCCGTCGGCTACGACCCCGCCACCGGCATGGGCACCCCCAACGGCCTCGCGGGCTTCACGGGCTGAGGACCGCCCTGCCCGTCCGGTCTCCCGGCTCCGAACGCGGGCCCGCCCGTGCGGCGCCGGACGCCGCCCCCGGCACGGCGCTCGTGCCGGGGGCGGCGCGGGCTCAGAAGGGAAGCGCCGCCCGGATCCTGTGGGCGTAGCCCCGGGCCAGCATCCTGCGCAGATCGTTTCTGCGCGGTTCGTTGCAGATGACGAAATCGTCGAAGCGGTGGACTCCCGGCGTGTCGGCGACGGACGCGGCCGCGTCCCGGATCGCCGTCAGCTGGGCCGTGGTCATCGCGGGCGGACGCTCATCGGGCTGGTAGGTGGCGCCGATCGGATAGTCGCGGCCCGGCCGGCTGGTCATCTCGACGTGGCAGCCGAGCACATGGGTCACGGTCCGCGTCCCCGCGAAGGCCACCAGGCGGTCGAGCGTCGCGAGGTAGGCGGGGAAGTCGAAGACGAACAGCCGGCCCGGCAGGACGGTGTCACCGGTGAGCAGGATCGCGGTCCACGGGTCGTGGACGGTGATCGCCGCCTCGTGGTGACCGGGCGAGCCGAGGATCTCCAGCACCCTGCCGCCCAGGTCGAACGGGACGGTCTGCGCGGGCCAGGCGTCGCCGAACCCGAAGAAGGACCGCACGGCGTCCGTCTCCCTGGCCACCACCGTGGTCGCGGGGCGATCCGCGAACTGGTCGTCCGCGGCGACGTGGTCGCCGTGCCCGTGGGTGTGCGCGACGACCAGCTCGTACCCCTCGCGGGGGTGGTCCGCCAGCCAGTCGGCGATCAGCCGGTCGACCGTCTCGCGCAGCGGGAACAGTTCGGGTTCGGCGGTGGCGCCGGTGTCGAGCAGCAGTGCCCGGTCGTTGCCGAACAGCAGGAACAGGAACGGCGCCTCATAGTGCACCGACTTGCTCTGGCGCAGGATGACGGTGTGCTCGTCGTAGTGGTGGACCTGGATCCGCGGGTCGCGGGCGCGCCGCTTGGAGCGGGCTCCGTGGATCCACTCCACGTCCAGGGACCCCCGGGTGGGGGCCGTGCTCACGAAGTCGATCGATCCGTCAGTCATCGGACTCATTCCCACTGTCCCCCGGTTCGAGGTCCGGCAGCGGTGTCGCCGCCATGAAGTACCGGACATGACGGCGTCCGGCTCGCAGTCGTCGGCCGTCGGCCTCGCTCCTGGCGAGGTAGGGCTCCAGGAGCGCCTTCCACTTCTCCTGGAGCTCGGCGGCCTCTTCGACCGACACGACGGCCATCGCGGAGACGATGCCCGTCCTGCGCTCCCACCCGCCGTTCTCGTCGTCGCGGTGTTCCAGGTGGTCGAGGATCGCCTGTGTCTCGCGCTCGACCACGAGGCGTTCGAGCTGCCGACCGGCGACCGTGCGCTCGTCGGCCGTGATCCGCAGGGTCGGGCGGGGATCGGGCACCCGCCACTGGCGCTCACGCCGGTCGCGTCCCGGTCCGGCGTCCTCCACGAAGCCGTACTTGGCGAGCTGACGCAGGTGGAAGGAGCAGTTCGCCTGCGGAACCCCCAGAATGCGCCCGCACCGGGCGGCCGTGGCGGGACTGATCGTGACGAGCAGCTCCAGCAGGTCCAGGCGGAGTGGATGGGCCAGTGCCCTGATCGCCTTCGGATCGCTGATTCCCATGTCCCAAAGACTACTTTGACATATGGGAATGTCAAGCATTCCTTTGGCTTTACGTCACGGCCCGCCGGGGCCGGCGCGCTTCGGGGGGCGACCACCGGACTCTGCCTGAGCGCGCCGGCCCCGGTGGACGCGGTGGCAGGATGAGCCGGTGAGCTCTGAGCGATGGAGTACGCACACCGTCGAGTTGAAGTCGGACGTCGTCGTCAAACGGTTCCGGGACAACGGCCGAGAGCGGGGCGCACGCGAGTGGCGTGCGCTGACGCTGCTCGCCCGGTACGCACCGGGGCTGGCCCCCGCGCCGGTGAGCGCCGACCTCACCGACGCCCGGCCGTCCGTGAAGATGTCCAGGCTGACGGGCGTGCCGATGCGCGGTCTGCCCCTCGACGACGAGCGGATCGCCGCCCTGGCACGGGCCGTCGGGGAACTGCACGCCGCCGTTCCGCAGCCGGTGCTCGCGGACCTGCCACCACGACCCTGGCAGCAAGTCCAGGTCATCGCGGCCATCCGCTCCTGGACGCCCGGCGCCCTGGCCGAGACCGGCCGCACGGTCCGGTCCGCGCTGAAGGCCGGCCTGGACTGGCTGGACCGGTCGGGGATGGAGCGCGCGAGCCGACAGGCGGTCCCGGCGGTCTTCGGGCCGGGAGACGGCAACCTCGCCAACTACCTGTGGGACGGCCTGGGTCGCCGGGTCCGGGTGGTCGACTTCGAGGACTCAGGACGCAGCGACCGCGCCTTCGAGTTGGCGGAGATCACCGAGCACGTCGCGAGCTGGGTGGGGTCCTCGGAGCCCGGCACGGTGGGGGAGTCCTTGGACATCGCGTCCTTCCTCGGGCACTTCGACCTCACGGCGGCCGAGGCTGACCGGTTGACGGACTGCCGGCGGCTTCTCGCGCTGGTGTGGCTGTTCCTGCTCCGCCTCGACGATCCCGTGGCGCCCCGCAATCCGCCCGGCACCGCGGAGCGGCAGGCCGAGCGATTGATGGCACTGCTCGGCTGAGGCAGGGCGCGCCCCGGGCCGCCGTCGGCACGCTGGTGCGAACACCGCTGTGGGAGGTCGTACGGGTGTGCCGCGGCGCGCCGGGGCGGGTTGCCTCGCGCGGGTGATCCGCTCCTCCTCCCTCATCGTTTCCGGCGGGGCGCGGCGGACCCGCTGTTAGACAGGGGCCGTCGTCACCCGGCCCGGGTGACGGAGGGACGGGTACGAGGAGGGTGTCGGATGGGTGTCTCACGGCGTGCGGTCCTGCTGGCCGGTGCGGGGACGGCGGTCGGCTCGGCTTTGACGACGGGCCGGGCCGGCGCGGCCGGCCGCAACCCCGAACAGGTCGCGGCGGTCGGTCTGAGGGGAGAGCCGGACGTCGAGACGGACGATGACCTCTCTGACGGCTACCCGGAGGACCGACGCTGGGTCAACGGCAAGATCAGCGCGATCCGGGCCATGCGCTCCGAGCCCACCCCACTGCTGGAGCTCAAGCTGCCACCCGGCATGAACGGCCTGAGCCTGCGCATCAAGAACGAGTCCGTCCAGCCGTCCGGCAGCCACAAGCACCGACTGGCCGAGGCCCTGTTCCTGAACGCCCTCGCCAACGGGTGGCTGCACGACGGAAGTACGGTCGTGGAGGCCTCCAGCGGATCGACCGCCATCTCCGAGGCGTGGTTCTGCAACGAACTCAAGATGCCCTTCCTCGCCGTGGTGCCCCACGACACGGCACAGGAGAAGGTGCAGGCGATCCGCTACCTGCACGGCGACGTCCTGGTGGCACCCGTCGGCGCGGACATCTCCCAGCTGGCACGGGACGAAGCGCTCAGACTCAAGGGGCACTTCATGGACCAGTTCACCTACGCGGAGCGTGCCTACGACTGGCGCTCCGACCACGGAATGGCCCCCGAGATCTTCCAGCAGGTGGAGCCCACCTGGTTCGTCATGGGCGCCGGGACCGGCGGAACGGCGGTCTCCCTCGCCCGCCACGCCCGGTACACCGGCCGTCAGGTGCGGGTGTGCGTGACGGATCCGGAGAACTCGGCGTTCTTCCCCGGCTGGCGGGACGACAACAGGGCGGCGACCGCGTCCGGCTCGCGCATCGAGGGCATCGGTCGGCCCCGGGTCGAACCCTCCTTCCTCTTCCCCCTGGTCAACCGCATGATCCGGGTACCGGACGCGGCCTCGATCGCCACCATGCGGGTGGCCGCCGAGCGGCTCGGCGTCGAACCCGGCGGCTCCACCGGCACCGGCCTGTACGGCGCCTTGAAGGTGCTGCGCGACATGCGTGACCGCGGCGAGACCGGCACGGTGGTCACCGTGCTCTGCGACCCCGGTTCGCGCTACCAGTCCACGTACTACAACGACACCTGGCTGAAGAACGAGAAGATCGACTACGTGCCCTGGGTCGCCACCGTGCGGGAGTTCTTCGACACCGGCCGGTGGAACCCGCCCGTCTCCTGGCAGGCGGCTCCCGCACCGCGCGGTCCGCTGTGGAACATGTGACCAGGCGGCGCGATCCCCCTGCGGGGGCGGGCTGAAGGCGACGAGGCGTCAGGCGGGGGCACCGGGGTAGGCGACCGGTCAGGACCCGCTCTCTCGCCGCAGGAGACCTTCGATGGCGTCGTCACAGGATGTGCCCCGGGGACCGGTGTATGACGGCGCGGGCGGAGTGGTCGGCCGCCCGCGCAACGGACTGGGCATCGCGGCGCTGCTGTTCTGGACGGTGGTCGGCGGGATCCTCCTCGGGCTGGCGGCGGCCGTCCTGGGGGTGCTCGGATTCCGCCGCGCCCGGCGCGGCGGCGCCACCAACGCCGTGATGTCCGTCGTGGGCGCGGTGATCGGCGCCGTCGTGCTGGTCGTCTCCGGTGCCATCCTCGCCTTCGGCGTCTCGCTGCTGAACTCCCACGACTTCAAGAACCTCCAGGACTGCCTCAAGCACGCCCACACCACCGCCGCCCGGCACCAGTGCCAGAAGGACTTCAGCCACCACGTCACCGGGGGCTGACCCGGCCGGCCGCTCGTCGGGAACTCTGACGCCGACTCCCGCGTCACTGTCTTCGAACAGACAGGGAGGTCCCGTGTTCCGTCGTCGGTGTCCCGTCGAGGACAGGGAACGCCGGTGGATCGAGGAGTCGCTGGAGTGGCTCACCGGCCAGTTCGGCGAACACCTCCTGCGGCGTGACGTGCTGCTGCCGGAGGACCCCCGATTCCCCCGGCCCTACCGGGGCGGACCCGAGGACGTGCGCGCCGTGACGGACCTGCTGTTCGCGCACTTGGGCGTGGACCGGTCCGCCGTCACCGTGGAGATCGAGGAGAGGGACCCGGTCGAGCGGCAGCTCCTCGCCCACCTCCCGCGGGCCGCCTACCGGCACAGCGGCGCGGCGGGCCACTACCGGACGGCAGCCGACGGCCGGCCGCTGATCAACCTCACCGGTGAACTCGTCGCCGACCCCGTCGCCCTGGTCGCCGTACTCGCCCACGAACTGGGCCACCACCGGCTGCTCGGCGAGGAGCGCATCGGCCGCGACCGACGGGACGGCGAACCCCTCACCGACCTGCTGACCGTCTTCTTCGGCACCGGGCACTTCAACGGCACCGCCGCCTTCCGCTTCACCCAGAACGCCGGCGGCTGGCGGCGCAGCACCATCGGCTACCTGACCCAGCCCATGTTCGGCTACGCCCTGGCCCGCTACGCCTGGCTGCGCGACGAACCCGAACCCGCCTGGGCCCGCCTGCTGGACGTCAACCTCCGCGGCTACCTCCGCCAGGGCCTGCGCTACCTGCGCTGACCACCGGGCAGGCGCACTCGGCGGCTGACGGTCTTTCATCGGCCGCCCGGGGCACGTAGGTTCTGCTCGTCATCGGTCCGAGGCAACTTGTGGCACGTCCCTGGAGGCAGTCATGCGTGTTGAGGCACACGACGGTGCGATCAGATCCGGGTGGCGCGGCCGGGTGCCGGCGGCCGTGGCGGGGGCGGCGATGCTGCTCGCCGCCGTGATCGCCCTCCCCGGCACGGCGAGCGCCACCCCCTCGGGCGCGGACGTCTCGACCACCCCGCAGACCCTCGGCATGAATGTCAGCGCCGCCCAGGGCACCATCGACTGGGATGCCGCCTGGAAGGCCGGTGCCCGGTTCGCCTACATCAAGGCGACCGAGTCCACCTCCTACTTCAGCCCCTACTTCGCCGCGCAGTCCGCCGGCGCGTCCCGGGTCGGGATGCTGCACGGCGCCTACCACTTCGCGACGCCCGACACCTCCTCCGGCCCGGCGCAGGCCGACTACTTCCTCGCGCACGGCGGCGGTTGGTCGGCGGACGGCCAGACCCTGCCGCCGCTGCTCGACATCGAGTACAACCCGAACGGCGCCGGCTGCTACGGCATGTCGCAGGCCGGCATGGTGACGTGGATCAGGAACTTCGTCGACGAGGTGCACCTGAAGACCACCCGCTGGCCGGTGATCTACACCTCGACGGCCTGGTGGACGACCTGCACAGGCAACAGCCCCTCGTTCGGCGCGGACGACCCGCTCTTCATCGCCGGCCAGTCCGACACCGTCGGCGCGCTGCCGGCCGGCTGGAGCACCTACACCTTCCGCCAGGGCGCCGAAACCAGCGCCTTCCCCGGCGGCGAGAACTGGTACAACGGCACGCTGGACCAACTGAAGGCCTTCGCCACCGGCTGACCCTGGCACCCACCCCCGCCGGCCCGAAGCCCGGCGGGGGACCGGCGACCACGGATCGGCACGCGCGGGCGGCGGAGGTCAGGTCGCGGACAGGACCGGGGACCACTTCTCCAGCCAGGTCTCCAGCCGCGGGTCGTCGGTGTACGCGGAGTCCATCTGGTACAGGCCCGGCGCCGGGCAGGTGGCGCCGAGTTCCACCAGGACCGGCTTGAGCAGGTACTCCGGGGCCATGGCGTGTGCGGGGCCGGCGCCGAGCATGAAGGGCACCGCGACGACGCCCGACAGCCCGTCGGCGGGGATCTGGTCCAGGAAGAGCTTCAGCAGGCCGGTGTAGGTGGCCTTGAAGGTGGGGGACGCCACCACCGCCAGCCGTGACGCGCGGACCACCTCGACCGCCTCGGCGACCCGCTCGTCGCCCCAGCCGAGCAGCCCCGGCCCCAGATCCACCACATCGATCACGTGGTCCGGCGCGGCACCGCCCAGCCGCGTCGCGAGCCGTACGGCGGCGTCCAGGGTGCGTGAACCGGCCTTCGGATTGCCGACGACGACGCTGACCGACATGTCCGCCTCCTTCCGCGCGGACACCCCGGCGGCATCCCGCGAAGCAAGGTTCGCACCCCGTGGTTCTCCGCTGGTCACGGCCCCCCGGAATGGTCTTAGGTCAGGCCGGTGAGCCGGGCGGACCGGACTCCAGGCGCCGGGCACGGCGTTCGCGGCGCATGCGCAGGAAGCGGCGGATGCGGGAGATGAGGAAGATGACGAGGAGGATGCCGGACGCCAGGAGGACGGCGGCGAGGATCGCGGCCGGCACAGGGTGCAGCACGGCGAAGCTGACCATGCCGGCAACCAGCAGGTCCTCCGACATGCTGACGATGATGTTGCTCAGCGGTTCCGGGCTGGTGTTGACACCCATCCGTACGCCCGCCTTCACCAGGTGGGTGGCGAGCGCGGTGCCGCCGCCCAGCGCCCCGGCGAGAGCGGTCGGCAGGGACCCGTGGGCGTGGCCGGCCATCAAGGTGCCGATCGCGCCGCCCAGCACCGGGCGCACCACGGTGTGTGCCATGTCCCAGACGGAGTCCACGTACGGGATCTTGTCCGCCACGAACTCGCACAGGAACATCAGGGCCGCCGCCGCCAGCACGTCCCACCGCTCCAGCGTGGGCGGCACGGCCGCGGCGTGGCCGAATCTGCCGAACAGGCCGAGCAGCAGGACCACCGCGTAGGCGTTGATCCCGCTCGCCCATCCACTGGTGAAGATCAGCGGTACGACGGACACCGTTCGTCCCCCAAGTCACGTACACGGCACGGACATCGGGGCAAGCATCCCACCTCTCGCGGCGGGGCGGTGTCACCCGGCCGGATCCGCCGCGGCCGGCGACACCGCGTACGTCAGGTAGGCGAACTGTCCGTCCCGTGCCACGTCCGTCAGCCGCAGCCGCGACGCCGTCAGCCGCCTCGGCAGCACCGGAGCACCCGCGCCCAGCGTCACCGGTGCCATCCCCAGCACCACCTCGTCCAGCAGCCCCCGGTCGGCGAAGGCACCGACCAGTTCGCCCCCGCCGGTCAGCCAGATGTCCCGCCCGTCGGCCGCCTCCGTCATCGCCTGGTGGACCGGACCCACATCCCCCTCCACGAACCTGATGTCCGCACCCGCCACCCTCGGCAGTTCCCGGTGCGTGAACACCCAGCACGGCACCGCCCCGTACCACTCCCGCCACTTCTCCGGGCGCTCCACCAACCGCTCGTGCGCCAGCACCCACTCGTACGTCGTGGCCCCCATCGCGAACGCGCCCACCTGAGCGAAGAACTCCTCGAAGCGGTCGGTGCCGCTCCCCCGCTCGACCTCGAACAACCACTCCAGCGAGTCCTGCGGGTCCGCGATGAACCCGTCCAGGGTGCAGGCCGTCCAGTAACGCGTTCTCGTCATCCCGTCAGCCTGCCAGCGGACCGCACCGCAGGACGGCCGACGCGGCTGATGTTGACGCGATGCGACGCGGTACCTAGGGTCCGACGAGTGTTGTCTACTCGCCGGTAAGGACGTCATGGGAGATCCGCGACCGTACGACATCGTGCTGTTCGGCGCGTCGGGGTTCACCGGCGGGCTGACGGCGGAGTACCTGGCCCGCAACGCGCCGGCGGGCTGCCGCTGGGCCTTGGCGGGCCGGGACGAGGACAGGCTGCGGCGGGTACGGGAGCGGCTGGCCGCCGTGGACCCGGCGCACGCCGGCCTGCCGTTGCTGGTCGCGGATTCTGCGGACCGTGCGGCGCTGCGCGAACTGGCCGGCGGCACCCGTGTGGTGATCTCGACGGTCGGGCCGTATCTGCGCCACGGCGAGCCGCTGGTGGCGGCCTGCGCGGAGGCCGGGACGGACTACGTCGACCTGACGGGGGAGCCGGAGTTCGTCGACCTGATGTACCTGCGCCACCACGAGCGGGCGCGGGAGACCGGGGCCCGGATCGTGCACGCCTGCGGGTTCGACTCGGTGCCGCACGATCTGGGGGTGCTGTTCACCGTGCGGCAGTTGCCGCCGGGCGGCCCGGTGTCGGTGCAGGGCTTCGTCCGGGCGGCCGGGAACCTGTCCGGCGGGACACTCGCCTCCACGCTGCTCGCCTTCTCCCGGCCGGGTGCGATGCGGAAGGCGGCCAAGGCCAGGCGGGCGGCCGAGCCGCGACCGGCGGGGCGGCGGGTGCGCACCGTGACCGCGCGGCCGCACTGGTCCCGCGACGCGAGGGCCTGGACGCTGCCGCTGCCGACCATCGACCCACAGGTGGTGACCCGCTCCGCTGCGGCGCTGACCGAGTACGGCACGGACTTCCGGTACGCGCACCAGGCCGCAGTCAAGCGGCTGCCGGTGGCGGTCGCAGGGGTCGCGGGCCTGACGCTGCTGGCCCTGGCCGCGCAGGCACCGCCCCTGCGGCGGGCGCTGTCCCGTCTGCGGAAGCCCGGCGACGGGCCCGACGCCGAGCGGCGCGCGAAGAGCTGGTTCACCGTCAGGTTCGTCGGGGAAAGCGGCGGACAGCGGGTGTGGACCGAGGTCTCCGGCGGCGACCCCGGCTACGCGGAGACCGCCAAGATGCTCGCCGAGTCCGCCCTGTCGCTTGCCTTCGACGACCTGCCCGACACGGCGGGCCAGCTCACCCCCGCGACCGCGCTGGGCACCGCCCTCATCCAGCGGCTGACCGCCGCTGGGCTGCGTTTCACCGTGCTCGACGTTCCTCCGACCCGGGCGCCGGGCCGGAAGTAGCCGGCCGGCGCGGCTCAGGCGCGGCTGAACCGGGCGCCCCAACGGTGGATCACGTCCAGGAGTTCGGGCGGACCGAGGACGTGGAAGTCCGCGTCGAGCATGCCCAGAGCCATGGCGGGCCAGTCCAGGGAGTCGGAGGTCATGCGCATCCGGCAGTGCTCGGCGTCGACCTCTTCGATCGTGCTCCACCGGCCGATCCGTTCGCGCACGGTCGCGGCCGGGGCGTCGACCAGGACCTCCACCCGGTAGGCGTGGGGCAGGTTGTCCAGACCGGCACGGACGAACGCGGCGGCGTCGGCGGCGGGCAGTTCGCGTGGCCGGAACCGGTTGCCGGTGGTCAGCGGGGCGCTGAGCCGGTCGACCCGGAAGCTGCGCCAGTCGTGCCGGGTCAGGTCGTACGCCACCAGATACCAACGGCGCCCCGGACAGACCAGCCGATGCGGTTCGACGTGCCGGTCGGTGTGACGTCCGTCGGCGGCGGTGTAGGAGAAGCGCAGTTGTTCGCTGTCCCGGCAGGCCAGCGCGATCGTGGTGAGCACGCCCGGCTCGACGCCCGCCGTGCCCGCGGCGCCCCAGTCGGCGGGCACGGTCATCGCGCGCAGCGCCTCGACCCGGCGCCGCAGCCGGGCCGGCATCACCTGCACCACTTTGGCCAGCACCCGCACCGAGGACTCGGCGATCCCCTCCACCGCGCCCTGGGCAGCGGCCTGTAGCCCCACGGCCAGGGCGACCGCCTCCTCGTCGTCGATCACCAGCGGCGGCAGAACAGCCCCCGAGCCGAGCTGATAGCCGCCGTCGGCACCGCGCTGTGCCTCGACCGGATAGCCCAGCTGACGCAGCCGGTCGATGTCCCGGCGCAGGGTGCGGGCCGAGACGTCCAGCCGCTCGGCCAGTTCGGTACCCGGCCAGTAGCGGTGGGTCTGGAGCAGGGACAGCAGCCGCAGTGTTCGGGCGCTCGTGTTCGCCATGACCCCGATTCTTCCGCGATTCAGGTCAGAAAGTGACCGCAGTGGTTCCTAACGTGGTCCTTGACCGACGCAACAGGAACACAGGAACAACGGAAGGCGGAGACCATGAGCGAGACCATGGCCGTCCAGGACCCGACCACCCGCGGGACGGCCGACGCGCCGGCCGTCACCGGCGAGCGCGCCGACCTGCTGGAGACGCTGGCCAAGCACCGGCACTTCCTGCGCTTCACCACCCGCGACCTCACCGACGAGCAGGCCGGACGGCGCACCACCGCGGGCGAGCTGTGCCTGGGCGGTCTGATCAAGCACGTCGCCGCGGCCGAGCGGAACTGGGCGGGCTTCATCCTGGACGGCCCGTCGGCGATGGGCGACTTCGCCGCCATGACCGAGGCCGACCTGGCCCGCTGGGCCGACGAGTTCCGGATGCTGCCGGGTGAGACGCTGGCCGGGGCGCTGGCGGCCTACGCCGAGGTGGCCCGCCGTACCGACGAACTCGTCGCCACCGTGCCCGACCTCGACGCCTCCCAGCCGCTGCCCAAGGCACCGTGGTTCGAGCCCGGGGCATGCTGGTCGGTACGGCGGGTGCTGCTGCACATCATCGCCGAGACCGCCCAGCACGCCGGCCACGCGGACATCCTCCGTGAGTCCCTCGACGGCGCGAAGACCATGGGCTGACCGACGCGCCGGAGCCGGGTGCGGTGTCCGTGGGCGCCGCACGCGGGCCGACTCCGCCGGGACAGGCCGACCCGCCCCGCCCCGCGACTCCGCGAGAGTGCGGTCGGCGGGGGCGAAGTCGGCCGGCGCGGCGTTTATTCGTCGCGACCCTGCCAGGTCGTCACGCAGGCCTCGTTGCCCTCGGCGTCGGCGAGCACCCAGAAGGCCGGGGCCCGGGTGGTGGACACCAGCCGACCGCCGGCGGCCAGCGCGGCCTCGATCCGCTGGGCCGCCTCGTCGTGCGGGACGCAGACGTCGAAGTGGATGCGATTGCGTTGCGGGCGCGGTTGATCCATCCGCTGGAACCATATCGCCGGGCCCTGGCCGACCGGGTCGACGAGCGGAGCCCCGGGATCCACCTCCGCTCCCGCCTCGTCGCCGTACCCCAGCACGGCCTTCCAGAACGGCCGCACCGCGGTGACGTCCAGCGTGTCGATCGCGATCTCCAGGACCTGGACCGACCGTGGTGCCGCCGTATCGGTCCCGGGTTCGGTCCGCAGCCCGGCCTGGCGCACGGCGGCGGAGATCCGGTGCGCGAGATCGACGTCCGAAGTGGTCACCGCCGCCCGATCGGACGACTGGAGGGTGAGGACGACCTGGTCAGGCCGCAGGTCGGCGCGCAGATGCCGATCGGCCTCGGCACCACAGACCTCGACCGCACTCGCCGCCACCTCGGCGGCCCGCGCCAGTGATCCGACGGGGACCGATGTGCGCAAGGTGCCCAGCAGAAAGCGCCATCCCTGGTCCCCGACCGCGTCCGAGGCAGCCTGCCGGCTCAGAATCTCTTCCATGCCGGCATCCTCCCAGCCCCCACTGACAACTCCGCGCGGACCGAGGGGGCCGGCGGTGTCCGCCCCCGCCCTGCGCCGCACCCGGCCGCCCGGGCCCAGGGCCTCGAAGGACCCGCGGCGATCCCCGCGGCCCGCTGCCGTCCCGGAGGGCGGCAGACTTCGGCCATGACAGCAAGCGGCATCACCGAACTCGAACCGCAACTCGCCAACTGCCGTGCCTACTGGCTCGGTTGGGGGAACGCGGACCGGGCTGACGGCGAACTCACCTTCTACCGCAGCGGGCTGGACCACCCCCGGCTCAACGGTGTGCTCAGGCTGCGGGACGGTGGCGACGCGGACGGGGCACTCGCCGCCGCGACCGCCCGGCTGGCCGGGGTGCCCTGGACGTGGTGGGTCGGACCGGACAGCGGCCCCGACCTCGCCGGGGAACTGCTCGCCCGCGGGATGGAGAGGACCGGGACCATGCCGGTCATGGCCGTGGAACTCGACCGGTTCGCCGATGTGGAGGGCCCGGAGAAACTGACGATAGATCAGGTCGATGGCGAGAACGCGCTCCGGGAGTGGGTGGGTGCCTTCGGCCCGTCCTTCGGCATCGGGACCCGGCTCTTCGACGGCGTGGTGCGCTGTGAGACACGGCGGCCGGATGCCCCGGGCAGCCTCGTACGGTTCGCCGGCCGGATGGACGGGCGCGTCGTCGGCAGTTCGGTGCTGCTCGAAGCCCATGGCGTGGCGGGGATCTACGTCGTCACCACCGCCGCGGATCACCGACGACGCGGTATCGGGGCCCGGTTGACGGCGGCGGCCCTGCGGGCGGGCCGGGAGCGTGGTCTGCGGGTCGGAACGCTCCAGGCCAGCGGCCCGGGCTTTCCGGTCTACCGTCGCATGGGCTTCCGGCAGGTGTCGGAGTATCAGCTCTTCCGGCCCAAGGCCTCCCAGGCCGCGTAGCCCGGCCGTCGGCCTCCAGGCGACTGTTTCACAGGGTTGCGAGTAAAATGTCAGATAAACACCCGAATCGTCTCGACGCCTTCGTGATGCGGCGGGAAGGCCTGACATGACTGCCTACTTGATCAACCACCTGCGAATACCGGGGGATGTTCCGAACGAGGAGGCCCTGAGGTACCTGGAGGAGGTGGAGAGCACCGTCAACGCCTACGGCGGCAAGTGGCTCGCGCACGGCGACGTGCAGGTCGTCGAAGGGGTGTGGCCGGGTTCCGCGGTCCTGATCGAGTTCCCCGGCATGGCCGAGGCGCACAAGTGGTACGACTCGTCCGAGTACCAGAAGATCCTGCACCTTCGCGCCGACAACGTGATCAGCGACCTGATCCTGGTGGAGGGCGTCGCCCCCGACTTCACCGTGGCCGGCTTCGCCCAGCAGGTCCGGGCCGCGATCGGGGCACGCCACGGCGGCTGACCCGGGGGCATGGGGCACACTCTGGGTCGACGGAGCCCTCGTGCCGACATGGAGCCAGACATGACCACACCCCGGGACCTGTTGATCGTCGTCATGGATGTGGCGGCCGGCCATCCCGTGGAGCCGGGTGATCTGTCCCTGGCGCTCGCGGGTGCCGAGGTGATCGACCTCCTGACCGCCCGGGCGGTCACCCTGGAGGACGGGCGCGTCGTGCCGGGCGGGCCGTCGGGTACGGCCGACCGCCTGCTGGGCGAGGCCGAGTCGTCGCTGGTCCGGCAGTCGCCGTACGAGACGGTGGGCGAGTGGCTGTGGCGCAGAGGCCGCGAGTTGTCCGCGGTCTACCTCGCCGCCCTTGAGGACGAGGGGCAGGCCGCCCGCCGGGGCCACCGCCGCTGGAAGGTCTTCCGGACCAGCGAGGTGGTGCTGCTCGACTCACCCGCCCGTCGCCGGGCCCTGAACCGGCTGAGGTCGGACGAACCGGTCCTCGCCACGCTCGCGGCGACCGTCGGGATCCCCGGCGGGCGGACCGAGGACACCTCCGGCGTGACCGACGACGCGGTGGCGACCGTACTGACCGCCGTCGACGACGCGGTGCGGGAACTGGCGGCGGAGCGGCAACGACGGGCCCGCAGGCGCGAGGAGGCCGCGGCCGACAACGTCCAGCGGGGTTACTGACACGCCCCGCGGGCGCGATGCGTCATGGACTCCGGTCGGCTTCGAAAAACTTTCGATCGTGACGGCCGGGACGCCTGACCTCTGGTTCGCCTGTGACGTGTGTTTTCCTGCCCGCAGGCGATGCGAGATGAGTCGGTGAAAGTGCTTGCCGAAGAAAAAGAATCGGTGCAGACTCCGGAATGTTTCCACCCGGTGTCGGCAACACGTCATCGGATCCCCTGAGGGACCGTGATCGAAGACGCCTGTGACCACTCCGGCGGACGCCCGTGGCACGAGGGGCGGGCAACCGGCCGCACCGTGGTCGACGGTTCCCGCACGGCTCGCTGACGCCACGTTTCCCGCAACCCGCTGACGCCAGGTCTCCCGACATCGTCCATGCCGGACGATCCGACAGAAGAGGTGTCATGCTCATGAAAAGAAGTCGGGCCCTCTCGCTGGCGGCCTGCGCCGCGACCGCCGCCGTGGGACTGATCGTCTCGACGGTCCCCGCGAACGCGGCCGGCACCCCGCTGCGCACCCTGGCCGAAGGCAAGGGCCGCTACTTCGGCACCGCCCTCACCCAGTCCAACCTCAACAACTCCACCCTCACGGGCGTCGCCGGGGCGCAGTTCGACATGGTGACCCCGGGCAACGAGATGAAGTGGGACACCACGGAACCCCAGCAGGGCTCCTTCAACTTCGGTCCAGGGGACGCGATCGTCTCGTGGGCGAAGTCGCACGGCGCACGGGTGCGCGGCCACAACCTCGTGTGGCACAGCCAGCTCGCCGGGTGGGTCAACGGGCTGTCCGGAGCCCAGGTCAAGACCGCGATGGTCAACCACATCAACGGCGAGGTCGGCCACTACAAGGGCCAGCTCTACGCCTGGGACGTGGTCAACGAGCCGTTCAACGACGACGGCAGCCTCCGCCAGGACGTCTTCTACAACGCCTACGGCGGCTCCGGCTACATCGCCGCCGCCCTCCAGGCCGCGCACGCCGCGGACCCGTCGGCCAAGCTGTACCTGAACGACTACAACATCGAGGCCACCGGCGCGAAGAGCAACGCGATGTTCAACCTGGTGAGTTCGCTGAAGTCGCAGGGCGTCCCGATCGACGGTGTGGGCTTCGAGAGCCACTTCATCCTCGGGCAGGTCCCCTCCACCATGCAGTCCAACCTCCAGCGCTTCGCCGCCCTGGGCGTCGACGTGGCGGTCACCGAACTGGACGACCGCATCAAGCTGCCCGCCACCTCGGCCAACCTCACCCAGCAGGCGAACGACTACTCGGCGGTGGTGCGGGCCTGCCTCGCCGTGACGCGTTGCGTGGGGGTGAGCCAATGGGGCGTCGGTGACGCGGACTCCTGGATCCCTGGAGCGTTCTCCGGTTACGGGGCGGCCACCATGTACGACCAGAGCTACCAGCCCAAGCCGTCCTACACCTCGACCCAGCAGGCGCTGGGCGGCTGACCGCCGGAACCGGACGGAAGAAGGACCGGGGCGGTCGGTGGCCCGGGAAGCCGCCGGCCGCCCTCAGGACGCGCCGGGCGCGGCGGTGCTGTTCCTGACGACCAGGCTGGTGGTCAGCTCCAGGCGGGTGAGCACGGTCTCCCCGGTGCGCAGCCTCAGCAGCATCTGCCCGGCCTCCTCGGCCATCTGCCGCAGCGGCTGGTGGATGGTGGTCAGCGCGGGGCTGGCCCACTTCGCCATCGCCACGTCGTCGTAACCGACAACCGACAGGTCCTGCGGGACCCGCAGTCCCTTCACCCGGGCCGCCTCAAGGACGCCGAGGGCCTGAAGGTCGCTGCCGGCGAAGATCGCGGTCGGCCGGTCGGGCCGGCTGAGTAGTTCCATCGCCCGGGCGTAGCCGTCCTCGACGTGGAAGTCGCCGAACATCACCAGTTCAGGGTCGACCTCCAGCCCGGCCATGCTCATGGCGGACCGGAACCCGTCGAGCCTGGCCACCGAGCACAGCATGTCCCGCGGCCCGGTGATGATCGCGATGCGGCGGTGGTGGCAGTCGATCAGATGGCGGGTCGCGGCCAGCCCGCCCGACCAGTTGGCCGAACCCACCGAGGGGACGTCGGGTTCGGGGTCGCCGGCCGGGTCGATGATGACGAACGGGATGGACCGCGACTTGAGCTGCTTCCTCGCCTCGGGGGAGAGAGAGGAGAAGACCAGCACCACGCCGAGCGGCCGGCGGCGCAGCACCCCCTCGATCCAGTCGGGGGCGGGGGAGTGCCGGGTGCCGCTCTCGGTCAGCACCACGCCGGCGCCGTTCCGCTTGGCGACGTTCTCGATCCCCTTGATCAGTTCCATCGCCCAGATGCTGTCCAGCTCGTGGAAGACGATCTCGATGAGCGGTGCCTCGGGCGCGGACTTGGTCGTCCGCTGGTAGCCGTGGGTGGCCAGCACCTGCTCGACGCGTAGCCGTGTCGGAGGTGAGACGTCCCGGCGTCCGTTGAGGACCTTCGAAACTGTCGAAATGGATACCCCGGCGTTTTCAGCCACCTGAGCCAGCGTGACCCGACCCATTTCCTCGTCATAAGGCATGTCCCACAGCATAAGGCACCACAACATTGCAACAGTTCGATAACCGGATCGCGGGGTATTGACCCCCGCCGAGGCCGCGACCTAGCGTCACGTCCCATAGCAAGTTTCGTCAGTACCGCCGAAAATTCTATGGAAGGCCGGATGATGAAGACTCGCTTCTGGTTCCCGCGCGCCCTGGCCGGCGGGCGCGTCCCTCGCCCTGGGCCTTTCACTGGCCGCATGCGGCGGCGGGATCGTCGGCGAGCAGGCCGGCCGGGCAGTTCCACGTCCTGGTCTACGGCGACGCGGGCAACAAGGTGGAGAAGCAGATCGTCGACACCTTCAACAAGACGTCCAAGGTGAAGGCGGTCCTGGACACCATCCCGGGCGCCGACTACCAGCAGAAGCTCCAGATCGTCATCAACACCGACGCACGCCCCCGACGTCTTCTTCAACTGGGGCGGCGGCAGCATCGCGCCCTTCGTCAAGGCCGGGCTGCTGATGCCGCTGGACGACCATGATCAAGAAGGATCCCGCCCTGAAGTCCAACTTCCTGCCCGTCGGTCTTCAACACCGCGGTGGTCGACGGCAAGCCCTACGGCGATCCCGATGCGCGGCACCCAGCCGGTCATGCTCTTCAACAACAAGAAGGTGCTGGCGGCGGCCGGCGTCACACCGCCCAGGACCTGGAACGACCTGCTCGACGCGGTGAAGAAGCTGAAGGCGGACGGCCGGACGCCCGATCGCCCTCGGCGGCGGCGACCAGTGGCCCACGCTCATGTGGTTCGAGTACGTCTACGACCGCGTCGCGGGACCCGGCCTGTTCGAGAAGGCACTGGGCGGAGACACCGAGCGCCTGGAACAGCGCCGCCAGCGAGAAGGCGCTGGGCATGCTCAAGCAGCTCATCGACGCCGGCGCCTTCGGCAGCACACTCGACTCGGTGAAGTTCACCGACGGCGGTTCCCCCGCGCTGCTGGCCGCGGGCAAGGCCGGCTTCGAACTGATGGGCTCCTGGGAGTACTCCACCCAGCAGCAGGCGGACCCGACTTCGCCTCCTCCGGCCTCGGCTACAGCTCCTTCCCGACCGTCCCCGGCGGCAAGGGCGACCCGAGGGACCTGGTCGGCAACACCAACAACTTCTACTCGGTGATGAAGAAGACCCAGCTACCCGGACGCCGTCGCCAAGTTCCTGCAACTCCAGTACTCCGACGAGTTCGTCAAGGCGCAACTGGCCATCGGCAACCTGCCCACCACGACGAACACCCCGAAGTTCCTCGGCGCCTCGGCCGACCCCGCCTACTCCAGGTACCAGTTCGACCTGGTCAAGCAGGCGCCGTCGTTCCAGCTGTCCTGGGACCAGGCGTACCCGCAGTCGGCCGACACCCCGATACACCAGGCCGTGCAGCAGTTCTTCGACGGGCAGCTCGACGCGAACGGCTTCGTCAAGGCCATGCAGGCCCTGCCCTCCGAGTGAGAGGGGTGCATCCGTGACCACCACCGCCACCGTCGCCGCGAAGACCCGGCAGCGGCACCGCTCCGTGGGCAGGACGGCGCGACCGGGCCCGCTGCTGGGCGGTCCCCGCCACCGTGTTCTTCGGCCTGTTCGCCATCGTGCCGCTCGTCCTGGTCGCCGTGCTCTCCTTCATGAGCTGGAACGGCCTGGGAGCACCGGCGTTCACCGGACTCGCGAACTGGACGAGGCTCTTCCACGATCCCGTGATGATCGACAGCCTCTGGCTGAGCGTGCTGCTCACCGTGCTCGGCGTCGCGGTCCAGACGCCGGTCAGCATCCTGCTCGGCGTGTGGGCGGCCGGTCCGCAGCGCAACCGGGCCGTGCTGTCCGCGGTGTACTTCGTGCCGCTGCTGCTGTCGGCGACCGCGGTGTCCGTGCTGTGGCGCGCGCTGCTCGACCCCAACTTCGGGGTCCCGGCCCACGCGGCGTGGCTGTTCGGCGACGGCAACCTGCTCGGGCAGCCGCACCGGCGCGATCGGCGTACTGGTCTTCGTCAGCGCCTGGCAGTACACCCCGCTGCACACCCTGATCTACCAGGGCGCGGCCCGCGCGGGTCCCCCAAGTCCTCTACCACGCCGCCGAGATCGACGGCGCCGGCACGGTACGGCAGTTCTTCCACATCACGCTGCCGCAGCTGCGCAACAGCGTCATCACCTCGATGATCCTGATGGTGGTCGGCGGACTGACCACCTTCGACACGGTGCTGATCCTCACCCAGGGCGGCCCGGGGACCGACACCACCATCAGCGCCTACTACATGTACGAAAAGGCCTTCAAGAGCTTCGACTTCGGCGCCGGAGCCGCCGTCGCCCTGCTGCTGGTCGTGGTCGCGACGCTCGTCTCGCTGGTCGTGGTCCGCCTGTCGGGGTACGACCGGATGCGCGGCACCACGGAAGGCATGTGATGCGGGGACGCCCCAACCTCCTCGCGGGGCTCGGCTCGCTGGTGTGGCTGTTCCTCGTCGGCCTGCCGCTCTACGTCATGCTGGCCGCCACCGTGCAGAGCCGCTCGGACTACTCGGCGAACGGCCCGCTGTCCTTTCCCAAGCACTTCACCCTGAGCAACTACACCGGCGACCTGTCGGGCGGCTTCCTGCGGTACATCCTCAACACGGCGATCGTCACTGGGTGCGTGGTGCTCATCGTGCTGGTGCTCGTGCCGCCGCTGTCGTACGCGATCGTCCGCAGCCGGGGCCGGATCACCTCCGGCGCGTTCCGGCTGTTCCTGCTCGGGCTCGCGGTCCCCGCGCAGGCCGTGATCGTGCCGATGTTCTACGTCATCAGCAAGGCCGGTCTCTACGACCACCTCATCGGCGTCATCCTGCCGACCGCCGCCTTCTCGCTTCCCGGTCTGCGCCCTGGTGCTCACCGGCGTGATGCGCGACATCACCCCGGACCTGTACGAGGCGATGGCCATCGACGGGGCCTCACCGTCCCGGGTCTTCTTCCGGCTGGTGCTCCCGCTGTCCAAGGGCGGGCTCTCCACGATCGTGGTCTTCTCCGCCCTCCAGGCGTGGAACGGCTTCCTGTTCCCCCTGGTCCTGACCCAGTCCGACTCCACCAAGGTGATCACCTTGGGCCTGTACGACTTCCAGACGCAGTACGGCGTCGACATCCCCGGCCTGCTGGCCGCGGTGGTGCTGTCCATGGTGCCGATCCTGCTCGTCTACCTGTTCGCCCGCCGTGCCCTGGTTCAGGGGCTCATGGGCGTCGGCGGAAAGTGAACGACGACGTGACCTCACAGACGGCCCCCGCCACACCTCCGTGGAACGACCCGGCCCTGGACGCCGGTGCCCGCGCGGACGCCCTCATCGCCGAGATGACCCCGCGGGAGAAGGTCGCCCAGCTGTACGGGGTGTGGGTCGGCGCCTCCGCCGACGGCGCCGAAGTCGCCCCGCACCAGCACGACATGGCGGAGCCCGTCGACTTCGACGCCTTGTTGCCGCACGGGCTCGGGCAGCTGACCCGGCCCTTCGGCACGGCACCGGTCGATCCCGCGCTCGGCGCCCTGTCGCTGCTGCGTACCCAGCGCAGGATCGCCCGCTCCAACCGCTTCGGCATCCCGGCGCTCGCCCACGAGGAGTGCCTCGCGGGCTTCGCCACCTGGGGCGCCACCGCCTACCCGGTGCCGCTGTCGTGGGGCGCCACCTTCGACCCGGACCTGATCCGGCGGATGGCCGGCCGCATCGGGGGCGACATGCGTGCGATGGGCGTGCACCAGGGGCTCGCCCCGGTGCTCGACGTCGTACGCGACGCCCGCTGGGGACGGGTCGAGGAGACGATCGGCGAGGACCCCTACCTGGTGGGCACGATCGCCACCGCCTACGTCCAGGGTCTGGAGTCCGCCGGAGTCGTCGCCACCCTCAAGCACTTCGCCGGGCTACTCCGCCTCCCGGGCCGGCCGCAACCTCGCGCCGGTGGCCATGGGCCCGCGTGAGCGCGCCGACGTGATACTGCCGCCGTTCGAGATGGCGGTGCGCGAGAGCGGCGTGCGGTCGGTGATGCACGCCTACACCGACACCGACGGGATGCCGTCGGCGGCCGACGAGGAACTGCTGACCGGGCTGCTGCGCGACGCGTGGGGCTTCACCGGCACCGTGGTCGCCGACTACTTCGGCGTCGCCTTCCTCAAGACCCTGCACGGGGTGGCGGGCACCTGGGCGCAGGCCGCGCACACCGCTCTGCACGCGGGCGTCGACGTGGAACTGCCCACCGTGAGGACGTTCGGTGAGCCGCTGCTCGACGCGATCGCCGCGGGCGAGGTGCCCCGAAGAGCTGGTGGACCGCGCGGTGCGACGGGTCCTGACTCAGAAGGTCGGCCTCGGCCTCCTGGACCCCGACTGGGATCCGGTACCGGCCGCGCTGGCACCCACCGGCGCGGATCCGGCCGACGCCGGGGAACTGCGCGGGGCGGTCGACCTCGACAGCGCCGCCAACCGCGCCGTCGCCCGGCAGGTCGCCGAGCAGGCCGTCGTCCTGCTGCGCAACGACGGCACCCTGCCGCATGAAGCCCCCCGCCCGGATCGCGCTCATCGGCCCCAACGCCGACGTCCCCACGGCCGTACTGGGCTGCTACGCCTTCCCCGTGCATGTCGGCGTCCGCCACCCCGGGGTGCCGGTCGGGATCGAACTGCCCACCCTGCGCGAGGCGTTGACGGCCGAGTTCCCGTTCACCGAGATCGTCACCACGCTGGGGGCCACCGTGGACGGCAACGACACCGGCGGCTTCGCCGAGGCGGTGGACCTCGCCCGGGGCGCCGACGTCGTCGTACTGGCCCTCGGCGACCGCGCGGGGCTCTTCGGCCGCGGCACCAGCGGCGAAGGCTGCGACGCGCCCTCCCTGGCGCTGCCCGGGGTCCAGCAGGGGCTGCTCGACACCCTGCTCGACACGGGCGTGCCCGTGGTCGTGACGCTGCTGTCCGGGCGGCCCTACGCGCTCGGCCGCGCGGTGAGCGAATCGGCCGCCGTCCTCCAGTCCTTCTTCCCCGGCGAGGAGGGCACCACGGCCGTCGCCGGTGTGCTCAGCGGCCGCATCAACCCGGCGGGACGGCTGCCCGTCAGCGTCCCGCGCGGGCCCGGCGTCCAGCCGTCCACCTATCTGGCGGCACGCCTCGCGCACGCCAGCGAGGTCTCCAGCATCGACCCCACCCCGGCCTTCCCCTTCGGGCACGGTCTGACCTACACCACGTTCGACTGGTCGGGGCTCGACGTGGACGAGCCGACGGCGGCCACCGACGGCGAGGTGGCCTTGTCGTTCACCGTGCGCAACACCGGAGAGCGCGAGGGGACCGAGGTGGTCCAGCTCTATCTGCACGACCCGGTCGCCTCGGTGGTGCAGCCGGTCCAGCGCCTCGTCGGTTACCTGCGTCTGCCGCTCGCCCCGGGTGAGGGCGCACTGGTGCACGTCACGGTCCCGGCCGACCTGGCGTCCTTCACCGGCCGGGACGGACGGCGGGTCGTGGAGCCGGGTGAGCTGGAGCTGCGCCTCGCCGCCTCCAGTGCCGACCCCCGCCTCACCGCCGTGGTGACTCTCACCGGCCCCCCGCGCCGGGTGGACCACACCCGCCGCCTGCACGCGGAGTTCCGCCAGTCACCGGCCGGGACCCCAAGCGGCCGATCCGGTCAGCCGGTGACGTCGTAGGTCTCGACGACACGATCGTCGAGCAGGTGGACGAGCCGGTCGAGGACCAGTTCCTTGAAGTGCGGGGTGTCGCGGTGGGCGGCGAACGTCTCCCGTGAGGTGTACCGCTCCAGGAGGACCACGGAGCGGGCGTCGTCGAGTTGCCGGAAGACCGTGAATTCGAGGTTTCCCGGTTCCGTCCGGCTGGCCTCGGCCAGCTTCGGCAGGATGGCGAAGACCTCGTCCTGCTTGCCTTCGGTGACCGTGTAGCGGGCGATGACCTGGAGTTCCGACATGTGGATCGCTTCCTGTGGGTGAGCGGTGCGGGTGCCCTCGGCTTGACTGGGTTGCCCGTCCCATAATATGCCGCCGGCGGACCGCCCGGCGGAGGCGGCGGTGATCCGGCTCTTGAACCTGCCGCGACGGGAGGTTCTAGCGTGAGTCACGTGATCGGGAAAGACGGATCCGGACGCCGGTGGAGCATCGGCGAGCTGGCACGGGCGAGCGGGGTGACCGTGCGCGCGTTGTACCACTACGACGAGGTCGGCCTGCTGAGGGCGAGCGAGCGCACCGCGTCGGGTCATCGCCGCTACACCGAGCGAGACCTGCGGCGGCTGTACCGGATACGGGCCCTGCGGACGCTCGGCCTGTCGCTGGAGGAGATCGCGGGCGTGCTCGCGGACTCCGCCGAGGACCTGACGGTGATGCGCGAACTGCTGACGGCCCAGCTCCACGGTCTTCGGGCCGACGCCCGGCGGATCCGCCTGCTTGAGCGGCGGATCAGCGGGCTGCTGGGCCGGATCGACGACGCGTCGATGCCCGATCCGGACCAATTCATGACGACCTTGGAGATGATCTCGGTGTTCGAGACCGCATTCACGCCGGAACAGCGCGAGCAGTTGGCACAACGCAGAGCCGCTCTCGGCCCCGAGACCGTCGAGGCGGCCAGGACCGAATGGGCCGGGCTCGTCGAGGACCTGCTGCGGCACATGCAGGACGGCACCCCGGTCGACGACCCACGGGTGCGGGCGCTGGTCGGCCGTTGGGACGAACTCGGGAATGGCTTCCACGCCGCGGGCGCCGACGGAGAACGGACCAAGGCCGCCGCGCGGGCGGTGTGGCAGGACAACAGCGAGGAGATCGGCCGGAGTCTGCCCTGGCCCGGTGACCGGATGCGTGACCTGGTCGACTACCTCGAACGGGTACGGCGAGTCGGATAGCCGACCGACGGACAGGGGAGGCGCGGGCCGCGGGAGCCGCGCGCCCCGCGCTCCATCCGGGCCTGTCGCCGAAGGCGACCGAACCCGCGGCCCTGCGCCGGCCATGGACCGCCGATGGGCCGGTGATCATACTGAGACGGTGTTCTCGGATGTGAGCGATGCGGAGCGGGCTCTTCACCGCCGCATGGGGCTGGCCTGTGACGCGGCGGTGGGAGCGGGGGTGGCGGGCCGGTTCAGGGCCTGGGACCAGGCGGGCCTGATGATGGTGCTGGCGTCCGATCCGGCGCTGGGATTCCTGTCGGCCGTCTCCGGCGTCACCCGGGAGACCGTGTCCGCCGCGATCGAGCTGGCCGGCGCGCCGATCTGGGGCGACGTCAGACCCACGCTGGTCGTTTCGTCGGAACTCGGTGCGGCGGCGGAGGCGGCACTGACCGGGGCGGGCCTGCGGCGCGTCGCCGATCGTGGGCTGGCGGTCAGGAGGCTCGAAGACGCCCCACCGGAGCCGGCGGCGGTCGGCGGCACGGACGTGATCGAGGTCGGAGCGGACAACGCCGACTTCCCGCGGGTGCTGCTCGGCGGATACGAGGTCGACGGGACGGTCGCCGCCTTCATCGGGGCGGAACACCGGCTTCCCGAGGTGCGGCGATTCCTCGCCATGGAGGGGGAGACCCCGGTCGGCGCCGCGGCCATGACGATCCATGGCGGTGTCGCCGTGCTGGGGGGTGCCGCCACGCTGCGGGCCCACCGGGGCAAGGGCGCCCAGTCCCGACTGCTGCTGCACCGGCTGCGGATGGCGGCGAGGGCGGGGTGCGCGTCGGCCGCGGCGACCGCTCTCCCCGACTCGGTGAGCGCCACGAACCTTCGGCGTGCCGGGTTCACCGTCCGGCGGCGTCCCGCGTGGCGGAGTTCCTGACCGGTCGGCGTGCGGCCACCCCCGGCGTGCGCACTATCGTGCTGAAGTGATCATCAGCCAGGACACTTCTCGCGGCCGCGTCATCCTCCTCAACGGGACGTCGAGCTCGGGGAAGTCGAGCATCGCCGGTGAACTCGCCCGCATTCTCGACGAACCTCATTTCCACATGAGCGTCGACGCCTTCTACGGGATGCTCCCCAAGACCGGGGCGTCGCTGGACGACGCCTCCGTGGTCGACACGGTCGTGCGCCGGGCCCAGGCGGGATTCCATCGTGCGGTCGCGGGGATGGCCGAGGCAGGCAACCACCTCGTCGTCGACCAGGTGCTCAGCAGTCCCTGGCGACTGCCCGACCTGCTCACCGTGCTGAACGGCTACGACGTCACGTTCGTCGGTGTCCACTGCCCGGCGGACGAACTCGCCCGTCGCGAACGGGTCCGCGGCGACCGCGAGATCGGTCAGGCACTCAGCCAGCTTCCGGTCGTCCACGCGCACGGCCTCTACGACATCGAGTTCGACACCGGTTCGCTCGGTTCCGCCGCATGCGCGCGGCTGATCAAGGACCACCTCGGGCGCAGAACCGGAATCAGCGCCTTCGACCGCCTGCGACGGGCCGGGTGGGGCGAAGCGAGCTGAGGCGGCATCTCACGTTCCGCCCGGCCGCGGCGTCTACGGGGTGCGAGAGGCTGCCCGTCCGGGGCCGCCCGGCCACGAGAGGCGGAACGAAAGCCATGAGGACGCACACCACCATCGACTCGCCGCTCGGGGACCTGGTGGTCGTCGCCGACGGCGAGGCCCTGACCGGCCTGTACTTCGCCCACCACCACCGTGGTCGCCCCGGGGCGGAGACCCTCGGCGAACGGGTGGAGGCCGGCTTCGAGGCGCCGCGCCGACAGCTGATGGAGTACTTCGCGGGTGAGCGCCACGAGTTCGACCTGCCGCTGGCGCCCCGGGGGGATGCCTTCCAGCACCAGGTGTGGGACCTCATCGCGAAGATCCCCTACGGCCGCACCCGCTCCTACGGCGAACTGGCCGCCGACCTCGGCGACCGCTCACTCGCCCAGGCGGTGGGAGCGGCGGTCGGCCGCAATCCGCTGAGCCTGCTGGTCGCCTGCCATCGCGTGGTGGGCGCGGGCGGCGCCCTGACCGGGTACGCGGGCGGCTTGGACCGCAAGCGGTACCTGCTGGACCTGGAGGAGCCGCCGCAGGCGAAGGAGGCCCGGCTCTTTTGATCCGCCGCGTCCCGGCCGTGTCCCGCGGCTCACGTTTCCGGCCGCTGTAGCGTCTACGTGACGTGAGCAAGCCACCGTTCGAACAGATCGTCGCCGACCACGGACCGATGCTGCTGCGCGTCGTACGAGCCGTCCTGGGACCGGACGACGCAGAGGATGCCTGGTCGGAGGCGTTCCTCGCGGCGATGAAGGCGTACCCGGACCTCCCGGTGGACGCGAACGTCGAGGCATGGCTGGTGACCATCGCCCACCGCAAGGCCATCGACGTCACCCGCGGCAACGCCCGCCGGGCCACCCCGATGGAGGAACTGCCGGAGCGGCCAGGACGGATCGGGCTCCCGCAGGACTGGGACCCGGACCTGTGGCGGGTCCTGAAGCAACTGCCCGGCCGCCAGCGCCAGGCGGTGGCCTACCACTACCTGGCCGGCCTGCCCTACAAGGAGATCGCCACCCTGACCGGGGGCACCACCGACGCCGCGCGCAGGGCCGCGGCCGACGGGATCGCGACCCTGCGCCGCACCTACCCCACCGGCACCGAGGAAAGGACCGCACACTCATGACTCCCACCTCCGACCCCGGCAGCGCGCGGCTGTTCGCGGGACTGCCCGAGCAGGACGGCGCGGCGCTGGCCCGTCTGCACACCCGCCTTGCCGCCCAGGCCCAGCACGAGGGGCTGTTGGACGTCGCCTACCGCACGATGGAGACCCCGGTGGGCCCGCTGCTGTTGGCCGCCACCGAGGAGGGGCTGATGACGGTCGCCTTCGCGGTCCAGGACCACCAGGCCGTGCTCCAGCGACTGGCCGACAAGGTCAGCCCCCGGATCCTGCGTGACCCCAGGCGGCTGGACGAGGCGAGCAGACAGCTCGACGAGTACTTCGCCGGACGGCGCCGGACGTTCGACCTGCCGCTGGACTGGCGGTTGTCCAAGGGCTTCCGCCAGCAGGTGCTGACCCACCTGCCCGACATCGGCTACGGGCGCACCGAGAGCTACGCCCAGGTCGCCGCCGCCGCCGGCAGTCCCAGGGCGGTCCGCGCCGTGGGCACGGCCTGCGCGACCAACCCGCTGCCGCTGGTGCTGCCCTGCCACCGGGTGGTGCGCTCCGACGGCTCGATGGGCCAGTACGCCGGCGGCGCGGACGCCAAGCGGATCCTGCTGGACCTGGAGACGGCGGCATGACGACCCCGGCCCCCGGCCGGACGTCACCAGAACAGCGACGGCCTTCGCACCGCGGACACGCGGTGCGAAGGCCGTCGGCGCCGGATCACTCAGTGGTCGGGACCGCTTTCCACCAGGCGTCGCAGTGAGGGGAGCAGCGCGTCGATGTCCAGGCCGCTGCGGAACGCGACCACGGTGGTGCCGCCGTCACCGGACGCCGGACCGGCGGAGGACGCCGGGAAGAGCGCGATCACCTCACGCATCGCCTCGTCCAGCTCCGCGACCGGCTCGCCGGACTCGCCCCGCAGCCAGCGGCGCAGCACGTGGTTGTGGGCCGAGACCACCGCGGCGGCCATGAGTTCGGCCCGGAGCGACGCCGACTGTGTGGGGTCGCCCATCCAGTCGGCGATGAACTCGCGGAACAGCCGCTGGTAGCGCGCCACGCTGGCGATCTCACGGTCGCGCAGGGGAGCCACCTTGCTGGTGAGCAGATAGCGCCGACGGGCGAGGTCGCCCTCGTCGAGATAGTGCAGCAGCACCAGGCGTACCGCGTCGGAGACGGCGATCAGGGCGGTGTTCTGGGTGGAGGTCACCAGCCGGTGCCGGATGAGTTCGAGCAGCCGGTCGTGGTCGGGGAAGATGACGTCGTCCTTGGAGCGGTAGTGCCGGAAGAACGTCGTCCGCCCGAGTCCGGCCCGCTCCGCGATGTCGTCGACGGTGGTCTGCTCGTAACCACGCTCGTCGAACAACGCGAACGCGGCGTCGGCGAGGCGGTCTCTCGCGGCTGGCTTGCTCATGATCGCCCATCCTTGCCTGTCTCGGCGGCCGAGGCCAGTCGCCTTCCTGTTCGGTTCCGGGGACCGCTCGGCATGGCCGCCCCGGCCGCGGTCCGCGGGTAGGGCCCCGACCCGACACCCCGAGTCCGGGAGCGGGGAGAAGCTTGCCACGTTTGATGGTACCAAGTATCGTCGTGGCGATACTGAGTTCCATATGGCGGGGTGATCCACGGCCCGAAAACGGGACGGCCCCGCGGAAAAGGGGAACCACGGATGGATACCGAGTGCGCCTGCCTGTGCGTCCCGGCCGGGCATGACCACCTGATCTGCGGCCACGCCGCGCGGCCGGGGACGTACATACGCCTCGCCGACGAGCTCGACTTCCCCGCCTGCCTGCCCTGCTACGAGGCCCGGCAGACGAGGCCCGCGGCTCCCGTCGCCCGGTCGCGTTCGCACCCCGGCGGCAGACCCGTCCCGATCGGCTGACAGGCCGTCGGCCTTCTCCCTCGCCGACGGCGACGGCGCGCCACCATAAGGAGTTGTCATGGGCTCCGGCTCACACAGTGAATCCGGTCTCCCGATCAAGCCGGTCTACGACGCCGGCACCCAGGCGGACTTCGTCCCCGGGGACAAGCTCGGCGAACCGGGCGGCTATCCGTTCACCCGCGGCGTGTACCCCTCGATGTACACCGGCCGTCCCTGGACGATGCGGCAGTACGCCGGGTTCGGCACCGCGAAGGAGTCCAACGAGCGGTACCACGAACTGGTCGACGCGGGCACCGGCGGCCTGAGCGTCGCCTTCGACCTGCCCACGCAGATGGGCTACGACTCCGACGAGGCGCTGGCCCACGGCGAGGTGGGCAAGGTCGGTGTCGCGATCGACTCGCTGGACGACATGCGCACCCTGTTCCACGGTCTGCCGCTGGACCAGGTCTCCACCTCGATGACGATCAACGCCCCCGCGGCCACCCTGCTGCTGCTCTATCAACTCGTCGCCGAGGAGGAGGGAATCCCCGGCGCCAAGCTCACCGGCACCATCCAGAACGACGTGCTCAAGGAGTACATCGCCCGCGGCACCTACATCTATCCGCCGCAGCAGTCCCTACGGCTGATCAGCGACATCTTCGCCTACTGCCACCGTGAGCTCCCCCGCTGGAACACCATCTCCATCTCGGGCTACCACATGGCGGAGGCCGGTGCCACGCCGGTGCAGGAGATCGCCTTCACCCTCGCCAACGCCAAGGAATACGTCCGCGCGGCGATCGCCGCCGGCCTGGACGTCGACGACTTCGCACCCCGGCTGTCGTTCTTCTTCGTGGCGCGCACCACCTTGCTGGAGGAGGTCGCCAAGTTCCGTGCCGCGCGGCGGATCTGGGCGCGCATCATGCGCGAGGAGTTCCAGGCCAGGAATCCCAAGTCGCACAGCCTGCGCTTCCACACCCAGACCGCGGGCGTTCAACTGACGGCCCAGCAACCGGAGGTCAATCTGGTCCGGGTCGCGCTCCAGGGGCTCGGTGCGGTGCTGGGCGGCACGCAGTCCCTGCACACCAACTCCTACGACGAGGCCATAGCGCTGCCGACCCAGAAGGCGGCCCGGCTCGCTCTGCGCACCCAGCAGGTCATCGCCTACGAAACGGATGTCACCAAGACGGTCGATCCCTTCGCCGGCTCCTACGTGGTGGAGGCGATGACCGACGACATCGAGGCCGCCGTGACGGAACTTCTCCAGGCGGTCGAGGACCGGGGCGGGGCGGTCCACGCGATCGAGCAGGGCTTCCAGAAGTCCGAGATCGAACGCTCCGCCTACCGGATCGCCCTGGAGATCGACAACCACGAGCGGACCGTGGTCGGCGTCAACCGCTTCACCCTCGACACCGAGGAGCCGTACGCTCCGCTGCGGGTGGACCCGCGGATCGAGGCCGACCAGTGCGAGCGGCTCGCCACGTTGCGCCGGGAACGGGACAGTTCGGCGGTGGAACGCGCGCTGGCGGAGTTGCGCACGGTCGCCTCAGGTCCGGAGAACGTGCTGCCCGCCATGCGGGAGGCGCTTCGGCTGCGCGCCACGGGCGGTGAGGTCGCCCACGCGCTCCGGGACGTGTGGGGGGTTCATACTCCGCACGAAACCTTCTGATTTCCGGACTTTCGTCTCTCCGACGCGCGCTGTTTCCTCTGGTAAGTCGGGGGTGGGGCGGGGCGGGTCCTTGTGGACCACGTATTTACGAGCCCCGCCTCCGCCGCCTTGCCCTGCCTGGCCTGATACGGGGCTCACAAATACTCGACACGGTCCACAAGGACCCGCCCCGCCCCACCCCCTCTCGTTTACTCTCGACTGCTGCATGGATGTACGCTGATGTGCATGAATATGCGTCGTGTCTCGTTCGGACATCCCGATGCCGTTGGGCTCAACGGTCGTGTGCAGCTCGAATACGCCGAGCGGTACGGGGATGAGGGTGATGTCACGCCGCTCGACGCGACGATGTTCGAGCCGCCTCAGGGTCTGTATCTGATCGCCTACGACGACCGGGGTACTCCGGTCGCCACCGGCGGCTGGCGCGTTCGGTGGGAGGGGGAGGACGGGTACGCGGACGGTGACGCGGAGATCAAGCGCATGTACGTGGTTCCGGAGGCGCGCGGACGCGGCCTGTCGCGGTTGGTGCTGGCCGCGCTGGAGGACGACGCCCGTGCCGCGGGCCGCACCCGGATGGTCCTGGAGACCGGCACCAAGCAGCCGGAGGCCATCTCGCTCTACGTGTCCAGCGGCTACGAGCCCTGCGCCAAGTTCGGCCACTACCGGTTCGACGAGCTCAGCCGCTGCTACGCCAAGCCGCTGGCGGTCGCCCCTGTCCCGGCCATGGCCGCCGCGGGTCCGGAGTCGAGGCACTAGGGTCGATCACGGATGATCCGGTACGAATCGGCACGACGTACCGCGAGGAGGCGGGACCATGGCGACGCTGCTGTCCGTGAACGTCGGCAAGCCCAAGGACGTGGCCTGGCGTGGCAGAACCGTGCACACCGGGGCGTGGAAGGAACCGGTGCGCGGCCCGCGGATGGTGCGACGGCTGAACATCGACGGCGACGGCCAGGGTGATCTGCAGGGACACGGCGGCGAGCAGCGCGCCGTCCTCGTCTACCAGGCGCGCTCCTACGAGTACTGGCGGAAGTTCCTCGGCCGTGACGACCTGGAGTTCGGCCAGTTCGGGGAGAACCTCACCGTCGACGGCCTGCCGGACGACGAGGTCTGCGTCGGTGACCGCTACCGCATCGGCGAGGCCGAGTTCGAGGTGACCCAGCCGCGTGTGACCTGCTACCGCGTCGGCATGCGGCTCGGCGAGCCGGCGATGGCCTCCCTGCTCGTCGCCCACCACCGGCCGGGCTTCTATCTGCGGGTCATCTCCGAAGGCCATGTGGAGGCGGGTGACGAGATCGTCCGGACCCGGGTCGGCCCCGGCGCCCTGACCGTCGCCGACATCGACGCCCTGCTCTACCTGCCCGACCGCGATCCGGCGAAGCTGCGCGCCGCGCTGGCCGTCCCCGCCCTCAGCCCCGGCTGGCAGCAGTCCTTCCGCGAACTCGCCGACGCGCCCGCGACACCCGCCCGGCCGGCGGAGCAGCCCATCGGGTGGGCGGGATTCCGTCCGCTGCGGGTCGCCCGGCTGGTCCGCGAGTCCGCCACCATCTCCTCGATCCACCTCGAATCCCTCGACGGCGACGCCCTGCCCGCGGCGCGCCCCGGCCAGTACCTGACCATCCGCCTCACCGAGGAGCCGCCGCCGGCGCCGGTGCGCAGTTACTCGCTGTCCTCGGCGCCGGGGGCCGACCGGTACCGCATCAGCGTCAAACACGAACCGCACGGCCTGGTCAGCGGCTACCTGCACACCACGCTGCGGGCCGGAGCCCTCCTGGACGTGGCCGCCCCTCGCGGCGACTTCGTGCTCGCCGAGGGAGACCGGCCGGTCGCACTGATCTCCGCCGGTGTCGGCGTCACCCCGGTGCTCGCGATGCTGCACCGACTGGCGGCACGCCGTGACCCGAGGCCCGTGTGGTGGATCCACACCGCGCGAGACCCCGAGCAGCACGCCTTCGCCGACGAGGCCCGTGACCTGCTCACCCGGCTCCCCGACGGGCGCGAGCACATCTTCTACACCGCCGCGCGCCAGCCCGGCCGGACACCGGCCCACGTCACCTTCGGCCGGCTCACCGCGGAGCACCTCACCGCGCTGGGCATCCCGGCCGACGCGGACGCCTATCTGTGCGGTCCCGAGGCCTTCATGACCGACCTGGGCACCGCGCTGGGCGGACTCGGTCTGCGGCCCGACCGCGTGCACAGCGAGCTGTTCGGCGCCCACGCCCCGATCAACCCCGGGGTCACCTCGCAGCCGGCCGCCGCTCCCCACCAGCCACCCGGCCCGCCCGGCACCGGCCCGCTCGTCACCTTCACCCGCTCCGGCATGTCCACCCGGTGGTCCCCGCGCTACACCTCGCTGCTCGACCTGGCGGAGCAGTGCGACGTCCCCACCCGCTGGTCGTGCCGCACCGGCGTCTGCCACACCTGCGTCACGCCGCTGCTGTCGGGAGAGGTCGAATACACCCCGCCGCCCCTCGAACCCCCGGCCGACGGCGAGGTCCTCATCTGCTGCTCCGATCCGGCGACGGACCTGCTGCTGGATCTGTGAGGCCGGTGCCGGCCGCCGAGGGGCTCACCGTGCCGGTCAGGCCGTGTCGTGCAGGGCGATCCAGAAGCGCAGCTTCCCGCAGCGCTCGTCCTCAAGGACGCCGCCGCACGCCTCGATCACCTTGCGGGAGGGAACGTTGTCCGGGTCGCAGGTGACCAGCACCCGGTCGATGCCCAGCCCCGCGGCCACGGGCAGGGCGGCCCGGAGCATCGCGGTGGCGTGACCACGCCGCCGCGCGGAGGGGCGCACGTCGTAGCCGATGTGGCCGCCCCACTCCAGCAGCCTGGCGTTGAGGACATGGCGGATCGCGATCCGCCCAAGGTAGCCGTCCCCCTCCACCCACCACAGGGTGGTGGAGTGGACCCGCCCCTCGGGCGGCGGGATGTCCGTCCGGGCGTGGACACTCAGCTCGTCGAGATACCGGGCGAAGACCGCCGGGTCCCGCCAGGCGGGGTGGTGACGCAGGATGTCCTGGCCCACCATCGAGTCGTCCTGCGGAACGCCTCGGCCCTCACCGCGGAACTCCGCCATGGCCTCGACGAATGACCTGTGCACCCGGATGTCCGGGACGACCAGCTTCGGCATCGATCCATTGTGCCCACGGTCGGGGACGGCATCGAGCGAATATCGACCGTCCCGCCGGTGCCGCCGCACCGGGGGCGGAGCGGCCACGCCCCCGGGAGCGGCGGTGCTCAGGAGGCCGGATCCGGGCTGCGGCTGCCGAGCCGGTCACGTACGAGGGAGACGACGACCACCACCACGGCGACCAGCAGGGACATGATCACCTGTTCCCGTCCTGCCGAGTCGGTGAGCATGTAGACCAGCACGAACGAGATCATCGCGATGGTCGCCCAGGTCAGGTACGGGAACAGCCACATCCGTACGACCAGCCGCTCCGGCGCCTCGCGCAGCACGATCCCGCGCATCCGCAGCTGGGTGAAGCAGATGACCAGCCAGACGAAGAGCGCGACCGCACCGGAGGCGTTCAGCAGGAACTGGAAGACGGTGTCCGGCCACTCGTAGTTGAAGAAGACGGCGAGGAAGCCGAACAGGACCGACGCCAGGATCGCGGTACGCGGAACGCCGCGGGCGTTCACCCGGGCGAAGGCGGCCGGGGCGTCGCCGCGCCGCCCGAGCGAGAAGGCCATCCGGGAGGCGGTGTAGAGACCGGAGTTGAGGCAGGAGAGCACCGCGGTCAGCACGATGACGTTCATGACCTGTCCGGCGTGCGGGATGCCGATGGAGTCGAGGGCCGCGACGTAGGAGCCGTCCTTGAGGATCGCCGCGGAGTTCCACGGCAGCACGGCCACCACGATGAAGATCGAGCCGAGGTAGAACACCACGATCCGCCAGATCACGCTGTTGGTCGCCTTGGTGACGGCGCGCCGCGGATCCTGCGACTCGCCGGCCGCCAGGGTGACGATCTCGCTGCCCATGAAGGAGAAGACGACCATGAGGACGCCGGTGAGGATCGAGCCGGGGCCGTTGGGCAGGAAGCCGCCGTGCGAGGTGAGGTTGCCCAGACCCGCGTGGCTGTCCTTCGCGCCGGGCAGCACGCCGAACACCGCCAGCGCGCCGACCACGATGAACGCGGTGATGGCGACGACCTTGATGCTGGCGAACCAGAACTCGAACTCGCCGTAGGAGGAGACCGACACCAGGTTCGTCGCGGTGAGGACCACCATCACGATCAGCGCCCAGGCCCACTGCGGGACGGCCGGCATCCAGCCCTGGAGGATCTTGGCACCGGCCGTCGCCTCGACCGCGAGCACCACCACCCAGAAGAACCAGTACAGCCAGCCGATGGAGAAGCCGGCCCACCGCCCGAGCGCCCGGTCCGCGTAGGCGGAGAAGGAGCCGGAGGTCGGGTCGGCGGCGGCCATCTCACCGAGCATCCGCATCACCAGCACGACCATGACGCCGACCAGGGCGTACGACAGGAGGATGCCGGGCCCGGCCTTGGCGATGCCGCCGCTGGAGCCGACGAACAGTCCGGCTCCGATCACGCCGCCGATCGCGATCATGGAAAGGTGACGGTTCTTCAGCCCGGCCTTGAGCCCGCCGGGAGGGGAGCCCTGCCCGTCGTCGGCCGACGTACCGACCTCACCGGTCGTTGCACTCATGTGCAGCCCTTCAGACTTGGGGGATCGAGGAAACCGGAGCGTATCGATTCATCGGACCGGGGGTGTGCGGATGGGGATTGTCTGCCTTATGCCCTGCGGAGGTTCGGATCATCGGTCGTTCAGGTTGTCCGGGAGGAGCCTTTTCTGATGATCCGCCGGGGGCTGATCGGCGGGCCGTGCGCGGGATCGGCGAATCAGGGCTGGCACAGCGGATGTTCGTCGTGCAGGATGGTTTGTCCATGGTCGTAGAATCCCCTTCGGCACCCGTCGGTGTGCCGTTCTCCGCGCGTTGCGGGCGAGGCGGGAAGTTCTCTGTTGGAGGCTCGGAGTTGACGGCGTTCTCGGATGATCGCAAGCCCATCGACTTAGGGCTTGACCGGGCACACACCGCCCGTGTCTACGACGTGTTCCTCGGCGGGAAGACCAACTACGCCCCGGACCGGGAGGCGGCCGAACGGGTCCTGGAGGAGATGCCCTTCGTCCGCAAAGCGGCCCGCGAATGCCGGGCTTTCATGCACCGGGTGGCGCGGTACCTGGCGGCCGAAGCCGGTATCCGCCAGTTCCTCGACATCGGGACCGGAATTCCGACTCCGCCCAATCTGCACGAGGTGGTCCAGGAGATCGCGCCGGAATCGCGGGTGGTCTACGCGGACAACGACCCCATCGTCCTCGCCCATTCGCGGGCCCTGCACGACAGCCACCCCGCCGGCCGGACCGCGTACGTGCACGGTGACCTCGGGGACCCCAGATCCATCCTCGACAGTCCGGAAATCCTGGAGACCCTTGACCTGTCCCAGCCCGTCGCACTGACGCTCCTGGCGGTCCTGCACTGGCTGCCCGCGGAGATCGACCCGTACGCCGTCGTGCGGGAACTGCTCGACGCGCTGCCGTCGGGCAGCTATCTGGCACTCAGCTACAGCACGGCGGATTTCGACCGGACCCGACTCAGCGCCGTGGTCACGCGGTTCCGCGAGCACGGAACGAACGTGATCCTCCGTGAGAAGTCGGAGATCCAGCAGTTCTTCACGGGTCTCGACCTCATCGAACCGGGTCTCCAGCCGGTCGGGCTGTGGCGTCCGGGTCTCCACGCTGTCGATCCGTCGGCCGAGCCCGGCAACCTCACGCCGATGTACGCGGGGGTCGCCCGCAAGCCGTAGTGAGCCGCCCCGCCGGCCGGGGCGGCTCAGGCCAGCAGCCAGGTGATCAGGGACAGCGACAACACCGACAGCAGGGTGGACATCAGCACGGTGTCCCGGGGCAGCGCGGTGTCCAGGTCGTACTCGGCGGCGAAGATGAAAGCGTTCTGCGCGGTGGGCAGCCCCGCGCACAGCACCACCGCGAACAGGGTGTGCCCGCTCAGCCCGAACAGTGCGCGGCCGACCAGGTAGGCGACGAGCGGCTGCGCGACGATCTTGAGTCCCACCATCGCGCAGCGCTCCGCCCGGCCGCCCGCGGGCGGCCACACCCGGCCGTTGAGCGACATGCCGAGGGCGAACAGCGCCGCCGGAACCCCGGCCCCGCCGAGCGTCTGGAGTGGCGAGGCGAGGGTGTCCGGCACGCGCAGTCCGCAGGCGGAGACCAGTACGCCGGCGGCGGACGCGGCGATGATCGGATTGCGGAACGGCAGCTGGAGCATCCGGCTCCACGGCGGGACGGTGCCCTTGCGCACGTCCAGGTCGATCAGTACCAGGATCAGCGGGGTGACGAACAGCATCTGGAACAGCGCGGCGGTGACGATGAACGACGTGTCGTGCAGCACGTGCAGCGCCACCGGGATGCCGAGGTTGGCGGAGTTGACGTAGGCCGCCGTCATCGCGCCGATCGCCTGCTCGGCCTGCCGGCGGCGGAAGACCAGCCGGCTCAGCAGCAGGCCGGCCGCGAAGACCACCACCAGCGCGACGACGAAGGCCAGCACCCCGGGATCGGCGACCTCGGCGACCTTGGAGCGCGAGAGGGTCAGGAAGAGCAGCGCGGGCATGGCGAAGGAGAACGCGAACCGTCCGAGCACCGACTGGGCGTTGGCACCCAGCACGTTGAACCGGCCGGCGAGCCAACCCAGCGCGGCTATCGCCCAGATGGGCAGGAAACCGGGCAGCACGGAACTCATGCGAGCGCCCGCCCGCCCGGCCGGACGAGCGGGCCGACCGCGGGGACCGGTGGCGTCACGCCGGGGCGAGAGAAGATCACCGCACGATGAGAACAGAGCCGCCGCACGGAAGGCGACCGCTTTGCGGTCACCGGACGAACTCCTGGGCAAAGGCGGGCACTTCAAGGGCGCCGTGCGAGGCCGAATTCCGGCCACCGTTCCTGTGTCTTCGCGGCTCACCACCGGCGAGCGGACGGCAGGGAGCCCCGGCGCACCGACGGCGTCCAACAGCTAGACCCCCCTTGCCGGATGGAGGCGTTCCGGTCCACCATGGCAAGCCCGCGTGAGGAGCTCTATGGCTGAAATTTGCCGTACTTTGAAGGTCTTCACATGAGATGATTCCGGCTGCCGCGCCGGGGGGTCTGGTAGGGCGAAGAGGGGGACTTGTCGTGGTTGTGCTCAACTGGGCGCACACCGGCAAGCGGTACCGCATGTACCGCTTCGATCCGGACGTCGGGCGGCAGATCAAAGAGGTGAATGTCAGCGACAATTGGCATGCTCTGCTCGCCTGGTTCGAAGACCTGGTGTGGATGGCGGTCTGCGTGGCCGCCTGCCTGGAGATCAGCTGGTGGCTGTATCCGCTGGCGGTGCTGGTGATAGGTGCCAGGCAACGCGGGCTGTCCACGATCCTGCACGACTGCGCGCACGGGGTCGGCGCGGCGAACAAGCGGCTGCAGATGGCCATCGGCACCGCGTTCACCGCGTATCCGATCTTCCAGCAGCACTACGCCTACAAGGTGTCGCACGTCTACACCCACCACCCCCGTCTCGGTGACCCGGAACGCGATCCCGATCTGGCGTTCTTCATCGAGCAGAAGGCCTACACGCCCGCCACGCGCGGCCGTTACTTCAACCGGGCCGTGGTGCTGCCGGCGATCGGCTCACAGACCGTCGCCTACCTGCGCTACCTGGTACGCAACCGGTTCAAGGTGCTCAAGGGCGAAGCGCAGGAGACCAAGCCGGTCTCCCCGATCGCCCGCTCCAAGAAGGCGCTGGACAAGGCGGGCTTCTTCGCCTTCTGGCTCGCGGTGGTCGGTGTCTGCTGGTACTCGCACACCATCCTCCCGCTGCTGCTGTTCTGGGTGGTGCCGTACCTGACCAGCTTCCAGATCCTCGGCTGGTACATCGAACTGTCCGAGCACACCCCGCTGGTGCGCGACCACAACGTCGACCTCTCCATGACCCGCAACCGCAAGAGCAAGGGCATCGAGAAGTTCCTCACCGGCATCCACAACGACCACTTCCACCTCGATCACCACCTGGACCCGCGCACCCCGTTCTGGCGGCTGCCCGACGCGCACCGCATCCGGATGGCGGACCCCAACTACGCGGAGCTGGACGCCGCGACGGGAGGCCTGTTCACCAAGGGGCCGCAAGGCCAGCCCAGTGCCATGACCGCGATCATCGACGAGATGACCCTGCCGAAGGAACTCCAACATGACGCCGCGTGAGGACCGACCGGCTTCCCGGCGGATCGACCCGCCTGCGATGCGCCCGGAGAGCGCGGCCATCCGCGCCGGTGAAGGCGCCCGGATGGGCTGGACCGACCCGGTCGTGACGCCGATCTTCCAGACGGCGGCCTACTCCCTGTCCAGCACGGAGTTGGCGGCGCAGATCTTCGACCTCGGCCAGGACGGGCACGCCTACACCCGGCTGAACAACCCGACCAACGACGTCCTTGAGGAGCGGGTCGCCCAACTGGACGGCGCCGCCGCCGGACTGGCGGTCGCCTCGGGACAGGCCGCGATCGCCCTGGCGCTGCTCAACCTGTGCCAGGTCGGCGACAACTTCGTCAGCTCCAACGAGCTGTACGGCGGGACCTGGAACCTGTTCGCGAACACCTTCCGCCGGATGGGCATCGAGGTGCGGTTCGTCAGCCCCGAGGACCCGAACAACTTCGCCGAGGCGACCGACGAACGCACCAGGTGCTACTTCGCGGAATCGCTGCCGAACCCCCGGCTGCGGCTGTTCCCCCTCGAGGAGGTCGCGGAACTCGGCCATGCCCGTGGGGTACCGCTGGTGGTGGACAACACGATGCTGCCGTACGTGTGCCAGCCGATCGCACACGGCGCGGACATCGTCGTCTACTCGGCGACCAAGTACCTGGGCGGGCACGGCTCCGCGCTCGGCGGCGTCATCACCGACAGCGGCACGTTCGACTGGGCGCGGCACGCCGCCCGGCATCCGATGATGACCGAACCCGACTCCGCGCACGGCGACATCCACTGGCTGGAGGCCGGCAGCCGGCTCACCGACCACCTCGGCCGCAGCCCCTTCCTGCTCAAGGCGCGCGAGACCCTGCTGCGTGACCTGGGTCCCGCCCTCAGCCCGTTCAACGCGTTCCTGCTGATCCAGGGCGTGGAGACGCTGCCGCTGCGGATGCGCGCGCACTCGGACAACTCGACGGCGGTCGCCGACTTCCTCGCCGAGCACCCGCGGATCGCGAGTGTCGGACACCCGAGCAGGGCGCAGGGCGCCGAGGCCGACCGGATCAAGCGCTATCTGCGCTTCGGCTACGGGCCGATGGTCCAGTTCGAGCTGCACGGCGGGCTGGCCGCGGGAAAGAGCTTCGTCGAACGGCTGCGGCTGATCACCCACGCGACCAACATCGGCGACGTGCGCTCGATCGTCACGCACCCCGCTTCCACCACGCACGCCCAGTTGCCCGAGGCCGACCAGCGGGCGGCCGGGGTCACCCCGGGCTCCATCCGGCTCGCCGTCGGCATCGAGCACATCGACGACCTGCTGGCCGACCTGGGCCAGGCCCTGGACGCGGAGTGACCGGCGGCGCACTTCCCCTCGTCGGGCTGCTCACCACGACGGAGCTGATCGACGGCGTCGCGCACCACGCGGTGCGGGACGCCTACGTCCGCGCGCTGACCGAGGTGGCGGGGGTGGACGTCGTGCTGCTCCCGGTCGGTAGGGCCGCGCGGCTGGACCGGCTCGACGGGCTGGTGCTCGGCGGCCACCAGAGCAACATCGAGCCCCACCGGTATGGCGGCCCCGAGCGGCCGGACGACCTGCTGGATCCGCCCCGGGACCGGACGGCGCTCCAGGCGGTGCGCGCCGCCGTGAGCGCCGGCCTGCCCCTGCTGGGTGTCTGCCGCGGTCTTCAGGAGATGAACGTCGCCTTCGGCGGCACGCTGCGGGTGCTGGACAGCGACGCGCACCGGGAGGACGAGTCCCTGCCCCGCGACGAGCAGTACCTGCCGGCACATCCGATCGCGGTTCGCCCAGGGGGTGTGCTGCACCGGGTGCTGGGCCGGACCGAGGTCTCGGTCAACTCGCTCCACGGCCAGGCGGTGGGTACCATCGCGCCCGGACTGCGGGTGGAGGCCACCGCGTCGGACGGTGTGGTCGAAGCGCTCTCGGTGGACGGCACCGGGTTCGCGCTGGGCGTGCAATGGCACCCAGAGTGGCACGCGGGCACGGATTCCACGTCCCACGCAATCTTCGAGGCATTCGGCGCCGTCTGTCGTCGGACCGCCCACGACGGGAGAGTTGATGACCTGGTCCGTACGGACCGCCGTACCTGACACCATCAGCAGCAGTTCGCTGTTCGACTCGGCGGGCTGGCTTCGCACCTGGGAGACGGTCGGCATCGAGCGCCGCGATCGGCAGGCATACGTCACCACCGGCGACACCGAGGTGCTACCGCTGTACCGCACGTCGCACTCCCCCTTCTGGTTCGGCTACGAGGCGCAGTCCGAGGTCGTGCCGCTGAGCGAGCAGCCGATCGTCTTCGCCGGTTCCACGTACTCGATGTACACCAAGCGCGGCGCGGTGCCCGCCGACCTGGTGCGCGGCGCCTACGCGACGGCGATGGACTGGATCGAGCGCGACGGGCTGCTGGTGGTGCCCAACCTGACCGACGAGGGCGTGGCCGGCTGGGAGCGCGAGGCGGGCACCCCGGTCGGACGCGTGCTGCTGGACCGCACGTACCACTGCGAACTGGGGGCGTCCCTGGAGGACCACCTCGGCCGGCTGCCCAACAAGCTGCGCAGGGACGTGCAACGCCGCATGCGCCGGTCCGACGAACGGGGGCTGCGGTTCCGTGTCGTCGACGGTGCCGAGGCGGTCGCCCTGATCCCCGACACGCTGCCGCTGACCGTCGGGACCACCGACGAGCACGACTGGCCGCCGCTGTACGACGCGCCCACCCTGACCGCACTGCTGGGCGTGCCCGGCGCGGTGCTGGCCGTGGCGCAGGTGGACGGCGAACTCGTGGGCACCTTCTTCGGGTTCGTCCACGGCGACGAGGTCACCTTCCTGTGCGGCGGCGTGGACTACCCGCGGCTGACGGAGCTGTCCACCTACGTGGTGCTGATGTACGGGTGCACCCGCTGGGCCTGCGAACAGGGGCTCAAGCGCATCGAGTGGGGACGGGACAACTACCGGTTCAAGCGGCGCCACGGCCTGGACAGCACCGATCTGTGGGCACTGGTCTACAGCCCGCGGCCGAGTGCCGGGCTGGCCGGGCGGCTCGCCCACATGAACGACGTGCTGAGCGCCTACATCGAGCGCGACTGATGGCCCGTCCGTCGAGAATCGCGGTCACCCGCGTCTCACTGCTGCTCACCAGCCTGGTCAGTGTCAACGCCTCATACGCCGTACTGATCCCGTTCGTCCCCGAACTCCAGCGGGACATCGGGGCCACCCCGTTCGTCATCGGACTGGCCTTCACACTGTTCGCGGCCGGGAAGCTGCTGGCCCAGCCGATCGGCGGCATGTGGGTGGACCGGTGGGGGCCGCGCACGGTGGCCTTCCTGTCGCTGCTGCTGGTCGCGGCCGGCACGGTGACGACCGCGCTGGCCGACGGCCCCGGCACGCTGCTGCTCGGCCGGGTCGCCTGGGGTCTCGGTGAGGGACTGCTGACGCCGGCGCTGTACGCGGGGATGACGTACCTGTGCCACCACCACGAGTTGTCGTCGGTGCGCGTCATGGGGTTCTTCGGCTCCGCCTCGGTCGCCGGCTTCCTGCTCGGGCCGCTGGTGACCGGGCTGGCCTCCGGGCTCGGCTTCCGGACGCTGTTCCTCGTCGGCGCGGCCGTCACCGTGCTGTTCGCGCTGGTCATGCTGTGGACCCTGCACGGCGCGCACAACTCCGAGGCGTCCTCCCAGACGACGCAGGACACGCCCCAGGAGAAGACGGGCAACGCACAGCGATGGTGGATCGGGGTGCTCGTCTTCGGCAGCCTCGACCTGGTCACCAACATGACCTACTCCGCCCTGGAACCGGTGCTGCCGCTCTACCTGGCCACCGGTATGCCGGGCGGCGCGCGGGCCGCCATCTCGTGGGTCTTCGTCGCCGGACTCGGGGTCTTCGGCGTGATCGTGTGGCTGATCGGCTGGATGGGCAAGCGGGTCCGGCTGACCCACCTGGTGCAGGCCGGTCTGCTGCTCTCCGTGATCGGGGTGGCCGGCCTCTCGTCGAGCGCCCGGCTGATCGCGGTGGTGTCCTGGTTCGGCCTGGTGATGGCCGGTCAGTCCGCGCTCTACCTGGCGGCCCGGCGCGGGGTGATCGAGGTCTCCAGCAGCCTCGCCGGGCACGGCAGGGCGTTCGGCCTGTTCGGCGCGACGTCCGACCTCGGCAACATGATCGGCCCCTCCATCGGGGTGGCACTGTACGGCTGGACCGCGCAGACGGCGTTCCTCGCGCTCGCCATGCCCAGTCTGGTGCTGCTGCTGGTGATGCTCGCACTGGCCGTCAAGCGGGCTTCGACGGCCCTTAGGGAGAACGGATGACGACTTCGCAGGTGCGGCTGTACCACGACACCGACCCGGTGACGTTGGTGTCCGGCAGTGTGCTGGCACCGGTGACCGTCGCCTACGAGACGTACGGCGAACTCGCCGAGGACGGCTCCAACGCGGTGTTCGTGTGCCACGCGCTGACCGGGGACGCGCACGTGGCCCGCCACCACGCCCACGACCGGCCCGGGTGGTGGGAGCACCTGGTCGGGCCCGGCCGGCCGATCGACACGGACCGCTACTTCGTCGTGTGCGCCAACGTGCTCGGTGGATGCTCCGGCACCACCGGGCCCTGCTCCACCGACGCGGCCGGGCGCCGCTACGGCCTGGACTTCCCCTCCGTGCAGATCGCGGACATGGTCACGGTGCACCGCAGGCTGATCTCCCACCTCGGCATCACCAGGTTGCGGGCGGTGGTCGGCGGCTCGCTGGGCGGGATGCAGGCCCTGGAGTGGCTGATGTCGGCCCCCGACAGCGCGGACGCCTTCCTGCTCATGGCCACCACCGGCGAGATGAGCACGGAGAACCTGGCGTGGAACGCGATAGCGCGCGCCGCCATCCGCTCCGACCCGGAGTTCGGCGACGGCCACTACCCGCTGGGCGGGGGACCGCGCGCCGGGCTGGGGCTGGCCAGGATGATCGGCCACGTGACCTACCTCAACGAGGAGGCGTTGCAGGCCAAGTTCGGCCGTACTGCACGGGAGCCGGCCGGCACCGCACCCGTGCGCGGCGGGTTCGCCGTGGAGGCGTATCTGGAGCACCAGGCCGTCAAGCTGGTCGACCGGTTCGACGCCAACAGCTATCTGTACCTGCTGGACGCCATGGACCGCTTCGCGCCGTTCGCCGGCGGGCGGATGCCGCTCCCGGCAGGTGAAGCGCCCCAGGTGCACGTGTTCAGCCTGCACGGCGACCGGCTGTTCGGGGAGGAGCACAGCCTGCGGCTGTGCCGGCGACTGGCCGACGCCGGGATGGCCGCGCGGCACCACCACGACCCGCACGCCTCCGGTGGGCACGACGCGTTCCTGCTCGACACCCCGGGGTTCCTCCACCAGGTGAGCCAGGTGTTCGAACAACTGCCCGAGGTCGCCTCGCGCGGCTCAGCCGGCCACGCGGAACGACGGCGGCCGTCGACCGACTCTGGAGTCCCGATGAACAGCCGGCTTCCCGAACCGTTCACCGGCGAGACGGCCGCCGCGGCTCTCCCGCCGCTGCTGCTCGTCATCAACCGCTTCGACGACGAATTCGGTGAGTACCACCGCTTCCTGCGGGACACCGAGCACCGGCTGGCGTATCTGACCACGGCGGACGCGCTGGCCCCACTCGACCAGGACGGCGCCGTGGAGACGGTGGTCCTGCCGGACCTGAGTTACGGCGCCCTGCTGTCGGCGGCCCGAGACATCGCCGCCAAGCACGGCCGCTTCGCGGCGATCGTGGGGCTGTCCGAGTTCGACCTGAACACCGCGGCCCTGCTGCGCGCGGACTTCGGCGTGCCCGGCTGGAGCGTCGCGTACACGAACATGTTCAGGGACAAGACGCTGATGAAGCACCGGATCCACCGCGCCGGGCTGCGCGCGCCCGGATACCGCGAGATCGGTGCGGGGAGCGACCCGTCCCTCCTGGTGGCCGACCTCGGGCTGCCCCTGATCCTCAAGCCCCGCGACGGCGCGGGCTCGCGCGGCGTCACCCTGGTGCGGACGGAGGAGGAACTGGCCAAAGCCCTGACGGAGGTGGACGGCCGGCAGGAGTACGAGGCCGAGGAGTACGTCGAGGGTGCCATCCACCACGTCGACGGCATCCGCCGGGCCGGCCGCTTCCACTTCGTGTCGGTCTCCCGATACGTCAACAACTGCCTGGAGTTCACCCAGGGCGTGCCGCTCGGGTCGGTGCTGCTGGATCCCGGACCGCGCCGTGACGCACTCGTGGCCTTCGCCGCCGACTGCCTCGACGCCATGGATCTGCGGGACGGCCCGTTCCACCTGGAGGCGATCGTCACCGCTTCCGGCGAACCGGTCTTCCTGGAGGTGGGACTGCGCCCCGGTGGCGCCGGAGTGCCCTTCCTCCACCGGGACCTGTTCGGCATCGACCTGTACGAGGAGGCGTTCCGGGCGACACTCGGCCTGCCGCCGCTGACCGCCGGGCAGGATCTGCGCGCCCGGTCCAGCGGTGCCTGGCTGATCTTCCCCGAGCCGCGCCCCTGGCCGCGGCGGGTGACCGGCCGCACCTCACTGGCCGGCAGCGTCCCCGAGGTCTACGCCGAGTCACTCCCGGAGCCGGGCCACGTCTTCGACGGCAACGGGGGCTACGACCACGCGGGAGGACGCTTCCTGCTGCGCGGCGCGGACGAGGAACTGGTGCGCGAGGCGGTGCTGAAGGCCATCTCCCTGTACGCGCTGGAGACCGAACCGACGGACGAGCCGTGACCCCGGCTTGGCGTCAGTCCCTGGTCTTCAGCCCGACGGCCGCCCAGATCGGCACGTCCCGCTCGGTGAGCCCCGCGAAGCTGCCGACCTCCAGTGACTCCGGACGCCAGTGGTGGGGCACCTGGACGCCGGGGGGCACGATCTCGTGGCCGGTGCCGGTGAAGAGGAGTTCGACCTGGTCGCGGGTGCGGGCGTTCAGCGTGGAGCCGGTGCCCTGGAAGTCCTCCTCGACCTGGGACATGGCAGGCTCGAAGTCCTTGGTGAACACGGAGATGGCCAGCGCGCTTCCCCGCGGCAGACGTTCGGTCAGCGTCCGTACCATCGCCTGGGTGTCGAACTCCGGCGGCAGCCAGTGCAGCAGCAGGCACAGGGTGACGGCGACCGGCTGGTCGAGGTCTATCGTGTCGAGCAGTTCCCGGTCGGCCAGGATGCGGTCGGGTTCGGTGGCGGTCGCCTGTATGTAGGCGGTACGGCCCTCCGCCGCGCCGATGTGCAGCGCGCGGGAGTGCGCCAGGACGATCGGGTCGTTGTCGACGTAGACCACCCGGGTCGTGGGGTCGATGCTCTGGGCGATCTCATGGACGTTGGGGGAGGTGGGTATACCGGTGCCGACGTCCAGGAACTGCCGGATGCCGGCCTCGGCCGTCAGGAAGTGCACCGCGCGTTGCATGAAGCACCGGTTGGCACGGGCCACCATGACCGCCATGGGCATGCTCTCGACGACCTTCTCGGCCTGCGCGCGATCCGCCGGGTAGTTGGTCTTGCCGCCCAGCAGGGCATCGTAGATCCGGGCCGGGTGGGGCCGGTCGGTATGCAGTTCGATCGGCGGCCGGGGCTCCCGCTTCATCCACGCACGCGACTCCTGCATCCGACGTCTCCCTGTTGTTCGTGATCAACTCCAGCCGACGACAGCCGGGTTGGTCCGTTCCCATCGCTCAGGTGAGCGTACGGAACCAACTGGGCGGCCGGAAGACATGACACGGCCGACCGGCATGTGACATGCCGTCACCTCCGGGCGTCCGCACCTGCCCGGCACGGGGGCGGTACCCCGGAGTTCCGGGCCGGAGGGCGGCCGTGTCAGTAGGCTTTGATCGTTTCCGGAGGGATACCCCGGCCAGGGGCGCCTTCGGCCGATTCCTCCCAGACCAAAGGCGGTTGCCCAGTGAAGTTCGGATTCATCATGTTCCCCACGGCAAAGGCGATTCGCCCCGGAGCCTTCGGGCGCTTACTCGAGGACCGCGGTTTCGAGTCGCTGTACTACCCCGACCACACCCACATTCCCGCCCGTACCCCGGAACGGTACGACGTCGCCAATCTGGCGGAGGAGTTCAAGACGGGGATGGATCCCTTCACCTCGCTCGCGGCGGCCGCCGAGACGACCACCAGGCTCCAACTGGGCACCGCTGTGCTGCTGGTGACGGAACGGGACCCCATCGTGACCGCGAAGCAGGTGGCGTCCGTCGACGTGCTGTCCGACGGCCGGATGAACTTCGGCGTGGGCCCCGGGTGGATCAACCAGGAGATGCGCAACCACGGCACCGACCCGGACGACCGCTGGAAGGTCATGCGGGAGCGGGTCGAGGCGATGAAGGAGATCTGGACCAACGACGTGGCCTCCTACCACGGAAAATTCGTGGAATTCGAGTCCATCACCTCCTGGCCCAAGCCCGTACAGCGGCCGTATCCGCCCATTCTGGTGGCGGGCAACGGCCCCCGGGTCGCGGAGCGCGTCATCGCCTACGGCGACGAGTGGATTCCGATGGTGCGCCCCACCGTCCTGGAGGAGATCGCCCACTTCAAGAGAACCGCCCGCAAGCCCGGTTCCGACGAGCCCATCCCGGTGACGCTGTTCGGCGGCTACCCGGAGCACGTGGCCGCCTACGAGCGGGCCGGCGTCGACCGCGTCCTGTTCTGGGTCCGTCCGATCGACGAACCCGGAGCGGTCAAGATGGTCGACGAGATCGCGCTGACGCTCGGGTCCCGCATGGCAGGCTGACGGCGGCCGAGAGCCCCGGCCGGTCCGCACCCCGCCGGGGAGCAGTCAGGCCAGGGCGTCCCGTCCGACGCGAGCGCGCGTCCCTTCCGCGGCGCGCGCCCGGCGCTACTCGTACTCGGTGCCGCCCTTGCGGGTCAGGTAGGCGTCGCTGACCACCTTGGCGATGGCCCGCCCACCCACGACGGGGCTGTACTTGTCCACCAGGGTGCGCACGACCACACCCTCCCTGATGTGCAGGCCCCGGCCCGAGACGGTCTCGGCACCCCGGGCCAGCTCCAGCACCGTCTCCAGGTCGAAGGGTCCGTCGAACAGCCTCGGCACGAGGGGCACTTCACCGTCGAGAAGCTCCGCCGGGTCGAGCCAGCGCGGCTGCCCGCCGATGTCCGCGCACACGTCGAAGACCGCGTAGCCGAGCAGACCCCCGCGGGCGTCCGAGCCGTAGCCCAGGTCCTGGACCCCGTTGCCGTACACCTCGCCGTAGATGCCGATCCGGTCCGCGGCGAGCCGCTCGGCGAGCCCGGCCGCGATGCCCGGCAGGCCGTGGCCGCGCACCGCACGCCAGTACAGGTTCTGGTCGGTCTCCTTCAGCGCCAGCCGCTGCGCGCCCAGGCCCTTGGAGGTGACGTGCACCGCGCCGGTGCCGGCGTAGTACGTCATGCAGCACGCCGTTCCGTGCAGCTTCTCGGTGACCGACACCGGATCGCCCGGCGCGAAGATGTCCGGGTGGCGCTTGAGGTTCTCGATGTCGGTCCACGGCAGCAGATCGGGCGCCGGCTCGACTTCGCCGCTCATCGACACCGGAACGGGCGGCACCCACTTGACGATGCCGAGCCGCTCGGCGAAGTCGGCTCCGTCCGCGGCCGCCAGCTCCAGATCGGTGGCCCCCAGCTCGGAGGGGCGGCACACGATGCCCTGTGACAGCTCGCCGCGCAGCCGCACCGCCCTGACCCGATTGGCCTTGGACCCGGCCAGTCGGCCGGTCAGCCCGAGTTCGGCGATCAGCGGGTCAGGCAGCACCGCCTGCTCCGGGATGTACACCGCGAACTCTCCTGTGCGATAGACCCCCTTGGCGACCACTGCCCGGTAGAGCCCGACCTGTGCCAGCTCCAGGGCGTCGGCGTTCGGGTGCTCAACGATCGTCAGCCGTTCGGCGGTCACACGCAGCGTGGACATGCCTGTTCCCCGTTTCCCCTCGTCGTTCGGTGATCGGCCCCGACGGGGCCGCGCCGTTCACTGTGACGGCCCGGACGTCCGACTGGCCAGCGGATTTATCCGGGACGGCGTCAGCGGCACGTTTGTCCGGGACGGCGTCATCGGGCACGCGCGCGGCCCCGCACCGGTCCGAGGGGATGTCACCGCCAGACGGCCGCCGCCACCCGCCGGAAGTTGCCGCCGAGGACGCCGTCGACCTCGTCGTCGGGGAGACCCGCGAGGCTCAGGGCGTCCTGGACGCGCAGCAGTTCCTCGGGCGCCATGTAGCTGCCGGGGCCGCGCGGCGGCCACACCGGCGGGTACTGGTCGGGGAACGCGGCGATGGCGGCCAGCAGGCTCTCCTGGTCGAAGACGTAGTCGGTCGCCAGCCCGACGTGCCGTGGGCCGACCAGGTCGATCAGGCGGATGACATGCCGCAGCATCCCGTCCAGCAACGGCCCCTCGACGCCCAGCATGTGCCGCACACCGGCCACCCCGATCACGCCGCCGCCGTCGGCGCAGGCCGCGGCCTGCTCATCGGTGATGTTGCGCGGGTGGTCGTGCAGGGACCGCAGACAGCTGTGGCTGTAGACCATCGGCAGCGATGAGGTCTCGCTGAGGTCGAGTCCGGTGCGCGGGCCGCAGTGCGAGCCGTCGACGACCATGCCGACCTCGTTCATCGCCGCGACCACGGCCCGCCCGTAGTCGGTCAGCCCGGTGTCGACCTCGTCCAGGCAGCCGCCGCCGGCCGCGTTGCGCCGGTTGTAGGTGGGCAGCATCGTGCGTACCCCGAGGTCGTGGAAGTGCCGCACCCGGTCAAGGTCGCCTTCGAGCGGTGCGGAGTCCTCCAGGTCGAAGGCGACCACCGTCGCACCGCTCGCGGCGGCCCGGTCCACGTCCCGGACGCTGGAGGCGAGGGAGAGCGTCTCGTGCTCCTCGATCCGCCGCCGGAAGAAGGCGAGCAGGTCCTCGACGTCCTGGGCGGTCTGCTGGTGGGAGCCGACGTTGACTGACACGTACGCGCCGCCCGGGCGGTCGTAGCGGGTGAGTTCGGCCAACCGGGCCTTGCGCGACAACGGCAGGCAGCAGTGCTGTTCCCACAGCAGCGGGCCGGCCGTCGCCGCGGATCCGGTCCCGGAAACGGGGAGTTGTCGCTCCACCATCGTCAACTCCGTCCGATCCGGGTGCCGGTGAGCGATTCGAGGTCGACCGCGACCCCGTAGACCGCGGCCGCCGACTCGACGGACAGCAGCCCGTCACGGACGTCCGCGACCACCGAGGCCACCTCGCGCTCCCGGGGATCGCCATGGCCGCCACCGCCCGCCGTCCGGATCGAGACGCTGCCGGTCCCGGTCCGGAACGGCAGCGCCCCCAGCAGGGAGGCGGTCTCGGCGACCGGGATGGCGCGCCCGTCCAGGTGGGCGGCGGTGGCCTGCGCGGACCCTCCGCCGGCCAGGCCGAACGGCGGATGGCTCTGGTGGTGGCAACTGGCCGCCAGCGTCAGCGTGTCGTTGCCCCCGTCCGGCGCGCGCAGGCGGAAGAGCTGACCGTGGCCGCCGCGCATCCGCCCGGCGCCGGCCGTCTCCGGGGCGAGCTCCTTGCGTTCGACCAGGGCACCGGTGTTGCTCTCGAAGATCTCCACGGGGACCGAGGAGGAACTGGTGGGGTAGCAGATCGCGTCGACGCCGTCCGCGTCGTGCGCCGCGCCCATGCCACCGCCGAGGAAGGTGTTGGAGGTGACCGGAACGCCGTTGTCGTCGCCCAGCAGCCGGACCCGGCTCTTGAACCCGCCCGGAGCCGGGATCCGTTCGGGCAGCACGGGGGCCAGCGCGCCCTGCACCAGCGGGATGACGTGCCAGCCGACCTTGGTGCGGTCGTTCACCGACGCGGGGTAGACCGGGTTGAGCACCGAGCCCTCCGGCGCGCGGACGGTGATCGGCCGGAAAAGCCCCTGGTTGCTGGGGATCTGCGGAGTGAGCAGGCAGTTGAGGCCGTAGGTGGTGCGGGCGACGGTGAAGCTGAGGGTGGAGTTGAGGCCGCCGCGCTCCAACTGGTCGGGCACATGGACGTAGTCCACCTCCAGTTCGCGGCCGCGCACCCGGATCTCCACCCCCAGGGTGATCGGGCCGTCGAGTTCGTCGAAGGTCAGCTCGTAGGGGTACACGCCGTCCGGGATGGCGTCGATGGTCTCGCGCATGGCGCGCTCCGCGCGGGACTGCACCGCGTCGGACAACTGGCGCAGGTCGTCCAGCCCGTACTCGTCGAGGAGGTCGACGGCGTGCCGGGCGGCGACGGCGTTGGCGGTGACGATCGCGCTGATGTCGCCGATCACCATCTCGGGCGCCCGCACACTGCCGCGCAGGGTCGCCACGACCGCCTCGTTGCGCACCCCGGCGTCGTACAGCTTCATCGGCGGGAAGTGGACGCCCTCCTCGTAGAGGCTGCGGGCCTGCGACTGGTTGAGGAGACCGCCGATGTCCGTGACGTGGGCGATGGAGCCCGCGAAACCGACGACCTCGCCGTTCTTGAAGAACGGTGTCACCACGGCCACGTCCGGCAGATGGCCGGCGCCGATCCACGGGTCGTTGGTGAACAGCACGTCGCCCTCTTCGAGGGTGTCGGCGGGGAAGACCTCCAGCAGGGCCTTGGCGACGCCCGGCAGCGTCAGATTGAACGTGGGGTTGCTGGTGACCGCGTGGGCGACGGACCAGGCGCGGGCGTCCATGATCTCGCAGCCCAGGTCGTTCGCGGCCGAGACCAGGGTGCTGAAGGCGGTGCGGCGCAGGACGGTCTGCATCTCGTCGGCGACCGTCACCAAACGGCCCCACACCACTTCGAGGGTGATCGGGTCGTCGAAGACCGACGGCCGGGTCTGCGGAGTGGACGATGTGCTCACTGCTGGGCCTCCGCCTTCGTGGACGCTGTGCCGGACGCGGGGTTCCGGGTGACGATGAGGTTGCGGTACGGGTCGATCGCGCCGGTGCTGCCCGGTGGCACCAGGACCGTCGACTCCCGCTCCTCGACCAGGGCGGGGCCCTCCACGGTGGTGCCGGGCGCCAGCGGGTAGCGGTCGTGGACCGGGGTGTCGAGGTAGGAGCCGGTCTCCGCCCAGTACACCGAGCGCGTCGTGTGCGGGACCGGCCGCCCGGGCACGGCGTCGATCTCGTGCCGCGCGACGGTCACGTCGCCGAGATGTCCGCCGGCCACGATGCGCCAGGTCATGATCTCGACCGGGATGTCGTGGTGGACGTGCCCGTACAGGTCGGCGTAGGCGCGCTCGAACCGTTCACGGAAGGCGTCGGCGCTGTCGGCGCCCAGCTCGCCGGGCGGCAGTTCCACGCTGATCTCGTTGATCTGCCCGGCGAAGCGGGCGGCGGCGTGCCGCTCGACGGTGATGTCGCCGGACGCGACGCCCGCTTCGGCGACCACCTCGCGGCCCTGCTTCTCCAGGTCGGCGAGCAGGTCGTTGGCGGCTCCCCAGTCGGTGGCGGGCAGCAGTTGGGGCCAGGACTTGGAGAACTCGAACGACACCGGGGCGACGAGGAAGCCGATGGCCGACAGCACGCCCGCGGCGAGCGGGTAGATGACCCGTTCCTGCCGCAGCAGGCGGGCGACGGACGCCGCGTGGATGGGGCCCGCGCCACCGGAGGCCAGCAGGGCGAACCGGCTGGGGTCTCCGCCGCGCTCCACGATGTGGATCTTGGCGGCGGCGGCCATGTTCTCCACCACGAGTTGGTGGATGCCCCACGCGGCCTCGACCCGGGAGAGCCCGAGCGGCCCGGCGATGTGCTCGTCGATGGCGGCCTCGGCCGCCGGGCGGTCCAGCGGCATCTGACCGCCGAGGAAGTTGCCGGGATCGATGTAGCCGAGCACCAGGGCGGCGTCGGTCACGGTCGGCAAGGTGCCGCCCAGGCCGTAGCAGGCGGGCCCGGGGGAGGCGCCCGCCGACTGCGGTCCGACCTTCAGCAGCCCCAGGTCGTCGACCCAGGCGATGCTGCCGCCGCCCGCGCCGATCTCCAGCATCTCCACCGAGGGGAACTGGATGGGCAGACCCGAGCCCTTCTTGAAGCGGTGGACGCGGGCGACCTCCAACTGGTGGGAGATCGTGGGCCGGCCGTCGCCGATCAGGCAGATCTTGGCCGTCGTCCCGCCCATGTCGAAGGCGACCAGGTCGCTCTCACCGCACAGCCCGCCGAAGAACGCGGCGCCGATCGCGCCGCCGGCCGGGCCGGACTCGATGAGCCGCACCGGGAATTCCGAGGCGGTCTCGACGGTGGCGATGCCGCCCGAGGACAGCATCATGTACAGCCGTCCCCGGTAGCCGGTCTCCCGCAGCGCCTCGGCCAGCGACCGCAGGTAGTCGCGGGTGATCGGCCGGACGTAGGCGTTGGCCACCGTGGTGCTGGTCCGCTCGTACTCGCGGATCTCGGGGGCGACGGAGCTCGACAGCGAGATGTCGGCCTCGGGCCACAGCTCCCGCACCAGCCGGGCTGCCTCCTGCTCGTTCGCCGGATTGCCGTAGGAGTGCAGGAAGGAGATCGCCACGCCGGCGATCTCCTCCTCGGAGCCGGACGCCCGGCGGTCCCTGGCGTCCTCCCGCCTGATGGCTTCGACCGCCTCGGCCACGTCGGACCGGCTGACGCCCTGCAGGACCCGGCCACGGTGGTCGGTGCGCTCGGTGATGCCGTGCCGCAGATAGCGGGGGACGAGCGGGTCGGGGAAGCGCAGGGTCAGGTCGTAGATGTCGTAGCGCTGCTCGGTGCGCAGCGCCAGGCTGTCGCGGAAGCCCTCGGTGGTCAGCAGGGCGACCTTGGCGCCGGTGCGTTCGATGAGCGCGTTGGTGACCAGTGTCGTTCCGTGGATGACGTTCCGCAGGTCGCCGGTGTCCACCGCGTGCCGGTCGATCAGCGTCCGGGTGCCGTGCAACGACGCGCGGGACGGGTCGTCAGGGGTGGTGAGGCACTTGAAGATCCGAATCGTTCCGGAGTCGGTGTCCAGCAGGGCGAAGTCGGTGAAGGTGCCACCGATGTCGAACGCCAGCCGGTAGGACGCGGGCATATCAGAATTCTCCGTTTCGTAGCTGTCGTTCTTCCGGGACGGCCGGCATTCCGGTGCGGATCGAGTACGACCGGCTTTCGGGGAACCAGCGGTGCAGCACCGGAACGGCGACCAGGGCGACCAGCACTCCGTAGAGGGCCGGCATCAGCTTTCCGCCGGCGTGCAGCAGCAGGTCCTCAAGAAGCGGCGCGGTACCGGCGAATATCGCGTAGGAGACCGTGTAGGCGAGGGCGAGCGCGGAATAGCGCACCGTGGGCGGAAAGATCTCCGCGTTCGCGATGTTCCCCGTCGACTGCACGGCGCCGATCGGCAGGACCAGCAGCGCCTGGGCCACGCACATCAACGCGATGTCACCCGTGCAGATCAGCAGGTACGCCGGGACGGTGAGGACCACGATGGCGACGGAGCCGACGACCATCACCGGTTTGCGGCCCACCCGGTCGCTCAGGTGCCCGAAGACGTTGAGCGACACGGCGAACAGCGCGAAGGTGCCCAGACTGATCAGCAGCGCGGTCGTCGAGGGGATCCCGACCACCTCGGTCATGTACGTGGGCATGTAGCCGACCAGCGTCTGGAAGCCGATGCCGACCAGGGCGTAGAACACCACGAGGACGAGCAGCGCGCGGTGGTGGCGCCGGATGACCGTGCCCAGCGAGGGGATCGCGGACGGCCCCTGCGCGCGTGCCTCGCGGTACACGGACGTCTCCCGCAACCTGACGCGCAGATACATGCCGCCGATGGCGATCACCCCGCCGATGACGAAGGGCCACCGCCATCCGCCGTTCTCGTACGCCTGCGGGCTGAGCCGGAAGAGCAGGACGAGGAGGGTGGCCGCCGCGGTGCCGACACCGCCGAAACACCCGATGGCGTTCGTCCACAGCCCGCGTCGCCCGGTCGGCGCGGACTCGGCGACGAAGGTCGTCGCCCCGGTCAGCTCGCTGCTCGCGGAGAAGCCCTGCAGAAGGCGGCAGATCACCAGCAGGACCGGGGCCGCCATGCCGATCGAGGAGAAGGACGGGATCAGGCCGATGGACGCGGTGGCCACCCCCATCAGCACCAGCGAGACCGACAGCGCTGCGCGCCGGCCCACCCGGTCGCCGATACGGCCGAACACCACCCCGCCCAGCGGCCGGACGACGAAGGACACCCCGTAGATGGCCAGGGTTCCCAGCAGTGCCGCGTCGGCATGGCCGGAGGGAAAGAACTGCGCGGCGATGACGGTGGAGGAGAACCCGTAGAGCGCGAAGTCGAACCATTCGACGAAGGTGCCGATCGCCAGCGCGGTCATCATCTTCTTCGTGGGCCGCGATGGTGCGGATACATCTGTTTCCTCAGGTGATTCCACCGGCGTTGAGTGCATGATCTGTCTCCAGGCTCAAAGGGTTCACTGCGCTGTCGATCTCGTGAGAGGTCTCGTGAAGTGCGAATACGCGGTCCGCGCGAAAGACGGCCCTGGGTGGCGGGCCCGGTGGTTTGCCACGGCGATTCCGCCAAGTTATGAGCGGGCGGCAGGCATCACAATCAATGTTGCTGTCAGAGCAACGTGCGATGTGGCAGTGACCACGTGGAACGCCGGTGTCGCGGTACGTCGCGGTCGCGGAGTCCCGGTGAGAGGGCAGAGCGGGACAGTATGCGCTACTGGAGCCGCATGGAATGCTGTGAGAGCAACAGCGTATGCTCTCCATCATGGCACCAGAAAGCGATACCTCCAGCGCCGCCCGAGTGGCCGCGGTACTGCGCGCACTCGCCTCCGACGACTCCCCGGAGATGGCCGGCAGCGAGGTCGCCCGGATCGTCGGCAGGGAACGCAGCCAGGTCTCCCGCATGCTCAAGGCGCTCAAGGAGACCGGGCTGGTGGAACAGAACCCGGAGACCCGGGCCTACCGGCTCGGGTGGCAGACCTACGCGCTCACCGCCCGGGCCGGCGACCGCAGGCTGGTCGACAAGGGCGCGGCCGTGCTGCGCGCGGTCGTCGGGGAGACCGGCGAGACCGCGTTGCTGTCGGTCCTGCAGGCGGACCGCTCCTTCACCGTGCTGCGCGAGCGCTCCCGGCACACCGTGCAGGCCGGCGGCTGGGTCGGACGCACCTCGCCGCTGCACCTGTCCGCCTCCGGACGCGCCCTGCTGCTCGGCTACGGCGACGAGGAGATCCGCGACCTCATCGCACGGGGAGTCGCCGAGGACCCCGGGCCCAGCGGGTCGCTGCCCACCGTCTCGGAGGTGCTGGAGCGCATCCACCGGGAGCGGGAGAACGGCGTCGCGGTCGCGATCGACGAACTGGAACACGGCCTGACCAGCCTCGGCGCACCGGTCAGGGACGCCACCGGCCGGACCGTCGCCGCCTTGAACATCTCCGGCCCGACGAGCCGGATGGCCGGGCGGATCGAGGCGCTGACCGCGACCGTCAAGGTCGCCGCCCGCAAGTTGGGGCGGCTGATGACGACTCCCTGACCGGGATCGCGCGGGCGGCACGCCGGCCTGGCCTGGACGGCAGGTCGTCGGCCACCGCCTCGCGGGCACGCCGTCAGCGGTCCCGACCGGCCCGTACCCGGGCGGAGGTGGCGTCGTAGCCGCCGACGGCGGCGTCCGCGATCCAGCCGTCGTAGGCGTGCGCGGCGAGCCGCAGGACCCGGTCCTCGTTCCAGCGCAGCCCCTGGACGCAACCGCGGTCCAGGGCGTCCGCCGCGGCGGCCAGGTCGGGAAGGACGGTCGTCATGGCGTCCGTGATCACCGGCTCCATGACGTTGAGCTCCAACTCCCCTGCGGCCACGGCGAGATCCACGGTCAGGGCGCAGCCGCGGATGCGATGGGCCAGTTGCATCACGTACTCGGGGATGACCGGGTTCACCTTCCCCGGCATGATCGAGGAGCCGGCCTGCACCTCGGGCAGCGACAACTCGCCCAGCCCCCCGGCCGGTCCGGAGGACAGCAGCCGGAAGTCGGCGGCGATCTTCGCCAGGGTCATCGCCGCCCGCACCGCGGCCGAGGCGGCCGCCGAGTAGCCGTCGAGATGGGCGAGCGCGTCGCACAGATCCGCGGCCGGGACCAGATCGAGGCCGGTCCCGGCGGCGAGTTCGCTCACCGCCAGGGCCGCGTACCCCTCCGGCGCCCCGGCACCCGTGCCCACCGCGGTCGCCCCCAACGGCACGGCCAGGAAGGAGTCCACCGCCGTGCGCAGCCCGTCCCGGACCCGGCGCACCGCGTGCGCGTGCGCCCGGTGCGTCGCGCCGACGGACACCGAGGCGGCGTCCTGAAGGCAGGTGCGCCCCAGCCGGCGCAGGCCGTCGAACTCGGCGGCCTTGGCATCGAAGGACGCGGCGAGACCGGTCAGCGCGCGCTCGGGGGCCCGGACCAGGTCGAGCATGGCCAGGGCCATCGCGGTCGGGTAGGTGTCGTTGGTCGACTGCGAGGCGTTGACATGGTCGTTGGGGTGGACGATCAGCCCCTGACCGGCCAGGAGCCGGTTCGCGCGCGCCGCGATGACCTCGTTGAGGTTCATGTTCGTGGACGTGCCGCCGCCGCCCAGCAGCAGGGGACTGGGGAACTGCTCGGCCAGGCCGCCTGCGGCGATCTCGCGGCACGCCTGGCCGATGACGGTGCCGCGGCGCGGATCGAGGACGCCGAGCCGGACGTTGGCGCGGGCCGCGGCCGCCTTCACTTGCGCGTAGGCCCGCAGCAGTTCGGGGCACTGCGACAGCGTCCGCCCCGGACCGGTGAAGTTCTCCACGGCACGGCGGGTCTGCGCGCCGTACAGCACCACCGGCGCGGCCCGCCCGGGCTCGTCGCAGGGTGTCGTGGAAACGGACGACGTCGATCGCACAGGAACGCTCCTCCAGCGTCGCGGCAGGACGGCGCCAGTCTCCGTTCCTCGTGCTTTGGAAACAATTCTGGTTGCTGTGAGAGCACGCAGTCGGCGATGTCGCTCCACACTCTCTTGGCGCCGGTGCGGTGGCTTCACCGCACCGGCGCCGGGCCTGGGGAGGGCTCAGCTGTGGGAGACGGTCAGGCCGTAGAAGGCGACGCGTGCGCCGTTCGTGGTGCTGTCGGAGGACGACTGGTTGTACGAGCCGGCCTTGAAGTACTGCTTGTACGCGTCGAAGGAGGACGGGATGCCGTAGTGCGTCGTGGTGCCGTTGACGGTCAGGTCGATGGTGTCGCCACCGGAGACGCCGATCGTGTAGGTCCACGTCTTGCCGATCGACACGTGGCCCACCGTGTGCGAAGTCTGGCCGCCCGACGGCGAGTTCTCCGTGCCGAGGACGATGTCACCGTTCGAGTGGTAGTACAGCTCCAGCAGCGGCTTGGTGGACGTGCCGCCCGTGCCGAGGTGGATCTGCCCGACGCACACGTTCGAGGTGACCGACACCACCCGCAGTGTCGCGCTCAGCCGGTGGGTGCCGCTGAGCGACCAGTTCGCGGCGCTGCCGTCGTGGTTCATCTCCCGCAGCTCGGAGCGGGCGAAGTTGGAGTTCGGCGTGGTGACGCCCTTCTCCGGAGCCCAGAAGGTCATCGCTCCGTCGCGGGTGTCGGTGTAGAAGTACGAGTCCTGGAACCCGTTGTCCCCTTCGAGCCGGGACGACGAGATGGTGGTCGGCGAGCCGGGAGAGCCCACCGGCTCCTGGAGTTCCCACACCGACAGGTCGAAGTTGCCGCCGGGCGCGACCGTGGGGTCCGTGTGGGGGACGACGGCGGCGCCGGCGTTGGCGCTGCCCAGGATGCCGAGCGTTCCGGCGATGGTCACGGCGGTGGCTGTCGCGAGGAGTCTTGAGCGCAGTTTCATGTGGGGGCCCTTCGGCACTCGGGGGTCGCGAGGACGGACTAGGTCTAGTCCAATGGGGCGCCAGATGTGAATAACACGCCTGGGTCGGGCCGTCAACGGTGCTCACCGCGACCGGAGTTCGCCCCTGCGCACCGCGGGCCCGGGCGCGCCGGTTGCGGAACGTGCCAGGAGTGATGCTTTTCGGCCAACGCAAGGCTGCTCGACGGCCAATCCACCCGGAGTCGTATTCGGATGGGGCTGGTGTGACGTGAGAGGAAAGAGTCAATTCCTGTCGTTGATCAATTTCGCCGTGCGGCCTTCGAATCGCATTTTCCGGGACTTCGGCTTGTGTGGGTTCTGTGTGTGAGGGCGGCGAAGGCTGCTTGGCGTTGCCGCATATCGCACAGTGTGTGATGGGCACTTATGTGCATAGCGTTTGTCTTCGCATGTGAACGTTGACAACCGGGGGAGGGCTTCATGGCCCACGCGAAGGGCTACGACGTTTCCGACTTCCAGTCGAGCATCCCGAAGGATGCCCAGTTCGTCTTCATCAAGGCCACGGAGGGCGGCCACACCGGCCAATCCGGCTATACCCACAAACTGGCCGATGCCCGGCACAGGGGACTTGTGGTCGGCCACTACCATTTCCTGCACGCGGAGAATCCGGTCCAGGGTGAGATTGATCATTTCTGCCGCGTTGTCGGCCGGGTGCCGGCCGGGGAGTTACTCGCGCTGGACTTCGAGCCGTACGGCCAGAACGTCAGCGACGCGCACGCGACCACGGTGAAGAACCAGTGGCTGGCGGCCGTCAAGAAACGGTATCCGCACAACCGGGTCGGCATGTACGCCAACCGGGACTACTGGACGCGCACCGACGACAACGCGGGCGACTTCCTGTGGATCGCCGACCCCGGGATCAAGGCCGGGGCACCCCGGATCAAGGCGGCGTGGCGGTTCCACCAGTACACCGATCACCCGCTCGACACCGACGTGTACAACGGCACGTTGCAGGAGCTGAAGGCATGGGCGGGCATCGCGGCCAAGCCGCCGGGAAAACCTCCGACGAAGCCGACCCCTCCGGGCAAACCGCCGGCCACGCCGCCGCCCCCGACGAAGCCGCCGGGCAAGCCCCCGACCACGCCTCCGACGAAGCCGACCCCTCCGACGAAGCCGAAGCCCACCCCCTGGCCGGGCCTGAAGCTCGTCCCCCGGGCGAAGTGGGGAGCCAGGGCGTGGCGGGAGCCGAACGGGTCGATTCCCTACCACGGTCCGAGGGCCGGGGTGAAGGTGCACTACCTCGGCGAGAAGTACACCTTCGGCACGCACGACACCTGTCCCGCCTACGTCCGGCGTATCCAGGCGGCGCACATGGACGGTGACGGCTGGTCGGACATCGGCTACAGCTTCGTCGTCTGCGAGCACGGATACGTCTTCGAAGGCCGTGGTCTGAGCCGCCGCAACAGCGCCAACGGTGACGTCCCGCTCAACGAGGCGCACTACGCGGTCTGCGCGCTGGTCGGTTCGGCGGGATCGACGAAGCCCACCCCTGACCAGCTGAACGGAGTGCGGGACGCGATCGAGTACTGCCGCAAGCACGGGCCGGCCGGCTCGCAGATAAAGGGGCACCGCGACGGCTACGCCACCGACTGCCCGGGGCCGGTGCTCTACGCGTGGGTGCGGGCCGGGGCGCCTCGCCCCGCCGGGAGCGGGACTCCCGGGGGCGGGGGCTCCGGGGGCGGGGCCTCCGGGGGCACCTCAACCACCCCGCCGACGACACCGAGCCACCACCAGAGCGTCATAGGTGGCCTGCGGTACGGCTACGGAGCACATGGAGCACAGGTCACCGCCGTCGGGCGGGCGCTGGTGGCGGCCGGCTTCGGCTCGCACTACCACTCCGGCCCCGGGCCCGACTGGACGGACGCCGACACCCTCAACTACGCCGCCTACCAACACAGCCTCGGGTACTCCGGCTCGGACGCCGACGGCGTTCCCGGGGAGACGTCGCTGCGCAAGCTGCTCAAGGGTTGCCTCCCGCTGGCCGCGGTCTCGCACGCCGACGTGGTCGCGGCGCTGCGCCACGACGCCCCCGCGGCACAGGGGGCGAAGAGCCATCCGGACGAGGTCTACACCGTGGAACTGGCGCTCGCCGCCGAGGGCCTGCTGGACGCGCGCTGGGTCGACGGGTCCTTCGGAACGACGACGGTCCACGCCTACTCGGCGCTACAGAAGCGCTACGGCTACACGGGGGCGGACGCGAACGGTGTCCCGGGTCCCGCCTCGCTGGCCAGGCTGGGCAAGGCCCACGGGTTCACCGTTCACTGAGGAGTGTTCACATGTACCAGCTCGCCCTGTCCCTGTGGCGTACCTGCGTGCCCTACATGGTGGCGTACCTGGGTGTGCAGGCTGCCCGTCTGGGACTTCATCTGGACAACGCCACCGTCACCTCGGCGCTGACGACCGGGTTCGGCACCCTCTACTACGCGGTCTTCCGCTACCTGGAACACCGCTTCGGCGGCCGGTGGGGCCTGTTACTCGGCGCGGCCAGGCCACCGGCGTACTCCGTGCCCTCGTCGCCGGCCACCGGCTCCGCTCCTGAGCCCGCGCCGGCCGGCGATGCGGTCGGGCCGACCGAGACGGCCGAGTCCGCCCAGGAGACGGAGTCCACCGATCAGGCCATCGACTACTCGAAGCTCCCCGAAGGAGGATGACCGCAGGATCCGTCAGCGCGGTCGATCTTCCGGGAAGTCGCCCCGGGCCGAGACGGTCCGGGGCCTTTTCCCTGCCCTCTGATCGGATGTTCCGGTATGGTGACATTCGGATTTTCTGCTTCCGGCGGCGTACCGTGATTGATCGTTTTCACGAATCCCGCGCTTCTTCATGTATTCCTTACAAATGCCCGTCCCTATTCCGGACGGAGATCTCCCGGGTGGCCAGATTTTGGCCTTGACCGATGCTTGGTCGGCACACCAAAATTTTTTCCGCATCCAAGTATCGGGGGCTTGATCAACAAGTTGGATCCCGCGGATCGGATTCCGCGGAGTTTTACGGGGGGAAGGCAGGGGGCGACGTCTCCGTCCTGCTTTCGTTTTTCATACAGGTGTTCCTTCCTCCTCAGCGTCCCCTGGTGCGCGAAGCGATCGGAGGGGGAATTTGCCGACGACACCGACCTATCCCGGCGTCTATATCGAAGAGCTTCCCAGCAGTGTCCGGACGATCAGCACCGTGACCACCTCGGTCACCGCATTCGTCGGCCACACGCGCCGGGGCCCAGTGAACAGGCCCGTCACGATCACCAGCTACGCCGATTACGAACGCCGATTCGGCGGGCTGGACCCGCTCAGTGCGGTCAGCTACTCCGTACAGCAGTTCTTCCTCAACGGCGGCTCGGTCGCCGTCGTCGTCCGGGCGGTCGCGGCCGGTACGGGCAAGCCCGCCACCACCGCGCTGAAGTCCACCCAAGGTGGCACCGAGGCCGCAGCCCTCCAGGTGACAGCCAAGGAGTCGGGCGCCTGGGGAACGGGACTGCGGGTGAGCGTCGACTACGACACCACCGCGCCCGACGACACCTTCAACCTCCAGGTCTTCGACAGCGCGGGCAGCACCCGCGAGTACTTCACCGGACTGTCGGCGGCCGAGGACCAGGCCGACTTCGTCGAGACCGTCGTCAACGCCGGCTCGTCGCTGGTCTCCGTGAAATCGCTCGCCGCCCACCGACCCGACCCGTCCGGCACCGTCTCCAAGCCGTTCGGCGCCAAGCTCCCCGACCTGAGCAAGGCGATCCAGGTCAAGATCGGCTCGGTGGAGCGGACCCTGACGATCTATCAGGCGGACCAGGACGGCACCGCGCCGACCACTCTCGCCGACGTCGCCCTGCTCCTGGAGCGCAAGCTGCGCGCCCTGCCCGACGCTCCCGGCGGGCGCGTCTTCTCCGGCACGCGGGTCGTCGCGTTCGGCAAGCGCCTCCAAGTCGTCTCGGGCTCCACGGACCCGGCCGACACCGTGCGCTTCCTCGGCGAGGCGGCCAACAACCTCGGCCTGGAAGCCTCGGTCAACCCGCCGGTCTTCGCGCTAACGGGCGGCGTGGACGGCGGGCCGCCCGGCCCCACCGACCTGATCGGCAGCGAGGCCGGCAAGACCGGCATCCAGGCACTGCGTGACGTGCCGGACGTCAACCTGCTCGTCCTGCCGGAGATCTCCGCCTACCCCGACGTCAACGACCAACTCACGGTGCTGTCCGCCGCCGAGGCACTCGCCGAGCAGACGCGCCTGTTCGTCATCGCCGACGCACCGGGCAGTTGGGCCGGTCTCGACGCCGCCCGCGCGGGCCTGGCCGCGTTCGACTCGGTGCGCAGCAGCTACGCGGCCCTGTACTTCCCGCAGTTGGAGATGACCGACCCGCTCACCGGACGGCTGCGCGCCTTCCCGCCCTCGGGAGCCGTTGCCGGAATCTACGCCCGCACCGACAGCGCGCGCGGGGTGTGGAAGGCGCCGGCCGGCACGGAGACCGTGCTGGGCGGGGTACGAGCCCTCACCGTCTCGATGACCGACCGGGAGAATGGCCTGCTCAATCCGCTGGGCCTCAACTCCGCCCGCACCTTCCCGGTGGTCGGCCCCGTCGTGTGGGGCGCCCGCACCCTCCAGGGCGCCGACGCGCTCTCCTCCCAGTGGAAGTACGTCCCTGTCCGCCGTCTCGCCCTGATGATCGAGGAGAGCCTGTACCGCGGCCTGAAGTGGGTCGTCTTCGAGCCCAACGACGAACGCCTGTGGTCCCAGATCCGGCTGAACGCCGGGGCGTTCCTGCACACGCTGTTCCAGCAGGGGGCCTTCCAGGGCACCACCGCACGCGAGTCGTACTTCGTCACCTGCGACAAATCGACGACCACGCAGGAGGACATCGACCGCGGCGTGGTCAACGTGCTGGTCGGATTCGCGCCGGTCAAGCCCGCCGAATTCGTGATCGTCAAGATCGAGCAGATGGCCGGACAGTTCGAGGCATAGGACACACTTCATGGCCGAGTTCACCGTCAACGCGCAACGATTCGACCCCTACAAGAACTTCAAGTTCCTCGTGGTCTGGGACGGCCGCGTGGTCGCGGGCGTCAGCAAGATCAGCCCGCTCAAGCGCACCACCGAAGTGGTCAAACACCGCAACGGCGGCGATCCCAGCTCGCCGCGCAAGTCCCCTGGGCGAAGCGAGTTCGAGGCGATCACCCTGGAGCGCGGCGTCACCCACGACCCGGAGTTCGACCGCTGGGCGAACAAGGTGTGGCAGGTCGGCGCGGGCCGCGGTTCGGAGATGTCGCTGGCCGACTTCCGCAAGGACCTGCTCATCCAGGTCCTCAACGAGGCCGGGCAGGTCGCCGTGGTCCACAAGGTCTACCGCGCCTGGCCGAGCGAGGTGCAGATACTCGGCGAGATGGACGCCAACGCCAACGCCGTCGCCATCCAGAGCCTCAAACTCGAATGCGAGGGCTGGGAGCGCGACTACGAGGTGCCGGAACCCGAAGAACCCTCGTTCACCAACCCCGCGTAGCCGCGCATGATCCCGGAGCAGACCACCGCGACCACCGCCCTCCTGGCCACCTGGGAGGCCGGACTGACCGCCGGGGGCGTCACGCGCGCCCTCCTGCTGCACTCCGCGGCCCGGCCCCGGACCGGTACCGACGACCTGCTGTCGATGCCGGTCGGCTCCCGGGACGCCGACCTGTACGCCCTGCGCGGCGCGCTCTTCGGCGACCGGCTGGACGTACGGGTGACCTGCCAGGCGTGCGCGCAGGAAATGGAGTTCGGCTTCGGCGTACGGGACGTCGCGGACACCGAGGCCCCCACGGACCCGCCACCGGCTGTGGAGGCCGACGGCTGGACCGTGCGGTTCCGGCTGCCGACCACCGGCGACCTCGTCGCGGTCGAGCACTCGCCGCCCGAGCATGCCGGGGCCGAACTCATCGGGCGGTGCGTACTGCAGGCGACACGGAACGGTCGCGCCGTCCCGGCCGACGCGCTGCCGCCGGACATGCGGCAGCGCGTCGCCGAGGCCGCGGCGAAGGCCGATCCCTGCGCCGACATCCGGCTCAACGTCGGATGCCCCGACTGCGGCCACCAGGCCACCGCCGACCTCGACATCGCCTCGTACCTGTGGACAGAACTGGACGCCTGGGCCCGCGACACCCTGCTCGACGTCCATCTCCTCGCCACCGCCTACGGGTGGAGCGAGCCGGAGATCCTGGCGCTCAGCCCGCAGCGCCGCCGCTACTACCTGGAGTTGTGTGCGGATGCCTGACTACTTCGACCGCCTGGCGAGGCGCGGCGCGCCGGACGACGGCGGTGCGCTGCGTGTCCGGCCACGGCTGCCCGGCCCGTTCGAGCGCGTCGAGACGCTGGGCGGCGGCCTCCCGGAGCCGGCCGCGGACACGGCACGCCCGACCCTTCAGACCACTCGGACCGTGGTGCGCGAGGCCGCACCGGCCGACAGCCTCCCATCGGAGGCGGTCGCGACACCGCTGACCCGGGTCGTACAACTCCCTCTCGCGGTACGGGAGATGGCCCGGCCGCAACGCGGTGTGCTCAACGCCCCTGCCGTCCCGCGGTCTACGGTCACTCCGCAGCCGGCGGAACGGCGAGCCGAACCGGGACCGACGCCGCCCCGAGGCGAGCACAGCAGGCCCAACGTCGATATGACGATGCATCAGCAACTCTCTGTCGCACGACCCGTTGCCGCACCGGCCCGTGTAGCAGCCGTTCCCGAGCAGTCCCGGCGTCCCGCTCGGGTCGCCGCTGCCGCCGGCACGGACGCCGGAGGCCGAAACAGGCAACAGCCGCGCCCGGTCGAGCGGGTGGTACACGTCAGCATCGGCCGGCTGGAGGTCAAGGCCACCGAGCCACGCCCGGAACGCGACCGCCGAGGCGAACGACACGCCCGGCCCGGCCGCCCGGCTCCCACGCTCTCTCTGGGCAACTACCTCTCGCGTGAGGGGACACAAGGATGAGCAACTCCCTCGCTGTCGCCACCGTCACCGAGGCACTGCGTCAACTCATCGCGCAGTCCCTCGCACCCGACATCCCCTTCGCCGTCGACGTCGCCGCGCGCAAGCCGCCCACCGACCCGCCGATGGAACCCACCATCACCGTCTTCCTCTACCAAGTCACGCCCAACGCGTCCCTGCGCAACAACGACGCACCCACCCGCGCTGCCGACGGCACGCTGCTGACCAGGCCGGCCGCGCCCCTCGACCTGCACTACCTGATCAGCTTCTACGGGGAGGAATCCGAACTCATCCCGCAGCGGCTGCTCGGGTGTGTCGTACGTGCGCTGCACGAAACGCCTGTGCTGCCCAGAGCGTTGATCGAGGCGGCGGCCCAACTGCCCTATCTCCAGGGCTCAGACCTGGCGGCCTCCGCACAACGAGTCCGTTTCACGCCGACCGCGCTGGACATCGACGACACCTCCAAGTTGTGGGGGATGCTCTACCAGAACCAGACCCCGTACGCCCTCTCGCTCATCTACCAGGGCATCGCCGTCGCGGTGGAGGGCCGCGGAGTACCCGCCGTGGTCAAGCCGGTGCGCACCCGAACCGTCCGGACGATCCCGTCGGCCGACACGACCCGGTCCGGCGCGCCTGTCCCGTCCGCCGCACCCATCCCATCCGTCGCCCACCCGCCGTCCGACGACCCGGACCAGGGCTGAACGGGGGGCCGGGGGATGACGGGGGAGTCCGGGGGGACGACGGCACGCGCGAGCGGTCGGCAGGACGACGTGCACCACGAGGCACTGGCGACAGCCGTCGAAGCCGTTTTGGCACGCCTCGACGCGCACGCCTCCGGAGGCCGTGGGACCGGTGTGTCCATGCGGCCGGAGCCGGGCAGCGCGTCCGGTGCTTCCGTGCGGCCGGAAGCGGGCAGCGCGCTCGACACGCTCTGCTCCTGCTTCGGACTCACCCCCTTCGAACGCGACACGCTCATCCTCACCGCCGCCGCAGAACTGGACGCCACCACCGGCGGCCGGTGCGCCGCCGCGGGCGATCCGGCCCGCCCCTACCCGACCTTCTCGCTCGCCCTGGCCGCTCTCGACGATCCGCACTGGAGCGCGCTGGCCCCGGTCAGCCCGCTGCGGCGCTGGCGGCTCGTCGAACCCGACGACGACGGTCCCCTGACCGCCGCCCGGCTGCGGATCGACGAGCGGATCCTGCACTTCCTGGTCGGGGTCGACTACCTCGACGTACGGCTGCACGGAATGCTGACCCGCGTCGCCCCGCCCGCTGACGCGCTGCCCGCAGCCCATCAGCGCGCCGCGGATGCCATCGCGCTGAGCTGGACGGCGGCCCGGCTCGACGATCCGCCGCACGTCGAACTGGTCGGCGCCGACCGCCGTAGCCGCTGGGACGTCGCCGCCGCGGCAGCACGCGGTGCCGGGCTCGCCCTCTACGCGGCCGCGGCCGACGACCTGCCCACCGAGCCCGCGGAACGCGACCAACTCGCCCGGCTCTGGCAGCGCGAGGCGATCATGCTGCCGGCGGCCCTGCTGGTCGAAGGGGCGGAGTTCGGGGAGCCGTCGGCCACAGCGGGCGGCCGCGACAGGGCCGCCGCCATCGACGCGTTCACCGCGAGCCTCGCCGTACCCCTGCTGCTGTCCAGCACCGATCCGCGACCCGCGGCCCGATCCCGCGCCGAACGTGTCACCGTGCCGCCGCTCGGCCCCGAGGAACAACTGACCATCTGGACCGACGCGTTGGACGGTGTCCAGGACGTCGCCGAGCGGGACCTGCGCGGACTGGTCGCGCAGTTCTCCCTCCCCGCCCACGTCATCAGGGCGGCGGCGCGCTCGGTGCGGCGCGGCACCGGCAACGGCGTCGACCTGGCGTGGCGCGCCGGGCTGACCGAGGCGCGGATGGCGCTCGACGAACTCGGTCGCCGCGTCGAACCCCGGGCCGGCTGGGACGACTTGGTACTCGGGCCGCGCCAGCACTCCGTCCTGCGCGAGGTGGTCGCCCACGTGCGGCAGCGCTCGGTCGTACACCAGGAATGGGGCTTCGAGAACGTCCTGCGGCGCGGCCTCGGCGTCACGGCCCTGTTCGCGGGCGGTTCCGGCACCGGGAAGACGCTGGCCGCCGAGGTCATCGCGGGTGAACTGGGCGTCGACCTGTTCGTGATCGACCTGTCCCAGGTCGTCAGCAAGTACATCGGCGAGACGGAGAAGAACCTTCGGCGGGTCTTCGACGCGGCCGAACGCGGCGGCGCCCTGCTGCTGTTCGACGAGGCCGACGCCTTGTTCGGCAAGCGCAGCGAGGTCAAGGACAGCCACGACCGCTACGCCAACCTCGAAGTCAGCTACCTGCTCATGCGCATGGAGTCCTACCGGGGACTCGCCATCCTCACCACCAACATGAAGAAGGCCCTCGACAACGCCTTCATGCGCCGCATCCGCTTCGTTGTCGACTTCCCGTTCCCCGGAGTGCCGGAACGCGCCGAGATCTGGCGCCGCGTCATCCCACCCCAGACGCCCAGCGAAGGCCTCGACCACGAACGCCTCGCCCAACTCACCGTGGCCGGCGGCTCGATCCGCAACATCGCACTGGCCGGCGCCTTCCTCGCCGCCGAGGAGGGCAGCCCGGTGGGGATGCGGCACATGCTCGCCGCGACGCGCACCGAATACCTCAAGTTGGAGAGGTCCCTGACACCTTCGGAGGTGCAGGGATGGGAGTGAACGAGTCCTCGCGCGACACCGGCACGCCCCAGCACCCGGATGCCCCGGTGTCCGTCCGCGTCGAGATCGGCGAACTCGTACTCGACGGCTTCGGACACCTCGACCACGACCGGCTGTCGGCGGCGTTCCAGCGGGAGTTGACCCGGCTGGTGACCGAACGCGGCGTGCCCCTGGCCGCGCACGGCGACCAGGTCGTCGACCTGCTGCGCGGCCTGCCGCCGCTCCCCGCCGGCACCTCCCCGCACCGCCTCGGCGAGGCGCTGGCCCGCGCGGTGCACGCGGGGCTGACCGGACGCGGCAAGACGGCCACCGCACGCGGACCGGAACGGGGGAGGGAACGATGAGCGGCAGCAGCCACGCGCCCGCCCCGGCCCAGACCCGGCAGTCCGCGGGCAAGTCCGGAAAGACCCACCGCAAGCAGCGCACGTCCCGCACACCGGAACCCAAGGAGATCATCAGCGGCGCCGGACACCCGCTCGATCCCGGCGTGCGGCGCGAGTTGGAGTCCCGGCTCGGCTACGACTTCAGCCGCGTCCGCATCCACACCGACCGCGACTCCGCCGCCCTCACCGAACTCGTCGGCGCCGACGCCGTCACGGTCGGCGAGGACGTCTTCTTCGCCGAAGGCCGGTTCCGCCCCGGCACGGAGGACGGACGCCGCCTGCTCGCCCACGAGTTGCTGCACACCGTCCAGGCGCCCAACCCGCTCGGCGCGTTGCGGGCGGGCCGTGAGTTCGGCGGCGTGAGCCTTCCGCAGGACGCCATCGAACGGCAGGCGGAGGCCGGCGCCCGTGACTCCGGCGACCGGCCTCCTGAGGTCTCGCGCGGCACCGCGACGCCTGGTTGGCTGCGGTACGCGCGGGTCGACGCCGACCAGTACCGCACCGAACGCCTCGACCCGGCCACCCTCGCCGATCGACTCACCGCGGGCATCCTGCGCTCGCTCCGCGGCGACCCGACCGACGTATCCGGCCGAGTGCGGCTCCAACTCGCGCGGTTCGCGCCTGAGTTGCAGACGGCTGTGCTGGACCGGCTGGAGCTGCGGCTGCCCTCGTCGGACTACGCGCACGTGCTGGACCTGGTCGAGGACAGCGAGCACGGCGCCGCCGCCACCGACAGCGTCCTGACGCCCGAGCCGGTCATGGACACCGCCGACCACACGCGGAGCGACCACGACCGCGCCGCGCAGGACGAGAGCGATCGGCGGCAGCACGAGCGAGACCGGGCGGCGGACGCGGAGGCGGAGGACACCCGGACCCCGGATCACGATTCGCCCGAGCGGCACGGCTCGGGCGAGCGACACGGTTCGGGTGAGCACCGGCAGGACCGTTCAGGTGAGCACGGGCAACACGATTCGCGTGAGCACGGGTCGCACGAGCACAAGGCCGGGAAGGCGAAGGGCAAGCCCGGCAAGGATCACGGCAAGGCGAAGGACACGTCCCACGAGGGCGACCGGGACCACCAGCCCCCACGCAAGGGCGACCAGGACCAGCAGGGCGATTCCGCGGCTCAGGGAGGTGCGGAACCAGGGCAGCAGAGCGCCGCCCCCGCCGCGGGGGTCTCCACGGCTGCTGTCTCGGCAGGGGCGGGTCCGGCAGCCGAGGCCGCGGTGCAGGGGTCCGACCAAGTAGAACCGGTGGAGTCCGCCGCCGCGCAGCAGGCCGGGGCGCCAGAACAGGCTCAGACGGACGCCCAGCAGCAGCCCGTCGCGGGAGCCAAGAGCCAGGACCCGGATCATCTTCAGAAGCCGCAGCCGGGAGCCGTCAAGCCCGAGCAGGTCGACAAGGTCGCCGAGGCCAAGGACAGCCCGCTCATCAAGCACGGGTTGCTGGACGACGACCAGTACAGCGGCGAGCCTCGCGAAGAGGAACAGCCCGAAGGACTCGAACCCGGGGCGGACGAGGACGCGGCGGCAGAGGTGGCAGGCGTCGCCGAGCAGCCGATGGAACCCCTTCCCGGGCCGGAGCTGACGCCCGAGGACTTCCTCCCCTCCACCGACCTCGACGTGTCGGGCGTGCCGACGGCCGACCAGATGACTCCCGGTGAGCAACCGGCCATGCCGTCCTTCCCGGAGCCGCCCGCCACCAAGGCCGAGCAGGTCCAGGCACAGCGCGAGAACGAGTCCGAGGATGACGACGCGCCCCCCGCGCCCGTGCCGGGCCGGCCCACCCAGGCGACCGCGGCCGAGCCGGATGACCGTACGGCCAAAGACCTCCAGTCCGGCCAGTCGGCCGAGTCCGAGATCGGCCCCGATCCGGATACGGAGGCGGACCACCCCGCCGCGGAATCGGCGGCCACCGCCCCCGAACCGGACGCTCCTGACCCGACCGCCGACCCGCAGGAGAGCGCGGCCGAGCACAACCAACGCCAGGAAGCCGAACGCGCGCCGGTTCCCCCGGCCGCCCATCCGGCCGCGGCCGCACCTGCGGCGCACTACGCGCCCGCCGGCGCCCAGCAGGGCATGCGTCAGCTCGGTGGAGGTGGCGGCGGTGGGATCGGTGGCGGTGCGGTCGCGGGGGGCGGTCCGGGCGTCGCGCCCGCCGTCGCCCCGACGGCGGCTGTCCACGGTTTTGCGGCCGAACAGGCCGACGCACCAGGGGCGTTGGGCACTCCCGGCGCGCAACCCGCCCCCAACGCGTCCCTTGAACCGGGCGGCGGCGCCTGCGCGGGCGCCCAACAGCCCAGCACCGAGGCCGACAAGGCGGAGGGCGGCGGGGGCGGCTGCGCCGCGGGCGGCGGTGGAGGTGCGGCGAAGAAGGAGCAGAAGCCCGCGCCGCCCGATGTCTCCGGCCAGGATCCGAAGACCGCCCTGGCCACCGCTGGCAGCCTGCCGATGGACCAGGCCGAGACCACGCTCGACGGTGCCGACAGCGCGGTGGACCGGACCGTCGGCGATCAGCGGAAGGCGCTCAAGAGCTCGCCGCCCAGCGCCCAACGGCCTGCCGGTGCCCCGAGCACCCAGTCGGGCAAGCCTGAGGAGGCCGCCCCGGCGAAGGCGGTCACGCAGCGGCTGGAGAGGGTCAAGCCCCCGGGCGGCGGTGACCAGCAAAAGGCCCAGGACAAGAAGGTCGCAGGCCAGAACCCCGCCCAGCAGGTGAAGGCCCCGAACGTGGCCGGAGATACCTCCAACAAGGCCACCGCACACGACGTCCAGAACATGCAGGACGCGGTCAACGCGGTCCCCTCCACTGACCCTGGCCTGAACGTCACCGTGGGTCCGGCGCCCAAGGTCGACCTGACCGGCGACGCCGACCCCAAGCAGACCGACGAGCAGTCGGACAAGCTCAAGGACCAATCGACGCAAATCCTCGGCGTCGGGCGTGACGACGCCGCCAAGCCGATGGGTGAGGACCGGATCTATCCGGACGTCCCCAAGGAAACGCTGCACGGCACGGTCTCCGGCGGGGATACGGCGGGCAGCACCGCCCATCGCAAGAGTGCGGGGGCCGACGAGCCGGGCGTCGCCGAGGTGGCGCAGCAGGAACAGGGCTCCCAGGTCCAGGCCGCCGTCGGCCAGGGGCAGGGCCAGATGGGCACCGCGCAGACCAAGCAGAAGCAGGGCGAGGCCGACGCGCGCAAGAAGAACCAGGCGGACATCGACAAGGCCACCGCCGATGACGCCCAGCAGCAGGCCGGCGAGCGCGGCTCGGCAGCCGATTCGGTGAAGCAGCAGCGCGTGCAGTGGCGCGGTGAGCAGGACGACAAGACCTCCACCGCGGACAAGGACGCCGGCAAGGAACACACCGACAAGAACCAGCAGATCGTCGCGAAGCGCGACGACACCGACAAGCAGGTCCAAAGCCGCCAGGACACCGACAACAAGCAGATCGAGAGCAACCGCAAGCAGGCCGAGGACAAGGCCCGCAAGGAGAAGGATCGCAAGAAGGAGGAGTCGTCCGGCTGGTGGGGCTGGGTCAAGTCCAAGGTCAAGTCGGCCTTCGACGCCCTGGTCTCGGTGGTCACCGGAATCTTCGACTACTTCCGGAAACTCGTCGACGGCATCATCAGCAAGTTCAAGCAGTTCGCCGACAAGGTCATCGACGAGGCCCGCAAGGCCGCCGTCGGCCTGATCAAGGCCCTCGCTGACGTCCTCATCCACATCGGCGACGTCCTGCTCGCCGCGTTCCCCGGCCTACGGGACAAGTTCCGCAAGGCGATCGAGAACCTGCGCGACAAGGCCATCGCCAAGGTCAACGCGCTCGCCGACAAGCTCAAGGCAGCGGTCAACAAGCTCCTCGACCTGCTGGCGGACGGCCTCAACGCGGTGCTGAACCTGTACGAGAAGGCGCTCAAGGCGGCGATCGACTACGTCCGCGACAAGGTGATGGCCGCGATCGCCTTCGCCCAGAAGGCGATCGCGCTCTACGGCCAGTTCAAGGCGCTGATCGGTGACATCGCCCCCGACCCGGGCGGCTGGCTGAAGCAACTCGGCAGCCAGGCGATGGACGGCATCCAGAACCACCTGTGGGGCGCGATCAAGAGCGCCGTCAAGGAGTGGTTCGACCAGAAGGTCGAGTCCGTCGTCGGCCTGACCTCCACTCTCCTCAACATCCTGGTCAAGGGCTGCATCTCGCTCAAGCAGATCGGCCGGATGGCCTGGCAGGCGATCGTCGCAGCCCTGCCGATGATGATCATTCAGATCGTCATTGAGAAGGTCGTCTCGATGATCGTGCCGGCGGCCGGCGCGATCCTGGCGGTCATCCAGGGCCTGATGGCCGCCTGGGGAACGATCAGCAAGATCATCGCGGCGTTCGGCAAGTTCTTCGCCTTCCTCAAGGCAGTCAAGGCCGGTCAGGGTGCGTGCTTGTTCGCTCAGGCGGTGGCGGCGGGGGTGGTCGCGCTGCTGGAGTTCATCAGCAACTTCCTGCTGTCGAAGCTGAAGTCGGCGGGCAAGGCGGTCGGCACGAAGCTCAAGGCGATCGCCCAGAAGATCATGAAGGCGCTGGCCAAGGTCGGCAAGGGCGCGAAGAAGGCTGTCGGCACGGCGGTCAACCGCGCACGGACAGGCCTGAAGAACGCGGCGGCGGCGCTGCGCGGCCCGAGCCGACGGGAGCCGGCGGTCCCCCACGGGGCGGTCCCCCACGGGGCGGAGCCGCACGGACCGCACCACGTGGAGAAGCCGCACCGGCCGGAGGAGCACCAGCCCTCACACGACGCGGCGCCGAAGAAGCCCCATGAGCCCGAGGCCAAGCCGAAGCCGCAACCCAAGCCGAAGGCGAAGCCGAAGCCGAAGCGCTCCCGCGCGGGCAACGCGCTGTCCCGCGCGAAGGGCGCAGCCAAGGGTGCCCTGAAGAAGGTCCGCAACGCCGCGAAGTCGTTGGGCCGCAAGCTCAAGAACAGCAAGGTGGGCAAGGCCCTCGTCAACGGAGCCAAGAAGGTCAAGGACGCCTTCAAGAAGCAGCGAGACCGCCTGAAGGACAGGTACAACCAGCACAAGAAGGCCCGAGACGACCGCCGCAAGAAGGAGAACTCACCCGCGGCGAAGGAGCAGCGGCTCGAACAGATCGTCGCGCGGATCCGGCCGAGGGTTGCCTCGATGCTCGGCAAGGGAGTTCTCAGCCCGCTGATGGCGGGAGCACTCGCCGCCATGAGGCTCTGGTACCGCCTCACCGGTCTGGCGGAACAGGGCGGTCAGCAATTCGAGATCGAGGCCCTCCTCAATCCGCAGGCCGAGGTGGCCAAGGGCCTCAAGATGGACACCGTGCAATTGGCCGACGCGTTGGACGCGATGGTTGCACGTCTCTTGCAGATGAGTAAGACGAAGAAGGATGCGGCGATGATCGGTCCTCCTTCGCAGGGTGCGGTTCCGACGCGAACGGTGCCGCCGAACGTCGGTACTATGGGGATGTTGCGTAATTCACTTGAGAATCCCTATCCAAACAGGCAACCACAGCGTCTTGAACTCCAAGGCGGTTCGGCTTCGGGATCGTCGGCCGTTGAACTCGAGAGGCGGGGAAGGTATTTCAGCAATATCCTGCTGTCCAACGAAGCGGGATACAAGCCGTCCTACGGTCAGGAGAGCAACAGTCTTCATGCCGACGGCAGTGGAGCCGCACAGATGGGTGGCCTCGTTCAAGACGTGATCGGGGGCACGCGCGGTTCGGGACTGTGGGCGGCGGACGCGAAGGACATCTCGGCTGCGGACGGTCGCAGGCTGGACCGCGCCGCGCTCACGGGAGTGCTGATCGGACTGATCGAGCCCACCCGCACCCCGTTCGTTTGGGGAGCGAACGTCGCGGCTGTGAATGCCTCAAGTCGAGGACATGAGCACCTGGGGAACCTGGTTGAGGGGCTTCCCCTCTCCGGTTCCGCTCAGAAAGTCGACAGGAAGACGAAACAGATCATCAAGCCCAGCGACTATGGCAGCCCTCGCACGGGAGGTCAGGCTGCCGGGCGACAGGCCGAATGGACGCTGGCTGTCAGGCGGGCGCTCGGTCAGCACACGTACAACAGCTCGGCCCCGATCACATCCGGCATGGTGTCGCCCGGATACCTTCGCTCTCCCCAGTTCTCGGGGATTGACCCCGGCTCACAGGAGGGTCGAATCGCGGAGGCGTCTACCCGACTTGGCATTGCAAATCCGTTGATTCGGAGCTCATTCGGGATCGATTCCGGTCGTGGTGGTGGTGAGAAGCTATGGCAGCAGGTGGGTAGCCAGGTCAAATCCGGAGTCGGATTGCAGGTGCCCGTCGCGGCTGAGGAGGTATTTAAGCGAACGGCGAGCAATATCAAACTCTGGGCGGACTCCATGAATCTCGACTTCTCTGATGCCCGCACGATGAAGGAGAAGAAGGGTGACTTCCTTGTGAAACTGTGGGACGAGTTTCGAAGTATTCTGAGTGTCCCTGACGACCCTGATTTCCGAGCGAGGCTGAAGAATGGTTGAAAACCTGTACTACGAACGACGCCTGGCGTTGCGTGAGGGATCAGGGCGTGAGGTCGTGGAGACGATCGCCGGAGCCGGCGACTGGGCTCCTGTGCCGGATCCAGCGGCTGAAGCAGTCATGGAGCACGCTTATGTCCGAACTTGGGGAGTCTTGCCCTGGTTGTGGCTCTCGTACGTCGAGGATTTGGTGACCGGGGTTTCAGTCGCGGTGGCGTTCGGTGAGGACAGTGAGGCGGTTGAGAGCCTTGGCGACCGGGTCTCCTCGATTGTTCGTCCCTACAGCCGGTCGGAGCTCTTCCTGGCCGAGGGAGGGAGCGCCAAGAAGGATGACCGCATCAAGGGGATCGTCCGCCTCGCCTTGGCGGCTCCACGCGAGTTCGATCGTGAGTTGTTCGAACATATCGAAACCGCCTCGCGCGATCCCGAGCCGGAGATCCGCAACGCCGCGGCTTGGGGAACCATCTATCTGACATGGCCGGCAGCCAGGTCGATGCTCAAGCGGATCGCCGAGGAGGACCCGCACAGCCAAGTGCGCCAGGGAGCCAAAGACCTGCTCTTGTCCATCGAAGACGGCGAATCAGGCGGGGCGTGAGGTGGCTATCAACAGGCGACTCCTCCGGAGGACACCGCGATCATGACCCGATTCCCCGACATTCCCACACCCATTCGCTCCGGCGTCGTCATCGTCGACCCCCAGCGTGGGACCCCCAGCAACATCATCGTGCTGCAGTTCAACCCCGACAGCCTTGAGCGGTCCATCGCTCCGCAGGCTTCCGGGGCTGACGGCACCGGGGACCGTACGGAGGCACTACGGCTCAAGGGGCCGGCCGTCGAGACGTGGAAGTTCACCGCGGAGATCGACTCGACCGATCAGTTGGACCTGGCCGCACCCAACGGGATCCACCCCCAACTCGCCGTGCTCGAAATGCTGGTGAACCCCTCCAGCGCACGCATCCGGGAGAACGAGGCCCTGGCCGCCCTCGGCACGCTCGAAATCACCCCCATCGAAGAGCCGTTGACCCTCTTCACCTGGGGCAACAAACGCGTACTGCCCGTTCGGCTCACCGAACTCACCATCACCGAGGAGGCGTTCGACGTCGAGCTGAACCCGATCAGAGCATCCCTCGGCATCGGGCTGCGCGTCCTGACGACCAGCGATCTGCCCGCAGGGCACCGGGGGTTCGACCTCTACCTGGCCTACCTCGCGCAGAAGGAACGCCTCGCCGCTGTCTCCGCCGCCGGCCGGCTCGACGCCCTCGGGCTCGGCGGCAGCGGCGGCATCGGGCTGGGAGGGGTGGGGGTCTGACATGGGCAACGCGTATCCGCGGTCGAGCCGGTACTACGGGAGCGAGACCGCCACCCACACCGAGGCCGACGGCACCGAGACGCCCTATCTCCGGCGGAGACTGCTGCCCCGGCCCGACAGCCTCACCGATGCCGGCAACGGCGGGCACGTGGTCCGGGAGGGCGACCGTCCCGACCTGGTTGCCGCCCGCGAACTGGGCGCCGCCGACCAGTGGTGGCAGATCACCGACGCCAACCCCGTGCTGGATCCACGGGAGTTGACGGCCACGCCAGGCAGGGTGCTGCGGATCACGCTGCCCGGAGGAGTACCCGGGGCGGCCGGCAATGGCTGACACCCAGGCCGCGACCCGGCCGGTGACCACCGGGCCCATCCGGCTCACCCTGATGATGGGACCGCAGATCGCGGTGCCCGTTCAGCAGGAGGTGACGGACGCTCTCCTGTCGGTACAGGTCACCGTCGCGTCCGGTCAACGCAGCGGATTCCAGCTCGCGTTCGACCTCGCCAAGACGGGAATCATCAACACCCGTCTTCTGCCTGGTGGTTACTTCGACCCCAAGACCCGCGTCATCCTCACCGCCACCGTCCAGGGGACCGCCACCGTGCTGATGGACGGAGTGATCATCCGTCAGGAAGTCGGCATCAGCAACCAACCGGGCCAGTCCACGCTCACCGTCACCGGCGAGGACCTGACCGTACTGATGGACCTGGAGGAGCGGGCCGGGGTGCCGTACCCGGCGATGGGACCGGCCGCGCGGGTGCAGGCGATCCTCGCGCAGTACGCCCAGTACGGGATGACGCCGTTGGTCATCCCCGAGTTGATCCCGCAGACGCCCATGCCCACTCAGCGGGTCGACTTCCAGAAGGGCACCGACCTCGCCTACGTCACCCAACTCGCCACCGCGAACGGCTACGTCTTCTATCTCGACCCCGGCCCGTTTCCCGGCACCAGCAAGGCGTACTGGGGGCCGGAGGTCCGGCTCGGCACCCCGCAGCACGCGCTCAACGTCAACATGGACTCGATGTCGACCGTCGACCAGCTGACGTTCGCCTTCGACGGCACCGCGCGCGAACAGCCGGAGTCACGCATCCAGTTCCCGGCCACCCGGGTCTCCGCGATCCTCCCCGTTCCGGAGGTCAGCATCCTGCGGCCCCAACTCGCCCAGCGCCCCGCGCCCGCCCTGAAGAAGAAGGTCATCGCCGACACCGCCAAGAAGGACGCGGCCCAGGTCCTCGCCGAGAACCTGGCGAAGGCGGCCGAATCAGCCGACGCGGTCACCGGTTCCGGTCAACTCGACGTCGTCCGCTATGGATACCTGCTCAGGCCCCGCGAACTCGTCGGCGTGCGGGGCGCCGGAATCACCTACGACGGCCTGTACTTCGTCAAGTCCGTCACCCACAACCTCCAACGAGGCTCCTACACCCAGAACTTCACCCTCGCCCGCGAAGGACTCGGCGCCCTCGCCGACACCGTCGTCCCCTGAGACAAACCCACCGCCAGACCCCACCGCCACAAACGCCGGAAAGGGAACCGCATGGCCGCTGAAGCCGCCCGCCATCTGGGCAAGTACCGGGGCACCGTGGTCAACAACGTCGACCCGATGGGGATCGGGCGCATCCAGGTGCAGGTCCCCGACGTGCTCGGCGACGCCGCGTCCTCGTGGGCGATGCCCTGCTTCCCGATCGCCGGGCCCGGCATGGGCCAGTACCACGTACCGCCCAAGGACGGTGGCGTGTGGGTGGAGTTCGAGCAGGGCGACCCGAGTTACCCGATCTGGTCGGGCTGCTGGTACGGCTCCGCCGCCGAGGTCCCGACCGACGCCAACACCAATCCGGCCTCGCCCAACGTCGTGCTCCAGACGCCCGGACGGCGCACCGTCGTGCTGTCGGACGAACCCGGCGGGCAGGGGATCACGCTCAAGCACCCCTCCGGCGCCTCGATCGTGATCGACGACTCGGGGGTGCACATCAGCAACGGCCAGGGCGCGGTCATCTCGCTCGTCGGGCCGACCGTGACCATCAACCAGGACGCCCTGAGTGTGACCTGACCACAGAACGGCGTGACCTGACCACAAGACGGGGGGATCCAACCGTTGTCCGGAAACCTGCTCCACACCTCGGCCACCGTGATGTGCCCGCACGGCGGACAGGCCACCGCGCTGCCCGCCCAGTCGCGGGTGATCGTGGCGGGCAGCCCGGCCGCAGTCGAGGCCGACCTCTACACGGTGGGCGGCTGCCCGTTCAGCGTGGGTTCGAAGGCGCAGCCGTGCACCACCGTCCGCTGGACCGGCCCGTCGGCGCGCATCCGGGTGAACGGATCGCCCGCGCTGCTGCAGTCCTCCAGGTCGCTGTGCCACAGCGCCGAACAGGCCCCGCAGGGACCGCCGTCGGTGGTCGTCGTACAGCAAAGGGTGGTGGGGGCGTGACGCGGCCGAAGGACCAGCGGGTGGTCCAGCTGAAGGCGCCGGACACCACACCGCCGCGCCTCGACATCGCCTTCCCGTTCCGGATCGACGCCCGCGGGCGCACCGCGGAGTCCGGCTATGACGACCATGTACGGGACATGATCGAGCAGTTGCTCTTCACCAGCCCCGGAGAGCGCGTCATGCGCCCCGACTTCGGCTGCGGACTGCTGGACCTGGTCTTCGCGCCCAACAGCCCCGAACTCGCCTCCGCCCTCCAACTGTCCGTCCACGCCGCCCTCCAGCGCTGGCTCGGCGACGTCATCGACGTCGGCGCGCTCGACGTCAGCAGTCAGGACAACGCGGTGCGCGTCCATCTGTCCTACACCGTGCGGCGCACCGGCACGCACCGCGCCGACGAGTTGTTCGAGTACGAGGGGGGCGGGGTCGCGTGAGCAGCGAATGCCGCACGGACCGGCGGCGGGTGGACGTGCGCGCGGCCCGGCTCAACGGTGTCGACGAGGTGGAGGTGAGCGACGACGGCCGCACCCTCACCGTCAGCTTCCTCGGCAAGGCGCCGCACGGCGTCCACGCGGCGAACATCCGGATCGACGGCGGCCGGCGCGTCACCGGGATCCGTGCCGTCGATGTCACCGTCGAGCGCGAGGATGATCCCGAGCTCGACGACCTGATGTACGTGACGGTCGACAAGGCGGGTGACACCTCCGCCTACCAACTGTGCGTGGTCGAGACCGACGCCTACGGCCGGCCCGGCACCACGCCCTTCCACGGCTTCGATCCGCGCTACCACCGCGCGAGCTTCTCCTTCCGGCCGGCCTGCCCGACCCCGTACGACTGCGCGGACGGCGACCCGGAGCCGCCGGTGTACCCGGTGCGGCCGGTCATCGACCACACGGCCCGCGACTACGACAGCCTGCGTCGCCTGATCCTGGACCGACTCAGCCTGACCACGCCCGACTGGACCGAGCGGCACGCCGCGGACCTCGGGGTCACGCTGGTCGAACTGCTCGCCTACACCGGCGACCAACTCTCCTACCACCAGGACGCGGTGGCGACCGAGGCGTACCTGGACACCGCCCGGCGCCGGGTCTCGGTGCGCCGCCATGTGCGGCTCGTGGACTACGCCATGCACGACGGCTGCAACGCCCGCGCCTTCGTCGCACTGGAGGTGGACCGGCAAGTCACCTTGCGCAAGGGGGAGTTCCGGTTCGCCGCCGTCGACATCAGCCGGCTGGACGCGACCGAACGCCCCGACCTCGGCACGGTGATCGCCGACGAGGACCTGGACACGCTCTCCGAGCGGGCCGGTCTGGAGATCTTCGAGCCCGTCGCAGCCACCGATCTGACGCTGCGTCCGGAGCACAACGCCATCGCCCTGTGGACCTGGGGCGACGAGGAGTGCGTCCTGCCCAAGGGCACGACGTCCGTCACCCTGCGCGACGGGGACGGTGCCGGATGCGCGCGTGCGCTGAAGCTGAGGCCCGGGGACGTCCTCATCCTCGAAGAGGAGCTCGGCCCGCGCACCGGCTCCGCCTCCGGAGCGGACCCCTCCCACCGCCAGGCCGTCCGCCTCACCTCGGTCACCCCGATCGTCGACGCCCTCTACGACCAGCCAGTACTGGAGGTCACCTGGGCCGTGGAGGACGCGCTGACCTTCCCGTTGTGCGTCTCCGCACGCGGCGGCACCGACTGCGCCCTGATCACCGGCGTCAGCGTCGCGCGCGGCAACGTCACCCTGGTCGACCACGGACGCTCGCTCACCTTCCACGGCGGTGCGCCCGAACGCTTCGCGGCGCCGCCCGAACGACTCGCCCCCGCGTCCTGCGGTCCCGGGGACTGCGGTTGCCCCGACGGGGTGAACGAGGAGAACGCCGCCACCGAGGCGGTGCACGACCTGCTCGACCGAACGCGCTCCGGCCGCCAACTGACGCCTGATCAGATTCGCGAACTGTACGGCCTCCTGGGCACGGCCGCGGTCGGCCGGGCCGGACTGGGCATCCTGCTCGCTCCCGGCACGACCACCGAGGAACGCGTACAGCCGCCGACCGCCGACGCCCAGACGGCCGCCCTGGAGACGCTGATCGCCCAGGCCACCTACCCGGCGATCCCCGCGCGGCTGCGGCCGCGACTTCGCTACACACCGGTCACCCAGGCGGCCCCCTACCCTGACCCCGCGCACGTCGCAGCCGGACAGGCCGCCGCACTCGCCACCATCCCGGAGCGCCTGCGGGAGCGGCTCGAAGAGCTGTGGCGAGCGGCCGACGACGGCCACCCGCCCACCGAGGCCGACGTCGCCGAGCTGACCGTGCTGTTCGGCGCCCGAGTGCTGGACCGGATGCGCCTCGCCGAGGAGCCGGCCCGTGCCCTGCGCGAACTGCTCGCCCGCCGCGACCGGTTGCTCGCCGCCAAACTCCAGCGCCTCACGGTGCTCACCGCCCGCACCCGCTCCGGCGGCGTCCTGGACCGCTACGTCGTCTGGGAGGTGGCCAAGAGCTGGGGAGACCGCTACGCCGCCGGGCTCGACCCGGCGGACCCGGTACTGGCAGGACCGGCGGCCGTCGTCGCCGGACAGGACCCGCGTGCCGCGCTGCCCGCCGTGCGCCTCACCACCGCCGACGGCACCTGGACGCCGCGCCGTGACCTGCTGGCCAGCGGCCCCCGCGACCGGCACTTCGTGGGCGAGGTCGAGGACGACGACAGGCTCGCGCTGCGCTTCGGCGACGGAAGGCACGGCGCGGCACCGCAGCCCGGTGCCCGGTTCGAAGCCGCGTACCGGGTCGGCAACGGCACACCCGGCAACGTGGGCGCCGAGGCCGTCAACCACCTGCTCATCGGCCGCGCCGACCAGGGCCGGGGCAAGGCGGGCCGCAAACCCGCGCCGGACGCGGTCACCCGGGTGCGCAACCCGCTGCCCGCCACCGGCGGCACCGGGCCCGAAGCCATGGACGAGGTCCGCAAGCTCGCTCCGCTCGCCCTCACCCGTGACCGGCTGCGCGCCGTCACCGCCCAGGACTACGCGGAACTCGCCGGCCGGGTGCCCGGAGTGCAGCGCGCCGCCGCCGAGATCCGCTGGACCGGCAGCACCCACGAGGTACACATCGCGATCGACCCGCTCGGCGACGAGCGGCCCGGTGCGGCCCTGTTGGAGGCCGTCGAGCACCACCTGGCCGTCTACCGCCGGATCGGCCACGACCTGGTGGTGCGCCCGGCGCTGCTCGTCCCGCTCGACGTCGAGCTGGAGATCCAGGCCGCCCGCGGCCACCAGCGCGGCCACATCCTGGCCGAACTACGGCGGGTGCTCGGCAACCGCCGGCTTCCCGACGGGCGGCTCGGCTTCTTCCACCCCGACGCGCTGACCTTCGGTGAGCCGGTGCGCGTCAGCCGCCTGGTCGCCGTCGCGGCGGCCGTCCCCGGAGTGCGAAGCGCCCGGGTGACGCGGTTGCGGCCGCTGTTCAGGCCGCAGAGCGACGACCCGGTGGCCGGGCTGCTGCGCGTCGGCCCGCTGGAGGTCGCCGCCTGCGACAACGACCCGGACCGGCCGGAGAACGGCTACCTGAAGATCGTGATCGGAGGAGGCCGATGAGCGGCGCGACATGCGGCTGCGGCTGCGGCGGGACCGGGCCGGCCACACCGGAGCGGATCTTCAACCCACCCGGCCACGACACCATCGACTACCGGGTGGGGGACTACGGCCGGTTCCTGACCGCCATGCTGGAACGCCTGTCGGGACCGGCGTATCCGGCGCTCGCCGACCTGACGGTCCGCGACCCGAAGGATCCGGCGATCGCGCTCCTGGACGCGTGGGCGGTCGTCGGCGACCTGCTCACCTTCTACTCCGAGCGGATCGCGGGCGAGGGCTATCTGCGCACCGCCACCGAGGACAGCTCGCTGGCCCTGCTCGGTGCCCTCGTCGGCCACCGGCCCCGCCCCGGTGTCGCGGCCGACACCTTCCTCGCCTACGCCCTCGACCGCGACCCGCGCACCGGCGAGGAAGCCGCCGTCACCATTCCGCGCGGTGCCCGGGCGCAGAGCGTGCCCGGCCCCGGCGAGGACCCGCAGTCCTTCGAGACGGACGAGGACCTGCCGGCCCGCTGGTCCTGGAACGAACTGGCCGTCCTTCGGCGCCGCCCGTTCCAGCTGACGGCACAGCAACTCGCCGAGCGCACAAGGATCTTCGCCACCGGAACGGCCAACAACGTCAAGCCAGGCGACCAACTGCTGTTCGTCTTCAGCGCCGAGCAGACCGCCGACCGAGACCAGCGGGTTCTGCTCACCGTGCCCGAGGTGGCCATCGACCGCGACAGCGGCACCACCGCCATCGGCCTGCCGCAGCCCGCGTTGCCCACCTTGCAGGCCATCCTCGCCACCCTGGAGAAGTGGATCACCTCCGGCGGCGATCACCATCCCAACCCCTGGCCGGACGGCAGCCGCCTGGTCACCGAGTTCGACGACCAGGTACTGACCCCCTTGAGGGCCGACCTGCACCTGTTGACCACCCCCGCCGCGCTGGCCGACCGGCTCGACGAGACGCTCGCCCGGCTGCGCGAGGAGAAGGAGTACGCGCACGACTACGCCGACATCGCCGACTGGTTCGAGGCGCTGGACACCGAACTGAGCGCACTGCGCGCCCAGGCACGCCTGCTCCAGCCCCCGCAGCCGACCGACGACGAACCGCGCACCGCCACCGCCCCCGGTGCTCCGCCCGACGGCACCGACGGACCCGGCAGCGTCACCGATCCGGCCGTCGGCGGCCTCGGCCCGCTGCTCGCCGCGCTGCGCACCACCCCGCCGCGTCCGCCGGCCAACGCCCGCCACCTGGCCCGCGATCCCGGCCGCATCTACGCCCCCGGCTCCGACCTCGGCACGCAACTGCTGTCCGCCCTCGACCCGCGCCTGCGTGACGGCCTCTACGCGGCGTGGCGCAACGTCGACCTGACCGCACCGCTCGCGTTGCGCGACGTGCAGGCGATGCGGGTGACCGCGACCCCGTTCGGCGCGACCGCGCCCCTCAAGCCGGTCTACGACGCCCAGGGCCGGGTCATCCGCTACGACGACTGGCCGTTGACCGGCACCAAGCTCATCAGCATGCGCGTCGGCTACGACGACCAGGGCGTGGCTCCCCGGCGGGCGGAGTTCAGCTACGTCGAGGCCGGCGGCTCGGTGAGCAAGTCCTTCTCGCTGCCGGGCGACGACGGCACCCACGACTTCGGCCCCGGCCGGATCGAGCTGGCCACCCAGGAAGACGACCCCCGCCACCGCGCGGCGGCCGCCCCGGAGCCGGGCGTCACCGCGACGCTCCTGCCCGACCTGCCCGACCGCACCGTCTTCGTCTCCCGCCCGGGCACGGACGGCCGCATCCACGTCACGATCGGCACCACCGACCCGGTCGACTACCACCTGGCACCCGGCGAGGAACAGACCGCGACCCAGGCGGAGTACCGGATCACGGTGAACCGCACCGCCGCCGGCGAGCCGACCTCGATCGAGGTGACCTTCGCCTCCCAGTTGGAGCTGACCTCCCGCAACGTCATCGCCCTCGACGCGGTCTACGAGGCCATCGCCCCCGGCAGTTGGGTGGCGGTGGATCGGCCGCGCAAGGGGGTGGCGGGCCAGGTCCCCGGCGACCCCGCCCTCTCCCAGGTCATCACCCGCGTCACCGGGGTGCGGGTGCTGTCCCGCGCCGACTTCGGCATCACCGGCAAGGTCACCGAACTGACCCTGGAGGACGCCTGGCTGGACGACCAGGACACCCTGCTCGCCCACATCCGCGACGCCACCGTCCACGCCCGCGGCGAGGCACTCGCCCTCGCCGACGAACCGGTCACCGACGACATCGGCGGCGACCGCGTCGAACTGGCCGACCTCTACGACGGCCTCGCCCCCGGCCGCTGGATCATCGTCTCGGGGGAGCGCACCGACATCCCCGGCACCCCCGGCGTGCCGGGAAGCGAACTCGCCATGATCGCCGCCGCCGACCAGAGCGTGGACCCGGCCCTGCCCGGCGCCACCGTCCACACCACCCTCCAGCTCACCGCACCGCTCGCCTACCGCTACCGGCGCGAGACCATCCGCATCCACGGCAACGTCGCCCACGCCACCCAGGGCGCCACCCGCGACGAACCCATCGGCAGCGGTGACGCCGGCATCCCGGGCCAGGCCTTCACCCTGTGGCAGGCACCGCTCACCTGGCTCGCCGCCGACACCCCGCTCGGCGCCCGAAGCACCCTCCAGGTGCGCGTCGACGGCGTGCTGTGGCACGAGGTCGACAGCCTGGCCGGACGCGGACCGAAGGAACAGGTCTACGTCACCGGCGCCACCGGCGACGGCCGGATCCGGGTGACCTTCGGCGACGGTGTGCACGGCTCCCGGCTGCCCACCGGCCAGGAGAACGTCCGGGCCACCTACCGGATCGGCATCGGCAAGGCCGCCAACGTCTCCGCCGGACGGATCACCCAGCTCACCACCCGCCCGCTCGGCGTCTCCGCCGTCACCAACCCGCTGCCCGCCACCGGCGGCGCCGACCCCGACGGCCCCGGGCTCGCCCGCCGCAACATCCCGCTCGCCGTCTCCGCCCTCGACCGCCTGGTGTCCGTCCCCGACTACGAGGACTTCACCCGCTCCCGCGCCGGCATCGGCCGGGCCGCCGCCGCCCAGCTGTTCGACGGCGCCCGCCAGGTCGTCCACGTCACCGTCGCCGGGGTCGACGACATCCCCATCGCGGAGGACTCCGACATCCTGCGCACCCTGCGCTCCGCACTCGCCGCCCACGGCGACCCGCACCTCGCGGTCGACGTCGCCGTCCGCGAACGGGTGCTGCTGATCATCGCCGCCGACGTCCAGGTCGACCCCGACCACTCCTGGGACCTGGTCGAGCCGCGACTGCGCGCCGCACTCCTGGCCCGGCTCGGCTACCCCGCGCGCGAACTCGGCCGCCCCGTCCACCTGTCCGAGGTGCTGGCCGCCGCGCAGGCCGTCCCGGGCATCGACCACATCGACGTCACCGCCTTCACCGGCGTCCCCGGCGACCTCACCCCCGACGGGCTCGAACAACTCACCGACCGGCTCACCACCCCGCAGGACGTCGTACCGGCACACCCCGCCCGCTACCGCGAGGAGCGCTACCGCGTCACCCGGCCCGAGGGCGAGACCCTCACCGAGGTTGCCGCCCGCTACGGCATCTCCGTCGCCGAACTCCTGCGCCTCAACCCGGACATCACCGGCACGCTCCCGCTGGAACAGGGCCGCTCCGTGATCGTCTTCCGCGGCATCCGGCCCGCACAACTCGCCGTGCTGGCCGCCGACCTGCCCGACACCCTGATCCTCAAGGAGGCCACCGCATGAGCAGTGACCCCGACGGCCTGCTCGAACTGCTCCCGAACTGGCACCGGATCCGCGACGCCGAAACCGGCGAGCCACTGCGCGCCCTGCTTGCCGTCATCGCCGAGCAGACCGACCTGATCCGCACCGCCATCGAGCAGAGCTACGACGACTGGTTCATCGAGACCGCCGACGACTGGGCGATCCCCTACCTCGGCGACCTCGTCGGCTACCGCACGCTGCCCGGCTACGAGGAGACACTGGAGCCCGACCCGCGACTCGCCGCCCGGCTCGCCCCGCGCGCCGACGTCGCCGACACCGTCGCCAACCGGCGCCGCAAAGGCACCCTGGCCCTGCTGGAAGAGCTGTGTGCCGGCGTCGCCGACTGGCCCGCCCGCGCCGTCGAGTTCTCCCGGCTGCTCGCCACCCACCAACCGGTCAAGCTGTACAGCGACGCACCGGACGCCCACGACACCCGGCGGCTCACCCGCGGCCGGACGGCGGACGTCCGCGACGGAGGCGGGCTCGACCTGCTCGGCGGTCCGTTCGACGAGACGGCGCACACCGCCGACGTACGGCGCGCTGCCTCACCGCGCCGCCAGGGCGGCTTCACCCCGGCCGGCGTCGGCCTGTTCGTCTGGCGCCTCAAGCCGTACGCCATCTCCCGCGGCCCGGCCTACTGCGTGGACCGGGCCCGCAACCTCTACACCTTCTCCATCCTCGGCAACGACAGCCCCCTGGTGACCAGGCCGGAGCCCGAACCGTCGGCCACCCACATCGCCACGATCGACAACGTCCCCGCCGGCATCCGGCGCCGCCGTCTCGCGGACCGGCCGGGCGACTACTACGGGCCGGGGAAGAGCCTCGCCATCTGGCGCGACGACGACTTCCAGCCCATCCCGCCCGCCGACATCGTCGTCGCCGACCTCACCGACTGGACCTACCGCCCCCGGCACGGACAGGTGGCCGTCGACCCCGAACTCGGCCGCATCGCCTTCGGCGCCCGCACCGCCCCCCGACACGGCGTATGGGTCACCTACCACTACGCGTTCGGCGACGACACCGGCGGCGGCCAGTACCCGCGCGACCGCGTCACCCCGCGCCACGCCACCGTCTACCGCGTCGGCCCGGGACGAGCCCACGAGCGCATCAACGACGCCTACGAACGCTGGCGCGCTGACAAGGCCTCCGGCGCCGCGGGCGGCCAGGCCGTCATCGAGATCACCCACAGCGGCGCCTACCAGGAACAACTCGACTTCACCCTCGACCCCGGCGACCGCCTCGAACTGCGCGCCGCGGAAGGCACCCGGCCGGTGATCCGACTGCTGGACTGGTACAGCAACCGCCCCGACGCGCTCAACATCCACGGCAACCCCGGCGACGGCCCCGGCGCGGTCTTCGTCCTCGACGGCCTGCTGGTCACCGGACGCGGCCTGAACGTCACCGGCCCGCTCGCCGCCGTCACCATCCGGCACTGCACCCTGGTGCCCGGCTGGTCCCTGGAACACCACTGCGAACCACACCACCCGCAGGAACCCAGCCTCGTCCTGGACCGCACCACCGCGTGCGTCAGCGTCGAACGCAGCATCATCGGCACCATCCGCGTCATCGGCGACGAGGTCGCCGCCGACCCGCTGCCGATCCACCTCAGCGACAGCATCCTGGACGCCACCGCTCCCGACCTCGAAGCCCTCTCCGCCCCCGACTGCCGCCACGCCCACGCCGTCCTGCACGCCCACCGCACCACCGTGATCGGCGAAGTCCACACCCACGCCATCCACATGGCCCAGGACTGCCTGTTCACCGGCGGCGTCCACGTCGCCCGCCGCGCGGCAGGCTGCGTGCGCTTCAGCTACGTCCCACCCGGCTCGCGGACCCCGCGCCGCTACGAATGCCAGCCCGACCTGGTCCGCGCCGCGGTCGCCGAACGCGACGACCTCACCGCGCAGGAGGCCGCGGAGGCAGGCGACGCCGAGGCACGGCGGGTGGTCCCGAGGTTCACCAGCCTGCGGTACGGCACACCGGCCTACGGGCAACTCGCCGCGGGCTGCGCGCCCGAGATCACCCGAGGCGCCGCCGACCGCTCGGAACCGGGCGCCTTCCACGACCTGTTCCGACCGCAACGGGAGGACAACCTGCGCGCCCGGCTCGCCGAGTACTCCCCGGCCGACGCCGACGCCGGGATCTTCTTCGTGTCCTGAACCGACCCTGACCTTGATGAAGACGTGTGTTGTGAAGGGGGAGCAATGTACGGCGACTTCTCACGAGTGACCTTCGACCCGGGCAAGCACTACTCGACGGTGCTCGCACAGCAGGGCAGGGTCCAACTCGACGCCGACGCCAACGAACAGGCCGCCATCGAACTGCACCGCACCCGCGCCCTGACCACCGACCTCATCGGCCGGTACGGCGGTCCCGCCGCACAGCCCGGCTTCACGATCGGCTACGTCCAGGGCAACCACCAACGCGACGACCTGACCATCGGCGGCGGCCGCTACTACGTCGACGGCATCCTCTGCGACGCCACCCGCCCCGGGCCGACCGACGCGGCACCCGAGGACGGCGTCTGGCAGGGCGGCACCGAGACCGACTCCACCGCCGGCCAGGCGGCCGGCGAGTGGACCTACTGGAACCAGCCCGACGCCTACCGGGACCCCGAACACCCCGAGGATCGGCTGCCCGACGCCTTCCCCTACCTCGCCTACCTCAAGGTCTGGGAACGCACCGTCACCGCCGTGGAGGACCCGGCGATCCGAGAGGTGGCCCTCGGCACGGCGATGCCCGACACCGCCGCCCGCACCAAGGTGGTCTGGCAGGTGCTGGCACTGCCCGCGGACGAACTCGACGCCGCGGACGGCGGAGCCGAGGCGGTCCGTACCGCCTTCGACCAGTGGGCGCGCACCCGCGAGACGCCCCCCGGCATGCTCGCCGCCCGCACCCAACGCCCCGACCGCGCGGACGAGGACCCCTGCCTGGTCCACCCGGCGGCCCGGTACCGCGGACCGGAGAACCAGCTCTACCGGGTCGAGATCCACCACGGAGCCTCGGCGGCGGAAGGCGCCACCTTCAAATGGTCCCGGGAGAACGGCAGCGTCGTGCTGCCGGTGACCAGGCTGGAGGGCACCTGGGCCGACCTGGCCACCCTGGGCGACGACGACAAGCTCTCGCTGGAGGTCGGCGACTGGGTCGAGGTGGGCGACAGCGCCTACGTCAGCCGGGGCGAGGCCGCCCCCCTGCTCCAGATCGAGGAGGTCGACCTGCCGGGACGCCGGGTGCGGCTGTCCGGCGAGCCGGTGCCCGGCATCGGACGGACCCCGGAACGTCATCCGTTCCTGCGGCGCTGGGACCACAAGGCCGCACGTGGCGGACCCGCGCTGGACGGCGGCGCGGCACGCGTCAAGGAAGGGGCGTGGATCAGCCTGGAGGACGGACTCCAGGTCTACTTCAAGCCGGGCGCCACCTACCGCACCGGCGACCACTGGATCATCCCCGCCCGCACGGTCACCGGCACGGTGGAGTGGCCCCGCAACGCCGCGGGAGACGCCCTGTTCCGCCCGCCGGCGGGTGTCCAGGTCCACTACGCCCCGCTCGCCTGGGTGATGGGCGCGGAAACGGTCGTCGACCTGCGTCAGGTCTTCCAGCCGCTGACCGCCCCGGCACAAGGTTCCGGGGGGAGCTGACGTGGCTCTGTGCCCCTTCGCGACGATCCGGCTCCTCGCACCGCCGCCGGCCCAGCGGACGATCCGCCCCACGCAGATCGTCGACCACACCATGGAAAGCACGCTGTCCGCCACGGACACCCGCCTGCGGCGCCCCGACGTCTGCGGCCGGAGCCACTTCGGGATCGGGTGGGACGGCACCATCGTGCAGTGGCTCGACACCACCCAGGCCGCCGAGGCCGCCCACCGCGCGGACCACCGGGCCGACGGCACCGGCGCCGTCTCGATCACCACCGAGGGACACACCACCCAGACCTGGTCCGACGCCCAACTCGACGCCCTGACACGGCTCCACGTCTGGCTGATGCGCACCCACCCCTCGATCGCACGACGCGCCTGCCGCTCCGCCGGCGACCCCGGACTCGGCCACCACCTCCTGTTCGGCTCGCCCGGCCCCTGGACGCCGGTCCCCAACAGCTGCCCCGGCCCCGGACGCATCGCCCAGTGGCACGACGTGCTCCTGCCCCGCGTACTGGCCGCCTTCGGCGTCTCGGTGGACGACATGCGCACACCGGAACAGATCGGTGAGGAGATCATCCGGGAACTCCTGGGCACCTCGACCGAACCGCCCGACGACGACGCCTCACCGCCCCCGGCCGCGTCCCAGCCCTCCACGGCGTCCCAGGACCCCGCCGGACCCCCGCCCAAGAGCACTCCGCCCCCCGCACCGGAACCCGAATCCGAACCACCGCCCACCCGATCCGCGTCTCCCGCCGAAGCCTCCCGGCAGCCGCGTCCCTGGCGACTCCAGCACCCCGTCATGGCGGCCGTCCGGGACTTCTTCCTGCCCGACTCCGCCCCCGTCACCAGGCCCTGAAACACCGCCGTACCCACAGCGGACAAGCGACCGCCGGATCGGATCGCTGACGATCCGCTGTGGGAGCCCTGCGAGAATGACGCCCGTGGCGTACATACCGGTGGGCAGGCTCTCAGCAGCGCAGACCAGGATCGTGATGTTCGGCGGGGCCGTCATGTGGATCCCCTCGGGAATCGCCTTGATGGCGACGACGCCGTTCGGCCGCTTCACCGCCATCGGGGCGTTCCTGGCACTCGGCGGGCTGGCTCTCCTGTGGGGCTGGTGGCCCCGGCGCCCGACACTGCACGGGCGCGCCCGTCGGCTTCGGATTTGGGGGGCGTCGCTCTCCCTCGCCACCGCCGCGCTCGCGGAGTCCGCCGCGGTTCTCTTCTTCAACTCCTTTCCCGATCTCGCCCTTTGCGCCGCGGTCGCCGCGTCGACATGCCTGATCCTGCGTGTCGTAGTCGGTCTCCGGACGCGGGCGGCGAAGACGGAGGACCTTCGCATACAACTCACCGACGTGCACTGACAGGCCGGTAAGGGATGGGGATGAAGGAGCGTCAGGCCGCTTAACGGGCACGGGAGTTCAGCCATTACGCTGACCGGATGCCTCCCCAGCCGCGCCCGCGGTTCAGCACGCACTTCTCCGAAGCGCTGCCGGCCATGACACTGGTCGGCTCGGCTGTCGGCCTCGGTCTGCTTCCTGCCCTGCTGATACGACTGCCCATCAAGAGCATCGGGCTGTTCGGCAGCGTCGCGGTGGAAGTACTGCTCAGCGCCGTGGCGGGTGGAGCGGCGGCAGGTGCGACGCTCGTGGCGCAGCGCCTGGGTGTGGTGGCGCGCCGGTTCATCGGGCAACACCGGCGGTCCGTCAGGATCGCGGGTAAGGCGATGGCAGCCGACGCGGTACTGCTCGCCATCTCGGGTGCGGTGGCAGCGGGGTGGTCGGGTGAGCCCGCGGGCGCCGCAGCCACCGTGGTGGCCATGGCGGTGTTCGCGTGCACGGTGGGCACGGGCTCGGCGCTGCTGTCCATCGGGTGGGTACTCGTCCGCGCCCGGCGCCCTGCCGTCATGCGCCCCGTCGCCGTGGTGCTGAGCCTCTACCTGTCGGTCGGCTGCTTCCTCCTTCTTGAGCGTCTGCCGCCCGGCCGCACCCTGATGATGGTCGCCCTGGCTCTGTCGTTCCTGTGGGTCGCGATCATGCGGAGCACCCCCGCGGGATTCGGTGCGATCCTGGGGTTCTTCCTGCTGATGATGGTTGCCGTGTGGCACCAGGACGGTCCGGGCAGCGCGGTGGTCAGGGCGCTGGTCCAGATCGTCATCGCGGTCGTGCTGGGTACGGCGACGGTCCGGCTCGTACGCCGTTCCACGGGCCGATGCCCCCGTCTGCGTCGCTTCGTCGGCGCCATGGCGATCGTGCCGCTCGCGTACGTGCTGTTCCTGCTGTTCGACGACCAGTTGCTGGGCGGTCCGCTGGAGGCCCCGGTGTTCGCGCTGATGGTCTGGCTCACCGTCCGGTTGTGGCGGTGGATGCAGGAACATGACCGCGCGCTGGTGTCCGCCGCGGCGGACATCGTCTTCGCGTTGCTCCTCGGCGCCGTCCTCGTCCTGCTCCTGGTGTGGCTGGCCAACCTGCTCGACCTGCCGCTCACCGAGGTCAAGGCCCTGCGCGGCGCCGCGGCGGACCTGGGGGACCTCATCGACCTCCCGTGGTGGATCTGGGCGAGTGCCGACATCCTCCTGACGGCCGTGTTCCTCACGGTCGTGCTGGGATCCGGACGCCTCCGGCGGGTCAACGAGGCGCTCGGCAGGATCCGGGTTCCCGGAGTGGTCGGCGTCGTCCGCCGCACGCTGTCCGTACTGCGCATCGGCCTGCTGCTGCTCGTCTTCCTCGGCCTGGCCGCGCCACCGACGGTGGGCCCGGTCCTCAGCCGGCGCATACAGGCCCGCTACACCGTCGCCCTCCGCAAGGACCTGACCGCCCGGGGCGAGACCGCCTTCTACCAGGCGGTCATCGGGCGGTTCGCCCACTCCCGGCAGGCGTTGCCCGTCCTGACGCAGATGCTGGTCGAGGTGTACGACAGCGCCCCGCACTCCTCCGACCAGGGGGGACCGACCCCGACCGCACTCGATCTGGCCCACCGGATGGGGGAGTTGCAGGCCCGAACGGTGCTGCCGTTCCAGCCGCCGTCCGAAGAGGATCCCACCCGGCAGCCGTCCCAGCCACCGACCGCGACGGCGGTGCGCGCCGCCGGAATGGACGGGAACGCCGCCGATTCCGCCGACCTCGACACCCGCCTCACCAGGCAGCGGGACGAGGACGACCACGCGGAGACGCATGAGCACGAGGCCGAACAAGCCGCCGAGCACGCTGCTGCGGCCGTGACCGGCGCGCTGGGTCTCGTCACCTTCGGGCATGGCGTGGTCGTCGGGCTGGTGCGTGAGTACCTCGACGGCCTCGCCGAGTCGGGGTTGAGCAACGTCTTCCTGTCCTGGACGGACCGGGCGCGCTCCGGGGCCGATCCCGCGGAACCACCGACCGCGGTACGGGTCGTGGAACCCGATCCACTGGCCCTGCGGACGGCCGCGGACTTCCAACTCACCGAGGAACTGGTCTCGTCGGGGATCGAGCCCGGATCCGACCCCGCGCAGTCCCGCGCCGACCACCGATCCCCGATAGCCGCCGCCGTCGCCCTCGCCGACCACACCCGCGGCCTCCAGTCGGGCACCGTCCAATGCACGGGCTGCTCCCATTTCCCCGAACCGGGAGGCGGCGAACACGGCGAGGAGGACATCGGCGGCATCCACGGCGAATGACCGAGCGGACAGGCTCCGCAAGACAGGCCTCAGATCGCCCCCTGAGCCGGCGGATCGGCGCCCCCGCTCGCGGATTCCTTGCCGCCGGAGGCAGCCGTCACCGCAGCAGATTGAACGCGTCGCGCACCCGCCGGACGTCGCGCAGACGCTGCTCGTAGGTGGCGCCGGCGGCTAGTAGGACGACGCCCGCCAGAGCCAGCGGGAGCCAGCGGGGGAGGACGCCGAGTACCTGGAGCACGAAGGGGGCGAGTTCGTGCAGGGCGTCGAGTGCGAGAACCACGCCGCCGAGCAGCAGCGGCGCCTGGAGGCGGTACCGTGCGCCGAGCAGAGTCACCACCAGCGCCCCGACGCCCAGCAGCATCGGCCGCAGCCAGTGCGCGTCGCCCCAGGCCGTCACCAGGCTCGGCAGCAGCGTCGCCGCGAGCCCGGCACCGTATGCACCCCAGGACGACACCGCCGGATCACGTCGCCGCCGCAGCCAGCCCATGCCCAGGGCCGCCACGGTCACCGGCAGGGTGTACGCCTCCGGCGCCGTCACGTCCGACGCCCCCAGCCGCACCCAACCGGCCGCCACCATCAGCACGGCGGCCGCATAGCCGGCCCAGGGGCGCCGGTCCGCCCGCAACGCCAGGCCCGCCGCCAGCACACCCGCGAGGCCCAGCGCCGCAGAAAGCGCCCCGGCGTCCCCCGCCGCCAGGACCAACGCCAGCCCGGCAGCCCCATAGCCGGAATACTCCACCGCCCGCTCCTGGGCCCGTACGCCACACAGCAGCGCACCCGCGGCGACCGCGAGTACGACGAACGCCGCCCCGTACGCGGGCCAGCCACCCGCCAGCGGACCCGCCCACGCCAGACCTGCCGCGCAGGCGACCGCGGCCACCCCGGCGACGGCGCGCTGCTGCGCCTGCGCCCGCCACGCCGCCGCGGCGAAGGCGACCAGCAGCACCGCCAGGACGGAAAGCGTCGCCGCCCGTTCCGCCAGCGCCCAGCCGACCGTCGTCACGGACACCACCACCGCCCCGACGACGGCCGTCCGCGCCACCATCGCCCGGCCCCCGAGCACCCGAGCCGCACCCAGCAGAAGCACCGCCAGCGCGACCCGCGACCCGACCGCCACCGCGTACGGCGGATCCAGCGCCGCCGAGATCCCATCCGCGGCGAGCGCCCCCATCACCAAGGCGCCGCTGAACGCCTGGTCGGCCCGTACCCCACGGAAAGCGATCACCGACAGCACCACGGCGACCTCGGCGGCCACCACGACAGCCGCCGACGAACCAGGCACCTCCCACCCCGGAACCGCCGCCCGCGCCCCGGCCGGAGCCCCCGTCCAGACCGACCCGACCCACCCGAGCGTTCCGAACACCCCGACGGACAGCGACGCCATGGCCCAAACCGCCGCGACCCCGTGCACCACCAGCGCCCCCGCGGCCACCCCAGATACGACCACCCGCCGACCCCCGGCACGCCAGGCCGGGCCGGTCACGCCCAACAGTGCGGCCGCTCCCGCCAGATACCCCGGCACGGCCCAGTCGCCCACGGCGAACACCCGTATCAACCCGCCGACGCCCGCGAGACAGCTGAGCCCCGCGACCACCCCCAGCACCCACGCGGCGTGCCGCACCCGTCCCCAGCCGGCCGAGTCGTTCTCCTGCCCGACGGGCATCCTGTATGCCATCGCCACAGCGCAGACCGCCGCGACCAGCAGAAGCGCCGCGGCCCGGAAGGCGGCGCCGAACCCGTCCGCGCGGACCGACAGAGCACCGGCGATCAGCAGCCCCCACCCACCGGTCACACAACCGGCCACCATGGCCGTCAACCGGAACGCGCGCGGTCCGGACCACTTGAGAGCGGTCAGGGCGGCACCGTCGAACACCGCGGTGCCGAGCAGCGCGCACGCGCCGCCGAAAACCGAGCGGTCCGCGGCGGCCCACAGCGGAAGCGGAAGCTGGGCCAGCACGAGAGCGGCCGGCGCCGGGAGAACGAGCCCCCGCCCGGCACGCGACCGCATCACGACGGCGTACCCGGCCCACACCGCACTCACGACCGTGATCGACACCGCCGCGTACGCCGTCCCGTCACCACCGGGCAGCAGGGTTCGCCGTACCGCATAGGTGTCGAGCAGCAGCAGGACCAGGCCCAGACATGCCACGACCTCGGCTGTCGCGCTGAGCGCCCGGCGCAGCAGCAGGGCCGGTACGGCCATGGCCGCCATGGTCAGCAGGGCCAGCACCGCCGCCCGGCCGCCGATGCCCAGATGTCCCCAGCTGATCACCGTGAACGCGATCGCGGCGACCGCCAGCAGCACACCGCCCAGCGACAGCAGCACGTTCTGCGCGGCCAGGGGAGTCGTTTCCCCGGCCTGTGGCCGAGGGCCCTGCTCCCACGACCGCGCCGGCGGCGCGATGTGCCGCGGCTGCGCGAGCAGTTGGGCACGACGTCCCAACAGGCGGTTCCGCTCCGCGTCGACGGTCGCCAGAGCGACGTTCAACTCCCGCAAATCGGCCGCCTGCGCCCCGGTGAGCGGGAACGCACAGTGCGGACACGTCGCGTCGACGGGAATCGGAACGGGAACGTACCAACCGCACGCGGGGCAGGGGTCGAACGCCGACGGCTTGTTCTGCATGAGCGGGATTGTGGCCCACGGCCGGCCGAGCGGCATGAGCCCCGGTACTCACCTTCCGGCGTGAGTACCGGCGTGTGATGAAAGGTTTTCCATGTTTTCCCTGTTCATGGGCTTCCGATTCTTGTGCTGAGTTCGCGGAGCAAGTAAGAACGGCGTGATCCCGGACCCACGACCGAAGGCTTCCGAGACAAGTCAAGACAGGAGTCAGGAAATGGCCGGATTCTTTCGTGCGAGAACCGTCGCGCTGCTCGCACCGGCGCTGCTCTCCCTGGGGATGCTGTCGGCCGGGCCGGCAGCCGCCGACCCGCCGGCACCACCCGGTACGCCCACCGCGACATCGTTCGCGGGAACACCCACGGTCGGGCCCCTCTTCCGTGATGGTCTCGCCCAGGACCACGGCTGCACCGCGAGCGTGGTGGCCAGTCCGCGCCGCGACCTCGTCCTGACCGCGGCGCACTGCGTCTTCGGCACCGCGTCCGGCTGGCAGTTCGCTCCCGGCTACGACAAGGGCAGCACCCCGTACGGCGTCTGGACCGTGGCGCACGCCTATGTCGACCCGCGGTGGATCGCCGACCAGGACCCGCAGCACGACTACGCCATCCTGCAACTCGCGGACCAGCGGAGTGGCGGACGCGAGGTCGGCGTCCAGGACGTGGTCGGCGCCAACATCCTCGGGCAGGCGCCGGGTTCGCACCGGACGATCACCGACGTCGCCTACAACGCCGGTATCGACGACCAGGCGATCCGCTGCACGACCGGCGTCTACGTCACCGACGGCTTCCCGTCCTTCAACTGCCACGGCTACGTGGGCGGAAGCAGCGGCAGCCCGTGGCTGTACGCCGTCCCGGGCACCCGGCTGACCTACGTGGTGGGCGTGATCGCGGGCCTGCACCAGGGCGGCTGCTTCGAGTACACCTCGTACTCACCGGCGTTCCGCCCGGACGCGTACGAACTGCTGGCGAGGGCGACACTCGGGCTGCACCCGGACACCCTGCCCACCCCGGGCAGCGACGGCTGCTGACCGGGATCGGGAGCCACCGGCCCGCCTTGCGGACCGGTGGCTCCCTTCTGTACGTGTCGGCTTCCGACGAGTGGGGTCAGCGCCTCACGGGGTCGGGACGTAGGTGTAGCAGTAGTCGGAGTAGTCGTCCCACTGCCAGATCATGCTGCCGGTGGACTCCCCGACTATGCCGTCCGCGGTGAGCAGGTAGTGGCGCTGGAACGCCTTGATGGCGGCCTCCGTCTGGGGTCCGTACACCCCGTCTTCGGCGACGTGGACGTTGACCGGTGACGCGTCGATGGCCGCCTGCACGCACCAGACACCGTGCGGGTTGTTGGTCTGCCCGGGTCCGATCCGCCCGGCGTCCGGCGAGGCGTCGGCCGTCCCGGCGAGGGTGCCGACGATGACGCCGCCGGCACACAACGCGATACCCGCTCTTCGGATCATGCCGTTGAACCGCATGGTGGGATTCCCCCTCGAAACATGGGCGGGGCAACCGAACCACACCCCCGCCTGGTGATCCCCGAGTCTCCTGACCACTCCCCGGTCGAGCCAGGTCCCTCAGCGCAAGGCCATTGACTCTCCGCGCACGCCAGCGTGCCGTCCGCCCTGGACGAGAACCCGCCGTCAGCCGTTCCGTGCTACATCAACCGCTGGATGATCGTGGAGTCGGGGTCACCGAGCGGATCTTGGCCAGGCATGGCGTCGCCGGACCCGAGTCCTTTGAAGGTCTTCAGCACGGCGAGTTCCTCGCCGCTGAAGCCACCTTTGCTGAACGTGACCGCTTCGGCGATGACGTCGATCTCATCGCGGATACGAGCCAGGTCGTCGTTGAGTCGGCGCTGGAGCGCCTTGTAAGCGGTGGCCGCCGGACCGTGCCAGCCGCCTTCGATCGTCTCCAGCATGGAGTTGAGTCGTCTGACCTGTCGGTCGAGGTGACCGCGCATGTCGTGCAGCGCGGTGGCGAGGTCGGTGAGGTCCTTCGCGGACACGGTGAGGTCCCCGTCGGTCACCTGGCATCCCTTTCCGGTCGGCCCGTTGGGGAACTCACGCTCCAGCGGGCGATCACGACTGCGACATTCCGTGGCACGAACTAGGGTACGGGACAACGCAATTGAACAGGGGGGACGATGAGCTGGGACGACTCCATAGGCGCCGACTTCGCAATGTTGGAGGCGGTCTCTGACGAGATCAGTGACATGCTCAAGGAACTGACCACTCATCTGGACACCCTGCACACCAAGGCGGAGCGAGTGGTTGGCGCTTGGAAGGGGGAAGCCCGGGATGCCTGTAAGGAAGCTCTCGACCGGTGGAGCGCGTCGGCCCGGGAGCTGAAGTCGGCTCAGGAGCGGCTGCACGAGGTCGTAGTCACCGGACACACCAACTACAAGGCGGCCAACGCGGCCGTGCTGCGTGGCTGGGGCGGTGAGTAGGCCTCATGCCGGGATTCGAGGTCACCCCCTCACAGCTGTACACGGTCTCCGGTGGGTTCGCGAACCAGCAGCAGACCATGGACTCCGAGGCGAAGGGCTTGGTCGACAAGCTCAAGGGCTACCCCGACTGCGGTGGCTACGGCAGCGCCGCCGAGGGCTTCTCCAAGCGCTACACCGAGATGTCTGACCTGTATTTTCGAGTGTGGGCACGTGCCGTCGTCAGCGTTGGAGGCGCGGCCGTGGGCTTCACCATGACCGCCAATCACTTCCGGGCAGCGGATGCCGCGACCGACCCGACTCCGGGTGCCTCCGCCAAGCCGTACCCGCTGCCGCACGTCATCCACGCCGAGCCCCACTACGGTTCGACGCCCGGGCTCGGCTGGCGGGATGACGAGAGTGCCGAATCGTTCTTCGACTCGCTGCTGGACGGCATCGAGGGCGCGGTCCTGTTCGTGCTGCGCCCGCTGCTGAAAGACCTCTATCGGTGGGGCAGAGCCGCAGACGTGGTACCGATGCCCAACCCCCAGGACATCGACCACGTCTCACAGCAGTGGTTCCACTCCAGCGTGGCCGTATCGGGGATCGACGGAGAACTCACCGGCTTGGTTTCCGGAATCACCGACCAGCGCAACAGCGAATGGTACGAGGCGATGCGCCGGTACTGCAGCTCTCTGTGGGGCACGACCGCCTGGGGACAAACCCGCGGTGCATACCGCTGGTCGCACGACACAGTTACCGTTGGCGGCAGCCACCCTGTCATGGCCGTTCTCTTCGACACCGCGCAAGCGCTCGCCGAGGCACTGGGCGCCTTCGCCCGCGCGGCAGAGGACCTCCATCACGACCTGTGGCGGACCTACCGCAAAGCACTGGTCGGCGCAGTCCGCGACGTCGAGACCCATCCGGACTTCTCCAGCCTGAAGATGCTCGCAAAGAGTGCTCTCGGCATGGGTGAGGCAGTCGGCATCGACGTGACGAGACGGCTGGACACCGACGCTCTGGACGCGGCGGTCGAGGAGTACACCAACCGAGTCCACAGGCAGACAGCGAAACTGGAGGAGTTGGAGGCGCCGCTGCACGAGGCATACACGAGCGCGCCCACCTTCAATGCTGAGGAGGCCCGTTCCGAGGGGTTCGGAGCTCGGGCGCTCAACGACTTCAGCCAGTCCGTCCTGAACACGGTCCCGGATGCTGACAAGCACACCTACCCGGTGGACCTAGCAGGGCAGGAGGGCATGCGCGGCAGCCATGTGATCGACAAGCACGTGGGTGAGAACGCCCGACAACTTGCCCAGCGTCTTCGCGATCAGTCCGTGCCCGCCGCGTCATCCTTCGACAACCTTGCGGACGCACAGAAGTACACCCAGGAGACCATGGACGATCCGGCGAACGAGATCCAGATCAGGAACTGGTTGCGCAAACTGACGATCAACGGCAAGCAGGAGTCCACGAAGGTCATAGACGGCCACTTCCTGGGCGCGGTCACCGGGCACACGATCACCCGCGCGGAGTATGACAAGGACGGGATGATGACCCACGCCCGGCCGACGGACGGGGTCAACGTCGTGCTCCGGTACCGGCGGGGCGGACATCCCCCCTACGTTGTCTACACGTCGATGCCGATCAACTGAAGGGGCCGGAGGCGTAAGAGTGGAGGAAGCGATTCGAGTGGGCGGAGGCGACCGTCAGGAAGCCGCTCGGTTTCTGCGGGTTGTCGGCTCTGGGGTGCCGTTCGGGACGGTGTGGTACGCGGAGGACACCAGCCGGATCCTGCGCCGGATGGCGGCGAGAATGCCGGACGACATCGCTCTACTGCCCGGCCCGCTCGACCACGGCCAGGTAGACCGGCTCGCGCCGGGCATGAGCGGGCCGGAGTTCCACCGCTTCCTGGCTGACGCGGTGGAGGAGGGCGACCGTGAACCTCTTCCCGGTTTCCATCGGTTGCCGATGTCACCTCGGGAAGCTCGTGCTCGCTACCCCGTGATGTCCCGGACTCGCCCGGGTGAGCCGCCGCGGGCCCGGAACCGGTCCGGCGACGCCTGCGCATCGCGCCCGGGGGAGGACAGGCGTCGCGCGCTGGCAGACCTGCACGCCGAGATCCGGCACGCCCAGGTGTTCTTCGCCGATGACGACGCACTGCGGGACAACCTCGGCCACACGGTTGATGGAGCCTGTCTCGGCCTGCTCGACACGTGGGCGGTGTTGCCGGAGGACAGCGGCGAGGAGTCGGTCGCCCGAGAGCCCGCCGACCCGGCCACGCTGGACGGTGGTGCAGGGGGCAACTCCGGTGCCCAGCCGGACACGGAGTTGTACATCGACGGCGTGGTGGCCACTCTGCTCGCTCTCTGCGAAGAGGAGGCCACGGGGCCGGACTCGGATCCGCTCACTGCCGCGGTGCGATTCCTCCGGCTGGCCGACTGGGGGGCGCCGCTCGGGGCGATGCGGGACAACGCTGATGCCGGCCGCGATCTGCGCCACGCCCAACTGCTACCCGAAGGGCCCTACACACGCCTTGCTGCGGATCTGTTCTCCCGCCGACTGCCGCACACACCCGGTGACCCGGAGCGCGTCGCCTTTCTGGCGGGCTTCGCGGGGGAGATGGATGACGTCGACCGGTGCTCCCCACAGGACGTGTCGGAGTTGCCGATGTCAGCATGGGAAGGACGGAAGCGGTATCCGGGAATCGCCGGGATCACCTTCACGATCGAGTACGGCGACCATCCGACCCTGGCCGCGAACCTCGCCGAACGACTCGAAGCGGAGTGTTCCGTGGGTTGCCGGACCGAACTCGCCTCGCTCCTGGCCGAGATCACGCACGTCCAGACGTTCTTCGACGACGAGGCCGCCCTCCGCGAGAACCTGACCGAAGCATTCTCGTGGATCAGCGTTGTCGGTGCCATTGACGAGGCCGCCGCCACGGCCGAGGGCCATCTCGCCCGCCGTCACCCTCCGACATGATCCCGGTGCGAGGCGGCCCGCCTCCCGCCGCTGAGCCCCGAGCCGCGCCCGTCCTGTCCCGTCCGGAAAGAGCATGTCATGAGAACCAGGGCAGCCTCCTATCACGACCCCGCCACTGCTCGCTGGTGCACCCAGCAGGTGGTGAGCCGCAACGAGCAGCGCATCCATCAATGGCTGGCGGTCGGCGGGCGACGGCGGCTCATGCTGGAGGCAGCATGGCCCTCACGAGAACGGCCAGTGGGCCTGGTCCTCCTCCAGGGGATGGAGTTCGTGGGTACCGGTCCGGTTGACGTACGTGCCGCCCGGGTGATCCTCGTTCGCGACGAGAGTGCCGCCCAAGGCTTCGCGGTGCATGCCACGTTTCCTGTCTACCTGTGAGAGCGGCCGACCCCCATGGAACCCTTTCGCCACGATCGTGATCACGGTGAGCTGGATCAGGTGTTGCACGCCTACCTCGCTCAGGACGCCGACGACACGCCCGAGGAACGCAGTGTCGCGCTTGACGCCTACCTTCGCCATGTCTGGCACGTCAGACCCTGGGCGCTGGCCACCGCCGAACAGCAGCTTCGCGGTTACGTCCGTTCGCTCCAGGACGGGCCCGGCAGCCGGCTCGACCGGTCAGGAGAGACGTATGCGATGCCGGATTTGGGTGTGGCGTCCGCCAGACTGGGGGAGTGGCTGGGATGCGTCGCCGACCACATCCGGACGAGCGTCGAGCGTGGTGACGTTCCGCCGGGTGCGAGCCCTCGGACCCACTGGGAGTGGCACGCTCGGTTCCCGGAACTCGGACAGCTTCTCGGTGGCTGGTTCTCCCAGGACATGCCGGACGAGTTCGCCGGTCACGAAGAGGCCTTGGACGACTACATGGCGGGCAGTGACAGAGCGGTCGTGGCTCGGTTGACCGGCGAGCTTCGTGAACTGTTGGCACTCGGACTCGACGAGTCCGAGTACGCGGTGGCAGTGGCCGAACTGGGGATGGAGATGGACCCGCCGACGCCGTTCACCCCGGGCGCATGGCTCGCCTCGCTCTCCGACCGACTCGGGGCTCCCGTCGCCTGACCGCTTCTCAGCTTCATTTGTGAACCGTCCCCGGAACACTTCGGGAATCGGGGCGTGCGCGGTGCCTCTCACCCGCCGCGGTCCCCGATCCGCCCGGAGCCCGGACACAGGTCCGGGCTCCCCATCAGCAAGCACAACGGTCCTGGTCCTGGACCGGATGTCGTCTGACCCGGTCAGTCGAACGCGGCGAACATGCCGGGCTCGTACGAACCGCCCAGGCTGTGCGAGATGACGCTCATCCGGTTGGCCGCGTTGATCATGGCGATCAGGCAGATCAGCGCGCCGACCTGGTCGTCGTCGTAGTGCTTGCGGACCTCGGCCCAGGTCTCGTCGGACACGCCGTGCTGTCCGTCGGCGAGCCGGGCACCCTCTTCGGCGAACGCCAGCGCGACCCGCTCGGCCTCGGTGAACACGGTGGTGTGGCGCCAGGTGGCGACCAGGTTGAGCCGCAGCGCGGTCTCACCGGCGGCCGCGGCTTCCTTGGTGTGGAAGTCGACGCAGAATCCGCAGTCGTTGATCTGGCTGGTACGCAACTGCACCAGTTCCCGCAGGGACTTCGGCAGCGTCGAGTCCTCCAGGACCAACGCGGTGTTGTAGAACCGCTTGGAGACCTTCGCGGCGGTCGGGCTGTCGAGCAGGTTGAAACGGGGTTCCATGAGTTCGTCCTCACTCAGCGGTGTCGTGTGCTGCTGCACTGGACGGACACAAGATGCCGACGCCCCGATCCTTGTGACGGAGCGGCGATGTGACGTGTGCCACCGATGACGGGTGTCACAAAGTGGCGGCGACCGGCGTCTTGTGCGTGGCGCAGTCGAGACCGAACGGGCAGGAGCCGGCTATGAGTGAGCGAACGATGGACACACCCGAGCCGCTCGCTCGCGGCGGCCGGATGGACCGCGTCACCGAGGCGTTCGTCGCCCACCGCAACCTGCTCTTCACCGTCGCGTACGAGATGCTCGGCTCCGCCGCCGACGCCGAGGACATCCTGCAGGAGACCTGGTTGCGCTGGGTGGGCGTCGATCCCGACACCGTGCGGGATCAGCGTGCCTACCTGGTCCGCATCACCACCCGCCAGGCGCTGAGCCACCTTCGTACGCTCGGTCGGCGCAAGGAGTCCTACGTCGGCCCCTGGCTGCCCGAACCGCTGCTGACCGCGCCGGACGTGGCCGAGGACATCGAGCTGGCCGAGAGCGTCTCGATGGCGATGCTGCTGGTGCTGGAGACCCTCACACCGACCGAACGGGCGGTGTTCGTGCTGCGTGAGGTGTTCGGCCTGGAGTACGACGAGATCGCCGAAGCCGTTGACAAGAACCCGGCCGCGGTCCGCCAGATCGCTCGCCGGGCACGAGTACACGTCGCCGAGCGCCGACCGCGTGGCGGCGTCTCCGCGGCCGAGAGCCGCCGTGCGATCGAGGCGTTCAAACGGGCTGTCGAAACCGGCGATCTGCAGAGCTTGTTCGACCTGCTCGCGCCGGACGTCGTCCTTCTGAGCGACGGCGGCGGACTCAGGCACAGCGTGGTGCGGCCCGTCGTCGGAGCCGACAAGGTGGCCCGCCTCCTCGGGCAGGGGCTGCCCCGGATAGGTGCCGTGGCGTCGGCCGAGCCGGTGCAGATCAACGGTGGCCCCGCCTTGGTCATCCGGTTCGGCGGGAAGATCGACGACGTGGTGGCGGTGCGGATCGACGACGGGCTGATCACCGGGCTCTACATCGTGCGCAACCCCGAGAAGCTGTCGCGCGTCGAGCGGGAGAGCGCCGTGGGCCGCTGAGTCCGAAGGCCCGCCCGGCCGCCGCCAGAGGGGCGGCGGCCGCGGCGAACCGAGGGCGGGTCAGCCGACGATGCGGTGCTGGGCCCAGAAGGAGGTCAGGTCGGTGGCCGTGGCGGCCTGGGCGGCCGCCTTGAACTCGGCGGTGGTCGAGACGCCGTACCAGTGCGAAGTGGCGTAGTCCTTCAGCAACGTGGCCATGGCGGTGTCGCCGAGGAGGCGCTGGAGGTCGTGCAGGGCGCACTTGCCGTAGCTGTAGACGACGGCGGAGTAGCGGGACGGGTGGGCGTCCCAGTAGGCCATGGAGTCGGTGATGTTCTCTGCGCTCGACGCCCAGGAGACGTTGTTCCAGCAGTTGGCGCCGGTCTGGCCGAGTGCCAGGTCGGTGGAGTAGTCGGCGAACGCCTCGTCCAACCAGGGGCTGTTGTACTCGTCGTCACCGACGATGCCGTACCACCGCTGGTGGCCGATCTCGTGGGTGAGCGCGTTGCTGTTGACCAGGTCGAGGACGAAGCCGGGGTACTCCATGCCGCCGAACCAGAACTTGTTGTCGAGCACCGCGTCCAGCTCGCCGTACGGGTAGGCGCCGAAGCGTGCCGCGTGGGCGTCCACGGCGGATTCCGAGGTGCTCAGCATCGCCTGGGAGCTGGAGGAGCTGATGCCGGAGACGGCGTAGACGTTGACCCGGGTACCTGCGGGCGAGGTGCCGGAGACCTTGCTGAACGGGCCGGCCGCCCAGGCGAAGTCGCGGACGTCGGTGGCGGTGGCCGTGGTGGTCGTGCGACCGCTCGCGCCGGGGGTGTCGACCGAGGTACCGGTGGCCGGTACCAGCAGGGAGGTCGGGTGGTCGAGGGTCACGTGGAAGTCGGCGGCCAGTGAGTAGAACGCCTCACCGTTTTCGGTGTACGGGTCCAGGTGCCAGCCGCTCGCGTCCTTGATCGCGAGCACCGGCAAGGCGTTGCCGATCATGTTGAAGGCGCCGTCGTGGCCGAAGCGGTCGGCGCCGCTGGGAACGGTGATTCCCAGGTCGAAGCCGATCGTGGTGCTCTGCCCCTGCGCCAGCGGCATCGGCAGCGAGATCTCCATGGCCGTGCAGGCGACCGAGAGAGCGCCCGCGGTGCCGCCCGTGACGTTGCTGACCGTGATCGGCATGGCGGAACAGGTGCCGTGGTAGTTGTCCCAGAGCCTCAGGTACACCTCGGTGAGCGCGGTGGGGGAGGCGTTGGTGAAGGTCGCGCTCTCGTGACCGGTCCATACGGCGCCACTGGTGTCGCTGCTCAGGCTGACGGTGTACGCGGGGTCGGCCGGGGTGCGCGTGGCGTCCGCGCGCGGGGTCGCATCGTCGACGGTGCCGCATCCGGAGGGGGAGGTGTTGTGCGTACCACCGGCGTCGGCCGCCGCTGGGGCCGTGGCGCAGGTGGCGGCCGACCGGGCCGCGGGCTGCGCGGCGGCGGGTATGACAGGGAGCGCGGCGGCGGCCAGTGCGGCGACGGCCAGGGCACTGGCGGCAAGGACCTTGCGCGGGGTCGGTCTCACACGAACTCCTTCGAGGCGGCCGGCTCCCGGCCCGCTGTGCGCCGCTCGGCCGGCTCGGGTGCGCCGACGGGCAGCCAGCGGGACGGCGCGCATCACTGCGCGAACGCTGGGCGGGGTTCCTGCCGTCCCCCGAGGTGGGACAGCTGTGAGAAGCCTGACAGATTTGACCTGGGCATGCCATATGACGGATTGGGTGTGGAGCCCTGTGGTCGCCGCCACGCTGATGACGACGCGCTTGCCGGTCCCGGAAGCTCCTCGACGCGGTCAGGACAGCGCGGTGGGCCTGCGGGGAGGCGGGAGTTGGGGCAGCAGCTCCCATATGGGACTGCCCGCGCCCCAGCGGGCGAGCACGTCGCGGTCCACCAGATGGAGGCGCTGGGATCGAGCGAGTGGCGGGCACTTGCTGGAGAAGCGGCCGTTGGTGACGAGGACGACGACGTCCGCGTTGTGCAGCTGTCGGGCCGTGCCGTTGAGGACGTGCAGGTCCGGGGTGCCGACGGCAGAACCGGCCAGGCCGGCCCGGCGGTGCTTGCACTGGATGACCCACCGGCGACCCAGCGGGTCGGTGGCGATGACGTCCGCGCCGTTGTCTCCCGCACCTCCGACCTGCCGGGCGTCCCGGCAGCCGTCGCGGTGCATCAGGTCGCGTACCGCGTGCTCGAACTGCCGATGGTGGAGCGCGTCGAGTTGGGGGAGCACGTAGCGAAGACCGTGCAGCCGAGCCGCCTCCAGCCGGGACCGCCGGTGCTGTCGGTGGACGTGGACTCCGCCGGCTGCCACGGCCAGGGCGAGCGGGATGACCAGTGCCCAGGTGTGAGCGGCCAGCCAGCGCAGCACCACGGCCGCCACCGTGAGCGCCAGGAGGCCGACCACGAGGACCTCGGCACCGGTGTTCTTCTTTCGGCGGCGGGCGGCGCGGCGGCGGGCGGGGCGGCGGCTCACCAGGACGCCCGCTCAGGCGCCCGGAGAGGCTTACCGGCTGGCATTCGACAGGCCGTGGACGAACTGGTCGACGATGCTGAAGATGCTCTCCCCCAGGGCGGTCGGGGCGATGACGACTCCCAGGACCAAGACGATGACGACGGTGAACTTCTCGTCCAGGCGGCTTCGCGCTTGGGTGCGGCGCCGCAGTCGGAAGACGGTGATGATCACCAACAGCACCGCCACGTTGATCGTCAGCAACTTGCCTCGCACTCTCACACCACGCTTCAGGGCCTTCCCGTCAGCAAACTTGTCTAAGGGTAACTGACGTGCGACGCAACGTGACTGAGTGGGATTGGCGGTAACCATCCCGTTCGTGACCGGAATTGGTGGTTTCAGGCAGGAGCGCATCACCGGTTCCCGCGGAAGACCGAACAGACCTGTGGGCACCGTGCTTTCAGCGTCGGTACACCCCGGTGCTGAGGTACTTCAGACCCGAGTCGACCAGCAGAGTGGCGATCCTGGCCTTGGCCCCGAGGCGCTGCCCGAGGCGGATCGCCGCGAGAACGTTCGCGCCGGATGAGGTTCCGGCGAACAATCCCTCTTCGAGGGCCAGACGCCTGGCCATGTCCTCGGCATCGGCGGTGGGGATCGGGACGACCTCGTCCGGGAGCCCGGGGTCCCACAGCGGAGGCGGGTAGCCGATGCCGATGCCCTCGATGGCATGGGCGCCGGGCGGTCCGCCGGACAACACCGCGGATTCGGCCGGTTCGACCGCGATCACCCGAAGCCGTGGATCATGGTGTTTGAGAACGCCCGCCACTCCGCGCAGCGAGGCCGCGGTACCGATCGACTGGACGAAGGCGTCGACCCGTCCACCCGTCTGCCGCCAGATCTCCTCGCCCATCGGACGGTAACCGGCGATGCTGTCGGTGTTGTGGAGTTGATCGGTCCAGTAGGTGCCCGGCCGACGGCTGAACTCCTCGGCCTTCTCGATCATGCCCTCGATGAGGGCCTTGGTGATCAGACCGCCCTCGCTCCGGATGAGGGTGAGTTCCGCGCCGAAGGCGGCCATCTGGGTCAGCTTGTCCTGGCTGAAGGCGTCAGAGGTGACGATCCGCAGCCGGTATCCCTTGGCCCCGCAGACCAGGGCGAGCGACGCGCCGGTGCTGCCGCCGGTGTACTCCACAACGGTGTCTCCCGGCCTCAGCCGCCCGTCGCCTTCGGCCCTGGTGATCATGGACTGCGCCATGCGGTCCTTCATGCTGCCCGTCGGGTTGCGGCCCTCGACCTTGACGAGGACTTCCGCGCACCCGGGCGGCACGACCCTGCGCAACTTCACCAGCGGTGTGTTCCCGATCGTCCCCAGCACGCCGTCACCGGTGTCCATGACCGAATCAGCCCCTTCAGTGCTCCTGCGACATGAGGTCGATCGTCGAGCCAGGCCACCGGGCCACACCAGTTCAATTTTTGAACCTTCACGGCGGCCTCGACCCCGCCTACCATGCGGCGATGAGCGGATACGGGCAGTTCTGCGCGGTGGCGCGGTCTCTGGAAGTCGTGGGCGAGCGGTGGTCCCTGCTGATCGTCCGGGAACTGCTGCTCGGCGCGTCATCGTTCTCCGACATTCGCCGCGGGCTGCCCCGCATCCCCCGGGCGACTCTGTCCACGCGGCTGCGCGCGCTACGCGCCGCCGGCATCGTCGATGACGGCTACCGGCTCACCGAGGCAGGCGCCGCGCTGGCCCCGGTGGTTCGAGAACTGGCCCGTTGGGCGGTCACCACAGAAAGCGCTGCCCTGACGGAGGACGATCTCGACACCGCCGCACTGACCTGGGACATCCGACGCCGGATCGACACCGGCCGGTTGCCCGAACGCCCGGTCGTACTCGCGATCGAGTTCACCGACCGTGCGGAGGCCGACCGCAACTACTGGCTGCACCTGTCGCGGACGAGCGTCGACCTGTGCCGGCAGGACACCGGAGCGCCGGTCAGCGTCTGGCTCACGACGCCGACCGCAGCGGCGACCAGGTGGTGGCTCGGTCATCTGTCGTGGGCGCAACTGTTGCGACAACCCGGAGTCCGAGTAGACGGCGACCGATCCCTGCAACGCCGGATGGACCGCTGGTTCCAGCGCTACGTCTTCACCCCGGAAGCCCTCGGCGTGACCGCGTCCGAGGCGACGGAAGTCGACTCTGGCAACGCTGTGTGACTGTCGGCATGGCGCCATCGCCGGTGTCCCGCCTTTGGACGAGGTTCCGGTCCCCGCCTGGCTTGACACCGTGCCCGCCGCCATTTCCGCAGGCCAGGGCGCCACGGGCGTCACGGTGACGGGCCGTCCGTCCCTCGTGCGGGGGAAAGTTGGGCCACGACCTTGGTGTTGGAGGGCGACGCCTCTACGCTCAGTATGTCACTCAAAGTAATCGAATGCGACGCTACGCGTTCATAAGGAGGGGGTCGTGAAGCGCATCAGGCTCATCGCTGCCGTCGGCGTGCCCGCAACCATCGCCATCGCTTCGCTGCTGTTCGCCCCGACTGCTGAGGCGGCGAAGGGAACGCTCATCTACACGGGCAGCGACGGTAAGCACCACTCGATCTCCAGTCCCAAGGACGGGAAGTGCTACACCATCCCACCGGATTTCTCTCCCGCTTCGGGATTCGTCCGGAACGACACCAGCACCGACGCGGAACTGTTCACTGGCAGTGCTACGTGTGAGGGCTCGGACGTCGAGGTCATCGCTCCCGGTGAGAGTGACCCTGACGCGAAATTCGTCGCCGTCAGATTCATCGTCTGAACGGCGCGTCGCGCACCTGCCATCGGAAGAACGGGACCACTCTGAATGACAAAACGGAAAGCTGTTTCCGCCCTTCTGGCTCTGGCGCTTGCCGCCACCGCTGGGATTTCCGGAGCAGGAACGGCCGCAGCGGTGCCGCAGGTCGGACAGATCTTCCTCTACACCAAGCCTGACGGTGAGTCGGGTCATATCTCGAACCCGCAGCGCGCGGCCTGCTACAACAAGCCCGGGGACGGCTGGGCGAAAAACGACACCCAGTACACGGCCGAGTTGTTCGGCTACGAGAACTGCACCGGACCGCCCCTCTCGCGGTTGGGGAGTGGGGAAGTCAACCCCTACGCGGAGTTCCTGAGCGTGCGATTCATCTGATCAGGAAGAGGCGTCAAGCCTCCGGAAGCACAGTGAGAAAAGAGTGGAATCCATCATGAAGCGAATCACGGGTACAGCGGTCTGTATCGCGGTGGCCGGGGCCCTGAGCGTAGTGCTCGCCCTCCCCGCGCAGGCGGCCCAAGGCACCTTCACCTACACGGGGAAAGACGGCAAGCACCACTCGATCAGTAACCCGCAGAACGACAAGTGCTACGTCATTCCCCCGGCGTATTCACCCGCGTCGGGCTTCGTCTCCAACGCCACGAACACCGATGCCGAGATGTACGACAGCAACGCCGGCTGCAAGGGGTCATCGACCGAGGACCTCGCCCCTGGAGACGAGGACCCCGACGCCACGTTTGTCGCCGTGAAGTTCATCGGGTGACGCAGCCGGGGTGAGTGCGGGGGAGGCCTGGCAATCCCGCGTTGTATCAAGGATCAGCTGAAGATCGGCATAGAGGAGGCCGTACGGATGGCTGTTGCACACAACCTTGAGTTCCGAGGTGCTGATATGGGACACCCGTATCCAGCACCGGGCAAAGGGACCGTGGACAAGTCGACGCTCATGCTCGAGTTGGCCTACCACCACGTCATCCCCAAGAACCACCTAGTGGAGTTGTGGAACAAGGTGGTGGAGCGGCAGCTGATCGGATCCTCCGCCCCGCTGCTACTCGATCTCGAGAAGACTGTCGACACGTACTCATCAATGAAGAAGGCGAACGGGGGAAGAATCCACGAGGTCGATATCAAAGCCGTCAGGCTGGTGATGGACAAGATCAGGAACAAGGAGATCGTCCACGACGCGAAAAAGACCACACTGACGGAATGGGATACATTTCGCCAGATCTACGTCTGGCTCCCGGGAAATCTCTTCAAAGGTCCGAAAAAACGTGCCGACGACCCGGGGGAAGCTTTCGATCGCCACGCGAAGAGGATTCTCCCCGCTGCTCATTTCGAACTGCTCAAAGCAACCGATGACGCAATTGTCAAATACTTGAGCAATCCTCTTCAAGGAGAACTGGCAGGTTCCGCGTTCACCGGCCTCGCGAAAATCGCGAAGAGCCACTTGACGTTCCATGCCTTCGACGGAAAGCAGTGGGAAGCCATCGGCACGGACTCCGCCAGGGTGAAACCCTGACGCGCCTTGCCCGAACCATTGAGCGGTCGGACGGATTCTCACCGTCGTCCGGTCCGACTACCCACGGCCGGGCAGTCGGGTAGTCGGACCGGACGACGGCGCTCGACGCGAGCCTGTCGCCTCGACGCCTGGCGGCTTCGATCCGCTTCGCTCCGGCGCGACCACTCCGTAGGATCATCAGTACGGCATCGCGTGTCGGTCACCGGCTGGGTGAGGCATGGAGGTGCCCGTGAGATTGCCTTACGGAGGCATTCCACGCATGTCAGTCGAGTTGAATCACACCATCGTCCATGCCCGGGACAACCGGGAGTCGGCCGAGTTCCTGGCGCACATCCTGGGGCTTGAGGTCGGAGCCGAGTGGGGCCCGTTCGTCCCGGTGGCCACCGGCAACGGGGTCACCCTGGACTTCGCCACCATCCCGGCGGAGTCCATCGCCGTGCAGCACTACGCGTTCCTCGTCGCCGACGAGGAGTTCGACGCGGCCTTCGCCCGCATCCGGCAGGACGGGATCACGTACTACGCCGATCCACACCTGAAGCAGCCGGGCGAGATCAACCACCACCACGGCGGTCGCGGCCTGTACTTCATGGATCCGGCCGGGCACGGGATGGAGATCATCACCCGTCCCTACGGCAGTCACGAACAGCAGCCGACGGCATCCTGACGCGGCGGCCGGCCAGGGCACGAGGGCCCTGGCCGGCCTCTGCCCGGCAACGCCCGCAGTTCGGCTCGGGGTTCAGCCGGGTGGCGACCTGTGGCAGGTCATCCGCTCGTGGTCGCCATGCCTGAGTTCCGGTAGCCGAGGTCGCGCGAGAGTGCCGCGGCCGCGTTCAGCACCTGCTGCCTGATGGGGCCTTGCAGGGCCTCGCGGGTGATGTCGGGGGCGTCGCCTGCGGCGTTGAGGGCCGCCACGACGTGCCCGAGGTGGTTGAACACCGGCGCGGCCACCGCGAGGGCGCTCGGCCGCGACTCGCCGAGGTTGTAGGCGCAGCCCTCTTCGCGGATACGGGCGAGCTCCTCGATGAGGGCTTCCGGGGTGGTGAGCGTGGCGGGGGTGTGCTTCGGCAACGGCATCGAGGTGACCCATTCGTGGGCCGTCTCGACCGGCAGATAGGCGAGCAGCGCCTTGCCGAGACTGGTGGAGTGGAGCGAGAAGGCCCAGCCGGCGTGTCCGGGGACCGGTGCGAGCGCCTGCCGTTCCAGGCGCTCGATGACGACGGCTCGCCGGCCGCTGAGTGCCGCGAGCGAGGCGGATTCGATCGGGGCGTCGAGGATGGCGCCGAGCCGCGGCAGTGACGTGCGCCGAAGGTCGAGGGAATCCAGGTAGGACACCCCCAGGCCGAGTGCCGCCGGCCCGAGCTTGTAGACGCCGTGTTCATCGCGCTGGAGGTAGTCGTCCGTCTCGAGCGTTCGGGCGAGCCGGAAAGCGGAGGTGGTGTCGATGCCGAGCCGGTCGGTCGCCTGCTTGAGGGTGAGGCCGTTCGCGTTGTCACCGATCAGCTCGAGGAACCGCAGGGCCCGGCCCACGCCGGACAGGTAGTAGCGGTTGTCCGTCACCGTGCGCCTCCCATGCCTGATTTCGCTCGGTGATCTTAGCAGCACTCACCGGCTGCCTTGCGCTCCGCGCCTTGTAAACATCGGACAGCGCATCTATCGTTTCTCTAACAGCACATGGATTGCGCTGAGCGAAAGAGAGACGATGCAGCAAGCAAAAGAGGCGATGGGACAGACGGGCCCGGACTCGGTCACTGTCGACATCGTCGGCGCACACCTCCTGGCGATCGCCGAAGAGATGGGAGTGGCGCTGATCCGCGCGGCGTACTCCCCGAACGTCAAGGAGCGACACGACTGCTCCACCTCGCTCCTGGACCGCGACGGTCAGACGATCGCGCAGGCGGAGCACATCCCACTGCACATGGGCTCGATGCTGGGCTTCATCCCCGAGCTGACAGCGACGTTCAAGGGCGACATCAACGAGGGCGACATCTTCATCGCCAACGACCCCTATGTCGGTGGCAGCACGCACCTTCCCGATGTCGTGGTCGTGGCCCCGCTGTTCGACCCCGAGGGGCTGGCCGGCTTCGCGGCGACGGTGGCCCACCACGCCGAGTTCGGCGGAAGCCTCGGCACCTCCACCGACATCTACGCGGAGGGGCTGCGCATCCCGCCGGTGCGGATATTCAACAAGGGCGTCATCGACGAGGACGTGCTGCGGTTGATCCTGCTCAACTGCCGCGCTCCGCGGGAGCGACTCGGCGACCTGCGCGCCCAGTTCGCCGCCGTGCGTCTGGGCGCGACCCGCTACGACGAACTGTGCGGCAAGTACGAGGCGCCGGTCGTCCGCGCCGCGACCAGGGTGTGGCTGGACAAGGCCGAAGTACAGGCCCGAGCCGCCCTGGCCAAGCTGCCCGCGGGCGTCTACTCGTTCGAGGACTGGATGGACTACGACGGGGCCGGCACGACTGATATCCCGATCCGGGTCAAGCTCCACGTCGACGAGAACGGCATCACCGTCGACTTCGAGGGCACCGCCGACCAGGTCAAGGGGCAGATCAACGCGGTCCGGTCCGGAATCGACGCCACCGTCTACTTCGCCGTCAAGGCGATTCTGGATCCCGACCTTCCCGCGAACGCCGGCTTCTACCGCGCCATCACCATCAGGACACGGCCGGGCACCATCGTCGACCCACTGCCACCCGCCCCCGTCTGGTCGCGCTCGGACACCTGCCAGCGGGTCGCCGACGCGATTTTGGGCGCCTTCGCGCAGGCGGTTCCGGACCGGGTGCCGGCGGCGAGCCACGGGTCGGTGACCGCACTCCACCTCAGCGGACACGACCCGCGGCGGGGCGAGTTCTTCTCCTACGTCGAGGCACTCGGCGGCGGCTTCGGCGCCCGCCCGGCATCGGACGGGCCGGACGCCGTGCAGTCACACATGACCAACACCGCCAACACCCCGGCGGAAGCGCTCGAGATCGCCTACCCGCTGCGAGTCGAGGCCTACGGGCTGCGCGAGCACTCCGGCGGCGCCGGGACGTACCGGGGCGGCATGGGGATACTCCGGGACGTCCGTGTCCTCGTCGACGGCGTCCATCTGACCGTGAAGGGCGACCGTGTGGAGCGCGGCCCGTGGGGGCTCAACGGCGGTGAGACCGGCGCGCCGTTGGACTTCCTCCTCGATCCCGGCACCGACCAAGAACGCCACCTGCGCCGCCCGGACAACGGCTCGGTGCTTCCCAAAGGCAGCGTCGTGCGCGTCCTGAGCGCCGGCGGCGGCGGATACGGCGCACCCGACAAGCGGGACCCGGTCGCGGTCCTCGACGACCGACTCGACGGCCTCGAACCCGCCGCCAGCACCGACCTCGAAGGGACTCGCAAGTGACAACCCACGACTACCGGGAGACGACCGGCGGACTCGTCCGCGTCGGCATCGACATAGGCGGCACCTTCACCGACGTGGTCGCGCAGACGGAGAACGGCTTCGTCAGCGCCAAGGTTCCCTCCACGTATCCGGACCCCGCCCCCGCGGTCGCGTCCGCCCTGGAGACCATCCTGGACCGCACGGGCAGGACGGCCGCCGACATCTCCGCGCTCGCGCACGGAACGACCGTGGCCACGAACGCGGCGATCGAGCGGACCTTCGCCACGGTCGGCCTGCTGACCACCCGCGGCTTCCGGGACGTCCTGGCCATCGGACGCCAGGTGCGCCCCGAGCTGTACAACCTCAACTACGAGGTCACCCCGCCTCTCGTGCCGCGACGGCTCCGACGGGAGGTCGACGAGCGCGTCGACCACCGTGGCGACGTGCTGGTCGAACCGGACCGTGACCGGGTGGTCGCACAGGCGCGGACACTGGTCGACGACGGAGCGGAGGCGATCTGCGTCTGCTTCCTGAATTCCTACGCGAACCCCGTGCACGAGGACCTGGTCGCGGAATGGCTGCGTGCCGAGATCCCGGGGGTGCCGGTATGGACATCGGCAGGGGTGGTCAGCGAGTTCCGCGAGTACGAGCGGTTCAGCACCACCGTTCTCAACGCCGCGCTCGGTCCCGTCATGACGCACTACCTCGCCCGGTTCGCCCGCCAGACCGCCGACACCGGCGTACGGTCAGAACCGACGCTGATGCACTCGGCCGGCGGTGTCTCCCGCCTGGAGGAGGCGGCGCGCCGCCCGACCTCGACCTTGCTGTCCGGTCCGGCGGCGGGCGTGCTCGGAGCCATTCGCATCGGTCAGCGACTCGGCGAGGACAACCTGCTGACCTTCGACATGGGCGGCACCAGCACGGACCTGAGCGTCGTGCGTGGTCGCGAGGCGGAGATGCTGCGGCTGCGGCACGTCGAGGGCTATCCGGTGCTCGGCTCGACCCTGGCCATCAGCACCATCGGTGCCGGCGGCGGGTCGATCGCCTGGATCGACTCCGGCGGCCGCCTGCGGGTCGGCCCCCGAAGCGCCGGTGCCCGCCCAGGTCCGGCCGCCTACGGCCATGGTGGGACCGAGCCGACGGTCACCGACGCGCATGTCGTGATCGGGACCCTGCCGGCCTCGCTCGAACTGGGCCGGAGTGTCGTCCTGGATCGCGAAGCCGCACTCCAGGCCATGAACCGGGTCGCTGAACCACTGGGACTGACGGCCGTGGAAGCGGCCCGAGCGGTGCTCGACGTCGTCAACACCAACATGGCGCTCGCGGCCCGCCAGGCCACGGTCGCCCGCGGCATCGATCCGCGCGACCATCTTCTGGTCGCCTTCGGCGGCGCCGGCCCGCTGCACGCGGTCGACCTCGCCCGTCAGCTGGGCACCGACAAGGTCCTCATTCCCGCGACCCCCGGCACGCTGTGCGCGCTCGGACTGCTGGTGTCCGATCTGCGGACGGAGTTCACCCGCACCCGCCTGGTCGACGTCGCCGCCGATCACCTCCCCGCGATCAACGAGGTCTGGACGGAACTGGAGGCCCAGGCGCTCGCCTGGACCCGTCGGCAGGACCAGGCAGGCTCGAGCGATCTGAGCTATCGCGCCGATGTCCGCTACCGCGGGCAGGACCACTCCCTGACCGTGGCGGTCCCGGCCGCGCCGTGGACACCGGCGCAGGCTGAGGAAGTGCTCACCGTCTTCCGCCGCGAACACCTGGAGCGAAACGGCTACGCGGCCGAGAACGAGGCGATCGAGATCGAGAACTTCCGCATCGTCCCCAGCATCCGCGTCGGCGGCTCGGCGTCCGGGACCACACCGGACACCGCACCCACCGGCCGCATCGAGGCACCCGAGGCGAAGGAGACGACCCCGATCCGGTGGCGCACCGACGCCGAAGAGCCGACCCCGGTCTTCCACCGCGCCGCGCTGCCCCTCGGTTCGCACCTGATGGGGCCGGTGCTCGTGCTCCAGGAGGACACCACCTTGGTCGTGCCGCCCGGCGCGTCCGTCACCGTCCAGCCGGACGGCAGCCTGGTCTGCCTCTCGTGGGCACTGGAGGTCGCCGACGCGCTGGTCCCGGCCGAAGACACGGTGAGCGGGCCCCGATGAGCGTCGACGTCGCGATCATCGGCGGCGGCGTCATCGGCGCCTCCATCGCGTACCACGTGCGAAAACTCGGCGCCGACTGCGCCCTGATCGACCCGGACCCGTTCCCGCGCGAACCCTCGGCCACCTGGGCCAGCGCCGGCGGCGTCCGCTCGCAACGGCGTGACCCACGAGAGTGGCCGCTCACCGTCCGGGCCGCCGAGCGCTGGCCGACCCTCGCCGACGAGCTCGGAGCCGACCTCGGACTCGTCTCCGGCGGACACCTGCACGTCGTCGACAATCAGGCGGACACCGATGCGTTGGAAGCCCGGATCGCCGCCGAGCGACGGTCGGGCATCCGAGTCGAGCGGGTCGACGCGGTTCAGTTGCGCGCTATGGCACCGGGTATCGACCCCTCCGCCCGCGCCGCCGCGTACACACCAGGCGACGGGCAGGCCGATCCGCGACTGACGGGTGCCGCTCTGCGCGGCGCGGTCACCGAACTCGGGGCCACCGCCCATCGCACCCGGGCTCGCCTGGTCACCGCGCGGGGCGGCCGGGTCACCGGAGTGGAGACGGACGACGGACATGTCGGCGCGGCGGCGGTGGTCGCCGCTGCCGGCTCGTGGACGGCGGCGCTCATGGACAACTGGGGCATCGGCCTGCCGCTCACGATGCGCATCGCCCAGATGATCCTCACCGAGGCCGACGACGCGGCGCTGACGCCCACCATGACGTGGGAGGGCAAGCGGCTCTCACTGAAGCAGACCCCGGCAGGCAACTACCTCATCGGCGGCGGCTGGCAGGGGATCCACTCTCCCGCCCGGCACAGCTATCGCCTGGACCCGGCAGCCGTGCGGGCCAGTCTCGCCACCGCCCGCCAGGCATGGCCACGCCTGAGGGAACTCGGCGTCGCGTCCGTGTGGTGCGGAATCGAGTCCGAGAGCCCGGACGGTGTCCCCTACCTCGGCAGCCTGGCCGACCTCGGAGCCCCCGCCGGTCTCCACGCTGCTGTCGGCTTCAGCGGTCACGGCTTCCAGATCGCTCCCGCCGTCGGTGAAGCCATGGCCGCTCTCGTCACCGGCGGCGACAGCGGCGGCCTGCTGGACGGCCTCGAGCCCGCTCGCCTGCTGAACACCGCTGCCCCCGGCCACACCGCTGACGAAGCCGCGGTCGCCTGGCACAACGCCGGATAACCCCGCGGAAGCGCCGGCAAGTCCCCATCCAGAGGTGTCACCTCGAACAAACCCTACGGTTGTCCGTAATCCGTTCGCGGTTTTGCGGAAAATGCACGGAGAGGAGCCATCCATGTCCGCTGAGGAATCGCTCGCCGGAGCGAGGACCGAATTTGCCGCGGCCGGCTCGGACGGCGTCACATCACATGTCCACGGTTTGCGTCGCATCATCTTCACGGTCGGCGCAGGCAACCTTATGGAGTGGTACGACTTCGGGATCTACGGCTACTTCGCCCTTGTGTTGTCCAAGCAGTTCTTCCCCGGAGACGCGGCGCTCCTGCTGACGTTCGCCACGTTCGGTGTGGGATTCCTGGCACGTCCGCTCGGAGCTGTCGTGTTCGGCCACATCGGCGACCGCTACGGGCGCAGGCGTGCTCTCCTGCTGTCCGTGTTCGGCATGGCAGGCGTCACCTTCCTCATGGGCTGTCTGCCGAACTTCGACCACATCGGCTACGCGGCGCCCGTTGTTCTGACCATCCTGCGGCTCCTCCAGGGATTCTCCGCCGGCGGTGAATGGGCCGGGTCCGCCGCCTACATGATCGAGACGGCACCGGCCGACCGGCGTGGCTTCGCCGGAAGCTGGCAGGAGTTCTCCCTCGTGGTGGCCCTCATGGCCTCCTCAGGAGTCAGCGCGCTCATCAACGGCGTACTCTCCCCGGACGCCGTCGCCTCGTGGGGTTGGAGGCTGCCCTTCTTCGCCGGCATTCTCATCGCCGTTCCCGCCCTCATCCTGCGATCCACTGCCACCGAGACACCGCTGTTCGAGAGCCTCAAGGCCGAGGAGAAGACCGCCACCGCGCCGCTGAAGGAGATCTTCTCCGTCGCCAGGGTCCAGATGCTGAAGGCCGCGGGATTCGCGATGATGTTCACCGTCGCCTTCTACGTCCTGTTGACCTACCTGTCCACCTGGCTCGTCACCTCGGCGGGATTCAGTTCGGCTTTCGCCCTCGTGGTCGTCACGATCGAGAACGCGGTACTGGCCCTCCTGATCCCGTTCACCGGCGCATGGTCCGACAGGATCGGCCGAAAGCCGCTGCTCCTGATCTCCAGCGGTCTGTTCGCCGTCCTGTCCTACCCGATGTTCCTGCTGATGGAACACGCCTCGGCGGCGGGTGTCCTGGTCCTCGCTGTGCTCTTCGCGATCATCCTGTCCCTCTTCTCCGGGCCCGGCCCGTCCACTCTCGCGGAATTGTTCCCGACGCGCGTGCGGTACACGGCCCTGTCCATTCCCTACCAGACCGTCATCGCGCTCTGCGGCGGGTTCGCACCGTTCATCGCCACCCTCCTGATCCGTTGGACGCATCAGGCGTCCGCACCCTCCTGGTACTTGGCCCTCTCGGCCGTCGTGACCTTCATCGCCGTCGCGACCTTCGCCGAGACCGCTCGAAAGCCGCTGAAATGACCAACGCCTCCCAACGAATCGCCGTGATCGGCGCCGGTGTCATCGGTTCCGCCGTCGCCCGCCAACTCGCGCTCCACGGAGCGCAGGTGTGGCTGCTCGACCGCGATGACCGCGCCGACGCCACCTCCCGCATTTCCTTCGCCTGGCTCAACGCCCACCGCAAGCGCGATCCGAACTACCACCGCCTGAACGTCGCAGGCATGGCCGAGCACCATGTGCTGGCGCACCAGCTCGACCGGCATCGGCTCTGGCACTTCCCGACCGGGCACCTGGAGTACGCGACCGAACCGGACCACGCCGCCCTGATCGAGCGGGATGTCTCGGAGCTGCGGGAACTGGACTATCCGGCCCGATGGGTCGACCGGGAATGGGCCCAAGCCCGCGAACCGTGGGTACGCGTTCCCGAGAACGCCGACGCCATCGCCTTCTTCCCCAGCGAAGGGTTCGTCCTTCCCGGTGTGCTCAACGACGCACTCCTCGATCACGCCCGAGCCCTGGGCGTTCACGTCTCACTCCACTCGGAAGTACTCGACATAGTCGACCGCGGCGTGCACGTCACCGTCGTACGGACCGGCCTCTCCGCACTGGACGTCGATCAGGTGGTCATCTGCGCCGGACGCTGGACGGATCGGCTTGCCGCGGGCTTGGGGCTGCCGGTCCCCCTCGTCGCGGCCGACGGACCCTCCTCCGCGGCGACCGCCTTCCAGGCACGCACCTGCCCGCTGCCCATCGAGATCAACGGTGTGGTCACCACCTCCGTCGGGAACTTCCGTCCCGAAGCGGGCGGCAGACTCGTCTTCCAAGCCCACGACCTCGACAACGAGGCAGACCCAGGTACTCCGACGCCGGCTCGCGTCTCCCTGGAGATGGAGCGCCGACTCGCCGCCGTACTGCGAACCGGGCCACGTTCCGTCCGTGTCGAGAGCACCACCGTGGGCAGGCGCGCCCTTCCCGTCGACGGCTTCACCATCGCCGGATACCTCGACCAGCGAAGGGCCGTCTACGCCGTGGCCACCCACAGCGGCATCACCCTGGGCCCACTCCTCGGGTGGCTCGTCGCGCAGGAGGTGATGGACGACCGGAAGTCACCACTCCTTGAGGCGTTCCGGCCCGACCGATTCGCGGACCGGCCGGACATCGCCCCTGTCGAAAAGCTCCTGGTACAGGGCGGCGACTAGAATCCTCCCTTGGGCTGCCGGCCGCCGCCCCCGGGCTGCCTTCACGGGCTCGGGCGGCGGCCGGCGCCGATCGGAACCGGCGGAAATTACCTACCGCGATGGCCGGATCGGGCGGAGACTCATCCCATGGCTGACATGGGGGAGTTCCGGGACGCGGTCATCGCATGGGCTGCCGGTGGTCCCGGCGACCCCGCGCACGAGTTGGCCGCAGGGCTGACCGTCCGGGCAGTCGTCCTGCTCGAAGGGCCGAGCGACGTCGCGGCGGTCAGTGCGCTCGCCGCGAGCCGCGGCCGGAACCTGGCGGCAGAAGGAGTCTGCGTCCTGCCGATGGGCGGTGCGATGAGCGTCGGGCGCTTCGCCCGCCTCCTCGGGCCGACCGGCCTGGGACTCCGCCTCACGGGACTGTGCGACGAGGCGGAGCGTGGTTACTACGCCCGCGGCTTGGAGCGGTCCGATACGGCACAGCAAGGATTCTTCGTCTGCGCCGCGGATCTGGAGGACGAGCTCATCCGCGCGCTCGGCCCGCCCCGGGTGGCCGAACTCGTCCGGGCGGAGGGCGACCTGCGCGCTCTGCAGACGTTCCTGCGCCAGCCCGCACAGCGGGGCCGCACCGCGCAGCAGCAGCTGCGGCGCTTTCTCGGCACGAAGAAAGGGCGCAAGATCCACTATGGCCGCGTCCTCGTCGAGGCACTCGACCCCGACCGCGTACCCGCCCCACTCGACGACCTGCTCACCAGCCTCTGACCGCGCTCGATGAACGACGACCGCGATCCGAGGTTCTGGCCAGCCCACACCGCACCCGTAGCCCGCGACGGCTACTCCGGCAGCGGGCGGTCCTTGACGACGTGCTTCATGACGAGGGTGGAGGTCAGGCGCTGGACGCCCGGCAGGGTGGCCAGCCGCTCGTCGTACAGCTGCTGGTAGGCGCCAAGGTCGGTGGTGGCGACGCGCAGGAGGTAGTCGGGGTCGCCGAACAGACGCTGGGCCTGGATGACGTGGGGGATGGCGGCCACGGACTCCTCGAACGCGGCCACGGTGTCGCGGTCCTCGTAGCGCAGCGTGGCGAAGACCAGGGCCTATGCGATATCCGCGGGGCTACGGGACCGGTCAGTCATCCCGGCAGTCGCCGGGCTGATAGCCGGGTACGCGGGATACACACTGCTCGCGGTGGCCGGCCTGGTGGTGATCGTGGCGGGTTCGACGACGGTGCTCACCGCTTTGACCGCGACCGGGGCCGCCTACCTGATGTGGCTCGGCTGGCGAGTGCTGTCACGGCCGGCGGCCCTGGGCACGTCGACGGAGACCATGGATTCCTCGCGTTGGCGGATCATGCTCGAGGGAGCCGGGATCAGCGGCCTGAACCCCAAGGCGCTGCTGCTGTACCTCTCGTTGTTCCCGCAGTTCATCGATCCCACGGCGGGCTGGCCCGTCGCCGCGCAGATCGGCCTGCTCGGCACACTCCACATGACCGCCTGCGCGGTCGTGTACCTCGCTGTCGGCGTGCTCGCCCGCACCGTGCTGAAGACCCGGCCCTCGGCGGCGAGGGCGGTCACCCGTGCCTCCGGTGTCATGATGATCGTCATCGGCGGCGTCCTCCTGACGGAACGCCTGGCCGGCTGATGAACGACCTTTCGCCCCGTACGAGTACGGCGATGCCCGCCGAAGGAGAGCTTGTGGAAGACCAGACGCAGCAGGAGCAGGCGAACCCTGACGTGCGGGCACGCATCCGGGCCAGCTTCGACCGCCAGGGGCTGATGAGCCACCTGGGCGCGCGGATAACCCGCATCGCGGCGGGCCGTGTGCACATCACGCTCCCGAACCGCCCCGAAGTGACCCAGCAGAACGGCTACTTCCACGCCGGAGCCACCAGCGCCATCGCGGACAGCGCCGGAGGCTACGCGGCCTTCACCCTGTTCCCCGAGAACACCGACGTGCTCACCGTCGAGTACAAGATCAACCTTCTCGCACCCGCGCTCGGTGAATATCTTGAGGCGGTCGGTACCGTTCTGAAGTCCGGACGCACCCTGACCGTCTGTCAGTTGGAGGTGTTCGGCGTCCAGGAAAGCGGCCGGAAACTCGTCGCCAACGGGCAGCAGACCCTGATCCGGGTGAACGCGCCCCAACCGTAAGCCCGCAGCCACCCCCGTCCACGGTCGGGAAGCCGCGGCGCTCGAGACGACGACTCTCGGGCGGCTCCCTGTTACAGAGGGATTTGGTAACGATGGAGTAGATGGCGGCAGGTGTCCGCCACCTGCTGGTCGGTCAGTGCCGCGTCGCAGATGATCGCGGTGGCCAGGAGGCCCTGGAAGACCTGGCCGTGATCGGCGCGGTAGCCGAGGATCGGTGCGGACCAGCCGACGGTGCGGACCCGGTCGTCCCTGCGCAACTCGTACGGGTACCCGTTGGTGTAAGTCTGGAGCTTGCGTTCAGGACCCGCGGTGGAGCGGACGGCGTACACCGCCCAGTCGTTGTCCGACTCGGCAGTGCGGGACATGAGCAGGAAATCGAGCTGCCAGCCCGGTCCGTTGCTGCGCAGGGAGCCGCGGCGGCCCGGGGACGAGTCGAAGGTGGGCAGGCGTTTCGCGACGAAGAACCACGTCGCGGCGCCGCTGGTACCCCGCATACCGGGGAACTCGTACTGGCCTCCGGTGAAGCGCAGTGCCGCGAGGCCGTTCACGGCCTTGGTCTCGAACACGGCCGGACCGCCCGCGGGAGCGCCGTGGTTGCGAGCCGGACTCAGGTCGGAGAGCTCGGTCGCGAGGGCCCCGTCGAACAAGGGGTTGCCGTCGGCGTCACGGAGGGCATCGGCACGGTAGTAGCCGATCAAGCCGGGAAGTTCCGGCACCGGGTCGTCCGTCGGGGACCCGAGCGGCGTCACGGAGACCGGCGGCGGCAACGTCGTGATACCGATCCGGGCGGAGGCACCGGGCGCGGCCGTGTTGATGACCAGCGCCTTGTCCGCCGGTGGCAGGCCCTCGTAGAGGCCCTGCCACAGCGGGCCGTCCACAGCGACCAGGGCAGGCATGCGGGGATCCGCGTGATGGTTGAACGACCGCTCGATCTTGCACCAGCCCACCCCCTTGTGTGAGTCCGCCAGCGCCCCGCGCTCGTTGCCGACGAGCCGGATCGCGACGGCGTGCTCACCTCCGGCGCTTCCGACGCAGTCGCGTACGGTCAACTGCGTCGGTCCGCCGATGTCGTCCGCGAGGCTCGCCCAGATGTAGCTGTCACGCGGCAGGTCCGAGTGGAAGCCCTCGAAATCGATCTGCCAGTTGTCGAGAATCGCTTGGGTCTGGAACAGCTTGACGACGGATTCACAGACGGTCGAGTCGGTGCAGGGGACATCGCGGTAGGCCACGTTGGACCTGAGGGCCTTGAACGCGGAGCGTCCGTAGTAGCCGAGCGTCAGATCGGTGGCGGTGGTGTACTGGAAGAAACTGTAGATGCCACAGTCGGTCTGGTGCTCGAACCGGCAGGAGCGCAGTGACACCGGATAGTTCGCGCCGAAGTGGTGCGAACTCAGCCCCTGTGCGCCGAACTCCACCACCACCTCCTCCATCGAGAAGTTGTACACCAGACCGAGGCCGATGGCCTGACCGTAGTGCGTCGGATTCGGTGCGAACGAGAATCCCTTGATGTTCAGCTTCTCGCACCCGTTGCCCTCGACGTATTCGACGAGGTTGTTCGGGACGAAGAATCCGCGTCCGAATGATCCGCCGTCCCCCTCCCACAGGATCTGCAGGTCGGGCACGCCGGCGGGGCTCTTGTGCACCGGCTCCCTCATCGGCAGGGCCCCGAAGGCGTGAGGCTCGGCTGTCAGGCACCGGAGGTCGTTCACCTTGCCGTTCGCGTCCTGTTGTTCCTCCCCCTCCGTCAGGACCCGGTAGCGGAGGATGTCGGAGAACCGCAGCGCCCCGAAGGTGAGGTCGACGGGATCGTTCTCGCTGCCGGGAAGTCCGGCTCGGCCGGAGGAGTTCGGACCGATGGCGGCGAGCCGGAACGGGGCGTACCAGTTGGGGACGAACGCCAGGCCCTGGCCGCTGTCCGTCGGAGCCCACCCGTCATTGATCAGGGAGAGATCCGGCTGGACCTGCACTCGCTGCGTGGCCTGCTGTCTGTTAGTCCAGGCCGTCACGGTGCGGGCGTCCAGATCGAGTTGGAAGGAACAGCGCAGCACCGGTTGCGCCGGGTCGAAGGGGATCCGGATCTCACGGTGCAGACCGTCGGCGGTGCGGAACACGAAGATCACCGCGGGTGGGCTCTCGTTCGCGTTGACGTACACGTAGAAGGGGGACGGATTATGGAACGCGTCGACCATGCCGAACAGCGGCTGCGCGGCCCACGGCATGGCGTCGTTGCGCACCACGAAATCCACCGTCAGCTGACGGACGTCCGACCAGTAGTTCCCGCCCGTCGGGCCGAACTGGAACGGTGAGCAGGGAAGGGTCACCGTGGCCTCGCTCGTCGGCCCTCCGGCCACCGGAGAGGCCACACGGGTGCGGCAGCCCCACCGCCGGCCGGTGACCGAGGTGTCGAGCATGCCGTCCAGGTCCGCCCAGTGGCCGTCGCTCAGCGGTTGCCCATGGGTGACCCGGCGGAGCCCGAAGGTCAGCGGGGGTGTCGCCCCGATGGACTGCAAGGCGCTCGCTCTCCTGTCCTCACCGATGACGCGAACCCTGTTGCGGTCGACCATCACCGAGCGCAGGAATTCATAGGGCTGGGGGTCGGCGGGGACGAAGACGACGCCGCCGGCGTTCTCGTCCAGCGCGTCGACAGCGTTCTGAAACGCATCTGAACATGTCAGGCGCCCGGCGGGGCCGGGAATGGCATCGAAATCGCGGACATTGACGAACACGGGGGCCGGAGGTGCCATGGAATTCAGGTTACTCAAGCCCGGTGTGAAGCAATAGACTTGAACTCGGTATTCATATGAGGTTACTTATGGCGCTGATTCAGGAATCCACACCGGCGCGAAGCCAAAGGAGTACCTAAACTCTCTCGGAGTCGCACCTGACAGCGCGCGGGAATTCGTGACATCGCACAGCGGGCGTCGTGGCCTGCGGAACGCGCCTGCCGTCTACGGCCTGTGGCCGACCAGCCACTCGTATGCCTCGTGCCGGCGGTCGTCCTCGATCGTCGTGTGGTCCTCGTCGGGGAAGCACGCCTCGATCCCGGGGACGAGTCTGGCGAGCCGGCGGCCGTGCACCGCCGGCATGTTCCGGTCCCGCGTCCCGTGCCACAGCCGTACCGGCACCCGGATGCCGGTGAGGTCGAACCCCCACGGCTCGATCAGCGCCACCCAGTCGTCCCACCAGCCCTGGTCTCCGTTGCCCAGGCTCTCGCGCACGTCGGCCGCCAGATACTCGGCAACCTCACGGCTGTGCGCCTCGTCCCGTTCCGCCCGATCACCCCAGCGCGCCAGCCAACCTTGCGGGTCCGAGCATGTCTCCAGCATCGACACCGCGTCCCGCCGCCAGTTCTCCCGTGCTGTCACCGGGTCGCTGAAGTAGCGCTCCAACTCCTCGCGCGCCTCCCGCGACCAACCCTCGGCGTAGTCGAACTCCTCCGGCGCGTACGGCGCCGGCGACGCGAACACGCAGGCCGCGACGGTTCGTTCGGGCATCACCGCGGCACACGCCAGCGCGTACGGCCCACCGCCGGAGAACCCCCACACCGCGAACCGCCCCAACCTCAGCCGATCCGCGACCACTCCGGTCTCCACCGCGCTGTCCGCCACGGTCCGCCCCGGTGCCGCCGCCCGCGATCCGTACCCCGGCCGGTCGAAACTCACCAACCGTAGCCCGAATTGGGCCGCGATCTCCGCCCCCGCCTCGAACAGCAACCGTGACCCCGGTGTCCCCGGATGAACCACCACCGCGAACCCGTCCCTCGGCCCGGTGTCCTCCACCACGGCCTCGCCGTGTGGCGTTTCCAACACGTGCGTGCGCGTCTCGACCATGGTGTTGTAGTAACAGGTGGCGGTGGTGGGCCGCGACCGATTTGACCGTCACCGTCACGACCTCTTCGCCGCTCCTATGCGGTGTCCGGCTGACGGCGCGCGAAGAAGTGCGTGAAGACCGAGCCGATCTCGGCGTCGGGGACATGGATCAGCGAATACCAGGCGACCAGGCCGGCCATCGAGGCGTCGGCGAGTTCGAGGTCCGTCATGGAACCGACCCCGAACCGCAGGCCGGGGTGATCCCTCCGGGCCACCTCGACCATCGCGGGCGACAGGTCGATCCCGAAGACGTCCACACCCAGTTCACTCAGGTGGGCCGTGATCCTCCCCGACCCGCATCCCACGTCCGCGACCGGCCCTCCACCGGTGGTGCGCACCAACTCGGCGAACAGCGCCAGAACCGCACGTTCGTAGGGCGTCTTGTCCAGGAGGTCGCGCACCTGGTCCGCATAACAGCCGGCGACAGTGTCATAGGACGACCGCGTGTCCGCCAACCAGCCTTCAGATCCCGAAACCGGACCCGACACCCTTGCCCTTCCTGATTCGGACGGCCCGCCCGCCGCAGGTGTTGCTGTCGGTTCGGGCGCGCCGCGATTCCACTCGCGGCACCAGTTGCGATGCTGCTGCCAGCGTTGTCCGCCGGTTTCCTGCTTCTGCCCTTGGAGGTCACGATGTCGACGCTGGTCCCGGCTCTTGCCGCAGTCAGCTCCGAAGCTCCTTTGCAGCCTACGTCCATCGAGCGCCGGCCCCCCGGCCCGCACGAAGTGGTGATTGATATCGCCTACACGGGGATCTGTCACACCGACCTCTCGCTGCTGCACGAGGAGTGGGGTGGCGGCATGCTCTTCCCGATGGTGCCCGGCCACGAGATCTCCGGACACGTGGGCGCGGTCGGCGCCGACGTGACCCGGTACGCGGTGGGCGACCGGGTCGGTGTGGGTTGCTATGTCGATTCCTGCCGGGAGTGTGCGAGCTGCCGGGCCGGAGAGGAGCAGCATTGCCGCAAGGGCGAGGTCCTCACCTACGGGGGTGTGGACTACGAGGGCCGGCAGACCTTCGGCGGCTACAGTCGGCAGATCGTCGTCGACGAGAACTACGTGCTCCGCATCCCCGAGACCATGACCCTCCAGGGCGCGGCACCGCTGCTGTGCGCGGGTATCACGGTGTACAACCCGCTGCGGCGCTGGCAGGCCGGGCCCGGCACGAAGGTCGCGGTCGTCGGCATGGGTGGCCTGGGCCACGTCGCGATCAAGATCGCCCACGCGATGGGCACCGAGGTGACCGTGCTCGGCCGAACGTTGTCCAAGCGTGACGACGGCCTCCGTTTCGGTGCCGACGACTACCGTGCGACCAGCGACCCCGTGACCTTCGACGACCTCGCTGGCTCCTTCGACCTGATCATCAACACGGTGGGCGGTGGCGGCGGCCTCGACGCGTATCTCAATCTCCTGCGATTGGAAGGGGTCCTGGTCGTCGCCGGAGTGAGCGCCAACGCCTTCGATTTCCACGGCTCCCTCCTCGGCGGGGAACGTCGGATCATCGCCTCCACCAAGAACGGCGGCATCCGGCAGTGCCAGGAGATGCTCGACTTCTGCGCCGAGCACGGCATCGAGGCGGAGACCGAGTCGGTGGCCGCGGATCAAGTCAACAGCGCCCTCGAACGGCTGGCCCGGGGAGACGTGCGGTACCGCTTCGTCATCGATATCGCGACCCTTGCCGAATCGTCGTGACCGAATCAAGCCTCGTTAGCGGCGCATACGGCGGCTGACTCCTGTCAATTCCTCTGGGCCGCGACGTGGGCGGTCTCGCTGGTGCTGGTCGTGGCGCCGGAGGCCGTTCCGCTCGGGGTGGGGGACGGGCTGGACGGGGGTGAGGACGGGCTGGACGGTGCGCTGGGCGAAGTGGATGGGCTGGTGGCCGTGGGGGACGGCGTCCTGGTGGGACCGGTCGTCGGTTCGCGTGATGGTTTCGTCGCGGTTCCGGGCAGGCCGACCGGGGTGGCTTTCCCTGTGGCGGCCGGATCGGAGAGCGGGCTCGTCGGCATCGACCGCGGGCCGGCGGAGGCCTGCCCGACTCCGGGGTGCCCTCCCGGGCCGCGTACGCCGGCTCCTGGCCCTGCGGTCGGACCCGAAGCGGTCGGCCGGGTCCCGGTGCCGGGGGCGTTGTTGTGCGGGGAGCCGTCGGTCAGCGGAGTGGTCAGGACGACGGCCGCGGTCGCGAGTGCGGCGGCGGCCGTCACGGCGCCGGCCAGCGCGGGCCCCCGTCGCGAACCACGCGTTGGGCCAGAGCCCGCGTCGGTCGGCGCGGGAGCGACGACGGTCTTTCCACCGGGGCCGGCCCCGGTGGGGATGGCCTGACCGCCAGTTGTCTTCCTCTCCGGTGGGGCCGCCTCACTCCCGATCACGGCGTCGGCCGTGCCGGTGGCCGTCCGGCCCGCGGCCTTGCCGAACCAGTCGGCCACCTCCTGTGCGTCAGGACGGTCCTTGGGGCGCTCCGCGAGCATCCTCAGCACGAATTCGCCGAAGGCGTCCGGCAGGCCCGGGCACAGCCGGCATGGTGAGACCGGGGTCTTCTCCGGTCGGCCCGGCGCGGCGACGGAATCGTCATTGCCGAACGGCGGCTCGCCGGTGAGGAGTTCGAACAGGGTGCAGCCCAGCGCGTAGATGTCGGCGGGCTTCCCGGACTTGCCGCCGTGTGTGGCCTCGGGGGCAAGCTGCGCCCTGGCGCCAGTGTTGTGTCTCGTCTCCTGCGTGTCGGAGAGGTGGGCGACGCCGAAGTCGGCGACTTTGACCATGCCCTCCTCGTCCAGCAGCAGGTTGGCGGGTTTGACGTCCCGGTGGACGACCCCCTGCCGGTGCGCTTCGGCAAGGGCGTCGGCGGCTTGCGCGGCGAGAGTGGCGACGCGGTGGGGGCCCAGCCGTCCCCGGCGCCGCAGTTCGTGCGCCAGGCTGGCACCGTTCACCAGCTCCATGGTCACGAAGCAGCGGCCGCCCGAGACACCGAAGTCGTACACGGTGACGATGCGGGGGTGATTGAGCCGGGTGGCGGCGCGGGCCTCCTTGCGGAAGCGGGCGGTCGAACGATCGTCGCCCACCGCCGTCTCTGTCAGTAACTTGACGGCCACCGGCCGGTTCAGCCGCTCGTCGAGGCCGCTCCAGACCTCGCCCATGCGGCCGTGTCCGAGTGGCATGTCCAAGCGGTATCGGTCCGCCAGCATCATGGAAGGCCCCTTCCGGTGGGTGCACTCCCACCCGTGATCGGGGGGCGATTGCCCCAGGCTGGACTTCCCACGCCCGCCGAGTCGCGTTCTCACCACACGTTCACGGTTCCATCTCTCCTTCGGCCATACCGATCTCCTTCCGACACCATCGGCCAAGGAAGTTGACGTCGTGTCGCCGCCGAGGGCCGCCCGGGGGAGGGGCTATCGGACAGGGCCGTCTCATATGGCATCGGGGACCCGGAACGGGTCAGGGGGGCCGTTGGCGCGGACGAAACCTGAGCGGACGGAAATGGCCGGATCTCGCATCCGCCTTTCGCAAAATCTGGTGAGAGGCTGAATTCATGGTGGGAGGGAACACCGAGCCGCAGGACAGCGATACCGGGCAGGTGTCGCCGCTTCGTGCCGAGGCTGAACGGCTCCTCGTCGAGGCGGAGTGGCGCGTGCGCCGGGCCCATAGATATGTCTACTTCTGGTCCATCATCGACATCACTCTTGGCTTCCCGGCGGCGGTTCTGGCCGCCATGTCAGGAGCTGTCGGGCTCGCCTCGGCGCAGGCTCGGGTGCCCGCCGCCCTGCTGGCACTGGTGGCGGCCGGGTTCTCGGCCGGGGCGGGGTTCCTGCGCAGTGATGTCAGGCGGACGGCGCATCGGCGCAGTCGGCGGGCGTGGGCCGAGGTCGAGGCCAACGCCCGCCTCCTACTGCTTCAGGAACCGTCACTGCCGGATGGCGACAGTGCGCACAGGGCACTCCAGGCGCTCTTCGACAGCCGGACGGCAGCCCACGGCAATGACGTCGTACAGGAGTGAACACACCGCTGCCACCAACGGCCGGGTCGTCTACGAGCCTCGTGCACTCGTCATGGCCCTACAGGGGTGGGTCACTCGCCGGCCGGAAGGCGTGTGTGTTCCATGCGGAACAGCCAGGTGCTGAGCAGTGTTTCGAGCGTTCTGGCCTCGTTGGATGTCAGTAGATCCAGCAGGTGGTGTTCGTTGCGGATGTGGTCGCCGAACGCCTGGTCGATCAGTTCGTGTCCGGGTCTGGTGAGGGCGACGATCCGGCCGCGCTGGTCGTCGTCGGAGCGGCGGCGGGTGACGAGGCCGGCTCGCTCCAAGCGGTCGATTCTCTTCGTCATCGCGCCGGTGGTGACCATGGTGTGCGCGGCGAGTTCACCGGGTGCCCGCTCGTAGGGCTCGCCGGCGCGGCGCAGTGCGCACAGGACGTCGAACTCTCCCTCGCTGAGACCGTAACGACCGTATACGAGGCAGAGTTCTTCGGTGAGTCGGTCCGCCAGCCGATGCAGTCGACCGATGACTCCTTGCGGGGTGACATCGAGGTCAGGGCGTTCGCGGCGCCATTCCGCCTGGATGTGGGCTACGCGGTCCAGCGGTTGCGGGTGGTCCATGGGCACCAATATAGCTTCCGGGGAAGCTATATTGTCTTCCGTGGAAGCTAATGGGCGTTGGATGGCACTGACCGCGGTCGCACCGACGGCCTGGGGAACCAACTACTTCGTCACGCACGCGTTCCTCCCGGCCGACAGTCCGCTGTACGGAGCCGCCCTGCGCGCGCTGCCCGCCGGGTTCCTCCTGCTGGCCCTGCGCAGGCGGCGGCCGCGTGGGGCATGGTGGTGGCGATCCGCGGTGCTCGGGCTGCTCAACGTGAGCGTGTTCTTCGTCCTCGTCTACACCGCCTCCCAACTGCTGCCGACGAGCCTCGCCTCGACCGTCATGGCGGTGTCCCCGTTGACGATGATGCTCATAGCCTGGCCCCTCGCGTCCGAACGGCCTCGGACCGCCCACCTGGCCGGTGCCGCGATCGGGCTCGCCGGGGTGTGCCTCATGCTGCTCACCGGGGCGCAGAGGGTGAGCGTGCCGGGGATCCTCGCCTCGGCCGCCGCCATGCTCGTGTCGTCCTTCGGCTACATCCTGGCCAAACGGTGGAACGCCGATGTCGACGTTCTCGCCTCGACCGCCTGGCAACTCACCGCGGGAGGCTTGTTCCTGCTCCCCGCCGCAGTGGTGGTGGAGGGTCCTCCGCCCGCGCTCTCCACATCGGCGCTCCTCGCGTTCGGCTATGTCACCCTGATCGCCACCGCGGTGGCCTTCGCCGCCTGGTTCACCGGCCTGCGGCACCTTCCCGCCGGGACCGTCGGCCTGATCGGACTCCTCAACCCCGTGACGGGCGTGCTGCTCGGAACCCTGGTCGCCGCAGAAGTACTGACCCTTCCGCAACTGTGCGGGCTGGCCCTGGTCCTGACCGGTGTAGTCCTCGGCCGACCCACCCGCGCGGTCCGACACGGCAACAGCCGGCCACCCGCTCTTCCCGTCCCCGACGAGTGTCCCGCGCGAGAGCCATCGTCCTGTCATCCCCGGTGAGAAGGCTGAGTCCCGGCTTTCCCTTGGTCGGCTACGAGCATGGCGACGACCTCACGTGCGCACGCGCCGCGGGCTTCGCCACGCTCGCCCCACTCCGCGTCTGGCCGCACGGGTCCTGACCGCGATTCGTCCGACAGCTTCCGAACCGCCTGTCAGCACGTGTGGCCGGGAGGCAGGCGGGGCGTCAGCATGCGCTCAACACAGACATGCCCCCGCTGCTAGCTGTGCCGCATCCACAGGTTGGTCTCCAGGTAGAGGCCGAGATCTCGCTCCCGGTCGATGGCCACCGGGTCCAGCGCGCCCGGCACCTCGTACTGTCCGGAGGCAGGGAACGTCATTCCGGTCCAGCTCTCCCAGTGCTCCACGTCAGCCTTGACCACCATCGAGCGCGGCGCCGGTCCCAGTACTACCGCGCCCAGTCGTTGGTGGGTGCGGATCCACGGGTCGGGGTGGAATCCGTCGGGCCGCCGGCGTTCGGCGAACTCGCCCATGTCCGTGCGGGGGGAGTACGCCTTCGTGGGCGGGCGCACCGGCACGATCACCCGTGTCAGCCCGGCGGCGGTCGCGCGTTCCCGCAGTGCGGTCAGTAGGACACCGGCCAGCCCACGACCGGCATGGTCGCCGCGCACGGTGGCCGACATGACGCACAAGGTGTCGGCCTTCTCTCCTCGCTCATGGCCCTCGACGGAAGCCACCATCGCCCCGTCGTGGCCGGCGGGCAGGCTCTCCGTCCGTCCGTCCCACCGCAGCGGTACCGCTCGCCCGTCAGCGATCACCTCTCCGTTGTCGACCACGGCCAGGCCGAATTCCCCGAAGTATCGGACCGCCCGCTCCCGATACCGCTTCGGTACCTCGCCCCGCAGCACGAACCCCGGCCACTCCTCGCGCATCCGCGCCGCCGACCCCTCCACCAGTAACGGCACCTCGTCGACCCGGAAGATCCCATCGCCCGTCATGCACGGGAGCCTAGTGTGGCCTGGGCGGTGTTGGTGTGGCGTCAGGTTCCGCATGCGCAGCCGGTGGTGCCGCAGCAGGCGTCCGGCGCGGCGTTCCTCTTGCCGAGGGTGTCGGTGTCGGCCTTGACGACGTAGATCTCCCAGGGTTCCTTGCCGGGCCCGGTCACCCAGGTCTTGTCCTGCACCGCGTAGCAGCACGAGGTGTCGTTCTCCTCGAACGTGGCCAGGCCGGCGTCCTTGAGGCGGGCGGTGGCGACGGTCACCTTCTCGGTTGTGGAGACCTCGATGCCGAGGTGGTCGAGCCGGGTGTCCTCGCCTGCCTCGCCCTCGATGAGGACGAGCTTGAGCGGGGGTGTGGTGATGGCGTAGTTCGCGTAGCCGGGGCGGCGCTTGGTCGGCTCGGTACCGAAAAGCTTGGTGTAGAAGGCGACGGACTCTTCGAGGTCGGCGACGCGCAGGGCGAGCTGGACACGGGACATGGCGATCTCCTCGCACCGAGGTGTTGTATCGATGGATGTCGATATATTGAGCTTGCCTCTTTGAATAGACATCCGTCAACATAGACGCATGTCGAAGTCGGAGCTGGTCGTTCTGGGGCAGGACGACGCCGTGTGCTGCTCGCCGATGGTTCGTGAGCCGCTGGGCGAGGAGGCCGCCGTCGATCTGGCGCGGATGTTCAAGGCGCTGTCGGATCCGGTCCGGCTGCGGCTGTTGTCGCTGATCGCCTCGCATGAGGGCGGTGAGGCGTGCGTGTGTGACCTTGTCGGTCCGTTCGACGTGTCCCAGCCGACGATCTCCCATCACTTGAAGGTGTTGCGCGAGGCGGGCCTGGTGGGGTCCGAGCGGCGTGGGACCTGGGTCTACTACCGGGTGCGGCCGGCTGCCCTGGCCAGGCTGTCTTCCCTGCTCGAAACCCCGGCGGGAACCACCGCCGTGGCGGAAGGTACGAGATGACGTGGGGTGCGCGGCTTGGCCGGCGTGCCGCGGCCGAGTTCGTGGGGACCGGCGCCTTGGTCGTGGTCGTGGTCGGATCCGGTATCCAGGCCGCCCAGCTTTCCCAGGACGTCGGTGTGCGGCTGCTCGCGAACTCCCTGGCGACCGTCTTCGGCCTGGGTGTGCTGATCGCCCTGCTCGGGCCCGTCTCCGGTGCGCATTTCAACCCCGTGGTCACGCTGGCCGCCTGGTGGACCGGCAGCCGTGGCGGGGAAGGGCCGACGGTGCGCGAGGTCGCCGCTTACGTGCCCGCGCAGGTCGCCGGGGGGATAGCGGGCGCGGTGCTGGCCAACGCGATGTTCGCCGAGCCGCTCGTCGCCTGGTCCACCCACGACCGATGGGCCGCGCATCTGTGGCTGGGCGAGGTCGTCGCCACCACCGGTCTGATCCTGCTGGTCATTGGCCTTACCCGCACCGGCCGCGAGCGACTCGCTCCGGTCGCGGTCGCCTCCTACATCGGCGCCGCGTACTGGTTCACCTCTTCGACCAGCTTCGCGAATCCGGCTGTGACGATCGGCCGGGCGTTCACCGACACCTTCGCCGGCATCGCTCCGGCCGGCGTGCTGCCGTTCGTCGCCGCCCAACTCGTCGGTCTTGCCGTCGGCATGGGGCTCGTCGCGGCGCTGTTCGGCCGCCCGGCGCCCGCCGCTGAGGACGACGTCGTGCTTCCGCACGGCAAGCCCCTGCCGGCCGTCGCCGACCGCTGACCCCCACCATGTCCGAAGGAAAACGCATGAGCACTCCCGCCGTCCCGTCCGTGCTGTTCGTCTGTGTGCACAACGCCGGCCGCTCCCAGATGGCCGCCGCCTTCCTCACCCACCTCGGCGGGGCCCGGGTCGACGTCCGCTCGGCCGGATCCGCCCCCGCGCGGACGGTGAACCCGGTCGTGGTCGAGGTGATGAAGGAAGCCGGGATCGACCTGTCCACCGAGGTGCCCAAGGTGCTCACCATTGAGGCCGTGCAGGCGTCCGACGTGGTGATCACCATGGGCTGCGGTGATGCCTGCCCGGTCTTCCCCGGCAAGCGGTACCTGGACTGGAAACTCGACGACCCGGCCGGCCAGGACGTGGACGCTGTTCGCCCGATCCGCGACCGGATCGAACAGTACGTCCGTGGCCTGCTCGCCGAACTCGACATCGAGGCCATTTCATGATGTCGCCGGTCACCGGCTTCCGCTGCGACCGAACCTGAGATAGGCGACCAGCCCGAACACGTTGCCGAACGCACAGACAGCCAGCCACGCCTGGGGGGAGAGCTGCCGCGTGTCCGGACGCCCCAGGAGTCCGCGCCATCCGGCGTCGCGGAGGAAGGAACCGATCAGGGGAGCTCGGCGGGGATGATGACGAGACCGGCGACCTTCTCGTCCGCGCCGAAGCCGACCCGGGCCTTCATGTCACCGGCCTCGTAACGCAACGGGATGTCGACGACCGTGTGATCGCCGACGCGTCGCACGAACGGCTCGGCGTCCCCGAAGCCCTCGAACGCACCGACGAGACCGGCGACCGTGGCCAGGCCGTCGGCCCGCACCTCGTCGGTGAACGCCGTCAGGACCTCGGTGTTGAAGGACCGCCTGGCTTCGTCCATGCGGCCTTCGAGAACGTCCGTGACGATCCGGACAGCGCGTTCGGCGGCGTCGGTCATGTGCACGGTCTTGTCCATGGGCTCTCCTGTTCGGGGATCGATGGGTTTGCCGAACCGCTGGAACGCGGCCTGCCGGGTGACTCCGAGGAGGTCCCCGATCTCCTGCCAGGTATGGCCGGCGTCCCTGCACTGCTGTACGCACAGCTTGAGGACCTGCTCGGCCAGGACGTCGACGTCCCGGGCGCGCCGGACGAGATCGAGGTAGTCCGGCGTGGCCAACGGGCTGGCCATCGACGTGGCGAGGACCGACGTCTGCTCGGCGAGTACGGCCCCGAGGGCGGAGAGGGACGACGATGGTTCGGCCATGCGTAAAGGATCCCTTTACGTCAAGCTCGTTGTCAAGGAGTCCTTTACACGTCGGTGGCCGTTCCGGTGGGTGTCAGACCGTCCTGCGATGCTGCCGGAATGGATGAGTTGATGCGCCGCCGGGTGTACGGGGCCGATCACGACGCTCCGGATCCCGGACCGCAGCCGGGCCACGACTACGTGGAGCTGGTGGCCGGCCCGCTCGACGGTCTGCTCCTGGATGTGACCGGCTGGACGGACGCCGAACGGGAGGATGGCGGGGCGCTGATGACCGAGATCGGCCGCTACGGGCCCGGCGGCCGCGCTCACTACGGCCCGACCCCGGGCGACACGCAACGCTGGACCTGGCAGGGCGACACCCCATGAGCCACACCGTGGTGGCAACAACGGGCGAAATGGTCAAGGACTGTGCGTTCTCCGTCAATGACACCTCCGCCGACCGGAGGGACCGTGTTTACGGATGCGGCGATTGCCGGTGACCGTTCGCCAGGTCGACGGCTGTCGTGGCGGCGAACCCCTGTGAAGGGGGCACAACAGCGGGAAGGACGGGGAGAACGATCATGGTAGGCAAGAGCAAGTCAGACAAACGGCTGGGGACGCGACTGAAGCTGGGCCTGGCAGGGGCAGTGACCCTGAGCGCAGTAGTCGTGGGCGTCACCCCGTCAACAGCGTCGGCCAGCGGCAACTGGTGTGGCAGCTGGCTCAAGAACCCATCGGTCGCCCACGGCGCCAAGGTGGTCTCCGGCACCCGGGTCAGCTACGGGGCCGGTCATTTCCAGGTGAGCCAGGGCTACTACGGCCCTCACTGGTACGCGTGGGCCTACGAGACCGGCACCGGATTCGGCCCCGCGCTGGACTGGCGCTACCGGAAGAACAAGGCGCTCTACACGTGCTACCCCCAGAGCGATGGCGGCACCTACACGCCAGGCGTTCCCGACTACCAGGCCTACAAGGTCCAGGCGGAGCTGGAGAAGTACCCCAGCAACGTCTACGGACCGGCCGTCTACTGGGGCGGATGATCGGTGCTCCCGCGGCGCCGGACAGCCGGCGCCGCAGGAGTTCGTGTCGGGTTCGGCAGGGTGAGGCCGATCAGCGGGAAGCGGACGGGGACCTTCATGAAGCGCAGCGTCGCGGCCTTGATCGCCGCGGTGGTGGCCACCGCGGCAATGGCCACCGGTTGCACCACCGACACGACCTCCGCAACGGACGGCACCGCCGCCGGACAACCCACGCCAGGCAACGTGTCCACCCCGGCTCCAGGCGCCGATCTACCGCTACGACTGGACTCCTACGACCTGTCCATCCAGCAGCATGTGGAGATCCAGAACGCCGAGAACCGCTTCCTCCGGCACTGCATGAAGAACCTCGGACTCGACCTGTGGACACCGGCCACCCACCCGTTGCCCTACCCTCGCAACACGCCACTTCTGGGCCAGCTCGACGCACTCCAGGTGTCGCGGTACGGATACCAGGGACCCCCGGGGACAGCGGCCGACCTGATCGCGGTGTCCAAGAACGGCTCCTGGGACATCACCGTGCAGCCCGCCCTGCTCCCGGTGTTCGAGGGCCATGTCCACAGCTTCCACGGCAAGCCGGTACCCGCCGGCGGGTGCTTCGGCGAATTCCAACGTCGGCTCGACGCGGGCGCGCCCACCGTCCATTTCGACGCCGCGACACCGCCGGTGGTACCGGAGCGCGGCATCAGGATGTTCAAGTCCCAGGTGTACGACCAGGCCACCCATGACAGCCGGTTCCGCCACGTGGTGACCGAATGGAGCCGGTGCATGAGTCAGGAAGGGTTGCACTACGACAGCCCGGACCAGGCACAAGGCGACCCGCGGTGGAACAGCGCCGGTGCGGACGCCCACCCCAGCGCCGCGCAGATCAGAACGGCCACGGCGGACGAACACTGCCGGCGAACGGTGAACTACACAGGAACGCTCTACAGCCTGATGCTGTCCTACGAGCAGCCCGTGATCAAAACCCAGCACCACGTACTGCAAGAGATCAACGGACTGCTCAAAACGAGACTGCGGAACGCCCTTTCCCTGACCGCCGAACCGTAGCCCCCGGTAACGCCGCTTCTGAACGGGCTGTGGAGCAAAGCCTCAGCCCGTTCAGAAGCGTTGCCGTGGCCAGGCGCTGTCAGTGGCTTCTCAGCGGATGGCGAGCGCGACGAACTGGGTGACCTCGTCCTGGGCGAAGTTGTCATCGCTGACCAGGAGCAGGGTCCGTTCACCGTGCGGCAGGAGCGGACCCCAGGTCATGCCCTCGGTGTTGTCGACCGTGGACAGGCCCAAGTCGTCGAAGTCCGCGACCAGTTTCTTGCGCATCGGCACGACATGGTGTCCGGCGAGGGAGTACATGTTCCGCACCTCGGTCGCACCGCGGGTGGTGGCGTCGTAGACGCGGATCTTGTAGCCCGAGCCTGCCACCCAGCTGCGTTCGAGGACGAGGTAGCGGCTGGGGTCGTGGGGGAAGGCGAGGATCGAGGGCACGCCGGTGTCCGGGGGCCACGGACTGGAAGGGTCGGACTCGGCGAAGATCTTCTCGAGGGGATAGGCGAACTGCCCGAGCACGTGCCCGTTCCGGCTCTGCTGAGTGACGCGGACCAGGGCACCGTGATCCAAGGTGGGCTCCGGGCCGTCCTGAATCAGCGGGCCCTCGACAGCGCTGGTGAGCACGCTGCCGCCGGCTCCGAACGTGATCGCCTCCACCGCCTTGTTCCGCCGCAGCCCCCGATCGCCCATCGTGATCTCGTAGTTGGGCGGCAGGGGCAACTGGCCACGGTAGGCACCAGAGCGGGAAGCGAACTGGATCGACGGCTGGATCACCGGATCGCTCGACGACTTCGGCCGGTCGCCCTCCTGCGCCCACCAGTACCGGCAGCTCCACGGGTCCACACGCAGCTCTTCCGGGTCCACCGCCTTGCCGTCACCGACGCTTGCCGGTGGGTAGACCGAGCCGTTCGGCTGCAGGAACGGGTGGGTGCCGGTGAAGTCGACGGAGTGCACCCCGGCGCCGTCCACCCTGATCCTGGCGGTGTAGAAGCGGGCCGGCTGCAGAACCGAGCGGTCGTCGCTGATCATGGCGTACTCGCCCGTGCACGGATCCCGGTCGATGCCGGACAGGCCGCCAACAGTTGTGTTCCGAAAGGGAAGTTCGTGCGGAACGATCTGCTCGCCCAGTAGCCGGGCCTGCGCGCCGATCCCGGACCGTGCGGCGGTGTCGTTCGGCTGGGCCGCCACCGCGGGGGCCATCGTCGTCGCGAGGACCAAGGCCGCGCCACACGCGCGGCGGATCAAGGAGGATTTCATGTATTCGATCTTGGCCCGTCATACGCACTGAGCGCAGTCACCCATACGTGTGATGAGGTCGCCCGGCGCAGCGAACACAGCCGCCGCAGTGAGAGCCACAAGCCAGCTGGCGAGGTCGGGATGATGGTGCGATCATGAGGTCAAGGGTTGACGCGCGGGCCGGTATTTCTCCTTGTAGGAGGGATCTCATGGCCAAACGTTTGATTGTTTGCTGCGACGGGACGTGGAACTTCGCCGACCAGCCCAGCAAGACGAACGTCACCAAGGTCGCCCTGACCGTCTGCCGGAGAGACGCCGATATCGAGCAGCGCGTGTACTACGGCAGCGGTGTCGGTACCCGCCGGTGGGAACATATGCGCGGTGGCGCGTTCGGCGTGGGACTGTCCCATAACGTCCTGGATGCCTACCGATTTTTGGTCGACAACTACGAGCCCGGTGACCAGCTGTACCTCTTCGGGTTCAGCCGGGGCGCGTTCACCGCCCGCAGCCTTGCCGGTCTGGTGCGCAACGCGGGAATCTTGCGCAAGGAGCACACCGACCGCCTCAAGGAGGCGTGGGTGCTGTATCGCAGCCGAACAGACAAGCCGACCGGCACCGCGTCGACTCTGTTCCGGCGGGCGTACTCACACGAGACGGGGATCCGGTTCATCGGTGTGTGGGACACCGTCGGATCCCTTGGCATCCCGGTGCCCAAGCCCCGGTGGCTCGCTGCGGGCGTGAACCTCGTGAATCGCCGTTGGGCGTTCCACGACACGGCATTGAGCAGTTGGGTGGAGGGAGCGTTCCAGGCGCTTGCCATAGACGAGCAGCGTGGGCCGTTCCACCCGACGCTGTGGCACCAGCAGCCTGACGCGACCTACACAGGTCCGGCACTCACCCGGAAAACCGACAAGGACCAAGTGCTCAAGCAGGTGTGGTTCACAGGGGTCCACTGCGATGTCGGTGGTGGCTACAAGGGGACGGCTCTGTCCGACATCGCCCTACTCTGGATGGTCGACCAGGCCAGGAACTACGGCCTGAAGTTCGACGACGCGGCGCTCAGTGAGTACGGGCCACGCGTGATGGTGCCTGACGAGACCACGGATTTCAGGGTCAACTGCCACGTCATGGGCATGCTGCACGACTCGCGGACGGGTCTGTACCGGCTGACCCATCGGGTGCCACGACCTATCGGAGAAGCCAAAGACAACGACGGTCACACCGACGGGCGAGAATGCCTTTCGAGAACCGCCAAGCAACGCTACGACCGGGATGCGTCCTACCGACCGCCTGAACTCCAACGCTATCTCGAACAGTCGGAGGCGCTCATCGCACAGGTACCCCGGCCGATCCTCGGCACAGACTGATTGAGTGCGTTGTCGCCCCCTGAATCGTCGATCATGGTTGCGTGGTCGGGATTGCGACTCGGGCAGCTGTGCCCACAGCGATGCCGTTGTTGAAGTGGCGTCCTCACCGGCCGGTCCTGGCGGGGTCTATGTCCAGTGGAGTCCGAGTTGGGTGAGTGCGGCGAGCTGGTCGACTGCGAGCTTCGCCCTCCGGGCTGGGGATTTGGTGTTGGAGATCCATACGCCGAGTCGTACCTGGGTGCCGTCGGGCAGGGTCTCGGTGTGTTGGCGGGGGACTCGGACGTGTCCTTCGCGTTCGGCGTATTGGTGTAGGGCGGTGAGTCCTCGCCCGAATGCTCCGGTCCACTCCACGGTGCCCGCTGGTGCGGCCTGGACGGCTTCCTGCGGGGGTTGCGTGGGTTGGACGCCCAGCGCTGTCAGCCGTTCGCGTTGGGGGTTGCTGAGGGCTCGCCACGTGTGGGGCTGCCGTTGGCGTTGGAGCCAGCGGCCGATGTCTTCGCCGCTGACGGTGACTCCGGGTTGGAGTTCGGTCAGGGTGGCGCCGCCGGTCAGGCAGTCGGCGAGTCTGGTGTAGTGGCGTTGCCAGTCGATGGGCCAGTCAGGTCGCCAGTCCGGGTCGATCGCGGCCAACGCCGCCACCCGCCCCGGATGGCCGTCCAACACGCCGGGTCGGCGTTGGTTCGACAGCCATTTGCGATCTCTCGGGTTGGTGTCGGTGGTGGTGAGAGTCGGTGTTCGTGGTCGGGTGGTTGGTTCATTGTCGCTGGTCAGTGGGGTTTTGAAGGGAGGGCTGGCACTGTCATGGGGTGAGAGGTTGATGGGTGGGATCGCTGTCGTGGGGCTTTATCGCATGGTGGCTGATGGTGTCTCAGGTTCGTGAGTTCTGATGCGGTGAGGTGGGCCGGGTCAGTGTGATTGTGGGGTGGATCAAGAGGTAAGGGCCGGTCGTGGTCCTGTGCTGCCCCGGGGGTTGGTGGTGCGTCGTCTGCTGGAGCGGCAGCAGGCGGGGGAGCTGGCCACGCGGCATGTGCGTGCGGTCGCTGAGACGGTGGGTGCCTCGGAGCGTACGGTGTGGCGCTGGCTGGAGCAGGCGAAGGCGACCGGGCAGGTGGAGGCGCCGGTCCGGCAGGGGTATGCGGTGTCGGACGAGGTGTGGGCGCTGCTGGGCGAGGTCGGAGGGAACGTTGCTGAACTGAGACGTCGGCTGGCCGCGGCTGGCGGGGCCTCGGTGCCGTCGGCGTCGACGCTGCACCGGGTGATCCGCAGGGACCGACGGGCAGGGCGGGCTTTGCTGGTCGGGCGGGAGCCCGTGGTGGCCGGGCCGAGCCGGCCGGATCCGCTCAGCGAGCTGGGCCTGAACGTCGTGGCCGGCCAAGGTACCGGCGGGCAGGTCTTCCTGCGGGAGCAGAAGCATCTGGCGCAGGTCCCGGTCCTGGTCTCGGGTGCGCAGGTGGTGCACACGCCTGCCGTGCGGTCGGTGCTGCGGACAGTCGCGCACGCGGCCGCGGTGGGTGCGGTGGTGTGCTTGTACGGCGACGCCGGCCAGGGCAAGACCGTCGCGCTGCAGTACGCCCTGTCCCAGCTGCCGCACCCGGCCAGGGTCCGCCGGGTCCACGTCGGTGTGCACCCGACGGTTCCCGAACTGCGCCGGGTGCTCGCGGACGCCCTCGAGCTGGGCAGGCGTCTGCCGCGCGGGGCGGGGGAGGCCGACCTGATGCTGGTGAACGCGCTCCGACAGCCCCGCGTGCTGGTACTGGACGAGGCACAGCGCCTTCCGGGGTCGGCGCTGGAGTTTCTGCGCGGGCTGTGGGACCACCCGGACACGGATACGGCACTCGTGCTGGCGGGGGCGGGCAGTGAACGGGCGCTGCGGCGGGTGCCTGCGCTGGCTTCTCGGGTGCTGACCTGGGAGCTGGTGCCGCGCCTCAGCCAGCGGGAGGTGGCCACCGTGATGGCTGCCTTCCACCCGCTGTGGGAGGACGTGACCGCGGACGATGTTGCGTGGGTGGACGAGCATGTGGGGCATGGCAATTTCCGGACCTGGGCGAAGCTGACCTCGCACCTGACCGCCGAGACCTACGGCAACAGCCGGGCGGTGGTGGACCGCCGGATGCTGGAGCGGGCCTGCGCACGGCTCATGGGGCCGCTGTGACCGGCGCGGCCGATCCGGGAGAGGACGCTTCCCGCTCCGGCGCGCACGGGGAGGGGCCGGGCGTGCGGGGAGGCCTGCCTTCCTCCTCCCTGTCGGCGTTGCGTGGCCCTGCCGTGCGCCGGATGCTCGCCCTGCGGCAGGAACAGAAACTGACAACGCGGCATGTGCGGCTGATGGCTCAGTCGTTGGAAGTGACCGAGCGCACGGTGTGGCGGTGGCTGGCCGCTGCCGAGCGTGACGAGTCAGCGGCCGCGGAGCCCGGGGCGCGAGCTCAGAGCAAAGACCGCTTCTCCGTCACCCCGGAAGTGCGCCGTCTGCTGGCCTTGTGGAAGGGGAACGTCGCGGCTGTTCATCGTGAGCTGACCGCTCGTGCGGCCAGGGGCGAGGGGGCTCCGCCGCCGTCGATTCCGACGCTGCACCGGGCGATCCAGCGGGATCTGACGCCGGGGGAGCGGGCCGGACTCGCCGGTGGTGAACGCGCGGCGCGCAAGCACGATGTGTTCCTGGCCCGGCCGCGGGGGTGGCGCAACCAGGTGTGGGAGACCGACCACGTGCAGGCGCCGGTGCTGGTCGATGTCGAGGGCAGGGCCCGCAGGCCGTGGATCACCTGGTTCACCGACTGCGCCACCAACGCGATCACCGGTGTCGCCGTGACGCCGGTGCATCCGTCGCGGGAGTCGGTGCTGGCCGCGCTGCGCTCCGCGGTCCTGCGCGAGGACCCCTATGGCCCGTTCGGCGGCCTGCCGGAGAAGGTACGGGTGGACCGCGGCAAGGACTTCCTGTCCAGGACGGTGACCGCCGCCTTCGATCTGCTGGACGTGACGGTGGAGGACCTGCCCGCCTACACCCCGCACCTCAAGGGCACTGTGGAGGGTCTGAACCGGGCGGTGGAGAGCATGTTCCTGGTTGCGCTGCCCGGCTATGCCCGCCAGCCGCGCCCCGGCAAACGCCCTTCCCGGCCGAAGGACGAGGTGCTGCTCGGCTTCGAGGACTTCACAGCCCGGCTGCTGGACTGGACACGGTGGTGGAACACCGAACACCAGCCCGCGCCGTTGCGGGGCAGGACCCCGGTTGAGGCGTGGCAGGACGATCCCACCCCGCTACGAGACGTGGCCGCGGCGGATCTGTGGACGTTCACCCTGGAGGACGCCGGCACCCGCACGCTGACGACCCGCGGTATCCGCTTCAGGAAACGTGACTATGTGGGGCCGTGGATGACCGGTCAGTCCGGGATCCAGGTCCGGATCCGCTTCATGCCCCACCATGACCACCGCATCGAGGTCTATCACGCGGCCACCGGCCGCTACCTCGGTCCCGCGGACCTGGCCGACCAAGCCACCGAGGAACAGGTCAGCGCTGTACGGCGGGCACGGGCTGCCCGCAGCCGCCGCCTGAAGAAGGACCTCGAAGCTTCCCAGCGCGAGCGCTACGCCGCCGCCACCCATGCCGAGCCCCCTCGACGGCTCGGCGCACTGACCGGTGCACAGGCCGACGCCGAACTCGCCCGGAGTGCCGGCACCAGCCTGTCGCAGCTTGCGCTGCCGGACGTCATCCCGCCCGCCGCACCCCCGGCCGACTGGCGCACCCCTGCTTCCCTGGCTGCGCTGACCACGGCGGGCCGGCCCGCCCCGCTCCCGTCCAGCCGTGACTCCGCCCCTGCAGTCCCGGACGGCCCGGCCGGGCGGGGCGCACCTTCCACCCCCGACGAAGACGGAGACCCCTTGTGACCGCGGCGACCTATCAGTACGTCGACCTGCCGGACGCCTCCGTGGTCACCACCCGCGCCCTGCTCACCGCGCGGGAGAACATCGGCGATACGGTCGCCGCCCGCGCGATGATGTGTATCCACGGCGGCGCCGGCTTCGGCAAGACGCTCGCTGTCAACACCTGCTTGCGTGAACTCGAACCCGGCGAGGACGTCCGCAAGATCACCTTCCGGGCTCGTCCCACCGCCCGAGCGGTGCGCTACGAGTTGTTCACCGCGCTCGACCTGGCCGGCGAGCCGCCGCGCCATCCCAGCGAATTCGACCGTCTGCTGAAGACCGCTCTGGCCGAGCGCCCCCGTACCTTCCTCGTCGACGAGGCGCAGTGGCTCAACGGGGAGGCGTTCGAGTATTTCCGCTACCTGTGGGACGAGCCCTCCACCCAGCTGGCGATCATCTTCGTCGGCGGTGAGGGCTGCCACACCGTGCTACGCCGCGAACCGATGCTCTCCTCCCGCATCTTCATCTGGCAGCACTTCACCCGCCTCACCCCCGACGAGGTCCTCGACGTCATCCCGCTGTTCCACCCGGTCTGGGCCGACGCCGACCCCGACGACATCACGTTCGCCGACAGCCACGCCGCACACGGCAACTTCCGCGCCTGGGCCCAGCTGACCGCCCACACCCGCACTGCCCTGGCACGCACCGGCCGTCCCCGCGTGGATCAGGAACTGCTGCGCTGGGCCTTCAGCCGCCTTGGCTGACCACCACACCGCCATGTTTCTCGCCGCGAGGCCGCCGTCCGTCGTCGTGGTTATCGACCGCGATGACGACGTCATCCACACCCACACCGCCCTGGCCGCCCACCATCCGCTGTCTGGCCGGATCACGCTGCACCCCGGCCCGGGCACCACCAGCGAGACCGGCCTCGCCCACGACCTTCTCGCCGCCCTCGGCAAACCGCCCCTGCTCACCGGGCGCTTCCCCGCCGGGCGTCAGCCCGCCTGGGAAGCCGCTGCCGCCTGGATGACCGCCCTGCCCGTGACCCGGCTGACCGTCCTGCGCGCCCACCGCCTCACCACCCGCCGCACAATTCGCCTCCTGGAGCTGCGTGCCCTCACCGGTATCCACCTGACCCTGGTCTGCCACCGCCCCCACCTTCCCGCCGCCCTGCACCAGGCCCTGCAGACGGCCGACTACTCCCTCACCACCGACCTCGACGCAGCCCGCCACCACTACTACGGCATACCTGCCGCCGAACCCCCACTCGCAGACGAGCCCGCCGGGCCGACCGGTCCGTGGCTCACCCTGCCCGCACTGGAACGCCTCATCTCCTACGACAGCCCCCGCCCCTGCACCGACCCGTGCACCCCGCCTCCGATCATCTGGCGGCACCGCCCACCGCCCGTGCCTCTCACCGCGCACACCGCCCAGCGAGTTGCCCACCGACTGCACGCGGCGACCGCACATCCCCGCCTGGCAGCGGCCGTCGCCGCCACACTGTTCACCGGAGCATCCCTCCAGCAACTCGCTACCGCTCGCCCTCGCGACTACGACACTGCCGCGGCCACGCTCGCCCTCCACGACCGCGCCCGATACACCGACGGCTGCGCTACCCACCCCGTACCACCCTGGGCCAGCGTCTTCCTGCGAGCGGCGGCCTGCTTCACCCGGTTCGTCTCCGGCAAGGACCAGGAACTGCTCGCCGCGCCAGGTGACCGTGCACACCTCCTGCGCGTAGCGGAGACGGCCAAGCTGCGCCCGCCCCAGCCGCCCGCAGCCCGCCGCAAAGCACCGGTCGGCCGTGTGGAGTGGGACTGGCGCGAGCGGCAGGAAGCCGAGCGGTACGAAGCGGTGCCGACCAGTCGCGTCAGGCCCTCACGACGCTGAACACCCTGACCTGGTGACGCGACGGGGCAGGCTCAGCCGATCGAGAAGTCGGCGAACTCGACGTCGCTGAACGCGATGTGCAGGCCGTGGGCCCGGCGGCCCCATTCGCGGAAGTAGGCGTGCCCGAGCGCACGGGCGAGGATCACCGTCTGCTGCTGCTCGCCCGCGCCGGCATCCCGGGCGGCGAACAGCTCCCGAGCCACCTCTCCCGGCAGATCCTGGGTGATCCACCGCACCCGCGGATCGTCCGAGGACCCCGCCGGTGCGGCGAAACCGAACCGCGCCCTGGTATGGAAGACGAAGCCCTCCGCCTCAGCCCGCGCACGCCGACGGGCCCGTACCCGGGGCTGCCACCGAGCCAGGACCGCTTCCTCGATCGCCCGGACCTGCATCGGACCCGGCGGACGACGTGCTCCGGACTTCTTCGTCACCCACCGCTGCACGGCGCGCTGCGAAACCCCCAGCACGGCGGCCACCTGCCTGGTGGAACCCCGATGCGCTGCCAGCAGGAAACGCAGGCGGGCCTCGGTGCTTGAGGGAACGGGCCGGGTGCGCAACGCGCGCTCCAAACCCTGCTCTATCTGTCCCACGTCCGCCTCTCGAAGCGGCCAGCCGACCAGGTCGACACGTGCAGTCCGTCGCGTCAGTTCTCCCACGTCGCCCTGCCCCGGCCGGCCAGTTTTCGCATTCTCCAGACAGCGCTGGCTGACGCAGGCTACGAGCCTCTGGGTTGAGCATCGGCGACAAGCCGACGGAGCGGGGCACGACAGACGTCGCCGGTATCCCAGGGCCGTTCTTCTGGTCGGAGCCCCGGGGCGAGGCGGGAGAGCTCCGCCGGATGGAGAACCGGCGTGATCCTGCGACTGCGCCTCGGCCGCGCGCGGCACGCACATGAGCCGACGACCCGTACGTGGACAACGCCACCGCTCCCGACGTCGACGAAGGCGGTGCATTGACCCGTCCCGATGCCCGCAAGGTCCGCTGGACTGCTCCCACCCCCCACCCACCAGCGCATGGGGGTGGTACCGGCCCCGCTACGCCTTGCCTGCGGCTTTGAAGCGGAAGCCGAAGAGGCCGCCCTCTTCGTCGTCGGTGAGTCGGGGGCTACGGATGTGAGGTTCGGGGTCGAATCCGCGCTGGGCAGCGGTGCTGAGGGTGTCGGTGTTGAGGGTGACGATGTACTGCATGTGCTCTTCCTCCGTGACTTCGGCCGCGAGCGCGAGAGCTCGTGCGACCTGCCGTTCATCGACGCCGTCGTAGAGGTGGCTGTCGTGGATGAGGAAGTCGGGGCCGCGCTCGTGGCGGTGTGCGAGGACGGCCAGGGTGAGGTCGAAGCAGAAGATGACCATGTTGTTGATGCCGCGGCTGTCGTCGGCGTCGATGCGGGGCGTGATGCTGAGGCTGGTCCGGCCGGCCTCGATGGCAAGGTAGGCTTCGCGGCCCTCGCCGTAGAGGCGCTGGGCGTACCGGGAGAACAGCAGGATCGCTTCGTCTGTCTGCTGGCGGCGCTCTCGGAGGTCGAGGTCGACGGCCTGCTGCAGTTCAACGCTCTTGGCGGTGATCTGGCGGGCGCTGGCTTCGAGGGCTTGCGCTGCGTCGAAGCGGTGGCGAAGAGCACCGAGAGCGGCCTCCTCCCGGCCCAGGGCTGTCTGCAGGGCGGTCAGCGCTTCCAGCGCTCCACCGTCCGCCAGCTCGCGCAGGAGGTGGGCCTGGTCCTCGCCCAGGTCGGCACGTTCCTGACGCCGGGCGGCCAGGCGGCCGGTGAGTTCCTGGATCTCTTCCTCCAGGAACCTGCGCCGATTGCGTACGACGGAGTGGTGGAACGCCTTGACGTCGTCGAAGCGACGCCGGACCTGGTCGTTGAGGATGACCCCGAGCTCGCGGTAGGCCGGCTCGAGGTAGGACACCTCGACGTCGGCGGTCTCGGTGACCGCGCCCTGGAGTTCTTCGAGGTTGTGCTGGTCGATCACGTCGTCTTGGGCGAGCTGCTTGATCCGGCGGCTCACCTGGTCTGCGCGCTCTTTGAGGCGCTCGTACTCGGGGACGACCTGGAAGGCGGCAACCTGCGTCCGCAGCCGTTCGACCTGTGCTTCGGCGAGAGTGATCTGGCCCCTCAGATCGGCCGTGGACCCGACGATCCGACCCCATACGGGATCGTTGACGGCCTTCCTCAACTGGTCTCTCGTCGCCTTGCGGGCATTGAGCTCGCGGTACCCGTTGACCAGCTGCCAGTCCAGCCCGAGGAGGTAGGACAGATTCGACGATGCCTCGGCGGCCGCCTGTCGGGAAAACGTCCGGGTCGGCTCGTTGAAGCCGTGAGCGGAGACCCGGCGGATGAGGAACGACAGGAGCGTGCGACCACTTACTCCGGGATGGTCACCCTCCAGCCCGAAGAGGTCCCGCTCGATGACGCGATTCCACTGCTCAACGGACAGCTCGACGTCCTGGACGTCCGTGAAGAGCGTGTCGGCCGGCGCGCGGGATACGTCCCGGCTCAGCGACACGACCTTGGGATTGTCTCCGCGCCGTCGTACCTCAAGCGGATTGTCCTGCCACGGCCAGTCCATAGCGAGGCCGAAGGTGATGTGGCGCAGCGCCTTGTTCGTGGCCAGCGACCCGGAGGATTTCGCCCCCAGCAGGAAGTGGATGAGCTCGATCGCGCTGGACTTGCCGGCGCTGTTACGGCTGTCGGTCTCAGCCGACGACGAGGTGGTGTCCGCGACCAGCAGGTTCAGTCCCGGCGAGAACTCCACCGTCTTGAACCGCGCGTCGTCAGCGCTCAGACGGCGCAGCATCCGTACTCCTTGCGACGAGAACGTCCTGGACCAGCTCCACCGCACCCATGGCGAAGAGGATGTCCAGGGCCAGAACGAACCACTCGAACGATACCGGCGAGGTATGGGCCTGATCAGCGGGTCTGTCAATCGAGCGGTGTAACTGGGGTGGTTGGGGTTACTGACGGGCTGCGGAGAGCCGGCCGTCGAAGGTGATGTCGAAGGCGTTCAGGGCGGTCTTCCAGCGCAGGGTCCAGCGGGTTTGTCCCTTGCCGGTGGGGTCGAGGGACATGATCGCCATATAGACGCACTTCAGGGCGGCGGTCTCGTTGGGGAAGTGGCCTCGGGCCTTGACAGCCCGCCGGATACGGGCGTTCACGGACTCGATCGCGTTGGTCGTGCAGACGATGCGGCGGATCTCGGTGTCGAACCGCAGGAACGGAGTGAACTCCTCCCACGCGTTCTCCCAGAGCCTGACGATCGCCGGATACTTCCCTCCCCAGGCGTCGGCGAATTCGGCGAACCGTTCGAGCGCGGCCTCCTCGGTCGCGGCGGTGTAGACGGGCCTGAGGATCTTGGCGATCTTGTCCCAGTCCTGGCGGGCGGCATAGCGGAAGGAGTTCCGCAGCAGGTGGACCACGCAGGTCTGCACGATCGTCTGCGGCCAGACGGTCCCGACCGCGTCGGGCAGACCCTTCAGTCCGTCGCAGACGAGCATGAGGATGTCGTTCACGCCACGGTTCTTGATCTCGGTGAGAATGTGCATCCAGTGCTTGGCGCCCTCACCGCCATCCCCGGCCCACAGGCCCAGGATCTCCCGCCGGCCCTCCGCGGTGACGGCCAAGGCGACGTAGATGGGTCGGTTGGCCACGGCCCCATCGCGGATCTTCACGTGAATCGCGTCGATGAACACGACCGGATAAACCGGATCGAGGGGACGGTTCTGCCATTCGGCCATGCCCTCGAGGACCTTGTCGGTGATCGTGGAGATCGTCTGGCGCGAGACGTCGGCGCCGTAGACCTCCGCGAGGTGGGCCTGGACCTCGCCAGTGGTCAAGCCCTTCGCGGACAGCGAGATGACCATCTCGTCCACGCCCGTCAGGCGCTTCTGCCGCTTCTTGACGATCTTCGGCTCGAACGAGCACTCCCTGTCGCGGGGGACGGATACCTTCACTGGCCCGACATCGGTCAACACGGTCTTCGCGCGGGTTCCGTTGCGGGAGTTGCCGCCGTTCTTCCCGGCAGGATCGTGCTTGTCATAGCCGAGGTGGTCGGTGATCTCGCCTTCCAGAGCGGACTCCAGCAGCCGCTTCGTCAGTTGCTGGAGCAGACCGCCTTCGCCTGTCAGTTGCAAGCCCTCGGCCTGAGCCCGGGACACCAACTCGTCGATCAGCCGGTTGTCCACCGCCGTCGCCGGCTGCGGCTCCAACAGCTCGACGGCCTCGGCCTCGGTCACGTTCTCACTGGTCATCGGTGCATCCTCCATGCTCGGGAGTTACACCGAACGATTTACAGTCCCTGATCAGCGCGCCAGCTTTTCAGCCTCGCCCACGTCTGACTGACGGTCCGCGGTTCATCGAGCTGGAGGAGAACCTGCGCGCCGACAGCGAGCAGGCAGCGGTCAGGAGCGATTCCCTTTGTCGGAGTGATCATGCGGTCAGTCCGATGCCAGGCTGCCAGCCGGCGGGCGGCGTCTCGAAGATGTCGCATCGTTCGAAGAAGTGCGCCAGGACAACAAGGGCGGCGCGCAGCACCTTCGGTCGCGGCTGGGCGTTCCCCAGGAAGTACATCTTGAGCTGCCAAAGAACGTCGTCGGCGTCGCTGTAGTCGCGACGCACCTGCTGGTAGTACAGGCGGAAGCCCTCTGCGACCTCGTCGTGCTCCAGCTCGCTCCGGCTTCCGGCGTAGAACGCGTCTACCAGGTAGCTCTGTCGCATGCCGCGGAGGAGGTCCTCCCGATCCGCTCCTTCGATCCGGTTGAAGTCCAACTTCTCCACCGGCACGTCAGGCAGGGACACCAGAGGGTTGGACTCGGCGCGGATGTTCTGCAGCTGCTTCAGCAACGGCGCCAGGTCCTCCATCCCGATGCCGAAAGTCGTGTCCTTGATGGGGATCTCGCAGCGGAGGACGTCCTCGGTCTCCATCTGATCAAGCTGCATGCACTCGCGCCACAGCCGCCGGGCGCCCATCTGCTCGAATCGCAGCGAAGGCATGCTGTCCCGCGCGCTTGCCAGCAGAGATGTGACTTCCGGATGCACACCCCGCCTGTCGTTGTGCACGAAGACAAAGGTGTCGAATTCGCCGTTTCGCTTGGCGAGCGCCCCCGAGAGGTCCCCGTCGAACTTCTTGCGGATCTTGTCCGGCTTCACGGTCTGTGGTGCGTAGCAGGCGTACAGCTTTCGCGAATGCAGGCTGAGGCCATCAGCCGACCTGTCACCCAGGCTGCCAGCCGTGCGCACGTCGAGGAAGTCTGGGTAGCGCAAACACATCAGCCGATGGAAGAAGTCTTCGAACTCGTTCTCGTAGAGCTCCGCCATCAACTCAAGGAACTTGACGTGTGCATACATCCGCTGCTCAAACAGCATGAACCCCCCTTGCGCACAGAGCTTCCAGCGTAGCTGTGCGTAACTAGACTCAACACCCTTTGATCAGATCCTGTGGTTGCTTACACCCAGTCACGGATGTGAGCTCTGCTTGGCGTCTACGGCCAGGCGGCGACTTCCTCGATGGTGTCCGCGATCAGGACGGGTAGGTGTTCCATGGCCCGTTCCAGAATCTTCTCGATGGGCACCGCGTGTCGGCTGCCGTCCACGTTGATGTGGTTTGCCCACTGGGCGGGCTGATAGCGGGCGAGCATCGACAGCGCGTACAGCACCGCCCACCACGCCATCAGCGGGTGGAGTTCACCTGGCAGGCCCGCTACGGCGGGAAAGAAGTAGCGATGCCCGGCATACTTCCGGGTCAACGCGGACAGGCGCTCCAGGCGCTCCTCTTTGGTGCCTGTCCCTGCGGGCATCTTCCAGTGCATGTAGAGCCAGCCGGCGTCCGGGTGGTGACGCACGTAGCCCGGCTCGGCATCAGCTCCCGTCCGGCGACGGGCGAACTCCTCGTACCCGGCGGTGCCGGGGTAGCTCTGCAGGAATTCATCCAGTGCCGCGCGACTGCCGTCGTCTACGACGCGGTCCAAGATGTCGCCGACGTGCAGGGTGAGCAGTGGGTGAAAGTCAGTGCCGTCGATCGAGTCCGCGCTGGCGTAGAGGGGCGTGAACCGCTTCCGGCCGGTCAGCGGGTACTGCAAGTTCGCAGGGAGGGTGTCCCAGACCTCCTCCAGCCGCACGACCGTGTCATTACCCCAGACCGGTGACCGCAGCAGCTCGCTGAGCCGTACGAAGCTGCCGGCACTGCCAGCAGGATCCGTGCGGATCTCGATGTCGGCGAAGTCCAGGTGGTAGCCCGAGGCATGGATGCCGTGAGAGGTCAGGTTCCAGTCCGCGCCCTTGAGGGCGACGGCCGCGGCCGCGATCGCTCTGCCAGCCTGACTCAGGCCATAGAACACCAGCAAGGGACGGGTCTGCGGCCCCACGACCTCGGCAGCCTTGAACATCTGCTGCGCCTGCTCCAAAGCCGTGGCGTACGTCTTCGCCCGCGCCCCACCGCTCGCTCTACCCGGTCGGCTGGAACGACTGGCCCGCAGCCTCTCCCACGCACCAAGGGGATCTATCTGCATGTACATGGAGGAACGCTATCCAACAGCCTGTGTCGTCGGAGGGCGTTCTCACGGGCAGACTCAACAGCCGTCAGGGGCCCCGTGTTGCAGTAGGTGTTGCACCGCCGTCCAGTGCCAGGAGGCAATCGAAGGCCCCGGGGGTCGCGACGCCCCGGGGCCTCCACTTCGCTGACCTCCCCGCTTAACGACGAGCCGGGCAGCCTGTCACGCCCAATCCACGCCCAGCTTGGCGAGGGCGGCGAGCTGGTCGGCGGTGAGCTTGTCCCGCCGGCTCTTGGTGTTGGAGACCCACACACCCAGTTTTACGACCACCGGCTCCGCCTCACCCTCGACCGCGATTTCCTCCCCGTGGGCCCTCGGGACCGGTCGGTGGGGGCCTTCTCGCTCCACCCACTGCGTGAGGGCCTCCAGGCCCCGCTGGAACGCCTGCTGCGCCTTGCTCGGCCCCTTCGCCCCGCGACTGGCCGCGGGGGCGGGAGGCGGGGCCTGCAGCGGCTTGATGCCCAGCGTGGTCAGCCGTTCCTGCTGCTCGGGCAGGAGGCGCGCCCAGGTGGCCGGCTGGGACTGCTGCTGGAGCCATTTGCCGATGTCGTCGCCGTCGAAGATGACGCCGGGTTGGATGTGGGGCAGGAAGCCGTCGGCGTCGACGAGGTCGGCCAGGACGCGGTAGTGGCGCTGCCAGTCCAGGGGCCAGGGGCAGTTCCAGTCCGGGTCGATCTCGGTCAGCTGCGCCGCGCGCTGCGCTGCCCGCTCGGGATCCTTGCCGAGGCCGTTCTTCGCTCCTTTGCGCCGGAGGTTGGCCATGTGCTGGCCGACGGGCACCATCGCGTCGCCTTCGCCCCAGACGGCGTCCTGGCGGGGTGCGAGGTGTCCGGTGGCGCGCCGGTAGGAGCGGAGCGCGGAGAGCTTGTTCTCCCAGGCTTCTTCGCCGGGTTCCCAGACCATGCCGGCCTCGGGCGCGTCCAGGAGCTGCTTGCGTCGCGGTTCCATCTCCCCGGCCCGCAGCGTCTTGCGCTGCTGGTGGACCCACCGCCCGAGGGGGAAGTCCTTGGTGACGCCCACCGTCGTCTCGGTGTCGTAGGGGACGGCGTAGACGCCGGTGATCTTGTTCTCGGCGCGCCAGCGCAGCAGGGCCTGGTAGCCCTCCAGCCACACGAGTGATTCGGGGCGGTAGACGCGGGTGCGCAGGAAGGCGGCGATGGTGGCGGCGTCGCGGGGGGTGGAGAAGTGCAGGAGGGCGGAGTCGACGGCGGCCTGGGTGTCGCCCTGGTCCTGGTCCTCGCCGTCGCCCGTTCCAGCGGCGCCGACGATCCGCCCGTCCTCGTCGCGCTGGACGTGGGTGCGGCGCTGTTGGGTGCTGCGGGTCAGGGCGCGGGAGGCGAGCTGTTCGACCAAGCGCTCGTCGTGGCTGCGCAGCCCCTGGAGCACGGCGACGAGGGGCTTGAAGCTGGCGGAGGCGACCATGTCCTGGGGGTCTTCGCCGGGCTGGAGGAAGACGGGGACGATGATGCGGGCGATCTTGGTGGAACCGTCCCGGTTCAACCCGAGTGCGCGGCCGATGTTCTGGACGATCTCGACCTGGGAGCCGCGGGTGTCGGCGAAGCAGATCGCCTCGACCCCGCGTTCGCCGGTGATGTCGACGCCTTCGCCGAGGACGCGAACGCTGGCGAGGAAGGCGCGGTGGACGCGGCGGCCGGCGGCGTCGATGCCGTTGGCGAACTGCCGCAGTACCTCGCGGCGTTCGGCGACGAGGTGGTCGCCGCACAGCCACGCCGCCCACACCCGGTCCGGCGGCACGTGACGCCCGGCCTCCAGGTCGTAGAACTCCGCCTCGATCGACGAGGCCGGCAGTGCCTCAGCCTTCGTCAGGTCCTCGTCGGACGCCTCGGTGGAGTACAGCGCGGCGGCGGTCTCCGACAGCTTCTCCGCGAACGCCGCGGCTTCCTCCACCCGCTGGTGGAACGTCATCACGGTTTTGAGGTTGTGCCGGGCCGCGTGCTCCAGCAGCGCGGTCTGCAGCAGCGCCAAGCGCCGGCCCCGCTGCGCTGTGTGGTCTCAGGCAATTTGAAACGGGATGGTCTCTGGAGTGGTCTCTGACCTGCACTGTTTCATGAAGTGAGAAAGCTGTCGGGTGCGCAGCGACACTGTTCTGACCTGGGGACTTGGACGGCGGGAGGTCGAGTGATGCCTTGGGTATGGCGTCTGGCCAGGGGCGTTTCAGGAACTGCGACTGTGTTTCAAAGTCAATGAGAGCGCTATAAGGAGCTTCAGTCTTGGGGCCGGGTCGGCGGTCTGGCTGTGGGTCTGAACGCGGGGTTGCAGATTGCGGGGCCTCAGACACGGGGCCACGGGGGTTGGATTTCACGCGTCGACGTGTTCAATGCCGCGGCCCTGCCCGGGGTCGCGGCAACTGCCCGGGCGGCGTTCGGAGAGGAACCACGGTGGCGGGGGAGCGCGGTGAAATGCCTCTGCCGTCATGGTGAACTGCGGCAGTTCCTCCGGCGCGACGGCCTCCACCGCGCGCCGCGCGAGCCGTGTCGCCAACGTCTGATCGTAGCCGTGCATGTCGTCCGTCCCCCTGCCCCCGACGATCCGTCCGTGACACTTTGCCCCTCGCCGGGCCCCCGCGCTCATGGCCCCCCGATGTTGGCGCGTTGAGTGGTGGAAAATGGCCAGCGGCGGCGCGTCTCCCTGGGTAATGCTCGGCTTCTGGTTTCAGCGGTCGGCGTTTCGTTCTCAGTACTGGGTGAGCCTGGCGAGAAGGGGGAACAGATGGACATGGCGCTGCTGCGGAGGCTGATCGACGGCGTACTCCTCACGCTGTACACGCGCTACACCGCGAAGGAACTGCCGGCGCTGTGCGAGCGCCTCGGCCTCCCCGTGCCCAGTGAGGGAAACACCAAGCACGAGCGCCTGGTGGCGAGCCTGAACGCCTGCCCCGACGACCGCCTGCCAGACGTCGCCGACGCGGTTCTTGAGCAGGAGAAGCTGAACCAGGCCGAACGAATGGCGCTGCAAGATGCCCTGTGGCTCGGCCGCCACCACGTGCAGATCCCGAGCCGGACCAGGCGCGAGCTGGCCAGAGACTTCGACCTAGCCGACCACCTCGGCTACCCGGACCGCTTCATGGCTCTGCTAAGCCTACTATGGCACCTGGACAACGATCCACTCAGCGGATGGATCACCACGACCAACAGCCTGCGCAGCCAGATCGAACGCCACGTAATCCGGTTCCCGGACGACTGGACAACCGAGCACTTATTCGAGCAGCTCGGTGCCTTCGAAGCCCCGCACCCCCGCTTCGGACACTTCCTCGAGGGCCTGGCATCCCCTGCTGTCCTGCCGGACGAGCCCTCACAGCGCCGCTTCGTCGAGTTGGCCAACCGGCACCTGAGCCCTGCGGGCGCCCAGCTGAGCCAGCACGCTGAGACGGACGGTTACCCTCAGTTCCAGCTCGTCCAGTACGGCCGCGGCACCGCCCGTCGCCCGCGCAACCTTATCTTCGCCACCCTGGGCAAGCCGGACATCCGCTTCACTAGCGCCCTCGACAACGACATCGAGGTAGCCGAACGCGACGACAAGGTGCTGGTCTACGACCACCCTGTCGGTAAAGAGGGACTGCTCTGGAAGCACCTCCTGTCCTGGTGGCAGGAAACCCGGAAAATTCCTGATCAGGAGCAGACGGCGCGGGACCTCTACAACCGCATGGAGGCTTCCCTGCCACCAAACTCCCCGGGGCAGAAGAACCTGTTCTGGCACTACCACCACGCCAACCGGGACCGCTTGAACGAAGTGCCCGCCCTCCTGCCGGAGATCTGGCTGCACTGGGACCCCAAGACCATCCGCGAACGCGGCGAACACGCCATGCGGAACCTGCGGATGGACTTTCTTATGCTGCTCCCGGGAAACCGGCGCGTGGTGCTGGAAGTCGACGGCATGCAGCACTACACCCGGAACGGCGGTACCGAGCCCGACAGCGCGAAGTACGCCGCCACCATGGCCGGTGACCGTGCCCTGAAGTTTCGCGGCTACGAGGTGTTCCGGTTCGGCCATGACGAGCTTCGCGATCGCGACCGCGCCCAACCCCTGCTCGCCAACTTCTTCGCGACACTCCTTGACCGCCCACCCGGCTCGCGAGTGCCGCAGTCAGCCGGAGGTTGATATGGGCTTCATTGTTCTGGTCAAGGCGCCCCTCGGTCTTCCGGACCGCACCTGTTCAGCCGGGCCCGGAGCTTCTTAGACACCTCCCCGTCGGGGTGAGTGCCTGTTTGCGAACACCCTGGGGCGTCTGGCGGACTTGGACGGCGCCCATCTGGCTGGATTGTCATCATCTAGCTGACAAATAGTGTCTGTCAGCTAGATGATGACAGGCATGGCTTCCGACACGACCGCAGCGCCAGCGGGACCGCACGACCCCCCGCACCCGTACAACGAGCAGGGCCTGGCCCGGCTGATGCTCTCCCACGCCTACAAGGACGTCGCCGAGGGCGCGCTCAGCGGGATCTCGCCGCGCGCCGACCAGCACGCCGAGCCCGGAGAGTTCATCGAGCACGCCCGCCAGCTGCTGCTCGACGCTGAGGATGCGTTGCGCTGGGCCGTGGTCTACGAGCGCGAGCGCGGCACATCCTGGGACGACATCGGCGACGCTCTCGGGCCGGTCACCCGTCAGTCCGCGCACCGTAAGTTCGCCGACCAGGTCGGGCAGTGGCGGACGCCGTTGGACGAGCCGGAGACCGTCCGGTCCGACGGCACCGCCGACGACACGCGCATCCCCTACCCCGCGTCCGACCCAGAGTCGGCCGCCGGGCGCCTTGACCACTGGCTGCTGGAGCACACCGCCGAGACTGACTCCTGGTATGGATCCGCCCAGCCGGTCAGCCGACACCTGCTCCGGCACACCACCCTGACCGCGCTTCTGCTCACCGAACGCGCCTCTCACCGGCTGCTGCAAGACCAGTTGGTGCCCGACCCGCACCGTCAGGCCGACGTCGCCGACCGGCACGCCGACCTTCTGGAGCGCCTGATCCGCGAAGGCGGCGCTGACCGCTTCGAGACCGCCGCGCACGTCGCCCGGGACCGGGCCCGTGCCCGCGCCCTACGGCAGATTCCCGGAACCGGCGTTCCTTGGGAGGCGATGAGCGACCCCGAGCACCGCGCGGGCGAGAGCCTGGAGGTACTGGAGGCGGAGACCGCAGTTCTGACGTGCCTGGCGCCATTCCTCGCCCTCAACGAGGAGGACGCCGTCCTGACCTCGGGCGAGACGACCGTGTTCGAGAACCTGCGCGCCGCCCGTGACCACGGTGACACCAAGGAAGCCGCCGGGCTCCGGCCACCCGCACGAGCCATCGCCGCCGAGCTGGTCGCCAGCCGCCCGCGCTGGCTCGACGTCTCCGAAGCTGGCTGGGCCCTTCACGAGGCCCTGCTCTCCTACGCCCTCACCACCACGAAGAAGCCTGCTTGACGCTGGCCCTCCCCGGCTGCCGCTGGGAAGGTGGGAGCAGGTGGTTGTTTCGGCCGAACGAGGGCCAACCCGACGACCGGCAGGTTGAAAACGATCAGTCCCGGGCGGCTTCGCTGGAGGCTGGCTGACCGGCCCGCCGGGACTGGCGCTGGGCGATGCGCCTGGTCATGAGGGTGATCGCCGCCCAGGTGATCAGCGACTCGGAGTGTTGGATCAGCCGCTCGTAGTCGCGTGCGTGTCGGCGGGCGTGCATGATCCAGGCAATCGACCGTTCGACAACCCAGCGTCGAGGCAGGATGACGAACCCCGGGGTGTTCTTCGGCCGGCTGACCGTCTTGAGGGTCAGTCCGAGGTACTTCTTCGCCCAGGTCACGAGCTGTCCGGCGTAGCCGGAGTCCGCCCAGGCGATCGTGATCTCCGGGTGCATCAGCCGCAGCCGGAACAGCACTTCTTTCGCCGCCTCCCGGTCGGTCATGTCGGCTGGGGTGACCATGACGAACAGCGGTAGGCCCTTGGTGTCGACCACCAGGTGGCGCTTGCGGCCGTTGATCTTCTTCGCGCCGTCGTAGCCGCGCGAGTCCCGTCCGACGGTGTCGGCAGCCTTGACCGACTGGGAGTCGATGACGGTGGCGACCGCCCCCGGGGCCCGGCCCATGTCTCGGCGGATGCGCTTGCGGAGCTCGTCGCGGATCTGGCCGACAACGCCGGCCGCCGCCCAGCGGGCCATGAAGCCGTAGCAGGTCCGCCAGGGCGGGAAATCCTTCGGCAGGGCCCGCCACTTGCAGCCGGTATCGACCACGTAGCGGATCGCGTCCACGATCTCGCGCCGCGGGTGCTTCTCCGGCCGCCCGCCGGCCGGGGTGTCGCAGGCCGGGACCGGCAGCAGCGGTTCGATCAGGGCCCACTCGTCGTCGTGGGTGTCGGAGGGGTAGCACCGCCACCGGGGCATCGTGTCCCCCTTCACGAACGGGCCGGGGCCGGCCGCGTTCGCGGCCGGCCCCGGCGGTCAGGCGTCGACGTAGTCGGCGATGACGTCGAGGGTGGACTCCACCGAGGTGAGCTGGTTGTTCAGGTGCTTGACCCACCGGCCCTTCGGCTGGAGGGCGGCGTGCGGGGCAACGACACCGGTAATAAAGCGGCGAATCTCCGTCAGCTTTTCCCGGATGATCGACACCTCGTATGCCTGGAGCTCGACCGGGTCGGAACAGAACCGGTAGCCGTCCGGCCGGGTCCAGATCAGCGGGGGCCAGCCGCGTTCGGTGATGGTGTCCCGCAGGCAGGCCAGGCCCGATCGGGCCTGGCAGGGCGACAGCTCACTGGACCTGACCAACTGCTGGAAGGTCAGACCGGCCGGGCGGGCCTCAAAGAGCACGAAGCGGACGGTGTCGGCGTGTCGCTGGGCGGCCGGCGATCTGCGCTCGGACGCGCGGGGCATCGGTCACTCGCCGCCTTGCAGCATGCGGGCCAGCTCGCCGTCGACGTCGACCTGCCCGGTGTCGACCGCCGTCTCGATCCAGTCGAGCGTCGCGCGGACCCGGGCGACGTTCTCGTGGACGATGGTCCGTTCGTCGTCGCCGAGCTGCCGGTCGCGCATACCGGGAACGACCCGGCCGGCCGCGGCGACGAACGCGTGGCAGGCGGTGACCAGGTCCAGGAACTCCACCGACCGGTCGATCTTCCGGATCGCCGGGGCGACCGGGCTGGTGTCCTCGAACATCTCGCGGGCCTGCCGGCCCCGGTCGACCTGCGCGCGGTTGACCTGGTGACGGGCGGTGTCGTCCGACATCGCACTGGAACGCGACGTCCGGGCGCCGCAGCAGGCCGGTGGTCACCTCGGCGGCCACCGACTCGTCACGGGTCAGCTCCTGGACCGCGCGGACCTTGTCGGCTGGCGCGACCTGGGCGACGACCGCGGACGCCGCAGGAGGTCCGGGGCGACCGCGACGGCGACCTGATCGGTGCGGGCCAGCTCGGTGACCGCGCGAACCTTGTCCTCATCCGCGACCTGCGCGACCACCGACGGCCGCCGCAGCAGATCGCCGGTCACCGCCACGGCGACCTCCTCGTCCTGGGCCAGGGTGTGGATCGCGCGGATCTTCTCCTTCGGGGTGACCGGCTTGACGACCTGCCGGCCGACCCGCCGGTTCGCCTCGTCCGGCGTCCACCGGCTCCTGCCCTCGGGCGGGGTGAGGATCGTGGCGAACCGCTCCGCCTCGTCCGTGATGCCGGCCAGCGTGCAGTGGACGGTGAAGGACACCCCCGCGACCCGGCGGTCCTTCGGCCACCGCGACGCCGTCCAGCGGGCCTTGTCCACCATGGCGTAGGAGATCCCGATGTCCTCCGCCAACCGGAACAGTGAGTCCCGGACGGTGAACAGCTCCTCCGCCGACGCGGAGCCCCCGTGCTCCCGCATCGGCTCAACCTCCAGAGCGTAGTCACCGATCGTGAACTGGATGCGGCTGGCCGTCTCCACCAGCTTCCGCAGCTCGGCGACGATCTCCGCGTAGCGGTCCGCGCTGACGCTGCCGATCTTCTCGGCGATCTCCTCGGGCATGGCCTTCACCACCAACCCGCGGGCCGGGCACGGCATTTGACCGCGGCGATGGGCGGCCCGCTTCTGCGATCGAGAGTCAGACCGACAATCCGAAGATCACAACGAATGACCGCAATTGACCGGTTCTGATCGAAATGGCATCCGGATGCGTTCGGCGATCGGTCACTGTGACCGTTCAGCCGAACGATTCCTTCCGGGCCCTCCAGGCCCTCGTCAAGCACCTCCGCGAGCAGTAGACGGCGTTCGAACGCCGGTCCACCCCGGCCACCCACGCTCGCCCCGCACTCCGGGCACTCGGCCCGGCCGGCGCCGCCCAGCTCGGCCGCCACCCGCTTCCGCAGCCGGCGGTCCACCGCCACTGCCTGGCACGACACGCTGTCGAGCAGAACCTCGCCCACGGCCGTGACTCCGGCCTCAGCCGGTCACCGCAGCTCTCGCACACCCGCTCACTCGCCCGTCTGGTCTCCTCGGACACCAGCCCAGGCTAGGACCCAAAGCTACACAAAACCCTGGATCGAAAACAGGCACTCAGGAACCGACTATCGGCGACCGACCACACCATCCCCAACTCGTTCAGCAGCTCGACGCGCCACGGCTTGAGGGTGCCGGCGTTGAAGGACCTTCGCTGTTCGCTGATCCACGCCCCCAGCGGGTAGGACTCCCCGCCGCCGGTGTCGACCGTGCCGTCCAGTGGCACCCGCGCGTCCCCGCGCTCTCCCACCCACACCCGCAGCGCGTTCAACCCGGCCAGCCACACCTCGGAGTCGCGCCGCAACACCCGGGTGCGCAGGAACATGGCGATCACATCCGGGCTGCGCGGGAGGCTGAAGCGCAGCAACGGCACCCCGACCGCTTCTTCGCCGCAGCCCGCGTCCCGCCCCCACCGGCGCCGACGTTAGTGCCGGCCGCATCGTCGGCCTGGCCGCCGTCCTCCCGGCCGTCACCGCCGTCGTCGTCCCCCAGCCGAGCCTCGCCGGCCGTGCTGTCCCCGTCGGCTTCGGGCTGCACAGCAATACGTAACTAAGTTGAAGCAGTATACATAAC